>NZ_KZ987724.1:0-3198 GCF_003614185.1 Paenibacillus aceti
TTTTAGAGAGATGCTGTTTTTACACAATTATACGGACTCAACTTGAAAACATCCGGGATACAAATGAAATTCCGTTGGTACACCGGCCTGCGTAAGCCTTAGCACATAGTCGATGGTTTCATCGCGAAACGGATCCAGGTCACCGACACAAGTGTACATAGGCGGAAGTCCCGACAAATCGGCTGCACGCGCCGGTGCGGCATATGGAGATGCTTCACCTTGTTCCCCTAAATACATTTCCCATGCCAATTGGGTTTTGGCTTTGCTCCACACTCTGTCATCCGTGATTTCATTGCTGGACTTGGTTATGATTCGATCGTCAAGCATCGGATAAAGAGGCATTTGGAACAGGATCGAAGGGCCGTTTCGATCTCTTGCCAAAAGGGAAACGGCAGCCGTTAATCCGCCGCCGGCACTGGGGCCCACGACCGCGATTCTGGATGAATCGCTCCCCAGTTCTTCAGCGTGTTCGGAGAACCATTGAAGTGCGGCGTAGCAATCTTCAAGCGGAGCCGGAAAAGGATGCTCCGGAGCCAGCCGATAATCCACGGAAACGATGACGCATTCGATTTCCGATACCAGATGCTGCAAGACGGGGTCCATCATATCGGCAGAACCGAGGATATAGCCGCCGCCGTGAATATACAGAACGCCCGGAAGCGGTCCATTCTTCACTTTCGGTTCGTAAATTTTGATCCGGACATCCGGATCCCCCGCCGCGCCCGGAACATATCTTTCCGAGGTCAGAACTGCGTCATTAACAGGCAGCGAGGCTGCCGTACCGGCAGCAAACTCTTGCATCTCTTGCCTTTTGGCCGCTAAATTCTCCCTGGTGTAAACGGCTTCCGGTAAAAGGGAAAACATATTTTTAAGTTCCGGATGTACTCTTTCTTCCATTTTCATTGAATGTCACCCCTGGCTGTTTCGCCACGCCGTTTGTCCCAGCAGATCCCGCATGGTTGCCATGTATTTTTCTTCCGACTGGGACCATCTCAGTTTAGCCGTTTCTTCCGCGTCCGGACCCGCGAGATAACGCAGCCGGTTCGACGGATCGCACGCAGCGGCGTAAACCTGATCCGCAACCTGGTTCTCATCCGCATTATCAAACGGATAATTCATCATGGAGTTCATCATATGATCAAAATAAGACTTGTACGCTTGTGGAATGGATACGTCTTTAGCGGCGGCCATGGTGTTCGACGCGAAATTCGTGGTTCGCATAGCTCCGGGTTCCACAAGTTTGACGGAGATATTTTGCGATTCCAGCTCGTACGACAGCGATTCCGACAGCCCCTCGACGGCATGCTTGGTGGCCACATAGACCGTCAGAAGCGGATTGGATACAAAACCCACGTTCGAAGTGACATTGACGATGGTTCCGCCCCCTTGCTCGCGAAAATAAGGGGTAATCGCCTGGATGACGTTCATGACACCAAAGACATTGGTCTCAAAAATCCCGCGGATCACATTCATCGGTGTTGCTTCAAAGATCGATAGGATGCTGACTCCGGCGTTGTTCACGACGGCGCCGATCCGGCCGAACCTGGCGATCCCTGCCGCAATCGCCGCCTCGATGGTGGCGGGCTTAGTCACATCAAGTTCGGTTACGAAAATCCGCTCGGGATTTTCCTCCGCCAGGCGCCGGTCCGGCTTGCGCATCGTCGCAACCACGTTCCATCCTTCATTGGCAAACTTCTTCGCTGCCGTATTCCCTAGTCCGGTCGAACTCCCGGTAATCAATACCGTTTTGGTCATTGAAGATCCTCCTCTTCATCATTTTTGTTTTCTTCCTTAGCTTACCGGGTTGAAGCCGCTCTAAGTCAAATCCAAAACTCGATCCCTTATGGACAAGGGGATGATAGACTGATAGCAAGTTCAGATTGTAAAATAAATGAAAGTAACTCTAACACTCAAAGGCGGTGAAGAACGCTTATGGCTTATACGATGAAAGAAGTGGTGAAAAAAACGGGCATTAACCCGTATACGTTGCGTTTTTATGAGAAGGAAGGCGTATTGCCGGCGGTTGACCGGGATGCTAACGGGGTGCGTAAATTCAACGACCACTACGTCGATTGTGTAGAGATGGTACAAGCGCTTCGTTCAACAGGTTTGCCTTTGGCGGAAATAAAACAATATGTTGAGCTGTACAAGAGCGGGGATCGAACACTTCCTTTAAGAAAAACGATGCTGGCCAACCAAAAAAGCAGAGTGGAGGAACAAATAGCACGACTGATAAAAACGCTGGAAAAGCTCAATTACAAGCTGGCGTTAATCGATGCCCAAGAAAACAAATTTGACAGGCTGCCCTGATTGGCGGGAAATGGTCAGCGCTGCTGAATGCAGCGCCGGCATGGTTGGCGAGGCCAACTACCAAGCTTTTATTTTGGAGAATGGTCGTTATTTGGGGTCAACAGTACTGATATGGTTTTTGTTTTTTCCCTTCACACGTTTATTGTTGCTCGGCAAATCTCCACCAAGCAAATATTCCAACTATTCCGGCTATTCCCGTAAAGCCAAGAATAATTAGGGCTTGCTGAATAATCAAAAAATCCTTATCTCACAAGGGTTTAGAGGCACTATTGTCGAATTCATCTGCAAAGAAAACACGGAAAATCGGTAAAAAACCTTGCAGATGGAGTGAGCGAAAGTGTTCGTGCTGAATCGAGATATGGCAGACTTGTTGGAAAACTTCTATTTGCCCTTTGGCGGAAAATTAAATCCAACCAATCGGTGGGTGCAGCTTGCGGCGATCATCCCTTGGGACAAAGTAGAAGAGAAATATGTGAGCTCGTTCAAGTCTCCAGCCATCGGCCAAAAGGCGTACTCGGCACGTATCGCCCTCGGCTCGCTCATCATCAAAGAGCGCCTTGGTTTAAGTGACCGCGAGACCACCTTACAAATCCAGGAAAATCCATATTTGCAGTTCTTCTTGGGCTACACCGCGTATGTCGATAAAGTGCCGTTTCATCACTCCCTGCTCACGCATTTTCGGGAACGGCTCGGCTTGGAAATCCTAGCTGAAGTCAACGACTGGATCGCCCAAGCCGCGCTGCAAGCAGAGCGAGAGGTCGAGGCGAAACCGAAATCGTCCAAGCGAGATCGCGATGACGACGACAACGACGCGGGCGGCTCGCAGCTCACCATGGAGGTAGGGGACGCTTTCTCTATTCCCGAGGAGCCCCCTGTTGTGGCGAAGAA
>NZ_KZ987724.1:3228-4238 GCF_003614185.1 Paenibacillus aceti
CGACAGCGGAAGTCATGAACAAGGGCACCCTCATGCTGGATGCGACATGCGCGCCTGCGGACATCAAGTATCCGACTGACTTGGGGCTGCTGAATCACGCCCGTGAAATCCTGGAAGACATCATCGACGTGCTGCACCGTCCCCATGTCGGAGCGATGGAGAAGCCGCGCACGTACCGCGAGAAAGCCAGAAAATCGTACCTGAGTGTTTCCAAGCAACGCAAGGCATCGGGCAAGGTGATCCGCAAAGCGATCAAAAAGCAACTTGGCTACGTGGGACGGAATCTGCGGATTATTGAAGCCCTCGTGAAGTATACGCCTCTCACGGAACTGAGCAAAAGACACTATCGCCAGCTTCTGATCATCTCGGAGCTCTACCGTCAGCAGCGCGAAATGCTAGAGAAGAATACGCATGTCGTCGCCGATCGCATCGTGAGTATCGAACAGCCGCATGTACGTCCGATGGTTCGAGGCAAAGCTGGAGCGAACGTGGAGTTCGGCGCCAAAATCGCCGCCAGTCTGGTGGACGGTTACGCTTGGATCGAAACGGCACAATGGGACAGCTTCAACGAGGCAACCACGCTGCAAGCATCGGTGGAAGCGTACAAACAGCGATTCGGGTATTATCCCGCCGTCATTCTAGCCGATAAAATCTACCGCAATCGAGACAACCTGAACTATTGCAAAACGCTAGGGATTCGCCTTAGTGGCCCGAAGCTCGGCAGACCCTCGAAAGAGCAAAGTGAAGTCGCCGATCGTCGGCAAGAGCGCCAGGACGCTGTACAGCGTAATGCGATCGAAGGAAAATTTGGAGAAGGCAAGCGCAAATTGGGCCTAGGTCGCATTCGGGCGCGTGGCGCCGAAACCAGTTTGACCGTCATCGCCCTTCAGTTTCTGGTCATGAATCTGGAGCGGCGACTGCGTGTTCTCTTTTTGCATTTTTTCAGACTGCTTGGGTTTAGAGACTTGCGTTGGGTGTAGATGGAACGAATCTTGTTCAGCAAGCCCTAA
>NZ_KZ987724.1:4292-8422 GCF_003614185.1 Paenibacillus aceti
AGATCAAGTCCATATTTGTGTGTAAAATTGCCCTCGGTTAGAATGCCCCCTTCCGTCCCCCGAAGGGGGAGACGCAGGGAGCACCCCCCCTGCACCCCGTCACTCGCCGTATGGCAGGCCCAGCAAGGGATTGCTGGGTTTTTCAAAAGTGTATTTCATTCAGCCTGTCAAGGCTAAAAATGGAACGCTTCGCGGCCTTGACAGGCTTAGATGCGGTGTTTATTAGCCGATGCGAGTGACTTTGGTATGGGAGGAGATTGGGGATTGTCCTTGACGCCATTCAAGATATTCTGTCATGTCCAAATACTTTTTGCCGCTAGCCCATTTCTCGTCCGTTTCCATGAGCAAGGCCCCTATCAAGCGGATGGCAGACTCTCGATTCGGAAAAATCCGAATCACGCGTTCACGGCGGCGGATTTCCTCATTCAACCGCTCCATCGGATTGGTGGTGCGAAGACGCTTGCGGTACTTTTCCGGTAATGCCAAGACGGCTGTGACATCTTCGAAGCCTGCTTCCAGGACAGCCATGGCCTTCGGCGCTTTCGTTTCATACTCCTCCAGTACCTTCTCTAACAGCATCCGTGCCGTCTTTGCATCCGGTGCCTCCAGAATGGGGCGAATCCGGCTATGAATCTCGTCCTGCAAGGATTTGGGTGTGGCGTCAAGAATGTTGCGCATGAAGTGCGTCTGGCATCGCTGCCAGGTCACCCCTTGGAAGTTCCTGCGGATGGCTCGAACCAACCCTCCATGGTCATCCGACACAATCAGATCGACGCCTTTAAGCCCACGGCTTTTCAGCCAGCCAAAAAATTCGCTCCAGCTGGCCTCCGACTCGCTGTCGCCGAGCATAACGCCCAATACCTCCCGGTATCCATCGGCATTGACACCGATCCCGATGAGAGCGCCCCGTGACCGCACCCGCCCTTCTTCGCGTACTTTCAGGTACAGGGCATCGACGATGACAAAGGGGAACGAAGAATCGTGTAGCGGACGGTTGTTCCAGGCGTTCACGATAGGATCCAACCGTTTGCACAGATCGGACACGGTCGATTTGGAAAACTCCGTACCGCACAATTCTTCTGTGATCTGGGCCACCTTACGGGTAGACACACCGTTGACGACCATATCCATGAGAGCCAGCACCAGTGCCTGTTCGCTGCGTTGATAACGGGCGAACAACTCGGTGGAGAACTTCCCGCCGCGAATGCGAGGGACACGAAGCGTGATCGTACCGACACGTGTAGTCAATTGGTGTGGGTATGTACCATTTCGATATGCTTGACGCTCATCTGTCCGTTCGTAGGGTTCCGCCCCCAACTGTTCGGTCGCCTGTGCCTGCAAGACTTGGTTCAATACGGATTCCAACAACTTGGCCACTCCCGAATCCTGTGAATTGCCGAGAAAAAGCTGATGCAAAAGTTGCGAATCTACGGTAATCTGGTATTGAGCCATTTCAAATTCCCTCTCCTTCGAATGTTGTCTAGTCAACTTCATTCTAACCGAGGGGGATTGAAAATGGCTCCCTTATTTTTAGAGAGATGCTGTTTTTACACAATTATACGGACTCAACTCGAAAGGAATGGGTTAATTATGCTAAAAACGATATTAGTTGTAGACGACGATGAAGATATCGTAAAACTCATCACAAAGAGTTTAAGGTACGAGCAATTTGAAATACTTCCGGCATATTCCGGGAAAGAAGCCTTAACAGCATTGGAAGAAAATCACATTGAAGGATATTGATAAAATCGTGGGGCTCGAAATAGGAGCAGATATATGAAAATGTCTGGGGAGACGAATACGGAGAATTAAATACCGTAACGGTTCATATAAAAAATATCCGAAAGAAACTTGGTCCTGAATATGACTTCATTAAAACAATTTGGGGCATAGGATATAAATACACGGAAAGAGAGTAATCGTACGACACTGAAAATAAAGCTTCCCCTGCTGTTCCTGCTGATGTTTATAGTTTTTATGTTTTCAATTGGAATATATCTGAAAATTATCTTTGCAGCATATTCACCTATACGCAGGTTCCTTGCTGGACCCGCGATATATAGGATTACTCCTGCCCATATTTGCCATTGCCTGTTTCATATTTATTATTTTTTTTATATCCAGCCATCTGTTAGAAGAACTCTCAAAAGTTGCCACACGCATTGGGATTATACACAATGGCCAACTTATTAAGGAAATCGCGATGGATAGGCTGGAACAATCGTTACAGAAAAACTTGGTGGTGAACGGCCGCGACAAAAATGCTTTAAAGAATGTGCTTAAAGAGCATGGATATGAATTTGAGGAAACAGTGGACGGTTATATCAAACTAACCGATGATCACGCAGCAGATCGTCCTGAACGTCTAGCCGAACTGCTGGTTAAATCTAATCAACCGCCAACACTGCTTCGAGTGATTACGGAAGATTTGGAAGGTTACTTTCTTCGGACAATTGGTATGGCAAGGGGAAATATCTAATGAATATTTTCTCTGTTTTACATTGTGAGATTCGTAAGATTATCCGCGCTAATGTGTTTTGGTTGGAGTTCCTTGTTTTTGCATTTGGGCCAATCATGATGGAGTCGGAATTATTTTATCCAGTGACACCGGTAGCATCAATTGGCAAATGTATTTAACGGATTTGCTTAATAATCTTGCCCCACTGGGACTGATCGGATACACATTTATCGCCGCATGGGTATTTGGGCGAGAGTTTACAGATAAAACAATTAAGGATTTGCTTGCAAAGCCCGTATCAAGATCAAATATTGTACTGTCCAAATTGCTGGTAATTTTAGCGTGGAGCATGTTACTTTCCATCTATATGTTTGCCACGGCTCTTGCCGTTGGAGGTATTCTAGGGGTTACGGGCTGGTCAGCTTCGCTTATTTGGAATATTTTTCTAAAATTTATTATAACATCGCTATTGTTTATTATTGTTACCACACCAGGCGCTTTTCTGGCAAATGTTAGCAAGGGATACTTGGCCCCATTAGGACTCATCCTGGTAATTGTTATTATCTCAAATGTTTTGGCTTCTTTTGGGTTTGCCCCCTATTTCCCGTGGACAATCCCGTCGGTATTTCAAAGCATCGGGTTCTTAAATTTGGGTAGTATAATTAGGGCTTGCTGAACAAGATTCGTTCCATCTACACCCAACGCAAGTCTCTAAACCCAAGCAGTCTGAAAAAATGCAAAAAGAGAACACGCAGTCGCCGCTCCAGATTCATGACCAGAAACTGAAGGGCGATGACGGTCAAACTGGTTTCGGCGCCACGCGCCCGAATGCGACCTAGGCCCAATTTGCGCTTGCCTTCTCCAAATTTTCCTTCGATCGCATTACGCTGTACAGCGTCCTGGCGCTCTTGCCGACGATCGGCGACTTCACTTTGCTCTTTCGAGGGTCTGCCGAGCTTCGGGCCACTAAGGCGAATCCCTAGCGTTTTGCAATAGTTCAGGTTGTCTCGATTGCGGTAGATTTTATCGGCTAGAATGACGGCGGGATAATACCCGAATCGCTGTTTGTACGCTTCCACCGATGCTTGCAGCGTGGTTGCCTCGTTGAAGCTGTCCCATTGTGCCGTTTCGATCCAAGCGTAACCGTCCACCAGACTGGCGGCGATTTTGGCGCCGAACTCCACGTTCGCTCCAGCTTTGCCTCGAACCATCGGACGTACATGCGGCTGTTCGATACTCACGATGCGATCGGCGACGACATGCGTATTCTTCTCTAGCATTTCGCGCTGCTGACGGTAGAGCTCCGAGATGATCAGAAGCTGGCGATAGTGTCTTTTGCTCAGTTCCGTGAGAGGCGTATACTTCACGAGGGCTTCAATAATCCGCAGATTCCGTCCCACGTAGCCAAGTTGCTTTTTGATCGCTTTGCGGATCACCTTGCCCGATGCCTTGCGTTGCTTGGAAACACTCAGGTACGATTTTCTGGCTTTCTCGCGGTACGTGCGCGGCTTCTCCATCGCTCCGACATGGGGACGGTGCAGCACGTCGATGATGTCTTCCAGGATTTCACGGGCGTGATTCAGCAGCCCCAAGTCAGTCGGATACTTGATGTCCGCAGGCGCGCATGTCGCATCCAGCATGAGGGTGCCCTTGTTCATGACTTCCGCTGTCG
>NZ_KZ987724.1:11511-416565 GCF_003614185.1 Paenibacillus aceti
AGTTGAGTCCGTATAATTGTGTAAAAACAGCATCTCTCTAAAAATAAGGGAGCCATTTTCAATCCCCCTCGGTTAGAATGAAGTTGACTAGACAACATTCGAAGGAGAGGGAATTTGAAATGGCTCAATACCAGATTACCGTAGATTCGCAACTTTTGCATCAGCTTTTTCTCGGCAATTCACAGGATTCGGGAGTGGCCAAGTTGTTGGAATCCGTATTGAACCAAGTCTTGCAGGCACAGGCGACCGAACAGTTGGGGGCGGAACCCTACGAACGGACAGATGAGCGTCAAGCATATCGAAATGGTACATACCCACACCAATTGACTACACGTGTCGGTACGATCACGCTTCGTGTCCCTCGCATTCGCGGCGGGAAGTTCTCCACCGAGTTGTTCGCCCGTTATCAACGCAGCGAACAGGCACTGGTGCTGGCTCTCATGGATATGGTCGTCAACGGTGTGTCTACCCGTAAGGTGGCCCAGATCACAGAAGAATTGTGCGGTACGGAGTTTTCCAAATCGACCGTGTCCGATCTGTGCAAACGGTTGGATCCTATCGTGAACGCCTGGAACAACCGTCCGCTACACGATTCTTCGTTCCCCTTTGTCATCGTCGATGCCCTGTACCTGAAAGTACGCGAAGAAGGGCGGGTGCGGTCACGGGGCGCTCTCATCGGGATCGGTGTCAATGCCGATGGATACCGGGAGGTATTGGGCGTTATGCTCGGCGACAGCGAGTCGGAGGCCAGCTGGAGCGAATTTTTTGGCTGGCTGAAAAGCCGTGGGCTTAAAGGCGTCGATCTGATTGTGTCGGATGACCATGGAGGGTTGGTTCGAGCCATCCGCAGGAACTTCCAAGGGGTGACCTGGCAGCGATGCCAGACGCACTTCATGCGCAACATTCTTGACGCCACACCCAAATCCTTGCAGGACGAGATTCATAGCCGGATTCGCCCCATTCTGGAGGCACCGGATGCAAAGACGGCACGGATGCTGTTAGAGAAGGTACTGGAGGAGTATGAAACGAAAGCGCCGAAGGCCATGGCTGTCCTGGAAGCAGGCTTCGAAGATGTCACAGCCGTCTTGGCATTACCGGAAAAGTACCGCAAGCGTCTTCGCACCACCAATCCGATGGAGCGGTTGAATGAGGAAATCCGCCGCCGTGAACGCGTGATTCGGATTTTTCCGAATCGAGAGTCTGCCATCCGCTTGATAGGGGCCTTGCTCATGGAAACGGACGAGAAATGGGCTAGCGGCAAAAAGTATTTGGACATGACAGAATATCTTGAATGGCGTCAAGGACAATCCCCAATCTCCTCCCATACCAAAGTCACTCGCATCGGCTAATAAACACCGCATCTAAGCCTGTCAAGGCCGCGAAGCGTTCCATTTTTAGCCTTGACAGGCTGAATGAAATACACTTTTGAAAAACCCAGCAATCCCTTGCTGGGCCTGCCATACGGCGAGTGACGGGGTGCAGGGGGGGTGCTCCCTGCGTCTCCCCCTTCGGGGGACGGAAGGGGGCATTCTAACCGAGGGCAATTTTACACACAAATATGGACTTGATCTAACAAACCGGTTGGTTATAATTGCTTATTAAGGGGGTGTAGATTTGAAGTATTCCGTTATTCCGATTCCGTATCTGCCGGGATGTCCAATCCATTTCATGATGAATGATACTAACTCCGAAGAGCTCCATCAACACTCAGGTCTGGAAATCATCTGGCTCTTTACTGGAAAACTGAAAGTGACAATCGGCCCATATGATTATCATCTACATGAAGACGATCTTCTGCTAATCAACCATTTCGAATCCCATCGCGTCATTCCGCAAGCCTTGAATACTCGCTTTATTCAATTGCATATGGATAGCCTTTTTATATATAAACATAATCACGATTTTTACAGCTTGAATTATGATCTGAAATCCTTCAAAAATAGTGAAGACAATCAACATCCGTATGATGTTGTTCGTATTTTATTCAGTCAATTGATTGCCTATCCGAATAAAGGGAGTCGGGCAAAGAACAAAGATGTTCTTCGATTGCTCGGATACTTAACGTCTCGTTTCAGTAGAAAGCTCCCCACGCCGGAACCGGAAAATCGTGCTTTGAATAAAGATTTTAATATTGTCCAGCAAATATTGAACAGGGTTGAACTGGATTTCAAAGGGAAAGTTACGTTAAATCAAATCGCAAGGGAGCAGCATTATAATTCATCTTATCTGTCGGACATCTTCCGGAAAAACGTCGGGGTTACTTTTAAAGCTTATTTGGAAGAAGTTCGGATCAGGTATTCTTTGTTTTTGCTGCAAAACCAGGGAACATCCATTATGAACGTGGCCTTGTCTTCAGGCTTCAGCGATGAAAAAAGCTATTATAAAGCCATCAAAAGTAAATTTTCGTTAACCCCGCTACAGTTGCGCAAAAAGTATCAAGAGGGGAATAACGACGGCCCGGATTTGCTCGGAGCTTCCAACGAGCCATTGATTCATCACTACGCTTCGCTTCCGATCGAATTAAAAACAATAGAGGAACATACGATCCATTCCGCCATTGTCAAAGATATTCAAGCGGATGGATACGAATTGAAGCAGGTGTGGAACAAAATGATGAACATTGGATCCGCCAATACGCTGTTAAATCAAAATATTCGCGATCAAATCAAAGAGATGCGGGAAGAAATCCCAATCGAATATTTACGTTTTGAAGGCGTATTCAACCAGGAATTGGACGTGATTCAGAAAGATCGAGAAGGGTTGAAATTCAATTGGAAATTTATTAACAACATTCTGGATTATATGCGGGAGCTTGAACTCAAACCATTTATTTGCTTAAGTTACATGCCGCTTTTATTTGCCAGCAAAAGCACCAGTTTTTTTAATTATCAGGGAAATACCTCTCCCCCCAAAGAAATGAGTCAATGGCTATCCCTGGTTCAATCCTTTATGATGAATTGCATAAATCGTTACGGCCTTGATACGGTTTCGGAATGGTACTTTCAAATATGGACCGAGTTTCCGGTGCATGGTATTCATTGGAGCGGTACGCTGGAACAGTATTTCGAATTATATAAGCAAACGGCGCTGCTCATTAAGGGAATATCTCCATCGCTCAAAGTGGGACCTGCAGCGGAAAACTTCCATACGGACGATCAACTTTCTGAGAAACTGCTCGAATTCTGTCAAGAAAATGCGGTGCCCCTTGATTTTTACAGCTGCAATATTTACCATAATCGCGTCAAATTTAAAGATTGGCTGGAACGGTCCCAAACAAGTCCTGTTGATATTAAGGTAATTCCGTTTCAATATGAAGCCAAAAATCATACCAAGCATTTGCTGGAAAAGACGCATCGCATGCTGAAAGCTCACGATAAGGAGGATATGGAATTCATCGTAACACGCTGGAACTTTAGCTGGGATGTGACGAACTTCCTTCACGATACGGCCTTTATGGCCACTTTTATTATCGATAATATGCTTGATCCAGCGGCGGTGCATGCCAAGGCCATCGGTTTTTTATCGGCTTCCGATATTCTCTATGAATGGGATATTAAAAGCAATCCCTTTTTCGGGGGGACAGGGTTGGTTAATACGGAAGGCATCAAGAAATCCGCGTATTATGCCTTCGTCTTCTTATCTAAGTTAGGCGGCACCGTGTTTGCCAAAGGCAAAAATTATATCATGACCAAACAAGGAGGTAATATCCAAATTTTAGCTTATAATCACACCTACCCTGACCAATTGTTCATGAAGGGAGATCAATCGGAGCAGCATTCTTATGATATTTTTGAGGAATCCAATGATATGCTATTTAATATTCACCTTCAAAATATATACGGAACGTATAAATGCAAACAATACAGCCTTAACCGAAAGCATGGATCCGCTTATGACGAATGGATTCGCATGGGCGAATACGCCGATCTGAATCATGAAGAAACGGATTACTTGAAAAATATATCCAGACCTTCTCTGCAATTAAAACAGCTCACCTTAACAGGCGATTTTCATCTTACTTTGCATGTTCCGGTTCATGGGATTGAATGCATCATCTTAAATAAGTTCTATAAGTAAGAGTTGAAAGACTACTTTTTAAAAGTAAACCAAAGAATTCCCTGGATCATTTGGGGGAAATTCTTTGGTTTTTTATTTTTTCTTGCGGATATCCGCTGCACTTGCGCTTATCTTCCTATCACTTGCCCAAGAAATCGGAAGGAATCATGGACGGATCTGCATTAAAATTTGTTTGAAAGCGGTTTTATAGAGATTTGAAAAACAGATTGGAGGAGATATTGGATGAAGGCCAATAAACAGGTTCGCTTGTCTTATACCGCGAAGGCGAAGAAAATCGTCAGCCAAATGAGTTTGGAAGAAAAAGTATATCTCATGAGCGGAAGAGTCTCCATGGAAGAGATGCTGGAAGATTTTAAGGTGAGACATTACAACTGGCGACCTTATCCCGCCGGCGGAAATGACCGCTTGGGAGTGCCGGAAATGAAATTTGTCGACGGCCCGCGTGGAGTCGTATCCGGCAACAGCACCTGTTTTCCGGTAGCTATGGCAAGAGGCGCTGCCTTTGACCCGGAACTTGAAGAGCGCATTGGGCATGCAATAGGCAAAGAGGTTCGTGCGCAAGGCGGCAATTTTTTTGGCGGCGTTTGCATTAATCTCCCGTATAACCCGGGTTGGGGCAGAAGCCAGGAAGTCTACGGCGAGGAATCGTTCCACTTGGGCGTCATGGGCTCCTCTTTGGTAAAAGGCGTTCAGGGAGAAAATGTAATCGCTTGCGTGAAGCATTATGCTTTCAACAGCATGGAATGGGCTCGATTTAAGGTAAGCGTCACCGCCGATAAACGAACGGAACGCGAGGTTTTTTTGCCGCACTTTAAGGATTGTGTAGATGCGGGTGCCGGCAGTGTGATGAGTGCTTATAACATGTACCACGGAATTCATTGCGGGCATCATGATTATTTGTTAAATCGGGTTTTGAAGGATGAATGGGATTTTGACGGCTTTGTCGTCAGTGATTTTGCCTGGGGTATCAAAGATACGGTCGAAGCGGCAAATGGCGGTATGGATGTTGAAATGTGCCATACGAAATTTTTTGGCGACAAGCTGGTTGAAGCCGTAAGGAACGGCCAAGTCAGTGAAGAAAAAATCGATGAGTCGGCAGTAAGAATTGTCCGTACATTACTGGCATTTACAGAAGCAGACAAGGATACGTACGGGAAGGACCTGATCGCAAGCCAAGAGCATATCGCATTAGCGCTGGAAGCGGCCGAGAAGTCTATGACCTTGATGAAAAACGATCACCATGTCCTGCCGTTCTCAAAAACGAAAACAAAGCGTATCGCGGTTATTGGCGAACTCGGCAGCAAAGGAAATATCGGCGATCATGGTTCAAGCCGTGTGTTTCCGCCATACGTTGTTACACCGCTCCAGGGGATCGAACGTTTACTTCCAAATGCCGAGGTGATCTTCAATAACGGTAAAGACCTGGAGCAAGCGAAGCAATTGGCGAAATCCGTTGATGCCGTTGTCTTTGTCGTAGGATACGACCACGATGATGAAGGGGAATCCGTCACGAACGAAGATGCCGATTTGAAGGCGGGTGGGGACCGTAAAAACAGTCTTGGTTTGCATACGAAAGATATTGAACTGATCAACGCGGTTGGCCCCGTTAACCCAAACTCTGTTGCGGTATTGATCGGCGGCAATATGATCATGATTGAAGAATGGAAGCCGTCGGTTTCCTCCATCCTGATGGCCTACTATCCGGGAATGGAAGGCGGCACCGCCATAGCCAAAACGTTGTTCGGCGACGTCAATCCGGGCGGCAAACTGCCTTTTGTGGTACCGGCGAGCGAAAGCCATCTTCCCCAAGTGGATTGGGATGCAACCGAGATCAAATATGACTATTATCACGGATATGCCAAATTGGAGAAAGAAGGCATCCAGCCTTCCTTGCCATACGGATTTGGTTTATCCTACACCAGCTTTGCGATTTCCAATGCTTCCTTCAAAACAATGGATAATCAAATCATCGCTGCTTGCGAGGTTGAAAATACAGGGGACGTAACGGGCGACGAAGTCGTGCAACTGTATGTCGGTTTCGCCAACTCCAAGATAGATCGGCCAGTTAAAGTTCTGCGCGGGTTTAAGCGGATTACGCTGAAGCCGGGTCAAAAAGCGAAGGTTGAAATCGCCTGCCCGGTTGAAAAAATCAAGTGGTTCAATCCTGCCGCAAACCGGTGGGAGCTTGAAGAGATGGCCTATGAAGTGTACATCGGAACCAGCAGCACGGAGAAGGATTTAATCAAGGGAAGTATTTACTTACACTAGTTTCTCCTTGAAAACGTTCCCATCAGGAGGGTGCACAATGGCGACAAGAGAAGAGTCGAATCAAAAGTTGTCCTTATTGGAAAAAGTAAGCTACGGTTTGGGAGATACGGCTTCAAACTTGATTTATGCGGTGGTTACCACTTATTTAACTTTCTATTTTACGGATGTTTATGGCATTGGCGCTGCCGCCGTAGGAACGCTATTGCTGGTTGCAAGACTTGTGGATATGCTGGACAGTCCCATTTTCGGCATCTTTATCGACAAGACGCATACCAGATGGGGGAAATCAAGACCGTGGATTTTATGGTCCTGTTTTCCGTTCACCATCGTGACGATCCTGTTGTTTATGGGACCTGAGTTAAGCGCGTCCGGGAAGCTGGCGTATGCCTACATTTTCTATATTGCTTCCAACATCCTGTATACCGCCGTTAACAATCCGTTAACTACCTTGCTTCCGAGCTTGTCCAGCGATGTTCAGGAAAGAACGGTAGCTAACTCCTTTCGGATGTTTGGCGGGCAACTGGGCGGATTGCTTGTCAATCTGACGTTATTGCCGCTTGTCGCATTTTTCGGGAATGGGGATCAGCAAAAAGGCTTCTTCCATACGATGATTCTGTTTGGCGCAGTGGGACTTGTGATGTTCCTGATCACATTTTTCAATACGAGAGAACGGGTTCAGGATCGATCCGGGGGAAAATCATTGCCTGTACGAGAGAGCGTCAAGGCGATAAAAGGCAATATGCCATGGTTTGCCGGGGTTTTAGTGGGCGTCGTATTTTTTATCTTGTACGTGGTGAAATTGTCGTCGGGCATTTATTACATTACCTACAATCTGAATCAGCCTGACCTCGTTACTACGGCCAATACGCTCGGCTCGTTGACGCTGGTGGGAATTATCTGTGTGCCGTTCTTATCCAAGAAGTTCAGTAAAAAAACGTTGATGATCGCCGGAATGGCCATCAGCATGCTCGGTCAGTTGATTATTTATCTTGGCGGTAATAGTACGGCCATGGTGCTTACGGGTATAGTCATTGGCGCCGTTGGTCTAGGCTTGCCGGTCGGGTTATTGTTTGCACTCATTGCCGATACGGTTGACTATGGCGAATGGAAATCGGGCGTCCGCGCGCAAGGCTTGCTTGCTTCTACCGCTTCCGGGATCGCGATTAAATTAGGCTCCGGTCTTGGCGGAGCGATTCCGGCTTGGTTGCTTGCGGCAGGGGGTTATGTTGCCAATCAAACTCAGACGCCATCCGCACTTCATATGATAGAAATCAGCTTTATTTGGCTGCCGATCCTTTTATGTATATTGTCGATTCTCATCTTGGTTTCTCTGTACCGGTGGGAGAAACCGCATCATGAGATTGTTGCGGAATTGGAAGCGAGAAGAGTTCAATAAAATCGCGAAACGCAAACGAGCTCTCTTTCCCGACGAAAGAGAGCTTTCTTTTTCACCAATCCACCTGCTTGTAATCCTTTAAAAATACCCCGGTCCAAGGGCGCTCCGCATCTTTTCCTTCATAGATCGGATCGCAGATTCTGGCCGCGGCATCCTCAAAGTCCAGAGGCAATTCGATCGCCTTGCGGGCCTTCGCCTGCTCCGGGAACTGGTTCGACACCCATCCGGGATCCACGGAGGTAATGAAGATACGATCCTTTTTATATTCCTTGGACATGGTTAGAGTCATCATATTCAGCGAGGCCTTCGCCATGTTGGTGTGAACGTGGTAGCCTCCTTTTCTTTTCATTTGAAAACGGCCTTCCGCCGCGGATACATTTACGATAAAACGGTTTGGATGCGGACTTCGTATCATGGCGTCTTTCAGTTTGGTATTGATTAAAAAGGGCGCGGTCACGTTGATCAATTGAACTTCGAGCATCTCCACCACGGAAATTTGCCGGGACTCGGCCGTCCATGAATTTTGAAGCTGGGAAGAGGAAGCCGGCAAGCTTCGTTCCGGATTCAGCAATTGCAGATACGGGGAATCCGCCGTTTCACTGCTTATCGGATTGGCAATGCGGGGAAGAGCGGTTCCTCCGGCAAGTTGCGGAGACCCTTGTCCGCCAAAAAGCTGTTTTTGGAGTTCCGCTTCTTTTAGCATCAACCCATCGTATTCCTCGGGGGACATTCTCACCGTCTGCGCAGCATTATTGATAATAATGTCGATGTAAGGGAACTCCTTGTTTATGTAGCGGGCAAACATCTCGACTCTTTCGATTTGGCGAAAATCCAACCCGTAAATATGAATACGATCCTTCCAAGTGTCAAAGTCGGGCTCTTTGATATAACGCTGCAGCGCATCGTACGGAAACCGGGTCGTTAAGATAACCCGTACACCATCGCGGAGCAGACGCAGCGCCGTATGATAGCCGATTTTTGTCCGGCCGCCCGTCACCAGAGCGATATAGTTGTCCAGGTGATGCCTGGCTGTCCGTTTCAGCTCATTGTATTCGCCGCAGGCCCGGCATAGCTTGGTATAGTGGTCGTGGACGACCGGATTCGGTTCTTTGCATATATAGCATCTAAATTTTCGGCCGTTTTCCGTTGCTGTTCCCGGGTTCTTCATCTTACCACCTTGAGAAATAATTTACATCCATCATAACATATGATAAAATTTTCTCACACAGTAGCTTAATTAGTTTCCCCTGAAAAAGTCAGGGTGTTTTGAGCATAATTAAAAGGAATTCAGCACCTCAAAATGGAAATTGTTATTGACGAGATAACAAAGTTCCACACCCCGAGGGAAGAATTCCTTTGCTATAGGAGTTCAACAGAAGCCCTCGGGAATCCTTCCAAGAGGTGAAGAAAATGTTGAAACTTCGAGACGAGCAATTGACCATCTGGGATGCCATTCTCCCGGAATCTGTTAGAAAGTTGCCGGTCGAGCTTGCAATCATAGATCAATTACTGGACGACGACCGTTTTCTTCAACCGTTTACTGAGTTGCACCCGAAAGGCAAGAAAAGCGGCCGTCCTACGCTTGCAATTGAAAAGTACATCCGTCTTATGGTCCTGAAGCATAAATACAATTTGGGCTACGAGTCACTCGTGAAGGAAGTCGGTGACAGCATCACATGGCGAATGTTCTGCCGGTTTGCCATCGACGAACCGATGCCCGACCCGTCTACGCTCATCTATGCCCGCAAACGCTACGGCGACAAGATCGTCGAAGACATCAATGCCGCACTCGTAAAGCAGTGTGAGGAAAAAGCCGTTCTGAAAACCCGCAAATTGCGCACGGATACGACGGTTGTGGAATCCGACATCCATCACCCGACAGACGCTACGCTGTTGCAAGATGGCGTAAAAGTCATCACTCGAACGATTCAGAAAATCCGGAAAGTCGCCTCCCACACTGTTCAAGGCTTTGAAGATCGTACGGCAGAAATCAAGGAAAAGATTCTGTCCATCGCGAAAGTTCTACGTCGCCGCACCCGTGAATCTTGGGAAGAAGTTGACCGGATCACTGGGAGCGTAATCGAAGTAGCCGAGAACGTTGTGAACAAGGCGCAAGCCGTTATCGAGAAACTGCAAGACAAGGGCAAAGCTGCTCTTCGACAAAGTAAAACCAAACTGACCGAGGCGGTCACGCTAACCGGCAAGTTGTTGGAACAAGCCAAACAGGTCGTTTCCGGCAATCGAATCATCGCAGATCGGATCGTCAGTTTCTTTGACCCGGAAGCAAGACCGATTAAGAAAGGTAAGCTGGCCAAAGGAACTGAGTTCGGCTACAAGGTGCGAATCGACGAGACGGAAAGCGGCTTTGTGACCGGCTACGCTGTCTACGAGGGGAACCCCTCGGATGATGAACTGCTCGTTCCCGCTGTACAGGCGCATATCAAGCAATTCGGCAAAGCGCCGCAAGCTGTAGCGACCGACCGCGGTTTCTCAAGCAAGAAGAACGAAACGGCCATTACCGAACTTGGTGTGAAGCGAGCTAGCTTGCCGCGAAAGGGCAAAAAAGGCATTGCCCGATCCGAGTACGAAAACGAATTATGGTTCAAAGACTTGCAGCGTTACCGTGCAGCTGGAGAAGCGAAGATTAGTCTTCTCAAGCGGAAGTACGGTTTGAACCGCAGCAGGTATCGGGGCTTTGTCGGCTCAAAATGCTGGGTCGGCTTCGGGATTCTGACCCACAACCTGCAAAGAGCGGCAAAAATGCTCCAAAACTAACATGGAAACCGATCATTAGGGAAAGTTCCCCCTCACAACCCAGCCAGCAACCCGAAACTATTTTTGAAAATCGACTTTTTCAGGAGCAACTAGTTAGGGCTTGCTGAACGATTCTTTAACCGAAACTCATGGCTAGGCGACTGCGAGATAGCAGCGTAAAAATGAGGCAAAAAAGAACGCGGAGCCTGCGCTCCAGGTTCATCACCAGAAGTTGCAGCGTAATCACGGATTCACTTGTCTTTGCGAGGCGTGCTCGAATACAGCCAAGCCCGTACTTGCGCTTGCCTTCTCCGAACTTGCCTTCGATTGCGTTTCGTTCTCCGGTATCCTGTTTGGCCACTTGCCTATCTTCGCTTGTCGGGCCGTTTTTCGGCTTGCGTCCCAGTGCCGGTCCGCTGAGCCGAATCCCATGCTGTTTGCAGAATCTCCGGTTTTCGCGTGTGCGGTAGATCTGATCCGCTTGGACGACAGCCGGATAGAATCCCATGCGGCTGCGATACTTCTCGATCACGTCCATGAGCGTCGTGCTCTCGTTGAAGTTATCCCAAGATAGCCGATCAAGGAACGCGTAGCCCTTCGTCATGCTTACCGCGATCTTGGCTCCGAACTCGACGCGCGCCTTGGCTTTCCCGCGCACGATCGGCCTGACATGCGGCTGATGAATGCTGACGACCCGGTCTTCCATCTGGTGGGAACGCTCGTTGTACATGTGAAGCTGCTGACGGTACAGTTCGTGAATCACCAGCAGGTCGCGATAGGCTTTGCGGCCAAGTAGCGTGAGCGGTTGCGACTTGGCTTGCTCGGCGATGATGGAGAGGTTCCGTCCAACGTAACCGAGTTGCCTCCTGATCGCTTTGCGAATCACTTTCGGCCCCGGTCTGCGTTGCTTGGAAACGGCCAGAAACTGTTTGCGCGCTTTTTCCCGGTACGTGCGCGGTTTCGCCATTTGTCCGATGACCGGCTCATGCAGCGTATCGATGATCGCTTCGAGCTTCTCCCGCGCTTCATTCAACAGATTCAGATCGGTCGGATACGCCACATCCGCCGGCGCACAGGTGGCATCCACCAGCACGGTCCCTTGATTCGGCTGCTCAGGGGCTTCCCATTCTGCGGTCGATTTCGGATGCGCTTCGCAAACAAGTTTATTCGTTTCAGGAACCTCTGACTCTGTAGCCATCGACTCCACGGGAGACGCTGCTTCTGACGATGCGACTTGCGATTGTGCAAACATGGTTTGCTGCTCGACTTCTTCATCAGAGGCGCGCTTCTTCGAGCGCTTCCCTTGGCCTTTACCGCCGCCGGTCGCGTCGTTGCTGTCATCATCATCTTTCGTTTCCTTCGCACCTTCGGTGGCGACGATCTCATTCAACTCTGCCAGCACGTCCGTCAGACGCTTGCGGAAATGCGTCATCATGGAGTGATGGAACGGTGGCTTCATGACGAATCCAGGCAGACCAATGAAGTATTGCATGTAAGGATTTTCGCTGATCGACTCCAACGTTTCTCTGTCGGTCAGTTGCATTCGCTCCTGAATGATGAGCGCACCGAGCCCCATCCGAAGACTGATCGTTTGCTGGCCGCGAAAGGTGTCTTTGAAAAATTGACCGTATGTTTTCTCAGCCTCCGCCCACGGCACCAACCGCGCCAACTGGACCCAGCGATTGTCCTCGTCCAGCTTTCCGCCAAAGGGCAGAAAGAAATCGCCGGGCAGGATCAATTGATTATCGAGGTGCGCGGTCGGCTTAAACATCTTCGTCACTCCATCTGCAAAGGTTTTAGGTGGTTTTCAAACATTTCCTTTGCATATGATTTCGACAAATGGGCCTTAGAATCCTTGTTGTTATGCGGTTTTTGTTGTTTTTTTAAGTGTTCAGCAAGCCCTAAGTAGCCCTGTCTATTTTCTCATCCAGGCACAAATCAATCAGTTTGCAACGTTTTTGCTCCGTGGCCTGAATATCGCTGATAATTTTGTTCAGTCGCTTTTGATTATTCTGGTCGCTAAACACGGACTCCATTCTTTTCATAAGCTCGTCCAGCACATCCGAATTGTTGCGGCACACCAATTTGTAAGATTCGACAAAAGCACCCTCAATCAGCTTTTCCTCCAAAGCTTTGCTGCGAGAGCAGTATTTCTTCCCTTTTTTCGTGGCTGTCACGCACTGCCAAATCACCTTCTCATGCGGGGTTCCGCTGTGCCAGTTCCGCCGCGAGAGGTTGCTTCCGCAGAAAGCACATTCCAACTTGCTGCTGAAAGCAAATTTCCTGCTGTACTTGTCCCGCTTGCCTTTTGCGCCGCGGCGGCGATTCTCGCCTCTTCGATGCAATATGTCCTGCGCCTTTTCAAAAACTTCTTCGCTGACAATCGGCTCGTGATGATTTTTGACATAAAACTGATCTTCCTCGCCGTAATTGTCCAGTCTTCTCTTGGAAATTGGATCGACGGTAAATGTCTTTCCTTGCAACAAATCGCCTTTGTACTTCTCATTCTTTATGATACCAAGAACGGTTGTGTCCTGCCATTCGACTCTTCCGTACTTGGTTTTATGTCCCGCCTCAGTCAGTTCCTTTGCAATAACGTAAGCGCCGATCCCCGATGTATATCGTTCAAAAATATAGCGGACGATTTCGGCTTCTTCTTGATTAACGGATATCTTTTTCGTATTCACATCGTAATCGTATCCCAAACAACTTTGAAAGCCCACCAGTTCGCCGCGCTTCATTTTCATTTTCAAACCTTTTTTCACGTTGGCGGAGATGTTCTCCACTTCCTGCTGCGCTACGGAACTTAGAATGACAAGCAACAATTCGCCGTCCATCGTCAGCGTATTGATATTCTCGTCTTCAAAAAATACGGCGATGTTTTTTTCTTTCAACATTCGAACGTATTTCAACGTATCCAGCGTGTTTCTCGCAAACCTGGAGATAGACTTCGTGATGATCATATCAATTTTCCCGTCCATGCAATCGTTAATCATGCGTTGAAAATCCTCGCGCTTCGTTACCTGTGTCCCGGTTATGGCTTCATCCGCATAAATATCAACCAGCACCCAGTCGCTGCGTTTGCTTACGAGATCGGTATAATAGGCGACTTGCGACTTGTAGCTGTTCAATTGCTCCTCAGTGTCGGTACTTACGCGGGCATAAGGGGCGACGCGAAGAACATCCGATAACTTTCCGGCGTTGCGATCCGATATTTTCCGACTTGCTTTAATCACTTCCACTTCAAGAGCCATGGTGTTGTCCTCCATTCTTATTTACTCGCTATCAGTTTAATAAGAGATGGGCGGACCGACAAATGTGCGAATCAAGAAGTAAGGTCCGAAATGATGCCGTAATCCCGCATCGTTTTGTTCTTTATCAAATGAAATTCGTTTTCGGTAATCAAAGATAATGCCAGTAGCTGCCTTATCATAGCGATTTGCATACTGTACCGGATGAGTTTATGGTTCATAGCTACCTCCCATTAATCCAGCAAAGCTGAAAAACAGAGATGCGCAACAAACATAACCGCGTGTGCGCATCTCTGTTTCCGCCTCTGTTTTGGTTGCTTCTCTTCCAATAACCCTATCCGGCGGACAGTGGTTAGCCGTCCTCATAGGCTTCAAACCTCTTCCAGGATCGCTGCAAGCCGCCCCCATTGCGCTGAACTGTGGCTGGACGGAAGTATCATTATCCCTCCGCATGGGTCTTCGCCTTAAATGGAACCACCCTTTATGTATTGCATGGGCAAAATCGCTCGCAGTTTACCGCTTCTGATGAAAAAACATGCGAAAATAAGAATTGGCAAAATGGTCGTGGCGCGCCTGCAATTTGGCTATCCTTCCAGGCCATGCGGGGAACGTACCGGATAAGATTGTATTCGGTTGTCAAAGAGCTACGAGGGAGATGTTTTGTCCCTCTACTATCCGCTACATTTTCAGGGCAAAATCGGAACTGGATCGTCTACACTTAGTTGGACAATAAAAATGAGGGCTTGTAGAATAAACCTAACATCCTAAGGAGCGGATCTTGGATCGTCTACCCTTAGTTGGACAATAAAAATGAGGGCTTGTAGAATAAACCTATCATCCTAAGGAGCGGATCTCTACAATGCCAAAACAACAACGACGTACCTTTACAGCAGAATTCAAAAAAAAAATGGTAGAACTCTATGAAAACGGAAAATCCAGAGCAGCGATCGTGGAGGAATATGACCTCACAGCCTCCGCTTTAGACCGCTGGATCAAACAAGCCCAAACAACGGGTTCCTTCAAGGAGAAGGACAATCGCTCCTCCGAAGACAATGAGCTGATTGCCTTGCGAAAGGAGAACCAGCGTCTGAAAATGGAGGTGGATATTTTAAAGCAAGCCGCGCTGATCATGGGACGAAAGTAGCTATCATCCAGAACAACCGTGATAAATACTCGGTATCAGCAATGTGCGACGTCCTGCAAATCGCAAGAAGTACGTTTTACTATGAAGCGAAAGAACAAACGAGCGAAGACGATGTCGCCGAAGCGATTGCGGACATTTTCCATAAGAATCGAAAAGCTTACGGTACACGCAAGATTAAAGTCAAGCTCCAGGAACGTGGTTTCGTCGTCTCCAGACGTCGAATTGGCCGGATCATGAAAGAGCAGGGACTTGTTTCTACGTACACCGTGTCGCAATATAAACCCCTTAAGTCCGCGTGTAATGAAGCGTCTACAGCCAATACGCTGAATCGCGAATTCGATCAAACGGAGGCTAAACGAGTCGTTGTCAGCGATCTGACGTATGTGAAAGTTCAGAACCGGTGGCATTACATTTGTGTACTTATCGACCTGTTCAATCGAGAGATCATCGGCCATAGTGTAGGCCCTCATAAGGATGCCGTGTTGGTTTCTCGTGCCTTTGCAACGGTTCAGGGTGATTTATCTCAGATTCAATGGTTCCATACCGACCGTGGCAGTGAGTTTAAAAATCAAAAGATGGATGCACTTTTGGAGACATTTGAAATTGGCCGATCCCTGAGCATGAAAGGCTGCCCCTACGACAACGCTGTGGCGGAAGCGACCTACAAGATTATGAAAACAGAGTTCGTGAACCAGATGAACTTCCAGAGTCTTCGTCATCTGGAACTGGAATTATACGATTATGTTAACTGGTTTAACAAGCATCGGATTCATGGAACACTAGGATACATGACACCGGTTCAGTATCGCCATGCAGCCCTTAAAAATGCTGTCTGATTTACTGTTGACAATCCAGAACCGCCGTAAATTCTGTTAAGGGCAGATTTATTTTGCCCCCGACGACAATGAGGGGGCTAAGGTCATCCCCTGAATTATCCATGAAGCAACCCTTGCCTATGCTTCTACATTTTACAACTTGGGCTTGGTGGCACCGAAAGTTGAGTAAGTACGTAAATTCGACAGCCTTAAATTAAATTCCTGCAATTTATCCACTAAAAAACGAACCCGCGCTTGGAAGAAGCGCAACGAATGATTCGATAAACTTCGTTATAGTACCAAGGTTGGAGAATTCCTAACAATAGTAATAACAAGCCGATTCCACCAGGCAATCATTTTGAGCCTACAATGTGAGGCCTGCCAAACAGCACTTGTTTATCCGAATCGAACAGCCCGCGATAAACCACTTGTCCCCGAGTGGAGGAAGCGTCCACTACTTTGCCGTCTCCCGCATAAATGCCGACATGAGTAATATCCATGAATCTGCCATTACGCTCGTAGCTCCAAAACACAAGGTCACCTGGAACCAAGTCGGCCGCGCTTACTGTCAGACCAAAACCCATTGGACGAGATAGCTGCAATCCGTAAAGTGGTCCTGACCGGCCTTTGGTTGGCTGTACGGATCGCCTAGACGAGTCAGCGCCAACTTGACAGCTTCACTGCCCAGTTCCCCTTCGGGCAATTGCTGTTGAACCAAATCAAGCTGCTCCGGCGTCAAGCCAATATCCGCATCTTTTCCAAGTATCGCAAACATAAGCGGGCGGAACTCCTCGGACAGCATTTCCTTCATTAATTCTATCTGTTCATTTGTAAAGCGGTATATATCTGCCTGTTGCTCCGCAGTATGGCTAGTGACGGTAATATGCAAAATGCGCTCATATCGGGTAATCGTCTCTTCGCTGGTGCTCCCGTCCTCATGTTCTACCGTAACCGTTTCCTTATGTTCTACCGTTTCAACACGAGATTCCAGCGAATTCATATCCCAAAACACCGATCGGATGATACCGATTCTTGTTGCATCAAGCGTGGCCACATCCATTCCGTTTTCCGCATCCGTGACGGTCTTCACGGCAAAGACGGCGATAATGTCCATCCAGTTATCAATCGAGTGTTGTCCGCGCTGCCGGGATAATGAAATTCCACCCGGTCTACATTTCCAGCGGATCGCTGTAATTCTGCCAGCCGGGCGGCAAATTCATCGTCTATTTCCTGAACGATTCGGGTAAGCGGCTTTACATCGGCATCCGTATTTTCAACTGACACAAAGATACCGAAAGGAGAGGAAATAACCGCCGCGCTCACCATGACAATGCACAAAACTACAATTACCGAACCGCTGATCCCCAAAAGCGCCGTCAATCCATTGACAAGCAAGGCGGTGGCTCTTACAACCATTTTAATGATAAGGCGATTCAATCTCGCGATGGCTCGCGCGGTTTGAATGGATCGGTGGGCAGACATCGCCATCTGCGCAGCCCGCTGTGCTTCATTGACGGCATTCATTTTCCCTTCAGTTTGGGCATCCGAATGATTGTTAACGTGCTCTAGCCGATGCCCATTTTTTATAAATGGCGATAATGTCTTAAAATTTCGTACTTTCCGTTTGATCGTATAACCTGATTGTTTTGATATAGCAGAGGGGACTCGGGTTAACGGTTTCACGCGTCCATTTGCTGAACGAGATACCGCGCCGGAGAATGTTTCCTTCTTCCCGGCCGGTTTTGGATGTCCGATATCCCGTTTTTGCATCCGTTCAGGAAAGCTGCCTGTTCGAGAACAATGCAGAAGCCGGGCATTGACCCGGCTCCGTATAAAACGTTGTTTTCCTGAATGCGAGCCAGAAGACAAGACGTATTTTCCATTAACCGGCTTACGGAGACGTATGCTACGGGCAAGTCGCGGTGTACGCGCAATCGAAGACTCCGCATTAACATCAATCGGGCTCTGACTTGTGACAGAATCACCATCTGGCAACGGCCGCCTTTTTAGAATGTGCCGGATCAATCTCTTGTTGATACGCAGACTCATCCCCATTTGGGCACGAATCGTTTTTTTCGTAGCCGCTGCGGAATGGCGCTGCGCATATTCAACTGGAGACGAGGAAGTCGTCTTGTCATTCTCAACTTGCCGCTTGGCACGATCGCTTGAACGCCTTACACGATGCAACACGTTTGGGAATCTGTCCAGACGTTTGATGTCTTTAACAACACTCCTCGTTTTAATTTCCTTCATCGTCCCATTCCACTCCCGTCGTTGGCAGCCATTCAGCGAATTTGTTCGGCCAGCCGATTGATCGTTCTCTCGTGACTTCGGCAATATTCGGGATAACGAAGACGAATCGCTTCAAAAAAGTAGGGGGCATAGCTGCAATCGAATAATTCGTGGGGAGTGGAGTAACGTTCGCCGCCTGCTTCGGTCCAGCCGTTCCATAAATTAAAGGCGAGCCGACACACTCGAATGGAACTGCCGGTTTGCCAAGGGGCCGAAAGACCTTCGGGCTTAATGCCGCTATTGGAAAAATCATACAAATCGCGGGTATAACTTCTGGTTTCCCGGGAAATGCCCAATGTATAGAAAAGTGCCCGATGGTACCCGTCGTTGCATTTCCTTTCATCCAGCATCTGAACATAAAATCTCTCGTGTTCCTCATCTCGAAATCGAATCGAATGCATCGCTACAAACCCCTTTCATGGAAAATGAGCGGCTGGTTGCAACCAGCCGCTGACTGAACATGGTCCTCTATATAACAGTTCATTTTGGCAGGAAAATCGGACCCTCCGACGAAACAATTACATGTTTTTGAGCAAGTATTCCATTTGTTTCAAGCCTCTTTGGATAGATTTACGAACCGCCCGCTCATCGACATGCTCGGCTCTGGCAATAGCGACTTTGCTCATGCCCAAGAAATAATGGGCATAGATCCGTCTGGCGGATTTCACCGGCAATTGGCACATAGCTTCATAAAGTTGCTGCCGTGAAAGTTTGCGCTCGTAATACTCCTCCGGTGAAATCGAAAGAAATAAAACATGCTGCTCAATCCCGTCATTGCGATCAAGCGAAAAATAGGCCCGATGGCGATACGTTCGCAGCCTGTAGGCGCTTTCTTCCAAGTCGAAGCGGCGGATTTCATGGGCAACTTCTTCATCTACATCGACCCATACATCCGTCTTAAAAAAAGGATACATATTCCGCAAATTCATCTTTTTCATTCAAGTCCCTCCATTTTGGTTTGTTGGCAAACCAAAACAGAGGGGGGAGAACGACAGCCAACGTTCCATTTCAAACGTTTGTTTATTTTTCGTGAAAAACAAAAAAGACCTTGCCGCAGAGCATTCCAACACTCCATTGCGACTAAGTCTGAAAATGATATCCATCGTTGATGTGTTAGAAACCGTACTAGTAGGACAGACACATAAAGAGACCGCTGCCTGACATTGCAGGCATCTGAGAGCACATAATATCAGCTCCATCTCACATGGCAACACCGCTGCGAGAAGAAAGATAGTCTGTTTTTATGTTGGTGCTGTCATACGTTTTTTGTCCAAACGCTCCTTTTCATCTCGAACTCAGCCGGTTATAGGTCATTTGTTCGATGAAATTGAACTTACAAAACGACATTTTTTGGCGCCGTGCATAAACTCCTTTCAAAAGGGGACTTAATACCCTTGCATATAATTGTTAGCACCTTTGTTCAAATGATTATCCTCTAAAAAGCATTGGACAATCTCATTAAATCGTTGTGGTTGGCACAAGTTGCTTGGGTTACAGGAATCCTCAATGACTTGTAAACGAGCATTGGACAACAGCCCTGCAGTTTCATTCATTTGCCTGATAACTGGATAGGAATGGTCCCCCGCAATACAAAGCGCGGGCACTTTAATTTGCGGCAAGAACGGGGTGAAATCAATCCCCCTGACCGCCAGACGCTGTTTATACCATTCTCCAGATCTTTTTTGCAGCATTCCTTTTCGAATTGCACGATAAGCCAAGTCCCACTTATAATAAGTGATCTTCATCGAGCGTAAAAAGAATTCACCTGGCAAATAATACGAGAGCGAACTGATGAGATCGATCATGGAGACGAATTTGCCAAGCATAGTTGTCCTGACATTTATACTCAAGCAGTCTGAAATCACGATTGCGCTTACTTGGTTTGGATACAAATTCGAGAATTTCTGAGCAATGATTCCACCATAGGAAACGCCAACAATTACAGCTTTTTTAATTCCCAAATACCCCAGGAGGAGACTTAGATCCTCACACTGGGTTTCTATAACTCTTCCAACCGGAACTTTCAAATTTCCAGACTGTCCGTTTCCTCTCAGATCAAGGAACACAGTTTGATACGATTGTTTAAAATAATTTTTTTGAATTTCAAACATTTCATGTGTTAGTCCAAGACTATGAATAAAGACGAGGGATGTTCCTTGACCACAAACTTCATAATATAGCGAAGTTCCATTCACTTTCCAAAGTGGCAACATTCCCAACTCCTTTTCGTTAACATCTATTAACTTTTTTCCATTAACTATCTGCTAAAACGTAATTATTTTTCATGAGACGATAAGCTATGTTACCCTTCATCTTGATAATAGCAAGCCTCAATATCCGCAATCACCAACACATCCATATGGCGTCCATAACGCAGAATCGGCCTGATTACGGATCGTTTCCATATTTTTTCCCACAAGGTCCGCTTCGATTGCCCGACAATCATCTGCGTACTTTGGATATCGTTGGCTTTATTCAGCAAAAGGTATGGAATCTGCCTTCGGCTCCGGGCAAACAGCATCATAAACTTACCGCCCAACCGCGCTGTCAAGTCTTCCAGCACTTTGATGCGTTTTTTCAACTCATCAGCAACCTCAGCATGATCGTGAACATACGTTACAACCCAGTCAGCCTTCAAACGATAAGCAATTCGAAACCCCCGCCTGATTAAGCGCTCAGCATTGGTGCTTAATGTTACCCCGACGAAGACCGTCTCCTGCTTTCTCCAAGGTCCGCGAAGCGAATCGTTTCTTTCCCAGGCTTCCAATCGTTCGTCCACATCGTCAGCGATTTCCCGTAGCGCCAATTCACGCAAAGCAATCAAATTGCCCGTTCGGAAGAAATGATTCAAGGCCTGATCCACTTTATCTAGCGCATAGATTTTTCCTTCCCGCATTCGTTGCTGCAGCGTTTTTGGATCGACATCAATGAGCTCGACTTCATCGGCCATGCGCAACACGTGGTCGGGGAGGGTTTCCCGAACTCGCACGCCGGTAATCTGTTCAACCGCATCGTTCAAACTTTCCAAATGCTGTACGTTCATCGTCGAAATAACGGAAATGCCTGCGTTCAAAATGTCTACAATATCTTCGAATCTTTTTTTGTTTTTACTGCCGGGCACGTTCGTATGTGCCAGTTCATCCACGAGTACGACTTCCGGATTGCGGCGAATGATGGACTGGACGTCCAGTTCTTCCAGATTCGCTCCACGATACTCCAACTTCGCCCGCGGGATCGTTTGCAGCGAACCGACTTTCGCTAACGTTTCTTTTCGTCCATGCGTTTCGAGAAGTCCGATGACGACGTCAATGCCTTTCTTCTGCAAATCGTTCCCCTCGCGAAGCATCGCATACGTTTTCCCGACCCCGGGGGCGGCGCCGATGAGCACCTTGAATCGTCCTCTCCGGATTTCCCCTATTTTTCGCTCCACTTCCTGATCGCTTAGCCTGCGGTAGCGATCATCCGACCGACCTTCCGTCAGCATTTTGGTCGGCAGTATCCGCTCTCCTTCCTTTTCAGCACGATCCGCAACGAAGTAGATATCCGTATGTCTCGATTTTTTAAGGATGCCGTTTGTAATCGATCCCCGCCACAGCTCCTGCCAGCGATTTAGCTTGGAATGGCCGAGTACAATTCTCGTTACCTGATGCAAGGTTGCGTAACGAGCCAACATGCCGGGAAGCTTCCGTCTACTTGCCAAGGTGAGTTCTTCGAATTTAGCTCCTATTTGATCGGCCAATTTCAAGAGGGAACGCTTAAATGCAGTTGCTTCGCGAGACAGCATTTTTTTCGGATGGACAAATGTGACGATCATCAAATCTCCACCCAAGCGTTTGGCAATTTGTTGGCCGCGGCGGACATGAATGGATCCGTTCCAATGGTATTGCGCCGAGACGAGAATGCGTTCCGCTACTCCGGAAGGCCCGGTTAAACCTTGCTCCATGCGGTATTTTTCGTGGGAATCGTTCACATCTTCCGCCACTAGCCGCAAAGCCAGCTCCCGTAATTTTCCGATGTTGCTTCGCTCAAACAACATGGGCGAGGAGTCACCGTTGACATGCCCCTCCTCCAGCCGTTTCAGTATCGTTTCCGGCGATACGTCGATCAATTGGACTTCATCCGCCATCTCCAATGTGTTTGCCGGGACGGTTTCCTCCACCACGACACCGGTCCATTTTCTCGCCAGTTCCGTCGCGCCGTCGAGTTCGTACACGTTGACGGTTGTGATTACGCTGATGCCATGATTCAGCAAAAATTGGATGTCATCCAGACGTGTCGGAAACTGTGCTCCTTCCCGATTGCGATGGGCAAGCCCGTCAACTAATACCACTTCCGGATTGCGTTTGACCAGCGCCTCGAGGTTCAAGTCCTTACGCTCCATTCCATCCTTGATCCAGTGAATGCTGGGTACACGTTCCAAGTCTCCGAGTTGCTCCACCGTTTCCGGCCGCTGTCTTGTCGAAACCGCACAAATGACGACATCGATTCCCTGCTGCTTCAAATGCTGACCTTCCTGAAGCATGTGGTACGTTTTACCCGAACCGCTGACCGCGCCGATATAGATTTTGAGCCGACCACGGTGTAGCTTGGAAATGGAGTACAGGATTTCTTCCGGCGTCTTCCTGCGAAAACTTCCCACTCTTGTTCCCCCCTTGCGCAAGCTCTTTACTAAAATGCGATAACCCCGCCTATTTGGCCATAGGCAGGGCTCGCAGATGATATTTAACTATTTCATAAGTTCGCGCAGCGCGATGTTCAATTTCAACACATTGACTCTTGGATCCCCGAAAATCCCCAAATCCCGTCCTTCGGTATGTTCTTGTACCAGTTTCTCGAGCTCGCTCGAAGACAAACCGGTCAACTTGCTGATACGCGGAATTTGCACGTTGGCGGATTCTGGCGTAATATGGGGATCCAGCCCTGAACCGGAGTTCGTGATTAAGGCAATCGGCAATTGGCTAACAGGAACGTCCGGATTGTTTGCCTTCCACGCTTCAACGGATTCTTCCGTCCTTTTCAGCAAGTCCGGGTTCGATGGCCCGTAATTGTTGGAACCGGAGGCTTCCGCTTTGTATTCAATGCTGGAGACCCGGCCTTGAAAATATTTTGGATCGGTAAAGTTTTGCCCGATTAATTCGGAACCGATGATTTCTCCGCTGCTGCTTTTGATCAAACTGCCGTTAGCCTGATCTGACATCAAAAGTTGCGCGATGCCGGTGCAAACGAGCGGATACACAATTCCGCATAGCAATATGAACAACAAACTGAGCCGAATCATGGAAAACAAGTAAGATCCGCGGGAAAGTCCCTGAACATGCTGCTCTGAATGATTCATTCCATTTCAATCCTCTCTGTATTCCGTTTCAACTACACCCATAAGTGAACGACCATGTCGATCAATTTAATCCCGACGAACGGCGCGATGACACCGCCCAATCCATAAATAAGCAGGTTCCGGCTGAGCAATTGGGCGGAACTCATCGGTTTGTAGGCAACGCCCTTCATGGCCAACGGAATAAGCAACGGGATAATGATCGCATTAAACACAAGCGCCGACAAAATGGCCGACATTGGTGATCCGAGTCCCATTACATTCAATACGTTCATTTCCGGAATCGCCTGCATGAACATGGCCGGGATAATGGCAAAATATTTGGCGATGTCGTTCGCCACGCTGAAGGTGGTCAGAGCGCCGCGCGTCATTAGCAGTTGCTTGCCGATCGCTACGACTTCAATGATCTTCGACGGATCGGAGTCAAGATCGACCATGTTGGCCGCTTCCTTGGCTGCCGTCGTGCCGCTGTTCATCGCAAGTCCTACATCCGCCTGCGCGAGTGCCGGGGCATCGTTCGTTCCATCTCCGGTCATGGCTACCAGCTTACCGGCCGCCTGTTCCCGCTTGATCACGGCAATTTTGTCTTCCGGCTTGCTCTCGGCGATAAAGTCATCCACCCCGGCCTCTCGTGCGATTGTCGCTGCTGTCAACGGGTTGTCTCCTGTACACATGATCGTTTTGATTCCCATCTTTCGCAACTGATCGAAACGCTCCCGCATGCCGGGCTTCACCGTATCCTTCAAATAAATGAGTCCGTAAATTCGATTGTCGACGGCAACGGCGAGCGGCGTTCCGCCCTCCGATGCGATCGCGTTCCCTTTTTGTTCCAAATCGGTGGGAATAACCCCTCCTTGTGCACTGACCCAAGCCTTGACTGCGTCAACCGCGCCTTTGCGAACTTTTCGTCCATTCGGCAAATCGATACCGCTCATGCGAGTTTCCGCTTTAAATTCTATGAATTCCGCACCTTCAACCGCATTCGTTGGATACGTATACCCTTCTTTTTTCATGAGTTCGAGTACGGATCGGCCTTCGGGTGTTTCATCCTTCACTGAACTGACGGCTGCCCATTCGGCTACCGTCTCTACGGTCGTATCCCCAACCGCGATGAACTCGCTGGCCATCCGGTTCCCAAACGTGATTGTACCTGTTTTGTCCAAAATCATCGTATCGATGTCGCCTGCCGCTTCCACCGCTTTCCCTGACATGGCCAGTACATTGAAACGGGTTACTCGGTCCATCCCGGCAATACCGATTGCGGATAATAAACCGCCGATCGTTGTTGGAATGAGACATACCAGCAGCGAAATCAGAACGGGAATCTCCAATTTGATTCCAAGATAATCGGCCATCGGCGCCAATGTCACCACAACGATCAGGAAAATCAGGGTCAGGCTGACAAGCAGGGTATTCAGCGCGATTTCGTTTGGCGTTTTTTGTCTCTTTGCGCCTTCGACCAATGCGATCATCCGATCGATGAACGATTCGCCAGGGTCGCTTGTAATCCGTACGGTTATCCGGTCGCTAACGACCCGCGTGCCGCCGGTTACCGAACTGAAATCGCCGCCTGCTTCTTTGATGACAGGAGCGGATTCGCCGGTAATGGCTGACTCGTCCACGGAAGCGAGCCCATCAATGACCTCCCCGTCACCCGGAATCATCTCCCCTTGCGAGACAATTACAACATCGCCTTTGCGCAGTTCCGTGGACGGAACCACCTTCACGCTGTTGCCGGTCACTTTATTGGCCATGATTTCTTTTTTCGTCTTCTTGAGAGTGTCGGCCTGCGCTTTTCCTCTGCCCTCAGCCAATGCCTCGGCGAAGTTGGCGAACAGCACGGTAAATAGCAAAATTAGAAAAACCGCCAGATTAAATCCAACTCGTCCTTCGGTACCGAAGTAGCCCGGAAACAACGTCATTAACAACACGACGAACGTTCCTGCTTCGACGACAAACATGACCGGATTTTTCATCATGACAACCGGATTTAATTTGATAAAGCTGTCCAAGATCGCCTTTTTGACAATCTCTCCGGACAACATGCTTCTTCGTTTCGTATTCATGATCTCACCTCTTCTATTTCAGGAGCGTCAAATGTTCTGCGATCGGACCGAGAACAAGGGCGGGCAAAAAGGTCAAAGCTCCGATAATCAGTACGATACCGACGAGAATACCCGTAAACAATTTGGTGTCCGTGCGGAACGTTCCGATCGTTTCCGGAACCCATTGTTTCGCCGCCAGAGAACCGGCTACGCCGAGCAATGCCACAATGGAAACGTACCGTCCGAACAGCATGACAAGTCCCGTAGAAACGTTCCAGAACGTTGTGTTGTCAGCCAAACCTTCGAAGCCGGAACCGTTGTTCGCGGCGGAAGACGTATACTCATAAAGCACCTGCGATATGCCGTGGAAGCCGGGATTGCTGATGGCCCCTTTCCCCAAGTCCGTCAAAAAGGCAATGGCCGTAGGCGCAAGAATAATAAGCGGGTGAGCGAGAATCGCGATGGCAACCAGTTTCATTTCTCGAGCTTCAATTTTGCGCCCCATAAATTCCGGCGTGCGGCCGACCATCAATCCGCAAAGGAAGACACCCAATATTGCGTACATAAGCATGTTGACCAAACCGACGCCGTCGCCACCAAACACACAGTTCAGCATCATTTGCGCCAGCGGGACGAGACCGCCCAGCGGCGTCAACGTATCGTGCATGTTATTGACCGAACCTGTTGTAGCCGCAGTCGTAACCGCTGTAAACAAAGCCGACTGCGCTATACCGAACCGAACTTCCTTGCCCTCCATGTTGCCTTGCGAAGCGTCGATTCCGAGCGCATTCAGCGCTGGGTTCCCTCGCAGTTCCGATGTATAAACGATGGACAGGAAGGAGACAAACAAGATGAGCATCGCGCTGAAGATCACCCAGCCCTGTTTTTGATTTCGCGCGAATCTGCCGAACGTATACGTCAGCGCGGCCGGAATGCACCACATGGACAACATCTCGATAACATTGGTTAGCGGATTCGGATTCTCAAACGGGTGCGATGAATTGACGCCCATAAATCCCCCCCCGTTCGTTCCCAAGTGCTTGATCGATTCGAGGGAAGCTACCGGACCGATCGCGATTTGCTGCGTCCCGCCTTCAAGCGTAGTCGCTTGAACGGTCGGACTAAGCGTTTGCGGCACTTTCAACGCAACTAGTGCCAATGTCACGATGATCGCCATCGGGATAAGCAAACGGGTGTGCGCTTTGACAAAATCGGTGAAGAAGTTGCCGAGCGTTTTCCCTTTGCTTGTCAAACCGCGAATGAACGCGATCGCTACGACGATGCCGGATGCCGCTGATGTAAACATCATCATCATAATAACAGCCATTTGCGAAAAATAGGACAGACCCGTTTCGCCGCTATAGTGCTGCAAGTTCGTATTCGTCATGAAGCTGATGACCGTATTGAAAGAAAGCGTTGACTCCATGTTATCGATGCCGTTCGGGTTGATCGGCAGCCATTTCTGGATGCGTAAAATCAAATAACTGACCGCCACCAAAATAACGTTGGTCAATATCAAGCTGAGCGTGTATCGTTTCCAGCTCATTTCAGCGCGGTTTTTCAAACCGGTCAGTCCGTAGATCAACCTTTCAATCGGTCCGAATATTTTGTCGGTCCGGTTGGGTTCATTGGAAAATACATGAAAGATGTATGCCCCCAAAGGTTTGACCAAAAAAACTAAAATCACAATGACCGCTACCAGTTGCAAAATGGCCATTTCATGCCCTCCTCAAACATATACAGATCATATTAAAATTTTTCGGGATTCACCAAAGCAAAAACGAGATATAAAAAAATCAAAACCGTAAAAACAGCAACTATTATCATGAGCGTTCTCCCCCCGATTCACCTGCAACTCGTCCGCACCAAGCTAAAAATAAGCAAAACAATCCATATACGCCACCTAGTGTTAAAATCATTGCGATATCCATCATGAATGATCATCCCTCCCTTCAAGCATGTACCCGGTACGTTTGCCTGATATGGATTCAGCTTTCGTTATCAAGCAGAAACGAAACATCATCGCTGCGGGTGTAAATGACATAGCTAGCGCCAAGTCCTTTGTAGATGAGTCTTGCATTGTTGCTGCCGGTGATGATATAGATCGGCTTGCCTGTCCAGGATCGGCAGATCTGAATGTATCGGCAAATCAAGGGCAAACTTGACTCAAACAAGTACACCTTCCCTACCGGTAACTCTGGAATGAGCCAGGTTTCCCGGTCTACAGTATCGACCATTAAGATGTGCTTGACGCCCAAATGTGTCAATCTCGACTTCTCTGTTTCATTATTGGCAATCGCTGCATAAGGTATTCCTTTGATTCGCAACGCTTTAATAAACTGCTCCCCGGTTTTGTTGGGCGCAGAGACGAGTACAAACTCATCTTGAGCTTCCATAGCCAATCTCCTCCATCCTGGTACAGGCAACAAAAAAGAAGCTTTCGGAAGAGGAACTCTTCGTCAGCTTCTTAGGCACGAAAAAACACCGTGTCTAATCACGACAATTGTTGCCTCTCTTAAAGACGCTTACGAGGTTAGCTGTCGGATTCGGGCGTAAGAGTCGCCCTACGCCGGATTTACCGGCGATTCACCCCATGAAGCCGACAAGACCGGCTTCGATTGGTTCCCCCGCTCCTTCGTGTTAATTGAAGAATTCAGCGATTGAAACGATGATTATCATGTTCACGAAACACCACAGAGGCATAAGCACTGTGGTCGAAACTTACGATCACAAGCTTCATCATCCTCTCTCTACAAGGGCCACACTTTTGAAAAGAGTATAAGCGGGGGAGTTCATCCCTTACGGATCCGGTTGACTTGCTCTCACACAAGCACTGATCCGTAGTTGGTTCCCTCTTGTTCCTGAGTCACAATTAAGCAACTGTAAATGAAAAACAATTCAATTCATGGACGTATGTTACTCCGAGACAAAAAAACTGTAAAGTGAAGCATATTGTATATCCGCTTAAAAAGAGTGCTTTATGTTTGGGAATTCATGACCCTGGCAGAAGATCTTCATTTTTCTCGTATTTACTCATTATTTTGAGGTTTTTCAATCATTTTTACGAAATTTTTACGCCCAGTACCGGTTTATTTTACTCTTTTTTTACAGTAACCTAGAGAGGAGAGACACAAAAAAGAGCAGGATGTGTTTTGCTATGCATAAATGGAATGCGGTATGGATTTCGTTGCGATCGTACGTAAGCACGACTTTGCTGATCGCTCTCATGACCATGGTATTAAAACCGTTTGGTCTTGCTTTTGACTTGGTCAATATTGCTCTTATCTATTTACTCCCGGTTCTTTTCAATGCCGTCTTCGGGGGACTGCGTCCTGCTTTCTACGCGGCGATCCTGGGTGTCTTAGCCTTTGATTTCTTCTTCGTGCCTCCTGTACTGAGCTTTACCGTATCAGACTTGCGCTATCTGGTTTCATTTGGCGTCTATTTGGCGGTGGCAGCATTAACGGCCAGCCTAGCGGCCAAGCTGAAGCAGCAGGTCCTCTTTTCCAAGCAAAGGGAAGCTTACACAGCTGCGTTGTACGCGCTTAGCAAGCAGATGAGCGCGATCGCGGACATCCATTCCATGCTGGACAATTTTTCCCGACAAGTTTCGCAGACCCTTGACACAGAAATCGCGATCTATTTGGCGGATGACCAGAATACCCTGAAACTTGCCCATGAGTCTGCCGATTTTCCTGACTGCAGGCAAGAGAATACGGAAATGTCTATCGCAAAGCGAGTGTTTGAGCACGTCGAGACGGCCGGAATGGAAATTTCGCGTTTGAACGAATCTCCGGGTTATTTTATTCCGCTTCGGACCGAAGACCGCACATATGGTATCATCGCGCTCTATCCGAATGAAGCGCGAACCGGGATCACAACCGAGCAAAAGCGGCTCTTCGAGGCTCTCGGAGGCTTGGCGGCCAGCGCAATCGCTCGCCTCAGGCTGGCGGAGGAAGCCCGAATTGCTCATCTAACAGCAGAGTCGGAACGCCTTCGTACTGCAATTTTGGATTCGGTCTCCCATGAACTACGCACCCCTTTGGCAACCATCATCGGCTCGGCAACCGGTCTGATCGAGGGCGGGCATATTTTCTCTGCAGAGGATCGAATGGAGCTTCTTGTCACGATTCGTGACGACGCCCTTCGTATGAATCGCCTAGTGACGAATCTGCTCAGCATGGTGCAGCTGGAGAGCGGGATGCTGCGCCTCAGGAAAAACTGGTGCGATGTGGAGGACTTGATCGGCGTCACGTTATCTCAGGTCAAAGACTTTCAACAACATCGAAAGCTGCGCACCGAGTTGCCGGATGACGGGCCCATTATGGTCCTGGGTGACGAAGTATTGCTAGAGCAAATGTTGGTCAATGTCGTGAGCAATGCGATCAAATACAGTCCGGATTATAGTGAAATCGTCCTGTCAGTGAAAACCGGGGAAGCAGGCGTTGTCATCTCGGTCTCCGATACGGGGATTGGACTGAACGAGGACGAATACGATCGGATATTCGAAAAGTTTTACCGTTCAACCGCTGCGAAGCAAATAACCGGTACGGGATTGGGACTTGCCATATGCAAAGGAATCGTCGAGCTTCATGAAGGAACGATATCGGCGCAGCCGAAGGAACCGCGAGGGACCATTGTAACGATAACCCTTCCCTTAAACAAGCAAGACGACTTGCTTGCAGCAGCTGAAGAAAGGGGAACCACGAATCATGACCATGAATGAACATGGGGCTCGCATTTTGATCATCGATGATGAACCCCAAATTCGAAAGCTTCTGAAGGTAACCCTGCAAGCCCATCAATATGCCATCTACGAAGCCTCGACAGGAGAGGAGGGCCTCCAACAGGCATCCTTGATGTTGCCGGACTTGATCATACTTGATCTCGGGTTGCCGGGCATATCCGGCATGGAAGTGCTCGGCCGCATCCGGGAATGGTCAAATTCGCCGATCATTGTGCTGACGGCAAAAGACAGGGAGGAAGATAAAATCGTCGCGCTCGACAGCGGCGCCGATGATTATGTAACCAAGCCGTTCGGGATGGGAGAGCTCGTCGCTCGAATGCGTGTTGCGCTGCGGCACGTAGCCAAATCGTCGAATGAGCCCATCCTCCAGATCGGCGAGCTGACCATCGACCTGGCACAGCGAAGCGTGGAGTTGAAGGGAGAACGGATCAAGTTGACCCCAACAGAATACGATCTGTTGAAAATTCTCGCCTCCAACGCCGGGAAAGTAGTCACGCAGCGTCAGCTGCTCCAACAAGTATGGGGCAGCCACCACAATGAGACCGACAGCCATTATTTGCGGGTGTACATCGGACATCTACGCAAAAAACTCGAGGAAGACTCGACTCGGCCCAAGTTCATTCTGACGGAGCCGGGGATCGGCTATCGCTTCCTGTCCAGGGAGTAACAGAGTCGCTTACCTCGGCTACGTCCATCCTCCGTTCAAAAACGTAAGAACGGGACCTTCGTGTAGAAAAATTGCCGTCTCCGTAAGTTTTTGTCCGATGCATCCGTTTTCGCGCACGAGAAAAGGCTAAAAATCAAAAATAGGCGTTGGATTCGGCTTTTACATTGTCTTGCAAAAAGCGTATGATCTCTATCAACAACTTCAAATTCATTTGAATCGCTGAATTCCCTAAGGGGAAACGGGGGAACCAACAGAAGCCATTAAATGGTTTCACGGGGTGAATTCCTTGTCTGCTTGGCACTTGGAAAGGGTACTCTCAAGCCCTAACCCGACAGCTAACCTCGTAAGCGCATTGAGAGAGAACCGTATCCGAGCTGCGTTTGTCTGATGGACTGACAACAGACTGCCCGAGAGCTTCGTTTCTCTGCTCTTCGGGCTTTTTGTCGTACCCAAAAAAACATTTAGGGAGAGTGGCAAGCATGTGTACCTCTGTCAATAGAGTAGACACAAAGAATCGAGAAAATTATGCGGCAGATCGGTACATACGTTCGTACTCATTGGGCGTAGAATACCCAATCGCAGAATGGATTCGTTTTCCATTGTAGAAGCAGGTAATATATTCAAAAATGCGTTTCTTGGCTTGCTTGCGTGTTTTGAACTTCTCCAAGTAGACAAGTTCTTTCTTGAGCACACTGTGAAACGATTCGATACACGCATTATCGTAGCAGTTCCCTTTGCGGCTCATACTGCCTTTCATCTTGTAGGTGCGCAGCCGCGCCTGGTAGTCATGAGAAGCGTACTGGCTGCCGCGATCCGAATGATGCAGAACCTCTTCGCACGGTCGCTGCTGGCTGTGGGCGCGGTCCAGCGCCGTTAACACGAGTTCTTTCGTCATTCGCTCATCCATGTGAAATCCAACGATTTTACGACTGTACAGGTCCATGATGCTTGCCAGGTATAGCCACCCCTCATCGGTCGGGATATACGTAATATCAGCCACCCAGGCCTCGTTCGGAGCGGATGGATTAAACTCGCGGTTCAACACGTTGTCTTGAACAGGCAGGTTGTGCTTCGAGTTGGTTGTGGCCTTGTATTTCTTCACCGTGCGAGAACGTAAACCTAGCTCCTTCATGATCCGAGCGACTGTTTTCTCGGACACTCGTAGGCCCTGCTTGTGCAGTTCTTTTGCTACTTTGGGGCTTCCATATAATCGACGGGATTCCAGAAAGATACGACGGATCCGCCGCTCCAGCTTGCGACGTCGCTTTTCACGTTTGCTGGCTTTTCGCTGGATCCATTTGTAATAGCCGCTTCGGGATACTTCAAAGGCTTCGCACATCTTCGAGACGCGGCACTTGAAGCGATGATCGTGGATGAAGGCATAGATCAGCGCCGGTCTTTGGCGAAGTAGTGCATCGCCTTTTTTAAGATGTCGTTCTCCTCTTCCAGATCACGAAGGCGTTTCTGAAGATCTCTCATTGCTTTATCGTCGGCTTTCAGTTGCCCACTGCCTGGAAAGGCCTGTGCGCCGTCTTTCTTGTATTCCGCCATCCAACGATACAGGGTGTTGTCGCTGATCCCCAGTTCGCGGGCGACCTGCGCCACCGGCTTCCCCTGTTCCTGAATCATTTTTACGGTTTGGATTTTAAACTCTTTGTCATATTTCTGACTCATCTTCGGACACCTCGATTTTGCTAGGTTTATTGTCGCATTCTCGATTCTCGGTGTCCACTATTTAGTCTAGCATCAGCAGTCCTGATTTCCATGTAAAATTTTGCTTATCATTATTCTAACTGCGCCACTCGAACCTCGATTCGTTTCCAGACATAACGGCTGGGAAAGTCCCTCGCAAGCTTGAGTAGGATAGAGCGACCATGCCGAATGAGCGTTGCGGCGCAATAAAAGAATTCCAGACGGAACCGGGCAATCGTATAGCCTTGATGGACTGGCTCACAGCAGTCACGTTTGAAGCGCTCGAACAAATTGTAGGCCAGCAGCTTGATCAGCAGATCCAGACCATTGGCTTTGAAATCACCTGTCGCAATGCGATCGATGGAAAACCCGTTCTTGGCTTCCTTAATGTAATTTTCCATGCAGCAGCGCTGATTGTAGAATCGCCACAAATCGATCGGTTCCCATTCCAGATTAGTCACCATGGCTTCGTACTGCCAGTCCGAATCGAATACAATGCGGCCTTGGCCCTCCTCGAACACTTGCGCCTTACGGATGATCGCTACACGACGCGCCTTGTTCCAGGAGGTCGCTTGGTAGATCAAGCAAATACCTTCGATGATCCACTCTTCGTCGACATATCGCGTCCAGTAACGACAAGCCCCAACTTCCTTGGCCAGCCGCTGGGTCCATTTCAGCTTGCCGACATAGCCGATGTGGTGCTGCTCCCACAAGCTGTAAAAATCTTCACCGCCAAAGCCTTTGTCGAACCTTGCGTACTTCACTTTGTGTTCGTCGAGCAGTCTAAAGGTTTGCCGCAGGAAGTCGGCCGCATCGGTGGAAGAGTGCGTATTGCCCGGTCGAAGCACGGCGTTCAAGTTTAGTCGGCTCTGGCCTTCAAAGGCAAGCAGGGGATGATAGCTCTTACGCCCGGGCTTGTGTGGATTTGTGCCTTTGGCCGCGCCGGACTGATCGCCATACACGGTCTCTACCGTGGAATCCAGATCGAGAATCAGCTCAGGTGGCAAGCAGGGTCGAATGATCTCTTGATTCAGCCTCCGCAGTTCGTTAACCAGAGAGGGACAGAAACGACCAAGCCGGATCAATTCCTTGTACAACAGACTGTGATGCGGGCAGCGGCCGCCGAGAAAGCGCCTCAGCAGCACGTCGCTTTGCAAACGACGGAAATGAAAAATCCGTTCGCAGCCAAGCATCCAGCCAACGATGAGATAGAGCAGAATACGGTAAACGGGGAAGAGGGAGTTGCGCGCTTTGCCGCCGGAGAGGCTGCACATCGCCTCCGGCAGTTTGATTTTTTCGAGAAAGGCCAGGAAGATTTTGATGCCGCCGCAGCTCGTTGCGTTTTGTAGTGAAAATTCTGTTTTAATTTTGCTGATCGTTGTGGTAGACTTCACCTATAAGGTGCTCCTCTCTTTGGGTGTAGTGTTCCAAGTAAACACCATTCTACCAAAGATTCGGAGCCCTTTTCATATTTTCAAGAAGCGATACTTTCGAAATTCAGGATAATATCTTTTATACCGCGATAACCCGTGCGAAAAATAGGTTAAAAATATATTGGACGCCTGAGACAGAGAACAAGATATTAACTAGTTTGGAGAAAAAAACAAGTGTAAAAGACGTGGCTTTACTAACATCCAAATTGTAAGTATATAGTGGACTCTAGCATAAAGAGTTGTCAGATATGATTACATTATTCCAAGAAAGTAAGGATGTGATGGTGCGTTTTTTTGCCTCTTTACTTTCTTACAAGCCTTTACCTCCACAGCCTCCTAATTAATATGGAGCCCTCCATCACGACAATGTAGACCTAGTACATGAAGAGGAGTTCAATGCGAAAAATGTCTGAGCAGAGGGGATAAAGCTGCACATGAGGTATTGTCTAATATTAGGACAGTCGTGGTTGCCAGAAAGTAAGGAGTAAATGTGAATTTTCGCGACTTTTCATAGTAATCCACCGTTTCAGCTACGACTGAGACTTCTTCTGCTGTCAAAATCGATTGAAGGGTAAACTGGATCGTGATAGACTTTTTCATGGCGTTGTCACCTTTAGGTTGCGTTTGTAGGGGTACAATCATTTTATCGAGTTACGGGCTCTTTTTCTACCATTTAGTGGTTAATCATCAGGCGTGATACATTATAAAAGTAATAACTGTTATTGAGTTCAGCGGACTTTTTAGCGAACATATGATTGTATTTATGAAGGGCGAATGTTATAATAATTTTGTAATTATATGTACCTCTGTACTCCCTATTTTGCTGGAGACAAGAGCTTGTCGTCCCGAAAGGACAAGTAGTTTTATTACCTCCCCTGTAAGCTTCTATTTGGAAATTCCAGATATGAAGAGAGGAAAAATGCAGGACAATTTCACTTGATCCGTCACTTCCGTTTGCAGAAGACAAGGATTGAAGAGTACCGAAAGGCTCTGATAAAAGTTTTACTTTTGCGCATTCGCGTGCGTCTTTAGAAATTTGGATACTGTTTTTAAAAGCCGATTTTTGCATGGATTATTCTGTGCAGAGATCGGCTTTTTTGCATTTATAAAATATGAAAGGATGATTGAATTGTTCAATTTGTTCAAAGGAAAGAATGGAAAAAATGTCGATGTAGCTGTAGGAAACTTCTTGCAAGAAGAAAAGAAGCGGCATAAACGTGCTGTGGATTTTCTGCAATTAATGGCTGGAGTTACAGCCCATGTTGCAACAGAAGTATGGGGAATGGCTGATCAAGATGTGCAAGTAAGTGATACAGTCAGATTTGATCTTGCTACCCAAAGCTTCTTCTTTAAAGGTGCGGAGTCTGATATTAATGTTCAGGCACTCAAAGGACAACCTTTCTGGCAGAGTGTTCAGCAAATTATGTATTTCGGACAAGAGTTACTGGACGATATCAAAGAAAGAGAAGAAGGCAGAAAGCAAATTGTCTCAAGCATTTCTGATCTGACAGAGAAGATAATGCAAGTTCAATTATCGTAAGTCTCTTGAAGCAGTTTCGAGTGTAAAGAGAATAGATCATTTTAAAAGCCGATTTCACGCACGCTTCTTTGTGCTTGAGATCGGCTTTTTATATTTATTAAGGGGCGAATAGTTATGAAAAGAAATTGGAGAGTAAATTCAGCACCAGTATCCCATACGATTGAAAGAGCATTTGATGCTTATATTTTAGGGAAATTGACCAGACATGAATATTGCAGCTGTGTTGCATATCTTCTGTATGCAAGAGGCTAATAAAAAAGTGATTTAACCATCTGATTAATCTTTCAGGTGGTTTTTCTATATTTCAAAAAACAAGGAGGACTATTCAGTGAATTCAATTTTGAAGGATGTTGTAGCTGTTCCGTCCAGCCAAGGGAATGCGATTGGTTATTTAACCTGGAATTCATTATCCAACATGCTGATTACCCCTGATGAGCTTAAACAAAAGCTCGTTGATTCTGGATTAGGAGCTGGTTGGATGCCGAAGGATATCCGATTACCGGATGCATTCAGAAGAGCCACAAGTGAAAAATTCAAAAGAGAAGTGTCACCAGGAGTATATGAAAACTATATGTTCCGAGAGGTGGCTTCTACCAGCACTTTCGTTCAACGAAACCTAGTTTGCGAAACCAAGGATACAAAAGGTAGAAGATTAAAATATGTTCCAGACGTAGGAGCGCTGGTATTAGATCGAAAAACGGAGACAGTAGAGACCAGCTATATTTCATCAATGGCGCAGCAACTAGTTAATAATGCTGCGTTGCAGTTTGAAATTTATCGAAACAATTATGGTTCTACTACACTACGTACGTTGATTACCAACGTCTTAAAAAGTATGTCACCTACACCGGTTAGACCATCAGGTGGTGTTTACTTCATACCGGCACAGTTTGAGAGCAACTTGGATGCATTGGTCAAATTCGTATCATCTCTTGAAAAAGGAGAAGCGGAGAAGGTTCCTGTAATGAACACCATGGATATGAAAAACATGGTGACACGCAAGCTGTTAGATCATCTCCGTGACACTCTCGCTGCATGCGAAGAAAGCACGGAAAGACAGCTGACCAAAGGCCAGATGAAAGAGTTGATAGAAAACGCTCGGTCGGTGGCAAACGATTTTGCGCAGTATCGCGAAATTGTCACCGGCGATCTGGAGGAAATGGAACGTCTGGTGTCGGCGCTTCGCATGAAAGTGGGTGAAGCGCTAGTGAATATGGCCGTGTAATTCTCCAGAAAGGAGAAGAAAAGAAATGAATGCCGAAACTGAGCATAGAAAGTTTGTTGAACTGCTTGAAGAGGGAGATGGAAAGCTTGTGATTTCCAAACATGCGCTTCACAGACAAATTGAGCGCGGCATCTCCGAAATAGACATACGAAACGCCGTCTTGAACGGATGGCCGATTGAGAGGTGTCAGGACGGTGCGGATGTTACCATCGTTCTGATGTATTTTCTTAAAATCGGAAAAGGGCAATACCGTCCGCTCCATGTCGTATGCGTTTTTAATGTTGTCCATCCAGAATCGTGGACGGTGAAAACGACATACGACCCCCGAAGCGGGGAGTGGAGAGACAACTTCCAAAGAAGAAAATAATTTTTGTAATGCAAAAATTTATCTGAACGGATATAATAAAGGGTAAAGGGGTGTGATCGTCATGTCCAAAGTCGGACGACCCAAGGCTGATCATCCGCGGAACTTTACCCTTCCAGCCGTTCGGGTGAACAGGGAGGAAAACCGTATGTTTAAGCTTAAAGCGGGAATATTTGCGAACGGCAGCTTGGCGAAGTTTTCGCGCATGGCCATGGAAGCGTACCGCGAGAAAATCCCGGAAACGATTGAACTGGCCGGACGAACTGGTCATCTCCGGTACGGAACGGAAGTTTACACTGTGGAGGTCGGGAATGAAATCTACACAGTGACGGTTACGAACATACCGGAATACATTTTTGACGATGGCGAAACGGTGTCAGATTTGATGCTCCGCGCGAGCATCGAAGAAGAAGTGAATGAAATGGTTTTGGAATGCATCCAGAATCGTCGTCCGGTGCCTGAAGCCATCGATCTGCTTGAATGGATCGGGTTGCCAGTCACGGTGTAAAAACAAAAACACTATTAAAAGCCATGAGTTTCCCGTGCGGGATTCGTGGCTTTTATTTTTTCGGAGGTTGAATGTGGAGTTGACGTGGGCATCTTGGACTTCCTGCGATTGACCCCACATTATAAAAACAAAGAGCTGATGACTTCTTCATAAGAAGCGTTGGCTCTTTTTATTTTATCTAAAAATGGAGGTAGCTAAATGAAAATCAAGGATATCCAGAATGCATTAAATAGTCAATATTCTGAACGAGAAGAAGTGATTGAGGGGCTGATGGTAGCATTGATCGCCCGTCAGCATGCTTTGTTGATCGGGCCGCCCGGAACAGGAAAGAGCGCCCTTGTAAGTGATCTGACTAAGCGGATTACAGGAGCAAATTATTTTCAATGGCTGCTGACTCGTTTTAGTACGCCGGAGGAACTGTTCGGCCCTGTTTCGTTGAAGGAACTGGAACAAGGCGTGTACAAACGGAATACGACGGGAAAGCTGCCGGAAGCCCACACCTCATTTCTTGATGAAATATTCAAGGCCAATAGTGCAATTTTGAATGCATTGCTGACTCTCATCAATGAACGAGTGTTCTACAACGATGGTGCACCGGCACAGGTTCCCTTAATGTCCTTAATCGGAAGTTCAAATGAATATCCCGAAGAAGGTGAAGGACTAGAGGCATTGTTTGACCGTTTCTTGCTCCGATATGAAGTGGACTATATAGGTGAAGATCAATCCTTTATTTCGATGCTGAAAGGTTCTGCACCATCTACAGCCGATATGAGCATTGATGAACTATTTGAACTCCAGTTCTTCAGTGATACGGTTACTATCCCTGATGAGGTTTTTGAAGCAATGAGCAAGATCAGAAGGGAACTGATGGATGAAGGCATTCGTCCTTCTGATCGCCGATTCAAGCAAGTACTAGCAGTGATTCGTGCTAAAGCTGTATTGGCTGGCAGAGATTATGCAGAACTTGAGGATCTCATGATTCTCAAGCATAGCCTGTGGGAAAAGCCGGAGCAGCGTGATAAGGTGGCGAAGATCGTTCGCAATCTTGCTCAGGATGCGGTGAAGACACGTGTGGAAGAGATTAAAACTGAAGCTGCTGATATCTTGAAGAGTCTTGAACAGTCTAACAACTCAACGGATGTGGCTGTAGAAAGTACGAAAAAGCTCAAGAGCTTAGTCAGCGAACTTAAAAAGCTTCAAAAGGATAATCCGAACCGACCAGAAGTCGAGCAAGCTATTGCTCTTGTTCAAAAGTCATTGACGGATATCGCATCTCAAGTGTTGGGGGTGTAGGAGATGAAGGAGCTTAAAGGTTCTGTTTTAAACACAGATTCATATGATCGAAGACGTTTTGGGCAGCTTTTAGAGATGTCTGAGAAGCTCAGAGAGGTTAGTAAAGAGGGAAGTAAATTATTTCCCTCTTTCCAACCTTTAATGGGTGACATGTGGGCAGGCCTTTTTAAAATGAAGCCTGAGTTGCTGGAAGAAGTTCCTGAAGGGCTAGAAATGAATCATCAACTTATGGAACGAGTCATGTCAGACGAAGGCTATCAGGAGTTTCGTGAGTTTACTCGTCTGGATGATCTGGCCGCTGCACTTGGAACAACAAAGTACAGCGAGACTGTTCTTGGCTGGGTGAAGGAACAAGCGCAAAGGGATCAGGACTTGGCGAATGCGCTGCAAAACTTTGTGAAGGGAAAGCAGGGAGCTTCACAGGAAGCGTCAGAGGCCTTATCTTCAGCTTTGAATCAAAACGGCAATGAACTATCTAAGATGCTTGCCAAAGCTGCACAGGAAGCAATAGAAGCCAAGGAGAATGTGAAATCTCTTTTGGGAGGTATGCGGGCTGGAAGCGGAGATAGTGAATTGAAAAAGGTTCCGTTGAAAGATCAACTGATTCTGGCTGAAAGATTAAGCCATGATAAGAAGATGAAGGACATTGCGAAATGGGCTGGTCGAATGAAAGTGATTGCGAATCGGAAACAGCGCTCGAAGCATAAGGACGCCATCAACCGTAATGGGATTAAGCAGGGAAATGATATAGAACAACTGCTTCCGATGGAACTTGGGAGCTACGCCAGCCCCATGACGAAAATGGATTTCCTACGCCGATATGTCGAGGGTCAAACGCTTCAGTATGATACAAAGGGGCCTGAACAGCTTGGCAAGGGGCCAATCATCCTGTGCCTGGATCAATCCGGAAGCATGAGTGGACAAGACACCATCTCCAAAGGATTTGCTCTTGCCTTGATGAGTATTGCCCGCAAGCAAAGAAGAGACTTTGCATGGATTCCATTTTCTTCGCATGCTGCCGCCCCATTAATCTATGAGCGTGGAAAAATTACCGTTCAGGATATGATACAGCTTGCCACTATTTTTTTGGGTGGAGGAACAAGCTTTGAACCACCGCTTAGGGTAGCAAGTCAAGTCATCCAACAGAGCCGGTTTAATCAGGCGGATATTGTGTTTGTGACAGACGGCGAATCCCATGTGAACGAGCATTTTCTAAAGTCGTGGAATGAGTTGAAGGACAAGAAAGGATTGGCGGTCTTATCTTTACTTCTTGGAAGGGAATCTGTTCAAGGAGTGGAAGGTTTCTCAGATCGAATTGTAAGAGCTTCTTCATTTGAAGATGAGTCAGTGTATCAGGCGTTTGAAATATGATGAACATAACAGGGCAGGTAAGCAACTGTCCTGTTCTCTATCTTGGAGGAAATAGAATGAAAAATAAGTCTAAATTTAGGTAATTGGATAAATTTAGATAAATAACGCAATCAAAATAATATAAAAGTGGTGTGAAGAGCATTGATGCTTTCGACTATAAATAACAGAATGAGATTTTTCTCTCGCTAGATACTTTGATGTTGTTTGTTTTAGCGCGTGCCCTAGCCGATGAATGTTTTTTGACATGAAAATATCAGTATTAATTGTGACCTGAAATTTTGAGACCACATCCAAAAAAAGAGACATATATGTTTAAATGTGGTATTGTTAAAATATTAATAGGTTTTATACATGATTTATCCAAAAAACCTAATTGATGCAAACTGCGATACTAATCTATCAGTAGGTAGGTGAATGAATGTTAGAAAAATCCATTTTGTAGAGTTCAATATAATTGAAAAGCATGAAGATTGCTGTTGCAACAACAATGACATATATACTTTTGCTTAAGGAGGAATTGATATATGCCGCGATTTTCTGTAATAGCACCAACATATAATAAAGCTGCCGAGTTAGATTGTACTCTGATGGGGTTTACACGGCAGACATTCAAAGATTTTGAGGTGGTTATCGTTAATGACGGTGGAGATGATGAGACTGAGAGGGTTGTAAATAAGTATGATTCGATGCTGAATATTCAATATACCAAGCAGCCAAATCTGGGAAGAAGTTCTGCTCGTAATCATGGTCTTAAACTCGCTCAAGGGAACTACATAATACATATTGACAGTGATCGGCTTCCTGATGAGAATTTTGTTAAAGCACATATGGATGCGCTTTCATCAAGGGAGAAAACTGTAGTCATAGGTTCAAAACATTGTGTACTTCGAAAATATACTAATTCACTTAAGATTTTTGATTCTGTCAAAAAGGGATATATGGATTTGCTCGTCCGTAACAAAAAAAATGTTGAGGGAATACTAAAAGAGGAACAAGAGCTACTTACGGCCGATACTTTGCGAGATAATTTCCATGAGGCTATTCGTAGATGTTACTTATTTGAGGGGCCAGATAATTTCCCTGAGGTCAGAAAAGTATTTACTGATAAACTTGAAAATTTTCATTTCGGGTGGGTTCTGGCTACAACGGGCAACATGTCTTATCAAAGATTGGACGAACAACTTGTAGATGAGAACTTCAATGGCTGGGGGGGGGAGGACACCGATCTTGCCTTTCAATTTTACCTGAAGGGGTATAGCTTTGTGTTTAACCCAGAAGCGATAAATTATCACCAAGAGCATCCCCGGGAAAGAGAGTTACAAAACGAATTATTCGCCAATGCTCGTTACATGTACGAAAAATATAGTATGGACGATAAAACGTCGCTATTAATTATGCTATGGCTCAGAACATTTGCTCATTCATCAAAAATTACTTTGTCGGAGGCAAATGCTATTTATGAAAATTATATTAAGATAAGCGATACTGCTTTAGCTCAGGATTATATCGCTTACGCCAAGCATCATGCCGCCAGTTTGTTTAACCTACGATGAACTTATTCACATCAATTTTTAAAACAAATAAGTTTGGATATCTGTCAGTATATAAATGGATATTTTCATATTTAAAACCTTACCGAAATCAGGTTGGATTATTTCTGTCCCTTGGGATCGCGGTAACATTATTTGAAATGATAATTCCCAAAGGTGTGCAATATATCATTGATGTCATTATTCCACAACAGGATTTTCGTAGACTGATTTATTTTGTCGCCTTTATGCTGGTACTTGTTTTATTGATAACCGGCATTACGGTATGGAAAAATTCGGTTCAACGTAGTATTCAGGAATATGCTGCAAAGGATATCCAATGGGACGTTTTTCGTAAAAGCAGAGAATTGGGCTTCGCTTATTTCGAACGAACAACAATTGGTGAAACATTAAGTATGGTTGGGCAGGAAGTTGAATCTGTGCAAAAGATGTACCGTTTATTGATACCAGAGTTAGTGAAACAAGGTCTAATCATGAGTGTTGTCATATGTATCATTTTGACCATTCACTTGGAGCTCTCGTTACTTTTACTGCCCTGCTTGTTGATATATTATGTTCTCAGCCCGAAGTTTGAGCGCAGAGCTGCATATTACACTAAGTTATGGCCAATTAAACGCAAGTTAGTACTTCAGAAGGCTCATGAGACTTTGAACGCTTTGACGGAGATTCGCATATTTGGAAGGCAACTCTGGGCAATGGAACGGTTCGTCAATGTTATTGATGAATTTTTGTTTGTCTGGAAATACTCAATGCTGTTTAACCTATTAAGGAATTCGTTCAGACAATTTACGGTATATACCGGGATTATTGCAGTTTTCTTGTACGGACTATTCTTGGTTAATCATCAGGAAATTACGGTTGGAGGATTTTCTGCCTTCCTATTCTATTATTTTATTTTAATTAATTCTGTTGCTCAGTTTCTTACTGTGATGATGGAGCAACGTTTATTGATCCAAAATGCCAGTCAATTGTATTCTTTTATGAATTTAGAACCGGAAGTAAAAGAAACATCAAACCCTTGTGTGCTCGGAAAAGTAAAGAAAGAGATACTATTCGAGGAAGTTTCTTTTCGTTATCCCAGCAGACCAGAATTACTCAGTGGATTAAATTTGCGAATTGAGGCTAATCGAAAAACGGCACTGGTCGGCACGAGCGGAGGAGGGAAGTCAACAATAATTAAATTGCTATGCCGTTTCTATGAAGTCACAGGGGGGAGAATCACCCTAGATGGTATTCCAATCAAACAATTATCCTTGAAAGGACTTCGAGAAGAAATCGGAATAGTACATCAGGAGAATTTTATTTTCGGTGGTTCCGTAATGGAGAATATTGCTTTCGGAAGAGGTGATGCCACAAGAGAGGAGATCATTCAAGCTGCGAAATCAGCAGAATGCCATGATTTTATCATGGAGTTGGAGCATGGATATGATACTATTGTCGGGGAACGTGGGCTAGTTTTGTCGGGAGGCCAAAAGCAAAGAATTGCCTTGGCAAGACTTTTTCTGAAGAATCCATCAGTGATCATTCTTGATGAAGCAACATCTGCACTTGACAATTTGACAGAGAAGAAGATTCAAAAAGCGATATGCAAACTAGCAGAGAATCGTACTGTAATTACTATCGCCCATCGACTTACCACAATTAAGGATTACGATAAAATAATTGTGCTACACAAAGGCAGAGTTGTAGAAGAAGGAACTTACGATGAGCTTGTAAAAAGTCGAGGTTTTTTTTATAGCCTGTTGCTTTCGGGGGAGTATGACCATGTTTAGCAGGTGGATATTGGATTCAATCAGGAATATACGTTGGGGTTTAATGTTTGGGGGCGTCTTATGGTTAATGGAAAGCTTATCAGAGATTTCTCTTATTTACATACAACGTATTATCATTGATACCTACATGCTAGGCGATAAAACGGAGTTTTTTGGACAGACGATGTTGTTATTCCTCGCACTGATTTTATTATATGTTACTATGCATACTTTGGCCCCTTTTTACAACGGAACCCTGCAGTTTTCCCTGTACAGGATATTGTGCAAAAAATTCATGCAAATAGTCTTTCGATTACCGATTGGGAAATTTTATGGAGAGCGAATTTCTAATTATGTGAATTATGTGACTCGAGATACGATTAATCTCTCTGCAGGTATCGCAGACTATACTCCTAAGATTATTGGTATTCTCATCAAGATCCTAGCTATTTTGATAATCATATTGAATGAGCATCGTGTGATCTTTATGTTGCTTTGCCTTATCGGATTGTTATACCTTGCTTCAGTTTATTACTTTTCCAAGCGCACAAAGCAAAGCGCCCGCTCTGTTCTGGATTCGAAGTCGGACATCTTGCTATTTATGGAAGAGAGTATTTCTGCTACACGTGAATCAATTTCTTACAACCGTATCGATTATGAGAAAAAGAAATTTGATCAGTTATTTGAACGGTATTTCAGAAATATTCTAACCGAAGGAAGGGTAAGCAACAACCAAGTATTGCTTTCTGAACCTTTAGTGTGGGGAAGTAAATTAATTATTATAGCTTATAGCGGTTATCTCATCATGAACGACAAGCTTTCCGTTGGCTCTTTTGTTGTCATCTATCAATTAAGTACATTGCTGCTGAACTCCTTAAATGATTTGTTTCAACGTATACTTTCAACTTACGGAACAGTGGCAAGTCTGGAACGCCTTAATGCTGTAATGGATGAGAACTGCAATCTCGAAAAAAACGGAGAATGTGTCATCGCTGGAGCTATAACAGAGCTTCAGTTTAAGAATGTCAGTTTTTCGTATGATGAAAATTCTCAGGAGTGGCTTATTTACAATCTTAGTTTACAAATCCCAATAGGAAAAAAAGTTGCTTTCGTAGGAGCAAGTGGTAGCGGTAAATCCACACTTTTGCAGTTGCTTGCCGGATTGCATAAACCTTCTACCGGAGCAATTGTGGCTGATGGTCTACCGATAACGGAAATGAATGAACATGATTGGTCGAGAAGGGTTTCCTTCGTTCAACAAGATCCGTTTATATTTCCTGCAACTATCATGGACAATATTACCCTTGGAGACCCTCGCATATCAATTGAAATGGTCACAGAGATGTGTAATTCAATGCAAGTATTTGATTTTATTAATGATATGCCTGGAAAATTTGAAACATTGATTGGCGAAAGGGGGATTACTCTCTCTGGAGGGCAAAAACAACGTTTAGCTCTTGCTCGAGCAATTGTTAGAGATCCAGAAATACTGATTCTAGACGAGGCTACCTCCGCTCTAGATAGTGATACTGAACGGTTGGTGTTGAACTACCTAGACAAAGTTAGAGCCGGTAAAACGACGATATATAGTGCCCACCGTTTATCGACCATAGAAAACTCCGATTATATCTTTGTTATCCGGGATGGAAGAATTGTAGAGAGAGGGACACATCAGCAATTAATGCTCAATAAATTGTATTACCATCAATTACAATTTTCGGATATGTATGGAGGTTGAAAGTTCCAATTGAACACGTTACTTATTAATGTTAATAGTAGTATGGGTCAAAACACGAAATGGAATACTACTTAATAAATTATTGTATTTATCTTTGAATTAAGTAAAACCAGTTTCCAGGGCTCTTCAAGTTAAAGAGTTACCTTGAAAATGTCAAAAATCAAATTTCGCCGCCACTTATTGAGATTCTCATTTATCATCCCGCTCTAGCAACGTTCTTACTATGCAATTAGCATTTTCATAATTGAGCGTTTTGCAGTAATCTGAGGCCTTGAGCCGTAAGGATTTTCGGACATAAAAAAGGGACTTCACCCCAACTTGGAGAAGTTTTCAAGTGACCAAACCCAAAAACCTCAAGGATGGAGGAAGTCACTTTGTATATTCTCCAAGAATGTCTGTTTTCCTTCGAAGAACTTTTAAAAATTCAACCCAAGGAGAGATTGCCGATCTTCTTCAGTTCTCTCGATCTGAGACCGTATGCCAAGGAACTGAGAAGCCGTTCACCCCGAGGCGCTGAGGGATACTGCAGACAAGGTATTCTACGAGCACTCTTGGCTGCGCCGCTTGAAGGAATAAGTACCTTTTCAGGGTTGCATAAGCGTTTGGATACGGATCTCCGGTTTCGTTATCAGTGTGGTCTTCCGCTGGATCGAGAAGCTCCTTCCATATCCACATTAAGCCGAGTTTTCTCAGAACTGACGAGAAAGGACTTGGCAAAACGGCTTTTTGAGGATTTGGTCACACGCTGTCAGCAGGAAGGTATCATAGAAGGCAGTAACGTCGCCATAGACAGCGCCGCTCTCCGCGCTTACGAGAAAAAGCAGCCCAAACGCAAAAGCGAGCAAACGGGTAATGCGAACTGGGGCGCAAAAATTGATTCCTTCGGCAATAAAATCACATGGTTTGGTTACAAAATTCATCTGGCGGTCGATACGAAAAGTGAATTGCCGATCGCCTTGGAAGTAACGCCGGCGCATGTCAATGATGGAGAAATGGCGCCGGGCCTGATCGAGAAAACAGCGTCCAGGACGAGCACACGATTTTTCATACTCGATGCGGGCTACGACCAAATGAAAGTTTATGAGGCCGCCCGCAACGTCAAGGCACAAGCCATCATTCCCCTTAATCTGCGGGGGGAGAAGGAACCGCCTGCTGGCATGACCTCGAACGGAACACCGTGCTGTTCCATGGGTTATGCGATGACATACTGGGGAGTTGACGGCGATATGCATAAATTTCGCTGCCCGCATGCCACGGGTAAAGTCGACTGTCCGCTTGGCATGGCTGCCTGCTCGTCTTCAAACTATGGAATGGTCGTCAAAGTAAATGCGAAGGATGATCTCCGGCGATACAGCATCCCTCATCGGGATACAAAGCGTTGGAAGGAACTTTACAATGAACGAACCAGCGTAGAACGCTGCAACTCCCGATTGAAAACCTATTTGACGGCAGACGCCGCACATGTCCGGGGCATTCAGAAAGTCACAACTCACCAGTATTTGAATGCCATTGTTCTGCTTGCATCTGCGCTCGCCGTTTCTCATCATTCAAAACGGGCTGCCGCTTAAAAAACGAGCTGTTCTAAAATTCTGCAAGTCTGCCCTTTTCTTCACCCATATAATACCATTTTCGAAAATTACCCCTTAACGACAGTGAATATGCTATCGCTTCTTCTCTGAAACGGAATTATGCAAAACACTCAATTAAACAGACACCAGGCACCTAGTATAGCGAGGAAGCTCTAAATATTATGAAAGAGAATCAAACACTCGTATAAGTAACCTCAACGATTATTACGGGTTTATGAGAAGTCTTTGAAAAAGAGAAGCGACATGGTTTTAGTACACGGTGACACACAACCCAGATTCGATTTTAATTTATCCTGTACATCTAAACCCGATAGTGAGAGAAATCGCATATAGTATTCTCTCCGATCAAGAAGGGATATTTTTATTAGAGCCTTTAGATTTTGCTGACATGGTTAACCTAATTGCACGCTCTTATTTAGTTTTTAGTCATACGGGTGGTTTACAAGAAGAATCTGCAGTCTTTAGCACGCGAGAGATACTACTGAAAAGTAAGAGATAAATTGCTTCTAATTCTGTTGTTATAATGGGAACCAAAGAAACGGACATATATAATATTTGCCGATCCTTGCTAACAGACGAAGTGGTTTGTAAAAAATGAAAATTTCTAATAATCCGTTTGGAGATGGAAACGCTTCAAATCGGATTGTTCACTACTTGGCTTATTACTTTGGCTTAATCACCAACGCTCCAGACCAATTTAAAAAAATACTATGAAATGAGGAATGAAAAATGAAATTGAAAAAAAAAGGTCTTACCCCCTTGTCGGTTTTAGATAAGCCTAAAGAAGAGTTTGAAGAGGATAAGGTGCTATACACTGGCAGAATACAAAACTTTAATGGAACTCTTACTCGGGAGGAGTTTTTAAGAATTGCTCCAGCACCTTGGACCGTTGACTTCCAACTGACGGCTGTTTGTAACCAACATTGTGTATTTTGTTCTTATGAAGAAAGAAACAAGCATTTACAAAAGAATAAACTTGAAGTAATACGAAGGACTCATGAGGAATTAATTCAGATGGGGACTCGTGGCATCATTTATACTGGTGGTGGCGAACCTTTGTCTTGGCGAGATGGCGGAGTCGATCTTCCAACTTTAATTGAAGAGCAAAATTATGGAGAACTTTGTAAACCAAGTCTAGTCACTAATGGAATAATGCTACGTGGAATGCTGAAACCCGAAATATTAAAGAAACTTCATTTCATTGCGATAAGTGTGTATGCGCATACACCAGAGTTATTTCGAAACGTTGTATTGACTAATGGTTTTAAAGTTCAGACTGAGAATATTAAAAGACTTATCAAAATGAAAGAGGAGATGGGGTTAGTCTACCCAGAGGTCTCGGCAAAACTATTGATCAATAGGGTTAATTATAAATACTTACCTGAAATATATGATTTCTACAAAAATCTTAATACTAAATATATATTTATGAGATGTGTGAACAACTTTGAGGAAGGTCAGGATGTAGAACTATCAAAAGATCAGAAAAATGAACTTGAACAGTTGGTTAGACGTAAAATGAACATTAATGAGGAGTACGTAGATGACTTTTTGAGAAGTTTGTTGCCCCCAAAAGATATACAACCGGCAAGTAATTGTTGGACTGTTATGATGGGGCACAATTTATTAATTTCAACCCTTGGTGAAGTTTTTATTGAGGTACCATATGGAGCTAATAAGGAATTCTGCATAGGTAATATTAATAACCAAACAATGAATGAGATTTGGGGATCAGAACAACATTTAAATGTTATTAATAAGTTGAATAGCCAAATGAAGAGAGGTGGGTGCGATCTAAGAATGTGCAGACACCATAAATACAACAAAGTTATGGATTCCTTTTTAGAAGGAAGTATCAACGCTCCTAGACTTGATAAGTTTGACCTTAAGCACGGATATTATTTGTAAAAGGGGCGTGAAGATGATATATGACTACTAAAATGGTAGGAATCCATCAGCCTAATTTTTTGCCTTGGATTGGGTTGATACATAAAATTGCAATTTCTGATTTGTTTGTAGTTTTAGATGATGTTTACTATTCTAAAAATCAATTTCAAAATAGAAACACCATTTTGACTAAAAATGGGACTGTATTACTATCAGTCCCAGTCAAAAAAAATAAATCTAATAAGTATTTAAACAAGATCGAAATTTCATATGACATAAATTGGAGAAAAAAACATCTTGATACTTTGTATTATTCGTATAAGGGTAGCAGCAATTTTTCTCCTTTTTTTGAAAGACTTGAACACATTTATCAAAAGGAAAATACATTTCTTATTGACCTAAATATGGATATTATAAAGAGTATTCTCGATTATCTTAATTTAGAATCCCAAATGATATTTTCGTCTGACCTCCAAGTTCAACTAGGGAAAACAGGAAGACTGGTAGATATCTGCATGAAATTAGATTCTGATTGCTATATTTATGGTGGAGACAGTAGTTATCTTGAAAGAGAACAATTTCAAGAGAAAGGAATAAAATTAGTTTCTCAAAACTTCATTCATCCTACATACCGCCAAAATTATAGCAATGAATTTGTGAACAATTTATCTATTATAGATTGGTTGTTTCAAGCCTCTAGGCAGGATATAAGAACATACTTTCTTAGTGAAAAGGAGAGTTTCGCTGTTGAATATAAAAAACAGTTTACCATGGTTTAGTAGTGAAGATAAAACTGCTTTTCTGACCCATTCAAAAAATATACTAGAATCAGGTGTTCTAATAGATGGACAATACACCTTTAATCTTGAGAGTGAAGTTAGAAACGTAACATCATCTAATTACGCTGTTAGCCTTTCTTCCGGTACTGCCGCCCTCGAAATTATTCTCAAATACATACATTGTGAAAATAGGGAGGTGTTAATCCCAAATAACACATTTATTTCAACTCTTTACGCTATTCAGAATGCAAAGGGGATCCCAATCCTTGTTGACATTGACCCACAGAATTATTGCATTAATCTTAAGGATTTTATTTCAAAAATTAATATTAACACAAGAGCTGTAATTTTAGTACATGTAGCTGGGTATGTTACTGAGCAGATTGAGGAAATTCAAAAAATTTGTGCTGAAAAGAACATTCTATTGATTGAAGACAGTTCACACGCGTTTGGTGCAAAATATAAGGATTATAAAGCTGGCAGCATTGGATTCGCATCGGCGTGCTCATTTTACCCAACTAAAATAGTGACAGGAGGGACTGGGGGGGGTTTAACAACAAATGATAAAGGCTTATTTGATTTTGCTATGATAGCTAGATCTCATGGAACTGATAGAATGGGTATTAATCATTTCCTATCTTCGAACTGGTATATAAGTGAGTTTAGTGCACTCCTTTGTTACTTACAAATCAAGAAGCTTGAAATGATAATTAAAAAAAGAAATGAAATTGCAACATTATATAGTGGGATCATATTAGGTGAATATAGCGAACACTTCATAATTCAACCAATAAACAATGAGAGGATTCACCCATACTATAAATATATAGTTGGAACAAACTTTATTGTTGAGGAAATAGTTGAGTATTTTAAATCACGGGGAATAGCATTAGGTCATTGTTACGGAATTCAAATTAATCAACATCCAAGTGTCAAAGATAAATTCTCAGAAATTATGCCAAATTCTCTCAATTACGCTGGAAAACACTTTACTTTGCCCTGCCATCTAGGTTTAAGTCTGTCAGATGCTCAAAGTGTAATAGAACTGCTAGGAAATTTTGTTAAGCAAAAGAATCCTAAAAAATATTATCGGAAGGTTGGAAAGCGATGAAAAGGGTGCTAATTCTTACTGCACATCCAGATGATGCAGAAATTGCAATGGGGGGTACAATCTTAAAGCTTGTCGATAAAGGTTGCATTATTAAAAATATTATTGTCTCAATTCCAAATAATGTTGATATCAGAAAAATAGAAACTAAAATGTCATCGGAATTTATGGGAATAGATTATGAGTTTTTTGATACTAACTTTCCCTGTGGTGTTGAACAAATTAGCAAATATGAATTGGTGAGTAAATTAGACGGTTATATCGCAGTGTTCAATCCTGATGCAATTTTTACACATTGGAATAAAGATAGCCATCAGGACCATCGGATATTATCTGAATCCGTCATAAGCTGCTTTAGAAAACACAAATTTGACTTATATTACTTTGAACAAACCAATCAAAGCAACTTTATAAAAAGTAATGAGTTTACACCAAATGTTTATGTGGACATAACTGATTATCTGGAAAACAAAGTTAAAGCATTTTCTATGCATCAGTCGCAATTAAAAGGATACATGGCTCATTATCTTCAAGACCTTATCAAATTGGCTGAATGGCGTGGGTATCAAATGAATGCAAAATACGCTGAAACATTTCAATTAGTAAATAAAAAAGAAATAATATAAGTCCTTTTAAATTACTTCTGAAGGGAAGGGGTATACTTTGTCTTCGTTATCAGTTTGTCTTATGGTAAAAAATGAAGAGCATAATATTAAGGATTGTTTGAATAGCGTAGCTCAATATGCAGATGAAATATTGGTTGTTGATAATGGTTCTACAGATAAGACTTTGGACATTTTAAAAGATTTCGGGTGTAAAGTTATATATTCCGATGAGTATTATTTCGATCGGGCAAGAAATCTTTATTTAGAGCAAGCGACTGGAGAATGGATCCTTGCAATTGATGCCGATGAAAGACTTACTTCAGAGGGAATGAAGCAAATAAGAAAATTTATTTCAAACGCACCTCAAATAATTATGGGGGCTTATTTACCTTTTTATCAATATCTGGGTACTGGGAGATGGGCATATATAGAAATGATGCGCCTATTCAGGAATCATGATCAAATTCGTTATAACGATAAAAAGATACACCCATCTCCCAGACCATCAATTGATAAACTAGGAGGTGTCATACATAGAGGGCTATATTCACCAATACATCATATGGATAGCCTTGATGGTAAAAGGACAAGCAAGAAAAGGGAAAAATATATTAAATTATCAATGGAGGAAATAAAAGACCCTGGTATACAAGTACTTTTAGGCAATGAGTACATTGCAGTTGGGGAATATAAAAAAGCTGAAGTCAATCTGGAAAAAGTTATCTTATCACAAGCTCCTTCTGATATTAGAAATAGAGCAGCACTTCATTTAGCACAATTATATATTTTACAAGATGACTTCGATAAAGCTAGTTTTGTTTTGGATAACATAAAAACAGCAAATGTCCAGTTCCAATCAAAAATTCACACTGCTTCAGCAATGAACTATATGAAATTCGGATTGTTTGAAAAGGCATTGAGTGCTTCCTTTCGAGCAATCGAAAAGGATCCTAATGCTGCTCATAACTATTTAAATATCGGTGTAATATATGACCGATTAGGAGATTCTAAAGCAGACGAATACTATTATTCTGCTCTTAAATTGAATCCTTATCTATTAAATCCAGTTATTTACTGTGACGGAGATTCTCCGAACCCATATTTACATCAAAATGTTGTTATAGAATCAAATCTGGAAAGGATTCTCGCTTGCATGAAGAACAAGTAATTCCTAATGAAAGGTTCCGAGGGTAAAGGTTTATTATTGCACAATCAAAAAAAAGTGGCGATGGGGACAGGCCTTAAAGTTATATTCAAAATTTCACCTATACAAAGGAGAACCAAATGATAATTAGTGTTATAATCCCGACGTACAATAAATCAATGTATTTGGACTTAACACTTTCATCGTTTATAAACCAAAATTTCAATGAATATGAATTAATAATCATTGATGATGGTAGTACAGATAATACTAAAGATATTGTGAGTAGTTACGAAAGTAAATTGAATATTAAATATATCTATCAACAGAATAAAGGCAGATCTGCCGCTAGGAACTCCGGTCTAAGAGAAGCAGTTGGAAAATACGTAGTATTCAATGATGATGATAGAATTGTTCACCCATCATTTCTTAGCGAACATTTAAAGGAACACATGACCGGAGATAATAAAATTGTAATTGGATGGAAGCATAACATTTTAACGTTTCTACAACCAGGGATAGTTTTTCGTCAAAATGAGCTAGTTCAGATATTAGCAAACAATCCAGAACTGTCAAAAGAGCTATTGCAAGGGTCAAGTATAAACTTGGTTAAGAAGGAAATGATTGAACGATTTCATACTCCTGAATTCGAAAAATACATTGTCTGGAATGGCTATGACAACTTTCCTGCTATTATTAACAAATATGGGGACCAGCTTGAGGGGTTTTACTTTCCTTGGATTCTCGGAACTACCGCAAACTTATCAGTATCACGGGAACTTTTGGATAGTGTTGGTCATTTTGATGAAAATTTTATTGGTTGGGGTATGGAGGATACCGATTTATCATACAGGCTATTTAGAGCTGGAGGAGAAATGAAAATTAATAGAATGGCATATAATTTCCATCAATATCATTTGCGAGAGAATCCAAAACAAATAGCACCTGCATTAAGAAAAAACACATTATATTTTTGTGAAAAATATAAAGAGTTAGCTTGTTATTTATATTATCGTTGTTGGAATCTTGGGAAAATTGAAATTTCGACTGCTAATGAATTAATGCGTTTTGCTAATGAAAATAACAATGTCTTAAGTGAACTAAGGGAACTTTACTCAATTCAGCAAAGTTAGGATTAGTAGGATTCTGTTAGATTAGCTTTGATTATTTGCGTATTGCAGGTAATTATTTATTTGCAATCTCCATGAGCTTTGTTAGCTCATTTTATTGAGGTGCTTCTTTCACTTCAGAGTAAAATGTACTTAAATAATTTCGTTAGACCGTCACAGATTACTGATATCGAGTATTAGTAAATGGTTAATCTTGTGATATGTATATCGCCCCATGATCGGAAAATCGATTTGACAAGCTTAAGTGTTAAGTGATGTGGGAAATATTTGAAAAAATAAAGAACCAATATAATAGGAAGATTGTCATACCATTTTTATTAGATCTGAAAGGCTGATAGCCAAATGAAAATTAAAAAAGCTATTATCCCGGCAGCTGGTTTAGGAACCCGCTTTCTCCCGGCTACAAAGGCCATGCCGAAAGAAATGTTACCAATTGTAGACAAGCCGACAATACAATACATAATTGAAGAGGCTGTTGAATCCGGAATTGAAGATATTATCATCGTTACAGGTAAGGCAAAACGTTCGATCGAAGATCATTTTGATAATTCATTTGAACTTGAACAAACTTTACTCGAAAAAGGAAAGCTGGAACTGTTAGAGCAAGTCCAATTGAGCTCAAAATTGGCTGATATTCATTATATTAGACAAAAAGAACCTAAAGGTCTAGGACATGCAATATGGAGTGCTCGAAAGTTTATCGGTAATGAACCGTTCGCTGTGTTACTAGGTGATGATATTGTGAAAGCGGACAAACCATGTTTGCGGCAAATGATTGAACAATATCAAAGATACAACACATCAGTGATAGGTGTACAAAAAGTGGATTATAATGATGTAACGCGCTATGGGATTATTAAAGGAGAGCAATTTGATGAACGATTGTATAATGTAACTCATCTTGTGGAAAAGCCAAAAAAGGAACATGCACCATCCAATTTAGCAATAATGGGGAGATATATTTTAAATCCTGCGATAATGGAGATTTTAGATAATCAGGAGCCAGGGAGAGGAGGAGAAATTCAATTAACAGACGCAATTGCCAAACTAACTGAGCATGAGCAAGTTTATGCTTATGAGTTTTTGGGAGTTCGTTATGATGTCGGTGAAAAGATTGGATTTATTAAAACAACGTTAGATTTTGCATTACATCGAGAGGATTTGCGGCATGAGTTGCTCGAATATTTAACCATGGTTATAAAAAAAGAACGTATTAAGATTTAATCATGGCCCCATATTAATATGGGGATCATAACACCGATACATATTACATATAACTTCAATTTTAGTAAATACGAATAAGAGTAGCGAATGAGTGGCAAACGAGGGTCTATAATTGCAGTTTTATTGGAGGGAATTTGGTGATTCCAAAACATTACTTATCTGCGGCTTGCAATTGTACTTAATGAGAATAACGAAATATTACTAATAAAAGGCCCCGATCGTGGCTGGGAAATGCCTGGAGGGATGGTCGAAGAAGGAGAATCGTTGAAAGAAGCGGTGGTTAGGGAGACCAAGGAAGAGAGCGGTATAGAAATTGAGGTAAAAAAATTTTGTGGTGTTTTTCAAAATGTATCACTTGGCATTTGTAGCACCTTATTTTTAGGTAAAGTAATCGGTGGGAACTTAACAACATCTCCTGAGTCTTTGGAGGTAGGTTTTTTTTCAAACTGAGGAAGCCTTAAAGATGGTAACTTGGAGTAATTTCAAGCAGAGAATAGAGCTTTGTTTAAATGAAGAGGCACATCCATTTTTACATGAATTTTATGGCTCAATCTAAAAATCAGTGCTTGACAGTCAGTCCAATAAACGATGGCGGTTGCATTCAATGAGAATGCCCGCTATGTAGCGACTACGGTTACGGGTGAAATAATGGCGGCGTTGATAGGCTTTGATGCGATTGTGTCGTCCTTCGACGGTTGCATTCGTGAAGCGACAACGATGATAGTTCACAATGGCGTCTTTCCAGTGGCGCATGGTCTTTAAGGTCGCTCGAACGGCAACATGATCGATCTGATCCCCTTGCCTGCACCAGCGATCAAACCCGAGCAAAGCGACGGCATGATTCGGCGAATTGTCGTACCAAACGGAAAAAGCTTCCTTCCATTCCCATACGCTTCGTAGCAGGAGCGAGTAACCCAGCAGGATTTCCAAACGTTTCTGGCCCTCTTCCGTTAGTGTGTCTTTCGGCGGATTTAGCAGGCGATGCTGCGATTTGAGCAACGCTTTGGCTCGCGGTGACAGCGTGCTTTGAACCGTTTTGCGTACCGCCTGCAAGCTTTCGATCACGTGACCGTGCACATGAAAACGATCGGCAATCCGGATGGCATCGGGAAAACATTCGCTGATCCACGTATGATAAGCCGGGGCCAGATCCATCACCACCGCATAGGGAGACAGCTGCCGGAAGTCCGGATGCTGCAAGGCATACGCGCGCAGGTCGTCCAGCTTGCGTCCGGAAATCACATCCAGCATGGTTTCACCGCGCAGATTGTGAATGCCGGTGTTGTACGTATGTCCCTTCTTGATCGCACAATCGTCGACACCCAGGACCAGACGGTCGCTTGCCGCTGCCTCCTTCCATGCCTGTTCACGGATGCGCTCCTGCTCAGCTGGAATCGCCTCCTCCTGCATCCGCTGTACCGTGCTGGCAGGGACTCGCTGCATTCGGGCGCTGTGCGCAGCTGTGGACCCAAGAGCTTGTTCAACCGTATGGGAGCGAAAGAGCCGGCTGTAGCGCTGCTTCGGTCCGACAAATTTGTAGGCCCAAACGAACCCGGTTTCGCAACGATTACAATGCATGCGAATGGACGGTACGTGCAGATAGGTTTTCTTCCCGAAAACCGGAAGATGCCTGACGATTCGCGGCTCATTCCTGCCCTTCAGGATGACATCCTGATCGGACCCGCAGCATGGACAAGACTGCTTGTCGCCCAGCGGTATAGCATCTATATGAAGTTCATCGGTATCGATGGACAGAATTTGGTGAATCCTTAGCTCTGGCAAGTTGAGCATTTCATTGATATACTGGGTCTGCATATGTCAATTCCTTTGTTGATTGGTCGGACTTTCAACATTACAGGAATTGCAGATGTTTTTCTATCTCTATCCTCGGATTAAACCGTCAAGCACTGATTTCGGCTTTGAGCCAATTTTATTATTAAATATGCTCCATAGGAATGTCTTTTCTTAATCCTTACTAGAAATAAAAGTCCAAGAATGATTTTATGAAGTGCCCCCTGTCAAGTAGACAATGTAAAAAAACAAAAATAGCCAGTATCCTCCGTTCATTAATAAATTGAGCGGATTTTTTTCTCCTCTTATGCAGCTTGTCGGAATTCGTTATGTGACAAGCCGATTAAACTTTCTGGATAACGTACAATTAAGTTCGCAAAAGTAAAAAGGAAAAGTCATCGGTATCTCCAAATTGGTAAGTGTCCATCAAACCAGAAGGAGAGAAACCGATGACCTACCTTTATTTTAATGGAAACTTAGAGCAAATGCTATTGCAATTATGTCGGAGCATTATAACCCAAATCCTAAAACGATCAGAATTATTATTTCAGAATCAAAATGAAATCACCTAGTGCAAACAACATTGTTAATTTTAATAAAAATGGTATATAGCGAAATTAAGAGCTTTAAACATGCAACACTTGAGTCCGTGGAATAAATTGTGAAAACTCCTAAAAATGGAAAAATATAGAAGTGATAGAAAGATTGGGAGAACACATGGGAATTTGGTCAAAGGAACAATTACGGGCTTTCATTAAAGAGAACAAGTTGGTTACTGCCTGGAATGCTCAGAACGCCTTGAAAGATATGTTTGCAGAGACGCTCCAAGAAATACTGGAGGCCGAGATGGGCACCCACTCGGACTACGAGAAGCATGAGGTCTAGGCCAAAATGATGCTAAATAGCCGCGACGGAAATAAGCTAAGAAGAGCGTCATATGCGATTATGGCGAGCAGGAGATTTCCGTTCCCCGATACCGGACAAATAAAGCATCAGTAGAACGTGACAGGCATCGAGGATCAGATCATCGCCCTCTACGCCAAAGTCGTCAGCAAACGGGAGATTCAGGATCACTTACAAAATCTATATGGAATTGAAGTCTCGCCCACGCTCATTTTCAATATTACAAACAAAATAGTACCCTCTCATCAAGGAATGGCAGAACCGTCCCATTGCAGGGCGAGTACGCCGTCGTCTACATGGATGCCATCGGTCGTCGACTCAGCAGGTTGAATGTATCGTCTGATTAACATCTATGAAATCGGCGATCAAGGGAAAATGCACGCAGTTGGAATGCGGTGTTAATTGGTGTCGGGGATCCTCGATTAACTAAAATAATGTTTTCATGCTCTTACTTCATTTATAAATCTTGTTATTATTGGTAGATCAGGAGGACTTATTTGACTCGGTATCTTATCTAACTCGAAAAATTGGATATCCTGTACTTCATCTTCATCGCCTCTAATTGTTCCACTGTATTCTTTACATATATAAGCCACAACTACGTTATATACTTCATCTCCATGTGGATACTGATAATACAGATCTGGTCCTGAAAATATATCTAGTAATTCTAATTCTTTAGCTTCTAAACCTACCTCTTCAAAAAGTTCCCGTTTTGCAACTTCTTTCATTTCTTCCCCGGGTTCCATTGAACCTCCTGGTAATCCCCATAAATCATTATCTGTTCTATGCTGTAATAATAATCGTCCTTCACCGTCTATAAGAATCACACACGCTCCTACCATTATTATAGGATGTGTTCCTACTAACTCTCTTATTTGTCTTATGTAATTCATGATCTTCACGTCCTTTTCTGGTCTTCATTGGTCTTACAATGTTTTATTTACATATCCCCGATTTTACTTAACTTAGCGTTCATTTATTCATGACGTTCCGCCCATTTAAGATTCCATCAGATATCGGTTGCGCTTGCGCAGTTGGTCGGTGTGTACGTCCCGGCTTATCCCGCTTGCTACCACTGAAATACCTTTTTCGACTCCGCTTCTTACTTCGTGCTGGACCGTGGGCGAATGCTCGATGTGTGAATACGGTGTTAGGTGAAGTTTGGCACTTCTCAAAGATCATTTGGTTCATATCTTAATTACTTGCCATTCCAATCACTTTCGCCCCTCCATTTGACCTTATCGGAACTAATCTGTAGCAAATCTGTACTAACCTTTTTGATCCTAATTTCTGTAATACTCCCCATGTCAAGACACGTTTTATCGAGAAATAAGTTATGCCCTCCTTCCTGTGATTAGGATGCAATATGCTCGACTTTGTGGACGTAAAATTGTTCAGGCATCGCCTCGCCAGGTGACTGACGAGGATTGAGATACGAAGATGTACTCGTGTGGTTGGTGTATTTCCCAACCAGGACTCCTACATTCACCCTAAGATTTATTCAAGAGATTCAAAAAAAACAACAACTTGCTACGTAAACCTATTTGGAGGTACTGATGCTTTTTGCAAACTATCTTTTATTGGTGCTATCTCAATTACTACCACAGTACTTATTATAGCTCCCCATCATGCGTATTGTGGAAGTCAATATAAACAAGAGGATGATATACACAATATCAATGATAGGAGCTTATCGACGGGACATGGAAATTCCTCAGTTGATATGATCAGCAGGCTAGAGACGATGGTGCTGAGCGGAGCGGATCTACCGCTTGGTGTTGTCAGGCAGCAGATCGCCTCGGCGATCGATATTATCGTGCATTTAAGCCGGCTCCGTGATCGTTCGCGGCGGGTGATGGAGATATCTGAAGTATGCGGAATGAATGAGGGGGAGGTGGTGCTGCATCCGCTCTATGTTTTCGAGGAGGAGGCGGAGAAGGACGGGAGAATTATCGGGAGCTTGAGGCGCACAGGGCAGCCGCTGAGGTATGTGGACAAGCTGCAGATGGCCGGTGTTTTCGTGGAGGGGATGACGTCAGAAACAGGGGGAAGAATGGCGTGATACGGGTAAAAAGATCGGGGGGAACGAAGCCCGCAGCGATGGAGGCGAATGACCGGAAGTCCAGCGGATTAACAGATTACCGGAGCTATACTCTTTCGCCGAGGCAGAGGGTGGCCACATTGCTGGTGGGCGGCGGATGCTGTTTTTTGATAGGGTATATCTTCTTCCATTCATGGCTGATTAGCCTGATCCTCGTCAGTGGGGCTGCCTATGCACCTAAATACTGGACCGGTTATCTTCTCCGCAAACGTCGAGAGGCGCTAGGATTGCACTTCAAGCAGGCGCTCTATTCTCTCTCCTCTTCGCTGGCGGCTGGACGATCGGTAGAGAATGGCTTTCGTGAAGCGATTGAGGATTTGCAGCTGCTGTATCCCGGGAATTCAAGCGATATGATCACTGAACTGAGTATTATATGTACCCGCATGGAGTATGGTCAACCGATTGAGGAGGCGCTGCTCAATTTTAGTGAAAGGGCTGGACTGGAGGATATCAGCAATTTCGCTGATGTGTTTACGATTTGCAAGCGCTCTGGAGGAGATCTGGTCGAGGTGATCAGACGTACTTCAACGATTATTAGTGAGAAGCTGGAGATCAGTCAGGAGATCGGCGTGATGATCGCCCAGAAAAGATTTGAAGCGAAGGCGATGTCCGCCGCTCCGCTATTTTTTCTCGTATTTATGGAATTCTCTTCACCGGATTATATGAGGCCGATGCATAGCGGGATCGGACTTATCATATCGTTCTTTGCACTGGCTCTGTTCGCACTATGCTTCTGGCTAATGATGAGAATTATGAATATCCGGGTCTAGGAGGCGAAATGAAGGTTTATAGCGTCGCAGCTATTGCTGCACTAGTGCTAGCCTGGCTCATATTGTACCAAGGCTCCCGTGAGAAATACCAGGGATGTCGGGATATGAAGATGGAGGGACTCCGATTGCAGTGGATGGCTCCTCCGATGCTGCTTCTGCTGGAGAAGCTTAGAGTGTCGCATAGATTTCCTATTTTATTCTTCAAAATACAGCGCTCGGTGCAAAAGATTAGCGGAGATAAGCGCGGGGGCGAGTATACTTTGCTATTTTTGGCTGAAATGCTCACGTATGGCTGGCTCATTCTGGTGATCACTTGTTTGCTCTCTCTGTTTCTGGACGGTGACCTTATGGTCATTATGCCGGGTGCTATTCTGGCTGTCCTGGTTCCTGTCGCACTTGCCGGGGATCTGCATCAGAAGGTCGTTAGGAGAGAGAGGGAAATCATCTTGGAGCTGCCAGAGCTTCTTAACAAGATGGTGCTGCTGGTCGGTGCGGGTTCAACGGTACAGCAGGCTATCAAACGTTGTCTGGAGCGTAAGGCAGGTCAAGAACAGCATCCATTGTATCGTGAGTTATTCAGAATGCAGCGGGAGTGGGAGAGCGGCTACTCCTTTCAACAGGCTATGGAGGGAGTTAGTAAACGGCTGGGCGTTCAGGAGGTATCTGCCTTTGTAACCTCTGTATTACTGAACTATCGCCGTGGTGGCCATGATTTTGTGCTGGCGTTGATGGATCTGTCCCATACATTATGGGAACGCCGTAAGGCGGTGAGTAAGACATTGGGTGAGCAAGCCTCTTCAAAGCTTGTGTTCCCGATGCTATTACTATTCCTGATTATCATCGTTATGGTAGGGGCGCCAGCGTTGATGATTCTGGAGCTATGAACATTATTTTGGGAGGGTATCGGATGTTAAGTATATTCACAGGCAGGATCAGGACATTTTTGCGGGACGAAGACGGCTTGGGAATGCTGGAGATGATTCTGATCATCGCTGTTATCGTTATTTTGGCTATTATCTTCCGTAAGCAGCTGAAGGAGATATTAGAAAGCTTGCTGGGTAAAGCGAAGAACAAGACGGAAAGCTTCATGGATGATGCAGGTTAATGATTGATGAAGCGGCTGATACGTGAGCAGCAGGGCAGTTTTATTCTTGAAGCTTCGCTCGTGCTTCCAACTATTTTTGCGGCTGTGTTAGTTCTGCTCTTCTTCTGTATGTATCTATATCAGAATGCTGCGCTGGGACAAGCAGCAGCCATTGCTGCCGAACGCAGTGCCTATGCCTGGGATAACAGCTATCGCAAGCCGCAGACCGGCGCCTATGAAGCGGGAAAGTATGATTCGCTCTATTGGCGGCTTAAGGATGATGGCATGCTGCAGGCCATCTTCGGCTGGAGTGGCGAGTTGCCCGCTTCGGATCTGTCCCTTCCAGTCAGTTACTCGGACGGAGGAGCGCTACCTATGAAGAAGCTTGCGGCAACTGGTGAACTGCTTCCTTCTTCACTTAACGGAAGAATGCAATATGAGAATAAACTGCTGCTGCGCAAGGTCAAGGTTAGCTTGAAAAGGTTGGTTCCCCTTGTTCCTCTAGAGAAGATCATCGGGGATCTCGCCCAATCGGGTCAGGCTGTTTCCTACATTGTCGATCCGGTAGAGTGGATTCGAACCGTGGACTTGGCGAGGTATTATGGAGCCAAATTCAAAGGCCGTAGCGGCGAAGCAATGGATCAGCGTGAAGCAGGGAAGGCGTTGACTCTGTTTGGCAAGCAGGGAGAACAGCCATGACTCAAGCGGATGCGGCGAGAATATCACGTAATGATGATATAGACGAGTAGGCGGGATCAGGGGAGGAGGAAATTCATTGTTCAAGAGGCGGCAAGATGCGGAGCACGGGGCAGTGACGATATTTCTAGTAGTTATCTTTGCTTCTGTTTTCGCGTTTGTATCGATATTTATCGATTTTGCCAGAATGGCAGCCCTGCAGACCAAGACAGAGATGCTGGCTCGTTCGGCAGTCAGGTCGGTTCTATCCTCCTTTGATCCGCAGCTGGTGGAGAAGTACGGTTTGTTTGCATACGGGGATACGGATGCGAATTACATCATGTCCAAGGTGCTACAGGACCATATGACTCTATCGAAGAGGAAGGACGATATTCCGATAATGACTGCGAAGCTGGATTCATCGACGGTTGAACTGCTGCGGCCACTTGGCTCCTATGAAGTATTTGAACGGCAAATCCGGGAGGAAATGAAGTATAAGGCTCCGATTGATTTTGCGATCGAGATTATGAACCGCTTCAAGCCATTATCCAATGTGATGAAGGAGGCTTCTAATACTGTCGATCTGCTGAGCAAGCTGCAGAAGCTATATAATCAGCGGGAGGCGAAGCTGGATGAAATGCTGGAGAAGCAGCGCTCCGCGGCCTTAACAGTGAATGAGGTGGCTGCTCTTATCCCGCGTTCAGGTGGTTCGAGCGGAAGCCGCACAGCTGTATCCGTAGCGCAGGGGTATGCGAATTATGCGGCCATGTATGCAGAGGACATGTACAGAGAGCCGGAGGAACGCCAGTATTCCTATGAAATTGCTATATATCGATCCATGACCATGGGGCTATTCAGCGGTTTGAATCGAAGCGTTCAGCATTCGTCTGCCCGTCACGCGATCCTGCTGCCAGAAGCCAGGGAGCTACTTAAGGAAGTTATCGTGATAAATGGTCAGATGAAGAGTACGATCCAGGAAGCTGAGCAGCGTCCTGTACTTGGAGGCTATAACGATGTGGCGGCATATGAAGGAACTGGTGATCAAGAGGGTGTTACAACTGGCGATGAGATCGCTGCTATCCGCGAGAAAAGTGGATCATTGCTGCTTACTGACGAGTTAATAGCGAGTCTGGAGGGAGATATCGAGCGGCAGGAGTCGGAGTTCAATTCATTTTATGTGGCGGCAGGCTCTTTTCTCGGATGGGAGGGTTCGGTTCTGGCGGCTTCCATATCGGAATCTTCCTTATATGCTGCGGTGAGCAGCCTAAGTCAAGCAACAAGTGCTTACCTGCGTCAATACTTTGATAAGGGCAGTGGCAATATCCTGGAGAAGAACCAAAGTCTGCTTGAGCAGCACCGTGCTTCTGATCGGGAGCGGCGTAATATCGAGCAGCAGGCCGGGACGGAGCTTAAGGAAGCGAGAGGGTTAATCGGGAGGATCTCAGGCCTGAAGGATAAGTTCAAGGATGTCCAGAAACAGTTTGATCAGCTGCAAATTTTCTATAATGATAATCTTAGCTTTAATCAGTCTCTCTCGTCTGGCGAAGGAGATGGTCAAATGAAGATAGGAGATGATCCGACAGGGGCTGGCGCAGAAGCAATGGCGGGGATGGATGGTTTCTATGGCGGCTTATCCCGGATATTGGACTCTATGTCGGATGCGGCTTTTCAAGGGGAGTACATCGCGCATTATTTTTCCTTATTTGATATCAGTACATTGGAACAACTGCTGCGCAATGGGGACTCGAGCGTTACTGAAGCATTAGGCGATTCGTTTACGCCGGGGAAACAAGAGATTGAATACATATTGTATGGCTTTCACAATCCGGCAGGAAATATTGCGGCTGCTTATGGGGAAATCTTCACGTTGCGGCTGGCGATTCGCACGATGGAGGGTTTATTGAAAAATTTGCATAAAGGCAATCCACTGCTGATTCTCGCCTCTGCTCTATTGTATGGAATTCAGCATTCCGTGAAGGATATGCTGATGCTGACCAAGGAAGGAAGTCTTCTGCTTAGCGAATATATGAAGGTGAGGTTGACCTATAGGGATCATCTGCGCATCTTCCTGCTGATGCATGGCCCGAGTGAACGGAGATTGTCCCGGATACTGGGGGTCATCCGGATGAACACGGGAATACGCACAGAGCAGCGTGCGACCTATCTAAGGGGAGGGGTCACTCTGTCTATGCCAGTATGGTTCCTGCCTGGAGTAGCTAAGTCGCTAGGGGCTACCGGGGTCTTGCAAGGAAGAGTGGAAGGAAGTCGGTATTATGTTAACAAGCAAGCGGACTTCTCATATTGATTCAACCGGTCGCCCTGATCGCGGGTGGGTGGCTTCCCGCCGCAGTAGCGGCAGCATTGTGCTTGAAGCTACGTTGGTGATGCCGGTATTTATCACTGTCATCTTCTTCTTTATTTATGTGGTACAGATGACGCTGATCTCCAGTCAGATGCAAATTGTAGCCTCGAATGCCGTTAAGCAGGTGTCGGCTCATATATATCCTGTAGCATTGGCCGTTTCGGCGGCTTCCAGCGATAATCAAGGTCACGCGGAGAAAGGGGATGGGGCCGTATCGGAGGGGAAGATGCCGAGCCTGTCTCTTGAGGAGTGGGCGGATCAATATGCTGTAGCATTGCCGGAGCCCATTTCCGATTGGGTGCGGGCTGCAGCCCGCAGAGGGGACGAGCCTTTGCATGAGCTGAAGAATAACGTTCTGGAGAGCGTACTCGACCCGGTAATCAAGCCGCTGCTTCAAACTTTTGTGGCAGATACGACGTTGAATGAAGAACGGTTGCATGTTAACCGCCTGGTGGTTCCTGATTTAAAGAACGGGAGAACGCCTTATTTCGGCTTAGAGCTCAGCTATGAGCTGCCGATCAAAATGCCGTTTACCCAGCAGCCAATCAGGCTACAGGCAAAGGCGGAGGAGAGACTGTGGATCGGGGATACTGGCGAGCTTGATCAGGAAGACGGAGATGGGGAGCAGGAGGAAGGGCAGCCTGCGGTCATTCTCTCCAAGCCAGAGCCAGCCTACGCGGGGCATCGCGCTCTGGTAGAAGCCTTGATCAAGCCGGGCGCGACAGCTAAGCTTACTGTGTACTATAAAAGCGGAGTTAGCCAGGCCAAATATTTAGGAGAAGCGACTGCAGGTGAAGATGGCAAGGTGGAGTGGAATTGGCTGGTCGGAGGAAATACGACGCCGGGGACGTGGACCTTTGTGATCGAGACAGAGGATGGATTGCGAACAACCGCTCAATTCGATGTTGAAAGTCCGCGTAAATGACTATTATGCTGTGCTAATAGGCGGGCCAAGCGGAGCAAGCAGATAATCTAGAGTTTATCGGAGGGGATAAGCGCCAATGCCATTGGAATACTGGGGTTGCTTGATTGTGCTGATAGCGGCATTTATTACAGATATCAGGTGGATGAAGATTCCTAATAAGATCACGATTATCGGGTTCATCTCGGGACTAGCATTTCATGCTTTTTCCGGGGGGATGGAAGGGGTTCTATTTGCTCTGAAGGGCGCAGCGGTGGGCTTCGCCCTGATGTTCATTATGTATTTGTTCGGTGCGGTAGGCGGAGGCGATGTGAAGCTATTTGGCGGGATTGGAGCTTGGACGGGGTTAGGCCTGACTCTATCGATTCTTATGTATTCTATTCTTGCCGCGGGGATTATTGGCATATTCATATTGCTCATGCGGCGTGAATTCATTATGCGGATTCGTAATGTAGTGCATAGCTTGTTCGGGGTTATATTGCTACAAAGCCTGAGCCCGATTCAGGAGGGAACGAAGAAGCAATTGCAGATGCCGTTTATGCTGGCTGTTCTGCCAGGAGCGGTGTACGCCATTTTAACTTTTTCTTAGTAAGGGGAGTGGCTTTGAATGCCGGCATTTAACGTCGATTTTATGAGGAATGGCGGTACCTATATGATTCTGAGGGGAGCAAACGGTCTGCACTCCAGAGATATTAACCGGGTTCAGCATACGATGCTGGCCTCGATGGAAATTCCCGGCCTGCTGCCGCTTGATCTTCGCGAGATAAATTTTGAGGTCAGCTTATATTACGAAATTACTGGCAGGCGCATGTTACCTCAATGTCTGAAGAGCGATAAGTTAAGCGCGCAGGAGTTCTATAGCTTACTGCTGCAAATTGTAGCGATATTGGATGACTGCGATCAGTATATGCTGTCTCCGCTCAATTTTTTAATAGATGAGGATTTTATATTTGTCGAGGGGCCGCTCGCATCGGCAATGCTGTATTTGACCTATGTTCCTATTCGGGAACCGGCGGGACAGGAGCGATTAGGGCTATCGCTGTTGACCTTGATTACCCGGATTTTGAACAGTGTAACGGCTGTTGAGGGAGATGGGATTCAGCGGATCGTTAGCTTTTGCGGGGATGAGCTCTTCTCTACGGCCACCTTGAAAAAAATTCTGCTAGATCTGCTGGGAGGGGATCGCTCAGAAGCGGTGAAAATGGTTGCCGCCAAGGGGAATGATAGATATGAATCAGAGAATTCACCGGTAATGATCAGGGAATACGTTCAGGCTTCCGAGCATTCTGTAGAAGGCAAGCTTCAAGATCGGCAGAGACGAATACAGAAGCATGTCCATTCAAGGGCTGCAAAGTTAGAGGGGAGCGGTGAAGCCCATTTTCAGCCTCACTCCATTCATAATCACCAAGCTGAAATATGGGATCTGGCGGATAACACCGAGCTTGATGATGAGAGTGAGCCAATTAAACCACGTGGTAAATTTACATATTATCTACTGGGTTCTCTGCTTGCCGCTGCGCTATGCTGGAAGTTTCTTTATCTCGATGCTCCCAGCTCATGGGGGCTGTATGTATGTGCTGGAATTTCGTTAATTATGGCCGTTATGCTGCTGTTAATCCGCGGTGGGAAGCTGGAAGTGATCATGGCCAGTTTGTCTGAGATGATGGATCACTTAAGTCGCCGTTCTTCTGATGAAGGAGAGATGACCGATGATGAGGCCGTAAACTGGAAGCAGCCTTGGAACGGGGGAGTCTGGGGAGGAGAGAATTCGCTACATTTGCCTAAGCCAAAGTCCGTTATATCTGGGCAGGATGCGCCAGAGACAGGTGGAGGGGAGCGCGTAGGTTCATGGAAGCAGGATGCATTTCGGTCGAAGGCTGTGGAAGTAGGGGAACTGGAAAATGAGCTGAAGGTTCAAGCTAATCTACCCTTAGTTGAGGAGTCCTTGCATCAGCCTGCGACCGTTCTGCTTAGCCATAATTCTGTCTCACCAAAGACAGCCTCGCCAACTGCAGCGTTTCGCTTGGAAAGATACGCCGCCCAGGAAGAACAATGGAATGCACCGGAAATCATCGTCCTGAAGCCGGGAAGCTTTGTGATTGGCCGTTCAGAGGAGATTGCTCATTACGTTGAGCAGGCTGCGGGCGTATCTCGGGCGCATGTCGAGCTAATGATCCGTGAAGAGGGCTGCAGCATTAAGGATCTGGGCTCTCGCAATGGCACGTTGCTCAAAGGGGAGCTTATCGCCCCTTACAAGGAATACCCGCTTGAACCCGGTGATATATTCCTGATCGCTGACAGCACCTATAAGCTCTGCGCTGGTCATACAGCGAAAGCCTCTTAGGTGAATGATCCAGCGGAGTTAATCTAGCCCCGGGCCTGATTTAGTTGTCAGGATCAGCCGGGGCTGGTTCGCGTTAATTGTTGGCAATGTGGTGCCCCAAGGCAATGTGATGTCCGGTCAATGGCGTTTCTGGTCTTTAAGATTTGCAACGGCTTCCTCTAGCTGAGGATAGGTGTATTTGAACCCGGATGAAATGGCAGCTTGGGGAACGACTTGCTGTCCTTCTAGTAACAGAAGGGACATTTCTCCTAGTATAGCCCGGAGTACAAAGGCGGGCAGTGGGAGCCAGAAAGGCCGATGATGGACACGGCCGATCGTGTGGCCGAACTGTTCATTCGTCATCGGATTTGGGCTGACTGCATTGACCGGGCCTGAGATTTCAGGATGTGCTATGCAGAAATCGATAAGTGAGACCAGGTCTCCGATATGAATCCAGGGAACCCATTGCTTGCCTGTGCCGATTCGACCGCCGACTCCAAGCAGGAAAGGAAGGCGCATCAGAGGATAGGCGCCACCTTGGTTGCCAAGCACCACACCTGTCCGCAGTAGAACAAGGCGAGTCGCTGTCTGAATGCTCTGCTGGGCTGTCTTTTCCCATGCGGCCGTAACTTCAGAGAGAAAATCGGGATGAACGCATGAGGAATGCTCCGTGAATTCCTGCGTGAGGGAAGTGCCATAGATGCCCACCGCTGAACCTTGAACGATCACCTTCGGTCCCTCATTTCCCAGCACACTTAGCCATCGACCCAGAGCTTGTGTTGTACTCAATCGCGAGTCTATAATGGCCTGCTTCCCTTTTCGTGTCCAACGCTGGTTAATCGTGGCTCCCGCCAGATTAACGATTCCCTCCGCTCCACGAAGGAGGAGAGGATTCTGCTCAATATCGTGCCACGTGTAATAGAGTAATGGTTTCTGCACATCCGTCAGGGCGCGATCTCCTAGCTTCGATTTACGAGTAATAATCACCACCTCATGCCCTTGCTCCAGCCAGAAGCGGGTCAGGGCACTGCCGATAAATCCGCTTCCCCCAAGAATGACATATTTCATCCCAATTCCCTCCTTTTAATTGTACAGAAAGGGGAAGTTTATCAGTGTCGCCGATCTCTAACGAAACACCATATCGTTATTGGCTCAAAAACAACGGTAAAAAATTTTTAACGAAACGCCACATCGTTATTTATACTAAATTTGGGTCTAAACATGCTTTTTTTGCGAAATAGCGATCTCCAGTATCGTTAAAATTTCCAGAAGCCCTTTTTGGTGTGAATAGCGTTTCCCAGTTTCGTAAGAGTTCGTAAGTGTGCTGGGTGGAGCTTCTAATTGCATAATGTACAGCTAAAACAGCACAAATAGGTAAAGACTCTGTTCCAGTTGCAGAACATACACTTAATAACCGCAGATGCTATGCACGTCTGGGGCATTCAGAAGGTGACAACACACCAATACCTGAACGCCATTGTATTGTTCGCTTCTGCGATAGCAATGGCTCGTCAATCTAAGAAAGCTACCGCTTAATTTTTGTAATTTACCAGAAAACTCCGTAAGTCTGCTCATTCTCCCCTTTAAGCCAACAAAACTGAAAAATCTGCATTATTCATACGGGCCTCCGGTCGGATACGAGTCTTTCAAACTTCATTTTTGTATAAGTTATATAAAATTATAAGTATAAAAAATAAAGTCTAAAGAACTATATTGAACGCGTCACAAGGGTTATTTTTTACTATTAATTTTATAAACTTCATTGTTGAAATGAGATAAATAGACTATAATCAACAATCGACGAAAAAATCAAATTTTTTTGGGTGATAAACACCTGACAACAGAAAAGGCACACCCGTTGAAAAGCGGGGTCGCAAAGCTATAGGGGCTACTATGTTTTTCCAATAAAACATTATGCCAGCCAGTTGCCGAAATATAGAGGATCATCCTCCTGTTTCGGGAGGATTTTTTTGTGCTGCAATCTGGTTTGGAAATACAAATGTTTTGCACTAAAAGAGGGGATGAACTATGTTAAATTAATTCCATATCGCTATATTATAACCAGTAGATACCGTCTATTTCCCGAAATTCGATGCAAAAATAATTTAAACGAGGTGCTTTAACGTTGAAATGGTTTTATAATTTAAAAACAAATGTGAAATTAATCACAATCTTTATGGTTATGGCGATTATTCTAACGTTTGTCGGCTTGTTCGGATTGTCCAATATTGGAAAAATGGACTCTAAATTGAGCGAAATGTATGATTACCGACTTGTGCCTGTGGACCAAATTACGGATGTGCAAATTTTGTATCAGAGAATGAGTGTTACCATTTTTGTTATGGCTACTTCCGATGCAAATGAGGAAAAAATGGCTTATTCCGAAACGATAGAAGAATTTAAACAAGAAATCAATTCTAAAATTTCCGCTTATCACAATCGAGCCTTTAGTCAAGAGCATGAAGATATATTTAACAAATTCACACCTGCCTGGCAAGCCTACAACGGAGTGGCCGAAGATGCAGTACAACTCATTTTGGACGACAAGGATGCGGAATTTCAAGCTTTCGTGCGGAGCGAATATAAAAAAGTGGGCGATGAATTAAACGCTGTTTTGAACGAATTAGTTACATACAACCTCAAGACTGCGGAGCAAGCTAATTTGGAAGGAGACACTATGTACGCTTCCTTCCGCACGATCACGATTTCGGTCATCATTGTAGCGTCGCTGCTCAGTATCGCTTTAGGTTACTTTATATCGCAAATTATTGCCCGTCCGTTAAATCGGGTGATCCGATTGGTAGCGAAAGTAGCTGACGGTGACTTAACTGAAACGGCGGATATTGATACGAAAGACGAAATAGGACAATTGGCCGGATCTATTAACAACATGGTGCTCCGTTTAAGGGAGACTGTCGGGGGCATTCTGGTTTCGGCTGAAAACGTCTCCGCCGCAGCACAGCAAATATCGGCCAGCACCGAAGAAATTGCCAGTAGCAGTACCAGCGAAGCCCATGCCGCTCAAACGATGAACGAATTATTTAGAGAATTGTCCGCGGCCATTATTTCGGTAGCCGAAAGCGCGGAACAAGCGTCGGAGTTATCCAATCAAACGTTGAGCATTGCGGAAGAGGGCGGGGAGGTCGTTCGCTCCTCCATAGACGGCATGAACCATATCGACCAGCAGATGTCCCGGTTGGAAGACGATTCGAATAAAATTGGGAAAATTATTGAAGTGATTGACGACATATCCGATCAAACGAATCTGTTAGCCTTAAACGCGGCGATTGAGGCGGCCCGGGCTGGAGATCAAGGCCGTGGATTTGCGGTAGTGGCCGACGAAGTACGGAAGCTGGCCGAACGAAGCAGCGAAGCGACCAAGCAAATTACAGTCATTATCAAAGGGATGCAGGAAAATACTCATCAAAGCGTGCTAGCGGTGGGCGAAGGTGTCGTTTCGTCGCAAAATATGGGGGAATCGTTCAAGAACATTATTGCAATGGTAAATGAATCCGCCCATAAAATCGGGGAAATTGCCGCTGCAAGCGAGGAACAGGCCGCCCAGTCTTCCGAAGTGTTGAGTTCGATCGAAGGCATTTCCGCTGCGACACAAGAATCGTCGGCAAGCAGTGAGGAAACGGCATCAACAGCTCTATCGCTTGCGCAATTGGCTGAGGGATTGAATAAAGCCGTCGAGTCTTTCAAAATCAAATAGCAAACAGGTGAATTCGATGACAACAACTCTGCAAACTCAATACATCGAGATTGAAATTGAAAACGAAAGGTATGCGCTGAACATATGTGATATTCATGAAATTATAAAAATGCAAGACATTACCGAAATTCCGACCAGCAAATCTTATGTGATCGGCGTCATTAACTTGCGCGGTAAAATCGTTCCCGTCGTCAGTTTGCGTAATCGATTCGGTTTGCCTGAGGCCTCCTATTCAAAGTCCACTCGCATCGTTGTCGTGAATTATGCGAATGAAATGATAGGCATTGTGGTCGATCGGGTGAATCGAGTGGCGACTTTCGCGAATATGCAGCCTCCTTCAGAGCGAATCGGCGATCTTCAAGACACTTATTTTGCGGGGATCGGCTTTACGGAAACCGGTTTGGTTGGAGTGTTGAAACTGGAACATGTTTTGCACGAATAGAGGGTGAGATCAATGGATTCATCATATAAATCCGAATTAATAGGTGTGTTTTTCGCCGAGGTTGAAGACCAACTGCAAACGATGGAACAAGAAATATTGAAGTTCGAACAAGACCGCGAGTCGGAAGAAACGATTCAAAGCCTCTTTCGGGCGGCTCATACGTTGAAAGGATCCTCATCTACTTTATTGGAAAGACGGATTTCATTTCGGGAGCTAGCATTTTAGGAGACGGCCAGGTGGCCTTAATCCTTGAGTTGACGGGAATCGGACGAATGGCCGGTTGCCTGTAAACAATAGAAATGAAAGAACAGTCGTTTCCGGATAAGACCAAGGCGGCTGTTTTTTCATTTTTCTTAGTTCTAAGGCTAACGTCTGTGGTGTATGTGTTGAGTCGAGCAAACTTTTTATGTATCGAGTAGTAGAAAGTAAGTTTTAGGTGAAAATATTCCTCTTGAATAGTCGAAATTGTACACGTTTTTAATTGTATCAAGATTAATATGTAATATGAGCTGTATAAAACGCTTGATTAACTATTAACTATAGAGGGAAGGAGTTTCAATTTATGAAGAAGTCAAGTTGTATAAGTGTGCTGTTAGTTTTTTTTCTCATGTTGAATGCGCTTTCAATTCCGGTGTATGCATCGGAGGAAGGGTTTGCTGCAGAAGCTGATTTGATGGAGGGAAAGAAAGCACCTGTTTTGTATTTGCCGCTGGATGGAAACTTGAATAACGAAGGAATAGGCATCATTGAGCCGTTTGCTAATACTCATTTTAAGGGGTATGTGTACGGTGCAAAAGGACAAGCTATCGAAATCGACAATCATAAAAGCAGAAGTCAGTCTGCCGGATATATCGATTTGGGGAACAGCGCTGATCTGAAGTTTGGCAGTGATACTGATTTTACCATTGCGTTTTGGCTTCAAATGCCCGATTACAATGTGGAAGGCTGGCCTGTCATCATCGGTAATAAAAAAGGAAAAAAAGAGACCGGCTGGCAGTTAACATCCGATAAGGATAAAATGCTCCGCTGGCAAATGACAGTCGGTAATAATGAATGGGAAGAAATTAAGTTTTATCCATTCACGGATGATCAGTGGCATCATATTACGATCGTAAATGAGCGCAACAGTCAAACTACTTTTTATGTAGATGGACAATTAGTTGCGGATAAGACGCAGGATACTTCTGGTGCAACAGGAACGGTTGATACCAGCTATTCTCCTAAAATCGGAGTAATGGGCGATGGTACTCTAGCTAATAAAACAGTTGATGTATTACATATATTTATGGATGAGCTTCATATTTATCGTTCTGTACTATCAGAAGAGGACATTTTGGATTTGGTAGGAGACGGACCACAGCAGCCGGAGAATCCAGAGCAGCCTATTGATCCGGAGAAGCTGGCGGCTTTTGAAAGTATGCGTCAAAAATGGACAAATTACTTGATTGGCGGGACAAGCTATAATCCGGCTGATCCGGATATTGCTAAGTCGATAGCGTCTATTACTGCTGCAGCAACAGATTTTTGGACGACAATGGATAAGAACAGTGAGCGGACGGAATTATGGAGTGATAAGCCTGCATCATCTGTAAATGGTTACGCTGTAGCCGACTCTTATAAGCGTCTAAGAGATATGGCAACGGCATACTCGATCAAAGGCTCTGCCTTGTACCAAGATGAAGTGCTGAAAAAAGATATTATAGATGGGCTCGACTGGCTTAATAGTAAATGGTACAACGAATCCAAGTCCATCGTTGGCAACTGGTTTGAATGGGAAATAGGTATTCCATTAGCACTTGGAGATACAATGGCGCTTATGTACAATGATTTGAGCGAGCAGCAAATAAAAAAATATGTTCAAGCAATCGATCGATTTGTTCCCGATCCCACTAAGCGAACTGTCCAGCCTTCAGTGACTGAAACAGGCGCTAACCGGATGGATAAGGCATTGATTACAATATTACGAGGTATTCATGATCATAACGAGGACAAAATTAAAGAGGGCAGAAGCGCAATTAGCCAAGTGTTTCCTTATGTGACTAGAGGTGACGGCTTCTATCTTGATGGTTCCTTTATTCAGCATAACAATATAGCATATACAGGAAGCTACGGAGCTGTATTGCTGGGCGATATGATGAAAGTGATGACACTTTTGGATCATTCTCCGTGGCCTATAGAAGACGCAAATCAAAACCATGTATTTGATTGGGTTACAAATTCTTTTGAACCGGTAACGTATAGAAAATTGATGATGGATATGGTTTTTGGACGTTCTGTTGCTAGAGGTAATCGTCAGTTAGTGCCGTGGAGTCATATTTTGCGATTGGCTGAATTTGCACCTTCTAAAGAACAATCAGACAATTTTAAAGCAATGGTAAAGCATTGGTTTGAGGCTGATTCAGAAGTGCCTAACTATTACGATGGTTTGCGGGTTGCAGATGTGATTTTATTGAAAACGCTTATGGAGGACACTAGCATATCCAGCAAGGATGATTTGACCTTGCATAAGCAGTTGTCAGCAATGGATCGAATCGTTCATCATCGTCCTGGATATGCATATGGAATCAGCATGTCTTCAGCACGTATCTCTAATTACGAGAAAGGAACAGAGAATCATAAAGGCTGGTATACAGGAGATGGAATGACTTATTTGTACAATAATGACTTGAATCAATTCCATGATGCTTTCTGGCCAACAGTGAATGCCTATCGTTTGCCGGGAGTTACATCTGATGGTGCCATCCGAAATGCTGCCAAAACAACAGGAAAAACATGGGTTGGCGGATCGGTTATAGACAATTTGTATGGTGCGGCAGGTATGGATTTAAACCCGAACAATAGCACGCTCACAGGTAAAAAATCATGGTTTATGTTTAATGACGAGATTGTGGCACTGGGAGCAGGGATTGCAAGCGAGGATGATCGCTTTATTGAAACAATTGCTGAAAACCGTAAACTTAATGAAGACGGCACAAACCGTTTTATTGTAAATGGCGAAGTGATGCCAGAAGCTACGGACTGGAATAAGAAAGCCGAGCAAGTTCAATGGGCTCACTTGGAAGGAAATGTTCCTGGCTCCGATATAGGTTATTATTTCCCGGGAGGAGCAAGCCTGGATCTGTTACGCGAATCGCGTATCGGCTCCTGGAGCGAGATAGATAACAATGGGTCTAGCGATGTGCTGCAAAGAAATTATTTGAGTATAGCTTTTAATCATGGCAAAAAGCCGCAAGATGCTTCCTATGCCTATGTGCTATTGCCAAATCAAGATGCAGCAGCTACAAAAACATATGCAGAAGACCCAGCTGTTGAAGTGATTAGCAATACTGCTGATGTACAAGCTGTAAAACATGCGGGACTGAACTTAACAGGCATTAATTTCTGGAATCCAGGTAAGCTTGAGTCTGTTGAGGTACAGCAACCTGCCTCGATTATGATGAAGCAAGTGGGAGATCAATTGCAAATTGCAGTATCCGACCCAACTCAAACTCAATCTAAGCTAAGAGTTGCAATTGGCTATGAAGGTTTGGAGAACTTGCAGTTGGATGAAAGCGTGAAGGTTGTGCAAATGTCTCCATTTATCATTATTGAAGTGAATACGAACGGATCAAAAGGGGCTAGTCATTTCGCTAGTTTCAAAATCGATCCTAGTGCAGTGGGTACAGATATGAGTGAGCATAAGCCTGATCCAGAGGCAATTACAACAGTGATCGTTAGTGAGGACAGCTTTATTGAAGGAGGAACTAAGGCCGGCAATGTAAACGGAGTAGATAAAAACTACCTCGGTATTACAAATGGCAGTGCAGAAGCGGACAGAAAAGCATTTTTGAAATTCGATCTATCCGATTTTGAAGGGGAAATTGCAAAAGCGACCTTGCATGTGTACGGCAAAACAAATTCTGGCGGCCAAACGGTGTCTGATATTGCTGTTTTTGAAGTAGCTGATGATAGCTGGAGCGAGCTTGAGCTTAACTATAACAATGCCCCTGCAATTGGCAAACAAATCGATTTAATTACATTTTCGGGTCCCGAAGCATGGAGACAGTTCGACGTTACGCCATTTGTACATCAAAAGCTGGCAGATAATCAAATCGTGAGTGTCGAACTTAAACAAGTCAATTACAATCTGTATTCTGATATTAGAAGCAGAAAAAATGAAGGCGGCATATATGCAGCAAGACTAGAACTGTGGCATAAAGATACAGTTGCGCCTGTTACTAAAATGTATGTAAACGGTTCCGAAAATCTAAACCAATCCTACGCAGATGCTGTCGTGCTTCGATTCGAAGCAACGGATAGTGCAGACAATGGCTCTATTGGTTGGGGAGTAAATAAAACAGAGTACCGCATTAACGGCGGACTTTGGATAACGGTGGATAATACAGCAAGTGTGACACTGGAAAACGCTGGATTGTACACAATAGAATATCGTTCAGTAGATAAAGCAGGAAATAAAGAGAAGATCAACAAAGTGGAGCTTCTCATTGGAAAGGTTGAGTCTGTAAACATAACGCCTAACGATGTGGATGGTTTAATTGGAACTTCACTAGCATTTAAAGCGGAGGTTAGAGGTACTGCACCTGATACAGTTACTTGGGATGTGTATGGAAATTCAAGTGACAATACTACAATTAGTGACGGAGTACTAACCATTGCTGCCGACGAAAAAGTTGATGGCGTACTGACAGTTACAGCAACTTCAACGATAAATACAACAAAATCAGGAACAGCACAAGTGTTAGTAGTAAGTGAACTTGTTCCAAAAATAATTAGTGTTGTAATTCCTGACCAAGTTGACTCCGTTAAAGCGGGTACGAATCAGCAATTTACTGCAAATGTTGCAGTGAAAAATAATGCGGACACGTCAGTTACTTGGGAAGTTGAAGGTGCTACAAACGTGGGTACTATCGTTAACAATGGTTTGTTGATGGTGAACGAAGATGAAACAGCGGATCAACTTACAATTAAAGCAACATCTGTAGTTGACCCGACAAAATTTGCTGCTAAAACAATTATAGTCGAAAAAGATATGGATAAACCTTGCACTATTACAATTGATGCTATGATTAATGGTTCAGTAACAGCAGATCTATCGACAGCAAAAGCAGGTGAAACTGTGACATTGACAGTAACCCCTGATGCAGGATATCAGCTAAAACCAGGTTCTTTGAAAGTAAATGGCGATGTGATCTTCGGAGATACATTTACAATGCCAGCTCAAGATGTAACAATCACTGCTGAATTTGAGATGATTACTGCAAGGAAACTCGTAAGTATCGATGCACCAGCAGCAATAACTGGATTGCCTAACGGAACCGCAAAGACAGCAGATGCACTTAAACTGCCAAGTAGTGTAACATTGGTTACGTATACAGATGATATGCTTACAACTACAGATGATATACTTGCAAATGTCACTTGGGACGTTGATGCAGCAGATTATGACCCTACATCAAAGTGGGATCAAGTATTTACAGTAGAGGGATCAGTAACCCTACCTGAAGGGGTACTAAACACCAATAGTATCTCATTGACCACAAGTATTGAAGTGACAGTAGACGCAGAAGTTAAATACGCCGTTGATGTAGAAAAAGGTACAGGCAGCGGGAATTATCCTGAAGGAGCCACGGTTACAATAATGGCTGATTCAGCACCAGTAGGCCAAGTATTTGACAGATGGATTACTGAAAACAGTAATGTTGTATTTAAAAATGAAAATGAAAGTACAACCACATTTGAAATGCCAAGTGAAGCAGTTACAGTAACAGCACTGTATAAGGACGATACACCAGAAACAACTCCACCAACATGGTCAGAGAATGCAAAATTAATTGCTTCAAGTGTTGGTAGAACGAGTCTTGTGCTTTCATGGACAACAGCAACGGATGATACGGGTGTAACAAGCTATAAGATTTATAAAAATGGTATCGAATTAACTCAATTATCAGGCGATAAAACTAGCTATACAGTCAGTGGCCTTTTATCTAACACGACGTATACCTTTAAGGTTGAAGCAAGCAATGCAGCTGGAAAATGGAGTTATGATGGTCCGAGTGTAACTGTGAAGACTGAAGCTAACTCTTCGGGTGGTGGTTCGGTGACATCACCGGATCCAAAACCAACAGAACCAACAACACCAACAAAACCAACAGAACCAACAGCACCAACAGATCCGACAAATCCGACAAATCCAGTGAAACCTACTGAGCCTGAAACACCTAAGGTAGATTTGTCTGATATTGCAGATCATTGGGCCAAGGATTCCATTGAAAAATCAGTTGAACTTGGTATTGTAAATGGTTATGAGGATGGAAGTTTCAAACCGAATGGAAATGTAACACGTGGCGAGATTTCAACCATGCTAGCAAGAGCTTTGAAATTGGAACTTAACAATACAGAGTTTGTTTTTGAAGACCAAGACAAAACTCCAGTATGGGCACTGCCATCCATTAATGCCCTTGCTAAAGCAGGTTATATTTCAGGATATGAAGATGGTTCATTCCGTGCGAATAACGAAGTCACACGAACTGAATTAGTCGTCATGATTGTACGTGTGCTTGGTCTTGAAGTAAATCCAAAGGCAACTTTGACGTTTAAGGATGCAGATCAAGTGCCAGTATGGGCAATGCCTTATGTTGCAGCTGCAGAAGAAGCAGGTCTGATTAAAGGAAATGGGAATGGTAAATTTAATCCTAATGCTTCTGCAACTAGAGCTGAAGCAGTCACTTTAATTCTCGGCATGTTAAATAATTTGAAATAAGTCTCGATAAAAAAGATTTGTTAGATTGTTAGTTTAGAAATTTTGATACGCTCCCATCATAGTAGACAGTGGAAAAAACAAACTTCTGCTTCTACAATGATGGGAGTTTTTATGATTTCCCAAAGGAGTCCAATTTCTTTAGAAATAAAGTTATATGTCGTAGAACGATGCCTTCAGAATGAAGCAAACCCAGGTTATGAGCGAAACGGCTGGGGATAGCCGATACTACGGTTACAGATTGGGTAAGGAAGTATCAAGCAGACAGTCGTGAAGGATTCAAGGAATCCAGAGGATGGAACGCAGTGCAGAGTATTTTATCACCGTATCTCCCTTTTATTAAAAATGAAGACAGCATCCCGGTAAGCCAGCTTGGCGCAAAGCGAGGGAGTGCTGCCATCTATAAGTGTAAATAAGTTTATTTATTCATTAAATGCCGGTAGGGCTTGTAATCGATCTGGTTCTTCTCCAGGAAGGTGACCAGAAATTTATTATCTCTCTTCGGGGTCGCTGAGATATAGCCTTTGATACAGTGCTCCTGTGTAACCGCATCAGCGTTCTCTTCCAGGGCGATTCTGCCGATCTCCGCAGCGATGGAATGCCTAGCGATGTCGCGGAACGGGCCTGGAACCGGTTGAACCAGCATATCCAGGAAGGTCTTGGTCTCATCAGTCCACAGATGGCGGCTCGTCTCTACCCAGTGATTCTGCCAATCCAGCTTGGACTTGCCATCCGCCTTAGGCAGTACCTTCAGGAACTTGCGGAACATGAAAAATCCGCCGATGAACATCATGCCGAGCAGAACGAATCCCCATAGGGCGATAGAATTCATGAACCAGCGATTAGGCTGATCCGCTGCCAGGAATTGAAACGATGTATGTATCATTAGAATGATCACCTCATTTTTCAATCTATTCTTTGATTTAACATATGATTGCAGAATGGGAAATTTATCAGTGTCGCCGATCTCTAAAGAAACACCATATCGTTATTGGCTCAAAAACAACGGTAAAAAAATTTAACGAAACACCATATCGTTATTTATACTAAATTCGGGTCTAAAGCTGCTTTTTTTGCGAAATAGCGATCCCCAGTTTCGTTAAAATTTCCGGAAGCCCTTTTTGGTGTGAATAGCGTTATCCAGTTTCGTTAGAGTTCGTAACTCTGCTGCAAAGACTGGTTTTGTAGAATAGGGATCCAATATAAACGGCTTCGATATGATGAAATTAATAAATTCCGTTGGGAAATGGTCGATTTTGTTACCAATCTATATCCGTCTTGACATGAAGTATAACTTATTTTCCATTTTTTTTCGAGAGTGAGTTCTTTTTTGCAATTAGAGACCGCCGACAGTGGCAGCACTGCGGATGCCGATATCGCGCAGATATACTGAGCCTTGGTCGGTCTTGTCGAAAATAAAGCCGATTCGGCTGAGTTGTTCCGGCTGGAAAGCCGGATTTACTTGTTTGAAATCGGCCAACCGGAAGGCAAAGTTTTGGAACACGGGCTCCCGAGTTGGCAGCAGCGACGTAAACGGCCATTTCAGGATGTCGCCTTGGAGCATCGGTAGCAAGCTGGCGTTGCTGCTTAACGGCATAGCAGCAATGTTGCCGCTCTTATCAGCAACCTGCACGGTCAAATCGATAAGCGCTTCCTGCGTATCCGTCTTTTTCCTATCGTCGCGGTCAGCCATAGAGAAGACAATAGAGCTTCCCGGCTCTGCGGCAATCCCGGTGTCAGGCAGAATCACCGTATAACTAGGGATATCATTAGACTCTCTGCGATCCCAACCAAGTTGAACCGCGCTGTACAGGTCTGTGCCATATTTCATCATGACTTTTTCTTCTTTCCATTCCTTTAGTGCCTTTCCAATCAGGCGTCCGCCTTCGATTGTCGTCGTGGATAGATCGATATCCTCATCAAAGCTGCTGATCAGCGTGGTGTTGGCATCCCAATAGTTGCTGATATACATCGTGTCCGGGAGCCATTCCTTGGCATAACCAAGGTCTTTAAATACATGGCGATACTGCTCTTGTCCCTGCAGCGTGGCTTCCAGAAAGGAAGAGATGAGTACTTTAGCTGCCTGCAATTGATCCTCCTGAGAGAGAAGCTGGGCGGTATTATAGAACTTGCTGCCAAAACCGATAGTGTCCGCTCTGCCCCATGTGGTATTAAACTGTCCATGATTCGCTCCATAAACATAAACAGACGCCTTGAAGTGAGGCACATTATCGGAAAAGCCGATTCGGCTGTATTGGCTTGCGCCGGCAAAGGAACTGACGTCCATATCATGCGAGCCTTGAATTGCCAGGTAGCTGACATCCCTCAAGGGGGTGGGCTGACCAGCGGGCTTGTGTTGGCCGTCGGTACCGGCAATGGAAATAATGGAGCGGATCCCAAAGTTATAATCGAATGGGATATCGCCGTGCTCGGGAGCTGACGGTAGCTTATTGTAGGCTGCTGCTACAGCTACTGCCTCGCCACCGCGGGAGTGGCCGATCAGCGATATTCGGCTCATATCCGCTTTGTTGAAGAACGGGTTGCCCTTCGTGCCGTTCCATTCCTCCCATACCTTCAGATGCTCCAGGATTAGCCAGCCGCGGGCTGGATTTTCATTTTTCAGTACCTTCAGCATGAACAGATCGTCATAGGGTGACGTATTCAGGAAATTCTCATCGAGCGAAACAAAAATATAGCCTTTGCTCGCCAGCAAGTTGCCTAAATAAGCATACCCTGGATCGGAATAATCGGTAGCTAGATGATTGCCATGTACAGCGATCACTAAGGGAAACGGTCCCTCGCCCTCGGGGTACCAGACCAGCCCGTTAAGCGCCATTTGATCTGGCCCGAATCCGAAGGTTTTTGTGCGGATCGAGGACCAGTTTTCCACAAATGCCGATCCGTCCACTTGCCTGGTTATCAATGAATCCTCGGCATTAAATTCCTTACGGTAGCTGTCCGCGCTTCCGTATGTCAGGGTTTTGACGGGATAAGAACCGGGTTCACTCGGGTTCGCCATGGCCGTGGGATAATGCTCGGCAGTCTTGATGGCTTGCAGGCGGTATGGCTTCGGCAAGTCGCTATTGCCGCTGTCAAACAGCCAGTAGCCGCCCAAGAGTATATAGGCAAATGCCACTCCCGCTGTTATGCCGGAGAGAATTTTGGATATCTTTTTTGCTTCGCGATATTTGCCGGTGAACCAGCGGTACATCAACATCCCCAGCAAGGAGAAGGCTACGATGATGGACAAAGCGGCGATAAACATCAACTGCACAGGGCCGATAAAACTGATAACCAGCAGGCAGAGTGAAGTAAGCACAAGCCAAATATAACGGGTGGGCATTTTCTTGACCCCATGAAGTAGCAGGGCGATGACTCCGGTCAGCAGGATGCTTGCAAGCAGGAACAAGATGATCCCAGCGAGGTAAGGGAGGGCTCCCCGTCCTCCAATCATGGTGTAACCTTGCACAAAATAGAGGCACAGGACTATAACCCCCAGCGCTAGCGATGCTCCTTTCCATCCGGGGGAAAGCGGTGCAGGACGTTTCAGGAAACGGGCGACACGTAATCTGAATCTGGACTTTTTCTTTTCTTGAATGACTGGATTTGCCATAGAAACTCCTCTTTCTTTTTGAACTATATGTGGTCTCCGAGATGTGGTCTTCAAGATGTTATGAGGTTAAGTATAAACTATCATTCTGTCTCTGCACTTGCATGATTCTTAAATTAACCTTAAAAGCAGGAGATTGGCCGGGAAGCACGAAAAATTACGTGCTGAGGGGGAATTTTGATGCGTAAAACGATCCTGCTTGTGGAGTATGATCCGGATATTGTAGAACTGCTCAAGCTTTTTTTAGAAAAAGATTACGACGTACTCGAAGCAAATAACGGCATAGAAGCCGCCGAGCAATTCTCGCGGCATTCGATAGATTTGGCGGTGATCGATATTATGATGCCGGAGCTCGACGGCTATCAGCTGCTGCGATGGATTCGCAAGCAATATAAGCTGCCGGTGCTAATTGTATCGGCGAAAAACCAAGAGATCGATAAGATCGCTGGCCTGGGCTTGGGCGCGGATGATTTTATCACGAAGCCGTTCAGCCCGCTGGAAGTAGTGGCGAGAGTACAAGCTCAGCTTCGGCGAAGCTATGAGTTCAATGAGCCTATCCCGGCCGGAACGGACGAAGAGGAAGCGCCGATCAAGATAGGTAACCTCTGCTTGGATCATGAAGCCTGCATGCTGGTCAAACGAGGCGAAGCCCTTCCGCTAAGCGCGATCGAATACAAGTTGCTGAAGCTGCTGATGAGCAAGCCAGGGCGTATTTATACCAAGAAGCAGATTTTTGAAAAGGTGTGGGAAGACGTTTATATGGCGGATGATAACACCATCATGGTGCAGATCAGCCGGCTCCGGGATAAAATTGAGGATTCGCCGCGGGAACCGGTATATATAAAAACGATACGTGGACTCGGCTATCGATTTGCCAGAGAGGAGGAACTGGATGAGACGTAAATCAAAATTGTTCGGCATGCTTGTCCGAAACTATATTTTCTTTTCACTGACGGTGGGTTTGACCGTATTCTTGCTGTTGGTCTGGTTTATTGTGCAAACAAACCAAGAGATATCATATTCGAGGCCTTCGTGCGAGGGGATGCGGCGAGAAAAAGCGATGGCGGTACGGGTCTTGGGCTGACGATTGCCAGGCATATTGCAGATAAACATGGTGGACGGCTGACGTTGGAGTCGAGCGCTGGGGAGGAACTCACCCGATTCGTATTAACGCTGCCGAAGAGGATGACATTGTAGCGATTATTTCTGTATTTCTCCGCTCGACTTTATTTATTTTGAAGATCAAGCTAAAATATAGGAAGTTTAGCGGTTTACTGTCTAAAAGGGGGAATTATTATGCTGAAAATAGGTTCACATGTATCTTTTTCGGATAAAGGTCTATTAAGCGCGACGGGGGAAGCTGTGTCCTATGGCTCAAGCTCGTTCATGATATATACCGGCGCTCCGCAGAATACGCGGCGCAAACCGATGGATGCGATGTATTTGCCGGAAGGTAAGGAAGCGATGGAGGAGGCCGGTATTGACGAAATTGTGGTGCATGCGCCTTATATCATTAATTTGGGCTCCTACAAGTCGAATACGTATCAGCTGGCGGTTGATTTTCTACAGGAGGAGATTCGCCGTACCCATGCGATCGGTGTGCGTAATATCGTGCTTCATCCGGGCGCTTTTACGGACAAGGATGCGGAATATGGCGTTGCGCGGATCGCTGAGGGCTTGAATGAAGTATTAAGCGGCACCGATGCAACCGAAGTAAACATCGCCCTGGAGACGATGGCGGGAAAAGGGACCGAGGTTGGACGCAGCTTCGAAGAAATCGCAGCGATTATCGATAAGGTCGAGCACAATGAGCGGCTAACGATCTGCCTCGATACTTGCCATATTCACGATGCGGGCTATGATATCATAAATGATCTCGATGGCGTGCTGCATAAATTCGATCAGACGATCGGTCTGGACCGGATCGCGGTCGTTCATATTAATGATAGCAAGAATCCGGTCGGCGCGGGGAAAGACCGTCACACTCCGCTGGGTACAGGCTGGATCGGCTTCGAAGCGATTGATAGAGTTGTGCATCATGAAGCGCTACAAGGACGTCCATTCATACTGGAGACGCCTTGGGTTGGTAAAGACGCCAAGACTCAGCGCCCGATGTATGAAGTGGAAATCGCTTTGCTGCGCGGAGAAGTAGAGCAGCGCTTCGGTATGGAATTTATCGCAGATGTAGCCGGACTGCATGACTTCTTCAGCAAGCAGGATATCCATTACCGCTCGTTCGTGCTGGACACTTGGAATCTGCTGAAGAACGATGCGAAAGCGAAGAAGGCGGACCCTCGCGAACCGCTGGAGCGTCTGTACGATATGGTGATCGCCGCGAATCTATTCCCGGAATATTCGGAGGAACAGATTAATCATCGCTTGATCGCCTGGCTCTCAGGAAGATATTAAGCTTCAGATCGTTATAATGAATAGACTTGGAATTTTAAATAGAGAGAAATGCTATAGATCATAAGCCCAGGGGGAATAGAGAAACCAATGGATAAGCACATGAAGATGAATGGACTAGTTAAGTCTTATGATACTAATCGGGCGCGTATGCTCATTTCTTGCCCGGATGGCCCGGGGATTGTGTCGACAGTATCCCGCTTTCTGTTTGAGCATGGAGCGAACATCGTTCAATCCGACCAATACACGATCGACCCGGAGGGCGGAATGTTCTTCATGCGGATTGAGTTCGATCTGGCTCAGCTTGAAGAACGTATAGACGGCTTGAAGCAGGATTTTGCCAAGATAGCGGGCAGATTCCAAATGGAATGGAATATATTTCAGCTCAGTCATAAGAAGAAGCTGGCCATCTTCGTCTCCAAGGAGGATCATTGCCTGGTCGAGCTGCTATGGCAGTGGCAGGCGGGCGATCTGGATGCCGAGATTTCCATGGTCGTCAGCAATCATCCGGATATGAAGGAATATGTCGAATCATTTGGAATTCCTTATTATCATATCCCTGTTACGCCGGAGACCAAGCGCGAAGCAGAGCAGAAGCAGCTGGAGGTTGTGAACGGGAAGGTGGACTTGATCGTGCTGGCCAGATATATGCAGATCTTGTCACCGGCCTTGATTCAGCCTTACCGCAACCGGATTATCAATATCCATCACTCCTTCCTCCCGGCCTTCGTAGGTGGCAAGCCCTATGCCCAAGCCTATGATCGCGGTGTAAAAATTATCGGCGCGACGGCCCACTATGTCACTGAGGAGCTGGACGGCGGTCCTATCATTGAACAGGACGTACAGCGTGTCAGCCACCGGGATGATGTAGCTGAACTGAAGCGGATCGGCCGGACAATCGAGCGAGTGGTGCTGGCCAGGGCTGTGAAGTGGCATATCGAGGACCGCATTCTGGTGCATCAGAACAAGACGGTCGTATTCAATTAATATAATCAGAAGCTCATTTATATATCATCGACAACCGTCTTAGCAAACCATCATTGACTTGCTAGACGGTTGTTTTGTTGAGGTGAGGCAGATAGTGTGTCAGCCTTTGTCCGCAAATCGCGAATCAAGTAACATTATGCCTGCTTGCCTCGTTATATGATTGAGCCAGAGGAACTTTCTAACGAAACTCTATATCGTCATTTATGAGGAATACTGCCTTTAAGCCGATCATTGATCCCAATAGCGATACCTTGTCGTTAGAGTGAAATCGGCAGGCAGGTTTCCAATTATTGCGGCAGTAAGAGGGATGTACAGCGATCAGACTAACTTCCATAATAAAAGAATGAAGAAGAAGCTAGTTGAGAGGGGAGAAGCATTTGTATATTTCATTCAAGCGAGGAATGCATACGCTAATATTAAGCATGTTCATCGTAGTCTCGATTCTGTGGGGGAGCCCGATGACTGCTCATGCAGCAAATCCCAATATCAGCATAGAGAGCGAGATCGGTTATGGCGGAAGCTATAAACATAATAAGTGGACGCCTCTGACAATTACTTTGAAGAGTGATGAGGATATTAGCGGCGAAGTCGTAGTTCAAATGGAGAACCCGAATTTCGGGGGGCGTCAGTCCTATGTGAAGAAGGTTGATTTGCCGGCAGGGACCGCCAAGCAGATCACCTTCGGCATTGTGGGGAATTACTTTGACAAGAATAGCAATTCAATTCGTTTCTATAAGGGCTCAGTTGAATCAGGAAAACATATCGCCTTTAAGTCGGGACAAGCCTACGTCGAATCTCAACCGACGAATGGAGTGTTCATTGGGCAGCTGGCTTCCGATCCAGATAGTCTTAATTTCATGAATTTACTGAATAATCAGAACGATCCACTTCAGGTTTTGCCATTAAGCGGCGAGCAAATACCGGATGAGGGGATCATGCTATCTTCCGTTGACGTTCTATTCCTGAACAATTTTGCCTCCGATACGTTGAAGGAGCAGACGAAGCAGGCTATTTCGGCCTGGGTACATCAGGGTGGAATTCTTGTATTATCCGGCGGGCCGAGTTACCCGAAGACGGCCAAGGGCTTGGAAGCCCTATCGCCCGTTGAATATAAGGGAACAACCGATGCGAGAGCGCTGCCTGAAATGGAGAAGCTGGCTGGCAAGGCGCTGAAGCTGGAGCATGCGATCTCTCTATCAACAGCTCAATTGAAGGATGGAGCGGATAGTCTCGTCAGATATGAGGACGGGCCGTTAGTCGCCTCCTGGTCGCTCGGCAAGGGCAAGGTATTCTATGCAGCCTATGATCTGGCGACTGAGCCAGTTCATAGCTGGTCAGGTCATGCCGACTTCTGGAATAACCTGCTTAAGGGCAAGCTGGCAAGCACGATTAAAGATCGGAACAGATCTTATCCGGATATCGAGAGTTATATGGATAATTACCTGAATTATTTTCCATCCTTGGCTCTACCGCCTTTCTCATTATTCTTCTGGTCGCTGATTGGCTATGCCGTATTAGTAGCTCCTGTACTCTACTATGTACTTAAGAGATTTGATCGGCGTGAATGGGCCTGGTTCCTTATTCCCATCATCGCTATCCTGGTGAGTGGAAGTATCTATGTGACCGGCACTTCGGGGAAAACCTCTCTGCAGGCGCATACCCTGAATATGGTGGAATTAGACGGCAAGGGACAAGGGATGAAAACCACAGGCTCAGCCATATTCGTACCTCGTGGCGGCAATTATGAGTTGGAACTTCCCGGAGAGGTCCATCTGATGAGTAAACGCGAGGATGGTTATATCTCTGGTGGAGGAGAAGAAGGGATTAACAGACAGTTAATTCGTCAGCAAGATGGTGTGACAACGCTCAAGCTGAAGGACATGACCCATCGTTCGATGGCTAAAATATGGATCGCAAAACAGACTGGGGATTATGGCGCACTAGAGATCGAGGTTCATCCTGATCAGAACGGGATTGCCCAGGGCAGTGTAACCAATCGTCTGGATCGGGATCTTAGTGATGCGGCCTTGATTCTGGGAGGAAATGTGTATAGCCTTGGAGAGCTTAAGCAGGATCAAACCGTGCAAATTCCCGCGAAATATGTTCCAAGTGCTTCTAACAACTATTCGACGACTCTATTCCCTTATTCCAGCCGGGATGAGAAGAATAGAGAGCGCGCCATGATTGATGGGCTGTTAGGACAGAGCTTAGGTGAGTCAAACAATATGCTGCTAGCCTGGAGCAAGGATAGTCTTGACGGTTATCAAGTGAATGGGAAAAATCCCGATACGGAACAGCTGAATCTGTGGGTGCAGCCTGTAAAAGTGCAATTCAAGCCTGATCAGACCAACGAGATTATTGTGCCTTATGGTTATATTCCTGCACAAGTCGCGGCGATATCGACTTCGAACTGGGATTTGGAGAACGGTGGTGAAAGGATCCATATGGAACAGGGCGAAGTGCAGTTTGAATTCACTCTGCCGATGGCGGGCCAGATTGATTATTCCTCACTGAAGCTGCAGCAGAATGATCCCGGTCAGCATACCAAGACGATGATATGGAATTTCAAGGAGACGAAGTGGGAGGAGATAAGCTGGAACAAGGGCGAAGTGACAATATCCGACCATCTAGCTGACTATATTCAAAATGGAGCCTTAGTGAGAGTTGCTGTTACGACAGAGGAATGGGGCGGCTTTGATATTCCGAGGATCTCCGTGAAAGGCAAGGTGAGCCCATGATTGAAATTCATAATTTGACGAAGATCTACGGCAGCTTTCATGCACTGGACGAGGTCAATATTCAGATCGATAAAGGGACGGTATTCGGATTCGTAGGCCCTAACGGAGCGGGCAAAACAACGACGATGTCGATTCTGGCAACACTGCTGCTGCCTACATCCGGCACGGCTAAAGTGGGGGGCTATGACGTCGTCCAGCATCCGCATGAGGTTCGCAAAAGAATCGGCTATATGCCGGATTTCTTCGGGGTATATGATCAGTTCAAGACGACGGAGTACTTACATTTCTATGGAGCTAGCTATGGCATCCCCAGGAGTGAGCGGAATAAGCTGATTCCGCAGCTGCTGGAGCTGGTCAATCTGAGCGACAAGATCGACAGCTATGTGGACAGCTTGTCACGCGGGATGAAGCAGCGCCTCTGCCTGGCGCGTTGTCTCGTGCATGATCCCGAGGTGCTGATCCTGGACGAGCCGGCTTCAGGGCTGGACCCGAGGGCACGCATTGAAATGCGGGAAATTCTTAAAGAGTTGAAGCTGATGGGCAAGACGATTATTATTTCGTCGCATATTTTGCCGGAGCTGGCGGAGATGGTGGATGAGATCGGGGTCATTGAACACGGCAGAATGGTCGCTCAAGGGAAGGTCGCAGATATCCAAAACCGTCTAAGGGTGAAAAGAGTTCTCCACATCCGCATGCTCGATCAGACGGAGCGGTTCAGCACCTGGCTTAAGGACGAAGCCTATGTCAGTCAGGTATATAGCGATGCTACTGGCGTGCATATTCATTTCAGCGGCGGGGATCTTGAGCAGGCTGAATTGTTAGCCAGGATGATCTCAGCCGGATTCCAGATCGTCTCCTTCAATGAAGCACAGACGAATCTAGAAGATGTATTCCTGGAGATTACGAAAGGGGGGAGCTACGAATGAATTGGCGAGGTATGCTGATTAACCCTGTGTTGGATAAAGAATTCCGGTTGCGTATGAGAACTCCCCGCTCTGCGGTAGCGCTGCTTGCTTATGTGTTGGTGATGGGCTTCTTGGCCATGGGTATCATCTATGTATTAACGTCCAATGGCATGGGCAGCTCGGGACGTTTTGACCCCACAGTTAGCCGGATGATCTTCTACGTGCTCAGCTTTGCCCAATTAGTGATGATCGCCTTCATGACGCCGGCGCTGACGGCGGGCGTCATCAGCGGAGAGCGGGAGAAGCAGACGCTCGGTATGCTGCTGACGACCCAGCAGAGCTCGGCGACGATTATTCTGAGCAAGCTGGTGTCTTCGCTCAGCTTCATGACCTTGTTGATCGTGGCTACTTTGCCGGTATATAGCATTGTCTTTTTATATGGCGGGGTTTCTCCAAAGCAGCTGTTTGTCTTGTTTCTATTCTATTTGTTCGTGATGCTGATGCTAGGCTCGCTAGGTATATTCTTCTCGACCTTATTCAAACGGACGATGATAGCGGTCATCGTGACCTATGGGGTCGGATTAATGATTTTTCTCGGTACAGGACTGATCTATTTATTCGCGATGGGCATGGCGCAGGCGCGCTATATCCCTTCGTCAGCTCAAGGCCCGGACTACTCTTGGGTCGGCTATATACTCGGACTGAATCCGGGCGGGGCGCTAATCAGTATTTTCGAGCCGTCCTTCTCCAAGTCGGCCTTCCTGTTCAGCGGCGGAAATATGGGGGCAGGTGCGCCGATCGAGCTGTGGCTCGAGTTTATTATCGTCTACAGTGTAGTTATCGTGCTGATGCTATGGCTTGCGATCCGCTATATCCGTCCGGTCAGACGACGCAGGAAGCGTTCGAATCCAGGGGGAGAGCAGCTTGGATAGCATATACCGTCAGCTTGATATTGTCCGTAAACGGTTGAAATGGTTGCAGGCGTGGACAAAGGTGAGGCCCGGATGTTTGGCTGGCCTGGCCGCTGCGATACTCTGCCTGCTCGCAGGTCGTCTGTGGCCGATTGAGTCGCTATGGATTTACGCAGCCAGTGGCTTGCTGCTCGGTCCGTCGCTCGGCTGGCTCTGGGGCTGGCTCAGCCCGGTATCTGATCGGATGACTGCCCGGACGATGGATCAATGGAAGCAGAGCGGGGAAGCCGAGGATTTAATGGTGACCGCTCTGTCCTTCGCTGAATCGGATAGTATGCTGGCGCTGCAACAGCGCTTGCAGGCCGAGGAATACGGTGCAAGATTCATCCAGCAAATCAAGCAGAATCTACCCTTCTCAATTAAGCCAAAATGGTGGCTGATATATGGAGTCGGATGTGCAGTGATCGTTGCGCTTGTCCTGCTGCCGAACGAGATGAATGATGTCATCGACAGACAGAAGCAGGAACGAGCTTGGGTCAAAGCGCAAGTGAAGGAGACAGACGAAAAAATAGAGGAACTGGCCCATCAGCCGCTTGATCCCTTGAATAAGGCGGCTCTGGATCAAGAGCTGCAGAAGCTGCGCCAGGCATTAGCGGAGAGCCGACAAGGAGAGAAGTCGCTGGAAGCGCTGGAGCAGTCGATGAAGACGCTGCAGGAAATGTCGGACAGGCTGAATCTGCAGCAGCAGGAGCGCACAGCATGGCTGGACATGTGGCAGGCGAATCCGTCGACCTCAAGCCTTGCTAAGGCATTGCAGCAAAATCAGGCCGAAGAGGCCAAGCAGGAGCTGGACCAGTTGAAGTCCCGTCTGCCGGAGATGAGTCAGGCAGAGAAGCAAAAGCTCGCTGACCAGCTTCAAGGACTGGCCGAAGCGGCGCCGCAAAAGGATGAGGATGCGAAGCGACTGGCTGAAGCGCTGAGTCAAGTGGCTGCGGCGCTGAATGCCGACGATTCGCAGGAGCTGGAGCAGGCGATGGAGCAATTGAAGCAGTTGGCTGAAGAGAATGCCAACGCCGCTTCGGCTCTTTCGCAGCAGAGCGCGGCAGCCGCGCAGCTGGCTTCGGCCCTGGCCAAGCAGGGAATCGGCCTGGCGCAGGATATGAATGCTGCGGGCATGGCGGTCGCGGATAGCTGGAGTATGGGCGGACTGGCCGAGCAATTGGCTTCAGCAGCCGCAAGTGGTACTGGCGGTGAGGTTGACCCGGATGGATCGAGCGGGAATGGGAATGGCTCGCCCTCGGAGGGGGCTTCCGGCGCTGCCTCTGGCAATACGCCTGACGGTTCCGGGGCGGCTGAGGGTAGCGGCTCTGCCGCAGGCGGTGCGAATGGCGCTGAAGCCGGGGGCGGTAGCGGAAATGGAGCCGGGACCGGAAATGGTGCAGGAGCCGGCGACAGCAGCGGCGGCTCCGGAGCAGGTCTGGGCAGCGGCGGTCGCAGTCTGGTCACTACGCCCCGTGAGTACAAAGGCAGCGGAAATATTCAGAATGATGGCGGCCCGACCTCGGGCGGACAGGTGCAAAAGGGCGGGAATTCGCCTGTGTTTGATGGAGTAAGCCGTCCATATGAGGAAGTGTATAGTGATTATGCCTCAGAAGCCAAGCGCTCGCTGGAGAGAAGTGAACTGCCGCAGAGCATGCAGGGGCTTGTGGAGCGTTATTTCATGGAGATAGATCCGGGCAGGTAGAAGAGGAGAGGGAGGAATAAATAATGCCGGATACGAAGGAACAGGCTCTGGTCTGGAGAGATACGATCTCTGCGGTGCGGGAGCAGATCGGCAAGGTCATTGTCGGTCAGGAGGAGGTTGTCGAGCAGCTGCTCTGGTGTATTTTTGCTGGGGGACATGCTTTGCTGGAAGGGATTCCTGGACTCGGGAAGACCATGCTCGTCCGTACGATTGCAGATACGCTGGATTTATCCTTTTCGCGGATACAGTTCACCCCTGACCTGATGCCGAGTGATATTACGGGGACGAATGTCATCCGCTTCGGCCCGCAGGGGACGAATGAGATGGTGTTCCAGCCGGGGCCGGTGTTCAGCCAGATCGTGCTGGCTGATGAGATCAACCGGGCCACACCGAAGACGCAGAGTGCGATGCTGGAGGCGATGCAGGAGCAGACGGTGACGGTTAGCGGAGAGACCCGGCGCTTGCCGCAGCCATTCTTCGTGCTGGCAACGCAGAACCCGCTGGAGAATGAAGGCACCTATCCTTTGCCGGAGGCCCAGTTAGACCGTTTCATGTTAAAGATTAACGTGAGCTATCCTACACCGGAGGAATTGAAGGAGATCGTGCATCGTACGACATCCGTAGAACAGCCCCATGCGGAGCAGCGGGCGACAGCGGAACAATTGCTGGAGATTCGGCAGGCCTCCAAGGAGATTCTGCTCGCTGATGAGGTGCTGGATTACGGGATTTCTCTATTGATGATGACGCATCCCGAGGAGGCCTCGGCTCCGGAATCGATCCGTAAGTATGTCAGCTACGGCTCGGGGCCGCGCGGAATCCAGTCGATGGTCGCCATCGCCAAGGTAAGAGCGCTTTGTAAGGGACGCTGGCATGTATCGACCGGGGATCTGGCGGCGGTCGCTATTCCGGTGCTGCGCCACCGGCTGTTCCTTAATTTTGAAGGACAGGCGCTGGGGATATCAACCGATCAGCTGATCCAGGACATTGTAGAGCAGCTGGAGAGTTCAAGATGACGGAGCATTTGTTGCCACCGGCGCTATTGCCGAGATTAGAACGACTGTCGATCATGTCGGAGAGAAGAGTGCGTGGGATGGCCCAGGGGAAACGTCGTTCCGGCAGCTTCGGCGCATCGCTGGAATTTGCCGATTATCGGCAGTATTCTCCCGGTGATGATATCCGCCGCTTCGATTGGAGCGTCTACTCGCGGACCGGTCGTCCTTTTGTACGGCAATATTGGGATGAACAAGAGCTGCCTGTCAGCTTGTATATAGATGTATCTGCCTCTATGGATCATCGGGGAGCGGGAGATGCAGCGCCGCGTGAAAAAATTACGGGAGCGCAGTTTTCGGCTGAGGGATCATCGCGCGGAGGAGAGTCCGGTGGCATAGTCTCGTCAGTTCGGGGGACTAGCGGAGATTCCAAGCTCCTCTATTCCAAGCGGCTGGCCGCAGCGGTTGGGTATATGGCCTTGGCTGGTTCTGACCGGGTCCAGGCCTATCTATATCATTCCAAAGTGGAGGCCTGGCTTCCGCCGCTACGCGGTAAGCCAGCTGCGGTGAAGTTATTTTCTTTCATTCAGGCGGCGAAGGCCGGAGCGACTGGAAGTATGGCCGGTGCCTTGAGCAGTGCGCAGTTCATACCGCGGCAGCCGGGAATGACCTGGATTTTCTCGGATCTATGGCTGGAGGGCGGCGTGGAAGAGCTGGAGCAAGGTCTGTCACGGCTGCAAGCGGCGAGGCAGGAGGTTGTACTCGTCCATGTGCTGTCTGAGGATGAGCTTAATCCCCGACTAAGCGGAGACCTGCGGCTGGTTGACATTGAGCTTGGAACAGGCAAAGAAGTCGCAATTACCGGCAAGGTGCTGGATCGATATAAAAAGGCGCTGGAGCGCTATTTAGGGGATATTTCCCGACTTTGCAGCGAACGTGGGGTCCGCTATGTACTGGCTCCATGCCATCGGTCCCTGGAGAGGGGGATGATCGAAGTTCTGCGCAAGACAGGGGCTATCGGCAGTTAAAGGAGGGGAGAGACATGGGGATAGGGCTGTGGTCCGGGCTATGGTTCGGTCTGGCGATTCCGATCATTCTATTGATGTATCTGTTTAAGCGAAAATACATAGATACGACGGTATCCAGCCATCTGCTATGGAATCATGTTCTCCGCAACATCGAGGCGAACCGGCCCTGGCAGAAGCTACAGAACCGTCTGCTGCTATGGCTGCAGCTGCTCGTAGCTGCTCTGCTCGTCTTCGCTCTGATGGCGCCATATATTTGGGTTCAAGGCGGCAGCAAGCATACCGTGGTCATCGTCGATGCCTCGGCCAGCATGAGCATGATCTTGAATGAACAGACGGATGGTCCGCAGGGAGTCCAGAACGGGATGGAGTCTGACCAACAGGCGACAGCAGGATTCGGCTTGGAGCAGCGGAGTAGCCAGAATTCTGGTCAGACGGGAACGGTGAGTGCGATGGATCAGCTGAAGGAGGAATTGAGTGAATTCACGGCTTCCCTGAACAGGAAGAGCGAGCTGACGCTGCTCAAATTGGGCAGTAAGCCGCAGGTGATTTTATCGCGGGAGACGAACCGGGGCAAGTGGAAACAGGCGATCTCGGAACTGACTCCCGATTTCGGGGTATCCGCATATCGTGAGACCTTGTCGCTCGCAGCGGCGATGACGAAGGAGGATGCTGAAGCACGGCTGGTTATTTTTACCGATGGGCGTTGGCTGGAGCGGTCTGATGATATTCCATTGGATGTGCCCGTGAATGTAGTAATGATCGGTGATGCAGCGCCCGGCAATGCTTCCATCGAACAATTCGGGGTGAAGAGTAACCCGGCGGCCGAGACGGTAGAAGGAGTCTCTGTAGTTCGTAATTATGGTGGTCACGCTTTGGAGGCTGAATTAAATCTGTACGGGGATGAGCGTCTGTTAGCTTCGCAGCAAGCGGTAGTTGGGGCAGAGGAATCGCTAACGGTAAGCTTTGCGGATCTGCCTGCGGCTGAGGTTTACCGGCTCTCGCTGAGTCCAGGAGACAGCTATGCGCTGGATAATGAGGCCTTTGCTTTTTCCGGGCAGCATCGCGCTCCTCAAGTGCTGTTGTTCTCGCGCGGCAATCTGTTTCTGGAGAAGGCATTACAGCTCGCTGGAGCGAGTGTGACCCGAATGAATCCTGACGATGGGGGCGAGACTGGGGCTTCTGAAGTGCCCAAGCTTCCGGAACGAACCCCGGATATCATGGTCGTGGATGGCCAAGCGCCTGATTATTTGCAGCAAAGCCCGTGGTCCGAGCTAATATCTCGCACTCCGTTATGGACGATCGGCGGGAAGGAGGACAAGGTTCAGCCACCTAATGGGGAACTGAAGATCGAGAATCATCCGGTGACCCGTTATTTTACGATCAAGGATTCGCCGACGGCTACGCTGTCTAAATCGCCGCTGCCCGCTTGGGGAAAGTCAATTATGGAAATAGGCGGTCTGCCGGCGATTTATGCAGGTAATGAAGCAGGGGTGGCACGGCTGGGATTTCTGTTCGCGCTTGAGGACAGTGATCTGCCGCTTCGCCCTGAATTTCCGATTTTGGTGAATAATGCGGTAGAGTGGCTGCAATCGGGGCGCGCGGCGGGCCTAGGCAGAGCTATGGTCGAAGCGAAGGTGTCGATTCCGGTTGCGGCGGAGGCGCAGCAGGGAGTCTGGACAGCCATCGGGGGATATGCGGCGACAAATGGAGTTACTGATATTCCTGCCGAGATGAAGGACGGCCTTGTGCTGGCGGAGCAGACCGCCCCGGCGGTGCCCGGGTTATGGCGGTTTCAGCTGCGTGATGTAAATGGTACCGAGCTGGCAAGCTATTATTTGCAGACGACGGCGAGTCCGCTGGAGTCGGCTGTGCAAGCGGCCTGGCCGTTGCAATTAACGGCGGGGGATAAGTCGGAGCCATCCGCAGCTGGCGCTGATGATGGAACGGCGGGTAGCCCTGGCTCGGTAACGGATGCAGATACTCGGACGGAACGCGGACAGGGTGATTTTTCGGACAGGTATCCGCTTGCCTATTTGCTGGCGTTGCTTGCTTTTCTGGTTATTTTTGCGGAATGGGGGGTGTATCAACGTGGGCGTTCAATTTGAGCATCCCTGGTTCTTGCTTCTTATGATAGCCGTGGTGGCGTTCGCGGTGTATGCCTTGCGCAGTGATTTCAGATTGAGCGGCGGGCGCAGAAGATGGGCGATCGGCTTAAGGATGACGGTGGTTATTCTGCTCGTGCTGGTGATGTCTGGATTCCACACCTTCAGGATGGTGTATGACAAGGAGTTGGTCTTCGTCGTCGATCGTTCGGCAAGTATGCCAGAGGACGGTCAGACGCTGAGCTGGATGAATGCGGCGGCCGAGGGCAAGAGCCCGCGGGATAGGCTCGCTATGGTTTCAACTGGACTTGATGCGGTGGTTGAGAAGAGTCTGGATTCGGGCTGGTCAGCAAATACAAGCTCGAAGACGGCGGTGAATTCGCAGTATACGAATTTAGAGCAGGGTCTGCAGCTGGCTGGTAGCTTATTCAGTGGGCGTGGCGGCCAGAGTAACGGACGGATCGTGTTGATTTCAGACGGGGAAGAAAATGTGGGGGATATGCGGTTCGCTGCCAATTTGCTGAAGGAATGGGGAATCGTGCTCGATGTGCTGCCGAGTGAGCGACAGGCGGTCCGGGATGCAGCGATCCATTCTTTTCAGATGCCGGACAAGCTGTATCAGGCCGAGTCGTTCACTTTCGAGGTCGTGGTGCAGAGCACTTTTGCCGGAGAAGGCGAGCTGAGGCTATATGAAGATAATGAGGAGATCGGCCGCACGAAGCTGACGCTGGAACGCGGGGAGAATCGGGTGGCGCTGCAGGGCTTGGCGCGACAGACCGGGATGCATCGCTATCGGGCCGAAATCTTCGTCTCTGGCGATGAGCAGGCGGCGAATAATACGTCCTATGCTTTTACAAGGGTAACCGGTAGTCCCCATGTGCTGATCGTGGAAGGTCAAGCGAATACTAGCGTCAATTTGGTCAATGCGTTTAAGTCCAGTCTGATCGATCATGAGGTGATTGCTCCGGGGCTGCTGCCGTTGGAGCTGGCCAAGTACGCGGGATATGACAGTATCGTGTTCAATAATGTGTCCGGTGAACAGGTCGGCGGCAAGCAGATGGAGCTGATTGAGCAAGCGGTACGCTCGTATGGAATCGGCTTCGTCATGATCGGCGGTGAGGAGAGCTACGGAATGGGCGGCTATTTCAAGACGCCGATCGAGAAGCTGCTGCCGGTATCGATGGAGCTGGAGGGCAAACGGGAGATTCCCTCCCTCGGCCTGATTCTGGTGATCGACCGTTCGGGAAGCATGGATGGCGATAAGCTGAAGCTGGCCAAAGAGTCGGCGATGCGGACGGTTGAACTGCTCCGGGCGAAGGATACGGTGGGCGTTGTCGCCTTCGATGATCGTCCATGGTGGGTTGTAGAGCCACAGGTGCTGAAGGATAAAGAGCATGTACTATCGCAGATCAACGGTATTCCTAGTGCGGGGGGAACGGATATTTATCCTGCGGTCGCGGATGCGACGGCGAAGATGCTCGAGGTGGAAGCGCAGCGCAAGCATATTATTCTGTTAACGGATGGGCAATCCGCGGGGAATTCTGGCTATAATGATCTGCTGAAGACGATGTTGGATGAGAAAATAACGATGTCCACCGTGGCGGTCGGCGAGGGGGCGGATGTGAATTTGCTGCAAATGCTGGCGGATGGGGCCAAGGGTCGCTATTATTACGTGCAGGATGCGACGACACTGCCGACGATTTTTAGTCGCGAGGCGGCGATGGTGGCGAGGACGTATATTGTGAACAAGCCTTTTGTTCCTGCGCTTGTGCAGCCTGGTGACTGGCAGTCCTTATTCTCTGGAGGCCTGCCGCAGATTAATGGCTATGTGGCGACTACAGCGAAGACGACTGCACAGACGGTTCTGACCAGTCCCGAATCCGATCCTTTGCTGGCGCGTTGGCAATATGGTTCAGGCCGTTCGGTCGCCTGGACTAGTGATATGACCGGGAAGTGGTCTAAGGACTGGGTCGGCTGGTCTCATTTTGCGGAGGTGTTCACGGAGATGGTGAAGTGGACGCTGCCACAGTTCACCGCTTCGGATTATGCGGTGAATACGTCCGTCGAGGGCAATCGGGTGCAGTTCGAGGTCCGGGCGGAAGGCGAGGCGACGACGCTACCTGAGAAGCTGGAAGCGGTCGTTAGCTCAGAGACGGCTGATGAGCAGCGGGTGACGCTCGTCCAGTCGTCGCCGGGAATCTACACCGGGGCGATGGAGGTTCGCGATCCGGGGACTTTTCTGGTGCAGCTGCAAGGCGGTGTGGATGGTGAGCGGCAGAGCTATGGCGCAGGAAGCGGCTTCGTCGTTCCTTATTCGCCGGAGTATCTGCTTACCTCCGGGAATGGGCAGGAGAAGCTGAGCGCGCTAGCCGAGCTGTCCGGAGGACGGGTGCTGAGCTGGGATCAGCCGGAGCAGGCACTTCGCTACAGCGCGGCGGGCTATGCCGAGCCGCGCGATTGGGAGCGGCCGCTGCTGATCGCGGCGCTCCTGCTATGGCTGGCCGACATCGCCGTGCGGCGGATGTCGCTGCCCTGGGGTCGCATCGCGGAGCATCTGCGGCCGTGGCGTCGCCGCGCCGGAGCGCGCGCGGCGGCACCGTCCGGCGTCCCGCCTGGGGCGGACGCCGGGCTGGCCCGGCTGGCGGCGCGTAAGTCGCGCGCAGCCGCCTTTTATGGCGCCAGCGGGGGATGCGCTGGGCCGACTGCTTGGCGCCAAGCGGCGCGGCCAGCGCTAGAGCAGAGCAGCGGCGGACATTTGTCCCGCCGCTGCCGCTGTTTCTGGCCCCAAAACAGGGCCATCCAACTCTAACGAAACACCATATCGTTATTTTCGCTAAAATGAGGGGAATTAGATTCTAACGAAACACCATATCGCTATTTTCATGAAATCGGGTTTAAGCCAGTAATTTGCCTCAATAGCGATATCCAGTTTCGTTAGATTTGTAATTCGCCTTTTTTGACGCTAATAGCGTTACCCAGTTTCGTTACAAAATTAGGGCTAGCACGTTTCCATCTTCTACAGAGCATCCATTCATCAACAACCCGTTGAAGTGGTTATTTTGCGGAATCGGAATTACACTACCCAGTTTCGTCACAACTTTCGGTGACCCTTCTTAGCGCGGTTCGTGTTACTACGTATCACCAGACTTCTCTGCTGGATAGGTTGGGGGTTACTCCAACACTTGCAAGAACGCCGTAATTCCGCAATATTTCCTCCTAGTAACTAGAGCCTTTTTCTCTGGTCGACCGACCGCCGTCATGCAGCGAAGCACCGTACATTGGGAGATACTATGAAGCGCGAACAGATCTATCAGTTGATGGATTGGTGGCGTATCCCTGAGCAAGTCCCCACTGGATAAGTTACTTACTGATAGTTACAGAAATACACTTATTCCCGGGAGAGTTGCTATAAAATCAGAGAATAACTGCGCACATGCAACTATTTCCTTAGTTAAGCTCAAATCGAAAGGAAATCCACCTGAATAGTTGCAGAAATGCACTTGTATCTCATATTCGGGGAATTGTGGGGTTATATAGTTGCATACTAGCACTTATAATCTATCCATCGTCATACGTACCATACATAGCCTCTATTAGAGTATAATTATTTTCAAATCTCGCTGGTGATATAGCTTCAAATTCAGCTAGGTGCATCAGCTTGCCAAATGAACGATTCGGACGAAGGGGTTCCAAGTTCCACAATGTAGGCGCTAATTGCATAAAGTACATCTATACGGTCACAAATCAGCTCTAGCCTTACTTTAATTGCAAAAAGTACAGTTAAAAAGGTGTTTTTCTTGAGTCCGGCGAAAAGGGTGATTTTAAGTGTATAAAATGCTGCTAAAAGTTGATCTACCTCATCACCCGCCAAAATAAGTGTAGAATGTGCAATTAACTGCACCAACAATGATCCGTTTAAACCGGAGGGCGCACTCGCCCCGCGCCTTCATCCTATTTCCACGATATCGGGGGTCCGGATCGGGGGCGAATTGAGAGCGAATTAGGTTCGGAATGGTCGGATTTGGGGGGCGGATTGAGTTCGGATTGAGTTCGGATCGAGATATGGATTGGAATCCAGATTGGAGTCTGGATCCGAGCTCGGTCAAGGGTCCGGTCAGAGTCCGATCGGTGTCCCGATGGAGTCCAGTCAAAGTCCAGGTGCTCGGTCAAGGGTCCAGTCGCTGTCCCGATGGAGTCCAGTCAAAGTCCAGGTGCTCGGTCAAGGGTCCAGTCGCTGTCCCGATGGAGTCCAGTCAAAGTCCAGGTGCTCGGTCAAGGGGCCAGTCGCTGTCCCGATTAGGGGCCAGATTAAAGCCCCGTCAGAGTCCGGTGAAGCCTCTTTGCAAATTGCGTAATTCCTTGGGCGGGGAATGGAAATAATGGTATGGAAAAGGTAGGCTTGAGGTGATATAATGAATAAAGTCAAAATGATTTTTTCAAAATGAATGTTTTGTGAAAAGAAGGTCATGTTCAACTGCATAAGTTGTATCTCTTCATTCATAAGGAGGAAATAAAATGCCAGTGTCAGACAATAACAACACGATTGAAAATCTGTCGATTACGACGATTCGTACGCTTGCGATCGACGCGATCGAGAAAGCGAAATCCGGTCATCCAGGGATGCCGATGGGCTCCGCGCCGATGGGGTATCAATTATTCGCCAAGACGATGAATCATAACCCGGAGAATCCGACTTGGGTGAACCGCGACCGCTTCGTGCTGTCCGCAGGCCATGGCTCGATGCTGCTCTACAGCTTGCTGCACCTGAGCGGATATGATCTCTCTCTAGAGGATCTTAAGCAATTCCGTCAATGGGGCAGCAAAACCCCAGGTCATCCGGAATGGGGACATACCGCCGGGGTTGACGCGACTACAGGTCCATTGGGGCAAGGGCTCTCGATGGCTGTCGGCATGGCAATGGCTGAGACTCAATTAGCTGCGACATATAACAAAGATGATTTCAAAGTCATCGATCACTATACTTATGGCATCTGCGGCGATGGCGATCTAATGGAAGGCGTAGCGAGCGAAGCGGCTTCTCTGGCTGGGCATTTGAAGCTGGGCAAGCTGATCTTCCTGTATGACTCCAATGATATTTCGCTGGATGGCAAGCTGAACCTCAGCTTCTCCGAGAATGTACGACAACGTTTCGACGCTTATGGCTGGCAGACACTGCTCGTTAAGGACGGTAATGATCTGGACGCGCTTGCGGCAGCGATTGAAGAAGCCAAGGCTGACACAGAGCGTCCTACTCTGATTGAAGTGAAGACAGTCATCGGCTATGGCAGCCCGAACAAGCAAGGCAAGGGCGGACATGGCGGTACGCACGGCTCGCCGCTCGGCGCTGAAGAAGCCAAGCTGACCAAGGAATTTTACAAATGGGTATATGAAGAAGACTTCTATGTTCCTGAAGAGGTACGTGAGCATTTCGCTGAAGTGAAGAAGCAGGGGAGTGCTGCTAATCAAGCATGGGATGCAGCTTTTGCGAAATATAAAGCGCAATACCCTGAGCTGGCAGCACAATTTGAGACGGCTGTGGCTGGTGACATGCCTAAGGACTGGGACGCTGATCTTCCTAAATACAGCGCTGAGGACAAGGCAATCTCGACTCGTGTCGCTTCCGGTAAGGCCTTGAATGGTCTCGCAGGCCGTGTGCCGCAGCTGCTGGGCGGTTCCGCTGACCTCGAGAGCTCGACGATGACTCACCTGGACGGACTTGAAATGTATACCCCGGACACTCGCGCCGGACGTAATGTTTACTTCGGGGTACGCGAGTTCGGTATGGCCGCAGCGATGAATGGCGTTATGCTGCATAGCGGCTTGAAGATATACGGCGGTACGTTCTTCGTATTTACCGATTATCTGCGTCCTGCTGTACGTCTGGCAGCCTTGATGAAGCTGCCGGTCACTTATGTATTGACTCACGACAGTATCGCTGTCGGCGAAGATGGCCCAACGCATGAACCGATCGAGCAATTGGCTTCCCTGCGCATCATTCCTGGCCTGACTGTCATTCGTCCTGCCGATGGCAATGAGACCTCTGCTGCATGGGCGTATGCGGTTGAGAACAAGGAAAATCCGGTAGCGCTCGTCCTGACCCGTCAGAACCTGCCTATTCTGGAGAAGTCGGCAGAGCTTGCCCGTGAAGGGATCAAGCGCGGTGGTTATGTAGTATCCGATGCGAAGGATGGCAAGCCGGTAGCACAGATCATCGCCACAGGCTCTGAAGTACAGCTTGCGGTTAAGGCTCAGGCGGCTCTTGCTGAAGAAGGCATTCAAGTTCGTGTCGTCAGCTTGCCAAGCTGGGATCTGTTCGATAAACAGGATCAAGCTTATAAGGACTCCGTCATTCTGCCGGAGGTGAAGGCTCGCGTTGCTGTTGAGATGGCACATCCGTTCGGCTGGGAACGCTATGTCGGCGAGAAAGGCTCGATCATCGGCATCACTACCTTCGGGGCTTCTGCACCTGGCGACAAGGTCGTGGCCGAGTATGGCTTCACGGTTGAGAATGTAGTTAAGCATGTTAAGGAACAATTGAAATAAAAATTACAGCGTGTTGCTTGGAAACACTTTGAGGGGAGCGGGAAGTATGATGCAGGAGTGGAGAAATGTAACAGTTGAGAAGGCGGCTAACATTTACTTTGACGGCCAGGTAACGAGCCGTACAGTATGGCTTCAGGATGGCAGCAAAATTACACTCGGGATCATGCTTCCCGGAGAATATGAGTTCAGTACGGATTCGCTCGAAGTGATCGACGTTATTTCCGGGGAGATGGAGTTCCTTCTCTCCGGAGAGACCCTCTGGCGGGAAATTAGCGGCCGGGGGACGTTTTCCGTTCCTGCTCATTCCTCGTTCAAGGTGAGAATTCATAGCGTAACCGATTATTGCTGCTCTTTTGGTTCAGCAGCCTGTGTGAACAAATAAATGAAAGGCAGGAACAGCTGTGTATGCTGAACCTGCCTTTTTGACAATGTGATGGGTTACGAGTCCATTATAGGGTTTCAGATGGGCTTAGGCTTAGGACTGCTTATCGCCGATCTTCTGCCCAATCCATGCTTCATATATTTTCACAACGGAGGATAGATCCTCGTCGCCATAGCCTTCAGTCTGACCGGCCTGGAACAGGCTCTTGGCCAGATTCAGCATCGGTGCGGGGATGGCTGAAGCGTCCGTCAGAGACGAAGCCAGCTTCAGATCCTTCAGCATAAGCGCAAGCGAGAACTGGTTCGTGAAATCATGCTCGATGATTTTGTGGCCCTTAAGCTCGGCGGCTTTGCTGCCTGCTGAGCCAAGCTGTACCAGTTCGAGGAAGCTGTCCACAGGCAGGCCGGATTTGGCCGCGATGGCAAAGCCCTCGACAAGCGCCAGGTTGTTGATGCCTACGATAGTATTGTGAGCGATCTTGGCAACGGCGCCGCTGCCGCTAGGTCCCATGTATAGAAGCTTTTTGCCCATGACATCGAAGATGTCGCGGCACTGGTCTACCGTATCGGCATGGCCACCCACCATGAAGACGAGTGTGCCGTCGATGGCGGCTGGCGAGCTTCCGGTTACAGGAGCGTCGAGGAAATCGCCTTCCCGTTCCTGTACCTTCGCCGCTGTGTGCTTCACGAGTGCTGGGGAGATCGTACTGCAGTCGATGACGATCGAGCCGGATTTAAGGCCGGCGAGCACGCCGTCCGTTCCTTCATATACAGCTTCTATCGATTTGTCATCGCTAACCATGGTAATGACTATATCGGTAGCTGCGGCTGCTTCCTTAGGGGATGAAGCTAACGCTGCGCCTTGCTCGACAAGGGGGGCGCACTTGGAGGCTGTGCGGTTGTAGACAGTGACTTCATAGCCTGCTTTAAGCAGATTTGCTGCCATCGGGGCACCCATGGTGCCAAGACCGATAAATCCTATTTTTTTCATGATTGTCCACCTCTTTTGAAGTATCTGCAAACATATTTACATTTTACCATGATGCTAGGAATACTGCATATTGTGCCCTTGTGTTCATGGAATTTTTACAGTATCCTAAGTTTAAGATTGTTGAACATATCTTTTAAGAGGGATAATGGCATACCTTTATCTCTAGTGGATAGGCTGTGCGATAATATAAATACAGATGGAGGTTTGTTTCAGATGAGTAAAAAAGTTACATTTGATTACAGCAACGCTCTGGAATTCGTAGGACAGCATGAGATTGATTATTTTGCTGAACCGATCCGTCTTGCCCATGAGCAGCTACATAAAGGTACCGGTGCAGGCTCCGACTATCTCGGCTGGATTGACCTGCCTACCGAATATGATAAAGAGGAATTTGCCCGCATTAAGAAAGCGGCGGCCAAAATTCAAAGCGATTCCGAAGTCCTGATCGTTATCGGGATCGGCGGCTCTTACCTCGGCGCACGCGCGGCGATCGAATCATTGTCGCATTCCTTCTACAACCTGCTGCCTAAGGATAAACGCAAAACTCCGGAAATCTATTTCGCAGGTAACAATATCAGCTCCACTTATGTCAGCCACCTGCTTGAACTGATCGATGGCAAGGACTTCTCCGTGAATGTCATCTCCAAATCCGGTACGACTACAGAACCAGCGATTGCCTTCCGTATTTTCCGCGCAGCACTGGAGAAGAAATATGGCAAGGAAGAAGCACGTAAACGCATCTATGCAACGACTGACCGTGAGAAGGGCGCTCTCAAGGACCTCTCTAACGAAGAGGGCTATGAATCCTTCGTGATTCCGGATGATGTAGGCGGACGTTACTCCGTGCTTACGCCAGTTGGTTTGCTCCCGATCGCCGTTGCCGGCATCGACATCGACGCGATGATGCAAGGTGCAGCTGACGCAGCTAAGGAATACAGCAATCCGAATGTCGCTGAGAATGAGAGCTATCAATATGCAGCAGTGCGTAACGCCTTGTACCGTAAAGGTAAAGTTACGGAAATCCTCGTGAACTACGAGCCATCCCTGCACTATGTATCCGAATGGTGGAAGCAGCTCTACGGCGAGAGCGAAGGCAAAGACTATAAGGGCATCTTCCCAGCAGCGGTCGATTTCTCTACTGATCTGCACTCGATGGGACAATTCATTCAAGAGGGTAACCGCAACATCTTTGAGACCGTCATCCAAGTGACTGAAGTAGCTAAGCATATTGCGATCGAATCCGATCCGGATGATCTGGATGGACTGAACTTCCTGGCCGGCAAGACGATGGATTTCGTGAACAAGAAGGCCTTCCAAGGCACACTGCTAGCGCATACCGATGGTCAGGTTCCTAACCTGGTAGTCAATGTACCTGATATGACACCATATTCATTCGGATATCTTGTATATTTCTTTGAAAAGGCTTGTGGCATCAGCGGCTACTTGTCGGGCGTAAATCCGTTCGACCAACCGGGCGTTGAAGCGTACAAGAAGAATATGTTCGCGCTGCTTGGCAAGCCGGGCTATGAGAAAGAAAAAGCAGCTCTGGAAGCAAGACTGTCCGAATAAAAGGACGACTGGCTTCGACGACTAGAGGATAAAACGCCAGAAAGCAGTTCTACGGGAAACCGGATGGGCTGCTTTTTGGCACATTCATAAGGATGAGGATATTAATGTTGGAACGGTACAGAACAGTAAGGCAGGCCGGTGATAAGGAGATCGTGATCCGGAAATCGCGGTTCATTGGTCATATCAGGCCGGTTGAGACGGAAGAGGAAGCGATAGCTTTTGTAGAAGAGATTAAGAAGAAGCACTGGAACGCGACCCATAATTGCTCCGCTTACATGATCGGCGAGCGGGATGAAATCCAGAAGCAATCGGATGACGGGGAGCCGAGTGGGACCGCAGGCAAACCGATTTTGGAAGTGATTAAGAATCAGAATCTGAAAAATGTGGCGATTGTCGTCACGCGGTATTTCGGCGGTATTCTGTTAGGTGCAGGCGGCTTGATCCGCGCTTATACGGATGGCGCAGTAGCGGCGATCGAAGCGGGTGAGGCGATTACCCAGGTGCTACATCAGGAGGTTCTGGTGGAGCTGGATTATACCTGGCTCGGCAAGGCGGAGAATGAGCTTCATAACCGTGGAGTGCGTATGGGCCAGACTGAGTTTACGGACAAAGTCACTTTACACTGTTTGCCGCTTGCAAGTGAGGCGGAGCAGTTCATGAATTGGATGACTGATATGACACAAGGACAGGCGGCGATGACGTTAGGCAATAAGGTTTATTATATCGAAGGGGAATAATGCCTATGGCAAGAAGAGCAGTAGAGCAGGAATTATCAAGGGAAAGAATCATGGATGCCGCGAGACACTTATTTATTACCAAAGGATATCGGGGCATTTCCATGCGGAGTATCGGCCAGCATTTAGGCTACAGCCACGGCTCACTCTATTATCACTTCAAGGAAAAGGCTGAGCTATTCTATGCGATCGTCATGCAAGACTTCAATCATTTGACAGTGCTCTGTGAACAGGTGACCCGAAGACCGATGATGGACGGATTGACCAAGACCGAGGAATTGATGCTTGAGTTCATTAAGTTCGGTCTCGACCATCCCCATCAATATGAGATTATGTTCATGCTGCGGGATGAAGAGATATTGTCATATTGCCGGGCTGAGCAAGCCAAATGCTTCGACAAGTTCAAGACGATTGCATTACGCTTCCTGAAGGAGGAGCAGCATCCGCTGCAGCAGAATCCCTCCTTTCCGCTTACTATGTTTTTGGGGGTACATGGGTTTATATCATATTACATCCAGGACCGTCTTACCTTTGATGAGATTATGCCCGCTGCGGTAGGCCATGTGAGAATGTTAAGCCAGAGCAGTTACCGAATGACGTCTTGAGGCGTTTTTGTTTTCCACTTGGACTTTATCCATTTACACTATCATCGCTGTGCTTCTGTATTACATTAATTTAATAGGGTAATGATGCGATTTGCTAAATTTCAAAATATAGAAGGCCTGGAGTTCCCGATAAGGAATCAGGCCTTTTATGTTCTTAAACTTAAGGGAACTTCGCCGCTAAAAAGTTAAGGACCGCTTGGCTGAACTCAATATCTTCGGCAGGGTTCTCCGAGTATTGCTCATAACAGACGAAGTGTTCATCCCCTTCACGGACGAAGGTTGTCACGTCGATATTATGCTTCTTGGCTTTGCTCAGCAGCTTCTCGAACTGTTCATAGGGGATCTGTGAGTCCCCTGTTGAATGCATCATCAGGATCGGACGCTCACCCAGCTTGACGATGCTCTTCTCGGCAGAATACTTCAGAGTATTGAAGCCGAAGTGAAATCCGAGATAAGCATTGAGAAATGGAGTATCCATCACGCTGATCGCTTTCGGCATCCCGTTCATCTCCATATTGTAAATGAAGACATCTGACCAGGAGGAAAAGGCGGAGATCGAGATCACCGCGCTTACTTCCGGCAATTCCCCTGCGGCGGTGATCACTGTACTTCCTCCCATCGATGTGCCGAGTGCGACAATGGGCAGGTCTTTGACTTCTTGGTCTGCACGAAGGAATTCAACTCCGGCCTTGACATCCCGCCATTCGGTCAAACCGAGGCCGATTTCTTCCCCTTCACTTTCGCCCCGGGCTCGCATTTCAATCAGTAGAGAGTCCCAGCCATGGTCGGCAAACATTTTGGCATATCCAAAGAAGGCAGTAACCGAAGGGTTCTGTATCCCGGATAAAATAATAATAGTTCCCTTGGAAGTTTCCGTTTCGGCGCGGGTACGCCATGCTGCGAGGGATAGAGAATCATCTGTGACCAATGTGATCCGCTCTGATGAAATGCCATAGTCCGAGGAATTGAACTGCTGTTGCTCATAATGCTGTCCCAGGAACATCGGCATGATCGCATAGGGGATAAAGATAAGTAATCCGATAAAAAGTACAACCAATACAGTGGCGATAATGATTATAATTTTCTTCGCCCTGGACTTTCGGGGCTTGCTTGGCTTTTGGAGAACCACACTCTCGTTCATTGCTCAGGCTCCTTTATATCAGAGAATTCTAGCAGACACTAACACAACTACTATTATGTAAGTTTGGCCATGGTAGCTCGAGTAACTGGAATAGCTCGAAAACTGCAAAAATGCAGGTTTTTGAAAAGCACCGTAGCTCTAACGAAACACCATATCGTTATTTCCGTGTAATCAGCACTCATCCAAATCTAACGAAACACCATATCGTTATTTTGGTGAAAATCGGCCATTTCGCCCCTAATCTGCATGAATAGCGATACCCTGTTTCGTCAGATTTTGAAATCACTCCTTTTGGCGCAAATAGCGATACCTGGTTTCGTTACAATTTAGGCCCGTCTTAGGCTTGTTTGATATGGGGCCAATGTACTATTTTCAAGATTATACCACAAGGTGGAAGCTGCCCCACTATATTCTTTATCACAGCTTGCTGACCCGGCGCGGTTAAGTATGGCTATAGCGATTCTTAGACCAGCCTGGCTATGGACTAGGAATATCATATCTTTCGACCTGGAAGGACCAGGGAATATTTCGATTGACGGCGGTGTGGTGGTTTGATAAAGTGTTGTATAAGCAAAACCAAGTAATTACATATGAAATTATGGAATGTTATCTATACATAAACTGGCGGTCTTACTCGATCATCGGCTGTCAGCTCTAATGAAAGGATGGTGGCCTCTTCCGATGCATATTGAAGTACGAAATCTGGATAAGCATTTTGGCAATTTCCATGCGGTGAAGGACGTGAGCTTTGAGATAGAAAAGGGGCGGCTGATCGGGCTGCTTGGACCGAGCGGCGGGGGGAAGACTTCGATTCTCCGTATGCTGGCTGGGCTGGAGCAGCCGGATTCAGGAGAGATCCTGTTCCATGGGGAGCGTGTGAATGAGCTTGCGCCGCAGGAGCGCGGCATCGGCTTCGTATTCCAGAGCTATGCGCTGTTCAAGCATATGACCGTGTTCGACAATATCGCCTTTGGACTTCAGGTGAAGAAGGTGCCGAAGCAGACGATTAAAGAGCGGGTTATGGAGCTGGTTGAGCTGACCGGGTTAAAAGGCTTTGAGAGACGTTACCCGCATCAGCTATCGGGTGGTCAGCGGCAGCGAGTCGCCTTCGCCCGGGCGCTTGCGCCGGAGCCACAGCTGCTGCTGCTCGATGAGCCCTTCGCTGCGATCGATGCGAAGATCCGTCAGGAGCTTCGGGCCTGGCTGCGCGAGCTGATTGAGCGCGTCGGCATCACCTCGATCTTCGTCACCCATGATCAGGATGAAGCGATCGAGGTGGCGGATGAGATTATGATCATTAGCGAGGGCCGGATGGAGCAGAAGGGTTCGCCTTGGGATATTTATCGCGAGCCAAGCACGCCGTTCGTTGCCTCCTTTATCGGGCAATCTACGTTGGTCGATGATCCATCCGAGCTGCGCGGTTTCGAAGCCGAGGTGGCAGCTTCGCAGGCGAAGGCGCTGATTCGTCCGGAATATATCGAGATCGGCAGCGAACGGGATTTCAGCCTGCTGTCTGCAACGGCTGCTGGTGTGGTGAAGCATGTGCATTTCCGGGGCAGCGAATGGCTGGTTGAAGTAGAAGTGGGAGGTAATGTGCTGACCACCTTCCGTTCGTTGGAGAAGGAGACATTGCAGATCGGACAGGAAATTCGCGTACTTATACACCGCGTCTATCTATATAATGAAGAGCGCAGCTGGATCGTGGAAAATCCGTTGAAGCGCGACCCGATGAGCGCTATCATCTAGATGAGGTGATGCGAATACTACTTCTTATGGGGACTTCGGGATGGAAGTAAGCAAAGGACCTGGCTATTACGCCAGGTCCTTTGCTGTATGGGTGGGATAATGCTATATAACAGATCACACTCTGGAACGGATCTCCTGACGCATGAACAGATAGTAGGAGATGCCGAAGCAGACCATCGTCTCGGCGATCATGCCGGTGAGCTGGGGCCATACGAGGATCAGACTCTGTCCGAGGGACAGAGGGCTGGAGATAGCTCCGACGAGCTGGTCCATCGTGAGTGGCCCAAGCGAGCGAACCCCTGGCGAGAGCATCGTCGTGATGGTCTCGGTGAACAGATAAGTAGGAGACAAGCGGTTCAGCGTCAGGATCAGATTCATCTGAGAAATCTGCGCCGAGACATCCGCTGTCTGCGAAACTGCTGTAACGCTGTCGATCAGTCCGGTAATCATGCTATAGAAAATAGCGAAGAACAGCCATACGGCCATCGACGATAACGCCGAGGTCGCTGCTTGCCGGAAGCGGATCGAGAACAGGATCGACAGATTCAGCCAGAAGCCGATGTAGACGACGGCGATCACCAGGAACAGGAGTACCCGCAGGAATTCTTCCGGGGTTGGCGGATAACCGATGACGAACAGGCCAAGCCCCATGATGAGAAAGCCGAGCGAGAATACGACGACGGCGATCAGGAACAGGGACGAGATGAATTTGGCGATAATGAAGTCATCCCGGTAGATCGGCTGAGATAGCAAACGTCCCAGCGTGCCTTTGTTGCGCTCCGAATTGACCGCATCGAAGCCGAGTGCGATCCCGATGAGCGGCCCGAGCCAGGCCAGAAAGCTGGAGAACGGCGGAATAGCTAGCGATGGGCTGGTGAGCGTGAACATCTGCAAGAACAAGAAGGTATCTCCTGAAGACGGGCTACTGGCGGAACCGCTGCGGATGGCCGTTACAGCCGAGAATATGGAGCCGATACAGGCCAGAACAATGATGCCGATCAGAATGCCGAATCTCCAGCTGCGGATATGATCGCCGATCTCTTTATGAACCATTACCCAGAAAGGGGATGCCCCCTGTCCACGTTCATCCTCGGCTTGGTCACTGTAGCTGCGCTGTCTCGGCGGAAGTCCGAGCTTCGCTTCCACTCGGTCTATGAACGGTCTGATTCGAGGCCAGATCGAACGATCGCCGGATTTTGCGGTAGTATCTGTCATCGCGCTCCCTTCCTTTCAAAATAACGGTGATAAATATCATCAAGTCCATAATCCTTGCGCCGCAGATAGACCAGATTAGCATGGCTGCGGATGATGGTCTCGGCGATTTGCGAAGTGAGGTCCCGGTCGCAGACGATCGTTGCCAGATCGTATTCTTCATTCCCTTTATCGTCCGGATTTCTGTAGATATCCAATACTCCTTCAATTTGGGCGATGCTGGCCTGGAGTGCCTCTGTCCATACGGCGGTTCCTACTTCGATATTGATCGAGCCTTCATCATTCAATTGATTGGACAAGCTCTGTATATCCCCGCAAGCGATCAGCTTCCCCTGAACGAACAGGCCGACCCGGTCGCAAATTTGCTGCACCTGATGCAGATGGTGAGAGGACAGCAGCACGGTTAGGCCTTGATCGCGGCTTAGCGAGGAGATCAGCTGCAGCAGCTCGCGCACGCCTTCTGGGTCAATTCCTAGCGTCGGCTCATCGAGGATAATGACCTCCGGGTTCTTGATCAGCACATCGGCCAAGCCGAGCCGCTGCCGCATCCCGCGCGAGAATGCGCCCACCTTCTTGTGCATATGCTCAACAATTCCTGTCTTCTCCAGGAGGATTTCGGCGCGGGACTTGGCTTCGTCTATGGATATGCCATTCAGCCGGGCTGTATAGATCAAATTATCGAGCGCGGTCCGGTCTTCGTAGAAGCCGATATCATCCGGCAGATAGCCGACCCGTCGCTTCACCTTCAGTGCATTTCGAGCCGGATCAAATCCGCATATCCGCGCCTGCCCGGAGCTGGGCTCTGTCAGCCCGAGCATCATAAGGATGGTCGTCGTTTTTCCCGCCCCATTCGGGCCAAGCAGGCCGAAGATTTCTCCTCTATGAATATTCAGATTCAGCTGGTGAACCGCTGTGTAATCACCATAGCTCTTCGTCAAATCAACGAGCTGAACCGCCGGCTGATCCTGCGCAGCATGGATTGAAGTAACTACTGAAGTTCCCATATTTATCGTCTCCCGAATTTACGGAATAGATAGTAGATAGCCGCGCAGACAGCCAGAATGATGACAATTCCGATCCACCCCCACAGGACGGAGGATTTGACGGTGATGCGCAGGTCAGCGGAAGAGCTCTTGTTGGCGGAGGAGGCAGTCAGACTGACGACGTAATCCCCGGCTAATGATTTATCGCTTGATTTGATCAGCGCCGTTACCTGCTTGCTCTCTCCCGGGGCTACTGAATTGATCGTGGAAGGCTCAAAGGAGACTTCCCAGCCTGAAGGCGCGTTGGACGAGAAGGAAATATCCTGCAGTTCAGCCGATCCGGTATTGTTGACGACAAAATTCAGCTTACGCTCCGAGCCAGCCTTAATATCAGCGCTCAGCCGATCATTCGTAGTGGTGAATTGCATATTGTACGTTCCGGTGATGACAGCTTCCAGGGTAGCATCTACGCTAGATTCCCCACTTGACGCCATGATCGGGATTTTGTAGGAGCCTGCCTTGACCTGCTCGGACGGCTTCACTTGAATGGAGATCGTCTTATCCTGATTCGGCTCGATTTCGACCGAGGTCACACTATTAGAATCCGCATTGAAGCGCACATCCCAGCCAGGCTCCGCCTGCGCACTCAGCGCGTAGGTCTGCTTCTGGGAGGTACGGTTTTTCAGCACGGCGCTATAAGTAAATGTAGAATCAGAATGTCCTTCCATATTCGCCTGATCGACCGATAATTCCGATTTAAAAGTCCCTTGCTCCGAGATATTAATCACAAGCGGAAGAGTCGTATCATCGGCGTGCAGCTTGAAATTATAGCGTCCCTTGTTGATCTTGAGCGGGACTTCAATTTGCAGATTGAAGCTCTGGGTTTCGCCGCCTTTTACGGCTAGGCGGGAAATTTCTCTTCCTCCGGCAGACATATTGTATTTCCAATCAGCAGAGGCCGGGTCGAGCGATAGAGTGGCGGAAGCTGTAGAAGAGCCGTGATTGACGACGTCGATCGAATACGAGACCGATTCACCAGGTGCGGCGGACCACTCCAGATAAGGCGTATAGAGTTCAAGCGAGCCTGCTGCTGAAGCGTGACCCTGACCCGTATAGATGATGCCAACCAATACACTAAGCATCAACAGCAGTATCCCTGCTGCTTTTCGAACAGATCGAAGCATGTGAATCCTCCTCATTATTTTTTGTTCTGAACAGCCGATCGGGTAATATTGGAATGCTTGCTAGCAGTCCGATAGCGATGGGCCCCTCGCTACTTATGACCCCCTTAATCGTTGCCGTCATTAGTGGTACGCACGAGGGAAGGATTTGGATTTATCGATTTCAAAATATTTTTAGGGGTTTTCAAAAGCAGAGCTTTTTGATAAAACGGGAGGTAAGAGGAGAAGAGGAGAACAATTGCGGGAGGGAAGGGGCATGGACCTGCAGAATGAAGAGATGTCCAAGCGACTGCTCGACATGTGCGAAGGTTCAGTGGAGGCTTTTGACGAGTTTTACGGTTATTATTCTCCCTTTGTGATGCAGGTAGCTGTCCGCATGCTTGGCGAGCGGATGGAGGCGGAGGATATCTGTCATGAGGTGTTCCTGGAGGTGCTGCGCCGGGGGAAGCAATATGATGCTTGCCGGGGGTCGATCAAGGCCTGGCTGGCCGTCATGACGAGGAGCCGCTGTCTCGATCGGCTCAGGCGAAGTCAGCGAATTCAGTATGTCGAGGAGGATCAGCTGGATCCGGCCGAAGAGTCACAGGAGGAGATCGTGATCTCCCGATTGGAGCGGGAGGCGCTGCGAGCGGCTGTATATACGCTGCCGGATGCTCAGAAGAAGGCGATCATCGGCTCCTATTATGCTTACCAGACGCAGCGGCAAATGTCCGAGGCCTGGAATGTGCCGATCGGGACCGTGAAATCCTGGGTCCGTTACGGAATCAGCAACCTGCGTAAGCAGCTGGAGCGGCAGGGCTGGGCAGGTACGGCGGAAAGGAGGGAGCAGCGGCATGAATAAGCGAATTCATCATAGAGACATAAGAACAAACCTTCAGCATCAATGCCAGCAAGGCTATTCGGAAGAAGCCTGGATCGATTTCCTGCTCGGCGAGAAAGGGGAGGCTGTGCGCGCGGAGATGAGCAGTCATCTGCAGCTGTGTGCTGCTTGTCAGCATGTATATAAACAGTGGGAAGAGCTGCTGCTGGTGCAAGACGCATCCCATGCATACCCTGCATATCCTGCACCCCCTACACCCCCTGTGCATTCCGTTCACCATGTGCGCCCTGCTGAGTACCCCGCTGTCGAAGCGCCATCCGTATCCGCCGAGGAGCCGACTTTGGTGGACCCCATATTGCGGCCTTCCAAGTCGATCCAGAGAAGGTTAAGATCCAGAGTCCGCTGGATCGGAATCTGGCAGACCATGAAGCAGTTCATCTCGGTTCGACGCAGGCTGGTTATGTCACTGGGGGCTGCACTTGTACTGCTACTGGCAGTCGGCGGAATCTGGCATACGACCCGGGCAGGGACGGGATGGGATCATTATGTAAGGGCCTATGAGCCACAGGCGATCCAGGTGATGTCGAATCCGGAGAGTCAGTTCTATCCGGTCAGCCTGGGCCAGCTTGAGCCTGAGTCGGCGGCCATGTGGTACAATGCCAGCTCAGGGGAAATGCTGATGCTGGTGGGCGGCTTGATCCCACGGGAGGATCAAGTGGTCCGGGTATGGGCGATCCGGGAAGGCAGCCGGGATGATTTGGGCGTGCTTCAATACCATGCTTATCGGGCTCACCTGTACGTTAGAGGCTGGGAGCTGGATCAAGCTGATATCCTGCTATCGATCGAGCCGAAGGACGGTCCGTTTGATTTCTCTCAAGTGGAGACGATCTCCTTCGGTGCGCCTGGGCGCTAGGGTAACTTTTAGGGCAACTTTAACGAAACTACAGATCGCTATTTTCGCAAAAACAAGGGCTTTCCGAATCTAACGAAACACCATAACGTTATTCGCAGGGAATCGAGCCTAAAACCCTCTATTTCCCCGAAATAGCAATCCCCTGTTTCGTTACAATTTGGAACAGCTCTTTTTGATGCCAATAACGCTGTCCAGTTTCGTTAGAATCTGCAGATGGCTGATCATTGCAATAACGGTGCTGCGTTCGCTAGACTGATATAATAGAAAATATAGCAGATTCGTAGAATCAGAGAGGAGGCATCGCGGATGGATCAGCTTGTATTCCTGGGAACGGGCGATGCTATGGGAGTACCGAGGGTATACTGTGATTGCCGAGTGTGCAATGAGGCGAGAAGCAGCGGGGAGAACCGGAGATATCGCTCTGCGGTAGCGGTAGAATGCGGAGATCATAGGCAATTCATGATCGACTGCGGACCGGATTTCCGGGCGAGTATGGAACGGCGTGGTCAGAGATTTATAGAGCATATTGTCATTACACATGCCCATTTTGATCATATCGGCGGACTGCCGGAATGGGCGGATGCTTGCCGCTGGTTAGGCAGAAGAGGGCAGATGTACGCTCCACGCGAGGTCGTGGACATCCTTCTGCGCCAATATCCCTGGCTGGAGCGGAATCTTGATATTCATCTGCTGGATGATGGGATTACGTTAACCGGCTGGAGTATACATGGCTGGAAGGTGAACCATGGCAAGAACGGTTATTCCTATGCTTACCGCTTCAGCAAGCAAGGATACAACTGGGCATATTGCCCCGATTCGATCGGCTTGCCACCTGAACAGAGGCGGCCACTGAACGGCCTTGATCTATTGATTCTTGGGACAAGCTTCTATAAGGAGCTAGCCGAATATTCCACCCGATCCGTCTACGATGTGACTGAAGCGCTGGAGCTGCTGCAGGAGGTTCAGCCGAAGCGCACGGTATTTACGCATATGTCGCATGATATCGATCTCGCCCGGGATTATGGCCTGTCGGAGCGCGTGTCGTTTGCTAGAACAGGGATGGCAGTTTCTCTAAGATAGATGGTGATATTACGCTCAAAAAAAGCCTCATTTTCCACAAAGGGTGGAATTTGAGGCCCTTTTTATTTAGCATGGCTGGAGTATGCTCGTTATGTTCACTGTGGTTGCAGCACGAACTTGTCGATGACCGCCTTGACTCCATCCTCATTATTACTAAGCGTCACGTAATCGGCAATCTCCTTCAGCGCCGGAATGGCATTGCCCATGGCTACACCAAGCCCCGCCGCCTCTAGCATTTCATGGTCATTCCATGAATCACCGATGGCGATCGTCTCCGCTAATTCGCAGCCAAAATGCGCAGCCAGAAACTTCAGGGCATGTCCCTTCGTCCCCTCCTGATGTGTGATCTCCAGGAAGTTCGGCTTCGATTTTGTGATATGCACCTCCGCGCCGAGCAGTTCGCGCAGCTGGGGAGCTATTTTATCCAAATAATCCGGTTCATCAATAATGAGCATCTTCGGTGTCGGTTGGCTAGCCAGCTTAAGGAAATCCGGCTCCACATAGTATTTCGTCCGGTTCAGATTGGTGTAATCGATCAGCTTCTGATTCTCTTCCCGGGCATAGAGCTTGTCGTCTATATAGGTCTGCAAATGCAAATGATGCTCGGCGCAGAATTCGAAGGTCTTGCGGATCGCTTCTGCCGGTACGTATCGTTCATATAGAACCTTCTCGTCGAGAAGATTTTTGACTAAAGATCCTTGGTAGGTAATAATCGGAACATTCAGTCCTGTCTGACGGGCAATCGCCTGTGCTGAAGAATAGGCGCGTCCGGTGGCCAGGGTCACGATGACTCCTGCGGCGATCGCTTGCTCAAGCGCTTGCTGGGTAGCTGGGGTAACTTCTTTGTTGTCGTTGATCAGAGTATCGTCGATGTCGATGGCAATCAGCTTGTACATAGTCCCTCTCCTTTGATGAATTCTCTATCTATCGATAGCATGACTACCTCTATTGTACCCTCCAGCGCGCAAAATTCAATTTCAACATGAATAGCGGGAGATTTTAGCAGATCATTATGTAAGCTGTCCCGCACCCTGGGACAAGGGGGGACAGTTTTAATACGGTATAGCTCTCTAGCAGCACTCATTCTTCGTCATAAGCAGGGATGATTTCACGGATTCGATCAAGCGGAATCTTCACCCGGAGGAATACTGAACCCCTGCAAATACGCAGCACGAGACAACGATTATTAACATGCAGAATAACCCCTTCCACCTCGCGCCCATCTCTTAACACGATGATAACATCGCGGTTTAATAGACGCCTGGCTCGATCGTACATAGAAATTCGCCTTCTGTAGCTCATAGGATCGTTCACCTCTTTCATTTGAGATAATGCATCATATGAGACTCTATTGAATTTTGATAGGGCTAATAGATTGCGATAAGAAAAATATAGAAAAGCCCGGGGCAAGAGAACTGTAAATCAGTTCTCCACTCCAGGCGATGGAAGGGATAAGGCGTGTTATGTTAACTGATATTAATCTTCCAGGAAGACCAGGCCGATGAAATCATCCTTGTCTATATTTCCAAAATAATGCTTCACATCGATGTCCGCCAGTGCTTCTCGAACGGTGCTCTCCTCGTAGCGGATTCCTCTCAGCTTGTCCTCGATATCCGCAACATCGCCGACGCCGAAGAAGTCCCCATAGATTTTGATATTGCGAATATGGCCTTCTTCGATGTCCATACGCAGGTCGATAATGCCTACTGGGAATTTCTTGGCATGCTTCACGTTGCTGGCTGGAGACTGGCCGTAGTTCCAATCCCAGTTCTTATAACGCTGCTGCGAAATTTCGTTGATTTTTGACCAGTCGGCTTCGGTCAGTTTGTATTGCGGCACTTGATCCGCTTCCATTCCGAATATATGACGCAGCAATTCAGCGCGGAACTCTTCGATGGTCATCTTCTGATCCATGAAGTCGCTGATGTTAGCGACACGGCTTCGCACCGATTTGGTGCTCTTGGATTTGAATTTCTCCGGATTGGCCTTCAAGGAGGCTTGGACATTATCCAGAACAGAGTTGAACATCAGTGTGCCGTGGCTGAACATCCGACCGCGCGTGGAGAACTGGGCGTTGCCGGATATTTTCTGTTCACCGACCTGCAGATCATTGCGGCCTGACAGCTCGGCATTAACGCCAAGGGATCTCAGCGCCTCGACAACAGGCTGGGTGAATTTGCGAAAATTGTGGAATGAATCGCCGTCATCTTTTGTAATGAAACTGAAGTTCAGATTGCCCAGGTCGTGGTACACCGCACCCCCACCCGATAACCGGCGGACAACTTGGACTCCGTTCTCTTTGCAATACTCCTGGTTAATCTCTTCAATTGTATTCTGATGCTTCCCGATAATAATGGACGGGGCATTGATATAAAACAACAAATAGCTATCATCCTCAAGCGGAAGATGCCGTAATGTATATTCTTCGATTGCCAGGTTAACCGATGGATCTGTAATTCCTTGATTGTCAATAAACAGCATATGCTTCAGCCTCCAGTACCTATGAGTTTTGATTCTGTGTATATTCCATTATCTATTGTAAACCAATTATTAGGTAAACCAAAGCGCCGCCGTTATTTGTTCATGAAAAATGCATGTAAGGGGATTGGGCAGCAGGTATAGTGCGTTAAATGGGGTGGCAAGAGGATGGAGGGGGGCATGCGAAGATGACCGTTGCTTCTGTGCCTGCTGGTGCTCTTGTTCGTGCTCTCGTTCGTGCTTGTACTTGTGCTGATGCTGATGCCCATGTCCGTACTGTGCTCGTGTGTAAGTGTAAATCATACACTTATTTTCTCGAATGATCGGTGGCCCCCTCCTTTGGAAGCATTTTGTACACTTAAAATTACTTATTTTCGGATAAATCAGTGGAAAGTGGATTTTTAAGTGCAGGTTCTGCAACTAAAGTGGCGGGTGGAGTGGATTTGTGACTTTTTAGTTGTATGTTCTGCAATTAGACAGCCTTGAGGATTAGAGGGAACTGGGGTGGTTGGCCGGTTGGCTGGTTGGGGATGACTCCACCAGGTCATCGTTTTGGCGGCGATGTGCACCATCAACTTACAGATGTCGTATCTAAACGCTCATCTGCCAAAATTTATGCTGACTCACTAACATAAGTGCTTATGTGCAACTATTCGGCATCTTCATGCTCGGTTTAGAGGGGATAGCTGCTTTTCTGCAACTAAATTGCTGGAATCTCGTTGGATCGGGGCTAAAATAGGGAAATAGTTGTGTGAGCGCAGTTATTTTCTCATTTCAGGCGGAATGGGCGGGAATAGTTGTATTTTTGCAGTTAGTATGAAATTCAAGGTACATCCAGCGTGTTGGAACAGGGGGAATGATCCGTTGTTGATCGTATTTGTGGTTGACGATTGACGGGAGCTGAAGCATATCGCCATAATGGGAATAATCGTGCTATTGGAGTTGAACTGAGAGGTAGAGGAGATACATTATGTTACTTGAAGTATATGGACATGGCGGGGACTTGCAGACCGCTTCGGAACGATATGGAATTTCGCCGGGGCAGATGACGGATTTGAGTGCGAATATCAATCCGTTAGGACCGCCGCCGGGTTTAATAGATAAATTGCGAGCCGCCATGCCGGAAATTGTAAAATACCCTGATCCGGGCCATCGCCGCTTCATATCGCGGTTAAGTGAGCGTTATGCGCTTGAAGCGGATCATTTTATCATCGGCAATGGGGCTGCGGAGAATATGGCACTGGCGCTGCTCGCGCTGTCTCCTGCCAGAGTGGGGATCATTGAGCCCTGTTTCTCAGAGTATAGGACCCTCGCCGAGCAGTTTGGCGCGACGGTCAGCTCGGTATATGGCACTGCGGAACGGGCGTTCAGGGCAGATCCCGGGGATATTGAACGCTTGATTGAGGAGACGGAGCTAGTATTTCTGGGACAGCCTAACAATCCAAACGGCGTGCAATACCCTTTGGATGAGCTGCACAGGTTTGCGCAGACGGCTGAGCGCTGCGGGACTTATCTGGTCGTGGATGAAGCCTTTGTAGATTTCATCCCCGAGGCGAAGAGGCAGACATTGCTGCCCGTGCTCGGGCAATATAAGCACTTGATTCTGATCCGTTCGATGACGAAATTTTATGCGATTCCGGGGCTGCGGCTTGGTTTCGCGCTCGCCGCTCCAGAACTTGTGGCAAGGATGCGCAGCAAGCAGGTGACCTGGAGTGTTAATGCGCTGGCTCTGATTGCCGGAGAGATCTGCTTGCAGGGAGATGAAGTCTATGAGCAGGCGACGATCTCATTAATTACGGAGCAGCGTGAGCTGCTGCATACTGGACTACATCAGCTCGGTTGTCAGACTTGGCCGGGAGAGGCGAACTTCATGCTGGTTCGTCTACCGGAAGGCTGGACGGCAGCTGCTGTACAGACAGAGCTTGGAAGACGCGGGGTGTTGGTGCGAAGCTGTGCGATGTATCCGGGCCTGGGTGAACGTGATATCCGCATTGCTGTCAAAGGGCAGGCTGAGCGTGAGAAATTGCTGACGGAATTGACTGCAGTGCTTGGAGGGAAGACAGAATGACTACGCCATTATTACCGTTTCTGAACGGAGCGGATCAAGGACTCTATGAATCCGAAGCTTGGCAGGGCCTTAAATTGTTCAAAGCAGAGCGTCACTTGCTGCTGAAGCCGCCAGCGCTATTGGATGGGATTAGCAGTGCTGTCTATGGAGGCGGTATGGGCAAGCTGCGCCAAATGGTTAACATCTACGTAGACAAGCATTATCGCTGTGATGATCCGGAGAGGGATATTCGCGGGTTGCTGCAGGAATGGAGCCTGCCGGAGCAGGAGACCGCGGGGCTACTGACCGCTGTGAGGCTGCGTTACGCAGCGGTGGCGGAGGAGCGGAGCAGTGACTACGCGGTGTTCTGCTGCGCGACGGCAGGCGCCTCGAATGCGGCACGGGCGGGAGTCCGGCGGACGACCTTTCCGGCCAGCTGGACGCCGGGCACGATCAACCTCATGTTGGTCGTGGACGGCAGGATGACCGCCGCAGCGATGGTGAACGCCGTCATAACGGCGACGGAGGCCAAGACTGCGGCGCTGCAGGACCTCGGCGTGCTCGATGCCGAGACTGGCCTGGCGGCCACCGGCACCACGACGGACGCGGTCGTGCTTGGCGCCAGCCAGCGAGCCGAATGGCCGCTGCTGCATGCCTACGCGGGGACCGCGACCGATCTGGGCGGCACGGTGGGCCGCCTGGTGTACGCCGCCGTGAGCGAATCGCTGCGCGCTGCGGCAGCGGGTGAGCGCCGATGATGGCGGCGTGGTGGGTGTTGCCGGCGGCGTATGCCCTCGACCGGCTGCTCGGCGATCCGAGATGGCTTCCCCACCCGGTCATCGGGATGGGGAAGGCGATCGCCGCAGTCGAGGCGCTGCTGCGCCGCCTGTGCAAGCCCCGCCACTACCGGGCGGCGGGGCTGCTGCTGCCGCTGACTGTTGTCGGCGGCAGCTTCGTCTTGACCTGGGCCGTGCTGTATTTGCTGGCCCAGGTCAGCCCGTGGCTGTCCGCAGCCGCGGAGGCGATCGTCATCTGGACGACGATCGCTTACAGGGGCCTGCGGGACGCGGGGATGGAGGTGTGCGCCCAGCTGCGCAAGGGCGACCTCCCGGCTGCACGACGATCGCTCAGCATGATCGTCGGCCGCGACACGGAGCATCTCGACGAGTCGGAGATAGCTCGCGGCGCCGTGGAGACGGTCGCCGAGAACATCGTCGATGCCATCGTGTCGCCGCTCTTCTTCGCTCTCATCGGCGGAGCCCCGCTCGCGATCGCGTACCGGGCCGTGAATACGCTGGACTCTATGGTCGGTTACAAGAACGACCGCTATATCAATCTGGGCTGGGCCTCGGCCCGGCTGGATGATGCCGCCAATTTCATTCCGGCACGCCTTACGGCGCTGCTGCTATTTCTGGCGGCCTGGCTGTTGGGACTGGATGTCAAGGAAACGATCCGCGCTGTGCGGCGCGATGCACCGAAGCATCCCAGCCCCAACAGCGGCTACCCCGAGGCTGCCGTTGCCGGCGCGCTCGGCATTCAGCTCGGCGGGGAGAATTCCTATCATGGCGTCACATCCTTCCGCGCCCATATGGGGGAGAAGACCCGCGAGCTTAACAGAGAGGACATTCCTCGGACGGTGAGGCTGATGTTCTTCGTTACTAATACAGTGGTTTTGCTGGGAACGTTGATTACAGTATGGATGACCGGGGGTTGGCACTGGATCAGCTGAAGCTACTGCGGTTTCTCTCGTATCTTCGGTTTGGGTATAGGTAAGTAATAATAGTATAATCTCCCTATCGGGAAAGAAAGGTGGAGGAATTGTGGGATTCGAATTTGCTATAGAGCCTCTAAATTATATCGCCTTCGAGGATGAGGCGGAACAGATCGAGCAATGTAAGGAATGGGGACTATTGTCCGGGAAAGCTGCAAAAACAAAAACATACTTCTACAAAGGAAACGGGCTGAATATGTCCTGTAAGATCGTCGGTATGGTCGATAAAATTACTGCGGTCATCGAACTCGAGAACCAGCAATTGCACTGTATTCATCCTTCCTACTTGAAGGAGATGCAGGCAGCGAGCTATGGTCAGAGGTCTGCTGTGGAGGGGATTGTTACCCCTATTGACAATCCGGAGGATTCGATTCAGGATACCGATCCGGAGATAATTTCTTCTGGAGCCAAGGATGTGGAAGCGATCAAGGCTACATCTGAAGGCAAGCCAACTCAAGCGGACGAGCCCATCGTCGATATTTCTGATCCCGATTATGCGTCACAAGCACCGCAGGGCAAAGTGAAGGGAGCCAAGAAGCAGAAGCTGGAGCTGCCCGAAGGCAAGGTCAAAATGACGGCTACTGTGCAGGACTTTACGACGGTACCGAATCATTTTTCCGATAAAGACGATGAGGTCGTCATCTATGAGGCGGTTTCAGTTCTTGAGCCTGAGCTGGAAATCGGAGAAGCCTGGTCGAGCCATAGTGCCACCCTCAAAAAGTTCGAGCTCGCGGTCGGAGACACCATTACTTTTGAGGCCAAAATTATCGCCAAAAAGCTGACCAAGCACCCTGTCGCCTATAAAATCAACAACCCGGCCAAGATTCAAAAAGTAAACCCTTGATATATAACTCGTGAATTAGAGTAAAAGGCACTTGGGACGGGGGCGTTAGGCGTGAGGACCCTGTATCTAACTTCTAACGAAACTGCAGAGAGCTATTTACTCCAAAACAAGGCTAGTTCGAATCTAACGAAACACCATATCGTTATTTGGGCAAAAACGGGGCTTTAAGTGGCTATATTGACGGAATAAGCTTCCCCTGTTTCGTTACAGTTCCTATGGGCTGTTTTTGGCGTGATTAGCGATACCACGTTTCGTTAGAGTTGGCTACATAGCGGCGGGTTAGGTAAAAGCCTGCATAAATGCAGGCTTTTGGCGGGGTGGGAGCCTCTAAATTAGAAATTCCTGCGAAAATGCAGTTATTTTCCCAAATTTGGCCTGTTTTTAAGGAAATCGATGATAAAGCCTGCACTTTTGCAGGAATTTCGTAAAAAGTGGCCTGGTTGGGTAGTAAAGCCTGCAGATTTGCAGGTATTTCGTTTTCATGCCCGTTTTCAGGTGTCTAGGCCTATGGTCTATAGTGCTCAATGTTGCAATTACCTACTTTTTAGTAACTTTTTTCACATGCGTCACACCGAGAGAAGAAGTAAGAGTTAGATTAAGCACATACACCATACTCAAAAGAGAAGTTAGACTAACCACGTACGTTATACTCGAAGGGGAAGTTACACTAACCACATGCGCCTTATTCGATAAGAGGGAAAGTTGGTATAGGTTCAGAGTAGCTATTGCAAGAGAGAGGAGTGGGATCGGGTGCAAATTAAGATTGGGGTTATCGGGATAAGGCCTGTTGTGGATAAGCTGCTTAAGGTGATTAAGGGGTTTCCGACGTTTATGCCGGTGGTGAAGATTGTGCAGGAGGAAGGGGAGATTCCGGCAGCGGCGGAAGGGCTGATGGCGGAGGTAGAGGCGCTGATTCTGTTTGGGGCGCAGTCTCATCGTAAGGTGAAGGAGAAGGTCAATGTAGCGATTCCGGTACACTATGTTCCGCTGACGGGGGCGGGGCTGTATAGGGCGCTGTTTCGGGCTCAGCAGACGGGGCAACTGGAAGGTGGCATTTCCATCGATTCGTTGACGAAGACGATGGTTATGAATGCCCTGACGGATCTCGGAATCGAGCAGACGAAGGTCGTTCTCTACAATGGCCCTGCCTATGCGTCAGCGGACAAGCTGTTCGCCTTCCACCAGCAGCAGCTGAAGGCAGGAGCTTGCTCACTGGCGATTACCGGGGTAGAATCGGTCGCTCGCAGACTAACCGCCGCCGGAGCAGCCAATGAATGGCTGATTCCATCGGATCAGGATATGAGCGTGACGCTGGAGCGCGCCCTGTTGTCTACGGAATCGCGCCGTATTAAGGAATCGCAGATTGTAGTCGGCATGATCAAGGTCGATGAATTCGGGAAGCTGGTCATGAAGCGCACGAGTGAGCATGAGGTGCAGAAGCTGAAGCTCGATATCCACCGCATGGTCCTAGACTATGTCGAGTCCCTCGACGGTTATCTGACGTCGATTGGGGGCGATGAGTATCTGTTCTTCACGACGCGAGGTATCTTCGAAAGGGAGACCGGCGGTTATAAGACGATCCCGCTGGCCAAGGATGCCAGTCAATCCTTCGGCATCTCGCTGAGCTTCGGGGTTGGCTTCGGCACATCGGCTAATGAAGCGGGAACCAATGCCCGGGCCGCGCTGCGCAAATCGAGGGAAGCCGGGGGGAATACCTGCTTCATTATCCGTGAGGATCAGACGCTGATCGGGCCGCTGGAAATGTCTGATCCGATCCAGACCGTACTATCGCCCACATATACAGGGCTGATCAAAAGAGCCGAGGAGGCCGGAATGACAAGCGCTTATTTGAGTAAGCTGCTGTCTCATACGGCGAAATTTGGCAAATACGAATATACGGTGCATGAGCTCGCCGCCTTGCTCGAGATTACAGTGAGAAGCGCACATCGGCTGCTGCTACTCTGGATTGACAATGGGCTGGTGGATATCGTCGGGATGGAGAAGGTACCTAAGGGGCGGCCACGGCAAATTTACCGTTTCTCTTTTTTGAAGGAGAAGACGATGATGTAATCATTTTAGCTATTTAAAGACGATTTAAAGATTTGTCTTTATATGCATCCCCTCGTTATGATGGAGACAGATCCACAGATGAAAGGGGAAAATGCTGTGAAGACAATCGAAGAATTGGAAGCCAAGCTGGCAGAGCCTTCCGAGGCGTTGATCCAGGACTTATCTACCGTTACGGGAGATATCCTGATTCTTGGTGTAGGTGGAAAAATGGGGCCGAGCCTGGCTCGGCTGGCGCTAAATGCCGTACGCGAGGGCGGCCTGAACAAGCGAATTATCGGTGTATCGCGCTTCTCCAATGAAGAGGCCAGACGCGAGCTGGAGGAAGCAGGGATCGAGACGATTTCCTGTGATCTGTTGAATGATGATGAGCTGATGAAACTGCCGCACGCTGACAACATCATTTATATGGCGGGCAATAAATTTGGAACCACAGGCCGCGAGCATTTCACTTGGGGAATGAACACTTATTTGCCGGGCAGAGTGGCTGAAAAATATAAGGATTCGCGGATCGTCGTCTTCTCTTCGGGGAACATCTATCCATTTATGCCAGTCGGCAGTGGTGGCGCCAGCGAAGCGATCACACCGGAGCCAATCGGCGAATATGCCCAATCTACCCTGGGGCGCGAAAGAATCTTCGAATACCACTCGCACAAGAATGGAACGCCGATGCTGTTCTATCGCCTGAATTATGCGATCGATATGCGCTATGGCGTACTGCTGGAGATCGCCAAGTCTGTGAATGAGCAGCGGGCGATCAATCTGACGATGGGTCATGCCAATGTGATCTGGCAGGGGGATGCCAACCAGATGGCGCTGCGCTGCCTGACGGAATGCACGAATCCGCCTAGCATTATGAACATTACCGGGCCGGAGACGATGTCGATCCGCTGGGCCGCCGAGGAATTCGCCAAGCGACTCGGGAAGGAAGCGATCTTCGAAGGCACAGAAGCCGAGCTGGCGCTGCTCAACAATGCTTCGAAGTCTCATCAGCGCTTCGGTTATCCGGCGGTATCCTTGCTGCAAATGATCGATTGGCTGGCCGAATGGATCGAAGCAGGTGGAGCGACATGGAATAAGCCGACTCACTTCCAGGAAAGAAAGGGGAAATTCTAGTGGCTACTACAACACTTTCACCAGAATTGCTGAAAGCGCTACACGAGGGGCTGGTCATCCCTGCCCATCCTTTGGCGCTGGATGAGAATCGCCAATTAGATGAGAAGCATCAACGGGCCTTAACCCGTTATTATGCGGCTTCGGGAGCCGGAGGGATTGCGATCGGCGTTCACTCTACGCAATTTGAAATCCGCGATCCAGAGCATAATCTGTTCGAGCCTGTGCTCCGCATGGCTGCCGAAGAGATCGCCAAGGCCGATATAGATCATCCGTTCATTAAGGTGGCTGGCGTATGTGGACCTATAGCGCAGGCGTTGAATGAGACGAGGTTGGCGCAATCGCTGGGCTATGATGCTGTTCTGCTCAGCATGGGTGGACTGGTCGATTGGAGTGAAGCGGATATTCTGGATCGGACGAAGCAGGTGGCTGAGATCATGCCTGTAATCGGATTCTATTTGCAGCCATCTGTCGGCGGACGGATCTTCAGCTTCGAGTTCTGGTGCAAATTTGCAGAAATTCCGAATGTGGTCGCTATCAAAATGGCCCCGTTCAACCGCTATCAATCGATCGATGTGGCTCGTGCAGTATGCTATTCCAGCAGACGGGATGAAATCGCGTTATACACAGGCAATGATGACAATATCATTAACGATTTATTGACAACCTATCGCTTTGAAGTCGATGGGGAACTCGTAGAAAAGACCGTTGTCGGCGGCTTGCTGGGTCATTGGGCCGTCTGGACGAAGCAGGCGGTTGAATTATTGAACGAAATCAAGCTTGCCCGTGCCAACGGCGAAATTTCGAAGGAATGGCTGACGCGTAACGTGCAGGTGACGGATACGAACGCTGCATTCTTTGATCCGGCGCATCAGTTCGCGGGCTGTATCCCGGGCATCCATGAGGTGCTGCGCCGCCAGGGCTTGCTCAAGGGCATCTGGTGCCTGAATCCGGAGGAGAGCTTGTCCCCGGGACAGATGGAGGAAATTGATCGCGTATATCGGGAATACCCGCATTTACATGATGATGAGTTTGTGGCCGCCAATCTGGCCAAGTGGCTTGACGATAAATAAAAGAGGAGGGCTCAGGCATGCGTTTTAAGGATGTATTCTCGATTATAGGTCCGAGCATGGTGGGCCCCTCCAGCTCCCATACCGCTGGTGCGGTCAGGCTGGGAAGAACGGCCCGGCATGTACTCGGTGGGCAGCCGGAGCGAGCGGAGATCATCTTCTACGGCTCCTTCGCGACGACCTATCGTGGTCATGGAACAGATCTGGCGATCATCGCCGGACTGCTCGACTACGACACGGATGATCTGCGAATCAGGGAAGCCTTTGAACAGGCTGAGGAAGCCGGGATGAAGGTGCAGATTCGCTCTGCCCAGAAGGCCGGAGTCCATCCCAATACCGCAATGATGATTCTAGAGCGGGGAGATCAGAGGATCGTCGTCACAGGCAGCTCGATCGGCGGTGGTAATATTGAAATCGTCAGTATCGATGATTTCGATGTTAAATTTACGGCTATCTATCCGACCTTGCTGATCTTTCACGCCGACCGGCGCGGAATACTGGCGGAAATGACGGATATATTCAAGCATGCCGATGCCAATATCGGCTATATGGAGGTTGACCGGAAATCGAGAAGTGGCGATGCTCTGACGGTGATTGAGAGCGACGAGATGCTAGATAGCGAGTGTATGGATCGGATTGCCGAATTACCGGATGTTCACAGAGTTTGTTTTATTCATCTCACGGCCAAGGGGGATCGGGCATGAGGTTTACTAATTTGGAGCAATTGATTCAGCTATGTGAGAAGGAACAGGTTACGATCGGGCAGTTGATGGTGACAGAGCAGGCAGCCGAGGCAGGAAGAAGCACTCAGGAAGTCATCCAGCAGATGACCTCCTATTACGGGATTATGAAAGAAGCTGTTCTTAAAGGAATAGATAGTGAAATGCAGCCCCGCAGCGGATTAACTGGGGGTGACGCCCGGCGGGTTCATACTTATTTGCAGCAAGGCATGCCTTCACTGGGAGAGGTGGCCTGTACCGCAATGGCCTACGCTCTGGCGGTGTCTGAGGTGAACGCTTCGATGGGACGGATTATCGCCACCCCGACGGCAGGCTCCTGTGGTATTATACCAGGAGTGTTCGTCAGCTCGCAGGAGCGATTTGGCTGGAGTGATGAGCAGATGGTTCAGGGGCTGTTCAGCGCGGGAGCGATTGGCTACGTAATCGCTAATAACTCTTTCGTATCAGGGGCCGAAGGCGGATGTCAGGCTGAGGTAGGCTCGGCGATCGGCATGGCGGCTGGAGCTTTGGTGGAGCTACGCGGCGGGACGCCGGAGCAGGCAGTGCATGCAGTAGGATTGGCGCTGAAAAATACGCTGGGTCTGATTTGTGATCCGGTAGCCGGATTGGTAGAGATCCCTTGTATCGTCAGAAATGGCTTCGGCGCGGTTACGGCGATGGCTGCCGCAGATATGGCATTGGCCGGGATAAAGAGCGTCATACCGTCGGACGAGGTCATCGATGTGATGCTTGAGGTAGGCAGCGCCATGCCTGAGAAGCATCGCGAGACAGCGCTCGGCGGTCTTGCACAGACCCCAACAGGTAAGCGAATCATGAAGGAACTGTATGAGAAAGAGGAGGGATGAAGATGGACTTATCCTCATTAATTCAAGCGGGTAAGCAGCTTGAGGCGGAGCTGATCGCCTTTCGCAGGGATCTGCATCGTTATCCCGAGTTAAGCTTGCAGGAATCAGGGACGGCTGCGAAGGTAGCACAGCGGCTCAGCCAGCTCGGAATGGAGTATCGCAGCGGTGTCGGCGGCCATGGCATCGTGGCGGAGCTGAAGGGGGAGCAGCCAGGCCCGATGATTGCGCTGCGAGCGGATATGGATGCGCTACCGATTCATGAGGAATCGGGGCTGGATTTTGCTTCCGAGCGCCCAGGGCTGATGCACGCTTGTGGACATGATGCCCATACAGCTATTTTGCTGGGGGCAGCAGAGCTATTGGTTGGCCAAAAAATAAAGGGCAGCGTGCGCTTTCTATTCCAAGCGGCAGAGGAGATCAACGCCGGAGCAAAGGCGATGATTGAACAGGGTGCGCTCGATGGCGTCGCTGAAATCTATGGGCTGCATAATCTTCCGACACTCTCAGCGGGAATGACGGCTACGCGCTACGGTTCCTTGATGGGCTCGGTGGACCGGATCGAGATCCATCTGGAAGGCCGCGGCGGGCATGGCGCGATTCCGGATCAATCCATCGATCCGGTCGTATGTGCTGCGAATATCATAATGTCGCTGCAGAGCATCGTCAGCCGGGAGGTATCGCCCTTCGATCCCGTCGTCGTTACGATCGGCAGCATCAAATCGGGCGAAGCGAATAATGTTATTCCACATTACGCGGAGCTGACCGGAACGATCCGTACCTTCGATGCCAAGGTTCAGCAGCAGATGGCGGAGAGAATAGAACGGATCGTCCAGCAGATCGCCGCTGGGTATAAATGCAAGGCGACATTGAAATATATCGAGCAGACCCCTGTACTGATCAATCATGATGGTTGCAACCGTCATGTCGAGCAGGTGATGGATCGTATGATCGGCGCTGCACGCAGGATCGAAGCGCCGCCGACCTTGGCGGGTGAGGACTTCTCGGTCTATTTGCAGCATGTGCCGGGCTGCTTCTTCTGGTTAGGCTCAGGTCCTGCCGAGGATGCAAGCCATGCTTACGGACTTCATCATCCGAAGTATGAGTTGAATGAAGATTGTATTTCGCTTGGTGCAGCCTTGCTAGCAGCTATAGCATTACAGAGATTATCCGCGAACTAACCCTCAGTTTGAGAAAGGAGAGAGCAAGTAATGAAAGAATTAAATATAGGTATCGTAGGTACAGATTCCTCTCACTCTGTTGCATTCACCAGGCTGCTCAACGACCCGTCCGACGCGAATCACGTTCCGGGCGGGAAGGTTGTAGCAGCTTTTTTAGGCGGATCGGCAGATTTTGCGCTTAGTGCGGACCGGGTGCAGGGCTTCATGACGACGCTGGAGACGGAGTTTGGCGTACATAGAATGGATAGTCCTGAGGAAATCGCAGCGAGCTGTGACGCGATTTTGCTTACATCGGCGGACGGTCGGGTACATCTGGAGCAATTCAAGCGAATTGCACCTTATGGTAAGCCGGTCTTCATCGATAAGCCGCTGGCGCTAAGCAGTAAGGAAGCGAAGGAGTTCTTCTGCTTAGCCCGGGAGCATCAGCTTCCACTGATGAGCAGCTCAGCCTTGCGATATGCCCAGCAAATAACGGATGATCTGGCGCTCAGAGGCTCTGCATCTGTGATTCGTGCCGATGTCGGCGGGCCGCTCGATGTGGAACCGACGCAATCCTATTACTATTGGTACGGAATTCACTCGGTCGAGCTGCTGTACGGCATTATGGGCAGCGGCTGTGTGGAGGTAAATGTAACGAGCGCAGAAAAAGAAAAAGAAAAGGAAGAGGAAGAGCTCATATCAGCAGTATGGAGAGACGGACGGGTAGGAACGGTCAAGCTCAGCCGCCAGCCAGGAACTCCATTTACGGCGGAGATCCATCGGCAGGGGCGAACCTCAGCGATCGAGATCGATTTTGCCGCCAAGCCTTTCTATGCGAGTCTGCTCGAACAGATTATGGTGATGTTCCAGACCGGGGCTGCCCCGCTAGATGAGCAGGAAACGCTGGAGGTCATCCGCTTTGTTGAAGCTGCCGAAGAGAGTAGACTGGCGGGGAAGTCGGTTTGTCTGTAAGGAAATGGTATCGCTTACTAGTTATTTCTTTGCTTATTCGGAGGAGCGAATTTCGAATAATGCGGAAAAAGCAAAAAAACACAAGCGATCATATAGCATTTTCCACCACTTTAGCTTTTTCCACATGCCAAATTGCTTGATATATCAAGGATTTTACGACTTTTGATTATTTTTTGGAGCGAAAAAATAGGTTCGATGAAAACGCTTTATTTACGGAGTGTTAACCCCTATCCTACAATTTGAATTGTCCGATCCGGTAGACTCGGGCAACGTAAATCCATTCGAAAATCATCATTTATTACAAAGGGGAGGCAAACAAATGTCAAAGAGAATTCTCAGTATGGTGCTTGTCCTGATTATGGCAAGTACATTGCTCGCTGCATGTGGTTCAAGCGGCGGCAAAAATGGGAGCGCTTCAAACGGAGACAAGAATAACGGAGCCAGTAACGCTTCAAACAATGCAGTAGTGGAGGATACAAGTAATCAATACGGAGATACGGGCGGATTGAAGCTTCCGTTAGTCGATAAGCCGACAAAGCTTACTTGGATGGTGGTCAGTGATCTTCAGCTTAACGACAAGCTGATTGCCAAGGAAATCGAGAAGCGTACGGGGATTACCGTAGATTTCCAAAGCTATTCTTCAACAACATATCAAGATAAGCTGCGTTTGGTCGTGGCATCCGGTAAGCTGCCTGATATTTTCAACGGGCTTAGACCGGACGAACTGAAGAAAATCGGTCAGCAAAAAGCGGTAGTGGCGATTAATGATTATGTAGACATGCTGCCGAACTTCAAAAAGCTGTACATCGATGAGAATCCATGGGTCGTTAATTCATATGGGGATGAGAATGGCAAACTGTACACCTGGCCGATTTACAACATGAACCGTGATGTCAACCATGGGATGATGTACCGAAAGGATATTTTCGATAAGCATAACATTCCTGAGTGGACCAATACAGAAGAGTTCTATCAAGCGCTTAAGAAATTAAAAGAAATCTACCCGGACTCCTATCCGATGGCTTCCAAGACCAAGGGGGATATCTTCCGAGATCTTGCTTACGGCTGGGGAATCGGGGGCTTAACTTACCCTGTTTATTATGACGAAGCCGATAGTACCTGGAAATTCGCTGGCACACAGCCACAGTACAAAGATATGCTGGATTTCCTGAAAAAACTGTACAACGAAGGGGTGCTTGATCAGGAATTCCTGACTGATACGCCGGAGTCGTGGACAGCGAAGATGACGACCGATAAATCATTCGTTACTTGGGACTGGATCGGCCGTCTGGATCTGTTCTACAACCAAGTAAGTGCGGAAAACCCAGAGTATAATCTGCGCTACGGCAATCCGATCGGACCTACGGGCAATATCCGTACGCTGCCTAAGATCGATGCTGATTTCTCGATGGCGGTTTCCAATAATGATAATAAAGAAGCGGCACTTAAATTGCTCGACTATCTGACCAGTCCATCGGGCGCTGAGCTGATTACGCTTGGTGTAGAGGGGGTTAACTTCAACTTCGATGAGAATGGCAAGCCAGTATATCCAGAGCTGGCCGACCTTCCAAATGTGGATATCAAGGCGCTGGAAGACCATTATGGCATGTGGGTAGAAGGCATGTACCTGAACCCGGACCATCGCTCTGTATACTATAACTTCACGGAGAAGGAACAAGAGGCTCAGGATAAGATCCTGTCTGCCAACAAGTTTGAACCGCTCGATCCTGTGCTTAATCTAACCGAGGAAGAAACGGCGACGGTTGCTGAGCTGCAAACCTCGATTATCAAATCGATGGAAGAATTCAACGCCAAGTACATTCTGAACAAGAATTATGGCGACAAGGAATGGAATGACTGGCTGGGAACGGCCGAGAAGGCGGGCGCAAGTAAGTATGCCGATGTATACAATCAAGCCCAAAAACGCTATGACGCCAATAAATAAATAGACAACAGATAAATAAGGTGAGTGGCATGACGAGTTCAGGGTAATCTCCAGCTCGAAGTGCCATTCGCCAACATCCAGGAGGGAAGAAACGTGCCAAACCCTAACACGGAGAAGCTCCTTTCACTGAATAAGCCATCGCGCGGCTCCCGGTTCGCTACATCGCTCAGTTCAACATGGAATCATATCAAACGGGACAGACAGCTACTGGTTCTCTTTCTGCCGTGCCTTGTGTTTTATATTATTTTCCGGTACGGTCCGTTATTTGGATTAACGATCGCATTTAAGGACTACAACGTATTTCAAGGTATTTTTGGGAGCGAATGGGTCGGTTTTAAGCATTTTTCCAAATTTTTCTCAAGCGATGATTTCTTGCTTCTATTCAAAAATACGTTAACATTGGGCTTTTTCACCTTGATATTCGGATTTCCGATTCCGATTCTTTTGGCCATTTCGCTGAATGAGCTGCGGGTGAAGTGGTTAAAAAAATCGATTCAGACGCTTACTTATTTACCGGCATTTTTGTCGATCGTAATTATTTGCAGTATGGTCATCGACTTCTTGTCGCCTAGCACCGGTTTAATTAACAAGCTGATGGTTGCGCTCGGTTTTGAGAAAATTTATTTTATGATCGCGCCGGAGTGGTTCCGTACTATTTACGTCGCCTCGGACATTTGGGCTACCGCTGGTTATGACGCTATCATCTATCTCGCTGCGGTCGCCGGGATCAGCCCGACACTGTATGAAGCAGCCAGGGTGGACGGTTGCAGCAGATGGAAGAGTCTATGGAATATTACGCTGCCAAGCTTAATGCCGACGATTCTCATTATGTTCATTTTGAAGACAGGTAAAATGCTGCAGATCGGGTATGAGAAGGTACTGCTTCTCTACACGCCGACAACGTACGAAGTGGCGGATGTATTCTCTACTTACGTTTACAGAAAAGGTCTGATTGAATCCAATTACAGCTACGCGGCCGCGGTCGGCATGTTCGAGGCATTAATCGCCATGATTATGCTGCTGTCCGCCAACTTCATAAGTAAAAAGGCAGGAGGTAGGGGGCTATGGTAGGAGAATCAAAATTTAATCTGTTCGGAGTCATCAACGCCCTGCTCCTGATCTGCGTTGGAATGATTACCGTCTATCCGATCATTTATATTTTCTCGATCTCGATCAGTGATACGGCTGCCGTGGTTCAGGGTAAAATCACTTTATTTCCTAAAGGAATTAACTTCGATGCTTACTTGGATGTTCTAAAAGACAAACGGATACCGAGAGCGTATCTGAATACGATTTTTTATACCAGCTTCGGTACTTTTATTAACTTAGCTTTAACTGCGATTGCGGCATATCCGCTGTCCCGTCCTAATTTCATTTGGCGCAAATACTGGATGTTCGGTATCGTATTAACGATGTTCCTCAATCCGGGGATCATTCCGAACTATCTGATTGTACAAGGGCTGGGTCTTACGGATACGGTGTGGGCGCTCGTGATTCCGAATGCGATCTGGACGATGGAGCTGATCATTCTGAAGAGCTTCTATGAGGGCATGTCGGATCAGGTCCGTGAAGCGGCGCTTATCGATGGTGCTTCTGAATATCGAATTCTGTTCAATATCGTGATTCCGCTATCTAAGCCAGCGCTGGCATCGATCGCCCTTTTCTACTTCATGGGGCATTGGAACAGCTACTTCCTGCCGATGATCTACTTGAATGATGCCACCTTGTATCCGCTTCAAGTGGTGCTTCGGGATATGCTTATCTTTGATGAAGGGAACCGCTCGAGCCTGGTCGATGCGGCAGCACTTGCGCCGCAGGCGAAGAAGAATGCCACGATCGTCCTGTCGATGATCCCTGTCTTGATGATCTATCCATTTGCTCAGAAATATTTTGCTTCGGGTGTTATGATCGGTGCCGAGAAGGGATGAGTCGATTCATGTATAATTAATTGGATAAACGACCAGGAGAAAGGATGACTATGACTTGAAGCGTTTTTTTACTAATCTGGGTATCGTGCAAATCTTTTGTTCGCTGCTCTTAGTCATCGGCATCATGTATGTATCCAATTATTTTGTATTCAAAAATTCGATTTCAGGCATTTACGAGAAGGTAGCACAGAACAATACGCTAGCGGTCAGAACGATGATTCAATCCTTCGACAACAGCTTCCGCTCGGTCAACAACATCATTCATACGATTCATGGTCTTCCTTATAGCAGCCTGGAATCGGAGGAGGATGGTCGTATTGATATGGGGAAGGTGTACACGATGCAGGATAGCATCGCTTCGCTTGCCTCTTCCGCGGATTTCATCGAGGACGTGATTGTGTTCTACGATGATATGGACCTGGCCATCACCTCGATAGGTACGAGCAGCCTGAGTCAGTTATTCGAGAAGAAATACAAGCATGATTTGTATAGCGAGAGCTACTGGCGTTCGTACATCCGGGGCAAGAACAGCTTCAAGCTGATGCCCGGACAATACTTCAAGGTGGCGACGAATTCATCGTGGCAGCGAAAGAAGCTGATGGTTGCTGTCGGCGGGAACAAGATCCGTATCTCGAATAAGAATATCATTATTCTGATCGATGAAGCGGCGCTGCTGAAGCATGTGAACCAGAAGCAGATGATGCCGGGCGCTTCGCTAATTGTTCTCGATCAGGATCGCAGTGTCGTGCTGAGCACAGACGCAGACACCGATCTATCGGGGGTGCTCGACGAGGTCTATTTCAATTCGTCGCAGGAAGCTTCCTTAAAGAAGGAAGATTATCAATACAATTTCTATAAATCGGATTTTAACGATTTTATCTATATCAATAAAGTGCCATATCAGTTCCAGAATATCGATTCGGTCGTTGAGGCGAACGAGATGATTATGATGTCGGCGATCATTTGCGCGGTGCTTCTATCGGTACTGCTGAGCATTTATTTGAATCGGCCAGTGAAGAAGATCATCCGTCAACTCGGCGGTACGAGTCGGGGCAATGATTTCCGCAAAATCTTGAGCGGTGTCGTAAAAATGCAAATGGAGATCGACACGACGAAGGAGCAATTGAAGCAGGCGGAATCGGAAGCGCGGCGCAGCGTCTTTCTGCAGGCGGTCGATGAACACGCTTACTCTGGCGATCAGGATCTGCTGCTGCAGGGCGATTATAGCGAGATGATATGCAGCAAGTATTTTGTATTGACCATGCTGCATTTGAATCAGAAGAGCAAGGATCAAACGCCGTCTATGGCAGTGGAGAGGATCACGGAGGTGCTTGATGCGGCTCTGCGCCGGGTAAGTGGGGATATCCAGGTATTCTATGACAAGAATCTGCATTTTGTAGCGCTGATGGGCCTGGAACCGTCTGCGGACCGGGCAGCTCTGTTGAAGCAAATGGGACGGTTGTGCGCAAGTCTGGAGCAGGAGGAGCTGCAGGGTTACTCCGTGTGGGCCAGCGTGAGCAAGCCGTATAAGACCGAGCTGAGAAATTATAAGCTGGCTTATCGCAGCGCCATGGATGGTCTGTTATATAGAGCTGTGAAGGATTCGTCGAATGTACAGGATGCCGAGAAGATACAATTTGGCTGGAGCCTGTACTTCCCATTCGATAAAATCGAGAAGCTCTCGAACTATATGTCGAACGGCAGGCTGCAGGAAGCGAAGGAGATCATTTCCGAGACGCTCGGGGAGAATGCGAATCGGAATGTTCATCATCATCAGCTGGCTCATATTGCCAAGACGATGTTCCTGTATATGCTCAGGCATGCCCGCATGTCGGCTGGCGCAGATGATGAGCTGTATAAGCTGGAGCAGCAATTTCTGCAGAGGATCGATTATGCTCATGATTATCTGGAAATTGAGAACGCCCTGATCGAAGCGGCGAAGTATATTGCCAAGCACAGCAAGTCTGAGGATACGAACCGGCTTAATCCCAGCTTTATTTCACAGTACATCGAGCTGCACTATATGGAGAACTTATACCTGGATCATATCGCTGAGGTTGTGGAAACCTCGCCTAAATATTTTTCAAGCTATTTCAAGAAGACATTTGGGGTCAACTACGTGGAATATCTTAACAAGGTCAGGCTGTCCCATGCCAGGGAATTGCTGAAGGACAGCTCTTTAACGATCGGGGAAATTGGGGAGAAGACGGGGTATTTGAATTCCTCGACCTTCACGACGACATTCAAGAAGTATTACGGTATTTCTCCAAGTGAATATCGGAAGCAAAATTTAAATGAATAATGCTGGAGACGAAGCGACGGAGGCTAGATTTTACATGACAAACCGACATTCAGAAGTTCGCAATATCGCTAGCCGTGCTGAATTGGACAATGTGTATGACATGCTGGGGAGCGTATTTCCTGTCGGCAGGGATTTCTTCCAGAAGAGATTGGACTATGATTCAACCTATGATCTGTCTACGACCTGGATTGCGGAGCAGGACGGGAATATGGCTGCCACGATCCAAGTGTTCCCTTACGTGGGCCGGGTCGGTACTGCGGCGATGAAGATCGGCGGGATCGGGAGTGTAGCTACTTTGCCCGAATACCGGGGACAAGGGCATAGCAGGCAGATTCTGCAGCGCCTGACGGAATGGATGGAGCAGGAGGAGTACGATCTCTCCTTGCTGTTTGCCGAGATTCACTCCTTCTACGAGAAGTCCGGCTGGAATATCGTTCTGGAGACGATGTATGAATTGAAGGATGTAACCCGATTCGCAGATGTAGAGGCAACCGGGATTGACTATGACATTGTACCATTCGATCCCTCCTATACGGAGGCCGTAGCTTGCCTCTATGAGCAGTTTAATGCCGGGCGCACCGGTACGGTGATCAGACCGCAAAGTCATTGGCATAACCGGCTGAATTGGCCGAAATGGGATGAGGCGAAGTGCCTGCTGGCGAAGCGGAACGGGAAAGTCGTGGCCTATGGTCTGATTACTGCGCCAGAGCAGGATGGGACGGTTTATGTGGATGAAATCTGCTATCGACTGGGCGATGAGCAAGCGCTCATTCCTCTTTTCCATACTCTGGTAGGGCAGTATTCAGGTGTGACGCGCGTTCTGGCCAATGTACCCGAAGACCATGCGCTGACGGGGAGTCTTCTGGCCTGGGGAGCGGTGAAGCAGACGTTGCCGTATATGATGTGGAAGATCATCCGCTTTCAGTCACTATTGGGTAAGCTGAGCGATGTTTTCCAGCATCGGCTGGCGAATAGCGCTATATATGCGGAACAGTCTCTGCAGATCAAATGGGAATGCGCTGGGCAGGAGGCCTATCTTCATTATGCGGAGGGGCAAGTGAGGATAGAGTCTGCCCCTCGTCGGGATGAGAATTATTTTAACATCTGCTTGGATCAGGATGAGTTTATGCGTCTGCTGCTGCAAGGGTATGATGAGTCGGTCTCAGCGGCACAGTATTCGTCTGTACTTGAAGTGCTGTTTCCTAAGCAGGCTTTCGTTTTTTATCTTATGGATCGATTTTAGGGTTATCTCTTTAACGTCTCGCAATAGCTGTTGTCTCGGAGTTATAGGGCTGTTGCGAGGCTGCGAAGGGAGGTGGTAATTCGGTACATTATCGGCTTAATTTGTGATGATTCTTGATCCGAAGAGAGGGGAAGTTAGGATGAGAAAAGTGATGTTGGCCCTATGCCTGATCCTGCTAAGCTCCACGGTCTTTACTTACGGGAGTGCAGGTGTACGGGCGGCGGAGAGCTCGAAGATTACCCTGAGCGGGAATGTCAGCAATGTCCGCGTCGGGGATACATTCCAGCTGCAGATTCATGGGGAGCAGTTCGAGGATTTATTCGCTGTTGAGGTTGTATTAGCTTATGATGCCCAGGCATTGCGGGTGGAGGAAGTAAAAGCCGGAGCAGGGTATGATGCTTATGATGCGTATCAGATCGACGCGACCAAAGGGGAGCTCTATCTGCCCCTGGTCAGAAAGCAACTGCAGCCTAACCCGCAAGCTACCGTTCATCTGGCCGATGTGACGTTCAGAGCATTGCAGGATAAAGGCGTAGAAGTTGAGCTCCAGCGTGTTAAAGCGGTGGGGAGTGCATGGGCTACGAATGAACAAGGCTACAAGGATATGAAAAGGCTTACATCCGAAGTTGGCGATGCGATCGCTGTCCAAATCGAGAAGCAGGATAGCAAGGCGCCGGATTATAGCGGTGGTAGCGGGCAGGCGGGATCTAGTAGTCAGCCAGTTGTGTCAGGTCCTACTATGATCGACGGAGCGAAGGATGTCCTGAAGGAGAAGGACCCGACGAAGGCTGCGGAGAAGCTGCAGGCGCTGCTTAGCGGATTGAAGGAAGAGCCAACAGCTGCAGAGAAGCAGGCATTGCTGCAGGCAGCTGAAGCGACGGTTACAGGGCTTTCCCAGATGCCAGTAAGCAAAGAGGGAACAGGTGCGGATGCCGTCTACGTCATTTCCGCCGCTGACCTTTCTCAGTATGATTCATTGCTTCAGAGTATTATAGCTGCACTGCACAAATGGAAGCTGGATTCTCCGCAAATTGCTCAAGCGCAGCTGCAAGCGGTGATGGAATATACGCTCGCTGGGCGGGATGTCAACAAGCTGGGTGTGTACCATTATGATGAAACTACCGGAATCTGGGAATATGTGCGTGGAGCTATGCACCAGACGGATGCCGCGAAATTTGTGATCAGCGTGAAGCAGGCAGGCAAGTATCGCATTCAGGAATATTCCAAGCCGTATAAGGATATCGCAGGAATCTATGCGGAGGCCAAATATGCGGTTGATGTATTGACCGCGAGACATATCGTGAACGGTACATCAGACATCTTATTCTCACCAAGTAAACAAGTGACCCGGGCTGAGTTTTCTTCGATGATCGTCAGAGCGCTTAATCTGGATCTGCTTGATGCCGTCAACCCGGCTGAGGCTACCTATTCTGACGTAGGAGCAGAGGCATGGTATGCCGAGGATATCGCTGTGTTGCGCAAGCTCGGTATTATTAACGGATTCAGTGACGGTACCTTCAGACCGAATGATGCGGTGACCCGGGAGCAGATGGTTGTGATCGCCATGAATGCCTTACGTAATCTGGAGCTGACTGCGGACAACAGCGTTGCTTCTACCGAGACGTTCGCCGATGCTGGGGCGATTAGTGGCTGGGCGAAGGATTCGGTGAATAAGGCCAGAGAGATGAAGCTTGTATCAGGGATCGGCCAGAACCGCTTTATGCCGAAGCAGCCGACTAATCGTGCGGATACGGCAGTATTCATCTGGAAGATGCTTCAGCAATTGAACTAAGGGAGGAGAAGCGCGAATGATAAACTCCAAATTAAAGCAGCTAGGAAAAATGGGAAGCATGGCCGCCTTGGCTTTATTACTGGTACTGCCGTCCTTCATGGCGATACCTGCGCCGATTCAGGCTTCTACGATCGATCTGGATCTGCTGGCCGATGGCTCGAAGGATGAACCGGGGGATTCGCAGCCCGGCGTCTCTGAGGTTACCAATGGAACTGACGATGTGATCGAGGGCAATGAAGGGGAAGCTACCGAGGAGCCTGTTGGCGAATCGGAGGAAGCAGAGGATGCAGAGAATGCTGAAGGTGCTGAATCGGGTGAACCCGGAGAATCCGCTGAGCCTGTGGACGAACAGAATGATGCTGGGCAAACAGTGGAAGAAGGAGCTTTGACAGATCAGGACGACCAGGTTGTTACGGTGACCCAGACGGTGTATACGGTTGAACCGCTTTTTAATAGTGGCTTTGAGCAGCCGGTAAATACTGATGGGACGATTCCAGGCTGGAGCATGTTTTTTGCGCCAAATGAGGCAACTTCCTATGAAATAACACAGGATGTGCGCTATTACGGCAACTCTAGTCTGAAGCTGGTGGATAAATCAAATACATTGCCAATCTATATGCAAAGCGATGAGCGGCCAATCACTCCGGGGTATGAGTATAATGCTTCTGCCATGATCTATATTGCTCCCAATGCGGGAAATGCAGGTGGAGCAAGCCTGGTGCTGCGTTTCTATGATGAGGCAGGCAAACAGGTTAATACAGATAAAGATGGCGAGAATATTGTTCATTTAAGGCAAGTCGGAGTATGGACACGAGTAACGGTAAAAGGGGTTGCTCCAGCCAATGCGGCTTATGCCAGGGTAGCTGCTTCTATATCCAACTATTTTACGGCGGAGTCCGGTGCGTTTTATGATGACTTTACGCTAACCTCGCCGCAGGAGCAGAAGGTGCCGGGAGCCCTGCACCTGCAAATGCCAACAGGGATCTTAGCGAGCCAGACCCTTGAAGCCAAGGTCATGCTCAGTCGGGCTGTAGACGTGCAGACTGCATCCGGCAGCCTGGCCTATGATCCGATGGTGCTGGAGGCCATTGATGTCGCCGTAGCGGATGATTTTAATGAAGAAGGATTAACGCTTGTAGAATGGAGTCTTGATGAACCCGGAGTTCTTACATTCGCGGTAGCTAAGCCAGAGGGGGCCTCTGTTAGCGAGGATAAGCAGGTACTGAATATAACCTTCAAAGTGCTTAGTGAAGTGGAGAAAGTGGATGTAACTCTACTGCAAGGCGCCGGTGTTCAGGATACCGAGGGAGTTCAGAATAACAAGATTTATGTAAGCAGTGAAGCGGAGAGCGTGAGTTCATATGTCCGCAGAGCTTCTATGGATGTGAACGGGGACGGCAGGATCGATCTCTATGATGTGATGGCGGTAGCCAAGCTGACCGGGCAAATGGTAACGAATGATAACTGGAAATTTGATGTGAATCATGACGGCAGAATTGACCAGGCAGATGTCGAAATGCTGACCGATGTGATCTTGTCACAGCTGCTTGATGAGAAGGAAGGAGGGCAGAGTCTATGAACCTGCGCAGAATAAGAAAACATTCGCTTTCTTTATTACTCATTGTCACGCTGGGACTAAGCTTGATATTGCCATCAGGGGCACAGGCAGCCTCGGAGCAGGGGGGCAAATTATCAAAAATGAAATTTGGAACACCTGTGGAGTTGGGACATCCAATCACTTCCGTATCGATCAATGACGGTGTCATGGGAGTGGAGGATGGCAAGCAGGTTTTGTACACGACGGTCTCGACCACTCCGGCTGTATTTAATGTGATTGATGTGAAGAATAATGAGCGGATTCGCGATTTTGAGCTGGCCGGTGTCGCCCAATCGTGGAGACATGTGATAGCGCCGGATGGAACCGTCTATATCGCCGCCATTACTTCATCGGGGACAGGGGAACTGTGGAGCTATTCCCCAGCTACCAAGCAGGTCCAGAAGCTGACTGTGGTCGGCAGTGAGAAATCGCTATGGTCGATGACGACCGACTCTGCCGGGAATGTCTATGTCGGTACCTTTGATAACGGCAAGCTGTTCCAATATAATCCGACGACTAAGGAATTGAGGGATTATGGCAGCTTGGTAGCAGATCATAATTATATCCGCTCTATGGCTTATTATGACGGCTATATCTATGCTGGCATGGCGATGCCGTTCGAGGTCGTTAAGGTGAATGTGGAGACCGGAGCCTCGGAGATCATTTCTGATGAGGTGCCAGGCATCCTCGGTATAGAGCACGAGAAGATTGAATTTGCCTATGATATGGCGGTCGTGGATAAATATCTCTTCGTCAAAGCTAGCGGAGATAAATCAGGGCTGGTCATGGTGTATTACAACCTTGAAGAGAAGAAATGGGAGAATAAATATATCGGCGTTGATCCTGTTAGCAACAGAGGAGTGATGAGCTACAATCAAATTCCGGTTGCTGACGGTAAAGCCTATGTGCCTGCTCATGGCGGCATTCTGGAGGTTGATCTAGCGACGCTGGAGACGAGAAATACCGGGATCAGCTTCGGCACCTCCTTGCGCGGGGCAGCCTGGGTCAATATGGAGGACCCTGAACTTACCCCGGATCGTACGATAGTGACGATTCAGGCGAATGGGAAACTATCCGCTCTCGATGTTAAAAAAGGAATACGCAAGGATATGCCGGGCGTCGCTGCCAAGGGTGGCCCGATTCCGATTCACAATCTGGAGCGGGGCACAGATGGACGGTTGTATATGACCGCTTATCCGGGTGGAAATGGCGCAGTATTTGACCCGACAACGAATCAAGTCACCAGTATCTCGATCGGTCAAGCCGAAGGAATTATCTCGGTTGGCAATAAAGTGTATTACGGCATCTATCCCGGCGGACATATCTATGAAGTGGATATTTCCGGTGAGAGGCTGAGTGATCCCAAGCTGCTGTTCACGATCGGTTCTGATCAAGACAGACCGTATAAAATGGAGTATGCAGATGGTAAGCTGATTATCGGCACAATTCCGAACTATGGGGAGTTAGGCGGGGCACTGACGATTTACGATCTGGCAACAGGTGAAAAGCAAGTTTATCGCGATATGATCAAAGACCACAGTATTATTGGCCTGGCTTATAAAGATGGGAAAATCTATGGCTCAACGACGAAATCCGGCGGATTGAATACGATGATGCCGAAGAATAACCCGGAGGTATTCGTTTGGGATATCGCGCAAAAGAAAATGACGATGCACACAGAGCTTACTGCTCTTAAAGGACTAGGTACACACCGCATGATCAGCGGCCTCACCATAGGCCCGGATGGCTTGCTGTGGGGCGGGGTCGACGGAATCCTGTTCGCCCTGAATCCAGATGATCTATCCATCGTAAAGCAGAAGAATATATACACTGATGTGAAGGACTACGGGATGTGGCGTCCATACTACTTCCGCTGGGGCGAGGACGGACTGCTCTACGCTGGACTGGCAAACCGGATGACGGTAGTTGATCCAGATACTATGGAGTACCGCTCATTAACACCGAGTAACTTCGAGATGAGCTTCATGACGCTGGCCAAGGACGCCGAAGGACATGAGCAAATTTATTACTCGAATAGTACGAAGCTGATGATGATCCCGATTACCGAGTCAACCAGCGTACAGACCTCCGTACGAAATGGTTGCTTCGAGGAGCCGCTCCATGCGGATGGAACGATTCCGGGCTGGAGCAATGCGAATACCGCTTCCGAGGTCAAGTTCAGCCTGTCGAAGGAACGCAGCTACTGCGGAGATTCAGGCCAGAGCTTGAAGGTTTTTGATGAGGTGCAAGGTGATCGAGGAATAGGTAGTTATCTTAGCGATCCGGTTCCGGTAGTTCGCGGCGGTGAATATACGGCCGCAGCCAAGCTGTATATTGAGCAGGGGCTGATTGAAGGTACAAGAACGGATGATTCTGGGATCGTGTTATATTTTTATGATAAGTCAGGTAAACAGGTCGGTTCAGCTAGTGGCACGGTGATCAAAGGCATGCCGCAAAAGGAGTGGATCGACATCTCTGCGACCGGGGTGGCACCGGAGCAAGCGGCGTATGCGCGAATCGCCTTATATTCCTCGGCATGGAATATGATGATTGGATATTATGACCATGTGATCTTCGAGGGGCAATCCGCAGGCAGCTTGGAGTTGAAGGTTGATGGTGAAATCATCGTAGGGGAGACCTTTAACGTGACTTTGCAGGCTCAAGATGTGACTGATCTGTATGCCGTGCAGGCAGCCCTCGAATTTGATCCCGCTCTTTTTGAAGTGGTAGATGTACAAATGGCTGGAGACTTCGGCTCCGCTTCCAACGCCTATTTAGGCTGGAATCAGGATAAGACGAAGGGCAAGCTCAATATTCTAGCTACCCAGTTAGGAGACCGGGTGCTAGGCGGTAGTGTGGATATTGCTCAAATTACAGTGAAGTCGAAGCAATTTGCCGAAGCTGCACATCTGGTTATAAGTAAAAAATCGCTATTTACTGATAAGAATGCGGACATCACCAAGCTATCCCATTCGTTGTCTGACGATGTGAAGCTTGGCATACAGTTTGGTTATGCTGCAGAAGACTTGAACAAGGACCATAAGGTCGATGCCCAGGATGCGGCGCTGATGGCTAAGCAACTAGGCAAGCCAGTGGATGACAGCAACCGGATGCTGGACGTGAACGGCGACGGAATTCTGGATATCAGCGATCTGGCGCTGGTCGTACTGAAAGCGCTGGAGTAAGCCGTTAAATGACAAGGGGCCGTCCAATAAGCCTCTAAAATAAAAAGTTGGGCGGAGAAACGTCATGTTTTCTGTCCAACTTTTTTTGTGGGCCAAAGCCACAATCCCCAAACTCCGTATTTTTTCGCGTCGGCTTCGATCCTTGTACCATCTATTAAGCTTGCGTGGCGCAAGAGACAAACACGGACGGTCAGGACACTCCGCTGATCTAGCGGTCACAAATGTCCGTTAGAGCCTGAAAACGACCACTACCCACCTCTAACGGACACTTTTGACCCTTAGAAGCACAAAATGCCATTTTTCACGAAAACTTCCCTTGTAATGGACATTATTGTCCGTTACAAGGGCGGAATGCCACAGAATCAACGCTAACGGACATTTATATCCGTGTCCGAGTGATCTGGCCAGAACAGGGGGATGTTCACATCTTTAGGCACGCAAAAGAGGCGTCTTTCAAGTCGGAAGAACGACTTTTGAGACAGCCCCTTGTGATCTGTTTTATAATCTAGCTTCTGAATTCAATCTCTTCCGCAAAATCCTTGAATACAACCACCTGGTTCTTCAGGCGGGATCTCTCGGCTGCGAAGGACATCAGATGGCTCTGCACCGACACACTGGCTGAGGATAATCCCTCGTGGATTCGATCCTCACGAACGAGCTTGACGAAGTTGCCGATCAGTGCGCTGTCACCACCGCCATGATCATCGACGCCTGATTCCAGAGGGATTAGCTCCTTCTGACCCGTAAGGAAGTCGGTAACTTCAATTTCACATTTATTGAAGGACATAATACCCTTCACCTCGCCGCGAGTACCCATCAATTTGATCGTTCTTGCGTACTCATTCGTGAATGCGCACATCGTGAAAGCCGCCGTAACGTTATTTTCAAATTCGATATTAACTACTTGATGATCGACCACATCATTGTCGCATTTATAGACGCAGCGACCGTAAGGTCCTTCCTGAAGTGCCTTCATCGTTCCTTCTTCGCTTACATCATTGGTGAGCGCATAGCGCCAGCCCTCGTTAGCAAGATAGAATCTCGGAGCGAAGAACGGGCATTCCTCCGCATGAGGACAGCCGTCAGTACAGCGGTCGGTGGCTTGAGGCGGCGCATTCTCCGCCTTGAAATGGGATAGCGAGCCGAAGGAGGATATACTTCTGCAATCGCTTCCAGCCAGCCACAGCAGAATGTCCATATCATGGCAGGATTTGGCCAGGATCATCGGGCTGGACTCCTCTGAATTCCTCCAATTGCCGCGGACATAGCTATGAGCCTGATGCCAGTAGGCCACATTCTCATTATGCTGGATGGAGACGAGGTCGCCGATTTTTTTGTCCTCGATGATTTTTTTTAGTGTCCCGAAAAACTCCGTATAGCGCAATACATGACAGATATTGAATATGCGGTCGTATTTAACAGCATGCTGCCCCAACTTCACAACCTCAATCGGGTCTGTAGACATCGGCTTCTCCAGCAGGAGATGATAGCCCGCTTCAAAAGCCTTGATCGCTGGCTCGAAGTGGTATTGATCCTGAGTACAGATCAGAGCCGCATCCGCGAGCTTAGGCTCACGCAGCATCTCCTCCCAGGACGTATAGCAAGCGGAATCCGGAAGGTTATGGGCCTTCTGAAAAGCCTCTCTTCGGCCTTGATCAGGCTCGGCGATTGCGACGAATTGCAGCTCTTCCGGATGCTGTAGTGCGTAGGTGGCATAAGCCAGAGCGCCGCGGTTCCCGGCACCGATCAGTACGGCTGTAACCTTTTTCATGAGAAATCTCCTCCATTGTCGTCATTCAGAATACATAATACACGGGATAAACTATATTTACATCGTGTAACTACCTACCTCCATATTATTATGGTGTTAACACTGTGTCAACCTTATTAATCGCTATTAAATCATCGGGCAGATGATAGAGTTCATACCTGACCGGCTTGTATTGAATTCAGCTGATGGATAGTGTACGCTAGGCAACATAAAGGCTATTTACGCGATGGATATAGTGTGAACACAGAATAGAAGATGGCCTAATAGATGGCGAAGATTGCGAACTAGTGGTGAACGTGAAGAATAGAGAAGCGGAGGGATAAGATTGGGAACCAAATGGGAGCAGGAATTGGATCAAATGCGCAAGCAGCGGCGGGAACAAATTATGGAGGCTACCTATGATCTCGTACTGGAAAAGGGGCTTATGTCTATCACCATTGTCGATATCGTCAAGAAGGCGGAGATTAGCCGGGTCACTCTCTATAAATATTACAATTCGATCCACGAGATCGTGTTTGATATCCAGATCAAGATATTGAATGAAATGAGTGGTCTACTGGACGAAAAGCTAACAGGGAAGAACGGGCTTGAGAAGCTGCAGGATTATTTTGCTACCTTTATTCGTATGTACCGGGCTCATCCGGACTACTTCTGCTTTGCCGCTATGTTCGACCAATTCTATCAGTCCTCTTATCCGACGCCGGAATTGGAGGAAAGGTATCAGAGCTTCACCAAGCAGGGAATCGTTCGCATTGAACAAATTATTGAGGAAGGGATTCGCGATGGATCGATTCGCAGGGAGACGGACCCGGTGATGATGGCGCAGATCCTGTCGCATATCATGATGGGCACAACCCAGAGAATTGCCGTGCGCAGCGAAATTTACAAGACGGAGAGCAAGGTGGACTCGAAGGAAATGCTCAACTATTTAACGAACTTCCTGACCTCTTCCTTAGCTGCGGATTCTGCGGATGGACGATAGCGCTACATAGTAGGCTGGAACGGGAGGCGTTAGTTTGCTGCATAATTGTGGTGGTGTGGAATGGTGGCTGATTCGGCATGGTTTGACCAGATGGAATGTGGAGCACAGGTATCAGGGGCATAGTGATGTGGACTTATTGCCGGGGGAGGAGAATGGTCTCGTTTCGTTGCGAGGTGAGCTTGCGGGGATGGGCTTTGCCGGTGTATATTGCAGTGATCTGAAGCGTTGTCGGCAGACCCTGCAATGGATCCGTCCTGATCTGATAGACCAAGTCAGCTACGATGCGCGCCTGCGGGAATTGAACTTCGGTGCCTGGGAAGGCCAGACCTATGAAAAGCTGAAGCATGATCAGCGCTACCGAGCCTGGATTGACGATCCCAAGCGGTATACCCCGTCCGACGGCGAGTCGTGGGAGCAGTTCCATGGACGCGTTACCAGCTTCTATAGCGAGTTGATGCAGGTGTCTAAGGAGCTTGCGGACAGAAGCGTTCAACCGGGGAGGACCGACGAATTTGGGCCTGGTCAGCAACGGAGCAAGAACGAACGAGAGCGTCGCCGAGCGGTTCTCCTGATCGTCACCCATGGCGGCGTGATATCCTTGCTGAAGACGCTTGTGAGTCCAGACATAGGCTTCTGGGATAGTCGGGTTTCACCTGGGGAGATCGTCAAGCTGCAAGTCTTCTAAGAGTTAACTTCGCGGAAAGGAATGAAGATTTTTATGAAGCAGCCGGAACACTCTGGTCGTTATATATACCCTTTTGCCTGCCATGAGACCGAGCGTGATCTGTGCAGAATGGAGCTGCAGGCGCTATTTGGGCAGACTGTCGGGCCGCATACCATTGTGGACACTACCCTACGGATCGATCCGAGCCGCAGCCCATTTTTTTCGATGCGGATGGATGTTGTGGTGAGTGAGGCGGATTGGGAGGAATTGCTGGAGCAAGCGGCCGCGTTGGAGATCGGGGATCATACTTTCAAGGTAAAATATATTAAAGATGGTGACCCATGCAGCTATGAGCAGCAGAGACAGTTTGAGCGCCTGGTAGGAAATGTGATTCGCGGTCAGGCGGAGATGCGCACGCCCGATCTGATTTATGGCTTGCTGGTCAGGGACGGACGTTGGACACTGGGCAGATGCTATCCAGCGCGGTCGATCTGGCTCGAGCATAAGCATAAGCCGCAAAATTATTCGACCGGACTAAGCACAGCCGTCGCTCGCGCATTAGTGAATATAGCCGCGCCGCAGCCGGCGGGAAGGCGGATGATTGATCCCTGCTGTGGCATGGGCAATGTGTTGATTGAGGCTCTCTCGATGGGAATACAGATTGTCGGCCGAGATATTAACCCGCTGGCGATCCAGGGGGCGCGCACGAATTTGCACTATTTTGGCTATGATTCCGAGGGTTTGGTGGAAATCGGTGATATGAACGAGATTCAAGGGCATTATGATGCCGCTATTCTTGATATGCCTTATAACCTTTGCTCCGTGCTTCCGCGCCATGAGCGAATCAGGATGCTGGAGAGCCTGAAGCGGTTCAGCGGCCGATCAGTAATCGTATCTTCAGAGCCGCTAGAGGAGGAGATCCGTGAAGTCGGCCTGGAAATCATCGACCAGGGGCAGGTCGCTAAGGGTTCTTTTGTCCGGAATGTGTGGCTTTGTCGGAGCGAATCTCGGGGTGAATAAAGGGTATATTGTGTTCATTCTCCTTTTCACCTATAATCCAATAGAGAAGATAGCCTTGCTTCAAGCTAATTAAATTTAATGCTCGTTGGTCCTGAGTCGGTGCGATTAGCGCCATGCGCTCGGGTGAAAAGGGAAGCCGGTGTGAATCCGGCGCGGTCCCGCCACTGTAACAGGGACGAAGTCCAAATGCCACTGTCCACAGGCATCCGCCTGCGGGATGGGAAGGCGGGCTTCAAGTCGATTCCCCTGTAAGCCAGGAGACCTGCCGCGAGTAGATGAGACGGTCCTTCGAGGAGAGGATAACGTTCTGCCAAGCTAAGCTTGCCACCGGATGCACGCAGTTGCTTTATTCGGATCAGGCATGAGTTTGTAGACGTGACCCCATCCGTCCATCGGATCGGGTCTTTCTAATTTTAAGGGGAAGAGGTAATTCAAAAATTCCACTTTTGAACACGAAGCAAGCCAAGAAGCCGATTCGACGTCGAATCTTGAATTCAGCCGGGCCTTCCGGTGCTCACGTACCCACTACGTACGCTGCGCTCCTCATGCCCGCCTTCATCCAACCTTCTCGGTGCTGAAAACTGGAATTTTTGAACCCGATTTGAAGGTAGTTCAAAAAGTCTGCTTTTGATCACGAAGCAAGCCAAGAAGCCGATTCGACGTCGAATCTTGAATTCAGCCGGGCCTTCCGGTGCTCACGTACCCACTACGTACGCTGCGCTCCTCATGCCCGCCTTCATCCAACCTTCTCGGTGCTGAAAACTGGAATTTTTGAACCCGATTTGAAGGTAGTTCAAAAAGTCTTCTTTTGATCACGAAGTGACTCAGGGCGTGACTCGGCATCGAATCTTGGACCTTAGCTGGAACAGGCGATTTTGTACACAGAATTATTCAAAAGGAGAGGGAAACATGAGCAACTGGAAAAAAATATGGGCGGTCGGGCTACTGACGTTCGTGCTTCTCGTCGTTGCAGGTTGTGGTGCGAATAATGCGACCACGAATAATGCAGCAAACGGGGCTAATAGCAGTGCTAACGAGGCCTCACAATCTACTAACAATAGCGAGACTAAGGCAGAAGCACAGCATACAACGTATCCGCTGACTGTGAAAGATGCGAACGATGCGGAAATTACATTCGATGCGGCACCGCAGAAGATTGTATCGCTATCTCCGTCGGAGACGGAAGGGCTGTTTGCACTCGGACTGGATGAGCAAATTGTCGGTGTTTCGGACAATGATGATTATCCCGAAGCGGCGTTGTCTAAGCCGAAGATGGGCGGCTTCCAGGTAAATGTGGAGTCTATTGTAGCGACTGAGCCGGATCTCGTAGTTGTAACAGGAACGATGATCAAGGCTGAGACGATTAAGAGCTTGACGGATCTGGGCATCAAGGTACTCCAGTCCAATCCGAAGACAATTGCCGATGTGATGGATCATATCAAGACGATCGGCGAAATTACCGATCACCAGGCTGAGGCGGAGCAGGTTGTGAAGCAGATGCAGTCTGAGCTAGACCAGGTCACAGAAGCTGTGAAGTCTGTCAAAGAAGAAGATAAGAAAAAGGTATATATAGAATTTTCTCCAGGCTGGACCGTCGGCAAGGGCGAGTTCATGGACGAGATGATTACACTCGCTGGGGGAGTGAACGTAGCTTCCGATGTAGAAGGCTGGAGCCAAATTAATGAAGAGAACATTATTAAAGCGAATCCTGACGTGGTTCTATATGCCAAGAGCGTCATCGAGAATGATCAGACCTTGGCGGATATCGTGAAGGGACGCAGTGGCTGGGATCAAATTAATGCGGTAAAAAATGATCAGGTGATCGGATTGGATGATAATTTGCTGAGCCGTCCAGGCCCGCGCGTAACGCAAGGGTTGATTGAGGTAGCCAAAGCGATCTATCCGGATTTGATGCAGCCATGAGAAGCAAGCTGGCCGGATACGGAATCATAGGTCTTGCTTTGCTGGCAATGACCCTTCTGATCTGTATTGGAGTCGGTTCAGTCTATTTGCCTGCCGGGGAAATCATGGCCATCCTATTGCATCATATCCCGTGGATTGGCGATTTTATTACGCCGGACTGGAGCACAGCCTCCGAACAGATCGTGATGAAGGTTCGCCTGCCGCGGGTCTTGCTCGGTCTGCTCGTCGGGGCTTCCCTCGCGGTAGCGGGGGCAGCCTTCCAGGGCGTGCTGCGTAATCCGCTCTCCGATCCATTCACTCTCGGCGTATCATCGGGTTCAGCGCTGGGAGCGGCGGTATTGATCTTTCTCGGGTGGCAGTATTCGTGGATCGGCGTGTTCACACTGCCTGCCGTTGCTTTTGTAACCGGCTCGCTGACACTGTGGATCGTCATGTGGCTGGCCCGGGAGAACGGGAAAATACCGATCGAGAACTTGATTCTGTCGGGCGTTGTGATGCAGTCCTTCCTTGGGGCTGTCGTCTCTTTCCTGACGGCGATGTCGAAGAAGACGGTGAATGAAATTCTATATTGGACAATGGGGTCCTTAAGCTTGCGAGGATGGTCGTATACGGCCATCCTGCTGCCATATATGGCGCTTGGACTCATCTTCCTCTGGAGCCGGGCCAGGACACTGAATTTGCTCGCTCTGGGCGAGCGTCAGGCGGTGCATACCGGTCTTAATGTGGAATTTACCAAGCTGTCGGTACTATTCGTCGCTACCCTGCTTACAGCTGCCGCCGTCTCTGTATCTGGAGTAATCGGTTTCGTCGGCCTGGTCGTGCCGCATATTATCCGTCTGATTACCGGCCCCGACTATCGCTTGATCATCCCGCTCTCTGCGCTCGGCGGAGGCATCTTCATGATGTGGAGCGATCTGGCGGCTCGCTCGCTGCTAGCTCCGATTGAAATTCCGCTGGGGATTGTCACGGCCTTCGTGGGGGCGCCGTTCTTCGCTTATTTGCTGTATCGGAAGAAGCGGGAGAGAGAGGTGGAAATGCGATGATCGAGGTTCATCATATCGATAAATCGTATGGAAGCCTGACCGTGCTCAAGGATATCAACTGGCAGGTCCGACGCGGACAATTCTGGGGAGTGATCGGCCCCAATGGCAGCGGGAAGTCTACGCTAATCAGCCTTCTATCAGGGGTAGAGAAGCCGAATCGCGGTCAGATCAAGCTAGGTGGCAGGCGGATTAGCGAATATAAGCGCAAGGAGCTGTCGCGCAAGCTGGCTGTGTTGCAGCAGGATGGGCTGCCGCCGGTAGCCTACCCGGTTCGGGAAGTGATCGAAATGGGGCGCTTCCCGTTTCAGAATTGGCGCGGCAGGGAGAATAGCGAAGCGGCCCGGCAGCTGATGGATGAAATCATGGCTAAGCTGGAGCTGAACGAGCTAGCCTCAAGACCGCTGCATGTGCTAAGCGGCGGCCAGCGGCAGCGGGTTGCTCTGGGCAAGGTCATGGCCCAGCAGCCGGAGATTGTACTGCTCGATGAGCCGACGACCTATCTGGATATCCGGCATCAGGTGCAGTTCATGGAGCTGGTAGCGGGGTGGCAGCGGGAGGCCGGCTTGACGGTCATTTCCGTGATGCATGATCTGAACTTGGCGGCGCTGTACTGTGACCAGCTGCTAGTGCTACATCAGGGCAGGGTGGTAGCGGAAGGTACCCCGGAACAAATCATTAACTCGGAAATGATCGAATCGGTGTTCCATGTGAAGTCTCATATCGTTACCCACCCGGACCAGGGCGAGCCGCAGTTATTGTTGCGCAAGACAGATCGTGCTAATGTTAAGTGACAGGATATGAGCGTCAAGAGCATCAAGAGCATCAAGAGTGCCAAGGGGCGGAACAAGTGTGAGTAATTGGTATGGCTGGTCATGGCGAGTAAACACGATTAGGCCTGCAAAATACTGCGACAAATGTGTTACGGCGGCGTGTAAACCTAGCATAAGTGCTAACGACCCTTGGGGAGCATACTACGTGCGGCGTGCACAGGCATGAACATTTGAAAACTGCAAATATGCAGGTTTTTCAGCTCGAAATGCCCTGTTGATAGGAAATTCCTGCAAATATGCAGGCTTTTTGACCTTTTTGATTGGAATCGAGCTACTTTGGAGAAAAAAGCTGCATTTTCGCAGGAATTCACTCTCACGGATGAAATATTGGCAAAATTCCTGCATAATCGCAGGCTTTTATCGGGAATGGCCTTAGTGTGTTGCTTATTCCCACCCATTACCCACATTTGCAGGTTCTGTTGGCATATGGAGCAAACTTCGGTGATGAAGAACAACGATTTACTTTTAACGAAACTACAGAGCGCTATTTACTCAAAAACAGGACTATTTGAATCTAACGAAACACCATATCGCTATTTGAGCTAAATCGAGGCTTTAAACGACTATTGGGGTCCAATAGCGTTACCCTGTTTCGTTACAATGTGCAGAGGCACTTTTTGGCGCGAATAGCGTTACCACGTTTCGTCAGAGTCAAGTTCGTTAGAGTCAGATAGGCAGCAGGAAGAAAGGGGATCGAAATGAATCAGTCAATAGAGCAAATCATCAGCGGGATCGCGGTTCCGGATCAAGCAGCCTCGGCGGCTGCAGCAGAGCATTTGGACAAGCTAACCAAGCCTCCGGGCAGTCTTGGCAAGTTGGAGAGCCTGGCCGTGAAGCTGGCGGGAATTACCGGGGAGAAATGTCCCGATGTATCCAAGCGCTCGGTCATCGTGATGGCTGCGGATCATGGCGTATGCGAAGAAGGAATCAGTGCTTTTCCGGCGGAGGTTACGCCGCAGATGGTACATAATTTCCTCGCTGGGGGAGCGGCGGTCAATGTGCTGGCTCGCCATGCCGGAGCTGAGGTGCTATGTGTCGATGTCGGCGTGAATGCCGAGCTATCGCACCCGGATCTGGTCATGAAGAAGGTGCGTTATGGTACGGCGAATATGGCCAAAGGACCGGCGATGAGCCGTCAGGAAGCAGAAGCGGCGCTGCTGGCGGGAGTTGAGACGGTGGAAGCGGCGATCGCACGTGGTTCGAGATTATTCGTTACTGGAGAGATGGGCATCGGCAATACGACGGCCAGCGCAGCCGTGATGAGCGCGCTCTCTGGCAGATCCGTGCAGGAATGCGTAGGTCGCGGAACAGGCCTGGACGATGAGCGGCTGCAGCATAAAATCTCGGTAGTGCAGCGCGCGCTCGAGGTTAACCAGCCGGATGCCGATGATCCGCTGGATGTTCTGTCCAAGGTGGGCGGGCTTGAAATCGCCGGCTTGGCCGGGGTGATTCTCGCGGCTGCGGCGCATCATTGTCCGGTCGTGATCGACGGATTTATCTCCAGTGCAGCCGCCCTGGTTGCGCAGAGGCTCGCGCCGAATGCGGCGCATTATATGATCGCCTCGCACGCTTCGCATGAGCAGGGCCATGAGCAGTTACTTGGCGAGCTAGGGCTCACGCCGATGCTGCATTTGGATATGCGGCTCGGCGAAGGCACGGGCGGCGTGCTGGCGCTGCATATGATCGATGCGATCGGCCATGTCATGGCCGAGATGGCGACATTTGAGAGCGCCGGGGTGTCTACAGCTGAGCCCGCCGAGCCTGAGGTAACCGCATGATTATCACGGTAACGGGCGGCGCCCGCAGCGGGAAGAGCGCCTTTGCCGAGAAGTGGTGCATGAAGCATGCTCGGCAAGGTCTCTATATTGCTACTGCGCAAGCCTTTGATGCCGAGATGCGCGAACGGATCAAGCTGCATCAGCAAATGCGGGAGGACAGTGGCTTCGCTTGGGAGACGAGGGAAGAATCTGTGCAACTGGCTGCTGTGTTGAGTGACATAGGTCAGATATGGAGATGGCCGAGCCAGCGGTTCAGTCCCGCTTCAGCTCAAGCGTTGGAATCTTCAGCCGAGCAGGTCGAACAAGCTGAACAGGTGGTACTGGTGGATTGCCTGACATTATGGCTCTCCAATGTGCTGCTCACAGCGGGTGACGGATCGGAGGCCGAGGAGCTAGTACGGAAGGAGATCGATCGCCTTGCTGCGGTCATCTCCGCTTATTCCGGGAATCTGGTACTGGTCACGAATGAGGTGGGTGACGGAATCGTGCCTGAATATCGGCTAGGGCGGATATATCGCGACCTGTCAGGCATTATGAACCGCAGGATAGCGGAGATATCTGACCAGGTCTTCCTTGTAACGGCAGGGATTCCGATTGAACTTAAGAGCAGGGAGTATCGGTTATGACACAAAAAGGACGGCCAATTCTGGCCGCTTTTCAATTTTTATCGCGTTTTCCGGTGCGGGCTGAGCTTGAATTCACGCCGGAGCTGTTGAAGAGAAGCGCGAAATATTATCCGCTCGTCGGGGCGGCGATCGGCATTGTCATCTGGCTGATCGGAGCCATTGCAGGTTTGGCGCTGCCTGTTTTCCCGTTGTCGGTCATCCTGCTCATCGTCTGGGTCTGGCTGACGGGCGGCCTGCATTTGGATGGCTGGATGGATTCTGCCGATGCCTTCCTGAGCTACCGCCCTCGTGAGAAGATGCTGGAGATCATGAAGGATAGCCGGGTTGGGGCGATGGGGGTACTGGGTTGCGTCCTGCTATTGCTCTTCAAAACTTCCCTGCTCGTCACACTTCTAGGCCGCGGGCTGTATGCAGCGGGAGCGGGGATTATGATCGCCCCGATCTGGAGCCGTTGGTTCATGGCGCTGGCCATGCGCAAATGGCCTACGGCACGCGGCAAAGAAGGTCTCGCTGGAAGATTCCAGGGACAGAGCAGTGAAGATACGCTGCGATCCACTCTATTGGCGCTCGCGCTGTCCGCAGTACTGCTCCTGCTCGCTGCTGTGCCGCAATGTGGAGATGTGAACCTGATTCTGTCATCGGTTTATTATATCCTTGCGCCTGTACTGGCCTGGGGAATCGGCTCCTGGATGGCGGGGAGGATGAGCACAAGGCTAGGCGGCTTGACCGGAGATACTTATGGAGCGATGAACGAAGGGCTGGAGGCGATGCTGCTCTTGTTCGCCTGTTTGCTCTTCTGATAAGGGAAGCGGAGGTTCGATTTTAATGAGGCAAAATAACAGGTCAAAAGGGACTGTGCTTATGCTGCAAGGCACGGCTTCTGATGTCGGCAAGAGTGTGGTCGTGACCGCCTTATGCCGTATTTTCAAGCAGGATGGGCTGAAGACGGCTCCGTTCAAATCTCAGAATATGGCGCTTAACTCTTATGTGACTATGGATGGTCGGGAAATCGGCCGCGCTCAGGGTGTTCAGGCAGAGGCCTGCGGCATCGCAGCGACGACCGATATGAATCCTGTCTTGCTGAAGCCGACCGGAGATATGCATTCGCAAATTGTCATCCACGGCAAGCCCTATCTTCATCTTAGCGCCATGAAATACCGGGAGGACTTCCTGCCCATGGCGAAGCCGATTGTAATGGATGCGCTGAACCGATTGCGGGACGAATATGATATCGTCGTCATGGAAGGAGCCGGAAGTCCGGCGGAAATCAACTTGAAGCAGCGCGATATTGTGAATATGAATCTGGCTGGCTGGGCCGAGGCCCCGGTCATGTTGGTCGGCGATATCGATCGTGGCGGCGTGTTTGCCTTTCTGGTTGGAACGTTAGAACTGCTGGAGCCTGAAGAGAGGGCGAGGGTCAAAGGCTTTATCATTAACAAATTCCGCGGCGATCTGGAATTGCTGAAGCCAGGGCTGGATTGGCTGGAGCAGCGGACGGGGATTCCTGTGCTCGGCGTATTGCCATTCTTACCGGATCTGGAGATTGAGGCGGAGGATTCGGTCATTCTTGATTCCTATGCTTCCTTGCCCAAGCAGGGGCGTGATCTCGATATCGCCGTGATTCGCTATCCGCGCATCTCTAATTTTACCGATTTTGATATGCTGGCGGCCGAGCCGGATGTGTCCTTGCGTTATGTCCAGAGAACCGCGGAGCTGGGGACCCCGGATGTGGTGATTCTTCCAGGCTCCAAGGATACGATCAGCGATCTGGAGTTCCTGCGGGAGCAAGGCCTGGCGGAAGCTTTGCAGGAGCATATCCATGGAAGCACGTATACGCAGCTTGTGGGTATTTGCGGTGGATATCAGATGCTGGGGGATACTCTGCTTGATACGGAGGCGATTGAATCCGGCAAGCCGCGACAAGCTCAGGGCCTGGGCTTGCTGCCACTGACGACAACCTTTCTTCCCGAAAAAATGACAGAACGTACCGAAGGACATGTACTACCGGACATCCCGCTTTCGTTATATTCGGTTTCGCTAGAGTCGAATTTGCCCGTGGGAGGGTATGAAATCCATTCCGGTGAGACGGTATACTCCGGTGCTTCTGGTAGCGGACAGGAGCCAGGTGCAGTGCCGTTATTCGCAGTTCAGAGTGCTGGCGGACAAATGCGGCAGGAGGGCGCTTGCCGTCCCGATGGTCGGGTTTTCGGCACCTATTTACACGGTATATTCGATAGTGATATTTGGCGCAGAGCTTGGCTTGATGGGGTAAGAATGTCCAAGGGGCTGGAGCCCCTGACGCAGACTTTTACCGCCGCTGCCCGGCGCGAAGCAGCCTTTGACCGCTTGGCCAGTCATGTGAGAGAGCGTCTGAATATGGACAAAATATATGAGATCGCAGGCTTGAACAAGCAGCCATAGCTTTGACAAGCGCTTTCATTTGTTATACGATATAATTACGCTTAATTTTCGATTGGTAAAGTCGAAAAGCGGGGGAACCATTTTTTGGGGCGAATCGTTATGTTTTTGCGTAGGGAACCATCTTTCCCGAGTCCGTCAGCTAACCTCGTTTGCAGTGGATGGGTCATATTTTTTATAATGGTTCACCATGACCCTGTTACGGGTCTTTTTTGTTTTTTTATGGATAATTCTGACCCGTTATACTCGGCTTAATATTCGCCTTGCGCTGCACAGTCATCTGTGGGTTTCTCCATGCTTCTTCTTTACGAATCGGCAATAGATTAGACGTAATTCAAAGGAGGAGATGGTGTATGGCAAGCCCGAAGTACATTACGAATATCGATAAGGTGACGCAGTTATCCCAGCAGGAGCGGGATCAGCTCCGTCCGATTACCGATAAGTTCGTGTTCCGGGTAAATGATTATTACTTGAATTTGATTGATTGGGATGATCCTCATGACCCGATTCGTAAATTGGTAATCCCGAATACGGGGGAGCTTCGCGAGTATGGGCGCTGGGATGCCTCTGACGAGGATACGAACTATGTCGTTCCCGGCTGTCAGCATAAGTACCGGACAACGGCGCTGCTGATTGTATCTGAAGTATGCGGTGCTTATTGTCGTTACTGCTTCCGCAAGCGCTTGTTCCGCAATGATGTGAAGGAAGCGATGGCCGATGTAACCCCGGGCATCGAATATATCTCCCAGCATCCGGAGATTAATAATGTCCTGTTAACCGGCGGGGATAGTCTGATCCTTGCTACCTCCAAGCTTCGTTCGATCCTTGAGCGGCTACGGGCGATTGAGCATGTGAAGATCATCCGGCTTGGCTCGAAGATACCGGTGTTCAACCCGATGCGGATCTATGAAGATCCTGAGCTATTGAAGCTGATCTCTGAGTTCTCCTCTTCGGAGAAGCGCATTTACATCATGGCACATATTAATCATCCCCGTGAAATTACGGCGGAGGCTCGCAGATGCTTCGAGGCGCTGCATGAGGCCGGGGCGATCGTCGTGAATCAGACACCGATTCTGAAAGGTATCAATGATGACGAAGCGGTGCTGGGTGAATTGCTCGATAAACTGTCCTGGGCAGGTGTCACGCCGTATTACTTCTTCATCAACCGTCCTGTCGCCGGCAACTCCGACTTCGTTATACCGCTGCAGCGCGCCTACAAGCTGGTGGAGGGAGCTAAGGCTCGTACCTCTGGGCTTGGCAAGCGTGTCCGCTTATCGATGAGCCACACCTCTGGCAAAATTGAAATATTAGCGATTGAGAACGGAATGGCCTATTTGAAATATCATCAATCCCGGGATAATGAGTACGGGAAGTTCATGGTGCTCGAATGTCCTGAGGATGCAGCCTGGTTCGACGACCTTCCCGGCAATGAGTCTTATTGGGAGAAGCCAGAGAAGAAATTGGCCGAGGTTGTCTCCGTGAATAAGCTGTAAGTGAAATCATAATATTGCAACAGTAAACCGAAAGACCCGCCGGCATGGAAGTGCTCCGGCGGGTCTTATATTGCGCTCTAAACCTTGAATTTATCAACGGCTTCTCTTAAGGATAAGGCATGCTTGTGAAGCTGTTCGATCGCTTCAACATGGTTCTTCATTTCTTGAATCTGCTGACCGGAGTTAGCAGAGATCTCTTCGATACTGCGGAGGGATTTCTCTGTAATATTGGCCGAATCTTCCACAGAAGCGGTTACTTCCTCGGTGCTGGCCGATATTTCCTCTGTCGCTGCCGAGACGGATTGAACGCTGGAGTTGATCTCGGAGATCAGCTCCGTTAAATGGCTGAACGCCAGCTCAGCCTGGTTCACTTGTTTCGTTCCCGAGCTAATCTCATTAGCAGCCTTTTGCATCATCTGCATGGAATTCACAGATTCCTCCTGGATGCTTAACAGATATTCGCTGATCTGGGAAGTCGCGTCCTTCGTCTGCTCTGCGAGCATGCGAATCTCTGCGGCGACGACGGAGAAGCCTTTGCCATGTTCTCCAGCCCGCGCGGCTTCAATCGCCGCATTCAGCGCCAGAATATGAACCTGCTTCGTGATGTTGGAGATCAGGTCGACCACTTGGAGAATTGAAGCGGCCCGTTCGTTCAATATAGAAATATGGGTTAGTGATTGCGTAGCAGCTTGCTCTACCAGGCGCATCTGCTGGGTAGCTGATTTGGCCAGCTCATTGCCGCTGTCTGCTTCATCTGAGGCTTGACCAATCCGTTCAGTTACCTCGGCTGAAGAGCCGGCGATATGTTGAATTCCTTCCGAAATTTCCTCCATAGCGCGGGCGTTCTCTGCGGCCGCCCCCCCCGGCGATGACCGTGCTGCCCTTCTCCACTTCAAGCATGGAGCTGCCGGAATGCTCAATCAATTGCTGGAATGTGTTGACCGACTGGTAAATTTGATCCGAGCCTTGAATCACACCATGTGAGCTGCTCTGAACCTTGGTGATCATTTCTTTTAATTCATCGATCATGGTTTGGAAGCTGGTTGCGAGCTCGGCGATTTCGTCTCGACCGGTAATGGTGATCCGCTGGCTTAGGTCGCCTTGGGCCATGCTTGTGGTTACTGCTGCTAATTTCTTAAGCGGTTTGACGATTCTCTGACTGTTCAGATAAGCCGCAATCAGAGCGATCACAATGACAAGTGCCATGATTGCGAGACCGGTCCACAGAATTTCTTCTTCCTTCTCTTTGATGAAGGTCGCATCCATTCCTACGGCCAAGACAGCGTTGCTGCCTGATAGACGGGTATAGGCTGTCTTGTGGATACCGTACTGATCTCGATACAATTCGCTAATCTTTTGCTTTCCGGGGTCTTGAACGTTCATAGCTTCCTGGATGTCCAGCTCGTCACCGATTTTCATGACTGAATCTTTGTTGGCTCCGACTACGACAGCCTTGTCCTCTTGAATGTCGAGTATGTAAGCCGTATGGAGATGGAATTCCTCCACCTTCTTGGTCAGATAGGATTCTACGGCAAAGCGTGAGGTTTCACGACCCTTAATGAGCTGTAGAGCCTGGGTATTATCAAGCCCTCTGTAAATATCTCTGGAGCTCGTATGCAATACCTCATCAAATTGCGGCATTACATTCTTGTCGATAATGCCCATTGCAATGAAGTAGAAGCTTGTACAATACAAAATAGACGATAAGATGGTGATGATCGCAAAAGTCAGCATAAATTTGCGACCGATGGAACGATTGTTTTTTCTCATGGAATCCCCCTGATTCTTTCCTATTACTATGTATTCAGATGGTAGAAACATGGCATATAAGGTATTGTAAGACAAAATGAAACGATTGAACAACGGTATTCTTTATTTTTTGTATGTTAGCGATTTCATTGTTTCGAGAACGTGAATTCTGCCATTAAGTGCAAGCTAAGTTCAAAATCGCACTTTTTGGGCAAGCTCTATATTGGAAAGGAATGATAGGTTGGCAACTTGCCGGAGGCTATGCTATTGTAAGAAATGCTGATTGAATTTAGCCGCGGTTCGTAACCATCCCGCGTAATCAAAACTAGGAGGAACATGATGTTTAATTTTTTCTGGGGTATTCTATATATGCTCGTAAATCTGACCTTCTTCCTGATCTGCTACCGCTGGTTCGGCAAGAAGGGGTTATACGCCTGGATCGGGGTTGCTACCGTCATCGCCAATATTCAAGTCGTTAAGACGATCGATATGTTCGGAATTGTCATGACGCTGGGCAATACGATGTATGTAAGTCTGTATCTGACGAGCGATTTATTAAATGAGAAATATGGTCGCCAAGAGGCGAAGAAGGCGGTATGGTTCGGTTTCTTCACACTCATTATGACGACGATTCTGATGCAGATGGTGCTTGTATTTCAGCCGCAGCCAGGGGATCTGGCGCAAGGGTCGCTCAAGACGATCTTCGGGCTGATGCCGAGGCTGGCCATCGGTAGCTTGACGGCATATTTCGTCAGTCAGTTTCTTGATGTGCGCCTCTATGCTTGGATTCGCCGTTTCTATCCGCTGCGTAATCAGCTCTGGATTCGGAATAACGGAAGCACGATGATCAGCTCTTTTGTGGATACGTTAATCTTCTGCTCGATCGCCTTCATAGGTAAATATAGCTTCGATGTGTGGCTGGAAATTCTGTTCACGACATATATTATCAAATTTGCCTTGACCGCGGTGGGCACGCCATTTCTGTACATCGCTCGCAACTTTCATCCCGATGGTGAGCCGGAACCGGATAAGGTGAACTGATTGTGCGGATAGAGGCAGTCCCCTTAAATCACAAAACCTCCAGGATCGCGTTGATGGGTCTTGGAGGTTTTGTGTTGTTCGCTAGAGAGTGCAGCGCTGGCTAGCCTGCAGGCCTAGCTGATAAAAGTAAGCTGCTTCGGAAAAGTAGTCAGTACCTCAACTCCGGATTCCGTGACCAGAACATCGTCCTCAATCCGGACGCCGGCTACTCGAGGAACATAAATGCCCGGCTCGACAGTAAAGACATTGCCAGCCGACATCAACAGATCATTCATGCCGTGTACAGACGGGAATTCATGGACATCGATACCGAGCCCATGTCCAAGCCGGTGCAGGAAATATTCCCCGTATCCGGCCTCGGTAATCAGATCTCGCGCGGCTTTGTCGATGGAGCCGAAGGAGATGCCGGGGCGAATCTGGGCGATGGCCGCTTCATTGGCGGCAAGCACGGTGTTGTAAATCCGCGTCTGCTCTTCGGTAATCTCTCCATAGGCGAAGGTGCGGGTAATGTCCGAGGCGTAGCCATCTGCATAAACCCCGATATCGAACATGACGAGATCACCGCGCTGCAATAGCCGTTTACCCGGAATTCCATGCGGCAGGGCGGCGTTCTCACCGAATAATACCATCGAATCGAAGGAAGGGCCGTCCGCACCAAGCTTGCGGATCTGATATTCTACTTCCGCGACGAGCTCGTTCTCGGAAACTCCCTCTTTCACTTGCTTGAGCGCTTCCTGTAATACCTGTTCGATTAAGGAAATAGCGTGGCGCAGCTTGCCGACTTCCTCGGCTGATTTATGCATCCGCAGCTCGCGAAGCCAAGGGCCTACGTCGAAGCTTGCGGAGAAGGACAGCGCCTCTTGCACAGATTCATAGCGTGTCATGGATAGATTGTCTTTTTCCAGACCGATTGTGCCGATCTTCCCTTTTAATTTGGTCGCTAATATTTGATAAGGATTGTCGGTGTCCTGATGGGTGATGATGTCGGTGATATCCGATGCCGCGCGGGCAGCCTCTTCATCGAGGGCAGGGACGAGCATGAATGGCTCGTTACCGCTCTGCAGCACAGCCCCCAGGAATCTCTCATGAGGGTCGCTCAGAAAACCGGTTAAATAATATACATGCTTGGGATCGGTAATGAGCAAGGTATCGATCCCGGATTGCTTCATATTCTGTTCAAGTCCGGACCATTTGGAATTCATGACTGATACTTCCTTTCTGGAAAATATGCAAAAAATAGTTGGCTGTAGCATCCGTCTTTTTCATTATTATTATAGGCTAATTGAATCGTTTGCGATAGTTTCCCGGGAGCATCAGCCGATCTTCGCGACAAAAAGAAGATGCCCAGATCATAATGTCCGCGGCATCTTCTTTAATTTCTATTAAGCGGCTGTACTATTGTTCCTGAACAGTCGTACGACTCTGTGAATAAGGGCGGCAACTGCGGCGGCTGGCCAAAAGGCTCCCTGCTGATTGTAATGCAGCTGCTCTTCTTCAAAGGACATCTTCTCATAATAGGTGTTCTGGTCTTTCCCGCTCGTATGCTTCTTCTGACGCAGCTCGTCAATATACTGATATTGCACGAAAACCATGAGAGCAAAAGCAGCGCCGAGACAACCGACAATCGTCCATATTATCCAGCTTTCCATAGCGGATCCCTCCTGATTCCATCTTAACATAAATAGGAATATTTACAATTGCGACTCTCTTATTCTGAGAGGTCTTGACAGAAAATGTATAGGTGGTAGTTTACATTTATTAAAATCATTCATACAATGAGATTGTTATTCAAATTTTAAGAATAAGGAGGTTGCTAGCTATATGATCGCTGAGAAAAAGGACAAGACTAAGTTCATATTGTTCGGCTTATTGCTAGGTATTCTAATGTCAGCTATGGACAATACGATCGTAACAACGGCGATGGGAACGATCGTCTCCGAGCTAGGGGGGATGGATCAGTTCGTTTGGGTTACCTCCGCTTATATGGTAGCTGTTATGGCAGGGACGCCGATTTTTGGGAAGCTGTCGGATATGTACGGACGGAAAAGGTTTTTTATCTTTGGCATTATTACATTTATATTCGGTTCTGTACTATGCGGGATTGCGAACAGCATCGTTCAGCTCAGCATATTCCGTGCGATTCAGGGGATTGGCGGCGGCGCGCTGATGCCGATTGCCTTCACGATTATTTATGATATCTTCCCGATAGAGAAACGCGGCAAAATGACGGGATTGATGGGAGCTGTGTTCGGGACTTCGAGTATTTTTGGCCCGCTGCTCGGTGCATTCATTACGGATCACCTCGGCTGGAACTGGGTTTTCTATATTAATGTGCCGCTCGGTATTGTAGCGCTAGTATTGATTATTGTCTTCTACCATGAATCATTGACCCATGAGAAGCAGCGGATTGACTGGGGCGGTGCTTTTACGCTAGTCGGTGCTGTGGTCTGCCTGATGTTCGCGCTTGAATTGGGCGGGGAGAAATATGCCTGGAACTCCGCGATGATTATCGGCCTGTTCGTCGGGTTTGCCATATTATTCATCACGTTCCTGTTGGTGGAGACGCGTGCCAAGGAGCCGGTGATTTCGTTCTCCATGTTCAAGATTCCATTGTATGCTACGAGCAGCCTGCTGGCTCTGTTCTATGGAAGTGTGTTTATTATTGCCACGGTCTATATTCCTATCTATGTGCAGGGGGTATATGGCGGAACGGCCACAAATTCAGGTATTATTCTAATGCCGATGATGCTGGGCTCTGTATTTGGTAGTATGCTCGGCGGAATCTTAACGTCCAGAATGTCTTATCGCAGCGTCATGATGATCTCTGTCGTGTTCTTCGTGGGCGGGATCTTCGCGCTCAGCACCTTGACCAGTGATTCCTCGCGCTTGCTGTTGACCGTATATAGTGTCCTGACCGGGTTCGGGGTCGGTTTCTCTTTCTCCGTGCTGGGGATGGCGGCTGTTCATCATTTTGATGCGCGGCAACGGGGAGCCGCGACTTCCACGAATTCATTCCTGAGATCGCTGGGCATGACGCTGGGCATTACGATCTTCGGGATCGTGCAGCGTAATTTGCTGGCGCAGCATATGACCAAGGCATTCGAAGGGATGGGGGTATCCGGGCAAGATTTCGGCGATACGCGGGATATGCTTAGTCCGGAGAAGAGGGCGTTGATTCCGGCACCGATTCTGGAGAAAATAACAAATGCACTATCCCTGTCCATCACCCATACTTTCATGTGGGCATTGATTCCTACCGCTCTGACGGTGGTCGTCGTGCTAATGATGCCGAAGGACCGCATCAAGCCGAAAGCGGTGAGAGGCGCTGAGGTGAAGGAGCAGCATGTGTAGTGCTCATTTAACTGAATAATGCGAAAGCCCGCTTAACTTACTGCTCCCCTGATCGATTGAAGCTTTAGATGCTGAATTGAAAAGAGAGCAGAAGAGGCGGGCTTTTTTAATTTTATGATTCGTAGATACTCTGCAATTCTCTCACTAACTGGGCAGGTCTTCTTCCATTAAGGGCATCGATCAGATTCCTTGCAGCGAGCATGCCCATTTCAAGTCGGGTTTGCGATGTAGCTGAACCGATATGCGGCAGGAGGACTACATTATCCATCGTTAAAAGCGGGTTATTCGGGTCGACAGGCTCTTGCTCAAATACGTCCAGACCCGCGCCGAAGATCTGCTTCTGACGAAGGGCATCGATCATCGCAGCTTCATCTACGGTAGCCCCACGGGAGGCGTTGATGAATATGGCCGAAGGCTTCATCAGAGCGAACTCGCGTTCACCGATATAGTGTCTGGTCTCCGGGGTTAGCGGAGTCATCAAGACGATGAAGTCGGATTCGCGCAACAGCTCTTCTTTGGAGCGATACTCTGCGCCCAGCGCCTGCTCGGCATCAGGTTTACGCTGACGGCTATGGTATAGGATGTTCATACCGAAGCCCCATTTGCCCCGGTGCGCGACCGCTTGTCCAATATTGCCCATACCGATGATTCCTAATGTTTTATGATGCACATCCAGTCCGAATATACTCTCATCATCCTTGCTCGACCAATGTCCATGCCGGACATAGCGGTCCAATTCCGGCACCCGGCGGGCGACGGACAGCATGAGGGATAGAATCAGATCAGCGACGGTATCATCAAGCACTTTAGGGGTGTTGGTTCCGAGTACACGGCGGCTCCGCATGGCTTCGAGATCGAAGTTGTTGTAGCCCACGCTGAAGTTGCTGACCACTTTTAACTTGGGCGAGTGCTCCAGTAACTCCTGATCGATCCGTGTTCCAGAGGTTAACAGTCCTTCGCAATCGGCAAGCTGCTCGAATAGATAGTCGCGTGGGATGGGTTCCAGGCGATCCCATTTTTTGTAGCTGCAGTGCTGAGCGATATAGTCTTCTACCTCGGCGGGGACTTTGCGGGCGATATAAACTTGCGGTTTCAAGGTCAAAGCGTATACCTCCATGTCTTTGGTTATTTAATACTTATTGTAACTATTTTAATTATCGGTTGTCGATCTTCTCCGGGTACATATCATGATTCATCAAGCGGTGCTCGGCCATCGTCTCATATTTCGTGCCTGGACGGCCATAGTTGCAATACGGGTCGATCGAGATACCGCCGCGGGGAGTAAATTTGCCCCATACTTCGATATATTTCGGATTCATCAGCTTAATCAGATCATTCATAATGATGTTGACGCAATCCTCGTGGAAATCGCCGTGGTTACGGAAGCTGAACAGGTACAGCTTGAGGGATTTGCTCTCGACCATTTTCAGATCAGGGATATAGCTGATATAGATCGTGGCAAAATCGGGCTGTCCGGTAATCGGGCACAGGCTTGTAAATTCGGGACAATTGAACTTCACAAAATAATCACGGTAGGGATGCTTATTATCGAAGCTCTCCAGCATTTCCGGCGTATAGGTCATCGGGTATTTCACGGCTTGATTGCCAAGCAGGGTAATATCCTGCATTTCCTCCTGCTGTCTTCCTGACATGGACATGGGATCATCCTCCTGAAATTTGAGTAATGTGTTTGAGTAATGTGATGGAATGGATCGGATTGGATTGGTTAGGCGCATCTATATACGTACTGGTAGTGGGAGTTCCCTCGCCGCTTGAATCACAGAGGGAAATTCCTGCAAAAGTGCATCTTTTTCAGCATACTAATGCCCTGTGGCGGGAAAAGCCTGCGAAAATGCATCCTTTTTCTCCGTAGAAGCCGGATTTGACGAAAATCGGCCTAAAAGCCTGCATTATTGCAGGAATTTTGTAAAAACAGATGATTTCGCTTGAAAAGCCTGCATATTTGCATCTTTTTTTAAATTCTCGGGCGAATCCTGGAGCGCGCTAGGTCGGCACCGACTCGGCACCAGCTCACAGCTTACCACCGCCGTGGCACTGACTGAGACTGACGCAGCACTTAGCTAATTACCGCCGTGGCACCGACTTACCACCCACTCACCACCGCCGTGGCATCAATACTCAGACACCGCGTTTATTGCCCCATACTAAGGCGTGCAGCTGTGGCAACACCCTGACGTTATTGAGCTCAGGCGAATCCATAACCTGCTCGATCAGCTGCTCATAGCACTGCAGTAGATCGCTGACATGATCCTTGAGATCCATCCGCTGTACATCGGGATTGCCGACCTGGATATACATCGGTATCTCGGGATACTGCTGATGCACTTGCTTGGCATAGTCCAGATCCAGGTCGTCGAAGACGACCACCTTCAGGCTCATGCTGTAGGAAGCAGGGCGACTGCTTAGCCTGTCCACGATCTCGCTTAGCTTCGTCCAATCGGTACGCATCCCCGAGCTTGGCGGCTTGGGGGACAGGGTAACTTGCTCGACCTCGGCCAGCCAATCCTGCCAGCGCGAGCCTTGGGTTTCAACCGCAATCGTGATGCCCTGCTGCTGCAGCAGCTCGATCAGCGTCTGGAGCTGTGGCAGCAGAAGCGGATTGCCACCGGATAGCGTGACATGGGAGAAGCGGTTCTGTCCGATCTGCTGCAGCTCCTCCCAGATTTCCGCCGCCGTCATCAGGCGGATCGCTCCCTTGGCGCTTCCGTCCCAGGTGAAGGCGGAGTCGCACCAGCTGCAGTGATAGTCGCAGCCCGCGGTGCGCACGAACATCGTCTTCTGGCCGATGACCATGCCTTCGCCTTGAACGGTTGGGCCGAAGATCTCCAGCACGGGAATCAGCGGCTTGGCTGACCCGGTTGCTCTGGATGCCTTCGGTTTATTCATCGCACTCATCATCGTACATCCACTCCCGTCTGGCTTCGGCATAGCTCGTCCCCGTCTCATACAAGCGGATGAATTCCGTACGTCCTCCGCGGATTGAAGAACGGTAGGCTTCAGATTGCAGGGCGCTCTCCATCCGTTCGAATAACCACACGACCATATTCTCAGCGGTCGTATTCATCGGCGGCAGCGTCTCATTTAAATAGCGATGATCGAGATACCCCTCGATTTCTTCTTTCCAGATTGCCTTGATCGCCCCGAAATCAACGGTAATGCCGATTTCATTCGGGATACCGCTGATACCGAACACGACTTTATAGGTGTGTCCATGCAGGTTCTTGCATTTTCCTTCATAGGCATGCAGATGATGAGCCGCATCGAAGGTGAATTCCTTGCTTACCAGCACGCGGCGCTGATGGTATCTAAGCTGCTCTTTACTGATATCCTGTTCGAATTTCTGCAGATGATCTACAATCTGGAACTCTCCAGGCATCCGGGTAGTCATGAGGGCATTTCCTCCTCTCCCCGGCGCAGTTGGCGCATTTTCAAATATTTCTCGAGTCCGGCTCTTCTAAGCTTACAGGCAGGGCACTCCCCGCAGCCGTCACCGATGATCCCGTTATAGCAGGTTAGTGTCCGTTCTCTAACAAAATCAAAAGCTCCCAGCTCATCAGCCAGCTTCCATGTCTCGGCCTTGTCGATCCACATCAGCGGCGTATGGATGACGAAATTGTAGTCCATAGCCAGATTAAGGGTGACGTTGAGCGATTTCACGAAGGCATCCCGGCAATCGGGATAGCCGCTGAAATCTGTCTCGCATACGCCGGTAACGAGATGGCGGGCGGAGCGTCCTTTGGCGAACACCGCCGCGAAGCTCAGGAAGAGATGATTGCGTCCTTCGACAAAAGTGCTAGGCAGCTGGCCTTCTTCCTGAACGATTGGCATGTTGCTGTTGGTGAGCGAGTTTTGCGTTATTTGGCCAAGCAGGCTCATATCCAGCACCGTGAGCTTCACGCCCAGCTCAGCGGCGATCTCCTTCGCACATTCAATCTCCAGTTTATGGCGCTGGCCATAGTCGAAGGTGACCGCTTCCACTTCACGGAACTGCTGCAGAGCCCAGAACAGGCAGGTGGTGCTATCTTGCCCGCCGCTGAAGACGACGACTGCTTTTTCATTTTTCAGCATAAAAAAACCTCTCATTCTTCTTGGATTGTGGTTCGGAAGAAAGAGAGTTCTTGAACTGCGTTACAAAAAACAAGCCCATGCAAAATCAAAGGCAGGGCGCCATTAGTTTTTTATAGAGGGAGTTCGCGAACCTCTCTCATGCGATGCTGCATGAACTTCTTCGTATTATTTTAGGATACCCCGTCATTATAGCATATTTGTCTAAGTGAGGAACGTGATAAACTATGGAATCCAGTCTATGACACGCAAAATTCGAAAATCTATTTACAATTGAGATTGATATGCAACATAATGGAATATATTAGCCAGGAAGGGGAAGCGAAGATAATGAAGAAGAAAATGAAATGGTTAGCCATACCTATGGTATTGCTATTGGTTATGCTGACCGGCTGTCAGGCTGTGGGAGGACTGGATGTCAACAAGGCGCTCACGAACAGCATGAATCCGTCGTCCAGTGAATCGAAGCAGAAGATTTCGCTTGAACTCGTACCTGCGGCAAATATTTCTGCGGAAGATCAGAAGACGATCGATCTGCTTAACTCTCTCTCGATTACGATCGATGAGGGTAAATTGCAGGATAAAGAGACCGCATCAATGAAAGGTTCGATCGGCTTCAAAGGTCAAGAATTGCCGTACCAATTGTCCATCGACAAGCAAGGCATGACAATTCTGCTGGATGGAGCGAAGCAACCGCTCTACATATCGCTGGATGATGAAGCTGGATACCCGGATATGAGTCCATATGAGCGCAATATCCAAGGTTTCTCCGAGAAGACGGTTGAATTCGTAATCAAGCACGCACCTAACCCGTCCAAGCTTGCCGTGAAGCAGGTTCAAGACAAAGTGAATGGCGAAGCGCTGTCTCTAACGAAGCTTCATGTAGAAGTGGATGGGGAAGAGTTGCTGTCTATGGTCAAGCCATTTTTAACGGAGGTAGTGAAGGACGAAGCAGGTCTGAAAGAGCTGATTGAAGCGTTCTATGATGCCTTCTATCCCGTCTTCACTTCAATGGAAGAAGAGGGCTATGACGTGGGAACTTCCCTCCCGATCGATTCCAAAGGTGCTGCGGTTGGCGCAATACATGGTGAATTAATGGAGAGCCTGAACGAATTTTTGAATAATTACGACGCTAGCTTGAGTGAAATGCTGAAGGAGACACCAGAGCTGACGACGGTTCTGGGTAAGAATTCGACGCTGAACATGGACTTCTACTTCGACAGCAAGCAGAATGTTCGCAAGCAGAACATGGATCTTACGATCGCCATTCCGGAAGGCGAAGGCATCCCGATTCAAGCAGTCAAGCTTCATACTGAGAGCGAAATGTGGAATATTGGCGCAGCCATCGCCATTGACAAGATTGATACTAGCACAGGCGTGATCGATGTGACGGATGGAGATATTACCCCGGGTCAGATGCTGCGTAATTTTGAGGTCAGCTCCCTGGCGTATAAGACGTTGAAGAATGATCTGAAAATAACAGAAAAGAACATTTGGATGGATCCGGAAACCGAGTATTACGGCATTATTTCTGATAAGAATGTATCCTTCGTACCCCTGCGTTATCTGTCTGAGGAATTGGATGCAGAGGTAAAATGGACGAAAGGCTCCAAGCAAATTGTCATTATTGATGATCTTAACGGTCGGGAAATCGTGTTGACGGTCGGCTCAGACCAAGCGACGATTGGAGGTCAGGCGGTTACCTTGCCGCAGCCTGTATTCGTTCATACTGACGGTACAACCTATGTTCCGCTGCGGTTTATGGCGGAATCCTTGGGTGCTACGGTGACTAAGGATGCAGACGGCTGGCTGATCATCGATCGTAAATAGAACAAATGGTAAAATAGAACGGGGCTGTCTAATAAGCCTCTAAAATAAAAAGTTGGGCGGAAAAACATCATGTTTTCCGTCCAACTTTTTTTGTAGGGCCAAAGCCACAATCCCAAACTCCGTATTTATTCGCGCAAGAGACAAGCACGGACGGTCAGGACTCTCCCCTGATCTAGCGGTCAAAAATGTCCGTTAGAGCATGAAAACAACCACTTTGCTCCTCTAACGGACACTTTTGACCCTTAGAAGCACAAAATGCCATTTTTCGCGACAATTTCTCTTGTAACGGACATTATTGTCCGTTACAAGGGCGGGATGCTACAGAATCAGCGCTAACGGACATTGATGTCCGTGTCCAAGTGATCCGGCCAGAACAGAGGAATGTTCCCATTTTGGGACACGCTAAAGAGGCGTCTTTCAAGTCGGAAGATCGACTTTTGAGACAGCCCCGTTTTTTTATTTTCTGATCAATATTACCGCTGGCGAATTCGCTGCGTCATTTCCTGCTGCACCTGTTCCAGTGCCTGGACCATCTTCTGTGATGCCATCTCCAGTTCGACTAGTATGTTATCGGCTTGCAATAGCCCGTCTGTGCCCTGGGATTGGACCGATTCCAGAGCGGCGTCGGTCAGACGATGAACATTAGCATGCTGTTCCTGCAGAGCCGGGAAGGATGGAAGGGAAGTGATGCCCGGATCGTTCTTGATCTTCTCGCACCATTGGCTCAACCGACAGGCTCCTTGTCCGCTGAGCCTTTCGTGATTGTCATGCTGGAAGCCTAATGTATCGTTGTATACCCACCAGCGCAATAGCAGGTGATCGGTCTTGGCGGTGCGCAGGATTTGCGAGTGACTGAGCTGCGAATTTATTCTAAGCGTTTTCAACCTCAGGCTGTCCACTTTACGGCTTACCTCAAAAATATCTCTACCCGTAGCGATAGCAAACTGCTGAATTTCTTCCTGATGGCCGAGCATCGTGGAGGTACGTTCTGTAATATCGCTCGTAGCTGCAGCTTGCTGCTCGACGATCGAGGCGACATTTGCCGTGAAATCGCGGAAATTCTCTATTTGCTCCATAATCTGTTCCAGATCATTAACGGCTTCCTTCGTTGCTTCTACACGCTCCGCGATATGCGAGCCCATCGATCTCGTCTCTTGTCCGATCGTATTCGCTGTGCCGATAATTCTCGTAATGACTTGGGTGATCTGTTCGACCGCTCCCTTCGTCTGCTCTGAGAGCTTGCGGACTTCACTGGCCACCACGGCGAAGCCGAGCCCTTGCTCCCCAGCTCTGGCTGCTTCTATCGAGGCGTTGAGGGCGAGTAGATTGGTCTGATCCGCGACGTTGCTGATCACATCGATAATATCCGTAATATTGTGAATCGATAGCAGGAATTGCTCGAATTGCTGGCTGGCCTCGGATACATCCTGGGCCGTAGCTGAGAAGTCCTTAAGAGCATCTTTGACAGTCAGCTGTACCTGTCTGGCCTGCTGCATCATCGCCCCGGATTGATCGCTCAATTGCACCGAGTGCTCGGCGACCTCATGGATCGAAGCGGTCAGTTCCTGAGCGGAGGAGCTGACATTCATCGTTTCCTGCAGCGACAGATTGACCGAATCGATCAACGGCTTGACTTTATCCATCTGGATCAGCTCTTCAATGATCTGGCTGTTCGTCTCGATATACTCGAAGTCATGAGCCTCGTTGTAGGCTTCAAGCACCAGCTGCGAGTCCAGCATAATGATTCGTTGCAAAGAGATGATAATTTCTGCCGCTTCGCTAGGCCGTGAGAATTCATGAACGATCGCCGGAATGAGAATTTCATATACTCTGGTGTATGCACCAAGGAACCATTCGGGTGGTAATTTGACGCGATTATGGATGAAACCGATTCTTTTGCGGGAAGTGACATATTCTTCATTAAGCTCGATACGAGGAATTGATTTCATATATTCAATAAAAGTGACTGTGAGACGTTCTCTTGTACTGTGATCCTTGATAATTTGCAACATCTCAGGGATTTGAAACAGCATATCATAATTGCGTTCTGTGATCGGCTTGGCTAGACGATCCATCAATTCGGTTAGTTTGCGCAGATTATTGATGTCTGCTTGCTTGATTTGCAGGTAGTGTAGCTTCTGTTCGAGTGCCGGAACGGAGGACAGGTCGGAAGCTGATAGCGGTTTCACAAGTTGAGAATATGCTTTATGGCGTGTGCGAAACATGTTAGATACCCCTTTTCATATATGTATTAAATGCCATACTACTCCTATTCTGCCGAGTCACTGCTGCTGTTCAACTTCTACTACTATCAATATACTAGTTACTATAGTTATTATAGTCCTGATTGAATCATAGGGACAGGATTATAATAGAAAAGAAGACACCCACCTAAATTATGGCAAGTATCCTCTCGTAATGCAATGGTTTGATTATTCAGACGCTCTATTATTTTGCTGCCTCAACAAATCACGAATTTCAGTCAGCAATACCTCTTCATTGGAAGGCTTGGGAGCTTCCTGCGGCTCTGGCTTGGTCTCTTCCTTGCGTTTGAAGCGGTTAATCGCCTTGACGAACAGGAAGATCGCGGCCGAGACGATCAGGAAATCGATCACCGTCTGCAGGAATACACCATAGGTCAGTGGAGAATCGCCAATGGTCACCGTTAATCCAGATAAGTTGACGCCACCAAGTAGCATTCCGACCAGCGGCATGATGATATCTTGGACAAGGGAAGTGACAATTTTACCAAAAGCACCACCGATGATAACCCCGATAGCCAGGTCTAGCACATTACCCTTTAGAGCGAATTCCTTGAACTCTTTGAGAATATTCATTTAGGTTCACCTGCTTGTTAGAAAATAATGATTCCTTCTTAAGAATCCATCGTTGGTAATATATCAGCAATCGCTAGATTATGCAAGATGATGTTGGAGGGAAGCTTGAATCACTAGCAGTTGGAATTTATATGTAGTAATATAACAAGCCCCCCGGAGATCCGGAGGGCTTTGTATGAATGCTAGTTTGTTTCTTATATATGTTAAGCTTCTTCTTCCTCGGTGTCCTCGATGTCTCCAGCCTGGATCTTAGGCGTTACTACTGAAACCAGCAGTTCGTTCTCGGCAGAGATCAGGTCGAGTCCGTCCGGAAGCTTAATGTCGCCTACGGTCATGGAATCTCCGATTTCAAGATGACTGATGTCTACTACAATCGAAGCCGGGATTTTGTCCGGGAATGATTCAACTTCGATGAAGGTACTCTGGGTCTGAACGATGCCGCCCAGCTTCGTACCTTGCGCAGTACCGACATACTCGATATTGATCTTGGTGCGTACGAGTTGGTCTTTCTTGACACGAAGGAAATCCACATGAATATATTCCTGTGTTACCGGATCACGTTGCACGGCTTCCAGAAGAACAGGAATCGAGTCATGATTTTCAAGATTAAGCTCAATAATACCGCCGCTGCCGCCTCTAATCCATTTTCTGAAGTCCTTCGTAGAAAGATGGATCATCGTATTGTCTGTGCCTGAACCGAACACAACAGCAGGGAGCCGTCCGGAATTCCGCAATTGCTTCAGCCCTGTTCGATTCGTAGGTATACGTTCTTCAACTTGAAAACATGTTCTCATAATAAAAACACTCCTCTGATATATATATGGTATCCATGCTCTGAAAATCTATCGTCTATTGACTACGGATTTCGCCCCCCGTAGCTGGGGAAGCCTGAGCACCATCACATCACCATCCTTAATACATTAAATGTAAAAAGTCGTATAAATACGCGCTAAGGCACTTCGTTCCATCTGGAACGAAATGCCCTATTACTAGGTACGATAACACAGAAATAAGCTCCTGTCGACTACATATTGGGTTAATTTGGGTATTCTTCAGCCACAATATTCGTCCGTCTATACACCGATAGCAGCAAGCCCATCAGAGCCATATTCATCATAAATCCATATGCGCCATAGGATACGAACGGAAGATAGAAGGACAGCGGCATAATGAGCCCTAAGTTGGTAAGTACATAGAAAATAATTTGCCCTGCTATCGCCAAACAGGCTGCACAGGCGACAAGAAAAGCGGGGGTATTCTTTTGCTTCAATACGGAAGAGAACATTCTTGCAATGAGCATGAGCAGGATCACGATGATCGTCATGCCCGGAATATAGCCTATTTTTGCAATGAGATAGGTGAGAGAGAAATCTGTTGTCCACGAGGGGAGAATCTCTTCCACCGTCATGTTCCCTATGAAGGAAGCCCCGATCGGTTTAGAGGAAGTAATGATGTTCTGCACCGTCGTCTGAAGATACCCAGCGCCTAACGGATCAAGCTCCGGACGAAACATCATCTTGAGTTTCAGCAGCCGATATGAAGTTGTGGCCATGGGCAACCCTAGAATGAGAAGCGTCAACGTATAGATTAGCGGCAAGAAGAATCTCCTAATATTTCCAAATACGCCCCTAGCAACAGCGACTGTTAGAATGATCAAATAGGAAACGGTGAGTAATACTAGAGCCGAAGAGGAGGGCGCAATCAGGCACAGATACGCTGCAACGCCATAATACATATAGGAATAAAAAATTCCTAACCAGCCCTTATTTCTATAGCTATATATGACGCCGGCCAAGACTGGTATTAATAGCAAGGATAAATACTGGACATGAAAGTATGAGCCGTTCATCTTCAAAGAAAACATATAGAATCCTACTAATGTGATGAAAATGAGCGAAAAATAGATTACTCTTGAGTGGCGTACAAACCATGTATAGTTAAAAAAGTACATCCCTGCAAAAATGACGATGCCGATCGGTACATACTTAACAAAGTAAGAAAAGCTATGTATCCCGATTGTATTCATCTGAGAGGACACGAAAAATTGGATCACACCACCGATAGAGATTAATAGGGCTGTAATCAGCAGGATCGACCATTCGGTCTTAGGTTGATAGGTGCGATTGAACTGCTTGCCTACTAGGGATGGATCACCCATTTGTTCAATAGCCAGAGAGGTTGCAACTTCTTCGCTGAACCCTTGCTGAAGGTATTCTCCCTTCAGATCTTCGATATGATCTCTAAGCTCTTTACTGATCTTGGCGTGGACGCTTCTGAAGCGAATCTCTTTACATACCTCACCGACAAAATCCTGAACCGCTTTGCTAGTCCTAGTCGAGCGCATAGTTCGCCCCCCCTAGAACCCGATTTACAATCGCGGTGTATTCCTTCCACTGAGCCTGCTGTTCTTTAAAAGCTTCTTTCCCTTTCAGCGTGATGCGGTAATACTTGCGTGGTCGTTGTTGGTCGGAGACTTGCTCATAGGATTCGATCATGCCTTGCTGCTCCAAGCTGTGAAGAATCGGATAAAGAGTACCTGCCTTCAGCGAAAATACATTCTCAGACCGAAGCGCAAGCTCCTGAATCATTTGATACCCGTACATATCCTTAAGGTCAAGAAGCTTCAAGATTAACATTGTGGTACTGCCACTCATAAGGCTTTTATCAACCCTCATCTGACGTGATCTCCTCCTATATATAGATGATCTATATATGATGATATGTAGATCATCTATATATGTCAAGAAGAACTATAACCATACATTACCTAATGTTCTGCAGCTCAATATGCTATGGTCGGGATAAACGCAGTATTCTGTGGAGTTTCTGATATTTGTTCAAGTTGGAGGCAGCAGCCGTTATAGCGTTCTGTAGTTACTTTTGAAAGGCAAAGGGCTTATTCGGCGCTAGAACTTGGAGCTTTCAAAAAAAGCCTGCAATTCTGCAGGCATGCTCTAAGAAATGATGATTTCGTGGGCAAAAGCCTGCATATTTGCAGGCTTGACAAAACCTCTGCTGCTTTTACTTCCTATATCCGCGCATCCCGGCCTAAAGGTCCTTTTTTAAATAGTAGTGTGTATACCCGCCAGCATTTTCGATAGTTCCATATTCCTTCGTGCCCCTCTCAAGTTAGCAGTTCGTTTAATCTGATCCTTACCGTTTTAGTTACTTACACTTCCACCACTTCCACAATCGCCTTCAAATCCCTAAAAGATATTTCCTCCATAAATTAATAATTTGATGGCTAAAAACTCCGGACTAATGATATAGTTAGATCGTAACCCAATATATCATGTAAAAGAGAGGGACCGAGCGATGAATTCAAAGCTTGAGCAAGGCGCTAACATTTTGTGGGTGGACTTCCTGGCAAATGGCCTGCGCCTGGCCGATCCGGAAGAACAAAGAAAACTGGCCGACAACGCCAAACAGGCGGGGATAACTCATATCGTCGTGGACGCCAAAATACCTTACGGTCATACTACTTTTCCGAGCCAATTCGGTTATCATGTCAGCCGTTGGTCTGATGGGCGGTATGATATGTGGAAGGAACGCGACTTTCTGCAGGAAATGGTCGATGTGCTGAAACCGACTGGAGTGAAGGTGCTGGCGAATGTTGACGTGTTTGCCGAAGGGACGGCTCAGTCACGGGATGGTATCGCATACGATAAAAAAGAGTGGCAGGTTATGTTTTATAATCCAGACATGTCGTCTGCCCCAGTAGCTGCTGAGAATGCATCAGATGCAACGATCTTCGTCAATCCGATCCATCCGGAGGTCAAGCGTCACGAATTATCGATTATTGAGGAAATTACCACAAACTACGAACTGGACGGGATCGTGCTGGACCGCTGCCGCTATCCCAACGTGTATGGCGATTTCAGCGAGCTGAGCCGACAGCAGTTCGAACAGTATATCGGGCAAAAGGTAGAACAGTGGCCACAGCATATTTTCACCCTCCAGGAAAATGCGGATGGGACGAAGCAGGTTGAATTCGGACGTTGGTTCGGGAAATGGTCGGAATGGCGGGCCCTAAATATTAAGAACTTTGTAAAAGAAGCCAAGCAGCTCGTAAAATCACTGAAGCCGGAATTATTGTTCAGCATTTACGTCGGTTCCTGGTATCCCCTGTATTATAACGAGGGCGTGAACTGGGCGAGTGAGACGTATCATCCCGACCTGCCATGGGCCTCGGAGGACTACCATCGCTCTGGCTACGCGGATGAACTCGATTTTATTATGACAGGCTGCTACTATCCGGAAGTACGGGTGGAAGAGGCGGAACAGAACGGTCGCCCTGCCTCTTGGTACAGTGTCGAGGGCGCGATTGACATCAGCTTGCAGGCGGTTAATGGACAAATCCCAGTCGTGGCTAGTTTATATCTGAAAGACTATGCCGGCGATGTGGAACAGTTCAGAAAAGCCATCCGCATGTGCAGAGAAAAATCCCATGGCGTCATGCTGTTTGATACGGTGTATTTGGAAGATTATCATTGGTGGGGAGAGTTGGACTCCAAACTCTAATGCTGCGCTGGCTTGTTCCGTTTAGTTGTACTTAGTTCCGCTTAGTTGTAAAAATACACTTATTCTGGACAATTAGCTTGAAACTCAGAAAATAGATGCAAATATACAGTTATTTCCTTACTAAAGCTCAAATGGAAGAAAAACTCATGCGAATAGTTGCATAATTGCAGTTATATCCACGGTCTCGGCCATAAAGGAGGAATTTAGTTGCATTTGAGCACTTATATTGCCTTCAACGAGCTATGAAACGAGCTGTGAGACCAGCTGCGAGAACCATCCAGACAATCCCAACTTCCCATTGACCATGGATCTAAATGACGGCCGCTCCTAGAGCGGTCTTTTTTTTATTCCGCACACGGTGGGTTTAACACAAAAAGGAGATTAAATTCTTTTTCGAAGCATAAAAATAAAGAAACATTCATTCCAAATCCATAAAATCCTCACACTATCCTACTGAGAGGGGGAATGCTGATGGCATAACGGATACTCGCGAGCTTAAAATCGAGCGGTTGTCTGGACACTTGAGTTTCACAATAATACGACGGGGGTACGGGGTTCATGAAGAAGTTTGCGGTTACAGCTACAGCGTCCAACAGAGAATCCATTATGCTCAATAATGTAAACGCTAACACAAAGGCGAATACCTTCCTTCTCATCGAACACATCGAACACAGTTGAGTACATTGTCGTCAACGATGTCGTGGTAGTTAGGAATCCAGAGGCCCATCAAGGCACCCGCATCCAAGCTTCATCGATTACATGCTGAATGTGTATGCAGCCAGAACCAAAATGGGGCAATCATTGTAGAACCAATGAAGCCCGAAAGAGGGGAAAGAAATGAAAAGAATAGGACGTATGACCGTGATGGTGCTGGCCGTCTCATTGCTATTATCCATACTCGCCGCTTGCGGCAGTTCCGGGACCAAGCAAGTCGAGGATACGCCAGGCCCGGTTACCATCAACTTCTGGACCATTTCATTAAGCCCTACCTTTGACGATTACGTAAATGCCAGAATTAAAAAATTCGAAGACGCCAATCCCGACATCACTATTAAATGGACCGACCTGCCTTACGGTTCGATGGAGAATAAATTGCTGTCCTCGATCGCCGGGAATCAGTCGCCGGACGTCGTCAATCTAAATACGGCTATGGCGCTCAAATTGGCTGATAAGAACGCGCTGGTCGATTTGAACAAGGAAGCGACTGAGGAGCAGCTGTCGATCTATTTCGAATCCCTACTGCACTCGGCCCGAATCGGTGATAGCATATATGCCTTCCCGTGGTATTACGGTCTCGGCGTTCTGTCGTTAAACAAGGAAATTTATGAGGCTGCTGGTCTGGATCCGAATCAACCGCCTTCCACCTGGGAGGAGATGAAGGAACATGCCGTGATCATTAAGGAAAAGACAGGCAAATACGGGTTCGTACCTATCTATAACCCACCGATCGATCTATTCTTGCGTGGGGTGCCGATCATTAATGAAGATAAGACCCAAATCATCGTCAATACGCCCGAAGCGCTGGAGTGGGCGAAGTGGAATAAAGATCTATATGATTCAGGTGTTGTGCCTAAAGAGAGCATTACAGCTGATGCGGGGTATGCAACTGACAAATATCAGGGCGGCCAAATCGCTTCTTTTATCACCGGGTCACAATTTTTGAACCGGATCAAGAACAATGCCAAGGAGGTCTATGATAAGACGGTTGTCGCTCCGATACCGACGGTTTCAAAGGACGGTAAAGTCCACGGTGGCTTGATGAACGTCGTCGTTCCAACGATGAGCAAGCATCATGAGGAAGCGATTCTGTTCGCGCATTTCATAACGAATGATGAGTCACAGCTTGAGTTTGCCAAGGTCGTCAACATTTTGCCTTCGACCAAAGAGGCGGCTAAGGACCCGTTCTTTACCGAGGGCGATAGTAACGAACCGGAAGACGTGGCGAGGAGAATTACGGCTACGCAAACCGATAAAGCCATCGACTTTACGCTCGGTGTAAATAAAGAAGGTGAAATCCTCGAATTCCTGTGGAAATATTGGAAGGAAATGCTCCTGGGCCGGATGACACCGGAAGAAATGCTGAAAAAGGCCGAAGCGGATATGCAAGCTAAATTGGATGAAATCCTAGCCGAGGGGTAGGCTCAAGTCGAATCGTCGATGGCGCAAGGGGTGAGTCTGTACTCACCCTTTGCCATCTAATAACAAGGGGGATGCACTATGGCGAAAGCTACAATTACGAATTTAAGAAAAAAACGGCTGATTTTCTCCTACGCTATGCTTACCCCAGGAATCATTGTGCTGCTTGTATTCACATTTTATCCGATCGTTTACGGATTGCCGCTTGCGTTCACCAATTATTCCGTCATCGAAGACACGAAATGGGTCGGGATGGCCAACTTCAACCGCATGTATGCCGATCCGGACTTCTGGCTGGCCTTGCAAAATTCGCTGCTCTATGTCATCTGTGTGCCGGTCATTCAGATTTTAGCCATTCTTATGGCGGTGCTCGTCAATAACAAGCTGCGCGGAGTTCATTTCTTTCGCGTCGCTTATTTTATTCCGGTCGTCACTTCTATGGTGGCCGCCGCGATTGCCTGGAAATGGGTGTACGAGGAAAAAGGGGTGCTGAACTATATTCTGCAAGCCTTAGGCGTGATTAAAGAGCCGGTGTCATGGATGGCGCTGCCAGGCATCGCTTTATTCGCAGCCATGGGCGTTACCGTCTGGAAAGGACTTGGCTACTATATGATGATCTATCTGGCCGGATTGCAGTCGGTGCCCGTGGAACTTCAAGAAGCGGCGCGAATCGACGGTGCCAGCCGCTGGCGGGTCATTTGGAGCATCACGATCCCGCTGCTGCAGCCGTTTATTCTAGTATGTACCATTATGTCGGTGATGGGCGCGGTGCGCGTCTTTGACGAGATCTTCGTCATGTTCGGTCCCAAGGGAGATCCGGCAGGGGCGACCTTGGTCACCGGAGTGTATACTTATAAGCTGGCTTTTATCGACTTCAATTTTGGTTATGCGGCTACCGTCGGCTTGATCGTCTCGCTGATGATTATGATCTTTACGATTCTGTCATTCAGATTCAACCGCAGGGGAGGCATGTCCTATTATGAGTAAAATAGGTGCATTCCTTTTATATACTCTAATGATCATTGTAGCCTTGATCTGCTTGGGCCCCTTTCTATGGCTGCTATCCACTTCACTCAAGACGGGTGAAAATTTATATGCATTCCCGCCACAATTTATCCCTAATCCAATCACCTTCGAGAATTACGTAAAAGTATTCGATATTATGCCGCTCTGGAACTATATGTGGAATACGGTCGTGATGACCGCGTCGGGAGTCGGCTTGAACATCATATTTTGCTTAATCACCGCTTATCCGCTGGCACGTCTGAGCTTCCCCGGACGGAATTTTATCTTTTTTGCGATTATCAGCACGATGATTCTGCCTAATGCGGCGGGAATGATCGTCAATTTCATAACCATCAACAAGCTGGGATTATATAATTCGATGATGGGCGTTGTCATACCGTCGGCGATTAGCGTCTTTAATGTGTTCCTGTTACGTCAGGCGTTCATAACCATTCCGCGGGAAATGGAGGACTCGGCTCGGGTGGACGGAGCCGGGGAGTTCAGGATCTTTTGCAGCATTATGGTCCCGATGATTAAACCGACGATTTCTACGGTGCTTATTTTTGATTTTATGGCGTTCTGGAATTCGTTCCTCTGGCCGATTATCGTGCTTGACGATCCGAAGAAGTATCCGTTGGCTCCCGCGCTATCGTATTTACAGGGCTCGCTTTCCTTCAACTTCGCTTATATCGCCGTTGGGACCATCATTTCCATCATTCCGATCATCGTCATTTTCCTGATCCTGCAGAAGCAATTTATTAATGGGATGGTCGGTGCCGTTAAAGGGTGAGAGAGGTAGGACTATGAATTAGCAGAGCGAGCGTGAGGCATTTCCTTGCCTATTCAGTACAACATAGCTAAAATATAACAGAAGGAATCAACCTTCCAAGTGATCCAAAATGGAGATTTCATTCTATCGTTTCGGCTGAAAGGGGATTTTATGTTTGTCAACCACACAAGGGATGGGGAAAACATTACTGAAAATACGCAGTCATTTGAATGGACTTACTAAGACGGAACAAAAGGTGGCGCAATATATATTGGATAACGCCTCCGACATTATTTATCACTCGGTCACGGAGTTGGCGGAAAAAGCTGATGTCGGTGAGACGACGGTGCTGCGCTTTTGCCGGAAGCTGAAATTTCAAGGATTTCAGGATTTTAAATTATCCCTGGCGCAGGATCTGGTGAAGCCGATCGATAATCTGCATGAAGAAGTGTCAGAGGATGATGATTCCACCGCGTTGAATGAGAAAATTATTGCCAACCATATCCGCACCTTGGAGCAGACGAGAGAATTGGCCGTCTCGGACCAGTTAGGCAAAGCGATCGACGCGCTGTTTCAGGCGCACAGCATTTACTTCTTCGGCGTCGGTTCGTCTGGACTGACGGCTATGCAGGCGGCGCACAGCTTCTCCAGAATCGGCAAACGGAGCAGCGCTAAGATCGACACGCACTTCCAGGCGATGGAAGCGGCCTTGATGACCAAGGACGATGTGGCGGTCGGTATTTCGATCTCCGGCAGCACGAAGGATACGGTCGAGAACCTGACCCTGGCCAAGAAGACCGGTGCCACGGTAATCGCCATTACCAGTAATGCCCGTTCTCCGATCACGAAGGTGGCGGATATCGTCCTGTTAATGATCGCGCGGGAGAATCCATTACAAGGCAGTTCGCTTGCGGCGAAGATCTCCCAGCTGGCCGTCATCGACATTCTGAATGTCGCTGTCTCGCTGCAAATGAAGGACGAGGCGCTAAAATACAGAGAAATATCGGCCAAAGCGATCTCCGAGAAACTGTTCTAGTATAAAGAGCCTTTTGCGGGCTCTTTTTTTGTGAACAAGAATATTGGATATATTTTTTATTATAAAATAAAATAGTGGAGATTTTCTCTTATAGGTGATACAATGAACGTGCAAGAGAGGAAAAGCTGCAGGAATATGCTGCTATGGACCGATAATCCGCAGAGACTGTATCCGGATAATTAATTCTTTTGTAAGCGCTTATCAAGGAAGAGTCGAATCTGTTGGATGCAGGGCTAAGTTATGTCCTCTCTCGGCGTAAGATCAATATATTACACACAAGAAAGGGTGTCAGGTATGAGTTTCAAAGGAAGGCGATTGATTTCACTACTTTTGGCGTCGATGATGATGGTAGGTCTGTTGGCAGCGTGCGGATCGAGTTCTTCGGGTAACGGGGAGGCTGCTCCGGGCGATGAGGGAAAGAAGGCGGAGGAACAAGTCACCGTAGAGTTCTGGACGATTTCATTGCAGCCTACCTTTAACGACTACTTCAACAAATTGATCACGGATTATGAAGCGCAGAATCCGAACGTCAAGATCGATTGGAAGGACTATCCTTACGATGCAGTGCTGAACAAATTAATGACGAATATTGCTGGTGGCGAGGCGCCGGATGTGGTCAACCTCAATACGGAGCTTGCTAACCAGATGGGAACCAAGGGTGCACTGGTTGACCTCAACCAAGAGCTGACGGCTGAACAGAAAGCGGCTTACTTCCCAGGAATCTACTCCTCGACGGAAATGGGCGGCCAAGCCTACGCGCTTCCTTGGTATACCGGGCTACCTGTCTTATTCCTGAATAAGGATCTGGTAGAGAAAGCGGGGCTGAATCCGGATACCCCTCCGCAGACGAAGCAGGAATTGAACGAGTGGGGACGCCAGATCAAAGAGAAAACCGGTGCTTACGGCTACATCTTCACGATGGAGGCTCGCACTCTGCTAGAAGAGAACCTGCCGTTCCTGTCGGAGGATTATAAGAAAGCAACCTTTAATACACCGGAAGTAGAAGAGTATGTCAATGAGAACTTACAGCTATTGAATGACGGCGTTATTCCAAAGGACATCATCAATTATGATAAGCAAGTGCAATACTTCGCAAGTGAGCAAGTAGCTATGTCCCTGTCCAGTTCTCCGTTTATTAACAAAATCAAGACGGCGGCACCGGATGTATATGAGAAAATGATCGCTGTACCGAGCCCGGTCGGCAAAGCGGGCATCCGTTATTCCAACACGATGAACCTGGTCGTGCCTGCGGCAACATCGCATAAGAAGGAAGCAGTCGATTTCGCCGTATTCGTCACCAACGCGGCCAACCAGCTCGAATTCTCCAAGATCGCGAATACACTGCCTTCGACGGTAGAGACCGCTAAAGATCCGTTCTTCTCGGAGAATGACGGAACCCTGGAAGGTGTGGCCAAGACGGTATCCGCAGTGAGCTTGGATAAAGCCGAGGATTTCTACATCGGTGTCGAGAGCGCGAAGGACGTCAACCAGGCCGTTACCAAGGCGTTGCAGACTATCTACTTGAACGGCGCTGACGTGAAGAAGACATTGGATGAAGCTGAGGCTGAGGTTAATAAAATCTTGGGTGATTAAATATACCAGAAAAGGGCAGGCTCGTCCTGCCCGATTCTTTATAGTGGAAGTTCAAAAAGAGGCCCTTTTTGAACTACCTCTTTAGAAGTAGTGTTCAAAAAAGCCAGTTTTCAGTACCGAGAAGGTTGGATGAAGCTAGGGCATGAGGAGCGGAGCGTACGTAGTGGGTACGTGAGCACCGGAAGGCCCGGCTGAATTCAAGATTCGATGTCGAGTTACTTCTCGAGTTACTTCGTAATCAAAAGAGGCCCTTTTTGAACTACCTCTTATTAAGGCGGTGGAGGAAACTAACATGAACAAGACTCCCTTTTTTGCTAGATTCGGCAAGTCAGAAGCGTCCGTCGCTTGGCTATTCATGGCCCCGGGTTTGCTGCTATTGGCTCTATTTGTCTTTTGGCCGATTATTTACAGCATACCGCTGGCGCTGACGAATTACTCCGTGATCGGCAAGACCGATTTCGTCGGCTTTGATAATTTCGTCAAGGCCTTGCAGGATAAGAGCTTTATTACGTCGTTGATCAATTCATTGCTCTATGTTATCGTCGTGCCATTCATCCAGTTTTTCTCCATTCTGATGGCGATTCTGGTCAACAGCAATGTGAGAGGAATTAAACTGTTCCGCACGGCTTATTACATCCCCGTAGTTACATCCATGGTTGCGGTCGCGCTGATTTGGGGCTGGCTGCTCAACCAGAACGGGGTCGTGAACTATATATTATCCAACGTAGGCCTGATGCAAGAGCGAATTACCTGGTTATCTAACAAAAATACAGCTTTGTGGACCCTGATGTTCATTACGATGTGGAAGGGTCTCGGTTACTATATGATGATCTATTTGGCCGGACTGCAATCTATACCGAAGGATCTGGTAGAGGCGGCGATGATCGATGGCGCGAACCGGGCACAGACGATTCGAAAAATTACGATCCCGCTACTCAAGCCGTACGTCTTTTTCTGCTCGCTGATTTCACTCATGGCGGCGATTCGGGTGTTCGACGAGGTATTCATCCTGACGATGGGCGGACCGGGGGATGCCACCTTGACCTCCAGCTTGTATATCTATCAGCAGGGCTTCCAGCAATTTAATTTCGGCTACTCCTCGGCACTTGGCTTAATCGTCAGCGTTATCATTGCCGCGCTTAGTATCGTCATCTTCAGATTCAACCGGAAAGGCGGTGTCAATCCATATTAATGGATGAATGATATGAGAAGAAAACCACTTCATTTTATCAAATTTACACTGCTGTATGTCTGTCTGCTATTATTCGCTATTTTTATGATGGGGCCGTTTCTATGGCTGTTGAGCGTGTCGCTGATGCCTGGCAAGAATGTGTTCAGCTTCCCGCCAGCGATTTTCCCGACATTTATCGATTTCGAAAATTACGTGCAAGTGTGGAATTATATGGACTTTCCTCGTTATCTAACGAATACCTTGATCATAGCTATGATGGGCGTCGTGATGAATATCTTCTTCTCTTGTCTGACGGCTTATCCGCTCGCTGTATTCCGGTTCAAAGGGCGGGATCTGATCTTCACCCTATTGGTGGCGACGATGATTATCCCCGCTGCGGCCGGTATGGTAGTCAACTACCTCACGGTGAAGGCGCTTGGAGTGATGGGCACCTATATGGCGGTCGTGCTACCTTCGGCGATTACCGTCTTCAATGTGTTCCTCATGAGACAGGCGTTCATGGGCATGCCGCATGAGCTGCGTGATTCCGGCAAAGTAGACGGGGCCAGTGAATTTCGCATTTGGCTGCAATTGTCGCTGCCGATTGTGAAGCCGGCGGTTGCCGTAATCGGGCTATTGGAGTTTATGGGCATGTGGAATAGCTTCCTCTGGCCGATGATCGTGCTTAATGATCCGAAGCAGTATCCGATCGCGTCTGCGCTCAGCTTTTTGAATGGTCAATTTGCTTATAATTTCGGCTGGATCGCCGCTGGAACCGTGATTTCAGTCATACCGATTATCATCGTGTTCCTGTTCACACAGCGTTATTACATGGAAGGTGTATCTGGAGCGGTTAAAGGATAGGAGGGTGCTGCTCTTATGAAAAAAATCATCTATATTCCCCTGGACGAACGTCCGTGTAATTATGAGTTCCCGGCGCTACTTGCGGCTGGAACCGATTATACCGTGATCCGTCCGGATATAAACTTGATGGGACTCAAGAAACGCCCTGGAGACGTAGAGAAATTATGGGCGTGGCTATTCGAGCAGGCGCGTGATGCGGACGGAGCCATCGTCGCCTTGGATACCTTACTGTACGGAGGGATTATCCCTTCACGGCTGCACGGAATGACAGAGGAACAATGTGCGGAGCGGTTGGAGAATGTCCGTAAGTTAAGACGGATCAATCCGTCCATGCAACTGTTCGCATTCCAGCTTATTATGCGCTGTCCGCAGTATTCCAGCAGTGACGAAGAGCCGGATTATTACGAGAATTGGGGCAGGGAGATTTTCCGGCGAGGTTATATTCGTCATCGGCTGGAGCTCGGTATCGCGACCGGGGAAGAGCAGAGTGAACTGCAGCAGATTGAGGCAGCTCTGCCTGAGTCGGTATGGCAGGATTATACGAAACGCCGCGCCGTCAATTTGACGGCGAATCAGCGGGCGATCGAGCTGGTGCAGGATGGGACCGTTGATTTTATGATCATCCCGCAGGATGATTCGGCTCCATACGGTCTAACGGCCATCGATCAGCAAGGGGTTCGGGAGCATGTTAAGGAATGCCGACAGCAATTATCGGTCTATATGTATCCGGGAGCAGATGAAGTAGGCTGTACACTGCTGGCGCGCATGATCCATCATTTTGAGCGTCGCAAGCCGCGGGTGCATGTTCATTTTGCCAGTGTGCAAGGACCTTACGTAATACCTCTATATGAAGATCGCGTGTTGTATGAATCGGTGAAGTATCAGATTATGGCAGCCGGAGGGCTGATGGCGTCTTCCTTGGCGGAAGCTGATATGGCGCTATGCATCAATACGCCGGGTGAGAGCATGATGGAAGCGAATAATCAGGGTCAGACTCATCCGGGGTATCAGGTCTATCGGAATATCGTTGAACTGGTTGAAATGGCGGATGACATCGTTCGTCGCATCACGAAGCCATGTGTTATAGCTGACGTTGCTTATGCGAACGGAGCAGATCTTGAACTACTGCAGCTGCTTCGCGACAAGAAACTACTATTTGATCTGGCTGGTTATGCTGGTTGGAATACGAGCGGGAATACGCTGGGAACCTGTATTGCGCAAGGTATGATCTATGCGATTTATGGAGATACGCCGCAGCATCGTGATTTTCTGTCGCTGCGCTATGTAGAGGACGGCGGCTATTGCGGCTATGTACGCCAGGATGTATGCGATCGCGTGCTGCCGGGCATGGGTTATGATTATTTCGCCGTTGATGGTCAGCGGGGGCAAGTCGCGGAACGGGTCAGAGCGGAACTGAACCGCTTCATCGAGACCCATCTGCAGGACGATGAGGATGAATATGAGATCGTGATTGACGATTGCTATATGCCTTGGAGCCGGATGTTTGAGGTTGGATTGAGAACGCATGTACAGGCGCGCCATAAAAATTAAGGAAATGGGTAGGAGAGAAAAAAATGAACAATAGAGAGGAAATGAACCAGCAGCCGCTGTTTGACCGTGTTCGAAAAGGGTTGATCGTATCCTGTCAGGCATTGGAGGATGAGCCGCTCTTCGGGGCGGAGACGATGGCCAAAATGGCGAAGTCGGCTGAAGTCGGAGGTGCCGTTGCCATCCGGGCCAACAGTACGCAGGATATCGCCGCGATTAAGAAGGCTACGAAGCTGCCGATCATCGGCATCATCAAGAGAGTCTATAACGGTAGCGACGTTTATATTACGCCAACGCTGCAGGAGGTTCGGGAGTTGATGGAGGTGGGAGTCGATCTCATCGCGCTGGATGCGACCCGCCGTTCTAGACCGAACGGGGAGACATTCGAATCGCTCGTCGCTTATATGAAGGAGCGAGGCCAGAAGGTGATGGCCGACATCTCCACCTTGGAGGAAGGACTCTATGCGGCTTCGCTAGGCGTGGATTGCGTCTCGACGACATTATCCGGCTATACGCCTTATTCGCCACAGGAGCCTGAACCCGATTACACCTTGGTAAAGGAGGCGGCTGGGCAGCTTGAAATTCCGGTGTTTGCAGAAGGGAAGATTCATATGCCGTCGCAAGCGGTGCAGATGCTCATGCTGGGTGCCCACGCTGTCGTTGTCGGCTCGGCCATAACACGCCCGCAATTGATCACGGAGAGGTATGCCGTTGAAATCAGGAAGGCGACGGAGCAGCGGATTTGACGGTTTCGACGGATTTGACCATTCGAGCGGGAGGAGGCGGGTTGTTATGAACATCATCGGCATCGATATCGGTGGCACTTCCATTAAAGGGCTCGTCATCAATGAACGCGGGGAGGAGTTACACGAGGCGGGAGCGCCAACGGAAGCGAGCCGCGGCAAAGACCATATCATACTTCAAATGGAAAAGGTAGTTCGGCAATTGCTCGACCGCTATCCGGACGCAGCGGGGATCGGTATCGGCACGGCGGGCCGGGTGGACGTCGATACTGGGCGAATCGTATACGCGACCGATAATCTGCCGGGTTGGCAAGGGTTCGAATTGCGGCAGTGGTGCGAAGCGAGGTTCAATCTGCCCGTCATTGCCGATAATGACGCCAATACAGCGTTAGCCGGGGAAGCATGGCTCGGCGCGGGCGTTGGCCTGGCTGATTTGACGATGCTGACGCTCGGTACGGGCGTCGGCGGCGCCAATATGATCGGCGGCAAGCTGTATCGGGGCGCGCATTGGAATGGCGGCGAGTGGGGACATGTCGTCTTCGTTCCGCACGGCCATCCGTGTAATTGCGGGATGCAAGGCTGTATCGAGCAATATGTCTCAGGTACGGCTCTGGTGCGGCTCGCTCGGGAGGCGGCGCAGCAGGACTACGCGTCGGGGCGTGAAGTATTCGCTGCCTATGAGCAGGGCAATGCGGCGGTCGCCGCCGTGATCCGTCGATTTGTCGACGATTTGGCGCTCTTCATCCATAACATCCATATCGGATTGAATCCTCGCGCGATGATCCTCGGCGGAGGGGTTGTCGAAGCGAAGGCATTGTGGTGGGATATGCTGGAGCAGAGGCTCGCGGCACTGGACCCGGCACTGGACGTTCGTGCTGCATCGCTCGGTAATCGGGCCGGGGCGATTGGCGGGGCGCGATTGGTACTGGATGAACTTCTAGAGTAGCCATAATGAGTGAATTTTTGAGAGAAGTGAAGCAGGAAGAAGCTGATCTTGCAAAAAATAGTTGCGGCGACCCGGTGACAGCAATGCCGGGACGCCGGAAAAGGAGCTTGCGAATGCATAACGATAACGAACGGATAACGGATGTCGTCGTGCTCGGCGGTGGGCTGGGCGGATGCATGGCTGCATTGGCTGCGGCCAAAATGGGCGTGCGTGTAATTATGACGGAAGAGACAGACTGGCTCGGCGGGCAATTAACGAGCCAAGCGGTTCCGCCGGATGAACATCAGTGGATCGAAAAGTTCGGCTGCACCCAAACGTATCGCGAGTTTCGCAACCGAGTACGTGCATATTATAAGCAAAACTATCCGATGACGGACGAAGCGGAAAGCAACGAGCTACTTAACCCGGGCAACGGCTGGGTAAGTCGGCTCTGTCACGAGCCGAAGGTGGCGCTGCGTGTGATTGAGGATATGCTGGCCCCTTACGTGAGCAGCGGCCGTATCACGATACTATATCATTACCGACCAAGCGCAGCTGCTGTAAATGAAGATCGGGTGGAGAGCGTGACGGTTACGCATACAGGCACAGGCCAGGAAATGCTGCTAACAGGGGCGTATTTCCTCGACGCAACCGAATGCGGGGATGTGCTGCCGTTAGCGGGCGCCGAATATGTGATCGGTGCGGAATCCAGACATGACACAGGTGAGCCGCATGCGCTGGAAGAGGCGAATCCGCTCGATATGCAGTCGATTACGCATGTATTTGCGCTCGACTATGTAGAAGGCGGCGATTTCACGATCGCGAAGCCGGAGCAATATGATTTCTGGCGCCAATTCGTACCGAAGCATTCGCGCTTTCCGCTATTAAGCTGGTATGCGAACGATGCGGATGATACGACGCAGATGAAGGAATATGGCCTGTTTCCCGACGGGCGCAAAGACGCTGCCGGGCGTGAGATCATGCCGCTGTGGACGTATCGGCGCATCATCGACCCGGCATTATTCGAGCCGGGCTTGTACGACGGTGATATCACATTGATCAACTGGCCACAGAATGATTATTTCCTCGGCCCGATCATCGATGTCTCCGCGGCGGAGCGGCAGGAGCATCTGGAGAATGCCAAGCAGTTGAGCCTCTCACTTGTCTACTGGCTCCAGACCGAGACGCCTCGTCCGGACGGGGGATGCGGATATCCGGGCATACGGCTGCGGACAGATGTGCTGGGAACAGAGGATGGATTGGCCAAATACCCGTATATCCGCGAATCACGGCGCATCAAATCGGTATATACGATCACCGAGCAGGATGTGAGCAAAGAGATCCGCGGAGCGCAGGGGATATGCCGTTACGACGACAGCGTCGGGGTCGGCAGCTATCATTTGGACGTTCACTTGACGACCGTCACGAACCGGACGTTCTATATTCCGAACTATCCGTATGAGATTCCGCTCGGGGCGCTGCTGCCGGTTCGGATGAAGAATCTGCTTCCAGCCTGCAAAAATATCGGCACCACTCAAATTACGAACGGCTGCTATCGACTTCACCCGACGGAATGGAATATCGGCGAGTCGGTGGGCTATTTGGCCGCCTATGCCCTGCAGAACAAGGTGACGCCGCATGAAGTGCGCGCCAACCAGGAGCATCTTCACGCGTATCAGGCGCTGCTGCAGCGGGAGGGCGTACAGATTCATTGGCCGGAGGATCTCCCGCTTTAAGCTATAATTAGAGAGACGCAAGGGGCGCGCCAGCAATGTGGCACGCCCCTTCTTGATGAGCAATATATGGAAGCCCTCAGAGCCAATGGTCAGGAATCTGCAAGTTATGGGGCAGCCTGGTATTTTTATTGCCTTTTGCAGAGTTCACTTGGGCCTGCGTCAGGAAAATACTCCCAACAAGATCGGCATCCGATAAGTCAGCATCTCTTAAGTCAGCCCCTATAAAGTCCGCTTTCCTCAAGTCTGCATGCCTTAAATTAGCGGCGATCAGTAATGCCCCGCGCAGATTCATGCCCTGTAGATTTGCCCCCTGCAAATTCGCTCCAATGAAATCCTGGTGCTGCATGCTGTTCTTGTGGCTCTGGGAATCGCCTTTTCGAACGAGTTCACTGGTTTTTTGCAGCAGCGGATTGACGATCGCTCGATGAGCGGGCACATCCAGATTGAGAATTTCCGCCGGGCTAAGCTTAGTTAAAGCTAGAGTCCTCTCATATATAGTTTGTAGTTCGCTGCGAATGGAGCTTGTCTCTTGCAAATTCAGGGCTTGATCCAAATAGTAGAGCATCTCATGCAATTGCTGAACGATCGGGAAGATGGCGAACATTTCCTGCGATAGCTCGGGATTCTCTCGCCAGTCATTACCGTTATAGGTTTCCTGAGATATATGCTGCCCCGCCCCAAAGCACTCATAGGTAATACACCCGTGAAACCCTTTATCTCTTAAATGCGCGTGTATGCCACAGCGGTGATCTGAACATAAGTTAGGGCAGGGCACACCATCCATTTTGTCAAAAGCAAAATCAGCGGATTTCACATACGCTAAGGCCACACAACATAATCCAAAACATCGCTCACAATCAGACTGCAAATTTTTATTCAACGAGAACACTCCTAATTTTAACTAAATACGCTATTTTAACTAAGTACGAAACTCCTCAGTACCCATTATCTTAGAAAAGCCTGCAAATGTGCAGGAATTTCACAAAAATTTCGACCTGCGAGAGTAAATTCCTGCGATAATGCAGGTTTTTTCTCCACATCGGCTCGTTTGTGAGGAAATATGAGGAAAAGCCTGCATATTCGCAGGCTTTTCTTAAAAACAGCTGAGTTTGGGCGAAAAAACTGCATATTTGCAGGTTTCGAGTGGTTTCGAGTCCATACGCGGTTTATACGTGTACGCATGTGTTCCGCAAACGGGCAGCATTACTCCCACCAGTGCTTGTTCTCCGTTATCCCGACATCCCATAGCTTCGCATTCCCGGTCATCGTTATTTTAATCTCATGAACCTGGTCGAAGTGCATCTCTACAGGCACTACTTCATTACTATATTCATTACTGGTCTGAAAGATGGTATTCCCATCCGCTTCAATCGAGACCTCGCCCTTGAATTCAACATCGTCAGGGATGCCATAGTTCGCGTAGAACTTAACATCCTGCTTGTTTCCCAGACGGTAAGTATATTCTTTGCTAGATCCATCTTCACTACTATACAGGTTTAATTTCGGAGCTACTGTATGATTGGCCACAGTAAAGCTGGGAAGCTGATCTGTCTGTGCGGCGTTGCTGCCTACTTTTTCGTAATGGCTTAATGCTTGGATAGAGCTTTCTTTTTTCTGAATCGTTAAGTTAATGATCTCGGAGACAGCGATAATCCCCGCAAGGATCAGAGTCATAGATAATATGGCGGCGATAAGCTTCTTCGTAGTAATCTTGGCGGCAAACCCGATTCGATAGCCTATATATCCTGTGGTCGCGCCTAATGTATTGGAGATCACATCATCGACATCGAAGGTCCCTCGGAAGGTCAGCGACTGCATCGTCTCGGCAATAAGTATCGCGAAGATGAAGAAGGCGATGAACCTTTTGAAGCTCATTTTAGGGAACAACCATGGGATTAATAAGCCGAAAGGAATGAATGCAGCGACGTTTCCAAAATCATAGATCCATGAGAAAGTAAGCTTGGGAAAGGTTAAAGGAACGCTACTTGGAACGAGCATAAATTCATATTCGATATAATCGACGGAATGCGCGATTCTATTAAAAGCGAAGAACTGAAAATATAATATTAATAGTGTATAAAGGATTGCTGCCAGGAGTATGAAGCGGCGTGTTGTAGTTTTTGTCATTCAATGATTACCTCACATTTCAAGTAGAAAAATTGTAGTTGAAACCCTGAACTTTGCCGTTCGCGGGGATTATGTTCATAGAACGTCTCATCCTTTGAAATAGTTATACATTGAACATTTTTATATCAAATTAGAACTAATTGCATCGGGAGGTGGGGGGAGGTGTGCGCTGATTGGGTGTAAAAAAAAGGCGCGGAACAGTAACCACCATTCCGCACCTGGTGTAAGACAGGATTAATGCCTATTATGCCAAAAAATATACATAATCTATGTATTCACCAACAAAATCTTCACTATTTTGATTCTTCCTTTGTTGATCTCTTGTAAACCCAACGCTCTCATACATTCGTTGAGCAGGGGTCAAGTCATCATTCGTAGTGACGATGATTTTTCTAACATCATTTTGGACGATTCTATTGAACGCTTCTTGAAGCTGTACTTTGCCATAACCATTTCCTTTGTGTTTTGAGGCAACGCAATTATGGCCAATTTCCACATATTCAGGCATTTTTCTCGGGTCCCATGAAACAAATCCGATGACTTCATCGGCTAGTGTTGTTACGAACCCATATTGATCTGCAATTTGCAAATAGTCAAAGAAAAAGTCATCAAAAGCTTGCCAATCAGAATGGAAATTTTGCTCATACCTACCATCAAAAGAATACGCGTCTTTCAATAATTCAAACAGTATGCCTCGTTTAAAGTCGCTCACTTTTCTAAATTCGACATTCATGTACTAATCAGCACCGCCTTGGCAGCTATTTGAAGCATCTGCCCAATAAAAAAACCGCCCCTTAGTAAAAGGAATGCGGTCATCATATGACTTATCAGTGAATTCTGCCACGTTTGAAAACGGCTACCTGTATCATTTTTTCTCCAAACATGCTACGCACTCCACATGTGTCGAGATGACAGGGAGTATAACTAAATGATGGAATGACATTTGCTCACTTTTTATATTAGATTATCTTCTCTAATTCATATTGAATAATCGCTAAATGGACTGGAAACTTCTTGACGAATTGTGAGTATAAATAATACTCGTTTCCTTGTTCTTCTTGTGTTGCTATTGCAAGGTTATCTAAATCTATAAGGGCATCATAAAGAACTCTGTTTAGTTTACGACATTCATAGGGTGGCAAAATGTCACTCATTAAATGGAAGTTTCTTCGATAGTATTTACTCTTCAAAATAAGATGTTCATTAAATTCCCTTTTATCGGTTTTGTTAAAAAGTTCCGTTAAATTGGCCAACTCATACTTAGTGAATGAAAGCAATTCTCTAATTTCTTTCAAGTATTCATTTTTGGAAGCGGAGTTTAATTTGAGGTACTCGTTCAAGGGTCTATAATTATCTTCCCATTTAATTCTTATATTATGACTTTCGATGTATTGGTCAAACTCCTTCAAGAGAATTGGCTCGTTGTTGCCATTGTTGTTGTTAGTCCATTCACTTCGGCAAATAGGTAAGCCAAATTCATGTTGGATTAAATCGTCATAAAAATAAAGCCATATATAATCAGGATTACTTCCGTCACTACCTGTTTCTAAGACTTTTCTGAAATAATTATTGTTCTTCACTTTTTCATTTATTTTTTTAATAAGTTCAACTAAAGAATCCTTTGAACTTGCAAATGAACGTTCAACATATATTTTTGCACTAATCTTTCTTTTGGTGCCTGTTGGATTATCCTTTTCTTCCAGTATGGTAAAGTAGTATTCGCTTGTTTCTTGTTTTCTCCATTGTTGTAACTCATGTACTCCCACTTTTGAAATGCTCTCTATTGCATTATAAAATTCGACATCCTCTTTAACCTCATTTTGGATTGGTACTTTAATTCTTGTTGTCGATGTGTTTTTTCTCCAGTCTACACCCTTACCATCCAAATCCTGAAAAATATATTTCTGAGCCCATATCCAGTAAGCTTTTTCCTCAGAAACACCGTAAATTACTAAGATGACTGGAAAATCACATACATCACAAAAGTTCAAAAATTTTATAGGACAATCAAAAACAATTGAGTCTTCATTATATTTCAGTTCACTTGTTGCCTTTAATTGCACCTTAATTATCTTAGCTGTAGTTTCACCTTCATTAGTAAAAACTTCAATCTCACCATCAATGTCATTGTCCTTTTCTTGTGTCCTGTATTTCCATCCATTGGAAACGATTGTTTTTTCAATAAATACTTTAGATAAATACTCAGAAATTTGCTTTGAATCGAGCTTAGAACGCACTACTTCGTCACTCCTTTTCAGGTACTAAACTTCTCTATTCAATCCATATGTTTATCAATTTTAATATGTAGGAGAATAGATTTTGTTAGTATCAGAGTCAATAACAAAATCCACTTGCACATCTGCCGAATACGGCACTATCTCAAAATTATGGAGTTTACAAAATACTTCGGCTAGTTCCTTAATTTCTATGACTAATTTACAGTTTATTGGACTGTATCTTTTCTTTTAAGTCTCACTGTAACCTCCGACTTGATTGTGTAGTAATGATGTCATCACGGAAACAATCACTATACTACAGTGCTGCTCTTAAGCTTAAAGCAGCTAATAAATAAACCCAGTAGTTCTTCTGAACTCTTTACTGGAACCTTCTCGTCATTCTCATTTAATAAAAATGTACTACCATATTCAATACTGACTTCAAAACATGATGCTGCTATATCTTTTATAAGAATACATAAAGAAAGGAATACATCGAGAAACACTAGTAGTTCTCTCTGTCCCCAATCAGTATGAATATCATATCTCTGTGTTGTTGTAATCCCATGTACCAATTTATTTCTCATTTCGAGAAATAGATCCATTGCAATTTTAATATCAGTATCAATGTCAAAAGCTTCTTGAATAGCCGAGAATAATCCTCCTAATGTTTTCTTCTCCCAGCCCTTAAAAAAATCATTAATTGTTTCATATTTTTTTTGTTGCTTTTCTGATACGGCAAATATAAAAGATTTCGAAAATAGATATTCAATTTCATGACATTGCGTCAAGGATAGCCCAATGGCACCATGGAGTTGATCGGCAATATTGATTCTAGGTTCATTTTCATAATTGTCATACTGGGGAAGTAGCTCATTTCTTTCTGAAAGAGCTCTTGCTCCAACGCTATAGGTATACCATTGGCCGTTAGTTTTTTTTGCGTAAACAACGTCCCGCAAAAGTGTCTGCTCCTCGTCATCTATAACTCGGAACTGTGCCCCCAAATCTTCAAGCAGCCATTTATCAGCATACCAAGGCCATTGATGTAAGTCAGGTCTATTAGCTTGGTGTGGCGCATGTTCTTTTGACCAGTCTCTGAATTTCTTATCTGCTTTCTCTTCAAAAGTATCAGGTATATCCATTACACGCATAGCCGTAACATCGGACATATTAAATCCGTTCATATTTACCTCAACACATTTTGCACTACGGCTATTTTTAGCCACCACAAAACAGTCCTCATAACCATCGGATTCAACCCAATATAATTTCCATTTCGCCATATGAACACCTCTGTCCTATTATCTTCATAACAGATGTAATTGAGTAGGGTCGAAGTATTACGAGAATCTGTTATTACTGGATTATATAGAATACTAAAAAAGTCCAGTAGTATGAACTAAGACTTTTCTAAATCACATTTATGCGGAACCCTACCACACCTCATTTTCGATCTATAGTATACTAAGTTTTTGATGATTTCCTTCAAAACAAAAGCTCGAGCATAGTTATTATGCCTAAGTTTTTAACAACAACTATGCTCAATGTTGCCATTTATTTTCTCATTAAGAATTTTAATGCATAGATATATGAGAACATTTCTATCTAAGAATGATGGGCTTGTAGGAAAAAATGGTCTATACAAGTAAGAAACTTTCAAAATAATCTACGAAACGATACCTCAGTCTCTTTGGACGTGCCACTTAAGAGTCCAGGATACTAGATCTGAAAGATTAAAATATTCTTCAGTTAAGATAACCTCTTTTAGTTGGCTTGGTAATATACTAAAACATGACTTCCGGAGTCACTTGTTTAATCATACATGTGGTATCGGGGAGACTTATCCTTATATTTGTTACTGGGTCCATAGTCAAAAGGTGCACATACACGTTTTAACGTATGCAGATCTTCGTTGGAGAAAATGTTACGAGTATTTTCCTTTTTTCGTGGATAGCTTTAATAAAAATATCATGCATGTCAGACCCTCAATATTGGTTGGATTTTCCTGATACTATAAATCTATTTTATCACCAAAATCATTATTATGGGAGTCGTAGTCCGCTACTTTGAATGAACGATTTGGTCTACAGAAAAAGAGAACCCAAGCACTGTCTACGCTTGAGGTCATTATTTCCAGAAATGTTATGCTATAAATTAACATTTAAACTAATATTAATAATATTCAAGAGAACAATCAGTAACCCAAACCAACGTTAAAGCTCAAGCATTTTACAGCTTGAGCCTTTTGTGGTATCAGTTAAATTTGGATTTAAATCGCTACTTCTCAACAACACATAGCAATACACAATCTTTAAGCGAACCTGCCATATCTCATTTTCGAACCATCAATATTACCGTCTCCACATGACTCGTCTGCGGGAACATATCTACCGGCTGCGCCCACTCCAAGGTGTAGCCGCCGTCCAGTAGGTCTTTGCAATCCTTGGCCAGTGTGGACGGATTGCAGGAGACATAGACGAAGCGCTCCGGCTTCGTGCGCAGCACCGCTTCGATGAAGCGGGGATCAAGGCCGGTGCGCGGCGGGTCGGCGACGATCACGTCAGGGGAGAAGCCGCTCTTGACCCAGCGCGGCAGCAGCTCCTCGGCATAGCCTTCGTAGAAGGCGGCATTGCTGCGCCCGTTGCGCTGCGCGTTGGCTTTGGCGTCCTCGACCGCCTCCGGGATCGACTCGATCCCGCGCACCTCGCGGGCGTAGGGCGCCAGCCACAGGCCTATTGTGCCGGTACCGCAATAGGCATCCACGACCGTCTCCTTGCCGGTCAGCCCGGCGGCAGCCCGTACGGTCTCGTACAGCTTCACCGTCTGCAGCGGATTCAGCTGGAAGAAGGCGCGCGGAGACAGAGTGAATTCCAGATCGCCCAACGACTCCTGGATGCTCTCCTCACCCCACAGAATGATCGTCCGATGACCGAACACCAGCGAGGTGTTCTTCGGATTGATATTCATCGCGATGCTCGTAAGCTCCGGTATGGCGAGCCGTAACTCCTTGATTAATTGCTCCTGTTTTGGCAATTTATCGCTGCTCGTCACGAACGTAATTTGCAGTTCTTCGGATTGAAATCCCCAGCGCACCACGATGGTGCGGACGAGCCCTTGATTGCTTTTCTCCTTATATACTGGAATCTGCAGCCGTTGCAGTACCTTGCGTGCCTGATCTACGGCTTCATTCACCTTAGGATGCTGGATTGGACAGCCTTTAATGTCGATCAGTTGATGAGAATCCGCCGCATACAATCCGGCGATCAATCCCTCGGAACCCATGCCCAGCTGGAGCTGCGCCTTGTTTCGGTAGCCCCAGGGATGATCCATGCCCAGGATCGGCTTCAGCTTGATCTTCTCAAGTCCGGTATAGCGTGAGAAGGCCTCGCGCAAGATCTCTTCCTTGGCGGCCAGTTGTCCTTCATAAGACAGATGCTGGATCTGGCAGCCGCCGCAGATGTTAAATACCGGACATGGGGCATCAACCCGATGAGGGGAGCGCTTCTCGATTTGCTTGATCACAGCTCCAATATATCTGGCCTCTGCTTTAGTGACCTCAGCCTTGATGACTTCTCCCGGTAGAGCTCCGTTAATGAAGACCGCTTTCCGACGGTAATATCCGACGCCCTCGCCGTTGATTCCGAGCCGCTTGATCGTCACGACGATCCGGTCCCCTACGCGAAGCTCCTCCGCCGAGTCCCGGCTAGTGATGCGATCTGCTACAGGGCGCTTCTGCTTCTCCTTCTGTTTTGAACCGGGCCTGGAATAAGGCTTTGATGCTGTATGTGATGCTTTTTGTGCTGTTTTATGTGCTTTCTGTGCTTGATGATTAGGTCTGCCTTTCATGATATATCTCCATCCTGCATTCAGTTTGTTTACTGCAAATGATACCTTGTAGCGTGTCCACGGTCAATGAACCGGCGGTGTGGTGAGAATAACGAAACACCATATCGTTATTTCCGCGAAATCAGCATCCATTCAAATCTAACGAAACACCATATCGTTATTTGAGTAAAATTCCGTCGTTTAGCCCCTTTTTGCCATAATAACGATACCCTGTTTCGTATAAATTTTAAATCACTCCTTTTGGCGCAAATAGCGATACGTAGTTTCGTTACAACTTAGCGCATTTAAAGCAGCCTTCAAAGTAGCAACAGTAGTTTACACGCATAGTTGGTCAGTGTTGATCATTATTGGTTATTGTTAGTCATTGTCGGGTAATCGTCGATTGTAGTTATCATGGGGTCAGTGTTGGTCATGTTGGGGTTACAAGAGGGGCAGGATTACATCGCGATGATTTGAATTTCGGACACGGGGAACCATTTTTTGGAGTCGATATCTTTAAAGTACACCTTAATCACATAATTTCCTTTCTCGCTATAGGTGTAGGTGAAATCCTCTGATCGGAACCAGAAATATTCCGTTGAATCTTTGATCTCCTGGGAGCTTATGGTGTCTGTCTTGTCCGCAGGACTCGTGATGGTGACTTTTAAATCGGAAATCTTCGTCTTTAAATTATCCACCTGTACCAAGGTAGAGAAGGTAATGCGATTGGTGCTTTTCACTTTGCCGAACACCTTATCATTATTATCAAGCAAAACGACGTTAACATTCGGTTTATAGATGCGAACTGTTTCTCCTGACTCGTCCCGGGAAAATAAGGCAAATAAATCCTCAGACATCTGCTCACTGGATAGTAACACGTCCCCATCCACGACTAATCCGGATCTTTTTTGCAACACATCATTTAAATAGAGAGAAATTTCCGCTTTATTTACCGCTGCAGCTAGAATGGTCCCACCCGGCAAAATCATCAAGCAAAATAAGAAGAAAAGGATCTTTTTGGCTTTTTTCATTATTTTCCCTCCGTGGTTCGATTATTGTATTCTTACCTTTAAAATGTTGAAAAGTTGCGTTCCGTGGGAAATAGCTGAAAATCTGCTGCGGATTTACCAGTTTCTCGATTTGCCCATTTGTGAAAAGCCCAGTAAACTTAATGAATAGAAGCTGGCCCGTCAGACAGAGCGGGCAGGAACGGTGCAATAAGGAGATATGATATGAAAACGGAGCTACATATGATGGAAGAAGCCAAGCAATTACTGCAAAAATACTACGGTTATCCCGACTTTCGCGAAGGTCAGCGCAAAATCGTAGCGAGTGTGCTGTCCGGCGCGGATACGCTGGGTATTATGCCGACCGGGGGCGGGAAATCGATCTGCTACCAGATTCCGGCGCTGATGCTGCCGGGGCTTACCTTGGTAGTCTCACCGCTGATTTCATTAATGAAGGATCAGGTCGACGCCTTGCTGGCAGCGGGGATATCCGCCGCTTACATTAACAGCACCTTGACCGGCAAAGAGGTCAATGAACGGATTCGCGCGGCCAAGCGCGGCGAGCTTAAGCTGCTCTATGTCGCTCCCGAGCGACTGGAGCTCGACTGGTTCCGCGAGGAAATGAAGGCGCTGACCATCTCGATGCTGGCGGTGGATGAAGCGCACTGCGTATCGCAATGGGGGCATGACTTCCGCACGAGCTATCTGGCGGTCACGCCGTTCGTGGCCGAGCTGCCGCGCCGCCCGATCGTCGCCGCCTTTACCGCGACAGCCACGCCAGAGGTCATGGACGATATGATCGGATTGCTGAAGCTCCAGGAGCCAGCGGTGTTCGTCACCGGACTCGGCCGGGACAATCTGTCCATGTCAGTGCTGCGCGGGGAGAATAAGCGGGAATTCGTGCTGAATTACGCCCATACTCACGCCAGCCAGCCGGGGATCGTCTATGCGGCGACCCGTAAGGATGTGGATGATCTGTATGAGCGGCTGCAGGCCTCGGGAATTCCGGCCGGACGATACCATGCCGGCTTATCGGATCAGGAGCGGGATGGGAGCCAGGAGGCTTTTCTCTATGACGATATCCGCGTTATGGTGGCGACGAACGCCTTCGGTATGGGCATTGATAAATCCAATGTCCGCTATGTAATTCACTACAATATGCCTAAGAATATGGAGGCTTACGTCCAGGAAGCTGGTCGCGCCGGGCGTGACGGTGAGCCGAGTGAATGTATTCTATTGTTCAGCGGCCAGGACATCATGACCCAGAAGTTCCTGATTGAACAGAATCCCCAGGATGAGACGCGCAAGCATAATGAGTATCGTAAGCTGCAGCAAATGATAGAATATTGCTACTCTACCAAATGTCTGCGTTGGGGGATGCTTGATTATTTCGGCGAGGAGCATGACCATACGCCCTGCGGCATCTGCAGCAATTGCCGAGATGAGCGCGAGCTCATGGACGCTACGACCGATGCGCAGATCATCTTCTCCTGCATCCATCGGATGAGAGAGCGATTCGGGGTGGCACTTGTATCTTCGGTCCTCAAGGGCTCACAGAGCAAAAAAGTGCTCCAATACCGCTTCGATCAGCTATCCACCTATGGCATGATGCGGCGGCGGACGGAGAAGGAGATCTCCGAGCTGATCAATGTATTGATCGCCGAAGGCTATTTAACGCTGTCCGAAGGCCAATATCCTGTCGTGAAGCTGGCGCCGCTGGCGATTCAAGTGCTGAAGGGCGAGCAGCAGGTGATGCTGCGTGCGCCGGAAACACCACAGACGGCAGGCTCAGGCAGCACAAGGCGCCGAGGCCGCAATTACGACGAAGGGCCGTCAGCGGTGAACGAGACGGTGTTCGAGCAGCTGTGCTTGATCCGCCGCGATCTGGCGCAGAAGGAACGGGTTCCGTCCTATATTATTTTCAATGATGCGACCCTGCGGGAAATGAGCGTAGTCTGTCCGACTTCCGAGACGGATATGCTGAGAATAAAAGGCGTGGGCGAAGTGAAATTCCGTAAGTACGGCGCGCCTTTTCTGGAGTTTTTTCAAAATATGGAATAGGGTTGTGAACAGAGCATGAAAGTCATCTTGGCTACATTAAACGCAAAATTTATTCATACTTCGCTGGCGATTCGGCTGCTCAAGGCCTATAGCGGCGGAGAATTCGATATCGATCTGGCAGAGTACACGATCAAGGACCCGACGATGAACATCGTATCGGATCTGTATCAGCGGAAGCCCGATGTGATCGGGTTCTCCTGTTATATCTGGAATATAGAAGAGACGCTTAAGATCGTGGATCTATTAAAAAAAGTGCTGCCCGATACGTTCATCGTGCTCGGCGGTCCCGAGGTGTCCTACGACACCGTGTATTGGATGGAGCGCTGTCCGAATATCGACGCGATCGTGATGGGGGACGGGGAAGAGACGTTTCATCACTTACTGCAGGAGTTGGCTGGTGAACGTAAGCTTCATTTCGTCTTCGGCGCCACCTATCGTAAAGGCGATGAGGTTATCGTCAATCCGCCCCGGCCGAAATGCGATCTCAATACGTTGCCCTCTCCGCACCGTTTTCCCGAGGATATTCCGAACATTAGTAAACGGATTATTTATTTTGAGACGAGCCGTGGCTGTCCGTTCAACTGTCAATTCTGCTTGTCCAGCATCGAGGTCGGGGTGCGGTATTATGATATCGAGCGCGTAAAGTCGGACATTCTGTACCTGATCGATCATGGCGCGAAGGTGATCAAGTTCCTGGATCGCACCTTCAATATTAATCGTAGCTATGCGATGGAGATGTTCCAGTTCCTGATCGACAATCACCGCGGCTGCGTATTCCAATTCGAGATCACCGCCGATATTATGAGGCCCGAGGTACTTGATTTCCTGGCCGAGAATGCGCCGCCGGGGATCTTCCGCTTCGAAATCGGTGTGCAGTCGACCAATGATCCGACCAATCTGCTGGTGAAGCGGCGGCAGAACTTCACTAAGCTGACCCGTACCGTGACCAAGATCAAGCAGAGCGGCAGGATCGATCAGCATCTTGACTTGATCGCCGGTCTGCCTGAAGAAGATTATCCGACTTTCCGCAAGACCTTCAACGATGTGTTCGAGATGCGTCCGGAGGAGCTGCAGCTTGGCTTCCTGAAGATGCTACGCGGCACTGGGCTGCGCAACGAGGCGGCCAAATACGGTTATCAGTATATGGACCATGCGCCCTATGAAATATTGGGCAATGATGTGCTGCCTTTTAGTGACGTGATCCGGCTGAAGCGGCTGGAGGATGTGCTGGAGAAATATTGGAATGACCATCGTATGGATCATACGATCGAATACCTGATTACGCAGGAGTTCACATCCCCATTCGATTTCTTCCAGCAGTTCGGTGATTATTGGGAAGAGCGGGGGTGGCAGCGGATCGGCCATCAGCTGGAGGACTTGTTCTCACGACTGCATGAGTTCCTGATTCAGCGAGGCCTGAAGCAGCCGGAGATCGTGCTCGGCTTGATGAAGCTCGATTACTATCTGGGCCATAAGTATAAGCCGCGTAAAATATGGTGGGAAGACCGGATGCATAAGCATGAGCGCAATAGCTACATCAAGGCTCTGGCCTCGGGTACGCTGGAACTGCCTGACGAGCTAGCCGCCCGGAATAGGGATGAACGTGAGCTGATGAAATACGCAGTGATCGAGGAGCTTCCGTTCTCGCTTACCGAAGTTTTAGCGGGCCAGCCAGCTACTTGTTCTGAGGTCAGGGACGGCAAAGGCTCATTGCTTGTCGTGCTGTATCAGCAGGAGGCTGATCAACATCCCGTATACTATACACTGCCGTTGACGTCGGCAGCTGTGCAGGAATAAGATGACTTCAAGAGAGAGCCGAACTTGGGATTTAGCAGAGAATAATCTGATTGCGAACTAGAAAAGGTCGCTTTTGGGAGCGACCTTTTCTAGCATAGTTACCTATTCATAGGAGGGAAGAGCCTTAGAAATCATCTTCCACGATGTTTCTTTTTGGCTTTCTGACGTTTAAGCGAATATTTGTATTCCTTTAACTCCTCCAGACTTTCTTTGCTTTGGGTCTTCCGTTCCTTCTTTCGCGCTTCTGTCTCCAGTTTTATCGCTTCTTGAGCTAAGGTGGAGATTCCTTTCCTGTGGATCTCTCTTGCTGCTTGTCTGGCCAGCCTTTTAGGATTGATTCGCTGACGAACGACATTTGGACATGTCTCCACACCTTGTCTGTTTTCAGCGATGAGATCCATCATTTTGTGGCATACAAAGTCCAGAACCTCATTATCTTTGGGCTCGGTACCAAATAAATGCTGACAAGCTGTTAGATTGGAACCGATTTGGTTTTCTACAACACCGACCCAAAACTGACCATTAAAAAATACGGTTAGCTTCACGCAACCGCCCCCTTTGATTTGATTCAGAGTGGCGGACATCCCAAGGGGGAAGGTTACTGATAAGAAAAAGAATGAACTTTTCTTACGTCCGGACTACCGACCGGAGCTGTGTTTTTACACTCTATTTTCATTATTCATAAATATGTCTTTCATTTCAAGATCATTTTCACTATTAATGAATAAGGAGACTTCATGGGAAACTATCAAATATGTGACTTCTGCGGGAATCTATCCGAGAAGAGAAGCAGGAAAATGTGCGCGAGCTGTGAAGAGGACTACCGGCAAATACGCGACATTGTCGAGGCCAAACCGGATACGATGGTGATCGATATATCCCGGCAGACGGGAATTCGGGTGAGTAAGATTATTGCCTTCGCGCAAAAAGGCTTCTTCATCTTGAACGAAGGAACGATCGAAGGACTCGACTAATCTCTAACGAAACGCCATATCGCTATTTTCGCAAAAAAGGGGAGGTATCATATTGAGCGACACAGATGCAGAGAGCAAGCTGCGGGAGCAAGAAGGAGATCGCATCCTCTACATGAAAGCTGAGGTGTTCATCTATCAATGCTATAGCGAGTTGAATAAGTCGGAGGAAGAGGCTCAGCGGCGAATGCAGGAGATTGAAGCGGAGATAGAGCGCCTGGGAACCTACGAGCTAAGCTATGAGGAGCTGGAGTATGGAGCCGGAATGGCCTGGAGGAACAGCAATCGTTGTATTGGCCGGCTGTTCTGGGAGTCATTGAACGTCATCGACGCACGTCATAAGTCTACGGAAGCGGAGATTGCCGAGGCCCTGTTCCATCATATTGAGTATGCCACGAATGGCGGGAAAATCCGGCCGACTATTACGATATTCAGCCAGAAGACGTCCGGGTGGCAGCTCCGCATCTGGAATCATCAGCTTATTCGCTATGCAGGTTATGTGACCAAGGACGAGGACGGGAACGGGGATGGAGTAATCACCGGAGATCCTCACTCCGTGAGCTTTACCGATCAATGCATGGAATTAGGCTGGCAGGGTGAGGGTACCCCCTTTGATCTTCTGCCGCTCGTTGTGCAGGTGAATGATCAGAAGCCGCAAGTCTTTTCGCTACCGGAAGGCTTGGTGCAGGAAGTGCCGATCAGACATCCCAAGTACAGTCCATTCAACGAATTGCAGATCAAATGGTACGCCGTGCCGATTATTTCGGATATGGGTCTGGAGATCGGGGGGCAGCATTTTACGGCTGCGCCCTTCAATGGTTGGTATATGGGGACGGAAATTGGCGCTCGCAATCTGGCGGATGAGGGAAGGTACAATTTATTGCCCAAAATGGCTGAAGCGATGGGGCTGGATACCGCGTCCAACCGAACTCTATGGAAGGACCGCGCGCTTGTGGAGCTGAATGCGGCGGTGCTGCAATCCTTTAGACAAGCTGGAGTAAGCATCGTGGATCACCATACGGCAGCGGAGCAGTTTGCGTTATTCGAGCACAGGGAGGAGCAGCAAGGGCGAAATGTCACCGGGAACTGGACCTGGCTTATTCCTCCGGTATCTCCTGCCACAACCCATATCTGGCATAGACAGTACGATAACACGATAGTTACCCCTAACTTTGTCAAGCAAAATAAACCCTATTAAGCTGGGATGATGAAATGCGGGAATATGTCTTATCGAATGGCGAAGTAATTCGGCTGAAGCAATACATAGAGCAGAAATATGAGAATCTTGGAGCAGAGCAGAAGCTGGCGATCTGGTCCGATGCGGCTCATCGGATTATTGAGAGCCGTCTTCCTGCTTTTCCCGATGAAGTGAAGAAGCGGATGCGCGCAGAATTGTTGTACAAGCAGAGAGAGACGCTAGTCATTCATCAGGATGATGCCTTGCGGGAGTTCATGACATTGGATTTGAATCAGGAGGAATTACTCGCTCCCTTGACAGTCTGGGTGAGCAGCCGCTCTGCTCTGCCCTTGGAGGATGAGGACGTTAGGCATACCTTGCAAAAATGGGCTCAACATACCCCAGATCATATCTCCTTGGAGGCACTAACGGAAGAAGATGCTAAGGCTGCAGAGGCCTCCCAGCCTATGCAGAAGCCCGGCTGCGCCCTTGATGAGACAGCTGCCGCTATTGAAATTACCGATATGGCGAACTTATCCGGCGCAGCTCATTCAGCCACTCCGGCTCCTCTGCCGATGCACAGGATTTGGCTTGGACACCCACGAGCGATCATGGCATCGGTCTCATTGGGGTGTCTTGCTGCTGCGGTCGTCCTTGTGTTCACGGCGAACAGCCTCCGTAATGAGCCGCCTGTGGCTAAGGCCCGCTCCTATCCGAGCGTAATGGAGATTATGCTGCGTGATATTCGCGAGCGGGAGAGCTTGCGAAGGGCGGGCGGTATCCCGGCCGAGCTCCGCTATGTAGAAGTGGATAAGACGCGGGTACGCGTATTTTTACAGGATAGAGGCTCTTTGCTGGCGGATGAACCGTATTTATCGGCGATCATCGCCTCAGCGAAGCGATATGATATTCATCCTCTGCTGTTATTCGCGATTACGGGACAGGAGCAAGGGTTCGTGCCTAAGGATCATAAGGAGGCCGAGCGGATCGCGAATAACCCGTTCAACGTATTCGGTAGCTGGGAGAGCTATAACACGTCCATCGAGGCTTCCGCGGATATCGCGGCCAAGACAGTGAGGAATATAAGCCGTCGCCGCCAGGGAAGCGAGCACCCGATTCAGTGGTTAAATCGAACCTATGCAGAGGACCCGGAGTGGTGGACTGGCGTAACCTGGATATTCAATACGATGCAGCAACAAATTGAAGGGAAATCCTTCGAGTGGGCCAAGTAGCCAGCTCTCGTAGAATTTCCCTCTTCGACATTTTTAACGAAAACATCTACGACACATGCCGCTCCAGCCAACCGATGACATCGCGCGTGACTTCGTCTCGATTGATCTCATTGAGCATTTCATGTCTTCCTCCAGGATATAACTTCACCTCAAGATCCTTGATCTCTAATTGCTCATACAATTGAGCCAGCTTCTTGACTCCAGCACCGCTCAATCCAACCGGGTCCTGCTCTCCGCAGAAGATATAAACCGGCTTATCCTTCGGAATCCGGCACAGATGATCCGGGCGGTGGATCTCTCGGAGGATACCGAACAGGCCCTGAAAGAATTCCGCGCTGCACAGGAAGCCACAGTAAGGATCAGCAATGAACTTATCTACTTCGGCCTCGTCGCGGGACAGCCAGTCAAAGGCGGTTCGTACCGGACGGAATTGCCGATTGAAGCTGCCGAAGGAGAGCGCGTTCAGGAACACACTCGGATGACTGGGCCCCTGCAGCTTCATCTGCAGCCGGGCGAGCCCATCGCCGAAGGAGAGGAAGGGGCGGGGGCCGTTGGTTCCGGACAGGATAAAGCCGGTGTACAGCTCTGGAGCTGCGTACATCATCTTCTGTGCCAGGAAGGAACCCATACTATGACCGAGCAGAAACAACGGCAGCATCGGGTGCTTCTCGCGAATGAGATCGCCGAGCTTGGTTAAATCGCGAACCATGCCATTCAGACCGTCCTTGCCAGGCCAGCCGAGCTCGGATTCATCGGCTGCCGTCAGGCCGTGGCCGCGATGATCACCTGCGTAGACCAGGAAGCCTGCCCCGGTCAGGGCCTCGGCGAAGCGGGCGTAGCGCTTGGCCGTCTCCGCCATTCCATGGGCGATCTGCACTACGCCGCGCAGCGGCAGCGTGGTATCGTCAGGACACCAGTGATACACGAACACCTGCTGACCGGCATCATTTCCGAAAGTAAAGGTTTTCTCTTGCATATGTCAAGACACTCCTTCTCATGATTTCCCTGATACTCATATATTTCCAGTTTAACGCTATTTCTTCTCGATGGCTATGAGATAAGGCGCATGAGGACGCTGAATTTGTCGATATAGTATAGTCTGCCCGACGGAGGCAGGCAGGGCGGCGGCCCAGGCTTGAACCGCTTCAGCCTCCCGATCCCCGCCCGGATGACCGGGATAGAGGACAGCGGTCACAATTCCCCGCGGGCGCAGCAGTGAAGTCGCCGTCTCCAGCGCAGCAAGGGTAGTCTCAGCAAGCGTAATCAAGGAATGATCGGCCCCTTCCGTCGGAAGATAGCCGAGATTGAACATCACTGCGCCTAAATGGCCATGGACTGCCTGCGGGAGCAGCTCCTTCATGTCGGCATGGCTTCTCTGAAGCAGATGAACCTGTGCCAGTTCAACCTGATCCGCTTCTTTAGCCAATCTTTCCCCAGTCAACCGCAGTGCCTCAGCCTGAATATCGAACGCCCAGACTTGTCCGCGCCGTCCGCAAGCTCTAGCAAGGAACAAAGTGTCGGCTCCGGTCCCCGCGGTCGCGTCAACAGCCGCGTCTCCAGACTGTAGTCGATCAGCCGCCAATTTATGAGCATAGCTCAATACAGAAAGAAAGCCCATCTTTATCCCCTCCAATACTTACCTTGCCAGGAATCTCTGCGCTTCAATTCATCATCGAACGCATTCAGCACTTCCCATTTCTTGAGACTCCACATCGGACCGATCAATAGATCCCGCGGCGCATCGCCGGTCAACCGATGGACGACCATCTCTGGTGGCAGGAATTCAAGGGTATCCACGATCAGTTTAATATATTCATCCTTCTCCAGAAAACGCAACAGTCCTGCTTCATATTGCTTGACCATCGGTGTCTTGCGCATAAGATGCAGCAGATGGATCTTGATGCCCTGAACGTCCATATTCGCAACGGCGCGCCCGGTATCGAGCATCATTTCATGGGTTTCCTGCGGCAGTCCGTAGATGATATGGGTACACACGCGGATGTTCCGCTTGCGCAGCTTCTCTACGGCATCCAGATAACACTGGGTATCATGAGCCCGGTTAATCAGCTCCGAGGTGGTATCATGGATCGTCTGCAGACCCATTTCAACCCAGAGATAGGTCCGTTCATTCAGCTCGGCCAAATAATCGACCACATCATCCGGAAGACAATCCGGGCGCGTAGCAATCGATAAGCCGATGACTCCGGGCTGCTCGAGAATCGCTTCATAGTACTCGCGGAGTACCTCGACTGGAGCATAGGTGTTCGTATAGGCCTGGAAATAACCGATATATTTGGCATGCGGCCATTTTTGATGCTGTTTATCGCGAATTTTGTTGAACTGCGTCACAAGGTCGTCGCGGCGACTGCCAGCGAAATCCCCGGACCCCCTCGAGCTGCAGAAGGTGCAGCCGCCTTTGGCGATGGAGCCGTCCCGGTTCGGACAGGTAAATCCGGCATCGAGCATCACCTTGAACACTTTATCGCCGAATTGATGTCTCATTTCATAATTCCATGTATGGAATCTTTTGTCAGACCACAGCAAGGGGGAAGCAGATAATGGTGTATTCATTTAAAAACTCCTTTATTTGTCACAAAAATATGCGAAATTCTCTCTGTTGCTCGTAAAGCCTGCCCTATAGCGGGCTCTCCTGACTTATTGTATCAAAGATCAATTAAAAAAGGGAATGAAGGCCTACTTCCTTCTGTTGCGATGGCCAGGCGATTATGTTATTTTGATTGTAATAACATTCGTTGGACCCCAATTCCAAAATAGATGAAGAAGGAATCTTTTCCACTGTCTCCCCGGCGGTGTGAAGGGTTCCTTTTTCTCTGCGGCTCTTTACTTTTCCGACGAACTTCGGCACAATATTTCAGTAATCGTTTTATTTTGCAATCAATTTTAGTGTGTGTTCAAAAAAGATCGATTTTCAGCACCGAGAAGGTTGAATGAAGCTGAGCATAAGCGGACTTTTTGAACTATCTCTAAGAAAGCGGAGGAATGACATGCGTTTACGCGGTAGAAAAGGAATACGGGAAAATCTGGAGCAGCAGCCTGATCTGGTTGTGCTCGATCCCCAGCAATATAAAGGACGCTGGTCTCAGCTGTTCGGCAATGATCGTCCTATTCATGTCGAGCTCGGCATGGGTAAAGGACAGTTTATCAGCGGCATGAGCGCGAAATATCCAGATGTGAATTTCATCGGCATGGATATGTATGATGAGTTGATTCGTCGCGGCAGTGAGAAGGTACGGACGATCCATCGTCAGGAGGATGCAGAGGCAGCCGACGAAGCTGGTTCAACCAGCGATAGCGATGAAGGTTCATTCAATGTCCGGCTAGCGCTCGGCAATGTGGAGCATCTGGAGGAGATTTTTGCCCCGGGTGAGGTGGAGCGGATTTACTTGAATTTCAGCGATCCTTGGCCGAAGAAGAAGCATGCGAGAAGACGTTTGACTCATCCGCGCTTTTTGAATAAATACCGCTCTATTCTGAATGAGAACGGAGAGATCCATTTCAAGACGGATTCACGCTCTTTATTTGAGTTTTCGCTGAATGCCTTCGCTGCGTCTGGCTTACAGATGAATAATATTTCGCTCAGTCTGCATGAGAATGGCATTAATGAAGAGCATGTAATGACCGAGTATGAGCAGAAATTTGTCGGTAAGGGAATGCCTATTCACCGCTGCGAGGTCATCATCGGAGAGACGGCTCTGGGTCGGTATCATGAGCGTAAGATGGATCAATTTTAAAATATAATAGTCTTAAAATCATAAAAACGCCCTTGGCTCTAAGCCAGGGGCGTTTATTGTTGGATTATGCCGAAAACGTTTAAGTTGTTTAAAGATCAATTAACCTGCTGATTGTTCGAAGCAGCCAGCATATCTAGAATCGCTTGGGCACTCTGCATTGGATGATAGCTTGCGATATGCTCCAGCACCTTCTCGCGGTTGCGGGATACTTCCTCATAATTGTACAGCAACCGATGAATCCAGCCTTCAATATCGCCTAAGGAGTGGATCTGCGTTCCCCAGCCCTGTGATGCGAAATACTGCGAATTCTCTTCTTCCTGACCGGGAAGAGGCTTATGGAACAGCATCGGGATGCCTTTGGCCAGGCCTTCAGTACAAGTCATTCCCCCGGGCTTCGTAATTAACAGATCGGAGACCTCCATCAGCTTGTCGATCTCCCTCGTGAAGCCGAGCAGATGGATATTGGTATGGATATATCGCTCATCCTTACGCATTTTATCGAGCTGCTTGGTGTTATTGCCGAAGCAGAAGATGATCTGAATCTCATTACGATAGGACGCGAGCAGCGAATTCACCGCCTCATCCTTCATAAATCCCCAGCCGCCGCCCATGACGAGCACAGTAGGCATATTCTTCAAGGCGAATTGGGAGCGAATATCATCCTTCTGATGCCTTTCCCAGAAGTTAGGGTGTACAGGAATGCCAGTAATCTGGATCTTGGCGGCCCCGACCCCCCGTTCAAGAAGCTTCTCTTTGACCTGCTCGGTCGATACGAGATAACGGTTCACCTCACGGCTGACCCAGGCGCCATGCACATCATAATCCGTAATGACAGTGCATAGCGGTACATCGAAGCCGAGCCGCTTGATCCGCGAAATAACCACGCTTGGAATCGGATGAGTACAGACGATGACATCGGGATGTAACTGACGTATGATCTGTAAAGTCCGTGTATAGAATATCCGATGAAGAGCAAGCGTCGTGAAACGGTTCAAAGATTTATTATAATTGCTGCGATACATCATGCGAACGAGCCGAGGCTGGGAGGATACCGTCTTCTTATAGGCAGTTATAATGACTGGCGCTACCCGCGGGTTAAGAAAACTGCCCAGTTCCAGCACTCTCGTCTGAATATGCGGAGCAATTTTGCGTAAACTGCTGGAAAGTGCATATGCTGCTTGCGTATGTCCTGCTCCAAACCCCTCAGATAAAAGCAATACTCTTTGTTTTTGCACTTTGGTTTCACCTTTTCCTGCAAGGTTTTCTACCAACTACAATATCCCGTTTACGTCCATAATGCAACAGTTCCAAACGCTACGGAGGACCCGATGACTGCCCCTGCAAGCACGTCTGACGGGTAGTGCAGCCCCAGATAAATTCTGGATATTCCTACGAGCAGAGCGATTGGTCCTAGCACAAAAATAAGCGATGGCATGACGACCATGAACGGCATGGTGATAGAGAAAATCGCCGTCGTATGCCCGGAAGGAAAAGAATGGTCGGTCAGCGGATTCGGAAAAGTCTTCGTGTCCGGAAGCGCCAAATAAGGGCGGATGCGCGGGTAGATCTTCTTGGCTATAGCCACTGGTATATGGCTTAAAGACAAGGCGGTTAAGGCCTGCAGCCCCAGACGACTCCATGGATTCGCTGTGAAATACCAGACGAGCACAGTGGTTATAATTGTAAACCAGGCTCCGCCTAAATGCGTGATATAATAAAATCCGAAATTTAAGGATTTACGATGTAAACGTCCGTTAATTCCTTTAAAAATCTTTTGGTCGAGCAGAGTAAGCTTTTGAAGCAAGGAATTCATAGGATACCTCCGATATAATTTGGCGAGCAGTAGTAGCATGTCATTTCCGAGTTAGACTTATCATATTTTTATTTTGTTGCCTTTTCAAGGGTTGAACGCTTTTAAGCAGCAGATTTTTGATTTCTGTTAATAAGGGCATTACAATGTTTTAATGATAACAAATTTATGTAAACAATATTGAAGAATTAAGTAACTTTTTTGTGTTGTTTTCGTTATTAAGGATGTATTGGAAAGGCCAAAAAATTAACATTCCGATAAAAAAGGGGGTCTAAAGAAATAAAAACCGTCTAAATGGATGAAAATAAGACCAAACTGCACTGAAATAGAGTTGCGGTGGATCATGCTTGAATAGAGGGTGGCTCCGGTCGATATTTACGCCACGATGACGTTACATCGTTTTTGACAAATAGGCCGAAGTCATGGAAAATCGTAATGCAATGTAAGAAAATGTTTTTTCTCAAAAACATAATGAAGAAGAAGGGTCATTAAAAACTCCGCAAAAAACAAAAAAACAAGAGATGGAGTTTTGAAGGGGGTACAAAAACAACATGTTTCAGGCTATTTTGATTGTACTGCAGGTTGTGCTCGCTGTCGTTGGGCTCTATCAATTTGGTTTGTCGTTGTTCGGCTTGTACAAGAAAAAGACAAAGGTACATTATGAGCCGAATAAATCATTTGCCGTGCTCGTCGCAGCGCATAACGAAGAGAAGGTTGTAGGGGCTCTGATGGAGAACCTCAAGCATCTCAATTATCCAAAAGAATTGTACGATGTATTTGTTATTTGCGATAACTGTACTGACCGTACAGCTGAAATTGTACGCAGCCACGGGATGAACGCATGTGTTCGCACCAACCCGAATCTACGCGGGAAGGGCTATGCGATCGAATGGATGCTGAAGGAATTATGGAAGATGCCTCGTCAATATGACGCGATCGTTATGTTCGACGCCGATAACTTGGCTCATCCGGATTTCCTGACCGAGATGAATAATGATCTCTGTGGTGGGGCGCGGGTTATTCAGGGCTATATCGATACGAAGAACCCGGAGGACTCCTGGATTACCGCCGCATACGGGATCTCCTATTGGTACTGTAACCGTCTGTGGCAGCTATCTCGCCATAATCTCAACATGGCCAACTTCCTCGGTGGTACAGGCATGTGCTTCGAGACCGATCTGCTCAAGGAAATGGGCTGGGGAGCGACCTCTCTCGTCGAGGACCTGGAATTTACGATGCGCTGTGTTAACCGCGGGGTGTACCCGGTATTTAACTATGATGCGAAGCTGTTTGACGAGAAGCCACTGACCTTCAAGGCGTCGGCCCGTCAACGTCTGCGTTGGATGCAAGGGCACTTTACGGTGGCCCGCCGTTATTTCTTCCCGCTGCTGTGGAAGAGCATCAAGGAGCGTAATCTGGTGAAGCTGGATATGGCATTGTATGGTGTGAACGTATATATCGTTCTGCTGACCTTCCTGCTGACCGCGCTGATATGGGTTGACCAGTCGCTGCTTAGCGGGCCGCATTTTGCGACCTTGTACAGTTACTTCCCGCTGTGGATTTCATTTCTGGCGATTGCGGCCAACGTGTTTATTTTCCTGGCGGCCATGGTGCTGGAGAAGGTCAAATCCAAGAAGGTGTATGCTTATCTGGTGCTGTTCCCGATCTACCTGATTTCCTGGTGGCCGATTACGTTCTACGCCTTTTTCACGCAGAACAACAAGCACTGGAGCCATACTCAGCACACCAGAGTGGTGCGTTTGGAAGAAGTACAGAGCAAGCAGGGGTAATATGGGGTTTATATTTTCAAAAACAATTCTTGACATAGTATTCAGAAGTATGATACATTAGTCTTCGGTATTAATCAGGATTGCAAGCAGAGGCCGTGGCTTCTCACCTGTCCGACTACGTGTTGGCTGGTATTGATCCGTTAATTTATGAATGTACTATTCATGGCGAATTGACGATCAAGTGGGATGCGGGCGTGAACCTGCATCCCTTTTCTTTTGAACTATATCGGTCGTAGGATCAGAATATTTTTCGGAGGTGGAGAACTATTAGTAAGGAACACATGATCAATGAAGAGATTCGTGCGAAGGAAGTCCGTTTGGTAGGCGCTGAAGGTGAACAGATCGGCATCAAGCCGCTGCGTGAAGCCCTGCAAATGGCCGTGGACTTGAATCTTGATCTGGTGAACGTAGCGCCAACTGCCAAGCCGCCGGTATGCCGGATTATGGACTATGGTAAATTCCGCTATGAGCAACAGAAGAAAGAGAAGGAAGCCCGCAAGAATCAAAAAGTTGTCGATGTCAAGGAAGTTTGGTTCCGTGCCAATATCGAGGAACATGATTTCCAGACCAAGCTTCGCAATGTCATCAAATTCTTGAAGGACGGCGACAAGGTGAAATGCTCGGTACGCTTCCGCGGCCGTGAAATCACCCATGCTGATATCGGTAAGAAGATCCTTGACCGTGTCAAGGAAGAGGTCGCAGAGATTTCCTCGGTGGAACGGATTCCGAAGCTGGAAGGCCGCAGTATGATTATGATTCTGGCACCGAAAAGCAACTAAAAAAGCGCGTGCGCATTCATTAGGGTTGTCCTTAAAGCGACGACCTGTGGATGAGCACCGTATCACACAATTTGAGGGGGATATACCATGCCTAAAATGAAAACCCACAGCAGTCTGAAAGGACGCTTCAAAATTACTGGAACTGGTAAAGTAAGACGCTACAAAGCGAACCGCAACCACTTGCTGTCTCATAAGTCCAAACGCGGCAAACGCGTACTGGCTAACAGCCCAGTAGCTTATTCGGGTGACGTTAGCCGCATGAAACAGCAGCTTGCAAATTTGAAATAATCTAACACAATTTTTCTGGGAGGTTTATTAATATGGCAAGAGTAAAAGGCGGATTCGTGGTTCGTCGTCGTCATAAAAAAGTACTGAAACTGGCTAGAGGTTATTTTGGTTCGAAGCACCGCATCTACAAAACAGCTAATGAGCAAGTTATGAAATCCATGCAATATGCATACCGTGACCGTCGTGTGAAAAAACGCGATTTCCGCAAATTGTGGATCGTGCGTATTAACGCGGCTGCACGTATGAATGGCTTGACTTACAGCAAAATGATGCACGGCCTTAAGCTGGCTGAAGTGAACATCAACCGCAAAATGCTTGCGGATCTGGCTGTGAACGATCTTGAAGCGTTCAACTCCTTGGCTACTGTAGCTAAGCAAAAAATCAACGCTTAATTATATATTTAAAAGAGACAGGCATCCATTTTTGGATGCCTGTTTTTTTGGATTAAAGGCGATGGCATATGCGGACTGAATCGCTCATGAATAAGCTGATGGAAGATAGGGCGCATGCTTCAGGCTTGAGGAATAACGCTTTGTCAGTGGATCTTGGACGATTCTGGAAGGAGGATGGATGATGGGTAGAACAGTGACCAGGAGAGAGGCTGAGAAATGGGTTGGCAAGTCCATCGTCGCTTACAAGAAGGACGGCGGATTCGTAACCGGCAAGCTGGTAAAAATCAGCGGCAACCGCTTGGTATTGCGGCAGAATCCGGGCAAGAAGGTGAAGACTAAGGCGCTGATCCCGCTCGTATTATTCGATCTGCTCGCCATCGGCAGCGCACCCTATGGTTATGGTGCATATGGCCCATACGGCGGCGGCTATGGTTATAGCGGCTATGGAGGGTACGGCGGTTATGGTCCCGGTAGTTATGGTTATGGCGGTTATCCGTATGGCTACGGATACGGCCCTTTCCTCTAACAGACTTATACCCTTACAGGTAGCTGCTTCTCCAGCTCATAGCATTCCGATTGATCGATATAGCGAATCGTTTTATACCCGAGCTTGCGGTAGAAGGTGTGGGCTCGGGGATTCCCCTGGTCCACCATCACCTTGGCCCGTCGGCATCCACGTGCTCCGGCATAGCTCTCGGCCTGGGACATTAGCGTCTTTCCAAGCTGCTGCCGACGATGCGCCGGTGCTACGGCCATCATGTCAATATATAACAATTCTCCATGGATCATGAAGTGAATAAACGCGACCGGATCGGCCTCATAATAGGGCGAAGCGACCAACGTGATCCCGCGGGCCAGCCGCTTGGGGATATCCTTGAAGATAGCGGTTATTTCCTCCGGAGGAAGATGGGAATAGGGGACAAGCTCCTTCTCGATCAAGTCGATAATGACAGGATCATCCTGCCTGGGCCTTCTATAGCGGATCATTCGTCAGTAACCCCTCCTTTGGGTCTTAGCTTGCTGAAAATCTGATTTTTGAGGACGTGAAACAAAGGCTGCTCTAACGCCCTAAAATTTTAACGAAACTAGGTAACGCTATTTGCATCAAAAGCAGCCCTTTCAAAATCTAACGAATCTGGGTATCGCTATTAGAGCCAATAGGGGACAAAATAGTGGATTTTCACCGGAATAACGCTATGGTATTTCGTTAGGTTTGGGTGGATGCTTATTTCGTGAAAATAGCGATATGGAGTTTCGTTAGAGCTCGGGAAGACTTTCCAATGCTGGTTTTATAGCCGGAAAACAGGCGTTGTTGTTTATCATATGACAGCAGGGGGGAGAAGCGTTCCAACCGGATCATGAGCTATCTGCTTTAACTAGCCTTGGAAAAAAGGGTATTGACTCTGGCTGTGAACTGATCATATAATGTTTCTAAACATTTTCATGACAAAATATTGAATCGGCGATGAAGAGGACGAAGGTTTAGGGGCTCTTTGCTCAGAGAGTGGATGGATTTGCTGAGACCACCACCAATATCCCTTAAATGCGAGCTCACCTCGGAGCTGTTTTCCTGAAAGGCCAGCGGACTAATCCTAGGTATAGTCCCGCCCAAGCTTATTAGGGAGAATCGTCAGGTCTGCGTTAGAGACCACAGGTAAGCACGGGTTAAGTGTGCATACCTGTTAAGGCTTGATGCTGTGAAGCGTCAGGTGAACTTGGGTGGTACCACGGAAGTAATAACCTTTCGTCCCTCGAAGTAGATATAACTATTTCGACGGATGGAAGGTTTTTTGTTTTATATCCCATAACAAAAATTAGAGGATTCAAATCTTGGAAGGAGGATGACTGATGAGCGCGCAAATGCCAGCAATGCGGTCTACAGAACAATTACGTGAGAAATGGATGAAACCGGAAGTCATTACAGGCTCGGAAATCTTGCTTCGCAGTTTGCTATTGGAAGGTGTCGAATGTGTCTTTGGTTATCCGGGCGGCGCAGTCCTGTACATCTATGACGCGATGTACGGATTCGATGATTTCCACCACCTGCTGACTAGACATGAGCAGGGAGCGATTCATGCGGCAGATGGCTATGCACGCGCCAGCGGTAAAGTTGGAGTCTGCATCGCGACCTCCGGACCAGGAGCGACCAATACCGTAACAGGAATTGCCACAGCCTATATGGATTCGGTGCCGCTGGTAGTGATTACCGGGAACGTGGCTACGAGCCTGATCGGTACCGACGCATTCCAGGAAGCGGATATTACCGGCATCACGATGCCGATTACGAAGCATAGCTATTTGGTCAGAGATGCTGCGGATCTGCCGCGGGTTATCCACGAGGCGTTCCATATCGCCAACTCTGGCCGCAAGGGACCGGTATTAATCGACATTCCGAAGGATGTCTCCGCACAGAAAGTAACCTTCGAGCCAGCTCAGTCGGTTGACCTGCGCGGCTATCATCCGACGGTAGTGCCGAATCGCCTTCAGCTTGATAAGCTGGTGGCGGCAGTCTCCAAAGCGGAGCGACCGGTGATACTGGCCGGCGGTGGTGTCATCTACTCCGGAGGCCATGAAAGCTTGTACGAATTCGTCAATCGTTCAGGCATACCCGTGACGACGACCTTGCTAGGACTCGGTTCATTCCCAAGCGGTCATGACCTGTGGATGGGGATGCCGGGAATGCACGGTACTTATACCGCCAATCAAGCGATTCAGCAAGCGGATCTGCTGATCTGTATCGGAGCCAGATTCGATGATCGCGTGACAGGACGGCTGGACGGCTTTGCACCTTATGCCAAGATCGTTCATATCGATATCGATCCGGCGGAGATAGGCAAGAACGTCAAGACGGATATCCCGATTGTCGGTGACGTGAAGACGGTGCTGGATATGTTGAATCCGGTGGTTGGATACAGCAGCAAGGCGGATGCCTGGAGAGCACAGATCATCAGCTGGAAGCAAGAAAAGCCGTACAAGTATATAGATTCCGAAGAAGACGGTCTGAAACCGCAATGGGTAATCGAGCTGTTGAACGATACAACCCAGGGGGAAGCGATCGTAACGACCGATGTAGGGCAGCATCAGATGTGGACGGCGCAGTATTATAAATTCAACCATCCGCGCTCCTTCATCACCTCGGGCGGACTTGGCACGATGGGCTTCGGCTTCCCGGCTGCGATCGGCGCACAGATGGCCCACCCTGATCGTCTGGTGATCTCGATTAACGGGGACGGCGGAATGCAGATGTGTGCCCAAGAGCTTGCGATCTGTGCGATCAACAAAATCCCGGTCAAGATCGTCGTTATTAACAACCAGGTGCTCGGGATGGTAAGACAGTGGCAGGAACTCATCTACGACAACCGCTACAGCCATATCGATCTTGCCGGCAGTCCGGACTTCGTGAAGCTCGCCGAAGCTTATGGAGTCAAGGGGCTTCGAGCCAGCAGCAAGGAGGAAGCTGAGCAGGCTTGGCAAGAAGCGCTGGATACAGACGGGCCGGTACTGGTGGAATTTGTGGTTCGCAAGGAAGAAAACGTATATCCGATGGTTCCTCAAGGTTCCACTATTGATCAAATGCTGATGGGGGACTGTGAATGATGACGAAGAGCCATGTAATCGCCGTATTAGTGAATGACCAGCCAGGTGTGCTGCAGCGTGTGTCCGGATTGTTCGGCCGTCGCGGATTCAATATCGAGAGCATTACGGTGGGTCAGTCGGAGGAACAGGGATTGTCCCGGATGGTCATCGTGACCCAAGGGGATGACACGACGCTGGAGCAGATCGAGAAGCAGCTCTACAAGCTGATTGACGTCATCAAGGTCGTGAATTTAAGCGCCAATCCAATGGTATCCCGTGAATTAGCCTTGATCAAGGTGAAGGCGGAGCCGGCGGAGCGCCCGGAAATTATGGGCGTCGTTGAAACATTCCGCGCCGCGGTCGTCGATATCGGCTCCGGCAGCATGGTCGTACAGGTCATCGGGGATACCGAGAAGATCGATGCGATGATCGAACTGCTTCGCCCTTATGGTATCCGCGAGTTGTCGCGGACTGGCGTAACAGCCATGCCGCGCGGATAGTCAGTTACATTCCGTTACGTTTCGTTGGTATGCAAGCATCATCCGCTCCTGTGAGCGGGGGTTTGAGAGGAGCGGTCTAGTCAACGTCTGCATTTCGTTAACGCTGCGACGGCCCTCTGAAGCACCCGCTTAACAGGCGGAGAATCAAATTTATGGGACATGCTGCAAGCAGTCCGACATTATTTAGGAGGGTTATAATCATGGCAGTTACTTTGTATTATGAACAGGACGCAGAACTTAGTGTTTTGAAAGGAAAGACAATTGCAATTATCGGTTATGGCAGCCAAGGCCATGCTCATGCTCAGAACTTGCGGGAGAGCGGCTTGAACGTAATTATCGGTCTTCGTGAAGGCAAATCATTCGATAAAGCGAAAGAGGATGGCTTCGAAGTGTTGTCCGTAGCTGAAGCGACCAAGCGCGCTGACGTAGTACAAATCTTGATGCCAGACGAGACTCAGGCTGCTGTGTATCAAAGTGAAATCGGACCGAACCTGAAGAAAGGCGCTGCTCTTCTGTTCGCTCACGGCTTCAACGTTCATTTTGGTCAAATCGTTCCTTCCCAAGACAATGACGTATTGCTCGTAGCTCCTAAATCTCCGGGCCATATGGTTCGCCGTACTTATGTGGAAGGCTTCGGGGTACCAGGCTTGATCGCTATCCATCAGGATGCTACAGGCAAGGCGAAGGAAATCGGTCTTGCTTATGCCAAAGGGATCGGCTGTACTCGCGCTGGGGTTATCGAGACTTCCTTCCGTGAAGAAACAGAAACGGATCTGTTCGGTGAACAAGCGGTATTGTGCGGCGGCGTTAGCGCCCTGATCAAGGCTGGCTTTGAAACACTGGTAGAAGCAGGCTATGCGCCGGAAATGGCATACTTCGAGTGCTTGCATGAAATGAAGCTGATCGTAGACCTGATCTATGAAGGTGGATTGGCAACGATGCGCGATTCGATCTCTAACACCGCGGAATACGGCGACTATGTAACAGGACCTCGCATCGTGACCGACGAAACGAAGAAGGCGATGAAGGAAGTATTGGCGGATATCCAACAAGGTAAATTCGCTCGCGACTTTATCCTGGAGAACCAATCCAACCGTGCTTTCTTGACAGCAACTCGCCGCAACGAAGCGAATCATCCGATCGAAGTGGTAGGCGGGGAGCTCCGCGGACTCATGCATTGGATCAAAAAATAATAGCTTTCTCGTTATACAATGAATCGGGCGTCATATGTTTATGTATGTAGTGTGATGACGTAGACTGTCTCAAGTTTGAAAGTCTGAGTCATCCTTCTAAGCCCTCGCTTTAATTAATTATGGAGTTAAAGCGTTCTAGTAACCATCCCCCAATGCGGCCGTGCTTATGTATGTGCCGCATTGGTTTTATCAGGTATTCGTACAGGAGGTGTACATAGGTGCGCAAAATTTATATGTTTGATACCACCCTGCGGGATGGAGAACAGTCCCCGGGAGTGAATCTGAATACCCGTGAGAAATTGGAGATTGCCTATCAATTGGAGAGGCTTGGCATCGACCGGATTGAGGCTGGATTTCCTGCCGCCTCGCCAGGCGACCTGGCGGCTGTCAATGCAGTTGCCCGGGCGATCAAGAACTCGACCATCATCGGCCTGTCCCGCTCGCGGATCCAGGATATCGATGCGGTAAGGGAAGCGCTCAAGGGAGCGGAGGACCCTTGTATTCATATCTTCCTCGCGACGAGCCCGATCCATCGCCAGTATAAGCTGAAGATGGAGAAGGAGCAGGTGCTGGAGACAGCGCAGGCCGCGCTAAGATATGCGCGTCAATACTTCTCCAAGATCGAATTTTCCTGTGAGGATGCCGGGCGTACAGAGATCGACTTCTTGTGCGAAATGACGGCGATGGCGATCCGTGAAGGAGCGTCGGTCGTGAATATTCCGGATACGGTAGGATATCTGTACCCTTATGAATACGGGAATATCTTCAAGACCTTGAAGGAGAGAGTTCCGGACATCGAGAAGATTCAATTGAGCGCGCACTGCCATGATGATCTGGGCATGGCGACGGCGAATTCCTTGGCCGCGATTCTCGGCGGAGCCGATCAGATCGAGGGAACCATCAATGGGATCGGTGAACGGGCTGGTAATACGGCGCTTGAGGAGGTGGCGATGGCGCTGGAGACGCGCAGTGAATTCTTCGGGGCCAAGACGACGCTTGAGCTGTCGGAGATCGCTCGCACGAGCAGTCTGATCAGCCGCTTGACAGGGATGGTCGTGCCGGGGAACAAGGCGATTGTCGGGGCCAACGCTTTTGCCCATGAGTCGGGGATTCATCAGGATGGCATGCTGAAGGAGAAGACGACTTATGAGATCATGACGCCGGAGACGATCGGCCTGAAGGAGAGCAAGCTGGTGCTTGGCAAGCACTCCGGCCGCCACGCTTTCCGCGAAAGATTGATCGAGCTTGGCTACAGGCTGGATGATGAGCGCCTGAACGAAGCCTTCGCCAAATTCAAGGTGCTGGCTGACAAGAAGAAGGATGTTACCGATCAGGATCTGCATGCTCTGCTGCAAGAGAAGCTGGTGGATACACCGGAAGCATATCAATTGCAGGCGATCCATGTGTCCTACGGCAATGAATCGACGCCGACGGCCAGAGTACGCATCATCACCGCGGAAGGCCAGACGCTGCAGCGAGAAGCTGAGGGCAACGGCTCGGTCGATGCAATATATAATGCGATTGACCAGGCTACGGGCGTGACCGTGACCCTATCGGATTACTCGATCAAATCGATCAGCTACGGGAAGGATGCCCAGGGCGAGGTTCATGTTGTCATGACGCAAGGTGAACATACCGTACAGGGCCGCGGCGTAAGCACGGATATTCTGGAAGCCAGCGCCCGCGCTTATGTGGATGCGCTGAATCGGCTCAAAAGCCTTGAATTAAGTCAGTTTGAGCTACAATAAATCTTTCAAAAGGTCGACACTCACTGCTTCTGTAACATAGGAGAGCGCGCTGAGGTCGGCCTTTTTTGCTGCGCTTAAGATCCGCTTCAGTCGTTAACTTTGACCGTTATGAAATTTTTAGCGAATGTGATAACCTAAAATTACTAGTGAAAGGAAGTGTTCATATTGAGTCAGATGATTCCGGAAATCACGTTAAATGATGGGCTTAAGCTACCGGCCATCGGTTTGGGCACCTATACACTTCGCGGCAGCGAAGGCGTGCAGTCGATCGTCAGCGCGATCCATTCGGGCTATCGTCTGATCGATTCCGCCTATAACTATGAGAACGAAGGAACGGTCGGCCAAGCGGTAAGACGCAGTGCGTTACCGAGGGAAGAGTTGATCATCGCGTCGAAATTACCGGGTCGCTATCATGAGTACGACAAAGCGGTGAAGGCGATCCAGGAGTCGCTGTATCGAGCGCAGCTGGATTATTATGATTTATACCTGATCCATTGGCCGAATCCGCTCCAGGATCATTATGTGGAGGCTTGGCAGGCGTTGATCGATGCGAAAAAGTGGGGGCTTATCCGCTCGATCGGCGTTAGCAATTTCCTGCCAGAGCATTTGGAACGGTTGGAGCGGGAGACTGGCGTGATCCCTTGCGTGAACCAAATCGAGCTGCATCCGTTCTTCAACCAAGCGGAGCAGCGGACATGGAATGAAGAGCATGGTATCGTAACGGAGTCTTGGAGCCCACTCGCTCGTGGCAACGAGGTGTTTAATGACGAAGCGGTTCGTCAAATCGCCGCACGTCATGGTAAGTCGGCATCGCAGATCATTCTGCGCTGGCATTATCAGCTGGGAGCGATACCGATCCCTAAATCGGCTTCCGCCGCACGGCAGCAGGAGAACCTCCTGATCTTCGACTTCGCCTTGGATGAGGCGGAGATGAATTTGATCTCTGGAATGTCCCGCCCAGACGGCCGCTTGAAAAATCAAGATCCGAAGGTGTACGAGGAGTTTTAATACGTTATAGTGTTTGTGATGAGGAGAAAGCTTGCATATTTGCGGGCTTTTTCTTATTTTCAAGGGAAATCAGGCCAAGGTGAAGGAACATACTGCAAATACTAGGCTGCCCCAAATTTTAACGAAACTACGTATCGCTATTTGCGCCAAAAGGAGCGATTTCAAAATCTAACGAAACTGGATATCGCTAATGCGTCAAAAAAGGGGTTGAATGGTAGATTTCTGCTCAGATAGCGGTATGGTGTTTCGTTAGATGGGAATAGGTGCTGATTTTGTTCGAATAACGATATGGCGTTTCGTTAGAGCTCCGGCAGAAGCGTCCGGAAATTTATAATGTTGGGCAAATCTGCACAATCTAAGGTTGCTAGAAGCGGGCAAGTCTATTCAGGAGGGAGGCCATAAAGCGGTATTCGAGAAATTCAATTACCAGATCACGAAGGGGGAAATTGAACGGAACCGCGAGCTGGCGCGTCAAGCCGGAGCCAATATTATCGTTGGTATCGGCGGCGGCACATGCGATCCATAACGGCATGACGGCAGTGGAATCCTTGCATAAAGCGCAGCATGGGGAGAAGGTAACCTTCGGTCTGCTGGCCCACTGGTCCTGGAGAATGCTCCACGGGAAGAACTGGAGACGGTGATCCATCTCATCAAAGCAGTGAATCTGCCGCTGACACTGAAGGATCTTGGCATGGAGAAGTTCGTTGAGGAAGAGTGGCGCAAGGTCGCGGCCGATGCATGCGCCGAGGGAGATACGATGGGCAATATGCCGTTCCCGGTCAGCCCGGATGATGTATACCAAGCGATCGTTACCGCGAACGCCATTGCCGAAAAGTATCATGATTAATAAGGGGGAGCACGGGAGATTTCTGGTATTCCGTGCTTTTCTTTACATCAGCTTATAGTCAAAACCTATAAGTCTAATAGATTCTATATCTTGGTCTAGTCCGGGCGGTTATGTTACAACAGAGTAAGGAGATATTCGTCAAATGCTTAGGAGAGGAAGATGGGATCATGGCTGACGTGAAAAAGATTGCTGTTATTGCCGGAGATGGGATCGGACCCGAGGTAGTGGCGGAGACGGAGAAGGTGTTGAAGCGTACGGAGGAGCTGTTCGGCTACCGCTTCGAGACCGAACATGCGCTATTCGGAGGGATCGCCATCGATGAGAAAGGGACGCCGCTGCCGCAAGAGACGCTCGATATTTGCCGCGATGCGGATGCGGTACTGCTCGGTGCGGTCGGCGGGCCAAAATGGGATAACAACCCGAAGGAACTCCGTCCAGAGACAGGTCTGCTCGGCATTCGCAAGGCGTTGGGGTTATTCTCCAACCTGCGTCCAGCTGTGGTCTTCGATTGTCTGAAGGACGCCTCTACGTTGAAGCCGGAGGTGCTGGAAGGTACCGATCTGATCGTGGTGCGTGAGTTAACCGGCGGTATTTACTTCGGTGAGAAATTCCGTCGCGAGACCGAGCAGGGGCAGGAAGCGGTCGATACTTGCGCTTATAATGTGAGTGAAGTAGAGCGCATCGTACGCCAAGCGTTCGAGATCGCCCAGAAGCGCCGCAAGAAGCTGGCCTCGGTGGACAAAGCGAATGTGCTGGAGACTTCCCGTCTATGGCGTGAAGTGGTGAATCGCATCGCTCCGGAATATCCGGATGTGGAGCTGGAGCATGTACTGGTAGACAACTGCGCGATGCAGCTGCTGCGCCGCCCAGCCAGCTTCGATGTCATCGTGACCGAGAATATGTTCGGCGATATTCTGAGCGATGAAGCAGCGATGTTAACGGGTTCCATCGGCATGCTATCCTCGGCTTCGCTTGGGGAAGGAAGCTTCGGCCTGTACGAGCCGGTTCATGGATCAGCCCCGGATATCGCTGGCCAGAACCTGGCGAATCCGATCGCGACGATCCTGTCGCTCGCGCTGATGTTCAGAATGACCTTCGGCTATGCGGATGCGGCGGATTCGATTGAGAAGGCGGTGGCCGATGTTCTCAACGCGGGACATCGTACCGGAGATATCGCTGTAGATAAGAGCACGGCGGTCGGGACCCAGGAGATGGGAGATCTGATCGTCGCGGCGATGCAAGCATAATTATTAATTCATAATAACAAGCCCTCTGTCTGGTTTAGGACCATACAGGGGGCTTTTTAACCCCCAAAATGCTGCAGTTTTGGATTTTTGGTAATATTTTCGTGGATCACAGAGGAATTACTAACTCCATTCTCGAATAAATTATTTGAAATCACTTATTTCGCTGGATATAATACTGTAGTGAATTGAACAAGGATCTGGAAAGGGTGACAGGGGATGAGTTTTTGCTGCGGTGCTAGTATGCTTGGAACGAAGGGGACATTGAAGCATTATCGTACCCAGGTTCATAACGTTCCCTTGCTGTTCTGCCCGGTATGTCATCGGGTGGAGGTCCATTATAAAGTGGAGAATGAATATGAGATTTTAGCAGAGTACGCACATGGTGACGGGGTCTCGGAGATTGACTTCCAGGATTTTGTGATGGAGGACGAAGAATCGATCTTTTGCAATTGCGTGAATTGTGAGGAAGAGGATCCGCTAGATATCGTACAGAGCCAAATCGATATGTCCCTGGACCTGCTGGCCTTTGCGAAGCATATCGGGGATGCTAAATGGGAAAAAGAACTTAAAAAACGACTTGCGGTCATGAGCCGGCGCAGAACAAAATTGCTGCAAAAATAGAGTTTTCCATTTTCTTGCAGTGACAAACGGAAGTTTTTTTGTGATAATGTTAACAACTTTATATTGATACCTTTAAATCAGTCCCGTGAGACTGGCAAGGACAGCGGACTTTATGATCCGAATACAGCATAGTTGTGCTTATTTGGTCATGAGTAGAAGAGGCGTATTGTCAGAAACGGCAATATGCCTTTTTTATTTGCAAATCGATTGAAATTTTGCACGGTTCGGTGATCTCCAAGTATGTACTAGCATCTAACGGTATCAATCAACATTGGAGGCTGCTATGGAAAAAGTAGATTTGGAATTCTCGCTAGAACCTGTGCCGCAGGCACACCGTAACGGATTTTGGAAAATTCTCGCCGTCATGCTGGCATTCACCTTCTTCTCCGCCAGTATGTGGTCAGGCGGTACGCTCGGCAACGGACTTAAGTTTTCCCAATTCATCTGGATTGTACTGGCCGGTAACCTGATCCTTGGTGTATACACCGGGGCTCTGGCCTATATCGCGGCGAAGACAGGGCTGTCCACTCATCTGCTGACTAGATATGCGTTCGGGGAAAAAGGCTCTTATCTGTCCTCATTGCTGCTCGGCTTAACGCAGGTCGGCTGGTTTGGCGTCGGTGTCGCGATGTTTGCCGTTCCGGTACAGAAAATGACCGGCATGAATGTGTACGTTCTGATCCTTATTTCCGGGATACTGATGACGGTAACGGCGATTTACGGCATAAAAGCTTTGGCAATTCTCGGAGTTGTATCTGTGCCTTCGATTGCGATCCTGGGCAGTTATTCGGTCATCGAGGCGACGGAGAAAGCGGGAGGCCTGCAAGGATTAGTGGCTTATCAACCGGCTGAAGCGATCGGGCTTGCGACAGCTCTAACGGTCTGCATCGGTTCCTTTATCAGCGGAGGGACGTTAACACCTGACTTTGCAAGATTCGCCAAGACGACCCGTTCCGCGGTGGTTTCGACGGTGCTGGCCTTTTTCCTCGGAAATTCATTAATGTTCTTATTCGGCGCAGTGGGTGCGATTGTATATGACAAATCGGATATCTCCGATGTTATGTTCCTGCAAGGCTTGATCCTGCCAGCCATCATCGTACTCGGTTTGAACATTTGGACCACGAATGAGAATGCGCTGTATGCTTCAAGTCTGGGATTCTCTAATATTACGAAAATATCGCGCAATAAATTCGTGATCGGAAACGGGCTTCTAGGTACGATTGCCGCGATGTGGCTCTATAACCATTTCGTCGGCTTCCTTACGGTATTAGGCTCTGTGCTGCCTTCGATCGGGGCGATTCTGTTGACCGACTTCTTCTTGCTCAAGCGCGGCAAGTATCAGAAGTTCGAAGAGATGAAATTCAGACAAGTGAATTGGAATGCTCTGATCGCCTGGGTAGGAGGCGTGTTGATCGCCAAGTTCGTACCGGGGATTCCGCCGATCAACGGGATTTTGGGCACAGCTGTGATCTATGTGATCGCTATGAAATGCTTTCCTCTACGTGAGGGACAGACAACGACTACGAAGATAGTTAATGAGGGGGTTCATCAATGATTATTCAAAATGCAAAATTAAGAGCTCAAGAGGGACTATGGAATATTGTTGTACAGGACGGGAAATTCGAAAGTGCGACAAAGTCCCCGGTGGATGCTGCGGGACATGAAGTGATCGATGTAGGCGGGGCGCTTGTGCTTCCGCCATTCATTGAGCCGCATATTCATTTGGACACGACGCTTACAGCCGGTGAACCGGAATGGAATCAGAGCGGCACGCTATTCGAAGGAATTCAGCGTTGGTCGCAGCGCAAAGAGACATTGACCCGTGAGGATGTGAAGCTTCGCTCCAAGACGGCGCTTAAATGGCAGATGGCCCAAGGGATTCAGCATGTGCGGACGCATGTCGATGTGACCGACCCCGATCTGACCGCGCTGAAGGCGCTGCTGGAGGTGAAGGAGGAGATGGCTCCGTATGTGGACATCCAGCTGGTCGCTTTTCCACAAGAGGGCATTCTGTCGTTCCCGAACGGTGTAGAACTGCTGGAGGAAGCGATGAAGTTAGGAGCGGATGTGATCGGCGGAATTCCTCACTTTGAATTTACGCGCGAATATGGTGTCGATTCCATGAAGGTTGCCTTCGACCTGGCGGAGAAATATGACCGTCTGGTAGACATTCATTGTGATGAGATCGATGATGAGCAGTCTCGGTTCATTGAGGTTGTCGCCAAGGAAGCGCTGGAGCGCGGCCTCGGGGCGCGTACGACGGCAAGCCATACAACCGCGATGGGCTCCTATAATGATGCGTATGCGTACAAGCTGTTCCGTCTGTTGAAAATGTCAGGCATTCATTTTGTCTCCAACCCGCTCGTCAATATTCATCTTCAGGGCCGATTCGATACGTATCCGAAGCGCAGAGGCTTGACCCGTGTAAAAGAGCTGCTGGAAGCCGGGCTTAACGTATGCTTCGGGCATGATGATATCTTTGATCCATGGTATCCGCTCGGTACAGGGAAGATGCTTCAGGTTCTGCATATGGGGATTCACGCCGCTCAGTTGATGGGCTATGAACAGATAGTCAATTCCATCGATATGATTACGACGAACAGCGCCAAGACCTTGCAAATTGAGGATCAGTATGGCATTGAAGCCGGCAAGCCGGCGAATTTCATCGTCCTGTCGGCCGAGAATGAGTATGAGGCGATCCGCAAGCAAGCGACGGTTCGCTATTCCTTCCGTAACGGCAAGCTGATCGCCGAGACGAAGCCTAGCGAGACTACCCTCAGTTTGGGGCATGGAACGGAAAAAGTTGATTTTAATCGATAATCAGACAAGGGCACTCCTCATTTGGGGGTGCTCTTCAATTTTCACATATTTTTTAGAGAAAATGAGTATTTTTAATCGAAATCTCTTTTTTCGACAGTATCTCTGATTGACGTTTTCTGAAAAAGTTTACTATGATTAAAATATGGCTTTTGTACAAGCTGATATAAGGAGTTGGTAGTAAAGATCAATGCCGGAACGTGGAATGGAACTGTTGCATATAGACCGAAGTTTGACGCATGCAAGGCAGGTAGATCATTTGAAAAGGGGGATCAACTTGTTGAGTGAATTCCAGGATACATTACTTGAGTCCGTTAAAGCGTTTGAGTCGACTCAGCTTGTTATGAACAAGTATGAAAATGTGCTCCAGCAGCTGGATAGTGGGATTATGCTATTCGATAGCGACGGAGTGCTGACCTTTATTAATGTGCAGATGGCTAAACTCCTTGAAACCCCGCGCCATGCATTGATCGGATGCAATTTACTACAAATATTACTACATCCACATCTGAACCAATTCAAGAAGAGGAAGATTCTACGGATTTATCGTGAGACTATTTTTTATCGCAAGAAAAATCATGAGGTCATCGATGAATATGGCCGCCACTGGCTCATCACGGTGAAATATGGAGATCAGATGGATGGGGATTTTCTGCTCAGCGTCAAGGATGTGTCGGAGTTCAGGCAGATTGAACAGACCGCCTATCAGAATGACAAGCTGGCCATGCTGGGGAAGATCTCAGCGGCGATCGCCCATGAAATCCGCAATCCGTTGACGACTATCCGCGGGTTCATCCAATTGTTGCGTCCGCATCTTGCTCAATTAGGCAAGGATGAATATGCGCGGATTATTCTGACCGAGATTGACCGTGCCAATGATATTATCTTTGAATTCTTAAATTCTTCCAAGCCAACTACTCCACAAATGGTTGTCGTTAGTGTGTATTCTCTGTTGAAGGAAGTCGTGCTTCTGACGGAAAGTGAAGGGCATATGAAGGGCTGCGAGATTAACCTGCTCATGTCAGAGGACTGGAACATGAATGTATCGATCGATGTGAAACAGATTAAGCAGGTGCTATTGAATATTATCAAGAATGCCATGGATGCGATTGAAGAGGTCAAAGGTGATCGCTCCGGAGTTATCAATATTACAGCAAAACCAGAAGGAAAATATGTCAATATGTCCATTCAGGACAACGGAGATGGCATAGACAAGACCTTGCTCACCCACCTGTTCGATCCATTCTTTACGACGAAGGAGAAGGGAACAGGGCTTGGTCTGTCGGTCAGCTACCGCATCGTCAGAAACCATAAGGGGACGATTTCCGTCGATAGCATTAAAGGGGCGGGAACGATCTTTGAAATCTGGCTTCCGATGGTGGATGATCCCGATGCTTAGCTCAGTTACAGCGATAGAGTCGTATGGGGTCGATATGAAGAATAGGGGCATCCCGGGTCAGTAGCTGACCGTGGGATGCCCCAGTTTTGTTGCTGCTATTCGATACACGAGCTCTCAGGATTTGCTGCAGGTAGAAGCTGATGAATGGTTGCTATCATCGCTATTGCAGGCAGCACAGGAATTACGCTGGGAGCAGCCTGCGCAGGCCCCCTTCTTGCTCTTCTTGAAGCCGCGGTAGAGCGCGAATGCGGCAAATCCGAAGACGACGCCAACGATCAGGATATCGGCCATGAATAACACTTCCTTTCCTTGAATCTATGGCTCTTATGCGAATCCGAGCAATCTGCCGCCTTGATAGATGATGAAAGACATAATGTAGGCGAGCCCTAAGGAATAGAAAATAGAGAATAAAGTCCATTTCCAGGAGGCCGTCTCTTTGCGCAGAACCCCTACGGTAGCCAGACAAGGTGTATATAACAATACGAAGACCATGAAGCTGTAGGCTTGCAATGGGGTAAAGGCCATTGCAATTTGTCCGATAAGTCCGCTCATATCCGAGGCATGATAGATAATAACCATCGTGGATACGACGACCTCTTTAGCCATAAATCCGGTAATCAGCGCGGCCCCTGACTGCCAGGTTCCGAAGCCAAGCGGCTGCAGCATCGAAGCGAACAGACCACCGATCCAGGCCAGGAAGCTGTCATCCATCGTCTCTGCTACCCCTCCAGGACCCAGATAGGTGAGCAGCCAGATCAGTACGGAGCCGCCGAGAATGAAGGTCCCTGCCTTGCGCAGGAAGCCTTTGCCTTTCTCCCAAGTGCTGCGGAACAAGGTAACGGATTGCGGCATCCGGTAAGGCGGCAGTTCGACCATGAAGAAGGACTTGGAGTCCTTGAACATGAACATGGAGAACAGCTTGGCCAATAAAAGCGCCAGAACAATGCCTAGCAAGTATAAAGAGAATACGATGAGCGCCTGGGAGCGGGCGAAGAATATTCCCGCGAACAGGGCATAAACTGGCAGTCTGGCAGAGCAGGACATCAGAGGTACGAGCAGCATCGTCAGCATCCGTTCCTTTGACTGCTCGATACTGCGCGAGGCCATGATACCGGGAACATTACAGCCGAAGCCGATAATGAACGGAATCAGCGCTTTGCCGTTAAGGCCAGCCAGTTCCATGACTTTGTCCATCATCACTGTGATCCGTGCCATATAACCTGAATCCTCTATGAAGGAGATGATCAGGAACATAATGAAGATCTGCGGTATGAAGACGAGTACGCCACCGACCCCGCCGATGATCCCTTCGGTCAATAACGCTCGGGTGAATTCCGAGGCACCCACTGCTACAAGTCCTTGATCTACCCATGTACTGACAGGTCCGGATATGAAGCCCTCCAGTAGGTCTGAGAGCGGAGTACCGAGCCAATCGAAGGTCAGCATGAAGGTAAGGAGCATGAATAGTAGAAAGATGGGAATCCCCCAGATTGGATGGGTGACTATGGCATCTATTTTTTCAGTCAGTGTGTTAGGCTTACGGTTCGTCGCATCTACAACTCTTGCGCAGATATCGCGAATCAGCTTCGTTCTTACAGAATGGATATGCTCTTGAACGGTTGTTTCGACGCCTGATTTATGCAGTCTTTGCTCAGCCAGATCGCAAATCGATTGGATCTTGGCTTTGACCTCATCCCCAATCGCTAGTGAACGGAGAACGGCATCATTGCGCTCGAGTAACTGGAGAGCGATGAAGCGCTCCGAAGGGCTATGCTCTGGCAGCACGGAATTTAATTCCCGGGAAATGTTGCTGATCGCTGCTTCAACTGCATTTCCGTAATCGATGTGAAAATCCGGCGCCTGAATGGAATGGCTGCTGATCAAATGCAGCAGCTCCTCCGCGCCTTTTCCCGCCCGGGCTACGAGCGGCACGACAGGTACTCCGAGACTGCTCGCTAGAGTCTCAGAGTGAATGCGTAGACCATTTGATTTGGCGACATCCATCATATTAAGTCCGATGACTAACGGCTTCCCGTATTCCAGTAATTGAAAGGTTAAATACAGGTTCCGCTCCAGTTGAGAAGCATCGACGATATTAACTAATAAGGAAGGTGAATCTGTAACCAGATATTCCGCAGCGATGCCTTCATCGCGCGATAAAGGATGCAAGGTGTATATACCGGGGAGGTCGGTCAGTGCTCCGCTTTTATTCTTGAGCTGTCCGACTTTTTTCTCGACGGTAACGCCTGACCAATTACCTACATATTCGTAAGAACTAGTCAGTGTATTAAAGAGGGAGGTCTTACCTGTATTCGGGTTGCCGATCAGCGCTGCACTACTCATGAGACAGCCACCTTAATTTCCGCAGCTTCCTTCTGACGAATTCCGAGCAATTGCCCGCTGCATTCCAGCATTAACGGTCCACCGCAAGGGCAGTAACGTTTAATGGTGATATTCGATCCGATCGAGATTCCCAGATCAGCAAGACGGCGCTTCAATGCAGGGTCAATTGCCCCAAAATGCGATATCTCTGCGGAAATTCCCGGTTTCAGACCAAGCAGACAGTTGTGACAGGCAGACATAGTAGATCGACTCCTTATTAAATTAGTTTAGAATCTTAGATATAGAATAGTCTCATAAGTAGACAAAGAATAATGATCTATGGGAGATCATTATTAATGTAGGAACTAATATTAAATAACAATTTATATTAGTTAATAATATCTGATATTGAGAATCAATCTCAATTACTAGAATCAATATATCAAATCATAAAATAAACAACTGTGATAAGTGTCACATAAAATTATATGTTTCGCTTTACATTTTCAATTACCTTCAAGTAAGATGGATAATAAAACATATATGATTGGAAAGGGATAGGCCGATGAAAGCGAACAAATGTAAGATTGTCGATTGCACCATTCGCGATGGTGGGTTAGTGAATAACTGGGATTTCAGCGTGGAGTTCGTTCAGAAGCTGTATGCTAGTCTGAATGAAGCGGGCGTAGATTATATGGAAATCGGATATAAGAATTCTCCCAAGCTATTAAAGGGTGCAGATCAAGCGGGGCCTTGGCGCTTCCTGGATGACGATTTCCTGCGCAAGGTAATCCCTGAGAAGGGAAAGACCAAGCTATCTGCTCTGGTTGATATCGGGCGGGTGGATGAGAATGATATTCAGCCACGCAGTGAAAGTATGATAGATCTGATTCGTGTAGCTTGCTATATCAAGGATGTGGATAAGGCGCTGGAGCTGGTGCAATTATTCCATGACCGCGGCTATGAGACAACGATCAACATTATGGCATTGTCTAATGTAATGGAGAATGAGCTGCTCGAAGCGTTCGAGATGATTAAGGATAGCGTCGTTGACGTTGTATATATCGTCGATTCTTACGGCAGCCTTGACTATAAAGATATGGAATACCTGGTGAATAAATTCAAGACCCATTTGCCGAATAAGCGCTTAGGTGTTCATACGCATAACAATATGCAGTTGGCCTTCTCAAACACGCTCGTCGCTGCCGATCACGGGGTTGAACTGCTTGACGCTTCCGTATACGGAATGGGACGTGCGGCAGGGAACTGTCCTACAGAATTACTAGTTACTCATCTAAAAAATACGAAATACAATCTTCGTCCATTGATGACTGTGCTCGAAGAGTTAATGATTCCACTTCGCGAGAAGGAAGAGTGGGGATACTTGATCCCCTACATGATTACCGGCACGTTCGATGAGCATCCTCGGTCAGCGATGGCGCTTCGCGCATCGGAGGATAAGGATAAAGTCGTGGATTTTTACGATAAGCTTACGACGCCTGAAGTGAATTTCAAGACGAAGTAAGCTTAGAGAGCGCCATTATTATGAAATAAAATTTTACTGAGAAAAGTCCGGTTATCTTAGGGGAGCCGGGCTTTTTGTCGTAGACAGAGGATGGAGGGGGTGCGAATTTTGTCGTCGACTGCAGGAATAAGGCAGGAAAAGAGCGGGCGATGTTGAATTGTACAACTAATGAATATACCTCCGGGGGTTGAGAGCGCAAATGGGTACAAAGAGAGATAGAAGGACAGCGATGATCCAAGGAGGACTCGGCTTGGCAGGCATGTTAGGCTTATTTATAGCGTTAGCCAGGTCAGGCAGTCTGGGGATATCAGATAGTAGCTTGAGAGCACTGCTGGTTCTGGCTGGTCTCGTCTGCGGGACATTCTCCTTTGCGATTTTTGCACAGGGCTGGATTCTTTTTGCAGACAAGCTGTCGCGGCAGCGTTTGTATGCGGCGGTGCTGTTTTTCATCGTTGGGTTATTAGATATTCTACATATTTCGGCGTTTAGCGGATTAGAGCTATTCGGTGTACAGACAGGACTACATCTATCCGACACTTTGTTAGCGATTTCTCATCTGCTGGGCGTATTGGGGATTTTGTTTATTTTCAGTACAGAGGATCGGCAGGTCTCAGGCAAGCATAAAATGATCGCCTTCACCGCAGCCGCATTGCTAAGCGTAATCGGGATCGGACTATTATATACATATCAGTGGAGTCACTCCACTTGGCTGGAATACAATGGACGCAGCACCGGGAATACGATCATTTGGGTGGGGACGCTTCCGGTCATTGTGTTGGCGGTTATATCGATGATTCATCGCTCCCAGAAGGATAGCTCATCCGCTGCGCTTACGATGGTTAGGGCGCTTATGTTCATGCTGATGGGACATGTTCTGCTGCTGACTGTTGATATGCATACCAGCTTGCTTCATGCAGCCGGAGAGTGGTATATGGTTATCGCCTATTATTTCGTCCTTAAGGGAGTGTATCGCCTTACGATTGAGGAGCCGTTCCATGATCAGCTGGCTGTTGAGGCCCGGATGAAGTATATGGTCTATCATGATGATCTGACCGGACTTCCTAATCTGAGGCGTATGAAGGAGGAGCTTGTGCACGCAGCTCGTACCGTTGGTTCTTCCTGCATCGGCGTGACGGTGATTAATATCGACCGATTTAAGGCGATTAATGATTCCCTCGGTTATAGTGCGGGTGACAAGATGCTTATGGAGGTCGGTGAGCGGCTGTCCGAGGTCTGCCAGGGAGCGGAGAGCGTGTATCGGATGGGCGAGGATGAATTCGCAGTCATCTTGCCGAAGTTGAACGATGCGGCAGCTGCCGAAGAGCATGCGGTGAATTTGCTTCATACGGTCAATCCGTCGGTCATTCTCGATGAGACAGAGTATCATATTTCGCTCTCGATGGGCTTGGCAGTATTCCCTGTGGATAGTACCTCGGTGGAGCAGATCATTCGATACGCCGACATGGCTGTTCATCATGCCAAGGAGCAGGGGCAGGAGTTCGCACGTTATGCCGATACGATGAAGCAGGCTATTCAGGCCAGAGTCGAGCTGGAGAATGATCTGCGCAAGGCGCTGGAGGCGGAGCAATTCTTCCTCGAATTCCAGCCGCAATTCAGTTTGCATACGGATCAAATGGTGGGAATGGAGGCGCTGGTCCGCTGGAATCATCCGAAGCGGGGCGTCATTCCGCCGGGAGAGTTCATTCCGATTGCCGAGGAGAGCGGGTTGATCGTACAGCTTGGGGAATGGGTGCTGAGGACGGCTTGCCAGTACAATAAACAGTGGCAATTAGCAGGTTATCCGCCGGTGTGCGTCTCTGTCAATCTGTCGATGCGGCAATTCCGGCAGTACAATCTCGCTGAGCGAATTGGAGCCATCCTGGAGGAGGTTGGCTTGGAAGCGAAGTATTTGGAGCTGGAAGTCACGGAGAGTATGACGTATGATATCGAGACGGCGCTGAGCCAGCTACATAGCTTGAAGCAACTGGGAATACATATTAGCATTGATGATTTCGGAACAGGCTATAGCTCCCTCTACTATTTAAAAAGCCTGCCGATCGACCGTCTGAAGATCGATCGTTCCTTCGTCCAGGAATTGATGCTGGACGGAAATGACGCCGCCATCGTGTCCACGATTACGACGATGGCACATCACCTGCAGCTGAAGGTGACCGCTGAGGGCGTTGAGAGTCCGGAACAGCTTGAGTTCTTGAAGCGGCAGAACTGCCATGAGGGCCAGGGCTTCCTGTTCAGCAAGCCCGTGCCCGCAGCGGTGTTCGAGAATCAGTTTCTTAGCCGACTTGTCGGCTAGGAAGCTGATGGGGGAGAGGGAGAGCGGGAGTTGGCGGCCTTGCTAGTCTCAAGCAGAATTGCAGTATCGCATTGTCATATTATCGCCCCCGTTCCGCCCTTCCGCCGGTATCTCGGGGCATCGCGCTAGAAAAGCCTACAGAAATGCAGGCTTTTAACCCTCATAAGCCTCTCAAAGAGGAAATTCCTGCGAAAATGCAGGTATTTCGGATCGTAACGCCCGAATTCACGCGAATACGAGAAAAAGCCTGCATAATCGCAGGCTTTTTGCTTGAGCTGCCCATTTTTGGGATAAAAAGATGTATTTTTGCAGGCTTTTCTATTTGGGACCTTGTCGATGAGCTCTAACGAAACTTTAGATCGCTATTGCAGCATCAGAGGCACTAACTGAGCTCCGACGAAACCAACTATATTACTTTAACGGCGGCATACGGCACACAAGACGAATCGAACTCTAATGAAGCGCCAGTGGGACTTTAACGAAACCCCATATTGCTATTGTTGGTGGAAGCCTGTCTGCTCTGACCGCCTTATTTTACATAGTAGCCCGGTCGAGTTGATTGCTAAGGTGGACTTTGAAACGCAGAAAATCCCTTGCTCTCTGCAAGGGATTTTCTAGGAAGCGGGTGATGGGAATCGAACCCACGCTACCAGCTTGGAAGGCTGGAGTTCTACCATTGAACTACACCCGCACAATATGAATGATGGTCGGGACGACACGATTTGAACATGCGACCCCCTGGTCCCAAACCAGGTGCTCTACCAAGCTGAGCTACGTCCCGTTGTCTTTTGTGAAGTGTTTTCTTCTTTTGAAGACAAGAAATAATATATCATTTTCGTAGACGGAATGCAAGACTTTTTTCGAAAAACTCTAACAACTCCCTCATCCTGCTCCAAGCGGCTCAGAGCTTGCCATTCGGCTGAATTTTGCATATAATAGTCGTTAAGCAACAATTAGTCAAGCTGATGTATGAATGATGTGTAATGCGATGATGGAGAAGAGTAAGCAGAAGCCTTCTTACAGGGAGGGGACGCCGCGGATTGAGAGCGTCTCTACGAAACACAGACTGCTGAAGTTCACTCCGGAGCTGTTCCTTGAACACCTTGTCCTTATGGAAGGCTGAAAAGCCGAGATGAGGCGAGAGTTAAGTAGAGGATACCGGTTACGAGCCGTTATTCGTTAGAGTGAGAATTCTGCTGTTCCAGCTGGATGCGATGAGCGTCTAATTGTAGGCTGCAGGTTCTAACAAGGGTGGTACCACGGTCTTTTCGTCCCTTTAGGGGAGAAAGGGCTTTTTTTGTTTTGGTCAACTATTAACTTTAAGAGGTTGTTCCAAAAATTCCGCTTAATTAATGAGTTGTCTTATGAGCTGAAATGGATATCTAAAACATAGGGAGGACTACGTTCATGAAGGATCGTTTGGAAGCACTCAAGCAAGATGCAGTAGAGCAGCTTCGCAAAGTTGCGGATGGAAATCATCTGAATGAGCTGCGTGTCAAATATTTAGGTAAGAAAGGTGCGCTTACAGAAATTCTGCGCGGGATGGGAGCTTTAAGCGCTGAGGAGCGCCCGGTGATCGGCCAGGTGGCGAATGAAGTTCGCGGAGCTATTGAAGCGTTGGTTGAAGAGAAGAGCAGCTATTTCCAACGTCAAGCGACCGAACTGCGTCTGGCGGCGGAACAAGTCGATGTGACCTTGCCAGGTCGTCCGCTGAAACAGGGGGCGGTTCATCCGCTGAACCAGGTTATTCAGGATATTGAAGATATTTTTATCGGGATGGGCTACCGGATCGCCGAGGGACCGGAAGTAGAGACCGATTATTATAATTTCGAAGCCTTGAACTTGCCGAAGGATCATCCGGCTCGGGATATGCAGGATTCCTTCTATTTGACGGAAGAATTGCTGATGCGTACGCAGACCTCTCCAGTTCAAGTTCACACGATGGAAGAGATGAAGGGCGAAGTACCGATCAAGGTAATCTGCCCGGGACGTGTCTATCGCCGTGATGATGACGATGCGACGCACTCCTTCCAGTTCCATCAGATTGAAGGTCTGGTGGTTGGCAAAGGCATTCGCATGAGTGATTTGAAGGGGACCTTGCTGGAGTTCACCAAGAAGATGTTCGGACCCAATACCCAAATTCGCTTGCGTCCAAGCTTCTTCCCTTTCACAGAGCCTAGCGTTGAGGTTGACGTGACCTGTGTGAAATGCGGCGGGCATGGCTGTCGGGTCTGTAAGCAGACCGGATGGCTGGAAATTCTGGGCAGCGGCATGGTGCACCCGCGTGTGCTTGAAATGAGCGGCTATGATCCGGAAATTTATAGCGGCTTTGCATTCGGTATGGGTGTGGAGCGGATCGCGATGCTGAAATATGGAGTAGACGATATCCGTCACTTCTTCAGCAATGATCTTCGCTTCTTGCAGCAGTTTGCCAGAATTTAATAGCGGAAAGGGGAATTCAGATGAAAGTATCAACCGAATGGTTATCCAAATATGTATCGCTGGAAAATGTAGATATCCCGGAGCTTGCGGAGCAAATTACGCGCTCGGGCATTGAGATTGATTCGATCGAGAATCGTAATAAAGGCGTGACTAAGGTCGTCGTCGGCTATGTGAAAAATAAAGAGAAACACCCCGATGCTGATAAGCTCAACATATGTACCGTAGATGCTGGCGAGGGCGAGGATCTGCAAATTGTATGCGGAGCGAAAAATGTGGATGCTGGGCAGAAGGTTCCGGTTGCGCTAGTAGGCGCTGAACTGCCAGGGGGCCTGAAGATCAAGAAGGCGAAGCTGCGCGGTGTTCCTTCCCATGGTATGATCTGCTCTGCTAAAGAGCTTGGCCTGAATGACAAGCTGCTGCCCAAGGAACAGCAAGAGGGAATTCTGGTGCTGCCGGAGCATGTAGAAATCGGCACTTCCATCTCGAAGCTGTTGGGGCTTGATGATCAGGTGCTTGACTTCGATCTGACACCGAATCGTTCGGATTGCTTAAGCATGCTGGGTGCGGCTTATGAGGTAGGAGCTATCCTGGGCAGAGACATCAAGCTGCCGACACCGGAGAAGGATCTTGTCGAAGTACAGAAGCCAGCTAGTGAATATATTTCCGTGAAAATAGATGCGCCAGCCTTATGCGACCACTACGCGGTTCGATACATTTCAGGTGTGAAGATCGCACCTTCACCGCAATGGATGCAGAATCGCTTGATGGCGGCGGGTGTTCGGCCGATCAACAATATCGTGGACATCACGAATTATGTCATGCTGGAATATGGGCAGCCGCTGCATGCTTTTGATGCGGATAAAGTCGCTGGCGGCGTAATCGGCGTTCGTCAGGCACGATCCGATGAGGGCCTCACTACATTAGATGGTCAGAAACGCAAGCTGGATGCAGGCACGCTTCTGATTGTTGACGGAGAAGATAAGCCGGTCGGTCTGGCTGGTGTCATGGGTGGCCTCGATTCGGAAGTAACCGAGCAGACGGTGAATATCGTACTGGAATCGGCCAAATTCAGCGGTAGCTCAGTACGAGTGACATCCCGTCATCTGGGGCTACGCTCGGAGGCGTCCCAACGCTTCGAGAAAGAGGTTGACCCGAATGCGGTAATACCGGCTTTGAATCGCGCAGCTGGCTTAATGATGAAGCATGCTGGCGGCAGCGTGCATCAAGGTGTCGTTGAAGCGGTCACTAAGCAGCCGCAAGAGAAGATCGTTTCCTTGTCTCTGGATAAGCTGAACGCCTTCCTGGGAACAGATATTTCTTCACTGGAGACCAAGACGATTCTCAGCAGATTGCATTTCGATTGTGGCGAGATCTCTGATAATAAAATTGAAGTGCGAGTTCCGACTCGTCGCGGGGATATTACCCGTGATGTGGATCTGATCGAAGAGGTCGCACGCTTATATGGATATGACAACATCCCGACGACGGTGATTGAAGGGCCGACGACAGCAGGCGGTTATACTAAGCCGCAAGCGCTGCGTCGCTCTCTACGCAATCTGCTGGTGCATGGTGGCTGGCAGGAGGCGATGGGATATTCCTTCGTCAAAGAAGGCAGCGGCAAGCTGTTCCCGCGTCTGGGTAACGGGGAATATGAAGTGAAGCTAGCGATGCCGATGAGCGAGGAGCGGAGTGTGCTGCGCAGCAGTCTGCTGCCAGGTCTCGCAGATATCGCGGCATATAATCGCAATCGCAAGCTGGATAATCTGGCGCTGTTTGAAATCGGCAATGTATTCCTATCCTCTGAGGAAAAGCTGACGAAACAGCCGCAGGAACTGTCCGTGCTAGGTATGCTGCTGACTGGAGCTCGCAGTGAGAAACGTTGGAATACTCCGGCGGAGAATGTCGATTTCTTCGATCTCAAGGGAGCGCTGGAGAGTGTATTCGAAACGCTGGGATTGAACGGACGCATCTTCTATGAAGCGGATAAGCCGAATGGATTCCATCCGGGACGCTCCGCTTCGATGTATCTGAATACGGCGGAAGGCAAGCTCTGGATCGGGACTCTTGGCCAGCTTCATCCGGAATTACAGCGTGAGATGGATCTTGATGATACGTATGTAGCCGAATTACTGCTGGAGCCTATTTACCGCTATGCGGGAGAGACAGTGGTGTATCGTGATTTACCGCGTTTCCCATCGATGCAGCGAGATATTGCTGTAGTTGTAGGAGAAGAGGCTCAGGCAGGAGATCTGATCGGTACGATCCGTCAAACGGCAGGTGAATTGCTGGAATCCGTGGAGGTATTCGATGTGTTCACCGACAGCAAGCTGGGAGAACGCAAGAAGAGCGTTGCACTGTCACTGGTATACCGTCATAAGGAACGGACGTTAACCGATGAGGAGATCACAGCGGTGCATGGAGCTGTGGTTGGCGCACTTGAACAAACTTTTGCTGCTGAATTAAGAAAATAGAGCAGGAATTGTACAAAGTCACATCGAATCAAGTATGGGTAACCGATTCGATGTGACTTTCGTGCAAAAAAATGCAAAATTCAGACACCCAGAATAACCGCGGATTAGAAGGAGGCACAAAGTTTGAATACCCCTGACCGGATTAGTGTAAACGTAGATATTTACGGTACTTCTTATAAAATTGTAGGCAGTGACGAAGTGTATATGAAGCAAATCGCTAAGCGTGTGGATGAGCAGATGCGGATGATTTCCAAGGCGTATTCTCATCTGGATACTCCTCGTTTAGCGGTATTAACCGCTGTGCGTATGACGGAAGAGGCTGCGAAGACGGAACGGCTTGAGAATGAGCTGCATAGTCTGCAGCAGGACAAGGCGGCGGTCGCTCAGGAGCTGGAGGTGTTCAGGACACTGAACGCCAAGCAAGAGGAACAGCACGCCAAGCTCCAGGAAGAGTATAGCGATTTGAAGGATCAGAAGAAGGCGCTGGCGGACAAGCTGGCAAGTGCAGAAGCGACCATCAAGCAGCGAGAGGCGGAGTATGCCAAGCTGTCCAAGGATCGGGAAGCTGAGTATGCCAAATTGTCCAAGGAACGAGATGCCGAGCAGTTGAAGCTGGCCAATAAGGTGCAGGAACTGGAGCGTCAATTGAGTGAACAGCGGAATAGCAATTCCCAGCTGCAGAACAAGCTTCGCACATCAGAGCAGAATTTGCAGCGAGAGAAGAGTGAGCGTGATAAGCTGAATGCTCAATTAAAGGCCGCTCAACAACGGGAAGAGACGGCCAAGACAGATGGACAACGTCTGAAGGCGGATCTTGAGAAGCTGGAGCTGCAGAAGAAGGGGATCCAGCAATCCTTGCAGGGTGCAGAGGCTGAGGCGAAGAAGCTGCAGCAGCATATGCAGGAAGCGAATGCGCGGGAGAGCAAGCTTCGTTCCGAGTTGGATAAGGTTCTGCAGAATGAGAAATCATGGCAGAAGCTGGCTGAGAAGCGCAGTGGAGAGCTGAGTAGTCTGGAAACGAAATTGTTGGAGACGATGAAGGAACTGGAGAAGAACGAGCAGCAGCTGCAATTCGCTACGAAGGAAGCGAATGCGGCCCGTCAGAGTCTACAGGTTGAGCAGGACAAGCAACAGCAGAGCTTAGCCGAGCTTGAGGAGCTTCGCGCGAAGCTGAAGCAAGCTCTATCGGACCGGGGCACTGCGATTATGAAGGTAGAGGCGATGGAAGAGGAGAAGATCCGTCTGGAGGCGGAGATTCGAAGTCTTGGCGAGCGTATCCATGGCTTGGAAGAAGAATCGAGAGAGTATGCAGAGCTGGCGGAGTCCAGTGAGTCAGAGAACGTTCGGCTACAAGGGAAGGTTCAAGCCTTAGAAGAGCGTATCCGTGGCCTGGAGGAAGATGCGAAAGACTATGCGCAGCTGGCAGAGTCTAGTGAAGCAGAGAACCACGGCTTGTCAGAGAAGGTTCGAGGTCTGGAAGAGCAACTCCAGGGGTTGATGAGAGAGGCGAGTAGATTTGCTCAGGAAGCTGAAGCGAGTGAAGCCGAGAAGAATCGCCTGAAGGAAGAGGTTCAAAGTCTTGGCGAGCGTATCCGGGAGCTGCGGGAAGAGGCGAAGGGCTATGCCCAGCTGGCGGAAGAGCAGGAACAGGCGCGCAAGAATGCGGAGCAGCAAGAGCAGGCCTGGAGAACGCAGCTGACCTCAGCGGAGCAGGAGCTTGCTTCCTGGCGTGAGATCGAGGCGGATCTGCAGCGACAATTGAATACATGGCAGCAGGAATGTGCGGCTAGTGCAGAGAAGGTTGACGAGCTGACCGGGGAGTATGAGACGCTGCAGCAGGAGAAGGAGAAGATGTCCGAGCAGCTTCAGCAAATTTCCGAAGGCTACGAGATCGTATCGCATGAGTATCATCTGTTAAGATCGGCTAGGGAATTGGAGCAGGAGAATGTACAGAAGATCGAGGAAGAGTATAAGCGCCTGAAAGAGGACTATGCCAAGCTGCAAAATGAGTATGATGAATGGATCGAATTGATCGAACAGGATAATAAGTAACGCATGAGCATATGAGCTAAAGCTGATACATGTTCGCGTTATAGAATTCGAGGGTCCTTAGGCGATTTGCCCAAGGACCCTTGCTGCTGTTACTCCTCGACAATAATTTTCGAGATCATACTGGAATGCCCGGTGCCGCACATAATGGAGCAGGCTACTTCGAATTCCCCGGTCTCATCAGGAATAATCGTCTTGGACTCGCTTTTGCCGCTCAGCTGGAGCTTGAGTCCAGGTACGAGCATTCCGTGATTCCCTTCGGTGCTCTTGAATGTAATCTTCACCGGGACACCCTTCTTCAAGTGATATTCGGGCTGATCGAATTGAAAATTAGTCGCCTCGATCGTAAGCTCGGCCTCCGGTTTCACGTTGTTATTCTCTGCGCTTGTATTGGAACCGCTGCCACAAGCAGCCAGTACAAGCAATAACACAGATGTAGCCATGAATGCAACAGTCTTTTTCACACTAATCACCTGCAATATAATATTATTGTGACAAATTTAAGAATATTATAGCGCAGGTTTTTAACGGAAAGAGGAGAATGATATGAATAATTAGTGAACTTTTACCAAAAATTTCTGGAATGTGGGATATATAAAGAAAACTACCCCGAACCCACCATCGCTGGAGGCACGGGGCAGTTCACGGATCTGATGGCCAAAATCGCGGGGAGCTTAACGGGAGCGATCGTCACGGCCTGCTTCAAACGGCGTAGAAACAGGGATGAACAGATCGATAATCCCGATCACTAATGCTGCCAGCAAAGCGCCGATTATGGACACAGAGACTCCGGATACGACAAATTGGGCGAGCCAGATCACGAGAGCGCTGGCCAGAAACCCGACGATTCCGCGACCAAATGGAGTGACCTTCTTACCGAAGATGCCCTCAATAGCCCAACCCAATAAGGCAATTACAAGAGCGAGCACGAGAGCGCTCCAGAACCCACCGACACTGAATTGTGGAACAAGCCATCCCACAACGAGCAGCACCAGGGCGGAGACGATAAAACGGACAACATGCCCAAGAAAATGCATGGTATTTGCCTCCTTTTTTTTAAATGAAATACATCTGGCAACTCTATATTATGATGTTCATGAAAGACGGTTCTTATGTGTCTGTATTTATAATTAGGGCGAAATAGCGAAATTTGGGCGGTTTCGATATAATGTAACCATAGCTCGAGAGAGGTTGTGAAGTTTCTTGGATCAGAAAATACTTCAAACAATGGAATACCCGAAAATAATAAATCAATTAGTCAACTATGCGCAGACCTCGCTAGGCAAACAGATGGCGGAAGAGCTTCAGCCAGTGACCCAACTTGAAGATGTGAAATTGCTGCTGCAGGGGACTGAAGAAGCCTTCACGGTTGATCGGCTCAAGGGTTATCCTTCCTTCGGGGGGATTGTAGATATATCGTCGGCTGTGCGACGCGCCCGCATCGGCGGGACGCTGAATCCCCATGAATTGTTGGGAATAGCGACGACGCTGGAAGGCTCAAGACGGCTCAAGCGGTATCTGTCGGCCATGCATGAGGACAATCCGGTGGAAATTCTATTCACGCTGAGCGATTCCTTGAGTGAGCAGAAGCCGCTGGAGGAAGCGATCAAGCGCTGTGTGGATGATAGCGCGGAGATTATGGACTCGGCAAGCTCGGAGCTATCGCAGATTCGCCGCGAGCTGCGTGGCGGTGAAGTGCGAATTCGCGAGAAGCTCGATGCGATGATCCGTTCGTCGACGGTGTCGAAGATGCTACAGGATCAGATCGTTACGATCCGTGGAGATCGCTTCGTCATTCCGGTTAAGGCGGAATACCGCGCTCATTTCGGCGGAATTGTCCACGACCAGTCCGGTTCCGGAGCGACGCTGTTCATCGAGCCGGAGTCGATCGTAGCGATGAATAATAAGCTGCGGGAGACGAGACTGCGGGAGGAGCGGGAGATCGAGGTCATATTGCAGAAGCTGACCGCCCTCGTAGGAGATCAGGCCGAGCTGCTGCTCTATGATATCGATATTCTGGCGCAGCTTGATTTCATGTTCGCCAAGGCACGCCTGGCGCGCGAAATGAAAGGCACGCTGCCGCGGATGAATGATCGTGGCTTCATTAAGCTGCGTCGAGGACGCCATCCGTTAATTCCGGTTGAGCAAGTCGTGCCGATTGATGTGGAGCTCGGCAATCACTTCTCAACGATTATCGTCACCGGTCCTAACACAGGCGGGAAGACGGTTACGCTGAAGACGATCGGCCTGCTGAGCCTGATGGCGATGTCCGGTCTATTCGTTCCGGTAGAGGATGGTTGTCAACTATGTGTATTCGATGCGATCTATGCGGACATCGGCGATGAGCAGAGCATTGAGCAGAGTCTCAGTACCTTCTCTAGCCATATGACGAATATTATCTCAATTCTGAAAAATATGACGCCGAAGAGCCTGGTTCTATTGGATGAGCTGGGGGCGGGTACAGACCCGGCCGAAGGCTCGGCATTGGCGATTGCAATTCTGGAGCATATTCATTCGCTGGGCTGCAGAATGGTCGCGACCACCCATTATAGCGAGCTTAAGGCCTATGCCTATGAACGCAAAGGTGTCATCAACGCCAGTATGGAGTTTGACGTCAATACATTAAGCCCGACCTACCGTTTGCTGGTAGGGGTACCTGGTCGAAGCAATGCATTTGCGATAGCCGAACGACTCGGACTCCCAGCCCCGATCCTTGAATTTGCCCGCGGTGAGGTCAAGGAAGAGGATCTGCGGGTAGAGAATATGATTGCCAAGCTCGAAGAGAATCGCAATATCGCCGAGCAGGAGCGCGAGAATGCCGAGAAAATACGTAAGGAAATGGAAGATCTGCGCAGCAGGCATGCGGCCGAGCTAGAGAAGCTGGAGCAGCAGAAGGAACGCTATCTTGAGAAGGCCGAGGATGAAGCGAGAGCTGTTATCGCCAAGGCTCGCAGCGAAGCCGAGAAGATTATCGATGAGCTGCGCCTGCTAGCCATGGAAGAAGGAGCTTCGGTGAAGGAGCATAAGCTGATCGCTGCCCGCAAGCAGCTCGACGAGGCGGAGCCGGCGCAGCGCAAGAAGGCAGCCCCTCGCAAGGCGGCTAAGCCGAAGCGCTCGATCCAGCCTGGTGATGAGGTGAAGGTGCATAGCTTGAACCAGAAAGGCCATGTTGTCGAGCTGTCTGGCGACAAAGAAGCGCTTGTCCAGCTTGGTATCATGAAGATGAAGGTTACGCTCGACGATCTTGAGCTGATTGGCTCAGCTCCTGTTACGAAGCCGATTCAACGAACCGCAGCCAATGTGAAACGAACCCGGGATGAGAATGTCCGGACGGAGCTGGATCTGCGGGGAGCTAATCTGGAAGAGGCGCTGATTGAAGTGGATCGCTTCATTGATGAAGCTTACTTGAGTAATCTGGGTCAGATCTATATTATTCATGGTAAAGGGACAGGAATTTTGCGCAGCGGCATTTCAGATTACTTGCGCAAGCATAAGCATATCAAGAGCTACCGTCTTGGAAATTACGGAGAAGGCGGCACAGGAGTTACGGTGGCAGAGCTTAAATAATTCGTATGTAACGGATTAATCCAAGTGGGAGGAATAAGATCATGCTGAAGAACCTGGCTAAGGTTTTATTCGCGGCTGCCGTATGCTTCATTATCGCGGGGATCGTCTATCTGTGTGTAGCATAACTATTTGACGCGAGAGCGGTCTTGAAACGGAAAGGAAGAGGACAATGGAAACGACATTATGTCCATGGTGCCAGACAGAAATTGTATGGGATGAAGAGATAGGGCCTGAGGAATATTGCCCTTATTGCAATAATGAATTGAAGGGCTACCGCACTCTGAATGTCGGAATCGGTGGGATCGAGGATGAAGCCGATGGCTACGACGACGAAGAAGATGAGGAGCAATCAGATTTCTGGGAGCATGAAGAGAGCGGACATCTCGATGCGATCCGCCGAGTCGAGACTTTCACTAAGGCGGGCGGAGATTTGCTGGCTTATGAGTCCGGTGTCGAGAAGCTGCTGGATAACCAGGAAGAGGTGCCGGAGTGCCCGCATTGCCGTGAATATATGCTGCTTGCCGGAAGCCAGCCTTTGCCGGACAGCTTCGTACCTGCGGTTCCTGCCGGATTGCAGAAGCCGTTAGTACCGAAGGCGGCCAAGCTGGATATCTACATTTGCTCCGCTTGCTTCCACGTAAGTCATTTCTTGAAGGAAGACGATCGGATGCATTTGATCCGTACGGTGAGCGAGGAAGAATAGATATCAAGGGGCTGTCCAGAAAGTCTATGAGAGCTGACCGCTGGACGCCCCGTTTTTGTTGAAAGTGATTAATAAGTACAAAAAAATCGCCTAATCTTGCAGAATGGAAGTTACCACACAACCAACTCAGGAAAGGGCGATTTTTTGCGTAATCTATCGACTAATATTAATAATCGTCCAATCGAGGAGGCTTAAAGAGATGAAAAAAAACCGATTCATTTCCATGATGGCATGTTCTGTATTGCTGCTTTTAACCGTTGCATGTTCTTCCGTCGGAAAGGTCGATCAGGTTGGTCTTGGTGAACCAGTGACGATTGGAGCTGCCCAAGACTTCCCGAGTTACGCAAGCATAGATAGCTTGTCTCAAACAGCGGATACGATTATCAAGGGAACGGTGATAAGTACCAGAGTTGAAAAGATCAACGATATGGTCAAATCGGATTCTGAGGACGAGCAGGTTAATCCAGGAGGGGAGCCATCTGATATCAGCAAAATTTATACGATCTATACCGTCAAAATAAATGATACCTATAAAGGAAATTACAATCCAGGAGATACTATCGAAGTTAAACAATTGGGCGGTCAGATTGGAACTGAAAATTTTGTATCAGAAAATAAGTTGGAAATTGGAAGTGAAAGTGATTACATCTTTTTCTTGGCTACTTATGTTAATACACCCGCAAATCTTTTGAATCCTATTCAGGGATTATATGTTTATGAACCACGATCTTTAAGTGAAGATGGGAAAATGAGCGATCGAGTCAAGATCACGGGTGCACATCCAGATAATAACTTAATACTCAAATTAGAGGACTTAAACAAAATAAAGAGTGAATACCATTGATGTTTATCCAACACTCAGGGGTTCGGCTTGGTTGTCCGGGTTAGTGAGAATAGCTGCATATCCGGGCGCGCTGTTCCGCTGATGACGTCTGTGACCATCTCTGCCGCTACCGTATTACATACGGTGCCATTCCCTCCATAGCCCTCGATAAAATAGCAATGCGGATAATCCGGGTGCGTACCGATATAAGGCAGTCCGTCATGAGTATGTGCGAATACAGCTCCCCAGCTATAATCGGCTCGGATCGAAGCGGCTTGCGGGAACATTTGCTGGACGTAATCGAGCAGCTGCTTGCTTTTCGCGATATACCGACTCTCATCGAGCTCTCCGCCAGGGAGTTGTTCATCTAGCCCACCGGCGATAATCCGCCCGTCCGGGGTCGTCCTTAAATAGTAATAAGGCCGCGCCGTCTCCCAGATAAGGCATCGCTCATACCATTTCTCAATTTTCCCGACCGGTTCGGTGACGATGACATAGGAGCTGGTCAATTCCGCGCCCTTTTCCTTCTTGTATCGCTGGGTCTCATATCCAGTGGCAAAGACAACCTGCTTGGCGGTAATTAGCGATTTACCGCAGCGGCACACCACCCGGTCCGACTTGAATTCACACCCGCTTATTGCCGAACGCTCGAAGATCCTCGCCCCCTGCCTGACTGATTGCTCAACCAGACTCTGGATGAACGCATAAGGATTTAATTCGGCATCTCCTTTGGTGTAAATAGCGCCAGACTTTGTGAACGGAAAATGGGCAGAAATCTGCTCCTCATTCCACCATGCTGCATCGAATCCGTAATGCTGTAACGTGTTGTATTCTTCACGAAGCATAGGCAAATCCTCTGGAGTGCTTGCATAATAGAGGCTGGCGCGGGGAATCAGTCTGGCGATCTCTGGAAAGGACTGGCTGATCCGCAGCAAATGCTGGATGGCTTCCAGGCAAAGACAGTAGAAATGAACTGCAGCCTGCTCACCGAATGTATGAATCAAGGAAGTTAGTGTCTTATCATTAGAGAACTGCAGCAGACCGGTATTGGCCAATGAGCTGCCAGAAGCAATGGTGTCCCGTTCCACAAGTACGGTGTCGATATTTTTTTGCGAGAGCAGATATGCGGTTAAGGCCCCTCCCATACCTCCTCCGACGACGAGGACCTCACAGTCTATATCTTTAGCTAGAGCAGGATATGTAGTGGGATTAGGGGTTGTGGTTTGCCAATAGAGTTGACCGGAATGCAATTTCAAATAACCCACTCCTTATAGATGAAGTTCAAAAAGCACATTTTTGATCACGAAGTAGCTCTAGAAGTAACTCGACATCGAATCTCGAATTCAGCCGGGCCTTCCGGTGCTCACGTACCCACAACGTACGCTCCGCTCCTCAGTCCCTGCTTCATCCAACCTTCTCGGTGCTGAAAAATGAGTTTTTGAACCACTATTTAAAGTGATGAAGTTCAAAAAGCACATTTTTGATAAGAAAACCGATCGAAGTCATTCAAGGGTGGGCGACCGCGATTCAAAGGTAGGTTTTCTTGCGATATAGAATTCATCAGCTTTCGCTGATAACGTATAAATTCTATATCTAACACGAAGTAGCTCGACATCGAATCTTGAATTCAGCCCAATTAGCTTGTTCACAAGGATGTCATCAGTATGTCCATTTTCAGGCATTATAAAAAATAGTTTCCGGGACATAATAGGCAAGAATTGAACTAAATTCAGGAGGAATAGGGCATGAACAATATGCAAATGAAACCTCTCTCAGGGAAGGAATTGGATTATATCTCCGATTCGCTATCCAATGAGAACATGCTTATCAAGCTATGTGCCGCAGCTAAAAGTGTGTCTGCTAATCCGCAGATCAGTCAGGTGATGGGACAGCATCTTCAAATGCATGAGCAGCATACTCATCAAATGATTGAAATGATGAAGCAGCATCAGCAGATGGCTCCTACTCAAAGTCATTAACACCAAGACGGCCGAGGGAGCGAATGTTCTGACTAAATTTCAGGAGGATAGCTTACGATGAACCAACAACCAAATCAACAGCAGAATCAACAACAGAACCAACAGATATTGAAGGAGCAGGATCTGCTGGATGTGATTCTGTCGGATCTCAAAAGAACGGTTAGGGAATATACGACAGCTACGACGGAATCGGCCTGTCCTGTCGTCAGAAGAATGTTCACGGATCTAACTAACAGTACGCTGCGCATGCAGGGGGAATTGTATCAGGTGATGGATCAGAATCAGATGTATCCTACCCCAGCTCCGGCTCCGCGCCAGCTTATCGACAAGGAGATTCAGACGGCTCAGCAGAATCATCAGCAGGCCCACCAGCTCTCGCAGCAGCAAGGGATGCAATCCGGGTCATTCATTCATCAGAGTAATGTAGAGACCCATTCTTCGAATGTAGGGGATTCGCAGAATCCATACTTAAGCTAAGCCGAATAGGTGGTATGGCGACTCACCAGTATTACCGTACTAGCCGTCCGCACTAAGGGAGATGATCCTTTATGGTGGACGGTTTTTCTTTGCAGAAGCCAGAAATTCATGTAATATTAATATTAAATTTAGTTTTCGGCGGGATTGGCAAGGATGTTCTTACTGGCATCAGTTGTCGCCTGGCCGGAAGCAGCGCTGGAGGATGAAGGATGAGACAAATGAGCGAGCTTAAGCTGAAAGTGCTGGATCTCCTGAAAGAGGACGCGAGGCGCGAGCCTGAATTGTTAGCGACTCTGCTTGGCGCGACTCCTGAGGAGGTTGCCGCTGCGATCACGGAATTGGAAGAGGATAATGTGATCGTCAAGTACGCGACAATTGTAAATTCCAGCAAGCTTGATGATGAGAAGGTGACGGCGTTAATCGAGGTGCAAATAACGCCTGAACGCGGTAGAGGATTTGAAGCGATTGCGGAGCGCGTCTATTTGTTCCCGCAAGTCATGAGCGTCTATCTGATGTCCGGCGCGTATGATTTGCTGGTAGAGGTGGAGGGGCGTAATTTGAAGGAAGTGGCGAGCTTCGTATCCGACAAGCTATCTACGCTGGAATCCGTGCTTTCGACCAAGACCCATTTTATTTTGAAGAAGTATAAGCAGGACGGCATTATTTTTGAAGATCCTGAAGAGGATCGCCGACTTTTGATATCTCCGTAAAGGAAGTAATGATATGAGTGTAAATTCGCAGGATGTAGACAACAATAGCAAATCGATGACATCTTATCTATCTCCAGTAGTGAGGGATATACAGCCCTCAGGTATTCGTCGTTTTTTTGACCTGGTTAGCGGCAATAAGGATATTATCACACTAGGTGTTGGTGAACCGGATTTTATAACTCCTTGGCATGTTCGGGAAGCGTGTGTATATTCATTGGAGCGTGGGTTTACGAGCTATACGTCCAATGCAGGCATGCCGGAGCTTCGCGAAGCCATCGCGGAGTATCTATATACTAGCTATGATGTGAAATACGATCCGAAGGACGAGATTATCGTGACTGTGGGCGGAAGCGAGGCGATCGATCTTGCGCTCAGAGCATTGATTGTGCCTGGGGATGAGGTGCTTGTCCCGGCTCCATGCTATATATCCTATTCTCCGATCACTTCGATCGGCGGAGGGGTGCCGGTGGAAGTCGAGACCTATGCGGAGGATAGCTTCAAGCTGAAGGCGGAGCATCTGCAGGCCAAGATTACACCGAAGTCCAAAATATTAATCCTGAACTATCCAAGCAACCCGACCGGCGGTATTATGACCTATGAGGATTGGTTGCCGATTGCCAAGGTAGTTGAGGAGAATGATCTGATCGTCATCGCTGACGAGATCTATTCGGAGTTGACCTATGACCATAAGCATGTCAGCTTCGCCTCGATCCCAGGCATGAAGGATCGTACCTTGCTCGTGAATGGCTTCTCCAAGGCTTTTGCCATGACCGGCTGGCGCATGGGTTATGTGTGCGGACACTCGGATCTGATCTACGCGATGCTGAAGATCCATCAATATACGGTGATGTGTGCGCCGGTGATGGGGCAGGTGGCTGCGCTTGAGGCTTTGAAGAACGGTCTTGAAGAGAAGGATCATATGGTTGAGTCTTATAACCAGAGAAGACGCTTGATCGTTCAGGGACTACGGGATATTGGATTGACCTGCCATGATCCGCAGGGGGCTTTCTACGCCTTTCCTAGCATCGCATCGACTGGACTTAGCTCCGAGGAATTCTCGCAAAGGCTGTTGATGGAGGCGAGGGTGGCTGCTGTACCTGGCAATGCTTTTGGCGGTGGTGGCGAAGGCTTCCTACGTTGTTCCTATGCGACCTCGGTCAGTCAGCTTAATGAAGCGCTGCACCGGATGGGTCAATTCGTCCATAAGCTGAAGCAAGGTTAGGACTGGCGCTGCTCCCAGCATATTATTCACCTGGGAAAATGGTTCTATTTAACATTTCTTTCAGTTATTAATTGATCATTGTCCAATTCATATGGTATAATCTGTTTTCGGAGGAAGGTTATAGTTTCTCAGGGAGGGATAACAGTTGGGTTGTGGTGAATACAATCTGGTATATGATATGGCGGGGCTCTTGATCGCTGAAGAAGATGAATCGGACAAGTGGATGGTAGAAGCGAGCCGTAAGACTTCACCACAAGCAATGACCTTGGAGGATGAAATTCATATACTACGTAATAAAATGGAGAAGATCTTCTTGCAAGAGAAATCTTTTACCTCAGATATTGTAATTGAAGTCAGTCATATGTTAGATCTGAAAATTAACGAGTTTATGAAGAACAGGCGCAGCAAGAACCATTAATAATAATTGATCTGATAGGATTCAGAGATGCAGAAGATCTTTCAGGAGATCTTCTTTTTTTCGTGGAAAAGCTCGCAGCATCGATTTATGGTATATTTGAAATATCGATTTTCTCGCGGACAGGAGGAATAAATGATGACGATTTATACGCGGACGGGTGACCAGGGTCAGACCTCGGTGATCGGCGGAAGGGTATATAAGGATGATGAGAGAGTAGAAGCCTACGGTACGATAGATGAATTGAATTCCTTCGTCGGTCAGGCGGTGAGTCTTGCCGAGGGAGAGAAGTTTACTGATTTGCGAGAGGATTTGCTGCAGGTTCAGCAGGAGCTGTTCGATTGTGGCTCAGATCTGGCTTTTGTCAAAATCAAAGAGAGTAAGTATAAGGTGGGGCCTGAGCTGTGGCAGCGACTGGAGCAATGGGTCGATCGGTATGAGCAGGAGAATCCGGTGCTTGAGCGCTTTATTCTTCCGGGCGGCTCTCAGTTAGCTGCCGTTCTTCATGTCTGTCGTACGGTCTGCCGCCGTGCTGAGCGCCGGGTAGTGACCTTAGGCCATCAGACGGAGATTAACGAGGATGTTCTGAAATATATAAACAGACTGTCTGATTTCTTCTTCACGGTAGCCCGGACTGCAAATGCTCGTCTGCAGGTTCCTGATGTAGAATATGTGCGCAGCAGGAAGGTGTTTGGCCATAAATCATGACGCAATACTATGAACCCATTATTTATAGAGTTACAGAGCTTGAGGAAGGCTGGCTTGTGAAGACCGTGCTGCAGCGGCGTCTCGGTGTATCACGGAAGCTGCTGTCGCGAATCAAGCTGACCGAGCGCGGAGTGATGCTGAACGGGGAGAGAGTCTACATCAGCGTGCCGGTGAAGGCTGGCGATGTCGTATCTATCTCCCTGGAGCAAGAGGTGTCAGACGACATTCTACCGCAGCCGATTCCGTTTGAAATCGTGTATGAGGATAATGCCCTGTTGATCGTGAATAAGGAGCCGGGGATCATCGTTCATCCGACCCATGGTCACTATATGAATACGCTCGCGAATGGGGTCGTTCATTATTGGCAGGCCAAGGGGGAGAGATACCGATTTCGCCCGGTGCACCGGCTGGATCAGGAGACAAGCGGGATTATCGCTATAGCGAAGAATGCTTATATTCACCAGCATATCTCCGAGCAGCTTATCGCGGGACAAGTTACGAAGAAATATGTTGCTCTCGTTCATGGCTGTCCTCAGCCGGAGGCGGCTGCCATTGACGGTCCGATCGATCGTGATCCGCTAGAGCCACATCGCCGCATCGTGACCGAGGATGGATACCCTGCCTTAACCCATTATGAGGTGAAATCCTGCTATGGACAGGGGCGGGGCTCCTTGATAGAGCTGAGGTTGGAGACAGGGAGGACGCATCAGATTCGGGTCCATATGACGTCCATCGGACATCCGCTGATCGGCGATAAGATGTATCGCTATCCTGAACTGGACAAGCTGGCGGAGAGCGAGCGCCAGAGTATTGACGAATTGGACGGCCTGATTGAACGGCAGGCGCTACATGCTGCGGAGCTTGGGTTCCGCCATCCGTTGACGGGGGAGGAGCTGATATTCTCAGCTCCGTTACCGGCGGACATGGCAAATTTACAAGAAAAACTGCAGGCCTGAATTTTAACGAAACGGGGTATCGCTAATTCCGCCCAAAAGGGTGAATTGAACATCTGACGAAACTAGGTAACGCTATTTGAGCAAATTTCTGGCTTAAACCCTGGATTTTATTAAAATAACGATATGGAGTTTCCTTAGATTCAAAAGCCCCTCATTTTTGCGAGAATAACGATATGGTGTTTCGTTGGAAATCTGAGGGAGATTATAATTAAATTCAGGAGGGATTGAGATGAGTATACTGACGGTTTATCACTATCCGAAATGCGGTACCTGCCGCAAAGCGGTGAAGTGGCTGGAAGAGCACGGACATCAGCTGGAATTGCATAATCTTAAGGAAACGACCCCTTCAAGTGAAGAATTGACGGCCATGATCGACCGCAGCGGACTGGAGCTGAAGAAGTTCTTCAATACGAGCGGTGAAGTGTATAAGGAGCTGGGGCTTAAGGACAAGCTTCCAGGGTTGTCACGGGAAGAGGCGATCGAACTGCTGGTCGCGAACGGCATGCTGATCAAGCGCCCGCTTGTTACCGATGGTCAACAAGTAACCGTGGGCTTCAAAGAGGAAGGATATAAGCAAGTCTGGGGAAAAAAGTAGTTGAACTAGGGCAAGGACTGATCGGAAGAACATTTCACCCGGCCGCCTGCATCTGGACTCATAAGTTCAACTTTCTAGTAGAGGAGTTAGTTATAGCAATGATCGAACAAACGAAGGAACGTTTATTATTAGTGGACGGGATGGCTTTGATGTTCCGAGCCTTCTATGCTTCAGCTGCCAGCGGTTATATCCGGCGGACGAAGGCGGGGCTTCCGACCAATGCCGTCTACGGATTTATGCGCTATTTCTGGGACGCTGTACAGAAGTTCGAACCGACGCATATCGCCTGCTGTTGGGATTTGGGCAGCAAAACATTCCGCACGGAGCAATTCTCGGCTTACAAGGGCAACCGTTCCGATGCGCCAGATGATCTGATCCCGCAGTTCTCAGTGATTCGTGAAGTGATGGATAGCCTTGGTATTCCTAATGTCAGTGCGCCTGGCTATGAAGCCGATGATTGTATCGGTTCATTGGCCGCTAAATTTAGCGAGGATATGGATGTGTTCATTCTGACTGGCGACCATGATATGCTACAGCTTATCACTGAGCAGGTTAACGTCATTATTATGAAAAAGGGCCATGGCAATTACATGGTATACACGCCGGAAAGCCTGCTCGAGGAGAAGCAATTAAGACCTAGGCAAATCATCGATATGAAAGGGCTCATGGGCGATGCTAGTGACAATTATCCGGGGGTGCGCGGGATCGGCGAGAAGACGGCGCTGAAGCTTGTGCAGGAATATGACTCGGTTGAAGGTATACTGGCTAATCTGGACGGGCTATCGAAATCGGTTCGTACGAAAATAGAGAATGATCTGGATATGCTGCATCTATCCAGACAGCTTGCTGAGATCCGTTGTGATGTGGAATTGGAGTGCTCGATTGAGGCTTGTTGCTTCGAACTGAACCCGGCGCTTGTGATCTCCAAGTTTGAGGAACTGGAGATGGCCAGTATCCCATCCTGGATGGGGCTGGCTATGGCCAAGTAAGGTTAGAGCGGTTTACTTTAAGGGGGGTTCCCACTAAAAATGTTTAATTTACATTGGGGGAGCCGCCCTTGTTCTATGTTTGCACGGACTATCGCCTATACATAATTAATTTTTTTGAGTGGGGGATGAAGAAAGATGAAGAAGAAGAGGTCATTGAGAATATTAATGTCCCGTATGAAGGGGAGATCCACTGGGCTATTAGGGTTGCTGCTGCTTATCGCTGTACTGCTGGTCGCCTGTGGTGGGGGGACAGGAAGCGAGGACGCGGCGGGAACCGCTACTGCCGACGCTGCTGCTAACGGAGCAGAGACGACAGAGCCGGTTACACTCATCGTGTCAGCAGCGGCAAGCTTGCGAGATAGTCTGGAGAGCCTTACTCCGCAGTTCGAGCAGGAGAATCCAGGCATTACCGTAACTTATAATTATGGAGCGTCAGGTTCATTGCAGAAACAGATCGAGCAAGGCGCACCGGCGGATGTATTCCTATCGGCTGGACAGAAGCAGATGGATGCGCTGATTGAATCAGGACATATCGAGGCGGAACAGAGCCTCAATCTATTAAAAAATAGTCTGGTCGTCATCGTACCCGCAGATGCTAAGGTTGTCCCGGAGAGTCTGAACTTACTAGAGGACGCTGACACTGGCATCGGGATGATCGCTGTCGGTGAACCGGAGGTGGTTCCGGCCGGAATGTATGCCAAGGAATCGCTGGAGCATGAACAATTGTGGGACAAGCTCTATTCCAAAATGGTATTCACCAAAGATGTAACCCAAGTGCTCACCTATATCGAATCCGGGAATGCGGATGCCGGGTTTGTCTATCTGAGCGATGCGAAGTCTTCTACGAAGGTGAAAACCGCATTTGCGATCGACGATTCCTATCATCGGCCGATCGTCTACCCTGCTGGAATGGTGGCTGAGACCAAGCATAGGGAAGCGGCCCAAGCTTTTATGCAGTTCATTCGGGGAACGGCGGCGAGTGACATCTTCACAGAGCATGGCTTCACGGTGGCGGAGTAGACGAATTGATGAATCGTGATTTTCTCATTCCGGTCGGTCTCTCCTTAAAGGTAGCGCTGATCGCCGCCGTGCTTGCTTTCCTGCTGGCCGGACTTGCGGCCTGGCGGATCGCGGATAAGAAATTCAGAGGCAAGCTGCTGCTGGAGACGGTCTTCATGCTTCCGATGGTGCTGCCCCCGACCGTTGTCGGCTTTCTGCTACTCGTCATCTTCGGGCGGCGCGGATTCATCGGCAGAGCCTTCGAGTGGCTGACCGGGATGCCGATTGTGTTCACTTGGGGAGCGGCTGTATTGGCTGCGGCGGTCGTCGCCTTTCCGCTCGCTTATCAGGCCGCAAAGGCGGGCTTTGCCTCGATTGATCGCGATCTCCTTGAAGCCGGGCGCTCGCTGGGAGCTTCGGAATGGAAGCTGCTATGGCTGGTGGAGATCCCGCTTGCCCAGCGCTCGCTCCTGACTGCGTTCATCCTGGCCTTCGCCAGGTCGCTGGGGGAGTTCGGGGCGACGCTAATGCTCGCTGGCAATATCCCGGGCAGAACCCAGACGTTGCCGACGGCGATTTATATGGCAGTAGAATCCGGAGATATGACATCGGCCTGGCTATGGGCGGCGCTGATGATCCTGATCTCCTTCATCCTGCTCGCCGCAACCAACCCCCGCTCGGAATGAACGGGGGTTTAAGTCTGCCTATTGCGAATACGAAACATGGGCTGTCCTAACGCTCTGAATTGTAACGAAACGTGGTATCGCTATTTGCCTCAAAAGGAGCGATTTCAAAACCTAACGAAACGGGGTATCGCTATGGGGACAAATCAGGGACTAAATAGTGGATTTTCACCCAAATAGCAATATGGTGTTTCGTCCCGATAAAATCCCGCCCCGACCAGATAAATTCCTCTCGAAAATGCAGGCGTACCCAGTTGAAGTCCATTAATCTGTGAAGTAAGGGTCGCCGACCACTTGGTAGAGGAAAGTTCGCAGTTCCTCGCCCTCTTGCTCATCCAGAGTGAAGAGACGCTCCAGATAGCCTTCTTCCTCCAGATCATCTGTGCCAAGGATGGCTGTGCGTCCATTCTGTAAATCGGCGACGAGCTTCTTGCCATAGAAGCGGTTTGTCGTCGTGACCGCGAGATCAAAGCGTTTTAGTGAATGTCCGATGAAGGTGACGAATCTCGTTGAGGTGCTCTCCGTGCTGTCGGATAAGAAATCCAGATCATTTGGGTCAGTCATAATATAGACCTCCTTAAATTGCAATGTCTTTTGTCATTATATCGGAAAAAATAGGGTTTGTGGGAAAAGGTGCTATAATCGTTGACAGTCCATTAAAAGATGGTACAATTAGGGATAACAGTATACGTCTGGGGGAAGTACCTCTCTTGCTATTAGCAGGGGAGGTGTTTTTTGTTGTTCTGGCCCCTTATGTAGCTGAATGTATAAAGGAGGCGAAGGGTATGAGGATCGTATTTCTAAACAGTATGGAGAAGAGCTTGGAGGAAGGAGCTACAGCAGAGGCGCAGGTCTGGATCGGAGAAGATGAGGGAATATGGCATATGGGCTGGAATGAGCTCAAGCTGGAGGGGCAGCAGGAGACGGTCTGGTTCGAGGGCTCCTCGTGGTCGGAGATGCTCCTCGTCTACCGACATCGGCTGGCTGCCAAGCTGAGCGAAGGCTTCAGGCCGATTATCGAAGGGATATGGAACGAGGGCGATCTGGTGCAGGGCAGGGGCATGGCGGCGCAGAGATTGGTCTGTTATAGTGAGCTGCATCCGAATCAAGAACTGTATGCTGAACTCGTATCCTGGCGGAGAAGGAAGGCGTCAACGGAGCGTAAAGCCCCGTATTTGATAGCTAGTAATCGGCTATTGAGATTGATCAGTGTGTTCTGCCCGCATACCAGGGAAGAATTGCTGCAGCTGCCCGGTGTCGGCGAGAATAAGGCGAATGAATATGGGGCTGAGCTGCTAGAGCTAACGCAGAATCGTGAGCAGACGAGAGCTTTCCCGCTGGACTGGGTGGAACAGACTATAGATGATGAAGCCTTCCGCTCTTGGGTATATCGACAGAAGGAAGTCAAATATCGGGCCGAGGCCGAGAAATTCAGCCTGCGCCGCAAGGTGCTGGAATGTCTGGCTGAAGGGATGAATATCAACGATATCTGTCTTCAGACGGGAATGGAGCGGAGGGATACGCTGGCCATGCTCGAGGTGCTGGAGAAGGACGGCTACCAGATCGAGGAGCTGATCAAGCTGGAGCTGCAGGATATGCCAGATCAGGAACAGACAGCGGTATGGCAGGCCTTCGCCGAGCTCGGCGATGCTTTTCTGAAGCCGGTGTTGCTGCGGGTGTACGGGAAGGAAGGGGCTGAGGGGGGCCAAGCTGATCTATTATACGAGCGTCTGAGATTGATCCGTCTTCAATTCCGTCGCAGCGCGGAATCGGCTCAGAGAGCGGGATAGCTTGTCCGCGAAGCGCTTAACGACAGTAAAAAAGAGGAATATTCATAAACGGACAGATCCGCCAGTGAATATTCCTCATGATGTTCAAATCCAGTCCCGCTTGCGGAATAAATAGAACATGCCTACCCCAAGCACGGCCATAATGCCAAGGACTACATAATAGCTATATTTCCAATGCAGCTCAGGCATATTGTCGAAGTTCATTCCATAGATCCCCGTAATCAGAGTCAGAGGAATGAAGATCGTTGTAATTGCCGTGAACACGCGCATAATTTCGTTCGCCCGGTTAGCGATCGAAGCCTGATAGGCTTCTCTTAAGTTCCCGATCAATTCGCGGAATGTATCGAAGTTTTCAGCGATTTTAACCGCATTTTCATAGATATCGCTGAAGTATTTTTGCAATTGATCGTCAATCAGACGCAAATCCTTCTTATTTAAGATGTTAATAACTTCTTTTTGCGGACCGAGCATTTTCTTCAGCCACAGAATTTCACTTCGCAGCCCGATGATCTCGTTCAGATGCGAACGCTTCGTGTGCATCAGAATATCTTCTTCCAGATTCTCAATCTTCGTCTCAATCCGGTCGCCGACTGTGAAGTAATTATCCACGACAAGGTCGATGAGCAGATAGAGGAACCAGTCTGGCGCGCTGACCTCCTGTTCCCACAGGAGAGGCTTAACCGCGCGAAGCTCGTTGATTTTCTGCTTGGTAACGGTAATGATATAATGCCGTCCGAGGAAAATATTCAATGACCGCAGGAAGATTTCCTCATCATCATAACGGATACTGTTCACTACAATGAAATAGTGATTCTCATAAGTCTCGATCTTAGGCCGCTGTTCTTCTTCCGAAAGACAGTCTTCAACGGCCAAATCATGCAGCGAGAATAGGGGTTGAAGCAGAGCGAGATCCTCGGTCCCTGCATCGATCCAATAGAACCCTTCCTCTGGAGGGGTAGTCGTAACTTCCACATCCTCTACTGCTGTAAATACGCCATCTTTAACATGACGAACTTTCATATTTAATTCACTCCCTTTTCCTGGCCATTACGTCAGGGTATGCACTTTAGATGAAGCACAGGAAAAGACAGCGTCAATTCAGGATAGACATGGGAAAGAGGCGTCACTTAATAAAACACCGGGTAAAGAAGTGCCCGCGCTAAATCCACAGGTCGTCTGTTGACCGTTTTTTCCTATGCGGTTGTATAAAAAATACCTCTGCGGACTCGGGTCGCCTTCCATCTCGGATGTTCACCTCTTCGTTCCAGTTTTTAAACACTTGTCTAGTATAACGCTGTGTGCTTCGATGTTTCAAGAGGGACTTCAAAAAGTCATTTTTTCATAAGAGGCCTTTGATCAAAGCCATTGCAAGGTTTGAGCGACGCGGTGCCAAGCGGGTTGTCGGTCATTTCCGGGGCCGCTTTCAGGCTGGATAAATTGAAAGTGATGAAAGACTTGTGAAAATGTAGAAATGATGTATAATGAGATCAAATCAAATTTAAAACAAATGAATACAAAATACATTTTTTCTTATCAAGAGTAGGTGGAGGGACTAGCCCGATGATACCCGGCAACCGGCGAGCTTCGCACGGTGCTAATTCTTGCAGGATCGATCAGTCGCAGGACTGCTTGATCTCTGAGAGATGAGAGAGGTATATTCAGTCAGATTTCAGATGGCCTTTCTCGAATTACGAGTTAGGCCATTTGTTGTATCTCCAGCTTTTGAAAATGACAAATGATTTGTATTCAAATTTATGAAAATGAGGAGTGGGAACATTATGCCAATCAAGATCCCGGATCATTTGCCGGCCAAGGAAGTGCTTAATCAAGAGAATATATTTGTAATGGATGAAAGTCGGGCATATCGTCAGGATATTCGGCCACTCCGCATTGCGATACTAAATCTTATGCCAACAAAAGAAACGACGGAGACACAAATATTGCGTCTGCTCGGCAATACGCCTCTGCAGGTGGATATCGTACTTCTGCATCCGCGCTCCCACACCTCGAAGAATACGTCGGCTGAGCATCTGGAAATGTTCTATAAAACTTTTGATGAAATTAAACATCGCCGCTTTGATGGTTTGATCGTGACTGGCGCTCCTGTGGAGCAGCTCGAATTTGAAGAAGTGAATTACTGGCAGGAGCTGCAGGAAATCTTCGATTGGAGCAAGACCCATGTAACTTCGACGCTCCATATCTGTTGGGCTTCACAGGCCGGATTATATCATCATTATGGCGTACGCAAAGTCCACTTGGAACAGAAATGCTTCGGGGTATTCCCTCATACGGTGAACAAACCGCATGTTAAGCTGCTGCGCGGCTTCGACGAAGTATTCCAGGTTCCCCATTCCCGTCATACCGATGTCGCGCGAGAGGATATTGAGGCGATCGATGAATTGGAGATTTTGGCGGAATCGGAGGAGGCGGGCATTTATCTCGTTGCTACCAAGGATGGCAAGCAAATTTTCGTAACGGGCCATTCCGAATATGATCCTGGCTCCTTGAAGTGGGAATATGATCGGGATGTTGCCAAAGGGCTTGATATCGATCTGCCGCTTCACTATTATCCTAATGATGATCCTACCAAGACGCCGTTATCCACATGGAGATCGCATGCAAACTTATTATTCTCCAATTGGTTGAATTACTATGTGTATCAAGAGACTCCATACAATATTGATGAAGCAAAAGAATTCATATATCAGATATAAGCTTGCTATAGGCTTGGGAAGGGAAGAAGAATAGGAATGGATAAAAAGTGGCATATCGAGAGTAAACTGGCGCAGATCGGTTCAATGGAGGAGCCGGTTACAGGCGCAATCAATTATCCCATATATCAAGCAACGGCCTTTCGTCATCCGCGGCTGGGGCAGAGCACTGGGTTTGATTATTCCCGCACGAAGAGCCCTACGCGGACGATCCTTGAACAAGCGGCGGCCGAGCTGGAGTCCGGAGATGCCGGGTTTGCCTGTAGCTCGGGCATGGCGGCGCTGCAAACCGTATTTATGATGTTCTCGCAGGGAGATCATTTGATCGTCTCGCTGGATCTGTATGGAGGTACATACCGGCTGCTTGAACGCATCTTGGCGAAGTTCGGTGTGACGGCTTCCTATGTGGATACGAATGAACTGGATCAGTTGGAGAGTGTCCGCAAGCCGAATACCAAAGCGGTATTCATTGAAACGCCGACCAACCCGCTGATGATGGTCACCGATATAGAGTTAGCAAGTAACTGGGCGAAGCAGCATGGGCTGTTGACGATCGTGGACAATACGCTGCTTACCCCCTATTTCCAGCGACCGCTGGAGCTTGGTGCGGATATTATCGTTCATAGCGCGACGAAATATCTAGGCGGACATAATGATGTATTAGCCGGAATCATCGTGACGAAAGGGGAGGAGCTGTCGCAGGAGATGGCCTTCCTGCACAATTCCCTGGGCGCTGTGCTCAGTCCCTCGGACAGCTATCAGCTGATGCGGGGAATGAAGACCCTGGCGCTGCGGATGGAGCGGCATGAGAGCAATGCGCTGGCGATTGCCAAATATCTGCAGACGCATCCGCAGGTGTCGGAGGTATTCTACCCGGCCCTGCCAGACCATCCGGGCTATGAAATTCAAAATAAGCAGAGCAGCGGCAATACCGGCATCTTCTCTTTCAAGGTGGCGGACGCCCGTTATGTCGAGCCAGTGCTGCGTCATCTTAAATTGATCGCCTTCGCAGAGAGTCTCGGCGGTGTGGAATCGCTGATGACTTACCCTGCGGTACAGACACATGCTGATATTCCGGTAGAAATTCGCGAAGCTATCGGTGTCGATGATCGCCTGCTGCGCTTCTCTGTAGGAATCGAGCATGTCGATGATCTGATCGAAGATCTACGGCAAGCGCTGGAGGCGGCAAGAGTAGAGATAGAAGGTTGATTCCTGTAAAATGCAGGAATTTCCTTAGAACCGCGGAGTTTGAATGATAAAGCCTGCATTTCTGCAGGCTTTTAATCATTCCAGCTCAAATTCCTAACTGACTCGTAGTTTCGTGAAACCTCTGTAGCCGTTTTTATTGAAAAAATCATCGATATACGCTCGTAAAGGGATCGCAGAAGCTTAGCATCTGATACCAAATCATTTGCTGTTTTTTGGCCGGGAGTATGTTAGGATAAATTTATCATTATTATTATCTGCATTTGTGATAGTTATATATTGAAGTAAGAGGGAGGGCGCTATATGACAGCTATTGATCATATACTAGATAAAGCTCTTAAGGGAGAGCGCGTTAATCTGGAAGAGACGATTGCCCTGTTCGAATCCAGTGAAATTGAGAAGATGGGGCATGTTGCCAACATTCTTATGGAGCGCAGGCACCCTGAGCCTGTGACTACATTCGTGATTGGACGCAACGTGAACTATACGAATATTTGTGATGTCTATTGCCGTTTCTGCGCTTTCTATCGCAGACCTGGATCGGAAGAAGGCTATGTACTGCCTACTGAGACGATTCTGCAGAAAATCCAAGAGACGATCGATGTCGGCGGGACAGAAATTTTGATGCAGGGGGGGACGAATCCGAACCTGCCGTTCAGCTATTATACGGATCTTCTTAAGGAGATCAAGGCTCATTTCCCAGACATTACGATGCATTCCTTCTCTCCGGCGGAGATTATGAAGATGAAGGAAGTATCTGATGGACTATCCCTGGAGGAAGTATTGCGGCAAATCCATGCAGCAGGTCTGGATTCTCTGCCAGGCGGCGGAGCTGAAATACTGGATGACCGCACACGCCGTAAGATCAGTCGGCTAAAGGGCTCCTGGAGGGACTGGATGGATGTGATGCAGACGGCGCATAAGATCGGTATGAATACGACAGCGACGATGGTGATCGGCTTCGGAGAGTCGATGGAGGAGCGGGCGCTCCATTTAATGCGGGTGCGTGAGGCGCAGGACGAGTGCATTCAGAATCAGTATCCTTCAGAAGGCTTCCTGGCCTTTATCCCATGGACCTTCCAACCGGATAACACGAATCTAAAGAAGGAAAGACAAACGCCAGAGGCTTACTTGAAGACTGTAGCGATCAGCCGGATTGTGCTGGACAATATCAAGAATTTACAATCCTCCTGGGTAACGATGGGACCTGAGGTAGGCAAATTATCTTTGCAGTATGGCTGCAATGATTTCGGTAGTACGATGATTGAAGAGAATGTCGTCTCATCGGCTGGCGCAACTTATAAGGTGAATATCGAAGCCATTCTGTCCATTATCCGTGAAGCCGGCAAGATTCCAGCTCAGCGCAATACGAAATATGATATTCTGCGCGTGTTCGATACAGATATGCATGTTGAACGGGATTTTGTAATGCAGAATTAATTTATAGGTAACATTGGAAAGGCTACCTTTCATTCCATGGGCTTGATCCGTATATCCGTTTTCCCCTCACCATATACTTGTGAAGAGGAAGCGGAAGGGGGAAAGTCCATGGATTTTTTTACAATTCGGATCAATATTGACGGTACAGAGTCAGGGGCCCGGTTTATAGAATGTTTCTCAGGGCAAGATCTGTATATCGACTCAGGCCAGCCAGCAATCAGCTACTTAGCAGACGGCAAAATCATGGATGTTCTCGTTGGCATATCTGGTGAAACTTCGCACGGACGTGGTCAGGCAAACCCAGGATGGGGAGAAGGACATGAGCGAATGATTGAGGGGATCGCCCGTTATGTGATTGAGGTAAAGGAAGCGGCACTTATGTCCGCGATGCTGTCCAGGAAGTATTCCTTTGCCTCCCCCGAGGATTACGAAGCTGTGGTGAAGCAGGGCTTAAGGCTGCTCGGCCCAGATGAATTCGGTTTATCTGCCCAGAAGAAGAGAATCTCTTTGATCAAAAGGGAGCTGCAAAGCTATTTGCAGCATAATGCCTTCGTGCATTTAGACGGCTTGCTGAACTTCAGGCTGCAGGAGTACAGGGATAAGTTGGAGGAAATTATCGACTACGCGGTGGATGAGCTCCTGCTTGATAAGCAGTATGAAGAGTTCATCGGCTTGCTGCAGTATTTTGTTCATTTTCAGGAGCCCTTGACGCCACTGGTTCATTTGATGCACAAAAGAGATCAGGAATTCGTCATCCTTGATGAGCAATTTACTTCCATCCATATCCCTTCCGGCGGCGGTGTAGTAGCCCGAATTGCCGACCAGGAGCTTGAGATGGAGAATGCAGTCGTCAGTTCCTTGATCTCTCTGTCGCCGCTTCGCATCTTAATCCATACACCATGGCCCGAAATGCAGATGATCTCAACGATCTGCCGTATCTTTGGCGAACGGGTGCAGATCTGCTCTCAATGCCCGCAATGCACGATGTTCCATCAAGCTGAACGGTCGAGGGATCAACTGCTTGAGCCGCTATGATCGCTCGATTTCTTGACTAGGGGACAGGATCGCTATATAATTTACACAATGAATCACCTTTTAAAAGCGATGACAAAGATATGAACCAGATTTTGAACTGTACAGAGAGAGGGAGCTTGGCTGGAACTTCCTTCGGTGTCGTTTTTGGTTTACCCCTTTGTAGCTGCTGTTCCGAACCCTGGACGAATTTGGGCGAATGTAGCATTTTTGTTGTCTGTTCGTTATTTATGGTACTAGGAATTGCCGGTTTATGACCGTTACACCATGCTCAAATTAAGGGCTTGTCCTGCTGCAATCTCGTTGCTGTCAAGACGGTCGAATAAGGGTGGAACCACGGGTATATCACGCTCGTCCCTTTTACGGGACGGGCGTTTTTTGTATGTCCGCTTCCGGCGGTCATGGTTAATTATTATGAGGGAGGCAATGAAAGTGGCAGTATCTATTACTTTACCGGACGGTTCAGTCCGGGAATATGCAGAAGGAAGTACATTTGAAGATGTAGCGGCATCGATTAGCAGCGGTCTGCGCAAGAACGCAGTAGCTGGTAAATTGAACGGGGTTGCTGTCGATCTGAATACGCAGCTGCAGGATGGTGCGAAGGTAGAGATTATTACTCTGGATTCGCAGGAAGGTCTGGAAATTATGCGTCATAGCTGCGCCCACTTGATGGCTCAAGCTGTCAAACGGCTGTTCGGCGGCAAAGAAGTGAAGCTTGGCGTAGGCCCGGTGATCGAAGACGGGTTTTATTATGATATGGATCTTGAGCACCCGCTTAACCCTGAAGATCTGCAGAAGATCGAGAAGGAGATGGAACGAATTATCGGCGAGAATCTGCCGATTACACGCCGTGAGGTAAGCCGCGAGGAAGCGATCGCGATCTTCACTGAGCTAGGCGATCCGTACAAGCTTGAATTGATCCGTGATTTGCCGAAAGGCGAGACGATCTCGATCTATGATCAAGGCGAATTCTTCGACTTGTGCCGGGGTCCACACGTTCCTTCCACAGGCAAGATCAAGATCTTCAAGCTGCTCAGCGTCGCTGGCGCATACTGGCGCGGCAACAGCGATAACAAGATGCTGCAGCGTATTTACGGGACAGCCTTCGTGAAGAAAGCCCAGCTTGATGAGCATCTGCATATGCTGGAGGAAGCGAAAAAACGTGACCACCGTAAACTCGGCAAAGAGCTGAGCATCTTTACTTTTAACAATCTGGTTGGACAAGGGTTGCCGATCTGGCTTCCAAAGGGAGCTACTCTGCGTCGTACGCTCGAGCGTTATATCGTTGACATCGAAGAGCGCCTTGGTTACCAACATGTCTATACTCCGGTACTGGGCAGCACAGAGCTGTATAAAACTTCTGGGCATCTGGAGCACTATGAAGAGGATATGTTCCCGAGAATGCAGGTCGATAACGAGGAATTCGTGCTGCGTCCGATGAACTGCCCACATCATATGATGGTGTTTAAGAGCGATCTGCGCAGCTACCGTGATCTGCCGATCCGCATCGCCGAGCTCGGAATGCAGCATCGTTATGAAATGTCCGGCGCATTGACCGGTCTGCATCGTGTTCGTTCGATGACGCTGAATGATGCTCATATCTTCTGCCGTCTCGACCAAATCAAGAGCGAGTTCTCCCGTGTGCTTGATCTGATCAAACAGGTGTATAGTGACTTCGGAATCGATGAATACCGCTTCCGCCTGTCGTATCGTGATCCACAGGATACCGAGAAATACTATCAGAATGATGAGATGTGGAATACTGCACAACGCATGTTGCGTGAGGTTGTAGAAGAGGCTGGCTTGCCGTTCTATGAAGCAGAAGGCGAAGCTGCATTCTACGGTCCGAAGCTGGACGTACAGATCAAAACGGCTCTGGGCAAGGAAGAGACCCTATCTACGGTACAGATCGACTTCCTGCTGCCAGAACGGTTCGAACTGGAATATGTCGGTGAAGATGGGGCGAAGCATCGTCCAGTGGTACTTCATCGCGGTATCTTGGGCACAATGGAGCGCTTTACGGCCTTCCTGCTTGAGAATTTTGCTGGCAATCTGCCACTCTGGCTGTCCCCAGTACAAGCGAAGGTGATTCCGGTATCCGCGCATTTCGAAGAATACGCCCGCAAGGTGGAAGAGGAACTGCGTGCCGGCGGCATTCGTGCTGAGAGTGATTTGCGTAATGAGAAGCTGGGATATAAGATTCGGGAAGCCCAGCTGGAGAAAATCCCTTATATGTTCGTTGTCGGCGAGAACGAACAAAGCAGCGGTACGGTATCCGTACGTAAACGCGGCGAGGGTGATTTGGGAGCGAAGCTTTTAAGTGAGGTTATCGCCTCCTTGAAGAATGATATTGCTAACCATGTTATTTAAATATCAGGTATAAATAGTGGCGCATATGGAGAACCTTCTGAAATAAGGGGGAGGTTTTTCGTATGCGCCAAATTATTTTATGGAAAAGATTTGTGTTGGGTGGTATTTTGACGGGGATGCTGCTGCATGGGATTACTCTGGAACAAGTTCCTGCGGTGGCCAAGTCGGCAAATGTGACGAATATAACGAAGATATCGTATGCAGATCCGTATTATAAACAGAAGCAATATTTCGATAAAATGCGCTTGCTGGAAAGTCAGGCCAAGCAGGACCAATTCGGCAATCCGGTGTTCCTACAGCATTCGGTGAAGAAGCCGAAGCCGATAGATACTGTGCAGGGGACTCCGCAGAAATCGCAGGTGGAGAAGCCGGAGCCGCTTAAGAAGAAAGTGAGTACGGTGAAGGTCATGGCCACCGGGTATACGGCGGGTTATGAATCAACCGGTAAAAAGCCCAATCATCCGGAATATGGTATCACTTTTTCTGGGGTGAAGGTACGCCGTGATAAAAATACAGTCTCTACCATCGCCGCCGACCTGAAGGTGTTCCCGCTCGGAACCATTCTGTACATCCCTGGCTATGGCTATGGGATTGTGGCGGACAAGGGCTCGGCGATCAAGGGCAAGAAGATTGACTTGTATTTCAAGACGACCAAGCAGGTCTATAAAGAATGGGGCAAGAAGGAAGTCGAGGTTCAGGTGATCCGTAAAGGGAACGGCAAGCTGACGGAGGCTATGTTGCGTGAGTTGGGCGAGGCGATGGAGGTTAATCAGGAGATCCCCGAAGACCTCTGGAACGAAGCCGTTTGAGAGGAAGTTCAAAAAGTTCGATTTTGATCACGAAGTATACCGTAGGAGCAGATTCGGCGTCGAATCTTGAATTCAGCCGGGTCTTCCGGTGCTCACGTACCCACAACGTACGCTGCGCTCCTCAGACCAAGATTCATCTAACAAGGTGCATATTTTGCCGGAACTCCTTGCATAATAAAGGTGGTGCGTTGAATGGACGCTCCGCGAAAATCCGATAAGAGTATTCTTGTCGCGAAATGCAAGGGAGGTGAAATCAATGCCAAACCAAAATCAAAATAAAAACAAAGCAGCTTCTCCTGGCTATAAAACACCGAATGAGAAGTTCAATGCTGAGTTCGCTGAAGAGAACACGACGACCATCGCGAAGAAAGCAAAGGCTTCCCGTAATGCTGCGTCGAACCAAAGCTCCAACCAACAATAATTGCAGATACATCCGAGAATTTCAGGGCTCCCGTCAGGGTGCCCTTTTTTATCGGCCCGGTCAAGCGCTAACGAAACTACTGAACGCTATTTGCTCAAAAACAACGGTAAAAAAATGTTAACGATACTCCATATCGTTATTCCGGCGAAACCGACTCATTTAGTGCCTTTTTTGCTCAAATAGCGTTACCTAGTTTGGTTAGATTTTGGAAGACCGCTTTTTGGTGCAAATAGCGTTACCACGTTTCGTTAGAGTTGGGGGAGGTCTGAGATTATGCGAATTATGCATTGTACCCATGGCGAACAACCCTGCACACCATGTGATTCAACGTGAATCCTCCATAATAGCCCGTGGCCCCACACGAACTGCCGCACTTGCTCCATACAGTATGTAAAAAAAAGTAAACCACCTCGGTCTCGGGACCGATAGCATGTTCCATCCTGCGCCGCTGTTACTTGTCATCGGAATGCGTTACACTGTGGTTAGGATGATGACAAGTACGAAGTACGATGGAGGGATACATGATGAAACATAGCTATGTGGGCCGTATGATCGGCGGGCTTGTGCTGATATCGATCGGCGGTATTTTTATACTGAATATGCTCGGAATTACTGATATAAGCATTGGGTATCTATTCTCTACCTTCTGGCCAGTATTCCTTATTCTCGGCGGTATCGCCAGTTTTGCGAATGGGGACAGGCGCGGTGGTAGTATGATCGGCAGTATGGTGCTGATTTTGGTCGGCGGATATTTCCTGGCCAGAAATTTGGATCTGGTTACCCTTGATCCGGGCCAATTCTTCAAGTTCTTCATACCAGCAGCGCTGATTATTGCAGGGGTCAATATGCTGTTCAAGCCGCGATCCCCTAAGAGTCAGGAACCTCCGTTCCCGCCGCCTGCTCCTCCGAAGCCTCCGGTTCCGCCAATCACGGAGATGGAATCGTCTCTGGACTCGATCTTCGATGCGATGGAGAAGCCGAAGAAGGAGAATAAGATGGGACCTGGTCCTGGTAATTTTAACTATAATCCATTTGACGATAATCCATATAATATGAAGCAAGGACAAGGACAAGGGCATGGCCAAGGTCAGGGAATGCATGATGCTTATGGTCCGAAGGGGATGGATGACAAGTCAGGCTGGAAAGGGCAATTCCAGAAGGTGTTTAATGAGTTTGGCTCCAAGGAGACGCTTAATAAATCTGGCTTCATCGGCGATGTGCATATGGGTCAGGATTACTTCGAGCTGCAACCGATGAATATATCGCATTTTATCGGAGATACGATTATCGACTTGACCAAGGCGCAAATTCCTTACGGGGAGACGAGGATTAATATCTCGGCCTTTATCGGTGACGTGAAGATCTTCGTGCCTGACGATATGGAGGTTGGCGTTGTAGCCGTATCGAGTGCCTTTATCGGTGATCTGTCCGTGCTCAAGCAGAAGGAAGGCGGGTTCATGAGCAACATCAAGGCGCAGACCCCATACTATAGTGAAGCTAACAAGAAAGTGAAGCTGATCGTCAGCGTATTTATCGGTGATGTTAAAGTGAACATGGTGGGTTGATACTATGATCGTTCAACGGATATTAAAAAGTACAAAATGGGAGCTGCTGGGATTTTTCCTTCTAACGGGCAGCCTGGCGGCGATTGCCTCCTATATCGGTGTGAAGGCGGGGATCATCATTATTGGTGATCCCCATGTCTGGTTCTATGAGTTAGTTGGCATTATTGTATTGACGCTTGTTATCGGCTATATCGCTGGCCGTCGATTACAAGGCCGGATCGATCTGCTGCATTTGAATTTGCTCCAGGCGGCTAAGGGAAATTTGTCCGTGCGCATGCCGGAGACCCTGGATCAGTCCTTCGCCGGAGTATATCATGAATTCAACAATATGACGGATGCGGTGGAGAAGAAGATGCAGCTGCTGCAGCAGCTTGGCGAGCAGGAGGTCGTGGAGAAGGAACAGGCCGCGGAGCTTGCCGTGCTGGAGGAACGGCGGAGACTCGCCCGCGATCTGCATGATACGGTCAGTCAGCAGCTATTTGCTATTCATATGGCCGCTTCCTCGCTTCCTAAAGTGCTGGAGATCAATGAAGCTCAGGCACAGACCGTGATGGAGCAGCTCATTCTGATGTCGAATACGGCACAGCGGCAAATGCGTGCATTGATCGCACAGCTCCGTCCGATGGAGCTCGTCGGCAAGTCGCTGGCGGAAGCGCTGGATCAGTGGTTCCCCGATTACTGTCGGCAGAATGGGCTTAAAGGGATTAAAGATCTGGATATTCAGGGGGATATGTCCGAAGCCAAGGAGCATCAGTTGTTCCTGATTATCCAGGAAGCGATGGCTAATATCGTGAAGCATGCGGGGGCAAAGGTCGTCAGCTTGTCCCTCAAGGAGGGGCCTAGGCAGGTGACTCTTAGTATTAGCGATGACGGTCAGGGCTTCAGCAGCACTTACCAGAAGCCGGGATCCTATGGGCTGACTACGATGCGTGAGAGGGCTGAGAAGCTCGGCGGCAATGTGGAGATCATTAGTAAGCCGGGAGCCGGAACGACAATACGCGTACATATTCCGAAATTTGAGAAGGGGAAAGAGGCGGCAGGCGATGAGTGATAAAATTAAGGTGATGATTGTTGATGATCATGATATGGTTAGAATGGGACTCAAAACTTATTTAATGATGGAGCCTCTCTTTGAAGTCATCGGAGAAGCGGGAAATGGCAAAGAAGCCGTTGAATTTATGAATTCCTGCCTGGAGAACGGGCTGCCTGATATTATATTAATGGACCTGATGATGCCGGTAATGAACGGTGTTGAGGCGACGAGGGCGGTATTGGAGCAGTACCCACAGATCAAAATTGTCATCTTGACGAGCTTCATTGAGGATGATCTGGTCGTACAGGCTGTAGAAGCCGGGGCGGTCAGCTACTGCCTCAAGACGGTGTCTGCGGATGAACTGATCCATGCACTGCATCAAGCTAATCGGGGGATGCCGGTGATGACTGGCGAGATCGCCCAGGCTCTGACACGCGGTCTGCGCCAGCGGACAGTACAGGGCGATGATACGGATCTGACTGAGCGTGAGAAGGAAGTGCTGCTGTTAATCGCCGAAGGGAAGAGCAATAAAGAGATCGGCGAGGAACTGCATATCAGCATCAAGACGGTGAAGACCCATGTCAGCAACTTGCTGATGAAATGCGAGCTTGAGGACCGTACCCAACTGGCCATTTATGCCCATCGTCAAGGGTGGGTCAGCTAATTTCCTGCTTTTATCTCCTTTTTAATTGTTTTTAAGGTATGTTTAAGGTTCTTGGTACAAAATAATAAATGTAAACGAGATAACAAACGGAACTTCAAACAATCAATTACCCCTGTAGTATTAAGGGGAAGGAGGTATATTACTATGGAAGAGGATAAAAACAAATCGGGTCAGCCATTCAGAGAGAATGAAAATGATAGATCGCAGGGAACGCAGGATTCAGGATCTCCCTACTATTACTCTTATGGTCCATTTCAATCCTATAACAAAGAGACGGAGGGAACGACCACGAGTTATTCGAATAATGGCAGTTCAGAGGATGTAGAAATCACGAGACCTCAGCCAGTAAAGCCATTGCCTAACACATACAATTATCGTTCCACAGCGGATAATATGAATGGCTCCAGTGGAGGCGGCGGGTCATTGCCACCTAAGAATTCAGGGAACTGGCAGTTCAATAAGCCGAAGCAGAAATCATCTATTAAATCGATCGTCGCCGCTTTTCTGGCGGGGATGCTGATTATGGGCGGCGGTATGGTGTTTGCGGATCGCGCAAATCTGTTCACAGGCAATCCGTCGACACCGGCTGTGGCTGAGCAGGGTGTGAATCAAGCCAGCAATTCGACGCCGACCAAGGCGGCAGCTACTTCTTATCCGGTGGCAGGTTCTACAGATGTAGCAGGTGTCGTTAAAGGAGCAGGCCCGGCTGTTGTCAAAATAGAAACCTTGGTTAAGGCGGGCAAGCAATCCAGCGGCAGCAACCCATATACGGATGATCCGTTCTATCGTTTCTTCTTCGGAGATGACACGAATGGGGGCTACGGCAACAATGGAGGCGGCGGATCTTCCTCGAATTCGAACCAGTTGGTTCCAACTGGCATCGGTTCCGGCTTCATCTTCGATAAGACCGGCTATATCCTGACCAATGAGCATGTGGTTCATAATGCCGATGTGGTACAGGTAACGGTGCAGGATACCGAGAAGCCTTACGAAGCCAAGGTGCTGGGCACCAGCTATGAGCTTGACCTGGCTGTTCTGAAGATTGAAGGCGACAAAGACCTCCCGTCGATTCCACTGGGCAGCTCTGACAGTGCACAGGTCGGGGATTGGCTGGTAGCGATCGGGAACCCTAAGGGCTTCGATCACACAGTAACTACGGGCGTGCTTAGCGCGAAGGAACGCAGTATCACTATCGCTGGTGAGAATGGCGAGAAGGATCGTGAGTACGAGCATCTGCTGCAAACCGATGCTTCTATTAACCCTGGTAACTCCGGCGGACCGCTCTTGAACCTGAACGGGGAAGTAGTCGGGATTAACGTGGCTGTTAGCTCGGATTCCCAAGGGATCGGATTTGCGATTCCGGCCAGCACGGTTAATGAAGTGCTCGATAAGCTGAAGAATAATGAGAAGATTCCCCAAAAACCGGCTCCATTCATCGGTGCTACGTTGATGACGATGACGGATGAAGTCGCAGCCCAAATGGCTACGGATGTGAAGGAAGGCTCGGTGGTAACCAACGTCGTATTCAAATCGCCAGCCTATACTGCAGACCTGCGTCCATACGATATCATTACGGGGGCTGATGGCAAGAAATTTGCCACCAAGGAATCGCTGATTGAATATATTCAGAAGCAACAAGTCGATACTGAGGTCACGTTCAATATCGTCCGTGATGGCAACAAGATGGATTTGAAGATTAAGATCGGCAATAAGAACGACTTCCCGAATATTCAGTAAACGGCAGGTCGATGCGTCTGATGCTGGGCGTAAGGAGGCGGCGGGCCTTGGGGCCTGTCGCCTTTTGCTGTAAATTTTAGATGTGTAATATATAATCTGAACCGCGATCATTTATCGTCGAATTGGCTTTGAAATAGAGGGTTTCTTATGTTTTGAGGCCAGTTTTGATAGAATGGTGGTGAGAGAATTTATTCGATGTAATGAGAAAAAGGCTCTGGATAAGGAGATGCTGTCATGAGATCAGTAATATTGGTTATCGATGATGATGAGAAGATTACCTCCATGCTGAGGCGCGGCCTGGCATTTGAGGGCTATGATGTATATACGGCGCAGAATGGATCGGAGGGTCTGTCCATGGTCATGTCGGCAGAGCCGGACGTAATTATTCTGGACGTGATGATGCCGAAGGTTGACGGTTTTGAAGTAATCCGCAGATTGCGCGAAGGCGGCAGCAAGGTCCCGGTTCTTATGCTGACGGCCAAGGATGAGGTGGAGAATCGTGTCAAAGGGCTCGATCTCGGGGCTGACGATTATTTGGTCAAGCCGTTTGCGCTTGAGGAGCTACTGGCTCGGGTTCGCGCTCTGCTTAGACGGAAGGACCAGGGTGGTGGCGAGACGAGCGAGCATCGCTTGATCTTCGAAGATATCATTATGGATCTCGATTCACGTGAGGTTATCCGTGCCGGAGAACGGCTGGAGCTGACGGCGAAGGAATTCGATCTACTGCATCTGTTCATGCAGAATCCGAAGCGGCTCTTAACCCGAGATCTGATTATGGACAAAATATGGGGCTATGATTACAGCGGCGAGTCCAATGTCCTTGAGGTATATATCGCTATGCTGCGGCAGAAGACGGAGGAGTTCGGCGGGAAAAGGGTCATCCAGACGATCCGCGGCGCCGGTTACATTCTGAGAGGGGACTAAGAGCATGTCGATTAGGTTACGACTCACCGCTTGGTACACCAGCATATTGGCAGTCGTATTGATCTTATTCGGTGCTTCGTTCTATGGATTGGTAAGGTATTATACTTACCAGGAAGTGAAGAATCGGCTGGAGGAGCAGGTTAGTCGGGTTCGATCAAGTTTTTATTTAACGAATAATTTGAATGTTCAAGTAGACGCGGGTCAGCTCAATCGCTTGGAGGATGCACAAATCTACGTGCAGGTCTATAACTATTTGAATCGGACCCTGAGCCAGTCGCCCAATATGCAGGATCTGAATCTTAAATTTCCTGTGCCTGATGCAACTTCATCGAAACGAAAAATGACAGGCTTTCAGAGAATTCATATCGGTTCGAACTCTTTTTTGCTATATCAAGGCCCTTTGACATTCGATGATAAGACTAAGGATGTTGTTCACCTTCTGCAGATGGGCGCTTATACCGGGGCAGAGGATCGCTTGCTGGACCTGGTCAGGACCGTGCTGTTGATCGGCTCGTCTATTTCGCTTGTTTTTGCCGGTACGCTAGGTATGTTCTTAGCACGCCAGTCGATGGCGCCGATCGGCAAGGTGATTGAGGCGGCGAATGGAATCCAGACCGGGAATGATCTGAGTGTACGGATTGATTATGATGGGCCGGATGATGAGATCGGCCAGCTGATCGGGACGGTCAATCGCATGCTGGAGCGTACCGAGGGCTTCTATAATGAGCTGGATGAAGCCTATTTAACGCAGCGCCGCTTCGTCTCCGATGCTTCTCATGAACTAAGGACACCGTTGACGACGATCCGCGGCAATGTTGATTTGCTGCAGAAAATGTGGGGGCAGGATGGAGAGAAACGGGTAGAGCTGGATGAAGAGCAGAAGCGCGTCTATACACTGGAGGCGATTACGGATATCGCCGATGAATCACGGCGGATGAGCCGTCTAGTCAATGATCTGCTGTCGCTGGCCCGAGCCGATGCGGGCAAGACTATCGCTAAGGAGCCGCTGGCACTCTCGCCATTAATCGAGGAGGTCATTCGCCGAGCACAGTTTCTTCCCCGTAACGCGGCTTGGCTGCAGGGGGATCTTGAAGCGGTAAAAGGCGTTGCTATTATGGGCAATAAGGATTATTTGCAGCAGCTGCTGTTCATCTTTATTGAGAATGCCTTCAAATATACGCCTGAGGGCAGCGTTACGATCGATGCGGCAAGGCAGGGAGAGCAGATTGGGATTCGGATCAGCGATACCGGCATAGGCATGGATAAGGATGAGGTTCCACACATCTTCGAGCGCTTCTATCGGGCCGATCCATCCCGTGGCGAGATTCAGGGCGTCGGGCTCGGCTTATCGATTGCGAAGTGGATTATCGATGAGCATGATGGCTCGGTGGAGGTAGTAACCAAGCAGGGGGAAGGGACCACTTTCATCATCTGGCTTCCAGCTGTCTTTAATGCCTTGCCTGAATAGGCTATAATAGGGAGGGTTCTTATTATCCGCTTATCTCCCTAGGAGGGGCGTTATGGAAAGAAGGGATTATTTCAATGGAAGTGCTTAAAATTACGCCGCGAGGCTATTGCTATGGGGTCGTCGATGCGATGGTGCTGGCCAGACAGGCGGCCCAGAATCTTGATCTACCGCGGCCTATATATATTCTTGGCATGATTGTGCATAACAGTCATGTTACCCAATCCTTCGAGGATGAGGGGATTATTACGTTGGATGGCCCGAACCGGGTGGAAATCCTGAAGCAGGTTGAGAGTGGGACTGTGATTTTTACCGCTCATGGTGTCTCCCCAGAGGTCAGGAAATTGGCCCGTGAGAAAGGGCTGACGATGGTGGATGCTACTTGTCCTGACGTGACCAAGACGCATGTTTTGATCAAGGAGAAGGTAGCTGAGGGCTACGAGGTTATCTATATCGGCAAAAAGGGGCATCCGGAGCCAGAAGGGGCCATCGGCGTTGCTCCCGACAAGGTTCATCTGATCGAGAAGGAAGAGGAGATCGCGGATCTGCATGTGACAGCGGATCGGATTATTATTACGAATCAGACGACGATGAGCCAATGGGATATCAAGCATATTATGAAGAAGCTGCTAGAGAAATACCCAGGGGCTGAGGTGCACAATGAGATCTGTCTCGCTACCCAGATGCGGCAGCAAGCGGTGGCCGAGCAGGCCAGTCAGGCTGATCTGGTCATCGTCGTAGGTGATCCACGCAGTAATAATTCCAATCGGCTTGCTCAAGTCTCGGAGGAGATCGCCGGGGTGACGGCATACCGGATTTCCGATGTGACGGAGATCAAGCGGGAATGGCTGCAAGGCATCAATAAGGTAGCTGTTACCTCGGGGGCTTCCACGCCTACGCCGATCACGAAGGAAGTCATTAATTATCTGGAACAGTATAACCCGGATGACCCATCCACTTGGGAGATCGTCAGGACGGTCAATATGCAGAAGCTGCTGCCGCCTATTAAAGTCGGTGCCAAGAAGAAGTAGAGACGTATAGTAAGAGTTGAAATGAAACGGTAAATCACCGAAGTCTATTGATTCACATCGAATAGACTTCGCGTGGTTTGCCGTTTTTTTATGACTGTAATCTATTGGCGAAATGGGGGAGGCGCTCTTGACGGAAAGGGGAGGATGAAGTATATTTGCTTTAATTATTAAAAGCTTAAAAGCGTTTATGTCTAAAAGCATATAATGTCAACGCGAATGAAAGGGTGGAATTTCATGATTATCGTAACTTCAAATCGTACGCCTGAGGAACGGATTCAGGAGATCGTGGCGGTGATTGAGAAGGAAGGGCTGCAGGTTCATATTTCACGTGGCAAGGATCGCACGATTATCGGGCTGATTGGCAGCATCGAACCGAAGCTGGCTGAGCATCTCCGGCAGATGAAGGATATTGAGAATGTGATTAAAATCTCGAAATCATATAAATTGGCGAGCCGTGATTTTCATCCTGAGAACACGGTTATCACGATCGGAGATGTGAAGATCGGCGGCGGGGATCTGGTCGTGATGGGCGGCCCGTGCGCGGTGGAATCTCCGGCGCAAATTGACGAGATCGCCAGTCTGGTGAAGGCGGCGGGTGGGCAGGTGCTGCGCGGAGGGGCGTTCAAGCCACGTACGGGCCCTTACAGCTTCCAGGGCATCGGTGTAGAAGGGCTGGCCATGATGGCCGAGGCTGGCAAGAAGTATGGCCTGTTGACGATTACGGAGGTCATGACTCCGGAGTATGTCGATGTGTGTGCAGAGTATGCAGATATTCTGCAGGTCGGGACAAGGAATATGCAGAATTTCGATCTGCTGCGCAAGCTTGGCGACAGCGGCAAGCCGGTGCTGCTCAAGCGGGGCTTTAGTGCGACCTATGATGAATTCCTGAATGCGGCAGAGTACATTCTCGCGGGAGGCAATCCGAATGTGATGCTCTGTGAGCGGGGCATCCGCACCTTTGAGACCTACACCCGCAATACGTTGGATTTGGCGGCGATTCCTGTGCTCCATTCATTAAGCCATTTACCTGTGATCGCTGATCCGAGCCATGGCACTGGACGCCGTGAACTGGTGGAGCCGATGACGAAGGCTTCGGTAGCTGCTGGTGCGGATGGGCTGATTATCGAAATGCATACCGATCCAGACAATTCGATGACGGGAGATGGCGTGCAATCCCTGTTCCCGGAGCAATTTGCTGCTTTGCTGCGAGATCTGGAGAAGCTGTCTCCGCTCGTAGGCAAGAGATTTGATACCCCTAAGCTCATTCAACACGGATAGCTGCAGACGCTAATGTTCACCATTTTATATGTGCTTGGTAGGTGTAAACAGAGCTCTCCCGTCGTCCAGACCGGAGGGCTTTTATACTATTTGTCTATAAGTTTGTACTCGATGTAACAATACCTGACATATGGTATAAAAATACCTTACATCGCTATTGACGGCTTATTTTCGTGGTTTTATAATGACCTCAGAATAAAACGAAAGCATGAACGTTATCGATGGATAACGGTTATAACGTTCGTGTTCTGGGGAGGAAACGACATGTCAGCAGAGCTTGTAATGAGAACGATCAAGGAAAAAGGAATTGAATGGGTGGATTTCCGGTTTGTCGACCTGTCCGGCCGAGCCCATCATATTACCCTTCCCGCCAAGCAGGTGAATGAGGATACATTCGTTAACGGGGTAGCTTTTGACGGTTCCTCCATCCCTGGCTTTCGCGGGATCGAGGAATCTGACATGGTGATGATGCCAGATCACGGCGCGGTATATGTGGACCCATTTACCGCCCATCCGACGCTGAATGTATTCTGCGATATTTACACGCCGGAAGGCGAGAGATATGAGCGTGACCCGCGCAGCATTGCTGTAAGGGCGGAGGAATATTTGCAGGGAAGCGGGATAGGAACTGCGGCCTTCTTCGCACCGGAATCGGAATTCTTCATCTTCGATGATGTGCGCTATGAGAATAAGATTAACGGTACCTCTTATTCTGTTGACTCGGAGGAAGCGTTCTGGAATACGGGCCGTTCCGAGGGAGGTGGCAATAGCGGCTTCAAAATCCCTGTAAAGGGTGGCTATGTCCCCGTAGCTCCGGCTGACAAGCAGCAGGATATCCGCAGTGAGATGTGCCGGCTGCTGGAAGAAGCGGGACTCCAGGTGGAACGGCATCACCACGAAGTAGCGACCGCGGGCCAGGCGGAAATTAACTTCCGCTTCGATACCTTATTGAATACGGCGGATAATCTGATGGTCTATAAATATATCGTCCACAACACAGCGATTCAGTTCGGCAAGACCGCGACCTTCATGCCGAAGCCGCTCTTCGGCGATAATGGCAGCGGCATGCATGTGCACCAATCGATCTTCAATGGCGATACGCCGTTGTTCTATGAAAAAGGGGCCTATGCGAATCTAAGCGAGACGGCACTGCATTATATCGGCGGTATTCTGTACCATGCTCCGGCCTTGATCGCATTTACGAATCCGAGCACGAATTCCTTCAAGCGTCTGGTTCCGGGCTATGAAGCTCCGGTAAACCTCGTCTATTCCAAAGGCAATCGCTCCGCGGCCGTACGGATTCCTGTAGCGGCGGTGACGCCTAAAGGCTGCCGGATCGAGTTCCGTACCCCGGATTCAACGGCGAATCCGTATCTTGCTTTTTCGGCGATGTTGATGGCGGGGCTTGATGGTATTAAGCGAAAGATCGATCCGGTGAAGGAAGGCTACGGGCCATTCGATAAAAATATATATGAGCTATCGCGGGCGGAAAAAGATGGAATTCGCAGCGTGCCGGGTTCGCTTGAAGAAGCGCTGAATGCGCTTGAGGCAGATTGCGGGTTCCTGACGGAGGGCGGCGTGTTCACGAAAGAGTTCATCGCGAACTATATTGAATTTAAGCGTGCTGAGGCCAGAGCGGTGGCCATTCGCGTCCATCCGTATGAATTCGGCCTGTATTATGACCTGTAAGAAAGAAGCCCGAAGGCAGAGAAAGAGCACAGTCCATTAGGACTGCGCTCTTTCTTCGAATTTACGGGCGATGCCGATAATTACTTCGGTCGCCTTGATCATATTATCTACGGATACATATTCGAATTTGCCGTGGAAGTTCTCACCGCCAGCGAACAGATTTGGCGTCGGCAAGCCCATATAGGAGAGCTGGGAGCCGTCGGTACCGCCGCGGATCGGGGTGATGATCGGTTCGATCTTCAGATCCTTCATGACTTCAGCGGCTACGTTCACGATATCCATCACAGGTTCGATTTTCTCGCGCATGTTGTAATATTGATCGCGCAGATCGAGCGTAATTCTGTCCGGGCCGTATTTCGCCTTAAGTTCATCAGCAATGCTCACCATCTTGGCCTTGCGGGCTTCAAAATTCGTCCGGTCGAAGTCGCGGATGATGTAATGGAGCTTGGTCTGCTCTACATCGCCCGTGATCGAGGAAAGATGGTAGAAGCCATCATAGCCGTCGGTGTGCTCAGGGGCCTCCGCAGCGGGCAGCATGGCGTTGAATTCCATCGCGATCTTGGCGGAATTGACCATTTTACCTTTGGCTGATCCGGGATGGACGCTTACGCCTTTGCAGGTTATTTTGGCGGCGGCGGCATTGAAGCTCTCATATTCCAGCTCACCTAATGGCCCACCGTCTACGGTGTAAGCAAATTCAGCTCCAAAGGCGTCTACATCAAAACGCTCCGGTCCCCGGCCGATTTCCTCATCCGGTGTAAAAGCGACGCGGATAGTGCCATGCTTAATCTCCGGGTGCTGGATCAAATAGTTCATCGCGGTCATAATCTCAGCTATGCCAGCCTTATCATCCGCGCCTAATAGGGTTGTGCCATCGGTTGTAATCAACATATGTCCCTTGTATTTGTCCAGCTCTGGGAAATCACGCGGTGATAATACGATATCGCCTTCCTTATTCAGGACAATATCCCCACCGTTATATTGTTCTATGATCTGTGGCTTCACGTTAGCGCCGGTGAAATCGGTCGCGGTATCGATATGGGCCAGGAAGCCGATGACGGGGACGTCCTTGACGGTGTTGCCCGGAAGAGTCGCCATCACATAACCATTATCGTCCAGACTGATATCCTCCATCCCGATGGCCTCCAGCTCTTCAACGAGCTGTCTGGCTAGCGTAATTTGTCCGGGAGTGGACGGGCAGACTAGATTGTCTTCATTGGATTGGGTGTCAACTTGCACATAGGAAGTAAAGCGGTTGATGATCTCGTCTCTCATCGAATTAGCCTCTTTTCATCGATTTAATCATTAATTAAATTGTATCAAACCCGGCGGCGGGATGAAAGGGCGACAGAAAAGCAAACGGGGTGTATTAACGAAAAGCGCGGAGGAAGGTATACTTATCTGATAAGCCCATAAAGGGATAGGAGAACTATTTTGCGAGAGGAAGAATGAGTATGGGTTATCAGTTAAAGAATGAGCAATTGATCGTTGATATTGCAGAGCAAGGACATTATCGAGGAACGCGCTTCGATTGGAGCGGCTTCATTACGGGAGTGACACTGCGGCAAGGGAATCACAGCTTCTGTGTACCGGAGAGTCCTACTCCGGGATTAGGCACGGGCGGCGAGGGACTGTGCAACGAATTCGGCATCGCTGATCCGATTGGATATGAAGAGACCCAGCCCGGTGAGATGTTCCCCAAGCTGGGGGTCGGCCTGTTAACTCGGGGGGATGAGGCGGCGTATCAGTTTTATAAGCAGTACCCGGTGGTTCCTTTTCGCCAGGAGGTTATACAAGATAGTGCGTCTGAGCTAAGCTACACCATCTATCCCCAGGAGTGTCGTGGCTATGCGGCCCGGCTGGAGAAGCGGGTTCGCCTCGAGGACCATCGTCTCATAATCGACTACAACTTGCATAATGAAGGCAGCAAAACGATCTCTACGACCGAATATAATCATAATTTTCTCGGCATGGATCAGCGGGGGATTGGGCCGGGTTATACCTTGAAATTTCCGTTCGAACTGGAGCCTGAGGTAGACGAAGAGGGATCGATGGATCACATGCTATTCCAAGGCCGTGAAATTCACTGGAGCGGTAGGCAGGAGAGCTGGTTCTACTTCCGTCTGAGGGGGGCAGCTCAAGCTTATAAGCCTCAGGGATGGATCTGGGATCTATTTCACAGCGAGAGTCGGGCCGGCGTAAGAGAGATTAGCACATATACGGTCGATTCTATCGCGGTATGGGGAGAGAAGCATGTCATTTCACCAGAAATATTCATTAGACTGCATGTTGCTCCAGGTGAAATCTATAGCTGGTCTAGGGTTTATGAGTTCTATAAAGCATAAAAATTTATACTATATCTTGGTGAAGCGTTAATGTGTCAATTCTGCGAATTGATGCTATATACTGAAATATCAGCTTGCCGTTAAAAAGAATAGTTGCTATGATTATGCTTATCAAAATTCTAAGCAGATTAAAGGGATAACAGGAGAGGATGGGGAGAAATGGGTAAGAGAGCTTATAACTTTAACGCCGGGCCGGCTGCATTGCCGCTCGCGGTGTTGGAACGTGCACAAGCTGAATTTGTTGATTTTCATGGTACAGGAATGTCGATCATGGAGATGTCCCATCGCGGGGCTGTGTATGAAGGGGTCCACAATGAGGCGTCCAGTCGTCTGCTGCAATTGCTAGGCAATCCGCAAGGCTATAAAGTGCTATTCCTGCAGGGCGGAGCATCTACACAGTTCGCTATGATTCCGATGAATCTTCTGACAGAAGGCAAGGTCGGGGCCTATGTGAAAACAGGAAGCTGGGCCAACAAGGCGATTAAGGAAGCAAAATTGATCGGTGAGACTGTAGTTGCGGCTTCCTCGGAGGAAGACAAGTACATGTCTATTCCGGATCTTAGCAAGCTGCAATTGCCGGAGAATGCGGCCTATCTGCATCTTACTTCCAATGAGACGATTGAAGGTACCCAGTTCACACAATATCCGGATACAGGCAGCGTGCCGCTGATTGCGGATATGTCGAGCGATATTCTATGCCGTCCGTTCGATCTGAGCCAGTTCGGTATGGTCTACGCCGGGGCACAGAAGAATCTCGGTCCTTCCGGGGTGACGGTCGTGATCGCTCGTGAAGAGCTGGTGAACGATTCACCTAAGCATATACCGTCCATGCTTCGCTATGATACTCATGCCAATAACAATTCACTCTATAATACCCCGCCATCCTTTTCTATCTATATGGTGAATGAAGTATTGCGCTGGATTGAAGAGCAAGGAGGTCTGCAGGCGGTTGAGAAGAACAATCGCGAGAAGGCCGCTCTCTTGTATGATGCGATCGACAATAGCGGCGGATTCTTCCGTGGCTGTGCAAGTAAGGAGAGCCGCTCCCTGATGAACGTGACGTTCCGCCTGGCTGATGAAGAACTGGAGAAGCAGTTCATCAAGCTATCGGAGCAAGAGGGCTTTGTGGGTCTGAAGGGACATCGTAGTGTCGGTGGCCTTCGCGCTTCGATCTACAACGCTGTTCCGTATGACAACATTAAGGCCCTGGTTGATTTCATGAATCATTTCCAACAACAAAACGGTTAATTAAGTTTGGCTCTACAGTATGGACCTTCCGTTGCCGCTGGCGATGGGAGGTTTTTCATTTTGTTATGATTATATTTTTAAAACGATTCTTATACTTCGAAGTCTAAACTGTTATAATAGGTTAGGACTACCTTTAGACAGCTATAGAGAAATACAGATTCTACCATTGATGAGGTGTTGATCAGCATGGCATTGCATATCGTACTTGTGGAGCCGGAAATTCCGGCGAACACCGGGAATATTGCCAGAACCTGTGCCGCAACAGGCGCCCATTTGCATTTGGTGCGTCCGCTTGGCTTCAGCACAGATGACAAGATGATGAAACGGGCTGGTCTCGATTATTGGTACGCCGTAAATATCGAGTATCACGACTCGTTCCAGGAAGTGGAAGAGAAATACGCGGGCAGCCGCTTCTTTTTTGCAACGACGAAGGCCAAGCATTATTACACAGATTTTCAGTTCCATGATGGGGATTTCCTGGTGTTTGGCAAGGAGACTAAAGGGCTATCCCCGGAAATTCTGGAGGCACATCCAGATACATTGATGAAAATGCCGATGAGCGACAAAGTGCGCTCGCTCAATCTGTCCAACTCGGCGGCCATTATTGTATATGAAGCATTGAGACAGATCGGCTTCCCCGGGATGGAATAATCCTGAAAGCTTTCTAGATTAATAGACCACGCCGCGTTGAAATTTGTTATACTTTAACAGCAGATGATCGCTGGTCGTGGTCAAATACATAACCCTGCTGTTAACAGATCCGGTATTGGGGAAGCCGGACGATTATATTTAACTGTCGATATTAGCAGGAATCTGCAAAAAAATAGCGAAATATATATTTTAGCTAGGTATTTCGTTCTATTTTTACATAATAATTAATGTTGGAGAGGTGTATCATATCATGAAACCTGCTGGTGTGGTCCGGAAAGTGGATCAACTGGGAAGAATCGTATTGCCAAAGTCGTTGCGTAAAAGATACCAAATGAATGAAGGTGATCCTGTAGAAATTCTCGTACAGGGCGATCATATCATTCTGGAAAGATATCGCCCAAAATGTGTGTTTTGCGGTTCCATGGAGCATGTTAGTGACTTCAAAGAGCGTTCTATCTGTAACCAATGTCTGGTCGAGATGACCCATCTGACCTAATCATAATAAATAAGCTTCCCGGACTCGGGAAGCTTATTTATTATAATCCTTTGGTTTTGTCATCGTTGTAGGATGAAGTAAGAATTCCGCATAAGAACATGGCCAATACAATAGCGATAATCCAGTACGTCAATGAGAAAGACAAGGACGACACCTCCAAGTTAGCATCTCTTGTTCCTATTATATCCATCTCCGCGACAAAAATAAATCTAAAATATGATATTGTTCATAGACAAGTGAAGAAATCGCGTTGCCGATGGCGCAGGTCAGCTAATAAGTGCGAATATGCAACTATATTGCTGCTTGTTACTATCCACCTGAGAAATAACTGTATAAATACAACTATTTCTCGCCGAAAGCCCCGTTTACGGTAAAATCAAGTCCAAGTAGTTGTATAAACACACTTATTTTCTAAATTCGGGTCCATTTTCCGGAAAATAAGTGTATTTTAGCAGTTATCTTTTTATTTGAAAAATAGAAAATGTGTAGGAACAGGACGAAGCTGACCATCGGAAGGATGGTTCACGATCTTGCCGTTAACGACAAGCGAGGATGAGCCACCGCCATCCAGGTTGTACGCATCTTGAACTCCCAGCTTATATAGTCTGCCCTGTAGTTCCTCCAGTGTAGCACCGGAGCCACCCTTCTCATTATATCCGTCCACGACGATGATCAGCAACTGATCGTCCTTGTAATTGCCGATAGCAGTTCGTGGTGCGCGTAAAGGAGAGGTTTTCCATTTTGCCGGGATTTCCTGCTTCTGGCCATTCTTCAGTAGAATCGGAACGAAGGAAGCGCCGAATTCTGGATTCAGCCGATCCAATTGCTCCTGACTGGAGAATTTTCCACCGATCAGTTTCCCCGATTTATTAAGTCCTACGAAGAATAGATCCTTATAGCTTGGTTCGAAGCTACCTAAATATTTGCCGTTCAGCATGGTTGTGCTTAGCGGGTAGCGCTCTTTTTCGGAGTCGGCGAATCCTCCGGGATTAATCCCTGCGACGGCGCCATAGCGTTTGGCTGCTGCCAATGTAGTCTCAGCGCCGCCTAGTTTGTCCTTGCCCAGTGTCATCTTCATCGCATCGGGAGATTTGAGCTTCACCTTCATGGCATAGCCGCGATAAGAGCCAGGATTTACGGTGAACAGCTCGATTCGAATCCGGTCTGACTCAATCGTCTTGTAAGGAGAGCCGAGCTTGCTCGTAATTTTATGGTTATAGATGATCTCCGGGCGTTTGGCTGCATTTTGTGAGGTCTGTACGATTTTGGACATGGTCGAGGTTGTCTTGTTGTACAGTTCAGCAGTCTTCTTAATCGACGTTATTGTTACTTTGGCATCCTGTTCTGCTTGATCCAGCTGTGCGGAAATCGCAGTGGTGGCAGCAGGGATGCCCGTATCGACGGTAAATGGCCGGGTCTCCTGATGAAGATGCAGACCGGGTCCGCTAATCAGCATCGCGATCAGCAGACCGAGGAAAGGTCCTGTGGCGAGCAGAAAAAAACGATTGATTTGTTTGATAGGCGTCATCATTTTAATAGATCCATCTTCTTCTGCAGTGCGGCCAGTTGTTTCTTGACTTCATTTAATTGCGAGTACAGCTTATTGCTGTTGTCGGTCTTGTCGCTCGAGTTGTCCTTCGTGAAGGTCAGCAGTTCATTGAAGACTTCAACTTTGCTGTTCAGCTCTTCAATCTGAGCGGATAGATCCGATAGCTGCGCTGTGTAGTCCGTCTTCATCGCTTCCGTGCGGGTCTGTATTTCCAGATTCATCTGTGTGATCATCGATTCTTTCAAATGATTGCTGTATAAATAAGCGCCAGTAACGCCAAGAGCAATTAGTAGAACCCAGGTTAGTAGAACCAGCTTCGCGGAAGGCTTGCGTTTCTTTCTGTTGGGGACGCTGTCTGTCGCCGGCTCTGTAGAGTAACGCATCATATCACCTCTAGATATCATTTCCAAGATTACATTCTATCATGTGGTATCGTTTCTCGCAAAATGTTGTATACCAGCTATTCTAGTGATGGGGTGGCTGAAAGCGAGAGGAAAATAGAGGGATCGCCAGCTGGATTGGGAGGGAGCCCAGGAGGATTTGGGGGTGAATCGATTTGAATTGATTTGCTGCAACAATTTGTCCTCAGGTACAATCGCCTTAGGGTGATGAATCGGGAAATGGGGGATGAACGTGGAGGGGTGGCTGAAGCAGATGATAGAGCGTCTGCCGGGAATATTGGGGGATGAGATTGAGGGGTTTATTCGAGACGGAGATTTGATATCTTTTGCGGGAGGCTGCGGCGGGGAGCTGCCTGCGATAAAGCAGCGGCTGGAGCGAATTGAGGAGGAGCTGCAGAGAGCTGGTCGGCTCCAGGGCGAAGAGGAGCTGGAGGAGGCTGCTGCTGAAGCTTCGGTCTGGCTTCAGCAGTGGCTATGCTCCGCCTATGAGCAGGTAGAAGGCGGAGATCGTGGAGCGGTAGCAGCGGCGGCGGATCGCCTGCTGCTACAGGATAGTGCGGCAGCCGCGCTGGAGCTTGTGTTCAGCGCGCTGCTTAAGCCGGGCGACGCGGTGCTGGTGGAGACGCCCAGCTCGCCGGAGGCGCTGTGGGCGCTGCGCAGCCGCGGCGCGATCCCTGTCCCGGTCAGCTGTGACCGGGACGGCATGCTGCCGGACGACCTGCGGCGTCTGATCAGCGCGGCGAAGCCGGCGCTGGTGTATGTGACGCCGCCGCATAGCGCCGGGCCGTCCGGCGCGGTGTGGAGCCAGCAGCGCAAGCTTGCGCTGCTGGAGCAGTGCGATCGGCATCGCGTGCCGATCGTGGAGGACGGCACCCCCAGCGGGGTGCCGGGGTTTGCGCGCGCCGCCGCCGGGCGTGGCGGCGCGCTCGGGGCGGGCTCCGCACCGCATGGGGAGCCGTCCGATAGCTTGTATTCCCTTTGGCATCAGGATGCCAAAGGAGAGGGAACAAGCGTGATCGGACTGGATGCGTGCGAGCGGGCCCTGTTCCCTGCGCAGCCGCTAGCTTGGCTGCGCGCTGATGCGGCGATGCTCGACAGGCTCGCCGCCGCTCATCCCCAGGCAGCCCTGCTTAGCCCGGCTGCCTGTCGCGGCCGCCTTATGCTTCATTCACTGCTGGCAGATGCCAGCTTCTCATTAATGCAGCATGCGGCCGAGATTCTGGCGGAATATGAAGCCCGCCGAATATATATGAAGCAATTATTCAAAGCCGCTGATTGGCGGGGCATCGAGATTCATGATCCAGGGTTCGGCCTATTCCTGTGGCTGCGCCTTCCCGAGGAAATCGATCCTGAAGCACTGCTCAGGGCTTCTTTGCTGGAGGGGACAGCTTTCGTGCCGAGCCATCGATGCTATGCACCTGATCAGAATACGCCAGATCCAGAGCTATCACCGCTTGGAAAAGGCGGATGGCTGCGCCTTAACTTCGCGGCTTACCCGAGCATGGGAATCGCGGAAGGAGTGGCCCGGATTGGAGATGCCCTCTCGGCATTCACGGCAAGAAGCTAGCTGTTATGCTGCAAACACCGTGCGTGGAAGCTCCGGAGTACCTAAAGAGTATCGAAATATCAAAAAGCCTGCAAAAATGCAGGCTTTAACACACAAAACCGCCTGTTTCCGTGAAATTCCTGCAAATATGCAGGCATTTCCTCCAAATTTCTCGAAACCAGGCTGATCCTAAGCAAAAACCTGCATAATCGCAGGAATTTTCTTTTTCGAGCCTATAATTATGATAAAGCCTGCATTTTTGCAGGAATTACTACCCTAACGGAGTTACTCTCTGCTCGCTTAGCCCGTCCCAAGCCAATATGTTGAATGAGTTACGCGCCCCTGCTCAAAGTTACTCCGTTCTAAGCTAGTTTGGATCATGAACACAAAAGTTGCGCGGTTAGCACGGTTTATAACTAATTATCTACGCACGCATGGTGCGTCACCAGCCCAATCTATGCGTAAAAGTTCACAAGCATCTGTTAGCGCCTTGCCCCTCTCAAACCAATATGTTGAAAGATTTCCATGCAATAGGTTCCTACCTGCATGCCAATAAGCGGTTTAGTCTATTTCTCAGCAGTTGGAGCGGCATTGCGCCAGCCATCGATAATGTGACCATACTGCTTAAGTCCGTGCTCGCCTTCGGAGGTTAGGACGTAGCGGCCACGAGAGACTCGGCGGAACCAATGGTAGTAATTTTTCTGCAGGATGGTCGCCGCCTGTCCGATGCCGCTTAGCGCTTTGATGTCTTTCGGGGCCATTTCTCCGCCTTCTTGCAGCACCATAGCTACGCGCAGCGCCTTCTCACGATAGGCAGTCATCAGTTTGGTGCCGTGGCTGCCGCCAATATTGTAGTCACCGCTTCTTTCCTTGAATTCATATTGCAGACGCGCAGCCCGGGTCTTCACGATCCTTTGGGAAGGCGCTGGCAGATGATCTCCAGGCAAACAGTGGATCTCCACAAAAGGCGGTTTAGTTTTGTATTGCGTAATCGTAATGAAGCCGAGCCCAAGTCTGCGGCATAGATTCGTAATGTCGCTCCAGCGCTGATTGTGGGCTCCTTTCTTGGCACGGGTTCGCTCCACGGCCAAATAGACCTCGCTGCTCAGTTTCTGGCGCTCCACTCCTTGCAGCAGGAGGGGCAAATTGAAGCTTTTCTTCATTTCGACGATTAGCGGCTGATCTTGTTCCGGGTGGAAGCCGACCAGATCGCAATGCCGTACCTCGCCTTTAATTTCATAGCCCCGCTCCTCAAAAAAAGCCTTCAGCGGAGCATACAATTCCGTCTCATGCTTGACTGCCATATTGCCTCTCCTTTATATCCTAAAATTTATATGTAACTGGGAACGTTATGTATCATTAAAAATGCTATTTCGAAAAAGGCTGCCCTGAGTTGTAACGAAACTAGGTATCGCTATTTGCATCAAAAGGAGCGATTTTAAAATGTAACGAAAAGGGTATCGCTATTGCGGCCAAAAAACGGCTAAATGGTGGATTTCTGCTCAAATAGCGATATGGAGTTTCATTAGATTTGAATGGGGGCCGATTTTGCGAAAATAACGATATGGAGTTTCGTTAGCGCTCCGGAGCTCCAGGAGGGAGACTTGGCCGTGCTTTTCAACAGGCTGCATATTTGCAGCTTTCAGAGGTTGCCCCCCAACTCCCACGACTCTCCATCCATACCAGGCTATCCATACTAGTCAAATTATAGCACAGCCGGAAATGCAGCTCGAACGGTTCGCGATCAGGGAGAGGGCCCAGGTGTTCCACGTACAGAGTACATATTAAATCAACTATTCCGACGGGAATAATTTATACAGAGAAAAAAGGTCAACTTCTTGCTTGTTTCCGCATAGGTATGTAATACACTTTTTCAAATTGAGTTATGTAGTAGGTGGCGTGGTTGAAGTAAGGTTGCAAGCTTACTGTAATAGTGAGTGTACGTTTTACTATCGATAGTGGACTTTTGAACAACCAGGATCAGGATCAAGGGACGGGGAGACCCCAAGCGGAGTACAGGAGGTACCGAACATGGATATTTTTGAACGAATAGCGTCTTACCGGGCGGAAAGCGATGCTCTGGCATGGAACGGAACATTTAAAGAATATGTCGCTCTGCTCGCTGAGGATCCTTCGCCCGCCATGACGGCGCATGCCCGGGTGTATGAAATGATTGAGTCTTATGGTGTGGAAGAGGTCAACGGCCGGAAGAAGTATAAGTTCTTTGAGCAGGAGATCTTTGGGCTGGATCGGGCGGTGGAGAAGCTGGTCGAGGAATACTTCCACTCCGCTGCCAGGAGACTGGATGTGCGCAAGCGGATCTTGCTGTTAATGGGCCCAGTGAGCGGCGGGAAATCAACGATCGTCACGATGCTTAAGCGTGGCCTGGAGAAGTTCTCTCGTACGGATCGCGGTGCAGTCTATGCTATCTCCGGCTGTCCGATGCACGAAGAGCCCCTGCATCTGGTTCCGCATGAGCTGCGCCCGGAGGTCGAGCGATCGCTGAATGTGCGGATTGAGGGGAACCTCTGCCCGGTCTGCCAAATGAGACTGAGGACGGAGTTCAACGGGGATATCGAGAAAGTGCCGGTGGAGAGAATTATCATGTCTGAGGATAGCCGAACCGGCATCGGCACGTTCAGCCCTTCGGACCCGAAGTCACAGGATATTGCTGACCTGACAGGGAGTATCGATTTCTCGACAATTACGGAATATGGCTCGGAGTCTGATCCGCGAGCGTACCGTTTTGACGGCGAATTGAATAAAGCAAACCGGGGGTTAATGGAGTTCCAGGAAATGTTGAAATGCGATGAGAAGTTTCTGTGGAATCTGTTGTCTTTGACACAGGAAGGTAATTTCAAAGCTGGAAGATTTGCCCTTATTTCCGCGGACGAACTTATTGTGGCCCATACTAACGAGTCGGAGTATAAGTCCTTCATCGCCAACAAGAAGAATGAGGCGCTGCAATCGCGGATGATCGTCATGCCGATCCCCTATAATCTGAAGGTATCGCAGGAGGAGAAGATCTACGCTAAGCTGATCGGTCAAAGTGACATGGGACATGTGCATATTGCGCCACATGCTCTGCGTTCGGCAGCGATCTTCTCTATTCTGACCCGATTGAAGGAGACGAAGAAGCAAGGGGTCGATCTGGTCAAGAAAATGCGCCTCTATGACGGGGAAGAGGTCGAGGGCTATAAGGATGCCGATCTGAAAGAGCTGCAAAATGAATATCTGGAGGAGGGAATGTCCGGCGTTGACCCGCGTTATGTCATTAACCGGATTTCCAGCGCTCTGATCAAGCAGGATATTCAGTGCATGGGCGCGCTTGATATTCTTCGGGCGCTCAAGGATGGACTGGATCAGCATGCCTCCATTACGAAGGAAGAAAGAGAGAGATACTTGAACTTCATCAGCATTGCCCGCAAGGAGTATGATGAGATCGCCAAGAAGGAAGTCCAGAAGGCGTTCGTATATTCTTTTGAAGAATCGGCCAAGACGCTGTTCGAGAACTATCTTGATAATATAGAAGCTTTCTGCAACTGGACGAAGCATCGCGATCCGCTGACCGACGAGGAACTGGACCCGGATGAGCGGCTCATGCGCTCGATTGAGGAGCAAATCGGTATTTCTGAAAATGCCAAAAAAGCATTCCGCGAAGAGATTCTAATCCGAATATCCGCCTATTCCCGGAAAGGCCGCAAGTTCGAATATAATCATCATGACCGACTGCGTGAAGCGATTGAGAAGAAGCTATTCGCGGATTTGAAGGATATCGTCAAGATCACGACGTCGACCAAGACGCCGGATGAGAATCAGTTGAAACGCATCAATGAAGTAAGCAAGCGTCTGATCGATGAGCATGGCTATTGCCCCGTGTGCGCGAATGAGCTGCTTCGGTATGTGGGCAGTTTGTTGAACCGATAGCAAGGTGAGAAATAACAGATTTCAGCATCATTGAATATTTATTCATTTTCTGAAAATGTCTTAACAAATCACAATTTTTACACTACAATTAAGAAGTAGCCTTTGATCGGGAACTGAATTTAGACAGCAGTCCAATCCTATATTTAAAAACAGGGCGTACCCTTGTCGCGGTGCGCTCTTTCCAATTTTTTTGGGCGGGCAAAATTACATGGTTTTGGAGTTGACGGTAAAACTTACATATTGCACAAGAAGGGACATACTTCATGAAAAAGAGATTGGCCGATATTGTAACCATTATGATTGGTGCGTTAATTTTTGCATTGGATGTTAATCTGTTCGTTATTCCGAATGATTTTGGCGAGGGCGGAGTTACTGGGGTTACGATCATTCTGTACTATTTATTTCGCTGGTCTCCCGGTCTGGTTAACTTCGTTCTTAATGCGATACTGCTAGTAGTAGGCTACAAGTTTCTTGATAAGCAGACGACGGTCTATACGATTATCGCTGTCACATTCAACTCTCTCTTCCTGTATCTTACCGAGGGCTGGACTATCGCTTCCGATAATTTGATGATCAATGCGATCTTCGGCGGAGTATTTGCCGGGGTCGGTATCGGCTTGATTATTAAGGTGGGCGGGACGACAGCCGGATCGACGATATTGGCAAGAATCATGAATAAGTATCTGGATTGGAATGTTAGCTATGCTCTGCTATTCTTCGATTTGATCGTGGCCTTCGCTTCTTTGTTCATTATTGGCGTACAGAGTCTGATGTTCACCATTGTGATGCTGTATATCGGTACTAAGGTGATGGATTTTATTATCGAAGGTCTGAATCCGAGAAAAGCGGTCATGATCGTGTCCAAGGAGCAAAATCAGATCGCCGAGCAGGTGAATGTCGTGATGGAGCGGGGCGTTACGGTGCTTCACGGACATGGTTTCTATACGAAGCTGCCGCAGGAAATTTTGTATATTGTCATTAGTAAGCAGGAGATCAGTCAACTGAAGAAGATCGTGAAAGCGATCGATACGAGTGCATTTATTACGATTCATGATGTGCGTGATGTGTTCGGGGAAGGATTTATGGAGCTGTCGAAATAGACGGCTCTTTTTTGTATTGTACAATATTAACCCTGGATTAGAAGATTTTCCACCTCAAATTCAAGTATAGAGAGGGTAATATAGAGGTGAAAACACATCATGGGAGGTGCTTCATGAGGATCATAGTAGAGGATACAGAGGAACAGTTCCACATTACTGCTGCACTTGAAGTTACGAAGCAGGTCATCGCGAAGCCGGAGAGCGTCATGATGCTTGCGGGCGGCCAGACAACGATCGGGCTGCATCAGGAGTTAGTTCGTTTGCACCAGCAGTGGCATGTTGATTAAGCCAAAATGTATGCGTTTACATTGGACGAGTACATCGGATTACCCCCTGACGATCCAAGAAGCGTCAGCTATCGGATTCGTCATCAGCTGCTGCACCATGTGAATGTTCGGAGCGACCATATTCATATGCCCGATGGATTAGCTGCGGATTTGCAGGCGGCCTGTGCCGAGTATGACAGACTGCTTGACGAGCATTCTGTTGATCTAGGAATTGTTGGTGTGGGGAGTAATGGGCATATCGGATTTAATGAGCCGGGGACGCCTCTTGTTCCTGCGTCTGTGCTGCAGCTTCATCCCTTTTTGACGGTTATCCTCGATAAGAAGGCGGCTAAATTATTGTAACTGTAATGAAGTCTAATCGTATATATAAGGATTACATAGATCAGGATAAATAGAAAGGAGATCTACAAAATGCGTGTTGGTATTGATGGACCGGTAACTGTAGGAATTGATATAGGTGCGACGAAAATATTGATCGGGTCGGTAACGCGACAGGGGGAAATCGTTCATCAGACCAGATACGGGATTGACTTGAGTACGGAATCGCTATTAAAGAGCAGTATCTACCATTCTATCGCGGATTACATACATGAGCACCGCAAGGAGAATCTGTCCGGAAATATCGGTGTTGGGGTGTTCGGACATGTTGACTTCGAGCAGGGAGACTGGCTTGGCACGATGAGATTGCCTGGGATGGAGATGATCCGATTCAGGGAGGATTTGAAGCTGCGATATGGAATGAATGTCGCCCTCGATAATGATGTACATACGGCGGCGCTGGCGGAGCTGCATCTGGGCAAAGGCCGTGAATACCGCCATTTTCTATATGTGAATGTGGGCACCGGGGTTGCTGCGGGAATCATAAGCGACGGCAGGCTTATACGGGGAGCGTCCAACTATGCAGGTGAAGTCGGTCACATTTTCGTCGGTCGTGATATGGAGCAGTGCATGTGCGGCAGTAGCTGGTGCCTGGAATCAGCAGCGTCCGGAGGCGGGATGATCAATCGGGTGATCCGCTGGATCAGCGAGTATCCCAATTCCAGGCTGCTCCCTTTGGTTAAATCCGGTGAGATTACTACCGCCGATATCTTCAAGGCCGCGCGTCAGGGAGATTCACTGGCGACGAAGATACATAAGGAATTCATCTGGTCGCTCGGGATCGGACTGGTCAATCTCGTCAATATTCTTAATCCGGAAGCGATTATTATGGGCGGGGGCGTGATGCGGGACGGCTGGCTGTTGAAGGAGCTCAGTTCTTTTATCTATCAGAATACGACCGGGGTATCCAGAAGAGGCTTGAAGGAAATAACGGTCACAGAGCTGGGGCCGCAGGTGGCGGGCTTGCTCGGTGCGGCTTGTCTGGCATGGGACTATGAGAAGACAGGTTGATTACTAGACTGGAAAGAGAGGGGAAGGCCGGATGAAGATTCTAATCAATCATATTGGCTATGAGTCAAATGGAAGTAAGCGCGCTGTTATTATGGGCGGGGATGCAGATGAGGTGAATGGCTTTCGGGTGGTAGATTCTAAGAGCGGGCAGACTGTCTACTCTGGAAATGCTCAGCGCTGTGGCAGGGTGGATAAATGGAGGGAATGGCATTTCTGGACGGCTGATTTTGACGACTTGCAGACCGAGGGACAGTATTCTATCGAATGTGATTTTCTACTTCAAAGCGCAGCGCTGGCTGCGGCCAGCAGGCACGCCTATCCCGGCGATTATACGCGCGAGCAATATTTGTAGGCGGCGCGTGAAGCCTATGACCATCTGGCCGAGCATCATGCTGAATATTTGAATGATGGGACGCCGAATCTCTTGGATGAGTATTGTGAGTTAACGGCTCTGACTGAGTTGTATAAGGCTTCTCTGGAACCGGATTATCTGAAAAAAGCAGGCGAATGCGTAGAGCGACTCATCGGATATTTGCATTCAAGTGGGGAGTTGGAGTGGTTACTGGAGCGCTAATGAGGAAGGACGTCCGTTCTTCCATCCTTCGGATGCCGGATTACCTGTCGTCTCCTTGTTGAATTATTTGGAGCGGAGAAGGATCAAGAGCGGAGAAGCAAGATACTTGAGGCGGCGCAAAAGGCCATGGAGTTCGAATTGCAGATTACGCGGGAGACCAGCAATCCGTTCCATCTGGCGCGGCAATTGGTGCAGAGTGTTGATGGCAGAAGGTATACTTCCTTCTTCCTGCCGCATCAGACAGAAGCTTCCCCTTGGTGGCAAGGAGAGAATGCCCGGCTAGCGTCTCTTGCAGCGGCGGCCAGACTGCTGGCCAAGCATTTGAAGGAGGATGCTGAGGCTGACCTGAGGGGCAGATTGCTCAGGTATGCAGATGCGCAATTGAATTGGATTCTCGGGCTCAATCCCTTCGATAGCTGTATGCTTCAAGGCTCGGGACGCAACAATCCGCAGTACCATTTCGTGAACGGGTTCGATTATATGAACTGTCCGGGTGGCATCTGTAATGGAATTACGTCAGGATTAACCGATGAGCAAGACATCGAATTATTCCTTAAATCCGTACCGGGGATTGTAGATGATAATTGGCGTTGGGCCGAGCAGTGGCTACCCCATGCTTCGTGGTATATGTATGCGGTCGCGCTCGGTGATGATCTGGAAAAGAGTTAACCAGTCTTTCGGAGCTCTAACGAAACACCATAACGTTATTTCGGCGAAATCAGCACCCACTCAAATCTAACGAAACACCATATCGCTATTGGGGTAGAAATCCTCATTTCGCCCCTGATTTGCCCTGATAGCGATACCCCGTTTCGTTAGATTTTCAAATCCCTTTGTTTGACACAAATAGCGATATCTAGTTTCCTTACAATTTAGAGCAGCCTCTTGTAACCTTAAAAATGCAGCTTCTCCCGCTTAGGGAGGGTGGTAAATGGGAAAAGCCTGCAAAACTGCAGGCTTTTAGAAAGTCCTCATGGTCTATATAATCCTTCGGCTCACTTTATTGCCGTCATAGCTGAACATAGCGCTCTTGTCTTCGACTACAGTCTCCAGATGAACGGGTCTGCCCCAGAGTGTGTAGACATAAGGGAGCGTCCGCTCCAAATATTTCAGATCTAGCTCAAGCCCTTCGTATTGATGCTTCAGCAGCAGCTCGCCAGCACGATTGTAGTCACCGTCCTGCACGACGATGTAAGGAAATCCGCCATTCATGCGGGAGGCGACCAGTTGATCGCGCACGTTCTCCCAGGCCTTGTCAGTGATTTTCCACTCTGGGCCCTGTTTCTCGAAAATATACAGATCCAGATCATCCACTAGTTGCTTCGTCAAGTAGCTGCGCAGGAAGGAAATATCGGAGTCCAGCTCGCGTACATCGAAGATCTTCTCCCGGCCTTGTCCGGGGACCCGCCCGAATCTCGTCCGTTCTTCCTCTGTTGGCTCGTTCCAGCGCCGCTCGATATCCTCGAATATTTTCAAACCTAAATAATAGGGGTTCAGGCTCTGGGAAGGCTGCACGACAGAAGCGTTAAGCTTGGCGAATTCGATCGTCTCCTCGCTGCTCAGATCCATTTCACGCAGTATGCGCTGATGCCAGTAAGAAGCCCAGCCCTCATTCATGATCTTCGTCTCCATCTGCGGCCAGAAGTAGAGCATCTCCTCGCGCAGCATGCTCATAATATCACGCTGCCAATCCTCCAGATCCTCGGAGTATTCCTGTATGAACCATAGCACATCCTTCTCGGGCTCCGGTGGAAAAGGAATCGCCTCCCCGCTATCCGGGAGGGCGGCGCTTTGGGTCTCCAGCTCCCACAGATCGTCATACTCTCCCTGCCGGATCGGTGCCTTTCGCTGCTCCTTGGCCAGGCGCTGCTTCGCTTCCATCTGCTGACGCTTATCGTAGCGCTGCGGCTTGATCAATTGACGATCGACATGCTCTTGGATCGCCAGCACGGCATCGATGAAGGCTTCCACCTTGCTAGCACCATGGATCAGCTCGTAACCATTGATCCGCTGAGCAGTTGCCGCCATGCTCTCGACCATATCCCGATTCGTGGCGGAGAAACGCAGATTATTCTTGAAGAAGTCACAGTGGGCGAGCACATGGGCGACAATCAGTTTGTTCTGAATCAGCGAATTACCTTCAAGCAGGAAGGCGTAGCAGGGATTGGAGTTGATGACGAGCTCATAGATTTTGCTTAATCCGAAATCGTATTGCATTTTCATTTTGTTGAAGGTCTTTCCGAAGCTCCAGTGGCTGAATCGAGTCGGCATACCATAGGCTCCGAAGGTGTAGACGATGTCTGCAGGGCATATTTCATAACGCATCGGATAATAATCCAGCCCGAAGCCGTCGGCGATCTCCATAATTTCCTGAATCGAGTATTCTAGCTGCTCCAGCTCGGTCGTCATGTTATTTTTCCCCCTCCCGTTTGTGGAAAAAGCGCTTCAAGGCCTGATATACTTCACCCTTTTCCTTAATGACATAGTACAGGAACCGCTCATGCGTCAAATTCCGGTAGGCCGACATTAGTGTGCTGCTCCGGTTGTATTGATTCACCTCACCGTAGCCGAACATATTCGAGCGCTTCAATAGCTCGCCGATCAGCCGGGTGCAGCGTACATTGTCCGAGGTCAGATTGTCGCCGTCAGAGAAATGGAAGGGATAGATGTTGTAGCTGGATGGGGGATAGCGTTCATCGATGATTTCCAGCGCCTTCTGGTAGACAGAGGAGCAGATCGTTCCGCCGCTCTCTCCCCGGGTGAAGAAGTCCTGCTCGGTAACCTCCTTGGCTTCCGTATGATGTGCGAGGAATACGATCTCAACTTTCTCGTACTGCTTGCGCAGAAAGCGGGTCATCCAGAAGAAGAAGCTGCGCGCGCAGTATTTCTCAAAATTGCCCATCGATCCGCTGGTATCCATCATGGCGATAATGACCGCATTGGAATGGGGGAGCTTCACATCCTCCCAGGTTTTATAGCGCAGATCATCCGGGGATATGCCATGGATGCCGGGTGAACCGGAGGTCGCATTGCGGCGCAGATTCTCCAATATCGTTCGTTTCTTGTCTATGTTGGACATCAGGCCCTTCTTGCGGACATCGTTGAAACGGAAGGAGACGGTCTCCAATTCGTCCTTCTCCTTCTCTTGGATGAAGGGAAGCTCCAATTCACTGAACAGCATATTCTCCAGGTCCTCGATGCTGATCTCGGCCTCTACGACATCATGGCCGGGCTGATTGCCTGCCTTACCGCCTTTGCCGGCATCCTTGGGTTGATCCTGGGCCAGCACATCACCCACTTCACTATCCCCATCCCCTTGCCCGACATGCTTCTGCTTCTGATAGTTATGAATGAAGCGGTACTCCTCCAGATTGCGCAGCGGTACCTTGATAATCTGCTTGCCGTCCGACATGATGATATTCTCTTCTGTAATCAGATCAGGCAGATTCTGTCTGATCACTTCCCGTACCTTCTCTTGGTGACGCTGCTGGTCCTGATAGCCTTTACGGTGCAGCGACCAGTCTTCCTTGGAGACCACGAAGCTAGACTTATTCTGTTCAAATGAAGATGACACGGTGGGCACCTCCCTATCGGAATGTCAGGATTTAAAAAGTAGCTGTAACTAAGTATATTCAAGCGGGGCGGTGATATGTGAGGGAGAGGCTCAGCTTGGCAGGTGAAATATTAACGGAGGGCATTAAAACAAATAACCCGCCGATGAAGGCGGGTATTGTGATTATAGCAGATCCGTGTTTCTGAATTAAAGGGTCTTCTTCGTATATAGAATCCCGATCGTCTTCGCGCCGCAGTGGCTGGAGATGACGCAGCCAGCTTTGGAGATAGCGACTTCTCTTGCTCCGGTCTTCTCCTGCAGAATATTCTGCAAATAGACGGCATCTTCATCCGCGAGGGAATGAGTGACGAAGATCAGGTCATTGTCCATGTCGTCTACGCGAGCCAGCGCATTATCCAGCATTTGCTGCAGCGCCTTCTCACGGCTGCCGCGCACCTTATAGGCTGGGGTCATCTTACCATCGATCACCTTGATCACCGGTCTGATCTTCAGCAGGCTGCTGACCAGGTTCTGCATACCCGAGCAGCGTCCGCCCTTATAGAGATAGTCAAGCGAATCGATGACAAATTCCGTCTCCACCTGCGGACGGGTTCGATGCAGCAGATCCATAATCTCTTCCATGCCCCGACCGTCTTCCGCTGCTCTGACCGCCTTCATGACCTGCAGTCCGATCCCAGTTGACAGGTTCAATGAATCGAATACATGAACCCGACCCTTCGGAAATTCGGCTGCAGCGATCAGGGCATTCTGATACGTAGACGATAGCTCGGATGACAAGCTGATATATAGAATATCCCTGCCTTCCGCTATTGCGGGAGAGAAGGCTTGGGTGAAGTCGGCTGGGGAAGGAGCGGCCGTCTTCGGCAGCTTTCCAGTCTCACTAACTTTCTGATATAGCATCGGGGTATCCAGATCAACACCATCTTTATAAGTCTGCTGATCAAAGGTGACATACAGGGGAATGATGCCAATGTCATACTTCCCAATCCAATCGGATGGCAGGTCACATGTGCTGTCTGTGAATATTTTAATGTTTCCCATTTTGTAGTCCTCCTTATGTGTTGTATAGTAAAGCTTTGTCTTCTGTTTAAACTCCAGACTTCTTAGTATACATGATTGCTACGGTATGTGGGCCACAATGGCTCGAAATGACACAACCCGCTTGAGAAATAGCCACTTCTCGCGCACCTGTCTGTTCTCTAAGCACGGCGGCCAGCTGCTGGGCTTCTTCCTCGGCCAGCGTATGAGCGACGATAATCAGATCCTGATCCATCGCTTCGCGATTTGCGAGTGCGTTGTCGAGCATTTTTTGTACGGCCTTGTCCTTTTTGCCGCGGACCTTATAGGCCGGAATAATCGAACCGTCGATCACTTTCAGAATCGGTCTGATCTTCAAGAGGCTGCCGATGAAATTTTGCATACCGGAGCAGCGTCCGCCTTTATATAAATACTCTAGTGTATCAATGACAAATTCGGTATTTACCAGCGGTCTGATCTGCTTGATCAGAGCGACGATTTCCTCCGCGCTCTTGCCTTGCTCCGCCGCCCTGACGGCCTTCATAACGAGCAGTCCGATGCCGCTGCACAGATTCAGCGAATCGATGACATGAATCCGTCCTCGTGGAAATTCCTCCGCCGCGATCAGGGCATTCTGATAGGTAGCGGACAGCTTGGAAGACAGGCTGATATAGACGATCGTCTCGCCACGCTCGATATACGGGCGGAAGATGTCTATGAAATCGGCTGGCGAAGGCGCCGTCGTCTTCGGAAGAACGCCCCCGGCATCGACTTTGCGATAGAGCCCCTCTGGAGTGATGTCGATCCCGTCCCGGTAAGTTGCATCTTCAAACACTACATAGAGGGGAATGATCCCTATGTCATATTTCACAATCCAATCTGCAGGCAGATCGGAGGTGCTATCCGCGAATATTTTTACCTGTGGCATATACCTCTCCTTATAATAACTGATTGATGGTGTCGCAGGCATCTATTCCTGGATTATAGATTTGCGAATAAGAACACGATGAGCGCTGGCAGTATAAATAATGCCGAGAATACCGTCCCCAGAATGGCGAATACCTTCTTGCGGTTTTTCATCGTTAATCCGACAATACCGAGAATAAGCGCGACCAGATTCACGGCGAAGGTTAGTACCAAGATCAAGACGCCAGCAATCGCGCTACCTTGTTGAATGAAATAACTCTCGAACAGTTCCTCAGGACTGTCCAGTACATTAGCCGCAGCTACTGACACAAGCACAGTGGCAACAATATAACCGAAGAACGACACCAGGCTCATGATGAAGGAGGCGATGCCAGGACCTGAATGTTTAGGCGATTGAATCGCTTGGTTAGCTTGCGCAAGGTGAGGCGGATATGTAGGGTAATTCCTCTGGTCAAAGTTTTCCATTTAAATAAGTCTCCTTTAGGCCATAATTGTCACTCTGTTTAATTTTTCATATCTCTGCCAAAAAATCAATGATTATTTCACTAGTATATTATACTAGAATGTATCAATCCGTTGGGTTAAGATGGTAAAAGGAAGATTTGAAGTATAAATAGGAGGCGTTAGAATGCAACGCAAATATGCCGGGATCGGCGCTATACTCATGTTATTGTCTGTGGCGCTAGGCGCGTTTGGCGCCCATGTGCTGAAAGCGGAAATCGGAGAGGCTGCGTTGGGGACGTTCGAGACGGGGGTTCACTATCAAATGATCCATGGGCTCGGGATGATACTGGCGTCTGTGGCTGCCGCCTTTGGAGGCAATGCAGGTAGATGGCGCTGGGCGAATATCCTGTTTCTGATCGGGACGATTCTATTTTCAGGCAGCTTGTACCTGCTTGCTATTACGGGCTGGAGATGGTTCGGTCCGATTACGCCGCTGGGCGGGGTGTCCTTCCTTGCAGGCTGGCTGATGTTCATTCTGGCAGCATGGGATAAGAAGCAGCAGTAAAATAGATTGAAGCGGGCGAATCTACGAATGAAGTAGATGGTCCGCTTCCTTGCTGTTTCGGATAATAGCTCCTCATTTCTCGTTAAGATCGATAATTTCACTGAGATGAAAAGAATATACCTGCTTCTCGTCGACATGATAAACCGTCAATGTATAGGTCTCCGGAATAAAGTTCAAGATCCGGCATGGAATGCTGAGCCGTTCTCCATTGCGGTTGACCAGCAGGCGGACGAGTGAATTATCGGCGATGTATTTCTTGATCCAGTTTTCAAAAGCTTGACTTTTGGCTAAGTTCTCAAAGTTATGAGTAGGCTGGGCCTGAATCAGTTCCTTGGGAGATTCGCCTGATTTTGCAGTCTTATCATCGGTGGTGGATGTGTTGACCGCATTCTCATTCAGTCTCTTGTAGGACTTGGCGATGAATGACTGTTTCCTGTTCGTAAGCATGGAGCTGATGATCTCACCCAGCTCGATACCTGAATTGACCCGATAATCGATAATGTCCTCATTGCTGTTCAGAAGCTGCAGCAGTTTTTGCAGTGCTTTTGCGTTAGTCTGCTCTCTGACTAGAATTTCTACATTAAATAGAAAACCTAGTTCCTCTTGGTCGTTTGCACTTGATTTCTTCATATTTCCCCCAAAAACTCATGTAATATAGCTTGTGCCCAAAAACATTTCATATGTTTTTACCCACTAATCATAGCACTGCTTCAAAGGGAAGCATAGTCCTAAAATCTTATAACCATACGGGATTCATGGCGGATTGCAAGGTAATTCGTAGTATTCAAATCTATATTAAAAAGGAAATGAATCTTTGCTGCTTGCGTTGATTCGGGTTGCAAAGTAGGGTAGAATGGAATGAGAATCAGTGAGAATCACCAATAATAATTCTAAACAGATAATTATTAGAATTATTTATGCTATAATGACTTTACCACAAAAGAGAACGAGTAATGGAGGGTATGATCAGAATGACAAAGTTCGTTGTTGAAGGTCTCAAAGCAACTATAGAAGGAAAGGAAATTCTCAAGGGAATTGACCTTGAAATAAAGGGCGGAGAAATTCATGCCATCATGGGCCCGAACGGAACGGGTAAGAGTACGCTTGCTTCCGCATTGATGGGACATCCTAAATATGAAGTAACCGATGGTTCTGTGAGCATGAACGGTGAAGATGTACTGGAAATGTCCGTGGATGAGCGCGCCCGTGCTGGCTTGTTCCTGGCGATGCAATATCCAAGTGAAATCGCTGGTGTCACTAACTCGGATTTCCTGCGCAGCGCGATCAACGCGCGTCGTGAGGAAGGCAATGAAATCTCACTGATTAAATTCATCCGCCAAATGGAGGGCAAGATGAAGGAACTGGAGATGAATCCTGAATTCGCTCACCGTTACCTGAATGAAGGCTTCTCCGGCGGGGAGAAGAAACGGAATGAAATTCTGCAAATGATGATGATTGAGCCGAAGCTCGTGATTCTGGACGAGGTCGACTCGGGTCTGGATATCGACGCATTGCGTATCGTTGCCAATGGGGTGAACAGTATGCGTGATGAAGATCGTGGATTCCTGATCATTACACACTATCAACGTCTGCTTAACTATATTAAACCGGATGTCGTTCACGTTATGATGCAAGGCCGGATCGTTAAATCGGGTGGTCCTGAGCTGGCAGAACGTCTGGAACGTGACGGTTATGATTGGGTCAAAGAGGAACTTGGAATTACGGATGAAACTGTCGGTCAAGAAGCCTAATACGGAAGGAGGGAACTGAAATGACGACACAAATCGTTCTTCCGGTGGAACTTGATGCAGTAAGACAAACGTCAGTGAATAACGGGGAACCGGCCTGGTTGACGGAGAGTCGTGCGAACGGAGTGAAGCTCGCTCAAGAGCTTGAATTGCCAAGATTGGAGAAAATGAAGATCGAGCGCTGGGATCTGAGCAATTTCGGCCAATTACGTGAAGGCTATGCAGCGTCGGCACAGCAGTTGCCGGATAGCGTAGCTTCTCTGGTCGATCTGAAGGAACATAGCAATCTGATCGTTCAGGTGAACAGCAGCACACAATTTGCGCAATTATCCCCTGAGCTTGCTGCGAAGGGTGTTATCTTCACAGATTTGGAGACAGCGGTCCGCGAGCATGGAGACCTTGTGCAACGATATTTGCACCAGGCGGTCAAGAGTGATGAGAACCGCCTGACAGCATTGCATTCCGCTCTATGGAGCGGCGGGATATTCTTATATGTACCTCGCAATGTGGAGATCGAAATTCCATTGCAGAGCATCTTCGTACAGGAGGATGACAAGACGACCTTTGCACCGCATATCTTGATCGTTGCTGAAGCGAATAGCCGCGTTACTTATGTAGATAACTATTTCTCGGCTCAATTCGATAAGACGATCGTTCATAGCGGTGTAGCGGAAGTATTCGTGCAAGCCGGAGCTAAGGTGCAATTCGCTACAGTGCATAACCTGGGTTCCAGTACGACGGATCTGAGCTATCGTCGTGGGATCGTGGAGAATGACGGTTCAATCGAATGGATCATCGGTGAAATGAACTTCGGCGATGTGATGAGTGAGACGTTGTCCATCCTCAAAGGGAATGGATCTCTGTCTGATATGAAGGTGATCGCGGTCGGATCAGGCTCACAGAAGCTGAATTATACGACGAAGGCGGTTCATTTCGGCAAGAGCTCGGAGAGCCAGATGATTACCCGGGCTGTTATGCGCGAGCAATCTACGGCGATCATTAACGGGATTACGAAGATTGAGAAAGGCGCGACCAAGGCCAATGGCGAGCAGACCGAGAAGGTTCTTATGCTCAGTCCGAAGGCGCGCGGAGACGCCAATCCAATTCTGCTGATCGATGAGGATGATGTCAAAGCTGGACACGCAGCCTCGGTAGGTCAAGTGAATCAGGAGCAAATCTATTATTTGATGTCCCGCGGGATTACCCGTGAACAGGCGGAACGTCTGGTCATTTATGGCTTCCTCGCTCCGGTCGTTACGGAGATTCCTCTGGAACCATTGCAGCAGCAGCTGCAGGGACTGGTAGAAAGGAAGTTGGGTCAATGAATGCGGCGTTGATCAAAGAACAGTTTCCTATTCTTCATCAGGAAATCAATGGTCATCCGCTCGTGTATCTCGATAGTGCTGCCACCTCTCAGAAGCCGCGTGCTGTGCTTGATGCGGTACAACGCTACTATGAGTGGGACAATTCCAATGTGCATCGCGGCGTTCACACGCTGGGAAGCCGGGCAACCGATGCATATGAAGGGGCCAGGGAGAAGGTAGCGCAGTTTATAGGGGCTGAGCGTACCCAGGAGATTATTTTTACCCGGGGAACGACGACCTCGTTAAATCTGGTGGCCTCAGCTTATGGGCCTGCGGTGCTTGAAGAAGGGGACGAAATCGTCATCACCCCGATGGAGCATCATAGCAATCTGATACCTTGGCAGCAGCTAGCAAGACGAACGGGTGCTACCTTGAAATATATCCCGCTTCAGCCAGACGGCAATATCGCGCTGGAGGATGCGGAGAAGATGATTACCGATCGGACGAAGATCGTCGCGATCGCCTATGTCTCCAACGTGCTTGGTGTGGTTAACCCGGTGAAGAGTATCGCGGAAATCGCCCATCGCCACGGTGCTGTCATGGTCGTAGATGGAGCGCAAAGCACGCCGCATATGAAGGTAGACGTGCGGGAGCTCGATTGTGATTTCTATGCTTTCTCAGGGCATAAGATGTGCGCTCCAACTGGAATTGGGGTACTATATGGTAAGAAGCATTTGCTGGAGTCTATGGAGCCGATTGAGTTCGGCGGCGAAATGATCGATGATGTCGGACTATATGAATCGACATGGAAGGAGCTTCCGTGGAAGTTCGAAGGCGGAACCCCGATTATCGCCGGCGCGATCGGCCTGGGCGCTGCGATCGATTTCCTGCAGGAAATCGGGCTGGATGCGATTCATCAGCATGAAACGAAGCTGGCGAAGTACGCCACGGCCAAACTCTCAGAAATTGAAGGGCTTACGCTTTACGGACCGCGGGAACGCGAGGTCGGACTGCTCACCTTCAATCTGCAGGATATTCATCCGCATGATGTAGCTACTGTTCTGGATGCCTCCGGGGTAGCCATTCGTGCCGGTCATCATTGCTGTCAGCCGTTGATGCGCTGGCTTAAGGCCAGTGCTACAGCTAGAGCAAGTCTCTATCTGTATAATACGGAGCAGGATATTGACCGTCTGGCGGAAGCTTTAGTCCAGACAAAGGAGTATTTTGGATAATGCAACTTGATGATTTATATCGCCGTGTAATTATGGATCACTATAAAAACCCGCGCAACCGCGGAAAATTCGATGACGATTCGTTAACCGTAGATTTGAATAACCCGACCTGTGGGGATCGTATCTCGCTCCAGCTGAAGCTGGAGGATGGCGTGGTCAAAGATGCCCGCTTCAGCGGAGAGGGCTGCTCGATCAGCATGTCCTCGGCATCGATGATGACTGAGGCGGTGAAGGGCCGGACCTATGCGGAAGCGATGGAGCTGGCGAACCGTTTCTCTTGCCTGATGCAGGGGAAAGCTGTCGAATTTGATGAGTATGAAGAGCTGGAAGCTCTGTCTGGTGTTAATAAATTCCCTGCCCGGATCAAGTGCGCGACATTGGCGTGGAACGCATTGAAAAAAGGGATTCATGAAGAAGAGTAAACCTGAGCTTATAAGCTTAATGAAAGTTTAAGGAGGTAATGCAGCCATGGCCAAGAAAGCACCTGAAATGGAAGAGTATAAGTATGGCTTTCGCGACGAGCATAAGTCAATTTTTCAATCGGGTAAAGGCTTGACTCGCGAGATTGTGACGGAAATTTCCCGAATGAAGAATGAACCGGAGTGGATGCTTAACTTCCGCCTGAAGTCGCTGGAGCAATTCGAGAAGATGCCGCTGCCGCGCTGGGGCGGAAATCTGGACGATCTTGACTTTAACGAAATTCAATACTATGTCAAGCCATCTGAGAAGCAAGGCAAGACATGGGATGAAGTTCCTGATGAGATCAAAGAGACCTTTGATAAGCTTGGTATTCCGGAAGCGGAGCAGAAGTTCCTGGCCGGGGTATCGGCTCAGTATGAATCCGAGGTAGTATATCACAGCATGCAGAAGGATCTGGAGGATCAAGGCGTTATCTTTATGGATACCGACTCTGCTCTTAGAGAGCATCCGGAGATCTTCCGTGAATATTTCGGTACGATCGTGCCTCCAGCGGACAATAAATTCGCCGCTTTGAACAGTGCGGTATGGTCTGGCGGCAGCTTCATTTATGTGCCGAAGGGCGTGAAGTGCGAGATTCCGCTGCAAGCCTACTTCCGTATTAACTCGGAGAATATGGGGCAGTTCGAACGGACGCTGATCATCGCTGATGAGGACAGCTTCGTACACTATGTAGAGGGCTGTACGGCTCCGATTTACAGCACGAACTCGCTGCACAGTGCTGTCGTGGAGATTATCTGTAAGAAGAACGCTCGTGTTCGTTACACGACGATTCAGAACTGGGCGCCGAACATTTATAATCTCGTTACGAAGCGTGCTGTTGCCGAAGAGAATGCAACGATGGAATGGGTTGATGGCAACATCGGCTCCAAGCTGACGATGAAATATCCAGCGGTCATCCTGAAGGGACGCGGCGCCAAAGGCAGCGTATTGTCCATTGCTGTCGCCGGCAAAGGCCAGCTCCAGGATGCGGGCGCGAAGATGATCCACCTCGCACCGGATACGACTTCGACGATCATCTCGAAGTCGATCAGTAAGCATGGTGGTAAGGTAACATACCGCGGTCTTGCATCGTTCGGCCGTCAGGCTGAAGGCGCGAAGTCCAATATCAAGTGCGATACGCTGATTCTTGATAATGAGTCGACTTCAGATACAATTCCATACAATGAGATCATGAATGATAACATTGTACTAGAGCATGAGGCGACGGTATCGAAGGTGTCGGAGGAGCAGCTCTTCTACTTGATGAGCCGTGGTCTGACCGAAGAGGAAGCGACGCAGATGATCATCATGGGCTTCATCGAGCCGTTCACGAAGGAACTGCCGATGGAGTACGCGGTTGAAATGAACAGATTGATAAAATTCGAAATGGAAGGGTCGATCGGTTAAGATCAGACCTTCACAGTGGAAAAAGGGCGATCCCCAAAGTCATGACTATTGTGACTTGGGGCGCCCTTTTTTATTTTTCGAGGTTCTAACGAACCTACAGAGCGTTATTTGCTCCGAAACGGGGGCGTTTCGAATCTAACGAAACACCATAGCGCTATTTGCGGTAAATGGTGGCTTCAAGCGGCAATTTAGGTGAAATAACGCTCCCCAGTTTCGTTACAGTTTTCACCTGCCGTTTTGGACGCGGATAGCGATACCACGTTTCGTTAGAGCTCACTGTACCGTTGGGGAGTTCGGCAAAGCCTGCAAAAATGCAGGAATTTCGCCTGTATCCCGCCTTTCGAGCGTAAATTCCTGCGAAAAGGCATCTTTTTTCGCTGAAGTGGCCTGATTTCAACGTATAAGGTGTAAATGCCTGCATATTTGCAGGCATTTCCTAAGAACAGCTAGTTTGGGACCCAAAAGCCTGCATATTTGCAGTTATGGAGCTAGTGCGATGGAGTATGGAGTCACCCCACAATGGAAGCACGTTAATTCAGCACTTTTTTCAGAAAATATTGCTTCGCGCCGTCATAAGGGGAGTCGTCCAGGATTCCGAAGATGGTGAAGCCCTGCTTCTTATAGAATTCAGGAGCCTGGAAGCTGAAGGTCTCCAGCTGGATATAGCGGCAATGGTGCTGTCGGGCAATCTCCTCGGCCTTGGTCAGCAGCTCTGTGCCTTTGTTCTGGCCACGTAGCGACTCGTCAACCCAGAGGAAATCAACATGCATCTGCTTCCAATAGATCGAGGCGGTAATGCCCGCCACTAGCTCATCCTGTTCATTCAGGAGTGTGATTTCAACGGTTCCGACATCATCAGTAAGATCTCCACTTGCTTGTGAAAGGTTAAATTCGACCAGCTTCTTACGTACCGCGCTATCCGTCTTATTAATCCATGATTTATTAAGTCTCATCGCTCTCTCCTATGTCTATTATTCATGTAAAGTTTGGCGGTGACGGTGGATGCTATCATCTATATCATGTCTATGACGTTATGCTACATATAAACCTCCGTAATTGTAAGCTCCCGTTCTCTGGATAAGTCGATAAAGCGGGATTCTGTGCGAATCAGCGGACGGAAGAAATCAGAAGGATTGGTCATGACGATATCTCCGACTTCACCAGAACTGAGCAAGACGCTCTTGCCGATGAAGTTCGGCAGCAGATGATTAATGAGCGCCTGTGTCGGCTCGGGGCATAATTTGCCAAAGCTCATGCTATTAAGCTCCTTAAGGACAGAGAACAGCTCCTGCTTCGATTGATAGATCCGGTTGGAGGTCATCGCCGTGTATACATCGGCTACAGCCGTTATTTTAGCATAAGGGTGAATCTCCTGTTCAGTCAACCTTTGCGGGTATCCACTTCCATCTTCGCGTTCATGATGCTGCAGAGCGATGAGTGCCGACAGCTCGTCCCCGGTGGAGTTCATAATGATCTCATATCCGTATTGAGTGTGCCGCTTAACCTCTTCAAATTCCTCGGGGGTCAATTTGCCGGGTTTGAACAGGATGTTTTCTGGTACTTTACTTTTCCCGATATCAATTAAATAACCGGCTTTACCAACTTTGTAGGCTTCTTCCTTGGAATATCCAAGCCAGCAAGCGATATAATAGGATAGCATTCCAACCTGTAAAGAGTGATTATATGTATAATTGTCATTGTTGCTCAGGAGCAGGAGTAATGCAACGACATCCTTCTGATCGTCAAGCTGCTCGACCATAGGTTCTAATAAACGGTCTACCTTAGAGTCATCGAAGTTTCCATTCGCGAGCGCTTCCAGAAATATGGCTTCAAATCCATCCACGGCTTCGTTAAATATGGGCTGTATCTTCTGAATGAACTGGGGAGGCGTGGAGGTGTCCGGAATGTCTTCATCCATACGAGGGACGATGTCAACATAGTCTATACCATGCTGCATCAGCTTAACGATCGCATTGCTGGACAACTCTTTTTCTTTTTGCAGGACTAATACGCCAAAATGGTTGAATACGTCAGACTGGAGCAGGTCTCCAGGATTAATGTCCATAATATGTACTTTCAAGAAGATGACACCTCAATATTGGGCTTTTTGTTAATCATATCAGGTAATATATGGGTTGACAACGGTATCATAGTTCTTAAATGCTATTTACTAGAAATTATCCAGGACTTTAGGGGTTAATATATAGCCCCATGGGCGTCATTTTGCAGTAAAATAGATCACAGAGTAGAATAAAGACCGATGCTCACGCATCAGCCTCCGGAGACAGGGGGAATCAGAGCAATTTCATCCGTTTCGGCAATGAGGCAGTCGCTCGCTGCATATTCCTGATTGATAGCCACTAAGCATTCTGAGATCAGCGCAGCTGCTTCAGGATAAGACTCGCTGAGTAGTTGCTTCAGGCGGCCGGCGGTGAGTGGAGATTCACTACAGTTGAAGGTTATCCGGGATGTCCCGAGACGGTCGGCTAGCCCGGCGAAGAGGGAAAGGGTTATTTTCATATTTATACACCTCGGAATTTATGCTTAAATCCCTATAATATATCATATATAAGAAGACAGTGGGCGTTTTCAAGGTATATAATTATATTTATCTTCATTTTTTGCAGGTTTGATGAATAAAAGACAACAAGGAGGCATTCATGTTGCCGGATACGGACGAAGAAACATTAACGATTATATATACGAATGATCTACACAGCCATTTCGGCGCCATGAGCAGAATAGCGGCCATGATCGATGACTTGCGGTCCGAGTCAAAGGGCGAAGCATTGCTCCTTGATATTGGGGATCATATGGATCGGGCTGCGCCGGAGACAGAGGGTACTATGGGGCTGGCCAATGTCGATGTGCTTAACCTGACAGGCTACGATGCAATTACTATAGGAAATAATGAGGGCTTGACCTTCACCCCGGAGCAACTGGAGGCAACCTATGCGAGTCTGAATTGTCCTGTTATTTGCAATAATATTCTGGATCAAAGAACAGGTCAGCCCCCATCCTGGATGAGAAAGCGACATATTATTCGCCGGGGCTCGTTCAGCATCGGATTAATCGGCGCTACGGCGGCTTTTTCTGATTTCTACAGTCTGTTGGGGCTGGATGCGCTTGACCCGCTGGAGACGATCCAATATGATGTAGAACAACTGCGCCAAGAGGTGGATTTGATTGTGGTCATGTCTCATTTAGGCATTGTGCTCGACAAGCAGCTGGCGGAGAAGGTACCGGATATCGATCTGATCATCGGCGGGCATACGCATCATCTGCTGGAGGAGCCCTTGTTCGTCGGGAAGACGGCGCTTACGGCCGCCGGGAAATTCGGCAGATATCTGGGCAAAATAAAATACCGCAAGAATCCGACTAACGGTAGGATCGAGCTCTACGACGGGAAGGTGCTTCAGGTTGAGCCTGGAATCGAGAACGAAGTTGTGCTGCATTCCATTGACATGGATCGGGAAAAGGCTCAAAATCAGTTGAGCCGGACGGTTACGATAACGGAACGGGATTTACCGATCTCGTACCATAATGAATCGCCATTCGGTAATTTGCTTGCCCAAGCGGTGAGGCGGTTCACGAATAGCGACTTGTCGATGGTGAACAGCGGACAACTGCTGAGCGGGCTTCCTTCTGGCGCAATTAGCGAAGGAATGCTGCACGAGCGTTGCCCATCACCGATCAACCCATGCACGATGCGCCTTAAGGGTGAGGATATTCTGTACACGCTGGAACAATCGCTACTGCCGGAAATGATGGATAAGGAAATATTCGGCTACGGTTTTCGTGGCAAGGTACTGGGCGGAATTTGTGTCGATGGCCTGGAACTGGTTTATAATCCGGATGCGGCGCCATATCAGCAGATTATTGAGGCACGTATAGCCGGGATCCCGCTGGAGCCTACAGTAACGTACACGGTTGGTACACTTGATATGTTCACTTTCGGAGTGGGCTATGAGCGGTTACAGTATGGGGATGATATGGAATTTATGCTTCCTCTATTTTTACGTGATTTGCTCAGATTGGAATTACAGACGACAGAGGCCGTAGATAGCTGCTTCCTCAACAGGTGGAAGATATCTAGACCAAGCGACTTATAAACGAGACGGAAGTGGTTTAGTGCGTTTAATAGCCATAGATTCCTTGCAGCCAGGAATGAAGCTGGGAAAGAAAATCTACAATGAGGATGGCATCGTCCTCTTATCGGAAAATGCGGAAATAAATGAAGCTATCATTCGTCGCTTGCGTTATCACGGCCTCGATTATATTTACATTGCTGATCATCGTACAGACGATATCCAGGTCAGCGAAATGATCGAAGAATCCACGCGTCGCCGCGCGCTGAATGAGATCAGGGTGAACTTCAAGAAGCTGATGGAGCCGGCGATGAAAGGAATGGTCTATCCCTATCTGGGCAAGACCTTCTCAGGTCTGGTCGAATCGATTATAGATGATCTTAGCTCAAGGGAAGACGCGATGATTATGATGATGAATATCGATAGTATGGATCATTATCTGTATCGCCATTCCTTGAATGTATGTATATATACTTTATTGCTGGGCCAGGTTTATGGCTATAGTAAAGAGGATTTGACTGTACTCGGCCTCGGAGCGATGCTGCATGATATCGGTAAGACGAAGGTGTCGAAGGAAATCCTGAATAAGCCCGCGCAGTTAACGGAAGAAGAGTTCGCACAGATGAAGCAGCATACAGAGATCGGGTTTAAATTGTTAAAAGATGAACCGGGGATTCCCCTCAAGGCGGCTCATTGCGCCTTCCAGCATCATGAGCGGATTAATGGGAGCGGCTATCCGCGGGGACTCAAGGGCGACGAGATCCATGAATTCGCCCGCTGGGTTGCGATCACCGATGCATTCGACGCGATGACGACTCACCGGGTATATCGCCCGGCGATGCTGCCCCATCAGGCGTTGGAGGTACTGTATACGGGCTGCGGGGAATGGTATGAGAAGTCGAAGCTGGAGCTGTTCAGAGATCACGTTGCCATTTACCCAATAGGGATGACTGTTGATTTGAGCACTGGCGAGCGAGGTGTAGTCGCCAAGATTCACAAGGCAATTCCACATCGGCCGATTATCCGGGTACTGACTAATTGTGACGGGGAAGACTTGAAGGCCCCATTTGAAATCGATTTATCGAGCCATCTCTCGGTTGTGATTACCGGAGTAGATGGTGCCAAGGAAGCTATAAAATAAATAAGGTGAGTATAAAATGAAAATAATGAGTACGAGCAATGAAGATATAAGGCTGATTAGCCCGAGCTATGATCCATGGGATCCGATTGTGTCGCTGAGAGAGCATGGGCGCCATGTATTGACTAGTGTAGAGATGACGGTAACTAATCTGTGCAATATGCGCTGCGAGCATTGTGCCGTAGGTGATAGTCTGGTTATGAAGGAGCCGGAGCATATTCCGCTGGTGACGATGCTTAGGGCGTTGGACGAGGTCGAGCATTTGCAGACGATCAGCATCACGGGCGGTGAGCCTACGTTCAGAAAGCAGACTGTTGACGAACTGATCGTTCCATTACTGAAATATGCCAAATCCCGGGGAATTCGTTCCCAGATTAACTCGAACTTAACGTTGGATTATGAGCGCTATGAGAAATTGCTGCCTTATCTTGATGTTATGCATATTTCCTTCAATTACACGAGCGAGCGCGATTTCCATGAGGTAGGCTTCGCGCGCAGTGGACATCCTGTGAAGGCTGAGGTCGCCTATCGCATGTATGACAAGATGGTGGAGAATACCCGGCGCTTGAGTGATGCAGGTATGTTCATCTCTGCGGAATCCATGATCAATTACCGGACTCATGAGAAGCTGCCAGAGATTCACCGCCTGATTCGGGAAATGGGCTGTAAACGGCATGAGGTTCATCCGATGTATGCGGCTGATTTTGCGGAGGGACTGCCGATGCTGTCACTGGATCAAATCCGCGAGTCGATTCATTCCTTGCTGGATGTCCGTGATCCTGAGCTGTGGATGCTGTTCGGAACTCTTCCTTTCTTTGCATGTAATCCAAATGGAGAGGATGCAGCGCTGCTGCGCCGTCTGCGTCAGGAACCGAATGTGACGGTACGGAATGATCCGGATGGACGCAATCGGGTGAATGTGAACATGTTCACCGGGGATGTGTTCGTAACTGACTTTGCAGCCATCCCGGCCTTCGGTAATATTGGTGACGCGCGTCTGGATCATATTTTTGAGAAATGGCTGACCGAGCATCCGCTGAATCAGAAGGTTAATTGCTATTGTCCAGCCGCGAATTGCTGTGGACCTAATCTGCTGGTTGCCGATATGTATTACAAGGATATTGATTTCAAACTACGCAAGGCGAATGAGTTATAATATAAACATATGACATTCTACGTTACTACACAGAAAAGAGGCGTTCATCTTGCACACCGATTTTGAAGTTGGCAAGATTATTCTAAATTTACTCATTGTATTAGTCCTGGTGTTCTTTAACGGGTTCTTCGTGGCTGCAGAGTTCTCGCTCGTTAAGGTGCGCCAATCGCGGCTGACCCAGCTTGCCAGCGAGGGAAATCGAAGGGCTTCCTATGCGCTTCGTGTTAATCGGAAGTTGGATGCATACCTGTCCGCTACGCAACTCGGGATTACACTTGCTTCTCTGGGCTTGGGCTGGGTTGGTGAGCCGGCTGTATCCGAGCTGATCGTCATGCCTATTATGTATAAGCTCGGAGTTACGGATCCTACGCTGATTTCCACGATTTCCGTAGCTGTAGGCTTTGCGATTATTACATTCCTGCATATCGTGGTCGGGGAACTCGCCCCGAAGTCACTGGCGATCCAGAAGACGGAAGAGGCCTCTCTATGGCTATCGGCACCGCTGCTGTTCTTCTACAAGCTGTTCCTGCCGGTCATTTGGCTGCTTAATGCGTCTGCGAACGGATTGCTGCGTTTAATCGGCATCGAGCCGGCCAATGAGAGCGAGGCAGCGCACTCTGAGGAAGAGATCCGGATCTTGATGAATCAGAGCGCGAAGAGCGGCGTGATCGATAAAGATGAAATGAAGCTGATGGACAATATTTTTGATTTCTCGGATATGCTTGCCCGCGAGGTTATGCTGCCACGGACGGATATGGATTGCTTGTACACCAATTTGTCCTGGGAAGAGAACATGAAGATTATCAATGAGACGAAGCATTCACGCTATCCGGTTGCGGTCGAGGATAAAGACCAGATTATCGGATTCGTACACATTACGGATCTATTGTTACCTGAACCGGACGGGCCAACGGAGCTGCCCGATATGGTGCGGCCGATCTTGAATGTGCCGGAATCGATGGAGGTTAGCCATGTTCTGCGGCTAATGCAGAAGCGCCATTCCCAGCTTGCTATTGTCGTGGACGAATATGGCGGGACCGCTGGTCTATTGACGGTGGAGGAAATTCTGGAAGAGATCGTCGGTGATCTTCATGATGAGTTCGAGGACGAGCGTCCGGAAATTGAGAAGCTGAATGAGGGCGTATATTCCGTCGATGGTCGTCTGCTGATTGAGGAAGTCAATGATCTGATCGGCAGCGATCTCGAAGACGATGAGGTCGATTCCATCGGCGGCTGGTTGTTCAAGGAGTTGGAAGGAATCCCGGCCAAAGGGAAGAAGAAGCAGGAGGATAATATTATTTTCGAGGTAGCGGAAGCGAGTCGGCTGCGGATTACCCGGGTCAAGATCATTAAATTACAGGAGCCGGAAACGTCGGATGATCCATGTGACGATGATGATTAAATAAATATAGAGCATTCGCTGCTGTAGAAGGTAAGAGCCGTCAGGTCATGCTGTACTTCGTGTACGGTGTGATGCTGGCGGTTTTTTGCTGTTTATTCACGCTTTATGGTTCAGAATTTGGGCGAGTGTCATATGTTAGAGAATGAGGATATATCGGGATGAATTATTGTCCCAGGCCGCAGCAACTTAGTAAATCCGCGTGCAAAGGAGGAATAGACTTGAATTTCACACAGGAAAAGACGTATACCCCCTTCATTGGCCCTTTTGATCCGTGTCCGCCTATACTGACCAAAACCTTCAGCACCCCACCTCAGTTATATATGCGCTTTCAGCCACCAAATCTGCCGCAGTTCAGTCCGCAGGAAGCCTTGAGACATGGAACATTATGGCCAGCATTATACAGCCCCTATGAGTCCCGCTGGGGGAAAGGAAGGCAGACGAATGAATGAGGTAATGAAGCCGCATTGTGATCAGGAATTCTATGATCTGTTGGAGAAGCTTCAGGCGCTTGATTTCACGCTCGTCGAGTTGAATCTGTATCTGGATACTCATCCGGAGGATTTGAATGCGATCAAGCAATTTAATCAATTGGCATTGGAGAGACGGAACCTGGCCGATCATTTTCAGAAGTTGTACGGTCCCTTGCAGAATTTCGGGCATTCTTTCTCCAGGTATCCGTGGGAATGGGTTAATGTCCCATGGCCATGGCAGGTCTAGGCCTGCCTTGATTCTCTGAAGCTTAAGCTTGGTGCTGGAAATGGTTCTTTTGAACATGTACTTAAGGTGAGCTAAAGGAGGTAAAGCATAGAAAATGTGGGTATACGAGAAGAAGCTGCAATACCCCGTTCGTGTAGGTAAATGCGATATCGGAATGGCGAAGCTGTTGCTGGAGCAGTACGGCGGTGCTGATGGGGAGCTTGCTGCTGCACTGCGTTATATGAACCAGAGATACACGATTCCGGATAAAGTGATAGGGCTACTTACTGACATCTCCACCGAGGAATTTGCGCATCTAGAGATGATCGCCACCATGGTGTTCAAGCTCACGAAGGATGCTACTGTAGAGGAGCTTAGAGCTAACGGATTGGCCCCCCATTATGTTGCCCATGATAGCGCACTCTTCTATGAGAATGCCTCGGGGGTGCCGTTCACGGCGGCCTATATCCAGGCCAAAGGCGATCCCATCGCTGACCTGTATGAAGATATCGCCGCTGAGGAGAAGGCCCGGGCTACATATCAATGGCTGATTGATATGACCGATGACGTGGATCTGCAGGACAGCCTGAAGTTCCTGCGTGAGCGCGAGATCATCCATTCGCTGCGCTTCCGCGAGGCGGTCGAGATCTTGAAGGATGAGCAGGGAAAGAGGACAGTGTTCTAGCAGGGCGGATTCGGATTGAAGGGGCATTCCTTAGGGAGTGTCCTTTTTAGTTGGGATTTGTGGTTAGAAAGTTGGGAGGAAGTCCAACGATTGCGTTCCGCTGCAGTACCTGGTGGCCGTGGGATGCAAGAAAGGATAGTCCTGCTTATTGTAAGGAATAGGATTACATAATTATGAAATAGAGGTATAATCATGGTAATATGCATGTGCTGCTTTAAGCTTCTCGGGTTCGTAGATACAACAACGTTATGTTATCTAAAATAAGTGTGGTTTTGAGGATAGAAAGTGTAAGAAGTATCTGTAGACTATTAATTATAGGAGGTAGTCAATGAAAATAAATAAAAGAATTTTGAATTACTCTCTCTGGATATCGCTATTAACAATACTTATGTTTCCAGGAAATTTATTTACTGAAGATACAAAAGGTATAAGATATGGTTTTCCATTTCCATTTTTAATACACTATCACCAAGATCATTGGTTTATTCGCGGTGTAAGTATTAATCTACTATATTATTTAATTGATGTAATAGTCATATATTTCATAATTATTGGTTTAAGAGGGATCTATAGGAGGATAAAATGATTTGTAATTAATTTTTAGATAAAAAGAGGTTAATTATGGAGATTAAGCAGATGATCAATAAAAACCTCTTGAGATGGAATGGAATTACGGCTATTCATGAGAAGTCTGATTTTTTATGATGTCGATGGATTTCTGGAAGGAAACGGCACCTTGAATTGTAACTTAATCGATGCAGCAAAGGATTGATATAATGATCAAATTCAATGCAGAAGAACTAGCAGAACCAATTAGAATAATAGTCGGAGCTTCTTCACAATGCTATCCTGGATGGATACAAACCCAAGAAGACGAATTGAATTTATTATCTCGATCGGATTGGGAAAGTAGCTTTAAAGCAAAGAAAATTAGGACGATTCTTGCTGAACATGTATGGGAACATTTGACTTATGAAGAAGGCATTGAAGCAGCTAGAAATTGTTTCGCATTCTTGGAACCACAAGGATATATTCGGTGTGCGGTTCCAGATGCTTTTTTTCAAAATGAATGGTATCAGAATATAGTTAAAATCGGCGGCCCTGGACCTAAAGATCATCCTGCAGCAAGTCATAAAATCGTTCATAACTATAGAACCCTTTCAAGAATGTTCGAAGAAGCCGGATTTAAAGTGAAATTACTAGAATATTGTGATGAAGGCGGAAAATTTCATTTTAATGAATGGGATCCTGAAGAAGGATTTATCTATAGATCTTATCGATTTGATCATAGAAACAAGAATGGTGAATTGGGATTTGTGTCACTCATAGTAGATGCAGTTAAAGGAATTGATTAGGTAGTCGAAGAAGCGAGGTTATTACATAACATTATATTCACGTGAATAGGGGAAGGGATATAGTGATATAACTACAAGTCATGTGCCCTTTACCGAAAAAAATATTGAATATGAAGAGATTTGGGACTGGTCTCCAGGTAATAGCTATGCTGTCGGCGTCTATAAATCCAATGAAGATGATTCGTTAAAAAGCTGGGGAATAGGTTTATATAATGATGAAAAAACTGACGAAAATACAAAAAAAATTTACTCAAGAATTTTTATGGAAATAGAAGAAATAGATAGTTAGACAGAAATTTATGAATAAATAACGGGGGGATATTTGGTGAAGCTGAATAAAAGATTAAACAAGTACTCTGTTCCGGAAGAATTATTATTTATTGCGGAACTAGATAAAGAATACTCAGCAAAGTACAAATATGATAGACTGTTGGGCGCTAATATTAATTTTGAAGATTACCGATATTTTGATACACCTTTAGATGTCATTCCTTTTGGATCGACGGGTGGTGATGGTATTCATTTTGGATTCCTTACTGATTATAGTAAGTGTGAATCTTTAGATAATGCGTATATTGTTTGTGTTTCTCCTATGGACTTTGATAAACCGATATCTCTTTTGTCTCGTAATATTAGAGAGTTCTTAGGTCTATGGATTGCTGTAGGTGATCCGAGCTTTATGGACTACTTTAAATACTGCTCTAGTGAAGATCAATTTAATGATTCCTTAAAGGATCATGAAAAGGATTTGCATGAAAGATCCTTAAAACTAGAACCTTATTTTAATATTGTTAGAAATAAATACAGAATAGAGCCAATCACAAATGTATATCAATACTTATTAACCGTTCAACAAAATAGGTATGACGAGGTGGTGCTGACTACTCAAGATGGAATAGGAGTGGTGAGTTACTCAACAAATTCGTGCAACCATACATCTTACAAGATAACCAGGGATGGGAGATATAATTTGAATGAAATTAGTGAATTTTTGAGTAGCTGTAGTATTGAAAGTAAACTTGCCTTAATCCGGGATTTACAACTTAATTATGTTCTAAATGATGAATTTAAGTTGAAGGAAATGATTTATAGAGAATTATTAAAAGACAATTTCGTAGATGAAGCAAGTAATCTCTTAAGGGAATTGTAAGTGTCAGTTTAGCCCCGCCGTACTCTCCTCCTTACTCTTGTTTTCTTTATTCTTGTGCCCAGTATAATGAAAGCGGCATAGATTAAGATGGCAATCGAATCGATTAACGTATTCGTAAGTGCCGAAACATCATAAAATGCAGTTACACTGAGAATGACCATCAGACGAATGAGCAGAAGTGACACGATCATCCACGCTGCAAACCGGATCTTAGATTTCTCACTTTGGAATGACAGGATAATCAATACTATGCCGAAAACCAGATTCTCAGCGGTGATAATATGCCAGACATACGTAAGAGAAAAGTCCGCATACTGCATGATTTGAATATGCATCAAATCGACGATGTCGTCCCTAGAATACCTGCGATAAGAATTATGTCCCCGAGACGGCGATACGATTCCAATACGGTAAGAAGACGTGTTTGAAATATCACCAAAACTATGTAGACTGCTGTAGATCTGACCTCATGAGGAACGCATGGAAAAAGATACGAGAGTATACCCGGTATTAGCATCTCATTGTCCAACGATGGAAATGGTCATAGAAAAACAGGAGACCACATATCATTAAACTGAATTTCGTCGTTCGTGAGAATCAGCTTGAATAGTTCATTTAAGCTCGCAATGTTGGGAAGGAGTTGTGCAAGGATGTCTCTTCAGGAGGAAGGTGTGCTTGCGATTGGTTCCGGCCGAATCCTGCTCTCTCTTGTTGAATCATGGAATGAATCCGGATTGTCTAATCTTGCGGTTTATGTCACTAACAAGGGATTAACAGACATGGGAAAACTCAAAAAACTCCGCAATCCAAATCTAAGCAGTAAGACCGAGACTGCGTTGAAAATTATTGCTACGGCAGGAGATGAGAAGCTGAATTGGAGGTCGATTGTTCGGCCTTTTCAATTTATTTTATATGTTTCGGAGCATGGCGAATTGGAGGAGCTTCGGAGTGTTCAGCATGCTTGTATAGCAGAAAGGAAACAGATGCTTCCTGCCATCGCGATAAGAGGAATGGGAATGGCAGGCCCGCTGCTACATCCTGACGGAGATGGACACTGGGAGTCGGCATGGCTGCGAATTCATTCGTCCGTCTTTCCCGAGACACGAACACCGGAGGTCCTCCCCACAGCGGGCGCAGGAATACTATCGAATCTTATTGTCCATGAATGGCATAAAGCGATTATGGGTGAGCATGAATTGGACCATAGAAATCAATGCTTTTTACTTGACCCTATCACGTTAACCGGAAGCTGGCATTCTTTTCTGCCTCATCCTTTAGTATCCGGGTATGACGCAGCCCGTCCGATGAAACATATGGAGCTTAACTTAAGCATAGATCATGAACAGGTAAGTCCGGAGGTATGGTTTACTGCCTTCAACCAACTGACTTCGACGGTAACAGGCATTTTTCATACATGGGAAGAGGCGGACTTAATCCAGCTTCCGTTGGCACAGTGTCTGGTTCAGCCTACAGATCCTTTGTCAAAAGAACCTGCACATCTTTTGCCAACCATTGTCCGTAGTGGATTAACGCATGTAGAGGCTCGGCTAGAGTCGGGACTGGCAGGGCTAGAAGCCTATTTGGTCCGCATAATCCCACTGCTGTTTGCTGGCTTGCCTCCACATCAGCGAGAAGGAGTCAGCATCGGAGTAGGCCGAGATATAACTGAAGCCGTTGGGCGGGGAGTTAGGACTTATTTAACTAAAGAGTTAGGCAAGCGGATTTTATCTGAAGAGCCGACTGTTGTTCAAAGTACAGCATGTCCACAAATTGAAGATGTCCGTTGCCATTATTATTTACAAGCGTTATCTACCCTAGAGGGGGAACCTCTTATTGCAATAGGTGAGCCGTTGCTTGGTTTTCCAACAGTGTGGGTCTATTCGGATTCCTCGTGGTATGGCAGTGCAGACCTTAGTTTCACGCTTGCACTTCGCCAATCCCTACAGAAGGCGTTGAGTAAGTCCGGGCGCACTACGGTTTCACCTGTTCTTCAGAAGGATCATGAAGTGCAAAACATTACAATTTCTGATAGCGATCCTCTAAGATATAGTTCTTTGATGTCAACAGCCATTGAGACTATGAAGCAATGCGATAAGCATCTTGAGGTGTTTGAACTGAACGGTGAATCTTTGTGGGGTAAAGGGCCGTTTGTAGCATACGGAGTAGTTCTCGGAGAGGAGGAATCCCCTTGAATACTGTTGCTATTATTGGGGAGGGGATGCTTGCGGATGCCGTGTATAAGCGCCTGTCAGGGTTCTCACTTGTTCGAAGAAAGGACTTCAGTGAAGATATACCCGCTGTAGACTTGGTATTGGTGCTGCAGGATGAGGATAACTCCTCCTATTATCTTGAAGCTGAACAGATGCTACGACCACGTGATATTCCCTGGTTGTGTGCCTATGTCTCCTTGGGAGAAGGAATCATAGGGCCACTGGTCGTTCCGGGAACGACTGGATGCTTCCAATGTGCAGAAGCTAGGGTTTCTTTGGCAGGGAGCAATCGCAAAGAAGTCAAGGATTTGCTTATGAGGCTCGTGTCTGATGATTCTGTACCCCATCATACTGCTGAAATATCTCCGACAGGGGCTGGTTATATGGCGCATATTATCTCAGCGGAAACGGATAAGGTGCTGCGGGGCGACAGAGCGAGTACGGAAGAGCATCTCTATTTGATCAACTTGAGTAATTTGAACAGCACAATCCATTATGTCATGCCGCTTGGGACTTGCTCGGTTTGTGGGCAATTGCCGGATGATTCACCGAAATTAGCGGAGATATCACTACAGAAGTGTCTAAAACGGAGCAACAGCTATCGCTGCCGCGGGGTGAGTGATTTGAAGGAGGTTCTGCTCAGAGATTATTGGGACAGTCGTACCGGAATCTTTAATGATAAGAAGTGGGGGCTTGACACTACCTTTGCCAGTGCCGCTATAAATCTTCCTTTGGGTTTCTACGATGAGATCACAGGGGGGCATTCTCACTCATATGTAGATAGCGAGCTCGCGGGGATATTAGAAGGGCTGGAGCGTTATTGCGGTGTGGCTCCACATGGTAAACAAACGATCGTGCAGGGCAGTTATTCCCAATTTAAGGGTACTGCGCTGGACCCGTCTATGGTAGGGCTTCATGCAGAGGAGCAATACGAGCAACCTGACTTTCCCTTCACCCCGTATGATCCTGATTCTCTAATGGAATGGGTCTGGGGATATTCGTTCCTACAGGCACGTCCGATTCTGGTTCCCAAACTGTTGGCTTATTACAGTCTGGGCGAAGGAGAGGGCTTTGTATATGAAACCTCTAACGGGTGCGCACTGGGAGGAAGCTTAGAGGAAGCCATCTTGTACGGGATTTTCGAGGTGGTTGAGCGGGACTCCTTTCTGTTGACCTGGTATGCAAGACTACAGGTTCCACGGCTTGACTATAGTTCATCGGGGGATTCGGAGCTGATCCTGATGATCCAACGTTTAAAAGCAGTTACGGGTTATGAAGTGAACTTGTACAATACCACGATGGAAAATGGGATTCCGAGCATATGGGCATTAGCAAAAGTAGGGACGAAAGGCAGCGTGAACCTCATCTGCGCTGCTGGAGCTCATCTCGATCCGATTCGGGCAGCCAAGAGCGCCATACATGAGCTGGCGGGCATGATCCCGATGGCTGAAAGGAGATTGAAGGAACGCAGACTAGAAGCTGAAGCTATGCTTGATGACTCGTTCCTTGTGCAGCAAATGGAAGATCACTCCTTGCTCTATAGCTTGCCACAGGCAGAGGAACGGCTTCACTTCTTATTAGACGAGGGAAACCCTGTCCGTACTTTTGCAGAGGAGTTCCATTCACTGACATGGCAAGAAGATTTAACAGAGGATTTAAAACAAATCCTTCGGGCTTTCCTCGGTCTTAAGATGGATGTCATTGTAGTTGACCAATCATCAAGTGAGACGCTCCGCAACGGGCTGCGTTGTGTGAAGGTGCTCATACCAGGAATGCTACCCATGACATTCGGACATCATCTTACCCGGCTCACTGGTCTGAATAGGGTACTGGATGTACCGATGAAGCTAGGTTACGCAAATCACAGGCTGACTCCGCAGGAGCTTAATCCTTATCCGCATCCATTTCCGTAAATATTCGCCGATTTTTCTAGACGAGAGTCCAATCCATAAGTCGTCTACAATCATACAATTTAGAATAAACAGGTGAAGGGAGGAATATCGCGATGGGAGAACTGGGGGGAATCGGAAGCTGTAGCTGTGGTGGTGGCTTGTTTACAAGTACGGGTGTAATCCTCGTTTTATTCATTTTGTTGGTTATTATTAGTCGTACATTTATTTGAATAGCAGCATATATACTATCGAGCTCTGTGTTTAACTTCCTTGATATTCGTTCTCGGATTTTGCTCTAGTCTAAAAAGCTTAAGTGGAGTTCCCGCTTGAGCTTTTTTATTTCTATAAATAAGAATCTCGATAACACCGTATTCACGCATCGAGACTATCGCCCCCTGGTTGTCCGTTGTATAATCATGGAAGGAGCTTAGATAACATACGACCCAGCCTGAGCAGCAGACGGCCATGCATCCATTAGAAACGACTTTCGATTTCTTCTCCACAGGACGCGTCAGCTTTATAGAAAAGATAAGCGAGAATACGGAGTGAAAATCAAATATGTGAACCTGGATAAAGAACCATTTTAATGAACTGGAAACGGGATTACGAGAATATGAAACGAAGGTTAATCCTGTGACGAACAGGGGGGTAAACAATCATATGAGCCGCTTGGTCATTATGACGGTTGGGAAGACGCATAGTGGAAAAACAACCTTTGCTAAAGAATTAGAAGCCGTATTGCAACAAGCAATTGTAATTGATCAGGATAATCATGCTGAATTTATTAACTGCCATTATAAAAAACTACGCCCTACAGAGGGTCCTAATACTTTGAAATACTCTATAACTAACGCAATTGTTAATTATGCTGCGGAGCAAAGTAATTTCCATATCATTTTAAGCAATTCCAATCTAAATAAAACAGGGAGAACCAATGTACTCCGCTATTTTCATGATAAAGGATTTGAAAGTATTATCGTTTACTTTGATTTATCTATGGATTTACTGAAAGAACGTGTGAAGCAAACCCAAAGAAGTAACGTAATATTTAGAAGTGCTTCAAGCTTTTTGGAGGTATTGGAGAAGCAAGAAAATTCGACCGAAATACAAGTACCTAGCGAGGATGAAGCTAATTACCTGTTCACCATTAAGGATCCCATTCATACTGCGGATATTATTCAGCAAATAAGGGCATTAGTGGGGGGGATCTAACTAAGAGGTAGTAATGTGGCCGGGAAAATAACTACATTAAGTTCGCTAAACTCCCATGGGTTTACTTTCTTAGTTTACTTGGTATCGGTATATGCCTAATGGACTCAATTGGATGATACAGTAGCATCCATGGACCTGAAAAACGCATAACTTCCTTAATTCTTTGACGGTAATCTGGTTTGTAACAATGGATAGGGCACTTTGCACAAGCTGTTTTATCTTCACCAAATTGGCAGAGCGATAGTCTTTTCATCGCATAATGATTTAAGTCCTGACATTCCTCGCATAACTCTTTATGATGATGTTTTTTCTTACAATATAGACGAATCATTTTTGAAATAATATCTTTTTCTTTTCGAATTTTAGGACCATTATTCAACTGCCTTTTTTTTGCTTCTGTAATCATATATTAAGACCTCTTTCGATATATAAAAATTAATAAGTGTAATATATATTAACAATATCATCTATTCATTTAATATGCCCATCTTCTTCTTACACTATAGATATTACTGAGAGAACGGGAAGCTTATATCTACAAAAAGATTATATCAAGCAAGGGGAAGCTTTGAATCGAATTTTAATGGACTAGTGGAATGGGTGATAACTTCATGAAGTTTCATTAAAACATCTCTACATAATGGAGTGATTCGAATAAAAACTTTAATTATCGGGATAGTTCTTGGCGTTTGTTCCGCTTTGCTGTTTGGGTTATTTATGAATTGGGATATGGCGATAAAGGTAACAGGAGGAATAGATGAATAGTAGCTATTTTACTTATCATATTAATGAAGTAACATTTCAGCTTAAGGACCGAGTCGATATCAGCTGGCTCCAGGAGCTGGGCACTGTTTTTGCAGTATTTGATCAACAGGATTCAGGAAATATTTGTTTTGGAGTTAAGCAAGAGGGGCAGAAAAAGTTTGTTAAATACGCTGGTGCTAGGCCCATGGACTATCAAGGAGATCCTGCCGAAGCGGTATCGAGATTAAGAAATGCAATTCCTATTTACTACGAACTGAAACATCCCAATTTAATAGATATCGTAGACCATTTTAGCGTTAAGGAGGGCCATGTGGCAGTATTTCAATGGTTTAATGGTGAATGCCTCCATTCGCACTGGTCGTATCCTCCTCCAGCAAAATACACGGACCCCAATTCCCCTTTTTATAAGTATAAACATCTAACGATCTAGCAAAGATTGAATTCCATCAACAGTATTCTTAAATTCCATGTATTTGTGGAAGAGAAGGACTATGTGGCTGTTGATTTTTATGATGAAAGTATCCTGTATGATTTTACAAATCATGAAACAAGGATCTGCGATATAGATTATTATCAAAAAAAGCCATTTCGAAATAATATGGGCAGACTTTGGGGATCCTCGCGGTTCATGTCTCCGGAAGAGTTCAAATTAGGAGCTGATATTGATAGTCGAACGAATGTCTACAATATGGGTGCCATTATATATGGGTGCCATTATATTTGGATTATTAGGTGGAGAGCTTGATCGATCCTTTGAGAAGTGAGAAGCTTTATAAAGTTGCTTGCAAAGCAATTAATGAGAATAAGCAGGAAAGGTATCAGTCTATTAGTGATTTCTATATTGCTTGGAGTATGGCAGCAACCCTCAAGCAAACTATTTAAATTTGCAAATATACAAAATACAATTAAAGATGTAAAATAACATTACTTGAGGCTTCTGGGCGGGCATATGAATTGTGTGCAGCATGACTTGTGAATTAAAACGCAAAGTTCCGGAAGATGTCTCAGGTGAAGAGGGCACATTGCTATGCCAATTCTATATAGAACAGATAGAGGAGATGGGAGAACCATGAAGTTTAAGACAACTAGAAAAATGATGATGCTGATGGCGTTGGTGCTTGTCGTTAGTATAGTAGGCGTGGCATGTGGGAGTAAGACGAATAATGCCAATACAAGTGGTGCGGGGAGTACAGCAGCTGAACTGCCGGAGTTAACGTTGGGCCTATTGCCCTCGATTGATGAGATTCCGTTCGTTATTGCCCATGAGCAGGGCTTTGATCAGAAGCATGGGGTGAATCTGAACATCCAGACATTCAAAAGCGCTAAAGACCGCGATGTGGCTTTTCAGGCGGGGAAGGTTGACGGGATAAGCGCCGATCTGGTTGCGATTTCGATCTATAATGAAGCAGGATTAGATGTAAAAATCACAAGTACAACCTTTGGGGAATTTGATTTGTTGACCGGAAATAACGAAATTCAGGATGTGAAGGATTTGAAGGGCAAAAACGTAATTTTGTCCAAGAATACCTCCACGCAGTACACTGTTGCCATGATGCTGAAGCAGGCTGGACTAACGGAGGAAGATATCCATATCACGGAAGTACCGCAAATTCCAACCCGGCTTGAGCTGCTGAAAAATAATAAATCGGACGCCGCAATTCTGCCGGAGCCGTTCGTTACAATGGGGAAAGCGGCGGGCTTACGGGTGCTTAGCTCCACGCATCAGGCTCAGGTGAATCCGTTCGTGCTGGCCTTCCCGCAGAGTGTGATTGATGCTAAGCCAGAGGCGATCCGCGCAATGTATGCAGCCTATGATGAGGCGGTTGCCTACATGCAATCCCATGATCAGAAGGATTATATTGACCTGGTGATCAAGGAAGTGGGCTATCCGGAAACCTTGAAGGACCAGATTGAGGTACCGGCTTACATTCCAGCTAATCAGGTCGATGTGAAAGAGGTCGAGTCGGCATTTGCTTGGGCTCGCGAGCAAGGTCTGCTGACGAAAGACATCACCCCTGAAGAGGTAATATCCGATGTCCAGTTCAAGAAATAACGGACTGTGCGTAAAGGAGCTTGAAGTTGAATACAAGAGCGGGGAGCTGGCGCTTGGGAGAGTGGATTTCACCTTGCCAGAGCACGGGATTTACACCATTCTCGGGCCATCCGGGAGCGGGAAATCCACGTTACTGCGCGCTGTGTCTGGCCTCCTGCTGGAATTTCGGGGAGAGCTGTTGTTCAATGGACAGTCTCTGCGCGAGCAGGACATTCTGATTGGTCTGGTGCCGCAAAATTACGGTCTCCTGCCCTGGAAGACAGTCAAGTCCAACATCAGGGTGGCCATGAAGATTGCCCATCCTAAGGGGCAGGATCGGAGGTCCCAGGAGGCGCAAATTGATCGCTGGCTGTCGGCGATGGGCATCCAGGAGCTAGCAGACCGTTATCCGCTGTCGCTAAGCGGGGGGCAGCAGCAGCGGGTTGCCATTGCGCGGGCATTTGCGATTATGCCCTCTATTTTATTGCTGGACGAGCCGTTCTCAGCGCTAGATGCCATTACGCGAGAAGCGCTGCAGCAATTGTTCCTGGAGCACTGGCAGGCGAACCCGACCACAGCGCTGTTCGTGACACATGATGTGGATGAGGCCATTCTGCTAGGGCAGAAGATTATTGTACTCCCGTCGAACAAGCGTGATGCGCCGGAGATTATTGACAATGGGACGGTATTCGGGCTGGAGCATGGGGAGAAGCGGTCCAGTGATGCCTTTTTTGCCCAGATCAAGAGAATCAGAAAGGTAATGCAGGCAAAATGGTGATTAAACGACGACTCAACTATATTTCAAGATTATTACTAGTATTCTTCGGGATGCATGTAGTCTGGTACGCGTTGTATCTGCTGGTGCATCATCCAATGCTGCCCAGTCCGCTGAGGGTCTATCAGGCAATGGGACAGCTCGGCGTTGGGAATATTGTGGTGAATGTCGGTTATAGTCTGATGCGGATATTTGCTGGAGTTCTGTTAGCGCTGATCATCGGTCTGCTGATCGGACTTCTGATGGGACGTTCGTCGCTTTGGAACAAGCTACTGGACCCAGTGGTGTATTTGACATATCCGGTACCCAAAATCGCCTTGCTTCCCGTGGTTATGCTATTCTTCGGGCTTGGCGAAACCTCCAAGATTCTTATGATAATGCTGATCCTGATTTTCCAGATAATAATATCCGTACGGGACGGAATAAAAGCCATTCCAGAGAATACCTATGATGTGCTGACAAGCATTGGCGCAGGGCCTGGTCAGAAGTTCTGGCATGTCACCCTGCCCGGCGCGTTGTCTGTGATCCTCAGCACGATCCGCATCTCGCTGGGTACGGCTATATCGGTTCTGTTTTTTACGGAAATCTATGGCACTGAGCATGGTATGGGCTTCTTCATTATGGATGCTTGGCTCAGACTGGATTATCCGCAAATGTACGCCGGGATCCTGCTATTTAGCCTGGTCGGCTTCATTCTGTTTCTGCTGGTGGATCTGCTGGATTACCGATTCATGAAGTGGCGGAAGTAGGGTGAGACGCAGAAGAAGCCCAGATAACAAACGCCCTAGCCATAGATAAGAGCTATCTATGGTTGGGGCGTTTGTTTGGTTACACATTACTCATCGCCCAAGCCCCATAGATTGACGATAAGTCACGGGGGATATGCCAGTAATGTCTTTGAAAACCCGGTAGAAGGTTGGCAAGCTTTGAAAGCCACATTCAAATGCGATTTCGGTTACTGCTTTATCTGTCCCCGTCAATGCTTGCTTAGCGGCTTGGACGCGTAACAAAGACAGGTAATCAGAGAAGCGGTATCCGGTCGTTTCCAGAAATGCACGGCTGAGGCGCGATGCACTTATGCCCAGCTCATCCGCCACCCCCACTAAACTCAGCGGTTCATGAAACCGCCGCTCCACCAAAGTGGCTAACGATTGTGCTTGACGAACCGTTTGTACCATCACCTGCCGCTCGTCATCACTAAGCCGCTCGTTATAATGTCTAAGCAGGCGGCCGCATAATTGAATAAGCGAGCTTTTCGCCATCGCCAAATAGCCGGGCGATTTCTCGCGAAGCTCCTTCGCTATTGCGAGGATCCAGGGCGTAAGCTCCCTTGCGAGGGGCGAGCTGCCGGCAATATGATTGCAAAAATGAGTAGAACGATAGGAGAAGGGCAATAAAAGACCTGGCTCCTCCGCCAACAGCAGCGCAGGATCAAAGTTAATAAACAGGTAGCGGCTTGGATCCTCCAGGTCAGATTGAGCGATATGATGCTCCTCGTTGTTGACGATAAATAAGTCGCCAGGACTGGCCGTATAGCGTTTGCTGCCGAAGAAGAAGCAGCCTTTGCCTGACAGGCAGAGGCCGACTTCCAGACTTGAATGCATATGGGGCGACTGTCGATTCGTAGCTGGCGTCCATTCGAAAGCGTTGATCGGAATCGGATGATCGTATGTGATATGCAGCTTCATTTGCCATCGCCCCCTGACATGAATCATGGTATAAGGCAAGTATACAATAAGAGCTGCTTTTCTTATAGTCGTTCCTCGTCGGTACAACAGACATGTTTACTGCTGAAGTTTCCGGAAAACATGATAGCTTCTTTGAGCACATTCTGAGATGGCAATCGGGTGGAAGCCGCTGATATCTGCATATAAAGTATCGTTCAGTGGCGTAATCCAGCTTTCAGGCAGCACAGACGCTCCAAGCGAAGCGCCAAGGATGGATCCGATGGTGGCACCATTGCAATCGGTGTCCCAGCCACCAAGAACGGCTGTAGTAATCCCTTTTTCAAAATCACCGCCGGAATGAATGAGCGCAGCCGCGCATAATGCGGCATTATTATTCGTATGAACACAGTGATAGTGCTTAAAGGCATCCCAAATTTTCTCTACCAGTTCAAGCTGATCTGGGGTTTCCTCAGCAATTTGAACCGCCAGTGCAATATCTTCGGCCAGACGGCTGTGCTGCGGAATTTCACTTAGCCCAATCTCAACAATCCGCTTCACATCACTCTCAACGAATGCGGCTGCAATCATCGCCGAGCAGAACATGGCACCGTAGATCCCATTTTTCACATGAGAGAAAGAGGCATCTCGCCAAGCAAGCTCAGCAGCAAGCTGAGGCTGGCCAGCAGCGCCATATGCATAGCCGTCTACGCGGATTTGAGCACCGATCCATTCCCGGAAAGGGTTCAAATAGGAACGTACCCACTGGATATGCTTCTCCCAGTCATCGGGCTGATCGCCGCTAATATGCGAAGTGACTCGGGCAAAATTCAGGTATGCCTGTGCTTCAGCCGTGAACACCTGACCGAAGGATAGGCGATGGTGCCACATCTTGCCGACATCCCAGGAGTTAAACTCAAGACCGCGCTCCTCAAGCATGAGCAATCCCAGCACGGTGTAACGAATATCATCATCCGTCTCCATAAAGCGGATATGGTCTCGGCAGCTGGCCAGACTGCTCCAGTGGGCAATTTCGATGTCATATTGAGCCTCTGCGGTCGATTTGCTTGGTGTGTAGTGGCGTATTGGCCATTGCTCGGCGCCTTCGAACCAGAGCTTAATATTATGCCAGCCGGGTCTGCCTGCTGATCCCTGCATGAAGGATGGAGCCTCCAAGGGCTTGCCCAATGCACAACCGACTGCACGGCCAAGCCAGGCACCATAAAACTTGTCTTGCCACACTTCGTCGTCCCAATCTCGATGAATCGTACGCGGTCCTTCAGGGCGTTCATCACGAATCGCTTCCAAATCTGATGGCTCGATATACTTAAACTCAGGGCTTATTTCCAGTGCCATTAATTCATGATATAGCTCCATAATTTGAGCTTCATCCATATCGACTGCTTCCAGTCGTTCCATGAAACCTGCTACATGGCAGCCTTCCTCTCCACGCTGCTGTATTTCGTGCCGGACAAGCTCTCGCAGTCCAATCCATTTCGTCATAACGGATTCCTCCATAATGTTTGTAAATTTCTTTATCACTGATTATAGCCAGCATTGTCGCTTACGACTTCTTAAAAAATGAAAGCGATATTCTCATTTTTTGCGTACTAGCATAGTTCGAGATCCTGTTTGCATAACATTCTGTTGACTGGTACGCTTGGAGAAGCTCAGACAACACAAGACCCAGCCTAGGATAGGAGAAATCTAATGGCAGGGTCTTATTTGTGAATAGAACAATGTTATTAGAAATTGACGTAAAGCATAAGAACATAAAATCATAAGACCAGGAGCTGAATGACTTGAAAATTATCGAGGAAAAATTCAATTGCTATGGAGAAGAAGATTATGATGCTTCATATATCAATTGGGGATTTGATGATTTGGATTCAGGCATTTTTAGGGTCAAGGAAGCTGAAGGAAGAACTACTTCAAATTGTGAGAGAAGGACTATAGTGGGGGAATAATAAATGAGACAATGGTATGAATTAAATGAAATCAATCACGAACTCCTGAAGTTTGCTGTTATGATCGCGAAATACAACAACCAGTTTATATGAAGAGACAGGCGCAGTAAGATTTGAATTAACGCCATTTGGAATTTACCAATTGAACGGAAGCTTTGGAATAGTGTTCTTCGCAGAGGTTGAAGAGATGAGCACCTACAGATGCCTTGCTAACATGATCGCACGTATCAAGCGGTCAAAAATGACCGTTAGAGCAACGAAAAAACAACTTGGCTCTTCTAACGGACAATTTTGACCATTAGAAGCAAAAAATATGGTTTTTGCGACCTAATCCCCTTGTAACGGACATTGTTGTCCGTTACAAGGGCGACATTCCAAAGAATCAACTCTAACGGTCAAAAGTGTCCGAGTAGCAGATCAAAGTAGGGGGGGCAACATTTTGACCCTCACAAAAGGGGGCGTCCCCAAGTTGGTACATCAACTTTTGAAGAGCAGCCCCCTCTTAAGCTTTATTTCTGTTTCATCTGCGCTAGTTTCCCCTCGCTCATCCCGTAAATGACATCAGCTATGGTGGTTACCTTCTTGGAGTGGGTAACGATGATGACACATTTTCCTTCCTGATGAGCAAGCGAAGTGAAGATATCCAAGATAGCTTCCTCTGTTGTACTATCCAGATTGCCTGTCGGCTCGTCGGCGATGATAATATCGGGATTATGTGAAATTGCCCGGGCAATACCAACACGCTGCTGTTCGCCACCGGATAACCTCAGTATTTTTCTGTCCGCCGTTTCTCTGTCGATGCCGACCTTTTCAAGTAAAGCATAAGCATAGGCTTTTTTATCCTTCTCGGGGCTTCCGTTAATATTCATGGACAGCACAATGTTCTCTATGGCGGTTGCATTGGTAAGGAGATTGAAGCTCTGAAATACAACCCCAATTCCTTTAGCTCTGTACTCGTCACGGTCGAGCTTTTTCAAGTCCTGATCGTTATGCATAATGGCTCCATCGGTGCATACATCAAGCCCGGAAATCAAAGAAAGCAAAGTCGACTTACCGGATCCAGACTTGCCGACGATGGTATGGACCTTTCCAGGTTCAAAAGAGGCATTCACTCCTTTGAGAACATTCTTCTTCGTACCTTCATATCTGTAGAAGACATTTTTTACTGTAAGTACGCTCATTGGACTATCACCTAATTCCTTTCCATGAGTATTTTGATGGGCTCATACTTTGTGATTTTACTGATGGAGACTAAGCCGGCAAATGAAGCCAGTAGAATGGAAATGGCGATAATCTCCGAGATCGTAACCAGGTCGAGTGAAATTTTCATTTCGGATAGCGGCATTGCACTCGTCTGTGCTCCTCCAAGCTGTGCACCGCCTAATTGCATCCCTCCAGGGCCCATCATCATATTTCCTCCGCTATCTGCTTGCGAAGCCGCTTCAGCTTGATTTTGCAGGAGCATGTCGGATACAGGCTGTGCAGCTACCGTACCCACACCTAATCCTATGACGAGACAAAAACAGGTGATGGTGAGAATTTCAAACCAGAGTCCAAGGGCCACCTTCGCTTTTTTCATCCCCATAGCACGAAGCACACCAATTTCATACTTGCGTTCCCTGATCGAGATCGAGGCCAGCAATAGAAGAATAATCGAGCCGAGAATGATGACGACGACCATAAATGTGATGGAAATGCTCTTTAATCCCTCTACAGGCTTTACTACTTTTTCATAGGATGCTGTGTCCGTATTCACATTGAAAAGCTCAGAAAGTCCCTTTTCCCTAACCTCTGCTTCAAATGGCTCCAGCATATCAGGGCTTTTCAGATAATAGGTCACATTCACATTAACTCCGGTCTCATTAGCCTGGCGTTGGTCAATTAATGTGTCGAGTGTCGTCAGCACCTCGTTGCGCCTGTTAAATCCTGCGGATTTAGGCATATTGTCATTGGCATATTCATCGGTCATGTCATTATAAACACCGACAACGGTTAATGGATAAGACACTTCACGTTGTAAACGGACAGTTCCCATTCCCGATAGAGACACGGTATATTCCATCCCCTCCACGGTTACCTTATCGCCTTCTTGAACATTGTCGGAGTTCAGATCAGAGGGCGGTTCAACGCTCATATTGGCCGTAAAAGTTATTGCATCCCCGAGGTTAATGTTGTTGCGGTCACGAAGCTCGCCACTGATTACAGCCTCGCCGTTCGCTTCTGGTAATCTGCCGCTTTCAAGGCTTCGGAGTCCTTCGTTAAATTCCTCCCAGCTATCTCCCATCAGCTTGTAATTCCCATTCATTCCGGGACCTTTCATCATGCCGCCTCCACCGACAATAGATGTAGTGCCTGCCCCCGATGAATTAGAGTCATCCTGGTCAATCGCTTCAATCTCAGAGGTATTTGCTGCAACCGAACCTGTTGCAAGACTTTCCTTGAGATACTCCGAGCTGGCGAATTGCAATAGCTGCTCTGAAGGAATCTCAGGCTTTTTGACCATGACTCTGCCGTCCGAAGAGTTTTTCTGTGCTTCTTCCATGACCTTCTGCATATCGGGCGTAATATACACCTCTGAGGCAAAACGCTCCTTGTAATCCTCAATCACTGCCGAAGAGGTATTGTTAATAATTAAAGACACAACGGTTGTCAAAATGATGAAAAAAATAATCGCGCCGATCATCAGGTTTCTACCTTTGTTTCGCACCAAATTTTTTAGTGCATTTTGCAAGATATACATGCTTTACAAGCTCCTTTTTGCACTTTTTATTTTTCAGGTTCTGCATCGATAACTTCAAATTCTTCAAATAAATCATCCAGCTCGTCGTTCGCCGAAGCATTGGGCTGGAATGGCCAGGACATATTACGACGAGGGTCGGATGGCTGATTCGCAGCAAGTCTTAAGTGAAGCATACCAGCAGTAAATAAAACCGCTGCAAAGCCAAGAAAGGTAATGGCATAAGTCAGCACCTGAGGTATAAACTCATGCCAGTAGTAATCGGATGTTTGTTCCGCTGTAGCGCCCTGTGTAACGGCATTGTCCAGCATTTCCAGCTGTGGCGGGATGTACAGGATGAGCTGCCAGATGCCCAAAGCTAGAATAATAGCGGACAGTATAAAGATCATGACGCTAGTAAGATTTTTTTTCACTATCAAATTTCCTCCTTATTGAATTCATATTGATTATTTAAAAGGACGAACCTTTAACCAACCTTAAATCGTAAATACAGGCAACAAAAAAACCCCCGGATCACGATCCGAAGGCTATGCAAGAGTATATTCTTCTAATTCAATTCAAAAACAAAGGTCGTGCTTTCTCCTTCAACGCTTGAGGCATAGATTTTTCCACCTGCATTTTCTATGATGGCTTTCGCAATGGATAGTCCAAGACCATAACCCCCGTCATGAGCCCTGGAAGGGTCAATACGATAAAAACGATCGAACAGCTTCGGCAGACTCTCCTTCGGAATGCCGCGCCCTGTATTTTTCACAGAAAAGAGTATATGATTTCGGGATTTTCTCAGCGTCACATTGATACTCCCGTTTTCATTTACATACTTTACGGCATTATCCAGCAGTATGATGACGACTTGCTTAATTTTATCAGGAACTCCGTTGGCGATGAGATCAGGCTCAATGTTCTGGGAGAGGGTTATTCCTTTTTCAAAAACAACAGCTTCCATCGCGAGTAGCACATCGGTAACGACATGGCAGATATTAAAAGGGGCAAGCTCACGATTTACAGCTTCACTGTCGGTTTTAGCTAGATACAATAGGTCACTGACGAGTTTTCCCATTCGATCGGTCTCGGCGGTGATATAATCCAGCCATTTCTGCTGGCTCTCGACCGTTGCTGTTTTATTGGCATACAAAGCCTCGGCATTGGCATGAATGACAGCGATCGGTGTTTTCAGCTCGTGCGAAGCGTCTGCGATAAACTGCTTTTGTTTCTCATAGGCGACTTCTACAGGTCTAATGGCACGGCGGGCAAAAAACAGGCTTATACCGAAAATGACAAACAGCATTACGATGCTGATAGCGCCAAAGGTGAGCAAAAGCTGGGAAAGGATGTTGTATGATTCAGTTACATCCATGAAATAAATCTGTTCTAATACGGGTGCTTGGGTGACACCGCTCTTTCCCCGGATAATAAGGTTGGCATTCATCGCATTGATTTTGAAAAGCCAACGTTGGCCATCGATCGAGATTACTGCGCTTTCTTTATTCGAAGCGGTGGCAAGCTGGGTTGCCTGTGCATAGATCCCTTCGGGTAAATCCAGATAAGAGTGAACATTCAGTAATTGGTTATCCTCACCGACTAAGACACTGAAAGTGGAAGCATAATCATTCGGTATTTTCCCGACAAATACCCTGCTGGTGTTGCTATCATCTGATTTCACCAGTGAATTCATCATGATCGGGGACACCGCGATATTAGTCAGTTTGATTTGGTTCTCATTCTGAATATTACTGTAGGTGATCATGTAAATGATCGCGAAGGCTGAGATCATGACGATCGTGATGATTGTCATATTCAGTAGGATAAATTTGTTCCGTAATCGCTTAAACATGTCTATCACCTTGAGATTTCAACACATAGCCGACCCCGCGCATCGTGTGGATCGAGGTTTCAGATTGAATATGATTTAGTTTTTTTCGCAAAAAAGAAATATAGACCTCCACGTTATTATCTTCAGCTTCGCCGTCGAATCCCCACAGCTTTTCAATAATGGTATTCTTGGATACAACCATGCCTCTCATATGGATAAGCAGCTCTAGTAGCTGGAATTCTTTCAAAGTGAGCTTGTACGATTTACTGCCGCAAAATAATTCGAGTGAATTGGGATTAATGTCAATATCTCCGTAAGACAATGTACCATCCTGGATCAACTCGCCCTTGCGACGGCTAAGCGCCCGGAGGCGAGCAAGCAGCTCCTCGGACTTGAATGGCTTGGCAATATAATCATCCGCACCGCTATCTAACCCGTTTACAGTATCCTCTGTCTCTCCCTTTGCGGTTAGAAGAACCACAGGAACAGAGATCCCCTGCTTTCTGATTTTTTTGAGGATCGTGATACCGTCTATTTTCGGAAGCATAATATCAAGAATGATGAAGTCGTAAATGGCCGATATCGCGCAGTCCAGCCCATATTCACCGTCATAAGCTAAATCGACTGTATAATTGTTCTTTCTGAGAACCTGGGCTACGGCTTCAGCCAGAGGCTTCTCATCTTCGACGATCAGTATTCTCACGCATCTACCTCCTTGTTCTCCTCTATCTTAACAACCGAACCTTTAATTAACCTTAATTGTATGCGGGAAGATTCATCCAGGGTTTCAGGAGGGGAGGGTATTATGACCTCCTCTTTGAACATTTCTTCTTGCTTTTATCTCTGATTAGCCTAAAACACCCCAAAACTGCAAAAATGCAGGCTTTTAGCTCAAAAATACATGTTTCGAGGAAATTCCTGCAAAAGTGCAGGCTTTTCACCCATTTCAGTAGAAATCTAGCTAATTCAGAGAAAAAGCCTGCATTTACGCAGGAATTTACTCCCTTGGTGGAGGATAATTGCTAAATTCCTGCATTTTTGCAGGCTTTTCAATTGTCCTAACAGAATAATTAATTCACAGTCAGTAGCGAAACAAAAATTCTTTAGTTCCCTCAGTTCAATTAACATAGAGCTGAGGTTTTTTTCTGCTTTTGATAAACACTATTCAACAAAAGGTGACAAAACTAGACATATTACGCTATTCTCTTTTAATTGCAAGCATACTACACTTGGTACATTGGTATTATTTTTTGCTTTATGACGAGTGATCCAGGTCGTAAGACATGATTCTAAGTATCTAATAATGATATTGTTATTCTGGTTTTTGTAAAAACATGGAATGTAGTCAGAGGTGAAGTATTGAACTCAATTAAAGAAAAGCAGAAACAGAAAAGTTCCCTCAGTTATTAGGCTTAAATATTAGAGACTCATGGGGAATGTTGCCCTATGAGAACAAAGAAGTCATGGCCGTAATTTGAAGAAGCATTTCGGTAAATTAGCAATAGATCAAAACGTCTAAAAGGAGCCATTCCTGTAATGAATTAATTTGAGGTTTGAATAAAAAGAGCGTCTCCTGTATGCTGGGTTCCGAATGGTCGACATTCATTCCCTAAGTTAGAAGGAGGACGCTCAATATGAAGTATAAACAATCTAAGAAACAGAATCAACGTATTGAACAAATTACCGAAAATACACTGGTTATCGGTGCAGACATCGCCAAAGAAACCCATGTAGCACGCGGGATCGATTTTCGTGGGATCGAATTGGGAAAAGATTGTGTATTTAAAAACGACCGTTCAGGTTTGTTAAAACTAGTATCGTGGATGAAGGAACTTCAACGGCAACATGCCAAGACTGACGTCATCTTCGGCATCGAACCAACCGGACACTACTGGTTTACCCTGGCTGAGTTTCTACAGCATGAGGGCATTAAACTAGTTATCGTAAACCCTCATCATGTTAGCAAGAGTAAAGAACTTGAAGACAATTCACCAACGAAAAACGACTACAAGGATGCCAAGGTTATTGCAGATCTCGTTCGTAACGGCCATTATTCGGAGCCCCGGCTTCCAAAGAGCGTTTATGCGGATTTACGCATCCTCATGAATCATCGAGAAAAGGTTATGTTAAACCTGGGTCAAGTCCAAAGACGGATTCAAAATTGGCTCGACCGGTTCTTTCCTGAATATCAAAACGTGTTTGCTGACTGGGAAGGAAAAGCCTCTCTCATCACGCTTGCAGAATTTCCTACCCCGCAAGAAATTGTAACACTTGGAGCTTTCACAGTTTTGAAACGGTGGAAACAAGAGGTTAAACGGGCGGTTGGCATGAAGCGAGCAGAGAAACTGGTTCAAGCAGCTCAGGACTCTATCGGCCTCACAGAGGGTTTAATGGCAGCCAAGATTGAATTGAAGAACTTGCTGGAGCAGCATACTTTGTTTACTCGGCAGATAGACGACATCATGAGACAGGTGGTAGAACTGCTTGAACAGATCCCTGGTTCGGAAGAAATGCTAACGGTTCCTGGGGTTGGAGTCGTAACATTGGCTGGATTTCTGGCCGAGGTAGGCGATCTCAAAGGATATAATCATAGTCAGCAGATTATACGGCTTGCGGGCTTTAATCTAAGGGAGAACAGTTCTGGGAAGAAGAAAGGGAAGTCCACGATTACCAAACGGGGACGGTCTCGACTTCGAGCTTTACTGTTCCGTGCGATGATGCCCATGGTGGCAAAAAATACAGAATTTAAAGCGCTGCATCACTATTACACGAAACGAGCCCAGAACCCGCTAAAGAAGAAACAATCTATTGTAGCCTTATGTGGAAAACTCATTCGAGTATTGCATACGTTGGGAACAAAACAGATACGCTACAATGCAAATGACGTATTGGGACCGGTACGCCAGTCTCAGCTACAGATGGTTGCTTAATTCAAACATTAACGATTCATCTTGCTTCACAGTGCTTAGACTTCAAACGCGACAAACAGAAGCACGGAGTAGCCGCAGATTTTTCATCATAAGGGCAACGACCCAGTAAAGGAGCAAGAAGCGGCATCCACCCCTTGAGAGGTAGAACGAAGGAATGTGAGGGCATAGACCCAGTGTGACATGGGAGGGTAAACCGTCGAGGGAATTGTGGATATCCAAGGTGCGATCATAGGTACCATCCACAGATTGGAAAATGTGTTCCAGGCTTTATTCCCGTCACCGGTTCCTCGAGAAAAATATGTCATAACAGCATGATATCCCCATCTCTTGAGAACATCGTGTTTGAGATTCTAAGAAAACGTGAGCAAATGAAAGAAAACATTAATTTATAGTGGGAGATGTGATAAATATGTTTAAGAAAACGTTGATGGCAATTATTGTTGGTACCACTGTATTTACCTCTGCTGGAGTAGCAAGTGCAGCGACTTCTTTACCTGAAGTACGGAAACCGTCCCTAGCAATTGATCTCATTGTAGATGGTAAGAGAGTTACTCTACCAGATACAGAGCCGTATATTGACGATGCTGGTAATACGATGGTTCCTATCCGTTTCGTGAGTGAGAAGCTAGGGGCCGATGTTAAGTGGGATAATGGAAAACAAATCGTAACTATTATTCATAAGGGGAATACGATTGTAATGCCAGTAGGATCGAAAAAGGTCACTGTGAATGGCAGCGAAATCACTCTCGATACAATGGCGATTAAGAAAGAGAGTCGTGTTGTAGTTCCTCTTCGTTTTGTGAGTGAAACTCTCAATACCGAAGTTAAATGGGATGGAGCTTGGAGTGCGGTAAATATCGTAAGTCCAGAGTATCAAAGTAAGATTGATAATGGTGCTGTAACACTAGATCGCTGGGGTCGTGAGCTTAGAGCTAACCAAAACTCTGATGAATGGATTCTTATGAGTGATACTCCTGATAATGTGTATAAGATTGGAAAGTATAAGATTACCCATACGGACACACAGAGACCAGCAAAGGATTATTATAATTTATTCAGTAAAGAAGATCTAGACCGCATAGTGAAGAATATAAAGGAGTACTATAGGTTAGCTCTGAACGTAGATTTTAGGTCCATTAATCCTACCAACTACTTCCAGCAATCCTTTAAACTTCAAGGTAGTAATGGATATTTAAATCCTACCCCTTTCACGAACACAGCAAACTTTATTAAACAAAATAAAGTTATATCAGAAGGATATGCATATCCAGATCCTACTACTTTATATTACTTTCATGGCACGGTCTTCATGAGAACTAAGTTTAAGTTCAGAGTATTAAATGCAAATGATTATAGTCAGTTTAACATGGATAGTATTGATCCATCTGCTAGTTCAGAATCTCCTAAATGGGTTAAGAAAGGTCAATGGTACGAAACTTATTCTGATGTATCTTTATTTACTAACCATCAAGATTTCCAATCTACTTTAAAAATAGGATCTACAGAAAATATGTTTGTAAAGGAGTATTATGTTCACAAGGAGTTGAAGTAATTGTATAAGAAGATATTAAACATATTGCTTTGCATAATTCTCATAATCAGTACTTTAACGAATACGGTATATGGAGCATCTGGAGGATCTAATAATGGGGAATCTGGAACAGGATCGCTAGGTCTGAGTTTTATAAAGGATCCAAACGATCCAAAATATGGAGACCTGCATTATGAAGCTCTCGACACCACTGGTATACGCTACGTATCGGTAGGATGGATTATAAGAAAAGATTAGAAGTGTGACGATCATGGTGGTAATCCTAAGCCCCTTACAGCTAAATGTAATCCTATGTCAGGTAAGAAGGAAGTAGAATATATTCAGTTAGATTTAGAGCAGATGCTTAAAGAAAAGAAGATGACGAAGACAAGTAAATCTGAAGGAACAAAAACTAGAACTATCTATGAGATGGAGGCCAAATACATCCAAGATATCCTTAAGGCACGGGATATCTTTAAGGATATTAAAGAGGGCGATCCAGTCTTTTTTTCAGCTTACTTCAATGTAACTTCTGGAGGTAAGAAGAAAAGTGGTCCTCATTACAGTTTGGAAGAAATACGAGATGCTGAGTGGTGGAAAGATAAAAGTGGATTTCGGCAATACTTCGATCAGAAGGTATACTTCTACGGTACATTAAAAGTCACTGCAGAAAGATACGATTCTACGCGAGTTGATGGTTGAGAATACGCAATACGCGAGTCTGATGAAGATGCTGGAACTGCTCGATCAACAGATTATCGATGTCTTCAAGAATACATCGCTCACAGCAGAAGAACGATTTGGGAGCTCATGGAATTATCGAAGGGAATCATCGAAGTCTATCAAGCGATGGATCAGAGCGTGAATGGATTGCTCGAACAATTCGAAGAGGAGCTGCCGTCGAACAATGACTATATTAATGCGGTGATGAATCCGCTGAAACCAATCTTCACCCCTTCGAATATTGGAGCGCTGACGACGAAGATATTAGGAGACTTGCAGCAGAATCGCGTATCGTTGTCCATTATGGAAGAGAAGATTAAGAGCCAGATCAATCTTGTGTTCAAGCTATGTGAGGAAGATGCGACGATTATCGAATATCAGCAGAATCAATTTGCTCTTATCGCAGCGTGTGGAAGATGTGGTGATCGTAGATAGTATCATCAAAAATTCTCTGCGGATCTTCGTTGGACCTGAGGATACGGGTCGTACGGCTACAGCATTAACGTGGGCGGGCGTAGTATCGCGCCGTCAGAATACACTGTTGCTCGACCTCACTGGGGATTCAAAGTTACGGCAGTATGGCGTGGAGCCGATGGCACTGGATACATTCTTGGAGCAGCGGCTGGAGCAGCAATTGGTCTGTGTTGAAGGGAATCTGAATCAGACGTTGGAGCGTGTCGATGAGGTCGTCGCTGAATTGAAGACGCGATTGAATTATTATGCGCATATTCATGTAATTCTAGATGCAGGACAATCGGAGTTACTCAGTCATCTTGCACCTTCCGCACTGTCTGTTCATTTCATCACAGATGGCACGACACGGGGAACGAAGTTATTGAAGCAGACCATCGAATCTTTCACGGAAGAGAATATTGCGAAGAAAGTGATTCTCATCGATCCGCCGATTGATCCGGTACGCATGATGTACGACCTATCAATCGATCCGTTACTTGCGAAACTAATTATTATTCCGCATATCCCGCATATTCGCGCATGTGCATACAATCATACAAAGCCTTATGAGAACAAAGAAGTCATGGCCGTATTCGAAGAAGTATTTCGGTAAATTAGCAATAGATCAAAACGTCTAAAAGGAGATGTGATAAATATGTTTAAGAAAACGTTGATGGCAATTATTGTTGGTACCACCGTATTTACCTCTGTTGGTGTGGCGAGTGCAGCGACTTTGCCGCCTGTACAAAAGCCTTCTTTGGCTATTGATCTTATCGTAGATGGTAAGAGGGTTACTCTACCAGATACAGAGCCGTATATCGACAATGCTGGTAACACAATGGTTCCTATTCGTTTCGTTAGTGAGAAGCTAGGGGCCGATGTTAAGTGGGATAATGAGAAACAGATCGTAACTATCATTCATAAGGGAAATACGATTGTTATGCCGGTTGGCTCGAAGAAGGTTACGGTGAACGGTAGTGAAATCATCCTCGATACGATGGCTATTAAAAAAGAAGGACGTGTAGTAGTTCCTCTTCGCTTTGTGAGTGAAACTCTCAATGCTGAAGTTAAGTGGGACGGTGCATGGAGTGCGGTGAATATCACTAGCCCAGATTATCAAAGTAAGATTGATAATGGCACTGTGACACTAGATCGCTGGGGCCGAGAGTTGCGTGCTAATCAAAACTCTGACGAATGGATTCTTATGAGTGATACTCCTGATAATGTGTATAAGATTGGAAAGTATAAGATCTATCATATGACAAGTACTTCGCCAGCTACAGAGTTTGGAGACAGATTTACAAAAGACGAGTTAGATCGAATTGTGAAGAATGTAAAAGAGTATTACAAGCTAGCTCTTAATGTTGATTATAGAACTTTTAACTATAGCATATATTTCAATAATCTATTTAAGTTGCTTGGACACAATGGTTACATTAACCCTGCAGGTTCTCAAAAATATACGAGTTTTGTAAAAGAAAATAAATTAATTGTTGAAGGGTATGCATTCCCAGACCCTACAACAATCTATGATTATTATGGTACCAGTTTCATCAGAACTAAATTTAAGTTCCGGGTATTAAATGCCACAGATCCCAGTCAGTTTAGCAGGGATAGCTTCGATCCTTCCGAAGTGTCAGAATCCCCCGAATGGGTGAAAGTGGGTCAGTGGTATGAGACCTATTCTGACGTATCCCTATTTACAAATAGTCAAGATTACCGTGCTACACTTAAGACTGGTAATACAGAAAATATGTTTCGGAAAGGGTTTTATGTGCATAAGGAGTTGACCATAATTGTATAAGAAAATAGTAAACGTATTGCTATGGAGTATCTACTAACTGTAGTCCAATGTCAGGTACGAAAGATGTAGTTAGATTTAGAGCAGATGCTTAAAGAAAAGAACCGATATTTTTGACTGGGACGTGATAGAAATGGAACAAATCAAAGCGATAAAAACCGAATTAGGTGAAATCTATGGTAGAGACGCAATCTACCTTGATGATATTCAATTTAATTATCCAAAGAATGAGGTTACATTAATTGGAGAAATTAATGGACTATTATGTACGGAATCAGATGATGATGAGTTTATAGGATATGAGCTGCTATTCAAGAAAGTTTATTATTTTAATATGATTGAGTTAGATGTAAGTTTAGAAATGTTTGATACCTCATACAATGAAAGTAGCAGCTTTGCGGAGATATCCAATACAAAAATACTTAAAGATATAAAGAAGGCAAGAGGTCTGGAGTTAAAGCAATATGTCATATATACATATGACGAGGTTTTCGTTATCGCATGTCAAGAATTTGAATTAAGTTTGGGATCGAAGAAATGAAGTCGAGAAAGTTGCATCTTAGCGATATTCTCGCTAAATATTAATCTGGACGACATGATAGGGTATTCTTGTTGTGGAGGTGCTAGATTATGAGCAATATCCTGGGACAACTTTATTTTGGAGATATCAGACCTGAAGAAGTATCTAACGCCGTAGAACATCTCAAAAAAGGACTTACTTCTCCCAGTTTCAAGTTGTATAATCATGGAAGAAGCTCACATAACAAAAAGCCTCAGTCTAAGATAAAGAGCGATCTCAGGCTGGGGCTTTTCGCGAAGATAAGGATATCTTCATATCTTACTCTACTCATTTGTAGAAGGCACTTTAAAATAAGATCTAGATTGGCGTTTTCTAGTTTCTGGAGAAGGCAATTCAATGAGTTCAATAAATTCATTTCCGGTATAGAACACATAGATTTCTCGGGCAGGATCTGATGAATGGAATTTCCTGTAGGAGGACCACGCGTGTATGGGGTTGCCGTATTCGGCGATTAGAGACATTTCGTCAATAGTTCTCTTTTGATTATTTGATTGAGTAGCCAGAGCTTCCACTAGAACCCAACGGTTGGGACAGATCTCACGGATATTAGTCCATTTCATGTATGCACACCTCCGGAAAAGAACTTATAAATTTATTGTACAACCCTGCTGAAAAACAAGCAATGATGATGAATTTCATGAAAGTAGGCGAAAGTGTGAACACTGATGTCATTATTGTCCACGGATCACCTGGGACTGGAAAGACAACATTATCCAGGAAAATGCATGATTATTTTAAATCACCTTATTTTGAATTTGGCTGGATTCCGGAATTTCGTTCTTTAACACCTTCCATTGAGATTATACAAAGACAGGAAGAGCAGTTGACTTTCGAGAACCTAATCTTGGTAGCGAAGAACTATAATCGACATGGTTTTAAGAATCTTATAATTACGGACCTTGACGATGTTCGAATGCGCTCATTCGAAGACGGAGCACACTTCCAAACGAGTATCGTGTATTGAATTCTACGGATGACGTTGAAGCTACATTCCAAGAGTTATTAAGGCTACTAGAGTGTCATGTTCCGTGGGTGAGCTTATGAATACGACAGATATCCGCTACGAACGGTTCAATGAAAGGGATTTTACCACTGTCAAAGAACTATTAAGCTATGATGTTGTTGCGGGGGAAGACCTTCTTCGGGTTCTTGCTCAAGCTCCGGAATTGTTCATTACCGCATATATGGAGGATAAACTGGTTGGACTTGCCCAAGTGAACGAGCCTGTACCTCAGTCATACCTGAATGTGTATGTAGCTCCACAGTTTCGAAGGCAGGGCATCGGTTCTGCAATTGTAGAGTATGCGGAAGGCGAATTAAGGGCGGGCGGAACCCAAAAAGTCAGAAGTTCCTTTCGCGCCGATCACCCATCCTCTTTAGCATTTGCGCGCAAGCTGGGTTATGGGGAATACTTTTCATCAGCTTTAATGCAGCGGAGTGGTGAGCTGTTCCCTGTAGAGGAGCTTCCAGTGAGGACGTATACGGATGAAGATTATTTGGCTAGTCATCCTTTGTATGCTACGGCTTTTCATGAAATGAGGGTTCGTGTTGGATGTTTCCCAGACTCTGTGATTGCCCAGCCCAGCGAAAAAGAGCGAAAAGAATGGCAAAAGGATGCGGAAGATCGCTTTGTCTATGAAATAAACGGGGAAATCGTTGCCTATAGCCATCTCTCTGGGAATGAACTCAGCAGCATATCTGTCCGTACAGACCTTCAGGGACGCGGGATTGGCAGGAAAATGGTTATGCACTTATGCAACCTTATCTATCAGCGTGGTAATGAAACCGTTGAACTGTCGTGTGTTGTTGGGAATGAAGCCAGAAAGCTATATGACAGTCTTGGCTTTGAAGAGAAGTATATCAGGGATTTTGTGCGGAAAACACTATAGTGATTCTGTGCCAAGTACGGACGCTGTAGCACTAAGAGAAACTGCTAGATCGAAAAAAGAGTACGGTCTTTAGTCAATTCAATAATCTGGAGGGGATAGTATGTCATGGAAAGCGAAGCTAATAGCAATTATGATTGCGTTTTTGATCTGCTTTGCAGGCTATGGTTTGATCTTTAGATTCAAATCAGATTATTTGATTTATGCCATCTTATTCTCCATCATTCCAATACTAAGCATACTGGCATTCGATTCCGGGACAAAAGTGGAAGAGAAACGGTACAATGACAAGAATAATTATTGGAATACATAGCTAAATCAAAAAGGATATAGGTTTCCTTAGAGAAGAAAATTCTACATCCTTTATTACTTCATTTATTGACAGTTAAAATTCTCTCCACTGATCAAATACTTCTCAGTTAGTGTAGTAAGCAGTTGAATGCCAACTTCATTATGTCCACCCTCGGGGATGATGAGGTCAGCGTACTTTTTGGAAGGTTCGATGAAGGCTTCATGCATAGGTTTAACGGTTCTTAAGTATTGGTCATATACCGACCGAATGGAACGATCACGTTCTTCTATATCTCGGAGTACCCGTCGCAGTATGCGTACATCAGGATCTGTATCGACGAACACTTTAATGTCCAGCAAGGCTCGAAGATTTTCATCGTAGAGGACGTGGAGACCTTCAAGAATAATAATATTGTTCGGTTTCAACTCAAGCGATTGTGAAGTAGAACGTGCATGAACCGTGAAGTCATATACAGGGGCGTGGACGGTCTTGCCTTCCACTAAATTTTGAATATGTTCGACTAAGAGCTCATTGTCAAAAGCAAAAGGATGATCATAGTTAATCTTCTCCCGCTCGGCAAAGCTAAGATGGGAATGATCTTTATAATAGTTATCTTGAGATATAAAGGTGACTTTGTCTGAACCAAGCCGGTCAATGACGGAATGGGCGACGGTGGTTTTACCTGATCCGGTACCGCCGGAAATACCAATAATCAGCATATTGATCCAAAATCCTTCCTAGTCTGATAGTGTATACAATTTTAATATTGTAGCATAGAGGTCGTCTTTTTTCACCATGAAACAATAGTATAGTTTAGCAATAATTAAGATTTCCCTTCATTTTTTGTCGGAATATGGGTAAGGTTTATGTAGGAACTATTCCGAGCGAGAGCCTGGATAACCAGAAAGGGAGTATTTATGATTACACTAAAAGAGATCGATCGAGACAATTTCTACGATATCATTGACCTGAGTGTGGCTAAGGAGCAAAAAGAGTTTGTAGCGTCGAATATGTATTCGCTGGCGCAGGCTAAGGCATTTCCAGAGTGCATCTGCTTAGCTATTTATCATGATGAAATTCCAGTCGGATTTACGATGTATTGTATAGATGAAGAGGATCGCGAGTATTGGATTTACCGCTTAATGATAGATGCTAAATATCAGTCGATGGGATACGGAAAGGCTGCGATGGAACTGCTTATTAACAGGATTAAAGAAGACCCTGGGCATCGGATGATCTACATCAGCTTTGAACCGGAGAATATCGGGGCTAAACATTTATATGAACAATTGGGCTTTAAAGCAGACGGCCGGGTGATTGAAGGGGAAGTGGTGTATAAGCTGGAATATTAATTCAGAAACGGTTCTTGAACGGTAAAAAAGGACATAGAGCTTTCCCAGGGGGAGAAAACGCTATATCCTTTGTCGATTCCACTTGTGATGGTTGGTCAACAGTTATTCATTTTCATGACTAAATTGCCACTCAATTCCGAATTTGTCCTGCAGGTTGCCGTAACATTTGCTCCAGAACGTTTCTTGCAGCTCCATTTTAACCGTGCCGCCATCCTTCAGCTTGTTAAAACAGCTTGTGATGTGATCGAGGTCCTTGCTTACATAAGCGAGGCCGATGTTATTTCCTTGAATAAATGGCGAACCCAGAAACATATCAGAGAACATGATATTGCTGTCATTGATGTTAAGTCGCGAGTGCATGACTAAATTTTTGGCTTCTTCAGGAAGAGGGTATTCAGGATTAGGCGGGGTATCCCCGTATGTCATAATTTGCGGTTGCTCTGTTCCGAATACTTCTGCATAATACGTTACAGCCTCACGACAGTTTCCATTAAAGTACAGATATACATCAACAGCCACTAACCTCACTCCTCATCGTGGTTTTATCCGTTGCTTCAAAATTATATCATGTAAATTTGAAGGATCAAAATGTGGTGAAATTTAGCCTGAAATACACTTATTTTTCGCAAAACTTAGCTTGAAGTCAGGAATAGATGTGCATATACAACTATTTCCTTACTAAATCGTGGGATTGAAGGACAAATCATGCAAATAGTTGCACAACTGCAATTATATCTCCTGTTGAGGGCATAAAGAGGGCAAATAGTTGCAGATATGCACTTAAGGATTAGATTTAAATGTATAAGGTTACTAGATAGATATATTTTGGTGTGCTGAGAACTGCTTTTGGTCATACTTTGAAACCGAAGGGGGAGGCAGAATGGAGCAAGGTATAAGAAAGCCTTGGAAGTCATCAGTGCTTTTAATTGTATTGTTTATTTTCATGATTGCAGGATGCTCTCCTTCACAAGAGGCTCAACAGCTCGGGAGAGAGAAGGATCAGGAATTTGACCAAGGAAGTGGAATGGAATTTACCAGCCTGTCTGAACAAAAAATCACGGATCTTGCCAAGCTCAGTAAGGTATGGGGTGTGGTGAAATATTATCATCCCAAGGTGGTATCTGGAGATGTAAATTGGGATTATGAGCTGTTTCGGGTGATGCCCTCTATTTTAGAAGAAGATTCGGATGCTAATTCAATTCTATATAGTTGGGTTCATTCATTAGGCAGCGAGTCTATTCCTGGAGAGCTTGAGCAGCAATTCCAATTTTCCGAAGAGTCCATACAGTTTAGGTCATCAACAGATTGGTGCAAGGATGCGGAATATCTCGGAACGGATTTGAGTCTCGAGTTATCGAAGCTTCTGGATTCCAATATTTCCGCACGAGATAATGCATATGTCAATTTTAAGTCTGATCCAATTTTACCGTCTATGGACAATGAAAATCCATACCCAAATATGAATTTCAATGATACGGGCTACAGATTGTTAAGTTTATTCCGCTACTGGAATATTATCGAATATTATTATCCATATAAAGATGTGATCGGTGAGGATTGGGATCAGGTGCTGCTGGAGTTTATCCCCAAGATGATCGAAGGATCGGATTATGATTCCTATTTCACGACCTTAGCAGAGCTGACTACTAGAATCCATGATTCCCATGCTTTTTTGATAGGCAAAAATAAAGAGACAATTACCGATGATTTAGGAACTTACCGGCTCCCTGTAAACTTTATCGAGATAGACAATCAGATCGTGATCAGCAAAGTCATTAACCCGTGTGGACTTGAAGTCGGAGACATTGTATTAAAAATAGACGGCAAAAATATAGATGAGTTATTAGAAAGTAGAAGAACATACATCTCGCAGTCTCGAGAAGACACGGCTAGCTTATTTTATTTAGATTTATTTCGAACTCAACAGAAGAATACGGATGTTACTGTAATCCGGCAGGGGAAGACGATGGACATTAGTGCAGTAGGCAGTCAACAGGATATTCAGTTCCAGGTTGATACGAAATCACAAGCCATGGAGAACGATGAGATCTACTATATCAATGCGGGTCTCTTAAAAGATGGCGAGATTGATAAAATCATGAAGAAATGGTGGAACACCAAAGGATTGATTGTAGACCTTAGGAATTACCCCTCTAGCTCACTTACTTATGAATTAGCCCAATATCTGATTCCTTCTGAAAAGGAGTTTGCATTTGTGTCAGCTCCCAATCATGCCATACCGGGTGAATTTTATTATCTTGAGCCCCTTGTCTCAGGAGGATCCAAAGCCACCAATAATGAGGTCTACAAGGGGAAATTAGTGATTCTAATCAATGAACATACGATTAGCCAGGCAGAATTTGCGACGATGTCGCTCAGAAATACAGACAACTCCATCGTTCTTGGCAGACCGTCTGCCGGCACCGATGGTAATATGCGTGTCATTGTACTTCCAGGAAACATAAAGACGGCCATAAGTGGAATCGGCATATTTCATCCGGACAAATCCCCAACGCAAAGAATAGGATTACAGCCGGATATTCGCCTTGATCCGACCCTTGAAGGAATCGTGGAAGGTAGAGACGAGTATATTGAGAGAGCTGTGGAATTGATTAAAGAGGGGGATTAAGTTTACTAAGAAGAGTTACTAACAGAAGGGGAGGATCGTTCGATGAACGGAGTTCTTGGAGCACTGGAAGATTTCAATACTTATATGGAGCAGCAATTGAATGTATGGAAAGTTCCCGGGGCAGCGGTTGCTATCATTAAGGATCAAGAGATCATTCTGGCGAACGGATATGGATATCGGGATAAGGAATCAGGGCTTAAGGTTACGCCCAATACGTTGTTTGCGATTGCGTCGTGTACGAAGGCATTCACGGCTATGGTAGCGGAGCAATTAGCAGATGAGGGTATGTTAGATTTAGATGCGCCAATCAAAAATTATATGCCACATTTTAAAATGTATGATTCTTTTGCGACGGAACGAATTACGATACGAGATATGCTTTGTCATCGTTCAGGGCTGCCAAGACATGATGCCATTTGGTATAATTCTAAGCTTACTCGGGAGGAGATCATAGAACGGCTTGAGTATTTAGAGCCTAATCAGGACTTTCGAGCGAAGGGGCAGTATCAAAATATAATGTACATGGTTGCAGGTTATCTCGTTGGGAAGCTAGCCGGATCCTCATGGGAACAGAGAGTTCAGGAACGAATTTTTGCTCCTTTGCATATGAAGTCCAGTTGTTTTTCAGTAGATGAGATGCAGCTTCGAGATGATTATGCACTGGCTTATATTGATAAAAACGGCGAGACTCAGCAAATCCCTTTTCGGAATATGGATAGTATTGGTCCGGCTGGTTCGATCAATAGTAATATTATCGATATGGCTAACTGGATTATGCTGCATCTTAATAGAGGCATGTTAGATGGAAAGCAGATCGTGTCGGAAGGTAGATTGGACGATATGCATACTCCGCATATCCCATGTGAGCCAAGCTTATGGGGGAAGAAGGAACTGCCATTAAGTTGCTATGGCCTTGGCTGGTGCATTGAACCCTACCGCGGACATCAAATGCTTCATCATAGTGGGGGGATAGACGGATTCACGTCGTTGGTGTCTTTTTTGCCGCATGATAATATCGGTATTGTCATTCTTACTAATAAGCTCGCATCCCATTTGCCTAAGGTCGTTACCTATAATATTGTGGATCGACTATTAGGACTTAAGGAAATCGATTGGAGTGGACAAATACAGAAGGATCAAGAGAAATGGGAAGAACAGCTTAATAAGCAGCATGATAGTAATGAGCCGTCTATTAACAATATTGAATCGAATCCTCCTCATCCTCTGATAGAGTATATTGGAACGTATAAACATCCAGGCTATGGAACAATGTATGTCGAGCTTGAAAAGGAACACCTGCAATTTAGATATAATTCTATGACTTTACCCGTGACCCACATCCAGGGAGATCTGTTCGAAACACTTTATGAATTACCTATGAAACTAAAAGCTTCATTTCATGCAGATTCGAATGGAAATATACATAGTTTATCGTTACCACTCAATATGGAAGTAGGGGCGAAGGAAACAGTATTTGCGAAAATGTTTGCAGATCGTTGAAAGGGATACAAATGACCAAGTATACTCATCTAGGTGTCTATGGAATTCTCATTGAAGCTGGAAAAATATTGCTCATAAAAAAGTCCAGAGGTCCACATAAAGGCAAGTGGGACTTACCCGGGGGAACAATTGAATTCGGAGAAGAACCTTATGAAGCATTAATTAGAGAGTTTCACGAGGAGACGGGACTGACGGTGATGGACAAGATGCATTAGAAGCTAGATGGATACCAATAGGGGAATTAGAAGGCCTCGAGGTAACCCCATTTGTTAATGAGATTTTTAAACAGTTCTAATTACTGTCTACTAAATTTCTCGAAATCTGACTCCAACCGAAATACACGCTTGTTCAGAGCGGCAATCTCGGAATCTTTATCTAAAATATTATTATGAATCCTGTCTAGAAGTGCAGAAATATCTTCTGGCTGGCTATCTCCAATACGCAAAACAGCTTGAAGGATATTGTCAATCTGGAGAGACATATGCTTCTGGTTTTCACTCAATAATAGTTGGTTCTGGTTTAATTGTCGGATATCACTCTTTATAGATTTAATTTCTTGAAGAATCTGGCTTAGCATTTGTTCCAACCTCATCATGAGGATATTATAGCATAATTTCTGGCTTACAAGAGGCGTAAGTCCACCAACAAGGAGGCTTGTTATGAGCAATAATCTTAAACTATCTTTAGTCGAAAAAGAACCCGATGTAACGATCTTTTGGGAGTTATTTAACAATTACATTAATGAGCTATCTCTTAACGTGTCTTTAGGGGATGAGTTTGATTTAGATTACTTCTATTCTGATGAATATAGAGGTGCAATCGAGGAACTAAGAATAAGGAATATAAACCCACTAAGAATATTATTTATACAGGAAGAGGCTATTATTGGCTTTATCATGTATGTTACTTATTTTGATGAAGGCGGAAAGTGTTTTTTAATGGAATACTATATTGAACCGAAATACCGCAACCAGGGCTATGGCAAATCAGCTTATCTAAGGGCCGAACAGTATATTAGGCATGAAGGAGCTCTATACATCGAATTAACACCCACGAACGAAGCTAACGAAAGGTTCTGGAGCAGCGTTGGATTAGAGAAATCAACAGATATGGATGAGGATAACAAGCACTATTACAGAAAATCACTTGAAAGGTCAGGCTGTTGAAAAAGCACCAGCAAGTCTCCCGAGCTCTACGAAACATATTTCGGTAAAAATACGCCATTTAGCCCCTTATGTGCAACAATAACGATACCTAGTTTCGTCAGAGTATGAAATGCCTCCTTTTGACGCAAATAACGATACCTGGTTACATTACAACGTAGAGCTTCCCTTAGAGCATCCTCTCTTTTATATACAGATCAGCCTATACCGACTTCCCAAGCGAGGTGATGAAGATGTCAAAGCGGATATTGTTTACCGGCGGGGGCTCTGCAGGTCATGTGACGGTGAACATGGCTTTAATTCCTAAGTTTATGGAAATGGGCTGGGATGTTAAATATATGGGCTCGAAGCAAGGCATTGAAGCAGAGTTAATTCAGAATATGGATCATGTGGAATACATCGGAATATCAACGGGAAAGCTGAGGCGATATCTGGATTGGGAAAACCTGAAAGACCCTTTTCGTACGATTAAGGGAGTTCTGCAAGCCTATCGATTGATAAGAAGAATGAAGCCGAATGTCGTATTCTCAAAAGGTGGCTTTGTTTCCGTCCCTGTAGTTATAGGAGCTTGGCTAAATCGCATCCCTATTATCATTCATGAATCTGATATCACCCCTGGGTTGGCCAACAAAATTTCTATTCGTTTTGCCTCGAAGATCTGCGTAACATTCCCCGAGACATTAGAACATATCAACAATGACAAGGTATTACATATTGGTGCCATTGTACGTGAACAATTCATGCATGGCAGTGTACTTAGAGGATTGAACCTGTGCCATTTTACAAGACATAAACCGGTAATTGTCTGTATGGGAGGAAGTTTGGGGTCCCAGCGGATTAATGAGGTGCTTCGAAGAAATTTGCATCCATTGATGGATAAGTTCCAGATAGTTCATATATGCGGTAAAGGACAAATCGATCCATCCTATGCTAATTACCGTGGATACAAGCAATTTGAATACGTACATGGAGATTTGGTTGATATTTTGGCCATGGCGGACATCGTAATTTCGCGAGCAGGCTCGAATTCAATATTCGAGTTCCTATCCCTAAAAAAGCCCATGCTACTGATCCCCCTTTCCAAAGAAGCGAGTAGGGGCGATCAAATACTAAATGCTCTATCGTTTAAGTCATCGGGCTACTGCGAGGTTTTATTTGAAGAAGACATGAATGACAATTCTTTTATAGACGCTATTAATAAATTATATGACAATAGACACGAAATTATTGATAAAATGGAAAATAGAAGTAATAAGGGAACTCTCAGAAAAATGATTGATTTGATTGAAAGTACGTCCATATAGGGTTAAGAGGTGTCGCTAGGGGGGGGATGAGTTGAGGAAGTATTTTGTAATTATTGCTCTATCCGTAATGCTTGTTGCTTGCAATTCTGGACCCAATAACAATCATAAACCGACGGATTCATCACACTCCAAATTGTATTTCCTACAGGCCAAAAAACAGGGCTATGTCGTTGCAGGGCCCCCTGGTTTAGCGAATGTGGATAAACTTGAGAAATTCTATGAGGAGTATTTGAATCAGATAAGTAGCACTGTTGCACTTGCTCATTACACTGATGAAGGCGATCCAATATATGTCGATCTTGAATTTAATGGAGAAGAGATTCTATATACGTATGATAACTCTTGGGATGGGTTCGGAGGACAGAATAAAGGAGTACGGAAAACGACCTGTACACAAATGAATAAACGTACCGGGCCGCGAGGAGATCGTAATGGAACAGAATATTACTTAACCTCTTGTAAGGAAGACATTGGTTATAGCGATCCAGACCGTGAAGAGTATTTCCTGATGTTCATCGATGATAAGGAAAGAGAATAATCAAAAAGGTAGAGAACTACGACAGGTGGAGGCCGACATATTGTGATGAATATAAATACTTATGATGTGTTACATGTTTATGACACGATCGATTTATACTTAGCCAGGAGTAAGGTGACGATATGAAAGAATACATGAAAGAAATGAGAAAGCTAGTGGGAACTCGTCCCATCATCATGTGCGGCTCGAGTGTAATTATTAATAATCCAGCTAGGGAAGTTCTAATGATCCATAGAACGGATAATGACACTTGGTGCTTTCCGGGAGGGGCCGTGGAGTTAGGCGAGAAGGTTGAGGATACGGCGGCAAGGGAAGTGTTCGAAGAAACTGGATTAATTCTAGATAGCTTGAATTTGTTCGGTGTCTTTTCCGGAGAAGATCTGCACTATAAATACCCGAACGGAGATGAAGTGTATATCGTGGATATTGTATACCAGAGTGACTCCTATAAAGGTGAAGTAAAATTGAACGATGAAGGAAAGGACATCAGGTTCTTCAAAATAAATGAGCTGCCCGAGAGAATCAGTCCTCCCGTGCGGCCGGTCGTTGAGGCGTTAAGAAACAGAAGAAGCTAGAGAACAAGAAGAATTGAGGTGCTGGTTTGCAGAAACCTTTTGAAGAAATCTTGTCTTCAGAAGCCGAGATCAGAGATCTCCTGGGTTCCCCCAGTGAGATGGTCATGAAAAAAGTCATACATCACTTGGACGCTCATTGTCGAAATTAAAGGATCATGTGAATTCATCTGAATATACGGAAGAGGTTATACGGAAAGGGTTAGAGGAGAGCTACGAGAAGAGATTATATTGAATTAAGTCATTAACCGGAGGAGACATGATTATGATCACATATTCAGATGTCAAAGAACAAAATGCCCACGATGTAGCTGAAGTCTTTAGAAATTCTGGAATCAAGCGACCTTATGAAGATGTTGAGAGAATCCAAAGTATGATCGACCATTCAGATATTATGATTACCGCTTGGTCTGACGGTAAAATGGTTGGGGTTGCCAGAGCGATAACTGACTATTCGTTTTGCTGTTATTTATCTGATCTGGCGGTGGACCAAAGATATCAGAAACAGGGAATTGGAAAAGAACTGGTACAACTTGTACGGACAAAAATAGAGGATCAATGTTCATTAATACTAATTTCCGCCCCAACAGCAGTTGAATATTATCCTAGTTTAGGATTTGAACGATCGGATAAAGCATTTTTGATAAGAAGAGACCGGTGAGCAAATCAAAGTGTTGATATCCAGAAACATATCAAGTGCTCCTACATATTCATGAATTACTGAACGTATCCAACGTTAAGGAAGGGGAAGAGTGATGGAGGCAGGCTTTTTGATTAGACTTGGAGCCACGTTATTAGACGCAATTCTCATTGGAATTGCTATTGCCATTGTTTCTTATATTATTACGGGTGATCCGGATAGTGGGCTAGTAAGAGACATGTTGAGGCTTTTATACGGATTATTGGTTCCTATTCTTTGGGGAGGATATACGGTCGGAAAGCGTATCTGTGGCATTAAAATAAGAAAGGTCGATGATTACTCTCCCCCTGGACTTGGAACCATGCTGTTACGCAACATTGTTGCAGGAGTAGTTTATACCCTGACTCTTGGTATTGGTCTGATCATCAGTGCATTTATGGTGGGTATGCGGGAGGATCGGAGAGCGATCCATGATTTTATTGCGGGAACAGAAGTTGTATATGATAAATAAACCAGATTACACTAAACCATCATGAGCCCCGATTTTAAAAATTATGATGAAGGAGGATGCCCTTTTTGCTGAAACCAAAAAACAATGTAAGAGTCGGGTGGATATGGGTTACTGCTTGCTTAATGATAATAATACTTGGCAGTAATCACTTGTATGGCTACTCATTCATAGACAGCTTCTTGGATGGTATTGGGATTGGAAGCTGGACTAAAGAGGGGAAGCTAGGCTTGCACATATCAGCAGTCATTGCGCTCCCCCTGCTATTGTTTTGCTTCATTCAATCAGTACGCTATATGAAGAAAAGATATCCCAACATCGCTATAACTTTGTTTATTGGTATCTTCGTGCTAAGTAGCATATATCCAAAAATAACAGAACATGTTGTCAGATTCAGTGAATTTTTAATCGGGTAGAATAAGTGGCAAAGAGGGGATGATGATGCAGCACTCCATTTTTAGGCTATTGACGGATCATATACTTTTTACGGGAGATTTACAGCAAGATATCCAATCGTTTTTAACTGCAAATCAGTGTGAAGACATTGCAAAGCACTGTATGGAGGTTGGGAATGAAGCAAAAAGAATTGCATTGATGTTCGGGGCTGATCCTGGTTCAGCAGAAATTGCAGGCTGGTTGCATGATATCAGTGCTGTGTATCCAAACCATGAAAGAATAGAAGTAGCGAAACAATTACAGATTGAAATATATCCCGAAGAGGAGATATTTCCAATGATTATCCATCAGCGACTATCAAAGGTTATGGCTAGTGAAATCTTTAAAATTGATGATCAGGAAATATTAGATGCAATAGGATGCCATACGACGCTGAGATCAGATGCAACATTATTGGATCAAGTATTGTTCGTCGCGGATAAAATTTCATGGGACCAGAATGGAACTCCTCCTTACTTAGAGAAGCTTAATTGTAATCTGGAAGTATCACTAACTCATGGAGCATTTGCTTATGTCCATTTTTTGTGGACACAGAGAGAGAACTTGAAAGTAATTCATCCTTGGTTAAGAGAGGCATATGAAGACTTAAAGGGTAAAGTTCAGTTAGTGTAGAACTAATCTACAACCACTATAATTAAGGAAGATCTCCAGACTGTTTACAAGACAATAGTTTAAGGAGTTGAGCTCCATCCTTTAAGCCTTGTTTATAGATAAAATCCTGAGAAATCGAATGAAGATAATTCACAAGGTCTTCATATTGGAATAACAAATCATGGGCATCTTCCGGTAAGGTTGTTTTTAAGATGTTGAAATAATCCGTACATTTATGGGACAATGTTTTAAATTGATCATGGTGTGATTTTAGGTATGTGCTAATATGATTTGATCGTTCATCAGTAAGTTGTTGAAGTGTATTTTCTAGAGTATTCATCATATTCACCTCTTTAATTTAACTCTATAAGGTTATTATATAACCCTATAGGGTCAAAGTAAAGATTTTTTTAGAATGCAACAATAGAGGAGAGAATAGCATGGTAAAGTGTCATTTGAGAAGGCTTATGGCAGATCACAAAATTGATGATATTACGCAGCTTATGAAGTTATCTGGTCTAAGTCGCAATGCAATTAATAAATTATATAGAGAAGAAAATATAGAAACAATCAAAATGGAAACTCTCTTTAAATTATGCGACACTTTCAATTGCAGTTTATCGGATCTTGTTGAATACATACCGAAATCAGAGGCTAACAAGTGAGGGAGGCTCCCAAGGAATTATTGCTAGTGATTGAGATAACTAAGAATTTTGAGATTATTCAAGGGAGCATTTTGGATCATAGCAGTATGAAGAACGTTTATGCTCCTGCAAGCAGCGTAGACTCACTAAAAAAATAGGTCATCCCCAACCCAGTCGAGATAAAAGCTGTCTAAGGCTGGGTTGTTTTCATAGAATGGGAAGGAGAATATTTCAAAATCGATCACAAAATATAGGAACGTACATTCCCTTTTATGTGGTATAATTTCCCCATGGATTATAGGAGGGAAAATATGAAGCAATCGTTGATTTCTGAATTAGAGGGATTTATCGGCTTTGTCAAAACTTTGGACGCCTTATCAGATGAAATTTGGGATGCGCCACTAAGCAAAGGTAAATGGAGTATTCATGACATGATTACGCACATTATGAGATGGGACGAGTATTTCAATAATTTTACATTTCCGATGCTAACCGAGACTGAGCTTTCTGAACTTCGAGAACACCCGGATTATTTAGCATTCAATGAACAGTCTATTAGATATGGAAAGGGAAGAACCAAGAATGAAATTATCGAGGAAGCCATTAGGAATCGCCAGCTGATGGTATCTAATCTGAGCAAGCTCGAGGACAGTAAGTTTTCCGTGGTCTATCCAGGAGATCGGGGATTCACGATTGAATCCTACTTGACGGAGTTTTTCGTGTCGCATGACAAGCACCATATGGAACAAATCCAAGCTTATCTTATGAAAAAATGATATAGAATCAAGGGAGTAGGGATGAAGAAAATAATTATTGTTTTAGCGAGTGTTTTTCTACTTTCGAATGCGATTTGGGGATTTATGTATTTTAAAGAAGCCAAGGAACCCTTAAACACAAATGTGCAAATTTATAGCTTGAGTGGTGAGGGGGAGAATTGGGATGTGATCAATTACAAAATTATTGTCTCGTCGACTAGCATTCTACGTGGACATGGAAGCTTGGTATATAAAGGGGAGCCCCAGAATATCGAGAATAGCTCTTATTATATGTTCGAAGCTCAAGAAAAAAACAAGGACAATATCTACCAAACGGTCTATGTAAAAGAGGTAATATCCAATAACGGTTCAGTATCCATTCTGAACAATATTAATGATATAGGTTCTATGACAAGTGTGTATTCCTATGATGAATTGGAGAAGGATAGACAGAATTATGCAAGCTCTACCTTAACCATTACCTGGAATGATAATGAAGGCAAGCTTCACTCGGAAACAGTTGATCTTGATATTGATAATGAGATATTTCTAAAATAATGCCGGGATGATCCCTGAAATCAAATGGGCTGGGAAGCAATTAACATAACGGAGTGATTAAAGCTCGAACATATCAACAATAAATGCGTCAGTACGTCTGAGGTTGCAACAAGGAAATTAATTTAAGCCCCCCTTAAATAGGAGGAGACCATGCCAAATCATAGAGTTGTCACGATTGAAGAAATTAATAAGCTAGTTGGTTATCTTGAATATTTTCAGGATCCGAACCGTGTTTTGTTCACTGAGGTCAATGGATATATCCTTGAAAGTGAAGAAGTAAGCAAATTTCGCCGAGATCTGGATGATACAGGATTTCTAGTAGTTTTTGACTGGACTAGCTGGATTAATGACAATGAGGTATTCAGGGATATAGATAACAATATTCAAGAGCATATCAGGAATGCAGATCTGGATACCCTTAGACAATTAATGACTAGTTATATACGCGGAGACAGGTTTAATGAGGGGTTATTTATTCATGTGATTCAAAAGGGACATATATCAAATATATTATTAAGACTTCAGGAATTAGGGAGATATAACGATGAACTCTAAACCAATGACAATTAATGATTATCTGAACAGCGTAGACAAGTATGAGAAGGAGGCATCGATAAGAGATTTTAATGTGAGACCGCTTACACGTAGCAACTGGGAAGAAGCCGTTAAAATAACTCTGGAGGATCAACAGCGACAGTTTGTCCCTTCGGTAATGGAGGGAATCGCCTATGCCTATCTTAAGCCATGGGATGAAGCGCTCGATCCCTATGTATTAGAGCTGGAAGGAGAAATCATCGGATTTTTCTATTTAAGCTATACTCCAGACAGTACAGATAATTATTGGATTGGCGGCTTTCAAATTGATAAGTTCTATCAAGGTAGGGGCTACGGGAAGCAAGCCGTGGGAGCCATGATCGACTTCATCATTGAGCGGCATCCCAAGTGTGAAGTTATTTCATTAACCGTTGAACCGGAAAATATTAAAGCTCAGAATCTGTATAGGAGTATGCTGTTCACGAGTGAGAACGAGACTAATCAGAATAACGAGATCATATACAGACTGCAGGTGAAATGAGGGGCGCCAGAGCGACCGATTTAGTGCTTATATGCAATTATATTCGTCCTTTACGGCCTGTATTGAGAAAATAGCTGCTTTTATACAATTATTCGGATGGTTTTCCGGTAAACGGGGGCTTAGATCAAGGAATAGTTGTATTTTTGCAGCTATTTTCAAATTTCGGGCTATTTTCCTGGGAATAGGTGTATTTCTGCAACTATCGGTCACCAGCCAACTATCGGCCATCCCCCTTCCTCCTAAAAATATATACGGCATGATCCTCGGATGGAGGCAGGATAAGTGACGAGAGTCGCTCGTTATATTCCATCGTGAACTCCTCATTGTCCGCATTTTGATAGGCTTCGAAATCCCCGGTAACTGCCGGGTTCTTCGTTCCAATGACGATGTATAGCTGAACGGAGCTTGTCTTGAAGACATGTTTCTCATATGTATTTTTGGCGACGGGCCAAGAGCAGATTACGACCTCGGGCGAGTATTTTCGCAGGGCTGTTTTGGCGTCCGCTTTTTCTACGAAATCCGGATAAGAGATATAATGCTGCCAGCTATAATCGTCAGTAGCTATACAGTTGCCATCAACCCGGCTCTCATTCAGAAATTTGCTTAATGTACCGTCTCCGGCGGCAATTTCAAGGCACTTCCTTCCGCCAATCAGGCTCGACAGCTCCTGAATCAACGGCTTGGAGTAGAAGCAATAGATCCCTTTCTGATTCACGAGCGGCATTAGCCTGTTCTTATGTCTCACCAACCTCCACCACAGCTTGAAAGCTCTTAAGGATACCGGCTTCCGCTGCAAATCCTGCTGGAATAGCAGCCTCTGCAGGATGGCTCCATCCCAGAGGTTAAGCTTCAACGGCTTGGCCGTATTTTCTGCAGCAGCGGCAATCGCAACTTGTTCCAGTAGATAAATGGCAAATCGCGATTTTATAATCACCGGCAAAAAGGTTTCTATCGTTTTTTCATTCATACCACTCTTATGTATTTTGGTGCTGGCCAGCTTGGCATTGGACGTATACTTTGCGATAATCGCATCGACTAGTTTGCCTTCTTGATTGCTCTTCAGTAAAGCGAGTTCTTTCAGCACTTCATCCTTGTACTCTGGATACCTCTGCAATAGAGATTCTACGTGAATTTCATTCGCAAGAATTTGCTGTGCCTCCCGCTTGGAGAAATAAGCCATGAACATCCCCAACCTATCATGTAATTTAGATAGTATTATATCCCCTAAATAGTTCCAGTAAAGTGATGAAGATTACATTTCGTAGAGGGTTTGCGCAGGCAACAACATGAATTTAACAGGAAAATTAAACAAAACTTAAACTACGCCCTCTTGTAAATTAACCTTTTTACTCTAGAATCAGAAGGGTAGATTGAGGGATGTTCCCATGAATGTCCAATGAATCAGCATGATAGGGGAGACATAAAATGTACAAGCAATCCAATTTCAGCAGGTATAACAAGCATAGACTATGGAAGCAACTGGTGGCCGGGGGGCTCGTCTTCACGATGACGATGGCACCTGTTCTGTATGATGGGGCGGCGGTAGCGTCGGCAGCCTCAGGAACTGGGCAGCTGAACCAGCAGCAGAATAATTCGGCCGCAGCCACAAATCAAGTCAGCCATAGTCCGCTGAAATATGAAATCAAGGCCAGCCTTGATGAGAAAAAGATGATACTCCAAGGGCAAGAGACCGTTATATATAAAAACCGTTCGAATGATCCATTGAAGGAAATCGTATTCCATACGTATGCAGATGCGAATCGTTCTGAAGATACACAGCCGGAAATGTTCAAAAAGACGAACGAACAAATCAAACAAGAGAGTCCGGAGCGGACAGCGCAGGATTTCTTGGGAGGTATTGATGTTAAGGAAGTGCATATTTCCGGGAAATCCGCTTCATTTAACAATCAGAGCCAGGCTCTGACGGTTAAGCTGGACCAAGCACTGGAACCGGGCCAATCGATCACCCTGCAGCTCCAATTTGAGGTGAAGCTTCCTTATGGCTCACAGCGCCTGTCCTATTATAAGGACATTATAAACGGAGCGCATTGGTTCCCGGTGCTGTCTGTCTATGATGCTAACCAACACGTCTGGGATACGAAGCCGTACAGCACGACCTTTGAATCGGACTACTATGAGTCCTCAGATTATCAGGTGACATTGAACGTTCCGGACAATTATACGGTGTCCATGCCAGGTAAATTGACCGAACAGCCGGCGGAATCAGGGCGCAAGACGGTGACAACGACAGCCGATAATACCCGTGAATTCGTCTTCTTTGCCAGTCCGAACCTGAAGTTGGAGAGCGTTACCCGGGATGGTTTAACAGTAGAGTTTTATTATTTTGACGATAGATCAGGCAAGAAGCAGCAAATCGATCAATATATCGATCAGGCCTTTAAAGCGATTGAATTCTTCAGTGAAAAATATGGAAAATACCCGTACCCTGAATTTAGAATTGTGGAGTCCTATGTCAAGGGAGTGGCTGTGGAGTTCTCCCGGGTCATTCAGCTGGGATTACTGGAGGAGAATCGAAGCGCTGGGAGCGACAGCACCTTCATTCATGAGATCGCCCATCAATGGTTCCATGCGCTGATCGGCAATGATTCGGAGACGGAGTCCTTCTTGGATGAAGCCTTTGCTGATTTCTCCATGACGTATTTCTTCGAGCATTCCGAGGATAAATCGAATGGCTTCAAGGCGGTACAGCTGGATGAAGGCAGCATGGATATTGCGATTGATTCTCCTAACGATACCGTTAAGGACTTATGGGATGCCGTCTATTACAAGAAAGGGCGCCAAGTGATCTATGAACTCTATCGCATGCTTGGAGAAGAGAAGTTCGATCAGGCGATGCAGGCCTATTTTCAGGAATTCGTATATAAAAATGCTACCATCGACGGGTTATTGCAGGTGGTCGGAGAGCAGGCAGGGGACGAGGCCAGAGCTTCGCTTGCGAAGAATCTGCGTGAACCGGGCTATACCCTTAAGCCGGAATACGGAATGAGCGACGAAGAGAAGGACGCTTATATGAGAGAGCAGTTCAAGAATATCTATCATGGAATATTCCAGGATAATACGGTAGCTCCCTCCGAGACGATGAGCCGGCTCATCGACAAGGCGCTTCAGGGCGAGCCGCTCGCGATTGTGTTAAGTGATCAGGGCTCCAAGGAAGCGATGAAGCAGCAGGAAGAGCTGGCTACACAGCTGACAGTATACCTGCAAATGCTGGGCGCTGAGCCGACTATACTCAAGGATCGTAAGGACGTAAAGAGCAAGCTGGAGACCGAATTGGCCAAGAGTAATGTAATCGTGCTCGGACGGGCCGCTAACAATCCGTTCGTACAAGCGTTGAAACCAGGGATCATTAAGCAAGCTTCAGCGATTAATTTCCCATGGCAGAAGATGATGGGTATCAAGGATCAATCCGGTGCTTATGTTATCAAGCATCCTTATAATCAGCAGCGTCTGGTGCTCCATTACTATTGGACGGAAGATCAGCTGAACATCAAATCCGCAGATGCATTTAACGGACACATTATGCAGTCTTTATCTTTCAGCAGCAGCTTCTATCAATATTATGTACTGGATGGTAACGGTAAACTGAGCCAAGAGAAGATGGTGAAAAATCCAATCTCCGAAGCATTTGGGGAGTAAATCAGTTTATAGTAGAGGCGCTATACAAAAGCCATAGGCAAAGAGGCAGCCAAGAACATTTCTGTTCTAGCTGCCTCTTTGCTTTGTTCAATGGCCAGGCTCCTATTTGCTCATAGAACTTAACGTACCAGCAATGAGCTGAGCATAAGCCTCGGAACCGGCCTTGGTCAGATGCACACCGTCCTTGGCGAAATATTCATCATGGTTCTCGCTGGCACTGTACCAGTCGATCAATGTGCTGCCAGGCAGCTTTCTAGCGAGCTCGGCCAGCAGCTTATTGACCTGTCCCTCCCACTTGCGAGGGACGCGGGTATTGATTAGAACGATATGATCGACATTCTCTAGCGAGCCCAGACATTTCTCCAACTGTTTCTTGTTGAATGCCCCGTTCGTGCCCAAGCCGACCATGACGGTGCTGCCCAGCTTGTGCCGTCGCTGCAGCTGCGACAATAGCTTGGAGCCCGCGGACATCTGCCGTCCTATTTCGGCATCGACCTTGATGCCGGGCAGCAATTCCTCCAGATAAGGCTTACCATCCAGCATGACGGAGTCTCCAAGAGCTGTAACCTGACTCCAGTCGGACTTGGATGCTCTGACCGTCTTGGTAGTAGGAGCCTTCTGATCGGTCTTGGACTCGGCTGCAGGAGCCTCTTGTTTAGTAGATGTAGACTTATTTCCGGATTCCGCCCCGGCCTTCGCTGTCTCCGTTTTCTTCGCCGGCTTCGAGCTGTCTGCGCCCGCCGCTTCATCTTCCTGCTCCGCCGACTGTCCATCCGAAGCAGAAGAGGACTCAGAGGTGCTAGTCTGCTGCTTGGCAGCAGGAGAAATCGGTAGCTTCTCTTCCTCATGATTCTCAGACTGAGCCAAGGCGGGCTCGGAGACCACTTCCTCTGCTATGGAGGCGGTAGCTGGTACATGCAGCAGCATCCCAGATACGAACAGAATTACAATCGTTGCAGAGAAAGTGCTAATAGCCCAACCTTTTACAGATAGCTGTCGCAGGGACCGAGGATATTTCAGCAGCCGCTTGAGAGCAGAAGCAAGCTGTCCGCGGCGAATCGGTTCCTCGACATATTTATACGACAAGGCTGCAAGAATAACACTAGCAACGACCTGCATCACGGCCAGCTTCCAATTGTAGGCGCCTGTGTTCACCGCTGGCTTGGTCAGTACGATAATCGGATAATGCCATAGATAAATGCCATAGGAGCGCATGCCGATCCAGCGCAAGGGTCTGAGGCTGAACAGCTTGCTGATCCAAGTGAACGGATGAACGAGCGCGATAATGACCATCGCCGTGGCTACAGCCGCCAGTGCGAACCCGCCGCGATAGAGGAAGTCATCGAACTCGCTGATCTGCAGCAGTAAGGTGACTATGATAGCTAGGCCAAGCCAGCCGATCCATTCAATGGCTTGCCGGGTGCGCAGCGTAGGATTCGTGATCACTCCAGTGCTCGGCATAATAAGAGCCAGTGTCGCTCCAATGAGCAAGGCAAAGACACGTGTATCGGTGCCATAATATACTCGGCTCGGATCGCTGCCCGATTGATATAACAGAGCCATGGCCAGCATCGAAGCTAAAGCCAGTAACAGAGTGATCGTGACCATCTGAATCCGTTTGGGTGTGAAGCGCAAGCCCAGAGACAATAATAATGGCCATAGTATGTAGAATTGTCCTTCCACTGACAAGGACCAGAGATGAATCAAAGGTGTCGGTGTACTATACTGCTCGAAGTAGGAGACTTGATGGAAGATAAGCCGCCAGTTATTCGCGTAGACCATCGCGGAACCCACATCGCCGCGCAGGGATTGCAGCAGGCTGCGGTCGAACAGCGTCGTCCAAGCGACGAGAACCATTAACATACAGATGAGAGCGGGAAACAGTCTTCGGAAGCGCCGCAGCCAGAAGCCGGATAAGTCAAGCTTATGCCTGAGCTTGCGTCGTCCGATGAGTAGATTCGTGACCAGATACCCCGATAGGACGAAGAAAATATCGACGCCGAGGAATCCCCCCGAGATCCGGGTAATATCCAAATGATATGCGATTACTGCGATGATAGCCAGGGCGCGTAGTCCGTCCAGCCCGGCGATATAGCGGCCTTTTCCAGCTTCTAGCGGCTTAGACATCATTCAGATCCCCCAAACCGCTTCGCCATAATATGCTCAATCATTAACAGATGCTGCTTGGGATCCTGCTTATATAATAATAACCTTAATATTTGCTGTGAATTTGTACATCTTACTCTGTTTTGCCTCACTTACGACTCATCCTCTCAAGTAGCTGTCACAGTTGCTGTATTGTCATTATAAAACCTTGTGGAACGTGTTTAATTACAATCAGATTACGATTGGAATTCAAAATTTTAACACAATTGCGTGCATTTTTTTACAGGAAAGTTCAGGATAAACTGTGGCGATAATTTGACAGCCGCTACTTGTAGCTCGATCCACACAAATTCCACATAAATGCGCATTACAATTTGAAGTGGAGGTGGAGATGACGATGAAGTCAAAAATAGTGATAGGTTTAGGTGTTGTTGTATTAACACTCGGGATTGGAACGGCGGCGTATGCGGCAGGAGGCGGTCAGAGCTGGGGGTCAACCTTCCGTGACCTGCTTCCTCATATGAGACAGGTCCATCCCGATCTATCCGATCGGCAGTTAGAGCAAATGTATCAGAATTGCCACGGCAACTCGGGACAGAATAACTCAGGCTGGGACGGGCAAGGCATGATGCGCTCGGATAATGGGATGCAGTCCGGCGGAATGATGGGATTCTAATCAAAGGTAGAAGAGAGGTTCTGCAACATGGAATGGTCCTGGTTAATCTTATTGATCTGTCCATTAATGATGATCTTCATGATGTTCGGTATGAAGGGCTCACATGGACATGGCGATGGGCACGGGCATGATTATGGTCACGCTGTGAATGCAATGGATCAGGGAGTACAGCAGCAGTTACGAGAGCTGAGAGCGCAGAATGAACAATTGCGGAGAGAGGTTGACCATCTGTCCCGGAGTGCCAGATAAGAGAGTATTCATCCGATTCGAAGCTCGAAGCCATCCGAACACAGATGAATAGCGCTATACTATAATAGGAATAGCTAGGCGTAAGGGATGGTGAGGCTGATGTCCAAATTACAAGTATTAGTCGTTGACGATGAATGGAATATGCGTAATTTATTGCGGATTTATTTGACGAAGGAGGGCTTTGAGGTCAAGGAGGCATCCAGTGGCCACGAAGCTCTCTCCATGATAGAGAAGCATACTATTGATCTCGTGGTGCTAGATGTGATGATGCCGGATATGGACGGCTGGCAGGTCTGCAAAGAGATTCGCAAGCAGGATAATGTTGCGATATTGATGCTTACAGCCCGCTCCGAGACGAAGGATAAAGTGTATGGCCTGGGGATCGGCGCGGATGACTATTTAACGAAGCCATTTGAGCCGGAGGAGCTGATCGCCAGAGTCTTCTCGTTAATTCGCCGCTCGGTCATTACCCAATCTTCCGCACAACAAGAGCAGGTAATGGATTTTCCTGATTTTCGAATTTTGCCGGATGCTCGTGAGGTCTATATCCATAATCAGTTAGTGGAGTTCACTCCGAAGGAGTTCGATTTGATTATCGCCCTGGCCGGGAATCAGCATCGGGCATACAGCCGCGAGGATCTGGTCAATCTGATCTGGGGCTATGATTATGACGGAGATTACCGCTCGGTCGATACCCATGTGAAGAATATCCGCGAGAAGCTGCAGAAGGCAGGACTATCCTATAGTCCTATTCAGACTGTATGGGGAGTAGGCTATAAATTCAATGCAGCCGGAGCAGTCCATGATAAGAAATAAATTAGGCATGAAGTTAGGGCTAGTCATTATCGCCGTCTTTATCATTGTGCTGAGTACCTTGGGGTTTACGATCGATCGCATGTTTACAAACTTCTATAATACTGAGATGAGCATTGAGGTGGATGAATTAGCGACGCATTTTGCCATGATGGCGGAGTCCCCGGATGCGCCGACAGAACAAATGCTGCTCAAGTTTGCTGATTTCTCGAATGTCAGTATTTTCTATGTGAATGAACAAGGGCAGGTGCAGGCTTATTCCGGCGCGGATGAACTGGCCGGGGCCTCTTTTATAGAACAGACGGATGTATCGGCGATCTTCTCTGGCCAGACCGTGCGGCTGAAATATGAAGCTGCGAGTGGCAATCGGTATATCATTACTGCCAAGCCGATTATCGATCAGCGGACGGAGGACAATCAGATCCAATCAGCGCTCTATGTGCTGTCCTCGTCGAAGCATATGGATGATTCTATCGTAGCGATGCGCAAACTGCTCGTCTTATCGGGAGTCGGCGCCTTTCTGCTTGCGCTGGGAATTACCTGGATCATTGCCCACTTGCTATCGAAGCCGCTCGTCCAAATGCAGCAGGCGACTCGCAAGATTGCCGTCGGCGAATTAGAGACCAGACTGGAAATACCGCGCAATGATGAGATTGGCTCTCTGGCCGCGGCGATTAACAATTTAGCGGAGGAACTGCAGCAGTATAGGGACACAAGACAGGAATTCTTCGCTAATATTTCTCATGAGCTACGCACACCGATTACCTATCTGGAAGGATACTCCAAGGTCATTAAGGAGGGGCTGTACAGCACGGAGGAGGAGCGGGATCAATACCTGGATGTACTCCATCAGGAGGCCAAGCGGCTTCAGCATCTGGTGGACGATCTATTCGAGCTGTCGAAGATGGAGGAGGGCAAGGTCAGTCTTTCACTGGAATGGGTTGATCTGGCCGAGGTGATTGATAATGCGGTCCAGAAGGTCGATTTAAAGGCGCGGGATAAGGGCCTAACCCTGACTGCTTCCTTGAATCGGGGCTCAGCCTGGATATATGGAGATGGGCTGCGGATCGAACAGGTGATCATCAATTTGCTGGAGAACAGTGTCCGTTATACAGAGCAAGGTGGCATTAGCATTACTTTGGATCAGACAGATCGCTTTGTCTATGTGATCGTGCAGGACACCGGCATAGGTATTGCTGAAGAGGAGCTGCCCTATGTTTTTGATCGATTCTATAGAGTAGAGAAATCCCGTTCCAGGCAGTATGGAGGCACCGGGCTAGGACTTTCCATCGCCAAGAAGCTGGTGGAGCTGCAGGGCGGGGAAATATTCGTTCGCAGCAAGCTTGGGGAAGGAACGAGCTTCGAGATCAGGTTTCAGCGTGAGGAAGAGGGGGGAATGGCATGAGGCGGGCGGAATGGTTGATAGCAGCTGTGATGATTGCCATGGGCCTGGCCTGTATGATAATCTCAGCCAATGTGTCCCGTGACATGTCTATTCTCCAGATCTTTAGATCCATGGGAAAATATTGCTTAATGATGATGGCGGCAGCCGGGATCGTCGGCATTATTTACTCATTCATCCATCGTTCTGGCAGACGATAAGCCTTGGCAGCGCTGGAATGATACTAGATGGGGCTGAGTGAGGGGTGACCGTAAAAGGTGGGAGCAGGTAGATATCAGGCCTTGCTTCTTTATCGGTTTACTAGTAAACTGATGGGGAGCATACTTCTAATCATGAATGAGCAATCGTATACAGGTGGTGACGAAGATGAATAAGCGCGGATTTACAGATGACAACAAGACAGGCTTGCTGATCTGGCTGCGGCTGGCTCGATTCTATCAGCGAAGCAATCAGCTCTCTAACGAGCTGCTGCAGCATTTCGGAATCACTGCCGCCCAGTTCGATATGCTCGCCCAAGTGATGATCTATCAGCCGGTGCCTCAGCTGGAGCTGGCGGAGCATCTTACGATCAGCCGCGGGGGCGTCTCGCATATGCTGGCCCGGTTGGAGAAGGAGCAGCTTATTGTCCGGGAGCAGCAATGGAAGGTGAAATATATCTCACTGACTGCCAAAGGGAGAGCCCTGATGGACCAAGTGCTGCCCGTTCAATCGGATTTTCAGGCCTCGATGTTTGAAGTGTTGGATGAGGCAGAGCGCAAGACCTTTCTGGACCTGATGACCCGGATTCACAGACATAGCCTGCGTAAGAAGGTCGATGCCCCGGTGTTGGAGGAACAATAGTGTCACGCTGGAAGCAGTTAAATCCGCGGACGGAGGCGCAAAGCATCAATATAGTTGCCTAATAGCACTTATGAGCGAGTCGGCTGTGAGTTCGCTGGCTAACTGGCACGTACGATTATCAGTTTACCAGTAAACTAAATAAGGGGAGGTTACTTTTAATGGCGACGAATTCTGTATTCCAACGTGAAATTGCTGAAGTCAGAACTGTGGAACTGGATACGGTAAGTCCGATTCATTCGGCAGGACCCGTGCTTGAGATGGGAAAGTGGGAGAAGAATGACCCCTTCCTGATTATGATGGAGGATAAGTTCCAGCGGGGAGCCTTCGATGTCCATCCACACCGTGGATTGGAGACCGTTACCTTCGTCATCGACGGCTCGATTGAGCATTATGATAGTCAGAGCGGAGACGGAGGTGTGCTCGGGCCGGGTGATGTGCAGTGGATGACAGCCGGGAGCGGCGTAATGCATAATGAACAGCCCTCTGAAGGAGTAACCGCTCATTCGCTGCAGCTATGGGTCAATCTGCCCCGTGATAAGAAGATGACTGCGCCGCGCTATCAGAACCTGAAGGGCGAAGAGATGCCGGTACGTCAGGAGGAAGGGGCATCGATCCGGGTCTTCTCCGGCTCTTCGCAAGGCGTCGTATCGAAGACACTGAATCATGTTCCAGTCACTATGGTCGAGGTGAATATGGAACCTGGAGCGACCGTGAGTCAGGACTTACCGGGAAGCTACAACGGCTTTATCTATATCATCAAAGGCTCAGGCGTATTTGGCAGCAATAAGAAGGAGGCTCATCAAGGCCAGATGATGTGGCTGGAGCGGGGCAACGATGGCGAGCTGAGCGAGATCGAGATCACCGCGACGGAGCCGCTGCGCTTCGTCTTGTATGCAGGAGAGCCGGTGCGTGAGCAAATCGTCGTCCACGGCCCGTTCGTGATGAATAGTGATCGAGAGATCGTCGAAGCCTTCCGCGATCTGCGGGAGGGCACATTTCTGAAGCACGAGTGACTTATTATACAATATCAGATTGGAAAAAGAGAGCCTCTCCCGTATCCCAGGAGGGCTCTTCTCAGTTATGCAACATTCACTGGCCATCCCCGGTTTTGGTCACCTTAAGCCAGCCTTCGGCATACGGCTCGATATTGACAGTATCGCCGGGAGCGAGACAAGCATAATTATTCATATTATGCACGTTGACGACGGTGATTTTCTGAGTATCTGACAATGCAATCTCATTGTGACAGCGGCTGATGCCTTGCTCGTCAGCTTCACAATTGGCATCCGACAGTACCGTTCCCGCAGCCGCCTTCACTCTCAGACTGCCTTCCAGCAAGTAAGTGACATATTCATTGTTCTTCCCGTTTTGCTGCCAGTCCAGATCCGGCTCATTGCTCAGAACCACGGGCGTTGCCGCGACTGGAGGAACCTCCTTGGTGATATCCAGCATCCAGATCGTAGCTCCCATGCCCAGCAGGACTAAGATGATCAGTACGCCAGCGATTAAGCTTTTCTTGTTCATTTCGACCTTCTCTCCATTTCATAGAATTAATAGACCTCTGCATCGATCTCCGTTCATGAACTTTAAGCAGGTCATATCCTCGCTCTTTTCGCACTTCAATATATTGGGGTTCCCAAGTCAGCTGAACCGTTCGGAATATCTCATTGTCGACTTTAATCGTGGCGTAGTATCCTCCGGATATCTGGTCAGCCCCCTCGGGGCTCCCATTCATCCAGCGGATTCCGATGAGGATCAGGGCAACGGTCAGGACGCCGGCGATCAGCAGAAGGTCGCCTTGCTTGAAGCTTCGTTTGAACATTGGAAGTCATCCCCAGGTAGCAGTCAATTTCTCACGATATTTTAATATGAAAATATGTGTTTTCTGTGTGGAAAATGTGAGTTCCGTGGTTTGCAATCAGATGTTCATTCACATATGATGGGGCTATGAATGATTAGATAGAGAGGAATGTGCCAAATGGAGAGAACACAGAACAAGCTGACGAAGCCTGAGGCCATGATCTTCGACATGGATGGGACCCTATTTATGACGGAGACGCTGCTGCTGCCGGCCTATCACCGGACCTTCGAGCGTCTACGGGAAGAGAAGCTGTATATGGGAGAGACTCCGCCAGAGCAAGCGGTGCTTAGCTGCCTGGGCATGCTGCTAGACGACATATGGCGGAAGATCATCCCCGATGCCAGCGAGGCGGCCCGTCAGCGGGCCAATGAATTGCTGCTCGAGCTGCAGCTGGAGGATCTGAAGCAGCATCATTCGAAGCTGTATCCGGGTGTGTTGGAAACATTAACCGAGCTGAACAGACGAGGGGTAAGGCTGTTTGTGGCCAGTAATGGACTGGAGCATTATGTCAAGGGTGTGGCCAGAGCACATCAGATCTTTCCGCTATTTGAAGCGGTTTATAGCGCTGGCGAGTATGAGACCGCCTCTAAGGTCGATCTGGTGAAGCTGCTGCTGGATCAGCATAAGATACATAACGCATGGATGGTCGGGGACCGCTCATCTGACGTTGAGGCTGGCAAGAAGAATGGTCAGACTGTCGTGGGTTGCGCCTACGCCGGATTTGGCAATGGACAAGAACTGGACGGAGCGGATGTATTGATTGCGGATTTCAAGGAACTGCTGAAGCTATATGATGAAGCTGAATAAAGGACTAGGCAAGAGGGTGAAATGATTCTGAAAGAAGCGGTAGTGTTCGCCTTTGTGATCGGAAGAACATTTCACCCGGCTGCCTCACTCCGGGAAAGATCTATTTCCCCGAAAGAAAGTCGCTCCTCGTTAAGAAGGGGCGACTTTATGTTTATACATCCATAATGCGTATTCCAGCGGTCTGATGATGGAGCGATGATAGGCCTCCGGATCTCCGGATTGGATGAATACCTCACGTGCGGGCTTGGGATTGACCTCGAGAATGAATATTTTGCCGTTCCGATCAATGGCCAAATCCAGCGCCAGCTCGCAAAGCGCATCATACGTATCTTCAAGATACGTGGCGGTATCGATGCTTAGCTTCTCCGCAGTCCGGCGAATTTCAAGTCGCTTCTCTTCATTGGACGAAATCTGCTTAAGCAGTGTATTCATCGGCACCGCCTGCCCTCCGCCATGCAGGTTGGAGGTGATGCTGCGCGGGGGGCCGACCCGTCCGGCGCAGCCGGTTACCTCCCACACTCCCTGGCCATTCTTCTGCACGAGCATGCGGTAATCATGAACCCGGCCGCTAGGCAATTCGATTTGGATTCCTCGCTGCGCGACGAAGCGCTTACCGCCCCGCCAGCCGACCAGAAAAGGAACGAGCCGCGATTTATGAACCTTCTGAGCCGGGATGATCTTGCGATTCAGTCTTCGCCCCTGAATATAGAAGTGATCCTTGCCGACCCTCTCGATCTTCAGAATTCCCCTGCCGCCGGTGCCGTTGATCGGTTTGACATAGACGGTCGGATAACTTTTTAACAGGGAATAGATGTTTCCGGCGTTATGGAATAGCGTTGTCTCAGGCAGATAAGGCCGGAAGCGGGATTTGCGCAGCAAGGTTTGATAGACCGTCCATTTATCGCGAAGCGGGCGATTCAGGAAATTCAGATTTTTATAGCGGGCGCGGAATGCTTTCAACTGCTCGAAGCGGATGCTGCGCTGAATTCGGCAGCGGTCAAAGATCATATGCGGGAAGCTCCTCCATTTGCGAGACCATTTCCGCTGTTTGGGATCATAGATCATCGCATGAACCAGTTTTCGCTTATGATCGATATCCATGGGAGTAAATACGAACACATCAAGTCCGAGCTTCTGTCCTTCGACAATCATTCTCTGATAGATGTGCCGTTCCTCCAGCTGTCGCTTATTGTTCAAATATAATGTCAAAATTCCAAGTACGGGTTGTGGCACTTGCATATTCACCTTCTTTGAGCGAGGTTGGCGGCGGCAGAATGCTGCTTGCCGGCGGTTGAAGCTAAGCCCTGCCAGGAGTCTTGCAGCAGCAGTCCGAGCTTGCCGTCACGGAATTTAATCAGGCGTCTACCACATAGCCCGGCCCGAAACCCCATCCGCAGGCTATGGAGGTCTCCCAGTGCAATCCTGCAGGTTAGCGAACCATGGGCAGCGAGCTGATGCCTGAGCAATGTCGTACCCAGACCGAGACCGCGGTATAGCGGGTGGACCACTATGATGCACATGCCCTGGCCATAGCCTGTTACACCGGAGCAAGCGGCGATCCTTGGCCCATCCTCGGTCTGAACGGTGACCAGTTCAAATGAAGTGCCCGCCTTGCTTAAATCCCGATGATTCAGCTTCAGCAGCTTTTGATATATATTACTGTAGGCACGCTTGCCGCCATATTTGCGAATGAAAGCCATAAGATCGCTTTGTACTCTTTTCCAGTCCAGGTCATTGTCCGGCTTCAGAGTGATCCAGTTCATCTAGGGTCCTCCCTCCCTGCGGTCCATTATTTCTCCTGATGTGCTAAATAATTGCTGAATTGAAACACACGTTCCAGCGATTTCTTGCGGATATGCGGTTCATCGAATTTCATCGGCTTGGCATTAGCCTCGAAGAACCATATTTTCCCTTCTGTATCGATGCCAAGATCCATGGACATCTCTCCCAGCGTATGCCCACAGCCTCTTTCCACCTGCTTGGCAATGAGCAGAGCGCTCGATTTAAGCCGATTGATGAGGAAGGAGGTCATGTCGGAGCCGAAGGCGGGAACGAGCATTTTCTCCGGGTCCTCCACGCTGCCTCCTTGCGGGACGTGAGTCGTGATCCGATGCGGACCAGCCAGGCGGGCGCCGACTCCGGTAACGCTCCAGACGCCCTTGCTGGTCTTCTGCACCAGCAGCCTTAGATCAAAATGGCGATCCATATAGGAGGTAAGGTGGATGCCCTGCTGCATGATATAGGGCACCCGTCTAATCTCGGCTCTGATCCTTCGCCACATTCCCGTCATTTTGTCGGTCGAATAGATTACATTTCTTTTCTTGGTACCCTGGATGATTAACTGATAAGGCTTCGGGTTGTCTTGATTGTATTTCAGCAGCATGATGCCTTTACCTGCCTTGCCGCTCTCCGGCTTCAGGTACAGGGTGCCGTATTGCCTGAGCATCGTGTGTAGAGTACGCGGGGCGCGCATTCTCTTTGTATCAGGCACAAGATTTCGGGTGGAACGGCTCTTCTTCAACCAATCGAATAATCGCCATTTGTTGAAGAAGTAGGGATTGAATAATTGGATCGAAGGATGCTTGACACATTCATCAATTTTACGCCTTACCTTCGGTTTACTTTCGTCCTCGCGTAGCGGAATCCGGTTATAAATGACATGGGGCAGAGGGAACCACAGCTTCCTCCAAGCCTTTTCTTCCGGGCTGTAAGAGTAGCCCTGCACCTTTTTGGCTGACAAATTTAGGTCTTTTGCTGTGATGATGTATACGGGAAAGTCAAGCTCCCTGCCAGTCTTGACAAGATCTCGGAAGTTGGCACGGTTCCCTCGGAATTGTCTAGCTTTGTCATGTACCGTTAGTATTGCTACGACAGGCTTCTGGTCAGCTAAAAGATGACTCATTAGCCTTCCCTCCTCCGAAATTTGCTCAGATACAAGCAATGTTCCAAAATATGCTCAATCGAGGCTCTGCCTTCTGCGCGAAGTGAGGGATGCTTGAAGATCGATCGGCCTGGCTTGGCGTTCGCTTCGAACATCCAGACGCGTTCATCCTTATCGATCCCAATATCGAATCCGATCTCTCCGAGTAGATGCTGATGATGCGATTCAAGTGCTTCGGCGAGATTGATGGCGACGGCCTTGGCATTTCTGAGGACATCATCTGCTCTTGCGCCGAAGGCTCTGCCGAGCGCCTGCTCCGGGGTTAATAGCGAACCGCCGTTCTTCAGATGAGTCGTTACACTGCCTTTGCCAGCTTTTTTGGCTCCGATGCCGACGACGACCCACTGGTTACGCCCATTCTTATGCATATGGAATCTGAAATCGATCGGGCATCCGTCGATTTCAATCAGGCGGATTCCTTGCTGGGCGACATATCCGCGTAATGTGCGTCCATGTCTGCCCTGGAGTGTGCGCATCAGGCTCCCGAAGGAATTGAAACGCAGGAGGGCGTTACGCCCGCCCTTGCGGTATCTGGCATAATATCCGTTCTTCGATACATGTGACAGACGGTAGATACCGTTGCCAAGACTGCCGCTGCTCGGTTTATAGTAGATGAGCGAGTGGCGTTCGAGCAGATCTTTGATTTGCTCGGATGTCGGGCTGTTGATCGATTCCGGTACGAATCGATTGACCGACGAATCCTTCTCCAATAAACGGTAGATATCAGATTTATTGAAGAAGCTCCAATTGAAGAAGGGGATTCTGCGCCGGATGAACCTCTCACGCAGTTGGTTGATGGAATGCGTCGTCTCTGCGCGGCGGCTTGGCAACCGGTTGTATACGACATCGGGCAGCGGGACTCTCTTGCGAGAGAACCGTCCGTTCTCGCCGAGGAAGAAGCCGTTGATGGTCTCACTATCCCAATTGATATCTCTCGGTGTAAAGGCGAAAATGTACGACTGCTTGCTTCCGATCGTGAGCAATTGCTTGATGAATCCGGTTCTGTTCCCGAAGGGATGGGTTGAGGAAGAGGTTGGGCCGTCGGATAGCACGCCGATAAGCGGACCGATTTGAACCTCGCCTTCCTGGGCGCGAAAATACACTCCGCCTGCCTTCGGTATTTTAATGCCCTTGCGGACCCCGGAGGCCAGATATAGATGCTTTCCTGCTTTGTTGATCGGCTTGACGGTGGCGGGAACACGTTCTCCGCCTAATCTGAGATGTACCGACTTTTTCCCCGACAGCTTCAGGTTTTTCATTAAGGAGCCGGACACGTAGACGACCCGTTGAGGCTGCTGCGTGAAATGGACGTTGCCAAAAGTCAAACTCATGAATTTTTTCCTCCTAAAAATACGTGGTTCAAAAAGTCAGATATTGGGGTCTAACGGTTTTTTCCGAGCCACATTCAGGATTTGCTATGCAATAAATAGCGAGCGTACCCCATTGGATTTTGAATTGATTTTCTGGCGCTTCGTAAGTCGCCGATTTTTACAAATGAAGTGCGCCCTGGTTTAGAGTTGACCTCCAAGATCCACACTTTTCCATTCCTATCGACGCCGAAATCTATGCCCAGTTCTGCCAGACGGCCGCAATGAGCTTCCAGAGCTTCCGGGATTTTGGCAGCTAGCTCTTGAATTAATGTGGCGATCTTCCTTCCAGTGTGGCTTCCATACTCGCTTATCAAGTAGGGAATCGCCTTATGGGCTGTTCCTCCGCCATGCAGGTTGGAGGTAACGGACTCTTTACGACCGACTCGTGCGGCCATGCCCGTGTTCTCCCAGCGTCCGGTCTCGTTCTTCTGCATCAATACTCTGATGTCGAATGGCTCGCCCTCTGTATTGCTAAGCTCCAGATAGGGCTGAATGAGAAAAGGGCGGCGGCCAATGAATTTATCGATCCATTCCAGGCCCAGCTTCAAGCTGGGGGAACGGCGGTTTATCAGATTGTTGTTACCGGCTCGCCCGGTGATTTGAATTTCATCTCCCGCTCCAAGCATCTTTACATGCAAGGTACGCCTGCCTTGCGTACCCATTTGCGGCTTCAGGAACGCTTCCTTGCGATGAGAATTCAACCACTCGGATAACCCGGCGGGATCTTGATATTTAACAGTTTCTGGTAAATAGGGAATGAAATGTGGATACCTGCTTAATGTCCGATAGACTGACCATTTTCCCGACAGACTTCGGGTTAAATAAATGAAGGGATGGCTCTTCTTCAGTAAGGACAGTGTCTGCTGCTTCTGATTTAATTGCCTGCGGTCACGGGAGAAATACCTGTCATATATGATATCCGGCGGTAAGAACCATTTTCTCCCCCAGCGTCCATCTTCATAGAAGTAACCTGCTACGAGTCCGCTTTCCAGATTGACGGATACCGGGCTGAACACATATACCTCCAGACCTTGCTGTTCTCCCGTAATGCACAGATTCCGGCAAAAGGCCGGCTCGGCGAAGGGGACAGTTCCTTCACTTTTGGCAACCAGAATGCCCACTGCACCTTTTGAAAGCTTAGCCAAACTACTCCCCTCCTTAGAATCCGGACAAATAACGGGCATACTCAATCACTTGCTTCACGGAGGGACGGATTTTGCTTCCGCCCATCGGTGTGTTATCATTCTTGGATGGTTTGGAATTGACCTCGAGCAGCCAGATTCGTCCATGGTGATCGACGGCCAGATCGATACCCAGCTCACCGAAATGGGCTGAAATTTGCGCATCCACACCTCTGGCAATATCGAGCGCTGCCTTGCGCAGCTGGGCGCTAACCCGTGATTTGACCCCGATGGGCAGCGAGCTTCGGGAGACGGCTTCCTTGACAGTGCTGAGCGATCCGCCACGGGCCAGATTAGAGACGAAATGCTGGCTGCCAGCTGTTCGCGCCACGATCGAGGTGATATTCCATGCCCCGCTGCGGTTCTTCTGCACGAGGGCGCGGAAATCCACCGGGCGCCGATCACTCTCGATCAGAACAAGCCCCTGCTGAATCTGGTAGCGCGTCGTCTTCATTTTGGGTGATAATGCGGAATATAGCTTGGTGAGCGAAGAATAGACCTGTCTTTTCGTTCCCCCGACTAATGCGGTCATCGATTGATACCCTCCGCCTTCAAGCCGGGAGATACGTATGATCCCTTTACCCAGGCTTCCTTTGATCGGCTTCAGGAATACGATTGGATGCTTGCCGCACATCATCTTCAGTGTCGGATACCCGCGGAACAGATGAGATTCAGGCAGGTAGCGCGATACGGATACATCCCGCCCCAGCGCGTCGAATACTTCGGTTTTATCGAGAAATTTTTCGTTGAAGAAATGGCTTCCATATCGGGATTTTACTTCTTTCATGAAATGCTGTACGCTAGGTTTATTCTCTAATTTGCGGGTGGTCAATCGATTGTAGAATACGTCTGCAGCCGGCACTGTAATCTGCTTCCATGAATCACCGAAGACCCAGGCTTGCAAAGATTTCGATGTAGTTCCAATATGATTCGGTGTGAAGAAATAAACATACACTCCCTGACGCTGGCAGGCTTTCACGAGTTCTCTGCAGAACATCGTAATGGGACCGAAGGGTCTATCCGAAGCTCCTGCGTAATCTCTGCTGATTAATACTCCGACCAGTGGACCAAACTGTAGAGTGGTGGAGTGTGGACGATAGCTGAGCCGTAACGAGGAACGTGGCAGAACCCCCATTTTGCCGGCCAGTTCTTGGCTGATTCTTACGCCATCGAATCTGGCCAAGGGGATGACTTTGACGGTGTGCCGGAATGAGCCGAATGCGAGCTGTATAGGGTAATGGATCGGGATTCTCCATTGCCGGATCAGCTGTTCGCCCAGGACAAGATAATCATTATCCAGCAGATTCGGACTCATAATCTGAACCTTTATTTTTTTGGAGGGCATGAAGCGTAAGTCTCCTTCCAAGCTTAAGCTTGATATCCTGGATGCTAATAAGGGTATCTGCGTAAGTGCATGTAATGCATCATATGAGGACATAGAATCCTTGGTGATTGACCCATGTTTGATTTCATTAGCCTATTTCGGGATTTTAAGGAAGGCGCATTGGGGGGCCAAGGAGGAAGGAGGTACATACAAGTGAGTAATTGGGTATATATCATCGTAAGTGTGCTTGTCGCTGCCTTCGTCGGCGGGATCACGAATCATTTTGCGATTAAGATGCTGTTTCACCCAAGGAAGAAAATAATGATTGGCAAATTTCGAGTTCCATTCACTCCCGGGCTGATCCCGAAGCGCAGAGAGGATATCGCGGAGTCACTCGGGAATGTGGTCGCTGATTATCTGGTTACGACGGAAGGGCTACAGGAAATGGTGCTCAGGCCTTCCTTCAAGCTGCAGGTAGAGGAATATTTCCAGGGGTTGCTCCATAAATGGAGCGACAGCCCGCTCACTCTGAAGGAAGCGGCATTGACCGTATGGGATGAAGACAAATGGGATACCTTCAAGCTGAAACTTAACGGTGTCGCCAATACCATGCTGGAACGGGGAATCGATCTGGTATGGGATCAATATGGCTTTGGTGAGAAGGCGCTCAAAGAGGTGATTCCCGGCTGGACGGAGGAGAACCGCGAGCGCTGGAGCGATATGGCGGCTGAGGCGCTGCTGCGGACGATTGAAGAGGAGCTGCTCTCTTCTGGAGGACAGCGGATGCTGTCGAAGATGGCGTCTGGCATGGCCGACCAGGCCGGAGGCTTCCTCGGCACGATGGCGGCGATCTTCATGGACGAAGACAAGCTGGTGCGCAAGCTTACCCCTGTCTTAGTCCGGGCTCTGCGGAGCGAGGACACGAAGGCGAAGGTGGCGCGGGCAGTGAAGGACAGGCTGGAGCAGTATGCGGAGAAGTCTGTGGGCGAGTTCTTGGAACTATTGACTGGAGGGGAAGGCAAGGAGTGGCTGAAATCCCAACTCGGCAAGCTACCGCTGGATAAATGGGCAGGTATGGCCGGGGAAGCGAAGATTTCATCCTTGCTGGCACCATGGACTACGCAATTAGAGAATGCGATTCCTCCAGCGACAGATCGTATGCTAAGAGGAATCGTGCGCACCATCCCGCTAGCCATGCAGGCGATCCAGCTGCCTAAGCTGGTGCATGAGCAAGTGCAGAAATTCCCAATCGAGCTGCTGGAGGAAGTCATTCTCAGTGTGTCCGGCAAAGAGTTCCGCGCCATCACTTGGCTTGGCGTATTCCTCGGCGGGCTGATCGGTCTGTTCCAATCTCTGTTCATGCTATGGTGGCGCTAGATAGTGGTATTCCTGTAAAGTTGAAGTTACTGCCCGCTGGGGCTCAAAGTCTGCCGGGGTGTGGGGGTTCACGCCAGCAAAGCCTGCAAATATGCAGGAATTTCGCAGCTTTGACCACCCGGGAGAGTAAATTCCTGCGAAAATGCATCTTTTTTCCTCAAATCTGCCTCATTTCGGTGAAAAAGAGCTAAAAGCCTGCATATTTGCAGGAATTCGCTAAGAACCGATGGTTTTATGCGCAAAAGCCTGCATTTTTGCAGTTTTCGAACCTGCCCAGGGGCTAGCACGAGGAATCTGGTACAGGTAAGTTAACAGGGAAAGTTAGTATGGTGCGGTTAATGTGGTGGTTTGCACGGTAGTTCAAGAAGACCAAATATCGTAGGAGTAAATGGAGGAAATAGAACATGATTATTTATGATAAAGCGAATGAGTTGGCAAAAACGTTGCGAGAGAGCCAGGAGGTAGCCGATATCAAATCAGCAATGAAGCTGATCGAGCTCGATGTGGATAGTAAGCGGATGCTCGATGAGTTCCGTGCCCAGCAGGAGCAATTGCAGCAGCGGATGATGGCTGGGGATATGCCATCTCAAGAAGAGATGGGCCAGATGGAGAAGCAGTTCGAGAGCCTCAGCCTCAACCTGAACATCCGTCGGCTGTTCGATGCGGAGCGCCGCTTGAGCGTCATTATCCAGGACGTGAACAAGATTATTACGGATAGCCTGCAAGACTTGTACGGCCCATCGATCCAAGGCTAAGGCGAGCATCAGTAGCATTTAAGTATCGTCCTAAGTACCAGCATCACCAAAGCATACAGGGTGGGAAAATTAATCTTTCATATTATTCTCGCTTCCTTCATAGAGTAGAAATATAGATTCCATGTACGAGCCTATGGGATGCTGTCTATTCCAAGAAATGAAGGAGCTGTAGATAAGATGAAGGTTGTCAAGAAGAAGAGTAAATGGAAACACGCTGTGTATCTGATTCTAGCCTTGGCTATGCTGGTATATGCTGTTCCGCTGATTAAGCTGTCGCCAAGCGAAGGTTGGGTATTCTGGTTCGGGATCGTCTGGGCGGCCTTTGCCCTGCTTGTGGTGGGAGCGCATTTACATTTCCTGTTAGGGGTTAATGAAGAGAAGCAGCGTGCCCTCGATGCCGTCCGCCGCGCCAAGCTGAAGGAGTGGCAGAGCAAATGGGGAGCCGAGGATCGGCAGAACCAGAGCCATAGCCTGTAAGCAAAACGGTCCAATCTCAACAACAGGTCGCTAACGAAACAGGGGCGCTATTGCTGCGAAATTACGAGCATTTGAAATCCAACGAAACACCAGATCGTTATTCCCGCAAAACAGGGGCGAAGCTGCTCCAAATGAGCATACTAACGATAGCAGGTTTCGTTAGAAAGTGAGAAGGCGTCAATATGCCTAAATAGCGTTACCCAGTTTCATTAGATCCATCTCTAGTAAACGCGAATCTTCCGGTTGATTTTAAACAGGAGGGTTCGCGTTTTTGTCTATAAAATGGTGTTTCCAACAAAATCGATCAGGCCAACAATCCAGAGAATCTACTATAACGAGATTTTTTACTGGTAAAAACAATTGCATTTTACCAAATAAATATTGTAAAAAATAGCGCTTATCAGCCTATTAATCATCCGTTTACCTATAATTTATACCTCAAATAACAGAATAAGGGTAATTTATGATGAATTTTACCGATAAAATGTATTGACTTTTTACTAAGATAAAAAATATAATTAAAAGCATAAAAACGAATACGCTTTCATAACAACTTCAGGCAAGGAGGTGCGGTCCGGCAGTAACTTTTATCCGTCATAAATCGGCTGTGTGGAGTGATGTTCAGGATTCAGCGTAGTGCTTAAGATTTGTAAATCAAATTTAGGGGGGCCTTACATGCTGAGAGTAAAAGGAACAGGAAAATCATTATTGATTACGATGCTGCTAGTTTGTCTGACTTTAACGGCTTGCGGAGGAGGATCTGGAGGAAAGGCGGCGGATCAGGGCGGTAAACAGACGATTCGATTTGCTACTTGGGATTCGGAGGATAACCTGACTCTGCAGCAGGAACTGATCGATCAATTTAATGAGACCCATACGGATATTCAAGTGAGTCTGGAAGCTTATGGTAGTGATTATGATACGAAGATTACGGCTGGAATGGGAGCGAAGGACGCGCCGGATGTGATGTACATGTGGAACTATCCGACATATAAAGATGCGCTGGAGCCTTTGGATTCCTATATCGAGCAGGAGGGTGGCAGCTTCAAGGACAATTTCTATGAGACATTGTGGAATTATAACTCGGCCGATGGGCAGATTTTAGGCTTGCCAGTAGGTTATACCACCCATGTAGTCTACTATAACAAGGACTTATTCGATGCAGCTGGAGTTCCTTATCCACAGGATGGATGGACATGGGCGGATCTGCAGGAGGCAGCCAAGAAGCTGAGCGACAAGGCGGAGAATATTAGCGGCTTCGCGTTCTCGGGTAAGCCTGACCCTTATGATTTCGAGATGTTCCTATGGGGCAATGGCGCTTCCTACATCGATGATCAGGGGAATCTTGAAGGAAATCTGAACAGCCCTAAATCGATCGAGGTATTAACCATGTTCCAAAACATGCTGAAAGAAGGCTATGCGATCACGACGGAAGGCTCTGGAGCAACGGAGATGAAGTCGGGTAAGGTAGCGATGTTCACCAACGGTGCATGGTCTATCGCTAGTCTGCGGGAAGCAGGCATTAACTTCGGAGTAGTTGAATTACCTAAATTTAAAGATGGAAGCGCTGTCAGCGTAGTATCCTCCTCAGGCATCTCGATGTCGAAGGAATCGAGCAAGAAGGATGCCGCCTGGGAATTCATTAAATTCTGGACGAGTGAAGAAGCGAACAAGGCGCGCATAGATTACGAGCTTCCAGTATTGAAGACCGTAGTCGAGAGCGAGCAATTGCAGAATGACGATATGAAGCGAGTGTTCTATCACATGCTTGAGATGAGTGAGAAATACACACCAGCTTCCTTCAAGGTAGACAACTGGAGTGAAATATCCGAGAATTTGCAGCTGGCATTCGAACAGATTTTTAATCCGAGCACCTTGATGGACCCGAAGACAGTTCTGGATGACGCGGCGCAATAGCAATACAATACGGAGGTTAGCTATGGAACAAGCAGCCAAACGCTTCAAAAGATCCCGCAGATTAGGGAAATGGACCCCTTACTTATTTATATCTCCTTGGATCGTCGGGATCTTGCTGTTTACGGTAGGGCCGTTGATATTTTCGCTAATCATGAGCTTCTTCAATTGGCCCGTCACTTCCAAGCCGAAGTTCATCGGGCTGGACAATTACTCCAAAATGTTCACAGATGATCCTCAATTCTATAAGTCATTGTGGATTACATTGAAGTTTGCGGTTTTCTATGTCCCGCTCAGTCTGGGCATCTCATTGATCCTAGCCCTGCTCATCACGCAGCATGTGAAGGGCGTCAAAATATTCCGCACCATCTTCTACCTGCCAGCAGTCGTATCCGGCGTTGCGGTATCGATCATTTGGGGCTGGATTTTCAATACGAAATACGGCATTTTGAACTATGCCTTATCTCTGCTCGGCATCGAGGGGCCCAAATGGCTGGTCGATCCGAATAGCGCGATTATCTCCATCGTCATTGCCAGCGCGTGGGGTGTCGGCACGATGATGCTGATCTTCTACACGAATATTAAAGGCATTTCGCCCGATTTATACGAATCGGCAGCGATTGACGGGGCAGGGCCCTTCCGCCAGTTCAGAAGCATCACCTTGCCGCTGATTACGCCGACCTTATTTTTTAACCTGATCACATCAACGATCTCTGCCTTACAGCAATTGACCCTTGTCCTGCTGTTAACGAACGGCGGGCCGCTCAAATCGACTTATTTCTACGGGCTATTCGTATACAACAATGCGTTCAAGCATCATAAGCTCGGTTACGCCAGTGCGAATGCCTGGTTCATGTTCATTATCATCCTGTTGCTAACAGCGTTGATCTTTAGATCTTCCTCAGTCTGGGTGTTCTATGAGAATGAAGTGAAGAATAAGCCTGCGCGGGGAGGAAAGGGCAAATGAAGACTTCAGCCTGGTACAAAACCATTATATATTCTCTACTAGTGTTGTTCTCGGTCTATTTTTTGTTTCCTTTTATCTGGATTGTGCTGACTGCCTTGAAGACTGAAGCGGAGGTTTACCAGTATCCGCTGGTGTTCTTCCCGAGTGAGTGGAAATTCTCCAACTTCATCGACGCCTGGAATGCTCAGCCCTTCAGCAAATATTTGCTGAATTCCGTAACGATCACAGTATTGACGACCATCGGGCAGATTATTTCCTGCTCCATGATCGCCTATGGCTTCTCCAGATATGAATTCAAGTTCAAGAATGGACTTTTCATCCTGCTGCTAGCGACGATGATGATTCCCTGGGACGTTACGATGATCCCGCTCTACATGCAGTTCAACCTGTTCGGCTGGATCAATACACTTAAACCGCTGATTATACCTGCCTTTTTCGGGTCGGCCTATTATGTCTTTCTGCTGCGGCAATTCCTAATGGGGGTGCCCAAAGAACTGGAGCATGCGGCCAAGATCGACGGGGCGAATGACTTCCAGACATACTCGAGAATATTCATGCCGATTATGAAGGCGCCGTTAACACTGATCGCCGTCTTGAACATGCTCAGCGTGTGGAATGACTATCTGGGACCACTCATCTTCCTGCAGGATCGCTCGAAGTACACATTGGCCTTAGGTCTGGCTGCGTTCAAGGGTGTTCATGAATTGCAGATTATTCCGATTATGTCGATTACGATCTTGATGATTATTCCGCCAGTTATCGCTTTCTTATTTGCACAGAAATATATCGTTGAAGGGATTAGCGGTGCTATTAAATAACAGCTGTCATGCTCTGCATAGAATGGTATTGGGGAGGATATTGGCATGAGAAGAACCTATAAACGTTGGGAGGATATTCATCTATCTCATATTAATCGTAAAAAAGCGCACGCAAGCTTCTGGCGTTACCGCTCGAAGGAGCAGGCGCTAGGTATGCGGAAAGAGGACAGTAACGGTTATTTGAGCTTGGACGGCGAATGGGAGTTTCTGTACTTGGAGGCGCCTGAATTGTCGCCGGCAGGCTTCTATCAAATAGATTATGATTCTAGTGAATGGGATCATATTGAAGTTCCGTCCTGTTGGCAAATGAAGGGATATGGGAAAATGAGCTACACCGACCTATACTATCTATTCCCGATCAATCCTCCGTTTGTGCCAACGGACAATCCGACAGGAATCTACCGGCGCAGCTTCCAGCTCAGGGAGCTGATGGCGGGACAGCGGACGATTTTGAAATTTAATGGCGTGGACAGCGCCTTTGATCTGTGGATTAACGGGCAGCATGCCGGCTATAGCAAAGTAAGCCGTCTGCCAGCGGAATTTGATATTACACCGTATATTACCGCAGGCGACAATCAAATAACGGTTCGTGTGTATCAGTGGTCAGACGGAACTTATTTGGAAGATCAGGATATGTGGTGGCTGAGCGGAATCTTCCGCAGCGTTGAACTCTATCAGATGCCGGAGACGGCGGTAGAGGATATCTACGTGGTGACGGCATTCGATGAGAGGTATCGCGATAGTGAGCTGCAGGTGCAGATTAAGCTGGATCGCCGCTCGGAGCAGACGAGAGAGCTTAAGCTTGCTTGCGAGCTGCTCGATGATCGAGGCGCACTCGTAGCGCAGATGGAGCAGGGGCTGGAGGTTACCGTCGGAGCGGCTCAGGAGATTACGCTGAAACAGCTGATCTCCGCTCCGAAGCATTGGACGGCCGAAACCCCATATCTGTACTCGCTGCTCGTAACACTGTATGAAGGGGATCAGGTCGTAGAAATCATTCCTCTGCGAATCGGCTTCCGCAGTGTTGAAGTGAAGGATGGCAATATCACGGTGAATGGGAAGGTCATTATGCTAAATGGCGTGAACCGCCATGACCATGACCCGGAGCAGGGGCGCACGGTTAGCGAGGCGCGCATGCGGCAGGATATCCTGCTCATGAAGCGTCACAATATCAATGCGGTACGCACCGCCCATTATCCGAATAACGAAGTCTTCTATGACTTGTGTGACGAATATGGATTGTATGTGATTGATGAGGCCGATCTGGAATGCCACGGCTTTGAGCTCATCGGCCGTTACGACTGGCTGTCCGACAATCAAGAATGGGAGCGCGCCTATGTCGATCGTGCCGAGCGGATGGTGCTGCGTGATCGCAATCATGCTTCGATTATTATGTGGTCGCTGGGCAATGAATCGAGCTTCGGCAGTAATTTTGCGGCGATGTCTCAGGTGTGCAAGCAGCTTGATCCAACGCGGTTAGTCCACTATGAAGGGGACCGCAAGGCGATTGTGACCGATGTCTATTCCACCATGTATACGCGGCTTGAGGCGCTGAAAGAGATCGGCCGGGATGAGGCAGGCAAGAAGCCGCATATTATGTGCGAATATGGTCATGCCATGGGTAACGGACCGGGCGGTCTGCAGGAATATCAGCAGGTATTCCGGCAATACCAGCGGCTGCAGGGCGGCTTCATCTGGGAATGGTGCGATCACGGCATTCAGCGGACCGATGAGCAGGGACATGTGTACTATGCTTATGGCGGAGATTTCGGGGATGAGCCTACGAATGGCAACTTCTGCATCGACGGCTTGATCTACCCGGATCAGACCCCTTCCCCGGCGCTGCTGGAATATAAGAAGGTTATCGAGCCGGTGAGGACGAGCGCCGTTGACTTGAAGCGGGGCTTAATCGAAATCGAGAATACGTATCAATTTATCGATCTATCTCACTTACAGCTGGAATGGCAGATTATATATGATGATCAAGTGTTTGACCAGGGCTTTGAGCCGCTTGGGGATATCCAGCCTGGCGAGAGGCGAGAGCATCAAATTCGCTACACGCTGGATGAGGTGTTGCCGAATACGGATTACTACTTGAACCTGAAATACAAGCTGAAGGAGAGCGCAGCTTATGCCGAACCGGGGCATGTTGTAGCCGATGCGCAGTTCAAGCTTCCCTATGAGCGGTCGGAGTTAACTGTACGCCAAGCAACAGGTGAACTCAGCATCATCCGGGATGCGGTTTATACGACGCTCTCGAACCCGAACACGAATGAGAGCTTCGAGGTAGTGTTCGATCATGTACGCGGCTATTTGCACAGCTATCGTAGAGACGGGGTGGCATGGATAGAACGTGGCCCAAGGATGACGATGTGGCGGGCGCCGATTGATAATGATATGTACAAGGTAGATGATTGGAAGAAGAAATATTTTCTCCATCTAAGCAGTGAGCAATTGATAGGCTTCAATGTGCAGGATCGCGGTCAGTATGTGGAAGTGAATATCGAGACGTATTTCAGTGCATTGAATCAGGCGTTCGGCTTCGAGACGATGTACCGTTATATCGTATATGCGGATGGGACGATCCGGCTTCAACTCTCGGGAGAGCCTATCATTCACGGCAAAGAGGTTCCGGCTATGCTGCCGCGGCTGGGCATGGAGTTGCATGTACGTCAAGGACTTGGACAAGTGACCTGGTATGGCAGAGGCTTCGGAGAGAACTATGTGGATAGCAAGCAAGCTGCCATGATGGGAGTATACCGTGCAAGTGTAGCGGAACTGCATACGCCTTATGTTTATCCGCAGGAGAATGGTAATCGTACAGATGTAAAATGGTTCAGCCTGGCGGATCATGAGGATTCGCTGCTGTTCAAGTCCCGTCATCGCTGTGAGCTTACCGTCCATGATTATACGACAGAGGCGCTAGAACGGGCGAAGCATAGACATGAGCTGGAGACAGCGCCTTATCATGCCGTTCATATCGACTATATGCAGACCGGGCTCGGCAGTAATAGCTGTGGGGAAGAGCAGCTGCCGCCATACAAGCTTGGCTTGCAGCCGTTCGAGATCGAGGTGGAATGGTCGGCTGTAGCCGCCGGAGCTGAAATCCGTGCGAGCAAGCTTCATTATACTGATGGGGAGTGAGGCCATGAAGATGAATATTGCCGATATTCCATTCAGTCGCTATGGTTCTTACTTTGCTTTTTCCTTAGATCGGAAGACGGGGAAGCTGCTGCTGCGGGATCTGCACGGCGGGGATGAAGCGCCGAGCAGCATATTTGAGATACAGCTTATACAGGATGGCGTGCCGGTTGAGTATGAACTCGATGTAACGGAGACGAGGCTTCGTCTCCTGCATCGAGTGCAGCCGCAGCGATACGCCGAGCTGTGCATCAGCGACGAGGACGTGATTCGCGGAAGGCTGCAGGGCGTATCCTTGCAGCTGACAGCGATCAAGTCCCGTTATGATAGTCTGATGCCGTACGGCGTGGACTCAAGACAATGGGAGTACCATCTGTACACCAAAGAGATCAAGCTGATGTTCACTCTGCTTAGCGGGGAGATCGATGTTGATGCGCCTTGGAGAACGGTGGGCAATGAGCGGATCGTCATCACCTTCCATCCGCAGAGCGGAGAAGGCAGCTTCGCGATCGAGAGCTACAGGACGGTCTGGCCGGGACGGGAGTATGATGATTATCCGGCGGCGTATGAGCGGGTGAGACGGAATTATGAGCAGTGGCTGCAGCAGATGACATCTGTACCGGAGCGCTACGAGCCTTCGCGGTGGTTGGCAGCCTATATTACCTGGTCCTGTGTCGTGCATCCCGAAGGACAGCTGACGGATTATGCGATGTATATGTCCAAGAACTGGATGTTCAACATCTGGAGCTGGGATAATTGCTTCAACGCGATGATGCTGAGCAAGCAGCAGCCGGATCTGGCGCTGGCCCAGCTAGAGATCTTCATCGCTCATCAGGATCGCAGCGGTATCTACGCGGATTTTATTAACGACAAGTTCGTCTCCTTCAATTGCTGCAAACCGCCGATCCATGCCTGGGCCTTCCAGCAAATGAGGAAACGCAACGCCAGGCTGAATGATAAGACGATTCTGGCCCGCATGTACGATAGCTTCAAGCGGGCGACGAACTATTGGCTTGAATGCCGTCGCAGTGATTCCTCGCGCCTGCCGGTGTACAATCATGGTAATGACTCGGGCTGGGACAATGCTTCGATTTTTCATGAAGGGATTCCGGTGGAAGCGCCGGATCTGGTGGCCCATCTAATTAGGCAAATCGATATATTAAGCGATTTGGCCAGCGAGCTGGAGCTGTGGGATGAAGCTGAGCAATGGAGGGAGCAGGCGGATGAATTGTATCATCTTCTGATGGAGCGTCTGTATGTCGAGGGTTCTTTTGTAGCCAGATATGCGCCGGAGAATCGTGTGATTGGGCAGCAGAGCAGCTTAATCCTCCTTATGCCCTTAGTCATCGGCTACAGGCTGCCCCGTAATCTGTGCGACAGGCTGGTGCAGACATTAATCGAGAAGTTCGACTCGCCTTATGGTTTGTGCACAGAAGCCTATGGGAGTTCATTGTATAAGGAGAACGGCTATTGGCTCGGTCCGATCTGGGCGCCCGTGACCTATTTGTTCATTGATGCACTTCAAAATAATGGATATAATGAATTTGCAACCGCATTAGCGAAGAAATTTATGGAACTGACTCTGGTCGGCGGAATGGCGGAGAACTTCGATCCATTCAGCGGCAAAGGCCTGGTAGATCCTGCCTTTACTTGGACATCGAGTGTATTTCTGCTGTTAGCGGAACAGTTCGCTATTGGCGGTGAAGGATAAGGAATGAGAAAATACGCGGGTGAACTCGGACTTGTCCTCGTCGCGATCATTTGGGGGACAGGATTTATAGCTAGTGCTATCTCGCTTGAATTTTTATCGCCCTATCAGGTGATGGCCATCCGCTTTCTGATCGCTGCCTGTCTCATGGCCTTGATATTTATGAAGCATTTGCGGTTGCTGACGCGGCCGGCGATAATGGCGGGCATTGTGCTGGGTGTCTTCCTGTTCTTTGCCTTCTTGCTGCAGACCTTGGGACTGCAATATACGACGCCTTCCAAGAATGCTTTCCTGACGGCAGTGAACGTGGTGATTGTTCCGTTTATCGGGTTTCTTTTATATCGGAGGGGGCTGGATAAATATGGGCTGATCGGTGCGATCTTAGCGATTGTCGGCGTGGGCATTCTATCCGTGGAATTGAACGGGACTTTTAATACTGGAGATATGCTTACCTTGCTCTGCGCGGTCTGCTTCGCCTTCCACATCTTCTTCACCGCTGAATTTGTCAAGCGATATGCACCGATAGGACTAACGATTGTGCAGATGTTCACCGCGTTTGTGCTATCCTTGCTAGTCATTTTGGTACGGGGTGAGACGATTCATTTTGCTCTGGATGGCCGAGGGTTGTTGGCTGCGTCTTATTTAGGCATCTTCAGCACGACGGTCGCTTTCCTGGTGCAGACGGTTGCCCAGAAATATACGACCGAGACGAAGGCGGCGATCATCTTATCGACAGAGGCGCTATTCGGGACTTTATTCTCCATACTGATCTTGCATGAGCAGCTCACTGTACGTATGATTATCGGTAGTATATTAATTCTGGCAGCGGTGATTACAGCGGAGACGAAGCTGGCTTTTTTACAAAATAAGATGAGTAGGCGGTATAATGGCAACGATTAAAGATATTGCGGATATAGCCAATGTTTCAATAGCAACGGTGTCGCGGGTATTGAATTATGATGAGACATTGAATGTGACCGATGAGACGAGACAGCGGGTGTTTGAGGCTGCTGAGCAGCTCTCTTATCAGGCGCCGAGCCGTAAGAAGCGTAAGCGAAAGTTCAAGATCGGACTATATTATTCATATTCACTGGAAGAAGAGCTGGACGACACTTACTATCTCTCGATTCGTGTTGCACTGGAGAAGAAGCTGGAGCAGGAGGGCCATAAGATATATCGGATTCGCAGCGGTGATCAGCCTGAACGGCTGAGGACCATCGACGGGATCATCTGTCTTGGCTTTTTCGTCAAAGAGGATATCGAACGGGTATCGAGCTTTCAGAAGCCGGTCGTCTTCATCGATTCCTCCCCAGATACAGATCGGTTCGATTCGGTCGTAATCGATTTCCATAAGGCGACGAGGAAGGCGCTCGATTATTTGCTGGAGCTCGGACACACGAGAATCGGCTTCATCGGCGGTGTAGATACAGATCAATTCGGCAATCATTATTATGATTTGCGGCAGGAAGTGTTCGAGAGCTACCTGAAGAGCAAGGGGCTCTACCGTGGTGAATATATTAAGATTGGCGGCTACAATCCGAAGGACGGCTACCTGCTGCTGAAGCAGCTGCTGGAGCTGGAGGAGAAGCCGACAGCGGTATTCGTGGCGAATGATACGATTGCGGTCGGATTGTACAAAGCCTGCTCCGAGCTGGGCTATCACATCCCGGAGGATATCAGCATCATCGGCTTCAATGATATCTCGGCTGCACAGTTCATGGTACCTCCGCTGACCACGATCCGTCTGAATACGGAGTTCATGGGCGAGGTGGCCGTGTCGCTGCTGCAGGACCGCCTGATTAGCGTCAGGGACATCTGCCTGCAAATTACGGTCCCGACGAAGCTGATCATCCGCGAGAGCGCCATCGGCGTGAAGTGAGATTGAGTTGTGGCGGCTGCGCGTGATTTCTAAGGAAACTACAGAACGCTATTTGCCCTAAAATAAGCGCAGCTCGATTCTAACGAAACACCATATCGTTATCTGACCCAAATCCCGGCTATAAGTGGCTATTTCGTCGAAATAAGGCTCCTCCGTTTCGTTACAATTTCTAGCGGCCCTTTTTGGCGCAAATAGCGATACCATGTTTCGTTAGAGCTCGCCGAGATCTCGCAGCACCTGCGATGGCGTACTGAAACCATCAGAGAAGTCGCTTCTGATGGTTTTTGTGTGTCTGAGTTGTTTATAATGGACTTCACCGACTTTTTCGCTTTTCCATTTGAGAAATAATAACACTACTAAAGCAGCAATACAGCCCCACCAGATGCTTAACAAGAGTTCATCTAATGAGCTCGGCCGCTCTCCCTCCAATATACGCTGGATTTCGCAGAAAATGTGCAACAGCCTGCATATCCGCAGGCTTTCCCTATGAACAGGTGGTTTCAGGTGATAAAGCCTGCCTATTTGTCCTATTTGCAGTTTTCCGTATTACGACGAAGGTCAAATAAGGTCAAATTAGACATTTTCGCAGCAAAAGCTTGGGGAAATCCGAAAATTTGCCCGATTTTGAGCTATATTGAAGCTTAATCGATTTTGTCATTCCCGGGGTGGAGGCATATAATATAGATGTAAGGTCAAATAAAGTCAAAGTCAAAGAAAGGGGAAATGAATTATGTTTGATCTGATTCCTTTTGGAAGACGCAGAGAGGATGCTTTTGGTCAGCTGGTCAAATCCTTCAACGATGTGTTCAATGATGATTGGTTCGCACCGTTCAAGGGTCCGGGAATGTCCTTCAGGACAGATATTCGGGAAACGGACCAAGCCTATTTGGTGGAAGCGGAACTGCCTGGTTTTCAGAAAGATGATATCGAAATCAACTATGCAGCCCCTTACTTAACCATCAAAGCTGTACGTAGAGAGGACAATAGGGTCGAGGATCTTGACCAGCAAGTTGTCCGTCAAGAACGTCATTACGGGGAGTATATCCGCAGATTCTACGTCCAGGATATCGACGACAGCAATATAACCGCAACCTTGAAGGATGGAGTCCTCAAGCTGGAAGTTCCTAAACAAGCAAATGCCAGCGTTAGACGGATTCAAATTCGCGATGACAGGGACATTTAATGGATCGGGCTAAGGCCTCTCTCGCCATTCAGTTGGTGGGAGGGGCTTTTTTGCGTCCTTACAACTCCTACCTGGAAAATAAAAGAAAACCAGAATGAGTTGATTTTTTCACTTTTACAATAGGGAATTAAGTGTATAATAGATACAGAATAGTACAGATTCGGATCGGGGGTATAACAGTTGGAGGGGCATGAAGAGAGTATTACAAAGCATGAGCAGCTGCTTCAATATATTGAGGGACTAAAGATCGGCACGAAGATATCGGTGCGTAAATTGGCCAAGACGATGAGCGTGAGTGAGGGAACGGCTTACCGTGCGTTAAAAGAAGCGGAGAACCTGGGGATCGTCATTACAAAAGAGCGAATCGGTACAGTCCGTGTCGAGAAAAAGCCGCGTAATCTGTCCGATCAACTGAGCTTCGAGGACGTTGTTGAAATCGTGGAAGGCCATGTGCTCGGCGGGGCCGAAGGCTTAGGCAAGACACTGCATAAATATGTAATCGGTGCGATGAAGATCGATGCCATGGCGCGTTACATTGATGCGGGCAGCCTACTGATCGTCGGGAACCGGGAGAATACCCATTCCCTGGCGCTGCAGCAAGGCTCTGGAGTATTGATTACTGGCGGATTCGGGACGAGCCGTGAGGTCAAAAATTTGGCGGATTCCCTACAGCTTCCGATTATTTCTTCCCGTCACGATACGTTTACGGTCGCTTCCATGATTAACCGAGCTCTCTTCGACCGTCTGATCAAGAAGAAAATTATGCTGGTCGAGGATATCGTCGTCAGAAAACCGCGGGTCAGTATGCTGAAGCTGAACAGTACGATTGCTGATTTTGATGAATTGTCGATTGAGACGGGGGCGCAGCATTTTCCGGTGGTTGACGAATGGAATCGGGTGGTCGGCATCATCAGCCGCAAGGATGTTGAGGATCTTAAAGGGGATCAGAATATTGAGAAATGCTTAATCCGTCATCCTATTACAGTCGGCATGCAAACTTCACTGGCTTCCGCGGCACAGATTATGGTATGGGAGGGGATTGACTTCCTGCCGGTCGTGGACCGCAATCGTAAGCTGGTCTCCTCGGTAACGCGCAGAGAGGTACTGCAGGCGATGAGAGATGCGCAGAATCAGCCACAGATGGGTGAGACGTTCGAGCATTTGATGTGGAATGGATTTGCCGAAGAGCGTGACCAGGACGGGAAGCTGTTCTTTCACGGGATGATCACGCCGCAGATGGCTACTAATTTAGGGACGATCTCTCATGGAGTGCTGAGTTCGATAATGACGCAGGCTGCCTTGACCTTTGCCAAGGATATCAGCGGAGGAGACTATGTCGTCGATAATCTATCGACCTATTTCGTCCGGCCTGTCCAGATTGAGAATCCGGTCGTGATCAGTCCGGTCCTCTTGGAAATTAGCCGCCGGGCCTGCAAATTGGAAATGCTGATGAAATACCAGGACAATATGGTGGCGAAGGCGATGCTAACTCTGCAATTCATCGACCATGCGTAAGTTACTCTGCTCTTTGGCGGGCGAAGATCCCATAATTACGGATGCCGGCAAAAATATTAAAGGCGCCCAGCACCATAAATACTGCACCTACGATAACGCGAATGGTGGAGCCGCTGAACATGAACATTTGAATCATCGCAAGAAATAATAGCATGAAGCCCATGCTGATATTGCTCTTGGCCTGCGTAATGCCGCGCTTATGGGTGTTGACAGAACGGCGCGCCTTGAGGCTGAATACGATGGAGCATATGCTGGAGGCGATCAAGCCTGCATATAAGACGTACAGAATACTATCGACCATAGAATTGGCCAGCTCCTTTTCTAGTGAGTATTAATTAGTATATTATGTAAAAACGAATGTGATTTATTTCATTGTATCATGAAAAAACCGTTCTGGAGCATGAAATATCAACTTCGCACATATGGCCGCATATCGACCCAAACCTGCAGTACGCCTTCGCTGACCAGCATGGTTTTAATTTGGATGCTATAATCCTTGTCGCGGACGGAATATATTTTTCTGTTCAGCAGCGTTCGGGCCATTTTGGCATCGGAATCAATATCGAAGATATTCCTGCCACGCAGCACCTCAAGCTCGTCCTGCAGCATCTGCACGACCTCCTTGACGGCTAGAGAATCCAGAGGCGGATCGCGTTCCTCCACTCTAACTTTGACCTCTTTAACGACAGTGGAGCGGTTCTGGTATTTTCGCAGCGTCTTATTATCTTCCTCCGCTTGATAGAGCTGGATCTGCAAATCCTTATTCTCAATCCACAGCTGATTATAGCTTGCTTGGAACACCATATTATAGGCGATACTGCCGATGACCATCCCGAGCAGGAATACCCCGACAAATTGCATGAAGCGCTTGAATCCCTGAAGAGTAGGCCATTTTCTATCCTTCATCCCCTGCCGCCTCCGCACATCCAGCGGACGATCTCCGCTCCGATATGAGCGCCGAGGAAGGCGAACATCAAATAGGCAATTTGCTTGATCGCCGGAGAGATATTTCCGTCAAAAAAATTACTCTCTATCACCCGCATCGGATCGATCGTTCCGCCTACGGCTGCGGCAAGCGCCCAGATTTTGATTCGGCCCGCAATTTCAAGCATGCTCTGCGTCGGTGGCTGAAACGCCATAACAGCGCCGATTCCTCCAATCAACGCTCCTCCGACTACAATGCCAAAAGCAACAAAAAAGTCTATGGTGGCCTTGGTTAGAAATGTACTCATCTTCTGTCATCTCTCCTTTCGCCGGATGGCTCGTCCAGGCTATGATTTCATGGATGGGCGGATAGCTCCCATACCTTCACTACTCTCATTCTATGGGCGCAGACTGGGGTTGTATGATAAAATCTTTTAATAAAGAGACAGATTTATAGATCAGGTTGGTTAAGTACGGATTCGTATAGAAAGGAAGGAGACGCATGGACAGCTTTGTTCACCTGCATGTACACAGCGAATACAGCTTGCTCGATGGAGCCGCCCGGCTTGAGGAACTGGTCAAAAGAGCCGCAGGCTTCGGTATGAAAGCGCTGGCGCTGACAGATCACGGAGTGATGTACGGTGCGGTTCCTTTTTATAAATTATGTAAGGCAAATGGAATCAAGCCGATTATCGGGTGCGAAATGTACTTCACGACCGGGTCGCGCAAGGAGCGGGGCAGCCGGAAGGACCAGCCGATTCATCATCTGATTCTGCTGGCGAAGAATCTGCAGGGATATCAGAATCTGATGCGATTATGCTCGATTGCGCAGCTGGAAGGCTTTCATTATAAACCGCGGATCGATTGGGAGGTGCTGGAGCGCCATGCTGAGGGGCTTGTCTGCCTGAGCGCTTGTCTAGGTGGTGAGGTGCCACAGCATTTGCTGCACGGCCGTTATGAAGAAGCGAAGCGGGCTGCTCTGCGCTATAAGGCGGTGTTCGGTGAGGACTTCTATTTGGAACTGCAGGATCACAGCATTCCAGAGCAGAAGATGGTGAATCCGCAGCTGATTCAGCTGGCTGAAGAGACGGGCATCGCACTGGTGGCGACCAATGATGTCCATTATCTGGAGCAGACGGATGCTGAAGTGCAGGATGTGCTGATCTGTATCGGCACGGGCAAGAGTGTTGAGGACGAGGATCGTCTGAAAATGAATACGAACCAGCTCTACCTGAAGAACGGGGCTCAGATGGCCGCGTTGTTCCCGCATGTGCCGGAAGCGATTCGCAATACAGCGGTGATCGCTCACAAATGTGAGCTGGAGCTGGAATTCGGCAAGCATATTCTGCCGGCTTACCGTCCGATCCCTGAGGGGATGGATGCGGCAGCTTACCTGAAATCTCTCTGCCAGCAAGGGCTTGCCGAGCGCTATGGCGGTTTGCCGGAGTGGCAGAATGAGGAGGCCCAGGATACACTGCAGCAGCGGCTCAATTATGAGCTGGAAGTTATCGCGAATATGGGTTTTTCGGATTATTTTCTGATCGTGTGGGATTTCATCGCTTATGCCCATCGGCATGGTATCGCTACCGGGCCGGGGCGGGGGTCCTCCGCGGGCAGTATCGTCGCTTATGTACTGCATATCACGAATGTAGATCCTTTGAAATATAATCTGTTGTTCGAGCGTTTTCTCAATCCAGAGCGGGTGACGATGCCGGATATCGATATAGATTTCAGCGATGAGCGCCGGGATGAGGTTATTGCTTATGTAGCTGACAAATATGGACCTGAACATGTAGCGCAGATTATTACCTTCGGTACGATGGCTGCGCGGGCGGCTGTGCGTGACGTCGGCAGGGCGCTGGGTGTTCCGTTCGGTGAAGTGGATAAGGTAGCCAAGCTTATCCCTGGCAGCCTGGGGATGACGATTGAGCGCGCGATGAAGGAGAGTCCGGATTTGAAGGGGCTGTATGATTCACAGCCGCGTATTCAAGGCCTGCTCGATATGGCTAAGAAGGTAGAGGGGATGCCCCGGCATGCCTCGACCCATGCGGCGGGTGTGGTCATCTCCCGTGATCCGTTGACAGATGCGGTGCCGCTGCAGACAGGAAGCGAAGGGACGGCGCTGACGCAGTATTCCATGGAGAATCTCGAAACGATCGGATTGCTGAAAATGGACTTCCTCGGTTTGCGCACTTTGTCGATCATCGAGCGCTGCATGAGATGGATTACGGAGGAGAGCGGGGATGCCCCGGATTTTCGCATCATTCCTGATGATGACCGGAAGACCTATGAAATGCTGGGCCGCGGTGAGACGACGGGGGTATTCCAGCTTGAATCGGCGGGGATGCGGCGGGTGCTACGTGATTTGAAGCCGTCGCAGTTCGAGGACATCATTTCTGTCCTGGCGCTTTATCGTCCAGGTCCGATGGAATTCATTCCGAATTATATTTCCGCGAAGCACGGGCTGAGTGAGGTTCATTATCCACATCCGGATCTGGAGCCGATTCTGAAGGATACGTATGGCATTATCGTCTATCAGGAGCAGATTATGCAGATCGCTTCGCGGATGGCTGGCTTCTCGCTGGGTGAAGCGGATTTGCTGCGCCGGGCTGTGTCGAAGAAGAAGCGTGAAGTATTGGATGAGCAGCGCGGTCACTTCGTAGCTGGGAGCAAGGCTCAGGGCTATAGGAAGACGGATGCGAATGCGGTCTATGATATGATCGTCCGCTTTGCGGATTATGGTTTTCCGCGGGCGCATGCTGCGGCGTACGGGGTGCTTGCTTTTCAGACAGCGTACTTGAAGGCACACTATCCGGTGCATTTCATGGCCTCGATGCTGACGGCGGTCATGGGTAGCCACCGCAAGGTTGCTGAATACATCGTCGAGTGCCGCCGGATGGACATCGTCGTGCTGCCGCCGGATGTGAACGAGAGCGGGGTGCTGTTCACACCAAGGGTGAGCGGTGCCAATAAGTCTGGGGCGGTGGGCAATTCGGAGACGTCCAGTTTGGATACGGATTTGTCGGTGGATTCAGGCTCGGATTCCGATTTGAACTTACAGATGTCTTCTGTTCCTTCGGATAGAACGATGTCAATGAATTTTGAAGAATCTACGGATCCAACAAGCAACTTTCCTCCGGTGCTTGATACGGATGGTGCAGGGGTAGAAGCAGCAGGGAGTTCTCAGAAGGTTGAATCAGGAGAGCATTATGGAGTCATACGCTTCGGACTGGCTGCGATCAAAAATGTAGGCACCCAGGCGATGGAGAGTATCCTGAAGGAGCGGCAGGAGCGACCTTTCGATAGTCTGCTCGATTTCTGCCGCCGCGTCGATCTGCGTGTCTGCAACAAGCGAGTGATCGAGTCGCTGATTCAGGGTGGCGCGTTCGACTCGTTGCCTGGACATCGCGCTCAGTTGCTGGCGATGCTGGATGAGACGGTGGAAGCGGCGGCGAAGTGGCGCAAGGAACGGGATGATCTGCAGATTCAATTATTCGATTTCGTGGAGACGCCGAATTGGAATATTGAGTATCCTGAGATCCCCAAGTTTACAGTAGGGCAGCAGCTTGAACTGGAGCGTGAGCTGCTGGGCCTGTACTTATCCGGTCATCCGCTGGATGATTTCGATGAATTGCTGAATGAAGAGGGAATTGAGCGGCTGATGGATTTGGCCGAGGCTGCAGATGAGAGCGAGGCCGTTGTGGCTGGCATGGTCGTCTCGCTCAAGACGATCGTGACCAAGCAGGGCAAGCCGATGGCTTTCATGGAGCTGGAGGATCAGATCGAGCGCTGCGAGGTGGTCTTGTTCCCGAACGTGTGGCGGCGCTGTGCGCCACACGTGACGAAGGGCGCGCTGCTCGCGCTGCGCGCCACGGTCCAGCAGCAGGACGAAGGCTTCAAGCTGCTGGCCGATGAGGTAGCGCCGCTGAGCGCGCAGAGCCTCGCCGCGCTGCGGCGCGGGCTAGGCCGCCGGCGCAAGGCGGCGCCAGCGAGCGCGGG
>NZ_KZ987724.1:416678-775711 GCF_003614185.1 Paenibacillus aceti
TCCCCCGGGGCGGAGCCACCGGGGGGCAGCCCGCCACAGGCGGAAGGCCGCCGGCCGACTCGCGGCGGCGGCCGAGTGCCGCACACGGCGCGGAGCAGCCGCGCGTGGCGGGGCAAGAGCGGAAGACGGCTGAACAGCGCGTCTTCATCAAGATCACGGCGGCGGCGGAGAACGCCGCCCTGCTCGTGAAGCTGAAGCAGCTGCTTCAGCTTCACCCGGGCCCACTGGCCACGGTGCTCTTCTACGAGAGCACCGGCAAGCTGCTCGCGCTTTCAGATCGCTACAGCATCAAGCCCTCGCCCGATTTATTCCGCGAAATGGAACAAATGCTCGGGGACGATACCGTGAAGGTGAAATAACGGGCGGCTCTCCTCTAAATAAAACTATATTATTCATTAAATGAAATTTATCCATTAAATGTAATTTAGTAGCGCAAACACCGACCAACCTTCCTCTCTCAACATAAAAACCTGCAAAAATGCAGGCTTTTATGCCGAAACTACCCAATTACAAGCAAAAGCCTGCAAAAATGCAGGCTTTTCTCCTTAAATCACCCAAATTCCATGTTTTCCAGTGAAAAAGATGCATATTTGCAGGAATTTCTATAAACTCGCCCGATACGAGGAAAATACCTGCATTTTTGCAGTTTTGGCCTCCTCCATTTCAGAAACTCCATCCCGCCACCCCATAACATTACTTCCTTTACCTCCCCAAGTGCTATATCCGTAACATTACGCCTCGTATGGGACTATCGTGTATCCCAAAGTTACTTTTTAACATTACATTTCATCTAAGTATCACATAACCCTAATATGACTTCCCTTCCCTGGCCCAAGCGCAATATCCGCAACAGCATATTTCGCACAGTCGTATCGCATTCTCCCAAATTACCTCTATCACTTCATATGAATAGCCCACCTCGCACAATCTCTATCCCGCTAACATTACTTCCAATTACCCCGCCCAAGTAACCATGCTTCACCGCATTACCTCCATCTCACATCACTAGCCTTCATCACGAACCATCCCCATTTCGACAACATCATCCACATTGCTCCTACAGCATGCGCTGGACTTTTTGTGGGTCTAGCTCGTAGCGGACGATGTGTTTGCCGTTTTTGCCTGCGATGGGGGTGAAGTAGCCTTTGTGGCAGAGGGTCTGCAGGGTGCGGACGGCGGTGCGGTGGCTCAGGTTGAGCTGTCGTTCTATATCGATGGGGCGCAGGGGGCGGGCTAGGGTGAAGGCGAGGCGGATAATTTCTCGTTCGGCGGCAGCGCTCGGATGATCGGGGGAAGCGGTGGATTGATAACGGCTAAAGATCATCCGCAATAGCGTCATGCATAGCTCTGGTCTCTGAGCGACATCGTCATAGGCAAAGGAGATGACCTGGTATCCCATCGCAGTCAGGAAGGTCTCTCGGTTTAGCTCGTTGCAGTATTTTTGTCTATCCATATCTCGTACATGTGGACCGTAGCCTTTGACCTCAATAATTAGCTTTACATACCCCGGCAGCCAGGCGAAATCGCAAAAGTAAGATATTCCTCTCCAGTCCATAACCTCAAACTCGGGATGCAGGTCATCAAAGCTCCCGCGGAGCGGCCACCAAACATTGCGGCAAAATAACATTTCGGCCTCCGGATGCCCTCGTTCCAAGCGTCCTCTTCGTTCGCCCGTTCTATTTTCGATATGGCGCTGAATGTAGTCTGAATGTGCTGCTTTGAATTCCATTAGCAACAGACCTCCTTATATGAATAAAAAAACGCCCCGCTCCATAGCAATATGGATCGGGACGTTCTTCGTCACTGATCCCATTATATTAAAATTTGGGGAGATTATCCAATATTGAGGGAAACAGGTTCAGGCTAGTTGGGAGGGGGAATTGGCGGAACTCGATAGCGATTTTCCCAAGAACATTTTACAGGCCTCCTGCATACACATATGGAACACGAGGCGGGACAGGGTCAGGGGAACGGGTGTTGGTAGATAAATCGGCACGAGGGGACAGGCCGGACAGGGTCAGGACGGATGCTGGGCGGAGTAATAGTTGAGAGATCATTGAATTACGGATTCGTGTTCGCGTTTGCGGATAATTTTGACGGAGAGGTCGAGAGAGCAATTTGACAGAAACCTAGGAGGGGTAAGCGATGTCGTTTGAATTGGCGGAGGCGCAGTTGTTGAAGCGGGGAGTGCGGCTGGAGGAGATCGCCGAGATTGTGTATAAGCTTCAGTTGCCATATCATGATGATCTGACAGTGGAACAATGCTATGATAGTGTGAAGGCAGTATTGCAAAAACGTGAGGTACAGTATACGCTTTTTACCGGTATTGCTCTTGACGAGCTGGCGGAGCAGAAGCTGCTGCCGCAGCCGCTGCAATCGATTATGGAGGCGGATGAACCGCTGTATGGCGTGGATGAGACGATGGCGCTGGGCATTACGAGCGTCTTCGGTATGATCGGACTGACGAGCTTCGGATATCTGGACAAGGTCAAGCCGGATTTGATCGGCAGGCTGAACAATCGGGGCGATCGCATCCATGTTTATTTGGATGATCTTGTCGCAGGTTTGGCAGCTGCGGCTTCGGCGCGAATTGCCCACAGAAGCCAGAATGCGACAAGCTATGCGACGGACTTGACGGAATCTTCGACAGATTGATTCAGGAACTGAGCTAAACTTGAGTTTTTCTGGTCTTATTACATCTAATTTGTTAATCTATAAGTGCCGGGCTAATGCGCGGCATTCGCTTTGTTTTCACAGCCTTGCTCTGTTGCGGGACTTTTGAACATTATGTTATCATTACTCTATTATACGGGCTTAAGTTGAGAGGTTAGGGGGCTTGGAGTAGGGCATGTGGACCGTAATGTATATTGCTCCTACCGCTAAAATTGCGGAAATGATCAAATCAAAACTCACAGAGGAAGGCTTTCTAGTCCAAACACGTCCTGTTAATTTATCCAAACAGCAGTTTGAAATATTAGTTCCTTCAGGAGAACTGGAAGAGGTCCAAGAAGTATTAAATTCAATATTGCGTCCGTAGAACAAGGAGACAACTGTTTATACATGTTATGTCCTTGTTTTCGGGTGTACGGGAGTAGTAATAAATTAACGGCTGAAGAGGTGTAGTTGTGTTTAAAGACTTATTCCAAAAAAAAAGAAAATACGCGACCATTCCTTCAGAACGTTTGGGTACTGACGCGAATGGAGAGCCGATAGAACGGCCGAAGCGTGAAATCCCGGAAGGTCTGATGAATAAGTGCAGCCGCTGTGGCAGCATACAATACAGCAAAGAGTTGGAGAAGAATCTCAAGGTATGTTCCTCCTGCGGCCATCATATGCGGCTGAATGCGATGGAACGGGTCCGTATTACGATGGATGAAGACAGTTTTGTAGAATATGATCAAGATATCGTCTCCGAAGATCCGCTGGAGTTCCCGGGATATGCGCTCAAATTAGAGCAGCAGGCTCTGAAATCGGGGCTTCGTGAAGCTGTAATTACCGGTGAAGGGACGATTGGAGGCTTTCCTGTCGTTGTAGCGGTGATGAGCTTTGATTTCTTTACTGGAAGCATGGGCTCGGCTGTCGGCGAGAAAATTACCCGTGCGATTGAAGCGGCTACAGACAAGCGTGTTCCATTAATTATCTTCTCAACATCGGGCGGGGCCCGTATGCAAGAGAGCATCCTCAGCCTGATGCAGATGGCGAAGACAAGCGCTGCCTTGGCCCGCTTGAATGAACAGGGAGGACTATATATTTCGGTCATTACGGACCCGACTACGGGTGGCGTATCGGCCAGCTTTGCTATGCTTGGCGATATTATTATCGCTGAGCCAGGAGCTGTGTTCGGCTTCGCCGGCAGAATTGTCATTGAGCAGACGATCCGTCAGAAGCTGCCGGAGGATTTCCAGACTGCGGAATTCAATCTGCAGCATGGCCAATTGGACCTTGTTGTTCATCGTAAGGAACTCAAGGCGATGCTGACGAAATTGATCGACTTGCACAGCGTGAAGGGAGGGGCATAAATGGCTGGAGAATTGCCTTTTGAGACACCTCTTGTGAAACTGCGCGAGAAAATTAATGAGCTGGAGCAGTTCGGCCAGGAGAAGGGAATCGATTTCAGCGAAGAGGTTGCCCGGCTGGAGGAACGTTATAAGCAGTTGGAGGAAGAGATCTACAGCTACATTTCGCCATCACAGAAAATGCATCTGGCCAGACATCATCAGCGTCCGACCTCGCTCGATTTAATCAACCTGATCTTTGATGATTTCATCGAGCTGCACGGGGATCGTCTGTTCGGAGACGATCTGGCGATCGTCGGCGGTCTGGCCAAGCTGGACGGGACCGCTGTGACTGTGGTCGGCCAGCAGCGCGGTAAGGATACGAAGGATAATATCGCCCGCTTCTTCGGCAGCCCGCATCCTGAAGGCTTCCGTAAGGCGCTGCGTCTGATGCATCAAGCCGAGAAGTTCGGCAGACCTGTGATCACCTTTATCGATACGAAGGGTGCTTATCCGGGAAGTACTGCGGAGGAGAGAGGACAATCCGAGGCGATTGCCCGCAATCTGATGGAGATGGCTGCGCTTCGCGTACCTGTAATCTGTGTAGTGATTGGCGAAGGTGGCAGCGGCGGTGCCTTGGCGCTAGGTGTCGGTAACCGTGTGCTGATGCTGGAGAATGCGATATACTCCGCTATTTCACCTAATGGAGCAGCCTCTATTCTATGGAAGGATGCCTCCAAAGCGGATATGGCGGCTGAAGCGATGAAGATTACAGCCCAGGATCTGATGGAGATGGAAGTAATTGAAGGGATTATCCCTGAACCACGTGGCGGGGCGCATCGTGACTATGATGCGACAGCTGCGGCAGTCAAGCAGGAACTGCTGGTTCAGTTGCAGGAGCTGTCCATTATGAATTCGGACGAGCTGTTGGAGGATCGTTATCGCAAATTCCGCAAGATCGGCAAATATACGGAGCAGGCGAGCGAGGCTGCGGAGTGCTCCAAGACCGATGAAGCGGTCGCAGAACCGTCTGGCGAAGAGTCCGTTCAAGAACCGGAGGAAGCCCATGTGGAGACGGAAGAAAACGTTGTTATAGAATCTTCCGGTTCGGGAAATGAATAGGACAGTTGGACTGATATGACAAAATGCCTATACAAATCGGACAAAATGTAGTAGATTTAGTTGTTGGAAAAGATGTATCAAAAAAATATAGAGAGAACATAAAAACGGAGGAAACCCAAAATGCGCAAAACAAAAATCGTATGTACTATCGGTCCTTCAAGTGAGTCGTTAGAGAACACCAAGAAACTGATCACGGCCGGAATGAACGTTGCTCGCCTTAACTTCTCGCATGGTGATTTCGAGGAGCATGGTAATCGGATCAAGACGATTCGCCAAGCGAGCCAAGAGTTGGGGAAAACGATTGCCATACTGTTGGACACGAAAGGTCCTGAAATTCGCACCGGTAAATTAAAAGAAGAACCACTTGAACTTGTACAAGATGAGTTCATCACTTTGACCACCGAAGAAATCCTCGGTGACAAGAACCGCATCTCTGTAACTTACAAAGAGCTTCCTGGAGATGTGAAAGTGGGTTCGACGATCCTGATCGACGATGGTCTGATCGGATTGGCCGTTGAAGAAATTCAAGGTACGGAAATCAAATGCCGCATCGTAAATGGCGGTACAATCAAGAGCAAGAAGGGTGTTAACGTTCCAGGCGTCAACATCTCTTTGCCAGGGATTACTGAGAAAGACGCTAACGATATCAAGTTTGGGATTGAGCAAGGCATCGATTTCATTGCGGCTTCCTTCGTTCGTAAAGCAAGCGACGTGCTTGAAATTCGTAAATTGCTCGAGAGCAACAACGCAACTCATATTCAAATTATCTCGAAGATCGAGAACCAACAAGGTGTGGACAACCTGGATGAAATCCTTGAAGTGTCCGACGGCCTGATGGTAGCACGTGGTGACCTCGGCGTAGAAATTCCTGCTGAAGATGTGCCGCTCGTGCAAAAATTGATGATCGAGAAATGTAACCGTGCCGGTAAACCGGTTATTACGGCAACACAAATGCTCGATTCCATGCAACGCAATCCAAGACCTACTCGTGCTGAAGCAAGTGACGTAGCGAATGCGATCCTTGACGGAACAGATGCGATCATGCTGTCTGGCGAGACGGCTGCAGGTAAATACCCTGTTGAGTCTGTACAGACGATGTCCCGTATCGCTGAGAAGGCTGAATCTGCGCTGGACTACCATGGAATTCTTGTAAAACAAAGAATCGCTCAAGAGACGACAGTTACAGAAGCGATCAGCCAAGCTGTAACGACCTCTGCTCTTGAATTGAATGCCAAAGCGATCATTACTTCGACGGAAACAGGCTATACCGCTCGTATGGTATCCAAGTATCGTCCGCAAGCACCGATCATCGCTGTAACGACTCAAGATCAAACTCTGCGTCGTCTGGCTCTGAACTGGGGCGTTGTTCCAGTGAAAGGTCAAGTAGCTACTTCTACAGACGAAATGTTCGACAATGCGATGAAGGGCGGACTTGATTCCGGTATCGTGGCTGAAGGCGATCTTGTAGTGATTACTGCAGGAATTCCGCTGGGAAGCTCCGGTTCGACTAACTTGATCAAGGTTGGCCAAGTTCATAACTAATTAGAGTAACGCCATTATTTTGTAGGCGATGAAGAAGCAATGGGACAACCGCAAAGCCGGTTTTCCATTGCTTTTTTTAACATTTCAAACGCAGAAGGAGGAGCTGTTACAGGATGTACGTAAGCGAACTGAGCATCACACCTAAATATTTTGAATACGATATGATGGGGATTATTTATCACTCTCATTATTTAGAGTGGTTTGAAGCGGGACGGCTGAAATTGACTAAGGATCTGGGCCTTAGCTATTTCGAAATGGAGCAGTCCGGATATATTTCTCCCGTGCAGGAAATGAAGGTAGAATACAAGCGGGGAATCCGTTATGGGGAAGAAGTGCTGCTTCGCACCTGGATCAAGCAGAATGGGGGAGTCAAGACCGAATATGCTTATGAGGTGCTGAATGGCGAGGGTACGCTCTGCGTCACAGGCTCCTCGATCCACTATGTGGTCAGACGCGAGGATTTCAAGCCCGTGCAGTTCAAGAAGGTGTTCCCTGAATGGTATTCCGCGTTTGAAAAGGCGAGCCAATCCTGAACAATTTTGATTATGCGGTCCCAAAACGGTAAAATATGAGTCATAGGAATTTCTTGCCGAAGAAACTTGCTAGTGAAAAGGAGTTATTTATGCGCAAATGGATTGCCGTTTTGATTGTTTTATTTCCAATTGTCGAATTTTGGGGATATGTTGAGGTTGGAGAGAGACTAGGTCTGGGCAAGACGATTTTCCTGACCGTTGCGACATCGATTATCGGCGGGGTCATGATGCAGTTTGAAGGCAGCAAAGTGATGGCTGATGCGAAGTCGCAGATGAACGGGGGGCAAATTCCCGGACGTACTATGCTGGATGGAATGTGCGTATTCTTTGGTGGAATACTGCTGCTTCTACCAGGCTTCGTAACGGATATCATCGGTTTTACGATGGTGTTCCCGCTAACCCGTCTCATCTACCGGAAGCTGCTCTTGAAATGGATAGAGAAGAAAATGAAGGATGGGTCGATTACATTTTATCGGCGTTGACTTTTGCTGATCCTATGTATACAATGTCGGTATCAAAAAAGCGGATTTTTTGAACTGACCTCTAATAAATATCTACGATCGGGAGAGTAGCTCCTCCTCAACCTGCAATTAGCGAGCCGGGACGGTGCAAGCCGGTGCAGGGAGGCCGAGCGAAGCGCACCCGGGAGATGGTCTTCTGAAGCATGAGTGGTAGGAGGACCCGGCCGTCGGACGTTAACCGACCCTAAGCTGGCTGAACCCGGGTGGTTCGGCACGTAGAGTGGTACCGCGGGAACATAAGTCTCTCGTCTCTTCATTAAGAGATGGGGGGCTTTTTTATTTTACAATTAAATTAAAGGAGATGAAGTAAATGGAGATGATCAAATTTAAAATAGCTCAGCTGCTGGCAGCGGGGTTGGACGGAATTTCGGAACAGGAGATCGTGGTGATGCTGGAGTATCCAAAGGATGCGGCTCTTGGTGATCTGTCCTTGCCTTGCTTCAAATTAAGCAAGCAGTTGCGGAAATCCCCGCCGCAGATTGCTGCAGAGCTGAAGGATGCACTGGAGGCGCAGCCTGTGGGACAGGAGGTCATTGATCGGATCGAGACGGTGTCTGGATACTTGAATCTGTTCTTGAAGCAGAGCTATTTGGCCGGGCATGTGGTGCCTTCGATATTAAGTGCAGGGGAGCGTTACGGTGCTAAGGACATCGGTGCTGGCAAGACGGTTGTGATCGACTTCTCTTCGCCGAATATCGCCAAACCGTTCCATGTGGGGCATTTACGTTCGACGGTGATTGGGAATGCGCTGTATCAAATCCACTCCTTCCTCGGCTACCAATGTATCGGGGTTAACCATTTGGGCGATTGGGGTACTCAGTTCGGCAAACTGATCATTGCTTATCGTTGGTGGGGCGATGAACGGCGGCTGGAGGAAGGAGCGATCGATGAATTGCTTCGCCTGTACGTGAAGTTCCATGAGGAAGTAGAGGCCACGCCGGAGCTTGAGGACGAGGCAAGGGCTTGCTTCGTGAAGATGGAGCAGGGAGATGCGGATGTGCTGGCGCTATGGCAGCGCTTTGTCGATATTAGCCTGGCTGAGTTCCAGAAAATATATGATCTACTCGGGGTGGAGTTCGACTATTTCACCGGAGAGAGCTTCTATAACGATAAGATGGGGCCGGTGGTACAGGAGCTTAAGGATAAGCAGCTTCTGGAGGAGGATGAAGGGGCCTGGCTCGTGCGTCTCGATGCTTACCAGATATCGCCAGCCTTGATGCTGAAGCAGGATGGAAGCACGCTCTATCATACCCGTGATGTGACTGCGGCCCTATACCGCAAGCAGACTTATTCTTTTGATAAGGCGCTCTATGTCACGGATTACGCGCAGAGCCTGCATTTCGCGCAATGGTTCAAGGTCGTCGAATTGATGGGCTATGAATGGGCGAAGGAGGAACTGATCCATGTTCCTTTTGGCCGCGTAAGTCTGGAAGGGATGAGCTTGTCCACGCGGAAGGGCAATGTCGTGAAGCTGGAGGATCTACTTGAACAGACGATTAAGAAGGTCGAGGAGATCATCGAAGAGAAGAACCCGCGGCTTGAAAATAAAGATGAGGTAGCTCGGCAGGTTGGCGTCGGTGCGGTCATATTCAATGATCTCAGCGCGAACCGGATTAAGGACATCGTGTTCTCCTGGAATGAGGCGCTTAGCTTCGAGGGCGAGACCGGGCCGTATGCTCAGTATTGTTACGCCAGAACCTGCAGCGTGCTGCGTAAGGCGGGCGCTGATCCGGCTGCTGATCCAGCGTCGGTTGATTCCCCCATATTGGCAGGGCAATTCGCCCCCTCTATGCTGCAGCATCCAGCTGAAATCAAGGTGCTGAAGCAGCTCGCATTGTTTCCGGAACGGGTCGGGCAGGCTGCGATCAAGCTTGAGCCTTCGGTGGTCACCCGCTATTTGATCGATTTGGCCCATGCGTTCAACCGTTTCTATCATGATTGTCCTATTCTTGTAGAGGACAGCGCATTAAGAACGGCTCGTCTTAGCCTTGTTAAATGTGTTCAGATTACACTTGGCAATGGCTTTAGATTGATCGGCCTGCAAGCGCCGGAAGAGATGTAGCTCTGCTCCGTGGCGCTATCGAAGTCTCCCGTTCATGACGTAGTCTCTTAACTCATTGATCACGCCGGCTTTAATAATGGCGTTGATCACGACGAGCGAGACCGGGCCGATAATGAGTCCGAGGACGCCGAACAATCTTAAGCCGACGAACAAGGATATGAGAGTAGGCAACGGATCGAGCCCGACGCTGGTAGCCAGCACCTTGGGTTCGATCAGCTGCCTGGAGATGAGGACGACACCATAGAGAATCGACAGCCCAATGCCTAGCGCGAGATTCCCGGTCATGAAGGCGTAAGTAAGCCACGGAATCAGAATCGTACCTACGCCTAAATAGGGCAGCAGATCCACCAGCCCGATCAGGATCGCATAAGTGACCGGTGAGTCGACTCGAAGAATGAGCAGCCCGATGCAGACGACGAAGGCCGTGATCGTGATCATAATGAACTGGGCGCGCAAGTATCCGAATAAGGCCATCTGCAGATTATTTCGTATCACATTCCCCGTTTTGAACCAGGCCTGCGGTACCAGGCTGAGCACCATTCGTTTATTTTTATCCCATCCATTGCTGATGAAGAAGGCTGAGAGCAGGATGATCAACAGGATCAGAGCCAGACTGGGCAGTGAAGTGATTACATGGATGACACCGTTCAGGAAGCTGGTAATCATCCTCGAAATCGCCGAGCTGATCGTCAAGGCCGCGTTATCGACATTTTTGGTGAATGTATCATTATAACCCGGATTTCTCACGATAAAAGAATTGATATCACTAATCAGCCTCTGCAACTCTTCATTCCGTCCCCAGGATACGAACAGGTCCCGCCATTCTCCAATATGCACATTGATCGTGTCGGCTAGATGGATCATCTCCTTGACCAACCGCGTGACAGCTGCGGTAATGACGATCGCTCCGGCAGCAAAATAGACGAGCAGAGCCAGGGTCACCGAGGCCCAGCGGGGCAGCTTCATAGTAACTTGCAGCCAGCGGACGAATGGATTCATGGCATAGGCGATGATCCAGGCGATCAGAAAGGGATAAATCAGCGGTAAGACCCAATAGAATGAGAGGCATAATGCTAGCACAACGAGACATACCCAGGCTCCGCGCAGTATTCGTTTGGTTACTACATGATCCATGGTTTCAGCCTCCTCGGACGGGACAGGTCTTATTCTATTTCTATTGCGTCGTTAAAATTAGTATTACAGAAACAATTTTCTTGTGATTTCGTAGAATAATGTGACTTTTGTTATTGCATATCGTCAATGTCATAAAAATTTCTTTATATATCTGATTAAATAATTTGATGTGTATACAACGTCTCAAGTTGTTCCCATGCTCGGGGAAATCCAGTATGATTATTTCAAGAGAGTTATCGTACCAAATCCTCCCTGCACTTCTATTTCCAATGCCATATTGCGAAAATTTTAAACTTTAAAATTGAAAATGTTTTCAATGGTTTGTTTTCCAAAATTCGTATTTGTAAGGAGAGATGTATATGACAGCTACCAAAGGACTTGAAGGAATCGTCGCTGCGACTTCTTCAATCAGCTCCATACATGACGGCGTGCTGGCTTATCGCGGGATCAATATCGATGAACTGGCCGAGCGGGCAAGCTTCGAAGAAGCCGCTTATCTGCTCTGGTATGGGAAGCTGCCAACCAAGGGACAGCTTGCAATTCTGCAACAGCAGTTGAGTGATTATGCGGCGATTCCAGAATCGCTTGTAGCTCAAATGAAATTATTCCCGTCTGACTCCAACACGATGGCCGTTCTGCGTACAGCTGTATCGGCACTAGCTCTATACGATGAGAATGCGAATGACAACTCTAGAGAAAGCAACCAGACGAAAGCTATCAAGCTGCAAGCGCAACTCCCTACGATTATTGCGGCGTTTGCCCGGATTCGCAAAGGCGAGGAGCCGATTGCTCCGTTGAAGAATGTGTCGCTAGCGCATAATTTCCTTTATATGCTGTCCGGAGAAGAACCGGACCCGATCGCGGTCAAGGCTCTGGATCAAGCACTTGTGCTGCATGCCGATCATGAACTGAACGCATCGACCTTCTCGGCTCGCGTTACGATTGCGACGCTGTCGGATATTTACTCCGGTATTACCGCGGCGATCGCTACCTTGAAGGGACCTCTTCATGGTGGAGCCAATGAGGCAGTTATGAAGATGCTGACAGAGATCGGCAGCCTCGACAATGTGGAACCTTATATTTTGAACAAAATGGCAAATAGAGAGAAGATCATGGGCTTCGGACATCGGGTATACAAGAACGGCGATCCGCGCGCTAAGCATCTGCAGAAGCTGTCCCGCGGGCTTGGCCTGCTGAAGGGCGATTCAACTCTCTATGAAATGTCTGTGAGGATTGAGGAACTGGTAACGAGTCAAAAGGGTCTTAAACCGAATGTCGATTTCTATTCTGCATCTGTATACACATTACTGGGTATTCCATCCGATTTATTCACTCCGATCTTCGCGATCAGCCGCTTGTCCGGCTGGACCGCGCATATTCTGGAGCAGCTTGATGATAACCGGATTATCCGCCCGCGTGCTGAGTACACGGGTCTCACGAATCAGAAATATATACCAATCGATCTTAGATAATGGATCTGGCGGGAAATCTTCCCGCCACTTGTGTTAGAATGAGAACCAGGTGATAGCCTGTTCATTAAATATATACGAGGAGGAACATATAAACATGCTGCAACTTTCTAAGTTTGACCTTCCAACAGAGGGAGAAAAAATCGTCATCGATAACGGTAAATTGCAGGTCCCTAGCAACCCGATTATTCCTTTCATCGAGGGTGATGGCACCGGCCGCGACATTTGGAGAGCGTCGAAGCGTGTGCTGGATGCGGCGGTTGAGAAGGCATATAATGGCGAGAAGAAGATCGCCTGGTATGAAGTGTTTGCGGGTGAGAAGGCCTTTAATACATACGGGGAATGGCTGCCTGCTGATACGCTTGCTGCGATCCGTGAGTATATTGTAGCGATCAAGGGTCCGCTTACGACGCCAATCGGCGGGGGCATTCGTTCCCTGAACGTTGCGCTGCGTCAAGAGCTCGATCTGTACGTATGTCTGCGTCCGGTCCGTTATTTTGACGGCGTTCCTTCTCCGGTGAAGCGGCCTGAACTGGTGGATATGGTTATTTTCCGTGAGAACACAGAGGATATCTATGCAGGTATTGAATATAAAGAAGGCTCTGAGGAAGTGAAGAAGGTGCTTAGCTTCCTGCAAAATGAGATGGGTGTCACCAAAATTCGTTTCCCTGAAACTTCTGGGATCGGCATCAAGCCGGTATCTGAGGAAGGCTCGAAGCGTCTGATTCGTGCAGCTGTCGAATATGCGATCAAGCATGATCGCAAGAGCGTGACCCTTGTTCATAAGGGTAATATTATGAAATTTACCGAAGGCGCCTTTAAAAATTGGGGCTATGAGGTGGCGGAAGCCGAATTTGGCGATAAGGTGTTCACTTGGGCTGAATATGATCGTATCAAGGAGCAATCCGGTGCGGATGCTGCCAATAAGGCTCAGCAGGATGCGCTGGCGGCTGGCAAGATCCTGGTCAAGGATGCGATCGCCGATATCGCTCTGCAGCAAGTATTGACTCGTCCGACTGATTTTGATGTTATCGCTACACTGAACTTGAACGGCGACTACTTGTCCGATGCGCTGGCAGCTCAGGTTGGCGGCATTGGTATCGCTCCTGGAGCGAATATCAACTATGTCACAGGGCATGCCATCTTTGAAGCTACGCATGGTACAGCTCCGAAGTATGCGGATCTCGATGTCGTGAATCCGGGCTCGGTCATTCTCTCCGGCGTCATGCTGCTGGAGCATTTGGGTTGGCAGGAAGCGGCTGCTCTGATCTATAAAGGCTTGGAGACTTCGATCAATAACAAGACAGTAACCTATGATTTCGCCCGTCTGATGGAAGGCGCGACAGAAGTGAAATGCTCGGAATTTGCGGACCATGTCATTCGTAATATGTAATCTCTAGTATTTTCAAGTCTTCGGAATTATGGGATTATGGGGGCCTCCTGTAATAGGGGGTTCCTTTTATTTCCTAGCAATGATAGGTATAATAGATTGTAATAAATCTAATTTACTTTGGAAGGATGATCAGGATATGTATAAAATCATGCTGTTTCTGCATATTGTAGGCACTCTAGCATTGGGCTTCTATCTGGTGCTGCCCTTTGTCATGGCGAAAGTCAGCAAATTATCTCCGGCTGCACAGGAGGGCACGATGGCTGCCGTCAAATCTCTGAATACTTTTGCACAGATCGGCCTTGTTATTCAATTAATCAGTGGCGGGTATATGATGAGTAAGGGAGAATATTCGGTGCCGTGGATGATCGTTATCGTTCTGTTGTTCCTTGGCATTGGCGCCGTGGGCGGCATTATGGGCAAACCGCTGCGTCTGGCGATCGAAGGAATCCGTTCGAACCGCAGCATAACCGCCGAGAGCAGTAAACTGGCCACATTGAGCTCTATCGTAGCCGTTCTCGTTCTGCTCATCAGCTTTTTCATGGTATATAGCTCTATTATTTAAATTCGTAAACGGCAAGTTCGCAAGTAGTGAGTCCAATTACCGCATAACCTCACCTGTCTAAGCTCATTCTAATGAAGGAGCTCGATGAATTTGGACAGGAAGGAAGCGAGATATAGCAATGGCTAGTAGTGGACAGAGTAAACCGACGATGCCGCCGCAGCATCAGAATCAGCAGCCTGGACTGGAGCAGAAGATGACTCCACTCCCGAATTATGAGGGGCCTTACAAAGCGGCCGGTAAGCTGCTGAATAGAGTGGCTCTGATTTCCGGAGCGGACAGCGGTATAGGAAGGGCAGTGGCTGTCGCTTATGCCAAGGAGGGCGCGGATATCGCGGTCGTCTATTTGAGCGAGCATGAGGATGCCGAGAAGACCAAGCGTGAGGTAGAGCAGGAAGGCAGAAGATGTCTATTGATTCCCGGCGATATCGGGAATGAGGCGTTTGCGAAGCAGGCTGTGCAGCAGACCGTATCTCAGCTCGGAGGGCTGGATATCCTTGTGAACAATGCCGGAGAGCAGCACCCACAGCAGGACATTACGGCGATTACCTCGGAGCAGCTGGAGCGAACCTTCCGGACTAATGTGTTCGGTATGTTCTATATAACCCAGGCTGCGCTGCCACATATGAAGCAGGGGAGTGCGATTATTAATACCACCTCTGTAACGGCTTATCGCGGTAACCCGCAACTGATCGATTACTCGGCCTCGAAAGGGGCGATCGTAAGCTTCACCCGGGCTTTGTCCATGAACATCGTGGGCAAGCTGGGGATTCGCGTCAACGCAGTAGCGCCCGGCCCGATCTGGACACCGCTGATCCCATCGACCTTCGATGCGCAGAAGGTGTCTACGTTCGGCGGTGATACTCCGATGCAGCGCCCTGGCCAGCCGGAGGAACTAGCCCCGGCCTACGTCTACTTGGCTTGTGATGACTCATCCTATATGAGCGGACAAGTGCTCCACATTAATGGCGGAGAGATCATCAACGGTTAGTGGATTTATGGAACTGGACGAGCTATAGCAGCTTAGAAGAGCCTTCCCGATTTACGCTTCTTCAGTCGAAGCCTAACTTGGGAAGGCTTGTTTGTTCTCTGGTCGAGTTTGCGCCGCAATTTCCTGCACCGCACTCTATAAGGCTGCGCCAATCCGAACGAACATAACTTCAACATCGCTAATATATTGGCCGGAGTAGGGTCAGCGTGGGAGTAACTTAGGATGCACCAGATTGGCGTAATCAGATTAGAGTAACCAGTGGCACAGAGGGCGTTGGTGTGAACGGAGTAATTTAGTTTTTTTTGAGGAGGAGTAATTAGCTAGGCTGGAGCTTTATCGGAATAGTATGTAGTAGACTTGCTTGAGGTTGCTTTGGGGACGTGTGAAGAGTTTCTTCTTGCTTGGCCCAGCTCGACCCAGTCATTCCTGCATAAATGCAGGCTTTTGAGGAGAAATCTGGATTAGGATAGAAATTCCTGCGATTATGCATCTTTTTTCGAGGTTTCGGCCTCAATTCAAGGAAAACGTAGATAAAGCCTGCATATTTGCAGGAATTCTCACCAAAACAGGTGATAAGTAGGTAAAAGCCTGCAAATTTGCAGGCTTTTACACACAGCGTCACACACAGCGTCACACACAGCGTCACACACAGCGTCACACACAGCGTCATACACAGCGTTTCACGCACAGCGCAAGCGCAGCGGCGCACCTAGAGCTATAGCGTCCGTCGCTCTCCTTCATTATGAGCAGCGCTTAATTCTGCTCCGGCAGCTCGGACAGCTCATCCAGCGTCATCTCGAAGCTGGGGGCGAAGTGCTCGAGGAAGTAGCTGATCTCTGGCAGGTTCAGCTTCTCCAGCTTGTCCAGCAGCTGCTCCTTGGCAACGGCGAATTCCCGGTTGCCGCAGGTAAGCTCCCAGCTGCATTTCAAGTACGCATCCAGGCTGTCGGCGGCCTTCACGTACTTCATCAGCTCGACCTCGCTCGGATCGCCGCTGGTCTGAGCTGGGAACAGCAGAGTCTGGTAGCTCGCCTTGAGCTCCGGTGGAATCATAGCTAGCAGCCGCTCGCCGGCAATGCTCTCCATCTCTCTGAAGCTGGCCAGCAGCTTCGGATTATGATGCTTCACCGGGGTCGGAATATCGCCGGTAAATACCTCGGTCGCATCATGGAACAGCGCCAGTGTCGCAGCTCGTTCAGCATTTAATTGGCGCTGGAACAGCTTGTTGCCGATCTCGCATAGCAGATGCGCCAGCAGAGCGACATGGAAGGAATGCTCCGCTACATTTTCCTCGGCGGTGCTGCGCATCAGGCTCCAGCGTTTGATGGAACGCAGGCGGTAAACATAAGCAGAAAAATGATAATTCATCTGTGATAAACCTCTCTTTTTTAGCGAAAAGTCTGTATAATTTTGTAACCGGAAACATCTTACTATGTTATTATAAAGCTAATGAAGCGCATAAATCTATCGGCAGCAATCCTTTTTGAGCAATTCATTTGAAGACGCATTTTATATGTTACTTCGTATGTCATTTCGAGCAATAGAGAGGAGAGCAAGGTTAATGCAGCAAATTCAAGAGAGTATTTATGAATTGATTGTGGAAGCTTCGACGAATTTACCTGGCGATGTACGGCGGGCGATCCAACGGGGGAAAGCGCGTGAGAACCATGCTACTCGGGCCGGTCTGGCCCTGTCAACGATCTCGAAGAATATCAAAATGGCCGAAGAGCAGGTATCTCCAATTTGCCAGGATACGGGGATGCCGACCTTTATTGTTCATACACCGATAGGAGTAAATCAGCTTGAAATCAAGAAGAACATCAAAGTGGCGCTGCAAAGGGCGACCAAGGAGGGAAAACTGCGTCCCAACTCTGTGGATTCACTGACCGGGGAGAACAGCGGCGATAACTTAGGCCCGGGCACTCCGGTAATCCACTTCGAGCAATGGGAGAATGATTATATAGAGATGCGGCTGATCCTCAAGGGCGGCGGCTGCGAGAATAAGAATATCCAATACTCCTTGCCGGCAGAGCTGGAGGGACTTGGGCGTGCTGGGCGGGATCTGGACGGTATCCGCAAATGCATTCTGCACGCAGTATACCAGGCGCAGGGGCAGGGCTGCAGCGCAGGCTTCATCGGCGTTGGTATCGGGGGGGACAGAACGACTGGCTATGAACTGGCCAAGCAGCAATTATTCCGTCCAGCCGATGATGTGAACCCGAATGCGGATTTGAAGCGGCTGGAAGACTATATTGTAGATAAGGCGAATCAGTTGGGAATTGGCACGATGGGATTTGGCGGTGAGGTTACGCTGCTCGGCTGCAAGATCGGCGCGGCGAATCGCTTGCCAGCCAGCTTTTTCGTCTCCGTGGCTTATAACTGTTGGGCTTTCCGGCGTCAAGGGGTAGAGATCGATCCGGCGACAGGCACCATTCATAAATGGATCTATGAGCGGGGCAATGAGGTAGCTGAGGATATAGCGACTCAGGATGAAGCCGTTCCACAGACGGCGACTCCAACGGCGGAGCCTTCGTCCGAGCAGCAAGCAACGACAACGGCTGAACAGACGGCCGCTGCTTCGCAGGCTCGCGAAGTCGTGCTGCAGACGCCGATTACCGAAGAGCAGATCCGCAGCCTGCGTGTAGGCGATGTCGTGATCATTAAGGGCGAAATGCATACCGGTCGGGACGCGCTGCACAAGTATCTGCTCGATAATGATTCACCAGTCGATCTTAACGGAGCCGTCATTTATCACTGCGGACCGGTAATGCTGAAGGATGAAGCGGGCTGGCATGTGAAGGCGGCAGGTCCGACGACGAGCATTCGTGAGGAACCCTATCAAGCAGATATTATCAAAAAGTTTGGCATCCGTGCGGTGATCGGCAAGGGCGGAATGGGCGCGAAGACGCTTGCCGCGCTTAAGGAGCATGGCGGTGTGTATTTGAATGCGATCGGCGGGGCCGCGCAATACTATGCTGAATGCATCAAGCAGGTGAATGGAGTCGATTTCCTTGAATTCGGCATTCCAGAAGCGATGTGGCATTTAGAGGTAGACGGCTTTGCAGCCATCGTTACCATGGATTCGCATGGAGACAGCCTGCATGCAGGCGTAGAACAAGCATCGAAGGAGAAGCTAGCCTCTTTTAGGGAAGCTGTATTTTAAAATAAATGAAAACCTTTCGGACACGACTAACAATTATATTAATGGGCCTGATCGGCATTTCCATGCTGGCGTCAGGTTTGACGATGGCCCAGCTATTTAGAAATTCGCATATCCGGGCGTTGGAGGAGAATATGTCCCGGGAAATTGACTTGCTGCAGAGCACGTTCCAGTTCCGAGCTATCGATGGGAGCCAAGGCGATTATTACTCGGCGCAGGCCAGGAAGCTGGAGCAATTGATGGATTCGCGGGTTACCTTTATTTCCTTGGATGGAAGGGTCATCGGAGATTCGGAAATGGCCTCCTCCGCTATGGATAACCACTTGAAGCGCGAGGAGATTATCTCTGCGACTAAGGGGGATATCGGCAGTTCCATCCGTTATAGTGAGTCCATCCGCGAGAATATGCTCTATGTTGCCAAACATGTTATCTCAGAGGATGGGTCCTTCGATGGCTATATCCGCCTGTCGATGAGTCTCAAGGCAGTGGAGAGGGATCTGAGCAAGGGCTGGCTGATGATGGCAGGGGGCCTGCTGTTGCTATTCCTGGCGGCGGCGTTGGTGAGCTATCGGATATCCAGAGGGCTGACCAAGCCGCTGGAGCATATCACTCTAGTAGCGAATCGCATCTCGCGGCTCGATTATGATGCAAGGGTGCAATTAACCAGGCGGGATGAGATCGGACAGCTCGGGCTGGCCATCAATCGGATGGCTGGCAGTCTGCAGGAGCAGATGAAGGTGATCCGCGATAATGAAGATTTGCTGCAGAGCGTCCTGACGAATATGGTCGGCGGTATTCTGATGGTTGAAGCGGACGGACGGGTCGCTCTGATGAACAGGGAGGCCGAGCAGTTCCTGCATGTCGAGCAGGATAAATTCCTCGGCAAATCCTATCTTGACCTGAAGCGCAACCATGATTTCCAGCAGTTTATGGTCGAAGGCATGGATACGAAGGAATATCTCAAGGAAGAGCGGAATGTGTATGATCCTGAACAGCGCACCTTGCAGTTCGAGCGGGTACCGATGTTCGAGGATGATGGCAAATATCGGGGAATGCTGTTCCTGCTGCAGGACGTAACCGAGATCCGTCGTCTTGAGACGATGCGTAGTCAATTCGTCGCGAATGTTTCGCATGAATTGAAGACGCCGATCGCTGCGGTGAAGGGTTTTGCAGAGACGCTGCTAAGTGGTGGCGTAGAGGATAAGGAGACAGAGCGTTCCTTCCTGCAGATTATTTACGATGAAGGAGATCGCTTGAATCGTCTGATCGGAGATATCCTGGAGTTATCGAAGATTGAATCGAAGCTTGTTCCCCTCGAATATTCTCCAGTGCAGCTGAAAGAATTAATCGATAGTCTCTATGAAGTTCTGCTTCCAGTCGCTTCGCGGAAATCGATTATGATAAGCAATAATGTTCCGGAGCATCTTTTCATCGAGGCGGATGAAGATCGGCTGCGGCAGGTGTTCATGAATTTGCTGTCCAATGCAATCAGCTACACGCTGGAAGGCGGCAGGGTCAAGGTCGAAGCGGAGATCGTAGATTCCGGCGAGGAGCAAGAGGATGAGCGAGTGCGAATTTCGATCAGCGATACCGGGATCGGGATACCGAAGAAGGATTTGCCGAGGATCTTCGAGCGATTCTACCGCGTTGACAAAGCGAGGTCGCGCAGCTCGGGCGGCACGGGGCTTGGACTGTCCATCGTGAAGCATCTGGTTGATCTCCATCATGGAATGATTGCGGTGGAGAGTCGGGTTGGCGAAGGGACTACGTTCTTCATTGAACTGCCAATTACACAAAATTTAGCATAAAACAGGTATCCCGTTAATTTTTCTTGTTTTTTTACACTGCGTTAACATTGTGGTGCTATGCTGGGCTTGTCAGGGGGAATGGGCTTGCCGGTGAGACGTTCCTTCTGACTTTCCCAGGAAATAAACAAGATATATTATTCAATATTGAGACATGCATTATGAATTTGGGGGTTAATATGACTCAAAAACTGTTGGTAATTGAAGACGAACCGACGTTATCGCGGCTTCTATCCTACAATCTCACCAATGAAGGGTATCAAGTTACGGTTGCGGATAATGGTCTGTTAGGATACGATACTGCGGCCCAGGGCGAATTTGATTTAATCCTGCTTGATCTGATGCTGCCGGGCATGAACGGCTTTGAAGTGCTAGGCAAGCTGCGGCAGATCGGCGTGAAGACACCGATTATTATTCTGACCGCCAAGAATGCCGAGGAAGAGGTTGTGCAGGGCTTGAAATCCGGGGCCGATGATTATATTACGAAGCCATTCGGTGTGGCGGAGCTGCTGGCCCGAGTAGCTGCGGTGCTGAGAAGAGCGACGGGGATCGAGGAGAGAGAGCCCCTTCAGGAGCAGGATACTACGAAGATCTCGCTCGGTCCATTGGCGATTTTCCCGGATAAGTATGAGGTTGTGTTAAATGGCGAAGCGATCACGCTAAGGCCGAAGGAATTTGAAGTTCTGCTCTATCTGGCTCGGAAACCGGGGGTCGTGCTTACTAGGGATGATCTGATGAATGCGGTATGGGGCTTTGATTATATCGGCGGACAGCGGACGGTAGACGTCCATGTCAGCTCACTACGGAAGAAGCTGGAGCTTGATCCGGAGTCCGTGCATATCGATTCGATCCGCGGAGTAGGCTATAAGCTGGTAGTGAACAAGAAGAAAGGTGCTCTACATGGGTAACTATTCCATGAGGGCATCTTTTTTTGAGCCTATTCTCCTGATTTTGTTTTTTTACATAGTTCTTAAGTATCACTAACATTCCTCGAATGAAGCGGGATTACAATGTTAACATACGAGAAAAATATAAATACATACCTCGAGGAGTGATGGAGTATGGGGAACCGGGCAGGGGTAATGGATCTGCAAGAACTGGACAGCAGGCTGGCGTTGATAGGGAGTGTAAAGAACGGCCAGGGTCAGGGCCCGATCGGATCGGTGGAAAATAAGGAGAGTCAGGTTGAGATCGCTACGTACTGCAGGAATGTGCCGGCGATATCGGAGAGTGAATCATGTCAGCAAGTTCTGCATATTTTTCAAAATCATCCGGGTCTACCTTGTGTCGTTCCTTGTGATGATAATCACGTACCGATCGGGCTAATTATGCGTGATAAATTCTATAAGCATCTGGCGGGCAGATTTGCGGCTGACTTGTTCTATGGCCGTCCAGCAACCATGTTCGCGACTCCAGAGCCGCTGATTTGCGAGAAGTCCACTCCTGCGCTTACACTCTTGGATGCTGCTCTGGAGCGGCAGGATGCCGAATTCTACGACTGCTTGATTGTAACTGAACAGGGCCGGTTGTACGGTGCATTAACGACGGAGGATCTGATGCTCATCTCGCGGGAATTAGAGCGCAGAACCGAGCTGCTGCGTAGCAGGGTGATCCAGGTAAGCCGGGGTCATGTGCTGGAGATCGCCAGCTCGGTAGAGCAGCTATCGTCCATTTCGCGATTGAGTCTGACTGAGTCGCAGAGGATGAGCAGGCTGGCGGAAACGGGACGGGCAGAGCTGGAGGAGATGAAAGCTTCCTTCTCCCATGTGCTGGAGCTGATGCAGCTGCAGCAGGGCCTTGTTATGAAGCTCCTGGAGCAGAAGGACGAGGTCTCGTCTATCACTGCTTCGATCAGAGAGGTCGCCGAACGCAGCAAGATCCTCGCCATCAACGCTTCGATCGAAGCGTCTCGTGCTGGGGCGCACGGGCAAGGCTTCGCCGTCGTTGCGGATGAAATGCGCCAGCTGGCTCAATCGACCAAGCAGTTCTCGGAGGATATCGGGCAGGATCTGGAGATCATTCATTCCCTGATCGAGCAGACCGTTTCCGCGGTGAAGTCTACTTCGTATGAAATGAGCGTAAGCTATGAGAGGGTGGGCAAAGCGGATGAAACCTTCCGCGAGCTTGCTGGATCGGCGGATGTGGTGAAGAGTCGGGGCGAGGAAATGTCCGTATCTGCGACGGAAGCGGCCAGAATAACGGGAGATGTGCTCCAGAATTTAACAGCAATTAATTAGTGGAGTGTGAAGAATGAAGCATATATCGGCAGTTTTTACACTGCGTTAACAATACTGTCCATCTTCCTTTACATAAGTCCGCTAAAATAAGATGAAGCTTTAACTCAAAGAAGGTGGATGACATGACAACAGCTATTCAAATAGAACAACTAAATTTATTCTATAATCAGTTCCAGGCTCTTAAGAATATATCGCTCGAAATACCGCAGAAGGCGATCACCGCTTTCATTGGTCCGTCTGGCTGCGGAAAGTCTACGCTGCTGCGGACACTGAACCGGATGAATGACATGATTCCCGGTACCCGGGTGGAAGGTGCTGTCCGGATTGGCGGCCAGGATATTTATGGCGAGGCTGTAGAAGTTGAGACACTCAGGAAGCGGGTTGGGATGGTATTTCAGCAGCCGAATCCTTTTCCTAAGTCGATATATGATAATGTAGCTTATGGGCCGCGTCTGCACGGTATTACAAGCAAGGCCCAACTGGATGAAATCGTGGAGCAGAGCCTGCGGCAGTCCGTTCTATGGGAAGAAGTGAAGGATTTCCTCAAGAAGTCGGCACTGAGTTTGTCGGGGGGACAGCAGCAGCGTTTATGCATCGCCAGGGCGATCGCCGTCCATCCTGACATTCTGCTGATGGATGAAGCGACCGCGGCGTTAGATCCAATCTCTACACTCAAGATCGAGGAGCTGGTTCAGAAGCTCAAAGATAAATACACGATTGTGATGGTGACTCACAACATGCATCAGGCGGCGCGAGTGTCTGATAAGACGGTATTTTTTCTGAATGGTGAAATTATAGAGGCGGATGAGACGAGTAAATTATTCTCGACACCACAGGATTCTCGTACTGAAGATTATATTTCCGGCCGCTTCGGTTGACATAAGGAGGATTATAGATGATACAAAGACGGGAGTTTGACCAGAATTTAAATGAGCTCCGCGAATTGCTGCAGACGATGGGAGAGCATGTGGAGCATGCGCTCGTTGAAGCTGTCGCTGCCTTGAAGAACCTGGATTCCAAACGGGCAAAAGAAATTATTGAGCGTGACCATGACCTGAATCAGTTAGAGGAGCAGATTATGGATTTAGGCTCGCGCCTCATCGTGACGCAGCAGCCGGTTGCGAAGGATTTGCGCCGGATTCTCGTCGCCTTCAGAATTTCCAGTGATTTGGAACGGATGGGGGATTTGGCGATCGATATCGCTAAAGTTACGATGCGTCTTGAAGGTCAGACCTTGATCAAGCCGTTGGTAGATATCCCGAAGCTGGCGGAGTTGGTCGTACTGATGATCCAGGAATCACTGCAATCCTATCTGGATGAGAACACGGATCTGGCATATAAGATGGCGAAGGATGATGATGAGGTAGATCACCTGTATAGTCAGACGATTACGGATCTCTATAAAATCGTGATCGATCATCCAGAATCGCTACATCAAGCTATGTCTTTGACACTGGTCGGGCGTTATATCGAACGGATTGCTGATCATGCTACGAATATCGGAGAGAGCGCGGTATACTTAGTAACAGGCCATCGTCCTGATCTCAATCATTAGACTTGTTGATCTGTATAAGACACTGGGGAATTCCCCGGTGTTTTCTTTTTTATATAAAGGTTCCATGTGTTAAAATAAAAGGAAGCTGTATTTAGAAGGACGAGGTGTCAAATGAATAAATTGATTCTTATAGACGGGAATAGTATTATATATCGTGCTTTCTTTGCGATGCCGCCGCTGACCAGTTCAAGCGGGGTGCATACGAATGCGGTCTATGGCTTCACGAATATGCTGCTGCGCTTGCTACAGGAGGAGCAGCCGAGCCATATTCTGGTAGCTTTTGACGCGGGCAAAGAGACCTTCCGCCATGAAGGATATCAAGACTATAAAGGCGGTCGGGAGAAGACTCCTCCCGAGCTGTCCGAGCAATTCCCGCTGATGCGCGAGCTATTGGAGAGCTTCGGCATCGCCTGGTTTGAGCTGCCTGGCTTTGAAGCCGACGATATTATCGGCACGATCAGCAAGCAGGGAGAAGAGGCCGGAGTTGATGTGCTTGTCGTGACGGGGGATAAGGATATGCTCCAGCTCGTCTCGGACCGGGTGAAGGTCGCGTTGACGCGCAAAGGAATCAGTGAGGTTGAACCCTATGGTATCAAGGAGATTGAAGATAAATATGGACTGCGGCCTGAGCAGATTATCGATCTGAAGGGTCTGATGGGCGATGCGTCTGACAATATTCCGGGAGTACCGGGAATCGGTGAGAAGACGGCGCTGAAGCTGCTGCATCAATTTGGATCGGTGGAGGAAGTGCTGGCTCGTACCGATGAATTGAAGGGCAAGATGAAGGAGAATCTGGTGAATCATGCGGAGGACGCACGCATGAGCAAACAGCTCGCTACGATATTCCGCGAGGTTCCTGTTGAGCGCTCCTGGGAGGAGATGGCCTTCAGCGGAGTGCTGGAGGAGCAGGCGGCGCAGATGTTGCGCAAGCTGGAATTCAAATCGCTGCTGGAGCGCCTGTCTTTTGCCCCTCACCAAGATGTCGAGCAAGCTGGCGGCTCTGCTCTGGAAGAAGTGCAGGTGACGGTCATCGATGATCAGACGATTCATCAGCTCGTCGAGGTGTTGCCAGAGGTTCAGAATGTAGTGGTAGAGTCCCATGGAGAGAATCCGCATCATGCTGTGTTGATGGGCGTTGTCCTGTCTACGGAGGAAGAGCATTTCTATCTTGCTCCCGAAGTGCTGCATTCCGATGTTGCCAAGCCTGTCATTGACTGGCTGGGGGATAAGAATAAGCCGAAGCGTGGCTATGATCTGCATCGGGCCGATCTAACCCTGTATTGGCAGGGGATTGAGTTCGGCGGAGCGGAGCATGATATTCAGCTTGCTGCTTATTTGCTGGACCCGACGAATAATGACCAGACGGTAAGCGGGCTGGCGGCGAAATACGGAATCGGAGCCGTCGCTGCGGATGAAGAGGTGTATGGAAAAGGAGCCAAGTTCAAGGTCCCTGATCAGGCTCTGCTCAGTCAGCATTTAGCCCGCAAAAGTGCGGCCCTGCTGCAAATTTTGCCGCTGCAGAAGCAAGAGCTGGAGCAGGTCGAGATGAACCGCCTGTTCTATGAGCTGGAAATGCCTCTATCCATCATCCTGGCGGAGATGGAGAAACAAGGCGTTGCTGTGAACCGCGGCACATTAATGGAGCTCGGAGCGGAGTTTGAGGCGCAGATTAGCTCACTCATCGCTAGAATTTATGACATTGCTGGACTCGAATTTAATCTTAATTCACCGAAGCAGCTGGGAGAGGTGCTATTCGATAAGCTCCAGCTTCCGGTTATTAAGAAGACCAAGACCGGATATTCTACCGATGCCGAAGTGCTGGAGAAGCTGGCTCCCTACCATGATATCGTGCAATATATTTTGGAATACCGCCAGCTTGCCAAGCTGCAATCGACTTATGTGGAAGGGCTGCTCAAGGAAATTCGCCCGGAGACGGGCAAGGTGCATACCTATTTCAGACAGACTATTACGGCTACCGGTCGGTTAAGCAGTCAGTTCCCGAATTTGCAGAATATCCCGATCCGGCTTGAGGAAGGTCGTAAGATTCGTCAGGCCTTCGTTCCTTCCGAAGAGGGCTGGTTCATGTTGTCGGCGGACTATTCGCAGATCGAACTGCGCGTGCTTGCCCATATTTCTGGAGATAACGGGCTACAGGAAGCATTCCTGCATGATATGGATATCCATACGAAGACGGCCATGAAGGTATTTGGCGTGGCTGCTGATCAGGTGGATGGCAATATGCGCCGTTCGGCCAAGGCGGTCAATTTCGGAATCGTGTACGGGATTAGCGATTACGGTCTGTCACAGAACTTGAATATTACTCGCCGGGAGGCGGCCCGATTCATAGATCAGTATTTCGATGCCTTCCAGGGTGTGCGTACTTATATGGATGAGATTGTCAAGGAGGCGAAGCGTGACGGCTACGTTAAGACTCTGCTGGAGCGGCGCCGTTATTTGCCAGAGATCAACGCCTCCAACTTCAATCTTCGTTCGTTCGCGGAGCGTACCGCGATGAACACGCCGATCCAAGGCACCGCCGCGGATATTATTAAGCTCGCTATGATTATGATGGATGAGGTGCTTCGCGAACGTAAATTGAAGAGCCGCATGCTGCTTCAGGTGCATGATGAACTGGTATTTGAGGTTCCGCCGGAGGAACTGGAGCTGATGACGACGCTCGTTCCTGAGACGATGGAGCGGGCGCTGCAACTATCCGTACCTCTCAAGGCAGAGGTTAGCAGTGGCGCGAATTGGTATGATGCCAAGTAAATGATGTGAAGTCTAGGGATTTTTTGTCGAAATAAATGAGGTGAAATATAGAGATGCCAGAACTACCGGAGGTAGAAACAGTCAGAAGAACCTTAACAGATCTTGTGGTGGGCAAGACGATTCAATCGGTCACCGTGTCATTGCCGCGTATTATTCAGAAGCCCGATGATATTCATCAGTTTGAGCTGGATTTGGCAGGGCATCGGATTCTGGAAATGGGTCGCAGAGGAAAATTCCTGCGTTTTATTATGGACGGTGTCGTACTCGTCTCGCATTTAAGGATGGAGGGGCGTTACGGCTTATATCAGAGCGGTGATCCGGTTGAAAAGCATACACATGTTATTTTTTATTTTACCGATGGAACGGAACTAAGATATAGGGATGTTCGCCAGTTCGGCACGATGCATCTATTCGCAGCCGGGGATGAGTTTAACCATAAGCCCTTGTCGAAGCTGGGACTGGAGCCGTTAGATGATGCATTTACGTATGAGGCTTTTCGGGACGTTATAGCCAGACGTACCACCAAGATCAAGGTTGCACTTTTAAATCAGGAATATATAGTGGGGCTTGGCAATATTTATGTGGATGAGGCGTTATTCCGTGCCGGTATTCATCCAGAGACGCCAGCTTGCGAGCTACACGAAGAGCAGCTTCGCAAATTGCATGCGATGATCCTTGAAACACTGAATGAAGCGGTGGAGGCCGGTGGCTCCTCGATCAAGTCTTATGTGAATGGACAGGGTGAGATGGGGATGTTCCAGCAGTTGCTGCGCATTTATGGTCGAAAGGATGAGCCTTGTGTCGTCTGTGGGCATGTGGTTGAGAAGACGGTAGTCGGAGGCCGCGGGACTCATTTCTGTCCGGTCTGTCAGCCTTTAAAGCGGACAAGCGCTGGCAAGAGTAAGGTAAGACGGAAGGTTGGCTCTGCGGATAATCAAGGAAGCGGTGGGGTGAAAGGATGAACATCGGATTAACCGGCGGGATCGCTACCGGCAAAAGCACGGTCTCCCGTATGCTCGCTTCTCTAGGAGCAGCCATCATTGATGCGGATGTGGTCGCCAGAGAGATTATGGAGCCAGGGCATCCGGTTCTGGCCAGAGTTGTTGAGCATTTCGGTCAAGCTGTGCTGAACCCGGATGGAACGTTGAACCGCAAAGAGCTAGGGGCGATCGTGTTCGCGGATGTCAAGCAGCGTCAAGTGCTGAATGACTTAACCCATCCAGTGATCCGCAGTGAGATAACAGCTAGGATGAGAGCGCTGGAAGCGGAGGACCCGCATCGTCTGGTGGTTTGCGATATTCCATTATTATATGAGTCGGGTCAAGAAGGGCTCTATGAGCAGATCATGGTCGTATATGTGCCGAGAGAGGTGCAGCGGAAGCGGCTGATGGAGCGGGATCATCTCACGCTAGAGCAGGCCGATTCGAGGCTTGCCGCGCAGATGGATATTGAATTGAAGAAGAGTAAAGCCGATATATTGATTGACAACCGATATGGCTCGGAAGAAACGAAGCGCCAAATCGAAGAATTCTGGCGGGAAAAGGTTCTTATATGAGGCTGCTGCGAAAAAAGCGGGTGCTGCTCGTCCTGTTTCTTGGTTTTCTGGTCATTCTGTTTTTTAATTCGGCCTGGCTTGCGATGTTCTATCCGATCTATTATAAAGAAGAGATCAAGCAGCATGCTCAGGAGAACGGGCTGGACCCATTGATCGTAGCGGCGATTATCCGGGTAGAGACTAATTTCAAGTCCGGTGCCGAATCGAAGAAAGGCGCGCTCGGAATTATGCAGATCATGCCGGACACGGCGGAATGGGTTATTATGAAAGCAAAATATGACAAGGTGCCCCTCGATAAAGTCAAGAATGAGATCGATGCGAATATACAGATCGGCACCTGGTATTTGAAATCCTTATCCGAGCAATTTGACGGTAATCAGATCGCGATGATTGCGGCTTATAATGCAGGGCCGAACAATGTGAAGAATTGGCTTAAGAGCGGCCGTTGGGACGGCCATCTGGATACGGTCAAGGATATCCCGTTCGGGGAGACCCGGCATTATGTGCAACGGGTAACTCATTACTATAAACAATATTCCGAGATATATGATGATTTTTGAGGATAACGTCGGTTACAATAGATAAGGAAAGCACTAAAAGGCCTAACAGCCTTTCAATGCTTTCCTAAATATTCACTTATTAGAATTGTCCTTGACTTTGACCTTGACCTGCCAGTTGTTGTTCGGCGATCGTTACCAAACGTTTGGTGATGTAACCACCGATCGAACCGTTCTCGTAGGAAGTCAGGTTACCAGCGTATCCATCTTGTGGGAAATTAATGCCAAGCTCTTGAGCAACTTCGTATTTCATTTGCTCGAGTGCACCAGTAGCTTGTTTTACTACCAGGTTGTTAGAAGAATTTTGCGCCATGTTTGTTCACCTCCTTGCGGTTGGTAACAGTATTATGCTCAGGTATTTGAAACTTCATTACTGATTTTTTTAGTTATTTATTGGTATTCTTGTTTAGAGGAATAGCAGTTAACAGAACCAGAAGGGAGACAATTTTGCGTGAAATGTCCGTATTGTGACTATATGGGGACGAAGGTGCTTGATTCGAGGCCGGCTAACGAGAATCGCTCGATCCGCCGCCGTCGCGAATGTGAGAGATGCAGCCGACGTTTTACTACATTTGAAATGGTGGAGGAAATGCCGCTCATCGTCATTAAGAAAGACGGCAGCCGCGAGGAATTCAATCGCGAGAAATTACTGCGAGGACTGATGCGGGCTTGTGAGAAAAGACCAGTATCCGTCGAGCAATTAGAGTCTATCGTATCCGAGGTAGAGCGCCAGATGCGCCATTCTGCGAATGCAGAGGTAGAGAGCCGTGAAATCGGCGAGCTCGTGATGGAACAATTGTATCCGGTGGATGAGGTTGCTTATGTCAGATTCGCCTCGGTATATCGTCAATTCAAGGACATTAACATGTTCATGAAGGAGCTGAGCAGCCTGCTCTCCAAGCCTGCAGTCGAGGAGTAATCGGGTGGCGATTTTAATTAATATTTACCAAAAGGGTGTTGCCTTCGGGCAGCACTTTTTTGAGGAGGCTTGGTTGTTGTGATTGTTGTGACCACCTTGTCTCTCTCTAAACTACAGATCGCTATTTCCCCAAAAACAGCGTTAAAATAAATTTAACGAAACATCATCTCGCTATTTCAACGAAATCCCGCCTTTTGGCCCCTTAATCGCTCCAATAGCGTTCCCCAGTCTATCTATACACGATGTCCCATCCGAGTACGTTTCCTGGCCTATTTCGCAAGAGTTTCCATATATTAGCACGCTTCCTACACTAATTATCAGCGCATCCTACGTAATTACACATACTCACCGTAATCCCACGTTCATACCACATTCCAGCCGCCTACCCAAAGTTGAAAACTGCAAAAATGCAGGTTTTTGGTCCAAAACCACCTGTTCTGGGTGAATTCCTGCAAAAATGCAGGATTTTCCATCTTTTTCTGCAGAATCAGGCGGATCTAGATAAAATACCTGCATTTACGCAGGAATTCACTCTCCCGGGGCTGAGTATTTGGAAAATTCCTGCATATTTGCAGGCTTTTCTACCGCTGCGCACACAGGCTCCCCAAAAGCTCTCGGGCACAACTCGGCCATAAGGGAGTCAATATATTTTACACTCCGTTTACAAAACGAAAACATGGCTTTGATATTCGCCCTCTATAATCAAAATGTACAAACAAATGAGGGGGAAACCTGAATCATGAAAAAAAGTATGCTGTTGGTATTAACAATTATTCTGACATTAACGCTGGCCGCCTGTGGAAGCAGCTCAGATAATAAACCAGACAATTCATCCTCAGCAGGCAACACATCCGCGAATAGTGGAAAAGAAACAAATGACAAGAAGGAACTCTCCGGCTCGATTCTGGCAGTTGGTTCTTCGGCGCTACAGCCGCTGGTCGAACAAGTTAGCCATAGCTTCATGGATGAGAATCCGAAGGTCTCGATTCAAGTGCAAGGCGGAGGTAGTGGAACTGGCTTGACGCAAGTATCCGGGGGACAAGCGGATATCGGTAACTCCGACGTATTCGCGTCCGAGAAGCTGGATGCAGGTCCAGCGGAAGAGCTGGTTGACCATCAAGTTGCTGTAGTTGGTATGGCGGCGGTCATTAATCCGGAGATTACAGTTGACAATTTGACCAAGGATCAATTGGTGAAGATATTTACAGGTGAGATCACGAACTGGAAGGATGTTGGCGGAGCAGATCAGAAGATTCAGATCATTAACCGTCCATCCAGCTCAGGAACACGGGCAACCTTCGAGAAATATGCCTTAGGCACAAAGACGGAAGATTTGCAGGGGGCGATCCAAGAGGATTCCTCTGGTACCGTTAAGAAGCTGGTGAAGGAAACTCCAGGCGCGATTGGCTACCTTGCTCTGTCCTATCTCGATGAATCCATCAAAGCCGTGAAATACGAGGGCGTTGAGCCGACGGAAGATAACGTAGCGAACGGAACTTATCCGGTATGGGCTTACGAGCATATGTATACGAAGGGTGAGCCGAGTGAAATTGTCAAGACATTCCTCGACTACATGCTCTCCGATGAAGTACAGAATAAAGATGTTGTTGAGCTTGGCTACATCCCGGCTAGCAAGATGCAAATCAAGCGCGATGTAGACGGCAATATTACCAAATAACAATTGACAACATTACTATAGGTACTTAAGGAGGCGGATAATCTGCCTCTTTAAGTGCTATGTAAAGGGAGAGGTTTATGACTCAATCCGGTAGAAAACAAAAAGTGAAACAGCATGTTATCGAAGAATGGACCGGAAAAATAGTAACTTCCTTTTGTATCGTTCTGCTCGTTGTAATTATTTTCTCAATGGTGTACTTTGTAGCGACAAAAGGATTGAGCGCATTCTTTAAAGACGGGCTTAAGCTCAGCGAAATATTCGGTACGACCTGGAAACCGGACGGAGAGCCACCTCTATTCGGTGCTTTGCCGTTTATTATCGGTTCCTTCAGTACCTCCTTGTTGGCTGCGGTCATCGCCGCTCCGCTGGGGATCAGCGCCGCATTATTCATGGTGGAGATCATGCCGAATATCGGCCGAAAATATTTACAGCCCGTCATCGAGCTTCTGGCCGGGATTCCTTCGGTCGTATATGGCTTCGTTGGCCTTAGCGTAATCGTGCCGTTGTACCGTGATATATTCCCGGGACAAGGGCTAGGTATCGCTGCAGGTGCGACGGTACTGTCGATTATGATTCTGCCAACAATTACCTCGATCGCCACCGATGCGCTCGCTTCCCTTCCAGCCGGGCTGAAGGAGGGCTCCTATGCGCTAGGTGCGACGAGATGGCAGACGCTGTCCCGCACCGTTATTCCGACTACACTGCCCGCGCTCATGACCGGGATCGTGCTCGGGATGGCTCGCGCTTTCGGGGAGGCTCTTGCCGTACAGATGGTTATAGGCAACGCGCCACATATCCCTCATTCCCTGTTCGAATCGACCTCGACCTTAACGAGTGTCATTACACTCAGCATGGGAAATACAGTCATGGGTTCGATGCAGAACAACGTACTGTGGACGCTGGCATTCATTCTGATGATGATGACCTTCGTCTTCGTCTTTGTTGTCCGTTGGCTTGAAAGGAGAGCGCAGCGATGAGTGCAAAAACAAAAGATAAACTTGCAACTGCCGTGATCGTCACTCTGGCTGGGATTATCGTCCTTGTCATGGCCGGTCTGCTCGGCTTCATTCTGGTCCGTGGTCTCGGACATGTCAGCTTCCACTTCCTGACCTCTGCACCGCAGACGATTAAGGAGGGCGGGGGCATTGGGCCGCAATTATTCAATTCCTTGTTCCTGCTCGTATTGACGATGATCATAACGGTACCACTGGGTCTTGGTGCGGGAATCTACATGAGCGAATATGCCAAGCCCGGCAAAATTACGGATACAATCCGTCTGATTGTTGAAGTTTTGTCTTCATTTCCGTCGATCGTCGTCGGTTTGTTCGGCTTGCTCGTCATCGTCAATACCTTCGGACTCGGCTTCTCCCTGTTCTCAGGGGCGCTGGCCTTAACCGTGTTCAATCTGCCGTTGATGGTGCGGATTACGGAGCAGGGCTTGTCCGGTGTTCCTGCAGCGCAGAAGGAAGCGAGTCTGGCGCTTGGTATCTCCAAATGGAAGACGATCAAATCGATCATGCTGCCGATCTCTATGCCGGTGATCCTTACCGGTACAATTCTGGCGGCTGGCCGGGTATTCGGTGAAGCCGCAGCCCTGCTGTTCACAGCCGGGATGAGTAGTCCCAGACTGGATTTCACCAATTGGAATCCACTTAGCCCGACCTCACCGTTGAATCCGTTCCGACCGGCAGAGACGCTGGCCGTGCATATTTGGAAGATCAACTCGGAGGGACTGGCTCCGGATGCTCCGCAAATTGCTGCCGGTGCTTCCGCTGTGCTGATCTTGATGGTGCTCATCTTCAACCTGCTGGCACGCTGGGTAGGCCGTCTTATGATGAAGAAATTTACGGCTGCGAAATAGGAGGGCTCTCATGCAAAATATAGAACTATCTACCAAAGATTTGAGTGTATTCTATGGGGAGAAGCAAGCGGTCAAGCATATCTCGCTCGATTTTGCCGCCAAGCAGGTTACGGCGCTGATCGGCCCGTCCGGCTGCGGGAAATCAACCTTTCTGCGCAGCTTGAACAGAATGAATGATCTGATTGAGGGATCACGTATCACCGGGGAAATTTGGATTGGCGATGAGAATATTAACGATCCGAAGACAGATGTCGTGCTTCTGCGTCAGAGAATAGGGATGGTCTGGCAGCGCCCGAACCCGTTCCATAAATCGATCTATGAGAATATCGCCTTCGGCCCGCGCTATCATGGCATTCGCGACCGCAAGAAGCTGGATCAGATTGTCGAGGAATCATTGATTAAGGCAGCGCTGTGGGAGGAGACGAAGGATCGTCTGAATCAATCTGCGCTATCTCTATCCGGCGGCCAGCAGCAGAGTCTGTGCATCGCCAGATCGATTGCCGTAAGTCCGAGCATCATCCTGATGGATGAGCCTTCGTCCGCGCTTGATCCGGTTTCATCGGCGAAGATCGAAGAGCTGATCGCTGAGCTGAAGCAGGAATTCTGCATTATTATTGTTACCCACAATATGCAACAGGCTGCTCGCGTATCGGATCGAACGGCCTTCTTCCTCATGGGAGAGCTGGTAGAGTATGATGATACGAATATGATATTTACGAATCCATCGGATCAACGGACAGATGACTATATTTCTGGAAGATTCGGTTAAGCGACACAGCAAGGCTCTTCATCTCTAATCAGTTGAGATGAAGGGCCTCTTTTTTGTTTTGGAACGTTAGAGTACAATAAAGGGTAGGCTCTTGGCTAGGTAAAGTTAGAGTAAGGATATAACCAACAATTCGTATAGAACTAACGGAAGGATGACATTGTTATAGTAGGAAGGTCCGAAGAACGAACGGGGCTGCTGCCCGTAGTGAGGGCCGTGTTCGTTCCAATTCCATGGATGCTGCCCGTCATGATGCCCATGGTCATGCCCATGGTCGTGTCCATGCCCATGGTCGTGTCCATGCCCGTTGTGGTCATGCCCATGATCATGTCCGTGCTCATGTCCAGACCAAGGACCTTGCCCGGGAGGACCGGGAATACTGAGGAACAGCAGCCCGCCATCAAGGTGGGACAACCTGCCTTCATAAGTTAAGCCGTCAATGGTCTGAATTCGGACATTGCGGTTGACATACTGCTTACCGACGCGATGCATCTGATCTCTGAAATCTTTAACGGATTGAATGGTGTTAGGATGAGCCTGATAAATCACTTGATTTTGCCCTAATGCCATATTATTAACCTCCACTTGATCTTATTTCCTTATGGCTTATCATATGTAAGGAGCACTGGGGAGGTGCCTATGCATTGGACTTTGGTCCAGTATATATTTACGACCCGGGACTGTTTAGAATTGTCAACTTTAAGTTCATACTAAGGGTTAAGTTTATGAACGAGCAGGAGATTGGAATTCAATGAATGTATTGGAATGGATTGAACGGATGTTTGATCAGTATGGTTATTTTGTGCTATTGCTTGGATTGCCCGTTGATTTTATCGCCCTGCCGCTACCTCCGGGTCAGACTACGCTCACTTATACAGGATATTTGACTTATAAAGGAGTGCTCGATCTGCTGCCTGCCATTTTGATGGCCTATGCGGGTTCTGTGATCGGAATTACGGTGACTTATGTGCTGGGACATCGAATTGGAGCTCCGATTCTGGAGCGGTTCGGCAAATGGGTGTTGGTCAAGCCAGCTCATATAGAAAGAACGAGAAAAATCTATGAAAAATATGGGAATAAAATGCTATTCATCAGTTTCTTTGTGCCCGGGGTCCGGCAATTTTTCGGTTACTTTGTAGGAATTATTCGTATTCCTTTTCGAACCTTCGCCTTATTTGCTTATCCTGGAGCGTTGATCTGGATCCTCACGTTTATTGGGCTTGGCAATATATTCGGGGAACAGTGGCAGCGGATATTCGCGTTGGTGGAGCGTTATCTGGGTTATTTTTTCGCCGGTATAGGTGTGCTGGTGTTAACGATTCTAATCGTTCGTTGGCGCAAATGGTGGCTGAAGAAGCCGGATAATGAACCGATGTAAGCTGTTCTGTTTCTGATCAGTAACGTACATAGCTGAAAAGCGTCAGACCTTAGTCCGGCGCTTTTTTGCGTGGGCTTAATTTTCCCTTGAGCGAATTCGTTCCTTCTTCCTTGGCCTTCAGCAGTGCCAGAAATGTGAACAGACTTGCCAAGGTTTCAAATCCGGCCCCGATAATTTCCAAATCATCAGATGAGAGCTCTTCCTCATTCATTATATTCTGCAATCCGATTTGATTAAGAAGTTGTGTCTGCCTCCTCCTTGGCAAGCCTATCACCTGCTTCAAATTGATTTTACTGTATGGTATGCAGCAGAGGCGAAGTTTGAATAGGCAAGTTAGCAGGGCGCGCGAAGGCCCAAAGATAAGTCATGTATATTTAAAATTAAATTAGCCCTTTCGTTTGGCGTTGTCCCTTCATAAGATGTTTTATACTCGAAAAGGAGGTATAGATATGTCAGGTTGTGGAGAAGTTGGCGGCGTAGGACTGTGGACATCTACAGGTGCAATTCTGGTATTGTTCATTCTGCTCGTAATTGTTACTAGAACATTTCCATACTAATACTTCCTTCAAATACTTCGGATAACGCGAATCAAGCAGGACCTGTCTATGCAGGGCCTGCTTGCTGCGTCAAGCGGTAAATAGGTGTACTGTACTGACTATTGTTGCGGGAAAATAGCCTCTAAAGCCGGGCAGGGCAGTCTGTCCAGGAAATCGGCCAGCTTATCGGGCATATTCTTATATACATCCTTCAGTGAGGTCCCTTTGTAAATGTTGCCGATGATTACCGGATAGCATAGCTCAGAGATGAGTATGTCGCCGTTGCCATGCAGATGCAGTTGTTTCTTGCCTTCGATACAATTGGAGAAGTATACTCCTGGCTGCTCCTCGAAGCCGAGCTCCTTAGCGAAGCGATCCATACAGGTGAAATAAATATTGCTATCCTCCCGGCGGTACTCAATAAGCTGTTGCACTGACTTCTTCAGATCCTCACGAGCTGCGATGGCTGACCAGCCGCTATGATTCATCGTAATACTGTTCTGAATCTCATGCGTGCGCACGCCAAGCGCGTATACATGGTCGGCAATTTCCCGCAAATGGGGAACCGTTTCTTCAAATAGCAGGGTCTCAAGTACGGTGTCGAAGGAAGCTTGAGCGCAGAGCGCGATATTTTCTCTAATTTTGGAATAGACGCTTGGATGCAGCCTGTAATAACGGGAGAATTCTTCGGCGGATGTGAAGTTGAACGAGATATGTATGGTCGTTACTCCAGCCTCCTCCAGTTGCTTCACTCGGGCAGCATTCAACAAACTGGCATTCGTATTGAGCTGGGTCTCGATGCCATGCGCTGAGCAATAGCTGATGATATCCACGCAGTCCTGATATTTCAATGTAACCTCGCCACCCGATAATCTGACTCTGCGGATCGTGGGGACGTCCTGCAGGATCGAGATCACTTCCTTAGCGCTGATACTTTCATTATCGTCCCTGCTATACGCACAGCAGTAGCTGCATTTGAAATTACAATTGGATGTAACGCCGACCTCAAGGGCCTCCAGATCGTAATGGTTTGGATTTTCAAGCTCAAGAAATTTATATTTCACGTTTACCGGCTCCTAATTTCATAGATTTTGGTGGTATTCATTTAACTAGCCAACCTTAGTGATTATATAGCTTATCGGCCGGATAGATGTATGAGGTTTTTAATAGGATAGGATTTGTCGAATGAGCCCATTAACACGTTAAAGCAAAGTTCGCGGTATTTCGCCTCAAACCGGGGTGATTCTATCTTTGAACCTATAGCGAAGGAGCTAATAGGGTGGAGGTATATGGATAAATCTAGTTCAAATATATTATTTTCCAAAAAAATAACACATTTTTCTTGAAATCATATATAATAAACTTGTCTGCGAAATTAAAAACATTATAAGAATGAAATAAGTCTAGTTACTCGTCCCTGTTCTTCTATTATTCCTCTTTTTTATTCAGAATTATCTTTTCTTCGAGCTTTTTCGCGCTAGTTTTAATTCCATTTATTTATTGCAGTTGCTTTATTGTTTAGGAGATTCACTTCAGTAGTATATAGACCTATCTATGGGTTTATATAGATTTTGTTGTCTGTTGGAAGAGGCTGAGTATGAAACAACAGGAATGGACAGACACCTATTCATCATGCTTGAAAGGAGGGGTGAGGTTTTAGCAAGTTGGGCAATGAGGTTATTATTTTATTCAAAATTAGAAGGAGGTTTTAGAATGAGTTCAATTTCATTATCTCGTTCACTGACCATGAAGGCGCTTACAACCGTTGGGGTTATGCTGCTTACGATGTTCGTCGTATTCCTGATTGCTGACAAGGCTTCGGCTCATGGTTATATCGATGGACCAGCCAGCCGCGCATATCTGTGTAAGACAGGGGTTAACAAGGATTGCGGAGCTGTCCAGTATGAACCGCAAAGCCTGGAAGCTCTTAAGGGATTTCCGGCAGCCGGTCCAGCCGACGGGAAGATCGCCAGTGCGAATGGTGCCTTCCCTGAGATGGACCAGCAATCTGCTACACGTTGGTCTAAAGTGAACATTACTGCCGGAACGAATACTTTCCATTGGACCCTGACTGCTGCTCATGCGACTAGCACTTGGAAATATTATATCACAAAGGAGAACTGGAATCCGAATGCTCCGTTGACCCGGGACTCATTCGATCTGACTCCTTTCTGTTCTGTAGATTATAAAGGCAAACAACCACCAAACAGCTACTCCGATACTTGTAATGTACCTCAACGTACTGGATACCATGTAATTCTCGCTGTTTGGGAAGTTGCCGACACTGCAAATGCGTTCTATAACGTGCTTGACGTTGACTTCGGCGGCTCGAACTCCAGTGACACACAGGCGCCTACAGCTCCAGTGTCCCTTACAGCTAGCAATGTTACAGCTAATACGGTGACTCTCTCCTGGGGAGCATCTACGGATAATGTTGGTGTAACAGGCTACAAGGTTTACAACGGTAATTCATTGGTAGGCTCGGTCCCTGGATCGACCTTAAGCTATACGGTAACTGGCTTGACTCCTAGCACGGCATATTCATTCAACGTTAAGGCAGTGGATGCTGCGGGCAATCAATCGCCCGCTAGCAATTCCGCTACGGTGACGACTGGCCCGGCTGCTAACGATACAGTAGCGCCAACGGCTCCAGGTAATCTCCATGTGATGGGCACACCTACGGCATCGAGCGTATCCTTGATGTGGTCGGCCTCTACTGATAATGTAGGCGTAACTGCATACCGTGTATACAAAGGCTCCGAATTGGTAGCTACTGTTTCCGGTACGACAACAGATTATGTTGTCACAGGGCTGAGCGCTGAGACGACTTATAGCTTCACTGTCTACGCAGTCGATGCAGCTGGTAACGTATCTGCTGCAAGCAACGTAGTTCAAGCCACAACGGCAGTAGCACCTGCTGCTCAGCCTTGGGCTGCTGGTGTTGCTTACGCGGCTGGTGACCAAGTAAGCTATAACGGCTCGGTCTATGAGTGCCTGCAGCCGCATACTTCGATCGCAGGCTGGGAGCCAGCCAATGTACCTGCAATCTGGGCATTGAAGTAATTTAGAATACAAGCCACCCTCCCTTGAGTCTGTTGGGGAGGATGGCTTTTTAGCTCAGCTACCTATTGACATAGCCTGTCCGATCCGTTACTATATAGTAGTCTCTTGTGAGAGATGGAGTGCGCTGTGTGTCATTCGCGTATCCAGAGTTAGGAATAAGACGGTTGATATTTATTTGCTTTAATGTAAATTCCTGGGGAATTAGCTCAGCTGGGAGAGCGCTTCGCTGGCAGCGAAGAGGTCAGGGGTTCGAGCCCCCTATTCTCCACCAATACTTAACACAAACGGCAGAGATGCCGTTTTTTTGTTGACTATATTTAATGATTTTGAGATGAGATGTCACAACAATAGCTAATAACTGCTAAAATACACTTGTTTTTCTGAAATGAGGCTGAACTCGGGCAAATAGGTGCGTAAATACAACTATTTGCTGGTAAAAGCACCTAATCGAAGTGGAAATCATCGGAATAATTGTATATTTGCATTTATATTGCCTGTTACCCGAATAATGGAGGCGTATAGTTGTATAATTGCAGTTATATCTCGAGCGGAGGGCAAAAAACATTAATGTAGTTTAATATTTGGCTTTTATAAGCTGCTATCGCCATGGAAATGGGGCCGCTGATGGAACTGATCACGCACTAATGGAGCACCGACAACTTCAGATTGTTTTTCAGAACGCTAGAACCTCTCCTATGAGATTTTTTGAGCCAAGTACCTTCCATCGTATTTACTTAGTTGCAGAAGATACACTTATTTCTGTAGAAAATCGTTTAACGTTACCTGCAGTTGTATTTTGTACACTTAAATAACTTATTTTTGTGATAATAACCGAAAATCGAGATTCTAAGTGCACTTTTTGCAATTAAAGTGAAGCTAGAATCGATTGGCGATGATTTAGTTGTACTTATGAGCCTTATAATGTCCGCATGTAATCCGCCTACGAGATTGATATCCATTCGAACCCCTCTTTGTTTAGCCTCTTCTAACAAAAGGAGCATAAATCAACTGTTCTGAGGAAATTTCCGCAAATTTGTAGACTGTTGTAAAAGTACTGGCGAGACTTTCGGAGCTCTAACGAAACACCATATCGTTATTTGGGTAGAAAACCACCATTTAGCCTCTGATTTGCTCAGATAGCGCTCTCCAGTTTCGTTAGATTTTGAAATGACCCCTTTTGATGCAAATAACGATATACAGTTTCGTTAGAAGACACATGACCTTGCGGTCACCGTTTGAGCCGTCGCTGTTCCCCGTTCTCAAAGTCATACAGTGATCAACAGCCTGCCTACCGCAGAAAACCGCCATCGCGAGCCGGAATCTCCGGGAAATCCCCAGAGAATCTCCAGGGGGAATCCCCCAAAGAGCCCCGAGGAATCCCCAAAGAATCTCTAAAGAATCCCCGGGAGAGCCCCGAGAATTTCAAATAGAAATCCCCACAGAATCCCACAATCGCAGGCTTTTCTGTGAATTGCCCCCCTCTGTTCATCACATGTTCAGAAGAATGTAATAAACTTAATATCGCAACAATCCCCTGTTGTAAGAGATTAGTGATTAAATATACAATAGAAGATAATTTATACTCGAAAGGATAGAGGACGATGAGAGCAGTCATTACGGTTACTGGAAAAGATACGGTCGGCATTCTGGCGCGGGTGAGCACCATGTGTGCGAAATACCAGGCGAATGTGATCGAAGTGAGTCAGACGGTGCTACAGGATATGTTCGCGATGATTATGATGGTCGATATTGATCAGATCAACTGCGAGCTGCATGAGCTGGTGGATATTATGCGGACGGAAGGCGAGAAGAATGGGCTCGTCATCCAGGTGATGCATGAGGATCTGTTCAACTCGATGCATCGTATTTAAAAATAAGGCATATGGCGTGAAGTTCTAACTTGCTAGAAAGGGATGTACCTGATGATAAATTCAAAAGAAGTGCTCGAGACGATTCATATGATCCAGGATCAACACCTGGACATCCGCACGATTACGATGGGGATTTCCTTGCTGGATTGCGCGGATCCGGACATTGAGAAGAGCTGTGACAAAGTATATGCCAAAATTACTCGGCTGGCCCGGGACCTGGTGAAGACCGGCGTCGATATTGAGAAGGAATACGGGATTCCGATCATCAATAAACGTATCTCGGTAACGCCTATTTCCGTCCTGGTAGCGGCAAGCGGGGGAGATCCGGTGCTCTATGCCAAGACGCTGGACCGCGCGGCGAAGACCGTCGGCGTCAACTTTATCGGCGGGTACTCCGCCTTGGTACAGAAGGGCTTTACGGCGGGGGATCGGGCGCTGATCGAGTCGATTCCACGGGCCCTGAAAGAGACGGAGCATGTCTGCTCATCCGTTAATATCGGTTCCACGAAAGCAGGCATCAACATGGATGCTGTGGCCTGGATGGGAGATATTATTCGGCAGTGTGCCGAAGAGACTGCGGATCAGAACTGCTTCGGTGCGGCCAAGCTGGTCGTGTTCTGTAATGCGGTGGATGATAACCCATTCATGGCCGGGGCTTTTCACGGCGTAGGCGAAGGCGACGTCGTGCTCAATGTCGGAGTGTCTGGCCCAGGCGTAGTACGGGCAGCCGTTGCCGGAGCTCCGGAAGATGCTGATCTGACGCAGATTGCGGAGATTATTAAGAAGACGGCCTTCAAAATAACACGGATGGGCCAACTCGTCGGCACGGTAGCGAGTGAACGCTTGGGCGTTCCGTTCGGCATCGTTGACCTGTCCCTGGCTCCGACCCCTGCGATTGGCGATTCCGTCGCCCATATTCTGGAGGAGATCGGTCTTGAATCCTGCGGCGGCTACGGGACGACAGCGGCATTGGCCATGCTGAATGATGCCGTGAAGAAAGGCGGCGTTATGGCCTCTTCGCGGGTCGGAGGACTGTCAGGCGCGTTCATCCCCGTGTCCGAGGATGCCGGGATGATCTCAGCCGTACGCGAGGGCTCGCTCGGCCTGGAGAAGCTGGAGGCGATGACAGCCGTCTGTTCGGTAGGCCTGGATATGATCGTCATCCCTGGCGATACGCCGAGTGAGGTGATCGCGGGAATCATCGCTGACGAGGCGGCGATCGGCATGGTGAACTCGAAGACGACGGCCGTGCGCGTGATCCCGGCGATCGGGAAGCGCGAGGGCGAGGAACTGGAGTTCGGCGGTTTATTCGGCACAGGCCCGGTAATGAGCGTGAATACATTCTCCCCGTCTAAATTTATCAAGCGCGGCGGACAAATTCCGGCTCCATTGCAGAGTCTGAAGAATTAGTCACCCGTTATGGAACAAGCAGGACAAGGGCGCAGCAACGACGTCTGTCCTGCTTGTTGTTTTATCCCCCTACCGACGCATCGAATCGTCCTCACCCACTATCATACGTAATACTTATGATCTTAGCAGTTGGAATCAGTATGCGCTGCTGGCGATCATCCTCGATTTCCAGCGAATCATCGGCGACCGCGAGCAGCATACCCTGCATCACAAAATCATGCAAATGGATCGTCAGATATTGCCCGATCACATGATTTAATCTACTTCGGGTGTCCTGATTTGGAAACGTAGCAAATGCCAAGGCTTGTTCCAGATGATCGATTCTAACGCTCAGAAGTGATAGAGAAGCTTCCAATATCTGAATGCGTTTGCGATCCGGTAATCGTTCCGGTATATTGAACAAAAAACGTAGAATCCCCATTGCTCTACACCTCCTTTATACGAAAATTCGAAATCCCCCTCTTATAGCAGGAGACAAAATATCATATGTTCATAATCTGGTAGAGTTCGAACAAGCGTATACGAAAAACAAATAATTGCTGAATATACTCAGATATGATTCAATCAAATTAGGAGAATTATAGATCGGTAGACTGGTATGAGTAGGCTATAGATGCTTAACGGAGCTTAACAGAGACTTATCGCCGTGTCTGGAGTATAGTACAGCAGTTCAAGAGCTTGTCTGAAGGGAGGCTTGTCAAAAATGAAACCGGCATCATCATTATCCATTCAGCCGGATGAAATTGTGCTGCCCACCCGCCTGCCGCTATCCGTGTCCACCTCGTTCGGCGTTTCCCCGTCATTTCAGCGGCTTCACTGGCATCGTGCACTGGAGATCAACTGGATTACAAAGGGTAGCGGCACCTATGTTATTAATGGGCAGGATTATCCTTTTGTCGAGGGTGACTTATTCCTGATCGATTCCCATGATTTGCATCGGGCTTACGAAGGAAATGATCTGGAGATGGTCATTGTCATGTTCGAGCCTGCCTTTCTCGGTTCGGAGTATAAATATGACCATGATATATTACTGCCGTTCCGGCAGATGGGGAATCCATTCTCCAATCATATCTCTCACGAGCATCCGGCCGCGAAGGGTTTGGGGGAATACGTGAACAGAATGTATCAGGAATACCAGGGGAAGAGACGCTCTTACGCCTCAGCGATCCGCGGCTGGCTGCTGTTGTTCCTGACCGAAATGAACCGTTCGATCCATTCTGGACACGGGCAGAGGAGTCAAGCGATGGTGAAGCATCTGGAGCAGATCCGCCATGTCGTACAGGTGATGGAGAGGAAGCTGGCCTATCCTTGGACGCTGAAGGAGCTGTCAGATGAAGCGCATCTAAGTCCATCGCGGTTCAGCGCGTTGTTCAGCCAGATCGTAGGAACTCCACCGATGAAATATCTGGTGCAGTTGCGAATTGATTATGCCGTGGAGCTACTGGAGCAGGATGATCTGAATATTCTGGAGATCGCCGAAGCTAGTGGATTCCGCAATTTATCCAACTTTAACCGTCTTTTCCTGGGACAGACCGGAACTACCCCCTCCGGGTTGAAGCGGCGTCTGCATGGTGAAGATGCGAAATAACATGATTCACTTCATGATCATATATTTAAAATCATAGAATAGTAAGATTGTATTAGAAATGAGGACTATTGCAGAAGAAATGCAGTAGTCCTTTTTAGTATGCTTAAGAGGAAGGAGAGATGCCAGATGAACTACTACTTGGGCGTTGACGCCGGTGGCAGCAAGACGCATTGCCTGCTCGTCAATGAGATGGGTGAGACCCTTGGCAGAGGGGCAAGCGGAAATGGAAACCATCAGACGAACCCACGGCATGCAGGTCATAACATTGCCTCTGCATGTAATCAGGCGTTGCGTGAAGCAGGATTAAGCGTTCATGACATTACTCATGCTTATTTTGGATTGGCGGGAGCGGACAGGGAGGCGGATTATAGAATTCTTCGTCCGATGATCGCCGAATTGAATTATCCTAATTATTCGATCGCATGCGATACGATGATTGCGATGCGCGCCGGGACGGACCGTCCGTACGGAGCGGTCATCATTAGCGGTACGGGATTCAATGCAGCGGCCAGGAACCGTGCCGGAGAGGAATTGCAATATGGCGGGTTCGGGTTTTTATTTGGTGATGGTCAGGGTTCCGGCAGGGATTTGGCGAACTTCGCCTTCCGATCGGCTGTCCGCGCCTGGGACCGTCGGGGCAAGCCGACCCTGCTGACGAATCTGGTATTGAAGGAGACTGGATTTGTCAGTGTACCTCAAATGCTGGATGCGGTTCTCGACGAAGGGTATACTCCTCCACTAGAGCTTGCCAGACTGATGTTCGAGGCGGCGGAGCAGGGCGATGAGGTAGCGACCAGCATCCTTGTTGAGCAGGGCGTCGAGCTAGGCAATGCGGCGGCAGCTCTAATCATCAGGCTGGGGATGGAGCAGGAGGAATTCAATGTCGTGCTGGGCGGGAGCATTCTCTCCAAGGTGCGCACGGATGTGATGCGTGATGCGATTAAGCGACGGCTACGGCTTACCGCGCCGAAGGCGACGATTACGCGGATTACAATGGATCCGGTAGCCGGGGCGGTGCTAAGCGCGATGGACCAGGTGGGACAGGAGATTAGCCCACAGGTGATGCAGAACTTGAGTCATGTTTATTTTTCCGATTTGAAAGGAGAGGTACAATAATGAATCAACAAAAAGGTGTCAAGATAGCGGTAATCGGTGGAGGATCGTCTTATACTCCTGAATTGGTAGAAGGACTGCTGCAAGGTTATGAGGAAATGCCGGTTTCCGAGTTGTGGCTGGTAGATATCGAGGAAGGCAAGCATAAGCTGGACATTGTGGGTAATTTGGCCAAGCGGATGGTGAAGAAGTCAGGACTGCCCATCGATGTGCATCTGACACTGGATCGGCGGGCGGCGATTAAGGATGCTGATTTCGTCTCTACACAAATTCGCGTCGGGCTGCTCGAAGCAAGGAAGCTGGATGAGCATATTCCGATTTCCTACGGCGTGATCGGTCAGGAGACCACCGGCCCAGGGGGGATGTTCAAGGCGCTGCGTACGGTTCCGGTCATTCTGGACATCTGCCGTGATATCGAGGAATTGGCGCCGAATGCCTGGATGTTGAATTTTACGAACCCGGCGGGGATGATCACTGAGGCAGTTACGAAGTATTCACGTGTGCGTTCTGTAGGGCTATGCAATTCGCCGATCAACTTCAAGAAATTCCTGGCTGAGGCCTATCAAGTGGATGAGAGCAATGTGCTGCCGGAATTCGTGGGCATCAATCACCTGCACTGGGTAACCTCCGCAATCGTCAATGGACAGGAGCGGCTGCCGGAATTGCTGGCGGGCAAGGGAGAATATTCAGCTAAGAACGTGCCGACGCTAGGCTGGGATCAGGAGTTCCTGCAATCCCTGGGTTCGGTGCCAACCTATTATCTGAAATACTACTACATGATGAATGAAATGTTCGATGAAATGAAGGAGTCGCTGGAGAAGAATGGCACCCGGGCGGATGTAGTCAGCCGTGTTGAGAAAGAGCTATTCGAACTGTATGCGGATGAGCATCTGGAGGATAAGCCGAAGCAACTGGAGCAAAGAGGCGGGGCCTTCTACTCGGAAGCCGCTGTTCACCTTATGAGATCCCTGTATACGGGACGGAATGACATCCAGACATTGAACGTTGCTAATAACGGAATATACGACTTCTTGCCGGATAATGCCAGTATCGAAATTAACTGTGTCGTCACCTCAGAGGGCCCGATTCCGCTCGTACCTCAGCATGTTCCAGAGCATGTCAAAGGACTGCTGCATGCGGTCAAGACCTATGAGAGCACAGCTATCGACGCAGCGGTGAGCGGTGACCGCGGATTAGCTCTGCAGGCGCTTGCGCATCATCCGCTAGTGCCTTCCGTCTCTGTTGCCAAGGCGCTGCTTGATGAGATGCTGGAGGCGCATCGCCGCTATCTTCCGAATTTTTTCTAAACTCTTAAATCCTTCTTAAGCTGATATACCCAAGAAGACCTTCAGGTAGATTTATACAAATACTGAAGGTCTTTTTTCGTCCCTATGTGACATGTAAGGCTTTCATGTGGCTAGGGGTTATGTTATATTTTGTGAAGATACATATTTCTATTTCAAGTAGTCTGCATCCGCACAATCATTAGTTCAACTTATACAGCTTGCGGAAGGGGGAAATGTATGATCAAGCATATTGTGTTGTTCAAACTGAAAGACTCTTCACCTAAGAGCATTCGGGTAACGGAAGAGATACTGCGTGGATTGGCAGGCAAGGTAGAGCAGCTGCGGTCGCTGGAGGTCGGAGTCGATGTTGTGAAGTCACCTCGCTCCTATGATCTCGCATTGATCGCTACCTTTGATTCATTGGAAGACTTGCAAGGCTATCAGGTACACCCGGAGCATAAGAAGGTCATCGCGCATATGAACGAAGTACGGGAGAGCCAGGTAGCCGTGGATTTTGAATTCTAAATAAAATAAATCGATAAGGCATGGAGGTTAGCGCATGTATTATGTGAACCGGGAGCAAATTGAGCGGAGATTGGACGTGATCCCTGAACTGTTGCAGGTGTTCACTCTAGCTAATACCAACCCAGGAGAGCATTTGCTGGCACGTTACGCGGAGGAGCGGGCGCTTCATCTGGCCATTGAGATTGTTACGGATGTCGGCAGCTATTTGATCGACGGATTCATCATGAGAGATGCCAGCAGCTATGAGGATATCGTTGATATTATGGTGGACGAGCAGGTCGTTGACAAGGAGCTTGGAAATTTACTGACACAATTAGTGCGTCTGCGCCGCCCACTTGTTCAGGAATACTTCGATTGGGACAGATCTGGCGGGCATGAGCTGGTTCAACAGCTGGATGAGGGGCTGACCTCATTTGCGAACAAGGTCCGCAGCTATATCGACAAAGAAGTAATTCCTTCGTGACAAGTACGCGAAAAAATAGACACTAAATTGTGACGGGCCAAGCTGCATCTGCTTATAATAACATTAATTATATAGGCATTCGCCCTGATGGCCGGAAGGCAACCGCCTTCTGTGGAAGATTTGATTTCTCCCGCATGGGCTATTAGCGGTAATGTACGATAAGGAGAGATGAGTCATGAGTCAAGAGAAAAAAGGCAACAAGGGCAATAAAGGTTGGATCTGGGGCGCTGCAATCGGTACGATCGTAGGTTCAGTAACTGCATTATTGTTTGCACCTAAGTCAGGACGCGAGCTGCGTAAGGATATTTCCGACGGTGCGCGTCAGGTGGGCGAGAAGACCCAAGAAGTGGCCGGCAAAGTATCCGAGCAAGGCGCGGTGTTGATCGACAAGGTGAAGCAGACGACAGGAGAGATGGTTGAAGATTTCCAAACATGGAGAGCATGCAAGTCTTCAGAAGAGAGCGTAGAGGCCCATGTCTCCTCCGTAGCTGAGGATGAAGATCCATTGCTGCTGGAGACGGCGGTAATCGGTGTGGCTGAGGATGCGGAGCAAGCGGCAGCGACTGAAGAGGTTGTCGAAGCTGCCAGCGAAGAAGCCCAGCCTGTTGAAGAAGAAGAGCCTGTCGGCGAGACCGTTCAAGAAGCCAAAGAGACGATTGAAGAAGTTTAATAGCCTTATTTAAGATAGGCACTAGGCTTTAAGCAGGTTTGAACGAACCTGTAAATCAGCTTAGGCAGGTCTGATAGGGAGAATCCGGCTTATAGCAGGACCATAATAGTTGATAAGAGCGAGAGGACCCGATTCAGGGTCTTTTTTCTCGTATATGGGGCTGCTGCGGCATTATCTGCATCCTTGTACCGTCCTTGAAATTACGCTAATATTTAGGTACGCTTTATGTATGACAGTCATAAAGTAACGAGTAGAGAAATAAAACTAATGAACAAAGGAAGCGGTATTTTCGTGCAGCAAGCCATCGCAATATTAGACTCAGGCGTCGGAGGGCTTACCGTCGTCAAGGAAGTCATGAGACAGCTTCCTAGAGAAAAGATCATTTATTTTGGAGACACCGCGCGTGCTCCTTATGGTCCACGTACTCCTCAAGAGGTTTGCTACTTCACAGAGCAGATTGTAGATTTTCTGATCCAATTTGATCCTAAAATGATTGTTATCGCCTGCAATACCGCCACAGCGGCGGCTCTGGAATATATCAAGAAGAAGGTGAATATTCCCGTAATTGGCGTGATTCATCCGGGAGCGCGCGCAGCGATCAGCGCTACCAAGACAGGGCAGATTGGAGTTATCGGTACGATTGGGACGATTCGCAGCGGCGCTTATATAACAGCTTTGAAGGAATTGAATCCAGGTGTGGAGATCGTCAGCAAGGCATGTCCTGCATTAGCTCCGCTGGTCGAGCAAGGTCGGTATGATACGCCGGAGGCTCTGGAAGTGGTTCGGAAATCGCTTATAGAGATCCGATATTATTCGCTCGATTGTCTCATCCTCGGATGCACCCATTATCCTTTCCTCAAGAACGAGATTCAGCGGGTGATGGGCCCGGATGTTCAATTGATCAGCTCCGCTGACGAGACGGCTCGGGAGATCAGCACGATTCTGTATCAGAAAGGCGGACTGGCGCGCGAGAGCGGGCTTCCGATACACCAGTTCTTCTGCAGTGGAGATCCGGAGATGTTCCGTAAGATCGCACTGCAATGGCTCGGTGAACAGATTGAATTGACGCCGATCGTATGGCAGGTATCCAATCCTTCATAACCACGTAAAAACCTTTGGACGGTGATGATCCGGCCAAAGGTTTTTTGCTGACTACTATTTTGGAAGCGGACACATAACCGTCAAGGCGCCCGGATCGGCAGAGACGGATAGAGGGGTTGAAGCGATCTGCTCCCCATCCCCGAGCGCAAGCCGTGCTAACGAGCTATGGACGGATATATGTCTGCCGCGCAGCATCGTCACGAAGGGAAGGCGGGTATGCTTGCCGAGCAGCAGAGTCGGAAATAGCAGCAGGAGCTGCAGCTTGGAGCAGTCGTGCACAATGCAAATATCCAGCATGCCGTCATCCGGCTTGGCTTCCGGGCAGATCGTCAGTCCTCCGCCATAGCTGATCACATTATTCACCGCAGTCAGCCAGGCTGAGGAATATTTATGAATCACGCCGTCACACTCCACCGTAAGCTCGGCCGGGCGGAAGGTAAGCAGGGTATGGAATACGCCGATGACATAGGCCAATCTTCCAAATCCGAGGGCATTGCATATCTTCTTATAACGGCTCTTATTCACGTTGTCTGCGACTTCGGCATCGAAGCCGACCGCCAGAGCGGTCAGCGTGCTGCGGTCCGTGGTAGAGATAAGGTCGGCAATTCTTGGCAGCCCTTGCAGCATCGTCTCTACAGCGGCCGGGATCTTCCGTGGAATACCGAACCCGCGGGCGGTATCATTGCCGGAACCTGCCGGGAAGACAGCCAGCGGAACTCCGGTGGCACGCAGCGCAGGCAAGAGGCTATGAATCGTTCCGTCCCCGCCTACTACACCGACCGCTTTCCAATCTACGGGTGCGGCGAGCCGTTCCTCGAGATAGGCATGGGCTCCTTGAGCACTCTCGGTAAATTGATATTCATAGGCTACCCCTTTATGATCAAGGATCTGCCGGATTTCTTGCCAGACCCGTCTGCCTCCCCCATTGCCTGATCGTTGATTAATGATAAATAAGTACATGATTGTTCCCCCATATGCAGCTTGATTCTATTAGAGGTCGTTCAGATTCAAAAAAAAATCATGAGAACACCATTTTAGTTGATTAGATTAAGTAATTTAAGTGTAACAAATTAATCTTAAAAAGGAACCATTAAATTTTAAGGAGAAGGCCTATGCAATGGATCGCGGTCATTACGATGCTGCTGGATCACATAGGAGTGGCGTTCTTTAGCGGAGAGGTGATGTGGCGAATTATCGGCCGTATCGCCTTTCCGATCTACGCCTACGCTTTGGTGCAAGGCTATCGGCATACATCGAGCTATAGCAGATATGTCTTCCGCTTAACCCTCATAGCTGTCGTGTCCCAGCTTCCCTATCAGGCTGCTCTAGGCCGCAGCGGTTTGAATGTGGTGGTGACGCTACTGGCAGCGGTACTTGCCATGAGGTTGCTTGATGGTATGCGGCCAGGAATACTCTCCGCCCTGCTGATCGGCGGATTCAGCTTGCTGGTGGATTTTTTCCCGCTCGATTATGGGGCATATGGACTACTTCTCGTGCTTATATTCAGATATGCGCAACATTATCAGCTCCTGTTCATGCATTTGCTGCTGAACCTTATTTATTTGCTGGCTTACGGCTGGGTTGTGCAAATGGCGAGTATGATACCGACACTATTCATCGTGTTTGGCCCGGCTTTGTGGCGGAGGCTTGAGCTGATCCGGATGCCGCGCTGGCTATGGAGATCCTATTATCCGCTTCATCTGCTGGTGCTGGCCGTATTTGGCTATTTACAGGGTTAGAATAAGATCATCATCGAATGGAGGCAGAGGAATGCTGACGTCGAGAATAGCTGGCCGGGATTGGAGACCGGTCGTCGGGATGTGCGACGGTTACCGTTATGCCGACTTCATCGCGCAGAGCGCTGAACTGATGCGGCGTTACCCGACACTATGCCGGAAGTGCATCGGTCACAGTGTGCTTGGTAAATCGCTGGATTGCTTTGTGATTGGAAATGGGCCTGAACAGCTGCATATGAATGGGGCTGTCCATGCGAATGAGTGGATCACCACGCCGCTCCTGCTGCGTTTTATGGAAGAGCTGCTGGAATGCTCAATTGCGCAATTATCAGAGGAGATCACTTGTCTGCTGCAGCGGGTGACCCTGTGGATAGTGCCGATGGTGAACCCCGATGGAGTAGATCTGGCCCAGGACGGGATTGGGATCGCAGAAAGGGACTGGAGAAGCTGTCTGCTGGAATGGAATGGTGGTCGGGATGACTTCACGGGCTGGAAGGCGAATATCCGCGGGGTGGATCTGAATGATCAGTTCCCGGCACACTGGGAGACCGAGCGGGAGCGTCGTCAGGTTACAGGACCGGCTTCTCAGGATTACAGCGGCGCAGAGCCGCTTAGTGAACCCGAGGCGCGGGCGCTGGCAGAGCTCACGGAGAGAGTCGACTTCAGCCGTGCGCTATCCCTTCATACTCAGGGGCGGGAGATCTATTGGAACTACCGGGATCATGAGCCGCCTCAGGCGGAGGAACTGGCTGACAGAATGGCTGCGGTGAGCGGATATCGCGCTGTGAAATTAAGCGGCAGCGATGCAGGCTACAAGGACTGGTTTATTCTGAAGTTCCGTCGCCCCGGCTTTACTGTCGAGGCAGGCGAGGGGAAGAATCCGCTTCCGCCGGAGCAATTCGCATCCATCTATGAGGATCTGGCACCCTTGCTGCTGGAGTTCATTCGGGGGTAGCTCTACCCCTGGATAGCTCGCGAGATGGATTTGCCTGTTCCCTCGATGAAGCCATAAACTGGGGATAGATGTTCAGTGAGGGTAGCGGTCGGAAGAACATGTCACCTGGCTGCTTGCATCCACCTGTATCGGCACAAACATGAGTTCAACTTGGAAAAACAGGGCATTCTACATGAAAACACATGTATAGGGGAGGATCGCTTATGAAGAGATGGTCGAAACTGTGGTCACTTCGTCATTGGTCGCATATTTTCAAGCGGGTGCCCAGGCTGCTCCAATCCCCGCAAATTCCTCTGCTGGACAAGCTGCTGCTTACCGTTCCGGCATTGCTCTATTGGGTGCTGCCCGACTTCCTGCCGTTCATACCTGTAGATGATATCGCGGTCACGATGCTGCTGATGAACTGGTTCGTAGCGCGAACCGAGCGCAAATACCCATCCGCTTAAATCTTATGCCGGGAGGGCTCTTGCATCTGTGGCAGTGTTTCTTTACAATAGGAATATTGGTCGACAATTTAATTAGTCCCATTTAAATAGAAAGTCATATACTTGCTGAACAGGAGATGTCATTCATGAAGGTCAAAATTACCCGCAACGCGGCAAAAGTGATAAAGAAAGAAATGGACAAGGAAGAGAACCAAGGGCTGGTATTGAAAGTATTCATCACCCACGCCCATGGCGATCATGCCCATTATGGCCTTGATTTGGTCAAGCCTGACGATAAGCTGACACTCGTATCGACGGATAAAGAAATCGATGTGCTTGTGGATGCAAACGAACCGCTGCTCGATGGCGTGAAGATCGATTATTTGTATTTGCCTGAAGAAGGCTTCGTGATTACGAACCCGGCCAAGGGCAATCATGGAGATCATTAAGAAAAGAAGGGATCAACACGATGGCTAATGATATTCGCATTTGCGATAAATGCAATCATATCCGTGTGAAGACATTTGTGCCGAAGCTGAAGAAGATGGCACCTGATGCCGATATCAAGATCGGCTGCAAATCCTACTGTGGTCCATGTGGCAAAAGAGCGTTCGTATACATCAACGGTCGTTATGTCAGCGGTCCTACAGAGGATGAAGTGCTGCAGAAGGCAGCTCCTTTTGTGAAAAAGCCGAAGAATGAAGAGTAACTGCAGTTATTATTGATCTAAATCGAATAGGAATAGTGAAGGGCGTTCATAGTTTGTAGTTGACATGAGCGTCCTTTTTTGTATTTTCATATAACTGCTAAAATACACTTATTCCGAGGGGGACAGTTCGAAATCGAGGAAATAGCTGCGTATGTACAACTATTTACTCCAATAGTCCTCAAAAGACAGGTCATTCATCCAAATAGTTGTAAAAAAGCAATTATATTAGCCGCGGAGAGGACGAAGGATCAATATAGTTGCATATTTGCACTTATGGGCTGGGCTGCTGCTGGTTATGTGCGTAATCCGAGTAGAGTCATAATAAAGCAGCGGTTTTGAGTATCATCAAAGCCGCTGCTTTTTGACGAAAAGCCTATTTCGCAGCTCTTAATTGCCTGATCAGATCACCTGTAATGATTTGATCAGATATCGACAGGCGCTTATTAGCCTCCTCATAAGGGATTCTACACTTCTCTACATCCGTGAGCGTCCGCGAACCGAGATCATAGCAGGAGCCGTTATCGAAGCGGCTATCCGGTGAAGGAATGTAATAGAGCTTGCCATCTGTAAAAGCGACTGACCGGAGCACGACAAAACGCTCCTGGCCGGAGAATAGATTATTGCCCATCATATAATCGCTTTCCGTCGAAATGCCGAGTAAATGCAGCAGTGACGGTGCCATATCAAGCTGACCCGCAGGCTCCTCATCTATTCCAGCATGCTGTCCATCAGGCAGATGGATCAGCAGAGGGACCTGGTTCATGATCTGGCTCATATCGAGAGCGGATAAGGATTTGCCGAGAAATTTCTCGTAGGGCTCCTTATCCTGGAGGGAGTTGTCATGATCGCCGTAGAAGACAAGGATCGTGTTATCCCAGATTCCCTGCTGCTTCATCCCTTCCACTAACTCGCCAAGAGCCGCATCTACATAGTGGACCGATTGCAGATAATCGCCGAATAAGGTGCCTTGGAATCCTTCTGTATCCAGCTCCTGTACATCGGCTGGCAGCGTATATGGATGATGGCTCGATAAGGTGATCAGGAACGAATAGAAGGGCTGCTGTTCCTTGGACATCAACTCTAGCGACTGGCGGAAGAAGGACTTGTCACCGAGTGACCAGCCGATGGCCTCATCCATTTTATAGTCCTGTTTGTTGTAGAAATGATCGTATTTCATCGCTTTATACATATTCAGACGGTTCCAGAAGCTGCTCTCATAGGCATGGAAGGCTCCGGTCTCATAGCCGTTATCCTTCAGAATACTTGGCAGGACATCATATTCATGGCCTGGGAAGCGGACGAATACCGAGCCGGTAGGCAGTGGATGCAGCGAGCTATGGGATGAGAAATCCGCATCAGAGGTTCTGCCCTGTCCGGTCTGATGATAGAAATTCGAATAATACAAGCTCTCTTTCATCAGTCGGTTGAAATTTGGTGTAATCTCCTGACCTCCGATTTCCTTGCCGATCATGAAGTTCATGAAGGCTTCCGCCTGCACCACAATAATATTGCTGTCTTTATACGCGCCGAAGGTCTCATTTTGGACTACCCGTCTGGATTTAGCCGCAGCGAACCATTGCTCAATTTCCTGACGCGCTTCAGCGCTAAGCTCAGGCTTGCCGCCCAGATGCTCCTTCGTATAACGGTAGGCATCATAGTAATGAAATCCGAGCAGGCCGGTGACATTGTACAGGGAAATATTCCACCAGCCTCCCTCGAATAGCCCGGCTGCCCAGGTCTTGGTATACTGTCTGATCGGTCCCATCGTCATCACGAAGCCAAGTATGAAGATCACCACCCCGGCAGTGAAGCGGCGAATCACCACCCGCAGCCTGCGATCCTTCCCCCGGTAGGATGAGTCAGACGAATAAGGAGAATAATGATTATGATCTCTGCGTCTACGCCGCAACCAGCGTATGCCGAGGAACAGCGCCAGGATCAGTCCGAGCAGCAGATCAGCGAATAGCCGCAGATCTGGTGCATGAATAAGGGAACGGATGCTGTCGCCGAGCTCACCGACTTGACCCGCCTGCAGCAGCACAGGAACCGTAATGAAATCGCCGAAGTAACGGTAATAGACCAGATCTGCGAAGATGATGAAGGTAAGGATGATATCGAGTATCCAGAGGGCGGGTAAGCGTCCGCGTCGCGGCAGCCAGAAGATCCAGAACGAGCTAAGCATGACCGAACCGATAGCAATAATATTATCCAGCCAATTCATATCGATATATCTGGCATGCAGATTGTCATGCAGGATGACCAGCTTATAGAAGATCAGCAATAGAAACACAATATAGGCAAAAAAGTGCGCACGATACAGCCGCAGCATCCATCCGTGCTTACTGCGTTCTTGTGTATAGTTAAGCATGTTGAGCAGCCTCCTTTCCTGTATATGAACAATGGCTGAATTCAAGATTCGATTGTCGAATAAGCTTTCAGTGTTGCTTGCTTCGGGATCAAAAGTGGACTTTTGGACTTCCTCTAAAGGGAAAACCCTTCCCCCAGAATTAATGTCTGGGAGGAAGGGGTCCAAGGTATTGCAAGTATTGGCATTCGATCCGGCCGTTGTACAGCTTGCGGCGCTTGTCCGCCTTACGGCCAAAATCATGCTCGAATTGCTTGGTCGGCGTGATCGCGAAGAAGGACCATGTCTGCAGTTCTGCGGTAACCCGTCCGAGTTGGGTGATCAGGCGGCGAATTTCCTTCTCTTCGCCGATCCGTTCCCCGTAAGGGGGATTGGTGATCATACAGCCATAGCCGCCCTGAGGCTGGATTTTTGCAGCAGGCAGCGTCTGGAAGGTAATTTCCTTCGAGAGCCCGGCGCTCTTGGCCGCAGCTTCCGCCACTTCGATCGCCTTCGGATCGATATCACTGCCGGCGATATTCAGCGGAATATCATCCTTCACCGAGTCGATCGCTTCATCCCGGGCATCCTGCCATAATTCCTTAGGAATGACCGGCCATGCCTCTGAATTGAAGGAGCGGCGCAGTCCCGGGGCGATATTCCAGCCGATCAAGGCCGCTTCAATCGGCAGAGTGCCTGATCCGCAGCAAGGATCGTAGAAGGGACGGGCCGGATTCTGATTCCAGCGGCTGAGCAGAATTAGCGCAGCTGCCATCGTCTCTTTGAGCGGAGCCTCTGTGATCAGCTTGCGGTAGCCCCGTTTATGCAGTGCTGGTCCAGTCGTATCCAGAGTAAGCAGCGCCATATCATTGAGGAGATTCACTTCGATTACATAGCGCGGTCCATTCTCCTGGAACCACTCGGTGCGATAGGATTGCTTCAGCTTTTCAACGATCGCTTTCTTCACGATGCCTTGGCAGGCAGGGACGCTGCTGAGCTGTGATTTATGGGATCTGCCTTCGACCGGAAATTCTCCATGTGCAGGAATCCAATCCTGCCAGGGCAACGCCTTCGTGCCTTCGAATAATTCATCAAAGGTGCGGACGCTGAATTCTCCCATTTTGACCAACACACGGTCTGAAGTGCGCAGCCAGAGATTACAGCGGCAGATATCGATCAAGTCTCCTTTAAAGGTAACTCGTCCGTTCTCTACCTTCGTATCGGTATAGCCCAGATCTTTTAGCTCGCGTGCCACGACGGCTTCCAGTCCCATCGGCGCAGTCGCGATCAATTCCAATTGTCTCGACATTCTTGTTTATCAACTCCGTATATACTTGTCATTCTGGTTCAACAGCGGACTGATTGAACTATTTCTTGTAGGAAATGCGCAAAAACCATACAATTTAGTATAGGGCAATGTCTATCAAGTTACAAACTATTGTTATCCTGGGATGGCGATTTATTTTAGAGGTTATTGAAAGGGGATCACCGAAGTATGATAACGCCGGAACAATATGGCGATGAATTATTTGCAAAGGATGAAATATTGGCTCGGGTAACCGAATCGATTAAGGAGCACGGGATTCAAGATGTATCGATTGCGCCCGGTTATGGAAGATTGCTGACCCTGCTGGCGAAGCTGGCAGGTGCCAAGCAGGCGCTGGAGATCGGCGCTCTAGGTGGTTATAGCGGAATATGTCTGGCCAGAGGACTCGGGGAAGAGGGGCGTCTGGTATCGCTAGAGATTAGTGAGGACAATGCCAAGCTGGCCGGAAGCAATATGGAAATGGCCGGATATGGTCAGGTCGCGGAATACATGGTTGGCCCAGCCCTGGAGAGTCTGGAAATTTTGAAGCAGCGGGGGGAGAGGTTTGATTTCTTCCTGATCGATGCGGATAAGGGAAATTATCCGGCTTATCTGGAATATGCCATTTCGCTGGCGAAGCCGGGTGCGCTCATTGCCGGAGACAACACCCTGCTCAGGGGCAGGACGCTGAATCCAGACAAGAACGGGCCCTCCGTCCTGGCTATGCGGCGATTTAACGAGAGGATCGCCGCGGATGAACGCCTGATCAGCACGATGCTGCCGGCCTATGATGGTCTGGCGCTCGCACTGGTTAAATAGAACATATCAAGCGTGGGCCCGCGGCTTATTGTACAGCTTGATTCTCACCCAGAGGGTGTTCAGCAGTAATAGAATGCCGGAAATGATGAACAAGCCTTCGATGCCGATGAAGCCGGACAGAGTTCCTCCAATTAATGCTCCGAACATATTGCCCAGGGCCAGCGTGCTGCTGTTGAAGCCGAAGGCCCGGCTCTCCATTCCGTCAGGGGTATAGAAGCGGATCAGAGCATTGACGCTCGGTAACAGTCCTCCCATGAAGATCCCCATCAAGAAGCGGACGAGAATCAACTGCCAAACACTCTGGACAAAGGCCTGGGGAATAAGCATTGATGCGGCACCGATCAGACAGATGGTCAGAATTCGGTGCGCCCCGATCTTGTCGCTGATCCGGCCGAGAATCGGTGAGGTAATCATATTGGACATGCCGGTGACCGCGCTGACGAAGCCGGCCCAGAATGAAGCGTCCACTGCCGTTCCATGCAACCTCTCGACGTAAAGGGGCAGCAGCGTCATCGGACTGATCATGGCGAACTGTAATAGAAAAGTCACTGCAAAAAGAGCGGTTAACTGCTGGGTCTTCGTCAATTCGCGCAGGCCTGCCATTACGGAAATTTGCGGCGCACTGGCCGCTTCTTCTTTATTGAAGTTCTCACGCACGAACAGCAGGCAAGCGACCGAAGCGATGAACAGCAGGCTGCCGGTAATATAGAAGATGGGACGGAAGCCTACCCAATCAGCCAAGAGTCCGCCGATCAGCGGGCCGAGAATCGTTCCGGCTACGTTGCCGGACTGGATCGTCCCCATCGCAAAGCCCATTCTTTCCTTCGGAGCCGTCCCGGAAATAAGCGAGATAGCCGCCGGATTGAAGCCGGAGATGGTGCCGTTCAGCAGCCGCAGCAACAGCAGATGCCATGGCTGAGTAGCCAGACCCATGAGGGCGATGACGATGGACATGCCGAAGCCGGAGCGAAGCAGCATGATCTTCCGTCCATATTTGTCGGCAAGCTTGCCCCAGACGGGCTGGAAGATGAAGGAGGTAGCGAAGTTAGCCGCGAATATGCTGCCGGCCCATAAGCCGATCGCATGCTCTCCGTGAACATTCAAATCCCTGGATAGATAGAGGGAGAGGAACGGAGTGATCATGGTCATTCCGGCATTAACCAGGAAAGCGCCGAGCCAGAGCACAATGAGGTTAACTTTCCAGGATTTCAATGTGCCTCACTTCCTTTCTGGCTGTATTCTAGGTGTGAAAGTAACCTTTCTAGTATACCACAATTAGCTAAATTCATCGTCAAAGCCAGTTGTCATATGATTGTCATCAGTTACATAAATGTGATAGTTGTTACATCTATCCAAAGGAGTCATAATGTATAATATAGATTTTTTGAAAATAGGAGGAGAAGTGGTTGGCATATAATGATCGGTTTATTCGCGCATGCAGACGGCAGCAGATCGATACAGTTCCCGTGTGGTACATGCGGCAAGCAGGCAGGTATGATCCGGAATATCGCAAGATCAAAGAGAAATACAGTCTGCTTGAAATTTGCCGTCAGCCGGAGCTGGCTGCTCAGGTGACCCTGATGCCGGTTCGCAAGCTCGGTGTCGATGCGGCTATTCTGTATTCGGATATTATGAATCCGGTTGCTTCCATCGGCATTGACTTCGACATCGTCAAGAATATCGGGCCGGTGATCGAGAATCCGATCCGTTCAGCGGCGGATATCGACCGCTTGACACCGATTGATGTCGAACGTGATCTATCCCATATTTTAGAAACTATAGAAATTCTGGATCGAGAGCTGGAGGTTCCGCTGATTACCTTTGCCGGGGCTCCGTTCACGATTGCCAGCTATCTGATCGAGGGACGTCCGTCCAAGAGCTACATACGCACGAAAAGTATGATGTATGGCGAACCTGAGCTATGGGATAAGCTGATGTACAAGCTTGGGGATATGGTAATCGCCTATTTAAGAGCGCATATCAAACATGGCGGCAAGGCGTTCCAACTGTTCGACAGCTGGGTAGGTGCCTTGACCCGACAGGACTTTGAACGGTATGTATGGCCGACGGTTTCCCGTATTTTTGCCGAGCTGGCTGATTTAGATGTACCGAAGATTTATTTTCCGGGTGTCAGTTCTGGGGAATTGCTGCCGGCATTGACTACGCTTCAGGCGGATGTGATCGGTCTGGATTGGCGCGTATCCATCGAGGAAGGGCGGAGGCGGATCGGCGGGAAATTTGCGGTTCAGGGTAATTTGGACCCATACGTGCTCACTGCGCCTATGCCTGTAATCAAGCAGTATGCCAAGGATATCATAGATCAGGGAGTTCAGGAGCCGGGCTTCATATTCAATTTGGGACATGGGCTGTTCCCGGAGGCATCGCTTGATAAGCTGCGGGAATTGACCGAATATGTACATGAATATTCACATCAGGTGATTACTGGGCAAGAATGAATCACAGGCTATACCAATTCATTGGATGAGGTGAACGAGATCGTGAGCACGACGAAAATTGGCGTATTGGTGATGTCTTACGGCACACCGGAAAGCATGGATCAGGTGGAGGCTTACTATACTCATATCCGGCGCGGACATCCTCCGACCCCCGAGCAGCTTCAAGAGCTGACGGAGCGCTACGAGGCGATTGTCGGGGGGGTATTCCCGCTGCGGGCGAACACCGACAAGCAGGTGGCAGCATTGCAGGAGACATTGGCTCGGATGAGCGCTGGCTCGGATCAGCAGTTTATCTGCTATCAGGGCTTGAAGCATGCGCGGCCATTCATCGAGGATGGCGTGGAGCAGATGTTTCGTGATGGCATCCATCAAGCGATTGGAATTGTGCTTGCCCCGCATTATTCGGTGATGAGCATCGGGGGGTATATCAAGCGCGCTGAGGCTAAGGCAGCTGAACTAGGGATCAAGATGAGCTTTGTGCATAGCTATCATTTGCATCCGAAGCTGATCCAGGCCTTTGCGAACCGGGTGTCAGCCAAGCTGGAGCAGTTCAAGGAGGCCGGAGCGAAGCGGGATCAGGTCAAGGTACTGTTCAGCGCCCACAGCCTGCCTGAGCGCATTCTGCAGATGGGAGACCCGTATCAGGATCAACTGCTGGAGACCGCAGGGGCGGTAGCCGCTGAAGCCGGAGTGAAGGATTGGCAATTCACGTGGCAGAGTGCGGGGAGGACTGCGGACCCATGGCTCGGGCCTGATATTCTCGACACCCTACGCACCCTAAGCCAGGAACAGGTGGAGGATATTCTCGTGGCTCCGATCGGATTCGTATCGGATCATCTCGAAGTACTGTACGATCTTGATATTGAAGCGAAGACCATCGCCAAGGAGCTGGATATGCGCCTCGAACGCATTGATTCATTGGGGAACGATCCGCTTTATATGGAGACGCTTGGCGAGTGCGTGATGAAGCTGGCGGCGGATTGGGCATAGTTGCTGCCGCATGGTGGCTTGTTCAGATAAGTGACAATGATGAACCCTTCCCTGTAAAATAGGCGAGGGGTTCTATTTATTTGTACTCCCCTGATATAATAAAATCAGAAATGTTCAAATATGTTATTTAAAGGGGTCTCATGGATGTATCCACCAAGGTCAGAAAAAAATAAAAAAAGAAAGCAGGAGCAGGAACGCCGCTTGAGCCGCTTCTGGCTGGCATTGAATGGGCTGCTTATCTTCATTATCATCGTGCTCGGAACTTATTTCTATCTTGATTATCGTACGACGCAGGGGAATTTCAACAAAGAGCAGGAGGAGCAGCGAACGCCGGGTCTCTATGAGATGCCGGAGGTCTCTCGGGCCGAGGATCAACCGTCCGATGCCCCGGGGGACGTCCTGGATGAGCAGGAGCCTGATATGAATGGAGACGGGCAGGGAGGCGATCCGGACGATGAGGTGCAAGACGCGGCGAAGCCGGAATCCGAAGCTGAAGCCGAGGACGGGGATGGGGCGATCGTTGACCTCACCCCGGCTGAGGATAGCGTGGATGATGGGGAGCAGGTATGGATTCATTTTGGCGGGGACACGATTTTCTCGGGAAATGTGGCTAAAGTGCTGGAGAAGCAGGGCTATGATTATCCCTATCAGTATGTGAAGGATCTGTTCCAAGCCGATGATCTGACGGTTCTTAACCTGGAGACACCGGTCACGGATGGCGGCACAGCTGCGGAGAATAAGACATTCGTATTCAAATCCCCGCCGCAGGCTCTCGATGCGATGGCCGAGGCAGGGGTAGAGGCGGTCAACCTGGCGAACAATCATACCCTTGATCAAGGGGTCGAGGGACTGCTCGATACGATAGAGCATCTGAAGAAGAGCAAGATTCAATATGTCGGTGCGGGCAGCAATCAGGAGGAAGCCTATGCCCCTGTATATTTCGAGCGCAAGGGAATGAAGATCGCGCTGCTCGGCTTCAGCCGGGTGATCCCGCATTCTGACTGGGCCGCTGGCAAGAATAAGGCCGGTGTAGCCGCCGCCTATGATTCTACCTTGGCGGAAAAGGCGATTCGGGAAGCCCGTAAGAAAGCGGACTTGGTGCTGGTCGTTGCCCATTGGGGCAAGGAACGGGTTACGAAGCTGGAGCAGCATCAGACGACTCTCGCTCACACTTTCATCGATGCCGGCGCCGATCTGGTCATCGGCGGACATCCCCATGTGATGCAAGGAATCGAGCAATATAAGGGCAAGTGGGTCGTGTATAGCACCGGGAACTTTATCTTCACCAAATCAAATGATCCGAAGACATGGGAGACGGCGGTCTTCTCTGCCAAGTGCAGCAAGAGCCGGGATTGCCGATTGAAGCTGACACCTTACTTGACGGAGATCGGGCAGCCAGTGCCGATGGAGGAGAAGGATGGATCGAAGCTGTTGCAAGAAGTGGAGGCTATGTCTCCAGGAATCAAGATCAATGCCTCTGGCGAGGTGAGCACGAAATCCTGATTAATACGGACTACATACACAATCATCGCCGATTCGTTATGAATCGGCGTTTTTTTATGACCCTATACTGGGGAGAATGGAGCTTATGACATGAGTGGAAGCGGGGATAGAAACTTGCAAAAAGAGGCGTATCTATGTCACAATCGACGTAGGTACGCTGAATTCCGTGCTGGACATTTGTGCGAATTTGACAACGGGTACGAAAAGGGGCTCACGACCATTTTCTCAGGGTACAGGCCACGAGGTGCCCGTTGTTTTTGGTTTATTCTGCTTATAGCATACATATCTTATCTTGTTGATTAAAGGGGAATCATCCAGTGAACAGAATGGTATCTAACGTATATTGTGTGGGCCGTAATTATCGCCTGCATGCCGAAGAGCTTGGCAATGCAGTGCCGACTGAGCCGATGATCTTCATGAAGCCGTCGCATGCAGTTGTACCACTAATTGGTGCGCAGCTTGATTTGCCTCAGGAGCGTGGCGAGGTTCACTATGAGACCGAGCTTGTCCTGCGGATCGCCCGTGATTATAAGCCGGGTATGACGGTCGATGAACTCGTCGATGTCATGGCGTTCGGGATCGACTTCACGCTACGCGATGTTCAGAGTCGCTTGAAGGCTGCCGGGCATCCCTGGACAGCGGCGAAGGCCTTCCGTAGCTCGGCTCCCATCACTCCTTATATCGCGTTTCCTGGAGCAGAGGAAGTGGCGGAGCAGGATTTCGTACTGCGCAAGAATGGCGAGATCGTTCAGTGTGGGAATACCGCGAATATGATCTTCCCATTGCAGCAGATAATTGACTTTATAGCGGAACGCTATGGTCTGGGTGAAGGGGATCATATCTTCACGGGAACCCCGGAAGGGGTTGGCCCTGTGTTCAAGGGAGATCAGTTGGAAATCTCCTATGGTTCCACTGTGCTAGGAAGCTGTGAGATTGTCAGCGGCCCGGCACCTCTGGAGCAGCCGATATGATAGACTGGATCATCGGAGCGTTATGTGCTCTCGTTATCGCTGGGGCGGCTTACTGGAAGCAGTCTTTATCCTTATCGGGCGCGGTGGCGGCTGTTGCAATGGGCACGGTTTATTATGGAGCGGGCAATCTGTTCTGGTTCGGGACGCTGATCCTGTTCTTCGTCACCTCTTCGGTATTCTCCAAGCTGCGGGGCGACCGTAAGGCCGAGCTGGAGAAATCCTATGCGAAGAGCGGCAGGCGTGACGCTGGTCAAGTACTGGCGAATGGCGGGCTCGGAATGCTAGCCTGCATTCTGAATGTCATCTGGCCGAGTCCGGCCTGGGGCTGGTTCTTCATCGGCTCCATGGCGGCGGTCACCGCGGATACCTGGGCTACGGAATGGGGCGGCCTCAGCAAGACACCTCCTCGCTCAGTATTGAGCTGGAGGACCGTTCCGCCGGGAACGTCTGGGGGCGTCTCAGCGCTGGGCAGTATGGCTGCATTGATCGGCGCAGGCATTATCGGAGGAGCCGCCTGGTTGCTGCTGAGTTGGACTGGAGAGACGCAGGCAGGGACACAGGACTTGATCCCGATTACACTATGGAAATGGGTAGTTATCGGCGGCGTGTCGGGTTTTTCCGGTGCTATGGCCGATTCGGTATTGGGAGCGACGGTGCAGAAGATGTATCGCTGCTCGGTATGCGGCAAGGTGGTTGAGGTGGAAGCACACTGCGGGCAGACGACAGTGTCTGATCGCGGCTGGAGCTGGATGAGTAATGACGCGGTAAATTTAATAAGCTCTGCGGCTGCTGGCTTGATGGCCTGGGGGCTGGGAGTTATTTTGGCATAGCAGGAGCACTGCATTACTAGAACAGAAAAGTAGGGACATGACGATGAATATAATGACGGTTGAGCATTTAACGAAGACCTATGGCGAGAAGATTCTGTTTCAGGACGCTTCATTCGGGATGGATGAGCATGATAAAATCGGCGTGATCGGGGTAAACGGGACCGGTAAATCGACATTTCTACGGGTTATTGCCGGCCATGATCAGGCAGATGAGGGGAAGGTATCTGTAAACCGAGATGTCCGTATTTCTTTTTTGCCGCAGAATCCGGAATTTGATGCTGAACTGACCGTTCTGCGCGGGGTGTTCCAGGTAGAGGACCCGCAGCTGAAGGTAGTATCCGAATATATGGAGACGATGGAGCTGCTGGAAATGCTGCCGGGCGATCCTTCATTAACGGATAAAATACTGCGGCTGACCCAGGAAATGGATCAGCTCCAGGCCTGGGATTTGGAGAATGAAGCGAAGACGGTTCTGTCCAAGCTCGGGATCACGGATTTCAGTCAGAAGATAGGCAGCTTATCCGGCGGCCAGCGGAAGCGGATAGCTCTCGCTTCTGCGCTAATTATTCCGTCGGAGCTGCTGATTATGGACGAGCCTACGAACCATCTCGATAATGACACGGTCGCTTGGCTTGAAGCCTTCCTGCAGAAGCGCCGCGGCGCCCTCCTGCTGATTACACATGATCGCTATTTCCTCGATCGCGTCTGCAATGTCATGCTGGAGCTGGATCACGGTCGTCTGTTCCGCTATGAAGCGAATTACAGCCGCTTCCTGGAGCTGAAGAGCGAGCGTGAGGAACGTGAGGCTGCCTCGGAACAGAAACGGCAGAATCTGCTACGCACGGAGCTAGCCTGGATTCGCCGTGGGGCCAAAGCGCGTTCTACGAAGCAGAAGGCCAGGATCGAGCGCTTTGAGCAGCTGCAAGCTCAGGAGACGGAGTATAAGAGCGACTCACTTGATATTTCGGTGGCTTCTACCCGGCTGGGCCGCAAGATTCTGGAGATCAACGAGCTCAGCAAATCCTTCGGGGAGCGCCAGCTGATTGCCGGCTTGAATTATACGGCCGTCCCCGGAGATCGCGTTGGAATTATCGGCCCGAACGGGAGCGGAAAATCGACGCTGCTGAATATGATTGCCGGACGGATTGAGCCTGACGGGGGCGAGATCGTCCTCGGCGCGACGGTCAAGCTGGGCTACTATACACAGGAGCATCAGGAGATGGACGGCAAGATGCGCGTCCTGGATTACATCAAGGAGGAAGCCGAGCTTGTAACTACGGCAGATGGCTCGCGTATTTCGGCCAGTCAAATGCTGGAGCGCTTCCTGTTCACAGGCGCCATGCAGTGGACCCCGATTGAGAAGCTGTCTGGCGGGGAGAGACGTCGCCTCTATCTGCTGCGTGTTCTGATGAGCGCCCCGAACGTGCTCTTGCTTGACGAACCGACCAATGATCTGGATATTCAGACCTTGACGGTACTAGAATCCTATCTGGATGAGTTCCCGGGCGCCGTATTCACGGTATCCCATGACCGTTACTTCCTCGATCGTAGCGTGGATAAGATTATGGCCTTCGAAGGTGACGGCCAGGTTGCTGTTCATGTCGGCGATTACAGCGACTATCAAGAGCGTGTACAACGCGGCGAATCTGGCGGAGCTGCGGCGGATATGGGAGCAGATCGCAGCGACGGTCGCAGTGGTGATCATCAGGGTGGCAAAGGTCACAGCGGTAAAGGCGATGGGAGCAATAACGGGATAGCTCAGGATAATGGAGCTAGCTCCGATAGTAGGGGAGCGCGAACGGAGCGGTTGAAGTTCAGTTACAATGAACAGCGTGAGTATGAGGCGATCGATGGAATGATCGAGGCGGCCGAGACGCGGCTCACCGCGATTGCCACCGAAATGGAGCAAGCGGCGAGTGATGCGGTCAGGCTGCAGGAGCTGATGCAGGAGCAGCAGACCGTAGAGGCTGAGCTGGAGCATTTGATTGAGCGCTGGACGTATTTGAACGAGCTTGCCGAGAAAATAGAGAATCAGCGTAATCAATAATGAGAGCAAACGGGAAAAACCTGCATTTCTGCAGGTTTTTTGCTGTTTGCTAGTTATTATTCCGTAACGTAAGCGGTGAGTAGTCTAGTTGTGTTGATGACGGCTTGCTTATGCGTGCGCTCCATAGCATGTGAAGCATGCACGCCCGGTCCGATCAGAGCGGCGCGGATGTCGTTGCCGGCGCGCAGGGCGGCGGAAGCGTCTGAGCCATAATGCGGATAAATATCGACCGCATGCGGAATTTCAAGCTGCTTGGCCAGCTCGATCAGCCGGCTGGTCATATCATAATCATAAGGGCCGCTGGAGTCCTTGGCGCAGATCGACACATCCGTCTCTTTGCAGCTGAGGTCATCGCCCATCGCGCCCATATCTACGGCGATCATCTCGTCGATGCCCTCCGGCAGCCCGGCAGCTCCATGACCGACCTCCTCATAATTAGAGATAAGGAATACGAGATCATGCTTCGGCGTCCAGCCCTCGCGCTTGCTCGATTCGATCAATCCGAACAGAGCGGCCACGCTGGCCTTGTCATCGAGGTGGCGGGATTTCACATATCCGCTTGGCGTAACTATAGCCCGGGCATCGAAGGAGATGAAGTCACCGACAGAGATGCCGAGCTTCAGAACATCCTCTTTATTCTCTACCCTTTCATCGATGCGAACTTCCATATTTGCTTCTTCCCGTTTATAGGTGCGGGCATCATCATAGACATGTACAGAAGGATGCAAAGAGAGAATCGTTCCGGTATATTTCTTGCCATCACGAGTGTGGATGACACAGTATTCATTCTCGATGCTGTTCATCAGGAAACCGCCGACGGAAGTCAGCTTCAACGTACCGTGCGCAGTGATGGAGCGAACCATCGCGCCAAGCGTGTCTATATGTCCACTGAGTGCAATGCGGCGGGAGGAATCGCTGCCCTTCAAGGTAAGCAGCGCACCACCCTTCGCATTTAGCGAGCAGGGCACGCCTAGCGATTCGGCTTCAGCGCGAACCAGCTCGATAGCTTCATGCGTATAGCCGGTTGGGCTGGGGGTATCGAGCAATTTTTTTAATAGATCTAGAATATAAGCTTCATTCGGTTGGATATTCATCATTATAATCCTCCATTGTTCATTCGATGCTACTGCCGGGAAACGTCGCTGTCAAAGCTACGTCTTCCGTTACCCATTAGTCGACGGCTGTTCTTCAGCAGGCTGCTCTTCCGGCTTCGTTTCCGGGAAAACATAACCCGTAGCTTCCTGAATATGTACAAGCTTGGCGTTCAAGGTTTTGACTTCCTTCTGCAGGCGGTAGCCGCGGAAAATACCGAAGGAGCCGACGATAATTCCGCCGAGCAGCGTACAGCCGAGAATGAGGAGAATCTTCGGTAGGCTGACCGTTCCGAACAGCAGGTTCACATCAACTGTATCGACATTGATTACCGCGAATACAGCAGTAATTAGCGCGAAGACCAGTGCCAGGATAAGAGACCATTGAATTTTCATATGAGGAAAACACCTCCTTCTTATTGACAGTATAAAATCCCTCTCCCACAAGGGGCAAGGGATTTTTTAATGGCACTATTTTTGGATTGGAGCCGGTCTATGTTATTTCGTCAGCTCTTCCATTTGCTTGATAACATCCTCGAACACGCTCATGGCCTCACGGATCGGCTGTGGAGACGACATATCGACCCCGGCTTTGCTCAGAATGTTAATGGAATAGTCGCTGCCTCCGCTCTTCAGGAAGCCGAGATAGCGATCGACCGCTGGCTTGCCTTCTTCAAGGATCTTCTTGGAGAAGCTGGTAGCGGCGGAGAAGCCGGTCGCATATTTGTACACATAGAAGCTGTTGTAGAAATGCGGAATCCGCGCCCATTCCATCTCAATATCCTGATCGACCTTCATCTCATCACCATGATACTTCAAATTAAGATCATAGTAGATCGACGACAGCTCTTGCGGAGTTAATGACTCTCCAGCTTCTGCGCGCTCATGAACGATCTTCTCGAACTCAGCGAACATCGTCTGCCGGAAGATCGTCGTGCGGAACTGATCAGCATAGTAGGTCAGCAGATAGAGTCTCTTCTTCGGATCCGTAGACTTCTTAAGCAAATAATCCATCAGCAGCGCTTCATTCGTCGTTGAAGCCACTTCGGCCAGGAAGATGGTGTACTGCGCATCCCGGTATTTCAGCGCTTCGTCTGAGAAATAGGAGTGCAGGGCGTGACCCATCTCATGCGCCAGCGTGAACATGCTGTTCAGGTTGTCCTTATGGTTGAGCAGCACGTAAGGATGTGTGCCATAAGCTCCCCAGCTGTATGCTCCGGTCCGTTTGCCTTCATTCTCATAGACATCGATCCAGCGGTTATCGAAGCCCTGCCGCAGCACGTTGAGATAATCCTCGCCAAGTGGTTCCAAGCCATCGAGCACGGTTTGCTTGGCCTCTTCATAAGTAATATCCCATTTATATTCCTCGACCAGCGGAGCGAACAGATCATACATATGCAGTTCGTCTACGCCGAGGAGCTTCTTCCGCAGCTTCATATAGCGATGCAGAAGCGGCAGGCTCTCGTGGATCGTATCGATCAGATTGGTGTATACCTCTTTGGGAATATTATCGCCATACAGGTACATTTCCAGCACAGAAGGGTATTTCCGGACACGGGAGTAGAACATATTCTTGTTCACATTGGCGCTAAAGGTAGCGGCAATTGTATTCTTTTGCTTGGAATATGTCTCATAGAGAGCCTTAAAAGCACGGCGGCGGACGTCCCGGTTCGGATTCTCCAGGAACTGAATATAGCTGCCATGGGTAAGCTCTACTTCCTTACCGTTCTCGTCCTCGATCTTCGGGAATTTCATGTCGGCATTATTGATCATACCGAAGATATTCTGCGGCGCTTGCGACAGATTGCCGACTTGGGCGAGCAGCGCCTCTTCAGTCTTGCTGAGGACATGTGCTTTCTCGCGTTTGATCTCCTGCAGGGTGAACTTATAGTCAGCCAGATCTGGATTATCGATCAGGGCATCCAGCTCCGTCTCAGGTAACGACAAAATTTCCGGCGTGATAAAAGACAACGCTTCGCTTACCTCAACACTTAGTTTTTTGGCTTTTTGAACAAGTGCCTGATATGTAGGGTTCGTTGTATCTTCATCATGGTGAAGATGGGCGTATACGTACAACCGTTCGAGCTTGTATGAGATATCATCTTCCAGTGCGAATACATCCTTAATCGGCTGCGGTCCGCTTAGCTTGCCTTCGAATTCAGCGGCCTTCTTCTTCAGTTCCTTTAATTCCTTGTAGGATTCATCCCAGGCCTGTTGGCTGGCGAACAGGTCCTTCAATTCCCATGTTTGGTCATGCTCGACCTCGGATCGTTTCGGTAATTTGCTCATTGGTATCCTCCTCTGTTTTGGATAAGATGAAATGGCTGATGCTGGTTGATGAAAGGCGGTCTCGGCGAATATTCCGGAGAGCAGCAGGCAGCTGGACAGCAGGAGAGGAAGTACGGAATGTTGATTCAAGTTGGTAATACCTCCCTTAAGATATAGGGACTAGTATATCCTGACTTGAGGTGTAATATTTGCCGGCAGCTGTACTCCGGAACCCCTGAGTCAACCCAGACTCAAAAAACTGTAAACAATTAAGGCAAAGGCTGCCACGATCATTACGATCGCAGTGATGGCAAGCCCGCGCTTCAGCTTGGGCGGGATGGAATTCTTGCTGAGAATCAGTACCAGCCCAAGACAGAAGGCGCAAATAATGAAGATAAGATAATTGGAGCTCTCCATGAACATACTCGCTTTCTACAATTTTAGAATCGCAGCTGCCAGTTGGAAAACCGCGATTGCATCCCGATTAATGTACTTACGTACTTACGAAACAAGGTCTAGACTAGACAAGCTTAAAGGCATTAATGATCTCATTCCATTCTTCTTCCCGACCGACGAAGTCTTCCTTCGGAAACCGGTCATTAGCCCATTTCATAAGAGCAGGGCGGCTTAGAAAAGTATGGGATTCTTCACCCCATTGGTCCGAGATTTCACGCAGTATGATATATTTGCCTTGAACCTCCACTGTCATCATATTCCATTTGTCATGCTTGTATATTTGGTGTTTTTTAATCATTACGACTCTCCGATCTGTACGTCATTTGTGCGAATTTTGTGTGATGAATTACTTCGAATTTTAATCAACTTGAATTGGAATATTTTTAAGAAAATGATAACGCACTGTCTGAAGGAAAGCAAATAAAATAGGCTTGTATAGACTGGTAATAAACATTTTTAAGTGAAATGACACATTGCATTGTTCAGGGGCATAGAGTATAATATGGTTATTCGTCAATGATGGCGATTATTTTTAGGAGGTTGTTCATTTGAAAGGTACAGTTAAATGGTTTAACGCAGAGAAAGGCTATGGCTTTATTCAAGTTGAAGGCGGCGAAGACGTATTCGTGCATTTCTCCGCAATCCAAGGCGACGGATTCAAAACTTTGGACGAAGGCCAAGCCGTTGAGTTCGAAATCACTGAGGGTAACCGTGGACCTCAAGCTGCTAACGTAATCAAATTATAAGAACTATTCCGATTAACGGATTACTTATAAAGTTTGGTTCCAAGCGCGACATTCAAAGACACAGCTCTAACTAGGGCTGTGTTTTTTTGCATTTCGGGCAGGGAAGCCAGCATTGGCGATCTCGGCGATCGGCTTGGTGTTATGAAAGAGTCCTTGCTGCCTTACCGCCGACCTCTAACGAAACTCCAGAACGCTATTTTCCCGAAATCAGCGGTAAAATAATTTTAACGAAACCTCGTATCGTATTCTGGGGAAATACACCTTTTAGATCCCTAATTTGCTCAAAAAGCGCTACCCAGTTTCGTTAAGATGGAGAACGGTGCTTTTTGGCCCCAATAGCGCTGTCCAGTTTCGTTAGCGGTTGGACGATACATAAATAAAATTGACGACAATCAGTTGTCACCAATAGTCTGATATATTGAAGATGGAACGGGGGACAGGATCAGCGATGAAACGGATGGATCGAATGATGGCGATCGTATTGGCGCTCCAGCATCAGACGGAAACAGCGCAATCGCTGGCCGATAAGCTGGAGGTATCGAAGCGAACGATTCTGCGCGATGTACAGGCCCTGTCTGAGATCGGCGTTCCGATCTATGCGACGAGCGGTCCGGGCGGCGGATACCGCTTGATGGAGGGCTACAGATTGCCCCCGCTGCAGCTGGATGCGGAGGAAGCACTGGTGCTGCTGCTTGCGCTGGACGGGATGACGAAGTACAGCGACAGCCCCTTTCAACAAGCCAGATGGACCGTAAGGGACAAGATCCGCTCCGTGCTCCCGGAGCAAACCTTAGGTCGGATTGCTCCTTTACTGGGACATGTAGAGATGGAGGTGCCGGATCGTCGTTATAAAACTCCATTTTTAAGCGACCTGATGAACTACGCGGCGAGCGGAGAATGGCTCTTAACGCTATACCGTTCCCAGAACCATAGCCGACATCTGACTATCCGTCCTCAACGTGTATATGCCGCCCATGGTTTCTGGTACTGCGAAGCATACTCGGTTCAGCATGGAGAGGTACGGACATTCAGGGTTGATCGCTTCGCTGAAATGGAGGTGTCCGTCGTCCCGCAATCCGAAGAAGGCAACGGTGAGCTGCGCTTCATGAGCCCTTCCAAGGCGACCGAGCATGAGCAGACCGTACATATCTATGCGAAGCTCACCTATCGCGGGGCGCTGCTGGCGGAACAAGATCCTCATATGGGTCATTTGGTCAGACAGACGGGAGATGAGAAGTGGGAGGTCGCCTTCGATTGTCCGGGATCGGAATGGAATTGGGCGGTGGATTTTTTCTACTATATCGGGCTTGATGCTGAAGTGCTGGAGCCTGTCCGACTTCAAGAAGAGATCCGTCAGAAGGCGGGGCAGTTGGTGCAGAAGTATTCGAGGCATGACTGACAGAAACCGGAGTAAATGAGGAGGCTCGTAGAATGAAGACGGAAGGAAAAAAGGTATTGGAGCGCAGCAAGGATTTCATCTATAGGAACGCAAGATTGCTGGACCGGATGCGATTCGCCTACCATTTCGAGAACGGTACTAAGGCGGATGTACTCCGAGCGCTCCAGGCTTATCAGAATGAGGATGGTGGCTTTGGAAACGCGCTGGAGCCGGACATGCGCTGTCCGCACAGTCAGCCGGTAACTACGGAGTCAGCTCTGTTAATCATCCAGGAGGTGAGCGGCTTTGACCATGTCATGCTCGAGGGCATACTCTCTTATCTGCAGGGGATCAGCCTCCCTGGGGGCGGGCTGCCACGGGCTACTACAGCTGTGAACGACTATCCTCATGCGCCTTGGTGGACCACGGAGCAGGATCATATGCCTTCCTTAAATCCTACGGGAAGTATAGTCGGCATACTGCGGAAACAGCAGGAGCGCACTGAGTTCCAAGCTGAGCACTGGTTCCAGGAGCATATAGGCTTTGTATGGCGCTGTCTGGAGGAATCGGCTACAGGTCCTGGAGATTACCATGATGCGATGCAGTGGATCTCCTTCCTGGAATCGGCTTCTGGTGAGCCGGAACGGACGGCTCATTATAAGAGGGTTCTTGATAAATGGCTGACGGGACCAAACGGCATTGAGATGAACATTCATGCTGAAGGCTATGTCCACAAAATCCTTGACTATGCTAGAACGCCAGATAGTTATGCTTCCCGGCTCCTTCAGCCGGATGATGTCGAGCGGCATCTCGATGGGTTGGTAAACAGTCAGCAGGAGGATGGGAGCTGGAACATAACGTTCCCGGCAGTCAGTCCGGCTGGCGAGCAGGAATGGCGCGGCTCATTTACGGTCGACCACCTAATTACGCTGAAGGCGTATGGACGTCTCGACTAGGCTTCACTTCATATACAAAGATAAAGGCCGCCCATACAGGGTGGCCTTTAATGATATGTACGCCTGTCAGGGGCGTCATCCTTAAACTACGCGGGCGTTCAGCTCAGTGTCATGAACGAGCCCTTGCTGCCCTTCCGCCGACCTCTAACGAAACTCCAGAACGTTATTTCCCCGAAATCAGCGGTAAAAAAATTTTAACGAATCCTCATATCGTTATTCTCGGGAAATCCTCTTTTTAGACCCCAATTGGCTCAAATAGCGCTACCCAGTTTCGTTAGAAGGAAGCTTCTTCAAACGTTCTTCGAAGAGCCAGTGGATTTCCCTGCCCTCAAGCCGGGGCCGCGGTGCAGATAACGGCTGGCGAAACCGAGACAAGCGGCGAGCGCGAATCCCATCGCAATGAGATAGAATTGTCTGCGGCCGAGCTCCTGGAACACCATGCCGCCGAATGTGCCGCTCAGCAGACCCGAAGCGCTGGACCAGACGATGGTGAACAAGGCCATACCTGTCGCCCGGAATTCATCTGGAATCAGTCTCGTCAGCATTCGGATCGAAGTGACGTAGAAGATCCCGAAGGACAGACTGTGCAGCAGCTGAATACCGACGATCGCATAGGCGGAGTCCGTTAGACCGACAAGCAGGAAGCGGGTTGCAAAGACAAGACTAGCAAAAATAAGCAGCGGCAGCTCTTTGAATCTCTCCCCATAGAGACTAAGGAACAGGAAGATTGGAATTTCCGAGCAGGAAGAGGCCAGTTGCGCCCAGCCGATGATATTCTCCCCGGCACCGAGATCCTTCAATGTAATGGTCAGGAAGGCATCGTTCATCCGCACGGAAAGAGCGAGACAGAAGACACAGCCGAAGAACCACAGCAGCTCCTTCTGACGCAGGATCGACCAGATGCCGGACATATTCATTTTGGCGACCGGAGTGCTCTGATCTTTGATGAACAAGGTAATGATCAGGGCGATAGCAGCGATGGTCATCGTGACCCACATCGTCCGATGCGAACCGATCAAAGATAACACATAACCGATGACAAGCGCGAAGAAGGCGTAGCCGATCGAACCGAAAATACGTATCGTTATAAAGCTCTTACCATGCTCCCTGGCGGCGTTAATCGCCATCGTATCGGATAGGGGCAAGACGGGATAATAGAAAAAGTAAAACACGGTAATAATCAGCATAATCACGGAAAATGAGGTTGAAATCGAGAGTATATAGGACATAATAATCTGTCCGATTAGTAGAATGCACATGATCTTCTTGATCGTTCTATATCTATCACTAGCTATGCTCCATAGCAGATTAGCAAATAAGGAAATCATCGGCCCCAGTGCATACAGAATACCGATTTGACTACTGGTGAAGCCCAGCCCGGCATAGAACAGAGGGAAATAGGTGCTCACCAAGACAGTCGTTCCATAAATAGTGAAGGAGAAAGTGCGCAAGGATGTCAGATTAGACCGGGACAGGGAAGACGATTCCATAAATGGATGCAACCTCGTTTCGATGTAGTGGTCCGCTTGATGAAGCAAGCAGCCGTCTGCATTTACAGATAACGCTAGTATAGCATAATCGGCTGAAAAAGGAGGCGGATTTTGCCACTCGTAGCTAAGACCTTGAAGAGCAGCCTCTTCGGTGCTCGCGTACCCACTACATATGCTGTGTTCCTCATACCCTAGCCTCATCCCACCTTCTCGGTGCCGAAACCTCTCCTTTTTTAACTCGATTCCATATGTCTATTTTGATCCACCTTAAAATGGCGGACTGCGGGGATTGGTCAAATTTGATATTGAATTGAAAACGTTCTCTTTTTGAGCAAATTAAACACATTATCCCCTTGTCAAACAGGATTGTCAAAATGGATGAAGCCTGATGTGGCGAGGGTTCGGCGCACTCATAAACCACATATTTACGTTTAGTTGCTCGTGCCCTATCGTTAAACGTGTAAGCGCTAGCAATCCTGCAGGATTCGCAAATAGCACTAAAAAGAGAGCTTCGAAATCATCCATGAAATCATCAAGAAATCATACTGAAAGGGGTGATCCTATGCAAGACGCCAAAACAGCTGTTTCAGGTGAAGTAATGTTAAAGCCTAAGAAAAGCACCGGTAATAACCTTTGGAAAAGAATCAAACAGAACTGGGAATTGTACATCTTTATTGCGCCCGCCTTTTTCTACTTCCTTATTTTCGCTTATGGGCCGATGTACGGCATTCAAATCGCGTTTAAGAACTTTATCCCGACCAAAGGAATTACAGGAAGCCCCTGGGTTGGATTCGATCACTTTGAACGCTTTTTCCATTCGTATTACTTTTGGGACTTGCTCTGGAACACACTGAGTATCAGCTTGTATGAGTTAGCCGTAGGATTTCCAATTCCAATTATTTTGGCTCTTGCTTTCAATGAAGTCAGAAACGGATTTTTTAAGAAGCTGGCTCAGACGGTTACCTATGCACCTCACTTTATCTCTGTAGTCGTTATGGCCGGGATGATTATCGCCTTCTTGTCCCCGTCCACAGGGATCATCGTTCACTTTATTGAGGGATTAGGTTTTCAAGCGCCTAGTTTTCTGACAGATCCAAGATGGTTCAAAACAATTTACGTATTGTCGGGGGTATGGCAGAGCGCAGGCTGGGGAACGATTATCTACTTGGCAGCGCTTTCCGGGGTGGACCCTGGACTTCATGAAGCGGCCGTAATTGACGGGGCTTCGAGGTTCCAGCGCATCCTTAATATTAACATTCCAACGTTGCTGCCTACGATGACCATTTTACTTATTCTGAGCATAGGAAGCTTGCTGGGGGTAGGATTTGAGAAAATATTGCTGCTGCAAAATCCGCTTAACATGAAATCTTCGGACGTGATTTCCACCTTCGTGTACCGCTCCGGACTCGTGGATGCACAGTATAGCTTCTCAACAGCAATCGGCTTGTTCAACTCTATAATCAACTGCATCCTGCTGGTTACTGTCAACCAAATCGTACGCCGGACGAGCGAGAATAGTTTGTGGTAGGAAGGAGGGGCACGAATGGTATCAGGTATAAAAGAAACCAAGCGCGATAAATTGTTTTTGCTCTGCAACTACTTTTTTGTAATCCTAGCTTTTGTAATCGTTCTATATCCTTTGATCTATATGATCAGCGCATCGATCAGTAATCCGAAATACGTCGCTTCCGGCGAGATGTGGCTGTGGCCGAAGGGAATTACCTTTGATGGATACAGGCGGGTGTTTGAGAATTCGAGTATCTGGATCGGTTATGGGAACACCATTTTGTATACGGCGGTCGGAACGACGATCAATCTGTTGGTTACGCTGCCAGCGGCATATGCTTTGAGCCGTAAGGACTTTGTCGGACGGAATTTCTTCATGGGCATGTTCATGGTCACGATGTTCTTCGGCGGCGGCTTGGTGCCGAGTTACTTGCTGATCAAACAACTTGGCATGGTCAATACGATGTGGGCCTTGGTTATTCCATCAGCGGCATCGATCTGGAACATTATCGTCTCCCGTACCTTCTTCCAGAGTTCTATTCCGAAGGAGCTTCCGGAAGCGGCTCAGGTCGATGGATGTACCAATATGAGACTGTTCATAAAAGTAATTCTCCCACTGTCGATGCCGATTATCGCTGTTATGGCATTATTCTATGGGGTCGGTCATTGGAACAGTTATTTCTCGGCCATGATCTATTTGAATGACGCTGCGAAATATCCGCTTCAACTAGTGCTGCGGCAAATTCTGGTCCTTCAGGAAATGTCCGCGCAGGGCGGCGGGGCGATCGATGTATCTACAGCGGCTGCTATGAATAGTAAGGCGGAAATCGCCGCTCTGGTCAAATATGCAGTCATCATTGTAGCGACTTTACCAGTTATTGCTGTCTATCCGTTCTTACAGCGTTATTTCGTTCAGGGTGTTATGATTGGCTCGGTTAAGGGCTGATCTTTGCAAGCGAAAACATACTAAAGAAGGAGCAATGACATAATGAAAAAAATTTGCAAGGTATCATCCATTATTCTTTGTCTCACTTTATCTGCCGGCCTGTTAGCGGCTTGTGGATCATCCGGTAATGGGGACTCTGCGGCTAAAGTGGAAGGAATTAAGAAAGAAGGATTCCCGATCGTTGAAGAGCCGCTTACACTCACTATGATGTCTCAGGACGCAGGGGTTGCAGACTGGAATGATATGCCTGTGCTTCAGGAGATGGAGAAGCTGACCGGAATCAAATTTACTTATCAGCTTGCACCGATCGATAGCTTCGCCACGAAGAAGAACCTTGTATTCGCCAGCGGTGACCTGCCGGACGTATTCTACGGTGCTGATCTTAAGTCAGCGGATCAGGTAACCTATGGGACACAGGGCGTGCTTATCCCTCTGGAGGGTTATATCGATGATGGATATGCACCTAATATCAAGAAAATTTTTGACGAGCATCCAGAGATTCGCCAATCTTTTACGACTCCTGACGGACATATCTATGCACTTCCGAACGTGGACTTATCCGCAGTGTGGTACCGCAGTCCGATGTGGTATAACGGCAAGTTCTTGAAAGCCCTGAATATTACGGAGCTGCCGAAGACGACAGAGGAGCTGTATGACTATTTGAAACGGGTGAAGGAAGAGGACCCGAACGGCAATGGCAAGAAGGATGAAATTCCGCTGACTTCCGTGAAACTCGATGATTTGCGCATGTATTTCCTCGGCTTCTGGGGAATTTACAGTGAAGGTATTTATGCTGATAAGGACGGCAAGGTTCGCTATGCACCTCAGGAAGAAGGATACAAAGGGTATCTGACCTTCTTGAACAAGCTCTGGAACGAAGAACTGCTCGACCATGAGACCTTCTCCCAAACGCCTGAGCAGAAGAAGGCGAAGGGGCAGAACAACCAGATCGCCTTGTTCAACGACTACTATCCTTACTTTACGCTCGGCGGGGAGCCTAGCACAGAGCATCCGCTGATGACACCGGTGAAGAGTGAGATTGATGGTTCTCCGGTATACGGCAAGCATCCAGGACTTTCTGCTCAAGGAACCTTTGCGATTACGAGTAAGAACCCCGCTCCAGAAGCGACGATGCGCTGGATCGATTATCAATATGGCTATGAAGGAGCAACCTTGTTTGCTCAAGGACCTGAGGATCTGTTGTGGAAATACAAGAACAAAGACACGCATGAGAAAGAGTGGCTGCCGGTTCCAGGAGGCAAGGATCGTGAGGAATACCGCGGTACGGTCACGCCTAACTACGGCATTCTGACACCGGGTATGAACTCCGCTGAGCTGACAGTAGGTTTGAAGAGTGATTTTGATAGATGGATCGATGAGGAGAATCAAGAGAAGCTCGTACCGATCGGCAAGTCGCCATTCCCTAACGTATATTTGACGAATGATGAACAGAGCGAAGCCACAGCCTTGTTCTCTGACCTGAACACGTACGTACAGCAAATGGAAGCCAAATTCGTAACAGGTCAAGAGTCGTTGTCCAATTGGGATAAGTATGTAGACCAAGTGAAGAAAATGGGCGCGGACCGCATCGTTGAATTGTATCAAGCGGCATACGATCGTTAATACGGGACAGCAAGATTCGCAAAATTCAAATGAAGCCAACATTTCCCGGCCGTTTCCGACCGGATGTTGGCTTTCATTATTATTCACCGTCCAAATCGGTTTTCGTTCCGGGTACGGTGTGCTGTGAGAACATTTTGCGGTATTGTCCTGGCGTATAGCCCGTCTCTTTTTTGAACTTGCGGATGAAGTTCGGTGCATCGAGATAGCCGACCTTCTGGATGATCTCCTTGAGCGGATCATTGGTCGTCTTGAGCTGATATTTGACCTCTTCTTCTCTCTTATGCCACACATACTGGATGAAGTTAAGCCCGACCTTCTCTTTGAAGGTGCGGCTGGCATGGGAAGGCGAGATATCGAATTCGAACGCTACCGTCTCCAGACTAAGGGCATTGTCCATATAATGCTCATCAATATAAGCGACGATCTGATCAATGATAGACTGCTCTTCCTTGTGGGTATCCTGCTCAACCTGCTCGCAGATTTGCGAGGCCAGCTTAAGCAGATCGCTCTCCAGCTCATCCAAAGAGTTGCTATAGAGCAGATTAGGAGCTATCTCCTGCATCAGATGATGATGACTGCCTAGCTCGGAAGCGGTCTTCAAGATCGTATTCAGCAGATCGAAGCAGATACAGCGGATATATAATGCCGATAGCTCAGAGGGCTGCAAACCGACGAAGGCGTTATGAATCATCTGCGCCGCTACATCATAGCTGCCCTGCTTCAAGCTCTGTGATAGCTTAATCAGACTATTGGCCGGGATCCAGAATGTATGATCTGGCGAATCGGACAGCTTATCGAAGTAATTGACCGAGCCTTGTTCCGTGGATACACGTAGATCAAAGGCTGAACAGGCTTCAATATAAGATTGGTTCAGCTGGCTCAGGCTTGAATAGGCCGTACCGACCCCGATGGTAGGAACGATATCGAAGCTGTCTAGCAGATTGCTGCGCACGGCTTCGGTGATCAGCCGCTTATGGGCGAATTCATCGGATGAACCATTAAGATCGAAGTTGATAATCAGCCCGATTTGATCCATCCGTGACAATTCAACTCCATAACCATGGGCACCTAGCTCCGGAAATTCAATCTGGGTCAGCAATCCGATAATCTCCTGATGCTCCTGAATACCATTCTGCGTATCTTCATTCCAGCCGATAACCATCACGAAGTAATGAGAGCGGTTGAAGTCGAGATCGAAGGCCTCGCGAAGCTCAGGCGTAAGGTCCTGGGAGTTACCATATTTAAGCAGCATGGACAGAAAATGATGTCGTGCGAACGGTTCCTGCAGGTCGACCCGCGAGGAGTATTCCTGCAGCAGAGTGCGGATGCTCTCCAATTCATTACCGGCAGTGGTGCCGCTTAGATTCGAACCGGATTTGGAGGCGGCAAACTCCACCAGCATGGAAATCGGCTGATATTGCATTCTGGCCAGTACGAGCGCGATCGCTATACCGACAATGACAACGATGGAGAACAGAATGATCATGAAGCTGCGTATATGCAGGACACTGCTGAAGAACTGTGAGCTCGGCATGATCGTGACATAGGTCCAGCCATTGGACTGGGATTTGACGGCGACGATGGAGTGAGCCTCACCGTTAATAACGCGGTCCTCGATACCTGGCTTAAGATCAGCGAATAGCGATTTGGTTTCAACCGTGCTTAACGCTTCACCCTGACGGTTGTCCACCAGAATATGTCCCTCATTATCGAGGATATAGGTCTGTCCCTTGTAGCTCCCCAGGATCGAATCGACCAGGCTGGTCAGCTCGGATTCATTGATCAAATACATGATCGTGGCATGGGGGTTGGGACTGTTGGGTGTAATCGGAACCAAGTAAGCCAGCATCGATTTCTCCACTCCGGAGGGGTTGCTGACGATGTCTGACGGTCGTATCGCAGGGTATTTGGCTGAATTCAAATCATGAAAAAGGGCATTCTCATCCCATGTTTTAAAGCGAAGATTATTCGTGAACACATTGATATTATTCAGGCCCTTACTGGAGTAGATTTTATCGTCCTTGTGAAAGTACAGATAAATCTCGCCGATGATGGAGCTGGTGGCCCTGTATTGGTCGAGAGCCTGGATAGACTCGGAGCTGTAGATTGGATCGTGAACCTGATAGTACGTAAGTCTTCGGTCGTAAGAGATGCGGGTAGCGATTTCATTAAGCTCCTTCATCCGGCCGTCGATCACTACTTTGGCTTGCGTTAATTGGGCGAGGCGTGACTGTTCGATCTCTGTCTGCAGACTAGTGATAGCGTTTTTATAAATCAGCACGCTCATGAACACTAAAGGAATAATCAGAATGAATAGATAAGACCAGATATACTTCAGAAATAATTTGGACTTGAAGTAGTTCAGTTTCAAAATTCTGCCCCCTAGTAAGATGTCATTCTCTCTTTTATTTTTAATGATACCAACAAAACGGAGATTTAGACATAGATATAGACAAGATTTACAGGCGGAATGAAGGTGGACAAAATTTAATTTTCTGACAAGAATCTATCTTTTGGCAGGAGAGCCTATATATCGGAGGGAAGACATGAGTGAGAATAAATGGATAGATGACGAGCTGGAATCCGTGGTGGAACAAGGGGTGCATAATTACAGCAGTGAGGAGCATTGGGTCAAGCCGGAAGATCCGCTGCTGCTGGAGCGTCTGGAGTGGTTCAAGGATCAGAAGCTCGGACTGATGATGCACTGGGGCCCCTATTCCCAGCTTGGCCTTGTGGAATCTTGGGCGCTGAGTGATGTGGACGAGGAATGGTCACGGAATGAGATCGATTGGGATATCGATGCGGAAGAGCTGAAGCGGCAGTATTTTAATCTGAACAAGACGTTCAACCCGCTGCGCTTCCAACCGGATCTATGGGCGGACCTGGCCGCCAGCAACGGATTCAAATATCTGAACTTCACGACCAAGCATCATGACGGATTCTGTATGTGGGATACGAAGACGACGGATTATCGGATCACAGGCCCGGATTGCCCGTTCCATACGCATAAATATGCCGATATCACGAAGCAGCTGTTCGATGCCTTCCGCGCCAGAGGGCTGGGCATTTCCGCATACTTCTCCAAGGCGGACTGGCATACGCCTTATTACTGGGCGCCAGGGATGCGGCCGGGAACGACGACATCGCGGGGGCCGACCTATGATCCGAAGCAATATCCTTGGCTGTGGGAACAATTCGTTAAATTCACCCATGAGCAGATTATGGAGCTGATGACGAACTATGGCCGAATCGATGTGCTATGGCTGGATGCTGGTTGGGTCAATGACTATCGTGATCAGAACATCAGACTCGGTGAAGTGGTCGAGAGGGCCCGGGAAATCCAGCCTTGGCTGCTATCAGCAGACCGTACGGTCGGAGGTCCTTATGAGAATCTGATCACGCCGGAGCAGACGCTGCCGGATCGAGCGCTGCATGTGCCGTGGGAGAGCTGTATTACGATGGGCTCGGCATTCTCATTTCGCTATGAGGACAATTATAAATCGGTGCGCCAGCTGATCCATCTGCTGGTGGAGATCGTGGCCAAGGGCGGCAATCTGGCCTTGAACGTCGGCCCTCAACCGGACGGCCGGATTTCGAAGACAGCGATTTCCCGGATTCAAGGAATGGGAGAATGGTTGAAGGTGCATGGTGAAGCGATTTATGGAACGAGGATTTGCGAGCCTTACTCGGTCGGAAACATCCAGTTTACACAAAAGGATGACAAGGTCTACGCCTTCTATCTGTACAAGAGTGAGCAGGAGAATGTACCGCAGGAACTGATTCTTCCACTGCAGAGAGAGATCAGCCTCAGCCGGATCGACTTGATCGGCGGCAGTGACGCGCTGGAATACCGCCGGACGGAGCAGGGAATCGTGGTCCGGCTGCCAGAGGCGGAGACCGGGGGCAAGGCCCCGATCGCTCATGTATTTCGGATTCAATAATAGATGACGGAGCAACAGGTGATAGATCGACTCTATTTTAGCAAAATGGAAATGGAAGGGTGTTGAGCAGAATGCAGCAATGGTTTGAGGAAGCGAAGCTGGGTATTTTTATACACTATGGCATTTATGCAGTAGACGGAGTTTCGGAATCATGGTCCTTTTATAATGGCAGGATGTCCTATGAGCAGTACATGAAGCAATTGGATGGATTTACGGCGTCGCGATTCGATGCGGATGAGTGGGCCGACCTGATCGAGAAGTCCGGGGCCAAATATGCGGTGCTGACGACGAAGCATCATGATGGGGTGGCGCTCTGGGATACGAAGTACAGCGATTTGAATGTCGTGAAGAAGACCCCGGCCGGGCGTGATCTGATCAAGGAATATGCTGAAGCAATCACCAAAAGAGGCATCCGCCTGGGGATGTACTACTCGCTGATCGACTGGTCGCATCCGGACTATCCGAGCGTATATGAAGGCGGCAAGGTGCCGGAGGATCTGAGCAAGGTTAATCGCTTCTCAAGCCCGTTGGACGGGGTTCAGGATGAAGAGAAATGGCAGAGATTCCTGGAGTTTAACAATAATCAGCTGCGCGAAATTCTGACTAATTACGGCAAGGTGGATCTGCTCTGGTTCGATGGGGATTGGGAGCGGAGCGCGGAGCAATGGAATCTGCCGGAGTTCAAGCATTATCTGCAGTCTTTTAACCCCGATCTGATCATTAATTCACGGCTTCAAGGCCATGGTGACTATAAAACACCGGAGCAAGGGCTGCCGATTACGAGACCGGAAGGTCCGTGGGAGTTCTGTACGACGATCAATAGCTCTTGGGGTTATGTGCCGAGGGATAATCATTATAAATCACTGAATCAGATTATCCGTATGTTCTGTGATTGCATCTCTATGGGCGGGAATATGCTGCTGGACATCGGCCCTAGAGAGGATGGAACGATCGACCAGAGACAGGTCGATATTCTGCTTGGGCTCGGCGATTGGATTCACACCCATGAAGAAGCGGTATATGGGACGCAGGAAGGGATTATGACCAGGTACTATCTTGGGGGAAGCACGCTGTCCAAGGACAAGAAGACGCTGTATCTCTTCGTATATGATACTCCGAAGGAGAGTATATGTCTCAAGGGGCTCTGCAATCCGATCAAGAAAATTACGGTGCTGCATTCAGGCAAAGAGCTGACCTATGACATTCACGGCGGCGTTCCTTGGTTCAATATCCCGGGTACGACCTGGATCCATCTGACGCCTGAAGATACGCATGAGCAGGTCACGGTGCTTAAGCTGGAATTTGACGAGGAAGTGGAGATGTACGGGGGCTCCGGGGCCGTTGTTACCCATAATTGATCGTCAGTGGTCTGTGGCATAAATAGCATAATTATAAATTAACCTACGTTCGGAGGAGACAACATGAATCTGAGTGGAGTACCGGAGCCGAGAATCGAGTATAACCCGAAGCATTATATTTGCCGCCGTGCGGCGGGACCGCTCGTGCTGGACGGCCGACTTGACAAGCCCTTCTGGCAAGGGGCGGAATGGACGGAGGATTTCGTAGATATCGAGGGCGATCTCCGTCCGAGACCCGCCAAGCAGACCCGCGTCAAGATGCTCTGGGACGATGAATATTTCTATTTTGGAGCGGAGCTGATTGAGGATCAGATTTGGGCGACGCTGACAGAGCGTGATTCGGTTATTTTCTATGATAATGATTTTGAGATATTCATCGATCCCGACGGCGATACGCATCAATACTATGAATTCGAGATGAATGCCCTGAACACGGTATGGGATCTGCTGCTCGTCAAGCCTTACCGCGATGGAGGGCCGCCGGTGAACGGCTGGGATATCAGCGGTCTGAAGACGGCGGTTCATATCGATGGAGAGCTGAATTGCCCCGATGCTGAGAACCGGAAGTGGAGCGTAGAGGTGGCGATCCCTTGGAAAATCCTGAAGGAATGCGCGCCGGAGGTGCGCTCGCCACTTGCAGGTGAGTTCTGGCGGGTGAACTTCTCTCGCGTCGAGTGGCGCACCGAGGTGAAGGACGGCAAGTACAGCAAGGTGATTAACCCGGATACAGGCCAGCCGTATCCAGAGGACAATTGGGTATGGTCGCCGATGGGAATTATCAATATGCATTATCCCGAGCTGTGGGGATATGTCGTATTTGCGGATGCCAACGGGCCGGATACTTTTACCTTGCCGCAGGATGAGCTTATCAAGTGGGAGCTGCGGAAGCTGTATTATCGCCAGCGCAATTATTTTGAGAGCAACGGTCAATTTACTCAGGATGTAGAGGTGCTGCTGGGCGGGGAGAAGCTCGGGATCACGCCGACGATGGAGACGACGCGAAGCCTGTTCCAGATCACGGCTCCATCAGCGGACGGAACTGCTATGTATTGCATTCGTGAAGACGGAAAACTGTGGAAGGAGTGAGCGGAGAAGATGACTAACAACAAGGTACTCTCATTGGATTCTAAGACGATGGAATTGATCGATCGCAAGCTGCGCGTCAAGCGGGAGATGGCCCGCGCCAAGGAGCATGAGCTATTCGATGTGTTCGAACAGGATTTGACAGAGGAGGAGACCTGGGCGCTTAAATATCTCTATACTTATATGTCAGTTAATGATATGGCCGATTACGATAGCGACTTATTTCTCAGCTATGTGCGCAAGTCGCTGGAAATCCGCAAGAAAATGCCTTGGGGAAGTCGGGTGCCGGATCATTTATTCCTCCATTTCGTATTACCTTACCGGGTAAATACAGAGAATATCGAGGATTCCCGTGGCATTCTGCATCAGGAGCTGTTCGAGCGCACGAAGTCGCTCTCCATGGCTGATGTGATTCTGGAGACGAATTACTGGTGTCACGAGAAGGCGACCTATATTGGCAGCGACTTGCGGACCATCGCTCCGTTGTCGTTGATTCGGAATGCGCGCGGACGCTGCGGTGAGGAATCGACGCTAGCTGTGGCGGCCTTACGCAGTATTGGCATCCCGGCCCGCCAGGTGTATACGCCGCGCTGGGCGCATTGCGATAGTAACCATGCCTGGGTAGAGGCCTGGGCTGATGGTACCTGGTACTATATCGGCGCATGCGAGCCGGAGGCCCGCTTGAATCAGGGCTGGTTCAGCCCGCCGGCACGCAGAGCGATGCTGATCAACACTCGAATTTATGCCGATTATCCGGGGCCAGAGGATATTACGCTGGCGGACGAATGGTTTACGGAAATTAATTTGCTTGAAAATTACGCTCCTGCGCGGGTGATTACCGTCTCTGTCAAGGATGGGGAAGGCCAACCTGTCAGCGGGGCTAAGGTGCGCTTTGAACTTTATAATACGGCTGAATTTTATCCGATTGCCACGATCCCGACGAATGAACAGGGAGAAGCCGTCTTCAAGACAGGTCTTGGCGATTTGTTGGTCCGTGTAGTGAAGGATGGTCAGTGGGGCGAGGGGAAAATAACGGTGGCGGACAATGATCGCTTCGAAATTGTCCTGGATCAGACGGAACAGCCGAGCGGAACGCAGGATCTGGATATGGTCCCGCCGCCAGAACGCGAGGGCGAAGCAGTTGCTCCATTGAGCGAGGAAAGTGTGGAGCGTCATAATCGCCGTCTGGAGGCAGGCACGAAGATCCGCACCTCTTTCGAGGATACGTTCTTGAACGAAACGGCTGCCTCAGAGCTGGCTGCTGAAGTCGGACTGCCTGCGGATCGGGTATGGAATATGCTGCAGAAGGCGCGTGGCAATAGCCATGAGATCGCTGCATTCTTGCGCGAGCAATCGAGAGAGCATGGGGAGTGGTCGCTGCGCCTGCTTGAGAGCCTGAATGAGAAGGATCTGGTCGATACGTTCCGGGATACGCTGGTTGATCATTTGCATGGAGCGTTGGCTCTGAAGGGAGATCTTCCGGAGGATGTATTTGCTCAATATCTACTGTGTCCGCGTGTATTGTATGAGATGATCGTGCCGTACAGACGTTTCTTCCAGGAAGCATTCACCGAGGAAGAAGTGGCGAAGTTCAAGGCTGATCCGGCCGTGCTTGCTAGCAAGCTGGACGAGAACTACAGCCGGCGGGAGGATTTGCCGAACCTGAAGGGGAAAGGCAATCCAGTAGGCACATATAAGCTTATGGCAGGCGATCCGGTATCACTGGATATTCTGTTCGTCGCGATTTGCCGCAGCTGGGGCATTCCGGCGCGGATGCATCCAAGTGAATTGAAGCCGCAATATATGGCCGACGGCGGTTGGGTCGATGCTGTGCTGGATGCATCTGTACCTTGCGAGGAAGCCGAAGCCGCTAAGGCTTGGGGCAATATCCGGCTGCTTAAGGATGCCCAGGCTCCTGCTGACGCCCCGGCGGCTTCTTACTTCGAGAACTTCTCATTTGCCCGGCTGGAGCATGGAGTGTATAAGACGCTGATCTTCTCGGAGGGTCAACAAGATGTGTACGATCAGCTGTTCGAAGTGGAGCCAGGTTCATACCGATTGACCACGGGCGTTCGTCTGAAGGATGGAACGGTGCAGGTACGTTTCACTTATTTCCAGGTTCGTGCTGGGGAACAGACGGATGTGGTATTAACCTTCCGGCATGAGGAGCATGAAATTCCGGTGCTGGGAACTATGGATCGGCAAGTTCCGCTCACGACACTGGATGGCGCAAGCTGCAAGCTGGATAAACTGATTGGGGATAGCGGCGCGATTGTCGCCTGGATTGAACCGGAGCGTGAACCAACCAAGCATCTGTTCCGTGAAATTGGCGAACTGACGGAAGCATTTGCCGAACTGGCGGCTCCGATAGTATTGATCATCGGGGATGCGGAGTGGACCGCGTCCTTTGATACGGCCCATTATCCGAAATTGCCTGGAACTACTGTATTTGCTCGTGATGCTTCATATGCAGCTTTGCTGGATGTCATCTCGCAGTCCTCGGCTCATGATGCTGGTTATCCGCATCTGTTCGTGTTGGATGGCGCCGATCAGATCCGCTACATGACTTCAGGATATAAGCTTGGTACTGGAAAGGAATCACTCCAAGTATTATCGGCTGTCAGACAGAAGTCCAAGGATCGGAGTGAAGTATAAATGACGAAGCGGGCATATATCGTCGATGGCTATATCGTGGATGACAAGCTGCCGAGTATGACTAAGGAAGATCTGTCGAAGCTGACGCATCTTAACATCGCCTTCGGTCATATCATCGATCAGCAAATTTCCACCGCTCATTTGAAAAATTTAGGAGTATTGCAGAGGATCAAGGGTGAGCATCCTGAACTGAATCTACTGCTGTCTGTAGGTGGCTGGAGCGCCGATGGCTTCTCGCAAGCGGCGGCAACTGAGGTGGGGAGAGCTAGCATGGCCGAATCAGCCCTTCGGGTCTTAACGGATTATCCATTTGATGGTATCGATCTGGATTGGGAATATCCTTGCTATGGTGAAGCCGAGATCGCGTCCAGATCCGAGGATAAGACGAATTTCACCCTGCTGCTACGGACTTTGCGGGAAGCACTCGATCGTAAAGGAGCCGAGGACGGACGCCATTATATGCTCACGATCGCTGCAGGAGCCGATCAATATTATATTGATGGCACCGAGATGGATAAGGTCCAGGAGTATGTCGATTTCGTGCAGTTGATGACCTATGACATGCGCGGCGGCTTCCAGGTGCTGACCGGGCATCACACGAATCTGTATACACCGGACGGCGATTTGTTCCGCATCAGTACGGATGCATCTGTGAAGCTGTTCATACGCGCCGGAGTACCGCGGGAAAAAATCGTCATCGGGGCCGCTTTCTATTCGCGGCTCTGGAACGAGGTGCCAGACCGTCATTTCGGTCTCCACCAAATGGCTGGCACCACCGGCGGATATGGCCCGGATTATACGACACTGGTTAAGGACTATATCAATAAGAACGGGTACACTCGTTACTGGGATGCGAAGGCATGTGCGCCATATCTGTTCAACGGATCGAGCTTGATCTCCTACGATGATGAGGAATCGATCGGGCATAAGTGCGAATATGTGAAGGATAGCGGCCTGGCTGGCATCATGTTCTGGGAATACAGCTGCGATGAGACCCATCGTCTGCTAGATGCAATATCCAGCGGACTTCGTCATTAAAAGTCATAAATAGAGAAGGCTGAAGGTGAATAGCATCATCCGGTCAATCCGGATGAATGGCACATAGTCGTATTGTGCTAACTGCTTGCCACCCGCAGCCTTCTTTTTTGGGAGATACCAACTAGATTCTGCACCAAATCCTTATGCAACTATTCACGCACCCAATTTCCGTATCGCGCCACAGTCGAACCTATGCAGCAATCTTGCCAATATCCTCACAAAGCCCCCTTACATCAAACTCTAACGAAACTTGATATCGCTATTCACGTCCAAAAGGGCCTCTGAAAATTGTAACGAAACGGGGTAACGCTATTTCACCCAAATCGCGACTTAATCCCCTAATTTAGCCCCGATAACGATTATGGTGTTTCGTTAGAATCATGAGGAGTGGTAAATCGTCGCAGTAGCTTTCTCCGTAGGTAGATAATGGTGGATTATCTTAGTGAAGAGCAGGTGCAGAGATATGAGCATTCAATAAACACCAGGTTGTCTGATGATAAGCTTCTTCGTAAAATGATAGTGTGATCAGTGGGTGGAAAATGGGGGGACATTGGCTGTGATTCAATATACTAACGGTGCGGTAACGGTTTTTCAAAGTGTTCTGTATCAGACGACATCTACGGTGGTTGAGTTGGGGGATGCGATTCTGATTGTAGATCCGGCTTGGCTTCCGGGAGAGGTCGAGGCAATTAGGAGCTATGTGGATTCGGTACGGGGGGATAAGGCTTGCTATTTGCTGTTTACGCATGGGGATTTTGATCATATCATCGGCTATAAGGCCTTTCCAGGTGCCAAGACGATTGGAAGTGCAGGACTCGCTGAGTATCCGGAAAAAGAACATACTCTACAGATCATTCGCGACTTTGATGCCAGATACTACGTTACGCGCGATTATCCCATCGAGTTCCCGAAGCTGGATATCGTGATCGGAGAGGATGGACAGGAGGTGATGATGGGTTCCACCATGCTAACCTTCTATCTGGCACCAGGACATACCGCGGAAGGTATATTTACACTGATCGATTCGGCGGGACTTTTTGTAGCGGGGGATTATTTGTCTGATTTTGAGCTGCCGTTTATTTTTGATAGTGCGATAGCTTACGAGGAGACAATTCGCAAGGCTAAGCAGATTGTGCAGACTCATTCGGTTAAGTTGCTCGTTCCGGGGCATGGGCAGTGTACGGAGCAGCTTATGGAGATGGAGCGCAGAGTGGATCTGGCCTTGGGTCATTTGCAGCGATTGAAGCAGGCTGTTATCGCAGGCGATGAGCAGGCACTCGAACAATTACGACTGGAGCATGGCTTTGTTTCCCCGGCAACGGATCGTTGTCATCGGGAAAATATAAGCATGATTCAGAAAGAGTATCTGAAGCAGGGAGAGTCTGGAAAAATCTAAGGTTGTGTCGGATGGGTAGCACAGACCCAGGCGAGTTGCAGAAATACACTTATTTTTGGAAAATAGTACATGAAATCGGATATAGATGCGATAATACACTTATTTCCTGCATTTAAGCCTCGATTTTAAGAAAATCGTCCAAATAGATGTATTAAAGCACTTATATTCTCTACAGAGCGCTTAATAGAGCAATATAGTTGCATATTTGCACTTATCACGTCCACGCAAGTCACACCATCACACTCGCCCCACACGTCACACATACCACACACATCCACATCTATACATACACCGATCACATACCGAGCACAATCGCACATAGCAGCAATCACAAAATAGTCCCCGGCGAACCGTCGCAAGTCCGACATAAATTTAGCCAAGTGTAAAAAATATCTCAGAAAATAATTTTGACATCTGTTACCCTTTCTTTAAAATAAATGTCAGATTTGAAATGCGTTTTGCGGGGTCAACCTGTATTCTGAAGGAAAGTGTGGTAACAGGGGGCAATGAAAGATATAAAAATTATCGATGTAGCAAAGCAAGCCGATGTGTCGCCAGCCACGGTGTCTCGGGTGTTGAATGGAAGCAAGCTTGTCAATGTCAAGACTCGGCAGAGAGTGATGCAGGTGATCCGTGAACTCGAATATATCCCTAACAATATGGGTAAGCAGCTGCGTTGTCGCAAAGCGATGACCTTGGCGGTTGTGGTCTCGGATGTACTGGCCTCATATTATGCAGAGATTATTAAAGGGATCGAGAATATGGCGAACTCGCTGAACTACCGGGTGTTGATTTGCGATGCGCAGAACCAGAGGCAAAAGGAACTGGAATTCCTGTCATTGCTGATAAACCATACGGTAGATGCTCTAATTATGGTCACTCCGAGTCTCTCAGATGAGGAACTCAGTTCTTATGCAGATGATGGTTATCATCTCGGGGTGATCGGGCGGAAGGTCGAGAATCCGCGGATTCCCTGTTCTTTTACGGACAATATCAGCTTAGCCAGGGATGTTGTCTTCCATCTGGCCGAGCAGGGGCATCGCAAGATCGCTTTTTTAAGCGGTTACATGAGTGCGACCGACAGTATCAAACGATTGGAAGGGTTCATCAAAGCGCTGGAAGAAGCGGGGATTCCGTTAGAGCAGAGCTTGATTGAGAATGGCGACTTTTCAGAGATAGGCGGATATGGGGCATTCAAGCGATTGCGCAGCCAGCGTCAGGATTTCACCGCCGTCTTTACCGCGAATGATGAGATGGCGCTTGGCGTGTATAAAGCCTGTGCCGAGCTGGGCATATCGATCCCTGAGCAGTTAGTGGTCGTAGGTGTGGATAACATTCGTCTGACGAATTATGTTGTGCCACGAATCAGCTCAATGGAGCAGCCTTTATACATGTTAGGCTCTGTGCTGGCCGAGAAATTGATCGATCAGATGAATGGGAACAGGCTGGCGGATAAGAGGCAATTTAAGCTGGAGGCGGAGCTTATAGTCAAAGAATCGTCATGCATGCAAATTTAAAAAGCGAAGCTATCCTGGGCTCAGGATGGCTTCGCTTTTTTATCTTAGGGAAGGGGGAGCGCGCCTACCTAGCCCATAAGTGCAAATATGCAACTATATTGCTCTTTCCTCCCTTCCATAGCTCATATAACTGCATTTCTACAACTATTTGACTGGATTCTCTTCCATATGGGGCTTTTTCCGGGAAATAGATGTATATATGCAGTTATTTTCTAATTTCAGAGGTACCTTTCCGGGAATAGTTGTATTTTTGCAGCTATATGGCAGATTATTGCTTGCACCACAGCATCCCGCTCACTGTACTGCCTGCATAACGGCACCGTCTAGCATTTCTGCTCATATTGCGGCATTAGCGGACTAGCTTTGGCACGATTGATAGGCATAAACTGAAAAAGGGAACCTATTTTCAATATATGACATACTATTTATTGATAAATCGATCAATATTGTGTATTATATATTTATCTCAAAGGGATACATATCCGATTCCTTTAGGATTAAGGATATACCGACTCCGAGTAGAGTGGCATATTGGGCAGTAGCCCATACTTGGAAATGGGAGGGGAATTGTAATCGAACTAACACCACGTCAATTGAAAATTATCGATATTGTGAAGAAAAGAGCTCCGATTACTGGTGAGCAAATTGCCGAAAGTCTGAATCTAACGAGACCGACCATCCGGAGCGATCTTTCCATATTGGTTATGCTTGAATATATCGATGCTAAACCAAAGGTAGGGTACTTTCCAGGCAAGAAGGCTGTCGCCCGGGTTCCCGGAGGGGATTTGCTGAAGGAGACGAAGGTCAAGGATATCCAGAGCAATCCGATTATTATCCGCGAAGCAACTACGATTCAGGATGCTGTAGTGACCTTGTTCCTGCAGGATGTGGGTACGCTGATTATTTGTGATGCCGATGGCAAGCTGGCCGGGGTCGCTTCACGCAAGGATTTTCTGAAGGTAACGCTCGGAAATCCAGCGGCAGTCTCTATGCCAGTGAGTATGGTAATGACCAGGCAATCCAAGATAGTAACGGTTTCTCCTGAGGATTCTGTGCTTGATGCGGCACATAAGATGATTTTCTATGAAGTCGACAGCTTGCCGGTCGTTGTCCAGAGCGATAAGGATGACACTTCCAGACTGGATGTTGTCGGCAAGGTGACTAAGACTTCAATCATTAAATTGATACTAGAAGTGGAAGTCAAATAGGAGAAACCGGGGGGATAAAGAGAATGGAGCAAGGTTCGCATTATATTACAATCGTATCCGATTCGATCGGGGATACCGCTGATGCTGTGGTACAGGCGGTGATACATCAATTTCAGAATCAGCAGGTCACTATCCGCCGTTACGGTAATGTCAGAAGTGAGGATGAACTGAAAAAGCTGATGGAGGAGACGGCACAGTTTAACGGATTTGTCGCTTATACTCTCGTTCAGCCTGAACTCCGGGAGATGATCCGGGAGGAAGCAGTTCGACTCGATCTCCGTATCGTCGATATTATGGGGCCGATGATGCAGGCCTTCATCGATACCTTCGATGATGCGCCGCAGGAGCGGCCGGGTCTGCTGCATCAGATGGACGATAAATATTTCCGCAGAATTGAAGCGATTGAGTTCACCGTTGCCTGTGATGACGGGCGTGATCTTGGAGCGATGCTGAAGGCGGATATTGTGCTGCTTGGGATGTCGCGCACCTCGAAGACGCCGCTAAGTATTTTCCTGGCCCATCGGGGTAAGAAGGTAGTCAATTATGCGGTTGTCCCGGAGGTTGGGCCGCCACAGGAACTGTTGAGTCTGCCGCCGAATAGGGTGATCGGACTGACGATGAAGCCGGAATATATGCTCCAGATTCGCTCCGAACGGCTTAAGATGCTGGGTCTGCCGGAAGGCTCCCAATATGCCAGCCTTGAGCGGATTCGCGAGGAGACGGAATATGCGATGGCGTTATACGCCAAGCTGGGCTGTCCGGTGATTGATATAACGAACAAGGCAATTGAAGAGACGGCCGGGATTATTATGGGATATATCCCTGATTCGCCAGAAGCGTAGGCAGTTTGGCTATAATTAAGCTTTTAACATAAAGGATTAATATTATTGGGGGGAAAACAGATGGAACGAGAATTAGCTTTGGAGATCGTACGTGTAACTGAAATGGGGGCTCTATCCTCGGCGTGCTTCATCGGCAGAGGTGATAAGAATGCTGCTGATCAGGCTGCTACAACGGCTATTCGTTCCATGTTCGATTCGGTATCGATCGACGGGACAGTCGTCATCGGTGAAGGTGAGATGGACGATGCACCGATGCTCTACATCGGAGAGAAGGTAGGGAACAAGCAAGGTCCTTCCGTCGATGTAGCGGTAGATCCGCTTGAGGGTACAGAGGTTGTAGCCCGCGGCTTGGAGAATGCCCAATCCGTCATCGCTATCGCTGATAAAGGAAGTCTGCTGCATGCGCCTGATATCTACATGCAGAAGCTGGCTTGCGGCCCGCAGTTGGCCGGTAAGCTGAGTATCGATGATCCTGTAGACGTAACCTTGCAGAAGGTGAGTCAAATTACAGGCAAGGCGATATCCGAGCTGAGAATTATGGTGCTCGATCGGGAACGCCACAGAGAACTGATCGACAGCTTGCGTCAAGCAGGCGTTCGCGTCAAACTGCTTGATCATGGTGATATTGCCGGGGCGATTGCGACGGCTCTGCCGGACAATGAGGTTGATCTGTACATGGGCTCCGGTGGTGCTCCTGAAGGGGTGCTCGCGGCTGCCGCTCTGAAATGCCTCGGCGGTGAAATCCAGGGTCGGCTTCTGCCGCGAGGACCGTTCGAGCTGCAACGCTGCCATATGATGGGGCTGGAAGATCCGCTGCGCGTCTTGTACATGGAAGACATGGTGGGCAATGGCGATGTCCTCTTTGCAGCTACTGGCGTAACCACCGGTGAATTCTTGACCGGGGTACGATTTATCGGCGACGACCGGGCCGAGACTCATTCGGTCATTATGCGGGCGCAGAGCCGTACGATTCGTTATATCCGCAGCATTCATTTTCTGCCGAGTAAGCAGATCGATATGGATGCGGGCTTCAGACATGCTGAAGCGATGTAACAAGTGGCCGAATTTGGCCGAAGTATCTTTTCCAATTTAATGTTTTTTGCAATTAGGTTTTAAACTCCGTTCTTGCGGAGGAGCTTGACTAATCCTAGTCAGGTTCCTCCGATTTTTTTGTATAACACGAAATTTATCTAAAAGTTTAAGTATGTGATTTAGTTTATTTGTACAATAAGGTGGAACATATTATAATATAGAATGATTTTCAGTATGCAGATTTAACCGTGCAGATCTATCAACGTTGTGGAGGCAGGCCATTGATTGAACTTGAGCAGGACCGGAACCAATTTCCGCGTGAACCGTTAAGGCTGATGAGCCGGGTATATAAGTTCATCCTCCCGGATGTTCGTAGGGAATTGGAAGGTTGGAGGAAAGTCGCAGGGGAGATTCCTGATCCAGAGCTGAGAAATCAGGCGCTGGCCAGCATTCAGACAAAGGAATTTCATTGTCAGGGTGGGGCTGTTTATGCAGCGGCAAATTTGCCGAAACGACATGTTTTAATTCCATTGATTGTTGCTTTTCAGACGATCAGCGATTATTTAGATAATTTATGCGATCGAAGTACCTCAATGAATGCGGATGATTTTCGTTTATTGCATCAAAGCATGCTGGACGCAGTGAATCCAGGGGCCGAGACTAGAGACTATTACGCTTTACGTGAAGAGAAGGACGATGGAGGTTATTTGCATCGGCTAGTTCAGACCTGCCGGGACAATATCGCTCTGTTGCCGGGATATGATGCGGCCAAGCCTTATATCCAGGATCTTGTCGGACTCTATACTGATCTTCAGGTATATAAGCATATTGATCCAAGTCTCCGTGAAGATGCCCTGATCAAGTGGTGGGATCAACACAAGGAGCTTACCCCTCATTTACAGTGGAATGAATTTGCTGCCGCCACTGGCTCGACATTAGGGGTATTTATGCTGTTCCTGGCAGCGAGTAACGAGAGTTTAGATGAAAGCAGTGCGAAGACGATTCGCGATGCTTACTTCCCGCATGTCTGTGGTCTACATATTATGCTTGATTATTTAATTGATCAGGAGGAAGATGAGATTGGCGGGGATTTAAATTTCTGCAGTTACTATGACAGCAAGGAAGTCATGTTGGAACGGATCGCCTATATTGTGGACGGCGCCCGGCAAGACATTAAGAAGCTTCCGGCTTCATCTTTTCACAGGATGATTATCGAGGGTTTGCTCGCGCTGTATCTGTCAGACCCTAAGGTAAGTGAACAGCAGGAAATTTATGATGTTTCAAAGCGTTTGATGAGAAGGAGCCCGCTTATGAGGCTGTTCTTCTTCGCCAACAGCATGTGGATCCGCAAACGCCTTTAAATTATGTATTATTAGAGATGTAGAGATTTATTTAATGATTAGGAGGAAATCATCATGTCAGCAGTTAAAAAAATCGCAGTCCTAACCAGTGGTGGAGATTCCCAAGGCATGAATGCGGCAGTGCGCGCTGTTGTACGCAGCGGATTGTATTATGGTTTGGAAGTATACGGAGTTCAAAGAGGGTATCAAGGTCTGTTGAATAACGATATATTCTCCATGGATATCCGTAGTGTAGGCGACATTATTCAACGCGGTGGTACGATTCTTCAATCCGCACGCTGTCTGGAATTCAGAACGCCTGAAGGCCAACAGAAGGGCGCAGATATTCTACGCGAACGCGGCATCGACGGCCTGGTAGTTATCGGTGGCGACGGCTCCTATCAAGGTGCTGAGAAGCTGAGCAAACTGGGGATTAAGACGATGGGCTTGCCTGGTACGATCGATAATGATATCTCGTTCACCGACTATACAATTGGTTTTGATACTGCGGTTGGTATCGTTGTGGATGCCGTTAATAAACTGCGTGACACGATGTCTTCCCATGAACGCGCTTCTGTAGTAGAAGTTATGGGTCGTCATTCCGGTGATATCGCCTTGTATTCCGGATTGGCTTCAGGGGCAGAGACTATTCTCGTTCCTGAGGTACCGTTTGATCTGAATGAAGTGGCTGACCGCATGAGACAGAACTTCGACAATGGTAAGAGACATAGTATCGTTATCGTAGCTGAAGGCGTAGGTAAGGGTGAAGAAGTGGTTGAAGCGATCAAGAAGCGCCAGCCTTCCCTGGAGCCGCGTGCAACGGTACTTGGACATATCCAACGTGGCGGATGCCCGACTCCGTTCGACCGCAACCTGGCGAGCAGACTCGGAGATTTCGCGGTACGCAGCCTGATTGCTGGTGAATCGAACAAGGCCTGCGGCATGATCGGCGGAGAGATGGTATTGACCGATATCGAGAAGGTCGTTGCTACCAAGAAGCCATTTGATATGAAAATGTACGAATTGGCGTCCCGTTTGTCCCAATAAGCTCTTAATTTACTTCTATATAAGTAAAAAAACACGAGGTTCCGTATATGGAGTCTCGTGTTTTTGCTTAATTGCGCTGCTAACGAACTCGCAATCGTATTTAGTGACTACTTCATCAGGAGCTTATCGATTGCGGCCAGAATATCTTCGGTGGAGGGAAGGCCCTTCTCCGCGAAGGCGATTTTGCCTTCCAGGTCGATGACGAATACGGTTCGCTGCTGGGTCAGGAAGCCGAGCGACTTGCCTATGCCATACAGACGGCGGATGGCCCCACCTTCGTCTACTACGAGCGGGAAGCGATAGCCTTGCTTGGCAGCAAATTTCTCGTGGCTGTCCTTAGAGGCAGGATTCACACCCAGAACTATGGCTCCTCTCTCGGCATATTCTGACTCGGCATCACGTACAGCACAGAGCTGCTTCGTACATCCCGGCGTCTCGTCCATCGGATAGAAAATAAGTACAATCGGCTTCTGTCCAAGCAAATTTGTAAGATCGATGGTACCTTGTGTACTGTCCGCCTGGAAGAGGGGGGCTTGTTCATGCGGTCTCAGCATAGAGAACACTCCTTCATAATCAATGAGATTGTTCGACCGGTATCATGCGTTGGGCAATTCCTCGCTGTATGACATAGAGACGATGAAGCAAAAGCACCGCGGCCGCAGCCAGACCTGAGATGAGTCCGATCCAGTATCCATAGGGTCCCAGGTCGGTATATTTAGCAAGAACGACGCCGAGCGGCAGGCCGATGATCCAATAGGCGAGCAGGCTGATCCAGAATGCCGGGTTTACATCTTTATAGCCGCGCAGCGCGCCTTGGGTCGGTGTTGAAATAGCATCGGAAATTTGGAAGAACACCGCGTATACAAGAAAATGTGTAATCAAATTAATAACGGCCTGATCGCTGGAATACAGGCTAGCGACGTTGTGACGGAACACCATGAGCAGGATGGCAGTGACGAGCGATAAACCGATAGCCGTACTGATCCCGATGACGGCGTATTGCTTGGCATCTTTGAGTCGAGACGCGCCTGTCTCGAAGCCGACCAGGATCGTAAGCGCCAGACAGATGCTCAGTGGGAGCATATACAGGGTCGAAGCGAAATTGTTCGCCGCCTGATGGGCTGCGATCGTCAATGTATCGAAGCGGCTCATCAATAGCGTAACTGCGGCGAATACAGCTGTCTCGAAGAACATAGAGAAGCCGATCGGTACGCCCAGCTTCATCAGTTCCTTCCATTTATTAAGCGAGATGCGGTGCAGCTTGGCGAAGACACCGAAGGAGGCAAAAGGCTCCATTCTATGCGCAATCAAGACCGCGATCAGGAAGATACACCAATAGGTAAAAGCCGAAGCGATGCCTGAACCGATCCCGCCAAGTCTTGGAAAGCCGAGACGTCCGAAGATGAGCAGATAACCGGCTCCGATATTCAGAGGTAAGGAGATCAACGAGATTATCATCGATACTCGGGTCTGTCCCAAGGCATCGATGAATGAACGGATTACGATATATCCGAATAAGGGCAGGATGCCTGTCGAGATCGAGACGAGATAATAGAAGGCGACATGATGAACCTTAGGCTCTAATTCCATCCTATTCAGAAGCGGTGAAATTAGAAAAGCCCCGACGATAAGGACGAAGATGCTGACGGCGACTGCGAGCCATAAGGCTTGCATCACGTTATAGCCAACCTTGTCCTGCTTACCCGCACCGATTAACTGTGACACAATAGGGGTGATCCCCATCAGTACCCCGCTAAGTCCGGTCTGAATCGGAACCCAGAGGCTAGCGCCGATGGCTGTGCCCGCTAGATCGCCGGGACTGGCATGTCCAGACATGATCGTGTCGAAGAAAGTCATTAACGACATCGTAATCTGTGTAACCAGAATGGGGATCAGAATATGTAGAAACTGGATGTATTTTTGCTTCAAGGTATAAGTTTCTTTCATCACGTAAGACTCCATTCATTGTAGCAGCAATAATAGATGATAAAAAGATAGCCCTGCCACGAATGGTCAGGGGATTAGGTAGAAATAAAAAGCGCAAAAAACCGCTTCTTCTGCTATCAAGCAAAAGAAACGGCTTGGTGAGGCAGTGCTTATCTTTTATTTTAATGAAGAAATGCTGAATTTTGATGCTCGCAGATGCTGTACTGGATAATCTCCAACGCATCTTCCGGTTCCAAGATGGTCAGACCATCACGGAGGATGATCATAGAGTTGAGCTCCTTCTGATCCAAGAAAGGCAGCATATCCGGAAACCACTTTCTAACAATTTGTGCCAGTTTTACCGTTTCCATTTCCACTTCCATCACCCTTTCCTCCTAGAATCATTCTTAATTCGAATCATTCAAAATCGGAAAAGCACGAGCTTGTGAAATCAGGTAAAGCGAAGGCAAAAAAGTTGTATGAGGTTATCTAAGGAACCGTTTGACATTATTATAGCATATTGACGCAAAATTGGAACGGCACCGAATTTCAGATTATCAGGCCATCAGCGTCTGCGGAAGGAGCCCATTACGCCCGTTGTTTCCACAATATTGACGAAGGCCGTTGGATCGGTCCTCCTGATAATGTCCTTAAGCTCGGTGAGCTCATACATCGTCGTCACGGTCATTAGCATATCTTTTTCTTTATGGGAAAAGGCGCCTTCAGTCTTGATCTTCGTAACTCCACGCGGACGGGCCAGCAGTAGATCCAATAACTCCTCGGTTCGGTCGGTCACGATGAACAAGGTAACTTTATTATGGCTCACGTGGATCATATCTAATACTTTGCCGGTTAAATAAATGGATACCATTGAAGCCAGAGCTAAATTCCAGTTGCCGTTAAGATAGCCCATGGCTAGAATGACCACTCCATTCATAAAGACCAGAATGCTGCCAACCGGAAAATCACGGTAACGGGTAATGGCCGATCCGAGGATATCGAACCCGCCTGATGAGCCGCCAACCCGGAAGGAGATGCCGCTGCCGATACCGACGAGCACACCGCCGAAGACCGCTGACAGCAAGGTGTCGGAGGCTAGTGCCCGTTCCGGGATGAGCGCCATCATGAGGGTTACACCAGCGACAGACAGGATGCTAAGTCCAATGAAACGTCTGCCAAGCAGGAATAATCCGATGATTAACAGTGGGATATTGTAGGCGAGATACATCGTGCTAATATTAAATGGTGTAAAATATCCCGTCAGCATAGCTAATCCGGAGACACCGCCGCTAAGCAGATGTTGTGGCACGAGGAACAAGTTGAAGCCTGAGGCGATAAAGGCCGCCCCAATCAAGATGATGATACAGTTCCTGATCTCCTTGAACACTAGAAAATCCTCCTCTAAATAATAAGTAGTATACCAAGCTGCATTCTACTGGTATTTATGAAATGATTTGTGCTATAATGTTTGAGATGTTCTTGAGTAGGGATCTCTTTCCACTTTGATGGTCAATGTATTTCGGTGAAATGGCCAGTTGAATTTAGGTTAATTCGTCGTCAGATGATTATTTTGATCCAGAGCCTATGTAAATTTTTCGGGCCGACTGGACAGTCTATAAACGATTAAACGCTACTTAAGAATACAGTTAAGAAGGTGGAATGTCCACTATATAAAAGGAGTTTGAGGACAATTTGAACACATTTTCAGAATTCGGCCTAGAGCCAAAAGTATTACAAGCTATAACGGAGCTTGGATTTGAGGAAGCAACTCCGATTCAGGTTAAATCGATCCCGATCGCGATGCAAGGACGCGATATGATTGGACAAGCGCAGACAGGTACAGGAAAGACCGCCGCATTTGGTTTACCGCTTATTAATAAAATTCCTAGAGATGAAGAGCATATCGTTGCTCTGATCATGACGCCTACCCGTGAATTGGCGATTCAGGTTGCTGAAGAAATCGGCAAGCTGGCCCGCTTCAAAGGTACTCGTTCTTTGGCTATCTATGGTGGCCAGGACATTGTACGGCAAATTCGTGCACTGAAGAGAAAGCCACAGATTATTATCGGTACCCCAGGTCGTTTGCTGGACCATATCAACCGTAAAACAATCAAGCTAGATGATGTTAAGACCGTTGTTCTTGATGAAGCTGACGAAATGCTCGATATGGGCTTCATGGAGGATATTCAATCCATCTTGAAGCTTGTCCCCGAAGAACGTCAGACGATGTTATTTTCCGCGACTATGCCTGTAAATATCCAGAAACTGGCGCAAAGATTTTTGAAAAATCCTGAGCAGGTCTCGGTTATCCCTAAGCAAGTAAGTGCCCCGCTTATTGAGCAAGCCTATGTGGAGGTCAATGAACGTCAGAAATTTGATGCCCTTTCCCGTTTGCTTGATATGGAGTCCCCTGAGCTAGCGATCGTATTCGGACGGACGAAGCGCCGGGTAGACGAGCTGTCTGAAGCTCTGCAGAAACGAGGTTACTCCGCGGATGGCCTGCATGGTGATTTGTCGCAGAATCAACGTGACAACGTGATGCGCAAATTCCGTGACGGAAGCATCGATGTGCTCGTGGCGACCGACGTGGCTGCCCGCGGCCTGGACGTATCCGGCGTGACGCATGTCGTTAACTTTGACCTGCCGCAGGACCCTGAGAGCTATGTACACCGTATCGGTCGTACCGGTCGTGCGGGTAAGGAAGGTAAGGCGTGGAGCTTCGTGACTCCGCGGGAGATCGATCATCTGCACTTCATCGAGCGGATTACCCGTCACAAGATTGCCCGTAAACCGCTGCCTACACTTGCTGAAGCGATTGAAGGCAAGCAGCGGATCGCTGCTGAGCGTATCCTGGAGATCGTGGAAGAAGGAGAGCTTAGAGAATACAAGGGGATTGCGATTCAATTGCTGGAGCAATATGATTCTGTCAATCTGCTGGCAGCTGCCTTCAAACTGATCACAGGTGAGAAGAATGACAAGGCGTCCATCGAATTGACTCCGGAAGAGCCAATTCGCGTAAAACGCCGTAACCCGGACATCCGTTCCAGCGGGCGTAAGCCTTCCGGATACGGCAATCGTGGTGGTGGCTACCGTCGTGATAATCGCGAGGGTGGAAACCGCGGTGGTTACAAAGGCGGCTACAGCAAGGACGGCGGACGCGATTCCCATCGCGGAAGCTCCTCTGATCGCAAACCGCGTTCCAATTACAATAATAGTGAACGCAGATCGAAGAATGGCGGAAGCTACTCCGATAAGTAATAGCTCGCTCCGCTGAGTTTTGTTTGGAATAGCAAAGAAGACGAAGGGTCACTTCGTCTTCTTTTTGTTGCTATTTCTACCACACGAAAGTCCGGCTAACAATAACAAGCAGAATGAACAACACTAAAATTGTACCTGTAGACGTCCATCCGCCACCACAGCTACCACAACTTCCGAAACCACCAACAACACCAGACATGGGATAACCTCCTTCATAATAAATCTTGTTGAGTTTTGTAAGTTACGGTATATCTTATGCTGGGTAAATGAACCAGTCTAGACTCTTACCTATGTATGTACAAAATAGGCGCTGGATAGTCGGCCATGAATCATGTATAGTTATTAATATAGACAGATTCTGTTACTGATGGAGGGAGATTTTTTTTGGAGACTAAAGGTTTGATGGGTGGTTTATACAAGATCACCGAGTGGATCATGCGAATCGCCGGTAGCAATTTGTACTGGATTATTTGTTCTTCGCCATTCCTTTTTGTAGTATTTTTCAAGTTGATTTATAGCGCGGACCCAGCAGCACAGCCTGAAGTTGCAACATACTGGGCTATGGCTATTTTGGCACCGTTTACACTTTTTCCCGCTACAGCGGCCCTGTTCTCGGTGACGAGGAAATGGGTGCTCGGCGAGACGGATCTAAGTATTACCAAGCTATTCTTCAAAGGCTACAAGAACAATTACAAGCAAAGCATGCTCGGCGGTATTTTCTATACTCTGTTAATAGTAGTGATGTGCGTCGATTATCAAGTATACATGAAGCAGTTCAAGAATATGCAGCTGTTAGGAATCGTGATGCTGGTGCTGCTATTCTTCCTGTTATTGTCCTTATTTAATTTCTTCTCGCTGGTTGCTCATTTTGAGATGAAGGCATCCATGCTGATCAAGAATGCGGTCCTGCTCACCGTTCTAAGGCCTTTCAGAACACTGTCCACATTCCTCTGTGCAGTGCTCGTCGGGTTTATCACCTTGAAGTTCACTTGGTTGATTCCGTTCGGCTTTGCAACGCTGATCGCCTGGATGGCCTACTTCAACTTTAATATAGCTTATAATAAGGTGCAGGAGAAGGTCGAGAGACTACGAAAGCTCGATGAAGAGGATAATGAACAAGCGGATGGGGAAAACGCTGGAGAAGTGGATACGACCCCTGCAGAGCTGCCTGAAGGAGAAGACAAGGAGAAGAACTGATTGTCAGCTTTGGGACAAGCTGTTAGGCTGCCCGCGAAAATGCGACATCTATCAAGTTTCTAATTGATTTACGAAGTCAGAAGTTCTATAATGTTAATACGTCCTGCGATGTGCGTTTCGGTTAATTGTTGTTTTGAACCAATGACAAAGTCTCGGGAGACTTACATTACGCCGTAGCTGAAAGGCCCTATCCAGCGGATTAGGGGACTTCATAAGCGGCGCTGCGGTCACCCACCTGCTAAGAGCAGGTTCGAGACACGATAATCGGACGGCATAGGCGGGTCTTCTTTAAATATTGGACATGGCACTTTGAAGGATTTTTTGTGAAAAAGTCCTCAAAGTGCCTTTTTATTTTCCTAGCTGGGTTGGGTTCGACTTTGTTTGTGCTTGAATCAATGTTACACTACAATATAGAGGAAAATTAATCTATAATATGAGTTATACTTACTATTTCTTGCCGAGTATGAAGGAGGAAGAGCAGGTTGTCGCTAAAAAGAACATTAGTCGGTATTTTTCGCAGCTATGACGGTACAAGTGATCGCTCGAAGACACCTGAATTAAAAACGAGATATTATCAATTATCCAGGGATAAGGCCTGGGAAGAAATAAGCTCAACATTGAAGAAGATTCCCGGATATAAAGTGCTGCATGAGGTTCCTACGGTAGGAGAGATTACGCTTGAGAAGCGGACCAAATTTGGACGGGTCATGGATATTACGGTATCTTTAGTCTCTACGGGACCTGTTCGTACCGCAGTCGATGTTTACTCTGCTACTCGTGGTTCCATGGGCGATCTGGGAGCGAATTATCGCAATATTCTCCAATTGTTCGCCATACTGGATAAGAAGCTATCCGCCTATAAGGTAACATCGTAATTCGTATTAAGGTGTGAAAAGCGAGCAGGGAGGCTCTCCTCCTTACTCGCTTTTCTTGTCATTATATGAATGGGCTGGAGTGTTACGCTAGCAGATTCTTCACAGCAGCGATTGGCGCATCATAATTCGGATGCTCGCCCATCTCAGCCAGAACTTCGACATAACGGATCGTATTGTCCTTGTCAAGTACGAAGACAGCGCGGTGATCGAGGGCGAATTCCTTGATCAGGACGCCGTAGGCCTTGCCGAAGGAATTGTCTTTGTAGTCGGATAAGGTAACTACGCGATCCACTCCAGCAGCGCCGCACCAGCGGGCTTGGGCGAATGGAAGGTCTGCGCTGATCGTCAGAATCACGACATCTTCGCCAAGCTCAGCAGCTTCTTGGTTGAAGCGCCTTGTCTGAGCGTCGCATACACCTGTATCGAGGGAAGGTACGACACTGATCAGCTTGATTTTGCCGGCATAGTCGGCGAGGGTTGCTTCTTCAAGCAGGTTTTTATTTAAGCGGAAATCGGGAGCCTTATCCCCGACCTTTAATTCAGGTCCAATCAGGGTAATTGGATTGCCTTTGAATGTAGCTACATTAGTACGTTCTTGTGTCATCTGTCTTCTCCTCCTATTGATTAGATAAAGTTTCTAATTTTAATTATAATCGTTTTAAAAAGAGATTGTCCAACTATATAAAAAAGGATGGAGCATAAGGAGGAAAATATATGATCTTTTTGCGCTACGAAGATTGGAGAAGTTACTTGCGTTATTACCCGGTCACGAGCCTGCTCTTGGCTGCTAATATCGTGATGTTCATCGTTGAAATGGTATACGGAGGCTCTAACGATAATTATACTTTGCTGAGGCTGGGCGCCGTTACGAATGTCCCTACGCTTGATACCGAGTGGTGGAGATTGTTCGCCGCTATGTTCCTGCATGCGGGATTCAGGCATTTATTTTCTAACTGTTTTGCGATTCTGGTCTTCGCACCGCCTCTGGAACGATTGATGGGGCATTTTAAATATATTTTGTTATATCTATTAAGTGGAGTGATCGGTAATATTATCAGCTTGGCCGTATATCAGCGTTCGGCGGATTACCATATAGCAGTTGGGGCCTCGGGGGCCGTCTATGGCATATATGGCGCGTTCCTGTTTATCGCTTTGTTCCAGCGTCACCTGATGGATGAGAACTCCCGCAAAACACTGTATAGCCTGCTGATGATCGGTGTTGTCTACTCCCTTGCTGTTCCGCAAATTAACTGGATTGCTCATTTTGGAGGTCTATTGGCCGGTTTCCTGGTTTACGCTATTCTGAGCAGATTTGTAAAGAAACGTTGAACCAATAGAAAGTACATGGTAAATTAAAGAAGTACAGGTCTATAGGTGACTTTGTTAACAGATTAAGCGTTAACATTCTGCTCTGCTGTCCTATGAACTATAGTCCGGTACTTTTGAATGGTCCTGGTTTCAAAGGATCTTGAACAGAAGTGAAATGGAGCGATCAGATTCTGTGGAATTAAGACAACTGCAGTATTTTGTAAAAGTGGCGAAGAAGGAGCATGTCACACAGGCAGCTGAGGAGCTGCATGTGGCGCAGTCAGCGGTAAGCAGACAGATTCACCAGCTGGAGCAGGAACTGGGCGTTAACTTGTTCATGCAGAAGGGCAGGAACCTGCATCTCACGGCGGTAGGGCAACTGTTCTGCAGCAGAGTGGAGACGATTCTGAAGGATTTGGACCGGGCAGTCACTGAAGTTCACGAGTTTCTCGATCCGGAGCTTGGCGAGATCCGGCTTGGATTTCCGAACAGCCTTGGAATTCATTTTATACCCAGCATCGTCTCGGAATTTCGTAAATTATATCCTAATGTTAAATTCCGCTTCAGACAAGGGACTTATCCTACATTAATCCGCGATGTAGTCTCCGGGGAGGTTGACCTGGCGTTCATTTCCCCTTTTCCGGAGAGCCATGATCAGGTCATCGGAAATATCGTCTTGACCGAGGAATTGGTAGCTATTCTACCGCCCGGACATCCTTTGGCGGGGGAGCAGAGCATCAGGCTGAACCAGCTGAAGGATGATAACTTCATTTTATTTGGAAACGGTTACTCTTTGCGCCCGATCGTGTGGCATGCTTGCCTGGAAGCAGGTTTTACCCCGAAGGTGGCGTTTGAAGGTGAAGAGACAGATACGATTCGCGGACTTGTCGCGGCGGGAATGGGGGTAAGCTTGCTGCCGGAGATGGCCCTGTATCAGAGCTTCCTGCTGCAGCCGAGCCGGGTCCGAATCTCCCAGCCGAAGGTGACAAGGACGATTGGCCTGATCCATCGCACCGATGAGAAGCTGCCGCTCGTCGCGCAATCATTCAGAGGATTCTTACTCGAATACTTTGGACTTCAAATTGATACTCCGCCGAGTCAGTGATCGGCGGTTTTGTTTTGAGAAATACAGTATAAAAAATGCACCCATTCAGGGTGCATTTCCATTTAATCACGATTGCTGGTGAAAATCAGAATGTAGCGAAGCAATTCCAGCACGGAGATGAGCGCGGCTGCAACATAGGTTAAGGCAGCGGCGTTCAGCACTTTAGCGACGCCTCGTTCTTCATCGTTGGTGACGAAGCCTTGGACGAGCATGATCTTACGCGCCCGGTTGCTGGCGTTAAACTCGACGGGCAGGGTCACGATTTGAAATAATACCGCTGCCGAGAAGAAGATGATGCCAAGTCCGATAAGATTGAAAGCGCCAAATATGAACCCTGCCAAGAGCAGGAATGGAGCTACGCCGGAAGCGAAGTTCACCAAAGGGAACATGCGATGACGCAGTACAAGCATCGGATACGATTCCTTGTGCTGAATAGCATGGCCTACTTCATGGCAGGCAACCGATACGGCTGAGATGGAGCTTTCATAATATACGGGTTCAGATAGTCGCACGACCTTGTGGATCGGATCATAGTGGTCGGTCAGGGCTCCGCGGACAGGCTCGATCGGGATGTCGTACAAGCCGTTGGCGTCGAGCATGCGTCTTGCCGCATCATGTCCAGTTAACCCGTACATATTTTGCACCTGAGCATATTTGTTAAATGTACCTTTTACCCGGAATTGAGCCCATAGGGATAAGCCAAAGGCGAGTAAAATCGGTATGAGCATGATGTCTGAGTACATTTATCATTCCTCCATAGATAGTAAAGTGTGCTAGACAATCAAGGAAATCAGTTCGCTAATATTCTAGTTAAATGGGTTATGGTTCATCAGGATCTGAATCGCTTCGATGCAAGCGAGGCTCTGCGGCATTAGATTGGAATATGCGCGCCGCGCCTGACCTGGTTTAAGGTTGGAGATTAACGGTTCGATCTCCTTAACCTCACGTTCGAGCTGCTGCATCTTTATTTCCAGAGAGCTAAGTATTTCATTAACTTGCTCTTCCCCGCTTACAGAACTCCATTGATCTAACTTCTCGCGAATTTCCTCTAGCGTATATTTTTCATGTTTCATTTGATTAATACGTTCGAGTCTCTTCAAGGTTTCAGAACTGTACAATCGGTAATTCTTCCGGGTACGTTTCTCAGGCCCGATCAGACCAAGCTTCGTGTAATAATCTATTGTTCGCTCACTGACATTCGCAGCTTTGGCTAGTTCACCTATGCGATACAACTTCATATCCCCAATAGATTCACCCTCTCTCCATATAAATAATCTCAGTATGTTATCTCTATATATAGGATATATGATAACTGATATTCAACTATACAGTCAAACGTCACACTTGCTAAAAGGCAGTCTCTAGCTTAATCTCATGTAAGCATTTAATGACATTTGGTGTTAAGTATTCCGCGATTGAACGGTTATTTTTCCTAAAAAGCATTGTTATGCCGCTAAATCCAGCCATATAATCAGTTTAACCATTCAAAAATGTTAGATAACATTACATTTAGGGGCTGATTAGGGATGAGAAAGAAATGGGTCTACGGATTGCTGGTATGGATTGCCGGATTATCCAATCCTGTCTCTGCATATGCAGCGGAGTCCAAGGTGAGCGGAGAAGTATTGCAAGTAGGGATTAACTCGGTATTCGTCTTTATAGCGGCGATGTTGGTATTCTTCATGCAGGCAGGGTTCGCGCTGCTCGAGGCAGGCTCGTTACGGATGAAGAACGCCGGACATGTAGCGGGCAAGATGGTTCGAGCGGGCTGGGCTTGATGATCCGATTGCCTTTTCCGTCCATGGGATTGCTGGAGTGTGGGGAGCTATTTCCACCGGGTTATTCGCAACACCAGGATTGGCGGAGACGACCGGGGTGGGATCGGCAGGACTGTTCTATGGCGGTGGGCTGGGGCAATTAGGCGTGCAGCTGCTGGGTGTAATCGGGACTCGGCGGTATGAAAATGTTGATGGGGCTTCGTGTAACGGAAGAGGAGGAAATGATAGGGCTGGACATTAGCGAGCATGGCGGATATGGCTACCCTGAACAGATGAGTTTGCTGAAGTTCTCAGAATGAGATTGCACTTCCGAAATAGCTGTAACAATTCTGGAAATCAGGGTACAATATACTAATAAGGTTACATTAAATTTGAAGGAACGGATGTCATGAGACGACATAAATGGATTTTAGCCGGTTTGATTATCTTATTAGCTGCCGTATTGTACGTGAATTTGGGCGATGGAGTTCTGCCCTTCTGGGGCAAGGAGGGGAAGCAGAAGGAAACAGCAGCGGCCCAATCCAGTCAAGCGCTGACAGAGCTGCTCGCCAAGGGAACGCCTAAACCGGGGACTCCTGCGCCTTCATTCTCTCTGGAGGATTTAGAGGGGCAGACCTATTCTGTAGGTGGCGAGCGGGACAAGGCGCTACTAGTGAATTTCTGGGCTTCATGGTGCGACCCCTGCAAGGAGGAAGCGCCGGATCTAGTTAAGCTGGCGGAGAAGTATAGCGATTCTCTGGATGTATACGCGGTGAACGTTACTTTTTACGACAAGCCTGACAAGGTTAAAGAGTTCGTTCAGGAGTATGGCTATATCTTCCCGGTGCTGCTCGATAAGAAGGGAGAGGTTTACCAGAAGTATAACGGTATCGCTTTTCCGACGAATGTCCTTATTAATAAGGAAGGAAATATACAGGAGGTTATCATCGGTTCGCTCTCTCGGAAGGAACTGGAGGCCAAGTTGAAGGAATTGGTGAAGTCGTAGTGGTAATGGGTAGCTCGTGACCTGTTGGGCTGTTCTGTGTTGGATAGCAGGGAAAATCCTGCAAAAGTGCAGGCTTTTGAGGAGAAAATCGTACATCGGGGGATTATTTTGCTGAATTCCTGCATTTTCGCAGGCTTTTGTTCGCGATATGCCTTTAAAGTAGGAAAAGCCTGCATTTTCGCAGGCTTTTCCTATATTCACATAGCGCGAGCGCGGGAATCAAGAGATTCGTATAGCGAGTATAGTGAGCTGAGCTAAAGAGTTAGTGATTGACGAGCCCCTTCTCAACCGAGCGGATCTCCTCGATGCCTTCGCGCTTGTCTTGGCCAAGCAGCGCATACTGGAAGCTGTCAACGAGCGCTTCCCAGCTGGCCTCGATGACGTTGCCGGAGACGCCGACCGTGTTCCAAGAGTTCTCCAGGTTCTGCGATTCGATCAGTACGCGAACCTTCGAAGCGGTCGCCTCTTTATCATCCAGCACACGAACCTTATAGTCGGACAAGTGGACATCGTTCAGGCCGGGGTAATAGCTGATGAGCGCTTTACGAAGCGCATTGTCCAGCGCGTTGACAGGACCGTTCCCCTCGGCCGCGGTGTAAATGGGTGTGCCGTCCACATTCAGCTTCACGAACGCTTCGGAGACGACCGGCTTGCCTGCCGATTTCTCGACCAGCATTTTGAAGGACTCGAACGTGAACAGCTTCTTCAGTTCTCCGTTAGCCTCGCGCAGCATCAGCTCCAACGAAGCGTCGGCGCCTTCAAATTGATAGCCTTGATGCTCTAGCTCCTTAATTCTCGAGATGACTTCACGTGTGCTTTCTTTGTTAGGATCGAATTCAATCCCCATCTTCTGCGCTTTGGACAGAATATTGCTCTGCCCGGCCAGTTCGGAGACGAGCACTCTCTGGTGATTGCCTACCCGTTCCGGCTCAATATGCTCATAGGTACGTGAATCACGCAGAATGGCTGAGACGTGAATGCCGCCTTTATGCGCGAAGGCTGCAGTACCGACATAGGGCTGGTTGACTGGCATATGAACATTGGCGATCTCGCTGATATAACGGGCGGTGTTCGTAAGCTCTGCGAGTTGCTCCGCTTCCAGCACCTCATATCCAAGCTTGAGCTGCAGATTAGGGATAATGGAGCAGAGATTCGCGTTGCCGCAGCGCTCTCCGTAACCGTTCATCGTGCCTTGGATCTGTTCGGCACCAGCACGAACGGCACTTAAGGTGTTGGCTACGGCCAGCTCGCAGTCATTATGTGTATGGATGCCCAGCCTGGCTGTACCGGCGATCTGTCCGCCCAGCACGGTGACGATATCGGATACTTCGTGTGGCATGGTGCCCCCGTTCGTATCGCACATAACGAGCCAATCCGCTCCAGCTTCCTCGGCTCTACGCATCACGGCTACAGCATATTCAGGATTGTTCTTGTAGCCGTCGAAGAAATGCTCGGCGTCGAACATCACTTCGAGTCCGTGCTGCTTCAAATAGGCGATAGAATCATAGATCATCGCCAGATTCTCTTCGAGGGTGGTCTGCAGGGCGGTGTGAACATGGAAGTCCCAGGACTTCCCGACAAGAGTAGCCGCCTGAGCGCCGGAGTCGATGAGCCGTTGCAGATTGGCGTCTTGCTCGGCCAGACTGTTCTTGCGGCGCGTACTACCGAATGCCGTAATCTTCGCATTCAAATGCAAATCCTTGACGCGATCGAAGAATTCGATATCCTTACTATTGCTGCCGGGGATGCCGCCTTCAATGTAATGGACACCTAATTGATCCAGCTTCTTGGCAATCTTCAATTTGTCCTCTGCGGATAAGCTAATGCCTTCTCCTTGAGTACCATCGCGCAAAGTTGTGTCGAAGATAGTTAGAGCTTTTGACATAGTGGAAGTATCCCCCTTTGGAAGTCATCAGAATAAGCACCGATTTAGGTATATTTTCTAATTATAGCATCCTGATATTTTAAATGTAATATAATTTTCGTTAAAAATTCGCTATCGTTATTGACCATTTTTCAGAGGAAAGGGTATGCTGAAATTATTAGTATATAAATGAGGGGAAACGCTTGGATAATGTCGATAAATACTATCCTGCCAAGGGGCGGGTTGTGCTGCATGTCGATATGAACGCTTTCTACTGCTCAGTGCATGAGGCGGAGGAGCCGGAGAAGTACCGGAATCGCCCGACCGCCGTGGCTGGCAGTGTGGAGCTGCGCAAAGGAGTCATCGTCACCAGCTCTTATGCGGCTCGTAGAAGAGGCGTAGCTACCGGCTTGACGGTCAGCCAGGGGCTGAAGAAGTGCCCGGAGCTGATCGTGATTCAGCCAGACTTCCATTTGTATCGGAAATACTCCAGAGCCTTTATGAATATAGCATATAGCTACACGCCGCTATTGCAGGCCGTATCCATTGATGAATGCTATCTGGATATTACCGGCTCGAAGCAATTCGGAACGCCACTGGATATCGCCCGGACGATTCAGTCTCGCATTGCCAGCGAGCTTGGCTTGCCTTGCTCGATCGGGATCGCGCCGAATAAGCTATTAGCCAAGATGGCCTCGGACATGAAGAAGCCAAACGGCATTACGGTGCTGAGGATCCGAGATATTCCGGCATTGCTCTGGGATAAGCCTTGTAATGAGATGTTCGGGATCGGTCGACGTACGGCGGAGAAGCTGAAGAAGCTGCGCATCTATACGATCGGACAATTGGCTACGGCCGACGAGCGGCTATTAATAGAAAGATTCGGCGTTGTCGGACGCTGGATGAAGCAGGCGGCGAATGGCCATGACGACTCGCCGGTTATCGATGAGCGGGAGAAGAATAAATCGATTGGGCACACGACGACTCTGCCACGAGATATCAGCGAGATGGAAGAGGTGCAGCGGGTGCTGCTGAATCTGGCCGACCAAGTGACAAGGCGCTTGCGCAGGCAGCAATTGATGGCTCAGACCGTGCAGATTACGATCCGTACGCCGGATATGAAGACGATCACGAGATCGCATAGTCTTGAGACCGTAACAGAGCGGGCGGAGGAAGTGTACGCAGAAGCGTGCAAGCTGTACAAGCAGCATTGGAACGTAGACAAGCCAGTCAGGCTGCTGGGAATAACGCTGCAGAATTTGATCCCCAAGGAGGAATCGGCGCTGCAGCTTGATCTGTTCGACTATGAACAGCAGCCGAAGAAGGAATCGCTGACCAAGACGATGGACATGCTGCGCGATAAATTTGGCGAGAGCGCTGTGCTGACGGCGGGGATGCTATCGGATGATCCTTCGGCGCTGATCCGCAACCATAAAGTCCGCGGTACTTCGCTGCAGACGGATTTTCTTCTGACGAATAATGAAGTGAATGATGAGGAATGATCAACGGTTTCGATTGGAATAATGCGGAAAATGAATTGAAATTGCTTGGCATTTATATTATATTGTTCATGGTGATAACAAAAGCACCGGACTTGTACCGTTTATTCAGGAGGCAGAAAAAATGGCGAAATATACTTGGGTTGAGAAGGATACTTGCATCGCTTGCGGCGCTTGCGGCGCTACGGCACCAGATATTTACGATTATGATGACGAAGGCTTGGCTGAAGTAATCTACGAAGGCGATAACAACCGTGGTGTAACCGAGATTCCGGAAGACCTATTTGATGATCTTCAAGACGCTTGTGATGGATGCCCTACGGACTCTATCAAGGTAGCAGACGAACCATTTAACATGGAAGGTTAAGATAGCGGGGTTAACCGGCTGCTAATAACATCATAAGACAGAGATTCTACACTGGACGATGGCGCCTGATTATGAAGTGAAGCTTCAGATTCTATTCATCTCATCGGCTGCTCGTCCGGGCTCGCAGTCTCTATTCATAGTCGAAGCCTCTCCTTCCTATCATGGAAGGGGAGGCTTCTATTTTGGTTTAGACAATGTATCTGCAGATCTAGTTCTGAACTCCGTACAAGTAGGACAATAGATCGTTTTCTGATAATAGATAGAGAAAATTCGACTCTTTTGCCGATATATAGATTAGATAGAGTTTATGCTAAATATATATTTCGGAGGAGAGCCATGAAGAACTCGGCTTACCTGAAGGGTTACGTAAAGAATCATCCTGAGAATAAAATGGCCTGGTATTTACTGGGTAAAGAATATGAGAGTGCGGGGCAGGAAGCGAAGGCCCAATACTGCTATATCCAAGCTGGAAGCGTCTATGAAGCCTTTGAAGCGACCAAAGTGCCTGCGGATTTATGGCAGGAATATCAAGACAAGCTGGTGGAGGAGTCCAAACGGAAGGAGAAGAAGAAGGGGCTGATTCGAAAGATCGGCATCGTACTTGTCTTTTTGCTGCTCATTAATTTATCTGCTGCTTACGCGCCAGGGCAATTTGCCGTGGTTCCGTCTGTGGAGGACGATTCAGGTCTCACTGTTGAAGATATCTCTAATTTATCTGTAGAGGAATTGGGCCTCGCTGTGAAAGATTCCGATCCGGGAAGTGAAGCGGCATGGCTGGGGGGCGAGGGCGTCTCAGCTCTGACGACGGAGTTCACTGCGGGCGCGTATGAGAGCAATCCGGATAATCCATATAAATCGCTGGAGGATATGTATGGCGAAGAACTGGCTACGACGGCTTCCAGATTGGTTGTGCTCGGCATGAAGAAGAAGGCGGAATGGCTGATCTGGACGAAGGATATGCCCGTTGTATATGAGTTGGACAGAAGCCCGCAGGATGGTGTGATGAAGGTTCAGTCCTATGATCCGAAGGCTTGCCTATGTACACCTCCAGATGCGAGTGGACTGCAGAAGGAAGGAAAGGCGTGGATCGAGCGGCAGGAGTCGCTAGTGGTACTGTCTACAGCGATCCGTAATTATAAGCAGCAGAGCGGAGCATGGCCGGAGCATCTGGATCAACTGGTACAGCCGTTCCCGGACAATTGGCTGGCTGGTAGGAATCCACTGATGAGGCGTGAATTCAGTCGTGTCTTGGATATTCAGAAGAAGGCTGCCACTGGCAAGGCAGGAGAAGCCAAGGGGCAGAACGTAAGCGAAGATGAGCTATTCGGTAGCGCAAACGGTGAAGCTCTGTTCTTCATAGAGCCTCTGCGAATTGTCGTAGATAAGGATGCGCATGTACTGGCGGTAGTAAGCGGGAAGATTATACTGCGAAGCTACAAGATCGGACTTGGCGGCAGCAAAACTCCGGAAGGAACTTATCAAATCAACGATAAGGTGATTAACCCGAATGGACGGGATGATGGAGAGTTCGGGAGCCGGGGGATGCAGCTGTCAGATACGAATTACGCCATTCATGGAACGAATGAGCCGGATAGCATCGGCAAGGATGAGTCGCTGGGTTGTATCAGAATGCTGAAGAAGGATATCGAGGAGCTATTCGATATGATGCCGCGTGGGTCGAAGGTGGAGATCGGCAAGGGGATTCTTCCTCGATTGGAGAGTGTTCCTAAGGAGCGCTTCGTGCTGAAACGCAGCCAGGATCAGACGAATCCCCACCGTACCTATCATTGGCTGTAAGAAGATGATGGAGCACACATCTCAAAGCTTAGATACGACAAGGACGATGATAACGAACAGAATGAGCACTCCGGTCACTGAACTTGCCCAGATGAGTGCCTTCTTGTTCACTTCGTCCTTCTTTTGCTGCAAGGTTGGCGGTTTACGTTTATTGGACATCGATCATTCCCCTTTCTTGTGCTTGAAGGCGTATACATAGTCTATTCTATAGGCAATTCTTATAAATTTCCATAAGCTTGTTATATACTTCACTTGGAACTCTAAACTTTTCTTTTGGCTCAGAAACGGCTAAACTGGAAAAGGAGATAAAGTTAGCGCAAGGGCGAAGGATCGGAGTGAAGCGAAGAACGTGTTGTATCGTAATTTAGGAAAACCTATATTTTTTAAGCTGGACCCAGAGGCAGCTCATCATCTGGTGATCGGTGGTTTACATAAAACAGCGAAAATACCAGGAATGATTCCCGTTGTTCGCGGAATGTACGGTGTGCCGGAGGTGCCGGAGCTTGCTATGGATTTATTCGGGGTGCATTTTCCCTCTCCCGTAGGGCTGGCCGCCGGTCTTGATAAGAATGCGGAAGCGGTAGAAGGATTTTCCTCTATTGGCTTCGGCTTCATGGAAGTAGGGACGGTGACTCCGAAGGGGCAGCCGGGCAATGAACAGCCCCGATTGTTCAGGCTTCCTCCCGATGAAGCGCTGATTAATCGTATGGGATTTAACAACCGCGGTGCTGAGGATATGGCCGAACGACTTGCGGCACTGAAGTCACGCCGGATTCCGGTGGCGGTGAATATCGGCAAGAACAAGCTGACGCCAAATGAAGAAGCCAATGCGGACTATGAGCGGTGTATCTCGATTCTGTACCCGTATGCGGATTTCTTCGTGGTCAATATCAGTTCACCGAATACGCCTAATCTGCGTAGTCTGCAGCATGGGAGCGAGCTAGCTTCATTATTGAAGGCCGTGACGGATGAGATGGCGTCGCAGGCGAAGCATCATGGAGTCGACAAATCCGTATTAGTGAAGATCGCTCCTGATGTCAGTGATGAGGAATTGGAATATATGATCGACACGATTCAGAAGAGTGGGGTATCCGGGCTGATTGCCACGAATACGACGATCTCCCGCGACGGTCTGGCGCATGGTAATGCCCAGGAAACCGGAGGCTTAAGCGGCAAGCCGCTGCGGGCCAGATCGACGGAAGTCGTGTCCAGAGCGTATCGACAGACGGGAGGGAAACTGCCGATCATTGGATCAGGCGGGATCTTTACGGCTGCTGACGCTTATGAGAAGATCCGGGCGGGCGCAAGCCTGGTAGAAATTTATACGGCGCTGATTTATGAAGGCCCCGAGATTAACCGCAAGCTGCATCGCGGGTTAAGGGAGCTGCTGCGGCGGGATGGGTTCTCCCATATATCCGAAGCGGTCGGTGCTGATCACCGATAAGGGGCTACTGAAGATAGGAGGCACAACGATGGATAGTAGAGATTGGGGAACATTTTTGCTTCCATATGAACAAGCTGTTGAAGAGTTGAAGGTCAAGTTCAAGACGATGCGGTCCGAGCTCAAGAAGATTGAGGAATATGCTCCGATTGAGTTCGTCACCGGGCGGGTCAAGAAGATATCCAGTATTCTCGATAAAGCGAAGCGGTTGAACGTTCCGATGGAAGATTTGGAGACGGGGATTGAAGATATCGCGGGAATCCGGATTATGTGCCAGTTCGTTGAAGATATCCGCCGGGTCGCAGAGTATATCAGGAAGCGTAAGGATCTGACGGTTCTATATGAGAAGGACTATATTACGAATTATAAGGAGAGCGGCTATCGCAGCTTCCATATGATTGTGGAATACCCGGTGCAGACGGCATTGGGACAGAAAAATGTACTGGCCGAGATTCAGATCAGGACGTTAGCTATGAATTTCTGGGCGACGATCGAGCATTCGCTGAATTACAAGTATCGTCAGATGCTGCCTGAAGAAATGCGTGTCCGGCTGAAAAAGACTGCAGAAGCAGCGTTTATTCTTGATAATGAAATGTCCAGTATCCGCCAGGAAATTCTTGATGCTCAGAAGAGCTTTGAGGATGATGCCAATATCGTCTCCTCGGTGCTGAATGCGATCCATCGTTTGTACTTCTACCATAAGGTGTCTGAGGCGATCGAGTCGCAGGAGCGGTTCAACCAGCTCTGGGAGGCCCGGGACATGGAGGGAATGAAGGCTCTGCTCGGTGAAGTCAAGGAGATGCTCCAGGATTCCAAGATAAAGGCAGAGGAAGACGCTGCGAATGAAGAATGAACCGTTGTACGTGGCGTTTCTGGTCTATTTTAATCGTGATAGGGATTATTTCGAATGCCATGAAGTGATGGAAGAATTATGGCTGGCCAAGGGGCATGACCCGCTCTATAAAGGGCTGCTCCAGGTTGCGGTTGGGTTATTCCATTTCCGCTACGGGAACGTGATGGGTGCCAGGAAAATGCTGCGCTCCGCCGTGGAGCGTCTGAGACCATATCCGGCGGATTGCCTGGGGATTGATCTGGGCAAGCTGCGCAGTGAGGCAGCGCAATATGCTGCTGATCTGCAGGCGTATGAGCAGAGGCCATTTGCATATTATGATCTGACGATCGATATTACAGATGCAGAGCTATATGCAGCGGTGGAGCAGGCTTCTCGCGGGATCACCCCTAACGAACCACAGCGGCTTCGACCTATGCGCGGGGCCAAGCACGAACAACGAATGCAGCACCCATCCAGTGGATCATAAAGATATCGGCCGCTTTCGCGATAGCGAGGGCGGTTTTTACATAAATGTACGATTTTGCGGCAGTTGACACGGGTATTTTATGCTTATAACTTCCTTTCGCGAAAAGCAAGGGGCTTGTGGTACAATAGTTTTGCTTTTTTATTTTACACAAGTCTATATAGTTGGAAGGTGAAGCATGGGGTTACAATTACCGATCGCTTTTGCGACGAGAATGCAGCTGCTGCTTGGGGATGAATATGAAGAATTTCTCGCTTCTTATGAGAAGCCACGTTATGCGGGAATCCGCGTAAATACACTTAAAATCGATGTAGAGTCTTTCCGCGCGATATCGCCGTTCGAGCTTAAGCCCATTCCATGGTGCGAGACGGGATTCTATGTGGAAGAGAGCTTGAAGCCGGGCAAGCATCCGTATTATCATGCGGGCTTGTATTATATACAAGAACCGAGTGCGATGGCTCCTGTTGAGGTGCTCGACGTGAATCCGGGGGACCGTGTGCTCGATCTATGTGCAGCTCCGGGGGGGAAATCGACGCAAATTGCTGCTAAGCTGCGCGGCCAAGGCCTGCTGGTGACGAATGATATCAGTGCAGAACGAACCAAAGCGTTAGCCAAAAATATTGAGTTAAGCGGTGTGCGTAACGCGATTGTCTTGAATGAGACGCCTGAACGGATCGCTGGCCGATTCCCGCAGTTCTTCGACCGCATTCTGATCGATGCGCCTTGCTCGGGTGAGGGAATGTTCCGTAAGGATGAGGATATGATCAGACAATGGGAGAAACGCTCGCTTGAGCAGTATACGAATATGCAGCGGGATATTCTGCATACAGCGGCCAGAATGCTGTCTCCTGGCGGGAGGATCGTGTATTCAACCTGTACCTTTGCACCGGAGGAGAATGAAGCGATTATCGCCGAGTTCCTTCAGCAGAATGAAGATTATGAAGTTATTCCATTGCCCGTTGAAGGGGGCTTTGCGCCTGGACGAGCCGATTGGCTCGTTCAGGCGGAAGGTTTGGCAGACTTGGACAAGCGCCAAGGTCTCACAGTGGATACGGCTGCCAAGACCGATCGCTGCGGACGATTATGGCCGCATCGGGTCGATGGTGAAGGGCATTTCCTTGCTGTACTCCAGCATCAGGGACAAGCTGAGGCAACGCTGGATATAGCTGAGATGATCCCTTGCCTTGATCGTGTGAATAGTGGACATCATGAAGCTACAGATAAGAAGGGTAAAATGAAACAGCCTCACAGACGCTCCAAAGGGTCGCGTAATGTGAGTAAGTACTCGACTGCCCCGACGGATATCAGCGAGCTGCTGGCAGGCTGGGATAAGTTCAGCGATGAGCATCTCCAGAGCAAGCCTGCGGGCGAGGTCATGCTGTTCGGCAGTCATGTGTATATTTCTCCCCTGCCTAAGGACAGGCTGGATGGTCTAAAGACGATCCGTCCAGGCTGGTATATCGGTGCAGTGAAGCATGGACGATTCAGTCCCGGCCACCCGCTCGCTACCGGACTGAAGCCGGAGGAAGCGGTGCGAGTCTTGGATCTGTCGGTTCAAGACGGCGAGGCCGTGAAATATTTAAAGGGAGAAACGCTGGAAATCCCACAGCCCCGTGTTCAGTTTAAAGAGGAGCTCGGCCCTAAGGGATACGTGCTAGTGATGGCAGGCGGCTTCCCTCTAGGCTGGGGCAAATGGATGGATGGAATTCTTAAGAATGAATATCCTGCCGGATGGAGGTGGACATAAGCGATATGGGAACAGGCAAGAAGAGGCAGAGAATCGATAAAGTTCTCGGAAACCTCGGATACGGCTCGCGGTCTGAGCTGAAGAAAATGGTAAAGCAGGGTCGGATTACGCTGAACGGAGCTGTCGTGAAGGATAGTGGCGCGCAGACAGATCCGGAGTGTGATACGATTGAGGTCGACGGGGAGACTGTCGTATATCGCAAATTTATATATTTGATGCTGCATAAGCCTCCGGGCGTTATTTCCGCAACCGAGGATCTCAGGGACAAGACAGTGATTGACCTGCTGCCGGATGAATTCAAGGTATTCTCTCCTTTTCCGGTTGGAAGACTGGATAAGGATACGGAGGGGCTGCTGCTGCTGACGAATGACGGAGGGCTGGCTCATGATCTGTTATCTCCGCGCAAGCATGTTCCGAAGACTTATCTGGCCGATTGTGTCGGCCGGATCGGAGATGCGGAAATTGCCCAATTTAAGACTGGCGTAAGGCTGGATGATGGTTATATCACCTTGCCGGCTAAGTTGGAAATATTGCATTATAGCGAGTATGCCGACGGCAGAGTCAAGTCGCGTATATCCCTGACGATCTCGGAAGGGAAGTTCCATCAGGTGAAGCGCATGTTCGAGTCGGTAGGTTCCAAGGTGACCTATCTGAAGCGGGTATCGATGGGGGCACTGCAGCTGGATGAGACACTTCCGATGGGTTCTTTTCGCGAATTAACTGCGGCGGAGCTGGAGCTATTGACGGGAGTCAAGAATAGATAGAGAAGGAGTGGAGAGAGATGAAGTATAAATTGATTGCGCTGGATGTTGACGGCACACTGCTGACCGATGATCATGTGCTGACGCCGGGAACGATTGAAGTGATTAAACAAATCGCTGAACAGGGCACGGAATTTGTCCTGTGTACCGGACGCGCACCACTGAGCTGCATTCCCTATATGGAGCAGATGGGCCTGGACGACTATGCGATTACGCATAATGGCGCAGCAACGATCAGTGTTAAGGACGGGAGCGTCATCCACGACTTCTCACTGCGCAGTGAGGGGTTGGAGCGTTATATTCATTACTGTGAGGAACGCAATCTTCATTATGATTTGAATACGACCTTCAGGCTATATGTCAAGGGAGCTGCCGGACTTAGCCGGGAAGCGCTCGATATGTACCGCAAATTTCTGATTGAACCGAAGGATCTGACAGAGCGTCCCGCCGATGATCCGTTCGTTAAGATGACCGTGTCCGGGGATACTCCGCTCATGGATCAAGTCATGGAAGAATGGAATACTTGGACGCATGAATTCAACGTGCTGCGCAGCGGAGACTATTTCATCGATCTGATGCATAAGGATTCCTCCAAGGGCTCAGCGCTGAGTAATCTGGCGGAGATCCGCGGGATTCCGGCGGAGAATGTGCTGGCGATCGGCAATTATTATAATGATCTGACGATGCTGGAATTTGCCGGATTAGGTATTGCGATGGACAATTCGCCGCAGGAAGTGAAGGATGTGGCTGATGTCATGACAGCATCCAATAATGAAGAAGGCGTTAAGCTTGCTTTGCAAAAATATTGCTTGTAAAACATATCCCATAAGTCGTGCGAAAAGAAAAAGGGCGGTGAACCAGTGGTTCGCCGCTCTTTTTCTAATCAGATTTCAGGGTCAGATGACAAATGCACGGGATATGATAACGAGCAGGATGAACAGTACAAGAATGACACCTGTTGAAGTCCAACCTCCACCGATTCCGCCGCCGAATACTTCGCCCATTGTGATTCCTCCCTTAGTCTTATCTTGTTCCCGTTCATCACGGGATACGGTATTTTATGTTTGGGAGCGAATATGGTATGGACTATTACCATGATTGACACAAAACAGGGGATTAGCCTTAATGGCAGCAACGGCTGCGCAGGCCCTTGGGCAGATGGTTCTTCAATTGGCCGCCGCTAGCCTTGCCCCAGCCAACCGGGTAGCTGGCGCTGCCGCATAGCACGGTCACGAGAACCCAGCCGCGCAGCTCCGGCGCGACGGATAGAGCTTCCCCATGCAGAAAGGCGGCAAGCTGAGGCGAATCGGCTTCCAGGGACAAGCTATGCGCCGCCTCTTCCGGGCGGGAAGCCATCGCCAGAGCGTGAGCCGGAATGAAGCGATTCTTGTGACAGTCGCCGACATGCAGCCCGGCTCGGGGAAGCTTAATTCCGGAGAATTGTTCTATATCCAGGATCAATCCCTGACTTTGGGGCAGTAAATATAAGGCTTCTCCAAACAGGACGGGCGTTGCCCCGATGGCCTTGAACCCGGGCAGATCCCGTCTGGCCCAGCTGGTGAAGGCCTCCCAGGCGTTCTTCAATTCTTTGCCTGCTTCAAGACCGGTGCGTTTTGATTTTCCGCGCTTCTTCTGGCTCTTGTCCCCGCTCTTGCTCAGACCTGCTTGTTCCTCCTCCAGCGTATCTCGCTCCAGTACGGCGACATAATGCCCTTCACCCCGCTGTACATGGGGCCATACCCGTCTTTCGGCTTTTAAACGCATGAACGGATAGGCCTCGAGGACCCGGGCGATCATTTCCTCATTTTCGCTGCGGTTGAAGGTGCAGGTAGAGTAGGCGATGGTGCCGCCAGGCTTCAGCATGGCGATCGCACCCTGCAGGATGTCCCATTGCCGGCTGGCACAGAGCGCGACTGAGTCCGGAGACCATTCCGCGATGGCGGACGGGTCTTTGCGGAACATCCCTTCTCCGGAGCAAGGGGCGTCAAGCATAATCCGGTCGAAGGTTAAGGGGAAACGAGCCGACAGCTCGGGCGGTGAAGCCTGGGTGACGATCGCTCTGCGAATCCCCATCCGTTCCACATTTTCCGCCAGTATCTTAGCACGTTGTGGATGGATTTCGTTGCTGATCAGCAGGCCTTGGCCGTTCAGTTTTGCAGCGATTTGAGTCGTCTTGCCGCCCGGAGCGGCTGCGAGGTCGAGGATAGTCTCGCCGGGCTGCGGGTCGAGCATTTCTACCGCCGACATGGCGGAGGGTTCTTGAATATAATAGAGCCCGGCCATGTGATACGGATGCTTGCCCGGGCGGGTATCTTCCTTGTAATAGTAGCCTGTATTGCACCAGGGAACAGGACTTAGATTGAAGGTGCGAATTATATTTGTTAGAGAATCATCGGATTTGAGTTTCAGTGAGTTGATGCGTAGGCCGAAAGTACGTGGTTGTTCGTAGCTGTTCAGAAAGGCACTGCCTTCCTCTTGTCCCAGCATGTGAAGGATCTGCTCCTTGTATTCTGCAGGCAGGGATGGGTCTGACATATTTGCGGCTCCTTTTCGATCAAATAATATTCCTTTCGCAGTTTACCATAATGGATAGCTCGGTTCAAAAGCTTTTTAGACGCGAGTATTGCTGGAATTTGATGTTATGGATAGAAAAAGGGGAATGGATGTTCCGCTCTGCCTATGGCATAATAAGATGAGATGGTTCATTCGCATATAGGACTACCTTTTATACATAGAGCAAAGGAGAACCTTTTTAATGAGATTACTACAAGCTTTATTCTTTCCTCCGGAACAGCCGGGAGGCGTATCATCGATGATCCCTTTTTTACAGGAACGGTTTAATTCTCCCCGTTGGGAGATGGAATTATTTTCGATCCCAAAACGTATTAGAGATAAAGGGCATGAACCTGTCCGCTTTCATACTTTTGATTGGCAGCAATATGGGGACAGTCCGATCGTGCAGAAATATATACAGACCTATCAGGACTACGTATGGTGGACGAGGCTGCGCCTGATCAAGCCGTATGATTTGATTCATGCGCATCATCCGATCGCGGGGCTGGCGATGAAGGAGGTCTTCCCGGAGACACCGGTGTTACAGAGCATTCACTCCAGCTATGAGCGGGAATTGCTACTCAACGGTCGGATCAAGCCGGATGGGCCGGAGCAGCGGTTTTTGACTTCTTTGTACAGGGAGCTTGAAGCGCGTACAGATCGGTTGTTCACCGTATCCCAATCCTTCAAGAGCTATCTGTCGGATTATGTAGACAACCCGGAGCAGATCGGGGTCATACCGAACGGCTTCGATGAGCGGCGCTTCAAGCCAGTGCCCCATGAGAATGAGGTGACACAGCTTGTAACGGTATGCCGGCTCGTACCAGCCAAAGGATTGGATATTCTGCTCAGAGCCTGTAAGGAGCTTAAGTCGCGCGGGCTAAACTATGTGCTGCATATTATCGGCGATGGCCCGATCCGCAAGGGGCTTGAGGATTTGGCCAAGGAACTAGGGATATATAATGAGACGATCTTCTATGGCTACACCTTGCATCCTGAGGAATTTATGCCTTTCTTCGATGTATTCGTGCTTCCTTCCCGGGCCGAGGCGTTCGGCTCGGTATTTGCTGAAGCTGCGCTCTGCAGTTTGGCATTGGTAGGCACGGATGTCGGAGGCATCGCCGAGCAGATCGAGAATGGTTCCAACGGTCTGCTCGTCCCGCCGGAGGATGCGGTTGCACTGGCCGATGCCTTGGAGCAGGTCATTATCGACCCGGCCTTCCGTTATGAGTTGGCCCGTACCGGCTCTGATCATGCCAAGCAGCACTATTCCTTGAACCGGGTTGTCTATGAATTGAAGAAGCTATATTTGGAGTATCAATGAGAGAGTGCCTGGTATCTGTTATCTATGGTTTCGCTCGCTTCGGTCTGTAGGTAGCCAGCATCGCTACCCAGAGCAGGCTGAATATGCCGAAGAGCGGGTATAATATAGACAGTAATGTGCTGAAGCCGAATTGGCTGGTCGCATAGCACAAGCAGAGAATCGTCACGGAAATGAGACGAGGGGGTACATTAATCCGCTGTCTAAGCTGCAGGGTGACCCCATAAATATCGGATACGAAGGTGCTGAATATTTCCATGAAGATCAGCAGGATATAGATAAGCTGGATTGCACTTCCCAATTGCTGGGCGATATTGCCCATCGGAATCTCAAATTGGACGATGCCTGGCATATTCGCGGATAAGGCGAAATGACCCGCCATCAGCATAAAACCGACGCCGCAGCCGCCGAGAACGCCTCCCCATATAATAGCTCGGCGGTTATTCGTGTGGCTGCCGATCGGGACGAGTACAGCTTGCGCCATCGACAGATTGAAGGCGGTGTACATCAGCGGGGATGCCCAGGCGGCGAACAGGCCTGTATCGGTATCGAGGGTCAGGAAGCGTGTGGCGCCTGGAGAACCGGCGGTATTAATAATGATGGCCAGCGACAGGGTGATCATCATCGGCACGACGATGGAATTGAGCTTCATAATTCCGCTAATTCCTCTGCCGAGCAGCATATAGGTGCAGATCAGCGTGATCCAAAGGCCAATCTGGTAATTAATACCGAGATGCTCATTGAAGACGGAGCCGGCTCCAGCCAGCATAACGCTATTCACCCCGATCAGCACGAGCAGGGTGAACAAGCTTAGCGCTTGTCCGAATTTCTCGCCGAATAATTTACGGTTCAGGTCTTCATAGGAGACGGCTTTGATCTTGCTGGCCAGCAGCATCATCTTCGTACCGAGCCATATGAAGAGAAGGGTGGCCAATAGAATGGTCAGAATCCCCCATTTGCCAAAACGGGTAAAAAACTGCAGTATCTCTTGCCCGGTTGCAAAACCGGCGCCGACAACGGTCCCGATATAAGTGAATGCAATCTGCAAAACTTTGACGGCATTTTTCATGTTTTCCTCCCGGTAATTATGCTATATATAGTACAAGGTATGTTGTCTTCAAAGAGGACATGACTCAATCTGTAAAATGAAACTTATTTGCTGTAACTCGGGAGGAATTAGGATGGATAAATTAAAACAACGAATCGTTGAGGATGGCATGGTGGTATCGGAGGAAGTATTGAAATTGGACAAGCTGCTTAACCATCAGGTTGATCCGCAGCTTATGATGGAGCTTGGCCAGGAATTTGCCCAGCGATTCCGTGATGAAGGGGTTACCCGCGTCGTTACGGTGGAATCCTCAGGGATCTCCATCGCGTTCGCTACCGCTTATGCTCTAGGTGTACCTCTGGTATTCGCGCGGCGCAAGAAGACGCTGCTGGAGGAAGCGGATATGCTTCAGGAACGGGTTCCATCCTTTACGAAGGGGATTGTGAGCGATATTCTGATTTCCCGAGATCTGATTTCTGCGCAGGACCGGATTCTGTTCATCGATGATATTATTGCCCACGGCGATGCCGCCAAAGGTCTGATCAAAATTATCGAACGCTCCGGCGCCAAGCTGGTCGGTGCGGGGATTGTTGTCGAGAAATGTTTCCAGCCCGGGGCGCAAGCGCTTCGCGAGCAAGGAATCCGTTTGGAGACGTTGGTCAAGATCAAGTCTCTGGAGGACGACAAGGTTATTTTTGCTGAATAAAATTGGCTCTTCCCATTTTCTCCTGACTCCTTTGCAGGGCACTGTTTTTTCGCTATAATGAGGATTACTAGGGAGAGGAGGCTTAAAAATGGGAAAAGATTCGGTAGTCCCTACAGAATTTTTTATTTCAAAACTATCCGAAGCCAAGACTGCTTTTGAACGGGCTCTCGATTGTAAGCATACAGAGTTTGATGACCTTTATCCCTATATGCTGGAACATCCCCAGTTCTTCTGGTACAAACGCTATGTGGCGTGGTCGAAGCTGCTGACGATTGTTGAACTTTGCGAAGAGCTTGATATGCCTTGGAAAGACGAATTCAGCTCGCAGCAGGTCGAGTATTTGGAGCAAAGGGTTATGTCCGCGAAGGTGCTCGATTTCTGGTTCGATGGAAGCAAGGAGCATGCTCAGCGTTAATAGGGATTCGGGCGGATCAGGGCGCCGTATGCCCCCGTTATTGGGGAGACAGACGGAACCTTAAGCTGAACGATATAGAGGACTCCGCCTGATGCGGGGTCTTTTTTTGAGGGATGATGGATAAATATAGTCCCTTCTGATATAGAGTTAGTTGTTGTTTAGTCTGTATTGGGGCATATTGGAGGAAGAGGGGAGTGAATTGTAAAGACGATGATTACGGACGAACAGTTAAATGAGTATCGGTTATCCGGAGAAAAGGTGCGTGTGGTGCGCGATGCGCTCGCTGAGAACGACGTAAGGGGAATTGTGGTGGCCTGGGATGAGACCCATGTGCTGATCCGTAGACCCAATCGCAATGTGGTTAAGCTGGATCGCAATTATTTGATCCAATCGGCGAAGGAGCCGCGCCCTTCATTTGAAGAATAGATGATACAACTATCCAGGGTGATTGTCGCTTGCGGCTCACATCCTCGGATAGTTGTATTTGTATCCGGGGCTGTCTCAAAAGTCGATCTTCCGACTTGAAAGACGCCTCTTTTGCGTGCCCAAAGATGTCAACATCCCCCTGTTCTGGCCAGATCACTCGGACACGGACATAAATGTCCGTTAGCGTTGATTCTGTGGCATCCCGCCCTTGTAACGGACAATAATGTCCATTACAAGGGAAGTTTTCGTGAAAATGGCATTTTGTGCTTCTAAGGGTAAAAAGTGTCCGTTAGAGGCGGATAGTTGTCGTTTTCAGGCTCTAACGGACATTTGTGACCGCTAGATCAGCGGAGAGTCCTGACCGTCCGTGTTTGTCTCTTGCGCCACGCAAGCTTAATAGATGGTACAAGGATCGAAGCCGACGCGAATAAATACGGAGTTTGGGGATTGTGGCTTTGGCCCACAAAGAAGTTGGACAGAAAACATGACGTTTCTCCGCCCAACTTTTATTTTAGGGGCTTATTGGACAGCCCCCTGACCTCTGAGTTAGTACGTCTGCTGGGCTGCTGGCGTACTCGCTTAGGGGCATTTCCTGCCAGATAGGCCCGCATGCGGGAGTTGATCTCATGGCGCAAGCCGGACCATAGTATTCTCATCTCACCGCGATATCCGCGGCAAGTATAATCGGCCCAGATCCCGTTCTCATCCTGGCGGATTTGATAGAGCTTGATGTTCCGCTTGCGGAATTCGCTCTGTATCTCGGATAGCACGAGCGCGGCCCGCTGTTCTCCACCTTGAATCATCTCTACATAGATCTCAGGACTCTTCAATACCCCGCTCTGTTCCAGAATCCTTGCGTCCCGCTGAAATACATGACGCACGAACTTCAACAGCAGGGCGCTCTTGATCAGAGCCAGCTCCTCTTCAACCATACCGGGCACTGCCATATGAACACCTTCTTCTCGTATACGAACTTATGTTCTTATTATATCCAAAATATTTAGAAATAACAATGGAATAAGCAGCATTGGGAATAGGGCTAGAATTTTTTTGTGAAAAAAGTATTGACTCTTTGAAATGAGCGTAATATTATATATCTTGTCGCTGCAGAACACCAAGTGATCTGCAATAGACATTACATATGCGGTCGTGGCGGAATTGGCAGACGCGCACGGTTCAGGTCCGTGTGGGCTAACCCCCGTGGAGGTTCGAGTCCTCTCGACCGCATCACCCTAAGAATGAACAAGCTCTTGAATCGGTCCTTTTGACGGTTCAGGGGCTTTTTGTTTGATTGGAATTTGCAATGTGTTGCTCATGACTTGCACCGACGAAACCTTGGTGCTGTAATCCAAATGGGCATAAATGTTAGCCGTTGTGGGGGTAGTGGAAAGAAGATACTCTTTTGGCCTTCAATTGCTTCTCTGCCTGTTCAGAGGCACCCGTTCGGTCTTCGACAGGATATTTCTTACAATTTGTCCCCTGTTCTAGCTTCAGATCGATAAAATCCACGGCCTGCTGTAACAAATGAATCTGTTGCACCATATGTTCGCGGTGCCGCCTCATGTAGTCAACCAACTCGGAATAATTGGCGGAGCTCCAGTCGGCAGACACCTGCAAAAAAGGCTTCATTTTCTCTAGCGGCATCCCCGTCTTCTTCAGGAAACCAATTAGCTTGAGGGTCTCGATATCCTTCTCCCGGAAAACCCGGTGACCGTTCTCTTTTTTTTCCACCCGCGGCAGCAATGAAATTTTTTCATAATATCGGATGGTATCCTCGGAAATGCCGGTTTGCTCGGCAGTTTGCTTAATACTGAATGCTGCGTTTTGATCCAAACCCATGCTCATAATGATATTCCCCCTTCGTTTTGTTGGGCTGGAGTCCCTATTGTCCTGAACAGTTCATTTAACGCTATTTTACAACATGGAGTCAACTTCAGGTCAAGCAACTTGAGAGGTTTTAAAAAAATGAATTGGTCCTCTTGACTTGGAGTCGACTCCAATATTTAAACTGTTTCCTAACGGCAGGAAAATCATTCTGCCCACTCTATACGAGGAGGGGATAACATGCAAAGAAGTAAAAGTGAACACGTTGCACTGATTACGGGAGCAAACTCGGGAATCGGGTTGGAGTTGACTAGAAAACTGCTTGCTGAAGGCTGGCAGGTCATTGCTCTAAACCGCTCTAAGGTGCCGACCGAGGATATGGAACTGCAAAAAGCCATTAGCTCCGAACAATTAAGGATTTATAAGGTTGCCGATCTTACCGATTATGATAGTTTGCGGCTTGCGCTGCAGAAACTTCATAATAAGGAGCCGTATATCGACGTCATCTTCAATAATGCCGGCCAGAGCTTTCCTGAGCTTACCTATTCCAGGCAAGGCCGGGAAACCCACTATGAGCTGATAACCGTCGTACCTTACATCATTTTGATGGAGCTCAAAGACTTACTGCTGAAGGGGCGCCTCAAGACCGTCATCAATACCTCGTCATCCGCGTTAAACATGAGAAAATCTTTTACTCTAGAGCAACTTGAGCACCCGCAAAAGTTCCGCAAAGTAGTTGGACCTTACGCTGCTTCCAAGCTGGCGCTTTCGCTATGGACGGAGGCCATAGCTCCTTCCCTTGCTAATGAGGGAATTCTTATCCGCAGCGTTGATCCGGGAGTCAACAATACGGTGCGTAAAAACCAAAAATCCGGTCTGCCCATTTGGATGAAGCCATTTATGCGCTTCGCCTCGCCCCCAACGCATGGGGCTGGTTTGCTCTTTGAAAGCGCCGTAGGGAAACATCAGAGCAAGACAGGCGTATTTCTTATCAAAGGAAAGATTCAATCGCTCCCCTTCAGAGAGTCCGCTCCGCAGCTGCTTAAACGTCTGGAAGAGATTTATCGCCAGCAATTTAAACAAGAGGCCGGAATTGAAGCCGACGCCAGAGTGTAAGCACATATGCCCAATGGAAGCACGCTTTGCTAGAAACATTGTTTGAATTTATGTAAAAAACATTATTTTCCAAATAAAAATGGAGGTTATCGAAATGGAGAATTTAGATACGTCGAGCAAAGAGGTGAACAATCAGGCAACCAACCGTGCTACTATGCGGACGATCCGCTTCCACGACTATGGCGAACCGGCCGAAGTCCTGCGCATGGAACAGGTCGCGATCCCTGACGCAGGTCCAGGACACATTCGCGTGACGGTGCGAGCTTGCGGGCTGAATCCTGTCGACAGGGCCTTGTGCAGAGGGCTGTTTCCCGGTAATCTGCCCCGCGGTATCGGGCTGGAACTGTCCGGGATTGTGGACGCGGTCGGTGAGGACGTCACCGATGTTGCCATCGGTGACGCCGTCCTGGGTACCGCCGACTTCGTGGGCGTCCGGAGCGCCGGCGCGTCGGACCGAGCGATCATGGACCATTGGGTCCGCATGCCTACAGGACTCGACTTCGTGCAGGCTGCGGCGCTGCCAATGGCGGTCACAATAGCATACAACCACCTTGAATCGCTTGGGGTGAAGTCGGGCCACACCCTGCTTGTACACGGAGCCGGCACAATGATGGGCTTCGCTGCCGTCCAGATCGCCCTCATGCACGGCGCCCGCGTGATCGCTACCGCCGGAAACACTTACGCCGACCGGCTCCGTTCGATGGGAGCGGCAGTAACTTCGTACGGTAACGGAATGGTCGAGCGGGTAACCGAGCTCGCCAGACAGCAGGTGGATCTGGTTCTGGACACTGCACCAGTCAGTGGCATAATACCCGATCTTATCCGGATCGCCGGTGGTGATCCCCGTCGTGTTCTAACCATCAGCGACTTTGCCGCTGCCGCCGAACTCGGCGTCCGCGCCAGCACCGAAGAAGACCAGACCTTTCGCTATGACGTTCTCAGCGAGTTCTCCCAGTACGCCGCAGATGGCAAGTTCACCGTTCCGGTCGCCCAGACTTTCGCCCTCAAGGACTGGCGTAGAGCACTCGACATCAGCCAGAGCGGCCACGCCCGTGGCAAACTGATCCTCCTGCCTGCCGACGACTGATGTATTTTCTTGTCCTGCGCTCGTGTTAGCCCCATTTCCAAGATACGCATCTTATGCCATAATAAGGGCAATTGTTTAGGGCGAAGTACGAGAGAAAGCTCTAGACGGGAAACGGAATGCGATCCGAATTGCGGCTTTATTTGCCCTTCGGGGCTTTTTTTTGCGTGAGACCCTCAGTTGGAGGAGAGGGAGTGAACGGTCGGTGCGCTCAAAAAACGAAACGGTGGAGGAACTGCTTTACGACAGAATGCCGATTTATCCCGGCGTCAAAGAGTTAGCAGCGACATCTTGGAAAAAGCCTCGCCATAGTGCGTGACGCAAGGAGGCGATAAATAAGTTATATTAAGGACATGGAGAAACGGAACCGATATACCGAACGCACAGGAAAGGAGCATTCCAGTTATGTCAGAAAAAATACTTATTGTGGATGACGAACAGGAAATTGCGGACTTAGTTGAATTATATTTAAAAAATGAAGGATATACGGTTTATAAATTTTATTCAGCAAAGGACACTCTTACCTGTATTGATACAGTTGAACTTGACCTTGCAATATTAGACGTTATGCTGCCAGATATGAATGGGTTTCAGCTATGTCAGAAAATTCGAGAAAGATATACTTACCCCATCATTATGCTTACAGCAAAAGATGAAGAAATTGATAAAATCACAGGTTTGACATTAGGTGCAGATGATTACATTACAAAGCCATTTCGTCCTCTTGAAATGGTAGCGAGGGTAAAGGCACAATTACGAAGATATAAAAAATATAATCCGTCACATTCTGCGGATCATGAAGAACCCGTAATTGTACATTCGGGTTTACTAATGGATATTAAAAATCACGAGTGTCTCTTGGACGAAAGGCCACTGACCCTTACTCCTACCGAGTTTTCTATACTCCGTATCCTGTTAGAGAATAAAGGTAGTGTTGTGAGTGCAGAAGAATTATTTCGTAAAATTTGGAAGGACGAGTATTACAGTAAGAGTAACAATACGATTACCGTTCATATTCGTCATTTAAGGGAGAAAATGAATGATACGTTAGAAAATCCAAAGTACATCAAAACTATATGGGGGGTAGGATATAAAATTGAAGGGTAAAAGTAAAAAAGAACTTGATTATACCCGTTTGCAAGTTAAAATTTTCTTTGCCCTGATTGGAGTATTGGCTGCCTTTCTTTTAGCGATTGGTCTAATGTATTTTTTCCATTGGAGCAGCATCGGCGGAAGATGGGTTACTCAGATCGCAGCGGATTTCCTTCAAGTGGGTTTTTTTGTAGCACAAAACATATACCGGCCATTTTTCATTTTATTAGTATTGCTTACCGGTGTAGTATTTTTTTTCATAATTCGTATATTCTTACGCTATGTTACCAAGCCACTGTGTGATGTTGAGCAAAGCATGGGGATGCTTCTCATCGACAATTCGGAGGAAATCCACTTATCGAGAGAACTCACTGCCATCACCCAAAGGCTAAACGCTATGAAACAAACCTTGGAACGTCGGAAGCTGGAAGCGCAATCAGCGGAACAGCGTAAAAACGAACTTGTGATGTACCTTGCCCACGACATCCGCACTCCGCTTACTTCTGTAATAGGATATTTAAACTTGCTGGAAGAAGTGGAGAATATGCCGCCTGAACAGAGAAAAAAATACACGCATATTGCACTCGATAAAGCATACAGGCTGGAAAAAATGATCAATGAGTTTTTTGAAATAACACGTTATAACCTACAACAAATTAATATAGAAAAAGCAGATATAGACCTCTACTATATGCTGGTACAATTAACCGATGAGCTGCTGCCCATTTTGTCAAGACGCGGAAATACTGCCGTTTTACATGCAGAAGAAGAACTAATGCTTTATGGAGATGCTGAAAAGTTAGGGCGAGTTTTTACTAATGTTTTGAAAAATGCGACTGCTTATAGCTACCCAGATACAGAGATTCAAATCACAGCCCAAAAAAGCGGTAGCAATACCGTAACAATTACATTTCAAAATAAAGGAGATACAATACCTCCTGAAAAATGCGATGCTATATTTGGAAAGTTTTATCGTCTTGACGAAGCTCGAACAAGTAATACCGGGGGCGCGGGATTGGGACTTGCCATTGCGAAAGAAATTATTATTTTGCATGGTGGATCAATTACTGTGGAAAGCCGTGAACATATAACTTCTTTTATAATTACACTTCCGTTAAATGACACCGCATCTTAGTATTTTCTTAGGAATTAATCAAGAAAGTATTAAATTTTATGCGGCACAAATGTTTTATATTGTAGTTATTGATTACAAAGACTGTTGCCTATAACTACAATATATAGACGGAGGATGTTTCATGGACTTTATTACAATTTCTCAAGCGTTGCTTCGATGGGGTGTGTTTGCACTCATCGGAGGCCTTGTATTGGCACTTACCCTCTCTCTCGGCTACATGGTATATAAAAAGGTGTTTCATGGCCAAAGGAGTATGTCGAAAACAGAGTGGATTGTCCTGTTTCTTTTATGCTGCTGGTTGTTGCTGGTACTGGCACTGACCACCTTAAGCCGCGGTGCAAACTTCACCGGAAGCTTTAACATCGACTTTTTCAGTGCCTATTTGAACGCATGGAATAAGTGGTCAATCAGCGAATTGCAGCTTATTATCTTCAATATGCTGATGTTTACACCATTGGGATTTTTATTACCGCTTCTCTGGAAAAAAGCAGAAAAGTTTAAAGTCACTTTTTTTACATCTATTGGGCTGACTATCTGTATTGAAATCGTACAATTATTGACAGGAACGGGGATATTTGAACTTGACGATTTATTTCACAATTGTATTGGAAGTTTGTTTGGATACTTCTGCATAATGGCGATTATTTCTACTGTTAGAGAAAAGCGCATTCGTTTTGCTCCCATTGGCAAAGTGCTCATATTCCCATGTCTCATTGGAATGATAATCGGTGCCGTGTCGTTTGTTTATGAGCAGCAGCCTTACGGAAATATGCCTATTCTTCCTGCATCAAAACAGGATATGTCAAAGGTTCATATTAACACTGACCTTTCCTTATCGGATCAACCGGCAACGGCCTCCATGTATAAAAATAAATATACAGAAGATCACAATTATATAGAACAAATAATCGCTAAACTTTCCGAATCGGAAGATGTGACCTTCTCTGGTGTTCAACGCCGTGAAGGTGAAAATCGTGTTTACATTGGAAAAAGTCCAAATCGTGAAAATGTTCAACTCAACTTCTTTTTCAGGACAGGACAATGGAGCTACACAACATGGCGTGATCCCGCTGCATTGAAAGAGAAGGCGGCAAAGAACTATGCAGACTTTTATAAAAACTGGCTAAAAGAAAGTGGGCTGTTTCCCAATTCCGCTGTATTCAGTATACAAAATAACGATACGCTTCGATGGGAGATACCGGAAGAGAACAACCTGTCAACTTCCAAAACCGCATTCACATCCGGCGCGATTTTAATACAGTTCGATAGCGATTTGGAGCTTTCCTCCATATATTACGGAATCAGCTGGAATGAATTTGTAGCCGCAGAAGAAATTATTTCTCCCAAAGCAGCATTTAAAGAAATTGAAGAGGGGAACTTTGAACAATATGTCCCGTTCCAGCAGGGGGATACCTTGTGGATAAAGGAATATAAGCTCGCTTATGTTTACGATACAAAAGGATTTTATCAGCCGGTTTATCAATTTACTGGATATATTAACAATGAGGATAATTTATGGGATTGTCAAATTCCTGCTTTAATTAAATAACAACTTTACTTGCCAATAAGCTGCTAGCGCGCACCGATACTTAATCGGTGCGCGCTGTTTCAATTTGTCTTGAAAGCGGTGATAATTTCATAGCGCCGCTCCTTTAACACTCCTTTTAATGCTGCCAATACAAAACCAGCTACTTTTACCGGCAATTAATAAATTTAAACCCTTCAGTTAATCCCGCGCAAATAGTCACTTTCTATACTTTAAGAGGGCCTGAAACAACGAGAATATATCATGAACCCACATTAATTCACAGGGAGTGCGATAAAACATGAAACCTTGGTTAAAGAAAGAATTAGGATTGGGTCTTGTTCTAAGCTTATTTGTTTTGATGCTGGCAGCTTGTGGAGGTTCAAACAGCAGCAAAGAAGCAACTACAAGCGGAAATGCGAGCGCTGCTCCTGCAACGGAAGAAATCTCAGTAACTGATCTGGAAGCCAAAGCGAAGGAAGAAGGCTCTGTCGCAAGCGTTGGCATGCCGGATTCCTGGGCGAACTGGAAGGGGACATGGGAGGATCTCAAGAGCAAATACTCTCTTACTCACACAGATACAGATATGTCGAGCGCGGAGGAAATCGCCAAATTCGAGGCGGAGAAGGACAAGCCTACTGCCGACATCGGTGACGTAGGTATTGCCTTCGGATCGGTTGCGATTGATAAGGGTGTCACACAGCCCTATAAAACTTCCTATTGGGATGAAATTCCGGACTGGGCTAAGGATAGCGAAGGCCACTGGCTGGTCGGCTACCAGGGCTCTATCTCGATCTTTACGAATACACAGCTTGTTCAATCCGCACCGCAAAGCTGGGAGGAACTCAAGAACGGGGACTATAAAATCATTGTTGGCGATGTAACAAAAGCAGCGCAAGCGCAAATGGCTGTGTTAGCGGCTGCAATAGCTTATGGCGGCGATGAATCGAACATCGAGCCGGGAATTGCTTACTTTGAAGAGCTTGCGAAGAAGGGACGTCTGTCCAATGCAGAAGCTTCACTGGCCAACATAGAGAAGGGCGAGGTTCAAGTTACGCTGTTATGGGACTTTAATGCACTCAACTATAAGGATCAATTGGGTGCGGATAAATTCAGCGTGGCTATTCCTAAAGAGGGCAGCGTAGTAAGCGGCTATGCAACGATTATCAACAAATATGCTCCACATCCAAATGCCGCCAAGCTTGCCCGCGAATATATTCTAAGCGACGACGGCCAGATTAACCTGGCTAAAGGTTATGCGAGACCGATTCGTGACAGCGTACAGCTTCCTGAAGAGGTAGCCGCCAAGCTTTTGCCTGCAGAAGCCTATACCAACGTGAAGCCGGTTAACGATTACAAGGTATGGGAAGAAACCGCGAAGACTCTTCCGCAGCTTTGGCAGGAACGCGTACTTGTTCATATGAATTAATGACTCAACTTTCGCAGAGCGAAAACTAGCCTTATTACATGGTGTTACTGGGTAGAATGTCGATTCAATATGGAAGTTGTAAAAATAGAAAAACACCGCTTCGTTTGGTAAAGTGAGAGTGTCCTAAGCAATCACTACCACGCAGAAGAGGTGTCCTCTACATGATAGAACAAAACGTACAGCAGAATCAACTTCCAAATGAAATTAAACCAGCCTTTAAAGAACTAAAAGTACTGCAACACCTAAGAACAGCGGGCTTTAAAAAGAAATTCGGTTATACCTGTTCGTTTTTATTCCAGCTTGTCTTTGTCCTTTTGTTCCACCACAAGAACTGGTTTCGTCTACTGGAAAGCGAGAAAGGTGCATCCTTTCCTGGCAAAGATGCGGTCTATCGCTTCCTGAATCACAGCGGCTATGCATGGCGGCGGTTTCTGTCGTTGCTCAGTTCCTCTACAATTGAGAAAATTCAACCGCTAACGGGAGAAGATCGCGTATCCGTATTTGTAGTTGACGACTCCATGTTCGAGCGCAATCGCAGCAAAGCGGTTGAACTGCTTTCCCGATTTAAAGACCATGCAACGGGGTGCTACTATAAGGGATTTCGTATGCTTACTCTAGGTTGGTCAGATGGCCATACGTTCATTCCGGTGGACTTCTCCTTGCTTGCTTCGATGAAGTCTCAAGTGAACGGCATCATGCAAGAGATTGATAAGCGTACGTCCGGCTACAAGCGGCGAGTTGAAGCTTTGCTTCCTGCTCCTGAAGTCATTCCGGCGATGATTGATCGGGCGCTTTCAGCGGGTGTGCAGGCTTCATACGTCCTCATGGATAGTTGGTTCACTCATGCCCCATTGATCCAATCGATACTTGATCGCGGTCTGGATGTGATCGGCATGGTTAAAGATGACAAGAAGCGTTATCTTGTTGGCGGAAGCCGATTAACTTTGCAAGAGCTTTACTTTAGAGCAACCCCTGTCCAAGGAAAAAACAAGGGAATCTTACGTTCCATCCGTACCGAGTTATCCCCAGGGATTCCGGTTATGATGGTATTTGTCCGCCACCGCTCGAAGAAGAAGGAATGGCTTGCGATTCTATGCACCGATCTCTCGATCCCCGAAGAAGAAATTATCCGGATTTACGGAATTCGTTGGGATATTGAAGTGTTTTTCAAGTGCGCCAAATCCTTGCTGCGTCTACAAAAGGAGTTTCAGGGCCGTTCTTATGACCTGCTGATTAGTCATACGACGATTGTCTTTTCACGTTACATTTTGCTGGCATGGCAACACCGACAAAGCACTGACAACCGCACGCTGGGCGGCTTATTTCATTTGCTGTGCGACGAAGTAAGTCAACTAGATTGGGCAGTCGCCTTAACACAACTTATTGAATTGCTTGAGGATATCGCCAAGAAGGCCAGTAAGAAGATCACAATACTCATCCAGACACAACTCCAGCAATGGATCGCTGGTTTGCCTAATTACATCAAGGCCTACCTGCCGAAATTAAGCTGCGAAAGTTGAGTTAATGAGCAAGCTTAAAGGTGGAGCGTCTTCGTCATCCGATGAACGACGCCCCCTTTTTTACAAGAAGGAGAGTGAGGGCGTGAAGCATAGTCATCGATGGTTCTTACTGGGGTTAGTTCCTTTTGTAGTAATGATCGTCCTGTTTCAATTAGCTCCAATCCTGTCGATGCTGACGGGAAGCATTAGTCAGGGGAACGGTTCAGGTTTTACGCTTGATTATTACTCGCGGATTATTCATAGCGAATTTTATTTGAAAGCCATTAAGAACAGCTTGCTGATTTCCATTTTCTCTAGCGTGATTGGTATTGTAGCCGGGTTGATTTGTGCTTATTCGATTACGCGATTCTCGCCAAAGATGCGGGATCGGTTGTTGATGCTATCTAACATGACATCGAATTTTGCGGGTGTTCCGCTTGCGTTCGCTTATATTATTCTGCTTGGCAGCAATGGGGTATTTACGTTGCTCTTTAAGCAGTGGGGCTGGAGCGTGTTCGCCGATTTCAATTTATATAGCTGGGCAGGACTTGTGCTGGTCTATGTGTATTTTCAGGTACCCCTTGCTTTATTGCTGTTGTATCCTTCCTTTTACGGGATTCGGGAGCAGTGGAAGGAGGCGGCTTCCCTGTTAGGCGCAAGCAAATGGCAGTTTTGGAGAACGATCGGACTGCCTATTCTGACGCCTGCTGTTTTCGGTACATTGGGAATTTTGTTCGCTAACGGGATGGGGGCCTATGCAACAGCCTATGCCTTGGTTGGCGGGAATTACAATTTGCTTGCAGTTCGGATAGGATCATTGGTCGCGGGAGACGTGGTCAATGAGCCACAGCTAGGCAATGCACTCGCAGTTATATTGGCATTATCGACGCTGCTAGCGGTGTATCTTAATCATAAAATGACACAGCGTTCCAAGATGCTTCAATCCGGATTTACTTCAAAGAATACCAGGAGCTTACGGATATTTCCCAAGCTGAAGTCCTCGGCAGTGAAGGAGGAGCTGTAATGGAGAACCATAGAAAGAAGGCAGGCTGGGGTCATCGGTCACTAATGCTGCTCTTGATGGTTTATTTGCTTCTTCCTTTGCTTGCTACGTTTATTTATGCGTTCGCGAAGGAGTGGCAGGCAACGATCCTGCCGCAGAGCTGGACGTTGGCATGGTTCAAGGAGATGCTTCAGGATGTCAGGTATACGGAGGCTCTGTGGACCTCGCTATATCTCTGCATCATTAGTGTAGCGCTGAGCCTCGCCGTGATGCTGCCCGCTGTGTTTATTATTACGGTGTATCTGCCCAGGCTGGAGAGGTTCATGAAGGGAATCGTTGTCCTTCCTTATGCCGTGCCGGGCGTCGTTGCAGCGGTAGGGCTGATTCGGGCCTATTCCTCGGGGCCGATACCGATTGCAGGTACAGCGTATATTTTGATCGGTGCGTATTTCATTATTATATTGCCTTACATGTACCAAGGGATTCGCAACAGTCTACTAACGGTATCTGCCGTTGAACTGGTTCATTCGGCTGAGATGTTAGGCGCCGGTCGATGGCAAGCTTTCGTAACCGTAATTGTGCCTAATATTTGGCCAGGGATTATCACATCTACATTGTTATCCTTTTCCGTATTATTTGGTGAATTCGTTCTAACGAACATGTTGGTAGGCGGACATATTCAGACCATCCAGATTTATTTGTATCAAAGGGTCAACGAAAGCGGACATTTGGCTAGCGCCATTGCAATTTCCTACTTTTTGTTTATTCTAGTGCTGTCTATGATTCTAATGAAGCTAGGCAAAAAAGTGAATAAGGGGATATCAGGATGAAACCATATTTGAGACTTGAAGGTATCCGCAAGCAATTCGGGGATACTACGGTGCTTCATGATGTCAATTTGGATATTCGTGAGGGAGAACTCGTTACGCTGCTGGGTCCATCCGGCTGCGGAAAAAGTACGCTGCTGCGTTGTATTGCCGGCCTGACTGACCTGGATGGCGGACATATTTTGCTCGATAGCAAGGACATCGTGAACCTGCCACCCCGTAGCCGCGAGATCGGCATGGTATTCCAATCCTATGCCCTGTTTCCGAATTTGTCGGTCAGCGAAAATATAGAGTACGGGATGAAGATGAGAGGAGTCTCCAAGGAAGCAAGACGTAAAAGATCGGCTGAATTGCTGGAGCTTATTGATCTTGGTGATAAACGGGATGCGTATCCTCAGCAGCTGTCGGGAGGTCAACAGCAGCGCGTCGCGCTCGCGCGTTCACTTGCGGTTCAGCCTAAGGTTCTTCTGTTGGATGAGCCCCTTAGCGCTTTGGATGCCAGAATTCGAAAAAACCTGCGGTCGGAAATCCGGGAGATTCAGAAGAAATTTAATATAACGACGATCTTTGTGACCCATGACCAGGAGGAGGCGTTAACCTTATCCGATCGGGTATGCCTGATGAATAAGGGAAGTATTGTTCAGCAGGGTACTCCGGAGGAGCTATATGCAATTCCACGCACAGAGTTTGTCGCGCAGTTTATGGGAAGCTATAACGTGCTGACTCGTCCTGAGGTAATGCGATTATTCGGAAAGGTGAACGGGGATGCAGACAGCTTCGCCATTCGGCCTGAAGCGTTGCTACTGGTGAGTCCGGATCTATTAAGCGAAGTTTCGCGTGAAGGTAAGCAAATCGTGCAGGGTACTGTCCATTCGATATCCATTCTAGGCAATATTATCCGATATGCCATTGATGCTGCCGGCGTAAGGTTAATCGTAGATGCGCTTAATGATGGCCGATCCTTAAGAATTCAAGAGCAGAGTCACGTGAAGCTTGCCCTGGATCATACGCAATTGCTGCAGCTAGAGAAGGAAGGAGCCTAAAATAATGGTCCATTTCAGAGAAGCCAAGCTTATCGTAGTTGTACTGGACGGATTAAGATACGATGCAGCCCGCAAGTATTTGGGATATATGGAGCATCTTGTTGAGCAGGGCGAGGTGAACTGTTATCGGGTACAATCCCAGCTGCCGAGTCTCTCGCGTCCGTTGTACGAAGTACTGCTGACCGGCACGCACGTGGCGAGAAACGGGATTACGGCGAACCATATTGCGAGGTTAAGTCATGAACAGAGCGTGTTCCATCTCGCGCGCGAAGCCGGGTTAAGGACTGCTGCGGCAGCGTATCATTGGGTAAGCGAGCTTTATAACAGCGCTCCATTTAACCTTGCCTCAGACCGCCATCAGCATGATGACAGCAGGCCGATCCAGCACGGGATATTCTATTTCGAGGATCACTATCCCGACAGCCATCTGTTTATAGATGCCGAACATTTAAGATCGGTATACGATCCGCACTTTTTATATATTCATTCTATGAACATCGACGACATGGGCCATAAGTATGGGGGTGAAAGCAAGGAATATGCGGGTTCAGTACGTGTTGCAGATGGAATACTGGCCACCTTGGTTCCTATGTGGCGCTCACAAGGGTATCAGGTGGTAGTCACGTCCGATCATGGGATGAATGCGATGGGTCATCATGGAGGAACCGAGCCTGAAGAACGGAATGTTCCGCTCTACGTGTTCGGCGAGCTGCCTTCGCCTTCCTTAATGCCGGATCAGACATGGGCAATATCGCAGCTGCATTTGGCACCGTTAATGTGCCATTATTTGGGGATTAAAACTTCGGAAGCCATGCTGGCATGGAATTAGATCAAGGAGGATACGACGAGTGAAGGTAGATATGCATTTTCATCTGGAGGAGGGTCCCTATTCGCTGCGTTGGTTATCCCGCACTTTGCAGGCGCTTGCCTCTACAGAGCCTGAACGGGATGTCTCATTAGGTCATCATACGCTGCAATATGGGGAGGAAATGACCAAGCTCCTGTCGCATAGAATGGAGCAGGGTTGCTATAATGAGGAATGGCTTGATCGCTTTCTGAATACGGGGCGTAAAAGAGGAATCGGACAGTTCGGCGTGGTAGATCATTTATACCGATTTCGCGAATGTCGGCCGTATTACGAGAGACATATGCTGCTGGACGACAGCCCTGTCGGGAGAGTGCAGCAAGCATGGCTGGATCAGGTATGCGTGGCGTCGCTTCCCGATTTCGTTCGCTTCTTAACGGAGGCAAAGGCCTCAAGACCGGATATTGCCCTGGGAATCGAGGCTGATTTTTTCCCGGGTGGAGAACGGGAGCTGAGGGAAATCCTCGCAGGGTACGAGTGGGATTATGTCATTGGGTCCGTTCATTTCTTGGATGGCTGGGGGTTTGACAATCCCGAGACGAGACATGAATTTGAGGGTAGAGACCCGGTTCAAACCTATAAGCACTATTACGAGCTGATGAGGCAGGCTTGCGTGTCCGGGTTGTTTCATATTATCGCCCATCCCGACAACCTTAAGGTATTCGGCTTCCGGCCAGTTGACGAGAAGGAGCTGCTTCCATATTATCGAATGCTGGCGAAGGAAATGGTGCAATGCGGGGTCATTACCGAGATTAATACAGGACTTGCTTACCGTTACCCGATCGAGGAGAGCTGTCCGAGTCCCTTATTTCTCTCTGTGCTGGCTGAATACAAGGTTCCGCTCACTCTGTCCTCGGACGCACATTTTCCGGATGATATCGGGATGCTGTTGGATCAAGCCAGAGCGGATGCTGAACGTATGGGTTATAAAGAGCTTGTGGCCTTCAGAGACGGGAAGCGGTTGTTAGTACCCATAAATAATGATAGGTAATCGTAAGGGCAGTGCAACCATTTCTTCTCCGGAGCTGTTCAATCCTTAACAGACAGCAACGGTAAAAAGCTGGCGCCAATTACCTACCAAAATACGACGTATTTGCCGGTGCGGGCGATTTCCAACATGGCTGGAATTCACGTAGAGTTTGATGACGTTAGCCATCAGATTCGACTGGAAACGCAACAGGACGGCGATAACCAGCCGCGGAATGGTATACACCTTCTGATACACCGATGCTCGGTTTCCAAATGGACGACCGGACGGTGACGCTTAGCTCCCCTGACGGTTTCCTGAGCAGCCGTCAAATTGAGCAGGTCGCTGTTAGTGTAGCTAAACTAAAGTAAGGAAGGACTTCAACGTGGCACTGTACTAAATAACAAATAAGCTCGTGAATTTCCATCTCCGGGGATTTACGAGCTTTTTAATATAGTAAAGCAACAAAGGGGGTTCTAAGAACCTGACGGAGGGCATATCTAGAACAGTGATGTCCGTATGTTAGGAACATAGGGACAAAGACTTCAGCTTGCCAAGGCTTACTCTCATAGGATTTTTAAGTTTCCGCCATTATCGATTCCCATAAAGGACGGCGCGTGTTATTATATGAATGTCCACTGGTGATATACATCATAACGCCGGGTATACGGTAGATGTTCTGGCAACTTGGTCGTTGGCAACCCTGAGTCAATGAAGTGAGGGGGGATACGCTGTAAGCGCTGTCAGAATGGAAAGACAGGTCGGTCATTAATGTTATCCGTTTAGGTTAAGAAGGAATGATAAGAGCCGAACAGATCTATCAATTATGCCGGGGGTTGGGACAATGAGCATTAAGGAAGAGGCGTTACAGGCACATAGGTTGAGACACGGTAAGCTCGAAATAGCAACTAAAGTACCACTTAATAACAAACATGATCTGGAGCTGGCCTATACGCCGGGGGTAGCGGAACCTTGCAAGGAAATTGCCAAAGATAAAGAAAAAGCCTATGAGTACACGATCAAAGGCAGCACCGTAGCTATTGTCACGAATGGGACCGCCGTTTTAGGGCTGGGCAACATCGGCCCTGAGGGAGGATTGCCCGTTATCGAAGGCAAGGCATTGCTGCTCAAGAAATTTGGCAATGTGAACGCGTTCCCGATCTGTATCGATAGCCTGGATCCAGATGAAATTGTAAGAACTATTCAAGTTATCGCACCTGGCTTCGGAGGTATTCATCTAGAAGATATAAAAGCGCCTGAATGCTTCTACATCGAGGATAAGCTGAAGGAAACTCTAAATATTCCCGTATATCATGATGACCAGCACGGGACGGCTGTCGCAGTGCTTGCCGGTCTGTACAACGCAATGAAGATTGTTGATAAGTCTTTGGATAGTATACGCATCGTGATCAACGGCGCGGGCGCATCGGGCATTGCTATAGCGAAATTGCTGCTGGCGGCGGGGGTAAGGCATATGGTGCTATGCGATATTAACGGTGCCATTTCGGAGAAGGCCGGCTCAATGAACGAGGCCCAGTATAAAATCGCCAAGGTTACGAATAGGGATTTCGAGACCGGAACCCTTGCAGATATTATTAAGGGTAAGGATGTATTCATCGGAGTGTCGGTTGAAGGGGTGTTGACGAAGAGCATGGTGCAATCCATGAATCCGGACGGTATCGTCTTTGCTCTTGCCAACCCGGTACCGGAGATAATGCCGGAGGATGCTGTTAAAGGTGGAGCAAGAATAGTGGCCACAGGTAGATCTGATTACCCCAATCAGATCAATAACCTGCTTGTCTTCCCAGGCATCTTCAGAGGTGCTTTGGAGGCAAGAGTACGGAATATTACGGACAAGATGAAGCTTGCTGCGGCTCAGAGTATTGCAAAGCTGGTGAAGGCTGAGGAACGAAATGAAAATTACATCGTCCCGGACGCCTTCGACAAGAGAGTGAGTAATGCCGTTAGTGAAGCAGTAATCCGCATCGCCCGGAAGACGGGAGTCGCAAGGATATAGTTTGCAAAATGTAATGTTAGGAAATTTTGATTGACTCACTCATAAATACATGGTATATTATATTTCGTTGCTGCAAAACATTGCATCAACGAAATATGCGGTCGTGGCGGAATTGGCAGACGCGCACGGTTCAGGTCCGTGTGGGCTAACCCCCGTGGAGGTTCGAGTCCTCTCGACCGCATCAATCTAACAATGAACGAGCTCTTGAATTTCTCTTGCGGATATTCAGGGGCTTTTTTGTATGCTTGGGATCGGCAACAGCATCTATTATTGTGGGAATTTGCTCCAAGCTGCCGCTGGCAAACGGCATCATAACCTCGATGTTATCGAAGCTCCCCTCGTCTGAGCAGGCTGCCCTAATGCAGTGACGCCTGTCCCATAATTAGTGCCAAGCGGTGTAACTGCGCATTTACTCCAAATATTGACTTATATTATCGGATATGGTATTCTTAACTTTGATACATTAGCGGACATCAAGTATGGGATTCTAAAAATGCCTAATGGCCGCTAATCTTTATTAGTGGCCATTGAAATAGTTGTGTTAAATAATTTGATTTTTGGAGGAATCCTATGCAAACAGGTACAGTTAAATGGTTTAATGCTGAAAAAGGCTTCGGTTTTATCGAAATCGAAGACGGAAACGATGTGTTTGTTCATTTCAGTGCGATTGAGGGTGATGGTTACAAGTCGTTGGATGAAGGTCAACGCGTCCAGTTCAATGTGACCCAAGGCAATCGTGGACCGCAGGCTGAGAACGTTTCTAAACTCTATTAAATCTTTCGAGCTGCCCTAAATGTGGGGCAGTTTTTTATTATGGCTTTAGCCAGTTGAGTGCGTGAAACGCGCGAAACAAAAAACCACCCGCTATGCGGGTGGAGGGATCGAGGGTTTGACCAATAAGACCATCCCGATAGAATTGAGATGTTCAGGCTCAATTGAAAGGAATGGTCTTAGATGGCAAACAAGAGCTATAGTCTAGCTCACACGAAGTGGATGTGCAAATACCACATTGTGTTCACCCCGAAGTATAGACGGAAAGAGATCTATAATCAAGTGAGGAAAGACTTAATCGAAATTTTCAAACGTTTATGTAAGTATAAGGGAGTGGACATCCTGGAAGGTCATATGATGCCAGATCATGTACACATGCTGGTAGCGATCCCCCCAAAGATAGCCGTGTCCACATTCATGGGATATCTGAAGGGGAAAAGTTCGCTAATGATCTTTGAAAAGCACGCGCAACTAAAGTATAAATATGGGAATCGAAAATTTTGGGCAGAAGGCTATTATGTAAGTACAGTGGGCCTAAATGAAGCAACCGTAGCAAAATACATTCGTGAACAAGAAGCACATGACCAAGCAATAGATAAGTTGAGTGTAAAAGAGTACGAAGATCCGTTTAGCAGTAACAGGAGCAAAAAGAAATAAACCAGTTTAACTGGTTAGTGAAAGTGACAAATTACACTGAGCCTGAACAGATTTGTGGTCAGGCTAGCGTCTTTAGGCGCAGTTTGGCAACAGGGGGTTATACCCCAAGTGCAAACCACCCGTTGGACGGGTGGTCATGATTTGTTCCTATTTTACATCTATGCACGAGGACTGTCATCTTCGTAAATAAAATAAGCGGAGGTATTGAAAATGAACAAAGAACAATTGATCGAAGAAGTGGCGAAATCTAGTGGATTTTCAAAAAAGAATGCTGAAAAGGCAGTAACACATGTGCTGGACTCGATTTTTGAAGCTCTAAAGCAAGGCGAAGAAGTTAAACTAGTAGGCTTCGGAAGATTTAATGTCCGTACTCGTGAAGCACGCATGGGAAGAAGCCGCAAAACCGGTGAAAGAGTGGAACTTCCTGCAGGTAAAGTTCCTGTATTCACGGCAGGAGTCACTCTGAAAAAGGCTTTGAATTAAACATAACGTCAAATGCTAATATAAAAAAGATGTAACCACATCAGAAAGCGGTTTTTTATCAAAACAAGTACACATGATTCGAACGTTAGCGGCGCATTTTCTACCATTGATGACATTATTAATTTTTATTCCAAACAGAGTTTGGAGAGAAAAGCAGCCAATTTGAGCAATTTAAAGAAGGACATAAGCAAGGAAAGCGATGATAAATGATAATTGGAGAAATGATTTCCTGTGTTTTTTCTTCATGTCTGGTAAATTCCAGGAATTCATGGCTGCAAGTGACTTCCAAGAAAAGGGGATTGCTATGAAATCACTTCAAGAATACAACCGCTGGAAGAAGGACATGGCTCTTCACGGTAAATCGGATTTGCGGAAGAGCGTCTGGCAGTTGGTTAATAGCATCGTTCCCTTCCTCTTGCTGTGGGGGCTTGCCTATGAAATGCTGTCTATCTCAATATGGATCACCCTGTTACTTGCCATTCCAGCAGCCGGATTCATGATCCGAATCTTCATTATATTCCATGATTGCTGCCATCTGTCGTTCTTCGCTGGGAAGAGGGCGAACACGATCATCGGAACGATAACGGGGATACTCACTCTCTTCCCTTATGAGCAATGGAAAAATGAGCACTCCATTCATCATGCGACTAGCGGCAATTTAGGACGTAGAGGCACAGGTGACATTTGGACGCTGACTACGAAGGAATACGCGGCACTTTCCTCATGGAAGCGTCTGGGATACCGTCTATACCGCAACCCATTTGTCATGTTCGGACTCGGACCGGTATTTATCTTCTTGTATGTATACCGCTTGAACCGGAAGAATGCCAGACGCAAAGAGCGCATGAACACGTACCTAACGAACGCAGCGTTAGCAGGCTTGATGGGACTGCTCTGTTGGTTGCTAGGCTGGAAGGAGGTCCTACTAGTGGAGGGAACGATTCTCTACTTGTCTGGCGTTGCGGGCATATGGCTCTTCTACGTGCAGCATCAATTTGAGGGTACCTATTATGAGCGTGCAGAAGAGTGGGATTTCGTCAGCGCGGCTATGAAAGGCAGCTCCTACTACAAGCTGCCCAAAATCCTGCAATGGATAACGGGGAATATCGGCTTCCACCATATTCATCATCTGGATCCTCAGGTGTCAAACTATAACTTGCAGCTAATACACGATAGCAACGCAGCCATGCATGACGTTCCTGCTATTGGAATTCGTTTGAGCCTGCAGGCGCTTCGATACCGACTGTGGGACGAGAACAGCAAACGATTTGTGGGGTTTCGGGGTCTGAATAGCGAAGGATAAGCGGCATTTTTTCCATATCAATCTTTTGGGTTGGTACACCCATAATGTTTCTATAGTGATCGGTTACGGAGTTAAAGGAAGATATTTCTTCCTGTGTTTTATTATTTTCTTCATTATCCGACTTAGTCATAAACAACATACCTCTTTATAATGTGGTTTTATGAATTGTAGGACTATACAAGCTATATGTTCAAATTTTTAGAAGCTGGTATGCAGAGATTAGGGTGGGAGCTAGCGTACAGAAGCTAGGTTCAGAGGATAGAGTAGGAATTAGGTGCAAAGCCAAAGTGTTAAAAACTGAGCATAAGAGTGAAGTTCGGAGTGCTAACGGAAATGTGGTTCGCTATATGGCTGAAATTAGCAGATAACAAATTCTAACGGAAATGAGGGACGTTATTCGGGGTGGAACAACTAATGTCTCTCATTTTTGGTCCAATAACGTCTCACATGGCTCAGGATCACTATTAAAACACCCAAGCACCTTGCTTGAAAATTAATTGGAAGAGATCATGCAACATCACACCGCGCTGGGGGGTATGAGGAAGGCCATCCCCTTAGCAAAAAAAGAGCGGCGCATCACAATCTTCTGCGCTGCTCGTTCGGCGAATGGCCGGAATAGTTGCGAAATAGCTTGATGAAATAGCTTGTATGCTCATAGCCAAGCTGCTCTGCTATTTCATGAACAGTGAGATCGGATTGATCTAACAGTTCTTGCGCTCGTTCCATTTTGACCCTGGTTACAAAAGAGATGAAGTTTTCCCCGGTTTCATCCTTGAACATTCGGCTAAAATGGCTGGAATTCAAATTGATCCGCTGTGCCATTTCCTCCATGCTTATTTTTTTGCCTGGATTCATTATCACGTAGCGTTTGGCCTCGGCAACCTCCTTGCGAAGTGAGACATCCTTAATTGCCCCAAGAGACGTAATTTTTTGCTCCAAATACTGCGTAAGCCACCGTTCCAAATGATCCAGCGTTTCTATGGCATAAATGATACGGTGAAATTGCTCGACGTTGAAATTAGTAACAAAGCTTTGCATCACGGTATATTTAAGCTCGATTTCTGTAACTAGCTTTAATACCAGGCCTTGCACAGCCTCCATAGGATACTTCAAGTGATTGATGTGGACGATCCAGTGGTGGATCGTTGTGGCAGCCAGTTGCTTGTCTTTGCCGACGATACAATTTCGAATGCTTTGTAATATGTTGGCATAGTGAACGAAAATATCATCTTTTGTTGTTTCTATAGCTTGCCATTTGACGAGACAATTCTCTCCAGCATAAAACCGAAAGGAGCCTAAGTCCAAAATTCGCTGCGCTTCGGTCTTCAACTCAGTCAAGTTTAAGCAAACCCCTCCCAGATAGAAGGAAATGCCGGTTTTCAGATACTGGATCATTTTATTTTGGATTTGCTTAAGCAGCAGTTGGATCTCTTCATACAGATTGCGAGAAATCGTCTTTGGAAAAGGAAACATTATCAGTGAAGAGCGTTCATCGAAGGAGAGAAGTACACAACCGTCGATTGTAATCAGTTCATCGAGTCCATTAAGGAGCACAAACCGCATATTATGCTTTCCGCCAAAACGCTCCTCTAATTCATGCGGATGCTCAAGAATCGATATAACCGGCAAGTAGGGCATTTTTTGCTCAAAATGAATACCGATCGACTCCGCTTTTTCCTCCCACTCGGTCAGATTCCAGATAGGCTGCTCAATTAATGAACGCAGGAAAGTGGCACGGATGGCTGAGCCGTTGGACTTGACGACATCCTGCAGTTGTTGATGTTCACGCTGCGATGCGCGTTCAGCATCCAGCTTCCCACGAAGTTTTTTTAGTATCTCCGTAATCTGCTCAATCCGCAAGCTTTCTTTCAGTACATAATCACTGACCTCCAGTTGTACGGCACGCTGAGCATATTGGAAATCCTCATGGCAAGACAGGATAATTGTTTTTAATCGGGGGTTCGCTGCACAGGCGAGTTGAATGACCTCCAGACCGTTCATGATAGGCATACCAATATCGGTAATTAATATGTCGGGCCGATGCCTAGCGCAGGCTTCCAACGCTTCCTCACCATCAGCGCAAGTTGCAACCAGTTCAAGTCCAAGGCTTTGCCAAGGGATATTGGCTGAGAGATAGTTAAGCATGGGCATATGATCATCGGAAATAATTACTTTATACATGGTAGTCCTCCTTCTCGGTCTGGAGCGGCAGCATTAATGTGACGCAGGTTCCTCGCTGATCCTGACTGCGAATAGTCATTTCAAACTGCTCGCCAAAAATCAGCTTCAATCGATCATAAACATTGGACAAGCCGATGCCAGCGGATTGCTGTTGATCGTCTGCAAGAGAGACGTTAATAATTTCCCAGGTTTGTAGTTCGAGGCGCTGTTGCAAGGCCTCTAAATCCGCTGCCTTCATACCTCGGCCATTATCTTCGATTTCTATTTTTAACATGACCTTGTTTTTTTTACTACAATTCATGTTTTCCATATGTGCTATTGGCTTGACTTGCTCAACGCGAATAACGATGATCCCGCCCTTGCTGCCAAACGAATGTTTATAGGCATTTGCGATAATAGGCTGAAAAATAAAGCGGGGTATCATTTCAAGCCATAGCTCCTCATTTACATCTATCTTGACTTCGATCGGGTGCCTCATTGTGAAATTCATTAACTCAACATAATCTTTTACCGTTTCCAGCTCGGCATAGAGCGTAATAAACTCATCCTTTTTGGAAATCGTGGCCCGCAACAATGAGGATAGCGAACCAATCAGTTCGGCGTTCTCCTCATCCTGCTTGATCAACAGCTGCATGCGAATAGAACTCAGCACATTGAACAAAAAATGCGGATGGATCTGCGCTTGCAGAAGCGATAGCTCTGCGCGCCGTTTCAGCTCTTGCTCGATCTGGACCTGATCCAAAGTGCGCTGAATTTGATCCAGCATCTTATCAAAGGAACGACCGAGACTGCCAACCTCATCACCGCCGCGGATATTGGAACGGATTGTGAGATTGCCGCCTTCTACCTTCTTTGCTACTTGGCCGAGTACTTTTACGGGCTTGGTAAAGCGCTGTAACAAATAGGTGAGTGCGATCAGAAAGCTGACCGCCAACAAGATTTGAACTAAGATGCCGCTCCGGGAAATGCCGTTCAGCTTTTCAGTTAATTGTTCATAGCGGGCTACACTCACTAGGCGCCAGTCGGAAAATCGAACAGGCATCGAGATGTAGAGCTGATTCTCTCCATTAGCATGAATAATACTTGGCGATTCCAACGCTTTTGTATCCAAGATAGAATCAAAGTTTTGTCCAATCAGCTCGTCTTTACAATTTGATAAAATACGATTTTGACCGTCAAGCAAATAAATATCCTCTTTAAAATCAGCGAACAGCTCGCGAATCGTATTTTCGGTGCGGCTAACGATGAGGTAGGCATAGGGTGAACGTGACACATCCTCCATTATTGCGCGTGCCGTGATGATGACATATTGCTGATCGGCAGATTGCGGAGGCAAGTAGTTCTGCTCTGCTCCAAGAAACAAGGTTTCGAACGGAGAGAGCTCAGACATCTCGGAAAACCATTGCTTTTCAAAAAACAGCTTAGGCTGAAAATCGTAAAATGAATAATCGGAATAAGCCCTTCCATCCTGTAGCAGCAGAGTAATCTTCAGGTCGCTTTTCTCTCCAGCAATTTGTTCCAATCGGGTCGTTAGACGTTTCGCTGCAGTCGGATCATCTTTGGCTAGATCAAGTAAGGTTTTAATTTCCGCATCAAATTGAATGAAGTTTGATACAGAGATCATCTCTTCCAAAATCGCTCTGATTTGAGACTGAATGATAGCAAGCGATTGGGTTGCGCTTTCTTGAGAATGCTCACGAATAATCCATTGGGAGTAAACATTGGTGATGTTTAGCATGAGGATCGTCGGAAGCATTAAACACAAAATGGAAGTCATAATCAGTTTTTTGCGAAGTGACAATTTACTTTGAAAATTACGCAAACGCTTTCATACCTCCTTTATTTACGATTATATATGAACGAAAAGAATTTTGTCGAATATGATATTGGGAATTACGCAAGTTAGCATATTTTTTTCAGAATAGAAAAAATCGTTTCATGTAATGAACAAACAATGCTTCTATAATGGGCTTATAGTGAAGTAAGCGAGAGGTGATAGAGATGAAGCAACGCAAGCAGTCTTTCTATAATAGTATAGCTGGATACCTGTTTGTTTTGCCGATGTTGCTGACGACCATGCTGTTGACGATCATACCGATTTTTCTGTCGGGCATAATTAGTTTTACGGATTGGAATTTCATCACAGGGCTGGGGAATATCCATTTTATTGGTTTTGGCAATTATGAGGAATTATTCAAGGATGAGCATTTTTGGCGGGCGATGACAAATAATCTGACGATGATATTAACGGTCCCATTCAGTATGATTATTGCGCTTGTGTTGGCTGTCTTGATTGATCGCATGACGTATTTCAAATCGTTCTTTAAGGTTATCTATTTCATGCCGTTTATATCTAGCTTTGTAGCCGTCTCATTATTGTGGAGAGTGCTGTATCATCCGACAAGCGGACCGATTAACGGTTTTCTAAAATCCATTGGAATTGCCAATCCGCCGCTATGGCTTGCAGATCCAAAGTATGCACTGATCGCTGTGATGATTATTATGGTGTGGACAGGCCTTGGATTCAATATGATCTTATTTATTGCCGGCTTACAAGGGATTCCGAAGGATTTGTATGAGGCCGCCGATATGGATGGGGCTTCGAAATTCAGACAGTTTATGAATATTACGATTCCGATGCTGTCGCCAACTATCTTTTTCTTGCTGATTACAGGAGTCATCGGCTCCTTCAAAGTGTTTGATCTGGTCATGGTGTTGACCGAGGGGGGACCGGCAGGCTCTACTTCAGTGATCGTGCATTATTTGTATGAGGTTGCCTTTGTTAATTTGCGCTCAGGGTACGCATCTGCAATTGGAATTGTATTACTGTTCTCTCTGATAATCGTTACGGTTGTTCAATGGTTTGGACAGAAAAAATGGGTCAACTATTAAGGAGTGATCAAGCATGCAACCGATTCGTGTTAACCGTGTATTGGTCACGGTTCTGATGGCATTCGCAGGTATCTTCTTTATTATGCCGTTTTTGTGGATGCTCTCCGCATCTTTCAAGCCTGAGCTTGATGTTATGAAATATCCGATTCAGTGGATTCCGGAAACCTGGCGAGCCATTGAAAATTATAGAGAAGTGATGTTTGGTACGGTACCCTTCGGACTTTATTATTGGAACAGCATTAAGGTGACATTAGCTACGACAGCCTTTTCGCTGACCATATCGTCCATGGCTGCTTATGGTTTTTCGAAAATTGCTTTTAAAGGGCGCGACTTCCTGTTTCTCGTCGTTTTAGCGACATTTATGATTCCCTCGCAAGCGGTGCTGGTTCCGCAGTTTATTATTTACCGCTGGTTTGGACTGTTTGACAGTCATATAGGGCTTATGCTGCTTGGCGCTTCAGGTGTGCTTGGAACGTTTATGCTGCGCCAGTTCTTTATGGGCATTAACAATGAAATTATCGAGTCGGCGAGAATGGACGGAGCGAATCATTGGTCGATTTTCTGTAAAATAGCGATTCCACTCGTGATGCCAGGACTGGCAACGTATATGATTTTGCGTTTCATTTGGACATGGAACGATTATCAAGGCCCTCTAGTTTTCCTGCGATCAGAGAACCTTTATACGATTCAGCTTGGCATCAGGAAGTTCTCGGATATGCATGGCGAGTTTTACTCACTTATGATGGCAGGTACGGTTATTGCAATATTTCCCTTGCTGCTGATCTTTATTTTTGGGCAAAAATATGTCATTGCAGGTGTAGCTTCAGGCAGTGTGAAAGGTTAATCCCCGTTCGAAATCCGCAATAGCGGTTCCGATATAGCATTCCGTTTCTTCACAAAAAAGGGAGGGTATTATTATGAAACATTTTTGGGCAAAATCGATGGCAGGACTGCTAGCATCGACTTTGTTGCTTTCTGCTTGTTCCACGTCAGGGGGAAACCAAGAGAATGAAAAAGCCGAAGGAACAAGTAAAAACGAAGTTGTAACCTTGAAGTTTAATACTTGGAACAGTCTCGATGCGGGGTTTGACGTTATGATCAAAGAATTTGAAAGCTCTCATCCAAATATTAAAATTGATTTCGTATCGCCGGGCGACAATAACTCGCTGGAGGCTATGAAAAGAGTTGATTTAGCCGCGGCCTCCGGTGAAGAGATGGATGTTATCATGGTGCCCGGAACGAATCAGCTCGTACCTAGAATTGCACTTGATATGTTCGAACCGCTTGATGACTACATGGCCAAAGAAGGCGTTGCTTATGAAGACGAATATAAAGTTGATTTGAAAGTAAACAACAAGTACTACGGGCTTCCAGGAACGATGACGACGAATTTGGTTATTATTAATGAGGATCATTTGAAAGAAGCTGGTCTTGAAGTTCCTAAGGATTGGACTTGGGACGAGTACTTGGAATATGCGAAAGCGATGACAAAAACAGAAAACGGTAAAACGAGGTACGGGAACTATTTCCACACTTGGGCGAACTATGCGTCGCTGGCGCTAAACGGTCAGATGGAAAATACAGGGCTTGTTATGGATGATCATAAGACAGCTAATATTCTAAATCCGGCACTGAAAAAATCACTTGAGCTGCGCTTGCAATCTGAGAAAGATAAATCGTCAACTCCCTATGCAGAAGTGATCAGCCAAAAGCTGAACTATCGTCCGCAATATTTGAATCAAGATGCAAGCATGCTCATTACGGGATCTTATATATTAGTTGACGTTGGCGGTACGGAAACCGTTCCCGCTAACTTTAAGACCGCGTTCGCTCCTTATCCTAAAATGAATAAAGAAGATCCGATGGTTGGACCGATAAGCGCAGATATTTTGACGATATACGGTAGATCGAAGCATAAAGAAGAAGCCTACACATTCGTCCGCTGGTTTACCACAGAGTGGTTAACGATGCAAGGGCAGTATTTGCCATCCTGGAAAGGTGCAGACCTTGAGCAGGTAGTAGATAAAATCATTTCCAATACCCAAACGCCTGAGCATGTGGATAAAGAATCTCTTCTTTATGTGCTGAACAATTCCATTACACCAAAAATAAATGTGCCAGTCTCTTATCAGCCTGAAGTTGAGAAAATCTTCATTGAAGAGTTCGACCGCATGATGCTCTCTAATCAGGATTTGGATACAACGATGAAAAATATGAATGAGAAAATTCAGAAACTGATTGATGATAGACAATAATGATTGCTTTGCAGTGGGAGGCATGGAAAATGACAAAAATTCATTCCGATCGCTTGAACGGATCAATCGATGTCGGCGAATCGTTCAGGACGCTGGAAAGCCAGTATTTTCATGGACATGAAGTCACTTCGTTTGCTCCTCTCGAGCAGCAGGGCATACTGAAATGGGTGCGCGCCAGCCGCAAGCCAAGAATGGCGTTTAATAAAATAGATTACTTTTTCGAGCCAACGGCGATGTGGGAGTTTCCTCCTGATTATGAGCAGTCGCCGGAAATGCCCTTTAAGCTGTCCTTTGTAGCGCAGGATGCCGTGCGGATACAAATTCAGACACGCCTAAGAACGGCCGCTGCAGTTCCATCGGTTATGCTTGATGGAGAGATTGGCATAGATGAGTCTTGGCGTGAAGAAAAAATGGAGAAGGGTTATCGCTGGAGTAATGAATGCGGCTCCGTTGAACTGGAGCTTGCTCCATTCCGTTTGATCTTTAGAGACAGTAAAGGTAGAGTGCTGACCCAAACGTATCATCACGAAGATAAGCCGTCCTTAAACAATACGTACCCTATTCCGTTTTCCTATGCGCGTTCTATTTCCGACATGTCACATCGCATGGCGGCATCCTTTACCTTGTCTCCTGGAGAGAAAATATATGGCACAGGCGAGTCCTTTACGGCATTGAATAAACGAGGGCAACGTATCCGTTTGTTTACCCGGGACCCGCTGAGCGCGCAGTCGCCTGATATGTATAAGCCGATTCCGTTTTTCATGAGCAATAAAGGCTATGGCATGTTTATTCATTCCAGTGCTCCGATGACGTTAGATATTGGTCAGGATTACGATGCTGCCAATACTCTTTATGTGGATGATGACAGCATTGATTTGTTTTTCTTTTTTGGAGAGCCTAAGCAACTCCTGTTATCCTATACAGCGATAACGGGTAGAAGCCCGCTTCCTCCGCTATGGTCTTTCGGGCTTTGGATGAGTCGGATTACGTATAATTCTGAAGCACAGGCTAGAGAAGTGGCTGCTAAGCTTAGAGAGTATGATATTCCCTGTGACGTTATTCATTTGGATACCGGTTGGTTTGAGCAAGATTGGCGTTGCGACTATCAGTTTTCATCCACCCGCTTCGATGATCCGCAGCAGATGATTCACGATTTGCGCAAGGACGGTTTTCGGATCAGTTTATGGCAAATTCCTTATTTTACCCCGCATAATCCGTTTTTTGAGGAACTGATTGAGAAGGGCCTGGTCATTACAGATCATGAAGGCAATTTGCCGACAGGCGATGCTATTCTGGACTTTAGTAATCCAGAGGCGGTTGCATGGTATCAAGAGAAAATTGAAGGTTTGCTGGATATGGGCGTTGCAGCGATCAAAGCAGACTTTGGCGAAAGCGCGCCGATCTATGGACGTTATCATTCCGGCAGAAGCGGACGACTGGAGCATAATCTCTATCCGCTTCGCTATAACAAGACGGTTGCAGAAGTAACGCAAAAGGTAACAGGCGATACGATTATTTTTGCCCGCAGCGCCTGGGCGGGAAGCCAGCGTTATCCGCTTCATTGGGGTGGCGATGCTGAGAACACGGATTCCGCGATGCATGCCAGCTTGCGTGCCGGCTTATCGATGGGGCTTAGCGGCTTTACCTATTGGAGTCATGATATTGGCGGATTCGTGAAGAAGAGCCCCGAGTCTCTATACCGTCGCTGGCTTCCATTCGGTATGCTCTCCTCACACAGCCGTGCGCACGGAGCTCCGCCCAAGGAGCCATGGGCTTACAGTGAGCAGTTCTTGAAGGATTTCCGAGCCGCGGTACAAATGAAATATAGACTGATGCCCTATATTTATACGCAGTCTTATTTGTCATCCGAAGCAGGATTGCCGATGATGAGAGCGATGTTCATAGAATATCCGCAGGACCCGGCATGCTGGATGGTTGATGATCAGTATTTATTCGGCTCAGACCTGCTTGTTGCTCCTATGTTGGAGGAGACCTCTGAGCGCCACGTTTATTTGCCGAAGGGCAAGTGGATCGACTACCAAACAGGTGAAGTCTATGAAGGCGGTGGCTGGGTAACTATTACAGCAGGTGATATCCCGATTATCGTGTTGGTGCGCAGCGGTGCAATCATTCCGCAGGTAGAGCCTGCTGTTTCTCTTGATTTTGTAAATTGGGAGGAAGTAGAGGCGGTGGCTTATAGCGCTGATGGAGCTACTTGTTCAGGCGTTTTTTATCATCCAATTACGAGGAAGTTAGTAGAGTTAGAGGATCGAAGGGTCAACTCTTAAAGCACAAACCAAGCGACTTCGGACATATTTGTCCGGAGTCGCTTTGCTAGACCTCCATAGATTCGTCAACGTGATGGATCGGCGTTCTATTGGGATTTATATGAAATTCATTAAAAATAACTATGAATGATGAAGGTATTATTAGTTCCGAACAGGACGGAAGCCAAAAGGGTTTATTTTCCTATATCGGCTGTAAACCGGGGCATTATATACAGTCGAACCTGGTGTGAAAGTACAAGTTAATAGAAGTAGACCTAAAAGCGTCCACTCTTATCGGCGGCGGGCCGATAGGACTCTTTTCAGCGTTTTATGCTGCATGAGGGATATGAAAATAAAAATTATCGAGGCGGCTCCGTTTCTGGGTGGAAAACTACCGTATTATTCGGAGAAGTTTCTGTACGACGTTGGAGGAATCGCTGCGATTACGGCCGGAGACTTGACGAAGCAGCTGGAGAAGCAGGCGCGCATCTTCGAGCCGACGCTAGTATATTCGCAGTTGATTGAAAAAATGGAGCGTTTGGAGGACGGAACATTTCGTTTGACAAGCAACACCGGGGAAAAGCATTTGACGCGTTCGATTTTACTCACGATTGGATTCGGCACGCTTGTGGCCAACAAGCTGGAAGTACCAGGCGCAGCACAGTATGAAGGCCGTCATCTGCATTATAGGCCCATAAACGTGGAACAGTTCCGGGCTCACGAAGGAAACGTCGTTCAGCTTCAGAGGCAGGCCGTAGCTGTCATGACTTCCTCCCGGATCAAGGAGATATATGGGAATGATGATCGAATTGACAGTGTAAAGATTGAACGGTTGGATATGGAGGAGCTGTTTACACTGGAAGTGGACGAGATCCTTCCGCCCGCCTATTGCCGCCTGTTCAATCTTTCGCGTTGTCTCTTGAAGTCACTGCTGCCCGGTGTTCTTCAGCTTGGACTCGATTTTAAGGTCAATGGAAGCTTGTTGATAGAGCTCAGGTCCGCATGGAACGCTTTGATGCGGTCCAGAAACAAGTGGTTGGATAGGGGCGAAAACAGATAGACCGCATGATGAGGAAAAAGGAAAGAACAGAGCTAATTGAAGCGGCACTAATGGCCATATACAGAAAGCCTGCAAATATGCAGGAATTTCCTCATCACGATAAGCAAGCTGCTCCTGTAATTGTCCTAGTGGCGAGTCAGGGGCTTTTTTTATGTGTATTGCATGCATCTATTGTTCATTGCTAAAGTAGATATAACATGTTATATTATTATATAAGGTTATACATAATATCTATATTATTGAGTATTATCTATCCGACAGGGTAGATATTTTCTTGTGGAGGGGTCTTACCATGTCGCATGAATCATCCTCAAAACCGATGTACGAGCAAATATTCGAAGCGCTGCGAGATCAGATCATATCTCATAAATATGAATTAGGCGAACGGATTCCTTCCGAGAAGGAGCTGGGCGAGGCCTATAATGTCAGTCGTATAACAAGTAAAAAGGCGCTTGATATGCTGACTCAAGAAGGATATATCGTCAGGAAACCGGGGCGAGGCTCTTTTGTTTCCGAACAGCTTGATCCGGAGATTATATCGAAGGGCAATGCAGCGGCAGTTGGCGTTAAGTCGCGACGCGATAATGAAAAACTTATAATAGGAGTTGTCATGACTGACTTCGGCGACAGCTACGGCACAGGACTTATATATGGAATGGAGGAAGCATCCCGGCAGCATGGCAGCTACTTAATTCTTAGAAGATCTCTTGGAGAGCCAGAGAAAGAGCAGGAGGCCATTCAAGACTTCTTGGAGCTTGGAGTCGACGGGATGATTATTTTTCCGGCCCAGGGGGAGTATTTTAATGCCGAGATTCTGAAGCTTGTTATCAGTCAATATCCTTTTGTATTGCTAGATCGCCATCTCAAAGGTGTCTCAGCCAGCTCGATCAGTTCGGACAATATTGCGGCAGCGAAGCATATGGTACACTATCTTTTTGAATTGGGGCATACGCATATTGCATTGATGACAACCCCGCCGCAGGACACATCAGCCATTGAAGAGCGGATCGAAGGGTTCATCCAGGCTCATGCCGAAAGAGGCATCGTCGTGGATCAGAGTCTTTGGATGGATCATATCACAGCCACCCTGCCGACCGCATTTGTCTCCAAAAATAAGGAGAAGGAGAAGGAAAACATCAAAGTTCATCTTCAGGTGCATCCCGAGATCACTGCATTGTTCGCGATGGAGCACAATATTGCTCAACTGGCCTATGAGGCTGCGCGTGAATTGGGATTGCGTATTCCGGAAGATCTGTCGATCGTATGTTTTGATAGTCCGGATTATGCCGGAGGCTTTCTCTTTACTCATATGCGTCAAAATCAAGAGGAAATGGGAAGGCTGGCTTTTGAAAATGTCCTCAAGCTAATAAGCGGAGAAAGCGTGCCAAGCAAAATTCTACTGGAAACTGAGCTGATTGAAGGCTCCTCTACAGGGCCTGTAAACAAACGGTAACTAAAACTGAACCTAATTAAGATGCTATTCGATATGAATGGCATCTTTTTTTAGATTTTGAACAGAAATCTCTTTAAATATTATATCAATATGTTCAAATGTTATATTGACATACTAACTAACTGGAATTATAATGTGTTTATGCAAGAGCTGGCAATACCTGATATATGGTTGTCATAAAAAACTACATACAGCAGGAGGAATGCACATGGAATCATTGGGCCAGGAACCAGCTTCCTTGAGGCAACTGGTTGAAAGAATGTCCGGTAGACTAAGTTCGACTCCGCATCTTTTGTCTATCTTCCAAAATGCCATCCGTAACACATGGGGGACAACACTGAAGAGGATGGAGAACGGGACCACCTTTGTCATTACCGGCGACATTCCCGCTATGTGGCTTCGCGATTCAACTGCGCAGATAAGACCTTTTCTGGTATTGGCGGCAGAGGATAGCGAAGTGGCAGATCTGATCGAGGGGTTGGTGGTTAGGCAGTTCAAGTCCATCTTACTCGACCCATATGCAAACGCTTTCAATAAAGACCCTAACGGTCAAGGGCATCAGGCGGACGAGACGGAAATGTCCCCATGGATCTGGGAACGCAAATATGAAGTTGACTCTCTCTGTTATCCGCTGCAGCTTAGCTACCTTCTCTGGAAGAATACCGGGAGAATCTCGCAATTTGACGACCTGTTCAAAGAGGCGTCGAGCGTAATCATGAATCTTTGGATTACGGAACAAAGGCATGAGACCGACTCGAAGTACAGTTTCCAGCGAAAGGACTGTGTCCCGACGGACACGTTAATCCGCGAGGGAAAAGGCGCCGAGACCGCATATACCGGCATGACGTGGTCAGGATTCCGTCCGAGTGATGATGCTTGCGACTATGGCTACTTAATTCCGTCTAACATGTTTGCGGTGGTCGTGCTTGGATATCTTCAGGAGATTGCCAAAGAGGTACTTCGTGATGAAGATCTATACAGCAGGGCCTATCAATTAGCTGCGGAGATCGACAACGGCATTCAGCAGTATGGAATTGTAGAACACCCTGAATTCGGCAGAATTTATGTTTATGAGACGGACGGTCTCGGCAATTACAATCTGATGGATGATGCCAATGTACCGAGTCTTTTATCCATTCCCTACCTTGGATACCGAGGGACGAACGATGCAGTTTATCAGAACACGCGCCGGTTTATTTTAAGTAGAAATAATCCTTACTACTACACGGGAAGTGCCGCGGCGGGGATCGGCAGTCCACATACGCCAAGAGGTTATATCTGGCACATAGCGCTGGCGATGCAGGGGCTCACTGATGACCGCGTGGAGGAAAAGGAACGTCTTCTTAAGGTCATTAGTGAGACGGATGCCGGTACAGGCTTGATGCATGAGAGTTTCAACGCTGATCATCCCGAGGACTACACCAGACCCTGGTTTTCCTGGGCGAATATGATGTTCTGCGAGCTGCTTATGGATTATTGTGGAGTTCGGGTACTGCGGTGACCCATGGATGATAGCCGGATTCATTTCAAGATAAAGAGAATATTAAGGGAGGTTCTTTTATGAAAAAATGGGCATTCATGATGCTGACTGCGTTAATGATGGTCTCGCTGTTGGCAGGGTGCGGATCGAAAGGAACAGATAGCAATACAGCAGCTAAGGGAGGTGTGAGTTCCTCTGATGAACCAGTTGAACTTGCTTTCTGGGGAGATTGGGCCGGTGAAGGACAAAAACAATTCGAGACGATGGTTGATGCTTTCAACAAATCCCAGGATAAAATCCGTGTGAAATATGTACTCCAGCAGGATATGATCACGAAATTCATGACGACGGCAACTTCGGGCGGGGAAGCACCGGATCTTGTGTTTTGGGACAGATGGCGGACCTCGCTGTATGCGCCGAAAAACGTGTTTCATCCTATCGATGAATTTATGGAGCAGGACCAAATCAACAAAGACGATTTCTACGGCGAAGCGCTCAAGGAATTGAGCTATGACGGCAAGCTCTACGGTCTCCCACTGACAGTGGATGCAAGGGCACTCTTCTATAATAAGAAAATCCTAGATGAAGCCGGTGTGACACCTCCGACGAACTGGGATGAACTAGAGCAGGCTGCAACCAAAACAACCAAGTGGAACGGTAGCAAGCTGGAGGTCGCAGGTTTCTCACTTGCGGACAATGGATTGTTCAACATGTATCTGCAGCAGGCTGGCGGCCAAATGCTGGATGAGACTGAAACGAAAACCAACTTCAATAACGAGAAGGGGCTTGAGGTGCTGGATTTCTGGGATCTTCTCTTAAATAAAGACAAAGTCTACAAAATTGGATTCGAACAAGGGTTGGGCGAAGGGACCGATGCTTTCGTAACCGGGAAGCTGGCGATGCAGTATACCGGGCCTTGGATGCTTAGCACCTACAAAAAATACGGCAAGGACCTTGACTTTGGCATTGTCACGCCTCCGGTCGGGCCCAATGGTGATAAAGGCAGCGTAATGGGCGGTTTGGGGCTTGTCATCCCGGAAGGCTCTAAGCATCAGAAGGAAGCCTGGGAGTTCATGAAATGGTGGGCGGCGAATAAGGACAACGCTCTGCTCTGGGCCAAGACGAGTCTGAATATTCCGGGCTTCAAGCCGGCTATAGAGGATCCCTTCTTCCAGGAGGATCCGCTCTGGAAGCCGTTCCTGGATACCCTAGAATTTGCGAAAATCAGAGCACAGCATCCAGGCTATTCTGTGATGGAGGATGACGGTCTAATTCCGAATTTAGAGCTGTTCCAGCAGAATAAGCTGAGCAAGGAAGAAGCACTGGCCAAATCCCAGCAACGCGGCGACCAGCTTCTGCAGGACAACGCGGTCGTGAAATAAAGCCGACAGAGTTATTTACAATAAATGAGCCATAGGGGCTCCAAAAGAGGGCCCCTATGGCTCAAAGGGAGGGATGGATGTTGGCTTCGATAGGAAAGCTGAACCGGCATCAGGAAAAAATGGCCTATGTGTTTATCACCCCGACACTGCTTTTATTTGCGATCTTTACCGTAATTCCGGTCGTGATGGCTCTATATTTGAGCTTTACGAATTACGATGTCTTGAGCCGGATGGACTGGGTGGCTCTGGACAATTACCAACGGTTGTTTAAAGACGGCCTTTACTGGACTACTTTCAAAAACGTCATTTTTTATTCGATTATTTTCGTACCGCTGAATATTTTGCTCTCCTTGGGAATGGCGATGCTGATGAATTTTAAACGCTTCGGTATCCGTCTGTTCCGTACCATGAACTATTTGCCGACGCTGACTTCAGCCGTTGCAGCGGCAACGGTGTGGATTTGGCTGTTGCACCCGGAATTCGGCTTGGTGAACAACATGCTTGGCTGGTTCGGGATTACAGGCCCAGCCTGGCTGGCTCAGACCGAGACGGCGATGCCTTCTATTATTATGGTGACCCTATGGCAGTCGATAGGCTCCAATATGGTAATTTATATTGCTGGTCTGCAGGGAGTACCGGATTATCTGTATGAGTCGGCAAAGCTCGACGGTGCCTCTGCTTTTGCGAGATTCCGCTATATCACCTGGCCGCAGTTAAGACCGACAACCTTCCTCATTAGCACGATGGCGATTATCGGTGCACTGCAGTTGTTCGATCAGGCCTTCGTGCTCACGCAGGGCGGTCCAGGAAATGTGACCAAAACGCCAGTGTATCTGATTTACCAGCAGGGCTTCAAGCAACTTCAGATGGGGTATGCGTCGGCGCAGGCATTCGTCTTGGCCATTGCCATTCTCATATTCTCGCTGATCAATATGCGTATCAATAAAGCGGAAGAACCGGTGGTATAAAGGAGGAAAGACCATGGATACAACGATGGAACCTAATGCTGGAACAGGAAGGCTTTCGAGACCGCCGGGGGTTGTTTTTGGTAAAATCGCGGCTACAGCGCTGTTCTATATAGTAGCCATTCTGATTGCGGTGGCCATGTTTCTGCCTTTTTTCTGGAGCTTGATCACCTCGTTCAAGCCAAGCGACGAAATTTTCTCAGTGCCGCTGCGCTGGCTGCCATCGCACTTTACATTAGAGCATTACATCAAGGCGTTTACGACGGTGTCGTTCGGCCTGTATTTCAAGAATTCCGTGATCTTGGCTGTCGCCGGCGTTATTGCAAACCTGTTTTTCGGTTCCCTTGCCGGATATGCGTTCGCCAAGCTGAGATTCCGCGGTAATATGCCGATTTTTCGCACGCTCCTGGCAGCGATGATGATCCCGGGCATCGTGACGATGATTCCAAGCTTCTATGTATTGCGACATTTGCCGCTACTAGGAGGTAATGATCTCTTCGGCTCCGGGGGAATGGGATTGTTGAATTCCTTCTGGGGGATTATTCTTCCGGGAGCTTCCGGAACGTTCGCTGTCTTTTTTATGCGGCAGTTCTTCCTGACATTGCCCTCTGACATGATGGAAGTCGCTCGAATCGAAGGGTGTAGCGAATTCCGCATCTTCTGGAACATATATCTGCCACTCACGAAGCCGGCGCTTGCCACACTCAGTATTTTTACGTTCCAGGCAGGTTGGAACAGCTTCCTGTGGCCGATGATCGTTCTAAACGATCCAGCCAAAGCGACCATTCAGATGGGGCTGCAGGCCTTTTCCTACAATAACCAGACAGACTATGGACCGATGATGGCGGGCGCCCTTATTGCGATTCTGCCGATTCTTCTTCTGTTCCTGTTACTGCAAAAGTATTTCGTGCAAGGTATTGCCTTCAGCGGCATTAAAGGCTAAGGAATGGCACGGCCACATGCTGCTGAATTTTATCCTATTCCACGTAAGGAAGGAATGAAGAGTATATGAGGAAGAAATGGGGGAAATGGGCGCTTGCAGCTCTGTTGTTTACCGGAGCTTTTGCTGGAGGTGCCGCCGCACCCAAACAGGCTAAGGCGTTCACAGCGGATAATGCGGATACTGCAATGCATGCGTTCGTAAGCGTGTTTTATGACTCGGATGCTAAATATTTCTATACAAACAGCGATCATCAAATTCATGCCGAACATGCGTATGGACCGGATAACGGAAGGTACACTGATTTCTGGTGGGAAGCCCAACTGTGGGAGACGGTGATGGATGCTTATGAGCGAACGAACAGCAGCACATATCGAACGATGATTGATGATATCTATACAGGCTTCAATACGAAATATACCGATATGATGAGCAATGATTTCAACGATGATCTGGGTTGGTGGGCGCTAGCATGCATGCGGGCTTATGAACTAACGGGGACTGATGAATATCGGAATCGCGCATCATTCTTGTTTGATCAGATCTACAGCTTTTCTGACGAAACCTATGGCGGCGGGATTTGGTGGAAGCGGGACGGAACCTCCCCTCAGAAAAATATGGCGACTAAGGCACCTATGGTCATGTCTGCCGTTAAGCTTAAAAATGCCACTGGCAATACGGATTATCTGACGAAAGCGAAAAAAATCTACGGATGGATTCAGAGCAGGCTCGCCGGAAACGGTAAGCTGGCGGATCATGTGGAGGGCAGCGGCAACGGTGCTGTTGTCGATTGGGAATTCAGTTACAATTACGGCACATATCTTGGGGCTGCACTGGAATTGTACAAAGCGACCGGAGACAGTTCTTACTTGGTGGATGCGAATAATGCCGCGAACTATGTAATCAACAATATGACATTATCCAATACACCGATGTATGAAGGGGAAAATGACGGTGCTGGTTTTAAAATGATCTTTATGCGCAACCTTAATCAGCTCCGGCTGGAAACTAACGATGCGGCTTACCTGACTTTTTTACAGCAAAATGCCACGCAGGCATACAACCATAGACGTATCTCGGATCAAATCATCGGCAGCGACTGGACAGGACCTACCGGTTCGGGGTATGTTCAGAGCCTTGCCGCTGCTGCGGGAGCTTCTGTTCTTCAACTCGTGCCTGCTGATGGTTACACCGGATATATTGCCGGTAATGGGAACTATGAAGCGGAAAATGCCCTGTTAGTTAAAGCTGAAGGTGGCGGTATCCTGACAGAGAGTAGTTCGCCGGGATTTTCCGGAAGAGGTTATGTTGCGGGTTGGAATACCGACGGAACGGCTGTGAAGTTCAATGTGAACCAGAACTCGGCGAGTACGCGCACAATGACGATCCGTTATGCCTCTGGGGCGGGGAATGCGAGCCGATATGTCTCGGTGAACGGAAATGTGGTTCAATCAGACCTGAATTTTCCCGCTACAAGCGGCTGGGGGGACTGGAAGACTGTGACGATTAACGTAGATCTTCAAGCTGGATATAACCAAATTGTCATCGGCCAGGATACCTCGAAAGGAAATGCTAATTATTTGAACCTTGATAGAATATATGGACTGTAAGGCTTAGTCTAGAGAAAGAGGAGGAGAGAAGGCATGCTATGGTCTGACCGTGCGGAAGCCGCTCAAGAAGCACTCCAGCAATATTTTTGGAATCCGGAGATTGCGATGTACAACATTGAAACGCCTTGCCCGAACGGGGAGTGCAATACGATTTTTCATTACTGGTGGATGGCTCATGCCGTAGATGTGTTGGTAGATGGTTTACTCAGAACGAAGCGGGATATTTATGACCGGACGCTAGCCGAGCTTCACCAGGGTATTTTGCGCCGCAACGGAGGCGTGTATCCGAATGAGCTATATGACGATATGGAATGGATGGCCATCGCCTGGCTCCGTGCTTACAACGCGACTGGGCGAGAGACCTACAGGGAAACGGCTCTTTTGCTATGGGAAGATATCAAAACAGGTTGGAACAATCATATGGCCGGAGGCATTGCCTGGCAGAAATCGCAGCTGGATTATAAAAATACCCCTGCCAATGCTCCGGCTGTTATTTTGGCAGCAAGACTATATCAGTGTTTCGGGAATCAGGAAGATCTCGATTGGGCAAAGAGGATTTATGATTGGCAGAAACAGCATCTGGTTGATCCGTTGAACGGATTTGTCTGGGATGGGATGAACCGCACCGGTGATGGGAGCATTGATAAGGATTGGAAGTTCACCTATTGCCAGGGGGTGTTTATAGGCGCAGGAGTAGAAATGTATCGTGCAACTGGAGAGCCCTTGTATCTAAAGGATGCACTGCGGACGGCAGAGGCGGCAGAAGCGGAACTTGTGGGACAGGACGGATTGTTCCCGGATGAAGAGGACGGCGACGGTGGCCTGTTCAAAGGTATTCTGGTACGTTATTTGGCGGAGCTATGCCTTTGTATCGGCTCTCCTGGACAGCAGTCGACAGCATTGCTGATCCGCAATGCGGAAAGCTTATGGGAAAAGGGAAAAGGCGCGGATCATCTCTTCGGGACGGATTGGGGCCAACCTCCTGTCGGGCACGTATCGCTCAGCACGCAGCTTAGTGGTATCAAGCTTCTGGAACGGATGGCCGAGTTGGAAAGGAACAGGATTCTACTTCAAAAGATTTAATATTACGCATAACAATAAGGTTTTAAAAGCGCTCTTCGTCTACAGTGAAGGGCGCTTCTCTAGGTTCAGTTCTACTTTTGCCAAAGCTTTCCGTTAGAAAGGGATTTAGTCTATTCATTCCTCTTTGATTACGCTTTAAATAGTACTGGTCGTTCCGAAATAAATCCAAAATGATTAAAAATAACAACAAAATCGTAACAGCGCCCTATCTGAAAGGGCGCTGTTACGATTTTAAAATAATATCAAATGTCTATTAATTATCCCGAGTTTTAGGAATCAATTAACTTCTAAATGTGGGGGATTGCCCGGGCACGGCTTCTGATCGAAAGTGGGCCCTCCCTGGCTATTCTTAATCAGCTCTTTCGCTTGTTGCTTGCCCGCCTCCAGGAGGCCGTCGCTAAGTTGGGGATCACTAACCGATCGTGCGAGCATAAGCGTGCCGACCATGAGGCTAAGCAAAGCGCTGCCAGAAGAATGATCGATTCTCCCCAGATCAGAGACAAAGTCGATCATACGTTGCAACTCGAGGTTGAAGACTTGACGCACCTCTTCCGATAATCGGGATATTTCACCAGAAAGAGCAGGGAGAATGCAGCCGATCTCCGCATGATCACGATGATGCGGGCTTAAATAAAAATGGATAACCGCATGAATCTTGGGTTCTTCCACTGCCTGGTCTGCCGCTTTCTGCAAAAGCGCGATCGTATCCTTTATGGCATAACGGCAAGTTTCCGACACCAGTTGGTCCTTATTGTCAAAGTGTGAATAGAACCCCCCGTGCGTCAGACCGGCACCTTTCATAATGAACGGGACGCTGGTATCGTGTATTCCGTTCGAGCGAAACGCTTTGGCGGCACTTCCGATGATACGACCTCGAACTTTGATCTTATGTCCTTCAGGATATGGCATCGTCATCGCCTCCTTTCGCATAAACTATCTTCAAAACATTATAATCATCATAATAAAACGCGTCAATTTCGCAGGGTATTGACTGGATTTAAATATGATGACTATAATATATTATGATCATCATATTTAAGGGCGGGAGGTGTTGTTGGAAATGAGCCAACATAAACAAGTAGATACATTAGTCATTGGTTCAGGGCCAGGAGGTTATACCGCGGCGGTGCGATCGGCGCATCTTGGAATGAAGACCATTGTTATTGAACGCGGTCAAATTGGTGGCGTGTGCACAAATGTGGGCTGCATTCCTTCCAAAGCGCTGATTGCGGAATCACATCGATATAATTTACACAGACAATGGAGCCGTTCGGTTGCTTCAGATTACTTTGCTGAGGCTCAGGCTTTCAAGCAATCGGTCGTTAACAAACAGTCCGGTGGTGTTCAATATCTGTTGCAAACTGCCGGAGTAACGGTTCTCGAAGGGGAGGCCAGCTTGATTGACGAACATACTGCCATGATTAAACAATCGGAATCGGAGCAATTGATATCTTTTAAATACGCTATATTGGCGACGGGTTCTCGTCCAATTGAGTTGCGGGCGTTGCCGCTGGGTGGACGTATTTTGTCTTCAACGGAAGCTCTGGCATTATCTCATATTCCAACCAGTTTGGTAGTGATAGGCGGCGGATATATTGGCGTTGAGTTGGGACAGATGTACGCCAAATTCGGCAGCAAAGTTACCATTTTGGAAGGAGGACGGCAAGTGCTTCCCGGGTTCGAGGCAGACCTTGTAGCCCCTGTTATCAAGCAGATGAATACCGACGGGATGACCATGATAACCGAAGCGACTGCGGTCAAAGCGGAGCAAGATGCGGATGGGCTAACACTTCATTATGTAAAAAATGAAGAACAGCATGTTGTTAGAGCGGAGTATGCGTTAGTGACTGTCGGAAGGAGACCAAACACAGACGGTAGTCTAGGGCTTGAACGAATCGGCTTGCCGACAACGAGCAAAGGGTTGATTGAGACGGACGAACAATGCAGAACGGTGATACCGAATATTTTTGCTATCGGAGACATTACAGGCGGTCCGGCGCTTGCCCATAAAGCCTCTTATGAGGCCAAGGTCGCAGCCGAGGTGATTGCGGGCCAACCTTCCATCGTCGATTACAAAGCGATTCCGCTTGTCGTTTTTTCCGAGCCGGAGCTGGCCAGCGTCGGCTTAAGCGAGACAGAGTGTACGGCAAGAGCGATTCCGGTTGTCATTGGGAAGTCTTCATTCGGTATTAACGGTAGAGCGCTGGCACTAAAAGCTACGGAAGGATTTGTAAAAGTGATAGCCAATTCGGAATCCGGGATGGTTATAGGCGCGCAAATTGTGGGTGCAGAGGCGTCAACCCTCATTTCTGAGCTTACTTTGGCAATGGAGATGGGAGCAACCGTCGAGGATTTAGCGATGACCATCCATCCCCATCCTACCTTGGGTGAAGTTATTATGGAGGCTGCCGGCAACGCCGTAAGAAAAATATCGAAAAATAAAAACAATAAACAGGTTGTTTAGAAGCATGCAGAGAGTCCGGGGACAATTGCATGTCAATGCGGCTGTGGCGATTCCGTCAAACAGGAAGATCCTCTCCTCTTTAGTGAAGTTTCATCAATGACAGGTTTCTGCTCTGCCTTTTCTGGCAGAGCTTTTTTTATTTCAACAGAAGTGAAACTTAATGAAGGATAAGAGTGTTTATTATATAAAGGAGGGAGAATCGTGCGGATTAGACTCGTTTATCTTATACTCATACTTATTTGCGTCACTTTTGGTTTTACCGTACTTTCTGCATGTACAACCGAAAAATCTGAAACGTTCCAGTCAATACAAGTACAAGGAAAGGAAGGAAGCGAAGAAATGCTAGGCCATACGTCCATTGAAAAAATCAAATTCACTACGACGATTTATTCAATGGATTTGAGCAGCTATGCAGGTAAGAACGTTAATAAGATACCATTTTATTCGGCCGGAAAGATCGATTACCTTACTGAAGACACAGTAAAGTCCTTCAATGAGGGTCATCACCCTTGGTTAGGGCATGCAGAAACCTTCATTAGCATTAAGGCGGCAAATCTTGTTCCCGATGAATATAAAGAGGAGGATGGGATAAAGAGGGAGAATATCAAAATCAAGGCCCTTTCCGATATTGCTGCAATAGCTACGATTACGCTGGGAAGTAGTAAGTATTATGAAATAACCATGGAGTCATCCGAGAACACCGGAGGTATTTTCTATATCACAAATATTGTTCTACATACGACCATCGATGAACAGCCTGCGGTTATTTCACAATTAGAATTTGAAATCTCCGGTAAGATAGATGGATTGGAGCAAGATTATTTCTTTTATCTGGTTGAGGATGGACATGGTTTTTTGGCTGACGGAAAAATAGTTCTTCAAAAGAATGGAGAATTTAAGACGAAAATATCAATAAAACCTCCAACAAATGGCTTTGGACAAATTTCGTTTTATAGTGATGTGAATCAAAATGGGGAATTCGATATTGAAATGGATACGCAGCAAAAAATAAATTCATATGATCTTGTGTACGATAAGCCTCTTGTCGTATCCAATTGAAGTAGTAAGGAGAATTTAACACAGGGAAGGGATGATGATCTATGACTAATTCTTCGTCTGATGTCGTAAATGGAACGGGAGGTCCGATAGCGCCGCGGGATCCGGTAGCAAAGCGCAGTGAATTATACATATTACATGAATCTATGATTGAAGCAACGCTTCGTTCTGATGGGAAGTTCTCTCAAGAGATTTACCTGGACGGCACCCGGCTTGTTGATAAAGCGCGTATTGTGGGCAATGTATCAGATGAAGCCATTCTTGAACTTCTGAAGAGCTCTAGCGGGTTTCGTCGACTCGTCCATAGTATTGGAATCTCCGTTCAAGCGCATGAAGAAGAGGTTACCCATGTTAATTTTACGCTTGAGCATCGTGGGATGAACAACTCGGGATCCCGAGTGAGCGTCTCATGCCCTACTGATGGCAATGAAACGCTCCTGATCTTGGACGATTACGAAGCGTCTCCGGATGATGATGTTCTCGCCAAATTCGTATTTGAGTTTGGGCGAGTGGGCGCTCTGGCGACGACTACCGTAGTTTTCTATCTGAATGATGGTTACGAGGTCCCAGAGCTTGTGAATGACTCACCTGTCGAGTTCGAGTCGCAGGCCTATCGGGAGATGATTAAGAGATCTCTCATGTCTACAGGCAATAACAAGAGATTGAAGGCAGCCATCGAGAAGGCGAAAAGAGGCGAGCCCGTCACGATCGCTTACATTGGCGGCTCGATCACTCAGGGCGCAGGGGCAGTTCCGATTCATAGCCATTGTTACGCTTATCGTTCTTATGATCTCTTTAAACAAATGTTCGCTCCGCAGGATGGCAGCTCGATTCGACTGATCAAGGCTGGGCTAGGAGGCACGCCATCTGAGCTGGGCATCGTCCGCTATGACCGGGACGTACTGAAGGAAGGCACCACCCATCCAGATATCGTCATCGTGGAGTTTGCTGTTAACGATGCGGGCGACGAGACTGGGGGGAATTGTTACGAGAGCCTGGTACTGAAGGCTCTTAACGCTGATAACAAGCCTGCGGTAGTTTTACTGTTCAGCGTGTTCATGAATGACTGGAACCATCAGGACCGTCTTGCTCCTGTCGGACAGCATTATGATCTTCCTATGGTCAGTGTGAAGGATGCCGTAGTGGAACAGTTCCGCTGGACTGCAGACCAAGGCAAGGTTATCTCTAAAAAGCAATTTTTCTACGATATTTATCATCCTACCAATGCGGGACATAGGGTTATGGCCGATTGCTTAACCTGGCTCTTCGCTGTAACCGACCAGGCCATATCTGATGAGGAGGATATTTCGACGGACAAGTTGCCGATCATCGGGAATGATTATATGGGGATTCAGCTGCTGGATCGCCTGAATGGCGAGGGCATAGTTCAGATCGATGCGGGGGGATTCCGGGAGACAGATACCGATCTGCACACAGCAAATATGGACGATCATACTTACGGAACGCCACAATTTCCTAATAACTGGATGCACACCGCCGAATCAGGAGCTGACCGCTTCAAGATGACACTTCGGAGTAAACGGCTTATTCTGGTGTTCAAAGACTCCGGAGATCCTAGCTTCGGCACCGCAAATATATGGGTAGACGGGAAGCTGGTGAGGCAGGGTGATCCACATATAGCGAATTGGACGCACTGCAATGCTGTGATCCTGTATGATGAACGGGACTCGAATGAGCATACGGTGGAGATCGAAATGGCAGTAGGGCATGAGGACAAGCGCTTCACGATTTTAGGGTTCGGTTATGTGCTGTAATCTTGTAATTGACTCACTTAGAAATTCATGTTATATTTTATTTCCCTGCTGCAGAATATTGCATCAGTGAAAATGCGGTCGTGGCGGAATTGGCAGACGCGCACGGTTCAGGTCCGTGTGGGCTAACCCCCGTGGAGGTTCGAGTCCTCTCGACCGCATCAACTTAACAAAAGGGTTCGTAGTTGCTTAGGCGATTACGAGCCTTTTTTTGTGTAAACAGAAAGTATGAAACTCTGGATTACGTCTGCTCTATTTGATCATAAGAAGATAAGCTGAATGTCAACCAAGAGCTGTCCGATGAAAAAATTAGCATAGAGTTTACAAAAGTTCATTAAATTTACCTATCAAAAACTATTATCGTTCAAAAAATGCCTCCAGTTGCTTTATAAAGCTTGGAGGTATTTTTTTGTGTACTTATTATTAACAGGCCTCTTCCCTTAAACGATACTAACTTTGCCTAATTTACGAAAACGACAAGTTCATTTAATTTTCGACAAATATTTTATCTCTATCATGATGGTGAAGGGAAAATATCATTTGAGCAAGAACGAAGGAAATCCTACAAAGGGGAGAAGTGGATGAGGTTATGATTCGTTACTTATGGTTTGACCTGGGCTACACCTTAGTTGCAACTAACCGGGAAGAGGTCTATCAGAAGACGCTGGAGCGATTTGCGGTGACGAAAACGATCGATGAAATTACTATGGCCTACCATCAGGCAGACAAACTGTTCATGCGAGAGTATCCAGGAGTTTTGGGCAAGGACAGCAGGACGTTTTTGCCGTGGTATGTAGGCACATTGAATTATTTCCTTGGACTGTCGCTGCCGATTGAGGACTTGATTCGTATTCATTTGGAACTGGCGAAAGAGCAGCCGATACAGTGGAGAGCATTCGAATTTACTAAACCGACCCTTCATTGTTTGAAAGAAGCGGGATATCAGCTTGGCTTGATCTCTAATTGGGATCAGAGCGCTCGTGAGGTGTTGTCACGCAATCAATTAGAAGAGTTGTTCGATGAAATCATCATCTCTTCGGAGGTAGGGGTAGAGAAGCCGGATCCGGCTATTTTTGAACTGGCTTTGGCCCGAGTCCAGGTGACGGCAGAACAATCCTTATATGTAGGAGACAATTACTATGATGACGTCAGAGGTTGTCAGCAGGTTGGCATTCATTGCCTACTAATCAATCCGTATAACAACCAAGGCATTGAAGAGTTGGATTATACACATATCATCCCAAGTATCCAAGGTGTAGTTGATTATCTGGGACTCAAATCTATCCCGCAAGAGATTAAATAGTCTGGAGCAAGGATCATGACAACGATTAAGGACAAAATTCAAGAGCAATTCGAGACTTTGAGCGCGGGGCAAAAAAGAGCGGCCCATTACATTCAGCAGCATATGCAGGAGGTTGCGCTGCAACCTGCTCATAAGACTGCTACCAAAGCCGGCGTTAGCGAAGCAACGGTTCACCGGCTGGCCCAGGCACTATCCTATCCGAGCTTCTCGGCGATGCATCAGGATATCCAGCGATATATATTGCGCGACCAGCGCGCTGTCAAGAATCTTGAGCATTTGACCAGCCGGCAGGAAGAATCATGGCTGGAGAAGCACTTTACACAAGAAATGGATAATATTCGGGAGACGATGCTGCAAACGGACAAGATGCAGATTCAAGAGACGGTAAGGGCGCTTCTGCAGGCGGAGCGGATTTGGGTAGCAGGCTGGCGAATGGGGTTATCGGTCACCTCTTTTCTCAGCTTTGTCCTTAAGTATATGCTGGGCAATTGCGAGCTAATTCCGCAGGGCAGTGTAGCGGAGTATTCAGCCTATATTCGGCCTAATGATGCCTTATTCGTCTGCGGGTTTCCAAGATACTGCTCCAGAACACTAAAGGTATCGAAGCTGGCCAAGGAGCAAGGAGCCACGGTTATTGCATTGACGGACTCCAATCTATCGCCTTTCGCCAAGCTGGCCGATCTGACTTTATTGGCGCAGAGCAAATCGAAGGGATTTCTTGACTCGTATACGGCTTCTTTATCCGTAGTGAATGCAATCATTAATGAAATCTCTTATTTGGAGAAGGACCGGGTCAAGGTCAATATTGAGCGAATGGAGCTTATGTTTGAAGAGTTCCAGGATAGTTTCGAGTGGATGGGTAGAACGAAGTGATTTGTTGGAAAGGAAATAGCAATGGATCTTACGGTTATAGGGTACTGGGGAGCATATCCCGACAAAAATGAAGCAACCTCAGGTTATTTACTTGAGCATAAGGGCAGCAAAATTTTATTGGACTGCGGCAGCGGGGTTCTGTCCAAGCTGCAAAATTACACGACGCTAGAGGAACTGGATGCCGTCGTTATAACTCATCTGCATGCGGATCATATGGCGGATGTGTACAGTCTGGAGTTCGCTACACTTATTTCCATGCAATTAGGTAGGCGCCTTAAACCGCTGGAAGTGTACGTCTATTACAAGGATTCCAACAGGCTCGATTTCTCTTATCCGCAATATGTAAATGTACATCAGGTTACTCCGCAAAGTGTAGTGACGATTGGCGAGCTTACTTTGGAATTCTCGGAGAATATTCATGAAGTTCCTTGTTGCGCAGTCAAAGTGACATCAGGGGAAGGAAAGAGCCTCGTCTACTCTGGTGATACGGGTTACTGCCAGAAAATCATTGATTTCTCATGGGGTGTTGATGTGCTGGTGCTGGAGAGCAGCTTCTACAGCTGGCAGAAGGAATTGAATCAAGGCCACCTGACTGCGGGAGAGGCAGGTCAAATCGCTGCCATAGCTCAGCCCGGAAGGTTAATCCTGACGCATCTTCCCCATTATGGTGATCATCAACAATTGGTGCTAGAAGCTTCCGTTCATTATAACGGTGAAATTCAATTAGCTTATTGCGGTATGAGACTGACGATTTAATTCAGGAAGGGGAAAATCAACGTGGCAATTTTGAAGAAAAAACTGGCTCTTGGTATTTCTACTCTCTCTTTATTGGCGGTTATCATCACAGGCTGTGGCAGTAATAGTACGGCAAGTAACTCAGTAGGCAATTCAGCAAACACAACAGCATCTAACGAATCCAACCAAACTGTGCAGAATTCAGGTGAAAAGGTCATGGCGGGTGGGACCGTCCGAGTAGCGATGTCTACGGAGCCCGATAATCTGGATCCTTATTTATCGGCTGCAACGGATACCAACTCCATGATGGATAATGTGTTCGACGGATTATTTGAAGCGGGAGAGAACAGCGATTTGGTCCCAGCGATTGCTTCTTCCTACCAAGTGTCGGAGGATGGATTGACGTATACTTTCACTTTGAAACAGGGCATTAAATTTCACAACGGCGCTGATCTGACGTCAAAGGATGTGTATTACTCCTATGCCAAGCTGTCCGGGCTTAATGGACAAGAGCCGCTATCATCCAAGTTCTCGGGTATCGAAAGTATAGATACGCCGGACGATTATTCAGTTGTCATTAAATTGAAGGAGAAAAATGCCGCCTTCCTCGCTGCCAACATTATCGCTATTGTACCTAAGGATTATGAGCAGCAAAGCGAGAAACCGATTGGCGCAGGACCTTACAAGTTTGTTGAATATAAACCGGGTCAGGAACTGGTTCTAGAGAAAAACGAAAATTTCTACAACAAGGACCATGCCCCTGTAATAGATAAAGTCGAGTTCAAAATTATGCCGGACGCCAACGCGTCTGTATTAGCCCTGCAATCGGGGGATATTGATATGATCCCAGGCATCAGCAGTCAAGGCGTACTTCAATTGGGTGATGGCTACACCGTGATCTCCGGTCCGCAAAACATGGTTCAACTGATGGCTTTAAACAACTCTGTGAAGCCATTAAACGATGTAAAGGTTCGTCAGGCCATCAACTATGCGATCGACAAGGATGCAATTATTCAGACCGTTGCGGAAGGGAATGGCACGAAATTAGGTTCCAATATGAGCCCTGCCATGAAGATGTACTACCAGGAAGGTCTGGAAGATTACTATAAGACTAACGTTGATAAAGCCAAAGAACTGTTGAACGAGGCCGGTTATCCTAATGGATTTGATCTAACAATCACAGTTCCATCCAACTATCAATTCCACGTAGATACTGCTCAGGTGATCGCAGATCAACTCAAGAAGGCTGGCATCAATGCAACAATCAAGCAAATTGAGTGGAGCAGCTGGCTGGAGGATGTCTATAATAACGCCAAATATGAATCAACTATTGTTGGACTAACCGGCAAGCTGGATCCGCAAGAGGTATTGGGAAGATACGAAACTACTTACGCTAAAAACTTCTTCAAATTCAGCAATGCTGATTTCGATAAGTTAATCAGTGAAGGCAAGATAGAAATCAATGAAGCAAAGCGGGCCGATTTATATAAGCAGGCACAAACCCTGTTAACAGAACAGGCAGCGGCCGTCTTTATTATGGACCCTAACCGGACCGTTGCGATGAAGGGGAATTTAAAGGGCTTCAAAATGTACCCGGTGCAAAAATACGATTTTGCTGAGATGTACTACACAGAACAGTAAAGTAGGGGAATATCTTGAGATTTTATATTCGCAAGCTGATCACCTTTATATCTACACTGGTTCTTGTGTCCGTCATTACGTTTCTGGTATTTCAGGTTCTTCCCGGAGACCCGGCGCAAATTATTCTCGGTGTGGATGCAGACCCGCAGCAAATTGCCGCTTTGCACGAAGCAATGGGGCTTGACCGATCGGCCGGAGAACGTTATTTGATGTGGATCAAGGATACCTTATCCGGCGATTTCGGCACCTCGGTGCGATATCACAGACCGGTAGCCGACCTGTTATTGGAGCGTCTGCCTGTTACCTTATCCTTGGCTTTATTCTCCCTGGGGCTGACCCTGATCATAGGGCTCCCCCTGGGGATTTATATTGCCAGAAGAGACGGCAAGTTATCGTCCTTGCTCCTGTCGCTATTTACGCAGTTAGGCGTATCGGTGCCTTCATTTTGGCTGGCTTTTATTCTAATCTTATTATTCTCGGTCACGTTCAAATTGTTCCCGACCTATGGATATACTTCATGGAGCACAAATCCGCTTGGTGCCATCAGGTCGTTGTTTCTGCCCTCTCTGGCCCTCGCTATTCCCGGCTTCGCGGTGGTGATCCGTTATTTAAGAAATACGCTGCTGGATCAATCGCGCATGGATTATGTACGGACGGCTAGAAGCAAAGGTCTGCATGAGAAGGGAATCATGTACCACCATATACTGCGCAACGGACTGATTCCTGTCATTACCATTGTCGGGTTATTAATTGCCGATACGCTGGGAGGCAGTATTGTGGTTGAGAATGTATTTGCACTCCCGGGTATTGGAAATTTGCTGGTCAGCTCCATCGGGGCGCGAGATCTGCCGCTGGTACAAACGATGGTGCTGTATATTGCCGTGATTGTCGTCAGTATTAATTTTATCGTCGACATGCTCTATAAAGTCATCGATCCCCGGATCCGGTTGAAAAGGTGAAAGCTATGAATTGGAAGCAGTTAACTAAAAGCAAGCCGCTCCTTATCGGCAGTTCGCTCATTGCCCTGTTAATGCTGATGATGCTAATCAGTTTGTTCTATACTCCTTATGGCCCCAACGATATGAATTCCGGCATACGGTTGTCGCATCCCCAATTGTCCCACTTATTTGGGACAGATAATTTCGGGCGGGATATCTTTAGCCGGATTATGAAGGGCTCACAGACCGCTTTTCTTATAGGGCTAAGTTCTGTGCTGATCGGATTATCCTTGGGTGTGCTTATCGGCGCAATCTCCGGCTATTTCGGAGGCTGGCTGGACGAAGTGATTATGCGTTTGATGGACGCGCTGCTGGCTTTTCCGGGCATTTTGCTGGCCATCATGCTTGTTTCGGTATTTGGACCGGGACTTAACAATACAATCATTGCCTTGGGCATCATGAGTATTCCCTCCTTCTCGCGGATCGCCCGCAGCGGTTTTATGCAGTATAAGGAGTTTGATTTCGTTAAGGCGGCAATAGCCAAAGGGGCAGGGCCGCTGCGAGTCATCTGGTATCATATTTTGCCTAATATTGCTTCGTCCCTTATTGTTGCCACCTCATTGAGATTCTCAGGCTCCATTCTGGCCGAGGCCGGGTTGAGCTATTTGGGACTAGGCGTACAGCCACCTGACCCAAGCTGGGGCAGAATGCTGAATGAAGCGCAGCCTTTTATGATCAATGCTCCTTGGTATGTTCTTATTACAGGTGTGATCATTACGATCATGGTTCTGGGTTTCAATTTATTGGGCGATGGGCTTCGTGATCTTTATGACAGGAAGAGCTAGGGGGTGGACATAATGAATCCGGCTTTATTGGCCTTGGAGAATGTGGAGGTTGCCTTTTCCGTTAACGGGAAGAGCTATCCAGCATTGCAGGATATCTCCTTTCAGGTAGGGGAGAAGGAAGTAGTAGGCATTGTAGGTGAATCTGGTTGTGGCAAGAGCCTGACTTCATTATCTGTGATGGGCTTGCTGCCGGGTACGGCAAAGACGACAAAAGGCCAAATTGTTATGGATGGGCTGGCGGTAAGCGGCTTAACCCCGGAGGCCTGGTGCGAAATCAGGGGGAAACAAGTCTCCATGATCTTTCAAGACCCCATGACCGCATTAAATCCTCTAGTGCCGATCGGCAAGCAAATTGCTGAGACGCTATTAATACATTCCGCTGTTACAAAGAAGGAGGCTAAAGAACGGGCACTCGAAATGATGACCAAGGTTGGTCTATCCAGAGTTGAGCAGTTGTATAATGACTACCCTCATCAGCTCTCCGGCGGGATGCGGCAGAGAGTGATGATTGCCATGGCGTTGATCTGCAATCCACGGCTATTGATCGCTGATGAGCCCACTACGGCACTGGATGTTACGATACAGGCCCAGATTCTCCAGCTACTACGTGATATTAATGAAACGATGGGTACAGCGATTATCTTAATCTCTCATGATTTGGGGGTTATTCGCGAGGTATGCGATCGGGTTCTGGTCATGTACGCCGGGTATATCGTTGAGGACGCACCGGTGCAGCGTATATTAGAGGAACCGAAGCACCCGTATACGCGCGGCTTGCTGCACTGTATTCCTGATATCAGCAAGCGGGGACAGCCTCTGTACACGATACCTGGCAGAGTTCCGCCGATTACGGAACGGCCTGGAGGTTGTCCTTTTGCCGGGCGTTGTGCGCAGGCGATGCCGGAATGCAGGGAGCATGTGCCGCAACTAGAGCAAGTAGTGGAGCAGCATCAAGTTCGCTGCCATCTTTATCCCGGGGCAGGTGAAGCCGTATGACACAGTCTCTACTCCGGGTTGAGGATTTATCGAAGCACTATGAAGTAGCGAGACAGGGACTGCTGGAAGAGAAGAGGTGCGTAAGGGCGGTAAATGGTGTTTCTTTTGACATCAGAGAAGGTGAAACGTTTGGACTAGTTGGGGAGAGCGGTTGCGGTAAATCTACGACAGGGCAAATGCTCGTTCATTTAGTGCAGCACACGGGTGGGCAGATCCATTTTGCTGGCAGAGATATTACCAATCTGTCCAAGCATGAGATGAAGGCGCTGCGCAAGGAGCTGCAAATCGTCTTCCAAGACCCTTATTCTTCGCTTAATCCGAAGAAAAAAATCGGCTGGCTGCTGGAAGAGCCGCTCATCATCCATCAAATCGGCAGCAAGGCTGAGCGGCAAAAAACCATAAGCGAAGTGCTGGAACAGGTTGGATTGGATCAAAGCCACCTTCAGCGCTATCCTCATGAGCTTAGCGGCGGCCAAAGACAACGGGTCGGGATTGCTTCGGCTCTAGTTCTGAACCCTAAATTTATCGTTATAGATGAGGCGGTTTCGGCGCTCGATGTTTCCGTTCAGTCGCAAATCCTGAATCTGCTGAAGGAGCTGCAGCGGGTGCGCGGCCTAACTTATCTGTTCATCTCACATGACCTGAATGTTGTTCAGTACATGAGTGATCGAGTAGGTGTGATGTATTTGGGAAAAATGGTGGAGATTTTCGATGTAGAAGCAGGCGGCGAGCCGCTGCATCCTTATACACGTGCGTTATTTTCGTCGATCCCTCAAGTAGGAAGCCGCCAGAAGGAACGTATCGTATTGTCTGGAGATGTTCCTAATCCCATTTCTCCGCCGCCCGGTTGCGCTTTCCATCCCAGATGTCCTTTGGCTGTGGAGCAGTGCCGTCACTCTACCCCTGTACTTCGCAGTCAGGAAGCCGGTCATTACGTTAGTTGTCATTTATATGAGGAGGAAGCAGTTCATGAGATTAGGAGTCATATCGGATCTGCATGTTGATCTAAACGAAGTGTCCGGGCAGCCGCTGATTGAGGAGGTATTGCTCGAGGTCGTTGCTGCAAGTGAATTGCAGCATCTGATCATTGCCGGCGATATCTCTAATGATGTGAACCGAAGCATGGCTGTACTGAGAAGACTGAAGGCTGAATCAGGCATTCCGGTGCTGTTCGTACCGGGTAACCATGATTATTGGAGCAAGGATAACGGTATAACCGATACTTGGGAGATTTACAGACAATATCAGTCTTATGAAGGCTGTTTGAGTCAGAATCCAATCCAGCTTGATGACGATTGGGTCGTTATCGGCAATTCCGGCTGGTACGACTATACAATGGGCGAGCCCAAATACAGTTTCGCCGATTTCGAGAAAATGCATGCTATGGACCGCACCTGGCAGGATAGCATTTACGTGAAGTGGAACATGAGCAATCAGGAGATTCATCGTTACTTCTATCGCCATTTAGAGCAGGAATTGGAGCGTCATCAGGGCCAAAATATTATTATGGTTACCCATATGCTCACCCACCCTTATTTTAAGGCGCCTGTCGATCATCCGCAGTGGCAGTATTTTAATGCTTTTCTTGGGAGTAATGAGTATGCTGAACTGTATCATAAATACAAGGTGCGCTACGGGATAATGGGTCATGTTCATTATCGCAAGCGAATGAAGGAACAGGAGACGGAGATGATCTGCGCTTGTCTTGGTTATCGCAAAGAATGGAGAACGGTGGAAGCGCTGAAGGAAGTTCAGGATTGCTTACAGATTATTTCGATCTAAGAGACACCATAATAAAAGATATATTACAGATAGCCTCTGTTCATCGCTTAAATTAGCGGAGGGGGTGGTCCAAGCCTGCGACTCGATCTTACCATGCCTAAAAAATCAGCTCCTGAAATGTCCTTAAGGCGGTTCAGGAGCTTTTTGCATATTAGGGGATTATAAGTATTGCTCAACACTTGTGCGTTACCTTCTTAAGAATATTTCTTCATCATTTCATGCAAATAATTTCGAAAATCTTCAACATAAGTTTTTGGCTCTATTATTTCTAGATTTGTACCGAAGCTTGCTAGAAATTGAAATCCAATACTGTTTTGAGGAACATGGATTGTTGCCAATAAAAGTTCAGAACTATAGTTTTCAATACTCTTTCGACCATACCTTTCTATGAAGTGATCTTGTATGCTGGGCGAAATCAACGCTCTTACAGCGACTAGTTCCGGTTGATAACTTGTTTCATGTTCTTGTTCTAACGAATAATCCCTAGGGTTAAATGTTTTTTCATCTACATGAAACTGATCGATCCTAGATAATTTAAATGTTCTAAATCTCATGCGATGCAAACAGAATCCTTTCAAATACCAACTCGTTTCACTGAAATGAAGCTGATAGGGCTCGACCATTCTCTTCGTTATCATGCCATTTTTATCGATATAATCAAATGAAATCAATCTTCTCGCTAATATGGCCTCTTGACACATCTTCAAGATTTGACGAATTTCGGACCGACCCTCCCAATCATAAAATGACAGTTGGATGGAACCTTTCGGGGACAACGGGCTAACCATGGCTTCTATTTTTTTTATCGTCACTTCAACTTCTTCGCTAATTAGAATTTGTTCCAATCCGCCGAGCGCGGTCAATATATTCTCCAAGTCAGAGCTGCTTAAAAGACGTTTATCAACCTTATATTCGTCCATAATACCATAGCCACCATGAACTCCGTTGACAGAATAGATGGGGATATTTGATAAACTCAATGTTTCCATATCACGAAGAATCGTTCTTTTGGTAACGTTAAATAACTGTGCGAATTCTTTGGTTGAAACAACATCCTTTTTCAGCAATATCATGATGATGGATATTAATCTCTCAACCTTTTCCATATGTTCTCCTTCTTTTTTGAACTTTATTTATAAATGGTGACATACATATGTCACCTCTTATTCATTATACTACATTTATAACAAGAAGGAGGTTTTACTTTATGTCAGCTATTGTCTATTTAAACTTTGATGGGGTTGCAGAACAAGCGATTGATTTTTATTCGGAGGCTTTAAATGCAATTGAAGTAAAAAAAGTTAAATTTAAGGATTTTCCGCAAGATCCAAACTACCCGTTACCGGAAAATGAGTTAAATATGATCATGGAGTCTTCAGTAGAATTTGCAGGCGGGAAAATCATGATGTCGGATATTATACCTTCGATGAAGAGTGTAACGGGCGAGTTGGTTAAAGGTAATAATATACTGATTAGTATCGTTAATGATGATAAACAGGCACTAGAAAAATATTTTTCTAATTTGTCTGTAGGTGGTTATGTTATCATGCCGTTATCCAATACGCCTTGGTCTTCGTGCTTTGGGATGCTGGTCGATAAGTTCGGAGTTTCCTGGAAGTTTAATAGTGACGCAGATAAGTTTCTAAATAACGTAATTTCCAACAAACAGTAACTCATTTTTGCATATCCCTTAGGCGTATAAATCTATTCAGAACAGGAGAATGGATTTGATTTATGGAAATCGGAGATCTAATTCCAGTAAAATCGAGAGCAGATTTAAGGATTTGGCTGCAGAACAATTTATCGGAGACGGATCTAGCGCAGAGACTGTCTCCCAGGAGCAAAAAAAGTTCAAGGACTGAATTGTACGGTCAATGGAACGATAATGGACGTCTGCTAGACTATTAATATAGGCAAGAATAAAAAAACCGTCAAAAGTCTTGATTTTACAAGGTTTTGACGGGTTAAAAATGTTAAGAGTACATTTCCGTAATCATATTGACGGCTTCCTTGGCGATTATTAATTTATCACAATTCAGAACGTTGTATACATTAAGTGAATCTGCTACAGTGGTTTCTACACCAGGAATGTTATTGGCGCTCTTAAAAACAAAGTTATTTATCATAGGTGTAACAATTAGCACCTTTTTCTCTGCCCCAAGAGCATTAAGCATAGCTACTATAGACTTTGTCCTGTAGTTATCCAACTTGATTTCATCGACGACAATGAATTCTTTATTCTGTACTTTGCTTGATAAGGCAGATTTTATCGCGAGCCGCTTAACCTTTTTATTGAGTTTGTAGCTATAGTCGCGAGGTTTAGGAGCAAACACAACTCCTCCACCGCGCCAATGTGGCATACGAATCGAACCTGCTCTAGATTTATCAATTTTATTCTGCTTATATGGTTTTCTGCCACCGCCCCTAACTTCACCACGTGTTAATGCAGATTGGGTTCCACTGCGATTATTTGCTAGATAATTTAGAACTGCATCATGCATAACTGATTCATTGGGAATAATACCAAAAATAGATTCTTCAAGTTCCATTTCCCCAACATGAATACCATCCATGTTAAAAATAGTAACGTTCAACATTATTCTTTCCTCCAGATCCTAAACTTTCAGGATGTTGGTACCCACATCCAAAGTAAAAACTTCATTGCATTAGAAAAGTTGTTGATTAATGTTCTTTGTATATTTACAATAGCATCCATTATATTAACCTCCGTTTGTCCTGCTACATTTTAGAAGAACCGCTAGTAATTAAGGTAACAGATAGAAATCACATAAACTATACACAAAACGGCTCTGTAATGTTTGGTATAACCTGCATCAGGGGACAAAAAAAGATGGTCCCGTGTGAGTACAGGGATCATCTTATAATTTGTGCACAATAAGGATCGCAGTTCAGCGTTTTTATTTGTTATAAATTATTTTTCTGATAGCATAAACAGAAAGGCAGTAAGATTCTGCAAGTTCCTGAATCGAATTACCAGAATTATATGCTTGTATTATTTCACTATTTCTCCTATCAATCTCTTTACGAAAACCGGATAATTCTCCCCAATTTTTATGTTGATCTTTAATTGCCGGAATGTAGATGTATTCACCTTGTATAAAATCTTGCAATTTTTCAACCAATTCTTTTGGGAGAATGTCATTAGCGTTGATATACCTCATGTAGACTCACTCCTTGAATAAATGTAGGATCTCAAGTAGCAAAGCCAGCATGATTGGTGATGATGTTATTCCATGCAAATATCACCAAATATCTGTCTTTGCATGGAATTGAACATGGGTTATAGTAATATTCTTACGAGACATAATCATTCTCCCACTATAAATTAATGTTTTCTTTCATTTGCTCACGTTTTCTTAGAATCTCAAACACGATGTTCTCAAGAGATGGGGATATCATGCTGTTATGACATATTTTTCTCGAGGAACCGGTGACGGGAATAAAGCCTGGAACACATTTTCCAATCTGTGGATGGTACCTATGATCGCACCTTGGATATCCACAATTCCCTCGACGGTTTACCCTCCCATGTCACACTGGGTCTATGCCCTCACATTCCTTCGTTCTACCTCTCAAGGGGTGGATGCCGCTTCTTGCTCCTTTACTGGGTCGTTGCCCTTATGATGAAAAATCTGCGGCTACTCCGTGCTTCTGTTTGTCGCGTTTGAAGTCTAAGCACTGTGAAGCAAGATGAATCGTTAATGTTTGAATTAAGCAACCATCTGTAGCTGAGACTGGCGTACCGGTCCCAATACGTCATTTGCATTGTAGCGTATCTGTTTTGTTCCCAACGTATGCAATACTCGAATGAGTTTTCCACATAAGGCTACAATAGATTGTTTCTTCTTTAGCGGGTTCTGGGCTCGTTTCGTGTAATAGTGATGCAGCGCTTTAAATTCTGTATTTTTTGCCACCATGGGCATCATCGCACGGAACAGTAAAGCTCGAAGTCGAGACCGTCCCCGTTTGGTAATCGTGGACTTCCCTTTCTTCTTCCCAGAACTGTTCTCCCTTAGATTAAAGCCCGCAAGCCGTATAATCTGCTGACTATGATTATATCCTTTGAGATCGCCTACCTCGGCCAGAAATCCAGCCAATGTTACGACTCCAACCCCAGGAACCGTTAGCATTTCTTCCGAACCAGGGATCTGTTCAAGCAGTTCTACCACCTGTCTCATGATGTCGTCTATCTGCCGAGTAAACAAAGTATGCTGCTCCAGCAAGTTCTTCAATTCAATCTTGGCTGCCATTAAACCCTCTGTGAGGCCGATAGAGTCCTGAGCTGCTTGAACCAGTTTCTCTGCTCGCTTCATGCCAACCGCCCGTTTAACCTCTTGTTTCCACCGTTTCAAAACTGTGAAAGCTCCAAGTGTTACAATTTCTTGCGGGGTAGGAAATTCTGCAAGCGTGATGAGAGAGGCTTTTCCTTCCCAGTCAGCAAACACGTTTTGATATTCAGGAAAGAACCGGTCGAGCCAATTTTGAATCCGTCTTTGGACTTGACCCAGGTTTAACATAACCTTTTCTCGATGATTCATGAGGATGCGTAAATCCGCATAAACGCTCTTTGGAAGCCGGGGCTCCGAATAATGGCCGTTACGAACGAGATCTGCAATAACCTTGGCATCCTTGTAGTCGTTTTTCGTTGGTGAATTGTCTTCAAGTTCTTTACTCTTGCTAACATGATGAGGGTTTACGATAACTAGTTTAATGCCCTCATGCTGTAGAAACTCAGCCAGGGTAAACCAGTAGTGTCCGGTTGGTTCGATGCCGAAGATGACGTCAGTCTTGGCATGTTGCCGTTGAAGTTCCTTCATCCACGATACTAGTTTTAACAAACCTGAACGGTCGTTTTTAAATACACAATCTTTTCCCAATTCGATCCCACGAAAATCGATCCCGCGTGCTACATGGGTTTCTTTGGCGATGTCTGCACCGATAACCAGTGTATTTTCGGTAATTTGTTCAATACGTTGATTCTGTTTCTTAGATTGTTTATACTTCATATTGAGCGTCCTCCTTCTAACTTAGGGAATGAATGTCGACCATTCGGAACCCAGCATACAGGAGACGCTCTTTTTATTCAAACCTCAAATTAATTCATTACAGGAATGGCTCCTATAGTTTTTGTTTTCGGTATGTTTGAGCATACCGAAAAACTGGATACCATTTTATATCTGCATAAAGGCATACAAAAAGCCGGATATAAGGTAAAAACGATTCTTACCCGGAAAAATGAAACAGATGCTGAGGAGTTCCTTTCCTTCCCTAGTTTCATGTATGAGAAGCAGTATTCCGATACGGACAAGGTTTTCTTTTTCAACCATTTCATAAGAAGAATAGAATTGGAAGAGAAACCAGACATCATTGTGATAGGCCTGCCAGGTGAAATGATGCCACTGGATGAAAAGCATAACGGGAATTTTGGAATATTTCCTTATCTTATTTCTAATGCTGTTCATTGTGATTATGCCGTTATGAAATTATTCCATAATTTTTATGATAATACCTTTGCGGATAAGATGCAGGAAATAGTAAGGAGCAAGTTTGAAATTGATATTAACGCTTTTGTAGTGTCCAACAGTATATTGGATGTTACCAGTGTTTCAACGGCTACTCTTAGGTTTTATGAATCCGAGAAAAGGCCTACTGATTTACCACAAAATTATTACTTTAATCATTTCGATGGTACTGGTGAGTCTTTGTGCAAGCATCTTATCAATACTTTACAGATGTTTGGAAATTACAGAACAGTCTAAAGAGGTGAAAATTAATGGATAATGATCAGAAATTAGATAATTTATTCCTTCAATTATTTTGCTATCCTTTTCCGAAAAATCTTAAAGACACTTTATTCTTTGAAGAACCGATTAATATGAAAGCGAGACATTTCGTGATGTTGTTATTAGAAGTAGAAAAAGTATTCGATATATGCATCCCGAATGAATTGATCGATGAAATGAAACTGGTAACGTATAATGCCCTGCTTCGTGAAATTAACCGTTTAACTAGTTCATACGTTGTATGATCAATAAAAAAATTATATGGCGATGTTTATGAAGGATACTACAGGTTTTTTCCATGCCATTAAATATTCTTTACATATCTGCTGGATTGCCGCAAAGAGTTATACAATTTGCAATGTAATGATACAAATTGTCAATGCTTTGCTTCCTTTCATTACAATCCTATTAACAAAAAAATTGATTGACACCCTCTCTCTTTCTTTCGAGAGCCAGAACTCGAATTTCTTACTAATTCTAATCCTTCTCGGGGTCGTTAATCTAACCACGGCTATTTTATCTAAAATCCATGAATATACACAGACCATGCAAGAAAACTTACTTCAGAATTATATAAATGTAGAATTAATGCACAAGAAGCTTGGTATGGATATGGAATATTTCGATAGTCCGAAATATCAAAATATCCTTCATGCAGTAGAACGAGATGTGTATGCCTTAAATAGTGTGGCTTGGAATGTGTTTCAGTTTATTGGGGCTTGGGTAGCTTTGGTGAGCTCTTGGGTGCTATTTTCAAAAGAGAGCATCTTGTTTGCCGTTGTCGTTACTGTAACCATTTTACCAACAGTCATTGCTAATCAAAAATACACTAGATTATTGTACATGTGGAGTTTGGAGCAGACGCCAAAGGAACGGCAAATGGATTATATTCGATGGATATCGGGTGAAAAAACATTCTCGAGTGACATCAGGTTATTTCATTTGAAGGATTTGCTGATGAATAAATACAAAACTATTTGGAGTTTGCATTTTAATGGGAAAAGAAAAGTATTAAAGGGTAAAACCGTAATAACCGTATTCTTGAATTTATTACCTGAGTTTGTTTCAGTTTTTATCCTGGTTTCCCTTTCAAGGGATATTTTATCGGGCCTACGGACCATTGGGGACTATACCTTGTATACTGGGTTGTTAACTCAATTGACAGGTGGGCTGTATCTGGTCATTCAAACGGGGATGTCTATTTATGGAGACAAACTCAAAATTGATACTTTACAGCGATTTAACCAGTATCACAATCGTATTCTAGATAAGGGAGATAAAGATCTCGTAGGGCCTGTATCAATAGAATTTCGAGATGTAAGTTTTAAATACCCAGATACAGATGTGTATATTTTGCAGCATCTCAATTTTACAGTTCAAGCAGGAGAAAAGATTTGTCTAGTAGGAACTAATGGTGCTGGGAAAAGTACGATTATCAAGTTATTGCTCCGTTTTTACGACGTAACGGAAGGATATATCCTGTTAAATGGAGTAGATGTTCAGGAATATAACTTACAAAGTTTGCGTAAACAGTTCAGTACCTTATTTCAACAGTATGTAAATTATTCATTTTCCTTACGAGAGAATGTAACAATCTCTGATTCTCAAAAAACAATTAGTGATCAAGAAGTAGTAAATATATTGCATCAAGCAGGGGCGGATCATATTCTTCAGCATGCACCCGACGGGTTAGAATCCTATGTGACCAAATTTTTCAGTGAGAAAGGTTTAGAATTATCAGGCGGTCAGAGACAAAAAATAGCCCTTGCACGTGCCCTTTACCGATCTTGTTCCGTAATTATATTCGATGAACCTTCCGCATCCCTTGATCCTGAAGCAGAACACACGATGTTTCAGAATATAAGTACTCTATGGTCAGATAAAACTGCCATTTATACTTCACATCGTCTTTCTGCCGTACATTTAGCAGACCGGATTATTTTTTTAGAGGGAGGAAGGATTATAGAACAGGGAACACATAAGGAGTTAATGAATTTGAATGGCGAGTACTCAAGATTGTACCATCTACAGGCTGACAAATATGATATAAAAAGTGGAGTGATTTAGCCGATAAATATACTATAAAATTATCACCTAAAAATTTCATTAGGAGGTAAATAAATGGACATACAGAATGTTTCTGCATTGCTGAATTATTCCAAAAACAATAATAATAGTTCGATGGCTGTTCTTGATTTTCAAAAAATATTGAGTAACGCAACACAGAAAGCAGAAAAGCCAGAGAAAACAACTCCGTTTGTTAGCGCAGAGCAGAGTCTAAAAGAAATTTATCCGGATCTGAAATATCACGTACTGGATGCTTCTCAATTTAAATACTGGAATCGGCTGGATTTTCCAACTTCAAAGCTTTATGATGACAGGATCGATAGAAGTACTATCAATGAATTAAGAGCTTGGAAACCTCAGACACAAACGGCTACTGGCTATGAACCGTGGGTACAACGTGATCTTGAAAAAATACAAAAGGGACTTCATGTTGTCATGATTCATCCTACTGTTCAAGAGAAAATGGACAAGGATCCGGAATATGCAAAACAGATTGCATCTAAGATTCAAAAGTATTTTGAAGACGATATTAAACTGAATGCGGAAATTGATCCGGAATCTGTTAAAAGTATGTCCCAATTGGTCACAATTACAGTAGATGGTGAGATAGGATTTCATCATACCGTCTGTGATGGACCTTCCAAGCAAGAAAATGACTCCGAAGAAAAATTTGGAATGAAAAAGGATAAGAAAAAACAAAATCCATTAAGCGGATTGCAAACCATGGCGTTAACTTCTTCATTGCCATTACCAGAACAAATAAAAACGACAACACTTGAATATGGTTATAGTTACGCATATGGGCTATATAACTTATATCAAAAGCGCGAATCAGGAAACAACGAGGATTAAAAAGCCTCGTTGTTTTTTAGGTAATTTACTCACAAATGATATCACAAATGATTTGGAATATCTCTGTAGGGTCGCGATGATCAGTAAATATAATATGGGTGTTGTCCTTTGGTATTTTGAGCAGGCGGTTTTTGCAGGTCTTATCATAAAGGATAATATCCGGTTTTAGTATATGTAAGTTTTCTAAAGTTGTATGTACAAGAAGTAATTCGGCGTTTAAAAGTTTAGCCATATTCATACAATGATATTGGTAAAATTCGGTATTGTCTATATATACAGCTCCAACAAGAATGTCAATCGGATATTCAGAAAAAAACAGAGCGTAATGATCCCTTTGGTTAAACATCTCTTTCAACACTGCACTAAGAGGAAAATCGGAAAGTATGGTATCCTGGAGAATTGCTACTACAGGTCGTTCATTATGGATTCGTTGATTCGTGGCGTAATCATCTATTAGAGTAGGAATGAATATTCGCGTAGCATACTGTTGCCAATCTTGAACATTTACTCTATTCAGAAACACCAGCGGACGAGTTTTTATGGGGGTGAATTTTTTGATATCTAAGGAATTACTAATACTAATGGCTATAGGTAAATCTCCCAATGAAGAATGAAGCAAGTCCTGTAAAGCTGAATTAGATTCAAGGGCTATTATTTCATCTATATTCCAATAATGCATATTTGTTGGAGAAACTGGAGATTCACCCAAAACCAGCAATTTAACATGGTGGACCCAATCTATACTCTTATAAACCATAGGGTAGTAAGATGGGATAACCAGTTTACTGGTTTTATTTAATTCTTTTTTAATTTGATCAAATGTCATATAAGGATGTTCTGCCAAGATTGAATAAACTTTAGCAGTAATAACAGGAGCAGCATAGCTGTTACATATTGGTGTTAGTCCCTGAAAGGGAGTCGAAATGAGTTCTTTTATTTCATGCACTGCACTGGCAGAGAAGTCAATTCCATGATAATTTGGTTCCCGTGCATAATAAGCATCGTTTTTAAGAGTAGAATCACATTGAACACCAATTACGTTGGAGAAAGCTGCCGGATAAGAGGTCTGGCTCCCATTTTTACAGGCAGAAATAATAATGATACCATGCTCGTAAGCATTATTGATTGCTTTTAAAAGAGAAGGATAATCATAAACAGATACAGTACCTAAACTTAAGTGGATGATTTTTATATCGTGGTCAATACACCAATAAATCGCCCTTTCAAGATTAGTACAGTCTCCCCTCTTGGTTTCACTATCCAGTATCTTTATGCTCCCTATCAAAGCATGTGGAGCATACTTTTGAATAATGGCTGCACAAATACTACCGTGACTTAGAGCATCAGTATATACAGTGAAACTATTAATCATCTCATGCTCATCAACTTGCAATGAGAATATTAAATTATTGGTCGTATGAGTACTAACACCATCATCAATAATTACTACTATCATGATATCTCCATAGAAATATGTGTATTTATTTGTTGGACATTACTTTGTAGTTACTATTCCAGGGTGTTTCCATATTATAGCATAAAACGTGATCCAATAAGGATTACATAGTAGGAAAATTTAAAGTAATCTGGAATAAGTCGGTTTGAGGAGTTCTCTTTAACCAAACATACTCTAGATGCACTTTATTAGATAATAAAAGGGTAGTCCCGCAGAAGTCATTTCAGCGGACTACCCTTATTTTCTTATCGATGAAACTGTTTTAATGGTCAGCAGAAGATCGGAAGATTCGAAGATTCACCAGTTGATATAACAGCCATACTACCGAAACAACAATCATCATATCGTAGCACACATTAAACAGGAACAGATGCTTGCCTATATCCGCCTGGCCATCGCCAAGGATAGGAACCATGAACCCGATGATCCCCGCCAAGCCAATCAGCATCATCAATTCCGTCCGAATCCGGCTGTTCCGGTCCGGGCAGCGAATGTACTCCCATATCGCTACAGCATAGTAGGCTGCATAGAAAAGGGTGATAGAGAGCAACGACCTTGGCATATGAGTATTCTTGAATTGACTCCAGCCGCTGTAGCTGAAGGCGAGAGTGCCTGAAGGCAGGTTCTCCTGCTTCAAATACGAGCCCAGGTAATAAGGCCGGATGTTCATGCTGTTGTTTGCAGCATATTCCATTTTGTCTATGAGTCTAGCCGGGTGCTTGAAATAAAACAATAAAATATCCGTATGTGAAATCCGGTCATAGAAATCGAGCTTCATGGCGGGGTCATCCTGCTTGATTGCCGTATCGGTCTGAAAATAGTTCGTGCCGGCCAGCACGGACAGATGTCCGGGCAGACCGAGCTCTTCCAGATCTTCCTTGACATCGGGAGAATCGTTCAAAATTCCGTAGAAGACGGTCTGATATAGATTGATATTCTTCAGCTCTTTAGGAGCGGCAATATACAAGACAACCGAAATGAGACATATCGAAGCTGACAGCCCGATCGTTAGACGGCGCCAGCTCAGGTTGTTACGGAGCGTCATAAAGCGCAGACCGAGCAGCGCGAACAAGATGCCGACCGGCGTATTTTGGATTTTGGAGCCGGTCAGGAAGAATACCGAAATAAAAAATAGCCAAAGCACAAGCTTTGAGGGTTTCTCCTGATGAAGGAGACATAGGCCGAATCCTACTGACAGCAGCATGAATACAAGCGAGACGGGTTCTCCATACAGAGAATTGAAATAAGAGATGTAGCCTACATCATAGAACATAAACAGTAGACAAACGGCCAGCACGGCTCCCACCAGGGTCGATTTATATTTGTTATGACGAACGATGATATAAGTTGCCGCCAACAGAAGCAATGAGTATAGAGCCCCAAGCACGCGTATATCGAAGGATGACGGATGAACGGCATACCCAATCAAGCGGGCAACGGCGACAACAATAATTTGTGTTGAAATATATAAGAGCTGAAAAAAATGATTATACGCAAAGTATTGGTGTGCATATCCGAAAAACCGGTCGCCGTAGGACTCGTCTGGAACTCCGTAATTCAGTCCGGCGGTTCCCATGACTCGCAGAAAGTCGCCATTGTCCGCTACTCCAATAAATGGCCTGGCGAACAGAATATATCCGATGATACATATACCTGCCAGCACGGCAAGCCATTCGACGGAAAGAAACTTTTTCATGGGTAACGATATCCTTCCTTATACCTTGATTTTTCAACGCCTCTTAAAAAGTTTACGCTGTAGCTAATCTCTTGTCTATCGTTCTTATATTTCAATGCCGCCGACTGGCTTTGCAGGTTCAAGATTTCTTCAAAATTATTTATTTGAGTGTTTTGCATAATTCCGTTTCAGAGAAGAAGCGATAGCATATTCACTGTCGTTAAGGGGTAATTTTCGAAAATGGTATTATATGGGTGAAGAAAAGGGCAGACTTGCAGAATTTTAGAACAGCTCGTTTTTTAAGCGGCAGCCCGTTTTGAATGATGAGAAACGGCGAGCGCAGATGCAAGCAGAACAATGGCATTCAAATACTGGTGAGTTGTGACTTTCTGAATGCCCCGGACATGTGCGGCGTCTGCCGTCAAATAGGTTTTCAATCGGGAGTTGCAGCGTTCTACGCTGGTTCGTTCATTGTAAAGTTCCTTCCAACGCTTTGTATCCCGATGAGGGATGCTGTATCGCCGGAGATCATCCTTCGCATTTACTTTGACGACCATTCCATAGTTTGAAGACGAGCAGGCAGCCATGCCAAGCGGACAGTCGACTTTACCCGTGGCATGCGGGCAGCGAAATTTATGCATATCGCCGTCAACTCCCCAGTATGTCATCGCATAACCCATGGAACAGCACGGTGTTCCGTTCGAGGTCATGCCAGCAGGCGGTTCCTTCTCCCCCCGCAGATTAAGGGGAATGATGGCTTGTGCCTTGACGTTGCGGGCGGCCTCATAAACTTTCATTTGGTCGTAGCCCGCATCGAGTATGAAAAATCGTGTGCTCGTCCTGGACGCTGTTTTCTCGATCAGGCCCGGCGCCATTTCTCCATCATTGACATGCGCCGGCGTTACTTCCAAGGCGATCGGCAATTCACTTTTCGTATCGACCGCCAGATGAATTTTGTAACCAAACCATGTGATTTTATTGCCGAAGGAATCAATTTTTGCGCCCCAGTTCGCATTACCCGTTTGCTCGCTTTTGCGTTTGGGCTGCTTTTTCTCGTAAGCGCGGAGAGCGGCGCTGTCTATGGCGACGTTACTGCCTTCTATGATACCTTCCTGCTGACAGCGTGTGACCAAATCCTCAAAAAGCCGTTTTGCCAAGTCCTTTCTCGTCAGTTCTGAGAAAACTCGGCTTAATGTGGATATGGAAGGAGCTTCTCGATCCAGCGGAAGACCACACTGATAACGAAACCGGAGATCCGTATCCAAACGCTTATGCAACCCTGAAAAGGTACTTATTCCTTCAAGCGGCGCAGCCAAGAGTGCTCGTAGAATACCTTGTCTGCAGTATCCCTCAGCGCCTCGGGGTGAACGGCTTCTCAGTTCCTTGGCATACGGTCTCAGATCGAGAGAACTGAAGAAGATCGGCAATCTCTCCTTGGGTTGAATTTTTAAAAGTTCTTCGAAGGAAAACAGACATTCTTGGAGAATATACAAAGTGACTTCCTCCATCCTTGAGGTTTTTGGGTTTGGTCACTTGAAAACTTCTCCAAGTTGGGGTGAAGTCCCTTTTTTATGTCCGAAAATCCTTACGGCTCAAGGCCTCAGATTACTGCAAAACGCTCATTTAAAAAAGCGATCTGACGAGGGACAGGATATAGGCGGGATTTAAGCGCTTTTTCTCCTAATCTATAACTTTTCACAGCCGGTTTGGGACGTTTGTGCGGATTGACAATACTATATATAGGTGGTAAATTGATTTAGCGCAACAAGATGTTGTTTGTTTATAGGTTTTTAACCTTTATATTTGAAATATAGGAAAGAGATAGATTGCAAGGGGAAAAGTGAGGGAGTATCGATGCTAATTGCGTATGATTCCAAGACAGGGAATGTAAAACGGTTCATTCAGAAGCTTGACTTGCCTGCTGTACAAATTGACGAGGGAATGACGCTTGAGGAGCCGTTTGTGCTGATTACATATACGACCGGGTTCGGTCAGATACCGCCAAGAGTCTCAGCATTTCTGGAACATAATCATGGTCGGATGCTCGGTGTGGCGGCCAGCGGCAACCGCAATTGGGGAGAGAGATTTGCGAAGAGTGCGGATTTAATCTCCGAGCGTTACCAAGTGCCAGTTGTGGCCAAATTTGAGCTGTCCGGGACGAAGAGGGATGCTGAAGACTTCAAGCAGGAGGTGAGCCGGGTTGCGGCATATTGAACTGAACAATCAATTGATGCAGCGTGATGAGAACGGGTTCTTCCAATTAGAGAAGGACCGGGAAGCTGTTGCTGAGTTTATGAAGGAAGTAGCGGGTAGAACAATGACCTTCCCGACTACGGCCGATAAAGTACGATATATGATCGATCATGACTATTATGAAAATGTGTACGAACGGTATACGGCTGATGAAGTCGATCAAGTATTTGCTATTACCCATAGCTATCGATTTGAATTTCCGTCTTACATGGCTGCATCGAAATTTTACACGGACTATGCATTGAAGACGAATGACAAGTCCAAATATTTGGAGCATTATCCCGACCGGGTGGCCATCGTAGCACTACATCTTGGCCGAGGAAATGCAGATACGGCCAGCACGCTGGCACGATCGATGATGGAGCAACGGCTGCAGCCAGCCACTCCAACGTTCCTGAATGCGGGCAAGAGCCGGCGCGGCGAGATGGTCTCCTGCTTCCTACTGGAAATGGACGATTCGCTGAATTCAATCAACTATGTGCTAAATACATGCATGCAGTTGTCCAAAATCGGCGGAGGTGTCGCAGTTAACCTGTCGAAGCTGCGTGGACGCGGCGAAGCGATCAAAGGCGTGGAAGGTGCGGCCAAAGGAATTATGCCGGTGCTGAAGCTGATGGAGGACGCTTTCTCCTACGCAGATCAGATGGGACAGCGTAAAGGCTCGGGCGCAGGGTATTACAACATTTTCGGTTGGGATGTCGCAGAGTTTCTGGATAGCAAGAAGATCAACGCCGATGAGCGGATCCGCTTGAAAACTTTGTCGATCGGTTTGATTGTACCGAACCGCTTCTATGAACTGGCCAAGGCTAACGAACCGATTCATGTGTTCGGTCCATATAGTGTATACAAAGCTTACGGAACACATCTGGACGATATGGATCTGGACGTGATGTATGACAAGCTGCTAGCTGACGACCGGGTGAAGAAGAAGAAATTGATGAGCGCACGGGACATGTTGACGAAGATCGCTATGGTTCAGCTAGAATCCGGCTATCCATATATCATGAACAAGAGCAACGCGAACAACCAGCATGCCTTGAAAAATATCGGGCAGGTCAAAATGTCCAACCTGTGTACGGAAATTTTCCAACTGCAGGAGACATCGGAGATCAAGGATTACGGCCAGGAGGATATGATCCGCCGCGACATCAGCTGTAACCTTGCCTCATTGAACATCGTGAACGTGATGGAGCGGAAGAAGGTCCGTGAATCCGTACATGAAGGCATGGTAGCCTTGACGGCTGTTAGTGACATGACGAGCATAGCGAACGCTCCAGGTGTTGCCAAGGCGAACCGGGAGATGCATTCCGTTGGTCTTGGGGTCATGAATTTGCACGGATTCCTGGCCAAGAACAAAATTGCATATGAGAGCGAAGAGGCGAGAGATTTTGCCCGCACTTTCTTTGCGATGATGAATTATTATTCGCTGGAAAAAAGTATGGAAATTGCTGTACAGACAGGCGAAGTTTTCGCCGGTTTCGAGCAGTCCGAATATGCGACAGGTGAGTATTTCAGTCGTTATGTGGATACGGATTACCGTCCACGCACTGATAAGGTGGCTGGACTGTTTGAAGGTATGTACATCCCTTCTCCTGAGGATTGGGCAGAGCTGCAGCAATCCGTGATGAAGAATGGACTATATCATGCCTACAGGTTGGCAATCGCGCCGACCGCAAGTATTTCCTATATTCAGAATGCGACATCCAGTGTGATGCCTGTCGTGGAACAAATCGAGACCCGTACTTATGCGAATTCGACGACTTATTACCCGATGCCATACTTGAGCGCGGAAAATATGTTCTTCTATAAATCGGCTTATCAAATGGATCAGTTCAAGGTCATCGATCTGATCGCGGAAATTGCACCGCATATTGACCAAGGTATCTCGACGGTTCTGCATGTGAACAGTAATGTGACGACTCGGCAGCTGGCGCGCTATTATTTATACGCCGCACATAAAGGGTTGAAATCGTTGTATTATACGCGGACGAAGAAGCTGTCTGTGGAAGAATGCCTTACCTGCTCGGTGTAACAGAGAAGAAGAAAGGATGAGAAACAGCGATGTGCGCATTACAAGCAGTTAACTGGAACCGTCCGGATGATGATTTTACGATGATGTTCTGGAATCAGAATATTATGCAGTTCTGGACCGATGATGAAATCCCGTTGTCCGATGACAAAATGTCGTGGATGACGTTGAACGAAGATGAGAAAGAAGCATATATGAAGGTGCTTGGTGGGCTGACACTGCTTGATACAGTGCAGGGCGGCGTCGGCATGCCGCAGATTATGGAGCATGTGGAGGGGCTGCAGCGTAAAGCAGTGCTTGGCTTTATGGGTATGATGGAGCAGATCCACGCCAAGTCGTACAGCAGCATTTTTACTACGCTAGCTTCTAATGAAGAGATTGATGAAATTTTCCGCTGGGTGGAGCAGAACCCGATGCTGCAGACGAAGGCTGCGACCATTCGCGAATACTATACAAGCATCAATTCACCACGTGAACTGTACTTGGCCATGGCGTCATCCGTTCTCCTGGAGAGCTACTTGTTTTATAGTGGATTTTTCTATCCACTCTATCTGGCGGGTCAGGGCAAGATGACCTGTAGCGGTGAGATCATCGACTTGATTCTGCGCGACGAGAGCATTCATGGTGTGTATGTCGGTGTACTGGCGCAGGAAGTTTTCGCACAACTCGATGAAAAAGAACAGAAGGATGTATCCGATACGCTGCAGGGGCTGTTGAAAGATCTTCATGCTAATGAAGAGCAGTATACGGAGCTGATATATACGAAGATTGGCTTAGTGGACGAGGTTAAGACGTTCTTGCGCTACAATGCTAACAAGGCATTTATGAATCTGGGCCTGGAGCCACCGTTCGAGGACGAGGAGATCAATCCGATCGTACTCAATGGTATCCGCACGAATACGAAGCAGCATGACTTTTTCTCCAAAAAAGGTAACGGCTACGTACGTGCGCTGAACGTTGAGCCGCTCACGGACGAAGACTTCAATTTCTAAGATTAACCGCTTGAAATGAATTTCTATATAAGAACAGGGTGCTTCTCACTTGTTAAGGTGAGGGGCGCCCTGTTTTGTTTTTATTATGGCTTTAGCCAGTTGAGTGCGTGAAACGCGCGAAACAAAAAACCACCCGCTATGCGGGTGGAGGGATCGAGGGTTTGACCAATAAGACCATCCCGATAGAATTGAGATGTTCAGGCTCAATTGAAAGGAATGGTCTTAGATGGCAAACAAGAGCTATAGTCTAGCTCACACGAAGTGGATGTGCAAATACCACATTGTGTTCACCCCGAAGTATAGACGGAAAGAGATCTATAATCAAGTGAGGAAAGACTTAATCGAAATTTTCAAACGTTTATGTAAGTATAAGGGAGTGGACATCCTGGAAGGTCATATGATGCCAGATCATGTACACATGCTGGTAGCGATCCCCCCAAAGATAGCCGTGTCCACATTCATGGGATATCTGAAGGGGAAAAGTTCGCTAATGATCTTTGAAAAGCACGCGCAACTAAAGTATAAATATGGGAATCGAAAATTTTGGGCAGAAGGCTATTATGTAAGTACAGTGGGCCTAAATGAAGCAACCGTAGCAAAATACATTCGTGAACAAGAAGCACATGACCAAGCAATAGATAAGTTGAGTGTAAAAGAGTACGAAGATCCGTTTAGCAGTAACAGGAGCAAAAAGAAATAAACCAGTTTAACTGGTTAGTGAAAGTGACAAATTACACTGAGCCTGAACAGATTTGTGGTCAGGCTAGCGTCTTTAGGCGCAGTTTGGCAACAGGGGGTTATACCCCAAGTGCAAACCACCCGTTGGACGGGTGGTCATGATTTCAGCGACAAGAATAGGCTGATTGACAAGTGATGTAAGAGCCTGTAAAATACTTAATCGTAAACATTACGATTAAGGAGAGTTGCTTGAGATGAGAGTTGTCATTACTTTGGCATGTACCGAGACAGGAGACCGTAATTACACGACTACCAAGAATAAGAAGACGCATCCTGAGCGTATGGAACTGCGCAAATATTGCCCGCGGTTGAGAAAATATACGCTGCATCGAGAAACTCGTTAATCTGCTGAAGGAGGTAATATATGTTTGCAGACCAAGGAACAAGAGAGAAAATACCGGTAACGGTGCTGAGTGGTTATTTGGGAGCCGGGAAAACGACGTTACTGAATCATATCCTGCACAATAAAGACGGGCTAAAGGTTGCAGTAATTGTGAATGACATGAGCGAGGTAAATGTTGACGCCAATCTAGTAAAGTCGGGGAATGCATTGTCCCGAACAGAGGAGAAGCTGGTGGAAATGTCCAACGGCTGCATCTGCTGCACACTGCGTGACGATCTGCTGCGTGAGGTTCAGAAGCTGGCTGCTGAGGGACGCTTTGAATATATTCTGATCGAATCGTCTGGAATCAGTGAACCTGTCCCGGTTGCTCAGACCTTTACTTATGCCAACCCGGATCTGGATATTGATTTAACCTCCCTGTCCCGCTTGGATACCATGGTTACTGTCGTGGATGCGAACCGTTTCTGGCATGATTTTGCCTCGGGAGAGAGTCTGCTTGATCGGGATCAGGGGGCAACGGAGGCTGACTATAGGGATATCGTTGACCTTCTCATCGACCAGATCGAGACCTGTGATGTTCTACTGCTGAACAAATGCGATCTGGTTGAAGAGGAAGAGCTGGTTAAGCTGGAGGCGGTGTTACGAAAGCTTCAGCCATCGGCCAAAATCATTCGTACAGTGAATGGAGTTGTCGACCCCAAGGAAATTTTAAACACCGGCTTGTTTGATTTTGAAAAGACGAGCATGTCCTCGGGCTGGATCGCTGAGCTTACCAAGAAGGAGCATACCCCAGAGACTGAGGAATATGGAATTGGATCATTTGTGTACCGCAGCAGGATCCCATTTCATCCGCAGCGTCTCAGTTATTTCTTCAGCAATTGGCCTGAAGAGGTTGTGCGGGCCAAAGGGCTGGTATGGATTGCTGCTCATGGTGATTATGCGGCATCCCTTAGCCAGGCCGGAACTTCCATTCAGTTCGGTCCTGCCGGCTATTGGCTCGCTTCATTGCCGGAGGATCAGCAACGTGAAGTATTGGAGAGCGAGCCTGAGGCTCGGGAGCGCTGGGATGATAAATGGGGCGATCGAATGACTGAGCTCGTCTTCATCGGCATCGATATGAATCGAGAGGACATCGAGAAGAGATTGGCCCGCTGCTTACTGAGTGACGATGAAATGAAGCAAGACTGGAGTCGATTCAATAACCCGCTGCCTTGGGTGGTGGAGGAATTCCATAACTAGTAAAAATCGAATATATGAGCTCTTGAATCTCCTTTGTGGAGGTTCAGGAGCTTTATTTATTCTGTAAGGTTGGATTTGGATTGCTCTGAATTGATAGCTTTGGATATTTCTATTCACTCCAATCATTGATAAACTTACCCAATAATATTTCAATAATATAGGAGTGATAGTATGGATGAATTACGCTACAAGACAAGGGAAGTGTTGGACAGGAGCAAGATTGAGACATTTTTGTTGCAGGCTCGAATTGGACATCTTGGAATGGCTGATGGTCATCTGCCGTATGTAGTTCCGCTTAATTTTGTCTGGACAGATGGCAAGCTTTATTTCCATGGAGCGACAGGCGGGAGAAGAAATCGTGTGATGGATGCTAATCCAGAGGTCTGTTTTACGGTTTGTGAAGAATATGGAACTATTACTGATCCGGTGCCAGCCAAGACGGACACAGCGTATATGAGTGTCATGATTTTTGGTAAGGCAGAACCTGTCATTGATCTGGACGAAGCTACACATATGCTGCAAGAAATGATTAATAAGTATGTGCCTGGTTACTATAATCGTCCTTTACCTCAGCAACACGTAGACAGGTACCGATCAGCCGTATTTGGTGGTCCGGTTCAGGTGTATCGAATAAATCCACATCATATCACGGCGAAAGAAAATCCGATGGAAACTGAAAAAATGTTCAGACCGGGGAAAACCGTGTAAGTCCAAAATCATCTCTTTAAAAAATAATGCTGCCACTACTGATGCGGCAGCATTATTTTCAACTATCATTTTCGTTAGCTTATATTCTATAAGTGTGCGTTCAAAAAGTCAGACTTTCAGCACCGAAGCAACTATTTGAACAGCCTCTATAAGATCATTTCAGCAAGGCGGGACATTCCTTCCTCAATAAGTCCCTCATCTACCTTAGCAAAACCCAGCACCCATCCTTTTCGATCACTTTCCAAGCAATATGTACTCAGCGGATATACACGGATTCCCTGGTCGAGCGCTAGCTTCGTCACTGCTTCTTCTCCAAACGATTTATCAGCCTCAAGAAGCATATGAAGCCCCGTTTCTGCGCCGCTTAGAGTAAAGTGTTCACTAAGACCTGTTGTGTTAATGGCTTTCGTCATGACTTCGTGTCTGCGCCGATATACATTGCGAACTCGTCTCATATGACGCATAAAATGACCATGTTCGATAAAATGAGTAAGCGTTAATTGCTCCATAATCGGGAGATGGCGATAGGTTAATTCATGGACCTGGGCAATCTGACGAATGGCCTCTTTGGGGCCAACGATTGCTGATATTCGGATACCAGGAGCGATCATTTTGGAAAAACTCATCATATACAATGTGTTCTGAGGTTGCTGACTGAACAAGGTTGGAAGCGGGTCACCGCGATACCGGAATTCACTGTCGTAATCATCCTCAATAATCCAGCAACGCTGTTCAGCAGTCATATGTAACAATTGTTGCCTGCGAGGCTCCGACATAATAACTCCAGCCGCACACTGATGCGATGGCGTAACATATACAAGTTTGGACCCAGGATGAACGCGCTCTACGCATAGTCCGTGTTGGTCGACCGGAACGGATGCGACTTGCATGCGCCGATTTTTCATCACCATCCAGGCAGCAGGAAAGCCGGGATCCTCAACCGAAACCATATCTCCTTCATGTAGCAGGGCTTGAGCGATTAAATCAATGCTATGTTGTGCGCCAGAAGTTAAAATGATTTGGTCGATATCCACATGAACTCCTCGTTCAAGCGACAGGTAGCGTTGAATCTGCTCTCGCAGCGGCAGGAAGCCATAGGGGTCGCCATAAGCCCAACTGTCCAAGCTTGCTTCTGTAGAGGCATGCAAAAAGGATTTTCTCCAATTCCTATGAAAATGCTCGTCTAAATAAGGCTCATGAGGACAGAAATCGATCTCTGCTGTTCGGTTATCTTTATTGCCAAACCAATGGTGTAAATGGTCAACTCCAATGTTTAGCAGAGGTAGCTCAGGAGGGAGGGGACCAGGTAGGGCAGCATTTTCGGAAGGTGGAGCTGTGTATGTCCATTCGCTAACTCTTGTCCCGCCGCGACGGGAGGTCACGGTATATCCGCGGCTGAATAACTCTTCATAAACGATCTGTATGGTGGAACGGGAAACGCCGATCAATGAAGCGAGTTCACGGGAAGGGAGCAGTAATTCACCGGGTGGCCATTTTCCGGTCGTAATATTATGAATCGCTTGATCCAGAAGCTGCTGCCAGATGGGGCGTTCGTCATCACGATTTACCTTTAGCATTTATTTTCACCCCCGGTTATATTTGCTATAAATAGACTATACCGTTTTTATTGAATAGGAGATTGCTCCATATTTTCACAGAGGGAGGCGGGTAGTCATAGCAGATGATTATGATAGCCGTATTTTTTACGGCGATAGTATTGAGATACATAGGCAGGATGAAGAGTGCACGATATTTATGATGAAGGATGATAGCGGTACAGGCATCATGACGAGCTATGATGTGTTTCCCGGTATCAAGCTAATGTACAATCATTTTCAAATGGAAAGCTGTTTCTCCGAGTTCCGGTCGAACATACAGATGCTTACGATTAATCATTGTCGTGAAGGCCGGATTGAATGTGAGGTTCAGAATGGTTCCTATATGTACCTGGATGAGGGAGATTTGCGAATCAGCATGAAGCATCATCCTGATCAGATGTTTGGATTTCCGCTGAATGAGTATAGAGGCATGACGATTAGTATTTACCTGGATGAAGCCTTGGGCCCATCTGCTTCTATATTTGAGCCATTTTCAGTTGATCTTCGTTTGCTGTGTGCAAAGTTTTGCAATGAAGATCGCTCATTTCTGATGCGAGCGAAAGAGCCCATCCGACAAATTTTCTCAGAGCTGTATGCTGTCTCGGAACCGATCCAAATTCCGTATTTTAGAATCAAAATTATAGAATTGCTGCTCATTTTAAGCGCTATAGATGTTTCCGAAGACGGTGAGAGCCGCCCCTATTTTCCTAAGAAGCAAGTAGAAACGGTAAAAGCGATTATGGAATATATTCGTACTCATTTGGATCAGCATATGACACTACAAGACTTATCAAGTCGATTTAATATTTCACAAACAGCGATGAAGCTATGCTTCAAGGCTATTTACGGGCAGTCCATCTATGCTTATTTACGAAATTACAGAATGGAAAGGGCTGCCTATTTATTGAGGCACAGTGACGATACAATAACGATTATCGCAGGAAAGGTCGGCTATAGCAATCCGAGCAAGTTTGCAGCGGCATTTAAAGCGATTAAAGGGATGACGCCGGTCAGGTATCAGCAAGACGTTGTCCGAATGGAGCATACTCAGACGGATTGGAGCGGTTAAACCGCTCTTTTTTTATTATGGCTTTAGCCAGTTGAGTGCGTGAAACGCGCGAAACAAAAAACCACCCGCTATGCGGGTGGAGGGATCGAGGGTTTGACCAATAAGACCATCCCGATAGAATTGAGATGTTCAGGCTCAATTGAAAGGAATGGTCTTAGATGGCAAACAAGAGCTATAGTCTAGCTCACACGAAGTGGATGTGCAAATACCACATTGTGTTCACCCCGAAGTATAGACGGAAAGAGATCTATAATCAAGTGAGGAAAGACTTAATCGAAATTTTCAAACGTTTATGTAAGTATAAGGGAGTGGACATCCTGGAAGGTCATATGATGCCAGATCATGTACACATGCTGGTAGCGATCCCCCCAAAGATAGCCGTGTCCACATTCATGGGATATCTGAAGGGGAAAAGTTCGCTAATGATCTTTGAAAAGCACGCGCAACTAAAGTATAAATATGGGAATCGAAAATTTTGGGCAGAAGGCTATTATGTAAGTACAGTGGGCCTAAATGAAGCAACCGTAGCAAAATACATTCGTGAACAAGAAGCACATGACCAAGCAATAGATAAGTTGAGTGTAAAAGAGTACGAAGATCCGTTTAGCAGTAACAGGAGCAAAAAGAAATAAACCAGTTTAACTGGTTAGTGAAAGTGACAAATTACACTGAGCCTGAACAGATTTGTGGTCAGGCTAGCGTCTTTAGGCGCAGTTTGGCAACAGGGGGTTATACCCCAAGTGCAAACCACCCGTTGGACGGGTGGTCATGATTTATGATATGAATCATGTAAATGATATTGATTATCAATGAGAAAGAAGTGAGGGAAAGACATGGAGAAAGATTTACGAGGCAGGATATTATGAAAAATTCGAATTGGGTTTCTATTGTCTGGTCGTTCGCCGCTGGCTGTAAAAGCAGGCTGACGCTTTCTGTAGCGTGTGCGATTATTAGTGTGGCTGGAGGAATGATCCCGTATCTGGGCGTCTACCAGCTTATTCATTTATTTATGATTCATGAAGTTCAGCTTCGCAACATTGTTTTTTGGTCTGGTGTTTGTCTTGGAGGCTATGGATTGAAGATTATTTCTCATGCTGCTTCAACGACGCTAGCCCATCATTCGGCTTATCAAATCTTAGAATCCATGCGTGTTCGGATTGCTGAACGACTCATGAAGGCTCCGTTAGGAACTGTACAGAACGAATCGGTAGGCAAGCTGAAGAATGTCATGATTGATCGGGTAGAGACGATCGAACTGCCGCTTGCACATATCATCCCTGAGGGGATCTCAAACCTTTTATTACCGATTTGCGTGTTTGCGTATTTGCTGTTTATCGATTGGCGGATGGCATTTGCGGCTCTGATAACCGTGCCTATTGCGGCCATTTCCTTCGCTTATTTGATGAAGTCCTTCAATAAACAATATGCGTCCTATATGGAATCCAGCAATCACGTCAATAGCGTCATTGTAGAGTATGTAGAAGGAATTGAAGTCATCAAGACATTCAATCAATCCTCATCCTCTTACGAGAAGTTTGAGCAAGCGATTCAAGCTTTTAAAGACTATACACTGGGCTGGTTCCGCAGTACATGGAAGCTGATGAATTTCTCCAATGCTGTCTTGCCTTCGACCTTGCTCGGCACTGTGCCCATCGGGATGTATTTATATCAGACAGGGATATTGGGTCCTTCCGAGCTGGCGATGTGCTTTATTTTATGCTTGGGAATTGTTGGGCCGCTAACAAGCTTCACCTTATTTGTGAATAACGCGAAGACGATCGAATATGCCGTTATGGAAGTGAGTGAATTTTTACAGTTGGAAGCGCTGGAGAATGCGTCAGAACAAGTCCAATTCGATCATTACGGAGTAATCTTTCACGATGTTTCTTTCTCGTATTCGACGCCTCCGCAAGACGCGGGCTCTGCACAGAACAAGGTACTTCGTTCGATCAATCTAACGTTTCCGGAAGGAAGCTTTACGGCACTTGTAGGCCCTTCGGGGAGCGGGAAATCGACCATTGCCAAATTGATTGCGAGGTTCTGGGATGTAACAGAGGGGGAGATTTCGATCGGGAATGTTCCGCTCAAGCAAGTTCCCTTGGATCAATTAGCAAATACCATCAGCTATGTATCACAGGACAATTTTCTGTTCAATTGCTCTTTGATGGACAACATTCGGCTTGGTAATCCGGATGCGACAGATGAAGAGGTGATTGCAGCGGCTAAGGCTGCTTGCTGCCATGATTTCATCGAGCAATTGGAGCATGGCTACGATTCTCTTGCCGGAGAGGTAGGGGGGAAGCTGTCAGGAGGAGAGAAGCAGCGCGTGGCTATTGCCAGAGCAATGCTGAAGAATGCTCCCATTATTATTTTGGATGAAGCGACTGCCTTCACAGATCCCGAGAATGAAGAGAAGCTGCAGCAGTCGATTGCCGCTTTAACCAAAGAAAAGTCTTTATTCGTCATTGCCCATAGATTATCAACGATTCAGCATGCGGATCAAATTATTGTACTCAATTACGGACAGATTGAATCCACAGGAAGCCATAACCAGCTTCTTCAAACATGCGAATTGTACCGACATATGTGGGAAGCCCATATCGGGGCCAAAGCATGGTCAGCGAGCAGCAATGCCAAGGAGGTGCATGCCAATGGTTAAATCGATCCAGCGGTTGTTGAATTGGACGGGAAATCGGCGAAAGCGTATCTATATCGGATTTGTCTATTCTTTTTTTCATACGATCTTCACCGCTTTGCCTGTCATCATTGCCGTTTATAGTTTGAAGCTGATTCTGGATGATATGAATGGCCGGGAGCCGCTTGCAACCAGCTCTATCGGGTATATTGCCATGGCTATGGTGGTCGCTGTAGCCGGCCGTTTTATATTTGGCTATCTTCGTGCTTCCACGCAAGAAAGTGTAGGGTATGATGTGACGGCTGAGCAACGGATTCAGATTGGCGGATTGTTAAAGCGGGTATCTTTGGGCTTTTTCCATCGTAAAAAAGCGGGAGATATTACTTCGGCTGTCACGACAGATTTATCCTTTATCGAAATGTATGGTATGAAGATGATCGATGTCATTGCCAACGGCTACATCAGTGTATTTACCCTAGTTCTGTGCCTGGCTTGTTATCATTATGCCATTGCAATGGTGGCCTTCGCAGGTATTGCGTGTTCTGCCCTATTCTTAAAATTGCTGCGCAACAAAAGTAAAGAGAACGCGCCGATTCATCAACAGGTTAAGGATCGCATGATTTCAGCAACGATTGAGTATATCCGGGGAATGCCTGAAGTAAAAGCCTATCATCAGCAAGGCGTTACGAAGGAAAGTATTCATAAAGCGTATAAAATGAGCAAAGAGATCAATATCAAAATTGAAAAGGATTATATGCCATACAATGGCCTGCATCTGTTCTCTCTTCACGCTGCTTCCATTGGCATCGTTGCTGTCTCGGCCTGGCTGGCTATGAATGAAAGCATTTCGTTATCGACGATGATCATGATGCTCATATTTTCATTCGTGATCTTTAATCAGGTTGAAGCGATGAATAACGCCTCCCATGTATTGGAGGTAATTGATGCAACGCTGGATAAGTTGGAGGAGATAAAGGAGACGGAGGTTCTGGATAGGCATAGTCAAGAAGTCCAGTTGGAGAAATTTGATATACAATTCAGGAAGGTATCGTTTGGCTATGAGGAGCGGCAGGTGATTCGGGATATTTCCTTTACGGTTCCGGAGCATACAACGACAGCCATCGTAGGACCTTCCGGAAGCGGGAAAACAACGCTGTGCAAGCTGATCGCGAGATTTTATGATGTAGACCGGGGGCAGATTGAAATCGGCGGAGTAAATATCCGCGAGATTACGAGTGAAAGCTTGTTGAAAAATATGAGTATCGTATTCCAGAAGGTATATTTATTTCATGATACTATATTGAACAATATCCGCTTCGGGAAGCCGGATGCTACCTTGGAGGAAGTAGTAGAGGTATCTAAAAAGGCACGCTGTCATGAGTTTATTATGGCACTGCCGGATGGCTATGACACGATGGTCGGGGAAGGCGGATCAACGTTGTCGGGCGGTGAGAAACAACGGCTTTCTATTGCAAGGGCGATGCTGAAGGATGCGCCTATTATTATTCTGGACGAGGCAACAGCGAGTATTGATCCGGAGAACGAGCATGAAATCCAAGCAGCGATCAGTGCGCTAGTCGCAGGCAAGACGATTCTTATTATTGCGCATCGTTTGGCGACCATCCAAAATGCGGATCAAATTATTGTGCTTGATCATGGTGAGATCGCTCAGAGGGGAGCGCATGAAGAATTGATAAAAGAAGACGGAATTTATAAACACTTTTTGCAAATAAGACAAAGAGCAGAGGGCTGGAGTTTATGATTATTTATGATTAGTAGTTTAATAGGTTATCTGAGGGGGAGGCGGACTGTGCAATAGTTGTACAGAAAATGCAAAGTAATTAGGTATGATCTGCTGTAAAATACAATTCGTAAGGAGGTATTGGCATGGAAGTGATGGATCAAACACAGCAGGTTATCGATTTGCTTGAAGCAGACATCATGCACGTGGATTATGAGAAAATTGCAAAATTGACAGGAGTTCCACTGGGACTCTATCAGCGTATTTTTACTTATCTATGCAATATGAGTCTGACAGGATATGTGCGAAAGAGGAAGCTTACCCGCTCAGCGGAAATGCTTCTTTCAGGAGGTAAAAGTGTGACTGATGTGGCGCTGGAATGTGGCTATGAGAGCAACTCCTCCTTCTCAAGAGCCTTTAAAGAACTGTTTTCTGTGCCACCGGCGATGATCACAAGGGAACTCTATGAAGAAAAGGCATTCCCCCCGCTTTCTTTTACAAATACGGATACCTATTATGTGCTGAAAGGCAGGAGAGTTATGGCTGATATCGAGAGACTGGAATATGCAGATATGGATGATATGCTCCTTATTGGTATAAGTAATGAAGACTATGGGGTGACGACCCATGAGCTGTGGAAGGTTTTTTGGGAGCAGGGATTTGATCAAAAGCTGGCTGAGCTTGCAGAGTATCAGTTGGGTATGGAAGATTGTATTGGTGTCGGCTATATGACTGATTTCGCGAATGAGAGTGGCCTTGGGGATACTTATATTGTCGGTAAGTATTTTAAACCGGGTACGCCGATCCCTGACGGCATGACGGGCAGGCTAATCCAAGGCGGGATGATTGCAAAGGCACAGATTAGTGCTGCGAATCTCGACGAAATTATTAATAATGCCTATATTCTTATTTCCGATATGGTACGCAAAAATGGCTATACGCTTGATTATGACCGTTTCTATTGGCTGGAATTCTACACAGTCAGCCGATTCTGTGACGCTGTAGAGAGTGGGGCAGAGCGAGTGATCCTTGATTGGCATATGCCCTGCAGGAAAATATGATTGTCTGCGGGTTCTCGTAGCTTTATTTTGAAAAATAGCCCATCTTATCTCAATGTAAGGGGATAAGTGCAAATATGCAACTATATGCCTCATTTATACGGTTCGCAGGAGGAATAACTGCTTTTATACAACTAATTGGCTGGATTTCCCTCAGAATGTGGCTTAGATCAGGAAATAGTTGCACGGGTGCAGTTATTTTCCAACCTAGAGACAAATTTGTCGATGACGTAAAATAAGTTGTGTACCATGATTTGGAGTCTATCCAAAACATAAAAAAGTAGGGTATCCTCGAGATTGCGAAATCACCAAGAAAGGAACCCTACTCGATGACTATGATACCCGAAAATTCAATCAAAAATCTATTTGAAAATCTTGTCACTCAATTTATAAAAGAAAATCTGGAATCCATCATGAAAGCAGAGATTAAGCACTTCATGGCAGATGATAAGAATGAACATAACAGCCGAAACGGCTACTACAAACGTGCGTTGCACACGAAATACGGACACATTACCGATTTGGAAGTCCCACGGGATCGCAACGGTGTGTTTCAAACCCAGGTATTTGAGCCCTACCAGCGTCGAGATGGCTGGCTAGAGGAGGCCGTTATTCAAATGTACAAAAGCGGCATGGGTACGCGTGATGTCGCTCGATTTATTGAAAGTATGTTTGGCAGCCACTACTCACCAACGACGGTTAGCAACATTACGGCCACCGTTCTGGAGGATATCCAGAATTGGCAAAAGCGTTCGTTAAAGAAACGCTACAGCGTCATCTACCTGGATGGCCTATACGTCAAGCTCAAACGCAGTACGGTAAGCGGAGAGGTCATCTACTTTGCCATGGGAATCGATGACGAAGGACATCGTCAGATTCTAGGTTTTTACGTAGGCGGTCAAGAGAGCTCAAATGGCTGGAAGAGTGTCCTTACGGACCTGTACAGCCGTGGTGTTCACGAAGTGCTGCTGGGCGTGTTTGATGGGCTACCGGGACTGGAGCAAGCCTTTAAAGAAGTCTATCCCCAAGCTGATGTTCAGCACTGTGTGGTGCATAAGGTGCGTTCCACTTTTCCGAAAGTTCGTGTCCAGCACAAGACCGATTTCATTGAAGATCTCAAAACGATCTACAACGCTCTTGACCATGACTGTGCTCTTGCTGCCTTTGATACCTTTAAAAGCAAATGGAACAGATTGTACCCCAAGGAAGTGAAGTCGTGGGAAGAACAACTGTCGACGCTTCTGACGTTCTATCACTATCCCGCTTTAATCAAGGAGGCGATCTATACATCCAATCCGATTGAACGAATGAACAAAGAGATTCGTAAGCGCCTGAAACCGATGAACAGCTTAACGAATATGGATGCGGCTGAGAAGATTGTCTACTTGGATGTGATCGCCTACAACGAGCGTTTTGAGAGCCGTGTGATTCGTGGTTTCGGTGATCCACGAGTACGGGAGGAGCTGAACCAAATGTTTGAAGAACGTTATCCGAGCTCAGACGCACTGAACGAAAACTAACCAAATACTGTACGGCCTGGGTTGGGTGGGGGCGGAGGCCTCCGCCCCCACCCAACCCTCTCGCAACTCCATCTCAGATGGATACTTTACTGGCTTACACAAACTTCTTGACGCTACCAATTTGTCAGGAATAATTGTACTTCTGCAACTATTTATCCCATTCTAGCTCCGACGTTCGCAGGATACGGTCAGTTCCATGTTCTAACGAAACACCATATCGCTATTTCCCAAAATTCAGCGGTAAAATAATTCTAGCGGTACAATGCAAAAAAGTCATCTAGACCCCATCTAGATGACTTTCTTTCAACTTAATTACCTTATTTCGACGCTTGAACGAGGCTTTGGCCGAATTCCTTCGCACCGTCTGGACCGTCGCTGGTAATAATATCATTGTAGGCTACGACATGCTGCTCCACATACTCGACATGATGGGACTTCAGCTGTTCCTTCTGCACATCAACGGGGTAGCACGCCGCTTGTCGACCATCGAGCAGGCCCGCTTTAGCTACAGTTACAGAACCGGCGCAAATCCCGCCTACAAGAACCTTCTGCTCATGGGCTTGTTGCAGATAGCTGCGCAGCTCTTGATTTTCCCACAGAAAATCATTTGTACCGGATCCGCCGATCACCGCAAGGACATCATAATCAGTGACTGCTGCCTCCGAGAAAATGACTTCTGATGTAGCTTTTCCTTCATAATCACCGGTGATTTCACCTGTGACGGTACTTGCGATAGTTACTTCAACTCCTGCATTCTCAAGAACCTGTTTTGGCTGAAATAATTCATCTTCATTGAACCGTTCTGGTGGTATAATGAACAGTGCTTTTTTATTCATCAGGTTGGCCTCCCAAACTTATAGTAAACAGAATCTGTCCCGAAGGACTAACCTTATTCTACGGGCGGCGGGGTGGATTGTGAAGAATGCACTTTTCAGTGCGGAGGTTACCAAAGGGTAACTTATACGATATGATGATACTTTACGCAGTACACAGTTATACAGATTTACCGTGAAAGGGAGAGATACCATGTCAGATACTTTTAGACAAGAGATTAGAGAGAGAATACAGAATCACGACTATCATTGTGAAAAAGAATATACCTTATCGGTGATCAGCGGCAAGTGGAAAATAGTCATCCTATGGCATTTAGGCGTCGAAGGACCGCATCGTTTCAGCGAGTTGCAGAAGCTGTTTCCGAAAATATCCCACAAGATGTTGACGAATCAATTACGTGAGCTGATGGAGGATGGGATCGTCCATCGAGAGGTGTATCCTGAGGTTCCGCCCAAAGTTGAATATTCGATGACAGAGGTCGGGATGACCTTGCTGCCGATTGTGGAGATGATGTATGAATGGGGGCTGAACCGGATTAACCAGCTCAAACAGGAGCTTGGACAGAACTACAGGCCCTTAAACTACGAAAATAAACTACGAATTCGTACTTTGCAGGCCTGCCGCTTAAATCACTTGCTGCAATTCGGATATATCACGCTTCAAGCGCTCGAGAAATTGACGGGATATGATGGAGGGCGTACGGTCCTTCCGCTGGATAACCCCCAGATATACCGGGCTTTGCTGGGGAAGATCCAGATCCATAATGACGGTATCGTATTCGGTGAATAGAGGCTCCGTTACAAAAGAATAATTGAGTCCTAACGTAACCGCCAGATAGTTCATACAGGCCCGGCTGATCAGTGCACGGTTATTGGTCGTATAGACGATGTCGGCAGCTCCGTATTCCTCCTGAAATTCATCCATGAACCATTTCACATAATCATCGTTATACAGAACTACAGGTTGCCCCAGCAGTTCTGCCGGAGTAATGATCTTCTGAAAAGCAAGCGGGGATTGAATACTGGTGGCTGCTACCATTCTTACTTTTAACAGGCGCTCGAATTCCAGTCCCAAATGCTCAACCAGCCGATTCTTGAACAGAATGATGATACCGAGATCGCATTTATCATTCAGAACATCGTCGATAATGTCCTGCGAGCCCTGCTCCACGATTTCAATCTTGACCTGCGGATGCTGCTTCTTGAAATCCAGCACAGCCTTCTCCAGCAGGAACATAGGGCTGGGAATCGTCGCCACGCGCAGTCTTCCCTCGACGATTTCGGAACAGCTTTGTGCGGTTTCTTTTAATTCGGTGTACTTTTGCAACAGCTCCGCCGCCTTCTTGATAATCGCCTCTCCTTCGAAGGTAGGAACAGCCCCTGTCCGCGACCGCTTGAGGATGGTGACACCCAGCTCTTCTTCGAGACTTGAAATCGACTGACTGATGGCTGAGATCGTGACATGCAAATTTTGGGCCGCCTTTGACATAGAGCCTGTCCTAGCTGCCTCCACTAAATATTCCAGTCTGTCAATATTCATGAGTTCCGCCCTTTATGTTTAAGAAAAATTTAAATTAAATTCAAAACAATTAAATTCTTTTAAATCAGTTTTGATGATACCATAGAAATGAAAGTTAGGGTATCCGCACGATAGAAATTTTTCATTACTAATTAATGGGAAAGGAAGTTATCGCATGAGATTGGAAGGTAAAGTGGCATTGATTACAGGGGCAGGGGCAGGTATTGGAAGAACGACAGCATTTCTCTTTGCAGAGGAAGGCGCAAAAGTCATTGTCACTGATATAAATTTTGAGAGCGCTACCAATACGGCTGCCGAGATCGAAAAAGCAGGGGGGACAGCTCTAGCGTTCAAGCATGATGTGAGCAACGAAGAAGATTGGACAAGCATCGTTAAAGAATCGTTAAATAAATTGGGCTCCATCGATGTATTGTTCAACAATGCAGGCATCTATTTCATTAAGCCAATTGCAGATATTGGTCTGGATGAGTGGAACAGAATGCTATCCATTAATGTGACAGGTGTGTTCCTTGGTATGAAGCATGTTCTGCCAGTCATGGCCAAGCAAAAGGGCGGATCGGTCATCAACGCTTCCTCTATTGCTGGCCTGATGGGGGCATCGGGACACTTGGCGTACGGAGCTTCCAAAGGTGCGGTGCGGATTATGACCAAGGATGCGGCGATCGAATATGCTTCGGCTAATGTCCGTGTCAATTCGATCCACCCGGCATATATCAATACAGCTATGGGCGACTATGCGGCGAAGATGACGCAGATGTCCCAGGCTGAACTCGGCAAGCGGGTGGCTCCATTGGGCAGATTCGGAACAACTGAAGAAGTATCCAGGATGGTACTGTTCCTGGCCTCCGACGAGTCGTCTTATTCGACAGGAGCGGAATTCATAGTAGATGGCGGCGCTACAGCGAACTAATACTTCATTATATTCATGCAGTAACGAGAATAAGGGGAGGGTCATCCATGAGATTTGAAAATAAAGTAGCCATCGTGACAGGCGGAGCCAGCGGAATTGGCGAAGCTACCGTAAGATTATTTGCAGCTGAAGGAGCCAAAGTCGTAATTGCAGATTTCTCCGATCGTGGACAAACCGTATCCGATGAACTGAACGGACAGGGCTTCGATACATTATTTGTGAAAACCAACGTAACGAGTGAACAGGATGTTATCCACATGGTAGAACGTACTGTAGAGAAATTCGGCAAGCTGGACATTCTCTATGCGAACGCTGGCATCGCTAAGGACGCTCCTGCAGATCAGCTGTCGTTCGAGGACTGGAAGCGGACGATTGACATTAATTTGACCGGCGTGTTCCTCTGCGATAAATATGCGATCAAGCAAATGCTGGCGCAAGGCACGGGCGGTGCTATCGTAAACACCGGCTCAATTCACAGCCATGTCGGCAAATCAAGAGTTACCGCTTATGCTTCGGCCAAGGGCGGCGTGAAGCTGTTGACCCAGAGTCTCAGTGCAGATTATGCGACCCAGGGCATCCGCATTAATGCAGTATGTCCGGGATATATCGATACTCCGCTGATCCAGGGCAGAACCGAGGAGATCACGAAGCATCTGGTCGGTTTGCATCCGATGGGTCGTCTGGGCAAACCGGAGGAAGTCGCGAAGGCCGTTCTATTCCTTGCTAGCGATGATGCATCGTTCATTACAGGCACTAGTCTGCTTGTCGATGGCGGATATACCGCTATATAAGTTTGGTTTGAGTTAGATAGAGTAAGGAATGCCGTATCGTACCCAGCTTCTGGTGTGCGATGCGGTATTTTTGTGTGGCTTGACGTTGACGGTCCATATTGGCAGTGCTAATATATACACAAAAGACCCAAAAACGTATTTTCCAATGGTCGATCTTCCGATTTGGAATGCTTAACTAAAATGAGGTGAACGCCAATGAAGCTTACGAAACGACGGCTTCAATTTTTGGATAAATTGGTTGAATTATATCAGCGCACGAGGTTGCCAATCCATTATGAGACATTGGCTCTATCTTTGGGGGTCAGTAAATGGACTGCATATGACATGATGAAGGAAATGGAGAAGCAGGGCTTCGTAAGCCGGAGCTATGAAGTGAATTCCAAGGAGACAGGCCGATCCCAAGTGGTGTTCGCTCCTACGGATCAAGCGACGGATTTATTCAGCGCGAGCCGGGCGGATCATTATGACCCGACGGACTGGGAGCATACGGTAACTCAGATCAGAAAGCTGTTGAACAGTGTCAAGGACAGCAACGTAAATGAGGTCATCCGCAAAGTCATGAATGAGATTTCCTCGAAAGCATCGAATATGGAGTTCTGTGGCTACATACTCGGGCTGCTGCTGGTTTATATTAAGAAGCTGGGTGCCAAGACGGAATCCCTGATTTCCTTGCTTGTAACCAAGAAGCTTCATACTCAAGGTGGAATTCTCCTGTTCGTCGGCACGGTTATGGGGACGGTGATCCAGACTATGAATGAGGAGTTGGGGAATGAGCTTGCTGAGCTGGTCTCAAAATTCCTCGACACTTTGGATCGTTTGACCCATCAAGAGCAGCGTTTATTATCTGATATGCTGCAGGAAGCTTTAGCTTGATGCTAAGCTTTTCGATAGTTTTTGGGTCTTTTGTGTGTGGTGATTCATATTTCATATCGATGGAGGAGTGAAATTCATGAGTAGCACATTAGCACAAAGAATGGTACTGTTTGCGATTTACGCCTTCGCCGGCTGGTTGCTGGAGACGTCCTATGCCAGCATTCGAGAGCGGCGCTTTGTGAATAGAGGCTTTCTTTGCGGGCCATTTTGCCCTATTTATGGATTTGGAGCGCTATTGATTATCGCCGTTGCAGAGCGGGTGGGAGCTCGGATGGATACGCCCTGGACGCGCGGTCTCGTTATCGTCCTGGTGTCCGCTCTGCTGGTCACATGGCTGGAATATGCTACAGGCTGGATACTAGATCGAATTTTTCATCGAAAATGGTGGGATTACCAAGGCAGAAGACTGAACATCGGCGGTTACGTCTGTCTGGAATACTCCCTGCTCTGGGGCGCCTTGGCATTCATGCTGGCCGAGCTGATTCATCCCGCCGTCCTCCTGCTGCTCACCCCACTGCCGGGCTGGTTCGATATGACGGCAGCCTGGATCATCCTGTTGTACTTCGCCATTGATACAGGGGTCTCAGCCAGCAGGGAATGGCAGCGCAAGCATGCGGCTAGTCTACATAGACTTAAACTGCGTTAGGTTATAAGTGAGCCGGGTCGATATGGATTATGCTGTTTAATATGGTGGCTCAATAAGAAGGGATATGGAGTGCCCTCGTATGCTTTCCACCGATGGAGGGGAGCTATGCGAGGGCTGGACGCTACAGAACCTGACTGCCGTAAAATGGCGGATGCTCTATGCAACGGACGTTCATCCTGCTATTTAATCGGTCAAGCTATGCAGCGCCTCGGCGAATTTAGCGATACCACTCTCGATCTCCTCGGTCTTCGCTCTGGCGTATGTGAAGCGGACGAAGCCGGAATCCGAGCCGTAGACGCTGCCGGGTACGAAGACGACACCCCTGCGGATCGCTTCATCCAGCAGCCTGCCATCCGGTACCTTGGGGGCGAGCATGCACCATAAATGCAGGCCGCCTTGCGGAGTGACGAAGGAGATCTGATCGCCCAGCTCCCTCTGCAGGGAGTCGATGACCAGGTCCCGCTTGAATTGGAGCTGGATTTGCAGTCGATCCAGATGGGGCTGGAAATAATCCGATCTTATGAATTGGGCGGCGACCTGCTGCGGGATGACACTCAAGCCGAAATCCATCTGCTGTCTGGCATCAGCCAATCTCTGCACGATCGAATTCGGAGCGACCATCCAGCCGATCCGCAGGCCTGAGGCGGCGATTTTGGAGAAAGAGCCGATGTAGAGAATATTGCCGTTCGAATCCATCGATTTGAGCGGTGCAGGCGCGCTTCCTTCAAATGCGGTCAGGCTGAATGGGTCATCCTCTACAATCGGAAGCCCTAATTCACTGGCGACAGCGAACAGTTGCTGGCGACGTTCATCGCTGATGACAGCGCCCGTCGGGTTCTGAAAGTTGGGATTCAGGAATACCATTTTGATCCGATGCTTCTTGTATAACTCCCGTATGTCTTCAGGATGGACGCCATGCTGGTCAACAGGCAGTCTGAACAGGCGGAGCCCGGCCGATTGGAACATCGGCAGCGAGTAGCAGTAGGAAGGATCTTCGATCGCTACTGCATCCCCGGGGGACAGCAGGCATTGTGTGATCAAATACAGCGACTGCTGGGAGCCCGAGGTGATCATGATCGATGATTCCGTCGCCTGAATGCCCCGGTACTTCTGCAAGTAATCGACCAGGGCTTGTCTGAGCGGCATATATCCCTGCGGGTTATCGTAGCCCAGATAGGAGGCATAAGTATGCTCTCGCATCAGAGCGGCGATTTCATCCAGCGGCGCTAAATCCGCAGCCAATTCACCGCTTGCCAAATCGATCAGAGAAGGATGCTGACTAAGCGCATCCCGGATTTTGCGCAGAAAAGGCAAATTGGGCAGGAAGCTCCCGCCTTCGGCATATCGGTTCCAATTCGGTGTATGCTTGGGCATCGCGCCCCATTTGGTGCGGCTTACCCGCGTCCCGCTGCCGGTACGGCTCTCAATGATCCCCATCGCCCTTAGTTCGGCGAACGCCAGGATGACGGTGCTGCGATTCACGCCGAGCTGCTCCGCCAGCTTCCGCTCAGAGGGGAGCAGACTGCCTGGAGGGAACTCGCTATAGGCGATTCTCTGCTCCAGATGATCGGCAATTTGTTCATAGAGCGGTTTTTTGCTCTCACGGTCTGGTTTCCACATGCTTTCACCACCAAAGAATGTAATTCACGCTTTATTGTGATTTTCATCATACCACTGATCTTCGGTGTGAATGGGCCGCTTTTCATCGTAACCTTGACAATTGTTTTGCGATTCTTTGAACATGAACGGGTCTTGAGGCGATAAATTGGCTGGTGCTGCCCGCGAAATAGAGACTACTCTGATTGTAACGAAACTACATATCGCTATTTGCCACAAAAGGAGCGATTTCAAATTCTAAACGAAACTATGTATCGCTATTGCAGCAAAAAAGGGGCCAAACGGCAGGTTTTGACCCGAATAGCAATATGGTGTTTCATTAGATTTGAATGGGGGCTGATTTGACTCGAATAACGATATGGAGTTTCGTTAGAGCTCCAGGAGATTTGCCAGACTTGCCCAATTTGTCAGTGCTTTTCAAAAGCCTGCATTTCTGCAGGAATTTACCTTTGAAGAGGTGGCGCTCCAAATCACTGTTTGCCGAGTAACCGCCAGTAGGCCCAGTATAACGAATATCGTGAATAGAGTATCTAATGCCGAGTGGATGGCTGCACAAACCGTAAATTGGATGGTTACAATTCGTGCTCTATTGGAGGGTTCATTTTGATCCAGTCTCTTCTATCATAATGTTCAAGGTTCGGTACCTCAATCCAGTGTTGCACTCCATAATAGAGAGGGATGATAAAGTGAGAAATCGGCGTGTGAAAGTAGCGGTCGTCCAAGCCGCGCCGATCTTGTTCGATAAGCAGTCCGCCATGGACAAGATAGCCAAGATGACGAAGGAAGCAGTTGAACAGGGGGCGGAGCTGATTATCTTCCCGGAAGTATTCCTGCCCGGATACCCGCGCGGTCTGAGCTTCGGAGCACGTATCGGAAGCCGCACTGCCGGTGGGAGGAAGGATTGGGAGCGCTATTGGTCCAGCGCCATCACTGTTCCGGGGGACGAGACGAAGCAGATCGGCGAATGGGCCAAGGAATGGGGAGTTCATCTCGTCATCGGTGTCGTGGAGCGTGATCAGGAGTTCAGCACAGGCACCTTATTCAACACGGTCATCTATATCGGGCCTGATGGCAAGCTGCTAGGCAAGCATCGTAAGCTGGTTCCTACCGGCTCCGAGCGGCTACTATGGGGCCAAGGCGATGGCAGCACGTTGACGGTGATCGACACTCCGTTCGGCAGAGTAGGTGGACTGATCTGCTGGGAAAATTATATGCCGCTGGCGCGGACAGCCATGTATGCCCAAGGCGTTGATATTTATGTTGCCCCGACGGCGGATGCGCGGGATTCCTGGCAGGCGACGATTCGCCATATTGCCTGCGAAGGTCGCTGCTTTGTCCTCTCCTGCAATCAGTTCGCGACCAAGGAATCCTATCCAGCGGATCTGGCCTACTATTCGGATCTCGAGCAAGATCCGGATGTTCTCAGTAGAGGGGGAAGCGCGATTGTCGGCCCGTTAGGTGATTATGTCGTCGAGCCGCTGTATGACCAGGAAGGGATGCTCGTGGCTACGCTGGATCTGTCCGAAATTGCGCGGAGCCGATTTGACTTTGATGCGGTCGGACATTACAGTCGCCCGGACGTCTTTCAATTAATCGTGAATGCGACGAAGCAGGACATTGTACGGAGAAATCAGTAGACATCTATATAGCATGAAGCATGAAAAAGGGGATGGAGAGAGTGAACAATAGCTTGAGAGAACGGTTGGAGACGATCCTGCTGACGACGGATGACATCGCCTTGGTGGAAGAAGAGCTGCTATCGATCGTGCCGGAGCTGATCGTCTGCAAAGCGTGTGCGCAGAATATGCCGGCACATCGTCTGCCAGTGCTACTTCATACTTACGAGGTGGTGGATGGAGTAAGGAAGAATCTCGTCTTGAAGCTGGCCGCATTATTCCATGATATCGGCAAGCCTTACACGAAGGTCACACGAGATGGTGTAGACAGCTTCAAGGGGCATGAAGAGATCAGCGTCATTCTGGGAGATTTCATCCTGCAGCGTCTCGGCTTCGACGATATGATTCGGCGGGAGGTCGGCATGCTCGTCAAATACCATGATACTGCATTATTCCCGAGCCCGGAGAGCATGGACGATATTACGGGTAAAATAGGCATAGATCTGGTGCTGCCTTTGCTGGAGCTGCAACTCTCTGATCTGCTGGCGCATTCCGAGCAGAAGGTGAAGGCTCTCTTGCCGCAAAGGGAGGACACGCTGAAATTTTTCCTCAGCAGTGTGGGCAGTAAGCTGTAGTGATCCTGCGGAACGGAGCTGGAGCTCTAACGAAACACCATATCGTTATTTTCGCTAAAACAGCGATAAATAAAAATTAACGAAACACTATATCGCTAATCGGGTTAAATTCGACTCCAAATCCATTAAACCAGCTGAAGAACGATCTCCAGTTTCGTTACATTTCTCAGCCGCCCTTTTCGGCGCAAATAGCGATCCCCTGTTTCGTTAGAATAAAGGGAGGCCCGAGCTCTTAGGGCTTCCCTTTTCCCATGTCACTTGCCCTATTTACGCTAGCGGTCGATCATGTTATTATCATTTTATAAAATGATAATGGTTAAGGAGCAGTACAATGACTAAAAAGGCCGATCTATTACTTCATCCCGTACGTATGCGCATTATCCAACAATTGCTGTTAGGCAAACCGCTAACGATAGCTCAGCTTGCCGCATTGCTGGGCGATGTGCCCCAAGCCACTTTATATCGACATGTCAATCTTCTGCTGAAAGCGGAGTTGATCGAGATCGCCGACACGAAAAAGGTCAAAGGGACGGAAGAACGGCTATTTGCGGTAAAAGAAGATAACCTGAAGATTCCCGAAAATGAGATTGAAACGACTTCGATTGAGGACCACATCCGTTATTTTTCCGTATTCCACGGTAATTTGCTGCAATTAGCAACCACATATCTGTCGAATACGCCGCCCGATCAGTACAAAGCAGATGGGTTCGGATATTGGTCGACACCGTTCCATGCGAGTGATGAGGAATTCATAGAGCTTATTCAAGCCATTAACCAATGCCTGGAGAAAGTCATGGATAATAAGCCAGCGCCAGAGCGGAAGCCGCGCCTATTTGCCGGCATGTTCATTCCGCAGAAATCGGAGCCAACTTAAAGAGGAGGAGAGCCATAATGGGTATGCAAGTCGTGTTAGGTGAACGTGAGTTAAGTGTGAAGATTTCGGGTATGGAAGTCTACGCTATTTTGAAAAAAGAGCTTAAAATCCCCTATGCTTCGATCGTGAATGTGCAGACGGGCAGCTTCGAGTTTCCTTTGACCGCGGTAAGAAGAACAGGGATTACGACAATGGGTTATAAGGCGGGGAGCTTTGTAATCCATGGGGAGAAATATTTCCTATCCTATCACAATGCTCATCAAGTCGTCATTCTCAGCCTCAAGGGGGCTGAATTCGATAAAATCGTGTTGGAGAGCGAAGCTCCTGAGCAACTGGCGAACGATATTCGGGCACGCTGTTCATGATATGAAGCGGCATGGTAGGGTGTAGGGTGCTTGATCATGCCGTAAAATCTATAAAAAGCAGGTGAGATGTTTAGTGCTGCATTATAAAGAATACGGTGATAAAAGGGCTTCCCTGCTGCTGTTTTTGCATGGCGGCGGAGTGAGCGGGTGGATGTGGGATGCCAGATCTACCCGGACATGGGGCGAGTAAGGATATCCCCTTCTCAATACAGGACAGTGCGGACCGATTAATTCAGCTCATCGAGGAAAAAGCGGCGGGAAAGCCCGAGGGAAGCGAAGTCATCCTGATCGGGTTTTCTTTAGGTGCTCAAGTTATCATTCAACTATTAAGCATGAGACCGGATCTAGTCGCTGTTGCCCTTCTCAATAGCGCGCTGGTCAGACCGAATGCTCTCATCCGCCAACTTATCCGGCCTACGGTCAGATTATCTTTTCCAGGAATGTAGAGTAATCCGTTAAAAGACTATGTTCCTTATGTTCCTTCCACAATAGCTCCATATAGAAGGTTCAGGCCTGTCTCTAGCTGTTCAAAGCTGGCGTAGGCGTAAGAGAGGCGGATATGGTGAAAATCCTTGGCATCGTATATATACCCTGGATTAATGAGTACCTTCTGCTTCATGAGCTTGAGGAACAGGGCTTTGTTCACCAGCGGCTCATGGAGACGCAGCCAGATGTAGAATCCGCCTGTCGGCTCATGCCAGGTAGCGATGCGGCTGAAACGGCTCCGCAAAATTCCCGTAACGAAGTCGGCTCTCTGCTTAAGCTGTCCCCGCAGCTGAACGATATGTTGCTCATACAGCCCCGATTCCAGCCAATGCCTGGCGATCTGCTGCGAGAATGCGCTTGACCCGTAATCGGTCTGCATCTTGATGTCCGCCAGCCTGTCGATGACTGGCTCGGGAGCGATGACCCAGCCGATGCGCAGGCCAGGGCTTAAAGTCTTGGACATGCTGCCGATATAGAGCACTTGGCCGGAGGTATCCAGAGATTTAAGCGCCGGCGGGATCTCACCGAATGCCAGCTCGTGATACACATCATCTTCGATGATGGGAATTTGCTGGGCGGCGCCTATTTGCAGCAGCTCCCGGCGTTCCTCCAGGCTCATGATTGAACCGGTCGGATTATGCAATGTCGGTACAGTATAGAACAGGGATTGTTTTTTGCCTTTCATAGCTCTGATTTGCTCAAGCCAATGGTTATCCCGCTCCCCTCTTTCCAAGGAGATGATTCTCATTCCCGCAGACTGGAAGGGACGGACTGAGTTTAAGTAGGAGGGGGATTCCTGAAAAACGGTCGAGCCCGGCTCCAGCAAACCTAGCGAAATTAACTGCAGAGCCTGCAGCGCGCCGGATACGATCATAATACTGTCGGGTGTGACGTGAATTCCCCTCTGGATGGCATATCTGCTGAGAGCATGACGCAGCGGTCTGCTCCCCTTCGGTTCAGAGTAGCCGATATCCCGGGCGGTGAGCGAGATGTCCTGCAGCGAGCGCTGCAGGGCTGCTGTCGGCAGTAGCTCTGGGGATAGTTCCCCGGTTCCTAGCCGGATGATATCCTCCCGCTGCTCATATTCATTAATAAGCTGGATCGTCTGGAAATTCGGTTCATAAATGCTGGAGGAGATATGCTTCTCCCAATCCGGATGATTGCTCTTCACCAGCACATTCCAGCTATTGTTGGATACATAGGTTCCATCGCCGACTCGCGCAGACAATATTCCATCGGCCACCAGTTCTTCAATCGCATTAACGATGGTGCTGCGGTTAACCCCCATAGCTTCGGCCATTTTTCTCTGCGGCGGAAGCTTCGTATGGATCGGCCATTCACCGCTTTGAATGCGCTGCTTGATCCAATCTATGATTTGCTGATGTATGGTCAGATGAGAGTGGCGGTTTGGCAGCCATTTCATAGGCGTACAACTCCATTCTTTAAATTGGTTGGTTTCCTTGCCATCCAATTGGTCGTTCCTATTATGTATACCATATTTATAATAGAAAGAAAAAGAGTGGAGGACATCAAAATTGCAGGCTTTCATCCATGGCGCGGTACTCGCCTTCGGTCTTATTTTGCCGCTGGGCGTTCAGAACATCTTCGTATTTACTCAAGGCGCAGAGCAGCCAGCGTTGCGGAAGGCACTGCCGGCTGCGATCACTGCGGCGGTCAGCGATACATTGCTTATTTTGCTCGCTGTGCTGGGTCTATCGGTTATTGTAGGAGAGGTGGAATGGCTTCGGATCACGCTGATATGCGGGGGGATTGTTTTTCTCGGGTATATGGGATATTCCTTATGGAGAACGAAGCCGGAGGCAGGGCACAGCCCCAATCGAGGTGGACTATCTGTCAAAGAGCAGATTCTCTTCGCTCTCTCAGTCTCCCTATTAAATCCCCATGCCATTCTGGATACGATCGGCGTGATTGGAACGAGCGCGCTGCGTTATACGGCGGCTGACAAGCTAGGGTTCACGGCTGCTTGCATCCTGGTCTCATGGTGCTGGTTCCTCGCCCTGACCATCGCCGGACGGCTATTGAAGCAGCTTGATGGAACGGGAAGAATCCTCGTTATCATCAATAAATGCTCAGCCGTCTTCGTCTGGCTCACGGCGGTCTGGCTGTTGCTTGACCTCATGGGTTGGAGTCCAAGCTAAGCATGCTCTAAGGAGCATATGATACTAGTAATCTGACAATCCGAATGATCTGCTAGAGCAAGCAAAAATCTGGAAGACAAAATTCAGGAATAATAGAACAAACGGTAGGAAGAAAACAGCCTAGGTGTTCTGTATGATAGACATATAGACACGTCACAGAATTTATAGTATGGACAGAACAATTCTGGGCTGAATGGGCAGGAGGAATCGAGCAATGACTAGAGTAACGGTATGGAATGAATATCGACATGAGCAGACGGACGCTAAGGTCCGCGAAGTATATCCAGAAGGAATTCACGGTCAATTGGCCAGCTTCTTGAAGGAAGCAGGTATGGAAGTAAAGACAGCGACATTGGAACAGCCGGAGCATGGACTGACTGAGGAAGTGCTTAAAGATACTGATGTACTGATCTGGTGGGGACATGTTGCCCATCAGGAAGTCAGCGATGAAATTGTAGATCGGGTGCATCGTCATGTTCTGCGCGGTATGGGGCTTATCGTACTGCATTCGGCGCATATGTCGAAGATCTTCATGAAGCTGATGGGTACGAGCTGCGATTTGAAATGGCGTGAAGCGAATGAGCGTGAGCGTCTGTGGGTCATGGACCCGAGCCATCCGATTGCGGAAGGTATCGGTGAATATATCGAGCTGGAGCAGGAAGAAATGTATGGCGCTCATTTCGATGTACCGGCACCGGAGGAACTGATCTTCGTCGGCTGGTTCGAGGGCGGTAATGTATTCCCGAGCGGTTCGACTTATCGCCGTGGTAACGGGAAGATTTTCTACTTCCAGCCAGGTCATGAGACACATCCAACATATTACCATCCAGACATTCAGAAGGTGATCATTAACGGTGTGCGCTGGTGTGCGCCAGTGAAACGTGATTATCCGGTCTATGGCCATTCCGAAGCACTGGAGAAGATCAGCAAGAAGAATTAATCAGGGATTTATAGGAAGCTAACGGGCGGGCCTCGCGTGAATATCGCGGGTCCCGTCCTTTTTGTGCTGGTTTACAACCTATATCATATTGTCTAATATAGTCAGTGAGTCTAAGACAACCGAGAGTACGAGGGATGATTGTGAGCATTTATTTGGAACTTCCGGAATTGAACAAGGATTTTTCGTTCAGGAGCTTTATTGATCTTGGCACCGGGTTATGCTACCCGCACTGGCACAAAGAGATCGAGATTATATATGTGACAAAAGGGAGCTTCGAGCTGGGCATTAACGATGTTCCGATTCGAATGCATGCAGGCCAGATTCAGTTCATCGCAGGCGGGGATGTTCATTATTTCCTGGCCGCGCCCGATGGCGAGCGGATCGTCATTCAATTTGATCTGAGCCTGTTCTATGATTCATCCACCGATGCGGAACGCAAAAAATCGATCAGTGATTCCTTCATGAAGATGGAGCATTCGAGCTGGAAGTGGCCTGAGCCTGTGGCGGAGCGGATGCGGGCGTTGGTGCAGGACATGCATGAAGAGAATATAGCGCGTCAGGAAGGCTATATGTATATGGTTAAGGCCCGGTTATTTGAAATGCTGCCGATGATATTCAGGGATATTCCTCGCAATGAAATGGCCGAGTACGCCAGTAACGGGAATATCCAGTCGCGTGAGACGCTAGAGCAGCTGGAGCGGGTCTTCTCCTATGTGGAGGAGCATTATCAGGAATCGGTCACACTGAAGGAAGTGGCGGAGTATATGGGCTTCGATCCGTTCTATTTCAGCCGACTGTTCAAGAAGAATACAGGTAAGAATTTCATTACATTCTTGAATGAATACCGCTTGAATAAGGCCAAATGGCTGCTGCTAACCGAGGAAGGCTCGATGGCTGATGTCGCCGAAGCCTCGGGCTTCGGCAGTGTGAAGACCTTTCACCATTTATTCAAGGAGGCTACGGGGCTCTCACCGCTGAAATATAGGAAGACACTGGCTGGAAAAGAGTGAAGCTAGAGCCTGGGGTGCGACCGCCACAGCTGGGGACACAGCTAACAGCTAACGAAACTGAGACACGCTATTTAGGCAAAAATGAGGCCGTGGGAAATGTAACGAAACACCATATCGTTATTAGGGAGAAAAAGCGGCCAATTCGCGTTAAATGAAGCAAATAGCGCTACCACGTTTTGTTAGAAAGTGAGAAGGCGTAAAATGGCCTCAATAGCGATGCACAGTTTCGTTAGAATAGGGAGCGTAATAAAACAGGGACAAGCTGAGTTAGATTCAGCCTGTCCCTGTTTGGTGTTACTATTTTGATATCGAGAAAGGAAGTTCTTCTGGCTTATAGTCGCGGTAGCTAGGAGCTAAGCCGAGACGGAAGTCGAGCGTCTTGCCTTCAATAATGTCTTCATGGGTGATGTACAGCTTGGTATAATCCTGTCCAGCCAGCTTGACACGAGATACGAAGTTGGACTGCGGATTATTGTTGTCCGTATGGATCTGCATCTGCTTGCCGTTAGGCAGCTCGATCGTCACCTCATCGAATAGCGGGATGCCGAGCACGTACTCGCCGCTGCCAGGGGATACTGGATAGAAGCCCATGGAGCTGAATACATACCAGCCTGCCATACTGCCGTTGTCCTCGTCACCAGGATATCCGTCAAAGCCGCTGTTGAACAGATGCGTGACGATCTGCTTGATCACGACCTGTGAAGAAGCCGGCTGTCCGACATAATTGAACAGATACGGAATGTGGAAGCTCGGCTGATTGGAGATGGCCACTTGCCCGAAATCGACCGCTGCCATTTCACTCATCTCATGAATCTCGAAGCCATAGCCGAGCACATCGAAATCTGGCGCCTTATTGCATAGCTCGGTGAGCTTATCGAAGAAGCGCTCCTTCGAGCCATAGGCATCGATCAGCCCTTGGAAGTCCTGGAATACGGCGAAGCCGTTCTGCCAGGCGCTGCCTTCGGCATAATCCCGTCCCCAGCTCGTATCGTTGAAGTCTGGACGGAACTGGCCGTTCTGATCCTTCGCCCGCATGAAGCCGAGCTCGGCATCGAAGATGTTGCGGTAGTTCCGTGCGCTCTCGCGATACTTGTCAGCGATATCTGTCTTACCGAGTAATTCGGCGACACGGCTGATGCAATAATCACTATAGGCATAGTCCAGCGTGTGATTGACGCTCTCGTGATAGTTGCTCGGAACGTAGCCATATTTAATGTAGTCCAATGTGCCCTGACGGCCGTAGCAGCTCTGCTCGCTCTGGGTCGTCGCTGCCGTTAACATCGCTTCCAGCAGCTCAGGCATCATATCCATCCCGATCCCCTTGGTCGCGGCATCGGCGATTACCGCATCGATCAAGGTACCTGGCATCAAGCCGCGCTCATCAGGCGATAACCATTTCGGCAGGAAGCCGGTCTCGCGGTAAGAATTCAGATAACCCTCCAGCATCTCGGCATATTCCTGTGGCGCGATGATGGAATAGAGCGGATAGACGGTTTTATAAGTATCCCAGAAGCCGTTATTCGTGTATAATACGCCTTTCTTGACCGCTCTTGCTGTCGTATCGTAATGCACCGGCTCCATATTGGCATCGAGCTCATAGAACTTCTGCGGGAACAGGAACATGCGGTACAAGCAGGTATAGAAGGTGCGTAGATACTCTTCATTGGAATGAGACACCTGGATTTTATTCAAATAATGATTCCAGCTTTGCGCAGCCTTGTCTTTCAGCTCATCTATCGATAGCTCCAGCTCTCGTTTCAGGTTAAGCATAGCCTGTTCGCTGCTGATGAAGGAAGTCGCCAGCTTGACATGAAGAGCATCGGTCTCGCAATCCTTGAAGCGGATCACGAAGTGACGATCCTTGCCGCTGACGGATGCCTCGCTATAGAGCTTGCCCTCTTCATCATAGTAACCGGAGGTAGCAAGATCGATCTCCTTGCTGAAGCTCATGGCGACATACATCCGGAATTGATCATCATGACAACCGGCAAAATTACTAACATATCCGGTAAGACGACGATTTGCAGCATCGAGATGCCATTCGCTGATATTCTTCACATTCAACACAAGCCCGGCCTGATGGCGGGAATTGTATTGGATGCGCAGGGCAGCTCCATAGCAAGAGGGAACGAGTTCGCTCGTAATGTTATAACGCTGCTGTTTCACCTTGACATAGTTCGGCTTGAAGACGGCCTCTTCCGGCCGGTATGAGCTCTGGCAGGTGAAGACGGTGCCTCTAATTTTGTCATCCGCAATAGGTGTCATCAGGAAATGGGAGAAATCCCCCATCCAAGGACTTGGTTGATGGGTAAGACGGAAGCCCTGGAAGACACGGTCCAGCGGATTGAAGAACCAGCTTCCCTCATCATTCGTCTGAACGACATAATGATTCATGCCGAACGGTACGGCTGTATAAGGGAGTGTGTTCCCATTCGAATAAGAATGCTTGTTGTTGGAGCCTTGTCTAGTATCGATATAATGCAGCATGTAGACTCTCCTTTTATTTTTTTGATGATTGAATAGGTATTATAGCTTCTTCACGGTCTGGCGTTCGATCAGCTGGATCGGTACGACCACATTGTCCCGCGGCCGCTTCTGCGGATCTTCAATGATCTCAACCAGATTCTTCGCAGCCATATAGCCCATTTGCGCAAAATCCTGAGAAATCGTAGTGAGCTTCGGCTCGACGAAGCTGGACAGATGGATATTATCAAAGCCTACGATCGAGAAGTCATCCGGGATGGACAGGCCCATATCCTTGGCAATCTGCATGATCTCGATGGCGATCAGGTCGTTCTCGGCCACAATCCCCGTAACTCCGCTGTCCATCATCGCCTGAATGAACCGCTTGTAATATTCCTTGCCGTCATCATCCTCATGGGTTAAATAACGCTCCGTCAGATCGTTCACGCTATAATCGATCAGACTATTATCGTACAGCGCTTGCAAATAACCGAAATACCGCTCCCGAATGGACGAGGATTTCTCAACCCTGGAAGAGGAGAGAAAGGCGATCTTCCGGTGATGGTTCTCGATCAAGTGCTTGCACGCTTGATATCCGCCATCAAAATTATCAGAGATGACCGCTGGAAACGGGATGCCGTCGATGATCTTATCCATCGTAACTAGAGGATATTTCGACTGATAGTATTGATACAGGATGCCGAGATCCTCATTGCTGCTGACCGGATACAGGATCAACCCCGAATTGTTGTTGTGGAATGCCGTCTCCAAGAGCTTGCGCTGCCCGATAATCGTATTGGATTGGATATTCAACGTGTAATCGGTGGTGGCTAAATATTCATTAATACCCTTCTCATAGTCGCCGAGTCCTGGATTGTGAGTGAATGGCAGAATGAACAGCATTTCTTTGCCGATCCTGGGCTGAGGGCGGAGAGGAGGAAGGTCAGAATTTACGAAGCTGCCCTTACCCTGCACCCGGTAGATCAAATTGGCGTTTTCCAGCTCCGTCAAGGCCCGTTTGGACGTAATCCGGCTCACTTTGAACTCTCTGGAGAGCTCTGCTTCGGTGGGGAGCTGGTCCCCGGGCTGCAGCTCTCCGGATTCGATTCTCGCTTTGAGCGTGTTGAAGATATGTTGATATAGTGGAATCTGTTCCATAAATTTCTCCTCACTAAATTTGGTATACCATTTTTAAATTTGATATGTCAAGTGAATATGTTATTCGCAGTATAGCGATAGTAGTTATTATGTTGAATATACGATAGAACCGACTTTTGGGCAATAGATATAGGTAGAAGTCGTCTTGCGGTATGTAGCCTGGTTCTCAAGTATGCCCATTTTCAGGCCTGATAAAATATAAGAGGAACCGCTAGACAAATAATATGGTATATCATAAAATAGGTCTTGTAAGACAAATTGATATATCAATTATCCGTATCAGGAATATGGATTTATGATTTTAAGAGAGACTAAGGAGGCTATTACTTTGGGGTACAATGAAATTCCAGCATCGGTCAAGAGCTTCATGAACAAAATTACGGAGCTGTGTGGCCAAGAGCATGCACGCTGGGCGGAGAACTTCAATGCCTGCTTCGCTAATACGCTGCTGACAACGGTGAAGCGTCAGCCGGACGGCACGACTTTCCTCTTGACTGGGGATATTCCGGCGATGTGGCTGCGGGATTCGACAGCGCAGGTGAGACCTTATCTTGTCATTGCCAAGCAGGATCGCGATCTTGAAGATATGATCGCCGGCCTTGTTGAGCGTCAGCTGCAGTACATTAATATGGACCCTTATGCTAATGCTTTTAATGAAGAAGCGAATAACGCCGGGCACCAGACCGACCATACGGAAATGACCCCATGGATCTGGGAGCGCAAGTATGAGATCGATTCACTCTGTTACCCGCTCCAGCTCAGCTATCTGTTGTGGAAGTCAACTGGACGCACGGCGCAGTTCAATGATACATTCCAGCAAGCGGTACAAAACGTATTGGAGGTATGGGAGACCGAGCAGGATCATAACCGTTCGCCATATACCTTCGTGCGTGATACTACCCGCTTAGAGGATACGCTGGTCAGAGACGGCAAGGGTTCACCTGTTGCCCCTACCGGCATGACCTGGTCCGGCTTCCGTCCGAGCGATGATGCCTGCCGCTATGGCTATCTTGTTCCATCCAATATGTTCGCTGTCGTCGTTCTTGATTATTTGCGGGAAATTTATGAGGATATCCTGAAGGATGACTCCTTGATCGCACGCATTACCAAGCTGCGTGAGGAGATTGAACAAGGGCTTCACAAGCATGCCAAGGTAACGAATGCTAGCGGAGAGACGGTATACGCCTATGAGGTGGACGGACTAGGGAATTATAGCATTATGGATGATTCGAACGTACCGAATCTGCTGTCAGCTCCATATTTGGGCTATTGCGACAGCAATGATCCGCTGTATCTGGCTACCCGCAAAACATTGCTGAGTGCCGAGAACCCGTTCTTCTATGAAGGAAGCTATGCGCAGGGGATCGGTAGCTCGCATACGCCGGAGAATTATGTATGGCCTATCGCACTGGCGATGGAGGGAATGACGACTGAGGACAAGGCGGAGAAGGAACGCATCCTCAATCTGCTGGTGGAATGTGATGCTGGCACCAAGCTGATGCATGAAGGCTTTGATGTGAATGATCCAACGAAGTATACGAGAGAATGGTTCTCTTGGGCGAATATGATGTTCTGCGAGCTGGTCATGGATTATTTCGACATCCGTATCGATAAGTAAGAGGTTGTTCGAAAAGTCCGCTTTTGATCACGAAGTGAATCAAGAAGTGGGTTCGGCATCGAATTCATAAGCGGTATTTCAATTAAGGAGACGATCAGAATGAAAAAAGTATACATTGTATCTCACAGCCACTGGGATCGCGAATGGTATCTGCCGTATGAGCAGCATCATATGCGCTTGATCCAGCTCGTAGACGATCTGCTGGAGCTGTTCGAGACCGATCCGGAATTCAAGAGCTTCCATCTGGACGGCCAGACGATTATTCTCGACGACTATGTGCAGGTCCGTCCTGAGAAGAAGCCGCTGCTGGAGAAATATATTCGCGAAGGACGTTTTAAGATCGGCCCGTTCTATATTTTGCAGGATGACTTCCTGATCAGCAGCGAAGCGAATACACGCAATATGCTGATCGGATTTGAAGAGAGCAAGAAGTGGGGCGCTCCGGTGAAGCTCGGTTATTTCCCGGATACGTTCGGCAATATGGGGCAGACACCGCAGATTATGCGCGAAGCCGGGCTGGATGTCGCAGCCTTCGGACGTGGCGTGAAGCCGACGGGCTTCAACAATGTTGTAATTAATGATGAGAAATATGCTTCGCAATACTCCGAGATGTGGTGGGAAGGTCCAGACGGCTCGAAGATCCTCGGTCTGCTGTTCGCTAACTGGTACAGTAACGGTAACGAGATTCCAGTGGACAAGGCAGAAGCCAAGCTGTTCTGGGACCGCAAGCTAGCGGATGCATCGCAATATGCCTCTACTGAGCATTTGCTGATGATGAATGGCTGTGACCATCAGCCGGTACAGAAGGATCTGTCCGCGGCGATCCGGGTCGCCAATGAACTGTATCCAGATATCGAGTTCGTCCACAGCAGCTTCGAAGAATATATCGCTGCGCTGAGAGCGGATTTGCCAGAGGAACTAAGCACGGTATCCGGCGAGCTGACCAGCCAGGAGACGGATGGCTGGTATACGCTGGCGAATACGTCTTCGGCTCGTGTCTACTTGAAGCAGATGAACACTGAAGTAGAGCGCCAATTGGAGAATATCGCCGAGCCGCTCGCCACGATGGCTTATACGATTGCTGAGCAATATCCGCATGACACTTTGCGCTATGCGTGGAAGACGTTGATGCAGAACCATCCGCATGACAGCATCTGCGGCTGCAGCATCGATGATGTCCATCAAGAGATGGTCACACGCTTCAAGAAAGCGAAGGAAGTAGGTAAATTCGTTGCGGATGGAGCGGCTGAGGCATTGATGGCTCAGATCGACACCAGCGCTTTCCCTGATGGTGCGAAGCCTTTCGTGATCTTCAACACAGCGGGCTCTGCGAAGACGGGTGTAGCTGAGGTTACGATTGAATGGATGAGGAAGCCATTTTCTGAAGGGGCTCCTTCCAAGCTGTATTTTGAACTGAAGGAGACGAAATTGCCGGAACTCGCGGTTGTGAATGCCGCTGGCAAGACCGTTACCGCTGAAATTATCGATGAAGGGGTAACCTTTGGCTATGATCTTCCTAAGGATAAATTCCGCCAGCCTTATATGGGACGGTATGTGAAGGTTCGTATGTTCATGGAGCAAATGCCAGCTATGGCTTGGGAATCCTTCGCGCTAGTGGAAGGCTCTGCTGCAGATTTGCAAGCTGGCGAGGCGATCGTCAAGGAGCAAGGGCATGTGCTTGAGAACGAATTCCTGAAGGTGCAAGTGGAGAAGGACGGTTCTCTGAACGTGCTGAACAAAGAGACTGGCAAGGAATACACGGGCTTGATGGTGTATGAGAATGTCGGCGATATCGGTAATGAGTATATTTTCAAGCAGCCTGAAGGCGATCGAGCGATTCTCTCTACTGGGAAGAATGCGGTTGTCTCGGTTCTGTCGGCCAATGCCTTCGCGGGAGAATTGTTGGTGGAACAGGAACTGGAAATCCCGGTTTCCGCAGACGAGCTGCTGGATGAAGAGATGAGAGCAGTCATCGAATTCCGCGGTCGGAAGGCCGGACGCTCCAAAGAGACCTCTATATTCAAGATTGCGACCAAGATTACGTTGCAAAAAGGCAGCAAGCAGCTTCAATTCGAGGCATCCTATAACAACCAGATGAAGGATCACCGCCTGCGCGTACTGTTCCCAACTGGAATTGTGGCGGCATACCATGAAGCGGAGAGCATCTATGAAGTGGTACAGCGTCCTAACAAGGTAGACCGTGCCTGGGAAAACCCGACGAATCCGCAGCACCAGCACTCCTTCGTCAATGTGCATGACGAACAGCATGGGGTGACGGTAGCTAACTTCGGATTGAATGAGTACGAGGTCCTGGCGGATAATGGAACGATTGCATTGACCTTGCTTCGCGCCGTAGGCGAGCTCGGCGACTGGGGTTACTTCCCAACGCCGGAAGCGCAATGTCTAGGTGAGCATACCGTTAAATTCGCTGTCTCCTTCCATGGCGATGAAGCGGATAAGCTGAGAACCTACCATGAAGCGATGAACTTCCAGATTCCGTTCAGCGCTTATCAGACGTCTAAGCATGCGGGACAATATGCAGCCGCTCATCAATACATGAAGATCGAAGGAGATGCCTTCGCGCTGACTGCCTTCAAACGTAAAGAGCATTCGGACGAGATCATAACCAGAGGCTTCAATATGACGGTTGCCGAGCAGCCGCTTCGCCTGTCGATCGCCGAGCTTACACCACAGCGCTGTAATCTGCTGGAAGAGCCAGTAGATGCCAAAGTGGCAGATACCCTTAAGCCAGCCGAGATCGTGAGCTATAGCTGGAGCAAGTAAGGCGGCATCTGAAAATGTTGAACTAATATGAACCAGGCTCCTTGATTGCTATCGCAGCAGTCAGGGAGCCTTTTTTTGTAGCTCTAAAGCTCCTACGGAAATCACAGTCTCTATTTTGCGGATTACAACCATAACGGAAATGTAAGGGAATTGGGTGCCGCTGTTTGCCGCGCGCATAAACGAACAAAGGACAGTCATAATAGGAAGGATAACACCTGGCAGTTTTATGTGATCACAAGACTAAGACATCTATAGAAGGGCTGATATGTATGGAACTGAATGAATGGATGTTCTATTTCCTCGTCTATTCTCTGTGCGGTTTTCTGCTTGAGAATGTGTACAGCTGGTTCACGACAGGAGTGTTCTGGAAGGAAGGGTACTTAAAAGGTCCTTACAAACCGATGTACGGCTTTGCGCCGTTGCTTCTGCTACTGCTATCCGGGGCTGTCCAGAACCGGGCGCTATTGTGGCTATTCTGTCTGCTGGTACCGACGATCGTTGAATATGTGAGCGGACTGCTGCTCTATAAGCTGTTCGGACGCCGCTGGTGGGATTATTCAGATAATCGTCTGCAGCTGGCAGGTCATATTTGCTTGCGTTTCTCCTTGTATTGGGGGGGTCTGTCCTTTGTATTTCTGCAGTATATTCACCCGGTAATACAAAATGGCTATGCACGAATTTCAGAACTATGGACGACAGCCGGACCGCTGCTATTGCTTCTATTCATGCTGGATATGATGCTGACCTATCGCAGTCGGCGCAAAGCCTGGAAAGCGGACCTGATCTAAACAAATATTAGACATGGAGGCGTTAGAATAAAATGAAGCTATTTATAAAAGTAAAATGTTGTGTGACGGCTGTGCTATTGCTCACGATGGTACTGATAGGGATGAGTCCTCAAAGCTATGCGTTAGAGGCACCGATAGAGCAGAATGTATTTGAAGGTCTTAATCCTGCCGCGGGGATGTTAGAGACGGAAAAGAAACAGCGGCTGGCGATCATTATCGATGATTTCGGCAACGATATGAAGGGAACCGATGAAATACTCGATCTGCCCGTGAAGCTGACGGTCGCGGTGATGCCATTCTTGCGCACCAGTGAGCGGGATGCCCGTAAGGCCCATGAGAAGGGACACGATGTCATTATCCATCTGCCGATGGAGCCGAAGCAGGGGAAGCCGGAATGGCTCGGTCCCGGCGCGATTCTGTCGAATATGACGGATCGTGAGGTCAGGGAGAAGGTGGAGGCAGCGATTAAGAATATCCCTTATGCTGTAGGAATTAACAACCATATGGGGTCGAAAGTAACGGGCGATAAACGGATTATGGGCGTCATTCTGGATGTTTGCAAGGAGCATGGCCTATTCTTCGTCGATAGTAAGACGAATTACAGATCGGTGGTCGGTGAGCTTTGTGAAGAGAAGGGACTGCCGCAGCTGTACAACGATATTTTCCTCGATGATGTTCATACGGTAAACCATGTAACGACACAGCTTAGAAAGGTACAGGAGCGGCTTCAGCAGCAGGAAACCTGTGTCACGATCGGGCATGTCGGGGTTGGAGGACTGATGACGGCAGAGGCTTTGAAACGACAGATTCCAGAGATGAGGAAGCGGGGCATTCGGTTCGTAGGGATGCAGGATGTGGCGCAAGCCCGGGCAAAAGAAAATCCCGGAAGACCGGGATTCGGTGTTACATTACCGTGAAAAATTGAACGATACCGGCGTAAATCGCCTCGGCAATTTTCTGTTGACCGCGCTTGCTAGTTAGCATGGCGCGGTCTTCATCATTACTGATGAACCCAGTCTCCACGATTACCGCAGGAGAATCGACATGTCTTAACAAATAGAAGGGCTCGCCAACCTCCGGCAGCCGCTGGCTGTTATAGAGCCGGTCGAGTGAATCCTGAATGGAGGTGGCCAGAAAGGCGCTTCGTCCTTCATTTTGATGAAGTACTAGCGGGCCGCGCCTGGATTTATTACGACCCCAATTGACGTGCATACTAACGACGATGGAAGCGGGAACCTGTTCGCTCAGCTCTTTGCGTTGGGCGAGATCCCGGATATGACGCGATTTTGTCTTGAGCCAGCGGTTCTCTTCGCTTAGCGCATAATCACCAGTACGATTCATGATCGTACGATATCCATGACTTCTCAGTATCATATACAATCTACGGCTGATATCCAGATTGATATCCTTCTCAAGAATGTCTCCATGGGAAGTGCCTCCATCAATTCCGCCGTGTCCGACATCGATGAGAATGACCGGTTCGGGGAAGGCATATTTCAGATCTTTGACATCTGCCGAGGCCGGGCTGCAGTCGCCCCATAAACCGAAGAGCATGAGAGCAGCGGCAAGCAGAATAGGTAATTTTCTTCTCATGATCTCACCTTTCAGGCTTTCCGTTTTTCTTCTTCTATGTTGAACGTTATTGGAGCAATCTATTCAAGTTTATTTGTCCGCATAATGGTGCAAACTATGCATAGAAGGCAATTCGCGAAAAAGGGAGGTGGCAGCAGTGGCCGCAAAAGGGGATGAACTGGTTAAATACATTACGGAGAGAGTGGTCGATTACGTGGAGACGCCGAAAGAGGTGAGGCGCGAGCGCTCACGTGGCAAGCAGAGCTGGTCGCAGACCTGGTTCGGCATGATTCCGTTCTCGATATCGCTCTGGCTGCGTCAAATGCCATTCGATCGAATTCGAGCCAGGGAATGGCACGTGAAGGGATTTCGCATCAAGGGGTTACGCAGGGGTACGTCTCGAAACATATAACTATATAACATGGTAACTAGCGCAAGCTACCTGATCATGGGCAGCCCCGCGCTTCATTAGCCTCCCCCCTATCGCCAGGAATCGCGGCAGGGGGGAGGCTTTCCTATTCAAAAGGCGATAAATTTACCTGCATCCAACAGGGCTTCAAGGGCGATCCAGCGCGGTGCTTCTGCGGTGCCACTCTGCACATAGATCGAAGCGGCTTCTTCGGTGGTTCTCACGGCCGTATCCGTAGCTGCATGCTCCCAGAGCTGATAACCGAATACAGGTAAAGGAACGGAATAAGTGCGTTCTCCACCGGAGGAAACATAGATCAGTCGCTTGGCGGTAGAGAGAATTCGGGCAAATGAGGTTGGAGTAACGTCCATCGGTTTTCGGGTCATCCATTTCACATTGTCATAAGGGTCAAAATGGGTGGCGGTCTGCACGGCTTGAGCGGCAGGTGCGATCTTCTTCATCGTGCGGCTCCCGGCGGCTGAGCCAGGAGGGGTATACTTGGCGGCTTGCTGGGCGAAGCTCTGCTGTGTCTCTGGTAAATCTTCCCCGTTCAGCGCGTTTATAAAATGGGCAAATCCCTCCTTGCTGCTAATCGCGATGCCCCATTCAGCCAGTGTTGGTCCCGCATAGAGCGGTACGATAGTATGGTCTGGAATCGCAGCAGGCTCCATCCCGATGTTATCCAGGCCTGATTCCAGGACGGAACGGGAGAAAATGGAGTCATCTCCGCTTCCATATTCGATCAGCTTATACTCGCCTTGTTCTGTTGCGGAAATGATCAGATATCCGGCAGAAGCCGGGTTGCCTGTTGATTTATCTTGTTTCGTAGAGCGTACCGTTACTAGCCAGCTATGCGTTCCCGGCCCCAGCGGCTCGATGTTTGACGTCGCGCCTTCCCAATGGGCGAATGGCTTGGTCTTGGCGAGCCGCTTGATCGTATCCTCCGCGAAGCGCTGCAGCTCGGTCGGGGCGGTCCCATGGATCGACGCGGATAAGCCCGGGGCAGCCAGCGTGCGAGCCAGGAACACCTGAGCTTCAAATCCAGCCGGAAGCAGTATGCCCGTGCATAGCAATATTTTGAGTACAAGTGAGATCGGTTTGCGGATATTTATCTTCATCAGACACAGATCACCCCTGTTAAATATTTAAGTGCATTTCATCCTATTTGCTTGTCCATTGTACTAGAGTGCCCGTAAAAAGACTGTTGCAACCTGTCAGAAGGGCAGGCTGCAGCAAGCTTCTATTTTTGCGGCCTTTTAGCGAGAAGCGTCTATTCCTGGTCGGTCCAGAGTCAGCGCGGCGAACGTAGGTGAAAGATGCCGTAGTTAACGACAGATACGACAATTCTCGGCTCGTACTGCCAGCGGATTTCTCCCCGCCTCGATTCATACTGCGCGGCGGCTTCCTGTTTTCGCTCTTCATCAGGGTCGTTCAGCAGCTCTTTATAGTAAGCATCGATGAGCTCCAGCTCGTCATTCAGCCGCTCCGATGCAGCTTCCGCCCAGGAGATATCATAGGAGCTGATCTTGTCCCGAAGTCTTCTTTCAAGAGCTTCCTTGCCTTCGGCGACAGAAAGGCTGGAGGGTTCGATGCTTACGTTCTCCGGTAAGCGGGGAAGGAGCTGCTTGCCCTGCAGTCGGCTGGAGAAAGCTTCGTCGATGTGTCCGCTCAGCAGGGAGATACCCATAAAATGCAGTTCTTCCCGCTTAATATCGCAGCAGAACTCCAGCTTAAAGCAGACCCCGAGCCAGGGCTCGTAGGTCGCCGGAAAAAGTGTGGTGCGCTGGCGAAGACCTGGGTCCTCGAACAGGAAGACGCAGCGTCCGCCTTGTTTGGCTGCGGCGAAGATCTGCTTGAGGCGTGAACACCCGAACGTCAGCACTTCCTTCTGAATCCGTCCAGGCCCTAATACAGGCAGGGGACGGATCGTGCCGAAATAACGACCCAGTATGCTGTCGTCGGCTGCCCCGGCAACGCCGGGCTGACCGCTGGCGGGAGCAGTTGTGGTCTTGGCGCCTTCTTGCGCATTTTTACGTTCCTGCATCGCTTCATACGCCTCGGCATCGAAAATAAAGGCGAAGCTCATCGTCTCCGGCTCTACACCGGTGCGTTCAATAAAGCCCCAATAATAAGGGCGGTTCGTCAGATCACGATCCGCCTGGGGCGAGAGTTTTACGGTGACATGGTAAGGGGATTTCTCAAGGATCTGGCAGTCTGTCACGTCGAGGTAGGTCATGACATACTGTTGAATTTGCGTTTGCGTCATTGTCATATGCCGTCAACCTCCAAGTAGCTGCTCCAAATTTCCGTCCTGTTCCTGGTCTGTATTTTCCAGATTCAGCGTCGATTTGATCGTATTCAGGGAGTTGCCGATCGAGTCTACCCCTTTGGCGATGTCCTCGTCATTATCCGATTCCAGTAGGAGCCGGTAGATGCTCTTCTCCAGTGACCCGCTCTTCTCGAAGCGTTCCAAAATAACGTCCAACTGACCGATGACCGACTCGAACAGATTTATTTTCTCATGCAGCAATTTCACGATATGTTCCTCGATGGTGCCCTTGGTTGAAAGATTATATATATTCACGTCATTCTGCTGACCGAGCCGGTGTACCCGCCCGATCCGCTGCTCGACTCGCATCGGATTCCACGGCAGATCAAAATTGATCATATTGTGGCAGAATTGCAGATTGATTCCTTCCCCACCGGCTTCAGTGGCGATCATGACCTGCGCTTTGCCGCGGAATAGATCCATCATCCAATCCTTCTTGCCGCGGTTCATTCCTCCCCGGTAAGGAACGGAGATCAGATTGCGGTCGCTGAAATATTTTAATAAATATTCCTGGGTGGCCCGATATTCGGTGAATACGATCACCTTCTCATTCATTTCGCGGATGAGCTGCAGTGTCTTCTCCGCCTTGCTATTCGCCTGAATCGTCTTGATAATGCCGACCAGGTCCCAGATATCGTCGCGCAGAGGAGAATCCGGGGCCAGCTTCTTGGCCAGATTCACCAGTGTGACGAAGACGGCGTCACGGCTGCTGCATACCTCCCTCTGCAGGGTGACGAGTGAGAACATGCTGCCCAGATCGCCCCCAGCCGCCCGGTACTGGTTCTTGATGAAGGAAGTTACACCATTGTACAGATTCTTCTCCTCCGGGGAGAGCTCGACATGCACATTGCGTACGATTCTCTTCTTGAAATTAAGCTGACCATCGCCGCGGCGGTTGCGAATCAGCACCTTCGACAGCTCGCCCTTCAGCGCTTGCTCATTCTTGGCAATCCGCTTGTCGACGACAAAGTTAGCTGCGAAGTCATTCTGTCCTCCCAGTTGACCCGGCTTGAGCAGGGTAATCAGATTAAATAACTCGCTTAGATCATTCTGGATCGGGGTTGCGGTTAGCAGCAGACAATATTTTTTGCGTAATTGCAGCATGAACTGGTAGTTCGTCGATTTCTTATTCTTTAATTTATGGGCTTCATCGACGATGACCATGTCATATTCATAATTGGTCAGGATCGTCTTATGGGGGTCACGCTTGGCGGTATCCATGGAAGCAACGACGATATCGTTATGCCAGGAATGCTCCTTCTTCTGTGCAACGGCAGGGATACCGAACTTCTGGTTTAATTCTCTCACCCATTGCAGAACCAGCGAGGCGGGAACGAGAATCAGAGCTCTCTTGACCAGCCCGCGGATAATATATTCTTTCAGGATCAGTCCGGCTTCGATCGTCTTGCCGAGGCCCACTTCATCGGCCAATATAGCCCGGCCGCGCATCTCGAACATCACCTTCTGCGCCGTATCGATCTGATGCGGAAGCGGGGTGAATTGATTGAGGTGACCCAGGCATAGCATCTCTTCAAAACTGGTAACGAGCAGGGAAGCTTCGGCCTCTATGGCCATATTAAATAATCTCCAATCATCCCATGGGCCGCCTTTATTTAATCTCGTATCGAGATCTTCATACCAGCTCCGGTCGAATTCAATCGGAACACCGGATATGTTATGTGTAACGTCCGGTTTTGGGGGATGAGAGTTCATGATGACGTACCTCCCTTTGTGAATGACGCTTTCATCGTCTAGTTGTTGTAGGTAGTATGGACGAAAAACAAAAAGGATATAACTTGGGCCGAAATAGATAGGTATTTGAAGCAATCCGAAGTATGGAGGATAAGGATTCGCTTTAATAGCCCAAATTTAAAAAAACTCCGATGTGACAACCATATGTAGTGTAGTATAATGTAATGAGCACACAACATATTGAGATTTGTACATATAATTGTAACAATTCCAGTTGTGTATTTTCATTCATTTTCATAACAGGAACAGCTATTTCTATGGTTCAATCTCGTAATCGCTACTTGATTTAAGAGCTCGGCAGAGCAGGAGTCCAGGGTTAGGAACAGCATCCGGGGAAGCTAATGAGGGCATCTACATACCACGGAATGAATATTCCTGATCTGATCCTGTAAATCAGAAATATTCTTTGTCTGTCGGTAGCTCGGTTAAGTGCCATTACTATATTGAGCTTGTTTTTTTGTGTTTTTGTTGAAATTAGCTAACACTATATCAGTCGTTATTATTCAGGATTCGGTGGGAATCGGTAAGAAATCGGCTGAGGGTAGTTACAACAGTTCTAATAATTAGGAGGGTGTTTTCTTTGAAAACAAAGCAAAAACAGCGCCTGGAAGGGCTTAGCGAGAAAATCTTCTTGGATCGGTACGCTTGGAAGAATCCGGATCCCAGTGATGCCAAGGTGGGGGATGTTGTTCTCGTCCTGACCAAGGATGATCCGAAATTTCCTACGAAGGAAGTTGGCGAAGTGGTCGCTCGCGACGGCCAAATGGTTACCGTCAAGACACGCAGCGGCGAGCTGGTGCAGTCTGATGTTGAGAAGCTGACGCTGAATATCGAGAAGACACCTGAAGAGATGTGGGACCGTCTGGCTGATGCGATGGCCTCGGTGGAAGAGACACCGGAGAAGCAAGCAGAGTGGTCGCAGAAGTTCCGCGGTATATTGGAGGATTGGAAGCTCGTACCGGGTGGTCGGATCGCTGCTGGTGCGGGAGCGAGCGATGAATTGACACTGTTCAATTGTTATGTTATCCCTTCTCCGAAGGACAGCCGCGGCGGTATTATGGAGACCTTGAGTGAAATGACTGAAATCATGGCTCGCGGCGGCGGTGTCGGAATCAATCTGAGCTCGCTTCGTCCACGCCGGGCTGTAGTCAAAGGCGTTAACGGGTCATCGAGCGGTGCGGTATCCTGGGGCGGATTGTTCAGCTATACGACAGGATTGATCGAGCAGGGCGGCAGTCGTCGCGGTGCGTTGATGTTGATGATGAATGACTGGCATCCGGATGTGCTTGATTTCATTACCGTCAAGCAAACGATGGGACAAGTCACTAACGCGAACCTGTCAGTATGTGTCAGCAATGCGTTCATGAAGGCTGTCAAAGAGGATCTGGATTGGGAGCTGGTCTTCCCGGATACGACGGATGAAGACTATACCGAAGTATGGGATGGCGATCTTGATAAATGGAAGGCGGCCGGGCGTAAGGTCGTGCATTTCCGCACGGTGAAGGCGCGTGAAATCTGGCATACGATTATTGAATCCGCCTGGAAATCGGCCGAGCCAGGCGTCGTATTCATGGAATACTACAATCAAATGTCTAATAGCTGGTACTTCAACCCGATCATCTGTACGAACCCATGTGGTGAGCAAGGCTTGCCTGGCTGGGGCGTATGTAATCTGTCGGCCATCAATCTATCCCGCTTCTATGATGAAGAGCAGCATGATGTCAATTGGGAGGATCTGGCGGTTACAACGCGCTATTCCGTGCGTTTTCTCGATAATGTCATCACCAAGACACCTTATCATTTTGAGGAAAATGAGGAGAATCAGAAGAAGGAACGCCGCGTAGGTCTGGGAACGATGGGGCTTGCCGAGCTGATGATCAAGCTTAATATCCGCTATGGCAGTCCGGAATCGCTGGAATTCCTCGATAAATTATATGGATTCATTGCCAAGGAAGCTTATTTGGCCTCGGCTGAAATTGCGGCCGAGAAGGGGGCCTTTCCTGCCTTCGATGCAGACAAGTATCTGCAGAGCGGCTTCATGAAGGTGATGACTAAGGTATATCCGGAGGTTGGCGAAGCGATACGTGAGCAAGGAATTCGTAACGTAACTCTGATCACCCAGGCTCCGACGGGCAGTACGGGTACGATGGTAGGGACATCTACAGGGATTGAGCCCTACTTCGCCTTCAAATATTATCGTCAGAGCCGGCTCGGCTTCGACGAACAGTTCGTTCCGATCGCTCAAGACTGGATGGATGCGCATCCGGGTGAAGAGCTGCCGGATTATTATGTCACCGCGATGAGCCTGTCTGCGGAGGATCATATCCGTGTCCAAGCGGCTATTCAGCGCTGGGTAGACAGCTCGATCTCCAAGACGGCGAACTGCCCGTCCGATTTCACAGTGGAGGATACGAAGCGGTTGTACGAGCTTGCCTTCGATCTCGGCTGTAAAGGAGTTACGATCTATCGTGATGGTAGCCGTGATGTTCAAGTATTGCAGACGGAGAAGAAGGAAGACAAGGAAGCGAAAGAAGCGAAAGAGGCTAAGGATGCTAAGGCCTCGGCGGCAAGTGAAGCTGCATCGACAGAGGAACCGGCTGATAACGCTAATCAGAGTGGGAATACCAGCATCACAGCCAGCCAGAAGCCAGTTGAAGATAAACAGTATAAGAAACGTCCGCAAGTGCTGCACGGCGCTACGTATAAGATCAACACACCGTTTGGCATGGCCTATATTACGATCAATGATCTGAACGGAATTCCGAGTGAAATCTTCCTGAACGTCGGCAAGGCCGGATCTGACGTATTCGCCATGGCGGAAGCTTTAGGCCGCGTCTGCTCTTTATTCCTGCGTTACGGGGATCATGGTCACAAGGTCGAGCTGCTGATCAAGCATCTGAAGGGCATCGGCGGCTCCGGCGCGATCGGCTTCGGTCCGAACCGCGTCGAATCGATCGCTGACGCCGTCGCCAAAGCGCTGGAAATCCATGTGCAGAGCGATCATTTCGGCGGCGATCATGATCCGGCTCCGGTTGCGGCCACGGTAGATCATCACCAAGAGGAGCATGCCGCTCATGATCATGAGCATGGGCATGATCACGACCATGATCACGGGATCGACTTGTGCTATAGCGCCCCGGCCGCATCCCGCGACCTATGCCCATCCTGCGGCTCCGCCTCGCTGATCAATATCGAGGGCTGCAAGACCTGCAGTAATTGTGGGTATAGCAAGTGTGGATAAGGGAAGGTAATGAGTAATCGAAGGAACTTCTGAATTGATATTTCTGGGGTATGAAGAAGAACCGGTAAACAAGGCTTATAACCTTTGTCTACCGGTTTTTTAGATGACTAGAAGCATTATTGCTCGATTAATTGCTCTGGCTTGAGTGAAGGTGCTTGTCGTTGCGAGATATCATTTGATGATAACGATAAACACTTGATTCCGACATTCCCATGATTTCAGCAACTTCATTTATGGTGCCTTTAATTTCAAATATCCCGTATTCTTTTAGTTTGGAGATAGCGAGTCTCTTTTGTTCAGGTGATAATTGAGCACCGGATTCTAATATATCCTTATCTATTACAGAATAAATGATATTGCGAATATTATCTGTAAGTTTTTCTACGGGTTGCTCCTGATCCGTTTTCTTTTCGATCAGTTCTATATCTGAGCTTAGATTGACCAATTTTAATATATCCTTTACGACTTTCCTATAGACATCCGCATCAAAATTTATACATAGAAGACCTTGTAATTGCCCCTCATGATCTTTGATAAATAAAGTGGATGAACGGAATTTTTTACCTTTTGGTCCTTCTCCAACATAATCGACAACATAATCCTGATTTAAATATACTTTTTCGCTGATTAATTTTTTTGCATAGTTAGTTAAAGGGCTATTTAAAGATCTTCCACTTAAGTCTCCATTGACGATGTGGCCGATATAAGAGCCTCCATCAGGTTTTAAAACATGTAATACAAATTCATAATTAGCTCCCAAAATTTCCCCGAAATAATTCATTATATTTTGATAGTGTCGAAATAGTTCATTATCCAACTAAGTATTCCTCCTTATAAGAATAACCAATTATACCCAATTTCCTATTTATCATGAGACTGCTCGTTAGTTCCGTGTTCATACTAAGATCAACCCTATTATAACAAGGTTTTTGGAACTTTACAGAGAGAAAAAATAAATGTATTGTCACATAATGTTATAATAATAAATTTTAGTGAAAATAATTTCTTATTATTTATTTACACCAAGATCATTCATGTGGTATTCTGTAGTTACAGTAATAAAAAATAATTACTGTAATAAATTATTCTAAAATATTCTATTTTATTCAAAGAAGGATCAGATTCAAATGATCGTTGATTTGATGGCATTGATTGCAAAGTTAACTTATACAAGTGTTCAAATTAGTACTAAGAAAAGGGGTGATGATTGTTACTGTCACTTTTGAAAACCTTTACATGGCAGGTGATAGTATTCCTTTAGTTGGAATGACGCCGGAAAATGGAATTTAGTAATCATTGTTTATCTGGCAACTAGGAGGAGGAATGTTATATGAACATGAACGTAGTGCCTATTAAGGAAAAAAAGGTTATTAATTATAAAAGTTGCTTTGATGTGATTGGACCGGTTATGATCGGCCCCTCCAGTTCACATACTGCAGGTGCCTTAGCAATTGGAACAGTCGCCAATAAATTATTTCAAGGTCTTCCCCAAAAAATCGTGATTAGGTATTATGAGTCATTTGCTGAAACCCATAAAGGACACGGAACTGATTTTGCCATTATTGCCGGTATATTAGGATTTTCTACCGATGATAGTAGAGTGCCTGGTGCTATTGAGATCGCGAAATCTAAAGGAATTGATATTACCTTTTTAGAAGAAGCAGGTGATAGTCCTGCGGGTCATCCGAATACTGCAGATATTTATCTGGAGGATGGAAATCGGAGTATTAGAACAATGGGTACTTCCGTCGGTGGCGGATTAATTGAAATCAAGCATGTAGAAATTGACGGTTTTAGTTTAAAGCTTCAAGGCCCCTTGCCAGTGATTATAGCGATTTCCGAGAGAGATGACCTTGAATTTATATTACGCAGGATCCTTAAACAATATAATGTGGAAATTAACAATTTTAATAGCATAGAAAAGTCTGGGAAATATTTATATCAATTTGATTTAGATTCGCAATTATCTAGTGATGTTCAGAAGGAATTGCGGAATTCCAGCGGTACAGCTAATATCATAATTCTTTGATTAGATGAGGGGTGAAACATGATGTACATGACTATAAAGGAAATAATCGATGCGGCTAATCAAAGACAAAAGCCAATTTATGAATTAGCAATAGAGCAGGAAATCGAGCAAACTAAAGCTTCTTATGAAGAAGTTTGGAGCAAGATGGAAAAAAACCTGATCACGATGGAAAATGCCGCAAAGAAAAGTACTGAGGGCGACGGAGTATTTTCTCCGACCGGTTTATCCGGAGGGGATGCCGTTAAAATAAAACAATATCGCGAAAGTGGAAAAACCCTTTCTGGAGATTTGATGATGTTCGGGGTCCAAAACGCTATCGGAGTTAATGAAGTAAATGCATCAATGGGAGTAATTTGTGCAACTCCAACAGCAGGCGCAAGTGGGACGATCCCGGGAGTACTGTTTACTATTGAGGATAGTTTACAGCTAAGCCATGAAGACAAGATCCATTTTCTATTTACTTCAGCTTTATTTGGAATGGTAGTCGCCAATAATGCTTGTATTTCCGGAGCCTTCGGAGGATGTCAAGCTGAAGTAGGCAGTGCCTCAGCCATGGCTGCAGCTGCAGCGGTAGAAGCCGCTGGAGGAACACCTCAGCAATCTTCTGAAGCTTTCTCAACGGCACTACAAAATTTACTAGGTTTAGTTTGTGATCCGGTTGCAGGTTTGGTAGAAATCCCTTGTATCAAGAGAAATGCTATTGGAACGGCTAATGCCTTAGTGGCTGCGGATATTGCATTAGCGGGCGTAACCAACATCATCAATGCTGATGAAGTAATTGAAGCGATGTTCAAAGTAGGGAGACAGATGCCTCGCGAATTAAGAGAGACAGGTTTAGGCGGAATTGCAGGCACACCTACAGGAATTGCCATTAAAAACAAAATTTTCGAATAAAAGAGCACTAGAAAACAAGGTGATAATATATTATTAATAAAATAAAAAATTATAATAATCGGATTGAATTACAAGAGTGGTGGGCATGACAAATATGCCTTGTGAAAAAAATAACAATTCCAGAATTTTGTAAACGCAAACAGATTAACAGCTGCATACAAGGAGGAATTATTACATGAATGTAAACACAGCGGAAAGACTTAAGTTTACAGCTGAAAATACAGCAGAAACTGATGAAAAATATTTAGACCCGAAGAAATGGAATAAACAAGATACTACCTGGGCATTGAGCCTTTTTGGAACAGCGATTGGAGCAGGCGTACTCTTTTTACCTATTAATGCGGGAGCAGGAGGTTTGCTATCATTACTGTTGATTACAATTCTTGCACTTCCCGTCATGTACTACTCGCATAGGGCGCTTGCTAAAATGATATATGCTTCCAATTCTGCTGATGAAGGGATTACAGGTACGATCAGAGAGTATTTCGGTTCTAAGGCAAGTGTAATTTTTAACATCGTTTTTTTCTGCTCTATATATATTATCGTGCTGATGTATTCGGTTGCCCTAACAAATACTGCAAGTAGTTTTATCGTGAATCAGTTGCATATGAATGAGCCGCCAAGAGCCATTTTATCGCTTGTATTAGTACTCGGTCTCATCGCTATACTGAATTTTGGTCAGGACATTACTGTAAAGGTAATGAGCATGCTGGTATATCCTTTCATAGCTTCACTGCTCTTTATCGCAATATCTTTAATTCCACAGTGGAATACGTCGATGCTTAGTTTCTCAAGTGCTTCTACAGCTTCAACAGGATTAGGAGGATATCTCAGCATGATATGGTTGATTTTGCCGATCATCGTATTCTCATTTAATCATTCTCCTATGATCTCGTCATTTGTGATTAAACAGAAACAAACTTACGGACTACAAGCTGTTGACGCCAAATGTGCACAAATACAAAAAGTTTGTTATATCATGACATTCGTCGTAGTGATGTTCTTTGTTTGGAGCAGTGTCTTGAGTTTGACTCCAAATGATATTGTTATGGCTAAAGAACAGAATTTATCGATTCTTTCATACCTGGCCAATCGACTTAATTCACCTTTAATCGCTGTTGCCGCTCCTATTATTGCTTTTGTGGCGATAACAAAGTCCTTTCTGGGTCATTATATAGGAGCATATGAAGTGATGCGTGATATGATCATCTCGGCCGGTAAAGCGCGCGGAAAAAACCTGAAAGAGAAAACAGTTAAGAGAGCGATCCTTGTTTTTGTAGTATTAACATGCTGGTATGCCGCTTATGCCAATCCAAGCATTCTTGAAATTATAGATACGCTCAGCGGTCCACTAGTTGCTGCTATCTTATGTGTTCTGCCAATGTATGCGATCCGTAAAGTTCCTGCACTAGCTAAATACAAAGGAAAACTTAGCAATGTATTCGTCATTATTGTAGGTGTTCTAACTGTCCTGGCAAGCTTGAAATCATTATTCTAGTTTAAAGCATTATCTCTAATTAAATAATTTAATCTAGATCTATTGAGCTTGATCAGGTGACTTGTCATTGGCATCTGAAAAAGCTCTCTTTTTATTCAATTAGGGCTTCAAGCAAGAGTTATCCATAGAAGGGAGGAAGAACAATTATGAAGCATATGAATTTTACGGAATGTGATCGGGCGATATTGCAATCCTATGATTCTATCGTGGAAGGTCTGGCCGATTATTTGGGAGATGCCTGCGAGATTGTGCTGCATAGCTTGGAGGACTATCAAAGCACCGTCATCAAAATCGCGAACGGGCATCATACGGGCCGAGAATTAGGAGTCCCGATTACGAATGAGGCTTTGCAGATGTTGAGTGAGATCAAGGATTCAAACTCGAAGCAAGCGATCCATTATTTTACCAAAAGTAAGAAGAACTGCTCGATGAAATCAAGCACGATAGCCATTCGTGGTGAAGCTGGAAAAATGATTGGCTTTCTGTGTATTAATATAAACTTGGATGAATCGTTTTCCGGATTTCTTCAGAGTTTTTTACCACAGCCGGGCCTTGAAACAAGAGCACAGAAGGGAAATTGTGCATCATCCATTGAGGATATGATTCTTGAAACGATCGAGCGGACGATTGAAGCGGTGGATGCTTCTCCTGACATAACGTATGCAAATCGAAATAAGCATATTATCGGTCTTTTGTATGATCGGGGGGTGTTTAATATGAGAAATGCGGTGACAATCGTGGCAAATACGTTGAAAATCACGAAACATACCGTTTATTTGCATTTGCGCAAATCTACTCCCAGAAACGAGCAGGGAAACTGTAAAAGCGGTAAACAGGCCTTATACGATGCTTAGAATTTAAGTGATTCTATCGGCAATTGTAATAGTTAGGCCTTTCCAGCTTCTAAGTGCAAATATGCAACTATATCGGTGCTTTTCTCGCTCTACCTGAGATATAACTGCTTTTATACAACTATCCGGACGGATTTTTCCGCAAACGAGGCTTTGGTCTGGAAATAGTTGTATTTACGCAGTTATTTCTGATTTCAGGGTTATTTTCCGAAAAATAAGTGTATTTTAGCAGCTACTAGCGACCCAGCCCCCATAGGTGAGTAAACTTGTGCCTTACCATTATCGTTCTGGTATTCTTGTTCGAAGGGTAAGAAAAAGTGGTTGAAAGTGGAAAGTAGGATATGTTACTATATTACCGACAGACAGTCGGTCTGTAAAAGAAGGAGGTGGAACAATGAGAGTTGTTAAGGATGCGGATGAGCGCAGGAATGAGATACTTGATGCGGCGGATGAACTGTTCGCGCAGAAAGGCTTCGATGGTACGAGTACGAACGATATTCTGGAGAAAGTCGGGATTGCGAGGGGGACGCTGTATTATCACTTCAAGTCGAAGGAGGATATTATGGATGCGCTGATCGAACGGTATAGTGCGCGTCTATTAGGGGCGGCGCAGGAAATTGCCGCAGACAAGAGCATTCCTATCGTTGAGCGGATTATGCGTGCTGTTATGGCACTTAGTATTAGCGGCGGAAGCAGCGAGGAGATCATGGAGCATATCCATAGGCCGCAAAACGCACTGATGCATCAGAAGCTGCAAAAGGTCATCATCAACGGCGTTACGCCGATCCTGGCGGAGATGATCCGCGAGGGGATCGATGAGGGGCTGTTCAACACGCCCTTTCCATATGAATGCATGGAGATGGTTGTGATCTACGCCAATGCCATCTTCGATGATGATCTGGTTCCGCTGACGCAGGAGGAGCTTGCCCAGCGGGCGCAGGCATTTATTTACAACATTGAGAGGCTGCTTGGCGCGGAGAGTGGAAGTCTGATGCATGTGATGCGGATGTTTGGCGGCTGAAATGGAGGCAGTGATGGATAATTCGAACAAGCTTTTTGGAAAATTTCTTATTTTATGGTCAGGACAGTTTGTATCCGCGATCGGGAACGGACTTACTTCGTTCGGGCTGGGGATCTATGTGTTCCAGATGACCGGAAAGGCATCCGCGATGGGCCTCGTCACCTTGCTTGCTTTCATGCCCTCGCTCTTGCTAAGCGCCTTTGCGGGCGTGCTGGCGGACCGTTATGATCGCAGACTGCTTATGGTGTTAGGCGACAGCCTCTCTGCCATCGGCCTAGTATTCATCTTGCTTTGCATGCTTCGCGGAGAGGCGCAGTTATGGCAGATTTGCGTAGGGGTAACGATAAGCTCGGTGTTCTCGTCGCTGCTTGATCCGGCCTACAAAGCTACGGTTACAGATCTACTTACGAAGGAGCAGTACACCAAGGCAAGTGGTCTTGTCCAGATAGCGGGCACGTCTAAATTTTTGATTTCTCCGATTATTGCCGGATATTTGCTTATGATCTGGGATATCAAGCTGCTGCTGATCATCGATATCTGCACTTTTTTTGTCACCGTTACGACGACACTCGTCGTGCGCAGCGGTCTGGCTGCCAAGACCTATGAGCGGGCCAATTCGTTCATTCGGGACTTCAAGGATGGCTGGAGTGCCATATCCGGGAATAGAGGGGTACTTGTCCTGATCTTCATGACATCCTTGCTAACCTTTCTACTTGGAATTATTGAGACCCTTTCAATTCCGATGCTGTTGGCCTTTTCGGATAGCTCCGTAATAGGAACGGTCGAGACCATTGTAGCTTCGGGTATGCTCGTAACGAGTGTGGTCATCGGATTCCTTCCGATCAAGAAGGATTATGTAAAAATATTATCATTCTCTATGTTCATGGTAGGGATATTTATGGCTATGTTCGGATTGCGTGAAAATATTATCTTGATATGTGTCGCAGGTTTTCTCTTTTTTGCCATGATCCCTTTTGCCAATGTAAGTCTCGATTATCTTATCCGCACCAATATTGATAATTCCGCTCAAGGACGGGCATGGGCGCTGATCGGTGTCATTTCCCAATTTGGCTATGTGGCTGCATATGCGCTGGCGGGGCTGATGGCGGATTACCTGTTCACTCCTTTATTAGTGGAAGGGGGCGTGCTAGCTGATAGTGTTGGTAGAGTGATCGGTACAGGCAGCGGCAGAGGAACGGGACTACTCATTATCGTTGCTGGGATGCTGTTAAGTATAATCTCGGTCATTCTGTATCAACTGAAATCGGTTAGAGAACTGGAACACAGGGGGTACCTATGTATTCAAGAATAATCCGCAATGATATCTCGAAGAGCAAGCTGATTACACTCACCACTGCGATCTTCGTCGCGGCTGCTGCTATGCTAGTTTCTCTTGCGGCGATACTGATCGTCAACCTGTCGGGTGCGCTGGATACGCTGATGACGCAAGCCCAGACTCCGCATTTTATGCAGATGCATTCAGGAGATGTCGATACAGAACGGCTTACAACCTTTGCGGAGCAGAATAGTAATGTAGATCAATTCCAGGTGCTTGAATTTCTCAATATGGACGGTTCACAAATTCGGCTTGGCGCTCATTCCCTTGTGAATAGTGTCCAGGACAATGGCTTCAGCACACAGAGTGAGAAGTTCGATTATCTTCTTGATCTGGACGGGCAGATCATAGACATATCCGATGGCGAACTCTATGTTCCTATCAATTATCTGAAAGACCAAACTGTTGGGGTCGGTGATAAGGCGGTCATAGGCGGGAAAGAGTTTACTGTTACGGGCTTTCTTCGCGATTCACAGATGAATTCGATGCTCTCTTCTTCCAAGCGGTTTCTTATAAGCAAAAATGATTACGATGAAATCAAAAATCTGGGAAGTGTGGAGTATCTGATCGAGTTCAGATTGAAGGATTTGTCGGCGCTCGGTGCGTTTGAAACCGCCTATGCTGCGGCAGGTCTTGAAGCCAATGGCCCAACGATTACATATCCGCTGTTCAAAATGATTAACGCTCTGTCTGATGGCATCATGATTGCCGTAATCCTCCTGGTAAGCGCGCTTGTCGTGGCTATCGCATTTCTGTGCATTCGCTTTACGCTACTGGCGAAGATCGAAGACGATTACCGGGAAATCGGCGTCATGAAGGCGCTCGGACTGCGTGTTTCCGACATCAGGAAGCTTTATCTGGCCAAGTATGCTGCGATTGCGGCGGTGGGCAGTATTCTCGGCTTTGCGCTATCTTTTCTGTTCAAAGGCAAGCTGCTTGAGAATATACGGCTCTATATGGGGGAGAGCGAAAACGCCTCTTTTGCCACGGCATTAGGAGTCATCGGTGTACTGCTGGTATTCCTGGCGATTCTTGCGTATGTAAACGGAGTGCTAAGGCGGTTCCGGACCATTTCCGCTGCGGAAGCGGTGCGGTTCGGCATTTCCCGGGACAAAAGTACGGGCGCCAAGCGGTTTTGTCTGCATCGAAACAGGCTGTTGAATACGAATGTCTTTCTGGGGATTAAGGATGTACTTGCTAGGAAAAGATTGTATGCTACCATGCTGGTGGTCCTGGTATTTTCCGTATTCATCATGATTGTTCCACAGAATCTCCACAACACGATTGCTTCATCAAGCTTCATCCAATACATGGGGATTGGTAGCTATGATTTACGCCTGGATATTCAACAGACCGATCATTTATCGGAGAAGGCTGCTGAAATTGTGAGGGTGATGAGCACGGACCCTGCTATTACCCAGTATGCTGCTCTTACGACGAAAACATTTAAGATAAAGACAGAGAAGGGAACGGAGGAAAATATAAAAGTCGAGCTCGGCGATCATTCGGTCTTTCCGATAGAGTATTCCAAGGGCAGGGTCCCCGTTGCAGAGGATGAAATTGCTCTTTCTGTCTTAAATGCCGATGAGCTGGGCAAAAAGGTCGGCGATGCTATCATTTTGGTGATTAAGGGGCAGGAAACTCAATTCACGGTAAGTGGAATCTATTCCGATATTACGAATGGTGGCAAGACGGCGAAGGCGATTTTTAAGGACGATGCTGCGGATGTGATGTGGTATGTCATTTGCGTGGAGCTGGTGAATGCGGCTCATATTGACGAGACGATTGCAAAATATGCGGACAGCTACGCTTATGCCAAAGTATCCGGTATTGATGAATTTGTGGCGCAGACCTTCGGATCGACAATCAGTTCAGTACGACAGGCTTCTCATGTCTCCATTGCTGTTGCGCTGATCATTGCTGTGCTAGTTACGCTACTGTTTATGAAAATGCTTATCGCCAAGGATAGATATTCTATCGCCGTTATGAAAGCACTCGGTCACACAGACTCGGATATTACGGTACAGTATATTTCGCGCTCCGTGTTCATTCTGATCGCAGGCATCGTTCTCGGTACACTTCTAGCAAACACATTAGGCGAGAGATTAGCGGGGGCGATGATTTCGTCGTTTGGAGCGTCGACCTTTCATTTTGCCGTCAATCCGCTCTCAGCTTACCTGCTTAATCCGCTGCTGATGATAGGTTCGGTTCTGATTGCCACGATTCTCGGCAGCTTGGGCGCGGGACGAATACAAATTTCCGACAATATAAAGGAGTAGCATATATGAAGAGGATGATAATCGGTGAACATATCGTAAAATCTTTTGGCGAGGGCGATGAGAAGCACCATGTTCTTGACGGGGTGTCCCTGGAGATCCGCGAAGGCGAGTTCGTTGCTGTGATGGGGCCATCCGGCTCGGGGAAATCGACGCTGATGTTTGCACTGAGTGGAACGGATCGTATTAATGAAGGAAAAGTCGTGTTTGAGGGCAGAAATCTGGCGGAGGCGAGTGAAAATGAGCTCTCGGATCTGCGTAGAACCCAAATGGGCTTTGTCTTTCAGCAGCCGACGATGCTGAAAAATCTAAATATTCTCGATAACATCATCCTGCCGTCGATGCGCGATCATCGCAAGAAGCGAGTGGAAATAGTAGAGAAAGCGCGAGCACTTATGAAAAGGGTAGGTATCGCCGGGCTTGAACAGCGCGACATTACACAGGTGTCGGGCGGGCAATTGCAGCGTGCGGGCATATGCCGCGCACTGATGAACAGCCCGAGGGTCATCTTTGGTGACGAGCCTACGGGCGCGCTCAACTCCATATCGGCCCAGGAGATTATGGAGCTCCTGGGCGAGATCAACGCGGACGGAACGGCGGTGATGCTCGTCACCCATGACGCGATGGTGGCCGCGCGGACGGAACGCATCCTGTTCATGCGTGATGGTAAAATCGCCAGCGAGCTGAAGCTCCCGAGGTATAGAGGAGCCGATCTCGATGAGAGGATCGAGAAAGTCAATGAGAAAATGCGGGAGATCGGGGTATAATATTTAGTTGTTAATAAAATGAAGAACAAAAGTAAAAAGACTGTCTCTACCAATCTGTTGAATTCGAGACAGTATTTTTATTATTCAAAATGATACAAGTATACATCCTCTAAGTTAGGCTCAACTTTTCTGGATAGTCTGTCCTTTAACGGTTCATCATGTATAATTCTAGTCCAGATACCTTCTGTGCCTCGGGTAATTTGACTCACACGATACTGGCTTTGAATTTGAATGAGTTCTTGTTCCGACAACAGATATTCATACACTTTGTCTTGCAGTCCGGCAACAATCCGATGAGGTTCGTCCTTTAGGACAAGTCGCCCTTGTTTCAATAAAATGATTTCTTTAGATATAAATTCAATATCAGGCACGACATGTGTAGCAATCAGAACAATCTTGTCTGCAGCAATTGTGGATATAAAGTTTCGGATTCTAATCCGTTCTTTTGGATCTAATCCAGCCGTTGGCTCATCAAGAATGAGAAGCTGCGGGTCATTGAGCAGAGCCTGAGCAATCAGAATTCGTTGCTTCATGCCACCGGAATAGGCTCCGAGCTTCTTATCCGCATCATCCTCCAAATTAACAGTGTTCAGTAGTAGTTGGATTCGTTCTTTAGCCAGTGAGGAGCGCATTCCTTTTAAGGATGCAATATACCATAGGAATCGCCTCCCTGTAAAATCTTCATAGAGCCTTTGCTGCTGTGGCATATAGCCTAGTATACTACGGAAGGATTTCCCTAGTTTGGAGATGTTTTTCCCTCCATAGAGAATTTCTCCTTCATCGGGCTGAATCTGATCCGTGATCAGATTCATGAGTGTTGATTTTCCAGCTCCATTGGGCCCTAATAAACCATATATTCCGGGAGTTAGTTCTGCTGTGAATTGATCAATCGCTGTCTTGCGCCCGCCCTGGTATCGCTTCGTAACGGAATGAATCTTGAGTTTCATTTACTAAAGCCCCCTTTGCAATAGATACGCCAGCTTGCCCAATTTGCAATAATTCCAGCTAGTAAAAGTCCGAAGAAATAAATTGATATTCCCGTAGAATAAGGATACTCTTGGAAAGCATAGTAGAGCTGGAATACGAGATTGAATGTGAAGGGAGAAATCCAAGTTGCTCCCAACAGATGAAGACCTATAGGCAGGGCGAAAAAAAGGGTTGAAATTAACAAGAAATATGCCTGTTTACGAATAATCACCGCCCAAAAAACAGCTATCTGAACGATTACAAATAGACCAAAGATTTGTAGCAGATTGGTTAATATGACATAGTCCAAGATAGATATCTTCCAGCTTACCCTTTCTAACAACTTAATGCTCTGAACGGGAGAATTCCAATCCCATCCGGGATATCGCTTTAGGACATTAATATATTTCGGGAACTGCAACAGAATGAGTAGGAGTGTGGCATATATATTTGCTACTAACTGTTTACTCTTAAAAAGACTACTCCTACCTTGCGGTGTACTCCTTAATAGTTGAGTCATACCAAAGCGTTCGTCCATTGCGATTAATGGGCTGATCCCCGTGAGGACTAATAAGATCAAGAGCAAGCCGTCGAATAAATCTTCTTGCTGTCGTTGAAATAATTGATTGCTCGAATTTTCATTTACAAAACTTCCGGTAATGCCTTGGCCTTCTTTTAGATGAAGCAAATAATCTCTTTGCTCTTCAATAAATCTAAATGCTTTTTCTTGCTTGCTATACTCTTGTAATTGTAGAAGTTTGCGATAATATACAGACAAGGAAACCTCTTCTTGTTTATACCGCTGATAGATTTCCGTAACTTGGTCAGGTATCGAATCAAATCGCGCTCTCTCAGTTTGTAGAAATTGTAATTTTTCATTTGTAAGCAAGCCGTCTACTTCAGAAATGTATCGATTATATGTAGCTGTATCAAAGTCAAATCTTCGCTCCTGCTTATCAACCATTTGATATGCTAACACAATAGCTAGTATTAGAATAAATAAGGCTTTACCGCTATACATAAGCTTATATAACTCATGAGGAAATAGAGAGTTGTAACGGTTGATTGCAAAGGGAAGCCGTCTCCACCAATGAATTAAGCGAATACCGAAAGCTCTTATTGTCAGGCTGTATCCAGTGGCAGTTAACCAGACACATATCAAGGGAAGTATAAGCAGGAGGATGCCCATCCCCCATAGGGTCACCTGTATCTTTTGAATAGGAGTCCCGAATAAATTCAGATTCCGATAATCAGTCAGAAGCTGAAAGGTGTCATAGAAAGCAGCTATGTTCAAATATTTAATAGTGTTCCATTCCCCGTTGGGGTGGATCGAGAAGTAACAGTATAAGCCTAAGCCAATTAATAGAGAGAGGCTAAGATAGATGGCGCCGGCATTTTGGAACAGTAGGAATAGAACGGCCATAATGAAACCTAACAATAGATTGACAGCAAGCTTTAGCATAATGAAATAGATGAGGAACTGTTCAACGTTGATTGGAATAGCGGCGTTAGCAAATGCAGGCATGGATTGAATGTACCTGGACATCTCGCCGAATCCATATAATCTTTGCATATCCCATAGCACCGTTCCATAGGCTAATAAAGTAAACAAACTAATGAGTATAGCAAGTATAATTAGTTTGCATGCTAGCAGATCAAGTCTTCCAAGGGGAGTCGCACGGTAAAGCTTAATTAGACCTTGTTCTTTCTCGAATTGAAATAATAGGGTGCATAGCAGAAAAATGAGCAATATTAATATCAGGTCAGTAGAACCTGATTTGGTGCCGGCTGTCAGCCCTTCCTCGAGTCCTAGACGGAGAGGCAAATCTTGGAGTGGTTTGAAGTCTTGTACGGTCTTTTCTATATTTCGATAGGAGGAGGTCCCGTTATGTGCAAAAATAGAGACCGATTTCATTTCGGCGGCTCTCTGTTCCATTGACGTGATTTGCTGCTTGTGTTGTTCAAAATAAGTGTATTGCTCTTTTATACGGGAGACAACAAGCAAGTCATGATCTATGAGCTTTGAATTCGCGTAGTATGGACTTTCAGTATACTGAGAATATGCCTCAGGATCATCGGCCCGTGCTTCTTCTGCCATCGTTCTCCATATTCCATTCTGTGATTCAAGCTCTTCCAGAGCGAATATACTGTATTTAGACAGCAATTCTTCATCTTGCATGGCACGTTGGCTTCCAGTGGCCGGATCAAGATGCTTGAAGTTTGCTTCTTTACTGTAATATTCAGCTTTAATATTTATCAAGTCATCATGTTGTTTGATTTCCTCGGTATGAATAAACCAGATGTTACTGATCAGAAGCAGAATAACTAACAGGAAGAACCATTTTCGATTCCATAATTTGTTGCATTCATAAATAATTAATCCCCACATATCGATCACTTCTGCTTCGTCTCGAGCAGCGTTTGAAATTTAGCACTACCTGTTGAGATGAGATCTTTGTCCAAATAGAGAATTCCACTATCATCCTTAGGGAGCCCATAAATTATAAACATATAACGATCATCTCCGATAACCATATCATAAGGAGTAATAACCCCATTCATGTCTATTTCTATTATTTTGGGACTAATTTGTTCCTTTGAGTAAATAGCCATTTTGTGGGGGATATCTGTTCTATCCCGTATATATTCGTAAATTGGAAGGACATAGGAATAACGTGAATCTTGATAGAAATAGGACATAACCGGCGGGAATTCCAACTTAACGGATTGGATGTTACCCCCCTTCAGATCGCTCGAATATTTACTGAATACTCGTGTATCCGAAGGATCGCCGTAGAAATAACTGAAAAATAACTTGTTATCAGAAATACTCAGAATTCTGGAGAAACTCGTCTCTTCCTGAGCCCATAGCCTATTAATTTGCCCGGTTGTGAAATCATAACGTATCGTATTATAACCTTGATCGTCTATATAGATCCAATACATTTGATTTCCATAGGGAAGCAGGTCACCTATGCGTTCATTCTTTCCTGTACTTAAATATATTTCTTTTCCTTCCTGGTTAAGATCGTTTATAGGGATTTTACGAACACTGGCATGCAATACCCCATTTTTATCACTGTCTGTAACGGAATAATATAGATAACCACGGTGAATAGCCAAAGAATTTGGCGCTGTTTCAAATTTTTTTACAGTTTTTCGGTTCTTTCCGTCCGCGTCCATTCGCGATAGAATCCAGGAAGTATGGAACATTTCTTCATGCTCTTTATCCTGATAGCTCTCTAGAACATAGAGCTTGGAATCATAAAATTGCAGAAAATTGGCTCTACGACTACTATCAGATTGTACATAGGCGTAACAATTTTGAGTGGTTGGTTCTTGAAGACATCCATGATTAGGGCGATTATCGAGAAGGACAGGTTTCATCGTGGCCTTATCTGCATAATAAATCAAGTTCTGATCGAGAAAGTAATAGCCTTGATCAGAAGGAGCAATTGGCGACCCAAGTCCCTGTTGGTAAAACATATACGGATAATCGGTGTCAATATGATAGCTGTTATCTCGGGGGTTGTCAGAGGATGAGCACCCTGTAATGACAATGAATAGAGCCATAGTCAGGCATAAATAAGAAGGTTTAATAAGATTCTTCATTATGGATTCCTTTCATTACAAATAAATCTGATTACTGTCTTCCGGAGAAGCTTCTCTCCGGAAGACAGTTTGATTAATAGCTAATGTTGGTATAATCTGTCCATGTAGCGGTTCCCACTTGAACTTTATGAGTAGCTGTAGCATTAACCGACAATGGATTTGCATATTGTGATGATGCTGTTACAGAAACTGCTGGTTGATTTCCATTATTGGATTTAGTTACGCTATAGGAATCCTTTAGATCCCCCCATTTATAATTGTAAGTAACTTCAACATAAGTAAAGGCACTGCCACCTGCGCTAGTATTTGCAGTAGCACTATTAGAGTTAATTGATATGCTTCCTGAAGTGTCGTAACCGCCTGCTTTACCTTTTACAGAAGAAGCGGCAAATGCACTATTAGTGGCCATTAATGACGCAACTGCGAATATAGTGATGAGTGCTAGCTTTGACTTTTTAAAATTCAAATTAATCCCTCCGATTAGCATAGTTCTCTTACCGGCCGGTAGAGTAGTGAATGAACATTCAAATGTATAATACCATATATTTGAATATAATGTAATCGTTTTCCTTATTAAATGAATCATATACTATCGTTTGACACTATTTTACTAGGTTGTATCCTGGTGGAGTTTTGAAGAGATAAGATAGATTTTAAGAGGAAAGATATATGTTCAACTCTATTCTACATTATTTTTACATAGTATTCCTTTATTAGTTTTTTTGTATAATTGTAGGGTAGTAGTTTAAAGTATTGCATTGCTTCATATCGTGCATTAAGATGGGATAAATCATCGAAAGTAATAGATCTGAGGTGAATGCTGATGATTAAATACCCATCTCTGCATTCGGGTGCCACGATTGGCGTAACTGCGCCTTCATCGGGAGTTCCTGTCGAATTGCATGAGTTGCTTAGGCAAGCAAGCAGCCGTATGGAGGCGAAGGGCTACAGCATCGTCTGTGGGGAGACGGCCTGGATGCAGGATAAAGCGAAATCAGCTCCGGCCCGGGTTCGTGCTGCTGAGTTTAATGAAATGATGTGTGATGAGAGAATCGATTTAATAATTCCTCCCTGGGGCGGAGAGCTGTTGCTTGAAATTCTGGAGTTGATCGATTTAGACAACGTTCAGAATAAGTGGATTCTAGGCTACTCAGACATCAGTGTTCTGCTGCTGGCCCTGACCTTGAAGACAGGAATCGCTACCGCACATGGAGTGAATCTGGTCGATTTACGCGGAGAATACTCGGATGAGACAACCGCGATGTGGGAGAAGGTGTTGAGCACAAAGCTGGGAGAATCTGTTCTTCAGCACTCCTCACCGTACTATCAGAAGGAATGGCAGCATAGCAACCCATCACCATGTGTCTATCATTTAACGGAGCCGACGTCATGGAAGACCGTCTCTGGAGAGAAAGTGAAGCTGGAAGGACGGTTATTGGGTGGCTGTGTTGATGTGATCAGGCATCTGATCGGCACTCCATTCGGGGATGTTCGGCAGTTTCAGAAGTCCTACATTCATGATGAACCGATTCTGTGGTATTTAGAAAATTGTGAGCTGAACACCGCCGATCTGCGCAGATCGCTGGTGCATATGAAATTAGCCGGTTGGTTTGAGAGCTGCTCCGGCATTATGTTTGGTCGAAGCAGTGCGAATCGGCCAGTCGATAATTATACCGCTCTAGATGTCTATCAAGAGCTCGCTGAAGAATTAGGGCTAGCGATTATCTATGATATGGACTTCGGCCATGTTCCGCCGCAGATTACGCTGATCAATGGGGCGTATGCCGAAGTGGAGACTGCGGATGGCAAGGGGAGTATCAGGCAGACTTTCAAGGATTAAATGGAAACCGTCAGGGAAGCTTGTCCCTGACGGTTTTTTCTGGGGGGAGGAGATATAAGTGCATATATGCAACTAAATATTCCGTTTATCCCCTCAATAGGAAATGTAAGTGCCGTTGTACAACTATTCGGACGATTTTCTACTTAATCGAGATTAGGTCGGGAAACAGTTGCATTTTCGCATCTATTTTCTGATCTCAAGCCGTTTTCCAGCGGAATAAGTGTATTTTTGCAACTAAGCGTAGTCGCAGTTCGGAGCAGCAGTCGCCAGAATTAGCTGGCAGTATGATTATTGCTTGCCAAATTCGTTATAGCTTACAAATTCGCCGACCGGCTTGCGATAGCCGCGTGGACGCTGGCTGGATGGATCGGATTTGCCGATGGTAATCAGCATGGTCGGAATATAATTGTCAGGAATGTTCAGCAGCTCCAGCACGGCGTCAGGATCGAAGCCGATCATCGGGCAAGTATCCCAGCCTCTGTCCTTGGCAACTAACATGAATAATTGTGCTGACAGACTGGAGTTACGAATCGCCTCATCACGCATGAATTGCGGTCCGCCATTTTCGTAGAAGCTAGTTACGGATTGAACCTCCATATCATATTCCTGTTTGCTGAGCACACCCAAATTCAAGAAGCCTTCATTGATCCGTGCCACATCTTTATACGCTTCCAAATTACCGAGAACGAGGACGACTGCAGATGCGGTAAGCACTTTGTATTGCTTATAGGCCGCCGCGTATAGCTTCTCGATCGTATCCCGGTCATTGACTACGATATAATGCGCATGCTGCAGATTGAACGCAGACGGAGTTAATTTAACCAGCTTGAATATTTCCTCTAATTCTTCGGTTGGTAGCTGTACGCCTTTGATAAATTTATTGGCGGAACGTCGGTTTTCAACTATGGATACAAAGTCATTCATGGGTAACACTCCTTATGTAAAATAATTATTATTTAAATATTGTTTCTTTAATTCATAATATAATTATATGTTATTTGCTTACTTTTTGAAAGTATATTTTTTGTGAAAAGTTAAATTTCTATGAAAATAGCTGCTCTACTAGCACTTGAATGGTGTTAATATGAACTAAATTAGGTTAGATGAGCGTCATCTACAAAGACTGGAGCTGATGAAATGAACATCGAATATAGATTGCTTGATCTGCAAGAAGGGGAGGAGATCCCCTATAAACTACTACTGCTTGCTGATCCTTCCAAAACGTTAGTAGACGAATATGTAGCAAGGGGAGTCTGTTATCTAGCATATATTGAGGATGAGCTGGTCGGGGAATTCGTTCTGATTCATACTCACCCGAGAACGATTGAAATTGTAAATATCGCTGTAGCCGAGCAGCATCAAGGGCGCGGGATTGGCAAAGCGCTGGTACGGCATGCGATTGAAGAGGCGAAGCGCCTGAATGCGGCTTCAGTTGAGATTGGCACGGGCAATACGAGCTTGCTTCAGCTTAGATTGTATCAGCAATGCGGGTTCCGGATCACGGGGGTCGATCAGGATTTCTTCGTCAGGAACTATGATGAGGAGATTTTTGAGGATGGGCTTCAATGCCGCGATATGATCCGGCTTAGACTGGATTTCTTGTAAGGTGGAGTTTTTTGTAAAAATCCTCAACGATGGAGACGAATATTTGCATTTGCGGAGTTACCCATTTGTTCTTGTGATAGATGAGCTGACTCCACATGCGAACAGCGGGGATATCCGTCTGAATTCGGGATAATGAGCCATTCCTGATCGCCTGTTCTACAGCAAACAAGGGCAGGAAGGATACCCCCATGCCTTCCTCCAGCAGGTGAATGATCGTTTCGGTATTACCGATTTCCAGCACAGGTCGAATCTCCATCTCCTGTTCCGCCAATAGCTTTTCTAGCTCATAGCGGTAGCTGCCTCCTTTCTCCGTCAATATAAAAGGCTCGTCCATAATGGTCTGCAGGTCAAATTGCGCTCCATCTGTTATGGCATGACCACTTGAAGTCACGAATACAATATCTTCCTCTTCCAGCACAGGTCGCACCCATTCTGAACCGTAAACCTTCTGGTCCAATGTGAACAACAGATCGATCTCATTGCTCTTGAGCATATCGATCAGTTCATCGGTGGTGGCGGTTTTTATAGTAGTCTCCACCATAGGACATACATGATGAAATTGCAGCAGCAGCTTCGGAAGCATCGCGGTGCAGATTGACTCTACACTCCCTATATGCAGTGTCCCTCTGGGAATATCACTGTCCACGGCAAAGGTTCTGGCCGCATTAGTGACCCTCATAATTTCGTTGGCATGGAAAATAAAGGCCTCTCCCTGTTCCGTCAAACTCGCCCGTCTACCGATTCTTTCAAATAGTTGTGTTCCCAGCTCCCGCTCTAATTGTTGTATCTGAATCGTTACAGCGGATTGAGAATAACCTAGCTGCTCCGCCGCTTTAGAGAAATTCTGGGTGGCGGCGACCCGCAAGAAGGTTACAATATTCCGGAGTTCCATAATGATCACCTATTATTATTTTTCATATATATGATTAAATCTATGAATTTAGCGAATATATAGCTGCATGCTATTATAGTGGGTAATAATTGTCAAGGTTCGACCGGACATTATAATACATCATGCGAGGTACATTAGAATGGATATGCAGAAAATGGAACTCAATATGGAATTCAATAATGAAGTGCAACGTACAATGGAAGATTTCATTCGCATCTTTTGCGCTGAGAAGCAGGAATTGGCAGCTCAACGAATTGCCAATGAAGCGGATGATCGCCAAATTGCCAAGCTGGAGAAGATCGGTATTCCTGTCGAGGGGCGTTCTGCAGGGGCGGTGGCAGCAGAAATGATGGAAGATATATATTCATATAGATCCAGATTGAATCATCCTCGGTATTTTGGATTTATTCCCGGGCCAGCGTCCATGGTGTCCTGGCTCGGCGATGTGATGACAACGGCGTATAATCTTCATTGCGCGACTTGGGCGACAAGTCCTGCGGCTAGCTGCATTGAACGGGAATTGATCGGCTGGCTATGCGCTCAGGCGGGATTTGGCGAGAAGTCGGGAGGAGTATTCGTATCTGGTGGCTCTATGGCTAACTTGACCGCATTGACCGCTGCGCGCGATGCGAAATTAAGCGAGGAGCAACAGTACTTAGGCGTCGCTTACGTCTCGGACCAGACTCACAGCTCTGTAGCAAAGGGCTTGCGTGTTATCGGCATTCCGAACTCTAGAATCAGGAAAGTCCCCGTCGATTCCCGGTTTCGGATGGATATGAAGCAGCTTGAAGCCGCTATTGAGGCGGATATAGCTGCAGGGCTTATGCCTTTTGTCGTGATCGCGAGTGCCGGGACGACCAATACGGGCAGTATTGACCGATTACCGGAAATCGCTACATTATGCCGCAGCTATAATATGTGGATGCATGTGGACGGTGCATACGGTGCTTCGGTTCTGTTGTCTAAGAAATACAAGCATTTGCTCACAGGGATTGAATTTGCGGACAGCATTAGCTGGGATGCGCATAAATGGCTATTTCAAACCTATGGCTGCGGTATGGTTCTGGTGAAGGATAAGGCGAATCTACTCAATAGCTTCCATGTCCATCCGGAGTATCTTCGAGATGTGGAAGCCAGGCAGGACCAGGTTAATTACGGGGGCATGGGAATCGAACTGACGCGGCCAGCCCGGAGTCTGAAGCTATGGCTTACGCTGCAGGTGATGGGATCGGCAGCACTCGGTGAAGCTATAGAGCATGGGTTCCAGTTAGCGGAATGGGCCGAGGATGAATTGAACAAGCAGCAGGATTGGGAGATCATTTCATCTGCGCAGCTTGCGATTGTGAATTTCCGGTATGCTCCGTCTGGATTTACGGATCAGCAGATCGATGAGCTGAATCGGAAAATCTCTGAAGCGATACTCGCGGATGGCTATGCCGGCATATATACTACCGAGCTGGCTGGCAAGAAGGTGCTGCGTATTTGTGCGATCCATCCGGAAGCTACGGAGGATGATATGAGAAGCAGTATCCGCTTGTTGGACAAATATGCTCATGAGCTATGTCAACCTGCACTGGTTTAGGCTTTTCAATTTTTGATCATGGTAGATGCTAGTTGCAGAAATACACTTATTTTCTGGGAATTCACCTTGAAATAGAATATAACTGCGTAAATACAACTATTTCCTGACCAAAGTCTCGTTTTATAAAAAAATCCGTGCGAATAGTTGTATAAGCGCAGTTATACCTCAGGTGGCGAGTAAAAAGTTCCGATATAGTTGCATTTTCGCACTTATGTAGCTGGCTTGCGCTGGTTAATTGCAGAAGATACACTTATTTCCTTTAGAAACCTATTAATCCCTTCTTGTAAATGTATTTTGTGCACTTAATAAGCTTGTTGCTGGGAGTGTCCTCGAAAATCGGTATTCTACATGTACTTTTTGCAGTTAAAGTGATACCGTGGGCGAATGGTGATGATTTAGCTGTACGTTATGCAATTAGTCGGTGGTTAGGTGCGGACCATCGGGTCAATAGTTTCCGGAAAGGGCCATCTGCCATTAGGTTATTGCTCATTCCAGCCATATTTAACGTCCGGTAGGTGGAATGATGTGCAACAGATGCTTTTTACTGTCACAAAAAAACGAAAAAATATCCCCCAAAGCTTGGTTTTTCACATATAATAGGGCCAGAGCTGTAAGAAAACGATAATAGTGGGAGGAATTATTCGTGAAACTTCGTTTTGAAGGGGATATTGCTGACCTGCTACCAGGAATTCAGACATTATCTCATGAACTGGCATTTACATTGGCTGATGATGGCGGTAAAGTTCAGGTTGGACCGTCCTCAGCCGCGGATGTACTCGAGGTCGGATTGGAAGAGGGAAATGCATACATACGTTACGGACAGAAACATCAATTCTTTCGCGGCCTAGGTTTACTAATTCAGCAAGGGCAGACAGGAAGACCTTTTCATACGAAGGAGACGCAACAATTCGGGACGATCGGTCCGATGTTTGATTTGTCACGAAATGGCGTGCTGACACTGGATACCTTTAAGTATATGCTGCGCAAAATGGCTCTGATGGGCCTGAATACGGTCATGCTATATATGGAGGATACTTACGAGATTGCCGGGGAACCGTATTTTGGATATATGCGGGGACGTTATTCGGCTGCGGAATTGAAGGAGATTGATGACTATGCGGATCAGTTCGGCATTGAGGCTTTCCCGAGCATCCAGACATTAGCCCATCTGGAGGAGTTCCTGAAATGGGAGCCAGTGGCTGAGTATAAGGATACGAAGGGGGCTCTGCTGGTTGGGGATGAGAAGGTAGATCAGTTGGTCGAGAATATGCTGCAGAGCGTCAGCGCGCCTTTTAGAAGTAAGCGGATTCATATTGGTATGGATGAGGCAGAGGAACTGGGCCGCGGCAAATATCTGGACCGCAATGGGTACCAAGCGCGCTTCGATATTATGATCGAGCATTTGGAGAGAATCCTGCAAGTGACCTCCCGCCTTGAGCTTGAGCCGATGATGTGGAGCGATATGTTCCTGAAGCTCGCCTCGGAGGACGGCAGACAATATTACGATAAGCAGACAGAGATTCCAGAGGAAATGGCTCGTCGAATTCCCAAAAATGTAGAAATGGTATATTGGGACTACAATCATACCGAGATGGAAGACTATGAGAAGCTAATCGCTAGTCATCGTCCGCTAGGCTGTAAGCTGGCATTTGCGGGGGCCGTATGGGTCTTCAATACCTTCGGAGTCAACTATGGCTTGTCCTTACGCGCTACGGATTCGGCACTGAAAGTATGTAAGCGGGAAGGCATCCGTGATATATACGCGACGATGTGGGGCGATGACGGTATGGAAGGGAACCCGGTTGCCGCTCTGCTCGGGCTGCAGTTCTACGCGGAGCATGCCTATACAGATGGAAGCCTCGCTTGGGAGCAGGTGGCGGAGCGTGTGAAGTTCTGCACGGGCATTGAAGCGGATGCATTCCTGAAGTTCAAGGATCTGGATGAAGTTCCAGGATCGGAGCCGCATAATACGAAGCAGAGCAATCCGTCGAAGTTTTTGTTATATCAAGACGTATTGCTGGGCTTGTTCGATAAGCAGATCGAAGGGCTGGAGCTTAACAAGCATTATGCTGAGCTGGAGCAGTCACTTCGGGAAATCCGCGACCCTGAGGCCGAGCTTGACTATATCTTCGAATTGCCTGAGAAATTAAGCGGGGTGCTGAAGCAAAAGAGTGAAATCGGCATTCAGTTGAAACAGGCCTATGATGCGGATGATAAGGACGCCTTGCGGCAGATCGCGACGCAGGTGATTCCGGCGGTCTCCAGCTCCGTTCAGGAGCTGCGGCGTGCACATCGCAGCCAATGGATGCGCATTTACAAGCCGTTCGGCTGGGAAGTGATCGATATCCGCTACGGTGGAGTGATCAGCCGACTGGATACCGCTTCTGCAAGGCTGCTTGATTATATCGAAGGTCGGCTGGAGCGGATTGAAGAGCTGGAGCAAGAGCGTCTGATATACAGCTCGTCCAATCGCTTCAATCATAAAGGAGCAGGCTGGTGCAGCTATTACTACCGGATGGCCTCTCCGAACGTATTCTTCCATGTGTTAAATCCTTTCTAAGCATACAGATGCTGCGGCTCCCTCCAATTCCAGGACGGGGCCGCTTTTTTATACCGCATTATGCAATATACGATTGGGGACTGCTGCAACTCAAAACTGCAAAGATGCAAAAATGCAGGCTTTTTGCCTAAAATCACCTGTTCTCCGTAAATTCCTGCAGATATGCAGGTATTTCGATCGTTTTCCGTAGAATCGGGCTCGTCCGAAAGAAATACCTGCATTTTAGCAGGAATTTACTGCCACGGGTCGAAATATTTAGAAAATTCCTGCATAATCGCAGGCATTTCGGTAAACGCACCTTTTCACAAATCAAACTCTTAATTATGGTTATATCCCCCACGCCGCACATATATTAGCTCATTAACAACTAGGAACAGGGAGGAAGATTAGTAGTTTAAAAGGAGCTGGGACCAGATGAGCGAGGTCGTTAGAAGTTACTATGATGGGCATTTAAAACAGTCAGAACATCTTATATTCGTGGCGGTTAAGCGGCATGGCGATTAATTTAACGATAGTATTCGTGTTGACGATGATTATTCACACGTCGGAGACGTTGTCCTATTCGATCCGTTATGCCGGAGTGAAGCTGAACAAAATTGCCGTCGCCCTCTCTCTGACCGGGATGGTTGTGTTGGTCTCAAGGACGGCGAACATGATTCAAGCCCCGCTCACCGCCAAATTTATCGACTATGCCAGGATCGACGCATCCTTCGATGTATTATGGTGTCTGCGAATTATACTGTTTGCGGCCTCGGCGGGAACGCTGGTCGCTTTATTCCTGTTTCCCACTTTCGTGGGCGTCTTCGAGCGGATCATTGCCAAGTTCGAGGTGGTAGGCTCTTTGCCGAAGTTAATTGCCAGTGTAACGATCGGACAGATCAAAAACTCACGGCATTATTTGAAGAAGCCCCGCTTCAATTTACGTCATTTTCGAATTCTCGGAATTCCGAAGCGCTTTATTCTGCTCAATACGATTGTTACAGGCATTTACACAGTAGGTGTGCTGTCATCGCTCTATGCGGCTTACCTCTCACCAAACTTAAGCACGACGGCATCGCAGGCCTCCGGGATTATCAACGGGGTCGCCACCATTATCCTGACGATATTTATCGATCCGCAGCTGGGGCTCATTACCGACCGGGCCATCCATGATGAAGGTTCCAAGCACCAACTTGGCAAAATATATGTTATGCTGATGCTATCCCGATTCTTGGGTACATTACTGGCACAGCTCTTCATTGTTCCGGCTGCTTACCTGATAGCTTGGCTGGTACAAGTGATCTAGTGTCTTCTAATGGCAGTATTATATTCATCTGAATAGAACTAACGGGAGGGAGAACCATCGATAAGCAAGCTTTCTTATTTGATATGGACGGAGTCATTATTGATAGCGAACCGATTCATTTCGCTGTTGATATGGAGACGATGGAGCATTTTGGATATGTCGTTACGAAGGAACAATTTGAGAAATATGTTGGGATGACCAATCCGGAGATGTGGGCGGATGTCAAGCGTGAATTTGGACTAAGTCATAGTGTGGATGAGATTATTGAATATCAGTTAGCTCGAAAAATTGATATCATCCGTCATGAAGCGTTCGAACCGATCGCAGGCATCAGGTCATTGATCGCGGAGTTGAAGCAGCGTGATTTTGCAATTGGGCTTGCGTCTTCCTCGCCCAGGGTGTTTATTGAAGCGGTTCTAACACGCTTTGAGATGCTGGGTATCTTTGATTGTATCGTGAGCGGTGAGGAAGTACCTAGAGGCAAGCCAGCACCAGATGTCTATCTGGAGGCGGCGAAGCAATTAGGCGTCGATTCTCATAGCTGCGTTGTGTTGGAGGATGCGAGACACGGTGTCGCTGCGGCGAAAGCGGCGGGGATGAAGTGTATCGGCTATATGAACCCGAATTCCGGAGAGCAGGATCTGTCCCAAGCGGATTGGATCATACGCGATATGAAGGAAATTTCGTTAGATGAGTTATTCAATTAGATTTGTACATTAGTGAACAAGAAAGGGGGGAGTCCTTATGCCACATATTATAGGTGAGCGGATTATACTTCGAGAATACCGGCAGGAGGACCTGCCCAGTATACGGGAGTGGGTGAACGACCCGGAGATTACGGGGACGCTCAGCCATATTTTTACGTTTCCGCAGTCGGTTTATGATAGTGAGTCGTTTCTGAAGATGATGATCGAAGGCAGAGGGAATGAAATAAGAGGGTTCGTCATTGCCGAGAAAGACACCCTCGATTATATGGGCCAGATTGACCTGATCCGGATCGATTGGTTGAACCGTTCGGCTACGCTCGGGATCGTGATCGGACGCAAGGATAAGCTGGGCCAAGGTTACGGCCGTGAGGCAATTCATTTGCTCAAGACCTTTGTATTCCAGTCATTGAACCTGAACAGGCTGGAGCTTGAGGTCTATGATTACAATGAGCGGGCATACCGTTGCTACATAAGCTGCGGATTTAAGGAAGAAGGCCGACTGCGGCAAAAAATATTCAAAAACGGCAAATACCACGACGTCATCGTGATGAGCGTGCTGGCTGATGAAGCTTGATCGGAGTAAAAGGGAAAAGGGGCTGTCTTAGAAGTCGATCTTCGACTTGGAGACGCCCCTTTTGCGTGTCCAAAAATGTGTACATCCCCATATTCTGCGGATCACTCGGACATTATTGTCCGTTAGCGTTGATGCTGTGGCACCCTGCCCGTGTAACGGACAATGATGTCCATTACACGGGAAATTGTCGCGAAAAATTGCATTTTTCGCTTCTAAGGGTCAAAAGTGTCCGTTAGAGGAGCGTAGTCGTTATTTTCATGCTCTAACGGACATTTCTGACCGCTGGACGGCCCCTTTTTTCATGCCTTACTATCGTGCAAACTCGAAAACTGCAAATATGCAGGCTTTCCAAGCTATCGGCACAGGGTGCCTGCTTATGGATTTCTCTGAGCCAGATGGTGGCGCTCGTTCAGATCATTCTTACGGAACATGCTCGGGGTGCAGCCTGCCCAGGCCGTAAATTGCCGGCTGAAGCTCTGCACATTCTCGTAACCAATCCGATGGGCAATTCGTTCTATCGAGTCATTGCTGGTCACGAGCATCTGCATCGCCTCCTGCTGCTTCAGGACCATCAAGTATTCCCGCGGCGGTATCCCGAAGGCCTGCCTGAAGACGCGGTGGCAATGCCGCCTGCTGATGCCGAGCTTACGCGAAATCTCCTCCAGCCAATCCCCGCCTGTATCCTGAATCAAGGTTATTTTGGCCTCTGCCTCTTCATTATTTTGCAGAACGAGTCGTTGAATCTCCTTGGCGATCTGTGTTGACAATTCCGCATCGAAGGGGAGCGGACTCGTCTGCTGCTGAACGGAGAAATATCGCTCCATCTCCTCCAGAATCGTGTAGACCTCACGCATTAAGCCCATTTTTGCCCCCTGATCATGGAAGAGTCGGTCGATAATCGATTGAATCGAGGGCTTGAGGGTTTGATTCAAAGGATGCTCGGCAGGATAGAAGCCTTGATTGCAGGCGCCCATGAAATGGAGCAGCTCCGTATCCTCAATATGGATATGCACCGTGAAGAAAGAAACCGGCTCCGCCTGGCGCACTTGAAAGTCATGCACCATCATGGGCGAGACGATAATGATATCCCCCGCATGCTGCTCATATTCCGTGCAACCCAGTATAGAGGTCAGTTGGCCCTCCAGCACCAGCAATACTTCAAACATCGTATGGTGAACATGCCGTCCGCTGCTCCAGCCATTCTCGACGATTCTAGTATGGGGCGAGAACAGACAGATCTCTGAACGGTAATGGGGAAAGTATACTTCCGGATAATCGGGGACCATAGTTGAAATCAACTCCTTGATGTCCGATTTAGTTAAACAATCTCTAAAAAAGAGACCGATCATGTTATAGAGAAACGAAACCAGTAGTTCTATACTAATCACTGGTGTTCCCCTTGATTCAAAAGGTCCAAGTCCATTACTAACTATCATAATCTAAAAAGCAGGTGAATCCTATGGCTAGACCCGAGTTTTCTTTGGATTATTCCGAAGTATTTGAAACGGACCAAGGAACTAAAATTAAACCCTTTAGTTTGCTTGCGCGCTTATATCGTAATCATGTTGGAAAGATCGCCCTATCGGCACTTTTTTATACGATTAAGTCTTCTCCGACCTGGATTCTGTCGATCGTAACAGCCAACATCATCAACATTGTAAGCTATCCTGAACGCCACACGATGCACGAGTTCTGGATGAATCTTATTCTGATCGTCATCGTCATCGCTCAGAATATCCCTACTCATACCCTGCATGTGAGCTACATCAGTAAGGCGGTCCGTCATGTAGAGGCTGGCCTGCGCAGTACGCTCGTGCGGAAGATGCAGCAGCTGTCCCTGAGCTATCATGGGGAGATGAACGCAGGGAAGCTGCAGGCCAAAGTGCTGCGTGATGTCGAAGCAGTTGACTTCCTGTCTCGTCAGATGCTAATGACGATCATTCCGGCGGCCATTAACCTGGCGATCGTTGTCGTACTTACGCTGTACAATAGCTGGATGGTGGCTCTGTTCTTCTTGCTTATGGCACCAACAGCGATCTATCTGGTCCGTTTCTTCAGTACCAAGATGTCGCAGCGGAACCGGGAGGTCCGTAAAAATATTGAGGAAATGTCCGGGAAAGTTTCCGAGACGGTAGAGATGATCCCGGTAACAAGGGCCCATGGCCTGGAGGAAGTAGAAATCCGCAAGGTGGACGCCGCGCTGGAGAATATTCGTGATCGCGGATATCGTCTGGATGTATTGGAGGCCTATTTCGGTTCCTCCAGCTGGGTTATTTTTCAGTTGTTTCAAGTGGGCTGCTTGTTCTTTACCGCTTACCTCGCCTATTTAGGGTACATGGAGATCGGTGATATTGTGATGTATCAGAGCTTCTTCAATATGATCATCGGCTCAGTTACTTCCATTCTGAACGTATACCCTAACATCGTTAAGGGCTTTGAATCGCTGCATTCTGTGACCGAGGTCCTGCTCTCCAAGGAGACCGAGGAGTATAAGGGGAGAATGAAGCCGGAGAAATTCGCTGGCGGATATCAATTCAAGGGCGTCAGCTTCAGCTATAAAGACTCGGACCGACATGTGCTGGATGATTTCAGCCTGGAGGTGAAGCCGGGCGAGACGGTTGCTTTTGTGGGTGAATCGGGCTCCGGTAAATCTACCATCCTGAATCTGATCATCGGCTTCTACAAGCCGCAATCCGGTAGCATCCTGATCGACGGCATGCCGATGAGCGAGCTGAGTATGTCACGCTATCGCCAATCCCTGGCGATCGTGCTCCAGAACAATATTCTATTCTCAGGGTCGATTCGGGAGAACATCACCTATGGATTGCCTCATATCTCGGAGGAAAAATTGCAGCGAGCGATCTGGATGGCCAACTTACAGGATGTGATCGACAGCCTGCCGGAAGGCCTGGAGACATCGGTCGGTGAACATGGCGGTAAGCTGTCTGGCGGACAAAGGCAGAGAATCGCAATTGCTCGCGCGCTGGTTCGCGATCCGAAGATTATTATTCTGGATGAAGCCACCTCGGCGCTGGACAATGCCTCTGAACGGCATGTTCAGAATGCGATGGAGCAGCTGATGCAGGGCAGGACGACGTTCATCGTTGCCCACCGTCTCTCCACGGTCAAGAACGCGGACCGGATCATCGTGATGAAGAAGGGCAGAATCGTCGAATCCGGCACATATGAGCAACTGCTGGATATGAAGGGCGAATTCTATAAGCTGAAGAATATGTAGAAACCGTGAATTGTACGTTGGTTCTAGTTTAGTTCAATAAACCGAATCATTGATTGCAGAGGTTTATCTTGTTCAAGGGGCTGTCTCAAAAGTCGATCTTCCGACTTGGAGACGCCCCTTTTGCGTGCCCTAAAATGTGAACATCCTCCTGTTCTGGCCGGATCACTAGGACACGCATTATAAATGCGCATAATTCATGCGTGTTTTTTTCAAGGTTGGAATGTCGAGAATTTGTATAGCTATCCTAAGTATTATAAATTATTGTTAGTGTTTAGATAAGCTTAAGGGAGTGAAAGTAGTGCGCAAGTTATGGTGGTTGTTTATTCTGCTCGGAGTCTTGGTGATCGCTGCTCCTACAATAATGGAGTGGTATGCGGATCGTGAACAGGATAGGCTGCTGCAGGTCATAGAACATCAGGAAGCCGGGGTTGACCGGCAATTGGCGTCCAGCTACAGTCGCTTGTCGGACTATTTGCAGGAGGGGGAGTCGGCGGAGGATCCCTTGCCTGAAGCACGTCCGCTTGCCTTGCCCGATGAAGAAGGGCTGCTTGGCATGATTGAAATTGATTCGATCGATGTGAAGCTACCGATTCTGGAGGGGGCGACGAAGGAGAATATGCGGTCTTCGGCCGTGCATATGTCCGAGACGGCTTCGATCGGCATGCCGGGCAACGCAGCGATCGCTGCGCACCGGGCAAGGACGACCGGACGTCTGTTCAACCGTCTCGATGAGGTCGAGCTTGGCGATACGATCGCGATTCATACGAGAGACGGTCTATATCAATATGAAGTGTATGAAATATTAGTGGTTGAGCCGACAGACTTGTCTGTATTAGATCATGACGGATCAGAGAGCTTGTTAACGCTCATTACCTGTACCCCGCTTAATGTATCGTCCCATCGGCTGATTGTGCACGCCAAATTGATATGAATATTTTACAATTTAGATACGAAATGATGCAAAACGCCCGTATGAGGCGTTTTTTTAATTTTAATGAGCAACTTTCAGACGCATTTAGCGTTAATATGAAATATATCAACATTATGTTTGATATTTGATGCCAGTTGTTATGCTATACTTTGCGTTAGAACAACGTTAATTCAACCAGTAAGGAGCTTGATCTTACTATGAGAATAATCCTCGTGGATGATGAGAAGCTGGCTCTGGATTTCCTGGAGCGGCAATTATCCAAAGTCGGTGATATTGAAATCGTTGGCAAATATACAGATCCACTGATTGCCCGGGATGAGATTCTACATCGTGAGGTCGATGCTGTATTCCTGGATATCAGCCTGCCTGAGCTGGATGGGATCAGGCTGGCGGATCAGCTGCTTGAGCAAAAGCCAGGACTAAACATCATCTTCGCCACGGCCTATAACGAGTACGCTGTACAGGCCTTCGATCTGAATGCGCTCGATTATATCGTGAAGCCGGTTCGGACCGAGCGGCTGATCAAGACGCTGGACAGAATCCGACGGCGCCTTAATTTGTTGGCAGAAGCAGAGATCGTTCATCATGGGGAGATCCACCTGAATGTATTCCGCCAAGTGAGCGTGGGGACAGCGGGGAATATGTCTATATTGCAATGGCGCACCTCCAAGGCCCAGGAATTATTCCTGTATCTAGTGCAGCATCGCGAACAGCTAGTCAGAAAATCAGTACTGATCGATCTGCTCTGGCAGGACCATGATCCCGAGAAAATATATTCCCAGCTATACACTACGGTATACCATATCCGCAAAGCGCTTGAGCCCTATAAGGATTGTTTTCAGATTGCAAATACGACCGATGGTTATGTGCTTCATCTGAATAGAATCGTGCTGGATATCGGCGAATGGGATCGTAAGTTTGCTTCATTGCCGCCGCTATCTGCTGGCTCCATCACGGCATATGAAGAGCTGATCAAGCTATATACCGGAGACTATTTGCAGGAATATGATTATTGGTGGGCGGAGAGCGAACGACAGCGGTATAAGGGACAATGGCTTAAGCTCAGCTATGATATAGCGGACTGGTATGACCAGAACGGACAGCCGGATCGGGCCAAGGCCAGGTATCTGAATATTATCAGCCAGGATTCCCTGGAGGAGCGGGCTTATTTTCGGCTGATGCTCATCTATTCAGACCAGCAACCGGCCATGGTACATCGTCAATATCAGATGCTGGATTCCTTGCTTGAAGAGGAGCTTGGTGAAGCGCCCAGCGAATACATAACAATCTGGTATAAGAATTGGCAAAATAGCATTTGTCACCCCATTGAGAAGATTTAAGTGATTTTATGATTCAAAATCGCAGCGAGGTCTTACTTCATCTCAGGAGTAAATCTCGCTTTTTTTTCATCGTCCATGCATGTTAAGAAATTGTATAGGTGAGAACTATATACTTCTGACATAGGGCTCGGGTTGTATGAATAACTGCTTATAGAGGAGGAGAGTCCGAATACTATGAATATCATCAGAAATTTCAGGGACGAGTCTGTAGGTCTTGACCTTGACACTTTGACGGAAATCAAATTATTCAAAAGCATGAGCAGAACCACGATCCATTACTACAGGGGATTCTATATAAACTGTCAGAATAATCTGGTCGGTGTCATTGCCACCGGGAGAGGGCCGGCTTTTTTTCTAAATCTCGATATTTACTTTCTGCGTGAAAGACCGTTCCGATTTACATTGGAGTCCGATCATCAGAGCAATACGATCCATTTCATGTGGGGCGGACAGCAGAAGATGAATATCACCTATTCAAGAGAGCTTTATTTTCATAGAGGTATTTGGTTTGATGATGAGAAGCATGATTTCTTCATCTGGTTAATCCGGGCAGTTGATAATCGCAAATTCTACGAGTTCTACACCTTGAATAGAGATGAGCCCTTGGCCTGCTCGCTATCCGGGAGAGGTAGGAAGAGTATGATAAACATGGAGCATCCATCTCGAAACGCCGCAGGTCTTGAATGACGATCTAACCGCGTTAATCACACATCATGAACTATTGTTATGACACCACATTTACCTACCCCTCTAGCCTCTTGATTTATGCTCCTTCGAACTTGAGCAAATCCGCTGCTGTTAAATCAGGCCTTGGATACGGGACGGACTACCTAGTACAGACTATAAGCTGTGTATGCTAAATCTAAATTGCAAGCCAGTTTCGACTCGCTATTTGCAGCGGCTTGTTCGACTGCAACTTAAGCTTGAGTTGATTCGTTCTTATCTGTATATTGAAAAAGGAAAGATTCGGCGACCGCTTGAGTGTGCGTTGGGAGGGTCCTCCTGTTCATGAATGAATTATTTTCATTGGAAAATAGATTTGGTTGGTGATGAGCGAATGAATACTCTATTAGATAATCTACAAGGCTGGATGTACGGCGTGATCGCTATAGTCTTGATCGGAATGGGAATCATCCTGCACGCTACCTTCAGTGAGCGCTCCAGACTAAGGAGGCTTGCTTACCGTGATACGGTGACCGGATTATACAATCGTAATGGATTGGACCGGTTCTGGAAGAAGTATAATGGTAAGGGAAATCTGGCGGTGATGAGCCTGGATCTCGACTATTTCAAGGAGGTCAATGATACATTCGGACATCATATGGGCGATATGCTACTTAGAGCGGTCAGCAAAGACCTGAGAAGGGTGACCAATAAGAATCAGCAGGCATACCGGATCGGCGGCGATGAATTCCTGATTATTCTCAAAAATTGCGAGCCGGACACTGTCGAGATTCTGGCCGGTCTGATCCTGGGCAAAATATGCAGACCCTACTATATTGAAGGCCAGGACATAGCGATTACAGGAAGTATCGGAATCAGCATCTCTGACGGAGAGCATGCCGAGCAGCGGCGGATGCAGGAGGAAGCAGATATCGCCATGTACCGGGCGAAGAAGCTGGGTAAGAATCGGTATACCGTTTATAAGGGCAGCGTAAAAAGAGAAATTAGCAAGGTCGAGCCGCTCCGATTCCCTAAAAAAAGAACTACGGCGAACTAACGATAATCAATCTTAACATAAAGACGGGACTTTCCAAGTTCTGTCTTTATTTTTGTGAAATAACACAAAAGTCCATATACTAGATCACTTTATTAACGTTACGGCAACTAGCGAGCATAGTAGAATAGAGGGAGTACGCACTTTACCATCGAATCATGCTTAGGAGGATCGGACATGCCAATTTTTTATGATGAAGCAACAGGGATCTTTCATTTACAAACCGTGAATTCAAGTTATTTAATTCAATTAGTGCGAGGTTATGCGGCCCATGTCTACTACGGAAAGAGGCTTCGCCAGGGGAGCAATTTGGAGGGGATGCTCGCTTTTATGGGGCGGTCTTCCTTCAGTCCAAGCCTGTCCGGGGATATGGAAAAATCACTAGATTCGCTGCCTCAGGAATACCCGCAGTACGGAACCGGCGACTTCCGTTATCCGGCCTATCAGGTCAAGCTATCTGACGGATCACGTATTACGGAGCTGCTGTACCGATCACATCGGATCGTCCAGGGGAAGGCGGGACTGGAAGGGCTGCCCGCTGTCTATGTGGAGCAGCCGGAGGAGGCACAGACGCTTGAGCTTGAGCTGTATGACAGCTACTCAGGCCTCGCGGTCATGCTAAGTTACAGCGTTTTTGCCGATGTCGACGCGATTGCAAGATCCGTCAGATTCGCGAACCAGGGCGAGGCAGCGATCACTCTGCAGCAGGCGATGTGCGTCTCTATCGATTTCCCCGATGATCAATTTGATAGCTTGTATTTGCACGGGGCTTGGGCGAGGGAACGTCATGTGGAGAGACGACCGCTTGCCCCGGGCATTACAGCGATCGGCAGTCGCCGGGGGTCCAGCTCGCATAATATGAATCCGTTCTTCGCACTGCTGCGTCCCGATGCGAATGAGCGTCAGGGCGAGGTGTACGGCTTCAGCCTCGTGTATAGCGGGGGCTTCCTGGCCCAGGCCGAGGTCGATCAGTATGGAACGACTCGCTTCTCGATGGGCATTCAACCGTTCGACTTTGGCTGGACGCTGCAGCCGGGCGAGAGCTTCCAGACGCCGGAGACGGTCATGGTCTATTCCGCCGAAGGGCTCGGCGGGATGTCGCGGACTTATCATAAATTGTATCGCACTCGCTTGTGTAGAGGACAGTACCGCGATGCAGAAAGGCCAGTTCTCGTCAACAATTGGGAAGCGACTTATTTCAATTTCAATGCGGACAAGATCGAGGAAATTGCCAAGGCAGGGGCTGAACTGGGAATAGAGCTGTTCGTGCTGGATGATGGCTGGTTCGGACGCCGGGATGCGGATAATAGCTCACTGGGGGATTGGTACGCTGATCGCCGCAAGCTGCCTCAAGGTCTTGATGAGCTGGCGGCACGTGTCAAGGCCTGTGGTCTGCAATTCGGCCTATGGTTCGAGCCGGAGATGGTATCGCCGGATAGTGATCTGTACCGCGCGCATCCAGACTGGTGTCTACATGTGGCCGGACGACGCCGGACGGAGGCGAGACAGCAGCTTATTCTCGATATGTCCAGAGAGGATGTACAGCAGTATTTATACGAACGGCTGAGTGAAATATTGTCGAGCGTACCAATTTCCTATGTGAAATGGGATATGAACCGAAATATGACGGAGATCGGCTCGGCAGCATTGCCGGCGGAGCAGCAAGCAGAGACGGCACATCGGTATATGCTGGGGCTATATGCGCTGCTTGAGCGGATTACGAGCGAATTCCCGCATGTATTATTCGAGAGCTGCTCGGGCGGTGGCGGACGGTTCGATCCCGGTATGCTCTACTATATGCCGCAGACCTGGACCAGCGATGATACAGATGCTGTAGAACGGCTGAAGATCCAATATGGTACAAGCATGGTGTATCCAGTCTCGACGATGGGGGCGCATGTCTCGGCTGTACCGAATCATCAGGTCGGACGGACTACCTCGCTTGAATTTCGTGGCGATGTCGCCATGTCCGGGAATTTCGGATATGAGCTGGATCTGAGCAAATTTACGGATGAGGAAAAGGAGATCGCCAAGGGGCAGATCGCTGCTTACAAGCAGATCCGCAAGCTTGTTCAACAGGGCGATCTATTCAGACTGAGCAGCCCATTCGAGGGGAATGTGACGGCCTGGATGTTCGTAAATGAGCAGAAGTCTGAGGCTTTGTTATTCTATTATCAAGTATTGGCTGAGCCCAACGGACCGATCCGCTTCATTAAGCTGGAGGGATTAGATCCAGAGCGGGATTATCGTCTGGAGCTGAATGGCGGTGGTTCGGAGATTTATGGCGGGGACCGCTTAATGGCGGCAGGGCTGCCGGTGATGCTGCAAGGGGATTTCTCCAGCAGAGTCATTCATTTGCAGAGCTGTTAGGGGGATATAGCTGCATATAAGCACTTATATTCCTCAAACTCCAAAAAACCGTCAGGCTGATCATCCCTGACGGTTTCTTCTATTAATATTAGTAAACGATTCATCCAGTGCTTATTGATTGTTCTTAGAATTTGAAGATATGTATGGTCTTCTGCAGTTGGAACACCGCGTTCTTCATTTCTTCAATATCCTTCGCCAGCGCCTGGATCGAATTGATCTGTTCATTCATCGAGGCAGATACCTGCTCGGTTCCTGCGGCGGATTGTTGCGTAATGGCGGATATATTCTGGATCGAAGAAGAGATGTTGTGAGCACTTTCGAGCATAGCTTCACTCTCTTCCGAGAAAGCGGCGATCTGTTCAGATATGTACTGAACACTTTGCACGATCTGCAGGAAGATCTCTTCTGCTTCACGGATCATCGCGCTCTGCTGACGCACGACCTCTTCGTTGATCTTGATGTTCTGGCTGGCCCGTTGAACGTCTTGCTCGATGCCTCTGACCAGGTTAAATACTTCCTTGGTGGAAGTCGTCGATTCCTCCGCTAATTTACGTACCTCCTGAGCAACTACAGCGAAGCCTGCTCCATGCTCTCCGGCTCTGGCCGCTTCGATGGAAGCATTCAGCGAGAGGAGGTTGGTCTGCTCGGCGATCTCGGAGATCGTCGCTGTAATCTTGGTGATGCCCTTGGCGTTGAGAGCCAGCGCATCGATCGATTCAGCAACCTTCTCGGTGGCCTCAATATTCTTCTTCATGCCATCTGCCTGCTTGGCTACAGAATCGCGGCCTTTCTCCACAAGCTGCAGCATTTCAGAAGAACGATTATTCATGACATAAGTCGATTCTGCATAATTGCTCACTTTATTCTCGATTTCACCGATGGAGTCCTTCATATTGCCTACATCTTCAGAGATTTCATTTGCTCCGAGAGCCAGTTCATTGGAGGATTGGGCGACCTGAGTCATAACCTCAACCAACTCCTCATTTCTGTCGGAGATGGATCTGCTGGAGTCCATCACCTTGCGGGTAATATCCGAGGTTTCCTGCAATATCTTGCGCAGCTTGTCCACCATGCTGTTGAAGGAGCGATTTAGGTTCTCCATTCCCCCTGATTCCATAATCCGGCTGGTGAAATCCCCTTTGGCGATCTTTGCCGAAGCATTGGAGATGTCGTCAAAGGAACTGGTAAGCGCCGTTTGCAGATAGCGGGTAAATGGATAAGTGAGCGCAGCCAAGACGGCGATTACGCAGATTCCGACTATAATCTTGCCAACCAATATAAAGGCGATGAGCGTAGGTACAGCAAAAAGTGCGGCTACCATATAGCAGGCTGCGGTAATCTTCCTCGTAAGGGGTAGTCTGTTGAACCATGACATAGGGATGATGACCTCCTTGTAAATTAGGATAATCCTACCACTGATTATATCATCGAGTTGTGAAAGGGGATACAACGAATTCTATGTTTTCTCCCAATCTTTCGAGAAGTTTGGAGAATCGTGGAATATTACGGCCATTAAATTACAAAATATTACAAGAAAGGACCTTGCTGATCCGCTCTGATGAATATAGGTGGTTCGAAGGTCCTTCACATTGACGTGGCCTGAACTTTTATCCTTTGATCGAGCCGGCGAGCAGTCCACGGATGAAATAGCGTCCGAGCAAAATATAGACCAGCAGGGTCGGAAGCGCGGCCAGTAAAGCGCCGGCCATCTGGACATTCCATTGCACGATCTGGCTGCCGGACAGATTCTGGAGGGCAACCATAATCGGCTGCTGCTTCTGCGTTGTCATCGTTACAGCGAACAGGAACTCATTCCAAATATTCGTGAATTGCCAGATCCCGACGACGACAAAGCCGGTGATCGACAGCGGTACTATGATATGGCGATAGATGCCGAAGAAGCCGGTACCATCGATCTTCGCCGCCTCCAGCACCTCGGTTGGAATCGCCACATAGAAATTCCGGAACATGAGCGTACAGATCGGCAGGCCGTAGATGACGTGGATGAGGATCAGCCCGGGAATCGAATTATACAGATGGATGTCCTGCATAAATTGAATGAGCGGGATCAGAATGCTCTGGTAAGGGATGAACATGCCGAATAGCATAAGTCCGAACAGAGTGTTCGAGCCCCGGAAGGCCCATTTTGACAGTACATAGCCATTCATCGAGCCCAGTAATGCGGATAAGATCGTCGCCGGTATCGTTAACAGGAAGCTATTGCCCAGGTGCGGAAATAGCTTGCTGAACGCCAGCTTATAGCCGGATAGATCGATCTGCGACGGGAAGGCCCACATTTGATCCAGTGTCACCTCGTTATTTCCTTTGAGGCTGGTCGTTAATAGAACATAGATCGGCACGAGAAAAAGCAAAGCGAACGAGATCAGAACGAGATATAGCAAAGCACGCTTAACAAGCTTGGTGGTCACGATGCTCCCTCCTTCAGACTTGACTTAAGATAGGGAATGATCAGGAGAGAGACGAGCAGCAGCATGATCATGGCGATCGCCGCCCCTTGCGCATAATGGTTGCCGCGGAAGGTTGTCTCGAACATATAGACCCCGGGAACATCTGTGACGAACATCGCGCCGGGGCCCGTCATCGCATAGATTAGATCGAAGATCTTAAGTGAAATATGCGTCAGCATGATGACCAGACTGCCGGTAATCGGATGAAGCTGGGGCAGGATAATCCGGCGGAAGACGGTCCATTCCGAAGCGCCATCTACACGTGCGGCCTCCTTCAGCTCATCGGAGATTCCGCGCAATCCGGCCAAATACATGGCCATGGCGAAGCCGGACATCTGCCACACCGTCGCTATGACGACAGCGATCAAGGCAATCGGAATGCCGAGCTCAATCTGTCCGCCAGATATGCCGGGAACGATGGAGGTACTTATATACCATTTAGGTAAATGCCCTTTAGCGGCTCCAAGGGCTTGCAGGATCAGATTGACGCCCGTAGTCGGGTTCAGAATCCATTGCCAGACTACACCGGTTACGATGAAGGATAGGGCCATCGGGAAGATGAAGATGTTCCGGAACAAGGCCTCTGCACGAATTCTCCGGTCAACCAGCATCGCGAGTAATAATCCGAAGCCTATTGTAGCGACGATGAACAGAATCGTGAAGACGACGGTGTTCCGCAGGTCGGATTGGAAGCGGAAGTCCTGGAACAGGAAGGCATAGTTGCTAAGGCCGACGAAGTCCAGATTACGAACTAGTGTATTCCAATCCGTTAAGGAGATATATCCGGTCCAGGCGATAAACCCGTAGACGAAGATAGCAATCGCGATGAGGGAGGGCAGGATCATCAGCACCGGGATCAAAGCATCTGATTTTGGTAATCGGCTGTGTTTTGTACGGGTCATTTTTGCTTCACACTCCTATGTAATAGGGTCAGAATCATGCGGTTGATTCAACCTTGAGCATGCTCTGACCCTACTAAATACTATTTGACGATGCCGCTGGAAACCTGTGCGTCCCTTAGAGATTTCGCAGCCTGATCGACATCCCCTTTGGTGACGAAGATCGTCATCACTTGATTGACCTGGGTCAGGAAGCCCTCTGCGGCCGCTGATCCGTGGGCTAGACTCGGTGTCAGGCTGGACTGCTTGAAGTCGGCAATCGTCGACTGTCCATACACATCGTATTTACTCGAATCCGCATCCACTCGTGCCGGGATCGAGCCTTTAAGCGGATTGAAAATATCCTGCCCTTCGACGGAGCCGAGCACCTTCAGCCATTCATCGACTGAATTGGCATCCTTGACTCCCTTGGGCAATCCGAACGTATCTGTAATGACCATGAAGCTGCCGCCGGTATCCGGTGTGGCAATCCAGCCGAAATCGACATTGGGCTGCAGCTTCAAATCTGTAGTGAAATAGCCCTTCGCCCAATCTCCCATAATATTCATCGCAGCCTGGCCGTTGGCAACGAGTTGAGCGGCATCCTGCCAGTTTCGGGCGGCATGATCTTCATTAATATAGGAGAACATCCGCTTCGTCTTCTCCAGTGCATCCTTCACCTTCGCATCATCGAAGGCGATTTCTCCAGTGAACAGCTGCTTGTAATCCTCAGGGCCGAGCACGCCGAGCAGCGCATCCTCGAACACCATCGTCGCTGTCCAAGGCTCCTTATCGCCCAGGGCAAGCGGGATGATCCCCTGCGCTTGGAGCGCATCCGCAGCCTTGAAGAACTCCTCGAACGTAGTCGGTGGCGTCAGATGATTATCATCGAATATTTTTTTGTTGTAGAAAAGCACATTACCGCGGTGGATGTTGACCGGAACGGAATAGATCGTCCCGTCGTGACTGACCATATCGATCAGATCCTTCGGAAATTTATCCATCCAGCCTTCGCTCTCGTAGAGGGCATTCAGGCTTTCCATCTTGCCAGCCGCAACCCAGCCGGTGTTCAGCTCCGCTCCGCCATGCACCTGGAATGTTCCAGGAGGGTCTCCGCCTTGCATTCGGCTGGCGAGCACGGCCTTGGCATTTGTGCCAGCACCGCCGGCTACCGCAGCATTAATCACCTCGATGTCAGGGTGCTTCTGGTTGAATAGATCGATTAGACCGAGCAATCCAGCTTCCTCGCCGGCTCCTGTCCACCAGCTGAAGATCTCAACCGACTTCTTGGCTGTATCAGCGTCGCTGCTATCTGCACTATCTTTTGAGTTCGAGTCGGAATTGGTTTGTGGTTGATTCTCCAGTGCCGTTTTGTCATTTGTGCCGGAGCTGCCACAGGCGGCCGTAAGCAGGCTTAGAACGAGGAAGACGGCCAGCAGCATCATTCTTTTATTCATTTGCTTTCCCCCTTGCAAGTATTGAAATTGTATTCGATTCCTGGAAGAAATCGCTTACAAGTAGAAGATAGCATAGCGTACCTGTACGCAGCCTGCCGAAGATCAGCACTGGTTTAAGCAATGACAGGATTTATTTGCTTTTTATATATTTTTCATTGGAAATTTCATGGTTTAGCATTTATATGTCCTGTTCAGTGCATGAGAATCCATGCAGAGCTTCACTTGATATAGCAATTACGATATTCCGTAGGCGCCAGTCCTGTAACCTTCTTGAAGACGCGGCTGAAATAATTCGGATCCTTGTACCCAACCTGGTAGCTAATCTCCTTAAGAGATAGGTCGTTCTCTTCCAGAAGGCTTCTGGCTAATGTAATACGAGACTGGGTCACATAGTCGGTGAAGGTCTGTCCGATATGCTGCTTGAATAATTTACTGAAATAAAAAGGATTTAAATGCACCTGTTCGGCAACCTCCTCCATGGACAATTCATCGACAAAATGCGTGTCAATATAGGACTTGGCCTGTTCGATCAGGGAATTTGCCGCCTGCTCGCGTGCATGATGAGCCTGTTCCATGGCGGTATGCAGCAGGGAGCTGCTACTCACAGTGCCCCATCTTCTGTGATAGGCCTTCTCCAGGGCTGCGGGCTCAAGCAGGTCGGCGATATCCGAATAAATAACACAGGACGCAGGAGGCTGCTTTGTACTTGCATAATCCGCGGCACAGAGCGCTTCACGGTAGGATTCACGCAATTGTCTGATATTTGACTTCAAAGCGCCGAATCCGGCATATAACTTCAATGCATAGCTGCGCTGCAAGTCTTCGATCAACCGGATGCCCCAGGCGTTAATATCCGCCTTTGTGAACAGTGTATGTTCAGGAAAGGGGATGAAGAGTGCTATATGCTGTTGGATAATCGGACTGGAAAAAGAAGAAGGGTATTTATCCAGCGCCCGTTTGATATCCTGATATACTAGCTCCAGCTGCTCGCGCTGTTGTTCCTCAGAGAAGGAGGAGGTCTCCTGCTCATTGAAGATGATTACTGCAGAAAGGCAGCGATCCATATGGAAATCAGCATATTCCGCCATCTGCTCCAGAGACAGCTCCTGAATCTGATCGGTGATCACCATCATCGACAATTCATTCTCGATCAAGGGCATTAATTGCGTATAGCGATCTTGCCTCCTTAGCTCTGCGAATCTATGATCCTTCTCCTGCTCGAGTTCACGGAGCAGCTTGGTTAAGGTGGACAGGATCTGTTCCGGTTTGGCTGGCTTGACGATATAGTCCTTAACTCCGAGCACCAGAGCCTGCTTCGCATAGGCGAAATAATCATAGGCCGTCACGAGCACCATCTTCACAGAGGGATTCATCGCTCCAATGTCTCTAAGCGCATCCAGTCCTTGAATACCGGGCATCTTGACGTCCATCAGCACGATATCGGGCCGACATTCCTTGGCTAGCTGAATGGCCATACGGCCGTTCTCGGCGTGCATAATCTCGAATATGCCAGGCATGGCCCGGGAAATAATCAGCTCCAGCCCTTCCCGTTCCAGCGCTTCATCATCTGCTATTAACATCCGGTACATGGGTTAAGCCTCCTTTCAGAATGGGCAATCGCAGTGTTACAGTTGCTCCTTGACCTAATTGGCTCTCGATTCCGATGATGTCATCGGCTCCATAGAAGAGACGCAGCCGTTTGAACACATTGTGCAAGCCGAGTCCTGTGGAACGGCTATTCGCTTCAATGGAGAAGGGGGCGACGCGGTCGACATCGAGCAGGGAGCGGCGGATCTCATCCGTCATACCGGCTCCATTGTCAGCAATTATAATGACGGTGCGATCGGGTGCCTGGCGGATTGTTAGGCTGACCTTGGCCCCGATCTCCATTCCTTCGACGCCGTGGACGAATGCATTCTCAATAATCGGCTGCAGTGAGAGACAAGGTATTTGCTGTTCCAATGCCGCTTCATCGATATGAAGCTCGAAGTGAATCCGTTCCCGGAAGCGGGCATGCTGAATGGCGAAGTATTCCTTGGTATGCTCCACTTCTTCATGGAGGGTTACGGGTTGATCAAGCTTGCGCAGATTATAGCGCAGCAGATTGGAGACCGAGATGGTCAAATTGCTTGTTTTATCAGCACCTTCAATGAGAGCCAGCTTCGACAGGACATTCAAGGTATTGAACAGAAAATGAGGGTTAATCTGACTCTGTAATGCTTTGAGCTCCAGCTCTTTAACGAGACGATCCCGCTCTAGATTCTCCTTGTCCTTGGCGATTAGCTCGCGAATGTTGGCCAGCATTTGATGGAAGGCATCGGACAGAATGCGGAATTCATCGTCATGCCGGAACTGTGGTGGAGTAATATGCAGATTTCCTTTGGAGATCTGCTTGGCCATACGGACGAGGGCATTGATCGGCCTTGTAATGCTGCGCGACAGCCAAATCACAAATACGATGCACATGAGAATATTGACGATGAACAAGGAGAGACCGAGTGAATTCATGCGCTGTGAATTGACGAGAATTTGCTTGTAATAGGGCTGATAATTCGTCAGTTCCAGATCGACGAGGGATTGGCCTTGCTCCCGGATCATGCCGGCGATTTTCTCCGTCTCTTCATATAGGGCGACATAGGATTGCAGCCCCTGTACATCGGAAGCTTCCAGCACTTCGATTTCCTTCTCCAGGAAGGAGTCGAGCATATTCTCATAGTTCGTAATCTGGGTCAGATTGATGCTCGTGTGCATCTTGCTCCTAAGCGTACGCTGGAGAGCCTGCAATTCCCCCCGCTGCTTCAGAATATCGTGATACGTCGATTCCTCCTGATTGATCAAGTAGTTGCTCAGTGTACGCAGATTGTCCTGGGTCTGGCTAGAGATCGCTTTATAGACGAGAATTCGCTCCATCATCAGGTTATAGCTCTCTTGAATGGTCTTGCTGCTATGAAAAATAAAATAAGTGACACTGCTGACTAGAATGACCAAGATCGGAATGAATACGAATAATTTCGTGCGGATATTCATGGCTGCTGCTCCTTCAGGAGCGGTGGTGCGCTCAATACCTCATAGCTGGTGTAGTGGTTCCCGGCAGGATGTTCGCCCTGTAGTACCAGGTGCAGCAAGCTGAGTGCTTCATGGCCCATCTGATAGGGCTTCTGCACGATAGTCGCCCGAATCTCGCCACGCTGAAGGGCCTCCTTCGTTCCTTCGGAATCATCGAAGCCGAAGATATCGATCTTGCCTTCCAAGCCGGAGTTGCGGACGGCCTGCAGGATACCGCCGGCGTCCAGTTCGCTTAAGCCGACGATAATATTAATGTCTGCATGCATGAATAGCATCTCGGCCGTCTTCTGTGCAGCTTCGATGCGGGATAGGTTCGAAGCACGTATATCTACGATTTGTAAATCCCGCTGTGTGCTGATGACCGAGCGGAAGCCCTCCAGCCGCAGCATTTGATTCTCGGCAAGATTGCTGCCGAGAATGATGCCGATCTTGCCCGGACCAGTATGGGTATCCTTGACCAGGCGTCCGAGCCTCGCTCCTGAAGCGATATTGTCGGAGCCGACATAGGCGATTCTCTTGCTATCCGGTGAGTCGGTATCGACCGTAATGACGGGAATTCCTTGCTCGACAGCTTTATTGATCAAACGGCTGTAGGCGATACTGCGGACACCCTGGAGCAGGATCGCATCGACCTTAGCGGCGATGGCCTTCTCGAGCAGCTTCGTCTGTTCATCCTGATTCAAGCGTAACGGGCCGACGTATTCCAGGGCGATGCCGAGCTGATCGGCTGCGTCCCGAGCGCCCTTCTCCACAGTCCGCCAATAAGGATTGTCAAGCTCCTGGGAGATTAACATGACATGAGGTCTGGAGCGCGGGTTCGTTTCATTCTCGATCAATCTCTGAACAAGAGCTTGGTTCTTATAATTCGACATCATAAATTGTACTAGTAAATAGATGAAGGCCATGAACAGAACGGCTAGAGCCAAGGCCCATTTCTTGTCTGACATTACCATTTTCCCTCCCTCTAATTTGTATGCGTTTTCAAAGATGTATTATAACGCTGAATACTACAGATTTTAAGTACTTACGTGGACAAGCAGAAATAAAAGGAAATTAGCAAAATATGTTAGAAGTATGAAAATCAATCGAGAAATTTCAGAAAAAACTATTGACAATTGGACTTTAAAAAAGTTAAATATGTAATGCAAGATATTTCGTATACGAAATATTAATTTATATAAATAAAATTAAAAGGATGGTTGAAGTTGGAGGAGAGAAGCATAATACAGGAGGTCCTGGACTCTTTTCGCGAGATTAAACGGGGCTCTTATCAATTATTGTCCTCGCAGGCGGATCAGCAGGGAATTACAGCGATTCAATATATGACATTGCGGGCAATCATCAAGCATCCGAATATCGGCATTACAGAACTTGCGGAACGAATGAAGCTGGGCAACAGCACGGTGAGCGGGATTATCGATCGGCTGGTGAAGGCGGGGATGGTGGAGCGCACCCGTTCAGAGACGGACCGAAGATCCGTGATTCTATGCGTCACAGAGAAGGGGAGAGAGGCAGAATTTCAGATAGAAATGAAATATACAGAAGCCGTTTCTGGCATCCTAGATATAGGAGAGGATGATTTGAGGCAGATGTTAAGCACGCATCGCAGGATTATAGAAATTTTTGACAAAATGAGAGAAGGAGCTATAGATGAACAATAAATCAAATACTTCAAATACATCAGGATTACCCTTTAAAAGATGGCCCATCGTCATGGCCTTGATGATCGGGGCATTTGTTGCTATTTTGAATCAAACCTTAATGAATGTGGCACTTCCTAAAATGATGGCGGATCTAAATGTCTCAACGACCACGATCCAATGGCTGACGACCGGCTTCATGCTGGTCAATGGGGTGCTGATTCCGGTCAGTGCTTATTTAATGGAGCGCTTTACGACGCGCGCCTTATTCATTTCAGCGATGAGCTTGTTTGCACTAGGGACGCTGGTGTGCGGGATCGGCTCGAATTTCACCATCGTATTGATCGGACGTCTTATTCAGGCTGCGGGCGCCGGGATTTTAATGCCGATGATGGCGGTCGTCTTTCTGACCATCTTCCCGATTGAGAAGCGCGGACAGGCGATGGGGACGATGGGGATTGCGCTGAACTTCGCTCCAGCCATCGGTCCGACTCTATCCGGTTGGGTCATCCAGCATCAGTCCTGGCATACTTTATTCTGGATTATCTTGCCGTTTGCCATCCTGTCGATTATCCTAGGCATGATCTTCATGAAGAATGTGACGGAGGTTTCTCGTCCCAAGCTGGATAAGATGTCAGTCATTCTGTCGACGCTGGGCTTCGGCGGAGTGCTGTATGGATTTAGCGAGGCGGGAAGCAAGGGCTGGGGATCGCAAATTGTTATTATTACTCTAGTGATTGGCATCGTTGCCCTGGCATTGTTCCTGCTGCGTCAACTTCGAAGCGAGCATCCGATGCTCGAATTCAGGGTATTCAAGTACGATATGTTCTCTCTAACGACGGTGATCAATGTGGTGGTGACGATGGCGCTATATGCGGCTATGATATTGCTGCCGATTTACTTGCAGAATATTCGCGGCTTCACACCGCTGCAGGCGGGGTTGCTGCTCATGCCCGGCGCTTTACTGATGGGGCTGATGTCACCGATTACCGGTATGATTTTTGATAAAATCGGGGCCAGATGGCTGGCAGTTGTCGGTCTGGGAATTACGATCGTGACGACTTGGGAATTCAGCCGATTGACGGATAGCACAAGCTATCTTCATCTGCTGATGATGTATACGGTGCGGATGTTCGGGATGTCGCTGTTGATGATGCCGATTCAGACGGCTGGGCTGAATCAGCTTCCGGCGAAGCTGAACGCCCATGGTACCGCGATGTCCAACACCTTGCGAACCATCGCCGGCGCCTTGGGTACAGCGCTGCTCGTGTCGGTGATGACCGCACGGACGAAGAGCGAGGCGACAGCACAGGTTATCGCTGCAGGCATCGATCCGCAGGATCCGGCGAATGCGCAGCAGCTGGCGCATATTACGAAGGAAGCGACGATTGTCGGCATCGATTATGCCTTCGTAATTGCGACCGGAATTACCGCAGTGGCCTTCATCCTGTCCTTCTTCATCCGCAAGGTGAAGATTGACCGTGGGCAGAAGGGTGCGGAAGGCGTTGCCGCGAAGCCGGCGAGGGCGTAATCGAGCGCCAGATCAATTGGCTCGGCGCGTTTGGATCACGTGGCCCGATAATTCCTGCAAAAATGCAGCTTTTTGCCCGTGGTGAGCGGGTGAAATAGGAAATTCCTGCAGAAATGCAGGCTTTTCATAAAATGGAGCTCGATTCTGGCTGAAAGTGACTAAAAGCCTGCATATTAGCAGGAATTTCATAAAAATAGGCGGTTTGGTGCTCAAAAGCCTGCATATTTGCATCCTTTGGGCTCAGCGAGCGATAAGCAAATGGGGCTGTCTCAAAAGTCGAGTTTCCGACTTGAAAGGCGCCCCTTTTGCGTGCCCTAAAATGTGAACATCCCCCTGTTCTGGCCGGATCACTCGGACACGGACATCATTGTCCGTTAGCGTTGATCCTGTGGCATCCTTTCCCTTGTAACGGACAATGATGTCCATTACAAGGGGATTTGTCGCGAGAAATTGCATTTTGTGCTTCTAAGGGTCAAAAGTGTCCGTTAGAAGAGCGTAGTTGTTGTTTTCATGCTCTAACGGTCATTTTTGACCGCTTGTCAGTGGAAAGTCCTGGCTCGTTCCGTCGGTTCTCCTTGCGGGGGCTAGAGAAGGTTCATACTGAGTTTGGGATTGTGGCTTTGGCCCACAGAAAAGTTACCCCTATTACTCCATAAACTGCAGCATGCGCAAAATCATCACGACAGCCTCTGCGCGAGTAGCACTTTCATTCGGAGCGAAGGTCTGATCGGCTCTGCCCTGAACGATGCCCGCGTGATACGCGGCAGCTACATATGGACGGGCCCATGCTGGAATGGATTTCTCGTCAGTGAATGGCAGCTCTTGCTCTGCCTTCGCATCAGGCTCGATCCCTAATGCCCGAACGATCATAGTCGCCAATTCCGCGCGGTTGATCGCTTGATTCGGCCTGAAGGTATGGTCTTGATAGCCGTTAATAATGCTGGCCTCGATCACTCTGGCTATATGCGGCTTTGCCCAGGCCGCTATTTTGCCCGAATCGGCAAATGAGATATCGGCTCCAGCACCCTCCAGCTTCAAGGCTCGGCTCAGCATAACAGCGAATTCTCCGCGATTGACGCTCTGATCAGGCCTGAAGCTTCCATCATCATAGCCGTTGATCAGTCTCCGTTGAATCGCTTGTTGGATGTACTTCTCAGCCCAGTGGCCAGAAATATCGGATAAGGTGACGCTCGGAGACTCTGGGGACTCACTATCTGGAGATGTGCTATTGTCAGTATCCTCTCCCTCAGGGGGACTTGTAGGCGGATTGGTTGATGGACTGCTTCCAGAGTTATTACCTGAACCTCCTGAACCTCCCGAATTTCCCGAGCCGCCAGAACCGCCGGAATCTCCGCCATCGGTGCCGCTACTTAAGACAGTGAGCTCATAGGAGGCAGACCATGATTGATATTTCACGGTAAGTGTCGTTTTACCTGCGGCGATCGCCTTGACCAATCCGCTCTGGTCGATGGTCGCCACATTCGTATGGCTGCTGGAGAACTCTACATCAGCACTGATCGGCAGCAGCTCTGTTCTATCCTCATATACCGCCTTAATGGATGCTTGATGGGTATTGCCTGGATACAATGCAGGTATCTTTTCAAACTCGACGGATTGAATCGGTTCCTGCTCCTTGGCCTCAACAGTAACAGGCTGGCTTGCGGCGCTTTCCTGATGCGCGCGATTGAGCGATGTAATCCTGTAAGTATAGCTCTTGCCTTGTTCCACTTTATGATCGATAAATTGCTGTTTCTGACTATCGGCTCTATGCACCTGTTGATAAATATGACTCGGATTATCGATATCTGGAGCTTGATCTCCAATACTTCGGTAGATCACATAGTAATTCGCTTCCTCCTGCGTCTCCGGCCAGCTCAGCTGAATTCCTGAGGCTACAGGGGTTCCTGTCACTTCCGTCGGCGCTTCCGGCTTGCCTAGCTTAAGCCAGTTCATCTCGGGAATCAGCGCCGGGGCAGCATAGAGGTCTTCCCGCAGCTTATCCTGGAAGCCTAACGGATTATTGCGCAGGCTTTGCGTCGAGAAGAAGATGCTGCCTTTTACATTGTCAAAATTCCGGTTGAATAGAATCTGATTCGGCATCTGCTCTGGATCGAGCCAGTTCGGATCATCCGCCCCGATTCGATAGGCGGCATGACCGATGTATAAGTGCACATTCTTGCCCTCTACCTGCTGCGCCCACCAATCCGCCAGATTCTCATAGGCGGCAGGCCCATAATTGAAGTACCAGTAAATCTGCGGAGCAATATAGTCAATCCATTCCTCCTGTACCCATTTACGTGTATCCGCATAGATCGCATGGTAGCTCTCGGTGCCTTTAGTATCCGAGCCTTCCGGATCAGAGGACATATTCTTCCAGATGCCAAATGGGCTGATCCCGAATTGTACATAAGGCTTCTCGGCTTTGATCGCTTTGGATAAATGCTCGATCAGCGTATTGACGTTATTCCTGCGCCAATCGTCGCGGTTCATCCCGTTTCCATACTTACTATAGGAAGCATCGTCGGGGAAATTGACCCCTGCGACCGGATAGGGGTAGAAGTAATCGTCGAAGTGCACGGCATCAATATCATAGTTGTGCACGACTTCCAGGATGCTATCGATAATATATTGCTGGGTCTCAGGCAGGCCAGGATCCATAATGAGCTTACCGCCATAGGTAAGCAGCCAATCCTCATGCTGGCGCAGCGGATGCTCCGGAATCAGGCTATTGATATCCGGCTCCATGCTTGCCCGGTACGGATTGAACCAGGCGTGAAATTCCAAATTCCGCTGATGTGCCTCTTCGATCATGAAGGCGAGTGGATCATAGCCAGGGTCCTGGCCTTGCTTGCCCGTCAGCCATTTCGACCATGGCGCATATTGCGAAGGATAGAAAGCATCGGCCGTCGGCTTAACTTGCATGACGATGGCATTCATCCCGTCTGCCTTCAATTCATCGAGGATTTTGATGAAATCCGCCTTCTGCTGCTCAGCATCGAACGCTCCTTTGGCCGGCCAGTCGATATTCTCGACCGTAGCGATCCAGGCGGCTCGAAGCTCCCGCTTTGGTGTCTCCGTCTCTCCATTTACGACCAATACATAGCTGTGGGATTTCCCCTGATAAGTTGATGTAATCATCGTCGCTCCTATACTTTTGGCCATGACCATTCCTTGGGCATTGATGTCCGCCACCGCTGGTTTGCTGCTTTTATAAGTAGTCTCCGCAGTTACGTCCTTATCCAAGTCCTCGCGATATTGATCAAGCACGGTATATTTGGCCGTGACTTTTGCCTGTTGTTCTTCACCTAGCATCATGGCACTCAATTCTGATAGCACAATCTTGTCAAGCACAGGCATAGGCTCGATAACTTCTATAGAATATTGCGCCTGCTGCCCGTTATATTCCGCCGTAATTGTGGTGGTCCCTGGGAGATGTCCCGTCACCTTCCCGCCAGGCTCTATACTGGCAATTTGCGTGTCCAAGCTATTGAACTGCACTTCATCGGTCACATCGATATTCCCAGGATAATTGCTATATCTCGCCAAAACCTGGACATCATCCGTACGACCTTGCTCGATCTGCTCAGGTCCATAGATCTCAATCGTCTCGAGAGGCGGAGTTTCTTCCGTGACGGAGAGCTCGAATAGAGCCGGCTGTCCACTGCCATATAGCGCTACAATGGTCGTCTGCCCAGCGCGATGGGCCTGAACCCGTCCGTTATCATCGATGGATGCCACTTCAGGATGACTGCTCAGGAAGGTAATGCCGCTATCTACTCGTTCCGGCGCGGTACTACCATTTTTCGTAATATAGACCTTAGCTTGCTTCGACTCATTCGTTGTCATGGGTGTCAGACCTTTCAGATCTATGCCCAGGATATCTGTATCAGAATAGAAGGCGCTAAGCCGATCAAAATACAGAACACCGGCATTTTTATTCTCATTTTTCGTCTCTACCAGGTATATGTCGCTGATCTTGAATGGTTCTGTCAGATCATTTGGCAAGATGGCCGTAACATACTTCCATCCTGCCCAAGTGAAGCTAGAAGTCGAAGTAAAGTCAATCGTCGCCACCAATTTATCGCTAACATCGCGAATTCTGGCCCGGAGCCAATGCGCACTCTCATCTCCATATACCCACAGGCCAAGCTTGATCGGATAACCTTCCAGTGGTCGATACAGCGTATCCGTTTCCAGGTTATGCAGGCTGACATAGGCGGCAGAGGTTCCCGAGGTGCCCGACATATCGTATGTAAACCTCGCTGCATGCTCACCGTGCATTACCGGATCAGGCCGGGTGGACAATTCGACGCTGGACGGGTTGCTATTAATGACGCCCGTGGACAAACTTGTTACTCCGTTATGGCTCATCGTCTCGAAATCTTCAATGACGACAGCCACTTTGCCGACCAGGACGAGGGCTTGAGCGGATAGCTCACCATATTTTGCCGTCACATAGCCGTAGTTCACCTGCCCTAACAGGTTATTTGCGGAAAAGAGACCGTCACCCGTGATGTGGCCAATGGCTGGATCAGCGCTCCACTCTAGTCCTTCAGCTACTTGTACTTCCTCACCGTTCTCATCATAGAAGCTTGCTGCAAATTGCTGCTCTGCGCCAGGCTCCATCATGAGCTGATGCGACGAAATCGCGATGTCGCTTACTTCTGCTAAAATCTCGGCGGGTTCTTTCTGTATGTTCCCATCTCCATCATTGCTAGTCTCGGTTTCTGGAGGCAGGGGAGCTTCCTCCGGGGCTTGCGCTTCGGGATCAGGACTTTCCGGGTCGGGCTGAGCAGGGGAGGGGGCTGTGATATCTACGTCGGGATCTTCCTGCTCTGGTGGGGTTCCTGCTTGATCTGTATCTCCCGGGGGTGTTTCGTGATCAACGGGTTCCAGTGCTTCTGGTGTTTCCGGTGTTTCTGCGACGGCAGAATCGGTTTCAGAGATGTCTTGGGCAGCCGTCACTCGTGGGGCAGAATTCGACCTTATTGGTGAAGCGCTTACAAGAAGACTCGTAAACATACTCAGCAATAACAATAAGACAATGATCATGGCCAGTTTACTTTTTAATCGCGGGTAATTGAACAATGAATTCCCTCCTTCATTCTACTGGATAACTGAAAGCTAGCCCTGGTAGCCCTGTAAGTAAAAATCACCCCCTTGCTATAATGAAAAAAGCAGTTCAACACAACGAAGAGAGGAACATATGGCGGTCTAATCCAGCTGTAGAATAGAAGTATAGGTTGTAAATTAATTTCGAATTAAAATATTATATTGAAAATATATTATACAATGAAATTTCATTTCGAATTATACCAGAAGCGTTTAATCTCATCAATATCAAATTTAAATTTTACGGGGACTCCAGCGATAAGAACAATCATGACCACCCGTCCAACGGGTGGTTTGCACTTGGGGTATAACCCCCTGTTGCCAAACTGCGCCTAAAGACGCTAGCCTGACCACAAATCTGTTCAGGCTCAGTGTAATTTGTCACTTTCACTAACCAGTTAAACTGGTTTATTTCTTTTTGCTCCTGTTACTGCTAAACGGATCTTCGTACTCTTTTACACTCAACTTATCTATTGCTTGGTCATGTGCTTCTTGTTCACGAATGTATTTTGCTACGGTTGCTTCATTTAGGCCCACTGTACTTACATAATAGCCTTCTGCCCAAAATTTTCGATTCCCATATTTATACTTTAGTTGCGCGTGCTTTTCAAAGATCATTAGCGAACTTTTCCCCTTCAGATATCCCATGAATGTGGACACGGCTATCTTTGGGGGGATCGCTACCAGCATGTGTACATGATCTGGCATCATATGACCTTCCAGGATGTCCACTCCCTTATACTTACATAAACGTTTGAAAATTTCGATTAAGTCTTTCCTCACTTGATTATAGATCTCTTTCCGTCTATACTTCGGGGTGAACACAATGTGGTATTTGCACATCCACTTCGTGTGAGCTAGACTATAGCTCTTGTTTGCCATCTAAGACCATTCCTTTCAATTGAGCCTGAACATCTCAATTCTATCGGGATGGTCTTATTGGTCAAACCCTCGATCCCTCCACCCGCATAGCGGGTGGTTTTTTGTTTCGCGCGTTTCACGCACTCAACTGGCTAAAGCCATAATAAAAAAACCTGCATGCCTGCAGGTTTCCTCTATATTGCTATTCAAATATATTTTTTACTCAGTTTTTGACTCTTGCAGATAGCGCTCGATGAATTGAATCGCCTTGTCGCGATTTTCAGAATCTACCCGCAGTCCCACATACATTTGCTGTTTAGCGAGTGGAAGCGCGTCGGCAAGCTTGCTGTTTGTCACATCGATCGCATAGATATGATCTTCGGTATCATCCGGGCTACGGCCGAGAATCTTGTTATTCTCCTGCAATAGCGGCTTCAGATCACCGTCCGCATCCGCATCGAGTTTGTCCAGAACACCGCTGCCATCGACCCAATCATAAGAGCCCTGATCCATAATATAAATATCCGGCTTCTCGGTCGCCAGCATAGCCATCGCTTTCTGCTGATAGGCCACCTCGGAACCGCCCATGCTCTGATCGCCTAAAGGCAGATAAGTCATAATCAGCTTGATCCGCTTCCAATCCGGGAATTGATCCAGCATCGCTTGCTCCAAGGCAGCATCGCCGTCATTGCTCATATCAGTCATGAAATTGCCCAGATACATGATCGACAGGTCGATTGGAGGAAGGGCAGCCAGACGCTTCTGCTCCTGACGGTGATTAATGAAGGTGATGGAAGCTGCAGTAAGAACAAGGACTGCAATAATGCCAACAATAATATGGGTACGATAGATTCGGAAGAAATCATCAGCTTTCTCGGCGGTCCCCGCAAACCGACCCCACTTCTGGAACCGTTCGCGGCTCATCTCCTCGATCCTCTTGCGATCCTCAGCCTCGGTAATCAGCTTATAAGCTCTCAATTTCATATCGAACTCATTCTCGCCGTCCTCTGAAGATTTGACGCGCGATTTCCTCAGTTCAATATCGAATACACGCTCAACTTCCTCCCGTGAGGCATCTTCGGGGAGACCCAGCAATTCATAAGCTTTTTTCAAATCACTCATTATTATCTCCTCTAACTTAACTATTATTATGTAGAAACTAGATTAACTCTATTAATTTATTATACTGTGAATCATGGTTGAATGGAATTGTTGGCCCTGATTATCGTAATATGATCTGCTCTGAATGTTCATCGAAAAGTCGTAATTGGCGCAAAATGTAGGCAAAAAATAGCCGGGGATCGATGAAACCTTCGCCGATCCCCGGATAAGAAGTGAATCGTATGATCTTTCTAGGATATTCTGCGCATCGACAATAAATGCTCTTTCCAGTAGCCTTGATCGACCGAGCTGATCTGAACGCCGGGGTCCCCCCAGGTGTGAATCATCTCGCCATTGCCGATGTATATCCCGACATGGCCCACGATCTTATCACTCTCGAATCGTCCCGGGACGCTGAAGAAGAGCAGATCACCGGGCTGAAGCTGACTTCGAGATACGGAGCTTCCCCGCTGGGCCTGTTCTCTGGCCAATCTTGGCAAGGATTCACCGAACTGCTTGAATACATGCTGGGTGAAGGAGGAACAGTCGAAGGTCTTCGATTGCTCGTAGGGCTTGGCCCCAAATTCATAGGGGACACCCATGAATCGCTTGGCATAAGAGATCAGCTCATCCTTATTCTCCGAAATACTGAGGATATTGACACGGTTGAATCTCTCCGGTTCCGTATTTTCTGCATTCGATGAATGCAGGCGGGAAGCATCGTTGCCCAGCGCACCAAGCTTGACATAACGTCCATCCTGACCGTCCGTCCGTACATTAGTGCCGAGCAGCTTGGCCAAGGATTTGGCGGTGACATAGATTTTCCCGTCCTGGCGGATCGGAGCATTCGGCAGGGAGACCGTCTCGCCGTAGGACTGCGCCTGATCATGATCCGCCTCAAGCTCATACATGACATCGGTATAGCCGAGCTTGATCTTGCCGTCAGTCTCTTGCATGCGCAGGCCGAGATCCTTGGCTACCTGCTGCAGTGGAATCCAGTGGATGCCATTCGTATCTTTGACTAGATCAGCCTGGATCCGATGTTCATTTGCGCCATGATCTTGTACTGAGGAAGCCTTTGGCCCGGCAGGTTGTCTCAAACAGCCAATGCTGGCCGTAAGCAAGAGCAATATCGCTGCCGATAGCATCATTTTTTGACTTATGGATCTCTTCATGATTTGCAACACTCCATTCATTGAATGTTTTATCGAGCAGAACAGTGGTGCTTGGCAGGGGGAAAATTCAGTCATTTGAAGTATGTAATTATTGATGACTTTTATGCGCATTGTGGGTGACTTTTAAAGTTTGATTCTGTATAATCCTTACCAGTCAGACTTGTTATCAGCGAAGGAGGATGCATTCAAGTGACGAAGAATCAGGCCTTTAGAGGAGATTATCAAGGTGAGCCAGCGGTTTGGCTTAGATATGGAAAATATGAAGCAGCCTTATTGCCGGGAATTGGCGGCAACTTAATCGCTTTTCGAGATATAGAGCATGGTTACCGGTTCTTGCGTGAGCCAGCAGAGGGGGAGATGGAAGATTTCAAGAGCAATCCCGGCGCTCACGGGATTCCGATACTTTTTCCGCCGAATCGCTATGAAGATGGTAAATTTCCTTGGAAGGGCAAGGTGTATCAGCTTCCGATTAATGAACCGGCGACAGGCAATCACCTGCATGGCTACTTACATACTAGCGCTTGGGAAGTAGTTGATCTGGGACAGACGGCGGAGGAGAGCTATGCGGTTGTGAGAATCACGGTGGATGAGCAGCATTTCATGTATCAATACCTGCCGTTTAAATTCACAGTGAAGCTGAAATATTCGCTGAGTGATGCAGGCTTATCACAGCAGCTATTCGTGAGGAATGAGGGGGAGGCCGAAATGCCTTGCTTATTCGCCTTCCATACGGCGGTGAATGCACCGTTCGCGCCGAACAGCGCAGAGAGCGATTGTTCTATGAAGCTGACGATCGGGGAACGCTGGGAATTGAATGAGCGCCAGCTGCCAACCGGGAGATACCAGGTGTTGACCGAGGGAGAGCAGTTGATGAGAACGAGCGGAGTATTCCCTTATTTCACCTCGTTGGACAATCATTATACGGCAGTGCCGCAGAACGGCAGAAATCGCATGGAGCTGAGCGATGCGAGGCAGGGAGTTACCTTGGTATATGATGTAGGAACCTCCTATAAGCAATGGATGATCTGGAATAATGGGGCCGGCGGGGGCTTCTTCTGCCCGGAACCGCAGATCAACCTGGTCAATGCGCCTAATATGAATTTACCTGCCGATGAAATCGGCCTGTTCAGTCTTGCTCCGGGGGAGATTTGGGAGGAGACAGCGAGATTCTATTTGAAGTCAAATACAGCTCACTAGAGCTGTGAAACGTGAAAACAGCCGGATCACGTCTAAGCTGACGCTTTCCGGCTGTTTTGCTGTCCGTTCCGCTAAGACGGGAACACATTCATCCGACCTGATGGACCGGATCAGTCTCTACGTCTTTGCTGTGGTTACGAGGGATTAGCCGCCTGATCTGTTCCAGATTTCTGCGGGGAACATTAATCGTCTTGATCCCGTGAATTTCATCGCGGAATAACAAGGTGTTATCCCGGATTTCAGAAATCTTGAACAGGTTGACGTAGCAGTTCGTGCTAATCCGATAAAACGAAGAGTCCGAGATCATCGTTGAGGTTTGTTCGGCAGTAAGTCTCTTTTTTATACTGTAGTTTCTGCCATGAAAGCAAACTAAGCCATGACCTCCAATTTTGAAGAAATATGTATCATGGGGATCCAGATCCTCATATACATTCCTTTCTTCCAGTCCGACAGTCATCATTCTAAAACCCCCTTCAGAAGATGTTGTGGAAGCGCTTACAGTATACCATATTTTCAAGCTTTTGAACAGGAAATTTTTTCGGGCAGGACTGGACTTTTTGACCAAAGTGAGAAAAAATAAGAAGATATGTAGGATGATTAAAAGGAGGCGTGTTCTTGATGTCAGAGAAATTATCGTTATTCATAGGTTCATATGCCGAGGCAGCGGACCCCGGAATATATATGTATGAGCTGGACTTGGCTACTGGGGAGATGAAGTACCTCGATAGTGCGTCGGGGTTGAAGAATCCGACTTTTGTCAGTGTGGACAAGCCAGGTAAGAAGCTCTATGCCATTTCGGAGACGAAGAATGAGCATGGAGAGAGAATCGGGGAAGTAGCTGCTTACTCCATTGATCCAGAGCAGGGCAAGCTGACCGAGCTTAATCGGGCTCTTACTATTCAGCCTTCGAGCTCCCATATTCAGATCGATCATCATCATAAGTACTTGGCCGTATCCGGCTATCATGGCGGCAATATCGGCCTGGTTCAGATCGCTGAAGATGGTACAGTCGCCGGGCTGGTCGATGTGCAGCAGCATACAGGCCATGGCGCTGATCCGGTTCGTCAGGATCGCCCGCATCCGCATTCCGTCCAATTTAGTCCGCATAACCGGTTTGCTCTCGTTGCCGATTTGGGTCTGGATTTGATTCGTATCTATGAACTGGACCAGGAGCAGGGCAAGCTGATATACCGCAGTGAGGCAGTCATGAAGCCAGCAAGCGGACCGCGTCATCTGGCTTTTCACCCTAACGGGAAATGGCTGTATTCCATTAATGAGGTAGGTTCTACGATTACCGCCTTTGCCTTTGATGCTGAGCAAGGCAGTTTGACGGAGCTGGAGACCCTCTCATCGCTGCCCGCCGATTTTGCAGGCGAGAATACGACGGCGGAGGTGGCGGTTTCCCAGGATGGTCGATTCCTCTACGGCTCCAACCGTGGACATGACAGCATCGTGCAATTTGCCATTGATCCGGCGAGCGGAAGATTATCCCTCGTGCAATTTGTCTCGTCCGAGGGAGGGCATCCGCGTCATTTCACCATCACACCGGACGGTGAGCATTTGCTTGCCGCTAACCGTGATTCTAACAATCTGGCATTGTTCCGAATTGATCGGGACAGCGGCAAGCTGACGTTCACCGGGCATACAACTGAAGTATCTAAGCCCGTCTACGTAAAAGCGGAATTATTCCGTAAATAAACCGGATTTCCGGATTCCATCCCAGAGCTGTTGGAATTGCGGAATGTCAAGCTGCTGGGCGGCATCGGACAAGGCGGTCTGTGGATCGGGGTGAACCTCGACCATCACACCGTCGGCACCGGCCGCCAGAGCTGCTTTGGCGCATGGGAGCAGTATATCCTTGCGTCCAGTGGAGTGGCTGACATCGACGAGAACCGGCAGATGAGTCTCCTGCTTAAGCAGCGGAACAGCAGAAATGTCCAATGTGTTGCGGGTCCATTTCTCGTAAGTCCGGATGCCGCGTTCGATCAGCATAAGCTGGCTATTGCCTTTAACGGCGATGTATTCAGCGGCATGGACGAATTCCTCCAGCGTCGCGGCGATACCTCTTTTCAGCAGCACCGGGATTTTAGCTTCGCCAGCCGCTTTCAGCAGCTCGAAGTTCTGCATATTGCGTGCGCCGATCTGGATAACATCGATGTATTGCTCAGCAAGCTCGATATGAGCCGGATGCACAATTTCGCTGATCGTCACGAGACCGAATTCATCGGCGACTTCCTTGAGCATCTTCAATCCTTCGACACCAAGCCCTTGGAAATCATAAGGCGAGGTTCTCGGCTTGAAGGCGCCGCCTCTCATGATTTTAATGCCCGCTTCTTTTAGCGCTGCAGCTACGGTTCTCAGTTGCTCGTAAGATTCCACGGAACATGGTCCGGCGATCATGACCTGCGCAGAGCCACCGATCAGCGTCCCTTTGATATCGATTACAGTATTCTCAGGCTGCTTCTTGCGGCTGACCAGCAATTGACGCTTATGCTCCTCCTCTTGCAGATTCAGGGACGCTTTGAATATTTCCTTGAAAATATGCTTGATAGAAGCATCTCTGAATGGTCCAGGATTGAGTTCAGCCAGTTCATCCAGCATTTTTCTTTCCCGTACCGGATCGAATTTAGGCACGCCTTGCTTCTCTTTGATTTCTCCAATCGCCTGAACGACCTCAGCCCGCTCATTAAGCAGTCTTAACAGCTCCTTATTCACAGTATCCAGCTTGGTGCGCAGTTCCTCCAAATTTGTGTTCATGCCTCAACACTCCTTAAATTTTTGTATTTTTACACAGCGTATTTCTAAGAATGATAGGATGCAAGTTGTTCGACAGGCCTCTCTAAAACAAAAAAAGGCAGTCCATCAAGGGACGGATTTCTCCGCGGTACCACCCTTGTTAGACAACCTTATTGTTTCTCAGCTTAGGACACAGATAACGGTGTGCGGCCGGAATTCCCTACTGTCCGAGCATGTCGGTGTTCAGGAACCAACTCCAGAGTGAACTTCAGCAGCGCGGCTCCCGCGGGGTGCTCTCAATCTTCGGCACCACCGTCCCTGTCAGGACGCATCCACTTACTTTTCTCCATCATTGTCAATTAACAGTATATTCTAAAAAGTTATTGTACGAAATTATATGCCTCGGACTATAAAATGGCAAGTACCTACGGTGTCGCGTTATAACTTTATAGTTTTACTTCAATAAATTAAAGGAATGTAAAATTTGCAGCTAAGTTCTTGCTTTGTCGCAGTCGCTGGCTTAAGATTAGTCATATATATTCGCTTTAGTTTACTGGTGAAGGAGCAGGTTGCTTATAATGACGTTCTTTAGAGAATTATTTCAACTCCCCGGATTTCGCAGAGTGATGGCCTTGCTTGTGGCCGTGTTCATCCTCTATTCAGCTCGCAGTATGTTAAATATGATTCTGATTACTTTTATCCTAACATATTTAATTAACCGCCTGCACCGATTCATAACGAGACATGTTGACAAACTGTTCAGAATTAATCGGAAAATTACCGTATTACTTATATATGTACTCATGGTGGGCGGTCTAGCAACCGCAATCTACTATTACTTGCCTGTCTTCATCGAAGAGTTGACGGATTTAGTCAATCAGGTGATCTCTTTCTACAGTAACCCGCCGACCAATCTGCCGGATAATATTATTCTTAATTTGCTGGTGGAATCGATCAGGGACATCGATATTACGAAATATATCGGGCAAGGCTTTGATTTTCTATTAAAGACGGCTACAGATATCGGGCAGTGGAGCCTCAATTTATTCATTGCGATCATATTAAGCTTGTTCTTCCTGCTTGAAAAAGAGAAGGTCACGAAATTTACGTCCAAATTCAAGGAAAGCCGCTTAGCCGGACTGTTCATTGAGCTTGAGTTCTTCGGCAAAAAATTCGTACATTCCTTCGGCAAGGTGATCGAGGTTCAATTTCTGATCGCGCTGGTTAATGCCTCGATCTCTACGGTATTCCTGTGGATCTTCGGGTTTCCGAACTTGTTCGCCCTCGGTATCATGATCTTCCTGCTCGGTCTGATTCCGGTCATGGGGGTCATTATATCGCTGATTCCACTATGTGCGATCGCTTTTAAGATCGGCGGATTGATCAAGATTGTCTACGTGCTGATTATGATCGCTATCGTTCATGCGGCCGAGACGTATGTATTGAATCCGAAATTCATGTCTAACAAGACGCATCTGCCTATCTTCTATACCTTCCTTATCCTGCTCATTTCTGAGCATTTCTTCGGAGTATGGGGGCTCATTGTCGGAGTTCCAATCTTCATGTTCCTGCTTGATGTACTAGAAGTCCCGGTGGAGGGGATATCACCGAAGCGGCTAAGACGCAAGGTCGCAAAGGCGGATTAAAATATAAAATTTGAACAGGGTGCCGATGCTAAATGTCGGCACCCTGTTTTCATGACTCAAGCCTGTGGCGGAATCCAGTTAATTTTGTTATTCTGATAATCTGTGGTCGGCTTGCTGCGAAGCTTGTCCTTCCAGTTGCGATGGACGGCCCTCTTCAACTTGTCAGGCAGCTCCGCCTTAATCCTGTTGGCCTTCTCCTGATTTATTCTGCCTTCGGCCAGAGCTTGATCGATACGAAGCGTTGCCGATTCCGTCAGCCTCTTGACGAGTTCTGCTTCACTCCAGCCTTTGCTGGAATGGGCGATCTGCAATAAGGTCTTGCCCTGCTTAAGCTGTTGAACAAGAGCCTTAGGCTCTAAACCAAGCAGCTTGGCGGCATCCCTCATGATAGAACCGCTATGGCAGCGGCCATGCCGATGAGCATGCGGGCCATGATCCACTCCGGTCAGCGTCTTGCTCTGCCCAACGGCTCCTTCTGGAGCAGCGGCGGATACAGACGGCAGGGAGATGCTCAGCAGTAATAAGCAGACCAACCCGCTCAGCAGCATTGTATGCAGTTGTTTCATAGACTTTTTTCACCCCTTCGTTTAGAATATTTTGGGCCTTACCATTGTTCAGTCTTGACCAAATTGATGAATGATATCTGAAAATTAGCTTAATATCAGCTAAAAATTTGCAGCACACTATATTGGGGTTATGCGTTCGTTAGGAGGAATGTAGATGACATTTGGCGCAAGGATGCTGAAGACAGGACTCGCGGTTACATTGGCGCTATATGTGGTCATGTGGCTTGATTTATCTCCGCCACTAATGGCAGGGATCGCCGCTATTTTCGCTATGCAGCCCTCCATATACCGCTCCTGGAGATATTTAATCGATCAACTGCAGACGAATGTTCTCGGTGCCGTCTTGGCTATGCTCGGGGGGATGCTATTCTCGAATGCACCGATTGCAGTGGGACTAGTCTGTATTATCGTCATTATGATCTGTCTTAAGCTGAAAATGGGAGAGACAATCGGCGTTACCCTGGTAACCGTAATTTCTGTGATGGAAGCTTCAGGACAATGGGCGTTTGCTCTCAACCGCCTGTCGCTCAGCTTGATCGGGATTTTATCCGCATTTATTATCAATATCATCATTTTCCCGCCGAAACCACAGGTTCAGTATGAGGATCAGGTCAAGAAGACCTTCGGGCAATTATCCTTGCTGCTGCGGACTGCGGTCTCGGATGAGATGAAGGAGACGGTCTCCCATCAGGAGAAACGTTCGCTTGAGGATGCGATTAATTCACTCAGTGAGAAGTACAAGCTAATGGAAGAGGATCAGAAGCGACTAAGGACGCCGAAGTTTAGCGAGAGCCGCCAGTTGGTCATTTATAAGCAAATGCTGAAGACCTTGCATAAAGGGTATGAAGCATTGGATGCTATTGAGCAGCATTATTTCCAGGCGGTTCGTTCTCCAGAGCTGAATCAGGAATTCGATACCCATCTGGAGCGCATGATAAAATTTCATGAACATATTATGTTGAAGTTTGAGAATAAATTGAAACCGAATGTGCTGGAGGCGCAGAGATTTGAAGAGCAGAATGACCGCTTCCTCGCCACCATGCTGGAGCATTATGCTGACCATACGGATGGAACACTACGGTTGTCGATCGTATCGGCGGAAATTTATGAATATGGCTATCAATTGCAGAGGCTAAACCGCCTTGCGGAGCATTCTCCGTCTCTGGAGAGTAAAGAGGAAGACAAATAGATATTTCACAAAAGGGGCGACTATTTTGAATAATGATAAGGAATGGCAGGAGGAGCAGCGCCGGGTAGATTATGTTGAAGATCTGATCGAATCTAGAATTTCCCGACTAGAGGCGGAGGTCGGCGCGATCCGTGGCGATGTGGTCTCGATGCGGAAGGACTTCTGGGATGAGGTTACGGTCAATTTCAGTGAAGCGGATGATGTAGGAGAGACCTCGACCAGCTTAAGGCAGCAATCCGAAGTGCTGTCCGAGCGTGAGAAGCGTCACCAGCATGCGTATAATTCGCTGGTTAAGCTAAAGCGGCTGCAGCAGTCGCCCTACTTCGGCCGTATCGACTTTGCCGAGCATGGGGAGAAGAGCGAAGCGATCTATTTAGGAATTGCTTCATTGCTGGACAAGGGGGAGGACGCCTTCCTGATTTATGACTGGCGGGCTCCGATTTCCAATCTGTATTATGACAGCGTTCCCGGCCCCGCCTCTTATGAGACGCCTTCCGGCACGATTGAAGGGGATATGACGCTCAAACGGCAATTTGTCATCCGGGGCCGCAAGCTGAAGGTGATGTTCGATACCGGTGTGACCATCGGTGATGAATTGCTGCAGCAGGTGCTGGGGCGCAGCTCTGACGCGCAAATGAAGAGCATTGTCGCGACGATCCAGAAGGAACAGAATCGCATTATCCGTAACGATACCTCACGCATGCTGATCGTTCAGGGGGCGGCTGGCAGTGGCAAGACATCTGCGGCGCTGCAGCGAGTAGCCTATCTGCTCTATAAGCATCGTGATACACTGCGCGCGGATCAAATGATCCTGTTCTCGCCGAATCCGATGTTCAACAGCTATGTCTCGACCGTATTGCCTGAGCTGGGCGAAGAGAATATGCTGCAGACGACATTCCAGGAATACCTGGAGCGGCGTCTTGGCCGGGAGTTCCAGCTGGAGGACCCTTTTGTACAGATCGAATATGTATTGACGGCGGAAGAGGATGCGTCCTATCAAGGGCGCATGAATGGGATTCGCTATAAGTCTTCTCTGTTGTTCTTTGAGGCCATAGGCCGATATAAGCTGCTCCTCGAGCAGAAGGGAATGAAGTTCAAGCCGCTGCGTTTTATGGGCCGGGAGATCATCAGCGCCGAGGCTATATCCGAGCGGTTCTATCAATATGATTCAGCGATTACCCTCGCTAACCGCTGTGATTTGCTCAAGGAATGGCTACTGAAGCAAATTGCCGTCTTTAGCAAGGAAGAGCTTCAGCAGCCTTGGGTAGATGAGCAAATTCAACTGCTGGATACCGAGGATTATCAGCGTGCCTATCAGCGGATGCGGCGTCAGCAGCAGCGGGGCGACAGCCAGTTCAGTGAATATGAAGAAGAGCGGACCATCCTGGGACGAATGGTGGTCAGCGATCGTCTGAAGCCGCTAAGGAAATGGATCAAGTCTTTGCGCTTTGTCGATGTGACCCAGCTCTACCGTCAATTATTCGAGCAGACCGACATCGCTTCGGAGGTACATATGGATGATTTGCCAGCGGACTGGGCGCTCGTATGCGAGCAGACGCTCGCCAAGATCAAGGCGGGTGAGCTGTTCTATGAGGACATTACACCTTATCTGTATCTAAAAGAAATGATCCTTGGCTTCCACTCCAACCATGCGATCCGCCATGTCATCATTGACGAGGCTCAGGATTATTCACCATTTCAGCTGTTCTTCCTGAAACGGCTTTTCCCGCGTGCCAGAATGACGGCGCTTGGTGATCTGAATCAGGCGATATATGCTCATTCCTCGGTATTGCAGCAATCGGCTGTATTGACCGAGCTGTATGGGCCGGACAATAATGAGCAGATCATCCTGCAGCAGAGCTACCGTTCGACCCGGGAAATCGTCCTGTTCACACGCGGTATGCTGCCAGGCGGAGAAGCGATCATTCCGTTCAACCGGGCTGGGGAGAAGCCTGAAGTTATTGAGGCATCGGATCAGGCGCAGCTCTACGCGCAGATCCGTCATGATATCGCTGCCCTCCAGCATGAAGGGTACGAATCGATCGCGGTGATCTGCAAGACGCAGGAGGAGAGCAGGCTGGTCCATGAACAGCTGTCATCCGACTTGGCTGCCAGACTGATTAAGAAGACGACGCTCTCCTTTGAGAAGGGGGTTCATATTATCCCGGCTTATCTGGCCAAGGGGGTAGAATTCGACGCCGTACTCCTGTTTGACGGCTCCAATCATCAATATACCCGAGAATCGGAACGGAAGCTGTTCTATACCGCTTGTACCCGGGCCATGCACTTGCTGCATGTATACTCCTTAGGCGAGCCTAGCCGCTTTATTACAGAGGCGGATCAGGCTACTTATATCAAGCGATAAGGAAACAAATGTATTCAGAATATTTTACGAAAATAACTCCACACTAACCATGAATGTTGTTTACATGAATGGAAAGGGTGGCTAACCATGGGTGACAAGAAGGGGGATCTGGCGGCTCTGGCCTCGATCCCGCTGATTATGACTTTGGGCAATTCCATGCTCATTCCGATCTTGCCGCTAATTTCACGTGAGCTGAAGATTTCTTCATTTCAAGTCAGTATGCTGATCACGGTCTATGCCGTAGTGGCCATCCTACTCATTCCCATCGCCGGTTATCTGTCAGATAAAATGGGTCGGAAGTCAGTCATTATCCCGAGTCTGATTATAGCGGGGATCGGTGGGGCGGTTTGCGGTGTAGCCCCCTGGTTTGCTAGCGGGACGATGCTGTACTGGATCATCATCGGTGGCAGATTCCTACAGGGGATTGGAGCCTCGGGAGCGTTTCCAACCGTACTCCCGCTAGTGGGGGATATGTTTGATGATGATAAAGAGGTCAGTCGAAGCCTCGGCATTATCGAGACATCCAATACGTTCGGCAAGGTGCTTAGCCCGATTCTGGGCGCATTGTTAGGCGCTTGGCTATGGTATATGCCTTTTTTGGCTATACCTGTGCTATGTTTATGCTCCTTGCTGCTCGTGATCTTCCTGGTCAAGGAGCCTGAGCGCAAGCACAAGCCGAAGCCGCTGAAGGAATTCTGGGGCGCAGTCAAGGAGGTGCTTTCCTCCCAGGGACGCTGGCTGTATGCCATATTCGCGATCGGCGGAATTTCCATGTTTCTGTTGTTTGGCGTTCTTTTTTACTTATCCGAGCAATTAGAGAAGAAGCATGGCTTGGATGGCGTCCTCAAGGGCTTTGTTCTGGCGATTCCCCTCGCTTCTTTATGTCTCGCTTCTTATTTCACCGGCAAGAAGATCGGCAAGAATAAATTGCTGATGAAATGGTGTGGCGTTATCGGCTTATTATTGTCCACGGGGGCACTATTTGGAATCGGCTTCTTCAACAATATTTATTTTGTTGTCGCTTGCCTTATCGTATGCGGAGCGGGCATCGGGATGGTGCTGCCAAGCTCTGACGCGCTTATTACCGAAGGGATTGAGAAGGAGCTGCGCGGTACGATTACTTCACTCTATAGCAGCATGCGCTTTATCGGCGTGTCTCTGGGGCCGCCGGTCGTGTCATTGCTTGTGAAAGCGGGTCATATGACGTTATTCTTCGTGATTGCCGGTGTCTCTCTGGTAGCTATGATCCTGCTCTGGGTAATGGTTAAGCCAGAATCCGACAAGGGGAAGGGCGGTCTGACCGACGCGCTACGACCTCAAGGTTAGGAAATAATTAGCATAAAAAAGCGGACTAAGTGACATTTCTCCTAGTTATATTTCTCCGAAACAATTACAATCAGCACAAAATATTACTATTTTGTGTCCTGGGAGGAAGATTATGAGAAATAAGAAGTGGGGATTATGGTTGCTGGCCGCTGCGGCGGTAATCCTGATCGTCGTGCTAGTGCTTATTCGCATAAATGGGAACAACTCACAAAAAGCTGAATTTCCAGATTTAGAGCAGGTCGAGGCCGGACAAGTACCAGAGGGGTTCGATGAGGCTAATCAGCCGTATATCGGCAACCCGGATGCCGCGATTAAAATTGTGGAATTCGCCGATTACAAATGCCCTGCGTGCAAGCGCTGGGTCGAGGAGGTCTTCTCTAAGATCAAAAGCGAATATCTGGACACGGGCAAAGCCGTCTATTACTATGTGGATTTCCCGTTCCTGGCGCCTGATTCCACCTTGGCTGCATTGGCTGGCGAGACCTTATATCAACAGGATCAGCAATATTTCTGGACCTACTATGATCTCATGATGGAGAAGCAGGGCAGCAAAGACTCGGCCTGGGCCAATAAGAAGTTTATAATGAATTTGGTCAAAGAGAATATCCCCGGGGTTGATCTGAAGCAATTCGAGCAGGATCTGGATGAACGGAAGTACATCGCCAACATCAAGCGCGATCTTCTCATCGGGGAGAATCAGGGTGTGGATGGAACACCTTTCGTATTTGTGAATGGACAGGCTGTAGACGATATTTCCTGGGAAGGAATCCAGGCGGCAATCGAGCAATAGCTTGTGGAGAAGAACGGTTGGCCTAAGGCTGCGAATAAGCGGAAGCCTGGGCTGTCCGTTCTTTTGTTTTCTGCAGGTTTCGCCGGGGTCGAAGTGTTTTTCTGGCCACTTTTTTGATATGATATAAGCTGATTCGGGACGACTCGGACACACCATATAGGAGGGGAAAAGCAATGAATGCCAAGCAAGCAGCAGGATACCGTGCAGCGGATTGGGTAGAAGATGGAATGATCGTCGGACTGGGGACAGGCTCGACAGCTTATTATGCGATAGAGAAGATCGGGGAGCGCGTAGGCCAGGGCTTGAAGATCAAAGCGATTGCGACTTCGAATGCTTCGGAGGAGCTGGCCAAGCAATACCATATTCCGTTGATTCATGCCTCGGAAGTGGAGCAGCTTGATCTGGCTATCGATGGGGCGGATGAAGTGGATTCGAATATGGCGCTGACCAAGGGCGGCGGCGGCGCTTTGCTGCGTGAAAAGCTGGTTGCCATCAACAGCAAGCAGTTCATCGTTATTGCTGATCATAGTAAGATGGTGCCGCACTTGGGGAGCTTCAAGCTGCCGATTGAACTTGTCCCATTCTGCTATGAGTGGACGCTGGGGCAATTGCGCAGGAACTATAATGTGCCTATCGAGATGCGTACTCGCGACGGAGAACTATATGTAACGGATAATGGCAACTATATCGCCGATGCTGCCTTTGGCGTGATTTCCGATCCGGGCAAGCTTAGCCAAGAGCTAAAGGCGATGACTGGAGTCGTCGAGCATGGCTTGTTCGTGAATATTGCCGATATGGTCGTTGTCGGTTATGAAGACGGACGGACCGAGGTCATCGAGAAGAAGTAGTAATGAAGGGGGCCAGAGAAGAATGCTCGTTCGATTGACAGACAGCCACTGGGAGCAAGAGGTACGCGAGCTGCTGGAGGATGCCGTTTATTATGATGCTGACCCGTCCGAGGTGGACGAGGTAATGAAGCAATACCAAAGTCCAGGCTCGCAGGAGATGTATGTATTCGAGGATGAAGAGGAATTCATCGGCATCATCGGCTTTACGATGGATGAACAGAAGCAGCTGGAGATTATGGATTTAGCGATTCATCCTCAGGAGCGCCTGCAGGGATACGGGCGCGGCATTATTTTAGAGACCATTGTATTGAAAAATCCTAGCCGCATTATCGCAGTTACGGATGAGGATGGCGCGGATTTCTTCCGCAATATCGGCTTCCAGGTCATCGGTGAGACCAGCGACGAAGAGGGAGTGGAGCAGTTCCGCTGCACCTATGAAGTCGAAATAGAGGCCGAAGAAGACTAGATAAGTGAGATGATGGGCGAGAAGGAGCATAGGACGACAGAGTGATCTGCGGCCTGTGCTTTTTTGTTATGGTGAAAAATGCAGGCTATCGCGAGGTATGGCGAAGGATAGAAGGTTGGATTTTTCCAAAAAAGTGAGATATAGTTCTTATATAAAATAGTTCTATGATACAACTATTCGATCATAGAATAGTTCCAGTGGAGAATCATTGCGACAATACACTTAATAGCGGGGGATATCATGAACGAGTTGGACGATCAGTTACGGCAATTAGTTGAGCGCTACATGACAGCCTATTTCGTACTATTCAAAAATTTGAATACACAGATGGCGGAGGTGATTCAGGAGGATGCGACAATAGAGCAATATCAAATCATCGCTTATATTGCGACCCATGAGAACGGGACGTCGACGGAGCTTGCTGAAGTGTTCTCGGTGGGGAAAAGCTCGATTACAGCCATTATTACCAGGCTGGTAGACAAAGGACTGATCGAACGGACGAGGGATGTTCAGGACCGGCGCGTCGTCTATCTATCGTTAACAGAGCATGGGAGAATGATATATTCCAAAATGCAGGAATCAATCATAGATATGATGTCTTCTTATATGATTCATTTTACGAAAGAGGATATCGATGGTTTTATCCAGCCTTTTGAGAAAATGGCGAAGCTGGTTGAGGAGGGGAATCGAAGTAAATGAAGTATATTCTGAAGGCAAAATGGGGGCTTCTGTTACTGTGGCTAGCTGCGACAGTATTGCTCGTTATTACAGCGCCATCTATGACAGAGCTCGTGCGGGAGAAAGGTGAAATCACAGTTCCCAAAGGTTATTCGTCGGAGATTGCCAGCCGGATACTAAATACTGCCGCAGAACAGGAGGGGGACGGGAGATTAAGCCATATGGCACTGGTCTTCCACCGGAATGGCGGCATGACGGCTGACGATAAGAAGGACATTGAAGGGGCTCTTACCAAGCTGCGAGCTTCGATGGGACGGATCGGGATCAGTTCCATCGTCGATCCGTTTGATACGCCGGAAGCAGAGGATAAAATGATTGCCTCAGATGGCAAGACGCTTCTCGCTCAACTTAGCGTACAGATGGATAAGCGCCCCTTGAAGGAAATTGAGCAGGATATTCGTAGTGAACTCTCGTCGCTTAAGGTTGATCATTACTTGACAGGTGATCAGCAGATTAATCAGGATGTAATTCTAAGTGCGGAGCGTGGGCTGAAGAAATCGGAATATTTCACAGTCATCTTTATTCTAGTGATTCTATTTATCGTCTTCCGCTCCGCAGTAGCACCCTTCATACCTCTACTTACGGTCGGGATCAGCTATCTGATCTCCCAGTCGATCGTAGCCTTTCTAATCGATCAATATAACTTCCCAGTCTCAACATACACCCAGATATTTATGGTCGCGGTCATGTTCGGGATCGGTACAGATTATTGTATTCTCCTGATCAGCCGCTTTAAGGAAGAGCTTCAGTTAACAGATAATATCCCAGAGGCGATCATCCAGACCTATCGCAAAGCAGGAAAGACAGTGTTCTTCTCTGGTCTTGCTGTATTGGTCGGTTTCACAACGATCGGTCTCTCTCAATTCGTACTCTATCGTTCAGCCGTAGCAGTTGCCGTCGGTATCGCCGTTATGCTGCTTGCGCTCATTACGATTGTACCGTTCTTTATGGCCGTGCTCGGCAAGCGGCTGTTCTGGCCCATGAAGGGGACGATTGAGCATAAGGATAACCGATTCTGGGGAGGAATCGGAACATTTTCGATTAAGAAACCGTGGGCTGCTGCTCTGCTCGTTGCTGTCTTTACAGTTCCATTTATTATATCCTATAGCAACAATGTATCCTTCAATAGTATGGAGGAGATCGGTGAGCAATATGAATCGGTAAAAGCCTACAATCTAATTGCGGATAGCTTCGAGCCTGGTGAATCATTGCCAGCGACGATTGTCATTAAGAGTGATCAGACGATGGACGATCCGGAGGATATCATGCTGGCGGAGAAGATTAGCCGCGCTGTGATGGAGGCTGACGGAGTTGCCAGTGTGCGCAGTCTCAGCCGTCCGACGGGAGAGATTCAGAAGGATTTCGAACTAACGAATCAAGTAAAAACCGTTGGTGAGGGGCTTGGGGAAGGAAATGAAGGACTGTCGCAAATCAAGAATGGTCTCGCTGAAGCGAGTCAGGCGCTGAATGAGAATGAGCCCAAGCTGACCGAAGCGGCGGAGAGCACGGGCAAGCTGGTTGCGGGAACCGCTGCGTTGAAGGAAGGGATCGCTGCTCTCTCGAACGGCTTGTCGGAGATTCAGAAGGGGATTACGGACAGTTCCAAAGGAGCTGGCGGGTTGAAGCAGGGAATGAAGCAGCTCAAGCAGAGTGCGGAAGAGCTGACCGGAGCTAACAGCAAGCTGCTGCAATCCTATCGATTGATCGCTGCTGGACTCGGCTCGCTTGGTGAAGGATATCAACAAATTCAGCAGCAGCTGGGCGAGATCGCGAAGGGCTTCTCACAGCTGGACGCCTCCTTCGCCAATCTGGAACAGAAATATCCGGAGCTGGCTAGCGATAAGGATTATTTAACGATACGCGGTACGGTTGCGGCGTCTGGCCAAGGCCTGGAGCAGCTTGCTGTCGGTCTTGGCACCGCGACTGGCCAGCTTCAGCAAGTGAAGGCCGGCTTGGAGCAAGCGAATTCGGGCTATGCCGAGGCGGCTAAGGGAAGTCTGCAGCTCGCTGGTGGACTGGATCAGTTCATATCTGGCTTGTCTCAGCTTGAACAGGGGCTGAATAAGGCCGGCAATGGCCAAGGGCAAATCGTGAAGAAGCTGCCTGAGATCGTGGACGGTCTCTCGCAAATTCAGCAAGGTCAGGAACAGATACAAGACGGCTTCTCTCAATTCTCTGGACAGATTACACAGCTCACCGATGGACTCGATCAGAGTGTTGAGGGATTGGGTCAGGTGTCCGGCGGACTGGACACAGCCAAGCAATATTTAAGCGAGGTTGGCGCTAATGATCATGGCCTCGGCGGTTATTATGTGCCGCGGGAAGCGATGGAGAATGAGGCGATCGATCAGCTCTTCGATACTTATCTGTCGCCAGACCGTAAAGTAATGACTCTGGACGTCGTCTTCTCCAGCAATCCATACGGACGCGAAGCGATCGATCAGATCAGCGAGGTGCAGGCAGCGGTAGATAAAGCCGTCGCAGGCACGAAGCTTGGCAATGCAGAGATCGCTATCGGCGGCGTATCGAGTACATTTAACGACTTGAAGACGATCTCCGATGCGGACTATACTCGCACTGTTATTTTCATGCTGGCTGGTATTTTCATCGTGCTGCTTCTGCTGCTGCGTTCCGTAGTAATGCCAATCTATATCATCGCTTCATTAGTGCTGACGTTCTTCGCTTCGGTCGGCTTCACCGAGATCATCTTCGTTGATCTGCTCGGGTACTCTGGCGTGAGCTGGGCGACTCCGTTCTTCGGCTTTGTGATTCTGGTAGCCCTCGGCGTGGACTACAGCATCTTCCTGATGGATCGCTTCAATGAACATGGGGAGCTGGATATCTCAGAGGCGATGGTCCATTCGATGCGGAAGATGGGTACCGTAATCTTATCTGCTGCTGTCATTCTTGGCGGTACGATGGCATCGATGTACCCGTCAGGCGTATTGTCGATGCTGCAGATTTCAACCCTCGTTCTGACCGGCTTGTTCTTGTATGCAGTTATCGTATTGCCCTTCCTGATGCCGGTGTTTGTAAGAATATTCGGCAAGGCGAATTGGTGGCCGTTCCGGCGGGAACACGGGCATGCCGCAGATCAGAGTGTTGATATGTAATAAAGTTGCTGGGATGTGACGGGAAGGGGCTGTCTGGAAAGTCAGTAACAACTGACTACTAGACAGCCCCTTGCTAATGTACAGATTTGTAGAACGCGAAACCGCGCTCACCCAAATGGTAACGAACCTAGGTAACGCTATTTACCTCAAAAAAGGCGCTTTAAAAATCTAAGGAAACGTGGTGCCGCTATTTGGGCATATTGCCGTCTTAAACCTTGGATTTCATCAAAATAGCGATATGGAGTTTCGTTAGAGCTCCACCTAGAGAAAATTCCGCTTGATCGTGCTTCGCAGCGCCCACCCGCGTTCATGCCGCTTCTTATACTTGGGCAGCGAGCGATATACAGAGATGGCCTCTGTTAGCGCCTGTCGGGCCTCATCCTTACGACCTAACGATTGATACAGGCTACCGAGTAAATAGTAAGCTTCGCTGGAGGAAGACTGGATATCACCGAATTTGGCGGCGTAATCGAGTGCCTTCTGCGGATCTTTGTCCTTGAAGGCCGTGGCCAATTGTAGATAGGGCTGACCGTACTTCACCCGCTCATTCAGGCTAAGCGCCCGCAGCATCTGCTGCTCTCCTTCTTCCAGACGGTTCAGGCCGAAGGATGTGGCCCCTAGATCACTCCAATATTCGGCTGAGTCCTCGGATGCGTCCTTGACCTGTTCAAGCAACTGGTGAGCTTCTGCGAATTTCTTCTTCTCGAGCAGGAGCCTGGCCAGCTCACGCTTGGAGGAGACATCAAATGGACTGGCAGCGAGCTGTGCCCGTAACTTACGGATATTGCTTGAACGGCGAAAAGGCTTGGAAATGCTAGGCATGACACCGATATAACGGCGATCCAGGAAGTAGACAACAGCGAGTATAATAATGATAGCAATCAGAGGATTTCCGGTAACCCAAGATAATAATAGAAATAATAAAAAAGATAATTTACCCATTTTTAAGCCACCATCCGTTATAATGATTACCAATTATATCATATTCATGTTATTAATGTAGATAGCAGAAATTTAAGTCGAAGAGAGGCTACAAAACGATGATAGAGCAGAGAGAAAGACTGAAGAAACAGATTGAATTTATCAAGGAAATTGACAAGCTGAAGCTGATTTTGCGGCAGACGGTGCTGATGGATCAATCGAGACAGGAGAACGATGCGGAGCATACCTGGCATCTGGCCATGATGGCTCTGGTGCTGCTGGAGCATACGACGGAACCTCAGCCTGATTTGTTGAAAGTATTCAAAATGCTGCTTGTTCACGATATTGTGGAAATTGATGCTGGCGATACATTTGCCTATGATGTGGTGGGGTATGAGGATAAGCAGGAACGGGAGATGAAGGCGGCTGAGCGTATCTTCGGCCTGCTGCCTGAGGATCAGAGGCAGGAGCTGATGTCGCTGTGGCTTGAGTTCGAGGAGTGCGACAGTCTGGATGCCAAGTATGCCGCGGCGATTGATCGCACCCAGCCTTTGTTGCATAATTACTATACAGGTGGTGTAGCCTGGAAGAAGCATGGCGTGAGAAGTTCCCAGGTGCTTGCCCGTATTTCTGGAGTAGCTGAAATCTCGCCCGCTCTATATGAGCTGGTGACAGAGCTGATCCGGGATGCAGTGAAACAAGGTTACTTGCAGGAATAGATGGATCATATGTAGCGGGACGAACCGGCAGCGTATGCTGGACATCCCTAAATGGAAGGAGTGTCATCTCATGTATCAATTAGTGTTGGTCAGGCACGGAGAGAGCGAATGGAATAAATCTAACCTATTTACAGGCTGGACTGATGTAGAACTGTCGGAAAAAGGGATTCAGGAAGCGGAAGAGGCGGGAAGGCTGCTGAAGGCAGCGAATTTCAAGTTCGATATGGCCTATACCTCCTATCTGAAACGGGCGATCAAGACACTCTATCATATTCTCGATGAGATGGATCAGCTGTGGATTCCGGTTCATAAAACCTGGCAGCTCAATGAACGGCATTACGGAGCGCTGCAAGGCTTGAGTAAATCGGCTACCGCCGAGAAATACGGCGATGAGCAGGTACTGCTCTGGCGCAGAAGCTATGATGTACTGCCGCCGGCGCTAACGAAGGAGGATGAGCGTTATCCTCGTCATGATCCTAAATATAATGAGCTCACCGATGATGAGCTTCCGTTGACAGAGAGTCTCAAGGAGACCGTCGTTCGCGTAGAGGAATATTGGGAGCGGGAGATCAAGTCACAGATCGTTCAAGGCAAGCAGGTCATTATAGCAGCGCATGGCAACAGTCTGCGCGCCCTGATCAAATATTTAGAGCAGCTCAGCAGCGAGCAGATTGTGGATGTGAACATCCCGACGGGTACACCACTCGTGTATACGCTGGACGAGCATTTCAAGCCGATCGAGAAATATTATCTGGGCAGTCAAGGGAAGATTGAGCAAAAAATCGAGACCGTTGCTGATCCGGATACGATTATGGAGTAATTAACAAGTCGTCGGGTAAAGAAAAAACAAAAGGTCGAGTATGGGGACAAATGCCCCCTGCTTTGACCTTTTTTTATTTAAAAATTATTATACCTGCTTAATCACCAGCGCAAACAATAGCAATTGTGAAGTCACTTAATGGGTCAAAATAGTTATCGTACAAGCACAAAATAATACACGTAAGCAAGAGGCAATCATATTACTCTAAATGTAAGCGTTAACAATTACCTTGATTAATCATATATCCAGTTCATTAAGGATATTAATGTGGAGCAATTTTTTGGTGATTAGCGCCACTTAATGACTACTAAATCATTAAAAAGAGGTGAAAGCGGAAGATAAGTAATGATGGAGGACATTTTGGAAGAGAGGTAATCATGAAATGGAGGTAAGAGCGGTGAAGAGAGTACTATCCGTGTTACTAGTCGTAACGTTAGTTGTTACGCTGCTACCCGTTGGAACAAGTGCGGCGATATCATCAGATGAAGGGAATTGGCAGCAAGATATGAAAGGGCTTGCAATTGGAAAGAACGATGTGGGCATAAGCAATGCAAATGAACTTGAAAGTGATACTATCGATGTTGATGGAAATGAGGACAACTATAGTATTTTCGAGAATAATGGTCAAGCGGAGGAGAACATGCTAGGCGAAAGCGAGAACGTAAAGGAAAGCATCAAACAGTTGTCACCAGCTGATGTGCCTTTCCAAGTATCCGCCAATGCTAATTTAGTGCCGAATGGTGATTTTGAATTAACCGCCGCGCCGAGCGGTACTTGGACTCAATATACCGATACGAACCCTGTACCTGTTAATTGGGACACATGGATACCGGTAGGTTCTGGTAAACCAACGGGTAGAACAGTAAGTGTAACGACCGATACTTATAACTACTGTAGTGGTCAACAATCGATGCTGATTGATGCTTCCAGCACAAGCCGTGTGTCCCTTAATGTGAAGGCTCCGGTCGAAGCCGGAAAATCGTACCGCTTGAAAGTGTGGTATAAGACCGAAAATGTTGCAGGCGGCAGCGGCGTTTATTTTCGCAGTTCTCTGCCGCATCCCTCGGACTCACAAAAAAATGTAGCTGGTCCTAACTCAACTAAAGTGTATGGTACGAATGATTGGACGATGCAGCAAGGTTTCATAACGGTACCAAATGGTTATGATAAATTTCTGATTGAATTGTTTCTAGAAAATTCCACCGGCAAAGTGTGGTTTGATAACGTTCAACTTGAGGAGTACGACGGCATAACAGGGTTAACGCTTGAACCGACGGCAATGACGATGACAGTTGGAGAGATGAAGCCCCTAACGTTGAACGTAACCCCGAGTAACCTGCAATCTCCCGATGTCATATGGAGTACTAGCGATCAGAATGTAGCTACTGTTGATAACAATGGTAATATTACAGCAGTTGCTGCGGGCGTGGCCACAGTTACTGTTGCTACACAGGACGAGACGATAAAGGCGCAAAGCAAAATTAGCGTGGATTCTGCAGAGACGGCAGCTGCTTACAATCAATTGCGTGTACGCTGGAAACAGAAGCTGGTTGGCGCCGCAGATGCCGGCCTTGCTGCGGATCCTGTTATTCAGGCGCTGGTAGCTGAGATGGACAAGAGTGTATCCAATGCCGCGAAGACAGGTTATCTTGATACATTAAGCGCTAATGATAGCAGCCGCCAATACTTATGGTCGGATTTTACCGATAGTGCAGATACGAAAGAGCAGCATGCCAACAACATCGTTAGTGAGTTTACTCGTATTAAAACAATGGCAACCGCTTACAATACAGAATCTTCTCGTTTTTATCATGATCCACAACTGCGGGATGCAATTATCGGGGCCTTAGATTGGATGTACGCCAAGCGTTATAATGAACGGTTATCCTACAGCACTGCCAGCAGCTGGTGGGGATTTGAAATCGGTGCACCGCAGCTGCTGAATGATTGTCTAGTTCTTATGTATGATGAACTGAACGATCAGCAAATAGCCAATTTTATGCGTGCCATTGATAAGTATTGCCCTGACCCAACAAAGCGGGTACAAAATAGCAACGTGATCGAGACCGGTGGTAATTTGCTGGACAAAGCGCTTGTTGTAACTTTGCGTGGTGTTATTGGCAAAAATAGTGCCAAGATTACGCAAGGACGGGATTCGATTGGTTCAGAATTCAACTATGTCACCAGTGGTGACGGTGTATATGAAGATGGATCACTGGTGCAGCATGCGAATATCGCCTACACGGCCGGCTATGGAGCGGTCTGGCTCAGCCGCACGGCGGACATCACTTATTTGCTCAACAATTCACCTTGGCCTGTGACTGACCCGCGTGTAGCTAACATTTACAAGTGGGTAAGCGATACTTTTGAACCTGTTATTTATAAAGGGCTATACATGGATATGGTTAACGGACGAGGGATTTCCAGAAGCGATTCCGGAACGGCGCGCAGTACGATTGTAGCCTTGGCAAGTTTAGCAGAAGGGGCACCACCTGAAATCAGCGCTAATATTCGCAGTATGGTTAAGGAATGGGTAAGCAAGGATACAACCTTTGCTGATTACTATAAAGGCTTGCCGATTTATAGCGTGATGTTATTGAAGAGAGTCATGAATGATGATACCGTTGTAGCGCGCGGCGAGCTTTCGCAAAGCTATATGTTCAACGGCATGGCCCGGGTTACGCATCACCGTCCGGACTACGCTTTTGGACTAAGCATGTTCTCAGACCGCATCTCTGACTTTGAAATGGGCAATAAAGAAAATTTAAAAGGCTGGGATACCGGGCTTGGCATGACCTATATTTACAACAATGACTTATCGCAATATCGCGATGGATTCTGGGCGACGGTGAATAGCTTCCGCTTGCCAGGCACGACGACAGACGGCTCTGGAGAAGGAAAGATGCCAGGCGAATGGGCCTATTATTATAATACGGAGAGTCATGTTGGTGGTGTAACATTAGATCATTTGTATAGCACAAGCGCAATGAATTTCTCATTAAAGAAAGTAACTGGCAGTGATTTAAGTGGCAAGAAATCATGGTTCATGTTCGATGATGAAATTGTTGCCCTAGGGACAGATATCAGTAAAACGTCAGCGGCAACAAAAACGGTGGAAACGATTGTTGATAATCGTAAATTGAATAGCAGCGGTGATAACGAATTTCTAGTTAACGGTGTACCGGTGCCAACAGCATTGGATTATGCAGAGGATATTAACAGTGTAAATTGGGCGCATTTGGCGGGTAACAGCTCGGATTCCGGTTCAGATGTAGGCTACTACTTCCCAACCGCGCCTACTCTACAGGTTATACGTGAAGCAAGAACAGGATCGTGGTATGACATCAATAACGGGCAGTCGAAGGATAAACTGACACGCAACTATGCTAGCATCGCTTTTGAACATGAGGACAATCCACAATCAGCCAGTTACGAATATGTACTGCTTCCCGGCAAGACGGCGGCACAAACACAAGCTTATAGTGAACAACCATCAGTAGAAGTACTGAGCAATACATCAACAGTACAGGCTGTGAGCAACAAACAGCTTGGCATCACCACTGCGAATTTCTGGAATGCGGGTTCTGTGGAGAGGATCAGTGCCAAATCTGCCGCCGCTGTCATTATGCGAGAAGACCATGGTGAAATGAAAATTGCGATATCTGATCCAACGCAAAAGCAAAGCACAGTGACGCTTGAAGTCCATCAACCGGACTTGGCATTGCTTACTGCAGATATCGGCATGAAGGTTGCACCGATAGAAGGCGGAGTAAGTATTTCGGTCAACACTTCTGGCTCTCTCGGTAAGACGTACACCGCTGTATTTGATCTCGAAAAGTCCAATAACATAACCATGGAAGGTGCAACAGCAGACAAACAAACTGCGAAGAAAGGTGAAACCGTAACCGTAACGCTGAATACACCGGTAGGTAAAGAGTTCGACAAGTGGATCGTAGCACCAGCAAACTTGACGTTAAATCAAGATGCAACGAACGCCAATGTTTATACATTCATCATGCCGGATGAAGCAGTTAAAATAACAGCAACATATAAAGAGGCTGCGATTGTAGACGGAACTGAACCAGCCTGGCCGTCAGGAGCACAATTATCAGCTTCAAGTATTGGCAGAACTAGTCTAATGCTTTCATGGAGAGAAGCAACGGATAATATAGGAGTAGTAAGCTACAAGATTTATAAGAATGGTCATGAAATAATTCAATTGCCAGGCAATATTACTAGCTATACAGTCAGTGGTCTTTTACCAGACACAAGTTATATCTTTGTGGTTAAAGCAGGCGATGCAGCAGGAAACTGGAGTGATGGTCTCCGTGTAGCTGTAAGGACAGAAGCTAACTCTTCGAGTGGGGGATCGACGCAAACACCGAATCCGGCACCAGCTCCAACAGCTCCAACAACACCAACGCCAACTGAACCCAAAAATCCAATAGATCCAATAGAGCCAGCGAAACCTGTGGAGCCAGAAACTCCTAAAGTAGATTTGTCTGATATCATGAATCATTGGGCCAAGGCTTCCATTGAAAAATCAGTTGAACTTGGGTTTGTAAAAGGTTATGGGGATGGAACGTTCAGACCCAATGGGGCTGTAACCCGTGGTGAGGTTTCAACAATGCTGGCAAGAGCGCTGAAATTAGAGCAAGCTAATACAGAATTTGACTTCATGGATCAAGACCAAACACCTGCCTGGGCACAACCCTTCATACAGGCACTTGTTAAAGCGGGATATATTTCAGGCTATAAGGATGGGACATTCCGTGCGAACAATGAAATCAGCAGAAGTGAATTCGTTGTTATTATTGTTCGTGCATTGGGTCTTGAATTAAATTCTGAGCTAACCTCAACATTCGATGATGTAGATCAGATTCCAGTATGGGCTACACCATATGTAGCAGCAGCTGCAGAAGCGGGTCTGGTAAAGGGAAATGGAAACGGTAAATTTAATCCTAATGCTCCTATAACTAGAGCTGAAGCGGTAACTTTGATACTAAGTATGTTAAATCAATTACAATAAAGAGATGCTGCAGCGATTCATGTGAAAATAATTCAATCGAAAGCCAAGGTCTGATGCTTAGGATCTTGGCTTTTGATGTTGAAGTTCAAATATTGCATATTTCTCGTTAGGCTGACCAACCACCACAAAGGCAACAGTAATGATCTGCATTCGCTTGAAAGGTCAAAATTTTACTCGTGGAAGGTCATAATTCGTCCTTGGTTCTCTCAGGCTTGCTAAGTATGATGGGATCAACGATCAGTTATTTGGAAGGAGCAATTTCAAATGAGCGAGCAGAACCAGAACAAACCAACTAGAGGGCGCCTGACAATCCCTACCGACCTTGATGTCGTAGGCGAAACACTGAAAACGATGGAGCTGTGGGGAGCTGATGCGGTACGCGATGCAGACGGCACCACCTTTCCGCAGGAGTTAGTTGATTGTGGAGCAAAAATATATGCTACTTACTATACGACCCGTAAAGACAATAATTGGGCAAAAGCAAACCCTGATGAAGTACAGCAGTGCTATATTTCAACGAGGTTTGTGGCTGCTACAGACGCAACGCTGTCCATTCGACTATTGGAAGGGATTAGCGAAGACTTATTGCAAGTGAACAACCGTGATGATATTTACCGTTGGTGGGAGGTTATCGATCGTACTACCGGCGAGGTTGTACCGACGAATAACTGGAGCTATGATGAAGCGAGTGGCTCAGTAATCATTAATAATACGATACCTTACCATGAGTATAGCGTCAGCTTCTTGACCTATCTTATTTGGGATCCCGTTCATATGTACAATGCTGTGGTCAACGATTGGAAGGATTTCGAACGGCAGATTACGTTTGACGTACGTCAGCCTAAAACGCGGGAGTATTCCAAGGGCCGACTCCGTGAATTTTTGCGTGAGAAGTCTTATGTCAATGTAGTGCGGTTCACAACGTTCTTCCATCAGTTCACCCTTGTATTCGATGAATTGCGCCGGGAGAAATATGTGGACTGGTATGGCTATTCCGCCAGCGTCAGCCCTTATATTCTCGAACAGTTCGAGCGTGAAGTGGGCTATAAGTTCCGTCCGGAATTTATTATTGACGAAGGCTATTACAACAATCAGTACCGGATTCCATCCAAGGAATATTTGGACTTTATGGCTTTCCAACGGCGTGAGGTAGCACAACTTGCTAAGGAACTCGTTGATATTACCCATGAAGAGGGCCGCGAAGCGATGATGTTCTTAGGTGACCATTTTATCGGTACGGAGCCTTATATGGACGAGTTCAAAACGATCGGGCTAGATGCCGTCGTCGGTAGCGTTGGCAATGGTTCGACATTGCGATTGATCAGCGATATCCCTGGGGTGAAATATACAGAAGGGCGTTTCTTGCCATACTTCTTCCCGGATACGTTCCATCCTGGTGGCAATCCAACGGCGGAAGCGCAAGAAAACTGGTTAACGGCAAGACGAGCTATTTTGCGTAAGCCTGTGGATCGTATTGGTTATGGCGGTTACTTGAAGCTGGCGTTGGACTTCCCGGACTTTGTGGATTATGTCACGCAGGTGGCCGATGAATTCCGCGACTTATATGAAAAAGCACGTACGAAGCCATTATGCTTGGCCAAAGTTGCTGTTCTGAACTGCTGGGGTAAAATGCGCTCTTGGGGCTGTCACATGGTGCATCATGCGCTGTATCAAAAGCAAAACTACAGCTATGCGGGAATTATTGAAATTTTGAGCGGCGCTCCATTCGATGTATCCTTCATTAGCTTTGACGATATTCGCGAGCAGCCGCAGCTGCTGGAAGATCTCGATGTCATTATTAACATCGGTGATGCGGACACGGCGCATACTGGCGGCGAGAACTGGAAAGATCCATTTATTGTGGAGCAAATCCGGGCATTTATCGCTCGCGGAGGCGGCTTTATCGGTGTAGGCGAACCTTCTGCGGTTCAACATCAAGGTCGTTTCTTCCAATTAGGCGATGCTCTTGGCGTAGAACTGGAGCGCGGCTTCACCCTCGGCTATGATAAATATAATTGGGATGTTAAGCCGTCTCACTTTATTACTGCCGATATGGATGGGGAAATTAACTTTGGTGAAGGCAAGAAAAATATATATGCGACGAGTGCTGATATTTTAGCTTGCGATGATAAGGAAGTACAGTTTGCAGTCAATAACTACTTCGACGGTCGCTCTGTCTATATCGGTGGACTGCCGTATAGTGCGGAGAACGCCCGCTTGCTGCATCGTGCCATCTTATGGTCTTGCGGCAAAGATACTGAATTGCATAATTGGTTCAGTTCGGATGCTCATACGGAAATCCATGTTTATCCGGAGACAGGCACATATTGCGTCGTTAATAACACCGCAGAGCCGCGTAACACGACCGTGTATGCTAATGGCAAGAGCTTCGAATTGGAGCTTAAGGGCGGCGAATTACGTTGGTTTAACATGTAAGTCTAAGTTTATAGCGAGTAGATAATCAATCAATATTCAATATCCCTCTGAAGTGGCAGTGATGTCTTATTTCAGGGGGATTTTTGGCGTGCATTTGGTGGATCAGTAAACGACAAAAAGTCAGGGCCCCCTTACGAGGGCCCCAATCATGGGAGAGGAGAAACCGGACGAAGAGCTTATGGGGAAACGTAAGTCTTCTCCGCGGTTGTCTACGACATTTGGTGATGTCGATAGTTCAAGTTTGCCCGGGGCTGGAGGATTTATACATGAATAACCGCAAAAAGTAATGTGAAATTACATTTTTCATTCTACCCGGGATTATGGTACGATATCGACAGGCTATTTTAGAAGCCTGAAATCTATATATTTGCTCTATTTGGATGGTGTTCAAAACGTTCAGTTTTCGGTGGACTTTGGATTACCTCTTACGTAGAGCGGCATTGCGCAAGGGTGTGTGAACTAGCATGAGAATCATATCGGGCAGTGCCCGGGGCAGGACGTTGAAGGCGGTTCCCGGGATGGGGACAAGACCGACGACAGACAAAGTTAAGGAAGCCGTGTTTAGCATGATCGGGCCGTATTTCGATGGTGGTGCCGTGCTTGATTTGTTCGCGGGAACAGGCGGATTAGGCATTGAAGCGCTGAGCCGTGGCATGGACAAGGCGGTATTCGTGGATCTCGATTACAAGAGCATCGAAGTTGTACGTGCCAATTTGAAGACCGCCGGTCTGGCGGAGCGTGCAGAGGTTTATAAGAATGATGCGGCAAGAGCGCTGAAGGTGTTGTCCAAGCGCGAGGCGACATTCGAGCTGGTATTTCTTGATCCGCCTTATCGGCTTAAGAACGGAGATAAGCTGATGGAAGCGATGGACGAGCTGAAGCTGCTTGAAGATCGCGCGACGGTTGTGTTGGAGTATGAATCTTCCTATGTCTATCCGAGCTGCTTCGGCAATTTTACAGAGCTGCGCAAAGCGGAATATGGGGAAACCTCCGTATCCATTTACAGGTATGAACCATAGAAGTTCAGACTAGGGACACCCGTCATAATTAAGGAGGAAAACAGAACCTATGGAACAGCACAAAGCACCGCGAATCGCCGTATATCCAGGCAGCTTTGACCCTATTACCAATGGACATCTGGATATTATTCAGCGGGCTTCCCGTCAGTTTGACAAGCTCATTGTAGCCGTGTTGAACAACCTGAGCAAGAAACCTCTCTTTACGGTGGAGGAGCGCAAGGAGTTGATCTCTTCAGTAACGAGCCATTTGCCTAATGTGGAGGTGGACAGCTTCCGCGATCTGCTCGTTAACTATGTAGATTACAGAAAGGCAGATGTCATCGTACGAGGGATTCGCTCTGTGACCGATTTCGAATACGAGCTGCAGATGGCTTCCCTGAATAAGCAGCTTAATCATAATGTAGAGACGATTTTTATGATGACGAATCCCAAGTATTCTTATTTAAGCTCGAGTGTCGTGAAGGAAATCGCTTGCTTCAACGGAGCGCTTGGCGATCTGGTTCCGCTTGAGATTGAGCAAGCATTAAGGAAGAAATACGAAGGCCTGCCGAAGCTGCAACAATAATAAGAGGCCGAAGGCTTCATGTAAATCTATTGCCTGGAGCTTCTTCTCCAGATGAGAGAGATTGTGATCCATAATGCGATTAGAGCGATTAATAGCCACATAGAGATACGGAGCGAGCCAGCCGCTTGCTGCCAGTTTGGAAGGGCCGCTTCCATTCTTGCGGCTAGCGGGTGGTTCATTTCCTTATAGGCGGGAACGGCATCGGGCCAAATTGCCGTCAGTGGCCGCCATAGTATTAAGGTGAGCAAGAAGGCGTATGCCCCATGAATTAAACGCTGAATGATGAAGCGTACGCCGCTGATCCCTGCGGGTTTCAGCACCGCCTGTACCTGAAGGAAGGAACAGATTCCGCTCCAGCCGAGCGCGGTGCCGAGCAGAGCGGCAATTATAGGCTGGGAGACAGGCAGTCCTGCAACCGCATAGGTTCCCAGGTGGACCTCCATCAAGGCGGCAATGAAATAAGAAAATACAGAAGCGGGTAAAAAAGAATTGACGACATGGATCATGACCGCAAAAATTAACATATAGCCGCCGATCGTCATCAGAGTCTGGACACTATTGGCGACGGAGTCACCGAGCAGCTTCCCGAAGCTGCGGCCGTCCTCCTGCTGGGCTTCCTCCATTCGCCGCAGTGCCGATCTCATCAGACCGGGCTTGGCCGTGCGCGTTGATGTTTGGACTGCAGCTTGCCGCTGGGCTGGTTGGGAAGAACTGCTATCAGCCGTCTTTTTCCAGAGCAGATGGCTTAGTGTGATCGCCGCCGCGAAGCCGGATAGCCAGTGAATGACGAGCAGTAGCAGACCCAGATCGGGATTGTTCAGATAACCGGCACCGATCACGATGATGATCAGCATCGGGCTGGCAAAGTGGGCGGTGGCGGCCATTCTTTCGGCTTCGAGGGCTGTGATTTTTCTCTGCTTATATAGGGTTGCTGCAGCCGCGGCAGAGGCTGGAAATCCGGCTGTCATGCCAAGCGGAAGTATCCAGCCGAAGGAGCCGGGAAGTCTTAAGATTCTGCGTGTGAAGGGTTCCAGAATAACACCGAGCCCTTGCGGGAATCCGCCGGCGATCAGCATCTCGGAGAGCACGAGAAAAGGCAGGACCGCCGGAAACACGATCCTCCACCAGAGGGAAAGTCCTTGTCCAGAGGCCTGGAAGGCAGGCCCGGGAGCAGCAACGATACAAATAACGAGTAATATTGCAATACTGGCAAACAGTATAGTTGACGACATTTTGCCGTTTGTGGCCTGTTCGCGATGCATAAGCGTTCACCTTCTTCATATGTATATCGAAATGGACGGCTAGTACAATGCATATGCGGGACAACCAGGACACAGACCATCGATATACCAGCCGTGTCCAGAGGGGGGAATTTCAGATGCGAATGAAGAAATCACCAGTCATCAAAATAACGCTTTATTTAATTACCTTGGTCGTCCTTGTATATGTCATGGTCTATATGCCGACGCCGTATTTGATTAATCGGCCGGGACTCGCTGAGGAGATCAAGCCGATGGTGAGCATACCTGCTGCGGACCCGGAAGAGAAGGGGACATTTATGCTTACGACGGTATCTGTAAGCTACGCCAATCTGGCCATGCTGGCGACGGCGCAGTTTAATAATCAGGCTGAGGTGGTCCGGAAGGAGCCGGATCGGGATGAAGAGGAATATCAGACGCAGCAGCGGTATTATATGAGCAATTCCCAATCAAGCGCAATTATTGCCGCCTATCATTTAGCGGATATTGATTATGACATCGTTCCAGAGTACGTGTTTATTGTCGGACTGTTTAAAGCGGTCGAACCTAAGGGGAATTTTCATCCTGGGGATATTATCCGTAAGATCGACGGGCAGCCGATTGGGAAGTTCGAGGATCTGGCGCTGCTGTTAGCTGATAAGAAGCCGGGGGATCGGGTGACTGTCCAGCTGGAGCGCAATCAGGAGAGCCTGGATGAACTGGTTGAGTTGATCGATATTTCGGAGGATTCCAATACGCCAAAAGCGGGGCTCGGGGTGTCTATTGGTGAGGTGCGCAAGGTTGAGCCTGCTATTGAGGATAAAGAGGTCAAGTTCATTGAGACGGGGATCGGAGGCCCTTCCGCGGGCCTGATGTTTACGCTGGAGATCTATAATCAGCTTACCCCCGGAGATTTGACGAAGGGCTACCGCATTGCCGGTACAGGGACGATTGATGGAGATGGCAGCGTCGGGGAAATCGGCGGCGTGCAATTCAAGATCGTGGCCGCTGAGCGGCAGCATGCGGATATTTTCTTCGTCCCGGTGAATAATTATACCGTCGCCAAGGCCAAGGCTGATGAAATCGGCAGCGACATGAAGCTGGTTCAGGTCAAATCGGCGCAGGAGGCGGTAGAATACCTGCAGCAGCTTGAGCCTAAAGCCTGATCGGCGCCTGGCGATAGTCGCGGAACAGGTCGAAGCCTGTCCGCTTAGGCATAGCATTAGCATAGACGGCTGAGGCCCGGATATCAGCATCGAGCTGCGGATGAGATAGATCCGCAGCGCGGGTGATAACCGGGAGCTTGGCCGTCTTTTTCATTTGCTTCAGCAGCTGTTGGCCGCGCTCGTTGAAGCCGAGCACTCGCAAATAATGCGGCCCAGCGGATAGAATCTCGCGGGAGCCCATCTGCTGCGAGTGTCCGAGCAAGGTATGCAGGAGCGTGCGCTGAAGCTTGGTGTGGGTGTAGCGCTTGGTCTTTAGTAGGCCGACAAGCTCGGTTACGGTCGCTTGCTCCAGCTTGGGCAGGACCTTGCGGATACGGTATTCCAGCCCCTCGTTCATCTCCAGCTGCCCGGCCAGTTCCTCTGGCGCGGCCGCGAGCAGGCGGCTGAACAAGGGCTGGGAGAAGCGGTCCCAATGCATCGGACCGCGGCCCGCCGCGAATTCACGCTGGAGAATCTCCAGCGTGAAGGGCGGCAGGTAGGCGGCGGCTGCGTCGAGCGAGCCGCCGCCCGTGATGAGCCGGCGCACGGCCGTGGCGCTGGCGATGCTGGCATCGCGCGGCCGCTCGTCGCGATAGCCGGCGCCCTGGCGCTGCAAGGTGAGCGGCGTGATGCCGCTCTGTAGCCGTCGCAGCGCGATCAGGTAATGCAGCCCAAGCGAGTTGTTGGGCTGCTCGAGCAGCAGGCGGGCGGCGTCCACGTCGCCGCCCAGGCCGCCTGCGGCGGCGAAGGCGCGCGCGGCAGCTGCCGCGAAGGCGCGCGGGTAGCTCGCCCCGGTGGCGAGCTCCTCCGCGAGCGCCGCCTGGAGCGCGCCGCTCTCGCTGGCGAGCAGCGCCGCCAGCTCGCTCAGCACCGGCAGCTCGCCCGACTCGCTGCCGAAGCACAGATGCGACACGACGCCTGTCGCATCCAATAGCGCCGCCGCTCCGTGGGCGAACCACTCCGCCGGCTGCACGGCATAGGACACTGGTAGCTCCAGCACCAGGTCTATGCCGAGCTGCAGCGCCATTTCGGTCCGCGCCCACTTGTTCACGAGCGCGGGTTCGCCGCGCTGCAGGAAATCCCCGCTCATGACGGCGACGGCCGCATCCGCGCCCGCCCGCCGCTTCGCCTCGCGGAAGTGATAAGCATGTCCATTATGCAGCGGATTATATTCAACGATCAGTCCAACAATATTCAACGTGATCACCTTTTACATCAGAATTCAAATCTAACGAAACACCATATCGCTATTTCCGCAAAATCCACACCATTTCAGCTCTAACGAAACACCATATCGTTATTTGAGTAAAAGCCCGTCTTTTAGCCCCCTTTTCGCCGCAATAGCGATACCTAGTTTCGTTAAACTTTTAAATCGCTCCTTTTGGAGCAAATAGCGATACGTAGTTTCGTTACAACCCAGGGCAGCCTCTGTTTCGCGTTCTCAAAGCCATGCATTTATCGAAAGACTGCAAAAATGCAGGAATTTCCTAAATATTTCGACCCGTAGAGAAAATTCCTGCTAAAATGCAGGCTTTTACTCCACTTTGGCCCGATTCTAACGAAATATGAAGAAAAGCCTGCATATTTGCAGGAATTTCTTAAGAACAGGTGGTTTGGGGCGTGAAAGCCTGCATATTTGCAGGCTTTTTGCTTGCGGCGCTAACTTATAGTCCCCCGCCGCTATCTTAGCGCCACTTAGCATCGGGTAGCGCATACAGTGCGTGAGGAGCCCTGTGCCCAGTACGCGTGAATTGCCGTAACACCGCCCAGGAACCTTACGCAATACACGTGCGAATTAGTGTACCCTGTTCAGGAACTTGTGCAGTACGTGGAAATTTGCCGAATACCCATCCAGTCTCCGTGCCAAGTACATAGGAATTTACCGTAACCTCATCCAGGAGCCCTGTGCCCAGTACGTGTGAATTAGCGTAACCCCATCCAGAGCCTTGCATCCAAGTTCGTGAGAGTTTGCCACACCGCCACCCAAAGCCCATGCCCAGTACGAAAAGAAGGGCTAACTCCTGGCTGTTCGAAGCATATTTTATTTTTTAGCCCTACTTGAAACGCGCAAATAATGCGCAAAATGCCATAGGCCACTTGGTCGCCTACTGTAATGTCGTATACCGCGATATAGCCACTTTAATCTTCCATGGTTTAAATGGTACCGATTAATAAAGAATATATCATAAACAGGGTGGTATCAAACGGGGAAGTCCAGTTATAATGGGGAGTATGCAGTGCTGGCTGTTTGGAAATGGCCCTCATTCTGAATAGCTTCAGTAGTGCTGGCTTTTAGGCAAGGAATACGGGATTGTAGTTGACAAAACTTAGCCTAGATCGGTATAATTATTTTTGTTTGTTTGGAGTGATTGCTCATGATTATTAATTTTCGTCAGATCTCTGCATCCGAGGCTCCGGTGGAATTCCACCAGACATTGGATGTCGATCATGTGGTTCAGGGACGTAAGGACATTATGGGGATTTCCCCGATGCAAGCCGATCTGCAGGCTGAGCCAGCAGGTGGCGGTGTCATTCACGTGACCGGACGCTTGTCGGCGGAATTGGACATGTCCTGTTCCCGATGCTTGAAGCCACTGAAGCATCATGTGGACGTCCGATTTGAAGAAGCCTTCAAACAAAGCGACGAGGAAAGCGTAGAGCTGGATGAAGCGGAAGAGGAACTGGTGCTCGTATCTGACGAACGCCTGAATCTGGTGCCTTATCTGGAGGAAGCATTGTTGCTTGAACTGCCTTTTTCCGCCGTTTGCAAGGAGACCTGCAAGGGACTTTGTCCGTCCTGCGGGACCGATCTGAATGAACAGCAATGCGGCTGCAACACGGAGCGGATTGATCCGCGACTGGCTGCGCTGGGTGACTTTTTCAAGAAGTAAGTAGGGTAGAAAGTACGTCGACAGACGTTTTTCTTAATAATTTCCAGGAGAGATGTTAACTATCTCACAGGTTACCGTTTCTGCTCGAAAATGACATTATGAAACACCGATGCAGGGTTTATTTGATAAGGAGGTGGAGAACCATGGCAGTACCTCAACGGAGAACGTCCAAAACGCGTCGCGACAAACGCCGTACGCATTTCAAATTGGCTGTGCCGGGCATGGTAAAATGTGAACAATGCGGAGAATTGAAGCTTGCTCACCACGTATGCAAAGTATGCGGAACATACAAATCGAGAGAAATTATTAACCAATAAACTTGATTTAGGCGCAGTAGAGTAGCACTTCACTTTGATGAAGTGCTACTTTTTTTGTTACTATGGTAATTGAGCGATCTTGGGCTTGAATAAGTATAAGCATCGGTTCAGCGTCTCCGTTTACGAAGATACTTTCTTTTTGCTCTAAGTTGATTTATACTATTTTAGTACCAGGTTCTAAAAATGAGCGGATCTAGGCGTTAGCAGGCCTTACTGAATGGCCTTTTTAATATAAATTGCAGTTGTTCTATGAGGGGAGGGATCATCCATCGAACGCTTGCCGAAAAAAGCGAGACAGCAGCAGCTTTCTAAAATTATTGAAGAAAACCCTTTTGTCACCGACCAGGAGTTGACCCGGAAATTGAAGGTCAGCATACAGACGATCCGTTTGGATCGGATGGAGCTAGGCATCCCTGAGCTAAGAGAGCGGATGAAGCAGATGGCTGAACGCTCCTATGATCAGGTCCGGTCGCTGCCTCTGCATGAGGTGATCGGGGAGATCGTTGATTTGCAGCTGGACAAGAGTGGGATCTCTATCTTTGAAATTCGTGAGGAGCATGTATTCTCAAGGACCGGTATCGCGCGGGGGCATCACGTGTTCGCTCAGGCCAATTCCTTGGCGGTCGCGGTAATCAATGATGAAATCGCCCTGACCTTCTCGGCGGACATCCGCTTTATCAGATCGGTTCATCTGGGAGAGAAATGCATCGCCAAGGCCTATGTTCGCCCTTCATCGGCGAATAAGGCGAAGGCCAAGGTGGAAGTATTCACTTATGTCGGTGAGGAAATGGTGTTTCAAGGAAACTTCGTTATTTACCGTTCAACAGGAGATGACAATCATGAAGGGGGAAATACACATGCGGATCGCCATTGATGCGATGGGCGGTGATTTTGCACCGGATAGCACTGTGAAGGGAGCGATGGCCGCGGCTCAGGAATGGAGCGATACCCAGATCATACTGGTCGGGCACCAGGATCGCCTCAAGCCGCTGATGACGGATGCCCCAGCCAACCTCATTCTGCATCATGCAGAAGAAGTGATCGAGGCGGAGGATGAGCCGGTTAGAGCGGTGCGCCGGAAGAAGGATTCATCGATGGTCGTGGCAGGACGTCTTGTGCATGATAAAGAAGCCGATGCGATGATCTCGGCAGGGAATACCGGGGCGCTGATGACCACCGGTCTGCTTGTCGTCGGCAGAATGGAAGGGATCGAACGGCCGGCGCTCGCTCCGATCATCCCGACGATGGATGGCCGTGGCGTGCTTGCGCTGGATCTGGGGGCCAATATGGACGCCAAGCCGGAGCATCTGGCCCAGTACGCCCTGATGGGCAGCATTTACCGTGAGAAGGTGGCCGGAATTTCCAAGCCTCGTGTCGGCTTGCTGAATGTCGGCACTGAAGCGAAGAAGGGCAATGAGCTGACCAAGGCGGCATATCCGTTGTTGGCTGAGCTGCCGATCAATTTCATCGGTAATGTAGAAGCGCGGGATGTTCTGACCGGAGCCTGCGACGTGCTGGTCTGCGACGGTTTTGCCGGCAATATTCTGTTAAAATCACTGGAGGGTACCGCTGGAGCGTTATTCTCTGTGCTGAAGCAGGAATTCACGAAGTCACTGAAGAATAAGCTGGCCGCCGCTGTACTTATGCCTTCCTTGCGCGGTATGAAGCAAATGATGGATTATAAGCAGCATGGTGGCGCGCCATTGCTTGGGTTGAGCGGCCTTGTTGTCAAGAGTCACGGCTCCTCGGATAGCGAAGCGATCAAGAACGGAGTCCGGCAGGCCCGACTGGCGATTGAGAACCGGTTGACGGAGAGCATATCACAAGAAATTAGCGGGAAGAGAGTGGAGAGTATATGAAAATGCGTTCCGTAGGCATTATTGGAACCGGTAAATATGTTCCAGAGCGAGTGTTAACCAATGCAGATTTGGAAAAAATGGTAGATACCAATGATGAATGGATCGTGAGCCGTACCGGGATCCGCGAGCGTCATATTGCGGCGCCGGAGCAAGCGACCTCTGATCTGGCTTATGAGGCGGCAGTGCGCGCCTTGAAATCGGCTGGGATGACAGCTGATCAGCTCGAGCTGATCATCGTTGCTACCATTACACCGGATACGTCTTTTCCATCAACGGCCTGTATTTTGCAGGATAAATTGGGGGCGAAGCGTGCTGCTGCGTTTGACTTGTCTGCGGCTTGCTCTGGGTTCGTCTACAGCATGGCGACAGCCAACGGCTTTATTAAGACCGGGATGTACAAGAATGCGCTCGTGATCGGGGTGGATACCCTGTCGCGAATTACGGATTATACCGACCGTAACACCTGTGTCCTGTTCGGCGATGGAGCCGGCGCAGTTATCGTAGGAGAAGTGCCTGAGGGCCGCGGATTTCTGTCCTTTGATCTAGGTGCAGAAGGAGCCGGAGGCGAGCTGTTGAAGCTTGCTGCGGGTGGTTCTCGTCTGCCCGCTTCTGAAGAAACCGTGAAGGCCAAGCAGCATTATATCTATATGAACGGTCGCGAAGTCTTTAAATTTGCGGTCCGCGTGATGGGATCGGCAACGGAGGAAGTGCTGCGCAAGGCAGGCAAGACCAAGGAAGACATCGATCTATTCGTTCCACACCAAGCTAATATCCGTATCATTCAATCCGCGATGCAGCGGCTTAATCTGCCGGAAGAGAAGTGCGTCATCAATGTAGACAAGTATGCCAATACATCGGCTGCTTCCATTCCGCTTGCGCTTGTGGAGGCGGCGGAGGACGGCCGCATCAAGGAAGGCGACACGGTTCTGCTCGTCGGCTTCGGCGGCGGCTTGACTTGGGGTGCTTCTGTTCTCGTGTGGTAGTTGTATCAAGAACGAATAATAAGGAGTGCAGGTTAATAATATGGGAAAAGTGGCATTTGTTTTTCCGGGACAAGGTTCCCAGACCGTCGGCATGGGCAAGGATCTGTTCGATCATGCTCCGGATGCCAGACGATTATTCGAACTGGCGGATACGAAGCTTGGCTTCCCGCTGACTAAGCTGATCTTTGAAGGGCCGGAGCAGGAGCTGAAGCAGACGGCCAATACGCAGCCAGCCTTGCTTACTACGAGTGTCGTGATGTATGAAGCGCTCGCTGCCAGAGGGATCAAGCCGGATTATGTAGCCGGTCATAGCCTGGGAGAATACAGTGCGTTAACAGCTGCTGGAGTGCTATCTTTTGAGGATGCGGTGTCGATTGTCCGTGCACGCGGCGAGTTCATGGAACAGGCCGTTCCAGGTGGACAAGGGGCGATGGCTGCGGTTCTCGGCGGAACGCGCGAAGGGTTGGCCGAGCTATGCGCCGATATAAGCCGCGGCGGACAACTCGTAGAGCTTGCGAACGTCAATTGTCCGGGGCAAATCGTCGTCTCCGGCAGCAAAGAAGGCGTTGGCCAGGTTGTCGAACGAGTCAAGGAAATCGGTGCAAAACGGGCGATCCCTCTGGAAGTAAGCGGTCCGTTCCATTCTTCACTTATGCAGGCGGCCGCAGAGCGTCTAGGTGATAAGCTGAATAGCATGACCCTTCAGGATGCGCAGGTTCCAGTCGTGGCCAATGTAACAGCTGGCCCTGTAGGACAGGCCTCTGAGATCAAACGGTTGCTGGTAGAGCAGGTGTATTCTCCGGTCCTTTGGTTGGACAGTATTACCTGGTTGATCGAGCAAGGCGTCGATACCTTTGTCGAGCTGGGACCTGGCAGTGTACTGGCAGGCTTGATCAAGAAAATCGATAGAAGTGTAGCTATTTACAACGTCAATGGGCTGGAGAGTCTGGAGACGACGGTAGCGGCTTTGACTAAAGACAACTAAATGTCAAGGATTCAGGAATAATATGCATATATTATAAGATTTTTATCGGTTTGCATTTTTTTAGTTGATTTCTGGCGACAAAGATCGTATCATTGTTTCTCGTACTACGAGGAAGTATCCCGGAATGACTGTTGCATTCTAGGAAAGGAGATGGATGTATGAGCAAATTACTGGATGGACAGACTGCTCTTGTTACGGGGGCGTCGCGTGGGATCGGACGTAGCATCGCTCTCGCTCTGGCAGGTGCCGGCGCTAATGTAGCTGTGAATTATGCCGGTAACGAAGCGGCGGCGGCCAAGACCGTAGCTGAGATCGAAGCGCTTGGAGTCAAGGCATATGCGGTTAAAGGGCATGTCGGCGATAGCGAGCAGTTCGATGCCATGGTCAAAGGCGTACTCGAAGCATGGAGCCGAATCGATATTCTGGTGAATAATGCCGGAATTACTAGAGATAATTTGATCATGCGCATGAAGGAAGAAGAATTCGATGAAGTCATAGCGACGAATCTTAAGGGTGTTTTTAATGGCATCAAATCCGTAACCCGCCCGATGATGAAGCAGCGTTCAGGAAGGATTATCAATATTTCCTCCGTAGTCGGCGTGTTGGGCAATGCAGGACAAGCGAATTATGTTGCAGCCAAAGCGGGCGTCATCGGATTGACGAAGTCGGCGGCGCGCGAGCTTGCTTCTCGCAATATTACCGTGAACTGTATCGCTCCCGGATTCATTGAGACCGATATGACGGAGCAATTGCCGGAGGAAATGCGTCAGAGTATGCTTGGAAGTATTCCGCTGGCTCGTCTTGGACAGCCGGAGGAAATCGCTAAGGTAGCTTTGTTCCTCGCATCAGATAGCGCGTCCTATATGACAGGGCAGACGCTGCATGTGGATGGCGGAATGTATATGTAAATTGCTTCTTCCTTCTATGGCTTTTTAACTTAGATTCTCGTATAATACCAAAGAGGAGGTGAACCGGATGTCCGATGTATTTGATCGCGTAAAACGCATTGTAGTGGATCGCCTCGGCGCTGATGAAGCCGAAGTAACGCTTGAAGCGTCTTTCAAGGATGACTTGGGTGCTGATTCTCTTGATGTTGTTGAACTGGTTATGGAATTAGAAGATGAGTTCGATCTGGAAATTTCAGACGAAGATGCAGAGAAGATTACGACTGTAGGTGAAGTTGTTAACTACATACAATCTCATACCTAATGTCATGACAAGTCCCGTACCTCCTTACAAGCAGGCGGGACTTCTCCTCTTCTACCCGCGTTTCGTCAATAAATGAACATGTATAATTGTAATTACACATGAAGTCTATTATGAGGTGAGTGTGTTTGAAACATAGAGTAGTCATAACTGGAATGGGTTCTGTAACGGCCCTAGGCAACGATTTGGATACGCTCTGGAATAATCTGATCCAAGGAAAATCTGGCGTGTCGCAGATCGAGGCCTTTGATGTTAGCGAATATACCACTCGGATTGCTTCTTCGGTTAAGGATTTCAATCCTGAGGATTATATGGATCGCAAGGATGCACGCAGGATGGATCGTTTCGTCCAGTTTGCCGTCGCTGCTGCCAGCCGGGCGCTGGCTCATAGTGGTCTGAACATTGCGGAAGACACTGACCCGGAACGGGTGGGTGTCATGATCGGTTCAGGGATCGGTGGCCTGGGCACTTGGGAAGATCAACATTCTATTCTACTGGAGAAAGGTCCGAAGCGGGTCAGCCCGTTCTTCATTCCGATGATGATTGCGAACATGGCTTCTGGCCAGGTGTCGATTCTGTTCGGAGCGAAGGGGCCTAACAGCGCTACGGTGACTGCGTGCGCGACCGGAACTCATTCCATCGGCGATTCGTACAAGCTGATTAAGTACGGGGATGCAGATGTGATGATTTGCGGCGGCGCGGAAGCAACGATCCGTCCAACTGGACTTGCTGGCTTCTGTTCGATGCGGGCGATGTCAACTCGCAACGATGATCCTACCAGAGCGAGTCGACCGTTCGATGCTGAGCGCGACGGCTTTGTTATGGGAGAAGGCTCTGGCGTATTGGTTCTGGAATCCCTGGAGCATGCTCAGAAACGCGGGGCCAAGATCTACGGTGAGGTAATCGGCTACGGATTGAGCGGGGATGCCTATCATTTGACTGAGCCGGATCCTAAGGGACCGGAGCGTTGCATGAAGATGGCGATTCGCGATGCCGATATCGATCCGAGTGAAATCGATTATATTAACGCGCATGGTACATCTACTCCTGTTGGAGACAGGTCGGAGACCATCGCTATCAAGCGTGCTCTAGGCGATCATGCTTATAAGGTAGCGGTCAGCTCGACCAAATCGATGACGGGTCATCTGCTTGGTGCGGCAGGGGGCGTGGAAGCGGTCATCTGCGGATTAACGCTTCAGCATGGAATAATAGCACCGACTATTAATCTGGAGCATCCAGATCCGGAATGTGACCTGGATTACGTCCCTAATGAAGCAAGACAAGCAGATGTTAGAATAGCTATGTCTAACTCTTTTGGATTTGGCGGGCATAACGCCACCATAATCCTGAAGAAATTCGAAGCATAAGGGGTCAGTCAGTTGAGTGGAGATTTGAAGCAATTACAGCACAAACTTCAACTGGTATTTCACAATAAGCAGCTATTAAGACAGGCTTTTACCCATGCATCTTATGTGAATGAGCATCGCTTCAACCAGCATGAGGACAACGAACGTCTGGAATTTCTCGGCGACGCTGTTCTGGAGCTGACGGTATCGGAGCATTTATATCGCTTGTTTCCGGACCGGCCTGAAGGCGAGCTTACGAAGCTTCGGGCTGCCATTGTCTGCGAGCCGTCATTGGTACGGTTCGCAGAGCGCCTGGAGTTCGGGAAATATGTACTGCTCGGTAAAGGGGAGGAAATGACAGGGGGAAGAACCCGGCCTGCCCTACTGGCAGATGTATTTGAATCTTTTGTAGGAGCTCTGTATTTGGATCAGGGCCTGGAGGCGGTCACCGCTTTTTTGCATCGCTATATTTTCTCGCAAATTGTGTTTGACGGGAAGCTTCAGACCACCGACTATAAAACGGAGCTTCAGGAGTTAACCCAGCATCATAATATGGGAGCCTTGGAGTACCGGATTGTTGAAGAACGAGGCCCGGCGCATGAACGTGAATTCGTCTCGGAAGTATGGATGGACGGACGCAGTTTGGGGCGCGGGTCCGGTAGGTCAAAGAAGGAAGCCGAGCAGCAGGCAGCGCAGATCGCGCTGGAAAGACTGAAGCAGGCTTAAGTTTTATAAAAAAGAGTTCAAAAAGTTGGTTTTCTGCATCGAGAAGTTGGATGAAGCTAGGAAAGCGAGTTTTTTGAACTTTAAGGGGCTGTCCTATTACCATTTGTATGGCAAAGGATAGCCCCTTTTTTGCGTCGCATCTGTTGTTGTCCGCTGACACCATGACAGGAGTTGCTATTAGCTACTGTCCGCTTAAGGCGTAAGCAATTGGCGAATATCTCTCATGATCGTTAGCGTATCTACGCCACCGTGATTGCCTAATAGAATGATCGTCAGGCCGTCGCCTTGCTCTCGGGATAGCCCCGTGGCGTAGCCTGTACCGCTGCCATTGTGGAACACGACTGGCCTATCGCCCGTCTGGTCCATCATCCAGCCGTAGCCATAATTTTTATGGGAGTAGGGAGTAAGCATTTTATCAAGAGAGTCCTGGCTTAATATGTCAGTCGTATTTAAGGCTCTATCCCACTTTAACAGGTCGTCGACCGTCGAATACAGGCCGCCAGAGCCGGGTTGAGTGTAATACTTGCCAGCCAGCGTCCATTGATCGGATTTCGATACATACCCTTTGATCGTAGGCGTGTGCTCATCGGCAACTCCGGTGTGAGTCATTTGCAGCGGCCCGGTGAATTGCTGGTGGATGTAATCGGCGTAGCTCATGCCGGACGCCTGTTCGATGATATAGCCTAGCAGCATATAACCGCTGTTGCTGTATTTGAAGTCTGTGCCGGGTTCGAAGGCTAACGGTTTATTTTTGATCGCCTCCATCGTTTGTTGCAATGACAAGCCCTCGGTACGCGGAAAATTGGATACAAGCCCAGATGTATGGGACAACAGCATATGCAGCGTAATTTCATTTCCTTGTGGAAATCCGGGAATATAAGTATCCAGCGTGTCGTCCAGATGTAGCTTGCCGCTCTCAACCAGCTTCATAATAGCTGCCGCGGTGAAGGATTTGGTCAAGGAGGCGATTCGCGATGGGTCATCAGGTGAATTTAAGCTCTCAGGACCGCTCAGGCCATAGCCTTTGCGAAGCAGCACTTCGCCATGATCAGCGATGAGCGCGATGCCTGAAAATTGATGCCGGATGAGATAATCATCGGCCTGGGCTGCGGCTTCCGCAGTAATCGTGCTATGATCCGTCGTCAGCTGCAGCTGGCGAACCGGATTTGCGGAGCTCGAGATTTCTGCTCCGAGCGCTTCGACAAGCGTGCGCAGCGGAACCATCGTAGTGCTATCGATGGACAGAGAAGGAGCGGGCGCTTGTATACGGGTATAGCCGTTTACGATGAAATCTCGGGTTTGTGGACGGTGAACGATCGTATTTCCATGTAGCTGCAACTCGGTCGCACGTTTGTCCTTATTCCAGCTAACCTTGGCCCCTAGCAGCTCAGCAGCTTCGCGCAGCGGAACATAGGTCGTTCCCTGATAAATGAAAGGCCGGGAGCTCGTCCAGATGATCTGTCTGCCGTCAAGCAGCATGTCTGGAGCCACAGTCGTCTTTGTAGCCGTCGTGACACTCTTCGCGTTGGCTTGAGAAGGGGCTCCAGCTAATGTACCGAGGAGCATGGAAGAAATTACAATCGGAAGCAAGATGGCGCGTCGTAGAGATTGGTTCATGTTGATCTCCTTTATCCATAGTTGTCTATCAGACTAGCAAACCTGCTGGAAGATTTCAAGATTCATAGTGCTCTGAAAAAAGCACTGAAAAAAGCCTGTCCCCATGCCTTTCGTCCTTCTGTCCCATGGGGTAGGTGTGTGTTACAATAGTCGTTAGAGGTGATCGTGAACGTATGTTTTTGAAAAGGATAGAATTAGCGGGTTTTAAATCATTTGCCGACAAGACGGAGATGGAATTCGTCCGCGGCATTACCGCTGTTGTAGGACCTAACGGCAGTGGGAAGAGTAATATCTCCGACGGGATCCGCTGGGTGCTGGGAGAGCAGAGCGCCAAATCTCTGCGCGGCGGCAAGATGGAGGATATTATCTTTGCCGGCAGCGATGCGCGCAAGGCGGTGAACTATGGCGAGGTTTCTCTGACCCTGGACAATGGCGACCAGGCTTTGCCGCTGGATTTCAGCGAAGTTACGGTAACGCGCAGAGTCCACCGCAGTGGAGAGAGCGAGTATCTTATTAATAAGCAATCCTGCCGACTAAAGGATATTACCGAGCTGTTCATGGATACCGGGATCGGCAAGGAAGCCTATTCAATTATCGGACAAGGGCGGATCGAGGAAATTCTGAGTACGCGTTCCGAGGATCGCCGCGGTATTTTCGAGGAGGCTTCAGGGATTGTTAAGTATAAGAACCGTAAGCGGGACGCCAAACGCAAATTAGATGACACGGAGCAGAACCTGCTGAGAATTCACGATCTGGTCAGTGAGCTGGAGGATCAAATCGGACCGCTCCGGGAGCAGTCCGAGAAGGCACTTAAATATAAACAATTGCGGGAATCGCTTAAAAATATAGAAATTTCCTTGTATGTGCATCAGATTGAGCAGATCCATGAATCATGGAGCGTAACGAATCAGCGGCTAAGCGAGCTGAAGGAGGAAGAGCTGGCTCTGTCGACGGTCGTGTCTGCCCATGATGCGAAGCTGGAGAGCGATCGGCTGGCACTCCGTCAAGTTGAGGACAAGATTGAGATTCTGCAGAATCAGCTGTTGGAGAACAGTGAAAAATATGAGAAAAGCGAAGGCTTCGGTGAAGTTCTAAAGGAGCGATCCAAGAACCTGACTCAGAACCGCGAGCAGCTGCAGCAATCTCTGGCGGCGAGCGAGGAACGCTTTGCTCAGCGGGATGCAGAGATGAAGGCGCTGGCTGAGAAATTCGCCGCTGCCGAGCAGCAACTGCTGGCGCTGCGCGAAGAGCTGCAATCTGAAGAAGTGAAGCTGATCGGGGTTACCGGCGGAATCAGTCAGGAGCAGGAAGAAGGCTTGAAGGGTCAATTGCTGGAGATTATGAACCAGATGGCCGGGATGCGTAATGAGATCCGCTACAATGAACAGCAGAAGGAAGCTGTGCAGCGCCGGATGCAGCGTTCCGAGGAAGAAGGAAGCAAATGGCAGGAGCAGCTGGAGCAACTGAAGGATAAGAAGAGCCAATTGGAGCATGTTCTGCAGCAGCTTGGAGCGGAGATCGCCGAGCTGCGCGGTCAATATATAACGGAGAGCGAGCGCTGTCAGTCCCTGCATCGATTAGTCGAGGAGAGTCAGAACGGCATCCGCAAATGGGAGCAGAAGCGTGAAGGCCTCGTCTCAAGACGCGATACGATGAAGGAGATGGAGGAGGACTTCGACGGCTTCGCCCTCGGCGTCAAGGAAGTGCTTAAGGCCGCCCGCAAGTCCGTGCTGCACGGGGTTCATGGCGCGGTAGCCGAGCTCATCCGCGTGCCGGAGAAGCTGGAGATCGCGGTGGAGACAGCGCTTGGCGCTGCTATGCAGCATATCGTCATGGAGAATGAAGCGGTGTCGCGGCAGGCGATATCGTTCCTCAAGCAGCGGCAGCTAGGCCGAGCGACCTTCCTGCCGCTCGATGTAATCCGACCAAGGCAAATCTCGGTCGCTGATAAGAGGCTGATGGAGGACGCAGACGGCTTTGTCGGTATCGGTGCGGAGCTGGTAGGCTATGATCTGCAGTACGGCAATATTGTCGGCAGCTTGCTTGGCAATGTGGTCTTTGCCAGTGACCTGGAGCGGGCCAACAAGATGGCTGCTCGCTGCCAGTACCGCTTCCGGATCGTGACGCTGGATGGTGATGTCGTTAATGCCGGTGGCTCGATGACCGGGGGCAGTCAGCATCGCAAGAACAGCAATTTGCTCGGACGTAAGCGTCAACTGGATCAACTGGCCACAGACATCCGTGAGGCGGATGAAATGCTGGACAAGCTGCGCAAGGGCCTGACCGATGTGCGCGAGCAAGTCAGTGCTTCTGAGCAGCTGCTCGAGAAGCTGCGCGAGGCAGGTGACCATAAGCGCAGTGAGGAGCAATCCATCGCTGGCGACCTGAAGCAGGTTGATCATGAATGGAGGCATGTCTCTGAGCAATTCGAGCTATATGGTCAAGAGAAGAGTCATTATATCAAGGAGATCGAAGAGCTGAAGCAAGCGAAGGAGCAGGCCGAGAAGAAGCTGGTCGAGCTAGAGAAGCAAGAGCAGCATGTCCAGCAATCGATTCAAGCGGCTGAATATGCTCGCAAAGCGAATGAATCAGCGAAGGAAGAGCTGCAGGATCGGCTGACCGGACTTAAGGTTCGTGAAGGCAAGTTGGATCAGGAATGCTTCTCGATACGTGAGCAATTGCGGCGCTCGGAGGAAGACTGCAGTATTCTGAAGCGGGAGCTGGATCAGAATCGCAGTATTTTGCAGTCGATTGTGGCAGACTTAGAGAAGAATGTTCAGCAGAGCGCAACGCAGCGTGAAGAGCTGAATGAATATAAATTGAAAAAAGAGCAGGCCGGAGAGCAGCTTGAGCTGGAAAGAGCCTCCCGGGTGGTGCTCGTCAAGAAGCTGGCTGACGGTGAGAATGAGACGAAGGAGCAGCGCCTTGCGCTTAAGGCGGTAGAGGAGAAGCTGCGGCAGACGGAAATTCAGGCCAATCGGCTCGATGTAGAGCTGGAGAACATCTTAAGCAAGCTGAGCGATGACTATGAACTGAGCTATGAAATGGCGAAGCAGCGCTATCAGATTCCTGAGGATGTGCCCGCTGCACAAGCCCAGTCCAAGGAGCTGAAAAGGCAGATTACGCTGCTCGGCGAGGTGAACCTCGGCGCGATCGAGGAATATAGCCGGGTCAATGAACGCTATCAGTTCCTGACGGAGCAGAAGAATGATCTGGTGGAAGCAAAGACGACATTATATCAGGTGATTCAGGAAATGGATGATGAGATGTCGAAGCGGTTCAAACAGACTTTTGATGCGATCAAACGGGAGTTCAGCATCGTGTTCACCAAGCTGTTTGGAGGCGGCCGCGCTGATCTGCAGCTGATTGATCCCGATCATCTACTGGAGACCGGGATTGATATCGTTGCCCAGCCTCCCGGCAAGAAGCTGCAAAATTTACAGCTTCTGTCCGGTGGGGAGAGGGCTTTGACCGCCATGGCGCTGCTATTTGCCATCCTTCAAGTCAAGCCTGTTCCGTTCTGTGTGCTGGATGAGGTCGAGGCGGCTCTGGATGAAGCTAACGTCATCCGCTTTGCGCAATATTTGCGGGAATTTTCCGAGCAGACTCAATTTATCGTGGTGACCCACCGCAAGGGAACGATGGAAGAAGCTGATGTCCTCTATGGGGTGACGATGGAGGAAGGCGGCGTATCCAAGCTCGTCTCCGTGAAGCTGGATGATGATGAGACCGTGGAAATTGCCTAATTTGCACATTTATTTTTCTTAGTTAAGAATATTGTTGAAGAAGATTGAGGAGGCAGCATATGAGTTTCTTTAAAAAACTGAAAGAGAGCATTTCTTCAAAAACGGAGTCCGTTACCAAACAGTTCAAGGACGGCTTGGAGAAGACGCGGAAAGGCTTCGTGGAGAAGGTCGCTGACCTGATCACTCGCCGCAAGAAGATAGACGAGGAGTTCTTCGAAGAATTGGAAGAGATCCTGATCGGTGCCGATGTAGGCGTGAATACAGTGATGCAACTGATTGACGATCTGCGTGATGAAGTGAGGAAGCGTAAAATCGAGGACGCAGCCGATCTGCAGCCGATTCTATCGGAGAAGCTTGTCGAGCTTCTGCGTGGAGACGAGAATAATGATCTGCGGCTGAACCCGGACGGCATTACCGTTATCTTGTTCGTCGGGGTGAACGGGGTCGGCAAGACGACGACCATCGGCAAGCTGGCCCATCATTACAAGCAGCAGGGGAAAAAAGTGATCATGGCTGCCGGAGATACGTTCCGGGCGGGCGCGATCGAGCAGCTTGAAGTATGGGGGGAACGTGCCGGCGTCGAAGTTATCAAGCAGCATGCTGGCTCAGACCCGGCGGCAGTGATGTTCGATGCGGTACAGGCTGCGAAGCAGCGCGGAGCAGATATTCTGCTCTGCGATACGGCAGGACGGCTGCAGAATAAATCGAATCTGATGGAGGAATTGAATAAAATATTCCGAGTCATCCAGCGCGAAATCCCGGGTGCTCCGCATGAAGTGCTGATGGTGCTTGATGCGACAACGGGGCAAAATGCGCTTTCTCAGGCGAAGCTTTTCGGCGAGAAGAGCGGTGTTACAGGACTTGTATTGACCAAGCTTGACGGCACGGCCAAGGGCGGCATCGTCATAGCGATCCGCCAGGAGCTTAGTCTGCCGGTGAAGCTGGTCGGTCTTGGGGAGAAAATGGAGGATCTGCAGAAGTTCGATTCCGAGCTGTTCGTGCACGGTTTGTTCTCTGGCTTGATCCAAGAGAATGAAGAAGAGGAAGCTGGCTACAATAGTATAGAATAAGGTTAGATAGGAACGATTTTGGGCTCATGCCCATATTCTGACCATAGAAGTCAAGATGAACGGATAAGGAGGCGACAAAGATGGCTAATACACATACTTACCCGCGCCGTGAAGAGGTTGCTAATGCAATCACGCATGGTATCGGCGCGATGCTGAGCCTGGCCGGGCTGGTGCTGCTCATCGTCTTTTCAAGCATGAAGGGCAATGCCTGGCATATCGTCAGCTTTACGATTTACGGAGTCAGCATGCTGCTGCTCTACGTTTGTTCCACTCTGGTGCATAGCTTCAAGGAGGGCAAGCTCAAGGATCTGTTCGAATTTTTCGATCATTCTTCGATCTATGTCTATATCGCCGGAACCTATACGCCGCTAATGCTCGTAGCGGTCCGCGGCCCGCTCGGCTGGAGCCTGTTCGGCATCGTGTGGGGCATCGCTCTGTTGGGCGTGCTGTTCAAGGCCTTCTTCGTGAAAAGATTCCTGTTCATGTCAACTATCTTCTATCTGCTTATGGGTTGGTTGATCATCGTAGCCTGGGGTCCGCTTACAGCAGCGGTTCCGCAGCCGGGGATTGTCCTTTTGGCGGCCGGCGGAATCCTGTATACGCTGGGCACGATCTTTTATGTATGGCGTATATTCCCGTATCACCATGCGATTTGGCATCTGTTTGTACTAGCGGGAAGCATTACTCACTTCTTTGTGATTCTGCTGTATCTTTTGCCGCATCATTGATTTATGTGTTGAAGATGACTCTGGCCGCCGTTGGCTCGCTGACGGACGGCCTTTTTCTTGTCTGAAACCGGCGCTGATCTTAGTGAATTACATGTTAAGGATTTTCGCTTGACAACATGTTAAGGATTCGCTATTATTAGGAATGTTGATACGCTGTAAAGTGTTTTTCCTTGACGGAGGGGGTGCCCAAATGAGTCAAGAGAATAAGCTTGAGAAGACGAATCGGATCAACCTGCTATTCGATTTCTATGAGACCCTGCTGACAGAGAAGCAGCAGACGTTTCTCAAATATTATTTTTTGGATGACTTCTCCCTCGGGGAGATTGCAAATGAAAGTGGCATTAGCCGTCAGGCGGTATATGAGCATATCAAGCGCGCTGAGGAAGTGCTCGAAGCATATGAAGAGAAGCTTGGGCTGCTGAGCAAGGACGAAGAGCGTTCGAGAATGATCACTGAGATCAAACATTTGATAGAACAGAATGACTTGTCTTCGGTACATAAGGAGACGATCCTGGATTTGCTTCACCAGGTGGAGCGATTGTAGAATTGAAGATAAGCCTAGAGATAGAGTTGAATTTAACTTTTTGAGCAAGTTTTAATGTGTGGACTATGAATGGAGGTGACGGTGCAATGGCTTTTGAAGGATTGACGAGCCGATTACAGAACGTGTTCAGCAAGCTTCGCGGCAAAGGCAAGGTATCCGAGGACGATGTGAATGAAGCGATGCGTGAGGTTCGCCTCGCCATGCTGGAAGCGGATGTTAACTTTAAAGTCGTCAAGGAATTCGTCGCCAAGGTGAAGGAGAAAGCGATCGGCAAGGAAGTGATGGAGAGCTTCACTCCGGGGATGGTAATCATCGATATCGTCAATAAGGAATTGACGGAATTGATGGGTGGCACTCAGGCCAAGCTGGCCAAGAGTAACCGTCCGCCAACCGTTGTGATGATGGCGGGCTTGCAGGGGGCAGGTAAGACGACGACCTCGGCCAAGCTGGCCAAGCTGCTGCTCAAGGGGAATCATCGTCCGCTGCTCGTAGCAGGCGATATTTACCGTCCGGCGGCGATCAAGCAATTGCAGGTGCTCGGCGAGCAGATCAATGTTCCGGTATTTACACTGCCAGCTGGCAACAGCCCGGTGGAAATTGCCCGTCAGGCGCTGCAGCATGCCAAGGATAACGGCAATGATTATTTACTGATTGATACCGCGGGTCGATTGCATATCGATGAGGAATTGATGGAGGAGCTCCGTCAGATTCATGAAGTGACCCAGCCGGATGAAGTATTGCTAGTGGTCGATGCGATGACAGGGCAGGACGCTGTCAATGTAGCGGAGAACTTCAATAAGCAATTGGAGCTGACTGGTGTCGTACTGACGAAGCTGGACGGCGATACTCGCGGCGGTGCGGCATTATCGGTCAAGGCCGTTACGGGCTGCCCGATCAAGTTCGCAGCGCTCGGCGAGAAGATCGATGCGCTTGAGCCGTTTCATCCAGAACGGATGGCGTCGAGAATTCTCGGGATGGGGGATATGCTCTCTCTGATCGAGAAAGCACAATCCAACATCGATACCGAGAAAGCGAAGGAAATGGAACGGAAAATGCGCAATGCGGAATTCACGTTCGATGATTTCCTGGAACAGATGGATCAAGTGAAGAAGCTCGGCCCGATTGACCAGCTCCTGGATATGATTCCGGGGATGGGCAAGATGAAGCAAATGAAGGACATCAAGGTCGATGAGAAGCAGATGGGCCGCGTCGAGGCGATCGTGCATTCCATGACCAAGGATGAGAAGCAGAATCCTGATCTGATCAATCATAGCCGCCGCAAGCGGATTGCCGCTGGCAGCGGGACTAGCCTTGCTGACGTGAACCGTCTGATCAAGCAATTCGATGAGATGCGCAGAGTCATGAAGCAATTCTCTGACATGATGGGTCCTAAAGGCAAAGGCAATAAAATGATGAAGCAGCTCAGTAAAGCGGGCAAAGGAATGAAATTTCCGTTCCGGTGAGGGTTCATATACGGCAGTTTTCGTCTAACGAAACTCCATATCGTTTGGGTATTCTTTAAAGGAGGTGAAATTGGTGGCAGTTCGTATTCGTTTGAAACGCATGGGTGCTCATAAAGCTCCTTTCTATCGTATCGTGGTATCGGATTCCCGTTCCCCACGTGATGGTCGCTTTATCGAAGAGATCGGTTTCTACAACCCGGTTGCTGAACCGGCAGTTGTAAAGATCGACGAAGAAAAAGCGTTGCAATGGTTGCAAAATGGTGCTCAAGCATCTGATACAGTTCGCAATTTGCTTAGCAATGCAGGCGTTATGAAGAAATTTCATGAGTCTAAAATGCAAAAATAGTTGCTGATTCGGAGGGTCCATATGGAACAATTAGTCGGCGTTATTGCGAAGGCTCTTGTTGATCATCCGGACGATGTCCGTGTGGAGGTCGTTGAGAAGGAACACCTGATTGTATATGAATTATCCGTACATCCTGATGATGTGGGTAAAGTGATTGGCAAACAGGGGAGAATCGCCAAGGCGCTCCGCACGGTTGTGGCATCGGCAGCCGTTAAGATGGATAAGCGGGTAACCGTAGATATCATGTCTTAAACATATACGAAAGCGGGTTAGGAGCTTATCCTAGCCCGCTTTCGTACATGCAGAAAGTATGAATGAAACGGTTGGCCTTTGATGAAATATAAGAATGGATCAGTTACATGATCGTGGATAAGCAGACGTATTCTCGGGAGGTAATTATGTCGGATTCATTGTTAATGGTAGGGAAAATCGTGAATACTCATGGAATTCGCGGGGAGTTAAAAATTTTGCCGCATACTGATTTTCCAGAGGTCAGATTTGCCCCGAAGAACAAACTTAAGATCGTAAACCCGGACAGCGGCGAGCAGATCGATGTTACGGTAGCTTCCGCCCGGCTGGTGAAGCAAATGTATATTATAAAGCTCAATGAGTACGATAATATCAATCAGGTTGAAAAATATAAAGGCTGTGAGCTTAAAGTCTCCAAAGCGGATGCTGTTGATCTGCCGGATAATGAGTATTATTACTATGAAATTATCGGCTGCCGAGTCGTGAGCGATGAAGGCGAGGATTTGGGAGTCATTGAGGAAATACTCCGTCCAGGGGCGAATGACGTGTGGGTTGTCAAAATGCCATCTCGCAAGCAACTGCTGCTTCCGGTCATCGATGATGTTGTGCTCGATGTGGATGTAGAGGCCAAACTGGTAAAAGTTCATCTACTGGAAGGGCTGTTGTAATGATGAGGATGGACGTGCTGACCCTGTTTCCGGAAATGTTCGACGGGGTATTCCAGAGCAGCATTCTCGGCAAAGCCAGGGAGAAGGGACTAGTCTCCTTGAACGCTATTAATTTCCGTGATTATGCTGGTAATAAGCATGGTACCGTGGACGATACTCCATACGGGGGCGGAGGCGGGATGGTGTTGAAGCCTGACCCGATCTTTCGCGCGGTGGAGGATTTGCTCGGGAAGGAAGTCGAGGAAGACGCCGCTTGGCAATGCCCGGATTCAGACGAGAGAGTTGAACATGGGCAGGCTGTACCTGTTGAAGGGATGCAGGCGACCCTACAAGGGAAGGCACCACGCATCATCCTCATGTGCCCTCAGGGTGAGACCTTCACTCAGCGCAAAGCAGAGGAATTGGCTCAGGAGGAGCATTTGATCTTCATTTGCGGTCATTATGAAGGCTATGATGAACGCATCCGCGAGCATCTGGTCACCGACGAATTATCGATCGGGGACTATGTGCTGACAGGCGGAGAAATTCCGGCAATGACGGTGATCGATAGTGTTACCCGCTTATTGCCGGGAGTGCTCGGCAATGAGACCAGTGCGGTAACGGATTCCTTCAGCACCGGACTGCTTGAATATCCGCACTATACTCGGCCGGTGGAATTCAGGGGCTGGAAGGTGCCGGATATTCTGCTGAGCGGCCATCACGCCAATATCGAGCTTTGGCGCCGCAGAGAGGCATTGCGTCGCACTTGGCTGCGCAGACCTGATCTGTTGGAAGGCTTGGAGCTATCTCGGGATGATATCGCCTGGCTCAAGCAATTGAAAGAAGAGATGGATCAATAAAAAAGAACCCTCAAATTCCACTTCGGTGAGTTCGAGGGTTCTTTTGCATAAGGATAACCTGATTTAATCTCTAATATTGCGATAATGCCTCTCGCGGCGTGATCTTCTTCTGCAGCAGCTCCGGCAGATTCGTCTTCGAGGTGACCGTCAGACGATTTAATTTTATCAGCGGATCTCCTGGTTGTACGAAGCCTTGACGGACTGTGAACGCCATGCGGTAACCGTTCTCCTTCAAATAGTAGATCATCTGCCGCGACTTTTCACCGAATGGATAAGCAAAGTAAGGGGTATCGATCCCTTCCGCTTTAATTGCGCTAATATCTTTTTGCAGTAGATTAGTATCGAGTGCTAGTGACTTGTCCTCACCGCATTTTGGAAATCCTTTGCGATGCAGGTCATATGTATGGCTGTGATACTCGAATACATCCTTGGAAGCTTCGATCTCTGCGCGGGACAGGAAACTCTTCTTATTCGGATCGAACGCTACCGTTTTCTCTTCCATCTTGCTGCCGATCATGAAGATCGTGGCATGGAAGCCGTATTTCTTCAAGAGTGGGTAAGCGTAAATATAATTGTTCTGGTACCCGTCATCAAAAGTGAGGACAATCGATTTCTCCGGCAGAGAAATTTCGCCGAGCACGTATTGCTCCAACTCCTCCAGCGTTGCAGTGTAGTAACCCTCATCATGCAGATATTCCATATTCTCCTCAAAAGCCTCGAGATTGATGACCGATTTATTTCCCGGTTCGCGGTTATTGGCCTCCGGGGTAATATAATGATACATCAGAACAGGAACTTCCTTGGCCGTGCCAGGCTTCACCTCAAATCCGGCAGGGAGCTTATTCACATCATTCCCCTTGAATCCGTAGTGGGTGATCATGAACGATTTGTCCCTGACCATTTGCCAGGAGGTACAGGCCTTGTGGGATAACGCATTAGTCGGGTGGGTAACTGCGAAAGAATAAACAATGATCAGTATTGCTAAAACAAGTGAACTTACTTTTACGAATCGTGACATATTTCTCTCCTATATCTCTATTTTACCTATTTCATTATAATCGAGCGCCACTATAATAAAGTTACAAAATTGGAATGAGAATTTGCTCATGTATCCGCCTTTTCCGGAGAAGCCTGCAATTATGCAGGAATTCCCCGAGATTATCGCCCTGAGACAGTGATTTCCTCCACATTTCAGATGGTTGAGCAATACATGGCCATGTCGAAACAGTGACTGTCCTGCGGCCCTGAATTGTAACGGAACAGGGGCGTTATTTGCTGCATCTTGCGTCAAAAAGAGCCGCCGCCAATTCTAACGAAACAGGGTATCGTTATTTGCCTCAAAAGGGGGCGTTTCAAAATCTAACGAAACAGGGTATCGCTATTGGGACGAATTAGGGGCTAAAAGGCCGATTTTTGCTCAAATAGCGAGATGGTGTATCGTTAGATTTGAGAGATGGCTAATATTGTGGAAATAGCGATATGGAGTTTCGTTAGAACCCCGGGAGACTTGCCGAGTTCATCAAGAACAGAGGTTGTCGGTGGAAAAACCTGCATATATGGCAAATTTACAGCTTCGATAGCTCTCGAGTTGCTGATCTAGCGGGCTTCTACAAAAAAGAAGCGCAGATTCACGGAATAAAAAACCGTGGGGTCTGCGCCATTTTACAATATTAATAGAAGAAACTAATCTACCGTCCGCTATGTGCGTGACTGTCTCGTCTTATACTCCGGACGTTCGCTACATCCGCCAACCAGACACTAACGACAAATACCACGATGGGGATTGCAAGAATAAAGGAAGCGGTTACAAGCATGCATAGCATCCTTTCCTTTTTCCATATCATACCATAGGGTGAGAAAACTGTGCAGACTTTTTAAGGAAATTATATGGGTTTATTGCATGGGCGCGCGCCTATCGCATATAATTAAGTAAGCAGCTAGCTGGCCTTCAACCTAATATTGGTTTGAAATTGGGATAATCGTTGATTAGTTCGGAAAGTTTGCGTACCACATATCGGGGTATGGCGCAGTCAGGTAGCGCGCGCCCTTGGGGTGGGCGAGGCCGTGGGTTCGAATCCCGCTACTCCGATTCAGATCTTCATGAACTTACATAGCTATGTCGCTGGAACCAGACACCGTTGAGCCAATGGCCGCTTTTGGAGCGGTCTTTTTTTACTTTTAACTCAAAACAACAAATCCGTTTCGATCAAATTACCGATACAGCACGTAATAATTTCTTGCTATGCCTATATTTCTGTGCTATTATTAATCTTGTTGTGAAATCGGTGGTCCGCTGCGGATGATGAAGGAAAACAGAGGTTTTCCAGAAGAGGCATGAACACCTGAGTGGAAGGAGGGAGTCCTAGATGAATATCGTACAAGCGATTACGCAAGAACAACTTCGCAAAGATATTCCGAGCTTTCGTCCTGGTGACACTTTAAAAGTGTTCGTTAAGGTTATCGAGGGATCTCGTGAACGTATCCAGTTGTTTGAAGGTGTTGTAATTAAGCGTCGTGGTGGAGGAATCAGCGAAACTTTTACAGTTCGTAAAATTTCGAACGGTGTAGGTGTGGAAAGAACTTTCCCGCTTCATTCCCCTAAACTCGATAGAATCGAAGTGGCTCGCCGTGGTAAAGTGCGTCGTGCGAAGCTGTACTATCTTCGTGAACTTCGCGGTAAAGCAGCGAGAATTAAAGAAATGCGTCGTTAATTGGGTTAACGATAAGGGGGAGCTTGTGTGTTTACTCAAGCTCCCCTTCTATTTTTATAAAAGATCGTATAGTGCTGCATACTATATATGACAAGGAGAGATCGCGATCCTATGGAAGAGCATACTCATCCGGGTCAGCCCGGTAATGCGGTGGACTCACAAGAGCCGCCCCAAGAACAAAAAAGCGAAGCAATGGAGTGGTTAAAGGCCATCGTGATCGCTGTCGTAATAGTATTATTGATTAGATGGCTGTTATTCGCTCCATTCATCGTTGATGGACCTTCGATGCACCCGAATTTCTATACTGGCGAGAGAATTATTGTGAACAAAATTCTTTATGATTTTCGCGAGCCTAAACGCAGTGAGGTCATCGTGTTCCACGTTCCGTCGGAAGGACGCGATTTCATTAAACGTGTGATCGGGGTGCCGGGCGATACAGTGAAAGTCGAGGGCGACACGATTACGATTAATGGTGAGGCTATTGAGGAGCCTTACATCCAATCGGAATTAGATGAGAAGCATAATAATAATCAACTATATAATACAGAAAGAAACTTCCCTAATGAGCAGTTCCCGGACGGCAAAGTTCCGGAGGGCTATGTATTCGTGCTAGGTGATAATCGGCCGAATAGTACCGATAGCCGTGCGATCGGGTTCGTACCTTTCAAGGATATCATTGGACGGGCAGATCTTGTGTTCTGGCCTATAGGAGATATCAAGGTGATCGGTCACTAAGCTCGAAAGTGTATGCTCGGGAAATTGAGGTGATACGTATGGCAATTCAATGGTTTCCCGGACATATGACCAAGGCGCGCCGGCAGATTCAAGATAAACTTAAGCTGATTGACGTTGTGATCGAGCTGTTGGATGCGAGATTGCCGATGTCCAGCAGAAATCCGATGATCGATGAAATTTTGCAGGAAAAGCCGCGTTTGATCGTGCTTAATAAAGCTGATTTGGCTGATCCGGCTGTTACGAAGCAGTGGCTGGAGGTTTTTAAGCAAGAGGGTCATCTGGCTGTAGCTGTGGACGCATATAGTGGTCAAGGAATTAAGGAAATTCCAATCCTGGCTAAGGAACTGTTAAAAGAGAAGCTTGAGAAGCAAAGAGCTAAAGGAATGAATCCACGTGCGGTTCGTGCCTTGATCGTAGGGATTCCGAACGTTGGCAAATCAACGCTGATTAATCGCCTGGCGGGCCGCAACATCGCGGCAACAGGTGATCGTCCTGGCGTGACCAAAGGCCAGCAATGGATCAAGGTAGGGACGGATATGGAGCTGCTGGATACTCCAGGGATACTGTGGCCTAAATTTGAGGATCAGAATGTAGGCTATCGTCTTGCTGTGACTGGGGCGATCCGTGAGGAAATATTGAATGTGGAAGATGTCGCTTTTTTTGGCGTAAAATATTTAGTGAAGTATTACTGGGAGCCCTTCTCGAACCGGTTTGAGCTGAAGGAGCCGCCACAGGACCCGGAGAACCCGGACGATATCGTAGCGGTCATGGAGGCGGTAGGCCGCAAACGCGGCTGTATCATGAGCGGTGGGCGTGTTGATTTAGAGAAGGCCTCGGGAATTCTGCTGCGTGAGCTGCGGGCCGGCAAGCTGGGCAGATATTCGATGGAAGCCCCTTACTAGGGCCGGGGATCATAGATCATAGAATCGAATAGCTTATTTAACAATCCTTCCAGACAGCCTTGATGGGCTTGTAGGGGAGGATTTTTGTGTGGCTTTTGTTTAGACTAAGCCCGCACGGCTCTAACGGAAATGAGGGGCCTTAATGGGGGATTTTCTAGGCAATTGGGGCGATTAATTCTTCAATAGAGGATCTGATTTCCGTTGCAATATTGAATTCGGCAAAATCATCAAAATAGAGGCTGTGAGTTCCGTTAGAACTGTTGCGATCAATCAGGAAAAAAATTCAACCTTGCAGGCTGCTCAAATTAGCGGCCGTACAACCGATAAATAGTATATAGTGTACTATAGGAATATTTTAAACTAAGCAGTCGTAGGGTCAGAATGAGGAGAAATGATGAGTGATTTACTGAAATATGAACAGGAATATTGGGAACAGTCCTATCAGAATATTGCGGGTGTAGATGAGGTAGGGCGCGGTTGTTTGTTTGGTGACGTGGTTGCGGCTGCGGTTATTTTGCCGCGTGGGCTCGTGCTGGAGGATGTCGATGATTCTAAAAAGCTGAGCGCCAAGAAACGCGATTATTTATACGATGTTATTATGGAACAGGCGCTTTCCGTAGGTGTAGGGTACGTGGATGCTCCAACGATAGATCGGATTAATATTAAGCAGGCGGCGCGGCTGGCGATGAAACAGGCAGTGGGACAATTGACGATTAAGCCGGATCTGCTGCTGATCGATGCGGAGAAGATCGATAGCCAAATACCGCAGCTGGCGATTATTAAAGGGGATGCCACCAGTCAATCGATCGCGGCTGCATCGATCATAGCCAAAGTAACGCGGGATCGACTATGCCAGGGAGAATGGGATGTGAAGTACCCCGAATACGGCATTGCAGTACATAAGGGTTATGCCACCAAGCTGCATCGGGAGCAAATTTTGGCTCTGGGTCCGACGCCGATGCATCGCAGAAGCTTTTTACGGAATTTGCTGATTGAAGAGCAGACATTGTTCTGAATCTGACCCGCCTTGCTTGGCGGGTTTTCCTTACACCATTTGCATTCTCCGTTCTTCGTCTAACGAAACTCCATATCGCTATTTCTGCAAAAACAGCGGCAATAAATTTTTAACGAAACACCATATCGTTATTCTGAGCAAATCCCGCCTTTAGACCCCAAATTCGCTCAAATAACGATCCCCAGTTTCGTTGCGCGCCTAGCCAAGCTAGGCATAACTAACTGATGAAAGTTCAGTCGGGGTAAAGACCAAGCTGCCCCGTAGCTAGCAGGCAGTCTACGACGAAATTCGTGGACTGAAGCCCTGTAAAAAGCATGTAAAAAAAAAACATGTGAAGCAAATCCACAGGCCGTAATGAAAATGAACCCTACCGCATCGTCAAGGTTAACCTACCTCAAAGGGAGGAAAAGAGAGTGCCGAGCCCCGAGCGAAAGGGTGAAGGCCATGGAACGCATGAAGAACTTGGATCGCAGTGCGGAAGAACTCTCCGGTGTATAGGGGTCGGCATGTGGAGAAAGTTATGTCTGGAACTAGGGAGACCCTCACCCACACGAAAAAAATACGTAAATGGTGAACCTATAAGCCTAAATAGGTGAAATGGGAATCCGTGGGAAGGGAGTCGGAGGGGGCCATAGTACTGATGAGGCAAAGGACAACATAACCTTGCGGAGGGAAGGGCGTCAAAAGACAATACCCCACTTCATTCATGGGAACTGAGGAGGTAAGAGCGAGTGAATGCCCGAAAGGCTAACTACGCCAAAGAAAAAGCTCGACAACTACAAAGAACTCTATACCTTGCGGCTAAGGAAAAACCGACACGTCGATTTCATGCCCTCTATGACAAGATCTACCGGGAAGATATCATGACCTACGCGTGGAAACAGATCAAAGCAAACAAAGGTAGCGCGGGGATAGATCGAGTAACGATCCAGCAGATTACCGAAGAATATGGAGAGAAACGCTTTATCCAGGAAACCTGTGGTCAACTCAGAAATGGAACGTACCGCCCCTCTCCCGTTCGGAGAGTCGAAATCCCTAAAGGGGATGGTCGAACAAGACCCTTGGGGATTCCAACCCTGCGAGATCGACTGGTACAGATGGCCACAAAAATCGTGCTAGAAGGGATCTTCGAGGCAGATTTCAAGGACTTCTCCTATGGATTCCGCCCGAAACGAGGTGCCCACGATGCGATCCAGAAAATCATGACGACGGTCAATGAAGGGAAAATATACTGGGTCGTCGATGTGGATATCAAAGGATACTTCGATCATATATCGCATGAGAAACT
>NZ_KZ987724.1:776450-779350 GCF_003614185.1 Paenibacillus aceti
TATACCTTGCGGCTAAGGAAAAACCGACACGTCGATTTCATGCCCTCTATGACAAGATCTACCGGGAAGATATCATGACCTACGCGTGGAAACAGATCAAAGCAAACAAAGGTAGCGCGGGGATAGATCGAGTAACGATCCAGCAGATTACCGAAGAATATGGAGAGAAACGCTTTATCCAGGAAACCTGTGGTCAACTCAGAAATGGAACGTACCGCCCCTCTCCCGTTCGGAGAGTCGAAATCCCTAAAGGGGATGGTCGAACAAGACCCTTGGGGATTCCAACCCTGCGAGATCGACTGGTACAGATGGCCACAAAAATCGTGCTAGAAGGGATCTTCGAGGCAGATTTCAAGGACTTCTCCTATGGATTCCGCCCGAAACGAGGTGCCCACGATGCGATCCAGAAAATCATGACGACGGTCAATGAAGGGAAAATATACTGGGTCGTCGATGTGGATATCAAAGGATACTTCGATCATATATCGCATGAGAAACTGATGATGCTGGTAGAGAGGCGAGTAAACGATCGTAGAGTATTGAAACTAATCCGCGGATGGTTAAAGGCAGGAATCATAAAAGATGATCAGTTTTATGAATCAGAGCTGGGAAGTCCGCAGGGCGGCGTGATATCTCCATTACTGGCCAATATCTACCTCAACTATCTGGATACGATATGGGAGCAACAATTCTCCCATATCGGTACGCTGGTCCGGTATGCTGACGATTTAGTCGTTTTATGCTACCGAAAAACGGAAGCGATGGAGGCGATTCGCATCTTAAGAACGGTGTTCACCCGCTTGGAACTGGAAATGAACCTAGAGAAGAGTAAGCTGGTGAACATATGGGACGATGATGTGGGTTTTGATTTCTTGGGACATCACTTTCGGAGATTAAAAGTGGCTCGCAAAGGGGGAAAGGAAGCTCATATTTTGAGAAGCTTTCCATCCAAGAAGGCGATGAAGAAAATGCGAGCGACGGTGAAAGAGATAACGGGCTCACGACATCTACTCCACAAGAAAATAAATGACTTGATCGGGGAACTCAATCCAAAAAAGCCGAGGATGGAGGAACTACTACACCCAAGCGGATAAAGGGATAGCAAACCGTTTTCTGAGTAAGATCGATTGGTATATTCGAAGAAGATTGCTAATCTTCTGGAGGAAGAAACACCATAGACGCAGACCGAGCCAGGGGATCTTTGAGTTACTCCAACGAGAGGGTTTGAACTCGGTTACGACGTGGAAAAGGAAAAGTACGTACTGCCCAAGGTGAAGAATGTCGGAAAGCCGTATGCGGGAAAACCGCACGTACGGTTTGATGAGGAGGGGCTGGTAAACCCAGCCCTTTACTCTACAGAATTGGCGAAGCCCCTTTTTGGCGCAGATAGCGATACCACGTTTCGTTAGAAGGTGAGAAGCGGAGCGTACGTAGTGTGCACGAGAGCCTCGGAGAACCCGGCTGAATGCAAGATTCGAAGTCGATTCTGCTCCTTGAATTATTTCGTGCTCAAAAGCGAGCTTTTTGAATTACCTCTATATTTAGGGTTGGGAGGGAAGAGGATGAATATAGGACCACTGCTCCGCACCATGGTAGGCGATGTGCGCCCCGGAGAACCGCGTACACTGGAGCTCAAGTCCGGGCAGGTCGTTCGCGGTACGGTGTTAAGCGTATCTGAGAACGGACAGGAAGCGGTTATTCAAGTGCAGGGGGTGAAGCTTCACGCTGCATTAGAAACCCCACTACAGCAAGGACAAACGACATTATTGCAGGTTCAACCACAGACCCAAGAGGGGATGATGGTGTTAAAGCCGATCAGTGCGCCGACTATGACGAATCTGTCTTCGGCCTCGATCGCCGGAATATTGAATGAATTTGGGCTGGAGAATACTGCAGCCAATCGGGATTTAATTCAATTGATGCAGGCGGGCGGAATTCCGCTGACCAAGGAGAACGTTACTCAATTGCTGAGTTTGTCGACGTTAAAACCGTCCTCGATCCCCTTGTCCGAATGGGTGCAGGCGGCAGGAATTGCGTTAAACCGAGGATTACCTCTAACTGGAGAAACGGTGGGAAGTTTGCATCAAGCGATCTTCGGTCCGCCGCTACACGTGCTGCTATCGACCCTTGAGGAGCAGTTGGCGGCATTTGTGGGAGGGCGCGAACAGAGTCTTCCGGGATCGCCAGAACATCTAAATGGCCAAGCCACGGGTGCGCCATTCCCAGCAGCTTCGGGTGCACAAGGCCTGAATCCGAATGCAGCGGTCGCAGAGAATGCTTCAAACACAGCTGTCCCAAATGCTAACGCTTCGTTGTCGAATGCTTCGGCGTTGTCGGGGAGCTCCACTGCCTCAGTGGTGAACTCGCAAACGGATGCTTCGGTTGCGAGGACGGTTAGCGGAGCTGAGGGACAGTCAGGCGGAGCCTCAGCGGCAGCTCCGGCTGCGGGGGAAGCTGGCGGGAAGGCGGCAGGCATGATGTCGCCTGCGCCTTTGGCGAACGCCGCATTGCCGGCGATGGCCCAGCCTAGTGGCCATCAGACGACGGAGACTTTGCTGCTCAAGCTGCAAAGTCTGTTAACGCAACTGCGCGCGACGATCGCGCAGGATGCGGAAGGGGCGAGCGCCTTGCCGGGCAAAGGGCAAGGCGGCGCGGTACCGACCGCGGCGGAGAACGCGGTCGGCTCTGCCGCAGCCGCAGGCACCGCAGCGAATGCTGCGGCTGCGGCGCAGGCCGGCGAAGCCCCTGCGGGAGCTTCGCCACTGGCACAGCCCCACCCGGCGGAGCCGTGGGTGGGGCGCGTGCTCAAGCTGCTCGGTGCGGAGCACGAGCAGCAGCTGCTGCGCGCGACCGCGAGCGCGCAGCAAGAACCGGCGCCTGCCGCAGGCGAGGCGCCGCGG
>NZ_KZ987724.1:779706-830760 GCF_003614185.1 Paenibacillus aceti
GGCGGCAGCGGGCCTATGGCCGCGCCGCAGGAAGGGCCCGCGCTGCCGCATAGCGGCGCGGGCGGGGCAGCGCCCGGCGTGCAACAAGCCGCCGGGGCTGCCGGGCTGGCGCAGCCGGAAGCCATGGCTGCGGCTGCGCATAAGAGCAGCCCCCTCATCGTCAATGACACGCTGAAGGGGCTGCTGATGCAGGTGCTGTCGCAAGACGATGCTCCAGCACCATTGCTGGACACTGCCCGCCAACTGGCCAGCCAATTGACCGGCCAGCAGCTATTGCTGACGACCGATCGCACGGCTCCGTTCGCGCAGGTGACGCTGTTCCTGCCCTTCATCGGGCCAGATGGCGAGCAGACGGCATCGGTGCATATCGAGTCAAGGCGCGGCCGCAGAGGCATGCTGGATGCAGACAATTGCCGCCTCTGGTTCGATTTGCAGATGAAGGCCCTCGGCCAGATCATGGTCGATGTGCATGTAGCTGACAAGAAGGTTCTACTTAAAATATATAGCGAAAATGAGCTCACCGGAACATTCCTTGAATCGCGACAGGATGAGATCAGAGCTTCCTTGGATGCGGCGGGCTACCGTTTATTAGCCTTAAATGCTGAGCCGTTAATTAAAGAGGATCAAGAGGAGGGAGCTAGTGATCTAAGCTTATCTCAGACTTATTCGCCCAGCTCATATAGAGAGGTGGACTATCGGATATGAGTGGCGATAAATCCCAAGAGCTTCCGCTGTCCATGAAAAAGGCGGTCGCCTTGAAATATGAACCATCCAAGGATGCTCCGGTTATAGCGGCTAAAGGCAGAGGCATGCTGGCTGAGCGGATACTGGAAACGGCTCGGGAGCACGGGGTTCCGGTACAGGAAGACCCGGCCCTGGTCGAAGTATTATCCAAGCTGGATTTAGATCAACAGATTCCTCCTGAGCTCTATAATCTAGTCGCAGAAATCCTGACCTTCATCTACCGTTCCGACAAACAGGCAGAGGAAGATTGGTACTTCGACTAGATTCGGAGGTGTTTTGCCACGGATCGCGTGATCACGTTTCGTTAGAGTTCCAAGAGCTTGCGGCACAGCTTCAGTTACTCCAAGAGTTTGCAAATATCAGGCTGTTTGTTGAAAGCATCGGCAAGTTTCCCGGAGCTCTTACGAAACACCATATCGTTATTAGCGCAAAATCAGTACCCACTCCAATCTAACGAAACGCCATGACGCTATTAGAGTGAAAACACGTCGTCTAGCCCCTTTTCTGCCGCAATAGCGATACCAAGTTTCGTTAGAAGTCTAAATTGCTCCTTTTGCAGCAAATAGCGATACGTTACAATCCAGAGTAGCCGCTGATTCAAAGTCCTCGAGGCCATGTGTAAAAGCCATGCGTCCTCAAAGCCTGCAAATATGCAGGAATTCGCCAGTAATTCCAACTCACAAGAGCAAATTCCTGCGAAAATGCATCTTTTTCCTCCTTATCGACCTGGTTTTGCAGAAAAAGGGGAAAAAGCCTGCACTTTCGAAGGCTTTTCCTAAAAACAGCTGATGTGGAGCGAAAAGCCTGCATTTATGCATCTTTTTAGTGACAATAGTAGTCCATCTCAGACTTCAGACCGATCCGCATCCATCCGTGCCAATCCGCACGCACATCTCAGTCCCATCAACTTGAATGAGTATCTAGAAATTTTAAATGCAACGTCGGTGCTGTACACGTCGGGAATATCGTCCTTTTGCGGCAGCAGCACCCTAATTTAGCGAGCAAGATCAAACATGGCGTCGATATCAGTCTATGTCAGGAGCCGATAATATGAGCAGTCCAGGAAATCAAAGAGGGGCAGGAACGGATGAGCGCAAAGCGCGAGGTCAGCGAGCAGAGAGGCTGGCAGCAGAATATTTGTCAGCTCAAGGGTATTCGATACTATCCACCAATTGGCGTTGTCGCAGCGGAGAGCTGGATTTGATCGCCGAGCAGGATGGGGGCATCGTGATCATCGAGGTGCGCAGTCGCAGTAGTCATGCGCTCTCCTACGGCCTACCTTCCGAATCTATAACTCCCCGCAAAATAAGAAAGGTACGTGCGACGGCAGCGGTCTACCTGCAGCAATCCGGGAAGCTGACAGCCCCGGTTCGCTTCGATGTAATTACTGTATTGTTCCAAGCGGATGCTGAACCGAAGCTGGAGCATATAGAGGCGGCGTTCTAGTCGCCGACTGCACCACGACTATCGCAGGCTTCTTAATTCAACTTCACCTGGTGCTGATCTAACTGACGATACTGGATGGCCTCGGCGATATGGGTGGATAATACGCGGTCTGATCCCTCCAGATCGGCGATCGTGCGGGCCAGCTTGATGATGCGGTCATGGGCGCGCATGCTAAGGCCAAGCGCGTCGAAGGAGGCGTGCAGCAGATGGGCGGCTGCGGGATCAAGGGGAGCAAATTTGCGCAGCAGGCGGCCGGATAATTCACTGTTGCGGTTGAATGAGCAATGACGGTAACGGTTGAGTTGGATGGCTTCGGCAGCTTCTACCGCAGCGCGCATTTCAGCCGAGGATAAGGGCTGGGCATCACTTTGCCAATTGGCTGGGCGCGGTACCTCGACATGCATATCGATACGGTCCAGCAGGGGCCCGGATATTTTCTCGCGATATTGGGCGACTCTGGCCGGGCTGCAGGTACATGCAGGAAGCGGCGGTTCGGCCCCGAGATAGCCGCACGGACATGGATTTAATGAAGCGGCGAGCAAAAATCGGGCGGGAAACGTAAAGGAAGCCCGCGCTCTACTGATGGACACGAACCCTTCTTCCAAGGGCTGTCGCAGCACCTCCAGCACGCCTCTTGAGAATTCAGGCAGCTCGTCCAGGAATAACACGCCGTTATGAGCCAGACTGACCTCTCCCGGCTTCGGGATGCTGCCGCCGCCAATCAGCCCCGCTCCAGATATCGTATGATGCGGCGAGCGAAAAGGACGCGCGTTCATTAAACCGCCGCCGCTTGCTTTTAATTTGCCTGCCGAGCTGTAAATCTTCGTCACCTCCAGAGCCTCTTCCTGAGAGAGCGAAGGGAGGATGGAGGGGAGCCGACGAATCAGCATAGTCTTGCCGGTACCGGGCGGCCCGATCAACATGATATTATGTAAGCCAGCGGCTGCGATCGTCAATGCCCGCTTGACATGTTGCTGCCCGAGTACATCGCTGAAATCCTCGCTAGGCGATGGGAATAGCGCAGGCTCGACAAGATCAATCGGCTCCTCTTTATGTATGCGTAAGTGCGTTAAAGAAAGCGGCTGTACAGGGGACGGCGCATCCTTATCATCAGCTTGCTGCCCTGTTTTCAGCTCCTTCAAATGCCTTAATCCGTACACTCTGATTCCGTCCAGTAGCAGCGCCTCAGGTGCATTGTCCACAGGCAGAAGCACTGAATCGAAGCCCTGCTTGATCGCTAGATCCACCATAGCCAGCACTCCGGGAACTGGCCGGAGCGTCCCGTTAAGCGATAGCTCCCCAAGGATCAATAGCCGCTCGATATCCGGCAGTCTGATCTGTCCGCTGGCGGCTAGAAGCCCTAGCGCGATCGCCAGATCGAAGGCGCTGCCCGCCTTGCGCAAATCGGCTGGAGCGAGATTGATCGTAACCCGCTGCAGCGGGAAGGCATAGCCGCAGTTCTTGATCGCTGAACGGACCCGTTCCACCGCCTCGCGAACCGCCGTATCCGGCAGCCCCACCAGATTTACCTGGGGGATTCCGGAAGACAGATCCACTTCGACTTCAATCAACACCCCATCGATACCGTATAGACAAGCGCTATAGAGTTTACTGTATTTTGACATAGAGAAAAACACCCCTTTTCCGTAACCCAATCACAGATTCAATAAGCCAGGCTAGACGAATGAGCCATATCGCTTATGAAGGAAAAAAGGTGCTTCCATATTTTCCGGGAAACTATTCTTTGATCGTATCGTAGAATTTAGTCAGTGAAATGTCAAGGGGGCAAACTTAATTTTCAACCAAAAATATCACATCTTAATATTTGGCGAATGTTTAATATATAGAAGATAAATCAGCTTGTTTTGCGATCGTTAACCTGGATATAATTGGTGTTTAACACCTGCGGATGTATGACGAAAAAGCTCGTAACTATAAATATTTTGCAGTAATATGACGATTTTTGTATAAGGGGAAATATGGCTCTGTAGAAAACCCGAAAAATCCTTGACTTATCTCGAAATGAGATCAAACCGATATCAAAAAGTTGTGTATAATTCATGAACTTTTTAAGGTAAGCGTTTCAAAAACATGATACAATGATTGGGGTTTCAACGATTTGGCCATACCTGTAAGCTTCGAGACTTAGGGTTATGGAACAACTTCTAATACCGCCTGTTGATAGGAGGATTCTAAAGCATGAATATCCATGAATATCAAGCAAAAGAAGTGCTGAAGCAGTATGGAGTGGCTGTTCCGAGAGGACAAGTTGCCTTCACGGTTGATGAGGCCGTTGAGGCAGCGACTGCGCTAGGCAGTCCGGTCGCCGTCGTCAAGGCGCAAATCCATGCTGGCGGACGCGGTAAGGCTGGCGGCGTCAAGGTCGCGAGAGGTTTGGAAGAAGTGCGGGCTTATGCGGAGGAGATCCTTGGCAAGGTGCTGGTCACACATCAGACCGGACCGGAGGGCAAGGAGGTCAAACGTCTGCTGATCGAAGAAGGCTGCGACATTAAGAAGGAGTATTACATAGGTGTTGTGATCGATCGCGGAACTGGCAGAGTTGTTATGATGGCGTCGGAGGAAGGCGGCACGGAGATTGAAGAGGTAGCAGCCGCTACGCCAGAGAAGATTTTTAAGGAAAATGTTGATCCGGCCCTAGGTCTTCAGACCTATCAGGCGAGAAGGCTGGCGTACGCCATTAACATTCCGAATGAACTGGTTAACCAAGCGGTTCAATTCATGATGGCGCTCTATACGGCCTTTGTCGAGAAGGATTGCTTCATCGCGGAGATCAATCCGCTCGTAGTTACGGGAGATGGCAAAGTGATGGCGCTGGATGCCAAGCTGAATTTTGATTCAAATGCTCTGTACCGACACAAGGATATACTGGCGCTGCGCGATTTGGAAGAAGAGAATGAGAAGGAAATCGAAGCCTCGAAATTCGATCTTAGCTACATTGCCTTAGACGGAAATATCGGCTGTATGGTTAATGGGGCCGGGCTCGCGATGGCGACGATGGATATTATTAAATATTATGGCGGAGACCCTGCCAATTTCCTCGATGTAGGGGGCGGGGCGACAGCTGAAAAAGTTACAGAAGCGTTCAAGATCATCCTCTCGGATGATAAAGTTAAGGGGATTTTCGTTAATATTTTCGGCGGAATTATGAAGTGTGATGTCATCGCTGCAGGTATTGTCGAAGCAGCTCATCAAGTCGGGCTTGACCGCCCGTTAGTCGTGCGCCTAGAAGGAACGAATGTGGAGCTAGGCAAGCGGATTCTGGCCGAGTCGGATCTGACGATCGTATCGGCAGATTCGATGGCGGATGGTGCGCAGAAGATCGTCGCGCTCGTATCCTAATGTAATCACCTTATCCATAAAGGGGAGGCTTGAAGTATGAGTATTTTGATCGATAAGAATACAAAGGTTATCACCCAGGGCATCACGGGGAAAACTGCGTTATTCCATGCCAAGGGCGCATTGGATTACGGGACGCAAATGGTTGGAGGAACATCTCCGGGGAAGGGTGGAACTACGGTCGACATCGAACTGGAGAATGGGCAAACGGTGAGCTTGCCGGTATTTAATACAGTAAGAGAAGCTAAGGAAGCTACTGGGGCGACTGCTAGCGTTATTTACGTCCCGCCTGCGTTCGCAGCCGACTCGATCCTCGAAGCGGTGGAAGCGGAGCTTGAGCTTGTGATTTGCATTACGGAAGGAATTCCGGTGCTGGATATGGTGAAGGTGAAGCGTTATATGGAGGGCAAGAACACGGTATTGATCGGGCCGAACTGTCCGGGCGTGATTACGCCGGGAGAATGCAAGATCGGCATCATGCCGGGGTATATTCACTTGCCTGGTCATGTGGGCGTAGTGTCGCGTAGTGGCACATTGACCTATGAGGCGGTTCATCAACTGACGACCCGTGGTATCGGTCAGTCTAACGCTGTCGGGATCGGTGGTGATCCGGTCAAGGGCTCGGAATTTATCGATATTTTGCGGCGTTTTAATGAGGATGACAATACCCATGCAGTGATTATGATCGGCGAGATCGGCGGTACAGCTGAAGAGGAAGCGGCGGAATGGATCGCTGAGAATATGACGAAGCCTGTTGTCGGTTTTATCGGCGGGGTAACTGCGCCTCCGGGCAAGAGAATGGGCCATGCTGGGGCGATTATTTCGGGCGGCAAAGGTACTGCCAAGGAGAAGATCGCCAAGCTGGAGCAATGCGGTATTAAGGTTGCGCCAACTCCTGCTGAAATGGGAGCGACCTTGGTCAGTGTACTGGAAGAGCGCGGTCTATTAACCCTCTGCACAACCCATTAAGAGGAAAAGTTAGCTGCTGTAAACGGTTATTCATATCTTTCAAGCGATGGTAAGTTAGCGTATTTTGGGCGAATTTTTAGGTAAGCAACCTTCTGAGCTAAATGGCTGGGGGGTTGCTTTTTTGTCGTTTTTTCAAGTTCTGGATGAATGGGAGGGGTAAATGGTGGATAGGAATGAAGTATTGATCGGATTGCATGCTGTGAACGGCCTGGGCTGGAGAAGAATAGAGGATATTATCAAGCGGGATGATACTTGGGTCGAGGCTTGTCGATTTAGCGCAGCGGATTGGATGGACAGAGGACTTGAGGCGGAAATGGCGCTGAAAATGACAGAGCAGTTCACCGCCGGGTGGATCGAAGCAAGACTGGAGCAAATGGCGCGAAAACGGGTGAAGCCGGTTACGATCTATGACGAGGAATACCCGCTATTAATGAAGGAAACAGTTCGGCCGCCCTGGGTTATGTATACGGTGGGAGATATTCATTTACTATCTGCTCTGTCTGTAGCCATGGTTGGGACACGTTTGCCTACCGCATACGGACGCAAAGTCGCTACCAGTCTAACAGAAGGCTTATGCGCTAGAGGAGTCGCTGTCGTCAGCGGTATGGCGCGCGGGATAGATGGGATCTGCCATGAAGCAGCGCTTGGCTGCGGAGGCGCGACGATTGCCGTCTTAGGAACGGCGATTGATATCGCATACCCTCCTGAACACAGCTCTTTATATCGCAGAATCGCCGAGAAGGGACTGATCATATCGGAATATCCGATCGGGATGAAGGGGCATCCCGGCCTGTTTCCTCAGCGAAACCGGATTATCGCCGGAATTTCCCGGGGGACGGTCGTTGTTGAGGCGGATGCTCGTAGTGGATCATTGATTACAGCTGATGCTGCACTGGAGGAAGGCAGGGATGTCTTCGCGGTACCAGGGCCGATCACCTCGCCCAAGAGCCGGGGAACGCTTGGACTTATCAAGCAGGGAGCCAAAATAGTGACGGAAACAGCCGATATTTTAGAGGAATATGAGTCCCTTTTGCCTTTTCAACGTACTATCTTAAAGCAAGGAATTGAAGTTTGTGAGTTGACAGATGAGGAGCGGCGCATTTACGATATGTTGCAGCAGGGAATAAATCATTTCGATGATCTATTGCTGCAAACGTCATGGGATTTTGGACTTTTACATTCAGTTCTGTTATCTTTAATCATGAAAAAAGCGGCGGTACAGCTGCCTGGTTCAGTTTATAAGATTATATAGTCCATTCCTAACGAAGAGTGGCAAAGAATATATGACTATATACATTTGTTGAGAGGAGGATGGATCTGTGGCTGATTCTCTCGTTATCGTAGAGTCGCCTGCCAAGGCGAAGACGATCGGAAAATATTTGGGCAGCAAATATATTGTGAAGGCCTCTATGGGTCATGTTCGCGATTTGCCAAAAAGCCAAACCGGGGTTGATGTGGAGAATGATTTCAATCCCAAATATATAACCATCCGTGGAAAAGGTTCAGTATTAAAGGAATTAAAAGATGCAAGCAAAAAAGTGAAAAATATTTATCTGGCGGCTGACCCCGATCGCGAAGGGGAAGCGATTGCCTGGCATCTGGCCCATGTGCTGGATGTGGATGCCTCGAAGGAATGCCGCGTTGTATTCAATGAGATTACGAAGCAGGCGGTCAAGGATGCCTTTAAAACTCCGCGCAAGATCAATATGGATCTGGTGAATGCCCAGCAGGCGAGACGTATTCTTGACCGTCTTGTCGGTTACAAGATCAGTCCGCTATTGTGGAAAAAGGTGAAGAAGGGGCTGTCCGCAGGCCGGGTTCAATCTGTCGCTGTAAAGATTATTTTGGACCGTGAAAATGAAATATCGGCTTTTGTTCCAGAGGAGTATTGGAGCATTACGGCCACTCTGAAAATCAATAACTCGGAATTTGAAGCGAAATTTCATAAATACCGGGGAGAGAAGCTTGAGCTCACGAATGAGCAGCAAGTGAATGAGATCTTAAAGGCCCTGGAAGGGGCGGAGTTCAAGGTCGGGGATGTGAAGGAGAAGGAACGTCTCCGTCACCCTGCGGCGCCTTTTACAACAAGTTCCCTGCAGCAGGAAGCGGCGCGTAAGCTGAATTTCCGTGCTGCCAAGACGATGTCCGTGGCCCAGCAGTTATATGAAGGTGTTGATCTGGGCAAAGAGGGTACCGTCGGTCTCATCACCTATATGCGTACTGACTCTACACGAATCGCTGCCTCGGCTCAGGAAGAAGCTAAGGAATACATTGTAGCTAAATTTGGCGAGGCCTACGCTCCGGAAACTCCACGGCAATTTTCGAAGAAAGCGGCAGGAGCCCAGGACGCCCATGAAGCGGTGCGACCAACCTCAGCCCTGCGTGATCCAGAGTCGGTCAAATCCTTTATGAGCCGGGATCAGTTCCGCTTATATAAGCTGATCTGGGAACGGTTCATGGCTAGCCAGATGGCTTCGGCTGTGCTGGATACGATGTCGGTCGATATCCCGGCTGGCGAAGTGACGTTCCGGGCGGTCGGCTCGAAGATTCGCTTCCCGGGCTTCATGAAGGTGTATGTGGAAGGCAATGATGACGGAACGACAGAGGACAATAAGTTCCTGCCGCCACTGCAAGTAGGGGATGTACTGACGAAACAGACGATTGAACCGAAGCAGCACTTCACGCAGCCGCCTCCACGCTTTACCGAGGCACGGCTCGTTAAGACCTTGGAGGAACTGGGGATTGGACGCCCGAGTACCTATGCACCGACACTGGAGACGATCCAAAAGCGTGGTTATGTAGCGATTGAAGACAAGAAATTCATTCCGACTGAGCTGGGTGAACTGGTCATCGAGCAGATGGAGCAGTTCTTCCCGGAAATTCTCAATGTGGAATTTACCGCTCACATGGAGGAAGACCTCGACCATGTCGAGGAAGGCTCTGAGGATTGGGTCCGCGTTCTTAGCGAGTTCTACGAATCCTTCGAGAAGCGGCTTGAGGTTGCTGAGAAAGAAATGAAGGAGATCGAAATTGAAGACGAGGTCTCCGATGAAATTTGCGATAAATGCGGAAGACCGATGGTCTATAAATTGGGCAGATTCGGTAAGTTCCTGGCTTGCTCCGGGTTCCCGGAATGCCGCAATACGAAGCCGATCATCAAGGATATCGGGGTAACCTGTCCGAAATGTAAGGAAGGGCATGTCGTGGAGCGCCGCAGCAAAAAGGGCAGAGTCTTCTACGGCTGCGACCGTTATCCGGAATGCGATTTCGTATCCTGGGATAGACCTTCGCCGATCCCTTGTCCGAAGTGCGGATCACTTCTGGTGGAGAAGCGCAACAAACAGGGCGGGAAGCTGCAATGTACCGCTTGTGATTTCGTACAGCCGATCGAGGAGAACGAAGACGCTGCGGGCGAATAAGACCGTTAGATTATAAAGACATATATAGTAGCTACAGCAGCGAATTCTGGGGGGATTTAAGTTGACAGAGTCTAATAGGGTTACCGTCATCGGCGCAGGCTTGGCCGGAAGCGAGGCGGCTTGGCAGATCGCCAGTCGCGGCATACCCGTTACGCTATATGAGATGCGCCCGGTCGTGAAGACACCGGCGCATCATACGGATAAATTTGCTGAGCTCGTATGTAGTAACTCTCTGCGGGCGAATACGCTTACTAACGCAGTCGGCGTATTGAAGGAAGAAATGCGGATGCTGAATTCGCTAGTAATTGGCTCCGCCGACCGTAATGCGGTTCCAGCTGGAGGGGCGCTCGCTGTAGATCGCGATGGCTTCTCTGGAGAGATTACTAGAACACTGCAGGAGCATCCGCTCATCGAAGTCGTTAACGAAGAGATCCGGGAGATTCCGCAAGAGGGCATCGTAGTCATTGCGACAGGCCCGCTGACTTCGCCGGCTCTTTCTGAGCAGATCAAGGCGCTGACTGGGGAGGATTATTTCTACTTCTATGATGCGGCTGCACCGATTATCGAGAAAGAATCGATCGACATGAATAAGGTGTACCTCGCTTCTCGCTATGATAAGGGGGAGGCCGCCTATCTGAACTGTCCGATGACAGAGCAGGAATTCGATGCTTTCTACGAAGCGCTTATCACCGCTGAGGTTGCTCAGCTTAAGGAGTTCGAGAAGGAGATTTACTTTGAAGGCTGTATGCCGATTGAAATTATGATGCGCCGTGGCAAGCAGACGGCGCTATTCGGCCCGATGAAGCCGGTGGGGCTGGTCAATCCGCATACTGGTACGCTTCCTTATGCCGTTGTCCAGCTCAGACAGGATAATGCGGCAGGAACGCTCTATAATATGGTCGGATTTCAGACCCATCTGAAGTGGGGCGAGCAGAAGCGCGTCTTTTCGATGATTCCAGGTCTGGAAAATGCGGAGTTTGTTCGCTATGGTGTCATGCATCGTAACACGTTCATAAATTCTCCACAATTGATGCTTCCTACCTATCAATTGAAGGAGCGGAGAAGTCTTTTCTTCGCCGGACAGATGACAGGCGTGGAAGGCTATGTTGAATCAGCGGCCTCAGGGCTGCTGGCCGGCTTGAACGCGGCTAGAGTCGCTCGGGGTCAGGACGGGATCGTTCTACCTGAAGATACGGCGCTCGGCAGCATGGCCAGATACATTACCACAGCGGATTTCAAGCATTTCCAACCGATGAACGCTAATTTTGGATTATTCCCTAAGCTGGATACGAGATACCGGAAGAAGGCCGAGAAGAACGAGGCGCTGGCCCGGCGTGCGCTGGATAGCCTGCGTTCGTTCATAGATGACGAAGGAATGGCTTGATTAGACTAAGATTTCACCGTGTTATATCATAGAGTTATAGCATAACAATAGCTAATAGCTGCTTAAATACACTTATTTTTCGGAAAATGAGCATTGAAGCAGAGGATAGCTGCGTAAATACAGCTATTTTCTGATTTATGCCTCGATCGACAGCTGATTTGTCCGAGTAGTTGTATAATAGCAGCTATATCCTCGGGGGAAGCCGGAAAGCATCCATATAATTGCATATTTGCACTTATAAGCTGCTGGAGCTGGTTTTCGCCAATGAATGCAGACAATAGCAGCACCCGTTTACGCCCTTCGCAGCTCCACTGGTTCCTGGAGCCAGGCCTGGAGAAGGGAGAAGGCGGGTGCTATAATATCAGATGGAAGGAAGCGGTTGTTCATGGTTCCGACTTTTCATGCTACTACAATTTGTGCCGTTCGACATAACGGGAAGGGAGCGATTGCGGGAGACGGTCAGGTAACGCTAGGTGAAAGCGTTATTATGAAGCAGACCGCCAAGAAGGTTCGCCGACTGTATAGAGGACAGGTGCTGGCCGGTTTTGCAGGCTCAGTAGCGGATGCGATCACATTATTTGAGAAGTTCGAAGGGAAATTGGAAGAGCACCAGGGAAATTTGCAGAGAGCTGCGGTTGAATTGGCGAAGGATTGGCGCCAGGATCGTGTGCTCCGCAAGCTGGAGGCTCTTTTAATCGTTATGGACAAAACGGGGATGCTCATGATCTCCGGCGGCGGAGAAGTGATTGAGCCTGATGATGATATTCTGGCGATCGGCTCCGGCGGCAACTATGCTTTGTCTGCTGCCCGTGCGTTGAAGCGTAACGCCACGCAAATGGAAGCGAAGGAAATCGTACGTGAGGCACTGCAGGTCGCATCGGAAATTTGTGTCTATACGAACAGCAATATTATCGTTGAAGAACTTTGATGCGGGAGGGATTATGGATGACAAATCAGAATTTAACACCAAGGCAAATCGTTGCCGAATTGGATAAATATATCGTAGGGCAGAAGCAGGCCAAGAAATCCGTCGCGGTCGCGCTACGCAACCGTTATCGCCGTAGCCTGCTCAGCGATGAAGTACAGGATGAAATCGTACCTAAGAATATTCTAATGATCGGGCCGACCGGTGTCGGGAAGACGGAGATTGCCCGCCGTCTCGCCAAGCTGGTAGGAGCGCCGTTCGTCAAAGTCGAAGCGACTAAATTTACCGAGGTAGGCTATGTCGGTCGGGATGTGGAATCCATGGTGCGGGATTTGGTCGAGGTGGCCATTCGTACGATCAAGGCTGAACGTACAGAGCAGGTGAAGGATAAAGCCGAGGAATTGGCAAATGAGAGGCTGGTGCAGATTCTCGTTCCTTCAGACCATAAGTCCAAGGGCGTACGTAATCCGTTCGAGATGCTGTTCGGGAATGGTAATCAGAGCTCCGGCTCTGGAACGGAGCCTATGGAAGAGGATAGCACTGAGCTGAACGAGAAGCGCCGCCAGGTGCGCTTCAAGCTGCTGGCAGGTCAAATGGAGGACGACATCGTCGAGATCGACGTCGAGGACAATGCACCGAGCATGTTCGATATGTTTGCTGGTCAGGGCAATGATCAGCTGGGCATGAATATGCAGGAGATGTTCGGTAGTCTGCTGCCGCATCGGACGAAGCGCAGGAAGCTAACGATCAAGGAAGCGAGGAAGGTTCTGACCCAGGAAGAAGCGTCCAAATTGATCGATCATGATGATCTGACCCAGGAAGCGATTAGAAGGGCTGAGCAGTCGGGCATTATTTTCATCGATGAGATCGATAAGGTAGCCAGTCGCGGTCAGGGATCGGGCCCGGATGTGTCCCGGGAAGGTGTTCAGCGCGACATATTGCCTATTGTAGAGGGTTCTACGGTGATGACCAAGTATGGCCCTGTCAAGACGGATTACGTCCTGTTCATGGCTGCAGGGGCCTTCCATATCGCCAAGCCATCCGACTTGATTCCGGAGCTGCAGGGACGGTTCCCGATCCGGGTCGAATTGGACAGCTTGACCCTGGATGATTTCGTCTCGATCCTGACCGAGCCGAAGAATGCCCTGACGAAGCAATATGTAGAGCTATTGCGTACAGAGAATATCGAGATCGAATTCTCGGATGAAGCGATCCGGGAGATCGCGGCGATTGCGGCGAATGTTAATGCGAACACGGAGAATATCGGGGCGAGAAGGCTTCATACGATTCTGGAGAAGCTGCTGGAGGATCTATCCTTCGAGGCGCCTGAGCTTACGTTGGACAGAATGACGATTACGCCGGAGTACGTGCGGAATAAATTAGGAGATATTGTGAAAGATCGGGATTTAAGCCAATATATTCTTTAAAATGATGCATACATGATAGACAAACCCGTTAAAGAGGCCGTAAGACCCAGTGATATTAGGGTTGCACGGCTCTTTTTTTGGGCTCGGAGGAATAAAAGAGGAATCCTCTAAGCCTAGTCGTTGTCGAGATCACTCGAAAAAATAGAAAAAAATTTAATTATTGTCAAAATTAAAGCCAATTATTTCAAAGATAGTGCTTTTTTCTTATTGTAATAAAATCGATTCTCCTAGAAACTTATGTTATATGACATTAAGATGTATTTTTCTACATTAACGCATTTCAATGATATTCTAATATCAGAAAAAATGTCGAAAAAAGAGGGAATGCCATCTGAATGTTGAATACGTACACTTAGGTAAAATATGCGAAATAATAAAGGGGGCGAAATAATGCAACTATTGAACGGAATGGGGTTCAACCGACTTGAGACAGCGGTGGAGGCGGCGAATATGCGCCAAAGCGTGCTGGCGAATAATATAGCCAATCAGGAGACCCCTTATTTCAAACGTTCAAACGTTTCTTTTGAGAGTTTGCTGCAGCAAGCAACGGAAGGTGACATGCCTGCTTTACAGGGCATACGTACCAATAATAGGCATTTTGTCATAGGTCCATCCTCCGCCATACCTGCGCCTATGGTTACGACAGACAGAACGACAGCGATGAATAATAACATGAATAATGTCGATGTAGATAGTGAAATGTCACAACTCGCTGAGAATCAATTGAGATATAACACCTACATAGAGCAAATTAATTACCAAATCAAAATGAAGCGGAATGCGATCGAAGGGAGATAACGGAAGTTGAACATCAGCAACAGCTTTAGTATCAGTTCTTCCGCGCTGACGGCGCAGCGTCTGAGGATGGACGTTATATCGGCGAATATTGCAAATGCGGAGACGACAAGGGCTCAGGTTGTTAACGGCAAAGCGGTTCCTTATCGGAGGAAGATGGTTGTGCTGGAGCCTAAGCAGCAGAGCTTTGGACAAGCGCTGGATACAGCGCTGGGCGATACGAAGATGGGTCAAGGGGTCAAGGTCACGCAAATCAAAGAAGACAGCGCACCTTTCAAGCCGGTCTATAATCCAACGCACCCCGATGCGGACAGCGAAGGATATGTGTATATGCCGAATGTGGATATTCTCAAGGAAATGGTAGACATGATCGCAGCGACTAGGTCCTATGAAGCGAATGTGACCGCGTTAAATGCGAGCAAGGCGATGGTTACCAAGGCTTTGCAGATTGGCAAATAGAATCTTTATCTAGTCGAATAAGGAGTGTTGATCGTTGATACAGAGTATGAATCTTAATACTGTAAAGCCCTTGGAAGGAGTAGAGCAGAACAGTACAGCTAACGGGAAGACTCCCGGAGAAGCTATCAAGAGCTTCGGCTCTTTTTTATCAGATGCACTTGATAATGTAGCCGCGCAAGAACAGAATGTTCAGGTTTTGAATGACAAGTTCCTGGTCGGTGAAGTGAATCCCGATCAGGTGATGATCGCCTCGGAGCAGGCCTTGTTAAGTTTGCAGTTAACTACGCAAGTGCGAAATAAAGTGATAGAGGCATATCAAGAAATCATGCGTACGCAAATTTAATGAAAACTAGCAAGCTTTGGATGAGGTGACGTCGTGAATGAGAGAATTGCCCAGTACCGGGATAAGCTGACCGGATACTGGAACCGTTTCAGCAAGAAACAAAAAATAATGTTGATTTCTACAGTTTCGATTATTTTGCTGGCGATTATTCTGCTTACGGTCCAATTTTCTAAAACGGAATATGATGTCGCTTTTACGAATCTGGATTCCACGGATGCGGCTGGTATAATCACGTATCTGGAATCAAGCGGAGTCCCGTATAAGCTGAGCCCGGATGGGTCAAGCATCTCGGTACCGAGCAAGAATGCTGCCAGGGTAAAAGTCGATATCGGTTCACAGGGCATTGTTCAGAACGGCTCGATTGGACTTGAGTCCTTCAACGAGAGCTCCTCGTTGATCGGTATGACAGATAATGAGTTCAGTGTGAAATACAAAAAGGCATTGAACGGCGAGGTTGAGCAATTGCTGAAGAACATGAAGGGCATCAGCAATGCAAAAGTATTGATTAACCTGCCAGCTGAGAATGTATTTGCAAGTCCTTCCGAGCAAGAGAAGGCATCGGCATCTGTTGTCGTTACCTTCAAGCCGGGCTATCGTCCGACTCAGGAGGCGATCGATGGATACTTCAACCTGATTAAGACCTCTGTGCCTAATCTGCCGCTTGAGAATATTACCCTGACCTCCAGTGATGACAGTGTACTGCTGGCTTCGGGAGAAGGCGGAGGCAATGGCAAAACGGCTTCGCTAACGACGGCAGTCCAGGAAAATATGGCGCTGCAGAAAAAGTTCGAGAGCGATGTGCGCCAGAGCGTCAAGCAGTTCTTGTCCAAGCTGACCGGACCTGAAAAGATCGAGGTGCTGGTAGGATCGACGCTGAATTTTGACCAAGTGATTCAGAAGGATAATCTAGTAACTCCGGTGGATACGGAGAACATGAAGGGCATCGAAATTAGCGCCCAGAAGATCCAGAAGAGCTACACCGGCCAGTCCAATGCCGAAGGCGGCATAGCTGGAACGGGTGAACAGGATGTGCCGGGATATCCGGCAGCGGGAACAGGAAACGGTTCTTCATCCGAGGAATCTTCTTCTACGATCAATTATGAAGTAAATCGGATTACCAAGGATATCGTTGCCAGTCCATATGTGGTTAAGGATTTAACCATCAATGCAGTGGTCGAGCCGCCAAATGGGGAGCAGTCTCTGGACCCTGCAACCGAATCAGCGATACGGACCATCCTGGCTAATATTGTAGGATCGTATCTAGCAGATTCAGGTACTACATATACAGACGCAGATCTACAACGAAAAGTTGCTGTGATTTCGCAACCATTTCATGGAACAGAACAAAAAACTTCTGGCTTAAGCCTGTCTAGCCCATTGGTATGGGGAGTTGGGGCAGCTGCATTGCTGGCGATTGCAGGTATTGTCTTCCTATTGGTCCGCCGCAACAGAAAGCAAGAGGAAGTCATGGAAGAAGAAATTCCAATGCCGCCGCTGACGCCGGAGTTTCCTTCCATCAATATGGAATCAGTTACGAACGAGAACCAAGTGCGCAAACAGCTTGAGACACTGGCCAAGAAGAAGCCGGATGAATTTGTCAACTTGCTTCGCACCTGGCTGGCTGAGGAATAGAGGTGAACGCATTGTCAAAGGGAAACTCAGGGATGCTGACAGGAAGACAAAAAGCGGCGATTTTGTTAATTACTTTAGGCCCGGAAGTGTCCGCAGAAATTTTCAAACATTTGCGTGAGGAAGAAATTGAACAGCTCACGCTGGAAATAGCAAATGTACGTAAGGTCGATAGTGCAGATAAAGAAATGATCATGACAGAATTCCATCAGATTTGTCTGGCTCAGGAGTACATTTCTCAGGGCGGTATCAACTATGCCAAGGAGATTCTGGAGAAGGCGCTTGGCGAGAGCAAGGCTCAGGATATTCTTAACCGATTGACTGCAACCTTGCAGGTAAGACCGTTCGACTTCGCTCGTAAGGCCGATCCGAATCAAATTCTTAACTTCATTCAGAATGAGAACGCGCAGACGATTGCATTGGTGCTGTCTTACCTGCAATTTGAGCAAGCTGCCGCGATTCTGTCCTCGCTACCCCAAGAGAAACAAGCTGAGGTGGCACGTCGGATCGCGATGATGGATAGTACTTCGCCTGAGGTCATTTCCCAGGTGGAGCGTGTGCTGGAGCAGAAGCTGTCGGCTACAGTAACTCAGGATTACACCAGCGCCGGCGGTATAGAATCGATTGTACAAATCTTGAATGGTGTCGATCGTGGTACAGAGAGGACGATTCTGGATTCTCTGGAAATTCAGGACCCGGAATTGGCCGAGGAAATCAAGAAGCGCATGTTCGTATTCGAGGATATCGTCAACATCGACAATCGTTCGATTCAACGGATTATCCGCGACCTCGAGAATGCCGATTTACAGCTTGCGCTTAAAGTGGCAAGCGAAGAGGTACGCGAAGCGGTTTTCCGCAATATGTCCAAACGGATGTCCGATACATTCAAGGAAGAAATGGAGTATATGGGGCCTGTGCGGTTGCGTGATGTGGAAGAGGCTCAGACTCGCATTGTAGCTACGATACGTAGACTGGAAGAAGCCGGTGAGATCATTATTGCTCGTGGCGGAGGGGATGACATCATTGTCTAATTTGATTAAGGTGTCGCAGTACGTACCGGTAGATGTTCTTAAGCAATTGGATCTAGCCAAATCCTATGCCGTGGCCGAAGAGCCGGTAGTTGAGCAGGAGATGGAGCCGATCCATGAAATTGAAGCCAAAGCCAGATCGGAAGCAGATCTCGCAGCTGAAGAAGCCAGACAGCAGATGCTAGCCGATGCCAAGGAATTCGCCGAGCAGCAAGTTAGGGCTGCCTCAGAGGAGGCAGAGGCCTTGCTCGCTGAAGCACGAGGACAGATTGAGGCTTGGTGGCAGGAGAAACGAGAACAGGATGAACATCTTGTCGAGGCCGTCAAATCGGATGGCTTCAGCCAAGGATATGAAGAAGGCAAGCTTCAGGCTGAACAGGAGCTGAAGGAGAAGGTTGATCGAATGATGCAGGAGGCGAGCGCAGTATTGCAGCAGGCTTATGTCGAGAAAGAACGGATCATTCAAGAATCCGAGCCATTCCTCGTCGAGCTAAGTTGTGCGATCGCCGAGAAGATCATCGACAAACAGCTGTCTCTGGAGCCGGAATATACGGTAGAGCTCATTAAGAGCAGCCTTGCCCGCAAGAGAGAGCAAGGGGAGATTACGTTATGCGTAGCTCCAGCCCAATTTGCTTTTGTACAAGCAGCCAGAGAGGAATTGACGCTTGCGATCGATTCCCAGGCTGAATTGCAAATTCTGCCCGATCCTACGGTGAAAGACCGCGGCTGCGTCATTCGCTCGGCTTACGGTAGTATCGATGCCAGAATTGATACCCAGCTTGCGGAGATCAAGAAGGAACTAGTGCGCATCTCGCTGCAAACTGAGGAATAGGGGACGAAGAAATGACAACCATTAATTCATCGCGTTATATCGAGCATCTTAGACAACTTGATCCTGTGCGTGTTAATGGCAAAGTCACACAAGTCATCGGCCTGATGATTGAGTCCGAGGGACCGGATGCAAGCATCGGCGATGTCTGTTACATATATCCGAATAAATCTTCCCAGCCGCTCTTGGCAGAAGTCGTCGGATTCCGCGACAATAAGGTACTGCTGATGCCGCTTGGAGAGCTGCAATCGATTGGACCAGGCTGTGATGTTGTCGGGACCGGCAAGCCACTTACAGTGCAGGTCGGGTCTGAATTGCTCGGCAAGGTGCTGGACGGGCTGGGGCAGCCGCTGGATGGATCGATGCTTCCTTCAAGATTAGGGCATTATTCCACCTTCGCCAAACCGATTAATCCGCTTAGCCGCCCACGGGTCGCAGAGCCGATCAGCATTGGAGTCAGAGCGATCGATGGGTTGCTTACCATCGGCAAAGGACAGCGCGTTGGTATCTTCGCTGGTTCGGGGGTCGGGAAGAGTACATTGATGGGCATGATTGCCCGGAATACTTCAGCGGACGTTAACGTTATCGCACTGATAGGGGAACGCGGTCGCGAGGTAATGGACTTTATCGAACGTGATCTGGGGCCTGAAGGGCTTGAACGCTCGGTGGTCATCGTAGCCACTTCCGATCAGCCGGCATTGATCCGGATGAAGGGTGCATTGATCGCTACGACGATTGCAGAATATTTCCGTGATCGCGGCCTCAACGTCATGCTGATGATGGACTCGGTCACCCGTTATGCTATGGCCCTGCGTGAAGTCGGGCTTGCAGTCGGAGAGCCTCCGGCGATGCGCGGCTACACCCCTTCGGTGTTCGCTGCTCTGCCGAAGCTGATGGAACGGGCGGGAACCGGTCCGGCCGGTTCGATTACGGCCTTCTACACTGTATTGGTGGATGGCGACGATATGAACGAGCCGATCGCCGATGCTGTACGGGGGATTCTGGATGGGCATATCGTTCTGAACCGGAGCATCGCCAATAAAGGGCATTTTCCGGCGATTGATATTCTGGCCAGCATCAGCCGGGTAATGAAGGATATCGTGACTAAGGAACAGAATGAGGCAGCTGAGAATTACAAACGATTGCTTGCAGTGTATAAGGAATCCGAGGATTTGATTAATATCGGCGCTTACCAGCAAGGCTCCAATGCGGAGATCGACGAAGCGATAAGCTTTATCCAGAGCATCTGGGCTTTTTCGAAGCAGAAGGTAGATGAGAAGGTAGTGCTGTCCGAAGCACAGGAACGTTTAATTTCCGAATTTACTAGGGAGTGACAAATACAACGATGAAGTTCCGTTACGCATATCAGAAAGTCGTTGATTTGAAGTCGAATGAGAAAACTCAGGCTGAATGGATGCTATCTGCTGCTGTGGGCGAGCTTCAAGCCCAGCAGCGCTCCTTGGAGCAGCTGTTCCTGGATCGTTCCAATGCTATGGCTGAAATTCAGTCGGAAATGGCGAATACGGCTTCGGTAGTGAAGCTGCAGGAGCTCCAATATTATATGGATTATTTAGAAGTATGTATTTTGCGGAAAACCGGCGATGTGAAACGGGCTGAAGTCAATGTCGATAAGAAGAAATCGCATTTGACCGGCAAGATGCTTGATGAGAAGGTTTGGCTGAAAGCCAAGGAGAAGGCCAAGCAGAAATTCCAGCACGAGATGCTTCTTCGGGAACAAAACGAACTGGACGAGATGGCTACGGTCCGGTTCGCCATGAAGGCCCGCTAAAAGAGAAGTGGGCAAAGCTATGGATGGTTAACGAAGGAGGGGATATGGATGGCAAAAGATGAAATAGAGCTGGATGAGCAGATGGAGGAATCGGGCGGAGGGTTCTCGAGATTTTTATTCTTCGTCACGCCGATCATTTTCTTGATCGTAATGCTCACAGTGCTCATGGCTTTATTCAATATGAATTTCCGCGATACGCTGTTTGACTTCGGCAAGCAAATACCGATCGTCAAAAATTGGATTCCTGATTCAGAGTCAGATACGCCGAAGGAGAAGAAGGAGCAGGAGACCAAGCTGCAAGAGAAGAGCTCGGAAGCGACGATCAAGCAGCTGAAGGAACAGCTGACGAAGCAGCAGCTTCAGCTCCAGGAGGCTGACGCGAAGGCGAAGGAGCAGGAGGACCAGGTTAAGAAGCTGCAGACTGAGCTGAGCAGCCAGCGCGAGGTGACCGCTAAGGCGGCTCAGGAAGAGGAAGCGGCGAATTATCTGAAGGAAGTTAAGAAGCTGTCGAAAATCTATGCGGATATGAGTCCTAGCAAGGCGGCGGCGATCTTCGATAAGCTGACCGAGGAAGAGACACTGCAAATGCTCAGTGTCATGGGCAATGAGAGCAAGATAGCGATCCTGGAGAAGATGGACCCACAGAAGGCGGCGGACATTTCCATTCGCTTGAAGGATGTAAAGCCTTCCGAGGATTTGGCCATCGCTGCACTGCAATCCAGATTGAAGAAGGATTCGGAGACGGAGGCGCTCTCCGTTACGAATAAAACGCTGGACGATGAACAACTAGGCGCAACATTTGCTGCCATGTCAACAGATTCGGCAGCCAAGCTGATTCTGCAGACCTATAAAATCAGTCCGGACAAATCGCTGAAGATATTGCGGGCGATCGATGATACGACACGCTCGAAGATTATGTCTAAGATGACCGACGAGGATGATAAGCTATCTGTCAAAATATTGAATCAGCTAGTGGCGAAATAGCGTTTAGTGGTTCAATAGTGAATCTTGAAAGGAGGTGAAAAAAAATATGACTCAAGCGGTAACTAATTTATTCACTGGCAATCAGGCAAGCTCTGTTCTATCCGCCGGAGGCGGCAAGGGAGCAGCTTCTGTAGATCCATCCCAATCATTCAGTCAGGCTATGCTCAATTTGATGGGCGGAGGCGGTCAATCCCAGCAAGTACAGCTCTTAACTCAATTGAATGCTCTGTTAGGCGGGGCAGCTGAGATGGCTGGCGAGGAAGTGCAGACGGATTCTCAGACGGAGGCGCTGGACAATTTAATGGATAGCTTGCTTCAGCAGCTAGAACAGTTGGATGATGCATTGGTCGACAATCCGTCGCTTCTGTCAGCACTGCAAAGCTGGATCATTCAGGCACAGCAGTCGCTGCAGCCTAACGAAGCAGCTTCAGGCATGGATACAGCGGTTCCCGCTGAGGAGCAATTGCCTGTACTGGCACAGCATGCAGAGACGATCAAATTCTCGCTGCATGACACATTGCTACAGCTGGCGGCCACGCATATCGAGTCGAAGGCAGCAGGTGCAACTGCAGGAGCTAACGCTCAGCCCTTTGAACATATGCTCGGATCTCTGAAGAGCATTCTGGACGCTACAGGAGTAAAAGCTGAAGTGAAGGACACTGCTGCGGAATCTTCTCGCTCCATAGCTGGGAATAAGGGGACGGACGTGCTTCTTCATCTGACTGCTAACAAGGTCTTGGGCACCGAAAACGGGAAAGCCGTGAGTGCGAGGCAAGAGGTTGTACCTGCCATTCATTTAGCTGGTAAGACTGGCTTATCTGCATCAGAAGCTCTGACATCAACTGGCAATGTACAACAGCTGGAGGGAATCGAGAAGTCTGGTTCCGCTTCAAGCGCGGATGATATGCCATCCTTGCAATTCGGACAGGTCGTCACGGCGGGTCAGCTCGCTCTGCGTGATGCAGGGGCAGCGCAATTGACAGTTAAGGCTCCGCCCGTACCTGTAGAGAACTTCGGCAAAGAAGTAGGACAGTTCCTGATTAATAAGCTGGATATTATTAAAGCCCATGGAATGTCTGAAGCGAGAATCTCCTTGAATCCTCAGCATCTGGGCAGTGTCGATGTACAGATCAAGATGCAGGGTGGGCAACTGGTAGCGCAGTTTATTACTGAGCATGCCTTTGCCAAGGAATCTCTTGAAGCACAAATGTCACAGCTGCGTTCTGCATTACAGGCTCAAGGACTCCAGGTGAGCAAGCTCGAAGTAACGCAGAATACTTCTCTCTCTTCACATATGTATCATGACGGAAGGCAGCAGCCAGGCAGTGGAACCGGTCAGCAGCAACAAGGCAAACGGCGTGATGTAACCACCGGTACTGAAGAGGAATTATTGTCTGTCTACGATCTTAATGAAGAATGGAATGACTGGGTTAGCGAGGTTAGAGCCAGTGCCATGAACTTGGGCAGCTCCTTCGTAGCCAGAGCATAGGGAGAGGAGGTAAGCATTATGGCAGATGTCGTTACACCAAAGGTCATGTGGCCGAATTACTCGGCTGAGAATGTAGCCACCGCGAGCAAGCTCGATAACACCTTGGGCAAGGATGCCTTCCTCAAATTGCTGATTACGCAAATGGGGAATCAGGACCCGTTATCCCCGATGGACAATAAGGATACAATCGCTCAATTGGCACAGTTCTCATCGGTAGAGCAATTGGTCAAAATTTCCGATCAGATCGCCGTGATGAACCAGTCGCTCGGCAACACTTCTGGACTCATCGGCAAGGCCGTCAGTTGGAATAAATCAACTACTACCGGAGAATACGATATCGCGACCGGGAAGCCTGTAATTATCTCAGATAAAGCGGGTGGAATCGTTGAAGCGGTGATCGTTCGGGATGGTCAAATGTATGTCAGAGTCGGAAATCAGGACATTGAGGTGTCCAAGATCGAGAGAGTGGAGAATCCACCGGAAGTCGAGGAGCCTTCTGATCGGCCTTCCGAGGAAATCCAGCCTCCTGCAGAGACTGCTCCGGAGGAACCGCCGGTAGATCAAGGGGCGAAGACCGATGAATGAGCCAGTACGCATAGGTAATCTGTACCCAGGCATCGCCCGTCCGGGTGCGCTTCAGCAGCCGAAGAATAGTGCTGGAATCCAGCCGCAGGCGGGGAATTCCTTCGATGAATTGTTCCAGAAGGAGTTAATTCGTCTGAGCAACCACGCCGTCAAGCGTATGGAGCAACGGGGAATTGAGCTTAAGCCTGAGCAGATCAGCAAGATCAATTCAGCCATCGACAGCGCGGCTGCCAAGGGAGCCAAGGATTCCTTAATTCTGATGAAGGATATGGCGCTGATCGTCAATGTGCAGAACCGTACGGTCGTTACGGCGATGGACAAGAGCAGTATGCAGGATAATGTATTTACTCAAATCGATAGTGCAGTTATTATTTCTTAATTTGGCTGGCCCGGATTCGGAGAGCCAAGCAGATGCCGCAGATCGACTGAAGCGGCTCTAACAACTATCAAACGGGAGGAATAGAGCAAATGTTAAGATCAATGTACTCTGGCGTGTCCGGGATGCGCGGGTTTCAAACGAAGCTTGACGTAATCGGTAATAACATCGCCAACGTTAATACCGTTGGTTTTAAGTCTGGACGAGTTATGTTCAAGGATATTATGAGTCAGACCGTCTCCGGTGTTACCGCACCTGCAGAGGGTGAGAGCGGCGGTGTGAATGCCAAGCAAATCGGCCTCGGCGTATCCATCGGATCGATCGATACGATACACACGGGCGGCAGCGCGATGACGACGAATAATCCGCTTGATTTACGGATCGATGGGGATGGATTCTTCCTTGTAAAATTATCCGGTGATCAAGAGGTTCCTTTCCTGACAAGAGCAGGGGATTTCCACCTGGATGCCGCTCGTCAGCTGGTTACCTCCGACGGCTTGCTTGTATGTGATGCCGGAGGTGAGGTTCTCGAACCGATCGGTGAGGATGTAACAGCCTTCTCGATCGCTGCAGACGGAACGATCATCCAGAAGATGAGTACCGGTGAGACGGAAGCGGGCGCACAAATCGGGCTTGCCAAGGTAATTAACCCGGAAGGGCTTGAGAAGATCGGCGGCAATCTGTATCGGGTGACGCTGAACGCGATTGGCGATGGCGGGCTTGAACCGACTACTGCGAATAATACCGAGGCTGGTACAGGCTCTATTGTCGCAGGACAGCTCGAAATGTCCAATGTCGATTTAACTGGCGAATTCACAGAGATGATTGTAGCGCAGCGCGGATTCCAGGCGAACTCCCGGATTATTACGACTTCTGATGAAGTGCTGCAGGAAGTCGTTAACCTGAAACGATAAGCCTAACAGTTAGCGGGGGAGGGCTTCCCCCCTCCCGCTATTGAGGTCTGTGTGGCAAGCTCAGGGAGAATGCAGACGACTTACTGTTGTTAAGACGGGAGGTTAATAATGATTTCTGTTACGAAATTGAACGGCTCGCAGATGTGGCTTAACGCCCTGATGATTGAGGCCGTAGAGGAAACACCTGATACATACGTAACCTTGGTTACTGGTAAGCGTATTATAGTGCTGGAGAAGGCGGCCGAGATCATTTCCATGGTGAAGGAGTATTACAGTGAAATCGGCATCCACGCAGCAACCATTAAAGTGCAACAGACGGAGGAATGGTCATGAAGAAGATGGCGCCTTGGCTCATTACAATTTTGCTGGCAATCACACTGATCGTGCTGGCCGCCTTCCTGCTTATGAATCAACTTACGAATTCTGACCGGGGCAGTGAAGTGAAGCAGGCAGTCAGCGATGTAGCGGTTCCCAAAAATTTTTCTGCGGATGAAATTGTATCGGTAACTTCCACAATCGAAGGCATCAAGACGAATTTGTCGGACCCAAGCTATGTTGTCGGCATGGATTTCGCGTTCCAGCTCGACACGGCGATGACGAAGGAAGCTTTTGACAAGATCAAGGATTTTAAAGTGAAACCGATCATTATCAAAACTTTGGCAGACACCAAACCGGATGAATTGACCGGGGCAAAGGGCAAGGATAATCTGAGCTCCAAGCTGCTGAATTTGATCAACAAATCACTGCCAGAAGGGAAGTTAGTTCAGATCGATATCACTAATTTTATTATGCAACCTATCTACTAATATAGGTTCGCTGACTACCACTACTAGTTGATATTGATAGATTACTTTTCTTGAGGGGGTGAGAGGTTTGGTAGATGTACTATCGCAAAATGAGATTGATGCATTGCTTGCGGCTCTATCTTCGGGCGAAATGGATGCCGAGGAATTGAAGAAGGAAGAAACACAGAAGAAAATAAGATCCTATGATTTTAAGCGGGCCGTCCGGTTCTCAAAGGATCATATTCGCAGCTTGACCCGTATTCATGAAAATTTTGCCCGATATCTTACCACCTATTTTTCGGCGCAGCTCCGCACTTTTGTGCAGATCAACGTGGTACAGGTTGAACAGCTACCTTATGATGAGTTTATTCGTTCAATACCGAAGATGACGATCCTTAACATTTTTGAAGCGGAACCGCTGGAAGGCAGAATGGTGCTGGAGGTTCATCCTAACGTCGCCTTTGCTATGCTGGACAGATTGCTAGGAGGTATGGGGGTCGCTCCGTCCAAGATCGGATCATTAACCGAGATCGAGACGATTATTATGGAGCGGATCTTCAGCCGGGCATTCGATAGCCTGCAGGAGGCATGGAAGACTGTAATCGATATTCAGCCTCGGATGGAGGGGCTGGAGACGAACCCGCAGTTTATGCAGATTGTGTCGCCTAACGAGACGATCGCACTGATTTCATTGAGCACGAAGATCGGCGATACTTCCGGAATGATCAATCTATGTATTCCGCATGTGGTCATCGAGCCGATTATGCCGAAGCTGTCGGTTCATCACTGGTTCGTGTCACAGAAGAAATCCCGTGTTCCAGAGGAAGTCGATGCACTGCGCAACCGGGTCAGCAAGGCCAATCTGCCGATCATCGCCGAGCTGGGTGAGTCGAATATTACTGTGCGGGAGTTCCTGGAATTGTCCGTAGGTGATGTGATCTCACTGAATAAGTCGGTCGATCAAGGGTTAGCGATCCGTGTCGGAGAGAGATTGAAATATATCGGCAGCCCGGGAACCCTGAAGGATCGGGTAGCTGTTCAAATTGATGAAATTGTCAGCGAAGGAGTTGAGGAGCTTGACGAGTAAAGATTATTTATCCCAGGAAGAGATTGACGCCTTGCTGAAGCAGGCTAATCAGGATACAGCCTCGGAGCCAACCGTATCGGATTATCTGACCCCGCTGGAGCAGGATGCGCTGGGCGAAATCGGTAATATTACGTTTGGAAGTGCGGCCACTGCGTTGTCCACACTGTTGAGCAAGAAGGTCGATATAACGACCCCTAAGGTATCCATTATAAAACGTTCGGAATTTGAGTCCGAGTTCCCGAAACCGCATGTTGCTGTACATGTACAGTATGTTGACGGATTTGAAGGAATGAATTCTTTAGTCATCAAAACCCGGGATGCGCAGGTTATAGCTGATCTGATGCTGGGCGGAGATGGGAATCCGGCGGACGAAGAATTGAACGATATTCACATTAGTGCGGTTCAGGAAGCGATGAACCAGATGATGGGGTCGTCGGCGACATCGATGTCGACTATCTTCAATCGGTTCGTGAACATCTCGCCGCCAGGTATCGATATTCTGAATATGTCCAGCGGCACTGGAGTGAACAGCCTGCCGGGGGATGAGATATTAATCAAGGTATCATTTCGGCTTACGATCGGCGATCTGATCGACTCGACGATCATGCAACTGCTGACCGTGAAATTCGCCAAAGAGATGGTGGAGAGCCTGATCAACAGCTCTGTGTCTGAACCGGCTAAGCAGGAGACTGCCGCCGCCGCAGCACCGCCGGCACCGCCAGCACCTGCTTATGAACCGCCAGCGCCAGTCCAAGAGCCACCAGCTCCTACATATACGGCACCGCCAGCGGCGCAGATGCCACAGATGCCGTCTGAGCCGATGCCACAGCAGCAGGGGTACTATTATCCGCCGCAGGAACGGCCGATGGCTGAACCACAGCATTTCGGAGGAGTGCCAGGTCGTCATCTGAATGTTCAACCGGTGCAGTTCGCTAACTTTGGGAATCCAGCTTTAGGTCATATCGACGAAAATAATTTGAACTTACTGATGGACATTCCCCTTAAAGTCACCGTAGAATTAGGGAGGACCCAAAAGCAAATTAAGGATATCTTGGAATTGTCGCAAGGCTCGATTATCGAGCTTGACAAGCTTGCCGGCGAACCAGTGGACATTCTGGTGAACAACAAGCTGATCGCGAAAGGTGAAGTTGTGGTCATCGATGAAAACTTTGGCGTTCGTGTCACAGATATCGTTAGCCAATGGGATCGAATACAAAATTTACAATAAGTAGAGCTTAGGGAGGATTTTAAATCAATGGCAAACCGAATTCTTATCGTAGACGATGCAGCATTTATGAGAATGATGGTCCGTGATATTTTAACGAAGAACGGGTTCGAGGTTGTCGGTGAAGCCCAGGATGGGGCACAGGCTATCGAAAAATATAAGGAATTACATCCCGATCTAGTAACTATGGACATTACCATGCCGGAAATGGACGGCATCGCAGCACTTAAGGAAATTAAACAGATCGATCCGAATGCGAAAGTAATCATGTGCTCGGCTATGGGCCAACAAGCGATGGTTATCGACGCGATCCAAGCCGGAGCCAAGGACTTCATCGTCAAACCATTCCAATCTGATCGGGTTATCGAAGCGATCAATAAAACTTTGGGAATATAGGTATCTAGTATGCTTTTGGCACAGACGGATTCCCAGTTACCAGGCGGCGATTTCAACCTTTGGCAAAATTTAATTACAGTTGTCCTTGTTCTGGCCGCCATTATAGTGTTAATCATTGTATTAATCCGTTTTCTAGGCAGGAAGAACCGCTATTTGTCGCAAAGTCGATCGATCCGTACACTGGGAGCTATCGGTCTGGGACCGAATAAATCGCTGCAGGTTATTGAAATCGGCGGCAGTATTTATTTGGTGGGTGTAGGCGAGAACATCTCCATGGTCGATAAAATTAAAGACCCTGAAGATGTGATGCTTTTGCAGCAAGCATTTGAAGAAGAGGGGACGGAGTTTGCCGGATTTGCTTCAGTCTTTTCTGGGCTCGTCTCCCGCTTCCGTAAACAGAACGTGCAGCAGGAAGAAGAGCTGGATGAATCTGATTTTCACGAACTGTTTCATGCCCAGCTGCAGAAGATGCCGAGCCGTAAACGGCAAATGCAGGAGCTGCTGGAGGATCAGCAGCAACAATCTACAGATCGGTTGAGGGATTCATGAAGAACAAAGTTATGATTATAAGCTTGGCATTGATGCTCTTGAGCATCTTTGCTGTGACTGTGGCTTCCGCCGCTCCGACCGATCCGATTCCGAATGTGAACATTCAGATCGGGAATTCCGAAGGCGAACCGAGTACAAGCTCTTTATCGATCATTTTACTCATTACGGTCATAAGCATCGCTCCGGCGATCCTAGTTCTGATGACCAGCTTTACGAGAATTGTGATTGTGCTTGGTTTTGTACGTAACTCACTTGGAACACAGCAGATGCCCCCTAACCAGGTATTGGTCGGGCTGGCGCTTTTTTTAACACTATTTGTAATGAGTCCCACCTTGACGACGATCAATGAGGTAGCTCTACAGCCCTATATGAAGGGTGAAATTTCACAGACAGAGGCGCTGGACAAGGCAGCTGTACCCATGAAGAAATTCATGTACTCGCATACCCGTCCGAAGGATCTGCAATTATTCATGAGCTATACGAAGACGGCTAAGCCGGAGAAATACGAGGATATCCCGATAAGCGTTATGGTGCCAGCTTTTGCGATCAGTGAGTTGAAGACTGCGTTTCAGATGGGCTTCCTGATATATATCCCGTTTCTGATCATCGATATCGTAGTTGCCAGCGTCCTCATGGGGATGGGGATGATGATGCTTCCTCCGGTCATGATCTCGCTGCCGTTCAAGATATTGCTGTTCGTTCTAGTCGACGGATGGTATTTGGTCATCAAGTCGCTATTGACCAGCTTCGTTACATAGCAAGATTTCATAGATTACCGCACTTACGGCAGTGGCTGGGAGTGAATCCCGCCTGGTATACGAGTAAAAGAGGGGGGACGGTTGATGAGTTCGGAATTTATTATCGGTTTGGCCGGACAAGCCGTGTATACCGTTCTGAAGGTTAGCGCGCCGATGCTTCTGATCGGCCTCCTGGTCGGGCTTATCGTCAGTATATTTCAGGCGACGACGCAGATTCAGGAGCAGACGCTGGCCTTTATTCCAAAAATCGTGGCCATTCTAATCAGCTTGCTCATATTCGGACCATGGATTCTATCAACTCTGCTTGATTTCACCTATGGGATATTGAACAATCTAGCCAATTATATCAGTTAGGCCGAGACGATCATGGACATTATTTTGCAAAGTGCTTCAATTTACATGTTGATTTTTTGTCGAATGACAGCCTTTTTTGTAGTTTCACCGATCTTTTCATCCCGCGGCGTACCGAATAGCTACAAGATCGGATTGTCAGCCATCATCGCCGTCTTCATCTTGCTGATTCAAGGCACGAATCAGGTAATACCGAGCGACCTCAGTTATTTACTGGTCGTGATTCGCGAAATTTTGGTCGGCCTCTTAATGGGCTATGTGGCCACCTTGATGTTCATGGTGATTCAGATGGCAGGCTCTTTCATCGATATTCAGATCGGGTTCGGGATCGTTAACGTGCTTGACCCGATTTCGGGTACAAGCGTCCCTGTACTTGGTAATCTGAAGTATGTGTTTGCGACGCTGATATTTTTCAGCATGAACGGCCATCACTATTTGCTGGATGCGGTGATTCGCAGCTATAACTGGATTCCGCTATCCAATGATGTATTTCAGAGAATTTATAATGGCAATCTGTCAGAATTTCTAATTACGACGTTCAGCCAAGCGTTTACACTCGCTTTTCAAATGGCTGCACCGCTCGTAGTGGCCTTATTCCTGACGGATGTAGCGCTCGGGTTTCTGGCTCGCACAGCGCCTCAATTCAATGTGTTTGTTATCGGCATCCCGCTCAAGATCCTCGTTGGTCTGGTGATGCTGCTTCTCCTGATTCCCAGCTTCATCTATGCGTTCGAGCATTTGTTTGAAGTGATGTTCAAGGCGCTGCATAATTTATTTGCTACCATCGGAGAGGTGCCGAAGTAAGGGGGAAAATCGAAGGTGGCGTATCGGTTAAAGCTGGATTTGCAGTTGTTTTCCGGTGAAAAGACAGAGAAAGCGACTCCAAAGAAGAAGCAGGATGCAAGAAAGAAAGGGCAAGTCGCAAAAAGCCAGGACTTATCAGGAGCGGCCATTCTGCTCTCTGCATTCCTGAGCCTGCTTATCTTTGGCGGATACATGAGGGAACGGATTGTGTATATGTTCTCGGATGTGTTCCATCATCGATTGTTGATGAATGTGACGAGAGAAAATGTAATGATCATGTTCACGGATTACGCTATTCAGATTCTGTTAACGCTGGCCCCGATATTCCTGGTTGCGATCGTCATGGCGATCATCGTCAATTATGCGCAGGTCGGTTTCCTGTTAACCGGTGATCCGTTGAAAATGAAGTTCAGCAAGATCGATCCGATCAAGGGCTTCAAAAATATTTTCTCGATGCGCTCGCTCGTTCAATTTCTCAAATCGATATTGAAGCTGTGTATTATCGGCTTTCTCGTGTATTCCACGATTTGGGGAGCCAGAGATCAAATTTCAGCGCTCGGTCATCTCTCGGTTCAGGATGCCTTTCAGTTTACCGCGAAATTGACGATGAATCTCGGCTTGAAGATTGCCTCAGCTCTGTTTGTGCTTGCAGTTCTGGACTATATTTATCAGAAATACGAACATGAGAAAGGCCTGAAAATGTCCAAGCAGGACATTAAGGATGAATATAAGAAAATGGAGGGCGATCCGCTCGTCAAGGGGAAAATCCGCGAGCGACAAAGACGGATGGCCCTGCAGCGGATGATGCAGGAAGTGCCGAAGGCGGACGTCATTATTACGAACCCGACGCACTTTGCTGTAGCGCTCAAGTATGATGGAACGCAGATGGATGCACCGAGGGTTATAGCTAAAGGGCAGGATTATGTAGCTCTGCGTATTAAGGAGATTGCCAAGGAACATGGCGTAATTACGATGGAAAACAAGCCGCTGGCACGCGCCCTTTTCCATAGAACAGAAATTGGCGACTCCATTCCTGCGGATCTATTCCAGGCCGTAGCTGAAGTGCTGGCGTATGTATATAGATTACAAGGTAAAGTGAAATAAGCTCGGGATCGGAGGAAGACCGGTGAAGAAGTTCAAGGATCTATTCATATTATTAGGGGTAATCGGTATCGTTCTATTGATGATCGTTCCCATCCCGACATGGCTGCTGGACATTCTTCTGATTATTAATATATCGCTCTCACTTACGATTTTGCTGGTAGCGATGACTACGAAGGAAGCACTACAATTCTCCATCTTCCCGGCGATGTTGCTGATCACGACTCTGTTCCGGCTCTCGCTCAACGTATCGACGACCAAATTGATTCTGGGGCAGGCCAAAGCCGGCCATGTGGTTGCTACATTCGGTTCCTGGGTTGCCCAAGGGGAACCGGTTGTCGGTTTTGTCGTCTTCCTGATTCTGGTTGTCGTGCAGTTTATCGTTATTACCAAGGGCTCGGAACGGGTTGCGGAAGTGGCCGCCCGCTTTACCCTGGACGCTATGCCAGGGAAGCAGATGAGTATCGATGCTGACCTTAACGCGGGTCTGATCAATGAGCAGCAGGCCCGCGAGCGCCGCCGCAAGATCGAACGCGAGGCGGATTTCTACGGAGCGATGGACGGTGCCAGTAAATTCGTCAAAGGTGATGCGATCGCCAGTATTATTATCCTGCTGATCAATTTGATCGGCGGATTTATTATCGGGATGACGATACATAAGATGGATTTTCAGACGGCATTAGGGACTTACTCCTTGTTAACAATCGGTGACGGTCTGGTGAGCCAGATTCCGGCGTTGCTGATTTCAACGGCGTCCGGCTTGATCGTTACGCGCGCTTCTTCGGAAGGAAATCTTGCAGATGATATTACGAGCCAGCTGTTTACATATCCGAAGCTGATCTACATTGTGGCGGGCACGATTGCGGTGCTCGGGCTATTTACGCCGATCGGCCCATGGACAACGCTACCGTTCGCGGCTTTCTTACTAATCGCGGCTAGACGGATGCAGAAGAATATGGATAAGAAGCAGATCGAGCAGGAGCAAGAGGAGGAGGAACAGCAAATCGAAGAGGTTCGCAGTCCGGAGAGCGTCATCAACCTGCTCCAGGTCGATGCGATTGAATTTGAATTCGGGTACGGGCTGATTCCGCTGGCGGATACGGCGCAGGGCGGCGATTTGCTCGACCGGATCATCATGATCAGGCGGCAATGTGCATTAGAAATGGGTCTGATCGTCCCGGTTATCCGAATTCGCGACAATATTCAACTAAAACCGAATGAATATGTCATTAAAATTAAAGGAAATGTCGTTGGTAGTGGTGAATTATTACTTAATCACTATTTGGCAATGAGTCCGGGGATGGATGATGATTCCATCACAGGGATTGAGACGAAGGAACCAGCCTTTGGGCTGCCAGCCTTATGGATTAATGAAGCTACCAAGGACCGTGCTGAATTGGCGGGGTATACGGTTGTGGATCCGCCATCCGTTGTAGCTACGCATCTGACCGAGCTGATTAAAGGACATGCTCATGAATTGCTGGGACGTCAGGAGACGAAGACATTAATCGACAACTTGAAAGAGAATTATGCGGTTCTTGTCGATGAATTGATCCCTTCGGTATTATCGGTAGGCGAGGTTCAGAAGGTGCTGGCTAAGCTGCTGAGAGAGAAAATATCGATCCGCGATCTGGTGACGATCTTCGAGACCTTGGCTGACTACGGAACCTATACGAAGGACCCAGAGATTCTGACCGAATATGTCAGACAGGCGCTGTCCCGTCAGATTACTCAGCAGTATGCGCAGCAGGGTGAGACGATGCGCGTCATTACTGTAGGACCTTCGCTGGAGAAGAAGATCGCCGAGAGCGTACAGCAGAGCGAGCATGGCAGCTATCTTGCAATGGACCCGGCCTCCAGCCAGACTCTCTTCCAGAGATTGTCCGAGCAGGTGAACCGCTTGATTCAGTCCGGTCAACAGCCGATTGTGCTGACGTCCCCAACGATCCGTATGTATCTGCGACAGATCATTGAGCGGAGTATGCAGGATATACCGGTATTGTCCTATAGCGAACTGGAACCGAATGTTGAAATTCAAAGCGTCGGAGTGGTGAACTTATGAGAGTGAAGCGGTATGTGGTTGATACGATGCCTGATGCTATGCAGAAAATACGGGATGAGCTTGGGGCGGACGCCGTCATCCTGAGCACGAAGGAAATGAAGATCGGCGGTTTTATGGGGATGTTCCGAAAGAAGAAGATCGAGGTCGTCGCAGCTTCAGAGGGAAGCGATACCAGCCCGCCTAGACAGGCTGCAAGTCGTGTCCCGGCTGCTCCGGTTAAGCCGGCGCCGCGATCCTTCGTATCGGATGTTTATATGAAATCTAGTGAATCATCGCCGGCTTCAGGCGGGAGCGCTCAGCAGCGCCCGCGGCTGCCGGCAGAAGCAGACAATCCGGTTCTGAGCAAGGCCTTCGATGTTCTCCATGAAGCGAGCGTGTCATCCGCGCAGCGCGAAGAGGCAGTCGCTGTCCAGACCCGGGTGCCCGAGCCGAGGCTGACGGAGGAGCATCGCCCTTCCTCGGCCTCAGCCGGATTATATACATCAACAAGCCCTAGGGAAGAACGGCTGCTGGATGAAATTCGTGAAATGAAGGCTTGGCTGGAGCAGTTGGCCAAGCAGCAGAAGGAGAGCCGCGAATTGCCCGAGCCGCTTATGGTGTTCCGAGAGCGCCTGCTGCGTAAGGAATTCTCGCCGCAGCTCGTTGAAGCCTGGGTGGACAAGGTCTATGACAAATGGCTGGAGTCCAAGGAGTCGCTATCAGAGGCTGAGCTGGTCGAGGACATGCAGCGCTGTGTATCCAGCTCTTTGGAGGGCCGGATCGACGGCGGGATTGGCGAACATACGCGCATTGTCTATATCGCCGGACCGACCGGGGTCGGCAAGACGACGACGATCGCCAAGCTGGCGGCGGATCAGATCTTCCGGGCACATAAGAAGGTCGGCTTCATAACGGCGGATACTTACCGGATATCAGCGGTCGAGCAGCTTAGAACCTATGCTTCGATATTGAATGTGCCGATCGAGGTCGTTCAATCGCCGGGCGATGTACAGCGGGCCATGCAGACGCTGGAGCATTGTGATCTCATCCTGATGGACACGGCGGGGCGCAACTACTTGAATGAAATTCATGTAGCGGAATTACATAGTCTGCTCAGCGCAACAGAGGACAGCGAGACTTATCTGGTTCTTAGCCTGACCTCCAAGACGCAGGATATGGAGAGAATCACCGAGCACTTCAGCAGGTACGGGCTGAAGAAGGTGATATTCACGAAGCTGGATGAGACCGAGAGCGTAGGACCGATGTTCAATTTACTTCAGGATTTCCCGGTCGCTATTTCATATATTACGAATGGCCAGAATGTACCCGATGATCTGCTGGTCGCTGATTCCAAGTTCATGATCGATCTCGTCATGGGAGCTGGCAAGTCATGAATGATCAAGCCCAGGCATTAAGACAGCTAGTATCTTCTTACAGGGCTGCGATGAAACCTGATAACAACCAGCGCTCGGCGCGTGTCTTGACAGTCAGCAGCGGCAAAGGGGGCGTGGGCAAATCCAACTTTACCCTCAATTTTGCACTCGCCTTGAAATTACTAGGCCGAAAAGTTCTGGTGTTCGATGCTGATATCGGTATGGCCAACATTGATGTACTCATGGGAGCTAGGCCGAAATACAGCCTCTATCATTTACTAAGGGGCGAGAGGGATATTTCGGAAATTGTCGAGCTAGGGACGCTGGGGCTGCCCTTCATCGCGGGGGGCTCGGGCTTGGCGGATCTATTTACTTTATCGGAGGCTGATCTCAATTATTTCACATCACAGATTGAGAGTATGGCCGAAGAAATGGATTTTATTATTTTTGATACAGGAGCCGGACTTTCCAAGGAAACATTGAAATTTATTACTGCGGCGGACGAATGTCTGGTTGTAACTACACCGGAGCCAACTTCAATCACCGATGCTTATGCGTTGATCAAGGTGGTGCATGGCCTGGACGAGCAAGTCAATTTCCGGCTGGTGGTGAACAGGGTAAACGGTGAGGCTGAAGCCCGGCAGGTGGCCGATAAAATTTCACTAGTCTCACACAAGTTTCTTGAAATGGATATTCCGATGCTGGGTTATTTGAGGGATGACACTCATGTAATGCAGGCAGTAAAAAAACAGGCTCCATTTATTACGGCTTTTCCCGCAAGTGCAGCTGCGCGTGATATTCAGCGCCTCGCAATGACGTATTTGAATGTTCCACAGAATAAACCGAGTGATACTTTATCAGGAATCAAGGGATTTATGCATAGGTGGTTAAGACGTGATAAATGATTCTGAAAAAGAAGCAGAAGGTGGATGCGGGATGCGAGAAATGTCTTATCGGGTGATGGTGGTTGACGATTCGGGATTCATGCGCAAGATTATATCCGATTTGATTGAGCTGGACTCGTCATTTCAAGTCGTGGCCACAGCCACTAACGGACGCGAAGCGATTGAGAAGGTAGCAGAGCTCAAGCCGGATTTGGTCACGATGGATGTTGAAATGCCGGAAATGAACGGACTGGAATCCTTAAAAGTGATTATGAAGGAGCATCCTCTGCCCGTAATCATGCTCTCTGGCATTAACGAAGAGGGAATGCGAGAGACGATCATGGCCCTGGAGCTGGGCGCCTTCGACTTTATCCGCAAGCCATCGGCCTCGACGAGCTCGTATGATATCGGGCAGGTCGGTAAGGAATTGCGGGAACAGATGAAGGCAGCGATGCTGGCCAAGGAGAGACGGGAGCTTAGACAGGCGGCGCTCGAGGCGAAGCTTCAGGAAGCAATGCCGCCGCTGCCGGAGATCCCGGCCGCTCCGCCAAGCCGGCAGCCGAAGCCTGAACTGGAGCGGCGGACGGCAGGCAAGCCAGATAGCACGGCTAAGGTTAAGCCGGGTTCCAAGCCGGTAGCTGGCAACCGCGCTGACAAGCCAGCAGCTTCGGCTAGGCAGAAGGGTCCTCAGAAGCCAGCCTTCGTGAAGAGTAGTGAATTGACGATAGCGACTCCAGAGCCAGCGGAGCTTCCGCAGCAGTTAATTGCCCCGGTAGCCGCCTCGAAGGAAGCTCCGGTGAAACCAGGGCCTGCGAAGGTGACGAAGGAGAGCAAACTGCCGAAGTCTTCATTGCCGAAGCAGGAGCCAGTGGATTTGGAGCGGCTGCTGACCCGAGCGAAGACCGGTTATACCGATCTGGTGGCCATCGGTACTTCCACCGGTGGACCAAAAGCATTAAAAGCGGTGCTGGAGAAGCTTCCGGCCGACTTTCCAGCTCCGATCATCATCGTGCAGCATATGCCGCCCAATTTTACGAAGTCTCTGGCTCAGCGCTTAAATACTTTAAGCGCCTTGAATGTTATGGAGGCCGAAGCTGGGATGGAACTGCTCCCGGGCAGCGCTTATGTAGCTCCTGGCGGGCTGCATATGCAGGTGGTACCTCGGGTAGGGGGAGGCTATCAGATAGCCCTCTCGCACTTCGAGGCCCGCAACGGGCACCGGCCATCGGTCGATGTGATGTTCGAATCGCTCTTGCCGCTGCAGGGTCTGAAGAGGCATCTCGTGCTGCTGACCGGGATGGGGAGCGATGGCGCAAGGGCGATGAAGCGTCTCTACGATGCAGGCGTTACATCGACCATTGCGGAGAGCGAAGAGTCCTGTGTCGTCTATGGCATGCCTCGGTCGGCCATCGAACTGGGCTGCGTCAGTCAAGTCTTGTCGCTGGAGCAGGTTGGTCCTAAGCTTGTACAGATTGTGAAATAACGGAATCTCGAAGGAGGTGCCTCACCATGGACATGAACCAATATTTATCCATGTTTATCGATGAGTCGAATGATCATTTGCAAGCATTAAACGAAAATATGCTAGAGTTGGAGCAAGCCCCCGATGATATCGGGATCGTACAAGTTATCTTCAGGTCAGCTCATACCCTTAAAGGGATGGCGGCTACGATGGGGTTTGAGGATCTGTCGTCCTTAACCCATCAGATGGAAAATGTGCTCGATCTGGTTCGTAATGAAAAGCTGAAGATGCAGGATTTTATCTTCGATACGCTATTCAAAGCTCTCGATGCCCTGCAAGATATGGTGGAGGACATTACTGAAGGCGGTGAAGGCAAGTCTGACGTCAGTTCGATCGTAGCTTCATTGCAGTCGATCGTGCGGGGTGATTTCGCATCGGGCGGTGCGGCGGAGACCAGCGCAGCAGCGCCAGCTGCTGAACAGGCTGCCAGCAGCGCCGGGATCAGCCTTGACCAATACCAGTATTCTGTATTGGAACAGTCGATCAGTGAAGGTCATAGTGTTCTGTATATCAATGTAAGCATTCGTGAGGACAGCCAGCTCAAAGCGGCGAGAGCGTATATGGTCTTTGACCTGCTGGAGCGTTATGGCGATATCGTTAAGTCGAATCCTTCAGTGCAGGATATTGAGCAGGAGAAATTCGACCGTAGCTTCTCGTTGTATTACATAACTCAGAAGGAAGCCGATGAGCTGCAGAGTATGATTATGAATCTCTCAGAAATCGAATCTGCGGATGTAACGCAGCTCGATCATGAGACGCTGGAGCAGCTTGCCTCCGCCCCCAAGGAAGCCGCAGCAACAGTCGCAGCTGAACCGGAGCAGAAGAAGGCTGAAGGCAAGGACGCAGCACCAGCCAAGGCGGAGCAGAAGAAGGCGGCTGCTCATCATCACGGTTCAGCGATGCCTTCGCGAACCATCCGCGTTGATATCGACCGGCTGGATGTGCTGATGAACCTGCTGAGCGAATGGCTGATTGACCGTGCGCGTCTGGAACAACTGGCCAGTGAAGTGAGACGGTCGGATTTGATCGAGACTGTAGAGCATATGAGCCGGGTCGGTAGCGACTTGCAGAACATCGTGCTCAAGCTAAGAATGGTGCAGATCGATACGGTATTCAACCGATTCCCACGGATGGTGCGCGACCTGGCCAAATCGTTGGATAAGAAGATTGATTTGATCATTACCGGGGCTGAGACCGAGCTGGACCGTACAGTAATCGATGAGATCGGTGATCCGCTCGTTCACTTGCTGCGTAATGCGGTTGACCATGGCGTCGAATCCACATCGGAACGGATTGCTGCCGGGAAGCCGGAGACCGGTACGGTCAACCTACGGGCCTTCCACAGCGGGAATCATGTGTTTATCGAAATCGAGGATGACGGTCACGGTATCGATCGTGACAAGATTCTGAAGAAGGCGATCTCCAAGGGCGTAGTGACTGAGAGCGAAGGGGCTGCGATGAAGGACGAAGAGGTCTTCATGCTGCTGTTCGCTTCAGGCTTCAGTACTGCCGAGGTGGTCTCCGATATTTCGGGCCGTGGCGTCGGGCTGGATGTCGTCAAGACGAAGATCGAGTCCCTCAGCGGTGTCGTATCAGTAGAATCCAAGCTGGGCAAAGGGACGAAGTTCTCCGTTCAACTTCCGCTTACTTTATCGATCATCTCTGCGATGCTGATCAAGGTCGGCGCTGAGAAATATGCGATTCCATTATCGTCGATCGTGGAGACCGGACTTATTCAACGTAGCCAGATCCGTCAGGTTCATGGCTACACGATGATTCCGTACCGGGATGCGCATATTCCGCTGTTATCGCTGGCGAGCCTGTTCGATGTACCGGATTACGATGAGAATGCGGAGGAAGAATCCGAGATCGTCGTCGTTCGCAAGGGGGATCGCCTGGCTGCGGTCAGCGTTGAAGACTTCATCGGTCAGAGTGAAATTGTTATTAAGAACCTGGGTAAATATCTTCCGGCCATACAGGGGATTGCAGGAGCAACTATTCTGGGAGATGGCCAGGTTGCCCTGATCATTGATCCGAACGCCTTCATTAAATAAGAGGTAGTTCAAAAGGTCAGGAGGTAGTTCAGCCATTATTTAAGGAGGAATTTCCATGGGAGAGGAATTGAAAGTAATCGTATTTAAGCTGGGTGAAGAGGAATACGGTATCGAGGTGGACAAGGTACAGACGATCGAACGTATGATGCCGATTACTCGCGTTCCCAAGACGTTCTCATTCGTCAAGGGCGTCATTAATCTGCGCGGGGTAGTCATCCCTGTCATTGATCTGCGCGGCCGCTTCGGACTGCCAGAGAGCGAATATACCGATCAGAGCCGGATTATTATCGTCACTGCGAACGATATGGAGGTCGGCTTCATCGTGGATTCCGCGAATGATGTCATCGACATTAATAGCGATATTATCGATACTCCACCCGATGTGGTAGGCGGGGTCAAAGCTAAATATTTGCGAGGAGTAGCCCGTATTTCTGAAGAGCGCCTGTTAGTGATGCTGAACCTGTCTGAAGTATTGAATCGCAGCGAGATTATTCAGTTGGAAAGTTTAGAGGGTTAAGCCTGTGGACTTATTCAATCATATGGAAGAGTTCAAAATGGATGTGCTTAAGGAGGTCGGCAATATCGGAGCGGGAAATGCGGCTACGGCCCTTTCTCGCTTGCTGAACAAGCCGATCGACATGGCGGTTCCCAAAGTACAGATGCTTCCGTTCGAGGCGATATCGGAACAAGTAGGCGGTGCGGAGCAGGTTGTGCTGGCTATCTTCCTCCGGGTGGAGGGGGATGCTCCTGGCAATCTGTTCTTCATTCAATCTCCGGAGGCTGCCAAGAAGCTATTGCATCGATTAGCAGGCTTCGAGGTTGAGGGCGAAGACAGCTTCTCTGAAATGGAATGGTCCGCTCTCTCGGAAATCGGCAATATCCTGGCAGGTTCATATCTATCCTCGTTGGCCGATTTTACATCCCTGCAGATGACGCCGACAGTACCTGCTCTTGCGTTGGATATGGCTGGAGCTATTCTCAGCTATGGTCTGCTGCAATTCGGAGAAATGGGCGACTCCGCCCTCTTGATCGATACGACTTTTATTGAAGGCCAGCATGAAGTTGAAGGCCAGTTTTTCCTTATCCCGGACCCGGAATCTTTCGCTAAAATATTCGCCGCGTTGGGAGTACCGTTGGAACATGATTGATGAGCAACGGGTTGTCAAGGTCGGCATGGCCGATTTGAATGTCATTTCCGGGCATGGACTGATCCGGACAACCGGTCTTGGCTCCTGTGTAGGGTTAACATTGCATGATCCGTTGAAGAAGGTAGCGGGTCTGGCGCATGTGATGCTTCCTTCCTCTGAGATTGCCCGGGAGGGAGCGCTGAACGTAGCGAAGTATGCTGACACGGCAGTGCCTAAGCTGCTGGAGGAAGTGCTGGCTCTGGGAGCTTGTAAGAGTCGTCTTGTCGCCAAGATGGCGGGGGGAGCGCAAATGTTCACTTTTGCCAGGGCTACGGATACGATGCGGATTGGACCGAGAAATGTGGAGGCCTGCAAAGCGAAATTGCAGGAACTGGGGATACCGTTAATTGCAGAAGACACGGGTGGAAATTATGGGCGTACGATTGAATTGGATTGTGAGACGGGCACTTTATTTATACGAAGTGTACAAAAGGGTGTAAAGGAACTGTAAGCTATGGCAGGAAAAATCCGTTATTTTTTATTGTTTGGCTTTATCGGCTTTTTGATCACTTACGCGGTTTCCGCAGGCAATAATCTGTTCGCTACAAGCCTGATCCGGTCGATCGTGGCGTTCGCGGTATGGTTCGCCCTGTCCTGGGCGGGAAGCTGGATGATCAACTTCCTCAAGGAACTTCCGCCGGATGTAGAGACTCAGGAGGAAGCGGCGCTGGCTGCGGAACCAGAGAAAGGTGGCAATTTGGATTTAACGACTCCTGATGAGAGTGAGGAGATCGGTGACTTATTGAAGCAGACCCCGGAGGGAGACTTATCGGAGCAAGAGTTCACACCGCTTAATCCGCCAAGATTAGTGAAGACTACTGACGATAAAGCTCCTGAGGAGTTAGCGAAAGTCGTTCGTCACCTGACAGAACAATAAGGAGGGTGAGGGCAAATGCACGAGCGGAAGGCATCCACTCTGAGTTATGCTGATGTTTGGGAGCGTTGGAAAGAACATAGCGATTTAGAGGCAAAGAAACAGCTTATCGAGCAATATCTGCATATAGTTGACTACGTTTCGGGACGTCTTGCCGTCGGTTTGCCGAAGAACGTCTCTAAGGATGATTTGTTCAGTAATGGGGTTATGGGATTGATCGATGCGGTCGAGAAATTCGACTACAAACGTGGACTTCAGTTTGAAACCTATGCTTCATGGAGAGTAAGAGGAGCGATACTGGACGGGCTTCGGCAAGGCGACTGGGTTCCTCGTTCCGTCAGAGAAAAGGCCAAAAAAATAGAAGAAGGCTATCAGCATCTGGAGCAGCAATATCTGCGTTCGGTAACGGATGCGGAAATGAGTGAGTATTTAAACATAAGTGAGAAAGAGTTTCAAACGATGCTTCAAGAAGTAGCAGTTATGACGCTTTGCTCTCTCGAAGACCCGATTCGGGAAGAAGAATCTGAGACAAGACTTACATTACTCGTTGACGAGAAGGCTAAAAACCCGGATTATAAGGTACGGGAGTTCTTTTTGAAGGATTCGCTTACAAAAGGGATCGAGAAGTTGACTGAGAAGGAACGGACGGTTGTCTCTTTGTTGTACTATGAAGATTTATCATTAAGTGAGATCGCGGAGGTGATGTCATTATCTCCTTCGCGTATATCACAGCTTCATTCCAAGGCGATCCTAAGACTTCGCGGAACACTGGAAAAGCAGCGGGATTTGCTCATGTGTAATGATTGAGAAATGTCATTTTCCACAGGGTAAATGGATTTCGGAGAGGAGCGGCTAATGGACTATTCAGGTGATTTGGGACAAATTCTCGGAGTTAGTATCAATGAGGACAAGACAGTTGCCTATTTGCAATTTCTGAAGAAAGAAGAGGAATTTAGCTGCACGGAGGATGCCCTGCTGCATTATCTGCGCAGTGAGGGCGTTAAATACGGAATCCAGCACGATATTGTTAAGCGCTTCGTTGTGAACCCGAAAGAGTACTTCTATAGTAAGACTCCGATTGCGATCGGTGAAGAGTCGCAGCAGGGTAAGGATGGAAGGATCAAGTATTATATTTCGCTTGATGATGATCAGCGTATGAGACCGGCGGAGTCAGAGGATGGCAAAGTGGACTATAAAGATGTGATGCGTCTTAACAATGTCCGCAAGGGGCAGATGATTGCAGAGCTGATCCCGCCGGTTCCTGGTAAGCAGGGGATGGCGATCACCGGTGAACCGATTCCTTATAAGGAAGGCAAAGCAGCTAGATTCAAGGTGGGTAGGAATGTAGTGCTGAACCCGGAACAGACGGCGATGTATGCAGCTATAGATGGCTTGATCACGCAGACGGATAAAGGCAAGATCAATGTATTCCCGGTATATGAAGTCAATGGGGATGTTGATTATAGCACCGGCAATATCGATTTTGTCGGAACCGTCGTGATTCGTGGAAACGTTCTTACAGGCTTCAAAGTAACGGCCTCCGGTGATATTCGCGTCGTCGGCGGAGTTGAAGGAGCAGAGCTGTATGCGGACGGCACGGTAGAGGTAACCGGAGGAATCATCGGTTATAACAAAGGCCTTATTAAAGCCGGTCATAATGTGAAGGGCTCTTTCATCCAGGATGCTAATGTGATCGCTGGTGAAGATGTAATCGCTACACAGAGCATCATGCATTCGAATATTCGCGCTGCCAGAGACGTGATCTGCAACGGTTCCAAAGGCCTTATCGTCGGGGGGACTATTCAGGCTGGCGAGCGGGTCGTTGCGCGTATCATCGGAAATCCGATGTCGACCACTACCTCGATAGAAGTTGGTGTAGTGCCGGAGCTTCGTAATGAGCTGCAGATTTTAAGGCAGCAGATTAAAGATATTATGGTCAATATGGACAAGACGGATAAAGCGCTGACTCTGCTCGATCAATTGGCATCTATGGGCAGGCTGACGCCGGATAAAGTGGCGATGCGCTCGAAGCTCGGACTGACTAAGAAATCAAACCTCCAGGAAATCAACGATATTAAGGAACGGATACTCGATATTGAGAAGGCTCTGGAAGATACGGGCAAGGCTCGTGTGGATGTGCTGAAAATGATATACGGCGGGTCAAGGGTCGTTATTGGACGTTATACGAAATACATAAAAGATCCGATCTCGCGCATGTCTTTCTACTATAGTGAAGGGGATATTACGATGTCACCTTATATTTAGAGGAAGAGAGGCGATCCCATGGATTTGAAACCTATTGAGTTGCAAATTGCGGTTCCACGGACTAGTGAAGCAGGACGTGTACAGCACGAGGGACAACATAGGCCTCAGATCGACCAAAGCTTGCTATCAGCTCAGAATATCAAGGAAAGTGAACTCCAGAGACAACGCAGCACCGAGGTGGATGAAGGCGCACTTAGCTCACAGGTGAAGCGTGATGAGGGATCGGCTGCTGGACAGCAGCAGGGCGAATCATCAAGCGAGCATCAGGATGAGAGTGAGAAAGAGAAGCCGGCGGAGCATCCATATAAAGGGCATCATATAGATTTGTCTTTATAATAGATAGACTGGAATTATATATAAGAAAACTATTATTTTTACAGCAAAAAGGTGAGGGTAACATTGTCATTAAGTGATCCGTGGTTCTACATCGTGCTCCTTGGATTGGCAGCGCTCGTATATGCCCTGTTTCTTCCCGAGCGGAAATCGGCTGCGCAGGCGAAGGCTGGTGCGAATCATGAGTTGGAAGCAACCTTAGAGCATTTTATGTCAGATATCGAACAAGAGAATAACGAACTCATTGAGCTTGTATCGCAAATGAAGCAGGATTTTGTCTCTAAGCAGCTGGCGCAGCAGGAGCAGATTGCGGAACTAAGACAGCGGGTCATTGGGATAGAGCAATCAGCTCGGGAGTTTCATCCTTCGACGGGACAAGTTGATGTCCCGGCTTCCAGCGCAGAGGCGCCCCCAGCTGCCCCTGTTCAGACGCTCCCGGCTGAAGATGTACAGGTTCAGTGGGATGATGCGGCGAATGAGGCGGCTGTGGCACAGGAGCTTGCTCCAGAGTCGGAGCCGATCGTTGAAGTGGAGCCAGAGCCAGAAGTCTCTGAGACGGTGCGGGACCGTTATCCGCAGTTGTTCGAATTATACGCTAGAGGCAAATCGATGGATTCAATCGCTAAATCCCTCGGTATTCCGCGTGGAGAGGTTCAGCTTATTCTCCAGCTAGCCAAGAGGGAGGAAGCCTGATGTTCAAGAATCGTCATTTCATGATGGGACTTGGGATTGGCCTGATTGTCGGAGCACTGCTGCTCCAGCTTATGACGTTCTCCCAGGGCGGCAGCAAGAAGCTATGGACGAAGGAACAGGTTGAACAGGCAGCCGAGCTGCTCAATCTGAAGGTCGTCGAGCATGATCAGGAGCTGCTTACAGAAGAAGAATGGGAAGCGAAGTCTGCGCAGACAGGACAAGCTGAAGATGCTGATCAGGCATCGAAGCCGGGGACTGATCCTGAGGCAGAGAAGGCGGAGGCTCCTGCCGAGCCGGAGACTCCTGCTGCTCCAGCTGCGGGGGGAGACCAGGCGGGCGATGTCTCCAAGACAGCTGAGCCTAAGAAGCCCGAGACGGACAGCCCCAAGGAGCCAGACAAACCGGAGGCCGCTGAAGTACAGTATAAGATTACTTATGGAAATACATTGACCAATGTCGCTGACGGGCTCTATAAAAAGGGGGTTATCGATGATAAGGAAGGGTTCCTTAAGAAAGCCAGGGCGCGCAAAATCAACGCTAAAATACGTACTGGCACCTATTCCTTCCAGGTTGGAGAGGATTATGATTCGATTATCGATAAGATCATCGCTCCTAAAAAGTGACAACCCTAAAGTCAATCATTCTATTTATTGAAGAAGCTCCTGAATGTAGGGAGCTTTTTGCATGAAGTGCATTTTTTCGAGAAAAGCTGCAGCGATTTGTTGCATCCACATTTTACTTATGGTATATTAATTGACGGTGTTATAACGCACGCTGACTGATTTCGCGAAGGGTGCTCCTATCATGGGTACAACTCATGGGGAGTCTTGGCGGGAAATGACGTTGGCGGAGGAAGCATCAAAAAAACCAAACTTAGGAGGTGCGTGAAGATGGCAGTAATCTCCATGAAACAACTGCTTGAAGCAGGGGTACACTTCGGACACCAAACACGTCGTTGGAATCCGAAAATGGACAAATATATCTTCACTGAAAGAAACGGAATTTACATCATTGACTTGCAAAAGACAGTCAAGAAAGTGGAAGAGGCTTATAACTTCGTTAAGGGCATCGCTGGTGAGAACGGAACAATCCTGTTCGTAGGTACTAAGAAGCAAGCTCAAGACTCTGTTAAAGAAGAAGCTGAACGCGCTGGTCAATTCTACATTAACCAACGTTGGCTCGGCGGAACTCTGACCAACTTCCAAACGATTCAAAAGCGGATCGACCGCTTGAAACTGCTTGAAACTTGGGAAGAAGACGGAACTTTCACTGTATTGCCTAAGAAGGAAGTTATAATCCTTCGCAAAGAGAAAGATCGTCTTGAGAAATTCCTCGGCGGGATCAAGAACATGAAGGGCTTGCCTAGCGCGCTGTTCATCATCGATCCTCGCAAAGAGCGTATCGCTGTTGCTGAAGCTCGTAAACTCGGTATCCCAATCGTAGGTATCGTTGATACAAACTGCGATCCGGACGAAATCGATTATGTAATTCCTGGTAACGACGATGCGATCCGTGCAGTTAAATTGCTTACTAGCAAAATGGCTGACGCTGTTATCGAAGCTAACCAAGGCGAAGAGACTACAGCTTAATTCAGCTTTTATAGGGAAATGATAAATTAAATGAAAAAGGGTGGTTAGTAGGTGTTAAACCTCTCGCTACCCTTTTTTTAAAGGAAGCTTTATCAAACTATCTGCTTAAATCGATATGGAGGGTAATAAACAATGGCTGTTGATGCAAAATTGGTAAAAGAACTACGTGAAAAAACTGGCGCAGGGATGTTGGATTGTAAAAAAGCTTTGGAAGAAGCGAATAATGATCTGACGAAAGCAATTGAATTGCTTCGTGAAAAAGGTCTGGCTGCTGCTGCTAACAAAGCAGGCCGTATCGCTACCGAAGGTGTTGTAGAATCCTACATCCATGCTGGCGGACGTATCGGTGTATTGGTTGAAATTAACTGCGAAACTGACTTCGTAGCTAAGACCGATCAATTCAAGGAATTTGCTCGTGACATTGCTATGCATATCGCAGCGATGAGCCCTCGCTATGTTCGTCGTGAAGAAGTACCTCAAGAAGAAATCGAGAAGGAAAAGGAAATCCTGCGAGCCCAAGCCTTGAACGAAGGCAAGCCTGAGAAGATCGTTGATAAAATGGTTGAAGGCCGCATTAACAAATACTACGAAGAGTTCTGCCTGCTTGAGCAAACTTTCGTTAAAGACCCAGACAAGACGATCGCTAACCTCGTAAGCGAGAAGATCAGCACGATCGGCGAGAACATCTCGATCCGTCGTTTCGTTCGCTATGAGCTTGGAGAAGGTCTGGAGAAAAAAGTGGATAACTTCGTAGAAGAAGTTATGGCTCAAGTTAAGAACTAAATTAACGCATCGTTGCATCGTATAGTATAATCGAATTACATTACAAAAGTGGGAACACACGGTGTTCCTTCTTTTATAACATCAGATCAGGATGGAATCCAAAAGGGTATTTCCGTATACACAAAACGGTTATATCGTTTGGCTTGACCTAAGCCCTGCGTGAGAGCGCGTATATATCCTTTGAGCTGAGTGTGGACAGGGTATATACGATGCCTCATGAAGGATGATTGTGGAGGGTATGCATTTGAAACAGCCAGTTTATAAACGTATTGTCTTGAAAGTCAGCGGTGAATCGCTCGCCGGCCAGAATGGATATGGTATTGATGGGGAGACGATTTCTTCGATCGCTGAACAGGTGAAGGAAGTTGTCGAGCTTGGTGTGGAAGTAGCGATCGTATGCGGTGGCGGCAACATTTGGCGCGGCATCGCCGGCAGTGCCAAAGGGATCGACCGGGCGACGGCCGATTATATGGGCATGCTAGCTACGGTCATGAATTCACTGGCTCTGCAGGATGCATTGGAGCAGATCGATGTGCCAACCCGGGTTCAGACTTCGATTGCGATGCAGCAAATCGCTGAACCGTATATTCGTCGCAGAGCGATTCGCCACCTGGAGAAAGGCCGCGTCGTTATATTCGCAGCTGGTACGGGGAACCCATTCTTCTCAACAGATACGACAGCAGCTCTTCGCGCAGCAGAGATTGAAGCTGAAGTCATTCTGATGGCTAAGAACAAGGTGGATGGAGTGTACTCGGCGGATCCATTCGTAGATCCGACAGCTGAGAAATTTGAAGTCCTGACTTATCTTGAGGTACTTAACAAGAACCTGGGCGTAATGGATTCTACAGCTTCATCGCTTTGCATGGACAATAACATTCCGCTCATCGTGTTTGCTATTACAGAACAAGGTAATATTAAGCGCGTCGTCCTGGGTGAGAAAATCGGGACGATCGTCAAAGGGAGTGTAGATTAATGCCAGGAACGATCAAGAAGCATGCTGAAGAACGCATGGAAAAGGCCATTCAGGCGCTGAAAAGAGATCTTGCTACTCTACGCGCAGGCCGAGCAACTCCAGCGTTGCTAGACCGCATTCAAGTAGAATATTACGGGTCGCTGACTCCGCTGAACCAATTGGCTAACATCAATACGCCGGATTCCCGTACCTTGATGATCCAGCCTTGGGATAAATCATCATTGTCCGACATCGAACGGGCGATCATGAAATCGGATTTGGGCTTAACGCCTGCTAATGATGGCACCAACATCCGGTTGTCGATTCCGCCGCTGACCGAGGAACGCCGGGTTGAGCTGGTGAAGATGACCAAGAAGTACGGGGAAGAATCCAAAGTCGCCATCCGCAATATTCGCCGCGATGCTAATGATGACATTAAGAAACTTGAAAAAACGGACATTTCCGAGGATGAATCTCGTAGACATCAGGATGACATTCAAAAAATGACTGATAAATATATCGCGGAAGTGGACAGAGTGCTTGCAGCTAAAGAAAAAGAGATCATGGAAGTTTAAGAGACGAAAAGCGGCCCCTCCAATTACGGTGGGGTTTTGTCTCTTTTTCATCACCTACTGGAGGAAAAGAAATGATCAAGCTATTTCAATCCTGGTGGAAAAAAGGGGATAGACCCGCGTCATCTGAGAATCTGTCTGTTGCAGATCTCTTAGAGAACAATATTCCCGAGCACGTTGCGATCATTATGGATGGTAACGGGCGCTGGGCGCGTAAACGGGGAATGCCGCGGAATATGGGCCACCGTAGCGGGATGAAGGCTGTAAAACGGGCTACCATAGCAGCCGATGAATTAGGCATATCTGTCTTGACGCTATATGCGTTCTCTACAGAGAATTGGAAACGTCCTAAGGAAGAAGTAGACTATCTGATGGCTATTCCACAAGAGTTTCTGGCTTTGGAATTGGATGAACTAGTGCAGAAGAATGTACGAATCCGTATGATGGGCTATACGAAGGAGCTTCCTGATCATACGATCGCTGCGATGAAGGAAGCGATTGAGAGGACCAAGAATAACACAGGACTTATTTTGAACTTCGCTCTGAATTACGGGAGTAGACGAGAAATTACAGAGAGTGTGAAGGAGCTTGCCCACAGTGTGCAGGCAGGTGAAATCTCTGCTGAGGATATCACTGAAGAGATGATTCAGTCCAGGCTGTTGTCTTCCGGTCTGCCGGACCCGGATCTATTGATCCGGACGAGCGGAGAGCTTAGACTTAGCAATTTCATGCTGTGGCAGACCGCCTATAGTGAGCTATGGTTCACGGATTTGTATTGGCCTGATTTCGGACGTGAGCATTTATTCGCTGCAGTAGCAGAATTTCAACGGCGAACACGCCGGTACGGCGGGTTATCCAAGTGAAGAGGGGTGGTGCAGACCAGTGAAACAACGATTGATCACGGGAATTGTAGCGGGAGGCTTCTTCCTCGGGCTTTGCTTGCTCGGCGGAATTAGTTTTCATCTATTAATTTTGCTCATGGCCTTGATTGGTTTCTATGAGTTTGTACGAATGATACAGTTGCCTTCTTTCAGTGTGCCTGCCATACTAGGCTATCTGGGTGTACTCTATGCCCTTTTCCCATGGGGACCGCTCGGGCTCGAGATGCCTTGGGAGCTGATGCGCGTATTTGCTCTGCTGATGCTATTATTGCTGGTCGTTACGGTGATCACGAAGAATGAGATTCCGATCGCTACGGTGTCCTTACTGTTCTTGGGAATGGTGTATATCGGCATCGGTTTCTCTTCGATCGTAGCAACCCGAAATACGCAGGATGGTCAAGGCTTGTTCTGGACCTTCCTGCTGCTGATTTCGATCTGGAGCAGTGATGCCGGGGCTTATTTTGTCGGACGCAGATTTGGGAAGAACAAGCTCTGGCCAGCGATCAGCCCGAACAAGACGGTGGAAGGAGCGATCGGCGGCATCGTGTTATCGGTGCTGGCTGCCGTTATTTTCGCACTTGCTTCCGGAGGGTTGCTGTCGGTTGGACGAGCTATCGCTTTGGGAATTATAGCGGCTGTGGTCGGACAGATGGGGGACTTGATTCAATCGGCTTATAAGCGGGCTTATGGAATCAAGGATTCCGGTACGATTTTACCGGGACATGGGGGCATTCTTGATCGGTGTGATAGTTGGGTTGCAGTATTTCCGTTCATACATATCCTCCTCCTCCTCCCCTACTAGAGGAAGTTCAATGAGTACCTTTTGATCACGAGGAATATTCTTAAGGAGCGGATTCGACATCGAATCTTGAATTCAGCCGGGCCTTCCGGTGCTCACGTACCCAAAACGTACGCTCCGCTTCCTCAGACCCTGCTTCATCCAACCTTCTCGGTGCTGAAAAGTCACTCATTGAACCTAGATTGGAAGGGAAGTTCAATGAGTACCTTTTGATCACGAGGATTATTCTTAAGGAGCGGATTCGACATCGAATCTTGAATTCAGCCGGGCCTTCCGGTGCTCACGTACCCAAAACGTACGCTCCG
>NZ_KZ987724.1:830770-1108148 GCF_003614185.1 Paenibacillus aceti
GGGTTGCAGTATTTCCGTTCATACATATCCTCCTCCTCCTCCCCTACTAGAGGAAGTTCAATGAGTACCTTTTGATCACGAGGATTATTCTTAAGGAGCGGATTCGACATCGAATCTTGAATTCAGCCGGGCCTTCCGGTGCTCACGTACCCAAAACGTACGCTCCGCTTCCTCAGACCCTGCTTCATCCAACCTTCTCGGTGCTGAAAAGTCACTCATTGAACCTTGAAATTGTTTCATTACATTATTGTGGTGAGGTGCGTTATGAAGAAAATTGCGATTATCGGCTCGACGGGTTCGATCGGGACGCAGACCTTGGATGTTGTTCAGCAGCATCCTGAGCAGTTTAGCGTTGAAGGACTAGCTGCCGGAAGCAATGTGGACTTATTCGTTCAACAAGTGAATCGGTTCCGGCCGAAGAGGGCTTCTATAGGGACCAAGCAATTGGCGGAACGGGTTCGCCCTTTGATTCCGGCTGATGTAGAGCTTAGCTACGGAGACGAAGGCTTGATCGAGGTCGCAGCCGGGACTGAGGCCGATACCGTAATCACAGCTGTTGTCGGCAGTGCAGGCTTGCCAGCTACCTTAGCGGCTATCTCTGAGGGCAAGACGGTCGCCCTGGCGAACAAGGAGACGCTCGTCACAGCAGGCCATCTGGTAATGGCTCTGGCCAAGGAGAAGGGGGTTTCCATTCTTCCGGTCGACAGTGAACACTCGGCGATTTTCCAGTGCCTGAATGGCGAGAATATGGGGGATGTAGCAGGGATTACTCTGACAGCCTCCGGGGGTTCTTTCCGCGACTATACTAGGGATCAGCTCGTAGATGTTACGGTGGAGGATGCCTTGAAGCATCCGAACTGGTCTATGGGAGCCAAGGTGACGATTGATTCAGCCACGATGGTCAACAAAGGATTGGAAGTGATTGAAGCCCACTGGCTATTCGGACTCGAATTTGAGCGGATCGGAGTTCTGCTTCATCCTGAGAGCATCGTCCACTCTTTCGTTGAATATCGTGATGGGAGCATTATCGCTCAGCTGGGTACGCCGGATATGCGCGTCCCGATACAATATGCGCTATCGTATCCGCAACGCTGGACTTCGGCTTCACAGCGCCTTTCTCTGGCAGAGGTCGGCAAGCTGCATTTCAGAGAGATGAGTTTTGAGCGTTTTCCATGTTTAAGACTGGCTTTTGAGTGTGGTAAAATAGGAGGTACGGCACCGACAGTGTTTAACGCAGCCAATGAAGTGGCAGTGGCTCGTTTTCTGAATAGAGATATTTCATTCCTCAAAATTGAATATCTTATCGAGACCGTGCTTTCCAGACATGTTGCTCTGGCCGATCCAAGTCTTGAAGCAATCAAGGATGCTGACCAGTGGGCGAGAGAGGTTGCTGAATCACTGTAAATTCCTCGCAGGGCTGCTGACGTCATACTGGAAAAGATTCATTCTTGTATTCTCTTGTGCCTGATCGGAGAATAATGATAATCTAAAAAGAACTTGGACGATCCGTGGCCAAAAGGAGGATGCTTTCGATTGGAACTACTGAAGATTATTTTTTTGACAGTGCTCATGTTTTTCGTCATTGTGGCGGTGCATGAATGGGGGCACTATTTCTTTGCAAAACGCGCCGGTATATTAGTACGGGAATTCGCTATCGGTTTTGGGCCTAAATTATTCGCCTATAAGCGAGGCGAGACGCAGTTCACATTCCGTCTGCTGCCCTTCGGCGGGTATGCCCGTATGGCCGGAGAGGATCCTGAGCTGATCGAGATTTCGAACGGTCAGACGATAGCCCTCCGCCTGGAAGAGAATAAGGTGCGTAAGATCTACCTGGATCGTCTGGATAGCCGCAAGAATGTAATTCGCGGTGAGGTGCAGCAAATCGATCTCGTCGATGATCTGTCCGTCACGCTGGATGTTGACGGAGAGCAAGTGAGATATGAGGTGCATCCGCAGGCGATGCTCGTCGTCAAGGGCAAGGAGACGCAAATCGCACCGCGGGATCGCCAATACGGCAGTAAGACCGTAGGTCAGAGGGCGCTGTCGATTTTTGCCGGGCCGCTGATGAACTTTATTCTAGCCTTTGTATTGTTTGCAGTGTATACACTGATGGCTGGAATTCCGCTTGATCAGCCGAGCCACCTGCAGATCGGTGAACTGGTGAAGGGAATGCCTGCGATTGAGGCTGGAGTTCAGGAAGGCGATATCATTGAGAAAATCAATGGTCAGCCGGTTGGAACTGATGCGAACAAGATGATTGAGGCGATCCAAGCTTCCAAGGATAAACCGATGGTTTGGACGGTGAAACGCGGAGAACAGGAATTGAACTTCACGGTAACTCCCCGTGCGGAAGGTAATGAGCAGTCAGGGAAAGTAGGCAGCACCATTATTACTTTTTTCCCGATGCGTAGCGCTTCTATCGGCGAATCGATCACCAGAGCCGGAACGGATATGGTTGATACGACGAAGCTGATCTTCCTGGGATTCAAGCAGTTGATTAACAAGTTCTCGATGGATGATCTCGGCGGACCGGTAAGAACCTTTGAGGTAACGGGTCAAATTGCCAAGCAAGGGATTGTGCAGCTTACGAGATGGACGGCGATTCTCAGTCTCTATCTAGGCATATTCAACTTGTTCCCGATTCCGGCGCTGGATGGTAGCCGTCTGATCTTCCTGGGGATTGAGACGCTGCGCCGCAAACCGGTAGATCCCAATTACGAAGGATTGGTTCATTTTATCGGCTTTGCTATGCTGTTCCTGCTAATGATAGCAGTCACCTATAACGATATACTTCGATTATTTGGATAATTATGAGGTTTTTTACGGGAGGACAAGAGTTTTTATGGCAAACGAGGAGAAACAATTTGTAACGGAAATTACCCCGCAGAAAGAGGATTTCTCGCGCTGGTATATCGATGTCATCAAGAAAGCGGATCTGATGGATTACTCGCCAGTACGTGGCTGTATCGTGTTCAAGCCGGACGGCTATGAAATCTGGGAGCATATTCAGGCTGAGCTGGATCGCCGCTTCAAGGAAACGGGGCATCGCAATGCTTATTTCCCGCTCTTCATACCGGAGAGCTTCTTCCAAAAAGAGAAGGAGCATGTCGAAGGCTTCAATCCTGAGCTTCCTTGGGTCACTGAAGCAGCTGGTGAGAAGCTGGAAGAGCGCTTGGCGATCAGACCGACCTCGGAGACGATGATCGGCCATATGTACGAGAAATGGATTCAATCCTATCGCGATTTGCCGGTGCTGATCAATCAGTGGGCTAACGTGGTTCGCTGGGAGAAGCGTACGCTTCCGTTCCTGCGCACGAGCGAATTTCTGTGGCAGGAAGGTCATACCGCCCACGAGAATGAACAGGAAGCCCGGGAAGAGACGATGCGGATGCTGGAAATCTACCGCGATTTCGTAGAGAATTTCCTGGCGATTCCGGTCATTACTGGACAGAAGACACCTTCCGAGAAATTCGCCGGAGCGGTGGATACCTTCTCGATCGAAGCGATGATGAAGGATGGGCGCGCCGTTCAGGCGGGAACATCGCATTATTTGGGCACCAATTTTGCCACTGCGTTCAATATCCAGTATTTGAATCGTGAGAATGAGCATGAATTCGTGCATACCACCTCTTGGGGAGTCAGCACTCGCTTGATCGGTTCATTGATCATGGTGCATGGTGATGACCGTGGGCTGGCCTTGCCACCTAAGGTAGCGCCGAAGCAGGTTATGATCATCCCGATCGGGCCGCCGAAGACACGTGATATGGTGATTGCCCGTAGTGATGAATTGTTCACTGAGCTGAAGAAGGCTGGCATTCGTGTAGGCATCGATGATCGTGCGGATGTTCGTCCGGGCTGGAAGTTCAATGAGTATGAAATGCGCGGCGTTCCTGTGCGGCTTGAGATTGGCCCTCGTGACATGGAGAATGGCGTCTGTGTACTCGTATCGCGTATTAGCGGCGAGAAGAAGATCGTACAACAGGATCGTCTAGTGGAAGAGGTACAAATGATGCTCGAACAGGTGCATCAGGAAATGTTCAACCGTGCCAAGACATTCCGTGACGAGCACTTCTATTCCGTTGATACTTTGGATGAGATGAAGGCTAGCATGGAGGAGAAGCGCGGCTTCACACTTGCGGGCTGGTGCGGTTCCGAGGCTTGTGAGCATCAAGTCAAAGAGGAGACTGGAGCAACTAGTCGGAATATCCCGTTTGAGCCAGAGGTTCATAAGACGAAATGCCTCGTCTGCGGCGAACCGGCCAAGCATACCGTCGTTTTTGCCAGAGCCTATTAATTAGTCCTGCCGCAAGAACCGTGTAAGGATGAACTGGACTAGAGTTCAGTAGATATAAAGTTATTAAGGCTTTCCGGCAGAAACGGCCACGACAGGTAATCTTTGCTTCAAGCTCCTGTCCGGCTGTTTCGCGGAGGCCTTAATTTTTGCACCGATGTGCCACTATTTGAGTATGGGGGAGGAAGACATGACCGACGTCAAGGGAAAAAGAACCAGACTTGAACTGTTGATGAAGCAGGCGGAAGTACCGGCTTCACTGATCGATCCCTATTTTCTGGATGGGTATATCGATCAGGTAGAAGTAAGTCGCAGCAACCGCGAGTGGAAAATAACGATCTGCAAACAGACGCTTGTGCCAGCCCAGATGTATAGGACATTCTGCCTGCGCATCCAGGAACGGATGCAGCATATCGCCCGGATTACTTTTGTTTTTCACTATGATCAGGGGTTGACTGCAGAACAGATCGTGAAGGAATACTGGAAGCTGTTCCTGGAATGGGTACAGCGTGAGGTGCCTTCCGTTAACGGATGGATGACCAGGGCGGGCTATGAGGTCGAAGACGATTTTGTTACGGTGTCGCTTAGCGATGCGATGGCGCTGGAACTGGCCCGTAAGAAGAATATAGACCGGGCGATAACCACCTTCTATGAGACTTATTTTGGCCTCGAATTGAGGGTCAAGCTGCATGTTGCTGAGAATAATGAAGAGGCTCTTGAGGAGTTCCAGCAGCGAATCGTAGAAGAAGAGCGTGAAGTGATTCAGCGGATGATGGAGAGTATGGCCGCAGAGACTCCGCCGGAGGAAGACAATGGAGAAGCGGTTAAACTACAGATCGGCTATGACATCAAAGATCAGCCGATTTCGCTGCAGGAGCTTCAGGATGAAGAGAAGCGGGTAACCGTGCAAGGGACGATCTTTGGTCTAGACAGTAAGGAATTGCGTAATGGCAATACTCTATTCATGTTTAATATCACGGATTTCAGCGATTCCTTGCAAATGAAGCTGTTTGCGAAGAATAAGGAAGATCTGAAGATCATGGGGCAATTGGCGAATGGCAAATGGATCAAAGCTCGCGGTAGAGTAGAAATGGACCGCTTCATGAGCATCCCTGAGCTCGTCATGATTCCTTCTGATCTATGTGAGGTTAGCGCTCCGCCAGCTCGGAAGGACAATGCTGCTGAGAAGCGCGTTGAGTTCCATTTGCATTCGACGATGAGTACGATGGATGCGGTAACTCCCATCGGAGATTATGTGAAGACGGCGGCCAAATGGGGGCATAAAGCGATCGCCATTACCGACCATGGTGGAGTGCAGAGCTATCCCGATGCGGCGAAGGCCGCGAAGAAGAACGGGATCAAGATGATCTATGGGGTCGAGGCCAACGTAGTTAATGACAATGTGGCCGTGGTGCTTAACCCGCGTCCTGATGATTTGAAGACGACGACCTATATCGTATTCGATATTGAAACCACCGGGTTATCGGTAACACAGAATAAAATTATCGAAATCGCCGCGGTTAAAATGCAGGAAGGCAAGGAAATCGACCGCTATGCCACCTTTGTCGATCCACATGAACTTATTCCCTATCATATTCAACAGTTGACTAACATAAATGATGACATGGTCAAAGGCGCGCCAGAGGTAGACCAGGTGCTCGAGGAATTTGTGAAATTCGCCGGGGATGCGGTGCTGGTTGCCCATAATGCCCGATTTGACGTCGATTTCGTGAATGCGAAGCTGAAGGAACTGGGCAGACCGACGATGGACAACCCGGTGCTGGATACGCTGGAACTGGCACGGATGATACACCCAAGTCTGAAAAATCACAGATTGAACACACTCGCGGCAAAATACAAGGTTTCGCTGGAGAATCATCACCGTGCGATCGATGATACGATAGCGCTAGCCGGTGTATTACTCGGGCTGATTGAGGACGCTGTTACCCAGGAGAGGATGACTACGCTCGATCGCTTGAACGATAGGGTCGGCAAGGATCTATCCAATACCCGTCCGTTCCATTGCGGAATCTATGCTTTGAATATGACCGGTAAGAAGAATCTGTTCAAGCTGATCTCTATGTCGCATACGGAGTATTTCAAGCGGGTCCCATGTATCCCAAAATCGAAGCTGACTGAAATGCGCGAAGGACTGCTCGTCATCTCAGGCTGTGAGAAAGGTGAGTTCTTCGAGGCTGTACTGAATAAGACGGTCGAAGAGGCTGAGGAAGTTGCTGGATTCTATGATGTGCTGGAGATCCAGCCCATAACCTTCTATATGCATCTGGTTGACAAGGGTCTGGTCGGCAGTGTTGAAGAATTGAAGACGGCGATTCGCAAGGTGGTCGAGATCGGCTTCAAGCTTGGTAAGCCGGTGATCGCTACCGGGAACGTGCATTATCTTGAGCCAAGGGATAAAATTTTTCGCGATATTACGATCCATGGCATTACCGGATTCAGTCCCTTGAAGGATATTCGCAAGCCGGATGCTCATTTCCGCACGACGGATGAGATGCTGGCAGAATTTGAATTCCTCGGTGCAGACAAAGCGTATGAGGTCGTAGTCACGAATACCGCCAATCTGGCCGACTCCTTCGAAGAGATTGAGCTGTTCCCGGACAAGCTGTTCACACCGATTATTGAGGGGGCTGACGAGGAGATTCGCTCGACCTGCTATAATACGGCTCGCTCTATGTATGGAGAAGACTTGCCGGAGGTCGTAGTCAAGCGGTTGGAAAAAGAACTCGAGCCGATTATCAAATACGGGTTCTCGGCCAACTATCTGATCTCGGCAAAACTCGTCAAGAAATCCAATCAGGACGGCTATCTCGTAGGTTCACGGGGCTCGGTCGGCTCCTCGATCGTGGCTACCTTCCTCGGTATATCCGAGGTTAATCCGCTTCCGGCTCATTACATGTGCCGGAATCCGGAATGCAAGTATAGTGAATGGTTCCTGGATGGTAGTGTACCGAGTGGCTTCGACCTTCCTGCGAAGGATTGTCCGAAATGCGGCCAGCCGCTGAAGGGAGAGGGACAGGATATTCCGTTCGAGACCTTCCTGGGCTTTAAAGGCGATAAGGTCCCCGATATAGACCTTAACTTCTCCGGGGAATACCAGCCGGAAGCTCACAATTTCACGAAGGTCATCTTCGGCGAGAAGAATGTATTCCGCGCCGGTACGATCGGTACCGTGGCGGAGAAGACGGCATTCGGCTTCACGAAGAAATACGAGGAAGAGCATCATCAGCATTGGCGCGGAGCTGAGCTGAGCAGGCTGGCGGCTGGATGTACCGGCGTGAAGCGCAGCACCGGCCAGCATCCAGGCGGGATCGTCGTCGTACCTGACTACATTGAAGTCGAAGATGTTACACCTGTACAATATCCGGCTGATGATACGAGCGCGGAGTGGAAGACGACTCACTTCGATTATCATGCTTTTGAAGCCAACTTGCTCAAGCTTGATATTCTCGGCCATGATGATCCGACGATGATGCGGATGTTGCAGGATTTAACCGGGGTTGATCCAACGACGATCCCGATGAATGATCCGAAGGTGATGAGCATGTTCAACTCCACTGAATCGCTAGGGGTTACTCCGGAGCAAATTCGGACACCGGTTGCGACTTATGGGGTTCCCGAGATGGGAACCAAGTTCGTACGCCAGATGCTCGTCGAATCACAGCCATCTTCGTTCGCGGATTTGCTGCAGATTTCCGGATTGTCCCACGGTACTGGCGTTTGGCTGGGTAATGCCCAGGAATTGATCAAGAACGGCACATGCAACATTAAGACGGTGATTGGCTGTCGGGATGATATTATGTTGTTCCTGATCTACAAGGCGGGAATGGATGCTGGACTCGCCTTTAAAATTACAGAAAGCGTTCGTAAGGGTAGAGGCCTGACACCGGAATGGATCGATGAGATGAAGAAATGCAAGGTGCCACAGTGGTACATTGATTCCTGTCTCAAGATCCAGTACATGTTCCCGAAGGCGCATGCGTCCGCTTATGTTATTTCGGCGGTGCGTACCGCTTACTTCAAGCTATATCATCCGATCGAGTTCTACGCGACTTATTTCTCGGTCCGTGGGGAAGATTTCGATATTGAGTTATGCTGTCAGGGATATGAAGCAATATACCGCAAGATCGAGGAGATCGAGCAGAAGGGCTTCCAGGCGCTGCCGAAGGAGAAGGCGATGCTGCCGATTCTGGAGATGGCATTGGAGATGACGGCACGCGGTTTCCGCTTCAAGACGATCGATCTGTATCGTTCCGATGCGACCCGCTTCATCGTGGACGGCGATGCTCTGATTCCTCCGTTCTCTGCCTTGGCAGGGATCGGGGAGAATGCGGCGCGGAACATTGCTGCAGCCAAGGAGGATGGAGAATTCCTCTCGGTGGAGGATTTCCAGCAGAGATCCAAAGCAAGTAAGACGATCATCGAATTGCTCGGCGCGCTGGGCTGCTTCCGTGATTTGCCAGAGAGTAACCAGCTCTCCCTGTTCTGATCCCATTCCTGCAAGTGGCCGTTCAGGTCTGCGGCGGGATGCGAATAAGGACGGTAAAGGTGTTTTACTTGTCACTATTACCAGACTATGTTATAATTTTTTTGGTAATCATGGAGATAGAACCGTTGTCTAAAGAGTGGGGAAACCCACTCTTTACTCTTTGGTATACAGGAAACAATTGATGGAGGTAATGTACTCTTGAGCACACCGAAGATCAAAGCAGCCGTTGAACAGATGGTTATGCCTTATTTAGAGGAGAACGGCTTTGAATTGGTTGATATCGAATATGTAAAAGAAGGAAGCAACTGGTTTCTGCGCGTCTTCGTCGACAAGGATGGCGGCATTGACATTGATGATTGCGGACGGATCAGCGAATATCTTAGCGAGAAGCTGGATGAGAAAGATCCGATCCCTTCCGCCTATTTTCTTGAGGTGTCCTCGCCTGGTGCGGAGCGCCCACTGAAGAAAGCGGAGGATGTTGCCAAGGCTGTCGGCAAGGATGTGTTTGTGACTACATACGAACCGGTGAATGGCTTGAAGGAATTTGAGGGACGTCTTCTCTCTTTTGAGAATGATGAGCTTATCATTGAGATTGGCAAGCAGAAACATATCGTATCGTATAGTAAAGTTGCTAGCGCCAGATTGGCGATTATTTTTTAACAACACTTATTTAGGATTATGAAAGGGGGAACTCGAGGCAAATGAGTATGGATTTTATCGAAGCCTTGAATGATTTGGAAAGGGAAAAAGGGATCAGCAAAGATATACTATTTGAAGCCATTGAAGCAGCACTGATCTCCAGCTATAAACGGAATTTTAATACGGCGCAGAACGTTCGTGTAGATATGAATCGCCATACGGGCTCTATCAAAGTGTTCGCGCGTAAGCTCATTGTTGAAGAAGTTCTCGATCCTCGCACGGAAATTTCACTTCACTCCGCACGCGAGATGAATCCCAACTTTCAGCTGGATGACATCGCAGAGATTGAAGTTACTCCTCGAGATTTCGGACGGATTGCAGCGCAAACGGCGAAGCAGGTCGTAACCCAACGCATTCGTGAAGCAGAGCGCGGACTGATCTATAACGCTTTTGTCGAGAAGGAAGAGGATATCGTTACTGGGATTGTGCAGCGTCAGGATATGCGTAATGTATATGTTGACCTTGGCAAGATCGAGGCCCATCTTCCACTGAACGAATTAATGCCTGGAGAGAAATTCAAGCACGGTGACCGCATCAAAGCGTATATTACAAAGGTTGAAAATACAACCAAGGGCCCGCAAATTTTGCTGTCCCGCACCCATCCGGGCTTGCTCAAGCGCTTGTTCGAGCTGGAAGTGCCGGAAATATTCGACGGGGTCGTAGAAATTCGCTCTGTTGCACGCGAGGCGGGATTCCGTTCGAAGATCGCTGTCTTTTCCCGCAATAGTGAGGTTGACCCGGTCGGTTCCTGCGTAGGTCCTAAGGGTACCCGCGTTCAGACGATCGTAACCGAGCTGCATGGCGAGAAGATCGACATCGTGCGTTATTCTGATAATATCGAGGAGTATGTAGCCAACGCATTAAGCCCTTCCAAGGTGCTTGAAGTGCAGGTATTCGAGGCTGAGAAGATGGCTCGCGTCATCGTGCCGGATTACCAGCTTTCCCTGGCCATTGGTATCAAGGGTCAGAATGCTAGGCTCGCTGCCAAGCTGACAGGCTGGAAGATCGATATTAAGAGTGAGACCCAGGCAGAGGAAGAATTCGGCAGAGAGAGAACCGAGCAGGATGAACTGCCGCAAGACTCCGTATCTATAGACTAGAGACTAGTATTTGATGGAACATAAACAACCTCTTTTGAAGAGAAATAGGCATAACCGGGAGTATGTATGGGGGGCTTGAAATGAAAGCTAAAAAAATACCAATGCGCAAATGCGTGGCTTGCCAGCAAATGATGCCCAAGAAATCGTTGATCCGTGTGGTACGTTCACCAGAAGGTGAAGTTTCGATCGATCTGACTGGCAAAAAATCGGGACGTGGTGCTTATCTTTGCGGACAGGTTGCTTGCTTTAAGCTCGCCCATAAGAACCGCGCGCTGGACCGTGCCTTGAAGGCAACGGTTGGGGCCGAGGTCTACGAACAGTTGGCCCATGATTTCCTGGCGGTGGAGGATGAATTCCTGCTAAGCCAGGAGCGCGAAGAGGAAGATAGCGATGAGTAAAATGTTGTCCCGACTTGGCCTGGCGATGCGGGCTGGCAAGTTAGTGACCGGCGATGAGATCGTAATGAAAACCATCCGGTCCAAGGAGGCCAAGCTGTTTATCGTTGCGGGGGACGCTTCAAATAATACCCACAAGAAATTCCGCGACAAATGCGGCACATACAAAGTCCCTTTGATCATTGGACCAGGCCGGATCAGCCTGGGTTCGAGTATAGGAAAGCCGGAACGGGTTGTAATAGCACTGACGGATCAAGGGTTTGCCGATATGATTCGAGAAGAAGTCGAGAAAACGCCGGAGGTGGAGTATATTGAGTAAACAAGAGAACAAAGATAAACTCAGAGTCTATGAATATGCGAAATCACTTAATATGAGCAGCAAGGAAATTATAACGATTCTTAAACGGCTTAATATCCCGGTTAACAACCATATGAGCGTCATGGAGAATGAATCTGTCACGAAGGTGGAGCAATTCTTCAAGGATATTAAGAGCAACGCTGCAGCCAAGCGTGAAGGCGGCGGGCGCGCAGAAGCGCCGGCTAAGCAGGCTTCGGTCAGCGTGAAGACGGAGACTGCGAAGAAGGGCTCCGGGCAGCAGGAGCAGGGCCAAGCCACTGCTTCCAATCAAGCAACAGGCAGTAACAAAAATCAACAGGAAAAGCAGGTAAGCATGAATAATAAAACAAATTCCAACAGACCATCTGCCACAGGCAGTAATACAGCATCACAACAACGTTCTAACGGGGGAAGTCAGCAAGGCTCACGCCCGCAACAAGGTTCACGTTCACAGCAGGGGTCACGCCCACAACAAAATGCGAACCAACCAGGAAATCGACAAACCGGACGCCCTCAAGGTCAAGCAGGTAGCGGCCAACAACGTAGCAATTCATCACAGCCGGCTCGTAGCAACTCTACTGCATCTACCCAAGGCAACTCGGGTGGTAAGAAGTTTGAGAAGCCAGCATCCAACGGCAGTGGACAGAATCAGGGTGCCAAGAAGGGCAAATTCACGAATAATAACAATAAGTCAAGAGGCTTCGACGACAACCGTCAGGGCGGCTTCAAGAACCGCGGTGGTAAAGGCGGCAGAGGTGGAAGAGGCGGGCAAAATCAGCCTCCGCGCGAGAAGATCGATAATACACCGAAGAAGATCATTGTACGCGGTACGATGACCGTAGGCGAAGCAGCAAAGCTGTTGCATAAGGATGCTTCCGAGGTGATCAAGAAATTAATGCTGCTCGGCGTTATGGCTACGATTAACCAGGAACTGGATATCGATACGATTCTTCTCTTGGCCGGCGACTTCGGCGTAGAAGTAGAAGTGAAGATTCCGGTTGAGGAAGATCGCTTCGAGACGATCGAGGAAGTGGATGATGAAGCTGATTTGAAGGAACGCCCACCAGTGGTTACGATTATGGGTCACGTTGACCATGGTAAGACGACGCTGCTTGACGCGATTCGCTCAACGAATGTATCCAGCGGTGAAGCCGGTGGTATTACGCAGCATATCGGGGCATACCAAGTAGAGATCAACGGCAAGAAAATTACATTCCTGGATACCCCGGGTCACGAAGCATTTACAGCGATGCGTGCTCGCGGCGCCCAATTGACGGATATCACCATCATCGTCGTCGCTGCGGATGACGGCGTTATGCCACAGACCGTTGAGGCGATTAACCATGCCAAGGCTGCAGGCCTGCCGATTATCGTAGCGGTGAACAAAGTCGATAAACCGGAAGCCAACCCGGATAAAGTGAAGCAGGAATTGACCGAGTATGGGCTCGTTCCGGAGGAATGGGGCGGAGATACGATCTTCGTTAATGTCTCGGCTAAACAGAGAATGGGTCTGGAAGACCTGCTCGAAATGATCCTGCTCGTAGCTGAAGTGAATGAATATAAGGCAAATCCTGATAAACGCGCACGTGGTGCCGTGATCGAGGCTGAGCTGGATAAGAACCGTGGACCGGTTGCTCGAGTGCTCGTTCAGCATGGTACATTTAAGGTGGGCGACGCTTTCGTAGCGGGGAATTGCTTCGGACGTGTACGGGCGATGGTCAATGATAAAGGACGCCGTATTAAGGAAGCAGGGCCTTCGACACCGATTGAAATTACCGGTCTGAACGAAGTTCCACAAGCTGGCGATCCGTTCATGGTGTTCGAGGATGAGCGCAAGGCTCGTTCCATCGCTGACAAGCGTGCGACGACAGAACGTCAATCCGCGCTTGGTGCGAATACAAGAGTGACGCTCGACGATTTGTTCCGCCACATCAAGGAAGGCGAGATCAAGGATCTGAATGTCATTATCAAGGCGGACGTTCAAGGTTCAGTCGAAGCACTGAAGGGCTCGCTTGAGAAGATTGAAGTTGAAGGCGTACGAGTGAAGATTATCCATAGTGGTGCCGGAGCTATTACTGAGTCGGATATTATTCTGGCAGCGGCATCGAATGCAATCGTTATCGGCTTTAACGTTCGTCCAGATAGTCAGACCAAGGCGACTGCCGAGGAAGAGAATGTAGATATTAGACTTCATCGCGTTATCTACAATGCGATCGAAGAGATTGAACAGGCGATGAAGGGGATGCTTGATCCGGTCTATAAAGAAGTGGTTATCGGGCATGCTGAAGTACGCAATACGTTCAAGGTTAGCAAGGTGGGAACGATTGCCGGTTGTATGGTTACTTCCGGGAAGATCACCCGTTCTGCAGAAGCGCGCTTGATTCGCGATGGTATCGTCGTCTTTGAGGGCAAGATCGATTCCCTCAAACGCTACAAAGATGATGCGAAGGAAGTCGCTCAAGGCTTCGAGTGCGGGATTACTTTGGATAATTACAATGATGTTAAAGAGGGCGACGTGATCGAAGCATTCGTGATGGAGACCGTCGAACCGAAGTAAGGTGAGGTGTCATCAATGGCCAAGAATCGTACCGGCCGGGTAGGCGAAGAAATTAAAAAAGAGCTTAGCGTCCTGATCCAACGGGAACTGAAAGATCCGCGCATCGGGTTTGTTACAGTGACCGGTGTCGAGGTGACGAATGATCTATCGCAAGCGAAAGTATATCTTAGCGTATTTGGCGATGAAGAGAAGAAGAAGGATACGCTCAAAGGTCTGGAGAAAGCGACGGGTTTCCTGCGGACCGAGATAGGCAAGCGGATCAGATTGCGGCATACGCCTGAGCTGATCTTCAAGATTGACGAGTCTATCGCTTATGGTAGCCGGATCGAGAAGCTGCTCGATGAAATTTCTGATGAAGATCAAAATTGAAAATAGAGGAGACGGCAATGCAAACCAAAGAACGTGAGTTCCAACAGGTCAAACAATATCTGATGGAACATGACGATTTCCTGGTCGTAGCGCATATTCAGCCGGATGGAGATGCAGTCAGTTCCACGTTAACGGTGGGCTGGCTTCTCTCTTGTCTGGGCAAAAATTATACGATGGTCAATGAAGGGCCGATCCCACGGCGCATGAGCTATCTATGGCAGGCTGACCGGATCGTGGATCTGTCGGCCACGCCGCTAGATACTAAATTCCGGCATGTGATTTGTGTAGATTGCGCGGATTTCAAGCGGGTCGGCAAGACCGCCGAGTATTTTACCGAGGACGCTCTTATATTGAATATCGACCATCATCCGACGAATGACGCTTATGGCGCTGTTAACTTCATTATCCCTGATGCAGCTGCGACTGCGGAGATTCTGTATGATTTGCTGAAATATATGGAGATTCCATTGAACTACGAGGTTGCTACAGCGATTTATACCGGATTATTAACTGATACCGGAGGCTTCAGATACTCGAGTACAACGCCGAAGGTCATGGCGATTGCCTCGGATCTGCTAGAATATAAGGTGGATGGGCCAGGACTGTCCGAGCTGCTGCTTGAGCAGATGACCCTGCCGCAATTGAAGCTGTTGACGAGGGCGCTCAATGGGCTGCAGATGACGGAGGATGGCAAGATTGGCTGGGTTACAATTACTGACGAGGATATGAGAGCGACCGGAGCGATTCATGAGGATCTGGAGGGGATTGTCAATTATCCCCGCAATATCCAAGGTGTTGAAGTCGGGATGTTGTTCAAAGTGATCCATGAGGGTGCGGTTAAGGTTAGCCTTCGATCTGCCGGCAAGGTAGATGTGGCGCAGGTCGCCCAGAGCTTCGGAGGAGGCGGACATGTCCGCGCGGCTGGAGCAAGGATTGAGGGAGTGCCTGAGCAGATCGTATCCCGTGTCGTGGAGCAGGTGAAATTACAGCTATGATACCTTATGAAGGAATACTCCCGATCGCCAAGCCGGTCGGTTTCACCTCGCATGATGTGGTGGCCAAGGCACGCGGCATCCTCAAGATGAAGCGGATCGGTCATACGGGTACACTGGACCCGGCTGTGACCGGCGTATTGCCGTTATGTCTGGGCCGGGCGACCAGAATGGTTGAATACCTGCAGGAGCTGCCGAAGGAGTATGAGGCAACGCTGGTACTCGGCATTGCCACGGATACAGAGGATATGACAGGAACGGTGATAGAGCGTGAGGAGCAGGTCTCTGTAGATGCAGAGCAGGTATCTGATGTTCTATCACGGTTCATCGGTACGACCTCCCAGATTCCGCCTATGTATTCGGCCGTGAAGCAAAACGGCAAGCGCCTCTATGAGCTGGCCCGCGAGGGCAAGGTAGTAGAACGCAAGCCGCGTGAAGTGACGATTCATGAGCTGGAGCTGCTCTCGTATCAAGCGGATAAACCCTATCCGGAGCTGTCCTTTCGCGTACTGTGCTCCAAAGGCACTTATATCCGCACGCTCTGTGTGGATATCGGCAAGGCTCTGGGCGTCCCTGCATCGATGCTAATTCTGAAGCGGACGATGTCAGCAGGAATACGTGAGGAGCATTGCCTCACCTTGGAACAGGTATCTGAGCATGTTCAGGCCGGAACACTGCAGTCTTGCCTGCTGCCTATCGATCGGGCTGTTCAGCATTTGCCAGCACATACTGTTCAAGAGGAGAAGCTTCAGGCCGCACTGCAAGGGCAGAGGATATCTCCTTATGCTGTGAAGCCAGCGGCGAAGCGCGGAGACGTGATTCGCTTATATGGCCCCGCGGAGCAATTTTTAGGTATTTTCCGCGTAGGGGAAGAGACCGGGGCGATTACGCCCGTAAAGGTATTTCTGCCCGATGTGGACTAGGCTTCCAGCATGTTTTTCGTCTAATGAGGCTGCGGAGTGAGCGATACTCCGTTTCGTTAGAGAACTAAGGCTTATAAACCGTGAAATTGCAGGTGAGACAATTGTGGAAACAATATACTTGACTTATCCATTAACTGAAGAAGAGATAGCTGAGCATGCCAGAACGCAGGTGGTTGCGATCGGTCAATTCGACGGGCTGCATCTGGGCCATGCGAGCGTCATTGAGTCTGCGGTACGGGTTGCTGCTGAGCAGGGCTTACCTTCCGCTGTCATGACCTTCCATCCTCATCCGAAGGAAGTCATGAAGAAGGGTGACTATGAAGGGTATCTGACCCCGCCGACGGTAAAAGAGAAGATCATCCGCCAGATGGGTGTCGATTATTTATATATTGTGGAGTTTAATGACGACTTCTCACGTGTAAGCCCGGGGGATTTTGTCAACGGCATGCTGCTGCCGCTCGGGATTCATACGGCTGTAGTCGGCTTTGATTTCCACTTCGGCTATCGAGGCGAGGGCCACGCGGAGATGCTGCGTGAGCTAAGCGATTATAAGCTGGGGGTCACGATTGTACCGCCTCTTCGGGTTGAAGGCGACAAGGTCAGCAGCTCAGGCATTCGCCTCGATCTGCAGGAAGGGAATGTGAAGCAGATCCGGCGTCTGCTCGGCCGCCCATACTCCTTGGCGGGAGTAGTGATGCACGGCGAGAAACGCGGGCGCACGATCGGTTTTCCTACTGCGAACCTGAAGCTTGATGAGCACTATGTTCTGCCGAGAAAAGGCGTATATGCCGTCCGAGTGAATCATAACGATCAGGTGCTGCAGGGAGTTATGAATTTAGGCGTTAAGCCGACCTTCCATGCGGATGAAACTGTTCCATCGATCGAAATCCATCTGCTTGATTTCAACGAGGACTTGTACGGCAAGCCTCTATCCGTAGAGCTGATCGATTTCATCCGTGAGGAGCGCAGATTTGCTTCCATCGACGAATTAGTCGCTCAAATCTCTAATGATGCCGGGACGGCGAAGCGAATTTTGTCTAACAAGGATTAACGAGAACAAGCATCATTTACTTTTATCTCTTACCTATGTTATACTGATTTACGTTGCTCATGCAGGTTCTCTTGCATGTCGACATAAACCTTGGCTTGGTTGTCAGGTCTCACCGTCCGACTACTAGGCTAATGGCGATTTCTGCAAAGGAGGTGGATAGGATGGCATTAACTCAAGAGCGTAAACAACAATTGATCGAAGAGTACAAAACTCATGAATCCGATACCGGATCACCAGAGGTACAAATTGCTATCCTCACGGAGAACATCGTGAATTTGACGGATCACTTGCGTTCGCACAAGAAGGATCATCATTCCCGTCGCGGTCTTCTGAAGATGGTTGGTCAACGCCGCAAGCTGTTGGCTTACTTGAAGAACAAAGACGTTAAACGTTACTCCGCGTTGATCGAAAGACTCGGATTGCGTCGTTAATTTCCTTTGTTTGAGAAGCAGCCTGGTAGCCGCCGCGCGCTATTGCAGCGAATGGTCGCTTCCGGGTTGCTTTTTACGAAGGAATGTATAATATTTGGTTCGCAAGTATGATGATGCATATCTGTTTGAAGACAAGCTCCGTGAGGAGCTTTTGTTTTAGGCATAGAATGGGGTATAAAATTTTGTTGCTTTTATGAATTGTATAGAAGCAGGAAATAATGAGAGTTGTAACGAACTTTTATTTGTGAATAAGGAGGGATTGGGATTTCATGGAAAATCATGTAAAAATGGAATTGGGAGGAAGACCTCTTACATTGGAGACCGGTCGTCTAGCCAAGCAGGCTAATGCGGCGGTAATGGTGCGTTATGGAGATACAGCTGTCTTGTGTACAGTAACGGCGTCTGCAGAACCAAAGGATCTGGATTTTTTTCCGCTGACTGTAAATTATGAAGAGAAGCTGTACGCTGTGGGTAAAATTCCCGGCGGCTTCATTAAACGTGAAGGACGTCCTAGTGAGAAGGCAATTCTCGCCAGCCGTTTGACTGACCGTCCAATTCGCCCATTGTTCCCGGAAGGCTTCCGGAATGATGTGCAGATTGTGAACTTGGTCATGAGCGTGGATCAGGACTGCGAGCCTGAGATAGCTGCTATGATCGGTACTTCGGCTGCGCTGAGTATATCGGATGTTCCTTTTAACGGCCCGATTGGCGGTGTTGCAGTTGGACGCGTGAATGGGGAATTCGTCATCAACCCGGATATTGCTCAGCAAGAAGCCAGCGATATCTATGTCGTTGTTGCCGGTACCAAAGATGCGATTATGATGGTTGAGGCCGAAGCGAATGAGGTTCCGGAAGAAGTGATGCTGGAAGCGATCATGTTCGGGCATGATGAGATCAAGAAGATTATCGCCACGATTGAAGAGCTCGTCGCTGTCGCCGGTAAAGAGAAAATGGAGGTTAAACTCCATGCTGTCGATGAGACGGTGAATAGCGAAGTTCGCGCGTATGCATCCGAGCGCTTGGTTGAAGCTGTCAAAATTGCAGAGAAGCATGCCCGTCAGGATGCAATCGATGCGATCAATGACGAGACTGTCGCTTATTTTGAGGAGAAGTACATAGAATCTCCTGAGCTGCTGGAAGATGTGAAGGAAGTGCTGCATGATATCGTCAAAGAAGAAGTGCGCCGCCTGATCACCCATGACAAGGTTCGTCCGGATGGACGGAAATTGAACGAGATTCGTCCGATCGAATGCGACATCAATCTGCTGCCGCGCACGCATGGCTCCGGTCTGTTCACTCGCGGTCAGACGCAAGCGCTCAGCATATGTACGCTTGGAGCATTGGGCGATGTACAGATTCTCGATGGCATCGACCTGGAGGAATCCAAACGCTTCATGCACCATTATAACTTCCCGCCATTTAGCGTGGGCGAGGCTCGTCCGCTGCGCGCACCAGGACGCCGTGAAATCGGACATGGTGCATTGGGTGAACGGGCGTTGTCGAAGGTCATTCCGCCAGAAACGGAATTCCCTTATACGATTCGTCTCGTATCGGAAGTATTGGAATCGAACGGCTCCACATCTCAAGCGAGCATCTGTGCCAGCACGCTGGCTATGATGGATGCAGGGGTACCGATCAAGGCTCCGGTAGCTGGTGTTGCTATGGGTCTGATCAAGGACGGAGAGCAAGTATCGATCCTCACCGATATTCAAGGGATGGAAGACCATCTCGGCGATATGGACTTCAAGGTAGCGGGTACAGCGGAAGGGGTAACTGCGATCCAGATGGACATCAAGATCGACGGGATCGACCGTCAAATCTTGTCCGAAGCACTGGAGCAAGCGAGAGAAGGACGTATGTTCATCCTCGGCAAAATGCAGGAACGCATTCAAGCTCCGAAGGAGCATTTGTCTCCGTATGCGCCTAAGATTACGATCATGAACATCAATCCGGACAAGATCCGCGATGTGATCGGAGCCGGCGGGAAGATTATCAATAAGATTATCGAAGAGACCGGCGTTAAGATCGATATTGAACAGGATGGACGTGTATTTATCGCTTCGACTAATGAAGAGATGAATAACAAGGCCCGTTCCATTATCGAGGGCATCGTGAAGGAAGTTGTCATCGGTGAAATTTACGTAGGTACGGTAAAACGAATTGAGAAATTCGGCGCTTTCGTAGAAATTTTGCCGGGTAAAGATGGTCTGGTGCATATTTCTCAACTGTCGACTGAACGGGTTGCTAAGGTTGAGGATGTGGTTGCCATCGGAGATACGGTTACTGTCAAGGTTACCGAGATCGACCAACAGGGACGGATTAATCTTTCCCGTAAAGCGGTATTAACCGCCGAGAAGGAACAATCACACTCCTAAAATTTCGATTTGAATTCAATACCATTACGGGAAAAGAGACAGAATGATTATTCTGGCTCTTTTTTGTGTTGCTTTTTTAATTATATTTGTTTTTTACTTTGAAGCAGGCTAAGTAATTATGGGATAATGGGAAATATTGTGCTGCCAAGGAAAACGGGGGAAAGACATGTCTAACAAAGAGAAAATATCGATGGGTTGGCTGTTCACCTATTTGAAGCCGGTCAGAGGGAAATTGGTTCTTCTATCCGTTCTACTGCTGGCTTCAACGGCTTTACAACTTATAAATCCGCAAATCATTGCGCGCTTTATCGATACGGCTGCTGAGGGCGGTCTTGTCTCCAGCTTGCTGCTGTTGGCAGGAGCTTTCCTGCTGGTGGCTGTATGTAATCAATTATTTACTGTGGCGGTCAGCTATATCGGTAATGATGTCGCCTGGAGATCGACGAACCAGCTGCGCGGGGACCTGCTCAGACACTGTTTGAAGCTGGATATGCGGTTTCATAATGTGAAGACGCCGGGTGAAATGATTGAACGGATTGATGGGGATGTTACGGGGATCTCGAATTTTTTTGCCATGTTCATCGTACAGGTGATCGGCAGCTTTGTGATGTTGGCCGGGATTCTGGGCTATATGTTCAGTGTTAATGGCTTGATTGCGGGTGTGATGACCTTGTTCACACTGCTGGCGATTCTGTTCATGGTCGTCATCCGAAACCTGGGCGTGCAGTCGTCCAAGAAAGAACGGGAGGCGAGTGCAGCCCTGTTCGGTCTGATCGAAGAGCGGATCGCCGGGATCGAGGATGTTCAGGCTAACGGGCATGTGCCTTATGTGATGAACCGCTTCTTCCGTGCGATGCGTGTGCTGGCGATGAAGGGCCGGAGAGCATGGATGCTGCGGGTCGTTCCCTGGAATACGACGGTCATTCTGTTCGCGCTGGCCGTGACAACGGTGCTGCTGCTCGGAGTTCACTATTATTTATCCGGTAAAATATCGCTAGGCGTACTATTCCTTACCTATCAATATACTCAGATGCTGAATGATCCGATTGAAATGCTAGGGGATCAGGTGCAGGAGTTTCAGAAGGCGAAATCCGGCATGCTCCGCTCCAGAGAATTACTGGCAAGCCGCAGTGAGATTGTGAGTGGGAATCAGGAGTCATTGCCAGAAGGAGCGCTTAGCCTAGAATTTGATGCGGTATCCTTCCGCTATAACGAGGATAAGCCAGTTCTTAGCAACCTGACGTTTCGGGTTGAAGCCGGGGAGCGGCTCGGCATTATCGGTCGTACGGGCAGTGGCAAATCGAGTCTTAGCCGCATTCTATTGCGCCTATATAATATCAACCAGGGCGTGATTCGGGTCGGCGGTATCGATATTACGAAGCTGAAATTGCCTGCGCTCTATCAGCGGGTCGGGATGGTTACGCAGGATGTGCAATTATTCGATGGAACGCTGCGCGATAATCTGACACTATTCAATCCTGAGGTAACGGATGAACGGCTTCTGGAGACGACAGGGCGGCTGGGCTTGAGCACATGGATCGAAGCTCTGCCTGAAGGATTGGATACCCATCTGTCCTCGGGAGGCTCCTCACTGTCGGCTGGAGAAGCGCAACTGTTTGCCTTGACCCGTGTATTTCTGACTGAACCGAGTCTCGTCGTGCTGGATGAACCGTCATCACGGCTGGATGCGGCTACGGAGTCCATGCTGCAGTTGGCCGTAGACTCGCTGATGAAGCGCTGCACAGGCGTTATTATCGCGCATCGGTTGGCTACGCTAGAGCAGGTTGACAAGATTCTGGTGCTCGGCGATGGGCAGATCCTGGAATTCGGGGATCGGAAAGAGTTGGCGAATCGTCCAGACTCACATTATGCCAGATTGCTGGCAACCGGGAGAGAGGAGGATTTGGCATGAATGTGACGGGCTTTATCAGCCGCTTGTTCCGCTACAAGCCATTCTTGTTCATCTTAAACGGGCTGCTGTGGGGAGTGTTTCACTCCATGCCGCTCCTGTTCGGGATTGGGATGCAATGGTTCTTTGACCGCGCGACTGCAGGCTCAGAAGATTATTTATGGCTAGCTGCTCCACTGATCTTTCTGGCGCTGGTGCGGTTTATGCGCGTGGGAACTTTCTTCGTGGCCTTCTATGAATGGGTAACCTATATTTATCATATAGAGGCGATTCTACGTACGAATATGCTGGCGGGAATAATGCGCTGGCCGGGGCGGAATCTGCCTGCATCGCCCGGGGAGGCGATGAGCCGCTTTCGGGATGATGTGAATGAGGTGGTTGAATATATCGAGTCCTGGGTTGATTTCGGGGGACGGCTGGTATTCGCGATCGTATCGGTCGTAATTATGGCTAATATTAATTGGAAAATTACGCTGGTCGCTATTTTACCACTGCTGATTGTAACCTTGTTGAATAATCTGTCCGGCAATAAGGCTCGCAAATATGGTCAGCAGAACCGTGAAGCTACCGGGCGTATTACGAGCTTCATCGCCGAGACCTTCGGGGCTGTGCAGGCGCTTAAGCTCGGTCAGGCTGAGGAGCATGTGCATCGGAAGTTTACCGAGCTGAATGAGCAACGGCGGCGCGCGGCGCTGAGAGATAATTTGTTCAGACAGTGGATGAGATCATTGAATCAGCATGTCCTGAGCATTTGTACCGGGCTGATCCTGCTCATGTGTGCGGCGGAGATGAAGGCAGGGCGGTTTACGGTCGGGGATTTCGCTCTATATACGACTTATCTTACGGGGATTGGCTTCAGCATATCCTTATTCGGTTATATGGTGTATCAGCATAAGCGATTGAAGGTTTCTTTTGACAGGATGCGGACTTTGTTCAGGCCGGGGGAAGAGGATCGGATTATCGAGGCCCGAGAGACTTATCTGAATAGTGAGCCTCCTGAGCTGCCGGTGCGCCAGAAGAAGCCGGAGGAACGTCTGCAGAGGCTGGAGGTCAAGCAGCTAAGTTACCATTATCCAGGCTCGGAGAATGGGATATCGAAGGTGAATCTGCGTTTGAAGCAAGGGCAATTTCTCGTGATTACCGGTCGGATCGGCTCAGGCAAATCGACGCTGGTCAGGGCGCTGCTCGGGCTTCTGCCTAAGCAGGAGGGGGAGATTCTGTGGAATGGCCAGGCGGTAAACGCCGCTGGCTTTCTGATTCCTCCAAGAGCCGCCTATACGCCGCAGGTACCGCGTCTGTTCAGTGATACCTTGAAAGAGAATATCGTTCTAGGGCAGCCGAATGACGAAGCTCTGCAGCGGGCGATCCGTCTGTCGGTTATGGACAAAGATATAGCTGATCTTGATGATGGACTGGACACTTATGTAGGCCCGAGAGGGGTAATGCTGTCCGGCGGGCAAATTCAACGAGCGGCGACAGCACGGATGCTGATGACCGGGTCAGACTTGTTTATTTTTGATGATCTATCCAGTGCATTGGATGTAGAGACGGAGCATAAGGTATGGGAAGGGCTATTCCAGGAAGCGGATGTAACTTGCATTGCTGTATCGCACCGACGGGCGGCTCTGACCAGAGCGGATCATATTATCGTCATGAAAGACGGGCAGATCGAGGCTGAGGGTACCTTGCAGGAGCTACTGGCTACTTGCGAAGAAATGCGTCTGCTGTGGCAGGGAGAGTCCGTAGAATCAGATCAGGAAGCGATGATTGGAAATGTGAAAGTGAGTACGGTATGAGGAAAAACTGAAATTTGCTAGTAAAATTGGACGTACCCGGCGATCAACTCGCCGGGTACTTTTGTATTATGCGCTATTAGAGGTTGTTCAAAAACTCTGCCTTTGATCACGAAGTGAATCAGGAAGTAGACTCAGCATCGAATCTTGAATTCAGCCGGGACTTCCGGTGCTCACGTACCAATTACGTACGCTCCGCGCCTCAGCCCCTAGCTTCATCCAACCTTCTTGGTGCTGAAAACCGAACTTTTTGAACATGAACTTTTAATAAAGCGACTCTATAAATTTAACCTCTGACAGCATGAATGTAACAAGCTTGCTGCACATGGTTCCGTATTTGTGAAGTTCATCAATCGGTACATTGCTTCTAAAACAACAAAAGCCCTGCCTCTCTTTCGTCCTTGCGGCTCCGATGACCGCTCCAGTGTGAATCAGAAATTGCTCAAACGTTCCGTAAACTCATAAAACTCTTACTCTGTAGGGTTATCAAATAGGAATTTTTTTCACTTCTAGATGGATTAGTAGGAAATTTCGAGGAACTTATGAGGTTAAATTTACTCAACAAATGTAATTATAACATATATTTTCTGAAAAATACAGGGCTATTTACAAACTGTGCTTATTTCGCATATTCCGGAACTTGTCTTCATAAGATGAGGACAAAACCCGCTGAAGGGATGGGTCTGTCATGAATCGAAAAAAACTGGCGCTAATCATCGCAACGACCCTGCTCGTCATGATGATGGGGCAGTTCGTCGGGATTCACAAATTTGTAGACGGTGGCGGCCATGAGAAGGGCAGCAAGCTGGTGCTGGGTCTGCTTGAGGAGCATAAAGACGATGATCCCTTGCTGACCCAAATCCGGGCCGAAGCGGAGAAGCGGAGGATCGAGCCTATCGATGCGGTCGTTGACCGGGTGTGGAAGGCTATTCCCGGATACAATGGACGCGAGGTAGATATAGAGAAGACCTATGAGAAGGCCAAGGCGGCGGAGCATGGGCAGAAGCTCGAATTCGTCTATCGCGAGCTGAAGCCGAAGGTAAGTCTGGATGATCTCGGAGCAGAGCCGATCTTTCGCGGTAATCCGAACAAGCCGATGGCTGCTTTTATGATCAATGTAGCCTGGGGAAATGAATATATTATCCCGATGCTAAATACGCTGGATGAAGCCAAAGTGAAGGCTACTTTCTTCTTCGATGGCAGCTGGCTGAAGAAGAATAGCGAGCTGGCGCTGGAAATTCAGAAGCGAGGACATCAGCTGGAGAATCATGCGTACTCTCATCCTAATATGAGTCAACTGGACGATAGCCGGGCCCGGCTGGAAATATCGAAGACCAAGGATTTGCTGAAGGAGAAGCTGGGGGTAGAGAATCGCTGGTTCGCCCCGCCGTCTGGCGATTACGATAAGAGAACGGTTGAGTTAGCGGCGGAGCAGGGGTTAAAGACGGTGCTGTGGACGGTAGATACGGTGGATTGGAGGAAGCCGGCGCCAGAGGTAATCGTACAGAGGATCGCCCAAAAGATAGAGCCCGGCTCGCTGATCCTGATGCATCCCACCGCTTCCTCCCGGGATGCTCTGAAGGGAATGATCGAGGTGATCGAGCGCAAGGGCATCAAGCTGGGCACGGTGGAAGAGACGCTATCTCCCGACCGGGTCGATTCGCCAGAGAGTTGAGCGACTGTCTTTTTTTTGATAGGATAGGATTGCATTTATCAATTCGTGTATTGCTATGTTTTGCTGGGCAAAACTTATAGGAGGATCCTTAGTGAATAAGACGCAATTAAGCAATGGCCTGCGGGTCGTTACGGAGAAAATTCCATCCTGTCGATCTGTCTCTTTCGGGATTTGGGTGAAGACCGGATCGCGGAATGAAACGCCGGAGCAGGGCGGGATTTCTCATTTTATCGAGCATATGCTGTTCAAGGGAACGTCAAGATTCAGCGCCAAAGATATCGCTGAGGAATTCGATGCGATCGGCGGCAATGTGAATGCGTTCACCTCGAAGGAGTATACTTGTTTCTATGCCAAAGTGCTGGATGAGCATCTGCCGATTGCGGTTGATGTACTGTCGGATATGTTCTTCCATTCGCTCTTTGATGCCGAGGAGCTTCGCAAGGAGAAGAATGTCATCCTGGAGGAAATCTCGATGTACGAGGATACGCCAGATGATATGGTTCACGATCTCATTACGGAAGCCGCCTATGGAGATCATCCGCTCGCTCTGCCGATTCTCGGAACTGAGGAGAAGCTGCTGGCGATGACGCCGGATCATCTTCGCCAGTATATGAGAGAGAAGTATACGATCGAGAACACGGTGATTAGTGTCGCTGGCAATATCGACGATTCGCTGCTTGATCTGTTAGAGAAATATTTCGGAGCTTTCGGCAACCATGGCCCTAGTGATTCATTGGCCGTGCCTGAGTTCCTCAGCGGGCTCAGATTCCATAAGAAGAAGACGGAGCAGAATCATATCTGCCTTTCCTTCCCGGGGCTGGCTACCGGGGATGACCGTCAATATGCGATGGTGCTGCTGAACAATGCGATCGGCGGCGGTATGAGCTCCCGCTTGTTCCAGGAGATTCGTGAGAAGCGGGGTCTGGCCTATTCGGTCTATTCCTATCATAGCTCGAGTGCAGACAGCGGGTTGTTCACCGTATATGCCGGCACTGCGCCGAAGCAGACCGAGGATGTGCTGAAGCTGACACAGGAAATTCTGCAGGATGTGGCACATAATGGGCTTACACAGAGCGAGCTTAGCAAGGGCAAGGAGCAGCTCAAGGGTAGTCTGATTCTAAGCCTGGAGAGTACGAGCAGTCGGATGACTCGCCTTGGCAAGAATGAGCTGATGCTGGGACGCCATTTCACGCTTGATGAAATGATAAATCGCATTGATGCGGTCACGATGGATGATGTAAACTATTGTATTAAGGAAATGTTTGGGAGTCCGTTCGCACTGGCTATGGTGGGTGGTTCGGACCGAGCGCTATCTGGATTAAGGAGAGATGAACTTGTCATTTGAAGTACAGTTGAAACGTATGCCTGGAAATGAGGACGTAGAGCTTCCGCGTAAGATGTCGGAGCTTGCGTCCGGATTTGATCTATATGCTGCAGTAACGGAGGAAATCAGACTTCAGCCTGGAGAGCGCTTCCTCGTACCGACGGGGATTGCCATCGCTATGCCCGCGGGGCTTGAGGCGCAAATTCGCCCGCGTAGTGGACTCGCCTTCAAGCATGGTGTCACTTGTCTGAACACGCCAGGAACGATCGATGCCGACTATCGCGGCGAGATCAAGGTGCTGTTGATCAACCTGGGCCACGAGGCCTTTACGATCAAACGGAATGAGCGAATCGCGCAGATGGTGTTCCAGACCGTGCCGGTGGTCAATCTGCTTACCGTGGAAGAACTGTCTGACACAGAGCGTGGTGCTGGTGGATTCGGTCATACAGGAACGAAGTAGAATTATATATGGAACGGCTGTAAGCCAAGAACAAGCATCCAGCCTTCGGTCTTAAATGACCGGGGGGTGGGTGCTTTTTTTATTTAGGGCCAGGGGCCGGGGGGAGAATGACGAGCGGAAGAATGCGAAAAGGATGTTGGTTCCAATCTGTAACGAAACTAGGTATTGCTATTTGGGCTAAAAGGAGCGATTTCAAAATCTAACGAAACAGGGTAGCGCTATCGGGATCAAACAAGGGCTAAATGGCCGATTTCTGCCGAAATAGCGCTACTGAGTTTCATTAGATTTGAGTTGGGGCTGATTTTGTGAAAATAACGATATGGAGTTTCGTTAGAGCTTCGGAAGCTACTAGAGGTTTGTTTTTCTCAGTTTCATCCTTCACCACTTTGTAGGCATCGGCATACTATGCTCTATACTGTATTGCCTGGGAGGAGTGGCGTCCTGATGCTGACCGGTCTTACAATTGTTTTTTTGGGTGGAGATGCTCGGCAGGTCGAGGTGATCAACAAATGTATTGAATTGGATGCTACGGTTCGATTGATCGGCTTCGATCAGCTGGAGAATCCGCCTGCCGGCGCGAAGCATGAAGCATTGTCTGCCGCGGCTCTGCAAGAGGCGGATATTATCGTGATGCCGGTGATTGGCTGTGAAGACAATGGCGTGATTGCCGCGCCGTTCGGAAGCGGAGATTTGGTGATGAAGCAGGAGCTGTTCATGGCTATAAGGGAGGGAGCCCTAGTATACACGGGCATGGCCAAGAGCTTGCTGAGGCGGATGAGTAATGACTATCGATTCCGTCTGATTGAACTGCTCGACCGCGACGATGTAGCGATATACAATTCGATCCCGACAGCTGAGGGTGCCATCATGATGGCGATCCAGAATACCGATATTACCATCCACGGCTCTAACTGTATCGTACTGGGAATGGGGAGAACAGGCTTCACACTGGCGAAGACTTTGCAGGGTTTAGGGGCAAAAGTTCGGGTAGGCGTACGCAAGGAAGCGGATATTGCGAGAGCTGCTGTCATGGGCTGGGAGCCTTTTATGACAAGGGATTTGACCGCTTACACAGGCGAAATTGACTTGATTTTTAACACGATACCGACTATGATAGTCACAGCGCAAATCATCTCAAAATTGCCCAGAAGGACGGTCATTATCGACCTTGCCTCAGCTCCTGGCGGAACGGATTTCCGTTTTGCCGAGAAGCGCGGAATCAAGGCGCTCCTTGCTCCCGGTTTACCTGGAATTGTCGCTCCCAAAACGGCTGGAATTATTATAGGCAACACGTTGTGTCAGTCGATTATGGAAGAGTTCCATTTACGGGGGGATGAAGATTGAATTGGCAGGGGATAACGGTAGGTTATGCGGTAACAGGCTCGCATTGCACGCTTGCTGAGGTGATGCCGCAGATCCAACGTTTTGTAGATGATGGGGCTAAGGTGGTTCCGATTGTATCTCAATCGGTATTAACGACGGATACTCGTTTTGGCAAGTCGGAAGATTGGCAGAAGCAGCTGAAGGATATTACCGGAAACGATATTATCGCTTCAATTGTAGATGCCGAGCCGCTCGGACCTAAGAAATTACTTGATATTATGGTTATCGCTCCTTGCACGGGAACTACAACCAGCAAGCTTGCGAATGCGGTAACGGACAGCCCGGTTCTAATGGCGGCAAAAGCGCAAATGCGTAATGGCCGCCCGCTCGTGGTCGCCATATCTACGAATGACGGCCTTGGCTTTAATCTGGCGAATATCGCTAAGCTTATTATTGCGAAGAATATATACTTCGTTCCATTCGGCCAGGATAATCCGACGGAGAAGCCGAATTCTCTGGTAGCGCGGATGGATCTTGTTCCTGAAGCCTGCCTTGCGGCGCTGGAGGGCAAGCAATTGCAGCCCCTTATCATAGAACGCTATAGATCATAATTCACAGAGCTCTGCTTCATTATCGTATATAGTTGATAAGAGAAGGGAAGACGCGCCAGATGAACGGTGTTCATGGACATTAAGCGTCTGTCTATGCGAGCTAGCTGAGATGATGAACCTGGATGAAAGTGAGAAGTAGCTGTCCGATGCACCGGGTGTTACGCTTGCCATTGAACCGACGAACGCGAAGCGATCCTCTGGCCACTGAAACTGCCGACAAGACGGAGATATTGATGGATAGGCCGTATCTTGTTGTGATTTTAGCAGAATAAAACTTGATTCGATAACAACCTAGAACTTCGGAATAAAGTCAAGCTTTACTCCGCATACGTAAATTGGAGGAATACCGATGCGCATCTTAGTGCAAAAATTCGGTGGCACTTCTCTCTCCACTCCGGAGGCAAGAGATTATGTCATCTCACATATCCGCCGGGAACTGTCTAACGGTTTCCGGCTCGTCGTTGTGGTGTCAGCGATGGGTAGAAAAGGCGATCCCTACGCTACCGACACCCTTCTTGATCTTATCGCCGGCGGCGGTGGAAGCTTGGAGCCGCGGGAACAGGATCTGCTCCTCGCCTGCGGGGAAATGATCTCCGCCTCCATGCTGAGCAGTCTGCTTAATCGAGAATCGATCTCTTCCGTCGTACTGACGGGGGCGCAGGCGGGCTTCCGCACAGACAGCCACTATGGAAATGCGAGGATTCTCGATATCGTTCCTACCCGGGTGCTCGAGCAGCTGGAACAGAAGGATGTAGTGATCGTGACCGGGTTTCAGGGGCAGAATCAGATCGGTGATTTCACAACGCTGGGCCGCGGTGGCAGCGATACATCGGCAACGGCGCTGGGTGCGGCGCTTCATGCAGAAATGGTCGATATTTATACCGATGTCAATGGTATTCTTACAGCGGACCCGAGAATTGTTGAAGACGCACGGCAGCTTGATTATGTGAGCTACGCCGAAATTTGCAATATGGCCCATCAAGGGGCCAAAGTGATTCATCCGAGAGCTGTCGAAATTGCTATGCAGTCCGGTATTCCTGTGAGGGTCCGTTCTACTTTCTCGGAGAGCGAAGGGACGCTCGTTGCGAATCCGGAAGGATTTAAGGATGTACAGCTCGGAATTCTGGACCGCTATGTTACCGGTATTGCCTATGTAGCCAATGTGACCCAGATCAAGGTCGATGCTACGGACAATAATAAGGAACATCTGCAACTGCAGGTGTTCAAGGCTATGGCTGAGAATGCCATCAGCGTCGATTTTATTAATGTTACCCCTTCGGGAGTCGTTTATACGGTGTTCGACTATGATTCAGACAAGGCGATCGAAGTGCTGCAGCAGCTGGAACTTAAGCCGAATGTGCTGACGGGCTGCGCCAAAGTCTCTGTGATTGGCGGAGGGATTAACGGCGTTCCGGGCATTATGGCCAAGATCGTCGAGGCCTTGGCGGAACAGAACATCCAAATTCTGCAATCTGCGGACTCGAATACGACGATTTGGGTACTGGTCAATAAAGACGACATGGCGGCGGCATTACGTGCTCTGCATACGAAGTTTGAATTAGGGCGATAGAAGTTAGAGCTATTATCTTATGGACTTATTGACTCAAGGAATGAAGGAGGAGACAAGGATGGATTTCGGTAGATTGATTACAGCGATGGTAACACCGTTCGATGAGCAGGAACGGATTAACTGGGGCGAGACGGCTCGTCTGATCGATTATCTTATTGAAGAACAGAAGTCCGATAGCTTGGTTGTATGTGGTACGACCGGGGAGTCTCCAACATTATCAGATGAAGAAAAGCTGGAATTATTCCGTTTCGCAGTGGAACATGCGGCGGGAAGATGCAAAGTAATTGCCGGGACGGGAAGCAATAATACGGCCCATTCCATCCATTTATCCAAAGAGGCGGAGAAGACGGGAGTGGATGGACTGCTGCTGGTCGCTCCTTATTATAATAAGCCTTCGCAGGAAGGACTCTATCGTCATTTCTCGACGATTGCGGCTACTACCTCGTTGCCGATTATGCTATACAACGTTCCAAGCCGTACGATGATCAGCCTTAGTGCGGAGACGACGCTTAGATTGGCACAGATTCCTAATATCGTGGCCACGAAGGAATGCGCGCCTCTGAATCAAGTAGCTGAGGTGGCGGGAGCGGCTCCTGCCGGATTCAGAGTATACTCCGGCGATGACTCGGCAGCGCTTCCAGCTATAGCCGTCGGAGCTCATGGCGTTGTCAGCGTAGCGAGCCATATTATCGGCAGCCCGATGAAGGAAATGATCACCAGCTTCCTGGCAGGAAGAGTTGGCGAAGCAGCGAAGCTGCATCAGAAATTGCTGCCGATCTTTAAGGGGTTGTTCGAATGTCCAAATCCGGTTGCCGTGAAATATGCGCTTACCCAACAGGGCTATTCGGTCGGGTCTGTACGCCTGCCGTTGATTCCCCCGACAGAAGCAGAAGCGGAGCGGATAAAGAAGCTGCTTGACTAAATTCCAGACAGCCAAATTTATGATACTTAACCATAAACCGATGCCATTATTAAGGCATCGGTTTATTTGTTGTGGAGCAATGTAGACATATGTGGAATAACGGCTGACTTGTTTTTTATCTTTTTAATCATGTATAATGGATTTCAAGTGACTGGGTGCGGTTAAGTTTTTTATAGTTTTATTTAAATGAGCACTGATCGGGTGCATAACAACAAAATTCAAAATTTATGACGTCCAAACAAATTAGGAGGGTTAGATTCACTTGTCCAAAAAAATGAATAATGATAAACTGATGATCTTTGCGCTGGGCGGCGTGGCAGAAATCGGGAAGAACATGTATGCCGTTCAATATGCCAATGATATCGTAGTTATCGATGCCGGTTTAAAATTTCCGGAGGAAGATATGCTTGGCATTGACATCGTCATTCCTGATATCACTTACTTGACGGAGAACCGTGATAAAGTAAGGGGTATTCTGCTTACCCATGGCCATGAAGATCATATCGGAGGCTTGCCTTACGTTCTCAAGAATTTGAATGTGCCGGTATACGGTACCAAATTGACCTTGGGTCTGGTGGAGAACAAGCTGAAGGAAGCAGGGCTGCTAGGCGAGACGAAACGTATTCTTATCAACGCAGATTCTGAGGTTCAATTAGGATCGACGATGAAGGCTACGTTCTTCAGAACGAACCACAGTATTCCTGATTCCGTAGGGATTTGCATCGAGACGCCGGAAGGCAATGTCGTGCATACCGGGGACTTCAAATTCGATCACACGCCGGTGAATAATCAGTTTGCCGATCTGCATCGGATGGGCGAAATTGGTAAGAGCGGAGTGCTTGCTCTATTATCGGATAGTACGAATGCGGAGAGACCAGGCTTCACGCCTTCGGAGAAGAATGTCGGCATCGTGCTGGACGATATATTCAGTAAGGCGGAGCAACGGGTAGTCGTAGCTACCTTCGCTTCCAATGTTCACCGGATTCAGCAGGTTATCGATGCTGCTTACACGACGGGGCGCAAGGTGACGATTATCGGGCGCAGCATGGTTAATGTCGTATCCATCGCGTCTGAGCTTGGCTACCTGAACGTTCCTGATGGCTTATTGATCGAGCCGGATGAAGTTAACAAAATAGCAGGGGATCGCGTAGTTATCCTCTGTACAGGCAGTCAGGGTGAGCCGATGTCCGCTTTAACGCGGATGGCGCGGTCGACGCATCGCAAGGTCGATATTTTGCCAGGGGATACGGTTATCATCGCTGCTACTCCAGTACCTGGAAATGAGAAATATGTAGGTAGAACGATTGATGAGCTGTTCCGCTTAGGTGCGGAAGTTATATATAGCGGTTCGAATTCCGGGGTGCACGTATCTGGTCACGGCAGTCAGGAAGAATTGAAGCTGATGCTGAACTTGATGCGTCCGAAGTATTTTATCCCTATTCACGGTGAATATCGGATGCTGCGCAAACACGCTTTGCTTGGTCAATCCGTAGGTGTTGAACCTGACGATATATTCCTGGTCGATATCGGGGATGTCATCGAGATCCAGAATGGTGTAGCCCGTAAGAGCGGCAAGGTGCCATCCGGCAATGTACTGATTGATGGACTCGGCGTAGGGGATGTAGGTAATATCGTCCTGCGTGACCGCAAGTTGCTGTCTCAAGACGGAATTCTCGTCGTGGTTGTGACTCTTAGCAAGCAGGATGGCACAATCGTGTCCGGCCCGGATATTATTTCCAGAGGCTTTGTGTATGTTCGTGAATCGGAAGGTCTCCTGGAAGAAGCAAACCGGATCGTCTCCAGCACCTTGGAGAAATTAATGAGCGAGAATGTAAATGAGTGGGCTTCGCTCAAGACCGGTGTCAAGGATGCGCTCGGACGCTTCTTGTACGAACAGACTCGCCGCAGACCGATGATTTTGCCAATCATCATGGAAGTATAATATTAGCGTAAACCATATAGCATAGACAAACGAATAAATTTAGATTGTATAGGCACACAGTCGCCTCTCTCCCAAAGGTAATATTGGACGGTTCCCGTGGGAGGGGGGCTTTTTTTGCGTTGTATGGCTCTTTGTGTTATGGCACTTCTGTATAGAGGCGTGAAGGATATCGGCATACTAAGCTTTATGGACATACAGTCAGATCATAGACTCAATGAGTCGGAAGGAAGTGTGCTGTAATGAATAAACAGAAAGATTCAGATTCAGTGAAGCAGAGCAAGCAGGAAATGGGCTCAGAGACAAAACCTAGCGCGCAGCCTGAGGTTCAGCCCGAAGCTCAGCCAGCTCCAGCTGACAAGCAGCAACCGGATGTAACCGCCTTGATTCAGCAGCTAGGGCAGACGGCTGTACCTACGCCGGGAGAATCCAATATTTATTGCCTGACGATTATCGGTCAGATCGAGGGTCATTTGGTGCTGCCTCCCCAGAACAAGACGACTAAATATGAGCACTTAATTCCGCAATTGGTGGCCGCCGAACAGAATCCGAAAATCGAAGGGCTGCTGATTATTTTGAATACAGTGGGTGGTGATGTGGAGGCAGGGCTGGCGATCGCCGAGATGATCTCCTCATTGACAAAGCCTACGGTAACGGTTGTGATCGGTGGGGGGCACAGTATCGGCGTGCCTATTGCCGTGGCCTCCAAATATTCGCTAATCGCCGAGAGCGCGACGATGACCATTCATCCGATCCGAATGACTGGACTGGTGATCGGTGTGCCGCAGACTTTTGAATATATTGAGAAAATGCAGGAGCGCGTAGTGCGGTTCGTGACCTCGCATTCTCGTATTAGCGAACAGTTGTTCAAGGAGCTGATGTTCAAGACTGGGGAGCTTAATCGGGATATCGGGACATCGGTCGGGGGAAATGATGCGGTGAAATACGGTCTGATCGATGCGGTCGGTGGCATTGGAGAAGGCTTGCTTCAATTGAATAACTTGATTGATTCGCGAAGGAAGAATGCCGAGGGAGGGACGATGCAATGACGCACTATACGATTATTCCGGAGGAAGAATATTGGGCGCAGCCTGAGGTTCAGGAGACGTACACGGAAATTGAAATGGGAGGCATTCTGATGCAGGTGCGGATGGAGCCGGGTAACCGGGCCACGATCATCAGGCTGCTGCGATGCAGTCTTGATGATTATTTGAATCCAATGCTCTCCCCCGGACAGCAGATCGTTTATATGCCAGTGTTGTTAAACTGAGTTTTCACCCCGGGGCATGTGTGTGGACGGGACATAGGCAGATACTTCTCCGCGAATAACGCCGTAAAGAAAGGTTACGGGTATACCCGGTGAATATGGTATAATATTCATCTGGGGGGTGTTCCTGTTTTGGCAAAAAAACGGAAGAAAAAGAAGACTGCTGCGATAGGCAGCCTGCTTAAATATGAAATATATGGGATCATCCTGATTACATTGTCAATTATAGCGCTGTCTGGCGAGGCCGCCGTGGGCAGAACTTTATCTAAAATGTCGGCGCTCTTGCTGGGCAAGTTCTATTTTGTTATTCCTTTAATCGGTGTATATGTTGGACTAGCAGTTATGATCAATCGCAAGTGGCCATCGCGCTGGACGGCAAGACGGAGCGGGATTGTTCTTACTGTGCTTGCGCTCGTTCTGATGAGCACTATTATATCTATGCATCAACGACTGGAGCCGGTAGTCCCGATGACCTTCAGCAATATTCTGAAGCAGATTCATCTTGACTTGCGAACCGCATTGTTCCAGCCGTCGACAATGGATATGGGCTTCAGCATTATCAACTTGAATATTAGCGGAGGCTATATTGGCGGTATCGAGTTTGCCCTGCTCTTTTCCCTATTCGGGATGGCTGGGGCTACGCTGATTATGATCGTTATGCTAGCGATCAGCTTCATGCTGGTTACAGGCTTGTCCTACGTGGATATTATTCGTCTTGTACGCAGCAAGCTGGGAGAACTGGGCAGACAAATGGGGCAGAAGGTGCGTATGCTGCGTCCCGTTCCTGTGAAGAATCGAAGCCGCCAAGTGAATAAACCGGTAGCGGCGGTAACCGATGATGTTGAAGAAGATGAGCTACTATATTCTCACGCTGAGACGGAGCAGATCTCTCTTAATCAATCGGAAAAGAATTCGAAGCCGCAGAAGTCGCCATTGAAATCGGTTCTGTTTCAACTCTTCGGCTTTAAGGGGGCAGCAGGCAAGGCTGTGACGGCACCGGAGAATGACTTCGATGAAGAAGTTCTGGAAGGAGCTCAGGGAGCGGAGCCTGCACAAGGCATTAACTGGAATGAATTGAAGTATCAGTCCAGTGACCCTCGTTCGGAGGAGGAGCGAGGTCCGATTATCCGCGACTTCTTCGATAATATCCAGCGTGAGACCAGTCTTCATGATGGAGATCTAGATGAAGAGATGGAGGAGTACCCTATCCACGGGATGGACTGGTCGGAAGAAGAGACTCCGATACCAGACGGTTCCAGCGATGAGGGTATCATTGCAAGCGAAGAGGACGGAACCGATGCGGAGGGGACGATAGAAGAAGGCTCAAATGCGTCCGCGGAAGGAGAAACAGCGGAGGCAGAGGCAGCACCACCGCCGAAACCTGCGCCGAAGCCATATAAATTGCCATCCTTCCGTTTACTGGCGAAGCCGGCAGGGGCAGGAAAATCCGGAGATCAGGCGGATTATATGCAGACTGCTCGCAAGCTGGAGGCTACGCTCGAGAGCTTCGGGGTGCGTGCGCGCGTGCTTGAGGTTGTAAGGGGACCAGCGGTGACCCGTTACGAAGTGCAGCCGGATATCGGCGTGAAGGTGAGCAAGATCGTCAATCTGACGGATGATATAGCTCTTGCCCTCGCAGCCAAGGATATTCGGATGGAAGCGCCGATTCCCGGAAAATCGGCAATCGGGATCGAAGTGCCGAATAATGAAGTCTCGCTCGTTACGATGCGCGAAGTGATGGAGACCCCTACCTTCGTGAACTCGGAGGCTCGACTTACTATTGCATTTGGTCGTGATATATCGGGGCAGACGATCGTCGGCAACCTGGCGAAGATGCCGCATTTGCTCGTAGCTGGTGCGACCGGCTCGGGGAAATCAGTCTGTATTAACGGGATTATCACGAGTATTCTATACAAAGCGAAGCCGGATGAAGTCAAATTCATGATGGTCGATCCGAAGATGGTCGAGCTGAATGTCTATAACGGAATTCCGCATCTGCTGACTCCGGTCGTTACAGATCCACGCCGGGCTTCGCTGGCGCTGAAGAAGATCGTCGTCGAGATGGAGAAGCGTTATGAGCTGTTCTCGAAATCCGGCGCCCGTAACATTGAAGGCTATAACCATATGGTGCAAGATAATCCAGAGGCGGTACTGCCGTATATCGTTGTCATCGTGGACGAGCTGGCGGATCTGATGATGGTCGCGGCCCATGATGTCGAGGACGCCATTGCCCGTCTCGCCCAAATGGCGCGGGCCGCCGGTATTCATTTGATTATCGCTACACAGCGACCTTCGGTGGATGTCATCACCGGTGTCATTAAAGCGAATATCCCGTCGCGGATCGCCTTCGGCGTCTCGTCACAGGTCGATTCCCGCACTATTCTGGACATGGCTGGCGCTGAGAAATTGCTCGGACGCGGCGATATGCTCTATATGCCGATGGGCGCATCGAAGCCGATCCGTGTCCAAGGCGCGTTCATGAGCGATCAGGAAGTCGAGACGATCGTCTCCTATGTAAGGAGCCAGGGCCAGGCTGAATATGACGAGAGTCTGGTACCGGAAATCGATGAGGAGTCGACGGAGCCGGAAGAGGTGCTTGATGAATTGTATGATCAGGCCGTGCAGATTGTACTGGAAGCCAAGCAGGCCTCCGTGTCCTTGCTGCAGCGGCGGATGCGCATCGGATATACCCGGGCGGCAAGATTGATCGACTCGATGGAAGCGCGCGGGATCGTAGGCCCTTATGAAGGAAGCAAGCCGCGTGAGGTGCTGATCACAATGGAGCAATTTAAAATGAATAACAAAATTTCATCCTAATCATTCAAAGCAGACGGAGCAAATTTGCTTCGTCTCTACCTTTTTTGGAGTGCATAGGAAGTGGCAGGGCTTGTCATACTAAAGTCAACCATCCATGTTAATCCACAACAGAAAGGTAGAGCTAAACGAATGAGAAAAGCGAAAATATGGTATGCTGCCGGTTTAGTGCTGCTTTTATTCGGCATCGGGTTCGGGATATATCATCTCCTCCAGACTGACGATGTGAAGGCAAACCAGGAGATCCCCAAACAAGCAGTACCTGTATTCAGTGAACAGGTCATCGATTATGGCGCATTTGGTCAGGATGTATATGAGCTTCAAGGCCGTCTGGCTTTTTTGGGTTTTTATTACGGGAAGATCGACAGTAAATTCGGAGACAAAACCCGGGATTCCTTAAAGTGGTTCCAATCTGAATTCGGCCTCAAGGTGGATGGTTTAGCGGGTCCGAAGACGAAGCTTATGTTGTATAATGCGACGAAGCAGTGGAAGCCAGGAATGGAATCCAATCAGGGTACAGCGAAGGCTCCGGCGAAAGAGACGGAGAAAGGCAAGACTTCCAATGAGGAGTTATCTCCTTCCAATGCGATGGGCCTCTCGGAGAATGATCTGAACATTATGGCGAATGCGGTGTATGGGGAAGCGCGCGGTGAGCCTTTTGAAGGTCAGGTCGCGGTCGCTGCCGTCATTCTGAACCGGGTCAAATCGCCGAGTTTTCCGAATACAGTTTCGGGGGTTATATTCCAGCCTGGAGCCTTTACAGCGGTCGCTGACGGGCAAATCTGGCTGACTCCGAATGAAAATGCGAAGAAGGCGGTGCAGCAAGCGCTGAACGGATGGGATCCTTCAGGAGGCTGCCTCTATTACTTCAACCCGGAGACGGCGACCTCCAAATGGATTTGGACCAGGCCTCAGGTCAAAACGATTGGAAAACATATTTTCTGTATGTAAAATATAGACAAATGGGGGGGCAGCCGCTTGCTTTACGGGCGGTTGCTTCTTTCCTTTCCAATGGTATAGAATGGAACTAATTCAGCCTTATTGAACCACCTGAACAAATTGAACAACCTCTATTATTTAAGTCTTACGTAAAGGAGTTTTGGTCTTGAACAAGATAATGTTTGAACGGGGCAGCGTGGGCCAGATCCGGATTCACGTGATGCCGACTACGAGATTCAAGACGTTTGCTGTCTCGCTATATGCGGGTATTCCGCTGGCCGAAGAGACAGTGACTACGACAGCTCTAACCCCGTTTGTGCTTCGGCGCGGTACAGTATCGCATCCGGAGACGATTCAATTCAGAGAGCAGCTGGAGCGCTTATATGGCGCTGGATTCGGTTTTGATGTATATAAACGCGGTAATTATCAAATCGTTCAGTTCAGAATGGATACGATTAATGATTCCTTCGTGAATAGCGATCAGTCGCTATTGGGACAGAGCTTCGGGTTCCTTGGCGAAGTCGTGACGAGACCTGTTACGGAGGACAATGCCTTCCGCGCATCTTATGTAGCTTCCGAACGGGAGAATGTGCGCAAGAAGCTGGAGGCTATTATTAATGATAAAATGCGCTATGCGGCGGAGCGCTGTCTCGAGGAAATGTTCCGCAATGACAGCTATCGGCTTCACCCGCTGGGAGAACGCAGCGCGCTTGAGCAAATTACTCCTGAATCCTTATATAACGCTTACCAGGACTGGTTGCAGAATGCCAGCCTTGATTTATACGTGGTAGGAGATACGACACTGGCGGAAGTAGAGGAACTGGTGGAACGAAACTTCCATCTCCAGCGCACTTCTTCTCCGGGCTACGAGCCAGAACAAGTGAAGTTGACGGATATTGAGCCGCGGACGGTAACGGAGCAGCTTGATGTGAACCAGGGCAAGCTTAATTTAGGGCTGCGCACGTCCATTACCTATGGAGATGATCGGTATGCAGCGGCTTTGTTATATAACGGGATCCTCGGCAGCTACCCACATTCGAAATTATTCGTGAATGTGCGGGAGAAGGAGAGCTTGGCTTATTACGCGGCATCGCGATTCGATGGACATAAAGGGATGATCGGCATCCAGTCCGGGATCGAGATCGCCAATTATCAGAAAGCGCTAGATATCATCAAGGCGCAGCTGGCCAGTCTTGCGGCTGGCGAGATCAGTGAACTGGAAATGACGCAGACCAAGGCGATGATCCGCAACAGTCTGTTGGAAATGCAGGATTCTGCTTTCGAAATGATCGCTTATGATTTCAACCGTATTCTGTCCGGCAAGGATCGTCCGGTAGAGCAATTGTTAAGCGAGATAGAACAAGTGAAGCCAAGCGATGTCGTAGCAGCGGCCGATTCGGTGCGCCTGAATACGATATACTTTTTGACGGGGCAGAAGGAGGGATAATCCGTGGAAGCTATCACTTATGACAGGCTGCAGGAGACTTTGTATCACGAGACGATGAGTAACGGTCTGCAGGTATATGTTCTTCCCAAGCCCGGTTTTCAGAAGACCTATGCTACCTTCTCCACGAAATATGGCTCGATTGACAACCATTTCAAGGTAGAGGGTGAGTCTGAGATTTCGGTTCCTGACGGAATAGCGCATTTTCTTGAGCATAAAATGTTCGAGGAGCCGGAAGGCGATATTTTTACTCAATTTGCCATGCAAGGCGCTTCAGCTAACGCATTCACAAGCTTTGACCAAACGGTCTATCTGTTCTCAGCGACGGAGAATATCATCAAAAATCTGGAGACGCTGGTTAACTTCGTGCAGCATCCTTATTTCACAGATCAGAACGTGGAGAAGGAAAAGGGAATTATCGGCCAGGAAATCGGCATGTATGCGGATAATCCAGATTGGCGCGTCTATTTCGGGCTGATCGAAGCGATGTATGCCACTCACCCGGTAAGAATCGATATTGCCGGAACGGTAGAATCGATCTCGGCGATTACGAAGGAGACGCTATACACTTGCTATAACGCCTTCTACCATCCGAGCAATATGCTGCTGTTCGTCGTAGGCGGAGTCGATCCGGAGGAAGTATTCCAAATGGTCCGGGATAATCAGGCCAGCAAGGATTACAAGCCTCAGGGCTCCATTGACCGCTTATTTGAACAGGAGCCTACCTCTGTGCATCAGGCGCGCAAAGAATCCAAACTGCCGGTATCATTGCCCAAATGTCTGTTCGGCTTCAAGGAAAAAGAGGTCGGCCTAAGCGGAGAAGAGCTGCTGCGCCGCGATTTGACGACGAAGCTGGCCCTGGATTTACTGCTTGGATCAAGCACGACGATATATCAGAAGCTGTATGATATGGATTTGATCTCCGACGGCTTCTCCTACGAATATAACAGTAATCCTCACTATGCATTCTCAGCGATGGGGGGAGATACGAAGGACCCGGATCAACTGCTGGAAGTGATTAAGGCAGAGATCGAGGCGGTGAAGTCGATCGGCTTCCGCGAGGAGGATTTCGAGCGGGCTCGAAACAAGAAAATCGGCGGCTATCTGCGAATGCTGAATTATCCGGAGAATATTGCCCATGAATTCACGAGGTATAATTTCCGGGGCGGAGACTTGTTCAAGGTATTGCCGATCTATGAATCTTTAACATTGGACGATGTCAATCAGCGGCTACGTGAGCATATCGATTGGAATCAATTGGCCGTATCTTTAGTGGTGAGTCCTTAATATGACAGTGCAGCATGGGAGCGAGAAGAGCATCGGGGAGATGACCGTGCTTGTCACGGGAGCCAGCCGCGGGATCGGAGCGCAAATTGCGCTTCGGTTCGCCTCGGTTGGAATGAATGTAGTGATCCATTATTTGAAATCGCATGAAGCAGCGAATGAGGTTGCCAGACAATGCATGGAAATGGGCGCGAAGGTGCACACCATTTCTGCGGATTTGCGCAGCAGTGCGGAGATCGAGCGGATGAAGGAGAGGCTGGAGGCCTATGGACTGCGTCCCGATATTCTAGTGAATAATGCCGGCATTTCGCATTATGGTCTGCTGAGCGATGTCAAGGAGTCGGAATGGGACGAGGTTATGGATGTGAATCTGAAGAGTGTTTTTCTGTTAAGCCAAGCCTTCATGCCATATATGATATCTCAGCGGTTCGGTCGAATTATCAATGTATCTTCAATTTGGGGGATTTCCGGCGGTTCCTGTGAGGTGGTCTATTCTGCGGCCAAAGGAGGCGTCAACGCTTTTACGAAGGCGCTGGCCAAGGAGGTTGCCCCATCCGGCGTTACCGTCAATGCGGTTGCACCTGGTGCAGTGAAGACCGATATGATGGAGCGATTTGACGCGGAGGAATTGAAGCAGCTAGAGGAGGATATTCCTGTCGGACGACTAGCCACGCCTGAGGAGATATCTTCATTAGTTTATTTCCTGGCTCTGCCAGAATCTAGCTATATTACAGGGCAAATTATCAGTCCTAATGGTGGATGGGTTACCTAAATATAGCTACGCTTTTAGGGTGAATAAATGAGCAGGGAGTAACGAATATTACAACTGTTGATTATAATTAGTGCCACCAAGGAGGAGTTAAATATGTCAACAGTACTCAAAAATTTTGATACTTGGAAGAAGTTCCTGGGTGAACGTGTAAAACATGCGGAAAGTGCGGGCTTCAGCGAGGAAGCGATCGCTAATCTTGCTTATGAGATCGGGGGATTTCTGGAAGAAAAGGTCGATCCGCAGAATGATTCCAACCGTGCCCTCAAAGAACTCTGGGATGTTGGAGATGAAGCGGAACGCAAAACAATCGCCCGTCTGATGGTCAAGTTAGCGAAGAAAAACGCATAGTTATTCGCCTGGAAAGCTCCCGAAACATGGGGGCTTTTCTCCCATTTTTTACAACTACTTGCCTTTCAAAAAAATTTTCTTTATTATTAGACACGTATTGTTTTATATATTTCACGAAATAGAGAATAATTTTATGGTGAAATGCAGGACATTTGACTAATTTTGTCGAAAGAGTGTGCTTGGTAAGGAAGTATAAGAAGGTGTAGGTTTTATGGGACAAAAACAATGGTATTTGGAATATAGAATACATAAAAACCGACCGGGCCTATTAGGGGATATCGCATCGATGCTCGGTATGCTGGAAGTTAATATTCTGACGATCAACGGGGTGGAAGGAGATACGCGCGGACTGCTGCTGGAAAGCGATGACGACGAGAAAATCGAGCAGATTGGAAAGATGCTGGCCAAAGTGGATAGCGTTACTGTAACAGCGCTCCGAAGCCCACGGTTGGTGGATTTGCTAGCGGTTCGCCATGGACGGTATATCGAGCGGGACTCTGACGACCTTAAGACATTCCGATTCAGTCGGGATGAATTAGGTCTTTTGGTAGATTTTCTAGGTGAAGTGCTCAAGAAGGATGGCCATCAGGTCATCGGTCTAAAGGGCATGCCTCGCGTAGGCAAGACGGAATCTATTATCGCCGGAAGTGTATGCGCGATGAAGCGCTGGACATTCGTATCCTCCACATTGCTGCGCCAGACGATACGAACACAGCTTTCTGAAGAGGAAAATAATCCACAGCATGTATTTATTATAGATGGAATTATAAGCACGATGCGCTCTAATGAAAGGCATAACCAATTGATCAAGCAAATTATGGAGATGCCTGCGACGAAGGTGATTGAGCATCCAGATGTGTTTATCGAGCAGACGGAATATAGTTATGACGATTTTGACATAATTATTGAATTACGTAACAATCCGGAAGAACAAATCGTTAATGATACGTTTAACACGATTTATCCGGATGATTTATGAGAATAGCTAGGATATGTGCGATTATGTATATGATTAGGGATTGAATTGACGGCGAAATGTCAATTGGTGTGATAGAAGAGGGAGTACAAATATATCAGGAGGTGATGGTCGTGTCGGATTTGGGCCAACAGCTAAAAGAAGCTCGTCTATCCATGGGCCTATCATTGGATGACGTTCAGGAAATAACAAAAATTCGCAAACGATACTTGGAAGCCATCGAGGCGGGAGATTATAAGGTTTTACCGGGAAGTTTTTATGTACGGGCATTTATCAAAACATATGCAGAAGCAGTAGGCCTCAACGCCGATGATCTTCTTGCTGAACATAAACAGAATGTACCGGAAGCGGCACCAGACACCACCATGGAGCCTGTCCTTCAGAAGCGGCGTAGCAGGCAGAGCGCCGAGCGTAATTCGAAGTGGCTGACTACCGCCTTAATGTGGTCTTTCTTCGCGTTGATTATTATCGTCATTTATTTATATTTCACGGTATGGAGCCAGCACGGGGATGAAGCGAATACGAAGCAGCCGGACTCGACAGCAATTACGAGCAATACGGAGAATCCGCAGGACGCGGCAAAGCCTAATCAGGACGCAGGTGCGGATCAAAATGGCGCGAAAAATGCAAATGCCGGAACGGATGATCAGACCGAGACGCCTGACAAAGGGAAAGACACGAATGCGAACACGCCAGATGCCAATGAGACGGAGACGGCTAACAAGGAGGTTGTCGTAGCTCCTGACGGCAAGGAAGGCAGCACTACGAAGTTCAAGGTTCAGCCAGCGGGCAGCGAGCCGGTGAAGGTTGTCATTTCGGCTACAGGCAACAGCTGGGTTGAAGTTCGCAAGGGGGATAAGCGCGGTGAGAAGCTGTACTTCCAGACGATGAAGGAAGGCGAAGTGCTGAACTATGATCTCGGCTCGGAAGGGCTGTTCATCAAGTCCGGGGCATCACCTAATACGTCGATTACGGTTGGCGGTCAGGTCGTGGAGGATGGCAAGAATACTTCGCGCATTCAATTAAATCTGGGCACTGCTGACGATGCCACCGATTCACAGGGGACAAACTCAGCAGAGAACAGCACAGACGGAAGCACGAACGGAACTGGAACCGGACAATAAAGCATATCGCGGGGGCTTGCTGAGCGAATCGTTCAGGGGCGCCCGCTTTTTTTAGGGGATATTGAGCGGATATCTTGTCGTCTATACTCGACTTTGTTAAATTTATTACATATAATTAGTAGATATAGAATTATAGCGAGTGTTCAGAAGCGGAACTTCTGAACCTCTTATAGAAGGGAATGTGAACTAATGGCTTCAGAGAGCTCTTTCGATATTGTATCCAAAATGGACATGCAGGAACTATCCAATGCCATTGACCAGACGGAGCGTGAAATCGCCAGCCGCTATGACTTTAAAGGCAGCAAGAGTGAATTGAAGGTGGAGAAGGACGTATTGGTCGTTACCTCTGATGATGAATACAAGCTGGGGGCTGTCATCGATATTCTTCAATCGAAGATGATCAAGCGTGGTTTGCCGATCAAGAATCTGGATTATGGCAAGGTCGAGCCAGCATCCCTGGGAACCGTCCGCCAACGTATTAAATTGAAGCAGGGGATCGATCAGGACAATGCCAAGAAAATTAACGTACTGATCCGTGATTCCAAGCTTAAAGTGAAAAGCCAGATCCAAGGGGATCAAATTCGTGTAACTGGCAAGAGCAGAGATGATTTGCAGCAAATCATCCAAATGCTTCGCAAGGCGGACCTTACCGTCGATCTGCAGTTTACAAATTTAAAATAATGATTCGATAGGATAGTTCATAAACATGCGGTCTCTCGTGGCGCTGGACGCAACGTGGGACTTTTTCATGTTTTTGACAGCGCTATTCATGAAATATTATACTTAGACAGGGTATTATGGCTGTAAAATGGAGGGGCTCAAAGCATGATGACTGAAAAGGTAAAGATCGTTACATTAGGCTGCGAAAAGAACATGGTTGACTCCGAGATCATGTCCGGTTTAATTGATCAGCGCGGGTATTCACTCGTTGACCAGGCGGAGGATGCGACCGTGATTATCGTTAATACTTGCGGCTTTATCGATGCAGCTAAGGAGGAATCGGTAAATACCATCCTCGATCTGGCGGAGCTAAAAGAGACAGGCAAGCTGAAGGCACTGATCGTATCGGGTTGCTTGACCCAGCGCTACAAACAGACATTGATGGAAGAAATGCCGGAGATCGACGGGATCGTGGGTACAGGGGATTTCTATAACATAAATCAAATCGTCGATGAAGCATTAGGAGGTAAGAAACCGGCGTATGTCGGGAATCCTGTATTTAATTATGAAGAGATTCTGCCCCGTAAGCTATCGACGAAGAAATATACAACCTATGTTAAAATCGCGGAAGGCTGCGATAATAACTGTACTTTCTGCAGCATTCCGATTATGAGAGGGGCATTCCGTAGTCGCTCGATCGAGTCTGTTATTAAGGAGGTTACCGGTCTTGCGGCCCAAGGGGTGAAGGAGATCAGTCTGATCGCCCAGGACACGACCAACTATGGAACCGACTTATATAATGGGGAGTATAAGCTGGCAGAACTGATCAACCGGGTCAGCGAGGTTCCGGGCATTGAGTGGGTTCGGCTGCATTATGCTTATCCGGGCTTCTTCACCGACGAGTTGATCGAGACTATCGCTTCCAACCCGAAGGTTTGCAAGTATATCGATATGCCGCTGCAGCATAGTGAGGATGCGGTATTGAAGCGTATGCGCAGACCAGGACGGAACCGTGATACACGAGAGTTGATCGCCAAAATCCGCGAGCGTATTCCAGGCGTGGCATTGCGTACTTCGCTGATCGTGGGCTTCCCGGGGGAAACTGAGGAGGATTTCGAGCGGCTATGTGATTTCGTCAGAGAGATCAAATTTGACCGTTTAGGCGTCTTTACTTATTCCAAGGAGGAAGACACGCCTGCTTCGCGGCTGCCGAATCAGATTGATGAAGAGGTCAAGGAATGGCGAGCCAATACACTGATGGAAATCCAGCGTCAGGTGTCTAATGAGAATAATGGAAAATATATCGGAGAGGTGCTAAATGTACTGATCGAGAGCTATGATGGACGCAGTGATGTGTTCGTCGGCCGTTCGCAGTATGATGCACCGGAAATTGACGGAGATGTCTACGTCTCGAATTGTAAAGTAGAAATTGGCGATATTATACCAGTACGGATCACACATGCGTATGAATACGATATGTCCGGGGAGGGTGTACTGTGAATTTGCCCAATCGCATTACTCTAGCTCGCATTTTCATGATCCCGCTGATGCTTGTATTTTTGCTGTTTGATTTTGAGTGGTGGTCTCATGAACTGAGCCTGGGTAGCTATTCACTGCCCGTGAATCATCTGATTGCAGCATTGCTGTTCATCATCGCGGCGAGCACGGATGGTATCGACGGTCATATCGCCCGCAAGCGTAATCTTGTTACGAATCTCGGTAAGCTGCTCGATCCGCTGGCTGATAAGTTGCTCGTAGCGGCTGCGCTTATTTCGCTGGTTGCGCTCGATAAGGCGAATGGATGGGTTGCGGTCATCATCATTAGCCGCGAGTTCGCAGTGACGGGATTACGCGAGGTTGCTCTGCTTGAGGGCTCGGTAATCGCCGCCAGCAAATGGGGCAAAGCGAAGACGGTTACCCAGATCATAGCTATCTCGGCCCTGCTGCTGAACAACTTTCCGTTCGAATGGATCGCTTTTCCGTTCGCGGATATTATGATTTGGCTTGCGACGATCATCACCGTGTACTCGGGGATTGATTATTTCGTCAAAAATAAGCATGTGCTGAAGTTCTCCAAAATGTAACCTGAACTTCACAAAGGGAGAAATGAATAATGAAAGCGGAAATTATTGCCGTAGGGACGGAGCTGCTGCTGGGACAGATCGTGAATACCAATGCACAATATCTGTCTCAGGAACTGGCCTCGCTAGGGATAGATGTCTATTTTCAGACTGTGGTAGGAGATAATACATCCCGGCTGAAGCAAGCGATCCAGCTGGGCACCGAGCGGGCGGATTTGCTTCTTTTTACAGGTGGGCTTGGGCCGACCCAGGATGATCTGACGAAGGATGTTGTAGCTGAGATACTGGGCCGATCTTTACATATCGACCGGATGGCCATGGATAATATCGAGCGGTTCTTCAAGGACCGGAAGGTGCCGATGACGGAAAATAACCGCCGACAGGCGCTGTCTATCGACGGGGCCACTCCACTGTCCAATGAAACGGGCCTTGCCGTCGGCAATGCGTTTGCTGAGGGCGGCAAGTTCTATATTCTATTACCCGGGCCGCCGAATGAAATGAAGCCGATGTTCGAGCAGCAGGCGAAGCCCTGGATTATGCAGCATGTACTGACGCATGAATTTCCAATCTATTCGCGGATGCTCAAATTTGCCGGTATCGGTGAATCGGCGCTGGAGACGAAGCTGCTCGACCTGATTGAGAAGCAGACCGATCCGACCATTGCCCCTTATGCCAAAGAGAGCGAGGTCACGATCCGCATCTCGACGAAAGCGGAGAGCGAGAGCGCTGCTATGGGCAAGCTGGATGTATTGGAGCTGCAGATCGCTGCCCGCTTGCCTGAGCATTTCTACGCTAATGAAGATGTGCCGATCGAGAAGACGATCATCGATATAATGACGGAGCGGAGCTTGACGCTTAGCTGCGCGGAGAGCTGCACCGGCGGGATGCTGATGCAGACACTGACGACGATTCCCGGCAGCGCCGCCGTCTTCCTCGGCGGAATCGTATGCTATTCCAATGAGATGAAGGAGAAGCTGCTCAACGTTCCGCATGAGCTGCTGGAGGGCGAGAATGCCCCGGGTGCGGTCAGCGCCGAGACGGCCAAAGTGCTGGCCGAGCAGGTGCGGATGATCGTGGACACCGATTTCGGCCTGGCCGTCACGGGCGTAGCAGGCCCTGCATACTCCGAGGGCAAGCCGGTCGGCCTGGTCTATATCGCGATTTCCCGCCGCCACGGCGAGACCAAGGTGTACGAACTGCACCTCAAAGGCAACCGCAGCACAATCCGCCTGCGCTCCACCAAAACAGTCCTCTACCAACTGTGGAAGCAGCTTAAACTGAACGAAACCCGGACAGACAAATAAAGTTGCCTATCCACTAAATATTGGATATAATCGAATTACGGAAGAACCGTAGCTGAACTTTGTTCGAGTTGTCGCTACGGTTCTTTTTTTGTTTATTTTGGGGAGAGGGGAGGGCATAGGGAAAGCAGATCGAGGTTTGGCTGGGAGTCGAGGGGTTGGGGAGTAACTTTTGTATGAGGTAACTTTTGTATGAGGTAACTTTTGCTTTGCGGAGTAACTTAGGGGCAGAAGAGCTGAGATCAGATCCAGGGAATGCGGGTTTTCAGTAGCCCCATCGTCCGCGCTGCGCAAAAGTTAGCGCTGGGCTTGGCTATTGGCTCGGCTGTGTGGCTCGGTTGCGGTTGGGGAGAGGGAGTTGGGGGCGTAGGGCAGCGGCTGTAGTGGGAGTTGAGATGGGGGTTCAGCCCAAGGTGGAAATTGAGTAACTCTTGGTTGAGTTAGAGATTGAAGCTGGGATGAGGCTGAGTGGGATGCGTTTGAGTGAGGTAGTGGTTAGATCGGGTCTTGACCCCGGGCTGGCCGGCTTGGTAGGTGCGGGTTGGGACGAGTCAGGTTGGAGGAACGAGAAATTCCTGCAAATATGCATCTTTTTCCTCCAATTCGGCCTCATTATTAAAGAAATAGCCCAAAAGCCTGCATATTTGCAGGAATTTAATAAAAACAGGGGCTATGAGCCCTAAAAGCCTGCATATTTGCAGTTTTTTGCTAACGTAGCAGGATAGCAGGACGGACTCTTGCTTTCGCTCCATAGCCACTTTTTGAAGTTGTCACATAGCCAGTTCGTTAGTAACACTTCCGCCAAAGTCAGCGATTCCCGCAGGGAGAGCGCCATCCGATGTTCGCAGTCACTCCCCGTGCTCCCGCCAAAAGCGAGCGATTCCCGTTTAGGGAGAGCGCCGGAGAACGCACAACCGTCACTCCCCAGTGCAGGAGAGCAAAAAGTAGAGCGTGCCCGAAGGGCGACAAGCGGCTGTTATAGCCTAAAGTAACCCGGGAGCGTTCGAAAGCAGCAGTCCCCGAACACACTCATGCCAAGTAACTCATCCGCCCAAGCAGCGATTCCCGCAGGGAGAGCGTCGTTCAAGGTTCGAAGTCACTCTCCAGCGCCCCCGCCAAAAGTCAGCGATTCCCGCAGGGAGAGCGCCATCCGATGTTCGCAGTCACTCCCCGTGCTCCCGCCAAAAGCAAGCGATTCCCGTTAGGGAGAGCGCCGGAGAACGCACAACCGTCACTCCCGGGGGCAGGAGAGCAAAAAGTAGAGCGTGCCCGAAGGGCGGCAAGCGGCTGTTATAGCTTAAAGTAACTCGGGAGCGTTCGAAAGCAGCAGCACTCCCCAGCATGTTTTCAGGTAACCAAGCACAGCCAAAAGTAAGACGTACCCGAAGGGGGAAAAGCGTTCCACGTGCCCAAATAAGAGCTCTCCCGAGGGGAGAGCCGCCTAAGGAGCGCCTCAGCACCATCCATCGTTAGTCCAGTTGCGGGGAGTCCAGAGGGCTGCAGGGCCCTTTGGAGCCCTCCCTTACAGTAAGGGAGGGCTTGGGAGGGTTGAGACTACGAATGTATGTTCGAAAAAATGCTTGGCAAACGTTTCAAAACAAGGTACAATTGTAGTATAAAAGAATGAACTCTTAATTATTAAGAAGGATGTGAGCTGATTGTCAGACCGCCGTGCTGCGCTGGAAATGGCGCTTCGTCAAATAGAAAAGCAATTTGGGAAAGGTTCGATCATGAAGTTGGGAGAATCCACACATATGCAGGTGGAAATCGTACCCAGTGGATCATTAGCGTTGGATATTGCACTTGGAACCGGGGGACTCCCTCGGGGAAGAATTATTGAAGTATTCGGACCGGAATCTTCCGGTAAAACAACGGTAGCTCTGCATGCGATTGCGGAAGTGCAGAGGGTGGGCGGACAAGCCGCCTTTATCGATGCGGAGCATGCGCTTGATCCTTCTTATGCGAGCAAGCTTGGTGTAAATATCGATGAATTGCTGCTGTCCCAGCCGGATACAGGTGAGCAGGCACTGGAAATCGCCGAGGCGCTTGTACGGAGCGGTGCGGTAGATATTATAGTTATAGACTCCGTAGCGGCCTTGGTTCCTAAAGCGGAAATTGAAGGGGAAATGGGTGACTCCCATGTCGGCTTGCAGGCCCGCCTGATGTCCCAGGCGCTGCGCAAGTTGTCAGGGGCGATCAGCAAGTCCAAGACGATTGCCATCTTCATCAACCAGCTTCGTGAGAAGGTGGGCATTATGTTCGGTAATCCAGAGACTACTCCTGGTGGACGAGCACTCAAGTTCTACTCGACAGTTCGGCTTGATGTCCGCCGGATAGAGACGATCAAGATGGGGAATGACATGGTCGGTAACCGGACTCGGATCAAGGTCGTGAAGAATAAGGTAGCTCCACCGTTCAAGCAGGCTGAGATTGATATTATGTACGGTGAGGGGATCTCCAAGGAAGGCAGCATTATCGATATCGGCGTGGAGCAGGATATCGTGGATAAGAGTGGCGCTTGGTATTCCTTCTCTGGTGAGCGTCTCGGTCAAGGACGCGAGAATGCGAAACAGTATTTGAAGGAACATCCGGAAATTTCGAATACAATTGAACAGAAGATCCGGGAGAATAGCAACCTGACGACGACGGTTGCACCTGCATCTGCGAATGAGCAGGAAGACGAAGTCAAAGAAGAGCAGGCACTTTTCGAAGAAGAAAAATAATAATTTGGGAGCGCTCTGCCACCAGAGATAGGTCTGGTTTGGCCAGAGCGCTCTTCGTTTAAATAAAGGAGCGGAATCTTGGTGGAGCAACGATTTGAAAATCGCAGAACCAAGCCATATGCCCGGGCCAGAGAGGATAGCGAAAATAGCGAAATCGTGGATATTTCTGAACAGGGCTCCTGGGAGGACAGGTATGCTTTCAAGGAAGATCATAAAGAACGACGTTCCTCTTCCGATTCGTTAGAAGTAGAGAGCTATGATCTGTCTGTATTTCCCGAGGACGAGGAGCTGATAATTACTACGGTACAGCTTCTCAAATCGCCTAAGTTTCGGTACAGGATCAGTTTCGGCCCCTATTCGATGGATGTTCATGAGGATATTATGATCAAGTATCGCATGATCAAAGGGGCTGTATTTACCAAGCTTGAGCTGGAAGAGATTATTACGGCGGATGAACGTCAGCGGGGCTATGGGGAAGCATTGAAGTATCTTAGCCGTAAGCCGCGAACCTCCTTTGAAATTGCTTGCCGGCTGAAGGAGAAGGGCTGGGGTGAAGAGACGATCGCTGAGGTTATCGAACGGCTTATCCAGGAGCGTTGGATTGATGACGCCGCATACGCACAGGAGTGGGCAGCACAGCGCGTTCGCAGCCGCGGGAAGGGTAAGGCATGGATCAGACATGAACTGCGTCAGAAGGGCATTTCCAAGCCTCTGATTGAAGAGGCGCTAGGCCAGGTCAGTGAAGAGGCGGAATACGATAGTGCTATGCAGCTCGCACAGCGCAAATGGCGGACGACCTCTGGCGAGACGGTGGACAAGAAGCGCAAAGTGGGTGCTTTTTTGATGCGCAGAGGCTTCTCGGGCGGGCTTGTATCCAAAGTAGTCCGCGAGCTTGCCCAGCAGGATGGTATGGAATATGAGGAAGAATGGGAAGAATTATAAATTCAGAGAGATGGTAAATGAGGCAGCTTGCATAAACTTGTCCGTTGCTTGACAATTTCTTTCACTAAATAATAAAATGGTCATGAATCTATATCATAAAGATCCTTATTCCTTCCAAATGATGGATCTAAAGATTCTATTCGCAATCATGGGGCCAAGATTCCGGCATCTTAACGGAATTCATGCTGATTTGGCGTGATGCCTAGTCTGAATCGGCAAGAAATCGATTCTTTGTATGATGATGAATGAAAAATGAAAACTAAAATGCATCCCAGGGAATGCCTTGGAGGAAACAGCGGGGAGGTGAACAGATGCCACAAGTTATCTGGACGATCGTTCTCGTTGCCGCCGCTTTATTCTTTGGGTTCGGGATCGGATATTTTATTCGCAAATCTCTTGCAGAGGCTAAAATTTCCAGTGCGGAACATGCTGCAAGTCAAATTTTGGAAAGCGCGAAAAAAGACGCAGAAGCACTGAAAAAGGAAACGGTTCTTGAAGCGAAAGACGAAATTCATAAACTGAGAACCGAAGCTGATAAAGACATTCGTGAACGTCGGAATGAAATTCAACGACAAGAAAGACGATTGTTGCAAAAGGAAGAGTCGCTGGATAAAAAAATTGAATCACTGGAACGTAAAGAAGAACAAGTAGCTGGCAAAGAGAAAAGAATTGAAGAAACCCAGCAACAGATTGATCTACTCTATAAGAGTCAGGTTCAGGAGCTTGAGCGTATCTCCAATTTGAGCATGGAGGACGCCCGCACGATTATTCTTAACAATGTCGAGCAGGAGGTTCGCCACGAAACGGCTCAAATGATTAAGGACATTGAGTTGCAAGCGAAGGAAGAAGCGGATAAGAAATCACGTGAAATCATTACACTTGCGATTCAACGTTGCGCTGCGGACCACGTTGCTGAGACGACGGTCTCGGTAGTTGCTCTTCCGAACGAAGAAATGAAGGGCCGGATTATCGGACGGGAAGGCCGTAATATCAGGGCACTGGAAACGTTGACCGGAATTGATCTGATTATCGATGATACACCGGAAGCAGTCATATTGTCCGGGTTCGATCCAATTCGCCGTGAGATTGCCCGTACAGCGCTGGAGAAGCTGGTTGCTGACGGACGGATTCACCCGGCTCGGATCGAAGAAATGGTTGAGAAATCGCGTCGTGAAGTGGATGAGAGAATTCGTGAGTACGGTGAGCAAGCGACCTTCGAGGTCGGTGTTCACGCACTGCATCCGGATTTGATCAAAATTCTGGGACGTCTAAAGTTCCGGACAAGCTACGGTCAGAACGTGTTGAAGCACTCGATGGAGGTAGCGTATTTAGCCGGACTTATGGCAGGCGAGTTGGGCGAGGATATTGCTCTCGCCAAACGTGCAGGATTGCTGCATGACATTGGGAAAGCGCTGGATCATGAAGTGGAAGGATCTCATGTCGAAATCGGCGTGGAACTGGCGAAGAAGTATAAAGAACATCCGGTTGTTATCAACAGTATCGCCTCTCACCACGGAGATTGTGAAGCAACTTCAGTTATCGCTATGCTGGTTGGTGCAGCTGACGCATTGTCGGCAGCCAGACCGGGCGCTCGGCGTGAAACATTGGAAACCTATATTCGCCGATTGGAGAAGCTGGAAGAAATCTCAGAATCGTTCGAAGGTGTGGAGAAATCGTTTGCTATTCAAGCAGGCCGCGAGGTACGTGTTATGGTGCAGCCTGAGAAGATCGATGATGCCGAAGCGTTCCGTCTGGCGCGTGACATAACGAAGAAGATCGAGAGTGAGCTCGATTATCCGGGCCATATCAAGGTTACGGTTATTCGTGAGACGAGAGCGGTTGAATATGCGAAGTAAAGGTTAAGCTGATGAAAGTGGCCCCCTGTGGGCCGCTTTTTCATTGAAGCTGCAAGATGGAATCTCTAACGAAACTACAGATCGTTATTTCACCAAAAACAGTGGCAAAGAAAATCTAACGAAACACCATATCGTTATTCTGGAGAAATTCCTGCATTGAGCTGCTCATTTGCTTAAATAACGATGTCTAGTTTCGTTAAAATTTTTAGCGGCCTTTATTAGGCTGAATAGCGATATCCTGTATCGTTAGAGTATGATGACATAGGTTTAAAGATGCAGGGCAGCAGTGTATGGAATGGAGGAGGAGTTATCATTAAATTACTGTTCATTGGAGATATAGTTGGCAGCACAGGACGGAATGCGGTGCGGGAATCACTCCCCCGCTTGAAATCTAAATATAATCCTCACATTATTATCGCCAATGGCGAGAATGCGGCAGCGGGAAGAGGAATTACCGAGAAGATCGCTAAGGAATTCTTCGATATGGGGATTCACGGGTTGACGATGGGCAATCACACCTGGGATAACCGTGACATCTTCGAGTTCATCGATCGCGAGCCACGTATGATTCGCCCGGCGAACTACCCGCCAGGAACACCGGGAAGCGGACACACGGTCATTAAAGCGAATGGCAAGGAGCTGGCTCTCGTCAACTTGATGGGTCGCACCTTCCTGCCAGCGATTGACGACCCGTTCCGGAAAGCGGATGAGCTTATCACCGAGCTGGCGAAGAAGCATAAATGCATCATGGTTGATTTCCACGCGGAGGCCACCTCGGAGAAGATCGCGATGGGCTGGTATTTGGACGGCAGAGCTTCCTTGGTGGTAGGAACGCATACGCATGTGCAGAGCAATGATGATACGATTTTGCCGCAGGGAACGGCCTATTTGACGGATTGCGGTATGGTTGGATCGCGTGAAGGTGTGCTCGGGATGGAGCGCTCGGCGGTGATCCGCAAATTCACGACCCAGCTTCCGGTTCGCTTCCAGGTCTGTGAAGGGAAATGGCATTTCCACGCTGTGTTCGTGGAGATCGATGAGTCGACAGGCAAAGCGACGAAGATCGAGAAGATCAGATGGCTTGAAGATGAATGGATCATGGAATAAAAGGATGTAAATCACGCTCGATCACTTTCATAGGCGCCTCCCCCAAAAAAGAAGGAATTATTTGGCCGTTCACGAATATCTTCTAAGTAGTGGAGTCAAACCATTATTCCCAGGGAGGTACTTACTATGGAAGTATTAAAAGTTTCAGCAAAGTCCAATCCTAACTCCGTTGCCGGTGCTCTAGCTGGAGTTCTTAGAGAGCGTGGTGCTGCTGAACTTCAGGCTATTGGAGCGGGTGCACTGAACCAGGCCATTAAAGCGGTAGCCATAGCCCGGGGATTCGTTGCGCCAAGCGGCGTAGATCTGATTTGCATTCCGGCTTTTACGGATATTGTGATTGATGGTGAGGATCGTACAGCGATCAAGCTGATTGTGGAACCTAGATAAACGGTTGATAGAGGTAGAAGTGAACCTGTTTACACTCAGTAGACAGGTTTTTTTGCATTTTTTCAAAGAAGTGAATAAAGAAGCCGAATATGAATAAGTAAGATTTGAAATATACTGTTAAAATAGTGTGATCGAGGAGGGGATGGGCTTGAAGATTGTTGACTTCCATTGTGATGTGCTCAGTAAAATACAGCTGAACCACCAGCTTGATTTTAAAAATGATGATCGGCTTGATGTGAATCTGCGACGTATGGAGCAAGGTGGGGTTCAGCTTCAGTGCTTCGCAATATTCCTATCAGAGCGATTGGGGCCGCCGGGTATCGAACATATTATGGAGCAGCTCGACCTCTATCAGGAGCGTGTGGCTATCGAAGACATCGGGCTGGTCAAGAGCAGTGCGGACCTCGAGCGGGTCATAGCCACGGGGGAGCGGGCCGGATTGCTCTCGATCGAGGGAGCGGATGGTCTGGAGGGGGATCTATTCTATTTACGGCTGTGCTATGAACGCGGAGTGCGCTTCCTCGGAATCACCTGGAATTATGCGAATTGGGCTGCAGATGGTGTGATGGAGCCGCGAAATGGCGGCTTCACGTGTAAAGGGCTTGAGCTGGTCCGTGCTTGTCATGAGCTGGGGATTATCCTCGATGTATCTCATTTATCGCATAAGGGCTTCTGGGAGCTTACAGAGCTCGCTGAGCGCGCACAGCGCCCTTTTATAGCTTCTCATTCTAATGCCTATCATATTTGCCCGCATGAACGGAATTTGCAGGATGAGCAAATACGAGCGATAATAGAGAACGGTGGCCGAATCGGAATCACCTTCGTACCTTGGTTTGTAAAAGACGGCCCAGCGGTATACAGCAAGGATCTTCTGCCGCATCTCGATCATATTTGCCAGCTTGGCGGCGGGGGGAATATTATGTTTGGCTCGGATTTCGATGGAATCGATACTCATCTTCATGATTTTCAGCATGCGGGGGAATATGAGCAATGGGTGGATACCCTTCTAAAATATTATCCAGAGGAGCTTATAAATGGGTGGTTGTCCGGGAACGCTCTTTCATTTTTGAGAAAATGGCTCCCAAAAGATGAGTAAGCGCTTTAATTAATCCAATTACGAGATCGTTATGATCGAAAACAACTATATGAAAAAGGGTGGAAAACGCTTGCTTTTTACATGTCTTCGACATAAAATTGACATGACTCTGAAACAGAATGTTCACAACTATCATGGAAATCTGTGACAGTTATTACGTTTTTCATTCTGTGAGTACATTTATTATTTTGTCTCTATGTTTTTATAGTGCGATACGATTAAAGGGGTGGCGATCTTGATTAGTCAATTGTCTTGGAAGATCGGTGGGCAGCAAGGTGAAGGGGTTGAAAGTACGGACCGGATTTTTTCGACAGCCTTGAATAGACTGGGGTATTATTTGTACGGATACCGTCATTTTTCCTCGCGTATTAAAGGTGGTCATACGAACAACAAAATCCGGATTAGTACCAAGCCGATTCGAGCTATTTCCGACGACTTGGACATCTTAGTCGCTTTTGACCAGGAAAGTATCGATCTGAACGCGCATGAGCTCTGCAGCGGCGGAGTAATTGTAGCGGATGCTAAATTTAATCCGACGGTACCCGAAGGGGTCGATGCGAAGCTGTTCCCTGTTCCGATTACGAGCATTGCCGAGGAGCTGGGCACTTCGCTGATGAAGAACATGGTTGCTTCCGGGGCGTCTTGGGCTCTCCTGGGCTTGCCGCTGGAAGTGTTCAACAAGGCGGTGCAAGAGGAATTCGGCCGTAAGGGCCAGGCTATCGTTGACAAGAATATCGAAGCGGTGAAGCGCGGCGCTGATTTTGTGCTTGAGCTTGCCGGAGGACCGCTGGATCAATTCAAGCTTGAGCCGGCGGATGGCAAGCAGAAGCTGTTCATGATCGGTAATGATGCGATTGGATTGGGTGCACTTGCGGCAGGCTGCCGAATTATGAGTGCTTATCCGATCACACCAGCTTCGGAAATTATGGAATATTTGATTAAGAAATTGCCTAAGTTTGGTGGTACGGTGGTACAGACAGAGGACGAGATTGCAGCCATTACGATGGCCATCGGTTCGAATTATGCAGGCGTGCGTTCCATGACTGCCTCGGCGGGCCCAGGCTTATCGCTCATGATGGAGGCGATCGGACTTGCTGGAATGACCGAGACACCGGTAGTTATCGTCGATACGCAGCGCGGTGGACCTAGTACCGGGCTTCCGACGAAGCAGGAGCAGAGCGATATCAATGCATTGATCTACGGGACTCATGGTGAAATTCCGAAGATCGTGATCTCGCCAAGCTCGATAGAAGAATGCTTCTACGATACGGTCGAGGCGTTCAACCTGGCTGAGAAGTACCAGGTACCTGTCATTGTAGCTACGGATTTGCAATTGTCCTTGGGCAAGCAGTCCTGTGAAATGCTCGATTATAACAAGATTCAAATTGAACGCGGATATATTGTTAAGGATATTCCGGATCGTGAAGATAAGAGCATGTTCAATCGCTATGCGATTACGGAGAATGGTATTTCACCTCGGGTACTGCCTGGGGAGAAGAATGGCATTCACCATGTGACTGGCGTAGAGCATGATGAATCCGGACGGCCGTCAGAATCTACGGTCAACCGGAAGAGGATGATGGATAAGCGTCTTCGCAAGCTGGATGATCTGAAGATCACCAATCCGATTCATCTTCATGCTCCGCATACCGAACCTGATCTGTTGATCGTCGGTATGGGTTCAACGGGCGGCACAATCGATCAAGCTCGTCTGCGTCTGAATGGCGAAGGAATTACGTCAAACCATATGACCGTTCGTCAGCTTCACCCGTTCCCGACTGAGCTGATTATGGCAGAGATCAAGAAGGCTAAGAAAGTGCTTGTGTTCGAGAATAATGCGACCGGCCAATTAGCTAACTTGATGAAGCTGCACTGTGGTAACCATGATAAGATTCTGAATGCTCTTAAATATGATGGCAGTCCGTTCTTGCCTTCCGAAGTATTCGAAGAATGCGCAAAGGCCGCCGGCTATAAACCGCACGAGGAGTTGGTACAAAATGGCAACCTTTAAGGAGTTCCGTAACAATATCAAACCTAACTGGTGTCCAGGTTGTGGAGATTTTTCAGTGCAGGCCGCGATTCAGCGCGCTGCTGCGAACGTAGGGCTTGAGCCGGAGAACCTGGCCGTCATTTCCGGGATCGGCTGCTCCGGACGGATCTCGGGTTATATCAATGCTTATGGATTACACGGGATTCATGGGCGGGCGCTTCCAATCGCTCAGGGCGTGAAGCTGGCCAACCGCGACTTGACTGTAATCGCCTCCGGCGGCGACGGTGACGGCTTCGCGATCGGGATCGGTCATACGATCCATGCGATCCGTAGAAATATTAATATCACGTATGTGGTGATGGATAACCAGATTTACGGATTGACGAAGGGGCAGACTTCACCGCGCAGCGGTGAGGGCTTCAAGACGAAGAGTACGCCAGAAGGCTCGATTGAATCGACGCTCTCCCCGCTTGAGCTAGCCATTTCAGCGGGTGCGACCTTTGTAGCCCAATCGTTCTCCAGTGATTTGAAGCAACTCACTTCCCTGATTGAGCAAGGTATACAGCATGAAGGCTTCTCGTTAATCAACGTGTTCAGCCCGTGCGTAACCTTTAACAAGGTGAACACATACGATTGGTTCAAAGAACATATTACAAATCTTGATACGATGCCGGATTATGATCCAAGCAACCGCACGTTGGCAATGACGACGTTGATGGATACAGGCAGCATGATCACTGGCCTAATCTATCAGAACAAGCAGAAGAAATGCTATGAGGATCTGATCCACGGCTTTAAGCCAGAGGCGCTTGTGAATCAATCGTTGGCGCTCAGTGAGACCGAGTTTGACAATCTTGTAGCAGAATTCAGATAATTCGCCCGAAAGATATCCCTTTGTGTGAGGGATATCTTTTTCTTTTTGTACGGAAAGGTGTATAATAAGGGGCGATGTAAAAACGTCACACCCGTGATAGAGAAAAAACGAGGAGTGTTTACAAAATGAGCAAGACAGTACCTGTCGGCGTATCAGCACGTCATATTCACTTAACTCAAGAACATATTGAAGCTTTGTTTGGACAAGGCTACCAGCTTACCGAGTTCAAGCCATTGTCCCAGCCTGGACAATTTGCATCTAACGAAACGGTAGCAGTCATTGGACCAAAAGGCCAATTCGACAAAGTTCGTATTCTGGGACCTGCTCGTCCAGCATCCCAATTGGAAATTTCCCGTACCGATTCCTTCGCAATCGGCGTTAAGGCTCCGGTTCGTGAATCGGGAAAAATAGACGGAACACCTGGCATTAAAGTGAAGGGTCCGGCTGGCGAAATCGAGCTTGAAGAAGGCGTTATCGTAGCTGCCCGCCATATTCACTTCCATACCTCCGATGCTGAGAAATGGGGCATCAAGGATAAGGATCTGCTGAAGGTTCGCTTCGGTGGCGAACGCGGTATGATCATGGAGAATGTTATCGCTCGTGTATCCGATAACTTCGCACTTGATATGCATATCGATACCGACGAAGCCAATGCTGCTGGCGCTAAGAATGGCGACACTGCAGAAATCGTAGAATAATTAATCTTTATAAAATAAAAAGGGTCTCCCGCGATCTTAGAAGATCGAAGGAGACCCTTTTTAAATGCTAACATTACTCGCTCTCAATCGCTACAGCGTGAGCGATACAGGGGATGCTCTCTCCTTGCTGGTAAGATAACGGGGAGAGCAGGGCGCCGGTGGCGACGACGAGCAGGCGCTTCAATTCTCCACGCTTCATCCGGTTCAGCAGATGACCATAGGTCACGACAGCAGAGCAGGCGCAGCCGCTCGCTCCGGCCTGCACATTCTGTTTATCATAGTTGTAGATCATCATGCCGCAGTCCTGGTACGTCGTCTGATCGATCGGGAAGTTATGGCGCTTGAACAGCTCGCCAGCGATTTCATAGCCGACCTTGGACAGATCGCCGGTCACGATCAGATCATAGTAGGAAGGCTCGATCTGCAGATCGCGGAAATGTGCCTGAATCGTATCGACGGCGGCTGGCGCCATAGCCGCCCCCATGTTGAACGGATCGGTGATGCCCATATCGATAACACGTCCGATCGTTGCCGCAGTTACTCTAGGACCGCTGCCTTCCAGGGCCAGAACAGCAGAACCTGAGCCAGTCACCGTATATTGCGCGGTAGACGGCTTCTGTGAGCCGTACTCGGTTGGGTATCTGAATTGCTTCTCGGCACTGGCGTTGTGGCTGCAGGTTCCAGCCAGCGCATGCCTGGCCCCATTATAGTTCACGACATAGGCGGCGAGTGCAAGGCTCTCCATCGAGGTGGAGCAGGCTCCGAAGACGCCCAAATAAGGGATACTAAGCGTCCGGGCCGCAAAGCTGCTGCTTATGATCTGGTTCATTAAGTCGCCGCCAAAATAGAACTGAATCTGGTCCTTGGTCAGCCCGGCTTTCTCAATCGCTTTGCTCGCTGATTCTTCGAGCAAGCTTTTCTCCGCTTTTTCCCAGCTGTCCTGCCCTATATACATATCGCCATGAACGATGTCAAAATCATTGACTAACGGGCCCTGCCCCTCGAAGGGGCCGACGACCGTGGCTGTGCTGATGATCGCTGGTCTGTTCTCGAATACCCAGCTCTGATGGCCTTTAAGCATAATCAGTGACCTCCTCCAGCAAAATCAGGAATGAAGACGGCATAGAATAAACCGATGATAAAAGCGGCAAAGGTGCCGAATACGATGACAGAGCCGGCAAGCTGGAACATGCCTGCGCCCACTCCAAGCACGATGCCTTCTGCCCGGTGCTCCAGGGCAGAGGAAGCCATCGAGTTGGCGAATCCGGTCACCGGTACGGCTGTACCCGCTCCGGCCCATTGGGCGATTTTGTCATAGACGCCAAGACAGGTCAGAATGACCGAGATCAGCACCAGCACAGCAACGGTCGGATTAGCGGCCGTTTTCTCGTCAAATCCTCCGAAGGCGATGAACGCCTGGCGGATACATTCGCCGATCAGACAGATCAGTCCTCCAGCGAGAAAGGCGCGTAGGCAATTTTTAAGTACCGGGCGCTTCGGCTCTTTCGATGAAGCGAGGCGCTGGTATTGCTGCTGTGTGGGTGTCAGCTTTTTATTTTTCTGCTTAGCCATGTTTCGCACTTCCTTATTGTTATTGTATCAACAGCTGCCGGATATCATTAATCACGCGCTGTAACTGCTCAGAACAGGTTGTGTATATTTGCTTGCTCGTCTCGTTCTCAGTCGAGAGGGCGAACAGCTCCAGATCAGCCTCGCATTTCTTGAGCGTAGCCAGCAGCATAGGCTTCTCCTGTGGCTGCGGGATCTGGATTTGATCATCATACAGGTCGATATAGAGCTGGCCGTAGCCGTCTACCTGTCCGACATAGACGTTGTCGAGAGATACGCCCTGCTTCTCCAGCTCGGTATTCAGCCATTGCCGGCTGAATCCGGCAGTCGCCAGCGGCTCGTCCATAATTTTGCCATCGAGGATCACAGCCTGCGGTTCGGATTCAGCCGGTATTTTGATGCCCAACTGAGCTGGCGTAATCGGTTGATATTCATCCTTCAGCAAGACGTTAACTTCTCCATCCGGCTCAATAACGGCGAATTGCACTTGGGACAGCTTGAAGATGCTCTTCTTGCGCAGCTGCTCCAAGAGTTCTTCATTGGTCAGCTTCTCTTTTTTCAGATTATCCTCAAGAATTTTGCCGTCTTTAATTAGAACGGTCCCCTTGCTGTCGATCCAGTCTCGCGATTTCTTGCTCTTCATCTGCAGGAACTCGATTCCAAAGGAGACGAGGAACCAGGTTGCCATGGCTACGAGGCCGATGTACCAGTCCTGCTCATGGTCAATGGACAGATACGCTGCTAAGTCCCCTATGGTGATCCCTGTAATATATTCGAAGAAGGTGAGCTGGGAGAGCTGCCTTTTCCCGAGCAGACGGGTCATGATGAAGAGCACTACAGCGGCGCTTAAGGTTCTGATGATTATTTCCAGCCATATGGGCATAGCAAGAGGCTCCTTTCACCACATTGAAATGGACAGTTGTGTTAACCCAATTATGTGCAGCTGGCGTTATTTTACTAACACAATATATGGCAGGGACATGTATGCATTATGAAGCTGGAATATGGCAAAATTAATGCTTGTTCAAACTGACAATCGATTAAGGTGGTGAACAAATTGACCGTCGCATCCCAAGTTAAGACAACTTTAGCTTCCTTAAAAAGCGCTCAGGCCAGCCTGGAAACATTCGCTCTGAGTACACAAAACCAGGAAGCCAAGCAAATGTTCACTAATGCTGCTGCGCAAACTCAGCAAATCGTGGACCAGGTGCAAACCCGAGTGCAGCAATTGGAGCAGGAGGAGCCGCAATATAAAGGTTTTTAATAGTTCAAGGATGCAGAGAGAAGCTTCGTTCTTACAGGAACGAGGTTTCTTTTTTTGTGGATTTGCGCAGATTTTCTGCGGTTTAGGCGGGGCTATTTTACCAGAATCCAGGTGGATAAGCACTATAAATCATGTTATAATTTAGTGTAATGCATTTTTACAAGGTTGCTGAACCGCTTGGGTACAAACATAGATTAAAAGGGAGTGAGCCGACACCGTGGCTAAAGAAACCAAGGATTACTCCAAGTATTTTGATTTTTCGGACGCAAAAGTCATCTCGGAGGACGAACGAGGGAAGAAGATCAGAATCCGCGGACGGGAGATCCAAATCTTGTCGGAACCGAATAGCCGGATTGAGAAGCAGCGTGGCAAGGAAGAAATCAAAGTATTGTATGACAATATGGTCCCAGAGGAGCTCCGGCAGATTGGACTTGGCAAACACTATATTGTATACACATTTGGCTGCCAAATGAATGAGCATGATAGTGAGACGATCAAGGGTCTTTTGGAGCAGATGGGTTACCAGCCTACGGAGGATCGCAAGGAAGCAGATATTATTCTGTACAACACCTGTGCGATTCGTGAGAATGCTGAGGATAAAGTGTTCGGTGAACTCGGACATATGAAGGTACTAAAGATGGAAAAGCCAGATTTGCTGCTCGGCGTCTGCGGCTGTATGTCGCAGGAAGAGAGCGTTGTGAAACGGATTTTGCAGAAGCACGGTTTTGTCGATATGATCTTCGGAACGCATAATGTCCACCGTCTGCCTTACCTGATTCAGGAGGCACTGTTCAGTAAAGAGATGGTGGTTGAGGTCTGGTCCAAGGAAGGCGACATCATAGAGAACCTGCCTAAGAAACGCGAAGGCATGCGGGCCTGGGTGAATATTATGTACGGCTGCGACAAATTCTGTACATATTGCATCGTACCTTTTACGCGCGGGAAGGAAAGAAGTCGCCGGCCGGAGGATGTTATCGCTGAAGTGAGAGAACTTGCGCGTCAAGGCTTCAAGGAGATTACTCTGCTTGGTCAGAATGTGAACGCTTATGGCAAGGATTTCACGGATATCGATTACAGATTCGGCGATCTAATGGATGATATCCATAAGATCGACATTCCGCGGATTCGCTTCACCACCTCGCATCCCCGCGACTTCGATGATCATCTGATCGAGGTGCTGGCGAAGGGCGGTAACCTGGTGGAGCATATCCATCTACCGGTGCAATCCGGCAGCAGTGCCGTGCTGAAGAAGATGAGCCGTAAGTATACGCGGGAGAGCTATCTGGAGCTTGTTAAGAAAATTAAGACGGCGATCCCTAACGTGGTGCTGACCACCGATATTATCGTCGGCTTCCCAGGGGAGACGGATGAGCAGTTCGAGGAGACGCTGTCTCTCGTGCGTGAAGTGGGCTATGACTCGGCCTATACATTCATTTATTCACCGCGTGAAGGAACACCGGCGGCCGTGATGGAAGACAACATTCCGATGGAAGTGAAGAAAGAGCGGCTGCAGCGTTTGAATGATGCGGTTAACGAATACAGCCGTCAGCGCAACGATGCCATGCGTGGCGAAATCGTGGAAGTGCTGGTCGAAGGAGAGAGCAAGAAGAACACGAATATTCTGTCCGGCCGCACAAGATCGAATAAACTCGTTCATTTTGAAGGAAGCACCGATTTGGTCGGCAAGTTCGTGATGGTGGAAATCACGGAGCCGATGACTTGGTACATCAAGGGGAAGGTCATACCGGAGAGCATCTCTTCCGTGTCTTGAATGAAGGCTGACCTAGACCGACAAGTAACGACCGAAGAAGATTGATGAGGAGGGGAAACCTTGACGCAGCAACAACAGCATACAGATTGCGGAATTCCGAAATTCGATACCCGTGATCTGATCATTCGCGATGATATTATGGCTAAGGCGAAGGAATTGGCCGAATTGATCGGTACCAGCGAGGAAGTTCAGCAGTTCAGGCAAGCTGAGCAGCAGATCCAGAAGCATGAGAAGGTACAGAGCCTGATTAGCACCATCAAGAAGAAGCAGAAGGAAGTTGTGGCTTTTGAGAGCTTTCAGAACAAGGCGATGGTGGACAAAATCGAAGCTGAAATTTCGGCATTGCAGGACGAATTAGACAATATTCCACTCGTTACGGATTTTCAACAAAGCCAAAGTGATATCAATTATTTGCTGCAGCTTGTCATCTCGGTTATTAGCGATACGGTATCACAGAAAGTGAATGTGGAGACGGGAAGTAACTCGCCGGCAACGACTTCCGGCTATGGTGATTAATGAGGTAAATAAGTCGGTGCGGGAGTGCGCTTCCGCACCTTTTTATTGAGCATGGAATCGGCACCTTGATGAGGAAGTATGAATTAAAGATTTAGGATTTAGGATTTAGGAGGTAACGATTCATGGAATGGTCGGAAATTATGCTGAAGGAGCAAATGAGCTTCTCAGGCAATCTGGGAATGAAATTCAATCGGATTGAGAAGGAATGCGTAGAGATTGAACTGGAAATAAAAGATACGCATTTGAACTATGTGGGTATCGTACATGGCGGCGTTCTATCCTCGCTGATGGACCAAGCGATGGGTACGCTGGTAGGCGCGATCAAGGGACGTCTTGGAGTTACTACGCATTTGAGTGTGAATTTCTTGCATGCAGCCAAAGTGGGAGCGATCAAGACTTATGCTTATCCTGTGCATGAGACCTACCGCACGATGACCTGTCGTGCCGAGATTCGTGACAGCAATGATGAGCTCTGCTGTGTGGCCACCGGAACCTTCCGATTGCCTCGGGAATAAGCAGCGGGTTGCTTTTTATGGCATAAATGTATTTCTTTTATTGTTATTATCTTGGGGTACACTGATATATTATAACTGATGTGGTGATGGTGATCGTGATGAGTAAAGAACATGAGCAAGAGCGTGCCAATGGGGTGATGGAGGTCAAGAAATATCGGACACCGGATGGAATTCCAGCCGATATCGTGATGTTCACGTTGACTCGCCAGGAGAGAAAGGCCGCAACGAAGTCTTTGCCAAGGTTTGATCTGAAGGTCATGCTGATTCGCAGAAGAAGCTGGCCTTATGCTGGTGCATGGGCACTGCCTGGGGGGTTCTGTCAGGAGAATGAATCCCTGTATGAGACGGCGCGAAGAGAATTGAAGGAAGAGACTGGCGTGGATGGCCACCATCTGGAATATCTCGGTGTGTACAGCAGGCCAGGCCGGGACCCGCGTGGATGGATTATCTCCCATGCCTTCTTCGCCTTGGTGGAGGAAGGTGTGATCGAGAAGCGGCAGGCTGCCGATGATGCCCAGGAGGTTGGACTGTTCCCGGTGCGGGAGGCGCTTGATGATTTGCAATTGGCATTTGACCATCGTGAAATTCTTGAGGATGCTTACTTAAGGATACAACAGCAGATGCTTCATACGACGATTGCTAAGCAGTTCCTGCCTCCGCATTTCACACTGGGGGAGCTGTATCAAGTCATTCAGACGGTTGTTCCTGATTTTGCCGAGCTTAATTTTATCCGCAAAATCACTTCCACGCGCAGCCGCCAAGGTATTCTGGAAGAGGTGCGCGATGAGAACGGCAAGCCGATGCTGTCTAATCAATATTCGCAGCGTCCGGCCCAACTATATCGATTTACTGACTTTACACCGCAGTTATCGATCTATACCTAAGTTTTAATGTGATTTTGACAACATATGACATATAGATGGTGCTCGACATTGCTGAACAGAAGGTATATTCTTAAATAAATCTAAGGGCAGAAGGAACCACCTGCTGCCTTTTTTTGTCATCAGGATTGTTAGGGGGACGAGGACCATGTATTGTACAGAGATGGCGTTACATACGGATAAATATCAAATCAATATGATCTATGCTCACTGGCTAAATGGGACCCATCTTAAGCAAACCGTATTCGAGGCTTATTTCCGCAAGCTGCCGTTCGGCAATGGGTATGCGGTATTCGCCGGGCTGGAACGGATTGTGAACTATATATCCAATTTGCAATTTACCGAAGAGGATCTCGATTATTTGGCGATGCAGGAAGAGAATTATAAGCCAGAATTTCTGGATCTGCTGCGTAATTTCCGCTTCGGTGGCAATGTCTATTCCTTCGAGGAAGGCGCTCTGTGCTTCCCGAATGAGCCGCTGATTCGCGTCGAGGGTACGATTATGGAGACGCAGCTCGTGGAGACTGCACTACTTAATTTCATGAACTTCCAGACCTTGATCGCGACCAAGGCGTCCCGGATCAAGAGCGTGGCTAAGGATGATGTGCTGATGGAATTCGGTACCCGGCGGGCGCAGGAAGCGGACGCCGCGATCTGGGGAGCGAGAGCTACATATATTTCCGGCTTTGATGCGACATCGAATCTGTTAGCTGGCAAAATATTCGGCATCCCGACCAAAGGGACACATGCGCACTCCTGGGTACAGATCTTCGACTCTGAAGACGAGGCCTTCGATATCTATGCCAGGGCGCTGCCTGATCAAGTGTCGCTCCTGGTCGATACCTTCGATACACTGGAGAGCGGAGTACCGAATGCGATCAAGACGGCACGTAAGCTTGAGGCGATGGGCAAGCGGCTCGGCAGTATCCGCATCGATAGCGGCGATCTCGCCTATCTGTCGATTAAGGCTCGCCAAATGCTAGACGATGCCGGGCTCCCTTATGTGAAGATCGTGGCCTCTAATGATTTGGATGAGAATACGATCTTCAACTTGAAGGCGCAAGGAGCCAGGATCGATTCCTGGGGCGTCGGTACCCAGCTCATTACGGCGGCTGATCAACCAGCGCTTGGCGGAGTGTACAAGCTGGTCGAGCGCGAGCATAATGGCGAGATGGAGCCGACGATCAAGATTTCCGGCAATCCGGAGAAGGTAACTTCTCCTGGCAAGAAGGATGTGCTGCGCATCGTCAGCAAGGAAAGCTGTAAATGCATAGCCGATTATGTCTGCTTCCCGCATGAGAAGCAGGCGCGAACCGGCGGGAATTTACGCCTCTTCGATCCCATGCATCCTTATATTAAGAAGACGGTCAAGGATTATGAAGCGATCCCGATGCTGCAGCCGATCTTTGAGCGGGGAGAGCTCGTCTATGATTTACCGGCATTGGAGGATATCAAAGCTTATCATACGCAGCAGCTGGATATGTTCTGGCCAGAATATCTGCGCAAGCTAAATCCTGAGATCTACAAGGTCAGACTTAGTCAAGAGGCTTGGGAGCTGCGGCAGCGGATGATTGAGGAACGGCTCAGCTTGCATGAGGAAGAGGGACGATAGGGCAGGTCATTCTTTGATTTCCCTCTATATATAGAAGATACTTATTATGAAAGACTGCTAGATAAGTGTGAATTCACTTGTTTGGCAGTCTTGTTGTTGTCAGCTGAGTAATTATTTCTCGGGAAAGCGCAAAAATCGATTTTTTTAGAGGTTTGAGCGCTCATTTCTATCCACAGATTGTTACGAGATTCGACAATACTTAAATTTTGTGACAATCCGGGTAAAAAGGTCAAAATGAGATTGTCCATATGACATTTGTTACATTCGTCACACTACTTCTATGATAAATTGAAAAATTAAGTAAGGTCTATTTATTTTAAAATAATTACTGATTTACGTCGTTATGATCTCGCATTTGCGAAGAAGGGAGCTATGACGTGGTACAGTTGCCAAAAAAGAACAAGCTTGGTTTTTTTGAGATTCGCTTGGAGTCCATTGGAGGGTTAGGTGCCAATCTGGCGGGCAAAATGCTCGCAGAGGCTGGCGTGGAAGGCGCGGGCTTCAACGGAGTTAGCTTCTCTTCCTATGGTTCGGAGAAGAAGGGCTCGCCGGTCAAGGCGCATATCCGCTTCTGTGATCTGGATACTCCGATCCGGGACACTTCACCGGTAGAACGCCCACATATCGTGGGGATATTCCAGGAGGCGCTGGCCAAGACCGTAAATGTGATTAGCGGTATCTATGAAGACAGCACCGTTCTAGTAAATTCACGGAAAACTCCTGAAGAGCTGCAAGAGAAGATGAAATTGCTCGGCGGTACGATCGCGGTGGTCGATGCAACAGGAATCGCACTTGAGGAGAAGAACCGTGTTAATATGGCCATGCTAGGCGCATTATTCAGACTATGTCCCTTCCTTGATCCGGATACGATGAAGGATGTTATTCGTAAGTCGCTAGAGAAGAAATATCCGCAGACCGTTGCCCCGGCGCTGGCTACCTTTGAACGCGGCTATCAAGGGGTGGTCTTCAAGACCTTTGATTTGCCGGAAGGAGCAAGTATGCCGGAATTTGTACGGATGGACACGCCAGTGCTTGGCTATGAAACTCAGCCCATCGGCGGTATTATCTCAAATCCGGGCAATAGCATTTTGAAAGATTTGAGCATTTCCCGCTCCGGGATGATGCCGCATTTCGAGGCTGCGTCTTGTATCCACTGTGCCCAGTGCGACAATGTGTGCCCTGATAACTGCTTCGTCTGGGAGGAACTCCCGGATAAGAAGGGCAGACCGCAGATGTTCCTGAAGGGCATCGATTATCAATACTGTAAAGGCTGCCTGAAATGTGTTCATGCTTGCCCGACGGATGCGCTCTCGAAAGAGCGTGAAGAAGAAGGCTATGCGGAGGAACATCGTGTTCCCCATTTATTCGATCTGGCCATTCAATAAATCAGAAATAGAAAGGCGGTAACATTGATGGCAATCAATTTGGAGAAGGAACAGAGACTGGCCAAGGTGGAAGAGCGGATTGTATATGAATCTGGCAATGAGATGGCAGCGTATGCCGCCCATCAAATTAATTATCATATTATGGGGTATTTCCCGATCTCTCCATCGACTGAAGTGGCTCAGTTCCTGGATTTGATGAAAGCGAATGGGCAGCATGATATCAAGCTGATTCCGTCGGACGGTGAGCATAGCTCGGCCGGGATCTGTTATGGTGCATCCACAGCCGGCGGCCGCGTCTTCAATGCGACCAGCGCGAACGGTTACATGTATATGCTGGAGCAGATGAATGTGCAATCCGGTACCCGCTTCCCGATGGTCATGAATCTGGTGTGCCGCTCGATATCGGGTCCGCTCGACATTCATGGCGACCACTCGGACTTGTATTTTGCCCTGAATACAGGCTGGCCGATTCTGATGTGTCGCGATCCGCAAGCCGTCTATGATATGAATATTATGGCGCTGAAGCTCGCTGAAGATCCAGAGGTAAGATTACCTGTGCTGGTGGCTTCGGACGGCTATTTCACGTCTCATCAGAAGCGCCGTGTGCGTACGTTCGCACATAGCGAGGATGTGCTTAAATTCGTGGGTGAGCGTCCACCGGCAGGCTTCCCGGATACACTGGATCGCAATCATCCGATTACAGTCGGACCTTATATGAATGAACCGGACTATATCAATAATAAATATCAGCAATCGGAAGCGATGTATAACGCCGAGAAGGTATTTGAGAGAATCGCAGACGAGTATGCACAGCTTACGGGCCGCGAATATCAAATGCTGGATCTGTACCGGATGGAGGATGCCGAGGTTGCGGTTTTCCTGATGAATTCGGCTTCTGAGATCATTAAGGATGTCGTTGACGAACTGCGTGCGCAAGGGATCAAGGCGGGCTCGATTGCCCCGAATATGATCCGTCCATTCCCGCAGAAGCAGATTGCCGAAGCGCTCAAGAACGTCAAGGCGATTACGGTTGGCGATCGCGCTGATTCGTTCGGTGCGCATGGCGGCAATATGGTTAATGAGATTAAGGCGGCTCTGTTCACCTACGGCAATCACTCAACGAAAGTGATCAGTCGTATCTATGGCCTTGGCGGCAAGGAATTCTATGCTGAGGATGGGCATAAGCTGTTCGAATTAGCCATTGAAGCGGCTGAGAAGGACAAGGTGGAGGTACCGTTCGATTATTATGGACATACGCCTGGGGATCAGGGCAAGGAACCACAGCGTGTGCTGAAGCCGATGAAGTTCGAGGATCTCAAGACCGGGCTGATTCAGGTGAAAATGAATGAAGAGACCGGCAAGCTCGGCGTACGGATTCCTCCGTTACGTGCCTTGACGAAGAAACCGAAGCGGATCGCTCCAGGGCATGGTGCATGTCCGGGTTGCGGTATTTTCTCCGGTCTGGAATTGTTCTTCAAGGGGATTGAAGGCGACATCGTTGCGTTGTTCCATACGGGCTGTGCCATGGTCGTGACGACGGGCTATCCTTATTCTTCACATAAGGCGACCTATATCCACAATCTGTTCCAGAACGGTGCGGCAACGCTCTCCGGTGTGGTTGAAATGTTCTGGGAACGCAAGCGCAGAGGCGAGCTGGATGAGCTGGGCTTGCAGGATGACTTCACCTTCGTCATGGTTACTGGCGATGGCGGGATGGATATCGGGATGGGCCCGGCCATCGGCGCTGCATTGCGCGGTCATCGGATGATTATCGTGGAATATGATAATGAAGGGTATATGAATACAGGTGCCCAACTGTCCTACTCGACACCGATCGGTCACCGTACATCTACCTCTAATATCGGCTCGGTGCAGAAGGGTAAAGTGTTCCATCATAAGGATACGGCGCAAATTATGGCGGCGACGAATATCCCTTATGTATTTACCGGCAGCGAGGCTTATCCGCAGGATTTGGTGAAGAAGGCGGCAAAGGCGCAATGGTATGCTCAGAATGAAGGCCTGGTCTACGGTAAAATTCTGATCGCTTGCCCGCTGAACTGGATCACTCCGGATGATGAGGGCACCAATATTGTGGATGCTGCCGTTAATTCCTGCTTCTTCCCACTATATGAGGTCGAGCATGGTCAAACGACGATTACGTATAATCCGGAGGATAAGAATAAACGGGTGCCGCTCGCGGATTGGCTGAAGACGATGGGTAAGACACGGCACTTGCTCAAGCCGGAGAATGCGGAGGCATTGGCTGGTTTTGAGCAGGAAGTCGAGCGTCGCTGGCAGATCCTGAAGGCGAAGCATGAGAATCCATTGTTATAAGTGATGGGTACGGAAAATGAAAATGGATGTTAATCCTATGAAGTAATACATGGAGCTGGAGACTGAAATATGCCACAATAAGAGGGCTGTATTTCAGACTCCAGCTTTATTTGTTGTAAGATAAGGATAGTAGAGGATAAAGCTGATGAATTCATTTGTTAATAAGCTTGAGTTGAGGAGGAGACTTGATGGAGCAAGGGTATAGAGCGTATCGGGTTCATCATGATGAGCAGGGCTTTCGCACGGGGATCGAGGAAATCCATCTGGCTGACCTGCCTGAAGGGGATGTAACGATTCGCGTTCACTATTCCAGCGTCAATTATAAGGATGGGCTAGCTAGTATCGCGGATGGAAAGATTGTGCGCAGTTATCCTATCACACCGGGGATTGATCTGGCCGGAGAGGTGATGGAATCCAGGGATAGCCGTTATCAGCCCGGCGATTTGGTGCTGTGTACAGGCTATGGATTGGGAGTGAGTCAGGACGGCGGGCTGGCGGATGTCGCCCGTGTGCCTGGGGACTGGCTGGTGCGCGTGCCGCAAGGGCTGAGTCTGTTAGAGACGATGGCGATCGGCACAGCCGGGTTCACGGCTGCCCTGTCGGTAGAGCGGCTGATTGGTAATGGGATCACACCGGACTCAGGCTCTGTGCTGGTGCTTGGGTCCTCCGGCGGTGTTGGCAGTTTGGCGGTAGCGATTCTGGGCAAGCTCGGCTATCATGTAATTGCCGTAACCGGGAAACCGCAGGCCCATGACAAACTGCGCGCTCTCGGTGCAGCTGAGGTGATAGGGCGTGGGGAAGCGATGAGTGGCGGCAAAGGGGTGCTGGCCAAGGAGCGCTGGGCAGCTGTTGTTGATCCCGTCGGCGGGGCAATCACGGCTGAAGTGCTGAAGCAGGTCAAATACGGCGGCTCGGTGGCGATTTCCGGCCTAACCGGCGGCAGCAAGATAGACACGACGGTATTCCCGTTCATTCTGCGCGGGGTCAATCTGCTAGGGATCGATTCGGTGTTCTGTCCGATGCCGCTGCGGCAGAAACTGTGGCAGCAGCTTGCCGGAGCGTGGAAGCCGGAGACGGCCCTGGCCGAGGGAGTTACCGAGCTTCCGCTGGAGCGGGTGCCCGAGGCGTTGTCGACGGTACTAGCTGGGCAAGCGGTGGGTAGACAGGTCATTAAGCTGATTAAGTAATAAGCAGAAGAAGATAGAGGGTAGACGGTAGACTTAGGCTAGGCGCAGGCGTTATATTTCGCGGCTGCGGTATAGTTTGCTGGATGATGTGCTGAACTGAACAGGCCAATGGGGCGTTTTGGTGACCCTGTTGGTCTGTTTTTCTATGTAAATAAGTGTGACTAGCTCGTAATGTGTTGGGTGATCGGCAAGGGGAGAGGCGGATGAGAGGCAGACGAGGGGAAAACTAGTGATAATCAGGTTGTTGTAATAGCGTTGGCAAGTCTTCTAGCGATATCCTGGAGCTCTAACGAAACACTATATCGTTATTTTGGAGAAATCCACATCAATTTAAATCTAACGAAACACCATATCGTTATTCGGGCGAAAATCCGCCATCTAGCCCCTTATTTGCCACAATAGCGATATCCAGTTTCGTTAGATTTTGAAGGGGCTCCTTTTGACGCAAATAGCGATACCCAGTATCGTTACAATTCAGGGCAGGCGTTTTGTAACCTGGAGGACGGTAGCAAGTCTCGTTACGGAGCTTGGGAATGACTGCTTTTCGTTATTTTCATGAAAGAAACATGTCGCAAAAACATATAAAATTGTCGTATACTTTGACTTAAAAACAACGATTTATTGTGATACCTTAGTAACTAGATGTCAGGAAATTATATATTAATGTAGGAGGCTGAACACAATGGCGATTCGAATAGGCAAGGCCAGTTACTGGCATGTTCATGCTTGGGATTATACCCATCAAGCCCAGGAGCATCCAGATACTGAAATTGTAGCGGTATGGGATGAGCAGGAGCAGCGCGGTCGCGAGGCGGCTGAGAAGCTTGGTGTTCCGTACTATGCCAAGCTGGATGAAATGCTGGCTCATCCTGAGCTGGATGCGGTTATCGTAGATGCCCCGACGGATCAGCATAGAGAAGTGATTACAGCTGCTGCGAAGGCAGGGAAGCATATTTTTACGGAAAAGGTACTAGCACCTAACTCGCAGGAAACTCAGGAAATCATGGAAGTGATCGAGCAGAACGGGGTCAAATTAACCGTATCACTCCCTCGCTTGAATGATGGCTACACCCTTGCGATTCAGGATATTCTGGGACAGGGGCTGCTCGGGCAGATCACTTATGTCCGGGTTCGTCTATCTCATAATGGGGCTATCGCAGGCTGGCTGCCGGAGCATTTCTACAGCTTGCAGCAATGTGGGGGCGGTGCCTTGATCGATCTGGGCTGTCATCCGATGTATTTGACGCGGTTGTTCCTGGATCAGGAGATTACCGGAGTGAGCGCCAATTTCGGCTATATTACCGGAAAAGAGGTTGAAGACAACGCCGTAGTCAGCCTGTTCACAGCATCTGGAGCGATCGGAGTGGTTGAGGCTGGATTCGTGAATAGTCATTCTCCTTTCTCCATCGAGGTTCATGGAACGGAAGGAACTCTGCTGTACGGCACGCCGGAAGAGCAGCTGCTGATTAGATCTAATCGGGGCGAGCTTGGGGAGGCTTGGCATCCATTACCGACCTTGAGCAACCGTGAGACCGCATTTGAGCAGTGGGTACGGCATATCCAGAAGGGTACCCGGGCAGATGAGAATATCGAGATCGCTCTAGAGCTGACCAGGCTGATGGAAGCGGCGAACCGCTCAGCCAAGGAAGGCCGTGTGATTCGTCCGGGATCACCGAGTCTGTAGATGATGGAGCGTAGAGCTGTGAGTTCTTTTCCCTATGAAGCCATGTTTGAGAAGCAGGATATGCTTGAGCGATTGGAGATCATCGTCTCTTGGGGACATTATGACATCCGCGTGCTGCGCTTCCATTTGACGAGCTTTGAGCCGGGCAAATATATCGACTTCCATAACCATGCGGAATTCGAATTCCACTTCATCCCTAGGGGTAAGGGGCGGGTCATTCTGGAGGATAGCCCCTTCTCCTTATCGGAGGGGATGTTCTATCTGACAGGGCCGGGCGTGATGCATTATCAGGAGGCATCGGCCGATGAAGCGATGGATGAACTATGTCTGCATGTCGATATCGTCCAGAAACGCCGGGAAGATGTAGATCCATGGGAAGCTGCGGAAGCGGAGGAATGCATGGAGAAGCTGCGCCACTGGCCGCTGAAGCCGACCCTGGACACCCATCACGCGATGCATTGCTTCCTGGAGGCCTATGAGGCAGCTGATAAGAAATATCGGGGCTTCTACACTTCGATTAAGCAAGCTGTGATCAGTATTTTGCTGAAGGCGGCCAGAGCCTGGGATTCAGGGGATACCGCAGCAGAAGCGCCGGTCCGCGATATGGTGGAGCATCGCTATCAGTACGCTATTCAATACATCGAAGCGAATTATAATAATAATCTGACGCTGGAGAATGTGGCCGAGCAGTTGAATATTAGTGCAAGGCAGCTGCAGCGGGTATTTAGAAGCATGAATGAGAGTAGGCCGTTTAGCAAAATTGTCGAGGATATCCGCTTGAGTGCTGTCTGTCGTAAGCTGGAGGAGAGTAGTCTGCCGATCGAGCAGGTGGCACAGTCGGAAGGCTTCTCGAATGCGACCTATCTGCATTCTGTGTTCCGCAGGCGCTTCGGGATGACACCGGCTTCTTATCGTAAGCTGAAGCAAACTATTAATTGAGAATAGGGTGAGTATAGATGAGTAAAGTATATCGAATCGGAATCGTAGGTTGTGGCGGGATTGCCAATGGCAAGCATATGCCAAGTCTGAGCAAGCTGGACAGTGTGGAAATGGTCGCATTCTGCGACATTATTCTGGAGCGCGCTGAGAAGGCGGCGGCTCAATACGGTACGCCAGAAGCGAAGGTCTATGCGGATTACAAGGAAATGCTGGCTACTGAGCAGCTGGATATTGTGCATGTATTGACACCGAATGATGCTCATGCGGAAATTTCGATTGCGGCGCTGGAGGCGGGACATCATGTAATGTGCGAGAAGCCGATGGCGAAGACCGCTGCCGATGCCAGAAGAATGGTGGATGCGGCGCAGCGGACCGGCAAGAAGCTGACGATCGGCTATAACAATCGATTTCGTGAGGACAGCTTGTATATGAAGAGACTGTGTGAGCAAGGAGAATTGGGAGATATTTATTTCGCCAAGGCTCATGCGATCCGCAGAAGAGCGGTACCTACTTGGGGCGTCTTCCTCGATGAAGAGAAGCAAGGCGGCGGCCCGCTGATCGATATCGGCACCCATGCGCTCGATTTGACGCTATGGATGATGGATAATTATAAGCCGAAGGTCGTGCTCGGTACGAAGTATCATGAGCTGGCGAAGCGCGAGAATGCGGCGAATGCTTGGGGACCTTGGGACCCTGAGAAATTTACGGTCGAGGATTCGGCATTCGGGATGATCGTGATGGAGAACGGAGCTACAGTGATGCTCGAGTCCAGCTGGGCACTCAACACACTCGAGGTGGATGAGGCAAAATGCAGTCTCAGCGGAACAGAAGCCGGTGCGGACATGAAGGATGGCTTGCGCATTAACGGTGAGCAATTCAGCCGTCTGTATACGAAGGACATTGAGCTTGGCAGCGGCGGGGTAGCCTTCTATGATGGCAAGGCTGAGAATGCCGCTGACGTGGAAATGAGAAAGTGGATTGAAGCGATCGATCAGGATCTGGAGCCGGTCGTTACACCGGAGCAGGCCTGCGTCGTCTCGGAAATTCTGGAGGCGATTTACGAATCGGCGCGTACGGGTAAGGCTGTATATATGAATTAATACGATGAAGCTAGAGTATTGAAACTGGGAGGGGCTGTCCAATCAGCCTCTAAAATAAAAAGTTGGGCGGAAAAACGTCATGTTTTCCGTCCAACTTTTTTGTGGGCCAAAGCCACAATCTCAAACTCATTATTTAATCGCGTCGGCTTCGATCCTTGTACCATCTATTAAGCTTACGTGGCGCAAGAAACACGGACGGTCAGGACTCTCCACGGATCTAGCGGTCAAAAATGTCCGTTAGAGCATGAAAACAACAACTACGCTCCTCTAACGGACACTTTTGACCCTTAGAAGCGAAAAGCGCCATTTTTCGCGGCTATTTCCCTTGTAATGGACATCATTGTCCGTTACAAGAGTGGGGTGCCACAGAATCAACGCTAACGGACAATGATGTCCGTGTCCGAGTGATCCGGCCAGAATAGGGGGCTGTTCACATTTTTGGGCACGCAAAAGAGGCGTCCCAAGTCGGAAAATCGATTTTTGAGACAGCCCCCTTTGCAATTATCATTCTGATGAGCTGGCTGGTGACGGTAATCGTGTATAGGCGTTCGCTACGTACAAAGGTAAACCGATAGATCGAGGTGTTGAGAGGACATATCACTGAGAGGTGGTGTGTTTTTTTTGAGTGAACGTCATTGAAGAGGGCTAGTGGCTTAACGGAAAGGGCAGATGATCTCAGGGAAATATGGTACAATATTGAAAATCCGTTGGAGTACCAACCATATTTTGAAGAAAAGAGGGACATGATGTGGATACTTCTGTATCTTTTTTGGGAGGGTTCTCGCTTTTATTCTTTGTGTTTTATTTGTTGATTGCCGTGTTAGGTGTCTATTGCCTCATTCTATTCATCAAGCTGGCGCACCGTGGAATCAAGGCCCTCGACTTTTATATCGCTGAGAAGACTAGGAGAGATCTGTAGCTTAAGCATTGAGGAGTGTTGAATAAGATGGGGAAGAGCGTTCTCCGCTTGTTAATTGCGCTGATTCTTGCAGGTATGGTTCTCTCAGGGTGCAGAGGTGGGGAGAACTCGCTGGCAAGCACTGTGAAGCGCGAGAGTCCTGCGAATACTTCACATGAACAACAGGATCATCCTGATATGAACGAAGCTAGTTTTACAGTCGAAATGAATATTCCGCCAGGGATCAAAGTGAATGAACCGTTCGTGGTTGAAGGTTTGTTGTGCAATAACAGTGATAGAGCGGTAGAGATCATGCATGGAGCAGCGATGTTCACGTACAAGGTCTATCATAGCGACGGAATCGAGGTACCGATCGAGCATGGAACATATACGGTAAATGACATCGGGATTGGGACTCTCCTGGAACCGGGCAGTAGGTACAGCTATGACGGAGGCGGACATATTAGCACGAAGCTAAATGAGATAGTGGTGGAGAAGCCCGGCAATTATTCGATTGTAGCTCAAGCCGAATTCTCTATCAGAGGCAGCGAGGAAGGTAGCAAGGTCATTGAATCTGAACCTTATGAGATTGAGTTAAAGTGAGTGCGGGTGATGTTATTTTGATAGATTTGAAAACATATAATAATTTGGGTGAAGTGAAGTTATTATTGGCCGAATGTATGTGGCCCGATGATGAACGGATAGCGCGTGAGTTGGATCAGTATTTAACGAATGATAGCAGAGGGCTCTTTGGCATAATGATTGACAATGAGCTGGCGGGATTAATAGGCATAATTCCCTACTCTGAGGATGCGGTGGAGCTAAAGCATATTGCGATGAAGGCTCCATATCGGGGGCGCGGAATAGGTAAGAAATTAATAGCTGAATATATGCGAGACTATCAACCTTCTACAATCATCGCTGAGACGGATCAGGATGCTGTAGGCTTTTACCGAAAAGTCGGCTTTGAGATTCACAGCCTGGGAGAGAAGTATCCCGGTGTCGAGCGATTTCAGTGTATTCAATTCTATCAATTGGTTGACGATTCCAGACAGGAATACGGGTATACCGATGCGGACGGAATCATCTATGGTATGGATCAATTTATCGGTGAAACGGACTACTGGAATAGGGGCATCGGTAAACAGCTCATCAGCTCGATGCAAGATTATTTAATCCATCAGTGTCAGGCGGATAAAGTGGTCATGGACCCGCAAACCTGGAATGCCAGGGCTCTTGCTTGTTATGAACAATGCGGATTCGTCAAGAAGAAGCTGCTTAAGGAGCATGAGCTGCATGAGGGGCAGTTCAGAGATTGCTGGTTGATTGAATTTTCCGTGGAGGTTGCCCGCTAGCTCCCCATTCTTAAGGAGGGTGCTGTGAAGAAGCTGTTCAGGGAGAAGCATTACATATTGAGACGATCGACGAGGGAATGAGACAACATATATTGAGGAGGACATATGAAGCAAGGATTATCGCATTGTCTGCAGATATTTCCGGTTCCTGATCTGGAACGGACGACTCATTTCTATGAGCGGATCGGGTTCGGAGCGGTCAATTATCTTGAAGCGGCGGAGCCGCATGTATGCCTTTACAGAGATTCTGTTGAGATTATTCTAACGAAATCTAATTTGGAGAAGATTACGCCGAACAGAGTTAGTCATGGGTACGGTTATGATGCTTATTTTGTTGCCTATGATCAGAAGGGGCTGGAGGAAGAGCTGAAGCAATTAGGGATCAAGATCGTAAGGTCCTTGACGACGACGGATTATAACAACCGCGAGTTCGTGTTCGAGGATGTTGATGGGCGCTGGATTGCAGTCGGCAATAAACTCTAGGAACTCATACTTGCTATATATCGGCCGGAAAGTCGATCCTGCTATGCATCAGCAGTAAATATTAATTATAGGTAATTTTTCGCTTGTATTGTCTCGGAGTCATGGATACGGTCTAATCGGAGGTGCTTTATGGTGAAAGTTTCTATTAGTTTGACGGATCGAGATACGAAATTTATTATCAATAATCTGTATCCGCTATATTTGCATGATCTATCGGAGATTTGGGGCTGGAAGCCTAACATATATGGTGTTTTTGAGTCGGATGACACGTTGACGCTTCAGGAGCAGAATAAGGTGTTTGATATCTGGTGGGAGAAGCCATCCGTTCTGTTCCCTTATCTGGTGCTGGTGAATGATATTCCCGCAGGTTTTGCGCTTGTGGCAACGCCGCCTCATACATCGCCTGGAATCGAGTTCTATATGAATGAGTTCTTCATTCTGCGCTCCTTCCGTGGTCAGGGGATTGCTGAGGCAGCAGCCATACAGGTATTTAATCTTCATGCTGGCACTTGGGAGCTGCAGACGAATCCGGGGGAGGGCAACAAGAGGGCGCAGGCGTTCTGGCGGAAGACGGTAGGAAGGTATGCGCCGGATACGTATCGAGAGGAACTGATTGAGACCGAGGATAACGGCAAGATGATGGCTTTTCGATTTGAAAATAAGCTGAGCACGTCGATCACAAATAGAAATGTTCATGCTACGGAAAGGAATTCATAAATTTGATCCATAATTGGACAGATTTACGATATTTGCTAGCAGGCAACCCCGCGCAGCGCGAGGTCTATCACCTGCTGAACAAATACAAGCTTATGCAGCTGCTGGAACTCTATCAGCCAACTCTAGTCGGGACGCTTCCCATCGGGATTCATGTTGAGAATAGTGACCTGGATATCATTTGTGAGGTGCGTGATTTTGTCCGATTTGAGGCGCTGGCTGAGGTGAATTTCCAGAGGTATCCGGGTTTTGAACGGGCAAGACGTCAGGTTGCTGGCATCTGGAGAGTGAAAGTGAATTTTCAGCTGGAGGATTGGCCTGTGGAGATCTTCGGGCAGCAGAGGGCTGTGGTTGAACAGAACGGATATCGGCATATGGTGCTCGAGGATCGGTTGCTCCGCTTGTACGGAGAGGAATTCCGGCAACAAATCATCGCTTTGAAGCGCGAGGGTCTGAAGACGGAGCCGGCTTTTGCCAAGCTGATGCAGCTTGAGGGAGATCCTTACAACAGATTGCTGGAGCTTGAGACATGGGATGACGAGCAGCTTCGCACATTATGGGTGGGTTAGAAGGATAGAACAGATGATCCTGATGGAAGGAGTCAGCTATGTTAACGACGATATATATGGTGCGGCATGCGGAGTCCCCTTATAAGGCGGGTGAAGAGAGGACAAGAGGATTAAGTGCGGAGGGAGAACTGAAGTCCCGGCAGGTGACTGAGCTGCTGAAGGAGGAAGGTATCGATGTGATCGTCTCCAGCCCGTATGCGAGGGCGGTACGAACCGTGGAAGGGCTAGCCAGAAAACTGAATTTGCCGATAAAAACGTATGAAGACCTCAGGGAGAGGCAGTTTGCCGGTGACAGTTACATCATTAGAGATGAGCAATTTATGACGCAAGTGCAGAATATGTTCTCCGATCCGGAGTATGCTCTGCCTGGGGGCGAATCGAGCAGGGCCTGTCAACAACGGGCGGTTCCGATTCTTAGCGAATTACTCGAACAGTATAAAGGGAAGAAAATCGCTATCGGTACCCATGGCAATGTCATGACGCTGATGATGAGCTATTTTGATCCGGGTTATGACTGGGATTTCTTCATCGAGACAAAGAAACCGGATATTTATAAGCTGGAATTCGCAGGAACTAAGTTAATTCAGGTTACGAGGCTGTGGAAAGGATGAATGATGAGACCTTCGAACAGGAGTAGGTGGTCTGCTGCCGCAATCTAACGAAACGTGGTATCGCTATTCCCGCCAAAAACGGCCTTTGAAAATTCTAACGAAACAGGTGCTGCTAGAATAAAAAGTGGACACCAGTTAACAGACTGGAGATAATGAGACCAACGGAGGTGTCCACATGGGAGAACAGAGACAACGTTATAACGAAGAGTTCAAGAAACAAACGGTAAGGTTCATTCAAGAACAAACCAAAACGGTAGCCGATCTGGCGGAGGAATTGAATATTCCTCGAAGTACCTTACACCAATGGATGAGCCAGTATCGGGAATTAAAGAACGAACCGGCAGCCCGTGTAGATCGGGTACGAGAGTTGGAAGCCCAATTAAATGAAATGAGCCGTCAACTCCAGGAAAAAGAGCAAAAGATTGCAGATGTCGAAGAAGAACTAGCCATCGTAAAAAAAGCAGTGCACATCTTCAGCAAACCAAAGAACTAAGATTTCAATTTATTGAAGAACATCGCTCCGAGTTCTCTTTGGTGAAGATGTGCAAAGTCCTTCAGGTTTCCCGGAGCGGTTATTACAAATGGAGAATCAAGAAACCCAGCGAGCAGGCGCTTCGGAAGAAGGCTGTGATGGATCGTATTCAGTACCATTTCCATGACCATGAAAAGCGTTATGGCAGCCCTAAAATCACCCATCTTCTGCATCAGGAAGGGCACCCCATTGCGGAACGAACGGTGAGTGTGTATATGCGTGAAATGAAGTTACGCTCCGTGGTATCTAGGAAGTTTCGCGTGCGAACTACAGATTCTGACCATGACCATCCGATTGAACCTAATCATCTGAATCAGCAATTTAACGTATCCCAACCCAACACGGTTTGGGTAACCGATATCACGTATATTCCTTGCCGGGAGGGGCGATTATATCTTGCGAGTGTTATGGATCTATGCACTCGAGAGATTGTAGGATGGCGTTTAGACAACCACATGGAAACGAGTCTGGTGCTGGGAGCCTTACAGGACGCTTATAAAGCCAAACGTCCTAAGAAGGGCTTGATTCATCACTCTGACCGCGGGACTCAGTATACCTCCCATGAATACCGAAAAGAGTTGAAAAAGTACCAGATGCTATCCAGTATGAGTCGAAAAGGAAATTGCTATGACAATGCGTGCATCGAGTCCTGGCATAGTGTTTTGAAAAAAGAACTCATTTATTGCAATGCTCGCTTCAAAACGAAGAAACAAGCTTACCAGGCTTTGTTTCAATATATTGAGTTTTATTACAATCGCAAACGAATCCATGGGGCCTTAGGCTATCTTTCCCCCGTTCGCTTTGCTGCACAGTTTAACAGAAAATCTGCTTCATAACTGTCCACTTTTTTGACAGAAGTCCATTCTATAAGTAGCAGAGGGATAGAGCCTTGCCGGGCCAAGGGAAAAACTGGTATAAAGTGGACGGAGTTAAGCCATGCTAACATCATCAACAGACGACTAGCTATGAATGAGGAAGGGGTTACTCCGATGAGATGTCTAGCATTAGGCTTGAGTATAGCGTTGGCACTGCTGCTGCAAAGCGGGTGCGGCGCAGGGTCGCAGCAAATGGTGAAGCAAGAGATGAACCGTTACAATATGAAGAGCTATCAAGAGGGCAATGAGCGCCAACTAATTCATGGAACGACGCTTAACTCTTCGCTCTTGAAGACCCTGCGGGCAGAGTGTGCGGATCGCGGTATCAAGCTTACTCACGAGACTTATGCAGAGGCGTTGGACGGCGGGATCAGCTACAATTATTATATCAATGGAGATGCCAGGCACTTCCTGATTCTAAATGTGTATCCCAGTGAACAAGATCGGATAAGTGAAATCGCGGAGATCTATGGAGAGGGCGCAGCGAAGAATGAAGCGAATGTGATCGCGACTAGGGGGAAGGTAGCCCTGATCTATGCTTCAAGTGGGCAGAAGAAGAATCAGTACACCGCAGATCTTGAAGATGTATTCCAGCAGGTACTGCAGCAAATAACAGATGACTCTGTAAAATAAAACAAATCCCCTTCTCGGCCAAGGCTAACTTTGCCGAGAGGGGGATTCTTTGTATTTTGCATAGATTATCTCTTGTGAATTTCATTCAAAATATGCGGCAGCTCAGGGATAATGATCTTCTCCATCGCCAGCTTGACAGCAGCCTGGGAGCCTGGCATAGAGAAGACGGCCATGCTGCTGATTGTACCGGCGATCGCCCGGCTGAGAATCGCGGCAGACCCGATATCCTCTGTATAGCTGAGATGGCGGAAAAGCTCACCAAAGCCCGGCATTTCCTTATTGAGCAGACTGCGAACCGCCTCATAGGTCATATCCTTCGGAGCGATGCCTGTGCCGCCGCTCAGCAGAACGACATCCACCTTACGATGTGCCGCCGCTTGACGCAGCAGCTGACGGATACCGTCGTAATCGTCCTTGACGATGGTATAATCCACGATCTTATATCCTTCAGCTGTGAGCAGATTTTGAATATTCTGTCCGCTGAAATCATTGCTCTTATCTCTCGTATCCGACACAGTAATAATCATGCAATTCTTATGGATGGGTGCTTCACTTCGATGTTCATCGACTGATCTTGTCATAGCAATTTTCCTCTCTTACGTGATGTTATCTTTTTATTTTATCATATTCCGGGGTCTACTTATTAAGTATTGATCACTGAAAGTTGCACGTTTCTGGAGCATGGTGTAAACTCGCAATCATGGAAAAGAGTCGTCGTTAGAGAAAGTGAGGAATTTAAATATGGATAGAGCTACGCCCATTTACATATTGTCAGGATTTCTAGGCAGTGGGAAGACTACTTTGCTGCAGCGATTGATCACGGAGTGGAAGAGGGAAGGGCTTCGCCCGGCTGTCATTATGAATGAGATCGGTGAGGTTAATCTGGACGGGCTGATGATCGGTCCGGAAATTCCGATGGCGGAGATGCTCGGGGGCTGTATCTGCTGCACGATCCGCAGTGATTTGAGCACACAGCTCTATGAGCTGATTCAGGAGGAGAAGCCCGATGTCGTTGTGATTGAAGCGACCGGAGCGGCGAATCCGATGGAAATCTTCGATGCGGTCTCGGAATCCTCGCTGCTGCTTAAGCTGGACATTCGTCCGATGATTACGGTGGTAGATGCAGCGCATTTGGCAGCCTTATATGAGGCTCAGCAGGGGAAGACCTATCGATTGATGATCGAACAGATCCGCTGTGGCTCGTGGTTGATTCTGAACAAGATCGATCTTGTGACGGCGGAGCAGTTAAGCGGGCTACTGGACTTATTGCAGCGGTTGAATCCCTATGCGAAGATTGTTACGGCAGAGAGATGTCAGGTGGATATTGAGCCTTTGCTGAGCAAAAACAGTACAGATAGCGGAAGCAACGAGGAGTGGCTGATGTCGGAGCATGATCATCACCACGATCACGACCAACCCCATCATCAACATAAGCATCATGCAGAGCATTCAGATGGACATGCCGCTCATCACTCTCATGAGCATGTTACGGTCTATACGCATTATTTTGCAGGTCCCGTGAATAGTGTTGATTTCGAGAAGTTCATTAAAGAGCTGCCCAGGGAAGTGTATCGCGGAAAAGGGGTTTTGCATTTCTCCGATACGGCGAGCCGATTTATGTTTCAATACGCCTACCGGGAAGCAGATTATCTGAAGATAACTCCGCAAGGAAATATCCCGGATGTGGCTGTCTTCATCGGAGAGCATTTCGATAAGACGGCGCTTGCCGCCGAGCTTGAAAGATTGGAGCGCCAAGCGGGAGAATAGAAGGTATAAACTCATGATTATGCATGGTCAACTTGCTGGGAAATTGGTAAGATGAGGATATCCTACATAGGTTATTCTTGAAAATGTTCGTGGAGGTTGACAGTGAGTAAAGCATTCATGGGGAACGAGGGGAGTGGACTGCGCCGCAATTCGAAATTGTATAGCAGGGAATCTGGAGCGACCCTGACTTACCGGGTTCGCAGTAAGATTTCCGCAAGTGAGCTGGCGATGGTATACGCAGTCAGATGCGAAGAGAAGGATATGAAGTGCGTGATCAAGGAATTCTTCCCTAAATCATTAGTGCGTAGAGGGAAGGATGGCAGCACCGTACACCGTTTATCGGGAGTGCCCGATGAGAAGTATGATGCGTTAAGGAAGGCATTTATGAATGAAGGGGAGCTTCTGAAGGCCTGTGAGCATCCCGGCGTTGTTCGCTTTATAGATCAATTTGAACAAAATGACACCGTCTATCTTGTGATGGAGTTTGTTGAAGGGGTTACGCTGGCTGAAATGATTGGAGGACGTCCGGACATAGTTGAGCCCGACTTCCTGTACAAGACGATGCTTCCTTTGATTGAGACGCTAGAGCATCTGCATAAGCAAGGAATCATTCATCGTGATTTGAAGCCGGGCAATATTATTATTGATCAGCAGGGACACGCGAAGCTGCTCGATTTCGGCTCAGCCATTCGCTTTGGCGGCAGCGGAGATCAACCGATTCTGACAACTGCCGGGTATTCGCCACTCGAGCTCTACTCCGAGCAATCCCGCCAAGGGCCAGTTAGCGATATCTACAGCTTGGCTGCATTGCTGTACTATTGCTGCCGCGGGACAGCACCTACGGATGTCCGCAAGCGATTGTTCGATGATCGGTTGGAGCCGATGGGCATGGGTTTGAAGCGCAGCTGGCCTTTTCTGTCCCGGGCCATCCAGCGCGGCTTGATCGTTGCGCCGGACAAGCGCTGCGCCTCTCTTAAATGGTTCAAGGCTGCGATTACGATGGAATATATGCTCAGCCCGTCTGTCCGCTGGAGGAGTCGCCGCTCCGGATAAAAATATTAGTAGCCGGCTTAATAGCCTTATAACGCAGCTCGATTTCGGTGATCCCGTCCTCGAATGTAATGTACAGCTTGTCATTATATTCGAGGATTTCTTTTTTATTCTTCGGCAGCGGCGTGCGGTTGCAAAACAAGGGAACAGCGTGATGTATTCTTAACGATCAGCTTGCCATCCTTGCCTGGCGTGAAGATAATCTGTTCGGCTTCTTGAGTGAAGTGAAAGAAAGTACAGCTATAAGCCATGTGAGAGAACTTGCTCAAAAATATTCATCGGGTTCTAAAGTACAAATAGCCCTTTTAATCCGAATGCTCTAAAAGGTGGGCGACTTAAAGGTGAATTGATACTGGAAATACCAGTTCAAAACAAACCAATTCCGCAGTTAGTTCTTGATGAGGCAACGAAAAACAAAATTACTATTAGGGATATTAACGGGAAGGAGTATAATTGATTATGCAAATGTATTATTGTGACGAATGGTCAGATATCAAAAAGAAGCGATGGAATATTTTGGATGAACATACTGCTTACCTGCATCATCAAGAAAAACAACCATATACGGCAATATTAGCCGAGGATGAAAAGCCTGGGTCTCTGTGGGTTTTTATGATGAACTGACTCGTAAGTATCTAAATTATGATTTTGAAGAAATAAATAAATCGCATCTTTTAGGATAGATACCGCCACTATTAAGAGTAGGGCGGCTAAAACGAAGGTTTTTTTCATATCGTCCGCAACTTAATTGAACCTTTCAGTGATTGTTACAGCGCAAGGGAGAAATCTGCTGACGAGCAGTTGACATGGAACAGATAAGGATACGTGCTAGGCTAGCCACCTCCCCTACTCCATAGTCGCCCAGCGTTGGCATAACAGCACAAGAAGGAAGGTATAGCATATGAAAACGAAGTACAACGACTTCTGGTTAACTAAGAAGCAAGCCTTAATATGTGTCATGAGCAGGCTTGTAAACATCATCTAAAGTATGATGAAGGACAAGACAGAATATCGGGCGCAACCCTAAAGGAGCGTCAGGCAAGATGATATACAAGTTGATATAAGGGCAGTAATTTAATCCCATTTAGGAAAATATTGTATTATCACTTACTGACAGATGGAATATATATAATATAATATAATTCCTCTAGTCCCGTTATCATCTTTACCTTATGATCCAGATTGGTGCTATCAAGATCCAAGGTTGGTTGATTTATCTTAAATTATTCTGCTACTAGTGAAGATTCAACTCATCATTCAACCAGCAACACAAATTTCCTTATTGAACCAATAACTATATGTGAGTTACACAACTCCATGTGGTTATTTTTTAAAATTGAAGGCAAACCTTTACAGGGTCTCGAGAGCGTTTCAAATATATCATAGGGGTAACCGTCTGAGGGTTTTATTTGGGCTTCACTGTAGTAGTTTCCCAAATTGCGGAGCTAATCTATACATGTATGTTCTCTTGAAATGGATTTAACGTCTGCAGGGTGCTTTAGCAAAATCATCGACGGTATTCTTTTATGACTTTCAATATAAGTACATATATAAAGAGAGCTACGAATACTGAAAATGATAAATACAGGGGTTGCATTAGGTTCCCAATAGGCATTTTGGTGAGAATAAAAATCAAATAATTAATAGCATAAATCCCCAAAAAGAGGCCTGCGTTCACCAATAAAAAGGTAAATAACATGTTTATATTTTTCCTGGAAAGTATATGAACCAAAAGAAAAGCTGTTAAAAACATTCCGAAAAATATTAACTCAGCTGCATTTGCATATGATCCAAGTTTAAGAATTGAATTAATTTCTTCCAATGTTAATTTACCTTTTGATAACATCGAATCACCTTTAGATAGATGATATCGCTCTATAAAAACGTAAGCATAGTACACAACAGTCATTAAAGTAATATAAACAGTTATTAGATGGTTGTTTTTTTCAATATTTAAAGGAATAGGTTTTATGACGCTTCACTCCTTAAACCAAAATATACTATATATTCTAGCATGCGGAAGATTAATTTTGCATTAGGAAGGATATGCACTAAATAAATCAGTGTAATTACAATAATCCAGAGTCTCGGTTAGCCAACCAATAGAATGTGTTATTTCCATTTTGTAACTTGCACTGAAAGTAGCTTTGAAACCAGAGTAAGGACTGGATGTAGATGTATTACGGGGGATGTTTCTGAATCACTGAGATGAAATAGTCTCAATTAACAATATCCATTGGAGGAATGAACATGGCCAAATGCATAAGTTGCAATCAAAATACCTACGGTATCTCCACAAAATATTTTATTTAAGACCTATCCTAATTAAAAAATAGAGGTAAAGAGCATTACATTCAGTTAAATAGCTTATGGTTGAGATTCGTAGTTGCTGGCAACAAACGAGAGAATTACCTGAATATGCGGCGAGTTGCAACAGTAGAGCGCAGCTAAACTCCTCTAATAAGTAGAATCACTCGACCGTCCTACAAGGTAATCTAGGCTTACGTCAAAATAATCGGCCAAGGCGTAAGCAATATCTAGACTAGGAATCCGCGTCCCTCTTTCCCAATGACTTACGATAGATCTGTCAACTCCTAAAGAAGAAGCAATGTCTTGTTGTGAGATTGACCTTTCAAGGCGTAAGTTTTTAAAACGCTCCGCAAAAATTTCTCGATTAAACATAAATAGCTCCTTGACTGTGACTATAGGTCACGATATAATCAAAGCATGGAATGTGACTTTTAGTCACGAATGAAATAATGAACTTAATCATGAAAAACGAAGCGGCGCATTCCTGGTAAAGAACTCGCCCCTTTCTCCTTGGATCTGCCTGTAGAGCAGACTGCACATTAAATCTATCATTTGTGAGTCTTTCTTTCAAGGAGCCGCAATTCAATTGAAGGGAAGAGGAGAATGAGAAGTATTTTAGAAGCGCTATATTATGGTGATATCCATCCGGAAGAGAAGATCGTTCCTAGAGATCCTGAATACCGTAGAATAAACAGAAGGGTATCTGAGGGGATGGGATTATGGAAAGAGAAATTGTCTTCCGAAGATTTCAACCAGCTTGAGGCGTTGCTCGATTTACGCAGTCAGTCGGAGTCAATCTATGCTACAACTACTTTCATAAACGGGTTTAAGCTTGGGGCATTAATGATGGTGGAGATAAATGCGGCTAAGGAGGATCTTTTGCCTGATTCAAAGTACATACCAGTGCCGGAATATATTGTTCCAATCGCGTTGCTGTGTTAACGTATACGTGTGAGACATTTCTTGATTTCCTTGCGTAGAGTGGTCGTGATACTTCTATTTTACACAGAGGCAAAGATGTCTTTTTCTACATTTCACTACAGTGAATTTTGGCAGTTAATAACGGGAAATGTATGGGGGACGGGCGATGATGATGGATAAATTTGAGCCTGGTGATGAGAATTCCAAGGAATTATTCACTTTTTACGGACTGGCCGTATACTATTCGCAGGCTTTGGAGCAGCAGTTGGCCAATTTGATAATGGTGATGAAGCTGTCGCAGGGCGATTTGCAAAGCGAAGAGCAGTTTAATGAGAATTTTCGCAAGAAGCTGGGCAGCTCGCTCGGTCAATTGGTGAATGAGATACAGCATCATTTTTCTTTTACAGATGAGGAATCAGCGCAGCTGAAGGCGATTTGGAAACAGCGTAATTACATTGTGCACGATTATTTTAAGCTGAGAATTCATGAGGCCTTTATCAAGGAAGGCAGAGAGAAGATGATCGCAGAGCTGCGTACATTCTGTGATGAGGCGCGGGCGATGGAAATGAGATTGCAGCAATACACGGAGCGCATGCTTAAACAGCTCGATATGGAAAAATAGTGCAACCTTTGGCGGGCATTCACGTCTATTTCAGCAGAGGTGATCGATTGTGATGAGAAGAAAGTTGAACTTAATCGCGGCGCTGCTGCTTACGTCTTCAATCTTGTTGGTTCCGGTGGCGTCGGCTTTTCGCGATGTGCAAGGAGAAGATGCGCAGATCGTGGAGTCGCTGCAGGACAGAGGGATTATTCAGGGGGTGACACAGGATCGATTCGCTCCGCTTGGCAAGGTGACCGGCGCTCAAGGTGTCCACATGATTGTACAGGCACTAGGTTTGAAGGCTAATGACGGCACTCCAGACAGTCCGAAGTTGCCTGGGAAGCAAGGCCATTGGTATGATGACTCGCTAGCGATAGCCGCTGAACATGGGATCAAGCTGCCGAAGGGCTTCGCGGTCAACAAAGAGCTGACCCGGGAGCAATTCGCCTATTTGCTGGAGCAAGGTATTCAGGCGACCGGGACTTATCCGCTGATTGCTATGCTGATTGAGGTTGCGGATGCGGACGAGGTGACGCAGGATTATTTTAACAGTATTCAAGCTTTGCTGCTGATGAAGATCACGGATCTGGACAAGGCTGGGAAGTTCCACCCCGCTCAGACTCTCACACGCATGGAAGCGGCCAGATGGATCTACAATGCGCGGGAATACATCGATAATTATGGAAATGTGGAGGCTCCGATGGAGGACGAAGTAGTCTATAGTGTGGAAAAAGTAAATGACCAGATCAACAAGGTGATTCTGCAGCGTGAGAATCAGCCTAATCCTGGATTCGGCATTACCGTGACCAAGGTGGAATTCGGCAAGGATCAGGTTGCAACCGTCTATTATGAGCTGCTCTCGCCGAAGCCGGGACAAATGTATCCGCAGGTCATCACGACGACGAAGACGGAGACTTATGTGGCTGCTAACTATAAGGTTAAGATCGTTCAGGAGAAAACGGTGGGGATCAAGAGGCTGAAATAAGACTTGGTACGGGATCGCTGCATAGCTGGAGGGGAAAAAGCCTGCGATTATGCAGGAATTTTGCCGATCTCCCACCCGGTTAACGTAAATTCCTGCAAAAGTGCAGGTTTATCGGAGCGAAAAGCCCGGTTTGGGCCCAAAATAAGAAAATACCTGCATTATTGCAGGTATTTTCTTGAAATCGCGGTTTACGCCACTGAAAGCCTGCATTATTGCAGGCTTTTTGTAATTTTCACCAAATATAGCCCGTTCGATGCCCCGATCCGCCGATGATCCCTATTTATATAAATAACCCGTAAGCATGTTCGCCAGCTCGGTTTTCAGTTGATCGGCATAAGCAGTGTTGGATCAGCAGGCGGGATCGAAGAGGAAGCGTTGACTGCGCAGATTATAAAAGGGTTAGAGGCGGCGGCAGCCCAGCTTGATCTCCAGCAGCAACGAGCATTTACAGCAGTGCGAGAGGGGCAGGTGGAGGAAGTGAAGCTGCTGCTTGCTAAGGCGGGGGACGAGTTGAAGCGAGCTTCTGAGTATAGCTTCAATCAGACATTTAATTATGCCAGTCTGATGGTACTGCCTGGAATTCTCTTTGGTTTGATGAGCGATAAGCGCCGAGGGAGGAAGAAGGTGAACACTTCAGCGGAATATTCAGCTTGAGATGATGTACACGCAAAAAGAGCAAGTATCGAAGGTGCTCTAATTGAACTAGTTCAATTAGACACTCGATACTTGCTCTTCATATTACAGGCCTGCGCTCTCTGCTTATGCAGGCGAAGGCGTCGATGAGGCAGCGCTGGCAGGAATAGCTGACGCTGGTGTCTTCGCGTCGGAGGTTCCGTGCTGCAGCTGGTACATCTGATAGTAACGTCCGCCTCTGGCCAGCAGCTCATCATGCGAGCCGTGTTCAACGATTTCACCGCGATGCAGCACCAGGATCTGATCGGCGCTGCGAATGGTCGACAGGCGATGCGCGATGATAAAGGTGGTACGTCCGCGCTTGAGCACTTCCAGCGCGGATTGAATGAGCGCTTCGGTCTCGGTATCGATGTTGGCCGTCGCCTCATCGAGAATCAGGATCGCCGGATCGTAGGCGAGCGCCCGCGCGAACGAGATCAATTGCCGCTCGCCAGCGGACAAGGTGCTGCCCCTCTCTACGACAGGCTCATCCAGCCCTTTCGGGAGATGGGCGAGGATGCGCGTTGCCCCGACATCCTCCAGCGCCTTCTCGATCCGCTCGCGGGAGATGCGCTCATCGCCCAGGCTGACATTGGAGGCGATCGTACCAGTGAACAGGTACGGGTCCTGCAGCACGATACCCATATGCTGGCGTATCCATTGCTTCGGCAGATCCTTGATCGGTTGTCCGTCGATCGTGATCACGCCTTTCTGCGGATCATAGAAGCGGAACAGCAGATTGATGATCGAGCTCTTGCCAGAGCCGGTATGGCCAACGAGAGCGATCGTCTGTCCTTGCTTGGCCTCGAAGGAAATATGCTTCAGCACGTATTCTTGCTTGTAAGCGAAGGATACATCCTTAAATTCCACATTCCCCTTATAGCGCGGCATAGATCCGTCGGTGACCGCTTCGCCGGGTTCATCCATAAGCGTGAATACTCTGCCTGCAGATACCATAGAGGAATCGAGCGCTGCCAGCTGGTTGACCATGCCGGTAATCGGCTGGAACAGCCGACCGAGAACGTCCACGAAAGCGTAGAGGACGCCGAGCGAGATAATACCGACTCCACTCAGCTGCTCCGAGCCGAAGAACCACAGCACCACGGCGAAGGCCAAACTACGGATGACATTCACCAGGTTATGGGAAGTTAATGCGTTGAGATTGAGCATTTTATTCTGATGCTTCATATAATCATCGTTCAGATCCTCGAATTCCTTCCTCGTCTGCTCTTCACGGCGGAAGATCCGGATGATCGACATGCCCTGGATCGACTCATTAATGATCGCGTTGATCTCACTCAGTCGAGAACGGATGATCGTATTATATTTAGTCGCAAATTTCCGGTACAGCACCACCCAGGCCCAGATGATCGGCACCACGAACAGACAGACTAGCCCGAGGCGGAAATCAAGCAGGAACAGGGCGACATAGACGCCGAGCATATTGATGATTCCGGAGAAAAAATTGGACAGTACAGCGATGAATAAGTCCTTGACCGCTTCGGTATCATTCGTCACTCTGGATACTACTTTACCGGCCGGGAGATTATCGAAGAAATGCACTGGCAGGGGCTGAATATGGGCGTATACATCCATGCGGAGTTTCTGGATAACCTTGTTCGCTGAGGACTGTAGCCAGTAGGTTTTACCGAACTCCATGATGATGGAGATGACCAGAAATACAAGGTATAAGCCGAACAGCTTCATAATTCCCGGAATTTCCGGTTTGTAAAAGGAAAACAGCTCGGAAGAGCTTAACTTCTTACCAGGATACTGTGTGATCTGGCCATTCTGGTCCAGAGTGAGAATCCCGTCTTGGAAGCTGCGAGTCCCGGATATATCGGCAACGGGTTGTTCGATCAAGATGAAGGAGGTGCCTGCCTGCAGCAGGCGAACCTCGTCACCTTTGGCCTCGCCTTCCGCGAAGCGATCCCCGCGTTTGAAATACCGTCCATTGAAGTCTACGGTCTCAGAGCCGCCGGGGCTCTTGGTTTCGAAGAAAGGCTGTTCGATCGCCAGCATATGATCATCGATCATCGCCCGGGCGATGAACGGACCGGCTAGCTGGGCAGCAACGCCGATCGCCAGCATGATGAGTGCTAGAATAAACGTATTTTTTGCGGTTAAAGCATATTTGAAAAGTGATTTAGCAACATTGTTATGCAAATCTTTGGATACCTCCTAGTCATCCAGGCTTGATTCTACCTGCTGACGTTCATATTGTTCAAGGTACCAGCCGCCAGCTTGCAGCAGCGTCTCATGCGTACCTTGCTCAACGATGCGTCCTTTCTCCAGTACGATGATCCAATCGGCATGTTCAATCGCTGACAGACGGTGAGTGGAGATGAGCGTCGTCTTGCCGGAGCGCTTGCTCCGTATGTTATGGATGATGCGCGCCTCAGTGCGGGCGTCTACTGCTGATAAAGCATCGTCCAGAATGAGAATTTCCGGTTCGGCGATGAAGGCCCTGGCCAAGGACACGCGCTGCTTCTGACCGCCGGAGAGGGCGACGCCCTTCTCGCCGACGAGTGTATCCAGCCCATCGGATAAGGTCTCTAAATCCTGATCGAAGGCAGCTGTCCGAATGGCCTCCATAATCTGTTCATCGGAGGCACCTGGCAGACCATACTGGATATTCTGCCGTACCGTCTTGGAGAACAGGATCTGCTCCTGTGGGACATAGCCGATCCAGCTATGCAGCTGGTTCAGGGCGATATTCTGAAGTGGAGTCCCCGAGATGGTGATCTCTCCGTCACCAAGCGGGTACTCATGCAGAATCTGCTTCAGCAGCGTCGATTTGCCGCTGCCTGTTCTGCCGACGATCCCCAGCGTCTGGCCGCGGCGAATCGTGAGTTCAATCTGCTGCAGATTATTCACCGTCGATGTCGGATAACGGAAGGTTACATTTTTAAATTGTATACTCTCCGGCGACTCTACATGCACTGGATTAGCAACATCCTGTACGTCGGGTTTGACTCTCAACGTCTCATTTACCCGGTCCAGCGAGGCGCTGCCGCGCTGCATGACATTGATCAGTTCGCCGATGGCGAACATCGGCCAGATCATCATGCCAAGGTACATATTGAAGGAGACGAGATCGCCCAGCGTCAACTGGTTCTGAAACACAAGATAGATTCCATAGGTAAGGCTGATGGCATAGCTAAGTCCGATGAACAACCGAATCGTCGGCTCAAAATAAGCATCAACCTTGGCTACGGCCAGATTTTTCTTATAGACATCATTCGTAATCTCTTCGAATCTTTTCTCGTCATTCCGTTCCTGAACATAGGCACGGATGACGCGGACCCCGGCGACAGATTCCAGTACCTGGTCATTCATATCGCCGAATGCATCCTGAGCCAGAGTATAGCGCTCATGGATAATGCGGCCGTATATTTTCATCGCCAGGGCGATGAAGGGAAGCGGAAGAATAGCTGCAAATGTCAGCTTCCAGCTGATCAGCGTCCCCATTGCGACGAAGACGACGGTCAAATAAGCCGTAGAGTCGGTCAAGGTCAGCATGCCGAAGCCAGCGGTCTGCGCCACTGAACGCAGGTCATTGGTGGCCCGCGCCATCAGGTCGCCGGTCCGGTTGCGTTCGAAGAACGGCGGCGTCATACGCAGCAGATGGTCCATGAAGCGGGAGCGCAGCAGGCGCTCGACCAGATTGGAGCCACCGAATAATTTATGCATCCATACGTAGGTCATTAAGTAGATGACGACTAGAATGCCAAGAATCAGCAATATATATTGAGTCAATGAATTCCACGATATCGTACCGGTAACGATTTCATCAATAGCGTGGCCAAGCAAGCGCGGTGGGGCGAGTTCAATAATCCCCAGCACAATCAGGAAGCTTACCCCGATCAGATAGCGCTTTTTCTCCAGACGGAAGAACCAGCCCAGATTTTTAAGTACAGAGAACATTCAGGTTCCCTCCTTAATCTTCAATTCTCGTAGTTTACACACATTGAAACCTCTGCAGTTCAAGGGGAAATCCATGCAAAAAGGCATACCGTCGTTAGACGATATGCCTCATAGATTCCGCACATATATCGCTAGCGTTGCTTAATGAACAAAGCAACCGCCGCGGTATATTCGAATTTGATAAATATCCGTATATCCGTTGTTGAAGACACTGGACCAGTTAATCGATTCGAGTCTGCAGGGCTACTTCGGTATTCAATTGATGATGTTCCGTATTTAGAAATACGGGAGTCGCAAAAATCATTAGCACCGAGATTCACCCTTTCTGATTTGGTAATAAATGCTACTGTAAATCATTTACTCTGACGATTTTATCATTGTAGTTACAAAAATGCAATTACTTTTTTGTTTGTGCGAAATATAGGGGGTGGAGCCGTTTTTTGTTTGGCTTTCTTTGCATATTCATCTACAATAAACTTGATAGGAGGGAAAAAAGATATGATAAATATTACGAATGAAGCCGCAGATTGGTTTAAACAGGAACTTGACTTGCAGGAGGGGCAAGCGATTCGATTTTTCCCCCGTTATAGTTCAGGCGGAGGGGTACACCCAGGCTTCTCCTTGGGGATTGAAGTTAACGCTCCAACGGACGCAGGATTATTGACCGAGGCCGGGGGAATTCGCTTCTACATGGAAGAGCGGGATTTATGGTATTTGGAAGGGTATCATTTCAATGTAACGTATAACGCCAATGCTGGCGATATCGAGTATGAATATGAGGCGATCACTCCCGAGCAATAAAGTTGCTGCTGCTGATAAGTTCCAGGCTGATGTAGTTACCAGAAATAAGAAAGGCCCGCTACGGCGGGCCTTGTTTAGCTGGATGAAGCTAGTGGCTGAACTCTCTTCTTATAGATGTTTGTTAGAAAATATATCTTCCTCCATCGCATACTCGAAATCTCCGATATCAAACACCTGTACCGGAATCTCTGCTTCTATGATACGGCGGATTAATTCTAGCTGATCAGACAGGATCGGTGCCTGTTCCCGTTCGGCGGTCAGGATGATCTCGGTTTCGATCGGATCGAGGAATTCGCCATAGCGTTCGTTATCGACGGCATTAACGATAGTCCAGGCAATATTGTCGTTGAACAGGATGAATGGGCTTTTGGACCAGGGAATGCTCAGAGCACGCTCGATTTTTTTGCGATTAAGGGGCATTTCAAGGTAAGCGATAAGCTCATTAATTTTATGTTTGACATGCATATCGTCAACAGGATCATGCATTAAGGCTTCGGGACTGTTCTGAAATTCATAGAGCTCCATAACGGTACTATAGGGTACGATAAACTCTACAGGTGCGGATGGTACTAATAATTCACCGTAAATCGCCACCATCACGGCTTCAATGACAAATCTACGTGACATGATTCTCCTCCTAGTGCGGCACTCTTGCCTTCGTATGCTGCAAGCATGAAGACAATATCTTGATAATAATTAGGAGTATAACACTATTGCCCAGGCAAATACAGTCTTCCCCTAAAAAACACATGAGCGGAGGGATAGAGTTGGTTTTGAATGAAAACGGAAGTGGACAGCCTCTGTCACAGGCAACGCTGGACTGGCTGAAGCGGCAAGCAGGAACAGGTTCCAGAATCAAGCGGGTAATTCCTCTGAAGGGGGGAGTATCTTCGGCGGTATATCTGATCCAGGGAGCGAGGAACGGAGAATTATGCGAGTATGTGCTAAGGCAATTTACCGATCGAGAATGGCTCGATCAGGAGCCGGATCTGGCCGAGCATGAGGCTGCGGCCCTATCAAACGCTTATCATGCCGGACTTCCTGCGCCAAAATGGATTGCGGCGGATTATACCGGCGAGGTGTGCGGCCACCCTTCCGTGTTGATGACGCGTTTGAGTGGCGAGGTGATCCTGAAGCCGCGGGAAATGAGCATTTGGCTAGAGGGGCTAGCCGGTGTGTTGGCGGAACTGCATCATGCCGATACGGCTGCAATGAAATGGAATTATTTTGCATATAACGATATAGTGGGCTTGGAGGTGCCGGACTGGACGGAGTCACCTCAGGCCTGGAAAAAAATCATAGAGCGTGTCCAGGAGGGGCCACCTACTTACACACCACGCTTGATCCACCGTGACTATCATCCGGCCAATTTGCTATGGGAGAACGGGAAGGTAAGTGGCATTGTAGATTGGGTGAATTCCTGCTATGGCCCAGCTGGCGTGGATACAGGGCATTGCCGGGTGAACCTAGTGCAGCTTTATGGTGTTGAGGTGGCCGATGCTTTTCTCGCGGCTTATTTGCGGACTCCGGGAAGTGCGGTAGAGGTTGAGGATGGCTATTGGGATATGCTCAGCTTGACCGATTTCCTATGTGGACCGCCAGAGGTGTATCAGGGCTGGATTGACCTCGGCTTTACCGGGTTGACCCCGCAGATCATCAAGGAACGGATCGATGCCTACGCAGTGAGTCTGGTTGCGAGATTGTAGCAGGGCTAGCGCCGGGAGGTAGGTTAGTTAGTTTTAGTGTGCCTAGGTACCTAAGTATCTAAGTGCCTAAGTCTGTGTAGCACGGCAGTCCAAAAGCCTGCAAAAATGCAGGATTTATCACCCAAAACTAACTTTTATTAGGGAATTCCTGCAAATATGCAGGCTTTTCCACCTTTTTCTCTGGAATCGAGCCAAAGTGGAGAAAATTCCTGCATTATCGCAGGAATTTACGATTTCAGGGCGGAAGTGGGAGAAATTCCTGCATTTTTGCAGGAATTTTCTATCACGGATGGTGCGTATTGAGTATGGGCGGTGTGCGGATCGGGATAAGTTGATAAATTTACTATACAGAGTCGAGCGACGGCCGAACGTAGGGCAGATTAGTTGGGATGCGCGGGAATTCGTACGTACAAAATTCTAACGAAACGTGGTAACGCTATTTACGCCAAAATAGGCCTCAGAAAATTCTAACGAAACTGAGGATCGCTATTCCGCCCAAATAGCCGCTTAAAGCCTCGATTTCACTCAAATAAGGATATGGTGTTTCGTTAGATTCACAACACCCCTGTTTTGGGGTAAATAGCGCTCTGCAGTTTCATTAGGGTACCGACCCGTCCGATTTACGCAGGTTCGTCTCATAGATTAGCCTTAACATTTAAACCCTGACGTTCAAGCCCTAACGTTGCAGCAAAGTTACACTATTAGAAAGACCAGATGAGGGATGTGCAAAATTTGAAGTATTGGAAGGCCTATTATAAGTTTGTAAAGCCGTATACGAAATGGATTATACTGACGCTCGTGATCGGGATGCTGAAATTCGGGATACCGGCGCTGCTGCCGCTCGTGCAGAAGTATGTGGTGGATGATATTCTGATGAACGGTGCGATCGATATCGAGCAGAAGGTATCGCAGCTGATGATCGTGTTAGTGATTACATTCGTGCTGTTCGTCATCGTTCGCGGTCCGGTGGAGTATATGCGGCAGTATTTTGCCCAGTTCATTACAGCCAAAATACTATTCGATCTCAGAAATAAACTGTACAGTCATATGCAGCGCCTGTCGCTCAAATATTATCAGAATACGAAGGTCGGGGAGATCATCTCCCGCTTCATTAACGATACAGAACAGACGAGGAATATCGTCGAAATCGGGATGATGAATGTCTGGCTCGATACCTTCACACTGGTGTTCGTGCTCGGCTTCATGTTCTATTTGAGCCCGCTGCTTACGATTGTATCGATCTCTATTTTTCCGTTATATGCGATTGCGGTTAAAGTGTTGTACAAGCGTCTGAAGAAGCTGACGAAGGAGCGTTCGGCGGCTCTGGCCGGGATTCAGGCCTATCTTCATGAGCGGCTGCAAGGGATCTCGGTGATTCGTAGCTTCGCCCTGGAGAAGCATGAGCGCAAGCAATTCGAGGGGATTAACGGGAAGTATCTAAGCAAAGCGATGGCTCATAGTCGCTGGAATGCCTGGACTTTTGCCGTGATCAATACGCTGACCGATATCGCTCCTCTACTCGTGATCGGATACGGGGGATACCAGGTTATTCAGGGTCGTTTGACCCTGGGTACCTTCATTGCCTTTTTCGGCTATTTGGATCGTCTGTATGCTCCGTTGAAGCGGTTGATTAATTCCTCAACGATTCTCACCCAGGCCTCGGCATCCTGGGAGCGTGTACTGGAGCTGCTGGACGAGCCTTATGATATGGTGGATGATGAACATGCCCTGGAATTGCCGGCAGGGAGCCATTCGGTAGCATTCCGCAATGTGTGGTTTAAATATCATGATCAGGGGAACTGGGTGCTACGCAATATTTCGTTGCAAGTAAACCCAGGACAGACCGTCGCCTTCGTCGGCATGAGCGGGGGAGGCAAGTCATCATTAGTCGGTCTGATCCCGCGCTTCTATGATATTCAGAAGGGTTCGGTGATCGTCGGAGGCAGAGACGTGCGACAGTGGACGATGGAGAGCCTGAGGAGCAAGGTGGGGATGGTGCTGCAGGATAACTTCCTGTTCAGCGGCACGGTAAGAGACAATATCATGCTAGGAAATCCACAGGCCGATGAGGAAGCTGTTGTGGCTGCGGCGGAGGCGGCTAATGCGCATGAGTTCATTATGAATCTACCCCAGGGCTATGACACAGAGGTGGGGGAACGTGGGGTTAAGCTGTCAGGCGGTCAGAAGCAGCGGATTGCGATAGCCCGCGTATTCCTCAAAGACCCGCCGATCCTTATTCTGGACGAAGCCACTTCGGCGCTCGATCTGGAGTCTGAGCATCTGATTCAGCAGGCGCTGCAGCAATTGTCCCGGAGCAGAACGACCCTGATCGTAGCGCATCGCTTATCGACCATAACCCATGCTGATCAGATTATCGTGATGAAGAACGGTACGGTCGCCGAGCGCGGCACCCATGAAGAGCTTATGGACAAGGATGGCGTCTACTCGCAATTGTACAATATCCAGAATTTGAACTCTTAAAGGAATGGTCGGGAGAGGTGTAAGCAAAGAACCGGCCCCTGCGTCAACACTAACGCAGGGGCCGGTTCACTAAATTACATCTTGCCGATCATGAGCGAGAGGATTCCGGCCGCGATGAGCGGGCCGACAGGCACGCCGCGGAAGAAGGCGACACCGAGCACGGTGCCGATCAACAGACCGGCGACAATGGTCGGCTGGTTCCCCATCAAGGCAGCACCGCGCCCGCCAAGCCAGGCTACGAGCATGCCGACGCCGATTGCCAGGATCGACTTCCAATTGAAGAAGGAGGACCAGAGCGTTTGCAGCGAGATTTTGCCGCTGGCCACCGGGGTCATGACGCCGATGGTCAGGACGATGATCCCTATTGTCAGACCATATTTCTCCAGCCACGGGAACATAAACTGCATATGCAGTACCCGAAGCAGCAGTAATACGATCATGGCGACCGTTATGGGCATATTGTTGCTGAAGATGCCGAGCGCTGCCATCAATAGCAGTAGCAGTGAAGTGAAATCAATCTGATTCATAGCAAGCTCTCCTTAATAAAATTACATGTTCCACAAACCGTTGACGCTATTCTCGGCCAAGGGCGGATATAATATGTTCAGCAATGATCCGTCCATGTCCGCGTCCGGTCTCGATGAACACCTCATTGGCATTCCGTCCTGAAGCGATAACCCCGGCGACATAGAGTCCGGGCACATTGCTCTGCATCGTCTCGGGATCAAATCGCGGTTTCTCCATCTCGTCAGTCAACTCGACTCCGGCTTCATGAAGCAGATTGCGATCAGGGCGGAAGCCGGTCAGAGCAAGCACGAAATCATTAGGAATATGGACATGATTACCGTCCGCCAACCGCACCACGACTTCGTCCGATTTGATCTCGGTCACCTGTGAGGACAGCATCAGGCTGATTTTTCCTTTATTGACCAGGCTCTCGAACAGCGGCTTCACCCATGGCTTAATCGAAGTGGACAGCTCATCCCCGCGATAGACCATCGTAAGCTCTGCCCCGACGCGGGACAGTTCCATAGCTGCATCGACCGCAGAATTGCTGCCGCCTATAATAGTAACTTTCATGCCGGTATAAGGATGGGCCTCCTGGAAATAATGGGTCACTTTATCCATCTCTTCTCCCGGAATACCCAGTAGATTCGGATGATCAAAATATCCAGTAGCGATAATGACATAGCGAGCCGGGTACTCCCATGTCTGCCCGCTTCGGCTGAGGGAATGGACGATGAACGTTCCGTCCGGCTGACGCTGAATCTTCGTGGCCTCCTCATAAGAAGCGATCGGTACAGCATATTGATCACTGACTCTGCGATAGTAGGCAAGGGCCTCGTGCCGGAATGGCTTCTCATTCGGGGTCGTGAAGGGGACCTCACCGATCTCCAGCAGCTCAGGCGTACTGAAAAACTGCATATGCGTCGGATAAGAATAGATCGAATGGACAAGGCAGTGCTTCTCCAGAACTAGCGTATGTAATCCGCGGCGCTGGCATTCAATCGCGGCAGAAAGGCCGCACGGACCAGCCCCGATAATGATGACATCCTGCATGGAATACCTCCTATTAACAATACAAAATTTAAGGTGAACGATTAATTTATAGACCATATCCATCCTACAGCAAAAATTATTTAATATCCAGATGCGCAAAAATGAATACGTTTTCGAGAAAATATTTGACAAATATGTGAATCTTATTATATAATGCGCTCAAATTTATAAAATAAGGATACACTAGAAGTGTAAACGCTTTCCTGATTCAAGATTTATCATAAAGCGTAAGGGAGGAAAGGACCATGCCTCTATTTTGGAGAAGGAAAAAGAGCCGCAAGCCCCTCCTTGCCGAACCAAAGCCTGCCATCCATGTTACGCTGGAGCAGGTCAAGAAAGCCGTATTACAATATGAAGCAGATATGCCAAAGGGAATTATGCGGACATCGCTTCTGCTGCCGGATGGTAGCCTTGAATTATCACGTTTATCAAGATATTTAGGCGGAGAGAGCGACCAGAAATTCTATCTATCGAGGGAAACCTACGAGATATTCGAAGAAGAAGACCGCGAGATCCCTTACTATCTGGATTTGGTTCAGGTTGCTGTGGATGATTATGTAGAGGAGCGGGGCAAACTTCCAGTCATGGGTAACTCGCAACACAATCAAGTCGATGTGCGCCTGCTGAAGGATCAGCATTATTTAAAGGAATTACCGCCTTTTCCATTGTACATTACCGATCAGGAGATGCTGCTGACCCATCGGCGCAAAGAAATGATGTAATATTTTAGAAGTGAGCGTAAGCCTGCCCAAGTAGGCTTGCGCTTTTTTAATAGTTTAAGTGCCAATATGCAACTATATAGAGGATTTATCCTTCAGCCAGGAATATAAGTGCTATTATACATTTATTTAGACGCATCCCCCTCAAATAGGCGATTTAACCAGTGGATAGTTGTATTTACACAGTTATTTTCTGGAATTATGATCCTTTTACAAGAAATAAGTGTATTTTAGCAGCTATCAGCTACTGATATCATTCAAATACAGCAATATGGAAGATATAGGTGAGTAGGGTTGACAGCCTTATTAGAATAGTAGTTAGGAGCAGAAGTGAACCAAGACAAAGACATAAAGGTTCGTATAGGGGGAAATAATGAGGATTAAGGCTATACTATTTGATTTGGATAATACATTAATGGATAGGGATTGGACATTTCAGCAATTTGCACGGCAGCTTATCGATGAATGCCTGATTGACATGAGCGGGGAGGAGCAGGCACGACTGCTCGCTTATATGATTAAGAGTGATGCGGACGGCTATCGGTCGAAGCAGGGATATTTCCTGGAGCTGATCGAAAAGCTGCCGTGGATCGAGAAGCCGAGCCTGGAGGAGCTTACTAGCTACTATGGGCTGAACTATATGACCCATGCCAGAGCGATGGCGTATGCACTCGATACACTGCTACAATGCAGAGCAAGCGGTCTTAAGCTCGGTATCATTACGAATGGCGCCAGCAGTCATCAGCATAACAAGATCGACTCACTCCAGCTGCGCCCTTATGTCGATACGATTGTTGTATCCGGGGATATCGGCATCCATAAGCCCGATCCAAGGATCTATCATTTAGCATTAGAAAAGCTAGGGACATCCGCTGAAGAGACAGTGATCGTCGGAGATCATCCGCGCAATGATATATGGGGGGCCGCGCAACTTGGCATTAGAGGGGTATGGCTGCAGCGAGCTCACGCCTGGGATCAGACACTGACAGGCGGGAAGCCTTGGCATACGATTCAGCAGCTAAATGAGCTGATTCCGTTGCTCCGTATTGAAATCGCATCCTGTCAGAAATAACGAAAAGACCCGTAAGCCTTACAGCTGCTTAACGGGTCTTTCTATTTCTAGTAAGGATCATCATGTCTGGTTTTAGTAGAGTGACAGGGCCAAGGTATCGAATTCGCTCTTGCTGTGCAGGATAGCTTCGGAACCTTCGATTTCAATACTGATTAACGAATTCAAGCATTTCTTCAAGGCATTCTTGCCATTACGCAATTTGTTATCGAGAGCGCTAGTCAGCAGCTTGAGCGTGCGTTGAATAGGTTGTTTCGTCTCAGCATTAAAATATACAGGAACTTGAACGTTTTGGAAGTTAATTAGGATTCTCATTACTAAATCACCTCTATACAGTGGTTTCATATTACTTATTTTAGGTTAGAATGCTTAAAAAAAGATTAAGATATCATTATATTTCAATTAATGTTCTGTGACGCTTATAAGACAAACATACCTATATTTGCTTCTATAATACTAGAAAAAAATACTAGGCACAACATATTCAAGCAAGTTGCGTAAAATAAGTTGAATAGATCATACTTACATGGTAGATTGCTATATGGTAAATTTTTAATAGACATGTTGTAATGTTTCTAAGGAGGTGTGAGGATGACAACAATGGACTCGGAGGGACCGGGTGAAATAATACTAAGTGCTAAGGAATTATACTATGTGGTCAGCTTGCTGGGAGAGAAAAGCTTGCCGAATGGAGATATGGAAGCGTTCATTCTCAAATCCAGCGGTTCGGATGTGGATGCTAGGATCTGGCAGGAAGGAAGAGAACAGCTCATCTCCAGAGGATGTATCTTGCCTGGACCGGACGGAGAGTTCCACATTTCGGTCTCTTTGCTGTCGGTAATCAGCCATATGTTGTTGGCGAACAAAGCCTATATGCTGCAATATACGGTGGATGGTCGGGAGTATGAGGAACTGCAATATATTAGCGAGACCAGGATCATAAGGATGGAGTGTCTGGGCAAGGAGGAAGGACAATATCGGGTAACCGATTTGAACATAGATGAAGGCGAGCGTATATATTCCTTCGAGGGTACAGAGCAGAAGTTGAAAAATCCGGGGGAGCTTCCGGCGCTGCTGCTATCCAGAAGCCAGTTTGCTGAGATCGTGTCCCAGGCCCAGCAATTGGAGATTGAGGAATTGATGCTGCAGCTGTCGAATACGACGGATGATCAGGAATCGGTGATTGCTCTGGCGAGATGTATCAAATCTAATACGTCCAGCGGATCGCTCCGTTTCTATTCCTGGGATGAACATGACTGGGAAGTTCAAAGTGTTAAATTTATTAATAATTATCACATGAATTGGCTGCTGCGCACGAGCGTGAAAGAGGATGAAGACTGGATGATCGCGACGCCAACTTCCATGGAGAATATTCAGGAGATGATAAGAGACTGGTGCGGCCTGACAAGCCATGATATCCAGGAGCAAGTATAGGACATGATCAGATTCTAAGGGGGAAAATGATGATGGGGTAATACCATTTATGGACATCATGCCATAATTTATGCTAGTAGAGCAAATAAGCCATCACCCCAGGTGATGGTTTATTTGTCGATCCTGTAAGCTTAACGGATTCAGATATAGTTCTGACTTTGACTGGCATGTCTGCGATATTCACTTGGAGTCACTCCGGTGAATTTCTTGAACATGCGATTGAAGGAGCTAAGCGAGTAATACCCTGTTTTGTTAGCGATTTCATGAATGGCCAGCTCGCTGCTCCGAAGTTGTTCCTTCGCCTTCTCGATGCGAACCTCATTTAATTTGTCGATAAAATTAATCCCGGTCTTCTCTTTGAAGTGGGTTGATAAATAGCGACCGGTAATATTCAGCTTCTCCGCCACTCCGTCAAGGGTAATATCCTCCGCGAAATGCTCCTCAATGTAAGTAATGACAAATCCGACAATCGAGCCTTGCTCGATCTTCTGCGATTTCGTAGCCATGGTCGCCTCTTGAATAATTCCTTCTAAATATTGAGTCAGCTGCTCTACCGTATGGATTTGTTCGACAGGCATCGGAGGCACGGTACTTCCCTTCGTATCATGAAGAATCCGGTTCACCTTACTTCTGATTTCTTCCCCCATATTATAGAAGAGATAGGTCCCCGCCTGGTTTTTCTCCATTTGCTGGAGGATTCGGCTTACCGCTTGGACGACGAGCTCATAGTTCCCATTCTTCAGATGAAAATTAATTTCTTCTATTAAAGAGGTAGCAGGGATGAATCCGTCAAGCGTCTTCCGCTGCTCGTCCAGAATCTGAGGTTGATCATGGAATGGACGGTATTTCAGTAGATCCAATACTTGATCATAAGCCTTGGTCATGTCTGCGGATTCCTCGTAACGGGAGCTTACAGCAATGGTCAGGAAGCAATATTCCTTATCTTCGCCAAGTACATTCAGAATTTGAGTCAGACTATCCAGCAGATCAGGATGATTTGCTTCTTCATAGACGATCGATAGAATTTGATTATTCTCGATCTGGAAGGTATATGTGTTCGTGGCGGCATTCCGCATCGTCAAGTTGATGTACTCACGAATATAATACGCCGTCTTGTCTTCTTTCCCGATGGAGGCCTCGAAGAACTGAGCTGTATAGTTCAACTGAAATAGAATGAAGCGATACGGGCGCTGTTCACTATTGAACTCTAAAGATTCGCTGGAATTGCCGCGGATGTTCTTGAGCCGATTGACATAGTCGTAGTAGCGCAATAACGCCTTTTTTTCCTCTAAATCCTGATACTCTTGATTCGCCTTGACCATGGAATGAATGCTATTACGAATCAGCTCGAATTCATTGACGTGCTTTGTCCCTGGGCTCGTATTCAACTGGCGGATCGAGGCGACAATCTCTTTGACCGGATTATTGAACCGCATGCTGAAGAAGATGGACGAGACGATGCTGATGATTAGGGCAATGATGAACAGAACCGTCAGAGTTACATTGAAGCTGGCCCGTGAGGAAATCTGCTCATCCGGCACAATATTGATATAGGTATAGCCCGTGTTCCCTCCAGTACGGTAGAAGTAATAGTTATGCCCGTCCTTAATCCAGCTCTCTCCAGGCTGAACGCTGGGCAGCGTGATGCCCTCCGCATTGATGTTCGTAAGCAAAGGCCCCCCCTGAGGATCAAGGATATAGAAATTATTATTAATCGACTGGTGAAAATTCTCGAATAATTCATCGGTCCGAATTAGAACGAGAATGGCAAAGTCAGGATAAACCTTGCTCTTCACCATATAAGGCAGCGCATGAACGGAATCCGATAAGGCTGAGTATGTAGATTGTTGCTTAAATGAAGCGGCGGGATACATCTTCAGATAGGAGGTGCTGGCAAACTCCTGCTTCCAGAAGTCAGCGGTATACTCTGGATTTCGGAAATATTCATTAAATACCTGCTCCGGGCTTCCTCCTCTTGTCTTGTCAAATACAGTATTAAATCTCATGTCGTATACGAGGATGTTATTTATGTACAAATGCTGATTCGTGATCAGGCGCTGCAGGTCGGTGATCAGCCCCGAGGCCTGAGCGTAATTCAAATTCTGCGATTGCGTGTTGTTGATGTAATCATTGCTAAGGTAGAAGTTGACCATGACACTGTCCAGAAGCTGGAAATACTGTTCAAAGTTACGGGTCGTATTCGCCATATTCGTCTCATTATAGGTGATGATTTCGTCATGGATATTCTTCTGAAAAAAATAATAAGAGAACATGCTGAACGAGGAAAACAGAACGATAATGATACAGAAACTGGATAGAAGCTTCACGAGAACAGGTCGAGACTTAAGCTTAAGCCGTAGTAATTGTCGCATCATGAGGACCCCTTTATAACGTGATGTAATTTAGCAAATGAGCGAATTTACCGAACCTGTGCAATTATTCGGATTATTCTGCAATTACGCTCAGAACGCAGAAATAAGCCGATATACGAGCCCGGTTTTATCGGTTAATTTTAATAATATAAGATCACGGCTTGAAATCAACTTGAAAATTGAAATGATCCAGGAATCACAAAATGAGAGGCACCAGAGAGAGGAGAACAGCCATGTTGAAAACGGAGAATACTTTGACGCCAGGTGAACTCGGATTACCGAAGCCGGGTCGATACAGAAAGACAGCTTTTAAAAGAATCTGGAAAGAGCGATATTTATTTTTATTGATGCTTCCGGGGTTGATCTATTTCATTGTGTACCGCTATGTACCGATGCTCGGGAATATTATCGCTTTTCAGGATTTCAACGTATTTAAAGGTTTCCTACATAGTGATTGGGTAGGGTTTAAGCATTTCCAGAAGATATTCGAGGATCCAGAGGTTCTGCAAGTGCTGTGGAACACGATTCTATTATCCTTCTTACAAATTGTATTCGCTTTCCCGATCTCGATCATCCTTGCGCTCATGTTAAATGAGGTGCGCAATGAAGGCTTCAAGCGCGTCGTTCAGTCTATCGTCTACCTGCCGCACTTCCTGTCCTGGGTTGTCGTCGTCGGTCTGGTGACCGTATTACTGAAATCAGACGGGATCGTGAACCAATTTCTGCAACAGGCGTTCGGGATGGAATCCATTCCATTCATGCAGTCTCCAGGCTGGTTCATGCCGCTGATTGTACTTGAGGTCATCTGGAAGGAATCCGGCTGGGGGACGATCATCTTCCTGGCGGCTCTCTCCGGTGTTAACCCGGACCTGTATGAGGCAGCCGTCGTCGATGGTGCTAACCGCTGGCGACAGATCTGGCATATCACGCTCCCGGCGATCCGCAGCACGATTGTTATCCTGCTGATCCTTCGTCTTGGCAGTGTGCTTGATGTAGGCTTCGAACAAATCTTCCTGATGTTGAATCCGTTTAACAAAGAGGTCGGTGAAGTGTTGGATACCTTCGTCTACTTCAAAGGTGTGCAGCAATCTGACTTTAGCTTCGCCACGGCGGTAGGATTATTCAAGTCGCTTGTCGGTCTGATCCTCGTTGTCGGGGCGAATAGATTGGCCAAAAGATTCGGCGAGCAAGGCATCTATTAATTCACACAGCAGGAGGGGAAGAGGATGTATAAATATATGAGTCGGGGAGAGAAGCTAGGCAGCCTAATCAACATGATATTACTGATCATTATAGCGCTCCTCATGTTGTTTCCTTTTTATTACATGATTATCATTTCATTTACTTCTTTTAGCGAATTCGTGCAAAGTGATATTATATTGTGGCCGAAAAAATGGGTCCTGGATTCCTATGAGTTCATTCTCGGTTCGAAGTCGTTCATAAGATCGATTGGAGTTACGGTATTTATTACGGTGGTCAGTACGATATTCAGTCTGATCCTCACCGCGATGATGGCGTATGCATTATCCCGTGACATCTATGGTCAACGCTTCTGGATGTTTATGGTGCTGTTCACTTTCATCTTCGGAGCAGGCATTATTCCAACATACCTGGTCATCAAAGAGACACATTTGCTGGATACTTATTGGGCGCTCATCATCCCGACAGCGATTAATTCTTATAATTTGATCGTCTTCCGGGAATTTATGATGTCGATTCCGAAAGAACTGACCGAGGCAGCGCTGATCGATGGCGGCAATGATCTGAATATTTTTACACGGATTATCCTACCGCTCTCCAAGCCGGCACTGGCCGCCTTCGGACTATTCTATGCAGTCAGCGGCTGGAACACCTATTTCAATGCGCTATTATATATCAATGATCCGAGTAAATGGACCGTACAGGTTGTTCTGCGGCAAATTGTCATTCTGGACCAGGCTACGACGGCGCTGTCTGAGGGCCGTTTGAACGGTCTGACACAGAATCCTCCGCCACCGGAGACCATCGGAATGGCAGCGATTCTGATCGCAACGATCCCGATCCTGATCGTCTACCCGTTCCTGCAAAAGCATTTCGCGAAAGGGGTGATGCTGGGTTCTGTAAAAGGCTAGAAGCTATCGATGGACTGGAACAAATTTACGAGGAGGGTTCATATTTATCATGGGAAAATACATCAAAGTGTTACTCAGTCTTACCCTTGTGCTAACGATGGTTGCTTGCGGCTCTAACAACTCCGGATCTAACGGGAACGCAGCGGGGAATAATTCGCAGCAGGGCGCCAATAATGCAGCGGATGGCGGCAAGAAATATACCGTGACCTGGATGTCCGGCACCTGGAAGGACCCGGTTCCACCGGTGACAGGCGATGGGGTTACCGCTATCAACGAGAAGTTCAATATCGATTTCAAGCCGCAAATGCTTCCTTGGGACGTGTATACGGAGAAGCTGGCCGTGAAGATTGCTTCTGGCGATATTCCAGATGTGATCAGTATAGAAGATGCGGACTCGAACTTCGTGAAATGGGCCAAGCAGGGCGCATTCCTGCCCCTCGATGAATTTATCGGCGACTACGAGACCTTCAAGCCGGTAGATGATTTTATATGGGACGCTATGAAGGTGGAAGGGAAGATTTACGCTATTCCGACCTTCTTCGAAACCAAGGGCGGTAAGAAGCCGATGATCCGCAAAGACTGGCTGGACAAGCTGGGACTGCAAATGCCAACCAGCTATGAGGAGTTGAAGGAAGTAGCCGTCGCATTTGCCAAGCAGGACCCGGATGGGGATGGAATGAATAATACGACGGGGCTCGGATTGTCCAAGGAAATCTTCTATGACCCTTCCTTCAGCGCTTATTATGACGCGGAAACCTGGTATCATAAGAATGATAGTGGACAATATATCCCAGGTTATATATCCCAGGGGAATAAGGATAAAATTCAATTTCTGGCTGATTTGTACAAGGAAGGAGGCTTGAATAAAGACTGGCCGATCATTACGTATAATGATGTATTCAAAGGTTTCAATGCCGGTAAAGTCGGAATTTGGTACCAGCAGCCGGGAGGAGTAGGGATCGACCTGGAGATCCTGAAGGAGCTTGAGCCTAATGCCGAGGTAGTGCCGATTCCCGCATTCAAGGCGCCGGACGGTTCCCAGGGCTTCACACATGGATCTGGCTTCTACGGGATGTATCTGCTAAACGCGAAATTGAAGGGTGAGCCTGAGAAAGTGAAGAGAATCCTGGAAATGATCGATTATTCCAGACAATATGTGCCGCTTGAGGAAAGGAACCCGCAGAATGAGTATTTCGACTGGATCAAGGGACATGAAGGTAAAGGCTATAACATGGTAGACGGAGTTGTTGTTGACGATCCGCAGAACTTCGCGCTGGTCGCTCCGGCAGCTTATATTCCAGACGTAGCCTGGACAAGCAATGAGCAGACGCTGAAGGATTATATCGCCTTGGCTAAGCCTGCCTATAAAGAACAGGATCAGGCGTTCTATGACATGCTCTCGGCAGCTGAATTCTATGTTAATCCGATCCACCGGGTGCATCCGCCGAAATTCATGGAGAAGAAGACGGAGCTGTTCAAATACATCACGGATGAGACAACGAAGATGATCGTCGGCCAAAGACCGATCTCCGAATGGGAGGCTATGGTGCAGGAATATATGGATAAGGGTGGCAAGGAAGTCATCGACGAGGTGAATCAGGAGCTGCAAGCAGGCAATATCCAGGGAGAATGGTCTAAATAATCTAAATTTATCATTTGGAGGTATAGTATGAATCGAGTTATACGGAGCAAACCGATGGTTCTCGTTCTCATCAGCATGCTATTAACCAGCTTGTTTACGGTTATCGGTCCAAATGAAATATCCGCTAATGGCACAACGTATTATATTGATTCGGTAGATGGAGATGACAATAACAGCGGTACCAGTCCTGATTCGGCATGGAAATCGTTGGATAAAGTGAATAACGCCACGTTTCAGCCGGGGGACAGCATTCTATTCAAGGCTGGCGGTGTGTGGACCGGAACTCTGCATCCGCTTGGCTCAGGTACTCCTGAACAGATGATTACGATTGGAATGTATGATACCGGAGCCTTGCCGCGGATTCAAGGGGCTGGTGCTGCGCGTGCCGTATACCTGTACAATCAGGAATACTGGGATATCGGCTTCCTGGAAGTCACGAATTATGGGTCATCCTCCGCTACCGCACCGCGGGTGGGTGTGCAGGTAGTAGGAGAGGACTATCAGGCAGGCGCGGCGACAGATATTGAGAATGTTGCTGTTCTGCACAATATTCGGATTCATGATCTCTATGTGCATGATGTAAATGGTCAGGATACGGGCGAGAGCGCGGGCATACGTGTTCATGTCGAGATCGGTTCGGGGCCAGTCATTCAGGCGACCAAATTTGATGGCGTTTACATTGAGAACAATGTGGTCGAGAATGTCCAGCGGACGGGGATTACCACATCCTCGACTTGGCGCAATCGTGAGCTGCTGCAAGGCAGCGGGTTCGATGCCAGCAAGCCATGGATTCCGCTAACCAATGTGGTGATTCGCGGCAATCAGCTCAGGAATATTGGCGGTGACGGGATTACCCCGCATACGTCGGATGGCGCGCTAGTGGAACGCAACAGGCTTGATGGATATAATAAGACATCAGCTGGTTACAATGCGGGCTTGTGGACCTATAACGGCGATAACACGATCTACCAATATAATGAAGTTAGCGGCGGATATTCAACCCGTGACGGAATGCCTTTTGACTTCGATCATGGAAGTCGCGGTATCATCTATCAATACAATTACAGCCATGATAATGATGGTGGAACGCTGCTCATCTGCGGTGATGCTGATTTGCCTGGTGGCGGTACATTTGACGGGATATTCCGCTATAACATCAGTCAGAATGACAAATATCAGACCTTCTCGATCTGCCGTGGCAACAATGTGAAGAATATCCAGATTTATAATAACGTCTTTTATATTCGTTCGGGTCTGAATACGAAGCCACTAGTCTCGCAAGGTGGGTCTACTGAAGTGAAGCTTAGTAACAATATATTTTATAACCTGGGCTCGGGCGGATATACAGCTAAATCCGGCTGGACGTATGATCACAATCTGTTCTATGGCAATAAAGTCCCTTCGGTAAGCACGATTCCCGATGCGGCGATGATCACAGCGAATCCGTTATTTGTGAATCCGGGGCAAGCTACAGGGATTGGAGATCTGGACGGCTACAGGCTGCAAAGCCAGTCACCTGCTATTAATTCGGGAGCAACGATTGCGAATGACGGCGGGATGGATTTTGCCGGGGACGCCGTACCTTATAACGGCAGCCCAACTGATCGGGGGGCCTTCGAATACCAGGGCGAGGTCCCTTGGAATCTGGCGCTGGGCAAAAGCTTGACTTCGAGCACGACGATATCGAATCCAGGCTATGCTACGGATGGAAGCAGTCAGGATACCAACCAGTTCGCCGGCCTGAATGAACCGGGTCTGCATTGGGTACAGCTGGATCTCGGACAGAGCTATCAAATCGAGCGCCTGAAGACATGGCATTACTTCGGGAACAATCGGAAATATCATGATGTCGTGATTCAGCTATCGGACACGGCTGATTTCTCATCCGGCGTGACGACTGTTTTCAATAATGATACGGATAATTCGGCAGGGCAAGGAGCAGGTACGGATCAGGAGTATACCGAGACCTCGGCTGGGTTGGAATTGAGTTTGCCGACACCCGTCCAAGCTCGATATGTAAGATACTGGTCAAGTGGAAGCACAGCGAATGCGTATACTCATTATGTCGAGCTTGAAGTATATGGAATGTAGCAGTCTAGTAGGCATTAACAAGTTAATGAGGAAGCTTTTCGACAATATTGGAGGGTCTATCCTGAGCCGTTGTGGCTTGGGGTAGCCTCTTTTTTTATGGGAGAGAGTGAATGATAGGGTTGCAAAATAGCGCTAAAGTGTATATATTGTATATATACACTAAAAACAAATATAACATAGCAGATGAAGAAGGTGAAGCATGAATATTCTATTGTCCCACTCTTCAGGAGAGCCGATATATTGGCAAATTGCCGGGCAGATCCGCAGCGCCATATTGCAGGGCGAACTCGCGCCGGGGGCTGCTCTTCCTTCGATTCGCCAGCTGGCCAAGGATTTACAGATCAGCGTCATTACCACGAAGCGGGCCTATGACGAGCTGGAGAAGGAGGGATTGATCGATTCCGTGGTGGGCAAGGGCTCGTTCGTATCGGGCGGCAATCAGGAATTTATTCGGGAGCAGCAGATGAAGCAGCTGGAGAAGCAGATCAGAGAGCTGCTGGATGGATGCCATAGCATCTCCGTGTCCACCGATCAATTGATAGAATGGATCAGGCTGCTGGATCAAGAGGGAGGTAAATGAGCATGAATGCCATTGAAGTTCAGGGTATATGTAAAAGCTATAAGAATTACCGTTTGTCAGATGTAACGTTTCAGGTTCCAAAGGGATATATTACCGGGCTGATCGGTCCAAATGGAGCGGGTAAGAGTACGATAATTAAGGCCATCATGGGGCTGGTAAAGCCGGATCAGGGCAGCATCCAGGTGCTGGGGCATGGCGCGGAGCAGGGAGAAGGGCGCTACAAGCAGGAGATCGGCTATATCTCTGACGAGAGTATCTACTATGATTGGCTCAGTATGGAGCAGATGAAGAAGATTATCGCCCCTTTCTATCCGGCTTGGGATGAGACGGCCTTTCAGAGATATATGGAGCTGTTCGAGCTGCCGCTGCGCAAGAAGATCAAGGATTGCTCGAAAGGGATGAAGATGAAATATGCGATTGCAATCGCGTTGTCACATAATCCTGCGTTGTTGATCATGGACGAGCCGACCGCGGGTCTTGATCCGGTGTTCCGCCGCGAGCTGCTTGAGCTGTTAGCGGAGTACATCCTGGATGATCAGAAGACGATTCTGTTCTCGACCCATGTGACGACGGATTTGGATCGGATCGCGGACTATGTCACTTTTTTGAATCGGGGTCAGCTTATATTCTCGGATACCAAGGATGGGGTGCTCGAGCGGTATGTGCTTGTCAAAGGTGGCAAGGAGCTGCTGGATAATGATGTGCGTCGGGAATTCGTCGGCGTAAGGGAGACGGGGATCGGCTTCGAGGCCCTGTCAGCGGATCGCGGCGGCACAGTATCGATGTTCGGTGATTCTGTGATGTACCAGCAGCCGTCGCTGGAGGATATTATGTATTTTACAGTGAAGGAGGCGCGGCTTCGTGTCTGAAATATTAAATCTGGTGCGTAAAGATTTCATATTGCAACGGCGTTATATCTGGATCATTGCTCTGTATGTAATCGGGTTCTCAGGATTGTTCATGAACAGTAATTTGAACATGCTATATGGACTGCTGCCGGGGATGATGTTAATCCTGGTCGTGAGCTCGGATATGCGGCAGGCTAATCAGCAATTTCTCGTGACATTGCCGGTTAAGCGCAGCCGCCTGGTGCTGTCCAAATATGTGACTTCAATCCTCTTTGTCCTGCTGGCGCTGGCAACATGCTCCATAGTTAACATGGGGATGTCGTTGTATCACTCACATTCTGCCAGTATTGATTATACCATGCTGTTGGCCAGTCTAATCTCAGTGCTGGTGTTGATGAGTATTTATCTGCCCCTGTACTATTGGCTCGGCATCCATGGAGGGCAGTATCTGAATGTGGCCATGATGATGCTGGTCATGCTGGGAAATGGCGCTGTATCTGGCATTGCTTCCGAATATGACTTTACGAACATGAGCACGTGGCTAAATTCACATCCGGTCGGTAGTATCGCGCTTGGCGTAAGCTCACTCCTGCTAATCATCGTTATATCCTACTTGATTTCTGTGAGGATTTTTAAGGGGAGGGATTTATAAGAGCGGGGATTTATGGGGGATGGATGGTCGATGCTGATGATATTCGTCTGCCTGTTGACAACAATGATAAGGTGAACTAGGTGTGATAGTTAGGTAAATTTTGGGAAAATCTATGCTCCGCTTGTCGATACATGATCGCATCAAGGGGGGCAAATACACCGGATATTACACGCGGCTACGCCATAACTTGTAGCCTGATTGCATCAAGCTTCACGCCATACAATGGTGTGTTCATCGCGGTCGCTGTGCCATCTGAATCTCGGTATTTAGGTGGTTCTACTGCTGTGGCAGCATGGGGAAATGAAGGTTCAGTGATTAAATAGCCCCTCATTATGGGTAATCTTGTGACATAGGCTTCTTCCTGGTTCGCATGATCTATAATGAGGAGATGTTGAAAATGGTAGGTAATTCGAGGAATACGGGCAGGTTCAGCGGGAAAACGGCACTCATCACCGGAGCTGGCTCCGGGATTGGCAGAGCTGCTGCTTTAAGGCTGGCGGGAGAGGGGGCGCAGATCGCTCTCTTGGATCTGATTGATGAGCGTACCCGCAGCACGGAGCGGCATATCAATGAAGTGATTCGTGGTAACTCGCGTGCCTTCGATGTGGATGTCTCTGATCCAATCCGGGTGGAGCGGGCGGTAAAGGAAGCGGCTGATCAGTTTGGCGGGATCGATGTGGTATTCGCCAATGCGGGGATTAACGGCACGCTGGCCCCTGTGGAGGAACTGAGCTTCGAGGACTGGGAGAAGACGCTGAGTATTAATCTGAGCGGCACCTTTCTGACTGTGAAGCATACCGTCCCGTATCTTAAGCAGCAAGGCGGGGGGAGTATCATTATTACGAGCTCGATTAATGGGAATGACCGGTTCTCCGGCTTCGGCATGTCCGCTTACAGCACGACGAAGGCTGGGCAGGTTGGCTTTGCGAGAATGATGGCGCTGGAGCTGGCCCAATATAAAATCCGCGTCAACGTCATCTGTCCGGGAGCCATCGCCACGAATATTGATTCATCTACCGAGCTGAGCGAGGACCTGCAAGAAATCGTCATTCCCGTCGAATACCCTGAGGGTGCCCAGCCGCTTGCCCATGGCCCCGGCCACCCGGATCAAGTCGCCGACCTGGTCGCCTTCCTGGCCAGCGACGAATCCACCCACATCACCGGCGCACGCATCGTGATCGACGGAGCGGAATCGCTGCTGTAGGTCATTGGTTAAATGGGGAGTGGCGCAGAACCCTGAAATCCCTACAACTGTGGAACCCGTGTAACTGCCCATTTCCCTGCAAAGAGATACTTCATACCCGCCAAACTGCTGCTGCTACTCCCATCACAAACTCGAAAGATGCAAATATGCAGGCTTTTTGCCCAAATCTACCTGATTTGAGTAAATTACTGCATATATGCAGGCTTTTCCTCATATTCCCCTGAAATCAGGTCATTTCGCAGAAAAAGGATGCATTTTCGCAGGAATTTACTCTCTGAGGGCGAAATATTTACGAAATTCCTGCATATTTGCAGGAATTTTTAGTGCCCGCGTGCACTGATGTTTATTTATCTAAATCTGCTCAATGCGCCCAATGTAGGTGTGAAAATAGGGGAAAGTTAGTGTGCTATGTAACGAGTGTCCGATCCCCCGCTTGGTATCTCAATAGTAACGTTTTCGGGGAGCTTCTCCTGCCTCGGGATTAGGAAGGCAGGAGCTGGCGGATCATCTGCCCGGTCAGTATGAACGGCTGATGCGAAATATGCGGCAGCGAGAAGCTGGAGGCCAGTTCGTATGGCTGGACGGGCTCGGGCATGTCAATGATTCCGCTGATGTAGGCCAGCCAGCCGATGATGGCCTCCGGTTTCGCGCCAGCCATGCGCAGCGCGGATATGCCCAGATCGCCGTGGCGTTTAGCCAGGCGATGTCCGTCTTCGCCGAGCAGCAGTGGTGCGTGGGCGAAGTTGGGCGGGGTTAGCTCCAGCGCTCGATAGAGCTGGAGCTGGCGCGGCGTGGAGTCGAGCAGATCCGCGCCGCGCAGTACGTCGGTGATGCCCATAAGGGCATCATCGACGGTGACGGCGAGCTGATAGGAGTACATCCCATCAGCTCGCCGTACGATAAAGTCTCCGCCGCTGCCAGGCGGAGACGATTGTGGCCCGAAGATGCCATCCTCGAAAGAGATGGCATCTTCGCCAAGAGCAAAACGCAGCGAAGGCGTCTTGCTCTTGGCTTTTTCTATGCGCTCCGCTTCGCTTAGGAAGCGGCAGGTCCCGGCGTAAGCCGCGCCTTCGGAGGAGAGGCCATGCGGTGCATCGGCCACGGCCAACAGCTCGGCGCGGCTGCAGTAGCAGGGATAGAGGCGGCCCATCTCCTGCAGCTTGCTCAATGCTGCATGGTACAGCTCCAGCCGCTCGCTCTGCCAATAAGGGCCATGGGCTCCGCCAAGCTCAGGCCCTTCATCCCAATCTAATCCAAGCCATTTGAGATCGGAGATAATCCGGTCTGTTATTTCCGGCTTGGAGCGTTGTGTATCAATATCTTCAATCCGCAGAACAAATTCTCCGCCTGCAGAACGAATTTGCAGCCAGGACAATAACGCGATCTTGGCGTTGCCCAGATGCATATCTCCTGACGGAGTCGGTGCAAAGCGTCCGCGTCTCATCTTTCATTCACTTCCTCGTACGAATAACTCTGTCTGTCCAAACATCCGACCACTTTACGTTTACTTCCAATTTCTTATGTATCCTAACGGTCCAAGCACATTATAACTCGTTCGCAGAATGCTGTGAACAAGAGCTTCCAAGTTTTAACTACATCGATATAGGTACTATAGGGTACGTTGACCATGATGAAGCAGAGTTGCTGAATGTGGTGTCGCAGCCCGTGAATGCATCGGCTAAATGACTGAAATGGCACAGTGATCTGGGCATTACTACTAAACCTCTCTATAGAACAGTAGTTTGTTGCGTTGTAATGGAACATGGCAGTGGTGAGGTAAGTAATTGGTTAATCGCATTGATGAGCTGGAAAATATGGTTGGCAGAAAGTTAGCGGATGGGAATAGATTGGTTGAACAGTACCGTGTTGGGGGAGCAAATATCGCAAGGTGAATTAGGCCAGTGCCCTCTTCTGCCGAGAAAGCCTGCAATTATGCAGGAATTTCGCCTATGTTCCCACCTCCAATGATAAATTCCTGCGAAAATGCATCTTTTTTCTCCCCATCGGCCTGATTTCAAAGAAATATGAGGAAAAGCCTGCAGTTTTGCAGGTATTTTCTAAAAATGGGGGATTTGAGTGTTAAAGCCTGCATATTTGCAGGAATTGTCCTCTACTGTCCTCTACTGTCAACCTTCTTAGTCAGTCCGGGCGGAATCAGATCTATGTAATCCCTGCTTAAGTTCCGTTAGCAAACAAAAAGAATGAGAGCTTGCGCACTGTAAGTGAATTTTATACGCTATAGATGATATAGGGTAGTGAGTAAGGGAAAAATGGTTGGATTGGGCCTTGTTTGGTAGTAAAGGTTAGTCCGAATCGATTAAGTAGCAAAAATGAGAAATTGAACGTACAGGAGTTAGTTATGCAGAATAGAGAAACGATACCAATCGATGAAGTATTGCCGTTGTTAATAGAGAAGTTAAAAGTATTCGGACGGGCTGTGCTGACGGCGGAGCCGGGAGCGGGGAAGACGACGCGGACACCGCTGGCCCTGCTGAATGAAGCGTGGCTGGATGGTCAGCAGATCATTATGCTGGAGCCCAGGCGGCTGGCTGCGCGTGCGGCGGCTGTCTATATGGCGCAGCAATTGGGGGAACAGGTTGGTGAGACGGTAGGTTATCGGATCCGCACGGAGAGCCGCGTGTCGGCCCGGACGAGAATTACCGTTGTGACGGAAGGAATTCTGACGCGAATGCTGCAGAATGATCCGGGTTTGGACGGAGTCGGGCTAATTATATTTGATGAATTCCACGAACGCAGTCTGCACGCAGACCTCGGATTAGCTCTGGCTATGCAGAGCCGTTCTTTGCTGCGGGAGGACCTGCGTATTCTGGTGATGTCGGCTACATTGGACGCAGCTGCGGTGGCCGGGCTGCTGGAAGATGCTCCGGTGATTGACTGCCAAGGAAGCATGTATCCCGTGGAGACGAAGTATATGCCCCAGGGAGCGAATGAGCCGCTGGAAGCGGCGGTGTCCCGCGTTGTACAGCATGCGCTGAGCGCCCATTCGGGCAGCTTGCTCGTATTCCTGCCCGGGGCTGGCGAGATCCGTCGCGTGCTAAGCGCGCTGGAGCCGAGGGTGGGCAGCGATTGTATACTGACCCCCCTGTATGGGGCGCTGCCGCAGGAGCTGCAGCAACAGGCGATTGCTGCACCGCCTCCAGGGAAGCGCAAAATCGTGCTGGCGACGTCGATCGCCGAGTCCAGCCTGACTGTGTCCGGGATCACGGTCGTCATCGACAGCGGCCTGCGTCGTACCGCCTTGTTCTCTCCGCGCACCGGCATGAGCCGGCTGGCGACGATGCGCGCGGCCCGCGACTCCGCCGACCAGCGTCGCGGCCGGGCCGGCCGCCTCGCTCCAGGCGTGTGCTACCGCCTCTGGAGCGAGGCGGAACACCGCCTGCTGGCGCCTGCCACGCCGCCGGAAATGCTGGAAGCGGACCTGACGCCGCTTGCATTAGAGCTGGCTGCCTGGGGCGCCAGCCCAGAGGAGCTGCGCTGGCTGGACGTGCCGCCAGCCGCTCCATACCGCCAGGCCGCCGGGCTGCTGCGCCAGCTCGGCGCCTTCGATGCGGCCGGCGTGATCACGCCGCACGGCCGCCAAATGGCCCAGCTCGGCCTGCATCCGCGCCTTGCGCATATGCTGCTACGCGCTGTCCCGCTGGGCCTCTCCCGCGCGGCCTGCCGTCTGGCCGCGCTGCTCGAAGAGCGCGACCTGTTCCGCGGTCAGGCCGCAGCCCAGGACAGCGATCTTCGCAGCCGCTTATCGCTGGTCATGACCAGCGGCGAAGCGGGCAGCGGCCCCTCTCGCCACGCGGATGTGGATCGCTCCGCCTTGCAGCGCCTGCTACAAGTGAGCAGCCAATGGGAGCGACAGCTTCATAAGCTGTGCCTTGCCGAACAGGCTGCACAGGAGGATTGGCAATCGTATTGCGGCCTGCTTGTGTCTTTGGCCTATCCAGATCGGATCGCACAGCGGCGGTCGGACGGCAGGTATTTGCTGCGTTCCGGTCGTGGAGCCGCGTTCCGCACCCGTCAGCTGCTGGGGGAAGAACCCTTCCTTGCCATCGCCGAGGTGGATGATGAGGGAGCAGAGGGGCGGATACTGCTGGCCGCTCCACTGTCGGAAGAGCATCTACATCAATTTTACCGGGAACAGATGGAGGAGGGCGCTCGTGCAGATTGGAATGAACAGACCGGTACAGTACAGGTGCGCCGTCGTCTGACTTTAGGAGCGATTCTACTGCAAGACAGGCCTGACCCACATCCGACGCCAGAGCGGATTACGGAAGCGCTGCTCGCCGCGGTGGCCGAGCAAATCGATGTATTGCTGCCCTGGAATGCCAAGTCAAAGCAATTGCAAGCGCGGGTCGAATTCCTACGTCGCCTCGATCCTTCCTGGCCGGATCTAAGAAGTGAGGCGCTGACTGCCAATGTTCATGATTGGCTCGCTCCTTATGTCAGCGGGATGCGCAAGAGATCGGAGCTGCAGAATCTCTCCATGTATATAATCCTTGAGAATATGCTCGGCTGGGAGCGCATGCAGGAACTGCAGGCAGAAGTGCCTACCCATCTGCAAGTACCGAGCGGCTCGAGGATACCGATTCAATATGAAGGCCCGCAGGCGCCTTATGTTTCGGTCCGTCTGCAGGAGGTGTTCGGCATGATGGAGACGCCGCGCATCGGCTATGGACGTATCCCGATTACACTGCACTTGTTGTCGCCCGCCAACCGTCCGGTCCAGGTGACCTCGGATTTGCGCAGCTTCTGGAGCGGCACTTATTTTGAGATCAAAAAGGATCTGAAGGGTCGCTATCCGAAGCATTATTGGCCGGATGATCCGCTCCAGGCCTCGGCCACCCGCAAGGTCCGCCCCAGCAAACCTTGAGAGGAAGTCTAACGAAACACCATATCGTTATTTATGCCAAAACAGGCTCTGCAAAAATGTAACGAAACAGGGCATCGCTATTCTGCCCAATAAGCCGCTAAAGGCCTGAATTTGCCGCAAATAACGATACATAGTTTCGTTAGAACGATTCCATATACCGCTCTGCTTCCCAATAAAAAACCGCCTGTTGAACTTCATTTCAGCAGGCGGTTTTTTATTGGCATATTTGCGACCCATAATTGCTCTTAGATGTTACTTATTTCTTTCGAAGCTCTGACGGTGGGAGGCCGAAATAGTCTGAAAATTGCTTGGAAAAGTAATGGATACTTGAATAGCCCAGGCTTTCTGCTACAGAGGTGATGGATTGATCCGTCTCATGGATCATGGCGTAAGCTCGGTGCATCTTAATACGGACAAGGTATTCGTTCGGGGAAAGTCCCGTCATTTGTTTGAACAAGCTGTAAAATTGCGATTTCTTTAATTGGCACAGCTCAAGCCAATGCTGGTAGGGCGGATGTCCTCCAGGAAACTGCTCCATCAAGTCGATGATTTTCTGAATTCGGTAATCTGGAATATTATCGGATAGCTTCAGATTGGCTAACTGGAGAATCCAGCTGTACAGCAGGCTATTGACAATCTCGTCCTTAAAATGAATAGCTACTCGATTTAACCTTATGATTTGGATAAAGGTCTGTATCATTTCAGGGTACCCCGATAACTGGATCACTCCCATTAATGAGTTAAGCACCTTTTTATCTTCAACTACAGACATCAGATCTTCATCATAATCCCGAGGGGGATCAAAGTAGAGGTGGATCAGGGTCTGTTTCTTCGAGTAAAAATCGCAATACATATCGTAAGCAGAAATCGGCTGGGATTCGCTAATATTGAAGGAATGATTGACCCCGGGAGGAATGAATAGCAGGGTTCCTTTTCGTAGAGGGTAGCTGCGACCGTTCATATGAATAGTGCCCATTCCTTTGTCAATGAGATGAAAAGCACAGCAATATCCAAAGCGATTCCGTTCTTTGACTCTGCCAGAGTACGAATAATAATGCGCGGCGCGGATCGAAGGTTTAATAGTTGCCATAGAGGACATCTCGTGCATCATATCCCTCTCCTCATTTTACAAAATGTTAAATTTAGAGTAACCAGCCCACTGCTTGAGAGTCAAGGCTGATCATCACGTATGAATATTTTTTACCGGAAAAAAGTACAAAGGAGCGGAAGTTATTCTAAATACAATACGGATCAGAAGGATGATAATAGATCTGGAACAGATACCATAATTGAGCTGAAATACGGGAGGGTATGGAATGAAAAATGTCGTCCAAGCTGCGGTGAGATTGACCGGACCTGATGGGCAAGTGGAACTTTCGGTCGGAGAATATTCACAATCTTCCTTCAAAGAACTGGGGCTGAAAGAAAGCAGCACCTATAACTCAATACATGTGGCGAAGGGATATCAAGCCATCCTATATGTAGAAGATCATTTTAGAGGAAAATCAACAGTTCTATGTGAAGGCCTTTATGAGAAGAGGGAGAGGGCTGACGGAATTTCACCTCTAGAACTCAAGTCGATACGTGTTATTCATCCTGTAAATCTATCGGCGGAGGAACGTGATCATCAAGAGATTGAGCGTGCTATCCACGAATGGTGGCCCCAATCGCTAGAAAATATGGAGTCCCGGATAGCCTGGTGGCGGGAAGCTCGATTTGGATGCTTCATACACTGGGGACTGTATTCTCTGTCGGGGGGAAGATGGAAGGGCAGCAAATCGGAAGGCTATGCGGAACATTTGATGAGAGCGAAGAAGATTCGTCTACAAGAATACCAAGAGACATTTATCGATAAATTTCATCCGCAGAAGTTTAATGCAGAGAGTTGGGTGCAGCTGATCAAAGCGGCGGGAATGAAGTATATCGTGATTACAGCCAAGCATCATGACGGATTTGCCCTCTATCCTTCCGATGTTTATCCGTATGATATCCGTATGACTCCATTCCAGCGCGATCCATTACTGGAGTTAAAAGAGGCTTGTGCAAAACACGACATCAAGTACGGATTCTACTATTCACATGCTTTTGATTGGGAACACCCGGATGCACCGGGTAATGACTGGGAATATTCGAATCCTGGTGGTGATCTTAGACTCTATGAAGGGGAAGGAAAGCTGTGGTTCACCGAACATCCCGAGCTTGTACCTAGAGTAGCGGATTACTATGTGGATCGCAAATCTATTCCCCAAATTTTGGAACTGATCGATAAGTATGAACCTGATATTTTATGGTTTGATACGCCACATAAACTGCCTTTATCCGAAAATCTCAGAATCCTGGAAGCGATTCGTAAAGCAGATGATCGTATAGTGATCAACGGTCGTTTGGCCGCCGGACAAGATTACGATACATTTGCGGATTATGTGAACACCGGAGATCGCGCGCATGAGATTATTCCCTGTGAGGGAGATTGGGAGACCATTCCAACAACCAATGAGTCCTACGGTTATTCCATAGATGATGACAGTCATAAACCGGCGTCTGAGTTCATTCAATTGCTAGTGAAAGCCGCGGCGCGTGGAGGCAATATGCTTATGAATCTAGGCCCAAAAGGGGATGGAGCCATTGACGAGCGAGATATCGCTATCCTCCATGAGATAGGTGCATGGCTTGAAGTGAACGGAGAGAGTATTTACGGAACTAGCAGATCACCGTTGGAGGTTCATCAATGGGGTGAATCCACAAGAAAAGGTAATATGCTCTATCTACATGTGTTCGATTGGCCTCAGGATGGAAAGCTGGTGCTAGGCGGATTGATGAATCATATCCGTAAAGCGTGGATTTTATCGGAGAACTCTCGAAAAGCCTTGGTAACCCGAAGGCTGAATTATTGCGATTGGATCATAGACCTGCCCCTATCTCCGCCAACCCCATCCTCCTGTTGTTCAGTTATCGCAGTTGAGGTAGTAGGAGAACCACGAGTTCGTTCGGGGCGTCTGATTGGTGAACGGGGTATTAACGTGTTTAGAAGCTTTGATGCCATAGTTAGCGAGGGGATGCGTTATGGAGACGGTAAGAAAGGAAATGAATATATCGATCACTGGACGAGTACGAAGCAACGTGTGACATGGAAAATCCGTGCCAATCATTCCATGAGAGTCAAGCTGGTACTTAAATATAAGGCTTTGGATGGAATGGGAGGCGTAGTTCAGGTCGAGCTAGGAGACAAGATGTATCAGGAACCGATTATAACAGGTACTGATTATGCAGCAGTGGAGACTGAATTTACGATAGGGGCTGGCAAACAGGATCTATCCATTGTAGCTGTTCAGATCGATGGCACTGAGTTAATGAGAATCTACTCGGTGACGATCTCACCGCTCGAGGTGTATGAAGACGGCAAGAGGGAGACATTTGAACGAGACCTTACTGATGTGGGAAACTAACCTAGAAGGGGCTTTAAACCATGGAAAACGAACGATTTATTGATCGATTATTACCGGCACCGATACACGGTGGATTCGTGATGAAGGATTACTGGATTTGGTGTGGGTCCGTTATCAAGGGGGACGACGGTCGCTATTATATGTTTGCATCACGTTGGCCTAAGTATTTGCCGATGCATCCTGGCTGGCTTCTGGAATCGGAAATTGTTCTTGCCGTGTCGGATACACCTGTGGGGCCATTTAAATTCCAGGAAGTGGTGCTTACTTCTAGAGGTGCTCAATATTGGGATGGCCGGAGTGTTCATAACCCTTTTATTGTAAAGTATAAGGATCATTATCTTCTCTATTATATGGGGGCCACTCATCCATTTGATGATATATCTCCTGGAGACGAGCTTACGTTAGAGGACCCCCGGGTCATCGTGGCCCGCGCAAATAAAAGAATCGGTCTAGCCATTTCCCAAAGTGTGCACGGTCCCTGGAAACGCCTGGACGCACCAATTCTGGGTGTACGGCCAGGTCATTTCGACAGCTTTTTAACATCGAATCCAGCACCGTTTGTGGACGAGTCGGGGTCAGTTCTTTTGATTTATAAAGCGAGGCGATATGTCGGCAATGGATATAGTGATATGGCTCTTGGTGCAGCATGGGCAGATCATTATGAAGGACCTTATCGGCCGCTGAGAGATGAGCCTATTTTTCCGCCATCGCAAATCCATCTGGAGGATCCGTTCATTTGGAAAGCGGATGATGGATACAGAATGATTGCCAAAGATATGACCGGTAATGTATGCGGCGAGCGACATGCGGGTGTATATGCTCTCTCAGAGAACGGGCTCGATTGGAGGATCGCAGACCATCCCAAAGCTTATTCCCGGACGGTCTTATGGGAGGATGGATCGATCAGAAAAATGGGGAATTTCGAGAGGCCCTTCCTTCTGTTCGAAGCGGGGCGTCCCACTCATTTGTATGCAGCTACATCTGACGGAGACGGTAATTTCAGTGGGAAGAACACATGGAATATGGTTATTCCATTAAAGAGTGAGTGAAATAGTGATCATATTGTCTCACCATTGCTACAAATGAAAGCTCTGATCGAGAATGTGCACAAGAAGATGATGTCTGGCTCGAACTCTGGCCACTTAGCTTGTTGGTTCGAAGCCAGACGTTAGACTTACGGTACAATTCGAATCAAACAGAAATTAAGAAACCTTGTTACTATTCGGGCGAGTATCCTCCCAAGCTTAATGAATCAAGTGCCCTGATTTGGCTTTTTTGACCCATTTTGCCGAGATGCGGTTTACGAATCTTTTCAGACCCAGCCCCAGTATCATGGACAGAGCAGCGTACACGAGCAATAGGCTAATATCTCTGGTGACCAGTCCTCCGACGCTTCCGCCCACGGCCTCGCGCATCAGGCCAATTCCGTAGGTGAAGGGCAGGTAAGGATAGATCGCCTGGAAAAAGGGCGGGGTGACCTGGATCGGGAAGGTACCGCCAGAGCCAGCCAATTGCAGGACGAGCAGCACGATCGACAACGCCTTGCCCACATTGCCGAATACGGACACCAGCGTATAGATCATCAGCATGAACACAGCACTGATCAGCATACCGAAGAGCATGAATCGGAGCGGCTCCGCGGCATAGGTCTTCAGAATCCACAGGTCCCCGGCAGTAACGAACAAGGATTGCAGCAGGGCCAGCGTCAAAAAGGTGAAAAAGCGCCCGAAGTATTCATGATAGCTGCGGATGGGAGCGCCGTGAACTGTCTTGTCATGGAATTCAACCGTCAGCATGGAGACGAGCAGCAGACCGCCCACCCATAAAGATAAGGTTGTAAAAAAGGGGGACATCGCTGATCCATAGTTCGGGATCGGGAACATTCTAGTTTCCTTCAGCACGACCGGCTCGGCAAAAAACTCACTTTCTTTGGAATAGTTCAGACTGAGCAGCTGGATCAGATCTTCAAGAGATCCCTTCTTCTCAAGGGCAGCGATATGATCGGTGACGGCTTTGAGCTTCTTTTCCGCCTCTGGTAAATGGGCGCGTATGACTTTGGCCTCCTTCGTCGCCGTGGCAAGGCCTTTCTTCGCATCCTTAATAATACCGCTGACCGCGGGCAGATCGGACAGGGCTTCGGATAGAATGTTTTCTGTATGCTTCGCATCTTTATCGGCTTGGTCAAGCGCGGCAGTCATCGCCGGGAGAATCATGCTGTCGAAGCTGCCGATCAGTTCATCCAGATCACCTGAGACCCGTTCGGAGACGGCGTTAAATTTGTTAAGGATCGCGCGGGTGACATCCTTGCCTTGATCGGCGGAGTTGGATAGGCTTGTGACGAGCTGTGCCAATTCCCTGAAATCCGCCTCAACGCGGTTTAATTTGGTAATGGCCGCGCTTAGTTTGCTGTTAGGGGTGATATCCTGCAATTTACTCAAAAGATCACTGAGTGAACGCGCGCCTTCCGCGGCCTTAATGAGCCTGGCCTGCAAATGCTCAGGAAGCTGCAATTCCCCCAGATCCTCAACCTGATCCAGCGCGCTCAGCAGATTGTTACCGGTCTGCGAGGACAGTTCGGCCATCTGCTTAAGCTGGATTAACGTCTCTTTGGCCAGCGGTGCAGCGGCTTGTAAGGCATCTTTGCCACGGGTTAAGAACTCCGAAGTCTTGGCCGCCAAGCCCCGTCCCTTCTCGGCAAGTCCAGCGACAAAGGGCAGTTCTTTTTGCACCTTGGATACGATCGTCTGGCTTTTTTGCAAATCCGCCACAGCGATATTGGCCACCTCATTGATCTCCGGAAAGAGCTGAACCATCTGAAAAGCGACTTGCTTGGCATTGTTGATCAAAGGCAGCTCCTGCCTTAATTCCACGCCGATTTCATTAAAAATACGAAAAATCGTTCCGTTCGCCGTTTTAATAAAATTGCGGCTGACCTCGCTAATCACCGAGCTGGCCCCTTTCGCGGTTATTTTGGGGGCGACGGCATTGATCTTCTCGTTGACATAGTATTGAATCTCCGCTTTCTCCGGGTTCGAGGTAAGCACAGTGGCAATTCGCGCCGAGAAATTGGTCGGAATGACGATGACGGCATAGTAGTCTCCTAGCTTCAAGCCTCGGATCGCTTTGTCCTTATCGGTAAACACCCAGCCGATATTATGATTCTCGCGCAGGGAATCGACGATCTCCTGACCGAGTGCTATAGGTTGTCCGCGCATAGTTGTGCCCCGATCTTCATTGGTGACCGCGATTTTAATCCCTGATGTCTGACCGTACGGGTCCCAGGAAGCTTCGATATTGAACCAGGCATAGAGCGAAGGGAGGATGACCAAGCCCGATAGGATAATGGCAGCAGCCCAATTGGTAATGATTCCACGTAAATCTGTAGCATAGATCGATAAAATCTTTTTCACAGCAAATCCCCATTTTCCTTTTTTGCTTATTATTCCGCATCCTTGCTTAATCATCCCTGTGCGCGTCTCTAACGAAATACCATTATCGTTATTCGGGTGAAAATACGTCATTTAGCCCCTTTTTGCTCACAATAGCGCTCCCCTGTTTCGTTAGCTTTTTAAATCGCATCTTTTGAGGCAAATAGCGATACGTAGTTTCGTACCAATATTAGTGGCGCTTTCAAATTTACTATTGACGTTACCGGAAGCTTGATTTATGATAGTCACATAACAAAATACCGGATCACAATTTGGCGTGTTACCATAACTTTAGTGGGCATGAGCCAAGAAGAGCAGTCCTATTCAATTAGGATTTCTTTTCTTGGCTCTTTTTTATTTGTCGCCTGTGTAGAAGGCAATTCGGGTGCAGGCTGCTACCCGCGAAAGTTTGAAGCATGGCCGATTTGTAAACGGTATCAATATAATGATGACGTTGGGAGGGACCGTATAGGAATAGTCCTTGTGCGAATGTCGGATTATAGAAGATAGCTGCATATTAGGACACTTAGAGCGGAGTTACCATGGATCATCTAACAACAGGACTAGGAGGAGTTTAACTCATGTTTTCTAAATGGAGAAAGAAATCTACTGAGAGTAAGCAGATCGACATATTAGCCCCGGTAACAGGAAAAGCAGTTCCATTAGCTGAAGTGCCGGATGAGGCGTTCGCTGCCGGACATATGGGCAAGGGGGTTGCGATTGAGCCTTCAGAGGGCAAGCTGATCTCGCCTTTCGACGGTACCGTCGTACATGTGATCAAATCGAACCATGCCGTGATGCTGGAGCATGCCTCTGGACTGCAATTTCTGTTCCATATCGGGATCAACACCGTTTCCTTGAAGGGGGAAGGCTTCACTTCACATGTCAATATCGGGGACCAAGTCAAGGCCGGTCAAGTGCTGATCGAATTCGATACCGCCACGATTGTTGGAGCGGGATATCCGACGATCACACCCATTATTGTAACCAATGCGGATGAAGTGACCGAGAGCCTGGAGGTACTCAGCGGGCCTGTAACGGCAGGCAAGGATGTCATTTTAAAGGCGGTTATGAAGTCTTAAATCACTATAATTTGAAAGGATGATTAATCAATGCTAGCAAAACTCCAAAAGCTAGGTAAATCGCTTATGCTTCCGGTAGCTACGCTGCCTGCAGCGGGGATTTTGCAAGGGTTTGCGAATATCAATTACAAGGAGGATCTACACTGGCTCTTTGGTGATACAGTCGGCGGCTTTCTGAATCAGTACATCGGAACTTTTCTGAATGCGGGAGCTCAGGCGATATTTGGCAACCTTGCTTTGATCTTTGCAATCGGCGTCGCCATCGGATTTGCCGGGGATGCGGTCGCAGCGTTATCGGCTCTAATCTCCTACATGGTGTTGACCAAGATACTGGCCGAAATCCCAGGGGTATTCTCTTTTATCGCTGATGATGTCAAATTGGATATGGGGGTTCTAGGCGGTATATTTGCAGGTTTATGGGCAGCTTATTTATATAATAAGTACCATAATATCAAACTGCCGGATTGGCTTGGATTCTTCGCCGGGAAGCGGTTTGTTCCCATCGTTACGGCGGCAAGTACCATGGTCTTCGCCGTATTTGCAGGTATGATCTGGAGCCCGATTCAGGATGCGATCAGCGTCTTTGGTAACTGGGTTGTCGGACTTGGCGGCATCGGATCATTAGTGTTTGGTATTGCGAACCGACTATTAATCCCGCTCGGTCTGCATCATGTTCTTAATTCGATCGCCTGGTTCCAAATCGGCGACTTCACGAATGCAGCTGGCGAGGTTGTACACGGTGACTTATGGCGTTTCTTCGCTGGGGATAAATCAGCAGGGATGTTCATGACGGGCTTCTTCCCGATTATGATGTTCGCGATGCCTGGTGCGGCATTGGCCTTTATCCATACAGCTAAGCCATCGAAACGTAAAATGGTAGCTTCGCTCGTTATCGGTTCTGCTGTCGCTTCGTTCCTGACTGGTATTACTGAACCGCTTGAGTTTGCATTTATGTTCGTAGCGCCTGTGCTCTATGTAGTGCATGCTATTTTGACCGGTCTGTCAGGTCTGCTTATGTATCTGCTTGATGTTAAGCTCGGATTTGCGTTTTCTGCCGGCTTGATTGACTATCTCGTCAACTTGAAGCTGTCGACGAATGCGTGGGTGCTGCTGCCAGTAGGTGTCGGATTCTTCCTGCTCTACTATCTCCTGTTCCGCATTATTATCGTCAAGTTCAACTTGAAGACGCTCGGACGGGAAGATGACAGCGAGGAAGACGAGGTTACGGATTCGGCAAGTGGCGATCATGTCGTCTCCTCCTCCGACAGCCGCGCCGCGAAGATCTTGACGCAAATCGGCGGCCCGGACAATATCCAGTCTGTGGATGCTTGCATCACTCGGCTCCGTCTTGTCGTTAAGGATGATAAGGCCGTGAATGACTCGGCACTTAAGAAGCTGGGAGCTTCCGGTGTCATGCGGCTGGGTCAAGGCGCAGTTCAGGTCGTATTCGGTCCACAATCCGAAGCGATTAAGGACGAGATCAAGAAGATGCTGTGAAGATGCTGTAATGTAATTCGCATTTTGACTTACCTTTCGTTTACCCACCCTCACAGGGCAGATCATTCCATCGATCTGTCCTGTTTTTTAATGGACGGAAAAACTCCGTACCAGATCATCCCTTCAATGTATGAATTATGATAATATAAACTCTAGAATATCTCACCTTAAGTCTTGGCACCCGGAAGGCTTCAACGAACGGTTCGACCAAATCCACAGTGAAGATGTGAGGATATGTATTTTCTCGATAGGTTCAAAAGATTTGACTTCGTTATTCTGTTCATTCTGCTGCTCTTCATGGGCATAAGCATTACGGTGTTGTATAGTGCTACTGTGAATACAGCTTATGATGGGTACCATGTGCAAATGGCGAAATACTACATTCTAGGCTTCATTGTGCTGGGCGTGGTTTCCTTGATCAATTACCGGATCATTCTGAAATTGGCGCCGTATATTTATTTGCTCGGCCTCGGTCTCTTGGTGCTCGTGAATTTTGTAGGCAATACCTATCATAATGCAACGGGCTGGATGACGATTCCAGTCCTGCAGATGAGCTTTCAGCCTGCCGAATTCTTCAAGCTGCCCCTGGTTCTCTTCCTGGGATATCTGTTGAACTGGAAGCAGAAGCCGAAGCTTGGATTCTGGCGGGATGTGGTGCCGATGTGCCTGGTGACGTTCATCCCGTTCGCTGTCGTTATGGTGCAGAATGATCTCGGGAATGCGCTGAGTTATCTCGTGATTCTGGCAGGCATGCTGTGGATCGGGAATATGAAATATATTCATGCTTTAATAGCTGCGGCATTAATCGTGGCGTCCGTCATCGGCGGAATTGGAGCCTATAAGACACATCATGATGAGATTTATCAGTTTCTGGTTGATATCGGTCGCCAGCACTGGATCAATCGGATCGATCCCTGGCTGATGCCGGAATTAGCTACGGATGATGCAGCTTATCATACGAGGAATGCGAAAATGGCGATCGCAGCCGGAGGAATGAGCGGGGAAGGCTATCTACAAGGGAAAAATGTCCAGTCGGAGCGGGTTCCTTTTACCTACTCTGATTCGATTTTCGTCGTGATTGCTGAAGAATTCGGCTTTATCGGCAGTTCGGTCGTGCTGCTGCTTTATTTTGTGCTGATCCATCGCATGATTCTGATCTCGCTGGAATGCAAGGAACGAGCCGGACCTTATCTGATCGTGGGGATCGTGTCGATGTTTCTCTATCAAATATTCGAGAATGTAGGCATGTTCATCGGCCTGATGCCACTGACGGGAATTACGCTGCCCTTCATTAGCTACGGCGGTACGTCGCTGGTGATTAATATGATTTGTATGGGGCTGGCGATCAGCATTCGTTTTTATGAAGAAGAGGAGAAGGAAGAGCAGCGGTCTGGGGAGCGCCTGAGGATGTAGTTCAAGGGTGGGCGATCTCGGATCACCTTTGACGAAACGCAGCATCACGGGCCCTATGAATGGAGGTGCAGCATGTCGTATCGACAGCTAAAATGGATGATCCTGATCGTCCCGACGCTGCTGATCGGGATTTGGGAGTATGTGAGGCATCAATTTCTCATGCCTTATTTATCGATGGATGCGGGTAATTATTTAACACCGGTGCTGCTGTTCATGATCAGTGTGACCTTGCAATATAAATGGTTCCGCAAGCTGGAGAGCATGCAAGAGGAGCTGCAGAAGGAGCGTGCTCACAAGGCGAGCTGGGAGGAACGGGAACAATTGGCGAGAGAGCTGCATGATGGTATAGCTCAATCGCTATTTCTATTGTCGGTCAAGGTGGATCGAGCCGAGAAAAGACAGCGCTCCAGCGGCGAGGCAGCTAATTTGGACGAGCTAAGGGGAGCGATTCAGGACGTCAACCGCTACGTCAGACAAGCGATATCTGATTTGAAGCTGCCGCCGGATATCGATGCAGAGGGAAATTGGCTCTCCTTTACAGAGCGGATTCAACAAATTGCGGATGAGTATCAGCTGGGGCTGCATCTGGACTGGACGCTGGCGGAAGAGCAGTGGTCAGCGAAGGAGCAGCTGGAGCTGCTCGCCTGTATCCGTGAAGCGATCGTTAATGCGGGCAAGCATGCCGCGGTTCAGGAAATATTCGTGCAGGGGATGGAGCAAGAGGGAGCTTTTCAGGTGAAAATTACAGACCGGGGCAGCGGTTTTACGGTAGGGGACATATCTCCTGAGCGCTACGGATTGCGGATTATTAAGCAGCGCGCGGAGAAAATGAAATGGAAGTTAACGATGGAATCGATGTCCGGTGAGACGACGATAACGATTCAAGGAGGTCATAAGAATGACGAGAACCCGCGTACTGATCGTGGATGATCATCCCCATGCCCGCGAGGCGATCGGCGATATTCTCTCGGAGGATGAGAGCTTTGAAATTATCGGATTTGCTGAGAGCGGGGAGGAGGCTGTCCTGCAGACGGAAATGTGGATGCCGGATCTGATTCTGCTCGATATTCACTTGCCGGGCCAGGACGGGCTGGAGACAACCCGAGAAATTAAGCTCAAGTTCCCTTATGTCAAAATCGTACTCGTGACGGTCTCCGATAATGTAGCCTATCTGTTCGAGGCCTTGAAGCAGGGGGCACAGGGGTATTTGCTGAAGAATCTTGAACCGGGCATTTGGCTGGAATACCTTCGCGCGGTAGCCAGTGAGGAAGCGCCGATGACGAGTGAGCTTGCTATGCGCATTTTACAGGAATTTTCGCTGCAGAAGCCGAACCGGACTGCCCAGCATCCGCTAACGAACCGCGAGCGTGAAATATTGGACCTGGTGGCCAAAGGGATGACGAACCGCGAGATTGCCAAGGATCTCGATATTTCCGATCAAACGGTGAAGAACCATCTGAAGAATATTATGCACAAGCTGCATTTGGAGAATCGGGTCCAGCTGACGCGCTATGCGATGGAGCAGGGCTGGATTTAGTGCAGGTCTGTTACATCCCACTGATGGGATGTTCGCGTGAATCAATTTTAAGATGCTTTCGCCATTGGAATTGGCGAAGGCTTTTTGTTTGAAAGTAAAAGAATACCGTTCGTCATATTTTTCCATTTCATAGTATAATAGAGCATAATCTTTAGGTGCGATTTGAGTTCCAGTTTGTTCGTTTATTTATTTAATTGTATTCTTTAGATTAATGAACTTCATCAACATTACGTTATAGGAAATTGCAGAAATACAAGGGGGATAACATGGAGAGCGAGATGAATAATACAGTTACTTCAGACGTAGAAACTGTAAATGTTAAGAATAATGGAGATGTAACGTTATTCGAACTAGCTTATATCAATTCAAGAATAGCTAAGCTAAATCATGAGAAAATATCTGATAAGCAAACAGTCACTGCCTTAAGAGCGTTATTTGCCATAATCACCTTGATTGGGTTTTTAATCATTATAAAAGTAATTGATACTTACTTATATATCGGTATCATTATTACTGTTTTTGGAGGAGTTATCTTCTTAGCAAGTTTCACAGATGCGAAACAAAGTAAAATCAAAGCTGAAATAGAAGGCTTGAATATGCAAAAAAAGTTACTTGAAAATAGTTCCGGTAATAATACCAATAGATATTTTGATAGCTTAGTAAGCATAAATTTAAGAAATCTTGAGGAATATTATGATTTGGTGAAAATCAGTAATAAAAAATCTTTTTATGCATCATTAACCATGAGCACTTTTGGAGTTTTAATTATAGCTGGGGGCCTCATTGTTTCTTACTTTATGGATGAATTTAAAGACATATCTTATATTGCTACTGCTGCTGGCCTGTTAGTAGAAATTATATCGGGGCTAATGTTTTATCTCTACAGTAAAACTGTACTACAACTTAAGGAATACCACGATAGCTTAATTGATGTTCAAAATGTTCTACTTTCTTTTAAGTTGAGTGTTTTGCATAATTCCGTTTCAGAGAAGAAGCGATAGCATATTCACTGTCGTTAAGGGGTAATTTTCGAAAATGGTATTATATGGGTGAAGAAAAGGGCAGACTTGCAGAATTTTAGAACAGCTCGTTTTTTAAGCGGCAGCCCGTTTTGAATGATGAGAAACGGCGAGCGCAGATGCAAGCAGAACAATGGCATTCAAATACTGGTGAGTTGTGACTTTCTGAATGCCCCGGACATGTGCGGCGTCTGCCGTCAAATAGGTTTTCAATCGGGAGTTGCAGCGTTCTACGCTGGTTCGTTCATTGTAAAGTTCCTTCCAACGCTTTGTATCCCGATGAGGGATGCTGTATCGCCGGAGATCATCCTTCGCATTTACTTTGACGACCATTCCATAGTTTGAAGACGAGCAGGCAGCCATGCCAAGCGGACAGTCGACTTTACCCGTGGCATGCGGGCAGCGAAATTTATGCATATCGCCGTCAACTCCCCAGTATGTCATCGCATAACCCATGGAACAGCACGGTGTTCCGTTCGAGGTCATGCCAGCAGGCGGTTCCTTCTCCCCCCGCAGATTAAGGGGAATGATGGCTTGTGCCTTGACGTTGCGGGCGGCCTCATAAACTTTCATTTGGTCGTAGCCCGCATCGAGTATGAAAAATCGTGTGCTCGTCCTGGACGCTGTTTTCTCGATCAGGCCCGGCGCCATTTCTCCATCATTGACATGCGCCGGCGTTACTTCCAAGGCGATCGGCAATTCACTTTTCGTATCGACCGCCAGATGAATTTTGTAACCAAACCATGTGATTTTATTGCCGAAGGAATCAATTTTTGCGCCCCAGTTCGCATTACCCGTTTGCTCGCTTTTGCGTTTGGGCTGCTTTTTCTCGTAAGCGCGGAGAGCGGCGCTGTCTATGGCGACGTTACTGCCTTCTATGATACCTTCCTGCTGACAGCGTGTGACCAAATCCTCAAAAAGCCGTTTTGCCAAGTCCTTTCTCGTCAGTTCTGAGAAAACTCGGCTTAATGTGGATATGGAAGGAGCTTCTCGATCCAGCGGAAGACCACACTGATAACGAAACCGGAGATCCGTATCCAAACGCTTATGCAACCCTGAAAAGGTACTTATTCCTTCAAGCGGCGCAGCCAAGAGTGCTCGTAGAATACCTTGTCTGCAGTATCCCTCAGCGCCTCGGGGTGAACGGCTTCTCAGTTCCTTGGCATACGGTCTCAGATCGAGAGAACTGAAGAAGATCGGCAATCTCTCCTTGGGTTGAATTTTTAAAAGTTCTTCGAAGGAAAACAGACATTCTTGGAGAATATACAAAGTGACTTCCTCCATCCTTGAGGTTTTTGGGTTTGGTCACTTGAAAACTTCTCCAAGTTGGGGTGAAGTCCCTTTTTTATGTCCGAAAATCCTTACGGCTCAAGGCCTCAGATTACTGCAAAACGCTCAATTAAAATATTAGAAAAAGAAATCGTACGAAGTAAACCCCCAACCTTTTTAGCTCCCGGTGCTTTTTTAGCGTTATTTATACCAGTTTGGTCACAATATGCTGTATTCTTTTTTAAAGCTTTTGATAGTACAAAATTCAATGAATCAACCAGTGTTTTTGTAACTTTTACTGTAGTAGCATTATTTATTTCAGTATGTATAGGAACTTTTAAAGCGATGTTTAGTTTAGTTGAAGATTTTTTCATGATAGAAATAAATATTAAAAAGAGATTTTTGGAAAAAGTGGAAGATGCGTTGCTCTTTTATAATGATACATGTGTTGATTTAGAATACGTTCTTAACAGAAGTAATTAGAATAGTGAAACTACTACTCTTGATTAATTGGAAATATTATTAAGAGAGAGAATAGATGGTTGTTTGAAATAAGATGGAAACATAATGCTAGAGTTAATTCGAAAGGGTTCTTTAGGTCGATTTATATGACACGGATCAGGGTTGGAATAATTATCATCTAAGGAGTTTTTTATTATGAACGAAGAGCAGAAAATTAGAGAACTAAGTTTCGCAATCAAAAAGAGAATCCTACGTCAGGTAATTATAGAAGATATATGGTGAATACTTACAATTATATTTTACAAAATTCCAATGCAGGAAATATGGGTTGGAGCAAAGCAAATACTCGGGAAATGCTAAATTTTGTATATGAAGGAACTCCGGATCATCTGGGCTATGAAATGGTGGAGAAATTCAAAAAAACTCTTAGAGATTTAGGATATATTAAGACAGTAAAAGAAGAGAATGAGTGGCGTACTTACATACTCAAAGAATTGGATTTTTAACTGTTTTAAGGAGAATTATGAAAAATACAACTATTATATTTGAAAATGCAAATAAAAAATTCTTAAATAATGAAGTGGATTTGATTCTTAGTGGTGTCTCAGAACGAACATTATGCGGTTCTTTAATGAGATATCTTCAGGAAGAGATTAAAGAAACTAATTATTCGAAATATCATGTGGATGTGGAATATAACAGAAACAATGGGAAAGTAAAGACCATTATTGATCAAAACATCGAAGTAATACCTATTAATTGTGATATCATAGTGCATAGCCGTGGCGAGATTCCTGAACAAAATAATATAATTGCAATAGAAATGAAAAAATCCACAAATAGAAATTCTGAAAAGATAAAGGATAAGAATCGTTTGATAGCTCTAACTAAAGAAACGTTCGATGATGTTTGGTCATTTGACGGAACAAATCTTCCTGAGCATGTGTGTAGATATAAATTAGGTATTTATTATGAAGTCAACATTAAAAGAAGTGAAGTTTATGTTGAGTACTATAAGAAAGGGCGATTGAGTTCTACAAAAATATTTAAGTTAAAGCTTGGGAGCAATCATGACAGGTAACCCATACCATATGGAGGTACTTTGTTTGCTTTACCTGCGCTTTCTCCCACCTTTTTGGGTAAACTAACCCTAAGTAATACTTCACCAAAATCCCACCGAAGAGGTGATGCCCCATGGCAACTCAAAAGATACCCAATAGATTAGCTAAGGAAAAGTCACCATATTTGCTGCAACACGCACATAATCCGGTGAATTGGTTCCCCTGGTCAGAAGAAGCTTTTGAAATCGCCAAAACGCGACAACATACCTGTCTTCCTATCTTTTAGCTACATCTAATTATTGACCTACACGTACCTGTCATTGATGAGATGTTCGTGTGAATCAATTGTATTCTTATATTTACGAACTTCGTGAATATTACATTATTTGAAAGATCGGCAATTTAAAAGCTTGACTAGAAAATAAATAACAACAAAGGAATGAATCGATGAAAGTATACTTAATTATCATTCAGGGCTTTTATTTATTGACTTTACTTCCTTGGTTTTTTATTTGGGGATTATCTTTTATGGTATTTGATAATGGAATCTCATTTTGGGGTATATCGATAATGATTGTAGTTTCTTTGTATCCTGTTGCTGTTGCAATATGTTCAATCTTGTCTTGGCTATTAAAGGAAAAGGTAAAATCACTAAATATTTTTCTTATTAGCGCAATTCCATTACTGTGGGTGACCTCTTTGGTGGCAGTAATAATAGGGTATTAGTTTTGTTCTCAATTATACAAGGTACTAAGTTTAGGTGCACACAATGGGGTATTAATTTCTAGAGCTACTATTTCTACAAATTCACTATATGAAAAATTCATAATAGAAAGATCAAATTCCTCCGCTTACCTTCTATAGCACTTATTCAACATTCCCACCTCTTTAATAACAATCTATTCCGTTTAAAAAGCGTATTAAACCAGCTATTGTGAAAAATTCATAGCTTAGGTATACTGGAAACAAAAGGGAGGTGGCGGCCATGGCTTTTATGATCGCTCAACGGGCTTATATCAAGTTATATCTGATTACGAAGGTGGAGCAGCGGCGGGGATACGGTTATCAGATGCTGGAGGAAATGAAGGAGGAATTTAAGCCGTTCGGGTATGTTCCTCCGCTGAGTGAGATTTACCGCGCATTGCATGAGCTGGTGCAGGAAGGGGTTCTGTATCGGACCAAGCAATTGAAGGGGAATGATCCCAGCGTCGATTTTCAGGAAATCGTGCTGTATCATTTTACGGAAGAAGGTCGGGATAAGGCCAAGCTGTACAAGAAGCAGGTGAAGGCGGATCTGGACCGCTGTATCGGCATGCTGCAGAAGGCGGTTCAGGACAATTATAACTAGTTATAGTTAATTCCGATAAGACTACTATTGTATTGTGCTTCTTTGCCATGTAAGATGATAGCTAAGTAATAATTGGATTCAAAAAGGCCAGCTCTTGAGCTGCTTATTCAAATTTAATATTGTGGGGATAGGTGTTCCTAGTCGCATAAATTGGGAGCTTAAAAGGGAAGTCCGGTGTGATACCGGCGCGGTCCCGCCACTGTAACAGAGAAGTCTGATGCGATGATTGCCACTGATGTGGGTTATATCGGGAAGGCAGCATGAAGACGCAGATTCTGGAGCCAGGAGACCTGCCTGTTCTGACAACACTGCATTACCTACGGGAGGATAGGGAGGTGTTAAAGATTACTGCCATTGTATCTATACAGAGGTTCTCTTTAGCATTGCCTAGAGGGAGCCTCTTTTTATTACAACTGGTGGAGTCTGAGAACCTGTATCCCGTCAAATATTATTCATGGAGGTTGATGAAATGAGCAATATCATAAGCGGTAATCTTGGCTACCCGAGGATTGGACGAAACCGGGAGTGGAAGAAGGCGATCGAGGCTTATTGGACCGGGCAGATTGCCGAGCCTGAGCTTCATGAGAGATTGACAGCGATTCGGCTGGATAATTTGAAGACGCAGCAAAATAAAGGCCTTGAAGTCATTCCGGTCGGGGACTTCACTTACTATGATCATGTGCTGGATACGGCGGTCATGTTCGGGTTGGTTCCTGAGCGCTTCGAGTATGACGGAGGCAATGTGCCGTTGGATACTTATTATGCGATTGCTCGCGGGAATAAACAGGCGGCAGCGAGTGAAATGACGAAATGGTTCAACACGAACTACCACTATATTGTGCCAGAGCTTGGTGGTAGAGAGCCACAGTTGACCGTAAATTATCCGCTTGAGGCATACCGGGAAGCAAAGCAAGTATTGCAAATTGAAGGCAGGCCCGTGCTGCTCGGTTTATATACGTTCCTGAAGTTGTCCAAAGGATATGCAGAGGGGGAATTCGGCGTTTGGATCGACAAGCTGCTGCCGCTTTATATTGAGGTGCTGCGTGAGCTTGCGGCAGAAGGTGCAGCTTGGGTGCAAATCGATGAGCCGGCTCTGGTGACGGAGTTGACAGCCGGAGATATTGAGCAGGTTGGTCTGATTTACAAGACGATTGCTCAGGAAGTGCCAGGGATCTCCGTTCTGCTGCAAACCTATTTCGCTCCAGTGTCTGGTTATCAGCAGGTAACTGCTCTGCCGGTACAAGGAATCGGATTGGATTTCGTGCATGGTTTGGAGGGGAATCTGGCGGCACTGCGCGAGTTTGGCTATCCGGCGGGTAAGGTACTAGGTGCAGGTGTGATCGATGGGCGCAATATTTGGCGTAGTGATCTGAAGGTGGTTAGACAGCTGTTGGATGAAATCGTGCAGCTTGCACCACAGGCCGAGCAGATTATCGTACAACCATCAAGCAGCCTGCTGCATGTTCCGGTCAGCTTGCAAGGGGAGTCGAATCTGGAGCCGCTCCTGAAGGATGCACTGGCTTTTGCAGAAGAAAAGCTGGATGAGGTAGTTGGTTTGCAGGCAGCTTTTGGGGGAAACGATATTCCTGGCTTATTCGCAGATAATGAGCGTGCTTTGGAGGCGTTGGCAGCCGCGCCGGTGCGTAATCGCCATAATGTGCGTAGCGCGGTGGAGCAAACATTGCAGCAGCCAGCGGTTAGAGAGAGCGAGTTCGAAGAGCGCAGGGTGAAGCAGGAGCAGAAATGGAAGCTTCCGATCCTTCCGACCACGACCATCGGCAGCTTCCCGCAGACGAAGGAAGTACGCTCGGCACGGCAGAAATGGCGCAAAGGCGAATGGGATACAGAGCGGTACGATCAATTCATTCAGGCCGAAATTGCCAAGTGGATTCGCCTTCAGGAGGATATTGGACTGGACGTACTTGTGCATGGTGAATTTGAACGGACGGATATGGTGGAATTTTTCGGGGAGAAGCTGCCGGGATTTGCCTTTACCCGCGGCGGGTGGGTCCAATCGTACGGGACACGCTGCGTGAAACCGCCGATCATCTATGGAGATGTGGAATTCGACCAGCCGATGACTGTCAAAGAGACGAAGTATGCTCAATCGCTGACACAGAAGCCGGTTAAGGGGATGCTGACCGGGCCGATCACCATTTTGAACTGGTCCTTCGTACGGTCGGATATTCCTCGCAAGAATGTCGCCTATCAAATTGCGTTGGCCTTGCGTGAAGAAGTCGAGGCGCTGGAACGCTCTGGAATCGAGATGATCCAGGTGGATGAGCCGGCCTTAAGAGAAGGGCTGCCGCTGAAACGGGAGGAATGGCAGGAATATTTGGATTGGGCGGTCAACGCGTTCCGGATCGCAACGAGTGCAGTGCGGGATACGACCCAGATCCATACGCATATGTGCTACTGTGAATTTCAGGATATTATCGATTCTATCCAGGCTCTGGATGCTGATGTCATCTCGATTGAAACATCTCGCAGCAATGGAGAATTGATCAGCAGCTTCGAGCAGCAGACGTATCCGCTAGGCATCGGTCTTGGCGTTTATGATATCCATAGCCCACGGGTTCCTTCCGAAGAGGAGATGCTGTCCTTGATCAACCGTGCCTTGGAGGTGCTGGACCCGCAGCTATTCTGGATCAACCCCGATTGCGGTTTGAAAACCCGGGGCCAGGAAGAAACTGTCGCAGCTTTGTCACATATGGTGTCAGCGGCCAAAACCTACAGAGAGAAAGTGATTTCAGGCACTTTCGCTACGAAAATGTGATAAAAGTAATAGAAAATTTCAAAAACTTCAATTGACAAATGATCTTGGGTAATTTACTATGTTATCGATATCTCTAGAGAAAAAGTTAGTGGATAGGCAAATAGAAAATGACCCAGGAGGAATCATATCAATGGCAAAAGTATTATTCGTAAAAGCTAACAACCGTCCGGTTGAGCAATCGGTAACTGTAAAACTGTATGAAAGTTTCTTGCAAACATACAAGGAAACTCATCCAGCGGATGAAATTGCGGAAGTCAACGTGTTTGATGCAAATCTTCCTTACTACGATAATGATCTTATCAACGGAGGCTATAAGCTGGCTAACGGCATCGAAGCAACTCCGGAAGAAGTCAAGGCAGTTGAGCTTGCTAACCAATATCTCGATCAATTCCTGAACGCGGATAAAGTGGTATTTGCTTTCCCATTGTGGAACTTCACCATTCCTGCACAACTTCTGACTTACTTGTTCTACTTGAACCAAGCTGGCAAGACTTTCAAATATACAGCAGAAGGCCCTGTAGGACTGATTGACGGCAAGAAGGTAGCATTGCTGCATGCTCGTGGCGGCGTTTACTCCGAAGGCCCAATGGCTTCATTGGAAATGTCCTTGAATTATGTAGCTAACACTCTTGCATTCTGGGGAATCAACAGCACAGAGAATGTGATCGTTGAAGGCCACAACCAATTCCCGGACCGCGCCGAAGAGATCGTTCAAGACGGCATCAAACGCGCTGCTGAACTCGCAGCTCGCTTCTAATTTCGTTTAGCATCTGGCAATCATCATTTCACCGAATATATAAGAAGCTACTCTGACAGAAGTATTTTCTGCGGGGTAGCTTTTTTTATTATACTTGGGAAGTTTAATCTATATTAGAGGGGATAGTGTATCCCCATCCCAGCCCTTTCATTTCATTGTTAACCCCTTGCTGTAAACGGTATAATAAAAATGCGCAAAAAGTCATACCGACTACCGCCGATGGTGCCGATCGTGCTGTACTTATTGATGTGGCTCGCTATACGGAGGAAGAGCTGCTGTCTTTGTCCAATACCATCGGCTCGGTGTTTTTGCTGGACCAAACGGAAGACCAAGAGCAGCTATTGGATCGACTGGGTAAGCTCATGCATACGATTCAGCAATTGCCTGATGATAGCCAGCAGAAGTTTGTGGCATGGATGGCCAACGTTTTGAAGCACCAGTTGCCAGAAGGCGAAACGCATATTGAAGAACTTGTGAAGAATGTGAAGGGAGGTACAGCCATTATGGGTTTGGAACAAACGTTAAGAAAGATAAGAAAAGAAGAAAGACACGAAGGAAAGATCAAGGGCAAAATTGAAGGCAAAGAGGAAGTTGCCAAACGTATGATTGACTTGGGGCTGGAAGCCTCGGTTATCGCTGCAGCTACTGGTTTCTCTCCCGAAAAGATCGATCAATTGCGAGAACAAGCTCATTAGTTTATATGATGGGGTTGTCCAACTTTTTTGTGGGCCACAGCCACAATCTCAAACTCATTATTTAATCGCGCCGGTTTCGATCATTGTACCATCTATTAAGCGTAGGAGATGGACGGTCAGGACTTCCACGGATCTAGCGGTCAAAAATGTCCGTTAGAGCATGAAAACGACAACTACGCTCCTCTAACGGACACTTTTGACCCTTAGAAGCGAAAAATGCCATTTTTCGCGGTTATTTCCCTTGTAATGGACATTATTGTCCGTTACAAGAGCGGGATGCCACAGAATCAACGCTAACGGACATTTATGTCCGTGTCCGATTGATCGGACCAGAACATGGGGATGTTCACATTTCTGGGCACGCAAAAGAGGCGTCTTCAAGTCGGGAGATCGACTTTAGAGACAGCCCCTTCGTATTGCTCTGATTCTTTCTAAGCAATCATTGATATTAATGTAGTAAAGCTTTAAAGGAGCCGCATGAAGCGGCCCCCCTGAATCCTTACTTGCTATTCCTGTGGTACTCGTTCAGTAATTCGTCAAGCTTCTGACTGAGAATTACAATTTTCCGGTCGGACAGTTTGCAAGTAGTAAGTTTATTTAATTCCAACCGGAGTTCTTCAATCTTGCGGATTAGCTCCAAAGTCGAACAACCCCTGAAATTAGAATATCTATGTTATACGTCCGCTGTGCACTGGCGACCGTTGTGCGGAATCCCTACTTTCAGCCTGCTCCGCACCAGGCGTAAAGTGGTAATAATTGATTTCTCTATATGAATAGGTACATCCTCCTTATAAGATCAAAAATGTAAGTAAAAGTCGTATAAAGGCAAAATATGAAACTGTTAGTTCTATTTTTTTGCTATAATATCCATTACAGCTTAGAGACACGGAGGAATTCTTACATGCTTCAGAAGACACATACACTGGCAGGGGTGGTCGCTGCGGAGTGCGTCATTATTCATTTCAACCAGCCACTTATATCCTGGGAAGCGGGAACGGCGTTACTGATCGGGTGCATCGTTGGGCCGCTCGCGGATATCGATAAGAAGGGTTCAACTATGGCCCGAATTTTGCTGCCCTTATCCTGGGTATTGCAATTGCTCCGCGTGAAGCACCGTACGCTAACTCATTCCTTGCTATTCCTGGTCCTGCTAGGTTATCTATTGGCACCGTTGCCGGAATTTTTCTATTGGACGATTCTAGCTGCCTATGCCTCGCATCCGCTGATCGATCTGTTGAATGATCAAGGGGTGGCGCTGCTGTGGCCGATCAACAAGAAGTTCCGGTTATTGCCGAAGCCGATTGGGATTGATACAGGTTCTTTTCAGGAGATCGTATTTAGAATCATCTTAGCGGTGGTAGCTATTATTTTACCGTTTATTTCACTAGGTTCATTTTGAGAGGTAGCCTAATAAGTTCGCTCTTGTTTCTACTTTTATATCTAACGAAACGTGGTATCGCTATTTACGCCTAAAAGGGCCTCTGAAAATTGTAACGAAACTGGGGAACGCTATTGGAGTAAATTTGGGGCTCAAAGCCTGAATCTCACCTCAATAACGATATGGTGTATCGTTATAATTATTTTACCGTTGTTTTTGGGCAAATAGCGTTCTGGAGTTTCGTTAGAGAGGTCATACAGGTGGGAGATTTGCGTCCATAGAATCCACCTCCACGAAAAGCCTGCAAATATGCAGGAATTTCCCCCATATTCCGACCCGGAAGAGTAAATTCCTGCGTAAATGCAGTTTTTTTCTACGAACAGGCCTGATTTTTAGGAAATATGAAGAAAAGCCTGCAAATATGCAGGAATTTCCTTCGAACAGGTGAGTTTGGATGGAAAAACCTGCATTTTTGCAGTTTTCGAGTTTGTGTCGTCCGTTTGACGGGGTACGAATCATCAATAAAGTTCAGGGGTATATATTAACTCTAACGGGATAAAGAAGGTTATGAATATATATGAAGGAGAAATGTTATGGTACTTGATTGGGAAATGGTGTTCAAACTGTGCACGGCCTTATTATTCGGTCTATTCATCGGGATTGATCGTCAGCTGAAGCAGAAACCGCTCGGGATTAAAACCTGTATGGTAATATGCATTTCAAGCTGTCTTGTGACGATCGTCTCTATTGAGGCGTTCCAGAAATTTGCCGGGCCGGATCATCCGAACATGGACCCGATGCGATTAGCCGCCCAGATTGTCAGCGGGATCGGCTTCCTCGGGGCAGGGGCGATTCTTCGCCGCAGCAATGAAGGAATCTCGGGGCTGACCTCAGCGGCGATGATTTGGGCTGCCTCCGGGATCGGAATAGCGATTGGCACCGGATTCTATGTGGAAGCGACGCTCGCTGTAATTTTGCTGATCCTCTCGGTCAATTTCGTGCCTTACCTGATCAAGTGGTTCGGGCCTTATAAATTAAATCAACGCGATGTTTCGCTCAAAATTGTGATGGAGGATCACGGCAATGTAACCGACCTGATCCGGACGATTGAATGCAAAGAGGATCAGGGAGGCGAAACCAAGCATATCCAGCATCGGATTCGGCGATTGAGAATTAAAGACCTTGACGAAGGGCGCCATCGGGTCGACATGGTCATTACTGCATCCGAAAAAGAATACACGACGGAAATTTATCATTTTGTGCGGAATATCGATCATGTGATCAGTGTGGAGGTAGAAAATCTGTAGTTTTGAGCCAGGCCCGTTTAACTTCAGTTTAAAATAGTAGGGTATTCTTTTCCTAAGGATCTTAAAGAAGATCCTCTTTAATGAAATTCCAGAAGGAGAAGAGCCATGAAAACGGATGTATCCAAACCGAATGCTTCATCATTTTTTAGACTCATGAAAGAAACCAAGCCACCGCTTACATTAATCATTGTTTCTATTCTGCTTAGTGTTATTTCTACGCTGGTTGGCCTGATTATTCCGATGTTCACCAAAAACCTGGTCGACGGATTCTCATTGGCTTCGATCAGCCGGATGCAAGTTGTCGGTCTGGTCGCGGCCTTTATCGGTCAGACTCTGGCAGCGGGGATTTCCATCTTCCTGCTGAATTATATCGGTCAGAAAGTGGTCGCCATCATCCGCGATAAATTGTGGAAGAAGCTGCTCGCTCTTCCGGTAGCCTATTTCGACAATAACCGAACTGGAGAGTCGGTCAGCCGGATGACGAATGATACGGGGGTTATCAAGACCTTCATCTCTGAGCATGTGGCCAGCTTCTTCAGTGGCATTATCTCGGTGATCGGCTCGGTAGCCGTCCTGATCTACTTGAATTGGAAGATGACGCTGGTCATGTTCCTGGTTATTCCGCTGGCAGCGCTCGTACTGGTGCCGATCGGTCGCAAAATGTACCAGGTATCGATCAGCATGCAGGATGAGACCGCCTCTTTCACGGCGATGATCAGCCAGGTGCTCTCGGAAATCCGGTTGGTGAAGGCCTCCAATGCCGAACGTATAGAGTATGAGAACGGAAGTCAGGGAATTCAGAACTTAATGAAGTTTGGGATCAAGGAAGGCATGATTATGGCCTGGATCAGTCCCTTAATGAGCTTCGTGCTTATGATGCTGCTCGTGATAGTCATCGGCTATGGGGGGATGCAGGTCTCCACAGGTGCGTTAACCGCCGGGGAATTGGTCGCCTTCATCCTGTATTTGATCCAGATCGTGATCCCGGTCACGCAGCTTAGCACCTTCTTCACTCAGCTCCAAAAAGCAAATGGCGCTACAGAGAGGATGATGCAGACATTAAGCGAAGAAGAAGAGGACTTCCGGTCGGGTCATGAGGTGACGGATGCGAAGCAGGTACTTAGCGTCGAGAACCTGTCATTCGGCTATAAACAGGATGAACCGATTCTGAAGCAATTAAGCTTTCAGATGAAGCCTGGTACAGTCACTGCCGTAGTTGGCCCAAGCGGTGGCGGGAAGACGACACTGTTCCAGATGCTGGAGCGCTATTATCTACCGTATGAGGGTCGGATCATGCTCGGCAACGAACCGATTGATTCCTTCTCGCTCCGTTCTTGGCGGGGAATTATCGGATATGTATCCCAGGAGAGCCCGATGATCGCCGGAACGATCCGTGACAATCTATGCTATGGCATTGAGCGTGAAGTAAGTCAGCAGGAGCTGGAGCAAGCGGCCAGAATGGCCTATGCGGACGGATTTATATCTGAACTACCCGAAGGCTTCGATTCAGATGTAGGGGAACGCGGCGTGAAGCTGTCGGGAGGACAGCGCCAGAGAATCGCCATCGCCCGTGCGCTGCTTCGCGATCCCAAGATTCTGATGCTGGATGAAGCGACCTCGAGTCTGGATAGCCGCTCAGAAATTGTAGTGCAGCAGGCACTCGATAATCTGATGGCGGGCAGGACGACCATCGTCATTGCGCATCGGCTATCTACGGTGGTTGGAGCGGATCAGATTATTTTCATTGAAAAGGGAAGGATAACCGGACAAGGCACTCACGAGCAGCTGCTGCAGAACCATAACATGTACCGAGAATTTGCAGCGCAGCAATTGCAGATTGCTGAAATTGCTGAAGCCGCTGCCCTGGAGCCGTCTCTTCAGGAACAATAAATCGATTGTAGGTGAAATGGCTATTATGGCGAAAATACTTGTAGTGGACGATGACTATCATATCCGCGAGCTGGTCAGGGTGCTGATCGCAGAGGCGGGGATTGGCGAAGTATTGGAGGCGGCCGATGGAGTTGAGGCGCTTGAGGTGATGGAGGCGCAGCGGGCGGATATGGTTATCCTCGACATTATGATGCCGAATATGGACGGCTGGGAGCTCTGCCGCGAGCTGCGCAGCCTGTATGAAATGCCGATCCTGATGCTGACCGCGAAAGGAGAGACGAGGCAGATCGTCAAAGGCTTCGATCTCGGTACGGATGACTATCTAGTGAAGCCGTTTGAGCCTGCAGAGCTGGTGGCCAGAGTGAAGGCGCTGCTCAAGCGCTATCAAGTAATCGCCTCTCAAAGCGTTGTAATCGGAACGCTCCATATGGATCGCAAGACGTTCCAGGTGGAGTCGGAGGGGGAGAGCTTCACGCTCCCGCTTAAGGAATTTGAACTGCTGTTCCTGCTCGGTAGCTATCCGGGCAAGACGATTACCAGAGAGCAGCTGATTGAGGATATTTGGGGCTATGACTTCGAGGGAAATGAACGGACGGTCGATGTGCATGTAAACCGGCTGCGCGAGCGGTTTCCAGAGCAGAGATTCCGCTTCCGGATCGTGACGATCCGCGGGCTTGGCTACCGCCTGGAGGTGTGCCAGGAAGAAGCATGAACATTCTGAAGAAAGTATGGAATCTTATTTTTCATTTCATCCAATATATTGGGGTTATTCTGCTCCTGATTGGGACTTGGATCGGCGCAATTTATATACTGCGCGGTGTCTATAATTACACTGGGGCCCCATCTTCCCCTTATGTATCGCAGGCGATTACGGTAGTTGTCGGCGTCCATCTGTTCTTTGCCAGCATGATATTGATCGGTCAGTTCTACCGCAAGAAGGAACTTGCCAAGATGAAGAGCATCCTCGATGCGATGCGCCGGATCGCCAAGGGCGACTTCTCGGTAAAGCTCGATGAGCAGGCCGAGTATCGTGAATTCAGACAAATCGTGGAGACGGTTAATGAAATGGCCGGGGAGCTAAGCCGGATGGAGACGATGCGGCAGGACTTCATCTCGAATGTATCACATGAGATCCAATCTCCGCTCACCTCGATCCGCGGCTTCGCAGAGGCGCTCAGGAATCCGCAGTTAGACGAAGAGCAGCGTGGCCATTACCTCGATATCATCGAGGGGGAGAGCCGCCGATTATCACAGATGAGCGACAATATGCTCAAGCTGTCCTCGCTCGAATCGGATCGCTCCTCGTTCGAGCATAGCCGCTTCAGGCTGGATCGGCAATTGCAGTCGATTGTGCTTACTGCCGAGCCGCAATGGTTGGCCAAGGAGATTGAGATCGAACTCGATCTTAAGGAGATATATGTCGAAGCGGCTGAGGAGTTGCTAAGCCAGGTGTGGGTGAACCTGCTTCATAACAGTATCAAATTCACACCGGTGAAAGGGAAGATTACGGTTACGCTTATTTTGGAGTCTGGTAAGGCGAAAGTGACTATTGCGGATTCGGGACTCGGTATTGCCAAGGATGATCTGCCCTATATCTTCGACCGCTTCTATAAGGCGGATAAATCGAGAAATCGGAATGCTGGCGGCAGCGGGCTCGGCTTATCTATTGTCCGCAAAATTGTAGACATTCATCAAGGGGAAATTGCAGTAGAGTCCCAGCCGGGGCAGGGGACACAGTTCATTGTCACCATCCCTTGCGAGTGGTAGTCGAAGGGGAATAGTGAAAAGCTTGTAATCCTTTCTTAACCTTTTATTTGGATTCGAGATTATTCGTCATGGTATGATAGAGGCGTATGTGTAACTCTAGTCGATAAAAGGATGAGTCGGATGAGCAAACAAATATTGATCGTAGATGATGATGAGAAGATCGCTAAACTGATAGAAATATATTTAATAAATGAAGGTTATGGTGTAGTTAAGGCTGACAACGGGCTGTTAGCACTGGAGATTATAGAGCAGCAGGATATCGACCTGATCGTCCTCGATGTGATGATGCCAGGTCTGGATGGAATATCGGTCTGTCTAAAGATCCGTGAGACGATGACAACGCCGATTCTGATGCTAAGCGCCAAGGATGGCGATATGGATAAGATCACCGGGCTCATGACTGGGGCCGATGATTATATGGTCAAGCCATTCAATCCCCTGGAGTTGGTGGCGCGGGTCAAATCTCTGCTGCGCAGGTCTTCCTATGCGGCTCAGCCCACCGCGACGAGCTCGGGCCATATTCTCAAGATCGGTCCCCTGCAGGTGGATAAAGAGACGCATAGAGTCACTGTCGATGGTCGTTCGGTCAAGCTGACACCGATTGAATTCGGGATTCTGTATCTTCTGGCCAGCCATCCCGGACGGGTATTCAACTCGGAGGAGATCTTTGAAATGATCTGGAAGGATAAATATTTCGAGAGCAGTAACTCCGTTACGGTGCATATCAGCCGTCTACGGGATAAATTGGAGAAGGAAATGGAAGGCGAAACCCTGATCAAGACGGTATGGGGGGTCGGCTACAAAATTGAAAGCTAGTCTCCGTTTTTTATCCTGGCTATTATGGACAGTCGTCACCTCGATTGTGGCTTTGCTGCTGCTTTCTCAACTCGCCAAGCTGACTTTTTTCCTATTCCCTAATCTGACCCTGCAGTCGGCATTGATCTGGATTAATCGGAATATCGGGTTCCCTGAGGTTTATTATTTATCGGGCGTGCCGATTCTGATGCTGTTCGCGCTCTATTTCTATCGGCGCAGCGTTCGCAGACATGAAGAGAAGTATCTCAAGCTGCTGATTGAGGAAGTGCACCAAATTGAAGAAGGCACAGCCTCGAAGATTCCGGTGGAGAACGTAGGTCAACTGGGTCAGCTTGCTACGGATATTAACCGCATGGTTGACCGTATCAGGACTTCTATTGAAGAAGAGAGGCGTGCGGAGCAGACCAAGAGTGAGCTGATCACGAATGTATCGCATGATCTGCGGACTCCGCTTACCTCGATTACAGGTTATCTGGGCCTGATTGATCAGGATCGCTACCGCGACGAGGTAGAGCTCCGCTATTATGTGAATATGGCATATGAGGAATCGCTAAGGCTTACTCAGCTATTGCAGGATCTGTTCGAGTTCACGCGTCTGCAGAATATGGAGATGAGGCTGGAGAAGGCGAGAATCAATCTGACGGAGATGCTGTATCAAATTACCGCGCATTTTGGCTGGCAGCTGCAGGAGAACAAGATGGAGTGCCGCCTTTATTTGAAGCCACAGCTCTTCGTACATGCTGATGGTGACAAGCTGCGCAGAGTATATGAGAATCTGATCTCCAACGCCATCCGCTATGGAAACGGAGGCAAATATATCGATATCCGTGGCGAAATGACGGCAAACGAGGTCATTACGGAAGTGATCAATTACGGGGAGCCGATACCAAGAGGAGATCTGCCCCATCTGTTCGACCGTTTCTACCGGGTGGAGAAATCGCGCGCATCGCATACCGGTGGCTCGGGAATCGGCCTGGCGATCGCCAAGCATATCGTCACTTTGCATGGAGGTACGATTATGGCTGAGAGCAATGAGCATCGCACCGTGTTTCGGGTTCGGCTGAAGAGGGATCATCCGAGCCAATAGCTCTTAAGTCAAAAACATAAATATTCCACTAACAAAAACCATTTAGAGGGCACTCTGAGTGGTTTTTTTGCGTGAAAAGGCAGTTTTTTAAGGATTAGGCAGCAAATCTTAAGATAAACTTAAGGAAATCTTATTCGAACTGCAAGCTATGTACTTCATAATGGACTATAGCAATTCTGAACTAGAACCCTTAAGAAATATAGAGAATAGAGGAGAAACCTAAAATGAATACCCGAATGATGGACGTTATTTACCGTGAATATAGAACTGATGTATATCAATATTTATATTATCTGTGCCGCAATCATCATAATGCCGAGGATCTAATGCAGGAGACCTTCTATCGTGCGCTGACCCGGCTGGAAGGAATGGAGCCGAAGCGGATCAAGGCGTGGCTGCTGCGAGTGGCTCATAACGCATATATTGATAAGCTGCGCAAGGATAGCCGTTCCAATCTGTATGAGAATGAATTCTTCTATAATCTGTCGAATGAAGAGACCCCGGAGACGAAGGTGCTATGTCAGGAAGTGCGCGATGAATTGTTTGATCAGCTGTCATTACTGCCGCCGAATCAGCAGCATGCGGTACTGCTATTTGATGTGCATGGCTTCTCCTACCTGGAGTCTGCCGAGCTGATGGGCATCGGATTGTCACACTTCAAGATTCTGTTGTACCGGGCGAGACAGAAGCTGCGCAAGGGTAGACAGACGGCTTAAGGGTCGTCCTGACACATTCCAGAAAATTGTTCTGCCGCTCTCTCCGTGAGTATGATAAAATCTTGTATATCTGATTTAATGGAATATTGAACTCATCGGAGGATAGTATGACCTTTATCCGCAACTTGCTGCAATTCGCTTGGCTTCAGGCTTTATCCTGTATTTTTCCACTTATCATTTTCGGGACGCTCGGGCTCACGAAGATCGTACATATTCCAGGCTTGCCGCGATATGATCTGATTCTGATCATCTGTCTTCTGGCGCAAATTGGCATGATCGTCTTCAAGCTGGAGACGCTGGATGAACTTAAGGTGATCTGTCTTTTCCATATTATCGGGCTCTGTCTGGAGCTGTTCAAAGTTCATATGGGCTCATGGTCTTATCCTGAACCGGCCTGGACGAAGATCGGGGGAGTTCCGCTCTACAGCGGATTCATGTATGCCAGTGTAGCCAGCTATATTTGTCAGGCTTGGCGCAGACTGCAGCTTCAAATGACCGGCTGGCCGAAGGGGTGGCTCACGGTCTTGATCTGTGCGGCGATCTACCTGAACTTTTTCACACATCATTTCATAGGAGATTATCGCTGGCTCCTCACCGCGTTGCTCTTCCTCATTTTTCTGCGGACGAAGGTGTACTATACGCTCAACTCCCAAACGTTTCGGATGCCGTTGATGCTGTCTTTTGTCCTGATCGGCTTCTTCATCTGGATTGCGGAGAACATCTCGACCTTTCTCGGAGCCTGGACATACCCTGATCAGGAGCATGTCTGGCAGCTGGTCCATATCGGCAAGATCAGTTCATGGTTTCTGCTCGTTGTAATCAGTATTATCATTGTAGCTCAGTTGAAGCATGTCAAAATAGGTATGACAGGGGACAGACAAGCTTAAGACGGGCGCGGTATACTGATAGTTAAGAGTTGAAATTCAGGGAGAGTCGGTTATGAATAAGTCGAAGGGTTACTTCTATTATTTGTTATGGATACTCGGTGCGCTGATCGTCGTGTACTACGGCAATCAATTCGTAGGAATGATGGAGTCGAAGAAGGGGGAGTTCCTCAGAATCGACTATAGTCTGCTGGGTAATATCCTGTATGCGCTCCTGTTCGGGATCTATTTAAGCCTGCTTAATGGATTGCCGAACCGCAGGAAGTTTCACAGGCCGTTATTCTTTTTCGTATTTCTGCCATGTTTGATTCTGATGCTCTACCCGGTACTGAATATTTTCTTTGAGATGCCTTATTATGCACTATACAACGATGTGGCCAGACAGGAGGGGCATTTCTTCTTCAGCCTGCTTTGCGGGTTAACGTTGATGAAGAGCTTATTTGGCAGTCGGTAAATGAGGAGGTGCCTTATATGGCTGAGAAAGTTTTGGTTCTGGGAGGCTCCCGGTATTTCGGGAAAAGATTAGTTCAACTGTTGGCCAGTGCAGGACAGTATCAAGTGACGGTAGCGACGCGTGGGCTGACAAAGGTGGAGTTGGCGGGTGAGGTTCAGCAGGTCGTGCTGGATCGCACGGACGAGAGGGCTTTGAGGGAAGTGGCGCAATCCGGGCCATGGGATATCGTCTATGACAATATTTGTTATTCTCCCAATGAGGCGCTTGCCGCGGTGCAGGCTTTTGAAGGCCAGGTGGAGCGGTGACGATCGGCCAAATTATAAAAATGATAGAACAGGCAACCGGTAAAGCGGCGCACATCGTGCCAGAGACGGAGGAAGCACATATGTCCCCGTTCGGTATTCCGACCTCATGGACGATGGATACAGCCAAGGCCCAGGCGGAGGGTTTCTCTTTCCGCTCTGTTCAGGAATGGCTACCGGAGCTGGTTCATGAGATTGCATCTATACATAGAATATGATCTGTTAACAAAAGGAGAGGCTTATGAGACCGATTTGAATAAATCATGTGACTCTTAGCGAATGGATGATTACAATTGAATAGGAGTGAACATGGTGAAATTCAGGCCGTCATTTTATTATTTATGGAGCTCACAGACGTTATCGAATACGGTCGATGTGCTCTATCTCGTTGCATTGACGACCTATGTACTGAATCAGACGGGATCGATTATTTTTGCTACATTAGTTCCGTTCTTTCGTGTAGTCGCTCAAATGCTAAGTGGGCTGATAGCACCGCTGCTTATTGACCGTTACCGCTTAACGTTCCTGTTGACACTGGCACAGGGCGGACAATTTCTGGTGTTTATCGCGCTTGGGCTCTACCTCTCGCCATGGATTAGCGGGGCGGACACGATGTTCATTTACGTCTTTATCGCTGGACTGTCTTTCTTGGACGGGTGGACGAGCCCGGCTCGGAATGCCCTGATTCCAAGGCTGGTGGACGATTCCGGCTTGATGAAGGCCAATGGGCTCATTGGAGCTACGGATCAGATCGTACAGTTCGCCGGCTGGGCGATCAGCGGGGTGCTGGTCGCGGCTATGGGTTCTTTTCCCGTATTGGTAGTCGTTGCGGTCTGTTACGGCATTGCTGCCGCGATCACGGTTCTGATTGAAGATCCGACGGAGGCTAAGCAAAGGAACCTGTTCGATGTGCGTACCTCAGTGACAAAAGTAAGGGAACTTGTGGGGGACAAGGACGGAGCATCTTCAGAAGCTTCAGAAGAGAAGGAGCTGTCTCGCTGGGAAATTCTGAAGGAGGGCTGGGTGGCTCTCTGGAGAGTGCCGAGGCTCCGTGCTCTAACGATGATGGATATATGCGATGCGCTGGGCGGAATGGTCTGGGTCGGTGCATTTATTCTCGTATTTGTTCAAGATGTGCTGCATCAGGATGAGAAGTGGTGGGGATACATTAATGCGAGTTATTTTGCCGGGGCCGTGCTTGGCGGATTTATCGTCGTCGCTCTGGTCAAAAAGTTTGAGAAGAAAGTATTCCTCTCCATGATTGTAGGTATGCTGGGCTATGGACTGTTAACCGCCTGGTTCGGGCTGAATCAATCGACTTGGCTCGCTCTAGTTATCGTCTTCTTGACCGGGCCTTTCAGCGAGCTTGCTGCAGTGACCCGACGTACGCTCATTCAGCGCAGTGTGAATAAAGATATGCTGCCCAAAGTGTTCTCAGCACAATCGACGCTGCTCAGTACCTTGTATGGGCTGTCGCTTCTGCTGATGAGCGGAATTGCGGAATGGTTCGGGATTGTAAATATGTATTTGCTGGCCGCCTTGATCAGCCTGATCACGGTTGTGATCGGTTGGGCGAATCGGAAGGCGATTCAGCTATAATTAACAAAAAACGGGGCTGTCTTAAAAGTCGATCTTCCGACTTGGAGACACCCCTTTTGTGTGCCCCAAAATGTGTACATCCCCATATTCTGCGGATCACTCGGGACATTATTGTCCGTTAGCGTTGATCCTGTGGCCCCCAGCCGTTGTAACGGACAATGATGTCCATTACAAGGGGAATTGTCGCGAAAAATTGCATTTTATGTTTCTAATGGACAAAAGTGTCCGTTAGAGGAGCGTAGTCGTTATTTTCATGCTCTAACGGTCATTTTTGACCGCTGGGCGGCCCGTTTTTGTTGAATGTTGAAAAGCGACAGAGCAAAAAAAGTTGGACGGAAAACATGACGTTTTTCCGACCAACTTTTTATTTTGGGACTTATTGGACAGCCCATCTTTTAGTTATTTGGTCGCTTGCTGGACCGTATTTGGCTTGCTGCTTCGTTTCGCTCTAAGCGAGAGCAGAAAGCACAGCACCAGGACGAACGCAGCCGAGATGTAAGGGTAGTTGATGTTATAATCGAACAAGAATCCGGCTACAATCGGACCCGCAATATTGCCGAGGCTCGTATATGCCGAGTTCAGGCCGGCAACGTATCCCTGTTTCTCCTCAGCCATCTTGGACATCTGTGTACCGATGGCAGGTCGCAAAATGTCGATCGACAGGAACAGAATGAACGTGACGATGACGATCAGCCAGTACGTGTGCACCAGCAGTGTCAGCAATACGAATGCAGCGGCTGTGATCAGACAGAATGAGATGACATTGCGTTCCCCGAATTTATTCAGAATCCAGCCGAAGATCGTCAATTGAACGACCGCGCCAGAGATGGAGCCAAAGGTAATAATGAAGGCGATATCTTTGGCCGTGAAGCCGAATTTATGATCGACGAAAAGTCCGAATACCGTCTCATAATTTGCGAGACCGAATGAAGCGACGAATACAATGATAAGAGCGATGAAATAAGGTTCTTTATAAGAGTTCAGTAATTGCTTGAATAGAGACTGTCTGGGAGCCTCGCTGACTTTATCTTGTACTGCCCGTGGTCGTTTATTGGATTCGGGCAGAGCTAGCAGTGTGATCGTGGCTGCGATGGCACCGGCAACAGCGGCTGCGAAGAAGGGAACGCGAATCCCGAATTCAGCGATGAATCCGCCGATGCCCGGACCGATAATGAAGCCGGTAGTAATGGCCGCATTGATGAAGCCCATCCCAGTCGCCCGCTCGTCATCCGTAGTCGTGTCTGCCGTATAGGCCATCACCGCTGGGAAGATGAGTGCGGCGCCCAATCCGCCGATCATTCTGCTTGCGAACAGAAGAGCTGGTGCGTTAGCGAGCCCGAAGAGGAGCTCCGATACAGCGAATACGATCATACCGATTACAATAATTTTCTTGCGTCCGAGCATGTCGGATAATCTCCCGGCATAGGGAGAGAATATGAGCTGTGTTAGCGAGAAGGCTGCGACCAGCAGGCCGACAGTGCTGCCGCTAATATGCAGCTCGGTCATGTAGGACGGCATGATGGGAACGACGAGGCCGATCCCGGTAAATACGATAAAAATATTAAGCATGAGAAGCAGTAACGCTCCCCTATTTTTCAATAATATCGACATAATAAGAATATCCTCCGCATGGTAAGTACAATAGTTGAGGCTGTCGGTGGATACATCCGATTCCTGAAACTATACTGACCGTTCATTTAATAGTAAATTAATTTGAAATTCCATATAAAAAAACCTTGATCGCCTGTTGATACAGCATGAGCGCATTTTCCAACTTCAATTGACGTGACATTTGGCTAAGCCCGATGACCATGCTCTCCAGAATGGCCGCGTGACACTCGACATTATCAGACTTGAATTCTCCATTATCGATCCCCTGCTGGATTAGATCCTGGTTGAACTTAAGGTGTCCCTGCATCATCTCAATAATACGTTCTTCGATATCACTTGGTTTCTCATTATAATTAAAAAATTCATTAGCCGCTTTGGAGAGTGGGTGATGGAGGTCATCGAGCACTATCTGCCTCGCGAAGCCGTACAGCTTATCCGTCACTGTCTTATATTGAGATTCATTCTGCTGCCATTTCACTTCCCATTCATGGTCCCATTCATCGATCAGATAGAGGAACAGGCCTTCCTTGCTCTTGAAATGATAATAAATATTGCCCTTACTGCTGCCTGTAGCCTCGGCAATATCTTCGATCGAAGTTGCCCCGTAGCCTTTATTCACAAATAAAGCTCTGGCCGCCTCGGCTACCTTCCTCTTCGTCTGCTTGCTCTGCAGCTGCTTCTTATTGGTTGAAGCGCCCTTCACATCCATGATAATCGGCTCCCTTCCATGATATGAGAACGCAAAATATTTTATACTGAACGTTCGTTCAGGATTATAACAAATTTGTGGGGGTGTGCGCAAGACTCAGTTTGTTATCACGTTCGCATATCATAAAACAAGAGCATACATGCAGCATGCTCTTAGTTCTGATTAAGTATATCAATCAACAGGTTGATAAGGGACCTCAATCCCTTCATCGATGAATAATTGATTCGCAATATCTACATAACTCATCGTATTACGTATCCAATAATAAGACTCTTCGATTCTAAAAAGAGGGACAGACAGCTGATGCTCAAATGAAATCATAAATGGGGCAGGGGCGCTCTTTTCAATCGTAAATCTTGTGCCAAGTTCATCCGCTAATTCGTACTGGCCCGTAATATCATCTTTATTACTGTCTGGTAAAATGACTACTAGCTTTGGCGCTTCTACCGCATCCTGTACGCCCATTAAGCAATTCATAATTTCATATTCATATAGCGGAAATATTTCCTGATTCGTCGCTAGCACAATCACTTCTTCCGTTGCTCTATTAATGAAGGCTTGTGCTGAACAACCCATCCACCCGCCTGTATGACCGATCCATTGATCCTGAATCATAAAGCCATGACCATAATGCTCAGCGGATTTTCTTGGGGATAGCATTAACCTCACAGTCTCTTTACTAATGTACTGACCTTGCCAAAATGCTAATAAAAACTTGCCCACCTCTGCCACTGTTGCATAAATACCACCGTCACCATAATTATCATTAAATTTTTCAGCTTCGTGTAAATAAGGGTCTTCAAGCGCTTTTTGATATTGCTGGTTCTCATAATCATAGGTCTGAGCTTGTGCCTTCCATTGTTTGGCGGGCTGGGTCGTCGTACGAGTAAGATTTAATGGCTCTGCAATATATTGTTGTAAATAAGCTTCATAAGATAACCCGCTCACTTTCTCGATGATCTTAGCCAGTAAAACATAATTTGTATTACTATAAGACCAGTGCGCGTTCGGTGTATGTAGTGGAAGCGATAGCTCGACGAATTCTTCAACATCTGTGGTCAAACCTCTACCAGATACTCAGGAATACCAGAGGTGTGGGTTAGCAGCTGTGCGACGGTCACTTCTGTAAAATGAGTTGCGTTTAACCAATTGGTAATTTTGTCTGATAACTGCGGTCGTCCTTGTTCGATGAGCTGGAACACCATTACAGCGGTGTACATTTTACTTAAGGATGCCAAATTAAATTGAGTACTCTCAGAAATATACCGCTGCTCAGCAATATCTTGATAACCCAAATAATACTCATACTTTTGTCTATTCTTTTTGTGATAAACAGCCCCATTGAAATCAATATTTTTAAGTAATCCTTCCACATGTAATCCTCCTAAATAAATTAGATATCTAACATATTGGGCGTGAAGAAATTTTATAATTCCTTCAGTGCGACCTTTTTTAATTTTTCAACAATGCGTTCTAATTCGTCTAGCTCTTGCGATGAAAGCTTGCTATATATTTTATCTGCGATTAACTGCTCCACATAATCTTGCTGTGCAAAATACTCCACTCCCTTGTGATCCAAAGTTATAAATACTTCCCGGCGATTTTGCAAATTTATTTCTCGCTTGATATATTGATTCTTTTCTAATTTTGCAATCAATTGACTAACCGCGCTAGAGCTAATATCCATCTCGACCGCAATTTCACCGACCGTGATGCGTTTGGCTAAGTACACAATATCCAATACCACCGCTTGCTGTGTTGTAATGCCGCTATCCAAATACTGCTTATAATGCTTAAAGATCAGGCGGTTAATTGTATATTCCGCTTCATTAATACGCTTCACCTGCTCATACAAAGACAAACCAATCACCCGCCCATACGTTAGATACCTAACATATTAACAAATAATATGTGGGAGCGTCAATTTTTTATTGAGGTTTAATCGGGTGTGAGTGTGGAAGGTTATATACAAAAACATATAAATATAAGATAATGAGGGATAATATGTAATTATATTGAAGATATTCCTTTGCAGGAGGCGATGTTTTGTCTAAGATTGGAAGATGTTTAGTTGCTTTCGTCACAATTCTGAGCTTTTTGGTGTTTGACTTACATGCCTATAGTTCTACTACATACTATGATTATGATTCATCGAATCGATTGATCCACAAAACGGTTACTTCTTCCACTGGTGAAAAAACTTCATGGGAGTATACATATGATTTAAATGGAAATTTGATTCGCAGGATGGTTGTTGGAAATTTAGATAGTCTTACAAATTCGAATTTTGAGCAGTATTCAGGAAATAATGGGGTAGCAGATCACTGGGAGATATACAGGAGTGGGAATGGAACAGCTGTATATGATATTTCAAATACCTCTTATTCCGGGAGGCAATCTCAAAGGATAAGTGCTAGCGGTGTTACCAGTGGATCTTCGATTGGAATTAGTCAAACTATAGCTGTCCATGGGGGAAAACCATATATTTTAGGGGGTTATTATCGCGCAATAGATCTGTTTGGTGCAACTGCGCGATTAAAAATTGAATTTTATAATTCATCCAATGTTCTAGTTGGTAGTGAAATTCAAGAGATAAATGAACCGAATCAGGGCTATGAACATATTACAATCCGGGGAAATGTTCCTATTGATGCGGTTAAAGCAAGAATAATAATAGCAATCCATAGTGTATCTTCAGGATCTGGAAGAATTGAAGTGGATAACATGAACTTCGAATATCCGCAGCCAGTTAATTTGATTGCAGGCGGGAAATACGTAACATATGGGCTAAGGAATGACGGTAAAGTATGGGGATGGGGGACAAACAGTTCAGATAAATATACGAGGGTCCCATCTGAGTTACCTGGATTTGAGAATATAAAGTCACTTGCTGTAGGAAATCAAAATAGACATGTTGCTGCTATTAAGGAAGATGGAACGGTATTGACTTATACTTATTATAATTATGGTGGAGAAGCAGGTGACGGAACTACCGAAATGAAATATACACCCGTATTAGCTGTAGGTCTCACAGATGTTATATCGGTTGCTGCGGGCTATGATTATACAGTCGCACTGAAAAATGATGGAACGGTTTGGGCCTGGGGATCTAATTCTCAGGGACAATTAGGAGACGGGACTACTATTAATAGATCTATTCCTGTTCAAGTTGAAGGTATTAGTAATGTTGTTGCAGTTGCTGCAGGTGATAATCATACTGTTGCTTTGAAAAATGATGGAACGGTTTGGAGTTGGGGATTTGGTGATAGTGGAAGACTAGGGGATGGAAGTGCAGTATTACATAATATACCGGTTCCAACCCAGGTCCCTGGATTAAATAATATAAAAGCAGTAACTGCAGGTGATAGTCACACCTTAGTTTTGGATAATAATGGTGAAGTATGGGGGTTTGGAAGAAATAGTTATGGTCAATTGGGAATTGGTAACAAATCTTCTCCTCAAACCACTCCTGTAAGGATAGAGGGGCTTATAGCGTCATCAATTGTTGCCGGTGGAAATCACTCACTTGCCTTAAAGCCCGACGGTACTGTAATGGCTTGGGGAAAAAATTGGAGTGGAGAAATTGGTGATGGTTTAGGCGGAAGTATTGGAAGTGTTCAATTAAAGCCTACTCAGGTTCTTAATTTGACAGGAGTGGATTCCATTGCGGCAGGTAACGAGCATTCAATTGCACTAAAAAGTGATGGAACACTTTGGACATGGGGGGATAATACTTTTGATCAAATTGGAACCGGTAATGGTAAAAAAAGCTTGGTTCCTATTCCTGTCTGGACAAGAGGACACGAATCTATTCCTCCAACCAAGCCTGAAAGTCTAAAAATCGTGGAACAAACGGCTAATACTGTGACCTTAGAATGGGAGCCTTCGAGCGATAATTCGGGAATTACTGGTTACGATGTTTATAATTATGACTCAAAGTTGTCTCGCTCTAGAACGAATAGGGTCACTCTAGAAAAACTAGAAACAAACATGACTTACTTAATAACAATTAAAGCGGTAGATCTATCTGGAAACATATCGGAACCGAGTAATTCAGTAATTGTACAGACAGGTCAGGACACTGAACCTCCAACTGTACCTACTAAATTGACTAAGGTCTCCTCCACCTATGATTCGGTTACTTTGAAGTGGGAAGCTTCGAAAGATAATGTTGGGGTCGCCGAATATGAGTTGTTCAAAGATGGAGAGCAAGTAGCAGTTACTACTCAACTAACCGTAACTATATATGGCTTGACTGAAGGTGGAACCTATACCTTTACAGTAAGGGCCAAGGATATGGCAGGTAATGTATCCGAGCATAGTTTACCTTTGATTGTAACTCTATCATCCGATCATGAACCACCTACCGCTCCAACGAATCTGGCAGCTTCAATAATTAGTGTTACTAGTGCACGGCTATCGTGGACGAAGTCAACTGATAATGTGGGAGTTGTTGGCTATGATATTTATCGTATCTCTGACTCAGAACCGGAGCTAGTTGGCTCGAGTACAACAACCTCTTATACACTAAATCAACTTCATCCAAGTACCACTTACACTGTCATGATCAGAGCCAGAGATAATGCAGGAAATCAATCGGAAGATAGTGCAAGCGTAAGTTTCACTACTAAGGCAGACACTACGAAGCCGAGTACACCCACCAATTTAACATTGGTCACGATGACTAATAATTCAGTTACTTTGAAATGGGATGAATCGACAGATAATGTTGGTGTGGTTGCTTATGATATTTTTGAAGGAACGAATCTCGTTGCAACAGTTGTTCTCCCTAGTGGTGGAGTAATTAATCTACTTCCGAATACACCCTATAAATTTACTGTTGTTGCTAGAGATGCTGCGGGTAATAAATCGAGTCCAAGCGCTCCGCTTAATGTGACGATTATACCTGATAATGAAAGTCCTTCTGCTCCAACCAACCTCTCATATACAGAAATACTGATGGACAGCATTAAATTGGAATGGGACGAATCTACGGATAACGTAGGGGTCGTGGGGTACCAAATATATCGTGACTCAGAACTGGTTGGAACCTCGAGTGTGAATTACTTTCAGGATATGGGATTAACACCAGGCACCTCTTACAAATATGAGATCATTGCTTTAGATAGCTCAGGCAATCTCTCTTTACCTAGTGAAGCTTTGGTTGTATCCACAGCTGGCACTATGGAGCAAGAAATATTGCAGAATATAGACACTGGGCTGCAATCTTCAAATTAAATTTTTCATAAAACAGCTAGAGAGCCACTTAGATTTGCAGTCATAAGTGGCTCTTTAAATTATATAATTGGGAGGTTCACAATGAAGATTCTTGTAAAATTGCTTGTTGTTGCAATGCTAATCACTTCCATAAATCCTGGTTCGTTGGTATTTGCGGCTTCATCAGAGTTCTCTCAACAAAATAACACTTCTGATTCATCTTCTTCTGTAAGTAAATCAGCAAACGAAATAGTGCCAGAGGCATTTACTTATAAAAGCTCGGAGAGTAAAAATTTTAGCCTAGATTTTCACAAAACAGATAGTACCTTAAAGACTACTGGTCGCAATCAATATATTCAAAAGAATTTCAGTCCAAAACTGAAACAAATTCTGGCATATTATCAGCCCGAGGAACTGGTCAATTTAACGGAAGAGCAAAAGCTAGAAGTGGTCAATTGGAGTGAAGAGCAAGTAATCGCTATCATTGAACATTTGTCAGAAAGAGAAAAAGAACACTTGAATAAAATTGTGCCAGCAGCTATTGAAAACTATAACTATGTTAGGAATCGTGAGGGATATTTACAAGAGTATCAATCTGATTTGGAGGAGAACAAAACAATTACTCAACTTATGACCACTCCTAATTCCTTGAGTAATATTAATTCCGCAAAGCCGTTTCAAGTCGATGAATTTAATAGTGAGTACAATTATTCAGTCCAAACAGGTAATATTGTTGACCCTATATATAGAACAGCAAATCATAGCGTAACGGATATTCAATTAACAGGAAAGTATGGATTGGGGCTAAATCTGAGTCGGTCCTATAATTCTTTGTTCAGTAAAGTTTTATCGCCAGAATATGAAATTAACATTGGAAATATAGGAAAAGTAACTTCAAAGGCTGAGATTAATGGTTTTATAGCTACTGGGTGGACTCTGAATATCCCTAATATGCAAATCACTTCCGAGATTGCTGAGATCAAACCAGAGTTACTTAGTTGTGCTGCAGTAAATAATCCCTGTGCCGAAGATCCTAATGCAAATATCCCAACAAGCGGATTCCTGACGAAGTATTCATTACAGTCCTCAGAAGTAGAGAAGATTATTTTTACTTTGGAGAATGGGGCATCCATTGAGTTCCATAATGGGGTTCCGTATCAATATCCTTACCAGAACGTAGCCTTAGTTAAAGAGAAATCCAATTATAAATTAACTGTAAATGAGGAGTTTACATATACGTTTAGTCCCTCTGGAAGAATTTTAAGCAAGGAAAACCGCTATGGTGATAAAATCTTGTATCAATATAATGATTTTAAAACTGATGGTAATGATAATATCAACATAATTGACTCCTACCAGAGAAATATTACTATCTTCAGGAAAAGAGATTTGAATTTTAAAGATAGCCCACTCATTATAACTGGAATTAAAGTAACAGATGAGACGGCAATTGTTAAAGATATAAAATATGATGTGTCTCGCTCGGTAACAAATCTGGCATACAGAACTTGGTCGGACGAGGCAGGGGCTCAAATAATAGAAAATCCTAATTTGGGTTATTGGCAGTTAGAACAAGTAATTGATCAAACACAAGGAAAGAAAATATTGGAGTCCTATGATTACTATACGATTGATTCGACTAAATTGGCGGATTTTAATTTCAAATCTAATGATTATGCCTATAGTTCTAACGCCGATGGCACTCCTACGCCCTACGATGCAAATCAATGTACAGATAAGACGAAAATTTGTTATTCCAATCAATGGTTGTGGAGCTCAGATAATCAATATGTTGAATCAAGTAGTATTGTTCAAGTGAACAATATACAGTATGGAGAGATCGCCTACTTATTATTGAAGAATATTAACTTTTTTAATGGCCTAAAGGTTAAATTTAATTATCAGAACTATAATTCTGGTTGGTCCATTAACCCAGAGTATGTACAGAAGGAACTATTCAGAGGCAGTACAAGATTATATACGGATGCAAATGCTATAACTTATTTCGGTTATCATGCGGTTGAACGGGTTGACTATATTTACGAAGAAAATAATCAGACTAAGCTAATTTCAGATTATTATGCGAATCAGCATTTGGATCATGGTTGGCAGTTTAATGAATATTGGAAGAACCATAAACAGAACATCCCTCGACTTAGAAATAGTTCTCGATTTGGCCATAAGCAAACGATAAGAACACAGAAGCAAGTTGGAAAATTGCAAAATTATAGCTTTAAACAGTATGAATATGAGCCTGATGGAATTAACTTTGTTTTGAAATATAATTGGGTTAACCCTGAGGATTACAATCCGTTGGAGCTTAATGATCAAGGGATTCATTACACGAATCGGAATAGCTATATTACTAGCTATGAGTATACTCAAGGTACCGAGCAACCAAACGTTATTTCGTCTTATGTCGGTAACATATCAGATGTTCAGAGTCCTCCTCCACCTCCTCACTCAAGCATTAAAGAGTCATACACATATGATGAATGGGGGCTGGTAACTAAATATGTAGATAAATCGGGAAATACAACATTATATCAATACGATGGTCCCCAACATAAACTTACAAAGAAGATTATTAAGAGTTCAGATCAACAGCAGGAAGTAGTCCAAGAATTAGTGTACTATTCAAGTAATGATCCTGAATCTTACAAGAGAGAGCAACTAAAATCAACAATCTGGACCCAGAAGTATAGAGATCCTGTAAACCCATCTAAAATGAATTCAGACACTTATAAAACCGAATACACATTATATGACAAAGATAGAAATGTACTTCAAACCTTGGAATCAGCTGCTGGAGATCAGTTTGAGAAGGTACCGCAGGTTACAGAAAGAAACTATACTTACACTGCTTTAGGACAGGTGGAAACTGAATCAATTAAGACGAAATTATCCAGCGGCCCTTACATTTCTAATTTGAAGACAGAGTATAGATATGATATTCGTGGGAATATAATTCGAATTTTGTATCCGGATCATTCATTTAGGGACTACAAGTATGATTCCATGGACAGAATAGTATTTTCCAGTTTTACATTGACTAGAAGAGATACCTCAATTTCTTATGATGATGCGAAGCGGCAAGTAACTATCACATTACCGGATGGAGAAATTCAGAGAACTGAGTATTCTCCGTTTGGATTAGCTCTACGGGGCGAACAGTCCAGGGAAGGTATGAGTCGAGTAACTTTTGTCAATCAGACGACGGATGGTCAAATCATTGATGCTGAACTCCCATTTGGTGAGCCATCCTTACAAACAAGTTATACTTATGATTCCATCGGAAGACAGAAGACAAGAACAGATAGCATGGGGAATACAACCGTCTTCACTTATGCGAATACAGCTATTGGAAATAATGAACGCTATCAAGAAACAGTTGAGATGAACTACCCAGATGGCAAGGTAGAGACTAAATATTACAACACAATCGGACTATTAGAGCGGATTGTTGAGAAATCTTCTGATCAAGTTCGAACGACCTCTAAATCATATTCAGCATTTGGTGATGTAACTAAAGACCAGATAATTACTCAGATTGGGGGTTCCCCAGGAAGCAGTAATACTACGGAATACAGCTATGATTCAAATCATCATTTAATTCTTCTGAAAGATCAGGAGGGTAAGCAACATAAGTATGCTTATGACCATAATGGTAATCTATTAACCTATTATCTTAACGGAAAGAAGCAAACCGAAAATTCATATAATGAAGCCGGTTGGATTATGAGTAGTACCGATGCTTCTAGTAATAAGGAAAGCTATGAATACAATAACATTGGTCTAACTGCAAAATTTATGGACAAAAAGGGTCAAGTTACACGTTATGCATACACAAATCTAAATGAGCTTGAGTCTGTTGAAATTACTAATTCAAACAGGAAAGTCTACGGGATTACGTATGCTTACGATAAACTTACTCGCAAGATTACTAATTTAACTTCTACGGAGTATGGGGAACAAAACAAAGTTGAGAGTATCGACTATCATTACGATCAATGGAATCGTATCGATCAACAAACAGTAGCTGGACGCAACTATCAACTAGGATATGATAATTGGGATCGCTTGATAAACCTATCTTTTCCAGATGCCAAGACTCAACAGATTTCGTATGACAATCTAAGTCGTATTGAATCCGTTGAGTATGGGAATTCTGGGATAATGAGATACAATTATTCAATTGGCCTTAATAACAATTTTTATACTATTTCGTATCCAAACCGGACATCCCAACGAATACAGCAGAATGAATTTGGTGAGATCATTGGACTAACTCATCAAACGAATGGCGTGGCTACATTTGAAGAACTTAATAAGTATGATGGACTGGGGAATATAGTAGAAATAAATAGAACGAGGGGAAATCAGTCTTCGAATGAGCGTTTTTCATACGATAGTCTAAATCGCCTTGTTCAGGAAGAAATAGAACCAGGGCAAATTAAATATGTATATGACGAGCAAGGAAATCGTCAGCAACGAAGCACGACCTTTGATGAAGAACAGCCTTCCACCAAACAGACTCATTATTCCTATAATGCTGCCAACATGCTTAATGGTTTTTCAGACAAAGAAGAGGGTACAGAATATTCCTACACGTATTACGCTGATGGACTCAGAGCAACTAAGATGGGAACGAATGAGAGAGTTCGGTACGTTTATTTAAACGGCAATGTAATTGAAGAGTTAAACCTGGATTCAGATGGTAATGTAACAGGAGTAAAAGCACGAAATATTTGGGGTAATGAGCTTCTATATCGAGAAGATAACAACTCAAATAAAGCAGGATACTACCTATACAATGGTCATGGTGATGTTATACAAATAAATGATTCTGCTGGAACAATGCTCAACAGCTACGAATATGACACCTGGGGCAAAATCACTTCAATGGTTGAATCTATGTCTAACCCCTACAGGTACACAGGTCAATATTATGACGACGAATCAGGTTTATACTATTTACGCGCTCGTTATTATGATCCAGTAGATGGCAGGTTTGTGAGTGAGGATACGTATAAGGGGACATTGACGAATCCACTGACACTAAACCTATATACGTATGTGCAGAATAATCCGTTGAGGTATATTGATCCGAGTGGTAATGTTGCAATAGATCCTCTACTATGGGACTATAACTACAGAATAAATGAGCAGAAAATAAATTGGGCTGAAGCGAATGAAAGAGAAGATTCTGCTGCTAAAAAAGCTGCCTCAAATGAAGCGGATAGATTAAGAAAAGAATTTTATAACAAAACAACTAATAAGAAGGCACTAAGAGATGGTTTGTTGCAAAGTACTGAAACATTTTTAAATAGGTTTAATGTAACTAACAAAGATAATGACAAAATCACTACAATTTTAGTTGACAAGAACGGCACAGTATATTATGGGGCTAATCCAATGTACGATTACTGGGAGCAGATTCATACTTTTTCGAAAACAGAGCAATACCACGCTATAGCTGCAAAAGCAATTATTGGCTACGGAGTAGGAACAGTTGCAACATTTGGAACAACTCAAGTTGTTATGCACTCTACCGGTGCAGCAGCTTCATTAGGTTTAGAATTTATTCCGGGTGGACCGAAAGCAGGAGCAACCAAATCAATGATTTATAGAACAAACAAAGATACCGGTAAAATTGACAACATGATTATTGATACTGAAGGTTATTATGTTACAAATGCCAGGTACTGGAAGAGGTATAAATGATATGAAAAAAGTTTATCAGTGGGTAATCATAGCTCTGATTTTAATAATATTAGGGTTCATAGTGTGGACATCAACAAGCGATAAAATTAGTGCAACAATTTTTATAATCTACTTACTGACTATTTTTACAATCGGTAAATTTCTGAAAATGAAAAAGGCATTTAAGACAGCACTAGTTGTTGGTGTCAATTTATTATTTGTATGTTACTTGCTCTTTAAGTTTTTGAGCTAATCAGGTGACCACATGTGAGTGTATAAACTCCATGTGGTTCTTTTTTCTTGATCGCATTACGTATCCAAACCGGACATCCCAACGAATACAGCAGAATGAATTTGGTGAGATCATTGGATTAACTCATCAAACGAATGGTATGGCAGGATATGAAGAGCTTCATAAGTATGATGGATTGGGGAATATAGTAGAAATAAATAGAACGAGGGGAAATCAGTCTTCGAATGAGCGTTTTTCATATGATGGTCTAAATCGTCTTGTTCAGGAAGATATAGAGCCCGAGCAAATTAAATATGTATATGATGAGCGAGGGAATCGCCAGCAACGAAGCACGACCTTTGATGAAGATCAGCCTACCACCAAACAGACTCATTACTCATACAACGCTGCTAACATGCTTAACAGATTTTCAGACAAAGAAGAGGGCACAGAATATTTTGGAACTTGAGCAATGGGTTGCTTGGATATTGGACTTCTAGTAGGCTTGAAACAATAGAATCAGTTCTCACCACAAATCCATATACATTGGGAAAAGGAGCTTATCAATTAGGAAGAGCAATGTATAAAGGAGAAATAACATTAGGGGACATAGCAAGTTTTATAGGCGAAGACTTAATAACTCCTTTTGAATATGTTGTTGAAAACGGTAATTACATTTTTACTGGAGACCCAACAAAACAGGAGGCTTACATATATGGAGAACAGCTTGGAAAATCCAATCCATGGATATTATTGGGAATTCCGTTGCCGGAGGAGCAGTTCTGTCATCAAAAATTGCGGCAAAATTCTCGAAGTCAGCCCCTGCTTTTTTGAGATCATTTAAGAAAATTAAAGTTAATGTTTCTGATTTGGTTAAAAACCCAAAAGATGAATTCGATTTTTATAGAGGAAATTATAATAGAGATGCTTTACGTTCAGCAAGAGAATATATCAAAGACCACGGTACAATAAAACAACCTATTGATGTTCGAATTCTTGAGGATGGAACATTCCAAATTATTGATGGACATCATAGATGGTGGGCGGCAAAACAAATGGGGTTAAAAACAGTTCCTGTAAAGGTGGTGGAGTGAATGGGGGCAGAAAGTTTTTTCGTTAAGTTTTTACCTAAAGGTATTTCAAGAATTCCAATTGAAAATGATTATGAAAGTTATGGGTATGCTGGTGAATCAGAAGTATTTCTTTTACAACTTATCGAAAATTTTACAGTATATAACATAAAATGTGTTCCTAGAAGTCAATATGAGTTTATAATTAATGATTCTTTAATATTAACAGTTCACTCTGAAGAAAGTAAGGTCAGAGAAATATCAATTGAAGGTTGTTTTTCTTGGTTTGAAGAATGCATTAATGAAATTTATAAATTATCAATGATTATATATAGCCATATAGTCAGAATTGAACTTTATCATCCTCAAATTGATAGAGAATTAAAGTCACTTGATGTAAAGGAGTTCTGTGAAATTATTAGTGGTTTATACAAAGAAAAATACGAAGATTATATGAAATTATATGGAGTTAGGGGTGTTGTTTGTCTTCCTAGAGAAGGTTTCTATAATTATGTTGGACGACAAAACAAAAAAAATAATAAAGAAAATATTCAATAAGTTTAAGTTTAGTAATTGAAAAGAAATTCGGTATTAGATAGTGAAATAGTGAGGGAGAATTATTATGTTGGAAAATATATTGAAAAGGTATGCTCTGTTTTGTAAAGAGTGTGGAAATGAGTTGAATACAGTTGGTTTCGGGAAAGAAGTAGATCAATTAAAATGTATGATATGTAAGAAAGAATATTTATTTTATGACGGATTGTCAAGGCAAGTGCGACAGTTCCTCTGAAAAAGATTCGCGAGCGGTTCTCCATCCCAGACATTTTCGTGGTCTGTGGTTAATCAGATCAAGAGCATGGTGTAAAGCCTCGTCCGTAACTTGAGCGAAGTCCGTTCCTTTGGGAAAAAACTCTCGCAAGAGGCCGTTGGCGTTCTCATTGGAGCCTCGTTGCCAGGAGGAATACGGATCAGCAAAGTACACCTGTATGCTATGGGTGGCCTCCAGATTGGTGTAGCAAGCAAACTCCTTGCCACGATCTGCTGTAGCGGTTTGAAAGGCTCCGATAGGATACTCAGAAGCAACTACACCAAAAGCGATCTCCATAGACAACGCTGTGCGGTCTGGCATCCGAATGGCTTTGTACAAGCGCGTTTTACGCTCAATGAACGTAGCTACACAGCCCTTGCTTTTCCCACGGCCTGAGACCACCGTATCGAGTTCCCAATGACCAAACGTTTCCCGAGACCGTACCTCTTTGGGACGCTGAGAGATAGACTTGCCCACGGTAAACTTGCCACGCGTCTCAGCAGGCTTCTGCCGCTTGCCTTTGTGTCTGAGAACGGTGAGGATGCCTTTGGACAACAGGCCCGCGTACAGCCAGCGATAGATCGTTTTAAAGCATACGATGGCTTGCTTCTCCTGCCGAAACCGCTGTGTGATCTGCTCCGGAGACCAGGTGGCCTGAAGCTTCTCTTCGATGACTCTAGCCAGCTCCGGCGTCCACTTGCCTTCGGGAACCGAGGTTTTACGACGCTGGGTATAGCTCTCCTGGGCTCGCTGTGCACCATAGGTCTCCTGACCCTCGTGACGCTCCAGTTCACGGCTGATGGTGGAATGATGTCTGCCGAGCTCTCTGGCAATCGCTCTGGCACTTTTCCCCTGCTGGTGGAGGATTTCTAGCTTGCTGCGCTCGATTATGCTAAGATGTGTGTAGTTCATGGTGGATTCTCCTTGTGTGAATGTAGGGTGTAGGAACTTTCATTCTACACGAATCCGGCCATGGGCTCTTTTTTATTTATTTCCAGCAGGTGTCGCACTTCATTTTACAATCCGTCTTATAAAAAAAATAGAGAGGTTCGTGTGATTAGTAATAGTTTTTTTGACCAGTATAAAGATTTTGAATTTTTGCTTGGTGAGTATCCAGGTATACCAACAAGCAAAGTTTACTGCCCCAAAATTTATCGAGTTTTATTTAAAAAGTGGCTATATAAGTATAAGTAGATTTCAAAGGCTTATCCTAACCTGCATGAGGAATGAGGATAAGCCATTCTTTTGTTTGTAACAGCCACCGCATTGAAAGAACAGTCAAAACAGGTTAAAAAAAATTATAAAAACACTTGAAACGTCGTTTGTGAAGTCTGGGACTGTAGTTGCTAATGATAAAAAGAACGAAAACAACTTGATGTATTATTTGACCACTTTAGATTTACAAACAAAGTACGAGATTATCGACGTAAATATGGCAAAAGATATTCTTAAGACGTTATGCAATGATTATGTATGGGGGTTCTCATCAGCTCGCGCAGGTAAATTCGATACTCAATCAATAGTGTCGATATAAATGTCCATTTCATTCAAGCTGAGCATGATAGCAAACATAAAATGCTAAATTGCAGTTTTTATATTAACAGTGTATCTAAAATTGATGCTACTAATAAAGTTAAGACAATTTTCAAATATGCATCATTAGGTTTCAATTTATTGGGAGTCTCAGAGTATTTTAAAATTGATGACTGTTTTATTGTTAGGGGTTAGACATAGATTCAACCATTGAAGTGATTTTGCCCCAGGTGTACAACAATCCATTGGTATATATAGATCCCACTGGGCATGATGCATACTTTTTTTATGGTCTACCACATGGGAAAAATGGGGGATTCCAAGAAAGAGCGGAAAAGGATGCTGCAAGATGGCTGAAAGATCATAACACAAAAGCACATGTTGTTGGTATTGATACGGAAAAAGAATTTATTAATGAGTGGGATTCAATGGGTTCAGACGATGAAGATATTGAGTTAGTTTCATTGTATTTTCATAGTAATTCTAATAATTTGATCTTAGATTATACAAAAGATGAATATATGACTACTAATAAAAAGGAAAGCTAACGGCTTAGTCAAATATTATAGAATTGGTAAATTCCATTTTAGCTATGAAGTGATTAACCATAATAAGAAAAATTGGGCTGGCAAAAGAGTATGGGGACCAATTAAATAGGGGGAAACAATGAAATATAGGTGGGTTATTACGATTGCTTTCTGTTGTTTGGTAATAATTATATTGTCGTATTTATTCTATTCACAGAAAATAAGGTTTTACGAAGTCACATCGGTCATGAAACATAAAGATGGAACTTCCTTAGTTTATATCGTTAAGTCAAAAGATGATGCTATTCTTGAATATCATCATATTGATTTGCCTGAGATGAATTGGGAAGAAAGCAATTTAGTTATTGCTGAAGGCTGGCGATTAAAACAGATTTTATATGTGGATTTTAACCCGTTTATTGGAGGAAATGAGAGGTTAGTTAAAGTGAAGCTGGATAAGACAAGTAAAAGCTCCAGGATTTATATTTATAAGATTAAGAAGATAAATATATATTTGGATGAAAGATATGCAAATGGTGGTATTTTCATTGAATAGTGAAGGTCTGGAAAAGAGGGAGATGCTGAAGAACTCCAAAGATTGATTGGTGCAGCGTAAAGAATAAACAGTTGGCTTCGGTGGGAAATATATTCTTGGCCCGATAAAAGGGGGGGATAAGTGTATCCTAATATTGAAGTTCCATTTGAGCTTGGTTCTTTCGATACTATGAGCAAGAGAGAAGCAGATCACTTTTTTATGTGGTTCTTAGAAAATCGAAAAAATAGAATACAAGTATTGGTTGACTATTATGAAAGTACCGGAGGTGGTAGCCCAAAAGATTTAGATTTGACTACTAAATCTTTAAATTTACTATGGAATTGGTTTGTTCCGCGTATAGTCCAGATTAAAAAGACGAGTGAGGAATTAGCAGAAGAAAATGAACAGTTGCCCTGGTGGATAAAAACAGAATGTAGTGAAAATGAGTATAAATTAAGTAAAGAAACAGAAATTATGATTATGGATATAGGTCTCTATTTCGGCGAAGTTCTAATTCAACAATTTGTTCAACTGAAATGGGGGATAATCTATAAGCCCCGGAATTTCGTTGATGTAAATAGGCCAATCATCGTTGGATTTAATAAAAACATGACTTTAAATCCAGTTAGAGTAGTTAATACTTGCACCTATAAAGCAGCCAAAGGGATTCAAAGTAATGACCTTTATAGTTTATATCAAATATGGGCTGAATACGTGGAATAAGAACTTGGGATAGAGATCATTTTGGTTGAAAGGGGCTCGACAACCTAAGGGAGGCGCATATGCGGGTATGGTTACGGCTTCTAATAATAATACTAATTATATTTAGTGTCTCAGCATTCGTTTGGTTTCTTTTAGGATCTACGGCATATTTCAACGAGGGATGGATATTACAGGAACTTTTTATTTTTGGGGAGCAGGTATCCCTGTTCTATTATTGGCTACGTTGTTTACTATACTACTCATCAAAGGATGGATTCCGACGAGTAGAGTCGACTATGCTGGCATTTGTGTAATGCTAGTAATCACAATACTAATCTCGATCTCTCTAATTCAAAGCGTTAACACCAACGGTTGGGCCAACGAAAAGATAAGAAGTGATTCATTAAAGATTACAGCGGACGAAAAATATGAATATCAAATTGAGTTAATTAATTTATTTCAAAGAAATAGCCGTGCACGACTCTATCTAAAGGAAATTGCCTCGGGAGGGGAATCGTATATCATGATTAATATTCAGACACGTATGATTGAGGGACTTCGCATTGGTGATGTTAATCACTGGGTGAAACTTGAACCAACGGACGATTCAACACAGTATATTCTATATACGACAAAAGATCTTCACATTCCTGAGGAGAAGTTCACAATCGACGTTGTTGCTGGAACATCAAATAGGATTCAATAAAGCAGGATTATTCTAAACCACAGGCGATCCCCTCTCGCTTGTGGTCCTTTATTAAGTTAAGAATTGATGTTTAATATAGTTGACTCTATTTTACAGACTATACCTACTTATAATAAATTGTTCTATCCATTGAATGTATATTAATTCCAATCACATTAATTGCTTTGAAATTGTCATTATATATCATAAGATTATAATCCAAGTTATTACGTAACAGCTCAATCTCTTCATCTGATAATTCATTGTCCATAATCAGTGGCAATTCTATAGCGTACGTTCTTTTCCCAGTAGACTCGATAGGTTGAAGTTGAGAATAGTCGGATTCTTCAACTTTAAGAATATTTGAGACTTCTTTAGGAAAAAGTAATTTGTAATATATTTTTGGTTTTGTTATTAATAATTTTTGATAAAATTTCTCGTGAAATGTAAATGTCCAAGTATACACTAGTTTATTATTTCCATACTTTATATCAAATGAACTTACACTGAAGTTGGCAGGGACAAACCAAAGATTATTCTCAGTTCCAGACGCATCATCCAACTGGCGATTAATATTTTCAAACGTCATATTTTGATTAGTGCTACAACTAGTAAGAAACGAACATAGAATTATAACAAATAATAATCGTAATTTAGGCATGTATATTCACATCCACAATGTAAACTATTGATACGTAAAAGATTGAGTAAAGAGCATAACACCTTGTTTATACTCCAAGATTGTTATGCTCTTCGAATAAGTTAATTAAGAGCACCTGGTACAGTCACAACAGTCATAGGAATCTTGTGTACATTTACATCCTTAATCCCTAAAACTTGAAGCTCATTTAAGAACGATTGACCTGGTTGATAAACAGGATCGAGATAGGAGGCCACTGCCTGTGAGCCATCCCGATGTTTTGGTGCTTTATATGAAAATTGTCTATTTATAGTGCTAGATGTTGAACCAGAAGTAGCGCCATTAGGACCATAAGTAAAAACAGGAACAATTGCAGTTGTGTCACCTGAAACTTCATTAGTTACAAAAGTTAATTCTGAGTAGTGTCAGCGTTTGCTTTTACCTTAACATAAATGAGCAAAAATGGATACAGAAAATACCAATAGATAATTAGGCTACATGGAATCGCTCACAAACCGTAGAAAACGGAATACCCTTTTGGGCGTACTCGTAGACATACTTAAGGCGGTCTTGCTGAACCTGCTTGCGTACAGCACGTAATCCCTCCCCAAAAGGGCAAGATCGTCCTAAACCGACTGTGCAATAGAGATGCGTCCAGGCCAAAAGTGCCCATAAGCGGATAAACGCTTTGGCAGAACGAACTTGATAGGTGTCAAAACCCAAATTGTTCTTGGATTGACGAAAGAAGATTTCAATGGGCCAGCGCTTGGCATAGTAAGCCGCAATCATTTCGGTTTCCAGCGAAACATCCGTGCATAAGAACGCTCGTAAGGCCTTCGGTTCTCCAAAAGCCTGCTCGGGCCAACAGAGTAGCACCACGGCATTACCGATCTGATTGAGTGCCCCTTCATAACGATACATCCAGTACGAAGAACCGTTCACGGTCACGAGGCGAACGTCTGGCTTACGGATGTGTGCCGCGAAGTCTTGCACCGAAATTCGGATGCCTTGGGGATATAGAATTCGGTTCGTTTTGAGTGCACCGATAAAATGGTAGCCTGCCGCGGCGTAAGCGTCGATGACGCGGGGACAGGTAAACCAGGAGTCCACTAAAGCATAGCCGCCATGGAGTGGGGGTGGCAGAGTCTAGACCCGATCGATTTTCGTAACGACTTTACCGTCTGGGTGCTTCTGGCTCTTGTCGCACAGGTCGATCGAGTGGATCAAGGATGTATCGCCACAAGCCACAACAGTGGCTTGGATTTGATGACCAAATACGATTTTACCGAGCAAATACGAGTGATGGAAGCCAGTGCACTCCATGGGAGACTGTGCCTGTGACGAAGGCTTGGTCTTTTGTGCAATCGTATCATCATGAATGACAAAGTACGGTTCGGCGGTACGCCCCGAGATAGCCATAACCTGAGCCAGAGAATCCGCTTTGACCTGGCGCTGTAGTACGCTTTCGTCCCATTTGCCTTCAGCCAGAAAATGACCAATAGAAGTCCGATGGCAATCACTATATTCGGCCAGGTCTACGACTTTCCCTCGAAAACCTTTGGCTGTCGCAGCCACCATATACGTCTCGATATGCGCCATCACCGGTTTTGAAAAATAGAGTGGCAAGCGATGTTGGGACAAATAGTTGCGAATAGCAGTATGTTCGGGTACGATATCGGTATGAGACATAGTGATTCCTCCTTGGTTGAAAAAATTGTTGTGGTGACTACTTTTAACACAAGGGAAGCATTTTGTCTCTATTCTTTTTGATTTTACAATTTACTGGAAGTGAATTTGCTCATTTATAGTATTAAGGTTAATTGTTACTAAATGGTTTTAACTGGAACAAGATACATAATTACATTGCGAGAAATTCGTAGACTAAAATCGTTATCATAGAAATAAGGAGAACTGAGATTGATAATTTAAAATTGATGCTATTAATAAAGTTAAGACAATTTTCAAACATGCATCAGTAGGTTTCAATTTATTGGGAGTCTCAGAGTATTTTAAAATTGATGACTGTTTTATTGTTAATGTTGAAATTCCTCTGAGTATAAATTCATTAGATGAAATAAGAGACGTTCTTATCAGGTTTTTTAGTGACTGGAGATTAACCGGATTTGAGGCATTTAGTGAAGAATACGTTTTGGATGATAGTATAACATCATTGAATGTTTGGTTTAAAGAAGCGAAACTATGATATTTCAAATCACATGGTAAGCTCCCCATGTAGTTTTCTTTTTTACAAGTGCACAGTGCCTGTTGAATTATTTACACACAAGACAGCAGTTTCGTGCAATATATCATCCTGCCGAGAAAAAGTTAGAGGAATTAATTGACTTTTTGTACAATAATATGATTGTCGGGAAAGATGCCTCTATTGGTTTTGATCTATGGATTGCAATTACTGGAAATTTGGCATATGCATTAAAGTTAAATACTCTAGGAGAACAACAACAAGGTGTAGTAGTGATAGATATAAATAAAACCACGTCAAAGAAAGTAAATCCGTACTATGAATTTGTTGGGATTAATGAGTTTGCTGCCGCTTTAGCATATGCCGAAGAAGAACTTCATTCAATATGTTTATAGATCAATCAGCGATTGTGGGGTACTTGCTATGAATAAAGAACGTATTGACGAGTTAGAGAATCTATTGTTGAAATCTATGACAATTCTATTGCCTAGGCTAAAGGTTCATAAAGAAGTATTAATGGACGAACTTTACAAAATTTCGCACTATCTAAAGGAAATATATACATTAACGCATAATCAAGAGTATATAAAGCATAGTTTAGTCCACAAGCTATTCGTGTTATATAATATGCTTCAGGCAGAGTCTGGGTATCTCCCTGACTCAGAATCAGAACGCAGTAGTGAGTTGATTATTCGAGTACTTAATGAAATTAGTGATGTAATAAGTGTTGAAAAACGCTACTTGTAGCTAACTTACTTTATAGTCAGAAGAACTAAAGAAAATGATTAAATAAAGTGAGGAATTTTTGCATGAGAAATATAGAGAATATACGTGGTCATTGGGCAATTTCATTTATTAATAGTACATTTTCATTTGATCAAATTTCTCAGTTAGTTTTATTAAACCCTACAAATATAACTATGAAAGGCCAAACAGTAAGTGAGGCTCTACGGTTAAAATCAGAGAAGAATATCTGGACATATAAAGAGAACATTGAAAATTTTAACAATCTATCAGAGTCTTTAAACTCATGAACTGTAGAATTATTTGACACCACTAAACCAATAACTGCTAATATACACTTATTTTCCAATGAATGATCCCGAAATCGGAAAATAGATGCAAAAATACAACTATTTCCCGGAGAAAGCCCCGTTTGCGAGCGGATCTGTCAGATTAGATGTATAAATGCAGTTATTTCTCAAGGGAGAGCGAAAATCAGCAATATAACTGCATATTTGCATTTATTAGCTGGGCCTTACTCTACCATGGCAAATGGACTTGATGGCGATGGGGCGATTTCCAGAACGCGAGCATGCCAGAACGTAAAGAACGCCATCACCATCCATTCCACATTTATCCTTTACAAATATTTTTCAAGTTTATGCCCCGTCCTTTACGGAAATAGTTTAAAATAAGGGTATGCAGGATAAATAGGAGATGTAGATAATGGCTAATGAAGAAGAAGTAATATTGACACAAGAAGGGCTCGAGAAGCTGGAAGCTGAGCTTAAGGAACTGAAGGGACCACGGCGCAGTGAATTGGCTGCACGGCTCAAATTAGCCATCAGCTATGGCGACTTGAAGGAGAACAGCGAGTATCACTCCGCCAAAGAAGACCAGGCATTTATGGAGACACGTATTCTCACCTTGGAGAAAATGCTCAAGAACGCCAAGGTTGTGGATGCGGACAGCGTGGAAGAGGGGACAGTCGGCATTGGCTCCACTGTAGTGCTGAACGACCTGGAGTTCAAAGAAAAAGTGGAATATCAAATCGTCGGTCCGACGGAATCAGATGCGTTCGAGAACAAAATTTCTTATGAGAGTCCCCTGGGTAAGGAGATTCTGGGTAAGAAGCTCGGAAACATCATCAACGTCGAAGCTCCCGTAGGCATTATCAAATATGAAATTTTGGAAATTAAATAAAATACGATGAACTTGAGTAAAACGGGCCTGAGGTGAATGAACATTTACCTTGGGCCTAATTTTTGTTCAGAATCTCTCCTGCTTGTCGATTATTGTAGAATCAATGGAAGCTATGTATAATCCCGGATATTCTTAATTGACAGAGTTATCTAATTACGAGATGATAAGCTCGTTATTGGTTATCACCGAGGTTGCGCAAAATATTAATCGTTTCGGGGGTAATGTATGATTAGAGTTGACGAAATCACGCGAGAATACAGGCAATGGAAGAGATATGCCGGATTGATGGGTTCCATACGAGGTTTGTTCTCGAGGGAATACACGACAATCAATGCGGTGAATCAAGTATCTTTTACTATCGATCAGGGTGAAGCCGTCGGTTATATAGGCCCGAATGGTGCGGGGAAGTCAACCATGATCAAGATGTTAACGGGGATCCTAGTGCCTACAGCAGGAGAACTGACGGTTAATAATCTGATTCCGCATATGAACCGGAAGGAAATCGCCAAGCATATCGGAATTGTCTTCGGACAGAGAAGTCAATTGTGGTGGGATTTACCGGTATCCGACTCCTTTGAATTACATAAGAGAATTTATCATGTATCCGATGAAGCCTATCGAAAGAACATGGATATTTTCATGGAATTATTAAATCTGAAGGCTTTCATATCTCAACCTGTCAGGCAATTAAGCTTGGGGCAACGGATGAGAGCGGAGATCGGGCTCGCTTTATTGCATGATCCTGAAATTATATTTCTCGATGAGCCGACGATCGGCCTGGATGTGGTTGCGAAGGATAGTATCCGTTCCTTCCTCAAGTACATAAATAAGGAGCGAAATGCCACTATATTTTTAACTTCTCATGACTTGAAAGATATAGAGGAGATTTGTCCGCGACTCCTCATTGTCAATCAAGGCAAGCTCATCTTTGATGGAGCGGTCAGAGATTTTAAAGCGAATATTTCGTCGGGTAAACTGCTTACGATTGAATTTCAATTCGACCCCGGAACTCTGGAGTTCGAGGACGCTATACTTATAGCAGATGAAGGCGCCAGGAAAATGTACAAGATCGAGAAGGGCCTGTCTTTTATAAATACGTTTATTGGGCGGATCTCCGAGAAGTATATCATTACCGATTTCTCCTTGCAGGATTATGATATCGAACAAGTCATTCGCATGTACTATCAGGGACTTGAATCAGAGTCAGATCTTCAAGGTGACTTATCGAAAGTGGTGAGTTGATGAGGTCGGTGATGGCGATTGTTCAGAAAGCATTCCTTCGCAATATGTCGTACAGATTTGAAATATGGCTGCGATTAATCGGCAATATTTCCGTCGTTTTCATTCAAATTTCAATCTGGTCTGCGCTCTTGGGTACAGGTGCCATAGAGGGAATCGATCTTAGCACGATGATCACTTATTCAATCATTAGCACATCCGTATCCATGATATTAATGTATCAGATGATCCATACGATCGATGGTAAATTAAAAAATGGGGATATCGCCATGGATCTGCTTAAGCCGATTTCTTTTCCAATCCTCATGTTCTTTGATCAAGTGGGTAATATCTGCTTCCAAGTGCTGTGCACCTTAGTTCCTACAATAGTTATCTCCTCACTTTTATTTGGACTTACCTTTCCTCATGAATGGACTACACTGCTACTATTTTTCATAGCTATCCTATTTGCTGTATTGATTTCCTTTTTTATCTCTTATTTAATCGCACTGATCTCCTTTTGGTTTCTGACCACCTTTGCATTAGAGTGGATGTTTACGGCATTGATCACGGTGTTTTCCGGATCGTTTTTGCCGCTGTGGTTTTTCTCGAAGGAGTGGAGGGGCGTGGCTGAAATGCTTCCCTTTCAGTTTTTAGGCTTTATTCCTGCGGCTATTTTTATGGAGACGATTGAAGGGATGGAGGTCCTTTGGGTGCTAGTGAAAGGGGTTCTATGGATTATTACCCTGTGGATCATTGTGCAATTGCTATGGAGAAGGGCCATTCGAAGACTGGTTCTGCAAGGTGGTTAACGGTTAACGAGGCTATGGTGGGAAGAGGTGGATAAGTGTCCATACGGCTATTTACTTACATTGTACAATTGGTTATAAAATCCAAGATGGAATATAAAGAATCATTTATCTTGGGAGCGATGGGTCAGATCGTCGGCTATACTGCGAATTACTTAGTGATCTGGCTGCTGCTTCAGAAATTTGAATCGATCAATGGTTGGGGCTGGACCGAGATCGCTTTTCTGTACAGTCTGAACTTGCTTACATACGCTATTGGGGCTTCGTTTGTATATTCGCCCATGATTGGCCTGGGGCAAATATTAATCGATGGGAAGTTTGAACAGTATATCACGAAGCCATTAGCTTCTTTTCCTTACTTTATCGCCAGCTTGTTCAACATCGGATACATCGCTCATATTCTCATCTCTGGGACGGTGCTGATCTGGTCCTTAGTGAATACATCGATAGACTGGACTATCGTCAGGATTCTGTATCTGATTTTAGCGATTATAAGTGCCTCTTTCTTGCAGGCTGCCTTTATGGTCGTCATTGGCTCCTTATCGTTTTACTTTTTGCGGGTTCAATATCTGTTTACGATTTTATTCAGGGTCAGAGAGTTCATAGCCTATCCTATTTCAGTATATGGGACCTTCTTCCAAATCATTTTAACCTGGATTATACCGCTAGCTATGATCAATTATTACCCTAGCTTATTTCTGTTCTCTCATGGGAGTTCGATTGAGACGACGCTGTATGGACTGGCTGCATTGGTGGTGGGCCCTGTGGTTTTCTTATTAGCCTATCAAATTTGGAGGCGGGGGATCAATCGGTATTCTGGAGCGGGGGGTTAATACGCTTTATAAGGATTATGGATTAGCTTAAGTAGCTTAAGGGGGCTGTCCAATAAGCCTCCAAAATAAAAAGTTGGGCGGAGAAACGTCATGTTTTCCGTCTAACTTTTTTGTGGGCCAAAGCCACAATCCCAAACTCAGTGTGAACCTTGCTAGCCCCCGCAAGGAGAACTGACGGAACGAGCCAGGACTTACCACTGACAAGCGGTCAAAAATGACCGTTAGAGCATGAAAACAACAACTAGGCTCTTCTAACGGACACTTTTGACCATTAGAAGCGAAAAATGCAATTTTTCGCGGCTATTTCCCTTGTAATGGACATCATTGTCCGTTACAAGGGCAGGATGCCACCGGATTAACGCTAACGGACAATGATGGCCGTTAGCGTTAATCCGGCTAGAACATGGGGCTGTTCACATTTTAGGGCACGCAAAAGGGGCGTCTTTAAGTCGGAAGATCGACTTTTGAGACAGCCCCCTATTTTGACATGCTTCAATTAGTTACTATAATACTTCCCCTGCACTTGCTCCTCTTGTTCAACATATACCCGGTTAGTAGGATAAGCGAGGCGGACGCCTTCTTCCTCCAGAATCTGCAGGATCATCAGGTTGATGTTCTGGCGAACGGCGAGATATTCAGCCCACACGGTCGTCTTGGTGAAAAAATAGAAAAAGATGCCCAGGCTGCTCTCATTGAACTCGTTGAACCGGACCATGATCGTGCCAGGATCGATATCATCATGATGCCTCAGCTCGTCTTCAATACGAGATAAGGCCGTGGCCAAGCTCTCCCGATTAGAATTTAAGGCGACGCCGAGGTTAAAGGTAATCCGCCGCTTGCCCATGCGGCTCCAATTCGTGATCGGTTCATTGGCGAGTGTGGCATTCGGCACGGTTACGATGGAATCGGCAAAAGTACGAATCTTGGAGCTCCGGAAGGTGATGTCTTCCACGATGCCCTCGGTGCTGGGCGACATAATCCAGTCTCCCTTCGAGAAGGGCTTCTCCAGAATAATGACCACGCCTCCGAGAATGTTCCCTAGCGTGTCCTTGGCGGCGAGCGCAATCGCTAAGCTTCCCAGCCCCAAGCCCGCGACCAGGCCATTGATGCTGTAGCCCCATTCGCCGCTGACGATCGTAATGATCAGTACGATGATCACTAATCGCATCACCTTGGACAAGAAAGGGATGAGCATACTAGAGTCGTCAATCCCCAACCGCTTGCTGATGCTTCCCAGCAGGAAGGAGGACGAGGCCGACAGATTGAACACTCCCCAACCGATAATGATGACGGTTACACTGCGAAAGATCCGGTTAATAGAGCTCATGAACAGAACATGGTCATGCATGAAATAATGAATCAAGAGGTAGACGCCGATTGCCAGAATGAATAAACTAAGCGGCTTCTCGAAGGCGGAGCTCCATTTATTTGCCATTTCCGATTTGATCCAGCGTTTGTTGATCCAGTTCAACAGGACATGGGTCAGAAATTTGCGCAGCAGGAGGAATACAATCAGGATTCCGATAGAAATGGATAGATCCGTCCATCTGATTGTTTGTACTAGTTGCTGAATCCACTCCAAGTTCACAATTATCTCCTCCATCTGAACGTTCATAGTGTTATATAATAAGCTTGCATAAAAGTAATTATATCTTACCATGCGCCTCAGAGGAAATTAGCAGTAGATCCCTTAATTTGGCGCGCTTCTCAGCACAGTAAGGGTGGATAATGGCCATAAGTCAAAATAATGCACATTAAGGTCAAAAATAGCCCCTACTAGTCAGGCACAGGACTTCTTATTATAGGCTTAAGACAACATGGACTCGAAAGGAGCAAGAAGAATGTGGAATAGGGCGATTGAAGATGCGGTAAGTAAGGTCAGGGCAAATATGGAGCGGTTCGGCACGCGATTCCCGCATATCAGCACGAACGGCGTCTATCAGCTGAATGACAACGAGGATTGGACGAATGGATTCTGGAGCGGGATGCTGTGGCTGTGCTATGAGTACACGGGGGATGAGGCTTTCCGTCAGAAGGCGATCGAGACGGTTAAGGATTTCCGCCGCCGCTTCGATGCCAAGATCGTGCTGGACCATCATGACATCGGTTTCCTGTATTCGCTATCCTCGAAGGCACAGTGGATCATTGAAAAAGATGAAAGCGCTCGCCAATTGACGCTGGAGGCGGCTGATCTGCTCTTGAAGCGCTGGCGTCCAGCCGGAGGCGGCTACATCCAGGCCTGGGGACGGGAAGGAGATCCGAAGGAGGCCGGCCGGATTATCATCGACTGCCTGCTGAATCTGCCGCTTCTGTTCTGGGCGGAGCAGCAGACGGGAGACCCGAAATACCGTGAGGTTGCCGTGACACAGGCCGAGAAGACGAGACGTTATATTGTGCGCGGGGACGATAGCTCCTATCATACCTTCTTCTTCGATCCAAGCACCGGCGAGCCGATCGGCGGAGCTACGCACCAAGGATATACGAACGGATCAACCTGGACGCGGGGACAAGCCTGGGGCGTGTATGGATTCGCACTGGCTTATCGCTACACAGGCGATCCACTATTCCTGGAGACATCCAGACGAATGGCTCGTTATTTCCTGGAACATCTGCCTGAAGATCATGTGGCTTACTGGGACTTCAATGCTCCAGTCGATGAGAATACCTATCGTGACAGCTCAGCCTCCGCTATCGTAGCGGCAGGTCTGCAGGAACTGCTTGAACATCTGGATGAACAGGACCCGGATCGGGCTTACTTCAAGCAAGGCTTGACCGATTCCTTGACCTCCCTGGTGGAGAATTACTCCACGATCGGCGAGGATGCGGAAGGACTTCTGAAGCGCGGCTCTTATTATGTGCGCGGCGGCCTGTCGCCGGATGATTATATGATCTGGGGCGATTACTACTATCTGGAAGCCTTGATGCGCCTTGAGAAAGGCTTTAAGGGGTATTGGTATGAACGATAAATTATATTCGGTCTTCTCGTTGCTCCATCTGGAGACTCCGGAATTAGCGGATGTAGCTATAGCAGTCAAGCAAAGCCGCTACGAGGATGCGCTGCTGGCCTTGCATCAATATTATCGACAGCGTGAGATCCCGGGTGGCCGCTGGACGAAGGAAGAGACCGTTCAAATGACGGATTACGTCAAGCAGAACTGTGCGGATGAAGTGGCAGCGGTCATGAAGACGGCGGATGAGGTCGTTGAAAATACTTTTCTGTTCCAGTTCCCTTGGGATATGGAGCGTACGCAGGTTCCAGTTACGTTCGAGAGGAAGATAGATTGGAACTATATTCCCGACGTCGATCCGGAATGGTCGTATATGCTCAATCGACACCGTTACTGGATCGCCCTGGGTCAGGCCTATGCTATGACCGGGGACGAGCGATACGCAGCGACAGTATGTCGCCAGCTTGAGGATTGGATCGACCGCAATCCGGTGCCGAGCGAGCCTACCAGCGATACGCTAACCTGGCGTACGATTGAAGCTGGGCTGCGCGGCAGCAACTGGATCAAGACGCTGCGTTACATCTGGGATTGTCCGCAGTTCACGCCGGCCTTATTGGCCAAGCTGCTGATTTCCTTGTCGGAGCATGCCCGGTATTTGGCCGCCGCCTTCACCAGCTGGCGAAGGATTAGCAACTGGGGAGTTCTGGAGACCAGCGGGCTGCTGCCGATCGCGTTATATTTCCCTGAATTTACGGAAGCCCAGCAGTGGCGCAGCCTTGCCAAGCAGAGACTGGAGGAGACAGCCCGTATTCAGGTCATGGCGGACGGAGTACACTGGGAGCAATCCCCTACCTATCACCATGAGGTGCTGAACTGCTATCTGGACTGTCTTTATTTTGCCAAACTCCATGGATGGAAGCTGAGTGAAGACTTCCGTAGTAAAGTGCATGATATGGCCGTAGCTTCCCTCTACTGGGCCAAGCCGAACCATAGACAGCCTATGCTGGGCGACAGTGATGACAATGATGTTCGCTCGATCTTAAGCTTAGCTGCGGCCTTGTTCGCGGATGAGACCCTGCGGTTCGCTGCGGATAAGCGGCTGGATTATGATAGCGCGTGGCTGCTTGGCATCGAAGCAATTGGAAGCTACGACAGCCTGACTTCTGCTGAGCCGGCTGACATGTCCCGCGCCTTCATCCACTCCGGGCATTATGTGATGCGTTCGGGCTGGAGTGAGCAGGATCTCTATCTGTACTTCCATTGTGGCCCGCTCGGTGGGGGGCATGGCCATGCCGATATGCTGCATATTGATCTCCATGCCTACGGGAAAGACTTGCTGACTGATCTGGGGAGATACAACTACAGCGATCATACACCGCTCAGACGGGCACTCAAAGAAAGCGCAGCCCACAATACGACGACGGTCGATGGGATCGGCTTTACGGAAATCGCAGACACCTGGTCCTTTCACCGCATCGCCGGGCCGTTAGGCTGCAAATGGATCAGCCAGCCTGATTATGATTATGTCGAAGGCGGTCATGACGGCTATCTTCATCTGGATGATCCGGTATTCGTGAACCGCAGAATTATTTTTATCAAGCCGCATTATTGGCTGCTCGTGGATCGCTTCCATAGCAAGGGGACGCATCGGTTCACCCAGCATTTTCATTTTGCTCCGGGCGCCATTGAGCTTGAGGACGGCTCGTTAATCTGCCGCACGCGCAATGAAGACGAAGCTAATTTGCTCATGATCCCGGTTCCGAGTGAGGGCTTGCAAGCTGAAGTCACTGAGGGCGTCATATCCCGGGAATATAATCTGCTGGAATCAAGCAACAACGTAACCTATTCCAGAAGCGGAAGCGGGATGACTACGATGCTGCAGGTCCTGTATCCGCAGCGGGCTGGCGAGTCGGCACGTCCGCAAGTGAGCAAGCTTCCGGTGTATCGTCATACGGGGCAACAGGTAGAGGACGCGCAGGCGGAGGCTTGCCGCATTGTCCATCCTGAGCTGGACGGGGAGCATATCCTGGTCATCAGCCACCAGGTTCCCTCTGGCCATTATGATTCCTATGTAGTGGATGGCGTGCAGATTTTCGGTGAAATCGTCCTTATTTCCGGCGTAGCCAATGAGAGGAAGATAACCGTAATTAATTAATGAATGCTTAAGGGATGACAACCTGCTAGAATAGAAATGCAAGTTCACCTCAAGTAGAGAAAAAGGTTGAGAGAGGCGCTGAAGTGCATGTTCAAATTAACATACTATAGAAGGATTCAGTTGTCATTCCTTTTGCTTATTTTTATTCCGCTGATCGCAGTTTCCACCGTATCCTTCCTATTAATCCGAAGCTCTATGGTCGAGAAGCTGCAGCTTAGCAATGAGAATTTCCTGAACGTCATGACGGAAGAGATGAACAAGACGGTCGATGATGTGACGTTCGCATCGCATTTTATTGTAAACGATACCAATGTTCGAGCAAATCTGAAATCCTTTGCCGATACGAAACGGTTGGATAATTATCAGGATTATGTGCTGTTCACGCAGATCCAGGATCTGTTCAATCTGATTAATACGAAGCCGCTCAACAATAATATCCGTATGTATCTGGTGAATCGCCAGAATTTCCTGATCTCCTCCGGCACGGAGGATTTAACCGGGATCACGTCCAGTGTGGACAAGCTGATCAAACGGGTTAATCTGAATGAGCCGGAGAAGCTGCAGTGGCTCGGTATGACTGACAGTGCCCTGGGCAACAGAAGCTATTATATTGCCAGAGTGATCTATGACAGTAGAGAGAAGCAGTATATATCTGTGCTGCTGGTCTCGATCTCGGAAGCTTACTTCACGAAGCAGCTCAGACCTATAGAATTTGGCAAGGTAGCGATATTCGATTCCTCCGGTGAACGGATCGCCGGAGACGAGGGATTGTCGTTGGATAACGTAAATTCTGACGGCAGTGTCCGAACGGTTCGCAATATCTCCAAGTCCAGCTGGAATCTCGTCTACGAGGCATCTGAGAAAGAATGGGCGGGCCAGATCTCCCGTACCTTCTACATGGGATTAATCGCAGTCATTCTGTTATTTATCGTCTTCTCCGCAACTTCCATTCTGATTGCCAAGCGGCTGCATAGCCCGATTCATAAGCTGCAGCGGGTCGTTCGTCAATTCGGATTGGGCAATCTGGATGCCAGGCTGGAAGTCAAGGGTCGGGATGATATTGCAGAATTGGGCAACACCTTGAATACGATGCTGGATCAGCTGCAGCAATTGATCCATGATATCGAGCAGGAGCAGGAGCAGAAACGGGTGATGGAATTGGAAGCGCTGTTTATGCAGATTCGTCCGCATTTCCTCATTAATACGCTCAATTCAATCAAGTGCAGCCTGATTCTGTCGAATGACAAGCTGCATAGCGGGATCATCGATTCGCTGATGAGCTTGCTGCGCGCTTATTTGAAGGTGAATGAACCGACTAGTCTGGCAGAAGAATGCAAGCTGCTCGCTCATTATGTAGATATTATGAAGGTACGAAATGAGATTCCGCTCAAGCTCGTGATCAATCTCGATCCGGCAACCGAAGGACTGATCGTTCCTAAGCTTATATTGCAGCCACTTGTAGAGAATGCGATTGTGCACGGATTCGTAGATCATCCATCGCCTAGAATCACGGTCAGCTCAAGGCAAGTGGCAGACAGGGTTATTATCGAGGTTGAGGATAATGGAGACGGTATCGAAGAAGAATTGGTGGGTCGGCTTAACCGCAGACTTATGTTCGATGATGATGATGACAGTTCCTACGAACGGGTCGGCTTGATCAATGTCGTTCAGAGATTAAGACTAACCTTCGGTGAGGAAGCGGCGATGTCAATGATTAATCGGCAGGAGGGCGGAGTGACAGTGACTCTGTGTTTACCTCTAGGCACTCATCATGTTTTACAGGGGGGAATGAATAGATGTATAGAGTGATGCTCATTGACGATGATGTTCCCATGTTAAAAGTGCTGCAGCAAATGATCGATTGGGAGGCCAATAATCTGCAGATTGTCGGCACCACATATTCCAGCGTGAAGGCGATGCACATGTTCGAAGAGGTGCAGCCTGATATCGTCATTACGGACATTGGCCTGCCGCAGAAGAACGGAATTGAGCTTGCCGACAGCTTCACTTCTATTAAGCCGGATGTCCGGGTGATCTTCCTTACCTGTCACGAGGACTTTAATTATGCACAACAGGCGGTTAAACTGAAGGCCGATGATTATCTGATCAAGGATCAGCTTACAGCGGAACAGCTGGAGAAGAGTCTGGAGAAATCGGTCACCATCTTGAAATCGAGGACAGGCCTGATCCGCTGGAAGACCTCGAACTATAATAGCCAGCTATTTCGTCAGGATTTATTGAAGAGAGTGGTCGACCAGGCTCCGATGGAGATGACGATGGCATATGCTTCGCAAATCGGAATCTCCTGGAATTATCCCTGGTTCCTGCTGGGGATTGTGAATGTGCAATTCTCCAGCTTCGACAGACGTTATAAGCAGAGTGAATTTCCGTTGATCATGTATGCTATTTATAATATCGCGCTTGAGCTGTCCGAATCCTGTGAAGGAGTTACGCCGATTCTGGAGAAGGACAATCTTGCGATTCTATACAATTTCCGGGTCAATCTGGCTCAGAACGCGACTCTTCACTTCAATAATTTCATACAGCAGTTACGTTCTCAGTGTGTTAATTTTCTTAAAATTGAGCCAAGCATTGTCACCGTGACAGATAAAATGGAGCTGGATTCCATCGGCCCCGTGTATCAGCAGGTTTTGCAGAATAAATTCGAGTTCTATGAAGACTCTGATTACATGATTACGGATGCTTCCCAGCATGCAGCACCGATGTTCCAGGCGGCTCCGCAGGGCTTCCTGAATAGCTGTGTATCTCAGCTGGAGCAGGCGGTCATCAAGCATGACTTGTCCTCTATACACCATACCTTGCTGGAAATCGCCGATCATGCGCGGGAATTGATGATCGATCCGCGCGATTTTGAACGGGAGCTGTCTTTTATGCTGCGGGGCATAGAATTGATGTTCTCCAATTTGAAATTTGATGAGGATCTGTTCAAGTATTTGAAGCTATCGCGAACCTTGAGTGATTCCATCGAACTGATCGAGAGGAAGCTGGTTCAAATTACGGAGAGCCGGGACAAGCAGGGGACGAGCACGACACAGGAGCCGAAGCTGCAGGTCATTCAGCAATATATAGAGCAGCATCTCGCTGACAATATTACATCCATCGATATGGCGCGCTATCTGTACTTGAACCCGAGCTATTTCTCCCGCTATTTCAAGCGGATGACCGGGCTCACCTTCACAGATTATGTGCATCAGTATAAGATGAAGCTGGCGACCAAAATGCTGAAGATGTCCAATCAGAACCTGGAATCGATGGCGATCGGGCTTGGCTATTCGGATCGGACCTACTTCTCCAAGGTGTTCAAGAAATACGTCGGTTTGACTCCAAGCGAATATAAAGCGAAGTATTCGGCGCGTAAATAAGGAATATAGAAAAGCGTGGTAAATTGTTAAACAATTTGCTGCGCTTTTTTTGCGTCTTTAGAGTGATCTATCGCTATTTTTAGGTCAAAATCGTGCACGCTCCTGGTCATAATCACTCCTTCTTCGCGTCTTACGATGTATTACTATAATGGTAACTTATTAATTGTAGAGGTGATACAACGTGGAGGCAGTAAAACAACCTGTACCGGGCACCCAAAGAGAACCACGGAAGAGATTTATGACGCCACATCGAAAGGAAGCAATGATCGGTTGGCTGTTCCTAGCTCCGGAAATCATCGGCATGTTGTTTCTTAACGTATTCGCGCTCGGTTTCTCCTTATATCTGAGTTTATCCAAATGGGATTTACTATCAGGGGTTAAAGGAATTGAATTTATCGGGTTTGGCAACTATGCGAAGCTGTTCAATGATCCAACGATCTGGCAGGCTGTGAAGAATAATGTTCTCTATATGATCATGACAGTTCCGATTCCGATTGCCATCGCTTTCGTCTTGGCTGTTCTGATTCATAACAGCGTATTCTTCAAAGACTATTTCAAGGTAGCGTTCTTCATTCCGTATATTTCATCAATTATCGCAGTTGCTGCGGTATGGAGCGCCTTGTTCCATCCATCCCTTGGGCCAATTAACCAATTCCTGATGGATCTCGGGATTTCAGCTCCGCCAAAATGGCTGGTGGATCCGAAGACTTCCTTGCTATCTATCGCGATTATCAGTTCATGGGCAAGTCTGGGTTACACCATTATCATCTATATGGCGGGATTGACGAATATCTCGAATGAAATTTATGAAGCAGCTGAAATTGACGGGGCGGGCCCGTTAAAGAAATTCTTCTCTATTACGGTACCGATGCTGCGCTCGACAACCTTCTTCTTGCTGATCACGATGCTGATCGGATCATTCAAAGTATTCGATATTATCGCTTACCTTACCGAGGGCGGACCGAACAACTCGTCTACGGTGCTGGTATACCGGATTTATGAGGAAGGCTTCAAATACTATAATATGGGCTACGCTTCCGCCATCTCCTGGTTGCTGTTCGCCATCATCGGCATTTTAACAGCGGTGACCTGGAAAATGAGAAATGAAGACTAGGGGGAATATCGAATGCAACTCATCAGAAAAAACATGTCAAAATTGATAATCACCGTCTTCATGGGTGCTTTATCCGTAGTGTTTCTCATACCGCTTGTGTGGATGGTGTCGGCAGCTTTTAAATATGAGAAAGATGTTATGCGCTTTCCGATTCAATGGATTCCTGAGAAGATCAATGTAGCGTATAATTTTAAGACGGTCTGGATGGGGAAGGTTCCCTTCTATGAATTCTATTTCAACTCGTTCAAGATCGCGATTATTACGACGATCATTACACTGATCATCTCATCCATGTCAGCCTATGCGTTGACGAAGATTAACTTCAAAGGTAGAAATATTGTGTTCCTGGCGCTGCTATCCTTCATGATCATTCCGGATCAAGCGACCTTGATTCCGCGCTTCTTGCTGATCCGCTGGTTCGGACTGTATAACACGCATGCGGCGATTATATTAATGAGCATGTTCTCGATCTACTTTACATTCCTGCTGCGGCAATTTATGATTGGCGTCAGTGATGAATTTATTGAGGCGGCCAGAATCGATGGAGCAGGTCATCTGAAGATCTTCAACTCGATCATGATTCCGCTCTGTAAGCCGGTATTGGCTACTGTAGCTATCATTAAATTCATCTGGACCTGGAATGACTACCAGAATCCACTCATCTTCTTGCTGGACAAGGATCTGTACACGATTCCGCTGGGGATGACCCTGTTCCGCGATGACTTCACGAATAACTATGCGATTATGATGACCGCAGCAGTATCTGCAATCATTCCGCTCTTAATCGTATTCATCGCTCTGCAGAAGCAAGTTATTAACGGTATCGCACTTGGCGGCGTAAAAGGCTAATTGACTGAAATTATATCTCGCGGGCTTACGGGCCCGCGGGTATTCCAAACTTTAAGTAAGCGTTGTCAAAAAGTCAAAAATGTATTCCTATAACATCAAAATTTTGCACTTGGCCTATAAGGCAACCGCCTATAATGATAATTGAAACAAGCACACAACACTAAAATTTACAGTGCGGGGGGAAGTTCAGATGCAACAAAAGAGCAAAAAGAGTCTATCGATTATTCTTGGCACACTCCTGACGATCAGCTTGATACTGAGCGGCTGCGGTAAATCCGGGAACTCAGGAAATTCCGCTTCCAATGGGGCTGCGGCTAACGCTAACGGCGGGAACACAGCATCCGAGAAGCAAGTTACGATCAAGTATTACAACTGGGATAATGATGCTCAGGCCGCAGGAACAGATGCGATGCTGCAAGAATTCATGGATCAGAACCCGAACATCAAGGTTGAGCATGTCGTTCTCGTCCCTGGTGATTCCGTTGAAATGATGAAGAAGCTCGATTTCTTGATCTCCTCAGGAGAAGCGATCGACGTTGTGCAAATGCCAAGCTTGGGCAGCACGATTGAACGCGCAAGTCGTGGAGCGCTTGCTCCGTTGAATGAGTTCTATGAAAAAGAAGGCATCGTTCCTGAAGATGAATATTATGTAAACGCTAAAGTTGACGGTAAATATTATGGCATGCAATACACCAAGAGCATCAACTATGTTATGTTGAACAAAGATGCATTGGATGAAGTTGGACTTGAAGTGCCTAAGTTCGGATGGACTTGGGATGACTACCGTGAATATGCCAAGAAGCTGACTAAAGGCGAAGGCGTTGACAAACGTTACGGTACTTACTTCCATACTTGGGAGCTCTACATGAACGCTCCTGCGCAGACGATGATGAAGGATCCGTTCGTATATGAAGACGGTACAACGATTCTGGCTGACCCATCGTACAAGTACTTCTTCCAGTTGCGTAAAGACATGGAAGATGTAGATAAGACAGCTAAGCCTTACTCAGACGTTCTCGCGGCGAAGCTTAACTATCGTACAGAGTTCTTCAACGAAGAAGCAGCTATGATTCTGACAGGTAACTTTACGATTGCTGACCCAGGTAATACCGAGCAATATCCGCATAACTTCAAGACAGCATTCGCACCGGTACCAGTGCCTCCGGCTGGAGCTGAGCCAAAAGGCTATGAAGGCAAGTATTTCACCAGCGGTTCACAAATTGCTATGGGCGCAACTTCCAAGAACAAAGATGCTTCCTTCAAGCTGATGAGATTCATGACTACAGCTGATTCGAAGAACAGACAAGAATTCTCCGGCTACAAGAAAGCAAACAACGAAGAGCTGATGACGAAGCTGGTTGCTGGTAAAGAGGAAATGTATGATATGGATTCGCTCAAATACTCTCTGTTCAGCGATGACATTCAATTCCTCGGCGCTGCTGAAGTAATGACAAATGCAACTTCTGAAATCACAAAAGTCATCGATGATGGCTTCAGCAAATTCATGCTTAGCAATGAACCGATTGATGAAGTTCAGAAGTGGATGGTAGACGAAGCAACGAAACTCATCGACGAAAAAGGTTTTGTGAAATAATCGGTTGATGAAACAGTAAGATTTATGTTTAACTATGGATTGGAAGGGCCGTCTCAGTGATCTTACATATGAGGCGGCCCTTACTATTATTGTGAAACTCTAAAATAGGAGCAGAGCGATGAACAACGAAACCTGCAAGCTTGTAGAACGACGGCCTGCAAAGGTCTGGACGGAGGCTTTTCCGGTCGGTAATGGGAGACTTGGAGCCATGGTATTCGGCGGGATCTCCGCCGAGCGGATTGGGTTAAATGAAGATTCTGTATGGTATGGCGGACCGAAGCAGCACGACAATCCCGAGGCATTGGGGAAGCTGGAGGACATCCGCACGCTGCTTCGCAGCGGAGAGACGCAAAAGGCGGAGACCTTGGCGCTGACACATTTTACGAATACCCCGCAGTATTTTGGACCTTACCAGCCGTTAGGTGAGCTGCTGCTGCAGTTCAAGTCCGGCGCGTCAGATGCTGCTAATTACAGACGGGAGCTGAACTTGAACACGGGCGTAGCTTCCGTAAGCTGGGAAGAGAAGGGGATTCGCTATGAGAGGGAGGTCTTCGCCAGTGCGGTTCATCAGGTGCTTGTCGTTCGTATATCCGCATCGGAGCCAGCATCCATTCATTTAACAGCCCGATTAAGCAGACGCCCCTTTGATGGAGACATTCAGCGAGAGAATGAACGCACTCTGGCGATGGAGGGTATCTGTGGACCGGATGGGGTTAAATATGCGTCCGTACTTCATGCTTATACGATTGGCGGCAAGTGTCAGACGGTAGGCAATTACCTGGATATCCAGTCCGCTGATGTCGTTACTCTGCTGCTCGCCGCGCAGACGTCGTTCCGTTGTGATGATCCTTACCGGGAAGCTCTTAAGCAAGTGAAATCCGCTGCATTGCTTCCCTATGGGTCATTGCTGGATGAGCATATCGCCGATCATCGTGCTTTATTCGAGCGGGTAAGTCTGGAGATCAAGCCGGCGGATACAGCCGGAGCTTCCAAGGCCTATGCTGAAAAGATGAGCATGCCTACTTCGGAACGGCTGCAGCTCTATCGGCAAGAGGGGGATGATCCCGGGCTTGAGACGTTATTCTATCAATATGGCCGCTATTTGCTGATGGCAAGCTCAAGGCCGGGCAGTCTGCCTGCCAATTTGCAGGGCATCTGGAATGAGAGCTTCACACCGCCTTGGGAGAGCGATTACCATCTGAACATTAACTTGCAGATGAACTATTGGATCGCGGAGACGGGGAATTTGCCGGAATGCCATGAGCCATTGTTCGATTTCATAGATCGCCTGGTCATCAATGGACGGAGAACGGCGGCCTCTCTGTATGGAGCAAGAGGGTTCACAGTCCACTCTACCTCGAACCTGTGGGCGGAGAGCGGCTTGTTCGGTTCCTGGACCCCCGCGATCTTCTGGCCGATGGGTGGGGCATGGCTGGCGCTGCATCTATGGGAGCATTATCGCTATGGGCAGTCGGAAGCTTTCTTGCGTGAACGAGCTTATCCGGTACTGAAGGAAGCCTCGTCGTTCTTCCTTGATTACCTTGTCTTCGATGAGAACGGGTATCTAGTGACTTCGCCTTCGCTCTCGCCGGAGAACAGCTATGTGAATGAGCGAGGGCAGGTCGGCTCCTTATGCTCCGGTCCTTCGATGGACTCACAGATTATATATGCGTTATTTACCGCCTGTATGGAAGCAGCGGAGACTCTGGGTCTGGACGAGGAGTGGATCGGGCAGTGGAGCGGAGCGCGGGCGAAGCTGCCGCAGCCGCAGATCGGGCGCTACGGACAGATCATGGAATGGGCTGTTGACTATGAGGAGCCGGAGCCGGGTCATCGCCATATTTCGCATTTATTCGCTCTTCATCCGGGAGAACAGATTATCCCACATAGAATGCCCGAGTTAGGGGAGGCCGCCAAGGTGACACTGGAACGCCGCCTGAAGTACGGAGGCGGGCATACCGGATGGAGTCAAGCGTGGATTACGAACTTCTGGGCCAGACTCGGCGAAGCAGAACGAGCGCATGATAGCCTGCGCGAGCTGCTGGTCAAGGCGGTGCATCCGAATCTGTTCGGAGATCATCCGCCGTTCCAGATCGATGCTAATTTCGGCGGAGCGGCCGCGATCCAGGAGATGCTGCTACAATCCCATGGCGGCGAGCTTCGCTTGCTTCCTGCTTTGCCGTCTTCGTGGGCGAGTGGCTCTGTCCGAGGGCTACGTGCCAGAGGCGGTTACGCCGTAAATATAAGCTGGACGGAAGGGGAACTCGAAGCGGCTGAGATCTACGCGGAGAATTCCCGGGACTGTGTACTATTCAGCAAGCAGAAGCTTACCGTTCTTGATTCCGCGCAAGCTCCCGTACCTATGGCAAGCCTATGCTTGGGCGCAGGCTCGGGCTATCAATATACATTTGCGGCGGAACAGGGAGAGACCTACCAGATTGTTTTAATGAGGGAGTGAATAAAAATGGAGCATGAATTGAAGCAAGAGGCAGATTATCTCTCGGCTCTGCCGACCCCGGAGCAATTGGCGTGGCAAGACATGGAACTGGGATTATTCTGTCATTTCGGGATCAATACCTTCTGTGATCAGGAATGGGGAGAGGGGAAGGATTCGCCAGAGTTATTTGATCCACAGCAGCTGGATGCCCGGCAATGGGTTAGAACGGCGAAGCAGGCGGGCTTCCGTTATTTTGTGCTGACCGCAAAGCATCACGACGGCTTCTGCCTGTGGCCTACCTCTACGACCGATTACTCTGTAGCCTCTAGCCCATGGAAGCATGGACAAGGGGATGTCGTAAGAGAATGCGCCGACGCTTGTCGAGAGGAAGGGATCGGCTTCGGTATCTATCTGTCTCCTTGGGACAGACATGAGCTATGCTACTCAGATCCCGAGAGATATGATGATTTCTACTGTCGCCAGTTGGAGGAACTACTCACGGGATATGGACCGCTGGTGGAAATCTGGTTCGATGGCGCTGGCTCCGAGGGACGTGAGTACGATTGGCGCAGAATTATGAGACTCGTCAAGCAGCACCAGCCGGAAGCTATGATCTTCAATATGGGGGCTCCTACGATCCGCTGGGTGGGTAATGAGGACGGCCTTGCCCCGTATCCTTGCTGGAATACGGCAAAGACGGCCAAAGGCAGCATGTTCAGCGAGGCTTCCTTACAGTGGCTGCCTGAGACAGGGGCTTGGGTGCCTGCGGAATGTGATGTGCCAATACGTAAAGATCACTGGTTCTGGCATCCGAATGATGAGAAATCGCTATTGTCTCTGGAGCAGCTGATGGATATCTATTATCGGTCGGTCGGTCATGGGGCAACACTCCTGCTCAATGTATCCCCGGATACTCGCGGGCTGCTGCCTGAGGTCGATGTGAATCGCCTTCTGGAATTCGGCGAGGAGATCAGACGCCGTTTGGCGCAGCCTTTGGCTGAGACTTCTGACTGCGGCCACTTGATTGAACTGGAGCTGTCTGCTCCAGCGGTGATTGACCATGTAGTGCTGATGGAAGACATTGCGTATGGTGAGAGAGTACGTCAGTATACTCTTGAGGTCTTCGCGGACGGAGCTTGGAAGGAAATCGTACATGGCAGCGCAATCGGTCATAAGAAGATCGATGTTCTTGCTCCTGTACGGATCGAGAAGATTCGGCTGCAGATTACGGAAGCAGCTGCTAATCCGATCATACGGCAATTCGCTATATACGGTTCTCAGTCCACAACTACGCAAGGGACAGAATAAAAATCATCCTAATCGTACAAAAAGCTGGCTCAAAGGTCTAAAGAAACTTAGACGCATGAGTCAGCTTTCTTATTAAGAAGAATATATGTTCGATTTGTGCCGCCTGTGGAATAGAGCAATCGTATCTTGAACATTCATATTATTAGTTTAAAACAAAAAAATATATAAGTCTATACTTAATTTTCCATCTGCTTTATGCTTTGAATACCCGGCCGGGCCATTCATGAATTATAAAGGAGGAGTATAGTTGAGTCTCCGCTCATGGGATGGAAATTTAAAGATTCGCTTAACTGGTGAGACATTGTTTAACTTGTTTTATTGGATGTATTTTCCTTTTCTTACGATTTATTTCGCAGAAGGATTGGGGAATCAGACCGCAGGGATATTGATGAGCATTCCTCCGTTAATCGGCGTAGCTGGCGGAATGATCGGCGGATACTTAGCGGATGAGCTTGGGCGCCGTCCTGTAATGATCGCTGGCGTTCTATTGCAAACTGTGATGTTCGCTTTTTTTGCCGGCTCAAGCTCTTATGTGATGAATTATTTGGCCTTCATCGGTGCCGGGTTGGGCAAGGCGCTATACAGACCCGCAAGCGATGCTATGGTCGCGGATCTTGTACCGAAGCAGGAACGTCGTCAAGTCTTTGCTACCTTCATTACAGCTAATAATATCGGGGCAGTAGTCGGCCCTGCGATCGGAGCGGTCTTCTTCTTCCGATACAGAAGCGAGCTGCTATGGGGTTGCGCATCCATCATGTTATTTTATTCTATACTGATCTATCTCAAAGTTCGGGAGAGTATGCCGTATGCCAAGACTAGCCCAGGAAGAGGTAGGCTTAAAATATCCACTATATTTATCTCACAATGGAGAGGATATGGCGTGATTTTTCGTGATAGGAACTTTGTGCTGTATATTGTTGCCGGCGTGTTCTCCATCATTACGATCATGCAATTGGACTTGTATCTGGCGATTTATGTCAGGAACCATGTTCCTTCACAGCCGTTATGGAGTTGGCATGACAGAACCCTCATGCTTGGGAGCACGGAAATCCTGGGCTGGGTGCTGGGATTGAATGGACTTCTGTTTGTTCTCGGCGTATTACCTGTAACGAAATGGTTAAAAGGCTGGAAAGACCGGGATGTATTTGTCCTATCCTGTATTTTAGCGGGAGGCGGTATGTTTGCAGTCGGATTGACAACGAATATTTGGTTTTTATTCTTGTTAACGATTATTTTTACATTTGGAGAACTTGTACGCTCGCCCATTACTAGCAACTTTGTTAGCAATTATGCCCCAGCGGATATCAGAGCCCAATATATGGCCGCTTCAGATCTGCAGTTCACCATCGGAAGATTCATCGCGCCAGTCACTGTATTTCTGTCTGCATGGCTGCTGCCCCTCGGCGTCTTTAGCGTTATACTAATCTGTGCGTTAATCAGCATGGTTCTTTATATTAAACTATACCGAAATATTTGAGGTCAAGGGTATTGGGGGGTACAATAGGGGTTATCAATCATGATCGAAGTAATATTGAAGAAAATAAGAGATCGGAGAAGAATGATGAAGGAATTAGTAGAATTAAAGTCATATCCTCAGGTTGAAGATTTCATCCAGGGGCATGAGCTGAGCTTCCTATATGTGTCGCGGCCGGACTGCAGTGTATGCCATGCTATTTTGCCTAAGCTACGGATATTGCTTGATCAGTTCCCGTCGATCGATCTGGGACAAGTCAATGCGATGGAGGTAGAGGAGATAGCTGGTAATTTATCTATTTTCACAGCACCTACACTGCTCTTGTTCGTAGAAGGTAAGGAATATTTAAGAGAGGACCGTTTCGTCCGCTTTGCTGCTCTGGAAGAGAAGCTGACGAGAATATACGAGTTGTATATATCGAATGAGGATTAAACGAAACTATGGCGTTCTATAGTCCTTATTGCTATAAAAGGTATAATATGGTATATAGATGATAGATTCAAATTATACTATATCAGGAAAATTTAGAGATTCATAGAAGGGGGCGTATAGAACAGGTTATGCAACAAATTCCCGCGCAGTAGCGTCAGAATGGATGGAATAAATTTCAATAGAAACTTATGCCGAGGTGAGAATTTTGAAAATTAGATTCATGAAATTGGTAATCTCATCTTTAATCCTGCTGCCATTGGTGCTTGGCCTTAGCCTCAAAGTAAACGCGGAATTAACCGACATAGGAAGTCCCACTCCGGGTATTAATGTGAAGTCGCCGGATCATTTGAATGATACATGGAAGACGCCGATCAATAATGCGATCACCGCCTGGAACGGTACTGCCACTAAAGTCACCATCGGGTATTCAAGCGCGTCCAGCAATACAATTACAGCGGCCCAATATTCGGATACCTGGTACGGCTTGAACACCCAGTGGAGATCCCCTTATAAATACACCATTCAGTTAAATGCCAGAACGATTACTCGTGACGCCAAGAATTTCTCCAATTTTGTAAAGGGGACTGCTGTTCATGAATTCGGTCATTGCTTCTTCCTGAAGGATAATCCGAACACGACGCTTCCCTCGATTATGAAATATTCCAATGATTTTAATACGGTGACGACTCCGCGGCCATATGATATTGATGACGTGAATTCGGTTTATTAAATTGGAGGATTTGGAAGGAGAATCGGAAATGATGACAAGTAAATGGATTTCTGTGATCTCAATCTTCTGCCTCACGACCGTGCTGCTGGCGGCCTGCGGGTCGAATGAATCGAAGCCCGATAACGACCGGTCAGCGGCTTCCGATGTTCATAAGTCGACTGCTGGCAAGCAGGAGGTATTGATCGATGCGTCTTTCCCAAAATACAATAACTTGGACGAATTGGAGAATCGGGCGAATCTGATTATCGAGGGCAGAGTGCTAAGCTCCACGTTCAAATTCCTGAATGTTGCGGAGAGGCCTTCCCAACCGGGTGATGACCAGTTGAATCCGGGCACGACTCCGGCGGACAGTCCTCCCATCCCGTACACCATATATGACGTTGAGGTTCAGAAGGTGTATAAAGGGGCGGTAACGGAGAAGGAGACGATTCAGGTGAAGCAGGTCGGTGGTGAGAATCAGCAGACGATTTTCAAGGTAAATGACACCTCTGAATTGAAGGAGGAGGGCGATTATATTATGTTCCTGGCCACCTTTGACAATTCTCCGGCTTCTTTGCTGAATCCGATTCAAGGCTCCTATGAATTGGTCAACAATCAGATTATCGCTAGTGACAAGAACTTGATCAAGCTGGAGATTAATGATTTGAAGCAGCTTACCGAATAGCCTTATTTCGGGTGAAAATAACAAAAGACTCATATTCACAGGTGAGCCATTTGCCATGAGTATGAGTCTTTGCTATGTAAGCGGATCTATGCAGCTAGTGCTGCGGATAAACTACGGTTCCTTTTTGCGGCATCGGATCAGCATCGGTTCCCTTGAAGTACAATGGCAGTCCTTCGGCTAACGTAGGGTGCAGTGTGGACTCCGGGTTTTGACGCTGATGATGGATATGCAGATGGGGTTCTGAGGTGGAACCGCTATTGCCTACCCGTCCCAGGATATCTCCAGGATTAACATGATCGCCAACCTTGACGGTAACGCTATTCTGCCGAAGATGATTGAGCAGCAGGTAGGTGCCGGTCTCATCGACGACCAGGTATACATGATTGCCCTCCACGGACAATATATCCTCCGATCCCGGTGTAATATCGGGTTCCTTATCATATGCGGCTATGACCGTACCGGATACCGGGGCAAGTACCTCCTGATCCCAAATTCCATAATCCTCGGAGCTTGTGCTTCCTGAGTCGTAAGGCTCCATCACGAGGTCATAGGCCCAGCGCTCGGAGGGCCAGATCACATGGGGGAGGTTCACGGCGGTGGAATCTCCGCCCCAACCGACAACAGTGGCTTGCTTGAGCGGCCATTCAGCAGTAAGCACAGGCGTAGTCTTGTCTATTCGCGCCGGATAAGGCATCTGGATCATGTTCAGTGTAAGCAGCAAATGCAGTGCCATGATCGAGCACAAGACGACAGAGAATAGATGGCTTGCTATCTGCCTTTTCTTACATAGCGCAATTATAACGAGGATCAGGCTAATGAACAGACCAGCCATGCCGAGGAACGGAAGGACCAGCTTTAGAGCAAACCAGGCGTAGGCCGACGGCAAGCCAGTTGTGCTTAGAACGGTAGCCCATAGCAATAAAATAATGAGTATTAGTGGTGTGTTAATCATTCCGACTTTGTGAGTAATTCTAGTGATTTTCCCCATATTTACCTCTATTTAATAAGTTAATAGATTCTATTAATATAGACGGATCAAGTCATTGAATTACTACAAGGATGCACGGGCTGTAAATATCTTTTTGCGGCTATTTATTCTTCACGAAAATATTTGGGAGCCTTCCCGATCATCTTCTTGAACATCTTCGAGAAAAGAAATGGATCGGTATAGCCCACAGAGCGAGAGATATCGCTGATCGACAGCCCTGGATTGGCGAGCAATTCGACGGCGCGGTTCATTCGATACTCCACGAGGAAGCTCTGCAGCGAGCTGCCGAATTTGGCCTTGAATAAGCTGGACAAGTAAGTTCTGTCCAGGCCGACGAAGTTAGCAATATCCTGCACCGTTATTCTCTGACTGTAGTTCGTCTCGATATATCCAATCGCCTGGTTAATGTATGTCTCCTTGGAATGGGAGGGCTTCGGTGGCTCTGCGAAGGAAGCCTCGGAGCAGGAAATTAGCTCAGCGATCAGCCGATAGAGAATGCTCTGGCTTAGCACGTCGCTGCTTCGCTCCGAATAGACGGCCAATAGATCATCATAGAACGATTCGAAGTATGGGCTTTGCTTCGCATCATAGACGAGCTGCGGCGCTTCAAGCTGTGCGCGTCTCATGAAGGATTTGGCGCTAAGCCCCTTGAAGGCGACCCAGGAATAAGTCCAGGGATCGAGCTCATCCGCCTGATAATGGACGATGATGTCCGGCGGAATCAGGAAGCCTTGACCGGCAGACAGGAGATGGCTCTCCTCTCCGCTTCTAAACCTGCCGCAGCCGCTGTGAACATAATGAAGGACGTAGGAGTCCCGGACTCCAGGCCCCCAGCTATGATTAGGAAGGCATTCCTCTTTGCCAAAAAATATTAAATTCAGATCGAGCCGATCCGACGGCATCTCAGAATTAATCGTTACATTGATCCGCGACATAGGGCAGACTCCTCCCATACCTGTTAAATTGCTTATGCTATATTACATTATAACAGGCAATATTAAGGTATTTTGCTGGATAGAGTGAATAAATATTGGATTATGACATGTGAATCATGGGTAGCTCCATGTCTCTATCTGTGGTCAGCGCCTATACTCAAGATAGACTATAGATGGAGGCGATGATTCAGTGTCGAAGATCACTTTTCTAGGTGCAGGCAGTACAGTTTTTGTCAAAAATGTTCTGGGCGATGTGATGCTCACGGAAGCTCTGCAGGGCTTCGAATTGGCTCTGTATGATATAGATGAGGAGCGCTTAAGTGACTCGGAGAGATTGCTGAACAGCATGAGGGAGACCCTCGGAAGCAGCTGCACAGTCAAGGCGTATCATGATCGCAAGGCGGCTCTTAAGGGCGCCAATTACGTCATTAATGCGATTCAGGTCGGCGGCTATGATCCTTGTACGATTACGGATTTTGAAATCCCGAAGAAGTATGGCTTGCGTCAGACGATTGCGGATACTCTGGGGATCGGGGGGATCTTCCGTAATTTGCGGACGATTCCGGTTATGCTTGATTTTGCACAGGATATGCAGGAGGTATGCCCGGATGCCTTGTTCCTGAATTATACGAATCCGATGGCGGTACTGACGAATGTGATGAATACGGTAGGCGGGATTCAGACGGTGGGATTGTGCCATAGCGTGCAGGTCTGTGTGCCGGGGCTGTTCGAATCATTAGGCATGGATCATGAAGGGGTGCAATCGAAAATCGCCGGTATCAATCATATGGCCTGGTTGCTCGAAGTTACGAAGGACGGGGTCGACTTGTATCCCGAGATCAAGCGCCGGGCGGCGGAGAAACAGAAGGAGAAGCATCATGATATGGTGCGGTTCGAGCTGATGCTGCGCTTCGGCTACTATGTCACAGAATCGTCTGAGCATAATGCCGAGTACCATCCTTACTTCATCAAGCGCAATTATCCCGAGCTGATCGAACGCTTCAATATTCCGCTTGACGAGTATCCGCGCCGCTGTATCGAACAGATCAAGGGCTGGAAGGAAATGCGTGAGAAGCTGTTCGCCAGCGAGAGTATCGAGCATGTCCGCACTCATGAATATGCCTCTTATATTATGGAAGCGATCGAGACGAACAAGCCGTTCAAGATCGGCGGCAATGTGATGAACACCGGGCTGATTACCAATCTGCCGTCCGAAGCTTGTGTGGAGGTGCCTTGTCTGGTCGATGCATCCGGAATTACACCAACCTATGTAGGAGCGCTGCCGCCGCAGTTGGCCGCCCTGAACAGGACGAACATCAACACGCAGCTACTGACGATGGAAGCAGCCGTAACCGGACGCAAGGAGCATATCTACCATGCTGCCCTGCTCGATCCGCATACCTCTGCCGAGCTGTCTATCGATGACATCGTCTCGCTCTGCGATGACTTGCTCGAAGCACATGGCAGCTGGCTGCCGGAATTTAAATAGAGTATTGAGGGACAGTCTCCCGTAGCTCTAACGAAACACCATATCGTTATTTTCAAGAAATCAGCACCTGCTCCAATCTAACGAAACACCATATCGTTATTGAGGTGAAAAACTATCATTTAACCTCTTTTTGACCTCAATAGCGATCCCCTGTTTCGTTAGATTTCCTAGTCCCCCTTTTTGCCACAAATAGCGCTCCCCAGTTTCGTTAAAATTTAGCGCGTTAGATTAAGCGTTAGAGAAGGCAGTTAGTGTTAAATAGCATACAGACTGATACAGCCGTAGTCTGAATACAATGCTAAATAATCTTCAGTAAAGACCAGCTTGCAGTTCTTCACGACATGTTCGGGTTTGAATTCGAGGATCCGCTGCCAAGACTCTGTATGATACAGTTCCACTTTTCCAAACCTGAATAGGGCCAGTAACGGCTTGGCAGGATGCACAGCAAAGCTACTGACCTGCTCTTTTCTCCATTCCGATCTTCTTGTTAGAGAGTTCATATCATAGCATGCTAGCTCCCCTGAGCCGTACCGCTCTTGAGTGAATAAGTAGCGATCATCGGCTGAAAAATACATGGCAACGGTCATAGCACTGATTTCTTTGGCTATCGAATGTTCTATGCCAGTGTCGAGATCATAAATGACCATAGTATCAGGGTGAGTACAGTAGGCTATTCTTCGCCCGCTTCGCGCCAGCCCTCCGCATAGCTGACGGCTATAACCGTTGACCATTTCCGGCGTGGCCTCGGTCTGATAGAGGTGTTCCTTCGTCAACAGATCCATCACTATCAATCGGGCACCATCGTACCAGAGCCCCCGGTTTCCCGACAGGTAGAGTATGCTATCACGTGTGAACGAGGTGTAGCTGTGAACGCCCCCATCCGCAGACAGGCCTGAAATTTGATGGCTATCGTCGATCAGAAGCTCACCCGCTTCCGGGCAATAAAACATATCATAGATCAAATGATTGCCCTCTAGCACCCAAATGAGCTGCTTCTGCCCATGCTCGTCCAGATGATAGATTTCTTCCTTTTCAAATTGGCCAACCACATATCCTGCATAGAACTGATTGGTGCCGGGGACAGCAGCCAACGGCATGAAACCGGTGTAACCGGAGCCGATATGGAGCTGAAACAACGGAGAGCCCGGCGCTGCTTCGGGATTTCTATAAATGAAGCCCTTTTTAAGCTTGCTCCACATCTCTTTCTCCGCGTATTTGGCGGCTTGCTGCGGATCGTCGAATAATTTCTCCCTAGGCTTGCCTCCGTTATTGGATCGGATGACGCGTTCCCCTTCACAGGTGATCTCCCAGGTTTTATCGTTGTCTGGATTTAGAAAGACTCTTCTCATAGGACGCCAATCCCCTTTTCATTTTAGATCCGTAAAATTATACCATGGAAATAGGTCCTGGAAGGCGCTGGACAGGAAAATTCAGGTGAAAAGGCCGAGCCCGATGCGTCGATAGTCCTGTGTGTTTTGTAAAATGTATCCTTTATACTGGAATAGTGCTGCCAGAAAGGAGGTGATATGCGATGAGTGTGATTCATATGCTGGTCGGGATTCCGGGCAGCGGGAAAAGTCATTATGCCAAGGAATTGGGCAAACGGGAAAGAGCAGTGCTGGTAGCGACCGATTCCATTCGGGAAAGATTGTTCGGCAGCGAGTCGAAGCAGAAGAACACGTATTTGGTGTTTGATGAGGCTTTTGCGGAGATAGAGCAGGCACTTGGGGCGGACAGGAATGTGATCTTTGATGCCACGAATGTCAGCCGGGATCGGCGACTTAAGTTTTTGAAACGTTTCAGAGAAATCCCGGTTCAGTGTCACGTATTCGATACTCCTTATGAGGTAGCGAAGGCAAGAATCGAGGGGAGAAAGCGGCAGATCAGCGACAAGGTACTCACCAAGTTTGCCAGAAATTTAGAATTCCCTGTTCTGGGTGAAGGGTTTCACGCTTTGCATCTGGTTCATGCTGCGGCTAAGACCGGCCTTGATCGCTCCAGATTGGAACAACTGCTGGACATGCAGCCGGGGCATGATGAACTGTTTGCTTACTTGGCAAGCTCGCCTCATTTCCAGGTGATGCTGGGATATGATCAGGAGAACCCGCATCATTCCAGAACCCTATCCGAGCATACCTATGCCGTCCTGGATTATATCAATGTCTTCTATGAAGGCGAGAATTTGCTGGCGATGCAGCTTGCAGCCCTATTCCACGACGCGGGCAAACCGTTCTGCAAAGTATGGAAGGAGGCGCGCGGGTACTACTCGTATTACGGGCATGAGCATGTGTCGGCCATCATAGCCTGCCATGTGCTGAAGGAGCTTGGCTATGAAGATGATTTTATTCTGCATGTCGTGAATTTGGTCAGCTTCCATATGGAGATTTTGCACGGCGGGGATGCGGGAGCGTCGCAGATTTATCATCTGCTCGGCGAGGAACGGCTGGCGGAGCTGTATTTTTTTGCCGAGGCGGATTCCTTTGCTAAATGAGGAGGCTGTATAGCATCAAGACAGAAAAGAGGTGAATCAAAACTATGAAAATCAAATATCCGAGGACGATGCATCTGCCATGGTCGCGTGGGTATACCGATGATGACAGGATTTTGCGGGATACCGATCATTTTACCGGTCAGGAAGTCGTGATTACCGAAAAAATGGACGGCGAAAACACCACGATGTACCCGGACTTCATTCATGCCCGATCCCTGGACAGCAAGGACCATCCTTCCCGGCATTATGTCAAAACGCTGCATGGTGGCATAAAGTACCTGATTCCGGAAGGATATCGGTTATGCGGTGAAAATGTGTACGCGAAGCATTCCCTGTATTATTCGGCGCTGCCAAGTTATTTCATGCTGTTCTCTGTGTGGAATGAGCAGAATGTTTGCCTGTCCTGGGACGAGACGGTGGAATGGGCGGCACGGCTTCATTTATCGGCAGTTCCTGTGCTGTACCGGGGAATATGGAGCGAGGAAGCGGCGAAAGCGTGTTATACCCGGCAGTCTCGCTGTGGCGGAGAACAGGAAGGATACGTCGTCAGACTGGCTTCAGCTTTTGCCTATGAGGATTTCAAACGGTCCATGGCCAAATTCGTCCGTACCAATCATGTCCAAACCGATGAGCACTGGCTCAGCAAACCGGTTGAACCGAACCTGCTTGCCGAGACAACGGCAGAGTAAGAGAGAGTAAAGGTGCAGAGTCGTCAATAAGCAGTATTTTGAAAAGAAAGAGGTGTTGATCATGTAATTCCGAGCAGAAGTACCTTTACAAGCTTTCTAACTACAAACGTTCTAACGAAACTGGATATCACTAGGGGTTGAACTTGGTCCTGAGGCCATAGCGATCTGCAGTTTCGTTAGAAAAATAAATTAGCCAATGAATACATAGGAGGAAAAATAATGAGCGAAGAAGTAAATGCCCCCGGTTGGGATGCGATTGATCTGGAATTAGGTAAAATCTACGGGGAGCAGCAACCGAAGCATTATGGGACGATGATCCCTTATGCCCTGGGAGGGCCGGACCCGCTCGATGGGATTAGCGCTTATAAAAGTGAGACGCCGGTGCCGCATTGGCATTTTGTCACGTATGGATTCTCGGAATTGTATGAGAAGGAATCCGAGAATGCCGAGCATAGCGGCTACGGGTTCGAGCTTACGTTCCGGCTGGTACGGAAAGAAGACGAGGAAGAGCCGCCAGCATGGGCGCTCAATCTGCTGCAAAATATGGGAAGATACGTGTTCGGCAGCGGCAATGTGTTCCGTTCCGGTGATTATTTGGATGCCAACGGCCCGATTTGTCTCGGCGCGGATACGCTTCTCACCGCCCTTGCTTTTACACACGACCCAGAGCTCCCGGCGATCGATACAACGAATGGTCATGTAGAATTTATTCAAATGGTCGGCATTACAGGCGATGAGCTTGAGGCGATGCAGACCTGGAATACCCTGGGTGTGCTTGAGGCGGGCCTGGCGCAGATCCCAGGGTATGTTACGGATTTATCGCGGGATTCCCTTCTGGAGGTTCCGGCGATTGCCGAGGCGGTTGAACGGGGCATGGAGCAGGAAGGCTCCAATACAGGCTTTTTGTTCGTGGATCAGCTAGGCTGGGAGCCCGGAAAGAAAGGATTGTTCAAAAAACAGCCGGATCGCGTAAAGCTTGGTGCAAAGCAGGCTGGAATTATCGGCAAGCTGCTGCGTGGGCGGATTTTAAAACAAAAAGACCTTACTCTGGTCAGTCAAGAGATCCGCGTTATATTTGAGCCAGGAGAAAGCGCCGGGTTTCATATGGAGGATCAGGAGGTCAGTATCCGTTTGAACCGAGAGGCTGTCACGGAGCTGAGTCAAAGGCTGGTCCCGCTGGAAAGCGAGTTCGGGCTAGCATCGCTGCCCGGGCTGTCCTTCCAAATCGTGAAGACGCATATTAAAGATCAAGAGGGCAACGTCGTCGAGACGATCGGTTAATAGGAGCAAGGGAGAAGGGGCAGAGGAAGATGACAGTGAAAGTTGCGTGACGGGGTGGGTGCAGGATGTCGGTTATCCGAATTGCCCATGCTGCGGTCGAAACATGCACTTTATCGGGCAGTTGGACTGGTCGGATTTGGAGAATTATATGTTTATTTAACCGTATTTATTCGCGCAAGAGACAAACACGGACCGTCAGGACTCTCCCCCTGATCTAGCGGTCAAAAATGTCCGTTAGAGCCTGAAAACAACAACAACTCTCCTCTAACGGACACTATTGACCCTTAGAAGCACAAAATGCCATTTTTCGCGGCTATTTTCCTTGTAATGGCCATAAATGTCCGTTACAAAGGCTGGAGTGCCACAGAATCAGCGCTAACGGACATTTATGGCCGTGTCCAAATGATCCGACATGAACAGGGGGATGTTCCCATTTTTGGACATGCAAAAGAGGCGTCTTCCAAGTCGGAAGATCGACTTGGAAGACGCCTCTTGAATATTATTTTAAACCTTCAGCAGTTTGATCTCATGCTCCGCACAGTATTCCACATACTCTCTCGGCACATTGCCGGTTGTAACGAGCGCGGATACACCGTCTAGCGGCAGATAGGTCAGCAAGGTTGATTTGCCGAACTTGGAATCATCGACGAGCAGGATGATTTCATTTGCCTTAGCGCAGATGGAATGTTTGATCTCGTATTCAAGCGGATTACTGTTGGTCAGCCCGCTCGCGATCGTTACGCCCGTAGCTGCCATGAATGCCTTGTTAATATTGAAACGCTGGCTGTAGGAATCCCCATCCACATTCACGAATGAACGAGTATTGCCCTGATAGAGCGAACCGACGACGAACAGCCGGATGTTCGGCATCTGTGTGCATACATGAATCACATCAAAGTTATTCGTAAAAACCGTGCAGGTAATGTTCGGGTCCAGGTAACGCATAATTTGCGATGTGGTGGTGCCGGAATCAATAAAGATGATGTCATTAGGCTCGATCATGCTGCTGGCCAATTTTCCGATCGCTTTTTTCTGGTCATGCTGCATCGTATCCCGTTGCTCAAAGGAGATCAGCGTATTATTCTTCTTGGCTCGAACTCCCCCATATACCTTCTCAATCGTACCCCGTTTGACCAATGCATCGATATCCCGGCGAATCGTATTCACAGAAACTTTAAAGATGGAGCACAGGTCCTGAATCGTCACATGCTCCCGTTCTATAACTAACTGCTCTATATCTTCTAATCTCTGTATCTTCATACGATATTCTCCTTTAATTATACTTATCTAGTGATCTATTTTATCACAACCACTCATAAACTGATATACTAACTTACAGTATTATATGAACTTTACTAACTTATATCAATATTTTGGGCAACTTTGCTTCGGATAATACCTATTTTTTGCAAAATAATCACAATAAACTGCCGATGTTTTACGCCGGATAGGGCCAATTTAACAAGCGTTAGTTTCCTATATTTGGACGAGCCCATTATAGAGGTAGGGTTTGGAAATTTCACGCTTATCAGCGGAAAAACAAGAGGTGATTAAGTGCATTTCTCAGAATTAAAGGGAAGTGTACTTTTTTGTTAATTTAACATAGTCTGTTTGGTTAGTTTGTAATTTAATCTTGAAAATACATAGGTTTTGCACTAGAATATGATCATAAGTTATTCATAATGTTTCAATTATATGACCAATCAAGCGGCAATCAATCAAGAGGAGATGTGTAGACGATGACTTTGGTATCGATGAAGAAGATGCTGCAGACCGCCTTGGACGGGCATTATGCCGTCGGGCAGTTTAATGTGAATGGGCTGCAATGGGCGCAAGGGATCTTGGAAGCAGCTGAAGAGGAGAAGTCTCCGGTCATATTGGCTGCTTCTGACCGGTTAGTGCCCTTCCTGGGCGGCTATCCTGTCATCGCGGCGATGGTGCGATCCATCGTAGAGGAAATGGGGGTTACGGTGCCCGTTGTGCTTCACCTCGATCATGGGCAAAGCGTGGACAACTGCAAGGGGGCCATTGACGCCGGCTTCAGTTCCGTAATGATCGATGGCTCGCACCATCCGATTGCCGAGAATATAGCCATGACTGGTGCGGTGACAGCTTATGCCGAGCCTCATGGTGTGTCTGTAGAGGCGGAGGTTGGCACCGTCGGCGGGATGGAGGATGGACTGATTGGCGGAATCCGTTATGCAGATCCTGGGGAATGCGCAGCTCTAGTCAAGGAGACAGGGATCGATGCACTGGCCGCAGCTCTCGGTTCTGTGCATGGCCCATACCAGGGAGAAACGGTGCTTGGATTTGCTGAAATGGAGCAGATCTCCAAGCATGTCGGCATTCCGCTGGTGCTGCATGGTGCCTCTGGCATCCCTAATCATCAGCTTCAACGGGCTATCCAGCTTGGACATGCCAAGATCAACATCAATACAGAATGTATCCAGGCATGGGCTGCTGCAGTACGGAGTACCCTGAAAACCAACCCTGCGCTCTACGATCCCCGCGCGATTCTGACGCCGGGAACGGCGGCGATTAAGGAGACCGTGCGCGGTAAAATCCGTGAATTCGGTTCTGCCGGTAAAGCGGTGGTTGCTAGTACAGCCCACTGATATCCGCATTATTAACGCGGTAATTCGGTAGCGATATGCCATACAAGGAATGAAGGAAGGAAGGAAGGTTAAGATGCCATTACTGAGATTTGATCTTATTCAAGGCCGTGATCAGGCCAGTCTGAAGAAGCTGCTTGATACAGCGCATGAGGCGATGGTAGAGGCGTTCGCCGTACCGAAGGACGACCGCTATCAGATTGTCCATCAGCACCCGGCTGAGGAGTTCGTCATTGAAGATACGGGACTTGGGTTCCGGCGTTCTGACCAGCTGGTGGTTCTCAGCGTGACGACGAAGCAGAAGACACAGGCGCAGAAGCAGCAGCTATATAAGCTGTTGGCGGAAAGGCTTAAGGAGCGCTGTGGCATCTCCCCAGACGATCTGATGATATCGATCGTGGAGAATACCGATGCCGATTGGAGCTTCGGACAGGGAGAAGCTCAGTTCATTACGGGGAAGTTGTAAAACGATTAGAGATATGGATATATCTTTGGCAAATGAGCATATACATATCTAAAATTTTAATAAATGATAATATTGTGGTCGATAAATGAGTATTTTATTGTTATGTTACAGATAATTCACAACATTTTACGTGAAAAATTGTTGACCTTATGATCAACTGAGGTTAGTATGTTGAAAGAGGGGTTAACACCAGAGGAGGATTCCATTGATGAGCAGAAAATTGAAAAACTACATTAACGGCCAATGGGTTGAAAGTGCAACTTCCCAATATGAAGACGTTTACAACCCGGCAACAGAAGAAGTGTTATGTAAAGTCCCTTTGTCTACAAAAGAAGATCTCGAGCAAGCGGTACTGGCTGCAGATACAGCATTCCAGACCTGGAGCAAAGTTGCAGTGCCGCGTCGTGCACGTATATTATTCAAGTTCCAACAATTGCTGATCCAGCACAAGCAAGAGCTGGCAGAGTTGATCACTAAGGAGAACGGCAAGGCGTTGTTCGAATCGCTGGGCGAAGTACAGCGGGGGATCGAGAATGTCGAGTTCGCGGCAGGAGCACCGAGCCTGATGATGGGCGATTCGCTGTCTTCGATCGCTACGGATGTTGAAGCGACGAACTACAAATATCCGATCGGTGTCATCGGCGGGATCGCACCATTCAACTTCCCGATGATGGTACCATGCTGGATGTTCCCGATGGCGATTGCTCTGGGTAACACCTTTGTGCTGAAGCCTTCGGAGAAAACACCACTGCTTGCAGAGAAGGTGGTTGAGTTGTTCACGGAAGCCGGGCTGCCAGCAGGTGTGCTTAACATCGTCTACGGCGCTCATGATGTCGTGAACGGACTGCTTGAGCATCAGAAGGTCAAAGCGATCTCCTTCGTCGGCTCGAAGCCAGTGGGTGAGTATGTGTATCGCGAAGGCACGAAGAACCTGAAACGGGTGCAATCCCTTACAGGTGCGAAGAACCACACCATCGTATTGAAGGATGCGAACCAGGAGGAAGCGGTTCAGAACGTAATCAGCGCTGCCTTTGGTTCGGCGGGCGAGCGTTGCATGGCCTGTGCAGTATTGACAGTCGAAGATACGATCTATGACGAGTTCATGGAGAAGCTGGTTAAAGCGGCTAAGGCGATTAAGATCGGCGATGGACTAGATAAGGATACATTCCTGGGTCCGGTTATCCGTCAAGAGAACAAAGACAGAACCTTCCGTTATATTGAGCAAGGGGTTGCGGATGGAGCTAAGCTGACACTGGATGGACGTACAGGCATTCCGGAAAAAGGCTACTTCGTTGGACCGACGATCTTCGAGAATGTTACAACCGACATGACATTGTGGAAAGAAGAGCTATTCGCTCCAGTATTGTCTGTCATCCGCATCAAGGACGTGAAGGAAGGCGTTGCGCTTGCGAACAAATCTCCGTTTGCTAACGGGGCATGCCTGTTCACGAACAATGCAAGTGCGATTCGCTACTTCCGTGAGAATATCGATGCAGGTATGCTCGGCGTGAACCTCGGTGTTCCGGCACCTATGGCCTTCTTCGCTTTCTCGGGATACAAGGATTCCTTCTACGGCGATTTGCACTGCAACGGCAAAGATAGCGTAGAGTTCTACACCAGAAGAAAAGTAGTTACGGCTCGTTACGGAGAGAACAACATCTAAGCATGTTGATTAAATAGTCTATTTCATTAAATGAAGGAAGCGTGCGACAAGTATGGTACAACTCAAAAGATCGCCAATTCGTTATCAAGTTAGTGATGGAGTAACCTTACTCCATCACATCACCAAAGAGAATGCACCTCTCGAATTTATCGAGGCCCAAATGTACGGGCTGGCGGAAGGCGGAAAGATCGAACTGGAGCTTCGCTCTCATGAGCTATGCGTTGTAGCGCTGACAGGCAAGTATACAATTACGGATGGCGAACATCGATTTACCCACGTAGGAACACGCAGCAGTGTATTCGAGAAAGTACCGACGGATAGTGTATATGTGCCTGTGGGCAAGAAGGTGAGCATTACCTGCGAGCAACAAGGTAAAGTGCTGCTGGCCTATGCTCCTACTGAAGATCGGACACGCCAGACGACGTTGATCCCTGCAGAGGCCAATCGCATCGAAGCACGTGGTAAATATCACAACCAGCGGCTGGTACACAACATCCTTGATGATCAGAGTCCGATTGCTGAGAAGCTGCTCGTCGTCGAAGTGTACACGGATACTGCGAACTGGTCGAGCTATCCGCCACATAAGCATGATCAGGATGATCTTCCGAAGGAGTCTTTCCTCGAAGAGACTTACTATCATGAGATCAATCCGCGTCAAGGCTATGTTATGCAGCGTGTCTATACAGATGATCGTCTGCTTGATGAGACGATGGCCGTGTATGATGAAGAGATGGTCATTGTGCCAAAAGGTTACCACCCGGTAGGGGTTCCTGATGGTTATGAATCCTATTATATGAACATAATGGCCGGACCTAAGAAGATCTGGAAATTCAACAATGATAAGGACCATGAATGGATCATAGAGCGTCCGTAAGGGAGAAGAATGAAATGGCAAAAAAATATGATGTAATCGCGATTGGTCGGGCATGCATTGATTTGAACGCTGCCGAGTACAACCGACCGATGGAAGAAACGATGACATTCTCAAAATATGTAGGCGGCTCGCCGGCTAATATTGTAATCGGTGCAGCTAAACTGGGATTATCTGTCGGTTTTATCGGTAAAATTCCGGACGATCAGCATGGTAACTATATCAAGCAATATATGGCTGAAGCCGGTGTCAATACAGACGGTATGGTCGTCGATCAGGAAGGTCATAAATCCGGGCTTACGTTCACAGAGATCAAGAGTCCGGAAGAATGCAGCATTTTGATGTATCGTGACGAGGTAGCTGACCTGTATTTGCGCCCGGAAGAAGTATCGGCGGAATATATCAAGCAAGCATCCAATCTTGTCGTCTCCGGTACGGCATTATCGAGAAGTCCTTCGCGGGAGGCTGTGCTTAAGGCCATCTCCATCGCCAAAGCGAATGATATCCGCGTTATCTTTGAACTGGACTATCGTCCATACACATGGACGAATGCGGAAGAGGTATCGATCTACTATTCCCTTGCAGCGCGTCAGGCTGATATCATTATTGGTACAAGAGATGAATTCGATATGCTGGAAAATCGCCAAGGCGGGGACAATGATGCGACCGTAGCCGAGCTGTTCAAATATGCGCCGCAGCTGATCGTCATCAAGCACGGTGTAGAAGGCTCCTATGCTTACGAGCGCGGCGGCAAAATGACCCGCGGATTTGCTTACAAGTCCAATGTTCTGAAGACATTCGGCGCCGGGGATTCCTACGCAGCGGCCTTTATTACTGCACTTCATAACGGTAAAAATGTAAAAGAAGCACTGAAATACGGTAGCGCAGCCGCTGCGATTGTCGTCAGCAAGCATAGCTCCTCGGAAGCGATGCCGACGATCAAGGCGATTGAGCAGCTAATGAGCGAGCAAGCTGCAACCTATGGCAAATAAGCTAATACATCCTATACAAACAACATTGGGAGGTTACGTACAATGAGTATTACACTTGGGATTGCACCAATCGCGTGGACAAATGACGATATGCCGGAGCTTGGTGCGGAGAACTCATTCGAGCAATGTATCAGCGAGATGGCTTTATCCGGTTTTACCGGTACGGAGATCGGCAACAAGTATCCCCGCGAGCCGCAAGTGCTGAAGAGCTATTTGGAGCTGCGAGGCCTTAATGTGGCCAGTGCCTGGTTCAGCGCGTTCCTGACTACGAAACCTTATGCTGAGACTGAGGCGGCTTTTGTACAGCACCGTGATTTCCTGCACGCGATGGGCGCCAAGGTCATTGTCGTATCCGAACAGGGCCATAGTGTTCAAGGCCAGATGGATACCCCGGTTATCGATAAGAAACCCGTGTTCACGGATGAGGAATGGGACAGACTCACAAGCGGCCTGGAGAAGCTTGGTGCGTTAGCTCGTGAGAAAGATATGCGCATCGTCTATCACCATCATATGGGTACAGGCGTACAGACGACCGCTGAAATTGACCGCTTGATGGCGAACACGGACCCGGACAAAGTATCCCTATTGTTTGACACAGGGCATCTGGTATTCTCCGGTGAAGATCCACTGGTGATTTTCAAGAAATATCAGGACCGTATTTTCCATATTCACTTCAAGGATATCCGCGAGGATATGCTAAGACAAGTAAAAGAAGAGAAGCTGAGCTTCTTGCAGAGTGTGAAGAATGGCGTGTTCACAGTGCCAGGCGACGGGATGATCGATTTCCGTCCGATCTGGGAGCTGATCGATGCTAGCGGTTATGAAGGCTGGATTGTCGTCGAAGCCGAGCAGGACCCAGCTAAAGCTAATCCATTCCTGTATGCTCAAAAAGCGCGGAACTATATTCGTCAAGTCACGAAAATATAATCAAAAAAGGCATTTCGTTCATTTTTGAATGAAATGCCTAATTTCTCGCTTGAGCTTTCTTTCATCTTCTGGCGGCGGGTCATAGGCGGTCCATAATGATGAATGAATTCGGCATCTGAGATATGAATACGGATACATGAAATTAAGTTTGGGAGTGTGTGGGGAATGAGCAAAACAATCCGATTAACGACGGCGCAAGCTTTGATCAAGTTTTTGAACGCGCAATATGTGAGCGTGGATGGGACAGAAACACCCTTTGTCGATGGGGTTTTCCATATCTTCGGCCATGGCAATGTACTCGGTATAGGACAGGCACTGGCTGAGGAGCCTGGTCATTTACGTAATTTCCAGGGCAAGAATGAACAGGGCATGGCTCATGCCGCAATCGCCTTCGCTAAGCAAAATCTGTGCAAGAAGATTTATGCAGTCACGGCTTCTTCTGGCCCGGGATCGGCGAATATGCTGGTGGCGGCAGCCACGGCATTTGCCAACAATATTCCGGTATTGTTCCTGCCAGCTGACACCTTTGCCAGCCGTCAGCCAGACCCGGTATTGCAGCAAATGGAGCATGAGCATAGCCATGCCTTGACCACCAATGATGCCTTCCGTGCCGTAACCCGTTACTGGGATCGCGTGCAGCGGCCAGAACAGCTTATGAGCGCGCTGATCCGCGCCTTTGAAGTGCTTACGAATCCGGCCACGACCGGCCCGGTTGCGATCTCCATCCCGCAGGATACGGAGGCGGAGGCCTATGACTATCCAGAGGAATTCTTCAATAAGCGCGTGCATTATTTGGATCGCCGTCCGGCGACGGAGCGGGAAATCGAAGCGGCAGCGGCGCTGATTAAGGAGAGCAAGCGCCCTGTCATCATTATCGGCGACGGTGCCAAATACTCCGAAGCGGGTCCTGCGCTTGAGCAGTGGTCCTTGCAGTGCCATATTCCACTGGTAAGCACACATTCCGGCAAATCGACGATTACGAATGAATTTGTCAATGATCTGGGCGGTCTGGGTGTGCATGGGACGAGCGCGGGCAATAAGGCTGTACAGGCGGCGGATCTGATCATCGGGGTGGGTACGAAATACGATGATTTCACGACCTCTTCCAAGACGATCTTCAATTTTGAACAGACGAAGTTTATCAATATCAACATCAACCGCAGTCAGACCTATAAGATGGATGCCCTTCAAATGGTAGCCGATCCGAAACAGGCGATAGAGCAATTGACGCCGAAATTAACAGGCTACAAGACGGCATTCGGCGATGAGATCGCTACGCTGAAGCAGGAATGGCTGAAGGAAAGAGAGCGCCTGGCAGTGACGCAGTTCAACCGTCAGAGCTTCACCCCTGAAATCGCCGGACATTACACTCAGGAGCGGATGAATGAATACGCGGAGGCGTTGGGGACGGAACTGACCCAGACCGAGGTGTTCATCAAGCTTAACGATCTGGCTGACGATGATGCGATTGTTGTCGGATCAGCGGGATCGCTACCGGGCGATATGCAGCGGCTGTGGAATGTCAAGGTACCGAACACCTATCATCTGGAGTATGGTTATTCCTGCATGGGCTACGAGATCGCAGGCAGTGTTGGCGTGAAGCTGGCCGCGCCAGATCAAGAGGTCTATGCGCTGCTTGGCGACGGCAGCTTCCTGATGCTGCATACCGAGCTCGTTACGGCGCTACAATATAGACAGAAGATTAATATCGTCCTGTTTGACAATTCCGGCTTCGGCTGCATTAACAATTTGCAGATGGCGCATGGCTGCGATAATTTCGGGACGGAATTCCGCGATAGCGATGGACAGATCATGAATATTGATTATGCTGCGATCGGTACGGCATATGGTGCGAAGTCCTATGAAGTGCATACGATGAGGCAATTCGAAGCGGCTGTGCTCGATGCGAAGCAGCAGAATGTATCGACCCTGATCCATGTCAAGGTGCTGCCGAAGACGATGTCAGCAGACTGTGAGGGCAGCTGGTGGAATGTCGGCGTATCCGCCGTCTCGAAGCGTGAGGAAGTTGAGCAAGCCTACGCGGCGAAGCAAGAGAAACGCAAGTCAGCGAGGAAATATTAATCGCCAGTAAGATTTTGAAATGAAAGCAGGATGGGGAGCAAAATGTGAAGTCTTTCCCCGTCCTGCTTTTTGCTGTGTGTAACGGAAATGTAGATCCTTATTTGCTCTCAAAGGGGCTGAAAGTGGGAGGGAACTAAAGAATAAGGCCAGCTATTTCCGTTACATTTTTTAAATGGACGAAATTGTGGAAATAGCGGCCCTCAGTTCCGTTAGAAACTTTATTTTACTTCTTGATCAGCACAATGCCGGCAATCAGGAGAAGGGCGCCCAGAATATGGCGCAGCGAGATTGGAGTGACATCGGAGCCGAATAGGCCAAAGTGGTCGATGATCATCGCCATGATGATCTGTCCGCTCAGCAGGATGGAGATGAATGTCGCATAGCCGATGCGTACCGGCGCTACGATCATTGTCGTGACGATGACTGCGCTGAGTACACCGCCGCCCCACATCCACCAGTTGCCCGCCGACGTGTGCGGTACCAGCATCGGAATTTGCTTGCGGAAGAGAAAGCCGATGAAGATCATGATAGCCGCGCCGATCAGATTGCTGATCCCTCCGGATAGATAAGGGGAGCCTACATTTCTTCGCAGCTCAGCATTAAATCCGCTCTGCAGCGGGAAGAAGACACCGGCTATCACAGTGAGTAAGATGAAGAATATCGTTTCCATAGTCGTCTCCTATACATAGCAAAGTAAGAAGCCAAGCGAGATACGCTTGGCTTTTATTATAAAGCAGTCATGCCATTATTGTTTAGATACTAGCTGATCAAAATTCATTATTGACGCGAACTGGCTTGCCTGTCCGCAGTGATTCAAGCCCAGCAGCGGCGGCGCGTTGCGCCAGGATAACGTCTTCGATCGAGCAGACAACTGGAGTGCCGCTTTTAACGGATTGAATGAAGCTGTCCATTTCGGAGATATAAGCTTCTTCATAGCGCTCCATGAAGATAGGCAGAGGATTTTTCAGTTGAGCATTGTCTTTATTGTAATACTCGACTGCTGATTTGTTTACGTTTTCGACTTTGAGCATGCCTTCGGAGCCGAATACTTCAACACGCACATCATAGCCATATACCGCTTGGCGGCTATTATCGATTAAACCGAACGTGCCGTTCTCGAATTCAAGAACCAGGGCCAAGGTATCGATATCGTCGACCTCTTTCAGTTTCGGTTCGATCAGGACACCGCCTTTAGCGTACACTTCTTTAATATTGCTGCCCATCATGTAGCGGGCCATATCGAAGTCATACGTGGTGAAGTCGACGAGCAAGCCACCAATGCGTTTGATCAGATCGATAGAAATAACGAACGGATCGCGGGAGGTAATCTTAACGACTTGTGGATCACCGATTTTTCCTTCTTGAATTTGCTCATAGGCAGCACGATACTGTTTGTCCATACGGCGGTTGAAGCCAATTTGGAACACGACGTCCGCTTGCTTTACCAGATTGTAAATCTTCATGCTTTCCGTCTCGTCGTTTACATTCATGTCTAATGGTTTTTCGCAGAAAATATGAATCTTCTTCGGATGCTGCAAGATGTATGCGCACATTTCTGTATGAAGATCTGTTGGCGATGCCACGATAATCGCTTCGATGTCCTCTTTATCAAGCATCTCTTTATAATCTTTGTATACCGCCTTGAAGCCAAGTTCTTTGGCCACGGCCAGTTGTCCGTCATCAAGTGCACAAGCTGCCAGCGCTTCGACTTGACCTGCATTAGCTGCGATATGCTTGGCATGCTCCATTCCCATACGTCCTAATCCGATAATGCCCATCTTCAACTTGCTCATGTTGTTTCCCTCCATAATAGAATGTCATCCTTACTGCTTAGGCAGCGCTTACATTTGAACTGCAATAGCTCACCTCTTTTGCACAATTGTATAATAGTCTAAAATGAGCAAATGGTCAATAACAAAACTATGATTAAACATAAAACATTCAAAAGTTAACCTAAAATATCAACAAACTTATTCATTATGGATGATAACGAGTTTTCCAGATGAAATACTAAGGAGATATATGCGATTTTAATCGTGAATAACCTTTACACCCTCTAAGTTCAAGCTATGAATGGGTAAGTTTTCATCAAATAAAACCAAAGAATTACTATAAAAGTTCAATAGTTAATCAAAAATACAAATTAAAATCCGTTTTTGAGCAAAAAAAGTATTGCATTTCTGCCGGAAAAATTGTTTAATACATTGTAAGCGATAACAAGGAAATACAAGTTTCTTGCTACACCGGGTTTTTCATAATTTCAGCTAGAGGAGTGGTAAGTAGTGAGTAAAATTTCAATATCATTGATTGGTTTTGGTAGAATTGGCCAAGTTCATATGAATCATTTGCTTAAAAATGAACGATATTCCATCAAGTCAGTCTGTGACATCAAGCCAGCTAGGGACTTTGCGCAGCGGTATCCAAACATTGAATATGTTCAGGATTATCGGGATGTGCTAGCCGATGAAGAGGTGGATGCGGTACTGATCTGCACGCCGACATCATTACACCCGGAAATGATCAAGGCAGCTGCCCAGGCAAACAAGCATATTTTATGTGAAAAACCGATCGGATCGGATCTGGACGCCATTATGGATGCCTATCATGAAGTGAAAAAGCATAATATCGTCTTCCAGCTTGGTTTTAATCGTCGCTTTGATGATGATTTCTTGAGCATCAAGGGACAAATTGATAAGATTGGTGTACCACATATACTCAAAATTACATCACGTGATCCTGAAGCTCCTGGGCTGGACTATGTGAAGGACTCAGGCGGGCTATTTATGGATATGGCGATTCATGACTTCGATATGGCGCGCAATATGTTCGGGGAAATTGAGGAAGTGTATGTGAGTGGGGCGAGATTGATTAATCCGGACTATGCCCAATACGGAGATATCGATACAGCAATTACGACTTTGAAATTCGCTAACGGTGTTATCGGAGTGATCGATAATAGCCGTCAGGCCGTTTATGGCTACGACCAACGTCTCGAAGCGTTCGGCTCGGAAGGGATGCTTCAGAACGCCAACCATAGTGACTTCAACACCGTATATTCGTCAAATCAGGGAATTCAGTCGGAGAAGCCGCAATACTTCTTCTTACAGCGTTACATGAAATCGTATGCAACCGAGGCTAAATTCTTCGCCGATTCGATTCAAAATAATGCAGAGGTGGCTTGTACCATCATCGATGGAATTATGGCCGTCAAAGTTGCGCAGGCAGCCCGGCAATCTTTAGTTACTGGCAAGCCTGTCAGAGTAGAAAGGGTTCCAGACTAAAAGGATGCGTCCAATAAATATGAGCATGAAGGGTTCATAGGATGGATGCAAATTAATTATTCATCATCTGTGAAATGAATCACAATCTAATTGGAGGAATATATAGTGGCAAAGTCAAGCAATAAATTGCTTATGATTGCGATTATCGTAACGATTGGAGGATTGCTGTTCGGTGTGAACACCGCGGTCGTCAACGGAAGCTTAAGCTTTATCGTCCGGGACTGGGGGATTAACGACTGGACCCAAGGGTTTATCTCTTCCGCATTGACACTGGCAGCGGCGTTCGGAGCTATTTTCGGCGGTAGTATCAGCGACTCTATAGGACGTAAGAAGACGCTGCGCATCATCGCCTGGATTTTCTTGATCGGGGCTCTGGGCTGCGCCTTGGCACCGAATGTAGGCGTATTGATCGCGGCCCGCTTCTTCCTGGGGCTGGCTGTAGGTTCAGCCTCGGCGGTAATTCCGATTTACTTGGCGGAGGTATCTACGCCGTCGCAGCGCGGTAAGATGGTCGGGCTTAACCAGGTTATGATCGTGGGTGGACAGTTCTTGGCCTTTTTACTCAATGCGATTCTCGGTAATGTCTTCTATGACAATGCGGGCACATGGCGTCTGATGATGGGTGTAGCCGCTATTCCAGCGGTCATTATGATTATCGGCATGACGAAGGTCATGGAATCGCCTAAGTGGCTGGTGAAGCAAGGCAAATTGCAGGATGCCGTGCAGATTATAAAAGGAATCTACAGCAATGAGGAAATGCAACAGGCTGAGATCCATGAACTGCAAGCATTACAGCAGAACAAGCAGGGAGAAAAATCCGCCATGGGTAAAATCCCGGGCTGGGCTTACAAAGTGCTAGTGATCGGCTGCTTGCTCGGCATCATTCAACAGTTCGTCGGCATCAATGCCATGATGTATTACAGCACGAATATTTTGGAGAAATTCGGCTTTGGTGAACAAGCGGCACTTATTTTCAATGTACTTAACGGTGTGATCTGTGTCTTGGCTTCATTCGTCGGTATGTCGATTATCGATAAGATGGGACGCAAGAAGCTGGAGAACCTGGGACTTATATTCTGTGCAGTGGCCCTCGTACTTGTAGCTGTATTGTCGGTTGTGCTGGCTGGACAGTCTTATACGCCTTATGTTCTGCTCGTTCTGATCTTCGTCTATATTTTCGCTTTCCAAGGTGCGCTTGGGCCATGTACATGGGTGTTAATTTCAGAGATTTTCCCGGCAAAATACCGCGGCAAGTTTACAGGAATCGCTACTTTCGTATTGTGGATGGCTAACTTCTGTGTCGGGCTGTTCGTACCTGTGCTGATTAATCAGGTCGGCATCAATGCTATTTTCTATGGCTTCGCCGGTTGTGCGGTGTTGGGCATGATCGTCGTCAATACGATGGTTCCAGAGACAAAAGGCAAAACATTGGAGGAAATCGAGAACTACTTTGCAGGTGAACGTGATGCATCTACTTCGGCAGCATCATAAGAGCAAAGGACAACTGTTGCATAGTCGTGTGTTGAAATGTGACTTGGGCTGACGTAGAGGGAGGAAGCAATAGTGAGTGAACGCGTGAGTAAGAGTAAAGTGTTACTGATTGCTTTAATTGTGACGATTGGCGGATTGTTGTTTGGACATAACACAGCGGTTGTAAATGGTAGTTTAAGCTTTCTGGTGGATAGCTGGAATATCAGCTCGTGGATGCAAGGTCTCATCTCATCTGCACTGGAATTGAGCGCGGCAATAGGTGCCATCTTCGGTGGCGGTATTAGTGACAAGATTGGGCGCAAGAAGACACTGCGCATCATCTCCTGGATATTCCTGATCGGTGCTGTCGGTTGTGCGATGGCGCCAAGCGCATGGTTCCTGGTCGGCGCGAGATTCTTCCTGGGGTTAGCGGTTGGTTCGGCCTCGGCTACCGTCCCGATCTATCTGGCGGAGATTTCAACCACTGCAAGTCGCGGACGGGTTGTTTCGATCAATCAGGTGATGATTGTCAGCGGACAATTTCTAGCATTTCTACTGAACTGGCTGCTCGGACGATTATTCATCGGTTCCGATGGCACGATCCTCTATAGCGGTGCATGGCGTCTCATGATGGGGGTAGCTATCATTCCGGCGCTGGTAATGATCATTGGTATGACGAAGGTATTCGAGTCTCCAAAATGGTTAGTCAAGCAAGGCAAGCTGCAAAAAGCGGTTGAAGTGATTAAATCAATCTATTCGCGGGATGAAGATCAGAAGGCACAAATTGCTGAACTTCATGAAATGCAGGAGCAACTGCAGCAGAAGTGCAAAGTGGTCAAGACACGCGGTAAAATTCCAGCCTGGGCCGTCCGGGTAGCTGTGATTGGCTGTTTGTTAGGAATCATTCAGCAATTTGTCGGCATTAACGCCATGATGTACTATAGCACGAATATTATGGAGAACTTCGGATTTTCCAAGCAAGCGGCGCTGATGTTCAACGTATTTAATGGAGTCCTCTGTGTTGCTGGCGCGATGATCGCAATGAATGTGGTCGATAAAATGGGGCGCAAGAAGCTGGACAGCGTCGGTCTGATCGTCTGTGCTGCTTCCCTAGTTCTTGTCGGGGTTCTGTCGAATCTGTTAGCAGGCATGAGCTATACTCCTTATGTATTATTGGCACTGATCTTTATCTATATTTTCGCCTTCCAGGGTGCGGTTGGCCCTTGTACATGGCTGTTGATTTCTGAAATTTTCCCGGGTGAGTATCGTGGTATGTTCATGGGGATTGCCACCTTCGTGCTGTGGACAGCGAATTTCCTTGTAGGCTTGTTGTTCCCGCCGATGCTTGAAGCGATTGGCATCAACGCGATCTTCTATATCTTTGCCGGCTGTGCTGTGATCGGTTTAATTCTCGTGAATACTTTACTGCCAGAGACGAAGGGCAAATCACTGGATGAAATTGAGGAATTCTTCTGCAACAGAGGCAAAAAGGACAAACAAAGCTCAACACAAGTAAATGCAGGTTAAATTCAAATTTTAGCGGGATCTGCTTGAGGCAAGTCATCAGGTGTTCCGATGTGCGGATAAGGCCTGAAATTGCTTCTAAGTTCATCTATATATTGTTATCCATATCATTCTCGTAGAAGGAGTGTCTATCAACATGGAAAAAGTAAAAATTGGCGTAATTGGTTTGGGACGTTTGGGTATGGTGCATGCCGATCATCTTGTTAATTTAGTAAGTGAAGCAGACGTGAAGGCGGTCTGCGCTCTGGATCAAAGCCAGCTTGACTATGCCAAGAAGAACTTTGGCGTTAACACATACACCGATTATAAGGAAATGATCGATACTGAGGATATTGATGCAGTTGTCATTGTAACACCAACCGGCTTCCACCCGGAAATGACGACATACGCGCTGAATGCGGGCAAGCATGTATTCTGTGAGAAGCCGGTCGGCCTTCATCTGGATGAAGGCGTACGCGAGATGGAAGCGGCGATCCAGGCTCATCCGGAACTGACCTTCCAGCTTGGCTTCATGCGTCGTTACGATGCTTCCTACCGTCATGCTAAAGAGCTGGTAGACAACGGTAAGATCGGCGACATTATCTACATTCGTGCTTATGGCATTGACCCGATCTCGGGCATGGAGAGCTTTACGAAATTTGCTACAGACAATGACAGCGGCGGTATCTTCGTTGACATGTGTATCCATGACATCGACCTGATCCGTTGGTATACAGGCAAGGAACCCGTGCAAACCTGGTCGCTGGGCAACAATATTGCTGCACCTCAACTGGAAGCGATCGGCGAATACGAGACTGGCGTAGCAACCCTGAAATTTGCCAATGGCATGGTGGCAACTCTAATCGGCGGACGTCATGCTGCGCACGGTAATCAGGTTGAAATGGAAATCATGGGCTCCAACGGCTGGATTCGGATCGCGCAAGAGCCGGAGAAGGATTTTGTAACGCTGTTCACTGAGGCTGGTGTGGTACGCCCAAGTATGCAAAGCTTCGCAGAGCGTTTTGAACAAGCCTTCATCAATGAATTGAAGGACTTCATCCACCGTGTACAAACCAAGCAACCAGGCAGCGTAACGATGGAAGACGGAATCAGAGCTTTGCTGATCGCTGAGGCGTGCAAGAAATCGGCAGAAACCGGCGAGCTGGTTAAGATCGGCTAAATCTAGGATAGAGATAATAGATAGAGGGAGAGAAATTAACTTGAAAAAAATTAAATGTGGTGTAATTGGTGCAGGTCGCGTAGGCATGATGCACATCAGCAATCTGATCCAGATGTCCGAGGTGCAAATTGTGGCGGCAGCTGATCTTTTCATCGACAATGCTAAAGCTGAGCTTGGCCAAATGGGAATCAACCATACCTATCAGGATTATCACGAGCTGTTGGTTAATGATGATATCGAAGCCATATTCGTCTTCACCTCGACAGATACACATGAAGAGATTGTGATCGCCGCTGTCAGAGCGGGGAAGCATATTTTCTGTGAGAAGCCCCTCAGCATGGATCTGAACGAGGAAGCCAGCATCAAGGTGCTGGAGGAAGTGAAGAAGCATGGAGTCAAGCTGCAAATTGGGTTCAATCGCCGGATCGACCAGCAGTTCCGGAATATCTACGAGCAAGTGCGCGCCGGCAAAATCGGCGATCCGCAAATCGTCAAGATCACTTCACGTGATCCGGATTTGCTGCCGTACGATCTGATCAAACGCATCGGCGGTCTGCTGTTTGACTTCACCATGCATGACTTCGATATGGCACGTTATATGATGGGAAGCAATATTACGGAGGTATATGCCAAGGGAGGAACCTTGATTGATCCTAAGCTGCAGGAAATTGGCGATGTCGATACTCTAGCGATTGTCCTGCAATTTGAGAACGGTGCCTTTGCTCTGATCGATAACAGCCGCCGCGCTGTATATGGCTATGATCAGCGGGTGGAAGTATTCGGCACGGAAGGGATGCTGAAGGCCGAGAACGTGAATCAATCAACGGTAGAGCATTATACCAGCAGTAGCACCAACCTGAAGAAGCCGTTGCCGATCTTTAACGAGCGTTACCGTGATGCTTATATGGAAGAGACGCGCTTCTTCGTCAGAGCCTTGCTGGACGGCACGCCGCTGCTCGCAACTGGCGAAGACGTCATTATGGCCCAGCGGGCTGCCGTGGCCGCTCAGCGGTCGCTGGAGACTGGCGAACCGGTGAAGGTCGATCCGGTGCTGCCAAGCATCTGAGCCTGAGCTTATTGATGAGGCATAGAGCCTGAAGACCATAGCAAAAGCACTGCTCCACAGAGATAGAGGGGCAGTGCTTTTTATTTCTGAACTATCTTATTGGGCTTTACAGGGTCGAGAAGGCCAGAACAGGAGCAGGAAGGGAACAAAAAAGATGCAAAAATGCATCCTTTTCTCCGATTTAAGTGCTGTAATGGGAAAAGCCTGCAGAAGTGCAGGCTTTTGCAAAGTTTTATGCTCACAACTCACTTTTCCGCCTAAAAAGATGCATTTTTGCAGGAATTTTCTTGAATCTCGCGTAATCTCCGAAAAAAGATGCACTTTTGCAGGCTTTTGCTATTAGAAGTGGCTGATGCTTGTTCGCTGACCGAGATGCGTTTTCGTATCATATCACCCTCCATACAGACGAAGTATCCCTTCCGGATTTCAAGTATATCCCAAGCCTCTTCCATCGGCAGTAGCCCGAACGACGGTCGCAACGTATTGGTCAGCCAGCTATTGAACGGTAGCGTCATAAGTACCTCCATCATTTTACTTTTATCCATCGCGACAGATTATTACATCAAGTATACCGAAGCCGCTTGGACGCGAGAATATCCACCACGTAATAGGAATAACAAACTAGCGATCCTAGGCCTAAAGCATCGTTTCCTACCCTCATATGATGATAGAAATTGATTACAGAACTTGCCAAGCTTTATACTTATTTTGATTGAGATTCGGATGATGTGTCAGTTCAATAATTGTTGTGATGGGGAGATGTAGATGAAGCTGACCGTGACGGTGAAGAAGCCGGGAAAACGTAAGGAGCTTGTGGCGCAGGAGCTTGAATTGTCTAGCCCGCCGCAGACTCTCCGCGAATTGATTACGATGGTGGTGGAAGGGAGCGTGCAGGCGTTCAAGGAACGACAGTCTGCGAAAACTGTGATTCCCTACTTAACGGAAGCACAGATCGGGGAAAGCGCGGCACAGGGGAAGGTTGGCTTTGGAACCATGTATGATGATAGACAGGCAGATCCTGAGCAGGCGGTGGATGCGGCTTTGACCGCTTTTGCAGACGGTTTGTACCGGGTGTTCATCAATGAGATGGAAGTTGAGCATTTGGATGCTCCGCTAGTGCCCCGAGAGGGCGATCGTGTCGTCTTTATGCGCTTTACGATGCTGGCGGGAAGACAGTGGTAAATATGGAGGGGAGAAGATGGATAATTTGAACCAGGAAGAGCAGTATTGGCAAGCGATTGAAGCCAGAGTGAAAAAGGCCGGAGCGGCCGGGAATACGTTAGTGGAGACATTCTATAAGCTGATCCGTGAAGGCCATATTAATCCCGATAGTGATGGATATCTGGCCTTGCAGAAAGAATTACAGAGGCTTAACGCTGCAAGCTCGGAGAGCTTCTATGCTCCTCTTGTGGGAACGGTGTCTGCGATTGCGAGTGAGCGAATAGCGGAAATTGTAAAGTACATAACTCAGCATGCGGCAGAATATCCCTATGCGTTCGGTTATTATCGGAGACCGTATCGGACTCAGCGGCCAGAAGCCCAGCTCAATATGGTGCTTAGTAAAATTATGGAGCTTTTCTCGGCCGAATCTCTGCAATTCTCGCTACGAGACTACTTAACCAAGCCGGATTATACGATCGAGCGCATCTATTGGCTGAATCGCGTGGTTCCGGATCTGATCGCCTATGAGCTGGATCGGGGCGAAGACTGGGTGGAAGAGGCATTACGAGAGATTATATACGGCGATAATCAGACAGCGCTGCTAAAGGCTGAAATGATCAAGGGGATTCTGCTAAGCCACCGCAAGGATTTATATACGATGATTGGCGAGCTGTTGATCGCGGCGCGGCTGCAGGAGGGACTTCGTCAATCGATCGCTGAACAGATGGATGCGGGTACGCTTGAGGCGAATTTATATTTGCTGAAAATCATTCTGGATCACAATCTGGCTCGCTTCAGTTCTATTGTGCGGGCGCTCGGCACCTGGACCGGAATGGGATTGGAAGCGGCGAATCAGCGTGTGGTTGGTCAACTATTACAGCAGGCTTACACTGCGCTGACCGATGAGGCGCAACGTCAAGCGTGGCTGGGTTCCGCCAATGCGAATCAGGTCTATATCAGCCTGTGGGCTACCGCCGTACATGAGGAAGAGGATTTGCCGGGTCAGATTAAGTATTTAATGGAGAACGGAGAACGTTACCAGAAGGTCGTCGCTCAATATGTGCTGGCGAACAGCCAGAACAAGTTGGTACAGCTGGAAATCGCCCGGAATAGCTTGGATGAGAGAGATCCCGAGCTGCTGTACTGGATTTTACAGAATTATTGCTTTGATTATGGTAAGGATTGGCGTTTTAGCGAAAATAGAGACCATTTGCTGAAGCTGAATTCCACGCCATTGTTGGAGGATAAAACGGCGAGAAGGCAGGATTATGCTCGATTCAAGGCGATCCTCGCTGAGGTTCCGATCAAGGAGAAGTCGGGGGTATCCGCAGTGCTTGATTTTGTGCAATTCAGCTACTCCTCCCGATCTGGTGCTTCGTAAAATGATGTATTTGACCGCCTATGATATGGATGCCGAGTGGATCGCCGAGCTGATTGAAAAGTCTGGGGAGATGAGTCCGGATCTGCGGGGCGATTTGATCAACTATTTTGCAAGTGATGCCGAAGCTGAGCAGCAGCGGGCCTTCATCTTCGCCTCCCTCTCTGATAAGAGCATGACGAATCGTGAGCATGCGTTGCGCCGAGTGAAGCGGCTGTCTCTGCAGGAGAGCGAGCTGAAGCAGGTGGAGGGCTTGCTGAAGCTGAAGACTGGCTCACTTAGGCAGAGTGCTATCGATATTCTACTGCATCAGCCCGAGGAACTGCTGGCTCCGAGCCTGGAACGGTTGCTCTCGGCGAAGGGCGAACTACAGCGGCTGGCCGGATTGGAGCTGTTGTCCGAGCTCAAGGAGGATCAGGATCGCGCGGAGCAATATGAGCAGCTGCGGTCATGGGCGGATCATATCACCGATCCGACGCCGAAGGAAAGACAGCTGCTGGATAAATTGAAGCAGGGCAGCGGCGGCTTTAACGCTGAGAACGGCTTTGGCCTGTACGATCCGCAGCAGACAGAAGACTGGCTCTTAGAGCAGCGCGATGTATCCGGGGTCGATCTGAAGCAAATCCTGACGATCTCGACTGAACGCGCAAGCAAGTTTTTACAAGGATTAGATGAGCTGGTGCATGAATATCGCGATACGGAATACGAGGTTGAATATTATGGCGGCCAGAGAGAAACGAAGCTGATCGGAGCGGATTTAAGGTCATTATCGTATACATCGCGTTCCGATTCTAACGCGCTAGATTATAATCGTTTTGATAGGGAGAGTGAGCTGCAGAGGTATCCCCTAGCCGAGAAATGGCAGCGTTATTGCGAGGAGAGCGAGCTGAATGCTCAAGAACTGCTGACGCTTAATTATGCAATTCTGTCAGCGGATATTACGGAAACTTTGTATTCATTCTATAGTTGTTTTTCCGATGTCGTAGATTTCGATGCCATGAGGAAGACCAAATTGCTTGCTGGGCGCAGGCAACAATATCTGGAGCAGGTCCTCCCACTGGAGAGTATCCTGGAGGTGCTGGACATATTGAACCGGCTCCGTTATAGCAGCCAGGTGAAAACGCTGGTGCATGCTTTTTTTGCTGACAGCGAGCGTAGCGATACGTATGATCTGTTGGAAGCGGCTATGGTTAAGGCGATGACATATGATGTGAAGGATTTGACCGCACAGGATCGACCGGTATGGAAGGTGGCGATAGGACCTTTGCTCGCGATGCTGCGCAGCCGGGTCTACGATGTGGAATCCTTCCGTTCTTGCTTCCGTACGGTGATTCAGTACGATCTATTAAGACGAGAGATTGATAAGACCCGTTATTCCAGCCTCGGCCTGGATCAATATTTCAGGGCCTTCCTGCTCGGAGTGATCGGGGAGAATGAGCTGTGTAAGGAATTGCTAGGCCAGGAGGCCAGCCATCACATGCGGGCGCTGACCTCTCCGCAGGATTCGTTAGTGAACCGAAATGAGAAGCTGATCGAGCTGCGTGAACGTATCGTTACGCGTCTGCTCGATATCGAGCTTGCTCGGGGGGATTTGAAGACGGAGGCTACGGCTTGCACGATGTCCTTCCAGCGGATTTACGGTATGGAACCGTTGATCCGTATTCTTACTAGCCTGCGGGGCGAGACATTCGTTCGCGGCTATATCTATAGCTACAGTGGTCAGACGACCAAGAAGGAATCGCTCAGTCATCTCCTGAGAATCTGTTATCCACGCGATGGGGAGGATGAGGCGAAGCTCGGGCAATTGCTGAAGGGGACGGGAATTTCCGAGAAGCTGCTGCTGGAAGCGGCCATGTATGCGCCGCAATGGATTGAAATTGTGTCGCGGCATTTGGGCTGGGAAGGGCTGCGCAGTGCCGCATGGTATTTCCATGCTCATGTTAATGAGAGCTTTTCCGCGGAAAAAGAGACAATCGTCGCCCATTATTCACCGATTACGCCGCAGGAATTTAATGACGGGGCATTTGACGTCAATTGGTTCAATGAAGCTTATCGCATGATTGGGGAGGAGCGCTTCCGCCTGTTATATGACTGCGCCAAGTATATTTCCGCGGGCTCCAATCACCGCCGTTCGCAGCTGTTCGCCGATTCGGTTCTGGGCCGTCTGCGTCTGGAAGACATGCAGCGTTCTGTCATCGATAAAAGGAACAAGGAGCATTTACTGGCATACAGCTTGATTCCGTTCAAGTCTGATCGGGAGCAGGATTTGCGTGAGCGATACAGCTTCATTCAGGAGTTCTTGAAGCAGAGCAGGAGCTTTGGCGCGCAGCGCCGGGCCAGCGAAGGCACGGTCGGGCAAATTGCGCTGGGCAATCTGGCCCGTAGTGCGGGATATGCCGATGTGATCCGGCTGACCTGGGATATGGAAGCGCGTATGCTGGAGCAGTTGGCGAGTCTGTTCGAGCCGTATGCCCTGGATAAGGATACGTCTGTGCGCCTGACGGTGGATGAGGAAGGCAAGACTGAGCTTGAGGTGACCAGCAAGGGCAAGCGGCTGAAATCGGTGCCGGCCCGATTCAAAAAGGACGGCTATATGGAGCAGCTCAAGCAGGCGAAGACGGAGCTGACCGACCAGTATCGCCGCGCGAAGCGGGAGCTGGAGCGTTCGATGGCGGAGCAAAGTAATTTCCGCGCTAGTGAACTGGCGGCTTTAGCGGCGAGCCCGGTGCTGCGTCCGCTGGTGGAGGCGCTGGTATTTAAAGCGGATCAGCAGCTTGGCTATTTCACGGCAGCGGAGGATGGCACCTTGCGGCTGGTTGAGCCGGGCGGTGATACCTGGGGGCTGGCGGCCAAGGATGAGTTGACGATCGCGCATCCGCTGGATCTGTATGAGAGCGGCGAGTGGAGCGAGTATCAGCGGGATTTATTCGCTCGCGGCATTCGGCAGCCGTTCAAGCAGGTGTTCCGGGAGCTGTACCTGGTGAACGCGGATGAGCGGGCGGGCAAGGCGGGATCGCGACGCTATGCCGGGCATCAGGTGCAGCCGAGCAAGACGGTGGCGCTGCTGCGCGGACGCGGCTGGACGGTCAGCTACGAGTCCGGTCTGCAAAAAGTGCATTACCGGGACAATATTATCGCCACGATCTACGCGCTGGCCGACTGGTTCTCGCCAGCGGACACGGAGGCGCCGACCTTGGAGACGGTGGAGTTCCTGGATCGCAAGACGTATCAACGGATTCCAGTCGATCAGGTTCCGCCAGTCCTGTTCTCGGAGACGATGCGGGACATCGATCTGGTCGTCAGCACCGCGCATGTTGGCGGCGTCGATCCAGAGGCCAGTCTGACGACGATCGAGCTGCGGAAGGTGATCGTGGAGGAATCCCTGCGCCTGCTCAAGCTGAGCAATGTGAAGCTGGACGGCAATTTTGCCCGTATCGAGGGCAAGCTGGGCGAATATGCCGTGCATCTCGGCAGCGGCATGGCCTATAAGCAGGGCACGGGTGCGCTGCACATCATTCCGGTGCATTCCCAGCATCGCGGACGGCTGTTCCTGCCGTTCATGGACGAGGACCCAAGAACGGCTGAGGTGCTGTCCAAGGTCGTGCTGCTGGCCGAAGACACCAAAATCAAGGACCCGCAGATTTTGGTGCAGTTGTAGGGGGCGCAGGTCGAGGGGGTAGCCTAGGGTGAGTGATAGGGCGCCCCAAATGTGCCTTTCGCCCTTAGGCGCGTACCCTAGACGCCTCCTCCCCCCTCTAACGAAACTGGAGAACGCTATTTGAGTCAATTTACGGCCTTTTGAAATCTAACGAAACACCATATCGTTATTCGAGCGAAATAGTACCCGATCAGCCCATTTTCAGCTCAATAGCGATCCCCAGTTTCGTTAGATCTTTCAAAGGCCTTTTTTTGCCCAAATAGCGTTACCACGTTTCGTTAGCGGCCCAAAAGCGTACTAATCCATTAACGCAGGCAATATGTATTCTCGAAAAATATCAGGCTGCTCCTTCTTCTTGCGATTGTCATGCGTCTGGACTACCACCGTCTCCAAGCTCGGGATGATATGGATGAATTGTCCGCCGAAGCCGCGTGCATAGTAGTAATCTACAGCGGACAGCGAATCTACCCACCAATGCCAGCCATAGAAGCCGCGACGCGGCGCTTCCGCGGGGATCGCCGGCTTGACGGACTTCGCGATGAGTTCCGCGGGGATCAGCTGCTTATTCTTCCACAGCCCTTGCTGCAGATAGAGTTGTCCGAATTTAAGCATATCGTCAGGGCGCAGCCATAGACCGAAGCCGCCTGTATGGAAGCCCTGCGGATCGGTCTCCCATTGATAGGATTCAATCCCGAGCGGCCCGAATAAGTGCTTCTCGGCGAACTCGGCCACGGACAGACCGGTCGCTTGCACCAGGATCGCCGACAGCAGCTGCGAGACCCCGGAGTTATACTCCATTCGCACACCTGGAAGATCGGAGAGGGGTTGATCGAGCACGTAATTGATCCAATCGGAAGTCCGGGTCATCGTCGGAAAAGAATTCCGCCCGCCAAACTCAGTCCACTCAAAGCCCGCCGACATCGTTAATAGATGCTCCAGCGTAATGTCGAGCTTGCGAGAATCCGGGATTCCGCGCTGATCCGAACCATTCTCATGGCCTGATGTATCTCTGACAGACCGATATTCAGCCTTAATCCTAAGCTCAGGGAAAAACTTTGAAATCGCCGTGTCCGGCGGCGGAACCACACCTTTCTCCATTCCGATACATATGAGCGCGGAGAGAATACTTTTGGTGCAGGAATTGATCTTGGCGATTTGATCCTTAAATCTCGGTTCCTTATAATATTCGAAGATAAGCCTGCCTTGCTTGCGAATCAGACAGCTCCTTAGCTTCAGGTCTGCAAGAGGGGAGAATAGTGAAGATAGATTCATGTCGTTCATCCTTTGGCTGATGATATATGTACCCATATTATGACCTAATTGAGCATAAAAAACAGCCCTCCACGTCATTCGCATGACGAAGGGGCTGCTATTTTGGAATCAGATTATTTCTTTGCCTTCAGGCCGAGAGCCTGCATCAGCTTGCTGAATACTTCTGTATTCTCATAGCTTCCTGTGAATAGCTCTGCGTTCTTTCCGATGGCTGTGAGCGGGATGTCTACCGCCGTATGTCCAGAGGTAGTCCAGTCCACGACGAATTTATCTTTGGATTTGGCGATGGCGAATGGTCCATCTTCCTGGGAAATGCCATCTCCTGATTCATCCTTATCATCGATCGGTTCAATCGCGAGCCCGCCAGTTTCATGATCCGCCAGCACGAGTACCAGGGTATCCGGGTTCTTCTTGGCAAAATCCTTGGCCAACTTCACGGCTTTATCCAGCTCCTGGCCCGATTTGATCGTCATCTTCGCATTGTTCTCATGGGCGAACTCATCCGTGCCTTCCTCTTCAACCATCAGGAAGAAGCCTTTTTTGTTCGTGGAGAGGGTATCCAGCGCTTTCTGCGTCATTTCCGGCAAAGAGACCACCGGATCGTAAATATCTCCTTCGCCTTCCGGATTCTGCTGGAACATTTCCTCATTAGCGAACAGTCCGAGCAGCTTGCCGCTCTTGGCTTTTTGCAGCTCCGACTTGCTTGAGATATAAGTATAGCCCAATTGCTTCGCCTTGTTCACCAGATTGCCCTGCGTTCCTTTGCTCTTCTCCGAAGGGTCTTCCGCAGGCTCATCCTTGAATTTACCTGGATCTCCGGCCGGATACCAGAAATCTTCACCTCCGCCAAGAATAACATCGAGCTTGCTCTCGGTAATGAACTGTAGAGCGATGTCGCTCTGTTTGGAGCGGTCCTCGACATGCGCGCCGAAGGCTGCGCCCGTGGCATCCGTAACCTGGCTCGTCGTGACGACGCCCGTGGATTTTCCGGCATCCTTGGCATATTCCATAATCGTCTTGACCTTTTTCTTATTCGCGTCCAGACCGATTGCGCCATTGTATGTCTTCACTCCGCTTGCATAAGCCGTGGCTGCCGCCGCCGAGTCGGTTATCGGCACGATCGAGCTCGTATGAACTAAACCCACATAAGGCATATCGTCCATCGCCAGCTTCCCGTTGACACCAACGGTGGCCAGACGGATTGCATTGCGTGCAGCCGTACCCATTCCATCGCCGATAAATAGGATTACATTTTTCGTATGCGGGGTTGCAGCTTCCGCATGATTGGAAATTTGCGTTGTAATAGCCCCAGAGACGAGGAGTGCTGCGGCGGTTGTGGCTACAATCGCTTGTTTCAGTTTGGTCTTATGTGGTTTCATATTTTATTTACCCTCCCAAATAGTGGTTTACAAATTTAATAGTAAGTTACATATGTTAAGAGAGTGTTTCTTTAATTACCATATCATGTAAACTGCAGAGTCTGTCCCGTTACGAACCTCGCGCTAAGTCGAAAACTGCAAATATGCAGGCTTTTCACCTCTAACCCACCTGTCTGTAGCAAATTCCTGCAAATGTGCAGGCTTTTCCATCCTTTTCTGCGAAAGTGGGCTGATAGATAGAAAAAAGATGCATATTCGCAGGAATTTACGTTTTCGGGGCGAGGTAGTCGCCCAATTCCTGCAAATGTGCAGGCTTTTCCATCCGGAACGCAAAACAAGACCATCAGGACGAACTTCCTGATGGTCTCGCTTAAGTCAACACCGGACTACTTCTAATACTCGTTGAACATGGAGGCGATCTCGTGATAATCCGTCGTCTGCGTCAGCGCGAGGGAGAGGAGAATCCTTGCTTTCTGCGGGACGAGACTGTTGCAAGGGATCGAATTGGCGGACAGATCGATATAAGCGTCCTTGAGCGTGATTCCGCTGGATATCCGCGAGCAGCGCACGACCGGGATATTGCTATTCTTAAGAGAGCGAACCCGATCGATCCACGGCTTGCTATAGATGCCTCCGCCCGCACCGGCGATGACGATTCCTTGGGAGATCGTCGCCAGATAGTCGAGAATGCCCGGATCGGCATCGACATGGAAATAAGCGACCGATACGGCGGGCAGCTCCGTAATATTCGAAATATCGAATTGGGCATCGGTCGTATGCTTCTTCAGGGAGCGGGTATAGAAGAATGCCTGATGGTCCCGCATATAACCGAGGCAGCCGAAGTCCCGTTCATCGAAGGCATTGGCCTTGAAGGTATTTACCTTCTGTACATCTCTGCCGCTATAGATCCCTTCTGCAAACACAACCATGACCCCTTGTCCCTGAGCCTCCGGGTTCGCCGCCAGCGCGACGGACTGGAACAGATTCAGCGGCCCATCAGCGCTAATCGCGGTCGCTGGGCGCATCGAGCCGGTAATAATGACCGGTTTATCCGTCTTCACGACCAGATTCAGGAAATAGGAAGTTTCATCCAGTGTATCCGTGCCATGGGTAATGACGAAGCCATGCACATCGGGTCTCAGTGCCATTTTATTGATGATGGTCGCCAGAGTCAGCCAGTGCTGACCGGTAATATCGGCGCTGCACAGATTGCTGATCTGAATGCCCAGACAATTGGCAATTTCATTCAAGTGCGGCACACTGTCCAGCAGATGCTCAATCGGCAGCGAGCCGGGCTCATAGTTCAAGGTTTTATGCGCTTCACCGCTGCCCGCAATCGTCCCGCCGGTGGCTAGAACCACTACATTTTTCAATTCAGGATTGTAAGAAGGCAGTGTGTCAAATTGTACGGAATAATCAGGTATTATCATGTGCGAGTTTCCTTTCCGATTCAATCTCTTCAGTCTGAAAATTAACCTATATTGGGCAATAAGTCAAATACATGCGCTGTAGTCTGCCACGCGATAAACAAAACAATTCACCTGCAATAAAAATAATTAATTTTACTTATCGTCCTTTCTTTTGTATGTTGTAATAAACATTGAGAAGGGTGATGACTAGACATGAAGGAGCTACCAGAGTTATATCGTGAACAGTTTCCTTATTCTGCGCCTCCGCGTATTCTGTTCGACGGGATAGAAGTTCCTGCCGCGCTGCCCTCGGATATATTTATTACGGACACAACATTTCGGGATGGTCAGCAGGCCAGGCCTCCTTATACAGTGAAGCAGATTGAGACCTTATTTGATTTTCTACATCGTTTATCCGGGCCTCGTGGCGTGATTCGCCAATCTGAATTCTTTCTCTATACGAAGAAGGATCGTGATGCAGCTTACGCCTGTATGGAGAAGGGATATCTATTTCCTGAGGTAACGTCCTGGATCAGGGCGGTGAAGCAGGATTTTGCCTTAGTCAAAGAGATGGGAATCAAAGAGACCGGAATTCTGACCTCGATCTCTGATTATCATATTCATCTGAAGCTGGGGATGAGCAGAGAGCAAGCTATGAAGCAATATCTTGATGTGGTAACAGCTGCTCTTGAGGCGGGGATTCGCCCGCGCTGTCATCTGGAGGATATCACCCGGGCGGATATGAAGGGGATGGTGATTCCCTTTGTCCGCAAGCTGGTCGAATTGTCTGAAGAGAGCGGGATTCCGGTCAAGGTGAGGCTCTGCGATACGATGGGGCTTGGTGTGTCCTATCCGGGGGCGATGCTGCCAAGGAGTGTGCCTAGAATCATCCATTGCTTACGGACGGAGACGGGCATTACCAGTGATCTGTTGGAGTGGCATGGACATAATGACTTCTATAAGGTTTTGACTAATGCGGCAACAGCCTGGCTGTACGGAGTAGGGGGGATCAACGGAACATTGCTCGGGTTTGGGGAGCGTACAGGGAATACGCCGATTGAAGCGCTATTGATCGAGTATATGGGACTTACCGGGGATACTTCCGTCGATACCACTATTATTACGGAGATCGCTGAGTATTTTGCGCGCGAGCTGAACTATCAGGTGCCGCCGATGACGCCGTTTATCGGATCGCAAATCAATGTAACCTCTGCCGGAATTCATGCGGATGGTGTGGTGAAGAATGAAGAGATTTACAATATTTTTGATACCGGAGCATTGCTGAATCGGCCGCTGGGGGTACATGTGACCGATAAAGCCGGATCTGCCGGAGTCGCCTTCTGGGTGAATCAACGATTGGGACTTGGTGGGGATGAACGCATCGATAAGCGCCATGAGGGCATCCAGCGGATGACGGTGTGGGTGGCTGAGCAATACAAGGACGGTCGCACGACGAGTTTGTCGGATGTGGAGCTTCTGGTGGCGGCGAAGGAATATTTGCCGGAATTTTTTGAGGGGGAATCGGAGGCTGCTGCTGGAGAAGCTACTGGCACAGATACCCTTCTACCATAAAACGCCTATTAAAATAGGCCAACCAGAAATCTCTGGCTGACCTAACCTCATAATAATTCGAAAGCCTGCAAATCTGCAGGAATTTCCTCAGAACATTCTGATGTATGTGTATGATCGAATAAAATACTTTATTTAATAGAAGCTTCGTAGATATCTTCAATCGATTTGGCCAGCATAGTGTTGAACTCCTCATCACTCTGGTCAACGGTCAAGCCTTGTGACAGAGCGCGGGAGAAGCTGGCGATCAGCCCGTGATTGCGGGCCAGTTTGTCATTGGCATCAGCCTGCGAATAGCCGCCGGACAGAGCCACCACTCGAACGACATGCGGATCGGAGATCAGATCGCTGTAGAAATTGTCTTGAGTAGGAATAGACAGCTTCAGCATAACCTTCGCGTCCGGGTCCAGCTTGCTCAACTGAGCGGAGATTTCCTGCTTCAATATTTGCTCAGAGGCTTCCTTATCCTTGCTGTGGATATCCACTTCTGGCTCAATAATCGGGACAAGCCCTGCTTTGATAATTTGCTTGCCAATTTCAAATTGCTGGGCAACGACCTTCTTGATTCCGTCCGGATTTGCTTCCTTGATCACCGAGCGCATCTTCGTTCCGAAGATATGGCGCTCAACCGCCCGCTTCAGCAGATCATCAAGCCCGGAAATCGGCTTCATCAGCTGAACTCCGTGCTCTTGTTCGGCCAATCCCTGGTCAATCTTGAGGAATGGTACGATGCCTTTCTTTTCCCACAGATAGTCGGCGGTAAGCTGTCCGTCAATGCTACGATCCATCGTATTCTCGAACAGAATGGCGCCCAGGATGCGCTTGGAGTCAAATGCAGGACTCTTGATAATGCGCGTTCTCATCTCATGTACCAGGGCGAACATCTCTTCATCATTGGAATAGCTGTCTTCCTTGACTCCGTATTGCCGGAGAGCCTTGGGAGTGCTGCCGCCGCTCTGATCGAGGGCTGCAATGAAGCCTTGCCCCGATTGGATTCTATTGAATTGCTCAGTATTCATGAATACTTCCCCTTTCTCTAACTGAAAATGAAAGCGATCTTGAATCTCTTATATTATAGCACTTATCGAAGTGGGAGATACATTTCGTTCTGCGCATCCGTTATTTAGCCAGCAGATTGATATGATCCAGATCGGTGCTGCTGTTAAAGATAAATTCCAATTTATAATTTCCGCGGATATAAGTGAGCTTGGTCTGCTTCTTCTTGCCAGTTTTGAAGGTTTTCGTGGAATCGGGAGCGAACCAATGCTTCTTGACCATGCTCATCGTAATGCCGCCGATATTTGTTTGCCGTTCAACATTGGTGCCAAAATAGCGGATTTCCTTGATTTTATCGGATTTATCATATAAAAAAGCATAGCCCGGGCTTCCCATATCAGCGCTGTATAAATCGAAGTCACTTGCTTTTTTACGCTCTGCCATAGGTTCGCCGATCCCTTTAATTACATCCTTCCGGGTGCTCTTGCCGATCGTCAGGTCGCTTACTGCCCCAGGGAACTGTCCCTTCAAGGCAGGCTTATAGAAGCTATTTAGCGTCCGAAGCGCTTGTGCCGTATCTTCATCGTTCTGGCTTGCCGCAGCTGCCGCCTTCACCTGATGCGCTGGTAATGCCACGCCTCCTACCATAGTTGCTCCGATGCCGACTACACCTGCGATCGCAATAGAAGTCCATGCTTTTTTCGCGAATTGTTTCATGTTCATTACTGATTCACTCCTCGTGTCATGTATTTTTATGTCAATTCACAGTCTAAATCATAGTCACATTGACCCCAAAATTGGGTTACGTTTCTATAATATTCAGATGTCATTTCTGACATTTTGTCTGAAATATTTATCGATAAACATTAAATTATTATTGATAATCGATATTTTATTTGGCATACTTGGATTATCATAATTAAAGGGATGTGACTGAATGAATACGATGAAAATACAGAAAACCAGCAGAATCCTGACCGTCTGTCTTCGGGTGATATGTATCATTCTACTGATCGCTATTGCCGGAGAGCTCGCGGCCATCCTCTGGCTAGCCACAGCCTCAGGGGAGGTGGTGCCTGTAGCACTAAGCAATATTATTTCTTATTTTTCTCTTGCGGATTATGCCCATGGTCCGAAAACAGAGCTAATGGCGAATATATTCGTGAATATGTCGAGACAGGGGATCATGGTCGCTATGTTCCTCATTGCCGGGGCGATTTTTAAGGATATTAGCAGAGAGTATACCCCTTTTGTAACCAAACATATTAGACGTCTTCATGTGATCTCCATTCTGATGATATGCTTGTCGCTTATTCCCGGAGTTGTTGAGATCATCATGATTCAATGGGTACGGCCTTCTGTGAAGGGGACGGCGTCATTTGAACTTTCTTACATTTTTGTAGCCGTGATCTTCTTCTGTCTGGCCCAAATCTTCGATTACGGCAGGTTGCTTCAGCAGCAATCTGATGAAACCTTATAAGGATGGATGCACTATGGCTATTATTTTAAGACTGGATCGAGTGATGGCTGACCGGAAAATGTCTCTGAACGAGCTCGCAGACAAAGTAGGGATCTCGAATGTCAATCTTTCAAATATCAAGACAGGCAAGGTAAGTGCGATTCGATTCTCGACGCTGGATGCGATTTGTAAAGTGCTCGATTGCCAGCCTGGCGACATATTGGAGTATAAAAAGGAGGATTAGAATATGACTATTAACCTGTTAGTATCATCGCTGCTCCAGCTTGTTCTCGTCATTGCTGTAGCGTTTGTTTGCTGGCTTATTTTTGCTAGGAAGAGGCAGCCCTTCTTATCCTGGGTCGGATTCATCAAGCCAGCTATAAGGAAGAGGAAGCTTTTTAGCGGCTTATTTATAGCAGGATTTATTTTGTTTTCTGTGGTGGGCTGGCTTGTTTTTGTTTATTTTACCGATCCTTCTGAGGTGGCGACCTCGCAGTTCTATGGGGTAGGTGTGTCAGGCATAGGCGGGGCCTTATTATATTCATTTGTACAGACAAGTTGCTCAGAGGAGATATTATTCAGAGGCTTAATCGGAAAAAGATGTATCTCTGCATTTGGCTTCGCAATCGGAAATTCGATTCAATCGATATTGTTCGGCGGCTTGCATGGAGTGATGTTCTTGGCGAGTACAGGAGTGGTTAACGCTCTAATCATAACGGTATTTACGGCCCTCATCGGCTGGGGGATGGGATATATGAATGAGAAATTATCGGGCGGCTCTATATTGCCAAGCTGGATGCTGCATGGTCTCGCGAATCTGTTCTCGACGATGATTATGATGTTCAAGCTATTCTAGGCGGGGATCAGCCTTGCATGTATTTCCAGCAATTTAATCATAATAGGCAGGAGGCTGTAGAAGATCAAAGACAAAGCGAGTGATGATACTTGAAGTGGACAGCCATAGCGCAGCTCCTGCTCATGCTGCTGAATAATGACGGGGAACAGGATGACAGCTTGCTCACTATAACCCAAGAGGGGAAAACGGTATCCACGGTGAACAGGGAGGCTTATGCTCTTCCCGTATTTCCGCTATTGGACATGGCTAAGTATAATCGATGGGTTAATGAATTGGAGCGGAAAACTTACAGGCCAGCGATGAATGCACGGATTCAGCATAACGGTCAAATTAGGGCCGGGCAAAATGGCAGCAAACTGGATCGCCGGGAGCTGTTGAAGGCTTATTATGCGTATCTCTACAGTCAAGGGGCGGCTTCGCTTGAAGTACCCACATATCCGGTATACCCCAAGGTAGATACGGAGCTGCTCGCTTCACTGCGCTCCAGGCAGATCGGATATTATGTCACTTATTTCAATTCCAGTAATAAGGCTCGTACTACGAATATCGCCCTGGCAGCGGAAGCGATTGACGGAACCGTTGTTTTCCCGGGGGAGACCTTCTCCTTCAATCAAGTGGTGGGAATCCGCACACCGGGCAAGGGATATAAGAAGGCTGCTGTCATTGTTCGGGGGGAACTGTCAGAAGGTGTAGGGGGCGGAATCTGTCAGGTATCCTCGACCTTATTCAATGCCGTGGATCGGGCAGGTTTAAGCATTGTACAGCGATATTCACATAGCCGTAACGTTGCCTATGTTCCTCCCGGGCGGGATGCGACGGTTAGCTGGGGTGGGCCGGATTTTGCCTTCGATAATATGTATAACCAGCCGGTTCTGATTCGGGCGTTTGCGGGAAGTGGCAGTATCTCTGTGTCCATTTTCTCATCTGATGTGATCGAATATACGCCAAGAAGGGTACCAAGCATGTCGAATCAGGTGCCGGAAGAGATTCATGATCCAACTCCAGAGGCCGCACATGGGAAATCTGGAAAAGAAGGCAATTACCCCTCAGGGTCGTCTTTACCTCCGAAAATACCTCAAGAAGAATAGGTCCGAGCGCGCTTGTCACTCCTTATATATTCATTCTACAATATAGGTAGATTTTTCTTGGAGATGGGTGGCATGTAACTTGGAGGTCGTGAAACAGAGGCAGTCATGGAAGGAGAGAGGGAAATGGATAAGCAGGAGTATGCCCAATATCTACTCGGCTTGATGGATGAGGAAGCAGATGCGGAAGAAATCGATGAAGATATGTTCTACGGGTATTTCCAAATGTATATGCCAAGCGGGGAAGGCGTAGAGCGAACCTTCAGCCCATTGCCGGATGGGGAGGCTTACCAGCAGCGGATCGTCCAAATCTATGAGATGCTTGATCCGAAGGAGTTTGCGGGGAATACGGTTCCTGGATATTTTAATGGTAAATCTGGGGCTGCACCCGAGGATCTGATACAGGCGTATGGCAGCAAGCATATCGCTGAACTGAAGCAGCTGCTGGAACAGCATGCGGATGAGGAGTATACTGCTGAAGCGATTCACTATTTAGGTATGATTGACGAGGTAGTAGTGCTGCCGCCTGGTAAACTTGAGCAGTATCGAAAACAGTACGAACCCCTGGTGCATGACACACTGTTCGAGCTAATCAGCGAACATTCGGAGGGTGATGAGCCTGTTGAGATTTTAAGTGAGGCTTTCTATTCGATTGCCTGTGACTATTGGATTTCCTATTATCTGCAGTGGCATCGATATGGACTTGGCGGAGACCCATTGGCCTCCTATTTTGAGTTGTATCGGCTTGGGTATTCGGCTACATTCGCCGGAAATAAGCTGTATCTTGGAGCATAAGCGGCGGATTGTGGAGTTTCTGACAGTTGCCGTGTTTCTACATATCAGCCCTCAGTCAGTGGAGTTGGCATACTCTACTAGCCGGGGGCTATTGTCATATAAAGGCCATCATTTAATTTCAAATATTGAGTTCTGTTAAGCCAGGATCATCCGTATATTTAACAGGGAATGGACAGCCGGCTGAAATCCATTCGCATCGACTTAAAGTTATAGCGCTTTAACTTTATGGGAGACGGAAGGAGATGTGTATGAAGCTATTTTCGGGGAAAATGGGAAAACGGGGGCTGTCGCTGCTGCTTGCCTTTATGGTGCTTTTGCTTCAGCTGCAGTTCCAGTTTCAGGGCAGGGTATTTGCAGAAGACACGGCGACAACGGTACCTTCAGCGGAATGGAGATACACGGAGACCCCGACGGATCTGGAGGTTTATTCGGCGACAAATGGGGTCTACAAGAATGCCTCGAATTTTCAGCCTGAAGTGATCCCTTCGGTTGAGGCTACTGCTGAGGAGAAGGTGCTGCTAGCGGAATGGGTCTTCGCCAATTCAGGCAGTAGCGGTGAATTTCCTGCCACAGGCGGTATTCTGAAGGCATTGTCCAGCTTCCAGAATGTCGGCGGCTATTACGAGTATTCTGACAGCAGCCAGCATTTAAGATACATTGTATATTCGTTGGGTGGTCCGTTCTAATACGAATACGAAGGGATCGCAAGGGATTGGTAGCACGGGCTCCAGTCTGATCAAGGATATCCGTCTGTCAGGTACGGTTCAGGACGGTGAAGTTCCGGGTGATACGCCGACCGTACCGAAGTTGATCAATATGACGCTGATTGGCGATACCAAAACGAGCCGTTCCTTCGCCTGGTATACTGACACAACGGCAGCATCCGTGGTGCAGGTGGTCGAGGCTGCAAGGGCTTCAGAAGACAGCTTTCCCGATAGTGAAGCGCTGACCTTCCAAGGCAGCACCGAAGAGATTCAGACATATGTGACGAAGGCGGATCGGAACGCCAAGAAGAAACAGAAATTTTACAGCCATAAAGTGACGGCTACCGGCTTATCCCCAGGAACGACATACAAATATCGGGTGGGCAGCGGATTAGCGAATAGCTGGAGTGGAGTAGGAAGCTTCACGACGAATGCACAAGGCAACGAGCCGTTTCATTTCATCGCGGGTTCGGATTCGCAGGCCTCCAGCAAGTCGGGCTTTGAGCCATGGGCGGATACGTTCAAGAAGGCGGTACAGACGGTTGGCGATCCGAAGTTCCTGATCAACGCCGGGGATCTGGTCGATAATGGCGATCTGGAGGAGCAGTGGCAGTGGATGCTGGGTCTGCCGCAAGAGCAACTGCTGAATGTGCCGATTGTCCCGGTTGTCGGCGGTCATGAAGTGCAGGATTATGATGGAGATGAGACAACGCCGAACTCCAACTTCTACTATCATTTCAATCTGCCGAAGCAGGTCGTGGCTAATACGCATGATGGATCGGTGTACTCTTTTGATTATGGGAATGCCCTGTTCCTGATCTTCAATTCACAGTATGCTGGAAAGCTGGCCAGTAATGGCAAGGACATCAAGAAGCAGGATCAGCAGTTCGCAGATCAAGTGGAGTGGATGAAATACATGGTCGCGAAGAGCGATGCTAAGTGGAAATTTGTAACCTTCCATAAAGGTCCGTATTCAGCAGGGGATAATGCGGGGGAATGGGAGGACGACCGAGTTCAATTTTATAAAAAAGTGCTCATCCCCGCCTTTGATGAGATGGGCATCGATATGGTATTCGAGGCACATGATCATATGTATATGAGATCGTACCAGATGCTGAACGACAAGGTGATCCCTCCCGGCCAAATTACGGTGGATGCGCAAGGGAATGCCGTGAACCCGAAGGGGACGGTCTACCTGATGTCCAACGCTTTTGGCGATAAGTTCTATAATAAGTATCCGGGCTATGATGATTATTTTGCCGCGATTGACACCCAGCCGAATAAGAAGATGTTCACCGACGTGTCTGTATCCGCGGATGTTCTGCAGATCAAGGCTTACACCGCAGCCAAAAAAGATGAGAAATCGGGCAGCAACGGCGTCAAGCTCTACGATCAATATGGGATCAAGCGGACGGATACCAAGCCAGCTAAGGTTGAAAATGCTAAAGCCCAGGTCAGCGGGGGCAAGGTAGTCATCTCCTGGAAGGCACCTGCATCGAGCAGCGAACCGATCAGGGGCTTCCGCATCTATGAGAAGAACGGTAAGATCAAAACCAACTGGAATGTATATGTCGGGGCCGAATCTGGAAAGAAGGACTATAGCTACACAGTAAACAACATCAGTACCTCTGAAAAATATCAGTTTGTGATCCGAGCTGTCGGAAGCAGAATCAATTCAGATCCGGTCGAAGTTAGTGTGAATTAACAATTAAGCAGCCTTGGTTCGGTGTTCAAGTGAACCAAGGCTATTTTATCTATTCCTTGTGCTCGTGGATGCGGATGAATATCACATTAGGGCTGACGAGGAGTCTCTCTCTGACTGGCTCCTAGCGGGCAGAAGATTAACTGGAAATTCGCTTGCCTTCGGCCTTTTATATAACTGCTAAAATGCATCTATTCCTAGGAAAATATCATGGGACCGGAGGAATAGATGCGAATATACAATTATTTTCTTAATTAAGCCTCTTTTGAACGAGAACCGATCCCAATAGTTGTAGAAATGCACTTATCTACGTAGTAGAGCGGCTAAAGGAGGAGAATAGATGTATATTCGCACTTATGATATGCGACTATCTTATCGAGCTGGATCATATGCCTGAACAGAAGTGTTACCTCTACATCTAACGCGCCATGTCTACGTGCTCTAAATAAGAACGGAGAGCCCTGGTCCGCGAAATGCGGCCGTGGCTCTCTAATTTTTTTATTTCTATTTACCGTGTTACTATTCCTCATGCTCATGAATGCGGATGAATACCACGTTAGAGCTAGCGTGGAAATTCTGGTTCGCTCCCTGCGGGCGGAAGGAGACCTGCGCGGTGTTGCTGACCTTCCGCTTGGCCGGGACTTTGACGACTTTGATCGCAAAAGTGACGCGAACCGTCTGACCAGGGTTCAGTTGTCCCAGCGGGATGCCTGTTCCCGGGTTGGCGGTGTCAAGATGCTTGCCGTCTACCATCACGCTACCCTGCTTGAACTGAATGCCCTCCTGCAGTTTGTCAGTCAGCACTGTATCCAGGACGGGAATCGTTCCGGCATTGCTTATCTTCAAGGTAAAATGCACTGTATCTCCAACGAAGGCCTCGGTTGTACTCGTCTCCTTAATAATCGATAGCGGCAGGGCGGCTACATTCACCACCGCAGTTGCTGCCTGCTCCGGTAGACCGGGTGCCGACACGATCAAGGTGTTCACGATCTGCTCACCAGCTACCGCAGTGGCGGGAACGGTGAATGGAATGATCGCGGTTTGCACTTCGCCGGGCTCTTGAGCAGCGATCACGCCTTGTAAATTCAGTAGAGGATCAGAGAAACGCACCTGATGCAGTGTCACATTCCCTGTGTTCACCCCGCGCAGCGTGAAGAAGACGGTCTGCCCTGGCAGTGCTGTGGTCGGTGACACCTGCTTACGTAGATCCAGGCGCTTGATGCTGGCAACTGTGACCGTGGCTTCGGCTTCCAGCCGCCCGATCTCTGGAGATTCAAAGCTTACGATGTTGTGTAGCAGCGTTCCGCCTGTAGTTCCCGGCGGTACTGTGAAAGTTTGAGTAATGATCGTGAAATAATCACTCGGTATCTCGTTGGCAATGTGCACAATACCCAGCAGTGGATCAGAGCAGCGCAGGTTGGTTAACGGCGCACCAGACAAGTTGCGAAACTCAATCGTGAAGGTAACCGTCTCTCCCGGAGCGGCTGTCGGGCGATCTACCGTCTTCGTTAAGCTAGCCTGGAACGGTGGCAGGACGGTGAGAGCCGAAGAAGCCGTTGTTTCCCCTGTCTGATCACTGCGGGCGACAATGGTATCGGCGATGACGGTGCCTGTCGGCAGATTCGGGACGACGAAAGGTACAGATACGGTTTGAGTGCTGCCCGCGCTTAGCGAAGGGACGACTAGCTCAAAGCCCAATTGTGGATCGCTGAGCGTAATATTCGTTAAATCGGTGTTGCCCGTGTTGTGCAAAGTTAAGATCACGGATACCTTCTGACCCGGCTTCGCTTGAGCCGGGCTAAAGGCTTTGCTTAGCTCTAGTCCAGGCAATCCAGCGATGCTTAGAATTGTAGAGGTTACTACCGGATCACTTTGATCGGAAGTGACAGTTGCCGTGTTAATCAGCTCAGAGCCTGCTAGTGTCTCACCTGGAACGGTGAAGTCGAAGGTGAGCGTCCGCGTCTCTCCGGGAGCCATGGTTCCTAAAGGCTGCGTGATACCAATCAGATCGTCGGTGAGTACAACATTGGTTAATGGGCCGGTGCTTGGATTGGTGACGGTGAACGTATATTGTACCGTCTGACCAGGTGCCGCCACCGATGGATTCACGGTTTTGTTCACATCAATCGTAAACGCTGGTGCATTGACGATGACGCGGGCGATGGCCTCGATCGATTCGGTCTGGTCGCTGGTGACCGTGCTGATATTGGTGAGGATCGTGCCATCCGGCGTTCCCGGTGGGATCACCATACTCAAATTGAAGGTTCTGGATTCGCCTACGGCAAGCACAGGTATCACCGCGTCCAGCCCGAGCGAATCATCCCCAACGCCAACGCTGATCAGATTATTGTTCCCGGTATTGGTAACGGTCACCGTATAGTTCACGGTGTCACCGGGCATAGCGGTAGAGACATCCGCTGTTTTCGTCAGCTCAATCGATGGCAATCCGAGCACTGTAACCGTGGCCGATGCCGACTGTGCAGGTACTTCCTGTGGTGCAGCGGTCAGTACGTTGGTGAACGTGGCCCCTTCCAAAGCATCCAGTGGTATTGTGAACGGAATCGATCCTCCGACTGAAGTTCCTGGAGCTATAGAGGGAACCGTGGCAGTGAACCCGATAAGCGGATCGGACAGAGCGATATTCGTTAATGGAACGTTGCCAGTATTGGTTAAGGTATAGATAAACTGTACGGTATCGCCGGGCAAGGCCTCAGTCGGCTCTACGGTTTTTACCAAATTAAAGGAAGGTAGCAGTAGTGAGACAACTGCTTCTGCTTGAGCCAAAGTCTCAATAGGACCAAAGTGGCCGAGAACCGTAGCGATATTCACAAAATTCGTGCTCGCCCCCGCCGGAATGACGAAGGGGAGGGTGACCGTTCTGGATTCCCCGACGCCGAGCGTCCCTAGATCCTGGTCAACGCTTAGCATCGGATCTGTCAGCAATACATCAGTTAAGGTGGTGTTCCCGCTGTTGGTGATGACAAAGGTATAGGTGACTGTACTGCCGGGTGCCGCCGTAGCAGGATTTACCGTTTTCGTTAATTCAAGGGCGGAAGCTCCGGTAATGATCACATCGGCATTAGCAATCTCTGGCCCGGTTTGATCGGAAGAGGCAGTCACGGTGTTATGAATGATATCGCCTTCCATGGCGGTGACGGGAACGACGAACGGCACATCGATCTGCAGCGTATCTCCAGGATTCAGGGTATCAAAGAGTTCATCCACAGCCAGCATCGGGTCGGTGATGTGAACATTGGTGAGCGGTGTATTGCCGGTATTGGTCACGGAAATCGAATAGTTAATAGTTTCTCCGGGCGCAGCGGTGGAATGATCGACGGTTTTCATGATGAATAGTGCGGTAACACCTGTAACCACAATCTCAGCGGTCGTCGATACCGGCCCGGTTTCAGCTGGAGTCGCTGATGCTACGTTGGTTATGACGCTGCCCCCAGGGGTTCCTGGAGGAACCGTATATTGGACGATGAAGGAGGACTCCGAATTTTGCCCCATAGAAGGCAGGACCGTGGAGAATCCGGTTAAGGAGTCCTCAATGACGACATTAGTAATCGGAGCATTAGACAGATTGGAGACAGTAATCGTGTAATTGACGGTTTCTCCAGGGTTTACCACCATACGGTCCGGTACTTTCGTAATTTGTACATTGTAGAGGGCAAGTATGTTCACGTTAGCAACAGCATTCATCGGCCCCGTCTCGTCAGAGAAGGCGGTGACGAAGTTCTGGAATACTCCAGCTGGCATATTCGAGGGTACGACGAAATCCAGGAAGAATTCTGAAGCCATCCCCGGGTCCAACTGGGAGAGGATTTGATGGAACCCCAGTGTCGGATCATCAACCGTTATATTGTGTAATGGTGTGCTGCCCGTATTAAAAACGGTAAAGGTGTAATGAATCACTTCGCCGGGGAACACGTTCTGTGGAGCGGCCGTTTTCTGAATGCTCATTTCACTGATAAGAAAGGGAGTAATGATCGGTGCAGAAATGACAGTTCCGTTCTCAAAAGGGCCCTCAGCAACGATTTGATAGAGAAAATCCAGCCTAGCTTCATTAACGATTACATCCCCTGGCGGACGGGAGACAACCCTGACTTGAAAAGTAAGCTCATGCGAATCGCCAATATTGAAATTGCCAATCGGGATGCCATCGGCAGGATTCACTCCCGGCAAATGGATCCCGTCCAGGAACACACTATCATTGACGAACTCCGTTCCTGCCGGAATGAGATCTGTAATCATGGCGGAATCAGCGTTAGCTGTACCAGTATTACTGAAGTTGACCGTGTAAGTCAGGATTTGCCCGAGAACCGCTTCCGAGGTATCGACATGCTTGACAATATCGATTAACGGGGCGTTAATATCGATCTGGACACCGAAGGCATTAGTGATATAGTTATCAGCCGAAGTTCTAAATTGTACGGTTGCTGTGGTTTGATTATTCGCTAGTGTCGAGGAAATATCGACATTGGTAATATCCCAGCCTTGTCTGCCAGCAACTACGTTCGTACCTGGGCTACCGTTAATATGGTTGCGTGTCCCAAACGTACCAGAGGTGTCAAGAAGTCCGGCATCATTATTGATTTGTGAAGCAAAGAAATTATTAGAGAAGTTATTGGGTCCACTCAACACGGTTAGGCTACTGGAATTAGGACCAAATAGTAATTGATCTCCAGCAGAGTTGTTGTCACCTTCACCAGCAGAAACCAGCAATCGACCAGACAGAGGCCCGGTAACTGGTGTTCCAAATCCACTAATAGAGGTCGTAACCGTACTGCCGGTAGAAACGTAAACCCCGCCAACAAAGAGGGATAAATTACGGAAGGGAAGGGAGAAATTTTGATAAACGACGCATAAGGTCCATCCGGCAAAAGTTGTGGTAAGCGTAAAATTATTCCGGGCAATCAATCCCGCGACGGCGCCAGCGGTATAAGTACCTGCTCCCGAAGACTGAATAATTGAAGTAACATTTGCTGACCTGACATAGTCAGCCACGCTAGAAGAAAGCACTATATTATTGGCTGTAGCAGGATCAGGTGAAATACTGTGTACCGTGCCTTGGGGTGTTGTAAAGTCAATGGATTTATCGATGAATGCACTTACGTTATCAGGGCTGTTTATATAAGTAGCACTCCAAATCAGTTCTGCGTACAGTACAGTGCTTCCTGACGGCAGATCGAGAATCGCACTAGAGCTATTCAGATTGAAATCATCCGTTGTGCCAGGTGGATAACTGCCAAATTGCGAAGAAGAATCAATGGTTGTAAAAGCTCCGATGCTATCTGCCGTACCAGGTACACCTAAGCTATTACCGCGGCTTAGTCCTAACGTATTTCCAGTAAAAGTAATCGCCCCCGGCTGATTATCGACGAAACGCAAAATGAGAGCCATTTTATATTTAATTCCCTCCTTTGTGAGATATAGTTCTTCCTTCAGATTCCGCTTAACTTATATATGTGTATTCAGTAACCTAATTTATTTGCCTGTACCTCACAAATCCTGGACTTTGAGAAACAAAACAAGACAGCCACGCGGTTTGCGAAGCTGTCTTGTTAATTTCAAGGGATCTACTGGTCCAAGGGTTTATGTAGCCTTCTTGAACTTCGGCTTCCAGGGAGATTCAATAGATTCGGCAGGCTCTTCAATAATAGCTACGGCCTCGTCATATCGACGGCTTTTAAATAAATGAATGATGTCTTCGAGATCCTCGCGATCCAGCAACTTGACCTCATTCACGGCGGCCAGAGTACGGGAGCCTTCGGTATACCGTCCTGAAGTAAGCACGATCGCTCGTTCTGCTTCATAATAACGCATGGAAGCGTAGATCTCCTGGACGGCGCCAAGTCCCACCGGATTGCTCTGCCCGTAACGCTTGGCCTGCAATACGTTCCGTCTACCATCGCGCCCTCTAAACACTAGGTCAGCCCCGAAATCCCGGCTGCCTGTCGTCTGATATACTTCATCGTATCCCAACTCATGAAATAAACGAAAAAGATAAAGCTCGAATTCCGAACCGTCTGCCATGAGATCGATGTCCTTCAAGGTGATTTTGCGCGGATTGGCTTCACGGCGGATGCGCCTTCTCCGATTGCTGATTAAGCGAGCAACGAGCAGAATAAGCAGCAGGGCGAGTATCCCAGCCGTTATGATCATAGTAGTGTCCATAGAAGTTGGCATTGCAATTTTACCTCACTATTCGAATGTATGTTCCTATTTACTATAACAGACTCTATGAGGTTGGAAAAGACTTGGATTATACACTCTATGATCTATTCCCATTTAAAAAAGCGGACCGAGATACTAGTACAAATGAATGCGAGCAGAATCATGATAAGTACGGGCCACATGACTTTATCGATAGGCAGGCCTAACGAAGTCGCCTTCATCAACTTGATGCCCTGGGTGAGTGGAAGCAGATCGGCTGCCTTCTGCAGTGCGGTTGGCATTATTTCGTAAGGTAAGGTAGCCCCCGAGAAAATGAGCATTGGAAAATACAGCAGAGAGGCGATCACCCCCGCTATTTTCACATTTGGAGCTATACCCCCAACCAGAATCCCAATACTGAACATAGATAACATAACGAGAAGGTAGGATCCCAGAAAATACAGCCACGAGCCCTTCAAATCGTATCCGAAGCATATGGCGGAAGTCGCATAAACCAGTAGGAGCGAAACGATAGAATAAATCGCATAGATCGCTAATTGTACCGCTAGAATCAGGGAAGGACTGATGGGGGTGACCTTGAATCGCTTCAGAATTTTTTTGTGCCGATAGTCAGATACGACCAGAGGAAGCCCCATGACTCCGCCTGCACAGATCGCAATAGTGGTTACAGCTCCGAAGGATTGCTCCAGGAAGGTATAGCTCGCCCCCTCGAAGGCAGGTCTATCTCCAACGACGACGCCTAGTATGATCATAACGATGACAGGCATGCAGAGAGCAAAAATAAACATATCGATTCCGCGCAGGGACAGCTTGAATTCTGTTTTAAACAGGGTATGAAAAGCTTGCATTCTCTAATTCCTCCTTATCTGTAAACCAAAGATAGGCATCCTCCAAATGATCATAGGGACTGGCGGCAATGGCCTCCCGCACTGTTCCGTGGAAGATGCTTCGCCCCTCCTTGATAATCATGATTCTGTCGCATAGCGCTTCAACCTCATCCATGAAATGAGAGGTTAGAAGAATAGTCAGTCCTTGGGCCTTCAAGCTGGAAAGGTATTTCCAGACCTCCCGTCTTACCTTCGCATCCAAACCGGTAGTCAGTTCATCCAGGAACACCACCTCTGGATTGGGAATTAAGGCAAGAACAATGGATAAGCGCTGCTTCTGTCCTCCAGAGAGCTCGCTTACTTGTCTGTTCAAATGCTCTGATAATCCAAATTGCTGCAATAAGTCTCTGTAGTTCGATGCTGCTTGGTACAGGGATCGGGTGACTTCGCATAGCTCTGCTACTTTAATTTTGTCTTGATAGATGGTCTCTTGAAATTGAACGCCCACCCGTTCGAACAGTTGCTTGCGGTCTTGCAATGGATTTAAGCCCAAGATGGATACCGTCCCACGGTCATACTTTCTGGTACCGACGATGCACTCAATGGTAGTGCTTTTTCCTGCGCCGTTGGCTCCGAGGAAACCGAATACTTCTCCGCGGTTTACGGAGAAACTGAGATTTTCTACCACCCTAACATCGCCATAGGATTTGTATAGTTGATTTACTGCAATAGCTGCTTCCATGCTGCTTAAATTCCTCCCTTTTCTTCTTGCTGAATAAAAAATAACACCAGAACCAGGTCTGGTGTCAAAGTGGAGGGTTGGTGCTGAATCGTTCCCTCATTTCTCTTAAACGGCTAAGCATGATATAGCTAATCTTCTCAGCTTGCTGCAGCGAGGTAAGCAGCTTGTCACATGCAGAGACAATGTCCTCACCTTCTTCGGGCGTATCGATCGCTGCGCGTAGATCAGTCCGGGGATTATCAGAGAAGGCCTGCAGCATTCTCAATATTGCTGCAAGGGAATAGTTGGCGCAGCGTAAGGAACGTATGATTGTCAGGCGCTGGAGATCTTCATTTGTATAGACGCGATAACCGTTTTGCTTTCTTTTTATAGTCAGCAGCCCGTTCATCTCCCAATTCCTTAAGGCATCTATGGAGATTTGCAGTCGATGGGCCGCTTGTTGTCGGGTAAGGAGTGTATCATCTGCTTCCAACTCACCACCTGACAGTAAACGGTCGGCAATAACGAGGGCTTCTTCGGCATTTTGCTGCTCTCGCTTAATTTTCTCTAAACAGGATTCGGTCAGTAGAATGGCTCTATCGAAGTTCCCGGCAGCGGAAGCTTTTACAATTTCAATAACCGTTTTGCGCAGGCCATTCTGTAAAACCTCAATCTTGAGAGCGGTCCTTACCAGCCTAGTTTGCTCCATGTGGAAATCGGTGAAGATGCGGTACCCATTTGGTTTTCGCTTCGCTTTAGGAATCAAGGCTAGTTTCTCATATAACCGGACTGTATTGGGGTGGATATCGTTGTATTCAGCGATTTCTGATGTTTTATAGGTGTTCATGGATCATGGCCGCCTTTGGTTTTTAGCCTAGTATAACACTCAAGTAAAAGTCTGGTGATAAAGTGGAGGGTTTATATTTACATCACAATAGCCTTGGCTCACTAATCTGAACCAAGGGCTATGTCTGTTTGTTTTCAGTTGAATCTATTCCTCATGCTCATGAATGCGGATGAATACTACTTTAGAGCTAGCGTGGAAATTCTGGTTCGCTCCCTGAGGCCGGAAGGTGGCTTGCGCGGTGTTGCTGACCTTCCGCTTGGCCGGGACTTTGACGACTTTGATCGCAAAAGTGACGCGAACCGTCTGACCAGGGTTCAGTTGTCCCAGCGGGATGCCTGTTTCCGGGTTGGCGGTGTCAAGATGCTTGCCGTCTACCATCACGCTACCCTGCTTGAACTGAATGCCCTCCTGCAGTTTGTCAGTCAGCACTGTATCCAGGACGGGAATCGTTCCGGCATTGCTTATCTTCAAGGTAAAATGCACTGTATCTCCAACGAAGGCCTCGGTTGTACTCGTCTCCTTAATAATCGATAGCGGCAGGGCGGCTACATTCACCACCGCAGTTGCTGCCTGCTCTGGTTGACCGGGTGCCGACACGATCAAGGTGTTCACGATCTGCTCACCAGCTACCGCAGTGGCGGGAACGGTGAATGGAATGATCGCGGTTTGCACTTCGCCGGGCTCTTGAGCAGCGATCACGCCTTGTAAATTCAGTTGAGGATCAGAGAAACGCACCTGATGCAGTGTCACATTGCCTGTGTTTACCCCGCGTAGCGTGAAGAAGACCGTCTGACCAGGCAGCGGGAATATTAATTTGTGAGCTCAAGTCAGCCGTAGAGTTCCTGTAATTCCCGCTCCATACCAGCTCTGCATACAGAATATTGCTTCCTGGCGGAATATTTAATATAGCACTTGAGCTGTTGAGATTGAAATCATTCGTTGTCCCTGGTGGATAACTACCAAATTGCATCGAAGTATCTATTGTGGTAAAGGCACCGATGGCGTTTACCGTAACTGGAGCACCAACCGTATTAGAACGGCTAAGCCCCAGCGTATCCCTGTAAAAGTAATAGCCCCTTGCTGGTTATCAACAAATCGAAGATTTAAGGCCATCTTCTGATCATCCTTCCTTAACTTATGGATCTCTTACGTATCTCCGTTACTTATACATGTTTATGTCATAGTCCGCGTTAGTTGCCTGTACACGAGTACCTATAGCATCATAGAAGATAGGTTGTTGCAGGAGGATAAAGACATAGACATCCTATGCTCAAGTCGAATAACGTATAGGAGAAGAGGTACAAGTGTAAGGAGGCAGAAGTGGATGAGGATTGATCTTGGCAGCGGGAATCGCAAATTCCAGAACTGTGTAGGTATAGATCGCATCGCTTATGCGGATACGGATCTGGTATTTGATTATAATCATCAGTTGCCTCTGGAGGATAATTCCGTGGAGTTTGTAATGGCCTCGCATTGCCTTGAGTACGTAGATGATCTTCAAGCTGTCATGCAGGAGTTGTATCGGGTCTGCCAACATAAAGCGATTGTATGTATCGTTGCTCCCTATGCGCATGTTAGTTCTCATATCGTCAATCCGGAATACAAGCAATTATTCAACGAACATTCTCCACGTTACTGGACCCATTCCTCTGATACGATTATAGATCAGGATGAATTTTCCCTGTCGGATCGGAATTCTTGGTCGCTACTAGAGGATGAGCAGCCGGTTATGGATTTCAGGGTGCTGCGTATGGAATTCTTCTATTTTCCGTCTTTTCAAACCGGATACGATTCAGTTGAATTATCGCTTCTCAGGCAATCCCAGCTAAATGTAGCGCATCAAATCATGTTCCATCTGCTCGTCGTCAAGAAGCCGATCACGACCGAGGAGCAACTATTAATTAGCCAGACAGAAATCTTGGAAGAACCGGATTACGTAAAGGAGCAGAGAGGGCCGACCGAAGTGGAGGAAGAATTAGAAAAAGAGCCCTTATTCTTCTTGGATCATATATCTTCCCAAGCTAAGCCCACAGCGCAGAAACCTATGATCCAGCAACCGGTTACACCTCCACCCGTGATGAAGACGACCGTTGCAAGGCAGCAGCCGATGAGAAATTCCGGCTCTATATCTAGGAGCAGCACGAATAGCAGACGCTCATCCCGTAGAACATCGGCCAGACGCCCTAAATACCAGAGGAGCAGAGCGATCAGGAGAAGGTAAAGTAAAAAGTATCGTGAGAACAAAAGAGAAGCAGCCCCTGTCAAGCGAATGGCTTGGTAGCGGCTGCTTCTTTGGGTTTCTATGAATAGGAACAGACGTGTTATTTCAGAATTTCCTCAATGCGGTTCAGCACATCTTCACTTAACTCGATCCCTGATGCCTTCGCATTCTCGGTCACTTGTTCAGGACGGCTTGCGCCGACAAGCGCACTGGCTATATTGCTCTGACGCAAAATCCAGGCCAGGGCAAGATTGCCTACGGAGATGCCGAGCTCGGCAGCAATGACTTCAAGCTGCTTCACCTTGGCAATTTTCTCCTCAGTGATTCCCTTGCGAACCCAATCCAGCTTGCCTGCACGGCTGTCCTCCGGAATGTCGGTAGCTGATGTATATTTACCCGTGAGCAGACCTTGTGCAAGCGGCGAGAATACCACCTGTCCGATACCGTGGCGCTCGCTTAGCGGAATGACCTCTTTCTCTATATAACGGTCGAACATATTGTAGACTGGCTGGTTAACGACGATGCGATCCAGCAGATAGCGGTCGGCTACGCCTAGCGCTTCGGCAATTTGCGAAGCTTGCCATTCGCTTACGCCAACATAGAGGACTTTACCTTGACGAACGAGGTCGTCGATAGCGCGAAGAGTCTCATATAGCGGTGTCTCAGGATCATGGCGATGGCAATAGAAAATATCGACATAATCATGGCCCAGCCGCTTCAAGCTGGCATTTGCCTGCTCAATCACATGCTTGCGTGATAAGCCGCGGTCATTCGGTCCATCGCCCATAGGCCAGAAAGCCTTGGTAGCAAGAACATAGGATTCACGAGGATATTCCTTAAGAGCTTTTCCAACCAGTTCTTCAGCTGCACCTCTCTCATACACATTGGCCGTGTCAAAGAAGTTAATCCCGAGATCATAAGCGGTTTTAATAGAATTCACCGCATTCTCGCGTTCGACGTAACCGCCATATGTAAGCCAACTTCCCAAGCTGATTTCACTAACCTTCAATCCGGTTCCGCCCAGTCTTCTGTACTTCATTGTAAAAGCCTCCTTTGTAAGGTAACTTGGTCCATCACTTCTCATTGTATAGAATTTCAATTACAATTTGAAGAAGCGAAATGTTTGAACGCTTTATTTTGGCTTATTTTTATTGTAATGGAGGCCTTTCGAGTGGATTATATTGTCCCGGAGTGGGTGGAGTCCCGCTTCCCATTATATGCTGTCAGCAGCATTCATTCCTTATACTGCACCTCGAGCATGCCGCTGCATCCGATCCATGAAGATTCAGCTGTGCTGATTGCGATAGCTGGTGGGAGGGGCATTCTGAGTGCTTATGATCAAATCTATGAACTTGAGGAAGGCAGCATCATGCTGGTGCCTGCCCATATAGATGCGGTACTAAGGGCCAAGCTTCCGCATCCTTTACATGCCTATAAGCTGGTGATCCATGCCTATGAGCAGGAGCGAGGGGGAGCCGCTGGGGCACTGGTGCGCAGTAGTGAGATCGTCTCCAGTTCAATTTTCCGATACTATCCTACTAAAACTGAAATGATTACTCATATAGAGGAACTGTATACACATCGTCTTCCTGTCAGTGAGCTGCGCCATGTGCAGAATCAGCTCCTACTGCATCAGCTCCTTCTTGAGTTGTTGGAACAGCAGAATGCCGGGTTCGAAGCTGCCGAGACTGACAGCCAGCCTTCAATAGACCGGAGCATCGCTTATTTGGAGATGCATTATAGTGAACGCATCACCCGCGAGAAGCTGGCCGCTATGGCTGGTGTCAGCCACTCGCATTTCTCAATCCTGTTCAAGCAGCAGACTGGATTCAGCCCAAGTGAGTATCTGTCGAGGCTGCGTGTACACCGGGCGAAGGAGCTGCTGCTCAGCGAATCGGGTACGCTCCGGGAAATTGCCCAGAAGGTGGGCTATAAGGATGAGTTTTATCTTAGCCGCCGTTTCAAGCAGCAGACCGGGATATCACCTTCCGCTTATACGCAGGATGGAGTCCAGCGTGTGGCCGCACTGCTCTCGCCTTATGCAAGTCATCTGTTGATGCTTGGGGTAGAGCCGACTGTGACGTTAACGGATACCAGTGAGTATGTGAATACGGCGGATTTGCAGCCACAGTTGATGAAGCTGATCGATATTCATAGCCCATTGGAGCAGGTGAAGACGATGCTGCTGCACAATCATGTGGAGCTCATTATTGCAGCTACAGAGCATCTACAGCAGTACGGACTTAGCTCGGAGCAACTGCGGGCCATCGCCCCGGTCGTGGAGATCGCCTGGATGAAGCTGGGATGGAAGGAGCACCTGCGCCTGATCGCCCGGGCAATTCAGAGGAGTGAGCGGGCGGAGCAATGGCTGCACGAGTTCGAGCAGGAGGAGCGGGTGGCGCGTCTGCAATTGGAGCATACTCCAGTGGCGGAGGAGATCATTACGATCCTCGTTGTCAAGCCTGAAGGGCTGTTTGTATATGGCGGACGGAATGTCGGTTATGTAATTTACCAATCATTGGGCCTGCAGCCACCGGCGCTGATCGCGGAAGAGATGAGCAGGCAGGGGGATCAATTCCATTCGGTTATGATTGAAGAGACTGATCTGGGACGGTACGCCGGGTCGCGTATACTGGTTGTGGTATATCCGGATGAGAAGGGGGAAAAGGTCCATGCGGATGATTTTTTCAGATCAACGTCTTGGATGGCGCTTCCTGCAGTGCAGCAGCACAAGGTAGATTTCCTCGATGTAGATGAATGGGTGCCGTATAATCCGGTGTCTATCCGATTGCAGCTTCAGCGTGCGTTAGTATTATTGGGTGGCTATCAATAGTACAAGCTATTTTTCCAACAAAAAGGCATGGTTCGGCGGATAAGAGGTTCATATAATTAGATATGTAATTGAGAATGATTTTCAAAATCAAAGATAGAATCATTCGCATATTCGAAGCACAGCATTTGAAAAGGGGAGAAAGTCATACGATGAAGAAGCTGTTTATTCCGCTAGTTCTTCTGCTAGTCGTTGCGCTTAGCGCATGCGGTGGGGAGCCGGCTAACCATGTAGGAAATGAAGGGGAGGCGTCCCAAACGCCTGCGGCCAATACGGCAGGTGAGGCAAATACGGAGAGTGGGGAAGCAGGTACTTTTACGTATCAGTCCGAGAATGGTCCTGTTGAGGTTCCGAAGAACCCACAGCGGGTTGTCGTTATTACTAGATTCTTGACTGGTAATGTGATGCTTCTCGGCGTGCCTCTGGTCGGGGTGGATGAAATGTCCAAGGAGAACCCGAATTTCAAGGAGCAGTTGAAGGATGTAGAGGACGTGACCGATGAGAGTCTGGAGAAGATTATCGAGCTGGAGCCGGATCTGATTATCGGGCAGTCCGATATTAAGAATATCGACAAGCTCAAGCAAATCGCACCAACGGTGACTTATACCTACGGCAAGCTGGATTACCTTACCCAGCAGCTGGAGATCGGCAAATTGCTAAATAAGGAGAAGGAAGCACAAGCCTGGGTCGATGACTTCCAAGCCCGCACGAAGAAGGCCGGAGAAGAGATCAAGGCCAAGATCGGTGAGAATGCTACCGTCTCAGTAATCGAGACATTCAATAAACAGCTCTATGTGTATGGCGATAATTTTGGCCGGGGTACTGAAATCCTGTACCAAGCCTTCGGACTCTCCATGCCAGAGAAGGTCAAGGAAGCTACGGAGAAGGACGGCTACCTCGCCCTCTCTACGGAAGTGCTTAAGGATTACCTTGGCGACTACGTGATTTTCAGTAAAAATGCGGAAGAAGATAACTCCTTCCAAAATACCGAAACCTACAAGAACCTCCCAGCCGTCAAGAATAACCATGTCTACGAAGCAGATGCTAAAGCCTTCTACTTCAACGATCCGCTTAGCATGGAGTACCAGCTGGACTTCTTCATCAAAAGTTTCCTTGGAGACGAGAATAAGTAGCGTAGAGTGAGTAGCGGGAAAGTATGGGTCGGGAAGTATAGGATTAGGATGAGAAGCCCACGTCTGAATGGCGTGGGTTTTTCTTTGTGGCTATAATAGTAACTAAACAACTCTGCGGTTGGGGAAACTAGTTTGATTGTAAGAGTAGCCAAGAGTGAAGAGTGAGCTAACCGCATCGCCTATCTTCCCCCGTGGAGCAAATTAGTCTCGGATCACCAGTCGCATGAACCCTCCACTCCACCTTAGAACCTCAAACCTGCATAAATGCAGGCTTTTCAGCCCAAAACCACCAGTTACGAGTAAATTCCTGCAAATGTGCAGGCTTTTCATCTCTTTTGGCTGAAAATGAGCTGATTCGAAGAAAAAAGATGCATTTTCGCAGGAATTTACCCCCTTAGGAGGATATCCTTGCTAAATTCCTGCATATTTGCAGGCTTTTTTTCTAAAGGGGGACAGGAAGGAGATTACTACGGTAAAATAGAAGTTATCATTAGCAATAAGTGGCAGGTTACCTCAAAAAGAAACTGGGGTTGCTCAAAAGTAGGTGGATGTTACCTAAGTAATTCGATGTTTTGCGCAAAGTAACTGAGGTACGGCCAAAGTGTGAAAAGTGGAATGTAACTCTGGCGATCGGCCAAACCAAGTGTGAAATTGTGGAAATGTGGTGCTTCATTCCGTTAGAAAAACACTGGTGCGAACCCCAAGCTCACATGAAATCCCCGGGGGATTCGCACCGACGTAGCGGCGCGGCTTCCGGGCATTTTCGATACATTTTTTCACAAATAGTTTCGTTGAAAATGGACATTCGCACTTTAGGGCCTCTCAGCCCTTGCTCCATAAGGGCTGTTTTGGGGCGGAGTCACTCCTTGCACAGGAGTGTGGATTGAAAGACGACTTTTATGCCGTCCATCGTTTTCCGATTCACGTCACTCCTTGCACAGGAGTGTGGATTGAAAGAATCCTGTCCAGGACAGAACGGGACAAATACAAGGGCGTCACTCCTTGCACAGGAGTGTGGATTGAAAGCAAAATCCAGCCGCCCGCCTGAATCGCTATGTAAAGTCACTCCTTGCACAGGAGTGTGGATTGAAAGACCTGTGTAATCGCCATTTATGCGGCCTCCTTCGTTGTCACTCCTTGCACAGGAGTGTGGATTGAAAGATTGCAATGGTCTGGAAGGGCGGTCACAGAAGAAACGGTCACTCCTTGCACAGGAGTGTGGATTGAAAGTTTCCAAATCTGAACGTTATTATTTCGACCACGAAGGTCACTCCTTGCACAGGAGTGTGGATTGAAAGTGTCTGATCGTCTCAAACAATTCCCGCTTATCTAGTCACTCCTTGCACAGGAGTGTGGATTGAAAGAAGGTTTGGACCGTCTTTGTCAATTCAATTGAAAGTCACTCCTTGCACAGGAGTGTGGATTGAAAGATTGTTCGTTACTCTGGAAGTTTTGATATTAACAGGTCACTCCTTGCACAGGAGTGTGGATTGAAAGTCCTCTCCGAGTTGTTTGATCATATCGAGCAAGGGTCACTCCTTGCACAGGAGTGTGGATTGAAAGCGGATCTTGCCCAGTACACTGCGCCGAAGCAGGGGTCACTCCTTGCACAGGAGTGTGGTAAGCGTCAAACCCAGCACACCTGTCCATAATGGTTTGAATCAGTCACAATAAATCCATCACACATACGAAAGGATGGATTGTGAATGGAGATGAATTTACAGGCGTTATGGGCGGAACGAATTCAGGCTTATCGGGCCAGTGGGCAAACGATGAAAGCTTGGTGCGCGGAGCAGAATCTGACCGTTCATCAATTAAAATACTGGCTCTACAAAGCCCAAAGACAAGATCAGGCCGCTTCCGCCACTACCTTCCGTCCGGTTACGGTTACCCATCAGGCTGCAGCAACCGAATCGCTTCAAATCCAAGTCGGGGTCGCTCGGATCGATGTTCGTTCCGGTTTTGAACCGGGGCTGCTTCGCGACGTGGTTGCGGCTCTTGCCCCGTTATGCTGAGTTTCACTTCAGCATCACCGGTATATCTGGCTTGTGGCGCAACCGACATGCGTAAATCCATTGACGGACTTGCGGCGATCGTGCAGGAGCAATTCGCGCTTAACCCGTTTTCCCCGGCGCTGTTTGTGTTCTGCAATCGCAGGCGGGACAAGCTCAAAATCCTGCACTGGGATCATGCCGGCTTCTGGCTCTACTATCGCAGACTGGAACGTGGTTCGTTTCAGTGGCCCGCAGGCGGCACGACTCCTTTGTGCCTTTCGCAGCGTGAACTGCGCTGGCTGCTGGACGGCCTTTCGCTCACCCAGCGTCAGGCGCATGCCCCTGTTTCGCCGGAAGTAGCGATCTAATAGGATCTAAACTAGGGCATGCAGGATTTGGAGCTGCGCTTGTCGAATCATACCCTCATGAAAAATGAACCGGAATCCCTCACCCTTGAACAACTTCAACAGCAAAATGCCCAGTTGGAACAACAAAATCGCCAGCAGGAACGGGAGCTTGCCGAGCTGTCCGCGAAACTGAAGTGGTATGAAGAACAGTTTCGGCTCGCGCAGCAGAAGCGCTTTGGCGCTTCCAGCGAGAAGACGCATCCGGATCAACTGGAGCTGAATCTGTTTAACGAAGCGGAAGTAACGGCTTTGCCAGAACCGGAAAAAGAATCGATCACGTATGAGCGCCGTAAAACCAGCGGCAAACGCGAAGCCGATCTATCCAAACTGCCGGTGGAAACCGTCACGTATACCCTTGCGGAACACGAGCAAATCTGCGACTGCTGCGGGGGCTCGCTGCATGAGATGACCACGGAGACCCGCCGTGAAATTGCAGTGATGCCCCCACAGGTCAAGCTCGTAGAGCATGTGCGTCACGTGTATGCCTGCCGTCATTGCGAGCGCCACGAGCTGCAAACGCCGATCCTCACGGCCCCGATGCCTCGGCCCGTCTATCCTGGCAGTCTAGCCTCGCCATCGGCGATGGCGCATATCATGTGCCAAAAATACGTCAATAGTCTGCCACTGTACCGGCAAGAGCAGGATTGGGCCCGTTTGGGGTATCCGCTGTCGAGGCAAACGATGGCGAACTGGATGATCTACGGCGCGGAGCAGTGGCTAAAACCCGTTGTCGCGGAAATGAAACGGTATTTGCTGAAGCAAGAGGTGCTGCACGCGGACGAGACAACGCTGCAGGTGCTGAAGGAGCCTGGGAAAGCGGCGCAGTCGGAGTCGTATATGTGGCTGTACCGCACAGGTCAAGGAGTGGGTCCGGTGGTGCTCTACGACTACCAGCGTACGCGAGGCGGCGAACATCCGAGAGATATGCTGGCGGGGTTCAACGGCTATCTGCATGTGGATGGGTACCCCGGCTACCACAAGGTCAAGGATGTGACACTGGTTGGATGCTGGGCGCATGCGCGTCGCAAATACGATGAAGCCCTGAAAGCGGCGCCGGAGGCCAGAAGCAATCCGCACAGTGTGGCTGCGCAAGGGCTTGCCTGGTGCAACCAGCTATTTGCCATTGAGCGGGAGCTCAAAGAAGCGACGCCTGAGGAACGACGGAAGGCACGTGAGGAGCAAAGCCGTCCGGTGCTGGATGGTTATTATGCTTGGCTACGTCAGCAGAAACCCCGGACGATGCCGAAGAGCTTGCTGGGTCAGGCGATTGCCTACAGTCTGAACCAGTGGGACAAACTGACGGCTTTCCTGAAAGATGGTCGGCTGGAGATTGACAATAACCGCGGGGAGCGTTCGATCAAGCCGTTTGTGATCGGACGAAAAAACTGGCTGTTTGCCTATACACCGAGGGGAGCTGCAGCTAGCGCAGCAATCTACAGCGTAATCGAGACGGCCAAGGAAAATGGGCTGCATCCGTTCCGTTATCTCACGTACCTGTTTGAACAATTGCCGCAACAGGTTAATCTGCAAGAGGCGCAGGTATTAGAGCCCTTCATGCCGTGGTCATCGACATTACCGGACTTCTGTCGTCTAAACTAATCTCATTCATCATACACGGGCCCCAGTCTGTCCGCTAGGTGGGGTCTATTTGACGTTCACGGAGTGTGGATTGAAAGTCGTAATCGTCCAGAGCCTTCGCCAAAGAAGCAGTCACTCCTTGCACAGGAGTGTGGATTGAAAGTTCCCACCAAAGCGAAGGAGAAGAACCGCGATTTCCGTCACTCCTTGCACAGGAGTGTGGATTGAAAGACTATCATTTTCGATTGTAAACTTAGCGTTGGTGTCACTCCTTGCACAGGAGTGTGGATTGAAAGCGTGGTACTCAAAGACAAGCGGCATACCAATTATGTCACTCCTTGCACAGGAGTGTGGATTGAAAGTCAGAGTAGAACCTGTTATTAAAGAAGCTGATATATGTCACTCCTTGCACAGGAGTGTGGATTGAAAGATACTGGACTTCAGAAGTGATGGGACAGGGGAAGAGTCACTCCTTGCACAGGAGTGTGGATTGAAAGAACGATGTTTTCAGCGATGGATTGGATTGTGTCGTCGTCACTCCTTGCACAGGAGTGTGGATTGAAAGTGTGTCAGCTAGGGATTTGACTAGTGGTAACACAAAGTCACTCCTTGCACAGGAGTGTGGATTGAAAGTCAATGATGGGAGCATATCATTATTCCTCGGCGGTGTCACTCCTTGCACAGGAGTGTGGATTGAAAGCCGCAGGGATGTATAGCCCGTTTCCTCGGATCAACGTCACTCCTTGCACAGGAGTGTGGATTGAAAGAAATGTTATATTTTTAAGCTCCATGCTCAAACCTCGTCACTCCTTGCACAGGAGTGTGGATTGAAAGCTCATACGGAAAATAAAAGCCGACGAATTGCGCAGGTCACTCCTTGCACAGGAGTGTGGATTGAAAGATCTAACAGAGTATACATAACAGTAGCTGGAAAGTCACTCCTTGCACAGGAGTGTGGATTGAAAGGATAAGGATTGGTACAAAGAGAAGGCAAAGAACGTCACTCCTTGCACAGGAGTGTGGATTGAAAGATCGATGCGGCGAGCGCGGAAGATGTAAACGAGCTGTCACTCCTTGCACAGGAGTGTGGATTGAAAGATAATGTCTCTACGGAGCGGAGCTGGATTGGATGGTCACTCCTTGCACAGGAGTGTGGATTGAAAGATGTAATGTAAGTATTTCAGAGTGTGAGTATATGGTGTCACTCCTTGCACAGGAGTGTGGATTGAAAGCCTGCATACACCTCACTTTCACCCGCTCATACAGAAGTCCCAGTAAACCCATAATCTACAGAAATGTCAGTTGTGCATCGATAATCGCTTGTTTTAGCGCAGAACAACGCAAATTCAAAAGCAAATATTAAAGAAAAAACTCATGTCTATAGCAGATGTGAGTTTTTTAGCTTTTTTTAAAGGACGATAAAGGAAATTTAGGTAATCATGGAGAATTATATGAATATGATACTATTTTCCTACTTAACTAGTTCATAAGGGAGGGGTTAGTTTGCCGGAGGATTTTACAATAGGAGATCTACAATTAGAGCAGTTGCAGGATATGGTTACCAAAGTCTCTATGGACCTTAGGAAAGCAAAAAACAGGAAATTTGAAGGTTCAAGTGTACAAGATCAGGGATTCTATGAAATACGCGTAGTTACTCCTATGTTTGGCGGGAGCGCTGAAGCAGGGAAAATAAATGAAAAGTATCCTATACGCAGCTCTTCTATTCGTGGACATCTTCGTTTCTGGTGGCGGGCTACAAAAGGAGCACAGTTTAAAAATGAAAAGGAACTATATGAACGTGAGAGCGAGATTTTTGGAAATACGAATCGTCCAAGTTCGGTAAAGATTTGGGTGGACCATGATGAAATAAAAAATGCAGTCTCAGATTTACAAAGAAATTTAGATCCTAGTTATGTTTTTTTTCCGTTTAGAGAAAACAAGTCATCTACTAAATATAGCAAGGATTTCAGCTTTAGACTCCATATTGAGTATGCAGATCAAAGTGTAAGAACTGAAATAGAAGCAGCGCTATGGGCCTGGATTAATTTCGGTGGGATAGGGACAAGAACGAGAAGGGGATGCGGCAGTCTATATTGTGAATATTTCTCGTTAAAAGAGTCAGAGGTCCATGAAAGTAAGCTTGAAAAGTGGTTCCAGGATAATATGAGAAAATATCGAATTGAGATTTTAGAACAAGATCAAGTAAGAGAATGGCCTACTTTAAGCACTATCACAATACAGGAAAATAAAAAAGATATACAGTATGCATGGAACGAAGTCATAGAGGCATACAAAAGTTTTCGGAGACGAGCTAATAAAGGGAAGGGTAGGAGTCATTGGCCAGAAGCAGATTCTATTCGTAAAATAACAGGCGAATTTGAAACAAGGCACAAAGATCCAATTACTATTTCTCTTAAAAAGAATGATATTGCTTTTCCTAGAGCGCAATTTGGATTGCCTATCGTATTCAGCTTTAAACCGGGTAAGGATCCTTATCGAACTGAACTGATCCTAAGTGAAAAAAAGACAAGACTCGCCTCCCCAGTGATTACGAAAGCAATAGCAATAAATGAGAAACAGGGGTATGGAGCAATCATCGTGCTGAATCAGCCAAGGATAAAGGAGCTCGTATTAAAGAAGCAAAGAGGTAAAGTTCTGAAAAAAATCTATGCACATCAAATCTACACATCCATACCAACTTATAAGAAGCCAGAAAAACCAGGTGAAAATAAAGATAAAAATCCAATGCGCAATAAAGACCAATCCTATGAATCGGCAATTGAAGCGTTTTTAAACAGTGAGGAGGTTAGGAAGTGGAAGAGCGGGAAAAACAGTTAGAGCAGCAAGAAGCCTTCAAAGCGTTAATGATCTTCTCTATCGGACCTGTTCAAGAATTCATTGCTCAAGCCCGGAGAACACGTGATTTATGGTTCGGATCTCATTTGCTCTCTGAATTAAGTAAGGTAGTTGCTATAACTATTGATGAACAGCACGGTGAGCTTATCAGCCCATATTTCGATAAAGATATCTTGGCGGACAAGCAGAAACTAGCGGAGTTAAAGGTTGCTAACAAGATTTATGCCATTGTAGAGACAAATGATCCTAAACAGATTGCACAAACAGTTCGTAAGGCAATTACAAAGAAATGGAGAGAATATACAGAGCAAGCTAAGAGTGAATTGCAGGGCTGGATCAATGAAGGGGCATGGGATCGACAAATCAAAGATGTGATCGAGTTTTATGCTGCTTGGTCAAGGCTTGATAGCGATAACGAATACCGTCTAGTTCGAGAAAGAACAGAACAACTATTGTCTGCTCGTAAGGCATTACGAGATTTTAAGCAGAATGAACCCGGGCGATTATTTGGTGAGCAGAAATCTAGTCTGGATGCCGGACGGGAATCTGTTCTCTGGATGGATCGTTATGAAGAGTTTCGCAAAAAGGGAATTAAGAAGAATGAAACCATGGATGCGATATCTTTGGTGAAGCGACTATCGATACAAATTACAGAAGGAAGCTATAGTTTTCCATCGGTATGCGAGACTGTGTTCAAATCATTCCAAAAGAAAGTTCACACTAATCCAGAATGCAAAGTGGAGGTGGATCGCTATTACTCTAGCCTACGACAGAGACTTAGTTCAATCTTGAAGCTAGATGGAGACAGTATTGACAGCTATGACTCTCGCTTATTCTATGAGAGCCGTATAGATGATTATGTTAACGAACATGCTGCACGTAACACAACCGAGGAACAACGAACTGAAATTATAAAATCGATAAAAGTAGATTTGCAGAACTTATATGATCGTCTGAGCACCATCGGTGTTCAATTCACTCCATATTATGCGTTCATTCAGTGCGATGGCGATGGAATGGGGGATTTGGTGCGCAGTTTTGCCACTTCCAGTGAGCATCAGAATTTCAGCAAGCACCTTTCCCAGTTTGCTTCAGAGGCCAAACAAATTGTGAAGGCTTGCGAAGGTGAGCTTATTTACAGTGGCGGGGACGATATTATGGCGTACGTTCCACTACATAGATGTCTCGAGGTATCCAATGAACTCCGTAAGAGATTTGCAGAAATTCTGCAGAATGCAGTGCCGAAAGACAAGAAAGCTCCCACATTATCTGTCGGCTTGGCGATTGTCCATATGCGTGAACGGCTCGAAGAAGTCCGCGAATTAGCACGGAATGCAGAGAAAATGGCCAAGGCTCGTAAAGATGAATTGGCGGTATTTTTTCAGAAGCGTAGCGGCGGAGATTTGATGAGAATCAGTCTTCCATTCTCGACAGACCCTGTAAATAATATACAGAAGCTTATCGGTCTTTTTCGGCAGGGAGTTCTATCTTCTCAATTTGCATACGGATTAAGGGACTTGTATATGAAGTACGAACAGATGCTAGGCCCTAAAAAGTGGAAGATCACCGATAGTGAGTTACATATCCTTATATGGCAGGAAATTGAACGATCTCTCAAAAAGAAAAGCCCGGAGCTTCTAACAAGCAGTATGGATGAGAATTTAGCAGTTGAGGCTTTACCATTACTTAGAGGCATGTATGAGTCCGTAAATCAATCTGAGGAAGATAGATTACTCCCATTGAAATTGTTAGCTGAACAATTGATTATTGCTGTGACTTTAGAGAAGGCAGGTTATGAGACTGATGCAAATATTGAGAATACAACCTCTTGATCCGTTGATGATTCGTGATGGTCGTCCCTTTGATATGACACCTGGAATTAAGGCACACTCCCTAAGTGATGTGTCTCCAAGTGTATTGGCAGGTACGATTCGCACTGTGCTGGGGAAGTATAGCAAGGATGTAAACCCGATTATAAATGGAGATCGAAATATTTACAGACAGCTTAGTTCCAAAAAAAGCAAAGTGGTCGTGCGAGGGCCTTTATATGAGAAGGACGGGGAGATATTTTATCCCGTACCTCAGGATGTAGGGTTCTATCATTCTACTGAGAATAAGAAACTAGGCGTGGATATCCGCAGACCTGTTCAGCTTCTTGAAGGCGAAGGATTTTATGGAATCGGTACAAATGGTTTGTATGAGAATCTATTATGGCTGCCGATGAGTAAGCAGGTACATAAAGAAACTTCCGAGGCTCCGGCATATATGTCAGCGACACTTATGCATCAGTGGCTACTGGACGAATTATCCCAGGAGGATTGGGGCAGAGAACTGAAAAGATGGAGCGAGAAGCAGAATGGTAGTCATTTTATTGAGAAGTTTCCCCGTGAAGAGAGAGTTCATACTGCCATCGATCATACGACTTATACGGCGGAGGATCAGAAATTATTCTCTACTGAATCGATTATCCTTCCCGATGGAATGAGCATGCTCGTGGCAGTTGATGTATCACAGTCAAATATAGATTGGCCAAGGGATTTGTCGCTTGTTCATTCCCTGGGAGGCAAGAGAAGACTTGCTCATTTCAGTGCAGATAATCATGAAACTTCCGCTTATTGGAAATGCCCTGAGTCTATATTGAACGCCGTGAAGGAGAAGACATACATTCGTATGGTTTTAGCCACTCCAGCTTATTTCTCCAAGGGTTGGCTTCCGGGAGGTTTTAATGAGGAGCTTGTATATGAGAATGCTTGGGAATCAGGGGTGAATTTAAGGCTTCTTTTTGCTTGTATTCCGAGATGGCAACCTGTATCCGGTTGGAGATATGGCGAGATTCCAGAGGATCATAGTAAGGAAAATTCAGCTCAAAAAAATGAGAAGACAGGCAGGGAGAAACCGGTACGCAGATTAGTTCCTGCTGGAAGTGTATATTTCTTCGAAGTAACAAAGGGGAATGCCGAAGATCTCGTGAAACTGAAGTGGCTGGCTTCAGTATCCGATGAAAATCGCAGAAAGTCTGCTTTTGATCATGAAGATGGATTTGGTCTGGCATTATGGGGAGTTTGGGAGCCTAGTAAATAATTTGGAGGGTTAGACGATGACTAATAGTAAATTATATTTTATGCACTGCATATCTCCCGTACATATTGGCGCGGGACAAGGTGTGGGAATTATAGATCTTCCGATGATGAGAGAACGGATTACCGAGTGGCCTTTCATTCCTGGTAGCAGTGTAAAAGGGGTTCAAAGAGATTACTATACTCGGCAAATGAATACCAACCCGCAAAAAATAACGCAAGCGTGGATCGATACGGCTTTTGGGAAGGCGCATGATGAGAATGAATCCAATGCAGGTGCGGTTGTATTCTCGGATAGCCGCCTCTTTGCATTTCCTGTAGCTAGTCAATACGGAACATTTGCTTATGTAACTTGTCCTTTGGTTATCCAACGGTTCCTCAGAGACCTGAGCGCAGCGGGATTATCGGAAAATCATAACGATAGGAATCCGGATAAATATGAGGAGATGCTTAATTGGGTTAATGGTTTGATTTCCGATGAGGTTCAAGCTATAGTTACTAATTTCAATAAAAATAAAGATAGTGACGGGATCATTTATTTGGATGAATTCGAGTGTCGCTCAAAGTATGAGAAAGATTCGATATTCGATAGATGTATGGAGGTCCTTTCCAAACAAATATTCTCAGATCCTCTATCCCAGAAGATGTTTAAAGAGCGTGTTGTTATGGTGTCAGATGATGCTTTCCAATATTTTGTGACCATGTGTTGTGAAGTGGTGACTCGCATTCGTATGGATGATGAGAAAAAGATCGTCAAAAAAGGACACCTATGGACGGAGGAGTATCTGCCAGTGGAATCAATATTGTACGGGATTGTCTGGTGCGATAATCTTAGAAGTTCTTCAGGCTATAGTGAGGCTAATATACTCCGGGATTTGGAGGGGGAAACCCAGCTGCAAATTGGAGGGAATGCGAGTGTTGGTAAAGGTCGTGTACGCTTCCGTATTCCAGAGGGAGGGGGAGAACGATGAAATCTCAGGATCATTATTATGCTCAGACGGCTTACAATTGCATTAAGCGAATAGAAAATGCTCATGTCCAATCCAAAGCTAATGCTCAAGAGTACGGCAGATTATGTCACAGATTTCCTGCAATGGTGATGTTGAATGGTCTAAGGCTAACGGTGGCCTACTTCGAAAGTGTAAATAAGGGTGAGATGCATCAAAATTATATTGCTGATTTGGGTTCTGTTCTTGGAATACAAAACTGGAATGAAGAGTTGCCGGAGCAGAGTAGCCAATATCGACATCTGACGAGACGAGCTCTCCAAGCGTCTGTTTGGTTTAAACGCTATGCCGAGGCTATTTTGAAGGTAGAGGGGGGAGAAGCAGATGATGACAATGAACAGACAAGAGACCTTGACGATTAACCTTCATTTGGCGTTGACGAAGTTGAAGGGGGCATCCAAACAATCTGATTTGCTGTCAGTGATTCGAGATAAGGGTGAGAGTAAGAAGGTTTTTTATGAGAAAATTATTAAAAGATGGCACCCAGATCAATATGAATGGTACAAGCACCGGATGAAGCAATTTTATAATCAGGTAGATCCGAAATATTCACGTCTGCTTATTGTAAAGAATGATTCTCCCTTGGTTATCGGGCTTGGACAACGTTCAGTGTTAGAGACTAATTTGACCCTTCATCCTGTCTATGATGTCCCTTATATTCCTGGAACTGCAATTAAGGGAGCGGCTGCTCATTTCTGTCATCAATATTTAGGAAATGAAGATGCGGGATTTAAGAGGGATGGCGTCTATTACAGGACACTATTCGGTTCTGAGGAACAAGCGGGTCTGATTCATTACTATGATGCTTTTCCTAAAAATAATAAAAATTTGGTGGAATTAGATGTGATGACGCCTCATCATCAGGGTTATAACGATGGGGCTAAGGCCGCACCACGAGATGATGATGATCCTGTGCCAGTTCATTTTTTGACTGTGAGTAGAAACACAAAATTTTGTATACTTATCACTTGTAATTCCGAGGATTCCCAGGATACAAAATGGCTCGATCTAGCTCAAGACATCATCAAGGCCACAGTTGAGCATGTAGGTCTTGGAGGTAAGACGAATTCGGGATATGGGAAATTTAGCTTTGTAGAAGGAGGACATGCAGATGGGGAATCAAGTAACCAGTGCTGATATTATAAAAAATATTGCGGATAACTATGTGCAGTTGGAGAAGTCAATTGTAAGTCAGTTGCGTTTAAGTTGTGATAATCATTATGTAACGATTGGTAGTTTTAGAGAAGAAATATGGCAATCCCTATTTGAGAAGATTGTTCCTAGAAAATTCTCTATTGAACGTTCTGTTTTTATTATTGATTCTCATAAAAATGTGTCTAAAGAGGTAGATTTAGCGATCTTTGATGAGCAGTATACTCCGTACATATTTAACCATGGGAGTATAAAATATATTCCGATTGAAGCCGTGGCGGTTGTAGTTCAATGTAAGAGTGACAAGTTAGATAGTAAAAATATTGATAAATGGGTTAAGAGTATAAAAAAACTAAAAACTTCTCAACAATCTATAGTCAGAATGTACAGTGGTGTAGTATGTGGAACAGATAAAATAGAAGGTGAGCTAACTCAAACATCAACCAGACCTATTCGCATCTTGTGTCATATAAATGAAACAACTACGAAGAGTTGGATAGATGATTTTGATATAGTTATAAGTGTAGAAGATAATCATTTAAAGACAGTGATGGCAGAGGGATGTCTTAGTGATTGGTATGAAAAACTAAATCATGCGGATTCCAAGTATGGAGAAAATATTAAAAAGGCAGACAGTATTTCAAATATCACATTGGACAAATATAAAATAAAAAGCTCAGATGAAAGCAAAGAAGTTTCACTCATGTCATTAGTGTTTCAATTGAATCAATTGCTAATGCTAATTAATAACCCTATACTATTTCCACATTTAGCTTACGTTGAGATGATAAATGGAGTTTTAAATCCTAAAACGAGTAAAGATTTGGAGCATTAGAATCGATTTATAACGCCATTAGCAGTTGGTGCGAACCCCAAGCTCACATGAAATCCCTGGGGGATTCGCACCAGCGTAGTGGCGCGGGTTCTCGGCATTTTCAATACATTTTTTAACAAATAAATATGCTGAAAATGGACATTCGCACTTTAGGGCCTCTCAGCCCTTGTCCCATAAGGGCTGTTTTGTGGCGGAGTCACTCCTTGCAAAGGAGTGTGGATTGAAAGAAAAAGTACAGAGCAACAAAAGAAAATGTAATCTTGTCACTCCTTGCAAAGGAGTGTGGATTGAAAGATCCGGTGCTAAGATTTTTTCTAACTTTCCTTTGCGTCACTCCTTGCAAAGGAGTGTGGATTGAAAGGTACGTGTCGCGCCGGAAGCAACCGGGAAGTCGATGGTCACTCCTTGCAAAGGAGTGTGGATTGAAAGCCTTTGCGGTCTTGAAGTCCTGTGTACCACATGATGTCACTCCTTGCAAAGGAGTGTGGATTGAAAGATAAAACGAGTTTTCACGCGAAAAAAGGGGAGACGCGTCACTCCTTGCACAGGAGTGTGGATTGAAAGATGTCGTACACCTCCTTTCCGGCTTACGAATAAGAGTCACTCCTTGCACAGGAGTGTGGATTGAAAGCGTACAGCATAATACAACAGCAGAGCTATGCCACGTGTCACTCCTTGCACAGGAGTGTGGATTGAAAGGGAAGTGCAGCCGATCTACGGAGGAAACTAGACGTCACTCCTTGCACAGGAGTGTGGATTGAAAGTTCGGATTCTGTCAGGCTCTAGCTCCGGACTTCTGTCACTCCTTACACAGGAGTGTGGATTGAAAGGACGGGGAAGCAAGCGCAAGTAGCATCGCGCGTAACGTCACTCCTTACACAGGAGTGTGGATTGAAAGTTGTGCATGCTTAAATCCGCTCGAAAATGTAACCGACACTCCTTACATAGGAGCGTCGGTTACCACCCTCTAGTAATCTAACGAAACACCATACCGCTATTTGCTCCCAAACAGGGCGATTCGAAATCTAACGAAACACCTGCTGCTAGAATAAAAAGTGGACACCAGTTAACAGACTGGAGATAATGAGACCAACGGAGGTGTCCACATGGGAGAACAGAGACAACGTTATAACGAAGAGTTCAAGAAACAAACGGTAAGGTTCATTCAAGAACAAACCAAAACGGTAGCCGATCTGGCGGAGGAATTGAATATTCCTCGAAGTACCTTACACCAATGGATGAGCCAGTATCGGGAATTAAAGAACGAACCGGCAGCCCGTGTAGATCGGGTACGAGAGTTGGAAGCCCAATTAAATGAAATGAGCCGTCAACTCCAGGAAAAAGAGCAAAAGATTGCAGATGTCGAAGAAGAACTAGCCATCGTAAAAAAAGCAGTGCACATCTTCAGCAAACCAAAGAACTAAGATTTCAATTTATTGAAGAACATCGCTCCGAGTTCTCTTTGGTGAAGATGTGCAAAGTCCTTCAGGTTTCCCGGAGCGGTTATTACAAGTGGAGAATCAAGAAACCCTGCGAGCAGGCGCTTCGGAAGAAGGCTGTGATGGACCGTATTCAGTACCATTTCCATGACCATGAAAAGCGTTATGGCAGCCCTAAAATCACCCATCTTCTGCATCAGGAAGGGCACTGCATTGCGGAACGAACGGTGAGTGTGTATATGCGTGAAATGAAGTTACGCTCCGTGGTATCTAGGAAGTTTCGCGTGCGAACTACAGATTCTGACCATGACCATCCGATTGAACCTAATCATCTGAATCAGCAATTTAACGTATCCCAACCCAACACGGTTTGGGTAACCGATATCACGTATATTCCTTGCCGGGAGGGGCGATTATATCTTGCGAGTGTTATGGATCTATGCACTCGAGAGATTGTAGGATGGCGTTTAGACAACCACATGGAGACGAGTCTGGTGCTGGGAGCCTTACAGGACGCTTATAAAGCCAAACGTCCTAAGAAGGGCTTGATTCATCACTCTGACCGTGGAACTCAGTATACCTCCCATGAATACCGAAAAACGTTGAAAAAGTACCAGATGCTATCCAGTATGAGTCGAAAAGGAAATTGCTATGACAATGCGTGCATCGAGTCCTGGCATAGTGTTTTGAAAAAAGAACTCATTTATTGCAATGCTCGCTTCAAAACGAAGAAACAAGCTTACCAGGCTTTGTTTCAATATATTGAGTTTTATTACAATCG
>NZ_KZ987724.1:1108158-1482036 GCF_003614185.1 Paenibacillus aceti
AGTTTAGACGACAGAAGTCCGGTAATGTCGATGACCACGGCATGAAGGGCTCTAATACCTGCGCCTCTTGCAGATTAACCTGTTGCGGCAATTGTTCAAACAGGTACGTGAGATAACGGAACGGATGCAGCCCATTTTCCTTGGCCGTCTCGATTACGCTGTAGATTGCTGCGCTAGCTGCAGCTCCCCTCGGTGTATAGGCAAACAGCCAGTTTTTTCGTCCGATCACAAACGGCTTGATCGAACGCTCCCCGCGGTTATTGTCAATCTCCAGCCGACCATCTTTCAGGAAAGCCGTCAGTTTGTCCCACTGGTTCAGACTGTAGGCAATCGCCTGACCCAGCAAGCTCTTCGGCATCGTCCGGGGTTTCTGCTGACGTAGCCAAGCATAATAACCATCCAGCACCGGACGGCTTTGCTCCTCACGTGCCTTCCGTCGTTCCTCAGGCGTCGCTTCTTTGAGCTCCCGCTCAATGGCAAATAGCTGGTTGCACCAGGCAAGCCCTTGCGCAGCCACACTGTGCGGATTGCTTCTGGCCTCCGGCGCCGCTTTCAGGGCTTCATCGTATTTGCGACGCGCATGCGCCCAGCATCCAACCAGTGTCACATCCTTGACCTTGTGGTAGCCGGGGTACCCATCCACATGCAGATAGCCGTTGAACCCCGCCAGCATATCTCTCGGATGTTCGCCGCCTCGCGTACGCTGGTAGTCGTAGAGCACCACCGGACCCACTCCTTGACCTGTGCGGTACAGCCACATATACGACTCCGACTGCGCCGCTTTCCCAGGCTCCTTCAGCACCTGCAGCGTTGTCTCGTCCGCGTGCAGCACCTCTTGCTTCAGCAAATACCGTTTCATTTCCGCGACAACGGGTTTTAGCCACTGCTCCGCGCCGTAGATCATCCAGTTCGCCATCGTTTGCCTCGACAGCGGATACCCCAAACGGGCCCAATCCTGCTCTTGCCGGTACAGTGGCAGACTATTGACGTATTTTTGGCACATGATATGCGCCATCGCCGATGGCGAGGCTAGACTGCCAGGATAGACGGGCCGAGGCATCGGGGCCGTGAGGATCGGCGTTTGCAGCTCGTGGCGCTCGCAATGACGGCAGGCATACACGTGACGCACATGCTCTACGAGCTTGACCTGTGGGGGCATCACTGCAATTTCACGGCGGGTCTCCGTGGTCATCTCATGCAGCGAGCCCCCGCAGCAGTCGCAGATTTGCTCGTGTTCCGCAAGGGTATACGTGACGGTTTCCACCGGCAGTTTGGATAGATCGGCTTCGCGTTTGCCGCTGGTTTTACGGCGCTCATACGTGATCGATTCTTTTTCCGGTTCTGGCAAAGCCGTTACTTCCGCTTCGTTAAACAGATTCAGCTCCAGTTGATCCGGATGCGTCTTCTCGCTGGAAGCGCCAAAGCGCTTCTGCTGCGCGAGCCGAAACTGTTCTTCATACCACTTCAGTTTCGCGGACAGCTCGGCAAGCTCCCGTTCCTGCTGGCGATTTTGTTGTTCCAACTGGGCATTTTGCTGTTGAAGTTGTTCAAGGGTGAGGGATTCCGGTTCATTTTTCATGAGGGTATGATTCGACAAGCGCAGCTCCAAATCCTGCATGCCCTAGTTTAGATCCTATTAGATCGCTACTTCCGGCGAAACAGGGGCATGCGCCTGACGCTGGGTGAGCGAAAGGCCGTCCAGCAGCCAGCGCAGTTCACGCTGCGAAAGGCACAAAGGAGTCGTGCCGCCTGCGGGCCACTGAAACGAACCACGTTCCAGTCTGCGATAGTAGAGCCAGAAGCCGGCATGATCCCAGTGCAGGATTTTGAGCTTGTCCCGCCTGCGATTGCAGAACACAAACAGCGCCGGGGAAAACGGGTTAAGCGCGAATTGCTCCTGCACGATCGCCGCAAGTCCGTCAATGGATTTACGCATGTCGGTTGCGCCACAAGCCAGATATACCGGTGATGCTGAAGTGAAACTCAGCATAACGGGGCAAGAGCCGCAACCACGTCGCGAAGCAGCCCCGGTTCAAAACCGGAACGAACATCGATCCGAGCGACCCCGACTTGGATTTGAAGCGATTCGGTTGCTGCAGCCTGATGGGTAACCGTAACCGGACGGAAGGTAGTGGCGGAAGCGGCCTGATCTTGTCTTTGGGCTTTGTAGAGCCAGTATTTTAATTGATGAACGGTCAGATTCTGCTCCGCGCACCAAGCTTTCATCGTTTGCCCACTGGCCCGATAAGCCTGAATTCGTTCCGCCCATAACGCCTGTAAATTCATCTCCATTCACAATCCATCCTTTCGTATGTGTGATGGATTTATTGTGACTGATTCAAACCATTATGGACAGGTGTGCTGGGTTTGACGCTTACTTACAATCGAAAACGAATCCATGGGGCCTTAGGCTATCTTTCCCCCGTTCGCTTTGCTGCACAGTTTAACAGAAAATCTGCTTCATAACTGTCCACTTTTTTGACAGAAGTCCAACCATAACGTTATTTGAGCCAAATTGAGGGTTTGAGCTGCTATTTGGGCGGAATAAGGTTACCCTGTTTCGTTAGAATCTCCAAAGGTGGTTTTTGGTGTGGATAGCGATATCACGTTTCGTTAGAGTTGGTGACAGTGCTTCCTGTGGTGAATATGACGAGTTTATAGAGAGTTTTTCTGTATTTTAGCGGAGAGGCTCTTTTTTATTTAGACTAATGTCAAACTGCGCGGTAAGTGAAGGGTGGGGTGGAGCACGTCTCAACACATCTCAATAGGCCATCAGAAAGTCAATTAGTTCCTCACCCGTAGCACATCAATACGCAGCTGCAGCGTACCGTCCAGACTTGCCCCCACACGCCATCATGAGTCTGTCCCGAGAATACACACACCACCACAGCATGTCCAAGTGTACCTACAGCAACGTTCGTGGATCTTGCCACCCTGCGGAAGGCTCTTCAACCTTGAGCAGGTTCGGTCCCGGATCGGTCCAGCTGTGCCTCGCCACCACGGCTCTGACCACCTCCAAGTGTACCTACAGCAACGTTCGTGGATCTTGCCACCCTGCGGAAGGCTCTTCAACCTTGAGCAGGTTCGGTCCCGGATCGGTCCAGCAGTGCTTCCCCACCACGGCTCTGACCACCTCCAAGCACGCTGTCCATCCCCGCTCCACATGCCCCTCAATCCCCTCCCTACCCTACCCCTCAACCACCCGTCATAAAGTAAAATATATAAAACTAAATGACATATATATATTGCAAAATGTCCGGTATATCGTTATAATCAGAATCACAAAGAGGAAATAATTATGAAGGTGGTATGGGATATGAGTTGGTTCAAGCGGAAGGCTGTGCAGGATGAGCGGATTGTGAATCTGAAGAATCAGATCGCGAAGGAAGCCTGGATACTGGTGTTGGTGATCTGCGGTATATCGGTGATTGTGAAGACGTTCTTCTTCGATGAGCAGCGACCATGGCTAGAGATTGGTATTCTTATCGTAACGAGCCTCTATTCAGCAATTCGGAGTGTAAGCTTGGGAGTATATTCAGATGAGGTTGAGGTGCATGACCAGACGCATCGGTTCTCGATGACCAAGAAGCAGGTAATAATAGGCCTTGCTTCGGGCATCCTTATAAGCTTGTTCTTTGGATTCCGTAGTGCGTATCTGTTCGCGGACGGAGTTAATGCGCTCCAAGTGAAATACTTCCTTGTTGTCTTTGCTGCGTGTCTAATCATGTATATTCCTTTCTTTATACTGCTAACAGCGGTTAGTCATCTTGTGATGAATCAGCTGAGCAAGCGCCGTTCAGCCAGCGATCTTGATGATAACGATCTTACCAGATAGGGGCGTGGAGGACAGACAATATGAAAAATTTAAAAATGAAAATGGCACGGGTCGAGAAGGATCTATCCCAGGATGAGTTAGCGAGAATTGTTGGCGTGTCGCGACAGACGATTGGCTTGATCGAACTGGGGAAATATAATCCTTCGCTCAGTCTTTGTGTGGCGATATGCAGAGCGCTGGGACGGACGTTGGATGATCTTTTTTGGGAAGGATAGGGCTGTGTTAAGGAGAACAGAGGGACAGAGGTTCCTATAATTAGCTAGATTAGCTAGGGGAGAGGATTCACGTGATAAAGATAAATAATAGTAAGATTGCAGGTATAATCGTAGCGGCCTTATTAGGCGCTCAATTCATTACAGGCTCGGTTCCGGCATATGCGGAAGCACAAGCAACAAACCCACGCAGCGAGGCCGAATCACAGCTGGTAGCACGCACAACCAAGGAGACGCTGGCGGATTGGGAGGTCTGGACCCGGGATCATGCTTACCGCTTGGAGACGATCAAGCCCGTGGAAGGAAAGATCGAGCCAGGCAGCTTCAATGACCTTGAGATGCTGAAGCCGCTTCTGCATGACAAGCGCATCGTATTCCTCGGTGAGAGCTCGCATGGTGTAGCGGAGTTCAACCAGGCCAAGACCCGATTGATTCAATTTCTCCATGAAGAAATGGACTACAATGTGCTTGCCTTCGAGAGTGGTATGAGCAATGCTTCTATCGCTTACGGAAACGCAGTCAGTAAGAGCGCAGAGCAGACGATGAAGGACTCGATCTTCGGCGTATGGTGGAGCAAGGAGATCCTTCCGTTGTTTAACTATCTAAAAGATACGCAGACGACTGAGAAGCCGCTTATGTTGACCGGCTTTGATATTCAGACGCAACCCCCGCTAATGGACGGCAAATGGCTTAAGGATGAGAAGCAGGCTGAACGCTTGAAGCAGACGGAGGAGAAGCTAGCCGACTATGCGGGAGGAACGGATCTGGAGGCGTATCAGAAGGACAAGAATCATTTGATGGGCGTCTACAATGAGGCCCTTCGTACCCTTAAAGCGAAGGGAACCGAAGAGCATATCCAAGCCCTGTATCCATCTAATCCTATGCTTATGAAGCAGTTGGAGAGAAGCCTCCAGGATCGCGTTCGAGTAGCTGACGAGTATGTAGAGCTGTCCATTAAAGCGAATCGCAGCTTGGAAGAGCAGGACTATGTCGCTTATAGTGAACATTTCCTGAAATCGATGGAATGGCGGGATCAAGCGATGCTCGATAACTTGATTTGGCTTGCGACTGAAGTGTACCCGACCGAGAAATTCATCGTATGGGCGCATAATGACCATATCCGGAAGACGCATAGTGAAGTGATGGGCACTTTCTATCCCGTAAAATTGATGGGGGAACGTCTGCCGGAAGAGTGGAAGAAATACAGCTATGTACTTGGTTTGTATCCAGCAAGTGGGCGAACATCAGATAATTCAGGTGCGATTCATGAGGTGCTTCCATTGGAAGAGGGCTCGATCGAATCGATCGTATCCAAGGCCAGCAGATCCCCATATACATTTATTGATCTGAAATATCGCAACAATGAACGTGGAAATTCGTGGATGTTCGAGCCAAGATATACATACAGCTGGGGCATGTTTCCTGAGAGCCTGGTCGCTCGGGATCAATATGATGGTCTGCTGTTGATTGATGATGTCCATCCTCCGCAATATATACGTAATAACAAATAGTCTTATCAGCAGCTAATAGTGAAGTAGATCGCATACCTTTGAGCCCAGCAAGGAGGAGCGGTCTACTTTTTTAGATTCATAAGCTCTGATTCATCTTGCGATACTTCAACGGCGGAACACCGACAATTCCTTTGAAAATACGTCCAAAATGGGTCAGACTTTCGAAGCCAACGATCTCGGCGATTTCGGAGACGGTTAATTTGCTGTTTTTTAGCATCGTTGAAGCTTCCTTCACCCGGATGCTGTTGATGTATTCAATGAGAGTGAAGCCGGTAGATTCCTTGAAAATGCGGCTTAGATGAGACTGGCTCAAGTAGAAGCGGCGCGAAATATCGTCCAAGGTCAGGCGTCTATTGTAGTTCTCATGAATGTAATTAATAATTTGCGATACCTGCCCATGACTACGGTTCGATTCGATGAACGGCCCCTTGTCCCATTTTCGCTTAATGAAGATAAGCATTTCCATCAACAGCAGCTTCACGTATAGCTCGGATTGAGGAGAGGGGTCCGTATTTTCACGGATCATTCGATCACACAGATTTTCGATGAAATTCTGTTCCTGTCCCCGCAGCTTCACCGCGTTCGAGCCACTATGGAAACAGGCAAAGGGATCGATCTCCTTCATCGCGGTCGCAAAGGATTGCAGAAACTCTTTTTTGAACAGTAAAGTGACCCGCTCGTACATCGCCCCATTGGAATTGACCAGTCGGTGTACATCATTCATATCGATCAGCAACAGAACCCCGCCCACCACTTGATAAGTGCGATCCCCGATAAAATAATAAAGCTCCCCGGAAACGACATACAGAATCTCATAAGCGTCATGGTAGTGATCGGAAGGAATGCAGGAATGCGTTTTTCGTTCGCGGCTAATGTGAAACGGCTCTGACTCATAAAATTTCATGTCCACGTAAAAAACCCCTCCATGTATGTAATAGGAAGTATGCGCTTACAGAGATCATACCACGTAATAGAGCAGATAGAATATATAATTTGCCGCAATAGCGCTATGTTGTTTCGTTAGGATAGGGAGCTGTGCAATCATTATTTTGGTAGGAAACGTTGAAAAATTATGTTTTAGAGAGGATATGCAGAGAATCTTTGGTAGCGCTTACGCTATAGTAAGCTCAAGGAACAGGCTGAAGATCCAGGGCCAACTTATCATATTACACTTAGGGAGGCGATAAGCAGTTAGAGTGGTGGTGGGATGCATAAATTTTTTTGTTACAAAAGTTAAAGCGCTTTAATTTACAGGAGGGGTGAGGTAATTCGTGCGGATCAAACGTATGGCAAAATCGAAATGGCAGCGCATCATTTCTCTACTATTAATCTTGTCGCTGCTGCCACTGCAAACCGCCGGGATCATATCAGCAGAAGAACTTGAAGATCAAACGGACATCATGCACATCACAGCGGCGGAATCCGGCTCGCAGGTCATCGCGGAGTGGGGATTCCAGGATGAAAGCGATGTGGGGGATGACGGAATTGGGCTCGTTCGGGATATTTCCAGGAGCTTTACGGTACAGGATTCTCCGGTAACTCCGAAACTGATCAATATGACTTTTAACGCAGACCCTAAGACGGGGATCGCCTTCGCTTGGTATACGGATGCCATGACAGACTCGATTGTACAAGTCGCAGAAGCCTCCAGTACGACAGGCGCGGCATTTCCTGAGGAGCAGGGGATGCTGGAATTCAGAGGAACTGGGGAAGAGATCGAGACATTCATGTCCAAGGCGGATCGCTCTACCGGACAGAAGACGAAATTCATTAGCCATAAAGTGATTGCCGAGCAGTTAAAGCCGGGGACGGCCTATCGCTTCCGGGTCGGTAATGGTCAAGAGTGGAGCAAGGTTGGCTCCTTCACGACCGATGCTGCGCAGCTGCAGTCATACCGATTCATCGTCGGATCGGATTCGCAGGCATTGAGCAAGGAGGACTTCGAGCCTTGGGCGGATACGTTCAAGAAGGCACGCGCTCATATTGGCGATCCGAAGTTTCTGATCAATGCCGGGGATTTGGTGGATAACGGCGATCTCGAGGAGCAATGGCAATGGATGCTCGGCGTAGCGCAGGATGAACTGTTAAATGTACCTTTCGTTCCGGTTCTCGGCGGGCATGAAATTCAGGACTATGATGGGGATGAGACGACTCCTAATAATAATTTCTATAATCATTTTAATTTGCCACGGAAGGTCGTGGAAGCGACGCATGATGGTTCGGTCTACTCCTTCGAATACGGCGATGCGCTCTACATGGTCTATAATTCACAGTTCGACGGCAAGCTTAATGCGGATGGCACAGTAAATTGGGATGATGACCAGCATGAGCAATTCTGGAATCAAGTGGACTGGATGAGAAATACGGTCGCTAAGACGGATAAGAAGTGGAAGTTCGTGACTTTTCATAAATCCCCTTATGCGGCTGGTGATAATTCGGCTCAATGGGAAGGCGAGCGGATTGAATTTTATAAGAAAAATTTGATCCCAGTGTTCGACGAGCTTGGTATTGATATGGTGTTCGAGGCTCATGATCATATGTACATGCGCTCCTTCCAGATGTATGGCGACAAGATGATCGATCCGGCCAGCCTGGATAAGGATGCGGAAGGCAATGTCATCGATCCGCAAGGGACAGTTTACCTGATGTCCAATGCCTTGGGAAATAAATTCTACTATAAAAATAATCAATACGAGCTGGATGAGAATTGGGAGCCACAATTGATTTTAGATGAAAATGGGAATCCGATTCCGTATGATGATTATTTCGCCGCTATGGATGAGCAGCCAGAGAAGAAGATGTTCACCGATGTGTCCATCTCCGATCAGGTAATGAAGTTTACGGCTTATACGGCGGCGGTGGAGGATGAAGGAGAAGCAGGTACCGTCGGCAACGGATTATTCGATTATGACCGTTACGGCATCAAAAGAACGGATGTCAAGCCGGATCAAGTAGAACAGGCCAAGGTTCAGTTGAAAGGGGGCAAGGCTGTTCTCACCTGGAAAGCTCCGGCGAATAGCAAGGAGCCGGTGAGAGGCTTCCGCATCTATGAGAAGAGCGATAAAGTGAAAACATACTGGAGCGAGTATATCACGGTCCAAGAAGGGCTAACGGAATACAGCTACAGTGTGGAAGGCATCAATCCGGCGCAAAATTATGATTTTATCATTAAAACAGTAGGGAGAAGGGACAACTCTGCACCGGTCGAAGTCAGCACAACGGGAGGCCCTGTGGAGAATGAGCCACCTTCCGCACCGACGAACCTGAAGGGAACAGGGGTAGCGCCTTTCCAGATTAACCTGAGCTGGAACGCTTCACCGGGTACGATCGTACCGGCCGGCTATCATATCTATCGGGACGACAAAAAAATCGGAACGACGGAAGCAACCTTTTATGATGATAGGGGCCTTGTGCCGGATAGCTCTTATCGCTATGTGGTCAAGGCATACAGTGCCGGGGGGGCAGAGTCGCTGGCCAGCAATGAGGTGGTTGTGAAGACGAAGCAGGCTCCAGCGGGCGATGGCCCTTATAAGGCATTCCCGCAGCATAGCGCTTATGTTCAAGGCTCGATCAAGCCGAGCCATGTGACGCAGGAGCAGATGGATCAGACGGTAGCCCGTTTGTATGACGAATGGAAGGCTAAATATGTGAAGAAGCATCCTTATCTTCCGAAATCCGAGCCTGCCCAATATTATGTATGGTACGCTGACGGGGATTGGTTCGAAAAGGAACATGATGATGAGCTCGATGTGGATTACATGGCCACCACCGTGTCCGAAGCGCATGGCTACGGGATGCTGATCACCGCCTTGATGGCCGGGCATGATCCGGATGCACAGAAATATTTTGACGGAATGCTCCGCTACTTCAGGGCGCATCCGAGCGAGATCAATCCGAATCTGATGGCCTGGAAGCAAGGGGATACGGGTACGGCCATTGTCGATGTAGACGGGGTAGACTCAGCGACGGATGGCGATATGGATATCGCTTATGCCTTGCTGCTGGCTCATAGCCAGTGGGGCAGTAGTGGTGAGATCAATTATCTGGCCGAGGCCAAAGAGGTTATTAACGCGATCATGGAGAGTGATGTGAATCAGAACGACTGGATGCTCCGCATCGCAGATTGGGCCTCAAGTGGAAAATGGGCTAGTGCTACACGGCCTTCCGATTTCATGCTGCAGCATATGAAGGATTACCGCAATGTGACGGGGGACAGCAGATGGGATCGGGTCATCGATACGACGTATGATATTATCAACGAGTTATATCATAATTCCAGTCCGAAGGCGGGCTTGCTTCCCGATTTCGTGTTGAAATCCGGTGGTAAATTCGTTCCGGCAGAGCCGAATTTCCTGGAGTCGGATTACGATGGCGACTATAGCTACAATTCTTCCCGCACACCTTGGCGGATTGGAACCGACTATTTGCTGACCGGGGATTCCCGAGCGAAGGAGCAGTTAAGTACACTTAATAGTTGGATTCGCGAGCAGACGAACGGCGACCCTGATCTGATCCGGGCCGGATATAAGCTGGACGGTTCAAAGCCCCTTGAGGACTATGGAGATATCACCTTCTCCGTTCCATTCATGGTTAGCGCGATGATCGATGCCTCTAGCCAAGAGTGGCTGAATAAGCTGTGGGATTATAATGCGGCGGTACGGACAGAGGATGACGTGTATTTCGGTAATAACCTGCGCTTGCTTAGCATGATCGTTGTCTCTGGCAATTGGTGGACACCGTCGATCGTGGATAGTGAGGCACCTACGGAGCCGACGATCGAGAGAGCGGAGGCCGTGTCTGGCACGACGATTGATTTGAAGTGGGTGCCAGCCAGTGATAATTTCGGTGTGGCGGGATATAAGGTATATCGGAATGATGAAGAGATTACTACAACTGCGAAAACCGAATACAGAGACACCAGTCTGTCCGCGAACACGACATATAAATACTTCGTTGTCGCTTATGATGCAGCAGGGAATCTGTCGAAGATGAGTAATATCAGATTCGTAACGACTCTGTCGTCCTCAGATGGAGGTGGAAGCAACGGGGGAAGCCCTGGTGGAGGCTCAGGCGGAAATAGCAGTACCCCAACGCCAACACCTGGTGATCCCGGAAAGGGAACCGAGGGAACACCAGCCGATCCAGTAACACCAACGACCCCGGAACCAGGTACGAAGCCTGAGACAGAGACGCCATCGAAGCATAGCTTTAGCGATATCGGTGCTAAATATTCCTGGGCGAAGACAGCGATTGAGGAATTAGCCGCCGCTGGAATCGTCAAAGGGACATCCGAGACGACGTTTGAGCCTGGCAAACGGATCTCAAGAGCGGACTTCATCTTGCTGCTGGTCAGAGCTCTTGAATTAGAGGCCAAGTTCGATACGAACTTCGATGATATCGCAGCGAACGATTATTATGCCGAAGCGGTAGGGATAGCCAAGCAGCTTGGTCTTGCTACGGGAATCGGTGGCAATCGATTCGAGCCGAAGGCGGAAATCTCCAGGCAGGATATGATGGTGCTGACGGCAAGAGCTTTGAGGCAGCTTGGAAAGCTGAGTGAAAATAAAGCGACTCTAGATCCAGTCCATTTTGCGGACGCCGCCAAGGTAGCCAAATATGCTGAGAAGAGCGTTGCAGCGCTCGTTGAGGCAGGAATCATCGAGGGCGACGGCCGTGCTCTTCATCCGCAGGAAGCGGCGACGAGAGCGGAAGTAGCGGTTATGATTCACCGAATTAATATGAATTATTGAATGCATAAGGAAGCCCCCGAGATTAATATCTCGAGGGCTTCCTCTTTTTAGACGGATTTATTAGTTCCCGATAAACTCTTGAACCCAGTAGCCATTGTCATAAGCAACACCGATCGCGGTGAAGTTTGCATTGAGAATATTTTTACGGTGACCGTCACTGTTCATCCAGGCATTCATTACCTCAACAGGAGTGCGTTGGCCTTTGGCGATATTCTCGCCGGCATAGCTATAGCTGACCCCGAATTGCTTCATCATATCGAATGGAGAGCCATAGGTTGGCGATTGATGATCAAAATAATTGTTCTGGCGCATATCCGCCGCTTTAGCTGCGGCCACTTTGGTCAGATTAGCTTGCGTAGTTAGCGGCTTAAGGCCGGCTTTGCTGCGTTCCTGGTTGACCAGATCCACGACTTGTGAAGCAAAAGAAGCTGCGTCGTTCTGCCCATTCGTGTTATTGTTATTATCGCTTGGAGCTGTCGGCTTGCTTGGTGTAGCAGGTGTGCCGTTGTTATTGTCAGACTCCGACCCGTTGGAAGGCTTCTCGCTCGGCGCAGTTGGTTTTTCACTTGGCTCGCTTGGAGTAGCAGGCTGTTCACTTGGCGGAGCAGGAGTTTCCTGTTCAGGCTGCTCTGGTGTCACCGGCTGCCAACCTGTCGTTGGAAGCTGATCCAGCAGCTTCTTCAAATCATCGAAGGAACCGTTCCAGTTCCATTTGACCGAGATCTTTTGCGTCTGTTGAACAGGTTGGTTACAATCTATGCTAGTTGACGGAGCCGCTTCTGCTTTTGCTCCCTGTGGCAAGACAAGTCCTGCAGCCAATACAGCCGCCGCCATGCCTCCAGATAGTAATGATCTCAGTTGCTTATTCTTCATAGATGAATTACCTCCAAATTAGTTCTAATGGTTACAAACTTGTAATCTTTCACAAACCCATTCTAACATGTATGGTGGGAAAAGAGGGCAGGTAAGTTATGGATAGCTAGAAAATGCCCGTGGGGACGGATAATTTACAATTAACATAAATACCCGGTAAGTTATTAGATTAAAAAAATTACTAATGTGAAAGTGATAACATTCACAAACATTAGGTAAATATTATGCTATTATTCTAGAGTAGTGCACTACCTGTTTCGCTACGAATGCGAACATACAACTAGAGCAAAGACAAGGGGTAAATGTGGAATGAAGAAGTTGAGAAGTGTAGGGAGTATCATACTTATTCTGAGCCTGGTCTTCATGCTGGCAGCATGTGGAGGCAACAAGAACAATAACGCCAGTAATGCAGGCAAGGACGGCATCATTACATCCATCGGTGAAGGCGATGGGAAGCATGGCACGATTAAGGTAGAGGTTTCTTTTGAGAACAATGAAATCAAGGATATCAAGGTTCTTGAGCAGAAAGAAAATGAAGTGCTGGCTGAGCCAGTATTCAAGGAACTGAAAGACACAATCATCACTTCGAACACAGCAGAAGTTGATGCGATTAGCGGCTCGACCGTAACAAGTAATGGTTATATCGATGCAGTTAAGGATGCAATTGCGAAGGCTGGTCTGACCCTGGTTGCGAAGCAAGCAGCAGGTAAGGACGGCGCGGAAGAAGCAGCTGAACAAACCTACGATGTAGTCGTTATTGGTGCCGGTGGTGCTGGATTCAGTGCAGCTCTGGAGGCTAAGCAAGCAGGCGCTTCCGTAGTATTGCTGGAGAAAATGCCAAGCGTAGGCGGTAATACCTTGATCTCCGGTGGCGAGATGAATGCAGCTAATACTTGGGTACAGGAAAAGATGGGTATCAAGGACAGTGTTGACCTGTTCGTTGAAGATACGCTTAAAGGTGGAGACAATGTCGGTGATCCGGAAATGGTCCGCGTACTGGCAGAGAACGCCACTGCAGCTGCAGAATGGCTGAAGAATGATGTTAAGGTTAATTTCCTGGAAGATAATCTGTTCCAATTTGGTGGACACTCCGTTAAACGTGCCCTTATTCCTGAAGGACATACTGGGGCTGAGCTGATCACCAAGCTGAAAACAAAGCTCGACGAAATGGGCATCGATCTGAAGACCAATACGAAGGCTGATAAATTGCTTGCTGATGAGAGCGGAAAAGTCACCGGCGTAGAAGCTACTGGGGCAAATGGCAACAAGATTACTTTCCATGCGAACAAAGGGGTCGTGATCGCTACCGGCGGTTTTGGTTCCAATGTGGAGATGAGAAAGCAGTATAATCCGGAATTCGGTGAGAAATATATGACGACAGATGCACCGGGATCGACCGGGGACGGGATTGTTATGGCACAAGATCTTGGCGCTGCCTTGACGAATATGGAGAGCATCCAGACTTATCCGGTATGTAATCCTGAGACGGGTGTCATTTCCCTTGTTGCGGACAGCCGCTTCGATGGAGCGATTCTTGTGAACCAAAGCGGTAAACGTTTCGTTGAAGAGCTGGAACGTCGTGACGTAATCTCCAGAGCCATTCTGGCTCAACCAGGGGGCTATGCTTATCAATTGTGGAATCAAGATATCGGTGATATCAGCAAGACTGCAGAAGTGCATAAGGACGAATATGATATGCTCGTGAAGCAAGGTGTTCTGTACAAAGCAGATACTTTGAAGGAAGCGGCAGAATTCTTCAAGATCGATCCAGAAGCACTGCAAGAAACGATTGACCGTGTTAACAAATTTGCTAAAGCAGGCAAGGATGAGGATTTCAATCACCGCGCTGGCTTGAAGGATATGAGCAAGGGTCCTTACTATATTCAAAAAGCGGTACCTTCTGTTCACCATACCATGGGCGGACTTGTGATCAACAAGACGACGCAAGTTATGAATGAGAAGGGCGAGCCAATTCCAGGGCTGTTCGCAGCTGGTGAAGTAACCGGCGTTATTCATGGTACGAACCGTCTTGGCGGTAATGCGATCGCCGATGCGATTACATTCGGACGTATTGCCGGACAAGAAGTGGCTAAATAAGATTCATATTTGAGCAGCTGTATAAAAGGGGCTGTCCGAGCTATTGATCATAGCCGGGCAAGCCCCTTTTTGTATTTGTGCGTGCGTAATTGTATAAATACACTTATTCCGGGAAAATCAACTCGAAATCGAGAATATAGATGCGTAAATACAACTATTTCCAGACTAAAGCTTAAATCGAAGGCGAAGTCATGCGAATAATTGTATAACTGCAGCTATATTTCCTGTGTAGGCGATAAGGAGGACATAGCAATGTTAAACGTTATTGTTGGTATTTGATAATTACGAACTAACATTCTGTAATAAGGGTAATATCACTGTTTGGAGATGATAGGCAAATATCGTGGTATGACTATGTTTAATACTTATTAAAGATTAACAGCCTTTGCTTTACGTGCTTGTTTTGAATGTATTTTTTTCATTGCAAATCTTGCAATGGGCTGTGCAATTAACAATTCAATCCAAAATGCTACACCAAAGTTCCTAAACCAACTGTAAAAAAAGTTCTGAAAAGGTTCAAGGCTTATTTGTTTCGTACCAACCCAAGTTCCGATAATTGTAAGAAGAATAGATAAGACTGTAACATTTAATAAAGTATTGAGTGTTTTGCATAATTCCGTTTCAGAGAAGAAGCGATAGCATATTCACTGTCGTTAAGGGGTAATTTTCGAAAATGGTATTATATGGGTGAAGAAAAGGGCAGACTTGCAGAATTTTAGAACAGCTCGTTTTTTAAGCGGCAGCCCGTTTTGAATGATGAGAAACGGCGAGCGCAGATGCAAGCAGAACAATGGCATTCAAATACTGGTGAGTTGTGACTTTCTGAATGCCCCGGACATGTGCGGCGTCTGCCGTCAAATAGGTTTTCAATCGGGAGTTGCAGCGTTCTACGCTGGTTCGTTCATTGTAAAGTTCCTTCCAACGCTTTGTATCCCGATGAGGGATGCTGTATCGCCGGAGATCATCCTTCGCATTTACTTTGACGACCATTCCATAGTTTGAAGACGAGCAGGCAGCCATGCCAAGCGGACAGTCGACTTTACCCGTGGCATGCGGGCAGCGAAATTTATGCATATCGCCGTCAACTCCCCAGTATGTCATCGCATAACCCATGGAACAGCACGGTGTTCCGTTCGAGGTCATGCCAGCAGGCGGTTCCTTCTCCCCCCGCAGATTAAGGGGAATGATGGCTTGTGCCTTGACGTTGCGGGCGGCCTCATAAACTTTCATTTGGTCGTAGCCCGCATCGAGTATGAAAAATCGTGTGCTCGTCCTGGACGCTGTTTTCTCGATCAGGCCCGGCGCCATTTCTCCATCATTGACATGCGCCGGCGTTACTTCCAAGGCGATCGGCAATTCACTTTTCGTATCGACCGCCAGATGAATTTTGTAACCAAACCATGTGATTTTATTGCCGAAGGAATCAATTTTTGCGCCCCAGTTCGCATTACCCGTTTGCTCGCTTTTGCGTTTGGGCTGCTTTTTCTCGTAAGCGCGGAGAGCGGCGCTGTCTATGGCGACGTTACTGCCTTCTATGATACCTTCCTGCTGACAGCGTGTGACCAAATCCTCAAAAAGCCGTTTTGCCAAGTCCTTTCTCGTCAGTTCTGAGAAAACTCGGCTTAATGTGGATATGGAAGGAGCTTCTCGATCCAGCGGAAGACCACACTGATAACGAAACCGGAGATCCGTATCCAAACGCTTATGCAACCCTGAAAAGGTACTTATTCCTTCAAGCGGCGCAGCCAAGAGTGCTCGTAGAATACCTTGTCTGCAGTATCCCTCAGCGCCTCGGGGTGAACGGCTTCTCAGTTCCTTGGCATACGGTCTCAGATCGAGAGAACTGAAGAAGATCGGCAATCTCTCCTTGGGTTGAATTTTTAAAAGTTCTTCGAAGGAAAACAGACATTCTTGGAGAATATACAAAGTGACTTCCTCCATCCTTGAGGTTTTTGGGTTTGGTCACTTGAAAACTTCTCCAAGTTGGGGTGAAGTCCCTTTTTTATGTCCGAAAATCCTTACGGCTCAAGGCCTCAGATTACTGCAAAACGCTCAAGTATTTAATAACACTCTGGCATTAAATCCATCTGTTTGTCCAACGAACTTTGGCATCACTCTACCAACTAATGGTCCCGCAACAAATCTTACTAATATAATGACTATAATCCACATAATCGGAATAACCTTTAGGGTTTCTAAGTAATTTCCCTTACTAAACCCGAATTGAAGCCCCATGATAATTGGGGCAATAGTGTTGACTGAAATAATTGATATAATCAACATAAATATTAAACCTTCTTTTGGACTTTGAGGCAGTCTGTCTTCCCTATACATATTTTTACACCCTCCGAAAAATTAAAATTTCAGATGGTAGACGTATCATGCGACATATATTTTTGGTAAGTTAAACTATACCAATATCTCTACATACTGATTTTTTAACTTTAACACGATTTTAAATCAATTCAAGTCTTGAAAAGATTGAACATATGTGAGCAAAATTTGATTGTGTCAGGTACGATAGCTCAATAAACCGCCTTTTTACCAAGTTAGAATATAACATAGCCAAAATAAAAAAACCGTCAGGGTGATCTTCCCTGACGGTTTTATGCACTTTATCGTCTGCCGCTGCCACGTTTATTGCCCGGCTGGTTCTGGCGGCCGCTGCCTGGTCTGCCGCCTTGTCCGCTATTGCGTCCGTCACTGCCCCGGCGTCCTTGACGCCCGGAGTCCAGACGTCCGCCGCGGCTTGTGCGTCCCCCCGCATCTCGGCCGCCTTGGCCGCCGCTGCGTCCACCGCGCGAATCCTCGCGCCCGCTGCTGCTGGTCCGTCCCGAGCGTCCGGCGGAGCCTCGCTCAGGACTGCTTTGTCCGCGCTGCGTATCCCGGCGCTTAGCACCGCCGCCGTATTCTCCCGTTCCGGCGCTTCTGCCAGCGCGTGTGCTTTCGGCACGAAGGTCTCTTTTGCGGGAGCCCTTATCGGCTGCCAAGCCTGTGCCACTGATGCGTCTCAAACCGTACTCGCTAAGCTCCCACTTCGGCAGCGTCATTTTAATGCCGCGTTCTATCGCTTCCAGAGCACCGCGGTCGTGGGCTGTGACGAAAGTGATGGCTACGCCTGTATTCCCGGCCCGGCCAGTCCGTCCGATCCGGTGGATGTAATACTCAGCATCTGCAGGAATGTCATAATTGAAGACATGGGTCACGCCTTCAATATCAAGTCCCCGTGCGGCCATATCGGTGGCGACCAGAATTTGCAGCTTCGCTTCCCGGAATTTCTTCATGACCTGCTCCCGCTTCGCCTGGGATAGATCGCCATGCAGTTCATCTGAAGCTAAGCCTTGCTCCTGCAGCTCCTGATTCAACTTGCTGGCCCGCCGCTTGGTACGGCAGAAGACGACCGCAAGATAAGGGTGCTGCTGCTCGATCAGATTGCAGAGATCCTTGAACTTCGAGCGGTCTGTGACCTGGATCGCCATCTGTGTGATCTCGGTGAGCGTGATTTGCTGGGTCGGAATCTTCACTTCCTCCGGCTTCTGCATATATGCCTGAGCGAGCTGCCGAACCTGGAGCGGCATCGTGGCCGAGAAGAGCAAGGTCTGACGGCGCAGCGGTGTTTGCTCCATAATATTCTGTACTTCCGGAAGGAAACCCATATGCAGCATTTGGTCGGCCTCGTCGAGGACGAGCATCTTCAACTTGCCGAAATGGATCGAGCCGCGCCGCAGATGATCCAGCAAGCGCCCTGGAGTGGCGACTACGATATGAATAGCCCCTTCCAGCTTACGCAGCTGACGTTCGACATCTTGACCGCCATAAGCGGCCAGGACGCGCGCGCCGACTACAGAAGCGAGCTTCTTCAGCTCGCTGGTAATTTGAATGGCTAGCTCCCGGGTCGGGGTGAGGATCAACCCCTGAACCTCAGGAGTATTTACATTGATGCGCTCAAGCATCGGCAGAATGAAGGCCAAGGTCTTGCCGGTTCCGGTCTGCGCTTCGCCGATAATATCATGCCCGGCTTGTATATAAGGGATCGCCTCCGTTTGGATCGGAGTGGGTGTGTTGATCCCTAATTCTTGCAATTGCTGTACCAGCTCGGTACGAATACCTAGCTTCTGGAATGATTTCGTCATGTAATTTGTTAAGCTCCTTATTATAGATTGCTACTCAATTCCTTAAGCTATTGTAACATGCGCGGCGGGGGATACAAGAGCGGCAGGCAGGGGGCTTTGAATATTGTGCGGCAAATCGGACCGGATTGTATTTTTACGGAAATGTATGCCGCTATTCGCCCTAAATCAGTCAGTTTAAGACAGTACGGAAATAGAGGCCCCTATTTTGTATTTTATCGTAGATATATGGCCCTCCTTGGGTAAATAAGATCTGTATCCTGGTTGAGGTTAATGCAGTGATCTGGGGAGTCCCATCAAGCCTCCATTACTTTCATACACTATTCGACATGAGGTACAGTCACTGCGGGATCAACATCTGCCTCGTAATCGATCCCGTCCACCTCGAAGCCGAATAAACGGAAAAATTCCTGGCGGTAGCTGGCAAGATCGGACAGCTCGTAAATGTTGTCTGTATCGATCTGTGCCCACAGCTTGGCCACCTCAGCCTGGACCTCTCCACGCATTTCCCAATCATCGATGCGGATGCGTCCTTCCTCATCTACAGGGACGATTTCAGGACCATAGAGCCGTTCGGAGAATAAGCGGTACATCTGCTCGATCGTTCCCTCATGGATGCCTTTGGTCTTCATCACCTTGTAGAGGATTGACATATAGAGGGGAACGACCGGGATCGCGGAGCTGGATTGAGTCACCAGTGCCTTGCCGACAGTGACATAGGCATGTCCGCCTGTAGCGGCGAGCCGTTGATCCAGTTCATGAGCGGTGCGTTCCAGATGGTCCTTCGCCTGACCAATCGTACCGTCGCGGTAGATCGGCTGGGTGATCTTCGAGCCGATATAGGAGAAGGCGATCGTCACCGCATCATCAGCGAGGACACCGGCTTCAGCGAGTACGTCAATCCACTGCTTCCAGTCATCGCCGCCCATCACGGCAACCGTATCCGCGATCTCTTGATCCGTAGCGGGTTCCAGCGTTACCGAACTCACTTCACCGGTGTGGAAGTTGACCGTTTTATTCGTGTACGGCTGCCCGATCGGTTTCAAGGTTGAATGATAGGTCTGATCGGTCTGCGGATCTGTCCGGCGTGCAGTCGCTACGCTATATACCACTAAATCCACCTTGCCCAGCTTGGCAGCGATCAATTCCGCCGTTTTGGATTTGATCTCGTGGGTGAAGGCATCGCCTGTCACACTGTAGGACTGCAGGCCCGCTGATTCAGCGGCTTGCTCGAAGGCGGCGGAATTGTACCAGCCTGCGGAAGCGGTCCTTGTAGCTGTTGCCGTGCTTGGACGGTACACGCCGATCGTATTCGCCTTGGCTCCGAAGGCGGCTACAATGCGAGAGGCCAGCCCATAGCCAGTTGAAGCTCCGATAATGAGTACATTCTTGGGTCCATGTATAGTCGGTCGTTGGGTGACATAGTCAATTTGCTTCTGTACTTGCTTGGCGCATCCGAGCGGATGAGCGGTTGTGCAGATGAAGCCGCGGGTTCTAGGTTTAATAATCATAGAATAGAGTTTCCTTTCATAATAGAGAATTGCTGCAAATGCGTGATGAATGATTCGTATAAATGCCAATAGTTCAAAATTAATCTATTCCTTTCTATTGTACCCGTATAATCCAAAATGAAAAAGGGCTGCGCCGAAACATTGTCCGCAGGTGAAGGAGGAAACGGCAGCGAAAGCGAAAGAGTAATAGTCTGTCGTCTTACCCTATCGAGAAGGAGGAAATAAATGATGCAAGCTATGCGAGTTGGAATGATTGGATTAGGCGATATTGCCACGAAGGCTTATTTGCCGGTAATGGCGGATCGAGAAGATATTGAGCTGGTGCTCTGTACGAGGAATGCAGTGACATTAGAGCAGCTGCAGTCGAAGTACCGGATCGCTAAGACAACGGAAAGTGTGGAACAATTAATAGCGACCGGAATCAAGGCTGCTTTTATACATTCGTCCACTGAATCGCATGCCCGAATTGCTGAGCAGTTGATCACGAACGGGATTCATGTGTTCGTCGATAAACCGATCTCCTATCATTACGAGGAATGCGAGAGAATTGTCGAGTTGGCTAAGCAGAATCACGTGCTGCTGATGGTTGGCTTCAATCGCCGTTTTGCGCCGAGGATTTCATCTTTGAAGGCGCAAGCGGATGCAAGATTGGTGATTATGCAGAAGAATCGTATTGCTCTGCCTGATGTGGCGCGGCGCTTTATTTTTGATGATTTTATCCATGTGATTGATACATTACGTTATCTGGCTCCGGGGGAAGTGAAGCGGATTGGCGTGCAGCCGCATGTTCACGACGGACTGCTGTATCATATTACGCTGCAGCTGGAAGGCGATGGGTTCACCTGCTTCGGGATCATGAACCGGGATTCAGGTGCGAATGAAGAATTGCTTGAGCTTATGAATCCAGGCAATAAATGGACCGTCGATAGCCTGAATACAGCGATTCATTTGGCTAACGGGGAGGAGAAGCATCTGAAATATGGCGATTGGGACCCGGTGCTGTATCGGAGAGGCTTTGCTGATATGACCGAACATTTCTTGAAATGTGTTCGAGGTGAAGAGCAGCCGCTGATTACGAATACAGACGCGTTGGAGAGCCACCGGATTTGTGAGCTAGCCGTTCAGGAGGCCGAGAAGCTGGGAGCAGTTGCGCTGAAATCGCAGACGGAAATTTGACGCATTTTACTACTTCCATGAAACGAATTAAGCTCCTATCCGTTAATACATGGTAAGACGTGTAACGAAACTACGGAGCGCTATTTGCTCCAAAACAAGACTAATTCGAATCTAACGAAACACCATAGCGCTATTTGAGCTAAATCTACGTTTTAAGCGGTTATATGGACGCAATAGCGTTACCCAGTTTCGTTACCCTATTTGGAGCCCCATTTTGGCGCGAATAGCGTTACCACGTTTCGTTAGCGCCCCGCAAGAGTCCATGACAGCTCGTTGCCCAGCTTGGGCTTAGCCAAAGCCTGCAGATTTGCAGTTTTCGCAGTATGTGAGCTCAGGCCCACGGGGATTTTGCTATAAATAAATGGAGTACGATACAGGGGAGCGTCAGGCGGAAATCCGCTAATTTCGCCAGAAGCGTGTGAGGTTAGACGGTGCAGCTAGAAGGGGCACCAGAGTGAGCGAGGGTTCACTAATTAGAAGGGGGATGGATCGTATGTTTGAGCGCTTGAATGAGCGGTTGACGGCGGTGAAAGAGCAAGGACGAAATATGAGGAAGTGGGAGTCTAGATTGGCCCAGCTGCAGGAAGAGTTGGGGGAGCTGAGGCATACAAGGGATCAGGCGCGCAGGAGACTGGCTGCTGAAGAGAAGGATGTCGAACGGTTGAGCGGCGTATCTTTGTCCGGCTTCATATACTCGATCCTTGGCAAGAAGCTGGAGAAGCTCGACGAGGAGCAGCGCGAGGCCCTAGAGGCCAAGATCAGATACGATCATGCCGAACGGGCCGTGCAAAATGTGCAGGAGCAGATCGATCAGTTGGAGTTCAAGCTGAATGAGGTTCGCCGGTGGGAGCTGGATTACAAGCAAATTTTTCAGGAGAAGGAACGTGTCATCCTTGATAGCAACAAGGAGCTGCGGGACCTCGCTGATCGGCTGGCTGATCTGTCAGTGCAGGGGAGAGAGCTGGAGGAAGCGCTGAACGCGGGAGGAAGGGTGCAGAAGGACTTAGGCAAGGCGGAAGAGAAGCTGAGCGCGGCCCGGGGCTGGGGGACCTATGATATGCTCGGCGGGGGAATGATATCTACTCATATTAAACATAACTACATCGACGACGCGATGGATCTGATCTATACCGCCGAGAACAGTATGCAGCGCTTTGAGAAGGAACTGCGTGATGTAGGGGATACCGTATCGACCGATCTGAATATGGATGGACTGCTGGTGTTCACGGATTATTTTTTTGATAATTTTATTACCGATTGGTTCGTTCAGGGACGGATTAATGAGATGATGGAGCAAGTTTCCTCCAGGAGGGCCACAGTCGATCAAATCATAGATCGCCTGGCTGCTTCCAATCGTCAGGTGAAGCAAGAGTACGGCTCACTGCATCGGCAATATGTGCAGATGGTTGAGACCTATCGCTAGATCAGCATTCGTTTAATAGAAGGAGAGACTGTGGAACGTAGGATGGATACGTCAGCAGTCTCTTTTTGTCATGCGCAGAAAAGTTTTCACAAAAAATCAGTTTGCCCGATTTCAAAGACCAATGTTACACTGAAACGCGGACAGTATATCAATGAACAGGAGTGTTCTGTCGTGTCAAAGATTCGCAGATTCTACCTCAATCATGTAAAGCGGAAAATGTTCAACAAGATTATCCTATTGTATTCAGCGGTCATGATGATGCTATTCGCGACAGCCGCGGTGATGGTGTACCAGTATCAGGTGCAGCGGACGATCCGCGAGGAGACGGATGCTAATATGAAGACAGCCCAGGTGCTGAGCATATACCTCAATCGGCAGTATGAGAATATTCAGAATACGATTCAGCAGATTTACGGAGACGCTACATTGAGCGATGATCTGGTCTATTTTCTGAATAATCCCTATGAGAACTATCTGGGCCATCGTCTCAATCAGTTTGCAGAGACCAATGAACAGAGACTGCGTTCCTACAGTACGTTGGTCAAGAATTATATGGAGCTGGAGCCGGGAGCGAAGCGAGTCTCTATCTACAGCTATCCGCGCAAATTCGGCATGAATTTCGAGAGAGAGCAGCAACAGCTTCAATATGAAAGCGGTTCCGGTGAGTCGTGGAATAATTGGCTTATGATGCGGCGCGCTTATACCTGGGATACGGTGAGTCATGGTCCGAACTCCAATATATCTACCAAAGGTGCCTCCACTTCGATGTATTCGTATTCTCGCGAGCTTCAGGACCCTTGGACCTTGGATCGAATCGGTATGCTAATCGTTGATTTTGACAGCAAGCAGCTTACGAACTGGTTGGATAGCCGGGTCCCTGCGACCCATGGACAGATGCTGGTGATGACCTCTATGGGCAAGGTGCTGTATGATTCCACAGGGGAATATGTGGGCCAGATCTATCCGTATCGCTATGAGATCAATTCGACCGACAAATGGGTCAGCCTGGATGAACCCTCCAAGATCAACATTCTGGATACCGGGAATGCGGGACTCTCGGTGGTTGGAATCGTTTCCAAATCGACGATAGAAGCGAGTACAGGCAGCTTGAAGACGACTTTAATTCTGGTTACTTTATTGTTCTTCATCGCCAGCTTCGTGTTGACTGCTACGGTGATGAGGAGGTACTCCAAGAAGATCCGCCGGATTATCGTGTCGATGAGCCGCATCGGTGAAGGGGATTTATCTACACGGATTCAGATGCCGGGAGAGGATGAACTGAAGCAGATTTCACAAAGATTCAATGATATGTGCGAACGGCTGGAGCAATATATTGATAAAATGTATACCTCTGAAATTAAACAGAAGCATGCTGAGCTGGTTGCGCTGCAATCTCAGATTAATCCGCATTTTCTATATAACACGCTGGAATCGATTCGTATGAAGGCCTATTCAGAGGGCGCGAGAGATGTAGGCAAGATGGTCTACAGCCTGTCTGTGATGTTCAAGAATATGGTGAAAAAAGATACGGTCGTCACGATCAAGGAAGAGATCGAGATGTGCTCTATTTATCTGGATCTGCTGCAAATCCGCTATGAGGGCCGGCTTGAGGTTGAGACTTATATAGAGCCATGTGTCAGTGGCTGCAGCATTATTAAATTGCTGATTCAGCCGATTGTAGAGAATTATATCGTGCACGGATTCCGTTCTCTTGATGATGATAATCGGGTGAGCATCCATGCGGTCCGGGATGGGGGTAGAGTCATCATTACCGTGAAAGATAATGGAACAGGAATTGCGCCGGAGAGATTAAAGGAGATCCATCAAATGCTGTCCGGGTCTTCCCATCTATCCTCCAACTTGATGGAGAAGAGCACGCCATCGATCGGACTGATAAATGTACATGATAGAATTCGGATGAACTATGGAGAGGACTACGGCATCGCCGTATTCAGTGAACCCGGGGAAGGTGCGGAGATTCGAGTAGAAATACCTATGCTGAAAGAGGGGATACTGTGATGAAAAAGGTATTTTTTGTGGATGATGAACCGTTGATCGCTCAAGGCTTGAGCTCGATTACGGATTGGCATAATTATGGCATTGAGATCGCTGGTTCTGCGAATGATGGAGAGACGGCGCTGCAGCGGATTAAGGAGGAGCCCGTCGATTTATTAATTACGGATATCATGATGCCGCGCATGAATGGCTTGGAGCTGATCCGCAGAGTGAAGCAGATCCATCCGCGGACTCGCTTCATTGTACTAAGCGGCTACGAGGAATTTGAATATGTGAAGGTGGGCATCACGCTCGGAATTGAAAATTACATATTGAAGCCGATTAATATCGATGAATTGGAATCGACGATCAGGCATATCCGTGGCGATTGGGAGCGCGAAGAGCTCAATATGTTCCGCTATGAGGAAGATTGGAGGGTGCTGCGCAGCAATATTCTGCAGCGCTGGGTGCTGGGCGAGATCGAGGGCCAGGAATTCAAGCATCGCGCCGAGCTGCTTGGCATTCCGCTTAACTATAAATATGTACAGGCGCTGGTGTACCGGATTATCTCCCAGGAGAAGCCGATCTCACGGCTGTACCGGCTGCATGGGCTGAGCGAGGAATGTGGCGTCATCGCGCGGGAGGCTATTAGTGCAGAGGATGAGGTGATCTGCTTCCCGGATGCGGATGAAGATCTGGTGATGCTCTATGTATCGAATGATCCCGAGCATGAGCAGCATGTGCTGGAGAATGTACCGGCTACCGCCAAGCGAATCTCTGAGCTGACGGGATTGTCGGTGTGGGCCGTCAGCAGCGCCTTAAGCAGTGATTTTCAGGGAGTTCAGGATAGCTATAAGCAAGCGAAACAGATGTTCCAGCGCTATCTCGTATCAGGAGAAGACAAGATTATCTATATGAGCCCCTCCTTCATAGAAGCGGAGGAACGGCGTCCGGTCGTCTGGGATCAAGAGGAATATATCAAGCTATTAATTGAAGGTAAGCCGGAGCCGGTGGTGGAATTCATCGAGTCTGTATTGCCGGGCGCCTTCCAGAGCAGCGTCATCCAGCGAAGTGATTGCCTTAATATGGCGATCCAGCTGATGTTAAGCGCCAAGGATATGGAGGATCGCCCCGATTACAGCGAGGTGTTCGCCGCGCTTGCCCGAATAAATACCTTGCATGGGTTAATCCAGCATGTCATCTCGGTCGTTCAACGCAGTCTGGCGAATAGAGAGAACGTGCAGCAAGAGTATAGCGGGCATGTGGCTATTCTGATCGATCAGGTGAAGGAGCATTACGCGGAGGAATTATCGCTGAAGACCTTGAGCCAGAAGCTCGATATGCATCCGAACTATCTGGGCCAGCTATTCCAGCAGGAGGTTGGCTTAAGCTTCTCGGATTATGTGAACCAATACCGGATAGAGAAAGCGACGCAATTATTAATCCATACCGATCAGAAAACGGCAGAGATCGCCGCCAGTGTAGGCTATATCGACACTTCGTATTTCTATCGCCAGTTCAAGAAGTATGCAGGGGTGTCTCCCACAGAATTAAGGCATATGTATACGAAATAAGCAAATAAAGGCCGTCCGTATTAGCGGGTGGCCTTTCCTTTATAGGTTATTCAAAAAACTTTTGATCACGAAGAAAACACAAGAAGCCGTCTCGACTTCGAATCTTGAATTCACCCGGGTCTTCCGGTGCTAACGTACCCATTTTCGCTCCGCTCCTCCTACCCTAGCTTCATCCAAGCTTCCAGGTGCTGAAAACTGTACTTTTTGAACTCCTATCTTTAGTTTGTCTACATATCTTTAATTTGTACATAAGATTCGAGCATTTTTCAACTTGTGACAGATAACGCTTTCTTGGGAAAATAGAGATAGTTAAAGGGCAATATTCTATATTCCATCCAAATCGGGCTTTTCAGGCACCAAGAGGATGACAGCAGTAAAGGGGGGAGAGAATCATGTCAGCATTTTTTAAGAAAGTAATTAGAAACCGGGCGTTGCTGGTCATGATTTTGCCAGGGACAATCTGGTTCTTAATTTTTGCCTACTTGCCGATGTTCGGGACCGTTCTAGCATTCAAGGACTTCCGCATCAGCCGCGACGGCTTCTTCGCCAGCGTGATCAATAGCGAGTGGGTCGGATTCAAAAACTTCGAGTATTTATTCTCAACGAATGACGCTTATATCATTACGAGGAACACGATTCTGTACAACCTGTTCTTCATATTCCTGGGGCTTATTATCGCTGTAACCTTCGCGATTATGCTAAGCGAGCTGGTGAACAAGAAGATGGCGAAGGTGTATCAGACAGGGATGTTCCTGCCGCACTTTCTTTCCTGGGTTATTATCAGTTATTTCGCCTTTACCTTCCTGAGCATGGACAAGGGAACACTGAACCAAATTATTACCTTCTTCGGTGGAGACAAGATCAGCTGGTATTCCGAACCGAAATATTGGCCGTTCATTCTTGTACTTGTAGGGATCTGGAAAGGGGTTGGCTATAACAGCGTTGTCTATCTGGCTTCTCTGACCGGGATTGATAAATCCTACTATGAAGCCGCGGTAATTGATGGGGCGACGAAGTGGAAGCAAATTCGTTATATTACGATACCTCTGCTTAAACCGTTAATGATTATTTTGACGATCCTGGCAATCGGCGGTATTTTCCGTTCAGACTTCGGTCTATTCTATCAATTGCCTAAGGATTCGGGCGCACTGTATCCAGTGACCAACGTTATCGATACCTTCGTATATCGCGGATTGATCAATATGGGCGATATCGGGATGAGTACAGCAGCTGGTCTGTATCAATCACTCGTTGGCTTAGTGCTGATCTTGCTCGCGAACTACATCGTCAGAAAAATCGAAAGAGATCATGCGATCTTCTAATTTAACGGAGGTGCTATTATGCCACAAGCTACGACTCAGCCCGCCGAACAATTAGGAGCGGGGAGAAAAAAGAAGAAGCGCGATTATAACGCCATATCGCCTTTCTGGAACGCAGTATTTAATGTCCTTATCGGTTTGTTTACATTCTCTTGCGTCTTTCCGTTCATCTTCGTTATCATCATATCGCTGACGGATGAACAGACACTGGCGCTTAATGGATTTAGCATGTTTCCAAGTAAAATAAGCACACAGGCTTACGAGTATATTTTCAAATCAGGTGGCGAACTGCTTAGCTCCTTCGGGGTAACGCTGCTCGTCACGGTGCTGGGTACCGTGCTCAGCTTGACGCTCGTAACGACCTACGCTTATGCGCTATCGAGAAGAAGCTTTGAATTCCGTGGATTTTTCAGCTTCCTGGCCTTCTTCACGATGCTGTTCTCCGGTGGTATGGTTCCGGGTTACATCGTGATGACCCAGTTCCTGCACCTGCAGAACACCATCTGGTCGCTGATCTTCCCATTGTCGATGAATGCCTTCTTCATCATCGTGATGCGGACGTTCTTCCAGACGACCATTCCGGAGGAAATTATTGAATCCGCGAAAATCGACGGGGCCGGCGAGTTCCTGACCTTTGCCAGAATCGTATTACCGGTATCTCTGCCAGGGATCGCCACGATCGGGCTGTTCAGCTCGCTCGGCTATTGGAATGACTGGTTCAACGCGCTATTGTACTACAATAGTCCGAAGGTTACTCCGCCGATGCAATTCTTGTTGATGAAAATTGAGAAGAACATGGACTTCTTGATTCAAAATGCACAAAACATCGGTTCTGCGGTTGATTTTGCCGCGACGATACCTCAAGAGACGGTACGGATGGCGATGGTTGTACTTGCAACCACTCCGATCGTTCTGGCTTATCCGTTCTTCCAACGGTATTTCGTCCAAGGCTTGACCGTAGGTTCTGTTAAAGGCTAAGATGAGGATTTGTTTGCATGATCTGATGTTCTAACATCCATTACAATCAAGTTCAAAAGTGAACTTTTTGAACTACTTCTATGGTTGCTACCGCACTAACAAGATAGAAGGATTAATCAGCCGGACATAAGTCCGGCCGGTTATCCCGCGAATTGTTAAGCGGTTTCAATAAATGCAACATAAAATTTAGATCAGGGGGAAAGAAAATGACCAAGAAGAAGTTATCATTGTTGTCGCTTGCGCTGGTTATGATGCTGTCTGTAGTGCTTGCCGGTTGCGGAGACAAGAAGGAGAACAACGCATCATCCGGCAAAGAGCAGAATGCTGTCCAAAACGATGGCACGATCGATGTTTCCAAGCTGGACCCAGTAACCTTGAAACTGTATTTGATCGGACCGAACCAAAAGGATTTGCCTAAGGTGCAGGAAGAGATCAATAAATATGTAACTGAGAAAATCAACGCTAAAGACGATATTACAATGATCGACTGGGGCGATTATAGCCAGCGGATACAGGTCATCACCAGCTCCGGTGACGATTATGACATCGCATTTACAAGCTCCTGGGCTTTTGACTACCTGCCTAACGCAGCCAAAGGCGCATTCATGCCATTGAATGATCTGCTTGATCAATATGGCAAAGGAATTAAAGAAGTCCTCGACCCTCGCTTCCTTGAAGGTACGAAGGTGAATGGCGTTAACTATGGTATTCCTGCCAACAAAGAATTGGCGCAACAATACGTATGGCGCTTCAACAAGAAATATGTTGATAAATACAATCTCGACATTTCGAACGTAACGACACTTAAGGATCTTGAGCCACTGCTGAAGACGATCAAGGAGAACGAGTCTTCTGACATCACTCCATTGGCTGTTCCTAAGAGCTTTAAGCCATATTTGCCAGTAGACTTCTTGCTCGGCGACGAAATTCCGATCGGTATGTATCTGGATACGGATGATTTCAAATTTATCAATCTGTTGGAAACACCAGAATTGAAAGATGCTTTGGGTACAATTCGCAGTTATTATAAAGCGGGTTATTTGCGTGAAGATGTTGCAACTCTCGATGGTATCGACAACATGAAGACCGGCAAATGGCTGGTTGACCGTGAAATTACGCAACCATATGCAGAGCTTGGCTGGTCCAGAAGCGCAGGATACGACATCATTACTAGACCGATGCATGATCCAGTAATCTATACTAGCTCCGCTGCAGGCTCCATGCTCGCGATCTCTTCTTACTCGAAGAACCCTGAGCGTGCGATGATGTTCCTGAACCTGCTGAACACCGATGTTTATCTGCGTAACCTGATTCAATATGGTATGGAAGACGTTCACTACAAGAAGTTGGAAGAGCCGTACATCGAAGACCTTCCAGCTATGCAAGATAGCTATGCAATGCCAGGCTTCGCCCTTGGTAATATGTTCCTGACTTATCTGCATGATGGCGAACCGAAGGATAAATGGGACGCATTCGAGAAGTTCAACTCCTCGGCGACTGTAGCTCCAACCTTCGGCTTCAACTTCGATACAGCGCCCGTTAAGACAGAAGTGGCTTCGGTAACGAACGTAGCTAAGGAATTTATTCCTTCGTTGTACACGGGTTCCGTGGATCCGGACGAGTACTTGCCTAAGGCGATCCAGAAGTTCAAGGATGCGGGGATCGACAAGGTTATCGCTGAAGCTCAAAAACAATTTGATGCTTGGAAAGCAGAGCAAAAATAATCCATTCATTAAGGAGAAACGGTTAAACACTTGACCGTTTCTCTCTTTTCTAAAATGCATGAGGTGAGAGGTTCTACTTACACAAACAGGGGAGGCAATTTAATGAAACGAGCTAAAGATAATTACTTGATGAGATCCAAGAGGAAGCATCAGATTGCCATGATGGCGGGAAGCGCAGTGCTTGCTATGACCTTATTTGGCTTCAGCGGCGAGGCCAAGGCGGCTCAGCCTCATTCCTCTTATTGGTACCCGAATACCTTGCTGGAATGGTCTGCGGCGAAGGATAAGGATGCACCCTTCAACCGGGGCACGGTGGAACTGAAGGAAGGACGCTTCCAGGGTGCGAAGACCAATGTGACCTCTAAAATTCAGCCAAAAGTGATAGCGCTTTCCTCGATGTATCCAAGCACGAGCGGCGCTCCTTCTCAGGGCTCTGAGAACTTCCATTCTTATACGTTCAGCTTCTGGCAATACATCGATAAGCTCGTTATGTGGGGCGGGTCGGCCGGTGAAGGCCTGATCGTACCGCCTAGCGCGGATGTGATCGATGCTGCTCACAAGAATGGCGTACCGGTGCTGGGTACAGTATTCCTGCCACAGACTGAGCATGGCGGCAAAATCGAATGGATGAAGGATCTCTTGCAGCAGCGTCCGGACGGGACCTTCCCTGTGGCCGACAAGCTGATGGAAGTCGCTAATTACTATGGTTTTGACGGCTGGTTCATCAACCAGGAAACCCAGGGAGCCAGCAAGGAAGATGCGGCGAAGATGCAGCAATTCCTGAAATATATGCAGCAGATCAAAGGGCCTAAGATGGAAGTCGTCTGGTATGACTCCATGATCGATGAAGGCCAGATTAAATGGCAGGGATCGCTGACCGACAAGAACAAGATGTTCTTCCAGGATGACAAGACGCGCGTGTCCGACCAGATGTTCCTCGATTTCCGCTGGCAGTACAAGGATGAAGTGAATGGCAAATACGATTATGTAACACCGTACCTGAACTCTCCGCAGCAAGCGAAGGAGCTTGGTCGCAGCCCGTACGATCTGTTCGCCGGCATCGATGTCGAAGCGAACGGTTACAATGGGGAGTACAACTGGCCTGTGCTGTTCCCGGATGGAAAAGAGGCTACAACCTCGGTAGGCATCTATCGTCCGGACTGGGCTTATAACAGCTCGAAGACGCATGAGGAGTATATGGAGAAGGAAGAGATTTTCTGGGTCGGCCCTCATAAAAATCCGCAAAACACCGGTTCGGCTGAGGCAGATAACCAATATGCTTGGCGAGGGATCGCTCATGATATTGTAGATCGAAGCGTAGTAAGCGGCTCAGAATTTATTACCCATTTTAATACCGGCAACGGTCATATGTATGCGCTTAACGGCAAGGTGATGCGGGAGAAGGATTGGAGCAACCGCAGCCTGCAGGATATCCTGCCAACCTGGCGCTGGATCACTGAGACGACGGAAGGGGCAACTCCACTCGCTCCGGGCTTTGACTTCAGCACAGCTTACAATGGTGGCAGTTCCTTGAAGCTGGAAGGCGAATTGTCCCCGGCGAATCCGACCCATGTGAAGCTGTATAAGGCGAATATGCCAGTGGAAGCGACCACAGAATTGTCGGTTACCTATCAAGCGAATGTAGAGGCTGGCAAGGTGAAGATCGGTGTTGCCTTCTCCGACGCTCCAGATCAGTATACCTTCTTCGAGCCGAAGAAATGGACATCAGTAGGCTACGGCAAGGATTGGCAGCAGGGCTCGGTACGCCTGAACCAATATAAAGGCCGCACCATCGTCGGCTTGTCACTGAAATTCGAGAGTGATCAATTGATTAAAGATTATCAGGTGAATATCGGTCAGCTTGCAGTCATGCAGGTGAATGATCATGCCAAGACTCTGAAGGCGGTAACGGATCTCAAAGTAACGGAGAATGATTTCCGGGATGGCATCTATGGGGATGCGAGATTGTCATGGAGCGCTCCGCAGAATGAGAAGGATGTCCTGTACTACCAGATCTACCGCGTGAAGCCGGACGGCAAATATGAGCTGATGGGCTTAACCGGAAATACCGTATATTATGTGCCGGAAATGAGACGGCTTGAGAAGGAAGCGGAGACCAAGCTGGTTGTTATTCCACTGAATCGCCACTATGAAGCAGGTAAACCGGCTGGAGTGACCTTTGAATGGCCGGCCTATCCGAAGCCAACGGCTGCATTCGAGGCGGATCAGACGCTGATCGCCCCTGGAGACCAAGTGAAGTTTACGGATAAATCCTCTGAAGTTACAGAGAGCTGGAATTGGAGCTTCCCGGGTGGCGATCCATCCTCCAGTACCGAGCAGAATCCGGTAGTGACTTATAAAGAAGAAGGAACTTACGCGGTGACGCTGACGGCTAAAAATAGTGAAGGCGAGGATGTAGTTAGCCGGCAGATGATTACGGTAACTAAGGAAGCGGCAGGCGGGGTTGCGGACCTGGCTTTGAATCAGAAGGCGACCGCATCCAGCTTCGTAAACGAGAAGGAAGCGCCGCAGTTTGCGATCGATGGCGATGACAAGACGAAGTGGTGCGCAGTTGGTGATGCGCCGCATATCTTGACGATTGATCTTGGCGCAGAGCGTAAGGTTAGCGAATTCGTGATCAAGCATGCCGAAGCGGGCGATGAGCCAGCGGCATTCAACACCCGAGTCTTCAAGATCGAGCTTAGTCTGGATGGGGAGAATTGGACCGAGGCTGTCGCTGTGAATGACAACACGAAGGGAGTCAGCAAGCATGCCATCGCGCTAACCCAGGCTCGATATGCAAGACTGACCGTTGAGAAGCCGACCCAGGGCGGAGATACAGCAGCACGCATTTACGGATTTGAGGTTAAGGGTTTAAAGTAATATAAAAAAGACAGCATCTCCATTGCAGATGATCGCTTCCTGATCGCCTGCGGGAGATGCTGTTTTGTTGCAGCGGAATGTCTGACGAAACTAGAGATCGCTATTTGGAGGAAGTAGCAATACCGAGTTTCATAGCGAGCCCTTTTGGGCCCGAATAGCGTTACGGTGTTTCGTTAGAGCTGAGTCTATTATTCTTTCTCTGTACGATGAGAAGGTAACAGATAACAGCGCCAATATCTGCCACCGTGATGACAATCCCCATCGGCAGGGCGTTCATATCGCCGCCAAGACCGACCAGCGGTGCAACGGCTGCGCCGAGTATATAAGGCAAGAGACCGAGCAGGGCCGAGGCACTGCCTGCGGATTCGCCTTGATCTTGCATCGCCAGGGTGAAGCTGGCTGTACCGACGATCCCGACACAGGAGACGACGAAGAATAATGGAATCAGGATCGATACAAGTCCTCCGTGAAAAATAATGGCAATAAGCAGAGCGATAGAGGACAATGCAGCTAGAGACAAACCGAAGCGCATCAGTCTCGTTTCTTTGAACCGATTGGCCAGACGGCCGGTGAGCTGACTGGCAATAATGATTCCGGCACCGTTCATGGCGAAGATCAGACTATAAGCCTGCTCCGATACATGGTAAATGTTCTGCAGAACGAAGGAGGAGCCGGATATATAAGCGAACATCGCCGCGGTGATGAGGCCTTGAGATAGGCAATAGCCCATGAACAAGCGATCGACGAGCAGCTTCCGGAAGGTGTGTAGCGTCGTTCCCAATCCTCCCGACTGGCGCCGCTCCTTCGGCAAGGTTTCAGGCAGAGCGAGCAGCACCGACAGCATCATGATGACGCCGATGAGCGTCAGCACGACGAACACGCCGCGCCAGGAGACGAAGGTCAGCAGCTGACCGCCGAAGATCGGTGCCAGTATAGGCGCCGCCCCGTTAACGAGCATCAGCATCGAGAAGAACTTGGTAAGCTCGGTGCCGGAGTACATGTCGCGTACGACTGCACGGGACAGCACGATGCCGGCGGAGCCGGACAGGCCTTGAATGAAACGCAGTACATTCAGGAGGCCAGCGGTCGGAGCGAATACGCAGAGCAAAGAGCTGATCGCGTACATGGCCAGCGATATGATCAGCGGCATACGCCTGCCGCGCATGTCACTCAAGGGGCCGACGATCAGCTGCCCGAGCGCTAGACCGAGCAGGCAGGAAGTCAGGCTCAGCTGCACCATCGATGCGCTGGTGTTCAGATCTTGCGCCAGCGAGGGCAGAGCTGGCAAATACATGTCCAGTGAGAATGGACCGAAGGCCGACAAGCAGCCTAGAATCAACACCATTTGCAGACGGCGTGATCGAGTTTGAGGTTGAGGTTGTGTAGCGACAGATGGACCATCTGCTGTAAGACTCATTGTTTGTTCTTCCTTTCCATTTCAGGGTCCCGAAGTGATTGGACCGCGAGTATGATTTTTTCAGCATTTTTACATTATACTACAGGCGCGGCATGTGAGAAGAGGTTTTATTATTCTTTTTCACCGAGTTGCAATGAATTTACAGAAAGCATGTTATACTTCATCGTAGAATGGTCCGTTGTGGTATAAAATGTATAATATCAAAAAAGATGAGGTGAGCCCATGAAGAGAATTCTGGATTGCCGCGCATCTGATTTCCGCAGGATGGAGCGAGAACAGTTGAAGGGGGCGATACTCGCCGCCGAGGGAAGAACGGTTATTGCCGAGACGGTTGCCGTCACGCAGCCGTTGCTGCCGGAGATTAGCAATGCTGAGCTGGCCAAGGCTTTTGGTGCAGATATGATTCTGCTCAATGTGTTCGATGTGTTCAACCCTGTCGTTCGTGGACTAATTCCACTGGATGTATTCCATCCAACCGGAGGGGAGCAGGGAATTGCCAATCCGATAGCTGAGGTGAAGCGCTTGACGGGCCTGCCCGTAGGCATTAATCTCGAACCAGTGGATGATTCTGCGCAAGCGGTTGAGCAATTAAGCAAGCTACCTGAGGGACGCCGAGCGACCGTAGACAGTCTGTGCAAAGCCAAGGAGCTAGGAGCCGATTTCGTGTGCCTGACCGGTAATCCCAAGACCGGGGTTACGAATCAGCAGATCGTGCATGCGATTAGACGGGCTAATGAGCATTTTGGCGGTCTGGTCATCGCCGGGAAGATGCATGGGGCAGGTACGCGCGGCAGAGTGATCGACCGGGAAGCTGCGCTGGCCTTTGCCGAGGCAGGTGCTGACATCGTGCTGCTGCCTGCACCGGGGACAGTCCCGGGGCTTCGTGAAGAGGAGCTGGCTGAGATCATCTTCGAAGTGAAGGGGCAGGGAGCTCTGGCTCTGGCGGCGATTGGGACGAGTCAGGAGGGAGCCGATGTGGATACGGTCAAAGCGATAGCACTTAGCGCAAAAAGGGCGGGAGCCGATGTATTCCACATTGGCGATGCGGGATACACTGGAATTGCGGTACCGGACAATATCATGGCTCTGTCCATGGCGATACGCGGCCGCAGACATACCTATATCCGCATGGCGGCCTCGCCGCTGCGTTAATGATGAGGATCGGAATCGTATCGGATACGCATATGCCGAAGGGAGCATCAGCGCTGCCGCCTGTGCTGGTCTCTCATTTTCGCGGCGTCGATCTGATCATTCATTTAGGGGACTGGACGGATATGGATGTCTATAGGCAGCTCTCTGCGCTGGCTCCGGTTGAAGGAGTGGCAGGTAATAATGATCCCCGGGAAATTGTCCAACAGTTCGGTTACCATAAAATAATCCAGCTCGGCTCCCATCGGGTCGGGCTCACTCATGGATTTCTGCCCGCTGGGCGCGGTACTGCACAGGAGAAGGCGATGCGGATCTTCGAGGGTCGTTCATTAGACGCGATTCTATTCGGTCATTCGCATAAGCCTCTGTTGAAGAAGGAGAAAGGCTTGCTGCTGTTCAATCCGGGATCACCGACAGACAAGCGGCGCGAGCCGAAATACTCCTTCGGCTTACTGCAAATCTCCGGCGAGACGCTGAAGGCGAAGCATATTTATATGGAGCGGAAGCTGTAAATATGTAGTTTGATAGAGGCAGGTCAGATGTCTGGCCTGTCTTTTACTCTGTGTGGCTTTGCAGCTTAATAACTGCATAAGTACACTTATTTTTAAATAATCTTCTGAAAATCAGAAAATAACTGCGAACCTACAACTATTTTCTCACTTTAGGCTCATTTATCTCATAATTCTTCCAAATAGTTGTACAAAAGCATCTATATCCGCAATGCAGCTCATAAAGCTCCCATATAGTTGTACAAATACACTAATTAATAATTTTCCATCTACATAATTGTGATTATGGATTGACTAAGAATTGACCGCCATTTAATATGAGAATAATAAAATCTTCCGGGAAAATGGGATAGATCGCCTTTTCGCGCTTTATCACTTTCACAGATAGAAGCGTTGACCGGAGTCCGCATTGAAGTTGCATACTATTAATGCAATGAATTAATTAAGGGGGTCTATGGGAAATGAGGAAGAAAATCGGTCTATTATTGGTGATTTCGATGATGTTGTTTGCGGCAACGGGCTGTGGGAGCTCGGGCTCCGGGCAGCAGTACAAGATTGCTATATCGCAAATTGTAGAGCATCCATCCCTGGATGCGACTCGTGACGGTTTTCTGGCTGCACTTAAAGACGCAGGAATCGTAGAGGGAGAGAATCTGAAGCTGGATTACAACAATGCTCAAGGGGATGCGACCAACAACTTGACGATCGCCCAGAAAATTGCCGGGGAGAAGTATGATCTGGTGCTCGGGATCGCTACAGGTCCGGCGCAGGCGCTGGCCAGTCAAGTGAAGAATTCACCGGTCATGTTCGCGGCTGTGACCGATCCGCTTGACGCTAAATTGGTAGATAATCTGGAGCATCCGGGTGGTAATGTATCCGGCGCATCTGATACGAATCCGGAGGCAATTAAGCAACTGATGGATTTCATCGCCGGGAACTTCACGAATGTGAAGACCGTTGGGGTCGTACTTAATCAAGGCGAGCCGAACGCGGTTGTGATGACGGATTTGGCGGCAAAGGCATTGGAGAAGCACGGAATCAAGGTCGTCAAAGCTTCGGTGACGAATACTTCAGAAGTGAAGCAGGCGGCGGAATCCTTGGTAGGTCGGGCCGATGCGATCTATATTACGCTGGATAATACGGTGGTAGAAGCGGTGAGCACGGTCATTCAAGTGGCTAATGAGAATGATATTCCCTTCTTCGCCAGCGACCGGGATTCGGTAGAGAAGGGGGCTTTTGCTACAGTCGGCTTCAAATACTATGACCATGGCTACCAAGCCGGGCAAATGGCGCTAGAGATCTTGAAGGAAGGCAAGAAGATTGGCGATCTGAAGGTGACTGTACCGGATAAGCTGGATTTGATCCTCAATTTGAAGGCCGCTGGTGAACAAGGGATTACTGTAACGGATGCAATGAAGGAACAGGTTCAGGATAAGGACAATAATATCCTCGAATAAGCGGTTCCACAATTAGGAGGTTGTGTCATCATGATGAACTCATTACTGGGAGCCCTTGAATCCGGCATGCTTTATGCTTTGATGGCGTTAGGCGTATACATCACCTTTCGGATCCTGGACTTCCCGGATTTGACAGTAGACGGTAGCTTCACGACCGGCGGCGCCATCGCTGCTGTCATGATTACCAGCGGTGCGCCCGCCTGGGTATCTACCCTCTGCGCTTTTGCTGGCGGCTTGCTCGCCGGTACACTGACCGGTCTTATTCATACGAAAGGGCGAATTAACGGTTTGCTGTCCGGCATTCTGATGATGATCGCGCTGTATTCGATTAATATGCGGATCATGGGCAAGCCGAATGTCGCCCTGATCGGCGAGAAGACGATCTTCAGCTCGGTCTCGCCGCTGCTGTTAATGCCATTTGTCGTCTTGGCGATTAAGCTGCTGCTCGATCTATTCTTCCGCACCGAGCTCGGCATGGCGCTGCGGGCAACAGGGGATAACCAGCGGATGATCCGCAGCTTCGGCGCTAATACCGATTATACGATTATTCTTGGCCTCAGCCTGTCGAATGGCCTCGTTGCTCTTTCGGGTGCATTAATTGCCCAGCAGTCCCAATTTGCCGATATCTCTTCGGGGATCGGGATGATCGTGATCGGACTTGCCTCGGTCATTATCGGAGAGGCGATCTTCGGGGCGCGCAATGTCTTCTTTGCTACTTTGGCGGTCGTGCTCGGCTCTATTGTATATCGGCTGGTCGTCGCGCTGGCGCTGCGGATCGAATGGCTGGAGCAGACGGATTTGAAGCTGATCACAGCGGTTATCGTAATTGTCGCTTTGGTGCTGCCGACGATGCGCCGATCCTGGAAGCAGAAGGCGGTCGCGCGCCGACGCTCGCTGGAGATTGGCTCCGAAGCTGAGCGCAACAGTGTGGGAGGTGGATTATAATGCTGCAGATCTCACACTTATCCAAGCTGTTCCATCCGGGTTCTGTCGATGAGAAGATCGCTTTGGTGAACGTGAACTTACAGCTGAAGCCAGGGGATTTCGTAACTGTCATCGGCAGTAATGGAGCTGGAAAATCAACACTGATGAACATGATCTCGGGTACGCTGAGACCCGATTCGGGTACGATTCATATCGGTGGCAATGAGATAACGAATCTATCCGAGCACCGCCGTAGCCGCTGGATCGGCCGGGTCTTCCAGGATCCAATGGCCGGAACCGCGCCGCATATGACGATTGAGGAGAACCTGGCCATGGCCTATTCCCGCGGCAAATCCCGCGGCCTGTCCATCGGTATCAATGCGAGACGGAGGGAGCTGTTCCAGGAGCAGCTTGGCAAGCTGGGCATCGGGCTGGAGGAACGGCTGCGGGCCAAGGTAGGGACACTGTCGGGTGGGGAGCGGCAGGCACTGAGCCTGCTCATGGCTACGTTCACCAAGCCGCAGATCCTGCTGCTGGATGAGCATACTGCTGCATTGGACCCGGCGCGGGCCGAGCTCGTAACTCAGCTTACTCAGCGGATCGTCAGTGAGCTTAAGTTAACGACGCTGATGGTCACGCACAATATGGAGCAGGCCATCCGGCTTGGCAATCGGCTTATTATGATGGACGGCGGCCGCATCATTCTGGACATCCGTGAACAGGATAAGCAGCATCTATCCATCGCGGGCCTGCTTGGGGAATTTGAACAGATCAGCGGGCATAAGCTGAGCGATGATCGGGTTGTGCTTGGCACTTAAGCTTACTTAAGCTTACTTAAGCATATTGAAGGACTGGCATTTTCACTTTGCACGTGGATTTGTCAGTCTTTTTATTTTTCTAGTACCGTTAGTGGGTATGCCTGATTGTCTTGACATCGTTTAAAATAAATCGATTCATAAAGGCTGGGCACCATGCTATAATCAGGAAAACGGAGGGGGTGTGACGATGATACTTGAAGTTGCCCATTTGCAGGTCAAACCGGGCACGATTAATGATTTTGAGAGTAGTTTCCGCCAGGCGTCGAAAATCATTTCGCAGATGCGCGGATATCTGGGCCATGAGCTACATAAATGCGTAGAAACCGAGAACAAATATATTCTACTCGTCAAATGGCATTCGATCACCGATCACGAGGTCGGATTTCGACAATCTCCCTGCTATGAGGAATGGAAGGCACTGCTGCACCATTATTACGATCCTTTTCCATTAGTCGAACATTATGTTCAAATTAAATTGGAGACCGGAGTCGTAACAGGAGGTAATGAGAATGAGCATGGAGGAAACTCTGTTTGAGCAGAGCCCAATGGTCGAGAATGGAGAAGAAATCGCTTGAATGGATGGATAGAACAATGGACGAATTGGCTTATTGAAGCCACACAGCTGGGCGGTTTTTCAATTTTACTGATTACGATCCCGCTGGCGCTAATTCAAGGGACAATCGGGATCTTTCCGTTTGCGACCATCGTCTTGCTGCATATTTCTGTTCTTGGCATCGCAGATGGTCTTGTGGCAAGCTGGATTGCCGGGACATCGGCAGGGATGATCGTCTATTTATTATGCGGCTACCTATTCTCCGACTGGTTCAACCGCAAATGGATGAATAAGCTGCAAAAATATGAAAAATGGCAAAGAGGTCTGGAGCGATATGGTGTATGGGCGGTGATCTTTTTGCGTACGCTACCGATTATGCCCAACAATCTGATCTCGTTCATGTCGGCTATATCTAATATGAAGCTGTCTTCCTATACCTGGTCGAATATGGTCGGTAATTTATCAGGCATCTGGTTGTATGGGATATTAAGCGCTTCGGTTATCTTCCCGGATACCGATCTTCGCAAGCTTATTATTAGCTATGTTGTGTTCCTCGTCGTACTGAGCATTATATTCTGGATCAGGAACCGGAATATGATCAAGCATGATCACAGCATGACGGTATAAGCGGATAGTAGAAAAAGAAATGTAGTGAGTGGAGAGTGGGCAACTTGAGTGCAACGAATACTGTAGAGAAGGCGAAGACGCGGAAGCTGCTCTTTAGCGCCGGCTTCAGTTGGATGTTCGACGCCATGGATATTGGAATTATATCATTCATCGCCGCTGCCCTGGCGGCGGATTGGGGGCTGAATCCGCAGCAGACAGGCCTATTCACCAGCATTAACTCGATCGGGATGGTGTTCGGGGCTGCACTGGCTGGTCTTGCCGCTGATAGATTCGGCCGCAAGGCGGTTCTGCTCTGGACACTGGTGATCTTCGCTGTGGCGAGTGGCCTGTCCGCAGCAGCAACGGGATTTGCCATTCTATGCGTGCTCCGGTTTATCGCCGGGATCGGGCTTGGCGGCGAGCTTCCCGTGGCCTCTACCCTGGTGTCGGAATCCGTACCGGCGAAGGATCGAGGGCGTGCGGTGGTCCTGCTTGAGAGCTTCTGGGCTATCGGCTGGATTCTGTCTGCGCTGATCGCTTATTTTGTAATCCCGCCTTATGGGTGGAGGACCGCCTTTGTGATTGGTGCCGTACCGGTGGTGTACGCGCTGTACCTGCGCAAATCGATCGAGGACCCGCCGCGATTCATCGCTCAGGCCGATACGATGAGACAGAGATTCTCGATGGGCGAGAAGCTGCGTTCCGTATGGTCTTATCCGCATCGCCGTTCCACGATTATGCTGTGGATTCTATGGTTTACCGTCGTGTTCTCCTATTATGGCATGTTCCTGTGGCTGCCCTCGGTCATGGTGCTGAAGGGCTTCAGTCTCGTCAAGAGCTTCGAATATGTGTTGATCATGACATTGGCTCAGCTGCCAGGGTATTTCACTGCGGCTTATTTCATTGAGAAATTTGGTCGCAAATTTGTGCTGGTGCTGTATCTCGTCTTGACCGCAGCGAGCGCGGCCTGGTTCGGGAGCGCAACGACGGAAGGGATGTTGATCGCTTCCGGCATCTGCCTATCCTTCTTCAACCTTGGCGCTTGGGGCGGCATGTATGCCTATACGCCTGAGCTGTACCCCACGAAGGTCCGCTCGACCGGTGTCGGCTTTGCCGCTTCCTTCGGACGGGTCGGCGGGGTAATCGCCCCATTCCTAGTCGGCTGGCTGGTGGCTCGTGATGTCCCGATCAGCTCGATCTTCTGGCTGTTCTTCGTCACGGTTCTGATCGGCGCGATCGCTGTGCTATGGCTGGGCACCGAGACGAAGGGCAAGGAACTGGTGGATTAGCACTATAGAGTTTCATGAAATAGGTCCGGTAGCGCTGATGGCTGCGCATACCGGACCTATTTGTAACTTGTAACGAAACTGGGCATCGCTATTTGCGTCAAAAGAAGCGATTTAAATATCTAACGAAACTGGATATCGCTATTGGGGCAGGAAAGGGGTTAAATGGCCGTTTTTACCCCAATAGCGATATGGTGTTTCTTTAGATTTCTGTGGGTGCTGATTTTGCGAAAATAACGATATGGAGTTTCGTTAGAGCTTCGAGAGAGACTGAGCAACGCTTTTTCTCGTTATTATCGGGTTAGTTGGCTCTGCTCCAGGCTCTCACCGGGCTGTAAGGCGTGGCCGGATATGCCCTGCTTCTCCAATTGAGCGGTGAACAGAGGGCCATCCTGCTTGATGATATCAAAGGTGTTGTAGTGGATGGGAACGACATGCTTGGCGCCGATCCATTCGGCAGCGAGCAGTGCGTCTTCCGGACCCATGGTGAAGAAATCCCCGATCGGCAGGAAGGCGAGGTCAATGTGATGCTTGCTTCCGATCAGCTTCATATCACTGAACAGGGCTGTATCGCCGCTATGATATAGGGTAAATCCGTCTATGTTAAGCACGATTCCTGCGGCGACACCAAGGTACAAATTAGTCCCGTTCACTTCGACGGAAGAGCTGTGCAGAGCAGGAGTGAAGGTCAGCTTGCCGAATGGGAAGTTGTACGAGCCTCCCAGATTCATGCCAGTTACTTGCAGACCTTTTTGTTGGAAGAAATCAGCAAGCTCTACAATGGCAATAATCGGGGCTCCGGTTCTTCTGGCGATGGTCTCGGCGTCCCCGATATGGTCCGAATGTCCGTGAGTAAGCAGAATGTAGTCGGCCTCGATATCCTCGGCTTTAACGGCAGCCTTCGGGTTTCCTGTCAGGAAAGGATCGATGATCAGGCGGTAGTCGCCAGTATCCAAATATACACCTGAATGTCCCAGATACGTTAATTTCATAAATATCGCTCCTTATTGCTAAATTAAGATCTATATCTCTATTATAGCTATAGCGGATCGCTTTCCAAAGTCTGAAGCTAGATTAAAAAAATACTACAAAATGGAGTATGCGCCCCGAAAAAATCTGTTGTATTGTCGGTACAACAGGTTTTTCGGGGCGCATTTTTCACTATATTCTGTTGCACATATCGAACTCGGGCTAATGAAGAAGGGGGAAGAAGGCATGGCGCAGATGGATGCAGATATATCGAGGCTGCAAGAACAGGAAGAAGACACGCTTCATGGCAAGTATGCAAATTTCATGAGAGAAGCAGAGCATTTCAATAACAGTGTTTACGACAGAAGGGGAGTGTGGCTATGAAAAAGCAGCTCAAAGACATCAACAATAAGAAAGTAAATAGAGGGCTGATGAAGAATCTTACCATCAACATGAAGCTGATCGTGAGCTTCGGGATCGTATTGTTATTAATGCTGTCTACTGTGGGGGTTAGTATCGGTGCGGATCAAGTATCGAGCGGAGCTCAGGCTCTTGCTGTAGGCTCGACAGAGCAGGCCTCCGCTGTAGAGGAGTTGAATGCGTCCATCAGCAGAGTTGCGGAACAGGCGGTGGAGAATTCAGCAAGCGTGAGAATGGCGACGCAATATGTTGAGCAGACCAAGGCGGATATCAACGTATGTGCTCGCTCCATTTCTCCAAGGCATGTAATTATTCCGCGATCAAAAACTTTAAAAACGTGAAACAGCCTTTACTTTTTATACGAGATGGTCTAACATAATACACAAGTTTCTTTAAGGAAACATTTTTTCTTAATAATAAAATAATTGGAGGAGGGAAAGACATGCCCCAAACTGTAGATGTTAGCAATCTGTACATATCGTACTACGGGAAAGAAGTCATCAAGAATGTAAGCTTCTCGCTGCAAACCGGCAAGCTCGTTGGAATCCTCGGACCGAATGGGGCGGGTAAGTCGACTTTGATGAAGGCGATGCTTAATCTCATCCCCCGTGATGGTGGAGAGGTTACGCTGGGAGGACAGCCGCTCACCTCGATGCGCAAGAAAATCGCCTATGTACCGCAGCGTTCGAATATCGATTGGGACTTCCCGATTATCGTGAAGGATACGGTGCTGCTAGGGACATTTCCGACCCTGGGCTTACTGCGGTGGCCGAAGAAGAGGGATAGGGAATGGGCGTTGGAATGTCTTCGCAAGGTGGGTATGGAGCAATTCATGCACAATCAGATCGGCGAGCTGTCCGGCGGTCAGCAGCAGCGGGTATTCCTGGCACGTGCGCTGGCCCAGAAGGCGGAATATTTCTTCCTTGACGAGCCCTTCGTCGGGATTGATGTTGCCAGTGAGACCGTCATTATCGATATTTTGAAGTCGCTACGGGATGAGGGGAAGACGGTATTCGTCGTGCATCATGACTTAAGCAAGGTGGAGAGTTATTTCGATGATCTGATCTTGATGGATAAAGAGCTGATCGGCTGTGGACCAGTGGATGACGTCTTCCGTCCGGAATTGATGCAGGAGGCATATCAGATACCGTTTCCGATGTTAGGGAAATTGGGGGTTGGCATGTAATGGAATTTATACATGATTTAATAGCTTATGAATTTTTGCAACGAGCCTTTGTTACTTCGATTGTGGTTGGTATTATATGCGGCGTGATCGGGTGTTTTATCGTATTGCGCGGAATGGCGCTGATGGGGGACGCTATCTCTCATGCTGTTCTGCCAGGCGTGGCCATCTCATATATGCTGGGAATCAATTATTTCTATGGGGCGATTGTCTCCGGAATACTGACTGCGCTGGGGATCGGGGTCATTAATCAGAATAGCCGCGTCAAGAATGATTCTTCCATCGGGCTGGTGTTCTCCGCCGCCTTCGCTCTCGGTATCATCCTGATTACGATCGCCAAGAGCGCGACGGACCTGACACAGATTCTGTTCGGAAATGTTCTGTCGGTTCGGGCGTCGGATATGTGGCTGACGGTTGCCGTGGGAGCCATCGTGCTGCTGGCGGTTCTACTCTTCTATAAAGAATTGCTAGTCTCCAGCTTCGATGAGACTATGGCTGCGGCCTATGGCTTGAAGACACGTCTTATTCACTATTCGATTATGGTACTGCTGACCCTTGTCACAGTAGCATCCCTGCAGACGGTAGGCGTTATTTTGGTCGTCTCCATGCTGATTACGCCAGCGTCTACGGCATATCTGCTGACGAATAGACTATCCACGATGATCGGTCTCGCCATGTTCTTCGGGGCTCTATCTTCGATGATCGGCCTTTATGTCAGCTTTCTCTATAATCTGCCATCCGGACCAGTCATCGCATTGGCGACGACATCTATCTTCTTGCTCGCGTTCCTGTTCTCTCCGAGGCAGGGAGTCCTTGGGCGCAAGCTGAAGATCAATAAGCGGAGAATGGCTGTTGGTAAGTAAGGAAGTAATAACGGAATTGGGGAAATTGGAATAATTAAGATTATATTTTAAGGAGTATAGGATAATGAAAATGTTTAAAAGATTGATGTTATTACCAGCGCTCGCGGCGCTGTTGGTGCTGGCCGCGTGCGGGCAAGCGAATTCAGGCAAGGACTCTGGGGCAACGCCTGCCTCTGCAAATGCAGGATCAGACTCAACCAACTCAAGCAAGGAAGCTCTACTTAAGGTGGTTACATCCTTCACGATTCTTGAAGATTTCGCAAGAGAAATCGGCGGTGAGGATGTCGAGGTTCATAACCTGGTACCGACGGGCACAGACCCGCATGAGTATGAACCATTGCCTGAGGATATCAAGAAAGCAACGGACGCGGATGTCCTTTTCTATAATGGCTTGAATCTGGAAGGCGGGAAGAGCGGCTGGTTCTTCAAAATGATTGAGTCCGTCGGTCAAAAAGAGGAGAATGTATTCAACCTGACCGAGCGCGTTGAGCCGATGTATATCGGCGGCAAGGATGGTCATGAGGAAGAAATTAACCCGCACGCCTTCATCGACCCTGCGGTCGGTGTCAAGATGGCTGAGGATATGCGGGACGCTCTGATGAAGAAGGACCCGGCGCGCAAGGATAATTACCAGAAGCGGGCGGATGAGTATATCGGCAAGCTCAAAGATCTTGACAAGGAATATGAAGCTAAGATCAATTCCATTCCGGAAGAGAATCGCATCCTCGTGACTAGCGAACGCGCATTCCAATATATGACGACCCACTATGGATTGAAGGAAGCGTATATTTGGGAGATTGATACGGAGGAGAACGGTTCGCCGACCCAGATCAAATCATTGGTTGAATTTATCAAGGAGCATAAAGTACCAGTTCTCTTTATTGAATCCAATGTGGACCCACGCCCGATGGAGACAGTCTCGAATGAAACTGGCGTACGCATCGCCGAGAAGCGGATCTATTCCGATGAAATCGGACAGCCGGGAGAAGAAGTGGACACGTATATCAAATATTTGAATTATAATCTTGAACTCATGCATAGTGAATTAAGTAAATCATAAAAGGATGGATGGGGTGCGTTTTCGATCCACTCGCAAGTGGAACGCACTGGCTTGAAGCATCAACTGACGGTAGGCGGCGAGCCTGATCGCAATTCAGAAAAGGGGGGAGAGCATGCGAACCCCAGGTATGGAGGATCATCTCGAACAGTCCAATAAGCCTCCAAAATAAAAAGTTGGGCGGAGAAACGTCATGTTTTCCGTCCAACTTTTTTGTGGGCCAAAGCCACAATCCCAAACTCAGTGTGAACCTCCTCTAGCCCCCGCAAGGAGATCCGGCGGAACGAGCCAGGACTTCCACTGACATGCGGTCAAAAATGCCCGTTAGAGCATGAAAACAACAACTACGCTTTTCTAACGGACACTTTTGACCCTTAGAAGCATAAAATGCAATTTCTCGCGACAAATCCCCTTGTAATGGACATTAATGTCTGTTACAAGGGCGGGATGCCCCAGAATCAACGCTAACGGACAATGATGTCCGTTAGCGTTAATCCGGCCAGAACAGGGAGATGTTCACATTTTTGAACACGCAAAAGGGGCGTTTCCAAGTCGGAAGCTCGACTTTTGAGACAGCCCCTTAAGCTTGCGCGACGGAGAGTAACTTATTTACTGCTGCTACCTGCCTGATTACCTCGCAACTACCTAACTATTGTGCAAAGAGTTCCCTCACCCCCACCGAACTACTACTGAAGACGCGGGCGAAAACTGCAAAAATGCAGGTATTCTTCCCACAAGCCACCTGTTCTGAGTGAATTACTGCCTATTTGCAGGCTTTCTAGTGTATGTGTACGGCGTCCCTCTCATATTGCCAAGCCAGAATGATCAAAAGCCGAGCGAAAAAGAGATATATCGTGAATTAGCGAGATAGTGATGAATGTAAGCGATATATTTTCGAGTTGCATTTATTTAAGTCATTTTTTGGCAGGGAAGCTGACTTTACAGCTTATCACAGCAGCGTTATGATTCAATCCAGAATATATCAAATTGAACCGATTTCTGATCGCTTAATCTCCGGATCACTCCGGAGAACGGGGGAACCAACCGGGCATGCCGTCATCTGATGATCATCGCGGCCTGCTCATTATCTGAATTGCCCAAGACGGTGTGAGAGCCATCGAACGGCAATTCGGATCGGGGTGAATCTTGAAGGGAGACCATGGACTCCCTTCAGGTAGGGCGACTCTCACCGCCCGAATCCGTCAGCTAACCTCGTCAGCGTGGATATGGGAGAGGAAGGGTGACTGCGCGCCGCAATCGATTGGGCCACAGAGGACCGTTAGCCTCTGTGGCTTTTTATGCGTAAATTTGAAAAACAACTGAAAAAAATCCATAAAAACGAATCGCTGAATGCCGTCCTATGTGGCGGCAGCGGGGGAACCAACGAATGACGAAGCCAGCTTGTGCTCGGCCCGACCGAGCATACACACAGACGAGCTTCATGGGGTGAATCCTTGGAAGAATGATACTTCCCAAGGTAGGGCGACTTCCACGCCCGAATCCGACAGCTAACCTCGCAAGCGTTCAGGAAGAAGCAACCACCAAGAGCCAGTATTGTGGTCTAGGACTGACCATACTATGGAGCCGTGGGGAAGGTTACTATCTTTCCTGCGGCTTCTTTTGTGTTGTCTGCTTCATATCCAAGGAGGCGTAATCAAATGAAGGAAGGATATATTCTGGTGGCTGCGCCAAATTCGGTGGGCCTGAAGTTCATTCTGCTCTTAATCGCGAGGAAATACAATTTCATCGTCCTTGTCAATAACAAGAGGGAGGAGAGCCTTCTCCGTAAAATTGGCGTCCAGCATGTGCTGCGGATGAAGACGGGTGATGAAGAGAGCTGGATTGCTCCGCCTTTTCCGGTGGGCCGCTGTTATATTTTTGAACTAAGTCTGACACTGACCTGCCGTTATTTGCAGATTTGCCGTCGCTGGAGCGCTGACCCGATCTTCATCATTACTCCTAACCGGAGTCCGCGCATGATCTACAAAGGGTTGGGTGCCAGCTATGTCATACATTCGGTAACTGGTGAGGTTGGATTTCTGCTTGGTGCAGGCCCAGAGCTTGAGCTCTGAAGATCGTATAAGGATGATGGGGTGAGTTATATGGATTATTTAGAAATGCTAGTCGTGATCGGCGTGATTCTATTACTGGTGAAGCCGGTCGGAACTTATATATATCATGTGTTCTCGAATGTGCCGAATCGCAGTGATCGAATTTTTGGCGGGATGGAAAATCTCATATTCAAGCTAGCTGGCTACAGACAGCGTGAAGGGATGGACTGGAAGAAGTATATGGTCAGTCTCTTGGCCTCGAATACGGTGCTGATGACGATCTGCTTCATACTATTAAGCTTGCAGCAGTGGCTGCCTTGGAATCCGGATCGCATAGGGGGAATGGAGCCGAGCTTGGCATTCAATACGGTAATCAGCTTCATGACCAACACGAATCTGCAGCATTATAGTGGTGAGACGGGGCTAAGCTACCTCTCGCAAATGATGGTTATTACGATGATGATGTTCACCTCGGCTGCGACGGGGCTATGCATCGCGATTGCCTTTATCCGTGGGATCACGGGGACGGGCAAGCTACTGGGGAATTTCTTCGTGGACTTTGTCAAGGCAATCGTCCGCATCCTGCTGCCCGCAGCTCTGATCGTTACCTTGCTGCTGGTTGCGCTGCAGGTTCCACAGACGCTGGAGCCAGCCGCCGCTATTCACACCTTGGAAGGATCGGTACAGCGGATTGCGCTCGGTCCTGTTGCCTCGCTGGAATCGATCAAGCATCTGGGAACGAATGGGGGCGGATTCTTCGGCGCCAATTCATCCCATCCGTTCGAGAATCCGAGCGGATTGACGAATGCCATCGAGATTTGGTCGATGTGGGTGATCAGCGCTTCGCTGCCTTATACATTCGGCTTGTTCGCACGGAATAAGAAGCAGGGCTGGGTTATTTTTACGGCGATGTTCATTCTGTTTGTCGCTTTTCTGTCTCTGGTCTATTTCAGTGAGCAAGCGGGGAATCCGCTGATCCATACCCTTGGCGTCGATGCGTCACAAGGAAATATGGAGGGCAAAGAGGTACGCTTCGGGGTTGCCGGCTCGGCGTTATTCACGGCAGTGACAACCGCTGCGACGACGGGCAGTGTTAACAATATGCATGATACGCTCACACCGCTGGGCGGCTTGGCCGCTCTGGTGCAGATGATGCTGAATGTAGTGTTCGGCGGCAAGGGCGTCGGTCTTATGAACATGATGATGTACGCCATACTGGGGGTGTTTATTTGCGGCTTGATGGTCGGCAGGACACCGGAATTTCTCGGCAAAAAAATCGAAGCCAAGGAGATGAAGCTGATCGCCATCGCGATCCTGATTCATCCGTTCATCGTGCTCGTACCTACCGCAATTAGCGCCATGACCGGACTTGGCTATGGGGCTGTGACAAATCCAGGCTATCATGGGTTAACCCAAATGCTGTATGAATATGCCTCTTCGGCGGCCAATAACGGATCGGGCTTCGAGGGGCTGGCGGATAATACGCCTTACTGGAATATCATGACCGGGTTCGTGATGCTGCTGGGCCGGTATGTCTCTATGATAGCCTTGCTCGGGGTAGCCGGTTCCTTGATGGGCAAGGAGCCAGTTGCTGAGTCGATCGGCACACTGCGAACAGATAATAAGCTATTTACCGGAATTTTGATCGGAACGGTCTTACTGATCGGGGCATTAACGTTCCTGCCGGTCATTGCAGCCGGGCCTGTCGCCGAATTTCTAACTTTAAAATAATGAACAAAGAGGTGTGCCAAATATGAGCACTCAGCGTAAATCGATACTAAGCGGAAGAATGGTGCAACGGGCCATTCTGGACAGCTTCAGGAAGCTGAATCCTGTCATGATGATCAAGAATCCGGTGATGTTCGTTGTAGAACTCGGCGCGATGCTCGTCCTGCTGCAGATGCTGCTGCCAGGGATACTTGGGAGGAGCAGTCATACGGGATTCAATATTGCCGTTTTCGTGATTTTGCTAATCACGATCTTATTCGCGAATTTCGCCGAGGCTCTGGCCGAAGGAAGAGGGAAGGCTCAGGCGGACCATCTGAAGAAGACGAAGCAGCAGGTCATGGCTAATAAGCGGGTAGGCGGCGGCTTGCGTAGCGTTCCTTCTACGGAACTCCGTAAGGAGGATATCGTCGTTGTCTCCCAAGGTGAAATGATTCCCGGGGATGGTGAAATCATCGAAGGCTTGGCCTCGGTGGATGAATCGGCGATCACGGGGGAATCCGCTCCTGTAATAAAAGAAGCTGGCGGGGATTTTTGCTCGGTAACAGGGGGGACGCTGGTCGTCAGCGATAGCATCGTCGTTCGTATTACGAACGATCCGGGGGAATCCTTCATCGACCGGATGATCTCATTGGTCAAAGGCGCGAAGCGGCAGAGGACGCCGAATGAAATTGCGCTGGGCACTCTGCTTGCCGTGTTAACGGTTATCTTCTTGATCGTCGTCTTCACATTGAAGCCGATCGCTGACTATTTAAATATTGAGCTGGAGACGGCGGTGCTTATCTCCCTTCTCGTCTGCCTGATTCCGACGACGATTGGCGGACTGCTGTCGGCGATCGGGATCGCTGGCATGGACCGGGTTACCCAATACAATGTGCTGGCGATGTCGGGCAAAGCGGTCGAAGCGGCCGGGGATGTCAATACGATGATTCTCGATAAGACAGGAACTATAACGTACGGCAACCGGATGGCGGCTGAACTTCTGCCTGTCGGAGCTGGGACAGAGGCTGAGTTGGCCAATTGGGCCGCGATCTCTTCGCAATTTGATGAGACGCCGGAAGGGCGCTCGGTGCTCGCATTATTGCGGGAGCGGGGCCTAATCTATGATGAACTGTTAGCCCGTTCAGGAGATAGTATCGAATTCAAGGCGGAGACGCGGATGAGCGGCGTTGATCTGCCGGATGGCCGCAGGGTGCGTAAAGGAGCGGTCGATGCGATCCGTCGCTGGGTTGCGGAACAGAGCGGGCAGATTCCGGATGATCTGGAGGCTGTGACCCATCGAGTGGCGGTTGCGGGCGGAACCCCGCTGGCGGTCGCTGTTGATGCAGTAATCTATGGAGTTATCTATTTAAAAGATACGGTTAAACCGGGGATGAAGGAGCGGTTCGAGCAATTACGAAAAATGGGCATCCGCACGATTATGTGTACCGGCGATAATCCGCTGACAGCGGCGACCATCGCTCAGGAAGCGGGGGTCGATGATTATATTGCCGAATGCAAGCCTGAGGACAAAATCGATGTGATCCGCCGGGAACAGGCCGCTGGGAAATTGGTGGCGATGACCGGAGATGGCACCAATGATGCTCCGGCATTAGCTCAAGCGGATGTGGGGCTGGCCATGAACAGTGGAACGGTATCCGCGAAGGAGGCGGCCAATATGGTCGATCTCGATTCGGACCCTTCCAAGCTGATCGAGGTCGTAGGCATCGGCAAGCAGCTGCTTATGACCCGCGGGGCGCTGACTACGTTCAGTATCGCTAATGATATTGCTAAATATTTTGCCATTCTCCCGGCGATGTTCATGCTGGCGATCCCGCAGATGAGTGTGCTCAATGTGATGAAGCTCGGCTCTCCGCTCTCGGCGGTTCTCTCGGCCTTAATCTTCAATGCGGTGATTATTCCGCTGTTGATTCCGATTGCCATGCGCGGGGTGAAGTACCGGCCGATGAGCTCGCAGCGTCTGCTTAGCAGAAATTTACTGATTTACGGCTTGGGCGGGGTTGTGGCTCCCTTTATCGGTATTAAATTGATTGATCTGTTCGTGCATTTATGGATCTAAACTAAGTTACCTGGAAAGGAAGTTATCAAGATGGATGTTAAATATACACATCAATCATTATCATCATATACAGGCGCGGCATTATCGGCATTATGGGTTGGTCTGCGTTTTAGTCTTATTCTGATCGTCCTGTGCGGTATGATCTATCCGTTAGTAAGTACCGGACTGGCACAATTATTATTCCCTTGGCAGGCTGGGGGGAGCTTGATCAAGAATAGCTCGGGAACTGTAGTCGGTTCGGAGCTGATCGGTCAATCCTTTCAGGACCCGAAATTATTCCAGGGCCGAGTATCCAGCATCGAATATGACGGAGCAGGGTCAGGTTCTATGAACTATGCGCCTTCCAACCCGCAGCTTATGCTTCGTATGCAGGCATCGCTGGAGAAGTGGGAGATGAATAACCCGGAAGTGGCACTAAATCAGTTGCCTATCGACCTCATTAGCAATTCAGGCTCGGGGCTGGACCCGCATATAACGCCGCAAGCCGCTGAAGTACAGATTCCCCGCATCAGCAGCTTGACAGGAATTTCGGTTCAGAAATTGAACTCATTAATAGACGATGCGACTACCGGACGGGACCTCGGCCTCTTCGGCGAGCCTAGAGTCAATGTATTGAAGCTGAATCTGGCGCTGCAGGAGCTAATAGCGGTAACGAAGCAATGATCAGATCCGATGAATAACAAGCGGAGGATGAGGAGCGACGATGACTTACCGGAGGAGGACGCCTGAAGAAATTCTACATTATATAGAACAAATTCAGCGCGGCAAGCTGAAGGTGCTGATCGGTGCGGCTAGTGGCACCGGCAAAACATATCATATGCTCCGTGAGGGACAGCTTCTAAGATCACAAGGTATAGATGTGATTGCCTGCGCGGTGACGACTTCACAGCGGGAAGCTACAATGGAACAGCTCGAAGGGCTGGAATGCTTGCCGAGCATTCATTGGATGAAGGAGGGCAGGGTACGGGAGGATCTGCCGCTGGAACGCATTCTGCAGCGCAACCCTGAGGTCATGCTCGTGGATAACCTCGCTCATCGCAACCGGGAGGGGGCACAGAATGCGACCCGACTGGAGGATATCCGCTTCCTGATGAATCACGGAATCAGCGTGATTACAACGATCAATGTATATGAGCTGGCCGGGGCGGATCGAATTGCTCAGGAGCATACCGGAATCCGGGCGGAGGACACGGTACCCCCGGATACGCTGGATATGGCCGATGAAGTCAGATTGATCGACGTATCGCCGGAGACTTTGTTGAAGCGGATTGAAGCTGGTCTGCTCGGCGAAGAGGTACACCCGGCAATATGCCATAGAGATAATGTGGCGGTTCTGCGCGAGCTATCGCTCCGGCTAATGGCCGATGGGGTAAGCGACATGCTAGATAAACACCGCATGCTGCAGGGGCTTAACGGTCCTTCCGGCGCAGCGGAGCGTATTCTGGTATCCGTGCAGTATCATTGGAACGGGTCGATCTATATTAGACGGGGGCAGCAAATTGCCAAGCGCTTGAACGGAGAGCTTATTGTAGTTGTCTATGTGAAGCCAGGTGTGAAATTGACGCAGGAGCAAGCGGCCTTTAAACGTTCTATAGAGCAGTTATGCGATAAGATCGGAGCAGAGCTGCTTGAGCTGACCTCACTGGGCAGACGCAGGCTAGCGGGACAGCTGGCTGAGCTGGCCGTGGAGCGCAAGATTACAAGGATTGTCATGGGACATTCTAAAATGAGCGCATGGCAGGAGATGAGGAAGGGCTCCATCATTAGAGGGCTGCTGTGTAAGCTGCGGAATACAGACTTATTCCTCGTCGCGGATAGTGCCGAGACGGAAGGGGAGCGTATTATGTCTATGCGCTCAGCGGGATCGGATAGGGGCAGCTCCTTCCGCAGGCCGAGCAACGAGGAAGCGGTCAAACGGACGGAGCATTTACGCAGAGGCTCCTTCAAAATATACATCGGTGCCGCTCCGGGCGTAGGCAAGACTTATACGATGCTGCGGGAAGGCAATCAGCTAAGAGCGAAAGGGATCGATATCGTGGTCGGCTTGCTGGAGACCCACGGCAGGCAGGAGACCGAGGAGCAAATCGGCAGTCTGGAATTGATTCCACGAAGAAAGCTGCTGTATCGGCAAACGGAACTGGAGGAGATGGACACAAGAGCGATAATAGAGAGAAATCCGGAGGTGGTGCTGATCGATGAATTAGCCCACACTAATATTCCGGGTAGTAGATACAAGAAGCGTTACGAAGATATGATGGAGATTCTCGAAGCTGGAATTTCCGTAATCACGACGGTCAATGTGCAGCATCTGGAGAGTCTGAATGATGCGATAGAGCAATTGACAGGAATCCGGGTTCGGGAGCGGGTTCCCGATGCCATTCTACAAATGGCCGATGAAATCGAGCTGATCGACGTAACGCCGCAGATGCTCCGCCAGCGACTGAAGGAAGGGAAAATCTATGCACCAGCCAAGATTGAGCAATCCTTGAATTCGTTCTTCAAGATGGGGAATCTCATCGCGCTTAGAGAACTGGCGCTGCGGGAGCTGGCCGATGATGTTGATGAACGGCTGGAATCCTGGGAGCATAGAACTTCCTTGCGTGGACCGTGGCGCAGGAAGGAGCTGATCTTCGTCTGCATCGATCATTATGCGGAGGCCGAGCGGATGATACGCCGCGGCTTCAGGCTTGCCTACCGCTTGAAAGCTGAATGGTATGTGGCCTGCACGGATTATTGCACTATGCGAGGAAGTTCTGCCGAGCTAGAGCAGATCCAGAGATTAACCGAGCAATTAGGCGGTCGGTTTGAATTGCTGGAGATAAGCCGGCGAACGGAGATCGCCCCGGCTTTTCTGGCAAGGGCTACGGAGCTGGGTGCATCCCAAATGATCATTGGACAGTCCGGGGCTAAAAGGGCGTGCAGGCTGTCCAGAAGCTCAATGTCGATGCGTCTGCTGCGTGGTTCAGCCATGCGCGATGTGCTCATCGTCGCAAGGAGTGAGACTTGATCCGGGACTAGGTCAATGCCCATTCCTCAAAGAAAGCGAAGCCTGCAATTATGCAGGAATTTCTATGAACAGGGGAGGTTGGGAGCTAGGGGCTGTCTCAAAAGTCGATCTTCCGACTTGGAGACGCTCCTTTTGCGTGCCCTAAAATGTGAACATCCCATGTTCTGGCAGGATCAACGCTAACGGACATCATTGTCCGTTAGCGTTGATCCTGTGGCATCCTGCTCTTGTAACGGACAATGATGTCCATTACAGGGGGATTTGTCGCGAGAAATTGCATTTTGTGCTTCTAAGGGTCAAAAGTGTCCGTTAGAAGAGCGAAGTTGTTGTTTTCATGCTCTAACGGTCATTTTTGACCGCTTGTCAGCGGAAAGTCCTGGCTTCGTTCCCTTGACCTGATTTGACCCATCTCGCCACGCAGACATCGAAGGCTGCTAGCAAAAAGATAAAGCAAAAACAGGCCAAGCTGGGTTACCATGTAACCTCACTTGACCTGTTAAAATCTCATAGATAATATAAACTCTTAAAGGGGAACCATAATCTATTTCCGAATTAGACTTGTAATTAATAAAGACTTATGTTAAAATGACGGATAGCCAAAACACAGGCGTTTCCAATGCAATATTAAAACCATATTAGCATAAACGCATTAAATTGTCAAATAGGCACACTACTGGCAGAAATATTGAAAGCGGAGTTATTTTGTTCTTATTTTAGGGTGGGGGTCTGACTGATGGCAGAGGATTTGAAGCATACTGAAGCTTACTTGACAGATGACCTTTCGTTACCTCCTGGAGTTAAAATCGATGATCCAGTCAGAATGTATCTCAAAGAAATAGGACGTGTCCCTTTGTTGTCAGCTGAGGAAGAGATCGAGCTGGCACAGAGAGTGGAACAAGGTGATGAGGAAGCTAAACGCCGTCTGGCGGAAGCAAACCTACGCCTTGTTGTCAGTATCGCGCGTCGCTATGTCGGCCGGGGTATGGTATTTCTCGATTTGATCCAGGAAGGAAATATGGGTCTGATCAAGGCTGTTGAGAAATTTGATTATTCCAAAGGATTTAAATTTAGTACGTATGCGACTTGGTGGATACGTCAGGCCATTACGAGAGCGATTGCTGACCAAGCCCGGACGATTCGGATTCCGGTGCATATGGTTGAGACGATCAATAAGCTGATCCGTGTATCCAGACAATTGCTGCAAGAGATTGGGCGCGAGCCTACGCCGGAAGAAATCGCCGCCGAAATGGATATTTCACCGGAGAAGGTCCGTGAGATTATGAAAATCGCACAGGAGCCTGTATCGCTGGAGACGCCGATCGGTGAGGAGAATGACTCCAATCTGGGCGATTTTATCGAGGATCACGACGCTCTTGCGCCAGCGGATGCCGCTGCGTTCGAGTTATTGCGGGAGCAATTGGAGGAAGTGCTGGATACACTCACTGAACGTGAAGAGAATGTGCTTCGTCTGCGCTTCGGTATGGATGATGGACGTTCGCGTACACTGGAGGAAGTCGGTAAGGAGTTCGGGGTTACGCGGGAGCGGATTCGTCAAATCGAAGCCAAAGCGCTGCGTAAGCTGAGACATCCTAGCCGCAGCAAGCGTCTGAAGGATTTCATGGAATAACCAATTATTTTATATTCATTTGCCATAGAACAGGGCCTGACCTTCTTTGTCAGGTCCTGTTCTATGTTCACGTAGATTAAGCGAAGTGGTCGTTAGACCGCCATCATAGAGCGCAGCGATTTGCCCTGTCTGATCAAGGCATAAGCAAGGTAATGCAATTCACTTTTGAACAAAGGTGTTTTGGTTACTTTGATTTGACGGATCTAGCAGACTTCGCAGGTTTGGTGGATTTGTTGGCGGATTTACATTTGCATTTGCGGCAGGAAATCGTCTTCAGGGCTGCAGCTGACAGGGGATGGGTGTACACATATTGCTTCTGCTTCCCGCGATCTGGCTTCGACAGGCCGTGCTTCCCGCTATCGGCCACTTGGGCGCCGAACACCTTCATGAACCAATCGACGGGGTAAGAGATGGAACGATAACCGTTGTCAGATCCGGCAAAATTGACGGCCGCGGCTTTATTTCCTTTCTTCGTCAGCCAGACAGAGCCTGAATCTCCCGGTAAGGAGACAGGTTTTTTTCCGCGAATGACACTCTGATTCTTGAAAGTGATGGCTCCCAAATTGCCATAATCCCCGTAATTGACCTGAATATCCGTATGAATGGATTCAACGGTGCCTGTCACGATGCCGCTCGTTCGGCCTACCTTCTTGAAGCGATCGCCCACCTTGTATTGCGTAACGTACCCGGGTACTTTGCCGAATACAGCATATGTCGGCTTGACGAGATTCCTTCGCAGCGGACGGGAGATGGCCGCATCTATATAATTCGCCTTTTTCTTTTGAAGCTTGACGTATTTGCTCAAGTATCCGACCAGATCTTGCTTGACGGTTCCTCCATCGGCTCCGCCGGGTTGAATGGTTGCCGAGGGCCGACTCGTATTGCCGTCCACAAGCACATGATTATTGCTAAAGATATAACGGTTATGCCCCCGGGCATCCGTGCTGACGATCAGTCCGGCCGTCCCTGATTCATCCGGTTGTCCAATGCTATAGCCGGCGATGACAGGGCGGATGCGCTTCATAAATTTTCCGCTGTCTACGCCGTTCTTCTTGAAGCCCTTGGAACGTACCACCCGGACAGGGACGCCGGAGATTTTCTTGGCGATTACGGGGGGCGTTTGCCGGGAATGTGTATTTTTACGCTTACGGCCTGCTGCGGTGGCTTTCGCCGGGGTAGCGTAGACGATGACAGCTGCTCCTTTTCCCGGTTTGCCGGGCTCCTTCAGACCGACGCCAATTCCGTGAATTCCCTGCTGCTTCAGCATATGGTTAGCGATACGTTGCTTCAATAAATAGGCTTTGCGAAAACTGGTCAATAGTAGTCACCTTTCTCTCTCGCTTTTTGTTTTATTGTATGCAGGGGGCAAGGCATCTGCCTGCCCAAGCTTGAGCAGCTTGACTCTACATTGAGGTACCGATTGACGCTATAACGTGAATGTAATATAATTTGGTAGTAAATTGAGTGAAACGAATAGGCGATGGAGTTCGCCATAACCGCCATGAAGGCTAATGACTCCTACCAGGAATGGGTATCCTGGTAGGAGTCTGTTTTTTTGAGCTATGGCGGCAGATTATTTAGAGAAGAGGAACTATGCTATGAAAGAACTAAATGGGGAGAGATGGGGAAGTCTGCTGTACAGATACCCGCATATTGCTTATCTGGGGTCTTTTATCAAATGGATTGTACTCGGGGGGATCATTGGCATTCTTGCCGGAAGCGCCTCGGCCTTCTTCCTGCACAGTCTCGATTATGTGACACAGCAGCGTCTATCGCATCCGTGGCTATTATTCCTATTACCTGTGGGCGGGGTGCTAGTCAGCTATTTATATATGAAATTTGGTGGTAACAGCTCTAAGGGGAATAATCTGATCTTGGAAAATATTCAGAACAGTAATGAGACGATCCCGCTGCGAATGGCTCCGCTCGTATTGTTCGGGACGCTGCTCACTCATTTGTTTGGCGGTTCGGCTGGGCGTGAAGGCACAGCGGTACAAATGGGCGGAAGTCTGGCGGAATGGTTCGGTAAAATCATCAAGATCAACCCGATGGACCGGCGTATTCTGCTGATGTGCGGCATTAGCGGCGGCTTCGGCTCGGTGTTCGGAACTCCGTTAGCCGGCGCGGTCTTCGGCCTTGAAGTAATAGCCATCGGGATGATCAGCTATCGGGCGCTCATCCCTTGTTTTGCTGCCAGCTTCGTCGGTGATATTGTGGCGACTCATGTATGGGCTGTCCATCATACGGGCTATTCTGTAGATCTGTTCCCAAGCTTATCCGCGATGGTGCTGCTTAAGGTGCTGATCGCGTCTGCCATCTTCGGTCTGGTGGGGCTCTGCTTCAGTGAATTAACTCATTTCCTGAAAAAAACCTTTACCCGCCTGTTTAAGAACCCGATGCTTAAATCGGCTGTCGGCGGCCTGATCATTATCGCCCTCGTCTATCTTGTCGGAAGTCGCGACTATTTGGGTTTGGGCATACCGTTAATTACTAGCTCACTCTCGGAGGGAGTATCGCCATTTGCTTTTCTGTGGAAGCTACTGTTTACTTCCCTTACGCTCGGCACCGGATTCCAGGGCGGAGAGGTCACGCCACTATTCGTGATCGGGTCAACTCTGGGGCATACGCTTGGTGACTTGCTTCATATATATGCACCTTTTCTGGCTGCGCTTGGCTTTATTGCGGTCTTCTGTGGGGCGACAAGCACGCCGATCGCGTGCTTCATTATGGGGATCGAGATATTCGGCTCTGAGGGAGCGCTGTATATGTTCATCGCTTGTATCGTAAGCTATGTATTCTCCGGCCACACAGGGATCTATACTTCCCAGCAAATCGGCGTTTCGAAGAGCTCTCTGCTGCAGATTGATACGGACACTTCCCTGAATGATTGGAGGAAGATCAAGAGGCAGCCTCGGGATTCTAGTAAAGAATAGCTTGTTTAAAGAATGAGCCGCAGTTGGGCTGCGGCTCATTCGGTTTCGGGGCATAGGTTACTTTTAGGAGGTTATAGTGATGATTGGTGCTGAAATATCCGGCGGTGTCGAGAGAGTCGAAGTTACGTTGGCGAAGCTGACGACCTCTAATTGAATAGGCGTGCCCGCGGAAAGATCCGGAGTCGTTGCGTTTAACACAAGACTGCCCGTAGACAATGTTGACAGAGATTGCTGCTGGAGGACGCCGTTGATATACACATTATAATAATCATTAGCGGTTAGCGTCGGCAGTGTCGTAATCGCAGTATCCGAATCATCGACGAAGCTTGCTGCCGGAATCGTCGTGTCAGTAGCTCCCAGCATCGGTGCGGTTAAGGTTGCAAAATAACGGGTCGTGTCCGGGTTCAGGTTTGTCGTAACGCCACCACCACTGGCGATAGGCGCGCTGGCTGTAGCCGTAAATACAGGTTTAATAACTCCCATTTGTGCTCACTCCTTCTTAATCTATGATGAAATCGAGAGATTCTCGATTCATAACATATAATGATTTTTTTGTAGAATGGAGACGGCCTTTCGCCGTCCAGATTAATTTCAAACATTTGACCAGGTCTAGGTAAAATGTCCATTTCCCCGCTACGTATTCTACATAAGATAACATAGTCATTGATCATGGATGAGGGGGTGGAGCTATTGTATTTACGCATCGTGAACAGGCGGGGAGCCAGGAAAGCGCGGGGGGCGAAACGACACCAAAAGTATACAGTGAAGCGAGCTTTGAAGGCTCATTATGTAAGATCGGCTAGACAACATAGCAAGAAATTTGCTGCTTGCAAGAGAGGGCACAGAAAACGGTCTTTGAGACCTCATAGAGAAGTGTTAAAATGTCATATTCCTCATGTTATCTCGAAGGATAAGGTGGATGAGTTACCGATCCAACACTCGGAAACCCGGGGTGGGACGGATCAGCATCAAATGATGAGGATACCAGGCCCGAAGGGGCCAGCAGGACCGGTAGGACCACCCGGGCCGGAAGGTCCGAAGGGTTCAGCAGGCCCGCCCGGGCCTCCAGGACCCCAGGGACCTCCGGGAATTCCAGGTCCGGTTGGCCTTCAGGGATCGGCAGGCGAACCTGGTCCGTCAGGTCCTCCGGGGCAACAGGGGCTGCGAGGATTTACCGGTGATCCGGGTCCTCCAGGACCTCAGGGTCCGCCGGGACCACCCGGGCCCCCTGGGCCGACAAATTTAAGCGTCATCGTGCTCACATTCCGGTATTTTTATTTTCCAGAGACCGATCTGCAATCCACTGTTGTCATCCCCGTAGATCAGTTCCAGAATGATGATGGAGATCTCGCAGTTCAGTTCCTGGAGCCTCAACCTAACCATTCCTCGAATCTGTATATTAACGGAATCCTGCAGGAAGGGAGGCTATACGAAGTTACCGCGGATTCCTTGATCCTTGAATTAGGCGATGATACGGTATCTGCGGGTACGCCGATTATTATCGAGCAGGTGAGAATCAACTTGCGCATTACCGAATAACTGGATCGGGTGGGCTGTCGTGCTGGAATCAGCTGGATTCATGCGGAGGGCGTGGATTCAGTATGATGCGGTGCGGCAGTCCCATCTGCGTAGCCAAGGTTTTATATTGCGTTGCGCCATCTTTTATAATGGAATAGCCGTGACTTTTGTTGCCGATCAGATAGAATAGAATTAGAGTTGGAGTTGGAGATGGCAGGTTTGCTTAACCTACCGAGTAGAGCTTGAGAATGGAGAAGATAGAACTGTATGAAGAAATTCAAGAAATTTTATATTGAGACGACGAGTGTTTGCAATTTAGCTTGCAGCTTCTGTCCACCGACCCAAAGACAAGCCCGCTTCATTAAGGTGGAGGATTTCTGTAAAATATTAGACGATATTAAGCCGTATACGGATTACATATATTTTCATGTCAAGGGTGAACCGTTGCTTCATCCCAAAATCGATCACTTGCTTGATCTAAGTCACGAAAAGGGCTTCAAAGTGAATATTACGACGAACGGAACGCTGCTTCACAAAGCCGCTCCCAAGCTTCTCGGCAAGCCAGCGCTGCGGCAAATGAACTTCTCCCTGCACAGCTTCGACGGTCATGCGGGGTCAGAGAACCGCGAGGGGTATTTGCGGGAAATTTTCAACTTCGTTCGCAAAGCGACGGCAGCATCGGATTTAATTGTGTCCTTCCGGCTCTGGAATCTGACGAGGGATAATGTGGAGAACAGCATCCGTCACCGCAATCGGGCGACGCTCGCCTTGATTGAAGAGGAATTCGGTCTTGATTACCGGATTGAGGAGAGGGTTATGCCAGGCAGTGGCATGAAGATCGCGGAGCGAATTTATCTGAACCAGGATATTGAATTCGATTGGCCGGATCTGAAGGCCGAGGAGGATGACGGCCGTGGATTCTGCCATGGGCTGCGCAATCAGGCGGGGATTCTCGTAGATGGGACGGTCATTCCTTGTTGTCTCGATGGAGAGGGAGTCATTAATCTCGGTAATGTGTATGAATCGCCCTTCGCTGAGATTATCGAGGGGGAGCGGGCTACCCGGCTGTATGAAGGTTTCTCCCGCAGGGAAGCGGTGGAAGAGCTATGCCGCAAATGCGGCTACCGGCGCAGATTCGGAAGTTAAACAGCGAACACATCAGTTAACAGACTGTGATGCAGGAGGGGCCATGTCTAAAATTACACGTTTGTTTGAAATCGTCTATATTTTGCTGGATCGGCGGAATGTGACTGCGAAGGAACTGGCTGATTATTTCGAGGTGTCTCCGCGAACGATCTATCGCGATCTCGACATTCTTAGCGAAGCTAACATACCGATCTACACGAATAAAGGCAAAGGCGGCGGAATCTGTCTATTAGAGAATTATGTCCTCAATAAATCACTGCTGTCCGAGCAGGAACAGCGGGATATTCTGTCGGCGCTGCAGGGCATGAAGGCTACTCACTATCCTGAGCTAAACCAGATTCTCGATAAAATGAGCGGCATATTCGGACTTCAGCAAGCAAGCTGGGTTGAGGTGGATTTTACAGACTGGAGTGATCAGAAGCAGGGGCAGTTCCAGCTGATTAAGACGGCCATTCTGGAACGGAGAAGATTGTCCTTCGATTATTACGGATCGAGCAACTGCGCGAGAACTTCGCGAATCGTAGAGCCACAGCAGCTATGGTTCAAGGCCAAAACCTGGTATTTGAAGGCATATTGCCTGGAGAAGCAGGGGATGAGGGTGTTCAAGCTATCCCGGATGAAGCGATTGCAGCTTCACGACGAGACTTTCCATAGAAGTAACTATGAGCTTGCTAATGATGAACAGGCACCTATAGACTGCACTGCCCAGCTGCCTATTGTTACCGTCAAACTGAAATTAGATCAGGCTCTATCCTACCGAGTCTATGACGAATTTGAAGAAGAGCAAGTCGAGCGCAGCGCGGAGGGAGACTTCATAGTGACGGTCAGCTATCCGGAGAATGAATGGGTGTATGGTTATATTCTGTCTTTCGGGACCATGGCAGAGGTATTGGAGCCGCCTCGTTTGCGGGAGATTATCAAGGATAAGTTGCAGGGGATGCTAGAGAACTATAGTTGATTTGGGGGATGCCTAGGGGCATCTTCTTTTAGTTGCATTTTATACAGTTAAAATCCCTATTTTCTCAGGAATCCAGGGAAAGTATTCTTCTAGCTGTACTTTATGCAATTAAAGGGAGGACGGAGTTGATTAGTGGTGTTTTAACTGTACTTTATGCAATTAGAACCATCAGCGGTGGATTCTCCTCAGATCGGGGCTTGGGCAAGGGAATAGTTGTATTTTCGCAGTTATATTCTAGTCTGAGGCCTATTACACGGGAGATAAGTGTATTTTTACAACTATTTGTACTTACTGCAATACGAGTTAGCAAGGGCGTGTGCGAGCGTCTACTTTTTTGACATGAAAAAGAGTTAATATGACATAATGCTGTCAGTTGATCGCTTCTATAATGTAGATAAGTTGAACTAAAGAAGGACTGGAACATTTCACCCGGCGGCAAGTGGCATCTGTGCAAGCATTAGTTCAACAGCTGAGCTGTATGGGGAATGGGGATTTATTTTCATAGGGGAGGAAGGAGGGGGATACACATGGCCAAGACGAATGCTGAACTGGTTCAGGAGTATGATGGCTTTATCGGATTTATCGATTCGTTGGAGGATGTGCTTGAGGACGGGAAGTGGGGTCTTCCAATTGCGGAGGGGAAGTGGACCGTGAAGGATATCGTCTGCCATTTGATGAAATGGGACAAGTATTTCTATGAGGAAGCGATTCATAAGATTGAGTTGAATGAGCCAGTGACGGTCAAGCATCTGGACTTTAATGAGTTCAATGCGCAGGCGGTGGAGTATGCCAAGTCCCGCACGCGGAAGGAAATCTGCGATGAATTTGTAGAGTACCGCAAGAGAATTATTAGCTCAATTTCCGGACTGCAAGATGAAGACTACCTGCGAACCTATATCGATGGGGACGGGAAAAAATTCAGTATCTGCGGCTATTTGCGGAGCTTCATTCCACATGATAAGAAGCACAAGAAGCAGATCGAGAAATTTATGAGCATGATCGCGTGAATTACAATCCCGAACGGAGGAATTACGATGAATGAAATGAAACTTTGTCAGAGCTGTGCCATGCCGATGAATCAGCCAGACGCGCAATACGGAACTGAAACGGACGGCACGAAAAATGCGGATTATTGTCATTATTGCTATGAGGACGGGAAGTTTACCTTTCACGGTACGATGGAAGAGATGATCAATATTTGTGTACCTCATATGGTATCGAATGAGCCGGGAGGAATGAATGAGGAAGCGGCCCGTTCCATGTTACAGGGAATTCTTCCTCAGTTGAAGCGCTGGAAATAGGACCGTGATAATAATGAGCTGTAGCTAAAGGCATTATTAGTTCTAGCTACAGCTTTTTATTATTCAATTCTTGAGTTTGCCTCAATTCTTAATCGAGTCCATTAACTTGAAAAAGAACTCAGATTGATGCGTTTTATTAAGGTTATACCATGCATGCAATGTTTCTGGTGCAAATACATCCAGAACTTTTAACACTTCCATCGCAAATTCCAGAGGAGCTATTCCTGATGAAGTCACTAAATTATGATCAGATACTGCCGGCACCAACTCATAGAAATCTTCCCCTTTATAATTAGGGCAGACCATTTTTAAATACTCCAGGTTATTGCTGGTATGCTTTCTTGAGTTCAGGTATCCACTATTCGCGAGCCCCTCGGTTGCACCACATATTGCAGCGACAATAGCACCAATCTCTAAGGCCTCGCCAATTTTTTTCAAGATAGGCTGATGAATAGTCTCTCCCCATGTATTCCCACCCGGTAAAATGATAAGATCTTTACTCTCTAGAATACACTCAGCAAGGGAAATATCCGGTTTTACTTTCAGTCCCCCCATTGTGGTAATCATATCTTTAGTGGCACCTACCGTAACTATTTTTAAGGGAGCTAAATCTCTTCTGAAAAATCTCCCTGAGTTTAGTTCAGCAACTAAATATCCATATTCCCAATCTGACATCGTATCAAATACATAAAGATAAGCATTGTTTACTGGCATCATAACACTCCCATATATAGTGAATTGAGCTTATTATAAAACAACTTCCCTGACAGCTAGCGTCAGGGAAGTCATCATGCTTGATAAAATTCAATGAACTCTGAAAGAACTTCAATAAGTCTTTGTTTAAGACTGATGGGCTCAATAATTTGAATGGATTTACCGTATGGTAGAAGCAAATAAGGAACATGCTTATGTAGGATGTCTTTTTCAAAAAGGAAGACGGCTTGATTCGAGGTCTGCTCCTGCAAATAATTCCCTAAAAACCAATGTTGGCAAATGTCATATAACGTATTTTCATTTCCCGTGATAACCAAAGGGATCATCTCTTCTGTATCAGCTATGGAAGGGAGGAGGTTTTTCAAAAAAAAGTCATGGGCCGGAAAATGATCTGGGCGGTTAAACTGATGTTCAGTTAGCAGAAGATGTTCAATTCGCTCTACTCTAAAACTACGGATATCGTTTCTAAGATGGCAAAATCCGATTACGTACCATTTATGATTCCAATAAATATTTTTGTATGGATCAATCATTCTACATTTTGATTCATTCTCGTTACATTTATGGTATCGAATTTCTACAGAGTATTCTTCAGTTATAGCCTTCTCCAGCAACTTCAAGTAAGTGTCCGTCGAGCGCGAATTTATTCGGCCTATTACATTTAAACTGGTTACTTGATGATTTAGTCTGGCTTCTTGCTCTTGATTAGAGTATTTGCTTAGCTTCGAAATCGCTCTATCTAGTGCTTCTCCTCCATAATATCCGGCTTCCTCTGCAAAAATAGCTGCATGAAAAAGGGAGGTCTTTTCCTCCAAATCGAAAAAAAGAGGGGCCTCCATAAAATCATTTAATAAAGTATACCCACCATGATGTCCTGTGTCTGAGATAATAGGTACGCCGCTTATTGAGAGAGTGTCTATATAACGGTATACAGTTCTTATGTTCATCTCTAACTTTTCGGAAATTTGTTTGGCAGTAATTTTTTTACCTGATTGGAGCATCCATAAAATAGCTAGTAAATTATCGATTTTAGGCATACCAAGCCGCCTTTCGTTGCTGTACTTAAATAAGATAAAATAGTCAAGGTAGCCTGGTAAGGAGATCCATAAGCAGGCTGCCTCGACTATTTAGATTCCTATATTCTCAATGCCGCCGGATCAATCGCCGGAACCAGCTCCTCATCGGCTGCACGGCTGAGCAATGCAGTGATTGCGGCATAGCCATCTTCGCCAAGATCCGCCGAGTATTCGTTCACGTAGAGGTTGATATGCGCCTTCGTCACTTCGGGCGACATCTCTTGCGCATGGCTCAGCACATACTCTGCCGAAGCTTCGGGATGAGCCCAGGCGTATTCCACGGATTGTTTGATCCAGCCGCTGATAGAAGCGAGATCAAGTGAGCGGTCGGCGATAATCGCACCTAATGGAATCGGCAGGCCCGTATCCTCTTCCCACCAGTTGCCGAGATCGGCCATGAGCTGAAGCCCATAGGATTTGTACGTGAAGCGCGCTTCATGGATGACGAGTCCGGCATCGATGGAGCCGTCTTGAACGGCTGGCATAATCTTGTCGAACGGCATGACGATAATTTCGCCGACGCCTCCTGGCACATGCTGCGCGGCCCAGAGCCGGAACAGCAGATAAGCCGTAGAGCGTTCGCTAGGTACAGCGACCCGGCGTCCCGAGAGGGAAGCGGGATCGCCCAGCTGCTCAGAATTTCCCTTAGTCAGCACGAGCGGACCGCAGCCGCGGCCGAGTGCGCCGCCGCACGGGAGCAGGGCGTATTTGTCCAGCACCCACGGCAGGGCGGCATAGGAGATCTTCATAATATCTCCGCCGTTGCCGGCAGACGCCCATCCATTTGTGCGGTCAATATCGGCATAGGTCACTTCAAATTCGGGAGTTCCCGGAATTAGCCCATGCACCAGAGCATGGAATATAAAAGTATCATTAGGACAGGGTGAAAATGCAATCTTCATCGTTATAATACCTCCGCTAAAAAATAGCTGGCTCTCTCCAGGGCCTGCAGAGCGTCGCCAATCCGCCAACTCTCACGATCACGCGGGCCGACGGCGTTGGAGATCGCCCGGATCTCCATCACTGGAATGCCCAGGCGATGCGCAGCAAAGGCCGCACCGTAGCCCTCCATCGCTTCTGCTACAGCTCCGGGAATCCGCCTGGACAACTCGTCGGCGGTAGTCTGGCTGCCGGTCACCGTGGATAGGGTGAGAATCGGCCCACAACAAGCAGGCCATCCAGCGGCCGTGATCGCGTTCATCAGGCGCTCGGGAAGGGCGGGTTCCACCGGAATCCGCGAGGAGCCGAAGCCCAGCTCGTCCACGCTGGAGAAGCCGTCCCCGGTCTCCGCGCCAAGATCGGCAGCAATGATGCTGTCGGCGATGGCGATCGAGCCGATATCGGCCAGGCCCGGGAATCCGCCGCCGATTCCGGCGCTGATGACGAGATCATACTGCGGGTTCACTGCCAGATAGGCGGCAGCCTCCGCCGCCGCCGATATCGGTCCCACCCCGCATAACTGTACGTCGAACTTCGCTTTGCCTTCTTGCCCTTGCTCGATCTCAGCCTTGGCAACGCCGCGAAGTACGGCCTCTCGCTCGGCCTCCACTGCGGTCATAATTAAGATGTGCTTGTAGGGGGACACTGTCTCAGTTCTAGTCATAAAGTCCATTATTAAAACGCCCGTTCATAGGGCTTCGGTGGCTGCACATCGGCTCCCATTGCGCCTAATTCCTTGGCGGCGTTCAAGGCCCAATACGGGTTGCGCAGCAGCTCGCGGCCAAGGAAGACCAGATCGGCGCGGCCGTTGCTAACGATCTCCTCAGCGTGATGAGGACTAGTAATAAGGCCGACGGTTCCGGTGGAAATCTCAGCTTGATGCCGGATTTGCTCCGACAGATTCACCTGATAGCCCGGGAAAATATCGATATGGGCAGGGACGACAGCCCCTGAGCTGCAGTCGATCAAGTCAACGCCCTGTTCTTTCATTCTACGGGAATAATCAATATAATCCTCCACATTGCTGCCGCCTTCAACATAGTCCTTCGCCGAGACGCGGACGAAGAGCGGACCGTCCCATTCCTGCTGCACAGCTTCAATCACTTCGCTGAGCAGACGGTAGCGGTTGTCGGCGCTTCCGCCGTATTCATCCTCGCGATGGTTGGCCAGAGGCGAGAGGAATTCATTAATCAGATATCCATGGGCGGCGTGGATTTCAATGACATCAAAGCCGGCGGCTTTGGCCCGGCGAGCTGCATCGCGGAACTTCTGTACGATCTGCCTGATCTCTGCCTGATTCACTTCCTTCGGTGTTTTCATTTTATCGAAAGGAATGGCCGACGGGGCAAGAATGGTCTCCTCCAGATTAGCCTTGCGGCCTGCGTGCGCGAGCTGAATACCAGCTTTAGCGCCATTTTGCTGAATTAGAGATACGAGTCTCTGCAATCCCTCGATATGCTCGTCATCCCAGATGCCGAGATCCTGATAGGAGATGCGGCCTTCCGGCGATATCGCGGTCGCTTCGATGATGATCAGGCCAACACCGCCCGCCGCACGAGTTGGGTAGTGGACAAGATGCCAGTCAGCAACCTTGCCGTCCTGGTTCGGTGAAGAGTACATGCACATCGGTGACATAACGACCCGATTCCTGAATGTCGTATTCTTGATCGTAAAAGGCGAGAATAGCTTTCTATCCATATTCGTCTGCACTCCTTTTTTGTCTATTTTAAAGTATAAGTATGTAACTCTAATAACTCTGCAATTATAATGTTAAAACATTGGGGAGCAGGTTACAAGCGGGAGCAAATGAGAGAATGGCATAACCTTCAAAGGATTCTTGAATTTTTTATGAAAACGCTTGACGGGTAAACGATAGTTTGCTACGTTTTAGGTAAACGATCGTTTACTTGGAGGGCCGATTATGATTGATACGAAAGAAAGGATACTGCAGGTTGCATTGAAACTCTTTGCTCGCGATGGCTATGAGGGTGTATCCGTAAGGAATATTGCAGACGTTCTTGGCATCACAAAAGGAGCATTATATAAGCATTACGAAAGTAAGCAGGATATCTTTGACAGCATTATCAAACGCATGAAGGAAAGCGATACAGAAAAAGCAAAGAAATTTGATGTGCCTGTAGGAACTTTTGAAAATGCAGGAGATGCCTGTCGCAATATTGCTTTTGAGAATATCAAGGCTTTCAGCATTGAAATGTTTAAATATTGGACTGAAGATGAGTTTGCATCAAATTTCCGTAAAATGCTGACATTGGAACAGTATCGTAATCCGGAAATGGCTATACTGCTCAATCAGTATTTAACCGGTGGCGTTGTTGGCTACGCAAAAGATTTAATCAGAGAGTCTTTGCTTAATACAAGAAATAGTGAGAAAGATGCAGAAATTGTTGCCTTGGAATATTTTGCACCAATTTATATGTTAATGGGATTGGCTGACAATTCCGACGACAAGGACACAGCTTTGAAAATGGTCGAAAAACATATTGATTATTTTATGGAAATAATGAGAAGAGAATAAGTTGACGAACAACTTGAACTCTATGGCAAGCTATTGAAGCGGATTGGCGAGGTACAAATAGCCTTTTAGGCAAGAATGATGGCAAAGGAGAAAGAATATGAAAACACTCCTAAAGATAGTGTCTATTGGGGTAATTACAACTATTTCCCGTGTGGTCATCCAGCTCTTTATACCGGATACAGGACAGACTTTATTGCCACAAAGTAAATTTGTTCTTGATGGAACGTTGCCAATTGTATTTACGATTTATGGGGTTATAGTATATAGTCTGCTTGCAACTTTGTTTTTACTTATTCAATCCAAAATCGCAGGCATCCGCATTGTTCGTGGGCTGAGATTTGGACTGGCATTAAGCTTGATCTGGATCGTTTATTTATTGGAACCATTACCACATGCAAAGTCATTTATACTAGATAATCTAGCTTATATCCTAGCAGACAGTGTTTCGCTATTGATAATGGGGATATTAACAGGATTCTTGTTAGCTGATTTCAATAGTCATGTTTTAGGAAAAATCAAGATTAGCAAAGGAGATCATGTGACCATTGGATTTACAATAATGATTTTTGTAATTGGTCGATTGATCCAATATAAGTTATTTAACATATATTCGTCATTCGATGGCAAAACAATGATGACAATTTTATGGTGTATCCTTGTTGGATTAGTTTCGGCTAGTGTAATCAATTGGTTTGCAAGAAAAAGCAATATTTTCATTGCATTAGTTATATTTGGGGTCAATCTTATTTTGTTTAATGGATTCATGGTTCTGGTGTTTGATATGAGTAAGCTTCCTTTAGGGTGGTTGGATTTAGTTCTGCGTACTATGATTGATATTCTAGCCATCTCTGTTGGAATAGTTGGCACACAGCTCATAAATAAGAGAATATCAGCCCAATATCAAACCATTGATTGACTACACCGTTCTGGATTTCTATGGTATTATCGTTATGTATTGATACAATTAAGGGTACATTTTGTTCTCTAGGGTTCCGCAGCGAAGTTTTGCGCTGGACTGGTCCGAGAGAGAACGCACAGACGCAAGCGTCTGTGGACACGGAGGGATAAAAGCCCGGGAGGATATCAGAAGGATATCTTCTGCGGGCTTTTTTTGTGCGCTTGTTAGGTATTCCGTTCGTTACTTTTAATACGGAGAGGGGTTGAGGAGATGAGCCGTAACTGGCTATTGGTATTCGTGGCCGGCCTGCTTGAGATCAGCTGGGTTATCGGCTTGAAGCATGCCGGGACGAGTCTGGAATGGATCGGGACGTCCATCGCGATTGTGCTCAGCATGTATCTGTTGATTCTATCGACGAAGAAGCTGCCTGTCGGCACGGCGTATGCTGTGTTTACCGGCATCGGTACCGCAGGTACGGTATTGACGGAGATGCTGATCTTCGGTGAACCGGTCAAGCTGGCGAAGATTTTATTAATTTTGCTGCTGCTAGCTGGTGTAGTTGGCCTCAAGATGATTACGAGAGAATCCGATACTGAACCCGCAACGAAGGAGGAAGGTTAAGATGGCCTGGATCTTACTCATATTGGCCGGCGTCGGAGAAGTGCTGGGTGTGGCCGGGATCAATAAATTGAATCAACGTAAAAATCTGGCGTCCTTCGCGCTCCTGTTCGGCGGTTTTATAGTCAGCTTCATATTCCTGTCGATCGCGATGGAGTCGATATCCATGGGGACAGCTTATGCGGTCTGGACGGGAATCGGCACGGTCGGCAGCGCGCTCGTCGGCATGATTTTCTATGGAGAGTCGAGGGAATGGCGACGGATTCTGTTCATTGCGATGGTGCTGTCCGCCGCTGTCGGTCTGAAGCTTATCGCTTGAATCATCTATCAGCTAGTCCTGTCTGCGCAGAAATCTGCGGAGCAGCACATAGACGGCCAGCATATGGACTCCCGTGCCTGCCAGCATAAGAAGCAGTGCTCGCCATGGCTGGCCTCCATGTCCAAGCTTCAGCAACTCGTAAACCCAATAGGCAGGAAAAATAGCAAACCCGTACTTCAGGGGCGAGCCGATAAACCAGGCTGCGGCGGGAACAGCAACGAAAAGGCCGGCTCCCTTGGTCAGAGCCAAGCCCTCCACTTTATTGGCTGCATAGGCTACCAGGAACAGGGCGATGAAGGGGGCCTCAAGTGCAGCCATCGGCAGCAAATAGAAGAGCTGAGCAATCGATATAGGTGCTGGAGCCGCACATAACAGCAAGACAGCATCATAAATGACGGACAGAACAACCGCAGCAGCAAGTCGGCAGACCAGATAACCTCTGCGGGACAATGGAGTTACGGCATAATATTGAATCAAATACTCGTCGCGCTCGTCCAGCATCATGAATCCGCACATGCAGCCCAGTATCAGACTGACTAGCAGTAGCGAGGCCCCTGTGATGAGACCATAATATTCGGATAAGTCAAAGGCAAAATACGATATCAAAACATCGTTGACGGCTGGCACCCCGAACCATACAGCAGAGATGAGCAACAGCGGGGCGATGAGATAGAAGAACAGCATGGCATCCCGGCGGACGAGCCGGAGATCACTTCGCAGCAGACGCAGTGCAGGAATCATGGACCATCACCTCCCATTTGCAGCATGATGAATTTCCGGAAGGAGTATCGAGCCCACAGAAAAGCCAGGCCGCTCCAGCCTGCCAGTAGAAGGATCGCGTAGATCCATTGTAATGGCGGAATCGGTTCAAAGACCGAACGGAGCAGAAGCAGCGAAGCCTGAGTCGGTAGTAAGTGATAGAGTGGTGTAGACCAGATTTGAAGATAATCAGACAGTGGCAGCACGAACACCAACGCAACCAGGGTGGACAGAAAAAAGAATCCATTAAGGGAGCGGCAGCGAAAAGCTACCCCCATCCCCGCCAGGGTGAAGAAAATGGATGTCATCACGACGCCAAGCATGAGCAGCAGCGGCTTCGTCGTAAATCCGAACTGGCTCACATGAATCATGTAACTGCTAAGAGCAGACAGAAGGGTAAGAGAGAGTGTTTTTGAGAAAATATATTCCTCTGGCTTGTAAGGGGTAACGAATAATGTATTGTGTATATCCTGACCTTTCTCCAGCAGCACCAGCCCGCCGATAAAGAAAAATCCAAGCATGCTCGGATCGGTAAATGTCAGTAGAATATTCGCCATCTCACGGGCAGAAGAAGGAAGGAACTGCAACAGAGCTATGTAAAACAGACTGATCACCAGATAAGCATAATAAAACCCGTGTCTAAATTGCAGCTTGATATCATAAGCAATGGCTGCGGTAAGTCTCATTCCAGCTTCCTCCCCGTCGCCTTAATGAATATATCCTCCAACGTAGCTTCCTCCGTATGAAGTGTCTCGATTCTCTCACGACCCAGCAATTGCACGAACTCCTGATTCGTTCCAAGCCCCTCCAGCTCGTAATATTCTTGATGGATCTGTTCATTCTTCCTATACTCCACTCGCACGCGCCTCTTTCCATGCTCCACCTTCAATTGGCGGGGGGAATCAATCAGGACGATTCTGCCATCTACGATAAAAGCGATCCGATCGCAAATATCCTCAGCAGCCTGCATGTTGTGCGTAGTGATCAGAACGGTTTTTCCGGCGGTCTTCATCTGTATAATCATTTCTTTGACCAAGCGGGCATTGACGGGATCAAGACCTGAAGTCGGCTCATCCAAAAATAAAATCTCCGGCTGGTTCAGCAATGCGCGGCATAGATTAAGTCTCATCTTCATGCTTTTGGAGAAATTGTCTACTTTCGTATGGGCATATTTCGCGAGTCCAACCCGATCCAGCAGTTCCTCAGGTTTGCTCGTTGTTCCTTGATACAGGGAACGAAAAAGACTCAGGTTCTCCATAGCGGTAAAACGGCCGTAAAAATTAGGAAACTCAAATGCTACACCAATTTTCTCGTAGTAATCCGGTTTGGTCTCGCGAACTTCCCGACCCAAGACGGTCACCTTTCCTTCATATTGCTTGAGAATGCCGATTAATATTTTTTGGGCGGTGCTTTTTCCTGCGCCGGATGGCCCCAAAAAGCCGAATATCTCTCCTTGCGGGATGGAGAAATCAAGGCCATGCAGCACCTGATCCTTGCTCCCGGGGTATTTATATCTCAAGTTCCGTACCTCAACCACCAATTCTGCGCTCCTTTCGAAAGGCGTGTGCATGATCCATGAAATACACGCGGTTCGCATTTATTTTCAATAATGAATTATAATTCACTTTTAAAATACGCCGATCCAGCTATGAAGTCAAGCAAATTATTCCTGACCTACTCCAAGTGCGTTGACAATTCAAGCCGTTCACGTCAATATTAATAGCGAATGGGGGTTCATTTAATGCAGGTTTTAAAAGAAGAGCTGCGGCAAGCTATGCTGCAGACCGCCCAACATATGTTCCTTGACCCCGGCTATGAGCAAACTTCCATGAAGGATATCGCTGCTAAGGTGGGAGTATCGGTCGGTAATCTATATCGTTATTTTCCTAATAAGGAAGCGCTGCTCGAAGCTGTGACAATGCCGGCATATGAACGTCTGCTGGAAATGATGGAGGATAGTGAGGACGCCTCGGAGGACAGTATCGCTGGCATTATAGATAAGCTGGAGGGACTGCTGGCGGAATTCTTACGCGAATATCGGCAGAGTCTGCTTATTTTATTGTATGGGAGTAAGGGGACCCGGCAGGAGGATGTCAAAAATGCACTATATAACCATTTCACCAAGCATGTGGAGATGCATTTTGCCGATTATAACCTGAAGGCTGTATCTGCTTCTGCGAAGCCACTAAATTCGGATGCTGCGCGCCCGGTGGCGATTGCTTTTATGGAAGGATTCTTTGAGATTATCCGGCTATATAGCGATGAGGAGCAGATCGTTCAGGCTGCCCGGGCCTATACCTCTATCTGGTTTACGGGACTGAAGCAGCTCCTATAATAAAATTAAAGGCCTGAACCCGGCGTAATACCGGACTCAGGCCTATCGATGATGTGTCAGTTAAAGCTTCATTTATGCTCGCTTGGTCGCTTGGGCGAACCGATCTTTGATCTGTTTGTTGTTACGCTTCACAGCTACACGCTGCTCCTGCAATATTTGCGAAGAATTCTTCTTAGAGGGAGCGAACAATAATGCTTCCTTGGGCTGAATTCCGATCGCCTTGCTAACCCGTCCGTTCTTGGATACGAATACACCGCTACCCACGCTGCATCCCTCCTAAACAAAGTTTAATGAACTCGATAATTGCTGGGTTTTTACTTATTATAGCATGGTTTACACTTTCTTTATAGCGAATAAATCTCCTATGATCCCAATTAGGCTCAGCCGGATAATGCATGGTAATGACATAAGGCCCGGAGCGGATACAATAATAGAACATATTCTTGGCGGCGGTGAAGAAGACCTGCTCTTCTTGATCGCCTAGATGGTAAGTCAGAACAGCATAAGAACTCTTGTTGTCAAGCTTGTAATGCGGCGGGCCGTGCGCTTTGCCGACTTTGGCTACAAGTATTAGCTGATCCTCCTGTTTCACATAGAGTGTCACCGCCGAGCAATCCCCATAGCTTCCCACGCATTCCGTCATATATTTCCCATAGCCATGTTCGATCATACCGCCGCAGGCGCGCTCCATCATCTGACTCAGGAACTGCTTGGCATTGTGGAAACCGCAGATCTGCAGATGCGGCATTAAGTCGTTGATCAGGTCGAAGGCATCGTCCAACTGCTCTAGTCTTGTACCGCTTAGCTGAATCGATTCCTCTAGCGGCAGCAGGAGAGAGCCTCTGCGCAGCAAATCACTGAAGTAGCTTCGCCAGTCGATAGGCACACCTAACGATAAATCATCGATATAGATGCTGCGAAGGATCATGTCGTAGAGGAAGTACCATACATAAGGATCGATATGTCCTGGAACCTGGCTATGCTGCCGAAGTGCATCCATCATATGAAGCGGGGAGGGGAAACGTTCCTCTTCGTTTATGTAATTATCGATATATTGATCCATCAGCGGCTTGACCGTGCCGAAGAAGATCCGCTTCACCTCTACGTCGGCAAATACCAGAATCGTCGTCTCTTGCTCCTGCGCCTTGATAAATTCCAGATGCGTGATGGTCCGTTCCGCAGCAGCATCATAGGTGCCAGCTTTGCTGCCGATGAACAGGAGATAAATATCACATTGCTCGACAGCCTGCAGGCAGAGCGTCACCGGATCTGCATTGGCAATCCACGGGCCGATATTCTCTTCCCACATCACCGGCTCATGGCCCAGGGCTTGAAGCTCTTGATACACACTCTTACGGAGCGGCTTCAATCCGTCCTCGTTTACAGAACTTATGAATATTTTCGTTCTTGGCAAGGTAGGTCACAACTCCCTAAACTCTTTTTTCCAGTATAACCCATTCTTGTGCAGATAGAAATATCGTGATAACCGCATTGGTGCTTACTTTTTGAAGGCTGATAACTTTTTTTGAAAAAATACTTGCATTGGGCCGATGACTTATGTAATATATAAATATAAGTTGCTGAGTAATTGTTAGTAGGGAACTTTTATTTTAAAAACGGCCTTGAGCCCGCTTGAATATCCGGTGTTTTTCAGGTCACAATAAACTACAAAAATGGATAGGAGAATGAATTACATGAGTCAATTTATCGATTTGTTGAAGAACAGACGTAGTGTGTATGGAATTAGCAAGGAGCAAGTGATTTCCGATGAGAAGATCGAAGAGATCGTAAAGGAAGCAGTTCTGCATACTCCATCCGCTTTTAACTCGCAATCTTCCCGTGTATTGGTGGTTCTGCATGAACAGCATGATAAACTGTGGAATCTGACTAAAGAAACTTTGAAGAAGGTCGTACCTGCTGAAAACTTCGGACCAACGGCTGAGAAAATGGCTGGATTCCGCGCTGGTTCTGGTACCGTGCTGTTCTTCGAAGATCAAGCGGTAGTGGAAGGCCTGCAACAACAATTCGCGCTTTACAAAGACAATTTCCCAATCTGGTCTAACCAATCCAATGGTATGCTGCAACTGGTAGTCTGGACTGCACTGGAGAATGAAGGTCTTGGCGCTTCGCTCCAACACTATAACCCATTGATCGACGATGCTGTGAAGGCGGAATGGAATATCCCAGCTTCCTGGAAGCTGATGGGACAAATGCCATTTGGTAAACCAACGGCACAACCTGGAGAGAAGCAATTCGCACCGATTGAAACTCGTCTGAAAGTGGTAAAATAAGCTAGCTAGAGTATTTGTGAGAATACTTTAAAATAAGGCGTGAGCTGATAAAGGTTTTTGATTGCGTGGTTAGCTCGTGGGGCAATATTCCGTTCCTGCGTAGTGACAAGGCATGAGAAAGCCGTTATCGGCTCATGCTTTTTTAAAATGCCTGCGATTATGCAGGCTTTTGATAAAGGTATGGCTATTGAGAGCGTGCGATAGAGGCTGCCTTGGTGCTCATCAAGTTGTAACGAAACTAGGTATCGCTATTTGCATCAAAAAGAGTGATTTTAATATTTAACGAAACTGGGGATCGTTATTGCGGCGAAAACAGGGTTAAATGGTCGATTTTGACTCAGATAGCGATATGGTGTTTCGTTAGATTTGAGTAGGGGCTAAATTTGCCTAAATAACGATATGGTGTTTCGTTAGCGCTCCGGGAGAACTTGCCAGTGCTTTTCAACAGGCTAAGATGCTGATTTTTGCAGGTGTTGGTTGGTGAAAGCTTCTGGCGACGAGGCACCCCCATCCCGAAATGTCGAAATGTCGTTTACCCTTCATAAGAAGGTAGTCTGCCTATACAAAGGTCGAGCTTAGGGTACGAAAGAGTAACCCCGGCTCGACCTTTTGTGCATCTAAAACTTAACTCGTAATGCTTAGCACTTTCCTGAATTCTTCTGTCAGCAAAGGCACGACCTCGAACAGATCACCCACGATGCCGTAATCGGCGACTTTGAAGATCGGAGCCTCCGGGTCCTTGTTAATAGCGATAATGATGCGGGATTGGCTCATACCCGCCAAATGCTGAATCGCACCGCTAATGCCGCAGGCGATGTAGATCTCAGGCGTAACGACTTTGCCGGTCTGGCCGATTTGCAGCGAGTAGTCGCAATATCCGGCATCACAGGCGCCGCGGGAAGCGCCGACCGCGCCCTGTAGCAGCTCCGCCAGTTCCTCCAGCGGCTGGAAGCCGGCTTTGCTCTTGACTCCGCGCCCTCCGGAGACGACGACCTTGGCTTCGGTCAGGTCGATTCGTCCGATGGATTTGCTGACCACCTCTTTAATTACGGTGCGCAGCGAAGGGGAAGGGCTGTACGTCAGCTCGCTGATCTCCGCTGGTGCAGGCGTAGGCTGAGCTGGGGTAATATTGTTCGGCCGGATCGTGATGATTTGGGGCGAAGCAGTAAATTTCCGGTTCTCAAAAGCCTTCCCGGCGAACAGCGGCCGGGTGTAAGACACGGTGTCGTCCGTCTGGGCAATCGCGATGACATCGGAGATTTGTCCGGCGTTCAGATGAGCGGCAGCTTGCGGAGCAAGATCGCGACCGATCGCCGTATGGCCGAAGAATACAGTATGAGGCTGCAATTGATCGAGCGCCGGGGCGAGAGCGGCCAGATAGGCCTCAGCTTGATACATCGCTAAATCCGGATGATCGATGACCATAACTTGGTCTTTAACATAGCGGGCCAGTTCAGTGGCAGCTTCCTGCAATTGATGTCCTAGCAGCAGCGCAATCAGCTTATCCTCATCTCGGCTTGCCAGGACGGCGGCTTGAACAGCTTCCAGACTAACCTGGCGCAAGCGTCCGCCCCGGGTCTCGGCGACAATAACATAGGTATTTCCCATATTGATATTCCTCCTTATCTTCTATTCCCTATCATTCATGAACTCGCAGTTATATAGCTTTTTCTTCATTTCTGAGTAAGTTAACTAATTCGGAGGTTTGCTCCTGGGCTGTTCCCTGGAGTATGCGCCCGCTCTTGCGGGCGGCAGGCAGGGAGAGACTGAGGCGCGTTGTTCTAGGTGCGATCTCGGCATCCGTAAGATGAAGCTGCTGCAGATCCAGGGTGAGGAATGGCTTCTTCTTGGCCTTCATAATGCCGGGCAGGGAAGGATAACGTGGCTCATTAAGGCCTTGCTGGGCCGTGAATAGGGCAGGGAGACTGATCTCTAGTGTCTCGGCATCCCCTTCCGCGTCCCGGATGACCGTCGCTTTATTTTGCGAAATTTGCAGTTCCGTAATGGCCGAAGTATGAGGAATATCGAGTAATCTGGCCAGGCGAATCGCGGTCTGACCGCCACCGCTGTCCACGGAGAAGTAGCCGCCGAGAATGAGGTCGAAGGCTTTGTCACGGAAATAAGCAGCCAGTAGGGTAGAGATACTGAATTCATCATAGTCCGGATGATCACTTGCGATCAGTACGGCTTCATCAGCTCCCATAGCCAACGCTGTCCGCAGCGCCTCGGCAGCTCTCTCTGGACCGACGGAAACGACGGTAACCGTGCCCCCATGCTGCTCCTTGAGACGAAGTGCCTCCTCCACAGCGTACTCATCATAGGGATTGACGATAAATTTGACTCCATCCTCGGCGATCTTGCCGTCTTGAATGCTGATTTTCTCCTCGGTGTCAAAGGTTTGCTTAAGGATTACGAAGATGTTCATTGATCCTACTCCTTTCAAAATATGATGAGAGGCAGTTCAAGAAGTTCAAGAAGCTTGCAGTTGATTATGAAGGAATTAATCAAGAAGCGGTCTTGGGCTTCGATTCTTGAACGGGCCTACTTCAAACCTCGTATGAAGAAATCAACGGTGTTCGGGACTTGTGCGATTAATGAGTACTTCTGTCCTGAGATAAGCCAGGACGTAACGACTTCGTCCATCGCTCCGAAGATAAGCTGACGCGTCAATCTCGTATCAAGATCTTGGCGGAAGCTTCCGGCTGCGACGCCCTTAATAAGAATATGCTCAATTAACTGAATATAGGGCTTCACAGCCTGACCGATGGCCTTGCGTAGATCCATAGAGCTCTGCCGCAGCTCGATCTGGGTGACATAGGCGAGATGAATATTCTCTTCGAGTAGGGAGAAATGGATATGGCATATTTTGTACAAGGCTTCCTCGGAGCTGTCCTCATCGGAAATATTGTTCTTGAACGAATCGACCAGGCTGCCCAGGCGATTCTGGAACAGGGAAATAAGGATATCTTCCTTGTTCTTGAAATATAGATATATCGTACCGTCGGCTACTCCTGCCTCCTTGGCGATTTTGGCTACCTGCGAGCCGTGAAACCCGTTCTCGGCAATGACTCTTTCGGCGGCATCCAAAATCATTTCAAATTTTTCCTGTTTTCTACTTGTCATCTTGACACCTCAATGTTAAAATTTGAATCGAATGAATGAACAATCATTCATTTTTTCTTCATCTTAGGTGAAAGCGCTTATGTTGTCAAGACGAATTACGTAATTCAATAAGGAGGGCGGGTGAAGTAAAAGTGTGGCAAATACTGCAATGGACTTTGTTTCTGCTGGTAACGGGCTATGCCATTTTTCTGTTCTGCAAAGCGGTATATCATCGTTATCTATACATGAAACTGGGACGTCCAGTGGAATTCCGAGCCAGAAGCAGGCTCTCCTGGAGCAGCCTGAGCGAATTCTTTGGCCAGGTGTTCGGTCAGCGAAAATTGCTGAAGGACTGGCGCAGCGGGATCATGCATATCGTTATTTTTTACGGGTTCATTATTTTGCAGTTTGGCGCCATCGATTTGATTATCAAAGGATTGACTCAAGGGGGTCATCTACCGCTTCCAGCCTATGATCTGTTCGGGCTGAGCCAGGAAATTACGGTTCTGCTCATTCTGATCGCCGTGGGCTACGCAGCCTACCGCAGATACGGGGAACGAATACCTCGACTGAAGAAGGGCTGGAAGCCAAGTCTAGTTCTCATGCTAATCTCTTCAATCATGTTGACTGTACTACTCTCATTAAGCTTTGAGCGCATATGGTTCCAATTAGATCCAACTGTCTATGCACCCATATCCTCACTCCTATCTTTAGCGCTCAACCATCTGTCCACCGCTACTGCTGAAGTGCTATTCTACCTGTTCTGGTGGCTGCATCTTCTCATTTTACTTTTCTTCTTAGTGTATATACCTCAATCGAAGCATTTTCATTTAATTACAGCACCGATAAATATTTGGCTGCGCCGTACAGAATCGCCCGGGCGCCTGTCCAGCCTAGACCTGGAGGACGAAGAAGCGGAGAGCTTCGGGGCTGGAGCGATCACGGATTTCAGCCGCAAGCAGATGCTGGATTTCTATGCCTGCGTGGAATGCGGACGTTGCACGAATATGTGTCCGGCCTCGAATACGGGGAAAGCGCTGTCTCCGATGCATCTGATTACCAAGCTGCGCGACCATCTGACGGATGTCGGGGCCCAGCAGACTGGCAAATCGCCTTGGCAGCCCACATACGCCTTCGCTTCGGCGCAGGGGGTTACTCATAGGCTGAACGAGCGGAAGGATTCGCCTGTTGGCTGGCCTGATTCAGAGCTGCCGCTAGATAGCGGTGATGCTGGCGTCGCGATGCTGCAGATGTCTGCCGGTACGGAAGAACTGACTGCGAAGCCGGTTAGTCAAGGTAGTCAAGGCGGAGCTGTAACTGCGGAACATCCGATTACAGATATCCGCCCGACGCTGGATTGGCAATATGCAGCCTGGGGAACCCAGGAGCAGGGGCAAGCGGATTATACGGCGGCAGCAGAGCTGGAGCTGATCGGCGATGTCATGACAGAAGCGGAGATCTGGGCGTGCACGACCTGCCGTAATTGCGAGGATCAATGTCCGGTTGGTAATGAGCATGTCGATAAAATCATCGATCTGCGCCGTCATCTGGTACTCATGCAGGGCAGTATTCCGCAGGAAGGGCAGCGCGCGCTGCAAAACATCGAGCGCCAGGGCAATCCGTGGGGGATCAGCCGGAATGAACGGGTGCAGTGGACCGCTGAGATCGAAGGATTATCCGTACCTACGGTGCATGATAATCCGGACTTTGAATATCTTTTCTTCGTCGGCTCCATGGGCTCTTATGATCTACGCAGCCGCAAAATATCCCGTTCCTTCGCCAGACTGATGCTAGAGGCGGGGATCAATTTCGCCATTCTAGGAAATGAGGAGAAGAATTCCGGCGATACGCCAAGGCGCATGGGCAATGAGTTCCTGTTCCAGCAGCTGTGTCAGGAGAATATCGCACTGTTCCAGCAGTATGGAGTACGGAAGATCGTTACGGCCGATCCGCATGCTTTTAACACTTTTAAAAATGAGTATCCCGAATTCGGGCTGGCAGACGTCGAGGTGATTCATCACACCCAGCTGCTGGAGCGTCTTGTGAAGGAAGGTAAATTGGTACTGCGTCATGAGGTACGGGAGCGTATGACTTATCATGATTCCTGCTATCTGGGACGTTATAACGGGATCTATGATGCACCGCGAGAGATCTTGCGGCGGATTCCAGGCATGGAGCTGGCGGAGATGGAGCGTTCGCGTGAGGATGCGATGTGCTGCGGAGCGGGAGGCGGCCTGATGTGGATGGAGGAGACCTCAGGCAAGCGCATTAATGTGGCTCGGACCGAGCAAGCGCTGGAGGTATCGCCTACGATGATCGGCAGCGGATGTCCGTACTGTCTGACGATGCTGGAGGATGGGGTCAAAATGAAGGAGCTTGAGGTGAAGACGAAGGATGTTGCCGAGGTACTGGAGCTGTCGGTGTTCGGCACTGCGATGACTTGAGGCCAGGTCTGACATGGATGGGATCTCTGGCTTCTGACCGTAGACTACAGATTGCAGACTTTTGGGGGAGCCTGGCTTCTATAGCACTGGTATCGTTATTTGTAGTGGTGGATTGTTAATAGTGTGAATTTCACAAGTTTGGAGGTAAGCATGGATGAATAGATCGATTTCAAAAGCGGTCGTGATCGGTTCGGGCATCATGGGATCCGGAATTGCAGCTCAGCTGGCTAACGTGGGGATTTCCTGTACTTTGCTTGATATCGTACCTGCGGAATTGACAGAGGCCGAGAAGGCCAAGGGGTTATCGCTATCGGATACGGCAGTTAGAAACAGGCTGGCTTCAACAGCAATCACTGGACTAGTCAAAAGAAAGCCGGCACCGTTATACGATCCAGAGTTCGCGGCGCGCATTCGTCCCGGTAATCTGGAGGATGATCTGCATCTGATTGAGGATGCGGATTGGGTGATCGAGGTTGTAGTAGAGAATCTGGCAGTGAAGCAGGAGCTTCTGGCCAAGATCGAGCAACACTGGAAGCCTGGAGTGCTGGTCAGCACCAATACTTCGGGAATTTCGATTGAAGCGATGAGCGCAGGCAGGTCCTTGGAATTCCGTCGGCATTTCATGGGGACGCATTTCTTCAACCCGCCGCGTTATATGAAGCTGTTAGAGATTATCCCTGGCGAAAATACAGACCCGGCGCATGTAGCCAGGCTGCGTGAAGTGGCTGAGCGTGCCCTCGGCAAGACCGTCGTCATCGCTAAGGATACGCCGAATTTCATCGCCAATCGCATCGGTACGTATGGATTGCTCGTCACGCTGCGGGAGATGCTGCAGCAGGGCTATACCGTTGAGGAGGTAGATGCCGTTACCGGCCCGGCGATGGGACGTCCGAAGAGCGCGACATTCCGTACACTTGATCTGGTCGGTCTGGATACCTTCCTGCATGTAGCCGACAATGTGCGGGAAAATGTGCAGGATGCGGCGGAGATTGAAGTGTTTACCGTACCGGAGCCGCTTCAGAAAATGGTCAAACAGGGCTGGCTCGGGGAGAAATCGGGGCAAGGCTTCTATCGCAAGCTCAAAGAAAAAGGGGAGAGTAAGATCCTCTCTTTGAACTTGCAGAGCTTCGACTATGGACCGCAGGTGAAGCCATCCTCGGGTTCGCTCCAGGCGGCGAAGGCGGCCAAGGGCTCCCGCGCAAAGCTCAAAGCACTGCTGAGCGGCGGCGACCGCTATTCCGAGTTGGCCTGGAATGTGTTGAAGCATGTGCTGCTCTATTCCGCAGCCAAGCTCGGCGAGATTGCGGATAGCATTCGCGATATCGATGAGGCGATGAAATGGGGCTTCAATTGGGAGATGGGGCCGTTCGAGACTTGGGATGCCATCGGACTGGTTCCATCCGTGAGAAAAATGGAAGCGGAAGGGCTGCCGATTCCTAAGTGGGTGAGCGAGTGGATCGCAGCCGGAGGTACTTCCTTCTATAGAAGAGAGGAAGGGAAGCTGTTCCATGTCATGAGCGGAAGCTTCAAGGCGGTAGAGCAACCGCCGCAGATCATATCGCTGCGGGACTTGAAGGAGCAGAAGCGGGTGCTTAGAAGCAATACCGGAGCCAGTCTGATTGATTTAGGTGACGGCGTAGCTTGTCTCGAGTTCCATTCTCCTAACAATGCGATTGGTGAAGATATTCTGAGCATGATCACACAGAGCCAGGAAGAGATCAGGAAGCGCGACTACGCCGGCCTGGTCATTGCGAACCAGGGGCGTAACTTCTGTGTTGGCGCCAATCTGATGCTTCTATTAATGGAGGCTGAGGATGAGGAATGGGATGAGGTCGACGACATTATATCGCTGTTCCAGAACACGATGTATCAGCTGAAGCAGTTCGAGAAGCCGGTGATCGCGGCTCCACACCGGATGACGCTTGGCGGCGGTGTCGAGGCATGCCTGCCCGCGGATCAGGTCATCGCTACGGCGGAGACATATTACGGTCTTGTCGAAGTCGGCGTCGGTTTGATCCCGGCTGGAGGTGGCTGTAAGGAGCTTACCCTGCGGGCGAGCCAGCAGGCTCATTTGCCGGATGCTGATCTGCAGCCGTATATCAACCGCCTGTTCGAGACGATCGGCACGGCGAAGGTATCGAACAGCGGTCATGATGCGAAGCGCCTTGGCTATTTAAGGCCGAGCGACCGGGTAGTCGTTAACCCGGATTATACGATCCACGAGGCGAAGCAGGCGGTACTGCGATTGGCCGCTTCCGATTATGAGCCAACTAAGGCAAGCAAGCTGCGGGTCGTAGGCTCGGAAGGTAAGGCGATACTTCAGCTAGGCGCGATCAGTATGAAAGAGAGCGGTTACATTAGCGATCATGATCTGTTGATCGCAAAGAAGCTGGCACATGTATTGGCAGGAGGAGATGTTCCGGCCGGCTCACTTGTGAGCGAGCAATATATGCTCGATCTGGAGCGGGAGGCATTCCTTAGTCTGTGCGGGGAACCAAAGACGAGGCAGCGCATGAAGCATATGCTGACGAAAGGCAAGCCGCTGCGCAATTAGTGGGGAGGGATGAGAGAATGAGGGAAGCAGTCATTGTATCGTTAGCCCGGACGGCGGTCGGTAAGGCCAAGAAAGGCAGTCTCGTGCAGACTCGCGCCGATGAGCTGGGCAAAGCTGTTCTGGAAGCTGTTGTCGAACGGGCCAAGGGCCTGCAAAAAGAAGAGGTCGAGGACATTATTATCGGCTGTGCCATGCCGGAGGGAGAGCAGGGCTTGAATTTCGCCCGCATTATGGCGCTCTATGCGGGATTTCCGGTGACCGTTCCGGCCTTGACGATTAACCGCTTCTGTTCTTCGGGACTCCAAGCGGTGGCCTTCGCCGCCGAGCGCATTATGCTCGGGCATGCGGATGTGATCATCGCCGGAGGCGTGGAGAGCATGAGCCATGTGCCGATGGCCGGATTCAAAATGTCTCCGAATCCGCGGATCGTTGAGCAATATCCTGAGGTGTATATCGGGATGGGGCATACAGCGGAGCGTGTCGCTGAGAAGCATGGGATCAGCCGGGAGGATCAGGATGCCTTCGCCCTGCGTTCTCATCAGCGGGCAGCCGCTGCTATAGCAGCCGGGAAGTTTGCAGAGGAGATTATTCCCTTGCAGACGATGTCTGGTAATGTCGATGATTCCGGAAAGCTGAGATCGAAGGTCACGGTATTCGATACAGATGAGGGGGTGCGTGAGGACACTACGTTGGCCGCGCTATCCAAGCTGACGCCAAGCTTCAAGGCGAGAGGCACGGTGACGGCCGGGAATTCCTCACAAATGAGCGATGGCGCAGCCGCCCTGGTCGTGATGAGCAGGGAGAAAGCGGAGCAATTGCAGCTTGAGCCATTGGCGACTTTCCGCTCTTTTGCCGTAACGGGGGTTGAGCCGGAGCTGATGGGCGTCGGACCAGTCAAAGCGATTCCTAAGGCGCTGGCCATGGCTGGAATCAAGTCTGACGATGTGGCGCTGTATGAGATTAATGAAGCCTTCGCTTCACAATGCTTGCATGTGATCCGTGAGCTTGGGCTGGATGAAGAGAAGGTGAATGTGAACGGTGGTGCGATCGCCCTGGGTCATCCGCTCGGCTGTACAGGAGCGAAGCTGAGCGCTTCACTCATCTCGGAGCTGCGCAGACGCGGCGGCGGATATGGAGTCGTATCGATGTGTATCGGTGGCGGTATGGGAGCTGCCGGAGTGTTCGAGGTACACGGGTAGTTTACATGCTACAAACCTCTAACGAAACGTGGTATCGCTGATATATCCTCTATTTTGGCGACAATAGCGATCTGTAGTTTCGTTAGAGTGACAATAATCCAATGAATTTTTTCAAGGAGGAGAGGTTTGAATGAGTCAGCAAAGTATTAATAAAGTACGGGGCGGCAGCTTCGTAATTGAGGACGGAGATTTCCACAGTGTCGTTACGCCGGAGGATTTCACGGAAGAGCAGCGTATGATTGCGGATATGACGAAGCAGTTCGTACAGGGGGAGATCGCTCCGCATGATGAAGAGCTGGAGAATCTGGACTATGATCTGACGGTCAAATTGCTCCGTGAAGCCGGTGAGCTAGGCCTGCTGGGTGCGGATGTGCCGGAGAAATACGGCGGCATGGGACTGGATAAGGTCAGCACTACGCTGATCAATGAGAAGCTGACTAAGGCCTCCTCCTTTGCCCTGTCCTTCGGGGCGCATGTCGGGATCGGGACGCTACCGATCGTCTATTTCGGAACTGAGGAACAGAAGCAGAAGTATCTGCCAGGCTTGGCTAGCGGGGAGAAGATTGCTGCTTACTGTCTGACGGAGCCTTCCTCCGGCTCGGATGCGCAGGGCGCCAAGGCGACGGCCCAATTGTCCGAGGATGGAACTCATTATATATTAAATGGTACGAAGCAGTTCATTACCAATGCCGGGTTCGCGGATGTTTTCATTGTCTATGCCAAGGTAGATGGGACACAGTTCAGCACTTTTATTGTGGAGCGCTCCATGGAGGGAGTCAGCATCGGTCCTGAGGAGAAGAAGATGGGGATCAAGGCTTCATCCACCTGCCCACTTATTCTTGAAGATGTCAAGGTGCCGGTCGAGAATCTGCTTTGGGAGGTAGGCAAAGGGCATCTGATCGCCTTTAATATTCTGAACATCGGTCGTTTCAAGCTGGCGGCTGGGTGTGTCGGAGCGTCCAAGGATGCGATTGAGCTTTCGGCTCAATATGCGAACGAGAGAACCCAATTCGGTGTAAAAATATCCTCCTTCCCGCTGATCGGCAAGAAGCTGGCCGACATGAATATTCGCACTTATGTGCTGGAGAGCATGGTTTATCGGACGGCCGGATTATTCGATACCGGGGTTGCGGAGGCAGATCCTGGCGCTACGGATGTCGGTTACCACTCCGCCAAGGCGATCGCCGAGTATCAACTGGAATGCTCGATTAACAAGGTATTCGGCTCGGAGACGCTGGATTTCGTTGCCGATGAAGGGGTGCAGATCCACGGTGGATACGGCTATACCAAGGAGTACCGGGTCGAGCGGATCTATCGCGATTCACGGATCAACCGTATCTTCGAAGGTACGAATGAGATTAATCGGCTGCTGATTCCTGGTACGCTGATGAAGCGGGCGCTCAAGGGAGAATTGCCTCTGCTGCCGAAGGCGATGGCGCTGCAGGCAGAAATGATGGAGCGGGTCAGTCCTCCAGAGGGCGATGGCGTTCTGGAACAGGAGGCCCATCTGCTGAAGATGGCTAAGAAGATCTTCCTGCTCGTGGGAGCCGGCGCCGTGCAAACTTATCAGGCCAAGCTGGAGCAGGAGCAAGAGATATTGGGTAATCTTGCCGATATCATGATCTCGATATTCGGGATGGAGAGCGCGCTGCTCAGGACGCAGAAGAAGATCAGTCAGAGTTCTGAAGAGAAGGCGAAGCTGGCTATTCTGATGACCACAGCTTATATTAATGAGGAATTTGGTCGTATTGAGGGATGGGCGAGAGAGGTGCTAACGGCGATGGCTTCCGGCGATATGCTGCGGACACAGCTCTCCGTCTTGAAGAAATGGGCCAAGAGGTCTCCGCTCAATTTGATCGCTATAAAGCGGGAGATCGCCGCTCAAGTTATCCAGGCGGAGAATTACGTCTCATAAAGACCATTTGAAATGGAGGTGGAAGGGATGGGTGCAAAACCTTGGCTGCAACATTATCCCGCCGAAGTACCACCGACCTATGATTATCCGCAGCAGCATTTGGCACAATTTCTAGTGGATTCAGCGCAACGATTTCCCGAGCAGACGGCCCTTGATTTCATGGGAGCGAAGACATCCTACCGGACTTTATTGGATAAAACCTATCGCTTCGCGAATGCACTGCGTAATCTTGGAGTACAGCAGGGGGATCGTGTAGCAATTATGCTGCCGAACTGTCCACAGGCGGTGATCGCCTATTATGGCGTGATGTTGATCGGCGGAGTGGTCGTCATGACCAATCCGCTGTACATGCCGCGAGAGGTGGAATACCAGTTGAGGGATTCGGGAGCGCGGGTTATCGTAACGCTGGATCTTCTCGTGGATCGGGTTAATAAGGCGATGGAGCAGCACCCGCTCGATTATACAATCGTGGCGAGAGTGCAGGATGAGCTTTCTTTTCCAAAAAATATGCTGTACCCGTTAAAAGCCAAAAAGGACGGAACAGCGGTGAAAGTGAACTACAATGAGCGCATCATCTCCTTTAAGGAGATGATCAAAAAATTTCAACCCGTTCCTTACATGGCACCTATCGATACGGAGAATGAGCTGGCCCTTATTCAGTATACCGGGGGGACGACGGGCTTCGCCAAAGGGGTTATGCTCACACATCGAAATCTGATCGCGAACACGGTCCAGACTCATCTATGGTTCTATCGCTATCGGGTTGGCAAAGAGAGATATTTGGCAGCGCTTCCTTTTTTTCATGTGTTCGGAATGACGGTGCTGCTGAATCAGGCCATCTCTCTCGGGGGGACATTGATTCTGCTGCCGCGATTCGAGATCAATCAGGTATTGAAGACGATTGACCGTGAGCGGCCCACGGTGTTCCCAGGCGCGCCGACGATGTATGTGGCGATTATCAATCATCCGGAGGTCGGGAAGTACGATCTGTCTTCCATTCAGGTCTGCATTAGCGGTGCGGCGCCGCTGCCGCTGGAGGTACAGAACCGGTTCGAGGAACTGTCCGGCGGGAAGCTGATCGAAGGGTATGGTCTTACAGAGGCTTCGCCGGTGACGCACGCCAACAATATTTGGGAGAAACGGAAGAATGGCTCGATCGGTATTCCGTTCCCGGACACCGAGGCGATGATCGTCCAGCCGGATACGCTGGAGGAGGTGCCGCTCGGCGAGGTCGGGGAACTGGCGGTGAAAGGCCCGCAGGTGATGAAGGGGTATTGGAACCGGCCGGAGGAGACTTTTAAATGTCTGCATAACGGCTGGCTGCTCACTGGTGACCTGGGCAAGATGGATGAGGACGGGTTCTTCTATATTCTGGATCGACGCAAGGATATTATTATCGCTGGTGGTTACAATATTTATCCGCGTGAGGTAGAAGAGGTATTATTCGAGTTCCCGGGTGTAGAGGAAGCGATTGTCGCCGGAATCTTTGATCCTTACCGGGGGGAGACGGTTAAAGCATTCATCGTAGCGCAGAGCGGAGTGAAGCTGAATGAGGCGGAATTGAAAAAGTTCTGCAAAGAGAGGCTGGCAGCTTACAAGGTTCCTAAGGTATATGAGTTCCGGGATAGTCTGCCGAAGACGATGGCGGGCAAGGTACTGCGCCGCAGACTGATTGAGGAGGAGCAGGCTAAGTCAGATAAGGAACAGAAGTGATCGATCCGTAGGATGATCTGAAATGGTAACGCATGATGCTGCTTGTCGCAGTAGGTCGAGTTTACATGTTTATATGGGGGAGTCAGGGAATAGGGGAGTTATAGGTAAGTATTTTTGGAAAGTAGCCATGGACTTATTAGATTTCGTAAAAGGTTGAACGGCTGAGCTGTTCTGTTGGCGAATTGAGCTGTTGAGTGCAGCTTAAAGCAGTTCTAAGGGGAAGGAGGGGGCGGGGTGGAAGCAGATGAACACCATAAGGAGACCCATATGCAGGAATGGGATCGTCTCTCCAAGGGAACCTTCTGGGATTATCTCGGCTCTCAGGTGGAGACGGTAGATGAGCGTCATGTCGTTGTCACGCTGGAAGTTAAGCCGCATCATCATAATTTGATCGGGATCGTCCATGGTGGGGTTCATGCCACGCTGCTAGACTCGGCTATGGGGCTTCTGGCGATGGTAAACCGGCCGGGTTGCAAGGTTGTGACGACGAATTTGAACATGAATTATGTGGCCAAATCGAGTACCGGCCGTATGATTGTCAGCGCCGAGCTGATCCATTCGAGCCGCACTATGATCACAGCCCATGCCTTTGCCAGAATGGACAATGGTGATCTATGCGCCTTCGGAACCGGCACGTTCCGGGTAAGTTGAAGGAGGCGCTTGCCGAGCGGCAGGAAGGTTGAACCGGGTGGTAACAGCATAGTGGAAGTAGCATTATGAAGTACGAACTGGCTGGAAATAGCATTGCATTATGAAATATGAACTGACTGGCAACAGCATAGCGGACTTAAGTAGGGGCAGTGCGGGAGAAGGGTTCCGGCGCTGCTCTTTATTTTCGCTTGTTGAGAGTTCAAGAGTTGTATAAACTGGTAGTAATTGCATGAGGAGATTTCCGCGACTTTCGGTTAGCTGCATAGCTTAGGTTTCTGCAAAGCCTGCATTTATGCAGGAATTTTGCCAATTGGAGGCCTCGAAAGAGTAAATTCCTGCGATAATGCAGGTATTTTCTCTACATCGGCCCGATTTTGCGAGAATTGGAGGAAAAGCCTGCACATTTGCAGGAATTAGCTTAAGAACAGGTCGGTTGGAGCTGAAAACCTGCATATTTGCAGTTTTGAACCTTGCCTGGGAGTGTTTACGAGAGTCGTAAAACTTATTCCAAATGAGAGGAGAGATGTTATTGCCTTGGCCTATGGTACATTTCGCGGTATCGGAGGAGCTGGCTGCTGGTCAAGCTTCCCCTAATTTGTTGCTAGGCAGTATCGCCCCTGATGCTATTCATGTGAGAGGAAATATTACGAGGGCTGAGAAGGGTCGAACCCACCTTGTACAGAACGATATTCTGCCCGAGGCGGAACAAATTTTTGAGAAGTGCACAGAATATTTGCGGAAATGTTCGGAGCCGGGAGGGAAGGATTTTATAGTAGGGTAGCATGGCTGCAGGATCAGAGGAACGAGCCTCAAATCACGCCTGGTTATTTTCAGATAGACGAGATAGAACGATTCGTTAAGGCAACGGCTGGGGAATGGAAGCGATGGTTCGGGGAGGAATACTTAAATGGAAGAACATATGAAAAACAAGTTTGAAAAGTACGTAACAATAAGACCCATAACGTTAGAGGATTATAGTGTTGTTGTCGATTGGAGCAGGGATAAGGCGTTTTGTTCCGCCAATGGGTGGGAGCAAAATAGAAGTAATGAGGAGATATATCGCTGGTGGAACCTTTGTGTCAGCGGTGAAATAGAAAATTTCATTCGAATGGGAATAGAGTGTGATGGAAGACTTGTTGGTTATGCAGACTTGGCCAATATTCAAGATAACACGGCTGAATTGGGAATAGCAATTGGTGAGAGTGCCCTTTGGGGGCAAGGGATTGGGCGTGCTTCAGCGATGCGTATGATCGAGTTTGCTTCAGAAGAGCTAGGGCTAGAAATTATTGATGCTGAGGTCAATCAAGACAATATCCGTTCCAGAAGGATGCTTGAAAAAATAGGATTCAAAGAAGTTAGTAGACTTGGCAGTGAGGAATACATGGGGGTACAGGGTCCCTTAATTCAGTACCGATTCATTCAATGATCTGAACGTTTTTCCAGAGTATAGGCGGAGAAAAGTTGCCAGTCAATTATTCGATGAATTCGAGCGGATCGTCAGCGAAACTTCCCGGTATATCGGGCTAGGTGTCGGGTTATATAAGGATTACGGAAATGCGCAGAGAATGTACATGTCTCGCGGATATGTGGCGGACGGCAACGGTATGACCTATAAGAATGTCCCTGTCATCCCAGGCAAGTCTGTCGTCGTTGATGATGAACTAATAATTTATCTAGTTAAAGATTTATGGGATGAAGCAAGAGGATAGAGGACGGGTGAGCCTTGCGAAAGGATGGGATCATGAAGAAGATACTTGCTATTTTAGGTATAATGATCGTTGTTCTTGGGATAGTTGGCCTTCCATATCGTTATTATCATTCTCTTACTCCTTCAATGACAGCGGATGATATTCAAATGATGGGAGGCATCAAGCCTTATGACGAAGATCATTTACTGGTAGAGCTTGAGGTAAATAGACTTCATGATGAACCAGCCCATCATTTTATTTACCCGATTGCGAAGGGATTAGGGAATATTAGTTTCATACATGAAGATGGTCTGTATGCCCCCAATTCTGTAGGTACTGATTATGTAGCCGAAGAGATCTTAATAAATCAGATGGACAGAGAGCGGAGTATCGATAGTATTGGGTTTGCAATCCCTGATCAGCAGGGAAAGTATAAGCTCAAATTTACAATGCAGATAATAGGTGACTCATCCAGAATGAAAGATCTTGCTCTATACTATATACATATGGAAAAGAAACTGGGCAAGGATCTGAGCTGGGTGAAGAAAATTACGCTACAACGTTGAATGCATGACACCATAAAAAAGCCCCGGACCATAAAGTCCAGGGCTATACTAACTATCTCCGTACAGCTTCAAACGTAAATGTCTGATTGCTGCTCGTTGGCTTTTGACCGTATACATAATCGGTAGAGCATACGATATTACTGAATCCAAGGTCTGCTAGGATTAGCTTGAATTCTTCGATGCCGAACCAGCGCAGTGCAAATCGCTGCAGCTCGGATTGGGCGAGCTTCCCTTCACGCCACTTCTCATATTTCAGATAGGAGACCGTGTAATTGTGAAGCAAATTAACTTCGACCAATTTGTCTTCTATCGTGATTACTTCGCCGGAAGGTAGCGCGTAGGTTGAGGTAGTGACTTTTCCGGGTTCCATCGTCTCGGGCAGGATTAGATCGATCAGAATCCGTCCCCCGGGAACAAGATGATCATGGAAGCATTGCAGAGCCTTGATCGAATCTTGACGATTCTCCACCAGACAGAAGGAGCCGGTTGGGATAATGATAGCTTCATACTTGTGAGGGAGTGTGAAATTTTGCAGTTCTCCTTCATACAATGCCGGGCTTAAGCCCCGTTCCTCACAACGCTTGCGGCAGGAAGCCAGCATTTCAGGAGAATAGTCGAGCCCATCCACAAGCAATCCTGCTTGTAATAGCGGGATTAGCATGCGGCCAGAGCCTACGGCTGCTTCCAGAATCCGGCCTTGGCAAGACTTAAGTCGTTCGAGATAGTATTCGATATCTCCGCCAATCGAGTAGCCTACAGGCTTGGTAAGATCATACACTTCCGTACATAAGTCACTATAATAACTGAACATTTCTTTTTCTCCTCCGTTTTATAAGACGGAAGGAATGATAATATAGGGTGAACCGATATTAAGCCTTCCGTCCCTCGAATTTTGGGGTGAGTTGGAAAGAGCTGACTGTCAACTAAATCGCCTACTTTCATTAAAATTAACCTAAATGTTACCATAGGATAGATCCATAAGCAATTACCCTCTATCATAAAAGGAGTCCAAAATCATGAAAATCATACTCATTGGGGCAAGTGGTTCTGGTAAGTCAACATTCGCGTACGAGCTTGGAGAGATCATGGACCTGCCGGTCTATCATTTGGATTATTATTTTTGGAAGCCGGGTTGGCAGGAGACTCCGCGAGAAGAGTGGGCTGAGTTCAATAGAAATCTGGTAAAAGAAAATCGCTGGATCATCGACGGGTACTACGGTAGAACGTTAGATATTCGATTGGAAGCGGCGGATGTCATCTTCTTCATGGATCTCTCGCCATGGATTACAACGTATAGAGTGATTAAGAGACGGATTCAGTATCATGGCAAAACTAGACGGGATTTGAATGAGGGCTGTCCGGAGTCTATCGATTGGGCTTTTATTAAATACGGTTGGAATTTCAGAAGAGATAAAAAGCCAAGAATAATGGAGAAGATGAAGAAGCATAGTGTGAATAAAAAAGTCATAATCATTAAACAGCCCAAGCAGGCTCGGCTCATATTAGATCAATTGAAAGAAAGAGGGCTAGCTTATTTGGATGAGATCGATGGTTATGAGTTCGGTCTTTAACGGGATGGTCGCTAAGTGTTTACTAATTCAAAATGGAGGATGAAGAATATGAAGGCAAAATATTTCATACTAGTCGCAATGCTGCTTGCTCTAATGTCGATGTTAACAGGCTGTGTACCAGGAGACGGAACGTATACTGCGCAAAATCAGGCCGGTTTCTTCTGGGGGATCTGGCATGGCTGGATTGCGCCGATCTCTCTAATTATCGGTGTATTTAACCATGACATCAGAATATATGAGGTGAATAATTCAGGCTGGTGGTACGATCTTGGCTATTACCTGGCTGTAATCAGCGGTTTTGGTGGGATTTCACTATTTCGCAAGAAGAAGTGAATAGATTACATGCCCTAATAGAAGGCTAATGAACTCTAACGAAACGTGGTAACGCTATTTGCGCCAAAAGGGGTTGCTGGAAATTGTAACGAAACAGGTGCTGCTTTTCGCAATTTAATGATTGACAGCAGCTGGGTTATATAGTAAAATGCGTATTGTATTATATCAAGGTAATTTTTACTAAAGGGGAGTTTTTGATGTCGGGGTTCGTTCTTAACTAAATCAAATTCCATACTTGAGGTTTTTCAACAGTCCGTACAGACCGTTCGCTTGAAATAGCGAGGTTTATTTTGTTGTGGGATTTTGAAGGGCTTCGGAATTAGTTAAGAACAGCGGATACATCATGGCCATATGGCTGCTTATTTATGTACATCCATCACATCCGTGCTGTTTTTCAGCGCGGATTTTTTAATTTAACTTCGGCCGAGGTGTTTGGTTGGAGGTGGGTGGTGTGTATGTAGGCAGCTCTAGCTCGATCAGAGGGCGGGATGACGTATGTTCATTCCTGCCCTTTTTCTGTTATACGGCAGAAATGATGGTCGCCTTAAGCAGATCCGCTGTTCTATAGGCAATCGGACAGAGCGCAGTTATTGAATCACAATCAAGAACGAACCCTTAGGAGGAAATTACATTGAAAACATATATAGAACAGGTAAGTCAACACATTAATTTGCAGGAAGGAACGCAGGTGATCGAGCAGTTATTGCTGGAATGCTATCTTAATCCGGGGATTTCCACGAAAGAGTTGGCGCGCAGGACTTTACTGCCGACCCCTGTGGCTGCGGCGATTAAACGGGAATTGATCAAGGCAGGAGCGCTGGTGCAGGATCGTGGCGTTCGCTGTTCATCTGACGGCTTGAACTGGATCGAACAGGAGTGGGGATACTACGGGCTGAATCAATCGTTATATCGCAGCTTGCTGCAAGAGACGGTGGACTGGTCTGAAGAGCTTCAGGATGTGCTCGATATATTAGAGGCGATATTTCCACTGCGGCCAACGGTGGATGTACAGATCGATCAATCCCAATGTACACCGGAGACGAGTCTGCGTCGGGCAGTTCTGTGCTTGAAGCAGCATACATTAATCGGCAAGCGGATTTTATGTGTTGGTGATGATGACCTAGTGAGCGTATCGATCGGCTTGCTGTTGCGGCGCTTATTCCCTGCTGACACTCATTCGGCAACACGAGTGGATGTACTCGATATTGATGAGAGATTTCTACAGTTTACCGAGGGAATTGCCTCCGATGCGAAGTTGCCGATTCACTGTCATCGCGTTGATTTACGGGAGCCGCTACCGGAGAAGCTACACGGACAATTCGACTGCTTCTTCACGGACCCTCCTTATACGCTGCAAGGGATGAGCTTGTTCGTGTCTCGCGGTATTCAGGCATTGAAGCCGCAGAAGGGGTTACCGATCTTCCTGTCCTTCGCACATAAGTCGCCGCCGTTCATGCTGGCTATGCAGCGTGAATTGCTTCATATGGGGCTGACTGTCAGCGCGAATTACCCTCGGTTCAACGCCTATGAAGGAGCGGAGATGATCGCCAACCGTAGTCAGATGTTCGTTCTGCGTACAACGGATCAGACGAAGCCGGAATATGCGGGGGAATTTACCGATGCGCTGTATACAGGCGAAGTGAAGCAGACGCTGCGGACTTACCGCTGCCGACAATGTTCAAGAGAAGTGCTTGTGGGTATGCAGGGCGAGTTCGCGACGATAGAGCAGCTTAAGAACGAGGGCTGTATTAGCTGTGGCCATGCCATCTTTGATCTGATCGCCAGAAAGACCGTGCTGCACGAGAAAGATGAAGAAAGAGCTTAAACGCATATAAATCCAATAACCTCAGATGCCCATCCTGGCGTCTGAGGTTATTCACATTCAGGATTCAAATGGCGACATATTGATCGGATGCAGAACTCCGCTTATGGCAAACGAGGCCTGACCTGTCTCCTCGGAGACGACCAGCACAAAAGCATCGCCGCGTTCCGTCAGACCGATCGCCGCGCGATGTCTGGTTCCCAATTTTCTATCAGTCACGTGAATGTTAGACAAGGGGAGCACATTAGCGGCGGACACGACGGTGTCAGAGCGAACCAGGACAGCGCCGTCATGAAGGGGATTGCCCGGGTAGAAGATCGATTCAAGCAAGGAATGAGTCAGTGTTCCGCCGATCGGTATATTGGATGTTATAAGGGATTCAAGAGGGTCGTTCCGCTCCACGACGATCAAGCGCCATGCTTGCGTTCGGATAGATTTTTTACACATATCGATAGATCCTGGTACTTCGGCCAACAAGCCGATATTATGCCGTGCTAATGAAGATAGTTCTTCAAGTCGCTGCTCCAAATGCTCTTTTAGCGGGGAAGAATTACAATTATTGTCGGGCATAATCTATAACCTCGATTCCCAGAAATCTGCTGTATCCCTTTTTACTTTTTCCCAAAAGAGGAGCGGATATCCGAGCGGTGCAGTTTATTTTCACAGAGCTTGAAACTATACATAGGTGTCGGTTATAATCTATAATAAACTATACACTATTGTATATTTTGCGGAAGGAGATGTTTGCTCATGGCTCCAAAAGTTAGCGAAGATTACAAGCAGGCGCGAAGGCGCGAGCTTTTGCAGGCTGCCAAAAGGGTATTCATTCAGAAGGGCTTCGTCCATACTTCGATGCAGGATATTATGGATGAAGCGGGGATTTCGCGCGGAGCATTTTATAGCTATTTTGACAATATCGATCATGTGTTTATGGAGGTTCTGAAATACGAGGACCAGCAGATCATTCAGTTTCTGGCCCCTCCTGCAGAAGGTTCAGTATGGCAGCATCTCAAGCGATGGGTAGAGGATCAGCAAGGGTATATTGAATCGCTCCATGATACGCTGCTGCTGGCGAAATCGGAATTTTTCCTCTCGTCCCTGTATGTGAAGAATAAAGAGAATTTTCCGTACATATCCGATCGCTATGATGAAACCGCGGCGGCGATAGAGGAAGCGATTGAAGAGGGGATTCGCCGGGGGGAATTTCGGACACAGCTCCGTCCAGGTACAATGGCCAGATTCCTCATTTCCTTCATGAATGGCTTGATGCTGGACACCTATCAGCTCGGTCGCGAGAGAACCCGGGTTGAGGAGCAATTAGCAGCTCTCCTGTTCTCACTGGAGCAAATGCTAAGTCCGGTTCAAGGGTAAGTTCGTACTTTTTACAAAATCCACAAAAACAAAGGAGTGACTGTGATGCTGTTCGAATCAACGCGAGTGAAGCTACGGAAAATGACGAAGGAGGATGCGGTGCTGTACCATTCATGGAGGAATGATCTGGAGGTTATGCGTTCGACGAATCTTTGTCTAGATGTGTATCCGCTTGAGGAAACAGAGGCCTTTGTCGAGCATGTGATCCTCGGCTCCAACACCTCGAAGAGCTATATTCTGCTTGAGAAGGAAAATGAAACCCCGATCGGTGTGCTGGCTCTCATTCATATTGATTATAAGAATAGAAACGCAGAGTGCATTATCGACATCGGGGACAAGAGGTTCTGGGGCAAGGGTTACGGTTCGGAGGGATTGAAGCTGCTGCTGGATTATGGATTTTATGAGATGAATCTGCATCGATTGTCACTCCGGGTGTTCTCTTTTAACGATAGGGCGATCCGTCTTTATCAGAGGCTCGGCTTCCAGCAGGAAGGCAGCAGCAAGGAGGCATTGTTCAGAGAAGGGCGATGGCATGATATTCTGCATATGGGACTGCTTCAGCGTAATTATATGGAGATGCGGGCGGGATCATGAGACGGAATTATGAAGTTCAAATTTTAATAGTAAAATGACTAAGGCGATCTGGCGATGCAGAAATCGGGGATCGTCTTTTTTTGTGGCTGACTTGTGGAGGGCAAATCCATATAATAAGAGGTGTAGATTAGAAGCTGATTGATCTGTTGGACTGGAACAGGAAAAGGAATACATAGGAGGCATGGGCATGGATGATGTGAATGAAATACTTGAAGAAGAGAAGGATTTTGGCTTCGCACGTATCTATTCGGTCGAACTGAAATACAAGCAGAAGCCGAAGCTGGACCGGGACCTGCTGTATCAGAAAATGGAGCTCTACACAGGCACGACGAGTATGCCGGATCAGAAAGAAGCCGATACGGGGGAACTCGCTGTATGGGAAGCTTATGAACCGGATATGGGGCCGATGCTGCACTTCTTCCATATGAATTATATGCTTGGATATGCAGAGGGGGAAATGCCCGCGCAGACCAGTCTCATGAATATTGAGCATCGTCCGGCGGAAGAATACATAACTGCTGTTCAGCAGTCTTGGCATTGGCGGGAGGCTGAGCAAACCTTAGAGGAATGCAATTACTCTCTGACACTGATCGACATAATGGCTTCGGGACTGGAGCCCAAATCGAGATTGGAGTTGTTCAGTGGTGCGCTCCGTGCAGTGCTTGAGACCTGTCCTTGCGATGCGATTTACTTCCGGGAGAGCGATAAGCTCGTTGAGCCGAAGGCATACCTGGCTGCCGTTGAAGAAGGTGCTATATTATACGGTGCTATGAATTTGCGCTTATACAATGTTGAAGGTACAGGTAGCGAGAGGGCGGAGAAGTTAATGGATACGGTTGGGCTGGCTGCGCTTGGTATTCCGGACATCCAGTGCCATTATTATGATCTGGAACCGAATGAGGTTGCTGACCATATGAGCAATATCGGCTATTATCTATTCAGTCAGGGCGATATCATCCAGGATGGAGAGACCGTCGGATTTACGGAGGATATGCGCTGGCGCTGTGAACATCAATATGCACTGGCAGCACCTCACCGCGTCGTACTCGACCTCGATCCGGGCGCTCCTTATTATGCTGGTAGACAGAACAACTCAGATCCGGCGGATGAGACGGAGTAAGTTAATGCCAGACCGTATCCTGATGATGGGGTGCGGTCTTTTTTAATTTGACATGAAACCATGAGGTTTCATATAATAACAATTGGAAACCAAAGAGTTCCCTATTTGAAAGGAGTTTATTTGAACGATATGGACAATCATATGGAGCATAAAGACCAGACATTACCCGACATAAGCCATTCTATTCTGGTGAATGCACCGATCCATAAAGTGTGGAGTGCGGTTTCAACTGCGGAGGGATTATCCGCCTGGTTTATGCCGAATGATCTCGAAGCGGTGGTGGGGCATGAGTTCCATCTAAATGCGGGTCCATTTGGACAATCACCATGCAAGGTGACTGAGGTTGTGGCGCCAAAGCGGCTATCCTTCAATTGGGGCAAAGATTGGACATTGACCTTCGAATTAGTTGAGCGAGAAGGCCAGACGGAGGTAACCGTCATTCATAGCGGCTGGAGCGCCGCGCAGGTTACAGAGTTCGGACAGCCGCATACAGCGATTCGCGGCAATATGGATTCAGGCTGGAGCGGACTTGTGCTCAAGCTGAAGGCATATAGCGAGGAATAAGGATGGAAGCTGCCAGGGCAAGACAAGATGTCTTTCAGGCCATCGCTGATCCGACGCGCCGCGAATTGCTTGGTTTATTAGGTGATCAGGAGCTGCCCTTGAAGGAATTAACCCGTCATTTCACAATGAGCCGCACGGCCGTCTCCAAGCATTTGCATGTTCTCGCCGATGCGGGACTTGTTCAGGAGCGGAAGGTAGGTCGGGAGACGCGCTATCGCTTGAATGCAGATCCGCTATTTGAACTGAAGCGCTGGATTTCATATTTTGACCGATTCTGGGATAATAAGCTGTCGCAATTGAAATACTATGTTGAAGCCGATTTGGAAGCTGATCCGAAGCCGGATTCGAACTTAGGATGATGAGTTTAGCCGTTGCAAATCATGGATAGAACAGGCCTTGTCGCATTTCCTTCTGGGGGGTGGCAGGGCCTCTTTATTTGAAGTGTTTAAATGAAAATGGAATAAAATGATGTGAATAACTTCCATTGACAAATATAGTTGTTTGCCATATATTTGTTAATACAACTATTTTTATTTTAGGTAACTGAGGTGACCGCAATGACAAATAATAGCAGACATGATCTCCCTCCTTCGATGGGTTCCGCGATGGGTGTGACTTATCGGAAACTGGCGATGTATATGCAGCATCATCTGAAGCAGTATGATATAACCCCGGAGCAATTGACCGTATTACTGGGGATTGGGGATTCGGAAGGCTTGATTCAGAAAGAAATCGCCCAGCGCGCAAGGAAGGACCATCCTACAACGACGCGGATTCTGGATCAATTGGAGGGCAAAGGGCTAATCCGCAAGCAGCAGGGTGAGCGGGATCGACGCTCCTTTCTGGTGTTTAGCACGGATAAGGCCAAGGAAGTGGCTGAAGCAGGCAGGCTTCATGAAGAGGACTTAAAGAATGAAATACTAGAGTGCATCTCCGCAGAGGAGTATGACATGTTAATGGAGCTTCTGAATCGTATAGGGGAGCATTTTAGTGAGGTTAACAAGGAATAAGGTTACAAGAAGAAAGTTTTAGACACAGAAAGCAGGAATGAGTATATGTTAGAAAATCAAGATCGGTTGTGGACGAAATCCTTTGTTTCGTTAACAATTTGCGCTTTTTTAATGTTTTTGAATTTGCATATGTTACTGTCGACATTTCCGGCATACGTCAAAAATGAATATCAAGCCGGGGATTTCCAAGTCAGTCTGGTCACCAGTCTTTTCGCAGTGGCGGCCATTATCGCCAGGTTCCTGACGGCGGCGTTAATCAAGAAAGTACCGCGTGAGAAGCTGCTCTATGCTGGACTTATTATCGCAGCTGTAATGACCGGGATCTATTCATTGGCAGCAACTATTGGTGGGCTCTTGGCCATGCGGGTTGGATTCGGGATCGGGTTCGGGATCTCCAGTACGATTCTGCCGACATTGGTATCGCAGATTATTCCGGTAAGCCGCATGGGGGAAGGGATCGGCTACTTCGGTCTATCTACCAGTCTGGCCATGTCCTTCGGGCCTATGATCGGGCTGAACGTCATGCATTCGTACGGATTTAACAATCTGACATTCATAGCGACGATTACTGTAGTATTGATCTTGCCTATATTGTGGATCACTCGCTCCATTCCGGAAGATCCTTCTAAATCCATGAGTAAAATCACCAAACAGCACGACAAAGGGCGAGCAAAAGCGAAATTCAACCATAAAATCTGGTTCCCCGCTTTGCTTAATACAATTCTTTGCATTACTTACAGTGGACTGCTCGGTTTCATCGCCCTGTTCGGCGAGTTTATTCATCTGCAGCAGGTAGGCTTGTTCTTCCTGTTCAACGTAATTACGATTATTATCATTCGTCCTATTTCCGGCCGGATCTTTGACCGCAGAGGGCATGCGGCTGTCTTGATTCCAGCGACTCTCTTCGTCGTAGCAAGTATGCTCGTGCTGTCTTATACGCGGACGCTACCATTATTGATCGTATCTGCGCTGCTGTATGGTCTCGGCTTTGGAGCAATTCAACCGACACTGCAAGCCTGGATGATCCGTACTTCAACGCCAGAGCAATATGGTACAGCTAACAGCATGTTCTATAACTCGACGGACTTTGGTGTTGCGATCGGCTCGATTATTCTGGGACTGATTGCTTCGGCTACGAATTATGCCGTGATGTATCGTTATTCAGCTGGTTTCATGGTTCTATTCCTGGTGCTGTACTGTCTGGGGCAATTCACGAAGAGACCGGGAAATCGGACGCGGACACAGACGAGAACACAAACTGCCAAGTTGGAAGCCTGATGTTTGATATTGAACGCTCTCTTAAATATTGTTATAGTGAATGAAGTCTATTAACTATATATTGAGGGAGCGAGTTTCAGAAACCGAGATGACATACGCAATTGTAGCAATCATCGTACTGCTGTTCATCATTACCGTTGCCAGCTTCTATTTTTATCATATGGCCGTTGCCCGTGCTGCCAAGCATTTCATGATCGACAATCCGGATTTGCAGGCCCGCGAGCAGCTTGAGGAAGCCAGAGAAGCGATGAACGCGGATCAAGATTGGTGGAGACAGCAGAGCTTCGAACCATGGGAAATGACATCGACAGATGGACTTCGCCTGCGGGCCTACTATTTGGCTGCCCCGGTGGATTCCGGCAAGACAGCGATTCTTGCGCATGGATATACAGGTAATGCGATGGGAATGAGCAGCTATGCTCGCATGTACTATGAACGGCTGGGGTACCATGTTCTGGTGCCGGATGCCCGGGGTCATGGGCAGAGCGAGGGCAGCTATATCGGCTTCGGCTGGCCGGAACGCAAGGATTATTTACAATGGATTCAACGCGCTATTGAGGTTCATGGTCAAAATACACAAATTATTCTGCATGGAGTCTCGATGGGCGGTGCAACGGTCATGATGACAAGCGGAGAAAACTTGCCTGCCAATGTCAAGGCTGTTGTGGAGGATTGCGGTTACACCTCAGTGAAAGACGAACTGTCCTTCCAATTGAAGCGGATGTACCGCCTGCCGAGATTTCCACTATTGCATACAACCAGTCTGTTAGCGAAGCTCAGGGCCGGATATTTCTTCGGAGAAGCATCAGCACTGCGGCAAGTGAAGAAGTCGCAGATTCCGACACTGTTCATCCATGGCGCTGACGACAGCTTCGTACCGACGGATATGGTACATAGCGTGTACGAGCATAGTCCGGTAGAGAAGGAGCTCTACATCGTTCCTGGCGCCGGGCACGCAGAGGCGTACCAGGCTGATCCAGAGAAGTATGAGCACGTGGTTACCCAGTTTATCGAGCGTTTTGTGAAGTAGCTAGAGAAAGTTGCTAAACGTATGATTGACTTGGGGCTGGAAGCCTCAGTTATCGCTGCAGCTACTGGTTTCTCTCCTCAAAAGATCGAACAGCTGCGAGAACAATCCCATTAACCATTGATTGAAATAACGGCCGCTCGTAGAGCGGTCTTTTTTTGTAATTTCTAATGCAAAATATGCAGCTAAAAGATCACAGCTCGGCTCTAGCTCCACTTTAATTGTAAAAGTTACAGTTAAAAAACAATTTTCCTTGATTCGCGAGAAAAGTGGGATTTTAACTGTACTAAATGCAGCTACAAGAGTACCTATATAATCGTCCCCAAAAATAAGTGTATAATCTGCAATTACATCATACGCATCCTGTGACACAGTTTAGCTCTAAACAGTTGCCCTTAAGGTCCTCAAAAAAATAAATGCAAAAATACATCTATTCCCCCAAAAAACAGTCTGCCATCAGAAATAACTGCATCCGTGCAACTATTTTCCTGCTTAAGCTCCGTTTTCGAGGAGAATCCATCTGGATAGTTGTATAATTGCAGTTATATCTCCTGTTTCGGCGATAAAGGGGCCAGATAGCTGCATAAAAGCACTTATTATCCTCAGCTCGCCCCTAACCCGCCCAACCTATCCCACGGAATCTCGCCCCTACGGTCGTTCCATCACGGAATCATCGGATCCTTAATGACGCCTGCAGCATATAGAGGGCCTCGGGCCGAGAGCTTGAACATGATCGAAGCGATCTCTTGCGGGGATTCTTTCCGTCCTTGTGTCAGCCATTGCTGGATAATGCCGAAATGCGCTGACGCGATATAAGCGTAAGCGTCAAACCCAGCACACCTGTCCATAATGGTTTGAATCAGTCACAATAAATCCATCACACATACGAAAGGATGGATTGTGAATGGAGATGAATTTACAGGCGTTATGGGCGGAACGAATTCAGGCTTATCGGGCCAGTGGGCAAACGATGAAAGCTTGGTGCGCGGAGCAGAATCTGACCGTTCATCAATTAAAATACTGGCTCTACAAAGCCCAAAGACAAGATCAGGCCGCTTCCGCCACTACCTTCCGTCCGGTTACGGTTACCCATCAGGCTGCAGCAACCGAATCGCTTCAAATCCAAGTCGGGGTCGCTCGGATCGATGTTCGTTCCGGTTTTGAACCGGGGCTGCTTCGCGACGTGGTTGCGGCTCTTGCCCCGTTATGCTGAGTTTCACTTCAGCATCACCGGTATATCTGGCTTGTGGCGCAACCGACATGCGTAAATCCATTGACGGACTTGCGGCGATCGTGCAGGAGCAATTCGCGCTTAACCCGTTTTCCCCGGCGCTGTTTGTGTTCTGCAATCGCAGGCGGGACAAGCTCAAAATCCTGCACTGGGATCATGCCGGCTTCTGGCTCTACTATCGCAGACTGGAACGTGGTTCGTTTCAGTGGCCCGCAGGCGGCACGACTCCTTTGTGCCTTTCGCAGCGTGAACTGCGCTGGCTGCTGGACGGCCTTTCGCTCACCCAGCGTCAGGCGCATGCCCCTGTTTCGCCGGAAGTAGCGATCTAATAGGATCTAAACTAGGGCATGCAGGATTTGGAGCTGCGCTTGTCGAATCATACCCTCATGAAAAATGAACCGGAATCCCTCACCCTTGAACAACTTCAACAGCAAAATGCCCAGTTGGAACAACAAAATCGCCAGCAGGAACGGGAGCTTGCCGAGCTGTCCGCGAAACTGAAGTGGTATGAAGAACAGTTTCGGCTCGCGCAGCAGAAGCGCTTTGGCGCTTCCAGCGAGAAGACGCATCCGGATCAACTGGAGCTGAATCTGTTTAACGAAGCGGAAGTAACGGCTTTGCCAGAACCGGAAAAAGAATCGATCACGTATGAGCGCCGTAAAACCAGCGGCAAACGCGAAGCCGATCTATCCAAACTGCCGGTGGAAACCGTCACGTATACCCTTGCGGAACACGAGCAAATCTGCGACTGCTGCGGGGGCTCGCTGCATGAGATGACCACGGAGACCCGCCGTGAAATTGCAGTGATGCCCCCACAGGTCAAGCTCGTAGAGCATGTGCGTCACGTGTATGCCTGCCGTCATTGCGAGCGCCACGAGCTGCAAACGCCGATCCTCACGGCCCCGATGCCTCGGCCCGTCTATCCTGGCAGTCTAGCCTCGCCATCGGCGATGGCGCATATCATGTGCCAAAAATACGTCAATAGTCTGCCACTGTACCGGCAAGAGCAGGATTGGGCCCGTTTGGGGTATCCGCTGTCGAGGCAAACGATGGCGAACTGGATGATCTACGGCGCGGAGCAGTGGCTAAAACCCGTTGTCGCGGAAATGAAACGGTATTTGCTGAAGCAAGAGGTGCTGCACGCGGACGAGACAACGCTGCAGGTGCTGAAGGAGCCTGGGAAAGCGGCGCAGTCGGAGTCGTATATGTGGCTGTACCGCACAGGTCAAGGAGTGGGTCCGGTGGTGCTCTACGACTACCAGCGTACGCGAGGCGGCGAACATCCGAGAGATATGCTGGCGGGGTTCAACGGCTATCTGCATGTGGATGGGTACCCCGGCTACCACAAGGTCAAGGATGTGACACTGGTTGGATGCTGGGCGCATGCGCGTCGCAAATACGATGAAGCCCTGAAAGCGGCGCCGGAGGCCAGAAGCAATCCGCACAGTGTGGCTGCGCAAGGGCTTGCCTGGTGCAACCAGCTATTTGCCATTGAGCGGGAGCTCAAAGAAGCGACGCCTGAGGAACGACGGAAGGCACGTGAGGAGCAAAGCCGTCCGGTGCTGGATGGTTATTATGCTTGGCTACGTCAGCAGAAACCCCGGACGATGCCGAAGAGCTTGCTGGGTCAGGCGATTGCCTACAGTCTGAACCAGTGGGACAAACTGACGGCTTTCCTGAAAGATGGTCGGCTGGAGATTGACAATAACCGCGGGGAGCGTTCGATCAAGCCGTTTGTGATCGGACGAAAAAACTGGCTGTTTGCCTATACACCGAGGGGAGCTGCAGCTAGCGCAGCAATCTACAGCGTAATCGAGACGGCCAAGGAAAATGGGCTGCATCCGTTCCGTTATCTCACGTACCTGTTTGAACAATTGCCGCAACAGGTTAATCTGCAAGAGGCGCAGGTATTAGAGCCCTTCATGCCGTGGTCATCGACATTACCGGACTTCTGTCGTCTAAACTAATCTCATTCATCATACACGGGCCCCAGTCTGTCCGCTAGGTGGGGTCTATTTGACGTTCACGGATAATGCCGAAATGCGCTGACGCGATATAAGCGACAAGGTACTCGGTCGGGACGAGCGCATTTTCCTTCTTAATGAATGGCACCACATTTTTCTCAAATAAATGCTCCGTCATCATCGTTTTAAGCAAAGAATGAAAAGAAATGTCGCCCTTGGGCCCGAGAATGGTCTTCAAGAAATCGGCGTGCTCGCCCAAATACTCAATTACCCTGACAATATAGTGAAAAGATTGCTCCAAATGATCAACGTCGAAGCTACGGATGGTGCTGAGAATCGCGATCAGGCCTCTGATCAGCTCCTGCTCACTTTGCTCCAGAAGATCGTATTTATCACGGTAATGTAGATAGAAGGTGCCGCGGTTTATTTGCGCTCGGGTCGTAACATCCTTTACGGTCAGCGCGTCAAAGCCTTTTTCCTCCATCAATTCTGTTAATGCTTGGCGAATGGCGGCCTTAGTCCGCGTAACTCGCCGATCAGTTGACGGGTCCATGATTCTGATCTCCTCCATATATGCTATTTAAATCATAACCTACTTAAATCAACATCTTTTGCCGAACTGTTCAGTAATGATCACATCGCGACATTCTGTTTATTGTACTTGAAATATGTATTGATTATAATGAAACCACCAAAGATAATCAACGCAGTGTTCATTAACATAGGAGGTTGGCAAGATGACAGCAGCAACCGTTAAAGTGGAGCAGGTCAGCAAAAGCTTTGGACGCAAGACTGTACTGAGCAAAGTGGATCTGCAGATGGAGGAAGGGCAAATTTACGGATTGATCGGTCCATCGGGCGCTGGCAAAACAACGCTCGTCAAAATGATGGTCGGCATGGATCTGCCGGACGAGGGACGCATCGAAGTGCTGCGAACAGCAATGCCCAGCCTGTCCATGCTACAGCAAATCGGCTATATGGCGCAATCGGATGCGCTATACACTGAACTCACAGCAGAGGAGAATTTGAAATTTTTTGCCTCGATGTTCAAGATGAGCAGAAGGGAGCAGAAGCAGCGGATCGCCTATGCGGCGGAGCTGGTTCATCTGACGGAAGAGCTGGGGAAAAAGGTGGCCGTCTATTCCGGTGGTATGAAGCGGAGATTGTCGCTGGCGATCGCCCTGATTCACGATCCTGCCGTGCTTATCCTCGACGAGCCGACGGTCGGCATCGATCCGGAGCTGAGACAGTCGATCTGGAAGGAGCTTATCCGCTTGAAAACCAGCGAACGGAAGACGATTATCGTAACTACGCATGTGATGGATGAAGCGAGCAAATGTGATCAATTGGCGATGGTGCGTGAGGGAAGGATTTTGGCCGAAGGAACGCCAGAGCAGTTAAGGCAGCAGTATGATGCCGCAGACCTGGAAGAAGTGTTCCTACGGGCAGGGGGTGTCACCTTATGAGAATCAGAGCGCTGATCAAAAGAATCTGCGAACAGATGCTGCGTGACAAGCGCACATTGGCTCTACTTTTTCTGGCGCCGCTGCTCGTGCTGTCCCTGATGCATTACTTGTTCAATCACACGGGTGATGTTGCTGACGCTAAGATTGGTGTTGTCGGCCTGCCTCCACAATTGACCGCAAGTCTGGAGCAGCAAGGGCTGGATGCCATTGCGTATGACAAGGCGGATAAAGATACATTACTGCAAGATCAGCTGGATGCAGTGATTGAGATGCAGGCGGGCAGTATTCACCTTATCCTGGAAAATAGTGACCCATCCCAGTCGAAGGCACTGCAGATGAAGATCGGGCAGGCGACCGAATTATTGGCGGGCGGTATGCAGCAGCAAGGGCAAGCAGCCACTTCCCCCAAGCCTGGAGTAACTGTAGAGTATGTATATGGCAGCGAGGACACCAGCTTTTTTGATACCTTAAGTCCAATATTGATCGGTTTCTTCGTCTTCTTCTTCGTATTTCTGATTTCCGGAATCGGCTTGCTGCGGGAGCGCACGACCGGAACACTGGAACGGCTCATGTCAACGCCGGTACGCAGGGGCGAGGTTATCACCGGATATTTGGCTGGCTATGGCATCTTCGCGTTCATTCAAACCGTGATTGTCGTTATATACGCAACGATGGTGTTGGGCATGAATCTGTCCGGCTCGATCTGGTATGTGCTGCTCACGAATCTGCTGCTGGCATTTGTAGCTCTATCGCTCGGTATACTATTATCGACCTTTGCCGCGTCGGAATTCCAGATGGTTCAATTCATTCCGCTTGTGATCGTACCGCAGATCTTTTTTGCTGGCATTTTCCCGCTAGAGCATATGGATACCTGGGTACAGGTGGTGGCCAGAATCATGCCGCTCTATTACGGAGCCGACGCGCTAAAGGGTGTAATGTACAAAGGACTAGGATTCCCTGATATCGCCTTCGATCTTTCCGTGCTAGTTCTATTCGCCGCTTTATTTATCCTGTTGAATGTTGTAGCGCTGCGGAAATACCGGAAGCTCTAACAAGCGAGGGTAAGCTCTAACAATCCATGTTAACTCAAGATAGGTCAACAAGATAAGTCAAAAGCCGGGGTTAAGATACTTCCCCGGTCTTTTTGCGTCCGTACCTACGATAGAGCAGTAACCCGAATAAGGTGCCGATCAACGACATTATAGAAATAGAAAGGTACATAGTGTGTCCGCCAAAGGCTTGATACAGCGCTCCGCCGACAAAAGATGCGAGGATGCCGGATACTCCGAAGAAGAGCAGCGCCAGTACGGTCTGACCGGTTGCCCGCCACTCCACAGGCACAATATTGTACAGGTATTGGATCGCAGCGGTGTAGAACAAAGGGAATGTAAGCAACTGCAGTAGCTGCAAATACGCGAGCCAGTTTGGATCTTTGATCCAGGCGGAAATGAAGAAACGGACGAAATAAAAGGCCCCGGCAAAAGTAATTATCGCCAATTCCTTGTCCTTACGCAGCCACCAGAAACTCAATGAGAATACTAGAATTTCACTGCCTGCGGCCAGAAACCAGGCGAGCCCGAGCAGATCAGGCTTTCCACCCAAATCTTTAATATATAGTCCCAGATAGGTGTCATTCATCCGTGCCGGAATGGAGCTGATGAATACGAGAATGAGAAATAACAGCGTCTCTCTATTGCTCAGAAAGTTCTTCAGACTCTGGATCGTCACCGGCTTGCCCGAGACCGGGGCGTCTGGCATAAAGAAGGTAACGATCAGACTGATGACGCCGATAATGGCAAATGTAAAGCCCAGGCTGCGGGAGCCAAATTCAGTCATCAGAAATCCAGCCGCCAGCGACATGACCGCATAGCCTAATGCACCATAGGTACGCAGGGAGCCATAGCTGATTCCTTCGGATTCAGCGACGCGGAAATTGAGGCTCTCGGTGAGCGGATCGATCGGCATGAGGAAGAAATAGGTCAGCATAACGAAGAGCAGGATTAATGCGTAGTTGTTCGAGCTGAATAAAGAATACCCTGTAACAGTACAGCATATTACGAGCAGCAGCAGCACTTTGCGGACGGTACGCAGGCGGTCACTGATCATACCCCATAACGGCTGGGCGATCAGGGTGATAAATCCACCGATGCCGAGGATGGTCCCAATTTGCGTCTCGCTTAGCCCCTGGTCACTGAAGTAAAGAGGCAAAAACGGAATAAACATCGCCAGCAGAGCGAAAAAAAGAAAATTAAATGATTTTACAGTATAAGCAGCCTTCATCGCTTTCCCCCAATTTCTTCACGAAAAAAACTCATGGATATGATCGTTCATCTATGTCCTTGGGACATGCTCGAAAATTTCCCCACTGTCAAAAAAGTCAACCAAGCGATCCAGCCAGCGGTAATAATCCTGGCATTCCTTGGTTTGCTGGAGCAGCATACCGATCCTTTGCTGCGTCTCCCCATCGATCGCTTCATTCTCCACAAGCTCCGTTAATTCTGCAGACAACTTCTTCTCGAACAGTTTATTCCTGTTAATCGCCTTTTTCCAATTCGATGTGAACAAGGATATGAACGTTTGATAATAGTCCTGCTCTACATTATATAAGTCTTTTCGGACCCCTTTTTCAAACACCTTATCGGCGATATTTAGATCGAGCATCTCCCGGACCACCTGACTCATCCGCGTCTTGCTCATACCTGTCGATTCCGACAATTCATCGAGAGTCATCGGCTTTCGATTCATATAGATAATGCCCAATACCCGCCCGACTGTCGTCGAGACGCCGTAGGTGTGCATATTGTCTGCGATCCTATCAATAAATTGATCTTCGATATGTTTTATTTTGATTAATGGTTGTTCTTCCACAGAGATCATCCTTCCAATTTACCATTTCATAAGCCAATGTATCATATTTGGGCTCAAAGCGGAAAAGGAGAATTTGGCAGGAAATGAAGAGAATAGAGAGGATTAATAAGAGAAGCCTGCTATAACTCCGCTCAAGAATCGTTTCGCGTAAATACAATACAATACGTACAGTTTATAAACTTTTTATTTTATAAAGTTTATTATATACTGAATATTACAAATTAGTTTTGAATTCCTACGAGATATACAGAAAAAAATGGAGGTGCTTACATTTGTTGAGATTTGAACATGTTTCAAAAATGTATAAAAACGGAAAAACAGCGGTTGACGATCTATCATTTGAGTTTGAACAGGGAGAATTTATTTGTTTTATCGGACCTAGTGGTTGCGGTAAGACCACGACCATGAAAATGATCAATCGCTTGATTGAACCTACCAAAGGCAGCATCTATATCAATGGGGAAAATGTGATGGAAAAAGATCCAGTCCAGCTTAGAAGGGAGATCGGGTATGTCATACAGCAGATCGGCCTGTTCCCGCATATGACCATTCGGCAGAACATCTCGCTGGTCCCCAAGCTGTTAAAATGGCCGGAAGAGAAGCGCCGGGCCCGTGCAGCAGAATTGCTGAATCTGGTGAATATGACTCCGGATTATCTAGATAAATATCCGCATGAATTAAGCGGCGGGCAGCAGCAACGTATCGGGGTTTTACGGGCATTGGCTGCGGATCAGCCGCTTATTTTAATGGATGAGCCGTTCGGGGCGCTCGACCCGATTACTAGAGATGCATTACAGGAAGAATTCAAGAAACTGCAGAGAAGGCTGGGCAAGACCATCGTCTTCGTCACTCACGATATGGATGAAGCGCTGAAGCTGGCGGATCGCATCGTCATTATGCGCGATGGACGGATCGTGCAATGCGACACACCTGATGAAATTTTACGCAATCCGGCGGATGATTTTGTGGAAGAATTTATCGGGAAAGACCGCTTGATCCAGGCCAGACCTAACATCCAGACCGTTGAACAAATCATGAATCCTAGTCCTATAACTATCACGGGAGACAGGACCTTAACGGATGCGATCCAACTCATGAAGCAGAACCGGGTCGATTCTCTGCTCGTCGTCGATGATCAGAAGATACTGAAAGGCTATGTCGATGTCGAAATCATTGATCAGAAACGTAGAAAAGCAAGGCTAGTCAATGATGTGCTCGAAACCGAGTTTACGGTGGCGAAAGACACACTTGTACGAGATACCATCCGCGTCATATTAAAAAAAGGCGTGAAATACGTTCCGGTTACGGATCATGAGCATCGTCTTGTCGGTATCGTAACAAGGGCAAGCCTGGTAGACATCGTCTATGATTCGATCTGGGGAGAAGAGGAAGTAACGCAATAAGAAAGGGGAGGTATGATGGATACGATTTTACAATTTCTAGATACTTACGGTGGTGAAATGCTGTTCAAAACCTGGGAGCATCTATATATATCATTAATCGCTACATTATTAGGGATTCTCGTGGCGGTTCCGCTTGGCGTGGTGCTCACGCACTTTCCGAAAGGAGCGGGCATCGTGATGGGAATATTGGGTGTGATCCAGACATTTCCTAGCTTCGCGATTTTAGCATTCTTTATTCCTATTTTTGGGGTTGGCAAAATACCTGCGATCATCGCTTTATTTTTCTATTCAGTCCTACCTATCCTGAGAAACACATATACAGGGGTCAGTGGTGTGAAACCTAGCTTGCTGGAAGCCGGGCGCGGGATGGGTATGACTGGATGGGAACTGATCCGGTACGTTGAAGTACCACTTGCTGTTCCGGTGATTATGGCTGGTGTCCGCTTATCGACGGTTTACTTGATCGGCTGGGCGACTCTGGCGGCTTATATTGGTGCCGGCGGTCTGGGCGACTATATTTTCAGTGGATTGAATTTATATCAGGCCGAATTCATTATCGCAGGGGCAGTTCCTGTCACGATTCTGGCCTTATTAGTTGATCTCCTGTTGGGGCGCATCGAGAATTGGGTCACCCCTAGAGGGATGAGAGAGTTGAAAGAGACGGCTTAAGCTTAGGAAGGAGGCGACACGAATTATGTTAAAAAGAAATCGGCTTTTCATGATATTAGGCATTAGTCTGTCTGTTCTTATAAGCGGCTGTTCTCTTCCGGGGCTGAGAGGACCAGCAAAGAATACGATTGCCGTAGGAACACTAAGCACCTCAGAGTCTCAAATTATGGGGAATATCATTCGGCTTATGATTGAGCATTACACAGATCTGCAAGTCGAGATGGTGAATAATTTAGGCTCATCTATCGTTCAGCATAAGGCGATGATCAACGGGGATGTCTCCATTACAGCTACCCGGTATACAGGAACAGACCTGGCCGGGGTGTTAGGGATGGAGCCGGTAAAAGATCCGGAGCAAGCGCTTGAAATCGTCCAGCGTGAGTTCCAGGAGAGATTTGATCAAACCTGGTTTGACTCCTATGGATTTGCCAACTCTTATGCGTTCACCGTAACGAAAGAAATGGCTGAGCAAGAAAACCTAAACACCGTTTCGGATCTCGAACCCTTGGTCTCGGATTTGAAATTAGGGGTCGATAATGCTTGGCTAAAACGCAAGGGTGACGGCTATGAGGGATTCGCCGAAGAGTATGGCTTTAAATTTGGCAAGACCTTTCCAATGCAGATTGGTCTCGTGTACCAGGCTGTAGCGAATGGAAAAATGGACATTGTGCTGGCTTATACGACGGATGGCCGGATCAAAGCATTTGATTTAAAGGTGCTGGAGGATGATAAGCATTTCTTCCCGCCATATGATACGTCAGTCGTGGCTCGGAACGATGTGTTGCAGAAGCATCCCGAGCTTAAAGATATCCTGCAGAAACTGTCCGGAACCGTGGACACGGAAAAAATGCAAGAAATGAATTATGAGGCCGACGGGAAAATGAAGGAGCCTTCTATTATCGCGAAGGAGTTTTTGGAAGCACATCATTACTTTGAAAAGGAAGACTAGGGGGTGCAGCATTTTGAAGACGATCAATGAAATTTTACAATATTACTCGCAAAACGCGAGCTATGTCTGGGAACAATTCTATCGCCATTTCCTGATGTCCGCTTACGGGGTCTTGTTCGCTGCGATTGTGGGCATTCCGCTTGGGATTTTGATCGCGCGGCATTACAAGCTGAGCGTGTGGGTCATTTCACTGGCAAATGTGATCCAGACCATTCCCGCCTTAGCCATGCTGGCCGTGCTGATGCTTGTCATGGGTCTGGGGACGAATACGGTGGTGTTCGCCTTATTTCTCTATTCCTTACTGCCGATTATTAAGAACACGTACACGGGAATCCGTCATGTGGATCATACCTTGCTGGAATCCGGCAAAGCCATGGGGATGACCAAATTCCAGGTGCTGCGTATGGTCGAGCTGCCGCTGGCGATGTCGGTGATTATGGCCGGCTTGCGCACGGCCCTCGTCATCACGATTGGCATTGCCACGATCGGTACATTTATCGGCGCCGGCGGGCTGGGCGACATTATTCTGCGCGGAACGAATGCCACAGACGGCACAGCCATTATCCTGGCCGGTGCGATTCCAACCGCCCTGATGGCGGTTATTGCGGATATCGGCATGGGCTGGATCGAACGAAAACTATCTCCGAACAAAAATAGTCAAAGCACTGCCCAACAAAATCTAGCATCGTAAGTTATAATGGTAATGATTGTCTGCATTTAAGTAGCTTTATACATTGATGGGTCCAGCTGCCTAGCAGATATCGACCTATAAGGAGAGAGTAACGGATGCACAAGACGAAGAGATCATTACCAAGAATGAGTCCGGAACAATTGGGGATAGTACCGCAACAGGTCATTTCCTTTCTGGATGATGTGAAGGCGCATCAAATTGAAATGCACAGCTTCATGCTGCTGCGGCATGGTCAGGTAGCGGCGGAAGGCTGGTGGGCTCCTTATGCGCCGGAGTTGCCTCATATGCTGTTCTCGTTAAGCAAGAGCTTCACTTCAACGGCGATCGGTATGGCGGTTCACGAAGGCATATTGAAGCTGGATGATCCCGTTGTATCATTTTTCCCAGAGGATCTGCCGAATACCTTGTCTGAACATCTCGCCGGGATGCAAATCCGCCATCTGTTAATGATGGGAACGGGACATGATCAGGATACTATGGATGCACTAATTAATGCGGAGGATGGCAACTGGGTCAGGGCGTTCTTGCAGCTGCCTGTACCGCACGAGCCAGGAACCCATTTTCTCTATAATACCGGGGCGACCTATATACTGTCTGCGATTTTGCAGAAGGCTTCAGGGCAGTGTCTGCTTGATTACCTAACCCCTCGATTATTCGAACCGCTTGCTATCGAGAATCCGACATGGGCTGCTTGCCCGCGCGGGATCAATACTGGTGGTTATGGATTGAATATCACGACGGAAGATATCGCGAAGTTCGGCCAGTTATATTTGCAAAAGGGCGTTTGGAATGGAGAGCGGCTTATTGATGAAGACTGGATCGCAGAGGCGACAAGCAAGCAGATCTCGAATGGCGATGGTGGAGATAGCGACTGGGCGCAGGGCTACGGATACCAATTCTGGCGCTGCCGCCATGGGGTACATCGTGGAGACGGGGCATTCGGCCAATTCTGTATTGTGATGCCGGAGCAGGATGCTGTGTTAGCGATCACCTCAGGTACAGGAGATATGCAAGGGATTCTCAATAGTGCGTGGGATTATCTGCTGCCAGGCTTCCTCCCTGAACCGGTCGCAACTAATGAGGGATCAGCCGAGCTGAGCGAATATATTGCCAAGCTGCAGCTCGAGGCTCCACAGTTAAGAAGTGAGTCGATACTGGAAACCCAAGTCAGTGGAAAAAGATACGAAATCGATCAGGATCAGATGGCGCAAGTTCCGTTCCCGTTGAAGGAACTGCGTATCGAATTCGATAGAGATTCCGCACGTCTGAATATGAAGCTGGAAAGTGAAGATAGCATCACATTGGGACGTGAGCATTGGCTGGTTGAATCGACGATTACTATCGAAGGTAAGAGGACTAGAGTAGCTGGTAGCTTCACTTGGAAATCGCAAGACGAGCTTGTATTAACGATGCAAGCGATTGAGACGCCTTTCTGTGCCACGCTGGAGATCCGGTTTGCCGATAATACCTTAACTATGAATTCGAGATATAATGTCGGCTGGGATGAGGTTATTACGGTACAGGGAAAAGCGATAAATTAATAATTCAAAGTTGAGCCTGCTTGAAAGCCGATATGATACGGCTTCTGGCGGGCTTTTTTAGAATCATTTGGCTGAAAGGTTCTTAAAGAACGTGTGTTCTGGCGTCAATAAAAATGTTATGATCATAGAAGAGAGTTTTGAGATGAGCATAAAAATGGGATGAATGGTGATGTGTATTCCATGAATTCAGATGACAAATCGTTAGAGTTTGCGGAGATCGATATAAGTGAAGCGCAGGAGCAGAGCGGCTCGTTGCAGGGAATGACCATTCCTGAACGAAAGGATATACCTCGTCCTGCTCAGGGAGGCTCGCTGTCAGGGCAACAGCTTACGAGAGAGCAGAGATTTGTGAAGCAAGCCAGGGAGTGGGCCCAGCGGGAAGGGGAGCCATCGCTCTATATGCCGTTCATGAGCTATTGGCCAACCTACGACCAGATGGACAAGGAGCAGCTGAGCTGGTATTTTTTCTGGCGCAGTGAGGTGAGGCAGGGGCGGTATCCTTTTACCGATCTGTCCTACATATTTGTCTATTTATATGAGCTGATCCATGGTGTTGGCTGGGAGGAGCCCAAGCAGGGCTATACTCTGCTGATGGACTTATGGGATGCTTATCAATCGATGTACCCGAAGCTGAACAACTATATTGCGGAATGGGTCTGTGACTTTGTGCTGCTGCATAAGCTGAACCTGCCATTAATGGACATCGTCATGCGCTCTTCTACGGCCCGGTCAGGAGAACTGTTCGATCTGGAATTGCAGCGACTTTTGGCGAATGATCCTGGCAAGCTGCGTGTCGAGCATATATTAGCTTTTTCGGATTATGACTTGCAGCGCAGTAAATTTTATGTGCGTGGTGGACGCGCACTTTTGGAGGAGTACGTGCCGAAGGTGGTGGCGCTGGTCGATTCCTATTTGCGGAAGACAACCGATAAAAATCTGGTCGATACCTTCTATAAAGGAAAAGGAAAGACAATCGAGCGTTATTTGTTCCGCAGTGCGGTGTATGATGCAGAGTTATATGGACGCACGCTGCCACTGCGTATTTTCCAACTCCGAAGATGTCCGCCGCTTCGTTATTACATCACGCAATTGATCCGCTGCACGGAGAATAAACTGCGGGAGCTTCAACACTATAGAGGGCGGCTGCGCGGCATTTCTCTCATGCCGGAGACGCAGATGCTGATCGAGCGCTTCCTGGAGAAAGAATATACCGCAGGACAGAAGCCTGCCGGTCCTGTAATCTCTATCGATCCTGAACGGCTGGCCACGCTGCAGAAGGATAGTGAGGAAGTGCGAAGCATGCTGACTGTTGAGGATGGACAGGCGGTGGAGGTGGAGGAGATCGAACAAGCGTGGATGGAGCCGAGCACGGATTGCGTGCAGGAAATGGAGCTGGAGACGGAAGAAGTGTCAGCACAGCCAGAACAGGTGAATGAGCAGGATGATCTATCCTATACAGACTCCAGCCAGAAGATCGTTTGGGACACATCCAGCCTGGACGAGGATTGGCTGCTGTTTGCGGTGCAGCTGGAGCTGGCACATCTTGAAGTTTTGTATACGTTAAAGGAGTCGAGCGGCCATATAAATGAAGTTGCCGATAAGTACGGGATGATGCCCGCGCTGCTGCTCGATGAAATTAACGAGCTGGCGATGGAGACGATTGGGGACTTGGTGGTGGATGGTGAATCCATCGCGGAAGATTATATAGATTATTTTGCACGATTAAGGCGGAATGGATGAGGTGAAGTGGAATGACGGAATCAAAAACAGCGGAGATCAAAATACCGAGGCGGTTGACGACCGCGCTGGTCAATTCATTGACTGCGGGCGTGGTGCCGAGAATCGGACTGGAGCATATCGCGGTGGGCCGTAAGGCGGAGGTTGAAGCTATCCTGCGCGACATGGACAATATCGCCGCTGGCGGAGCGGCCATGAGGCTAATCACTGGACGTTATGGCAGCGGGAAGAGCTTCCTGCTGCAGACGATACGCAATTATGCGCTCGACCGGGACTTCGTGACGGCTGATGCCGACTTATCTCCCGAACGGCGTCTAGTCGGTACGAAAGGCCAGGGCTTGGCCACCTACCGTGAGCTGATGACGCATCTATCGACCCGTACCCGACCGGACGGCGGAGCGCTGGAAACCGTCCTGCAGAAATGGATTACGACGATTCAGCAGGAAGCGATGAAGGCGGATGGCCTGCGCCCCGGTGATCCGGCAATGACCGCGGTGGTCGAGCAGCGGATTTTCACGGTGACGGCGCAGATGCAGAACCTGGTGCACGGCTTTGATTTTGCTCGTGTGCTGGCTGCTTATTGGAACGGGCATAAGCTCGGGGAGGATGGGCAGAAGCAGGCCGCTCTGCGCTGGCTACGCGGTGAGTTCCCGACCAAGACCGAAGCGCGGAAAGAACTGGATGTGAGCGCCATTATCGATGATGACAACTGGTATGACTATATCAAGCTATGGTCGGAATTTGTAGCGATGATCGGCTATCAAGGCCTGCTGCTATTTATTGATGAGGGCGTTAATTTATATAAAATATCGAACAGCATCGCCCGGACGAGCAACTACGAAAAGCTGCTGACGATGTTTAACGATACGATGCAGGGCAAGGCGGAGCATCTCGGGATTTTCCTGGGCGGTACGCCGCAGTTTGTCGAGGACGAACGGCGCGGTCTGTTCAGTTATGAGGCGCTGCGCTCCCGTCTGGTGGAGAGTCGCTTTGCCGGAGCTGGCTACCGCAACTATACCGGCCCGATTCTCAAGCTGGAGATGCTCTCGCATGAAGAGATTCTGATTCTGCTGCAGAAGCTGCGGCAAATCCATGGTTTGCATTTTGGCTATACTCCGACTTTGACGGATGCGGATTTGATTCAATTTATGGAGTTGGCCGTGAGCCGGATGGGAGCGGACGAGCTATTGACACCGCGTGAAGTCGTACGTGATTTCATGGATTTGCTGCATACCTTGCAGCAGAATCCAGAGGCTTCGTTCAGCCAGCTGCTTGGCGAGCGGAGGGTTGAGTCAGCAGCGGGTGCAGGGGAGCAGAAGGATGAATTGGATGATTTTCTGGCGGAGTTTGAATTATGAGCGGCGGGGCGAATCAGCTATTTTATCGCTTGGCACCGTTTATTCAGGAATTTATTTACCGCAAAAGATGGGAGACGCTGCGTCCAGCCCAGGTCGAGGCGCTCAAAATTTGCATGGACACTCCGCACCATATGCTGATTGCCGCAGGAACGGCGTCGGGGAAGACGGAGGCGGCTTTTTTCCCGGCCTTGACCGAGCTGCATGAGCGTCCATCTGCTTCGGTAGGTATTTTGTATATCGGCCCTTTGAAGGCGCTCATTAACGACCAGTTTGAACGGATCAAAGAGCTGCTTAGGGATGGGAATATCCCCGCCTGGCACTGGCATGGCGATGTCTCGCAGACGGAGAAGACCAAACTGATGCAAAAGCCCTCGGGTGTGCTACAGATTACGCCGGAATCGCTGGAAGGGCTGCTGATGAATCGGCCCAATGCGATCCCCGCTCTGTTCCATGATCTTAGATATATAATTATCGACGAGGTTCATGCTTTTATGGGGGCGGACCGGGGCATCCAGGTGTTGAGCCTGATCACGCGGATTGAGCGAATGGCGAGCTGCACGCCTAGACGAGTCGGCTTGTCCGCCACGCTAAGCGACTATGAAGCGGCCAAGGCCTGGCTCGGCGCGGGAAGCAAGCAGCCAGTCGACGCGGTATCCGTGCCCGGCGGACGCAAGCTGCGGCTGAGGGTCGAGCATTTCTCGTTCCCGGATGCCCGCGACGAGGAGCAGGCCGAGCATTTGCAGAATGCTCGCAAGGCCTATTACAACTTCGTCTATGACAGCACGCATCTGAAAAAAGCGCTCGTCTTCACCAACAGCCGCTCCGATGCGGAGCTGACGACGCTGGAGCTACGCAGGGTGGCGGCGCACCGTCATCAGCCGGATGTGTTCTATGTGCATCACGGCAGTATCTCGGCGATGCTGCGCGAAGAAGCGGAAGCCGCGCTGAAGGATAAGCCGGGCCCGGCGGTTGCCGCCGCGACAGTAACGCTGGAGCTGGGCATCGACTTGGGCGAGCTGGAACGGGTCGTTCAGTTGGGCGCGCCGTATAGCGCCTCCAGCTTCGTGCAGCGGCTGGGCCGCTCCGGAAGACGAGGGGATGCGCCATCCGAGATGCTGTTCGTCTGTCCGGAGGAAGAGGACGAAGATGCGATGCTGCCGGCGCGGATGCCGTGGATGCTTCTGCGGGCGATCGCGGTCATCGAGCTGTACGTCCGCGACCGCTGGGTCGAGCCACTCGACATCCGGCAGATGCCGATCGGCCTTCTATACCATCAGACGATGAGTATATTGAAGAGCAGAGGCGAAGCGACACCTGCCGAGCTGGCCTCGGATGTGCTGTCGCTGCCTTCTTTTCGCCGGATTTCCCCGGAGACGTATAAAGTGTTCCTGAATTACTTGCTGCAGACGGATCATATTCAGTGGACGGAGCAGCAGACGCTGATCATCGGCCTGACGGGGGAGAAGATCGTGAACAACTTCCGTTTCTATGCCGTGTTCAAGGATGATGAGGAACATGCGGTGTATAACGGAACGGAGGAAATCGGCTCGATTACGACGGTGCCGCCACCGGGATACTGCTTCTCACTGGCAGGTAAGCTGTGGAAGGTCACTGAGGTGGACACCAAGCACAAGGCGGTGTACGTAAAAGCGGCCTTAGGCAAAGTCGATACGCTGTGGCTTGGGGCAGGCGGCGACATTCATACGTTGGTGCTGCGGAAAATGCGCGAGGTGCTGGCGGATAGCACGATCTATCCGTACCTATCACCGCAGGCTGTGAACCGACTGGAGCGGGCTCGCCGTCTGGCAAGGGAGAGCGGGCTGCTGAGATCGGCGGTCATTCCGGCAGGCGGCGACTCGTTGTTCATCCTGCCATGGGTCGGCAGCAAGCAATTCCGCACGCTGGAGCGACTGCTCAAGAACAACCTCTCCCCGCGGCTGTCGCTTCGTTCGATCGTGCCTATGGAGCCGTATTATTTCGTGGTCGCAGGTAAAGCAGACAGCCAGGCGCTATTGGAGCAGATTTTGTTCGAATGCGGTTCCTGCACGGACCCGTCGATGCTGCTTGGGCCTGATGAGGCGCCGTATTTGGGTAAATACGACGAGTTCGTCGCCCCGGAGCTGGTGCGCCAGGCTTTTGCTGTGGACGGGCTGGATGTAGAGGGGCTAAGAGCTGGGCTAGAGCTTCACAAATAACTGCAAAAATACAACTATCCTCGTAACAATAGTCTTGAGATTATACAATAGCTGCGTATATACAATTATTTGCCCACTTAAGTCGTTATCAGGGGAAATTCCACCCGGATAGTTGTATCAAAGCAGCTATTTTCTCTGTACAGGGTCAGAAGAGCTGATATAGTTGCAAATACGCAGTTAGCTATACGATGTAGACAATCTTATTTTACTCGTAACCGAAGGAGCCCCTAAGATCAATGAGGCTAATTGCATAATGTACATCTAAAATCACATAAATCGCTTCTAGCTAAACTTTAATTGCAAAAAGTACATTAAGAAAACTAAATTTCTTTGCTTCATCCGAAAGGGGTTATTTTAAGTGTACAAAATGCACTTGTAAGAGAAGGGCTCCGGTAATCCGGTGGAATAAGTGTATGATTTACACTTGTGCTATCAGTTTAGATTGTCTCACTCAGTCTAGATGGTTAATTAGGAGGCCGGAAGCTCGAATATGACCAGTAGCAGAGTGCGATCTCAGACTAGCGTGGGGTGAAGTATATTGTGCTCCTGGTACTGTGCCAGTCATATAGCAGCGGTTAAATAGTAACGGTCAACTGAGCGTACCACGAACATGTACCACAAACGGCGGGAGGAGGAATTAGTAAATGAAAGTATTGATTACGGCGTTTGAAGCTTTTGGAGAGGATGCCACAAATCCGACTGAGAGGTTGCTTGCCGATATCGGGAAGGAGCAGATTACCGGGGCGGAGCTTCATACCTTGCTGCTTCCGGTCGTCTTTGATGAATGTGCGGATAGGTTGCTTGAGGCGGTGCGGGCGCTGCAGCCGGATGCCGTTATCTGCTGTGGGCTTGCGTCGGGGCGGACTTCGATTACACCGGAGCAGATCGCGATTAACTTGAAGGAAGTCGCTAAGGAATCGAGCGTAGCCGACAATAACGGGAATCGCCCCCATGACGAGCGGATCAACCCGGATGGCCCCGACGGTTTGTTCAGTCTGCTGCCCATACGCAAAATGGTGGATAACATGAAGGAGCAAGCTATACCAGCTGCAATCTCCTATTCGGCCGGAACGTATATATGCAATAACACGATGTATGCCCTGCTCGACTACATTCGCATTCACCAGCTGCCGATGCTCGGTGGCTTCGTGCATTTCCCGGCATCGCAAGAGATGGCCGTGGCTAAGCCAGGCTTGCCTTCTATGTCGCAGGAGACGATGCTGAAGGGCTTGAAAGTGATGATACATACATTGATGCAGTAGCCTGTCGGACACACGGCGCCCCGGGGGGCCCTGCCTCTGAAGAAAGCCCGATACTACCTCATGGTATGTATCAGGCTTTTCCTTTTTTGCGGAATTGGTAGGGGGAGATGTCCTTATACTGCCGAAACTGCTGGATGAAGTAACTTGAGCTGGAGAAGCCGACCTCCAGGGCAATCTCGGTCATGCTCTTATCCGTGGTCAGCAGCAGCTTCTCCGCCTCGGTAATGCGGATGTAGTTCAGATAATTGGTGAAGGTCTTGCCCATAATCGCCTTGAACCTGCGGGAAAAATAGCTATAGCTCATATTACAGAGCGAGGCCGCGGTCTGAGCGTTAATATCATTCATATAGTTATAGTCGATGTATTCGAACACCTTCTGCAGCATCTGATAGTCGCTGTCATTCAGGGAATTCGCCAGTTCCCAGTTCCAATGCTGCTGGTGGTGGGTCTGGCGCAGAAACCACAGGAAGACGCGGCAGATCAGCGTGCGTACAGCAAGCTCAAATCCGAAGCTCTTGGCGCTGAATTCATCGTAAATCTCCCAGATCATATCGGGGATGGGCGTATCTCTAATCTCCGAGGCGGTGAAGACGCGCTGGGTATTGGACTCAGCCAAGGTGAATGGCAGGATATAGGTCGACTCCAGAATCGTCCGGGATGTGGAATACAGAATCTCAGGATCGAACTTAATGACGATATAGGAGACCTGTTCATCCAGAGTATAGATCGAATGCGTCTCATGGGAATGGATCAGAATCAGATCGCCCTGGCTGAGGACATGAGCCTTCCCTCCTGAATACACCTTGGCGCTGCCGGTCAGGAAGTACAAAATTTCAATATATAGATGCCAATGAGGGCCGACCAGGCAGCTTTGTTCCTCACCATAGTGAATCATGCTTTCGTATGGATAGTGGATCGCTCCAGGCTGGGAGCGGCTGGATTCGAAATACGGCTCGCTCATCATTTTTCACCTCGATTTTAGAGATAACAAATATTTGATGTTTTTAAGTAGCTTCATTGTATTACTTCTACTCGGATTTTGGTATCTTTACCTTACTTCATTTTACCTTAACTATATGGCAGGAGGTCTGATTACATGGAAAATATAGCTCTTCAGCTGTATTCCATCAAAGAACTGACGAACGAGGATTTTCTAGGCACATTGAAAAGCGTGGCTGAGATCGGCTATGACGGTGTGGAGTTCGCCGGGTATTTCGGCACTTCAGCGGGGCAGCTGAAGAAGGCTCTGGATGAATATGGTCTGAAGGCGGCGGGGAGTCATATCGGCATGCCTGATCTCACTGAGCGTCTGGAAGAGATGATTGAATATTCGCTGGCCATCGATAGCCCTTACATCATTTGCCCGGGAATTCCCGAAGATTTGCGCGATCATGCGGATGGTTACAAGCGGGCTGCGGAGATGTTCGATCGGATCGGAGAGCGCTGTAAGGAACAAGGCCTTCGCTTCGGTTACCACAATCACGGCATTGAGTTTCAAAGGTATGACGGCCTGACAGGAATGGAACTGCTTGCAAGCCATACCCGGCCTGAGCATATGTTCTTCGAGCTGGATACGTACTGGGCGGAGTATGCAGGCTTCCGCGCGGTGGAATGGATGGAGTCCTTCCAGGATCGCTGCCGTATTCTGCATATCAAGGATATGAAGAGCAAGCAGGATCAGCGCAATACGGAGATCGGCTCCGGTATTCTGGACTTCAGAGCGATTACAGCGACTGGCAAGCAGCTTGGGGTGGAATGGTACACCGTAGAGCAGGAGGAGTACGAGATTCCGCAATTGGAGTCGATCCAGAAGAGTCTGAGCTATTTGCGACAAATATTATAAACAATGTGAGAAATACGGATTAAATCTGGTGAGGGAGTTATCTTTTTACGCTAAATAGGAAATCCTGAGGTATGAACCAAAAACCACTAGAACATATCTACAGGAGGAAGAAATAGCATAATGAGAAAACAAGTCATTTGCCTGGGCGTACTTGGTGCTTTGATGTTCGGGACTGCCCCCATGAATCCGGCTTGGGCCAAGTCAGAGGAGCTGCAAGTCAAGACGACGATTGTCGATACGAAGGGTGCTGAAATTGGTACAGCGGTCCTGACGCAAAAAGGAGACGCTGTTCATATCCATCTGGAGGCGAAGAACCTCACTCCGGGCGAACACGGCATCCACTTCCATGAGAACGGGAAATGCGAGCCGCCGGATTTCACTTCCGCGGGAGCTCATTTCAACCCGCAGGGCAAGCAGCATGGCTTCAATAATCCGAAAGGATTCCATGCCGGCGATCTGCCCAATATTACCGTCAAAGCCGATGGAACTGTGAATGAGGATCTGGAGAGCAAAGTGGTCACGCTCAAAAAAGGAGTGCCGAATTCGCTGCTGAAGGAAGGCGGCACCTCGTTGATGATTCACGAGAAAGCCGATGATTATGTCACCGATCCCTCCGGAAATTCCGGCGCACGGATTGCCTGTGGTGTAATCAAATAATTTAATAGCCTATATAACTAAGCAGCTGAACCTTTAGGATTTGGCTGCTTTTACATTATTTATCATGAATGGTAAAAGTGAATAATTGGGTACTAATGCTTATGTGTAAAAGCCTGATCTTGTTTATACTGGGGACGACAGAGATCATATGCATCAGTAGCCTGGATGAGAGGAGGTTAGGGCGTTTATTGACGAAGGAAACCCGCAAACATAAGAATCCACCAATATGTTAAAAAGGAGTGATTCGTATGTCTAGCACTATCCGCAAATTAAGAATGTTGCCCCTTAAGCTGGGATTATGCCTTTTGGTGCTGCTGTTTGGCTTATCTTTTACAGAGACCGCTGTTTTGGCCTCGCCTGCAACCTTAAGCCCGATCAGTGACTCATATGTAAATCAAGGCAATCCCTCTTCAAATTATGGTACTTCCACTTCTTTGTACGTCAAGAACGATGCGGCGAGTTCTCGCCAAGCCTTCTTAACATTTAATCTCTCCGAAATTTACGGAAGCTCATCATACAATACGGTCTTGTCTGATACGACTTACAATTACTATATTATTGCTAGAGATGTCTTGGGTAACCGCTCCTTGCCTAGCAGCAGCACGGTGACAGTCAAAACGATGGCATATAGCGGTCCTCCTCCGATATGTACGAATGCGCTAAATAGCACGGCTGCGATCCAGAATGCGATGAAATCGGCCGCACCTGGCGATATCATCAATATTGCCCCAGGAACCTATACGGGGGTGAGGTCTACCAGCGGTGATCCGGGTGGACAAGGCCTATTCTATTCTGGTCAAAATGGTAACGAGGCCGCGCCGATCATTATGAAGAGCTGTGACCCGGCCGATCCAGCTGTGCTCAAGGGCAGTAAGGTTAATGACGGCTCCTATGGTATCCATCTAACCGGGGACTATTGGCAAATTCGCGATATTGAAATCGATACCGCACAAAAAGGAGTTGTCTTGGACCACGGCAATCATAATCTGTTACATGGGTTGAAGGTGCATAACATCGGGGATGAGGCGGTTCATTTCCGTGATGGCAGCTCGTACAATACATTGGAGTATTCGACCATCTATGACACGGGTCAATATCAGCCTGGTTATGGGGAAGGGGCCTATGTCGGTTCTGATTCCAGCTCGAATTATGAGCATTTACTGTATGACAATGTGATCAGGCATACGGTATTCGATGGCGGAATTACAGGTGAGCATATCGATATCAAAGAAGGCGCAAGCGGAACTATCGTTGAATATTGCACCTTTAATGGCACGGGCATCAGTGGGGCAAACAGCGCGGACAGCTTCATCGATGTTAAGGGCGTGAATACGATTGTTCGCTATAATCAAGGATACCGCAACGGGAACGCGAACATTACGGATGCTTTTCAGGTGCGAACCCACGGTACGGTTTATCCGACGGGAACGAATAATTCCTTTTACAGCAATACAGTGAATCTGGATGATTCCTCTGGCTATGTCGTATATGCGACCGGTGCGACTACGGGAACAACAGCCCAGGATGATGTACGGATTGGCGGCGGCAAGCTGTATAACAACAATGTCAATAAGTGATCTATGGCGGGGGGCCAGGAAGGAATGAGAAAATCCGCCCAGCGCCTTCACTGTAGCGGATTATAGTAGATCTCAGATCTTGAGCTATTCTTCCTTGTCCGAATCGGTGAATGCCACCGGCTTGGCAATCCATTCATCGGCTTCCGGCTCGATATCGACGCCTTGCTCGATTTTTTCTCGTTCCTGCAAAGAGTCGCCCTCTGGATTTAATTTATTGCGAAGCTTCGCTTCATCCTGTGAATGATCTTGATTGTTGCTGCTCATAGCTGGTACCTCCTGTACATGCATTACGCATGGTGTTTTTTTAGTAGAATCCAGTTTATTATTTTCAGAAAATGTAATATTATACAAGCGTATAGACATCCTTGCTTAAAGACATAACGTATCTTCCAACGTTGTAGTTCATTCACCACGAATCGGCCCAATGAACCACTACCCAAAGGAGGAATAACGATGTTTCAACCAAGGACGAACGTTTACACCCGAACACAGAACCATGCTCGAGGAGGATTGGCTTCAGCGGTAACTTCGACAACAGGCTCAACCAGAAGCCGGAGTAAATGGTACAAGCAGCTGATCGGTATGCTCATTGTCGCTTTAATTGCTGGAGTAGGAACCGTGGTCCCGTCGCAGAGCAGCTATGCAGCGGGGGAGAAGAAGCCTTTTCCGCAGCAGACAAGCTATCCTGGGACCATCAAGCCAAGCCATGTGACTCAGAATGCGATGAATCAAGCGGTCGCCCAGTATTATGATTACTGGAAAGGCAAGTATCTGAAGAATAACCTCAGCTCTCTGCCTGGCGGCTATTATGTGAAAGGCGAGATTACCGGAGATCAGGATGGCTTCACCGCTTTGGGGTCTTCGGAGGGACAAGGGTATGGCATGATCATCACCGTGCTTATGGCTGGCCATGATCCGGACGCACAGACGATCTATAACGGCCTGTTCAAGACCGCCCGCGCCTTCAAAAGCTCGGAAAACCCCAACCTGATGGGCTGGGTCGTTGCTGACAGCACGCAGGCACAGGGGCATTTTAGTTCGGCTACGGACGGGGATCTCGATATCGCTTATTCTCTAATTCTCGCCCATAATCAGTGGGGGTCGGGCGGCGCGATCAATTACCTGCAAGAAGCGAAGCAGATGATCACAGATGGTATTAAAGTCAGCAATGTCACGACCAATAACCGCTTGAATCTGGGAGATTGGGACGGGAAGAATGCGCTCAATACAAGACCGTCTGATTGGGCGCTCAGCCATCTAAGGGCTTTTCACGAGGTGACCCAGGATCCGATTTGGCTGCAAGTCATCGATAACCTCTATTCGGTATACAATCAATTTAGCAATTCATACTCGTCTGCAACCGGTCTTATTTCAGATTTTGTGATTAATGACCCGCCCAAGCCTGCACCTGAATGGTATCTAGGTGAGTTCAAGGAGACGAATATATATTATTATAACGCCAGCCGGGTTCCACTCAGAATTGTGATGGATTATGCGATGTATGGAGACCCGCGCGGTAAAGCGATTTCGGATAAACTGACCAACTGGATTAAAGGAAAAACGAATAACACGCCTGCGAAAATAAAAAATGGCTACAAGCTAAATGGTACTGAGGTCGGGGACTATGCGACAGCGGTATTCGTCTCTCCGTTGATTTCGGCAGCGACGACGGATAGCGCCAATCAAGCCTGGGTTAATAGCGGCTGGGATTGGATGAAGAATAAGAAGGAGGATTATTTCAGCGACAGCTACAATCTGCTGAATATGCTGTACATTACCGGGAACTGGTGGAAGCCGGGGGCGGACGCGCAGCCTGAATTACCGAATCTGGCGTTGCATGCAACGGCGGTAGCCAGTTCGATCGAAGGGATTAGCTTTGAAGCGGATCGCGCCTTCGACGGCAATCTGCAGTCCAGATGGGCCAGCAGCGAAGGTTCAGATCCACAGTGGATATCCGCCGATTTAGGCGCAGTGAAGGCGATCGGCAGCGTAGGATTGCATTGGGAGGACGCCTATGCCACTAAATTCAAGCTTCAAGTCTCTAATGATGGCGTGAACTGGCAGGATGTATACTCCGAGACGAATGGAAGCGGGGGAGTGCAGAATATTCCGCTTAACCAGGTGCAAGCCAGATACGTGAAAATGTACGGCATCGAGCGGGCCACCCCTTATGGATATTCTCTGTATGAATTTGAAGTGTATCCACCGAACTAAGCAGAAAATAGCAGTTAGTTTACGTAACAAAAGTTATGTTAACTTATGTTAAGAAGATCGATCTCTATCCAACCATAGAGCAAAAAAGAGCAGGCCTGGGCAAAACCAGGCTTGCTCTCGTTAAATATCGTTATCTCCCCGTCAGATCATTAATATTTCGCGGATTTCCTGCTCGGTCATGCTGGAGATCGACTGTTGCCCAGGCTGAATGACTTCGTCGATCAGGTCTTTCTTCTTCTGCTGTAGCTCGTACATTTTCTCTTCAACCGTTCCTTCCGTCAGAAGCCGGATAATTTGTACTACCTTCGTCTGTCCGATACGATGCGCGCGGTCGGCCGCCTGCTGCTCGACCGCTGGATTCCACCATAGATCGTACAGGATTACCGTGTCAGCTCCGGTTAAGTTAAGCCCAGTACCGCCAGCCTTCAGGGAGATGAGGAAGACATCCTTCTCCCCATCATTGAACCGGTCGCAGAGCTCGACTCGTTCGGCGGCAGGAGTCTGTCCATCCAGATAGAAATAAGGAATTTGGGTATAACCCAGCTCCCGTCCAATCAGACCGAGCATTTCCGTAAACTGCGAGAAGATCAGCATCCGCTTGCCAGAGCTTAAGCACTCGTCAATGATCTCGAAGAGCTGCTCGAATTTTGCTGATTTTCCAGGATACTCTTCAACGAACAGGGCAGGATGGCAGCATAGCTGGCGCAGTCGGGTAAGACCGGCCAGAATTCGGATCTTATTCTGCTGGAAGCTGTCTTCATCCAGATGCTTGAGCGTCTCCTGCTGCAGCTTGGCCAGGTAAGCGGCGTACAGCTTCTTCTGCTCGGGCAGCAGCTCCGATGTTTGCACCGATTCAATCTTCTCCGGCAGCTCGCTAAGCACATCCGTCTTCAAGCGGCGCAGCAGGAACGGCCTGATGCGGCTAGCTACATTCTCCCGCGACAACTCATTGAAATTGCGACGATCGCGGAACAGGGCAGGGAAGACTGCGTCGAAGATCGACCATAGCTCCTCCAGAGAATTCTCGATCGGTGTCCCGGTCAGCGCGAACTTATGCTTGGCCTGTAGTGTTTTAACCGCATGAGCCGTCTGGGTCGTATGATTCTTGAAGTTCTGGGCCTCGTCCAGAATCAAGGTGTGATAGTCCTGCTCGGCATATAGCTCAATATCCCTGCGCAGCAGCGGATAAGAGGTGATGACGATATCGAAGTCGGCTTGCTTCCGCAGGTGATGGACTCGCTCGTTTTTACTGCCATCAATAATCATGCTCCGCACCTCTGGAGCGAATTTCCTAAGCTCATTTCGCCAGTTATAGACGAGCGAAGCTGGAGCCACGATAATCGCTGGCAGCTGCTGCTCCCGAATCTCCGGTAGCACCGAGACGATGAAAGCGATGCTCTGCAGCGTCTTGCCCAATCCCATATCATCGGCGAGAATCCCGCCGAAGCGATAGAAGGCCAGCGTCTTCAGCCATTGATAGCCGTAGACCTGATAATCGCGCAGAACAGGGGCGAGGCTTGGCGGAACCGTAAATTCCAGATTGTCGGGATTCTTCAGATTTGATAATAAGCGACGAAGCGATTTCTCCGGTTTAAGCAATTCATTGTAGCGCTGCTCATCCAGCAGATGGAAGGAGCTGGCCAGGGGCAGACGGAAGCCGTCCCCGCGCTCGTTGAACTGTATTTTCCCGGCATCATTCATGAACCCGATCATTTGCTTGAACTTCTCGTCAGACAGGGGCATTAAAGAACCGTTCGGCAGCTTATAGTATTTGCGCTTGACCTCAATCGCTTCGATCACACGGCGAATCTCATTCTCCGAGACACCGCTTAATTCGAATTTAAATTCCAGCCAGTCTGTTCGTTCATCCCAGATCGCTGATATTCTCGGCGGTACAGATGGCTGCTGAATTCGCAGCTTAACCGCTGTCGTTGCATAGATTTGCAAGAGTTGCTCCAGTCTTGGCACCATATAATAGAGGAAATCGAACTCCGCGTTCTCGTCATCCAGGAAGAAGCCGCTCTCGGTGCGGACGAACGAGCTCTCCTCCAGCAGCTCAAGGATTTGTCGTTCCTGATCATCATCACGAATGAGAATCAGATCGCTGCTCCGCTGCAAATCGGTATCCTCCAGCGGATTAAGCATGATATCACCGTATTGGAACTCCAGTCCGGCCAGCAGGCGATTCTTCAGGCGATCCAGATATAGTCTGGCCTGTAGTGGTCTACGTACGATCCGATCTGTGATGGCATCATCTATTTTCACTTCTCCCAGCTTCATGAGCCCCGGTAGCGCCTTCTCGATAAAAGCGGCCATCTCGTCTGCCTGAAGACCGACCTTCGCTCGGTGATAAGTCTGCAGCAGCTTTTGCAGCTGATGGATTTGCTTACATTGCTGCGGATCGAGCGTGATCAGTTCATTATAGATCAGTGCCATATGATAGGAGTCCAGAATTGTAACCTCATCCAGCCCGGCCACCTCGAAATAATAGGAGTCATCCCCATCGGACTGCTTAATGTCATATTGGATTGGCAGAGGTCTGTTTGAGACATAGAACCCTTTGTATTGAATGCCATTGGCCTCCAGTTTAACGGCAGGGTAGGAGCGAAGTAGCGGTAGCAGCTTAGTCCAGGCATTAGGCGGTATAATCAGGCCGCGTCCATCACCGCCGCTGCTCCAGACATCATACCTGCTCCCGGCTTCACGGATAAAATACTCATTGCGCCGGATATCCATCAGCGCCTGTATAATTTCAGATAGCTGCGCAGGGAAGCTATGGAGATCAGGGTCGTAGCTGAAGTTAGGCGTGAATTTATATTTCTTGCCAAGCTCGACCTGCTCCAGAAATTGCTTAATATCCTTCACAATATAGAGCCGCTTCGTCCCCAGCCTCATTTCGATCGAGAAGCTCTGTTTCTCATACTTGTAAGAGTTCAGCCTCAAAGTGAATTCAGCTTCGAGCGACTCGCGTGAATCAAAATAGGAGCCGGTGCGCAGAACACGGGCTTTATGATCACCGCTGCCGAACAGCTGCATAATATCACGCATCAGCCGCATGTCCTGGGTTGAGCCGCGGTGGGGGAGAGACGACTTAGTAGCATCGGGCCGCAGCATGCTCAGCTCCGCTTCACGGGCCGCATCAGGGGATTGCTCCTGCTTTTGCAGAGCGTGCACGGCGTACATCACACCTGCGATATGATGGCAGTATTTTCTGCTGGCGGTGAAGGCTGGACAAGTGCAATCCGCCGCCAATGCTCCAGATGAATAAAACCGCAAATTCACATAGTACAATTCTGTACCCGACACGATTGCCAAAAAGGACTGCCCATCCTGGCTCTGTCTAATGAGACTGACTTTGCCCGACTCGAAGTAGGTCTGACCTTTCTGACAGGCCGGACCGCAGTACATTTGGATTGCGCTCTCTGTTAATAGATTTTGCATCGTAATACATCACCCTCATACTTCCGTAACGATCTATTCTATACTCCCATTAAGGATAAACAAGTTTCCCACCAAAATAAAGCAAGGCCGGCACCTTGCTATCGGTGTCAGCCTTTTGGCGGTTCATAGTCAATAATCGGTTTGATAATCTGCATAATCAACTTGATCTTCTCCGGAGGACAATCCTCCAGCATTTCGATAATTTCATTACGTAAATAATCATTGGACAGCTTATTGGTGCCGCTTAGAATATATTCCGGCGACTCCTCAAGCACCAGGCATAACTGGGAAAGCCTGTCCAGATTAATCGGTGTCTTGCCACGTTCAATCTTGCTTATATATGCATTCGATACATCCAGCCTCTCAGCCAGTTTTTCTTGTGTAATTCCTTGTTCTTCCCGGGCTTGCTTGATGCGTTTGCCAATCAGGGAATAATCAAAGCTCATGCTCATCACCTACATGAATTGTAGCAACCAAAGTTGATCTATAACATGCATGGAAAGTTTAATTGAACTTATAAGTTTAGAGTAGTAATATATAGGTAATTGTGTTTATAAATTATCTTTTTCCCTAAATTATTGAATCTATGTTCGGCAATTTCAAAGGAGATTATTCGATGATGGCTGAGCGCGGAGACTCATCCAAGCAGGAACAGGATTTGTTACAGAAGCAGCTGTTTCAGAAGGCGGAGTCCTTTTTTGCAAACGGCATGTGGAGTCCTGCAACCGAATTGTATGAGGAAATTATCGAAATGAATAATGAGCGTGATGTTTCGGATGAGCAGCTGATGAGCTATTTCCGGATGTTTTATATAAGTTGTCAGATAGAGCCTGGCAATACGGAGGAGCTGCTGCGCTTCATTCCTTTTCGGCATCGGCTTGAAGATATTTACGTTCTGGAAGGGCTATATTTGCTGTCCCGAACTTATGCGATCCTCGACCGTTGGGAGGAGGCGCGGCAGTATTCCAGCGAGCTGCTGAAATGGCTCGAACCGCTATGCTCGAAGCGAGGCTGGAGCAGGTTCAGACGAAGACCTGCCTATAAGCGCTCTCCAGCAGCTTATTATGGGCGAGGGCTGCTGATTATCGCGGAATCCTATAAAAATGAAGAGTTATACGCTGATGCGCGGGAGTGGCTGGAACGTTGTACCGGATTGACTGAACGATTTGGTGCGAACTCGGACAAGGTGGAGGCTCAGCACTATGTACTGCTTGCCAGGATGAGGGTGCTGGCGCTGGATATTGCAACAGGGGATCTGTCGCAAATGCCGCAGCTTGCCGCGCTGATGGGTGAATACCCGCAGTTAACTCTCGACGGATTAAGCGGCGCATTGCAGGCGGCGAACAAATACGGCTTCCCATTAGAGGATGACTTGGAGCAGGGGCTACAGCTATTCACGGATTCCAACCCGTCCTTTATGCTATACGATTGGGGCCAACACACGCTCCGCTGCCAATACGGCCGGTTCTATTATCAATGTGCTGCCTACTGGCTGAGGAGGGGAGAATTGCAGAGGGGGGCTGAGGAATTACTGCGCAGCTTGAAGATCAGCTTGCATTTGCGTAATCAGTATCTGATGCTGCAATGCCTGTCCCTGTATGAGAAGCATCATGCCAGCTTGCCGGATATGCTCGGAGACGAGATCAGAAGGCTCTGCCAATCGAGAGCTAATAAAGAGAATAAGCTGCGCTTTCCCTGGCGACAGATGCTGCTATGATGGAAGGAGACGAATAAGAGTTGACCTTCACGTTACGTAAAGGTGTAGAGTGAAGCTGTCAGGAGGGGAGCCTATGGAATATACCATACAGAAGCTGGGCCAGTTGGCTGGGATCAGTACGAGGACCCTGCGTTATTACGATGAAATCGGGCTTCTTAAGCCGGCCAGAATGAACTCGTCGGGGTATCGGATTTACGGAGCAGCCCAGGTGGATCAATTGCAGCAAATTATGTTTTATCGAGAGCTTGGCTTCTCCTTGGAGCGGATCAGACAGGTGATCACAGACCCGTCCTTCGACCGGATCGTCGCGCTGAAGCAGCATCGCAGGCAACTCCTTGACCGCAGACAGCAGCTCGATCTGCTGATTGCGAATGTAGATTATACGATTGCAGAAGCGGAAGGGAGATTACGCATGACAGATTCAGAGAAGTTCACAGGGTTCAAGCAACAGTTAATCACAGAGAATGAACAGAAGTACGGAGCTGAGATACGTAAGAAATACGGAGATCAGACCATTGATCAGGCGAATAGCAAGCTGATGAATATGACACAGGAGCAATATGACCGGGTGAAGGCGCTGGAGGATGAGGTGATATCTACGCTGCTGGAAGCCTACCAGACGGGGGACCCCTCGAGCGAGTTAGCGCAGCGGGCCGCAGATCTGCATAAGCAGTGGCTGACCTGTTACTGGGATAGCTATAGTAAGGAAGCCCATGCCGGTGTGGCGCAAATGTATGTAGCGGACGAGCGGTTCCGTGCCTATTATGACCAGCATCAGCCGGGCCTGGCCCAATTTCTGCGCGATGCTATTGATGTGTATGTATCTTAAGTCCCGACATCCCCGCACGGTACGTTGATTGAATGTGAATGAACAATATATGACAAGATGACTTCCATATTGTCCGCCTCAAGATAAGTAGGGTATGATGATGAGAGTTAACATAATCCTTGATCGAGGTGGAAAGTATTGAAAACTGTTGCAGTAATCGGTGGAGGAATTACAGGTCTATCCACAGCTTATTATTTGCACAAAATCATTCAGGAACGAAAGCTCGATGCTAACATCGTGCTGATCGAAGCGGACGAGCGGCTGGGCGGGAAGATTCATACCGTGAAGCGGGATGGCTTCATCATGGAGGTTGGAGCGGATTCCCTGGTCGCTCGCAAGCGCAATATCGACCCGCTGATTGACGAACTGGGGCTGCGGGATCAGGTGGTCTACAATGCAACCGGGAAATCGTATCTACATACGGATGGCAAGCTTAAACTGATTCCCGAGGAAGCTGTATTCGGCATCCCGCTCAGTTTACAGGCGCTGGCAGAGAGTGAGCTTGTCTCGGCAGAGGGCAAGGTAGAGGCGCTGAAGGATTTCTATACGACGAATGAGACATTCACGAAGAATGATTCGATCGGTCTGTTCCTGGAAGCCTTCCTGGGCAAGGAGTTGGTCGAGAAGCAGATCGCCCCGGTATTATCAGGGGTCTATTCTGGCAAGCTGACTGAACTAACGATTGCTTCAACACTACCTTACCTGCTGGATTACAAAAATCAATACGGCAGTATCATGAAGGGTCTCGCTGAGAACCGTCAGGTCTTCAAGTCGCAAGGGGAGCGGAAATTTCTATCCTTCGAGGGCGGCACCTCGACATTGGTTGAGCAGATCGAGCGGGCGTTGCCTGATATCGAGTGGATCAAAGGCTGCAAGGTAAGCCGCGTGGAGAGAAGCGAACAGCAGTATACGCTGGAGCTTGAAGATGGGCGCAGCCTAACGGCCGATAGCGTAATCCTGAGCGTACCGCATCAAGCCGCACAATCCATGCTGCAGGATGAGCGTCTGAATGCTGACTTCGGCCAGCTTCTGGGCAGCTCTCTGATCAGTGTATATATGGCTTTTGAGGTTAGTGATGAATTCTTGCCGGAGAATGGAACCGGCTTTATCGTAGCGGATAGCAGCGACTTGAAATGCCAGGCTTCGACCTGGACCAGTCGCAAGTGGACTCATACATCAAGGAATCATCAATTGCTGGTACGTCTGTTCTATAAGAGCTCTGGCCCACATTATGAGCGGCTGCGGAGCTTATCCGAGCAGGAAATGCTGCAGGAAGCCATGCTGGATCTGAAGCAGAGCATCGGTGATCTGCCCGAGCCGCAAGCCTATGAAATTACCAATTGGGTGAATGCGATGCCGAACTATCATTTACAGCATCATGAGATCGTTCAATCGCTGGAGCGCAAGATCGCCGAGCAATACCCAGGCCTCTACCTGGCGGGCTGCTCCTATTACGGCGTAGGCATCGCCGACTGTATCGCCAATGGCGAAGCCACTGCGGCGAAGGCGGCTGAGATGCTGGGCGAGTAGCAGGCTAGTGTTAAAGCCCGGGGGATCCGATGGCGGATGAAGTCACTTGATGAAGTCTCCTGATGAGTGGATGGGCGGCCGGGGGATAGGTGAATCTGTTAGCTAGTAGACGGATCGTCGAAGGCTTGATAATTGCGTTTGCTAGTAGATAGAGGGGCTAGTAACTGGATGGCTAGATGGCTGGATGATGGCGGGCGGATCATAAGTTGGCGGTGAGCGCTTCCGTTTCTGGGGAATAAAGTAACTTTAATGTTGTGCTTCACGCAAATACCTGCAAAAGTGCAGGCTTTTGTTGAGCGTTCCGCTTGAAGTAACTATAGCAGTCCGCCATTATGCCCTAAACGATTAGCTGACGTGACTTCGGTAGACATAATTTCCGACGGCCTGAGCTTTTAACCCAATGAATTATTTGTACGTCGGGTATTGACTATCGCTCAGGTCCATGATAAAGTTTCACAAAAGCGATGACCAAGACAAGTGTTCCAAGGATCGCGGTGCAGAGAGAGAATCCCGTAGGCTGAGAGGATTCTTCCGGCGTGGGGATGCTTTCCGACTTGGGAGCTGTAGCGGGATAACCGTTACCGGTCATTCGGCCGTTATTCGAACTGAGGACGATCATGCGTAAGGCGTAGGTAGGCTGGGCATTATCGTCGAAATAGGGTGGTAACACGACACATTCGTCCCTAACGAGTGTGTCTTTTTTTATTTTTAGAAGGAGAGTGTTGACATGCGACAGAGCACATTACTATTGAATACGTTACGGGAATCCCCAGCAGAAGCGGATGTAATAAGTCATGAACTGCTGCTGCGAGGCGGATATATCAGGCAGCTGGCTGCCGGAATTTATACATATTTGCCCTTGGGCAGACGGGTGCTGCGTAAGCTCGAACAGATCATTCATGAGGAAATGGAGCGGGCCGGGGCCCAGGAAATTCTGATGCCAGCGCTGCAGCCGGCGGATCTGTGGAAGGAGTCCGGACGCTATCAGGTGTACGGCCCTGAGCTGATGCGTCTATCAGACCGTCATGAGCGGGAATTCGTGCTCGGGCCAACCCATGAGGAAGTGATAACGGCGTTGGTGCGGGATGAGATTAAGTCTTACCGGAAGCTGCCGGTCATTTTATACCAGATTCAGACGAAATTCAGAGATGAGCGGCGTCCCAGATTCGGACTGCTGCGCGGTCGGGAATTTGTGATGAAGGATGCCTATTCTTTTGATTCCGACTGGGCGGGGCTCGATCACTCTTACCGGACAATGTATGCAGCTTATGAACGAATCTTCCAACGGCTGGAGCTTCAATACAGGGCTGTCGAGGCGGATGCCGGGGCGATCGGTGGGGAAGGGGAGACCCATGAATTTATGGCGCTGGCCGACATAGGCGAAGATATCATTGCGGCTTGTACCTGCTGTGATTATGCAGCAAATCTAGAGACGGCGACCGCCAGGACTGGGGGCCATTCAGACCTTAACTCGTTCACAGCAGCCGTGGCAGCACGGGAGAGAATCCATACGCCAGGAATCCGTACCATCGATGAGCTCGCCACTCACCTTCAGGTGGAAGCACGGCAGATCATCAAGACCCTCGTCTATGAGGCGGATCAGCAGATCGTCGCGGTATTGGTCAGAGGGGACCACCAGGTGAACGAGCTTAAGCTGCAAAAATATTTACAAGCCGAGCAGCTGGAAATTGTCGAGGCGGATGCGTTGCAGAGGCGGGGACTGGCACCAGCAGGCTCAATCGGCCCCTGTGGTTTGAATATACCTGTGCTTGTGGACTACGAGGTATCCCAAATGAGGGAAGGGATCGCCGGCGCCAATGTGGCGGATTATCACGAAATCCATGTTCGGCCGGGACGTGACTTCGCGCTTGAGCGGGTCGGGGATTTCCGCAATGTCGTTGAGGGAGATTCATGTCCGCACTGCGAACAGGGCAAATTGATATTCTCGCGCGGGATTGAGATGGGGCATATTTTTAAGCTCGGTACTAAATACAGTGAGAAGCTGCAGGCTCATTATTTGAACAGCTCAGGTAAAACAGAGCCGATCATTATGGGCTGCTACGGGATCGGGATATCGAGGCTGCTATCGGTCATCGCTGAGCAAAATCATGATGAACGGGGAATCATCTGGCCGATGTCTGTGGCACCATTTCAGGTTCATCTTATTCTTATATCCAGAAAGAATGAGGAACAGACCCGTGTCGCAGAGAGCCTATATGCGGAATTTACGAAGCAGGGGATCGAGGTTCTGCTAGATGATCGGAATGAAAGCGCCGGCGTGAAATTCAAGGACTCCGAGCTGCTCGGGATTCCTCTGCGCATTACGGTGGGCAAAAATGCCGGGCAGGGTGAAGTAGAGCTGACTATCCGCAAAACCGGGCAGAGTGACTCGGTCGCAGTCGAGACCATCGTTAATCAGGTAAAGCAGCATATCTCTAACGAAACACCATAACGCTATTTCTCCAAAAACAAGGCAAAATTCAATTTAAAGAAACTCCATTTCGTTATTGGCGCGAAATACACGCTTCTAGCCCCAAATAGACCTAAATAGCGATATCCCGTTTCGTTACAATTCGAAACTCCTCTTGTTGACGCGAATAACGATACCCAGTTTCGTTACGATATGGAGTAGGGCAAGCCAATCAAAAAACAGCTCCCGCCGTAATTGATAGTCCCTTTCTGTATAGAATAGAAGTGTTTTCTATTGTCTACTGGACAGGGGTGTTTCAATATCAATTCACAGCGAGAGCTGTTTGTATTTCAAAGTTGTTTAATTGGCCCAATTCCCTTGGCGGAATACGGGTTCAATCGTGCCGTCAGGCAATTCGCCGTCGATATCGAGCTGGGTTGAGCCAACCATGAAGTCCACATGAGTCAGGCTCACATTGGCCCCGCGCTCCAGCAATTGCTCCTTGCTTAGCTTAGTGCCGCCTTCGATATTGACTGGATAGGCGCTGCCGAGTGCGAAGTGGCAGGAAGCATTCTCATCGACCCCGGTGTTGTAGAAGACCCGGTTCATCCGCGAAATCGGGGAATCATGCGGTACGAGCGCGACTTCTCCAAGATGAGTGGCACCCTCATCGGTTTCCAACAGCTTGGCGAGATGCTCGCGTCCGGATTTGGCGTCGAATTGCGTTACCTTGCCATTCTCAAACTGAAGCTCGATCCCTTCAATCAGCTGACCGTTCAAATTGAGTGGCAGTGTGCTGACTACCGTGCCGTTAACACCTAGACGATGCGGCATGGTGTAGATCTCCTCCGTAGGCATATTAGCTACAAAATAAGTCCCCGCGCCATTGACATCCCCGCCGCCCAGCCATTGATAGCCTTCTGGCAGCTTGACGCGCAGATCGGTGCCCGGAGCTCGGTAATGCAGGCTGCGGTAGCGCTTCTTATTCATATACTCCTGACGCTCTTTGAGCTGCTTGATATGCTCCTGCCAGGCCTGCACAGGATCGCCATCGCCGACCCGGTTCATTGCGAATACCGCTTCCCACATCGCCTCGATCCGCTGCTCCTCTGGCAGATCGGCGAATACCTTGTCGGCCCAGGCGCGGGTCGGCGCCTTGATCAGCGACCAGCTGATGATGTTGTTGCGAGTATATTGGCTGAATTTCTCACGAGCGATTGCCGCAGTTTTCACAGCGGTAGATACCTTGAAGCTGTCTACTCCACGCAGCAGCTCGGGATCGGGTACTTTAATATGTAACAGGGCGCCGCCGGCTTCTGCGAATTGCTCCATTTTGTCAGCCTCCCATTTCGGGTAGAAGCTGAAGGAATCCTCAGGGGCCTTCTCGTATCTGATCCGTGAGATCATCTCGTCGATCCATTCCACCTGGACGAGCTTGGCTCCGGCTTCATAGGCTTTCCCGACAATCAGCCGGGTTAGATCCACAGTTTCGATAGGCGCTTGCACGATAAGAAGCTGGCCCGGCTGGATGTTAACCCCGACCTTGACGACCAGCTCCGCGTATTTTTCCAGTAATTGATTAAACTTTTCCACGACATATTCCTCCTTGATCCAAGATGCAATCCATCTTTATACCATCCAAACTCCATTATAACTCAATCGGCAGCAAGTGTTGGCGCGCTTTATCAATATTATTGATAGAATTCATAAGATCATTCTAATTGACCTGCTATCCAGGCTATGGTAATTTCAGTTTATATAATTCTTATATAAATACTCGGAATTTAAAATGTGCATGTTGGACGGGGGGAAATGATTGGTCTTACAGGTTACGAACAGTCCTTTTAATGAAGAACAGGTGGAATTATTAAATCGTTTATTGCCGGGCTTGAACGATGCACAACGGGTGTGGTTGAGCGGTTATCTCACGGCGATGTTGGGCACTGCCGCGGTAGAAGCGGCTCCAATAGCTACTGCGGCAGCTAGTCAGACAGTGACGGTGAGTACGGCGGCTTCTGCGATACCTACGACAAGTGAGCCTTCTTCAGAAGTGCAGGTAGTTGCTCCAGTATCCAAAGAGGTGACGGTGTTATACGGCAGTCAGACGGGTAATGCGAAAGGACTGGCACAGCAGTTGTCACGTAGATTAGAGGGAGAAGGCTTCCAGGTGGCGACGGTCTCGATGGGAGATTTGAAGCCGAACCAGTTGAAGAAGATCGAGAGACTTCTGCTTCTGGTCAGTACGCATGGGGAAGGCGAGCCGCCGGATGCGGCGATCTCATTCTACGAGTTCCTGCACAGCAAACGCGCTCCGAGACTGGATGGACTGGAGTTCTCCGTGCTGGCACTTGGCGATACGTCCTATGAATTCTTCTGTCAGACCGGCAAGGATTTTGATCAACGTCTGGAGGAGCTTGGCGGCAAGCGAATCGCTGAGAGAGCGGATTGTGATGTCGACTTTGATGAAGCAGCGACGGAATGGATGAATCAAGTTCTGGCAGCGCTAAATGCAGGGCTTGGGGCAGGCTCAGACACTACCGTTCACGCCAATATGTCTCAGGTTACGGGAGACCAGGCCAGCGGAAATTCCTCTGCATACTCCCGGACGAACCCTTTTAAGGCTGAAATCCTAGAAAATCTGAACCTCAACGGACGCGGATCAGAACGCGAGACACGGCATATTGAATTATCGCTGGAAGGCTCAGGTCTGCAGTATCAACCAGGGGATTGCTTGGCTATTTACCCGGAGAATCATCCTCAGCTCGTGCAGGATATTCTGGAAGCGATGGGCTGGTCGGGTGAGGAATTCGTGACGATCAACAAAAATGGTGAGCAGAAGCCGCTTCGTGATGCTCTGTTGACCCATTATGAAATTACAGTGTTAACGAAACCGTTGTTAATCCAAGTCGCTGCCTTAACAGGGAATGCTCAGCTGCAAGAGCTAGTACAGCCTGGGCATGAGGCGGAGCTGAAATCATATCTGAACGGGCGTGACTTGCTGGATCTGATTCAGGATTTCTCGTTGCTGGGGTATGCGGCACAGGAAATCACATCTATTTTACGCAAAATACCTCCCCGCCAGTATTCGATCTCCAGCAGCCCCACGGCATATCCAGATGAAGTCCATATAACGGTGCGCACGGTGAGCTATGAGAGCTATGGCCGGGCAAGATACGGGGTCTGCTCGACGCAGCTGGCGCAGCGCGCTGAGGTTGGCGATTATCTGCCGGTATATATTCAGCAGAATGACCACTTCCGGCTTCCGGATAATCCGGATACACCGATTATTATGATCGGTCCTGGCACCGGCGTAGCTCCGTTCAGAGCGTTCCTGGGAGAACGGGAGGAGACGGGGGCAACCGGAAAATCATGGCTTTTCTATGGGGATCAGCATTTCACGACTGATTTTCTCTATCAGATTGAATGGCAGCGCTGGCTGAAGGACGGAGTCCTCACCCGGATGGAGGTAGCCTTCTCCCGGGATACGGCCGAGAAAGTATATGTTCAGCATCGCATGCTGGAGCATAGCCGCGAGGTATACGAATGGCTGGAGGAAGGAGCCGTCATCTATGTGTGCGGAGATGAGAAAAGAATGGCTCATGGCGTTCACGCCACCTTGCTTCAGATCATAGAGCGCGAAGGCGGCCTAAATGCCGAACAGGCTGTGGAATATTTGGCTCGCCTGCAGCAGGGGAAGCGCTACTTGAGGGATATATATTAATAGAGGCAGTTGAGAGGAGCATGGCTAATGTCTGACAATAATTTATTGTCTCCGAACAGTGCGCCGCATAGTGATGTGGAGGATATTAAACGCAGCAGTAACTATCTGCGCGGTAATCTGCGGGAGACACTGGAGGATCGCATTACGGCATCCATTCCCGAGGACGATAACCGATTGATGAAGTTTCACGGCAGCTATATGCAGGATGACCGTGATCTGCGCAATGAGCGTAATAAGCAGAAGCTGGAGCCAGCTTATCAATTCATGCTTCGCGTCCGCGCGGCGGGTGGAGTCGTGACACCGGATCAATGGCTGATGATGGATTCCTTATCCGAGCGCTATGGAAATGGCACGATCCGCTTAACGACGCGGCAATCCTTCCAATTGCACGGGCTCTTGAAATGGAATTTGAAGCAGACGATCAAGGAAGTCAATGATTCCTTATTGACGACGATTGCGGCTTGTGGAGACGTGAACCGTAACGTGATGTGCAACCCGAATCCGTACCAGTCGGAGATTCATGAGCAGGTCTATGCCTGGGCCAGTGAGCTGAGCAAGCATCTTGAGCCGAGAACACTCGCCTACCACGAGATTTGGCTGGACGGGGAGAAGGTGGAGAGCAGTCCTAGCAAAGAGGAACAGCAGGAGCAGGAGCCGATTTATGGCGCGGTATATTTGCCGCGAAAATTCAAGATCGGGGTCGCCGTTCCACCTTCGAATGATGTAGATGTCTATTCCCAGGATCTTGGTCTCATCGCAATCGTAGAGGATAGCAAGCTGCAGGGCTTCAATGTAACGGTCGGCGGAGGAATGGGCATGACCCACGGAGATACCCATACTTATCCGCAGGTGGGGCAGTTGATAGGCTTCTGCCGTCCGGAGCAGGTTGTCGAGCTGGCGGAGAAGACGGTAACGATTCAACGTGATTATGGTGATCGTGCGGTGCGCAAGCATGCTCGCTTCAAATACACGATCGATGATCGCGGTATCGACTGGTTCATCGAAGAACTGACGAAGCGGCTCGGCTGGAGCCTGGAGGACGCGCGTCCGTACCATTTTGAGCATAATGGCGATCGCTATGGCTGGGTGAAGGGCAGTGACGGCAGATGGCATTATACATTATTTATTCAGAATGGACGTATTAAGGATGAAGATGACTATTTGCTGAAGACCGGACTGCGTGAGATCGCCAAGGTTCATAGCGGTGATTTCCGCTTAACGGCGAATCAGAATCTAATTATCGGCGGCGTAACGAGCTATAAGAAGAAGAAAATTGACGAATTGGTGCAGAAATACGGATTGAGCGATGGCGCAAACTACACAGCCCTGCGCAGAAATTCGATGGCTTGCGTCGCCTTTCCGACCTGCGGTCTGGCGATGGCTGAATCAGAGCGCTACCTGCCTTCCTTGCTCGATAAGATCGAGCCGCTGCTGCAGGAAGTGGGGCTGGCGGAGGAGGATATCGTCATCCGTATGACCGGATGCCCGAACGGCTGCGCCAGACCGGCATTGGCCGAGATTGCCTTTATCGGCAAAGCGCCTGGCAAATACAATATGTATTTGGGCGGCGGCTTCACCGGTGACCGCTTAAGCAAGCTGTTCAAGGAAAATATCGGCGAAGCGGAAATTCTCGATTCACTCTCAGCGATCATTAAGCACTTTGCAGCAGACAGACGGGCAGGAGAGCATTTCGGTGACTTCGTCATCCGCAGCGGTTACGTCAAGGAAGTCCGCTCGGGACTTGATTTTCACGCCTGATAGATTTAGCGCGCAGCAGTGCTGGCTTTTTGAAGCCGGCACTGCTGTTTCTCACGCCCATGACAACTGTGTGCCTCCTCTGCCACTCCTCCGCATATCCCGGCATATATCGTAACGGCCTCTTGCATATCACAATACCGCACAAATTGTGACTTCCCCGTATTATGTGATGCCAGTGCTAACCCTTGTCGCTAGTGTACATCATGCGTGATACAAGATCATTAATGACTGCCTCGCCTAGATATTTCGAAGTATCGTGACCTTTGCACATATTGTGATACCTCTACTTGCCGCAATCCCCGGACCGATCCAGCCAATTTCTCCCGTCCAAACTTAAAAGCCTGCAAATATGCAGGAATTATCACTCCAAACCCGTGGTTCTGAGTAAATTCCTGCAAAAGTGCAGGCTTTTACCCCTATTTCCTTGAAATCAAGCCGATCCGAAGAAAATTCCTGCATAATCGCAGGAATTTATCATTTCAGGCCGGAAGTAAGCAAAATTCCTGCATATTTGCAGGAATTTGCCACCAGCGCGCGATTTCCATGTGAGCACAGGCACTATAAGTGGTAGTTCGATTGCGCCAACATCTTAATTTTACAAACATAACTCCTTAAGATCACGCATTGTAGGGTGTACCCACTTCCAACATAATGAAACTATAGATGTTGAGCTAAATTGCTGATAAGTGCGAATATGCAGCTATATGGCTACTTTTCAGCCTCCACTCAAGATATAACTGCTCCTATACAACTATTCGCAAGGATTTCTTACAAACGGGGCTTTCGTCAGGAAAATAGTTGCAATTACGCAGTTATTCCCTAATTCAAGGGTCGTTTCCCGAGAAATAAGTGTATTTCAGCAGCTATTAGCTATAGATGTTGAACTGGAGGAAGGGCAGGCATCATCGGGACGATCATGGGTTCAACTTATATAGATAGTAAATATAAAGCGAGGGGGATTTATAAGTATGAAGTTCAAGCCACTGATGATTGCGCTGCTTGCTAGTGCACTGACTTTGGGATTGGCTGCTTGCAGCAGCGGCAATAATGGAAGCGCCAGCAGCAACGGCGGGAAGAACGAAGGCAGCACGAACACGAACAGTCAGACGAACTCTGGTAACCAAGAAGATACGAGCAAGAAAGAGGTCAAGATTACTTTCCAGAACATCTACCCGGACCCCAGCGATCCGAAGTACAAAATGCTGCGCACCGTGGTCAGCAATTATGAAGCCGAGCATCCAAATGTCAAAATCGAGCTGGATTCGCTAAATACCGACCAGCAGAAGGTGAAGCTGAAGACTCAGGCGGCTTCCAAGGAAGTGCCGGACATTACGATCGTGAACCCGGCGGCACAAATGAAGCCATTTGTGGATGCAGGCCTGTTTGCACCGCTCAATGAGATGGTTGAGAAGAATGGACTGAAGGGAACCTTCCAAGAAGGCATCCTGGATTATTATACCTTCGACAACAATCTCTATGCGCTTCCGGACGGCAACAATATCGCCATTGTCTATTATAACAAGAAGATGTTCGAAGAAGGCGGAGTCAAGGTTCCTACTACCTTCGAGGAAATGGTCGATGTGGTGAAGCAGCTTAAGGCGAAGGGCATCCAACCGATGGCGATCGGGGAGAAGGATTCCTGGACTGGTTCCTTCCTGTTCATGAATATTCTGCTCCGCACGAACGGCGGCCCTGGCTTCCTCCAGGATGTAATCGATGGCAAGAAGACGTTTGAAGATCCGGCGTTCACCGAAGCAGTTAATGCTTTTGAAGATCTGGTGCAGGCCGGAGCTTTCCAGGAAGGAGCCACTTCCTTCGACTATAACGCAGGCGAGAACTTGTTCAAGACAGGCAAAGCAGCGATGTATTTCATGGGCAGCTGGGCTACAGGCGGTATCGAAGAATCGACAGCTAACGAGAATCAGAATGTCGGTGTGTTCAAGTTCCCGACCGTTAACGGCAAGGGGAATCCTAATGAATTCATGCTTGCTCCGGGCAGCGCATTCGCCGTCTCCAAGGATAGCAAGCATTTGGAGGAGACCCTCGACTTCCTGAACTACTTCCTGATCAACTATCCAAAGGAGATGTTCAATCTGAAAGGCGCGATCGGTCTGGCGCAGACCGTGGACGGTGATTTCAAAGCAGCCGGATATTCCGATATGGCGATGGAGGTTCTGAACCTGTTCAAGGATGTGAAAGGGGGAGACCTCGCCTTCGACAATACGATGAATCCAGGTACGGCGCAGGCTCATCTAAGCAGCATTCAGAATCTGTTCGTATCGAAGACAGATGCGGGCGTAGTGGCGAAAGAGCATCAGACGGCTTATGAGGAAAATAAAGACTAACACCGGCTTAAGAATTAAGTAGAGGAGATCATAGATCGTCGAGGAGACCGGAAGGAAGCGGCCTATGTACCAAGCGCCCTTCGGTCTCCTTGCTATAAACAACGGGAGGGAACCCATGAATGTACTTAGAGTGTCAGGCTGGAAGATCGCCGCTTTCGTGCTGCCATGCCTTATCATATATAGCTTGCTCGTGTTCGTGCCGATTCTCGTATCCTTCTATAGCGGGCTGCTCGACTGGAACGGAATCGGAGATGCCAAGTTTATCGGCCTGAAAAATTTCGAGAAAATGCTAACTAACGACTCCATTTTCTGGCCTGCGGTAGGTAGAACGCTGCTGCTGGCCGGGGTTTCCATGGGCGTGCAGCTCCCGATCGCCCTATGTGTGGCCATCTTAATCAGCCGCTATGTGAGGAAGCCTAACTTTCTCGTGTCGAGTTATTTTTTGCCGGTTATCCTCTCGGTCGTCGTCATCGGACAACTCTGGAAGACCATCTATAATCCGGCTTCCATGGGCGGCATGCTGAATCAGATTCTGGAATCACTAGGACTGCAATCCTGGACCCATTCCTGGTTGACCGAGCCGAAGATAGCGATCTATTCCGTGATCGTCGTCGCCCTGTGGCAGTATCTCGGCTATCATATTCTGATTCAATTCACCGGCATTCAGAATATTCCATCTGACATTTACGAAGCTGCCAAGATCGATGGGGCCAGCGGACTGAAGGCAGATCGTTACATTACGCTGCCGCTCATTGTGCCCATCTTCAAAATCTCGGTGGTACTATCGTTTATCGGTTCGCTGCAATCTTTTGACTTGATTATGGTAATGACTGGCGGAGGTCCGGCTCATGCGACAGAGGTCGTGGCCAGCCTGATGTATAATATGTCGTTCTTATCGATGAAGTATGGATACGGCAGTGCGATCGCTTCTTTCCTGGTCATTCTATGCCTGGTAGCAACGATTATTATCAACGGTTTGTTCAGCAAGCTGGACAAACGGTATTCATAGAAGAAAGGGGGAGATAAGATGAGTTACACGGCACCTGTCCTGCGGAAACCAACGGTGCGAAATGATAGACGCGGACGCTTCTCAGTTACCACTTCCATCGTCTATGTGATCTTCGCGATCCTGATCGTTACTCAGCTCTATCCTTTGCTGTGGCTGCTGATCTATTCCTTGAAGACGAACGAGGAGATTCTCTCCGGCAGCTTCTTCGCCTTGCCAGCCAGTCTGCAATGGCAGAATTACAGCGATGCGCTCGGAGGCGGACAGTATTTCCGCTACCTGGGCAATAGCCTGTTCGTCACTTCGGTAACGATGGTCTGTGTGATTGTGCTCGCTTCGCTGACTGGATTCGCCATCGCCCGATTCCGTTGGAAATATGCCAATGCCGTGTTGATGGTCTTCCTCGTTGGCATGATGATCCCGATGCAGGGAACCCTGCTGCCGCTGATGATCATCTTCAAGCATCTGGGCATTCTGAATACGCATCTGTCGCTAATCTTGCCTTATATGGCTTTTCAGACTCCGATAGCCGTCTTTATTATTAGCGGTTTCATGCGCTCGATCCCTCACGAGATCGAAGAATCAGCGATTGTGGATGGCTCCGGCGTATTCCGGATTTACTGGAACATCGCTCTGCCTATTTCCGTCCCCCCGATCATGACGGTCTGCATTTTGACCTTCATTAATATTTGGAATGAGTATATTCTCGCAGCCACCTTCGTTACAGCAGAACGGTTAAAAACACTACCTTTTGGCGTATACAGCTTCGTCAGTCAATATTCGGTGAACTACGGCGGGATCGGGGCTTTTCTCGTGCTCGGGGCACTGCCGGTCATTCTGATCTACTTCCTGTTAGCGGAGAAGATTACGAAGGGGATGGTCGCCGGAGCAGTCAAGGGGTAAAATAAGCTTACTATGAGAAGCCTTCGTTCCATCCACAACCGTCTTTTTCTATTACTATTTGTCAGTATGCTGGCTTTGCTGCTCATCACCACTTACCTATATTACCAGCGAGCGACCGAACAGATCCGTACCAAGATTAGCGATATCGCCGAGAAAAATATGTCACAGACCGCGGGGCTATTGGATCTGCTATTGAGAAGCTATGACAGCGCTACCAAATCATTGAACAGTAATACCGAGCTGATGCGACTACTGCAGAATCGCAGGTCAAGCTATGATCCGACCTTCTTCGTGAACAATGATCAGAGAATAACGGACACATTAGGCTCGATCTTCTACTCGCGGGATGATATCGTCGGAATCCATATCGTGACGTATTCAGGCAGGGTGTATAGCTATGAACGCTCGATGGGTGGCAAAGTACGGGAATACGCAGAGACAGCCTGGTTCGGGAAATTGCGGCAGTCCTCCGGGGAGATGAAATGGTTGGGGGTGTACCCGCAATCGCTCATGAGCGGGGGCTTCGACCAACCGGTCTTTGCCTTCGGCCGTCAGCTGTTCGAGCTCAGCGAGCTTAAGCCGATCGGGATCGTATTAATCGAGACGGATGCTTCGGCAATTCTCTCGGCGCTGTCCAACGCCAGTCTGGGTACCGGAAGCATGGTGGCGATCCGCGATGAACAGGGTGTGGAGATCATTCGTACCCCTGATTCCGCCGACAGTGAGGGCGATGATGAGACCATCATTGCCGAGGACTGGCCCTCCATGACTAAAGTAGAAAGGATATTCATAGAGGAGCATGCTGGTGCTCTCTTCACAGCAGCGCCGATTCAGAAACCGGAATGGACATTAATTAGCAAGACCCCGCTTTCTGAGATGCAGCTCGAATTGAAGAAGACAAGAGAGTATCTATTATCAGTCGTCATCGGGGTCGTTATCGCGGCTACGATTCTGGCCGGTTTTATCTCACGTACTTTCTCTCTGCCGTTCAAGCGTCTGATCCGTGAAATGAAGCAGGTGGAGATGGGGAATTTCCGCGGAGAGGTCAAGGTGGATTCCTATGAAGAAATCAATGTGCTGGTCGCCTCCTTCAACCGCATGGTCGGCCGGATGGATGAATTGATCGAGGGGATCAAGCTGGCTTCCATCAGCGAGAAGAATGCCCAGCTGCAAGCGCTGCAGACCCAGGTAAACCCGCATTTTCTGTTCAACACGCTCGATATGATCTATTGGATGCTGGATGAGCGGGAGAATGATCGGCTTGGCCGCGTGATTCTATCCCTGTCCCACATGTTCCGCTACAACAGTGAATGGGAGGAAGGGGCTAGCTCGACCATCGGCAAGGAACTAGAGCAGATGCGGAATTATCTGACGATTATAGAGACTCGTCTCGGTGAACGGCTGCAGGTGGAGATCGATATTCAGCCACAGCATTTGGGAGTAAGAATCCCGAAAATGACCTTACAGCCCATCCTCGAAAATGCAGTGAAATACGGGCTTGAACCGCTGGAGCATACCGGTCGGCTGCGTGTGTACAGTGAGGAGCAGGATGACCTGCTGTTATTCATCATCGAAGATGATGGAGCAGGCATGGATGATTTAACGCTGCAGAGAATATCAGCGATTTTGCTTCCCGGACGCCGCGAGCAAGCTGGCGAGCCGAGCTTATGCAGGAAGGGACTAGAGCAGGCGGAAGGAGAGGGCCAGCGCCAGGGAATAGGCCTCTTCAATGTCGATCAGCGACTAAGGCTTATGTTCGGAGAAGCCTTCGGTCTGCTTCTTGACAGCGAAGCCGGGCGAGGAACTAAAGTAATGATTGTGATGCCGATATCCGATACGAAGGAGGCGGAGAGATGAATATTCTGGTAGTTGATGATGAGAGCATTATTCGCGAGGGGATTCAGCGCACACTGGCGCATCATTTTCCAGAGCATAGGGTCTATCTGGCGGCGAAGGCAGATGAGGCGGCTTGGCTGCTGCGGACGGAGTCGATTGATCTGGTATTGACCGATGTGCGGATGCCGGGGATGACCGGCCTGAAGCTAATGGAGCTATCCCGCAGCCGACATCCTCATGTCCATTGGGTGGTGATATCCGCTTATTCCGAATTTTCCTATGCCCGTGAAGCAGTGCGCCTTGGCGCCCGCGATTATCTACTCAAGCCGATCGGCAAGGAAGCGCTGATTGAGATGATCGAGTATCTGGGCGCAGAAATAGAGAAGAGCAATCTTCGTAACAGGGAAGCCCAACTGCTGCGGCAGAATGTGCGCCTGCTGCGCGAAGGGGCGCTCGCCCGGCTGATGACGGGGCTGGATCTCGGCGGTCTCGCTGCGAAGGAGCTGTTGGAGGACTATCCTTTCTTCTATCTCGTGATGGTGCAGATGGAGCAGGCGCGGGCGGGGCATCTGGAGCATTTTATCGTGGAAAATATACTGACTGAGCTGCTGGAGAGCTTCGGTCATGGGATCGTTGCCAGCACATCGCTTAATGATCAGGTGGGCCTGGTGACGTTCGATTTCCCGAATCAATTGCCTGTCTTATTGACAGAGCTGAAGAGCCAGCTCCGGCGCTGCCTGAAGGTGCCGTTCCAGATTCGCGCCTCCGAGGAGCTGGACAACTTCGCACAAATCCCCGAGCAGGTGCAGTTGCTTGCGCAGACGACGATGGGCAGTTCCGACGAGCCTCATTATGAGCATAGTAATAATCAGGCGATCGAGCTGGCCCTGAAATATATCAAGGCCCATTATTATGAGGAGCTGACGCTGGAAACCGTCTCTTCCGTTGTATTCCTGAACCCGGTCTATTTCAGCCAGTTGTTCAAGCAGAAGACCGGACATGGCTTCAAGGATTATATGACCCACTTGCGGATGGAGGAGGCCAAGCGCCTGCTGCGTTCCTCAAGTCTGAAGATCTCTGACATCGCCGATCGGGTCGGTTATCAGGATATGAGGCATTTCTCGCAGGTGTTTCGCCGTAAGCTCAACATGACACCGAGCGAGTATCGGCAGCAGATGGGCGCTTCCGGTAAGGATGATTACAATCGTTTATCATGGAGTTAGAGAGGCAGATCGACGCAAAAAACCGGGGAATCGCCAGCACTTGGCTGGGATGCTCCGGTTTTATTTATACTTCAACTTTTGACTATAGAGACATTTTGCTCATAATCTCTTCTACCTGCTGCTCGATATCGGGCAGGGGGCAATGATAAATGCCGCTGATCAGCGGCTCCATCAGGATCGGGAAGAGCAGGGCGCCGAAGATTTGCATACCGGTCATAATCAGCTTGTTCGAATCGGCCTCCTGTGTTATTTCCTGCAGAACGGTCAGGATTTTGGGAAACCCCATCGTTTTGACAAAATGGGCGAATTCAAATTGCGATTCGAAGGGGAAGCTGCTATGCTTGACAATTTGTCTTAGCAGGTCAGGATATCTCTGAAAAGTCTTGGCATAATCGGTTAAGAAGCGCTTCAGCCGTTCCTTGGCAGGCAGCTCCGTCTGATCCAGAATGGCGAAGCAGCCTTTATAGGAATTCAAAATCGCCTTGATCGTCTCATTCAGCAGCTTGTCCTTCGATCCAAAATAATAGTTGACCATTGCAATATTCACATTTGCTAGCGCAGCAATCTTTCGTGTCGTTACAGCCTCAAATCCCGTCTTCATAATAAAATCATGGGTTACCTTCAAAATATGCTCCTTGGTTGACAGTTCCTGTTCACTGTGTTCACTGGGTTGCTGCTCCATTTCATCACCTCGGTTCGTTCTATATTTTTGAATGCAGTCGCCAGCATCAGCTTCAGGCGGTTGATCTGGTTGACCTCCGTCTCGCTGGCATCATAGTCGATCGCTGTAATATTAGCTGACGGGTATAGCTCCTTCAAGCCTTTGAGCATGCCACGTCCGGTAACATGGTTCGGCAGACAGGCAAAGGGCTGGATACAGGCGATATTCGCTACTCCGCTCTCAATCAGTTCCATCATCTCTGCGGTGAGGAACCAGCCTTCGCCAGCCTGATTGCCGACGGAGAGCAGGCGGCTCGCCTTCTCAGCCAGCTCGAATATCGTCAGCGGAGCAGTGAACCGTTCGCTGAGCAGTAATGCATCCTTGAGTGGCTTACGGAATTGCTCCAGGAAATAGATGGCGCTTCGTCCGCCAGCCACACCCATCTTGCTCTTGCCAAGATGCTGTCCTTTGTACATCGGTCCGAAGCTGCAGTACAGGAAGAAATCGAGAATATCCGGCACCGCGGCCTCTGCGCCTTCCTGTTCAATCACCTCTACGATATGATTATTAGCCCCGGGATGGAATTTCACGAGAATCTCGCCGACCACGCCGATTCTTGGCTTGCGCTGCTCCGTAATCGGCAGGGCGTCGAATTCCTGCACGATCGCTGCCAGATTGCTTCGGTAAGTGCGGAAGCTGAAGTTATAGAGCGAGGCCCGGCAAATGTTCATCCATTTGCGGTACAGCTCATTAGCGCTTCCGGGATGGAGCTCGTAGGGACGGACGCGGTTGCTAACCCGCATCAGTGCATCACCGTAGACCGTCGCGGCGATCAGCTTCTTCACCAGGCTTAAGCTGAACTCAAAGCCTGGATGCTTCTCAAGCCCAACGGCATTCAGGGAGATGACGGGCACTTGCTCCATACCGGCGTCCTTCAGCGCTTTGCGCAGCAGAGCGATATAATTGGTGGCTCGGCAGGCACCTCCGGTCTGCGACATGATGACCGCCGTCCGGTTCACATCATATTTGCCGCTTCTTAGCGCGTGGACGAGCTGACCGATCGTCAGAATCGCCGGATAGCAGGCATCATTATTGACGAAGCGCAGCCCGTCATCGACCGTCGCCGCGCTCACTTCCGGGATGAGCTCGGCCTGGTAGCCTTCGCTGTTCAGCACCGCTTCATACAATTCGAAATGAACCGGCGACATTTGCGGAATCAGAATCGTATAGTTCTCTCTCATCTCCTTCGTGAACAGGATCGGGCCCTCATGCTCGGGATCGGGCCTAGTGGCTTCCACCCGGATCTGCTTCTGTTCGCGCTCCTTCATCGCTGCCAGCAGCGAACGGATGCGGATGCGGGCCGCCCCGAGATTGTTGATCTCGTCGATCTTGATCATCGTGTACATCTTATGATGCCGCTCTAATATCTCCTGCACCATATCGGCTGTTACGGCATCGAGACCGCAGCCGAACGAGTTCAATTGCACAAGCTCGATCTCAGGACGAGCGGCTACGACCCGCGCGGCCCGGTACAGACGAGAGTGGTACGTCCATTGATTGACGACCCGCAAGTCACGAGTCGGTTCAGCCAGATGGGCGATGGAATCCTCAGTCAGCACGGCCAGACCATAAGTATTGATCAATTCAGGGATGCCATGATGAATTTCCGGGTCGACATGATAGGGGCGACCGGCAAGCACGATCCCTTTCGTGCCTGTCTCTTGCAGGAAGCGCAGAACTTCCTCGCCCTTGCGGCGAATATCCGCTCTGGCCGCCTCAGCTTCCTCCAGCGCGGCATCGACGGCCTCGTTGATCTCCTGCCGGGGAATGTCCGAGAATTGGGCGATCAGTTCTTTCTTAAGCGCTCTCGGATTGTCCAGGGTCAGGAATGTCTGGATATAGGGGATGCCCGCCTCTTTCAAGCGGTCCATATTCACGCGGATGACTTCAGGGTAGGACGTCACCACCGGACAGTTAAAATGATTCCGCGCTTCCGGGTCTTCCTTATGCTCATAGACAATCGAAGGATAGAAAATGAAGTCGACCTGCTGATCGATTAGGCTGTCGATATGGCCATGGGTTAGCTTGGCCGGGTAGCAGACTGATTCCGAGGGAATCGATTCCATGCCGCGCTCATACAGCTTCTTGCTTGAACGAGGGGAGAGGATCACCCGGTACTTCAGCTTCGTAAAAAAGGTGTGCCAGAACGGATAATTCTCATACATATTCAGCACCCGCGGAATACCGATTGTACCACGCTCGGCCTCGTCAGCAGGTAGCGATTCATAATTGAGGATACGTTCATACTTATATTCATACAGATTAGGCAGGCTGCTCTTCTCTTTGCGCAGACCGGCTCCACGCTCGCAGCGGTTGCCGGTAATGAAGAAGCGCTTATCCTGGAAGCGATTGATCGTCAGGGCGCAGTTGTTCCCGCATAGTCCGCAGCGGCTATGTGATACCGCGCAGGAGAATTCGTCGAGCTCGGCTGGCGTGAGCATGGAGCTGCCGCCGCTACTGTACTGCTCCTTGGCAATCAGAGCGCAGCCATAGGCACCCATCATCCCGGCGATATCGGGTCGGACGACCTGCTTGCCAATCAGCAGCTCGAAGGCGCGGAGCACGGCTTCATTATAGAATGTCCCGCCCTGCACGATAATGTTCTCGCCCAATTCCTCGGTATTGCGCAGCTTCAGCACCTTCTGAATCGCATTCTTGATGACGGAATAGGACAGTCCAGCCGACAGATTGGCCAGCGAGACGCCTTCCTTCTGCACCTGCTTCACCTTGGAGTTCATAAAGACGGTGCAGCGGGAGCCTAGATCCACGGGCTCGTCGGCCAGCAGCGCCGCCTCGGCGAACTGCTCGATCGGAACGTTCAGCGACTGGGAGAAGCTCTCCAGGAAGGAGCCGCAGCCAGCGGAGCAGGCCTCGTTCAGCATGAGTCCGTCGATGGCGCCGTTCCTGATCTTGATGCATTTCATGTCCTGCCCGCCGATATCGAGGATGAAATCCACATCCGGGGAGAAGCGGGCCGCCGCTTTATAATGCGCAATCGTCTCGATCTCTCCGGCATCGATCTTGAAGGCCGCTTTGATGAGGCCTTCGCCATAGCCGGTCACCGCTGCATTCGCGATATAGACATCGGGCGGCAGCTCGCGGTACATGGCGAGCAGACCGCTGCGCACTGATTCCAGCGGATGGCCGTTATTGCTGTCATAAAAGGTATAGAGCAGCTCATCGCCCGTTCCGGTCAGCACAATCTTCGTCGTGGTGGACCCGGCATCGATGCCGAGGAAGAGCGGACCTCGATAGGAGGATAGCTCCTCCTTCGATACGGAGGCCTGGGCATGGCGCTCGCGAAACTGCTGCAGCTCCGCCTCGTCCTGAAACAAGCGGGGGAGGGAGGAAGCACCGCGACTCTTGCCGCTCATGGTGAAGCTCTCGAAGCGGGTACAGAGCTCGTCAATGGCGACGCACTCACTGCCTTTGCTCTTGATCGCTGCGCCAAGGGCGACGAAGTACAGGCTGTTCGCCGGGAATATAACGGCCTCATCGGCGATCTTGAGCGTCTCGATGAAGCGCTGGCGCAGCTCGGAGAGATAGGTCAGCGGTCCACCGAGAAAGGCGACGTTGCCGCTGATCGGACGGCCGCAAGCCAGCCCGCTGATCGTCTGGTTGACGACGCTCTGGAACACCGAGGCGGCGATATCCTCCTTGCGCGCGCCTTCGTTAAGCAGCGGCTGGACGTCTGTCTTGGCGAATACGCCGCATCTGGAGGCGATCGGGTAGATCGTCTTGCAGCCTTTGGCCAGCTCGTTCATCCCTGCCGCCTCGGTCTTCAGCAATGCGGCGATCTGATCGATGAACGCGCCGGTTCCTCCAGCACAAGCGGCATTCATACGCTGCTCCAGGCCTCCCGTGAAATAGATGATCTTGGCGTCCTCGCCGCCCAGTTCAATGACTACGTCGGTCTTTGGTATGTATTGTTCAACCGCCTCTGTGCAGGCGATAACCTCCTGGATGAAGGGCAGCTTCACATGCCCGGCTATCGTTAATCCTGCTGATCCGGCTATATTCATGGATACGGAAGCATCCGGGAATCGCTGTCTGAGTTCATGAAGCATTTGCAGTGTCGTGCCTTTTACGTCCGAATAATGTCTGCCGTATTCCTGATGTATGATCTCGCCATCCGCTGTAATTGCAACCAGTTTCGCCGTAGTTGATCCAATGTCCAGTCCAATGTGCAGTAGCATACAATAGCGTCTCCTTTAAACTATGATTTAAACACTGTTTAACGCGAATATAACATGTGACTTTTGTCCCGTCTGTGAGAAACGGCACACTATTTTTCTGTATTTATTAAATTTAGGTACTGTAGTTTTGTAAGTCTATGCTTTATAATGTAATTGTCATAGTTACAGCTAGTAACCAGGAGGATAAGGAGGATTTATGATGAAGGTAGAAGTATGGTCTGATGTTGCATGTCCTTTCTGCTATATAGGGAAAAGAAAGTTCGAACAGGCGCTGGAGCAGTTCCCGCATAAAGATCAGGTGGAGCTCGTATTCAAGAGCTTCCAGCTCGATCCCGATGCACCGAAGCAGTATGATCAGTCGATGAATGAGATGCTGGCCCAGAAGTATGGAATTTCTGTGGAACAGGCGAGAGGGATGAACGCCCAGGTCGTCGCCCAAGCTAGCGAGGTCGGTCTGAATTATCAGTTGGACACGGCGATCATGACGAATACGCTCGATGCTCACCGGGTCAGCCATTATGCGGATACGAAGGGCAAGGGCAGAGAAATGGTGGAGCGTCTATTGGCAGCTTATTTTACGGAATCGAAAAATGTAGGGGATCATGATGTACTGGCGGCGCTGGCTGCCGAGGTCGGACTGGACGCCGCTGAGGTGAAGCAGATGCTGGCTGGGGATGAGTATAAGGAGCAGGTGATCCGCGATCAGCAGGAGGGAGGACAACTGGGCGTGCAGGCGGTGCCGTTCTTCGTACTGAACCGCAAATATGGGGTTCGGGGAGCGCAGCCGGTGGAATCCTTCCTGGGCGTGCTGAACCAGGTATGGGAAGAGGAGAATCCGAAGACGAAGCTGGATGTGGTCGGCGATGCCGGCGCAGCGTGCACAGATGATTCCTGTTCATTGTAAGAATGAGCTCTGGACCGACGCTTAGTTGCAGAAATACACTTATTCGGGCAAAATCAGCTTGAAGTCAGAAAATAGATGCGTATATGCAACTATTCCCTGTAAAAAGCACCGATCGAAGTAAAATTCATCCGTATAATTGCATAATTGCAGTTATATTACCGGTTACCCGAATCATGCAGGCGTATAGTTGTATATATGCAGTTATATCTCTATAACTGTAAAAAACCGTCAAGGAAGATCCTTCCTGACGGTTTTTCTATGCTATAGAATCGGCGATAGCAGACGAGATATGGACTCCTTGATACGGACGAATCTGGAACGCTGCTCGTATTCTTCCAGAGTAAGGAGGCTGGAATGCTCGATATCTTTTATGAAAATTTGATTTAATTCCTTGGCTGTAGGTTCATGATAAATAAATGCATTCACCTCAAAATTGAGACGGAAGCTGCGGTAATCCATATTCGCCGTTCCTACAGACGCGATTTCGTCGTCGATAACGACGGTCTTGGCATGGATAAAGCCCTTCTCATAGAGATAGACCTTGACGCCCAGCTTCAACAGTTCGCCGACATGGGACAGAGTTGCCCAGTAGATGAACGGATGATCCGGTTTGTCCGGAATCATGATATGTACGTCAACGCCAGATAGAGCAGCGATTCGCAATGCATCAAAGACGCTCGGGTCCGGCACAAAGTAAGGGGTCTGGATATACACGGAGCTCTTGGCTGACAGTATCATTTTGATATAACCGTTCTTGATATGTTCGAGACTGGAGTCAGGTCCACTGGTCACAACCTGCATGCTTACCTGATCCTTCGTCTCCATTTCCGGGAACAGACTAGGACTATATGTAATTTCATGATGCTGTGATGCCTGGCTCCAATCCAGAATGAAGCGGATTTGCATGGAATAGACGGCGTTGCCCTCAACTCTTAGATGGGTGTCGCGCCAATAGCCGAACTTCTTCTTCAAGCCCAGGTATTCATCTCCGACATTGAACCCGCCGACGTAGCCGATCTTGCCGTCAATGATGACGAGCTTGCGATGATTACGATAGTTGATTCTTAAATTGATCAGATGCAGCTTGGATGGGAAGAAGGCCTCGGCTTCCCCGCCCGCCTCCAGGAAATCCTTGAAGAACCCTCTCGTTAACTGCCGCGACCCTAGCTCATCGTACAATAGCCGCACTTTGACACCTTGCCTTGCTTTCTCGGTCAGAAGGTCGAGCAGTTTCTTGCCCAGATTATCCCTGCGATAAATATAATACTGAACATGAACGGATTGCTGCGCTGCCTGTATATCCTGAAATAAACGGTCAAACTTGGCTTTACCTTCTGTGAAGATCTCGAGCTGATTATCTTCGGTCAACAAGGCTTGATTCTCGTTCAGATACATGTAAATGAGATCATCATACTTCTGCGCGATTTCATTCTTGAACTGGAATTCACCCGCCTGGATGCAATCCATTTGAGCGAGCAATCTTTTCTCGTAGTGCAGCTTCTTGAAGTCATCCCAATGGAATAGCTTGATGGTTCGGAAATTCTGCGCGAAGAGCAGGTACAGAATAAATCCAAGCACCGGGATGAAGGAAAGAACAAGCAGCCAGGCCCAGGTCGAGCCGATATCTTTTCTTTCCTGAAAGACGATGATGATGGCTAACAGGACGTTGAGCACAAGGACGATACCAACAACGATAGAAATAATAGAAGACATACTCATGACAGGTTCGTTTAGTCCTCCTGCAACTGGTTTATAATATTGTGATGATTATGCCACATCATTATACTTGAGCCTGTCTCTGAAATACAAGCTTCAAGTCAGGATGAAGCCTTCGTATTGTCTTTTGGGTAGGTTAAGTCTTCACGGCCCCATGCTTGAATATATGCTGAAAAGCTAGCTCCCGAGCCAAAAGATCATTATAGTTATTCTGTCCATTGACGGAGTTTGGCGTTGTTCAGTACACTGTGAGAAATGCTGAAGGAGGCGATTGTATATGAGTAAACAGATATTTGCTGAGTGGATTGGTTTCGTCGTGTTTGTTGCTGATAACATAGAGTCTCCCGAGCGGACTGCAGTCTTTTGATAGAGGTAGGCTGCTTATTTCATGATGTGAAATAGGCGGACTATCGTATACACAAGCTGTACATGGAGCATCCGTAGAGGGATTTCTGCGGGTGCTTTTTGATGTGTCTGTGAGATCAGTCCTGTCAACAGCCTGTTGACTGTCTGTCGCTAGGACGGGAGTGAATCGATGGGGCTAGTGTGAAGTGGCTATGCGCAGAAATGACCTTACGGTCTCCTGGTCTGTTCAGGGGAATACGAAGGGAGAATATATCATTAAAATGGAATACGAGTCATTGAAGGCCTTTGGTTGGACGGCAGATTGGCAGCCGAAGTGGTTAAGTGTAGCGGAGAAATATGATGGGGATCGGTTAAAAGAGGGCGGCTATGGAGCTGAAGTTGCGGATGGAGTCCATGGATTCAATGGGGCCGCCAGGGCAGATGGGATCGAGCCTGCACGAATTGTCGCCGATTACGGACAGAAGTATGAGATTCGCAGCGAGCGAGGAACGAGCTGGGCCGCCTTATCCGGCAAGGCCAGACTTAGATGCAAAGAGCAGAGAAGCTATCCCGGTGTCGGAGATTGGGTTGCTGTCAAGATGATGAATGAGGGCGATGATGCGGTGATTCATGAAGTACTGGAGCGGAAAAGCTTAATCGTCAGGCAAGCCGCCGGCTTTGAGACGAAGGAACAGGTTATAGCAGCCAATGTGGATACGCTGTTCATCGTCTGCGCCTTGAATCATGATTTTAATGTGCGCCGCATCGAACGGTATTTGATCATGGCCTGGAACAGCGGGGTGAATCCGGTCATCGTCCTCAGCAAGAGTGATCTGTGCGAGGATGTTCCATCCTATGTAGCTGAGACGGAGATGATTGCCCCCGGAGTGCCGATCATCAGCGTGTCGGCGCATCTGGGAATCGGGAGGGAACGGCTCGAAGCTTACGTCTCGCCCGGGACGACGATTGCTCTCGCCGGGTCCTCAGGGAGCGGGAAATCGACGCTTATTAACTGGTTGACGGGGGCTGAGATACAGCTTACGCAAGAGGTGCGGGAGGAAGATAGTCGAGGCCGGCATACGACGACGCACAGGGAGTTGTTCCTGCTGCCGCAGGGCGGCGTACTGATCGATACTCCGGGGATGCGCGAGCTGTCGATCTGGGATAATGACGGCGGGCTGGAACGGACCTTCGAGGATATCGAGCATCTGAAGGAAGATTGTCTGTTCAGCGATTGCCAGCATCGGCGCGAGAAGGGATGTGCGGTGTTACAGGCCGTGCAGGATGGGACTCTGGATCAGAAGCGACTGGATAATTATCATAAGATGCAGCGTGAGATCCAGTTCCAGATGAGAAAAGAAAGAATCGCCGCGAAGAAAAACGCCAGCCGCTCCAGCACCGGCCCGAAATCAGGGCAGCGAGACCGTCGGGGGTGGCGTAGGGAGATAGAGGAGTAACTTCGCAAGGGTGGGGGGGCCGCGAGGGTAAATTCCTGCAAATAGGCAGGAATTACTTCTACCCAGCGCCCTAAAGTGGAAAATTCCTGCGAAAATGCAGGAATTTGCTCCGGATGAGCTTGATTCGAAGGAAATACGAGTAAAAGCCTGCACTTCTGCAGGCTTTTACTCGTAACAGGTGGATTCATGCGCCAAAGCCCGCATATTTGCATCTTTTTTGGTCTGTGCGGCGGAGATGGTGCGATTCAGTTGCTCAGCTATTGCGGCGGGACACCTGTTTTGAAGAGCACCAAGTCCCACTATCCGCTACCTTATCTTTAGCAGCAAGTAACTCAGGGACGCCGCCTTTGTCGAAATAAGCACCGCCTAAACACTGCCGCTGTCACTTAAAATTGACGGACAAGAGGTGCATTTCCTATAATTTGTAGTAGGAAGATGTGAATAGAGTGACTGATATTATAGCATCCAGCAATGGATGGGGGAAAGGCGGTAAGTTTATTGACGATGGCAATGAATGGCATGGAACGTTTGCTTAAATTAGACGGAGCTTACAATGTGCGTGATATTGGTGGATATAGGACGTTATCCGGGGCTATAGTGCAGCGTGGACGCTTGTTCCGTGCGGATGGTCTGCATCAGCTTTCGCAGCGGGATCAAGAGACGATTCTGGGGCTAGGCGTCAAGACGATTGTTGATCTACGCTTCGATGATGAAACTGCGGCCAAGAAGGATGTATTCGCGGAGCACAGCGAGGTTGACTATCACAATATCTCACTAGTTAACCCGGCTACTACCAAGCTGAGCGAGATCAGCAACTTAAGTGATATGTACAAGATTCTGCTGGATCAAAGCAACTCATTATTGATTGAGGTGTTCCGTCTGATCGCAACGGTGAAGGAGGGGCTCTTGTTCCACTGCTCAGCCGGTAAGGATAGAACAGGCGTTGTAGCTGCGCTGCTGCTCGATCTGGCGGAGGTGCCAAGGGAGACGATCATCAGCGATTATGCGGAGACGGAAACCAATCTGGCACCGATCATGGATGAGCTTCTGGCGCATCGTCCAGCGGAGATGAGCGAGGCTGAATTCCGCCTATTCATGGGCAGCGCGCCAGAGAATATGGAGATCATGCTGGATCATCTCTATTCTGTCTATGGCGGAGCGGAGCAGTATTTATCCGGTAATGGCCTACTTGCGGATGAGATCGATTCGTTGAAGCATAAGTTACTAAAAGGCTAAGAAACCAGCTGTCTCATAAGTCGATCTTCCGACTTGGAGACGCCTCTTTTGCGTACCCAAGCGTGCCCAAAGATATGAACAGCCCCCTGTTCTGGTCGGATCACTCGGACACGGACATCAATGTCCGTTAGCGTTGATTCTGTGGCACTCCTGCCCTTGTAACGGTCAAAAATGTCCGTTACAAGGGCAATAGCCACGAAAAATGGCATTTTGTGCTTCTAAGGGTCAAAAGTGTCCGTTAGAGGAGCAGAGTTGTTGTTTTCAGGCTCTAACGGACATTTTTGACCGCTAGATTAGCGGAGGGTTCTGACCGACCGTGTTTGTCTCTTGCGCCACGCAAGCTTAATGGATTGTACAGAGATTGAAGTCGAAGCGATTAATACGGAGTTTGAGATTGTGGCTTTGCCCACAAAAAAGGTTGGACAGCCCCTATTTTTCACTGCTCATGATTGCTTCGTCAGTAATCTTCTCAATTTATTCTCAGTGTTCGATTCGGGCGCTGGGGTGTAGATGCTGCAGCGTAAGTCCGTCTCGCCCTGCACCTGAAAGGAAGTGAGGTGGAACAGCATTTTGCCAGCTTTGGCGTGCCTGAATTCAATCAGCACCTCTGGCGCGGTGCTAACCTTGCTCTGCTGCCATAAGGTGTTGAACTCCGGCGCGGCTTCGTTCATCTCATTAATGAATTGTTCATACCATTCATCCTCTACGTACTGTCCGTAATAGGCGCGGAATATGGCCAGAAATCCGCTGACGAAATCCTCCCAGTTCACGGCAAGCCGCCGTAATTCCTTCCTCGTAAACAGTAAAGAAATCATATTCCTCTGTTCAAAGGGAATCTGATCGAAATTGACGAACACCTGGGAAGCCGCTGCATTCCAGGCGACGATATTATAGTGGCGGTCATTGATAATCGCCGGGCAGTAGCGTAGCTCCTGAATGATCTTGATCAGAGCAGGGCTGATCTCCGCGAAAGTGTCCTTGGGCCGGGCAGCAGGAGAGACGGGACCCATAGCCAGGGCGAACAGATATTTACGCTCATCCCCCGTTAACTTCAGTGCGGTAGCAACGCAATCCAGTACAGAAGCAGACACTTGAATATCCCGGCCTTGCTCAAGCCATGTGTACCAGGTTGCGCTAACTCCGGCCAACTGGGCGACCTCCTCCCGGCGCAGCCCGGGAGTCCGCCTGCGTGTGCCGTGCGCGAAGCCGACCGATTCCGGGGAAATCTTCGCCCGGCTATATTTTAGAAATTCCGACAAGGCTTGAAGCCGTCCTTGGTCCTTCATCTATCGTTCACCCTCCAGAACATCATTAAGCTGGTACTCTTTATACTATGATAATATACAACTTGTAATAGCATAAATAAAGTGACAAGATGGATAATGGAAGGTGGCTTGTCGCATAAACACGCTAGAATACGATTAGATGAACCATATATTAGGATGTTGGACGAAAGGATTAGGCAAGAGGGGAAAGGATGGATAAGTTATGGAACGAGTAGTGGTTACGGGAATGGGTGTCATCTCTCCAGTCGGTAATGATGTCGAGAGCTTCTGGAGCAGCTTGACACAAGGTAAATCAGGGATTTCACCGATTGATATATTCGATACGTCGGCGCATAAGGCGAAGATTGCCGGGATCGTCAGAGATTTCGACGCTGAAGCGGAGTTCGGCCGTAAGGAGGCCAGACGCATGGATCGCTTCTGCCAGTTCGCGATGGCGGCGGCCGATCAGGCGATGAAGGATTCGCGGTTACAGCTGGGAGAGATCGATCTGCAGCGTATGGGCGTATATGTCGGCTCAGGTGTGGGAGGGATACAGACGCTGCTGGATCAGCATGATCAGCTAAGAAACAGAGGAGCGCAGCGGGTCAGTCCGACACTGGTGCCGATGTTGATCTCCAATATGGCAGCGGCGCTCATTAGCATCAAGTACGGAGCGACCGGGCCGACGATGTCACCGGTTACCGCCTGCTCCGTCGGCAATACAGCGATCGGCGAGGCGACGAGGCTGATTCGCTCTGGCGGAGCCGATATTATCATCGCTGGCGGTACAGAGGCGGCCATTACAGAGATCTCCCTGGCCAGTTTCGCCAATGCCGGGGCTCTATCCACCCGTAATGATGCGCCGCAGCAGGCCAGCAGACCGTTCGACCGTGATCGGGACGGCTTTGTCATGTCAGAGGGGGCGGGGATTCTCGTCTTGGAATCCCTGACGCATGCGCAGCGCAGGAATGCGAGGATATATGCGGAAGTGATCGGCTATGGAGCGACCTCAGATGCTTATCATATGGTAGCCACGCATCCTGAAGGAATCGGGGCCTGCCGCGCCATGGAGCTGGCGCTTAAGGATGCCGGGGTAACGCCTGAGCAGATCGATGTCATCAGCGCTCATGCGACGAGTACAACAATCGGAGATATATCGGAGACAAAAGCGATCAAGAAGCTGTTCGGCGAAGCGGCAAAGCAGGTGCCCGTAACGGCGAATAAATCGATGATCGGCCATCTGCTCGGCGCATCCAGTGCGGTAGAAGCGATAGCTCTCGTCAAGAGCCTGCAGGCTGGTCTCATCCCGCCGACGATTAATCTGGATGAAGTCGATCCGGTCTGTGATCTCGATTATGTTCCGCATGAAGCGAGAAGTAAGGAACTTGAGATCGGCATGTCCAACTCCTTCGGCTTTGGCGGACATAACGCCGTCATTGTGCTGCGAAAATTCAAATAAATTCGAAAGAGAGACCTGAACCGCTTCGCCGGCGTTCAAGGTCTTTCTTTTATGGATCATACCCGTGGGTCGGAAGCGCAAATCAGAAATAAACGCATATCTTGTATAGGAACCCATAACTCTTTATACTTAAAGAATCGCTATGTTAGCGGTTTTTTATTGTTGAAAGGAGACTTACCCATGCTTTGGGAGCACAGACTAACTGAGATATGCAAAGAGAATGAAGATTTGTCTAAATATTCGACTTATGAAATCGGAGGGGTTGCCAGATTCGTAGCCAAGCCTAGACGTACAGAAGAGATTGTCCTGCTATTGGAGCAAGCGAAATCCAGCGGAATGCAAACGGTCATGTTCGGGATGGGCTCCAACTTATTATTGCCCGATCATCCTGATCCAGAGACCTTATATATATCGATGCGCGATCATATAGAAGTCATGCCTAGAGAAGATTTGCTCTATGTATCCGCCGGGACTCCATTATCCCTGCTGTCCTTATTCGGCGAGTTAAGCGGATTTACCGATTATCATTTTACTTTTCTGCTGCCTGGAACCTTAGGCGGGGGCGTCTATATGAACGCCAAATATTTTGACAATGTGATGTGTAACTTCCTGGATACGGTATACTATATCGATCTGGATGCGCCAGGGAGAGGGATTCAGAGCATTAAGGTAGAGGACTGCGAATTCGCTTATAAACAGTCGATCTTCCAGCATCGTCCCTGGTTCATTACTGGTGCGGATTTGAAGCTCAAATCGGAGGGGGCGGCCTTTCATTATGAACGGATCGAAGCATATTTGAATCAACCGTTCGTTCGTGAGAGCATCGACAATTCCAGTCTCAGCTCCTTCTACAGCTTCTATCGCAGCTATCTGACCCGACTTGAGCAGCAGCAACTCTCTGTTCCAGAGGCGATGATGAATGTCGTCCACGACCGGACGGGGAAGAAGCACTTCGACTATCCTTCCTGCGGCTCGGTCTTCAAGAATGATTATTCCATCGGGACACCGGTCGGGAAGCTGGTGGAGAGTATCGGCCTGAAGGGAACAGCACGGGGGAACGCGATGATCTCGCCCGTACATGGCAATGTTATTCAGAACCGCGGCGGCGCCAAGGCTGCTGACGTGATTGAATTGATTAAGCTCGTCCAGGACGCTCTTCACCAGAACTATCACTTTGTACCAGAACCAGAGCTGGTTATTGTGAAATAGGAATAGCTTACATCTGCGCCTCAGCCGTAAATTAGCGGTTGGGGCTTTTTTTGCAATCGTCCAAAAATTATTTTACAAAATAATGTGATTTCACCAGTTTTGTGCAATGTAATCATATGAAAGGTATATTTTGTAAGACATACTATCATTTGGGGTGTTTTAAGAGTAGGAGCAGTAAGAGACTAGCATTTCAGTCAGAATGAATCGCGGGTGCACTTATTAAGTAATATATAGAAATCTATTTAAGAATGAGAGGGAGATAGGTGTATGAAAAATTTAAAAGTTAAAGTTCTAGGTGCCGCAGTTGCAGTTATGGTTATGGCCTTTGCCGGAAGCGCAAGCGCTGAATCGGTCAATACAAGTGAATTTGGCAAATTTACTTATACTCTGACGAAGAGTGGATCATCCGTGACAGCTAATACATCTATCGCGAAATATAAATCTTCCACGAAAGTAATCACCGCCTTGGAAGTTCAGGATAATGCAACAGGCAAGACGATCGGAAAAGTAACAAGAACAGAAACAGGTAAAAGCTCCTCATCGATCAGTGTAACTAATCTTACGGCGAAGAAGCTGGCTGCATTCAGTGCACATGAAGCAAGAGGCAACGGCAGTGTTGCTAAATATTTGGCAAAAACGTTCTAATCTTTCAAACATATTCGTAGATTTAAGTTGATGAATATCCATATTACTTAATAGTGTGCCGAAATAGCATGACGATGTAGGTGGAGTATCACTTACAGAGTCATGCTAGTTTTTCTAGTTGAAGGAAATTACTATAATTACTAGGAGTGTTAATGTGAGGAAAATAGTGCTTGCTATAATGATGTCGGTCAGTCTATGTCTCCTGCTTGCGGGCTGTTTTGGATCAGCCAAAGAAACGACGGTAAATAACAACCTCAACTCGTCGCCTGGGGAGGATTCCCCGGCAGATATATTTGCAAACGATCCTTCGCAGATTGGGATGGGCATGTTCAGTTACGGAATTGTGGCGCCTAATGATGATCAGCAGGTGTATGAGTATACAGGCGAGGAAGTTCATATCCCTTTTAAAGTGACCGGTCTTGATGAAGAAGTCAGCTCCGACTTCGGCTTGCTGGTATTCGTGGATGGATTGGCACAGCCATACAGAATCCAGGCGAATCCTGCTGAACCGAGTGCAGAACAGCTGATGCATAAGTTCTCGCTCAAGTATGAGGAGACAGAAGAGTTCGACATCGTGTTCACACCGGTCTCCGGGCAAAAAGGCGATAAGGTCGGCGTCGTATTCGCCACGATTCTTCAGCCCGATTACAAGCCTGAGAATGAGAATAAGCCCAATTATGGGATCTATCATAGCTTAAGTGCGACTTTATCGCAGGAAATTGAATTCCAGGCGGATCTGAGCGGAGATAAGATGCTGCAGCCTTATAAGGATGCGGTTACCGAGGATATCCCGGAAGAAATCAAAAATCAGGCAGAAACGGTTCTGACGGATGGGAGCTCCGATTATCTCGATGAGACGACGGTAAATGAGCTGCTGCCGGAAGATCCCGATCAAAATCTGATTACCGCAGCTAACGGAAAGGCTAAACTGAAATTCCGCATATATGGCGGATTGGAGACTACTTATCGCACCACGATCTTTGTAAATCATACGCCGGTTCAGGTGAAGGGCGCTGATTATATCGAGACTACGCTGCAGAAGGGGAAGATGAATACCGTCGAGATCGAATTGGATACGAGTGCTTATGATAAGCTGAACACGATTTATGCGATCTCCGTCGTTTCCGGCAAAGACTATTTAACGAACAACAACTCTCCACTCAAGACTAAATCGCTGCTGTTGTATAATTGAACTGAATTTAGCTGCGGAGACGCAGCTATTTTTGGTTTCAGGGTGAAAAGCCTGCATTTTGCAGTTTTCGAGCTTATGCGAGGGGCACGGACAGGAACAGACAGTCATTTTATCCAAAATATTGATTATAATACATTTATATGTTACTATTTATCGTGTGTAATCAAATTAATGGTAATTATTATATTATATTCCATATCACAATTTTATGTAATCACACCATCACCAGGTCCTTACGCATCTATCACTCTACTAATCTTCCTCACATAACTATTAACGTTATTAGACTCCACGATGTTGCAGACGAGAATTCTCACCTATCGCTACATTTCAGTATTTGCTAACCCAATAAAGGATGTGGATGAACTATGAAAAAACTCAAAAATCCCCCTCTTTTGGCGCTGCTCATTCTGCTAGGCGCTGTTTTGCTGCTTACAGGTTGTTTCCAGGATAAGCCCAAGCCCTCCCCGGGGGAAGAGATCAAGAATGTGGATACCATCGGCAAGGAAATAAATAGTGAGAATAAAGTTACAAGCCAATCCCGCGAGTTAAAATTCGACTATAAGACGAATCAGCTTATTCTGTTAGATCTTGCGGCGAATGCTGAGTTGGAAGCTATTACGCTGGATCAAAAGAGCTTCGCCAAGAACATTGCGAGCTGGGATCAAGGCTATGCCGTGGAGGTGCTATTGGCAGATGAACCGGTGAATGTAAAGCGCTCATCCGAACTGGAAATCATCTCAACTCCGCAAGATATTCACGGCAAGCTGCTGCAGATTTATGATGAGGAATTGAAGCTGCAGAAGGAAATCGACCTGACCTCCGTCCTGCCGCAGGAGTTGCTTGAGAATGAGCCGTTCATGGCAGTCTCCAGCGACGGCAGTAAGATCGCCTGGGCCAGCACTACGAACCTCTATTTATATGATATCGCCAGCGGAAATTTCAGTAGGATCGTAGATGAGACGAATAATCCAGTAAGTCTGGAGAAAATCGCTTTTACGAAGGATAATGCTAGAATCGTCTTCTTCGGCAGTCAGGCGGATCATGATGAAGCTGAATTTAGCTATGGATTTATTGAACTAGCCTCCCCGAAAATCAAACTGCATACTTACAAGCGATTCCTGGGCACGGATATTCAAATATCGGAGCCATATGCCAGCTTTACCGATGTTATTAATCCTATTAACGATACATCCAGCGGTCAGGTTCTGCTGCTTGACTGGCATACAGGAGAGGCTTCTTCGTTGCAGGTGGATGGGGATGAGAGCACGATGGCCAGAGTGACCGAGGATGGAAAATATCTGCTTGCGGTGAAAAAGCAAGACGCGAGCTACCGCATCCGCCAGTACGAACTGAAGACAGGTGATGTAGTCAAGGAAGAGGACTACCACCCAGCGCAGAAGGTGAGCGAGGTATACCGCATCGAGCCTGCCGTCAATCCGAATGAATATAGCATGATCCTGTTCACCGAGGATGGCAAATATGATTTGTTTTCATTTATAAGTGAGGAATGATAGGAATGGAACTGAGATTGGAGCATATCAAGAAGCGGTATGGCAAGCAATGCGCTCTGGATGATTTTGGCGCTACGCTCTCGGAAGGGGTCTACGGGCTGTTAGGCCATAACGGGGCGGGCAAGACAACGCTGATCAGCATTCTGATCGGAATCCTCGAGGCTACTGAAGGCAGAATATTGCTGGATGGAGTCGATGTGAAGCAGATGGGGACCCGGTATTTGGACCGCATCGGCTACTTGCCCCAATACCCTCTATTCTATAAGAACTTCCGCACCGATGAATTTCTGAAATATATGTGCGCCCTGAAGGCGATCCCCCGGAGTCTGGTGAGCAGCCGCATCGAAGAAGTGCTGGAGCAGGTCAATCTTACCGCTGCCTACAAGAAGAGAGTCGGCGCACTGTCGGGCGGGATGAGACAGCGGCTCGGCATCGCCCAGGCGATTCTGAACAGGCCGGATATTCTCGTGCTCGACGAACCGACCGCCGGGCTTGATCCGGGCGAGCGAATCCGCTTCCGCAACATTATCTCCCGCTTGTCCAAGGACAAGCTGGTGCTGCTGGCCACTCATATCGTGCCCGATGTAGAGCATATCGCCAAGGAGATCCTGATTTTAAATAAAGGCAGGCTCGTGATGCAAGGTTCCCCAGAGCAGCTAGAGAAGCAAGTCGAGGGGAAGGTGTGGGATGTGATTGTGGCTGAGGATGAAATAGAAGAATGGGTCGAAAGCTACCAGGTCAGAAATGTGAAGCGGCTGGATGGCGAATTCCTGCTGCGGATTGTCAGTGATGAAGCCCCGTCGGGGAGGAGCCACCAGGTTCGACCTTCCCTGGAGGACGTATTTCTATCTATTTTCGAAAAATAAATTAGGAGTACACGTGTATGCTAAGGCTTGTCTATTATGAGATCCGTAAAAACTATTTAAGAAGCTATGTATTGGCTGCCATCCTCCTGTTCCTGGTGCTCAATGCCTGCATGATCTATCGGGGCTATGTAAGCGGCGATGGGTTAATGGGCTACTTCATGCCGCATACCCGCGACACGAAGGTGGAATGGGATTTCTATCATCGGATGCATCGGCAGCTGGATGGTCCGTTAACGGCCGACAAGGCCCGTTACGTCAGTGATGAATATGAGCGGTTAAGCGCTCTGACAGCAGATGGAACCTATAATGAGCAAGGTCAGACGGATACGTACACCGGACATATCTGGAATGACTATGTGATGATCACGAAATACTTCTATGAACCTATGAAATATGCAGCAAGCTATGAGAAGGAAATCGAACAGGTCGTCGTGAAAGCCAAGGACAATGTAAGCTTCTACCAAAATTATAATAACAGCTACGAGCAAGCGAAGAATAAGTATATTCAGGATCATTACAGCGGAAGGAAGATCCCTGTTTTTTATGATGGCAAGCCGTGGGAGCTGCTGTTCAATTACCGTTTCTCGGATCTGCTGATCCTGCTGCTTATGCTTCTGGGGCTTGTGCCGATCTATGCCCATGAGAAAGAGACCAAGATGGATGATTTAATGATGTCTAGTCGCAGAGGAAAGGGAAATATGGGCCTCGCCAAGGTGCTGTCGGCATTCATCTATATAGCCTGCTTGCTACTGATGTTCTCCGGTGTGAATCTGGCGACATTCGCCGCTCTTTATCGGCTCTCCGGGGCCGGCATGCCGGTCTATGCCATTGAAGCTTATCAATATACGCCTGTTTCGCTCTCGGTCGGGGGTTTTTATATTTTATTAATCTTATTGAAAATGATCGGACTTGCTGTGGCCGGACTTGGGCTCTGTCTGCTGTCTGCATTATTCCAGCGCGTGATCTATCCGTATCTACTGGGCGTGCTGCTGTTCATCAGCGGGCTTTATGCTAGCGGTTACCTCGCTTCCGTTGAAGCGGGATATATGGTCTGGGCCTTGGTCAGTCCGTTCAGCTTGCTTAAAGGTCATGAGCTACTCATCGACTTGCTTGGGGTGAATATCGGGTATACCTTCGTGCTCAGATTAACCGTCTGCGTTATTCTACAGCTGATTATCTCTATCGTGCTGTATGGGGTGATCCGCCTATTTAGCACCTCAAGCCGATTTAGCCGGAGTACAGGGTTCGCCGTAAAGGAGGGGGCTTAATATGCTGTATCCAGAATGGCATAAATTATTGATCAAGCAAAAAGGACTGCTCATCCTCGGCTTGATGATCCTGATTAAGATCGCCCTGACCCTGCAGCAAGGCTATGATTCAAGCCTGATCATTAATCGGAACCCGGAGGGCTACGCCGCCTATATGAATCAGTATGAAGGCAAGCTGACGGCAGAGAAGGAGCAGCGCTTGCAAGCAGAGTATTATGCGGTCGTCCATGCTGGCGCGGAGCTGGATGAACTGGCGCGGCAGTGGAAAGACGGAGAAATCACACAGGAAGCCTATGAATCATCGAGCAAGCAATACTATGAGCGAATGAAGAACAGTGCGGTATTCAACGTAATCTATAATCAGTATTACTATGCCAAGGAGGCGCCGGAAGAGCGGTATCTGATGGATGAGAGAGGGTGGAGCACGCTGCTCGGTCATAGCAAGCCCGACTTCGTGCTGCTGCTTAGTCTGATTATTGTGTTGACCCCGTTATTTTGTCATGAATATGAGAGTGGGATGGATGCCTTGCTGCTGTCGAGCTCCCGAGGAAAATATCGGACTGGTGCTGCGAAGCTGGTGATCGGGGCGATGTTGGCGATGATCGTTACTATGATCTTTACCTTCATTGAATATCTCTGCCTGGATGGTATGATCGGTCTGCCGCATGGGAGCTTCCCACTTCAGAGTCTCGAGTTCTTCGCCAATAGCGAGTATCCTGTCACGCTGAAGCAGGCATTCTTGGCCCTTTTGCTGATCCGCATAGTCGGGGCAGTTTTATTCGCCGGATGCATCGCTTGCGTGGGTATTCTCAGCAAAAGGTCAATCATCACTCTTTTTACATGCAGCGTTCTGATCTTCTTACCTTACATCCTGTTCCCGGAGAAATCCCTGCTCTATTATCTCCCGCTGCCCTCGGGCCTGCTCGCGGGTACGGGCTATCTATGGGGAACGGTCTACGAGAGCGCTTATAGCGATCAAGGCACGGTGGAGAAGTTCGTGAAATTCCAGGCGATCGGCAGGGGCGTGTTCCTGCTGCTGATGATCGGATATATCGTAGAGATCGCCTTGCTCTATCTATATAGTCTGAAGAAATACTCAAGGTATATGCTAAGATCGCGGTTGCGCTATAAGAAGCAGACTAAGCTCCCATTGCCACTTAGCCTGCTGATCATCGGCTTTCTGATCCTCACCGGTTGTGATAGTCGGGGAAAGGTGGAAGATGTCTTTAGTTTCGATGCGGGGGAATTGCGAAATTATGGGGAGACCGCCGAGTATGCGATTCAGCTGGATGAGGAGCAGAGCCTGATTACGGCCCGACATCTCGCTACAGGTGAAGAAATTCTGCTAACGCGCGAACCCTTCCGGCAAGAAGGCATGATCTCGACCATCTTCGTCCGCGATGATTGGTGCTATTATGTCACCCAAACCTTGGGCAAGGAAGGAATCCGCATCTATGGTATCGATCTGAAGAACTTCCACCAGAAGCTCATATATAACAGTCTGCGCGAGAATACCGAGGATTTCTTCGGTCTTGTATCCGAGCAGCAGGATATGGAACAGATAAGCAGGAACATCTCGCCCGTGTACAGCCTGATTCTGAATCCAAATTATATCTATTATGTAGTGGATGCGGAACTGGTGCAGATTCAGCGGAGTACAGGCCGTGAGAAGGTGATAGCGCGTGATGTACGAGCCGGACTGGCGCTAGCTTATTACAATGGGGCTATCTACTATATAGATCATCAGTACCGGCTCAATGTATATAAGGAACTGGATGGCAAGGTACATCCGCTGGAATCGATCTACACCGATCAATTTCATATTAAAAACGGAGAACTGCAATATAGAAGCTTGCTAGATGACAAGCGGCTTCAGTCTTATGACCTGCCCTAGTCAAGATGATCGCTGTAATGCTCATGAATGATCATCTTGATTTTCTTCTTCAAGCGATGAATTCTGGTCGTGGTGGCAGTGACGGTAATCCCATACTTCTCAGACAAGCTTGATACAGACATTCGGTTCTGATAGTAGTCGGTATATAATTCATATTCCTTCTCATTAAGCCTGCCCAGAATCTCACTACAGAGCGCTTCATAATTGATGTGCTCATGAAAAAGACGCTCCAGATCCTGATCCAGCTCCATTAAACTGTTGGAAATCGTCTCATCGAGAATGACCTCACGCCTTTTCTTCGCGTACATGCTCCTGTAGGAGTGATTGATCATATTCCGTGCTGTAGTATATAACCAGCCTTCGATGTTAGGATGAGATCTTAAGCGGGAGATTTGCCGATGAGCCTCGAGAAAAGTGTTCTGCGTGCAATCTTCTGCCAGATCAGACAGCTCGTTCTGCCACTTTACGCGTTTTTGGCAGTAGGTATAAATGCGTTTGTAATACTTATTGTAGAGTTCCTCAGTAAAAGTCCCTTCGCTTCGTGACAATCTGTACAATAGAATTCGGCCCCCGATCTATTAAATTCTCTTTTTTTCTATATCTGCAAAAAACTAGTATATGATAATTGTACCATATATTTGTATAAAGTTCGCTTATTTTTGACAAGACTATCTATTTCGAGTAATATCCACTTTATCGTAGAAGGTGATAGGACCTTACTAGCATCCATGGTTGGGAGGTGCAAATCCTGGATACTATAACGCGCAATCAAGTATTGATCGGGGAAGATGATGATCATATTCGCCGGTTTATCTCTATTAATTTGACCCATAGCGGATTTATCGTACATGAGGCTTCTTGCGGAGCGGCGGTCATCGAGAGCTACCAAACGAATAAGCCCGATGTAATCATTCTCGATATTATGCTGCCCGATGCCGATGGCTTCGACATTTGTCGAAGGATCAGGGAAGAGGACCCAGGGGTCATCATCGTCTTCCTGACAGCACGCGGGCAGGATCTTGACAAGATCAAGGGGCTTGAAATCGGAGCCGATGATTATATCGTCAAGCCGTTTAATCCTCTAGAACTGGTAGCTCGGATTCATGCGATACTGCGCCGTACTGACATTAGCGTGCGAACGCAGCGGCAGGTTCTCCAGTCTGGACCGATCCGCCTCGATCTCGATTCCAATCGCGTATTCAAGCAGGATGAGATCATCGAGCTGACGCCGAAGGAGTTCCAGATGCTGCGGACCTTTCTCGAACAGCCTGATACGGCTTTGTCACGAAATGAATTGTTGAATCTCGTATGGGGGGAGGATTTCGTCGGCGATCCGAAGACGGTCGATGTCCATGTGCGCAAGCTTCGCGAGAAGATGGAGGACGACTGCTCCCATCCTCGCTGGATTGAGACGGTATGGGGACTCGGATATCGCTGGAGGAAGGACGAATAAGGCGATGAGTATACAGAAGAGATTAGTAGGAAGCTATGTGGTCGTTATCTTTCTTACCGTTCTGATTCTGGAGATCTTTCTGATCGCCTCCGTCAGATTTTATTATTTACATAATGTGGAGCGGATTCTGATTAATCAAGCAGAGCTATCTGCTTCTTTTTTTCAGCAATATTTCGCCGAAGAGGATCTGGAGAGTCAGTCTGAGCGTCTATTGAAGGGGTTCGTGTATAATTCAGATGCCCAGGTTCAGATTATCACCGCATCCGGCCAACTGCTTCAGGATTCTAATGGGTACGAGAGAAGCATGGGCAGCATCTCCATGGTCGAATATCCCGATGTTCAAGTAGCCATGACCGGCACGCCCGGAGTATGGAGGGGGAAGGACCCGCTCACCCATGAACCGGTCTTAGCCGTCTCTTACCCGCTGAAGAAGTATGAAGCGGATGTAACGCTCGGTGAGGTCCGATTCGCTACTTCCTTGACGACGACGCTGCATACGGTCAAGCAGATTACACTGATTCTGATCTTGGTCGGACTGCTCGTTCTCGCGATCGTTACGCTGCTTGGGATGCTCCTGTCCTGGACCATCACCCGCTCGATCAAGGATCTCAAGCAGGCTGCCGACCGCATGACAGAAGGAGATTTCGATATACGTGTGCGTAAGCGTTATCAGGATGAGCTCGGCTCTCTGGCGGATACTTTGAATATGATGGCCGCAAGAATCCTGAAGACCGAGCAGCTCAAGAATGATTTTATCTCTTCGATCTCGCATGAGCTAAGAACACCGCTTACCTCGATCAAGGGCTGGGTGATCACTTTGAAGGCCAACGGGAAAGATAATCAGCTTCTGATGGAGGAAGGGCTGGATATTATCGAGTCGGAGAGCGAGCGGTTGACTCATTTGGTGGATGAGCTGCTGGATTTCTCGAAGCTGGACAATGGAAGAATTACCCTCCAGCTCAGTCCGGTTCATCTCCAAGCCTTGCTTCAACAGATGGGCAAGCAGCTTGGTCCTAGAGCTGACAGGCAAGGGCTCGCATTGGAGATACAAGTCGATGAGCAGATTCCTCCTATCCAAGCTGATGTAAACCGTCTGAAGCAGGTGCTGATTAATTTGCTGGATAATTCGTTCAAGCATACCGATCCGGGCGGCCTCATCCTGGTGAGCGCACATATGAAGCAAGGGCAAGCCTTGATTCGGGTGAAGGATACGGGGAGTGGGATCGCCGAGGATAAGCTGGCTCATGTGCTGCATCAATTCTATAAGGCGGATCAGCATGCGGCAGGCAGCGGCTTGGGTCTGGCCATATCAGATCGCATCATTCGACTGCATCGCGGAGAATTAAGAATCAGCAGTACGGTGGGAGAGGGGACGACGGTCGATATCATCCTGCCTGTCGAAAATCAGCGAAATTTAACTATTTCATAACCACTTTGGACGAAAGGATCATTACAATAGATATTAACCTTGGATACGCAGGGGGGATGATCATCAGCATGCTTAGTAAATTAGGTCGAACCGGAATGATATTAATGCTGTCAGGGCTGCTTGGAGGATGTGGGATTCCCGCGATGCCAGCCGATATGATCAGGCCTCCTGTATCTGCTAGTCGTCTTCAACAGGACAATACCAGCCGCGAGCTTATTCAACTGCTGCCGAAGCAGGCGCAGGTTATTGTACCGATGCAGAGCAATCTGGGGCAGACCATCTCCTATGGAGATATGGATGGAGACGGGGTCGATGAAGCGGTCGTGGTATACGAGGAGAATCTTCCGTCCGGCAGAGCCCTTAAGGCCGCCTTATTCCGGCAGCAGAACGATCGGTGGCAAATTTTATCGGAAATCAAGGGCTTTGGATACGGGGTTGAGTATGCCGGATTTCCGGATACGAACCGCGATGGACGATCCGAGCTTGCTCTTAGCTGGTCGCTGGGAGAGGCTGGGAATGGACTGGATATTTATGAATTAGATGATAATGGCTTGAGGCTTGTTAAGAAAAAGCAAGAATTCCGTGGAAAGGTTGAGCTGGATTAATCGATATAGCTATATCAAACACGGGTAGTCCGTCCGGGGCACAGGTCTTGAATCAAGACGTGTTCGCGCTCAGTGGACTATTTGTGATGCCCATTTTTATGTCTATACATCTACATGTCTACGAGGATAGAGGTCATAGTAATGCTTAAGCGCAAAATTGAAAAGCTGGATAAATTCATTCTATTCATTCTCGTCTGTCTCGTAGCCTGCGGAACCCTCTCGATCTATGAGGCTACTAGAGATACGAAGCTGGAAGGGCTTCATATCAACAACTTATATCTGTTTGCGTTCTTTTGCATACCGATGCTGGTGATCTTCTGGATCGATTATAAGGCTCTGTTGGGAAAAATATTGTACATCGGCTACGCCATGGGCATAGGCTTGCTCATCGCGCTGAAGTTTGCGGGCGAGAACATCAATGGAGCGGTGCGCTGGCTGAACATCGGTCCCTTTCAGCTCCAGCCCTCCGAGCTCGTCAAGATATTCACCATCCTGCTCGCTGCTCAGCTGCTGAGTAGAAGACAGGGGGAACAGCTTCGTCTATTCAAGGATTTGCTGCCCGTCTGCATCGTTTTCATGATCCCGACCATCCTGATTATGAAGCAGCCGGATCTGGGGACTGCGCTTGTGTTTATCGGCGTGTTAATCAGCATGCTGTGGATGGGCAATATCCGCTTACTTTACATGATCCTGTTCATCTCCATTATGGTCACTGCGATCGTGACTATATTTTGGCTGTACAATGCGAACCAGGAATTGCTGGCCAGATTTGTGGAGCCGCATCAGATGTCGCGGATTCAGACCTTCCTTGATCCCGCAAGCGATCCTGATAAATCATGGCATGTCAAAAACGCGATGCGCGCCATTAGCTCGGGCGGCTTGAGTGGAGGCGATGGATATTACATCGAGAAGGGCTTCATTCCCTATGCCTATTCGGACTCGATCTATGTCGTCATCGGTGAGAATTACGGGTTTTTAGGATCGGCGGTCCTGCTTGTGCTGTATTTTCTGCTCATTTATCGGATGATTCAAATTGTCATCGAAAGTCAGGATTACGCCGGGGCTTACATTGTCATCGGGATTGTGGGCATGCTGGCTTTTCAAATCTTCGTGAACATCGGCATGTTAATCGGTTTAGTTCCGCTGACGGGGATCTCATTGCCATTCATCAGCTATGGCGGCAGCTCTCTGTTCAGCAATATGCTCGCGATCGGGCTGGTGCTAAGCGTTCACGCTCATAATAGCAATCAGGCCTCTTCATAGGATTTCAAGCACCACACAGATTTACTATTATCTACTACTTATCAGGAAGAAGGGTTGAATATTGAGTTTTTTCCAAATAGATACGCTTATATTCGAAGCGATTAATCAGTTATCTGTATCACTAGATGCACTGAATCCATTGATGCGCTTTCTGTCCAAACAGGCGGAATATCTCTTCTATCTCGGAATCATCATCTATTGGTTCGCTGGCGGGCGGGAGAACAAGAAAATGGTCATCGTAGCGCTCGCTGCCGCCTGCATCGGCTTTGGAGCCGGAGAAGTGCTGTCTCATTTATTCTATCGGGACAGACCCTTCGTCGCGATGGAGGTGCATCAATTAATCTCCCATGCTGCGAACGCCTCATTTCCTAGCAATCATTCCATCGGCTCCTTTGTCATCGCCACCGCCATTTGCCTGTATCGGCATAAGGATGGCATTCTGTGGCTTCCGCTCGCCAGTCTGATCGCCTTCTCCCGCATCTGGAATGGGGTTCACTTCCCATCTGATGTGGTAGGAGGGGCACTGATCGGTGTCATCAGCGCAATTCTAGTCCATCAACTCGTTCGTCATTGGGCCTTCGCCCGCAAGTGTACGGACGCCTGTCTGGGTTTATATGATAGCCTTTGGAGCAAGGCAGGTCTGCCTCGCTCGCAGAATCAGTCGTCACGTATAGACTAATAAGGCAACATCGAATTGGAGGAAGCTATGTTTTACATCAGCAAAAAATTGACCGTACGTAAAGCCCTGAAAGCGTTTGTAGCCGTATTCGTCATACTGATTCTCGGGGCTTGCAGCTATGCCGGATATCTCTATTACAAGGCGGATCATGCGATACAGCAAATATCTGCCGTGGAAAAGCCTGTTGAATCGCCGGATGCAGGTGATGTGGGGGTGCCCCCGCTTGAGCCAGCTCCGGATCTGAAACCGATGATTTTGCTCTTGGCAGGCATCGACAGCCGGGAGGGCGGGGAAGGGATGATGAACACGGATGTGCTGATGCTGGTAAGCTATAACCCTGATACCCGTTCAGCCAGCTTCCTGTCGATCCCGCGGGATTTAAAGATCAAGACGAAATCATCATCATCCCGCAAGGCTAATTATTATTATGCTCATTACTATATTAAGGATAAATCTCAGGCTATGGCAAATACGAAGCAATTGTTCAGTGAGATGTTCGATCTGCCGATCGACTATATGGTCGTGGTCAATTTCGATGCTTTGCGCCAGACGGTGGATGCGCTGAATGGACTGCAGATCGATGTTGAAATGGATATGAAGTATCGCGATACGGCAGACGGGACGAATATTGACCTGCACAAGGGGCTGCAGAAATTGGATGGTCAGCAGGTGCTCGACTACGTACGCTATCGCAAATCTAACCAAGGCACCCAGGAGTCTTCCGACTTCGCGCGCAATCAGCGACAGCAGAAGGTGATCAAGCAGATTTTGGAGAAGATGAGCGCCTTGAGCGGGGTTAGCCAATGGGGGGCCATCCTGGATATTATCGGGGATAATGTCGTCTCGGACATTCCGGAGTCTCTGCTGCGTCAAGGAATCTTCAATTTCTCCAGTCTGAAGCCGGATCAAATTCAGTCTTTGCATATGGATAGCACCTGGAAGAGTCCCTTTGTCTATGTGAAGCAGTCTGATCTTTACGATGCGCTGGCGACATTGAGGGAAGAAGCCGGGCTTGATAAGGACAGTCACCCACAGTTCGAATCGATTGGCACATTGAATTAGGGTAGGCTGATGCTGCTTCCGGCTCGGCTCCAATGTATTGTAAAAACACGACAAGTACCACGGTTTCCGATAAAGTCAGGAGTTGATCGATCATCATGCCTGCCGAGACGATGGATCGCCAGATGCCAATCGATCTGACGCAGTTAGCTATGGAGCTGGGGGATCATGATCAGTCGCATTTTATTAAGGATTTCAAAGCGGTCGTCGGCTGTACACCGGATGAATACCGCAGAAACTTGCGGGACAGCTGAGATCTACTGATGGAATTGTAGTAAAATATATAGTTGAATATCGTTGATAGATTATATAGGGGGGTGAACGGCTGTGACGACGGAAATATTTTTCTCTTCTCCTAAGCTGGGAGAGATAACAGGGAAGCAGCTGCAGTTGATGCTGCATCGCTTCCATCTGGGCGAATTGATCTCATATGCGCCTACCTCGAAAGGGGTTGGCCAACAGACCTTGTTCCTGCAATCCACTACAGGGGAGTATGTGTTGAAGGGAAATCCGCTCTATCCTGGGCAATTCATCGAGGAGAAGTATTATATCGAGCACTTGCGATCAACCACATCATTGCCGATTCCGCCGCTATATATTGTGGATGAAGCAGAGGACATCTTCGGCTGGTCCTATGCCATCATGTCCCGACTGCCAGGATTGCATTTGAGTGATCCCGCTGCGTATGCCGGGCTGAACGAAGTCGAACGGGAAGCAGTTGCCTTATTGCTGGCGGACACATTAGCGCAAATGCAGTGCTGGAAAGTTGATCGCTGTGGAGAGTATAAGCCGCTGGAGGGGAGAATCATAGAATTCTCCGCAGGATATACCGCCTGGCTTTATGAGCGGATCAGGTACTGGTTAGCCGATGCGAAGAATTATTCTACAGTTACGGAGCAGGACCTCGCATGGGTGGAGGAAGTATTGAGCAGTGCAGAGTTGGCCTTTAACGAGCTTTCTGCTCCAGTCTACGTCATGGGGGACTATAAGCTGGACAATCTGCTCTTCCAGCCTCAAGCCGATGGATGGCGGCTATCGGGTCTATTTGATTTCACTAACGGCTACTTCGGCGACGGCTTGGCGGATGTAAGCCGAATTATGACCATGTATCTGGACCGGGGAGAAGTCGAGGCGGCCACCCAGTTCATCAAACGCTACTATCTTAATTCAGAATCCAAAGCTGGCTTCAAGGAACGCTATCGGGTCCATATCCTGCACCAACGGGTGCTGGATTGGGGCTGCGCCTATGCGATTAATCAAGTCACCTGGGGCAGAGAACTTTCCTTTGCCGATTGGGCTTCAGAATTTATAGATTTACCGGTAGGGGTGGAGTAATTGTCCATCAGGCCATCGGCTACGCTCACCGACCAGATCGGCTCGAAAATCGGAAATTCCTGCAAAAGTGCAGGCTTTTCAATCCCAAACCGCCTCTTCTGGATAAATACCTGCAAATATGCAGGTATTTCCTTATATTTTGGCTAAATCAAGCCTATACGGAGAAAAAAGATGCATTTTCGCAGGAATTTACTCTTTTAGGACGAATATCAGCAAAATTCCTGCATAATCGCAGGCTTTTCCGGAAGACGCCCTAACGCCGCTCCACAAACTTACGATTCTTAAACTTACTTGTCTATTCTCAAGCCCTTCCTTTATGCCGTATGAAGATTCATATTGCATCAATCCACTATATTAATGTCATTAATCATTTATACAATTAACTCATCTGTAAATCCGCCCAATTCTCTTATTTAGCGACATGAACTATGTCGATTTAACGTCTTTGTTTACTCTAAATAAGTGTGATTTATGGTTACTATTTTATGATAATATGAGGGGGAGGCATTTGTGGAGCTCTGAGCAACGGATGACTAAATTAACAGTCAGTTAACACTAGTATAGGTCATCTTTTATTGGTAGATAATACTTACTAAGAATACAATGCTATACGAAAATATTGAAATTTAGATTGGAGTAGAAGAAAGAGATGAATAAGTCCTCTAGTTCCAGTAGTGATAAAACGTTAAAAGAACGTAAGCTTTCGACACTAAACAGGCAAATAGAAGACTTGCGAAAAACGATCAAAACCTACAATGTTTGGTCAGAACAAGACTCGAATTTGAAAGATTCTCTTTCCAGATCCGTAGTATCTTCTTTTGTAGGTAGTGTAGAAGGTGTCCTGAATTATGTCGGATTTTTAGCTAAAAATTACTATTTTGAAAGCACCCCACATCTTCTAGATAAGTTAAAATTTGCTTACAAGAGAGGTTGGATTGTGAATGAAAATTTATGGGAAAGCTTAGTTAAGAGCAGACATCGTATGTCCCATGTATACAGTGGGTTTGAGGCAAACTCTCTTGTAAAGCGTATATTTTCCGAGGGATATCTAGAAGAAATCTACCAACTTGTCGAGGTTTTACAAAATGAATAAGCCCGTCCTATCTAAAAGCCTGGAAATGTCGTTGAAAGGTATTCTCTATATGTTTCCTGAAATAACAGAGATGATCCTGTTCGGATCGAGAGCTACGGGTAAGGTCCGTATAGGGTCAGACTTGGACATCTATGTCGATGCTACCGATAAATTAGATAAAATATGCTATGAGATCTGGGAAGAGGCCTGTATAGTTCCGGTTGATGTCATAACGCCTGAAATTTTGGAGGGTTCTCCAGAACTAGCGGAGGAGATCGAGGAACATGGTATAGACTTGATAGCTTACTTTGGGTTGAAGAGGTAGTATCTGTGTATAGAGTGGCGCCGGATCGGGCTGGAGCAGCATAGTGCCGGCAGCCAACCCCTACTTATCGGTTCGTTAGCTGCGCCAACACTGCGCTGCCCGAAATAGCGCAGTACATCACTTCACTTGCTGCTTCAGCTTCAATCGGCTTAGATCCGGATGAATGCTGTTCATCGCTTTTTTCTTCGTTTCATCGAGCACATGGGTGTAGATTTGTGTCGTTGAAATGTCCTCATGCCCCAGCAGCTCCTGCACCGTACGCAGATCCGCTCCACTGCGCAGCAAATCCGTAGCAAAGGAGTGCCTCAGCTTATGCGCCGACAGCTTCATTCCCCGCAGCTCGGGATATTCGCTCTGCAAGGCCGCAAAAGTTTTCTCCGCCACCGTCTGTACCATCCGCTTACTAATTCTTCGTCCAAACTGTGATACGAACATAGCGTGTTGATCTTTTTTATTCTTAGGTTCGATCCGTTCGCCCATGTAATGCTGCAGCAGCTCGTTCATTTCAGCAGGGAGGGGGATGTAACGCCATTTCTCCCCTTTACCAAGTACACCAAGCTCTGACCGTTCTTTATTGAAATCATTAACGTTGAGACGCACAATCTCACTAACGCGCAAGCCGGCATATGCCATGAGTGCTACGATCGTAATATCGCGGATGACATATTTTCCCTCAATAAGCTGAAGGCAGGCATCGAGAAAGGGCTTCTCCAAATAAGTAGGCTTACGGTTCTTATCCACCTTGGCCCTCTCAATATTCAAGGCTGGATTATGATTTGTCATTTGGAATTTCACCAGCACTTTATAGAAGAGACGGATCGCCGACTGGCATCGGTTCCGATATCTCGCTCCAGCACCCGCCTCACGGACGAGAGTCAGGTGATTCATGACGTCGAAGTCAGATACATCGCCTACATTCTTACCATCCAAGTTATGAAGAAAATGCATCACATCGAAAGTGTAAGCTTTTTGCGTCTCCTTGGAATATTCCCGGTCTTTCATATAAATCGAAAATAGCTGTAATTCGCGTTCATATTGCTCGGCAATAGCTGTATTGTTCATCAGAATCGCATCCATTTCATCGTTTAAAAGGGAAATTGCATTAAATCTACATTTAACGCAATTAATATTATAGCAGAAATGCGGTGTTTATGGTGTTTCGTTACACTCGACACGGGTCGATTCGTCGATATTTACACTTCAATCCTACTAAATTTGAATCAGCTTCATCTTTGAGGATATAATTAGGAAATAAAAACAATTCTAAAGATAAAACAAGATGGGGGAGTCGTGTGAGCAAACTTAATAAATTTATTAAAATATGCCTAGCTGTCGCGCTAGTGCTGGTCATTGTGTATCTGTGCTCGAAGGTGGATTTTATTTTTACGCCGATTAGATCGTTAACGAAGGTTATTCTTATTCCATTACTGTTATCGGGATTCTTCTATTATATGCTGCGTCCGCTGGTAGACTATATGGAGCGGCATAAGATCAAACGAATGATATCCATTCTACTAATCTATCTGGTCATGGCCATTCTGATCACAGGCTTTATTATTGGCGTATGGCCGTCACTGAGTGCCCAGATCACGAATCTGCTACTGAGTGCCCCGGATTATTTGAATAAATTCAGTCACCAGCTCATGGAGCTGGAGGAGAACGGCGTACTCGCGGACCTCTTGCCTGAGGACTTCAGCCTGCTGTCTAATATGTCCGAATATTTGAACAGAGGCTTCTCCTTATTAAGCAATTATGTCTCCGGATTGTTCTCATTCTTCTCTAACTTTGCGATCATCCTGTTCACGACACCGTTGCTGCTGTTCTATATGCTTAAGGAAGGGAATAAATTCAGCCGTGGGATCGCCCGTTTCTTTCCAAGACGATACCATCAGGATGTAAAAGAGGTCACCACAGAGATCGATAGTGCGCTGAGCGGCTATATTATCAGCAGAGTGTTGGTCAATGTGGCCCTGGGCGTATTGATGTATATAGGCTTCCTGTTCCTTGGATTACCCTATGCACTTCTGCTCACAGTAATTGCGGTCATTCTGAATTTCATTCCGTTCTTCGGTGCGATTCTGTCCTCCATTCCGATCGTCATTATCGGTTGGATCGAATCTCCATCGATGGCGATCTGGTCGCTCGTGATCATACTCGTGGCCCAGCAAATTCAGGATAATCTGATCTCACCACTCATCTTCGGCAAGAAGCTGGACATTCATCCGATTACGACGATTATCCTCGTGCTCGCCGGCGGCGATTTATTCGGTATTATCGGCATGCTGATTATTATTCCTGTCTATATGTTCTTCAAGATTATCATCATCAAGATATACGAGATCTTCTTCAAGAGTCAGTGGGAGGCGGAGGATGAAGCTGAGGCCGTGCAGTCAGAAGCTACTCTTGATGAGCAGAGTGAAGCCCCCAGCGATCCTGTAGCAACAGTGGATTCAGAGGATTCAAATTCAACGGATACACCATCGAAATAAAACCTAAAAAAATCCCGTTCTCTCTATCAAAAGAGAAGACGGGATTTTGTATTATTAAACTAAATTCGGAATGTCTACGCTCGGATCAACGTCTGCTTCATAATCGACCCCTTCGGTCCGGAAGCCGAATAATTGGAAGAAGTCCTGCTGATATCCAGCCAGATCTGATAATTCATTCACATTATCCGTCTCAATTGTGGCCCAGCGCTTCATCACCTCGGTCTGGATATTGTCGCGCATTTCCCAATCATCGATGCGGATCAAGCAATTCTCGTCCTTGGCATTCTCATTATATAAATGCTCCGCGAACAAGCGGTACATTTGCTGGATGCAGTTCTCGTGCAGGCCATTCTCCTTCATCACTTGGTACAGCGTCGAGATATAGAGCGGAACTACCGGAATCGCCGAGCTGGATTGGGTCACAAGCGCCTTGTTCACCGATACAAAAGCCCGTCCACCCTTGGAGGCCAGCAGATCTTGCAATTGATGCGCTGTTTGCTCCAGATCATTCTTCGCCTTACCAATCGTTCCTTCGCGATAAATAGGATGTGTGATCTCCGGACCGATATAAGAATAAGCCACCGTAGTCGCTCCATCAGCCAGTACACCCGCTTCCAACAGCTGATCGATCCACATTCTCCAGTCCTCACCGCCCATGACAGCGATCGTCTGTCTAACCTCTTCCTCCGTAGCCGGTTCGATACTGGTCATCGATACTTCACCCGTATGGAAGTTCATCGTCTTGTTGGAATAAGCTTCTCCAATCGGCTTGATCACCGAAGAGAAGGTCTCGCCCGTCACCGGATGGGTGCGGCGTGGGGAAGCTACGCTGTATACGACCAGGTCAACTTGGCCGAATTCGGATTTGATCAGATCAATCGTCTTCGTCTTGATCTCATTGGAGAAGGCATCGCCGACGATGCTGAAGGATTTCAGCCCTTGGCTCTGTGCGGCCTGTTCAAACGCTGCTGAATTGTACCAGCCCGCCGTTGCGGTACGTACACCTTCAGCCGCCTTGTCGAAGAATACGCCGATCGTGTTGGCGCCAGCGCCGAATGCCGCGGCAATCCGGGAAGCTAGTCCATAACCGGTCGAAGCACCTACGACGAGCACGTTGACTGGTCCTGTAATTTTCTTTTGCGCTTTGACATATTCAATCTGTTGCTCGATCTGCTTCGCACATCCTTCTGGATGCGCTGTCGTACAAATGAAACCACGTGTCTTGGGCTTAATGATCATCTAAAAGATTTCCCCTTTACTATGTAATGTAATGAATTGTTGAATACAAACCATCTCTATCTCTAGAGAATTATAGCAAATCTCACAATATGAATACAAAGGTTATATTATAAGCGTTATTCCCGAGTCTATGGATAAATCATGATTTGATTAAATTCGCGGGGAATTATAATATTATAGGCAGCATTATTGTACGGGACAGGAGAGTTGAAATGAGAGAAGCTTATTCTTTAACCGAGGGCCCTATAGCCTCGACTTTATTGAAATTAACACTACCTATCATTGCTACTAACTTCATATCTACGACCTATGGGTTGATCGATATGATCTGGGTAGGCCGATTGGGGAGCGGCCCGGTGGCAGCGATTGGAACCGCGAGTTTCTTCATCAATCTGGCGTTGGCACTGTCAACGATGATTACGATTGGGACAGGGATTAAGGTGGCCCATAGTGTAGGCGAAGGCGAAGAGTCCAGAGCTCTGATATACATCAAGAACGGATTCATTATGTCCTTGCTCCTAAGTATCCTGTACACTATAGTGATATTATTCACAAAAAATAAGCTGATCGGCTTTTTCGAATTAGCGAATGAAGAAATCGAGTGGATGGCGATCCAGTTCCTCGTTATCTCCTTGTTTGGCTCGATCTTTACGATTATCAATACTCTGTTCAGCACCATCCTGAACTCCTACGGAAATAGTAAACAGCCTTTTAAAATATTCACGCTAGGCTTTCTGGTCAATATGCTGATCGATCCTCTGCTGATTTTTGGATTAGGGCCTATTCCGGGGATGGGGGTTCTGGGGGCAGCCATCGCCACCCTGATCGCGAATCTGGTGGTTACCGGTTTATTCATCCTGCGTACGAAGAATACTTCGCTATTCTCATTGCGGAAGAAGTCGGATATTCAGCTGATGAAAGAGGTTATCAAACTCGGAGCTCCAATCACGATTCAGCGGGTAACCTTCATCATCATCTCCATTATTATCGCCAAGCTTATCGTCCAATGGGGGGCGGAGGCGATTGCCGTACAGAAGGTCGGTATCCAGATCGAAGCGATATCTTATATGACCATCGGCGGACTACAGGGCGCCATTGCGGCTTTCTTCGGTCAAAACTATGGCGCGAGACGGCTCGACCGCATTCATCGAGGATATTATCAGGCCTTGCTGCTAACGGTTATTTTCGGCGCTTTGATCTCAGTTATTTTCATTCTATTCCCTGGTCAGCTCTTCTCGCTATTCCTGAGTGAGGCTAGCAGTCTGGCACTAGGAACCGACTATATGAGGATTATCGGATACTCGCAGTTATTCATGTGTCTGGAGATTATGTCGGTAGGGGCCTTCAACGGGATCGGCAAGACACATGTCCCGCCCATGTTCAGCATTACCTTAACAGCGCTGCGCATTCCGATGGCCTTAGCCTTGTCCGGCCCCTTCGGTCTGAACGGGATATGGATGTCTATCGCACTAAGCAGTGTATTGAAGGGAGTCATCCTGTCCGGATGGTTCATCGGCTCACTTCGGAAGTTAGATAGAACAGCTGCGGTAAGCAGCAATCATGCAGCGATGTAATGATGTAATGATGTAATTGTGAATGAAAGAAGGAATTCGATATGACTTTACTAGATCATCAGTTGATAAAAAGAATCATGGAACACGATCTCGACGACGGACTGTTTCGCGGTCGATTCGGACTGGAGAAAGAGAATGTAAGAGTCGATGCAAACGGGCAGCTGGCTCTTACCCCGCACCCGAAGGTGTTCGGCAATAAGCTGGACAATCCTTATATTCAGACGGATTTCTCCGAGAGCCAGATCGAAATGATCACACCACCTCTAAATAGCACTGATGAAGCCCTTCATTTCCTTGAGGCGCTTCATAATATCGTGACAGAGCAGCTGGAGGATGAATACCTGTGGCCAAGCAGCAATCCCCCGGCATTACCATGTGATGAGGAGATCCCGATCGCCAGACTGGGTCATCCTGCAGAGGACATATACCGCGAACAGCTGGCTGAAAAATATGGCCGTAAGAAGCAGCTACTCAGTGGAATTCACTTCAACTTCTCTTTCGATGAGAGATTTCTGCAGCAATTATATGGGAAGCTGGAGTCTAAGCCGAGTTTCAGAGGGTTCAAGGATGAACTGTATTTTCGAGTAGCCCGCAATGTGATGAAGTATCGCTGGCTGCTGGCCTATGTGGTGGGAGCGAGCCCGGTATTTGATCCTAGCTATGTTGAGAAATGCGTATCTGCAAGTGAACAGCTCGCTGACAAGAGCCATTTCTTCCCGCATATGGTGTCCTTGCGCAACAGTGTCTGCGGATACAGGAACAATAAATTCTTCCCGGTGTCGCTGAATTCCCTGGAGGAATATGTTCATGATTTGCATACGCTCGTCGATTCACATGAATTACTGAGTGCCAAGGAATTCTATAGTCCGGTTCGGATCAAATCAACTGCAGGGGGAGATCTTCTCCAGGGGTTAATCGAGCACGGCGCCGCTTATTTGGAGCTGCGTATGATTGACCTCAATCCGCTGCAGAAGGCGGGCATTTGCCGGCAAACGCTGGACTTTGTGCATTTATTCCTGATCTTCATGTTGCTTAAGATAGAAGAGCCTTTCGATGCCGTGGAACAGGAGCAGGCGGCGATGAAGGTGGATCGGCTGATGAAAGCGGGAATCGACAGTTCCATAGACCCCGATGGCACGGGGATCAGCTTCGCGGACGAGGCGATGCGCCTGCTGAACGAAATGCAGGAAATGGTCAGTATTTTGCAGCCTGAGGATAACCGTTATATGTCGCTATTGGAGCAGGAGAAATGCAAAGTGATGAACCCGGAACTAAGCGATGCGGCATTCATTCGCGCTGAGGTCGGTAAATCCTCTTATGTCGCCTATCATCTGGAGATGGCTAAGCAGTATGCTGTCGAGAGTAAGCAGAGAGGTTACCGGTTTAACGGCTATGAGGATCTGGAGCTGTCCACTCAGCTATTGCTGAAGGCAGCCGTGAAGCGAGGCATCGCCTTCGAAATTCTGGATCGCGATGAGAATTTTATCGCCTTGAAGAAGGGAAACCACATAGAATATGTGAAGCAATCGACGAAGACTTCGCTGGATTCCTATAGCTCGGTGCTTATTATGGAGAATAAAATCGTGACGAAAAAGGTGCTGAAGCAACATAGCATCCGGGTTCCTGAGGGCGAGGCCTACAATGATCTACAAGCAGCGCTGAATGATTATGAGCAATATAGCGAGGGACCCATCGTCATCAAGCCCAAATCGACCAATTTCGGTCTCGGCATCACGATTTTCAAGAACCAATTCTCCAGAGAAGACTATCGGCAGGCGTTCGAGATGGCCTTCGCTTATGACAGCACGGTACTGCTGGAGCCATTCATGACGGGCAAGGAGTATCGCTTCCTGGTCATGGGGGATGAGGTCGTTGGAGTTCTGCATCGCGTTCCCGCCAATGTTCGTGGAGACGGTAGCCATACGATCGAGCAGCTGGTGGCCTTGAAGAATCAAGACCCGCTAAGAGGCAAGGGCTACAAGACACCGCTGGAGCGAATAGAGCTGGGTGAAGCCGAAGTGATGTTTTTGAAAAATCAGGGCAAGAGCATTCATGATATACCGGATGAAGAGATGATCGTCTACCTGCGCGAGAACTCCAATATTAGCACCGGAGGGGATAGCATCGACTTCACCGATGAGATCCCGGACAGCTATAAGCGAATCGCCGTACGATCAGCTCAAGCCGCTGGCGCTGTCATTTGCGGCGTAGACATGATGATCGATAATATTCATGAGGAAGCAAGCGCTCAGAACTACAGTATCATCGAGATCAACTTCAATCCGGCCATTCATATCCATTGCTATCCCTATCAGGGCAAGAATCGCAGAGCTGATGATAAGATTCTGGATCTGTTGTTTCGAGATGCTAAATGACAGGCATATCGATATTGAGTTATAATAATCTGATTAGCAATTCTAACGAAACGTGGTAACGCTATTCGTGCCAAAAAGCGCCGCTGAAAATTATAACGAAACTGGGTATCGCTATTTTGCCAAAATCACGGTTTATAGCCCAAATTTAGCTCAAATAGCGATATGGTGTTTCGTTAGATTCGAAGGAGCCTTGTTTTGGAGCAAATAGCGTTCTGTAGTTTCATTAGAATATCCAAACAGCATGTTATTTGCATAAAGGAGCAACAAGAATGAACATTAATTTTTCTAAAAGAGCTCGCGCTATGAAGCCGTCTGGAACGCATCAGCTGCTACAAATGTCTGAGAGACCCGAGGTGATCTCTTTTGCCGGCGGGTTTCCTGCTCCCGAGCTGTTCCCGGTTGAGGCTTTGAAGGCGGTATGCGAGGCCGTATTAGACGAACAAGGCCCTGCATCTCTCCAATACAGCACGACCGAAGGCTATATACCGCTGAGAACAGCTATCTGCGATAGAATGAAGATGATCGGCATTGAAGCTTCCTATGAGCATGTGATGATCACCTCCGGCTCGCAGCAGGCTATTGATCTAACGGGGAAATTATTCATCGACGATGGCGATGTCATTATATGTGAGAGTCCTACATATCTAGCAGCGATTAATGCATTCAAGCTGTACAATCCGCAGTTTGTGGAAGTTGCTATGGATGAGGACGGGATGATCATGGAAGAGCTGGAGAAGAAGCTACAGGCGCATCCTGGGGCGAAGTTTATTTATACGATTCCGGATTTTCAGAATCCGACGGGCCGGACGATGAACCTGGAGAGAAGACAGAGAATGGTGGAACTGGCCAACCAATACGATGTGCTAATTCTGGAGGATAATCCTTACGGTGCGATCCGATTCGCGGGTGAACCTTTGCCACCGATTAAGCATTTTGACTCAGAAGGTCGGGTTATCTATCTCAGCACTTTCTCTAAAATTTTCTCACCAGGGCTGCGATTAGGCTGGATTTGTGCGGATGAGGCCATGATCGAGAAATATGTATTATTAAAAGAATCCTCCGATCTGCACACCGATAGCTTCGCTCAGAGGATTGCCGTCAAGTATATGGAAATGAATGATCTCGATGCACATATCGATAGAATCAGAGCCATTTATAGAGAAAGATACACTACTATGGTATCCTGCATTGAACAGTTCCTGCCGCACAGCGTGTCCCATAGCACCCCGGAGGGCGGTCTATTCATTTGGCTGGAGCTCCCCGAGAGCATCGATTCGGCAGAACTGCTTCAGGATTGCCTGAATAATCATGTCGCCTTCGTATCGGGCGCTGCTTTCTTCCCGAACGGAGGAGGGCATAATACATTACGCCTGAACTTCTCCAATATGTCCAATGAGAATATTACGGAAGGCATCAAGCGCTTGGCCGATGTACTGCATAGCAAGTTATAAAAAAATGGAAATCCCTTTGGTGAGCACATAAAGTTAGTTAACATAATAATAGTTATGTAAACTTATATGAGCTCGATCTGTAATCACAGTCATCATAACTGCATAAAAGCACTTATAATCTGTACCTCGCGCAGCACTTCACCCCAAGAGGCGGTGTCACGGAACAGAGAAAAGGTCGAGTAGAAGGGTAATTCTCATCCCTAATAACTCGACCTTTCTTATGTGCTTTTGAAAGTTGTTATCCTTTAACGGCCCCTTCTGTCAGACCCTGTTGAATATACTTGGAGATAAACAGGTAGACGATCAGGACCGGGATGACGGTCAGTGTAATCGCTGTGGCCATCAGGCCGAAATCCGTACCATACTGTGAGCTGATCTCATTCAGCAGGGCCACGATCGGACGGACATTCTCCTTGTTAACGAAGATCAAGGCCGAGAACAGATCATTATAGGACCACAGGAAGACGAAAATACTAGCCGAAGCGAAGACCGGCCTGGAGATGGGCACGAACACCTTGTAGAACATTTGCCAACGGTTCGAGCCATCGATGAATGCAGCTTCCTCCAGCTCCTTCGGAATTGTAGACATATAGCCGGCCATGACGAGAATGGCGAAGGTCAGATTACCTGCCGTATGGGGAAGGATCAGTCCCCAGTACGTATTCACAGTGCCCGTCTTGATCAGCAGCTCATACACCGGAACAACCGTGGCGAAGGCTGGAATCAGCAGAGTTGCGTATAAGAGGGAGTAGAGCACTTTTTTTCCCGCAAAATTAAATCTGGCTAGCACATAAGCGGCCAATCCGCCAAAAATCAACACTAATATAACGGCCGATCCGGACATGATCAAGCTGTTGACATAGCTCTTGCCGATATTAATCCGGTCGAACGCTGTCGTATAGTTAATCATATTAAATTCCTTGGCGATGCTAAATGAGTTATTCATAACATCTCTGGAAACTTTGAAGGAGTTGTTCACGATCCAGAATAACGGGTAGATCGTCGTCATCGCCCATGCGGTCAGAACTAAATATATAAAGACGGTGCTGAGCTTGAACCGTCTGTATTCTCCGCGCCGAACATTAGGTTCTACTGAAATTGTTGGTTCCATAACTGTACACCCCTATATGACTTAGTATGTAATCTCGTCTCTTTTTAACAAACGATTGGCCAGTAACGCCAGCAATACGCCGAATATCACCATATAAATCGCTATGGCTGATCCATAGCCGAAATTCTGGTCGACCATGGCTTTCTTGTACATATAGGTTCCCAGGACTTCCGAGCCATTCTGTCCGCTCGTGATGACCCATACAAATTCAAATACCTTGAGTGTCCCTGTAATCGCTAAGGTAATAACGACCTTAATGTCACTCATAATTAACGGGATCGTTAGCATGGTCGTCCGTTTAATCGCCCCGATGCCTTCCAGACGGGCAGCCTCATAATAGTCAGCCGGAATCTTTGACATCGCCGTCAGGAAGAGGATGAAATAGAAGCCGACATAATGCCATACCGTTGGGATCGCCACGGCTTTGAGTGCGTTACCTTCATCAAGCCAGAATATCTTCTCAATGCCAAAATTGGCTAGAATATTGTTAAGTAATCCGAAGTTATAGTTATAGAAAAGAACGAACAGCAATGAAATCGCCGTACCAGAAATGACAACCGGGAAGAAGAACACTGTACGGTAGAAATCCTTAAAGCGGCTGATCCCCTCGATAAGAACCGCTAAGACGAGCGCAATTCCGACCTGGAACAGAAGTACATAGAGCATCAACTCTAGCGTATGCAATGTCGCCGCCCCGAGCAATTTATCGGTAAACAATCGTTCAAAGTTGTCCCATCCGACAAATTTCTTGTCGAAGAAGCCCTTGGTGCGATAGAAACTTAAATAGAAGCTCTTGAAGAACGGATAGTATAAGAAGACTGTCAAAAATAGAGCCGATGGGAAAAGAAACATAAAGATGTATTTGCGATCGCCCTTCATAATCATCACCTTTGTTGTGTTATTTAGTATTTTGCTTTTGAAACGGCTACGCCGCCCGGGGGTCAAGCGAGTGGGCGGCGCACATCCGTTTATTCATTTTGGGTGGAGGGGAGGTAATTGTTATTTATTTGCATCTTCCACTTTCTTGGCACTCTCGATAGCTTCAGTCGGTGTTTTCTTACCAGTTACCACCTGCTGAACACTAGCGCGGAGGTCATTGAAAGTTTCAGGAGCAACCTTACTGTCAACCGGCGAACTAATTGAATCCGAATTAGCAGCCATTGCAAATCCATCCATAGCTACTTGAGCCAAGCCGCTAATTTCTACGTCAGCTGCCGGTGTCCCACCATTAGCAGTGGCAATCTTCTGAATAATAGCTGGAGAAGTCAGATGCTTCAGCAGTGCGACTACTGAATCTTTCTTCGCAGCATCGTTATATACCGATTTAGGGAGATAGAACCCGGAACCAAAGCCGCCCACCACGTTATTACCGCTTCCTAAACCACCTGGTACGGTAGGGAATGGAATAACCGTCGCATTATCCTTCGTTTCATCTGTCCAGCCGCCGATCGCCCAGGACCCTTCGATGGTCATGGCAGCGAGGCCTTCACTGAAGTAGTTGCCGGACATATTCAAGTCAATCGTAGCGGCATCCTTAGGGAAGGCTCCGAGATCATACAGTTCTTTCATCGCGGCATACGCCTTTTCCCAGTTAGGATCGATTCCATCCTTCAAGCCTTTGCTCTGCCCTTCAGGGCCTGCAGCAGACAGAATGCTATATTCTATTAAATAATGAGATTGGTCAAACGGTACGGAGAGAGGAATAATCCCTTTGGCAGAAAGCGTTTTCACAGCTGCGGTAAGTTTATCCCAATCCGTTGGCAATTCCAGACCATTCTCTTCGAAAATCTTCTTGTTCACGAATAAACCTTCATAGAAACCAGTAAGCGGTGCTGCATAAATATTGCCGTCAGGCTGCTTCGCAAAATCAAGCGCGCTAGGTATGAAGCCATTCTTCCATTCAGGATCCGCATCGAGAAGGTCATTAAGCGGGACTACTTTGTCTGCATTAACGAAGCCCTCAGCATCAGCGCCGATAAAATAGAAGAGAAGATCCGGCTCATTGCCGCTGTTCATATCCGTATTTACCTTCGTACGGAATCCATCGTCATTAGCTGACATGGTATCGTTCTCAATAGTTACATTAGGGTGGCTGGCGGTAAACTCATCAATCGCTTGCTGAAAAGCTTCGCGAGCGCTATCCGTTCCACCAAACGTCGAGAATACACGGAGTTTGACTGGGGCAGCATCTTTGTTCTTATCGTCCTGTTGTGTGTTAGCAGCGTTCTTGCCTGCGTTCCCATCCGCAGCCGAAGAGTTGCTACCGCTCTTGTTGTCTCCGCATGCTGCTAGGATCATGGAGAACAATAAAAGTAGACTCAAAAGCATCATTGAATACTTCCTCAACACAATTCCCCCTAATAATTATATTGTATTCGGTTTATCTAGGTGTTTAGGAAAATATTAACTTAACATACAGATTCCTTGTAGGGGGATAATTCTATAATCAGGGGATAAATTACTCTAAAACATATTTAAACCTGAAAGTGGCTCCGCATTTCAGAGAGATCAGGTTAAGATTCTCTCTTCATTTGACGGAGCCACTTGAGGGAACTACTGTCTTTGTTGATTCATATACCCCGTAGGCTGGTTTGACGAGTTAAACTGAGGCTGCATATAACTTACCGACTGGGTCATTGTATTGTTTAGTTGCTGCGCTAAATTGGAGATCTGTTGTAATTGCTGAAGAGCTGTCTGATGCCCTTGAAGCGCGGTTTGAATCACTTGAACGGCCTGGCGCTCGCGCTGAGCCAGCTGCTCCAGTTGTTGCGCATTGCTCTCTTCCTGCCGCATTAATTGCTGATACGCCATAGATGCCTGATTGGTCTGTTGCTTTAGTTGCTGGATTAACTGTGAGATTTGTTGAGCTTGCATACTCTGATTCACTTGATGACCTCCATTGATGTAATTGAATTCTGAGATATTATGGCAGGAAATCAACAGGATTATACAAAATTGAACGTATGGAACGTCGGAAAGATATACATTACATTAACATTTAATTATATTAATCAATTAAAACGAGCTGGAAATAGCGAAGTCACCCGTCGATGCTATAATATAGTCATTGAAAATATATGAAAGCAGGATGACTGTTAATGAACATATTACTAGTTGAAGATGACAAGACGATCGCTGCAGGGCTTCAATATTCCTTGGAGCAGGACGGATTTGCCACCATCATTTGCTATAATGCGGAGTCAGCCGGGCAGGTCATTGCAGAGCGGCTGGAGCAGATTTCACTCTGCATATTCGATTTATCTTTACCGGATGGAAGCGGGTATGATCTCTGTCGCATGGTCAAAGATCGAAGAGATCTGCCAGTTATTTTCTTGACAGCGATAGATGATGAAGTGAATGTTGTTATGGGACTGGATATGGGGGCGGACGATTATATTACGAAGCCATTTCGGATTCGCGAGCTAACCTCACGGATTAAATCCGTGCTTAGGCGCTATCAGAACCAGCAGCAGAGTAAGCAGCAAACGCAGCCCAAAGCATTCATCGACATCGGTAATGTGCGGATTGGTACGCTAGAAGGTAAGGTTTATAAACAGGGGAACGAGGTGGCTCTGACAGCGCTGGAATACCGTTTGCTGCTTATTTTTGCAAATCATATCGGACAGGTTCTATCACGGACGCAGCTGCTGGAAGGCATCTGGGATATCGCTGGCGATTTTGTGAATGACAATACATTAACCGTCTATATCAAAAGATTGCGAGAGAAGTTGGAGGATAATCCTCAACAGCCGACACTGATCAAGACCGTTCGTGGACTTGGCTATAAGGTAGGTGATTCGTATTCTGCGAAATAGAGAATTCCGGATCACACTGCTGATCATGTGTGGAATTACGCTAGCCGCCGCAGCCGCTGTCTTCTTTTTACCAATTCCCCCGATTATTATCGTTCTGATCGCATCCTTGCTGCTGATCGCCTGCTGCTATCTGTTCACTCGCTGGAGATATCGCGAAATGGAGAAGCTGTCGGGCTATTTACGGAATATTGCAAGCGGGAACTACACGCTGGATGTACGCGATAATGAAGAGGGAGAACTGAGCATTCTGAAGAATGAAATATATAAAGTGACGCTCCGCTTGTCCGAACAAAGCACTCTTCTTCAGCAGGATAAACTTCGGCTCACCGATGCCATATCCGACATCTCCCATCAGCTCAAAACACCTCTAACCTCGATGCTAGTCATGGTGGATCTGCTCAGCCATCCCGAACTGCCTGACGCGAAGCGGACGGAATTTACCAACAATATTCGTATCCAATTAGAGCGAATCGAATGGCTGATCACTTCTTTATTGAAGTTATCCAAAATTGACGCGGGCGCGATCCAGTTCAAGAAGGAGCCGGTTCGTGTTGAGCAGCTGCTTCATAAAGCGCTGGGGCCGCTGTTAATCCCGATCGATATTAAGGAGCTGTCGCTTGAGATTCACGGTGATCCGGAAGCAGCCTTCACAGGGGATCTGAACTGGATGACGGAGGCGCTGATTAATTTGTTAAAGAATGCGGTCGAGCATACGAATGATGGCGGGAGGATTACGATTCAATATGAGGAAAATCCGCTGTTCACGGTTATAGAGATCGCTGACAATGGGCAAGGCATCGCCAAAGAGGATTTGCCTTATATATTCAGACGATTCTACAAAGGCAAGAATGCCGGAGATAGCAGTGTGGGTATAGGACTAGCTATGTCCCACAGCATTATTACAAGTCAGGACGGCACGCTAGATGTCAGCAGCCTCCCCGGGGAGGGTACGCGGTTTAGAATCAATTTTTACAAGCGAGTTATTTAACAGGCAGCCCATCACTCATCTGCAAAGTGACTAGATTGTCACTTACCAAGTCACTGAATAGTCATCTTCATTAATTATACTGACTCTATCAACAAATGAACTGGAGGATTCTGCATGGAAATTTTGAAGATAGAGCATTTGTCCAAAATATACGGCAAGGGTGAAATGGCTGTCAAAGCTTTGGATAACGTATCTTTCTCGGTACAAAAGGGGGAGTTCGTGGCGATCATCGGTCCTTCAGGCTCGGGAAAATCAACCTTGCTGCATATGCTTGGCGGTGTTGATCGTCCGACCTACGGTAAAGTCATCATCGATAATACAGATATTTACAGCTTGGATGAGACTGCGCTGGCCGTGTTCCGGCGTCGACAAATCGGACTCATCTATCAATTCTACAATCTGATCCCTGTGCTGACCGTGGAAGAGAATATTACATTGCCGCTCTTGCTTGACCAGCATAAGGTGGATATGAAGCAGCTTAAAGAGATCGTCGACGCGCTTAAGCTAAGCGACCGCTTAAATCATCTGCCCAATCAGCTATCCGGGGGCCAGCAGCAACGTGTCTCCATCGGCCGGGCCTTGATTAATAATCCGTCTATTATCCTGGCGGACGAACCTACGGGAAATCTCGACAGCAAGAACAGTAGTGAAATCATCGCCCTGCTGAAAATGTTCAACAAAATGCTCAATCAGACGCTAATCGTGATTACACATGATGAGAGAATAGCACTCCAGGCGGATCGCGTTATCTCTATTGAAGACGGAAGGATTGCCAAGGACGAGGTGATCCGTCCATGAACATCGTTAATAAGCTGACGATCAGGCATATGAGGCTGAACAAGCGGAGGACCTGGGTTACGATCATCGGCGTGATTATATCCGTGGCCATGATTACTGCGGTCGCTACCATTAGCGCCTCATTTCTGGATCTATTGAAGCAACATTCGATTGCAACGGATGGGGAGTGGCATGTTCGGTATCATGATGTCGATGCCCGGCAGATCGAGGCGATTCAGCAGGACAGCAAGACGAAGGGATTATCTATCTCCAGAAATCTCGGTTACGCTTATCTTGAGAATCCAGAAATTTCGAACAAACCTTATCTGCTCGTCAGAGAATATAGTGACTTTGCATTTCAGCAATTAAATATTAAGCTGGCCGACGGGCGCCTCCCTAAGAATAAACAAGAAATAGTGGTTCCCCAGCATATTACCCGGATCGGAGGCACGGACTATCAAATCGGCGACACGATCTCGCTAAGTGTGGGGCAACGCCATTCCCTGGTTGAGGATATCCCTTCTGAGACCTTAGAGAATTATTCTTTCCTGCTCACAGAGGAAGGAGAGCCCGGTGAAGAACTGATCAATTTAACAGAGCATAAGTACACCATTGTAGGGATGATAGAGACACCGAAATGGGAACGTTCATGGGGAGCAAGTTATACGGCGATCTCCTATATAGACAAGGATATGCTCGGAGTAAATGATGTGGCGAATGCTACTGTTACGCTTCATAACGTGAATAAATCTATATATAAGCATGCTGAGCAGTTAACGGAGACTATCGGGGCTACGAAGAACCAGCTTGAATATAACAGTGCGTTGCTCCGTTATTATGGAATTACGAATAATAATAATCTGAACAAGCTGCTCTACTCCTTGACTGCCATCATGATGGGGATTGTCATTGTCGGTTCAGTGGCGCTTATATACAATGCGTTTGCCATTTCTGTGGCTGAACGCTCCCGCCATTTAGGTATGCTCTCAAGTGTCGGGGCAACCCGGAGACAAAAGCGAAATTCGGTATTGTTCGAGGGAGCGGTGATCGGCTTAATCAGCATTCCGTTGGGAATTGCTAGCGGATTGGCCGGGATTGGAATCACCTTTCTTGTCATTAACTCTGTGATTCAAAAGGCGTTGGATCTTTCAGAGAACTTGAAGGTAAGCGTGACAGTCACGCCTTTCTCAATGATCACTGCCATTCTCGTCTCGGTGTTCACCATCTTTATCTCCGCTTATTTGCCTGCCAGAAGGGCGGCGAAGGTGACCGCGATCGAAGCGATCCGGCAAACGGCTGAAATCAAGCTAACGGGCAAGACAGTGAAGACATCAAAGTTAGTCCGCAAGGTCTTCGGCCTCGAAGCCGAGATCGGTCTGAAGAATTTGAAGCGCAACAAGCGCAAGTACCAGGCCACCGTGTTCTCACTTGTTATCAGTATTGTACTATTCCTTGCTGTATCTTATTTCACCAATAACATGAAGAGATCCGTGGAGATGACACAGAGCGGCGCAAATTACGATATTCAGCTAGTTAGTATCTACGGGAAAATGGATCCCCATTTCGCGCAATCGGTCGCTGAATTAAACGGGATTCAGCAGTATTCGCTAGTGAAACGGAGCACTTGGAGTACCTGGATTGATCCCGCAGTGGCTGCATATCCTCTAAAGGAAATGGTCAAGCAAGATAAGAGTATACTGGAGAACGGCAAAATCCAATATTATGTGCATATGTACGCGCTTGATCGTCAGAGCCTGGAAGCATATGCGGCCGAGATTGGTGCGAACAGTGAGGAGCTGAATGATCCCAAGCAGATGAAGGCTATTGTCATCGATCAAGCTAGCTATCTAGACGATGTTCATAAGAAATTCGTTGAGACCAAGACCTTGTATTCGAAGATTGGCGATGATTTGGAGCTGATCAGCGATCAGGTAGATTCAGAGCAAAAAGCGATGAAAGCCCAGGTTGAGATAGCTGCACTAACGGCGCAAAGACCACTCGGGATTGATACTTCAAGTTTATCTGAACTAAGTATTATCGTCTCCGAGCCTGTCATGAATCAGTTGTTAGCTGGAGATGGCGGGGAGGCAAGATATAGCCGAAATAGTATCTTCCTGAAGAGTACAGATCCAATCAGAACAGAGCGAGATATCTTGAGTTTGAAGGAAGCGGAATCTTATTATCTCTGGAACCTGTACAGCGATAAGCAGAGAGATGCGCAGACGATAACACTGTTATCGGTCTTTACGTATGGTTTTATCCTGTTAATAACGGCGATCTCTGTCGCTAATATCTTCAACACAATCTCAACCAGCATCTCACTGCGCAAGCGTGAATTCGCTATGCTGAGATCCGTTGGTATGACACCGCACGGCTTCAATAAGATGATCAACTATGAGAGTATTTTCTATGGCATCAAGTCACTTCTCTACGGCTTGCCGCTCAGTTTCGGTGTGATGTTGCTCATCTACTATTCCTTATCGAACTCTTTCTCATACCGATTTGATGTGCCATGGATCAGCCTCGTTATTGTGATCATCGGTGTGTTCGTCATCGTTGGATCGGCGATGCTCTATTCCAGCTCCAAGGTGAAGAAAGAGAATATCATCGAGGCGATTAAGCAGGAGAATATTTAGATAGACTGATGGATTTGAATTGGAAAATAATGAGACCACCCTCCCGGTGGTCTTTTTTTATGGATGTGGATTCAAATGAAATTATATATTAGTTTACATAACTATTATTATGTCAACTTCACTCGATGATCAATGCCACCCATACGATCAGCACATATAACAATGACATCGAGGAAATGACGCAAGCGGGAATAATCCAGAGTAGTTTTGTATTGAACGGCCGAAGTTTTTGACGGATTTTCTGGTTCACTGACAGCATTTCATAATCCATTTGGTCCAGCAGTTTCGCCGCCTTCTCCTCCTCATAATCCTGTAGCTTAAGCCAGGTCTGTTCATAACGTTCTTTATACGCTTTCCAATGAGAGCTATCCTTCAATAACGTCATAGTTATCCTCCAATCATCATTTACTAGGGAATACAAGTTCTTACAATTATACAATGAACCTGTGGAAATAACCATCCAGCCGATATATTATAGAAGTTGAGTTAAATTCAGATTTTAGCTTATATAGAAGAGCAGGAGAGTAGACATATGGCGACTAATAAAGAGAAAATGCTAGCTGGAAAGCTATATATGGCGGGTGAAGGAGAATTGGCCAGGGACTTCAACAAATCCCGAATGCTAACCCGCTTATTCAATAATACGACCGAGGAACAGAAGGAATATAGGGTGGAGCTGCTCCGTGAATTATTCGAGTCGATCGGGGAGTCCGTATATATTGAACCGCCTTTTCGCTGCGACTATGGATGCAATATTACGGTTGGCAACCATTTCTATGCCAATTTTGACTGTATCATTCTAGATGTAGCCAAGGTCAAGATCGGAAATAATGTATTGTTCGGTCCAAGAGTTGGAATTTATACGGCGGGTCATCCGATTGATGCGGGGGTACGTAATACGCTGCTGGAATTCGGCACACCGATTACGATAGGTGATAACGTATGGGTCGGCGGGAATACGGTCATTAATCCTGGAGTGACGATTGGCAACAACGTTATTATCGGCTCCGGCTCAGTCGTTACCAAGGATATTCCAGATAACGTGATTGCCGTTGGTAATCCTTGTCGCGTCCTAAGATCGATTACAGAAGAAGATCAAATATATTGGGAGAAGCAGAAAGAAGCGTATTACGCAGATATAGAGTAACTCTAATGGAACGCGACGGGAAACTGAGCTTATGATACATAGATTTGCGGTTGATAGAAAATAGATAGAAAAGAATTTGTATAGATAGAAATGGGAGGGTATTTATTTTGACGATGATCGGAATTGACTTAGGTACAACGAACAGCGTTGTTGCTGCTTTTACACCAGATGGGCCCAAAATCATCCCCAATGCGCTAGGCCAGCACCTGACCCCATCGATTGTCAGTCTGGATGATGACGGACAAGTGATCGTCGGGGAGGTCGCCAAGCAGCGATTGATTACACATCCGCAGCTGACAGCTTCCCTCTTCAAAAGATATATGGGAACGAACAAGAGCTTTCGGCTGGGTCAATATAAGTTCACGCCGGAGGACCTGTCCTCATTCGTGCTGCGTTCATTAAAAGCCGATGCAGAGGCTTATCTGGGCACCCCGGTGACCGAGGCGGTCATTAGCGTGCCTGCTTATTTCAACGATGCTCAGCGTCAAGCGACGAAGCGAGCCGGGCAGCTGGCCGGATTGCAGGTGGACCGGTTAATTAATGAACCGACCGCAGCTGCGGTAGCCTATGGACTTCATTTAGAGGAGCCCAATACCCGCTTTCTTGTCTTCGATCTGGGCGGGGGCACCTTCGATATTTCGATTCTGGAGCGGTTCGAGAATCTGATGGAGGTTCAAGCTGTGGCCGGTGACAATTATTTGGGTGGGGAAGATTTTACAGAGCTGTTGTTCCAGGAGTTCGTCACGCGGCAGGAAGCAGGCAGTGTCAATCTGGAGGATATCAAGCTAACCGGGGTGATCCGCAAGCAGGCTGAGACGGCCAAGCAGACCTTGTCTCAGAGCAAGGTGGCGGTCATGGAGCTTAGCCAGCCGGATACCTTGCAGCCGTTGACGGTGAGCCATGAGCAATTTGAGAGATTGGCCAAGCCGCTGCTGATGCGGCTTAGACATCCCATCGAACGGGCGATTCGCGATGCAGCGATCCGGCCGTCTGATCTCGATGCGATTATCCTCGTCGGTGGAGCGACCCGGATGCCTGTCATCTCTTCCTTTGTCGCCAAAATGTTCAATCGCCTGGCTTCGGCTCATATCGATCCGGATGAGACTGTCGCGATCGGAGCGGCCATCCAGGCGGGAATGAAGGCGAGGAACGAAGCGGTGAACGATATCGTACTGACCGATGTCTGTCCTTATACACTCGGGGTTGGCACGACCATGCGGACTTCATCAGGGCAATACGAACCGGGCTATTTCAGTCCGATTATTGAGCGGAACTCCGTCGTGCCTGTCAGCAAGATTCAGCGCTACTATACGATTACCGACAATCAGACGGCGATGAATATCGATGTCTATCAAGGAGAGAGCCGCCTGATCCAGAACAATGTTGCACTCGGTGAATTCTCCGTCGATCTCCCCCCGTCACCCAAAGGGGAAGAAGCCGTAGATATCCGCTTCACATATGATATTAACGGGATTCTTGAAGTGGAGACGACGATAGTAAGTACAGGAGAGAAAAAGCAGGTGATCTTTGAAGAGAATCCGGGGCAATTCTCCAAAGAACAGATCGAGCAAAGGTTCAAGGAACTCTCCGAGATCAAGATCCATCCGCGGGATCGGATGGAGATCAAGCTGCTGCTGGCTCGCGGCGAGCGACTCTATGAAGAATCGCTCGGGAGAACGCGGGATCAGATCGCGCTGCTGCTGCAGCAATTCGATGAGATTCTGAACCGCCAGAACGACCGTGAAATCCGCGAGGCCGTCACAGACTATAAGGCTTATTTAGATGCGATTGAGAGGGGGTTGGAATTCTGATGTCAGAATTCTGGAGCCTGCTCGGCATCGAACCAACCCTTGATACTATAGCCATCAAGCGGGCTTATGTCGCGAAGCTGAAGGTGACCCATCCGGAGGATGATCCTGAAGGGTTCCAGCGTCTGCGCGAAGCTTATGAGACCGCTGTTGATGAAGCGAGAAATGCCAAGGTTCAGCAGGAATATGAAGCTGAAGCTGAAGAAGAGGCTCAGGCAGAAGAGATAGAGGAGGTAATGGAGAACGACTCCACTGATGATGAAGCGGCCGCAGATGGAGATGCGGATAGTCAAGCTGAGATCGATGTGCCTACGGCCTTGGCCGTCGATTTCCTGAACGCTGCAGCTGCGATCTATGATGATATTCATGCCCGGGTCGATCTGAAACGGTGGGAAGCACTGCTGGAAGATGATAAATATATCGCGATAGAGACCCGCCAGATTCTCGAGTACGAAATGTTCAAATTGTTCATGGAACGCTCCTGGGCTCCGGGTCCCGTGTGGAGATTGTTGAATGAGTCTTTTGCCTGGACAGAGATAGAGACTCATCTGGCGAAGTATTTCCCGGAATCCTACCTCTATCATTTCTATATGCAGACCCGAGAATACTGGGATCTCAGCTATGATTTCGCGGCCAAGTGCGAACTGGACGAAGAAGAGATCGAGCATTTCCTGTCTCTAAGAGGAAGGGCGCAGATCGTCCTGATTCAGCGTGATGATGAGTTAACAGAGCAATTTCTGCTAGAGGCCGCGGAGATCATGCCCGAGGAGCCGGATCTTGGCCGAATGCTGGGGCAATACTGGTCGCGAACCAAAGATTGGGACAAGGCGCTGCTAGCTCTGCAGAAGATGGATGTTAAGCCACAGGACACGGACTATTATAATGAATTGGCAAATGCCTTATATCAGACCGGGCTCGATGAGGAAGCCTATTCAGCATACGAGCAAATTCTGCGCTATGCGCCAGATGACTTCCAGGCGCAGACCGGTCAGGCCCGCTGTCTGGACAAGCTCGGCAAGAATATAGAGGCCATTCGCTCTTATATTCGAGTCTGGAAGGAGTGTCCTTGGGATCTACATGCAATCCATCAATTAACTCTGTTGAATGGCAGGTTGGAACAGATCCTTCCGCAGATGGAGATGGATCAGGGGGAAGGCTCTCTGCTGCATGAGATCGCCGAAGCCTATGCAGCAGAGAGATTGTTCAACGAGGCTGGCATTTACATATTAAGCTATATAGAGAAGCATGAGACTCTGAATCAAAGACAGAACTATCTGTTAGGCCATATGCTGTATCAGCTGGATCGTTATGAGGAGGCTGCTCCCTATTTTAAGGCGGCAATGGAAGTTCAGCCCCTTGATGTTGATTACAAGCTGGAGCTCATGCTGGAAAGAGCGAATAATTCATACTTCCTGAGTGATTATGAGCTGGCCTTGGCTTTATTTGATCAGGTGCTGGAGCTTGAGCCTGCTCAAGACGAGGCCCTATTCTATAAGGCGGAATCACTCAGAAGATCCGATCGAATCGAAGAAGCCATCGAGGTTTATAAGTTTGCGCTGGAGCATCAGGATCATCGGCTATTTCATGCCGGGATTGCCGATTGCTACTATAAGCAGAACAAGTATGTGGAGAGCTCATTTCACTTCAATAGCGCAGAGCTTGATGATCGCAATGATCCGGTTTATTTTCTTGAGTATGGTGAAGTGCTGTTGGAGACAGGCAAGCATCGCGAGTCGATTGATATGCTGGATCTGGCGCTGCAGAAGAGAAATTTCTACTACGCTCATTATTTCAAAGGGATCGCCTACTACCGTCTGAAGGAGTATGAGCAAAGTCGATTAAATATGCGAGAGTTCCTGGAATACGAGAAAGAAGATCTACAATTGTATGCGAATCTGTTCATTGGCAACAGCTCCATGTACCTGAAGGATTGGAATGCGGCAGTTGCTGCTTATAGGGAACTGCTCAATCATCTGGAGGGCGAGGAAGATCCGTGTACTTTTATTAAATTTTATGCCACCGCCTTGCTTGCAGCACGTAGATTCGAGGAAGCGATCGAACCCTTGGAGCAAGTGCTCTCGATGGAAGAGGATAATGAATGGGCGATGCTGCATATCGTGAGAGCATTTGCAGAACTACTGAATTGGAATAATATCGATAGATCCTTGTACAGAATGCTCAGCGCCTCCATCGAGAGGTATGTAACACGGATCGACGCGGCGGACAGTAATCCATACATTCTGTTCTATGCCGGGCTCATGCAGTATTATGCCCATAAATACAAGCAGGCCAGGGACTGCTTAGAATCAGCCTATGATGCGGGGCTGCGCGGAGATACAGGCAGTTATTATAGTCTCGTTCTCTATGGAGCTGGAGAGGTAGAGCAAGGATTAGAGATTGCGAGAAGCGTTCTGCAGGATTGTCCTGATCATCCGGACTATAGAAGACGACTGCAGTATTTAGAAGAGCATTATAGCAAACGCAGTAAATTTTTAGGGCGGTTAGGCATGAATCCGTATCGTTATCTCAAGGAAACGACCCAAAGATTTGATTTTCCTGATATTCTAGGAGACCATGCCTTGCGAATCGAGTTCCCGGGGGAAGTGATCGTAAATGAATAGCTTGCTTAGTTCATCGCAATTATGGGCGTTGGCTGCAGGTGATGTATTGTTCCATAGCAATGGTTTTTCTTATGCAGATGAATATGCGCTGAGTAAAGGAGAAGTTGATATCGATATCATCAGGGAGGAGTTCCTGCATGAATCCTGGAGCATTGTAGATGAGGAGAGCGCCTATAGCACCCTTAACTGGCTTGTCGAGGTGGGGCATCGCTCGGAATTTAATCGTGTCCGTAATCTGATGAGTCTCATGACACCACAGAGACAGGAGCAATTTATCGAATCTCAACAAGAGGAATTCAGAGCGATTAATGCCAAGGTTGTGCAGAGATATGATAAGGTATTGCCGGAAGCAGGCATCCTCGCCTGGGATCTTGGCCGAGCTGCCGCTGTCTGTTATTTAAGCGCAGAAATAGGGTATATTTCGAAGGAATATGCCTGGAGCTATCTGCTGGATAACGCCGTTCAGCTGCAGCAGTCCTATAGTAGTTGGCAGGAATATGGATTGGCTTATATTATCGGCCGCCAATTCTGGGATAAGGATCTCGATGATTCCAGCACAATGCTGCATCATCGGCTTATCCAGCGGCAGCTGACCGTACCAGAATGCCCATGGAGCTTCCTGCCTTGGAATACGAAGCTGAATCATGATCTAGCATGATCTATAACTCTATAACTGCTTTCGATTGACTGAATTTTATATTTGTTCTGTTCAATGGGAAGATACTATGATATATTTGTACGTAATTTAATAGCCTTTCTACACTAGGGGAGCCAATGTTGGCTGAGACGGAGGATTCCGGACCCTTTGAACCTGATCTGGATTATACCAGCGTAGGGAAGTGTCGCAGATGTCTTCAAGCTTAACCGAGAATCATAGTGTTCATGAATTGAAGCGTACTTAGCCACTTTCCTGCCGGAGGGTGGCTTTTTTGTGTGGAAATGGCTTGGAAGAAAGGAGGCGCTTGTTCCATATGTATGAGCTCCATGTTATATCTGACGGAATAATGCCTTTATTTGAATTTGCCGGGCTCGCAGCAGGAATTCACCCTTATGTAACTGCCATTCACCTTCGTGAAAAGAGAAGCACGGCACTTGAGATATGGACTGGAGTGCAGCGGATGCTCGACCAAGGCGTCCCCCCAGGCAAAATAACGATAAATGATCGTCTGGATGTGGCCTGGGCCTGCGGTGTCGGCGGCATCCATCTAGCCAATCACAGCTTGCCACTGGAAGCACTGACCCGGTTGCCCGGTTCCTTTCGCATCGGCCGCTCCGTGCATGAAGTAGAGGAGGCCGGACGGTGTGCTGCCGCCGGAGCCGATTATTTGTTCTTCGGCCATATTTACGCCAGCCGTTCCAAGCCGGGCTTAGCACCTCGGGGTCTGGCCATGCTCCGGGAAGTCGTGGCCGCGTCCAGGGCCCCGGTCATCGCCATCGGCGGGATTGGGACGGAGCACATCGACGAAGTACTGGAGCATGGAGCGCAAGGCATTGCGGTAATCAGCCATGTGCTCCGTGCTGACAAACCGGTGAATGCTGCCAAAGTGCTGGCCCACCGATTAGAGGAAGCAAATTTCAGGAAGGGAAGGTAGACCCATGCGGAAATCAACGGACATTATCATCATCGGCGGCGGTGTCATCGGCTGTTCTATCGCTTACGAGCTGGCGGTAAGAGGTGCCGCGGTGCAGGTATTCGAGAAGGAGCAGATCGCCGGTGGAGCATCGGGGGCAACTGCGGGGATGCTGGCAGCGCAAGCAGAGTTCATTGCCGAGGCTTCGCTGCTGCAATTAGCACTCAAGAGCCGAGCGATGTTCCCACGCTTAGTGAAAGATTTGAAGTCGCGAACCGGTTTGGAGGTGGGGCTGATCGAGCATGGCTTGCTACGGATTGCAAGGGACAGTGAGAATGCGGCAAAGTATTCAGCCTATGCGGAACAGCAGCGGCAGCAAGGTTTGATAGCCGACTGGCTGGGTCCTGGAGAGACACAAGAACTGGAGCCGTCTCTGACGGGGATATTCACCGGTTCGCTGCACCTGCCCAGAGACAGTCAAGTGATTGCCCCGCAACTGACCTTCGCTTACGCAGCAGCGGCGAAATCCCTGGGAGCTGAGTTCAGGGAATATAGCGAAGTGCAGCAGTTGCTCTATGACGGGGGGAGAATAAGCGGCGTTCGAATCCGTGACGAAGTGATTGCCTGCCGACAAGTTGTCGTCGCATCCAGCATTCAATCAAGCCGTCTGCTACAATCGGCAGGCTATGACTTGCCGCTCTACCCCGTGAAGGGAGAATGCATTGCTGTCAGGCCGACTGGTCCGCCGCTTCGGCGGACGATATATACCGATCGCTGTTATCTCGTTCCCAAAGCGAACGGTGAGCTATTGATCGGAGCAACGGTGAAGCCAGGAAGGGTCGATAGTCAAGTCAGGCTAGACGGTATTTCCACGCTCATTGATGAAGCGAGACAGCTTATTCCTGCTCTGGATCAAGCGGAATGGTTGCGCTGCTGGAGTGGTCTTCGTCCGCAGACGCAAACCGGCTTGCCGTATATGGGAGAGCATCCGGAGATCGAAGGCCTGTTCATCGCAGCCGGGCATTATCGCAACGGGATTCTGCTTAGCCCGATCACCGGAGCCATTATCGCCGATCTGATCGAAGCGAAGCCTCCGGCAGAGGATATCGCTGATTTTGCAGTTCCAGCCATCATCTATCAATAAGAGAGGAAGGGAAGAACCATGAATTTAATCGTTAATGGTCGGCCGTTGTCTTTGTCCACAGAGTCTTCTGAGCGAACCAGCCTTCAAGATCTAATCGATCATCTCGGGCTCACCGATAAACTGGTGATCGCCGAGGTGGATAAGCAGATTGTCGATCGGGGCCTGCACTCTCAGTACATACTGCAGGAGGACATGAAGATAGAGCTGGTCCATTTTGTTGGCGGCGGTTAAGTAGAACACATGCACAAGCGACGTAAATACGTAAATTTCAATCAGGAGGCGATTAAAATGTTAAAGATTGGCCCGCACGCGTTTCATTCTCGGCTTCTACTCGGCACCGGAAAATTTCCCAATTTCGAAATTCAGAAAGAGGCTGTGGCTGTCTCTGAAGCGGAGATATTAACATTCGCCGTCAGGCGCATGAATATCTATGAACCACAGCAGCCGAATTTTCTTGAAATGCTCGATCTGGAGCATTATACCCTGCTACCTAATACTGCCGGGGCGGCCACAGCGGAAGAAGCGGTCAGGATCGCTCGTCTGGCCAAGGCTTCAGGACTCTGCGATATGATCAAAGTCGAGATCATCGGCGATGCCCGAACCCTACTGCCCGATCCGCTGGAAACGGTAAAAGCCTGCGAGATGCTGCTGGAGGAAGGCTTCATCGTCCTGCCGTATACTTCTGATGATGTCGTATTGGCGAGACGGCTGGAGCAGATCGGGGTACATGCGATTATGCCCGGGGCCGCACCGATCGGCTCCGGACAGGGTATCATTAATCCCCTGAATCTGAGCTTTATTATCGAGCAGGCGAACATTCCCGTCATCGTTGATGCCGGCATTGGCAGTCCTTCCCATGCGTCTTATGCGATGGAGCTTGGAGCAGACGGAGTGCTCCTAAATACAGCTGTATCTGGAGCCAGACAGCCTGTGCAGATGGCTCAGGCGATGAAGCTGGCGATTGAAGCCGGAAGACTAGCTTATACCGCAGGTATGATCGGGGCCAAGCGATATGCCACAGCGAGTAGCCCGAGTGAAGGATTGCTGAATTCATAGGATTAGATAAATTTATCCCTATAAACTAGATATTTCCCCTTATACCTTGAAAGCCCCTTCATATTTATGAAGGGGTAAGAACCTGTGACACTGGAATCAAGATGGAATAAGACAGGTTTTTAGCTCAAGGAAGGGGGGATGTGGTCTAGCTCAAAGAAAAAAATGTAACCGTTGTCATCGGTCTATTTGCATAATTGAAGGAGGCAGATCCAAAAATGAAGGGTAATCGTTTGGCTTTTCGCCAGGTATCGATCGGCATCCTGATCGTGGCGCTGATCGTTTCATTCTTTCAGCTCATGCCTGTTAATGCAACCAAGGCACAGGCGGCAGTAAGCAGTAAGATGATCGTAGGCTACTGGCATAATTTCGATAACGGTTCAGGCTTCATCAAGCTGCGCGATGTTTCACCGAAATTTGACGTCATCAATGTCTCGTTCGCCGAGCCAACGTCCGGGGTTACGAATGGGACGATTGGATTTACCCCCTATAATTACACAGATGCGGACTTTAAGGCGGATGTCGTCTATCTGCAGAGTCAGGGCAAGAAGGTGCTTATCTCGATCGGCGGCGCCAATGGCCAGGTTCAACTGCCCAGCACCACGGCCCGCGATAATTTTGTAAATTCGGTTACAGCTATCATTGAGAAGTACGGCTTCGATGGGCTGGATGTCGATTTCGAAGGTCACTCGCTCTACTTGAATGCTGGTGATAGTGACTTCAAGAATCCGACCACTCCGGTCATTGTTAATCTGATCTCAGCGCTCAAGACGATCAATAATCACTTCGGCACCGATAATTTCTATCTCACCATGGCGCCGGAAACCTTCTTCGTCCAACTCGGTTATAGCTTCTATGGTGGAAGCTGTATTAGCTGCGACAACCGGGCCGGAGCCTATCTGCCCGTCATCGAAGCGACCCGCGATATTCTGGATTGGGTGCAGGTGCAGAACTATAACTCCGGGCCGATCATCGGACTCGATAATCAGTATCACAATATGGGTAGTGCCGATTTCCATGTAGCCATGGCCGATATGCTGTTAGCGGGCTTCCCGGTTGCTGGCAAATCGAATCAGTTCTTCAATGCACTTCGGGCCGATCAGGTACTGCTCGGCTTACCGGCTAATGCCAATGCCGGAGGCGGCTTCACCTCAGTCGCGGAAGTACAGAAAGCGCTCGATGCCCTGATCAAAGGAATCCAGCTTCCCAGCTACCAGATGCGTAGCAGCACAAACGGTTTTTCTGATTTTCGCGGAGTGATGACCTGGTCTATCAACTGGGATAAATACAATAACTTCGAATTCTCTCCAATAGCCACCGGGCATATCTCGATGCTCTAGGTCCCCCTGTACCGGATCACCAGCCCCCAACCGCTCCTGCCAATCTCACAGTTACAGCCAAAACCTCCACTAGTATCTCCTTAAGCTGGACTGCAGCCACGGATAATGTCGGCGTCACCAGTTATACGGTCAGCTACGGAACGAACACGCTTCAAGTGAATGGAACATCAGTTACTATCCCTAATCTCACACCGGATACCAGCTATCAATTCACCGTGACCGCGAAAGATGCGGCGGGGAATGTGTCACCCGCTGTATCCATCAGTGCCGTAACCGACGCGCAAGGCAGTTCATCGGCCTGGGCGGCGAATATTAACTATAAAGTCAATGATGAGGTAACCTATGCGGGCAATACCTATGTCTGCCGACAGCCGCATTTATCGCTCGTGGGCTGGGAGCCGCCTAATGTTCCGGCTCTGTGGATGCTGAAATAATGTACTATCCCGTTTGAAGAAGCGGCAGGCAAGTCCCGTGCCCGGTCGGTGCGGGGCTTTGTTTTTTCCTTCCTTGCGTGAATCCGCCTAATTTGGATCCAGACAGCTACTTGCCTGTGTGCCAAGGCCATCCTATCGCATAGACTATAGTGGTTATGATTATCGTCCAGATTGGAGAGAGCGGCCGTGAGCGTGAAGAAGAAGACGCGCACAACTTTAACGAGCAAATGGCGCAAGACGAAGATTCTGCTTCGGCAGACAGAACTTAAGCCGTATATACCGGATACGCGAAAATTCAGTAGAGCCGCATTGGAAGCCATGCTCGGGAAATACGAAATGGTCTATGTTAAACCGGATGTAGGGACGCATGGCAAGGGTGTGATCCGGGTGGAGCTGCTAAAGAGCGGGGAATTGATGTATCAAGCGGACACGAAGAGTAAATGGTTCACCGATTTTGATTCTTTCTATGAATCACTGGAGCAAGTGATTGGTGAGCGGCGATATCTGGTTCAGAAAGGCATTCATCTCGTAAAATATAAGCAGCGCCCGTTCGATATCCGCGTTATGGTTCAGACGGATGCCAAGGGGGTGTGGAAGACGACTGGCCTGATCGGCCGCATCGCCAACCCCCGTAAAATTGTGACTAATTATCATAACGGGGGGAAGCTGATCGATGTGAAGAGCTTGCTCGAATCTCAGCTCCCGCCCAAGAAAGCCGCACAGACGATTAAGACACTGGAGCAATTGGGTGTGAAGGTGGGGAAGCAGCTGCATACGGAATACCCGGGATTCCGGCAAATCGGAATCGATGTCGGCTTCGACAAGACGTGGAGACCTCGCATTTTCGAAGTGAATACGCTTCCTGATCCCTATGTGTTCAACAAGCTAGCGGATAAGAGCATGTATCGCGAAGTAATGAAATATAGACGAATGCATTCCGTGTAAAATAGTAAAATGAGCATCCATCACCCATGAATGCTCATTTCTCATTTTAGCTAATCCACCCTTAATTTATATTTTCCACTATGCTGCAGGTTCACTTTGACATGGATCGTATTTAGCGAATCTGGTTTAATCATGCGTTCACCCTGCTCGTCCATTTCCCGCCATTTCTTCGGATTCTCACGGTATAGGCACTCCGTAAAATTGAAAATATCAACGCCACGCTCCAGCCCCTTGTCGTAGGTATGCCTGATTTGCCGTTGAATCACCTGGGCGGTCATATTCTCGATCTCCTTCTTCGTGAGATTCTGCCGCAGTTCATCGACATAAGCGTTCAATTTGATACTGATATTATAATAAGGCTGCCCATCACGTAGCTCATGATGAGCTTCTGTTCTCGGATCCTCCAGGACTATGGCGGCCTGGGGCTGCTCATCACTCGGGATGTTAATGATCGAGCGCTGCAATTTCTTCTGCATCCAGCGGTATCCTTGAAGCTCATCCTCTGAGAACCAATCCTTGGCTGTGCTGCCTTTGAAGAAATAAGCGCCATCAATTTTGAACATCGGTCGATGCTCCAGATCCTCAGTCCACGCCTGGCGATTAATCGCCAGAGAAGGGAGGAGCGGCGCGCCCGCAGGTTCATTGATCAACGCGACCAGCTTGTAGCCATATAAGGGCATGATGCATGATCTTTGCGAGTAAGTCATTTCCGGTGATTCCATGAGGGTCTGAAGCGGCGATATGTTAAGATTCGATTTCATGGCGAATATCTCGCGCATCGGTTCGCGGGTACCATACACAGGAATATTATAGCGAATCTCCCGATAGCGGTTGACGAAATCATATGATGCCTTCAATCTCTCGCCATCTTCAAGGAATCGGTCGCTGAAGACGATGGCCTTGACATGCCCCCAGAACACCCTGAGCTGAGCCGTCGAATAGATGGAATTGAAGGACTGTGTCACCGTTGTGCCTTCCCCTTTGCCGATCCAGGTCGGAATATTCTTCCCCGATAAATCCGTCTCTGATTTAGCCACATTAGAGAAGTTAAGCAATTGGACATAGGTAATGTATTTGCCGTTCTCATAATCGAATCCGATCCCCGTTACATAAGCCATATTCTGAATATCCTTGGAGTTCCAGCAGGCCGTTAATGCGAACATCAGAGCGATATTAGCCAGCAGCAGCAGTTTCCGTCTCATTGCGCATCCTCTCCCTGATGATCTGGATCGATCGGATTCAGACTGTCGGGACGGCTGCGCATCTTGTTCCAAGGGAGGCGTAGATACCCCTTCAATATATCCTTGAAGTTGGGGGGAGATAACGGCGCTAAATATGGGACACCAAAGGATTTAGCTCTAGACATATAGAACAGGAGCAGCAGCATCGATAGAATAAGCCCATACATCCCGACGAACGACGAGATTAAGAAAATCACAAATCTCAATACGCTAACAATCGAGCTTAGCGTCTGATTGACAAGGGTTACGCCCATCACCGCAGTAATCGAGCCAACTACAACGACAGAAGGGGATACCAGCCCCGCCCGGATCGCCGCATCCCCGATGACGAGCGCCCCGATTACCGTCAGGGTCTGTCCGATCGAAGTCGGGAGGCGCACCCCGGCTTCCCGGAATATTTCCAGCAGCAAGAGCAGGATGAACATCTCCATTTGCGCGGAGAAAGGGAGACCCTGGCGAGAAGAGGAGATCGTGGCCATCAGCTGGAAAGGAATCTGATCCTGATGGAATGCAGTTAGCGCAACCCATAAGCCGGGCAAAAGGATGGACATCCAGAAGCTGAACAAGCGAATCAGCCTTACGAAGGAGACATACTGGAAGCCAAAATGCACATCCTCCGGCGATTTCAGAACGAGTCCAAAAGTAGCAGGGCCGATCAGAGTCAGCGGATTACCGTCTATAACGATGACGAATCTGCCGGCAAGCAGCGCATTAACCGCATAATCTGGTCGTCCGGTCGTATCCAGCAGTGGAAATATCGGATATTTCACATCGGATAAGGCCTCCTCAAGCTGATTCACACTGAATAGACCATCGACATCGATCCTTTTAATCCGTTTCCTTACCTCGTTCAGAACATTTGGGTCCAGGATATATCCATATAGAGCAATGCGACCTTTGTTCTCGTACGTCTGCCCAGCATAACGGACTCACAACATAGCGAGGTGCTGCGAATCCGTTTACGAATCAAGGCAATATTTTTCGAATAGGCTTCGACAAACCCGTCTTTGGGACCTTTAATGGAAATTTCTGTACTCGATTCCTCGGGGGATCTCTCCGGTCGATTGCTGATGTTCAGACGGAACAGATGATTCGTGTCTGTAAAGGTGATGAGTAGGCTCCCTTCAAAGACCGTATCTACGATTTCCTCCTTTTCAATTTCTCGTGGAAAGGAAATCAGCGGCAGCGCACCTACCGCACCATCAAGCAGCAGCCCCTGAAATTGATCATGCCGATACATGCGATCCAGCTCGGGAAGAACACTATTCACAATCTGCGCACTGTCGCATAGGCCTGGAGAATAGACCAGCATTATATCATAAGCTATATTTTGACCCCGGAATTGAAAGGTCTGAAGACTTACATCCGATGATTTCTTGAATAAATCAGTCAGCATGGACTTGGTCCAGACAGAAGCTGGGCTGGCTTGTGCATTTTTCATGTTGTCTTCTCCTCCTTGGCAGCAGGTTTAGAGAACCAGGCGATCAGGGCCCAACAGGTGGTTAAGACGACAGAGAGGATCAAGGTTGCAACGAGAACTAGCTTGAACAGGCCTAAATAGAATGTATTGTATTGCTTCAAGGCAATCGCCAGAATCAGGTAAATGGTCGATATCAGCCTAATAATCCATTTGCGCAGCCGGGGGTTCTGGTAGGCAAATAATTCGGCAATCATAAACTGAGCAAGACTAATACGTATCGTAGCGCCTGCCAGCCACTGGAATACGGATAAGAAATCAACATGCTCCACATAATTCCCCAGCTTCACTAGCCGCCATTGCTCATAGGGAGATACCATCTGCTTGGCCGATTCCTCCGGCCCGAACTCAGTAATCGCACCGATTAGCGGACCAAGGGAGATATACACAAGCAGGAGGGAGAGCAAAATAATATGCCATGGACGCATCGTCTTCTTCAAATGGTGCTGAAACAGCAGGATCAGGAATAATTCAGCAAATGCGCCGCCGACATAGACCATTCCGTTCACCACGGGTCCCATACCATGCTCTAATATTGGCAAGAGCAGTAGCCAATCCTTCTCTGGCATATTGGAGATCGATACGAAATAACCAAGAGTTAGAACTGCCGGAAGTAAAATTCCTGAGCCGATGGCAATAGCGGTCATCCCATGCATGGCGGAATAATGGCAGACGAGCAGCAGAGCAAAGATAATCAGATTTTGCGGCGTAGCCGGCAAATAATTGGAGACAGTCCAGACCGTCGTTTGCGTAATGGTCATATTTCCAATAATGAACAGTAGAATGACAACAGGGATTAGCATGATCCAGGACAGCAGGGGACTGGTTTGTTGGGCAAGCCATTGCTGAAGCGGCTGTCTGTCCGATTTTTTCATAATATAGACGATCAAAACCGACCAAGGAATGAACAGGACGGCTGTAAGTAGAACGGATATCCAAGCATCCCTATGGGACGCATCGAGCAGAATCGGGTTAACGATAACATGACTGAGCAATCCATTGAAGAGCATAATGATCATAAAGATCTGTATAACGTTAATCTTCCCACTCGATTTATTCACTGGCAGCTCACTCCATAGCGATCAAATTCAACATTTGGCTGGTTTGGGTTATTATAGCTTGAGCAGAATTCAGCAAAATATGCATCTTCCGCTTTTGATACCCTTTCGATTTGTAAGCTCCGGATCAACAATTTACTACCATTTTCTTCCCGTGACCCATTGATATTCGTGCCCCTTTTCACTTTAAAATCCTGGATAAATGAACTTGTTATTTTACCTGGAATTCGACTGCTTCGCTTTAATGCGCCTATCAATAAACTTACTAAAATACGCATTTTTATTAATAGAGCCGCTAATCTATTAAGTCAGGATAGGGAATCATATATATAGAAGTGATGAATCCTCAAGTTGATTAATAATATTAATTATTAAAATTTAATTATGTATAGCGCTGTATTCTAGTATGGTCCAAACTGCACTTTAAGAACGTCAAAAAATGGCTGATTACTCACGATTTATTTTACAAATAATAAAAATGGCTAGCTCGATCAGGGGAATTATTCCATGAAAAAGTACAGAAAAAAGATGTTGACAAAGAAATTTATTAGCACTATGATTGCTGTAATCTAATATTGGATGCACGATGAAAGAGCGAAGTAGCAAGTTTGTCACTGCTCAGAAAGCCAGGGGTTGATGCGACCTGGTCATACAAACTACTGCGAATTACACTCCGGAGTAACTTAGGTAACGCTAAGCGGACTGGCAATCGATATCATTGCTAAGAGTGGTATTAATGGTGAACTGCAGCGCCATTGATGCAATTTGGGTGGTAACACGGTTAATAAATCGTCCCTATGTCTAAAATAGACAAGGAGACGATTTTTTTATTATCTAATTAAAAATTCACCAGGGAGATGAACTACAATGATGAACATTATCGATGAATTGGAATGGCGCGGAGCAATTAACCAACAGACTGATGCTGAAGGTTTACGTAAGTTAACAAGTGAGAAGTCGATTTCATTGTACTGCGGTGTTGATCCTACCGGTGACAGTATGCATATAGGGCACTTGATTCCGTTTATGATGCTGAAGAGATTCCAGATGGCGGGCCACCGTCCAGTCATCCTCATTGGCGGAGCAACCGGTACGATCGGAGATCCAAGCGGACGCACTTCAGAGCGTACACTGCAGACGATGGAGCAAGTACAGAAGAACGTAGACGCACTGACGGCACAAATGAAGAAACTGTTCCTTAATGAAGGTAACACTGGACTTCGCATGGTGAACAACCACGATTGGATGAAAGATATTACTATTCTGGATTTCCTTCGTGACTTCGGTAAAAACTTTAGTGTAAATACAATGCTGGCGAAGGATATCGTGGCTAGCCGCCTCGATTCGGGGATCTCATTCACCGAGTTCTCGTACCAGATCCTTCAATCCATCGACTTCCTGCATCTGTTCAAGAATCAGGATGTGCAGCTGCAAATCGGTGGTGCCGATCAATGGGGTAATATTACAAGTGGTCTTGACTTGATCCGTAAGAAGGAAGGACCAGACGCCCAAGCCTTCGGCTTGACGATTCCTCTGATGCTTAAAGCAGACGGTACGAAATTTGGTAAAACAGCGGGCGGAGCTATCTGGCTTGATCCGAAGAAGACAACTCCATTCGAGTTCTTCCAGTTCTGGGCCAACCAAGATGACCGGGATGTTATCAAATACCTGAAATTCTTCACCTTCTTGTCTAAGGAAGAGATCGAAGCACTTGAAGAGAAGGTAAAGACTGAGCCGCATAAACGTGAAGCACAGCGTGTACTTGCTGAAGAAATGACCCGATTCGTTCATAGCGAAGAAGCACTGGCTCAAGCCAAGAAAATTACCGAAGCACTGTTCAGCGGTGACATCAAAGCACTGACTGCTGACGAAATCGAACAAGGCTTCAAGGAAATGCCTACATTCCATGCTTCCAACGAAGCTAAGAATATTGTGGACTGGCTGGTTGATGTAGGTATTGAACCATCCAAGCGCCAAGCTCGCGAAGATATTACGAACGGTGCGATCTCCTTGAACGGTGAGAAAGTAACGGATACGGAAATGAATATTACGGTAGATAACTCCTTTGAAGGCAAATTCATTATTATTCGTAAGGGTAAGAAGAATTACAACCTTGTTAAACTCGGAGAATAGCTGATTTCAGCTATTCTCTTCCCTTAAAGAATGGAGGCGGGGATTAAGAGTGCTGGGTACATGGAGAAAACCACTTGAACTTGCATTTTTTAATCATCGTTTGATATCGGAAGTGAACCGGTTTAACAAGGTGAATTGGCTGATTATCGATTTAGGAATCAAGCATGTCACTGCAGAGCATATCAATGAAGTCCTCGACAGCATGCTGGTTGGATTTAACCGACTCTTTAAATATAAGAAGGTAAAGCAAGCGAATCTTGGTTACTTCCGGATGCTCGACATTATAATAGAAGAAGAACGATTTAATCCGGTCATTCATGTCCTGTTGCCAACCATCAAGAGTTACTTCCAAGGGCGTTACTACATTAAATTAAGTGAGTGGGCAACGCTGTGGCATAAGGCACTGGACATGAGACCGGAATATGATTTATCGGTGGAAGTGAATACACTGAATAGTAAGAGTGACCAACCATCCATCATCGATAGCATGGAGCAAGGCCTAATTCTCTTACATAATGTACCGGACCGACCACAAACGAAGAGCAATGATACGATTTCATCTCGAAGGCTTATCGGATATAGCCGATTATTGAAAGAGTATGTAGATCGGATTCATCCAAAAATTGAATATAATTTACATCATTATGATATAAATGATCCATTTGCCAATAGCGCTTTTAATTTAATGAGACATTGGCATTCAGGAATTAGAAACCAAAAGGAATTTGATCTAAAGCAATCTTCTCTACTATGATTTTTATCACGAAAATGATCCTAATTTCGCAAAAAATCAAACTGATTTTTAGCTCTTCAAACGGCTGAAAATCGGTTTTTTTGTTTTCTTTTTCCAGCTATTTGGCCAGTCGATTTTTTATTGATTTTTCAAATACTAGAAATATTGATTGAAATTACTTCTTTTGTAAAATGGATTTTTCCGCGTTTAAAACGACTTAACCATTCTGTGCTCCGCATAAGTATGCGTTTTCACAAACCTATCTGCAACCTCCCACTATATTCCTCAACTTGGGGTAATGTGCAGTCATAAGTTCCTTTCACACAAGACATGATAACGATAAGCAAAAAGCCCAACAGCCAGCCCTTATGTACTGCCTAATTTTCTCAATCGAAAAGGAGTGCTGCTTATAAAAAAAATAGAATATCCAGCAAAATGCTCATTTGTAATTCTTAATATTTATTCATTAAATGACATTTTTATTCACAACTTTTGCCTGAAAATGCTTTAATCCATAAAAGCAAAAAAGGTTTAAAGCCTTTAGCTATGAAATAGTAAAACCTTTAAAGTGACTATTAATAAGATTCTGGGAATTATCTATAAATCCTTATGTGACAAGGATTTGAACCGAATTGACACAACAAAAAATTAGGCGTATATTGACGAAGAAAGTTAATCGATTAACGAATTCATAAAATTTCCTTGCACCAAAACTTCTAGATACATCCAGATATTTGTAATACATCAATTATTCATATTTGGATGCATCAGGAAGTCAAGATTAAAGAGAGAAAGAAGGGAGACTTTATGGCCAATTCAAAAAAATTAACCCTGTTCGGGTTGATTGGGATTACGATGGCCTTCTTCGGTACAGTACGTAGTGTACCGACGCTCGCTATCACCGGTTGGACACAAATTTTCTACATGCTGGTTGCAGCGATCTTATTTGCACTTCCGATCGCATTGATGTCGGCAGAACTGTCAACAGGATTCCCTGAAGAAGGCGGACCACAAGTCTGGGTTAAAAAAGCAATCGGAGAAAGATGGGGTTTTGTTACCTCATGGCTCCTATGGGTACAAATGTTCTTCGGTATGGTTATGGTTGCTTCAACTGTAGGTGTACTGTTTGGATATGTCATTAACGCTCCACATTTATCATCGAATAACGTATTCATTTTTGCAGTAATTCTGATTTCTTACTGGGGAGTTACACTCCTTAACCTGAAATTCGATATGGTTAAAATCGCCGGTAACTGGGGTTCGATTATCGGGGTTTACATTCCTTTCGTAGTTCTGGTTGTTCTCGGTCTTGCTTATATGATCAAGAACGGTATTAACCCAAGCGGCTACTTGGCTAACTTCAAGGCTGGCGATCTGTTGCCTAACCTTAGTGATCTGGGGAGTCTAGCTTACCTGTCAGGGATCATCTTCATCTTTGCCGGTGTCGAGATTTCCTCAGTGCATGCGAATAACATTGAAAATCCAAAACGCAACTACCCAATTGCGGTAATTGCCTCTGTAATCCTGTTGGTTATCTTCAACTTGATTGCTGGTTTGACAGTTTCTAACGCAGTACCTATGGGTAAAATGGAACTTTCCAACATTACTCAGCCATATATGATCTTCTGTCAAGATCTAGGCATTCCATCTATTTTCGTTAACATCATCTCTGCGATGATCTTGATCGGTGTCTTGGTACAGCTTAGTGCCTGGGTACTTGGACCAAGTAAATCAATGATTAAAGTTGCAGATGAAGGCAACTTGCCACCATTCTTCCAAAAGAGAAATAGCAAAGGGATTCCAATCACTTTCGTATTGATTCAAGCGATTGTTATTTCCTTGGTCTCGGTTATGTATATCGTAGTGCCTGACGTAAACAGTGCATTCTTGGTAATCACCATCACAACTACAATTCTTTACTGTATCGTATATGCCTTGATTGCGATTTCTGCTGTGCGTCTGCGTTATAAAGAGCCCAATATGGATAGACCATTCCGTCTTGGCAAGAGTAATGGCTTAATGTGGTTCGTTGCTATCCTGTCGATAGTCAGTGTTCTAATTACCATCATGGTCAGCTTGATTCCACCATCCATTTTGCCAGCAAGCTTCTCCACAGCATACGTCATTTACCAAATCGTTGCGACAGTAGTCATGGTTGGCGTTGCCCTGATTATATATAAGTTCAAAAAACCTAGCTGGAAAAAAAGTGATTAATTCAGCATTTATGTAATTGCAATACTCATTAATCCTTTTTTCATAAAAATTCTAATCACGGAGGTAACAACATGAACTATCAAATTCCTGAAATTAACCTCAAAGCATTGTTCCTTGGCGACAAAGGCGAAAACGTTGATTTGTTCAAGGACATCTTATTGAAAATGGTTGACGAGCATGTAGGCTGGCGTCAAAATTACCAACCTCAAGACTTGCCGGTTATCACACCTTTCGATAAAAGTTCAAAGAGCTTTCAAGATACTGCAGACCATATGCGCAGCGTATTCAATGTATTATCTTCGAAACTTCGCTCTAAATCGCTGCCATGGCATACAGCTGGACGTTTCTGGGGTCATATGAACTCCGAAACCTTGATGCCTGCCATTATCGCTTATTCAGCAGCAATGCTCTGGAACGGTAATAACGTGGCTTACGAATCTTCCCCAGGTACATCTGAAATGGAAGAAGAAGTTGGACATGAATTGGCTAAAATGATGAGCTACAAACCAGGCGAAAGCTGGGGCCATATCTGTGCTGACGGTTCCATCGCTAACCTGGAAGGCTTGTGGTATGCACGTAACATCAAATCCTTGCCACTCGCATTCAAGGAAGTTGTTCCTGAAATGGTTGAAGGCAAATCCGAATGGGAATTGCTGAATATGTCCACTGAAGAAATCATGGATATCGTTCAAAAGGTTCCTGATAAAATGGATGATATTAAAGCCGTATCCGCTCGTAGCGGTAAAAACCTGCAAAAGCTAGGTAAATGGCTCTTCCCACAAACGAAGCACTATTCCTGGCCAAAAGCTGGCGATATCATCGGTATTGGTCTTGACCAAGTAGAAGCAATCGATGTAGACAGTGAATATCGCATGGACATCACTAAACTGGAACAACGTATCCGTGAATTGGCTGCAGAGAAAATTCCGGTACTCGGCGTTGTCGGCGTTGTCGGTAGTACAGAAGAAGGTCAAATCGACCATATCGACAAGATTGTCGAACTTCGTAAAAAACTGGCTAAAGAAGGCATTTACTTCTATATTCACATTGATGCTGCTTATGGCGGTTACGCACGCTCGATTTTCCTGGATGAAAATGATCAATTTATCGATTATGATAAGATCGATGAAGTATACAAGAAACACCATATCTTTACCGATATGAAATTGAAGGATGAATGGCTGACTGAAGACATCTACAATGCCTTCAAAGCATTCAGTGAAGTTGAATCTGTAACGATCGACCCTCACAAAATGGGTTATATCCCTTACTCTGCTGGCGCGATTGCAATCCGCGACATCAGAATGCGTGAAGCGATCTCTTACTTCGCAACTTATGTATTTGAAAAAGGCGCTGACATTCCTGCATTGCTTGGTGCTTATATCCTTGAAGGTTCCAAAGCCGGTGCAACTGCAGCCGCTGTATGGACAGCTCATAAAGTATTACCACTGAACGTAACTGGTTATGGTAAACTAATGGGTGCCAGCATCGAAGGTGCATATCGCTTCTACAACTTCTTGAAAGACAAGAAATTTAATGTTAATGGCAAGACTATCGTACTTCATCCATTGACTAAACCAGACTTCAACATGGTTGACTATGTATTTAATGAAGAAGGCAACACTGACTTGGTGAAAATGAACAAATTGAACCATGACTTCTTCGACTATGCTTCCTATGTTAAGGGCGGTTTGTATAGCAATGAATTCATCACTTCCCATACTGACTTCGCTATTCCAGACTATGGCAACAGCCCATTGGAATTCGTGAAGAGCCTTGGATTCACTGAGGCAGAATGGGATCGTGCAGGTAAGGTTACTATCCTTCGTGCTTGCGCATTGTCTCCTTATGCTCATGATGAAGCAACATTTGAAGATTATGCAGCTAAGATCGAGAAAGCAATGCAAGACAAGCTCGAACAAATCTACATGTACGAAATGTAATTATCACAAATAGGAAATGCGTAACAACCTTACCAGGGTTGTTACGCATTCCTCTTTATCCATAATAAGGGGTGGTTTTTGAACATGTCGAACATAAGAAAAGTGCTTACAGTTGCAGGCTCAGATTCAAGCGGAGGGGCAGGGCTTGAGGCCGATCTGAAGACATTCCAGGAATATGGAACCTTTGGATTCTGCAGTATTACCTCCATTGTAACGATGGACCCCGATAACAATTGGCATCACGACGTAACGCCGATCGATCCAGAACTGGTTCACAGACAGATCAAGACCGTATTATCCGGTGGCAAGCTTGATGCGTTGAAGACTGGGATGCTCGGTTCCGTTGAAGTAATTGAGCTGTTAAGCAAAATTATTGATGAGAATGATATCGCTAACATCGTCATTGACCCGGTCATGGTATGCAAAGGGGAGGACGAAGTCGTTCAACCTGAGAATGGACATGCCATCCGTGAATTACTGCTGCCTAGAGCAACCATCACTACGCCTAATCTGTTCGAAGCTGGTCAACTGGCCGGAATGTCCAAGGTAAAAACCATCGACGATATGAAGGAAGCTGCGCGGCAGATCTTCGATCTGGGCGTTAAGAATGTCGTTATCAAAGGCGGCAAGACCCTAGAAGCTGAGAAAGCCGTTGATCTACTGTATGACGGTAATGAATTTACGCTGTATGAAGCTGACAAACTGGAAACAAACCATAATCATGGGGCAGGGTGTACCTTCGCAGCAGCCATCGCAGCTGGTTTAGCTAAGGGAATGCCGGTTAAAGCTGCGGTATCCAAAGCCAAGGAATTTACAACAGCGGCTATTCATGGCGGATTTGCCTTTAATCGCTATGTAGGGCCAGTTTGGCATGGGGCATTTAATAAGGCCGAAGGGCGTATTGAATAATTAGAGCTTATTTGGTCAATCTATAAATCGAATCACTAAATTACTCCGTTTACAACAAATGTTCAATCATAACTTGATAAGGAGTTCAGGCTTATGAACAAAGAGGTTACACTAAAAGAAAGCCTGTTTCTGTTAGTCGTTCTGTTAGCGATTATTGGAGCATGCATTATTGGTCTCGGGATGGATCCACAAATTCCGATTTTGATATCTCTGGGCGTTATTATCATCTTCGCGAAAATTAAAGGGGCTTCCTGGGATCGTATCCATAAAGGAATTTCCAACGGGATTAGTCCCGGGCTTATACCTATTCTCATCTTTATGCTCATCGGAGCATTGATCAGCGTCTGGATCTCCGCAGGAACCATTCAGACCATCATGATATATGGCTTCAAAATATTATCCGCTAAATACTTTTTGCCTTCCGTATTTGTTATTTGCGCAGTCGTAGGGGTTACTGTAGGCAGCTCGTTCACGACGATCTCAACCGTAGGTATCGCATTCTTCGGCATGGGGCAAATTATGGGCTATGATCCTGCAATTACGACTGGCGCCATCATTTCAGGTGCCTTCTTGGGCAACAATATCTCTCCATTATCTGACACAACCAATCTGGCGTCTGCCATTGCCGAGGTCGATCTATTTGAACATATCCGTTATATGATGCGTGTCGTCATACCTGCTTTTCTGATCACAGTGATCTTCTTTGCGGTTATGGGACATGCTAATGTATTAACGACAGGGGATCAAGTTAATGAGCTCGTTAATACATTAAGTACATCATTTCCTATTTCGATCGTTACCTTAATACCAGTTCTAGTGCTATTCCTGTGCGCATGGCGTAAGGTACCTGCAATTCCGACGTTGCTGTTAAGTATCGTCTTCACGATCGGTGTTATTTATATTTATCATCCGCATACCAGCCTATCGGACATTTCGGCGCTGATGCAGAATGGTTATGTAGCTAACACTGGAGTAGAGAGTGTAGATAAGCTGCTTACGCGTGGCGGTATACAGAGCATGATGTGGTCGGTATCCTTGATTCTCCTGGCACTCGCTCTGGGCGGTTTGCTTGTCGAGATGAATATCATCAAGACGATTATCTCGCGGATCACTTCCTTCGTAAGTACAAAGGGCAAACTGATCTTAATGACAGGCCTCAGTGCAATGGGAGTTAACTTGCTGCTAGGCGAGCAATACTTATCGATTATTCTGCCGGGTGAAGCGTTCAAGGCACAATACGATGCGATCCAATTAGATCGTAAGGAAATGTCGAGAATCCTCGCTAACGGAGGCGCAGCAGTGAATGCCTTGATCCCATGGGGCGTAAGCGGCGTGTTCATCACAGGCACCCTGGGCGTTTCGACATTGGATTATCTACCGTTCGCCGTTTTCTGTATCGCAGCGCCAATCTTGAATATTTTGTTCGGATTTGTAGGCAAAAAATCGGCAAAATCCTCTTAATACATCACGATATACAAGCATAGATTGTGTTAAAATGAAAAAAGTTGGTATGCTGCCAACTTTTTTTCTGTTAAACGTGTATAATGTATAATGGTAAAAAAAGTCGAATGGTAATAATTCCAAGTAAAAATTATTGTTTTATTGTGTTATACATAAATCAGGAACTTGCCATGACTCAAGGAGGGACATTAATGCTAATTAATGAATTAAAAGGAAAAGCATTGGACGAATTTATGGAAGGTATTCTAACCTTGGAAACCAAAGAAGAGTGCTATTCTTTTTTTGATGATTTATGTACTGTAAATGAAATTAAAACGTTAATTCAGCGTTTCCAAGTAGCCAAGATGCTGTATAACAATAATACGTACAATAAGATCGAAACTGAAGCAGGGGCGAGTACAGCCACCATCTCGCGTGTGAAGCGTTCTTTGTATCACGGCAATGATAGCTATGAGCTAATGTTCAGTCGCATGAAGAATTCCAATCCGAAGAAGACCGACTAATTACAAATACGGTCATTTAGAAATCCCATGGATATAAAGCGCTTACAATAGCTAATTATGCCAATTCTATAATAAGTGATTAGAAGCCAGATATCTTGTGGGGGTATCTGGCTTTTGTTTGAGGTGGGGAGGGGGTGTAAGCCTATAGCTGCTACACACCGCTTAGAATCGCCTGGGCGATGCCGGGCCGCTGCGTACAAGCTTCTAGCGTTGCAGTGCTTCGCTGAGGCTGCGTGACTGCGGATTAGTCGGTCAAACATGGCCCAAGCGTCACACAGACGCCTAGGCGATCGCTGTCGCCTTACCGCCAAGACAGTTCGTAACAAGGTTCGTTCCACGGATAGAGTCAGTAATAGAGTTAGTTGCTACATAGGGCGAGTCGTTGCCACGCCACAACTTTGTGCCGGAACTTTGTATTCGAAGCTTTGTATCATAACCTTGCAAACCTCCGGAAAACCTTAGCCAACCTCCAAACCTGCAAAAGTGCAGGCTTTTCATACGGAATCCCCTTTTCTGCACGAATTCCTGCAAATCTGCAGGCTTTTTTACCGTTTTCTTTAGAAACGAGCTGATCTGGCGCAAAAGCCTGCATTATCGCAGGAATTTACATTTTAGGGCGCAGGGTAGTAGAAATTCCTGCATTTTAGCAGGAATTTATCATCGCGGATGGGGGCGTAGGCCGAACCTTGAATCGAATATTTGCGAATGCCGCATAAAGCACACAGCAAAAGCCGAGGACGCATAATCGTCCCCGGCTTTTTATAAAAATAAGTGTGTATTTAAACTTAAATAGTAGCGCCACCATCAACAGCAAATGACTGTGCAGTAATATTATTAGCAAGATCACTACATAAGAAAACAGCCATGTTTGCAATATCTTCTGGTTCTTGTGGGCGCTTTAATGGAATCATGTCGGTAAAACTGGCAAATATCTTCGCTTTTTCCTCTTCGTTATTCTCTCCAGCCATTTCGTTAAGCTGTTTCTCCCACATCTCGGTTCTAACAACGCCAGGCAAAATTGCATTAATATTAATATTCGAGTCTGCAGCTTCTCTAGCTAAAGCGGCAGTAAGAGCCATTACACCGGCCTTTGCAGAAGCATAAATACTTGAAGCTGGAGTGGCCATTTTGGCAGCTATGGAAGAGAGATTCACAATTTTCCCCGATTTACGAGGTATCATATAAGCAAGAGCTGCCTTACAGCCATGAATAGTACCTTTTAAGTCAATGTCAACTACAAGATCTATCTCATTGGTAGAGAACTCATGGATCGGTTTCATGATACCAATCCCTGCGTTATTGATCATGAAATCAAGTTTACCCAACTCACTCGTTGTTGTTTCGATAAGCTTACTGAAGGATTCTGAATCCCGGGTGTCAATCTGGAACGCAATTGAATTACAGCCCAAGTTCTTAATCTCCTCAGCCGTTTGTTTAGCCTTTTCTATGTTAATGTCAGCGACAACCACATCTGCTCCTGCTTGGGCAAATCGCAGAGCAATAGCTTTCCCAAGACCGCTTGCAGAACCAGTTACAATAGCTACTTTACCACTCATATTAATCTCAATCATCCTATTAACCTACCTTTCTCTGTTTGCCTCTAGCATATAGTAAAAGACGAATATACATCATCGGATATATTACCTATATTATGTTATATTATTAACAAGCGATAAAAGAGATGTGGGTGGAGAATGAAACACATTACAATAGAGGACTACCAGATGATACTTGATTTGTGTTTTATGATGGATCACTATGAGGAACAATATCGCCAGAGAATTCTGGAAATTCTGTCCGAAAAATTAGGCTCAGGGTATCACCACATTACCTTCCTCACGCTTGATAAGCACGAACAACTGGCGAACCCTGTTGGTATTAACAAGGTACAGAGATTGTGCGATACTTACACTGAGGGATATGATCGTTTTGACATATTCAGAGACGTATGTAAACCCGGGAAGAGGATCGCCGGGGTTATGTCCATCGAAGATATTATGAGTTTTCATGAGTATGAGCAAACCACTTACTATAATGATTTTCTTCGTAAAGAAAACCTTTATTATGAGTTAGCAGTTCCGCTGTACTACAATAATAGGCTGGTTGGTGGCCTTGGACTTTTTAGAGAGAAGAAGGAGGGAGATTTCTCACCTCGTGATAAGGAGATCGTGAGTCTTCTTTCCCGACATCTAGCCTTAAGCTATCACAATTCGTTACGAGCCCAAGCATTTAATTCTGATCAGTCGCCATTAACGAAAACCTGTCAGAAAGAAAACCTTCTTTTAAAACTGACCTTGGCAGAAAGGAAAATTGTTGCTCTTGTGGAAAAAGGGATGACCAACCGGGAGATTGCCAAACACAACAATATTAGTTTTCACACAGTAAAAGCTCATTTAGAGCATATTTATAACAAACTAGAAGTGCATAGCCGAACAGAAATGTTACATCGAATTAACAGCCAAAATGTAAAGGGGATAAAATCTACATAGTAAAACTTAGTGATTCTGCTTTTCGGTTAAATGGAAACGCTTGCGAATAACAGCGAATACATTAACGTTTGAATAGTTCGGCAAGGAGATTTATTCGTTTGTATACCAGGTATTCCAGGTTTCCAAGAAGACCGACATCAGTATGTAGAAGAAGCTATTAGGGCGGGGGCAGTTGCCTTAGTAGTAGAACATGATGTCAACATCAGCATCAGCGTGCCAACGATCAAAGTGCCGAATGCCCGTTATGCAATGGCCGTATTCGCTAATCATCTGAACGATTACCCGAGTACTGAAATAAAGTTAATCGGAGTGACAGGTACAAATGGAAAAACAACAACTAGTCACATGCTGGATTGAATAGAGGAAGATTACTTGAGAACAAAAGGAAATTAGAAGTGGAATGGCGAAAATTATACTCAAGAGAAAATACAAAAAGGTGAGATGAAATGACATTTTCCGCAATAACACCTTTTTTATATCATTTAAGAAACAATAAGGATATAAATGAAGGAACAGAATTTGAAGATCAGAAAAAAGATATATCTATCATTCTAAGACAAATTTGCAGTAAATCTGAAAATTTAAATTTTTTGCTTGGTTCTGGTTGCTCGCTACCTGCTATTCAATTAATGGGTAATACTTTTATGGAATTAAAGAGGAGTGAACCCCTCTTAAATGATGTTCTTGGAAAATATAATGCGGATAATAGAGATATTGAAGGATTCTTGAATCATTTAAATCATGGTTTGAATTTTCTTGAGCCGGGAAGCGATCACTATAAGAAAATTGAAGAAGCCTTTAAAACTACCAAAAAGTTTCTTTTAAAATCTATAAAACTTGATTATTACGTGAAAACAGATGATCAACCTACAACAGGAGATTTGAATACTATTGCAACATTAGACTTATATCTGAGATTTTATAGAAGTATTTTTAGCTTTCGAGAATTTAATAAGCAAGTATCTCCTGTTAACATTTTTACTACTAATTATGATTTGTTTTCTGAAGTATCACTTGAGATGTTAGGGATACACTATACAAATGGTTTTAAGGGATTCGTCTCTAGAACATTTGATCCATCTGTGTTTCGATTTAGACTCGTTGACGAGGAAAATAGATACAAAGAAAAATGGAGTGCTGTTAGACGGTTTGTAAAATTATTTAAAATCCACGGTTCTATTGACTGGAGATTTGATGAAAAGGATCAAGCAATAAAGCAAAGTAATAATATAGACATTGATTATGCTAATTACTCTCAAGAGATTTTGATTTATCCAACTTTACAGAAACATCTTGAGTCTCAACAGAGTCCTTACTCTGAACTCTTCAGAGAATTCACTAATCATATGCAAAGAAAAAACTCAACACTTATAGTAATTGGATATGGATTCCCCGATGAGCATATCAATCAACTAATTTCCCAGTCTCTTCAGCATGATGATTTTAATCTAATTGTATTTGGCAATAAAAATGAGCTAAATGCTAAATTATTTATTGAGAAACACAAAGAAAAAAGCAATTTCCACTTCATCGGCGGAAATTTTAATAATTTAAATGATGGACATTATTTCAGTAATGTTATCCAATTGCTAGAGGATGGGATCAATAATGCAGACTCGAAATAGTATTGGAGTTATAAGCAAGGTATACACTAATAAAATTGTAATAGAAATACCAGATACAAATAAGATAAATTATAATTTCCAGGGAGATTTATATATTTGTGAGGGGATAAATTCTTTTGTTACAATATATAAATCATTACATCAAAAATTTATTTACCAAATTATTAATTTAGCGGAATTAGAAAAGCCATTTGATAATGAAGATGAATCAAAATTTTATAATAAGGCATATTTTGAAGCAATACCAATTGGGGAGATAAAAGAGGAAAACTTTAAATTTGGTTTATCTAAATTCCCGATGATTGGTAATGATGTTTATCTAACTGATATTTTAGATATGAACCAAATTTTTAAAATTGATGATGACATTCCTTCCTTGTCGTTAGGCTTATTATCTAGCCATGAATATTACTCTCCAAAATTCGCACTGGATAAATTACTTACGAATCATATGTGTATTTTAGGTAATACAGGATCAGGCAAGTCAACAACAGTACGTAAACTTTTAAATGAAATAATTTTATCAGCCAAAGAATTTTCTTTAGATATTAATTCTGCAAAGTTTATAATATTTGATGTTCATGATGAATATGATAATTTGCCAAGCAATATCTCTACTATTACTGATGTGCTAACGGAAATATCAATTCCTCTTAATACTTTGTCTCCAGATGATTGGATTAATTTAGTACAGCCTTCTAATGCAGTGCAACTCCCAGTTTTGATGAATGGACTGCGTTTAGCTAATTTAATTGAAAACAATGAGTCTTCCATTTGTGACTGGGTAAAAGCGTATTGTGCATTAGAACTTTATAATAATGTTCAAACAGAGGTTGTAGGTAAGAGAACTAAAATAGTCTCTTTGCTTCAAGATATAAATGATATTGGTATCAAAAGTATACTTAAAACATATAATTCTCAATTTGGTAATTTTAATAATTTTGATGAACAAGAGTTCATCAATGCTATTAAAAATTTCATTCGAATCAACTCGAATCATGATTATGAAAATTGTAAAGAGTTAATTTTTTCCCTTTTAGAAAGTTCAACTAGCAAAGTAACTCAACTGAAAAATTTAGAGTTAGGAATAGAACTTACTTTTTTATTTGAAGAAAGTAAAGGTAATACTCAAATTCGTTCATACTGTTCCACATTAATGACACGTATTAGTAATTTAATTGCGTCTTATTCTGGATCAATTTTTGATAACAACGAACAAAAAATCAATAAATTCAATGAAGTTTGTAATTTTGAAAAAGGTTTTACCTTATTTAAGGTGGCAAGTCTAGAGAATAAAGACTTACTTTTCTTTACGAGTTATATCTTAAAAAAAACTTATAATAGTCAAAAAGAACAACGGGCTAGTAAAATAAAAGGCGATTCACTTTACCATTTTATTTTTGACGAAGCACATAAATGAGCGTTTTGCAGTAATCTGAGGCCTTGAGCCGTAAGGATTTTCGGACATAAAAAAGGGACTTCACCCCAACTTGGAGAAGTTTTCAAGTGACCAAACCCAAAAACCTCAAGGATGGAGGAAGTCACTTTGTATATTCTCCAAGAATGTCTGTTTTCCTTCGAAGAACTTTTAAAAATTCAACCCAAGGAGAGATTGCCGATCTTCTTCAGTTCTCTCGATCTGAGACCGTATGCCAAGGAACTGAGAAGCCGTTCACCCCGAGGCGCTGAGGGATACTGCAGACAAGGTATTCTACGAGCACTCTTGGCTGCGCCGCTTGAAGGAATAAGTACCTTTTCAGGGTTGCATAAGCGTTTGGATACGGATCTCCGGTTTCGTTATCAGTGTGGTCTTCCGCTGGATCGAGAAGCTCCTTCCATATCCACATTAAGCCGAGTTTTCTCAGAACTGACGAGAAAGGACTTGGCAAAACGGCTTTTTGAGGATTTGGTCACACGCTGTCAGCAGGAAGGTATCATAGAAGGCAGTAACGTCGCCATAGACAGCGCCGCTCTCCGCGCTTACGAGAAAAAGCAGCCCAAACGCAAAAGCGAGCAAACGGGTAATGCGAACTGGGGCGCAAAAATTGATTCCTTCGGCAATAAAATCACATGGTTTGGTTACAAAATTCATCTGGCGGTCGATACGAAAAGTGAATTGCCGATCGCCTTGGAAGTAACGCCGGCGCATGTCAATGATGGAGAAATGGCGCCGGGCCTGATCGAGAAAACAGCGTCCAGGACGAGCACACGATTTTTCATACTCGATGCGGGCTACGACCAAATGAAAGTTTATGAGGCCGCCCGCAACGTCAAGGCACAAGCCATCATTCCCCTTAATCTGCGGGGGGAGAAGGAACCGCCTGCTGGCATGACCTCGAACGGAACACCGTGCTGTTCCATGGGTTATGCGATGACATACTGGGGAGTTGACGGCGATATGCATAAATTTCGCTGCCCGCATGCCACGGGTAAAGTCGACTGTCCGCTTGGCATGGCTGCCTGCTCGTCTTCAAACTATGGAATGGTCGTCAAAGTAAATGCGAAGGATGATCTCCGGCGATACAGCATCCCTCATCGGGATACAAAGCGTTGGAAGGAACTTTACAATGAACGAACCAGCGTAGAACGCTGCAACTCCCGATTGAAAACCTATTTGACGGCAGACGCCGCACATGTCCGGGGCATTCAGAAAGTCACAACTCACCAGTATTTGAATGCCATTGTTCTGCTTGCATCTGCGCTCGCCGTTTCTCATCATTCAAAACGGGCTGCCGCTTAAAAAACGAGCTGTTCTAAAATTCTGCAAGTCTGCCCTTTTCTTCACCCATATAATACCATTTTCGAAAATTACCCCTTAACGACAGTGAATATGCTATCGCTTCTTCTCTGAAACGGAATTATGCAAAACACTCAAATATATAACCGAAAGCGATACTGACATTTTTAATTCTATTAAAATGTTCGAACAAATAGCAAAAGAAGGTAGGAAATTCGGAATTTTCATGTTTCTAGCAAGTCAAAGACCTGGTGAACTATCCAAAACTGTGTTATCCCAATGCAATAATTTCATTCTACACAGAATTAGAAGTAATGTTGACCTAGAACAAATGAGAAGAAGTATCCCATATATTAGTGATTCCCAATTACAACGTATTTCGTATCTAACGACAGGTTCAGCATTATTAGTTGGTGATGCTTTTTCAGTGCCGATGGAATTAATAATCAAAGGAGAAGATTATGGATATCCTTCAGATACTTTTTTTCCATCTAGTATATGGGGAAGATTTAGCAAATCAACTGAGGTATGATCGGGGCCAAGCGAAGGGAATATTAAATTGATGGAGAGATGAGAACAGCTGTAAAATAATATGAACCGATAAAATCGTTTTACACGGTTTATTGTACATCATATTCACAAAACTCGTATTTTGTACATATGTATAACCCAGTAGCCCAACCCTTGGCAGGATTTAAATCCCTTTTTGCTTCTTCAACTATATCTGAACTATCTTTAATTCCATCTAATGATTCAAACACTTCTTCATAATTTGTCATATCCTCACTTGGAATTGTATTAATAATTTCTTTGTCATGAAGTGTGTAAATTATTGATTTAGGAGAACCTGGAACTGAAAAAATCATGTTCCAATATCTCCTCTTTCCATCATATCCTTGATTAGAACCTGATTCTCCGTCAACACTAGATATTAAGTATAACTTTGCCATGGGATCCCATTTAATTGCTTTGAGTTGTCCTATCTTATATGCCTCAAGTAAAGTTACCTTGAAATCTTGTTCGTCGTGAAGAGCTATACTTTGTAGACTTCTATGAAAGTGACTACTGTTGCTTATTGTCAATATTACTGAAGCTAGAACGAGGAAAGTTATGATATAGAATTTATATTTTTTAAAAAGTATAAGACTCTCACCCCTCTCGCTCATATAATTCTTTGGAGTTCATATGGATGCATTCCTCCTTCCCTCCAAAGTTTCATTCCAAGAAATTAAAATATAAACAGATAATCGTTCGATATACTAATAAATTCCAATTGATTCTATTTTATTCTAGTATTTTACCTAATGTCAATATAAGTGGAATTTTATTCAAGTGTTTTTTTAAAGAGGACTATGATTAGTTTCATTTTGAAAGGATGTAAGAAAGCATTATCGTAATAAAAAATAATAAGAGTATCTTATCTTTCATAAATTATCTCCCACTATAAATTAATGTTTTCTTTCATTTGCTCACGTTTTCTTAGAATCTCAAACACGATGTTCTCAAGAGATGGGGATATCATGCTGTTATGACATATTTTTCTCGAGGAACCGGTGACGGGAATAAAGCCTGGAACACATTTTCCAATCTGTGGATGGTACCTATGATCGCACCTTGGATATCCACAATTCCCTCGACGGTTTACCCTCCCATGTCACACTGGGTCTATGCCCTCACATTCCTTCGTTCTACCTCTCAAGGGGTGGATGCCGCTTCTTGCTCCTTTACTGGGTCGTTGCCCTTATGATGAAAAATCTGCGGCTACTCCGTGCTTCTGTTTGTCGCGTTTGAAGTCTAAGCACTGTGAAGCAAGATGAATCGTTAATGTTTGAATTAAGCAACCATCTGTAGCTGAGACTGGCGTACCGGTCCCAATACGTCATTTGCATTGTAGCGTATCTGTTTTGTTCCCAACGTATGCAATACTCGAATGAGTTTTCCACATAAGGCTACAATAGATTGTTTCTTCTTTAGCGGGTTCTGGGCTCGTTTCGTGTAATAGTGATGCAGCGCTTTAAATTCTGTATTTTTTGCCACCATGGGCATCATCGCACGGAACAGTAAAGCTCGAAGTCGAGACCGTCCCCGTTTGGTAATCGTGGACTTCCCTTTCTTCTTCCCAGAACTGTTCTCCCTTAGATTAAAGCCCGCAAGCCGTATAATCTGCTGACTATGATTATATCCTTTGAGATCGCCTACCTCGGCCAGAAATCCAGCCAATGTTACGACTCCAACCCCAGGAACCGTTAGCATTTCTTCCGAACCAGGGATCTGTTCAAGCAGTTCTACCACCTGTCTCATGATGTCGTCTATCTGCCGAGTAAACAAAGTATGCTGCTCCAGCAAGTTCTTCAATTCAATCTTGGCTGCCATTAAACCCTCTGTGAGGCCGATAGAGTCCTGAGCTGCTTGAACCAGTTTCTCTGCTCGCTTCATGCCAACCGCCCGTTTAACCTCTTGTTTCCACCGTTTCAAAACTGTGAAAGCTCCAAGTGTTACAATTTCTTGCGGGGTAGGAAATTCTGCAAGCGTGATGAGAGAGGCTTTTCCTTCCCAGTCAGCAAACACGTTTTGATATTCAGGAAAGAACCGGTCGAGCCAATTTTGAATCCGTCTTTGGACTTGACCCAGGTTTAACATAACCTTTTCTCGATGATTCATGAGGATGCGTAAATCCGCATAAACGCTCTTTGGAAGCCGGGGCTCCGAATAATGGCCGTTACGAACGAGATCTGCAATAACCTTGGCATCCTTGTAGTCGTTTTTCGTTGGTGAATTGTCTTCAAGTTCTTTACTCTTGCTAACATGATGAGGGTTTACGATAACTAGTTTAATGCCCTCATGCTGTAGAAACTCAGCCAGGGTAAACCAGTAGTGTCCGGTTGGTTCGATGCCGAAGATGACGTCAGTCTTGGCATGTTGCCGTTGAAGTTCCTTCATCCACGATACTAGTTTTAACAAACCTGAACGGTCGTTTTTAAATACACAATCTTTTCCCAATTCGATCCCACGAAAATCGATCCCGCGTGCTACATGGGTTTCTTTGGCGATGTCTGCACCGATAACCAGTGTATTTTCGGTAATTTGTTCAATACGTTGATTCTGTTTCTTAGATTGTTTATACTTCATATTGAGCGTCCTCCTTCTAACTTAGGGAATGAATGTCGACCATTCGGAACCCAGCATACAGGAGACGCTCTTTTTATTCAAACCTCAAATTAATTCATTACAGGAATGGCTCCTTAAATATTATATTTAATATTTACCGGTAATTGGCAAATAACTTATATATCTGCGAAGTTCGCATATCATGCTCACTAAATGATATCATGCGAAGTTCATATAATCCAGAATTATCCATTAACTCTACCCGTTAGTAAATTTAATATCTCACCCTTAACCACATAATGGGTCATGGTAGCAGTATATCGCTCTTACTTAAACCATATGCATAAAGATGCACTAGTGCAGTATCGAATGTTCTACATTTGCAAATCAAATGTCCAAGGCCCTCTTATGACTACGCTGGGTTGTGCCAGCTTCAGAGTCACTTGCTTGCTGCCCGGCTCGATTGCAAATTCGATATATTCGATTGCACCGGTTTGCTCATTTAGCTTCGCTATGGAGCTCAATCCATCTAGATCAAAAAGATAGAGGGAAGCAGCGCTTGTTCACTGTAATGAAGGTCCATGTACACACGTAAGCTGTTTGGCGCGACTTTCCCCGTCTTTGTGACGGTCACTGGAAATCCAGCGAGCTGGAACGTTTTATCCATGTGTTCTTGCGCTACCGTCGGCAGCTTGACCGACACCTCATCCCGATAAGTGACGCTAATTTCAGGCAATGTAAGTGTGTAATGAGCATCCTCTTTTATTTCCCTCAATGTAAAATAAAAATCGCTTGCAGGCGCACTTACGCCTGGAATGCGTTCAATCTTAACCCTCTCTCCGCTAGTGCCGTCGATTACATGCAGCTTATGATTCTCATCATGCATGTGCACACCATCTATCCCGTAATCGCTTATGCTAAAGCCCTCCATTGGAGGAGAAACCAACGATACCCTTGCCTTCTCTTCTATTCGGTCGGTGATCGCTGTGATCGTTACTCCATTTGCCGTGGCGGTCTTACCTAGTTCTGCGTAACTGGAGCAGGACTCCGCTTTCTCCAGATGAGCAGATACTCCAATGGTGGGTTCCTGGTGGAGAACAATCTTAATATTTCCCTTCACATCCAGCTTTCCTTTGTGCCAAAAGGAAGCAGTCCAGTCCCCAGAACTGCCCCACAATGCAAAGGAACGACTCAAGTTATACTCCGTTCCCTGTGCATTAACAACGGTGACCTCATCGAATTGTGGCGTTTCCTTCCCTGCCATCGTGATATAGGTCATTTCGTTGTCGGTGAGAATACCTGTTTTTTGAAATATTCTGCCCGTTAGCTTAATGAAGCGTAGTCAAGGATATCAAATCAGCACACTTTAATTGCCTTCTTTGCCCGTTCCATTCAGATGGATTTGCATTATAGGTTTATTTTACCAAACTAAAACTCATGACAATCGGTACAAGTTCTTGTCCTTCGACGGATGTGTCCCATAATATCTATAGATAAGATTTTTAATATCCCGTTGGGTACAAAGCTATACAAAATCAAAGGTATTAACGAAGGGGCTGCAATTGCAGTAGAACTCGAGAAAGACATATATATTAAAGCCTACAACAAAAAAAAGCCGCGGATTCCGCGACTCATATACTGCCACCCAGATAAACTTCAGATAGGTCAGGTAGTTCCCTCGTTTTTAGCATCGCTGGATTTTTTCGTACCTTTACTCGTATAAGGCTTCGGGGTGCTTTTGGCCCGGCGGGCTTTTGCGTCCCAGCGGGTCTAGCCTTTCTTCCCTGTGCCTCTACCTGTTCCACCCTTGCCTTTTGATTTGCTCAATAGATCACTCCGTTACATGCGGTATTCTTATTTTGGTCATATTCATTTCTTTAGATTAATTAACCAGCATGTTGTAATATACACCACTGCGGTCATTATGTACATACTGTAAGCATCAAAGCCCTTTCTAGGATGACTATTTTTTCCTGATAGGGTATTTTAATTTTTCAATCAACCAAGCCTTTATCAATGGCAGAACTGTTATTGGTTGCATTGCCTTGGTGTGGTCCATTTCATTTCCCTTTATTATTTCTACATCCCATCCCGAGTGTTCTAATTCTTCTTTATTTTTCTGTAAGATACCTACAATATCAACTGTAACACTCCCAAAGTTTTCTCCATAAACAATTGTATCTTTCTCACCTGCAAACGTCAGTTTTGGAATAGATAATTGATGTTGAATTTTTCGATCATCAAAATCCATTAAATTTTTGTACATCGTTACAAATTGTTTGGTTTGATTCGTATCAATCTTTACCTTTATATTATCCCAATCGATCTCTTCTGGACTTTCAAGGTTTACTTGTTCATCGCAAACAGGAGAATTTTGATTATCCAAAGCCTGTTGGTACGTTTTATTGGTAACTACCATCATTTCTTTATATGGGCCATCCAATGGTGGGAAACCACCCATAATTAAACTTTCTAATCGATTTGTCCTAATGGCTAATTGTAAGCCAACTAAAGCCAACCAAGAGTAACCATAATAGCTGAACTTATCAACGTTCATTTCATCGGCAATTAATATCAAATCATTTACAATGTTATCAGGTGTAAGATTTTCTGGATTGGGGTTTTGAAAACGATGTCCTTCATAGTCAAAATATAAAACTTGAAATTCGTCTAACAGTCCCTCAATAAAGTGTTTTCCTAGCTCAGGATCAACTCCCCACAACTTTAAGTTTTCGGCTTCTTGTCCATAAACAGATTCTTTAGCTACTGGAAGCATGATTGTTTTAAAAACGGGATTTCCAACTAATCCAACTTTTATTTCTGTTCCATCCGTAAGTTTTATGATTCTCTCCATGTGAATCACTCCTAAATTGTTTATACTACTAGCATATAACATTCATGCAATCTTTCGGTTTTATAATTAATTTCCCTTTAATGATAGGATTTTGAATAAAATATGTTATTGTAGCACTTGAATCTTTTACTTTAAAGAAGGAGCATTAAAAATGGATAAATACACCCCAAAACACATTGCGGAAATTTTAAATATCAGCACAACAACCTTGAGAAGATATGAAGAACAAGATCTCATCCCAGAGGTACCAAGAACGAAAAGTAATCACCGCATCTATACATCGGTTCATTTCCAAGCATTTAATACTATTAGAACTTTGTTAAAAGGGTATGAAATCCCCGTGGTTTATGAAGTAATGAGAATGATTAGAATAAAAAAGTTTGATATGGCTCTTTGGTTAGTAAATGAACAACTATTCCATATACAAGTAGAGAGACAAAGAGTGGAAGAAATACTCACTATGATTCAGACTACTGATTTTAACCAATTTAAAAAAATAAAATTAAAAGAATTTATGAGTATTGGAGAGGTCGCCGAGATAGCAAACGTAAATACTTCAGCTATACGGCATTGGGAACACGAAGGGTTAATTCATTCAGAAAGAAACAAAAACAATGGTTATAGGATGTTCACAATGCCTGAACTACGTAAAATTCTAGTCATTAGCAGTTTAAGAAAAACCGTTTTTTATATAGAAAATATGAAGAAGCTTTTACATGATTTAGATACACACAGCTATGGTCAAATCGAACGCTCTCTTCAACTTGTTTTGGAAAATCTAAATGAACAACTTTTCCTTCAATTTAAAGGCATCGAAGAACTGATGAACTATATTGATTTAATTAGAAAAGAAATCATATAAAATTACCCGGTAAACATCCATCCAATGGTGTGTGCTTACTATCTGCATACTGTCTACATTGCAAATCAAATGTCCAAGGCCCTCTTATAACGGCTCTCGGTCGTGTCAGCTTCAAAGTCAAATCGAGTCACATTTCATAGTTACAGGGAATTTTGTACTTTATGTCGGTAGTATGGCTTTCATAGGATTAACAATGCAATGTACGGCGCTCCCGCAATAACCTTACACCGACATTCATACCGCGCAACAAAACTACTAAAACTATGGTTTCAGCGGTTAGATATCCATCCGTTATGAAGGATATGGACGCAAATCTTCCTGATTCCCTGACATGCCAAAAATTTCGATATCGATAATGTCAAAACACTACTGACATAATGTTGTCAGTAGTGTTTTTGTATACTTGGAATAAGTAACCGTAAAGGAGATAAATGCGAAGCATTTTGACCCAAAATGATATGATACGGTATTGTAGAGAGGATGGTATTTCGTGAATTTTGCTTCTGTACGCATCATTACCGACGACGTGGATCGTCTCGTCCATTTTTATGAGAAAGTCATGGGTGTTTCGGCGGAACGCCCCGCGCCCATCTTTGCCGAACTCATTGTGCCATCGTGCACCCTGGCGATCGGCCACTCCCAGACGGTGCAACTGTTCGGCGCTGGTTCCGCAGTGGCGGCCGACAATCACACTGTCATCATCGAGTTCCGCGTCCACGATGTTGATGCCGAATACGAGCGCTTAAAGCCGTTTGTCAACGAGTGGGTAAAGGAACCAACCACGATGCCGTGGGGGAACCGTGCTGTGCTGTTTCGCGATCCCGACGGCAACCTGGTTAACCTCTTCACGCCGGTGACCGAGGAAGCAATCAAACGGTTCAGCGGTAGGTCGTAGACGGACAGTTGAAGTGAGTGAGGCGAATTTCGTCGTTAGTATTTTAACTAAGCACTTCATAATAAAGAGACCATATCACGAGCTATGGTCTCTTTATTTTATCTAGGTTCTTTAGGTCAATGTCAATCCATTCAGAGTGATGGTGATTATTAGGCACCGTTAGAGCCTCGCAAACGCAATGTAATCGACTTGGACGGGCTCTGCCAATTCGATCCGAAGTGCCCGGTTGATCTGTCCCCGGTGATATTGCCCATGTAAGAGCACCTGCAACAGGATGTCTCGGACGGACGTCTGGAACGGAACCCCGCTCTGGCTCGCATAGTCGACCATTTCGTCCAACCCAGATTCCTCGAGACCTTCGATATAGACGCGATATTGCTCGGCGTTTTCTTCGAATATCTTCCGGATCGCCGTCAGGTCTTCTGCTTCCTCCCACAACGAATATTGCGCGCTGCCCTTGCCCTGCAAACGCGACAGCCAGACTCGTTCCGCTACCGCGACGTGCCGAACCAGCTTCAGAATGTCTTTGTTCTTCATCTCACTCTCCTCGAGCGCGTCCAAGATGCGTCCGTTCGCCCAGTACAGGTGATCCATCATGCGCTTGATCGTCTTCATTTCGGTTTCCCCTCTTCGTCTCTTCTGATTACTTGAACCTACTGTTATTCGTAAGGCCCCCCTTCAAAAACCCTATAAGAGAATAAGTAAATAGCATACAGGAAAACCTAAATCCGGTAACTTCAATAACTAACGGATCTAGGAGGTTGGCAAATGGCAAAGTTCCTCGTTTTAACAATATTATTATTGGTAGCAGGCTGTTCGTCCCATAACAATATGATACAAAAGCAAGTAACTCCTAAGCAAAAACAAATTTCAACTTATGATCATGCTGCTGCACCAAACTCTGTCCTCACACAAGCATCATCAACAGCAACATCTTGGCAAGAGAGATCATCTATTACAACAAAAGGAGCACAAAATGGAATTCCATTGGATTTGCTGGATTTGATTCGAACACCGGATGGAAATCCAGCAAACCAGGCACCTACAGAAAACCCTGAAAATAAAGAGCCAACAGATTCAGCAGGACGAGAACAGGAAGGTAAAAGAGATACTACGGATAACTCTGATTTTGAACAACAGGTTCTGGATCTAGTCAATCAAGAAAGAGCCAAAGCAGGATTAAGTTCCTTGAATAGAGATGAAGAATTGTCAAATGTGGCTATGGTCAAGGCACAGGACATGTACAATAACAATTACTTTGATCATAATTCTCCGACACATGGATCCCCCTTTGATATGATGAAAGAATTCGGAATCACATACAATACCGCTGGTGAAAACATCGCAAAAGGGCAAACCACCCCTACCCAGGTTATGAAGGAGTGGATGAATAGCCCTGGCCACAAAGCAAATATACTGAATAATAGCTATACTCATATCGGTATTGCTTATTATAACAACACATGGGTCCAGGAATTTACAGGATAGCGCCTGTCCTTAACTGACTCAAATGCATTGTTAAAAGCCGCCTCTTCGCAAATTCCAGAAGAAGCGGCTACATCTTCAATTTTCTAACTTTTCAAGCAACGGTTGCGGTATTCCCTTGGAGACATGCCTAACGCTTTAGTGAAGCTGGTATAAAATGATTTATAATCGTTGAACCCTACGTCCAAGGCAATTTCCGCCATACTGACACTCGCCGATTTCAGGCGTTCGCACGCCTCCTCAATCCGCAGCTTATAAATATATTCGGTGACAGTTATTCCAGTAGTCTCTTTAAACACCTTGCAGAAATAATTTTTGCTTAGAAAAGAATGAGCGGCGATATCATTTAGACTTAACGATTTACTGTAGTTTTGTTTTAAATATGCAATCGCTGAATCAATGGCTGTTATCCTTTTATACACGTCTTGGCTTTTCGGATTTTGATCGAACAACCGCATAATAGCGATAATGAACTCGATCATGTAGGCACGAATAAGTGAACTGTATCCCGCCTTTTTTTTCGAATACTCATCATACATTTTCTCAATCAACAATTCAATTTCTAAACTTTCATCGTAATTCAAACGGAGATCGGGCTTTAACATCGGCTTATCCATCACATTAGCAAATAAATACGAAAGAGAAAGACTGTTAAAATCATTAAAATCAATTAAGCTTATGTCAATAAATTCAGGCCTAAACAAAATATTGTAAGTAATCAAAGGTTCCAGTTCATTCTCACGGTAAAAAGTATGCGATACATCATAATTAATAATAAATAAATCCCCTCGGGCTACAGGGCTGATCTCATTCTCTATGAGATGATAACCGCTGCCTTCAGACACATAACAAATTTCAACGAAGTCATGAGAATGATAGGTTTGTTTCCCTTTGACGTTCTCGTTGACACGGACAATATTGAAAGAATCTCCGGATTCAAAAAAATTCTGGCCTTTAAACTGAACTGATTGATGATTCAACTGGCACCACCTACAGTATAAGATTAGTTCCGCATAACCAATAGGGTTGAACCGTTATTTATCGTTTGGTACCTTCCTTCACTGCCGACCCTTATTGGCATAGGAATGGTAACCTCTGAAAGATACAATGTCGCCTTTGTAAGCAAACCGTTCTCCCAGAACATATCTAGCGTGTACCCGCCTCGAAGCTTCATTCCGGTCACACTTCCGTTTGCCCATGCTTTAGGAAGCGAGGGAAGAAGTACAATCTCATCCTCATGGCTTTGAGCCAACATCTCCAAAATGGCAGCTGGAACCCCCTGTGCGTCCCCTACTTGCGGATTCCCGTGAGCATTTATAAACAGGTTATGAAGGATATGGTGTTGAAATATATCTTGCAACGCCTCCATCGCCCTTTCAGGTTCTAGAAGTCTTGCCCATACATTGGCGATCCAGGAAAGAGACCATCCCTGTCCATTATATCCGTGTTCATACTTTCTATTGATTGTACATTTAGCCGCATTAGCAAGCTCTGGACTGTTATTCAGAGTTATCATCTTCCCTGGATACACGCCATAAAGCTGCGATATATGCCGATGATCAGGATAGTATTCTTCGAAATCCTCAGCCCACTCCTGAATGCCTCCAGTACGATTACTGATCTTTACAGGAGGCAATTTCTTGAGTGCTGCCATGATCTCTTCCTTAAAGCTATGATCAAATCCTGCTTGATGTATGCTTAAAATATCGATAATCTCAACACAAATCGTGCCAATGTCGTAAATAATTTCAGTATCCATCGTGGCTCCATAGGTGAATATGCCAATCGAACCGTCAGGTGCTATAAAATAGTTCTCAGGAGAATGCGATGGATTACACACCAGACTTCCAGGACAAGCTGTACCTTCAGGCGCTTCTACCATAAAGTCAAGAAGGAATCTGACCACCCCTTTGATGAGCGGATACGCCTTCTCCCTAAGAAATAACTCATCCAAATTATATAGATAATGCTCATATAAATGTCTGCACATCCAAGCAGCTCCCATCGGCCATATCCCTACAATATCAAAAAATATGGCAGTAGAACCCCAAATATCCGAGGCATGATGAACGACCCAGCCACGAGCATCATAACATACCTTCGCTGTATGACTGCCCGGAGCAACCAATGTTTCAAGCCAATCAAATACAGGAGTATGGCACTCACTTAAATGGTAAGCCTCCACCGGCCAATAGTTGGCCTGCAGATTTACATTCGTATGGAAGTCGCTTTCCCATGGTGCCCACATCTGATCATTCCATATGCCTTGAAGATTAGATGGCAGACAGCCAGGTCTTGAGCTGGAAATCATCAGATATCTGGTATAGTTCATATAAAGAACTGCAAATGCCGGATCGTTTTTTCCTTCTCGTATTTGATTGAGCCATTCATAGGTAGATACTTCCCCATCGTCGTGTTCGTTCTGGCCGCCAGATGAAAGCTCAATTGAAAATCTGTCATAATAAGCCCGATAATCTTTGATATGATCTTCCCGTACTTTATGATATCCCTTTTCACTCGCCTTTTGGACGGTTTGGATACATTCTTCTCGATGATCCATTCCTCGATAATTGGAGTTTGCGGCAATATAGAATGTAACACGGTCCGCCTTTTCTACAAACGCTATAATTTCATTTCCGTCTCTTCTACGGTCATTCAAAACCACGGTACCATTCTCACAAATGATTTTGACCGCTCCGCTAAAGGCAACGCCATTATCCCCGCACTGCCCAACAAGACCTATTGTATCTTCTGAAAATATTTGGCTAACTGACTCTTGAGATCGGGTCAGCGTTACGGACAAATCTAATCCGTCTGGCTTATCACATTCGTATCGAATGGCAATCACCTGGTCAATCGCTGATGAGAAATATTCTCTTTTAAAGTTTGTCTGGTTATCTTTAAACTGTACGGAAGCTACGGCATTGCCGAGGTCAAGCTGCCTGCAGTAGTGGCTGTATTCAACTGTATTCGTCATTTGTATGGTTAAATCTCCTAGAGGCTGGTAGGAATCAAAACGCTTGGGGTTTGAAACCATTGCTTTCTGGGCAAGCTCAGAAGCTTTGGCAGTCTCACCGGCAAAGAGAAGTCTTCGGATCTCGGGAAGTGCTTGAGCTGATTGATAGTTATTTCTATCCTGATAGTGTCCTGCCCAAATCGTCTCTTCGTTGAGTTGAACAACATCCTTATTCACTCCGCCGAATACCATTCCTCCTAATCTGCCGTTTCCTATCGGCAGAGCTTCAACCCATCTTTCTGCTGGATTCCTGTACCACATGATCTCTTTTTGCTGCTTGTTCATTCCTTCTCCTCCTAGGGTATGCTATCATTGTCATTATTCTCTGCATGATCTTCATCAAGTTTATTCGTGTACCAAGGATTGGCATACTATCAGCATCTTAGGAGATTATTATACATTTCATCAGCTCTTTGATATATGGTGATTATTCATATGATTATGGTGAATATTACGAATTCAAAGTGAATGTTAATAACGTGAACATATTTGAAATCTTTTTGAAGAAGATATTAGCGAGTTAACGTTGAGTGAGTAGCGATTTCAATCGCGCCTTATTGAATTGAATGAGGGAATGGGCCCGAAGCAGCTTAGTTCTACGTGCTCGGTTAATGAACCGGATATGATAGTTGATTTTCAAACGATCTGCCCAGTAAAATTTATAATCCTGCTGACCGCTTAGAAAATCGATTTCTCGCAAGCAGCTACTAGTATCCATGAGATGACGAATCACCCGATTGGTCAATACTAATCCAATTCCATATTCCGCGTAATGCTTAGGTGATGCGATCAAGTACATATATGCTTTGTCTGCATAGATCATGGTGAGCCAAGCTGCAGCGGTATGGCCATTTATTTCAAGATAAGAGAGGTATGTGCATTCTTGGTTGTGGAGTTGCAACAAGACTTCTTTAAAGAAAGCTTGATTATCAGGTTGGTTAAACCAACTATCCTGCCAACGTTGTTTATGTAATTCGATAAAGATGCTCCATTTTTGCAGATCAAAGGGCTCAAGGATTTTAATGGTTACATCATGATTCCGTAATAATTTCCGCTCTTTGCGTTCAATTGCTTTAATCCTGCTCTTATCGGCCTTCTTATCATTATATTGCTTTAAATCAATATATGGGGCAACAGATAATTTTCTTTCGAACAGATCAAATGATTCACCGAAGAAATGCTTGACCAGCTCTGTTTGCGGATTACCCGATTGCAGACTATACAAATCGATCCAATCCCATTCATCTTGATGCTGCAGAAGTACTTGGGTGATTTGGTTGAGTACTTTCACGCCATGATAGTCTTTATGAATGTAAATACGATTTACTTCCCCTAAACCGGTAACAATAAACTGCAGTGTACTTATCCTGCGCCATTTGATATTCTCGCTCACTTCACATAAAGGAGCTATAGCTACGCATGTATCTTGATCGGTAACGACGATAATGAAGAGTTCTTTCGAAGGATCCATCAAGTGATGAATATACGTTTTCATCCACTCCCACGTTGCGAAGATTTCAGGATTCTCTGTATGACGAATGAAATCCCGCCATTGTTGTTCTATGCTGGATAATTCCTCCACAGTTCGAATAATTGACGTATGCATGATATAACCACCCTTTTAGCGTAGTCCTATTCCTTCCATATACGAAATCCCCCCTTTAAATTCCTTCTGACTTCCACTCATTCGACAAATGTTCTAAAAATCCGCCAGAAAATAGTTAGTTCTCAGATCCCAATTTTACGATACAGTTGTTAAACTATACTGTTGCCTTACCTATCAACCGAAAAAGAAATCAAGAACATTCGAACCGGCCGAAGATTTTTTATTGTAAAATTCGGAATACCCGCAATTTGCACAGTATACGACTATAAATTGATTATGCTGAATATCGAACATTTTGGAAAGTCCTGTGCCGGTCATTGCTACTTCTTTCGTCCTGGCGTCTCTGCTTCCACATTTGATACATCCCTTTTCACTCATACATCTATCACTCCCTAGGCGAGATTATATTCCGTTGCTGCGCAAGCGGCTGCTCTTCATCACTAAAAAATGACCACTTGGTTTGGAACACCATTTTTCCTTCTTACTAGCTTGGAGTTATGTTTCGCATCATTTTGCTTGTTCATCACATTACACCTCCTCATATTGTGAGAATGGCGATTATTGAGAAATCAATGTTTCCTCAAGTAGTATTATGTGATGAGTAGCCTCACCCTATGCGTTGTTCTGCGAGCAGCATGTCTCATAAATTCCCTCAATTGTAGCGTAGGTCCTATTGGCTTTAGCACTACTGCATCCAATAAAGACCGGTCTCGTTCATAACCGTTGCCGTCAAGGAAGAACTTATATCGTAAAAATCATGACCACCCGTCCAACGGGTGGTTTGCACTTGGGGTATAACCCCCTGTTGCCAAACTGCGCCTAAAGACGCTAGCCTGACCACAAATCTGTTCAGGCTCAGTGTAATTTGTCACTTTCACTAACCAGTTAAACTGGTTTATTTCTTTTTGCTCCTGTTACTGCTAAACGGATCTTCGTACTCTTTTACACTCAACTTATCTATTGCTTGGTCATGTGCTTCTTGTTCACGAATGTATTTTGCTACGGTTGCTTCATTTAGGCCCACTGTACTTACATAATAGCCTTCTGCCCAAAATTTTCGATTCCCATATTTATACTTTAGTTGCGCGTGCTTTTCAAAGATCATTAGCGAACTTTTCCCCTTCAGATATCCCATGAATGTGGACACGGCTATCTTTGGGGGGATCGCTACCAGCATGTGTACATGATCTGGCATCATATGACCTTCCAGGATGTCCACTCCCTTATACTTACATAAACGTTTGAAAATTTCGATTAAGTCTTTCCTCACTTGATTATAGATCTCTTTCCGTCTATACTTCGGGGTGAACACAATGTGGTATTTGCACATCCACTTCGTGTGAGCTAGACTATAGCTCTTGTTTGCCATCTAAGACCATTCCTTTCAATTGAGCCTGAACATCTCAATTCTATCGGGATGGTCTTATTGGTCAAACCCTCGATCCCTCCACCCGCATAGCGGGTGGTTTTTTGTTTCGCGCGTTTCACGCACTCAACTGGCTAAAGCCATAACAAAAAAAGCCGCGATTTTCGCGACTCCTTAAGCGTATGTTGTTCTTGTTCGAGTACTTCTGCGTTTAGACTAAAAATATAAAGCCTAAATTTAGGCATCTCGTTGACGGTAAAATATAATAGCTACTTTAATAAAGATCAGTGTCCATAACATTAAAATACCTGTACCTTGCATCGGTGTAAGGACATTTATTTCATCATTGGAAGCGGGCATATACATATAATATCCTGCCGTATCCGGAAAATAATTAGGTAGAAAATCTCTCGACAAGGGACTGATAATGAAATAATAACCAAGTAGCATCACTAAAGCAGGAGTGGTTCGTCTTAATAAAGCACCTATAGCTGCACTGAGAAGTGTGGTTAATGTTAGATAGCCTGTTGCTCCTACTAATGTTTCTATCATTGTGTCTATTTCAAACCCTACTGCTGTGTCTCTCATCATCATAAAAGTATATAGTATACCTGATGCAGCAATAATAAAAGCCGCAGGAATGGTTATAACTGCCAATGCCAAATGCTTCGCGGATAATTGAAATCCACGCCAGGGTATCACAGTTAAAGTAGTTCGAATCTGTCCACTAGTATACTCCGAACAAGTAGCTGAGATGCCAAGAATAATGAACCCTGCTTGAAGATATCCCATAGAAGCAAGTCCTATATTCAGTATACTTTGCGTTCCTGCTGCCCCTTGTAGACCAGCAGAAGTAAAAGCTGCGGCTAAAACTAAATTAAGAATGAATGTACCAATAAGAGTGAGCCATATCAATGGTAATGAAACTAATTTATCCAGTTCAGCACCAAGGATTTTTGTAATCTTTTTACTAGAAGAGATACTCATGCTGCAACATCCCTCCTATGGAATACAATAACTGCAACAATGAAAAAAACGGCTACCCAAACTAACATGACTAAACCGGCTGTGAATGGGGTGTGAAATCTGTTGAAAATGGCGTTAGATTCGTCGTTAAAGGACATAAACATTTCAATGCCAGCCCGATCTGGTAAGTAAAATGCCAACTTTGTAATCTTAGAAAGCAGGAAACTAAATGATATAACGGATGAATTTATGATGAGTACTGTAAGCGGGATAATGCCATTCTTAGTTAGAACAGTGATCCCAAATGCTAAAAGAGCAGTGAATGTCCAGTAACAAACCACGCCGATAAGTCTAGATGCTTCAAATGCAGGGGCGTATTCACCAAGAATAAGATGTGTTGCTGACACCGTTGTCATCATAGCAACCATACAAAGCAGTATGCTGGTCACTGTCACAGCACCTGCTTTGGCCATCAAGAAATGAGGCCGGGATGGAACAACCGTTAAACTTGTTGTAATCTGTTGCCCTCCACCCGATTCACTGCTCTCTGTCAAATACTCACTGCTGACGGAAAGCACACCAAGAATAATGACACCTTGCACACCAAAACCTAATCCCGAATAGCCGATTTCCGCTAGCCGTGTGCTAACTCCAGCTATAATATCCTCTTTTTCTACTATACTGTCCAAGGCAGCAATGACCGCTGGGGCCAATGCTCCAATAAGAAAGGCAAGCCAAATGCCTGGGAGGGAGAACAATTTAGATAGTTCCGCGTTGAGCGCTCTCATACAACATCACCTGCATGTTCAGATGTCAGGGCAAAAAAAGCTTCCTCCAGCGTGGAATGATTACCTATTACTTCTTCCAGTGTCCCATCTGCAACGACTTTTCCATGATGAATAATCACCACATCATCAACAGTCTCTGCAAGCTCTCCCATCAGATGGCTGGATAGTAGCACCGTGTTTCCAGACTGAGCACGTTCACGTAAAAATGTCCGAATCCAACGGATTCCTTCTGGGTCAAGTCCATTTACAGGCTCATCTAAAACTAATATTTGGGGATCCCCAAGTAGTGCAGCTGCCATTCCAAGTCTTTTCCCCATACCAAGGGAATAACTACCAACTCTTTTCCCAGCTGCATTCGTAAGACCTACAATTTCCAGAACTTCCTCGACACGTGACCGAGACAATCCTGCGGCACGAGCAATCCAACGCAAGTGTGCCCGTCCTGTTCGCATCCGATGAGCTCCAAATCCATCAAGTGCTGCACCAACTGTTGTTAGCGGATTATGTAATTCTGCGAACGGCTTTCCATTAATCAGTGCACTCCCTGAGGTGGCATGATCTAATCCAAGTAGAATGCGAAGTGTAGAACTTTTACCTGCCCCATTTGGACCTAAAAAACCAGTTACTCTGCCTGGTCTAGCTTTAAAGCTGATGCCGGATAAGATTTTGTCAGTTCCGCGATGTTTGACTAAGTTATTAATTGTCAGCAACCATAACACTTCCTTTCTGTTATGGTTCTAAATTATAAAGAAGCAAAGTTACATCCCGGTAATCATGGTGTTTACTTCTGGGTTAACTTTAGGTTACGCTCTACCAATAGCTACGCTTGTGCCATTTTCATTTGATGTAAAGTCAGCTTTCAGCTTCATTTTTTTCAACATATACTTTGAAGTCGATAAACCAATCCCCGCCCCACGCTCATAGGGAGAGCTATCCATACCCGGTCCTCTGTCTGCGACAATGATCTGTTCTTGTTCTACATCAACCACAATGTTTGCATATTTCCCCTCTGCTGCATGACGAAGAATATTTTGAAATAAATTATCCAGAACCCGTGTCATCCATTTAGGATCTGCTTCCCAATAAAAAGTTTCCTCTGTTGGTAAATCAACATCGAGCTGAATTTCTTTTTCTTCAAAAGCAGGATACCACGCAGCTACCGATGCTCTTACTAAACGTCCAATATCTGTTGGTGTAGGCTCAAAAGGATATTTCCCTGATGTAAGCAATGTATAGGAAAGCAAATCATCCATTAGATCTCCAATTCTTGTAATCGTATGGTTCATCTCTGCTAACGAGTTTTGTCCTTCTAAACTCATGGATTCTTTATTTAATCTGGTGACCTGTCCTCTCAAAATGGTCAGTGGCGTTCGTAAGTCGTGAGATAAATTTGCAATAAGTCGATGACGTAATAATTCCTCTTCATATTCTCGCTTACGGCTATCTTCAAGCTGCTGAATCATCCAATTAAAAGAACTTCCTAATTGGTCTATTTCATCCATACGATCCGTTTGAACAGGTATTGGTTTAGGAAATGAGTTATTATGAGCTGAAAATGACATGACTTCCTGTAAGCGTGTAAGACGTTTTTGAAGTTTTAAGAAGAACAGCCAAGATAATATAACAAATGTGACAATAATAAAACCAAACAATAGCACGGTAACGTAAAATAGATTTAACGTATTTAGATCTTTTTCATGGATATCAGAAAACCCAACAAACGCACTGAAGAAAATAAGCACAATGGGAGGAAGAAAGATAAATAGAAAATGTACTTTTAGAAAACGACGAAATAATGATCTATTCTGCTTCATCGTTTCACCCGATAGCCTATTCCCTTCAGCGTTTCAATAATCTCCGGGGAATCGGGATGACGTTCCAGCTTTTGACGCAGTCGATGAATATGCACCATCACTGTTTTATCACCAGTTAAATAGGGTTCTCCCCAAATTGCTTCATAAATCTGTTCCTTGGGTAGAACTTGATTAGGGTGGCGTAAGAAATACATTAAAATTTGATGTTGCTTCCCTGTCAATATAATTTCTTCTCCTGTGCGTTTGTCATATACCATTTGGACTTCCGGATCTACTTCAATATGATCTCCTAATGAAATGCGTTCGGAATGTGTTCCCCCTCTTCGACGGATTAACACTTCTAATCTTGCAACTAATTCATCCGTATGGAAGGGTTTCGTTAAATAGTCATCAGCAAATTGTAGACCATCTACCTTATCATCAATCGATGTTCGAGCAGATAACAGCAAAATAGGAACCTCAGGAGCTTTCCTTTTTAATCGTTTTCCCACCGTAAATCCGTCTAGACCGGGTAACATGATATCCAAAATAACGACTTCATGCTGATTTACTTCTTTTTCGACTCCTTCACCAGAAAGCAGCCACTGGACTGAAAATCCCCGCTGTTCCAATTCTTCTTTTACCCAGCTGCCTATTTTCTCATTATCTTCGATATATAATACATTTCTTTTCAAGTAATATCCCCCTCTCTAATTTCATATATTTTTTGGAGTGTTTGGACATGCTTCCTCTTCTCGTCATCGTCCTCTGTGTAGAGATACCACTCCACAAGTCTGTACCCGAATGCGAGAAGAATCAGCTCGTAGACGCAATGATCAGCGAGAGGTGATACATCCGCATACTCCGAAAAGCCTTTGTAATACGCCGGGACACATCGCTGGTAGTTTTCGACCATGTGATCGATATCAGCTTCATCCGCAATCAGGCTAGCGAGATCCTCTCCCAGGTAGCCCCATCCGAATGTATCCCAATCGATGAGTGCAATTTTCCCGTCGGCATAGATCAGGTTCGTCACCCAGAAGTCCCGATGACACAGCACGAGGGGCAATCTTTCGATGCGGGCGAGTATCTCGTCGGCATGCTCATCGATGTCGATGAGCATTTGCCGCACGTTCTGTGGGAATTCGCAGTCCTCCGAGCGTATATAATCGTAGACGACCGGCCATGAACGGTAATGTAGATACGTATTCTTCATGAGATCCGCATGGCTCAGATTGCTCAGGCTCTGCAGCACAGCAGGCTGCTCCACATAAAGCTTGCCTTGATAGCGTCCTAACTCCAGCGCGGCCTGTTCATACATGTCACAGGTCAAGTCTAAACCGGTTACACCATCGATAAATTCTAGCCACAGCTGGAATTTATCTTCATTAGCATTGATCTCGGCATGATAACATGTCGGCCAGCGGAAGGAATCCGAGAACGTCGTTCCCAATTCAGACGTATAGAGATCATATTCCCGGCGCCATGACCCCGGATCACCGTAACGCTCCCATTTCTTCTGGATTTTCAACACGATACGGTACGAAAGATTTTCGCTATCTGCGGTTTCGGCACCCCCCGTTACTAGGTACACTTTTCCCACAGTTCCGCCCTGTAACGGCATGGTTTCGTAGTTGGCCGAGATGATATCCTTCTTGAACCGTCGGCTTAAGACATAGATCAGCGTTTCGAATTTAATATTCATTTCTTCCCTCCTCCGTTTTTCTTCGTTTGCTTGCTCCACATGGCGAGCATTTTATTTCGCGCCCTCTTGTCGATGAGGTTTTTAAATCCATCATAGTTTTTGTTAGCTCCTTTAATGTTGTTTTTTGGACGCAAAAATGCCACGGACAAGCAGCCTCTTAAGAAGCTGCTGTCGCGCGGCATCAGGACGCAAAAAAGATACGACCTTCATCGTATCCTGCAAACAGCAATATTCACGAAAGGTTACTTTGGATGGCATACCAAATAAATACGGGCGTTTTCCCGCTTATCTCGCGTATGCCTGCTATTCAGTTTTAAGACCAAACCACCATATAAGTAGTTGCCATTAAAACACATCTCCCTTCGTGTAAGGAACTAGCTTATCGCTAAGCTGTCTATAAAATAACCTATTTGGGAAAAAAAATCAATGGACTCGGTGCATTTTTACTTCCGTACGGGTCTGATATACTTCCAAAACCGCTCCGGATCATGATAAAAGTAAATTATTCTACCGGGGGAAGTATCAAAGCAGTAACCGGTATCTGCAAAATCAAAAGTTGCCATTGCCTTTTCAATCTTTGCCTCCACACTACGATTTTCCTGCTCATAATCGAATGGCCCATGTTCAAAAACAAGATACTCGGCTTCGGGAACATCAATCATAAGCATTTGTGATGGTACTTCGCCTTTATAATCAAAAGGAAGACGTACACCATGACACTCTGTACGCGGAACCCCCCAATCGCAGAGTCTGCCGTCCGGATCATTAATGTACGCCATAATCTGCCCACTGCTGCTGTTAGATTCGCTCCCACCCACGTCATCCAATTTGCCCTTGATACTATCGAGTAAGCCGCAAATTGTTTCGCAGTCCTGTCCCGGAATAAGACTTTGCTTTTGCCAAAAATCCCAATACCCATTACTCTCATAGTTTTTAATGTGCAAAAATTTGTGTGCGGGAATAGTTACAAAATAAATTTTAACATCATCTGTAGATTTCATCATACCAATCTCTCCAAATCCTAAAAAGTAGCAGTCGAAAAGGTTTATTTTAGTACGAAGAACGACAGGCTTAGGCTTTTTTCGGTACTCACTTGGAGTTACACCATATGTTCCCTTGAAAGCTCTGGTAAAAGCTTCATGTGATGAGAAACCATAGTCAAAAGCAATGTTCAAAATACTTTTTTCGCTATCCCGCACCTCTTTTAGTGCAAAGGCTAATTTTCTAAGCCGCAGATAATCCCTAAATGGCATACCCGATATTTCTTTGAATTTCCTCGTTGTATAAAATTCGGAATAACCCAGCCTGCGAGAAAGAAAACGTAGTGTCAAGGCTTCATCATTATAATTTTTGATACATTCGTCAATTTCATCAACAATTATTTGAATTTGCTTCTGCCACTCGTACATTCGTTTTTTCACCTCATTTCAACCACCCTACTTTTACTATAAGTATATAGGGAGAGTACTGCTTGATTTTACTTGCTATTATTTCATGCTATGATATGTAAGAGCCATTTTCCCGAAAAGAGGTGAAGGCTATATGCCTGATTCAAGAAGAATAAAGCAAATAGCCTTCATCCCTTTTCACTCATACCTCTATCACTCCTTAATGTTATGCTTCTTTGTACGTTTCTAAGGTTTAGAAGGTTTCGTAAAATCAGAATAAGTTTATTTTCAATAGGTTCAAAGGGGAAATTCAATTTGTATTGGTATAAGAGAAAACGTAAAAAGAGCAAAATGATTGTTGCTGTTTCTGTGGTTGTTTTTCTTATTGGCTCACTATTTGCTGCTTCGTATTATAAATTCAATGTTTCGTTGCTGCAGCGTGAAATGTTCCATTTAGTATCTATATACATAGAGAATAAGCAACTGAAAAAGTCAATTGAATTCCTCAAAATTCAAGATATGGATTTAAATATGATGGAATCTGAAAATAAGCAATTAGTCAAAGCTTCTAAAGCAAAAAAACAGTTGCCTCCTTCTTATTCATATTCAATCGCTAGAATTATTGATTATATACCTCCGATAGAAAACAACATCCCCGTTGAATCAATTATCATCGATCTTGGTAAGTTAGATGGAGTAAAAGAGAATGATTCTGTTATATCCCTCGATCAGGATCTAATAGGTGTTGTTACAGAGATAAAGAACCATACATCTACCATACAACTAATAAATTCAGGGGAATTCTTAAAAAATCAAGGGATATCGGTGAAAGTAGGGGACCATTCAACAATTGGAGTTCTAGAATATGATCTTCTAGAGAATACAGCAGTTATTAATAAAATTTCGAAAGATAGTAAAATAAATGTAAATGACAGCGTTAAAACAAATGGAGGAAATGAATCAAAGTATCCTGCAGGTTTTAGTCTTGGAACGATCAGTTCCGTATCAACCAATCGCTTTGGTTTGTCGCTTCAAGCAACCGTTGAATTATCCCCATTACCGAATGATATATATGTTTTTATAGTTCATTGATATTTGTCAAGAACCCAAAAAGGGTATAAGATCGACCCTTAAAAATAAGCCCGCCGCTCTTTTCAAGCGGCGGGCTTCCTACTCATCTAAATCCTGGGTTTACGGTTGTAGCTGCCAGAGAGCGGGCACGTTGCTCGGCTCCCAACCCGGCAAGGAGGTATGGGCCTGGGTGCATTTGTACACCTTGCCGTTATAGGATACGAGTGCATTGACCGCATAAGCGGTATTGGGCTCCCATGGCGTTGCACTTGGACCGTCAGGCGTTGACACCGTCACAGCATTGCTGTCGCCAGATTCGTTGTTCGACGGGTCGTAAGCGCGGACCGTAAACGTATATTGCGAGTTCGGTGACAAACCGGTAACGACCTTCTCGGTTGCCGTTCCAGTGATGGTAGCGATGACCGTATTGCCGTTGTAAATCCGGTAACCCGCGATGCCGGAAGCATCTGTGGATGCATTCCACATCAACGTAACTGACGTTGACGTCGGGGTTCCCATCACATGCAAGCCGGTCGGATTGGTCGGCGGCGTCACGTCAACCGGAAGCTCCGTGGTCGTAAACTGGACACTATTGCTGGACGGCGATCGATTGCCGGAAGCGTCGAACGCCTTCACAGCTAAGTTATAAGTCGTGCCCGCCAATAGATTGGTGAGATTGGCGCTCGTCTGACTAGCAGGCACAGTGGCGATGACATTGACGCCGTTGTACACCTCATAACCCGTGACGGCAATGTTGTCCGTCGAGGCCCCCCAAGTCAGCGTAGCCGTCGTTGTGCCCACGTTGCTGACCTCCAAATTAGTCGGCGCCGTAGGCGCAATGCTGTCGCCAGGACCAAATTGAGCATCGATGACGACGTACCAGGCATTTTGAGTATCCGCGATATCCCACACGCCGAGGATGACATGATAACCGTCTCTTTGCGGTACGTTGCAGGAATGGGTTAACGTGGCCGGCGGTTGCTGACCATTCCCGTTAATTGTACAGAACGGAGTCAGATCAAACTGGGCGCGGGTCAACGGTGCATTGGGATTCCAATCCGGCTTGGTGATGAAATAACGGTAGCTTGTCGTGGCATGACGAGCGGTAAAATTCCAAGTAAAGTTATTGGTGCCGCTCGTCATGTTCACCTTGTTCCAGCGCGTAGCTGATTGTTGGTCAAGCTGAGCGAAGCCGGCAAGACCGGCGCTAGCGATTTTACCGTCAGGGGGTCCGGCAGCAGGAAAGCCTTTCGGCCCTTCCAGGCTCTGAGGTTCATAGATGATCGGGCCGCAGTTGGTATTCAATCCGTTTTTACACTGGATCGCGCGGCTGGCCGGGTCATTAATATATCCGTGGGCTGACACGATCTTCGAGAACGCGAACGTACAAGCAAATACGAGCAACAATCCGCCGCCGATCAGCATTAATCGCTGGATGAAACGGGAATCCAAACGGGTTTGAAACATCATCACATTACCTCCCATGATTTGGTTTGGTCATCATGTGCCTTTCATTTTTCGACACCATCTTTGCCGCGATCCTTTAAGTTCCCTCCTCTCTTCAATATGATCCTGCCAAGGCTGTGCACAACCGTTAACGTGGGGGCATCCGCTCCTTTTTAAGCCGATTTATATAAACTCTAAGGAGCTTATATACTCGTACAAAGTCATGAAAAGCAATACCAATCACATTGTGAGAAGCATAAACAAGCGAGTTGGAAATCTTCATGGGAAGGTGAATTAAGCGTTTACAATTCTGCTCTCCTATATAGAATCAGCTATATAATCTGCCAACTAATGCTGACATTCATAGCTCGCAACTATGCAGGGATCAAAACCAAAAGTACACCCATGAGTAAAGTATGGAGGGGATTAACATCATATCTCAAAATGGAGGAATCTATATAGATAGGTATAATAGAGTTTTGTCACCATTGGAGTCGTGTTAGCGGAGTGTCATAAAGCCAAGTAAAGTAGATTTATGGGGCTGACAGAAAAGAAAGATATACTATAGTAAATGATGTATATATTATTAAATAATAACCATTTCTTGTCAAGATTTATTATCAAATAGCACTTGGTAAATGCAAAAAAAAGCGTGCCGCTCATTCAAGAGTGACACACTTTTCAGGTTACAATAGCACTCCGGTAACCTACTTACCGGTTTATGAATTTAAATACTATTGAATTTGGAGCTTGTAGCGTACATCCTCATCGGCATATTTATATACATACAAATGATACCGACCAGGCCCCGCCTCGACTTGACCCTTCATCCAATTTCCGTCTATATCAACAGGATACAGAACCTGCTGATTATCGCCCTCGCGGTACAACACCCAGTTTACGTGTTCGCCCTGTTGCTTCTCCAATCCAATGTTCAACGAGGTCGATTTTTCCAAGTCAATCATAAATACATCCTGTTTGTCGTCTCCTTCAAGCGTTCCATTTACTATTCGGCCTAATGGTACCGGTCCGTTAGCCATGTCAGGCGCATCATTCGGTTCAGTCTCCTCAAATAGAGATAGCTCTGATTCAGGCTGTTGCTGCGCATCCGACTTAACAGACAGACGGTACGACTGATCTCCATCTGCTACCGCATATACATGCAAATAATAGATTCCCGGCTCGGAAACTGATATGGAGCCAGCTAAGCTGTTCCCTACCATTTTAGTTGGATAGGCCTTATAATTATCTGGGTCAGACTCATGGAAAAGCACCCAAGCTACTCCCCGTGTCTGCGCTGATTCCAATTCGATCGTCCATTCCCCCACCTGCTTCGCGTTAAAACGGTAAATATCCAGCGCATCTGTATTACTCACTTTACCGGAAACCGTTTTTCCTGTATCGTCGAGCCGGATAGCTGTTTTCCATGTGTCGTTCGGTTCACGATCCACAGGTTCTTGTTGATCGCCGTCATGATTCCCGCTGTTGTCTTCGTTACCGTTTCCGGAATTGGCGCCATCGCCCGGCAATGTAACATCCCCGCCGTCTGCACCTTCTGGAAGCTTGCCATTGAACACAACTTCATATTCAAAATTGCCTTCATCATTAACGCGATAATTAGTAAAATATGCAGTAAGCGTTTTGTACCCATTCCATGGTTTATCCGATAAGGTTTGCAAGAAGCCATCCGTCAACTGGTTCATTGTCTGCCAGTCTTGTTCTATTCCTGCAGAAGCACCGCCGACATAAGTGCCGCGCAGCTCGTACGACTTGAACAAGCCAGAATTACTTTTCTTAACGCTTCTGTTGCCCAGCTCAGCCACGTTCGTGATCTCATCGTAAATTTCAATTTCCGGCTTCTGCTCCACTGCTTGCAAATAGTCGTCAGACACCAGCGGTACCGACAATTCATCGTAACGTGCGACCTTCTCACCAATGGAGCGTTGGTACGATTCGTTCATGCGCGCATCGCCGCTAATGGAAGTGAGCTCATGCTCGTAAGCATTCGCATCATTGTATCTGATCGCGCGATGAATCCGATCCATGGCCGAGAAATCATGATGATATAAATAATCATATAGTGCAAAGGAATAATTATAAAATTGCCACGATCCATAGTTCGAATTTACCGTATCCGACACAGTGAAGCGCTGCTCCGACTCGTCAGCCACCAAATAGCCGACAACCGACTTGCGAGGCTGAATTCCCTCCATTCGCGTAGCGCCAGCGAAGAATTCAGCTCCCCCTTCGTCGAACCATTGCATGCGTCCGCCTCGATACAACGGCCCTTGGCCAAACATGCCCGGTACCTCAAAGCGTGCTTGCAAATAATGGGTGAACTCGTGCCGGAACAACTCTTCCAAACTATAAATGCTTTGCTCTTCCGTGCGATCAAATGTAAAGAAGGTGCCATCCCCTTCGATGTAAATGCCGCCGTTGTCCGTATCATATCCGTATAAAAACCGGTTCATTTTATATTCATCTGGACTGTTATAAATAACGATCGTCAGCACATCGTCTGGATTTCCCGCCTCTAATGGCTGGTCATTGCCGATGACCCGGTGGAATTGGGCCTTCACTTCTTTCGCCGCCCAATACAGGCGTTGGAGCTGCTCTTGGGTCAATTGGCCGCCCACCTGGAACACAAACTGGCCATCATCGAATTCAACTCGCTGCGGCAAATAATGTTTCTTCCCGAGCTGCTTCAGTTCGTCTATATCAACCCGGTTGCCGTAAGCGTCCTCCCCATCGTAATTCTGTGAAATCTGATCAGCTGCAACGAAATAGAGCTCCCCCAGCTTCGGATTCGTCTGCATAACGCTCGTCAGCACCTGGTTCGCTTTCTGCGGGTCGCTATGATAATGCCCGAGCGTACCAGTATAGTAAATCGCATTGCTGGTCAACCATTTCCTATCCTCTGCTGTGGAACCTTCGCTCCCCAGACGGAATAATTGCTCCAAATATCCGTCGATGTTTTCCTTGAATTCGGCCTTCTGATCCGGTTCGATCATGCGATACATCAGAACATATCCAATGCCCTGGATTACGTCGTAGAAGGCCTTTCCCGATAAAAAATTACCACCCAATTGCTCTTGGCGATCCGTAAAGTCTGACAAAAGTCCGGTTAACCGGTTGATGATATATGTATCGGCTGTGACGTTAGAAATCAGTCTGCCCGTTGATGAAATCACCGAATGCTGCACTTCATTTCCCCAAGTAAAGGAAGGATTATCTACAATCGCCTTCATGGCAGGCAGCATCTTCTCACGGAAATCCAACTCATTAAGGCGACTTAGCTCCTTATTGTAATACCCCAGGTACACACCGGAACGCAGTACCTCTACCAGCGTTGGAATGCCTTGTATATCCTCGGTCGTAAATCGTCTGCCGCTTTCCTCCAGCCGATCAATGATCGCTTGCATACGATTCTCGTCCGAATAAAAACGCTGGGTATCCTCATTCAATTTGAACAACTCAGGGATCTTCTCCCACTCAATGCTTACAAGCAGATCTGTAAGCTCCTCATACGACATTGCATTCAAATATGCCATGCTGTATGTCGATCGCTCGCTTGAGCTTGAGCTCGTCAAGGCTCTAGTCTGCGACTCCATAATCCCTGAAACTTCAGACTGTTCCGCAATCGGTAGACTCCCATCGAAGTCGAACGGTAAATCAGTTGCAGAAGGATCTTGCTGTGCGATTACATTGCGATATCCAGAGTGAACGGCGTCTTCCCTAACGTTCCATCCTCGCTCTTCAGCCGCAGCGAAGCCCGCTGTACTCCCCGCTGCGACAGTGGCCGCCAACATAATCGAAGACCACTTCATCCATGCCCGTTGTTTCATCTGTTGTTTCTTCAGTTGCTTTTTCTGCTTTTTCGTCATTTGTTTCATCTGCAGTTATCTCCCTTGTGCGAATTTGTGTACGTCCACGATAGATGAACGATAATTCTAATATCGGCGTGACACAGAGCTGCAGTCATACGGCTAAATTCCTGTTTTTTCCCGTGGATAGTCCTTTCGGATCAGTAATATACTCCAAAAATAGGGACTTTCTCCCTTGGCAAATTACCCCTTTTATTCTGGAATTTCGTATCGTTAAACTAAAAAAAGCCGCGATTTCCGCGACTCCTTCTGAATATGGTCAGTGGCTGCTTTCAAAGTGCATTTGCTATTGTTCCAGATTATTGTCTCACTTCGTATTTTGCTTTCTCCACGCCTTCGGCGTCATCCCAATCATTTTTTTGAAGACCGTTGAAAAATGCTGACTAGTCTTGAAGCCTAGTTCCATGGCGATATCCGTTATGGACATCTCCGATTCCTTCAACACTTGACATGCATAATCCATGCGAACTCGTTCCATATACGCAGTAGGAGATTGTCCATTCGTTTCTCGGAACACGCGATAGAAATGCGACTCGCTTAACCCCATCTCTTCCGCAAGCTGTCCGATTGTATATCGTTCAAATGGATTTTGTAGAAGTCTTTCTTTCAGCTGCAATGTGTAGGTATGCATGTTTGGAGATTGTACAACATGCTGCGGATGATGCAGAATATGCAGCAAAAGCTCCAAGACGTAATGACGAAGCTGAAATTCAAGTAATTCCGTATGCTGCTGCTGTTGAAGAAGCTGTTTCAAGCGTTTGAAATAGATGACAATATCTTTACTGACTAATTGTACGCGAGGACAGTTTTGTATCCATTTGACGAAGATCTGTCGCTCCTCCTCTTGGAGTCCGAACCATTCTTTCTCCTGAGCTGGATCCCGAATAATCATCCACCAAATGGTGGACGGCCCAATATAGTCAAAGCTGGCACGATGTCGTTCACCTGGTCTTGTATGAATGATATGCTGAGCATTCGTACTGTAAGGTTCTTCTCCTACTTCCCAATCAACCGCTCCCTGATCAACATAGACAAACTCGTAGGCATCTTCATGCATATGACTCGTCAAAGGTGTTGCTTTGCTGAAATGATCATATCCCAAGAGAACTAAATCCTCAACACGAGCCGCCGGGCCGTGTTCCCAATCTGCAAAGTATACCCATCGTTCATTTTTGATATGTTCTGTCACCCTATTACACAACCTCTGCAAGTATATGTTTCTGATCCTATTAGATATAAATCGGAAAGTCAAATGAGATAAATTTTAATACAATGAGGGCGTAATCATCAGGAAGGAGCGATACGCTTGATGAAAGACCGAGTACAAATTCACGTTATATTTAAGACACATTTGGACATTGGCTACACGGATCTCGCACAAAACGTTACGGATCGCTATATGAAATTGTTCTTCCCAAAAGCAATACAAACAGCGGAATATTTCGATAAGCATCCAGAAAAAGGTTCTTTTATCTGGACTACTGGCTCTTGGTTAATCCATCATCTATTGAAGCATGGAACCGCCGAGGAAAAGCAACGAGCAGAAGAAGCGATAGCCAAAGACTATTTAAGATGGCATGGGCTTCCTTTCACCACCTATACCGAGTTATATGATAGCGAATTGCTCGATTATAGCATTCAAATGGCAATGCGGCTTGATGAACGATTTGGCAAACATACGATCGCAGCCAAGATGACCGATGTTCCGGGGCATACCCGCTCCTTAGTCACGCATATGGCGAAGGCTGGATTGAAGTATTTGCATCTAGGTGTCAATCCATCTAGCCATGTTCCCCATGTCCCTGAAATGTTCCTATGGCGAAATACAGACGGCTCTGAAATTGTTGTCCATTATAGTAAAGATTACGGCACAACTTTTGAAATAGAAGGATTGAATGATGTTCTTTACTTCGCGCACACCCATGATAACCATGGACCTTCCACGGTCGAGCAGATTGAGGCAGAATTCGCACAGCTGCAAGCGGCGTATCCGCATGCCGAGATTAAAGCTTCTACTTTAGATCAATATGCCGAAAAGGTATGGGCCATTCGCGATGCCTTGCCTGTTGTGGAAGATGAAATCGGAGACAGCTGGATTCACGGCTCCTCCACTGACCCTTATAAATTGGCGTGCTACCGGGAATTACTTCGCTTAAAAAGCAAATGGCTACACGAAGGGCAATTGACGGCAAACGACGTAGAATACCACAATTTCTGTGATGAATTAATTATGATCCCTGAGCATACCTGGGGCGTAGATATCAAAAGATATCTTGCGGACTATGCCCATTATGATAAGGATGATTTTCAAAAAGCTAGAAAGCGTGACAAGGTTGATATTAGCCTGAATCCGTTGGAATATCGTTTTTACGAAATGAATTCACGTGCCGAAATGATCGAAATGTTCGGTGATGAAGCCGAAGATAAGCTGAATTCACGCTCCTTTAGTCTTATGGAGCGATCCTGGCAGGAGCAGCGTGAGTACCTGGATCAAGCGATTCAAGCACTTCACCCTGCACGGCAAGCTGAAGCGCAGGCTGCTTTACTCGCTTTAAAGCCTGCTCGCAACGAGCTTGCTGATGCAGCTAGTTTATCTAGTGATCAACCTTATGCATTAGGAGATTTTGAAGTTGTATTTGAGGATACTGGCGCTATCGTCGGACTCAAAGATGCTCAAGGTCGAGAATGGGCAGGACCTGACAATCTGATCGGATTATTCTCTTACGAAACCTATTCACAGGCGGACTATGAACGCTGGTATCGTGAATATCATGTAAGATGGAAATATACGCATGTATGGGCAACTGGAGACTTCGGCAAGCCAGGAATGGACTTAACTAAAGAATGGATTACACATGAAATTATAACTCCGAAGCTCTTGTCCTTACAGGCTGTCTATGGCGAAGATCAGGATGTCGTGCTTGCCAGCTTGCGTATGCCAAGAGCGGCATGGGAGCGCATGGGAGCTCCCAGAGAATTAACGCTGGAGTACGTCTTCAAGAAAAATACGCATTCACTGGAATGCAAGCTGCAATGGTTTGACAAGGATGCCTATCGCCTTCCTGAAGCGACTTGGATGAGCTTTAATCCGATCGTTAACAATCCGAATCAATGGAAGCTGGACAAACTAGGACAACTCATTTCACCTTTGGACGTTGTAAAAGGAGGAAATCGCAACATGCATGCCGTACAGCGAGGGATGTACTATGCAGCCGCTGATGGAAAGGTTCATATTGATACCTTGGATGCTGCCCTTGTATGTCCTGGAGAACCTCGCTTGGTTCAGTTTGATCATACTTTTGCTCCGCTCTCCGGGGGGATGCATGTGAATTTGCATAACAATGTATGGGGTACGAACTTCCAAGCATGGTATGAAGAAGATGCTTTATTCCGTTTTAAGTTGATGATCCTGTAACTGCGAAAGGAGTTTGACTATGAGTCAAAACAAACCATGGAAAATTTATGTTATTCAGCACTCTCATACCGATGTTGGCTACACCGAACGTCAGGAAAAAATCAGACAATATCATGTGAATTATATCCGACAGGCTTTGCAGATTGTAAGAGATATCGAGAGCGGCGCAAGACCCGATTGGAAGGGCTATAAATGGGTCTGTGAAACCTATTGGCCTGTTGAATCATTCCTATTAAAAGCAACGGAAAAAGAAAAAGAAGAATTTGCTCATGCGGTGAAGAAAGGCTATATCGGCCTCTCTGGTACTTATCTCAATTTTAGTGAGCAATTAAGTCAAGACATGCTCTCTGTCATGATCAAAAGAATTACCGATTACGGGCTATCCATTGAATTTCCTGTACATTCTGCAATGACAGCAGACATCACCGGCTTTGGCTGGGGGTACAGTCAGGTCCTAGCCGATGCCGGCGTCGAGAATCTAATAACTTGTATCCATACGCATCATTCCATGTTCCCATTATGGAAGAAGCAAGTTCCATTCTGGTGGGAGACACCTAGAGGTGATCGTATTCTCGTTTGGAGCGGCGAGCATTACATGTTCGGTAACGATCTCGGCTTGATCCCTAGCATTGGAGGATCTTATACGATTCGCGATGATCATGATGTCCGTAATGGCGTATCCTTCGAAGTGGCCGAAGCACGATTTGACCGCTACTTAGAGCAATTAGTTGCAGATGGCTTCACATTCCCGTTCGTACCTGTGATGGTGTCCGGTCTTCCGACCGACAACGGCTCGCCAAATGCAGCGTTGATGGATTTTATTAATCCTTGGAACGAAAAGCATGGTGACCGCATCTTTATTCAACCCGCGACATTGGACGATTTCTTTGCAGATTTGGAAGGCTATGCAGAAGAACATCCTGAAGAAATCGAGACCTTCCGTGGGGACTGGCCAGATTGGTGGACAGACGGTTCAGCAACAACACCGATGCATGTGCAGATCTTCCGTGAAGCTCAACGTGTGTATACGAAGGTGAAGCAATTAGATCCTTCCTGTCAGATTGTCTCCAAAGAACGGCTTGAAGCGATAGAGTATGAGCTAGCCCTTTTCGCTGAGCATACATGGGGTTATCATTCCTCAGTCACAGAACCATGGAATCCATTCGTTCAAGAGCTGGGTTGTAGAAAAGAAGCGTATGCTGCCAATGCGAGCTCACTCGCTCATACAGCACTATATGACATCCTTGAGGCGCGTGGTGATGCGTTACTTCGTCCTAATCGTCCAATGAAATTTGAGTTATATAACCCCAATGACTATGAGCAAACCGATTATGCTCACCTCATTATGGAAGGCTGGCATGGGACGGAGTTACAGAATGGCTTCGAGGTTATTGATGAAACAACGGGTACTAAATATGATGCGCAAATGGTTACAGGACATCGTGGTGTCGTCATTACTATCCCGGTAAGCCTACAGCCTAAACAACAGGTTCAATTGACGATCAAGGCCCTTGCAGAACGCAAGCCTGTGACGGCTTATCGGACAGATTTTGTTGGGTCGGATCGCATGATGGATATCATGCCACCTGTTAAACCGCAGCTGCACATTACCCCGAAGTTCATCGAATCCCCTTTCGTTCGACTCGAATGGGAAATGGGAGCTGGCATGACGAAGTGGATCGACAAGACCACAAATGAGGATCTGCTTCGAGCAGATCGTAAGCATCATGTATTTACTCCCGTCTATAATGTAACACATGCACCTAATGAATTTGGTATGTATGATGTTCGCCGTAAGATGGGACGTAACCGTAGAGGACCTGATGCGATAACTTCAGTGGGAACATTAATAAATGTTGATATTATTGAAAAAGGAGTCCTTTACGGTAAAGTTCGTTTGACATACAGTGTGGACGGTTGCAGTCATTACTCCCTACTCGTCACGGTATACCGTGATCGTGCTCGTGTCGATGTGGCCGTACGGATTCATAAGGAAAGCGTATGGGACCCAGAAAATCTATACATCTCACTTCCTTTTGGAAGTTCCATTGCATCGGAGCAGCAAGAACTTTGGGTTCAAAAAAAGGGGGCAGCCTTACGCCCGCGAGTCGATCAACTTCCAGGTTCCCTGGCAGATTTTTACTGTGTTGATGAAGGGGCCGCGTATGTCAATGATGCACGAGGCGTTGCGATTGCCATGCCGGATACGCCGCTCATTCAGATAGGATCTCTAGATTATGAGGATCGACTCTTAAGCGGGCATCTTGAGCTAGTTAAAGATCCAGCCCACCTCTACTCATGGCCGATGAACAATTACTGGGAAACGAACTTTAAGGCAACATTAGGTGGGTTTTATGAATTCCGATACTATGTTGCATGGGGAAAAGAACTTAATACACCAGAAGCCGCTTTGACGGCATGTACGAGCATGAACACTGGCATACTGGCTTGGAGAACAAGCCAATAATCCTGTTTAAAACCTCTGCTACAATCATGACCACCCGTCCAACGGGTGGTTTGCACTTGGGGTATAACCCCCTGTTGCCAAACTGCGCCTAAAGACGCTAGCCTGACCACAAATCTGTTCAGGCTCAGTGTAATTTGTCACTTTCACTAACCAGTTAAACTGGTTTATTTCTTTTTGCTCCTGTTACTGCTAAACGGATCTTCGTACTCTTTTACACTCAACTTATCTATTGCTTGGTCATGTGCTTCTTGTTCACGAATGTATTTTGCTACGGTTGCTTCATTTAGGCCCACTGTACTTACATAATAGCCTTCTGCCCAAAATTTTCGATTCCCATATTTATACTTTAGTTGCGCGTGCTTTTCAAAGATCATTAGCGAACTTTTCCCCTTCAGATATCCCATGAATGTGGACACGGCTATCTTTGGGGGGATCGCTACCAGCATGTGTACATGATCTGGCATCATATGACCTTCCAGGATGTCCACTCCCTTATACTTACATAAACGTTTGAAAATTTCGATTAAGTCTTTCCTCACTTGATTATAGATCTCTTTCCGTCTATACTTCGGGGTGAACACAATGTGGTATTTGCACATCCACTTCGTGTGAGCTAGACTATAGCTCTTGTTTGCCATCTAAGACCATTCCTTTCAATTGAGCCTGAACATCTCAATTCTATCGGGATGGTCTTATTGGTCAAACCCTCGATCCCTCCACCCGCATAGCGGGTGGTTTTTTGTTTCGCGCGTTTCACGCACTCAACTGGCTAAAGCCATAACAAAAGAAGCCGGGAATAAAGCAAAACCCGGCTTCTTTTGTATAACATTATTTTCTCCCACGATCTATTCGATTACATCTGGTGATTCAAGTTCAAGCTGCACTTCTACGTTGCCAAGGGCATACCAACCGTCCGATTGTCGTCCAGTATTGGCTAGTTGTATAGCAGGCTGATGGGTATGCCCATGCAATATGGCCATCTCAAGCTCGTAATTCCCCAATGGCATATCTGCCGGAATCCATACGGCGCTATCGAAAAGGCTGTCTCCAGGGAGCCACTCGCGTATATTGGCGTCCGTGATGAAGACTTGGGTTGATCGATCATTTTTAAGTCTCAGTGCCAAAGGAAATTTCTTGTAGCATGGAGCGACACCAAGATTCTCCCACCAAGAAGTAAACGCAAGCTTACCACCCGGTTTTACCTTCTCAGGGAACGAAAATTTGCGTAATGCCAGGCGATAACCCATCTTTTTAAGCCAACGGTTCACATTGGGCTCCCATTCCTTGGGGATCGGTGAAGATTTTGCGTTAAAGGATGAAATATGCCATTTCAGCGATTGATCGATAATGTAATCAATATCCCACCCCATATCCTTCCAATGCTGAACCACCCAGCATACCTCTAGTGAAACGGGCGCCTTCTTCCACGCCTCTTGCATGCCAGATCGTATCAGTTGCTGTGGATAGTAATCGTTCATATGCGACCAGTCATCAGAGAACTCCCACGCTTTACCACATACATCTCCTAGGCAATCCACACGCCAGCCCACGTGGGCTTTGGACATGCCATAACTATTCGTCTTCTGATCGGTCAGCAGCATCACTAGCGGAGTTTCTTTGAAAGAATCCGTATACGCATCCACCAGCGCCTCTCTAGTTGTACGGGTTAATAGATTAGAACCGATCCCTTCCCCCCAGGAGCCTACAATGGACAGATCGATACTTTCCATATCCGGGTGGCCGTCGTATCTTCTTCCCAAGGCGCGGATAAAACCTCCGAAATATTCGGCATAAGTCGGGTCTTCCGGATCGACCATCCAACCGGGTCCATCAAACTTTTCGGGCGGTTTCCCTAGTAATTCTCGGTACCAGGCGGGAACGTCTTCTGCTTCATTTGCACCATAAGGGGCTATTCGAAGCATCAGCGTCTGTTTGCGTTCACGAGCCGTCGCCAGCGCCTTGTCAATGAGCTCCCAATTGTAGCTGCCTTTTTCCCCCTCTATGTATCTCCAGTAGATTCTGAAATAAGCGATTGAAGTCATTGGATGATTTTCATTCTCCAGGTTCCCATCGAAGTCTTGATATACAATAGGTAGTCCCTCTGTCCAACGTTTCCCTTCGTTCAATTTGTCTCCATTGAAGCGTTGAAAAGTCGTAAATCCGATTCCGGGGTTAATCAGAACATCATCGATTAATTTCGGTCTTGTGACAATGACTCTGCAAGTACTCATTCTATCTACTCCTTCCGGGGATGTTACTTTAATCATAAATCAGCTCAACTGTAGCTCAATATCAATTTATTGATTTTACTTTAGTTTTGTTTACTGTTTTCAGTTTAAGCTTACAATCTATATTGCCTCGTTTATCCAAAAAGGTTCGATCGAAACCCCAAGAAATTATCATTATAGATTTCATAATACAAATAAGGGAGCACAACATAATATTGTGCCCCCCTCTTATTTTAAAAGAAAGTTTGCTTTGTTGGTATTATTCATTTTTGAGGCAATTCAGTTAAGAATTGCTCGATTCTTGCTTTAATAGCGTCCCGAACAGAACGGAATTGATTCATAATTTCTTCTTCGGTCCCTGTTGCCTGAGCGGGATCATTAAATCCCCAATGCCACTTGATCACATTTTTATTGGAAATGACCGGGCAATGCTCATCGGCATGGCCACAAAGTGTAATCACATAAGTTGCCCGGTTCAGAATATCCGGATGAATGACATCCGATGTATGGCCGGTTATATCAATCCCGGCTTCTTTCATCACTTGAATTGCGCGAGGGTTTAAACCGTGTGCTTCAAGACCAGCACTGAGCACCTCATAATGCTCTCCACCAAGATGCTTCAACCAAGCTTCTGCCATCTGACTACGACAAGAATTTCCCGTACATAAGAAATAGACAACTGGTTTACCCATAAACATCACGACTCCTTCGGTTTGAAATATTTTCTTTCAAATCTACGTGCTACATTCACAAGTGCAATCAAAACAGGTACCTCAACCAAAGGGCCTATCACTGCGGCAAATGCTTGCCCAGAATTAATTCCAAATACACTAATTGCAACCGCGATCGCTAATTCAAAATTATTACTTGCCGCCGTAAAGGATAGCGAGGTGCACACTTGATAACTTGCTTTGGTTTTATGAGATAAGTAAAAAGAAACAAGAAACATGATAACAAAGTAAATGACTAATGGTATGGCTATACGAACTACGTCTAACGGCAAACTAACAATCATGTCTGCTTTTAAAGAAAACATCATAACGATCGTAAAGAGCAAGGCTATTAGGGTTAGTGGGCTAATCTTGGGAATAAACTTCTGAATATACCACCCTTCTCCCTTTAACCGAATAAGAATAAACCGCGTCAAAAAACCGGCGACAAACGGGAGCCCCAAATAAATAAGAACACTCTCCGCGATTTGCCACATAGTAATGTTGACTTCCACCCCTGTGATGCCGAACCATTCTGGCAATACCGTGATGAAAATGTAAGCAAATACGGAATAAAAAAATATCTGAAATATAGAGTTGAAAGCAACAAGCCCCGCTGTATAGTCAGGATCACCTTTCGCTAAATCACTCCACACCAGTACCATAGCAATACAACGAGCAAGGCCAATCATAATAAGACCAATCATGTATTCAGGCATATCGCTCAAAAACAGAATGGCTAGGACGAACATGAGGATTGGACCCAGTACCCAGTTCTGAACCAATGAGAGAAAAAGTACCTTCCAATCTTTAAATACCCGTCCCAATTTCTCATAGCGAACCTTCGCAAGGGGTGGGTACATCATCAAGATAAGACCGATAGCAATCGGTATAGAGGTAGTGCCTATTTGCATCTCAGTCAATGCATTAGATACTCCTGGTACTAAATTTCCGAGTAAAATACCGATGGCCATCGCAGAGAAGATCCAAAGCGTTAAGAATCGATCCAGGAAGGATAAGTGATGAGTAGTCTGCCTCATTCGTATTCCTCCTTTGACTTGCAAGGAGTTCCTTTTAGAACTGATTTGGATTCTTCGCTTAATTCAGGTAATCGAGTTAGTATTTCGCGAATATATGGTTTATCGTCAATATCTACCGAATAAAAAATCCATTGACCCCTACGCTCTTCTCTAACGAGGCCCCCATCCTTTAGTTTTCGCATGTGTTGACTGATATTCGGTTGGGTCATTTCTAATATTTCAACCAAATGACATACGCAAGCTTCTTGGTGAAATAAGATATTGATGATGCTTAAACGTGTTTTATCCCCTAATAACTTGAGTTGCTCTGCCATGATATCTATAGGAACCACACCATTCACTCCTTTCCATATTGGTTTCGGTCAATTGTTTCTGAAATCATTATATAATCATGCGCTTATATAATCAAGTGATTATTTGGTATTAGAAGATGATCTTATCCGCAAGAATATCTTATCTTCATCAACATATGAAATTAATGATATAATAAAATATATGGTATATTTGGTAGAAATCCACTCACAAAGGCGAAAGCTTACTTTCTTAGAATCACTTCACCTACCTATCCCTGCTCTCTTCTTTGATTCAATTTATGTACGCTATAGTTTTATAAAAAAAGGGGGGATGATCATAATCGAAATCTTTTATTCTAATTTACTTCTTTTGCTGATCCCTTGTATCATCGTGGTTATTTTAGTAACTATCATTGTCACAGTGCTTGTTTTGAAAAAGAAATAATATTGGTTTACCAGAACCATTCGATAAATGAGATTTGAGATCACATCAACGTTATATGGAACATTTTAGCTGGAATTATTCATGCGAAGCTGGTAAATTGGGAATTAACAGAGCAAATGTTCGCATTTGACAGGTTATCTGTTTAGGTTCCTATTATTTATTTATATTTGGAGGGCATCGACATGGACAAGGATTCTGCTGCTAGAACTAACATTATAGGCGCTGGAGAAGTTGGTAGCGCTATCACGGTCGACTTGGATAAGAATTCTATTCATCAAACAAACAGCATATTTTGGGACACCAAAGGAAATGACATTTTAGGAGCGACCGCACTTCCTCTCTATGGAGCATTTGTCTCAGAGGAAAATTGCCAGCTTTTTGGCGATGTCTCAGGGAAAAAGATGCTGGAGATCGGGTGTGGGACGGGTCACTCCTTGCAATATCAGGGTGAACGTAAGGCATCTGAATTATGGGCCTTGGACATGTCAGAACAACAAATCGCAAAGGCAAAGCAGCATTTGACCGCATGCGGTCTTTCAGCAAAATTTATCTGCTCTCCCATGGAAGAAGAATGCGGCATACCAAAGGATTATTTTGACTTTGTTTATTCGGTTTATGCCATAGGCTGGACCACTGACCTTGAGGGTACTTTTAGTCGAATCGCTTCTTACCTTAAAAAAGACGGTGTATTTATTTTCAGTTGGTCTCACCCTATACACAAATGTGTAGTTGCAGAAAATGATATGCTTGTTTTTAAAAAATGCTATTTCGATGAATCTTGGTATTCCGTATCTCTTGGTGAAAGTACACTAGCATTGTCGGACCGTAAACTATCAACCTATGTGAATGCACTCTCCAAAGCAGGATTTGTCATTGAGCAAATGGTTGAACAATCTGATGATGAAATTATGCAATCGCAAGACGATAACAACGAATTTGCCAAAAAAGCAAAGATGCTTCCTGTGACTTTCGTTATCAAAGCAAGGAAACTATAGTAATCGATAGCTGGTCGGAAAACCGTTATATTTTCCGTCTATTGTTCTGCCGCTTTTTAGCATTCAACAAAAAAGGGGCGTCCAGCGGTCAGCTTTCACTGACTTTCTGGACTGCCCCTTCGTATTATTCATGATCAAAATTTGATCAGACCAGCCTCCTGCATAAAGCGCTGAACCACTTGTGTGTGATATTTAATCCGTGTTTTCTTCTTTAGGCTCCAGCACGTTTCAACGGTTACCGCTTTAGCATGAATACGATCGGCCGCAGCGGTGCGGGAAGAGCCTTTAAGTTTATGCAGACGTATGTGAAACTTGTGGGAAGGGTGGTTCACACGCTTATTCATTTGTTTGATAATCTTCCGGACAACAGGGACTGCAGCATTGCCTGGATTCGTAATCAGCGTTTGGCCGAGTACATGTTTGCTTTTCGAGGATAAGCCATTGGCTTCATGGAGATCGAGATACCAGACTGGTTTATACTTTTTCATGACACTGAACAGAGCACGAGCCATCTCATGAGTTGCCTTTCCTCCTCGGCTACGTGGAAATGTACGGTTTAGATCCGGCTTGCCCCGTACTCTTTTTTTGAAGGCTGGTTGGTTTGCAATGGGGACGACAATCAGTGTCCCACGCTGGATGGTCAACCTATGGTTCCTCAACTGCTTGACCAGTTGCTGAGCAGCATAAATACTGCCAACTTCCTTTCCATGGATACCGGCCACAATCATTACTACTGGACCAGACATTTCGCCATGAAACAGGTGTAGTGATGTTTCAAAGGGTGTGTTTTGGGCTAGTTTCTGACTTTCTGTCCGCATAACCTCACCACCTCCGTTGAAACATTCTATGCTAGGTTAATTGTAGGAGTATAGGCAAGCGGACAATAATGACCGTTAGGGCGTGAAAACAACATCTACGCTTCTCTAACGGACACTTTTGACCATTAGAAGCATAAAATGTAGTTTTCCGCGACATTTTCCTTTGTAATGGACATAATTGTCCGTTACAAAGGCAGAACACCACAGAATCAACGCTAACGGACAATAATGTCCGAGTGATCCAGACCGACCAGGACATGGGGATGTTCACATTTTTGGGTACGCAAAAGGGGCGTCTTCAAGTCGGAAGATCGACTTTTGTGACAGCCCCTTACAAGGAATATTTTGCTACTAGCTTAGAGCTTTGTTTTGCTTCAGGGATTGGAGCATTGTATCGTTGACAAAAGCAGGGTTTTTCTATTCAATCTTTCTCAGGGATTAATTCATCATATTCACCGGCGATAAACAAAGTAGGACAGCTTATAGTTCTTAATTGAACATTCTTTAGCTGAGGATAAGTTCGCCAATCCTTTATTTTCTGCCTTAAGACTTCTTGCCATTTCCATAGTGTGCATCCAAATGTATTTCTTCCATGGTAAATGCGGGGCTTCTATAGGTTAAAGGAGCATCTCAATAGAAGTGCCTGGATTTATGCCCCTGATCAGTTAGCTTTTTCTCGTAGCTTTGGACTTCGCATGCCATCGAGAATTTCCTTAATCATTTTTGTTTGTTCATAATTAGAGGTCAACAATAAAAGCTGCAAGGAAGATTTAATAGCTTCTTGATAGTCTTCCTTGTTGATTTGATATTGAATGAGCTCAATAAAAAAAGCGCACTTTAACGAAACAAGCACATCTTCAGCTTTTTGAGAGTCTTCAAGCAACTCATAAATTTGATTGGAAAATAAGGAAATTTCTTTATCTATGTTTAATTTGTATATATTTGCTGTCTTTAATAAAGCAATAAGTCCATGTAAAATTTCGTAATCGTACGGATGAGTTTGTAAAAAGGATATAAATTCTTCTAAGACACTTAAGTTGCCTAATATTTATTCAATTTCTAGTAAATTAGGTAATGAAATATACGCATAATAGTTAACTTCTTCTAGTCCCGCTTGATCTAGGTTCTCAAACCAACTTAAATCAGAATATTGACGAATGCATTCTTTTGCCTCGTCAAATCTCCTCAATTTTTTAAATGCCGATCCTTTCATAAGTAGAGCGTATCCATAATAATACACGAGAGGTCTTTTTAAAATGAGGTTAGGTTTGTCTTCTTTCAATTTATTAATTCTAATGTATAGCGATTCAGAAAAGCGAATAACTTCATGCCACAATTCAAAAGAAAAGGCTGCCTTAATCATTTGTACAGTTGAATCGTAATCAAATTGATCAATATCAATAATGAAATCACCAAGTTTTTTCACTTCATACACCAACTATTCCTAAATTTACTATTAAAATTATATTATAACATTGCAATAATTTGTCAATGACTTTTCATGATCAGGACTTTATCAGACCCGCTTCTCTCATGAAATGCTTGACCAGTTGCTGAACTGAATAGATACTACCACTAGTCATTACTACTGGACCAGGCATTTCGCCATGAAACAGGTGTAGTGATGTTTCAAAGGGTGTGTCTTGGGCTAGTTTCTGTCTTTCTGTCCGCATAACCTCACCACCTCCGATGCAAACATCCAATGCCAGTTTAATTGGAGAAGTTTAGGCGAATACAAAAAACACACAAAAGGCCAATAAGCCCTTTGTGCGTTGAAAGTAGATATCTATCGACTGCAAAGTGTAAAGATATCCTGAGGATGCTCAAACTTATACTTAGCTGGAATAGCATCCGGTTGTTTGCATCCCCAGAGCGCTAAACCAAAATCCATTCCAGCGTCTCTAGCACATTCATAGTCATAGATGGTATCGCCGATATATATGGATGTCTCCGCCTGCGCACCTGAAATCTCAAGGAACTTAAGCAAAGGTTCAGGATTGGGCTTATGCCGCTCCGTATCATCTGCACATACAACATGTGGAAGATCGCGAGCGAGGCCAAATGGAACGAAATCATCCAGAAATTCTTGCTTTGTCTTGGACGTTACGACGCCCATAGTAACCGATTGCTCCCTGAGTTCGGCAAGCAGCGGCTCGATACCCTGGAATACATGAACTGTATGTTGATATTCCCTCATAAGCTCATTCCAGCATTTATTTGCATACTCAACGTCCTCAATACCGAGTTGGCGCAAGGATACAGCCCCCGGAATCCCAAGCACAAATGCGAGATCTTGCTGCAGTATTTCCCGATGATAGTTAGTTCTCAATAGCTTCTGCAAGGATCCCAACACCGCTTGCTCTGTGTTAATTAAGGTACCGTCAATGTCAAAAATAAAGGTAGTATACATGAATTTCCTCCTCCAGCATGTTAGAGTTGAGCGCTCTTATTGATATGCTAATGTATGAAATCCATTTCAGGTCAAGGTCAATTCTTATATGGAATAACGTTCGATGATTCGATAAGGAATCTCTACCTTATCCTTTGATTTCTCAATGGCAAGATCAAAGGCCTGTTCCCCGACTTTGACCAATTGATGATCAACCGTAGACAACCGCAGTGCGATCCCGATCGGCTGGTTCTCTTGACCAATGATCGCCAGATCAGCGGGAACCCCTAGTTCTATACTCTTTCCATACTGATAAAGGCCTGCTGCAACCTCATCGCCGTTGGCATATACTGCGGTTGGTCTAGACTCTAAATGCAGCAATTGCTGTGCTGCTCTTGCCCCGTCATCCATATCGTAACAATCTCGGATATGATACTCTGACGGCAGATCGCCAAATACTTGCTGATAGGCTTTTATCGTCAACTGCGTACTATTGCTCTCCTCTCCCCTTGCTGTTGTAAAAGCAACCCTTGTATGCCCTTTATCCTTTAACATTTGAAATGTCTCCAGGTAGGAGGCATATCGATCCATGTAGGCGCAGCCAATCTCAGGATGATCGGTATACTCACATGCCACGATCGTCCCATACTTGGTATATGGCGTTATAGCTTCCCAGCCGTTTGAACGAGAGGTGATAATGATACCGTCAAGCTGTTTATTTTTCAACATATTTAAGCAACTGTGTTCCCTATCCGGATCGTACTTCGTAGGCAGAACCATCACGGTATAATCAAGCTCGACCGATCGATTAAGTACACCATGTAGCAGTTGGTCAAAGGCCTGGTTGTTATTGTACGGCATGATCACACCGATCTTTCTTGTTTCCTTGCGGATTAAATCGACAGCTAAGCGATTGGGCGTATAATCCATTTCATCAATCACACGTTGTACAGCTGCTCGCTTCGATTCAGATACATAAGGATGATGATTCAACACCCTTGATACTGTCGATACGGATACTCCAGCACGCTTTGCAATATCATTGATATTCGCCACTGCCACTTCTCCTTTATCTTTCACTCTATACTATAGGCTCACACCCATATCTGGGTGATGTAGCTATATAATCCCGCCCAGGCTGGCGCCTTTTATAAACAAGCGCTCAATCTTTTTCTCAACCGTTGGATCCGGAACTAAAGGTGGTGCTTGATGCGGCTTCGTACGAGCATCGATGATTAAATTGTCGCAACCCCAGTGCTTATGCTCATAAAAATGATTAACCCCATGAATATCATGGGAAGGATTGCTGCGTGTAAATGTAACCCATAGGAAATTGTGGATCGATTCACTCAAGAACGAGCTGTCGTCGCAGAGCACAATCATTGGACAAGCTTCGAAAGGGCCCTTCTCTTGAATGGCATTACACAATCCTCGCATTTCTTCCTCTGTATCGGCATAGCTCTTAAATTCAGGACCTCGCATGGCTACTACGCCTGGCATAATAAGCTGGACGTTGTCATATCCACGTATGCCCTTTAAGCCTTCAGGTACTTCATGACATAAACTTCTCAGTTTGTCTCCATATGCAGCAAGAACTACTTTACTGCCACTGTTCAGGCCTGTCCCGGAATAATCAAGGGTATCAATCGTAGTATTCGTATAAAAATGAATGTCACGGCGCAGATCAATTCGCTCTAAAATATAAGTCAAAAAATTCACTTCATCATGTGAATTAATGGGTTCATTTTCTTCAGCTGTAATAAATAAATATTTAGCCAAGCTTAATTGTCCCGTGCCCAATATACGATTCGCCAGTGTAAGGAGTTCAGTAGGTTTTTTTACTTGTTGGTAAGGTGTATATCTTTCACTGCCGATCGCGAAAAGCAAAGGATGAACCCCCGCAGCATCTACTGCATGAACTTCTTTTACCCCCGGAATTTCATGCTTGATCGAATCACCCGTCAATTCGTGAATGAGTTCACCAAAAGAGGTGTCCTCTTGCGGAGGTCTCCCTACGACGGTAAATGGCCAAATCGCATTTGGCTTGGCATATACTTTATGGATTTTCATGACTGGGAAAGGATGAACAAGGCTATAGTAGCCCAAATGATCTCCAAAAGGACCTTCTGGCTTGGTATCTTCAGGATATATCTCCCCTGTAATTACAAAATCAGCATCACTGCTAATGCAGTAACCATCTACATAATTGTATCTAAAGTTATGCCCCGAGAGCATCCCCGCAACCGTCATCTCACTTAATCCTTCCGGTAGCGGCATAATGGCTGCTAAGGTATGCGCTGGCGGACCTCCAACAAAACAGCTTACTTTGAGCGGCATCCCCATTTTATTCGCCTTCGTCTGATGAACTCCGATTCCTCGATGAATTTGATAATGCAGGCCAATCTCTTTATTCATCTCATATTGATTTCCGGTTAATTGCATGCGGTACATCCCTAAATTGGAATTCATAATTCCAGGTTTCTCGGGATCCTCTGAATAAACCTGCGGCAGGGTAACAAAAGCACCGCCATCATTGGGCCAGTGATGAATCAACGGAAGATCTGAAATCTGAATTTCTTGCGCCATAACCGGCAGCTTCCCCCCTTTTTTTAACGGGAGTGCTTTAAATGCGGCTAGTCCAGTCCCTATATTGCTAAAGGGCTTCTTAAGAGCTTTCATTGGATCGTTACGAACGGCCATTACATTGTGTACAGAATCCCATGTATTACGAAAAATAAACTTGCTGCGTTCCATTGAACCAAATAGATTAGAAACCGCACGAAATCGAGAGCCTTTCACACGCTCAAACAATAAGGCAGGGCCTCCCGCCTCATACACTTTCAAATGAATTGCCGCCATTTCAAGATACGGATCAACTTCTTCCCGAATTCGAACCAAATGACCATGCTTCTCTAAATCAATAAGGCAATCTTCTAAATTGCGATACATTATAATTAGCTCCATTCAATATAGATAATATTATTTTCACTACTGTCCGTTCTCCCAAGAGAAGAGAACCAAAATTCTCGTACGGATGCTGGCTATACCTAGCACCAAGAAAAAACCACCAATGTCATATCAATTATATCAGACAGGTTTTGCAAATTGTACGGGATATCGAGTGCAGAACGATGAAAAAAAGCTGCCAGGTTAAATAACCCCGCAGCTTAGTCATTATAATAGATCTATCCGCTTAATATTCTCCCTTAATGACGAAAAAGGAACCCCGAATCGTTCCGGCTAATTTAGACTTCTGCCGGGCGAACTTAAACTTTCCTTCTAATTCCTTAGGTACCTCCATCCCCTCCGAAAGCTTAAAACCAACGGCCCGCTTTTTAGGATCATCCACCGTATACATCACATTGAGCCCGAGACCATCCTCATAGAAGACGTAGGCAAATCGGATATTTTCCACTTGAAAACGTGAGGTTTCTAAAGGTTTGGCCGCAAATTCAATATCACGTTCTTCCTTCAAAATCCGCTTCACATAATCGAGTGTTTCCTGGCTTTCACTTGCTGGGACCACTGTAAATTCATGCTTGTATTTGTTCATAAAATAGCGGGCTTCATTCGCTCGCAAACCGGCGAGCGCCTCCGCTACCGGTGAAGATTCCAGACCCACTGTAGACACGTTTTTGAAATCAACGATATAAGACACTTTTCATCCCCCTTTTATCTCTTGAAAGATTATATTCATATTTTCTTTCCATAAGCAAGTCGGGTTAAACCTCTGAGGAGTATCCCTACAATTATGGTCAAGTACAAGATAACGTAGGTTTCGCTGTGCTCACGGGGTTGTACGAAGGGCTGGTCCGGAGCGACGAGAACGGTAAAGCCATTCCCGGCATTGCTGAGAAGTAGGATATCTCCCCGGATGGACTGATCGATCCCCGTATCACTCTGGGCTTGAGAAAGGAGAAGGCCGCATGACCATGTTCCATTCTTCCCCTGCTGACAAACGTGAACTGGCCCTGGATGATTTCCGAAGGGCAGACGTTAGCGAACATGCGGCGGAAGCGATCGAACAGGAAGGCGTGTCTGCATGGCGCGATATCTGGCTTCGTCTGCGCAACAACCCAGTTGCTATGACAGGTCTTGTCTTCCTGCTACTCATTATCATCATGGCAATCATCGGCCCCATGCTGACGCCTTATGACTACTATTCCAATAATCTGCAGATGACGAACCTGCCTCCTTCCACCGAGCATTGGTTCGGTACGGACGATCTCGGCCGCGACATGTTCGCTCGCACGTGGATGGGCGCCCGCATTTCTCTTACCGTCGGTTTCTCCGCCGCAGCCATCAACCTTGTCACCGGCGTTATCTACGGTGGGATTATGGGTTATATCGGCGGACGTCTCGACGAGGTAATGAACAAAATCTCTGAAATCATCTATTCTATTCCCGATCTTCTGGTGGCGATTCTGCTTGTCGTCGTCTTCGAGCCAAGCCTGGGCACGATTATTTTGGCGCTGTGTGTGACCGGATGGATCAATATGTCCTGGATCGTGCGTGGACAAATGATGCAGCTCAAGAATCAGGAATATGCCCTCGCCTCTCGTTCCTTAGGTTCGCCTCCCATGCGCATTTTATTTCGACATCTCCTGCCCAACGCGATGGGTCCGATTATCGTGACCTTGACCTTGGCGGTGCCTTCAGCCATCTTCAGTGAAGCTGTATTAAGCTTCCTTGGGCTGGGCGTGCAGTCGCCGGCTGCATCTTGGGGGACAATGATCAACGACGCGCTTAAGACGATGATCATCTATCCATGGCGTCTTGCCTTCCCGGCGCTGTTTATTAGCTTAATGATGCTATGCTTCAATCTGTTCGGGGACGGGCTGCGTGATGCACTCGATCCGAAGATGAAAAAATAAGGATGAGGAGGGTTGGCCCTTGCAAAAATTGCTAGAAGTCCAGGATCTCCATGTCTCCTTCCATGTCCGCGGTGGAGAGGTGCAGGCTGTGCGCGGCATCGGATTCGATATTCAGCCTGGCGAGGCCGTCACCATCGTCGGTGAGTCTGGCTGCGGCAAGAGCGTGACGGCGCAAGCGATCATGCGGCTTCTGCCGCAGCCCCCCGCCCGCATTCATCAAGGATCAATCCTGTTCCAGGGGAAGGATCTGCTGCGTCTGAAGGAGCGGGAAATGCAGTCCATCCGAGGCAAGGATATCGGGATGGTCTTTCAGGATCCGATGACATCGCTGAATCCGACGATGACGATCGGACGCCAGATTGCCGAGGTGCTGATCACACATCAGCGCATGACAGTACAGGAAGCCAAACGGAGGGCCATAGAGATGCTTGAGATGGTCGGTATCCCCCATCCGGGCTCGCGCTTCTCGCAATACCCGCATGAGTTCTCCGGCGGGATGAGGCAGCGAGCTATGATCGCCATGGCCTTGGCCTGCCGCCCATCGCTGCTTATTGCGGATGAGCCGACAACGGCGCTCGATGTGACGATCCAGGCCCAGATTCTGCGTGTTCTAAAATCTCTGCAGAGCGAACTAGGGACGTCGATCACCCGCTGTAATGACACGATGCATATCTGCCAGCAGCAACAGCCGGAAGCGACCGCTATTAGCGGAACCCATAGCGCAAGCTGCTGGCTGCTCCATCCGCTTGCAAAGGAGGTGTCCAGATGAGTACAGAGCCATTGCTTCGCATTAATCAGCTGTGCAAACATTTTTATATGGGACGGGGCCAGACGTTGAAGGCCGTCAATAACATTAGCTTCAGCGTCGACAGAGGTGAGACCCTCGGGATGGTAGGCGAATCAGGTTGCGGCAAATCGACGGCTGGACGGACGATCCTTCGCTTGTACGAGCCGACTGCAGGGGAAGCCTGGTACGGAGGAACGAATATTTACCGACTTAAGCCGGGGCAGCTTAAGGCTTTCCGTCGCGAGATGCAGATGATCTTCCAGGATCCGTGCGCTTCGTTGAATCCTCGCATGACCATTATGGACATTATTGGGGAAGCATTGGACATTCACCGTCTCGCCGATAACCGTTCAGCGCGCAGGAAGCGAGTTGAGGAGCTGCTGTATCTGGTCGGACTTAACCCGGAGCATTCTACCCGTTATCCCCATGAGTTCTCGGGTGGCCAGCGCCAACGCATCGGAATCGCCCGCGCGCTGGCAGTGGATCCAAAGTTCATCATTTGCGACGAACCTATCTCGGCGCTTGATGTATCGATCCAGGCACAGGTCGTCAATCTGCTGAAAGATCTGCAGAAGCGGCTTGGACTGACCTACCTGTTCATCGCACATGATCTGTCTATGGTCAAGCATATCAGCGACCGTGTCACCGTCATGTATTTAGGTCAGATCGTTGAAATCGCCGACAGCGGGGAGCTATACTCGGAACCCCTTCACCCTTATACTCGTGCACTTATGTCTGCCATTCCCGTCCCTGATCCCGACATCGAGGCTGACAAAGAGAGGATTGTACTAAGCGGTGAATTGCCCGGTCCCCTGAATCCGTCGAGCGGCTGTTCCTTCCGGACACGATGTCCCTACGCAACTTCGGTCTGTGCTGAGCGTGAGCCTGAATTTCAGGAGACGAAGCCAGGACATCATGTCGCCTGCCATCTGGTCTAAGCCGGATCGATCACACAAAAAGCCGCATCTACGCGGCTTTTATATACATTTATTCTTTTCATTCTATTAAAATTTTTCGGGAAATTGTTTGACAATTCCTTCTGTAAGGATATCGGCTAAGTGAATCATGTGGATTTCATTCTTGTCGGTCGCAGCAATATCCGCTTTCCAATCTCCTTTGAGGCAGCTAATGACGATTTCCGTAATCAACTGAAGATGCGTATACAGCATATCTTGCAGCTCTTTAAACGGCCAGTTCGGATTCGCTTCGCTTAAAAATTTGGCGATATCATCGGCATTTCTATGCCAATCTGCCTCAAGCTTATTCACATCCGATTGATTTCCCGCTTTGGCAGCCGCTACAATTTTCCCTGCAATTAGAATATGTTCTCTTAGAAGATCGGCCAGCTTATTACCGGCGGCTTCTCCATAATAGGGCTTGATTATATTCCCAATGTCCTGCTGGTTCCTCAGGAGCCGGTCTAATACATCCTTCTGATCTGGACGATCAGATATGGCGCTAACGATATAGCTTCTTGTCCAAATCGTATGGTCAATCCATACCTTCTGCATATCGCCTTTTAGTTGCATCATTTTAGGGCTTAGGCAAATTGAGCCCTTCTCCTTGCTTACCTTCGCTTGCACAGTTCCTATTGGCGTCATGCACGACACAAACACTAACGTTAACAACAATGCCAGTAACCATTTGTTTTTCATATTCATCTACTCCTCTGTCACTTGGATAAGACAAGCCTTCATATTATGTTTTTGGACATCCAATTATATACAGAGGATGATTACATCGTTAATGTTTTCCAATTACTTCAGCTCACGTGCAATACGAAGTAGCTCCTCCTTAGTCAGAGTTGGAGATGTACTTCCAACGCTATACACGAGCGTATAATTCTCAAACGTTTCTAACCACTGAATCTCCTGAACCCGATTGGAATCGCTAAAAAAGAACGGTTGGGTATTGAAGTAATGTGCTCTTGCCCCATTGATATCAATCTCTTCTTTTTGTAGATGACTTGTCGAAATTTTAAAATCTGTCTTCTGGTCAATGAGCTGCATGCTGACGTAAATTTCGTCCTGGCGCTCATTATGATAGATCGTCGTATATATGCGTGGTAGATTTGCTGGCTGATCGCCCTCCTTCCTCCAAACCGCCCTTCCCTTCATCTTCTCCGATTCCCTCTCTAGTTTCGGAAGCAATTTACTCCCCTCCACAGGTAAGAAACCTCCGAATGGCGGATCTTCCTTGCCTGCGACGAAATGAAGCCCTGTACTTCTTCCAGACGGGAGTTTGTACTTCGCCATGTTCTGAGCCAGAATCGTCTCCCATTTTGGGAAATCAGTGACTACAGAAGGATTGGATACAACGACAAGTGCCTGCTGCTTATCCATAGTATATAGCTTAGCTAATTCCGGCAAATATACGATGGCTGACTCCCCAACCTTCAGCTGAGCTATAACTTCCTTAAGTTCACGATGAATTTTAGTAGATAATTCTTCGTTATCTACACGGGTATTCATTTGGACATATTGCAAGCTCGTTCGATGATCACTATTTTGAAACCATATGTATCTGCTAAATCCTGAAATGACAGCAAAAAGTGCAAGTGCCAGGACAATTTTAAATAGAACCGGCTTCACAGGCATGGAACGCCGCCGGCGCTTCTGATCAGCTTCATACAGCTTCCTGATACTATCCTCATGTCCGGAAGACGGCTGTATTTCTTCAGCCCTTGCTTTGAACTGTTTGGTTAATTGTTCACTATTGAACACGGACGGATTCCCCCCTGTCGGCGTGAAAGGTATCGATATCGATGAACTCACGGAGACGACGAATAGCCAGATGATGGCGAGATTTAGCCGTTCCTACAGGAATGTCCAAGCTTGCCGCTATCTCTTCATAGGAACAATCTTGATAATACCTTAATACAATGACTTGTCTAAGCTTCGTTGGTAATCTGTCCACATATGCGAGCATTTCATATTGGCCCTCTATATCAAATACATGCTCCTCAGGCTGTTTTGGCGGCTGATGTGGGGGCATTAGCTGCTGGTTTTTGGCGTTTGATCTCACTATTCTCCATAATTTTCGTTTCCAATTACTCGTTTGCCGTATAATAATGCCGTTCAGCCAGGTACGAAACGGTTTATCGAAATCATAAGACGGAAGCGCTTGAAACAGGGCTATGTACACTTCGCTTACAACATCCTCGACCTCCACCTTATGGGGCATCAAAAAATAGACCGTCCGATAAATATGATCATTAATACGACTATAAATCTCATGAAAAGCTGCAGTGTTGCCTTGTACCATCAGCCTGAGCCACGGTTGCAATTCCTCGTCTTTTACCCCGTCCACCTCCCGGATTGATAAGCTCTCTTAACATAAGTAAGCCAATAATACTCCTCATTTGTTGAACCAGGATAGTTCCGATACGATAACCATAGCCACCTTATTCTGATCCACGATGAATTCAATCACTCTCTTATTTTCTTTATCTAGATACCCCTTAATGCTCTGTTTATCCTGCTTGCGCGTATAATAATTTTCCCCATACAGTTCAGTAATACGTGCTTCATCATCCCCTATCTTCAATTGTTTAGCGGTCTCTTGGCCTGGCTTTAAAGAATAGGACACAACCTGTCCCTCTGCTAAAATGTACTGATAGTTGTCATACTCTAATATGACTTCTCTATCCTTCTGATCGTTCTTCGCTTGAATTTCTCCTCGATCCAGTGGCTCTCCCCGCTGCTTTATAACCTCTTGCTCCGAAGCGTTTAGAACCTCTAGACCACCGCTCTCAGCACTTAGATTCGTGCTTTGCACGCTCTCCATATAGTCAAGTGGTGATCCCTTGCTGCTGCAGGAGACGAGAAGCAACGAAATGCAAAAGATAAAAATGAGTTTTTTCAATTTAGAACCCCCTTCTAAATTTCTAGCCTTGATAATCTATATTGGTCCGAAGTTTAGAAATGGTTCAGTTAATCTACCTCCAAATCAAAAAAATTAAGAGAACTTAGTTTTCTTCATAGTAATGCCCAGTATGATCAAGACGACATAGATTACGATGCAAAGATCGAATGATGAACCCCATATAGGCAGTTGTCATATGTTATAGATATGTATTCAAATTTGTGTAAAAAGGAGTTCACCAAATGAATAGATATATGTACTATGGCTATCCACAAACGAAAGATGAAAGTCTCGCCGTTATTTTTTTATCTCGTCCATGGTACTTATAATTTGCCTTATACACTAACATCCCTTCTAGGTTTTCCTTAATACCACTTATCGTCTTGCCATCTTGTGATAATCTTAAACCAAGTAATTTATTCTCCATATCATACACGCTGCTTATTCCAAAATAGGCATTGGCCCAATCCGAGAAATTCATTCCCGCATACATTACATTAGCCCACTTTTAATAAGGAGTGAACCTGAATGACGTTTATACCGCCAATTGGTCCACCATTCGGACCCCCGACTGGACCACCACCTGGAACAATTGGACAACAAGGACCAACTCTCCCTCCTCCAGCTTTTGAACCTACGATATCTGCTTTTGCAGTTGACCCCCGAGCCATTTCTCGTTGCTTGTATAGAAACACTTTTATTTGGCTTAATAATGGGAATCGCTTCTGGTATTATCCAACTTTTGTTGGAAGGGTTTCTGTCGTAGGTTTTAGGTGGACCGGTTGGTTTTGGTTAATCTCCGGGATTAGTTTAAGAGAAATTCGTTCATTTTCATGTTTTTAGTTGATGGCAGCAACACTTTTTCTGCTGCATATCTTTATCGGCTTCAATAGCGGGGGGCTAATCAGCCCCTTTTTTATGGAATAATTTCAAAAACAGTGCCTTGGTGAGAATCAGCGACCTTTGTAGAGCCGTAAACACCTAAATATAGTCTGGATTGATTCAGATTTGCTCCCAAACTAACATAATAAGCGGATTGAGGCCCAAAATGATAATCAAAATGTAACGCATAGGAATTTATGGATCGATTTTTGTCATCTCAGAGAACAATCATTGGACAGGTTTCGAAAGGTCCCTTCTCTTGAAGGGATCTCACAACCCTCGCATTTCATTCTCTGTATCGCATAGCCCACAGAGTGGGCTTCAATCATGTAAATTCATTTCAGCTATTAAAACGCACCATCAAACGCACGCTCCATTTGAGCGGCTTCTTTGGAAACTGCGAAGAAGATAAAGGGTCCCTTCGTCTTTAACACATGATGTTCTACCAAAAAGTATTCATCTGGGCGATAATCCTTGAATTTTAGTTTTTGCGCATCGATTCGTTGCTCCAGCTTGGCTTTGGCGTTCTCCACCTGACTGGAATCCTTGAGCTTGATAACGGCTAATTCATCCGCTCTCACATTCGATGTAGATGTGTAAAGGATAAAATCTTCTACACTGTCCGCCTCTATTTTATACAACTTATACAGCTTATTCTGGTCTCCCGCTTTCATGTTCTCCAGATTCACTGCCTGCTCGATTCTTTGTCCAATTTGAGCAGCCGAGAGCTGTTCCATTGTCTTGTTATCCTTACCCGAGCATCCAGTCAGAACGCTAAATGTGAAGATCAAGCTCATAACTATAGGGAAAAGCCCTCTTCTCCCCTTCCATTGTCCTCTCATACAAATCACTCCGATAAATTTTTGATAGATGGATCTTCAAAAAACGTGTTCGCATTATAAAGCAGCAGCATATCATCGATCTCATGTTCGTTCACGAATGCTGCCAAGTCTCCCTCATAGTAGCGTAGGTCTACCACATCAATTTCACTGAAATGCTTCAATAAGAAGGGAATGAAACTATTGGCGTACGAGTCTTTGACCACAAGCAGCTTTTTTCCGTCCGGGTGAGCCGTTTCGATATGGATCAGCGCATAGTTCCCGTTTAGAAACACCGCATATTTATCCTTCTTTTGAAGCTGTTCCATCGCATATAACGTATCCGCGGATTCCTTTTCATCAACATAGGTTACAGTATAGCTCTCCGGCTCTTTCGGCAGATACAGTTCAATCCGGTCAGGCTGCAAATGTCTGAACCCGCTCTTGGAATATAGCGAACCGTAAAACTCACCAGTCACTTGCCGAATATCAAAGTTCTCCTTACTCTGAGGCGTCAGCCCCATTTGCTTGCAAAGCTCCAGGTAAGCGACATAAGCGCCCCGGGTCGTCCAATGATGATCGGTTTTATAAAAAATAGGCTGCTCCCGTCCCGCATACAAAGCGGGAAACACATCCACAAACTGAATATTAGAGGGCAGCATGCGTCGGACTTTACTCAGGTACGCTTCTTCATCGCCGACCATGGCGTATTTCGGGAGCTTATCTTTATACAAACTCGCTGCCGTTGGCACCAGCATCACATATTTATGCAAGCCGGGCGTAGCCTGGTCAAACGCATGAATGGCATCCAGCTTCTCCTGTAAATCCTCTTCTGCCGGGGGGACAAAATTCTGAATCAGAACCCCGTCTTTGCCGAGGTAAACTCCGTTGCTCTCCTTTTTCCCCATGATGCGGTCCGTCTCGGTTTTCACCCCGATCCATACGTCCCTATAGACGAATTGGTCGGACAAGTATTTCTCGAAATCCGAAGTGAACGTCCCCGACACCAGAGCTTTCAGCGAGAGAGGGGGCTGCCGCTCCAGCATCCGGTTCTCCGATTCCGAAAATGTCCGATCCGGTGCGGCAAAATTGAGAATGCTGACCCATCCTATAAACAGCAGCAACGTCAAAGCCAGCATTTTTCGAGTGGTCTTGAGATTACTGTCCATCGCCGTCCCTCCTTAAAATCGAAAGTATAAAAACGGATTGTAGGTGGCATTGACCAGATAAGCGGTCGACAAAGTCATGAATAAAATGTAGAGAAACGGCACGGTAATCATACCGGCGATCCTCCACTTTTCTCGCACATAGGATAGAAGCTTCGCAGGAAACGGAGTGGCACAGAAGGCCAATACGACCAGTAATATAGCATTCGTAGATAAAGCATAGAGCGCCTGCTGATCCACTAAGCCCTGCCCGCCGATCCCGAGCATCACACTGAAGAATCGTCCAGCGGAAGCCAGGGTATCCATTTCAAACAACACCCAGCCAAAGATCAAAACCAGCAGCGTATAGATATGAGCGACATAAGCAGGTCTACGCTCCAGCCATCTTAGAAGCAGCAGCTTCTCAACCATCACGAAGAAACCGAAATACAAGCCCCATACGATAAAATTCCAGCTAGCACCATGCCATAATCCGGTCAAAAACCAGACAATCAATAAATTGCGGAGCTGCTTCCTCAGCCCTGACCTGTTGCCGCCAAGCGGGATATACACGTACTCGCGAAACCACATGCCGAGTGAAATATGCCATCTGCGCCAAAACTCAGTCACACTTTTGGAGATGTAAGGGTAGCGAAAGTTTTCCATAAAATCGAAGCCGAACATTTTGCCCAGCCCGCGGGCCATATCGGAATACCCACTGAAATCAAAATAGATTTGCAGCGTGAACGCGATAATACCAAGCCAAGCGGATAGTACACTCAATTGCTCGAGCGGGGTCGCTTTGACGCTTGTCCACAACCATCCGATGTTGTTGGCTAGCAGCACTTTTTTGGCAAGACCTCGGATAAACAGCTCCGCCCCTTCGCCAAACCGATCCAGAGTCACCTTGCGGGAATCGAGCTGTCTGGCGATATCACCATATTTGACAATAGGACCGGCCACAAGCTGCGGAAACATCGTCACATAGGCTCCGAATGAAACAAAATTCCTCTGCACCGGTACTTTATCCAAATAAACATCAATCACATAAGACATCGTCTGAAAGGTGTAAAAAGATATACCCACAGGCAGCGGCAAATCGGCCGCATGAAGGTTTAGATGAAGCAACTGATTGAGATTATCCACCACAAAGCCGGCATATTTGAAGAACCCGAGAATACCTAGACTGCCGACCATCGAACCGATAAAGACCGCTCTGGCAATAGGCTTCCGATATCTATACTTATCGATCAGCAGCCCGTTGACATAATCGAACACGGTTGAAAATATCATAATCAGAATGTACAGTGGCTCGCCCCATGCATAAAAGATCAGACTAGCAATTAGCAGGACGGCATTGCGAAGCTTCCTTGGCGATACATAATAGATCAGAACGGTGACCGGCAGGAAGAGGAACAGAAAGATCAGACTGCTAAAGACCAATATTCCCACCTCCAAACAGATAGACCCCGTCCCATGCTATTTCACTTGATCTTTCAGCAAATCTAGCAATTTGTTATAATACTTCGGTTTGAAATGAATGCCATCCGAGTCGTACAGATCATCTGAGCCGTCTGAAAATATCGGGGACAAATCCACAAATCCAACATTCTCCTGCTCCGCTAGCTCTTTTAAGCCTTGATTGTAGTCGCTGATATTTTTATATCTGGGTTCCTGCTTTTCCGCTTCGGCCGTTACCGGGGTTACCGATAGAATCGTAATTTGGGCCTGAGGAAGTTTTTCCTTGAACGCACCGATCAGTTTCGTATAGTTCTGCAGCGAATATTCTTCAGGGTTATCCGTAGGCCACAGAATATCGTCCGATCCCAATTGAATAAAGATTTGCTTCGGGTTCCGCCCGGCCAGCTCGTCGATATCCTCTAAGGCAAACTCCGCCGTCTTGCCTGCCCCCGCCAGCACATTCTTCTCTTTGAGAACATCATGGAAGGATAATCCCTCCATGATGGAATCTCCTACAAATAGGCTATCTTGAAAGATAGATTGGTACGGAGACTCGGTTAATCCTTTTGAATCTGCTGTCTGCCCTTGAGCAAGTGATGCTGGTTGCTGCGGATTCAGGTTTGCGGATTTATCTCCACAGGCTGCCAAAGCGAGCACACAGCTGCCGATCAGTAATGTTGTAGCGATTTTTTTCGTTGTAATAATTTTTTTCATCGTTTGGTTCTCTCCTTCATTCATTTCTTTCTTTCTGAAAAGAGTGTATTCGTCTCAGATCAAGATAAAGTGCAGATCATGTCAAATTCATTTAAAAAAGGCGCAAAAAAACGCAGAACCGAAGTTCTACGCTTTTTTATGCAAATAGAAATAAAACATAACCCCATCGGGTGTATTGGTTGCGCCATAGGGAACGCCATGCATCTCCAGAATTTTGCTGGAAATAGCCAGGCCTAAGCCGGTGCCTCCGGTCGACCGCTGGCGGGAAGGCTCGCCGCGATAAAATCGGTCCCAGATCTTCTCCAGTTGTTCGTCTGGAATGTGAGTTCCTTTATTTTCGATGCAAATTTTAACGGTGTCCTGACTTTCCTGCAGAGTGACGAGAATGGACTCCTGCTCCGGTGTATAACGAATCGCGTTGCTGAGGAAATTGACGATGACCTGCTCAATCCGCCGCTCATTCGCCACCACCTCAACAGGCTTCAGTGTCGTTTCCAGCTGTAATCGCTTTGCCTTGATCTCCACAGTCAATTTGGCGCATATCCGCTCGATAACGTCGTCGATATAAAAGGAATCCTTATCCAACGTATACGTTCCAGATTCATATTTGGCCAATTCCAGCATATCCGCGATCAGCAGATCCATTCGGTGAACCTCGTCCTCCATCGCCTTGAAATAATAATCCCGTTTATGGCTTGCCACCCCGTCCTGCAAAATCGCCAGACAGCTCTGAATGACGCTCAACGGAGTCTTCAGCTCATGAGATACGCCGGATATAAATTCTTTTCGCGTATGCTCAAGCTGCTTTTCCTTCTCGATGTCCTGCTCCAGCCGAAGAATATGGGTGTGCAAACGGTCGGAGAGCTCGTTGATGTTGCGCGACAAATCTCCGATTTCATCCCTCGTAGTGATCGGGATTTTCTCCGAAAAATCAAGGCCTGCCATTTGCCGGGTGGTACGATTGATGCGCAGCAGCGGCCGTGCAATCTTACGGGAATAGTAGAACGATGCCAGCATCACGAGAAACAAAGTAGCAATAATGATATAGACATAGTACTCTTTGATCATCCCTGCGGCTTCATTAACCGGCTGGAGTGACGTCATTGCAAACAGGTATTCGGGATTTCCGTCACGATCTTGAATGCGATTCACAAAAATTTTGTAATTCACATGGTTTTCTTCATAATCCAGGATCTGATTGGCATTCGTGTTATCCTGCAAGTCGCCATACAATAGATCCGCCTGGAAAGCCTTGATCCGATCCATCAGCAAATGATTGGTGTAACGAGAGACTCCTGCCCCTTCCGGTATTCGAACCTTTGTAATGGTTCCTTTGACCAAAAACGGGGGATATTCCTCAAAATATTGGTTCGGGTTCTCATATTTCTCATGCCGAGTAACGACCTCGTATTCTTTGTTCACCATCTGCCGATTTTCCAGATGGGTTTCGTCTCTTAGATTAGACTCTCTCTTCCCCATCCGCTGGATCACCGGCTGGCCATCCATGATCAAGCCTTCCATAGCAATCCCTCCCCCTTCTTCGATCCAGGGAGTGAGGAACGGATTATCGTTGCTGAATTGCTCTACGTTAATGAAACTATATAGAGGGATGGTCATTGTTTTATTGGAAAACATAGCCTCATCTGAGTGTTCCAGCTTAATCTCCATACTGAAATCGGCGCTCTCCTTTAAATTACCGCGAGCATCCAAAGCCGTGATCCAGGTGTTATGCTTTTGATAAAAATCTTGCTCCAGCCTTGCCGTCTCCGGCCTATCCGTAGAATGTTTCAGATAGTCTTGTTCATAAGACTGCAGCGCTGCGTTCACGTCCTTCACTTTTTGATGAACATAGAACTGTTTGAAGAACACCGTCTGCAAGGCGAAAATCACAGCAAGAATGAACAGGCATAATCCCGTCGTTAACAGGAACAACTTAAACACAATGCCTCTTTTCATACCTTCTCCTCAAACTTATAACCGGAGCGGACCACCGTGACAATATGCTTGGCCTGCTCTCCCAGCTTGGCACGCAGATTACGGATATGGCTGTTGACCGTGCGATCGTCGCCGATGAAATCATATCCCCATATTTTTGTGATCAGCTGTTCTCTGGTTATAATAATTCCTTTATTTTTCAGCAAATAAGCCAAAATTTCAAACTCCGTATGCGTCAAACAGCAGTTTTCTCCGTTAGCTGAAACCGTCCGGGATGGAAAATGGATGATAATCCCGCTGCTAGACAATGTATTTTCCTCTTGCTCTCGAATCTGCCTTGTTTCCAGTAGCCGTTTGGCCCGGGCTAGCAGGATCGGGGGACTGTACGGTTTGGTTACATAGTCGTCAGCCCCGAGTTCAAAACCCAGCAATGTATCGTCTTCGTCCGAGCGGGCCGTCAGCATGATAATCGGCACATTCGATGTTTTTCGGATTCTTCTGCATACCGACCAGCCGTCCAATTCCGGCAGCATAATATCGAGAATGATCAGATCTACCTCATGTTCTTCAAATAACGCTAAGGCATTTTTCCCATCGCCTGCCTCAAGCACTTGGTATCCTTCCTCCAGCAAATAATCCTTCATAATTTCCCGTAAAATAGGCTCATCTTCTACAATCAATATGGTTCTAGACATATAACTACCCCACCATGTTTTACTTGTTGCTCATACTTTCAGACTTTTTGAGATTGCCCGTATGAGTATAATTGGATGCTAGCATGTTTTCGAAAGCTAGACAAATGAGTTAAGATACAAATCCTTCTATACAACAGTCCCGAAAGCGCTTAATATCTTATATAGAACATAATCATGAAGGAGTCATAACTAATATGCTTATGCTGGAACCAATAATAACCGATCAACTGAAAAAAACGCTGCGAGCAAGCATCGAAAACCAGGAAATCGCCGGTGCGAATTTTATGGTGATCCAGGACGGGAACGAGATTTTTTATCATGAAGATGGCTTGGCCGACCTCGAATCAAGGCGCCCTATTGCCAGGGATTCGATCTTCCGCTTATATTCGATGACAAAGCCGATGACCGCTACCGCTGTCATGATGCTGCTGGAACGCGGGGAAATCGATTTATATGATCCTGTAAGCCGCTATATTCCAGGCTTCAAAAACCAGCGGGTCGAGAAAAATGGTGAATTGGTACCGGCCAGCCGCGATGTCACCATTCACGATTTGCTGAACATGACATCGGGATTGGTATACGGAGGAACCGATCAAGCCGGACAGTATACAGAGGCCCTATTCCAAGAGATGGACCGCCGTTTATTCGGCGAGAACCCCATGAGTACCCTGGAATTCGCGAACCAACTGGGCCAAGGCCCCCTCTCGTTCGAGCCGGGAGCAGGCTGGCAATATGGAACATCGGCGGATATCCTCGGCGCGATCGTGGAGACAGTCAGCGGTATACGGTACGGAGAATTTCTGCACAAAGAAATATTTGAGCCATTGGAAATGAAAGATACCGGCTTCTGGCTGCCTGAAGAAAAAAGAAATCGCCTTGTGAAGACCTATCAGGATGATGGTGCAGGAGGCTTGAATCTGTATGCGGAAAGTCATCTGGGCATCCGCCATCAGATGGATCAAGAGCCAGCATTTGAGTCTGGCGGAGCAGGTCTTGCTTCCACGATTGACGATGCCGCCAAATTTACGACGATGCTGTTGAATCAGGGAAGCTACAACGGCGTTCAACTGTTGAGACCTAGAACCGTTCAATATTTAACCTCAGCTTCTCTGACCGAATGGCAGCAAAAAGGCTTCGATCCGTGGCATACCTTCCGCGGCTATAGCTATGGCAACCAAATGCGGGTCATGACCGCCCCGGAAACAGCCGGATTGATCAGCAGCCCGGGCGAATATGGCTGGGACGGCTGGCTTGGGGCATACTTCTGCAACAGCCCGCTTGACGGCCTGACGATCCTATTTATGGTCCAGAAAAAAGACGCCGGCACAATGACGATTACGCGCAAGCTGCGTAATATTGTGTTTAGCAGCTTATAAACCTTCATAACCAGTAAAAATAGACTTGGCCGCCTATGGCCAAGTCTATTGCTGTTAATATGATTTGTGAATTAATTCAACAATAAATTGACTGCATAGTGTATATAGTGTATAGTGTGAATGTATATACATCACACCACTAGGAGAAGTGTATCTTATGAAGATTTTAATTTCTAATACTTCTGATAGCCCTCTATATCAACAAATCAAAGATCAGATAAAGGATGCCATTCTTATGGAGGAATTGGTTGATGGTGAGGCATTACCCTCTATCAGAAGCTTTGCTAATGATTTAAAAGTAAGTGTTTTAACTATCCGACGGGTTTATGAGGAATTGGAGCAAGAAGGATTTGCCACAAGCCAAGTTGGTAAAGGTACATTTGTTACTTCAGGTAATCTTGAATTGCTTAAAGACTCAAAGCGCCGCCTTGTCGAACAGAAGATGCAGGACATGATCAAGACCGCAAAATCGCTGAATATCAGCAAAGAGGATTTAAGGGCAATGATGGATATTTTGTATGAGGAGGATTTAGGATGAAAAATATTTTAGAAGTATCCGGCCTGAATAAGTCGTACAAGGATTTTTCACTCAGTGACGTTAACTTTACAATACCAGAGGGCTGTATCGCTGGGTACATAGGAGTAAATGGTGCGGGTAAAACCACGACACTTCGTTCTATTTTGGGTTTGACCAAAAAGACTTCCGGAAGTATAAAACTTTTCGGACTTGAAATGGAACGCCATGAGCACGAGCTTAAAAACCGCATTGGTATAGTGCTTGATGATGGCTGCTTCTATGATGAACTTACAATGTCTGAAATGAAAAATATTATAGCCCCGGCCTATACCTCATGGAGTGAACAGGATTACATGAACTACCTGAGTCGATTCTCGCTTAATCCTAAACAAAAAATCAGTACGCTGTCAAAAGGGATGCGTATTAAATTTGCTCTTGCACTCGCCCTTTCTCATAAAGCAGAACTTCTTATCATGGACGAGCCAACCAGTGGACTTGACCCACTGATCCGTAGCCAATTACTTGATATTCTGACTGATTATATGAATGAGGGTGGCAAGGGAGTGCTTTTCTCAACGCATATTACCTCCGATCTTGATAAAATTGCCGATACGATAATCATGATCAACAACGGGAAAATTGTTTTTCAGGAAGTAAAGGATGCTCTATTGGACAGCTTTAGAATAGTAAAGGGAGATACAAAGGCACTTAATGAAGACACGCGAAAGCTATTTTTGAGCCTTACTGAAACACAGTTTGGATTTACAGGAATTACTAATCATACTTTAGAGGTACAGAATTGTATGCCGAATATTGTTATTGAAAAATCCACGATTGAAGATATTATGCTAGCAAATATTAATGGAGGTAAAGAGTAATGTTATTTCATTTAATAAAGAAAGACTTTTTAATTGTTAAAAAATATGCTTTTTTAATGTTACTTGTATCTATTTTAATACCGCTATTTGTATTAACAGTTACTCCAGAGTTACCGGGTTCCGTGAGCTTTTTTATCTCAGAAATATTTTCTATATTTATGCTCTTGCAGTTTGTTTCAATGAAAGAGTACCAATACCCTAAAGCAACATCTTTGCTGTGTGCGACCCCTTACCGTAGAAGTACGATCGTTGCGTCAAAATACGGGTTTTGTATGTTTATATTCCTTGTTTGCTGCCTAACTTATCTGATCGATTCTTTTTTCTTTCCGGATTTAGGTAGATTTAGCCTTGAAATGATATCGATAACTTTTCTGAGTATTTCACTTGTTATAGGCATTTACTTACCAATACAATATAAATTGGGTTATGAAAAGACAAGATTCTTTTTCATTATAATTATCATGGTTACCCCATTTTTACTTCCTCAAATTATCCAATTTAATGATGGTATAGATATGACATCGTTGGTTCCAAGCGTGATGTTTTCTTTAATCGCTCTGTTTTCAAGCTTAATTTTTTTGTTACTATCCATTTATATTTCCGTAAAAATCTACAATCATAAAGATTTAGTGTAGGTCTATGAAAGGAGACCCTTAAATGCCGCATTTCCCATTATGGTTTATTATAATTTGTACTTTGTTTCCCATTCTATTTCTGAGCTATCGGAGATGGAAAGACAGACGTAGGAAATAAAGACTCGCTAACACTTAAAATCTCATGAAAATGAAAAAGGGGCGGCCCCCAGTCGGAAAGTAGACTTAGGTGACTGCCCTAGTTTTTTACTCACTGTCCTTAACGGTTTGAAGCTCTGCTACACAATCCTCCAGCTAGGCAATTCCTTCTCCTGCTCGGCCAAGTCGAAGTCGCCTTGTATTAACTCTTTTATATCAAATGAACCTTCTATTATTATTTATTACCTAACTTTAGAGAGCAGAATAAACCAAGCCCCATGGCTAATAGGCTGATTACAATTGTACCGATCTCGGTTGGTATTCCCGGAAAGATGACATATAAGGAACCTATAACCGTACCAATAATGATAGCGTACATAATATTAGGATGAGTGGCTAGTAAATATTTAATGAGCTTACTGCTTAGAATGAATCCAAAGAGAACGCCGCTGCCGATAATTGCGATGAGTGGCAGATTAAATGTTGATAGAGCTTCTATCGCTATTGGGTACACGCCAATCAGTAGAAGGACAAAGGAACCGCTTATCCCTGGAAGGAGCATCGCCATGCTGGCAAGCGCCCCTGCTCCGAATAAGCCTACCCCATACATAAAAGTAAGATCGATGGTAGCATGATTGTGCGCATCAGCGGGTACTAATAAGCCTGTTAGCGCGATCGCAATCGCTGCAAGAATAAACAATATGTAATGAATCGTTCTAAAGTTCTGCTTTACATCTGCACTTTTGTAGAGATAAGGGATAATCCCTAAGACAAGTCCAATAAAAAAGAAATATGTCGGCTGTTCATGGTTAGCGAGTAGCCATTTCATCACTCGACTTAGAATGAGCAAAGCCGATACAACACCGATACCAAGCGGAATAAGAAACCCAAGATGCTTCTTCCATTCCTTGCTGAAAAATCCGCTAATCGCTTGAATTAATCGATCATAGAATCCTAGAATGACTGCAATGGTACCTCCACTAACACCAGGAATCAGATCTGCTGTCCCGATCATCATTCCCCGCCAAATATTGCTCCATGTAAACATAGATTCTCTCCTCTTCTTTATAGATCTGCATTTTTTCTTTGTCTACAAATAAATGCATATTCCGATCATTTTACAATGGCTGTAGATGACTTGCAAATTTTAAGGGAGTTATCCTGGATAACTCCCTTGTTAGATATACGATTGTAAGGGGTCTAGGGTTACAATACTCCGTTTCCAGTTTTTTGTTCATTGATCATATAACTCTACCGGTAATGCCTGCACGAACGGCGACCATTCGCCTGTCGTATAGAGATGAAGCCGATGCATAGCCCGCGTACAGGCGGTGTATAGCAGCTTGCGTTCGTTTTCCCGGCTGTATGTCTGAGGTGAAGCATCATAAATTAGCACCGCATCGAACTCAATCCCTTTGGCGAGATATACAGGGACTATCATGACCCCTTTTTGAAAGGTTATCGTCTCTTTCGTAATGAGCTGTAACACCTCACCTCCTAGCACCAGTAATGATCTATAAGCTTCATGGGCTTCGGCCGCAGTCTTCGTAATGATCGCAATCGAGTCGAAGCCTTCAGCTTGAAGCGCCGCGATGTCTCTCAGTATCTGAATATCGCGCTTCTCTCCACTTTCTAACCTGGCAAGCAGGGGCTTCGGCCCGCTCCTCTCAAAAGGTATAATTTCCGCCCCATCCGCAAGCAGCAATTTCGTGAATTCCACGATCTCCCGTGTTGAACGATAACTGCGCACAAGGCGGATCAAGGTTGCTTTATCCTCACCGTAAAGACGATGCAGCAGCGAATCATCCCCCTCCAGCTTGGTTGACTGCGTAAAGATCGCCTGCCCGAAATCACCCAGGACCGTCATACGAGCCCGAGGGAATAGCTTCTTGAGATACTCATATTGAAACAGCGAATAATCCTGCCCCTCATCGACAAAGACATGCCGAATCTCTGTGTTCGTCCGTACCCCCTCGATCAGTTCTTTTAAATACAAGTACGGAGTCGCATCCTCATAAAATAACTCAAACCGCTCCAGCTTTTCTCTCGTCTGTTGACAGATTTCAGACCAAAGTTCCGGAATCTCTGCCTCCTTCGTCTTCTCACGGTAACCAGCTTCCCCGTCAAACAATTGGACGTATAGACTATGGATATCGATAAATGATAATTTCCTTACGCTTCTCCTTAGTGGTTTGAAGCTCTCCTTCACGATCCATTGACTGAGCAATTCCTTCTCCCGCTCTGCGAAATCAAAATCACCTTCATCTTCCCGACGCTTGTGGCTTATTTTCTCGTAAACTTCGGCGTAACGCTCGGCAATATCGAACACTTCCCGATCCTTGTGCAGCTCTGCGAAAACCTCTGCATATTGCTCGTTATCCAGGTAATCCAGTTCTTCCTCGACCCAAGCCGCTTCACGTTCCTGGCGTTCTATTCGTGATAACTCCTTCAGAAGCCATTTCTGCAGCAACTCGACACGATTGGCCAAACGTAAGGAAGAGTCATAGCTGTAAAATTGTGAGCTTATCCGCTCTGCGGTAATTAAGTCTCGATCTCGAAACCGAAGGCTCTTGAAGAGCATCCCTTCCCGTCCCAGCCATTGCGCATAGCTCTGTAACGCCATCAGGAAAGCCTCAGATGCCTTATATTTCATCCCTTGCAGCCGGGCTTCATACTCTTGAGCTGCTTGGGCGGTCAGCACATATTCGATCTGATCGAAGGGATCTTCCAGACTTAGGGATGAACCTAGCCAGTATTCAAGATACTCCTGAAACGTTGTCTGCTGCATATTCTCTTCCCCAAGCTCGGGAAGGACAGAGGATACATAGCTATTGAAAATCGGATTCGGCGAGAAAAGAACGATCTGATCGGCCTTAAGCGTATCACGATTTTTGTACAGCAAATACGCTACCCGCTGCAAGGCCGCCGAGGTCTTCCCGCTACCTGCCGCACCTTGCACGATTAGCAGCCGACTATGATCATCCCGGATAATGGTGTTCTGCTCCTTCTGGATCGTGGCTACGATACTTTTCATTTGCGAATCTGCGCTCTTGGATAGCATTTGCTGGAGCAGCTCGTCGCCGATCGTTACGCTCGCATCGAACATATTGCGAATTTGTCCATTCTGGATCTGATATTGCCGCTTCAATTTCATCGTACCCGTGATCCGCCCACCCGGCGTGTCGTAGGAGGCTGTCCCTGGGGAATGGTCGTAATAAAGACTCGCGATCGGAGTGCGCCAATCATACACCAGGAAGCTCAGTCCATCCTCGTCGATGAAAGAAGATACCCCGATATAGATTTGTTCACTCGAGTTCAGACCATCCTCCAGAAAATCAACGCGACCAAAATAAGGCGACGGTAACAGTCGATTCAAGCTCTTCCATTGCTGCGCCAGAAGCCGATGACGACGCTCCCGTTCGGATAACACCGCGGCCTGCTGCTTAATCGTATAAAAAGTTTCTTCAAAGTCCTCGTCCGAGCTTGTGTTCACCGTCACTTCTTCCCAGAAGCGTCTGCGAAGCTCGGCTGCCTGCTCGCGTGTCCCGCTAACCTCCGGTTCTATCTCGTCTATTCTTGCTTGCATCTTCTCTCTAACCAGATCCAGCCTGTTTTGTTCTGCCTGCCATTCCTCTGCATCCATCTTGTTCTGAACACACTCCTTATCAGTCCGGATAAAATAGGTATTGACAAATCAGCGCCCCAGAGGTAAAATTATAATGAAAATAAATTAGAATACACCTTTCATTTGTTTGCCAATACCGCTATTGATTATATCATAGCGTTTTTTCGCGTTCAATCCTTTTTCTATCCTTGAATAAAAAAAGAAACGGCTGCTGATATAGAGCAGCCATTTCTTTTTTCTGAAGTCTGTTTTTTCACTCCGTGGAGCTTTTCCGCTGCTTTTTACCTGAATTCATCGGTTTATTTCCCTCAGCTTCTGACATATGCTCACCGAATTGATCCAGTCGATCCGGAGAAGATGCAGGTCCGTCGTTCTTCGGCTTGTTGTTCCTTCCAGTCATGACGCTCACCTCCATTCATAACATGAGCGCCTGACCTTGTTTTCATACACCACTGTCTCCTCTCCTATTTTAAATAAAAAATAAAAAATAATATAAAATTTATGCAATCTCCTGCCGATATAGCTACAAGGGCTTATACCCTAAAAAGGTAAATATAAATATGGAGAGGAATGTGATGGTTTGAAGATTGTAGGATTTATTGTGGTCGCTGTGATTTTACTGATTATCGGATTGATTACAGCAAGCAAACGGGTTGAGAAAAAAGGTAAAGTAGCACGCGCAGAAATGGAACAGGCTAACTCTCTGCCGAAGGAGAAGCAGCACTTGCTTGCCTACGGCGCCAATCTCGCTCTTTATCGCTCTGAGTCGCCGCGGATTTTGCACGTGAAGACGGATTCCGAGACTTTGAAGGAAGGCCTTGCCACAGCCTGGGATATTAGCAATTCGGAAGAGGCTGCCCAGACCCTGGAATGGCTGCTGACAGAAGGACATCGCGAGCAGTATGATCCGCTTCTTACAGAGCTGCAAGCGGGGAAGACTTTTACAGAGGAGGAAGTCGGAAAATCGCAGGCATGCTATGAATCCGCCCAAGAAGTGATGATGAAGAAGCTATCGTTTGCCAAATCCGATTTCGATCAGGTTAAGACCATTGCTGCCTGGGATTTTGACCGGGCTGTAAATATTGCAAGATGGAGTTATATACTGGGTTACATAACCGAAGAAGAAGCCTGGACCTACATAAAAAGAGCTGCTGACTCCGCCCGCCCACTCTTCAATTCCTGGAAGGACTATTTTGTTTCTTTCGCCTTTGGCCGAGCCATTGCTTATGAAGGAGATATTTACGACATCATTTGGAGTGGAAAAGAACTGCTCAATGACGCAGACTCTATCTGGAAGGAATTTAGCATTAAGTAGTCCACCCAGTTAGTTAGCTATAAACGCTCTGATGAACCTGCATCAGGGCGTTTTTTTCATGTACGCCCCAAGGTGATTGCTAATAACTGCAAAAATACACTTATCTCCTTAAAAATAACTACACCATCAGAAAATAAGTGCGAAGATACAACTATTTCCTCACTACAGCCCCGATCCAGGGATAATCCGTCCTAATAATTGTATAAATGCAGCTATATCCTCTGAAGCCAGGCTAATGCATCGATATAGTTGCACATAAGCACTTATTATAAAATAATCACTTGTAGGGATGCGCTAATTATGGTTTACCCTACTAACGAATATCATTTAAAGCGAGCTAGAAGCCTGACTAACCAGTGTCACCAACTGCTCGGAATCAACCGTATCTCCTTGACGAAGCTTCAGTGTCTTTCTTTCCGGTGGCCCATCGAACATCCCTTCTGGGAAATCTAAATCTGAACAGTTAAAAATGATGAAACTCACCGCTTCCTTTGAGGTTGAGATCGCCGCAGCATATTTCCCATTTTTCAAAAAGTGAGGCTTCTTATACTGAATACGCTCTTGCACATCCGGGATTGCTTGGTGGACAACGTCACGTAGCCTACTGGTAAATTCCCTATGCCACGGTTCCTTCATTTCCTCGATAAATTGAGTGACTTCCTGATTCATTCTTCATACACTCCTTAATAATATTCTTAGTTAGGCTAAAAACTCTGCAGCGGCTAGAAGCGCGCCAACCCTGGGCAGAGATCTTGAAATTTATATGTACCCGAGCCACAATCGGCTGCCTGTTGAAGCAACAGCTCGCGCTCGCGGGTATTCCGGGTGATCGATGCTGCGCGTTCAAATTCTGACCGTGCTTCATCATATCTCCTGAGCTTAGCGAGTAAATCAGCACGAACACTAGGGAGCAAGTGATACTCCTGTAAGGAAGGTTCCTTATTCAATTCGTCCACAATCTGTAATCCGAGGGCAGGCCCAAATGCCATCGATATCGCAACCGCTCGATTCAATTCTATGATAAGCGAGGGCGTTAACCTGGCTAACGCTTCATAAAGTGCAGCGATACGAATCCAATTCGTCTCAGCAACAGAACGCGCTTCGGCATGACAAGCCGATATCGCCGCCTGTAGCGAGTAAGGACCTAGTGGACGTCCTAGCTTCCGGCTCCGCTCCAACGCCGCTAGACCACGTCGAATCAGCAGATGATCCCACTTTGCGCGATTTTGATTCATCAGAAGGATCGGTTCTCCCTTGGCGTTAATCCGCGCCTTCAGACGCGAAGCTTGAATCTCCATCAGCGCAACCAGACCGTGAACTTCCGGTTCACAAGGTGCAATTTCAGCCAGAATCCGTCCCAATCTAAGCGCTTCCTGACAAAGTATGGGCCGGATCCATTGCTCCCCAGTTGTTGCCGAGTATCCTTCATTGAACATCAAATAGATAACTTCAAGCACTGCAGCCATACGTTGATTCAGTTCCTCCCCTATAGGTACTTCAAAAGGGACCTTCTCTACGCTAAGGGTTCTCTTCGCCCGAACAATCCGCTGAGCGACCGTAGACTCCGCTACAAGGAAGGAGTGTGCAATCTCATCCGTAGTAAGCCCACACAGCAAGCGAAGCGTTAGCGCTACCCGGGCATCCTGCGACAGCACCGGATGGCATGTCATGAAGATCAGACGAAGGAGATCATCACTGATCTCCCCATCCAACAGCTGATCTACATCATCCTCTTTATACAGTGGGGCTGTTCGTCCAATCTCATCATATTTCTGATCGCGCAGCTTATTCCTGCGTATAAAATCAATGGCTCTGCGTTTCGCCGCTGTCATCAGCCAGGCGCCTGGATTGTCTGGAATACCGATGTCTGGCCAGCGTTCAAGTGCAATTACCAGGGCATCCTGTGCCAGATCCTCCGCGAGAGCCACATCCCTCACCATTCGCGTCAGCACTGCAATAAGCTTTGCCGACTCTATTCGCCATATCGCATCGATAGTTCGATGTGTCTCATGTGGACTCACGCTTTCTTCTGCTCCTCGATCTGTTTACGAAGATCTGATTCCTTGGCCAACGTATCAGGATTATCCATCAGTTCCTCAACTTCGAATACCTGCCTGAGCTCAAGCTCACCCTGCCCATTTCCATGTGGATCAGGCATGCGCAGCGCCCATTCTAAGGCTTCTTCCCTTGATTTAACCTCAATCAACGTGTACCCAGCAATTAGCTCTTTGGACTCTGTGAACGGACCGTCCACCAATATTGGCTTGTCTCCGGGCTCAGGATAAGAAATCCGGATTGCGTTTGAACTGGGCATCAGTCCATCCGCCGCAAGTAGGACACCAGCCTTCAATAATTCCTCGTTATACTTCTGCATTGCATCGAGCAGCTCTTGACTGGGCATGACTCCTGCCTCTGAATCGGTTGTTGCTTTTACGATTATCATAAATCTCATAAGTTAATCTCTCCTTTGTTACTAGAATCATTTATTCAAGGGTGTTGATGGCATGGACGTCTAATTACTTAGCGCTAAAAAATGCTTCAAGCTCAGAAGAAACCTGTTTGGTATTGAGTTTTTTCGTATGACCGAGCCCTTTCTTACTTAACAGCCGGGCATTCGGAAGTACATCCGTCAGCGCCTGGGCTGCATGGCGTAACGCAACTGGGCTCTCGGTTCCTTCAATAACAAGCGTTGGTATCTTAACCGTATCCCACAATTTTTGCGGCAGAGCCTTTCCATCCATATATCCATCAAGCAAAGCCGCGTCGTAAGGCAGCGTATGAGCGAGCGCAGTCAGGTTGGACCACACGCCCGGCATCATTCGCATCATACTAACCACAAATGAAGGCACCCCCATTCCCTTGGTCATAAAATATTTAACAGTCTCGCTTCGCCGATTCGAGGACATCAGTGCGGATACTTGCTTGCCGAAATCCTCTGGCGGTTTGTGACCAGCATCATCGACGACAAAGGGAGGCTCGTGCAAGGCAAGCTTCTTAATATTCGCCCCCCTCGCTGCGGCCTGCAAAGCTAGAATTGCCCCGGATGACAATCCCCACACATAAGCTGAACCCCCGGCTTCATCAATCATCGCCTGTAGATCCTCGATCTCTCGCTCGATCGCGTATGAGGATGCATCCCCGCTATCACCACGACCGCGGCGATCGTAATTGTAGACTGTGAACTGCTCTGACAACAGATTTGCAAGCTGCACCTGGCCAGGAAATTTACGATAGCTGAAGGCTCCCGCTACCAATATGAGTGGTGGTCCTTGACCCACTCGATCATAAGCAATGGATGTTCCATCCTTTGAAATTACTGAATACATCGGTGATTTCTCCTTTTTTATATTTTGAAAACTATTTCTCAGCGTCGTAGAAACTTGGCTGTTATCTAAACAACGAACAACGAAAGAGGAAATCGACATTGAATCCAGAATTTTTTTCTTTCCAGCAAGTAGTAAAAAACACAGAAGCCCGCATAAGCCTTAGTGGCTCAAATGCGGGCTCTTGATGTGATCGCTTGTTGCTGACTATCCTGCTGACTTGTACATGAGACGGTTATGGAACATAGCATAATTAATGAGATGAATACCAATACCAGCTTTTTGTTCATTTACCTGCCTCCAAATCTATACTTGTCGATTGCCTCCCCGAGGTGGTTACTATAGATGCAGCTATATCCTCTGAAGCGAGGCTAATGCATCGATATAGTTGCACATAAGCACTTATAATGTACCATAGCCATATTCTAAGCGCATTCATAATGTTATAATAAGTAAAAAGCTGTTGAAAGGAGCACTCCTTATGATGGACTTTCGCAATCCCCCTGGACAGTATGATCCTCATGTACACAAACAACAGCATGAAGAGAAGCATAGAATGGGTCACAGTTCTTTTAGGGAAATTCTCTGGAATGCGGCTAGCCTACTTATTGCCGTTGGAATCCTCGTTTTGATTTTTTTCCTGATTAAATTATTTAGATAAGAAATACGCCACTCCTTTATTGATGAGCCGGATGATTACTCCAGAAAGAGGACTATGCTATATCCTGTAGTCCGACCCTTTGATTTCTCCGTATAAAGTGCTTCGCCCCCAGGATAACGAGTGACACGAGGATACTCCCTATAATTATCATAGTGACAGAGAGTAACGCGAAATATTCCGGCGTCGATTCGTGGAAGTTGATAATTGCCGGTTTACCTTCTTGATTCGATGAAACTACAAACCTCATCATCTCCAGGTAAGTCAGGTGAAAACCAATCGATGCCCAGAGACTACTAGTCCAAAGACGAAGCAGTTGCAAGCATATTCCGAAGCAAAAAATTAAAATGATATAACCGATGCTAAGGGGTCCTCCTGGTGGAAAGCCAACGAGCATTTGTAGCAGGTTAACGGCTACAGGGAAGGACACAAATAGCAAGGTTTGGAGCAATACGGATAACCAGGCGGAAAATCGATGACGCAGGATATCATACAGCATTCCTCGCAATCCCAACTCCTCTGGCAAAGCTTCGTAGAAGAAAGCAAATACTATATTGAAGAGTAGGGCAGCCGACCACTGTTCAAGAGGATTCCATTTGACTGTATCAATCCACCCCAGGGAACAGGCTATAAGAACACTCAGTGACACAAGTGCAATCGCCAGGAACATCCCGATAATCAAGTGATGTAGCCTTTTCCAGGAATATTCCGGCGTCTCGGGCTTCCCCCCTGCCATCCGATAGACACGCTGATACAAATAGAGAGTGATAGGAACAACGAGCACGCTCATGACAAACCCCTGGACGAGTTGTTGAGATCGAATAGAGAAACCGAACCACTGTCCAACAGCATCACCGGAAAGCCCACTTAAGAATAGACCTGCGACTAATGTGATCCATCCGGCAAGTAGAAGAAGCATCCACTTCTTATTTTCCAATTGACTCCCCTCCCCCAACAATTCAATCAATTGATAGAAAAAAGCGGGCTAGACACGCCAATAATAGACGATAAGTTGAAAGCTAATCTTGAGTTCCGATAGTTTCGTTTCGTTAGAGATTTTCCTTAAATACTTGAATAAGCTCTTCTATTGCTCTTTTGCCATCGCCTTTATAGGAAGAGCCGTGCATAACAGCTAGTGTCTTAGGCTGTAAATCTGCTAGTCGGCGCAGCATTTGCTCCGTGTGCAAGGTATAAGGGATATAGTTGGAAAAAGGGCCTTGAAAGTTTCGCAGCACGTGTTGAAACCGATCTACTAGACTAGCTTCAGTAATGGGCTCTACATCGCCGTTCTGATGGAACAAATCCGAAGTAAAGAGAATCCGTCCAGTCTCTTCAAAGAGGAATCCGGCGTCCCACCCATGCGGGAGATGTGGCGTGCGCAAGTAGCGGAAGCTTCTTTTCCCGGTACTGAATACCTCATTGTCCTGAAGCGGACGAATAGGTCTAATCGCAAATTCCCCATTGACCGCCGCCCCCACCATACCGATGATCGCCTCTGCTTGAGGTGCAATCGTGAGCCATCCATTGAGCGCCCCACACTCATCCGACTCGAAATGACTGTAGCTAATCCACCGTAAATCGTTAAGATCTATTAGATTATCCACAGCTTGACTGAACTGCGGAAAAAGTGACTTAGGGCCTGTATGGTACAAAAGAGGCTCCTCGTCCCGCACTAAAAACACATTGTATTGAAATCCGGATTCTGTTGAGAAGATCGATAGACGAAATATACCCGACTCAATTTCATCAATTCGTACCATAAGATCGCTCCTTTTTGAATTTCACATTTCACTGAAATTATCATACGCCGGGAAAACTCGTATTCCAAGTGATAAGAAGCATGATTTAATATGACAAATGTCACCTTTTCTCTACTTTTCACTCATATATACGGCAATAAAACGCTTGCATAATGAAAAATCAAGAGTATAATACTTGTATACAAGTATACCTGAATGGCAAAAGAGGTGAGATGTTGACGTTTCCGCGCTATCGTAAGCGGTACCATTTGTCTAAGCATCAGTAGATTAATGAGAATCTGGAATAATTTAAAACCTGTTATGGAAAGCTTTATTCTAATCACGAGCTTTATGATTGCTCAGGAGAAGGAGTAAGTCGATGTCCTCGGGAGATCGCAGCAAATGTTATCTAAAGGAGTAGAACGACAGCATGAATAGCTACATGTTAGGGATAGATATTGGCACTACAAGCACCAAAGCGGTATTGTTCACCGAGCAAGGTGAAGTCATCCAAACGGAGAATATCGGTTACCCGCTGCACACCCCGGATATGTCCACAGCGGAGCAAGATCCGGAAGAGATCTTTCAGGCCGTGCTGCAGGCGACTTCAAACATAACTTTACATCATCCGGATAAAAAGCCTTCGTTTATCTCATTTAGCAGCGCGATGCATAGTGTGATTGCGATGGATGAGGATGACCAGCCGCTGACGCCTTGTATCACCTGGGCGGATAATCGCAGTGAAGCATGGGCTCAGAAGATTAAAGAGGAATTGAATGGTCATGAAGTTTATAGAAGGACAGGCACTCCGATCCACCCGATGTCACCGTTAAGCAAGATTACCTGGATCGTGAATGATCGGCTGGAAATCGCGACGAAGGCAAATAAATATATCGGAATCAAAGAATATATCTTCAAAAAATTATTCGATCGATATGTAATCGATTACTCCCTCGCCTCAAGCATGGGAATGATGAACCTGTACACCTTGGATTGGGATGAAGAAGCTCTAAGCATCGCCGGCATCACTCGTGCTCAATTATCCGAACTCGTGCCGACCACCCAGATATACAGCAATTGCAACCCGGCTCTAGCCCAAAGGATGGGGATTGATCCGCAGACCCCGTTCGTAATCGGTGCCAGTGATGGGGTGCTGTCTAATCTAGGGGTAAATGCGATTGGGAAAGGTGAGATCGCCGTCACGATTGGGACAAGCGGCGCGATTCGAACTGTGATAGACAAGCCACAAACCGATGAGAAAGAGAGAATATTCTGTTATGCCTTAACGGAAAAGCATTGGGTGATTGGCGGGCCTGTGAACAATGGCGGCATGGTTCTCCGTTGGATTCGTGATGAGCTTGCTTCCTCCGAAGTAGAGACGGCTAAAAGACTAGGCATTGATCCATATGATGTACTTACCAAGATTGCTGAGCGTGTAAGACCTGGAGCAGATGGCCTGATCTTTCACCCCTATCTCGCCGGTGAACGCGCTCCGCTATGGAATCCCAAAGTGCGCGGCTCCTTCTTTGGCCTGGCCATGTCTCATAAGAAAGAGCATATGATTCGCGCGGCTCTGGAAGGGGTTATTTATAATCTATACACTGTGTTTCTGGCCTTGACTGAGTGCATGGAGGGACCGGTCACGCGGATTCAAGCTACCGGGGGCTTTGCCAGATCTGAAGTATGGCGGCAAATGATGTCCGATATATTCGAATCCGAGGTCGTCGTTCCACTGAGTTACGAAAGCTCTTGTCTCGGGGCATGTATACTGGGGCTTTACGCTACAGGGCAGATTGAATCCTTTGACATCGTGAAGCAAATGATCGGCAGCACCTACAGACATACACCAAGAGAAGAAGCGGTAAAAGAATACAGACAATTACTGCCGATATTCATCAGCCTGTCGAGAGTGTTAACCGATGAATATACACGAATTACCGATTATCAGAGAAGCTTGATCTAAGACAACTAATCTAAGCAATAAGGGGAAATTACGATGCCATTACTCATTGTAGCTTTTGGGATAGTCGCTTTACTTATTTTAATTATGTTCTTTAAATTGAACACCTTCGTATCATTAATTATTGTATCCTTCGGCGTTTCTCTAGCCCTGGGCATCCCATTAGATAATATTGTAAAAACTATTGAGTCGGGATTAGGCGGCACACTTGGGCATTTAGCGCTCATATTTGGTCTCGGTGCGATGCTAGGGAAGCTGCTCTCCGATTCCGGTGGCGCACAGCGTATCGCCATGACTCTAGTGAACAAATTCGGTGAGAAGAATATTCAATGGGCGGTAGTAACGGCCTCTTTTATTATAGGTATTGCCTTGTTTTTCGAAGTAGGCTTAGTATTATTAATTCCGATTATCTTTGCGATTTCCAGAGAATTGAAGGTTTCCATCTTGTATCTCGGTATTCCGATGGGAGCGGCTCTGTCGGTGACGCACGGATTTTTGCCGCCGCATCCCGGACCGACCGCGATCGCTGGTGAACTTGGCGCGAACCTGGGTCATGTCTTGATGTATGGATTGATTGTCTCTATTCCAACGGTCATTATCGCCGGCCCTTTATTCACGAAGGTGGCTAAGAAGCTGGTGCCTGAAGCCTTCACGAAGACTGGAGATATCCGTTCACTCGGCGAACAGAAGGAATTTAAGCTTGAGGATACACCTGGGTTTGGTATTAGTGTATTTACCGCTCTACTCCCTGTTATCCTGATGTCCATCGGTACGATCATTACTTTGCTGCAAAAAACGATAGGATTTCCAGAGAATGCCCTGCTGAGAGGTATCGAATTCATCGGCAATGCGGATGTGTCCATGTTGATCTCTTTATTGGTCGCTGTTTATACGATGGGATTGGCCCGCAAGATTCCGATCAAGAATGTCATGGAATCCTGCGCCACTGCAATCTCCAATATCGGCATGATGCTCCTGATCATCGGCGGGGGCGGCGCCTTCAAGCAAGTATTAATTGACGGTGGCGTTGGCGACTATGTCGCTGAATTATTCCAAGGCACTTCATTGTCGCCGATCTTGCTGGCCTGGATCATCGCTGCCATCTTGCGTGTCTCCTTGGGTTCTGCAACTGTCGCTGCCCTAACGACTACCGGTCTGGTTCTGCCGATGCTTGGACAATCTGATGTGAACCTTGCGCTCGTCGTCCTTGCAACCGGAGCGGGTAGTGTTATTGCCTCGCATGTGAACGATGCCGGGTTCTGGATGTTCAAGGAATACTTCGGTTTGAGCATGAAAGAGACGTTTGCAACCTGGACGCTGCTTGAGACGATTATTTCCGTCGTCGGCTTAGGCGTTATTCTATTGCTAAGTGTCGTCATATAATTCACTCGCTTACCAGGTATTTCGAGTCAACGATGAAGCGCGGTCAGAATTTGACCGCGCTTCGTTATATCTGACTGGCTGATAAATGCAAATATACAACTATTACTATATCAACGTTGTGTATTTCTGCACCTATATTAACGAGAGTCATTGATCTCTATATTCTTATTTCCCGTAGATCGTCCCCCTCCCACTCGTATTCTCCAATCCACATCTTCGTAGTATCTCCTGAGGTTTCATGTACAGATATGGGGTCCTGCTTGGAAGCAGGATTTTCAAGAAATTTCAATCTGGAAAAACAACCTGCCGATGAGGAATCAGCGACAAGCTCCCAGTTACCTTCTAATTTTAACTCTGGGGATTTCGTTTTTGGGCTCCCATTACAACCTGCCAATAAGAAAATAGCGAATAATGCCATAATCATGCCTGATATTGGATTTTTCATGGATAACCTCCTTGCTCCTCTGCAATTTAATTCCACTATGAATGAAGTAATCATACCTTACAAACCGGTCATTTACACTCATAAATGATTAAAAAATAAATATTAGACTTTATTCCCATACCGATCGAACCAGAAACGGGTGAATTGCATAAAAAAACTGCCGGAGAAATCTCCGACAGTTTTCTTCTTGCATGGAGTACATCCTTTGCCCTATTCGTTGGACAATTCCTTGAGCGATTTGATCTTGCCATGAGGATGTTGTTCTTGCTTCCGAGATTTCCAGGCAGCTTCTTTCCTTCTCTTCTGATGAGCCATAGCACATATCCTCCCTCTGGAAAATAAGATGTAACCACTTCCTTAGCTTGTCATTCCTGAGTTCTGTTCATTCATGAGCCATGTTAACTTAACCTTTGCTGCAGAATCACGGCTAGCTCTTCAGCCGTATCCCAGACAATAGGACGGATTTCTTTAATGCTTATAGGAAGTATATGATCGGCATTTCTGCTGTTCACGGTCCAGATCACCGGGATATTCAGACCGAGCGCATAGCCTGCCGTTAACTGCATCTCGGGAGATTGACTCGTTAAATCCGCGATAATCAGCTTACTCTCCGCGATCCGTTCAAGGGAATACTTCTCACTGGATGGAGTTCTCGTATTTGCATGAGTTAGCAAGCGCGGCAGATATCCATACTGCTCGATGATAGGCAACAGTCTCTCCTGCCACTCCGTGCTCAAATCCTCATCATCAGCGATAAGAATCGTGCATGGCTTCAGCTTCTTGCCTCCTTGGATGGCAGCCGCTTCGCGCCAACCTTGCTCCGTAAGCTGGAAGCTCGTCCCCTCTCTGATAATCAACTGCTCATTTCGCAGCTTATCAATAATGAACACCAGCTCCTGCAGATTGGGAGAATACGTCAGATTATAATTACTGGCCAACGGATGAATAATAACGGATTCTCCTGCTCCCTCAGCATGCCTGTACAAATACTGAAGAAGCCGATTAGCTTTATTGTCTATAGTTACAGGAATCGTCGGCGAATTAACAATAGACTCCAGATCCTCGACGGACAAACTCATCTCTTCATCTCGATCCGTCAGCTCACGGATATAAGCCGATACGATATGAAGCATGCCGCGCTTCTGTGGATGCGGTAACGAATTAATCGGTTCGTAGCTGTCCCGCCGAAGTCTATAGGACCCGCCCGGCGCACAGGAACAGCTCATATATCTATCGTAATCCCCTTCCGGTTTCGTCGCCACGATCTCATCACAGAACAAACAACGTTTCTTTGTCATCATAACTCATCACCTCTTATCCATTACTATTCTCTACCTTACCAAGATTTTGAGAAAAAATGGACAAGAAGATATTTCCTCACCTGAGGAATTAGATAAATAATAAATATAATTTAATTCATTTGATTGAATTAATCATTTGGATGGATTATACTTAGCTTGCAAGGAACAGCAATGAACTCTAAGTAGAGAGTAACCATTCAAAGGAGGAATTGAAGTGACCGTTCTTGAAATGAAATTTCCTGCCTATTCGCTTTCTGAACGAAATCGTAGATGGAGCATTGCAAACCAACTGATGGAAGAAGAACATGTGGATGCCCTAATCGTCTATGGGGATAGAGAAGGCGCCTTCCCTGCCACCTTTGCTCCCGATGCATACTTTACGAATGAACGTCCGGGCTCCATTGTCATCTTTCCCAAAAATGAAGAACCGATCTCTGTTGTATTCTTAGTCACGGCTATTGAGGATCATATCCAGGCTCGATACACGAATTCACAAGGCTGGATACGTCCGGAAAATATGTATGTTGGAAAGATGGGAACTACTATTGTTCAAATTATAAAAGACATCGGACTAAAAAACGGAAATTTCGGCGTCATTGGACTTGAGCCTTATCCTCCCTACTATTTCGACGGTGCCATGCCCTATAACACGTGGCAAACTATATTGAAGGAATTACCGAATGCGACGTTTAAACCGGTCGGTCACAAGTTTTTTGCGTTGACTTCTGTAAAAAGTCCAGAGGAAATTGAAGTATTGAAGTGGTCAGCCAACGTTGGGGAAAAAATGTGTCAAGCCATGCTTGAGGCCACACGCCCCGGAGTTCGTGAAAATGAGCTCTATGCAGCAGCTATGGCTGCCTGCGCTCAGCATGTTGGATTCACAACGGTGATATTGATGGGTTCTGGCCCTGAGTTTGTGGGATGGGGACTGCCAGCATGGACCTACCGTCCAGAGCAGCCACGGGTTATTCAGGAAGGAGATATCATTCTGGCCGAGGTATTCTCCTCATTGGGGATGCTGGAAACGCAGCACCAACCCTCTATAGCAGTCGGAAACATTCATCCGGATTTCGAGAAGGCGGCAGCGGCAGCAAGACAATCTTATGAAAATGGCGTGAAAATGCTTCGAAACGGAATCAGATTCGGAGATGTGGTCAAAGCCATGAATGAACCGATGCGCGAGGCAGGCGGTTGGCATGTCCACCCGCTCATTCATTCCATCAGTCCTTTTGGTCTTATTGGGGTTGGTGATGAGATTGCCCGGCTGCCCGAGACTAAAGAGTACGGCAAAGTCATGCCTATTCCCTCGATCGGCTTGGATACAGAGTTAAAAGCAGGGATGGTATTTGCCTTTGAACCCAATTGTGCCATTGGCAAGAAGGTAATCAACCTCGGTGGAACGGTTATTGTAGGGGAAGGCGGAGGGATTGAGCTTAACCATAATTCTACGCGGCTGATGCGGGCTAGCTGGTAAACAAAATAAATGGGACATCACTTTATTTCAATCCCTGTTGCAGATGCGAATGGACAGTTCACCGAGCTCTCTAGCGATCAAGTCAATATGCGCTTCATCCAAATCTTCAATACCTTGACGCCGAAGATAGGTTTCTTTCGCCACTGAGAAGGCTAACGACTGTCCAACGATGGCATGGGCGATTAAAAGCGTTGTTCGATCATTTGCGTCTAAAGCAATTAATTTCCCCACTAAGCCTGAGATAATTTGGTGCAAGGGCTGAAAAAACCTTTCATACAAAATATCATAAGCTTCCGTAGGCTGTAACTGCTCTCTTGCAAGAAAGACGCTTCTTATATTCGCTTCCTTGTTGCCGATCATTGCTTTGGAAAAGTGAAACATTACGGTCTTAAGCGATTCTGCTGCTGCTTCTCTGGTCAGGCTATCGCTTCCTTCAGCCTCTATTAGAGCTTTTTCCAAAAAATCTTCATGTACCGTTTCGGCCAAATGGTTGGCAACTGCTAGATACAGTCCTTTCTTTCCACCAAAATAATAAGGGATCGCCGATTGGTTAACACCCGCTTCATCTGCAAGCGTCCGCGTCCGCACACCTTCAAAACCATACAATCCAAAAATTCGTAACCCTGCGTCCAATAAACGAGTCCTTGCTGTATCATCATTCAGTTTACTCATATCATTGCCTATTTTTGAATTCACGTCTCATTCCTCCATATTAACTCCATATGGATAAGTATAATTAATTCAACTGAATGAATCAATGTGGAGGAATTAACTCTGTTAGATCACTAAGATTGCCCAGCTCGGATAGCCGTGAGGGGAACCGATAACCATAAAGGTATAGCGAGTAAAGAAAAGAGAATCTCCCCAAACCCCTGGGAAGATTCTCTTTAAAATGTCTAACTAGTGATGGATGAATACGGATATAAGGTGGTTCCCCAAATTGAGACGTTGATGTTGCTGTTTAATGGAACATTATGTTCATCGATCACGGTTCTCCACCATTCCCAAGCCAGGCCTGTGCATTCTCTTGCGAAAATCCGGATGTTTTTGGCATTAGGCGGGAGTGGGATCTCGGTCGAGAAATGTGCGGTTTTATCCTGCCAATTTCCTTCCCAAGCTCGCTGCGTAACGACTTCCTGTCCATTTTCATCAAAGCTAACTTCGTCCCAATACACTTCAAATTGAGCTACATATGCGCCACTGTGATCAAGCGTTATTTTACCCTTAGAGTATTCGGTAGTTTTCGTCTCAATATATTCCGTGTTATTACGAACCGCAGCAATCGAATTATCCTTCAAGAAAACACTCGTATACGAGATCGGGTACGCTGGGTTCCGCGGACTAAATTGGGCATTATCCTTAATTACACTCTGGATGACACTGAAGTCCTTTGTGACGATCTGGTTATGAGTCTGAGCATCACCGCCTAATACGACTGCGGTGAACGAGCTATTCTCATAGATATCCTGATACTGTCCGCTACTCTGTATGCTAGCGTTCTGAAGCAAGGCTTTAAATGCAGCCTGTACATCACTGCTCTTCGACGTGGTCTCCAGCTTCACATAAATCGTTCTGCCATAAGCTACATTGGATACCATAAGCGGCGGCGAATCATTGCTAACCCCTTTGCGAACCAATTCATCGAAGGTCACACCTTCACCAAAAAGATCCGATGGATTGTTAGGTAGAGCCGCATTCACTGTATAGAAGATTTGCTTATAGGCCGCGACCATCACTTTTTTCTCACCGCTCGAGACCGCGTTAAAATCGATACCGAGGGTATTAGTAAGTGCCTGAGCGTTCACATTAAGCGCGCTGGAAATCTGGTTCTTGCTATAAACCATAGATTCCGCATACTGCAGCCTTGCCGGCAAGGTATGGGTGTCTGAATACTTATCAACCCAAGTCGATACCAACTGATCCACCGCGCCGTTTACACTGCTATAGGTTGGGTTTTGAACCATAATGGTATTCTCATTTCTCAATCCTGGCAGATCAATGCTAATCTCCAAAGGCTGTCTCTGCGTCATGATCAAGTCTGGCTGGTTATCCACAAAAGCCTGATTGGCCAGCTGAATAGCCCCCGGATAGGTGCGGCTTGTCATGGAATCGATAATCGAGACATCTACGGGTGAAGTGGAGATTGATTTTTTCTCACGTTCAACCACGATAAATTTGCCATTCGATTGAATGCCTTCCTTAGGAATAAAGCTGTTGATCTGATCCCCGTTTGCCGCTAACACGGCATGGCGATCATAGCTAAGGCCTGCGATTCCGGCATCAATATCACTCAGTTCGCCCGCTGCCGCATAAGAAATGCTAGAAACCGCAAGTACATTCAAGCTGATGAATAGACTGGCCAGCACCTTCATGCCTTTTCCATGTTTTGTTTTCTGCATATGAATCCTCCCTCCTGTTTAATATATATATCGGTCTTTTGGTATAAAATTGTTAAAAAATAGATTAAACCCATATTTATAATTGGTTCATAGTTTTCAAATAACGATACAGTTGTTTACCGTTCAATATGTTCTCCCTCCTTGATATGAAGCTAGTTTCTTTGAATCTAGCAGCTAGAACCCGCTTTTTATTTTTGCGGACATCTTGTAATCTATCATATTTGCAATATTTGTCGAGTTTTGTAGTCATCGATATGCTCGCTGCTAGAGTTAAGGAGAAAAGTAGGATTTTGGGGTGCAAAAATACCCAGAATCAAGGCTCTCTTCTCGATACTGGGTATTGTAAAGGAGTTCGTATAACGGTATAACGTGGTGTAATTGCTTCTCAGGTTGCATAGCTGCTGAAATACACTTATTTCGAATATTTGAAGCTAGAATCGGAAAATAGCTGCGTAAATACAAACTAGTTCCTAGCCAACGCCACATTTTCAAAATTCACTCCTCAAACCGGCTGCATCACCTGTACGAATCGACCCATTCGCTCCAGCGCTCTCTCCAGATCGACGAGCGAGGTTGCATACGAGCAGCGAATGAAGCCTTCGCCGCCTGATCCGAACACATGTCCCGGCACAACCGCCACCTTCGCTTCGTTCAACAACCGCAGAGCGAACTGTTCCGAGGACATCCCGGTAGCCGCAATGGATGGGAAAGCATAGAATGCTCCCTCAGGCTCATGGCAGGTCAGCCCGATGGCGTTCAACCCTGCCACGAACAGCTTGCGGCGTTCATTGTAGCTCGCCATCATCTCATCCTTGGCCGTCAAGCCATAACGCAAGGATTCAAGCGCAGCGACTTGTGCAAGCGTAGGGGCGCACATGGCCGTATACTGGTGGATCTTCAGCATGCCGGCGATCAACTCACGCGGACCACAGGCATAGCCTACGCGCCAGCCAGTCATGGCGAACGCTTTGGAGAAGCCGCTGATGACAATCGTGCGCTCCTTCATGCCTGGCATGGAAGCGATGCTGACATGCTGTCTCCCATAAGTCAGCTCAGCGTAGACTTCATCCGAAATGACGACCAGATTATGCTTGATCACAAGCTCTGCAATCGGCTGCCAATCCTGCTCATTCATTACTGCTCCGGTCGGATTACACGGATAATTGAGCATCAAAACCTTCGAATGCGGCGTAATCGCCGCCTGCAGCGCCCGCGCGGTCAGCTTGAAGCCCTGCTCTGCCGTTGTCGCCACCTCGATGATTTTACCGCCATGTAGACAAGTTATCGGTTCATAGGCAATATAGCTCGGCGCCGGGATCAGCACCTCATCGCCCGGATTAATCACTGCCCGCAGCGCCAGATCCACGGCCTCGCTGCTCCCGACCGTCACGAACATTTCGTGACAGGGGTCATAGGAGAGCGCGAAGCTATTAGCCAAGTAAGCCGCGAGCTCCTCACGCAGCTCCATCATACCAGCGTTGGAGGTATACTTCGTCTTCCCTTCGCGCAAGGCCTGAATGCAGGCTTCGCGCACCCGCTGTGGTGTCACGAAGTCCGGCTCTCCAACACCAAGCGCGATCGTATCCCCATCCGATGTATTCAAATCGAAGAAAGCGCGAATTCCTGAGGGACGAATGTCCTGTACGCAAGTGGACAAAAATTGTCCTGCACCTTTTTTACTATACATGCTGTAGCTTCCCCCATTCCTGTCCCCGCTCACGAAGCGAACTGTCAATGATACGATCGAGCACCTGCGTAAAAGTCATACCTGCGGCTGCCGCACTCTTCGGAAGCAGGCTACCTGCGGTCATCCCCGGCAAGGTGTTCACTTCCAGCACATAAGGAATACCCTCAGACAAGATCATATCGACCCGGGCATAAACCTTGCATTGCAGCAGTCGGTAGCTGGCAAGCGCCGCTTCACGCACACGCTGCTCGGTAGCAGGAGGTAGCTCGATCACCTTCTCCTCCGCACCACCGACCTCATATTTTGCCGTGTAATCGAACCACTCCGAATGGGCGGAGCGAATGCCGATAATCGGCAGCAACTCACCGTCCATAATCGGGCAGGTAATCTCTGTCCCTTGAATATAGGCTTCAATCAGGATGGTCTGATCCAATCTGCAAGACTCCTGCACAGCTGCCAGCAACTCTGTCTCATTATGCACCAGCTGAATACCGATGCTGGAGCCCCCCGTATTCGGCTTCACGATCACCGGATAACCCATCCGTTCCACCGCTTGCGGATCATAATCATCCATCCCCTGCCAGCACAGGCCTGCCGGCGTATTGACGCCCGCTGCCTTCAGCAGCATTTTGGACAATTGTTTATTCATGCACAGACTGCTTGCCAGAATACCGCTGCCGGTATAAGGAATGCCCAGTGTCTCCAGCGCTCCCTGCACTGTGCCGTCCTCGCCATATTGACCATGCAGCGCCAGTAGCGCCAGATCAATGCCAGCCTGCTGTACCTGTCTGATTAAATCCGCTCCCTGATCGATCACAATCGGAACCGCCTCATAGCGATCTCGATCCAAGCGCCGTATCATCTCTTCACCTGTCCGCAGAGAAACCTCACGCTCCGTGGACATCCCGCCCATAATCACACCAATCTTCATCATGACACCTCATTTGTCCGTAATTATCGTTATGCCTTAAGAATGTGGCGCACCTGCTCGCCGATAATCTGAATCCCCCGCTCGATATGCTCATCCGTAACTCGTGAGAACCCCAGCCGTAATGTATTCGTCCCTTCGCCCTCCTGAATGAAGAACCTGTCTCCCGGCGTAAAAATAACCCCCCGCTCCGTGCATGCCTCCAACAGCTCACGGGTATCCACCCTCGACGGAAAAGTAAGGAACAGATGCAAGCCCCCGTCGCCAGACAACTGTGCCTCGGGGAGATAGGTCTCACAGCAGGCCTTCGTCAGCTCGTATTTGCGCTTGTATTCCGTGCGTGCTTTTTTCACATATTTATCGAAGTTTCCGTTGAGTAGATATTGATATAGAATCGATTGATCGATCGTTGATGTATGAATCGTACGCGCGCGCTTAATGCTCTCCAGATTGTCGATCAACGCCCGGTCGCCCAGCACCCAGCCTACCCGCAAGCCAGGGAACAGCACCTTGGAGAAGCTGCCGATATAAATCACTCCATTCCCTTGCCCGGCGGTCGCCATTAGAGGCGCGATATGTGCTCCCGAGTAGCGCAGTTCCTCATTGAAGCCATCCTCAATCACCGGAATCTGATACCGCATCATTAATTTCACTACGGCACTGCGCTTGGCTGCCGACATGACAATCCCGGTTGGATTGTGATAGGAAGGCGTCAGGTAAGCCAGATCGAAGTGATGCGCCCGCTTCTGCAGCACCGCTTCAAGCTGCTCCACATCAATACCATCCCGTTCCATCGGGATGCCGGTAATCTCGAAACCCTGCAGCCGCAAATTTTTGATCGCTGTATGATGGGTCGGATTCTCGCAAAGGGCCGCGCCGCGCCGTCCAGCAGGACGCAGTGCCGACAGTACAATGCCAAAACCCTCGGTAAAACCGCTCGTAATCAGCATATCCTTGCCATTTACATCGACGCCCTTATTCTCCATATAGCGCATCAAATAATCGATCAGCGGCTTATAGCCCTTGGCATATCCGTAGTTCAGCAGCACCTGTCCCTCGATGGACATCCGATCCATGAAGGCTCGCTTCACATCACCGAGATCGAATAATTGCTCATCCGGAGCGATGCTGGTGAAGGAGATCGTTCCTTTCCGACCGCGGATGCCCTGCTTCATCATATCGAGCTCTACAGCTGATGTGGCATACTCGTTCATTCTCGCCTTCCAATCAATCTGCCAGGTGGAGGAGCCGTCAGCCCCGCCCATATCTTCAGCCAACTGACCTACCATCGCAGCCACGTAGCTGCCCTTGCCTGGAATAGCATACGTAAAGCCGTCATCCGCCAGCCCTTCATAGGCGGCAATGACTGTGTTGCGGCTCACCTTGAGCAGTCCGCTCATCTCTCGTGTAGAAGGCAGCTTCTGATCCGCTTGAAGCGCCCCTTTTATAATTAAACGTTTGACGTATTCTTTCACTTGTATCGCGACCGGTCGGTCGTCGACGAGCTTGAAATCCTGGAACATTCTTTCATCGCCCCCTTATGTCATTCTGGCACAGGACACGCAAGAAAAAAAGAACCACCGCACTGGATTTTTCATCCTTCGGTGGTTCCTCGGTATGCTGCTAAGGTGGTACTCGCGCTCATATCCCAGAAAGCCTGCGAATCTGCAGGAATCTTACTAATCCCGGGGACTCCACACGAGTATCACCCGTAAGGTTACGGTAGTTCACGGATTTATCGGTTCAATGACCATTCTGCGCGGAGCAGCCTGATAGTTTTTGGACAGATACAATTCTTTAAGTACGCTATCGATCTTAGGTTCCTCGATATCCACTTTTAGAATACTGTAGGATTGGGCAGACGCAGCGATGATTTGCGATACCTCTGCATCATCAGCAACTTCAAAAAACAGACGGTTTCCTTCTTCTTTAATGGGGGCATATGGAAGTGGGTGGTTTAACTTCATATCGCCAGCCGCCACTTCCAGGATCAGGAGTTTGCTTTGTTTGACCAGATCCCGCAGTGCATCCTTTGCCCCATCAAATTTCACTTTACCCTGATCGATGAGGATGATTCGTTTACAAAGACGCTCCACATCATCCATATTGTGCGACGTAAGCATAACCGTTACTTTTTCTTCCTTATTTATATAGGCGAGGAATTCCTGAATCCGGTCTTTAGCCAAAACATCAAGCCCGATGGTCGGTTCATCCAGGAACAAAATCCGTGGATTGTGGATGAGTGCCGCCACCATCTCCCCTTTCATCCGCTGACCAAGTGAAAGCTGGCGGACGGGCTGGTTGATGAACTCATGCATATCCAATAACTCGATAAACCGATGTAAACGCTTGGTAAAATCGGTCTGCGGTATATTATAGATTGCTTTCAGCAGGTCAAACGAATCGCGAAGCGGCAGATCCCACCACAACTGTGTTCGCTGACCGTACAGAACGCCGATTTGCTGAGCATACTTTTTACGGTCTTTTGACGGATTAAGGCCAAGTACGCTGATCTCCCCCAATGTAGGCTGCAGCACGCCAGACAACATCTTGATGGTCGTTGATTTGCCTGCATCATTCGGACCGAGATAACCTACGAATTCGCCTTCTTGAATCTCCAAGTCAACTCCATCAACGACACGCTTGATTTCTCCTTTACGCCGGAGGATTTGATTTAGCATATGAAACGAGCTTCTGGCTTTGTAAATTTTAAAATCGCGGGTAAGATGTTTCGCTTGAATAATCATTCTAGATCATTACCTCCTATTAAGAACCTGCACCTGAATAACGGCGGAGGGACGAATTCCACATGACATAGCCTAAAATGGCCAGCAGAAAGGCTCCACACACACAAGCAATGAGAATATAGTCTCCAAAGATATTTCCCCCGGTTTTACCGAGCAAGTACATACTTGGATAGAAACCGATAAAAGCCAGCGGGAAAATAAAGCTCAGAAAATATTGCGTCCCTCTGGAGAATACGGCCAGTGGATAGTCACAAACGTTTCCATATACAACTTCTTTCATTTCAAAAAAACCTCTAGTTTGCAACGTAATGAATGAAAAAGATGCGATCATCAGATGGATAGCGATGGCTGTAACCAGTCCACAGAAAATCAGCAACACCGCCGATGCAATGGATAGGAAATCCCACTCGCGTACATGGTAGCCGGCATACAGCAGTACAATCAATGAATATCCCACCGTACCGATCCCGTTCAAATTAATCCGTTTGCAAGCAAACTGGAGCAGCGTGTTCATCGGACGAACCAAAATCCGGTCAAATTCGGCATTCCGCACATAGACATCGATATCCTGTAACTGAATGAATAGCGCCAGTGCCAGCGAGTAGCAAAACATATTAAAGGAAGCATTGAACAGAATCTCGTAGAAGTTCCAGCCTACGATCACCGGAAACCTTTGAGTCAGCACCCATAGGAACAAGGTCGAGAAGATCCCGAAGGACATGACACAAAAGATACCCAGGAAAAAGTTGAACGGATACATCATTCGTGCACGAACATTCGCTTTCTGAATTTTAAAATATAGATAAAGATATCTCATATACTCTCCTTTCCGCCAGGTTACCCACCGGCTACCACGAGCAATCTTTGGAAGTAGCGGATCATCACACGAACGATGAGCATGAGGATGACAGCCCAAATTCCCTGGAATATTAAAAGGTCCAGATATTGTGCAGGTGCGACCGTTCCAACAAAGATTGAGAGCGGAATGTCAAACAGACCGCGAAACGGTAAAAGATGAATCAAGTTCTGCAAAAACTCCGGGTACATCGCGATGGGAATGATCTTTCCAGAGAAAAAGGCAATCACCAAACCGAGCACGATCTCGAACCCCCAAACCTCTACGAATACGAAGGAAAGCAGTCCGACAAAGAATTGAAGGGAAAAGTTAATCATGATGCCTATTAGGATGCTTAGTAGAAACGTCATCCAAGTAACAATAGATGTCGGCAATTGAATGGGGAAAAAGAGACATGTCACAACTGCGATTGGAATGACCACGGTAATCACCCCGGCAAAGATCTTGCCAAGTGCCCGAAAAAGAATAGATGTCTGAAAATCCCATGGGCGTTGGAAATCCTGTACAATATTCCCGTCCATGATCTTCTGGCTAATCTCCCATACGATAGTAGGACCGTAAAAAGCCTGCAAAATCATTGAAATGGTGGCATAGGTCAACATCAAGTCAAGCGACATTCCGATCGTTCCAGAAGAAGCCGATTGTGTAAACAATGCAGTCCAGACCTGCCGTAAGGCGAATACAGAAACCAAGGTGGTTACGATCCGTGCCAGTAGATCAAGCTGGTAAACCGTGTTGTTTTTCAACACGATTCTGGACAGGGCCCAGTACTTCTTCAACATAATCCCCCCTTTTTTAAGTTGTAGGTTATTACCATCGTGATTAAGTATATTAAAAAATTTACAATTTTTTCAATAGGGTTTCGATAATTCCGGTGGAATCAAATCCGAGATTTTCGAACAAGCTGGAGGTTAGGATATTCCAACCACTAAAATAAAAAAAGGAGGTCTCTCTGCCTAAGAGATACCTCCTGCCTACCTGTTTAGATTCAGGACAAGCTACTATTTTCTTTAATTCTATTCTTTATCCAATAAGTGATAATGTCTTTGGATGTTCCGTGCAGATCGTTGCCATTCAAGATGATATTGGCGAACTTTTTGGTAGGAAGCGCAAACTCTGCTTCTCTATGCTTCGCGGCCTCCAGATAGTAAGTGGCAACCTCCTCCATACTCACTCCCCAATTTTGCATATTTCTTCTTATCCTGCGATACATACGTTCGTCCGCATCCAGATCCACAAAGATCTTTAAATCCAGCAACTGTCTTAATTCTTCAAAATAGAGTGTGAAAATACCTTCAACAATAATGACATCCGCTAGCTGCTCCGCATTGAGTAACTCGTGTAAATGTTCGCTGAACTTGCTATAGTCGAGTGCGTCCGGATGGTTGAAATCATCATATTCCACACGGGATACAGGCGATATTATCTTTGGCAGAGGCCTTTTGAAAAATTGGTCTGTTGAGACGACCGCGACCTGATAATCTTTCAGCTCCTGAACTAATATCTCACAGAAAGTGGACTTTCCACTCCCCGAACCACCTGCAATCCCCACAATAAATGGTTTTGATTTGGCCAGCTCTCTTCCCGCCCCTCTGGTAAAATTACCCTTTTTAAATGCAAACCTTCGATGCCGATTCAAGTTGATTATATAGATTATAAGTCGCCAAGTGGCAAAATAAAAGTATGAGAGATTGAGCAAGTAATGACAAACTCTAACGAAACGTAGTAAAGCTGTTCACGCCAAAAAGGGCCTTCGAAAATTGTAAACGAAACCGGGTAACGCTATTCAGCCAAATTAGCCACTTAAAGCCTGGATTTAGCTCAAATAGCGTTATGGAGTTTCGTTAGATTCGAATCGCCCTTGTTTTGGAGCAAATAGTGCTCTGTAGTTGCGTTAGAACTCCGCCCTACTCTTCATGCTCAAGAATGTGAATAATTACCACATTGGAACTAACCTGGAAGGTTTGGCGGGCTCCTTCCGGACGGAATGAAGCGTGAGCCAGATTACTAACCTTTCTCTTTGGCGGCACACAGACCGCTTTAACCAGGAACACTACCTCGATGCTCTGACCTGGAGCCAGGCTGCCAAGCGGGATACCGACCTCCGGGTTCGCAGAGTTGACGGACTTACCATCAATCATGACACTGCCCGGAACGAAGCGGATGCCTTCCTGCAGTGAATCCGTAAGCACCGTATCCAGTATCGGCACTGTGCCATTATTCGTTACAAGCAGCGTGAACGGAAATTCATCCTGCACGAAAGCCTGAGTAGTTCCCGATTTCTTCAAGATAGATAGCGGCAGCGCAATCACACTGACCGTCGCTGAAGCCATCTGTGTAGGTATGCCCGGTCCAGATACCTCCAGGGTATTGACGATTTGCTCTCCCTTGGCCGCCGAAACAGGTACCGTATACGGAATTATTAGCTTCTGCTTTTCTCCCGGATTTTGCATGAGCATCCTGCCCTGAATGCCGAGCAGCGGATCATTTATCTGCAGATCGCGCAACGGAACATTCCCGGTATTTACGATGCGTAGGACGAATATTACGGTTTGCCCCGGTAAAGCGGATGCTGGGTTTACTGTTTTATGCACTTTCAATTGCGGCACGCCTTGAGTAGTAACCGCTGCGAAAGCTTCGATTTCTCCGATCTCTGGAGAATTGACGATAACCCGGTTCAGCAGCTGGGCTCCGTTCGGGGTCCCTAACGGGATCGTAAAGCTGCGGGTGAACACCGTAACAAAATCAGCAGGAGCTTCACTGATCGTGATATTCTCGATACTCAACAAGGGATCGGAGAAAACCAGGTTCGTCAGCGGTGCATTGGACAAGTTGCGGAACTCGATTGTAAAGGTCACCTTCTCCCCAGGAGCGGCCGTTGCCCGGTCTACAGTCTTCGTGATCGCGGCGTTAAAGCCTGGAAGAACGCTCAAGGAAGCCGAGGCGGAAGCTTCCCCGGTTTGATTCGAAGTCGCTGTTACCGTATCCGTAATCACCGCTCCTGGTGCCAATTCTGGCACGACAAACGGATAAGTGACGGTCTGGATGGTTCCGGCGGGTAGCGAAGGAACCTGTGATTCGAAGCCAAGCTGCGGATCACGCAGGACAATATTGATCAGATTCGTATTTCCGGTGTTGCGTAGCGTTAGAATGACTTCGACAGTCTGCCCTGGTCTGGCTTCGGCAGGCCGGAACGCTTTATCCAGCTGTAAGCCCGGAGCCTCAGCTACAGTTATGATGGCGGTAGCCTGCACCGGATCGGTCTCATCGGAATCGACGGTAGTCGTATTGAGAATCGTCGAACCGGCCAAGGTACCCACAGGCACGATGAAATCAAAATGAAGTGTGCGGCTCTCACCCGCTGCGAGTGTTCCAAGCGGCTCGAAAACGTCCAATAAATCATCTGTCAGCAACACATTCGTTAATGAGCTTGCACTCGTGTTGGTGACGACGATAGTGTACTGCACCGTTTGCCCGGGTACAGCCGATACTGGATTAGCCGTCTTGCTAACATTTAGCGTGAAGGCCGGCGCATTCACAATCACGCGAGCCACCGCTTCAATCGATTCCGTCTGATCCGACGTCGCCGTGCTGATATTGGTAATAATCGTACCATCTGCTGTATCTGCTGGAATCGTGAAGGTAGGGGTGAAGGTAACAGACTCACCAACCGCAAGCACGGGGATAATCTCATCCAAGCCAAGCTGCATATCGCCAACCCCAACACTGATCAGATCAATGTTGCCGGTATTTGTGACCGTAATCGTATAGGTAACGGTATCTCCCGGCATGGCGGAATCCACGCTGGCGGTCTTCGTCAATTCGATAGCAGGCGCGCCCAATGCCGTAACGGTCGCCGAAGCTGTCTGTGCCGAAGTCTCCAATGGCGCTGCGGTGAGCACATTCGTAAACATTGTCCCAGCAGGCGTCCCCTCTGGAATGATGAACGGAATCGAGTCACGGATAGACGCTTCTGGTGCCAGAACCGGAATCGTGCTGGTAAAATTCAACAGCGGATCAGACAGCGCAATATTCGTCAACGGTACATTGCCGGTGTTGGTCAGAGTATAAGTGAACATCACTTCCTCACCGGGGAGTGCCTCAGCTGGTGTTACCGTCTTGGTTAATGTAAACGTAGGAAGCAGGAGCGTAACTATGGCATCGGCCTCAGCACTAGCCTCCACCGGACCGAAGTGACCAATAACGGTAGCAATATTAATGAAGTTCGTACTCGCTCCTTCCGGAATCACGAACGGCACCGTGAGCGTTCTCGATTCTCCGCTGGTGAGAACGCCGAGATCATTACTGATCCCTAACAGCGGGTCAGTAAGCAGCACATCGGAGAGAGTGGTGTTGCCGGTATTGGTTACGACAAAGGTATAGGTGACAGTGCTGCCGGGAGAAGCTTCAGCAGGAGTAACAGATTTCGTCAACGAAATCGCCGAGGCGCCTGTCACGATCACATCGGCATTGGCGGTTTCCGGACCGGTTTGATCGGAAGTGGCCGTCACCGTATTATGGATGATATCGCCCTCCATAGCTGTCGGCGGGATCACCAATGGAGCTTCAATCTGCAAGGTGTCTCCCGGATTCAAGCTGGCGAACACCTGATCAACACCAAGTAGCGCGTCCGTTACATGGACATTGGTTAGCGGCGCATTACCAGCATTGGTTACGGAAATCGTATAAGTTACAGTTTCACCAGGCGAGGCTGTAGAATGATCAACGGTTTTGAACACGAATAATCCGGTGACTTCACTGACGATAATCGCAGCGTTGGCCGATACGGGGCCAGTCTCTGCCGGAGTTGCCGTAGCCACATTGGTAATAACGCTTCCGGCCGTTGTACCGGGTGGGACGACAAAAGGAATAATGAAAGAGCGCGATTCACCTTCCCCCATAAAAGGCACAACCGTCGAGAAGCCAGTGAGCGAATCTTCAACCACGACATTGGTAATGGGCGCATTGGATAGATTGGTAACTTCGATCGTATAGTTAACCGTCTCTCCCGGATTCGCGGAAAAGCGATCTGGTGTTTTCGTGATTTGCACGTTGAAGCTGGCTTGAACGATAACATCCGCTTCAGCAACAAGCGGTCCCGTTTCATCGGAGATCGCATTGACGAAGTTACGGAAGATCGTTCCGGCAGGAGTCCCTGGAGGAATGACGAAATTGAGGAAGAACTCTACCACGGTGCCAGGATCCAGACGAAGGATATCCTGATGGAAACCAAGCGTTGGATCATCGATATGAATATTGTTTAAAGGCGCATTGCCCGTATTAATTAGCGTAAAAATATAATGAACAACCTCACCGGGAAATACATTGGTAGGAAACGCCGTTTTCTTCAGAGCCATCTCTGCAGCCAGGAACGGTGTAATGACAGGATTGGATACGACTGTACCCGTCTCAAAAGGGCCTCCGGTGACGATTTGATACTCAAACTTAAGAGTTGCTTCATTAATGATCAGATCATTCGGTGGACGGGAGACAACTCTGACCTGGAACGTCAGCACATGATCTTGCCCAATCTCGAGATTGCCTATAGGGATGCCCGTCTCTGGATTGACGCCAAACAGCTGGGCACCATCCAGAAACACGCTTCCGTCCACAAACTCCGTCCCCTCGGGAATACTATCAACAATGGTGGCAAAGTCAGCAGCAGCTGTGCCTGAGTTTCTAAAGAAAATGGTATAGGTCAGAATCTGACCGAGAACAGCATCGGGCGCATCTACCGTTTTATTAATATCGATCAATGGTGCGTTAAGATCAATCTGCAGGCCAAATGCGGAGACGATGTACACATCGGCAGACGTTCTGAATTGTACAAATGCCTGGGTCTGATTATTGACCAGCGTAGGAGAGATATCGACATTGGTTATATCCCAGCCCTGCCGGCCGCCAACGACATTCGTTCCCGGGCTGCCATTGATCTGGTTGCGAGTCCCGAAGGTTCCTGACGTATCAAGGAGGCCATTATCATCGTTAATCTGTGAAGCGAAGAAATTGTCAGCAAAGTTATTAGGACCGCTTAATATAGTAAGATCACTAGTCGTTGGACCGAACAGCATCTGGGTTCCTCCCCCGTCAGCATCTCCTTCCTGAGCAGAGACGGCGAGCCGACCGAATACCGGGCCGGTCACCGGGGTTCCAAATCCGCTAATAGGAGTAGTAACCGTGCTGTTAGAGCTAACGAGAACACCGCCGACGAAGATGGATAAATTCCGGAAAGGAAGCCCGAAATTCTGATAAGCGACGCACAGCGTCCAACCGCAATAATTAGCGACCGCATCAGGGAATGAAATGAGTCCAGCGACCCCGCCAGCAGTATACACCCCGGGACCAGCGGTCTGAACGATTGAAGTAACATTCGCAGAACGCACATAACCATTGACTCCGACGTTAATCATCAAATCATTCGTGGCCGTAGCCGGATCAGGCGCAATACTGAGCACATTTCCTTGAGGGGTGGTAAAAGAAATCGATTTGTCGATAAAGGCACTTACATTACCAGAGGTATTCGTATAAGTTCCGCTCCAGACCAGTTCGGCGTACAGTACTGTACTCCCTGGCGGCATGCGCAGAATCGCGCTCGAGCTGTTCAAGTTGAAATCATTGGTCGTCCCTGGCGGATAGCTGCCGAATTGCAAAGCGGTATCCGTCGTAACAAAAGCACCGATAGAGCCAATTGTGCCCGGAACACCAACGGTATCAGATCGGCCCAGTCCCAATGTATTGCCTGTAAACGTAATCGCCCCTGGCTGATTATCCACGAACCTTAAATTTAACGGCATTTTATCCCTCCTTTGAATGAATTTCTTCGTACAGTCCAACTCTTATCAGTGTATGCCAATTCAAATTCAATTTTGCTTGTACCTGATGAATAACTACAGCAGCAGTTTGTAGGGGATAGAAAAGAACCTCAGCTCCAGATTCATTCGGGCTAAGGTTCTTCATTTTTGTCTCTTCGTTATAAAACTCCGGCTTCCCGTGCAGGGCTCAGCTCACTCAAACAGGAGAAGCAAATAAAACGCCCCCGGAAGTAAGTGATCCGTTCCATCGAGCTGCAGAATACACATTCCTGCGTGCGATATTTGCGCAAGATGATCTGCTCCGTTTCATCATTTATAAATAGCTCAACCGAGTCCTTCTCCTGCAACTCCATCAGCCGCCGCGTCTCTACCGGAAGTACGATTCGTCCAAGCTCATCAAGCTTCCGCACGATACCTATGTTTGTCATGATTATTTCTTCTCCTTAAGTAATGGCAGCCTCAAAGGGGAAACGGGCATCCTTCCCTTCATTACAGGCGACAACTGTCACAATAGACGAAATCCGTAACAGCCCGTCGAAATCAGTAGCAACTAGACGACCACCGGAACCGCTTTGCCGACCTCGAACAACTTACAATCGCCGACCTGACGCTCCGTATGAGCCTTCAACTGATTGCGCTCCAGCAGCTGCCTCAGCTCCTGCCGACTATGCCATGTCCATCCCGCCGTTGTGACAAGATAGGATACATAGCTGTCATTGTATAAGAATACCGCCTTCTTGCTGATCCGGAACAGCTCCTTCAACATGATCCCCACCAGCGGCTCACTGATCATTCGGAAATAATCCGTGACAATGATCACATCAAAATGCTTGGACGGATAGAGCGTATCCACCCCCAGCAAATATACGAACTCCTTCTCTGTCCAGATGTTCTCATAGCGCTGAATCAAGCCTTTATTTTGCAAAAAGACGTGGGACACTTCCAGAGCAGAAAGGACGGCGCGACTATCCGCCCCGATGATCGCGGAGCGCTCCGTTCCCTGCACATACTCCTCATTAAGTAGTTCAATCAACTCCTCGCTATAGCCAGGCAAATAATAATGAGTCACCAGCCGATTGAACTTGGCCATGATCAGATCGAAGTGCATATCTGCGGAATAAGGATAAATCTCCGTATCGAAGGTACGATGCTTCATATGCATCTTCTTGCGGTTCAAGTAGCTGGATTTGATCTTCTGATCGATTTTGTCGTCGGAAGGATGCGGCAGATGCAGCGTGCAAATGTCCTCAGTCGCATACATCTCCGCCCCATGCATATGAAGCTGATAGGCAAAATCAGTATCCTCCGCCCCCCAGCCCTTCAGCGTCTCATCGAACCCTCCTGCTTGCAGCACGATGTCGCGCGAAGCACTGACGGCGCCGCCCCACCCCATGGACCACGGGACATCCATCCGATTCAGATCATGATCGACCAGTTCGAAATGCGAGGTGCGCATATCCTCCCACTCGGGATGATACCTTAGCTGCTCACAGACAGCAGCAAGATTGGATGGTCTAATATGCTCAATCACAGATAAATCCTGACTAGGCTCAGTAAAAGCCCCCATTACATAATGGTACAGCACCCTATTCGTGCTATCCCCGATCTGATTCACTACACGTTCGATAAAAAATTCCGGGATGACAATGCCACAATCGAGAAAAACGAGAATCTTGCCGCTGCTCTCCCGAATACCTACATTGCGAGTTCGGGAGCGGCAGGATTTCTTATCCCGCTCTAAATAGATATATTTCAAATTCTGAATCTGATCCTGATATGAAGCGATAATATCCTGTACCGGCTCAGTGGAGCCATCATCGATAACGACGACCTCAAGCAATATCCCTGTATGGATCTGGTTCGCAATGAAATGGAGCGAACGCTCCAGCTGCTCCATTTTGTTGTACACAGGAATAATGATCGATACGTCCAACATGTACACTCTCTCCTATCTCTATTTTACTTGCGAAACTCAAGCTCATCGATTAACTGCGTAATCAATGCCTTTTCTGTATCCAGCATCTCCCCAAGTGAGTTCACTAGCGGCTGCAGTATGCTCCGGTTCTGACTCATGAAGCCCTTCAGCATAAGGTTGCGATGGGTATAGGCTTGCTTCTCCAGCCGCTCGGCCACGGCTAATAACGGAGTATCCTCGGCGAGATGACCTAACTGCTGCAAATATTTGATCCGCTCCACCATCATCTTCTTATGCTCCCACAGAATATGAAGCTGACGAACGTCGAAATTCTGTGCTCCCTCTATCACGCGCATCACGAATTCCTGGAGATAGGGATAAATCTCCACGCCGAAATAGCCTTCCATCGGCTGCTGCTGAATACGAAGCCGCTCTGTAGAGTTGCGCCCTTCCAAATAGTCGGTAAGAATCTCAATCATCAGTGTCAAGTCAAAATCGAATCTTCCGGCGCCAGCGCCGTATTTACTGCCTTCATAGTCCAGAGGCTCCAGTCTCTTGCAGGAGCTGATCAAGGATTGAGTCTCTTTGCCTTGCGAAGAATAGGCTTGGCCCAATTGCTCGAACGTAACCTCCTGCATCGTGAACTGGCGATTCTTATCAAAGATAGCCACATGATAGATTTGCCGATCCAGATCATAGCCATAGATGAAGATATCATGGACAAAATGGTTCTGCTGATAGCAGATCGAATTGTGAATATAGAATTCATCCACATACGTGACTACATAATATTTGCGCTCCAGCTGCGTAATCAGATAGCGATGGATATCGACTCCTAACTGATCCAGCAGCACTTTATCCGTATGCTTGTACATCAGCCACGGCATATGGGTATAAGCAATCATCAGATCCGGATAGAAATCCAGCCGATATTCCTGCAAATCCTGCAGATAAGGCTTGGAAATGAACAATTGAATATAGCTCGTATGAATCCACGGCTGAGCGTACTCGAACGGCTGAAGAATGCCAAGCACATAAGCATGACCTAGAAAACCATATACCTTCGGCATTTCAAAGGGCAGCTTAACGCTTCTCAACATTTTATTTTCAAGTACTGATTCGATTTCCACGATGTTCATGTGACTGACCTCCATAATCTTGGTTACATTTTGGCTAGGCGTATTAGAATGATTCTGGATCAGCAAACATCCGGGTGCAGCGGTTGCACATCATCAGATTCGTCGTCTTCATATAGTCACGGAATCGGGTCGCACGTTCACCCTCCCACATTTCCGCAAACGTGTTCTCATAGATATTGCCATACTTGAAGTCCGGTAAATCCACACAGGGGTACACATCGCCAGTACGACGGACCACCAATTCATGCCAAGGGGCCACGCATTTCGAGCGGCCAAATACATTCTCGATGTCGGTATAATAGTCATGGATATCAATATAATGAGAGGAATCGATACCTTCCTCCGCCCATAGTTCCTCCAGCTCCTTCTTCAATAGCTGCGTGTCCATCGGGATCGATTCCTCGACGAAGCCCTGCCAAGCCGGGGAGACATCACAGTCCAGATCATGCTTCATCTGAGTCGCATAAGCCCGGCCTCGTTCCGGCGTGGTGAACAAGAGCGGGGCCAGATTCACCGATAAGTCGCGGCGTCTTGACCACGGATTACGTGGATCATGCAGCACGACCTCCGCATCCGGGAACCGTTCACGGAGCGCTCGCATGAACTGCTTAATACAGAGATAGTTGGAGGGCGAGAGCACCATCGTAATATTGATAAAAGGGAACATTTTCTTGCGTCGGCGTTTCTCTTCGATCAGCGCGTCGATATTCTCGCAAATCTTCTGGAAGCTGCCTTTTCCCCGAATCGCATCATGGAACTCCTCAGGTCCATCGATGGAAATATTCATTGCCACGATATTCTTCATAATGAACTCAACCCGGTTCTTGATTAAGGAACCATTGGTCAGCAGGTAAATATTCGCCTTGCGCGCTCGTAGATGCTCGACCAGCTCGGTGAAGTCTTTGTACAGCATCGGCTCTCCGCCTGTAATGATGACACCGAGGTTCTTATTCACTGCCGTAACCTCATCCAGGAATTTCTTCAAGACATCGATATCCAGCTGTTCACGGATCGCCCGCTGCGGCTCTTTCAGCGCCCAGCCAGTCTCTCCCCAGATATGACAGAAGTTGCAGCGATAGTTGCACAGCTCTGACGGGAATAACGTAAGCTGCTTAATCTCTGGTGCTAGATTGCGAACATGCTCCTCCAGAGCCGTTCCTCCGAGTTTACCTGCCTTGGTTAGCATAAGTTATCCCCCTCCTATTCCTCACTTTGATTCAAACGGATATAGTTCATGATTTGATTGATCGTGCTGAAATTGCGGAAATCAAGATCCTCATCATTCCACGACACGCCGAACTCCATCTCAGTGGCGATTACAAGCTTGATAAAAGTTAAGGAATTAATGCCTAGTGCTGATAGATCATCATCAGGGCCGCACTTGTCAAGCAGAGCGGGCTCATCCACATTGTCTCGCAGCAGATCCATGACTTTCTGTCTTAATTCATCCTTCGTTTCGATGGTCATCTTCTTTCCTCCTAATGGTTAGTTATATATATTAAATAGGTTGAAGCTCGTTAAAAAGTTGAGACAGAAACTGCTGTTCTGCGGTAAGCAACTGCTCCCATTTCGCCTGAATAGCCTCTATTCTCTCCGTCTGATAGACCGGAACGTAGAAGAAGCGGACAAGTCCTTTGCGGATCGTCTCCCAGTGCTCAACGCATTCATGATGAGCTGCTAATATAGCACCCTCCCCATATAAAGCTGTCAAGCGGTACGCTTCCACCTGCTTCGCATTGAGAACCTGATTCAGCGTCTCGATGATCGAATCGATATGCTGTTTCAAGCTGGCTTCAGTGGAGCTGACCTCGATGAACCATGCTGCAAATTGCTGAAGTATAGCCAGGCTCTCTTGCAGACGATGACGATGCTGTGTCAGATGACTCTCGAAGCGCTGCCTCAATTCGTCAAGCTCAGGCTCCCGGTACGGCGCGCCCGGCTGGTGCTGGATGATATAATAAGCGCCCCCTTGTTCTTGCTGTTGCCCCTGCGTCTCATAACCTCGGCAGGCACGGACGAGATCCTCGAATGCGATGAGACAAGGCTTGTACGATAGATTTTCCCGTCGGTCATGCTCGATAATATGGAACATTTCTGTCCCCCTATCAAAACCGTACACCAGCAAGGTATGATCCACATGCTGCTTCTGATAGGCATCGCTGCGGAACGGGATCTCATAGCAATCGACCCATACGATCACGGGATTCCCTTGGCTGAGATTGTGGATGATCATCTGCTTGATATCGATATCTCCATATGCAGGCCGGGGTTGGACGGACAGATTCATCTGTGCGAAGAGCGTCTCCTGTGGCTCTATCTCCTCATAGCACAGCTCATAGGCCTGTGTCCCCTCCGGGTCAGCTTGTTGATACAGAAGTAAATCATTGATCAGATACGGCAGAATACTACCCCCAAAATGCTTTACCACTGGAAAAAAAGAATTATAGAAGCAGTTGCGATAATAGAGATCATTAAACGGCTCGATATTCGGCAGGACGACCGGCGAAATGACCGATTCGCCAGACTGCTGCTCTATATAAGCCGCTGCTTCGCGAATCGTCGAATAACGATATAATTGCTCGGATTCAAAGGGAATTCCGGCTTGCTCCAGCTCGACCTCAAAACGAATAGCGAGGATCGAGTTGCCGCCGAGCTCGAAGAAATCATCGTCGATGTCGATCTCCTTGAGCCCAAGCAGATCTGCCCATAGCGCAGCCAAGCGGAGCTCGGTTGACGTATAACTGCTATCGGCTCTGCCCTTCAGCATTGGCGCATTATCCGCAGCGCTTCGGTTCAGGCTTGCGGATGAAGCCGCACCCGCTTCTTTGTAGGATTCAGCCGCCATCGGCATCGACCACGCCGTATAAGTGTCTGCCGCGGAATCAATCCAGCAGCGGGATGGTTCGAAGCTGTACACCGGCAGATGCAACTTGGAGCGCCGCTGTCCCTCATACAACTCCTCCCAATTCACCGCCGCGCCTTGGACATAGAGCCGGGCAAGCTCTTCGATTCCCGCCATATCCAAGCCAGCACCTGAACTAGCCGCTTGCTGAATCAATTGGTGGGCGGCCTCACTTCGGGTCTTGAGCTCATCCGACGTATATTCCCCTTGCTGCCGCTTCTCTCTGCGGCCACTTGTCGTCCGATGCTCACTATAAAGAATGCCTTCGCCTGATTCCGCTGCATCCTTAAGCTTCTCCAAGCCCGCTTCTAATGCCGCAGACAGCTTGTCCCTCAAGCTTGAAATACCATCCGCGATGATCGCTAATCGGCAGCTATAATGTCCCCTTCCTGTCTGCGCTGTGAAGCACAGATCCGCGAAGCTACCATCCAGCTCAGGCAGCCTGTGGATATAAGCATGCATGAGCCGCTCCAACGCGGGCCTGCTCTTGGCCGACAGCACCGTAAGCCTCGGTTGATCGCCCAGATCCGGTTCCTGATCCTGTTTCGTGTCGGCTGTGCTTCCCCCGATTAATGGCGCTTCCTCCAGCACAAGATGACAGTTCGTACCGCTGAAGCCAAAGGAGCTTACGCCGCATCTCCTCGGATGCTCTTCATTCGTCTCCCACGGCTCCAAGCGATCACTGACATAGAGCGGTAAGCTCTCAAAGGGAATATTGCGATTCGGTCTCGTAAAATGAAGCGTCGGCGGCAGCTTTTTATACTTGAGAGAGACGATCGCCTTCGCCAGTCCAGCCACCCCTGAAGCGGCGTCCAGATGCCCGATATTGCTCTTGACCGAGCCGATGGCACAGAATTGCTTACGCTTCGTGTAATGTCGGAAGGCCCGGCGAATTCCATCGGTCTCGATCGGGTCACCCAGCTTCGTCCCTGTGCCATGGGCCTCGATATAGCCGATCGTCTCTGGGTGGACTCCTGCATCCTTCCAGGCCCGTATCAGCAGCTTCTCCTGAGAGGCGGCATTCGGTGCGGTCAAGCCTACAGACGTCCCGTCCTGATTGATGGCGCTGCCGCGAATGACCGCATGGATCGGGTCTTGATCCCGCAGAGCCTGGCTTAGCGGCTTCAGCAGCAAGGCGACCGTCCCTTCCCCCCAGACCGTGCCGTCAGAACTGTCATCGAAGGCACTCGTCCTCCGATTCGCCGATTCGATGCCGATCTCGAACAGTCCATCCACAGGCATCAGACATACCTTCACTCCGCCCGCAATCGCCATCTCGCACTCGGCATTCCTTAGCGCCATACAGGCGAGATGAACCGCTACTAGTGAAGAGGAACAGGCCGTATCCACCAACAAGGCAGGGCCCTGCAAATCGAGCATATAGGCGATGCGCCCCGCAATGATGGAAGGTGTGTTACCTATACTAGCCATCGGAATCTGCGAGGGTTGATTCTTCGTAATATACTGGCCATAAGCCGGCCAATCCGCATAGCCGATATAGACACCGGTCTTGCTGCCTTGAATACGACTGCCCCCATACCCTGCGTCCTCAATGGCCTCCCAGGCGGCCTGCAGGAATAGCCGTTGATTCGGGTCCATCAAGGAGGCTTCCTTCGGAGACAGATTGAAGAAGGCATAGTCGAATTTGTCGATATCCTGCATAAATCCGCCATGACTGAATTGAATGCCGTCCGCTGGAAGCTGGGTAAAGGTGCGGATGAAGCTGAGGCTATCACGCTGCCGCTCCTCCGAGAGCGGACCGATGCTGTCAAGCCCCTGCGTGAGGTTATCCCAGAACTGCTCGATATGATCTGCTCCCGGCATCCTCAAGGAAAGACCGATGATCGCAATCTCCTTACTCTCCGTCGTCTGTTGCTCCTTAAGCGTTCGAAGCAGCTGCAGGGCGGCCTTCTCATCCAATTGGCCTTTTGCCACCTGCTCAAAGATTTGACTCGCTAGTTTATCCATTCGCTACCTCCATCCCGCGATATCGATCTACCGCATGCTCGATGGATAATTCGCCCCGTTTTATTTGTTCCAACATCGTAAATATAGCTTCATCAAAAGAGTCCGCCTCGACCGATTCCAGCCCGAATCCCTCCGCTTCTGCCTGATTGGAGACGAGGGAATACAGATGATCGGTGATCCGGGTAATAGTCGGATAAGAGAACATATCCGCCACGGTAGTCAGCCCGGGGAAGGCCTCATCGAGATAGTGCTGCACTCTCGTGATCAGGATCGAGTCTCCGCCGATCTCGAAGAAATTGGCATTCACGTTCAATTCCTCGTAGCCAAGCACTTCCTTCCAGGCTTCCGTCACCACTTCTTCGACCTCAAGGAGACGGACAGACCGTAGATTTCCCGCCTTGGAATTCCCATTTGCCGTGTCTCCTGAACGCTCCTGTACTGTGGCTGCTTGAGCCTTCCGGATGGACATGGATCGAGCAAGCGCCTGTTGAAGCTGCTCCGATAGTCGAAATGGCAGCAGATCCCCTAATGCAAACAGATGGCTGCTGCTATTCCATTGCCCGACAAGGGCTTGTCGAACTGGGGCGGCTTCAGCAACGGTGACAGCGGTGAGAAGCGTCTGGAAGGCCTGAACTCCATCCTCCGCAGGCATCACACAGAACATTTCCTTCGACTCATCCGCTTCCCCAGTCCCATCCAGCTGCTCCTGTTGCCAGGCTGGCCAATTGATCGCCAAGGTTCTCAGGCCAAGGCGGCTCCGATAAGCCGCATATCCATCCAAATATGCATTGCCTGCCGTATATGGGCCAGAGCCAATTCCGCCAACCAGCGTAATGGCCGAGGAGAAAAGAATCAGGAAATCCGGCTCATCCTGCCGTGTGAGATGATCCAGCAGCCAAGTCCCGGTCGTCTTGGCTTCGATGATGGATCGCAGCTCTTCCGCTGACAGTTGACTCATCAGATTGCCTGCGGAGATCCCGGCTGCATGAACGATACCAGCGATGCGCCCATAGCGTGATCGCAGACTCGTAATCGCCTCATCCAACTGCGTATAATCCGCAGTATCCGCCTGGATAACTTCAATCTGCGCGCCGACAGCCTCCATTTCACGGATGGCCTGTATCGCCTGAGCGATCTTAGTGTTCTGATTCGACTCGATTAGGGATGCCCACTGCTCACGTGGAGGCAAGCCTGTTCTGCCCATCAAAGCCAGGCGAATGCGGCCTTCGGATGCTCTAACCAGATGCGCCGCAATGATCAGCCCGATGCTGCCAAGGCCGCCGGTAATAAGATAGATTTCTTCTTCCCCCTTGAAGACAATCGGTAACATCCCCGAATCGATGGGCTTGGCCGCTGGCATCTCCAGTAGATCTACCCGTTCCACATATCGCTTGCCTTCGCGGTAAGCCGTCCAATACTCATTTGAATCATGCTCCAGCTCCGCGCATACGCTCTCGACCTGATCCGATCGCTCATCCACATCGATCCAGCGGATTCTTAGCTGTGGCTGCTCCCAAATGACAGCTTTGCTCAGCCCGATCATGGCGAATTGCTCTGGCCGCACCCTCGCCTGCTCCGTCGTCACTTCATCCGCATAGGAGGTGACAAGTGCTACAGCTATCGATTCTTGCCCATCCCATCGTGCTAGTGCATGCAGCAATCGGTAGAGCCGATAAATGGATCGCTCCTGCTGCTCTTCATGCTGCTTCAAGCTTTCCTCTTCGCAACCAGCATAATTAGCGGCAGCAAACCGTAAATCAACGAGTTGCAGAGAAACGGCTGCTGGAGAATCACAACTTTCTAATGGGACGATTACCTCTCCCAGCAACCGTTCATAATCTTCGATTTCATCCCGAATCATATATTTCAACGTATTGACTCGCTCATAATGATCTCCCATAGTAGCTTCGATCACCTGCCATCCGTCCGCGTTCCAGCGACTCACGAAAGGCAAGCTGTCCTGTTGCGCTTCCGTCAGGAGTAGCATCGTCCCTCTCTCGCTGCGCCTACGACTGCTCTTCGGCAGCGGTTCATGCAGCCATTTCCGCTGATGATAGAAGGATGATGCATCGTTAATAGGATGGCTCTTGGCCAAGTCATGGCGAGCTCTATTCCGGGATGCTCGCTGCGGCGGCTTCACCCAACAGCGATGCCGATCGAACGGATATGCCGGGAAGCTGAGGCGTCTTCTGCGCTCCTGCCGGTATAGACGATCCCATGGGATCGTAGCCCCTTGCACATAGAGCCTGCCAAGCTCTGCACAAAGCGCGTGATCGCCCTTGTCAGAGGAAGATGCGAAGGCGGCATAAGCAGTCTCAGCTGCCGCGCGTATCGCTTCAGGCTGCGATCCTGCAAGGCTATTCGTATCTCCGACACATAAGTAACTGTTCGCTGCTCCTTGCCCTTCCTTGAATCCCATAGCTTTAAAATGGCTCAGCTCATGAAGCAGTTCATCTACACACTTGACTGCAATCGCCATCCGATAGCGATAATGCCCTCTACCCGTGCTCAAGGTATAACAGAGATCCGCCAAATCGAGGAATGGATGGTCCGTCAGATACTTCAGACTTGCAGCCACATAGTTCTCTAATGCCGACTCCGTCTGAGCCGACAATACGAACAGCCGGTATTCATTCTGCTTCGGCGTAAGCCTGGACGAACTACGTTCCTCTGGGAACTCCTCGACAATCACATGGCAGTTCGTACCGCTAATTCCGAAGGAGCTGACCCCACAGCGGCGAGGAGCTAGTTCGCTCTCCCATTTCATCAGCCTGTCGTTCACATAGACCGGAGATTCCGCAAAATCGATCACCCGGTTCGGCCGCTCAAAATGGAGCGTTGGATAGAGGCATTTGTTTTTTAGTGATAGAACGGCTTTGAGCAGGCCGGCGATCCCCGCGGTATTATCCAAATGCCCGATGCTGCTCTTGAGCGCCCCGATGGCGCAAAACTGTCGTTTATCTGTGAAGCGCCGGAATGCCCGCCTAATCCCTTCAACCTCGATGGGATCTCCCAGCTTGGTAGCCGTGCCATGGGTCTCGATATATCCGATCGTCTCAGGATCGATCCCGGCCCGCTTCCACGCCTCGACAATGACGGCTTCCTGGGCCTCAGCATTCGGAGCGGTAATCCCGACGGAGCCGCCATCCTGATTCAGTGCGCTCGATTTGATCACGCCATATATATGATCCCGAGCTTCAAGGGCTTGTTCGAGCGGCTTCAACATCATCGCGACTACGCCTTCTCCAGCTCCGGTCCCATCCGCCTGGTCATCGAAGGTTCTGGCCCGGGAAGTAGAGGACTCAATACCGACCTCATACTCTCGGATCGGAATCAGATGCAGCTGAATCCCCCCTGCGATCGCGGAATCGCACTCGCCATTACGGATCGCCTGGCAGGCAAGATGGACGGCCACGAGGGAGGAAGAACAAGTCGAATCGACGATGAAGCTGGGTCCCCTAAGATCCAGCAAATACGACAAGCGGCTCGCGATAATGGGGCGTACATTGCCCGCCATCGACATGGAAATCCCCTCCGGCTCCACCTCGCGGATCAGCTTCAAATAGTCGGCATCCGAGCCATAACCTACATAGACGCCTGTCCGGCTCCCGACCAGCTTGTCGCCGCCGTAGCCGGCGTCCTCGATCGCCTGCCAGGCGGTCTCCAGGAATAACCGTTGGTTGGGATCCAGCAGGCTCGCTTCCCGCGGCGAGAGCTTAAAGAAGGAATAATCAAATTTATCGATCTCATCAAGATAGGCCGCCTCTCCATAGGCCAAATCCTCCGGCTTCAGCCCGAGCTGCTGAAAATATAAATCCGTATCCTGCTTGCGTAGAGAAGGAATCGGCCTAACGCAATCCCGGCCTGTCTCAAGATTGTAGGCAAATTGCTCGACCGTATCCGCCAGCGGCAGCTTGACCCCGATTCCAACAATCGCGATCTCCTGACTGGAGGCTTGATCGAAGACAACGCCCTCCAGTTCAGCAGTAGACCTGCGATTTAATTTGATTGACTGAAAATCCACCCTGATCACCTCCATCCAACATCATTAAGCGATTACCCATGAATCAGGCGAGAATTCTGGAAATAATGCGGTCGTTCCTGTCTTGTTCAGAATGTCGGCGAATCGTTCCCGCTGCTCTTGCTCCGGCACCATCTTGGTATCCAGCATCTGCTTCAACAGCTTAAGCGCCTTCTGCATCTGTGCTGGCGTGGGCACTTGTCCCGTCTCATCCAGCTGCTCCTGCAATCGCTGAACTTGCCGGTAAGGAAGGACGAAGCCTTGTTCATACGCTTCTGAATCCCAATTGCGATTGCGCGTGCACACGGCTGCTGCCAGACATCTTGTCACCACATTATTGGAAGCCTGCTGGCGGGCTTGCTCCAGTTTGTCGGCTTCCAGCTCCCGCTGCAGCAGATCGAGCTCCGCTGTTTTCTCATACGGGTAGCAGGTGATAGACTTGGCATCGATCCGCATGAGCTGCGTCAGCACCTGCTTAGCGCCGAGTTCAACAGCAATGCTGATCCCTTGCTCCACTAGCAGCTTCATCGTCCAATCCCAGCGCACCGGCGCAGTAAGCTGCTCGGTCAGATAGACGACCACCTGTTCCGGGGATTCATACGGTTGGCCTGTAACATTAGACAGCACCGGCCACTGGAACGGACTGTAGGTGCAGGAAGCCAGCTCTTCTCTAAAGCGGCTGGCCGCTCCCTTCATAAGCGGGCTGTGAAATGGCGCGCTTACTTGCAGGAACGCGATCCGTGCCCCAAGGGCTTCGAGCTCATGAGCCGCCTTCTCCACCGCTAGGCGATGACCGGAGATGACGAGTTGCCCGGAAGAGTTATAGTTGGAGATGACCACCTCCTGCTGATCGGAAATAAATACGCCCCGACAAATCTCCTCCACTCGGGCCGGATCGCTGCCCATAATCGCGCACATCGCACCGATGCCTTCGGCCGCCGCCTCCTGCATCAGCTGACCTCGGCGTCTGACGAGCCTTAACGCATCCGGGAAAGTCATCACACCTGCACAGGTCAGCGCCGAGAACTCGCCTAAGCTATGTCCCGCTGAATACGCCGGAACTACGCCGATTTCTTCCATATAAATCCGGAAGGCGGCGACGCTGACGGTAAGCAGTGCAGGCTGTGCATTTTCCGTTCGAGTCAGCTCCTCAGAGACCCCTCTTGTAAGAAGTGCTTGCAGATCAAAGCCCAGTACATCATTCGCCTCAGCGAATACCGCCCTTGCTGTTGCCGATCGTTCCATCAGATCCAGGCCCATACCGATATATTGCGAGCCTTGACCCGGAAATAGAAGCGCCAGCTTTCTCATTAACGATTCCTCCTTAAGATGCTTCAAGATGCTTACGACGTTACGCGGCTTTCGATCAGTTGACGCAGAAGATCCACATATCCGTTGGCTAGCATCTGAATCGCCTCTTTTTTCAGCCGCTGATCATTGAATTTGAGTGAGATCGATAGCTGATCTTCATCCATCTGATCCTCGATTTCCCAAGCCAGATCATAGATGTCAAGCCATACCGCATCCATGTTCATATTAAGATCTTGCCTGCGGTAGATCAGAGGAAGTACCTCATCCCTCCCCTTCTGCACATGTACGTCCAGCATGCGTTCCATAAGATAGGCCTGCGTACCGTTCACCCGGCTCTGATGCACCTGCCGGAACAGCTCCTCAAATCCGCCAATCTTCGTAAAATCAAGCGATATCGGAACGACTCGTTCACCTTCCGCCTGCAGGCAGTGAATCACCGCATCAGACTGCTCATTCCATTCACGGAACAGATACAGCGCCATCCCGGTACACACATCGTAAGACTCCACTTGAGTCTCAGCAGCAAGTCCATCTATACCCGCTCTAAGCCGGGGTTGAAGATGGAAACGCTTGATGCCCATCCCGTTGCCATTCACCTGATGCTGGAAGAAGGCTGCTGGAAGCTGCTGATAAACGTTCCATGCTGCCTGCTCCCCAAGCTGCTGCGCACCTTGCTTCCCGTCAATCCATTGAGCCAGCTTGGCGATGGTCGTATAGGAGAAGAGATCCACGATCTGGATGCCCCAGCCGTATTCATTCTCCAGCTTCGCATGCAGCTGCATGAGCAGGATCGAGTTGCCGCCGAGATCAAAGAAATGCTCATGCAGTCCGATCTGCTCTAGCTTCAGCACTTCCTGCCATACCCGGCGGATGCGGCTCTCCGTCTCACCTGCCTCTTCCTCGGTCCATGAAGCCTCCTGATCGGCAGCAGCCAGCCTGTCCGTGACCTGCAGCAGCGCTTTGCGATCCAGCTTGCCATTGGGGGTCTTAGGAATCTCAGTGATCCGGTAAAAGAAGGTTGGAATCATATAAGCAGGCAACACTGCCGATAGCTCATCTCGCAACTCATTGGTTGTTACCTCTACCTCATGATTAAGCTTCACATAAGCGGCGAGGAGCATCATCCCGTGTTCATCTTCATGCGCCAGCACAACCGCTTCATCGATCGCCTCCAGAGCAAGCAAGTGATGCTCGATATCCCCCGGCTCCACGCGATAGCCGCGAATCTTCACCTGCTGGTCATTCCGCCCGACATACAACAGGCTTCCATCAGGTAGCCATAGTCCAACATCGCCGGTGCGATACATGCGCACTTCAGGATCATAGGGATCAGCGCAAAAATAACGTTCCGTAAGCTCCGGCCGATTCAGATAGCCCCTCGCCACCCCCGCACCTGCGACGCAGATCTCTCCCGGTACGCCTACAGGCAGCGGATGTCCGTAAGGATCAAGCACATAGACGCGGTAATTCAAAATGGGCTTGCCGATGGGAATGCTCATTCTGGCAACCGACTCCGGTAGACAGCGGTGATACGTCGCACATACCGTCGCTTCTGTCGGCCCGTACGTGTTATAGACCTCCGCTCGCTTAAGCAGCTCTGTCATATAATCCGGCTTCAGAACATCGCCGCCGCTGATGAAAATTCGGACGCTGTCCATTCCAGCTTGCTTGTTCAGCTCGTTCATCAGCAGGGGAGAGCAGGACACGATCGTGATCCGGTGCCGATCGATTAACTTAACCAGCTTCGGCATATCGATCACATCGGTCTTGCGAGCAATCACGACCTGTCCGCCCGCGAGCAGCACCGGATACACCTCCTCGACGAATTGGTCGAAGGAGCAGGAGGCCTGCTGCAGGAAAGTATCTCTGCTGCTTAAGCGGAATTCATGCTGGAACGCTTCAACATAAGCAAGTAGATTGCCATGCTCCACCACGACCCCCTTCGGCGTTCCGGTCGAACCCGACGTGTAGAGGATATAAGCGGCATCGCCGTGTTGATTCACAAGTGGAACAGGCTCACCTTCAATTGCGTCCGGTGCTGGCATCCCCTCCTCCATACAAATGCTAATGCCAGAAAATTCAATCGAATCCGGAAGCTCTGCATCTCTCACGACTAATATGCTTGCTCCGCTGTCCTGGAGAATCTGGTTAATCCGGCCGGGCGCATATTCATAATCTATCGGCACATAAGCAGCTCCTGATTTCAAAACCGCCAGCATAGCAATCAGGAGCTGCCCGGAGCGATCCATCCATAGGGCGACAGGCTGCTCTGCCCCAATACCAAGCGCTCGGAGCTGCCGCGCCAGCCGATTGGCTGCGCGGTCGATCTCCTGATAGGTGAAGCTCTCTTCACCACAGATCACTGCTATACTGTCCGGTGTTTCCATGACCCGTTTCTCGAATTGAAACGGAATAAGCTCTTGCTGCTCCCTCTGTCGCTGACTTGCCATAAGTCCAGTAGAAGCTTCCCTGTTAAATGAAGTCAGCAGCTCTTCGATCTCCTCTGCCGTCAACAGTTCAAGCTCATTGATCTTCAGCTCCGCCTTGCTGTACATTTGCAGGATGATCTGCCTGTAGTGACCCGCTATCCTGGTGATCATCGACCTGGAGAAAGAGTCGGGATCATAGGCAAACTCCAGCGCCAGCTCTCCTGTTTCCAGCGGCATTGCGCCGATCGTCAGTCCATAATGGGTGGCTTCCTCCATCTCATACTTCTCAATACGCAAGGCTCCTGCTCGTCCTATACTTGTATCCAAAGGATAGTTCTCCACCACCATAATGGAGTTGAACAATGGCTCATGAGCATCGGCACCGCTATAAGCGTTGATATCAATGAGCGGCGTCAGCTCATAATCTACACGCCGCTGGAGCTGCTCATTGACCGCTCCGACCAGCTGCCGGACCGGCTCCTCCGCTGTCCAGCATATCCGCAGTGGGATCGTATTGATGAATAAACCGATCATTTCTTCGATTCCAGACAGCTCTGGTGTTCGGCCTGATACGGTTGTGCCGAATAGTACATCCTCGCTCCCGCAATAACGGCCAAGCAGCAAGCCCCAAGCTGTATATAGATAAGCAGCCAGCGTAACCTGATGCCGCTGCGTATAGTGAGAGATTGCCTCCACCTCTTGGAGTGACAGGGTTAGCATATGGAGAGACTTACTCTCTTCCCTCTCGCGCTGGTCCAACCTCTCTGACAGCTCGGTCAGCCGCGTGCGCTCCTGCCATCCTTTTAACGCCTGCTCCCAATACTGTTTCTGTTTAACTTTGTCCTGACGCTGCAGCAATTGAACATACTGCTTGAACGGAGTTTTGGCATTTGCTCGAACCGTTGCTGGAATCCCCGCCGCGGTGCCATCAACACCATCAACAATGGCTTGATAAGCCTGCATGAACTCCTTAAGCAGCAGTCCATTGCTCCAGCCATCGAATAAGATATGATGCCAGGTGATGATCATCTCGCAGCGCTTATCATTAATCAGGCATAGCGTAACTCGCAGCGGCTCGGCTTCAAGATCCAGCTCTTCCCGGCGATCCCGTGCTTTAAGTTCCGTAATCATCAGCTCCGCTTGCTCGGTGGAATAGCTGGAATAATCCAATACCTTAACCGGGGTCTCCAGCTCGCGCAGTACGATCTGAACCGGCTTCTCCAGCTTCTCCCAACGATAAACGGTTCGCAGCATATCATTCGTACGGGCAACATTCTGCCAGGCTTGCCGCAGGGCATCCACCGAGTAGTCACCCGACAAGCGAATGGAGAACTGCTGCGTGTAGTACCCCTTATCCTTGTCGCTTCTGTAATGGAACAGCAGGCCCTCCTGCAGGGGAGTCAATGCCATGATGTCTTCCACATTCGCCTTATCCAATTTACTTGTACGTCTCTCTCTCAATTCACTGTCTCCTCTCATGCGGGAAGTAGACTGTTCACAACCTGCCCTATCTCCATCTTGATGACCTGATCCGCCATATGGAAATAGCGGTCATCATGGGTGATCGCGATTACGCATTTTCCTCTTTGCTTCAGCTCAGGCAGCAGATTGTGGTAGAAGAAGGCCCGATATTCCGGGTCCTGATCCGCCGCCCATTCATCGAACAGGCAGATAGGACGATCTTCAAGATAGCTAATAAGTAATGCAAGCCGTTTGCGCTGCCCTGTCGACAGCTTCGTCGTATTCAGCACACCGTCACGGATCTCCACTTTATCCTGAAGATGGAGCACCTTCAGATAATGCTCGATCTCAGTTTGCTTGGAGGAATATGAAATGCCGTACAGCTTCTCGAATAAATAAAAATCACTAAATATCGCCGAGAAATGCTGGCTTAGCTCCTGTGTCGATACAGACTGCCCATTGACGGTAATCCCTCCCTGCACCGGCTCATACAGCCCGGTGATCAGCTTCGCCAAGGTCGACTTGCCGCTACCATTCCCCCCGGTAATGAAGGTGACCTGTCCTGCGCGGAAGGAGCAGTCGATCGGCCCTACGGCAAAGCTGTCGCCATCATGATTACCGTAGTGGTATTCCACCGATTGCAGCTTAAGCTCCAGCGGCTCCGCCACTTCAAGAGCAGGCGCGGCTTGCTGCTGTGCCTCCTGAATCGAATCCAGCTCCCGGGACAGCTCGTTGATGCGATTCCAGCTAATGCGTACGCGGAATATATTCGGAATGGTCCCCAGAATACCATGAACCGGCCCGGTCATATACAGCAGGACGAAGACATAATTACGCAGGGTGCTTACTTTTAACTCACTGAACAGAATGGGAAATAAGAAGACGACCGCACCGATCACGAACGTAAATAGCAGCTCGCCGATGACGTTCACATTCGCAAATTTCAGATCACCGCCGATTCGCTTCTCCCGGTAAGAATGGCAGTTATCCTGCATATCCTGCTTGAAGTCGGCCCGTTTATTCCGATTCAGGCTCAGTTCTTTGAAGCCGCCGGTCAAATCATGAATGAAGCGGAAGAAGACGTTCTGGATATCCCGTGTTTGCTCCCATAGCTGATTCGCCTTCAGGCCTGTAAAGTAATGGATACCAGCTGCCGCCACGATAAAGCCAATCGCCATTACCACTCCCAGCGGGCTGATCATGCCCATGTAGACGAAGCAGCTAAGCAGAGTCACGAAGCTGGTGGCTCCAGTAACCACAATGTTGGAAAAGCCGCTGATCGTCTCTGTATCGTTATTGAGGGAGGCTGGAATTTTGCCGTCTTCGATGCCTTCGATTTTTTGATAGGACGTATTCAGAATCTTGCCCAGGAGCTCCATCCGCTTCTCATACACCATGTCGTTGGCAATACGGACGAGTCTTGTGCGCACGAGCTTCTGTCCGAACACATAGATCGCAATCCCGAGTATAAAATAGAGCAGCATACCGCTCTGGAACTGATCGAGATCGCGATTCAGTGTCTCATTGACAATGAAAATGATCAGCGCGTTACCAAAACCGCTTGCCACGCTAAGCAGAGTAATGGCGAAGAAAGAGCGGTCGTCTGACCTCGGAAACAGGGTCGTGAACAGAAAGTACAGACCGAATAAGAAAATTGTCGCGAACAAGGAAAAAACGGCGTAGATCAATGTGTTAGGCGCCCAGACCTGAACGAAGGACCAGTTCACTCCCCAGAAGAGCGTGTTCGGAATTTGCGATAGGCAATAAGCGATCCCGGCCATGAATAGAGCGAAAAGCACAAATCCCGTTGCTGTCGTAGCGTGACGGCCTACATAGCGGCGACCGCCCCGGATCGCTTGCCACACCGCCTTCCCTGTCAGCCAGATGACCAGCAGCAATACGGGGGCCGTCAAGAGCAGCACGACGGAGGAGATCGCATCGATGCTTCTATACATATCACTCGCTGGCTCCGGAACTTCCTTGCCGACCAGCATATTCATAATGCCTTGGGCTGCCGCTCCCGAATACGGAGAGTTCATGTTGGTGAGCACCGCCACCCCATAGCCATCCGCTGGACGAAGCACGAAATAGGTGGAGTAGTTCGGGTTGCCTCCGGCGTGAGCCAGCATCCCGGTTCCATCCTGGTAGACACTCCAGCCAGCCGCGTAAGAGGAGCCATCTCCAGACGGTGCCACAGAGCGGTCTGGTTCATGGGAACGGGCCAGCCATGTCTCGAAGCTGTTAGCTTCTGGCGCTGTGCCCATCTGAATTTTGAGCCAGGCTGCTACGTCCACCGCATTGGAAATGATATAGCCGGCAGGCGTATTTCCTCTATACATCGGGGCATCGTAAGCGACTGGCCTTAACACGCTTAGCTTGTAGCCTACAGCCATGTCTTCACGAGCGGCATCCTCGCGGAACATGTACGTCTGCTGCAGATTCAGCGGCTCCAGCACATGCTGCCCTATGTATTGCTCATAGGACATTCCGGAGACCTGCTGAATGATCAGAGCGAGCACGTCATAGTTAATGGTCGCGTATTCGTATTTTTCCCCTGGCTCATGCTCGAGCTTCTGTCCGATTTGGGTACGAACCGTTCGCTCCAGCGCCAGATCATCATCAGCGGGCGGAATGTCCGCGATACTGTGGAACGGAATCCCGCTCGTATGATGCAGCAAATGCTTCAGACGAATATCCGCAGGCTTCTTCTTATAGGTGGTCTCGAACCAAGGTAGATATTGCGATACCGAATCCTCCAGGTTCACAAGTCCTTGATCCTCAAGCTGCAGCAGCGCAAGGGCCGTAAAGGCTTTGCTCGTCGAGCCCAGCTCGAACAAGGTCTCCGGCGTCACAGGCACATCATGCTTGATATCTGCATAGCCGAAGCCTTTTTGATAGACTGTTTCATTCCCTTGCACGATGACTACGGACATGCCCGGAATTTTGGATTTATCCATCATATCTTCGATATAATCATCAATATCGCTAGTTGTGGCTGAACCGATGGCAGATTCCGCTGCGGACAGGCTTCCCTGGGTCGTACTCATGAGAAGAACAGCGATTATCCCTATCGATAACAACAGCCTTGATAGTTTATTCATGGCACACCTTCTGCTTCGCATATTGTATGATTCGATCTACTGCATACTCCAAGCCGCCTGCTGACTTGAAGGATCGCTTGATCCACTGGCATTGCTCGTGATAAAACGGATTTTCCAGCACTTGATCCACTGTCTCTCGCAATTGCTCATTACTTGGATGAGAATGAGGCAAATAAATCCCCGCGCCCGCACGCTCCACCATCAAAGCACCCATGAATTCATCGAACACCTGCGGCAGAACAATCATAGGCACAGCGTTGCATAATGATTCATAGATGCTGTTCGCGCCGCCGTGGGTGATAAAAGCATCCGCCCGGCTTAAAATCTCCAATTGCGGTACATATGGCCGAACGATGAAATTGCCGGGGACTGGCCCTATAGAGGACAGATCTGTCTGAACACCCAGCGACATAACGACCTGATACTCCGAGTCGCCTAAGGTGTCGAAGCAGGTTTGATAGAGCTCTGACAGATTATGAAGAATCGTGCCAAAAGCCACGTAAATCAGAGGTCTGCCGTCCAGCTGCTCGAATGGGAAGTCCACCGGCTCCTCCCGGGGATAGAGCTCATATCCGCAGAATAGATGCGAATCATCAAATACCTCTTCATAGATTTGAAACTCCCGGGAGCTAAACACTAAATTAAGCGGCTCCTTGCTGCAAAAAATATCATTGATCACATTTAGCCCAGGCCTGCCGTATTTGAGCCCGATCACCCGTGAGAGCTTATCCATCAGCTTCTGGTACACATCATGCTGCTCCTTATGCTTCAGATAGAGCGGATCCTCGGAAGCCAGCAGCACATATTCCATGAAGAATGCCGGGTCCCTATAGGCCATCTCATCGATAAAGGGAAAGTTGGCGAACACCGATATTCCTGGTATTCGCAGCCCAGAGGCAAGCTCTTTACCCCATAAGCAGAAGCTGTCATGGATAATATAGTCGGGCTGTAATTCGCGAATCTCTTCACGCAGGGCTTCTACGATGATCCGGCACTTGTCCATGATAAAGTCCGCAAATACTAGAAGAGTCTCGATCCCTGTCCCATGATGCCTGCCGAAGCTGAGCAGGCCTTGATAGCTACGGAAGGCAGCCCCGGTCTGTTCAATCTTGTCGCGGAAGGGATCGCTGCAATAATAGATAACCTCTTCACCTCTTGCGACCAGCTTGTGGATCAATCCGAGCGTTGGATTCACATGCCCGTGCAGATCAACCCCGAAGAACACCACTCTGGATATATCGAACAACCTCCTTTTAGGTTAGAAATCAGGAAAGTTCTAGAAGAACAAACTATCGAGCTCCTCCTGCGACAGATTGGCTGTCTCAAAGTCCGAAGGCGTATATTCCCGTACTTGACTGCCCGCGCAATGATTCAAGATACATGTCAGGGCTTCTCTGTAGGCAGCCATCAATTTAGCCATCGTCTCGTCAGCGAGACGGTTACGGCTGTAGGTCATGCTGAGCCGCAGCGATCGGTTGACGATCATCGCTTGTACGTCGATCAAGCAGGTCAGCTCATTCTGGCTGCTCGTATCTCGGCCGCTGCTCTCCTCGGCTAATCCGAACCAAGGGTTATTCCAAACTGTGTCGAAATCGCCCAAGTAATTGAAGCGAATTAACCGGCCAGGATCATAATCGGCGGATAATTTCCCCTGCGAATGCAGGATGCCGAATCCGATGCCTTGCGCGGGGACTGAGCGGAGCTGTTCTTTTACCTCTTTGATTAGGGAAGCCAGCGCGGTGGCATCCGCTCCGTGGACAGATCGTGTAAATTTGACAGGGTACATACATGTAAACCAGCCTATCGTACGGGAAAGGTCGATCCCCTCAAGCGGCTCGCGTCCATGAGATTCCAGCTCGATCCCCGTCTCCTCCAACTGGTAGATATCACATACCGCATGAACTAGGGCTGCCATGAGCAAATCTAATGGCTTCGTACCATAAGCCTGATGAGACTCGTAGAGCAGACGGCTTGTCTCCTCTACTGTCAACCTATGCTCCACCGTATGGGAGCTACTGACCCAGGCTTCACCCTCGCTATGATCGATGGGAATCGGACGTATGGCAGCCACGGTATCCTGCCAATACTGCTCTTCCTGCCCGGTCATGGAATATCTCGACAATACGTCAGACCATATCTGCAGCGAGGCTGTCTTGAAAGGCAGCACATACTCCTCCCCACGTGCATGACTGCTCAGCGATTCCGCCAGATCCTCCAGGAGGATACGCCATGATACACCGTCCATGACGAGATGATGGGCCGTAATTAGAAGTCTCTTGCCATGACGTCCGAGATCCATTAGACAGCAGCCGATCAAGAGCGTGTCGCGAAGGTGGAACTGGGACTTGAAGGATTCGCTGATTTCAGTGATGCGCAGCTGTTGGGCGGGATCATCGAGCTCCTCGAGTGAAATCTCCTGGAACAGGATCATCCGGTCGGCAAGGTTGTAATACATAAGCTCCCGGGTATCCAGATTGACTTGCAACCGTAATCCATCATGATGCCAGACCAGACGCAGCAGAACCGTTCTAATGAGGTCGGCGGCAACATCCCTCTTCAGCTCCAGCAACACAGATTGCTGATAATAATCCGGCTGCGCAAACTGCTGATCCAAAAACCAGGCCATTATCGGCCAAGCTGCAACCTCCCCTTCACAACGTTCCTGCGGATAGATATATTTAGCTGCCAAAGGCTCCAGCCTTAACGCCATCTGTTCAATAACCGGATGCTCCAATATGTCTCTAACCTTAAGTGAGTAGCCCAAGCGATTCATTCTTGAAGAGACCTGAATCGCTTTAATCGAATCTCCGCCCAGATCATAGAAATGATCGTAAATACCTACATATTCAAGCTGCAGGACCCCGCTAATAACCTCAATCAAGTCCGTTTCTTCACGACTTCGTGCTGACGCATACTCGTTTTCCTGTGCTAAAGTGAAATCCGGCTCTGGGAGAAGCCCCCGATTCACTTTGCCGTTAATCGTAAGCGGAATTTCCTTCAATTCGACGAACGCTGCAGGCATCATATATGCCGGAAGGGTCCGTGATAAATGCTGCTTAAGCTCGCTTATTTCAATGGGAGATTGCTTGACCACATATGCGCATAAATATTTTCCAAGTCTCTCATTCTCTCGATCTATGACGACTGCGTCAGAGATTGCTTCATGCTGAAGAATCGCCTGCTCGATCTCTCCCATCTCGATGCGATAGCCTCGTATCTTCACTTGATGGTCTATCCGGCCGATATATTCCAGCTTGCCATCCGCCAGCCGTCTCACCAGATCCCCTGTACGATACATGCGAGTGCCAGGCACGAACGGATTCTGGAGGAACCTCTCCTTAGTCAGCTCTGCACGATGCAGATACCCTCTGGCGACTCCATCACCTGCGATATAAAGCTCCCCAATCGCTCCCGATCTTATGGGATTCTGATCCGGATCGAGAATATAGAGCATGACATTATCCGCTGGAACACCGATCGGTACAGAGACACGCTTGTCCTCGTGCGGATGGAATGGATGAATCATACAGCCCACGACCGTCTCGGTCGGGCCATATTCATTGTAGATTTCGATTGCGCCACCAAAGGATGCGGTAATCTCCTCGGCCAGACTCGTCTTCAGATCCTCGCCGCCAACGATAAAGCGTTCTACGGATGATCCTGTATTGTCCCGTTCTTTTAATAGAGCAAGATGCGCCGGAGTCAGCTTAATGATCGTTGAAGCATTGTCACGCATAATGCGGTACAGAATAAATTCATCCCCATGGTCCCGATAGACGATAATGCGTCCGCCGCTGATGAGCGGTGTAAATATAGAAGTAACGGTCAGATCAAAAGCGAGGGAGGAGTACAAGGGAAAAGTCGGCACGGAATCGCGGACGTATACCTTTTTGGCCCACCAGATATAATTCATCAGTCCTCTATGTTCAATCATCGCTCCCTTGGGTCGGCCAGTGGAGCCAGAGGTATATATGATATAAGCCAGATCCTCAGGTTCATGAACCTGACTCATGTTGGACGGATCAAGTCCATCCCAGGCAATTTCTGAATAAGCTATGATCTCACCGGAATAATCCGCCAGCCGCGCATCCGCTAAATTAGTGATGACGAGCCCGGCGCCCGAGTCCGCCAGCATATAGTGAATTCGCTCTTGAGGATAAGCCGGATCGATGGGCAGATAAGCGCCCCCTGCCTTCATCACACCGAGGATCGCGACGACCGCCTCGATCGAATGCTGCATCCAGAGTCCAACGATCGATTCACGGGTAATACCTCGATAGATCAAAAAATGGGCTAAGCGATTCGCCTGCTCGTTTAATTGTCGATAGGTCCATTTTTCCTGCTCATACATTAAGGACGTAGCTTCCGGGTTCCGTCTGGCCAGCTGCTCGAATAACTGCAGCACGGTTTGTTCCTGCGGGTAAGACATTTGTGTCTGGTTATATTCGTACAACTCGCGGTGCTTCTCCGCTATAGTTAATAGGGTTAAATTTCTGATTGCTGCCTGGGGGTTATCCAGCATCTGCTCGATGATAAGCAGCATCCTTCGCGACAGATCCTCGATCTCTTCTTCTTGATAGGCATCCAGGCGATAATCATAGTCCAGTGTCAAGGCACCATCAGCAGCCCAATGCTTGATAACGATCTGCAGCTCGTACAACTGATGGCCATTGTAGAATTCCACATTCTCAATCGGAGCCCCATTCAAGCTGGTCTGGAGCTTCGTATTGTAATAATTGATGCTGGTATGAAATAGCTGGTCATAGCCTTTTTTCTTCAGTTCCAGCTCCTGGACAAGCAAGTCATAGGGATAGCGTTGGTGAAAATAGCATTCCATCAGCCCTTTTTGGACGGAACTTAGCGTAGCTTGAATGGTCGCCTCTGGATCAAGCTCAAACCGGAATGGCATCGTGCTGGTGAACATCCCGTACATCGCTTTCTCCTTTTTACCGGAGCGGTTCAATACAGGTGTTCCTACCACCAAATCCCGCTGCTGGGTTGTCTTATACGCATAGATCAAATAGGTAAGTATAAACAGTGTATTTAAGGATACTCCCGTTTCATCGGCCCAAGCTTGGATGCGTTGGGATAGCTCGAGATCAAGCGGCAAGGTATAACGTTTTCCCTCGGTATCGTTGACGGACGCTTGCGCCACACTCTCAGGAATGGTTCTGAATTTGTCATGCCAGAATTGTCTGCTCTTGTTGAATCTTGGGGATGTAAAATAGCGCTGTGCCGCTTGCACATATTCTAGATAGGAAGGTGGATCAGGCTCAGTTGTGGTTGTGCCCTCAATGGTCCCCCCGTTCACTAATTTCGTATAGAATTCCGCGATCTGTGCAGTTATCAGCTGATTCGACCAGCCGTCAGAGATGATATGATGACTCTTCACTAGATAGCCGCAATCCTCGTCCGATAAACGAAATATAGCAAAATAGTATAGCTTGGAGTTCACCAATGGGATGGGCTGTCTTGCTTCGCGATTCACCCATGACCAAAAAGCCTCCTCCGGATCCACTTCCTGCGAAAAATCAAAAAAATCTAGCGACTGCTCTCCATCGTCTTTAACCCTTTGCTGTGCTTCCCCATCAGTGGCTACAAGCTGAATTCGAAGTCCTTCATGGCGGCGAATAAACGCTTGTATCGCTTGCTCCAACAGACTCAAATCAACTGCACCCTTCACCCGGACGGGGCCGCCAATGTTGGCTATAGAGGTACCCGGAAAAATCTGCTCCATGTACCATATGCGCTTCTGTGGATGCGTCAAAGGATAAGTGACATCGCTCAACGTCTGAACCGATGTCGATACGTTCATGTGAAATTCCTCCCATATACCAAGTTAGATAGATCTCGCATCAATTCTATATATATTGAATGAATCAGGATCTCAATATACAGGATACAGCCCTACAGGCCAGGCCTTATGCTATTGTCAATTATCGGATCAACAGAAAACATAGATAGAGAAGATGAGTTATCGAAAAATCGGGAAATGGGTAGTTTTAGAAGCGAATAGGTCGATTTTTGGATAAGATTAAGAAGAAGTTAGTTGCTCTAGATTGGCATGTTATTTGGAAATGTTATTGAGTAGATTCTGAGGTCGGTGAGTCCCTGTTAATGGGATATGTAGGAAAATCAATTCTTGATGGGTTTATTATCCATACTCTACCAAAGATTATAAGAACAAGTCAATATGACCATTGGATTAATTTGTAAATGATAGTTGTCAATATGGGCGGATAAATGTTGATATAGCATGATTGATGTCATAGCAATTAATTATTAGCATTCATTCGACATATACTGAGGAGCATCTGTTACCTAGCATATATTGCATCTAAGCCTAATTTAGCGCCACATTCAAGGCCTCAGCATCGGCCGAATTTCAGATTTGATAGAGATCGTAACCAGTCTGCCCGCCACTAATATGTTCCACAGATTCGTCATAATTACCGCGCCCTTTTTGCTGTGCATTCCACCGTCTAACGAAACTGGATATCGCTATTCGCACCAAAAAGAGCCTCTGCACATTGTAACGAAACTGCGTATCGCTATTTCGCGAAAATACCAGCTAAAACCCTGAATTTAGCGCAAATAACGATATGGTGTTTCGTTAGAATTCATCGGCCCTTGTTTTCATGCAAATAGCGATATGGTGTTTCGTTAGAAACAGTAAGCTGACTCAACACTCGCCCACTGCTGGAATCCCTGCGGTTCATTACTTCGATTTAGCATTCTTCTCGTTTCCACGTTTGAAATTGCCTGTCAATTTAGCCATTACCAGCTGCGTTTCCAAATGATCCTTGCCTTCGATCGACTTCAGAAACGTTTCACTCGCCTTGCCAGTAAGAACGGTAACTTGCTTGCCCTTCCAGTAAATCAAGATCTTATTATCTTTAGTACTTCTATAAGTAAACACTTCCTCACTAAGTCTATTCCGCTTATCAATATTATTCATCGTATCATTCCCATTCGCTTATATTTTGGAAAATCGCCATCGTTATATAATATGCCTGGATTCAAGAACGGCACCTACCAATACTCAAATGTTCGACACAATTATAGAGCTCACAATCCCATTGTTCTTCCGTTTTTTTAATTACTGTTAAGGACGCATTACTGATATGGGTCTCGGTAAAAATATTCGGCAGGAGCCTCTTCAAAGTGAGGCCGATGAGAGCGCCGTGGCTTACGATCAAAATTCGTTTATTTCGGTGATTCAAACTAATCTCTTGGATAAATTCATGGCCTCTCTCCGCTACCTGATCGAAGCTTTCCATTCCTAGATCGGATTTGCGCCATTGAGGTCCCCAACTCGACACCCTCTCTTCTTCCGTAGTCCCTTCTATTAAGCCACAATTCATTTCTCGTAAACGTTCATCTGTAGGATGAAGGCTAATGCCACTATATGATGATATGATATGAGCCGTCTCTTGCGCCCGTATAAGATTACTCGATATTATTGCATCCCAGCCTTCCGTCGACAGTCTTTTAGCTAACGCAGCAGCTTGATCTCTCCCCTCTTGATTTAATGGAATATCAGAAATCCCTTGAGCCTTCCCCTGATTGTTCCAGTCGGTCACACCATGTCTTACTAATCCGAGAGTTATCATACTTTACACACTTTCTTTTTATAAACTTTGTTTACTATTTAGCTAATAACTGCTCATATACACCTATTTTCTCTAATATCCCCATTTAAGAATGGCTTCTGCCAAAAGTCAATTCAAAAATAATGCCCCCAATAGAAACTCGACCCACCAGCATATATCACATACCGGCTTGCGAAACTTCCATCGGGGGCTTCTTTTTTAGCCTTCAAGCAGCTTGATCAATTTTTGCAGGAGAACTGGCTCTACCTCCCGGAACTGGTCAAACTGGGCTCTCAGTTGCGGAAACACTTCTCTGTCCGTGCGCATTTCATGGCGAATATACCGATCCCGCAGCTTCAGCATCCTTATGCTCAATTCTCTGCAGCCCTCCACAAGCTCTTCATCGTATGGGATAATCCCCTCAGTGACCAAATATTTGACCCGCTCACTCATCATTCTTTTATGCTCCCAGAGAGCATGAAGATGCCTCACGTCATTGCGCTCAACCAGCCGAGGATCATTGCTCTCCACAGCATCATAGTACATTTGCAGATAATCATATACCTTGATGCCGAAGGCTTCCTTATCGTCAGGATTATAATTGATCCGGTTTAAATGAGTCTCCCCGTTCAGATAATCACGCAATTGATCGATCGCAGCCATCCGGTCGAAGGGATAAGGAGAATGCGGCTCATATTTATAGAAATACGTATGATGATCCGCCGTAAGCTTGTCTCGCAAGAGCTGTCTCATGGAATGGACGGCATCCTCGAACTCCTGGAAGGGAATCTGCAAATTACGATACACACCCGTACGATCGAACATAGAAGCATAGAAGACCCTCTCGCCCCAATCAAAACCATATAGAAAAAGATGATGAGGAAACGGAGCCTTCTGATAGGAAGCGGCTGGAGATAGCTTAGATTCATCCAGGAACACGATACAATAATAGCCACTACGGATCTGCTCTGCGAAAAATTGAGGCCATGCCTCTGATGCCAAGCTCTGCAGAATCGTATAATTGACGGAGCAGGTGAGCAGAAACGGATTATTGAAATTCAGCTCGTTAGGCTTGCCTCGAAAGAAATCGATATAATATTGTCTACCGCGCTCCAGAAATTTTTTATTGCAAAATAGCTGGATGAAATTGCTGTAATACCAGGGTATCGTCTCATCGTGGGCGCTCGTAATCGATAAGGTATAGGCCCAGCGCAGAAAGACTTTAAGTGGCGGGTTCACTATTGGAAGCTGAATGGCGTTCATCTGATTTTCTCCCTTCTGATGAGTGATATGAAAATGCAGAAATGCCTAACTGCTCGCACTGCTGTATCCTCTCACAGCCCGCTGCCATAGCAGCCGTATGGCTACGAAGAGCAGGAGCGAACCGGCCAGCGCCAATCCTGCATAGAGCCAGCTAAGCTGCCCAAGCAGGAACAACGGGCCGAAGTTGGTAATCAGGAACAGCGGGATGACGAAGGTCCCGATCCGCCGAACCCAAGTCGGGTAGATCGCCATCGGAAAATTGTTAGCGTCCCAGACGGAATGGGCAATCTCTGACACCGCACCCGTCTGCACAAACCTGAAGGACAGCAGCGCCGGGATAATCATCAGGCAGTACGTGATCACCATGGAGACGAGCAGCAGCAGGGCAAAGCCTGCGATATGCAAAAAGGTCAGCGGGATTTCCATAGCATGCCAACCGATGCCGATCATGACCAGCCCGACTAGAATATCAGGGATCGGCAGCGCCAGATCAACATAACGCAAGGATGCCATAAACTGAAGGGAAACCGGCTTCGTCAGCATGAGATCGAGTGAGCCGTCCTTGACATACTCCGGGATTTTCATGAAATTTGTAAAAAATAGTCCCACATAAAAGCCGGTCACTACGGTGTGCATCCCTATAAATAGAAGCAGCCCTTCGGGCGGTATGCCGTCTACGTGAAGATCCGTACGGAACACGACTAGCACATACAGCAGCTTGGCGACCAGGTAGACAGATTCGACGAGCAGACTCATCATGAAATTACCGCGAAACTCCATCTGAGCGATCAGGCAATTTTTGATGAATATGCCGTATAGTCGCGCGTATTTTCTCATTGTTCTAAACATACGGACTCTCCGCTACCCCCCGACCGCCGAATATTTCTTCATGGAGACCTGCCATGTCAGACGGGATAGCCCGATGAACAGCAGAATCCAACCCCATTGAATGAGCAGCCCCTGGTACATCGCCGCCACTTCGGTCTTGCCACTGAGGACATTGACCGGAAAATAAATCGTATACGGAAAGGGTGTGAATTGCAGCGCCTTTACAACGGACTCTCCGAAGATCTCCAACGGGAACATGCCGCCGCTCAAAATATTGACGAGCAGACTTGTAATCACGAAGAAATACGAAATTTCATGCAGATAAAAAGCGCTAGCGCAGATGCAATAAGCGATCAGAAAATTAAGCAGCAGTGCCCCCCACAACGTAATCGCGAACAGAATCAGGCGTATAGCTTGGAGCTCAAGTGCGCCTCTTGCTGATGCAAACCAGATAATACCGCCGAGCAGCAGAGCAGTAATCCCGTAATAGATCGCCTTCTGGCCGAAAAAAGAAACTAGCCGATACCCGAAATAGCTGACTGGTTTGATCAGGTACTTGTTAAGGCCACCATTTTTGATATCATCCGCAATTTGCTGCTCGAACTGGGTAGCAATTAACTTAGACACCAATCCGGCCAGGATCGTATACAATATAATTTGACCGTATGAATACGAGAACAGCGCCGCCTGACCGGAATGCCGATAGACCGCCGTCCAGATGAAATACTGGACGAGAATCGGAAACATAGCTCCAAGCAGACCGAGAAAGAAGTGAAGACGATATTCCATCGAATGCTGGACACCCATCGAGAAGATAGCGGAATACAATCTACGCCTGTTCATCCGACGGATTCCTTGTGATAGAGCATGGAGATGCTGTCCTCAATCGGTACATCCTCGATCGTCCAGTCAATCGTCGGAAAAGAATCCAGCACTGCGCGGGATACCTCCTTCAGACGATACTTGGGCAGTTCAAGCACCGCGCTATAATCGTCCGCACGAACGATCCTTCCGAACTTGGCCAAGCGCTGCTCGGTGACGGGCTCGGAGAATTGCAGCTTGATAATTTTCTGCTCGCCAAACCGATCGTTGATTCTGTGAAGCTCCCCGTCATACAGAAGATTTCCTTCGTTAATGATGATCGTCCGTCTGCAGAGATCCTCCACATCCTTCATGTAATGGCTCGTCAGCAGGATCGTCGCGCCGAACTGCTCATTATAGTATTTCAGGAACTCCCGAACCTTCTTCTGTGAGGGGAAATCCAAACCGATCGTCGGTTCATCCAGATATAGCAGACGAGGTCGGTGGATCAGCGCGGCGATCAGTTCCATCTTCATCCGTTCGCCGAGGGACAAGCGGCGTACCTGCACATCCAGAAGATCTTGTACATCGAGCATTTCCGATAGCTCGGCAAGACTCCGACGGTAGAGATGATCGTCCACATCATAAATACATTTATTCAGATAAATCGATTCGCTGGCGGGAAGATCCCACCATAGCTGGTTTTTCTGCCCCATCACCATGGAGAACAGCCGTTTGAACTCATTTTTGCGCTCCCATGGCACATAGCCGAGCACATTAGCCTCCCCGCTGGTGGGATATAGAATGCCTGACAGCATCTTGAGTGTCGTGGTCTTCCCCGCTCCATTAGGACCGAGAAATCCGACGCACTCGCCAGGGCCAATGTCGAAGGAAACGGATTTAACCGCTTCCTTCACCAGTGACTTGCGGACAAAGAGATTTTTCAGTGAATTTCTAAGCCCGGCTTCTTTCCGGTAGTACACGAATGATTTGTGCAGCTCCCGTACATGGATAAAGTCCATTTTGCTCCTCCTGGACGATAGCTTGTTTTGTCTGAATGGGTGATATAAAATTTAAGCGCTTAAACTCCATTGTTATAAAGAAGCACACATTTCGAACAGATCGGCATCAGACCACAGGCCAGAACCTCCCGCTGCTTGCGGAGATCTTCACCATGGAATATATCCGCCACGCTCTCCTCGTACAAATTGCCGACACTGAATTCAGGGAAGAATTTGCACGGATTGACTTTGCCGTCCGGCATCACATCCATCCGATTCGAGATAGAGAAGCACTTCGTGCGATTCATCGCCGGCTTCTCACTGCCGCGGATAAACCCCTCTACCTCTTCGGGCTCCAGCGCCGGTTGATAACGGATGCGTACCTTCCATACTCGGGAATTCACTCTTTTCAATTCCTCGATCAGTGTGTCAAAGTGGTCTGGTGAGATATGAAAAGTGAAGGAGTGCCAGCTGTTCTTATGGTCTTCGGCAAAGTGAGAGGCAAGATGCGGGAAATGAGCGTCGAAGTAGCTATCCATTTTCTCGGCCGTATCGGAAGGGATATACCAAGGGAAGCAGAAGTATACGGAATCTACGCCCATCTCTTCGAAAAATTCCATAAAGCTGTAGAGCTGACCGACCATCTGATCATTCACGGTCAGAGCGATGGATACCTTGCCTTTGTACAGGCCCTCCTTCTGCAAATCCAGCAGCAGCTGTACCGCATGGATCACTTTCTTGAACGTGCCTTTGCCCCGGATCGCATCATTCTCCTGCTCGAAGCCTTCCAGGCTGACCAGCATGACCAGATTCTCCGACATCTTCAGAATGGAGTCCAGCTTCTGTTCAATCAGAATCGCATTCGTACAGATGGTCGTATAGCGATCTTCTCTAGCTAACAGTTCAGCCAATTCATCGAACTTGGAGTAGAATAGCGGTTCCCCGCCCCATAGAAATACGCGCGACTTACGTTCTCTCGTCTCATCCAGCAGCTTCTCCACGACAGAAATCTCGATTTCGTCGTTCTTTACTTCCTTGGCAAAACCGTGATGGAAGCCCTCCGGGTTCCATTCGAAGCAATGCTTGCAGCGCAGATTGCAGCCGTTGTTAAGCTTGATCCCGATCTCATAAGGCACGGGAGCTGCATAAGTCGGATCTTCCCGGCGCTTCCTACCCGTTTCCGCCAGCGGAACCAGGGTTCTTTTCATATTCCGGAATGTCAGAGGGTCGAACGTAACTGCTGTTTTCGGCTGCATAGGTATACCTCCCCATAATGGTTAATTATTGATCGCTGCTCCAGTAATCTTCTATAGATTTCCTCCAGATGAAGCTTCGAGAAGCCCCCGGCCTTCCATTCCGCAAACCCGATACCGAAGCCGCAGGATTGCCAATAGGTCGAGTTGTGAAGTTCATGGTCCCCGAATGGCTCCAGCATGATAAACGGGACACCATATGACAACGAGTCGTTCAGGGTCGCTCCCCCTGGCTTGCTGATGATCGCCGCGCAATTACGCAGCAGCTCTGTATAAACCGAATAGTCATCCAGCCGAAACTCGCGCAGAACGCCACCTTCACGGATATAACGGAGCATCGGCGGAAAGGTATGCCGCCCTTGTGCATCCCGGCTCCACGGGTCCCATGAAGCTTCCGTTCCGAAATAGCGTGTAACCCCGTCATCCTCCTCCACCTCGGCGGGATCGTAGACGATCACATCCAGGCCGAAGCCAAGCTGGCGAAGCTCCGAGATCGTGCGGGCATAAGTCCCGATTCCCCAGCCGCCACCATGGATCAGAATTCGTCCGCCGCGCTGCCCATAAGGCAGTGGGTCCACTGCATCCGAAGCGATGTAACTGGTCGGAGATAGCCTCGAAGGCTCATAGAACCAGAAGTTATCATAGTCAGGATACAACTGCTTATGCACCTTAAATGACGGCGTATCCCATGCATCCAATCGGATCAGCTGAATGTCCAGAGTGCTTCCGGCAATGCTCTTATAGCGCTCCAGAATCGGCAGCCAGAAGCCGGTAAACACTACAAAGCGGGTAGCACCGTCCCGTTTCCAGCTCTCCAGCAGCCATTGGACCGCTCCCTCATCCAGTGAAGTGTCAACGGTCTTAGCCAGCTTATGTCCCATCCGGGCAACGGAGAAATCGGCATGGAACGCCTTTTTGGTGAGACGGATTTTGCGCCGGATTTCTTCGTCATACAGATTTTCCAGAACATGAACTTCTGTTCCGACGCATCTATGCTGCATATAAGTGTGCAGATGCATAGCCGGGATGTATGCGCCGAGGGAATTTCCCGACGCCAGCAAAATAATCGAAGATGAATTCATGCGTCGCCTCCGAGCATTATATTTAGTTGTACACTTTAACAGATAAGTCGGCCAGCACCTGCCGCAGGCTTTCCAGCAGCTCGCTGCGGTGTCCGTCGTCACGGCCCAGCACGGATACGTACAGCCGTCCTTTCGGCATGCCTCGTTTCATCTTCGCATCGTCAGCGATACGGCGTAGCGTCAGCAACTCGTTGATCATGACGGTGTTGGAGGATAGAGGCATGATCCCGTACCCTCCCGGGACAGTCAGGAGAAGACCGGACTCGCGCAGTGCATGCAGCAATTTGGCGAACACGAAGCCCTCCGGAAGGCCGAGAGATAAGAAGGTAAGCCAGCTTGTACGACCGTACGGCTCCCAGCATTGATCGAGATAAGCATTGATCAGGCCCATAGATTTGCGGGCATTGATCTCTACAATCGGGACCACCTCGCCATCCCTCAGGATCATGGAGTCGAAGCAGACGAAGCCATGATAGCCGTCCTCCGCCAACTGCCGGAGTGCTTTTTCTATCACTTCGAAATAGCCCTTTTCCTCCAGTAATCGTATGAATGTGCTGTCTGCCTGAATAGAACCGCTATAATTCTGCTGCTGATTCATCATCCGTTGCACGGAGATAAATTGGTGCGCACCACTCTCCCGGATGAACCAGTGCGAGCTAAGGTCGATCTCTTTGGGCAGCAGAGGCTCCAGCAAGAATTGAGAGCGCCACCCATTCGCCTCCTGCTTAGACAGATGCGCCACGATTCGGCGCTGCATAGCTTCACTGTCGATGAGCAGATTGCCCTTGCCCGACACACCGAAGGGATCTTTGACCAGATATACCCCCTGCTTAAGAAGCGCATTTCCGGCTGTCTCCAGTTCCGCTGCACTATTGATCTCGGTCCCCCAGCACTTGTCGCCGATTTTGGACAGGAGCCGGTTGGAGTATATTTTGGAGTTAACACGCATAACCGTCTTAAGCTCCGGCAGAGCTGTAAAAGGCCCGGCAACATTGAGATAAGCTTCCGTATCCGCCGTGACGGCATAGGGAGACAGAGTTTGGGCGGCGGAGGTGAACACTGCTTCATGCGGCGAGTGAGCTTGATCAGCTGCAAGTCTGAATATGCACTGTTTGAAGATATCCGCTTCGGGTAAAGGCTCCTTCTGCTCATATAAATCAAAATGATAACGGGTACGAAAAGAAAAGCCCAAGCCATGCAGATACTCATGCAGTGAGGGATCAGGTTTACAGCGGCTGTGCAGGGTATCATCCGGCCCGCAGAACGGAAAGAGCAGCTCGTCCATGCACAGGACAATCGACTCACGGTCCTTGTCGGGCATCGCTGGCAGTCGGGCCAGATTCGCATCTCTCCAGCGTGTCTCGGGATCGAAGGTCCCCATGACAGTCTTCGGAATGGCAGCAGCTTTACTGCTTGACATCTTCGTACAATGGCTGCTTCTGCGGTTGGCAGCTCTTCAGAAAAGAGATAAAAGCATCAATCGAGTGGAGGTGTTCATAATCGAATTGGTCATAATCGATGATAATGTTCAGCTGATCTTCAACCTTGAGCATAAACTGAATCATTTGTAGCGAATCGAGGCCAACATCATTGTTCAAATCAGTATTGGGGGACAGGGATTGGCGGAGTTCCGGTTGGTCTTCTTTAATAGCACACAGAATATCTACGATTTTATCGTACATGTACATCGCTACACTCCTTTTGGGGTTCATGTATTAAGGGACAACCGAATCTTTGCACGTACATAACTCTCTTAAATTAAAGCTAGCTTACCACTCCTCCTTTTACTATGATTACATTTATTATCCTTATATTGCTAAAAACTGTCAACGAAAAATTTGAATTATTTGCGCCAGAAAGTGGAGCAGTCGGCCTTATCCGTAACGTATTTATATGTTCACATAAATAGATGAAGCAGCGGGGTGTTCAGAATCATCCGCTTCCACGGCTCTTCTGCTCTGGATTTAACCCCCCCCCCCGCTGCTCTTTACACCTGTGAGGCATGAACACTGCTTCTCCGTATATGAAAAGCCACCTTGGTCCCTTTGCCTGGCGAGCTCTCTATATGAAGTCCTGATCCGAAATGTCTCTTTAATCGTTGATCAGTATTGATCAAGCCGACCCCGGCACTTCGATCCGCCTTCCTTTCCAACATGCGCTGTAATTGCGCTTCGTCCATGCCGATCCCGTCATCTTCAACAGATATCTCGGCATACGCGTCATAGACGGAAATCCTAATGATCATCCGCCCTCCGCGGCTGCGCTTCATAATGCCATGTCGGATTGCATTTTCGACTAACGGCTGGATCGATAGAAACGGAACTTTCAGCGTTGCATATTGATCGTCTAAGTCCCATACGACCTCTAGCCGTTCATCAAAGCGAACTTTCTCAATATATAGATAAGAGCGCACCAGACTCAGCTCCTCATCAATCGCAACCAGGCCGTTCATATTTTGAAAACTAAACTTATTGCGCAGGAAAATACTGAACTCATCCAGTAAATCCCGCATTTTGACTAGATCCACATCACTTAGAGCAGCAATCGCATTTAATGCATTGAATAGAAAATGGGGCTGAATTTGCGCTTGCAGCCATGCCGCCTCTAATCGTAATTGCTCCTGAACGCTCTGCTTGATCGTCGTCAGCGCTTCGATCCGTGACCTGATCTCTAACGGTTCTACCGGTTTAGTTACATAATCATTCGCTCCCGCCAGAAATCCACACTGAATATCCTTCGGCTGGCTTCTTGCAGTCAGGAGCAAAACGGGAAGTTCCGTGAGTGTGAACCGTTCGCGAATCTTTCGCGTCAGCTCAAACCCCGACATTCGCGGCATCATAATATCTGAAATGACCAGATCCCACTCCTTGGCTTCAAGCATCGCCAGCGCCTCTTTACCACTCGTTGCCATCGTTGTGTTGTACTCATCTGAAGGCAGTATGGCTTCAAGCACCTGCAGATTCACTGGATCATCATCCACGATCAATATAAAGGGACGGGCCAACTTCTCTTCATCTGAAACGGTTTGTTTTTGAGCTAGAGTGAACCCTGCCTTTTCCACATCGACGGCGACTTCCTCCTGAATCGGCATATATTTGAGCGCCAGATATTCGAATGAGCTAGAAGCCACCTTCTCCACTGCTTCCGGCCCTGCTAATTCTAACGAAAAGGTGAATTTAGAGCCCTCTCCAAGCACAGAGGATACATCCAACTTACCACCATGAAGCTCGACCAACTGCTTGCTAATACTTAAGCCTAATCCAAAGCCGCCTTCAATCAGGGTCTCGTTCGTACCAGCTTGCTCATAGGGGCGAAACAGACGCTTCAGCATGTCCTCATCCATCCCGATCCCGGTATCCGCAATCGCAATATATGCCCTTCCGTCCTTGGAGTAAGCCTGGATGGAGATGATCCCTTCATTCGTAAACTTCACCGCATTATGCAGTAAATTGAAGATAATCTGAACAACCCGGTTCTCATCGGCAATGACTGGCGGGAAATCCTCAGGAACTTGGTTCACGATTTGGACTTCCTTTACTTCGGCATTAAATTGCAGCATATCCAGCACTCCGGTCACGATCGGTTGAATCCGGATGACTTCCTGCTGTAGACGAGGATTACCTTCCCGCAGACTCATCACATCAATCAAGTCGTTTAATATAAAGGTCAGCCGACGGCCTACAGTAAGAACGGTCTCAAGCTCTCTGATGCTCCTATCCTGCAGCAAATGCCGCTCTCTTTTTAGAACAGACTGCGACATGTTCATAATGCTATGCAGCGGATTCTTAAATTCATGGGAAGTGTTCGCCAGAAATTGATCCTTATGATTATTCATTCTCTGCAGGGTCGCGGCGATCTCCTTCGTGTTCGCATGCATCATGAAGTAATCCTTGAACCAGACAGAAGCGATGCAGCCCATCGAAATAATCAGATCGAACGGATAATGAACGATACTCATACCGCTTTCCCGCAAGTATAATGACCAGAGAGAATGATGAATCAGCGCTAACAGAGAGCATAACAGTAGAAGGTGTTTTTTGATATCCGTAATGACTATTCTAAAGATGGCAATCAATGTAACTACCCCTGCGATACTCCCCAATAGAAAATATACCGGGAATAGCATAATCACCTGATGAGGCGCTAAAAAGAACGTGATCACAGCCGTCCCCAGGAACATCACCGTATACAAAGGATATACTCTTCTCCAATAAGGGAGCTCACGATGGTTCGTGCACTCCAGCAAAGCATAGCAACCAATCATGAAAGCGACATTGGCTAGCCGAAAATCCCAGCCTGAGCCGATATAAAATAACTGATGGAATAGCTTCTCATCACTGCTTAATACGTTACTAAGCGTTACACATAGCGTCAGCAAAGAAAAATATAATAGACGCTTCTGCTTATTTCCCAGCAAGAACAAAATCAGTGCATAGATCGAATGCATAAAATATATAGTGGCAGCCAACATCTGCATAGACACGGAGAGCTTCATATCCTTGGCGATCGCTTCTTCCGAGCCCAATTTGATCGAGCGAATAATGCCGCTGCTGCGACTATCTATATAATTCGCCGCCTGGATCACTAAATCGATTTCACCGTTCTCATCGGCCGTAAAGGTGGTGGAATAAGGCAGGTTCTTCGCCTTATACTCCTCCTTCGTCTCCCCCACCCGACCGGATTTGGCGAGCAATCGTCCGTTTACATATAATTCTGATGCCGTGCGCACACTGGGAATGCGAATACTATAGTTCATATCCTTTTCCGGATTTACATAAATACGCAGACGATAAGAACCGAAGCCATAGGGTGTTGATTTTCCCGCATGCAGAGCTCGATTCCAGCCTCCCGGGACCTGAATAAATCTTGGCTCATGATCGCTAAATTCCCGCTGTCCCCGCCCATCCATCAGCCATTGCGAAGGATAGAACTTCCACTGTCCATCAAGCAAGAACATCTCGCCAGCTTCCGCATCCCAATTGCGCAAATCCAATTGTCCGTTCTCGATTGACACATGCTTTGAATGGGGGGCCAGCTCCATCCATAAAAGTCGAAACCCGGATAAAACAACTAATAGCAACCCTAATAACAAAAAAATACGACTCTTTTTGATGGGGTGATTTGACGAATCCTTTGCCAAGAAATATTCCTCCCCCAGTCATGATTTATAACTACAAATGCTTGGTCACCAAAAGCCTCCGTCTGAATGAATAATTTGTCCTGTGATCCATTCGGATTCTTCACTCGCCAGGAAGGCGATTAGCTTCGCCGCATCTGCAGGTTCCCCGATCCGACCCATCGGAAATTTAGGCAGCAATTGCTCCTTTAAGTCACGGCTCATCCATCCCGTATCCGTAGGCCCAGGATCTACAGCATTCACTGTAATTTGGAGCGGCGCCAGCTCCAGAGCAACCGATTTCGTAAAAGTAGAGACCGCCCCTTTGGTAGCAACATAAGCCAAATTCCCTGGCTCGGGCGATTTATCCTGACCTGACACCATATTAATAATTCGGCCGCCATGCTTGCCTTCAATTTGACGCGCAAATTCCGCCATGAGCAGACAAGTTCCTCTCACATTCACGCCATAATGAGCATCGAGAATATCTGCATCGATCGATCGAAAATCCACGTCCACGGAATAGGTGGCATTATTCACAAGAATGGATGGTGATCCTAATTTCTTATGAACTTGATCAAGCAGCGCACTCGGTGCTTCCGGCTGCGAAAGATCCAACCTCATCAACTCGCATCTGACCCCAAGCCCACGGATCTCCTCCATGAGTTGCTGCGGCCATTCCAGATCCGATTCGATGAAATACTCCATTTGACGATCATACTTCGACCAGTAGGTAAAAAAAATATCTGCGCCTTCTTTGGCTAATTCTCTACAGATAGCGGTACCGATGCCATTTACCCGGCTAGCCCCAGTCACAATCGCGATCTTATTCATTAATCTTTTCATTGATAAGCATCCCCTTGTGGAAACGCTGAACATCTTGCTACTGGAGATGTAATCTCACCAATAAAAAAACGAACACCATAAAATTGGTATTCGCCCGGTGTGTTTATAGCATATGAACCCAGCGATCCTATAATGGTAAAAATTGAAAACGATAAACTGACCCCCATAACATGCGGAATCAATCATCATTCAATTAATGAGCCATTAAAGGATATCTCCCATTACGGTCCATGCTCCTTCCATACATCTCCTATTTGCTATAGTATCATAATTATAAATTGCCGTAAATTACTATACATGTTCCTTTTTTTACTCATCCGTAAGTGCATCTGTAAATTCTTGAACTTGCTGACTCATCTCTTTAGAACGGGTCCAATGAAGATAATGATGTCCTTCTAAGGCAATGATCTTGCTGGCAGAACTCTTGGTTAATTGTGTTTGGTAGAAGGCTGTCTTGGACTTACCATCCTGATTGACTCTGTCTTCTTTCGTAGTAAAGAACAGGACGGGGAGAGCCCGTGGAAATTTCAAAGGAGCTGTTTTGTCTACATTATTTTTTATTTCATTGATTTCGTCTATGACATTCTTGTTATACCCTTTCCAAGCCGAGATGGCTCTGGTCATTGTTAAGTTATCTTCGGAATAAGTACCTTCTTCAGCTATAGGCAGGTAATTCTTTGGATTAATGTATGTAGCTAATCGGGAAACTCCAGTTAGTGAAATATACCCCATATATTGGGGCATTGTAGGAGCAGATTCCCCAAAATACTGCAATGCTTGTGGCAAGGTCGGGTCAATCCCTATAACGGCTTTAACTTCTTCTGGATATTTATTGGCATAGTACATGCTATATATGCCGGATATTGAATGTGGCATTAATATATAGGGCACTTCAATACTTGCCTGATGTAGAGCAGTTCTAAGCTCTTCCACTATATTCTCCACGGTTCGTTCCTTATTCGTTAAGCTACTCCAACCATATCCAAAAAGCTCCACTACGACTACTTTATTATTTATCGCCAGCTCATTTATTAAGGGCTCAAAATCTAATGCAGGGGCGGCTGTGCCAAGACCACTTAATAGGACCATAGTATGCTTTCCGTCCCCTTTTGTATAAATGTGCATATGCCTCCCGTCTACTTTAACCAACTGTCCCAAGGGTGGATATTTTTCTTGTTCGTGCGCTGTCAGGGCGAGATGAAAAACGATCCAAATAAAAACCGTTGCCATAATGAACAAAACCGTGTTTTTTGTTATGATCCAAAACCTGGACTTCTTCTTGGTACTCACATATTTTCACTCCCGTATGATCATGATTTCGTCCTTTCTAGTTCTCTATTCCAAGCTATCATGACGGGGTTAAAATAGACCCATATTCCGTTTAAGTTTCATTTAAACTCATTGCTCTGCTCCACCAATACAGGCCACGCCCCCTGAAATGGACATAGCAAAGGCCCAGATGGAATCTGGGCCTTCTATTTCACACCTAGGTCCGTGCTCTGTAGAGTAAAGGGCTGGGTTTACCAGCCCCTCCTCATCAAACCGTACGTGCGGTTTTCCCGCATACGGCTTTCCGACATTCTTCACCTTGGGCAGTACGTACTTTTCCTTTTCCACGTCGTAACCGAGTTCAAACCCTCTCGTTGGAGTAACTCAAAGATCCCCTGGCTCGGTCTGCGTCTATGGTGTTTCTTCCTCCAGAAGATTAGCAATCTTCTTCGAATATACCAATCGATCTTACTCAGAAAACGGTTTGCTATCCCTTTATCCGCTTGGGTGTAGTAGTTCCTCCATCCTCGGATTTTTGGATTGAGTTCCCCGATCAAGTCATTTATTTTCTTGTGGAGTAGATGTCGTGAGCCCGTTATCTCTTTCACCGTCGCTCGCATTTTCTTCATCGCCTTCTTGGATGGAAAGCTTCTCAAAATATGAGCTTCCTTTCCCCCTTTGCGAGCCACTTTTAATCTCCGAAAGTGATGTCCCAAGAAATCAAAACCCACATCATCGTCCCATATGTTCACCAGCTTACTCTTCTCTAGGTTCATTTCCAGTTCCAAGCGGGTGAACACCGTTCTTAAGATGCGAATCGCCTCCATCGCTTCCGTTTTTCGGTAGCATAAAACGACTAAATCGTCAGCATACCGGACCAGCGTACCGATATGGGAGAATTGTTGCTCCCATATCGTATCCAGATAGTTGAGGTAGATATTGGCCAGTAATGGAGATATCACGCCGCCCTGCGGACTTCCCAGCTCTGATTCATAAAACTGATCATCTTTTATGATTCCTGCCTTTAACCATCCGCGGATTAGTTTCAATACTCTACGATCGTTTACTCGCCTCTCTACCAGCATCATCAGTTTCTCATGCGATATATGATCGAAGTATCCTTTGATATCCACATCGACGACCCAGTATATTTTCCCTTCATTGACCGTCGTCATGATTTTCTGGATCGCATCGTGGGCACCTCGTTTCGGGCGGAATCCATAGGAGAAGTCCTTGAAATCTGCCTCGAAGATCCCTTCTAGCACGATTTTTGTGGCCATCTGTACCAGTCGATCTCGCAGGGTTGGAATCCCCAAGGGTCTTGTTCGACCATCCCCTTTAGGGATTTCGACTCTCCGAACGGGAGAGGGGCGGTACGTTCCATTTCTGAGTTGACCACAGGTTTCCTGGATAAAGCGTTTCTCTCCATATTCTTCGGTAATCTGCTGGATCGTTACTCGATCTATCCCCGCGCTACCTTTGTTTGCTTTGATCTGTTTCCACGCGTAGGTCATGATATCTTCCCGGTAGATCTTGTCATAGAGGGCATGAAATCGACGTGTCGGTTTTTCCTTAGCCGCAAGGTATAGAGTTCTTTGTAGTTGTCGAGCTTTTTCTTTGGCGTAGTTAGCCTTTCGGGCATTCACTCGCTCTTACCTCCTCAGTTCCCATGAATGAAGTGGGGTATTGTCTTTTGACGCCCTTCCCTCCGCAAGGTTATGTTGTCCTTTGCCTCATCAGTACTATGGCCCCCTCCGACTCCCTTCCCACGGATTCCCATTTCACCTATTTAGGCTTATAGGTTCACCATTTACGTATTTTTTTCGTGTGGGTGAGGGTCTCCCTAGTTCCAGACATAACTTTCTCCACATGCCGACCCCTATACACCGGAGAGTTCTTCCGCACTGCGATCCAAGTTCTTCATGCGTTCCATGGCCTTCACCCTTTCGCTCGGGGCTCGGCACTCTCTTTTCCTCCCTTTGAGGTAGGTTAACCTTGACGATGCGGTAGGGTTCATTTTCATTACGGCCTGTGGATTTGCTTCACATGTTTTTTTTTACATGCTTTTTACAGGGCTTCAGTCCACGAATTTCGTCGTAGACTGCCTGCTAGCTACGGGGCAGCTTGGTCTTTACCCCGACTGAACTTTCATCAGTTAGTTATGCCTAGCTTGGCTAGGCGCGCAACGAAAC
>NZ_KZ987724.1:1482632-1775345 GCF_003614185.1 Paenibacillus aceti
TTTTTGGATTGAGTTCCCCGATCAAGTCATTTATTTTCTTGTGGAGTAGATGTCGTGAGCCCGTTATCTCTTTCACCGTCGCTCGCATTTTCTTCATCGCCTTCTTGGATGGAAAGCTTCTCAAAATATGAGCTTCCTTTCCCCCTTTGCGAGCCACTTTTAATCTCCGAAAGTGATGTCCCAAGAAATCAAAACCCACATCATCGTCCCATATGTTCACCAGCTTACTCTTCTCTAGGTTCATTTCCAGTTCCAAGCGGGTGAACACCGTTCTTAAGATGCGAATCGCCTCCATCGCTTCCGTTTTTCGGTAGCATAAAACGACTAAATCGTCAGCATACCGGACCAGCGTACCGATATGGGAGAATTGTTGCTCCCATATCGTATCCAGATAGTTGAGGTAGATATTGGCCAGTAATGGAGATATCACGCCGCCCTGCGGACTTCCCAGCTCTGATTCATAAAACTGATCATCTTTTATGATTCCTGCCTTTAACCATCCGCGGATTAGTTTCAATACTCTACGATCGTTTACTCGCCTCTCTACCAGCATCATCAGTTTCTCATGCGATATATGATCGAAGTATCCTTTGATATCCACATCGACGACCCAGTATATTTTCCCTTCATTGACCGTCGTCATGATTTTCTGGATCGCATCGTGGGCACCTCGTTTCGGGCGGAATCCATAGGAGAAGTCCTTGAAATCTGCCTCGAAGATCCCTTCTAGCACGATTTTTGTGGCCATCTGTACCAGTCGATCTCGCAGGGTTGGAATCCCCAAGGGTCTTGTTCGACCATCCCCTTTAGGGATTTCGACTCTCCGAACGGGAGAGGGGCGGTACGTTCCATTTCTGAGTTGACCACAGGTTTCCTGGATAAAGCGTTTCTCTCCATATTCTTCGGTAATCTGCTGGATCGTTACTCGATCTATCCCCGCGCTACCTTTGTTTGCTTTGATCTGTTTCCACGCGTAGGTCATGATATCTTCCCGGTAGATCTTGTCATAGAGGGCATGAAATCGACGTGTCGGTTTTTCCTTAGCCGCAAGGTATAGAGTTCTTTGTAGTTGTCGAGCTTTTTCTTTGGCGTAGTTAGCCTTTCGGGCATTCACTCGCTCTTACCTCCTCAGTTCCCATGAATGAAGTGGGGTATTGTCTTTTGACGCCCTTCCCTCCGCAAGGTTATGTTGTCCTTTGCCTCATCAGTACTATGGCCCCCTCCGACTCCCTTCCCACGGATTCCCATTTCACCTATTTAGGCTTATAGGTTCACCATTTACGTATTTTTTTCGTGTGGGTGAGGGTCTCCCTAGTTCCAGACATAACTTTCTCCACATGCCGACCCCTATACACCGGAGAGTTCTTCCGCACTGCGATCCAAGTTCTTCATGCGTTCCATGGCCTTCACCCTTTCGCTCGGGGCTCGGCACTCTCTTTTCCTCCCTTTGAGGTAGGTTAACCTTGACGATGCGGTAGGGTTCATTTTCATTACGGCCTGTGGATTTGCTTCACATGTTTTTTTTTACATGCTTTTTACAGGGCTTCAGTCCACGAATTTCGTCGTAGACTGCCTGCTAGCTACGGGGCAGCTTGGTCTTTACCCCGACTGAACTTTCATCAGTTAGTTATGCCTAGCTTGGCTAGGCGCGCAACGAAACAGGGTATCGCTATTTGCGCCAAAAAGGGCTTCGAGAGATTGTAACGAAACAGGGGAACGCTATTCGCACAAATTGGGGGTCCGGGGCTTGTTTTCCTGTGAATAACGATATGATGTATCGTTAAAATTTTTTTGCCGATGTTTTTGTGGAAATAACGATCAGGAGTTTCGTTAGAGCAATCCCAAGTAGAGCCATCAAAACGAGCTCAATCGGTCAACTTCGCCGTCTTCTTGATGCCCTCGTAGCTGATCGCGCCCAGGTATCTCTCCCGGATCATGCCGGAGGAATCGATAATATAGGTGGTCGGATAAGCGGTCACACTATACTCTTTGAGCACCTCTCCACTCTTGTCCAGCACGATAGGGAAGGTTAGCCCTTCTTTATCCGCATACTCCCCCACGAGATTCGCATTTCTCTCCTGCCTCGTCGCGTTGACCGAGAGAATAGTGACATCCTCCCCTCCTTGTTCGCGGTAAAACTTCTCCATATGCGGCATCTCAGCTTGGCAGACACGGCACCAGGTGGCCCAAAAATTCAGCACTACAGTTGAACCACGATAGTTGGATAAGCGCACAGCATTTCCATCTAAGTCAGTTAGCTCAAAATCGGGAGCAGCTTGATCAAGCTGGACATTTTTGCCGCTCGATGAGTAATTAAGTATGGTAAACCCGATCATTCCGATGATCAGTGCAGTCGCAAGGGAGCGGACTGCCGCTTTGAGCGAGGGGCTCAGCATGAACGCCAGCAATGTAACGGCCACGGACAATCCTGCGTAATCAGCAATTCCCGCCGCGTCATCCAGCAGGAGGAAGAGAAGAAATGCGGCCGCCGCCATTCCAGCTCCCCAGGTCACTGCGTTCATCATCGCCTCTCTGCTTCCAGCACGGCGAACCTCCCGCAGAAACAAATAAGCTAACACTACAATGGATGCAAGCCATACTCCTCTAATTCCACCGCTGAAGAAAAGCAGGGATTGCGGGTGCCGGATGACCCCCTGGAAATCGAAAAGGATCAAGCTTGCTTTCCAGACAATGATCCATATAAAGACCGCATTCCAAGCCCCTGACATGCGCCGTTCCCTCTCCAGTCGGCCCCGTTCCCGGTAACGAACCGACAGAACGCCGACGATGCCCGCGATCAAATAAATCAACAGCTCCATATTCAACACGAATGTACCTATCTGCAAATTCGGCAGCACCATCGCCTCCTTCATATTGAATACGAATTATAGCACAAAAAACAACCTCATAGGCTGATGGGAAGATCAGGATCGAGTGTTTACAGACCGACGGCCTCGCACAGCTTGTCTATGAGTTGGGTATAATGAGGCTCATTTTGCACATTTGCAGGCTTTTCCTAGAAACAAGCGCTTTCGGGCGATAATCCCTGCAGATTTGCGGGGATTTCCTGGCAGCCCATTAATCCAGCTTCATCTCCCGCGCTAAGGAGGAAGGAATCTCTTCTTTATCGACAATCACATCGATGACATAAGGCTTGTTCAAACTTAGCGCCTGCTTGAGCACCTCCGTAAATTCGCCGAGAGTTGAACATCTGGCGCTATCCGCCCCCATCGAAGCTGCATATGCCGCAACATCAAGCGGCTGCTTGAATATGGTGCCGTCCGTCCGTCCGGTAAATTGCCGCATCCCCTTCAAAGCCATATCCAATTGCCCATTATTGATTACGATGAATATGACAGGCAGTTGCTCCGCGACACAGGTCGATATCTCGGAGCCCAGCATGAACAGGCAGCCATCCCCGGTCAGACAGATGACATTGCGTGATCGGTCCGCGAATTTAGCGCCAATCGCCATCCCGATCGCATTCGCCATCGAAGCGAAATACGAATCGAAGAAGAACCTCACGCCAGGCTTGAGATCGAGCCAGCGAACCGCATGGTAACCATGGGCGCCATCATCAGCGAATATCGAGGTATTTTCAGGAATAAGTCCACTCACTGCCTGACAAACCTCAGCAACAGACAGAGATTCTAGCACAGGCAACGGATCATGATAAGGCTTGGCTATATGTAAATCGGCAGTCTCATCTGGGTATAAACGCAAGATTTCCTCCAGATTTGTCCGCAAATCTCCGAGAACAGGTAAATAATCTGTCTGAATAATTCCGCCCATGAATTCGGGTGAAATATCAAACTGAACAATGGACTGAGGATAATGAGCACGGTCCAGGCCACATAAGGCAGTATCACTCAACCGCGAACCCATCACCCATATCAAGTCCACCCCGGATTCCAGCAAATCCTTGGCCCTTTGATGCCCACCGAGACCAAAAGGCCCGTAATAAAGTGGATGGGAGGAATGGATGCTCCCCTTGCCTCCAGGAGTTGTTACGACAGGTACATTAAACTTCTCAGCGAACTTGTCCAACGCCTCCTGTGCGCCCGATAATACGACTCCCTTACCTGCCAGAATGACAGGGTTGCGAGCACTTTGCAGTTGCTTGACCGCATCCGCTAAATTCGTTGCTATGTAATTGATATTTCCAGACGGTAAATAGATTGTTGGATCAGCTACAGGCGAGATCATCACATCAAAGGGGATGCACAGATGCACAGGCCCTTTCCTCCCCGTCATCGCTTGACGCAGCGCGTATGTAAAGATAGCCGGGAAGTTATCGGCACGAGTCACCATCGTACTGAACAAAGTAACCGGCTTCATAATCTCCGCCAAATCAATCCCAAATTGCGAAGAATCCTGGCATTGCGGAATTCCCATTTCAGCGACCGACTGATGTCCGGTAATGAAGAGCACCGGCAGACAATTCATCTTGGCATGGGCTGCCGCGGTGACAAGATTAGTTCCCCCCGGCCCTGAGGTAGCTACAACTACCCCCAATCTATGATTGGTAAATGCATAGCCTCCAGCGGCGAAGCCCGATCCGCTCTCATGCCTGCCTAGAATAAATTCAATGTTCTGGTCGCCAAATTCTAATATGATCGGAGCCACCGATTTTCCCGGAATTCCAAAGACATGTTCAACACCAAGCTTAGCAAGAGTTTCAACCAAGAGCTGTACAACATTCTTCACATAGAACACTCCTTATAATTGCTTGTTAGAGGCAACTGAATATTAAAATCTGTACCTTCGCCCCATCTGGAATCGATAGTGATCTCTCCGTTGTGATTATTAATAATGCGGTAAGAAACCGACAGCCCGAGCCCTGTACCGTTCTCCTTGGTCGTAAAGAAGGGGTTCTGAACTTTGGTCAGATTCTCAGGACAAATCCCGCTGCCCTGGTCAGAGATCGTAATGAGTAGATTATCGCCCAATTTCTGTGTTCTCAAGGTAACAATTTGATGGGGTTCAGAGGCTTCGACAGCATTTTGTAAAATATTGAACAAGACCTGCTTGATCTGCGCAGCATCAGCAAATAAAATCTCCTCCTCGGCAGTATGGTAATCCCGTACGAACCGAATATCATGCAGAGCAGCTTGTCCTTCCATAAAACTAAGTACACTATCCAGAAAAGCATTGATCGCAATCGGCTTGACAATAGGAACGGAAGGCTTGGACATCGTCACAAAATCGGATACAAGGTTTTTGACCCTTTCCAATTCCTCTTGCACATACCCCATATACCGCTTCGTTACAGGATCAAGCAGGCGGGAATGGGTAATTTGCACGAAGCCCATGATGGTAGTAAGTGGGTTGCGTATCTCATGGGCGAGACCGGCTGCCAGTTTACCAATCGCTGACAGCTTCTCACTGACTATGATTTGCTGCTCTAGTAAATAGCGCTCGGTAATGTCGCGAACTTGGGCGTATACGCCTTGAATGACTCCACTCTCGAAGATCGGGATCATATCCATCAGGCAAACCGTATGCACTCCGTCCACATTATAATGAACCTCAATATCCCGCTGCCGCCGCCCCTTCGTAATCGCTTCCGAAATATAAGGCCCCAGCTCAGCAATTTGAAGCGCGGATTGCCCCACCTCAATACGATCCGGAATAATGCTTAGTGCCACCTTGTTAAAATCAACGATTACACCTGCTTGGTCAGCCAGGAGAATGCCTGTATCCAAGTTATTGACCATAAGATGATGTAGATTCAACTGACGCTGGTTCGTCCTCCTTAAGATCAGTTCCCTCGCCATCGACTCTACCATATTAACCAGCATCGCTAGCTGATAATTGCTAAACTCAACGATGCTTGTCATCAGTGAAATCGTGCCTTCCAATACTCCTTGCCCGCCATGGGGCTCAGGGAAAGAGAAAGGAACACTATGACAGGCAGAATCATGCAAAGCCAAATGGAAATGATCCGTTCCCACCGTCTGAAAAGGGATCTTCTTCTCCAGTGCAATCAAGGTCGCACAAATCCCGACTTCTCGTTCAAGCAACATCCTCCCTTCTTTAATGTTCAATTGCGATAAGTTTTCTTTCAAGATCCGGTTGCCAAAAGAGTCAATAACTCAACTTTCGCAGCTTAATTTCGGCAGGTAGGCCTTGATGTAATTAGGCAAACCAGCGATCCATTGCTGGAGTTGTGTCTGGATGAGTATTGTGATCTTCTTACTGGCCTTCTTGGCGATATCCTCAAGCAATTCAATAAGTTGTGTTAAGGCGACTGCCCAATCTAGTTGACTTACTTCGTCGCACAGCAAATGAAATAAGCCGCCCAGCGTGCGGTTGTCAGTGCTTTGTCGGTGTTGCCATGCCAGCAAAATGTAACGTGAAAAGACAATCGTCGTATGACTAATCAGCAGGTCATAAGAACGGCCCTGAAACTCCTTTTGTAGACGCAGCAAGGATTTGGCGCACTTGAAAAACACTTCAATATCCCAACGAATTCCGTAAATCCGGATAATTTCTTCTTCGGGGATCGAGAGATCGGTGCATAGAATCGCAAGCCATTCCTTCTTCTTCGAGCGGTGGCGGACAAATACCATCATAACCGGAATCCCTGGGGATAACTCGGTACGGATGGAACGTAAGATTCCCTTGTTTTTTCCTTGGACAGGGGTTGCTCTAAAGTAAAGCTCTTGCAAAGTTAATCGGCTTCCGCCAACAAGATAACGCTTCTTGTCATCTTTAACCATGCCGATCACATCCAGACCGCGATCAAGTATCGATTGGATCAATGGGGCATGAGTGAACCAACTATCCATGAGGACGTATGAAGCCTGCACACCCGCTGAAAGCGCCCGATCAATCATCGCCGGAATGACTTCAGGAGCAGGAAGCAAAGCTTCAACTCGCCGCTTGTAGCCGGACGTACGCTTATCAATCTCTTGCATGATGCCGTTCACTTGAGACTTCATCGAAGCAAGCAAGGAGAAGTCCACCGGAATGAACGTATGGCCATCTGACCAACCTAGAGTAAGCATACGAAATCCCTTATAGTAGCACCCCGTTGCATGGTCTTTAAATCGGGAAAGCAGTTCAACCGCTTTGCTGCGATTGCGCTCGAACATGGAGTCGTCAACTACAAATACGGATACGCGATCTTCTCCCGTTAGCGGTTGAATTTTCTCAATTGTAGAGGAACTGAGCAACGACAGAAACCGCCGCCATGCATAGCCGCTGTGATTCAGGAAGCGATAGACCGCATCTTTGCCAGGAAAGGATGCACCTTTCTCGCTTTCCAGTAGACGAAACCAGTTCTTGTGGTGGAACAAAAGGACAAAGACAAGCTGGAATAAAAACGAACAGGTATAACCGAATTTCTTTTTAAAGCCCGCTGTTCTTAGGTGTTGCAGTACTTTTAGTTCTTTAAAGGCTGGTTTAATTTCATTTGGAAGTTGATTCTGCTGTACGTTTTGTTCTATCATGTAGAGGACACCTCTTCTGCGTGGTAGTGATTGCTTAGGACACTCTCACTTTACCAAACGAAGCGGTGTTTTTCTATTTTTACAACTTCCATATTGAATCGACATTCTACCCAGTAACACCATGTAATAAGGCTAGTTTTCGCTCTGCGAAAGTTGAGTCAATAACCAGACCTTTGTCATCAGTGACGAGAAATAGCACCATCTGACCGTTAAGCAATTTGATTGTGTTTTCCCCAAAAATCTCCGTAACCTCAAGAATGTCGGCATAGAGCCGCTTTTGCGTCTGTAAATGTTCTTCAGTCACCTTTGTTAAGGGAGAAGGGACATCAGTCGGCTGCATTCCATTCGCGATACAACGTCGGCGAATCTCAGCAAGGAGATTGTTTTCCATGTGATCGTCCCCCCGGATTGCGGATTAGCAGATTAGCAGAAAATACTATTTTCTCTACTGATTATACTATAATATTCTATCCTACTTACTGTACATCCCCAAACAAAAGTGATGAAGTTTTTCATTAGCCTTTTCTGTTCCTGAACCAGTCCAGCGTTTCGGCAATCGCCAGCTCATGCGGAGTCGTATCCAAACCGAATGTTTTCTCGTATTTAGTCGTATCGACAATGAAGGGCTTCTCAAAAAGATAGAGCATTTCTTTGATCTCTCTCATGTCTGGGTTGAACAAGGCTAATAGAGAAACGAGGGGCTTAGGTGCAACGCGAAACTTAGGCTGTTTACCTGCCATGTCGTAGACCATATTAATTAGCTGTCTGGTCGTTAGTGTGGCTGCCCCAGGGATATGCCAGCTCTGACCTAATGCCTCTTCGCGCTCTCCTAATGTCACCAGGCCTTTGGCAAAATCACGGATAAAAAGATATGTATGCGGCATATCTATATTCCCCAACACCTCTGCGGGGCGGCCATCTAATGCAGCCTGGAAGACACGTTCACCTAATGAGGATTCCATAACCCGTGGTCCATAAAAGTCGGCACCACGCCCTATGGTCGCCTGTACCTTCCCACTATGATGTGCAGTTAGCAACTGCTGAGCCATTTGGGCGCGGGTTCTGCCCTTACGGCCGGTGGCACCATTCGGCAAATCCTCAGTAAGAACCTCATATTCACTGCCATACATATACAAATTGTCGCCATAGACGATCTTGGCCTCTTCTTTTGCAGCGGCATGAATAATCCCGTTCATCATTGGCGGGAATTTCTCCGGCCACTCGGTATAAGGAGCTTTGGCGCAATTATAAATAACCGAAGCCCCTTTACAAGCTTGACTGATACTTGCCTCGTCGCTGGCATCCCCTCTGATAACCTCTACATCTGAAGGCGCGTTTGCCTGGCCGCTACGATTCACCATCCGCACGCTTCTGCCTCTGTGCAACAGTTCCTCCATTACCGCCATACCCAGCGGCCCCGTCCCCACTACCACATGCAGTTCACCAGTTCTTGTAGTCATATGAATTCCCCTTTCCGAATCTTGATTCATGGATCATAATACTTACAATGCAAATTATATTTCAAAACTTTACTTGAGTAAATGTTTTTATTCAAGTTAACAATAATAGACGGCGTCACAGTAAAAAAAAGCCCACACCTAAATGGCATGGGCCTCACATAAAATCGTAGCTGAATAACAGGTTTACTGCTGCTATAGCTGTTTTATTGATTTTCAAGCAACTGAAGATGGATCTCATAGAATCCGCTAATATCGGTAGAAGCGTATTGATGAGCCGTCAGAAAAGCCCCATAAAAAATGGTAAGCATAATCTTCACCGCATCATCTATGGATATTCCCCTTTTGAGCTGTCCTGCTTCTTCGGCCTCTAACATACTACGCTTAAATAATTCAAGTAGGTTCGGCTCTTTACCTCCTATCTCTTCTTCGTCAGGGAATAAAAGAAAGACTTCAGCCCTGCTCAATTCCTGCAGACATGGATGCATCTTCATCTGCGCCAGGAAAGAAATCAGGCTTGGCATAATTCCCGTGATCTCCTGGGATTGTTCTCCTATTTTATATAGCAGATGCCGAATCGCATCGAAACCACGCTTATGCTCATTCTTGATTTCTATGATCCGTTCGGTAAGCCATATTTGCATGAAATAAATAAGTACATCTTCTTTTTTCGGAAAAAACTTAAAAAAAGTAACACGCGACAACTCCGCTTTCCGACAAATATCCTCCACCATAACTTCATGAAACATCTTATCTGCCATCAAAGACAGACTGGCTTCATATAGCGCTATTTTAGCTCTCGCCTTCTTGATCTCCCTTAGTGAAATATCCGTATTGGTCATGCTCATCATCCTATTAATTTAGTTAACTTATATTAATAAATTAACTAAGGATAATCAAGCTTGTCAAGAAATCAAGCCCTCACATCTCCTTCTCTTTTAACCTATTTACGCAGCCAAACGCCGCTAAGGCCAATCCACCGCTTATTCCGGTTGACAAGGAGAAAGCTCTTACATAATCCTCCAGGCTGGCTTCCGCAAGGGGGGAGCGCAGGGCCGCTGAGAACAAGATGCTGATCAATGCTACTCCAAAAACATTCGCCAGATACATCAAGGTCGTGAACAGCCCTGAACCGGTTCCGGCCAAGGCCGGCGGCACCTGATGCAGGATCATATTGGCCAGCGGTGTCGTCGCCATGCCCAAACCCAGCCCGTACACCGATAGAATCAGTATATTTTGCCCCTGAAATAGATGAACGGCATCAAGATGCAAGGACCAGATCAGCAAAAATAAGCTAGCTCCCATCGTAAGCATCCCCATTTTTAATACCCCGGCTCCCCATCTTTGCACCAACCGCGATGACAATAATGAAGTGGTGAAGTATCCCAGACCCAGCGGCAGAAAGGCAAAACTCGTCTCTGCAATCCCAAAATGCAGGCCCGACTGCAAATAATAATTCAAGATGAAGAAAAAAGTGAACATGCTTAGATATACGACCAGTTCTGTAATTATTCCCATGCGGAAGGACCTAATTTTAAAAATAGATAGCCCGACTAAGGGTATGCGTCCGATCTCTTCCCTCTGTCTCTGCAGAAGCACGAACCTAATCAGCAGCAAAATCGACAACAGCACAGAGCCCCAGGTCCATAGCGGCCAGCCTTGCTTTTGCCCGGTCGTCAAAGGATAAATGAGCAGGAGCAAGCCTGGAATAATCAGGGCAATCCCGAACCAGTCAATATCTTGGCTGGACTGCCCGCGAGATTCAGGGATGATAGGTAGACCCAGCATCACTAGCAATCCAAAGGGCACATTAAATAGCAAGACGATCCGCCAACCAAGGCCGAATAAGTTCCAGTCCACCAATAAACCGCCCAGGATCAGTCCCAACGTGAATCCGATACCGATCACTGCGCCGTAAATGGCGAAGACCAGCCCTTTTTCACTAGGAAGGAAGCTGCTCTGCATGATGGACAACACCTGCGGTTGAATCATCGCCGCCGACACCCCCTGAACAATGCGAATCATAATGAGTAGAGTCGGGTTCGACACCAATCCACCGAGCAAGCACATAAAGGTAAAGCCCATAACCCCGATCCATAACATGCGTTTTCTTCCATACATATCTCCCAGCTTCCCGCCTAGTATCAAGGCAATAGCCAGCCCCAACGAATATCCTGAGAAAATGAGCTGTGCTTCAGCAAAGCTGGCATGAACACTCGCTTGCATGCTCGGAAGCGCCACCTGCATCATATAATTATTCAGCGAAATCAGAAGTGTTGGCAGCAAAATCAGTATTAAGGCGAACCAGCGGCGCGGATCGGCCTCGGGTGCTGCATTAACCTCACTCGCATGCGAAGCAGTCAGATCATTTAAAGTCATTTATTACCTCTCCCTTCCCTGCAGCCGTCATTCGAATGAAAAGCGAAGGCAGCACAATCGAGCTGATAATCATTATCAGTGATAATATGGCGGTGTTCTACCTGCTAAGGGATTTTCTTTCCCTGTAAAGGGAGCGGGAGAAGCCGAAAAGGGATTCCGAACAGGCTGATCATGTCCGAAATCCCTCTTTTAACAACTTGTCTATTCTATGGATTATATTCGATGCGAGAACCTTCTGAGGTATTCGCTTGGATTGTAGCCATAAATTTTACGGAAAGCGGTCGTGAAATTACTAACATTACTATAGCCCACGGCTACCGCCGCTTCCCCTATATTCATCCGCTGTACCTCCATATAATACAAGGCCTTCTCCATCCTCTGCTTACGCACCAGCTCAAATACGGTCATATCGAAACGTTCCCGGAAGCCCTTCTTCAGCTTGAATTCATTAAGCCCGACTCTTCTGGCCAGCTCCTGGAGGGATAATGGTTGTTCAAAATAGCGAATCACCAATTCCCTGGCTTGATCCAGTTTCAGCAGATCATCACGGGTCAGAAAGCGGCTGTGGCTCTCCATTTCATGACCTTCTACTTCCCCGAACAAAGCGATCAGCTCCATGGCCTTGCTCTCCATATACAGTCGTTTCATCGCACCATCATAAGCGCAGTTCATCATATCCGACACGCATCGATGGATCTCCGCTGTATTCGGGTAAGGATTAATTTGTCCCTTATGGCGTTTCAGCCAAGTCTCCATTCTGTGCTGCTCGCTCGGATCAGCCGCATAATGGAACAGCGCCTGCGGGGATAAGCGGACTTCCAGCATTTGATGTCGCACACCAGCGCTCTTCTCTTCATAGACCAGTTCGTCCTCGAAATATAATACATTGCCCGTCCAATGATGGGTATGGCTTTCTTTGCCATCCCATTCACAATAAATGTCTCCGCTAAGGCAATAGCTAAGCTCAAACAACGGACAGGCCTCCTGAATACGAAGCTTCATATCCTGGGCATAGGTCAGGTCGGTCAACACAATTTCCATCCCAGGACGGATGGGCGTTCTTAAGAGGCTGCCCTCTCCAACCTGTGGCGGAATTGTGATATGCTGTTCCCATGACCGCAGCCGACGAGTTTGCCCCTGGATCAGATCCGTAAATTGATCAAAGAGGCTGTGCACCTCGCTATTCAGTATATTAAGAGTCAATCAGACCACCTACTTACTTCGATTATTTCTTTTTTTTCATATAAGAGCATTATACTCTGTGTATCCCAGGAGGAGAATCCGATGACATTGCAGCAACTTAAATACTTCATCGAGATCGTGAATAGCGGCTCGATCAATAAGGCAGCAGAGAGCCTGTATATTTCGCAACCGAGCTTGTCTAATGCGGTAAAAGACCTGGAAGCTGAGGTCGGCGTCGAACTCTTCAATCGAACACCGAAAGGCATCACCTTAACGATGGACGGTGTGGAGTTTCTAGGCTATGCCCGGCAAGTTGTCGAGCAGGCAAGCCTGCTTGAGCAGCGCTATTTGAGCAAGAAACCGTCGCGTCGCCTATGTTCCATCTCAACCCAGCATTATGCCTTTGCAGTGAACGCATTCGTGAATATGGTCAAGAAGACCAATGCCGATGAATATGAATTCACCCTGCGCGAGACACGGACGCATGAAATTATCGAGGATGTAAAGACACTTCGGAGTGAGCTAGGCATTCTGTACATGAATCCATTTAATAAAAAGGTACTCGAGAAGCTGCTGCGTGAGAACGGCTTGACCTTTCATCCGCTGTTTATCGCTAAGCCACATATTTTCGTCAGCACGACCAACCCGCTCGCCCAGAAGAAGTATGTTACACCGGAGGATTTGGAAGACTATACCTGCCTCTCTTTTGAGCAAGGGGAGAACAACTCATTTTATTTCTCCGAGGAAATCCTCAGCACGGCGTATAGCAAAAAGACGATTCGCGTCAGCGACAGGGCAACGATTTTCAACCTGATGATCGGCCTCAATGGTTATACGATTTCAACGGGAATTGTAAGCGCAGATCTGAATGGAGACAATATTACGGCCGTGCCGCTTCACATCGACGATTCCATCGAAGTAGGCTGGATTGCCCATCACTCCATCCAACTCACCAGACAGGCCACGATGTACCTTGAGGAATTAAAGCAGGTAGTATCCGAGTATGATGTGCTGATGGATGAACAGATATAGCTAATACCTATAACGGATCATAGAATAACGGAGTTACCCTATATGCCCCTCCTTATATTACATTGTTGATATTACACATTCAGGAGGGCTTCATGATGAGCAAGAAATTTCAAACAGTCGGCAGTTTGCTGCGCCCTGCAGAGCTGCTAAGCTACAAACACCAAATCGAACATCGCGATGATATAACTTATCCGTTCTATACCGATTTTGCGGGATATGAGAAATGTGAACATAAAGCAACCCAACAAGTGATAGATCGGGAAATTCAGCATGGGCTTGAGGTTATTACGGACGGGGAGTTCTCCAAGTCCATGTGGCATTTGGATTTCGTGTGGGGATTAGCAGGCATCAACCGTTATATCGCCGAGCATGGTTACTTCTTCCGCGACAAGGACGAGACGCAAAAATACGAAACCCGTCGCGATATTGGTCTACGTATCACCGCACCGCTCAGCGGCAAGAACCACCATTTCATTAAAATATTCCAAAGACAGGCGGCGCTCGCAGGCGACAGAGAGACGAAGCTCTGTGTCCCATCCCCATCTCATATTTTCGGGGAACTCTCGTGGTCCGATAATATCGGCGGCAAGGATTCCGTCTATGCCACGCCACAGGAGTTAAAAGCAGGCCTGATTCAGGCCTATAAAGAATTCGTACAGGAATACGCCGCCGCAGGCGGGAAGATTCTGCAATTCGATGATTGCTTGTGGGAGATTTTTGCGGATGACAATCCTAACTCCCCATACACGGGCGAAAATATCGATCAAGAATCGGTTCGTGCATTAGCTGCGGAATTTATCGACATCAACAATACCGTGATTGAGTTCGGTCACAGTCTCGGGCTGAAAATGTGGACGCATAACTGCCGTGGCAACTATGACTCTCGAAATATGGGCGGCGGATCGTACAGCAAAATTGCCGATTTGTTCCTGAAGCAACTGAAATACGATCGCTTCTTCCTGGAGTGGGACGATGAGAGAGCGGGTTCGCTTGAGGCGCTTGCCGTATTCAAGGACAAGCCCGATACTGAAATCGTACTCGGTCTGCTGTCGAGTAAAACTAACACCCTTGACGACGAAGCCCGCGTCTTCAAACTGCTGGACGAAGCGTCCAAGATTATCCCGAAAGAGCGCCTGCTCCTCTCCCACCAGTGCGGCTTCGCCTCCTGTGACGGCGGCAATGAGCTGACCGAGGATGAGCAATGGGCCAAGATTGACCAAGGGCAAAAAATTGCTCAGCAATATTGGGGCGAGTAAAGCAAGGGGCTGTCTCAAAAGTCGAGCTTCCGACTTGAGACGCCCCTTTTGCGTATCCTAAAATGTGACATCCCCATGTTCTGGCCGGATTAACGCTAACGGACATCATTGTCCGTTAGCGTTGATCCTGTGGCATCCTTGCCCTTGTAACGGACAATAATGTCCATTACAAGGGGATTTGTCGCGAGAAATTGCATATTTGTGCTTCTAAGGGTCAAAAGTGTCCGTTAGAAGAGCGTAGTTGTTGTTTTCATGCTCTAACGGTCATTTTTGACCGCTTGTCAGTGGAAAGTCCTGGCTCGTTCCGTCGGTTCTCCTTGCGGGGGCTAGAGAAGGTTCACACTGAGTTTGGGAATCGTGGCTTTGACCCACAAAAAAGTTGGACAGGCCCTTGTTACTTATGTTCTACTTATTTCATTGGCAAGGAATTCACTACATGCCATTTCAGATCAAGCAGAATGGGCGGATAATAGATGGGTTGAATCCAATTGCAACTCCCGTCTGCCTGTAAGTTCCCAAGTCTTACTGTACTGTCAGGAGCTTGCTGAAGTCGCCATGGACCACTGGCTAAACTCTCCCCAGCCTCCATTCTTTTTATAGCCTCATCAAAGGGAAATTCCTCACCCTTATTATGCTCAACAGCCGCTAGTGCCTCCTGATACTGTCGCTCCAAATCCGCCTCAGCATCACTGTTCGCTTCAGAGTCCCACAACAACTCAAAAGTAAATCCCTTTAGCCCATTGGCCTCAACTGCATCTTTAAAGGTATCCGTCACAAAAATACGAAGACTCTTATACTCTGGAATTTTAAAGATTGCATGCTCTTGGATAACATCCAACTTAAATACAAATCGATGAACTTGATCTATAAGGTGCGGGCGCCCTTTAACATATTCAATAACTGAGTTCTCATAGTCCAATGCATCGATAATTCTAGTGACATTGACAGCATAGTAAGCCTTTGAAGGATGCTGCAATGGTAGTAACTCTGCATTTGAGTTCAGATAAGGTTCGAGTAGTCGTACGGCTTTCTCACTAAATATTGGAATATTACTACCAATCCCTGTGCAGTCACAACGCTTCCGAGAACGATAGGTTTCAAACGGCACCACTCCCCATTTCTCACCGATTACAGTTCCATTGAAATAAGGATCAAAATATTGATCAAATACCTCAAGCGGATCAGGAAAAGTAAAAGAATCATACTTATCAGATTCATAGCCCCATTTCCAGACTTTCATCGTTTACCTCCAGTTTTTTATTTGATTTTTCCAAGTGCGATTTTCCCAGTAAATTTTTCCTAGGGGTATATTTTGTATTATTGTATCATTCTATGGAAGTATAGAGGTAATTCTTGGAAAGTACGAGAGTTGTAGTTGCAAATAGTACACTTATTATTCCGAATTCTTAGAATTACTTCTTCATAAATGCATTTTGTACACTTAAAATTATTAATTTTAAACTAATCTCGAAAAATCATAGTTTTAACTGTACTTTTTGCAATTAAAGGTCACGATAGAAGCAATTTGTGATCTTTTACTTGTATATTATGCAATTAAAAGAGAACCCCATAATATTCCAAGAAACGCTCAGATAAAAGTAGATGTAGATCATTTCTGGCAGTCAAAAATAGAATCTCGTAACTTTATGTATACGTAAAAAAACGCCCATAAAAGGGCGGAAATGAGAAGTTGCTACTATGTATCCATCGATATATCATCCCAGGCTTCGTCGAAGCGGCCGATCATCCAGAACAAGCCTCGGCGTCTCTCCATCACGATGCTCTCGTTCATGCCAGCCGGTGCTTCCTGATCATGAATCCGACTGTTTACGCAGGCCCAGTGCAGCCGATAGATTCGATCGGCCTCGTCCAGAATTTCCTCATGGCTGCGCAGCGAGGTCTTGCGATAGAATTCAGCGAAGGAATCACATTCCGAGACAGCCCAAATCGCATAATCACAGTCACACACTTGATCGGGAAAATCAAGCTTCTCCACCAGACCGAGTGCCCAGATCAATGCCCAATAGGCTTCGTATTGCCAGGTTATATTAATGGCCGCCTGACTCGTCGGACTCTCATCCTCCAGAAGCTCTCGTTCATTGTCGGTCAACTCGTCCTCCACGCCGAATTTTCGCAGCAGCTCGATGATGAAATCCCTGGATTCCCCGAGATCGGCTCCTTGGGCTACATCGCAAGCGTACTGGATCACGATCAATAGCGCGGCCGCCCTCCTCGCGATATCCTCCTGCGACTTCCAGTTACAGGCTTCTTCAGGCGGAAGCTCAGGCATCGATTCCAGACAAGGTATGCCGAGCTCCCGGATATAGGCGATAGACGCTTGCTTTCTCCGTCCGCCCTCCTCTGTCGTGACTTGAGGCCCCATGACTTTATTCGTGCAGGCATGCACTTTGAAATCAGCCGGTCCAGAAGCACCATCTGGATGCACAATAATCCGGCCGTCACTATCCAGCAGTGTCCCATCCTGTATAAATCCGATGCCCCCGATAGCCGCCATCAGCTCCAGACAGGACTGGAATTGTCCTTCATTCAGATCCTTCTCAGCCTCAATAGCCAGCAGCGTATTAAAGACAGAGATTTGCATAAGCACTCGTCCCTGCAGATCCTCATCCGCAAAAGGAATCCGACTATAAAACCCCATCATTCCAGGTATATTCGTCTCAAAATAATCAGGAGCCGTATCTTCGGTCAAGGTACGGATCGTTAGTTTCTGCTTTTTGAACATCGAATTCGTCTGTAAAAAGTAATCATTGCCTCGCTTCTCCACTTTATAGGTTCTGGCGAACACATCCGATATTTTATCCTCAAGATCATCGATGTCGTTCCTGGAAACAAATATGCTGAAATATTGCAAGCTCCATCCCTCCATGACTGTATAACCGCTTAACGCTAGCCTACTTGATTTCCAAAACGGCTGTCAAATGCACGAATACATTTTCGATCTTTCGAACTATCGAGAACAGCGTATACAATCCGCTCGAAGAATCTTCCATAGCCCTCCTTCACCAACAGCTCTTCCCACCAGGCGGCGATCTTCACCGGATCATTGCGGAATACACCGCAGCCATAAGCCCCAAGCACGAGATTTCGGTCACCCCGATCCGCAAAAATAGCCAGAGCCAGACGCATACGTTCCAGCATGATTTCTAGCGCCAGCTGTGGATCTTCCCCCTTCAACAGTACCTGACCATAATTGACCGCGGGCAGCGTCAGTACGGAAGCAGTCACAGGCCGTTCCAACAGTTCGAAGCGCTCATCACGAAAAAATACCACATCTGGCGAATAGATCGCATGGTTTGTGTACATCATCGATTTGCAGGCGCGATTCGCCTGATAATAGCCTTCATTGCGCAGCTGAGTACCGTAGAGACCGCTTGAAGCCGCCAGGCTCTCCTCCTGCGCCATCGCTCCATTCAGGAAGCCGCCGCCTGGATTTTTGGCACTGGCGAAGTTGAGCACACCGACCTGCCGAGTCCCGGCCTGTGCGAAATCAAGAATCGCCTTGACCGTCGCTTCATTGGCGACCGTCTGTTCCGCCACGGCTCCAGTCGGGGGCGGCGTACAGCCGCTGACTAATTCAGCTCCCTGCTGCGGTGTAATAAGCACACTATTTTCCTCCGAATATCGCTGCTCCGCCGCAAAATCAACCCGCCGTCCGTTTATTTCATAGTATCCTTGCTGCATATAACGCAGCGTATCTTGGGCGATTGTTTTTCGATTTGTCATGATCCTTTACTCTCCTTCTTGTATTAGTAGCTGATCCCGAACCTCAGTCAATGCAAAACCCAACAAGTTGCGTCCCCGCCATTTCAGCGGATTCTCCGCCTCTGGCCCGGACTTCATCCCAATGCCCCAGATGCGGTCATACGGACTGGCCTCTACAATGATCCGGTTTCTCGTCGCTCGCAGGAAATCCCATAGCTGCGGATTCTGCGAGAACTTGGCATGGTTACCCCTTCTCACGATTTCATAGCCGTTTTTTTCCCATACGTCATTGTCGAAGTTCTTCACAGCGCGGCCATAGGCCTTCATCGCTTTCGGATGCTTCGCCTCCATGATCACTGCCTCCATCTCTTCATCGCCGAACAGTCTCGCCTTCTCCGCCATCATATACTGCTCCATACACGAATAACGCACACCGTCTACGATGAAGTCACTCTTCCACCACTGGCTGAAGCAGCTCTGATTGACACCTCCACCTGCAGGCGGCGTATGCCCCCAAAAGAATACATATTTGAATTTCTGTCCCGCATTATGAGCCTTGCGCAGCTCCTCTATGTTATAAATCATATAATCCTCCCCCTATTCCTCCGGTACAATCGTGATGGACGATGCCCAGCGTTCTCTGTATAATGATCTGTCTCCTCGACAAGATGAGCTACCTTCCTCCGGAATGCCGCCTTCAGCAACTCCCGATCCATGATGACCTCATATACCTGCTGTAGCTCGGTCAAGGTGAACAACTTCGGCATCAAATGCAGTGCAATATCCGTATACTCAACCTTGCCTCGCAGACGCTCGATCGCACAGGCGATAATCTTTGCATGGTCAAAGGCGAGGCCGTCATTTGACACAACCATATACTCTGTGGCATCGACCGTATCTGTGGATGTGATCTTTCGTTCCACCACCGCCGTCAACACATCAGCTCCGTGAACCAGACTTAACTCATACTGCTTCGTCTTGATGTAGCCATCCTCCAGTAACTCTTTTGACTCACGCAGCAATCGGTATGAGATCTGGAACCAGGCAGCGTTATCCGCATCGTCCCCGGCCTCTACCCTTACCTGGCCACTATCGATCAGTGCCATATAAGAGCAGCTCATTACCCAGGTCCGCGGATCGCGACCCGGATCGCTGAATGTGTACAATTGCTCTAGATAGACATTGTCTACACCCGTCTCCTCCCGCAGCTCCCGCTGTGCTGCCTGCTCCGTCGTCTCCGTAGGCCGTACAAATCCGCCCGGCAAGGCCCAGCTTCCCAAATAAGGATGTCCGCCGCGCTGAATGAGCAGGATGCGCAGCTGCTTCTCCGGCAGCTTCCGGTAATTGTCCTCCTCTGTATCTGTCACCGTGAAAATCACCATATCCGTGGCCACCGACGGCCGCTCATAATCCCCCGCATCATATTGCTCCAGGAACTCACGCTCCGTCAGCCCGTTGCGATCCCGCAATTCCATCTACCCTCACCTAACTTTACGAATCTATTAGTAACTTTATGTTATTATCAAGTCGATACTAACAATATATGTGATCGTTCCTCCGTTGTCAAGCACGAGCTACAGTAATATACAGCAAATAATGCGGATTACACCTCCACACCAGCCAGGTACCGACAACTCTGAATCGTAACGAAACTACGTATCGCTATCTGCAACAAAAAGAGTGATTTCAAGATCTAATGAAACTGGGTATCGCTATTGCGGCAAAAAAGGGCTAAACAGCGGGTTTCGGCTCAAATAACGATATGGTGTTTCGTTAGATTTGAACGGGGGCTGATTTTACTCAAATAACGATATGGAGTTTCGTTAGAGCTCCAGGAGACACACCTGTGCTTTCAACAACCTGCGATAATGAAGTTTCTTCAAATAAGCTGGATTCTGCAGAAATAGGCCAACCAGAAATCTCTGGCTGACCTAATAATACGAAGCCTGCATTAGCAAACTTTAGCGCGAACCCGCGAGCTGCGCAGCAGGCAACATACATCAACCTGCCTCACCCCTGCAACAACTGAGCCCCGATGAAATACCCCAGGGAGATGAACAATATGGTCCAGACCAGCGCGCCAGTACAGCAGAATAGCAGGTATCTCCTGAAGGAGAGGCAGGTGACACCAGACATATAGCCAGAGGCATGCCGGACTCCCGGAATGAAATAGGCGAACACGATCGTCCATGTGCCGTATTTATCGAACCATTTCTTCACCTTATCGTAGCGCTTCGGGGTTAGTCCCACCCATTTCCCATATTTCACAATAACGCTTGAGCCGACCTGTCTCCCGATCAGATAAGTGATGGCCATCCCGGCAACAGAGCCGATGAAACTGATAATTAATGCGATAAAATAATTCAATATACGCTCCGACGCCAAATAACCGACGAACACCATCAGCGTCTCATCCGGGATGGGAAGCCCTACTATACCTAGGGCGAGAAGCACGAATATTGCTCCATACCCATATTGCGAAATAAACAGAATTGCCTTGTCCATACTTCCTCCGTTATTTTCTGATTGCGATATTCTTCAATGAAGGGAACGGAATGCGGCTGACCATCAGGAAAGACAGCACCACAATCAATGCGATCACGACCGCTGGCTTAATGCTATTGGATAGTGACAGGAGCGCTAATATCGTCCCGGCACAAGTAATCGGCATGCCCGTAAATTGAGGACTCGACACCGAAATATTGAACCTCGCCAAGCGAGATGCGCCGCAAGCCAGGAATAAAATCGCCGTCACCGTACTTAACCAATGAAAATCTCCTATCCTATGTAATAGAATGAGAAATACCGGCGCAATACCAAAGGACACGATATCTGCCAATGAATCAAGCTGCTTGCCGAAATCACTAGTACAATTCATCAACCGAGCCAGCAATCCGTCAAACACATCGAAAAACGCCGCCAATACAATACATAAAAATGCGATTCTATATTGCTCATGAATGGTTAATATTAATGAAGTTACTCCCGCTGATAAATTGACAATCGTACATCCATTAGGAATGAATTTCCAATTCATAACCAATCTCCTCTCTACTCTGATAAATCCTCTTGAAATTTATATCCTACTCCGATTACTGTCCGGATATATTGCGAATCGTAGCCGAGCTTCGACCTTAGCTTTTTAATATGCGAATCTACCACTCGATTATCTCCCTCGAATTCGATCCCCCACACCTTGGCGATGATCACCTCACGGGTGACGACCATATTCTTATGATTAATAAGCAGCAGGAGCAGTTCGTACTCCTTCGGCGTTAGCTCAACCTCCACCTCATTGACCTCCAGCCGATGCGCCAGCGTATTAAGGACGGAGGAACCGAACTTAATTTGGTACCCGTCCGGTCGATAATTATCCGTAACACGCTTCATTAACGAATTGGCCTTGGCGACCAGCACCTTCGGACTGAATGGCTTCGTGATATAATCATCCGCCCCCAGCTCATAACCTAGCAGCTTATCTTGATCCGCCGACTTGGCTGTCAGCAGAATGATAGGAACCCCAGAGCGGAATCGCAGTTCCCTGCATACCTCGAACCCGTCCATCTGCGGCATCATGACATCGAGAATGACCAAATCGGGATACATCGTGTCGAACCAATCGAGCGCCTCCCGCCCATTATCCGCCTCACTAACCTCCCAGCCATCCTGGAGAAAATAATCCGAGATCACTTCACGAATTCTCGCTTCATCTTCTACAATTAGCACACGCTTTCCCACATGACTTCCTTCTTTCTACCTGTACGATCCTGGTCTGATCCTAGGCCTGAATCTAAATCAAATCTGAATCAGTTCCGGAGTTCAACAATAAATTGCACCCCATCCTTCAGATTTCTCACTGTATAATGACATCCATGTAAATCCATAATCTGTTGCGCTATAGAAAGGCCCAGCCCGGTACCGCCAGTTTGCCGACTGCGCGAAGCTTCCCCGCGATAGAATCTCTCCCAGATCTGCTCCAGCTGATCCTCGCGAAGCCTCTCGCCTTTATTCGCAATATATAGCGTAGTTCCGTGTACTTCGCTGCAGATCTCGATCAGAATGCTGCTACCCGCTTCCGCATGGCGAATGGCATTCGTAATCAGATTCAACACCACCTGCTCGAACCACATCGGATCCGCCATCACAGGCTGCTCATTCACCGGCACGACGACGATTTCCAACGCTTTATCCTGTAACTGATACATCAGCCTGCTCGCTACCTTCTCTACTAATTCACTCAGCATAAAAGAGGTCTTGCGGAGCTCAATCGTCCCCGAATCCAATCGCGCCAAATCGAGCATATCCTTAATCAACACTTCCATCTTATCCGCTTCTTCGAGAATCACAGACACATAATGATCCTGCTTATTCAGGTTTACCCCGTCCTTCAACCCTTCGGCGAAGCTCTTCACAATACTTAAGGGAGTCTTCAATTCATGCGATGCATTCGTAAAAAACTCCTTCTGCGTCTTCTCCATTCTCTCTTTCTGTTCCATATCTTTCTGCAGCCGCTCATTCGCTTCCTGAAGCTCACGCAGCGCCTTATCCAGCTTCTGCGACATCGTCAGCATACTCATCGACAGGCTGCCCAGCTCATCCTTCTGGCGAATCGGCTTGAGCGCCCCGAATTCAAAATTCAGCATTTTCTTGGCCATCTCATTTAAAGCGATTAACGGTTTGGCCACCATCTTCGAGAAGAACAACGCCAGAATCAGAATCAGGACAAAACCGCCGCATCCGACGTAAATAAACAACCAGCGCAGCGCCTCATTGGCATCGCTGATCTCCTGTAATGACGTAACTGAGAACAGCAATTCCTTCTTGCCATCCTCCTTCATAATCGGCTTGATAATGACGAAGTTGCTCGTGCCGCTCCAAGGCTCAACCCAATTGAATTCCTGTCTCTCCATCGCATTGAGCCGTTCCTTGACCTCAGGCGACAATGGGAAATATTCGAATAAAGCGACCATCAACAAGCCCTGGCGATGGTTCCAGTTCTTAATATTCGGAAGCACAAGATCAACGACAGTTCCCGAAATCTCCGTCGGATTATCTTCCACATCCTGACCGATTAGCGTGGAGTCAGGGTTATGTCTATAAATTTTGTCCGGATACAACACAATGGAAGATTCATTCTGACCGGTATCGGTTTGACCCGAAATCGTTAATCGATCGCCCAATTGAATCCCCGCTGTCTTGAACTCATCCGAATACATACTTAGAAATAATGATAGAGCGACCAGTACCTTCTGATTATTCGGAAGCTTCAGCACCAAGCGATAGGGATCATCCATCACCATATTGCCGTCCATATTAACGACAGCCAGCTGGCTGCGGCTATGACCCATGAACTTGGCTGCCTCGAAGAGAATCTCCCGGGTCTCTGTCTCCTGCTGCGAATACTTCAAGGCGAACTTATCCAATTCACGTTCCACCTTCTCTATCCGATAATCCTGATAGAATCTCTCAAAGAAGAAGAACTGAGACAGAATAATCATAAGATAAAAGCAAGCAAAAAAAATGACAGACAAAAAAAACAATTTAAAAGTAATACTTCTGTTTTTCATATTTTCACCTATGGATTTTATAAATCACGTACTCCTGCACTTCTGAATAATTTCTTAACTTACATAAACTATAGCTTAATCATTTGTTCTTTATGTGTCCTTCACCTCTATAACGCCGCGCTAACCGAAAAATTTACATCCAGCCCCTCTTGAAGTTAACGAATCTGTGACATTCCTCCTAATGCCTTCTATAATAATATAATAGTAGGATACATATATTTTACAGCATCATTACATACGCTTGATCAGGAGGGCTTCCCTATGTCGTCATTCCGATCTGCCCGCACCATTCGCACTATCCTTTTTACACTGGCTACCTTATTATTCATCTCCGTCCTGCCTGCATCCGAGCAGAGCAAAGCGTCCCTGTCCCCAACGAAGCAGAAACTCACGGAAGAGACCTCGCCTTACCGTGAGCATCTTACCATTTCCATCGCCTTCTGGGATATCGGCACCGCCTTCGAGCGGAATGACCCCATCCTGCAGAAGCTGGAGCAGAAGTTCAATCTGACGATCCAACCGATCAACATCACCAGCTCGGATTATATCCAGAAGCTGCAAATGTGGGCCACGACGGACAAACTCCCGGATGTATTCGCGCATTCAATCGCCAGTGACTCACCGGGAATCTACAATGAATGGATCACTCACCAATTGATCAAGCCCTTGCCCGAGGACCTGTCCCCTTACCCCTACGTAGACCAGATCGCCCAGATCCCGGACATTCGTCTGCTCAAGCAAGACAACAAGCTGTACATGCTGCCCCGGATCGGCTATCCGACCAATCGGCTATGGATGCTGGAGAGAGTGTTGTTCGTGCGCAAGGACTGGATGGAGGAACGGAAATTCAAGGACATCGCAAGCTTCGAGCAATTCTCTAATCTGCTGACGATCTTTCACCGCAAAACAGGACCGGACGGAACGCGCCCCGTCGAAGGATTAACCGCCCCGGGAATGAATATGCTGACTTGGGCCCTGAGCTCCACCTTCCCGCAACTGGCAACCGAGCAATGGGTGTTCGAGGATTCACAGTGGATTCCTTATTATGCTTCTAGAAAAATGGATAATGTCGTTGTGCAGCTGCGACAACTGTACACCAGCGGGGTGCTAGACCAGGAGTTCTACTATATGAAGGAAGAGGACGCGATTCAGAAATTCGTTAGCGATGCGGCGGGAGCGCTTGTCTACAAGGCTACGCCGGATATGCTAAGCAAGCTGGAGGAGCGCTGGAACGAGCTCCACCCTTGGCAGAAATTTTATGATGCTGTGGACATCCTGCATCTGTGGCTGACAGAGGAGGGGCAGCGGTATTTCTACGCCGCTCAGACCTACTGGTCGGAGACTTACTTCAACGCGAAGCTTAGCGATGAGAAGATGGATCGTATCTTGCGTTTATACGATTACCTGCTCTCCCCAGAAGGGCAGATGCTCACCAGCTACGGGCTTGAGGGGCAGGATTATTATAGCGAGGATGGTCTGATCATCATCACCCGGCCCTATGACGAAGAGAAGCGGAAGTTGGTCGATCTCGAACGCTTCTACCCGTCCCTCTCCATCTTCAAGTCTTTGGCTTCCTGGGGGAAGGAACAGAATTTCCGCTTTGACCAGACGAACCGGATTAACTTCCGTGATCGCAACATCCAGAAGAGCCTGGACGAGATGGAATGGCAGCTGAATTATGCCACGGCCACACCGACCTATCACAAGATCAACTCCCTATCCACGCCGGCCAAGGATATGCTCGGAACGCTGATTAATCCGTTGGAGGATCTGATCAAGGTCACGATTAGCAGCGAGGACCCGGTTGTCATGTGGCATAACACTGTGAAGCACTACGAAGAGCTGGGCCTTAACGAGATGATTGAAGAAATAAACGCGGCGCTACAGCAGCGGTAAACAGCGATAAAAAGCCTCGTCCTGGCAACACGGTTACAATTTAACCGGTCGGGACGAGGCTTTTTGCAAATGAATAAGATTAACCACATTAACCAATCAATCCGCTCCGCTCCACACTTTCCACGAAATAACGCTGGGCGAAGATGTACAGAATGATGATAGGTGCCATAAACAACAGTTCGCCTGCGTTTTTCACCAGATATGCATATAACGGATCGTTCAGGGAGAACGAAGCCCACATAACCGGCAGCTTGGTGGATAGCACATCGGTCGAGGTGAGGAATAGCGACACATAGTAATTGTCATTCCATTGCCAGACGAAGGAGAACAGGATCACCGTCACCATCGCCGGAACAGCATTCGGTACCATAATCCGCGTGAAAGACTGCAGCACGGAGCAGCCATCTATATAGGAAGCTTCCTCTAGCTCGATCGGAATGCCACGGAAGAACTGACGGAAGATAAAGATGAACAGCCCGCTCTTAATCCCCATACCCGTGATCGATTGCAGGATGAATGGCCAGTAGCTGTCCAGCAGATTGATCCCCTTCTGCCCGGTGAATAGCTCGATCAAGCCAAAAATATCAAAATAGCGATAGTTCAAATACGTCGTGACCATCAAGGTTTGCACCGGTACGATGATCGTGAAGATGACCCCGCCGAATAACAGACCGCTGCCCTTGAAGCGAAGCCGCGCGAACGCAAAGGCGGCGAGCGAACAGGAGATGAGCTGCAGCAACGTGGACACGCTGGCGATCAGCAAAGAATTGAGCGCCGTCTTCGGATAATTAAGCGCATTAAAAGCAATGCGGATCGTATCTATCGTGAAATGCTTCGGTATCCATAGCACAGTTGAATCATACACATCCATACGATCCTTGAAGGAGACGGACAGCTTGAAGAACAGAGGATATAAGATGACGAAGCAGAAGCCCGTAATCAGGATCGCACGTACAATCACCCAGCTCCAATGCTTGGCGCGCTGCAGTGGGGATATTGTCTGCAAACTTTTTTTTATTTTCCAAGCGGCCGCCCTGACTTCAGTCTGTACCTTCATTCAGGTTCCCTCCTTGTTCGTTAATCATAGTAGAACACCTTGCGTGAGATCAGCCCCGTTGTAATTAGCAGAATGATAGAGACGATCAGGAAGTATACCCATGCCATAGCCGCACTAAGACTGAAATTCAAGGATTGGAACGCCGTGTCCTTAATCATGACGCTAAGCTCATTACGGTTGTAAGAGTCAATGACCGTGTACACCACATTGGTAAGCATAATCGGACTGATCATCGGTAAGGTGATCTTCCAGAAGGCTTCATATCCTGTCGTTCCTTCAATCCTAGCCGCTTCGTACAGCGATGGCGAGATCGACTGCAGGGCGGCGAGGAAGATTAGAATCTGTACGCCGGATGAACTGATCACCTCATAGATCCGGTCTACAGAGCCCGTAATATAAGTGACGATCCCACTGCCTACACCTGCTTCAAGCAGCATCCGCTTCAGCTCGAAGCTCGTAAATGCCAGACCGCCGCCCTCCGTCGCCCCTGTGAGGGAAGCCGCGATAGAGGTCATCTGCGAGCTATTCTCCAGAGAGAGAACCGGCGCAGCAAGCAGCACGGGCAGGAAGAAGATCGCCCTTGCGAACACCCTTCCCCTGAACTTCTGATTGATCAGTGTCGCCACGAATAAGCTGAAGATCGTAATTGATGGGACGCTGATCACAATGTCCATAATTGCTTCGACCAGCGTTCGATTGAAGGTAGGATGCTTCGTGAACAGCTCCCGATAGAAGCTGAACCCAGCGTAACTTGTATCGAAGCCACCCTTGCCCAGAGTGAGCGTATTAAGACTGTAGATAAAGGATTGATACAGCGGGATCAGGAACAAGAAAATGAAGCCAAGCAGCCATGGAGTGACGAATAGCACTCCTAATACTGCTTTTTTCTGATTCATGGTGAGCTTGGTGTGTTGCTTCGGTATTCTTCGCTTTTCCCCGGTTCGTGTCCGCCATTTCAGCAGCTTGCTCATGCTTCTCCACCTCCTGTCACGCGATACCCCAGCGCCTCAATCGTCATCCCGTCCACGGTAACAGCTACCCGGTTATAATTCACTAACACGCGAAGCCCTTGCCCATAGGTCGTCTCATATACCTGTTCCTGCAACCTGCGATGATTGGTGATCGGCTGATTACGGACCTCCCCGAGCACCTCATTCATCTCTTGGTACCCCTGGGCTGCTTCATCGATCCAGTTCATATAAGAAGCGGAATACAGCCCGTTCAGCTTCGTATCACGGATCATGGCAGGATCTGCATAGAACCATTGATAAGCAGGCACCGCGCCAGTCTCCAGTATGCGCAGCAGCGATACACGAGGGTCCTGATCCTGCTCCAGATTCAGCGGCCTGCCCGCATAATCCATATAGCCGTGGATCACGATCGAATAGAACGGCACTTCCTCCGTCTCGATATTGAAGCGACTGCTCCGTAGTGGAGCATTTACAATCGTGCTGGCATAAGGAAGGCTGTAGGCATTCCCGCCGCTGATCATCAGCCGCTCCATCTCGGTCTTCATCTTCTCCAGGCTGTCCGTTACCAGCGATTGCACCTCCTGCCTGGACGTCGTCTTCTCTGGCGCCACACTGCTGTTCAACTCCTCGCCCAGATCACGCAGAGACAGGGAGCGGATAGGATAAGGTGTAATATGATTCACAAATGCATCTGTGATGCTCTTGAGCTTATCCGGAGCGAGCAGATAATACAGTCTTTCCGCGAGATTCGTCGTCACCAGGTCAACAGCCTGCCTGGACGCGCCTTTACGGTTCAAGAATCTGGTGCTGTCCCGCTGTGCTTTGAATCCTTTGCCGTTCTTATATACTCGCTGGAAGGCGACATCGGGATACAGCTCAATCTGATGCTCCTTCGTGTACTCGATCAGCTTCTCAAGCCCCTTCGCTCCGCCGAGCACCCGCTCCGGCTTGACCCTAGAAGGCAGCGAATGGTAATAGCCGCCATTGAACCAGCCGGAATATTTAAGCTGGATACGGTGGATGCCCTGCTGTTGGAGCTGTTCGAGGATCTCTATCGCCTCGCTGTAGGTCGTAACCGCTTCTACAGTTTCGTAGGGAATACCGAGGAACGTCTTGCGCACCGGGATCGCCCCCACCAGCTCGACCACGAAAGGAAGCTCCCCGTTCTCCGGCAGCGGTGTCAGGCCATGCTGCTGAATCAAATATTGGCGATATCGTTCAGCCATGCCCACATAATTCGCTTTGGCTCCGCTCAAGAAGCTATACCGGATCGCGATCCCCTGGCTATACATCGCTGAGTATTTCGGAATCTGCCGGGTCACTGATCCGGCGCGGAATTGGACCGGCTCCATATCCTTCATGCGGAAGGAAGCATTCACGCGGTTGTAGCTGTTCAAGCGTCCACTCGGCTCAGCGTGAATAGACGCCTGCGCATCTCCCTCTTCAATAATCGCCAGCAGCGCCTCATCCCCGCGCTTCAGCCCGAATACGGGCAGGCGCGATATTTCCTTGTACTGCGCTTGTATCAGCTCATTGCCCTTCGGGGTAGCGTCCTCCCCGTACAGCGGTAATTCATAGGCTCTGGCCCCGGCATGATTCTGATTCAACTCGAACAATGCTCCCGAACCATCCGGTACGAGCATGTAGCCTTCTTCTTCCAGCCCGGCAGCACCGAAGAAGGGCAGAAGCTGAATCGTATGCAGCGGAAAGGCCTCTGTATCCTGGACATCCTCAGTATCGATTCGGGCCAGTAGCTGCGGCCCGTCAAGCTCATATACTAGCGGCACGATGAAGCGAGGCGCTGCGCTCTCCTTAACCACGGTGTCCCCATCGGCTGCGGAGCTGTTCTGCTTCGCTTCCTCTGCCGTATAGCCGATCGATTCGAGGATTTCCACCACATCCTTCACGATGTAATCCTGCATCTCCTTGCGCTCATACTGCTGCTTCTCCTCATTGTAGAAGAAGCGGTTGCGCAGCCGGCTACGCATCGATTCATCGCTAATCTGCTCCAGAATTCGCTGCTCGAATCGTTCCTTGCTGATCACCTTCGGAATCGCCCCTAGCCCCTGCTCAGAGCTCCCGATCTCATAGGTGATCTTCACACCCTGCGGCAGCTGCTCGATCTCGAACTGTCCCTTCGTGATGCTCTCCGCCGCATTATTGATCAGCGATTCATGCCCTTTATCATTGAAATAGGACAGGATCAGCTGGGAATCGAGATCACTGCGGTTGGCCGCCTTCGCGATCTTATCCTGATCGCGGTCGGCAGGATTACTGCTCCAGAGTTGACCAGTGCGCTTATCCCGCACTGACAGGACTGTCGTCTTGCTGTTTAAATACAACTGCAAATTCTCATTCTCCGCCACCAGATCAGCACCCTGCGGCAGCTCAGGCAACTCCGTTGGCTTCGCCACTGCCGAGCTTTGCTTCGCGCCCACATCACTTTCCTTGACGCTGAAATCCGCCGCTTTCACCCCGTCCTGCGTCTGGATCTCAGCAGCCGCGCTTACTTCCTCGGCCCTGATCGTATTACCCGCTCCTCCGCTGCCAATCCCTGCTGCAAGGAGCAGGCTGCAGCAGAGCAGAATGACCCATTTTCTCCGTATGCCCATGTCCGGCCCTCCTTACAACCTTGCCCGAATTTCGATGAAGATCGATTGGGCGAATGCGATCATTTGCTGCAGCAAGCTGAAGCACAGAATACCGAGGAAGACGATGAACAGCATGACGATCACCGTCAGGAATAATGTTAAGATCGTCTTATAAATGCTGTACTGATGCACCGTCATCATGCCGACGAAGAGCAGCCATAGGAACCAGATCACTGCGATCGTCTCCATCAGATAGTAGAAGGTCGCTTCCTCGCGCGTCATTATATTGCTGAACAAGATCTGCGGGATATAGACGATGACGAGTGGAAGCAATGAATATCCGGTCGCCATCACGATATCGCGGAATTTCCCTTCGCCGTCCATCAGCGTCGTTAATGACCAGTTCGCGATACAGAACAGCAGGAACGGCAGAGCAACATAGCTCAGCTCGCTAAGACTGTTCAGCTCGGACGGCTTGTTGAAGTTCACGATGAATCCGGTATACTGCTGCTTCAGGATCATCACCAGCATCAGCAGCATCAGGATCATGACCGCGATCTTGATGCGTCCCTTCTGCTCATACTTCATTTCCCAGAACCCATTAAAGGGACGAAATATCGTGTGAAAAGGTGTCGAGATCACGCCCCGATCCACATAGAAAGCCTTGGCTCTGCGCCTTACCCACAGCACCCGCGCTGCGATTGCTAGAGCGGCGGCAGTGAGCAATCCGGTCATCATCGTCCCGAAATGATCCCAGAGGAACTCCTTGCGATAGCGCTTGAACGCCTCGGAGTAATACTTGCGGTTGTTGCCATGCTTGAAATACTCCATCGCCAGATGATTCTGATCCTTCTTCATCAGCGCCTTGCCGATGCCGATATAGGCAATATCGAAATTAGCGTTCAGCTGGAGCACTTCCTCCCAGGCTGTGGCGGCTTCATCCGCTCTTCCGTCATAATGCGCCTTCACCGCACTGCGGATCAGCTCGCCATAGCGAGTCGGGGCAAAGATCGTCAGGCGGTTCATCTCCTGATCGAGCACGACCATCCGCTCCCCTTGCATCGCCATGGCGACCGGCTTCTGAAAGTTGTCCGAGCGCGTCCCCACCCCGCCGAATTGATAGAGCAGATTGCCATCCCGATCATAAGTAAAGATACGATTGCGCGCTGAATCCAGGCCACTGTACATCCCGCTCACATCGGAGACCACGTCGATGAATCTGGAGCTGCCGGCATTCTGTAAATCAGCTGCTTCTCCCTCTGAAGCCTCGACATGAATGACCGATACATCCCCCATCGGGCTGAAATATCCTTCCCTTCTCAGAATATCCTCCCCACTCGGGTTGAAGCGCTTGATCGGCGCCTTCGAGTTAATCTCTGCGGAGACCGCATAGATGAAGCCGCGTTCATCCACATCGAGATTGCTGAATTCGACGGGCAGGAACAGCTCCATCTGTTCTGATTGCTCCTTCGTTGATAATCTTTTCCATAGTAGGTCTGCCGGGCTAAATCTGACCTTGTTCGTACCGACATATCCCTTGAAGCTGCCGCTGGTATCGAACTCCATAATTCCTTCATAGGCCCCTTGCGCGACTACATAAATCCGATTGGCTAGATCCACATAGATCTTGTTCGGAAAAAACTGAAATCCCTCCGGCAAAACGCTGGATTCCGGCGCTTCGATGATCTGTAGCAGCTGACCCTGCTCATCTAGCTTCACAATCCGCTGATTCTGCGTATCGGCGACATACAGATTGCGGTTTGGATCTACATAGAGGCCATAGGGCTTATTGAAATGATCCGGCATGGGCGCTTCGACTCCATCCCCCGGCGGAAAATCCTTAATAATCCGTATCAGCTTGCCCTGCTCATCCAACACCACGATCCGGTTATTCCCGGTATCTGCGATATAAATGTGATGATCATCCGCAACGAATACATCCTGCGGCGTGTTCAATTCGCCGATCCCCAGATCAGTCCCATAGATATGTCTCTCGGCCAGATAAGGATATGGCGCAGGCTCTGCGTCGCCCCAATAGGAATAGTTATAGCCGTAATCCGGCAGCGCATCGGCTTCGGGAGCAAGGCCGAGGAACAGGCTGATCAGCACTAGAACGGAGGTCATCCTTCGTATCCAAGTCAATTGTGAGCCCTCCTTCTCTCTTATTCTTTGAGCCCTGAGGTAGACATCGTCTGTATGACACTGCTCTGTGTCAGAACGAAGATCAATACTGGCACGATCATCATAATCAGCGCAGCCGCAGCCATCGGACCCGAGCGGTAGAAGCCGCCGGACAGAATCTGGCTGAACACATAATCCATCGTCTTGAGCTGTTCGCTGTAGACGAATGATGCCCCCTGCCCCCCGCTCCCGGTGCCCCATAAGCCCTTGAAGGAGAATATAATCAAGGTCAGCCAGGCCGGCTTCACCATCGGCATGACGATGCTGCGAAAGATGCGGAATTCGCTGGCTCCGTCTATCTTGGCCGCTTCGATCAAGGCATCGGGAATTTGCTCCATGAACTGCTTCATCAGGAACAGCCCGAGCGAAGTTGCAAATGCCGGGAAGATAAGCGCCCAATAGGAATCGAGCAGACCGAGCCAGGTGATCGTCAGATAGTTCGGGATCGCCGTCACCTGCGAAGCAAACATCAACGAGAGGACGACGATCGTGAACAGGATGTTCCCTCCCGGAAGCTTCAGCTTGGCGAGCGGGTAAGCCGCCATCGAGGCCAGAATCACGTGTCCGACGGTGCCCGTCAGAGCGACGAAGATCGTATTGAACATATATCGCGATAACGGTACCCAGGTATTGGAGAAGATCAAGATCAAATCATAGAAATTGTCCATCGTCGGAGAACGCACGAAGAAGGTCGGCGGAAATAAGAATAGCTCATCCAGCGGTTTCAGCGCCGTGCTGATCATGAACACAAACGGAACCGCCATGAAGACGCCCGCGCCCGCCAGGAAAAGGAACAGCACCATGTCCACCGGCAAGGAGCGGTTCAGCTTCTTCTGCCTGCGCCATCTCCATCTCCATCGAATCGTCCATTTCATCGGCTAGTCACCTACCTTCTTCAGAAGCTTCTGAACGATCAGGTTCGAGCCGAGCATGATCGCGAAGAGTACGGTAGCGATAGCGCTCGCATATCCCATCTCGAAGCGGATGCTGCCATAGTCGTTCAGATGAGTCACAATCGTGTGTCCGGCGTACTGCGGACTTGGAAAGCCAACCATATTCGTCGCCACATCAGCGACCGCAAACGAGGATGTTATCTGCATCACGGCGCCGAACATCAGCATCGGCCTCAGCGACGGCAGTGTAATGAACCACAGCTCCTGCCAGCGATTGCGAATCCCATCGATCGCCCCCGCTTCGATCAGCGACATATCCATCCCCTGCAGACCGGCGATGAAGGCCAGGAACGCCGTTCCCAAGCTAAGCCATAGCTGCACGATCATAATGATGAACAGCATGTATTTCGGGTCCTGAAGCCATTGAATCGGTTCCAGGATGAAGCCCCATTTCATCAGAAAAGCATTCACATATCCGAACGAATCGCCGGAGAACGCCACCTGCCAGATCAAATACACATTGCCTGATATGGATGGTGCATAGAACAACAGTGTGATCACTGAGCGAATCCGTGGAGGTAATTCGTTAATTAACCAAGCGAGAAAAAAACAGGCGATATAACTGAGTGGCCCCGTAACGACGGCGAACAGTAAGGTATTCTTCAAGGCGATCAGGAACACATCATCCTTGATGAACAGGTTCGCGTAATTCTCCCAGCCGATGAAGCTCGGCGGCTCCAGAATATTGAAATTGGTGAAGCTGAGTCCCAGCGCCATGAGTACAGGGAAAGCGGTGAAGATGAAGAAGAGAATGAAATATGGGGCCAGCAGCATATACCCTTGCCGCTTCATCTTCATCTCACGGAATAGCTGTGCTGCCCGCCCCTTGTCAGGTCCTCCCAGACGATGCAATTCGGGATTCGTAGCGATCTCTTGAAGCCCTTGATTGGATAGTGACATGTAATGAGACGCCTCCCTTCTCTAACAGAAGTTGTTCAAGATCTCTAACGAAACACCAGAGCGCTATTTTCCCAAAAACGAGCGCGTTTTAAATCTAACGAAACACCATAACGTTATTGCTGAGAAATACAGACTTACGGTCATAATTCCGGCTCGATAGCGATACCAGGTTTCGTTACAATTTTTAAAGTCACCTTTGGGTGCAGATAGCGATACCCTGTTTCGTTAAAACTTAATTGGGCAATCCGAACTCCTTACGCTTCTTCGTAATCTCATCATTGATATATTGCGTGTAGGTGTCGATCGCTTCACGAGGGTCCTCGCTCGAGATCACGACACTGCGGAATGCATTGTCCAGATGACGACCGGTGAAGTAGCCGCCTGCCACTTCAGGAATGCCCCGCGCCCATTTCCACTGCTCCATCAGCGTCTTATAATGCTGCGATTGCCACGGAATACGTGCCATCGCTTCCAGGTTTGCGGTGGAACCGCGGCCTGAGGGACCGAATAGTCCTTCCAGCTCCAGGCTATACTTGGCCTGGGTCTCGGTGCTGGTCCACCATTTCAGGAAAGCCCAAGCCTCATCCTTATACTTGCTGGCTTCCAGCATCACCGCTGCTGAGCCTCTGGTCGGCACATCGCGGCGAACCGTTCCATCCGCCTGCTCCGTCCCCGGTACCACAGTAAAATCCCATAATCCTTTTAACTCAGGCGCTGTGACGCTGATGATATTGAACCGGGTGTAATCATCAATCGCGATCGGCATCTCGCCGCTGCGGAAGCGGTTGACAAAGTCGGTCGTAATCGGCAGCTTATACGTCGTATACAGATCGGTCCAATCCATGAAGGTCTTGATCGCCAGCTCGGTATCAAGCGCGCTCGCTTGGCCTTCCTCTCTATACAATTGTCCGCCGTTCTGATACAGCATCGTACCGAAGGCTGCGTTGACTGGCAGAGAAGATGCGTCTTGGACGTTGGCACCGAGACGAACCAGTACCTGAATGGGGAAGCCGAACAGCAGATTATGCTTCTGCAGCTCTGGAATCATCGTGAACACGTCTTCCCAAGTCTCCGGCACTTCCAGATTCATCTCCTCCAAAATGTCCTTGCGATAGAAGAGAACCGGAAAAGACTGATCGATCGGCAGACCATAGATCCCCCCGTTGAATTGGTAAGGAACCATCGCGCTCGGATGGAAGCGCCCCGCTACCTGCTCGTACCCGGGGTACTTGGACAGATCCTCCACCGCATTGCGCAGCGCATAGTTTACAGGCTTATCATTCGGCAGGGAGAACGCCACGTCAGGTCCACGTCCGGCCAGCATCGCCTGCAGCAGCACGCCTTCACTGACGACCTGAATATCGACAGCGACCCCCGTCTCATTCGTGAATGACTCATCGATCAGCCGCTTGGCGATCTTCGCCTGATCAATCCCCTGAGTCATCCAGAGCGTGATCTTCTTATCCGTGTCCTTCGCCGCCCCAAGCACGTTGAAATCGGTGAAGAATGACAGCATGAAGGTCCCCGTATTGTATTTGAGCTTGCTCCAAAAGCTGGCCTTGGCCGTAGGAAGCTTCATATCCGGGGAAGCAACGATCAGGTAATCGATCGACAGCGGCATATAATTGATCGAATAGATCCAGTCGCCAAGGGAGCTGGTGTTGGACTTGAAGGTCTCCAGCCGCCTGGCAATGGTCTCCGGGCTCTTGGCCATATCGCGCAATTGCACGATCAACCGCGTAAGCGATGCGGTGCGATCCCCGCTGCCGGCCAAGCGCTCGGCTTGTCTGGCGACAGCTTCAAGAATATCGGCCTGATCCTGCATCGTCCCTACGAGATCCGGCAGCTTCTTATCCAGCTGATAGTCGCGATATTCATCCGGAACCGTGCCGGTAATCATAATAATGTGACGATACATCCGGTTGAGCTCAAGCACGCTGGATTCCACGATGCGCAGCAGATCCGCCATCTCACCCAGAGTGACTTCCATTTTGAGCTCATGCGAGCCCTTAGTAAGGTAGAACAGATACGGCTCCGCCGGGGAAGAACCGCTCGGTTCCGTGCTCAGCTCCTTCATCTCCCAATCGGTTGAGAAGGGGAAGGCGATGTTCTCCATCTCGGCAAAAGGAAGCTTCCCATCGATGTACAATTTGCGATAGGAGGTCATTCCCCGCTGGAAGTTCTGCTTCGCCTTGATTCCTATATGATAGAGACCATCCTCTGGAACCTCGATATTCCAGGTCAACCATTGCCCGGCCTCCGACCAGTTATAACCACCGATCGTGTTCAAGCGGATTTGCGAAATATGGGTAGGCTCTGTGCCGGGATCGCTGCGATCCATCAACGGATATAGCACCTGGCTTGATTTCAGCACCGCTTCCTCGCCTTGGATTTTAAGCAGAACGTTAGAAGACGGAGTATGGCCTAGCTCTGCATAACCAGCGGATACCTGTGCATAGTCAGGAACTTCATCCGACTGCTTCAAGGTAATCCGGTCGATCAGCATCCTCTCCCTTGCCGATATGAGGGTCAGGGTATGCTCTCCCTGAGAGAAATAATAGGAATACGGCGCCGTATGTCGCCCATCCGGGCTCTGTACGTAGGTCTCCTGCCAGAGCGGCTTCTCGATCTGCTTCTGATACAGATCATTGCCGCGGTCATCCTGCTGCATCTCTCCCTCATTAGCCCAAATGCGCCGGAACATAACATTTTTGCTCTCATTAAAAGGAAGCTCTCCATCAATATGCAGCTCCCGGTCGATATCCGCGTTCTTGCCCTCCAACTGATAATAGCGAACCGCAATCTGGTACAGACCTGCCTGCGGGACTTGAAAGCTCCACGTCAAGCTGCCTTCCTCCCCCGTCTCTACCGCCTGTCCGCTTAAACCGGGAATCCCCTCTACGATCTGCGGGTTCATTTTATCCGTACTAGTGAAGCTCTCTCCTTCGATCACAATCGGAGTGTCAGGACGCGGGGCCGCTTGATGCTGGGCCAAATATTGATCATAGCTGCCTTCCTGATATTGCCTGGGTATGGCCTCCGTCTCGAAGGTCTGGACCGGCTCTGCGGCTTCTGCTTGCGTAGACCTCGTCAGATCGAATGTACCGGGCAGAATCCCCCCCGTCCCAAGCACGATGACGAGCATTAGCTTCAGCCAGCGACCCTTGACGGTTGAACTGCTATGAACTGAAGGCATTGCCATCCTCCTTCCATCCCTTCCATCTAAGAGGGACACCCCATTCGACATATCCGCCTTTGAGGTGTCCCGTCAGGGCTCTAATGATTATTTCTTCAAGGTCACATCGATGGCTGCCTGCGTCAATGGTTTGATTCGCGCCAGCTCACTGGCAGGTGTGCCTTTCCCATTCATAATGTTATCGATCGCTTCTTTGAAGTAATCCTCGAAGCCATCATAGGAATAGAACTGTAGCACGGTGCCGTTGCCTAGCATTTTCCGCAGGGTATTGAGCCCTTCCTGACTCCTGAAGTTCTCTTCCTCACCGCGGACGACCAGATCAAAGCCCTGCTCCTGGTTGCGCTCATACAGCTCCATCCATACGGCCATGACTTCCTTCGGATTCTCTACATCATTCATCAGATGCCACATATTCACCGTCGTCGGCACCACATATTTGTCCGCTTTCGGACCTTTCGGGAAGAAGACATAGCCCCAGTCATCAGCCATACCGCCGTTGAAGTCATAGGCGACCCAGCGATATCCCGGATAGAAGAGAGCTGTCCCTTCCGGGAAGGAACCGCCCACAACCTTATGCACGTTATACAGATCCGATACGAATTGGATCGCTTCCAGCGATTCCGGTGAATCATAGGCAATCTTGTCATCCTTCGTCACGAAGCCATTATTCGAATAGATGAACGGTAAGGTGAGGGTGATTGGCCCATCGTAAGGAGATACGCCGAACACTCCGTCCTTCGTCACCGCCTTAGCCAGCTCCAGGAACTTATCCCAGGTCCATTCCCCTTTTTCCTGCAGCTCATATGGATCTTCAAGTCCGTTCTTCTGAATCAAGGTCTTATTGTAGTAGAACCCATTGCCATTATTATCGTTATAAGTGAAGCTGTACTGCTTCCCGTTATATTTGCCATAGGTGAGCATAACATTGTTCCACTCTGGATCATTCAGATCCACGAGATCATCGATATTGCGGATATATCCCTCGCTGACCATCTTCGGAATCGACCACTCCAGAGGAATCATAATGATGTCGGCGAAGGGCTGTCCGGCCACAGAGGTCGTAATGATCCGCGACTGAATCTCATCGAACGGCACGGTTACATATTCAATTTTCACATTGAACTTCTCTTCGGCCTTGCGCTGCAGTTCCTTCTCCTCTTCGGACAAATAATTCTCCATCCCCCACCATTGACCGATGCGGATCGTCCTTCCCTTCAGATCAATCTTCTCGTCCGCCGGCGGTGCTGGATCCTTGCTATTCTCCGCTTCCTTTGCCGTATCACTGCTGTTGCTTGCAGCAGGCTGTGGATCTGTGTTAGCCCCATTGTTCGTCTTCCCTGATGAACAGGCCGCAAGTATGATAACCATGGTGATGATAAGCAGCTTCCCGAGCCACTTCAGCTTCATGTCAGTTCCCCCTATCATTGAATTGTAACCGCTTTCTTACTAGACATCTCTCATTGTAGAGGATGATATCTGGTGCACATATCGAGGTATCTTCGTTATTTCTCTCCATAAAAAAGCCCCGTTACCGGGGCGATCCACATTCTGATCTATAATATTGAGCGTTTTGCAGTAATCTGAGGCCTTGAGCCGTAAGGATTTTCGGACATAAAAAAGGGACTTCACCCCAACTTGGAGAAGTTTTCAAGTGACCAAACCCAAAAACCTCAAGGATGGAGGAAGTCACTTTGTATATTCTCCAAGAATGTCTGTTTTCCTTCGAAGAACTTTTAAAAATTCAACCCAAGGAGAGATTGCCGATCTTCTTCAGTTCTCTCGATCTGAGACCGTATGCCAAGGAACTGAGAAGCCGTTCACCCCGAGGCGCTGAGGGATACTGCAGACAAGGTATTCTACGAGCACTCTTGGCTGCGCCGCTTGAAGGAATAAGTACCTTTTCAGGGTTGCATAAGCGTTTGGATACGGATCTCCGGTTTCGTTATCAGTGTGGTCTTCCGCTGGATCGAGAAGCTCCTTCCATATCCACATTAAGCCGAGTTTTCTCAGAACTGACGAGAAAGGACTTGGCAAAACGGCTTTTTGAGGATTTGGTCACACGCTGTCAGCAGGAAGGTATCATAGAAGGCAGTAACGTCGCCATAGACAGCGCCGCTCTCCGCGCTTACGAGAAAAAGCAGCCCAAACGCAAAAGCGAGCAAACGGGTAATGCGAACTGGGGCGCAAAAATTGATTCCTTCGGCAATAAAATCACATGGTTTGGTTACAAAATTCATCTGGCGGTCGATACGAAAAGTGAATTGCCGATCGCCTTGGAAGTAACGCCGGCGCATGTCAATGATGGAGAAATGGCGCCGGGCCTGATCGAGAAAACAGCGTCCAGGACGAGCACACGATTTTTCATACTCGATGCGGGCTACGACCAAATGAAAGTTTATGAGGCCGCCCGCAACGTCAAGGCACAAGCCATCATTCCCCTTAATCTGCGGGGGGAGAAGGAACCGCCTGCTGGCATGACCTCGAACGGAACACCGTGCTGTTCCATGGGTTATGCGATGACATACTGGGGAGTTGACGGCGATATGCATAAATTTCGCTGCCCGCATGCCACGGGTAAAGTCGACTGTCCGCTTGGCATGGCTGCCTGCTCGTCTTCAAACTATGGAATGGTCGTCAAAGTAAATGCGAAGGATGATCTCCGGCGATACAGCATCCCTCATCGGGATACAAAGCGTTGGAAGGAACTTTACAATGAACGAACCAGCGTAGAACGCTGCAACTCCCGATTGAAAACCTATTTGACGGCAGACGCCGCACATGTCCGGGGCATTCAGAAAGTCACAACTCACCAGTATTTGAATGCCATTGTTCTGCTTGCATCTGCGCTCGCCGTTTCTCATCATTCAAAACGGGCTGCCGCTTAAAAAACGAGCTGTTCTAAAATTCTGCAAGTCTGCCCTTTTCTTCACCCATATAATACCATTTTCGAAAATTACCCCTTAACGACAGTGAATATGCTATCGCTTCTTCTCTGAAACGGAATTATGCAAAACACTCAATATTAAGAAGATCTAAGAAAAATCCATATTAAATCTAAAACGAAGACATAGTGCCCCTATAGTTCTGTCCTGAATTGAGATGGGGTCTTGCCCATATATTTTTTGAACATTCTCGTAAAATAGAAATAATCCATATACCCCGACTTCTCCGCCACTTCCCCAATCAGCAGATTCGTGCCTCTTAGCAGCTCACACGCATGAGCAATGCGCAGCTTCGCCACATATGCCGTGAACGTCTCGCCGATTTCCTTCTTGAACAGCTGGCTAATATAGCTGGGATTCGTATAGAACTGCTGAGACAGCGATTGAATCGATACATCCTCGGTAAAATGCTGGTTCACATAGGACAGAATGACCCGGAACGTCTCATTGCCCGATTGGATACAGCTCTCGTCCTGGGTATGGAGAATCGAGCCCGTGATACACTGACGCAGATCCTGCAGCATCTCCTGAACCGAAGGATAAGCCAGCAGCAACCGCTCGCGGCTGTAGAGCATCAACTCGTCTTCATCCGGCTTGAAGAAATATAAGTAAGCGCTCACATTATGGTGCAGCTGTAGAGCATGTTGAACAGTAAGCAAGCCGCTATGGAAGAGAAGTACCATCTTGTCAAAAATAGAGTTAACCCGAGCCATATCTCCCGCCCGCATCCCCTCATCCATCTGCTTGAGCAGGTCTTTGAAGCCCCTTACTCGATCGGGCTGCCTTCGGGCCACCATGAAGCCACCATGAATGAAATATTGATCGGCCAGTTCATTCGCTTCCTTCACTGCGTGGTACAGGTCGGGACGGGCAGCAGAGCGCTCGCTGATTCCAGCCCCGTAGAGCTTGGTAGTCCGCTCTCCCTCTGACGTATGTAACGTAGCTCTCTCCAATTCTTCAATCTGGCCGATTAATTGATCAGTCTGATCATAAGGGATCAGGAAGAGATGCTTCGATCTGCCGATTTTGGCATATGGATAGAGTGCAAGGAAGTTTGGTCTGGCTGCACTTGGAGAAGATAACACGAATACGCTGAGCGAATCGCTCGCCTGCCGGATCACCGCCAGTTCTTCCAGCTTATTTAGTAGCTGCTGCTCCCGGGTCCCATCCGGCTCATCCAGATACCCCAAGATCAGCGACTCTATATCGAGTTCTGGATTCGACGGATTGTCATGGGAATGGATACGATGCCTTACTCGTTCACGTCTCAGTCTGCCTAGAATTGATTCAATCTCCGCTTCCTCAAAAGGCTTCAAACAATACGCAATGGCCCCATACGATATCGCCTTCTGCGCATAGGCGAATTCTGCATAACCACTGACTAGAACATAATCAATTGCTGGAGCGATTGCCTTACCACGCTTGACCAGCTCCAATCCGCTCATCCCCGGCATCCGTATATCTGTGAAGACTACATCGGGCTTAAGCGTCTCCAGCATAGAGATGGCCTCAGCTCCGCTACATGCCGTAGCGACTACCTCGAATCCGTGAGTATTCCAATCGATGCTCGCCTTAAGACTCTCGGTCACCCACGGCTCATCATCCACCAGCAATACCTTCAAATTCATGATGCACCTCCGCCTTAGATGATAATGTTAGTTGTACCCAAGTACCTTGGCCAGCCACACTATGGACATCAACTCCGTAGTGAGCCCCATACATCAGCTTGATTCTGGCATTCACATTCGCAAATCCGATGCTGCCTGCTCCCTTGGAGGATAGCAGTTCCTTGGGCGAGTCCAGAAGCATGGACCTCAGCCACTCCAATCGCTCCGGCTCCATCCCGACGCCATCATCCTCTACGGTAATGACGAGATCAGCGTCGGCATTTCTCGACGCGTGGATGCGGAGCAGTCCCGGCTCTTCTTTTAATTCAAGACCATGGTAGACGGCATTCTCGACGATCGGCTGCAGGATCATTTTGGGAACCAGGTCTTCCAGCACCGCGTCTTCGATATCCAGCACAACCTGGAATCTCGAGCCGAAGCGGAGCCTCTGAATATGTAAATAAGATTCAATGATGGATAGCTCTGTCTTGAGCGGAACCAGGCTATCCCCTTTGATGCTGTAGCGGAATATGCTGGCTAGAGCCGAAGCAGAAGCTCGAATCTCCTGCGCCCCCTGGACGGCAGCCATCCCTTTGATCATTTCCAATGTATTGTATAAAAAATGCGGATTGATCTGACTGCGCAGGTAAGACAGCTCCGCCTGCTTCTTCTCCAGCTCGGTTCCCAGCAACGCAGTATTCGTATCAAGTAATTCCTTCGTCAGCGTATCAATCTGATTCATCATCTTATTGAATTCATTGGCCACAACGGTAATTTCCACATAGCCATCCAGATCGATTCCAGCTTTCAGCTTATCCAGATTACCGCGCTTGACGGTGTTCATATAGACCATCAGCTTCTTCAATGGCAACAGGATATTATTCGTCAGAATCGAGAACAGTACCAGCATGATGATCCCGCCCACCACGAAGATTCCGCCGAAGAAGATACGGATAGAGTTCAAATCCCGCATCAGCACATCCTTCGGGATGATACTGACGATCGAGCTCTTGAGCTCTGGAAGATACTCGCCCTTGGCGATATAGGTTCTTCCGCTCCAGGCAAGCTCCTTCTCCACATCACTGATCAGATTCTGTTCCTGATACAAGGTCTCGAGCTTGCTCGCCAGCTCTTCCGTCTCACCGCTTGAGATGACTCGATGGTCTTGATCGAGGAAGAAGGCCTGTGAATGCATTTCCTGCGAAATACTGTTGATGCTCCCCATGAGAGCCTTTGGAGAGATCACGAAGAAGAGCGTCCCTATCTGCTGATTAAAGCGCTCGCCAGGCTGGGCATACTTGATATTCACACCGATCAGGAACAAGCTTGATGTATTATACTGATCCCAGGCATCCGTGATGGTGTAATACTGGAATCCCTCTTCCGCATCGACCTGCGGCTGATAGGGAGCGACCACTCTCCGGCTTTCCCCGGTATCCACCCAGCTTCCTTCCTCACCGATTACGAGAATGTCGAGGATTCCTTCCTTCAGCGTCCGCGTATTAATCAACAGATCCTCGACGCGCTTGCTAAGCATGAATCGTTGCACCTTATCTTCTTCGGTCAGAAAGCTCTGAACATCGTTGTTGAAAGCAATATTCGTAATAAGACGTTCCATTACATCCTTATTGGCGTATATTGTCTGCTTCATTTGCAGGATCAGATCGCTCGTCGCCTTGTTATTGTTCGACTTCACGATCTTCGTCATCTGCAGATAACTGGCCGATAGGATGATCAATATAATCAATGCCAAAGTACAAGCGATGAAGGTTAACTGCGAGCGAATGGTCAGCTTGCGTAGAAGAGCCACATCTCCCTCTCCTTCTTCTTATAGCATTAGTCTCTACTATGCTTCTTTTCGCTGACAGCTCGTTAGATTCCTCCTATCTTAAGCTTATGCAACTGTCGATCTCCCGATCTATAAATTCAGGGCTTCATGCTCCGGTTATAAGTCCATCATGTACCAAGCGTCACAGGCAAAGTGTTCTGTGGCATTCAAGGGCTTGTCCATGGGCACAAAGCCTTTCTTAAGATAGAACTTATTGGCTGCAGTCATATTGCTAAGGGTCTCGAGATAGCACTGTTTATAGTAGTCTTTGGCAAAATCCAGCGACCTCTCAAGCAATTGACTAGCTACTCCGGTGCCACGCGCTTCTTCAAGTGCATACATCTTCTGCAGCTCGCATATATCCGGGAATCCCTCGACCGGCCCAATGCCGCACCCCGCTATAATTTTACCGTCTTCCTCAGCGACCCAGTATTTAGAGCCTTCCGCTTGATAGAGATGGTAGAAATCCCCCAGCTTCGGATCAGCCCACGCCGTCCCCGGCTTATTCGCACCGAATTCAATGAGACAAGTTCTGATAAGCTCCTCCACCTGTTTATTATCTTTTTCCTTAATCTCTCTAATTACCATATCCTTCCCCTCCGGATTTCAATATAACATACTAGACCTGGCAAAAAAACTGGCCAAAAAAGGGAATTGAAACCCGCGACCAGGCGGTGCACCCTTCAGTTCGGGGGCGGCCAGTTCTGAAGGCTAGCGGGAGGGCGACATATCGACGCCGCATCGATCGCCCAACAGAGCCTGCAAATATGCAGGAATTCTGCCCTTTTCCGGCCTGCAATGGTAAATACCTGCGAAAATGCAGTTTTCGACTTTGTACGAAGGGGGTGGAGGTAGGCAAGTTAGTAGCGGATTGAGGTTGGTTAGCTTTGAGGCAGGCAGTTTGTGGCGGATTGCGAGGTAAGTTTGCTTTGAGGCAGGTAGTTTGTGGTGGTCACAGTAAATTAGCGTTGGGGCAAGTAGTTTGCGGCGGATCACGGTAAGTTAACGCTGGACAGATGGTTCATGCGGGGGGTGCTATGGAGTCAAGGTTAGTTTGTGCGGGGAATCGCTGGGGGTACGAGCGTTTGTGCTAATGAGCAAATTCTAACGAAACGTGGTATCGCTATCTGCACCAAAAAGGGCAGTCGATAATTCTAACGAAACTGGATATCGCTATTGAGGCCATTTTGGGGTCTAAAGCCGGGATTTAGCCTGAATAACGATATGGTGTTTCGTTAGATTTTTTTTACCGCTGTTTTTGAGGAAATAGCGATATAGTGTTTCGTTAGAGCCGAACGATGGCCGAAGCTTCCAACACAAACACAAAGGTTAACAACGAAAGGGGGACCTTGTGATGGGCTTAATGCCCAGGCTGTCCTGGAAGGCGGCGTGCAGAGGGTATTTCCCGTAAGTTTCTCGTAATTGCTGGAGGGTTCCTCCGCCGCAGCTTTGGCCCGCATTCAGGAAAACGACCGAATCGGCGATCTCTTCAGCGATCTCCAGCTGATGCGTGGAGAAGAGAACGGTCTGTCCCTCCTGCTTGATATGTCTAAGCAGCTTGACAAATTCACTCGTCCAGTAAGGATCGAGGCCATTCGTTGGCTCGTCCATAATCAGCAGTGGCGGCTTGGCCAGGATCGCTTGAGCGAATAAGACCCGTTGCCGCATGCCTTTGGAGAAAGTGCTAACCGGCTTATTTTTTCTATCCTCCAGCCCCACTATCGCAAGCACATCCCCCACTCGCTCTTCAGGTACTCGGCGCAATGCCGCCCAGAAGGACAGCATTTCCTGTGCGGTCAGGCCCTGCGGGAATTGGTAATCATCGGGCATATAACCGATTTGCTCAGCAAACCGCCGTCGATCCTTCTTCCACTGCAAGCCATTCACATGGATCTCTCCTGAGCTTGGCTGGATAATCCCAGCGATCATTCGCAAGATCGTACTCTTCCCCGCGCCATTGCCGCCGCAAAGGCCTACTATATCGGCCGCATCGATGCTCAGATTAATTCGTTCCACAATTCTCTGCTTATTGATCATTTTGATCACATCTATAACTTTTACCAAGGGATCAGCCACGAGAACGTCTCCTTTCCCAAATCCAGTACACACAAGCGATAGAACCAGCAATCCAGGTGATAAATACGAGGACAAAGGCCAGACTCCCTCCGGGCTCACGAATCCAGCTTACCCAGCGGTAATATTCCGGGCCCAGCACCGAGCCTCCACCGAGTTTGATGACGACGAACAGGCGCACCAGCTCGGCCGGGTTCAACAAGGTCAACAGCGTCAGCAGCGGCTTGATCCATAGATAGGGCAGCACTCCCAACACCGCGATCAAAATAGCCGGCCAACCGATCACAAGGAAGAACCAGAGCATGACAGAGATGGTCAGCGCCTGCCAGCGATTCCGGGACAAAGAGCCGACGAAGAGTGCTACACTCAGGAATAATAGAACCAACCCGCAGGAGAAAGCGAGAAAGAGCAAATAGGTGTTCAATTCAAAAGTGATACCGAGAAGTACCGCAATGAAGCCCATCAGTCCGTAACCGAAAGTGACGATCGTCAATAATACAATGGATAGCCCGGCAAACTTTCCAACCAGAAATGGCAAGGTACCGAGCGGGTAAGTCGATAGCAGCTGCCAGCTCCCCTCCTCCTTCTCCGCCGTCAGCGAGAAAGAGCCCAGGAACAAGGCCATGAGTGGAAGTAGATACAATATAAGACTGAGCATAGAGCCAGTCACTCCCGAATAGCCGCTGACTTCATTTCGGGAGTTAATCAACAGCAGACATAAGCTGAACACCGAGAACAGGACGAGAAAAGAATAAGACCAAGGATTTCGAAATCCGATTTTAATCTCTCTTTTCGCAATTTGCAGTAAATCTGTCATGCCCACCTGCCTTAGTGCCCGCTATTGCTGTTCATATTCATTTCCTTAGACTCATCTTCCCCGGCTCCATCTCCATGCATCTGCCCATGAGTCCCGCTACTCTCTTCCATATGCTCATGATCGTCCATCCCCATCATGTCCTTGCTCTGTTGCCAACTATGCTGTGCCAGCTCATCCGCGCTTAATAGCTTCCCCGCGCCTTGCTCCTTCATGAATGCTTCCGCCGCCTTCTTATCCTTGAAGCTGACGATCCCATACGCCATCGGTGTCCGGATGGAAGGATCATAAACATAAGCGGCCTTCTCATATTCAATCCAGCTCTTATCGTTATAATCCCGCACATAATCCATACCGATCTGATCTGTTCCATTCTCCATCTTCCATTTGTTCATACATCCAAGATCATCAAATTTCAGGCTTCTGCCGTCTTTGGTGATGATCTGCGTGGCATAGGCCCCATCCTTCACCTGCATGTTGCAAACCGCACAGACATCCACATCCTCATGGATCGCCTGCGGCGCAAACTTCTTCTGACCGCATCCGAGCAGAGCGGTGAATACAAGCACGATCGATAGAATTGCCAGACTTTTTCTCATGATTTAATTACCCCCGAATAAATGATAGTTAATGAAGCAGTAATTAGCAGCATACAAGCAATAATCAGCATGAATGTCTCCTTAGACAGAACCCGCTCCTTCACCACATCGCCGCTGCTTAATGCTGCGGTTTCGTCCAGAGCCACATTTAAATGCATAAATGGAGAGCGGTCGGTCGTCCATTGCTCCCGATTTGCCGTGTACATAGCGCTCAGAAATGCCATCCCCGGTGACTGAAAAAAAAGCATAAACGCCGGTTTATCCGCTATCATCTGCTGATAGAAAGGGTTGATCGCGTAAGCGATTTCACTGATTCCGTCATCGTCCATGTCCAGGCCCTGAGCGGAGTCCCAGTAGTTATGATAGAGCTCGTTATCCTTGCTATTCGTCGCTTCCGCCTCGATGACGTTGGCGACAAAATCATTGTGATGAAGCTTGTTATTCTCAGCGCCCAGCATTTGAATTCCTATGAAATTTCGGTATACGGAGTTCTCCATCAACTCATTGTTACTGGAACGCTCGATATAGATTCCGACGCGATTCCCCTCCACATAATTGCGCTCGATGGTAGAAGTTTGCACATCATAGAGCAGTAAGCCCTGCGAATACACATTTCGATTTTGCTTCAAAAAAGAATTATTAGATATCTGTGCGTTTTTGACTCCCATAATCATCGCGCCTGTGAAATTATATTCACCGATATTGCCGACAATCCGGGACTCGTCTATGTACATGCAATGAATGCCGTAGCGAGAGCTGTAAATGCGATTCTTTTCCACGATTAACTGACTGCTGTTCTCTAAATAAATGCCATCCTTCATATTAGCAATCCGATTGCGCTCAATCCGACTACCGCGAGAGTTGTACAGATCGATCCCATTCCCCCTCGGCCTTGCCTCATTGCTGCTGACACCGTTAGTATCCCGCGCCCTGTACCAAGTAACTTCATTATTAAAAATTGCCGCTTCATTCGCGTCGCGCAGCATAATGCCGGACCCCTGCGTCTTGATCCTGAGCTCCGTCAGAGCGGTATCATCCGCTTGCACCAGCACTGCCGCTGTCTCTTCATCCGCATATTCCTGCGTGATACGCAGGCCTTGAAGCACCACACCATCGGCCTTGATCATTACTGCGGGACTAGACGTTGTATTCGTGAGCACAACATTATCCGCCGCCTGAACTGTCAGCTCCTTAGCGATCACGATCGCCCCTGAGTAGCTTCCTTCAGGTAACACCACAACACTTCCCGGTTCTGCTTCGTCAATAATTCGTTGTAGCGTGGCGGACTGTAGACTGGACAGCCCCTCGCTATCCCCCGTCGCTGAAGCGTAAGCAGAAGGCGTCCCGCATCCGCAGCATATCCCTATTGCCAAGCCTATAATGAGAAGCTGTACGCCAAATCGGACATAGAAGCTCATTAATCGTTTTGGGCGAATACCTACCATATACTGTTCCTCCCCTCCTTTCCTAGAATGACAAATGGCCCGACGCACACACTTTCTCTACGAAACTATAATAAGCTATAACTTTTATCACCGACATAGCCCTTTCGAGTCCTTTTTCATAGAAAATAGAGTAATTATATGTCAATTATGTGACAATCATACCTTCTCGCCCAAAAAGAAACAGCGGCAGCCTGAAAAATCAGACCACCGCTGCATAATCCTATATTTGGAATTCTACCTACTTCACACTATAATTCTATTATATACAATTCCATTTCTGGGAGGAGTAGTTATGAAAATTATATTTATAGTCCTATTAATCACTATAATTACAGGATGCGGAGAACATAATTCATCTACAGTTGAAACGAATACTGGGGATATTTTAGCAAATGAACTCATTCAAACAGATCCCTCTGCTGACTTCTTTATCCTCAATGATCGAGTGTATGTACGAAATAAGGAAGTCAAGAACGGACAGGACGATTTAGGAGAATCGCTCGGAAAAATTGAAAGTCATTACATAAAAGAAGGGGAATTTAATCATTTAATGTCTACTAAACTCCCGCTAGGGACAGAAATATATCGGATCAAAAATGAAAATTCAGTGGATCAAGTTATTGTTAAAGTGAATGATAGGCTGGTTATTTACAAGGCACTACCTGAAGGTTAGACTTCAGTGGGAATGTAGCCTCAAATCTATTACATGACCTTGCATAATGTCAATTACCATTTGATTGATCTCATCCGCGATTTCATGATTAATGCCATGGCCTGCCCCTTCATAGAATCTTGCGTTCATATCATATGCTCTCAGAGCCTCCGCGCCTCCCATCTTCTCAAACGGATCGTCAAGTCCAACGAGATAGAAAACTTTGTCCCGAAGCTGCTTGACCTCCTGATCCGAGAATCCCCTAACCTTATGATAGGTCATTGCCATCGTATTGAACCCTTTCAGCAGCCAAGTGTAGTGCTCCATAATTAAGGGGTTCTCAGTAAAGACCTTATAGTTGGCTCCCGCTAGTTTTCGAAGTAATCGCGCTATGTTGTTTTTGGTGGGAAACAAGGCTTCCGGCAGAAAAATCCTCATCATCGTTCTCATGGAATTTCCGTTCTTGCCAGCGGGCACCGCTGCAGCTAGACTGATCGCCTTATCTACGCTTTCTGGCCTGTGCAGTGTATATAACTGTACTAAATACCCGCCATGAGAGACGCCCATGAATGAAGCCTTCACCTCACTCAATCCGAGCCCTGCCAATACCTCATCAATCCAGCGGATACCGTCAAATGTCTTGTCATATTTCTCACCTATGACGCTCTTGCCCGGCCCCCCGATCGTATCTATCGCGTAAAGCCTGAAATGCTGCCCCAATGCCTTCGCATTATAAATCCACATCAAAGCAGAATCATCGCCCACACCATGAAAAAGCACCAGCGGAGGAGCATCCTCTTTTCCCCATTGAATGACATGTGTCGTTCCATAGGAGGTGGTAATATCCCTCTCTTCCTTGTCAATATCCCATAGGGCCAACAATTGGTTGTATGTATCCAGGATGCACTTCTGCGCTTTCGCGCTCCGATAGACCTTCACAGTCATCCTCTCCCCTACCACTTCTTAGTCATGAGCTTCTGCAGATTCTAGAGATATGATCATTTAAGTGTCATTTTATCATAATAGTTCCATAACCAGAACTCCTCGAATCTCTAAAGAAACCTCATATCGTTATTTCCGCAAAAATGAGGGGAATGGGAATCTAACGAAATGTACAATATCCCTGAACTCTGGCATGCAGAACAAGGGCCTATCTCTATGCAGCTTGCACTACAGAGAGATGGCCCTTGCCTTCTTAGCATAATCATTTTATCCGCTTATTCTTTTGACAACCGCCTACCTATTCCCCCGTCAACTTCATAAATTCATCCGCGGCCAGCCGAATGGCCAGCACGCTTCCGGAATTCAGCGAGCCATCGAAGAATAGAACATGGTCGTTCTTTACAGCCTTCAATGATTTCCATACCGCCATCGTCTCCTTCTCTTGCACCGCTGCCTCGGCGACCCTGGGATCATGCTGGATAATGATATAATCGGGATTCATTTCCGATAAGGCCTCGAGGGAGAGCGTTTGGCTGTCCTCAGGATATTTCTCCGGCTTCAACAGGCCGAAGCCTGTAGCTTCATTATAGTATACGGTGTTCTTGACGCCCTGTGCGGTAAAATTGGCTTTACTGTCTACACGCAGCAAGGCGAAGCTTTTATCTTTCAGATCACTCAATTTCTCCTTCGTTTTTGCGATCATTGCTCTCGTGTCCTGAATCAGCTGCTCCGCCTCTCGCTCCTTGCCTATGATCTGAGCACAGAGCATCGTTGCCTGCTCCCAAGTGTCACCGTAATCGATTTGGACGACAGGAGCAATCTTACTCAACTCATCATAGTTCGCGTCGATATGACCTTTGAAGGTTACGATCACATCAGGGCTCGTGGCCATAATCGCTTCCAGATTCAAGTCTCTTCCACTACCCAAATCGATAATTTCAGCCGTTCCGGCGTAAGGCTGCAGGGTCGCAAAATCTTTTAACGCAGACTCCGCACTACCTGAAGCAATCGGAGGTGTACCTAGTGCGAAGAAATAATCCATGTACAAAGGATGAAGCACAGCTATACGCTCCGGCCGTTCCTGGAGTACAATCTCATGTCCCGCGGCATCCGTTATCGTTCTTGGCCATGTGCCAGTATCAGGCTTGCTAGTATCGGATGTGTTTGCCCCGGCTGTCTCTCCGCTTTCATTTACCTTGGTATCGTTCGCCGCGGTGGCAGGTGCAGATGTATTCGTGCTCGTTCCCGAGCATCCTGCCAGTATAGTAGTCAGAATGACAAGTGATACCAATAAACCGATCCATCTATTCATATGATTTCCCCCAACGCGCTTCAATTCTTAGTATATAAATGCTGCATCAGCTCGCGATTCTTTTGCGTGAACAGATCATTATGAGAAGAGACCATTCCGTACGCATTGGCATCCGGCGAAATATACTTCTTCGCTTGGTTCACCGCATTCGCCGCATCCTGGAAAGCTCCAGCAATCAGATGCAGCTTTCCTTCATGATCCAATACATCACCAGCTGCATAGATCCCGGGCACCGATGTCTCGCTCAACGGAGTACCGGCAATCCCGTATTCCCTCAATTCCAGCTGAACCTCGCTGTTAGCCAGCAGATCCTTATCGCGCTCATAGCCGTGGTTAATGATCATTTCATCGATAGCCAGCTCAAATGTAGCGCCCGTCTCATTGCTTTTCAGGGCAATCGTTTCGATTCTCTGATGATCCTCCGACGCAATCAGCTTCTCGATTGAAGTGTTCAGCAGGCACTCCACATTGCTCTTCTCCAGTCGGGAGATTTCAGCCTCATGCCCCTTCAAGGTATCTTTGCGATAGGTTAAATATACCTGCTTCGCAATCGGCCCTAGTTCATTCGCCCAATCCACCGCCGAATTGCCGCCGCCAGAGATCAGCACCGTCTTGTCCTTGAAGCGGGCCAGTGATTTTACAGTGTAATGTAGATTCGTAACCTCGAAGCGCTCCGCTCCTTCGATATCCAGCTTAATCGGCTTCAGAATGCCGCCGCCAATAGCCAGGATAATCGCCTTGGAGTAATGCAGCTGGCCTGAGCCAGTATGTAGAATGAAGCGCCCCTCTTCATCCTTCGCAATAGACGTCACCTTCTCACCAAGTACAACCTCTGGCTGGAAGGTCAAGCCCTGAGCAACCATTTGCTCGATCAGCTTCGCACCAGGAACCGGTGTCAAGCCCCCGACATCCCAGATCATCTTCTCCGGATAGACATGCACCTTCCCACCTAGATAGGGTTGAAATTCAACGATTTTCGTCCTCATTTCACGCAGACCGCTATAAAATGCTGCAAATAGTCCTGCGGGGCCGCCCCCTACAATCGTTACATCAAATAAATCTATATCATGCATCGTACAATCTCCTCACTTATATGGATATGGCGCTTTGGCCTTTTATTTCTCTCTTCAAATTGATGATTGAATCCCTGATTGAAGCTCTGGACGAATCCCTAAATGCTCCTTCAGCGTCGAGCCGGCATATTCACTCCTGAACAAGCCCCGCTCCACTAACTTTGGCACCAACTGCTCAAAGAACAGCTCCATCGATTTCTCGGAACCACCCGGAAGAGCGATGAACCCATCGATTGCGCCAGCATCATACTTCTGCACAATATCCTCCAGTACATCGTCCACCGTACCGACAGAAACCCAATGCGCTGACCCGAGAACCTCTGGTCTGGACAGCACTTCCGCCACGGTCGGCTGGTGATTGGCAATAAATCGGCGAAGCAACTCGGCATGGGTTCGGCTGCGCACCTTCTGCTCCGGATCAGGGAGCATATCGGCAGTCACGCGCTCATTCAGAGCAAGACCGCTTAAATCCAGACCGAGCACAGATTTCAGGGATGCCAGTCTTCGCTCCGTGCTAAAATGTGCGTTCGCCTCGGCGAATAATGCCTGAGCCTCCTCGCGCGAGTCGGCCAAGAAGAAATAGAGTCCCGGCAGAATACGGATCGCATCCGGGTCACGCCCCTGCTCCTCTGCCCTTCGTCTCAGATCATGCCGTAATTCAACCCCGGACTCGAGATCCGGCATCGCGGCGAAGATCGCATCCGCTACCGAAGCTGCGAAATTCCGGCCAATATCCGATGCGCCTGCCTGGAACAACGGGATGCTGCCCGATGAGTGAGCAGGCAAGGAGAGCGGCCCCTTGACACTATAGAACTCTCCGGAATGATCGATCGCGGAGACTTGCTGCGGGTCCGTAAATTGGCCCGATTCACGGTCAATTCGGATCGCTTCATGCGGGAAGCTGGCCCATAGCTTGCGCACTACATCGGTGAACTCCCTCGCTCTCGCATACCTCTCTTCTGGCGAAGGCATAGGCGCATCACCGAAATTCTCCGCTCCTTCAATCGAGGTTACAATATTCCAGCCTGCACGCCCATTGCTCAACCAATGCAGCGATTGCAGCTGCCTCGCCACGACATACGGCGGATTGAAGGTGGTAGAGACCGTTGTAACGAGTCCGATGTGCTCCGTCTCGCGGGCGATCGCCGCAAAGATCATCGTAGGGTCAGGACTGCCAAAATTAGCGGAATCGCCCAGCATCTGCGGGCTTACATACAGATAATCCGCTCTGAATAGGAAATCGAGCTTCGCCTTCTCCGCCAGCTTGGCCAAATCGATATAATAATCAATCGAACCCATTCTCTCTACGCCGCTATCCGGACGCCGCCAGCCATGGCCCTTCATCCAGGTAGCTGATAATGAAAGTCCGATACATAATTGCCCGTTCGCATTCACTTTGCTACTCCCATCCTCTCCTGCATAATAGAATAATAACAATAATGATTATCATTCTCAATTAACAGTGTAGCAAGCTCCCTATCAATTGCAAATACACAAATGACGAATGCGACATGCACAATTATCAAATCTGATCCCCGTATGCGGATGGAGATACGCCAAATTTTTTCTTAAATGCCCGGCTAAAATAGAGCGGATTCGCATAACCCACACTGACAGCGATATCACGAATTGGAAAATTACCAGTCCTCAATAGCTCGCTCGCCCTCTCCATCCGGTAATGAATGACATAATCAATCGGCCGGAGGCCCGTATATTTATGGAAGAAATAAGAGAAGCGCTTCGGATTCATGGCATGCAGACCAGCCAGCTCCTCCAGGGTTAACGGATTCATATAATTCCTCTTAATATACGCGATCGCTTCCTCTATTACTTCTATATTGGGAGAGCTGCTAGACTTGCGATTCTGATGGCCGACCAGCACCTGATGCATGATGCTGAGGAATAATTCCTTCACACGAAGCTTCCCGATCCCTCCCGCAGTATGCATATTCTGATGAAGCATAAGCAGCATTTCGATCACTCTCGGAAGGGCTCCGGGCTCTAGCTTGAAATGAGTATTGCACTCATGCTCGCTATTCTCTGCACATTGTTTATCCAGACTATAGTAAATGGAATAATACTCAAGCTCGGCTTCACTAGTGACCTGAGCTTCCATCTGCATGCCCGGAGCAGCATGAAATACAGAGCCTGGCTGCAATTCATAGACCGTACCGTTGACGGTTATTTGGTTGGTTCCACGAGTTATAAAGATAAATCCATATTTAATAGTCCTGAATTCTCGCAAAATACTCCTCGGCTGAATTACTAGACGATATACACTTTCGATCTCATAGGAATCATTGGCGAATACCGCGGCTAACCTCTCCACATCGATCATGGCTTTACACCCGCTTCCTGTTTAGATATTGTCACCTTGACTCTTTCTTCAAATCACCGAACTAACTACATATCATGTTATGCACAATATATGATTGACTAATATATTGCAAAAGTATAAGATGTCCTAAATGGTAAATTATAGGGGTCGTTACAAATGAAGGAGAATAATGTAGCGAATATAGAGATAAAGTTGCTCGACCTAGATGCTATGGTAAAATTAATCAAAGGTGCATTTTCTCTCGAATTGTGGTATAATTTAGTAGAGTTGTCGGATGCCTTACTATTTAAAGTGAATCAAAGGCTTCGCGGCATGACTGTTACAGATAGCGAGGAATTAATAACGCCTCCCCAGCGGCCCTTAGTTTACTATTATGGCTATTCATTATTGATGAAGGGCTCCGCATTGAAAAATTTGGGGAAATACCACGAGGCTAAACATTGCATTGAAAATTACTCAGATTTAAGCTGGTTTGAAGATTTAAATGATGAAGGGTTAGAAGTTGTAGATTACTTTAGATATGTTTCCTATCCTAATAGATTAGAAATTGAACTAACATTAGGAAATTTCAATGTAATGAGTGAATTCATTACTTTCTTGCGAGAAAATCCTGACGAAATCCTGTATGGAGTCATCGCCATATTAAAAGCAGCCAACAAACATCATATCAATGTAGACCAAGAATTATCTATATTTGCTGAACAAATCAATGAACTGACGCATAGGCGCATAGATGTAAATGAGGTATTCGACACTTTGGTATGTGCTTATTATGCTGAACAAACTCAATATTGCCTGAATAAGCAATCCTATCAGGAAGCCATTCACTACTGCTTTTTACTAGCATCTTTGTCTTTAAAATATGAGAAAATAAAAGCTTTTAGAAAAGCAGTCATTTGGATAGAGCAGTTAAGGAGCTTCACTACGTCTTCTCAGATTGACACATATATATCAATTTTAAAAGGAGAGTGGCAAAATGAAGAAGTTTCTATTAACGGTGACCCTGTTCATGTCAGTCATTAGTATTGTACTGCCAGCCATATCAGCCGGGGATGATACAGTCGCTCAACGCTACTTCGGAGAACATTATTAAGTCTTTATCATCATAGCAATTTAGCACCACAAGCGGGCCAGAGTTCCAACTCTGCCCGCTCTTTCATTTTATAAGTCAGGATATGCTATTCGATAGCTCCATGAATGTCATAGTCATGAAGATCAATCTCCAATTCCATTTCCAAGGCGAGCTTAGCGAGCTGGCTACCGATATACGGCCCCATCGTAAGTCCGGATGCTCCGAGACCATTGGCGGTGATCAGCCCCTGCCAACCGGGAATCCGCCCGATAACGGGAAGAAAGCCGGGAGTAAAAGGCCGAAATCCGACTCTTATCTCTTCGAAGGTGCTAGTCTCTAAGCCGGGTGCCAGCGCCAAGCCTTTATTCAAAATTTCCTGCATCCCGCCTGGCGTAATTCTTGTATCATAGCCTTGGACCTCATTCTCATGGGTCGCTCCCATCACCATCTTATGATGCCCGAAGCCAAGCAGATATTGATCCGTTGGCGGCATAATGACAGGCCAGCTTCCGCTATCCATACTATGATCCACCTGAAGATGCATAATTTGTGCTTTTTGAAAATGTACATTAAAAAGAATGCCCAGCGGCTGCAGCAGCTCCCTCGCCCAAGCCCCTGCGCAGACAATCGTCTGATCAGCGGTGTAGTTGATATTATCCACACGAGCTCCTGTTACCCGGTTCGCTTGGAATTCGAGTGCGGCTTCTCCATGAATCAGCCTTGCTCCATTTCGCTGTGCCGAGCGAAGCAAGGCATCGCGCAGAGCTCGGCCGTCCACCCGGGCTGCCCCACTGATATGAACGGCATGATACCCCTCCGCTAATAGAGGAAAGCGCTGATGGGTCTCGGACTCGTTCAAGCGGGTAATCTCCCCAATCTCTGCTGCATCCTCTTTACGCAGCTTCGCCCGTTCCTCCATTTTGATCACTTTCTCGGGATCATGATGAATGCTGAGCGCACCAACCCTGGCGTACCCTGTCTCCGTCTCCCCTTCTCTTATCAGCTCTTCGATCAATCCCGGATAGAAGCTTGCGCCTGCCTTAGCCAGCCGATACCAAGCCTGATTACGCCGTTGTGACAGCCAAGGACAAATGATCCCGGCAGCCGCATCGGTAGCCTGTCCCTCGTCTTGTCGATCTATAATAAGAACGTCTGCCCCCAGCTTCGCCAGCTGATAAGCGGTGGACGCTCCTAGAATTCCCGCTCCAATGACCATATATTTCTTCATGATGCAATCCCCTTCTACATAGCTACTCCTTCAGTTCCGGGTCATGTACCTCTATAACCTTAGGACTCGCATGACCCGCAAAACCATTATAGCTTATTATCGCCCCGAGCCCCATAGTATACGGACAAGAGACGAGAAAGCCTGCGGATTTCTGGCTCATGATATTCTAAACGAAACTACGGAACGCTATTTGAGCTAAATCGAGGCTTTAAGTGACTATTTCGGCCGAATAACGTTACACAGTTTCGTTACAATCGTCAGAGGCGCTTTGGGGCACGAATAGCGATACCAGGTTTCGTTAGAATTCGCAGCAAAGCGGAGTCTACGAATGACCGCCACTTGGCTGTTATAGTCCTCAAATATAAAAAAACACTCTTAATCACAATTGGAACCACTTAGGTAACCATAGATGATAAGAGTGTTTTTAGTAAGCCTATGAAGGGAACGATCCAGATCCCATCCATTCTTCCACAAAGGCAAATAACCGATCTTCAAAATGCATATCAAATATCTGGCCCGTGAAGTGTTGCTCTACTTGTTCATAGGGCGCAATGCTCAGGCTGTCGGAATGGATTTTCACCCTTTGGATCACCCCATTCTCCACATTAAGCAAGGCTTGCACCATGCCCTGAGCAGTTCTTCTCTCCAGCATAACATCATATTTAGGACTCTCCCCAAATAGCCACTGGGGATCTTCATACTTGCTCAACTGCGCCGGACTGTAATTGCCACGATTGTATCTAAGCGGCTCCTGGACATCTCCATAGACTTCGCCAAAACTACCTACTAGCAGATCGATCAATTTATCCACTGTACAAGAAGGATCAAGCTGTTGTAAATTCACGACCCGGCTCTTCACAGAGGTGATGCCCTTGGCCTGCATTTTCAGCTTGGAAGGCTTCAATACCTGTCCCAACCTGCTCAAATCCACATTCACCATGAGAGTCCCATGATGAAATTCTTGGTCATCCTCGGCATAGAAGGCATGTCCGGAAAATTTCTGCCCCTGGATCGTCAGATCATTTCGACCGGAGAACTCTACCGTAACCCCCAGCGCTTCGACCGCTTTTTTTATCACACTTAACTGCTGTTCCAGATTCTTATTATGCTCCTGATAAATAAAAGTGAAGTTCAAATTGCCCAGATCATGATACACGGCACCCCCACCGGAGATCCGCCTCGCCAAGCGAACGCCGCCCGCTGTCAGTTCGGAGACATCGCATTCAAGATACGGATTCTGGTTTCTGCCGATGACGACCGTTTTCTCATTTTGCCATAGATACAGAATGACCTCATCCGCATGAACGCCGCGCAGCAACTCTTCCTCCAATGCCAGATTATAGTAGGGATCATGCTCCTCGGATATTATAATCCTATTCATCGTAATGCAATGCCCCTATGCTCAGCCCGAGCACAGCTTCATGGATCACTTCACCCGTTGTCGGATGGGCAAAAATGGTGTGCGCGATTTCATCCTCACTAATGTCCGCGCCGATCATGACGGTCAATGTACTAATCAAGGCCGAAGCCTCCGGCCCGATAATCGACGCGCCGATTAGCCTGCCGCTGTCCAGATCCTTGATCAGCTTGATGAAGCCTTTTCCTTCCCGCATCGTTAATGCTTTGCCATTGGCCTGGAATGGGAACTTGCTGACCTGGATGTTCCGGCCCATGAATCTGGCCTGGTCTTCATTCATCCCCACCGCCGCAATTTCTGGCGAAGTAAAGACGACATTCGGCACCATTCCATAATCAACATGAGCCTCCTTACCGAGAATATGATCCACCGCTGCGATTCCTTCATGGGAAGCGACATGCGCCAATTGAATCCGGTTCGTGACATCGCCGATCGCATAGATATGATCCACCGAGGTCTGTAAATGCTCATTAACCGCAATGCCTTTTCCATTGTCATTCAGCTTGACGCCGGTCTTCCCGAGATCCAGTCCATCTACATTCGGCGTTCTGCCAATTGCGACTAATACCTTCTCACTAGTCATAAACTTCTCTACGCCATCCTGCTCAAAGATCACAACCGCTCTGCCCGCCTGATCCTGCTCAATTCGGGTCACCTTGGCGCCCGTAAATACGCCGATTCCCTTCTCTGCCGCAATATGAGCAATCTCTTCCGAGACATCCTTGTCCACCATCATCAGCAGCCTGTCGCAGTATTCCAGCACATTGACCTGAATCCCGAAATTGGCATAGAGGAAAGCGAACTCCATTCCGATGACCCCGCCACCGATAATCGTAACCGAGCTTATGTTGTTCTTGTAGGCCAGGGCCGAGGTGCTATTCATGACAAAATCATGCTTGATCCCTGGCAGATCAATATCTGCGATTTGTGATCCAGTAGCAATCAGAGTATGCTTCGCTTCAATCGTGTATTCATCTTTTCCACTCTTGACGAGTACTTGGTCGTCATTTAGAAAAGAAGCCATCCCCTTAATGACGCGAACATTATTCTTGTCAAGCAGATACTCAATACCTGATACCAGGGTTCCCTTGATCTCATCCTTCTTATCGATCACCTTGGCCATATCCAGCTCTATTTCCTTGACGGCGAGTCCGAAATCATCGGCATGTCTCATTTGATCGAAAACCTCGGAGGACTTGATTAGAGCCTTGGTCGGAATACAGCCGACATTCAGGCAGGTTCCGCCCATGGAATCCATCTCCACCAGGACGGTCTGAATACCCTTCTTAGCCGCATAGAGAGCAGCGACATAGCCTCCCGGTCCCGCGCCAATGATTAACAGCTCAGTCTGTACATCCTCCTTCTTCCCGCGTAGAAGCCCACCGAAATAATCCAGCTTCGGTTTGGTCTGCTCAGATTTGTCTACTGACGGTGCGGGTTCCACGCCGTCTTCCGCTGTCACTTCGAACAAGCTCTGCCCAAGCTCAACTTCCTGGCCTTCTTCGACCAGCACTTTATCGATGGTGCATTTATATTTAGTTGACAAAGGGGAGTTCCCCTTCTTCGTCTCCATCTGCAGTAACGCTTGCCCCGCTTCAACCTGATCGCCTGCGGTGACGTTCAACTTCCCGATCTTCGCCTTCTTGGCATGTCCTGTGATCTGCTCCAGCTTGATAATCATGATGCTTCCCTCCGCTTATACGTTAATACCTAGCTTCTCTTTGAAAAAAAGCAACCTCCCGAACCAATCAGAAGGTTGCCGTGTGTCAGATGATAACGAAATGATTATTTAAAGTCCTTCTCAAACTCATCGATGGAATCCTTGAGCAAAGTCACAGAGTAAGCCATGCTTGGCCCACCGCCAAAGGCTACGGAAATCATAGCCGCCTCGATGATCTGTTCGCGGGTCGCCCCGGCTTCGAGCGCTTTATAGACGTGGAACACAATGCAATATTCGCAGCGGTTATAAGCGGCGATCCCTACACTGATCAGCTCTTTTGTCTTCGTATCGAGCGCACCATCGGCATAGTTCGTTCCCAGCAGGTTCATAAATGCGTTAACACTCTCCGCATTCGTTCCGGACAGCTCCTGCAAGCCACCTGTGAAATCATTCAGCATTTGTCTAACGTCTTTTTTCATTTCAATCAGCTCCTTATTTATTGTGAAATAATTCACTTATGCTTAATATTAGTTTACACTGCATTAATTGCATTGTAAAGTATTTTGTCGAAAATAATCGATTTAAAAAAGACGGAAGTGGTTTCCCGCTCGCGTCTTTTCTCTATTCAATGCTATTAAGATGATTCATCCGTAGACGAAACCCATTTTGCATAAAGAACCGCATTATCGAAGACGGTGCAGGTTTCAAAGCTCCACTCTGCTGTATAGCTTTCGTCCATATACCAGCCGTCGAATTGATATCCGTTCCTCGTCGGGTCAGTTAATGGTTTGGCTACAAAACCACCAACAGGTAGAGTCTGATAATGAATATAGCTTCCTCCCTGCCCTGTTTTGAACTCTACGGCTTTCAGGCCCTCATTCTTGATTTGATGCACACCTATATCTAGCACATCATCCGGTCGAATTGCATTTCCAAAAAAATCGCGTGTCAAAGGGGAAATTTTACTGAGATCCCTCCGGCCTTCAAGAGTTTGATCTGCCCGGAATCCAGCGCCTACCGCAATATTTTGATCTAATAGCTTAAGCTTGAAGCCCGCCAGCTTGGACACATCAAATTCTGAGCGGGCAATCGCTTTGCCGATCCCGGTATTTCTCGTGTTGAACAGAACCGTATTCTTATCTCCGTTCTCAACAATGGTTCCGTTAGTCAGAATGGCCTCTTTTGGAATAACGTCAATATCCAAAGACTGGTCTATATTCGCCAGTATAGTTGTCGGGTCGGCATAAATATTATGCGATCCGTAAACTCCTGAAGCAAATTTACTTCGATCAATCAGCGTTTTCGGATAAATGATATTGTAATCAAAACTGCCATGCGTCATAACGCTCTTTGAACCTGTGTTGAAAACACCGACCTTATCCTTGCCATACAAAATATTGTTATAAAAATGGCTCCAGATCGGGCCTGTGCTGCCTGTACCGAATATTTGCGTCGTGTTTGCACCAAGCTTGAATATATTGTTGTGAATAATCGGATAATCGACACTATTCGAACTTCCGCCAACCGCATAATAAAACAAATGCGAGGATGCCGCAGATCCTTCTTGGGGACTGCCATCATCAATGCTAATGTTGTAACGCACAATGCTGTTCTTTGAGCTTGGCATGAACAACATAAAACCGCCATAATTGTTTCGGCTATAGTTATATTGATAAACTGCCCCATCATTAAAACTATCAATATCAAATGCTTCACCGTCTGCACAATTATACGGATTATCCACCACTTCATTAAACTCCATCACGGAATCCTTGACGCCCATGAACCACAGGGCGGCATAGTTGGCCACACTGATATATTTGCCAACTCCATCAGTGATGTTTGGACCTTCCCCGTTCGGCTTCGCGTCAGTTAAATACGTTTTTCCAAAACCCGTAATATAGTTGTATCGAGCTTCGCCCTCAAGAGCGTTGGAAAGAACCATCGCATCGCCAGAGCCATTAGCCAAGTAATTGTTGAAGTAACGCACCTTCATAATGGCGGGATATCCGCTCTTGGTCCAACCGTCCGGGTGGAAACCTGTATTGCGAATTCCTTCGTTGTCACAGCGGATTGCGGTATTGCCCTCAGCCAGAATATCATCGATATAGCCGTAAAATATAATGCCGCCAGCCACCTTGGCACCGCCATAGGACTGATGAAGGGCATTGACATCATGTACATAGGAATTGGTCACGTATACATGGCTTTTTTTGCTGGCCATAAAGTTCTCGGGAGTACGCTCCTTAAGCGTCTTGGCGTAATTATTCATAATCATAATGCCGTTGCGCCCTATTTCCCATTGGGAACCAAGGTTTGTCACTTCAAGCCCGTCGATCTCCCAATATTCCTCGTTCACGAGCTCGACAGCGCCGGAGGCTAGACGTCTTTCTACCGGATTGGTGTCAAAAATATAGTACGTATCCTTGCTTAGGGTGCCGCCGCCATTAATGACAGGTCTCTTGTACTTTTGACCTCCGTCGTTATATTTGCCAAGCTTAATCACCTTGTCCTCCGTGCCGGAGCCTCGCAGCTTCAGTTGGCCGTTCCAAATCGACTCGGCATCCAGGAAGATTTGATCCCCAGGATTGAATCTTTTCTGATTTATTTTGTCCAAAGACTTCCAGGCAGTCTCTGGCGCCAGTCCGTCATTGGCATCATTTCCGGTTTGGTTTGAAACATAATACACTCTCGGTTCATGATTCACAATGTCGACCATAACGTCCAGAGTCTGACCGCCTTCAAATTCAAGCTGGACTGCAGCCTGACCCACAGGTAGCAAGCTTAAGAAGCCGTTCTTCAATAGCATCATGCCTGTGGTGTCCAACAGACTATAATCGACATCTTCGATAAGTCTCTGACCATCGTACAGTACCCCTGTAAGGTCGACCAGGTCCGGCGTCACGCCCAGGGTGATATTTTCCTTGTTCTCCAGGTCAAATTCAACAGCAGCGGGCGTTACTTTATATTGTTTACCAGCCAACTTGACCTGAGTGGAGATTGTAGTTGTTTTCAGACTCGCAGATTGCGAAATGACAGAGATATCGTCAAAAAAGTAACGATTTTCGATATTTCCAGCGTTAGCGTTCCAGTTGGTCATCAGCACAAGGGCGCCGATGTCCTTTACCGCAGTAGTGTTATACGCTATTTGCCCGTCAATTTTAGCTGTCATACCGTTACTGTTGACGATCCACTCGAATTTATGCCATCCCCCGGAACGTTCAATTTTATTGCTGGTCGAACCGTCTGTAGGATTCCATGCGTTGCCTGCACGCCAAGTATAATAACCTTGTCTGTTTTTATCGCTTAGATCCTGTACAACGCCAAGGGCATAATAATTGCTAGTACTGTTGTTATTAGCTACATTTTGGACGCTGAACGCCAGTTTAATCAGTTGATCCATATCACCATGATCATAGAACCAAGCCGTTACCGTTCCATGAACCGGATTAACCGCTCTTGAATTCACCAACGCTCTGGCAGGCCCTGTAGTACCGGACACAGCGGTTGCAGCATTACGCCCATAGTGCGGCCTAACAGCGGAATGACTATAGGAACCAGGAACCCCTGCAGTAAACTTCTTGTCGCCCTCAAAATTATCCATGAAAATGATGTCGTTGCCCTCATAATAAGAGACCGTCGCGTATACAGTCACCCGGTCATCTTCGGACTCACGCGGATGATAGGACGGCTTGACTTGAACATTCCCGTCCTGATCCACATCAACCTTAGCCTTATGTACATCGTTTAGACTAAATACGACATCATCAATGACGTAATCAAATCCGCCATCAACGAACAGCCTGTCGATGGATCCCTTACTCAACACTGTTGAATCAAAGCTCAACGAAAGATCATTAGCGGAGAGTTGTTGCACATTAGATAGACCGAAGCCTTTGGAATCACTTAATGCGGAATCCGGGGTATGCCGATTATCAGCCGTTACGCCCTTAACCTTGAATTTATAATCACCCGGGCCATGTTGGCTGATCATACTGTCCCAATCATATTGGTTAGTCAAAGAGGCTTCCAGCCCTAATGAAGTTGTATTCTTAAACAATTCAACTACATAGCTGACAGCATCGGGCGTCTCCTCCCAAACTGCCTTGGCTCCGGACCATACAAAGCCTGTCACCGCCTTCAATTCGCTGCCAATCATTAGTTTCAAATCACTTCCCGTATGCCCGAAGCTCAATTCAAGCACATAGCTTCCCAGCGGCAAGTTATCCAAATAATGATTTGAGATTAGAACAGTATTTTCAGACATATTAGCAGTGAAATTTCCACTGCCGATAGATTCACCATTCAGCTTTATATCCGTAAAATCCTCTAGATTCGGCGACACTTTCACAATCAGAGCCTGTGTAGATCCATGATTATAGACAGCGCTTTCAGGATAAATGGAATAGTTCTCCTCGTTCTCATTAAGAACGATCCGTCCGTCTTCCCCCTCCTCGATACCTTCTGGCTTCTCCAAGCTAGCATCCAGAGTAGGCAGCCCCGCCTCCGAATTACCAGCTTGAACCTTAGCTAGGGCCAAATTTGCTCCTATAAGTGAGAAGATTAGAACAAGTGATACAATCTTTTTGAACCGTCTAAAAAGATACATACTTTCCCTCCTCAAATTAGAATGCTTCCCCGAAACTTCATGAATTTAAGACCTAAGATTCGTAATATGCCTTTTTCACCTCCTCCCTTTCAATCTTCTAAAGATTGCTGAGTAGATACTTGATTTTAGGCCGATTGATAGATGAGTTTTAAAATCGGATAGAATTAAATTTCTGTCGGTCGATGTGTATTTTTGCCTTTTCAACGCGTTCTTTCACCATCAATTGAAGCTGATTCTCCGCATTTATTTGCAGTAAAGATTGTTTAACCTCCGAATAAGGCTTATAACCCATTTCCTTTCTAGACATCAGCAATATATCGACGATCTCACCTTTGTATTCAACTTTACTCAGCTGCTGCCCCGCCTCCAGCTCGTTCAATTCATACCAAGTATTAAGCGTTTCCATATCTCCCTTTGGAATATCATTCTCCGTCTGAGTCAACATTTCAGTGGAGCCGTCCTGCCGCAGCATCATATATTTAAGTTCAATACCCAGCGTAAACATATCTTTGTTCTGTTCGTAAACTGGATATAACTCTTCTTCCGTCACCTTCGTTGTATCCAAGTACCACTTGACGAGCTCAGACCAAACATTGTTTCTGATATAGTTATAGTATTGATACTCATCAAAGGAAGACAAGCCGTAAAACATCTTGCCATCCTTCAGCATGCGTTCGCGCTCGGCATTCATAATTTCCCGTTCATTCATGATGGAAGAAAAGCGGATATCCTTGTCGATCAGCCCATATTCCACGGCAATGATAGCCTCCATTTTGGCTATCTCCAGCTTTTCAAGCGCGCTGTTGCGGGCATATTCCAAGGGAGTTTGCCCGTCATATTTGCGATCCCAAAATTCAGAGTCGGCATCAGCTCCATATTTCTGAAAAAAAGTGTTAGCGGTTAATGCACGTTCATCATATAAAAATAGTAGAAACTCCTGTTCGGATACCCCAAATCCGTCAATGATCAATAAGTCGCTACCCTGAGGAGATCTGTTTACCGGATTTATTAATATGAAACCTAAGAAAATAAGGCTTACGACAACGACGCCAACGAAAGAAACCAATGTAACTCTTTTAGTTTTGTTATGGACAAACAAGCGTTTAGACAAAGAAATGCACCCCCCAGAAGACTTATGCAGGCGTTTTGTTTCAATAACTATAATAGGAAATAGTTTCTTTCGGAGCGTGCAGAAAATCTACTATAATGTGCAACTTTTGTACGAAAATGTATCTCAACACAGAATCCCCACATAATAGCGAGGATTTCTTACCGGATTACGTATCGTATCATTACGCGTATTACATCTCACATTCAATTATTAGAATCACACAACCATAACGCAGTGGGCATAAAAAAGCACCCGATTTGGGGTGCTTTTCGGTACTTTATATTGAAGGAAATTTCCCGCATACTCCTTGTGGTTCCTGCCGTATCCCGGCTTGTCTCCGATCAACATAACTCCTCTTCCACTAAAGTCAGTTCGATGACTGTATCTATTTCATCTGGAAGCGGAAATGTATAGTGTTCGGGTCGAGACAAGGATAGAAACGCATCGTTGGGATAGAGCACTGTGTTCCATGGACGTCCGATCAACACCTCGGAACCGTCTGCCAGCATACGCGCTTTCTTGATCCGGTCAGCTAAGCCTAGTAAATGTATCGCACCTACATTTTCTTCAAATAAATGAGCGTACAGCTTATCGCCTCTCCTCGTGTAACGTCCCCACTCCGGCTTCTCTATCCCAGCTTCGCCACACCCGTAGATACTTTCCGAGTTACGCCGCATCCAAGAACCGATTTCCTTTAGAATTTCTATCGATTTATCCGGAATTTCCCCTCTAGCATTCGGTCCTACATTCAATAGCAGATTCCCATTCTTACTAACACACTCAACCAGCTTGCGAATGACCATTCTCGCTGTTTTATACACTTGGTCGCTCGAGGAATAGCTCCAATGATTGTTGAGCGTGATACATGCTTCCCAGGGTATGGATTCACCCGCTTCATTCATAACCCCTTGGGGCGGAATCATCTGTTCCGGTGAAGCAAAATCCCCGGAGTAGAAGCTGGGATTATTGGAGTATATACTTCCGCCGATCGAGCCGCTGGCTTCCAAGCGATTGTCCACGATAATCTGTGGTTGCAGTGAGCGGATCATTTCCATTAATTCACTAGCACGCCAAGCTTCCCCTTGCATATTGTCATATGAGAAATCGAACCACATGATATCCAGCTTGCCATAATTGGTGAGCAATTCTCGAACTTGGCCGTGCATATAGTCTAAGTATCCGTTGAGGCTATCCGGATTCCGCTTGAAATCGGGATTGTCGCGCATCGGATGATGGAGATCTCCATAAGCCGGATAATCAGGATGGTGCCAGTCGAGCAAAGAATAGTATAATCCTACCTTCAATCCTTCCGCGCGAAAAGCATCCAGAAATTCTCGAACGAGATCCCTTTGGGCTTGCGTATTCGTCGATTTATAATCAGTTAGCTGGCTATCAAACAGACAAAAGCCATCATGATGCTTCGCCGTCATCACCGCATATTTCATGCCTGCCTGCTTAGCTATCCTCGCCCAAGCTCGCGGATTATAAAGATCTGGATTGAATTCATCGTAATAAATCTGATAATCTTCCAATGACATTTTTTCCTGACTTCTCACCCATTCGTCTCTTGCCGGAATTGCGTACAATCCCCAATGGATGAACATCCCAAATCGGTCGTGTAAGAACCACTGCGTACGTTCCGTTCTTTGCTCAATAATACTCTTATCCATACAAGCACCCCTTAATATGTTTTCAGGCTATACCTTCCCGTCTTAATGTCTATATTCGCTTGGAGTTACTCCATTGTATTTTTTGAATACTTTAGAGAAATAAGTTCGATCCGAATAGCCCAATTTCATGGAAATCACTTCAATCTTGCCTACATCGTTCTTAATCATCTGCGCCGCCATATCCATCTTCAGACTATGTACATAATCGGTGAAATTCATGCCCGTTAATTTCTTAAAGTAGCGAGAGAAGTAATTCGGATTCAAATACAGATGACTAGCCATCGTAACGGCTGTAATATTCTCCGATATATGCTCTATGACATAATCTTCTATGACTTTCAGCCTGGGTGTTTTCGAGAACATCATGACAGAGTGTTCTGCCAGTCCCATGACATGCTCAATCCGCATATGGATCAGCTCCAGTGTCTCCTCCATTCTCCCAGAATGCAAGAAATAGTAGTGGAAGGACTCTGATTCTCCCTGATAACCGAGCTCAAATTCAATCATACGAACCATCTGTGAGCTTTCTGATCGTCCCCTGGAGGGAGAAACCCTGTTTTCCTTCATTTCCGTCAAGGATTTATCAAATAATTCCAGTAACAACTCCGGGTTTCCTTCCCTAGCTGCGGCCAAGAATGAAGCTCTTACGCCTGTCGTCATATGTGGCGTTCTCAGCCACTCGGCTGGTTTCCAATCCTGCATAGCACCCGAGGGCTCTGACTCATAATACAGATCTGAATCATATTGCTTCAAACGGGAATGAATCGCACCGATCGATTTCACACCTTGGAACGGATTGCTAACAACAACTCGTATTTGAACCTTGATATACTGCTGAACCGCTTGATGAACTTGGTCGGTATATTGCGCGAATCGTTCACAGGCATTTATAGCAAGATTCTTTTCGTAATTATAGATCAGCAGAATCATTCCTTCTTCGTCTTGAAATACGGACACTCCATCAATACCCAGAGCCAAATTCTCCGCAATATTGTATATAGCGAAACGGATCAGCGGCAGATCCTTGAAACTGTAGTGCGCCGCAAACGAAGCGTAGTTGAATATGCCATGCGCCATCAGAAAATAGTCCTTTTTCCATACCACCCCTATTCTCAAGCCCAATTGTTTCATCGAATCCGAGTCATCTCCAGACAAAACTTGCTTCATAAAAGACTGTTTAAGCAAGTTCTTATGCCGCTGAATCTCTATCCGATCCGAAAATTGCTCCATGCGGCTCGTTAGTTCGTCCAGATGCGACACCGACTTGAGAACGCTTTCTTTTAATTTGCCAGAAGTGAGTTCATCCTTGATTAAATAATCGTCCGCGCTGATCTGCACCGCCTTGCGGGCGTAAGAGAAATCCTCGTGACAGGTTAGAAAGATAATCCGGACATCCGGATTGATCTTCTTCATCTCCATAGCCAGTTCGACTCCATCCATCTGCGGAAGACCTATATCTGTAATAACCAATTGCGGTTCCTTCTCTTTGAACAAACGCAATGCCTGAATACTAGAGTAAGTAGAAGAGGTTATTCTCAGACCAAGCTCCTCCCATGGCAGTAACTGTTCCAGATAACTTAACATAGGAACGTCATCGTCAACCAGCATCATCCGATATATCATGCAGCTTCCCTCCACATCTGCTGTGAATCTATCCCTTGACTCCCCCCATCGTAATTCCATTGATTACTTGCTTCTGAAGGAGTACGAAAACGATAAGAATTGGCAAAATCGTTGATAAGGCAGCCATCATAATCACTGCATAGCTTGTACCGTATTGTGAAGCGAACGACTGTATTCCAAGCGTAACGGTATACTTGCTTTTACTGATCAGGAAAATTAATGGGTTCTGGTAATCATTCCATGTCCAGAGAAACTTTAGAATACCTACAGTAGCCAGGATCGGTTTGGCCATCGGCAGAATGATCTGCCAATAAATTCGCAAATGCCCGGCGCCATCGATCTTTGCGGCTTCGATATAGTCCGTGTGAATATCCTTAATAAATTGGCGCGCTAGGAATGTCAGCGGGATCGAACACGCTCCCATCAGGATCAGCGCAAAATGCGTATCATATAGCCCAAACCATTTAATAAGGATATATCTCGGAACTAAAGTCGATTCTTGCGGAATAAGAAAGAATGAAAGCACGAGTACAAACAGCCCATTTTTGAATGGGAAATTCAATTTAGCGAACGAATACCCGGCCATAGATGAGAAGAGCAGTGTCAATATGGTCATTAGAATCGCAAGTTTCAGCGAGTTTAAGTAGTATAAGCCGAAGGGCACATTGCCGAGCCAGACGGTTTTGAAATTCTCGATCAGGTTCCACTTGGTAGGAATCCATTCGATAGGAAATTTCATTACATCCACTTCATATTTGGCAGCTGCAGATAACATCCAAATCAATGGCGAAATGAACAATAAAGAAAAACAGCCGACTATACCAGTAGTTATCAATTTACCTAAACGCAATTTTTTCATCGGTCTTCCCTCCTAGAACTCGTTCTTCTGCATACGTGATGTGATGATCGAAATAATAGCGATAATCATGAACAGCACCATAGACAATGCAGAAGCGTAGCCCATTCGGAAATTTTGGAAGCCTTCCTCATAGAGGTAATAAACCAATACATTTGTCGCGTTATTTGGACCTCCAGATGTCAGAAAAGCGATCAGATCGAACACCTTGAAGGAAGAGACTATTCCCGTAATACTTAAGAAGAAAGTTGTCGGTCCGAGCAGAGGAACCGTGATTTTGAAAAACTTCTGTAATGTCCCAGCTCCGTCGATTTCTGCTGCTTCGTACAACTCATCTGGAATGTTCGTTAATCCAGCCAGGTAAATGATCATATTGTAGCCGAGAACCTGCCACACGGCGATGATAATAATCGCCCAAAGAGCATAATTTGTGCTGCCCAGCCACCCCGGAGGCTCGCTCATCCCTAATGTCATCAAGATGTTGTTGATTGCCCCCTGGGTAGGGTGGAATAATATGCTGAACACGGTTGCAACTGCTACAGTTGTAGCAATATACGGGATAAAGAAGACTACCTTGAACAGTTCCTTCAGATATACCCTCGAATTAATGACCGCAGCCAGAATCAATCCGAGCAGCATGCTTACCGGAACAAGAATGACCGAATAAAGCAGATTGTTCTTCAACGCTTTGAGAAATTTCGCATCAGAGAGAATCGCTTTGTAGTTATCGAGCCCGACCCAATGAATCGCATCGAATCCTCCGACCAGATTCCACTCTGTAAAGCTTAAATAAAGTGAAAAGAATAGCGAGAAAACACCAAACAACAGAATCCCCGTAATCTCTGGGACAACAAATAAAAATCCAACTAATGATTCCCTACGCGAGTTTGTCCAAAAAATCCTCCTACCTTTGTCAACATCTGTTTTCGTCGAAGCCATTGCCATATCCCTCACCTCAATCTATATGTATCTATGAGAGTATGATAATGGATTACGGTAAAACCGACGGAAACGATTTATACTCGTATGTGAAATATTGTTACCCTGAGCAAATATCCTCATCGACAACGATATATCCGGCCTGATCTTTTGGTCGACTGCTCTCTTCTAGCTTGGGTATAAACATGATAAAGGTGGTTCCAGCCTCCTCATTTCGCAGCATATCCATTGTCGCATCCGGCCCATAAGTTAAACGCAAGCGCCGAAGCGTATTTAACAATCCGACCCTGCGATTTTCCTCAACCTGCACTTCCCCCCTAAGTATTGATCTGAGCCGATCGATTTGGCCCTCCTCCATACCGATCCCGTTATCTTTTACCTCTATTATTACGCCTGACTCTGTCTCGCTAATTTGAACCTCAATCTCTGCATAATCAGGCGGATTTGCAAAACCATGTACAATTGCATTCTCTACCAACGGCTGAAGAATAAGGCGGGGGACTTCAAATGACTCTAGATGTTCCGGAAGCTCTACGATAAGATACAACCGCAATCGGCTTCTGACCTTCATAATATCGATATAATCCTGGAGCAGCTTGCATTCCTGGCTTAACGTACTCTTATCGTTCACCCGCATATAAGCTCTTAAAAGACTCATAAGAGCTTCGACCTGCCGACCCCGAATGGAATCCCCCGCTAGCAGCAGATCGCATTTGATGGAATTTAACGTATTTATCAAGAAATGAGGTCGGATTTGGGAAAACAGAGCCTGCAGCTCAATGATCCTCTTCTCCTCCTGCTCCTGCTCGACGTCAGCGATCAACTGATTGATCTGATCGAGCATATTGTTAAAGGCGCTGCCTAGAACCCCGAATTCGTCGGAGCCCTTGGCAGGGAATCGCACGAGCCGATTTCCGCTCCCGAATTGCTCCGCAATTCTCCTTAGCTTGAATAATGGCCGATGAATCCGTTTGGCCAGGACGATGGAGAGAGTGATAAAGATCAGGATCGATACGCCGAGTACAAGCCCGTACAGAAAAAATATGTTCGTGATCTCATCCATAATCTCCTTAGGTGAGAAACGGTAACCCACTTTCCAGCCCGTCTTTGAAATGTCTGATTGCAATTCGATAACTCCAGGGACGGATTCAAGCTCTGATTGCTGCGGGTATAGAAGAATCGGAGTCCCATCTGCTTCATATAAGCCGATCTGCCCTGCCCCAATGCCTTCGAACAGCTGGTAAAAATACCTGTGCGAAACCGCCACATACAGCACTCCCAAGTAATCATTACCGTTATGCTCTTTGATCACTTTCACAAAAAGATACGTCGATTCATCGATATCGTACAAATCGCCTTTCTTTACAGGTACGTTAAACCAATAAATACGCTCTGGATCAGTCTCTCTCTTCCATTGTTCAGTCATCCATTTCGATGTCACCGCCTCGATCCTGTGATTGGCCTCGTAATCAGCACCAGCCGTTCCAATCTGAAACTGGGCTTTGTTCACATAGAATACAAGCGCTTTCAAACCTGAAGTCTTGGAAAAGGCCAGATTCAGCATGTCGGAAATCCGCTCATATCGCTTATAATCCTCCGATGAATCAATCTGGTCCACGTTTTTAAACACCTGCAAATCATCATACAGCGCATTAAATCTAAATAAGTTTGAAGCGTAAATAATGTCCTCCACGCTTTTTTCCATGTCTCCAGCCATCACATCGACTACATTCTGACGCGAGCTTTGCACCTTGTCAATTACGACATCCTTGATCAAGAAGAAGGCCGTAAATGAAACGATGGACAGCGGAAGTAGAATAAACATTAACAAAGTTAGCTGATTTCGCATATAGAACGACCGTTTAAAAAGTTTGTACATGCGCTTTTCGCCTCACTCCGATCTCAATTCCGATGCAACCGAAAGCCTGAAAAGGCCGCCTCAGTGGCCGCCTTTTCAGTATACCAATCTATCAATCGGTCTATCTATTCAATTTCTCGCTTGGCTGATAATTTTATTGGCATCATCCATCATTTGCTTCTGAGCAGCTTCAAACGTCAGGTTGTCAAGCATATAAGCGCTGAAGCCATCCTCGATAACCTTCTTCATTTGCCCTGCATAATCAGTTGTCCAGTTCGCGTCGTAGACCGTTTTCGCTCTGCTGTCAAAGACTGTCGCCTTCAAGGACTCCTCCTCGATCAGCGCTGCGTCCGAGCCGACCAGAGATTGTATTACTTTTCCAGCATCAGCTTTCTTATAGCCTGGGAAGTCTCGGATCACATCGGTCTGCATAGCCACATATTCAATGAATTTATAAGCCTCTTCTTTATGCTTGGAAGAAGCCCCCACCGATAGGTAATCCCCGCCTATGTAAGAAGATCCGATTTCTACACTTTCCGATGAGCGAGGCAGGGGTGCAAAGACCGTCTGGAAATCATGCGGATATTTCTCTTGATCCTTAATCATTCCGACAATAAATGTCGCTGTAGGTACCATAGCTGCCTTCCCGCTGAAAAATTCTGAGGCATAATGAAGCTTGGCACCGACGATTTCAGAGAACGGCTTAACGGATTTATCGTCCTTCTCCATAGCACGGCGTAGCTCGAAGAATTGCTTATAGGATTCATCGTCGAAGATTGGCTGCTGATCTTGAGACAGATACGGATGTGGCTTTTCGGAGTACGCCGGGAAGCCCACATACTCTCCCCAAGTATGGAAGTAAGCTCCAAATTGTTTATCTGCTCCTTCACCTTTGTTCAGTCTTTTCGCATAATCGCGGAAATCATCCCAGGTCCAACCCCATTCCGGAATCGGAAGATTGGCTTCATCGAGTGCTTGTTTATTGATGATTACGACCCAAGGGCTGGCCATATCCTGCAGACCGTAGACCTTGCCCTGATAGACCGGATTGACGTAGAAGTCATTAGTCGGGTCGATATTATTATTCTTGAGGTAATCGTCGATCGGAGCCAGGACGCCTCGTGCTGCCCGCTCGATAATAAAATCGACATGAGAGAATTGAATCACATCAATAGGATCGTCCGCCGCACTCATAATATCCAATTTCTTATAGAAGTCAGTGCTGTTGGCGTTATCTACAAGCTGAATCGGCTCTACATGGATATCGGGATTCTCCTTCTCAAAGTTAGTGACAATCTTCTGTATATCCTCAAATTGCGAACCATTGTACCAAGTGTAGTATTTGATCGTAACCTGATCCTTGTTTTCTTCTTTCGGCTGAGATGCAGCCTGATTGCCATCTGTATTACCTGCTGCCTGATCCTTTGCCACCGTATTTCCCCCGCTAGAGCCGCACCCAGCCATCAATGCAAGCGCAAGGAAGCTGATCAATAGCATTTTGAACCTTTTCATTTCGCATCCCCCTACCTTTCATTAAGTACCTTCGCTTTAAATCTTAGTGGTAAAAGCGCTTCCACAGTGTGCAATATTTCGATATGTTCGTGTATTATTTTGATGTTACATGTTATACTTCAAACTGTGTATCGCTTGTAGATGATTTCACTTTTAAATATATCCTCACTTCTCAGAATTTAACGCCCGATCATGTTATTAAAATCAACATCTGGGCAACGGAAGAGATCGATTGGGATCATTTCGATAAAATATGGAATAGAGTATTCGGTGCTACGCCCCTTCAATGACGATTGCTTATATTAAAGGATTAGGTTTACCTGAGTTGAAAATAGAATTGGATGTTTGGGTTGCCGCTTGATCGGTGTATCCCAAAAGATAAACTTCGCTCCAAATAACGCGAAAACAGCCCTTTCGCTTCCCACTGGGAAAACGGAAGGGCTGTTCTTCTCTCCACCCGTCACCTTATCGATCTCATCGCCTTTGGCTGTCATCATTAGCACTGGAACTGTACTGCTTTTGCGGATTTCGGATAAAACCTGAAACCCATCCATCCCCGGCAGCATAACATCCAGAATGATAAGGCAGTATGCGTCAAATCAACACGGTATTGGGCATGCTTCCCCCTCCTGTTTCGCATGAATATGTAAGTCCCTCTTTCTTCCAAATGATAGATTCATAGCATGAAGAATCATTTGAACTGATTATAGATCAATTATAACTAGGCTTCAAATCTGTAATATAAAGGGCTTACATATTAAATGATGTTAGGAATCGGCGTATAAAAATACAATTTTTTTATTTTTTGAAACATTTTCATCTGGTTTTCTAGTAAAAATGAAATATAATAAGTAGATATTTAATATAACTGGGGGAACTTCTATGACAACACCGCAAAAAAGCCCAGCAATGTCAGGAAAAAAAGATCGTTTTTCTTCAGCAGGGTTTATTCTGGCTGCCATCGGCAGTTCCGTAGGACTCGGCAACATGTGGAAATTTCCGTACATTACTGGCGAAAACGGCGGAGCCGCTTTCTTTCTGCTGTTTATCATCTGCCTTTTCATCATCGGTCTACCCGTTCTGCTGGCTGAGCTGGCCATTGGCCGCGCAGGCCGAGGCAGCGCAGCTACTTCTTTCGTCAAAGCTGGCGGCTCCAAAATCTTCGGTCGGCTTGGCTTATTACAAGTTATCGCTCCTTTTCTGATTCTCACCTTCTATATTATCGTAGCCGGATGGACGCTGAACTACGCAGTTCAATCCTTCAGCGGCGAGTTGTACAGCAACGCTGATTTCAAAGGACAATTCAGCTCCTTCATCGGCGGATATATGCCGATTGTCTGGCAAGCGCTGGCCATTCTGATTACTGGCCTTGTCGTGGCTAAAGGGATTTCCGGCGGAATTGAGAAATTCAACAAAGTGCTCATTCCAGGACTTATTATTCTACTGATCGGCTTGATGATTCGGGCTGTGACTCTACCGAGAGCGGGTGAAGGTGTATCCTTTTTCCTCAATCCTGATTTCTCCAAGCTCGGGCCTGAATCAGCCTTAGTCGCCTTGGGTCATGCCTTCTTCTCGCTGTCACTGGGCATGGGCATCCTGCTCACTTACGGAGCCTATGTGGACAAGCGTCAATCGCTCGGATCTGCTACGCTGGCCATCGGGGCCGGAGATTTGATCTATGCCTTTATTGCCGGACTGATTATATTCCCGACGACCGCTTCCTTCGGCATTGCGCCTGACTCGGGACCAAGTCTGGTGTTTATCGCTCTTCCAGCAGCTTTCTCCGCGATGCCGTTTGGGGCCTTCTTCGGAGGATTGTTCTTCATCCTGTTGGCTATTGCAGCCCTGACGTCTTGCGTATCACTGCTGGAAGTACCGGTCTCCTTCACGATGGATCGCTGGGGCTGGAGTCGTACGAAATCCGTTATTATCATCTGTATTCTGGTTATGCTGGTCGGGCTGCCATCTGCGTTTTCCTTCGGCCTTGCGCCTGCTTTATCTGATTTAGGCGGTAAGAACTTCTTCGACTGGCTGGATTTCATTACTTCCAATATTATGCTGCCGATCGGCGGACTGATTACGACACTATTTGCCGGCTACTTCTGGAAAGGCGCTGCGGAAGCGGCTGGCCTGAAGTCGGGCTGGTTCAAGATATGGCTGTTCATGCTGCGGTATGTTGCGCCAATCCTTGTTTTTCTGGTTCTTCTGCATACGACGGGCCTTATTAAGCTCGATTAACATGACAAAGGCAATCTCACGGTGCTATCAACGGCGCCGGTTGAGATTGCCTTTATTGTATTTGCCTTTACCTCTGCCTCTGGCGGATTCCCAATAAACTTAGCTGAGATGCCCGAGGAAACTCATTCCTTCGGGGTTACATTCGCCACCATTTGCTCAAGTACGTTCTTGAAAATCTCCAAATCCTCCGCAGCGATCCCCTGCGTCGCGTCCTCATGGAAATTCTGTCCCAACGGCAGCAGCTCCGCTCTTAATTGCGCTCCCTTCGCGGTCAAGCTGATTCTGATTATTCTGCGGTCCGACGTGTCTCTTTCCCGGATGCATAAGTCATCCCTCTCCATCCGCTCCAGCAATCGGGCTATGGAGGATTCATTGGCATTCATCTTCTGTGCCAGCTCTTTCTGGGAGATATGATCCTCCTCCCCAATGAAGAACAGAGCGATCCATTTGACCCGGGTGATGTTGTTGTCCCGTAATCGCGCGTTGAAGGCGTCGACGATCTTTTTGGAGGCCGTATTGGTAATAAATCCGATACAATCTGTTAGATTGAACAAACTTAGATCACTTCCTTACCCGCTAAAACTTTGTTATTAAAATGCCCAGTTCCCCTTGCGGAAGATGGCTTCTTTACGACCGTCCTGCGTAATGCCATCGATGGAGAGCTCGGCGTCTCCGATCATAAAGTCCACATGGATCAGGCTTTTGTTCACCCCATGCTTGGCCAGCTCTTGTTCATCCATGTCCGTGCCGCCTTCAAGAGTAACAGGATAGGCTTGACCCAGCGCCAGATGGCAGGATGCATTCTCGTCAAATAAAGTGTTATAGAAAATCACGTTCGAGTTCGAAATCGGCGAGTCATGCGGAACCAGTGCAACTTCACCCAGATGTCTGGCCCCTTCGTCAGTATCGAGCAGCTTCTGCAGGGCTTCGGCCCCCTTATCCGCGCTAAAATCAACGACTTTGCCATCCTTGAGGGTCAGCGAGAACCCGTCGATAATAACACCGTTATTGTTCAGCGGCTTCGTGCTGCGAACCGTTCCGTTGACTCCGTTCTTGCTCGGCAGTGTATAGACTTCTTCTGTCGGAATATTAGGGTTGAACCATACGCCACGACTGTTCTCCTTGGCGCCGCCAAGCCAGACATGACCTTCTGGAAGCTCGATCGTCAGCGATGTACCTGGCGCTTCATATTGCAGCTGCTTGTATCGCTTGTCATTCAAGAAAGTCACCATTTCACTCAGCTTCGCATTATGCAGGTTCCAGGCTTCAACAGGATTCTCATGATCCATACGAGTCGCATCGATGATGCGGGCCCATAGCTTCTGCTCCGCAGATTCCTGACTCTCACCTGGGAACACCTTGCTTGCCCATTCTGGAGTAGCATACGAGAGCAACGTCCAGGCATTATGATGCGCCATCAGATAGCTGCGGTATTTATTTAGTGCGGTAGCCGCTGTCTTGGCTGCTGTCGCGATCCGCGTCGGCTCAACGCCGTCGAGCAAATCCGGGTCAGGAGAATAAATCTGGATGAAGGCCGCACCCATTTCCGCGTATTCCTCCATCGCCTTCGCACGCCATTCCGGATATTCCGCGAATACCTCTTCCGGGGCATGATGATATTTAATTTTGGACAGCTGATCATCATTGTATTCTACATAGACATTATGTGCACCCGCTTGGTAGGCATGCAGCGTGATTAACCGTACCAGGTCAGCGGCCACGATCGGTGCCATAACGACCACCGTTTGCCCCGGCTGAACATTCACACCTATCTTAACGGCTAGCTCCGCATAGTTGTCCAGTAACTGCTTGCTTGGATACATTTCCATTCCCCCATATGTCAATATCATTACTATACTAGTGTACACGACACAGCCCAAATGTACACGGGTAGGGGATCGCATAAATTCCTGCATATTTGCAGGCTTTGTTGCTGTATGGGCAGTTAGAACACGTTTTTGCGAACAGAGCGACTCAGCCATCAGCGAGCCATCAGCGACACTCATTCCCCCTTTTGCGAACCTTGCAAAATCATGTTACTGTTGAACCAAACCTTACACTGGAGCTCTAACGAAACTGGAGAGCGAATTCGATTACAGTATATGATGCTTGTGCTGCTGCCGATAGAATATTCCATCGCCCTGATCACTTCATGCACTATAGACATTCCGGAGAGATCCCCACGGAGAAGCTTCGCGAGCTCATCATCCATCCAGAGGAAAAAGCACAGCTCTCCACGGACGATATCCAACGGTTACAGCAAGAATGGCAGAGCCTTACCGAGCCGAAGCCGAAGCCAGAACCGGAATCAGAGTCGGCGCAGATCGGAACACTGCGGATTTGGCAGGATAATTCCATAGTAGAGGTACCAGCGAATTATTATGATCAATACCTGCTGGATACCTTGGACAGACTAAGGCCGCCTGCGTCCGCTGGCAATGCCGAGTTCCTTAAGTCGGCCCGTCTGATCGGAGAGGTCATCGGCTATTGCGATCAATATATCGGGGATTCTTATTTTGAATATCGGCTGAGGGAACTGATATATAGCGGAATACTCGAGATCCAAGGGATTCCTGCAGGCATGCGGTTCTTTAGTGTCAGACGCAAGCACCGCAGTCACGCGAAGAACACGCCTCAAAACGGATAGGACGCTGATCCCCGCTCTAATCTTCGAGCGGGGATCAGCGTATCACCTAAAGGGACAAGTGATTGCTTGAATCCTTCACATTCTTGGTGTATTGATCAAGAAGATCGGTCTCAAGAGAGAGGACGCCCTTCATCGATGAAATAATGCCAATCGAGTGTCGCAGCCCCTCTGGAATCACTGCTTTTAATGTGCAATGCAGCTCCATAATCGAAACTTCGTCCATTTCCTTATCATCTACCGTATGCATTCGCAAATTCTGAATTTGCACACCTTGCTCGGCGAATACAGCTGTAATTTGCGCCAGATTGCCAGGCTCATCTATAATCCGCATCGATATTTCATGACGGCGGCGATGGCGCATCAAATAATTTTCCCATTTATGAAGAACAACCAGACTGATCAATACAGCAATCGTGGCCATCACTGCCACATAGTAATAGCCTGCTCCCACACACAGGCCGATAGCTGCTACCACCCAAATCGAGGCAGCCGTCGTCAGACCGGATACAGTAAGCCCTGAGCGCATAATCGCTCCCGCACCCAAGAAGCCGATTCCACTGATCACCTGTGCAGCCAGACGCGCTGGGTCCACACGAACATTCACTTCATCCACAAACTCCGAGAACCCGTAAATAGATAGGAGCATAATCGCCGTAGACCCGACACATACCAGGATATGCGTTCTGAGCCCTGCCGGATGATTCCTCCACTCTCGTTCGAATCCAATCAGCCCGCCTAAGACGGCGGCAACGAAAAAGCGCAGCGTCAAATCAATATACGAGATATGCCATACATCCATCGGTATTAATTTCAAGAAGCTTCACAACCTTTATTTGTGATCCGCTCCTTAGAGCTCGCAATGATCGATTTGATATTATATATAGATCCCGCCAACAAAAATATGATCAATGCGAGCAGTAAATCAGGATGCGGTTTTATGAGACCAGCTCGAAATCCTTCATATATTTTCGGAAACCTTCGACGATTTCTTTTGAATGAGTATGGTGCAAATAATGTCCTCCATCCAGTTTTATGACTGCACCATGAACAGAATCCGTGGCTTGCTCTTCATGCAAAGGAATCCATCCTTTCACGTCAGCATTCTCTGCTTGTACGAAGAGGATAAGCGGAAGCTCCTTAGGGAATTTCAAAGGCTCAGCCGCTTTAAAATTTGTATAGATATGCTCCATTTCATTCATCATGCTGGAATTATATAAATTTTTGAACATAATCATTCTCATTTGTTTTTTCGTTTCGTCATCGAATGGTAGTCCCTCATAGGGGTCTCCACTTAATTTGATTAGCAATCTGGCTAGAACTGATTTTTCAAGAAAACTAGGACTGTGAGAACGATCTGCCTTGAAGAACCGCTCAAATATACGCTTCTGATCCTCTGCGGAAATGCCGATGCCTTTATCACTTATTCGGACAATCACGTTCCTTGTATCTTGTTCGAGGCTGACTTGAATCACACCGTCCTCCGGGGAAAATTTGATGCTATTGCTGAGTATATTGGTCCATACCTGATTTAACTGGTCATGGTCAGCGTTGATATGAACTGCGCTTAAGTTTAGCTCAAAATGAATGCGGCGTGCCGCCCATTGCGGCTGAATCGCCACGATAACCCGCCTTATTTGTTCATCAAGACTAAATCTAGTCAGCCTCAGCTGCTGTGACTACGATTCAAGCAAGCTTAGCTTCAGCAGGCTATCACTCAACTTGGACATTCGCTCCGCTTCAGCGATGATAATATCAAGATAACGGCTTCGTTCATGGTCCGGGATAGCTACATGCTTGAGCGCTTTCGCATAACCGGATATGGAGGTAAGCGGCGAGCCAATGTGCCCAGTTCACCTTTTTGCTTAATATTCAATTCAACATTGAAATCTCCGGCTGCTATCTGTTTAGTCGCTTTTGTCATCTTCTTGATCAGTCTTACCAGGAAGATGGAGGCGACCAAGATGAACAGACTACCTGCTATTAATGAATAGGCGATAAAAGAAGATAACCATTTTATGCAAGCTCACGAATGTTCGTATCGTCATCGGCAACCAGTATAGTGGGCATCGGTTTCCTCTCTCTCTGTGTTCATCCCGGTACTGAAAACCGACTATTTGAACACGCATTTTATAGTCTGGCAGCAATCCAAGTTCAATCTAGTTACCCCATGCCGCGCGGATGCTCTCGGCCTCTCTCACCATTCGCTCGATCAGCTGCGATACTGTCGGAATATCGTGAATCATGCCTGTCACCTGTCCTGCCCAGCCGAAGCCTTCCTCCTTGACGCCGTCATAAATCCAGCGGCGGTTGGCCTCACCACCGATATAGTCTTTGAGCGCTTCATATGTAGGCGTTACGCGTTCAATCTCCAGGACTCGGTCGATATAGTCGTTACGCAATACTCTGGCCGGATAACCGATCGAACGTTTAATGATGACCGTATCCGTCTCCGAGCTCTCAAGCAGCGCTTTTTTATAGGATGCGGATGCATTCACACATTCCATAGTAGCGATGAAGCGCGTCCCCATCTCGATCCCCTGTGCTCCCAGCGCATGAGCTGCCATCCAGCCGCGGCCGTCCCCGATTCCACCTGAGGCAATAACAGGGATGCGAACAGCATCGACGACCTGAGGCACCAGCACCATTGTCCCGACATCGTCACGTCCCAGATGCCCTCCTCCTTCCTGCCCGACGACGATGACTGCGGAGGCACCGAGTTGCTCGGCCTTTTGCGCCTGTCTACGCGAAGAGACGAGTACCATCGTTTTAATCTTCGCCGATTGTAATTTGTTCAGAATCCCGGAAGGATTGCCCCCGGTTATGCTTACTACAGACACTTTCTCCTCCATCGCCACCGCCAAGTGATCTTCATAAGCGGCATCATGCATCCCGATGGCAAAATTAACCCCAAACGGCCGATCGGTAAGCATGCGTGCCCGCTGGATTTCCCGGCGCAGGGCCGCGGCATCAGGAAGGCTCATCGCGGTAATCTGGCCCAAGCCTCCCGCATTCGAGACTGCCGCAGCCAGATCTGAGTAGGCCAAGTAAGCGAGCCCCCCTTGGATTATCGGATATTTAATATGTAGTAGCTCCGTTATACTTGTGCCCCATTTCATCCTCATCCCCTCCTTTATCCTAGCATAGGTAGCTCACTATAATAACATCAGCATAATCGCAAATGCAATCGCTAGTCCACCCGCGCAATAATCGAGGCGTGTCAGCCTTAACTGCCGATAGGCGGTTCTACCCTTGCCCTTGCCATAAGCCCGCGCATCGATCGCCAGCGTCAGCTGTTCGGCCCGCTGTACCGTCGCGAAGATCAGAGGAACAAGAATCGGAATGTAAGCGAAGAAGCGTCTCGGCGGCTTCACCGCATGGATATCATAGCCTCTGGCCTGCTGCGCCTGAATGATCCGCTCCAGCTCCTGTCGGATCGTCGGAATGAAGCGGATAGCAATCGCGATCATCAGGGAGAATTGCTCCACCGGCAGATGGAAGCGGGAGAGCGGCGACAGCAGCCTGTCCAGCCCCTGTGCCAGAGATAGCGGCTTGGTCGTCAGGGTCAGCACTGAGGCGAGTTGAATGAGTAGAATGATCCGGAGCACGAACCACGCTCCGTTCTGTAGACCTCCGACAGTCACATGAATGAAGGACCAGGACCAGATGATGGTTCCGTCAGTAGTGAAGGCATGATATAGAAAAGTAAAGGCCAGAATCAACGAGATCGGCCGCAGCCCTCCCCAGTACATGCGCAGCGGGATTCTGGTCGAGACCAGCACCGCCAGTACAAAGAGCACTGCGAGCATGTATCCGGTCAAGCTGTGGAGCAGCATGAAGCTCAGCATAATAAGCATCATCGACAGAAGCTTGACCCTCGGATCGAGACGATGCCAGATGGAATCCATCTCCACATACTGTCCTAACAGGATATTATTCGTCATGCAAGCACACCTCTCCTCTGCCAAATCGGCGCTAGCGCTTGAATAATATCGCCCTCCCGGCAGCTGGCTACTTCAATCCTCTGTCCGCATAATTCCTCCGTCAGCCTAAGGAGTTGCACTGGCTCTGGCAAGGGTAGTCCGGCCCTCTCCAGCAGCTCTGGCTTCTCGAAGAATAAAATACGAGCTGATTCATGTCCTCGTAAACGTCCTTCATGAAATACCATCACTTCATCCGAATACTCGGCCACATCCTCCATCTGATGGGAGATGCAGAGTAGCGTGCGGTTGTCTTGCTGCTGCCACGCTTTCAGCATGCGCAGCATGGCCGCCCGGTTCACCGGGTCAAGTCCGGCCGTCGGTTCATCGACGATCAGCAGTCCCGGATTCATCAGCAGCACCGACGCAATGGCGACGAGCCGCTTCTGCCCCCCGCTTAACTGCAAGGGAGAGAGGGGAAGAATCTCCCTTTGTAGCCCCATCTGCGGCAGAATCTGCTCAATCGCCTGCTTGATCTGCCCGCTCGAATACCCAAGCATCTTCGGGGCGAAGGCCAGCTCTTTATAGACCGTCGTCTCGAACAGCTGATGCTCGGGATATTGGAACACGAAGCCAATATCAGGAATCACCTTGACCTGTCCCTTGGTATCTCTGGGAACAGGCTGTCCATCGATCAGATAATCTCCTTGGAAGTCGGGTATCAGCCCCTTCAAGGTTTTGACGAATGTAGACTTCCCGGCGCCGGTATGACCGATAATAGAAATCCAGCGTCCTTCCTCTATCCTGCAATCGATATTGCTCAGAGCGCTGCGCCCGGAGTAATTCACATTTACCTGTCTTAGTTCATAGACCATTGGGAACGAAGCATCTCCTTCCAATCTGCAGACAGCTGCGCTTGGGGCGCCAGCGTTCGATGGAGCCGAACGGCAAAGGGCAGCTCCAATTCATAATCGGCAACGGCCATCGTGTCAAAAAAGGCCGCCGGATCGCCGTCATACTCCAGCCGCCCTTGATGAATCAACAATAAGCGCAAGGCAGAGAGAGCTTCCTCCATATGATGAGTGATATGAATGATCGTCATCCCCTGGCGGTGCAGCTCATGCATAATGGACAGCATTTCCTTCCTTCCCTGCGGGTCAAGCATCGAGGTGGCTTCATCAAAAATGATAATACGAGGACGCATCGCCAGTACAGCAGCGATGGCCACCTTCTGCTTCTGACCCCCGGATAGCTGATGCGGTGCCGCGTCCTCATAGCCTTCCATTCGCACGGCTCGCAGAGCTTGATCCGCCCGAGCGCGCATCTCTTCCCTCGGCACACGGATATTCTCCAAGCCGAATATGATTTCATCTAGGACGGAAGCTGTAATGAATTGATTCTCCGGATTCTGGAATACGAAGCCGATTTGCTCCCGGATCATGGCCAGCTCCGCCGGATTGGCAGTGTCCAGCCCCCGGTAAGTCACACGCCCTCCCCTCGGAAGCAGCAGCCCATCCATCAATTGGGCGAGGGTCGATTTCCCGCAGCCATTAGCACCGACGATGGCGACGAATTCGCCTTCTTCAATCGAGAAGCTTATATGATCTATAACAGGCTGGCGTTTCTGATAATAAAAAAACACCTGATCAAATCTGAGCATCCTCTTCCTCTCTCTCCTTTAACCCCTGCCGCCAAGCTGTGAAGAACGATTCCGGGCCTTCCGTGGAAAAGTCGATCCTCGGTTTTTCCCAGCGACAGATCCTCGAACCGTTCACCCCGAATATTTCCCCGGTCAGCTCCTGATCCGGCTGGACAAGCAGCGCAGCTGCAAATCGGGCCACATCCTCGGCTTCGCCTACCTCCCAAAATACCGGAAACGGCTCTTGGCGCATGGCGTATTTCTCCCTGATCCGCTCGATCACCGGTCTTGTCATATCCGTTAAGGCAGCCGGCGAAATCGCGTTCACTCGTATCTTCTGCCGTCGCAGCTCAGCTGCCAGCGTCCATACGATGCCTAGCATCCCCGCTTTGGCCGCGCTGTAGTTCACTTGGCCCACAGAGCCCTGGCAGCCGGCTGTCGAAGTCATTAGTAGAATATCTCCTCCACGCTCATCAAAATGAGGGAGTACCCGCTGGATACAGTAAAATGCAGCGTTCAAATGCACATTCAGTACCGCTTGCCACTCTTCATCCGTCATCTCAAGACATCTGCGATCCCGTACGATCCCGGCATTGTGGATCAAAACGTCAATGAACTCGAATTTGGCAGTGACTGCGTCCACCATCGCCGTTACCGCAGAGGCATCTGCAATATCGGCGCAATAGCCCATCGCCTCACCTCCGGATTCATGGATCTCCCGCACCACTTCATCGATGAGCCTTTGCTTCGTGCCGTTTACGATTACTCGGTAGCCCTCTTGCCCCAATTGCAGCGCGATACAGCGGCCAATGCCGCGGGTAGCGCCCGTAATTATAGCCGTCCTGGTCATCAGAATCCCCCTTTCACCGATTTCACAGCAAAGCTTCCAGTCGCGATCACCTCGCCATGTTCTGAAGTAACCTTAACATCGACTTGTTCTCCACATTCTACAAACTCGAAATTCGCGATGGTATCCTGTAGAAGCGGCCTTTGGAATCTCATACTGCTGGCTGAAATCCAGGGCAACTGATGCTCTGCCAGACTCGCCAAATCCAGATTCGCCAAGTATAGAGACTGCGCAAGCCCCATTACATACATTCCGTGCGCAATAGGCCGCTCGTATCCCGCTTCCGCAGCCGCTGCATGATCGAGATGGATCGCCGCCATATCCCCGGAAGCCTCCGCATATTGGCGGATCGCCGCTGCTGTAATCCATTTCCTCATGCTTCATCACCTACCCCAATAAGCACCGTTTCAGCTGTAACGATAAGGCTGCCGTCACATTTGCAGATCAGCTTATGCGTATACAAGGTCAATCGGCTCTGCCGGCCCATCTTATGTTCCATTTTGCTTAGTGATAACTCACAATCAAGAGTCATTCCCGCAGTGATTGGCGCTTCATACCAGAATTGTTGGGAGCCATGAATCAATATGCAGTCTGCGGGAAGCCAAGGAATTTCAGCGGCTTTCCAGAAAATGATGGGCATCCCCGCCGGTGCGATGAGTAAGCCATTGATTCTCTGCAATGGAGCCTCAATGCTGCTGGCATACTCAGCGATCGACTCGGCGCTGATATGAAGTCTGCGATGCAGCCTGTTCATAGGGGCGCCTCGACTAGTACGGCCATCCCAAGACCACCGCCAATGCCCAGTGTAGCTATCCCGTGCGTATAAGGCTTATGCAGCATCTCGGCACATAGCCGGGTGACCAGGATTGCCCCTGAGGCACCATACGGATGGCCGAGCGCGAGTGCGCCCCCTCCCGGATTGACCTTCTCCTCCGGGATATGTAGCTCCTTCAGGGAGGCCAGCACTTGCGCGGCGAAGGCCTCGTTGAACTCGACGATATCCAGATCGTCAATGCGTAGCCGCTGCCGCTCCAGCAGCTTGCGCACGGCCGGGACAGGGCCGATGCCCAGATACTGCGGGTCTACGCCAACCACCTGGGTGTCGACGATCCGCAGGATGGGCCGCAGCTTAAGCTCGGCGCATTTCCGGCTCGACATCATCAGGACCAGAGCCGCCCCATCATTGAGCGGACATGCATTGCCTGCGGTAACCGTTCCTTCTGGCAGGAATACCGGCGGCAGCTTCTGCAGCTTGTCCAGACTCGTATCGGCTCTGGGGCATTCGTCTGCGGTGACCCGCGCCCCTCCGACCTGCAGCGGCAAGATTTCCTGCTCGAATCTTCCCGTCTGCTGCGAGCGAACCGCCTTCTCATGGCTTCTTAAGGCGTAGCGATCCTGCTCCGCCCTGGAGATGGCGAATTTCTGCGCCACATTCTCCGCGGCTATGCCCATGTCCGGGTCGCCATAGGCAGCCGGTGTGAACTTCGCTCGCGTATACAGCCGGGGAGCTTCCGCTAACGTCCGCGGCTTGGCCATTCTCCACGGCGCCCGGCTCGTGCTCTCGACGCCGCCAGCCAGATACACGTCCCCGGCTCCGCTCTGAATAAGCCTGGCCGCGATATGTATCGCTTCAAGACCCGAACCGCACTGTCGATCCACCGTCACGCCCGGTACAGTTACGGGCAGTCCGGCTTCCAGTGCGGCGACCCGGGCGATATTGCCGCCCGGGCCCACGACATTGCCGATGATACAATCGTCAATGGAGTCTGCAGGCAGACTCGTCTCTGAGACGATCTGCCGGATCAGCGGCGCCAACAATTCCTCCGGCTCCAGCTGACTGAGCTGGCCGCCCATCCGCCCGATCGGCGTACGCTTGGCCATCACGATGACAGGCTCTAGCATAGCGCTCCTCTTTTCATATATTCTTTCATAGCATGGCGAGAAATTTTCCCGCTACTCGTATAAATGAACCGCTCCACCGCGACAAGCTGCTTCGGCGCTTTATAGCTCGCCAGATGGAGACGGCAATAATCCTTGATTTCCTCTAGGCTCAAGCGTGCTTCCCCGCTCCATTGCACGATGGCTGTGATCCGCTCTCCCCAATAAGCGTCAGGCAGCCCCATCACCATGATCTCCTGAATCGCCGGAATTTGCCGCAGCACGGCCTCCACTTCCTCGGGAAACACATTCAGCCCCCCGGAGATCATCCTGTTCCTAACGCGACCAGCCATATACAAGTACCCGTCCGTATCCACGGATGCATAGTCTCCCAGCTGGAGCCAGCCTTCCCGGAACACGGCGGCCGTCTCGGCGGGCATTTGATAATACCCCGAGAACATCATGCCGCTGCGGATATAGAGCTGTCCGACCGTTCCGGCTGGAACCTCACGGAACTCCTCATCGCGGATGGAGATCTCTACTCCCCGGAAGGGACGACCTACCGACTGCGGCTTATGCTCCATCCTAACATCCATATAGCTGATGTAACTGGCCTCCGAGGAGCCATAATATTCGTACAGCCTGGCCTCGGGAAACACATCCATACACCTCTTTCTCGAAGCCTCCAACCATTGACCACCGGAGCTGATCAACGCCTGAATCGATGTCTGCCCAGGCTTCGCTTGCTGCAGTAACGCTTCAATCATCGTAGGCACGACGAACAGGATCATATCAGGAATCCGACGGCATAGCTGCAGTACCGCTTCAGCATCGAAATGCTCGATAATATGAAAAGTAGCCCCACTATGCAGACTCTGCATCAGGGCGAATAAAGACAAGGAATGAACGAACGGCCCCGGGGCGGAGATATGCTCCAGCCGATTCAATTGAAAAGCTTCATTCGTCGCTGCAAAGCTAGTAATCCACGATGAATGCGTTCGTATATACCCCTTCGGCTTCCCGGTCGTCCCTGATGTGAAGCCGATGAATAACAATTCATTGCTGTCGTCCAGATCGGCCTCCGCTTCTAACGGCGCGAGCCAGGCTTCGTAGGAGCCAATCTCCTCTTCACTGGAGAAGATCAGAATCCGTCGCTCCCCCTCTGGCACCTGCAATTTGGGGGTCTGTCCCGCTTCTATGAAAATCATGCCTGGCTGGGTTAACTGGAGAATCTCGTTCATCTCCGTCTCGCTCCACTTGGGATCGATCGGAACGGGCACACATCCTGCATATACCGCTCCCAGGAAGATCTCTACGAATTCACAGCGATTCGCTGATATAATCGCGACTTTATCATTTTTAAGTCCCTCCTGCCTTAATCCGCAGGCGATCCTCTTCATTCTCTCTACCAAAGCGGCATACGTCATACCCGTCCGATCATCAGACAAAGCCAGTCTATCTGCATGATCGATGGCATGGCGCAGCAGCGGCTCTACCAGATTCATAACCATCACTCCCACTTCCAATTCAATCTCTAAACGAAACTACAGATCGCTATTCCTCAGAAACAGCGTTATGTACAGTCTAACGAAACACCCTATTGTTATTTGCGTGAAAACTAGCCTTGTAGCCCCTTAATTTGCTCTAATGGCGATACCCAGTTTCGTTAAAATTTGCGACAACTCTTTGAGCACGAGTAGCGTCACCCGTTTCGTCAAATTTACGACTGCCCTTTTGAGCGCAAGTAGCGTTACCGTTCCGTTAAATTCGCGACAGCCCTTTAAGCGCGGGTATCGTTACTCCGTTTCATTAGAGAGAATTGACCTTTTCTTCTATCGGACTGATCGTCTTCAATTGCACCGCGACCACGGCGGCGATAATCGCTTTAATACAATCCCCAGGCAAGAAACCGACAGCCCCGACAAGGGCGGTCCAGACCGGGATATGGGTGATCATCGCCATGACCGGAGCACCGATCAACGATACGAGAACAGCACCGAAGACAAAGTTAATGATGAATACTTTCCATATTTTCAGCTTACCCCATACTTTCTCCGTCGCCCAACCGATACAGAACGCCGCTATAGGCCAACTAAAGATATATCCAGCCGACGGCCCGATTAAGTAAGTGAGTCCTCCGCGTCCTCCCGACAACATAGGCAGACCCAGAGCAACCAATACGATAAACAGAATCAAGCTGATTCCTGCTATTTTCCGCCCCAAAAAGCATCCGGCCAGCATAACGCCAAGCGTCTGAGCGGTAACAGGAACCGGGATGAACCCCAACGGGATCGGGGGAACCAAGGCTAATGCTCCAATAAATGCGGCGAATAAAGCGGCGAATACCATTTCTTTCGTTCTCATTCCACTACCTCCGATCAGGATCAATCTATATTTCACTCCATGCGCACTAAAAGTGATTATAGACTGATCTTTTTCGATTGTAAACCATAAATATTAATTATAGGTTGACAATCATCGGCCTGAAAATAGGCGGTACAGGATAAGTGCTTATTTACAACTAAATCTCCCCTTTATGCCCGAAACAGTCGATATAAATGCAGTTATACACCTATTCACATGTATTTCCCTTCGATCGGGGCTAAGGTGAGGGAATAGTTGTATATTCGCAGTTATCCCCCGGTTTCATGCGGTCCCTCCCGGAAATAAGTGTACTTCTACACTTATTTTAAGGATAGCTGGGGGAGAGGCGCTTTCAGTTGTATTTTGTACATTTAAAAATCCACTGTTCCCACAAATCAAGGAAAGGCGCTGTTTTAAGTGTACCTTTTGCAATTAAAGTGAAGCTAGAGCCAATTTGTAAGATTTTAGCTGTACCTTATGCAGTTATGCAGGACGAACCCAGCTATAAATCAAAAAAACTCCGCCAACAATAAGGTTGACGGAGTCATCACAATAAATAGATCACAAATCGAACTCAGCTCCCGGCCAAAGAGAGAGCAGCCCGATATGTCCCTCTTTGCTAAGTCGGGCAACTACCCGGTCTGTCTCTGGCTTGGGGGCATGAACCAGTATGGTATGCGTGCTGGGAACCTCCTGCAGCATATGGCGAACATCATCCAAGCCTTGGTGAATTTTATAGCCCAACTGCAATACCTCGTAGGATGGCTCCTCGGTTTCCTTCTTCAGCAAACGCCGGGCGAAGGTGCCTTCACTCGCGTGGCCGGTAATGATAATCGCAGAATCGGCGGATAGCGCGAGCTGGTCGGCATACCAGCGCGCCCGCGGCGATTCCATCATGCCATCGGTAGTCAAAATAATGAGCGGCACTGTCCCTTGCAGCAGGTGCAGCCGTTCCTCCTGACTACTTGGAACATGGACAGTCGAAGAATCGATCGCTGCTTCAATCAACGGAAGGCTCCCCGGTTGCAGCCACCCCTTCCATTCTTGCATCTGGCGCAGACCTTCAAGGATCGCTCGTTCCAGCAAAATCGGCTGGTCTGGAAATACACCGAGCGCCCACACTAGCACCTCCTGGCTCCGGCCGAAGGCAGGAACCGGAAGCAGCACATGCCCGCCCCGCCCCAGCACTTTCGCCATAAACTGGCGGAGAGCCTTCAGCTTCTGCTCCTGGGATTCTTCATCCATTCCATAAGCATTATCCATAATCGCTAGAGCCGTCTTTAGCCTAGACGGATGTAACCCAAATGAATGTAACCCAGTTGAGCCGTCTGAAAGGAAAGCCCCTGGTGGATCGGAGGCCAGCAGAGCGGATTCCCGGCTGAAATCGCCGGAGAAGAACAAGCTCTGTTCCTCCATTTGTATCCGGAACCAGACCGAGCCGAGCATATGACCGCTCCGCCCCCACTGTATTTCCAACCCTTCATCCAGTTGAACCCACTGCCCTGCCTCCGCCTCTTCCTCCAGAATGCGGAATTTCATGGCCGCAATATGAGCAGGCTCATAGGGAAGCTCCCCACCCCGGCTCAACACATATTTGCGCCAATTGGCGAAGTACAGTTCAAGCTGCGATAAGGTCGGCTTCGTCGTCCAGATTTCCCCTTGGTAACCATACTTATAGAGCAGCGGCAGAGCCATAGAATGATCCTCATGGGCATGCGACAGGAATACTGCCGTCAATCGGGGTATCACTTCGGCATCAAGCAGGGGATATTGCCCCGCCCCCTCCTTCTTGACACCGCAATCGAGCATAATCCGATGCTGTTCTCCTGTTAGCACATAACAAGAACGGCCATGCTCGCCAGCTCCGCCCCAAATCTTCAGCTTCATGCTGTCGTGTTCCACTTTATCCGCGAGCCGAGGACTTCCAGCAGGATGAGCATCAGCGTTGTCAGTCCGACCGAAATGACAGCCATCGCCATGCCAAGCGATACCTGCCCCTGCTCGAACTGTGCGTAGATATATGTTGCCGAGGTCTGTATAGACGGTGGCAAGATCAGCAAAGAGCCGACCAGTTCACGCGAAGCGATCGTAAAAGTCATCATCCAGCCGGCCAGCATTCCCGGAAGGATGAGTGGCAGCAGCACTCTGCGGAATACATATCCTGGTCTGCCGCCGAACACCTGTCCCGCTTGATACAGCCCAGCATCGATTTGAGTGAATGCACTCTTCACGTACTGCACCGTATAAGGGACGAATAATACGACATAGGTGAGGATGACCATACCGTAGGTGTTATATAGCGGAATCGGCATCCACGGCGCATTCCAGAGCAGGATCAGCCCGACGACAAGCACGATCCCCGGTACTGTATTCGGCAACAGGCTGAACAGATCGACGGTCTGCTGCAGTCGGGATTTCGAGCGCCCGATTACGATCGCAAGCCAGGTGCCGAGTAACACAGCGACGGTGGAAGCAACCAAGGACAGACACAGGCTGTTCACCAGTGCCTTCATACTGGGTGAGTTCCAGCTCAGTAGCTCTTTATAGAAATCAAATGTAAAATTGTCCCACGCTAATCCCACGCCCCGCAGCTTCATCGTAGAAGCCGCAATGATAGAGAAGTAAGGAATACCAATCGATACGAGCAGCAGCAAGATGGCATAAATGCCTCCCGCCCAATTCAGCCAGCCGTGGCTATGGATCGCGGAGCGGCGCACGCCTTTTCCGCCGACCAAGCCATAGGTATATTTACGGTTAAGTAGCGACTGGGCATACCATACAAGCAGGCAGGTGGTCAGCAGCACAGAGGACAGCGAGGTAGCCTTGCCGAAATCGATCGGCCAACTGGAAATATATTTGTGAATTTCCGAAGTCATCACCTCGTAGCCGATACGTTTGCCGAACGTCACCGGCGTTCCGAATTCGGCGATCGTCTTGACGAAGACGAGCATCGCTCCCATCCCGAAGGCCGATAGAAGCAGCGGAGCTACCACACGACGGAAACGATACAAGAAAGTAGCCCCCGTGACCGCTGCCGCCTCCTCCATATTTCCGCCGATAAGCTCCATTGCTCCGCGCAGCAGCAAATACAGGAAAGGATACAGATGCAGGCTCATAATCACCACCATGCCCCAGAAGGAGAAAAAGCCCTCTCCCAGATCGGCAAGACCCGGAGCAAGCTGCTCCAGATAACCGTTCTTTTGCATGAACAGAATCCAGCCCATCGAGCCGATATATGGCGGTGTCATGAAGGGGATCAGGAACAGGATCTCCAACCAGCGCCAGCGAGCCAATCTAGTAGTCACCATGACCCAGGCCAGCGGTAGCGCAAGCACGGTCGTCCCGAAAATGACACATACGCCCAACCAAATGGAGGATAAGAGCACAGCCATCATCTCGGAGTTTGCCAAGGTGCGGAATGGGGCTGACCACTGCAGCTGACCATCCCGGTATACACTTTGAATAAAAATTTCGGTCAACGGCAAGACGATAAGTAGAGTCAGGACGAGTAACGCCAATACCAGCGACCATCTCTTGAATAAACGTTGTAATAAGATACTATTCATGTTATTTCAACAGCTTGGTGAACTTATCTGTTACTTCCGCGCCATGCTCGCCCATCCATGCCCAATCCGTCTTCAGCAGCGGAATCTCTTCCAGATTGGCGCGGTTCTCAGCCTTGATATCCGTGCGGCCCGGCAGTAATGCGGCGTCGGAGACCAGCTTCTGTGCGGAATCGGAGAGCAGATAATCGATGAATGCCTTGGCATTCGCTTCATGCTTAGTAGATTTCAAAATGGCAGCTGGACGGGGGCTGACCACTGTACCTTCCTGCGGATAGACGATGTCGATCGGTTCTCCCTTGGCTTTTGCCTTGTAAGTCATATAGTCGACTGCTCCAGCTACCATGCTCTTCGCCCCGGTGATGACCGGATCAAGTGCCTCCTGGTAGCCCCGGCCAGCGCTACACCGTTCGCTTTATACTGCTCGAACAGGGACCAGCCGCCATCGCCCTGATCGCTAAGATAACCCGTGATGAAGTCGAGCGCGGAGCCTGATAACGATGGGTCAGGGATATTGATCTGATCCTTATATTCGGGCTTGGTCAGATCGCTCCAGGATGTCGGGGGCGTCGTAACCAGCTTCGTATTATAAGCAATGCCGAGCGCCGAGGCGCTGGTGCTGAAGTAATTGCCCTCCGGATCGGACCAGTCCTTGTTCAGCTTGTCCGCATTTTGCGCTTCTGGATAAGGTAGCGTCAACCCTTCATTCTTAAGTCCCTGCGCGGATGGCAGCGAGGCTAGAATCACCACATCGGCCACCGGATTGGACTTCTCTGCTTCAAGACGGGCCAGAATTTTGCCTGTAGTACCTTGGAACATCTCTACCTTAATGCCGGACTGGGATTGAAAATCCTCAATAAGCTTGTTTGCCAGGCCTTCAGGTCCTGCTGTATATACCGTGAGCGTCTTGTCTGCTGCAGCTTGCGTGGGCTTGTTCTCTGCGCTGGCCGGAGTCGCTGTGTTTTGAGCCGCCTCTCCGCTTCCACTACCGCTTCCACAGCCAGCCAAGGCAACACCCAGGGCTAAAGTCAGCACCAGGCCGCTTCCCTTCTTCCTTGCATTACATGTCCAGTTCCACATCATTCATCATTTCCCCTTTGATTGATTTTCTCATGAGTCAGCTTCCAACCCCCGCTAATCCTAAGCCTCGCTAATGTGTCTAATGCGGTGAATACACTGCCATGGTACATACAGCGTCACTTCAGTCCCCTCACTCAACCGCTCCGGATAATAAGCCAGCCACAGCTCATCAACTTCATCGGTCTGCAGCCTGATCTCATAGCGGTCGCCCACATAGCTGACCTGCCTGACTATGGCCGCATAGGACATGGCCTCCTGTCCATCCGGTTCGAAGCGGATATGCTCCGGCCTGAACATCGAGCGTCCATCCGCCAGCCAATTGGACTTTCCGATGAAGCGCGCGACGAACGGGTGCTCCGGCAAATTGTAGATCTGTTCTGGAGCGCCCTTTTGCAGCACTTGTCCGCTCTGCATGACAATGACCTCATCCGACATCGACATTGCTTCGATCTGATCATGCGTCACATACAGAGCCGTTAATCCCATTTCCCGCACCAGGTACATCATCTCAAGGCGCAGCTCGTCCCGCAGCACGGCATCGAGCGCACTGAGCGGCTCATCGAACAGAACCAGCTTCGGCTGCGTGGCCACCGCTCTTGCGAAGGCTACTCGCTGCTGCTGTCCCCCCGATAGCTGATGCGGATACCGCCCCTCCATCCCCGACAGCTTCACCTTGTCCAAGGCCTCCATAACTCTGCCCTGAATCCCGTTCTTACGCCCGGTTGCCCGCAGGCCAAAGGCCACATTCTCGAAGACCGTCATATGGGGCCAGAGTGCAAAATCCTGGAACACCATCCCGAAGCCACGCCGATGCGGAGGCACCTCCCTCGCGCTGTTATACAGGATCTCCTCCCCGAAGCTGATGCTCCCTGTGTCCGGCCGCTCCAGACCAGCGATCAAGCGCAGCAAGGTCGTCTTTCCGCAGCCCGATGGCCCGAGCAGTGTAGTGAATTTCCCCTGGCGGATTCTGAGATCGGTAGGGTGTAGCGCGATATTCCCACCAAAGCTCTTACCCAGACCGCGTATGTTCAAATCCATCTGCTGATTCCCTTCTTTGCTATAACATTTGGTAGCTCTTAGAGGCTCTAACCTTCCTTCACCATCAAGTCTACCTGTCGGAATGAAGGGCAGTATTACCGTTATGTAAATTGAAAATTAATTATTTCAATGAACTGCGTTGATATTCATAGATTAAATCTATAGAGAGGAGAGTGGAAAATGATGAATCTTAACCTATTGAAGCTTCAGATTGTCGAATTGCTGGAGCAGCACCACAAAATTACTACCGTCGCCGATCTGCTCGGGCTCAAGCAGCCGACTGTTACCTTTCATATGAAAAATCTGGAGCGGGACTTCGGCGTTAAACTATTCGACGCTCGCATGGGCAGGATCATATTGACCGACGCTGGACATGCCCTGCTTCATTACGCCACCAAGATCAATGCGCTCGCCGCGGAAGCTCAGCGGATCGTGAAGGATTTCGACACGCTCCGGCAAGGAACATTATCAATCGGCGCCAGCTATGTGCCTGCCACGTATATTTTACCTGCGCTGTTGGACTCCTATAGCAAATCCTATCCTGGCATTCATATTTCGTTATCTGTGAAAACCGCCCCGGCGATCACCCAAATGCTGCATTCCCATCAGATCGATATCGGCATCATTTCAACCGGCGCATTTCATGCCGCTCCGCTGAAGGCCCAGGCCCTATGCATGGACGAGCTTATTCTGGCCTGCTCGCCCTCCCACCCGTTCGCCGATGCAGCAGAGTGGACGCCTGAGCGGATAGCGGCCTCCTCCTTCGTACTGCATGGCCCGGCCTCGAGTACGCGACGCATGACGGAGCAATGGCTGGAGCAACATAGGATCCATCCCTTCTCCAGGTTGGAGCTCGACTCGCTGGAGGCGATTAAACAGGCCGTCATGCTCGGCGAGCATATCACCTTCATCTCACGGATGGCGGTGCAATCCGAAGTCGATCGCGGCCTGCTGCGGATGTGGTCCATTCCCGGACTTCCTGCAGAACGTCAGGTATATGCGATCACTAATCCAGACCGTTATATGTACGCTACGAGCACCCGCTTCATCGAGCTGCTGTATCAATGGAGCCCGCTATAAAGACAGAAAACCCGCAGCTTGGATTGAATAGCTCCAACTGCGGGTTTAACTATACGTTTGGCTATGCCATCAGCCTTTTGCCTATGGACGAACAACCACTTTGATCACTTGATCTGTGCGCTGCTCGAACATTTTGAAGCCTTTCTCAATTTCGTCGAGCGTAATTCGATGTGTAATCATTGGAGTCAAATCGATCTTGCCCATTTGAATCAGCTTAATCAATTTCCTAATGTTCCCGAGATAAGATAATCCCATCTCGATCCGTACATTCTTCATAAAGGCTTCTTGAAGCGGAATGGATACGGGCTGCCCGAAGATGCCGACGAGAGAGACGCGGCCACAGAGCCCAACACATTTCAAAGCTTGCTGGAGCGTAATCTCCGCACCTGCCGCTTCGATCGCTGCATCTGCCCCCTTACCCTTCGTTAATTCGGCGATAACAGCCAGCGGGTCCTGCTCCTTGGCATTGATCGTGTGCGTGGCTCCCATACGGGCACCGACCTCCAGCCGATATGGATCAATATCGACCAGAATGATCTGGCTAGGCAGGAATAGCCGAGCTGCTTGAACCGCACATAGTCCCACAGGCCCGGCACCAAAGACAACTACACTATCCCCATGCTCAATCGCTGCCTTCTCCGCTGCAAAATATCCAGTAGACAGAATATCGCCGACGAACAACACCTGCTCATCCGCTAAGTCCTCAGGAACATGAACCAGATTGACGTCAGCATAAGGAATCCGCATATATTCACTCTGTGATCCGGATAGACCGCCGAACTCCTGGCCGCTGCCATGCACGCCGCCATTCATACAATGCATAATGTCGCCCTTTTGGCAGCGCTCGCATCCTCCGCAATAAGCTGCCGCTGGGCCGACGACCCGATCACCCGCTTTGAATTGCTTGACCTTGCTCCCGACCTCTTCCACAATCCCTACGTACTCGTGGCCGAGCGCATAGCCTGGTGTTGTCGGGATATGTCCGTGCACCAGATGAACATCACTGCCGCAAATCGTGGTCAGCACGATCCGGATGATCGCATCCGTATCGTCTAACAATACCGGTTTTTCCAATGTGGTCAGTTCAACTTCCTTAGAGCCTTTGTAGACAAGCGCCTTCAATTCAACCCCTCCTAAGTGATTCACCATCGATTTCTACGCCAAATAAAACGTTTGCAAATTTAATTATATCAAATTTGATTTATACCAAGTCAGCGAAAGTATTATTTAACGGCTTGAATTGTGACGAATTGGTTAATTATTCCTATAAAAATAGCTGCAGCGACAGCCCTGGATCACTCAGATCCGAAAGACTGCCGCTACAATCGCTTCAAGCTAAAGTGCTAGATTTTGAATCTCTTAACTAGCTGCTCCAGTTCATTACTGGATTGACTTAATTCCTCCGCCGATTGCGAGACCGTATCGATCGCCTGCAATTGGTCTTGTGTAGAAGCACTTACCTCTTCGGCTGCAGCCGCGGATTCTTCGGAAATAGCAGACAGACTCTCAATCGACTGTACAACATCATCCTTTAAGGTAGACATCTTCTGTACCTCGCCTGTCACCTGGTTAATCGATTGAATAACCTGCTCCATCAATTCCTGAATCATCGTAAATGCCGTCTCCGTATCTCGCACAGCACCATTCTGTTCTATCGTAATTTCCTTCGTCCGGCTCATCGCCTTAGTCGCACGCTCCGCCTCTTCAATAATACCTAGAATGGTATCACGAATTTCCTCGGTATGCTCGGCTGACTTCTCGGCAAGCTTGCGGATTTCCGTAGCGACTACAGAGAAGCCTTTACCCGCCTCCCCGGCTCTCGCCGCTTCAATCGATGCATTGAGTGCCAGCAGATTGGTCTGACCGGAGATCGCATTCATCAAGGCCACAACATCCTGAATATCATTAATTTTCTCTACAAGTATACCTAACACATTTCCGATCGATTGAATTTCACGATAAGATTCATCTGAACGGGTCTGAAGGACTACCAGCTTCTCCCGGCCATCGACACTCGCCCGCTGTGTCTCATTCGATTTAGTCTGCATATCATCCACAGTTTCTTCGATTAACGTAAATTGGGAAGCCAGTTCACCTGTTACACGCTGCATATTATCCAGATTAGTCGCACTTTCTACCGAGCCCTTGGCCACATCTGACATGGCGTGAGCGATCTCCTCGCTCGTCGCCTTCGTCTCTTCAGACACGGCGCTAAGACTCACTGCCGATTCCGATACATTCTCGGAGGAGACGATAACCTGTGACAGTACCTCACGTACCCTCTGCACCATTTCATTGAAATGACGGGTTAGTTGGCCGATTTCATCCTTCGATTTACTCTCCCCTTGAACCGTCAAATCCCCTTTAGCCATGAGTTGTACTTGCTTCGTTAACTGAATGATCGGTTTGGTAAAATAACGGGCGATGAAGTAAATAATAAAGCTCGCGACTACCATCGCAATCAGGGAGATCACCATATTCGTTCGTTGTACTTGGTTTACAAGCCTTAATAGTTCCTTTTCTTTATAAACGATCCCTATTTTCCAATTCGTACCTTCCAACGTGTTGTAATAGACAATTTTCTTAATATGATCTTCATCGGTGTATTCAAATTTGCCTGAATCCTGATCATATAATGGGGCCATATGCGGATTTTCTTTTATGTTCTCGCCTGCCTTATCCGGATGGGCAATCGCATTGCCTTCGGCATCTAGAATGAAACCATAGCCACCATAGCCCACATTTATTTCATTGACTTGCTCCGTCACTGTACTCAATGGTAGATCCAAAGCGACGACGCCGATCACTTGGTCATGATCTACAATGGCCTTGGCGATGGCTATTTTCATTTGCTTGGCGCTATCCAGATAAGGATTCGTGTATTGGACTTCTTCCGGATTTTTACTCGCTACTTGAAACCAAGGTCTTGTGGTTGGATCATAATTAGCATCATAGGTATTGGATGTATCAGGATCATACATATGCTTGGACGAACTTGCCATATAAATATACGAAACCTCTGGCTTTACCTTTATGTAATTAATCATTTCATTGCGCATTTCTGGCGTTAAATCCTCTTGATCCGCTTGGATGATCGCTTTAAGACGAGGATCCTCACTGAAAACTAAAATATCCTTCGCATAATTGGTAATACGTAAATCCGTCATTTTCATTAACGTTTCCGCCTGCTCGGCTCCTTCGATGTCCAAATCTGCTTTAAAGTTTTTGGACATCTGATTCCCTGTTACGAATTGCGAGACAACCATAATAATTATGAGTAATGCCGCAAAGATGAGAATGAGTTTGTTCTGCAATTTGTTCAACAAGATTTTTCCCCCTAGACATGTTGTAAGATTATGAAGCGATTGGGCCCTACTCATTATATCGACCTTTAGCCCTATAAATCATGACCACCCGTCCAACGGGTGGTTTGCACTTGGGGTATAACCCCCTGTTGCCAAACTGCGCCTAAAGACGCTAGCCTGACCACAAATCTGTTCAGGCTCAGTGTAATTTGTCACTTTCACTAACCAGTTAAACTGGTTTATTTCTTTTTGCTCCTGTTACTGCTAAACGGATCTTCGTACTCTTTTACACTCAACTTATCTATTGCTTGGTCATGTGCTTCTTGTTCACGAATGTATTTTGCTACGGTTGCTTCATTTAGGCCCACTGTACTTACATAATAGCCTTCTGCCCAAAATTTTCGATTCCCATATTTATACTTTAGTTGCGCGTGCTTTTCAAAGATCATTAGCGAACTTTTCCCCTTCAGATATCCCATGAATGTGGACACGGCTATCTTTGGGGGGATCGCTACCAGCATGTGTACATGATCTGGCATCATATGACCTTCCAGGATGTCCACTCCCTTATACTTACATAAACGTTTGAAAATTTCGATTAAGTCTTTCCTCACTTGATTATAGATCTCTTTCCGTCTATACTTCGGGGTGAACACAATGTGGTATTTGCACATCCACTTCGTGTGAGCTAGACTATAGCTCTTGTTTGCCATCTAAGACCATTCCTTTCAATTGAGCCTGAACATCTCAATTCTATCGGGATGGTCTTATTGGTCAAACCCTCGATCCCTCCACCCGCATAGCGGGTGGTTTTTTGTTTCGCGCGTTTCACGCACTCAACTGGCTAAAGCCATAATTAAATAACCTGAGCAAAAAAACAGCTGCTCAGGTTATTCTTCATACCACTTGTTCAAATATTAAATTTTAAATTTCTTCACCAGCTGCTCTAATTCCCCACTTGCCAGACTTAAGGATTCCGCTGATTTCGCAACCGTGTCGATCGCCAGCAATTGATCCTGTGTAGAGGCACTGACTTCCTCTGCCGCAGCCGCAGATTCCTGGGAGATCGCTGATAGATTCTCGATAGACTGAACCACATCATCCTTCAAGCTAGACATTTCCACAACCTGTCCCGACATTTGATTAATCGCATGAATGACCTGGTTCATCAATTCCTGAATCGTCGTAAATGCCGTCTCTGTATCTTTAACCGCACTGTTCTGTTCCATCGTAATTTCCTTCGTCCGGCTCATCGCTACAGTTGCACGCTCCGCTTCTTCTATAATGCCCAGAATGGTATCACGAATCTCCGTAGTATGCTCGGCCGATTTCTCAGCCAGCTTGCGAATCTCGGTAGCGACAACAGAGAAGCCTTGGCCTGCTTCGCCTGCACGGGCTGCCTCGATAGATGCATTCAGAGCGAGCAGATTGGTCTGGCTGGAGATCCCATTCATCGTCGCTACGACTTCCTGGATATCATTGATTCTCTCCACGAGAATGCCGAGCACTTGCTCAATCGACTGAATTTCATGATTGGATTCGTCCGAACGGGTCTGGAGCACAGCCAGCTTCTCGCGTCCATCCACACTTGCCTGCTGTGTCGTGTTGGATTTATCCTGCATATGATTCATCGTATCTTCGATCAGTGTAAATTGAGAATCCAGATCACCCGTTACACGCTGCATTTTATCAAGATTCGTCGCACCTTCTACCGAGCCTTGCGCCACATCCGTCATCGCCCGAGCGATTTCTTCACTGGTCGCCTTGGTCTCCTCGGAGACAGCGCTCAGGCTAACCGCCGAATCCGACAGCTTCACTGAAGAATCGACAACCTGGGACAGCACTCCGCGAATCTTCTGTACCATCTCATTGAAATGACCTGTTAATTGCCCGATCTCGTCCTTGGATTTGACCTCGCCTTGAACCGTCAAGTCCCCATCAGCCATCAATTTCACCTGTTTGGTGAGCTGAATAATCGGCTTCGTAAAGTAACGCGCGATAAAATAAATGATCAGGCTTGCGATCACAATCGAGATGATCGTAATCGTTAAATTCACCATCTGAATCTGATTAACCAGTTTCAATAGTTCCTTTTCCTTGTATACGACACCGACCTTCCACCCGGTGAGCTTCAATGTCGTAAAGTATATTATCTTCTCCGTTCCATTATCGTTATATTGTATTTTCCCTGAATCCTCGTTGTACATTTGCTCTACATAAGACTTGTCCCGTTGATTCTCGCCATCCGAATCTGGGAACACGATCGGATCACCTTGTGAATTCAGGATGAAACCAAAGCCATTGTAGCCTACATTAGTCTCATTCACCTGATCGGTAATATCATCCAGGTTCATATCCAGTGCGTAGACCCCCAGCACTTTATCGTTCTCCACGACAGCCTTGGAGATAGAGACCTTCATTTTCAGACTGATCAGATCCATATACGGCTCGGTAAATTGCACCTCATTCTTATTGTCATTCGCCCGTTTATACCATGGTCTGACGAGAGGATCGTAATCCTTCTCGTACACATTATCCTCCGGATCATACATCCGCTTGGTAGGGTCCCCCATATAAACCGCAGATACCTCCGGGTTAAGCTTAGTATACGATTTCATCTCCTTTATCATAGATGGTGTTAATGAACCTGCTTTGAAGATGTTTTTGATTTCATCCATGTCACTGAAATGCATAACATCCTTCGCATAGTTGTCGAGACGCAACTCCGTTATCTGTGCTAATGCGATGGCCTCTTCAATCCCTGTCTCGTCCAGGTCCTTCTTGAAGCTTTGGCTCATTTGTGAAGTGGTCGCTAACTGCGAGGTGACCATAGCTCCAATCAGCAATACTGCGAAAATGAGTATAAGCTTGTTCTGTAACTTTTTAAACATGATGACGACCTCCTATGTAATGTAAGCGTTACAAAACCATTACTGAGAAGTATGTATAACAACAGTAATGACGCAATAACGTCTCCTAAAAAATTTTAGCATAATTTAACTATATGTGGAATGTCGTTATTGCGAACGATTATTTTACAAGGCTCAACTCCGTCATAATTTCGTCATCGGCATTAGAAAAACCCGTAGAATGGATGATTATATCCACCAACGGGTTTACAAGTTTAACGAGCTTATAAAGTTACAGCACCTTCTCCAGGAAGCTGATCGTACGTTCATTCTTCGGATTGCCGAACACTTCCTCCGGCGCTCCTTCTTCAATAATGTAGCCACCGTCCATGAATACGACCCGGTCCGCGACTTCTCTAGCGAAGCCCATCTCATGCGTTACGATCACCATCGTCATCCCTTCACGAGCCAGGTCCTTCATAACGCCGAGCACCTCGCCGACCATTTCAGGGTCAAGCGCCGAAGTCGGCTCATCGAAGAGCATGACATCCGGATTCATCGCTAGCGCACGAGCGATTGCCACCCGCTGCTTCTGACCGCCAGACAGCTGGCTCGGGAATGATTCAGCCTTGTCAACCAATCCGACCCGCTCCAGCAAGCGCAATGCCGTAGTCCGCGCCTGCTCCGCATTCATTTTGCCCAATTCCATAGGCGCGAACATAATGTTCTTCAGTACGCTGAAATGCGGAAATAGGTTAAAATGCTGGAACACCATGCCGATATTCTCACGCGCCTTATTGATATTCGTCTTCGGATCATTCAGATCATGATCATCGACGGTGACCCGTCCAGCCGTAATTTCCTCGAGACGGTTGATACAGCGTAGGAAGGTACTTTTACCCGAACCGGAAGGGCCGATCAGGCATACGACCTCACCTTCCTGAACCTGCATATCAATTCCCTTTAGCACCTGATTGCTACCATAGCTCTTATGCAATCCTTCAATGCGGATTTTACCCACGGTGCGCCCTCCTTTCGAGATAACCTGAGAGTTTCGTTAGAATCGTGATGACCAGCAGGTACATAATCGCTACGACCAGCCAGATATCGAAGGAAGCGAAGGTTCTGGCGATAATGATCTTACCGGATTGCGTCAGCTCTACAAGGCCGATCGCCGACAGAATCGACGTATCCTTCAGCGTAATCACCATCTGATTGATAAGTGCCGGGATCATAATGCGGATCGCCTGTGGAATAATAATCTTGATCATCGCTTTGCGATAAGGCAGACCCAATGATCGGGCGGCCTCCATCTGCCCGCGGTCAATCGACTGAATGCCGCCGCGGATAATCTCCGTCACATAAGCCCCTGTATTCAAGCTCAGCGTCAAGATCGCCGCCAGGAAGAGCGGCATGGTGAAGCCGAATGCCTGCGGAATACCGAAGTAAATAAAGAAAGCAAGGACGATCAGCGGAATACCGCGGAAGAGATCGACGAATACCGTGGCAACCCCACGCAGGAAGCGATTCCGTCCTACCTTCATAAATCCGAAGATCAACCCGAAGATCAAAGCAATGAACAAGGATACGATCGTATATAGCAGTGTCTTACCAAGACCATTAAGCAGCGCGGGCAGCGATTCCATTATTAGCCCCCAGCGGCTTTGCTGCACCGGTTGGGAAGCATTCTCACCCAGATACTTCTCCAGAATCTGATCATACTGACCGTTCGTCTGCAAATTAGCCAGACCTGCATTGAATTTATTCATAAGCTCCTGATTCATTCCTTTGTTCACCGCGAAGCCATAGGAGCCGCCTACTTCTTTTTCCGTTACGATTTTTAGCCCGTTATTCTGATTAACCCCATAGGCCAGAACGGGATAATCATCAAAGCAAGCTACCGAATTTCCGGTCTTTACATCCTCATACATTTGTGCAGAATCGTCGAAGGGAACGATCGTGAAGCTGTATTCGGCAGCGATCGATTCAGCGAATCGATAGCCCTCGGTGCCGGTCTTGACAGCTACCTTCTTCCCCTGCAAATCTTCATAGCTCTTGACGCTGTCATTATTCTTGCCGATGGCCATCACTACGCCCGATTGAAAATAAGGCTCTGACAGTTCAAATTTCTGCTTGCGCTCCTCCGTAATACTCATCCCGGCGATGACGCCGTCCACCTGCTTCGCTTCCAGCGCCTGAACCGCTGCATTGAAGCCCAGTGGCTTAATCTCATACTTGAAATTCTGATCCTTGGCGATCGCTTCTAACAGGTCCATATCAATCCCGACGAACTTACCGCTGGCATCCTGAAACTCAAACGGAGCAAAGGTTATATCTGTACCTATAACATAGGTTTTGCCCGGAGCCCCTTCCGCTGCGGCATCCCTCACCCAGCCGGACAAGCCGGTCAGCATGAGGAGCATCAAGGATATAGTGAATAATGATAGCTTTCTAAATTTCATATGTCCTCTCCTTCTCTGTCAATTTCCCAATATGATCTCCCCTATTATTTCCCCCATGGCAGGTTTCCTACCATCAGATAATTTATTTTAACAAAAATCACATCGATCCTAAAAATACAATTTCAACCAGAAAGCTTGGAGTTCTACTCATTCATCATGAGGAAAAGCCCGCCGTTAAGCCATTTTCGCTCTCTTTTACAGCCGAAAATTACCTACTGATCAAAGTTTTTTATAAGCCCAATAAACTAAGCCCAATAAACCCGTCTCAAATCGAGACGGGTCAGGTCCTCACTTTGAATTTTATGAACCGAATTGAAGCCCATCCGGCAATGAGCTGATGAACTCATCTAGCTTTGCTCGGCGTACCGCTTCCCAAATTTCCGCATCAGAGGCGCGCAGATTACCATAGGCAATATTTTCACGAATCGTTCCTGAGAAGAGGAAGACATCCTGCTGCACAATCCCGATCTGTCCACGCAGGGAGGCCAGCTTCATGCTGGCGATGTCGATGCCATCCACCGTAATCTTCCCGGATATCTGTCTCGATATTAATACCCAGTTGATGCCCCCAATATGTCACGATGTATTGCAGCAGACTATTAAGCGCATACACAGCCAAAATCAACCATAAACAAGACTTTATAAGGCTTGTAGTAAGCGAGAAATTTCCACAGCAAAGTATACGCTCCTTTCAATAGGGCTGCGGCAGTCCGTCTCACTTGCGGATCCTGCCAGCAGCCCTCCAATTTCTATCGTGAACGACTCAATAAATATAGAAAATAAGGTGCGCCGACAATGGCGACGATGATTCCGGCCGGGATCTCAGACGGCTGCAGAATCAAGCGACCGAGCATATCGGCCACGATAACCATCAGCGAGCCGATCAGTGCGGACGCCGGCAGCAGCGCCTGATGCTTCGGGCCAACGAGCCGTCTGCCCAGATGCGGGCCGATCAGGCCCACGAAACCGATGCCACCGCTCACGGCGACACAGGAGCCAGCCAGCCCCACCGCAGCCGCGAGCAGGACGATCTGCTCCTTGGACACCTTCGCGCCTAGACCAGTCGCCGTCATCTCCCCCAGATTCAGCACATTCATCGTCCGTGCCTTGGAGAAGACGAATGGGAGCAGGATCACGATGAACGGTAATAGGGCGAGAACAAATTTCCAATTCGTTCCCCAGATACTCCCCGCCATCCAGGTCGCCACGAACTGATACTTCTCCGGATTGATCCGCAGTGTGATCACGATGGTCGCGGCGCTGATGCCCGCTGCGACGGCTACGCCTGTCAGCAGCAGCCGCGTAGGCAGCAAGCCCTTGTGGCGCTTGTAAGATAAGGAGAAGATGATCGCGGCGGTCACCCCGGCACCGATCCAGGCCAATACTGGCAGCAGAAATATCGAAGCTGTGCCCATATTCGGATAGTAAGCCACGAAGATTAATACGACCAATCCCGCCCCGGCATTGATGCCGAGAATTCCCGGGTCAGCGAGCGCATTGCGGGATATACCTTGCATAATACAGCCCGACACCGCAAGTCCGGCGCCGATCAGCACGGAAATGACGATGCGCGGCAGACGGAACTGGAACAGGATTAATTCTTCCTTTTCCGTGCCTCCACCGAATAAAGTGCGAATCGTATCCAGCGGAGACAGACGGATAAATCCCGTGTTCATACTTAGCACAAAAGCAATAATGATAAGCAAGCCAAGGATCAGCAATACTGCAATATTATGCTGTTGCTTGCGCTTGTCCTTAAGCGACATCCCATTTGAAGTCTCCATCATAGCTCCCTCACTTCCTTACGTGATATATAGAGGAAGAAAGGTACGCCTATCAGGGCGATCAGGGCGCCGAGCGGCGTCTCATAGGGAGGATTGACCATCCTTGCCGCCAGATCTGCAAATACGACGAGCAGCGCGCCAAGCACTGCGGAGCAGGGAATAATCAAGCGATAATCCACGCCGACCAGCTTCCGCGTCAAATGCGGGATAATCAAGCCCACGAAGCCGACAGCGCCCACTACGGAGACGGCTGCACCAGCCAGAATCAGCACGATGATCGCGCCGACCAGCTTAACCGTTCCGCTACGCAGACCGAGCCCTTTGGCTACATCATCGCCCAAGCTGAGCATCGTAATGGAACGGGACAGGAAAATCGCGCCGACGACAGCCACCAGCACCCAAGGGAACATAATCTTGAGCTGCAGCCAGGTCGTGCCCGCGACTCCGCCCGCATACCAGAAGGCTAAATCCTGCCCGATGCGGAAATATAGAGCGAGGCCCTCGCTAAGCGCCGACAGCAGCGCCGACACGGCCGCCCCGGCCAGCACCAGCCGCAGCGGTGTCAGTCCGCCCTTGACCATAGAGCCGATGCCATAGACCAGCCCTGCGCCGAGCCCTGCACCCAAGAAGGAATATAGAATCAGGTACAGGAACGGCAGACCAGGGAAGAAGGAGAAGCAGAGGGCTAGAGCGAATCCGGCACCGGCATTCAGACCGAGCAAGCCCGAATCCGCCAGTGGGTTACGCGTCATGCCCTGCATAATCGCACCAGCTACGGCGAAGGAAGTACCGACCATGGCCCCGCCGAGTACACGCGGCAGCCGCAGCTCCTGAATAATCTGATGTTGTGTCAGGTCTGGATTATAATGAAAGATCGCCTCCCAGACTGTCGCGAACTTAATTTCCGCAGCCCCGAAGGAGATTGACAGGCCGATGCTGAGGATCAGTGCAACGATGCCTCCGATCATGATCAGCGCTGCGGCCCAGGGTCGGGATCGAAGTGAGAATGATCTGGCCTGCTCATCATCTGGCTGCGTATAATCCATATCTATCTTGCTAAGACTCATCTTTAAGCCACCTTACGTAACAGAATTGAAGCAATAGTATAAATGGCCGCTCACCTAAGCGGCCATCCATGCTTATTTTACCGACAGCAGACTATCCGAGATGAACTTCATCTGCGCTTCGAGCGAGACCGGATCATTGTATGTATCCGCGTTCGGATTCAGCTGAAACACATGACCTGCCTTCACAGCGGGAAGCCCCTTCCAGACCGCGCTATCATAGACGATCTTAGGATCGCTTGAGTCCCCCGCCCAAGGGCAAGTAAAGATGATGTCGCCCGCAAATTCCGGAAGCTTCTCCAGCGAAATTGAAGCCCAGCCGGCTCCGCTATCAATCGCCTCTTTCTGGGCTTCAGGCGGTGCCTTCAGGCCAAATTCATCATAGATGATCTCGCCGCCGCGGCCATAGTTATGACCAAATACATATAGCCCCTTGGCATAAGGATTGAGGATCGAGACGGTCTTGCTTCCGACTGCTGCTTCTACCTGCGGCTTCAGTTCATTGATCCTGGCTTCCCATTGATCCACCCAGTCCTTAGCTGCTTGCTCCTTATTCGTCAGCTTGCCGAAATCGATAATCTGATCTTTATAATTCTTCTTGCCATAGTCGATAGCTACGACCGGCGCGATCTGCTCCAGCTGATCGATGCCCTCTGCACCTGTGAATGTGATGATCAGATCGGGGTTAAGCTCAAGAATCTTCTCCGGTGAAGGATCGATCCCTACATTCTCTACCCCATCCAGTTTCCCTTCAAAATAAGGATTCTCCATCGCTCCTGCCGATACACCTATGGGCTTCACTCCTAGCGCCAGGAAGTAACCGGTATAGAAATTCGTCAAATCGACGATTCGTTGCGGATTTCTCGGCACTTCGATATCTCCGTTGCCTGCTTGGAAGATCACCGTCTCGGATTCTGTCGATTCCGAGCCCTGAGAGGCAGACGCCGCCGGAGCCGTGCCTGAAGTATTACTGCTCTCTCCTGCTCCTGAAGGAGCGGAGTTCCCTGTGGTTTGCCCACATGCTGCCAACAGCACAGCCAGTCCTACCACCAAAATAAATAAAGAAAAAAGCCTTGAAGATTGACGCAAGTCTATCCACCCCTATATAGATGATATTGATAATCATTATCAATATATCATGGGTTAAGTGCACATACAATTGTTTTTATGCGAATATTTCCAAGACGTCCGACATGAGTTTTATACATACACAAAAAAAACCGTCTCAACCTACTGAAAGAATCGGCCAAGACGGCTGTCTATGATTCATCTATTCCTCGTAAATTTGCGTTAGCATCCGGCCAAGCTCCTGAAAGGCCTGCCCTTCTTGCTCCCCATCGACCTCAAGTCTAATCTCATCCCCGGCCGAGATGCCAAGGGTCAACAGCCCGAGCGGACTTTTCCCATTCGCTTGCTTATCACCTTTATATAGAGTCACCTGACAAGGGAATGAATGGGCCTTCTCTGCGAAGGATTTAGAGGGTCGTGCATGAAACCCCTGGGGGTGAATAACTGTGAAAATCTGCGATATCATAGCTTCGCTTCACTCCTAAGCTGGTCATTTACGAAATCAAGTACCTCGGATTGACTGCTCATGTTCAATGTTTGTACAGCAAGCCGTGACCACTCCTGCCTGGATAATCGGGACAACAGTTCCCGTGCAGGAAGCACGGATGATGCGCTCATGCTGAACTCATGCAAGCCGAATCCTAGTAGCAGCGGGATGGCCGAAGCATCCCCTGCCATTTCTCCACACATCCCCACCCATTTACCGTGTCGATCCGCAGCTTGGATGACGAGCTGTATGATACGAAGGATCACAGGATGATGCGGCTGGTATAGATAGGAGACAGATTCGTTCATCCGGTCCGCAGCCATCGTATATTGAATCAGATCATTAGTCCCTATGCTGAAGAAATCTACCTCTTGCGCTAATAGATCCGCAGCAAGGGCTGCAGCCGGAGTCTCGATCATGATACCGATCTCAAACTCACTTGAGACCACGACTCCCTGTTGTACTAGACGAACCCGTTCTTCATCCAAGATCCGCTTGGCTTCACGTAGCTCGCTCAATATGGATATCATCGGGAACATAATACCCAACTTCCCATGCGCGCTTGCCCTGAGTAGTGCTCTTAGCTGCGTACGGAACAGTTCCTCCCGATCCAGACAGAGACGGATCGCCCGCAGACCGAGGAACGGATTCATTTCTTGCGGTAGCTGCATATAACTTAGCTCTTTGTCTCCCCCGATGTCGAGAGTTCGGATGACCACTCGTTTCCCGTTCATTTTCTCCAAAACATGCTTATAGACAGAATATTGCTCCTCCTCCGAAGGAAACGTTGAGCGCCCCATATAGAGGAACTCTGTTCGGAACAATCCGATCCCGTCGGCTCCATTAGCCAAAACCTTCTCCAAATCATCGATCCCGCCGATATTCCCGGCCAATTCCACCTGAACTCCATCCGCAGTCAACGAGGGACGATCTATATAGCTTTTCATTCGAGATACATCCTCTTCATATTTACGCTTACGCTCCGAATAATCTTCCATCTGGTTAGGTGAGGGGTTCACAATAATCTTGCCACTCGTTGCATCCAAAATAACGGTGTCACCTGTTCTGATATGTGACGCATCGGTTCCCGCACCAACGACAGCTGCAAGCTCCAGCGAGCGAGCCATGATGGCAGAATGAGATGTATGGCTGCCGATTTCCGTAACAAAGCCACGTACATAATCCATGTTCAATTGGGCTGTATCCGATGGGGTTAGATCCTTGGCAAACAGGATGGCCTCGTTGCTCAGCTCCGAGAGCGCATGATGTTCACGGCCCTCCAGCTTACTGATCACACGCCTTGTAATATCCTCGACATCTGCTGCCCGCTCGCGCAGCATTTCATTGTCCATCGACCGCAGTGCGTCCATGATCGCTGCCGCTACTTCATACAGGGCAAATTCCGCGCAGACGCCCTCGCTCTCGATCCGGGCCAATGCCGCATCGGTCAATTCCGGATCATCGAGCAGAAATAGATGCGCTTCGAATATCTCTGCCTTCTGTGAGCCCAAGCGCTCAAGGGTCTGTATCCTGATCCGATCGATATCGGCCTTTGCGGATTCAACCGCTTCTTTTAGACGCTGAATCTCGGCAGCTCTGTCTTCAATCTCTTTACGCGGTGGTATGGATTCATCCATGTCCAGCCGGTAAGCCTTCGCAATAGCAATCCCTGGTGAAGCAGGTACGCCCGTCAGTAAATGGCTCATTCCAATCCCTCCTAGTGTTTGATGACCCTTCTATTTCCCGGTCAGCTTATCTTCTCTATTTATTTCTCATAGGCTTCCATGACGGATTGAGTCAATTCATGCTCTGTGCTAAGCCCGCTGATCTCGGCAAAGGCTTGGCGGACACCCTTCTCTGCAATCAAATCCTGTAACTTCATCGCCTCAGCATCCCCGGCATAATCGAACTTGAGCGCAAGCGCCATGACCCTGGCCAGATGCCGGATATCCCCGCCCTGTTTCCAAGCCTTAAGCGCCGGTCGAACTAATCGATCCTCTGGCGACAGCTTGCGGATTGGTGAACGCCCGACCCTCACGATATCATCGCTTAGACGCGGATTGCGGAACCGCTCCATAATATTGCGAATATAGGCCTTATGTTCTTCTTCCTTGAAGCCGTATGCCCCTACCAGCATACTTCCCGTCTCCTGCAGCGCACCGTTCACCAGATCGATGACCTCCTCATCCTCCGCCGCCTCCAGAATCGTTGAGTATCCTTTACGATAGCCGGCGTAAGCCGTGCTGCAATGACCGGTATTTACCGTGAAGAGCTTACGCTCAATATAGGGAATCAAATCATCCACATAATGAGCCCCGTTAATTTCCTTCGTGCCGGGAAACATTTCCCGCCGATCGATGACCCACTCATAGAACGGCTCCACCGTAACATCAAGTGGATTTCCATGATGCTGAAGAGGGACGATCCGATCCACAGCCGAGTCTGGAAAAGCAACCAACGCAGCTGCCGTTTCTTGTTCTTTTGCGGATAACAGGGCCATAACCTGCTCTTTTAACTGTGTACTCGACCCGATTGCATTTTCGCAAGCAATGATGTGAAGTGGAGATCCGCCACGCTCCATACGTAATTTAATTCCGGCAGCAATGCCTGGGGCAATATGCTTCAGGGTCGTTACCCCCACTGCTGTCGTAATCAGATCGGCCGAAGCGACCTCTTCTGCAACTGCGACGGGATTACGGCCATCGATAGCACTGACCCCCTCTACCTTAATGCGCTGCTCCGATTCATCCGCAATCATAACTTCGTAACCTTTGTGCTCCTGCAGGGCCTGAACGAGCGCCTCATTCACATCCGAGAAGACGACCTCATACCCCGCCTTGGACAATAACAGACCGATAAATCCTCTGCCGATATTGCCTGCACCAAAATGAAGAGCCTTCATTCCTCGATCCCGCTTTCAAAGATCGTTAAAATCTCTTCCGCTGAAGTGGCAGTACGAAGGCTCTCCATGCTGTCCTCATCTGAACAGACCATAGCGATGCTGGTCAGAATCCCCATATGCTCGCCCCGTTGCGCTGCGACGCCTACTACCAATACTGCGGGTTCATCACCACCAAAGTCGACGCCCTCGGGAATTTGCAGCACGGCAAGTCCGGTAGACTTGATCAATACTTTGGACTCATTCGTACCATGAGGAATCGCCAATCCTGAGCCCATATAAGTTGATAGGTTATCCTCACGTTCCATCATTTTCTCAATATAGTCCTGCTCCACATGACCGGTATCCACTAGCATTTGACCAACTAAGCGAATAGCTTCGTACTTATCCGATACCTTCACGTTTAATCGAATTTGCTCTGCGGATAAAATACTCATCGATGATCACTCTCTCTCCAATTTATCTATTAAATAAGTGCGGAGATGGGCAGACATCAATGCTCTGATTTCCTGCTCCTGCCCTCCCGCAAGCGCTTCCATGATTTCTCTATCTAACAAGCTAGCACTGATCTCGCTTAACACCTCAATGCTCTCCCGCGATAATTGTCTCGGTGCCAGCATGAGTAGAAACCTCGACAGCTCTACAGATTCTGCTTCCCCCATCTTGAAGCTGTGATCTAGCTCAAACAGCATAAGAACAGGTTTCTTCACCGTATCTGACCGAGTATGAAAGAGAGCCAGCTCCGTTCCGGGAATAAGCTGGGTTCCATGCTGCTCCCGTTCGAACAACCGTCTTGCTACAAGATCAGGGTCTTCCAACACTTCCTTAAGCTGCGGGTGGAAGCAGGCGGCCTGCAGCCATTTCATTAAACTCGGCACACCGCTAATTTCTAAGCGAATGACCCGGAAAGCCTCCAGAAGCTTGATGCTCAGCTGTACACTCTTGTTGAGATAGCGCAATTCCTCTAGGCCAGCTATTCCCGCCGTTCGGTGTTGGACATCTGTCGGCTTCGTAGCCGAGTGCAGCTCATCATCCGCCCCTGGATGCAGCAATGGATCAGGCAATAGCTTATCTACAGACTGCTGGAAGCCTCGCTCTCGAATGTAATTCCGCAGTTGCTCCGTCTCCTCATCACTAAGCAGCGGACTCAGCTTCAAATATTGACCCTTGCGCAGCGGCAGATCGACCGTACTGATGAGCAGATCATAAGTCGAGCTTGGAATCCGAACGGCCTCATACCATGAAGCCTGCTCCACGATGTTAATCTGCGGGAATTCCTTGCGAAGTCGCACTGCCAGCAGCCTTGAGGAACCGATCCCGCTCGTGCAGACGATAACCGCGCGTATATTCCGGCGGGTCTGCCCCATACGTTCCCGAGAAGCTCCAAAATGCATGACGAGAAAGGCAACTTCCTCATCCGGGATATCCTTGTCTGGAAATGCCGCATCAGCAGCCTGACGGACACGATCGAACAATTCTGAGTACTCCTTGCGGATCATATCCAGCAATGGGTTTCGAATACGTTGTCCCGCGACGATCCGTTCCAACGCAGCCGTCAGATGAATGAATAATCCATCCCTTAGCGAACGGTCTGCTATATAATCCTGGTCATCCAATTCCGCCATATAATGAATGAGCGATCTGATCGCTCTAACCAGCTCCAAATCATCGGCGGGCAATAATTCATTCGAGGAGCCGCTCGCTTTCTCCAAGAGAATAGCCGTATATGTTAGCTCAGCTGCCGAGTATTCCAGACGCAGTGATTCGCCAAGCTGTTTACATAAACCATCGACTGCAGCGCTATGTGCTATTGGCATTCCCTGTCTGCTATGGATCATCCGAGCGGCCTCCACTTCACTGACTGCCCTTCCAGCCTGAATGCGGTAAGCAGCGATTGACAGATGAATCAACAGGTCGGTATACGCCTCTTCACTGAAGGGTTCCTCCAGCGCCTGCTCCTCCCATTTCCACAGGATCTCTTCGATGATTTTGATAGAGTCAACGCCAGCCATCGATGCGACCCGGCTATCTACCGGATGGAGCGGGCGCTGCTCCACGCCGGTGATTAATGACAAGTCATCCAATCGGACACCCACGAGATTTCGAATCGCTTCGCGGAGCGAAGGCTCGGAGCCCTTGATCTCAACTCCATAGCCACGCCGCCTGATTAGACGAAGCTTCTGCTTGCCAATCCAATCGGTCAGATCATCCAGATCTGCGGCAATGGTCGAGACGGTTACCCTCATCTCATGAGCCAGCGTATACAGTTTGATCGGTTCGTCGGAAGCTAACAGTCTATAGAGCAGGAAGATCCGGCGCTCATCCGCTGAGTACTCCACATTGAATGGGGTAAGAAGCTCCGACTTGATGTTCTCCAGCCGTTCGGGCTCCCCGTCCAGACTTAGACCCGAGCCCGCTTTCCGGTGAAGCCTGATCCCTCTACGATGCAGATAGCTCTCTACCGCGTCCAGCTCCCTATGAACTGTCCGGGGACTGACACGAATGCTCCGGGCAATCTCGGCAACCGTGGACTCATACGGACTGCGTAGGAGCAAATCGAGGATCTGTCTCATGCGATGCGTGATTTCCATAGATAATGCCTCCAAAAGCGACCGCAAGCGCTAAGATGCCATTCATACAAGCACTCCCTTTGCCTTACGGATTCTGATGTTATTTCAATCGTTCGACAAGCACGTCATACTCAGGACTCTTCAGAAAATTGTCGATGGAGATATGCTCCGCCTGCGGTGCTATTCCTCGGGCACGATCCGTTAGTGTTTTATGGGTAACGACAATATCTGCATCCGCGGGAATGTCGCTGATCGCCATATTGCTTACTTCGATCGGCGAGCCGACGGACTTCATCTTCTTGCGCAAAATAGAAGCGCCCATCGCACTCGAGCCCATGCCGGCATCGCAAGCAAAAATAATTTTACGAACCTCATCTTTGCTCTTTTGCCCCCCGGAATCTTCAATGGCTACACCGGCGCTGGCTTCTCTAGCTCCAGCTCCACTTGCAGCCAATGAACCAGCAGCCTTCATATCCTTCACACGCTGGGTTGCCTCCTCCAGACCATCCCGATCCTCTTCTTGTCTCTTATCCGTCTTCAGCAGAAGTGCAGAAACGCCAAAGGAGACAATCGAGGCAGTGATGACGCCACCCAGCACCGGGATAAGCTCACCGCGCGGCGCCATAGCCAGATAGGCGATGATACTTCCCGGAGAAGGTGGACCGACCAGTCCAGCATTCATCATTGAGAAGGTGAGCGTGCCTGTTATGCCACCGGCGATCGCAGCCAGAATCAGCCGAGGCTTCATCAGGATATACGGGAAATAAATTTCATGAATCCACCGAAGAAATGGATGATCGCAGCGCCTGATGCCGACTGCCTGGCAGTACCACGACCGAAGAACATATAGGCTAGTAAAATGCCGAGCCCTGGGCCAGGGTTGGATTCCAGCATGAACAGGATCGATTTGCCTGCAGTCTGCGCTTGCTCAATCGCGATCGGACTAAGAACGCCATGATTGATCGCGTTGTTGAGGAATAGAATCTTGGCCGGCTCGATGAGAATATTGACTAGCGGAATCAGATGATGGTTGACTAACAACTCAACACCAGCCGAGAGAGCGCTGGTGACCGCTTCGATAATCCGCCCCATGACCGAGTAAGAGATCAGCACAAGCCCGCCGCCGATAATACCTAGTGAGAAGTTGTTGACTAACATTTCAAAGCCGGATTTAATCTTGCCTTCTACGGCTCTATCGAATTTCTTAAGAACCCAGGCGGCCCCGGGTCCAACAGCCATAGCCCCAAGGAACATTGGAATGTCTGTACCGATGATCACACCCATCGTGACTAAAGCACCGATTACGCCGCCGCGCTGCTTGTGCACCATCGTGCCCCCGGTGTAGCCGATTAAGAGCGGGAGCAGATACTTGATCATCGGATCAACGAGCTTGGCTAAATACTCATTTGGAATCCAGCCTGTTGGTATGAACAGAGCCGTAATCAAGCCCCAGGCGATGAACGCCCCGATATTCGGCATCACCATGCCACTTAGAAAACGTCCGAACTTCTGCACCCCCACTCGTGCCGATCCGGACGCAGAGGAAGATGTTGTTTGGGCCATATGACAGCCTCCCTATATTTTTTTGCCGAACGATTATACATAATTTACCGCTCGCCATGTATCTATCGTATTGAACATCAGAGGCATACTCAACAAAATGAAAACGCTATATTGTCAGCATACTTCCTGACAACAGTTCACTAATCCACCTCCAAACCTTGGTAATAAAGCTTTCTAAAATGTGTGAATTCAATCACAATTATGCAAAAAAAAGAAAAGCAACCTCCGCGTGGAAGCTGCCTTTCTTCTTATTATTCTCCATTTTCAATGGTTAGTAATTTTAGCTTGTCTTAAAGAACATTTAAGGTTCCTCTAAGGTTGCCTCTCTATTATAGTAAATAGAATTAAGATTATTTTTCCACTTAACCCAACGTCATTTGATCTGTACTACTATGAAAAGAGGATTTAAGCTATGAATATAAAGCGAGTGATGATCGTCGGAACGATGGTAGTCGTTATTTCCTTTGGAAACTCCGTGTTAAACGGCTCCGTCACAAGCGCAAGTCCCCTAGCCAGAGTGTCAACGGCTGACCATCGGGCTGCGGAGAAGGATGCTTTGCTGGCTGCTCTTAATCAATCATCGGACGAGGAGCTGTATGAAGAGCTATTCGAGGGCAAATCTCTGCACGACATTGCAGCCGCGCAAGGCGGAGACATAGACGAAGTGATTGAACTGCAAACTAGACAGCTGAGCCAACAGCTGGATGAACGTCTGCGGAACGGAAGTATTTCTGCTAAGCAATATCAAGCACATCAGGAAGAACTCAAGGAAATCGTGAAGCAGAGTGTCCTTACATCCTTTGGCTAGCTTAAGCCTTTAGCTCATTAATAAAGAGCCTGACAAATATCAGGCTCTTTATTATTTATCCAGAAATCACTTCACTCTCACGGCCAAGTGAATTCTTCTGTAATTGTGGAATAAAGGCATAAGCAAAGGTGAAGAGTGAGCATAGCCATAAGAAGGTCGCATACGGTAAAAACTCAACCACCGGAACCCCGAGCGTCGACGCGAAGAAGGCGCCGCTAACTCCCCACGGAATCAACGGGTTAATGAGTGTCCCACAGTCCTCTAATGTACGGGATAATGTCTTCGCCGGAAGCCCTCTGCGATTATACTCATCCTTGAACATTTGACCCGGCAGCAGAATGGACAGGTATTGTTCACCAGTCATGATATTCACGGCGATAGATGATGCGCCGGTCATCAGAACAATGCTGCTGCCGCGCTTCAAAGGCTGAATGAGCTTGCGGAAGAAGGCATCGATCACACCGCAATGCTGCAACAGACCGCCCAATGATAAAGCGATCAGAATTAAGGATACGGACCACATCATCGACTGCAAACCGCCGCGATTGACGATTGCAGCTACGGTCTCATTGGCAATGGTGCTCTTGTATCCGCTCTGCATCACGCTAAACCATACATCGATCGCCATCTGATGCTGAACGAAGGCTGTCACCAGAAGTCCGGTTACAATCCCAATGATCAGTGTCGGCAGGATCGAGACCCGTTTGAAGGAGCAAGCGATCACGGCAAGTGGCGATAGCAGCGTTAACCAATGGATATTGAAGCTATCCTGCAGCGCGAGCTTGATCTGCTGGATAGCCGTCAAATCGATCGAATCTGGACTTGGCGCGAACCAGAAGAATACGGTTGTGATGACAAGCGCAGGAATCGTTGTGTATAGCATATTGCCAATATGAGTGAATATCGATACCCCCGCAACTGCCGGAGCAAAATTCGTTGTATCCGACAGCGGCGACATTTTGTCACCGAAGCAGGCTCCGCTGATGATCGCCCCTGCAGCCAGAGTCGGAGATATGCCCGTCGTTAGAGCGATCCCCATGAAGGCAACCCCAACGGTGCTGACCGTCGTAAATGAACTACCGGTAAACATCGAGACGATAATCGTAACATAGAGTGCACTCACGGCAAAAAATTGCGGTTTAATATAATCCATCCCATAGTATAGAATCGTCGGTACTGTACCACTCATCATCCACACGGCAATAAGAATACCGATCAGGGATAGAATGAGAATCGGCATAATCGCCGTCTGTATCCCCTGAATAATAGCCGATTCAAGCTTCTTCCAAGAGAAGCCGAACAGACGAAGTAAAGTAGCAGTACCCACGGTAGTCGCTAATAATGGAAGATGCGGCTCCGCTTTTAAGCAAAAGATTGATACGAACAGTAGCGTTAGAATGAAGATGAAGAGAATAATACTTTTTGTGAAACTAAGCTGTCGATCCATGATGCAAGACTCCTTATCCAATAACTTTTATTGCCTATGTACTTCTTTGCTTTCTGGCTTTTTGGCTTTGTGGCTTTCTTGCATTGAAGTAATAATAAAGGTTACTATAGCGATTATTGTTGAAGGAGTCAATGTTATGAACATGAAAATCAGGATTTTTTAGGAAAAATTATCCATTCCATGGCTGATTCTTTATTCAGTTATAAACCGTACCGCATCATCGATAATCTTCTCATAAGCGATCAGACCGCTTCCAAGCCAATAGCTGTCGTCTACTTCGAACACATGTCCCAGCTTCACTGCATCCATACTCTTCCAGATTGGACTATCCATCATCGTGAGGTCTCCCCCTTGATGAATAGCAAATATATAATCCGCATCTAGCTCAGGAATAATTTCCAGCGACAGATTTGCACTATTCTCCTCTCCAACCAGCTTCGTCTTACCGAGATCCAAGTCCTGATGAAGCACATAGCCAGCTAAATATTGGCCTCCCATCAGATTTACCCCTCGCGGTGCAAAACGTATAATCGCCACATTCTTATTCTCCGTAACCTTGCCCAGCTTCTGCTTAGCCTCTTCTACCTTCTCCCGGTAGGCCTGCAATGCCGCATCCGCCGCGGCAGATTTGCCTAGCAGCTCCCCGATCTTCGTGAGTGATCCCTCAATATTCCCGGACGCATTCTTGAACACATAGGTCGGGGCGATCTTCGCATAGCTATCATAGGCTCCATTCTCGGCGTAAGTTGCAGTATGCAAGATGATTAGATCCGGCTCATAGGCCATAACTGCCTCTGGCGAAGGCATACCTGACGTAAAGTCCAGTCTCGGCACATCCTTCAGCTGCTCTTGCAAATAGACATGACCACTCTTGGCGTTAGACCATTGTGCCACAGGCGTTACCCCCAGCTTCAACAAAGAGTCCTCCAGATTAGGCGCGAATATCTTCTGCGGTATGCCGGATAGCTTGACCTCATGCCCAAGCTCATCCGTGATCGTACGCTCTTCCGTCGTCTCGCCTGCTTTATTGCTGTCCCCAGTATTACCTTGTGAACTAGCTTCTCCGCCCGAATTTTGCTGTCCAGACGCGGTAGCGGCATTGGTCACGCCCCACTCCGTCTTGGTGCCGCAGCCAGCAAGTAAGCTCCCTATGATTACGCAGCTCAGTAGAACCGCTGATAGAGTCTTCAAGCTCTTTCTACTTGTTCCCCAAAGTCTTAACATTGATATATCCCCCTCAGCTGATAATGATTCTCAATCGACTCTGAGTATACTTATTCCGCCAAGGAATCACCATAGATATAATCCAGAAGTAGATTTGGACAATTTCCAGTAAATAAGAGCTGCGCTTGGTCTAGCATCCGGGCAATCGCTACCGCCGAATATTCAAACCAGGGATCGCCGCTAATCATATATACATAACCTCTCTGCACAGCCTGAAGCTGCTTCCACCCGGCGAAGTGCTGCAGTGTCAACCAATATTTGCGGCTTGAAGCCTCCGGACACACCATGATCAAGACACGATCCGGCTGCAACGCCTGAAGCTCCTGCAATGTAATAGACATGTCGCGCAGGCGGCTCTGCTGTTCACTCATAGTTACAACCTGGAGATCCAAATCCTCGTATAGCACCTCCTGAAGTCCCCGATTCCGGTATACGAATATTTGCGACCGATAAATCCGCAGGACGACAATACGATCATCTCCCAGAGCATCCTTTACCTGCTTCCTCGCAACCTGGACATGACTCTCATAATGGCTTATCCATTGTCTTGCGATATCTTCCTTATCTAAATAAATGGCCATATCAAGCAGCTGATCTCTCCAGCCCTTTTGGTCAGCCAGGCAATGAACCGGAGCAATCGAGTCCAGCCTGCTGCTGTCTCTAATAGGCAGTTGATCCGAGCTGATGATCACGTCCGGGCGTGCCTGACTTAGCTTATCGAGATTGATTTCAAACGCCGCTTCATGATAGGGACTTGTGAGGTTAAGATGGCACTTGATTTTGCCGCTATAGAGGTTGTAATAGTAGGGAGTCCATTTCGGATCGAGAGGCGCGACCTCCGGGATGATGTTGAGCGCCAGCAAATGGCCGATGGCCGGGGAGGAACATACTGCGATGCGACGCCTGGTATTTTTCGAGAAATCGCGAGGAGACATGCCCACTTCCTTTTTAAATTTTCGACTAAAATAGAACTCATCCTTATACCCTACCTTTCTGGCGATATCCCGCAGCCGCTCATCGGATTCCGCCAAATACCGCTTGGCGCGGTTGATGCGCACATTCGTCAAATATTCTATCGCACTCTGACCGAACGTCTTCTTGAATAGATCCACAAAATATTTAGGGCAAATATTAGCCATCTTCGCCAATTGAGCGATGGACAGTGGTTCATCATAATGACTCTCTATATATGCCTTAATCTCCAGCAGATCCGTCCTATATGTGCCTGCCCCTTGCGCGTTAGTCCTATTCCTAAGCACGTCGCCTGTAGCCGTAGAGCCGCTCTCTGTATGTAGTGTTTCATCAGTATGCACAGTGTACCTCTCCCTTTGGGTGTATAGATGAGCTCACGAATAATATGATAATGATAATCATTATCGTTAAATTAGCATACCTTCCCGGTGAGATCAAGCCCTGGGATCCATGCATGACTTTGTGTACGCAAAACAAAACAGAGTCCGCCCTCCCGCTCTGACTTGTAACGAAACCAGGTATCGCTATTGGCCTCAAAAGGAGATTAAATAGTCAATCAAAAAATGATAAAATAAGGAAACCGCCCTTCCAGGCGATTTCCTCATTCTAGCTTATATCAACTTATATTCCTTCAATAGCTGCATGATTCTGGTATTGGAAATCTTCTTTACCCCTGTCATCGCAGCTAACTTAGCGGTATCAGGAAGCTCCATGTCGGTGAGCTTGTTACCATCCATCATTTTCGCTGTGGAATCCATCAGTACACGAACATCATAAGCGGACCCAAATACTTCTGGTACACCGCGGTCAATGTCTAGCAATGTATATACAGCTTCCATAGCAGTGCGTACGGAATACTCCGTAGTGAAGACCGTATCCCGTGGTGTCTCAGCAAAGTTGCCGATAAAGGCGGCGTTCACACAGCCATCAGGAACGACATTCGGACGATCGCCTGCTGCTCTCGGCATGAAGTAGGAGGTAACATACGGCATCATGCAAGGAACACAGTTAGCGGAATTTACGGCCATATCGTGAATCTCTGCTTCAGGTACGCCCATATGATAGAGCCACTCTTCCGTGATTTCGATCCCCGTACAGTCTTTCATCGGTTTTTTGATATAATCGCCTGGCACATCGCAATACAAGCTATATACCCACACGACGAGCTGATCTTTAGGCTGGGATTTGAAGTGAGGCTGGCGATTCAGCGTGAAGCTCATCAGCCATTTTGAATCCTTCACCGTTACGATCCCGCCGGTTACAACCCTGCCGCTGAACGGGTCCCGCTTACAGATTTTCTCGATATAAGGAGGGATCCGATTATCCAGCGTTGTAATCGTAGCCGACTCCCAGTTGCTCTCTTCAATGTTGCCGCAGAATTTATCAGGACGGCCAAAGGCAGGGTCCTGCTCCGCGATTTTCTTCCACAGCTCCCAGCTGCCGCCGAGAGAAGTATTCATCACAGCTGGTGTATTGTTGTCTCCCAAAGTGGAGCTTTCGGTATTACTACCGTTCGTAATGAAGACCAGATCATTTTCGGTCAGGTCGATCTGTTTTTCTTGTCCTTTTTGAACATAGACAAGCTTCTTAGCTACTTTCTTGTTGCCGGTAATCTCAAATTCAACATTGGTTACGGTCGTAGCGTATTGGAAGGTCACGCCATGGTCCTCTAAATATTTCATCAGTGGCAGTGCGAGTGACTCATACTGGTTATATTTTGTAAATTTCAATGCCGAGAAGTCAGGCAATCCACCGATATGATGGATGAATCTAGCCACATATCTACGCATCTCCATCGCACTATGCCATGGTTCGAACGCAAACATCGTCTGCCAGTAGAGCCAGAAATTCGAGTTGAAGAAATCTTCAGAGAAGACATCGGTAATTCTCATATCCTCAAGTGCTTCTTCTGGAGTGAAGAATAATTTGATAATTTCCATGGAAGCGGTTTGGGTAAGTGTAAATTTGCCATCCGTATGCGCGTCCTCGCCACGATTGAGAATCGCACGCTGGAGGGAATAGTTCGGGTCCTCTTTGTTGAGCCAATAAAATTCATCTAATACCGAAGCATCTTCTACTTCTAATGAAGGAATGGAGCGGAATAAATCCCACAGGCACTCGAAGTGATTTTCCATTTCTCTGCCACCGCGGATAATGAATCCTCTTCCGTCATCATAGATGCCGTCCAAGCCGCCGCCAGAAATATCGAGTTCTTCGAGAATATGAATGTTTTCCCCTTTCATTTGACCATCACGAATGAGGAAGGCAGCTGCGGACAGTGCTGCTAGACCTGAGCCAATCAAATAGGCAGATTTTTGGTCCACACCCTGTGGTTTCTTGGGACGGGCAAAAGCTTCGTAGTTTCCATTGCTGTAATACATGCTTATAACCTCCAATTAGAATTTCATATTAGCGCAACCTACACATGCTTATCTTCCCTGCAAATTCACTATACTGCTCCTGTAGAGCGTTTACACTAAACAGTAAAAGGGCTATGTATAAAATTTATACATAACCCTTAAAATGTCTAAACCTTGGATTCAGCACTTCGGCTGGTCCCACGGCTAGCTTATGTTCACATATTTACTGATCGCCTTCTCCACATCCCCTTCAACCAGAATGCTCAAGCGGTCAATAATCAAGCTGGGCTCTTCGCCCATGCCATTACGAATCCATTCCAGCATGATGCCGATGAACGCAAAGGTATAGAAATTGGCGATGAATTTCTTGTCCTCCGCTCGCACCTGTTTGCCGACATCGACCTCCTCAATCACACCCATCAACAGCTCAAACACCGCCTTATGCAGGAAGAGATCAAGATGCTCCCGTCCCATGGAACGATAGGTGCTTAAGCAGAACTTTTTGTTATCAAGCACATAATGGAATAATTTCAGGAAGCCCTGCTGCCAGGTGTCATAGGTGCGACAGTTGGATATCGCGTCCAGCGCCTCTGTTCTATAAATCCAGCCCAATAAATCATATATATCTTGAAAATGATAGTAAAACGTCTGCCGATTCACTCCACATTCCGCTACGAGCTCCTTCACCGTTATTTTATCGAGAGAGGATCGCTCCATCATCGCCTTCAGAGTGGTGGCCAAAGCTTTCTTAGTCATCACGGACATTTTCGCACAGCCCTTTCAATAGAGTTATAACTGTACCTGCCTTCTAAAACCGGATAAATGATAGGCTTATAAAAACTGGTTAAATTAACTTTTATTATAACTCTAATAGACGGTGCGGTAAAATGACCTACCCGTTCAACGGCGCTGCGATGCGCTCAAACCGCCCATATCGTACTGCCTTCTCCATAATCGGGCATATAGTCCGTTTAGCGAGAGCAATTCATCATGAGTCCCTGTTTCCACAACCCGCCCTTGATCCAACACGACAATTCGATCTGCGTTCCGCACTGTCTTAAGACGATGGGCAATCACGATGATCGTTCGTCCATGGACGAGCTGGTCGATCGCTTGCTGAATTTCCGCTTCATTCTCGGGGTCGAGGGAAGCTGTCGCTTCATCCAAAAGTACGACCGGAGCGTCCTTCAGCATCGCCCTGGCGATGGAAATGCGCTGCTTCTCCCCACCTGACAGGGTGCATCCCCCCTCGCCAACCACCGTATCATAGCCATCGGGCAGCTTCGTAATGAAGTCATGGCAGCAAACGAGCCGAGCCGCCTCTTCGATCTCTCGCTGTGTGGACCGTCCCCTGCTCCGGATCGTAAAAGCGGGCGATCAGTCTGAGCACCATACTCTTCCCACTACCTGAAGGCCCGACGAGCGCGGTGAAAGAACCCGCTGGCATGCTGAGATTCAAATCATGCAGAACCGGCTTATCCAGATAGCTGAACGTGACCTGCTTGAACTCGATATCATGTCCAGCAGGGGGTCTCCCCTCTCCCTGCATAACTGGCTCCTGCAAGAGCTTAACGATGCGTTCGCCGGCCTGCTCATGGTAACGGAATTCTGCATAGCCTATAAGGGCTGTCGTTAACGGGTCGAATATCCGCGTGTCATAGCCTTGGGGAAGCTGCTTAATAAAGGAATGACACTACGCCGCCTTGGCAGTCGAAGACTCGCTATAAGAGAAGGAGACCTTATCGAAGCTGACGTCAAAGGAACGAGGCTGCTGCGATGCTCCGGCTCTGGTATGGGCTGCTCTTCGAGAATCCGGTCGATACGCCCCACCCCTTCATGAATATCCTTGAGTGTCGAGGACAAGGACATAATCTTGAACATAGGAGCAGAAATGCCCGGCGCCATGATCAGGAAGAACAGCAGGACAGAGGCGAAGGCAACGCCCCCCCGGATCACGGCTTAACAGGAACACGCCGACTGGCAGAACAAAGGCAGCGAACGAGCCGAGAATCACCTTGAACAGCAAATATCCGGTCTGAAATTCATCGGTATATTTCACACAGAAATCACGATATTGAACCATATCGGCATAGGGACAAGCATACAAACAGCGCTTAACGAAGATAGCAGAGCGGATATTATCATCAAGCCCCGCTTCTCTCCCGCTATTTCGAGTAACCGGGCCAAGCCCTTTTTTTGTGTCAATTTATAGACCTCCTCATCATACAGATAGCTCCTCTTCGACGACTTCACTGACCTCCCTCCTTCTGAGAAGGGATAGACCGGTAATACAGAGCAACAGCGCACAGATAGAGTAAGGAGCCGCGATATGTGCTGTATACAGCGCAGTGCCTGTAACCGGCCCCAGGAAGGAGCCTCCCCCTTGTAGAGCCGCAATGTAGGAAGCGACTGTTCGCTGCTCATGATCCTGGACAGCCAGGGAAGCGCCAGCGCTATAGCCCAGCAGAGTAAATCCGATACCGATCCCCAGCAGCACGAAATCGATATAGGCATATTGAATGAAGGTCACCAGCCCCAGTAAGCCCAATACAACGAATGATAATCCGATGCGCAGCACCAGGTGCGGCTGCAACTTCAATTTACTGATCACAATTTGCGAAGCTACGACCATAACCCCGGAAATTGCTAAGCCCAGCCCGATCAATTGAGTGGCTTCCTGAGCCGCATATCCTAACTTGTCTTGAACATAGAAGCCGATCGTTACTTGAACGATATTCATGGCAAAAGAGAGCATCAACCCGATCCAAAGATACAACCGAATCCTGCCATCTAAAGGTGAAAGTGAGACGACTCTTTCGCTCCGCGTTCGCTTCTGCTCGGGTTCATCGGCGATCAATAGCCAGAGCAGGATCATTATCAGGAACAGGAGAACCGCGACGGCATACATCGGAGCTGTAAGTCCGATCGCGGCCATGCCTCCGCTCATCGCTGGCCCTAGGACGAATCCGAGACCGTTCGCCACACCGAACAGCGCCATACCGCGGGTACGCGTCTCCAGTGTCGTCCAACCCATGACATAGGCTTGCGCTTTGGCTGGAATTCCTCCGAAGAAGAAGCCCGAGACCGCGCGCAGCAGAAAGAACACCCAGAACAGGCCAGATGAGCCTTGCCAATGTGTGCCCGCATAGTCGGCAAGCAGTGCAAATGCGATCAGCGTCACCAGGTAGACATGCATAATGAATGCCAGCATCTTCTTCCGGCTCATGAAGGTCTGCCTCTCCCAGAAATAGCCGCCCAACAGCCAGCAGAGCCCTGCTACCGATACCAGGCATCCCGATTGAATTTCACTTAAGCCCAAATTACGGGAAAGCGGCCCGATAATCGGATTGAAAGCCGCGATCGATATCATGCCGCATAATACAATCATGAACATGACCGTAAATCTATATTTCATCCCAATCCACTCCTTCTTACTCTCTAGCTTCATCTGATGTAAATGAGTTTCATTATCATCTAATCTATCTTACATGGGTCGCTCAGCTGTCCTCCACCACTAGCCGGAGTATTTCAGCGGTTTCAGGGAGCCCGCACACCAAACGTAGAAAAGGGAGTATCTCCAAAGTCGATTTTCCGACTTAGAGACACCCCCTGAGGTTGTCTTATGCACCCTTCGTGCTAGCTTATTGTGTTAATAGTTGCAGAAATGCAATTATCCCTATTAAAATGAGCCCATAATCAGAAAATAGATGCGTATATACCACTATTTTCTTGCTTCAGCCTCAATTGTAAGAAAATCCGTCCACATAGGTGCAGAAATGCAGTTATATCTGCTATGGAAAACATAAACGGCCAATATAGCTGCATATAAGCACTTATCTTATCATCTGCATAGTTAACTAGAAGAACGCCTTACCAGACTCCCCGGAAGAACCCCATACTTGCCCCGGAAAGCCTGGGCAAAATGACTCGGGTTAGAGTAACCTACGGCCAACGAGGTCTCATATACATTCATATTCCCTTGCTGCAACAGCTGCAGAGCCTTCTCCAATCTTTTCTCCCGCAAATAGCCGAATACAGTTGTACCATACATCTCCTTGAATCCAACCTTTAGCTTATAGTCGTTCAAGCCGATCATTCGAGACAGCTCGATTAATGTAGGCGGGTTGGACATCCCCTCCAGAATTAGCTCACGGGCTTGGCGTATTTTTTGCATCTCATTCTTGGACAAAACAGGTGGCCGGCGTTCCATCAACAAGGACTGAAAAGCTGCTGACAGCAGCTCCAGCACACTGCACTCCAATTCAAGATTTCTGGTGTCCTGCTTGCTCAGAGAATACATGAGACGATCCATAATTACGGAAGATACCGGGTCGATCGCTTCCTGAAAAACACGATAATTCCGCGCCCCAAGGAGCATAGAGAAATCTAACAGCTTCGTTCCATCGGCATTCTCTATGAAATGATGGAAGGTTGACACGGGAATTCCGATACTGAGCATATGATACGGCTCATCTTCATTGAACTCGAACTGGACTCTGGTCTCCCCGATCAGCTGCAGACTGACCATGCCTGGCGCAAAGCTATATGGCTTCCCGTCCACACTGAACTGCCGCGACCCTCGCATACAGTAATTTAGCTCAATCATCGGCATACCTACCTCAATTCTCATTCTATTGATCTCCTGTCAGTACATCCTTAGGAATGCTCAGGAGTTAATGATATACATGCTATTGAGAATGATTATCATCATATGGATTGATTTTATTATGGAAAATAGGATCATGCAACTTTTGATCTTACCCTCCCACGTTCCGTCGAGTGATAGATGGACTTGCCGTTATTTATGCTGTACATGCAAATTAAACAGGAGTAGACATACACATATATAAGTTAAGTAGAATTTCTTGAAAAACGTCATATAAGGAGGCGAAAACGAAAGAATGCCCTTAAATTTACGCTTTGTGGATAATCAGCAAGGAGCGATTACATTTATCGGGAATACGCTTGGACTGAGCCGGTCTGATACGGTTGGGGTGCCGGGGACAGTTGATTCCATCGGAGCCTTCACGACAGTAAATACATCATTACAATTTGGCAGCTATCCTCCCGGAACGACCGATGATTTCAACTTGAACAGTTCCAGTGCCGAACTTCGTATGCCCCCGGGCAGCAATGTGCTATATGCAGAACTAGTATGGAGTGGAGTATATACGGATCCCTCCGGCGGTAATGTGAGTGCGTTCATCAATGATCCCATTAATTTTACAACACCGCAAGGTAATACTTTCAGCATTGCCCCTGATTCCTCAACCGCAACTAATTTATCACTTGTCACAAATACAAATGTTTATATCCGCTCTGCCGATGTTACCTCGATTGTCCAAAATAGCGGAGCGGGTATCTACATTGCGGGAGGTGTTCCTGGCCTTATTACATTTACAACAGGAACTTCGAACTATTGTGGCTGGACTCTTTGCGTGGCATACCAGAATTTTGGGCTCCCGTTTCGTAACTTATCAATTTATGTGGGCGGCGTTGTTGTAAGTTCAAACAGCACGGTTTCAACTCCTATTAGCGGATTTGGAACACCGATTACTGGCCCAATTTCCGGAAGGTTAGCGGTAACTGCAGCGGATGGAGATGCTATCGCGGTAGGAGATCAAACGTTATTCGGTCCAACCACCGGCAGCCTGACTGTTTTGAGCGGACCTAACAACCTGCCGAATAATTTCTTTGCCTCACAAATTAACGATGATAACGGTCTGTTAGATACATCAGGAACCTTCGGCACCCGTAACCAGATTAATGGCAGCCCAGGAACGAATGTAGTTGGTGGCAGGCAGGGCTGGGATATCACAAATGTCGATATCTCTTCTACGCTGGTCAATAATCAGACCCAGGCAATTGTGCAATTTAGAACTTCTAATGATATTTTTGTTGTAACCGACTTCGGCCTGCAGATCGATCTCAACGCCCCGTTAATCAATATCAACAAGGATGTCGATGCACCGGTAGCGACACTCGGCCAGGTCTTGACCTACAGGATCTTCTTCAGTAATACCGGGACGTCAGCCGCGGATTCAGCAACGCTTACAGACTTTATTCCACAAGGTATGGATTTTATCCCAGACAGTGTATTTCTGGATGGAGTCCATTTGCCAGGGGTCAATCCTCAGGACGGGATTCCGGTTGGAACTCTGAATATCAATGAAGGACATGAACTCACCTTCCAGGTAAAAGTAGGCTTTCCTCCTCCAGGCGGTGTGTTCATCAACGAAGCAAGGCTCGATTTCCTGTATCAGATCGTGGCTGGCGGACCGTTCGAGAGCGGCTCTGTTATTTCTAACCAGGTGATCACTCCCTTCCTCTTTGCAGAGATCCAGCTGACCAAGGAGGTAACTCCCACTTCCGCTGTTCCTGGCGAGGTCGTTCATTATCGCTTTACGCTATTCAATCCAGGCCCCACTCCTCTGCACAATATCCGCCTAGATGATCCCACCCTGGGCTTCCACCAGGATCTCTTCATGCTGGACCCTGGAACAATTGCAGAATACTTCCTGGATTTTGTCATTCCGCCAGGAACGCCAGCCGGAACGCTATTTCATAACTTCGTCACGGCCATTTCCGATGAGACTCCTCCGGTAACCGCCTTTGCAGATGTGAATATTCTGGCGAGTTATAATTTGCGAATTACGAAGACCCCGGATCGCTTCGTTGCCAATCCCGGCGAGACGGTGAATTATACGATTCAGGTCGACAATCTGTCCAATGCACCGCTGACCAATATCGTGGTGGAAGACTCACTAACCGGCTTCTCCATCGTCATCCCGAATCTCGTTATTAATTCAGAGGCCTTCTTCACGCTCCAATTTACGGTCCCACCAGGAGCGCTGGCAGGTAGTGTCATTACCAACGTAGCGACAGCTACTCCAGCTGAGACCGGACCTGTATCTGCGGAAGCAGCGGTTGTAGTCGGCGAAATCCCGAATCTCTTCGTATTCAAGAGTGTCGATCATCCGACAGCGGCCCCGGGAGAAACCGTGAATTATATGATCAGAATCACGAATACGGGCAATTCAGCTTTGACGAATATACACATTACAGACCCCATGCTGGGAGTAGACGAAACCTTTGATGCGCTGAATCCGGGTGAGACCCTGCAAGTCGATGCCCCCTTCATCATTCCGCGGACTGCTATGGAGGGCGATATCATTCATAACGTGGTCACAGCCGTCTCCGATCAGGCCGGGCCTGTCACCGCCAATGCCGATGTGATCGTCACCGGGAACTCAGCGATTGAGATCACCAAGACAGCTAGCCCAACACAGGCCAGTCCGGGCAGTCCCATCATGTATTCCTTCGTCGTGACAAATACGGGAAATACGACGCTCTCTAATGTGCTGTTGACCGACTCGACCCTCGGATTAAGCGAAGTGATCGGCACGATGGAGCCCGGAGAGTCGCGAACGATCTCCACTTCTTTTGTCATTCCAGCCGGCGCTCAAACCAACTTCACGAATACGGCCACCGTAACCGGGAACTTCGGTGCGATTGAGGTAGTCGATTCGGATGACGCTGTCGTGGAACTGCTGCTGCCTGAATTTACGCTGACGAAGAGCGTCCAGCCAGCCGAGGCGCTTCCCGGAGAAGAGGTAGTGTTCTCCTACTTCTTAACCAATACTGGCAATGTACCGTTGACTAATATCGCCCTGACAGACCCGCTCTTGTCCTTCACCAGCACGGTTGAATCACTGGCCCCGGGAGCGGCTGTCGGCGGATCGATCCCGTTCACGATCCCAGCGGATGCATTGGAAGGCTCTGCATTCACCAACGTGCTCACCGCAGCGCCGCAGGAAGCGGCCGCTCAGTCGGCATCGGCTACGGTGACCACGCTAGGAGCGCCAGCGATGGAGTTGACGAAGAGCGCCGATGTCTCTACAGCGATGCCTGGCGACACCGTCACTTACACCGTGACGGTCACCAATACCGGCAACAGCAATTTGATCAGCGTTGGAGTCGGAGACGATACGCTTGGACTGGATGCGGTCATTCCGGTGCTGGGCGTCGGGCAATCCGAGACTTTCGTGATCAGCACTGTCATCCCTCTGGGTACCCCGGACGGTACGATCCTTACCAATACGAGCACAGCGACCTCCGACCAGACCGAATCGATCGAGGCGATCGCCCGCGTGATCGTGAACGTGCCGCCGTTTACAATCGATGTGAATAAATCTGTCAGCCCAACTACTGCCTTGCCTGGTCAAACTGTGCAATACACGATTACTGTCACTAATCCAAGTGTCGGAGCGTTAACCAATGTCGCGCTCAGCGATGATCTGCTCGGTATTACTCAGCCGCTGGGAACACTCGCTCCAGGTGAGACGCGGACGCTCACCTTCAACTTCACGGTTCCGATCGATGCTCCGGCTGGCTCTGAACTGATCAACACAGCAACAGCCACTTCCGACCAGAGTGATCCCGTAGCTACCTCCACGATTCTGAGCATCGCCGGGACCGCGAATCTACAGCTAAGTAAAGCGTTCAGCCCGGCTGAAGCGAGGCCCGGCCAGACCGTATCGGTGATCTTAACTTTACACAACACGGGCAATACGAATTTGACGAATATTGCCCTGAATGATCCACAGTTAGGCTTTGCCCTGGTCGTTCCTTCGCTAAATGCGGGCGCAACTCAGACCGTGACCTTGCCTTTTATCGTCCCTAATCTGCCTGAGGACACCGTTATCGCGGATACCATCGTCGCCACTAGCGATCAGACGGGAGAAACGACGGCTTCCTCTGCGCTCACCGTTCTGCCACCCTTCCGGGCCAGCCTAACGAAGACGGTGGATCATCCGAACGCTGCTCCCGGGGACACGGTCACCTTCACGATTGAGTTCCGCAATCTGTCGGGGGCTCCGCTGACGCATCTGGTATGCTCAGATCCACTGCTCGAGTTCATGCATACGATTAATGAGGTGCCCGCTGGGTATTTCACGACCATTACCCGAACCGTTCAGATCCCGCCCGGCACGCTAGGAGGAACGACGCTACTGAACACTGTCTCCTTCGAATCACCGGAGATCGGCCGACTCGAGGCCGAAGCGGGTGTCACCGTAGCCAGCGTTCCTAGCTTGCAGCTAACCAAGAGCGTCTCGCCTGAATCCGCGCTGCCTGGTCAGACCGTATTATTCTCCTTAAGAGGAGTTAATACCGGCAATGTGACCCTGCACCAGATCCAGTTCTCCGACCCGCTACTCGGTCTGCAAGGCATCGTCGCCACACAAATACCGGGTGAAGTGCAAAGCGCCTTCATTCCGTTCACGATTCCAACTACGGCAGTAGCGGGGGAACGGATTGTGAATACGCTGATCGTCAACGCTCCGGGCTTGCCGCAGCAGACAGCGACAGCGGTGGTGAACGTAACTGCCTTGCCGCTTACTATAATTAAAGAAGCGAGCGCGAAAGAGGTGTTCGTTGAAGATACGATCCATTTTACGCTCAAGGTGACCCATACCGGATCGACTCCGGTGACGAACATCGTGCTTACCGACAAATTACAGGAAGGCATCCGCTTCATCACGGGAAGTGTGAGGATAGACGGAAATCCGCAGCCTACGAGCAATATGGAAACCGGCATTGCACTGGGGAATCTGACCCCGGGTCAGACCCGGATTGTCACCTTCAAGGTGCAGGCAGTCTGCGTACCGCCGAAGCGGAAGGTCAGCAACCTGGCTCATGCCACCTTCCAGCCGCAAGGCTCGAACCAATCATTCCAGGTCAGCTCCAATGTCATCGAGATCAAGATCAATGAGCATGAAGAGTAAATCCCTTACTGGCGCCAATCCCTTCGCATAGAATCACAAAAGTCCACTTCCGGAATCGTAAATATTCCGAAAGTGGACTTTAAATTTTATCGAAATGCTCTACCACAACTTCAACCGCAACTTGAGAGCAATAGCGATGTATCTCGGCGGAAATAGCACAAGGCCAACCTATACCGGCTCCGTAAACATAATAAGCTTACAACTCTGTCTCCAGCAGCGAGTATAAGTAGGAATCATGCCATTTTCCCTGATGCCATAGATGTTCCCGCAGATGTCCCTCATAGACCATCCCGTTCTTCTGCATCACTCTGGCCGATCCGATATTATCAGGCCTGCAGGTAGCATATATCCGGTGTAGCCCGAGCTGATGGAAGCCGAAGTCTAGCAGTCTGCCCGTTGCCTCGGTGGCGTACCCCCGTCCCCAGAACAACGGGTTGAAGCAGTATCCAACCTCTCCCTGTCTCGATCCGCTGATATGAAGTCCACAGCCCCCTATTAACTCTCCCGTTTCTTTCAACACTACAGCGAATTCGAACTCCTGACGCACCACTTGCTGCTGCTGTTCGATAGCAAGCTTAATATATCTGCTCGTCTCTTCCTTCGTATTGGGACCCCAGACCATATATTTCGTCACGAGCGGATCTGAAGCGTATTTATGTACATCCTCTACGTCTTCCATCTCGAACTCTCTGATCAATAACCGCCTGGTTTCAAGCTGCAAGTCTTCCCACTCCCTTCCGCACAGCCTCTTTGCTCGAAGCAGATATTTCTCCCTCTTGTTCCTGATATATACGCAGCCATCCCCATTTAGTTTCTTAACATTTGAAGTGAGGGCCCACCTTAACGCGAATAATCCTTCATCTTGACTCCCCCTTCCTCCCTATGTTAATGTAATTCGCAGTATCACAAAATCAGGCTAGACCCTCCTACACTTTACATAAGAAAGGAATCTGAACGAAATGATGATATACGGCCGTATCGCCATCATGATGCCCCCGTTTCCCTAGCTAGGCTCATATTCTTGTTGTAGTTCATAGACAGAATATTAGCTTGTAGGAGGGCTAAATACATGAAGAAATATGCAGTTCCATCTCTATTGTTAATGATTGTCCTTGTGGCTTTTCCACAGATTAGCGAGACAATTTACACACCGTCCCTGCCGGATATCTCGGCGTCGCTCGGTGTCTCCAATAGTTCCGTACAATTAACATTAAGCATTTATTTTATCGGCTTTGCCATCGGCGTCTTCTGCTGGGGCTGGCTCTCTGATCTGATCGGCCGCAGGCCCGCTATGCTGGGCGGACTGCTCGTATATGGGGCAGGGAGTCTGATGTGTTACTACTCCGGCTCGATCGAACTGCTACTTGTGAGCCGTTTCATCCAGGCCTTCGGTGCGGCAACCGGATCGGTCATTACCCAGACGATGCTGCGTGAGAGCTTATCAGGAGATAAGCGTCATGCCATGTTCGCACAAATATCGGCGGTTATCGCCTTCACCCCTGCGGTCGGGCCACTGATCGGCGGCTGGGTGGACCAATTTCTCGGCTTTCGGGCGGTATTCTTCACCCTCGTCGTGATGAGTGTGCTGCTGTTCCTGTACGCTTTCGTGAAATTGCCGGAGACAACCGACGTATCTACCAGAACGAAGGTTGCCATTATGCCGGTCATACAGAGAATGCTGAGATCACCACGGGTGCTGGTATTCGGGCTGCTCATCGGTGGCATCAATGGAGTTCTGTTCAGCTATTATGCGGAAGCTCCTTTCCTGTTCATTGAATATTTTCAGATGTCACCAGGGGTTTACGGCTTCTTAGGCATTATCGTCGCTTTGGCTTCGGTCATCGGCGCTATGATCTCCAAGAGATTATTAACCAAGTATGCACCGGAGAGAATTATACATCTGGGCTGCTTAGTCATGACTGTCGGGGCTCTTCTCTTAACGGGCGCTAGCAGCTTGTCCATGCTACCTGATATCATAATGCTGCTGTGTGTTCTAATCGCCCTGTTTGTCATGCTGCTCGGGTCCGGTATTGCGCTGCCTAACTGCCTGAGCCTCGCTCTGGTCAGTTTCCATGATGTCATCGGCACCGCAGGTGCGGTATTCAGCCTGGGCTACTACCTGCTAGTCAGCTTAGCGACTTGGGGAATGAGCCTACTGCATAATGGTTCCCTACTGACGATGCCACTCTACTTTCTGGGAATCAGCGGTGTCATGTGGCTGCTAGGCCGAAGATATATTACTGTAAAATAATACGATAGACGCTAGATCGCTTCATTAAATAATAAGGAGTGTTACTCCGGGGCAAATCTATTAAAAAGGGCAGTCCTGCATTTAACAGGGCTGCCCTTACCTATTCTAATGATTCGTTTATACGCTCCATATAAACTCCTCTATTCTCTGAATCACTCGCTCTTCTTCCGCCAGGATCTGCTCACTTGCAACTTTCAATAGATCCGCGTGATCCCCAACGCAGACGGAATACTGCGCTTGCTCGAACATCGAGATGTCATTGGCATCGTTGCCGAATGCGATGAACTCCCGGGGATTGAGTCCCAGCCCCTGAAGTCCAGCCCATTTGCTCACACCTGTCGGACTAATATCGAGGATATTCTCAGATCCATGCCTATGAATCACGACCGGCAGCTGCCGCAGCTCATCCAGCAGCTGTTCTGGCTCCTCGCTATGCAGAATTACCGCCTTCACCAGTTCATTCAATTGCTCTAGCGGCTTATTCTGCGCCCGCTGCTCAGGGTCCAGATTACGCCGGATCGGATGCTGCTCATCCCCGGAATACGCATAATCCCATGCACTGTCGATGAGATAGCCCGCCTTATATTTGTCGATCAACCGGATCATGCTCTCCTTGGTCCCGTCATCGAAATGAATCGTCGAGAGAATCCTGCCATGATTCGCCACGAAGGCCCCATTTCCTCCAACCAGCGGATAAGAATGCATATGAGCAGGTAGCACCGGCAGTAGATCGCGAATCGGCCTAGCCGAAGCGAAGATCAATTCATGCCCTTTGGCTGTCAATTGATCTAGAACCTGGGTCATAGAGACACTTAGAGGCTTACCAGAGAAAATAATCGTTCCATCCAAATCAAACACAAACTTCATAGTCGAACTCCTTCTTTTCGATTCATGCGCATGTTCACCTCTTCATCATAGCAATTATCTCCGCCATGAAAAGGACATATGTCCGAAAAGGAGTCCGACGACTAAGGAATCACCTGATCCTGTTAATCTTTACTTCTGCCCAGCAGCTTCCGCCGCCTCGCTGGTATGCATACCTGCACCGAAGTTCCGATGCCGACCCGGCTATAGATAGATACGCCATACTCACTACCATAATGCAGCTTCACTCGTTGATCGATATTTCGAATGCCGCAGCCCATATGACTATCATCTTGAAGATCGAATATTTCCTTGATCCGCTCTGGCTTCATCCCCAGACCATCATCGATAACCCGATATACGATCATGTCTCCTTCCTTCTTGACACAGATCCGGAGATGGATCCGATCCCCGCTCCAGGCATGCTTCAGTACATTTTCGATAAAAGGCTGCAAAATCATCTTCACCGTCTCATAAGGCCATATATTCGTATCGATATCGAAGATCACTTCCATGCGCTGGCCATATTTCACCTTCTGGATGTCCACGTAGGCCCTCGCCTGATCGATCTCGGCCGCAATCGGAATCATCGTTCGTCCAGAATTCAAGGTAAGCCGATAGAACTGCGCCAACTGCACGACCATGTTCTGAAGCTTCTCTGTCTCCCCAAATTTCGCTAGTTGATTAATGGATGACAACGTATTGTAGAGGAAATGCGGGTTAATCTGCGATTGCAGCATTTCAAGCTCTGCTTCCTTCTTCTGCAGTTGGGTCAGATACACCTTATTGATTAAAGCTTCGATCTCCTCCCCCATGGCGTTCAAGGCGTCAGCGATCTGAGCGAACTCTCCCTTGCCGCGATACCGAATTCGCCTATGCAAATCCCCTTCCCGAAAGAAATTAAGTACCGAGACAATCTTCATAATTCGCTTGGAGAAAGACTGGGAGACCAAGAAGCCCGCACATGCGAAGAGGATGACGCAGAGAATACATATGGCGATAAAAACAGTCCGAACCCGCTTCGCTTCCTGCTCGATAATGTTCAACGGAACCTGGGCCACGATCTTCCAGTTCTGCTGAGGCAAATTCTCTTCAATCGTCAAATAATTCTGTTTATTGTTTAAGGCCATCTCTCCTGAAGTAAACACAATGTTGCCATAAGGGTCAATCACCGATAGCATGCTGCCTTCCCCAAGCTTGGTATAGTCAACGCTTTCAAACAGCTCCGATATACGGACACTGAATCGCATGATCCCGACTTCCTCGATCTTCAGCGGATTCTTCATATCTACGATCCGGCGGATCATCGAGATCCGACCATCTCTCTCATCTTCTTCAACCTGTTTCCATACCAATGTCTCATTAAATCTTTCGGCGGGCAGCGTAAAATACCAGAACTTATTGCTGATCCGTTTGATATGATAAGTATCGATCGTCTGCTCATTATAATCCATATTGTTCACGGTATCCCATTTCTGGTATCTTTCGCTGATCGTCTCATTGTGGAAATAGACGGACAGTCTTAAATTTAAGCCTACTGCCTTGGAGGCGCTTTCCAGCTTCGGTCTAACGACCTTCGTCATGCGGTAATACTCGCTGAAGCCCGTCTCCTTGCGGCGAATGCTCTGAATGAAGGTACGATCATCATAGATCGTAGAAGAGGTCTGCACAATATCATCCACTTTATAGGCGACATTATCCCGGATTTGCATCAAGGTTCCTTGAATGTTCATACGGGTTTGCTTGCGCATAGTGGCGTCATACATCGAGTGTGAGATATAGAAGTTCACCGCGACGAGCAATAAGATGAATATTAAAAAAGTAAGCATCAGCTTGTATCCGATCGGTATGTATTTCAGCCTTTTATTATCGTCCTTGAAGGACGTGTTCCAAATTACTTTCATTCAGTCTCTCTCTTTCGATATTCCAGCGGGGTCATACCGAATCTTTCTTTAAATTGTCTGCTGAAATAAGGAAGATAGCGGTATCCTACCTGATCGGCTACTTCATAGATTTTCACACCTGGCTGCTTCAGCAGCTCGCATGCCTTTTCCATGCGGAGCTGCACAAGCAGTTCATTAAAGGTGCTTCCTGACTTCTCTTTGATCAAGAACCCGATATGGCTTGGTGAAAAAGAAAAATGCTGGGCAATATCTTTAATCGTGATATTCTCGCTCATTCGCTCCTTCATGATACTGATGACACTGCGGATGAATTTGCTGTCCTTTGAATTGTTCTTCTCATATAATCGCTCGGAAATCTCAAACATCCGCTGTCTGAACCATGAACGTATATCACTGACCGTCTCGAATTGCATCAGAATATCCAGATGATGAATTTCCATGCCCAGCAGTTCGAATAAATCCTCATTCTTACTGCTCAGATACTGATCCAGCTTCCATATAATATAGTTGGACATATTATGAACGGTGAATCGGGAGCGCAAGCTCGTAATCGTGCCGAACAAGTTCTCTAGTTCATCACAGATTTGCACAAGCTCGTACTCCTCCATCGCCTTCAACAGAGTGGCCATCCGTTCCTCCAGCATACGTGCATCAAGCATCCCCGGTTCTGCACTTACATCTTCATACTTGATCACGTTCCCCTTGCCGAGGAACATCTTGCCTTCAACAGCCTCAACAGCCTGTCGATAAGACATTTGCAGCTGATCTATCCCGTACACAGGTTTCCCAATTCCAGTTGTAACCGATGAATCCATATGCTGCTGAATTCTCTCCGTCAGATTGCTCACCACTTGATGGACCGAGCCATCCTCCAGCAATAACGCAATCCGTTGCGAAGACAGCTTGCAGTAAGAAGTGATGCCGAGCGCGGTCATACTCTCCTGAATCTGCTGCAGGAAGATCCTCGACATCTTCCGCTGCGAAGCAAAGTCTCCAGCTTCACGCCAATTTAAATTATCCAGCTCTATAACAGCTACGCGAATCGGCCAGTTCATCTGATCGAACCCATAGGACTTCATCATATGGGATAGTGATTCCTCAGATTCTTCTTCCCTTTCGAGCAACCGAATGAGAATATCGCTCTTGACGATAGGAATCGCTTCACGATAGGCCATCTCCACCTCGCGCTGCTTGATCTCCTCGTCCAGGTCCCGCTTGACCTTCAATAACGAGGCGATTAATTCGCTATCATTCATCGGTTTCAGCACATAGCTATAAGCCTTCAGAGACAACGCCTGCTGCACATAACTGAACTCCTGATACCCGCTGACGAATATAATCCGTACATTCGGTTTACGTTCAAGCGCGACCCGCGCCAGCTCCAGTCCAGACATGTAAGGCATATTGACGTCGCTCACTAGAATGTCAATCGCTTCTTGCTCAATAATCTCACAGGCCGAGAGCGCATTGTTCACGCTCCCACTCACTTCCATGCCCAGATCGGACCAAGGAATGAATCTCTTCATGCCTTCCAAGTCAAGCTCTTCATCATCTACCAACAATACCTTGTACATGGAATCCCCCTCTAGATCATCGTCAGAACTTATCCCATCAATCCGCAATTATATCACTATCATACTTGATAAGCCGTCTGCGAGGAACCTAAAAACAAGAAATATTGGAGAAAAATGAAGGTATCCCAAAGAACCTGAGCGATTCTTTGGGACATCCTTTACTAGCTTATACTTGATTCTTTTACTTATTGTTCTTCATTTTTTCCAGGTTCTCCTGCCATTTAGCAGTACGCCATTCGAGAAGCCTGTCGTAACCGAGGGACATGAGATCCTTTTCGCCTTGGTCGAGAACCTTGTCAACTTCTGCGTCGCTTCCTGCCATAACGGATTTAGCGTAAATCTCCAGGAACAATTCATCGATAGATGCCTGAATAATTCCTTCCTCTGAATCCGCCGGAGGGTTAAGTCCCGTAAACTCAGTTACGTTGTATTGAGTAGGCCAGGTAATCGTCTGTTGATAACGAGTTCTCCAATCCTGCTGTTCGAATGGAAGCTGTGCCATGTATTTGTACTTCGCAGGGTCGATGTAGCTCGTATTACCTACGAACATAACCGGCGTATTCTCGGATTGAATCTTAGCCACTTCTTCTGGATCGTAATTCTCAGTGAAGTTCGGTTTGCCTTCCTCGTCGAATCCCTTCCAGTTCTTTCCTTCCGGACCGAAGTATTGAACGTTCATTCCTTCAGGACCTGTATACCAGTCAAGGAAAGCGAAGATGGCTTCAGGGTCTTTGGCCGCTGTGGTAATGTAAGCTGCGTTCCAGCCAAAGCTCGTGTAAGTACCTGGGTAAATCTTGTTCTTATCCAGACCTGGCTTATGGATTGGCCAGATCATGAAATATCCGCCATCTGGGTCCTGCTTAATCAATTCCGCATGCGCTTCGCCAGCGAAGTCTGTCGGGCTCGCGCCAGCAAATACGGCTACCCGGCCAGTCATTACTTTTTCTTGAACTTGGTCTTCCGTTTGGTTAAAGGCATCCTGAGAGATCAGCTTCTCTCTGTACAGCTTCGCAATATATTTCTGAGCCTCACGGAATACCGGGTCAGTCATAAGAGACGTCAGCTTGCCGTCTTTCGGTACTGCACGCAAGCCACTGTTCAGATGCGTGTACAACGCACCTTCACCGAAGGCGGTATACAGAACACCGAGTCCCTGCATATCCTGAGCACGATGCGGTTCAAAAGGAACGACGCTATCGCCGTACTTCTCTTTTACCTTCACCAGATAGTCGTACAAGTCATCCGTGGTCTCGAGCTTAGGCTTGCCAAGCTCGTCATAGATCTTCTTATTAACGACATAGCCTGCGTTACCATAAGGGTTCGATGAATACCAGTTCGGGAATCTGTACAGCTTGCCATCTTCATGACGAAGCAGGTTAAGATCGCCCATCCATGTCTTCAGGTTGGTGTACTTATCGAGATAATCGTCAAATGGTACAAGCTTGCCTGCCTGATACAGTCTATCTACGTCTGGATGGTTACGGTCCGTCCAGATCATATCCGGCAGGTCATCCGATGCCATCATCGCACTAAGCTTCTGCGTATGGGCACCTGCGGCAGCGATCATATTGATCTTGACTTGTTTCTCTTCGCTAAGCCATTTACCAATCGGAGTGCTTTCCCATTTCGGGAAGTCCATGTTTTGGTAGTGAGCATAAGCTGAGAACTCTAGAGGCTTCTCTCCGAGTACCCATTTGTCGCTTGAGGTCTCGGCTGGTTCCTTGTTGTCCTTCTGCTCTTGGGAAGTGTTCTCAGGTGCCGGCTTGTTGCCATTGTCTGACTTGCCGCAGCCTGCTAGTGCAGTTACCAATACTAGGAACAATGATAATGTGACTAGCAGCGGCTTCTTCAACCTTCTCATTCACTAAACCCCTCTCGTCTTAAATATATGTTCAAAGCTATTCGCCTTAAACCGTAGTTAATCCTACTCTTTCAGGGAGCCTACTAATACGCCCTTGACAAAGTATTTCTGTAGGAAAGGATATACTGAGATAATCGGCAACGTGACCACGATCATCATCGCCATCGTCAGCGATTTCGAAGTAACCTTTTTGGTCTGTTGCATAAGGGCAACAGAGGCACTATCCAATACCGAACTCTGACCAGATACAATGTTACTATTCAAGGTTTGACGCAGAATCGTCTGAATCGGTAACAGCTTGTCGTTAGTGATATAGATACTCGGCATAAACCAGTCATTCCAGTGCCCGACCGCTGTGAACAGGGCCAAGGTCGCGATCACCGGTCCGGACAGCGGGAGAATAATCTTGAAGAATATCCCCCAAGTGCTGCAGCCGTCAATACTCGCTGATTCTTCCAATCCAACAGGAAGCCCCTTGAAGAACGTCCGGAAGATAATCATATTCCATACACTAATCAAGGACGGAATAATAAATACGGCGAACGTATCCATCATACCGAGCGAACGGATCAAAAGATAAGTTGGAATCAAGCCCCCGCCGAAGTACATCGTGAACACAAAGAATATCATGTAAAATTTGCGTCCGATCAAATCTGCACGGGTCATTCCGAATGCCAAGAGTGCAGTCATAAAGATGGAGCTTACGGTACCGATGACGACCCGGGCTATCGATATGAGGAAGCCGTTGATTAATCGATCGTCTTTTAATATGACTTGATAATTTTCCAGTGTGAACTCTCTTGGCCAGAAAGTAATTCCGCCTTTGGCGGTATCTACACCGACGTTAAAGGATACGACGAGCGCATTCCAGAACGGATATAACGCCGAGAAGGCGAGTAAAGTAAGCATGGTATATATGACGACAAGCATAACCTTGTCGGAAAAGCTAATTCTCTTTAACATGTCACACCTCCTACGGACAGACTAGACTTTACCATAAGCTGTTGCCAGATCTACGGGCCAGCAGATTCGCCATCGATAGCATTCCGATGCTGATAACCGCCTTGAATAGACCGATAGCAACTGCGTAGGAATACCTGTGGGTTCCGAGACCGACTCGATATACATAAGTATCTATAACGTCCGATACGGATCTCAGTACAGGGTTAGTTGCCAAGAGCAGGATGTCTTCAAAGCCTGCATTAAGCAGATTGCCGATGGCAAGAATCATGAAGATAACGACGACTGGAATGATGGACGGCAATGTAATCAGATAGATCTGCTTGAACTTGCTTGCCCCGTCAATGTCCGCAGCTTCATATAAGTGAGGATCAACGCTGGCGATCGCCGCCAAGTATACGATGGAGTTAAATCCGATTTCTTTCCATACATTGACCGAAATCAGGATCGGCCAGAAATATTCCTTCATAGACAGGAAGTTAATCGGTTCATCTATCGCTCCTACTTGCTGCAAAATCATGTTTACGCTTCCATTCTCTGTCGAAAGCATAGCCATAGCAAGACCTGCCACGATAACCCATGAGAGGAAATGGGGCAGATAAGTGATCGTCTGAATGGTTCGCTTGAAAAACATATGGCGGACTTCATTCAGCAATAACGCGAGTATAATAGGTGCTGGAAATCCGATGAAAAACTTCAATAAACTAATGACGACGGTATTGCGGATGAGCCTTCCAAATTCCGGCGCGTGAAAAAAGGCTTCAAAATGCTTAAATCCTACCCAGGGGTTCTCCCAGATATGCGCGCCTGTGAACAGATTGTAATCCATGAATCCGGTTAATATCCCGTACATTGGCAGATAGGAAAATATGAAAACTAAAATTATTCCCGGAATGACCATAAGCTGGATATCCCACTGCCTAAAGAACCTAGCTATGGGGCTCTTGCTGCGAGGTTTAGGCGGCGGAGGCACCGGTAGAAGCTGCTGTTCAGTTGTCGCTTGCGGCATGTTCTTCCTCCCGTGTTCAATTGATATAGATCCATGCGGATACTACAGAATAATGACTCCATCTATTTACAACGTAACCGCTTGCATTGGATTTACCAATATTCTAACCTTGGGAAATGATTAAAACTATATAATAAAACCCCGATTTTTTATACTTCTACGGGATTTGTTAAATCGGCTCAAGCGAAAAAGTATAAAAAAACTGCCCTTAGGTCAAATCAGACCATAAAGGACAGTCTTCATTTAATTTATTGTGATTAAACGCACTATTAACTCCTATTAACATCTAATGAACATCCCATGGAGCAACCGCAGGATCATAAGTGCAAATCTGCAACTATTTATTGCTGATACGCTCCATTGTGGAGTACAGTAATATCAGGTTACATTAGGCTATATTAAGTTACGAATCCATATGGAGATTTATGCGCGATAATTACACTAGGAGGATACGATGAAAACCGAGCTGGATCATACACGAATACAATACTATATTCTGAAATATCAACTTAATCCCATACTGCCACAGATGGATAACCTTCCTCTACAGCTTCGTACCTATGAGCGTAATGAGATCATCCTGCGCGAGGGCGCGGAGCTCGACGGGATCTATTTTCAAGTTGAAGGTAGAACCCGGGTGTCCTCCAGTGTCGAGACTGGCAAATCACTGCTGCTGCGCTTCTGTCACCCGCTATCTGTATTTGGCGATATCGAGCTGATTCAGAAGGTTGCGATCCAGTCCCAGGTCGAAGCAGTCCAGCGCACTACCTTCTTATATGTAAATAAACATGCGGTTGAAACCGTGCTTATGAAAGACCTCAGCTTCCTGCAGGAGTTGCTAAAACAGTTGTCTTATAAGCTACAGACCTGCACGACAGCTTCCCGGGTCAATCTCCTCGCTTCAGTAGAGGAACGCTTCGCCGCTTACCTGTTAACGACCCGACAGCAAAATGAGTTTGGCAAAGAAATCATGACCTCGCATAATTCTGAAATCGCTTCGTTAATCGGCACCACCCCGCGGCATCTCAATCGCGTCATTCAGAAGCTGATAGACAAGGGGGTTCTCCGTAAAGAGAAGAAGCAAATGACGATTCTCGACTGGACGCAAGTGGATGAAATCTCGAATGGAATTCGATATGAATAATAGCTGCAACTGGCCGCAAGGGGCGGACTGGTAGACTGCTCTATCTCGCCGCTCCTACCTTCCACTTCTACCTTCGCTGCTCCCGGTACTGCTCCTTCAGCAAAGCGAATAATACCGCATCGACGAACTGGTGCTTCTCGTAGAAGCATTGCTTCAGATAGCCTTCCTCATGAAAGCCTATCTTCTCCAGCAGGTATCTGGACCTGATATTGTCAGGATCAATATAAGCTTCGATCCGGTTCAATCCGAGATCCTCGAAGCCGAAGCGCATTACCTCCTGCAGCACCTCAGACATGACACCTTGTCCCCAATAGATCGGGTTCAGCTCGAAGGTGATCTCCGCTTTATAATGATCGTTGATCAAATTGCGGTAGCCACAGGTACCGATGACTTTACTGCCTGACTTCTCCGTGATGGCCCAGCGGAACCCCATCTTCTTCAAATACCGGGTGTTCCAGGATTGAATCAAGTCCTGAGCCTGCTTGAGCTCTACGAAGCTCTCAACCTCATAATACTTGGTCACCTCGTCATTGGAGAAATAATGGAATAAATCGCTGGCATCTGCCGCCGTCAATTTACGTAGAATAAATCTTTCCGTCTCTAACTGGGGGAACAGCTTCATGATCGACCGCCCTTTCTCGCTAGAACTTCTCTTCCTACACTTCTCTTCCATGATTATACATCTAAACATGACGAGCGAGAAGGGTATCTTTAATGACTAGAGCGCCGCTAACGAAACACCATATCGCTATTTCCGCAAAAATGAGGGACTTTCGAATCTAACGAAACACTGCTGATCTAGCGGTCATAAATGTCCGTTAGAGCCTGAAAACGACAACTACCCGCCTCTAACGGACACTTTTGACCCTTAGAAGCACAAAATGCCATTTTTCACGATAATTTCCCTTGTAATGGACATTATTGTCCGTTACAAGGACGGGATGCCACAGAATCAACGCTAACGGACATTTATGTCCGTGTCCGAGTGATCTGACCAGAACAGGGGATGTTGACATCTTTGGGCACGCAAAAGAGGCGTCTTTCAAGTCGGAAGATCGACTTTTGAGACAGCCCCTATCTTCTAGTTACAGCTTAATTACCGGATGATGATCCAGACTTAATGGCGCTGCGAAGCTTACATCCTGGAGCTGTTCATTATTCTGCGTCATCCAGGCTGCGCGAGCGGCAGATTCGGCTGCATCGAGCTCCTTAAGCGTAGCCCCCGCTCCATCTTGAAGGCGAATACGCAGACGATCAGCGGTATGCTCTATGATCAGTTCCGAATCCGGCTGCACCTCCAGTTTGGCGAGTTCATATGGAGCGATGTCGATGACCGCATCGATCCCCAGCTTCTTGAAGGCGTAGCGGTAAGTCCGACGACCTTCCTCCCTCTTATAGCTCGCCTCAAGCTGTCCCTCGCCGATCTTCACCGAGTAATTCAGCGAATGTATTTCCTCTGGAATTCTAGGTGCGATCGTCAAGTTATGATTAATCAGATCAGGACGGAGGCCGAGGAAATATTGGTACCATACTCGCAGATGCTCGGCATTGGACCAAGCCTGCAGATAAGCGCCGGTCAGTTTGGCCCAGCTTTGACCTTCCTCGGGGTACGCGTCCATATTTTCTGCTAATCCGCCGACGACTCCGAGATTCAGAGCTTGCCAGTTCATATTCTTGAACAGCTTATATGCCGTCTCCTCCTGGCCCAGCTCGATCATCCGCTGCATAGCGATTCCGTTCAACCACAGCCATACCGCTCCGTTATGATAAGCGGCATCCTTATGATAATGTGCTGTCAGATGGAAAGGATGGAACAACGGATGATGGCGTTCGAGCGAAGCGACGCCCCATGGATAGACCAGCTCTTCCCAAGCAGTACGCGTGGCCTGGGCCTTGAAGCTAGGGTCCTCAAACATGTCGAAGGCGAATAATTGGTTCGGCCGCAGGGAGAACTCCGCCTGATCCTGAGCATCCAGGAGATCCGCCAAATAAGGATGCGCCTCATCGCGGTAATCCTGCTCGAAATGCTGCTGCAGCTTCTCGGCAATGCCGCCCCATTTGCTAACCTTCTCGGAATCCTGCATATATTCCGCGAAGTATACCCCAGCCCGCAGCTGGTTGTACCATAGGGCTTGAATATCATTGGCACGGGTATCACGCGGAGAATATGAATTCAGATTCTCATCCCGGGCGTCCATCCAGGTCTCATTATCGGCATGCATCAGATAGCCTTTCTCATCAACCCAGTACTGAATAGCGCCTTCGATGCTATTGCATACCGCCGGATATAGCTCCTTAATAATAGCCGTGTCCCCGGAATATTTCACATAATCCTGCAATTGGATAATGAAGCGCGGCGTACCATCTGTCGTATGGTAATCGATATTCTCCGGAGCGAGAATATTAGGTACTCTGCCGAAGAAGACCGACTCTTCATCCGTATTCTGGAACTCGGCAAAGGACAGCAGTATATTCCTGGCCGTCTCGAATTGTCCGGTCACCAGACAGGCTCCAGGCAGGGAAATGAATTGGTCGCGACCCCAATATTCATTGAACCAAGGCAGACCTGCATAGATGCCATCCCCCTGCTGTCTTGTGACCAATTGATCCATCGTAATCTGAATCCAGTCAAGCGCCAGGGTAAGCTCCTTGTTATCGCTATCCAGATGGACGTTCTGCTCCAGGAACTGTTCCATACGCTTAATACGTTCATGCTTGAGCCGGTGGCTATCGCTTCTCGTGCCTGCAATCAAGGCCTGGGCCTCATCCGCTGTCTTAGCTACGGAGATATAGAATCCACCTGCACTGGCCGCGGTCAATAGCGTATTCTGCTCCAGCTGAATATCTTGTCCGTCTTTGGCGCTGACAGCGATCATCCAGTCGCCTTCCATCGACTTGAAGCAGACCGCCTCCGCCTGCTGGCTCACCAGCTCCAGTTGCTCCCCCTTTAATTCGATTCCGATCGTATTAACCGCTCCGCTAACTTGAATCTCCAGAATATTTTTATAATCGAACATCCACAGTTCTTCAGCAATCCCGCCTTCATAGCTGCGCTCCAGCTTATAAGGCGATACCCACACCTCGGAATTACGGTTGTCCAGCCGCTTACCGTCAGCAGTCAGCACATAACCGCTGAAGATGCGGTTCTTGGCAATATTCATGCCCGCGAAGTAAGCATGCTCAACATGATTCGTATCATGGGATTGTGTAAAATAAAATGCCGCCTCTTTATTCGTAAATGAGATGGCCCGGTTCGCTTCCGCAGGGACGCATAGTCGCATCGCATCCAGAACCTTGCTCTTTAATGGCTGATTCATCACTGGCCTCCTAAATATGAGGCCGCCATGAAAGATCACAGCGGCCCTTTTTGAACTATTTGGTTAATGTGCAGCAGGCTTATTCTTTAACAGAGCCTACTACGATCCCTGAAACGAAATATTTCTGCATGAAAGGATAGATCATCAGCAGCGGCAAGGTCGATACTACGATCTTGGCTGCATTCAGGGTCCGGTCGGAAATCTTCGCAAGCTCCATCAGTTTCTCCGGATCCGTAATGTTCTGAACCTCTACACTAAGCTGCTGAATATACGTTTGCAGAGGATAATTTGACGTTTTATTAATGTACACCAATGCGCCGAAGTAATCATTCCAGTGCCCTACGATGGTGAACAGCATAACCGTCGCCAAGGTAGGCAGTACCACGGGCAAGAAAATGCGCACGAGAATTCTCCACTGTGATGCTCCATCAATCGTCGCTGCTTCCTCCAGGGATTTCGGCACCCCGCGGAAGGCATTCATCAGCAGGATGACGTTACCGATCGGTACTGCCCCCGGTAAGATCAGGGACCAGATGGAATCGAGCAAATGAAGCTGCTTAACGACCATAAATGTAGGAATCAAGCCGCCAGAGAATAACATAGCAAAAATAACGATATTCATATAAACCTTCTGACCGCGGAACTGCCTAGGACTCTTCGATAAAGGATAGGCGGTCAGAATCATTAACGTCATATTGACGAGCAAACCTAGTACGACCCGCTCGACGGAGATCATGAACGAACGCCAGAACTGGGAGTCCGAGAGCAATTTCTCATATGAGCTTAATGTCGGATTAACCGGGAATATACTTACCAGGTTCGCAGAAGCTGCTGCGTTATCACTGAAGGATATGGCTACCAGGTTGAGCAAAGGAACGAGACAAGACAAGGTCAACGCCAGCAGCAATATCCATATAATAATATCTGCAATGCGGCTTTTTATAGACTGAGCGATGGGAGCCACCCCCTTTTCTAGAAAATACGATAGTCCGTAAGTTTTTGAGCCAGCTTGTTCGCGGACAGAATCAGAATAATACCGACTACCGACCGCAGTAGGCCTACGGCTGTCCCCAAGCTATATTGTCTCTCTACAAGACCTACTCGATATACATAAGTATCGATAATATCCGCCGTTTGGTAGACCAGAGGATTATACAGGTTAAAGATCTGGTCAAAACCGGCATTCAGAACGTTAGGCAGATTCAGCGTCGTAACGAGTATAATCGTTGGCAGCATGCCCGGAAGCGTGATATACCATAGCTGCTTCCAGCGGTTAGCTCCATCGATAGAGGCCGCCTCATACTGCCCCGGGTCGATCGACGTCAATGACGCCAGATAGATGATCGAGCCATATCCGAAGCCCTTCCAGACATCCGTCATGACAAGCATCGGCCGGAACCAGTCATTGCTGGCCATGAACAGGATCGGATCGATCCCGAACCAGCCCAGGAAGGCATTGATCGGACCTTCGTAAGAGAATATATTCATGACTACAGTGGCCAGAATCGCCCAGGACAGGAAGTTCGGCAAGTAGACAACCGTTTGCATAAAACGCTTGGCAAAGCGCACACGAACCTCATTCAGCAGCAGGGCGAAAATGATCGATACCAAGGTTCCGACAATGATCTTCCAGATGGCGATGATGATCGTATTGGCGAAGATCTGCTTACTGTCTGGAATCTGCAGCATAAACTTGAAGTTATCCAGCCCTACCCACGCCGAGCCGCTGATCCCTTTGGCCGGAATATAGTTCTGAAACGCCATGACAATCCCAAACATCGGAATAAAGGAGAAAATAATCAGAAAAATCATGCCAGGTAGCATCATGAAGTGAAAAGCTGCCTGATCTTTTTTATTCTTCATTAAGGATCAACTCTTTCAACTTCAATTGGAAGCAATCGCTTCGTTAACTTCCTTCGTGATGATATCCCCACCTGTCTTCTTCCAGCTATCGACAAATTTATCGAAGGAATCCGGGGATTGATCGCCAGTAATAATCTTCAAGTACATTTCAAGCTCCATCTTGGACAGAGTTGGCCATTTCAGCGACATGGACGATGTGGTTCCGAAGAATACAGGGTTAACTTCCTTGATATTCGCGTTCTTCACCATGCTTGCTGTAGTAATACTGGAAGCATATCCAGCCCATGATACCGAGTCCGGCTTGTCTCCGTTCTTCTCGCTATCCAGATATTTCTTGTAAGAATTGTAGTTGCTAATATCCATATTACTTACCAATTTGCTAGTATCGCCTGTCTCGAGCGCTTCCTTCATAATGTCAACATTGCGATAGAAAGCGTCATAGTAGTCGATATTGACGATAATCGGTGAACCGGATACATTCAGCTGGCTATAGTCAGCGAATTGCTTCAGTACCTCTTCGTCTTTTTCTTGGTAGCGTTGGTAGTCATATTGCAGGCTGACCATCTTCACAGCTAATTCCGGATGCTCGAAGCCTTTACGTACTACAAGATAACTGCTTGAAGGGTTGCCAGTGAACATCGTGAGCGAACCGTCTTCCGCTTGTGGAGCAATATAAGATACCCATTCCGCGTCCGGGTTCAATTTAAGCGTATCGGCTACTGTCCAGCTTCCCCACCAGTTATCGAGGAAGGAACCGCTCTTGCCACCGGTGAGCAGCGCTTTGCGGTCATCGCCTGTACGTACCGCGAACTGACGGTCAACGAGGCCCTTCTTGTACATCTCAGAGATTTTGGTAAGAGCCGTCTTCATCTCAGGCTGGATCGAACCATATACCGCATTGCCATTACCGTCATCAATCCATTGCTTCGGATAAGCGCCGTACAGGGAGAAGATATTGTTCAAAGAATATTGACCGCCGGATACACCAGCTACATTCTCATTGTCCACAACAAGACCTACGGTCTTGCCAGCCCCGTTACCGCCTGGGTCTTTCTCGATGAATTGGGTGATAATGTTCTCGACATCTTCCAGTGTCTTAGGCTCTTGCAGTCCTAATTTATCCATCCAGTCCTTGCGCAACCAGAGGATGCCAGGGCCGTGTGAAATTTCTGTCGTCGGAATGGCCATCAATTTACCATCGAATTTTGCGTTATCGAGTACGCGACCGCCGTAAGAATCATAGATCTCCTTGATCCGGTCACTTGCTGTATTGTTATATGCATCTGTCAGATCGGCGATCAAATCGTTATCATGCAGCTGCTGCAAGGTCGAATAATCGGGAACGACCATGATATCGGGAATATCGCCGCTGACGATGGCCATCGATACTTTTTGGCTATAGTCAGTACCGTCATTAGCTTCGAATTTCGTCGTGTTCTGTACGTTGAGCTTGTCCTTGAAATATCGGGTCCAGACATTATCCGTAGCGTTATCCTTCTCATAAGCAGTTCCGTTCAGCGAAGAATAGTTCGTCGCCATTTGACCTACTGTGTAAGTTACGGTCTCCGGATACTTGCCAAATGGAGTAGTCATGGCTTCCTTCCAAGCAGGATCATTCAATTTATCGGATGCTGCACTGCTATTCGCATTGTCGGAGCTTCCACAGCCGGCCAGGGATACCGCTAACACAGCTGCTAGTGCAACAGAGCAAATACGCTTTGTTCTTGATAACATAAGTAGACCTCCCTATTTTTATCTGACTCATGATCTGACTCAAATGAATTATTATGGTTCATAAACTCGTAAATAATACGGTTTCAAAGCGCCGGCTTGCTTCAAACCTGCATTCATAAATATAACTCTATTCTAAGATTGTTGCCCAAGACTCGTAAACGCAAAAAAATTACGTTTTATATCAAAAAATACTCTCTTTCTCCTTCTCAAATTGCCCCCATTAGGAGTGATATAATAAAATCATTAAAAAAGTACGGGAGGATACGGATGTTAACTATTTTGGTAGTAGATGATCATAAGGATGAGCGTGAAGGGATCGCCTTCCTGATCGAAGAGCTGGGTCTTCCCCTTCATCTGGAGACAGCCGATAATGGCCGCAAGGCCCTGGATTATTTGAAACAACACACTGTTGATATATTATTTACCGATGTCAGAATGCCGCAAATGGACGGCCTGCAGCTAACGAGGCAAGCGCTTGAGCTTCATCCGCAGCTTAAGGTGATCCTGTTCAGCGGTTTCGCTGAATTCGAATATGCCAAGACGGCCATTGCGCTAGGCGTCTCCGATTATCTGCTGAAACCGGTCAATGTCGATGCGTTCCAAGCGACGATGACGAAGGTGATCGGGGAATTAACAGATCGTCAGCAGCAGGACGAAGCCTCGCAAATGAAACAGATCTATGTCAAGAAGCATATTCTCTTCACCCTCGTGAACGGGATCGGAGAACCACCTTCCATGCAAGGCTTGTGGCATGACTTTCCAACCTATTATCAAGGGATACTTCTGCTTGAATTCGAGAAGGATTTCTTCGAGAACACCGATGAGGTGGAATTCGAGGAATTTCTGCATTCCATACTGGGAACGCCTGCCGACTATTTGAATTTGAATGGCTGCCAGAGCATGCTGCTCTTCCCGGAGCAACAGGGAGTTCATTCCAGTATCTCTTATCAGGATTTGGCTGTACAGATTCACGACAGCATCCTGCTGACATATAAAGTAAATTGCTATATCGGCATAAAAAAAGGACTGACAGCGATTCAAGATCTGGCCGAGGTGCTACCGGAACTGGAGCAATTGATGGAATACCGCTTCTTCCTGCCGGACTCCTTCGTATTCGACGCCAAGAACGAAATGCTGTTCTCCGAGCAGATCTTTCCCGACCTGACAGATAGCCAGATGCTTGAACAGATTCGCAGCAATATCAAAGAAAGGGATATGTTCAGCTTGAAGGCTAATACAGAACTGCTCTATCAGAAGTATGTAAGACAGGTCCAGTTCTCGCAATTGTATGTCAAACATATTTTCTCTACGGTTTATCAGAGCATCATGTCATCGATCAATGGACCTGAGCGGGAGATCAATTCAGGGATTGAGGCCATATATAAGGCGGATGATCTCAGGGATATCCGTAGAATACTGCTGAAAGGAATTTCAGGATTTGAGCAAAAATTCACAAATACAGAACCCGCTCAAAACCGTGATATCATGGCGATTAAACAATATATTGAAGAGAACTACGCCGAGGATCTAAGTCTGGAGCATCTGGCGGCCAGAGTGTATTTGTCCCCCCATTATTTAAGCTCGATGTTCAAGAAGACGACCGGCTGCGGGATTAATAAATACATCAAAAATGTACGCATGCAAAAAGCCAAGGAAATGCTGACGAATACGCATCTGAAAATAGCGGATGTATCCAGCGCTGTCGGATACCGCAATCTCTCTTATTTTTGCCAAAATTTCCGTGATTTCTATGGGCATACCCCCGAGAAATTCAGACAGCATAATCAAAGATTATATGAGGCCGTGGAGGAGTCATGAGGCAAAGCTGGCATTCGCTCAAGAAATATATCCATGATTTGAATTTTCAGACAAAAATCAAATTGGCTTTTTTGCTGATCAGCATGATCCCTGTCATTGTCTTGGGAAGCTTCTGCTTCTCGGAAACCCGCTCGCTGCTGATCAATCAGTCCAAATCCGATTTGAACGCGGCGCTGAACCAGAGCGCCTTAACCCTGGACAGTCAGCTGGAGGCGTACAATAAAATCGTAAATTTCCTGAGCTTCAACCAGGAGATCGTCAATGCGGCTAATCATACGTATACCAGCACCTTTGAGATGTATGACCAGATCGTGAATGTCATCGATCAGAATTTCTATACTGCCCGGAACTTAAATGCAAGCATAGAGCAGCTTACCCTCTATACGGGCACCAATCTGCACCAGCATGGGCAGACCGTGCGGCCTTTGGATGAAATCAAGAAGATGAACTGGTATCCGCATGTGATGGATTCGACCAATGTATTGTGGTTCTCCGAGCAACAGAGAATCTTCAGCGTACGCCGTGTACTTAATACGAAGATTAAAAATCCGAAGGACAATATTCTATATGCCAAGATCAATTATGAGAGTCTCTTGAAGCCCTTTGAATCCTTGGAGAGTCAGGGCGGCCATCTGCTCATTCTGGATACTCGCGGACAGCTTGTCTATACCTCGGAACCAAGCGGAGTCTATCCAACTTCGCTCTACTCCGATCCGTCTGTAGAGGAGATGCACTGGAATGGTCAGAAATATACGGTACTGCATTCGGAAATCCCTACCTCGGGCTGGACGGTGTTCCTGTATAAGCCGACGAATCTGATCACCGAGAAGGCATGGCAAATCGTCTCGACGGTTTTGTTCATCATCGTAGGCTGTATCGCGGCTGTAGCTATAGCCGGTACCTTGTTCTCACGCAAGTTCATCTCGAGAATCGAGCAGCTGCGCAGCAATATGAAGACCGTCGAGGAAGGCTCGCTTGAAGTGACAGTTCATAGCGATTCCAAGGATGAAATCGGGGATTTGATCCGCGGCTTCGGTAATATGGTCGTAAAAACGGAAGGGCTGATCAATAAAGTATATCGCGAGGAAATCGCCCGCAAGGAATATGAGATGAAGGCGCTACAGGCACAGATTAACCCGCATTTTCTCTATAACTCCCTCTCGCTGATCAATTGGCGGGCACTGCGAATTCACGCGACTGATATTAGTGAGATGGCCCAGCTATTATCGACCTTCTATCGTACAACGCTCAATAAGGGCGACAATATGATCCTAGTATCCGATGAGATCCTGAACGTGCAATCCTATATGAAAATCCAGCTGATTATGCATAGCAACAGCTTCGATGTGGAGTATCAGATCGATGAAGCCATTCTGGCCTATCATATGCCGAATCTGATGCTGCAGCCGCTGATGGAGAATGCGATTATCCATGGGATCGAGAACAGGGATGAAGGCGGAAAGATCAAGCTGTCCGGCAAATTGGAGGATGGCTGCATCGTGTTTCGGGTGGAGGACAACGGAATCGGCATTGAACCGGAACGACTCACTTCCCTGCTGGAATCCAAACCGACCGGCTATGGCCTGAAAAATGTACATGACCGGGCCAAGGTAATGTACGGCTCGGAGTACGGTCTGACGATCGAAAGTGAAGTGAACCGGGGTACACGGGTAATTCTGCGGTTTCCCGCAAATGAATAAATGCTAAAAAACACTTATTCTCGAGAATCAGCTTGAGATTCTGGAAATAGATGTATTTGTACAACTATTTCCTGATAGAAGCCCGGATCGAGGTAGAAATCCGCCGGGGCTGAACTCCTTCTAGACATTAAAAAAGCTCCCATTATTGTAGAGTATAGAAATTTTTGTTTTCTACTGTCTACTATGATGGGAGCTTATCAGACTGAGCACTCAGCCTGATTATTAGCCGTCTATTTTATGTGCTTTTTCATAGAATAGTAAAAATCTATCTTCCATACCTGATCTTCTTTTTGTAACATTAATGCTACAGACTTTGGTAGCCCTGTATCATCCGTAATTATGACCGTTACACTTTTCCCATTAAAAGATCGTTCATCGATTTGTATTGCATTATAATAAAAGGAGTGAATTGCAATTACAGTTTCATAATTCATCACATATTTCACATAATCATGTTTGAATTTATCTTTGTCAGGTAACTGATCATCATTTAAGGTTATTTCATATAGCGAATCCGCATCATCTATAGATAGACAGTAAAGATAAACGAGCATCATTTCCTCCGGAGTAAAACTGTATAACTCACTGAGGTTTTTTTCATCTTTAAATCGAACAACTGAATTCTGCTTATCTATAGGGAGTCGTTTTATATAAGGCGACTCCTTAACATTATTATCCCCATCTTTCACCTGTCTTGATATCGCATCGTTTTCAACCTCAAGTGGATTATTACTGCTGCAGCTAGACACTAAGAACAATGAAGTAATCACTAATATAATGAATATTCCTTGTTTCATACGATCTTCTCCCCCCTTCTTTCATGATACCTTTCGCGCTATATCAACACCATACACAATGATTTCAGGCTTACACGACTCTGAATACTTATAACGCAGACGGATTTGCTCGTCGTCACGCATTCGATCGACAATGCAATTTCCGTCTCCACTCAACAACAAGGCAACAAAGTGTATTTGCTAGGCGGTTATTTCAACCCCGATTCCCATGTTTTACACGGTTCTTCGATTGGGGAGCAGCTGCAGCAGTTTTATTTTGACTTTGCGTTTATCGGCGCTTCAGGCATCACCGCGGACGGGTTATTCTATTCAGAGTTGGAAGATATTCAAGTGAAGAAATCGATTCTGCAAAATTCCAAAAAGGTCTGCCTCATGGTGGATGCGTCGAAAGTGAATCAGACATCTTCTTTTAAAATGAGTTTTGATGGAATCGATCTCTTATTTACCAATCGGCGCCTGCCTGCAGCGATCCAAGAGAAACTAGACTTGTACGGTATTGAAGTCATATTAGCCTCAGAGGGGGAGAACCTGTGAAGACGATAATTTCCAACATTATGATGATTCAGAACGGAGCGCTTACACCTGCCAGCGTCTGGATTGAAGATCACATGATTAAATCTATACTTCCTCCGAATCCGTCACTGGAAGATGTTCAAGATGCGGATCGCATCCTGGACGGACAACGTCACTTGCTGATTCCTGGTATGATTGACGTCCATATCCATGGCGCGGACAATCATGACATGATGGAAGGAACGACGGCAAGCATCCAAGCAGTATCCAGAGCCTGTGCCGCGACGGGATGCACCGGATTCCTGGCTACATCCGTAAGCTCTACACTAGACGACCTAATCGCCATGATTCGGAGCGTCAAACAAGTCATCGGCCATGAAGAAGGCGCCAAAATCGTCGGAATCCACTTGGAAGGCCCTTATTTGAACGTAGCGCGCAAAGGCATGCAAAACCCCAAATATTTGAGACATCCTGATCTTGATGAGATGGAGCTTATTTTCCGCGAAGCCGGAAATCTGATCAAGATGGTCACGATCGCTCCCGAATTGCCCGGCGGTATCGAACTTATTCATTATTTGACAAGTAAAAATGTCGTAGTCGCAATAGCACATTCCAACGCTACGTATGAGGAAGCCCAATTGGCTTTCCAAGAAGGAGCCACGCATATCACCCATTGTTTCAATGCAATGCCAAGCATCCATCATCGCTCGCCTGGGCTTGTGACAGCCGCATTAGAGAACGATCAAGTGAGCGTTCAAGCGATAGTCGACGGCGTCCATCTGCACCCCGGAATAATTCGCCTCATGCATAAAATCAAAGGGCCGGACCGCATGGTATTAACGACCGACGCGCTGCAAGCTATGGGTGTCGGCGATGGCGAATATCTCTTCGGCGGCCATCACGTGACGGTCAAGGACGGCATTGCGAGACTGCATGACGGCACACTAGCATCCAGTACAATAACGATGAACCGTTCCCTGAAGCTTAGTACAAAGTTCGGCATTTCACTGGAAGACAGCGTCAAGATGACTTCCACCACACCGGCGTCGATTCTTCAGTTGAACCAAACCGGACGCATTGAAGCTGGTTACGACGCGGATCTCGTCCTGCTCGATGAGAATTTCGAAGTGATTGAAACGTTCATAAAAGGCGTTTCGTATCACGCTTCAATATAAAGGAAAAAGCTGAAATCCCTTGAGAGAATAAATCGCTCCCATCATAGTAGACAGTAGAAAAAACAAAAACTTCTACTCTACAATGATGGGAGTATTAGAGTTAGTATGATAGCTACGTTATTCGTAGGTGATTTCTAATGAGTTCGTAATTTCATTGTATACGACTCCAGCCCCTAGACCGCGCACGAAGACTTGAGCCGGAACATAGGTGACGCCATTTATCACCTTCGGTGCCGCGCTCGCTGTTTCCGCCTTTCCGTTGTAATACACCGTCTTGCTTCCCAGCGTCAAGGTCATCGCCCATTCCGCCCTCTCTACCAGGATTGTTCCGGTCTCCTTGCTCCAGGTCACCGTCGCTCCCATCCCTTCAGCAATTTCCCGCAGAGGCAGCAGATTCGTATTCTCATAGATCAGCGGATCGCTGTCAAAGGCCAGCTCGTTCCCGTTAACATACACGACTAATCCGGATTTCTTATAGGTCGGTGCGGATGGCTTGGACTTGCTTTGAGTAGTGGTCGTACTTTTACTTTTCGTAGTCGTTGTCTTACTCTTGGTGGTTGTCTTGCTCTTCGTCGTTGACTTGGTCTTGCTCTTCTTGCTTGAAGAGTTGGACTTAGACTTCGTTGAGCCTCCACCGTTATGATAGTGATACTCCCCGTACTCCAATCCCCACTTCTCGCAATTCGTGCGACAGGTATGCCCGCCCTTGGAATCCGTTCTTCCCGGATGGGCCGACACCGCAGCCATAGAGCCTGTGAAAATCAGAACTACCGATAATACACCTGCACAAAGACTTTTTCTCATTCCCATAATGACATGCATCTCCTTAATATGTAGTAGGATACACCCATTTATGGCTTATACTAGCATAAGTGTACAGTAAGGTGAAGCTGTTATGTAAAATTTATCCTGGCCCGGGCTGTACGTTTTTTCTAGTTCGCTTTCAAGTCCTTAGGATCTGCTTTACTTCAGGCAAAATAAAAAAACTGCAAATCTGCAGGCTTTTGTGCTCCAAACAACCTGTTTATAAGGAATTCCTGCAAAAATGCAGGCTTTCGTGCCGAATTTTCCAAAATCGGGCTAGTACCGGGCAAAAACCTGCATAATCGCAGGTATTTACAGGCTGAGCCTGGTTTCATGAGCAAAAACTGCATTTTTGCAGGAATTGTGGATGAGCCACAAAAAATCCCGCCCCCTCAAATGTAAGATGCATTATACAATGCTCGTCCTATGATGTCACGATCTTGATCATGGCCGCGCATAGCCTCTCTTCTTCTCATACGCCGCTTCCAGATACCCTTGATACAGCCAGATTGAAGCTGTCAGCCAGCAGGCGCTGATAAGATATCCGCCGAGCACATCGCTCGGATAGTGCACGCCGAGATAAATGCGGCTCACCCCGATCGTCAGGATCAGGCAGGCCCCGATCACAATGACAGCGATTCTGCCTAATAAGTAGGGGATATGCTTCCAGATTAAGAAGACAATCGCCCCATAGAGACTAAAGGCCGCCATCGAGTGACCACTAGGGAAGCTAAAGCCGGTCTCTTCGATAAGTCTGTGCAGAGATGGACGATTACGCCGGAAGAGCTCCTTAAGCAATAGGTTGAGCAACGCCGATCCGCCTACTACCACAAGGAGAAACACAAGCTCGCTGCGATGATGCAGCACGAAGTACAGAAATAGGAGCGTCGCCAGCAAAATAACCATCACCGGCAGCTGACTGCCAATCCAGGTGAACAGCTTCATGAACCTTGTCCAGGAATCGGATTCAAGCCCCTGCACATAGGCGATGATCTGATTATCGAAGGTATGAATTCGCGCTGCCCCGATCCAGTAAGCAATAAGTCCGAACCCGATCAAGCATAGCAAACTGATTAGAAATGTGTATGAAAATTTTACTTTAATACTCATAGCTGTCGCACCACCTGTCCCATCCACGATACCCTCAAGTATCGGCTAACTGGAATCTTCTATTCCACAACTCGCCCTCATAAACAAAAAATCCTTATCGAATAAGGATTTCTTGTTTATACTATTTTATTTCAAGAGCCGTCTCGCTCTATCTTAGTCCTCAAGCTCGACATTATGATACACCTGCTGCACATCCTCCAGGTCCTCCAGCGCATCGACCAGCTTCTCGAACTGAGCCTGCGCATCCTCTGGAAGAGTTACATAGTTCTGAGCGATCATACTCAATTCAGCAATCGTAAACTCCGTAACCCCAGCTGCGTTGAACGCATCCTGAACCGCCTGATATTGATCCGGCTCCGCATAGACGATGACCGACTCGTCTTCTTCCAGAATGTCACGAACGTCAACATCCGCTTCCATCAGCAATTCGAGCACTTCGTCAGAAGTCTTGCCTTCAACCCCGAATACAGCTGTGGCATCGAACATATAAGCGACAGAACCGCTTACGCCCATATTACCGCCATTCTTATTAAATGCTGCCCGGACAGCAGAAGCAGTACGATTCACATTATTCGTCAGCGCATCCACGATAATCATCGCGCCGTTCGGCCCAAAGCCCTCATAGCGAAGCTCGTCATAAATTTCATCCGCGCTGCCCTTGGCTTTTTCCAGTGCGCGATCAATGATCGCTTTTGGCACATTATATGTCTTGGCCCGCTCCAGTACGACCTTCAGTGCACGGTTCGATTCCGGATCCGGTTCGCCCTTCTTGGCAGCCACATAAATTTCTACGCCAAATTTCGCGTAAACCCGGCTTGTATTTGCATCCTTTGAAGCTTTTTTCTCTTTAATATTATTCCACTTACGTCCCATCTTGTTCACACCTCATTATGATTTATGTTTAATTCATCCAGAACAAAGGGTGGGTGGTGACGATTTATTGAGTATCAGATCCATATATTCAACCCCAGAAGCATGATGTATACCCAGTTTATTATATATCGTACAGCGGCACGAAAACAAGCCGTCCTTCGTTCTGAACCCTTTTTACGAGCTACAACTGCACATGCATATGCCGATCCGCTTCATCCCATGGAACACTGTATCCTTGACCCTTCGCACAAAAAATCGAGGCGGAGGTGTACTCCGGATCTGCGTTTTTATCGTAATTTCGGCTCTCAATGACCACCTTCGATTGATGGCAGGGCTGATACCCGCCAATTTGCAGCGACAGTGCCCCCCTCCCCTTCGAGAAGGAAGCCAGCTCCGCACTATAATTCATAAAGGTTGCCACCGGTACCGTACCGCTAATCATCGCCTGATCTCCACTTGTCTCTGGGGGATTGAATGAGCCGTGAGCTTGCCGGATATCCGACATCACGCGACCGATCAGCTCTAAATCAACCTTGATTTTGAACATATAATAAGGCTCCAGCAGTATATTCTCCGCCTTCTCCAGCCCCTGCCTCAGCGCCCGATGCGTAGCCTCCCGGAAATCTCCGCCGCTCGTATGCTTGTTATGGGCTCGTCCGTTCAGCAGCGTAACAATAACGTCCGTCAGCGGAGACCCGGTTAATAACCCGGGATGCTCCTGCTCCAGCACATGCTGGCCGACCAGATTCTGATAGCCAGAACTTAGATGATCAGGATGACATTCATTTCTGAAAATAACCCCGCTATCCCTCGGCCCAGGCTCAAGCTTCAAATGCACCTCCGCATAATGGCCGAGCGGCTCAAAATGCCCGCAGCCATACACTTCGCCTGCAATCGTCTCTTTATATAATATTTCCGGAGTGCCGAAGGCTACCTGCAGCTTGAAGCGATCCAACACAACCTGCTCCAGCACTTCAAGCTGTATCGCTCCCATAACATGGATATACAGCTCCTGCAGCACCTCATCCCAGGTAACATTCAGCGAGGGGTCCTCCGCATCTAGCATCTGGAAGTATCGCTGTACCTCTCTTACAGACAGCTTCGGATCGAACAGAACCCTGGATTTGAGCGCGGGCACCAGTTCATACCGGGCACGATGCCGCAGTTCTCCCAAGCCATCGCCTACAGCAGCCTCCGCCAGGCCGGTCACTGCAATAAGCTGCCCCGCTTCGGCCTCTTCAATAAGAGTATATTTCTCGCCATTATACGAACGAAGGGAGGTTACTTTTTCCTGAATCCTCTCTCCACTATGGTCCATATACTGAACCTCATCCCGAACTCTCAGTCTGCCGGCAGTGATCTTCAGAAAGGTTAAGCGGGTTCCCTGACTCTCATGGCGGACCTTATAGACCCGGGCGGCAAAAGGCGCTTCCCTATCATACTCGATATGGGATAACCGCTCCAGGTGACGAAGGAATCGATCGATCCCCTCATCCATCAATGCTGACCCATACATTACTGGAAAAACAGCACTATCTTTTACCAATCTAGCCATAGTATTCAGGACTATCTCTGTATCATAGCTACCCTCCAGATAGCTCTCCAGCAACTGTTCATCATGCTCAGCGATCGAGGCGACCAATCCCTCCTCCAGCTCATTAGCGTATAGTTCACCGTGAACCATCACTGCGTGCGGAGTAAGCTGCTGATGAATCTGTTCCAATACAGCCTGAAGATCAGCACCGGTACGATCCATTTTATTAACGAAAAATAGGGTTGGGATGCTATGCTTGCGCAGAAGCTGCCACACCGTCTCCGTATGACCCTGAACTCCCTCTACCGCACTCAGAATCACAACAGCATAATCCATCACTTGCAGAGAACGCTCCATCTCTGCTGAGAAATCGACATGTCCCGGTGTATCGATGAGATAATAGGTTGAGCCTTGATAATTCATCATCGCCTGATCGGCAAATATCGTGATTCCGCGTGACTTCTCCAATTCATGTGTATCCAGAAAAGAGTCCTGATGATCCACTCTCCCCTTGCTGCGGATACTGTTCGTATGATAGAGCAGTTGCTCGGCAAATGTCGTCTTCCCCGCATCGACATGCGCTAGCAGCCCGATGGTCTTATTCATTCCTCTATTCAATCCTGATCACTTCCCGTTTGCTTATCACCTGTTGTCTCTGTTGTCTCGATCCGCCACCATACACAGAAACTCAACATCTTCCCCGTTGACTGCGGATAATACAGTACCTATTGGCGTGAATCCATTCTCTTCATATACCCGCTTCGCCCGTTCATTGAAGGTGGCTACGACGAGTCTGAATCTGGTTCGCCCAAGCTGCTGCTGCAGATAACTCATGCCTTCTTGTACAAATGTACGCCCTAGCCCTTGTCCCGTTAGGGAAGGTTTCATGGCAAGACCGATATCCAGCCGCTCGCGATCCTCATAGAATCCAGCGCGATACCCACCTGAAACTCTGGCCGATAATCCATGGCAGAAAAATCCGGCAATATTACCAGCCTCATCTGTCGCAGAGTAATAGTCTCCGTTTAACAGATCGGCAAGTCCTTCCTCACTCGGGTCCATATTATAGAAGTTATAGGGCGGCGGATACTCCCATTTGGAAATAACAATCGCCGCTTCTCTGGTGATTTTGTTAAAACTATAGCGCATCTGTTAAAACTCCCCCGTAGCTTCTTTATAGTGGCTTATATCGGCATGAAGTAAGATTTCCTTCGTGTCGCCATCCAGCGAAACCTGGCAGAGGCAGGCGGGGTGGATATAAGGAAGCTCCCATAACTGCGGCAGCGGCCGCTCCTCGAAGTAAGACATCAGCAGCTTGACGGCGACTGTATGCGTAGTGACCAGAATCGACTTCCCTTCATGCTCACGCGCGATTTCAAGCAGCTTCTTCCGGACTCGGTCATATACCTGCTGGTAGCTCTCGCTTCCCTCTACAGCGAATTTCTCAGGATTTTTCCAGAAACTATGCAACTGTTCCGAGTATAATCGCTCAATTTCATCCTGCGTCATTCCCTCCCAGACGCCCAGATTAATCTCTCGGAAATCATCGGTTTCAACAATATCTATCTGCTTATGATTACTATAATCTCTAATTAGCTCCGCTGTCCTTCTTGCCCTTGGGCTTGAACTGGAATAGATAATATCGATCGGCTTATCCTGTAATGCCTCACCGAGCCATGTCGCCTGCTGAACACCTAACTCTGTCAATGGGGAATCCTGATGTCCCTGCATTCGACCCAATACATTCCATTCCGTCTGTCCATGCCTGACGATGTAGATATTGGTTTTCATTAAGCTCACTCCCGTTTCGTTACAATTTTCCGAGCCCTTTGGGGCGCGCTTGAAGAGCGTAAAAGCATCAAAATATCTCGTCCAGTCTGCCTGCATAGAAGCGAATCGCTCTTCTATAATCCTGAATCCCCTGATCCTGGCTCGTCTCGGCCAGCTCGATCAACAATAGCTTCATCGCAGTCTCATACTGCTGCAGATTATACAAGGTCATGGCATAGAACACCTTGAATTCTCTGGCTTCTGGAAATTCAGCGATCGCAGCGGCAAATATTTCGCCGGATTCCCGGTACATCCCTAATGTTCGATAAGTGCTACCCAGACCGAGCAGCGCCCGTCTCCGCGCTTCACCCGCAAGCCCTAAGGACAATGCCCGTTCATAATAGGGAATAGCCTCCCGTTCCAGCCCCATAACATCATGAACCCATGCCAGCTGGAAGAGAAGCCGCGGATCTTGCGGTGATGATTCTTCGAGCTTCAAGAGAAGCTCCCTGGCCTCTGCGTGCTTGCCTGCTTCTCGTAAAGAGATCGCAGCCTGTAATGATGTATCCATCGCGATCCTCCCTCCACTTGTTCATATATGTAATCCCTTACACCTTACCATTACTCTTCATCGAAAGTAAGCAGCGACCATAAAAGATGCCACTCTTTTTGCCTGACACGCTCTAAATAATATTCGCGATCCTCGAAGTATGGGCTCCTTGTAACGATCATATTGAATAAGTCATCCAGTCCGTGCGGGGCAAGGATGACGATCTGATCCTCCGGATCAAGCATCGCCCCGACAGCCGTCGCCGTCTCAGGCCAGCGCCTGACCGCATCCAGCGTGGAAAGATAAGGCTCCGCTCCATTACGGATATGCATTCTGGCCTGATTCTTCACCGACCACTTATCATTCCCGGCGCTGCTCCTTAATTCGTTCTCCAGTTGCCAATCGCGCTCCTCCGAGATATTCTGCGGGTCGTAATAGATCACATCTATGTCGCTATAGGTGCCGCGATTTTCATATCCGTGTAGACGATCCCATACATAATTTCTAATGTATCCCGCAGCGACATAACACTGAGGCAGGCCCAATTGCCGAACAAGCTGTAAATCATGAATGATCTGCTCATCCTGGCTTAAATACTGGACCAGTCTAGTCTCCAGCTTCATTTAAGATTACCCTCCTTACAAAACCGAGTTAAAGACGCTCTAGTCTTTATTTCCGATTCTACCGATTAACTGATAGCTTTGGCAATCTCTCATTGTGCATTTTTTACTTTTCCGGCAAAAAAGAACGGGCATCTTATTCGCTAAGACACCCGCTCCTGCTCTATATTGTGACTATTCTACTCTATTCATACCAATATCCCTTAATACCCTTGTCTATGCGTACCAACGCCTCCAAGTAGTAGTAATCTCCCCAGATCATATAATCATCCGGCGCACGATTTCCTCTTACATGATAGGAGCCATGCTTCAGTAGACCCTCCGCCTCGGCAAGATCCGTGCTCGCATACTTCTCGACCAATCCGGTCATCGTGCGGTTCAGCCCATCTTCGAGCAAATCGCGGTCAGGATCATTGTCCCCTAGCCATTCCAGCAGCTCCAACATACCGCAGGCGGCGATTGCCGATGCGGAGCTGTCACGCGGTGTTCCCTCTTCCACCGGGACGTCAAAATCCCAATATACCACGCCATCCTCAGGAATGCGCTCAATAAAATATCTCGCCAGACGCTTGGAGGTATCCAAAAAGGTCTCATGCTTCGTATAACGATAAGCCAGAGCGAAGCCGTATATTCCCCAAGCCTGGCCCCGTGTCCACGTCGAGCCATCCTCATAGCCTTGATGCGTACCGCCGCGAATCGCATTTCCGTTCTCTGTATTGAAGTAGAAAGTATGATACGAGGAGCCGTCGCCGCGAACGAGAAATTTCTGGCTGATCAAGGCATGGCGCATGGCGATGTCATGATACTTCCGATCCTGCGTCTGCTCATACGCCCAGAACAGCAGCGGAAGATTGAGCAGGCAATCGATGATGATCCGGCCGCCATTCTCCGGATCTTCTTCCTTCCCCCAGGCTTGAATAATCCCGATCCGAGGCCGCCAGCGCTTTGATAATTTATCCGCCGCTTGAAGCGCAACCTCGCGCGCCTCCTCACTTCCCGTAACACGCCACTGCGCTACCGCTGACAATGAATAGAGGAAGCCGATATCATGATGATCCAGAGCAACATGGCGCTCCAGACGATCGCGGAAATTGGCCAGATACGACTCCGCCGCATCTTTATAGAAGGCATCTTGTCCATATTCATAGGCAAGCCACATCATGCCGGTATGGAATCCCTCGATCCAGTCGTCATTGCCTCCCCATTCATAACGCTGACCCTCCGTAATATGAGGCAGCTTGCCCGGATGTTTAACAATATTACTCTTGATCTTCGTCAGTGCATCATGAATTGCCGCATTCCACATTATTCCTCATCTCCCATGTCATGTATAGTATCTGATATAATGCTTAGCTCTGATCTAGCGTAGAATCATATTAGGCACTGTGCGCGCGAATCACAAACACTATGTAATAGTCCCGCCTCTGGACAACCTGCCACATTATCCCCCTTCGTTCGAATTATAAGGTGCAAATGCTCCAACCCATCAATGATGGCGCTTTCAATATAGTGCTTGATTATGAATCCTTGCACTAGGGCTTATAAGGATTATAATCGCTATAGGATAATTGGGTACAGGTAAAATCATACTTTCTTAGAATCGTAACATATAGAGTGTCATCTACCCGAAAAACCTGCAATTATGCAGGAATTTTGCCATTTCCCCTAGCTGAGAGAGTAAATTCCTGCGAAAATGCATCTTTTTTCTCCGGATAAGCCTGATTTCGCAGAAAATAGTGGGAAAGCCTGCATATTTGCAGGAATTTCCTAGAAACGAGCGATTTGGGACGAAAAGCCTGCACTTTTGCAGGCTTTTTAATTTATAGGCTTTTCAAGTCAAGTTTGCGTATTGCATAGGCAGTGCGTAGAGAGTTAAGCCCGATCATGCCCTGCAAAATACCGTGCGACGACCTGCTCGATTTCCGTCTTCATAAAGCCGGCAAACTCAAGCAATAGCTCAGGCTCTAACTCATCAAACTGCGCGAGCTGCGCGTCGTCAGAACCGTGATAAGCCGCAGACATTTACGAATTCCCCACTACTTCCTAACTTATATATTTCCGTCAAAAGAAATAAAGAAATATAATAGAGCTACGATACAGAAGCAGTACAGTAAAGGATGATGAAAATAAATGAAACGGATATTTTTGGTTGAGGACGATAAGACAATCGCGAAAAACCTTATGCTATTGCTGCGCTCGGAGGGATTTACAGTCACTCACGCCCCTACGCGAAGTGAAGCCCTTGCCACGCTTGACGGGAATAAATTTGATTTGGCCTTGATTGATATTTCTTTGCCTGACGGAAATGGCTTTACGGTTTGCACGGAAATCAAAGAAATGCAGGACATTCCCGTTATCTTTCTGACAGCTTCTGGCGATGAGGCGAGTGTTGTTACCGGGCTGAATATGGGCGCGGACGACTATGTCACCAAGCCTTTTCGTCCGCGTGAATTGATTGCGCGAATTGGAACCGCCTTGCGGAAAAGCGGACGTTCCGGGTCGGATTTTGAAATCCGCGGGCTTCATGTCGATACGGCCAGCGGCATTGTGAAAAAAAACGGCAACGAGGTTTTTCTTTCGGCATTAGAATACCGCTTGTTACTGGTATTTATTAGCAACCCCAAAAGTATTATCACGAGGGGCAAGCTCCTAGACGAATTGTGGGACGCGGCGGGCGAGTTTGTCAATGACAATACACTGACCGTGTACATTAAACGTTTGCGGGAGAAGATCGAGAACGACCCGGCCAACCCGCAGATTATTCTGACTGTTCGCGGGACGGGGTATAGACTGGGGGGCGAGTATGCTTCGGAATAGAGAGTTTCGGCAGTTTGCCACGTTCTTCTCCTTAATGACCGCCGTCGCTGTAGTGCTGGGGTTTGCCATCAATACAGCGGCAGGAATCCTTGCCCTTGCTTCTGCCGTCGCCTTTGGCACGGCGTTTTTCGCGTTTACCAAAGCCCGATATAAAAGGATTGCACAGATTTCAAATCAAATCGACCTTGTGCTTCATAATGCTGACCATCTGTATATCGGTGAATCGGACGAGGGCGAACTTTCCATTCTGCACAGCGAGATAACCAAAATGATGCTGCGGATTCGAGAGCAAAACGACGCGCTGAAAAAAGAAAAAGAGCATCTTGCCGATTCGCTGGCCGATATCGCCCACCAACTCCGAACTCCGCTCACATCCGCGAACCTCATTCTGTCATTGTTAGCGAATAACCCTGATGAAAATGAGCGGAAGGCATTTGTGCGGGAAACCGAGGAATTGCTGGTGCGGATGGATTGGCTGATCACTTCCCTATTGAAATTATCCCGCTTGGACGCGGGCATTGTGGTGTTCCAAAGCGAGCTAATTGATGTAAACGATCTTGTATGCGCCGCGCTTCGCCCGTTCCTAATCCCGATGGAACTGCATGATATTGATGTGCAGATAGACGTACCGAAAGGGATGATGATTCAGGGCGATTCGGGCTGGCTCTCGGAAGCCATTCAAAATATCCTCAAAAACTGTCTGGAAAGCGCAGGTGAGAACGGGAAGATTGAGATGGTCTGCACGGACAATCCCCTGTTTACTGAGATTGCCATCCACGACAGCGGCGCAGGCTTTGAGAAAGAAGATTTACCCTGCCTGTTTGACCGATTTTATCGTGGAAAAAGCGCAGACGCTACAGGATACGGGATTGGACTTTCTCTCTGCAAGCTGATTATAACACGGCATGGAGGGACAATTATTGCAAAAAATCACCCGCAGGGCGGCGCGATATTTGCCATTCGTTTCCCAAAGTGACGAATCTCTCACCTGAAAGTCACAGAGATGTAAGTTGAAGATTCTATGATATGGGTAAGCCATGAGAAAGGAGACTTACATAATGGAGTTCTTAAAAATTGAAAATCTATGCAAGGTCTACGGCAAGGGCGAAAACCAAGTTACCGCGCTCGACCATGTTTCGCTTACCATCGAAAAGGGGGAGTTTACTGCCATCATCGGCTCCTCCGGCTCCGGCAAATCCACATTACTTCATATCATCGGTGGCGTCGACGTGCCGACAAGCGGAAAAGTGTATTTGAACGGGCAGGATGTATATGCCCAAAACAATGAAAAACTCGCCATCTTCCGCAGGCGGCAGGTCGGACTGATTTACCAGTTTCACAACCTCATTCCCACGCTGAATGTGGTGGAAAACATCACTTTACCTATCCTGATGGACAAGCGCAAGGTCAACGAGGAACGGCTGAATGACCTGCTCGAAATGCTGGGGTTACAAGACCGCAAAACGCATTTACCTAATCAGCTTTCGGGGGGTCAGCAACAACGCGTATCCATAGGACGCGCTTTGATGAACGCCCCGGCGGTCATGCTCGCCGATGAGCCTACGGGCAGTTTGGACAGCCGGAATGGGCATGAAATCATCAAACTGTTGAAAGAAAGCAATAAAAAATATGGGCAGACCCTGCTCCTCGTCACTCATGACGAAAATATCGCCCTGCAGGCAGACCGCATTATCGGCATATCCGACGGCAAAGTAGTGAGAGATGAGATGGTGCGGCCATGAATATTTTTAACAAAGTCACTCTGCAAAGCATGAAAAAAAGCCGTACCCGAACGATTGTCACGATCATCGGAGTGGTCTTGTCCGCTGCCATGATTACGGGAGTCGCTACCTTTGGCGTTTCCCTGCTGAACTATATGACCAACGGCGCGATCCAGAAATACGGCGATTGGCATGTTGAGTTTTTGGATGTCCCCTCTTCCTTCATACAGGAAAGAACTCACGACGAGGGAATCGCTAACATCGCAGCATTTGAAAATATCGGCTACGCAACGCTTGACGGCGGTAAAAACCCAAACAAGCCTTATCTCTTTATAGCCGGATTTAGCAAGGAATCATTTAATACTTTGCCCATCAACCTGATGTCCGGCAGGCTGCCTGAAAACAGCGGAGAGATTCTTGTCTCGGGGAGCATCGCAGCAAACGGCGGCGTTAAATTCGCAGTGGGCGACACGCTTTCACTTGCTGTCGGAAGCCGTATGGACGGAAACAAAAATCTAAGTCAACACGTCCCTTACATTCCCGAGAAAGAAACGCTAGTGCCAAAAGCCGAGAAAACTTACACGGTTGTCGGTATTTACCAAAGACCGGGCTTTGAGGAATCTGCCGCGCCGGGATACACCTTGATAACCAAAGCGGATGCACAGGACAAAGTGGACAACCTCAGCCTGTTTGTCACGCTGAAAAATCCGCGCCAGGTTCACACTTACGCAAACAGCATAGCCGGAACCGGGGCTTACGTCTTTAATGATAATGTGCTGCGCTTCATGGGTCTTTCGGATGATAATTTGTTCAACACGCTTCTGTACGCAGTTGGCGGCATTGTGGTCGTCATCATCATGGTAGGTTCGATTTTTCTGATTTATAACGCATTCACCATCTCGCTGAATGAACGCACACGCCAGTTCGGGATTCTCTCGTCGGTGGGAGCCACGGCAAGGCAGCTGCGTAATTCGGTGCTGTTTGAGGGGCTATGTATCGGTGCAGTCGGCATACCGATTGGCGTCATCGTTGGCATCGGCAGCATCGGGCTTGTGATTTCCATTGTCGCCAATAATTTCGGGAACATTCTCTACACCAACGTCCCTTTTACCTTGACGGTGTCCATCCCCGCAATTGTCGTTGCGGTGACGGTCAGCATGGTTACGATTCTGATTTCGGCCTATATTCCGGCGCGAAAGGCTGCAAACACTCCGGTGATGGAGAGTATCCGCCAGACGAACGAGGTCAAAGTTGAATCCAAAGCCGTGGAAACTTCAAAGCTTGCGGAGCGTATTTTCGGCTTGGAAGGAACTCTTGCGTTAAAGAATTATAAAAGAAACAAGAAACGCTATCGCAGCATTGTACTATCCCTTGTTTTAAGCATCGTGCTGTTTGTATCGGCCAGTGCTTTTGTCATGGATATGAAACAGGCGTCGGAGCGGGCGGTAGAGTTTACTACTTATGACATCGGTTTTGCCACACAGGACATGGATGATAATGAAATGTTATCCCTTTACGACAAACTAAAAACCGCCGACGGTGTTTATGAAAGCTCGTATCAAACGCTTATGAAGTATTCCTGCGCTGTCGAAGCAAGCGAACTTTCAGACGATTACTGGGAATACGCGGGTTCACATTCGCCGGACGAAACAGTTCATCTGCCAATAGAGCTCCAGTATCTTGATGACAACGCCTATTTGAAGATGATCAAAGACTTGGGCTTGCCTGCAGAGGAATATACCGGGCAAACTGCAAAAATGATCGCGGTTGCCAAAATGCAAGGCAGCAGCAATCGGCTGAAGGAGGTTGACCAGTTTAATGATATGTTCATGAGTTCTTCCATGAATTTTACCATCGCTCCCGAAATGAATGGCGAGCCGAAGACGGAACAGGGGCAAAACGTAAGCATTACACTTGTCGAGACCGTGCCGCCTGATACACTCCCGATCATGGGAAACTCCGAGCAGAAGCCATACTTTTTTAGGGTGATGGCCCCCTATTCACTCAAGGAGAAGCTTGAAGCCTCCGATACTCATGTAGCTCATGTGGCTGTTAAGGGCATGACCTTTCGCTCAAAGAATCCCTCACAGTCGGCAGAAGAAATGAAAACGATGATTCAAGGGGCCGGGGTTCAAGCCACATACAACCTGTACAATAGCTATGACATGATGGATGAAAATCGCAATTACATCTTCATTGCCAACGTGTTCGCATATACTTTTATCATTATGATTTCACTGATTGCGGTAGCCAATGTGTTCAACACGATTTCCACGAATATCAAGCTGCGCCGGCGGGAGCTTGCCATGCTCCGCTCAGTGGGGATGTCTGAACGCGATTTCCAAAAGATGATGAATTTCGAGTGTGCCTTTTATGGTATGAGGGCGTTGCTCTTCGGGCTGCCGATAGCGGCAATCTCTGCTTGGCTCATTTACAAAGGGATGTTTGTCGGCGGAGCGGACAATATCGATTTTGTGTTCCCCTGGGGCAGTATGGCAATCAGCGTGTTCAGCGTGCTCTTTGTGGTGTTCATTACGATGCTGTATGCCATTGGCAAGATAAAAAGTGAAAATATTATTGACGCGCTCCGGGATGATATGACTTGATAATATGTCCATCGGAGGAGAGTATAAGAAAGAGGGGATCTTATTCGCTAAGATCCCCTCTGTTCCTCTGTCTATCACGTTTCTTACTACCAGGACACCCTAAGGCACCTTAATTAAGCCTCGGATACAACGGTGAAGCGCTCGTTGATATGAGCTGGATTCTCGATCTCATCGACTACAGCGACCGCGAAATCCTCGTAGCTAACATAGCTGTCACCCTTGGAATTCATCAGCAAATTGTCCTTGCCTGTCTGATAAGACCCCGTCCGTCTGCCCAGCGCGAAGTTAGCGGAAGGGCTAATGAAGGTCCATTTGATCGAATCGGTGGCTTGCAGAATTTCCAGGTTCTTGCCTTGATTCGATGCGGTCGGCAAGAAGATCGCCGGAAATCCTGGTGTATCCATCACCCGGGTCGTCTTCGCTTCATCGACATACAGGCTGCCTGCCCCGCCGACAACGATCAATCTCGTATTCGGTGCTCCCTTCATCGCTTCGATCAGCACATTGCCAGCGTCCACATGCTGATGCTCTTGACCCCCGGGCGCGCCGAAGGCGTTCACCACGATATCGAAGCCTTGCAGATCCCCCGCCTTCAGATCGAACACATCTTTCTCCAGCACAGGCACTGTTTTATTATCCAATTTGGATGCATCGCGTACGATCGCGGTAACTTCATGTCCCCGATCCAGCGCTTCCTTCATAATACGGCTGCCTGCCTTGCCTGTTGCTCCTACGATTCCGATCTTTGCCATTGTAATTACCTCCAAATAATATAATGATATCTATCCATGAACATCCATCATGCGTGATGAGATGATATTAAGGATTAACGACCAGACGAATACCGATGCCAAAAGGATCAGTCACTGAGATCAATCCAGCTTCTTGCTCATACACAGCACCCGCTTGCTGTAGGCGGCTCCCAACCTCTTGAAGCGCTTCTTGGTCAGGTAATGTAATCGTGAAATACCGCAGTCCGACAGCATCCTCCGGATTCGGCGGCGCTCCGGTGCCCGCCCATATATTCAGACCAATATGGTGATGATAGCCCCCAGCCGAGATGAACAGCGCATCCCGTCCATAATGAGATACGATATCGAAACCCAGAACCTCAGTATAGAATTGCTTGGCCCGGTTCAGATCACCAACATGGAAATGGACATGCCCTATTTTGGTCCCTGCGGGCAATCCTCGCCATTCCGCTTGCTCCGAAATATTCAATAAGCCTTCGATATCGACAGGATCCGTAGTCATCTTATACTCGCCTTGTTCGTCCTTCTGCCAAGTATCGCGCGGCCGGTCTGCATAGATTTCAATGCCATTCCGATCCGGATCATTCAGATACAGCGCCTCGCTCACGAGATGATCCCCTTGCCCCACCGGAATCTGATGCTTGATCAAATTTCGCAGGGCCAGTCCCAGCGACACCCGGTCAGGAACTAGAATTGCAAAATGGTACAGGCCGGATACATTGCGTCCAGGCAGCATACGGAATGCCTCATTCTCCTCCAACACAAGCAGTACATGCTCCCCGTCCGCCGTCAGCTCAGCCACATGGCCCTCCTGCTTCAGCACTTGAAGACCTATTACCTCTTGATAGAAACGGAGCGAACGGTCCAAATTTTTGATCTTCAACCGTACGATCCCAATCTCTGCCTTAGGATGAATCGATGCCTTCATTTCTATCCCTCCCTTTCTCTATATCATCTATTGTAATCAAATCAGTTACAAGACCTGTAATCATTATAGTTACAACGCATTTTATTGTCAATCACTATTTTCAGCTATGAATCATATATATTTCTCAAAAAACCTACATAGGTCACGATGAAATAAACCAGATATATTACTGCAAAGACGAGCACGGCCAAAAGATAGTATTGGAAGATCCCTGCCTGAATCCCCGTGTAATAAACAAACCGTTCGCTGGCAAACAAGCCGATGAACATACTGAGCACAATGGATATGACAAAAGGACACATATAATAAACTCCCAATTGCTTCAGAACAACCCGGTTCGTCTCTCTTCTGCTCAGTCCCAGCTGCTTCAGTATGGAGTAGCGGAATTTATACTTAGAGGAATCACTTAACTGCTGAACCGCAAGGATCGTCAGCGCCGCGCAGAGAAACACAATCCCGATATAAGCCAGTACGAATGCCATAGATATCAGGGCCAATCCTACTTCCACGATACTGTTATCCCTTACCAGCACAATTCCCGAATAGCTGATAATATTGCTGCTCCCATATCCATATTGCATCTTCAAATGATAGTCTCCATTGCCATCATAGGAAGGCTGAATAGCTGCGAGACGTTCGCTCAAATCAGAGGGAGCTTTGCCCTCTAAACTCACGGCCAACAGGGAGTAATAAGGGTGCATCGTCTTCATATATGAATCCGGAACGACAATTAGATAATCCGCTCCGTTCATCCCTTTTTGTGACAGCGGCTCAGTGTACATCCCTTTGTAAATCAGATCCTTATCCTGTTGTTCCTCGTCCATTATCGAGCCATTTCGGGCCAACTGCTCCAAGTAAGGCTGTACTCGCTCTACGCAATGAATCAAATAACCGTTACTCCCGATCTCTACCGGACTATAGCCCAGCATGGAGCGAATATAATTATAGTCGCTGATGCCGATGTAAGTATCATAGGTAAAATAGGAGCTGCCTTCTCTCCCTTCGCCCTGCCAGGTCCCCTCCACATGGTCGTAGAGATACTGGTTAATGTGATCTGTATCTTTTTCGTATATGTTGTAAATATGCTGATCTTTGATCGTTGAAGCTTCTGATATGAGGCTTAATTCATGCTTGAAGTCAAATTTCGTGTCCTCGTTGAAGACTTGCACATCAAAGGGCAAGTTTCTGGCCAGCTCTTTATTCTGATAATCGGCGAACATCATGACGACCATCCAGGCTAGCAGCGCCGTTGTAAACAGAATCGTGAGCGTGCCCATCGTGAAGCGCATCGTTTTGATTTTTGAGGACAGCTGCCTAAGCACGAATATATTCGCCTCTTTGTATATGCCCTTACGCTGTTTTTTGATGTAACTGATAAAGAACGAAGACAGCCCTATATACAGGAGATAGATCGCGGCAAGCAAGCCGGCAATATATAACCACACCGACCCCATGCTCATATTCGAGTTCAGGACAAGCACATTAAATATAATGATATAAGCTACGGAAATGAACACAAGTAGCTTTTTCCACGTTTTTTTCTCATTTTTGACGAGCTCATTCTGTCTATCCAGGTATATCAAGCTGTTGATCGTCATCTTCTTGAATTTACGCTTGACCCGAAATAAGGCCAATATATAAGCGAATAAGAACAAACCAAAGGTCAGCAGCAGATTCCAGGGACTGAAATCAGGAGAAATATGATACTCCACATCTACTATAGAATAGAAAATATTAGTAAAAGAAATCTGAAAGAACATCCCCGGAATAGTCCCCACGAGCAGGGAAATCAAGCCAAGAAGGATATTCTCCCTGCGGAAGATAGCGGCGATCTGCTTCTTCCTCATGCCCAGCAGCAGGTAAGTCCCGAACTCGCGACTGCGCTTTTCCATCATAAAATTAATCATGTAGTGAACGAGCCAGATAACGATCATAATGATGAAAAAAGAAGCCATAGCGACAAAGGCGATAAAGATAGCGAATTCCCGATAAAGCTCCTTCATGTCTCTGGAGAACATCATGCCATTAAAGGCAAACATCAGCGAAGCCACTACCGCCATGGTCACGATGTAAATCATATAATCCTTGGAGGATCGTCTCACGTTGCGAAGCGTCAGCTTACCTAGCATCTGCAACATCACCTCCTGTGAGGGAGAGGACATCCAAGATTTCGTTCAGAAACTCACGCCTTGTCCCGTTCCCCCTCACCAGCTCATGGAATATTTCACCATCCTTGAGGAATAAAATACGTCTGCAATAGCTGGCGGAGAATGAATCATGCGTCACCATCAGAATCGTGGCTCCCAGCTTCTCATTCATCGCGGTGAAGGTGTCAAGCAGCGCCGTTGCCGATTTGGAATCCAGCGCTCCTGTCGGCTCATCCGCCAGAATCAGCTTCGGCTCATTCACCAGAGCTCTGGCGCAGGCGCAGCGCTGCTTCTGCCCTCCGGATACCTCATACGGAAATTTATCCTTGATCTGCGCGATCCCCAGCTGCTCCATCGTTTGCTTGCATTTGGCATGGATTTCTTGTTTTCGCTTGCCTTGTAATGTCATGGCCAACATAATATTCTCTTCAATCGTCAGCGTGTCGAGTAGATTAAAATCCTGAAACACAAACCCAAGATTAGCTTTGCGGAACAGCGCCAGCTTCTCCTCGTTCAATGTGGTAATGTCCTGATGTTCAAAATAAATATGACCGGAGGTCACCGTGTCAATCGTGGACAGCATATTGAGCAGCGTCGTCTTCCCCGAGCCGGACGCCCCCATAATGCCGATGAACTCGCCGGAATTTATTTCAAAGCTGACCCGATTCAGCGCTTTTGTAATATTCGACTGGGTTCCGTAATACTTCTCCACATCGCAAACTCTAATCAAACCACTCATGGTGCTTCATTCCTTTCCTAACTGATAACATAAATATAGACCCTATTGTGCCTAGGTTGTATGTAGTTATCTTTCATGAATCTTTCAGTTTTGAAAGGAAAGGATGCTTGGGAAAGAGCAGCGTGATCTCTGTATACTCTCCTTCCCGTGATTGAACGCCGATCTCAAGCCCCAGCTTGTTGCACAGTTTCCGGCAAAGGTACAGACCGATCCCTGTGGACTTCCCCCTGCTCCGGCCGTTGGAGCCTGTAAAGCCCTTGTCAAAAATACGGCTCTGATCCGGAGCGGCTATGCCCATTCCGTCATCCCGAATCATCAGCTTAACTCCGCTTGCCGTCGGCTCAGCCCGGAACGAGATCATCCCTCTGCCTTCTTGCTCCCGCTTGTATTTCACAGCATTCAGCAGAATCTGCCCTACGATAAACTCCAGCCATTTTCCATCACAAAATACCGTGATCCCATCGCATTCCACCTCAGCGCTCATCTGATGATGTATCATTACATATTTGTTCTTCTTCAATACATTCAGTAAGACGGCCTTTAATTCCGTCTCCTTGATGATGTAATCCTGATAGACCTGATCAGACCGGGCATAGAATAGGGCCTGCTCCACATCATGATCCAGCTCGGTCAGATATCTCTCGATGCGCCTGTTATTCCCTTGCTCCTGATTATGGCAAGCCAGGCGAATGCCGGTGATGGGAAGCTTGACCTCATGAATCCAGCCTTCAATAAATTCACGATACTCCTTCTGTTCGTTCTCCAACTGATAGATACGCTCGACCACCGCTTTGTTGGATCGTCTGAGGATTTCCCGATACAGCTGATCCTCCAGCCGCCAGGAGTTCTCCATAAATTCCTGCACTAGATAAGGCTGATCAAGCTTGGACATTAATCGGTTGATATTGTCAAAATAGCGCTTCCGCCCCCGATAGTTGACCGCAGCCCAGCTCAGAAATGCTATGATCCATGTTGCGGCGATAAGGCTCACCGTGACCCGGCTATTCCCAACCGCCAGCAGATAGAGAGAGAGGAGGAACACACCGATTCCGTTCATAAGGATCAGTATGATTTTATCCTGTACATATTTGCCCAAGCTCATATCTGGTACCCTACCCCTCTCTTGGTTCTGATCAAATCCGTCACCCCCAGCTGCTCCAGCTTGCTTCTGAGTCGGGTCATATTGACACTAAGGGCATTATCATCGATAAATACATCCTGATCCCACAGGTACTCGATGATATCCAATCTGGGAACAACCTCGCCTCTGCGCTGGAACAGGTAATGCAGCAGCTTGAATTCGTTCTTGGATAATTCCTCCTCGCTGGCGCCATATCTGATCTTGTAGGAGCGAAGATCGAGGGTAAGCCCCTTATATTCGAGCATTTGCTCTTCGTCTCGCCCCTGACCCCGGGTCCGCTTCAATACAGCGGATATTCTGGCTAACAGCACGGAAGGGTGATACGGCTTGGATATATAGTCATCGCCCCCGAGAGTAAATGCCTGCAATTCGTCAATCGATGTATTTCTCCCGGTTATAAAAATGATAGGGACCTTGGAAAACTTGCGGATGCTGGTGCAAATGGAGAAGCCGCTGTATTCCTGGAGATGAATATCGAGCAATACCAGATCAGGATTGTTATCCTTCACCTCGTCCTCTGCCGTCAGAAAGTTGTCGGTACAGATCGGCTCATAGCCTGCATTTCGCAACAGAATTTCCAGCTCTTCTCTAATGAATGGTTCGTCCTCTATTATTAAAATCTTCAACATAGAATCTCGGCTCCTTCGATCACAGAAAAGATAGAATAACCGGCGCAGCCTACGCCACCCCGGTTATTTGAAGTATGTCCTTAACGCTTCTGCTCTATCATTCTATCATTCACAGCTTTTAGCTTCCTGCTCCCCGATATCCTCTACGATATCCTGTAACGTGATCTTCGCCAGAGTATCCTCCATCGCCTTCTGCGCTGCCGAGAAGATCGGTTCAATCGCAGCCTGAATATTCCGCCCCACCGGACATTCCGGATTAGGCTTCTCATGCATGGAGAACAGGCCATCCTCTTCGACTACATGCACTGCCCGGTATACATCAAGCAAGGTGATCTCCGACATCTCGCGAGCTAATTTGGCTCCGGCTACGCCTGGGCGCACATGGGTCAGTCCTGCCTTGTTCAGCATACTCATAATCCGGCGAATAACAACTGGATTCGTGTTGACACTTCCAGAAATGTATTCCGAAGTAGAGACGCCATCTTTGTTCAGTTCCAGCAGCGACAATATATGAATAGCCACGGCGAATCTTGAACTGATCGTCATGAGTATCTCCCCCTTTCGCTATCCATTGTAACAATGATAGTTACACTAGTGTGGAAATGTCAATAGGATATATTTTAGAGCCGGTCCAGCAGAATCATCATATGCTCCAGCAACGAGTCAAAATCATCGACAATCTCCTCACCAAACTTGCGGTGAAATTGCAGCGACAGCTTCAGCAGATGCGGTGCTTCCTTGTTGCCGTAGACTGTCCTGATCTCCAGTAAGGGTTCATAGCGAGCGCCCCATATTTCCTCGGCGTAGCGGACAATACGCGGACACTCCTCTTCCGGATGTCGGACCGGGATATAGAATACCGGCTGCATGGAACAGCCCGGCTTATGCTGACTCAGCTCCATAATTTCCGCGGCCAGATCGGCTGTATCCGCCCAGAGACGAAGCTCGGCGTGAATCTGCTTTTTCTCCGGCAGGCAGAAACGAAGCGCATAATAGCGAGACATCGTGGATAATTCGACGCGATCCTGACGCCCAACAACATGGAGCTGTCCTCTCAGATCGAGATCATACACGGTGCCCTCGAGTACAACCTTTAGGTTTTCAAATATGGTCGGGTCAAACATGTGTATACTCCCTCTCTGATCCAGATGCAGGTGATCCTGCTTATTTTGAGAAAAAAAGAGCACTTTCCGCACTAAAAGGCAGAAGCACTCCCCATCCGATCTATAACATAAAGCACTGATTACTGCTCTTATTCATACACGATCATATCACGGATTTGCTTGGCTAACTCAATATACGGACCCTCGGATAAATTGTCAAACCCAAGGTGGTTCGCCCGCATGCTAAGCAGCTGATCCCCAGGACACACTCCAAATTGCTGCCAGGTCTCCTCCGGCAGTTGAATATACCTGTCCTTGTCCAGATACGCCCAACAGAAGAGACGTTGCTTGAAGGCGATCGCTTCCCCCGCCGGAATCGAAAAATTCTGAACCTCTGGTACATTATTAAAAATGGAAGCAAGCGGAGAATTAGAGATTAATTCTTTACAGAGAACGCTAAACCCCTTCAACGTATTCCGGCCTGACATCAGAATCACATTGGATTCTGGCGAAATGAAATATTCCTTCAGGGCTTGATCCGACAGGCAGAAGGAGCCGTCAGGGAGTATTTTGCTCCAGGCGTAGAAGTACTTCCCAGCTTTGGCGGTTACCGCCATAAATATCATCCCCCGAGAGTATAATTTCTATTTTAAGGATCGTTCAAAAAGTCCATTTCCGGATTTTTTGAACTCATACTATATTAGTAAATTAATCATCTCTTATGATGCAGGATGGAGATATGATATTGATCACGGTTACATGATAAAAATCTCACACCGGATTTACGTTTTCTGGGTTCTGAACATTTTAATGGCACGGATGGCAGCGATTTTAAGCATCATATACACGGGAATCGCTAGCAACATCCCTAATATCCCGGCGAAATCCCCGGCAATCAGCAGCAGCACGATCGTCGTGAGCGGATGAATATTAATCGTCTTACCGTAAATATAAGGCGAGATCAGATTGGCCTCTATTTGATGAGATACGACTACAACGACTATCACCCAGATCACCATAGCCGGAGAAATCGTGAAGGCGACGATGACACAGGGGATAGACCCCAGCAGCGAACCGAAATAAGGGATAAAGCTGAATAGAGCCATGATTAACGAGAGCATTAATGGATATGGCAGCCCGATAATCCAAAATCCGATCAGTGTCATTACAGCAAGGACGACAGCACCGATCATCCGCCCCGCGATAAATCCTCGAAGCATATTATCGATTTCCTGCAGCACCTGATCCCCGTCCTCACGGTAACGGTCAGGAAGCGCGCTGACCAGCATCGGCCGAACCCGATGGTCATCCTTCAGCATGTAATACAGCATAATCGGCACGGTACCGACGACGATGACGAAATCATTCAGGAAGCTGAATATATGCGATATATATCCACTCGCCGCTTGAATCGCTGAATTGGCATATTCCATCAGCTTGTTCGTAATCGGCAGGTCTGAGCTGTTGACCATGGAGAAGTACCGGTTCTCACGGATCTCGTTCATTTGGCTCTGCAAGCCGTAGACTAGCTTCGGCACATTATTGATGAACTCCGTAATCTGATACTGCAGCGGCGGCCAGACAACGACCAGGAAGATCGTGATCACGCCTGCGAACATGAGATAGATCAGCAGAATGGACAAGATCCGGTTCATCCGCCTCTCTTCCAAATAAATGACGATCGGACGAAGCAGATAATATAAGAAGGCAGAGATGGTCAGCGGCACGATCAGAATCTGAACCATCGTCACAAGTGGATTAAATATAAACCGGACCTTGGATAATAAATAGATGATCGTTAGCGCCATAATAATACCGAGGCTTCTCCGGTAATAGGGTCTATCCATCATAATAGGCGGTCACCACCTTTAGTCCATGATAATTAGATATCTATGATTATTCTAGGCTTCAGAATATGTATTCCAGGCAGCATCAAGCAAAGCATCGAACCATTCGTCGTCCTGTTCAATCCGTTCGTCAACGGCCAAAAGTTCTTCTTCGATTCCCGGTTCCTTCGCGTAATGCAGGCTGTAATCCCAGTCCCAGCGGTGCTTGCTGAAGAAGGTGATTTCATAATCCGCCTTATGCGATTCAATCTGAAACACCGTCTTGCCCAGATAGCTCCCGTCTTCTTCTTTATGCATTTCAGCCTGTAAGATCTTCATATTCATGCTGGGTAGCTCCTTTGTCAGTTAATTATGGGGAGTGAAAATGATTCGATATTTCCGCATTTTTCAATTATAATCGTAATTCGAGGCAGAAGCACCTCCTCATTGCAATATCGTACCATTTTTTTGCTCAATAGCAATAACTAGAATTATGAGGTGAACATCCGTTGTCCAAGCAAAAAAAGAAGCCGCGCTCTCTTACACCGGCTGAGATTCTATCCTACGGTTTCGGTATTATTATCATTATCGGAGCTTTTCTATTGTACATGCCCATTTCTTCTGTTAACGGGCGTCGTTTAGATATAGTGAATGCCTTCTTCACCGCTACCTCGGCTACCTGTGTAACCGGACTGGCTGTCGTGGATACAGGTACTCATTTTACCCTATTCGGTCAGATTGTAATATTGTCGCTCACCCAGTTGGGCGGACTCGGGTTCATGACCTTCGGCACGCTCATCGCCCTGGCTCTGAATCGGCGAATTACGCTGAAGGACCGACTCGTGCTGCAAGAAGCGATCAATTACAATTCCATGGACGGCCTGTTGATGCTGATCCGCCGCGTCGTCCTCTATACGGTAACGATCGAAGGCATAGGAGCTCTGCTGCTCTCGGCCAGATGGGCCATGGAAATGCCGCTCGGCAAGGCGATATATTTCGGGATCTTTCATAGTATATCCGTATTCAACAACGGCGGATTTGACCTGTTCGGCTCGCATTACGACGCAAGCGGGTTCAGTAACTTCCGCAATGATCCCTTTATTAATATCGTGATTATGCTGCTGATTTTCCTGGGTGGGATCGGCTTTATCGTCATTCATGATCTGCTGCAATTCCCCAAGTCCAAGAAATTATCGCTGCATTCGAAGATCGTGTTGACCATGTCCGCTTGCCTGATCGCTATCGGGGCGCTGGTTATTTTCGTCATCGAGATCTTCAATCCGGCTACGCTCGGGGAGCTGCCGCTCGGCAAGCAAATAACCGCCTCCTTCTTCCACTCCATCAGTTCAAGATCTGGAGGGGTTAGTACAGTGGATGTCAGTGCCATGCAGCATTCTACTCAATTCTTCCTCGTGCTGCTGATGTTCATCGGTGCGGCGCCTGGTTCTACGGGAGGCGGGATCAAGGTCACTGTATTCGCCATTTTACTCGGCGCAGTGTATTCCATGATCCGAGGCAAGCAGGATATCGTCTTCTTCAAGAAGCGGCTGCCTCAGGAATCCATCCTTCGCGCGATTACGCAGACCCTGATGTCTCTATTCCTGGTCATTTCTGCAGCAATGGCCCTATCGGCGCTCGAAGACAGGGAGTTTCTTCCCCTTCTATTCGAGACGACCTCCGCCTTTGCTACGACGGGCTTGAGTCTGGATCTGACGCCAAGGCTTACAACAATTAGCAAAATCATCCTATGCTTCGTCATGTTCATCGGGCGGATCGGACCGCTGACACTCGCCTATGCTATTAGGCCTAAGCCTAAGAAAGATCTGATTCGCTATCCGGAAGGAAAAATTACCATCGGTTGATTAAACCAAGTTCTTTTATTGGATAGTAACGGTAAATCGTAGTATGATAACAGAATAACCCTTTTTATTGGAGGAGTAACTATGGCTATTGAAAATTTTCAAGAGAAGCTGCAGAAGTATGCCGAGCTTGCGGTCAAGATTGGTGTAAATGTGCAGAAAGGCCAAACCTTGGTCGTCAATGCTTCCGTTGATTCTGCAGAACTTGTGCGTTTGATCGTGAAAAAAGCCTATGAGGCAGGCGCAAGAACAGTTAAGGTGAATTGGAGCGACGATACCGTCACCCGTCTTCGTTACGACATGGCTGCTGAAGAATCATTCCTGGACGAGCCTAAATGGTATGCCGGTGAGATGCTAGAGCTGGTCGAGAACGGCGCTGCCATACTCCATGTCATCTCCTCTGATCCGGATCTTCTTAATGGCGTATCGACAACGCGAATTACGAACCATCAGAAAACCTATGGAGCGGCAATGAGCAAGTACCGTGCGCTGCAAATGGCGGACAAATTCAGCTGGTCGATCGTCGCTGTGCCGTCCCAAGCCTGGGCTGCCAAGGTCTTCCCGGACTTGCCGCAGGATAAGCAGGTTGAAGCCCTGTGGGAAGCGATCTTCCGTACAGTTCGCCTCGATCAGCCTGACCCGGTTGCCGCATGGCGCGAGCATATCAAGAACCTGTCGGAGAAAGCGGACTATCTGAATAGCAAGAGGTATAAGAAGCTGCACTACATCGCACCCGGTACCGATTTGAGCATCGAGCTGCCTGCAGGACATATCTGGGTGGCAGCCGAGAGCATCAACGCGAAAGGCAACACCTTCCTGGCCAATATGCCGACGGAGGAAGTGTTCACCGCACCGCTCAAGACCGGTGTGAACGGTACAGTATCTAGCACGAAGCCGCTGAGCTACAACGGTAACATCATCGACCGTTTCAAATTAACGTTTGAAAATGGCCGTATTATCGATAGCTCGGCAGAAGTCGGCGAATCCGTGCTTAAGCATTTAATCGAGCTGGACGAAGGCTCCCATTATCTTGGGGAAGTAGCGCTCGTACCGCATGGCTCACCTATTTCCCAATCTGGCATTCTATTCTACAACACGCTGTTCGATGAGAATGCCTCCAATCACCTGGCCATCGGTAATGCCTATGCCTTCAACCTGGAAGGTGGCAAAGCGATGAGCAAAGAGGAGCTTAACGCAGCCGGATTGAACTCCAGCTTCGCCCATGAAGATTTCATGGTCGGCTCTGGAGAAATGGATATCTTCGGTGTGACAGAGGATGGTTCAGAGGAACCGATCTTCAAGCAAGGCGCTTGGGCGTTCTAATTAGCCCCAATAGCGATGCCACGTTTCGTTAGATTTGGAAAACGCCTCTTTTGACGCAATTAGCGATACCCTGTTTCGTTATAAACTAGATAACGCGAAAAATCCCGGGAAGGCCTGCAAAGTCGCAGGCTTTTCCGGGATTTTCGAGGTAGGATATGGTCGCCGCTGCTTCAAACCAAATGGCAAGCGACATAATGCTCGCTGCCCATATGGCGAAATTCCGGTACTTCGGATTTGCAGCGTTCTACCGCAAACGGACAGCGTGTATGGAACTTGCAGCCGGAGGGCGGATTGGCCGGGCTCGGAATATCGCCCTTCAGCACGATTCTATCCCGCTTCAGCTTCGGAATCGGGATCGGGACCGCGGATAACAGCGCCTTCGTATAGGGATGAAGCGGATTCTTGAACAGTTCATCCCGCGGCGCCGTCTCCATCATCGTGCCGAGATACATCACCCCGATCCGCGTACACAGATGCTCTACTACGCTCAGATCATGCGAGATAAAGAGATAGGTCAGGCCGCGCGTCTCCTGCAAATGACGGAATAGATTAATAATCTGGGCCTGAATGGACACATCCAGCGCCGAAACCGGCTCATCCGCGATGATCAGATCCGGATTCAGCACCAGCGCGCGGGCGATTCCGATCCGCTGCCGCTGTCCGCCGGAGAATTCATGCGGGAAGCGGTCGATATGATAGGAAGATAGACCGCAGGAGGCCAATACCTCCTCGACCCGCTCCCTCACCTCTCCCGCCGGAACAAGGCCATGGTCAATCAGCGCTTCGCCGATCGCATCCCCGACCCTGACCCGCGGATTGAGCGAGCCGTACGGGTCCTGGAAGATCAGCTGGAGCTGCGGACGAATTTTGCGCATTTCCTGAGGGGATAAGGTATATAAGTCCTGCCCCTTAAAGATAATGTCCCCGGCTGTCTTCTCCGTCAGACGCACGATGCTTTTCCCAACTGTACTTTTCCCGCTGCCGGATTCCCCGACGAGTCCGAAGGTCTCCCCGGGCTGGATAGCAATACTAATATCATCTACTGCGCGCACATGACCGACCGTGCGATTCAACAGACCTGCCTTGATCGGAAAATACTTCTTCAAATGATTGACTTCCAACAATGGCTCAGACACGAGCAGTCGCCTCCTTCTCATACAGCCAGCAAGCGACCTTCTGCTCCGTGCCTAACTCCTGCAGCTCAGGGGCTTGTACTTTGCAGATCTCCAGGCAATGCTCACAGCGATCATGGAAATAGCAGGATTCCGTCAGATCTAACGGATTAGGCACTTGCCCCGGTATGGAATACAGCTCATCCTGACGCTGATTCAGAATCGGCTTCGCCTTCAGCAAGCCTTGGGTATAGGGATGCCGCGGATTCGCGAACAATTCCGTCACTTCGCCCTCCTCGACCACCTTACCGGAATACATGACGATCACATAATCGGCCATCTCGGCCACGACTCCCAGATCATGCGTAATCAGCAGAATCGACATGCCTGTCTCTTCACGGAAATTACGCAGGATGTCGAGAATTTGCGCCTGAATCGTCACATCCAGCGCCGTGGTCGGCTCATCGGCAATCAACAGCTTCGGCTCACAAGAGATGGCGATCGCGATCATAATCCGCTGCAGCATGCCCCCGCTAAGCTCATGCGGATAGGAATTGGCGATTTGCTCCGCCCGCGAAATGCCGACCTGCTCAATCAATTCAATCGCCCGTTTACGGGCTTCCTTCTTGCTCATTCGCAAATGCTCGATCAACGGCTCCATAATCTGCTGCCCGATCGTCAGCACCGGATTCAGCGAAGACATCGGCTCCTGGAAGATCATCCCGATCTCCTTGCCGCGGATGACCCGACGCTCATTCCTGTTCAGCTTGAGCAGATCTGTTCCCTCTAGATCTATTTTGCCGCTGACTACCTTACCCGAAGGGCCTTGAATCAGACCCATCACCGACATCGCAGTGATGCTCTTCCCGCAGCCGGATTCACCTACGATGCAGACCGTCTCTCCCTTGCGTACCTGCAGGCTGACATCGTCGACCGCCTTCACAGTCCCTTCCTCTGTATAGAAATAAGTGCTTAAATGCTCAATATCAAGCAAATGACTTGCCATTATCACTGCCACCTACCTTTTATGTTTGGGATCCAGCACATCTCTCAGCCCGTCGCCAAAAATATTGATCGCGATGACTGTGATGAAAATACATAGCCCCGGCGGAACCCATAGCCATGGTCTCTCCTGGAAGTCGATCAGGTTGTTAGCCGCATCGATCATATTCCCCCAGGTCGGGGTCGGCTGAATGACGCCGAGCCCGAAGAAGCTCAGCACCGATTCCATCAGGATCGAGCCGCCGATATTCAATGTGGCGATAACGATCAAGAGCGGCGTAATATTCGGCAGCAAATGATGGAACAGCTTACGGCGATCCCGCAGCCCGAGCACAATCGTCGCCTGCATATATTCGCGCTCCCGTAGACTGAGCATCTCGCCTCTGACCAGCCGCGCCAGTCCCGGCCAGCCGACGACGCTGAGCATCAGCATGACGATATACATCCGGTAATCCGTCGGAACCTTCCATGCCGACAGCATCGCCCCGGCGATGAACAGCAGCGGCAGACTGGGAATCGTCAACAGCAGATCCGCGATCCTCATAATGATCTGATCCACAACGCCGCGATAATAACCGGCAATCGCGCCCAGCAAGGAACCGATGAATACCGATAGAACCATCGACGCGAAGCCGACGGTCAAGGAGATGCGGCCGGCCAGCATGACCCGGGTCAGAATGTCGCGTCCCAGCTTATCCGTTCCGAGCCAATGCTGGGCACTCGGCGGCTTATTCATCATCGCCAGATTGTTGTGATTGCCCGAGTATGGCGAGAAGAGCGGACCGATAAAGCATAGTAAAATCATAAATACAACCGTCACAAACCCGCTAACAGCGAGCTTATTTCTCATAAGGCGTCTGATCGATTGCCTCCACAGCGAAGACTTCGCGACTGGCGCCTTCACAGGCGTCTTCGCTCCTCCGGAGGCCAGATTACCACTTACAGCTGACATAGGGCACATGACCTCCTTATAGTTTGACTCGTGGATCAGCCAGTTTATAGAGCAAATCCGACAGCAAAGTCCCGATCACCGTCAGAATGGCAATGAACATCGTAAATCCCATCAATAGCGGATAATCCCGCGATGAGAAGGAAGACATATAGAGCTGGCCGATTCCGGGCCAGTTAAATATTTTCTCAATGATCAAAGAACCTCCAAACAAGCCCGGCAGCTCGAAGCCCACCAGAGTGATCGCCGGAAGCAGCGCATTGCGCAGAGCATGTGTGAACAGGACCTTGCGTTCCTTCAGCCCCTTGGCCCGGGCCGTCCGGATATAATCCTGCTTGATGACATCGATCATATTGCTGCGGAAATAACGGGTTAAGGAACCGAGGCTAAGCAGCGTCATGACCATAACCGGCAGCGCCATATGCTGAATCACTTCCTTAACATAAGCGAGCCCGGTCGCGTTGCTGCCTGTCGTTGTCATGCCCCCAGGAGGCAGCCATTTCAAATCGACCGCGAAGCCCTTGATTAACAGCAGGCCGATGAAGAAGGACGGAATCGACATGGCGGCGAAGATAATGACCATGATTAAGGAATCGAACAGGGAGTATTGCTTGTATGCGGCGATGACACCGATAATGACGGAAATCAGCCAGGTAAAGAAGGTTGATACAATCGCCAGCAAGAAGGAGTTCCAGATATATTCATTAAAAAGCTGCAGAACCGGCTTCTGCTGGGCCAATGAATATCCGAAATTACCGTGGAAGGCGTTCTTCATCCATATAGCGTAGCGTTCTAGAACCGGTTTATTAAGTCCGTATATTTGTCGGAGCTCCTCCTTGCGTTCCGGACTGAGCTTCAAATTGCCGCTTATGAAATCACCAGGGGTAAAGGCATATAAGCAAAATATAAGCAAGGAAGCGGCGAATAAAATAATTATCATATAAGTGAGACGTTTAACAAGATATGTACTCATGATCGGCTCCTTATGATGCATCCCCCATACTGCCAGGCAGTACAGGGGATGGCGGTTAATAATTTATTTCAGAGACCAATTATTCACATCCTGGAAGCCAGCGAACGGATTGTTCACCACGCCGTCCAGACGGCCGTTGTAAGCATAATAGCTCTTTCTGTAGCTTGTAAAAATAATCGGCAGCTCATCGTTCAAAATTTTGTACATTTCCGCATAATACTTCTTGCGCTGCTCTGTATCGCTAGTGGACAGGGCATCAAAATACAATTCCTTCACCTTCGGATTGTCGTAGCCCTTCACTTCGCCGTTGATGAACTGCTGCACGCCATCGGATGGATCGCTCAGAATTGGCGTTGAGAAGGAGACGAGATCATAGTCGCCACTTTCGTACTTATCCACCAGCGCGTTGAAGTCGGCAAATACCTCCGGCTGGAAGTCCACACCGATTTCCTTGAAGCCCTCAGTAGCCAGTGCGATGAAGATATCCGTAGACGGACTCTTGCTGCCCAGGAAATGCAAGGTCAGCTTCTTGCCATCCTTCTCGCGGATTCCATCTGAGCCGACGGTCCAGCCTGCTTCTTCCAGCAATTGCTTCGCTTTTTCCGGATCATACTCATAAGGGTTGATTCCTTCCTCCGTATAAGACCAGGAGATCGGCGCCGTTGGAATATTAGCGACCTGTCCCGCTCCTTGGTTGGCCTCAACATAGATGCTTTGCCGATCCAACCCATAGGTAATCGCTTGACGCACTTTCTTATCCGCATAGGTCTCATGCTGCAGATTAACTCCGAGATATCCGTATACGCTTGGTGTGTAAGGAACGATATTCAAGTAACCCATATTCTTCAGCTTCTTCAGATTGTCCTCAGTTGCCGTGAAGGAACCATAGTCCACTTCGCCAGTCTCCAGATACTGCCAAGTATCTCCCTCGGAGGTTTTATAGATGAAATGCTCAGTCTTTGGCTTGCCCAGATAGAAATATTCATTGGCTACGAAGCGAACCTCCTGACCTGGGATGAACTTCTCCAGCTTGTAAGGGCCATTGCCGACCGGGTTCTCGTGCAGCTTCCTAATGTATTCGAGATCACCGAATTTATAATCCTTGCCGTAATAAGCCTTGGACAGAACCTCGCCGCCAAGTGTGATCGGTGCCGTTGCGATCGGCTTCTCCAGGGTTACTGATACGGTCAGCGGATCGCTAACCTGGATGCCTTCGATCGAAGTGGCTTTGCCTTCTTTATAATCTTGTCCGCCCTTGATGCCAATCGCCGTAATGATCGAATCGCCGTCATAGGCTTTGTCGTACAGCAGCGTCCAGGTAAAGGCCACATCCTCCGCCGTCATCGGCGAGCCATCGCTGAATTTCAAATCTTTGCGTAGATGGAAGGTATATGTGAGTTGATCATCGGATACGTCCCAGCTCTCGGCAAGCTCTGGAACCGGTAAGCCTTGCTCATCCTGGGTGACCAGTCTGGAGTACAACAACGACGATACGTTGCCATCATAACCGCTTTGGTGAAAATAAGGCGTAAATGCACCGCTCGGGTTCTTCAACCCGACGATGATCGTATCCGTGCGTTTCTGCGCCAATGCCGGTAATTTCGACATATCACTGGCCGCAATTGGCTGGTCATCGGTGACTGCACTGTTCTCCGCGCTGGTATTGGCCGCTACATTGCTTGATTCGGAACCTGCTGCGGTATTATTCCCACCGCCACTAGAGCAAGCCGATAGTAACAATGAACCCGCTAGTATTAACGTAGTCAATAGAATTGCACTCTTTCTCATGAACCTCTCCTGCCCCTCTGTAAATATAAATTTGACTTCAACATCTGAGTAGTTCATCCTATGTACATAACCCTATTATTCCGACAGACTCAGTATGTTTTAAAATCCGTTAGTGCTTATTATAAGTATGTCTATCGGTTCTGTAAAGAGAGAACTGAAAAATATTTCTCAATATAGCGAAACTAAAAAAAGCCCTTCCCTCCAAAAACACGAGGAAAAGGCTTTGCGATCTATTTTTCAATATAATCGATTAATTTGCTCTGAAATTCATGCAGCGCTTTGCGTCGTAGGCTGTACTCGGAAGCCGTCTCGCCCTGAATATGAACATAGATCAGCCCGGCACTTCGCAGCTTCGAAATATGATCGTGGGTAATCCCTTTGGACAGCTTCATCTCTCGTACAATTTCAATAAAGGTACGCGGTCCCTGATGTAAATAACGGAGTATCCTAAGTCGGCTCTTCTCGGATATCGCACGGATCATGCGAAAATCATGCGCAGGCATGAAATTCTCCTGTTGGCAGTCCGTCCGGGAGGAATAGTGACAGAAGATTACATTTCCATACTGAATAATGACATTCATCGGTTGAAAATGATACTGCGGAACCAGCAGCAGCTTGTCCACCCCGGGAACGGGCTCGAACACCAGGCCATTCGTCGTCTCGTCAATGAAGGCTTCCTGATCCATCCGGGCCATAGCGGCCTGTCTTTCCTGATAATGCTCCAGTAGTAAATGATGGATCGCCGGAACAGATTTCTCGAAATATTGCCGGTTCCATTCGCTGAATACCGCAATCATCCGCTGCTGAAATTCCCCCATATTAGCCGGAAATTGATTGCCGTAAGGAGCGAATAATTCATACAGGTCTCCCGCCGAGAGCGTTTGCAGCCAGTCGATCACCTCACTGATTTCCTCTTTTCCCGTGGACAACAGGATGAGCAGATAGGTGAACTTCCAATCTCCATTTACCTCCAGCTCATCAAGCATCGCGCCCAGCTCAGGCGTAATTTGCTGCCTAACATCCCGCGCCCAGTTCTGTGTCAGATCGATTTTCTTATGGGATTTACGGCAGATATAGCTATGTAAGCTGCTCATAAATTCGAATTTGCGGCTATATTGTATGTCTAACTGGTACGCCACCTATCTCCACTTCCTCGCTCAATTTAAATATGCATCTGTTGTAAAAGAAGGACACGATGAAATGCTCACCGTGCCCTTCTTTTATCTATAGTTTAAGCGCCAGCTTCCTCTAGCGGAATAAATTCCTGCTGCAGAAATTTGACGCGCGAAATTCTCTTGTTGTCTGTTTCCTCTATGATGTACAAACAGCCGTCATACTCTACAGTTTGGCCTACCTGGGGAGGTAGCACCTCAATTCTAGAATAGAGCCAGCCGCCAATCGTGTCATAATCATCCGAATCCAATTCCAGTCCGAAGCGATCATTGATCGATTCGATCAGCATCAAACCGTCGATCGAGTATACATTCTCTTCGATTTGCTCGATGCCCGGGCGCTCTTCGTCAAATTCATCCTGTATTTCCCCGATAATCTCCTCGATGATATCCTCCAGCGTGACCAGACCGGACGTTCCGCCATATTCATCGATCAGAATCGCAATCTGGCATTTGCTTCGCTGCATCTGCTTCATCAGATTACTGATCGGCATGGACTCAGGAACCGCTATAATGGGACGGATCAGAGGATGATAGTCATCCGACTCGGAACGGATCAAATCCTTGATATGAATAAAGCCTATAATATGGTCTTTATCTTGATTACATACCGGGTACCGGGTACGTTTGCCATCCAGAGCAATCTCCAGATTCTCATCCATCGTATTCTGCGTATATAGACAGATCATTTCCGTACGCGGTATCATCACTTCTCTTGCTGTTGTATCTGCAAATTCGAATATATTATCAACCAGAGACATCTCAGTACTATCGATCAGGCCACTCTCACTGCTCTCCTTCATCATGACACGGATCTCTTCCTCCGTATGCAATGATTCCAGCCCAGAGACCGGCGTAATTCCGAATAATCTCAATAAGCCTGAAGACATGCGATTCAGCACCCATACTGCCGGGTACATGATTCTATAGAATACCTTCATTGGCGGAGCTAATAATAGGGTTACGGATTCGGCTTTGCGTACAGCGATCGTCTTAGGGGCAAGCTCCCCAAGCACCACATGAAGCATGGCGATACACACAAATGCCAGAATCAGTGAAGTCACATGCACAGCGCTCTCGCCCATACCTGCCCATGCGAACAATGGAGCTAGCATTCGAGCCACGACGGGCTCACCAAGGAAGCCTAACCCTAATGAACATAGCGTAATTCCGAGCTGGCAGGCTGATAAATAGCCTTCCAGATGATTCAATAAATGCTTAGCAGTGACAGCACTCTTACGTCCTTCTTCGACCAAAGCATCAATCCGGCCGCTCCTGATCTTTACGATGGCGAACTCAGCCGATACGAAAAAACCATTTAGCAAGACCAATAACAGCATTAGTCCTAATGAAAAAAGACTTGGTAAAGGGTCAGTCAATACGGATCCTATTCCCGCTTACTTACGGAGAATAGGTGCACCTCCTTCGCGGTATAAAATAATATTGTTGTTTATTACGGTTATATATCGTCAACTCCCCAACGAACTCATCTCCTTTTGAAGTCGGTTTTCTTATCAAAAGCCAACTTTTTGAACTATATCTATAATTATATTATTATACACTACACAGTCAAACCATAGTGTATGACTGGAGTTAAGGCGTTTTTTATGAAAATTTTCTACCTCTCTACATAACAGGAAAGAGCCCCCTTATCATACAGGAGGCTTCTCTTTCCAGCGGATCGTTCTTAGCGACAACCTCTTGTCGGAGGTACGCTGCCAGTAGCATATGGATATTGATAATTCAGAGGCTCATCAAATGTAGCATAATCGAGGTTAACCATCAGCAGAACTGTTCTCACTCCCGTGTTGGGATCACTGATAATGATATGATCGCGCCCGGCCGCTTCCAGCACACCCTTGAAGATTTTGGCATTCCATTCCGAATTGTTCTCGTAGGTCATATAGAAAGTTCCGACTTTTCCCAGATTCATACGCAGAATATTCTCGATAAAAGATTGCTCAAAAGCCGGTGTCTGCGTAGGCACGACCGTACCTGTGGAGGTCATGGGACTGCCCGAAGGTACTTGCGGTGGCATCCCGGAAGTTTGGGTCTGCGGGTTATACATTTGCGGAGCATTCGATTGACCGGATGGCATCTGGCCCATTGGCATTTGACCTGTAGGCATCTGTCCTGATGGCATGCCGTAGGTGCCTACCCCTGGATAATTGCCAGGAGCAGTATTTCCAATCTTATAGCTTACTGGGCGGTAGGGTGTAAACATGGATCTTTTTCCTCCTTAAAATTAAAACTTATTTCTTCCGACTTGATCAGAATACATTCGGGCAATCTTCACCAGAAGGTGCAAAGAAGCAATGTGCCTTAAATCTTCCCGTATTCTGCTGATCATACCAAGTGCCCGGGCAATCCCCGGCCGGTCTGAAGAACCACAGCGCATTGCTGGCTGGCCAGATCTTCTCGCCATTAATGACACGTTGGGCTAGACGGATATCGCGATCACGGGCAGCTTGATAGAAATAACCTTTTTGCGTGGCTTCAAAACCACCCGGTGACTGGAATACCATATCATCCATGCTGCGGATATTCCTGAAATCGAGACAATTGCCGAGAATCCGGTTCACGCCTACATTTCCAACCATGAGCATTCCCTGCTCGCCTTCCCCTTCGGCCTCGGCGCGAATCAGTCTCGCCAGCAGCTTAACATCATTGGAGTTCGCTTTAATAACTGCCACGTACCGTTCCCCTTTCCTTACTTCTCAACGCTATATCGTATGTGCGATCGCCTATATTGGTGCATCGGAACTCTATAATTTAATCATGTCAAGGGGATCGAGACACGCTTATGACTGAATGCGATTCCAATTTCGAATATTTAGTGACTATTTCTATGGACGCGCTTACATGAATAGCATATACTGTAAATGAATATGGATAATACATACTTCGTAAGCGTACTCACCCAGAGCTCCTTCCATAAAACCTTTTAGGAGGTTCGTAAATGAAAATCGCGATCATTGGCGGTGGACTTGCCGGCTTAACTGCCGCCGCTTACCTTTCCAACAGTCCAGACACCGAAGGTACGGTGTTCGAGCGCAGCCCGCAAATTGGCGGAAGAGCGTTCACTTATGAGAAATCGGGTTTCACATTGAATTATGGAGCGCATGCAGTATATGGGATCGACAGACACACGCTGCAGAATATGGAGAATGAACTGGGCCTTCAGTTTCAGAGCAGGCAGGTCGATAAACGCAAAGTAGTGTATGCCAAGCGCGAGAGCTTAACGCCGGCTCCTCTCGATTTTGTTAATATTGTGAAGACCGAAGTTCTTACCGGTATGGAGAAAGTCAGATTTATAACCGAAATCGCCGCCATTATCGGTCACCTCCATCAATTGAAGAAGCATCGGACCTTGGGGGAATATCTGGAGCATTCCCAGGCTTCCCAGGATGTCAAGGAATTATGGGAGCATCTGGTCTGCTCCAACTTCTTCATCAGCCCGGAGGATGCGCGCCAAGTATCCGGTGAAGCCATTGCAAGCTATTACCACAATTTATTCCTGTCCGGCCGGCCGGTCAGCTACATTCTTGGCAGTTGGTCAACGATTACCAACCAGTTGCGCAGCAAAGTTGAAGCAAATGAGAAATGGAGCATCGCCCTCAAGGAGCCTGTCGAATCCATCCGTAAGGAGAACGGCAAGTACATTCTGAAGACCAAAACCCGGGAAGATCTGGAATTCGATCAAGTTGTCCTGGCGATGCCTGTTCAGCAGGTAACCAAGCTGCTGGAGACTACACCATGGAATCAAGCGATTGAGCCGTACAAGAACAATACGGCGAATGAAGTGCTCGTATACGATATCGGCCTCTCGAAGATCGTATCACGTCCGTTCCACTACATTAGCGATATGGATAACAAGCTGTTCATCAGTGATGTATCGGCGACCGATCATACTGTGGCGCCATCCGGAGGACAGCTTCTGCAGGGCATCGCTTATCTGAATGATGATGCATTGAGCGATGACGAGAAGAAGCAATACCTGGAGAGCAAGGTACAGCAGATGGAGAAGCTGTTCGACACCTACTATCCAGGCTGGCGGGAAGTTACCGAGGTCAAGCGCATGTCGAAGAAGGCCATGGTATCCAGCGTTAAGAATATCGTGACTAACCGGCTGCTTCCCCATCAATTGCCGGATGTGCCGCTCTACTTCTGTGGTGACGGCTGCGAAGGCAAGGGAGAGCTCGCTGAACGATCCTTCTCTAGCGGCAGGGCTGTAGCCAAGCTGCTCTTATCCCGGACCGGAACACTGACGCACTAATATACATTAATCATTTACGAATACAATCATTCACGAAAAAAAAAAGAGCTGTCCGAAAAGGACAGCTCTTAGCTCTTGCATTAATTTAGAAATTCAGTATTCATGCAGCCCACGATACATTCTACTCGAGCGTTCAAAGCCATAATACCGGCTTCCCTGAAACGTCAGCTTCCCTTCATCTCCTTCAGAGCATCTGCCATACTCCTGTCCGCTTACTGCAAATTCGAGCCGATCTCCGCTCTCCACCTCAAAAGTGATGAAATACTTCGTATCCGAGCGATTGACGGACTGCTCTGTATCATGTCTGTGGGATACCTCGGTACGCTTGCTTACGATGATTGATGTAACGTTCAGGACAGGCTGTCGGTTATTGGCAAAATAACGTCTAAGGCCACTCGCCGAGGTTAGAAGCATCACCCCTAAGATGACGACGAGGAAGATCGGAAAAGCGGTATTCATTACTCCTAGCATTTCGGACCATGATTCCATTCTTCTCCCTCCCTATCTAGTCGAGCGGTACATTTGTTCACGCCCTTTGTTGTCCTTCTATGTATATGCCCGCTAACTCAAAACTTGATATCTGCAATTGCAGGGACCGCTCAAAAATTCCACTTTTGATCACGAAGTACATCAAGAAGTAATTCGACATCGAATCTTGAATTCACTCGGGCCTTCCGGTACTCACGTACCCACCACGTACGCTGCGTTCCTCACGCCCGACTTCATCCAACCTTCTCGGTGCTGAAAACCGGAATTTTGAGCCTTATTGCAGGGACCGCTCAAAAATTCGGGTTTTGATTCCGGGGCTTATCCTTATTTAACAGCAAAAGCCCTCGATCCCGTGAATGGAATCGAAGGCTTATAATGTCGAGGTGACGACAATGGGATTATGCGTAGTATAGTTGCAGCAATTGACGAGTTTCCTCAGCTCCGTCATGTTCTTCGTGTAACATTCCTTTCTCAGCCCAGCAAGCTTGACATGCTTCCTCAGTAGTACACAGATGAGCGTCTTCACAAGTATAGCAGAATTGCAAATAATTACGGGTTGTTTGCTCTTGATTCATTGTTTTCATGACTACTCACTCCTAAGTTTATTTTTTGGTTGGATTCTCTCTTGTTATGTCTTATCTTCTTTCAAGTTAAATATATCACAAAGTCTCAGGGTAACATGTGATTATTTTCACAATATGAGAAGTATCACAATAATTATTTTTGTATAACAAACATACTAAAGAGAAACTGAGTAGAAGTGACCGATAAAGCTTGCAAATACCGCGAATGTTAGGCGGCCTGATAAATTAATAACTTAGAGAACACGAACCAGCGGTTGCCCTATATTGTACCGAAACAGGGTATCGCTATTAGCCTCAAAACGAGCCATTTCAAAATCTGACGAAACTGGGTATCGTTATTTGGGCAAATCAGGGGGGAAACGACGGTTTTTTACTCGAATAACGATATGGTGTTTCGTTAGATTAGAATGGGTGCTGATTTCGAGGAAATAGCGATATGGAGTTTCGTTAGAGCTAATTTCCACAACGTGCGACACGGCACACAGAACACGACTCTTATAGCACGCGCCAGCTCTCACCACCATCCACTGTCTGCATGAGCAGAGAGCGTTTGCCATCTCCCTTGGCCACGAGCAGCCAGCCCACTTTGGCTGAGAAAAATTGCAGTTTTACAACTTGACTATATTCCAGCTTCGTCATAACATCCCTTAGCTTCGAGCTTGGCGGCAGAGGACTCCACGTCTTCCCTTGATTCACAGTGTGATATACGGTCCCCTCGCTAATATTCCACCCTTCCTGACTATTGAGGAAGAACGGAGCCGCGCCCTTATTGGTCTCGGTCATCCAGTCGATATCAAAAGGAGTGAAGGACCAGGTTTTCCCTCCGTCAGAGGTGAAATATCCATTATATTTCGCCTCTTTATCACGAACGCAGCCGATGGGAATCCAGCCTGTGGCCGGATTGCTTGAGAAGAAGGTTGGCGTCCCCGCCAGAAAAGCGCGGCAATTCTTGAATTTGCTCATATCAAAGAACTGATCGCTCTTATTCCAGGACACCCCGCCGTTTCTCGTCACATAAAATTCCGGCTGTCCAAATTCTATAGCGCTAATATAGCCGACTTTCTCGCTGGTGAAGACCATAGAGATGGAGCTTGTCTGAATCGGCGCGGTTGTAGCCGCAGAAGGACTGGTCGGGAATAACGGATTGCTCATCACTTTAATCCAGCTCGCCCCACCATTATTCGTCAGATGAAGCGTTTTCGTCACATCGCCGCTCTGACTGCTGTCAACCGTAAGAATCCAACCCCGTTCCTCATTGATAAAAAATACGGAAGCAACCTCGTTCGCCTTAGGCAAAGAGGCCATCTTCCAGGTAATTCCCCCATCTACCGTCCGAAGCACAATCGCTTCTCCAGTGTCTGTGAAATTACGGATAATCCAGCCATGGGTGGGGCTGGTGAAATATATATCCTTGCCATATTGAGGATTACTCGAAAATAATACCGATGTGGCCGGAGAAATATTCGTCCAGGTCTTACCGCTATCATGAGTGATATACAAGCGGAGTTCACTGCGGGTCGTCCCCCAGGCAAGCCCGGTGGAATCCCCCAGCAGCTGAAAATCCGTCAATCTCGTCTGAATCTGATATTTCTTCGTATCATTCACGGTCGAATCCGCATCCGGCTTATTCCCCGCCGCGTCCGGGTTAATGACAGTCAAGGTTTGTCCTTCTTCGGACCCCTCCTCCAACTGAGCCTTATTATCGGCCGTAGGCGGATCGGAGGCACAGGCCGTCAGCAACATGCCAGCCACCGTCATAATAACGATTAACTTATACCACCTTCTCAAGAAATAAAACCTCACTTTCAAATGCTCGTCCAGCCCTGCTATAAAGCTGCTCTATCCTCTTAAATCGCTACGATTCTATCAAAATTATAGCATAGGGCTCACATAGATTTATAATCTCTTATCCTTGGCGAAGTTCACTGAGAAGTGCTGATCAGGCTTGTAAACGGCGAAGGTATAGCCTTTGTCTCTCAAGTAATCGATAACCTCCGGCAAAATCTTGACCGTCTGCGATCTTTCATGCATTAAGATGACTTCAGTATCACGATGTACCTGCTTCTTGACTTCCTGCAATATCTTGTTCGGACTCTTCGAATAGCTCCAGTCCTTGGAGTCGACCGTCCAGTCCCATAGTTTGAAGCCAGACTTCACAATATCATCACGGAACTTCTTATCGATCATCGGCGCGCTCCCATAAGGAGCACGGATCAGCCATGGCGATGTTCCGATAATATCTTCAATCAGACCCTGTTCCTTCTGAAACTCCTTGATGAACGGCTTGCTTCCCTTGCTTTTATCGTATAATTTCTTCTTGTCATGACTCATACTATGCATACCGATATAGTTACCAGCATCGGCCGCCTTCTTCACAGCCTCCTCATTTCCCGCCAAATTGCTGCCGACCATGAAGAATGTAGCGTGAATCTCATTTTCATTAAGTATTTTGACAATCTCGGATGTAAATTTGCCTGGGCCGTCATCGAAGGTCAGATAGACCACCTTCTGGTCCTTGTTCTGATCCGTCTTCTTAACCGGCTTCTGACCAGCATTATTGTTCTTGCCCTCTGGCGATTGACCTTTATCTTTGTCTGCCGCATTTGACTCAGGAGCTTCCTTGCCAGAATCCTTCTGATCTACAGCTTCTTTATCTTGACCTGCTGATTTGTCTTGCTCTCCTGAATCCGGGACGTTGGAGGGCTCGTCTGAATTTGCCTTCTGATCAGAGGGATCGCCGCTATTATTATCACCTTCATGAACAACCTCAGTTCCTGAAGATGAGGAATTGTCCTTCGGACTTACTAATTGGGGAGAAACTACCGTGGCTGTAGAGCCCGTATCATCCTTCCAAAAGTTCTGAGCTGCTACCACTGATAAAATAATGGCAACCGACGCCAAAAGAACCGCGATAGATACAAGGGGCTTAATTCGACGTTTTTTCTTCTTTCTCGAGCTTCTCGATCTCCAAAACTCTGGATCTTCTGTGTTTCTAAGATTAGACATTCATATCACCGCTGTTTCTATCGTATTTAATAATTACATTAATAGAATAATATATTTAGACTGCGCCTTCCTTACAGAATGGTTACAATCTATTACATTTGGTAATGCGCCTGGCTGAGCATAGATCTCTTCCCTTTATTAAAATCCCTGAATAAAAAACGTCGTTTATTGGCATAAATATACCATTGCAAACGTTGAATCCTTTTTTTCGACAAAGCTTCGGTTCGACATTTTATATTAAAATTTTGTAGTTTAATTTATAACATTTTAGTTCAAAATTTACTGGTTTCATGTACAATGAATGAAGTACAATCTGCCGAGGTACACATACATATGGGTGATGTACTACTTTTCGAATCAATAAGGAGTGAAGTGAATGGAAACTCAAGTCTGTTCAAGTAAAGTAGTTATTATCGGTACCGGGGCCGTAGGAGCAACAACAGCTTACACCTTATTGCTTCGGGAACGGGTATCGGAGCTGGTTCTGATCGACGCGAACAAAGAGAGAGCGCTTGGCGAAGCTCTAGATATGAATCACGGTCTGCCGTTCACCGGCGGCATGAAAATTTGGGCGGGCGATTATAGCGATTGCGCCGGGGCCGACATTATCGTCATCGCGGCTGGAGCCTCCCAGCAGCCCGGCGAGACAAGACTCGATCTGCTGAAGCGTAACGCCAGCATATTTGACAGCATCATCCATAATATCGTGCAATACAATACCCATGGTATCATTCTTGTCGCTACGAACCCAGTGGATATTTTATCCTATGTATCCTTGAAAAAGAGCGGCTTCCCTTCCAACCGGGTTATCGGCTCCGGGACTCTGCTAGACAGCGCGCGCTTCCGCTATCTGATCGGCGAAGCCAAAGAGATCAATCCGCGCAGCATCCACGCCCATATTATCGGGGAGCATGGGGATTCCGAATTGCCGTTATGGAGCCTGGCTAATGTGGCCGGTATCGATGTTGAATTCACGGCTGAAGAGCGCGAACGCATCTTCGAGAGCACCAAGAACGCGGCATATGAGATCATTAATGCGAAGGGCGCTACCTCTTATGCTATCGCCCTGGCACTGGATCGCATTATCGTCTCGATACTTAAGAATGAAGCGTCAGTCTTGAACGTCTCCACCCTGCTGAATGATTACAACGGAGTATCCGATGTCTATCTTGGAGTGCCTTGTATCGTAGACAGCACGGGCGTACGCGAGGTGCTCGATCTTGAGCTGAATGATAAGGAGCTGGAGAAATTCCAGGCTTCTGCGAACAAGCTCAAAGAGGCGATTGCCGAACTGGACCTGTAAGAAAATAAAAAGCAGCCGACATGCGGGGGTGACCTGCGAATCGGCTGCTTTTTTCATTATTCATTTGAGGGACTCATTCTATTCTATGATGGTTATTATCAATAAATCACAATATTCCCTTCGCGTCGCTGCTCACGATCCTGGCGGCTAATGAGACGATTCATCGCTTCCAGATAAGCCTTGGCGCTGGCTTCGATGATATCGGTGCTCACCCCGCGCCCGCTGGCCGACACCTCGCCCTGTCTCAGCACGACATGCACCTCGCCTTGCGCATCCGTTCCTTGGGTCACGGAATGAATCGTATAGTCCTCAAGCTCAGCCGTAATCCCCGTAGCCTTGGCGATCGCTTGATATACAGCGTCCACGGAACCATTTCCTACCGCAGCCTCCTCGACGACATCCCCGTTCTCCATCATGATCCGCACCGCCGCCGTTGGCATCGTCTTATTACCGTAAGATACCTGGATATTGTCGAGCGTAAACGGCTTAGGCCCGTCAGCTAGATTCTCGTCCAGCAATGCCCGGATATCCTCAGACAGAATATTCTTCTTGCGGTCAGCTAGTACCTTGAACTTGGCAAAAGCGATATTGAGTTGCTCCTCATGAAGCTCATAGCCCAGATCAATCAACTTCTCCTTGAAGGCATGGCGTCCAGAATGCTTGCCAAGCACGAGCTTGCTTGAGCTGGCGCCGATTGTCTCCGGGGTAATAATCTCATAGGTGCTACGATTCTTCAGCATCCCGTCCTGATGAATACCTGATTCATGAGCGAAAGCGTTGGCACCCACAATCGCTTTATTGCCAGGCACGCTCATTCCGGTCAATTTGCTGACCATCCGGCTAGTACGGTAGATTTCACTCAGATTCAAGGAAGTCTTCGCTCCATAGTAATCGCTTCTCGTCTCCAGCGCCAAGGCGACTTCCTCCAGGCAGGTGTTGCCCGCCCGCTCGCCGATGCCGTTGATCGTTCCCTCGAACTGGTCAACACCGTTGGCAATTGCAGCTAGCGTATTGGCCGTAGCCATGCCCAGATCGTCATGACAATGCGTGCTAAGCTGAATTTTCTCAATTCCCGGCACACTCGCTTTGATCGTCTTGAACATATTGCCGAACTGCTCCGGGGTCGCGAAGCCCACAGTATCCGGCAGATTGACCACGCTGGCGCCAGCATCGATCGCCATCTTGGTCACTTCACACAGAAAGTCGATCTCCGTACGGCTGGCATCCTCTGCGGAGAACTCCACCTTGCTGAAGAATTTCCGACCGTAGCGAATCGCGGATGCCGCGGTTTCGAGAATTTTCGCCTTATCCATATGCAGCTTATGTTCACGGTGGATCGGCGAGGTGGCCAGCACGAGATGAAGGCAAGGGTCCTCGGCTTCGCGCAGCGCTTCGACAACCGCATCGATATCCTTCATATGACAGCGGGCCAGACTGAGCAGCGTCGCATGCTTGACCTGTCTCGATACCGCGCGGATGCTCTCGATTTCCCCCGGAGATGCCGCCGCAAAGCCAGCCTCAATCCGGTCGATCCCCAGCTTCTGCAGCTGCAGAGCAATCTCAACCTTCTCCTCTGTCGTCAGACTTACTCCTGGAGATTGTTCTCCGTCACGCAGCGTTGTATCAAACACGTAAATTTTTCTCATTCCCCATCTATCCCTTCAAAATTAATAAAAAAACCTCCTTCGCCTCCGCGCCAAGCCATTCACTGACCTAACGCAGGGGCGAAAGAGGTTTACTTCCGCGGTACCACCCTTGTTTTGCCGTCCATGCCAGACAGACCTCCAGATTTCCCCGGAAACTGCCCATTAAACCATGTACATGTACGGCCTCTTAACGAATCACGACCTGTTCACGGTCTGATTCTTCATGCGATAACGGGCACAGACCCGGCAGCTCTTAATGACCTTCCTCTTAACAGTCGGAAATCGGAGAACGGCGTTCGGAAATGCGGCTCCAAGGTGAGTTGATACGTGGATTAAGACGGCGATTTCAGCTGCTACACCGCTCTCTGGACATAAGCCCTCGTATCTGGTCCTTATCATAGCCATTGGTTTGATATATACAATAAAAAAAACCCCTTCATCCCGCACGCAAAATATGCGCTACAGGGACGAAAGGGATTAACTTCCGTGGTACCACCCAGCTTCACTGCACATCGCAAAAATGTACAGCCTCAAAGCAGAGCGAGTTCACTCGCTATCTGCACATGTTAACGGTTGCCAGCCGGCTCTCCCTATCGCTATTCAGCGGTTCAGGACAGCAGCTCGGAGGCGAGTCGGTACTCGGGATTAAGACGGTGATTTCAGCAACTACACCGCTCTCTGGACATAAGCGCCCGCATGACCTGCTCCTCTTCATAGCCAATCTTTTCAAAAACTTGATCATATTATATTCACAAATTCAAATTTTAGTCAACCTTTATTTTTTTTGCATATTGATCATTTCGCTGAAGATCCCGTATCTTCAATGATCAGATTTACATTACATTTCACTTCAGACCTGGTGAAGGCGCTGTCCCAATCCTTCTCCAACTTTCTCCACATTTTGGGGTGCTGAATTCGAAAATGATCGCCAAAACCACCGACGTCCACATGATAGGTATCCCGCATTTTGCGGATGACATCATTCATCATGTCCTCCAGCTGCCGTACAAACAGTTTCTCCACTTCCCTGATATACTCTTCGTTTTCAGACGACTCCCTCGTATCCCAATTCTCAATAAGCCTGCCGATTGTTTTCACATTAACCTCGAAGGATATTTTATCCCCTTCCACCTTGGACTTAATCTTGGTCTTCTCGGAGATCACTTCATACGTGATAGTCTGTCCCCCTTGATCAATGGTTTTGAGTACTCCTCCTTTAACACTTCCTTGAATCCAGGAGAGAGCCTGAACCTCCCATTCCGATAATGATCCGACCAATTTTCTCGTCTTCCCTTTAATAATCGATGCGCCGGCAACAGCGACCTCATCCACCGAGCTAGCTAGATTCTGCAGAGTGAAGCTGGAACCGGAATTGATGATTCCATCCAGCTTGGTAAGGTTTTTGGAGGGCAAAATATTATTGGATTTACCCTGATTCTCAACCAGCCCGACAAGCTCCAGAGACGGAATCTCGCCGGAATTGTTACTGACGAGAACCTGGCTCGCCTTGCCCTTGCTCATTAACACAATGCAGCTCGGCCTGATCGCGTTATCCCTGAGGACGAATTTCAGCAGCTTGTCAATCTCGATTTTCCGGGCCAGCTCCTCCGAAATGACGATCACCTTCACATGATGCCCCATCATCGGTTTGGATCTTCGGTTGGCCATCTGGCGAATCATCTGGAAGATAGAATCTCCGGTCTCTTGAATATTCGAATATAAGTCACTGCTCGATTTATCTGATTTGCTGGAAACCTGTCTTTTCTGAAAAGGAATGATCTGAAAGGTAAGTGTAACCAGTTCCTTCCTGGGATAAATACTACCGCTTTCCGCGAGCTGCTCCTCCTCTGAAGAGCGCTGGGCAACATCCATACCAAGCCCTACAAGAATCGTCTGCTCCTCAATCTCCTTATTGCCCCAGCAGCCCGTCAAGCTGAGCATAAGCAGGAGTGAGAGAGCAATCAGAGTCTGACGCTTCATAGGATACATTTTACCTCACGGCTCCTTTCTTGAAGATCTTGGCATACACAAGCAGTAAAGGAGGCAAAATCACGAATATTACAACACCGATATCCCCAAAAATTTTACTGACCATAAATAGCTCATTCACATCTCGCGGAATCAAAGCGATGAATAATATGATCGGCATGGAACAGAACATGAATGGTCTCATCCGTGTCTTGAAGGTTTGAGCAAACCCCAACGAGGAGTTATACTGCAAAATCGAAAAGGTGGTCAGAATTTGCATGATCCAGATCACTAGTAGAAAGAAATCGAATCTCTCAAAGAAAAGCCCCGTAATTTCAAAGCTGCGCAGCAAATCCACGGTCGGCCAAGTGCTACTGATGACCCCATGGACACTCATCCCCCCGATCACCATTACAAAAGCGACCAGATTCAGAAATAAAGGGATCGAGATGCCGATAATTACTGCCTTTCCAGCCTTCTCCGGATGCTGCATAGAGGCCGTGAGGGTGAACATCAGCTCATGACCTAAGAATACGAGTATCGTTGAGCTTACCCCCTTGATCACCGGAAAGATCCCATCTCCCAACACAGGCAGTAAATTGTCCACCTCGAATATTTTGCCGCTCAAGATCATTGAAAACACAAATACAACGACGGTGCTCGGCAGTATGATCTCATATAGCCGAGCGATTGCTCCAAGTCCGCCCTTGATGATATACAAACCGACCCATATAAAGGACATGATGATGGCCCATCTGGGTATATCCTCAAGCAAATATAGGGTCGTAACCTCGAACATGACTCTCAATTCAAAAGCGGCTATGAAAATGTAAAATGTGGCGATCAATATACTGAATATGCTGCCACACCATTTCCCCATGAGCTCCCGGGAAAATTGGTAGAGCGTTTTCCCCGGAAATCTTTGCGATAATCTCACGATACAGAGCCCGGCCAGCATAATTAAGATTCCGCCCAGAATGATCGAGATCCAGCCATCGGAGGTCTTCATACTATCCGCAAGCACCCTTGGTAAAGTGAGGATTCCCGAACCTAGTATGCAGTTGCTGACGATGACTACCGTCTGTGAAGTCGTGATTTTCTTATCCTCTGTTAACATAGAAATACTCCCTTCATCACGCCATCATTTGTCCCTGCGGCTAGAATCCTTCGTCTTCATCATTATGGGACGCCGATTCATGACCTTCAGCGGCATGCGCACAATGAAATCCTTCCAATCATTCCACCGGAAGGGACTCATCGGGCTCACATACGGTACGCCGAAGCTCTTCAGTCTAGCCACATGGCTGCATACTAGGATGAAGAACAGCACGGTACCATATAAGCCGAGAAAAGCTGCGCAGAACATCGCTAGGAAGCGAAGAATACGAAGAGTAATCCCCGTGCTATAGGACGGAATAGCAAAGGATGAAATCGCGGTTACCGCTACCACAATGACCAGGAAGGGACTGATAATTCCCGCATTCACTGCCGCATCCCCAATGATCAGACCTCCAACGATACCCATGGCAGGCCCGATCGGCTTCGGCAGGCGAATACCCGCTTCCCTAAGAATTTCAATCGAAATTTCCATAATCAACGCCTCAATAATGGAGGGAAAGGGGACGCTCTGCCGCGATTCAATAATCGTAACCACCAGCTCGGTAGGAATCAGCCCTTGATTATACGAGATAAAGGATATATAGATAGCTGGCGTAAATACCGCCAGAAAAGCGGTGAAGAATCGCAGCAAGCGCAGCAGTGTCGCTGGTATCCATCGTTCGTAGTAATCCTCTGGCGATTGAAGTAGCATGCTAAAGGTGACAGGAACGATCAAGACAAAGGGAGTTCCGTCGAGCAAGAGGGCGACCCGGCCCTCCATTAATGCGCCGATCACCCGATCCGGCCTTTCCGTACTCTGAACCTGCTGGAACAAGCTGAAGCTATTGTCTTCAATCAGCTGCTCAACATAGCCTGACTCCGCCACATAATCGAGATCGATCGCCTCGATCCGGTGGATGACCTCATCAACCAGCTCGGAATTAGCAATATCCTCTACATAAGCGACGATCAGATCCTTCTTGACCCTCGACCCAACTTTGAATTTGGTCATCCGCAAGCTCTCATTCCTGCCATGCCGTCTTAATAAAGCCGTATTCTCGCTTAACGTCTCCGTGAAGCCTGTCCGCGGCCCTCTTAACAGGCCTTCCGATACCGGTTCTTCAATCGCTCTACTATTACCGGCTGAGCCGCTAAGCATCAGCACCTCTTCCACGCCTTCTACCAGCAAAGCGACCGTGCCTGTCAATATGTCCTCCACGACTTGATGCAGCTGATGCGTATCACTCACCTGGCTGATCGGCAGGATCAGATTCAGCAGATTCTCCTTCGTGACCGGGATATCATCGTCTGGATGCCCCTCCTCCCCACCCTTATTCATCAAGGATTCCAGAACCTGCGTGTCAACCAGCGTCTTATCATAGAGTCCATCGACATATAAAAGAGCCGCTCTGTTCTCGCCTCCCACCATGAACTCCCTGATGTGTATATCACAGTGCTTCGTCGCCCGCTCCTTAAGCCAAGCGAGATTATCCTCATACCTCTCCATGACCTGCTGTCCGTCCGCTTGACCCTGCTCATGAGGACTACTATTCTCAGCCGCATTGGACTTGTCCCCTGCATTGCCGCTGTCCTTCAGCGAATTCCGCCTGCGCAGATTGGTATGGGCCCATTGAAACAGATAATTGAAGATTATAGGCAGAATCAATAGCATTACAGCTTGAAGAACAACATCCCAACCGGGAAAATGATCCACTATGACTTTCCACATATATCCATCCCCCTAACCGCTCCATCGCCTGAAATTATAGAATCCGTCGATATTACTAGCACGAGTAGTATTTCCGTAGTGAAACAAATCATACGAAGCTGGTTCCGGCAAACGCAAAAAGCGCTTATTTGGCGGAATCCATACCGCAGCAAATAAGCGCATGCTTGTTATGAGGCTAATCGCTCTATTTTAAAAAGGAGGCAGGTCATCTTCCTCGGGCTTCTTCTCCATGATCCGCTGGGCCACAATCTCGAACGGGTCCGGCTGCAACAGCTCTACAGGGGAAAAAGCTTTATCAAACGTGATTGAATCGCCTTCGAGGATGACCGCGTAACGGCCATTCACCCTGGCGATATGAACCTCGTTGCCGAAATCGGCCAGCTTGCCCTTGACTACCGTATCCCCGATCCTGAATTTCAGCTCAATCTCCGGCTTGATCTCCACGATCCGTTCGGCTGCCTCGATCACTTCCGTCGGCTCCCATTTATCCTGAATGACTCTCTTCTCACTCGCTGCCCATAGCTCGATCTCCTTCTCCACCTGCTGGCGTTCCTCTTCATTCTCATCCGGCCATTTGGTCTCCACATAGGTCTGGACGAACTCCATCACCTGTTCATTAACGATTTCCGGGATCGACATTTCATAGGTGACGAAGCGGAGGAAATCTTCGAAATATTTAGCGTGGGAGGACTGATGGATCTTCAGCTCCCATTCATCCACCATACCCTCTTCATACATATACGGATATAGGATCGATTTCATATTTCGCGCGCTGATCGCCATCTCCACCTTGCTGATCAGGCTGTGTTCATCGGAAATCCGGGCAATCTTCGGTTCAAAGTCACATTTCAGCACGAAGATATACGGGTCCTCCGAATATTTCTCCAGCTTTGCCTGGACTACGATCAAGGCGCCACCGCGAACCGAGCTCGCCTCCAGATAGCCCCGGACCAGATCATCACAAGCATTCTTGTAATCCTCCTTGTCCTCGGCGCCGCGCAGCCGGGCGAACATATTGAAGTTCGGATTGCTGTCCAATTCATAGCCAGGCTCAACGATAAAGCGACCGATTTTCGTAGGAGCCTGCTCCACCACAGGATTCTTCTCTACCTTGCGCTTGGCGATCCTGGTGAACTCTCCATCGAGGAATGAGCGGATCTCACTCTCCAGATATTCATAGCCGTCCATCGTCTGAAAGTGCTTGTAATTCTTGACGGTCTGGCCTTCCTTCCCTTCTACCTGAATGACAAAGAATGATAAGTAATTAACCGTAAATTTCATGAAATGATAACCCCTTTACGTACCTGAAAAAATCCGTAGCAGACAACAGCTCATTATATCACGAAAAACGTTGGAATAGGGCTTTAAATCTGCCTTCCTTTTTGTAACAGAGCGGAGTTGTAGCTAGATAAACTGAGAATGGGCATAAAGGATGGATGTGCAAAAAACGTATTTAGGTTTTCTATTATGAATTTTTCATATGATGTAATTTTATAACGATAAACAATGATATTGCTATTTCTCGGCCGCTATCGTGTACAATAGATGTTGAACTCATACTTTCTAGCAAAGGAGATGCGCTCTCATGAATCATAGCAACGTCCCCGCTGAAATTATCGAGCGGGCCAATACACCCAGAGGCGAAATCCAGCTGCAACGTAGGGGGGAAAATTACGAAATCATCAGCAACGGCACATTTCTTATGGCGACTTATAATGGAGAATCAGAGCGACTGCTCGTCCGCAGCGCCTTGCAATATGTATCACAGCCCAAGCATGTATTAATCGGCGGATTAGGAGTCGGTTTCTCGCTGCAGGAAGCGCTGCTTGACCCTCGCATAGAACAGGTCACTGTCGTAGAGATTGAGCAGAAAATCATCGACTGGAACCGCACGGAGCTGGCTGATGTCTCTGACCGGGCTCTCGAGCACCCCAGGACCAGGCTGGTTCACGCGGATCTTATCGAATGGATTGGAACGACCCGCGATAAATTCGATCTGGTCTGCCTCGATATCGATAACGGACCGGATTGGAAAGTGTTCGAGCAGAACCACTCGCTCTATCACGAGAACAGCTTCGATATATTATACCGACTGCTGCAGCCCGGTGGCTGCATTACATTTTGGAGCGCCACAGCTTCTTCGCAGTTTGCGCAGCGGATGGAGCGTTATTTTGGCCAGGTCGAAGTGCTTGAAGTGAAGCAATCCCGCGGGGAACCGGATTATATATTTCTCTCTCGCAAGTCGGAGGTGTAGTGACGAATGAATGTACAAAAAGTAATCGACCGCAAGAAGCTGGACGAAAGAATCGTCCACATGCCCTGGTTCGTGCAGCAGTTCATCGATTATAAGCTGCCGGACCTCTCCCCCTCCACACTGTTAGAGTATGTTCGCGACTATGAGCAGTTCTTCGGCTGGATGCGCGCCGAGGGCTTGTCTGTCGCCGACAATAACGGGGGGGTTACCCTGCTGGAGCTGGAGACGCTGCGGATGGAGAGTGTGGTAGGCTATCGGCTGCATTTGACGACAAGGACCGAAGGGACGAACTCCCGCATTACCGTAGCACGCAAAATGTCCTCGCTGCGCTCTCTGTTTCATTATTTGAGCCAGATCGCCGAGGATGAGAACTTCTATCCGTTATTGAAGCGCAACATTATGGCCAAGGTGGAAATCAAGCGGATTCATAAGCCGAAGGATACCGCGGCCAAGCTGAAGGGGAAAATCCTTGAAGAGGATGAATTGATCGAATTCATCAGCTATATTGCCGAGGGGTATGGACATGACATCGAGAACAATAAGCAGGCGCTCTATTCCTACGAGCATAATAAGGAGCGCGATGCCTGTATCGCCAGCCTCATTCTGAATTCCGGGCTGCGGGTATCCGAAGTCGTCAATCTGAATGTCGATGATCTCGATCTGAACAATAAATTGCTCCAGGTCTACCGCAAAGGCAATAATGACGAGACCTTCAAGACTCCGGTCTATTTCCGCGAGCAATCGAAGGATGACCTCGTTCACTATTTGACGCTGAGACAATCCAGATACCGCACCCCGAAACGGGAAAAAGCCCTCTTCGTCGCTCTGCCCAACGGTCATACCGAAGGCAAGCGAATGACGAAGAGAGCCATCCAGGCGATGATTATCAAATATGCGAAACGCTTCGGCAAGCCTTATCTAACCGTACATAAGCTGCGCCATTCGTTCGCGACCGATTACTATTTGCAAAATGATATCTATAAGACCAAGGAACAGCTTGGACACGCTTCGACCGAGACAACCGAGGTATATGCCCACTTGACCGACAAGACGATGTCCGAAGCGATTGAGCGACGGGTTGATAGTCAATAGGACGACCGACGCTCTATGGGGCTGGGGATGCAATTCCTGCTTCCCTGGCAATCCAAGCTGCGATTTGCTGCGACTCATCCGCGCCAAAATGAAGCGGTGGGGCAGCGATAGCTCTAACACGTGACCCGTCTTGATTCCGCGTCACATAGGCTCTGACCTGGCTTAGCTCCTGTAGCAGAGACAGGTCCTCCCGGCCCCGGAGCAGCACAATCTTCGGATACGCTTCCCTCTTGAAGCCCTCTACCAAGATCAGATCATAGCACTTGAACCGCTCGATCAGCTGCACCAGTGAGGTCGCCTGTTCCTCAATTACCGCCGTCCGGTAAGGCGAAGTGATGGCAATCGCGGCCGCACCATGCTGATGATGCGAATAGGTGTCGGTTCCTTCGCGATCCATCTCAAAGCCATGCGCATCATGCTTAATCACAGCCACCTGCAGATTCATAGCTTTGAAGCTCTCCAGTAATTTGCCGATCAGCGTCGTCTTCCCACTATTCTTATACCCGACGATCTGGATCACTGCCGATTTACTCATCACCATGCGGCGCCAGACAGCTTCAGCGCTTTTACCTTCTCCCCAGCCTGTATCCCGGTGGTCGTCGGGGGGATTACGATCAGAACATCGCTATCCTTAATCGTAATCATCACACTCGATTCATCGAGCAGCGCCGGATAGACGACCGGCTTCCCGGTAGATAGCTCCAGCCGCCCCCTTACAAAACGGGTGAAGTTGTTGATTTTCGGATAATCTGCCCCCAGCTCCGCTTCAATCTCTGGCAGAAAAGGCTGCGGCCTGCCCAGCATCCCGCCGATCAGCGGTCGCACGAACAGCTCAAAGCCCACAAAACAGGCGCCAGGATTGCCGGAAAGAGCAAATAGTAGCTTGCCGTCCTGTACGGCAGCAGTCGTAACACTACCGGGACGCATCATAACCTTGTTGAACAGCAACTCGACATCCGGCCCCTTGACCAGATCGGCCATAATATCATAATCACCAACGGATACTCCTCCGGTCGTGATGACGATGTCATAGCTGGCCAAAGCCTCGGAGATGATCTGCCTTGCCCGGTCTAGCTGATCCGGGATCGCTTCCAGCAGATGAGGCTCCCCGCCGGCCTCGGCGATCTGGCAAGCCAGCATATACGTGTTGCTGTTGCGGATCTTGCCATCCTGCAGCGGCTCTTCAACCTTGAGCAGCTCAGAGCCGGTGGAGAGCACCGCGACCTGCGGACGCCGCATCACTGGAACCTCGGCCAGGCCGAAGGTAGCCAGCACCGAGATTTCTCCGGCAGATATTTTACAGCCTTTATCCAGCAGCTTGTCTCCATCCGCAACCTCAAAGCCGACCGGAGTAATGTTCTTCCCCGGCGGGATCTCCCGTATTAACTTAACATAAGTCACGCCGTCCTGTACCTTCTGTTCCGTCATTTCCAGCATGACGACCGTATCCGCCTCATCCGGCACCTTCGCCCCGGTCATGATCCGGGCGGCAGTACCCGGGAGGATCTGAATGGCGGGCAGGCTCCCACAAGGGATCTGATCGACAACCTCGAGTAGAACCGGCTGCTCCGCACTGCAATTCTGAGTATCCCCGCTAATAATCGCATAACCGTCCATCCCTGAGCGACGAAAATACGGATAAGGATGCGGTGCATAAATATCCTCAGCCAATATCCGTCCTGCGGATTCAGTAATCTTCACCCGTTCTATACCGCTTGTAGCTACAAAAGGCATAATTCTAGCTTGCGCTGCCGCGGCAGAAATCGCCTGGCGGTGAAATTTATCTCCAGTTGATGCTTCCTTATTCATCTCTCTATTCTCCTTCCATCGGCTTGCCCCTCATACTCGGAACAGGTGCTTAAATAATCTCTGAAAATGGCATCTGTACGAGCCGAGACTTCGACGATTTCAGCCTTGCTTAAATGATCATAATGAATTCCCATAATGACCGTGACTGTACGCCTTAGCTCCTGAGCAGCCTGATGGGCCATGCCAGCGGTTAAGACATGCTCTTTGTGGCCTGGCACTGCGGAAGTAATAACCTCTATCTTCTCTCCACTCCAGTATGCTGTGGATGTCGCCCCTATATGAGCAGCCCCGCCAGTAATCAATATCGCGAGATCTCGCCCCATAGGAACAGCCTGTAGCTTAATATCTTCAAATGCCATGTTTGCCTGCCTCCTAAGAACATCCTTGCTATTATTCTATAGGATGCCGCGGATTTCGTCCAAGCAGGATATCTTCTCGGAGATCATGAACTGTTCTAACTGCCCCAGCAGATCCTCTCCAGCACGTAAATTCATAAAATTATAGGTTCCGACCTGAGTAACCGTCGCTCCGGCCATAATAAACTCGATGATATCTGTCGCACTGCAAATTCCGCCCATGCCCATCACCGGGATGGAGACGGCTTGGCTGACCTGATGCACCATGCGCAGCGCAATCGGCTTGATCGCAGGCCCGGACAGACCCGCATAGAGATTATTGAATACGCTGCGGCGTTTATATATATCTATCTTCATGGCGGAGAAAGTATTGACCAGCGACACTCCGTCCGCCCCTTCCTGTTCGCACATCACGGCCATACTGACGATGTCCTCGGCATTTGGGGATAGCTTGATGACGAGCGGAAGTGTTGTCGCAGCGCGAACCTTGCGGACGACCTCGCGCGCCGTCTCCGTCTGGATGCCATAAGCCATCCCGCCCGCCTTCACATTCGGACAGGAGATATTCAGCTCGATCATATCGACCGCAGGCTTGCCTGCAAGCTGTCTTCGCTTCGCATCCGCTTCGATCAATTCCGCCCCTTCTACATAATCCTGAACGGTGTTTCCGCCCAGATTGACAATGCGGACAAGCTCCATCTGCTCCCAGCGCGGACATTCATCACGGAGGAATGCCTCTACTCCCGGATTCTCCAAGCCGACGCTATTCAATAGACCAGACGGTGTCTCAAAGACCCGAATCCCCTCATTACCTGCCTTAGGCTGCAGGGTCAAGCCTTTGCCAGAAATACCCCCAAGGCGGTTAATATCATAAATCGCACCGTATTCCTGTCCAAAACCGAAGGTTCCCGACGCCATCACGATCGGATTCTTAAAGGTCAGCTTGCCAAAAGAACATGATAAGTCGATCATTCGAACACTACCTCCTCAGCTGGGAATACTGGACCGTCTGTACAGGCCTTCTTCCGTTTATCTTTGCATTTCACGCTGCATACGAGACATGCTCCGATTCCGCAAGCCATCCGATTCTCCAACGATACATATACTTTAGCCCGGCCGGAGGAAGCCTGTTGCTTACGCTGCACCGCATGCAGCATCGGATGCGGTCCGCAAGCGATAATTGTGTCATAGGCATCAAAATCCACATCATCCAGGATGACTCCGCCCACATTGACATGTACCTGCCCGCTTGCTGCCTCGCGGAACTCCTCTACCATATAAGGCTCGCGGCTGAAGCCAAGATATACTTCGGCCGCCGGCACCTGCCGCAGGGCATAATAAAACGGGGCAATACCGATTCCCCCGCCAATAAAGGCTGTCTTGCCCTCCGGAGCCGTAAATCCGTTCCCCATTGGACCTTCGAGGGTAAGCTTGTCTCCCTTTTTCAATCGCGAGAGCAATGCTGTACCTTCCCCGACCACCAAATATAGAAATTCAATTCGTTCAGGCGTAATGTCAAAAATACTGAGCGGCCTGGACAGCAGCGGATAATTGTCCCAGGCGCGAATCATGTAAAACTGGCCCATCCTCCCGGCGAATTGACCGGCGACAGCCAGACGAAATACTCCTGGTGATACCTCGATATTGGATATTACTTCCGTCAATTTGTTCAGTCCCCTTTCTGTATCGTAGACGCCTGTTTTCGCTTATGTTCAGACACTTCATCTTAAGATGCAATTTTTTCACCCATCAGTCTGTGACAAACCTCACTACAATATCAACAGGTGAATAAATGAAGCGTTTTCTCGCAAAATTAATAATTCCATCATAATATTGGTCGAATATGGGCATACCAAAACATGACATTTATTTTTGGAGAAGAGGTAATGCTATGTCCACAGGGCTTAAACGCTGGATGATCGTCATCACAATACTGCTTCTGCTGTTCCCGAGCTCCGGGAGCATGCAAGCCGAACGGTCGTCACCGGGTGCACCGGGTGCGGAGGACACGGCACCTACATCCACAGAGGCCAGCACCAAGCCGCTTAATCTGGCGGAACTGCAGCGCAAGTATTCCGAGACCTTCGTATTCCGCGGTCCCCGGGTCAAGCAGGTGGCTCTCACTTTCGATGATGTGCCTGATCCCCGCTTTACCCCGCAGGTGCTGAAGATTCTGAAGCGTGAAGGAGTCAAGGCGACCTTCTTCGTCGTAGGCAGCCGGGCCAAGAAGCACCCGGATCTTGTGCGCAATATTCATAAGGATGGCCATATCATCGGCAACCACTCCTATACTCACCAGCAATTCAAGAAACATACGCTCGCTGAGTTCCAATCCGAAATTCTGCGCACCGAGAAGGTGATTCAGAATATCGTCGGTTACCGTCCGAGACTGATTCGACCCCCGTACGGCGATATTAACGAGGCACAGGTACGCTGGGCCAAGCGTCATAACTACCGGGTTGTGAACTGGAACGTCGATTCTCTCGACTGGAAAGGTCTCGACAAGGAGAAGGTCAAGCAGAATGTACTGGAAACCGTAGGACCCGGATCGATTGTATTGCAGCATGCCGGAGGCGGCTATGGCACCGATCTGAGCGGGACGATAGAAGCACTGCCTGAGATCATTCGCGAGCTCAAAGCCAAAGGGTATCAGTTCGTGAATGTGGCGACGATGCTGCAGACCGAGAAGCATAAATTATGATACAAAACGGGCCGCACCAGATTGAGAAAATCCGGTACGGCCCTGTTTATTGCTTCTATTTTAATACGTATAGCTTAACTTCCTGATATCCAAATTGATTCACGAATGACGGGCTGCCTGGAATGAAAATATCGATTCGCTTTCCTTTAATCGCGCCCCCGATATCCGTGGCCGTAGCAACGAACGCCTTCTTCGGCAAGCCATCATGACTATGTCCGGTGACCAGCACCTTGGTTCCCAGCGGAATGACCTTCGGGTCAACGGCGATCGTTCCGAGCTTAAGCGGATTACCATAGAAATCTACCGCGCCATAGCCGCCATTCTCACTCGGTGCCGAGGAGTAAGCAGATGCCTTCACATCGACGGTTTTGCTATAATTGAAGCTCTTGCCCCAGGCTTCGACGATCTTCTGATCAGCAAGCACGTTGAGCGTTGGCAGAATCGCTGCTGGGCTCGTAGACGCCGCCTTCACCTCAGGGGCAGCTGCCTTAGTACTGTTGCTATTATCGCTATTGCTATCATCAGGAATTGTGATACTAAGGCCCTCGTAGATATTCGTAGCCTTAACGGATGGATTAGCTGTAATCAGCTTGTCCATCGACACTCCATATTGCTTCGACAGAGTATAGAAGGTATCTCCTTCCTTCGCTGTATGTAACGAGTCAGCCAGCGCAGGAACGGTCTGCATCGCTCCGAATAATCCGGCAGTGATCATCGCCGTCTTCATAATACGCTTGAAAGTCCATGTATGTTGTTTCTTCATGTTGTCCTCCTTTTATGCGCCTGCGGAGTTAGTTGTCGGATTCGGGAAAGGAAGTTCCCTACGCAAGGAAGTAACAATCTTTTTAATAATTTGTTACTATTCTACCTGCGCTTCACCCCAAGAATGCTAATCTGGTATCGCTCCATTATCAGACTAGCTCTTCGTTAAATCGTCCCCCGCACTTGTTCTAGCAAGTTTCGGCCTTTTGAATATATCACAACTTTGTAACCAATAGCTCATGTAATTGTTACCATTTTCGCACAAAGCCTGATACGACGCGGATTTCCACAACTAAAATAATGACAAAAATTACGTCATCTTCGTAGATTATAGACTAGTGAAAGTGGGCTGGTGGCTGTTGAGTCTTGGTGAGTTAGCTGAGTAAGTTAGAGTAGTAGAGTAATAGAGTTTCATGTGAGGGGCGAGAGCTAAGTTTAAGGGAAATTAGTCGATACATTCGTTCGTAGGAGCTAGTACGAGGCAAATTACTGCGCATGGTGGGGAAAATTTGGATATGGTGCATCTAGTGTGTGAATTCCTGCGAAAGTGCATCTTTTTCCTCCGTTTTAGTTCGATTGCGGAGAAATCAAGTGAAAAAGCCTGCATTTCTGCAGGCTTTTTCACAAAGCTTTACTGGTTAAAGCACCTTGCTCAAGAATTCCTTCGTCCGCTGCTGCTGAGGCGCACCGAACAACTGCTCAGGTGGACCTTGCTCCAGTATCTGGCCTTGATCCATGAAGATAATGCGGTCGCCGACTTCGCGAGCGAAGCCCATCTCATGGGTGACGATCACCATCGTCATCCCTTTGTCAGCCAGCTTCTTCATGACATCGAGCACCTCGCCGACCATCTCGGGATCGAGCGCTGATGTCGGCTCATCGAACAGCATCACATGCGGCTCCATCGCCAGCGCTCTGGCGATCGCAATCCGCTGCTTCTGCCCGCCGGAGAGCTGCGAAGGATAAGCATCCCGCTTATCCTGCAGACCGACCGTCTGCAGCAAATCCATCGCGACCGCCTCCGCCTTGTTCTTCTCCATCTTCTTCACACGGATCGGCGCCAGCGTAATATTGTCGAGCACCGTTTTATGCGGGAACAGGTTAAACTGCTGGAATACCATCCCCATCTTCTGGCGCGTCAAATTGATGTTATGCCCTCGTGACGTAATCGATTCGCCCTCGAACAGAATCTCACCGTCAGACGGAGATTCCAGCAAATTCAGGCAGCGTAGAAAAGTACTTTTGCCCGACCCGCTCGGACCGATCACGACGACGACTTCCCCTTGCGAGATTTCCAGGTCAATTCCCTTCAAAATATGAAGCTGACCGAATTTTTTATGCAAATTTTTAACGGTTATCACTGGCCTTCAACTTCCTTTCGAACACACCCAAGATCCGTGATAGTGTAAATGTCAGAATAAAGTAGATCACTGCGACGATCAGATACGGAGTCATCCCGTTATACGTAATGCCGACGACAGAGCCGGATTGGAAGATCAGCTCCGTCACCCCGATAATAGAGACGATGGAGGATTCCTTAATGATCGTAATGAACTCATTACCAATGGCCGGGAGCACCGACTTGATCGCCTGCGGAATGATGATGAACCTAAGCGACATCCCCTGCGTCATCCCTAGCGAACGTGCCGCTTCCCCTTGACCGCGATCTACGCCTTGAATACCCGCGCGGAAGATCTCCGCTAAATAAGCCGAGCTGTTGATCGACAGAGTAATCGCGCCCGATTGAATCGGCGTAAAATTAACACCGAATAATTGCGAGAAGCCATAATGAATAATTAATAATTGCACCATCATCGGCGTACCGCGCAGGAACTCTACCCAGGCATTGCCAAGGAAACGAACCATTTTCCAGGGCGACATCCGCACGAGAGCGATTAATAGCCCCAGAATAAAACCGCAAATGACACCGATCGCAGCCAGCAAGAGCGTATACTGCACACCGGTGAAGAAGTAGTCACGGTACTCCCAAAACATCGTAAAGAACTTCATAACTAGATCATTCCTCCCATTTCATCCGAACACTTGCAGAAAAAGAGAAAATAGCGAAAAGCTGCTCCGCTATTTTCTAAATTAGATCCATAAAGAGCCTTTTTTATTTCACTGCCAGTTCACTGGCGGCTTGAATGTATTCCTCCATGCTTCCATCTTCCATCAGGCGAGTCAGGGTAGCGTTCACCTTCTCAAGAAGCTCGTCATTGCCCTTCTTCACAGCGACGATGTATCCATCATCCTCTGCCTCCGGCTGCGCCTCTGCGATGGTCAGACCATCGATATTACTTACATATGCCTCAGCTACAGGGCCTTCGATAATGGCTACGTCTACACGACCTGTTTTAAGCTGCATCATAATATCTTGAGTTTTCGCCAGAGAAGTGATCTTGGCATCTTGGATCGTCTGCGCGATCTCCTCCTGGATCGAGCCCTTCTGAACGCCGATCTTCTTACCTACCAATGTATCGATCGTCTTGTAGCTGCCTTCTTCTCCAGCACGAGTGACAACCGCCTGCGTAGCCGTGAAGTAAATCTTCGACATGTCTACTTCCTTCTGACGATCAGGTGTAGGACTCAAACCGGAAATGGCAAAATCAATTCGACCGCTGTTCAATTCATTCATTAATGAAGAGAATTGAAGATCTTTGATTTGCAGCTCCGCGCCCAGATCCTTGGCAATCTCCTTAGCGATTTCAATATCGAAGCCGACGATTTCATCCTCGCCCTTCTCATTCTTAATATGGAACTCATATGGAGCGAAGTCTGCGCTTGTTCCGAGCGTAACTACCTTCTTGCCAGCATTGCCGTTATTTGCGGCACCCGACTCTGGCGCGTCTCCATTATTGTTTTTATTTTGTCCGCATGCTGCCAGCAAGCTGGTCACCATCAATAGAGCTATAATTAATGTTCCCCACTTTTTCATTTTCTCTCTCTCCTGTCTTTAGCGTTCTTTGATTACTTGGCAATTATAAATCACAATGCATATATATGCAAAGGTTAATTTCGATTTTCATAATTATTTCACAAGTAAAGCGCAGAAAACAGATCGTTTTTTTCCATAAACTCCATCATACTGCACATTTACGCACCAGCAATCACTTGAACGCGTTAAATCGTCAATGAATATTTATTAATCAAATCATGCATTATTCAATTTTTAGTCACTTGGACATAATATGACTAAGGAGTTGAACCTTTATGCTGCTAGAAGCTCTATATCATGTCCCTAGAGACAAATGGGCCTATGCCTACGACAATTCGACGATCCATCTGCGGATCAGAACGAAGCGCGATGACCTGGAGCAAGTGATTGCTATGACAGGGGACAAATATAATTGGGCCGGTACCTACCAGGAATATCCGATGGAGAAGGCCGCCCATGATCGCATGTTCGACTATTGGGAAGTGGCGGTGCGTCCCCGGTATCGGCGCTTGTCCTATGCTTTTAAGCTAGTTGCTGGCACCGAGACGATCTATATGCTCGATTCAGGACTTCAGCATGACCCTCCCTCACCGCCCGGAGAATGCTTCGAATTCCCGTATATTCATGAGATCGACGTATTCAAGGTACTGGAGTGGGCCAAGGAAGCTGTCTTCTATCAGATTATGCCCGAACGGTTCGCCAATGGCGATCCGGGGAATGATCCGAAGCCCGTAGAGGGCTGGGGAAAGACCCCGACCTATGATAATTTCTTCGGCGGAGATTTGCAAGGGGTGCTTGATCATCTGAATTATCTTGTTGAGCTAGGGATCAACGCGATTTACTTCACCCCCTTGTTCGTCGCGCCTTCCAACCATAAATATGACACGATCGATTACAGACAAGTAGACCCTCATTTTGGTGATAATGCGTTGCTGAAGAAGGTGGCCGAAGCCTGTCATGAACGTGGAATACGCGTCGTGCTCGATGCCGTCTTCAATCATTGCGGGGAACAATTTCCGCCCTTCCAGGATGTGCTGAAGCATGGCCAGAACTCTAAATATGCCAATTGGTTCCACATTAATGAGTATCCGGTGAAAATCAAGGACGGGCTCCCCACCTATGACACCTTCGGCTTCTTCGGCAATATGCCCAAATTCAACACCGCCAACCCGGAGGTGAAGGAATATTTGCTCGGTGTAGCTGAATACTGGATACAGGAGATCAAGCTGGATGGCTGGCGTCTGGATGTAGCTAATGAGATCGACCATCATTTTTGGCGGGATTTCCGTAATGTTGTCAAGAGAGCGAATCCAGAGGCTTACATTATCGGGGAGGTGTGGAGCGATTCCCTTAACTGGCTGCTGGGCGATCAGTTCGATTCTGTCATGAATTATCCTTTTGCTGACAAGGTGCTGGAGTTTTTCGGCGGTGGTATGGACGGCTACAGCTTCTCGAATGAAATGGGCTCGCTTATTATGCGCTATCCCCAGCAAACGAATGAAGTTATCTTCAATATGCTCTGCACACATGACACGCCGCGACTGCTTACCCGAGTTGGTGGGGATACCCGAAAGCTTAAGCTCTGTGTCGTCTTCCTGTTCACCTATATCGGCACGCCCTGCATATTCTATGGCGATGAGATCGGCTTGACCGGGAATGGTGATCCCGATTGCCGCAAGTGCATGGAGTGGGATCCGCAGAAGCAGAATAAGGAACTGCTCGATTTCTATATAATCATGATTGCCCTGCGCAAGAAGCATGCCGTATTGAGACAGGGGCGCTTCCGCTTCCTGCAGGCCAAGAGCGATAACCCCTGCATTATCTACGAACGTATGAATGATAGTATGCATTTCACGATTTGGATGAACAACACGGATAAGGCCTGCGTGCTCTCGCATCCGATTCAGACCAGTGACTGGCAGGATGCACTGACCGGAGAGAACGTCGCCCCCGAAGCAGGCACGATGAATATTAAGCTAGATCCGTTCGGATTCCGCATTCTGTATCGCAAAATACAATAAAGCCGGGTCACAGCAGGATACCATCAGTTGGCGCTACTCACTGATCGTATTCTGCTGTGCCCGGCTTATTTTCTATGCTTGCAAGCGCGCATAAATCTCCGCATATTGCTTGGCCGATTGCTGCCAGCTATAATCCCCAGCCATCGCATTCTTCACGATGCCTGCCCATATTTCCGGCTGCCTGTAGAACGAGACGGCTCTGTTCAATGTATATAGCAGATCATGGGCATTGAAGTTATGGAAGCTGAAGCCATTGCCCTCCCTGGTATATTCATTATATGAATGGACCGTATCATTCAGCCCCCCCGTCTCCCGCACGACTGGAATGCTTCCATAGCGCAGCGCCAGCAATTGGCTAATTCCGCAGGGTTCAAAACGCGAGGGCATCAGGAACAGATCGCTGCCGGCATAGATACGCCGAGACAGCTGATCGCTGAACAGAATCTTCGCCGCCAGCTTCTGTGGATGACGGAAGGCTGCTTCCCTGAACCAATTCTCATAGCTCTGGTCGCCCGTGCCAAGCAGCACGAATTGTACATCATTGTTATGAAGCCATTCATCCAAAATCCGCGTCAGTAGATCAAGCCCCTTCGGCTCGACCAATCGGGTTACCATACCGATCAGAGGAATCGCCCCGTTCTCAGGCAGACCGACCTCTCTCTGCAATTCCAGCTTGTTCTGCTGCTTCTTGGCCAGGCTACTGCGATATTTTACATAAATCTGATCGTCTGTCGCCGGGTTATACAACTGCGCATCAATCCCGTTCACAATTCCGGTGAGCCGATCTCCGAGCGAGCGCAGCAAACCGTCCATTCCATAACCATAGTAGGGAGTACGAATCTCGGATGCATAGGTAGGACTGACCGTCGTCACATGATCGGCATAGACCAGCCCAGCCTTCATGAAGCTGACATTCCCGTAGTATTCAACCCCATCCGCTGTAAAATAATGATCCGGAACACTAAGCAAATCGCCTAGCACCTCACGCGGAAATATGCCCTGATACAGTAAATTATGAATCGTATAGACCGTGCGGATTCCCTGATAGGCCTCATCCTCCCGAAAATGCTCCTTAAGCAGTAGCGGGATCATCGCCGTATGCCAATCATGACAGTGGAGAACATCCGGCCGAAATCCAAGGCGCGGCAGCAACTCCAGTACCGCCCGATTCAGGAAGGCGAACCGCTCCCCATCATCTCCGTAGCCATAGACCCCGTCCCGGCCAAAATAATACTCGTTATCGATAAAATAGACCGGCACACCCTCATGCACCAGATATTCAATGCCACCATACTGTCTGCGCCAGCCGACAGGCACCTCCATCTCCCCCAGATGCTGTAGCTGATCCGTGAATCTGGATGGGATGTCCTTATATTTAGGCAGCACAATACGCACATCATGCCCCGCCTCATGCAGCGCCTTCGGAAGCGCTCCGATCACATCGGCGAGCCCGCCTGTTTTGATGAACGGGAATACCTCTGCTGCGGCGAACAATATTTTCATAATATAGGCTTCCTCCTTGATGTTTTTTTGCCTGATCCTGGGACGGTCGGTCGATGCGACGGCTTAAGCCTACGCTCTGCTCTTACTACCAGCTTCCAGATCATTATGCTAAGCGGTGGGAGCGTCAGCTCGATGCTATTCTCATGCTCATGCCACGGCTTCGGCTCACTGTAGAGCGGAGCGATGCGTTTCTGCCCAACCCCGCCATAGCTCTCTTCATTGCTGTTGAACAGCTCGACGTACGTCCCTGCTCTAGGAACGCCAATTCGATAGCTCTCCCGCTGCACTGGCTGAAAATTAATAATAATTAGCAGCAGATCACTGGCCCGCCGCCCTTTGCGCATATAGCAGATTACGCTCTGTGCGGCATCATGTGGATTAATCCACTCATACCCAGTATGGACATGATCCTGCTCCCACAGCCCGGGCTCTCTTAAATAGAGATGATTCAAGGCGCGGGTATATTCCTGCATTTTATGATGCATTTCGTAATCCAGCAGCAGCCAGTCCAGCTCGGCCTGGTCTCTCCATTCTATGAACTGCCCGAATTCCCCGCCCATGAACAGCAGCTTCTTCCCCGGAGAGGTCATCAGATATCCGAGCAGAACCCTTAACCCGGCGAATTTCTGCTCATAGCTCCCCGGCATTTTGTTCAGCAGTGACTTCTTGCCGTGCACCACCTCATCATGGGATAGAGGAAGTGTATAGTTATCCGCAAAGGCGTACCAGATCGGAAAAGTAAGCAGATGATGCCGCATCGAACGATCCCCGAACTCGCTTTCAATATAAGATAAAGTGTCATTCATCCAGCCCATATTCCATTTATAATTGAAGCCAAGCCCGCCTTTGTCTACTGGCATCGTAACTCCCGGCCAGGAACTGGACTCCTCCGCCATCATGAGAGCATACGGGTGGTATTGGAATACCGCCCTATTCAGCTGCTTCAGAAAAGCGATCGCCTCCAGATTCTCCACGCCGCCGAGTTCATTGACCGGATGCTGCCCCGCCGATTTCTCGAAATCCAGCCGCAGCATACTCGTCACCGCGTCTACTCTCAGGCCGTCGAAATGATACATATCGAGCCAGAACAAGGCATTGGAGATCAGAAAAGACCTGACCTCCGGCTTGCCAAAATCAAAGCTCAGCGTTCCCCAGCCGGGCTTCTCCGCCTTCTCTTCATCCGCGTACTCGAACAGCGGTGTTCCATCAAATCTGCGCAAGCCATGCGCGTCCTTCGTGAAATGGCCAGGCACCCAATCCAGCAGTACGCCAAGCCCCGCCTGATGACAACGGTCCACGAAATACATCAGATCCTGCGGTTCACCATAACGGCTCGTCGGCGCATAATAACCCGTAATCTGATACCCCCAGGACAGATCATAAGGATGCTCGGCTAACGGCATCAATTCGATATGTGTATATCCCATCGATACAGCATAAGGGATGAGCAGATCAGCCATTTCCCGATATGTATAGAAGCTCCCGTCCTCCTTCTGGCGCCATGTTCCGAAATGAAGCTCATATATATTGAGCGGCCTATCGTACAAGGCTCGGCGTTTACGCAGCCATTTCCCATCCCCCCACTCATAGCCGGAAATCGACTTCACGATCGATGCCGTTGCCGGCCGTATCTCCGCATAATAAGCATACGGATCTGCCTTCAGGAATTTGCTTCCATCCGCTCCGATTATTTCATACTTGTAAAAAATTCCTTCCCCCACCCCCGGGAAAAAGCGACTCCAAAATCCCGATTCGGGTATCTTATATAATAAATCATTCTCCCCGTCCCACTGATTCCAATCGGAGACCACAGCGACTTGCTGCGCATGGGGAGCCCATACGGTGAATCGTACACCGGCCTGACTGTTCTCCACTGCAGGATGTGAACCGAGGATAAGATAGCTCCGGTAGAGCGTTCCTTCATGAAATAAATAAATATCATCCGCAGATATTATTCCTGTTCGTTCGGACAATGTATAATCACCCGCTTCTTCAAATAATTTTTATAGAGTTTGCTCTTAGCCGCTTCCTATTTAGGAATTTTGCGATAACTCCCGATCTTGAAAGTAAAAATGCTTCATTACAAAAATTATTGTAATAATTTCTGATAATTTCCATACCTTTAGTTTCAACAACATCATATCTAGTGTATGTAAGAACAACACAGTCCAAACCACACGGGAGGGAAAAAAGAAGTGAATAAAAAAAATTGTATCGCAATGCTGCTAGCTGGAGGTGAAGGTCGCAGGTTATCCCCCTTGACATCCAAGCTCGCCAAACCGGCCGTACCCTTTGGTGGCCATTACCGAATCATCGATTTTCCTCTCAGCAACTGCGTTAATTCAGGAATCGACACCATCGGTGTACTTACCCAATATGAGGCGGAATCGCTCCATGAACATATCGGCGCAGGAGAGGCCTGGAATCTCCCGCAGCATGCGAACGGCGGAATTTCCCTGCTGCCCTCTTATAACGCCGGCGTGAAGGAATATGCAGGTACAGCGGATGCCATTTATAAGAATATCGAATACGTGGATCAATTCCAGCCTGATCAGGTTCTGATCCTGTCAGGCGACCATATTTATCATATGGACTATCGCAGACTGCTTGATTATCATCTGACGGTGAACGCTACAGCGACGATCTCCGTGATGCCAGTGCCTTGGGAAGAGGCGCATCGCTTCGGTGTGATGACGACGGATGAACAGCAGCGAATTACAGAATTCGCGGAGAAGCCGAAGCATCCGGCCAGCAATCTGGCCTCGATGGGGATTTATTTATTCAACTGGGATTTCCTGAAGCAGCACTTGATCGCAGATGCCGCCGATTCCCATAGCAGCCATGACTTCGGCAAGGATCTGATCCCGAAAATGTTGTGCGGCAGCCAACCGCTTCATGCTTACGAATTCAAAGGATATTGGCGTGATGTAGGGACTGTTCACAGCCTGTGGGAAGCTCATATGGACTTACTGGCCGAGAATACCGAGTGGAGTCTAACAAATAATAAGGCTTGGCCGATGTACACGCAAGGAATGTCCGCTCCTCCATCCTTCCTGAACCACCAGTCGCAGATCAACAACTCGTTAGTGCATAGCGGCTGCGAGCTTGAAGGCCAGATTGAGCAATCCGTGATCTTCGGAGGAGCCTGCATCGGCCGCTCTACGAAGATTAAAGACAGCGTCATTATGCCCGGCGCCAAGATCGGCCGTAATGTCTTGATTGAGAAGGCAATTATCGGAGAAGGCTCAATTATTAAAGATGGAGCAGTCATCAAAGGAACTCTTGCCGAGATTATGGTTGTCGGCCCAGGTGAGACCGTCACAGCCAAGCCTACACTCATTCCACAGCCATCCAGGCTGCTTATGGAAGTATATGAGAAGACCCCTCGGCTCAGAGCAGAGGGCATGCCTTCCTGAACATCATAAAAAGGGACTCTCTAGAAGCAATTCAGAGAGTCCCTCTTGATGTAACTATACTTCTGGCGTCTCCAGGACATCCATAGTCTGGGTATTGGCATCCCGAGCCTCGGAATCATGCACCGGCATAGGCAGGACAACCGATACCGTCGTACCTACATTAAGCTCGCTGCGAATGTCCATCTGGCCTTGATGCAGTTCCACAAGCTGCTGCGTAATCGCCAGCCCCAGTCCGGTTCCTCCGCCTTGATGATTCACCTGGAAGAAGCGGTCGCGAACCCGGTTCAGATTCTCCTCGCTGATCCCGATCCCGCTATCGACAACCTCCACCTGAACCTGCTCTGTTGAAATTTGCATGATCACGAGATGAATCCAGCTATTCTCGTGGGAGAACTTGATCGCATTATCCACCAGATTAAGGAAGACCTGCTTCAAGCGATTGCCGTCGCCGATCACTGTGATCGGCTTATCTGTCCGATCATCGAGCTTGATCTGAATTTGCTTCTTCTCCGCCTTGGCCCATACGTTCAGCATAATCTCCTTCAGCAGTTCCTGAAGATGGACACGGCCGATCACCAGCTTCATCTCATTTTGCTGCAGCTTGGAGAAGTCCAACATCTCCTCAACCAGCCCGATAAGCCGATCGGTCTCCTTGGAGATGATATTCATACCGATCTTCGTCTCTTCAGGATCAAATCCGCCGGAGGTCAGCGTCTCGCTCCAGCCCTTGATGCCTGTGAGCGGAGTACGAAGCTCATGAGAGATCGAAGAGATGAAGTCATCCTTGATCTGGTTGCTGCGGACGATTTCCTGAGCCATGTAGTTCAGCGTCGAAGCCAGCTCGCCTAATTCATATTTATAATCGCCCTCGATGCGCGTGTCGAATTTGCCTTTGGCCAACTGGGCAGACACAGCGCGAATATTGTTAATCGGCTTCACGATCGAATTCGCCAGCCCGATACTGAATAAGGTGACAAGGGCCAGAACGGCAACGCAGACCGCGGAAGAGATCAAGGTCAGGTTCATCATTTTGGAGTTGACTGCCTCCAGCGAAGTAACATACCGCACGATATAAGCATTATCTCCCCTTACTTGAAGCGGCGAGGAGACCGCCATAACCATCTCGCCCGTGGAGGGCTGCCTGCCGATCCATTTGCCCACACTGCCCGATGCAGCCTGCAGCACATCGCTGGTCTGGATCGCCTTCTCATCCTGGAACGGATTGCTGCTTGCCTTGACATCGCCTTTGCGGTTCAGTATAAGAAGCTCTGTGTCTTTCAGTTCAAAGGCATCCAGCATTTCCGTAAAATAATTCGGATCATTATCCGCATTCAGCTTTACGAATTTCTGGAAATAATCGGACGCCCATGTCGTGTGATTCGACATATGGTTATAAATCGTATCGTAATAGTACATGCGTATGGCCAAAGAGAAGATCAGTTCGACCATGAACAGCGTTACGAATACGACGATAAAATAGTGCATGACAATCTGTCGTCCGATACCCTTCTTGATCATTGTCCCTCGCCTTTCCATTTATAGCCGAATCCCCATACCGTCTGGAGGAACATCGGCTCGGAAGGATTGTTCTCGATCTTCTGACGCAGCCGGCGAATGTTAACGTCAACGATCTTCGGATCGCCCATATATTCTTTGCCCCACACATGATCCAGCAGCTGATCGCGGCTCAGCGGGGAATTCTCATTCTCCAGGAAATATTGGACGAGCGAGAACTCCGTCGGGGTCAGCTCGATCAACTGTCCGCCGCGCTTGAATTGCTTCGAGATCAAATCGAGCGTGAATGGTCCCGAAGTAAAAGTAACCTTCGTGCTGCTCTCCCGATATACATTCACCCGCCGCAGCAAAGAATGGATGCGGGCGATCAGCTCGGTCGGGCTGAATGGCTTGCTGACATGATCATCCGCTCCGACAGACAGCGCATAGACCTTATCCTGCTCCTGCACCTTGGCAGTCAGAAAAATTATTCCGATCCGCTCATTCGTCTCGCGGATTCTACGGCACACCTCGAAGCCGTCGATGCCGGGAACCATCACATCAAGCAGCGCAATATCGATATCCGGTACGCTCTGGAGCTTCGCCAGCGCCTCATTCCCTTCCGCGGCCTCCAATACTTCGAAGCCGTTCCGCTTCAAGTTGATCACAATAAAACTGCGGATCGATTCCTCATCTTCCAATATCAAAACCTTACTCACTTCGCGTCTCCTCCCTCTATCATAAACAGCAAACTCCCGTTTAACGCTTGATTTCCTGCTCGCCCTTATTCACCTTCACATTCGTCTTGCTATAGAAGCCGATGACCTTGTCATAATCCCAAGCCAGAAGCTCCCACTGATCCTTATAGTTCTCCCACTCCGATAGCGAGAAGAAGCGTATTTCAGCCACCGTCTCCCCGGTATCCACCTTGACGAACCATAAATGCTCATCCGGGTCTGACTTGGCATCGACTGTAACATTGCCTGGCCAATCCTTCGGGAAGTTGAAGTAGAAGCGGCCCGACGGGTCCATATACTGTTGTCTTATAAACTTGATCCCGCCTCCTTCTTCCCACTGATAGTAAGAGAAGAGCGGTATTTCGTACTGGGGTGATTCCCAGCCGATCGGCTTCTCGGAGCGGCCCACCTCAAGGATTCCATCGCCATCTACATCACCGCTATATACCGGATAGTTCTTATACATGAAATCCTGCGATGGCACTACATCCTCGAACTTGCCGTCCTTCATGACGAGCACATGGGAATAGGCATGATGCGACCCAAAGGCAGCATCCAGAATAATCCCCTTCAATTTAGGAGTAATATTACCGCTAACCGTATTGTAATATTCCTCTATATTATCATCCAATTGAATGGAATCCAGCTCCTTGAATGATGATCCTTCAAGCTGATACGTCGTTACTGTAGCCCCCTGGAGCCGCTTCAAATTAACGACCGTAATATCCAGTTGACCATCCTGATTCAAATCATCAATCAGGAAGTTACTATAGGGGATCGTCAGCAGATTTTCCACTTTCTCACCATCATAGGAATAGACCGTCAGACCTTTCTGCACATCCTCTCCACCACCTGAGAAGCCTGCGATGATGTTGAGTCGGCCATCACCAGTCAGGTCCTTCAGATCGAAGGTTTCGAGGTTCTGGCCCTCGCCATCAAATCTCACCTGAACGACCCAGCTATCGCCCTGCTGCTCCAGAATCATCCCATGAATACGCACAGTTTCATCTGGAGTCTCATAGAAGACGATCGCTTCCTTGACACCATCATTATCCAAATCCGCCGTCCGAATAGAGCTCTTCACATCCTTCGGTGCGATGATGGAGCCCTTCGTCTCGACATTAATCACATTGAATAAGGATTCCCGGTCAGAGGATAGCTGCGGTGTTCGCATCAATGATTTGGGATCATCGATAATGCCACAGCCGCTAAGTATGAACAGCAGCACGCAGCCCGAGCAAACCATCAGCACATATCTCAGATTACCTTTCAAACTCATCACTCTCTTCATGCCAGATCAATTAATCGTTTCTCCCCGGAAGTCAGCCTTCTCCCCACGATATCCAATTTAAGTTCCCCGGAATGGATGCCCCAAATTCTCGTACAGTATTTCTCAGCCAGTTCTATCGGGAGCGCAGTCACGATCGTCGTCTTCTGCGTCTTGCATAGCTGACCCAGCGTTTCCATCACCCGCTCCGCCGATTTCGGATCCAGTCCCATCGTCGGCTCATCGGCCGCTATAAATTTCGCGCCGTGGACCAGCGCACGGCAGATCGCTACACGCTGCTTCTCACCGCCGCTAAGCTTGCCCGCTTTGACATGGGCTTTGTCGAGCAGACCGAACTTTTCCAGCTCATCCATCGCCCCCATATAATCATCCGAACGAACCATACCAGTGAAGCGGCGGATCGCCGAGACTTGGCCGACTTGACCAATCAGTACATTCTTGAGCGCCGTGCGCTCGGGATACAGAGAAGGGTTCTGTTCCAAATATGCAAATCTGGAGCGCAATTTATACGTTCCTTTGCCGCCGCCCTGGATCAGCTTGTCCTCATTCCAGATATAATCCCCACTATCCCATGGTTCACGAAGCGCCAAGCAGCGTAGCAGCATACTTTTGCCACTGCCGCTAGGTCCCACAATACCGATCAACTCCCCCTGGGCGAATTCCGTGTTAATATCGCGAAGCACTTGCTTCTTATTTCCATCCACCGATTTTTTTAAGTGGCTAACCTTGATCATGTCTGATTCTCCTTTGTAGCGGTAGTTCACTCTACTTTATAGTTTATTGGAAATAGAGATGAAAATCCATTACAGCCTGTTCATATTTCAGGATTTTTCGAGAGAGCGCTTCTTAAAACCAAAGCCTGTCAGTGTAAATAGCATATATAAGCTGCCTAACAGAATAAATAACCAACCCGGTCCAACGCTCTCCATCACCGCCCCGCCAGCATTCGGACCGAGAATACTGCCGATGCTGAAATGGAAAGAGGCGATGACATTGGCGGCCGGAAGCAGCGCAATCGGAAGCAGGTCCGCGGCATAGGCCAGCCCGAGGGAGAAGAAAGAGCCGACCAAGCCCCCCGCCCCCATGAATAGGAGCAAAAGTCCCCAGAAAGAATTCCCGACGAGCGGAACGGACAGGAACAAGAGACCGCCGCTCAGCCCCGCGATCATCAGTACGACCTTACGGTTATAACGGTCACTGAGCATCCCTAGTGGAAGCTGCAGGATCAGTCCGCCGATTCCGAAGAACGGCAGCAGTGTCGCGATCTGCTCTGCGCTTAGTCCAATCCGCAGGCCATAGATCGGGAAGTTGCTGTTCATCGTCGATTCCATATAACCGTATAGGAGTGACGTGAACAGAGCAAACCAGGCCAATCTGTAGATTTGACCATATTTACGAGTTTCCTTCACACTGCGCGCGGTCCTCTCAGGATACATATTCGGCAGCCGGATCAGAACGAGGACGATGGCCACAGCAGTCAGAATAGACAGCAGCACAAAAGGAAGCAGCTGACTGTAATTCAACAGCCTGATGCCAAAAGGACCAAAGCTGAAGCCTAGTCCATAGGACATGCCATATAATGATAGATTACGTCCGCGCCGCTCTCTTGGCGATAACAACAGCAGCCAGAGCTGCGAAGTGAAGTGGATCGCGCTGTCGCCAACCCCTACGAGCAAACGCAGCACAAACCAGATCGATAAATTAGAAACGAGCGGAAATATCGGCAGAGCGATCATCACGGCAACCATCCCGCCCAGCAGCAGCTTCTTGAAGCCTGTGTATCCGAGCACCCGCTCGGCCACGAGCGTCATGGCAAATGAACCGACATACAGAGCAGCAGCGTGCATCCCGTTCACCGAGGAAGGAATCCCCCGCTCCTCCATGAAGATAGCGAGAACTGGCAAGAGCAGTCCTTGGCTTAATCCCGATATAATAATGACCAGGGTCAATAGGAAAAATGGCGATAAACGAATCGGAAATTTACTAGATTTTGTAGTAAGTGTCAAGTTGTCTCCTCCTGCATAACAAAGAAAACCGTCAATACGATATGACGATTTCCTTCCAAGATGTCATATGTAATATGATGCCAACCGGTCCACGGCAGCTGAGCGATTCCTCAAACATTATAGTAGACAAGCCCTATTCCCACAAGCATAATTAAGATGTATAAATTTAAGTTTTTTCTGGGAGGCCTCAATAATGGCTTATGATGTAAAAGTCGACGTTTCGCCGATTTATGAGTTGCTAAGCAGCTTCATGATATATACGACCCGAAAATGGATTAATAATCTGGATGTCGGGCGCGAATGGATTCAGGATATTCAGCAAAGCCTGAGCGAGGACGCAAGACAAGCCTTTGCCGAAGCAGCGGATTATCCGTTCAGTGATTATGATCTGCTCTATGCGCTGGCATTAGAACGCGATGCAGCGGCTGATATCAGCCGCTTCCTGCAGAATTTGGCACATGGAAATGCTTCCGACTTGCTCGCCCAGGTGAACCTTTATATACCGAGTGCAACATTAGAAGATATGAAGCGAATGCAGACCGATTATGCTCCGCTGCTCCATATCTGGCAGCAAAATTATTTCAGCAGCATTGAAGAGCCGTATTCCGTTATGCTGGAAGAGGACGCCTTGGAGAAGCAGGGCCTGCTTGAGAAGATGGACCACGAACCCTTGATCGAATTGGCTTCAGGCGGTCTCGTACTGGAGCAGGAGCTGCCCGTTCAGCATATCATTCTGGTTCCATCGATTCATTTTAGACCTGTCAATACGTATTGCTTCTATGAAAATGCTCTGCTGATCCAATATCCGATCGACATTCCCGAGGTGGATGAGGACGAGCCGCCGATTTGCCTACTGCGCCTGACACAGGCCTTATCCAAGCCGGAGCGCCTGCACCTGTTGCGTTATTTGGCAAATGAGCCCAAATCGATGCAGGAGCTGATTCGCGACACGAATGAGTCGAGAGCGCAATTGCAGCATGAACTGATGATTCTCAGATCCGCTGGCTTGCTTCGCGTACATTTACCGGACCGCACGACAGAGAAATTCAGCATCCGGCCCGATGGTGTATCCGAGCTGCAGATGTTCCTGGAATCCTATATTCGCATATAAAGCTGTAGTCACAAGATTCTATTCGCATAATTCTATCCGCATGATTCTATTTGCTTAATTCGCATATTTGCATTTTCGCTGCCGCTTCTGCTAAGTTAGGATAAATATGATAGTAGCGTCAGGTGTAAGAAGGAGTGATAGAGATGAAACAGACTATGCGGCAACAAATTATTTTTGATCTGGACGATACTTTGATCTATTGCAATAAATACTTTGATCTGATTCTCAGCCAGTTTGCCGATCTCGTCTCGGAATGGTTCAGCGAGCATCAGTTAGCGATTCAGGAGATTCGCGACAAGCAGATCGAAATCGATGTAGCCGGAGTGCAGCAGGTCGGATTCGCCAGCCAGCATTTCCCGGAATCTCTGATCGACACATACCGCTATTTCTGCCAGAGATTCGGTCAGCGGCGCGATGAGTTCAAGGAGAAGCAATTGATGAAGCTTGGACTCAGCGTATATGAACAATCCGTCGAGCCCTACCCGGGCATGGTGGATACCCTGGATTTCCTGCAAAGACGGCAGCACGAGCTATATTTGTACACCGGTGGCGAGACCGTAATCCAGCAACGTAAAATCGAGGAAATGAGGCTGGCTGATTATTTTCAGGACCGGATCTATATCCGTCAGCATAAAAATATCGAGGCCCTGGAGGAAATTCTCTCCTCCCGCTCGTTCGACCGCCTGAACACCTGGATGATCGGGAACAGCCTACGCACTGATATTTCACCGGCCTTGTCGGCAGGAATCCACGCCATCCATATCAAGCATCCCGATGAATGGTCCTATAATCTCGTCGAGCTGGCACCACGAAGAGATTCCCACTTATATACCGTCGCTTCGCTCGACGAAGTGCCCGGCATCATCGTCGGCTCTGGCCAAGCACACAGACGCTCCGCCAGAGTATCGCATCGCTCTTTATGACCTCGTAGCTGGCATGTATTTACGAACAGTCTCGCGATCTGCTCAGACTGTTGAGCAGCCTGCTACGAACGTCGAGGGGTTGATCATTGTTCTATTGTTCTAACGAAACACAGAACGTTATTGGCTTCAAAACAAGGGCTCTGCGAATCTAACGAAACTCCATAGCGCTATTTGAGCTAAAAGACAGCTTTCAGCAGCTATTTTAGCGATATAACGTTACCCTGTTTCGTTACATTTTCCGCAGGCCCTTTTGGGTCTGAATAGCGTTACCACGTTTCGTTAGAGCTCGCTTGTGATCCTATATAGCACAAATCCCCGTCTCCAACCTGCATTTGCCCCATGACAACTAGTTCCTTCTATCTGCTTTCTACCCTCACTCGACCTATAATAGTAGAATAATACATATTTGCACAACACGCCCGGTTTATCAACCTATATCCGACCTGCCATAGCAAATTCCTGCGTTTATGCAGGAATTTCACCTCCGTTCCAGTCTGGAATGATAAATTCCTGCAATAATGCAGGAATTCTCTCCAGATTGGCTTGATTCGAAGGAAAATGGAGGAAAATCCTGCACTTTTTGCAGGAATTGGTGTAGAATAGGTGACTTTAGGCGATAAAGCCTGCATATTTGCAGTTTTCGTTGCGTGCCGGGTAGGAGTTGGTGCGAGAGTCATTACTAGTTTCGTGGATGTAAGATCTGGCCGCCAGTTGCAAGGCCATATTCTCACACCGCACGTAGTACACAGTAAGCAGCACGCAGTAAGCAACTCCCAGCGCGGTGTTTCGCCGTATGACAGGGGCCACGGTCGACCATAATGCGACTGAGTGCTCCAACCGTCATAGACTGAGCAGACCACCGCTAACTATCCGTCCTTTCCACGCCCAGCTTGCCGCTCATACGATCGAGCAGGACAATCCGGCCCTTGTAATCGCCGGACGCATGCTTGAACGATAGGAGCTGGGTATGGCCCTTCTCCAGCAAGGAGAGCAGCATCGTCCGAGAGATCTTCTTGCCGGCATGCTCCTTCCAAATGACAAAGCCGCAGCCCTGCTTGTAATGCGTGCAGCCGTAGCCTTTGCGGCCCTCGATCAATTGGCCGCCGCAGCCGCTGCGCGGGCATGGGGCGAGCGCTTCGAAGCCGCCGATGGCGCCGGACGCGCGGGATGCACTAGACGTGCTGGATGAACCTCCAGCACTGCTGGCTTGTCCGGCGGCCGCTTGCCCGGAAGCCCGGCCGCTGCCGGACTTCCCGCCGCCCGATGCCTCGGCAGTCCCAGCGGACCTGCCGGTTCTGCCCGAGCTGCTTCCCTGCCTCACGGCCGTCGCAGCTCCCGAAGCAGAGCCGCCCCCTCCCTTGGAGCGTGAGCGGCTGCCCCGCTTGCTCTTCTCCTTCTCCTCGGGCCCGCCAGCAAACAAGGAAGCGTCCGCCTTCGGCTGCACACGCACCTTCTCGATAATCGAGATCGTAAATCGCTTCACGTTCTCCATGAACTTCTCGCCGGTCGCCTCGCCCTTCGAGATCTGATGCAGCCGTCTCTCCCATTGTCCGGTCATCTCCGGCGAAGTTAACAGCTCTACTCCGGCATGCCTGATCAATTCGATGGCTGTACGCCCCTTCTGCGTGACTGTGATCCTCTTGCCCTGCATCGTAATATATCCGACGCTCTTCAGCCGCTCGATTGTCGCCGCCCGGGTCGCTGGCGTACCGAGACCGGATTCCTTCATCGCCTCGCGGAGCTCATCGTTCTCCAACTGCTTGCCCGCACTCTCCATCGCCTTCAACAGAGTCCCCTCTGTATAGGGCTTCGGCGGCTGTGTAGCCTTCTCCTTGGCCTCGGCCTCCTTGCATAGCACCGCCTGATTGCGATCCACCGAGAATGGCTCGCTCACCAGCTCCGCCTGCTCTTCCTCTTCATCCTTCTTGCCGCGGCGCTTGCCCGATTTATGATCATCGCCGGGCAGACACACCTTCCAGCCTAGTGAGAGCAGTTCCTTGACATTCGTCTTGAACAATTCCTGCTCCACTTCCGTCATCACCGTATGCTGCTTATATTCCGCTGCCGGATAGAAATGCGACAGGAAACGGCGGACGACGAGATCATAAATATTTCCCTCTTCCTTGCTGAGCGTTCCCGGTCTTCTCAAGGTCGGTAGAATCGCATGGTGATCCTCGACACGGGAAGGATTGCAAACCGATTTATTATTCACATGCACCAGCTTCTGATTTCCGCCCTCGGCCAAATCCTTGTAATCGGTAGATTTCAGCATATGCAGCGTCTTGTGCATACCCTCAATATTTTGCTCCGTCACATAATTGGAATTTGTACGCGGGTAAGTAATCAGCTTATGGCGTTCGTATAAAGCCTGGGCGAGATCCAGCGTCTTCTTGGCGGAATAGCCGAACTTCGCGTTCGCATCACGCTGCAGCAGAGTCAGATCATACAGCTTATAAGGATACTCCCTCGTCTCCTTAACCTCATATTCCGCGATCCGCCCCACTTTGCCCCGCACTTTATCGGCCAAGGCCCGCGCCTTCTCCGCATCCGTCAGGCGGTCGCCTTGCCAGGTTCCGACGTAAGAGCGCTCCGCCTGCTCAAATTCAGCCTTGATCTCGTAATAGGTCAGTGAATCGAAGCTCTCGATTTCCTTCTGACGATCATAGATCAGTGCAAGTACAGGCGTCTGCACACGTCCGACCGACAGCAATGTATTATGCTTGGTCGTGAAGGCTCGCGAAGCATTCATGCCGATAAGCCAATCCGCCTCGCTTCTCGCCCTCGCCGCCTTCGTCAAATTGGCGAACTCCGCACTATCCCGCAGCTCAGCAAACCCCTTGGCAATGCTCTCTGAGGTCAGATCGGAGATCCATAGCCGCCGCACCGGCTGCATCAGCTTCAGCTGCTGCTGGATCAGCGCGAAGATATACTGGCCTTCGCGCCCGGCATCGCAGGCGTTGACAATAGCGTTACACCGCTTGGACAACTCCCCGATCGTCTTCAATTGATCCTTCGTCTTCGGGTTCGGCACTATTTTGAATTGCTCCGGCATAATCGGCAGATCATAGAAATTCCATCTTTTATACTTGTCATCATAGGCGTCAGGCTCTGCCAATCCAAGCAGATGTCCAATCGCCCAAGTAATAATATATTGCTCTCCTTCCAGATAGGAACGATTATTCTTCGCTCGCGGCTCAATCACCGCAGCAATAGTCCGCCCCATATCCGGTTTCTCAGCAATTACGAGCGTTTTCATATTTCAAGCGCCCCTCTTTCCTAGCATTGCAGTTTTACAAGTTTCACAGATAAAAAGGGCCGCGCTCCGCGCAGCCCTGTAGCTAACTCATATTATAACATATTTTCACTCGTCCTCGTAAGTGCGTCGTATTTCTCAGGACAGATCGTCCCTCTCCGCCTAACGAAACTACTAATCGTTATTTCATCAAAAACAACGCTATTTCAAATCTAACGAAACTCCATATCGTTATTTGAGCGAAATCCCCCCATAACACCCCAAATCAGCTGCAATAGCGATACCCAGTTTCGTTAAAATCTACAGAAGTCCATTTGCCCCTAAATAACGATACCACGTTTCGTTAGCGCTTAAAGCGATTAAAATCAAGGAAGCAGCGAGCTTCCCGTCAACAAATACTTATCGACTTCTCTGGCGGCATCGCGGCCCTCCTGAATCGCCCAGACGACCAGGCTCTGACCCCGGCGCATGTCACCGGCGGTGAATACTTTGTCAACACTAGTGCTATATTGGCCGTAGCGCGCTTTGACATTGCTGCGTCGGTCCGTCTCTAGCCCCAACTCATCGATTAGCGTCGCCTCCGGGCCATCAAACCCGATGGCGATCAGCGCCAGCTGAGCCGGGAATACCCGCTCCGTTCCGGGAACAGGCTCATAGCTTTTGCGGCCTGCTGCATCCACCGAACGCTGGATCTGGACCGTATGCAGCTCTTGCAGATTCCCCTGCTCATCACCGACGAACCTTGTCGTCATGATCGAGAACTCCCGTGGATCATGACCATACAGCGCTTTGGCTTCCTGCTGAGCATAATCAAGCGTGTAGACATTCGGGAATTGCGGCCACGGATTGACTAGCGAATCGCGCTCCAGCGGAGCCTTGGCATGGGTGCCAAATTGCGTAATGCTACGGCAGCCGTGACGCAGCGCAGTAGCGACACAGTCCGAGCCGGTATCACCGCCGCCGATCACGATCACATCCTTACCTGCCGCTGAAATATATTGCCCATCCCGCAGCCCCGAATCCAGATAGCTCTTGATCGTGCCGTTCAGATAAGGCATCGCATAATGCACTCCCTGCAAATGACTGCCTTCAATCTCGAACTGACGCGGCTTGGTCGCCCCGCCGCACAGAACGACGGCATCATATTGCTCGACCAGCTGCTGCGCCATGATATCCTTACCGATCTCCGTACTCGTTACGAACTTCACGCCTTCTGCCGCGAGCAAATCAACACGGCGCTGCACGACCGCTTTATCCAGCTTCATCGTCGGAATCCCGTACATCAGCAGACCGCCGATCCGATCCGAGCGCTCATACACGGTAACTTCATGTCCCGCCTTATTCAATTGCGCTGCACAGGCGAGCCCGGCCGGGCCAGAGCCGACAACAGCAACTCTACGGCCTGTGCGCCGCGCAGGCGGCTCCGGGACGATCCAGCCCTCGTCGAAGCCCCTGTCAACGATCGCTTGCTCGATCGTCTTGATCGTCACCGGCTGGCCGATGAGGCCCACCGTACAAGAGCCCTCGCAAGGAGCCGGACAGACTCGTCCGGTGAACTCCGGGAAATTATTCGTTCTGTGCAAGCGGTCCAGCGCTTCTCTCCATAAGCCGCGGTAGACGAGATGATTCCATTCGGGGATCAAGTTATGAAGCGGACAGCCCGACGTGCCCCCACTCATCTCCATCCCTGTATGACAATAAGGAGTTCCGCAATCCATACAACGGGCTCCCTGCCTCTGCAATTCCTGATCCGTCAAGTGCTTGTGGAACTCCTGCCAGTCCTGCACCCGCTCCAGCGGACTGCGATCTCCTGGTAGCTGACGGGTAAACTCCATAAATCCAGTTGGTGTAGACATTTTATTTCCCCCATCCGTTGCCAACAAGAGCATTCAAGCCGGATCGGCTGATCCGGCTTGTCTATGCGGTGCATATCCACAATGCGACCGCTTAGCGAACCCTCCCGTTTTTGTGTAACTTGATGTTAGCACTCCGGGGGAACGTTATTAATGGATTTATAAATTGATATTTTGTACTATTCTGCACTCGGATGTTGTCTTACATAGGTCATAAACCGATAGTGATAAGGGTTCTTCTCATCACGAATCCCTTCCGTCTCCTGCTCCAGCCGGAACTGGCTCCAGTCGATCTCCGGGAAGTACGTATCCCCTTCGATCTCCTCATCGATCTTCGTGACATGCAGGCGGTCCGCATAAGGAATCAGCAGCTTATAGATCCCGGCTCCGCCGATTACCATCAATTCCTCGCCAGCCGCAAGAGCTAATACTTGCTCCTCCGAGTGCACCACTTCCGCGCCCTCAGCATGATACCCGCGATCATTCGTCATGACGATATTGCGGCGATTAGGCAGCGGACGACTGCGCATGGACTCCCAGGTTTTACGGCCCATTAGCACGGTCTTTCCGGTCGTCTGCGCTTTGAAGAAGGCCATATCCGCCGGCAGGCGCCAAGGCAGATCATTGTTGCGGCCGATCACTCCGTTCCTGGCCATGGCCCAAATGAATGTCATTCCCATAGAGCTTCTCCACCTTCCTGGAATTCGTTAGTTATCTTTTCGCTCCTAAGACTAGTCTGTTATTCTGCCCAATTTCATATCGCTACAGGGGCTTTAATTCCAGGGTGATGCTGGTATCCGACGAACTCGAAATCGTCATAGACATAATCGAAGATCGAATCCGGCTTGCGCTTGATCACAAGCTGCGGCAAAGGATATGGCTCCCGCTGCAATTGCGTATTCACTTGCTCCAGATGATTCTTGTATATATGCACATCCCCACCGGACCAGATGAACTCACCAACCTCAAGACCGCATTGCTGGGCTACCATATGAGTCAACAGAGCGTAGCTGGCGATATTGAACGGCAGACCAAGGAAGGTATCGACCGATCGCATCGTCAGCATGCAGGACAGCTTCCCGTCAGCCACATAGAACTGGAATACGAAATGGCAAGGCGGCAGCTTCATCTCATCAATCTCCGCTACATTCCACGCGCTGACCAGATGCCGACGTGAATCCGGATTATTCTTGATCGAGTCAATCACTCTCGAAATCTGATCGATCCTTCTCCCATCCGGCGTTGGCCAGGAACGCCATTGCGAGCCGTATACAGGACCTAAATCCCCGTTCTCATCCGCCCATTCATCCCAAATCGTAACTCCATTTTCCTTCAAGTATTTTATATTAGTGTCCCCTCTCAGGAACCAGAGCAGCTCGTGAATCACCGACTTCAGGTGAATACGCTTAGTCGTCATCAGCGGGAAGCCTTCACTCAGATCAAAACGCAATTGTCTGCCGAATACCGAATAGGTGCCTGTGCCTGTCCGGTCTTCTTTCTCTGTTCCATGGTCCAATACATCCTGCAATAAGTTCAAATAGTTCTTCATCTATCAAACACCTCAATCACTTGTTTAAAATGGCATGTCCTAACCATTATAGCAGACTGTTTTGTACAATGGAGCAGAATATAAATCCGACTTAGCAGCGAGCGGCATCACAGGCGAATATGCTTAATCGTAATCAGCTTACGGTCGAGCGACCTCCTGAAGCGACTTCTCGTATCAGGCGGCAGCGTAATCCCACAGATAGAAGCGATGCGCTCCACGACCTCATCCACATGCATATTATCAGTCTGTATCTGCTCTGCAAAGGTCGGCTCAGACAGGCTGGCAAGGCAACGGTCTATCTGCTGAATCGGCCAGGAATCCGCCCTTTCCCCTCGACTTCTAAGGCGCTTGAACAGAGTTTCCCTGGAGGCAAGTAAGGTCACATGCTTCACTTCAATCCCTTCCCCCCTGAGCCTGCCAACTATTTCTGCAAAATATGAAAAATCAGTTATCGTCATCGGCACAATCACTGTCCCGTCATATTCCTCGCTTAAATGCTTCAGCATCATATAATTGATCTGCCTCCACATCGGGTAATCCTGAAAATCTGCTAGATGTATAGATTTAGGCAGCTGTTTTCTAATGAAGAAGCCAGTATTCTCGGGATCATACACGATGGAATTCAAGATTCTTCCCTGTAATTCATATGCGGTTGTCGTCTTTCCTGAACCGAAGGCTCCATTAATCCACAGAATCATGTTCCACCATCCTGACCTTATTTTGTTAATTATGAGGAATCGCCCGTCGTCTAGGCCATCCACATAAAAAACGAAACCCGAGCCGAAAAAGTTTCTCTTTCGACCCGGGTTCTATGCTTCAAGCTCAAGATTCAGTTCGTGGAAAAGATTCCCGCGATCCCTGCTACAAGCACGAAAATAGCGAAAATCATACGGTAGATCGCAAACACCTTCATCGGCTTCTTCTGTAAATAAGAGATAAATTTCTTAATTACGGCCAGCGCCACAACGAAGGAAACGACAAAGCCGATAATGAGCGAAATGATCTCAGTGCTCGTCAGGCTCGTCAACCCGCCAATCTTCAAAATCTTCAGTAGACTCATACCGACCATCACCGGAATGGCCAGGAAGAAGGAAAATTCCGCAGCCGCGACCGTAGACAACCCTGCGACCCAGCCGCCGATGATCGTCGATGCAGAACGGGACATGCCCGGAATGATCGCCAGACACTGGAAAGCACCGATAATGATCGCTTGCTTCACCGTCACATTAAGCTCATCACCGCCCACTCCCGGCGTGCCATTGTTACGGAATCTCGATTCGGCATACATCATCCAAATCCCGCCAAAGAACAGAGTAATGGCAACTACCACCGGCGTGAATAAGTATTTATCCGACAAGTCATTTAACAGGATACCGAATACCCCGCCTGGAATGCAGGCGATAGCCAGCATCAGCCAGAACCTGAACCCGGACCGTTCAAACCCGACCTTCCGCGGGAAGAAGTTCACCAGGGTGTCCTTGATTTTGGCCCAATAGAGGAAAATAACCGCCAGAATTGCGCCGAGCTGAATGACGTAAGTATACATTTCTACAAAGGAGGGAGTCGTACCCTCAAAGCCCATCAGGTTCTCGAAGATAACAAGGTGACCTGTGGAGGATACCGGCAAGAACTCGGTAATCCCTTCTACAATGCCTAGAATAATCGATTTCAAAAAGTCCAAAATATTGTCCATTTCCTGCCTATTCTCCTTTTCAACACGTTCGTTCTCATCCTATTAACAAATTTGGCACGTTTCAACTTTACCAGTTCACTGTATAAGAAATCAAGCATTGTCTATGATCTGCTATTCTGGCGTGTCGATCGCTTCTATATATACCTCCACCAAATCTATATGCGGGCTTGGCTAGGAAATATGAAATTGACTTATATATCTATATATCGTAATATTACGATATAACGAAATAGATTGAGGATCGAGGTGTTATTCCCTGTGGACAACAATTTCAAAGCCTATCATCAGGCAGCGGAAATATTGAAGGCCCTGGCGCATCCTGTAAGGCTCTGTATCATCCGGGGACTGATGGAGAAGAAGCAGTGCAATGTTTCTTATATGCAGGAATGCCTGGATCTGCCGCAATCGACGGTATCCCAGCATTTGCAGAAGCTGCGCAGCGCCGGGATCGTTGAAGCGGAGCGCAACGGACTGGAGATTCACTACCGAATCGTTGATGAGAAAATTCAACAGCTGATCACTGTATTATTCAAGGAGGAACAAGTATGAGTAGAAAAGTATTAATCGTCGGCGGTGTCGCCGGAGGAGCAACAACTGCAGCCCGCCTGCGGAGACTCGATGAGGATGCGCATATCGTCATGTTCGAACGGGATGCCTATATCTCCTTCGCCAATTGCGGACTGCCTTATTATATCGGGGACTCCATCAAGGAGCGCTCCAAGCTGCTGGTGCAGACACCGGAGGCCATGTACCAACGCTTTAATATCGATATCCGTACGGAGAGTGAAGTGGTAGAGCTGCGCCCGGACACCCAAACAGTGCTCGTCCGCAGCAAGGAACGCGGCGAATACGAGGAGAGCTATGATGCGTTAATCCTCTCCCCGGGTGCCAGACCGATCCGCCCGAATCTGCCGGGGATTGACAGCCCGCGTGTCCATACTCTGCGCAATATCCCCGATACAGACCGCATCAAGGCGCGCGTCGTCCAAGAGAAGGTTCAATCGGCGATCGTCATCGGCGGTGGCTTCATCGGCATAGAGATGGCTGAGAACCTACGTGATATCGGACTGGATGTGACCCTGATTGAAGGCGGGCCGCAAATTCTTGCTCCATTCGATCCGGAGATGTCAGCCGAGCTAGCTAAAGAACTGGAGGAGCAAGGCGTGAAGCTGCTCATGTCCCAGACGGTGACCTCCTTCCAGGACGTAGACAACCGTATCATGGTACAGACCGCAAGCGGCGATGCATTAACCAGCGATATCGTCATTCTCGCCATCGGCGTTGCACCGGACACTGCCTTCCTGAAGGACAGCGGACTGGAGCTTGGGCCGCGCGGCCATATCATTGTCGACGATCATCTGAAGACCAATCTGGATCAAGTGTATGCTGTCGGAGACGCGGTTGAAGTCGTGGATTTCGTGAATGGGAGCAAAACGGCGATTCCACTGGCTGGACCGGCGAATAAGCAAGGGCGTATTGCTGCGGACAATGTCTGCGGTCTTAGCACGAGTTATAAGGGTTCACAGGGCACTTCCATCATCAAAGTATTCGGCCTGACGGGTGCGGCAACGGGCAATAACGAGAAAATTTTGCAGCGACTGGGATTACCCTACCACGTATCCTATATTCATCCGAATTCCCACGCCGCATATTATCCGGGCGCTACCCCGCTATCATTGAAGCTGTTATTCGATGATCAAGGAAAAGTGCTCGGCGCCCAAGCTGTCGGCTATGACGGTGTCGACAAGCGTATTGACGACATCGCAACCGTCATCCGCTTCCGCGGTAATGTCACGGATCTGACAGAGCTGGAGCTGGCCTACGCCCCTCCCTACTCCTCAGCGAAGGACCCGGTTAATATGGCCGGCTATACCGCCGAGAATATTCTCAGCGGCCGAACCCATGTGTTCACCGCACATCAATTAGAGATGCGGGATCAGGCGAGTACGATCCTCGTTGATGTCCGCTCTGAAATCGAGCATGCTAATGGCCATATTCCTGATTCTCTGAACATTCCTGTCGATGAATTACGCAGCCGACTTGGTGAATTGGATTCCTCGAAGGAGATCTGGGTATACTGCCAGGTCGGGTTAAGAGGGTACACCGCTAGCCGTATTTTGCAGCAGAAGGGCTATAAGGTTCGCAATCTGAGCGGCGGCTACAAGACATATCAAATGGCAAATTATAAGCCTGGTAAAATAATCGACACCCCCAAGCAGCCACCAGTCAAGACGGAAGAAGCCAAGCGGGAGGGAACTGAAGCTAAAGCGCAGATCGCTTCTGCTGCTGAACCTGTGATTCAAGCGACAGCCGAGCTGGACGCCTGCGGACTATGCTGCCCGGGACCGTTAATTCAGTTGAAGCGCAAGATGGATGAGCTGAATGATGGCGAGATCCTGCATGTGAAGGCGACGGATGCCGGCTTCTATGAAGACGTTCAAGCCTGGGTCAAAATGTCCGGGAACCAAATCAGACAGGTTAGCAAAAATCCGAATGGTACAGTGGAAGCCTATGTGGAGAAGGGGGCTCCTGCTATTGGCGAGGCTGCTGTCTCCGTCCCGGCGCAAGCCTCCACTTCCCCCACATCTGCATCTGCTGAGGGAAGCTCGATGATCGTCTTCAGCGGCGATCTGGATAAGGCGATCGCTTCGTTCATTATCGCTAACGGAGCCGCTGCGAGCGGGAAGAAAGTGACGATGTTCTTCACCTTTTGGGGATTGAACGTCATCCGCAAGCCAGAGAAGGTCGCGGTCTCCAAGAATATGATCGGTCGCATGTTCGGCGCGATGATGCCGCGCGGCAGTAAGAAGCTGTCCCTATCCAGAATGAACATGATGGGGATGGGCGCGAAGATGATCCGCTCCGTGATGAACAATAACAATGTCTCCTCCCTGGAAGAATTGATTCAATCGGCGATTCAGCAAGGCGTTGAGATCGTAGCCTGTCAAATGTCGATGGACGTGATGGGCATCAAGCAGGAGGAGCTGATCGACGGCGTTAAAGTCGCTGGCGTTGGCTACTATCTCGGCAAAGCCGATCAATCGGGCATCAATTTATTTATATAAAATCAAGCAAAAGGCTATCCCGGTCTTTCCTAGTGAAAGTGGGATAGCCTCTTTGCTATAATCCAACTTATGTAAATCTTGCTCGACTCACAGCATAGTTATTTATCTTCAAGATAGGCAAATGTCGTGAGCACTCTGGGTCAACATCCATAGACTATAGTTGAGACCATCCCTGAGTAAGGAGGATAGCTATGGATTATCAACAAATTTGCTGGAACTGTATGAATAAATATGTTGGCATTACGACGAATGACGGGCAGAATTATGACGGCTTCATCGCCCATGTCGATAATGACTTCGTCACTCTGGCCATACCAACCGATGAGATGATGGCGGGGATGCCCGCGAATAAACGACAGTTCGGATTCCATCCCGGCTTCTTCCCGCGGCGTCGCTTCTTCCGCAGACGGATACCGTTTTACGCTATTAACAGTATATTTCTGCTCCCCTTCTTCTTATAGAGAAAGTTGTAAGGATAAGACTGTATGTGTGGCCCTGATTAAGGGATGTGGAATTTCCATATCCCTTTCTTGTAAGTCTAGCGGCCAGCCAACGATTAACGCAGTGGCTTCTTTAAGGAATACAGTTCCTCCTCGATCGATGCCCATTTTTGCTCCACAGCTTGCCGTGCATCCTCTACCGCCTTGTTATAGACATAGGGCGCCAGTTCTTTGAGCATGAAATCGAGCAACTGCTCCGCCGCGATATCCCCGATGCTCTCCGAACGCTCTAGCTCAAAATACTCCTTCACCCGCTCCACAATCTCCTGCTTCTGCTCTCTTGGCAGCTTAATCGGTATCATAATGCTACTTCTCCTCTCCCATGTTTAATGCTTCAATAACTGACTGATTCATTTCTCCGCCTCTGAGCTATCTGTCTGCAGGCCCGCCTCCGAGAATAATCCACTTCCATATCTTCATAGGCATTTCCCCTCTCCTGATGGGTTCAATATCCGATCGATGAGCTTCTGATTCTCATGCCCATCCTTAACAGTCGGCAGGTCAGGGTCTAACCGATCTTCCGCCACATATTGATAGACCTTTTCCACGAACGGATAGAGGGCCGGGTAATAAGCTCTTGCTTCCATAGATAATAGTGCCGGGATAGGATCAGACTTGGGGAGATGCAATTCTTCGAGCAATCCGTTTTCTTTTCCAAGACAAAGCACTCGGTCATCCGTCAATTGGATAGTTCCAGCGCTGCCGAACAACCTTAATTGCGAGCCAAAACTATGATGAATTCCCGATAACAACTGTATGGAGAAGGTAAAGCTGTCCCTCATCCTCCCGTGGATCAAAAAAGCATCCTCCGCATCTCTTACTTCTGAAGCTCCTTCAGGCACATGCGTATGAATTAGACCGTTCAGCTTCTCTATTTCGCCTCGGCCGCCGATCCATAGCAAACAATCAATCATATGCGTACCCAACGCACCTAACATACCACCGAAGCATTGCCTTTTCCCCATCCAGCCGATCGCTGTTGAACGAAGTCGCTGATATTGGGCACTGGATATATGGTATTCAAAATGAAGAAGCCGGCCGATCTCGCGATTTCTTACCAATTTTTGTACTTTCTGACGTAAAGGGTGGAATCGCCACTCGAAATCAACAACTACCTTGGCATTATATTGCTCGGTAAGCCTTAGCAGCTCCGCAGATTCATTACTGTTCATTGTAAATGGCTTTTCACATACAACATGAATTCCTTTGCATATTGCATACTTAACCATTTCAAAGTGATAGACTGGCAAAGTGCTAACAAATAATAACTCCAAATCCTCATACTCAAGCATATCCTTCCAAGCGGTGTAATGGATAGGGGTGCACTCCCAGCTCGACATTTCTTCAGGGATCACATGACGGGTCATTGTGCTGACCGCGACCACTTCCAGATCTGGATGGGCTTGAATGATTGGAGTCTGAACCTTTAGGCCAAAACCGCCCCCAATGATTCCAACTCGCATTCGATCTTCCCCCTTTGATGATCATAGTTTGAAATGTTCTTTAATCATCTTGGCGACATCTTCTGCATGAATCGCTGAATTGTTAATACGTAAATAGTTGTCCTTCTGGATTTCTCCGTCGTAGGAGTTCAATCTGTGCCTCTCCAGCGTCTTTTTTAGTTCCTGTTCAGACCATTCGGTATTGCGCTTAGAAGGCTTATGCTCCAGTCGATGCGGTGTCTTATTGCGCTCCAGCCGCTGTTCCAGATCCGCTTCCAGCTCAACATAATAGACCTCGGCTCCACGGGACTCGAACATCTCACTAATTCGCTCGATATATGCCCAATCATCTGCTTGATCAAAGGCCCATACATATGTAAAAATCATGCCGGGTAAATCACTCTTGGACACTTCCTCAAAGATTTCTTCACGGAATAGATTAACTAATCTCTTGCCTGGCTTGCTTCCATAGCTGAAAAAGGGCGTCACCAGTTCGATCGTCATATGGTTATGAAACAGCTTCAGATCCGTGATCTTCTCAAGCTCATGTCCGACGGTCATCTTGCCGACAGCCTGCGGCCCGAACAAAATTATCAGTTTCACCAGACTCCCCTCCCCCATATGAATTTCAAAGAATATATCAACAAAATAGAGTCAGGTCAACCCTTTTAAAACTAGAGTCTTCACTCTTTTTCGTGCCCAAAGATGTGAACATCCCCCTGTTCTGGCCAGATCACTCGGACACGGACATAAATGTCCGTTAGCGTTGATTCTGTGGCATCCCGCCCTTGTAATGGACATTATTGTCCGTTACAAGGGAAATTGTCGTGAAAAATGGCATTTTGTGCTTCTAAGGGTCAAAAGTGTCCGTTAGAAGCGGGTAGTGGTCGTTTTCAGGCTCTAACGGACATTTTTGACCGCTAGAGTCCTGACCGTCCGTGTTTGTCTCTTGCGCTACGCAAGCTTAATAGATGGTACAAGGATCGAAGCCGACGCGAATAAATACTGAGTTTGGGATTTTGGGATTGTGGCTTTGGTCCACAAAAAAGTTGGACGAAGAACATGACGTTTCCCCACCCAACTTTTTATTTTGGAGGCTTATTGGACAGCCCCATCATTTAGATCAACGAGATTATTCCCGCAGCTGATCGATCTTATCGGGAGTGAAGACTGTGGCAGCTGCGATGACTGAAGCATCTCCTTTCACATTATTAGAGCCTGCCCCAGCACACTTTAATATTTCACATCTGCGTATTCTGACCGAGTATCCAGTTGCCTCTTGGCAAATGGACATAGTCCGAATAGCTTGATCTCATGCTGTCTTGCATAATCAACCACGGTGGACATCAAATCCTCAGCCAGTCCTTGTCCACGGTAATTATCATCCACATAAGTATGATCAATAATATACAGGGTTTCGCTCGACACACTATAGGTCATTTCAGCGATGACATCCCCATTATTTTGAATGAAAAATTGATGTTCCTGCGCATTATGCTCAACTTTACTCATTAATCTCACTCCTTATCCGTCTTGTTCTCAGAAGTTTTCAGCTTGTAAGTCAATGCTCCACTAGGGCAAGTATCGATATGGGCAGCGATCTTATCTGCCGGAGCGCCAGCCGTATTGACCCATGGCCGCTTCTTCAGATCAAAGACCTCCGGCATTCCCTTCACGCATACACCCGAATGAATACATTTCTCCGCGTCAAAATACACTTCAATTTCCTCACCTTTATACACTTTCTTACTCATGATGAACACAACCTTCCCCTAATGAAAATGTCAAAAATGCCAAACTTCACACTCATTACAGATCATAATGATCATACTGGAATGTAAATATAGTTACTGCGTAAAGTATAGCTGTCGAGATTAAGTTTGCCTATATTCTACATTATGGCATGGTTGCGCGACATGGTTGTATATAAGCATTTATCGCCTGGACAAATCGCCACTATACACGACGACTCATCCTCCCTGCTCCACATCTTCTGCGTTTTCAGCTTCCTCAGTCTCTTCACGCTCGCGGCTTGCCACGCCTGGTGGTTCGAGCATGAGCTTTACCTGTTTATTGCCGCTATCCTCAAAGACCGTCTGTGAGACGACGAAGCCTTCCCCCTCAAAGGTGACAAAAATATTCAGCGCAGACAGCAGTTCAAGTGCGTCTCGCAGAGACTGTCCCTTGAGATCCGGAATCTCAATATGTTCCGCCTCCTCTGTCAGCAGATACACCTGCTGCCCTTGGATCAGCGAACTGCCTGGCTTCGGAAATTGCGACACTAGCTCCTGCCCGTTCCCTAGCAAGGCATAGGGGATATTCTTATTGCGAAGCTCGGTCAATGCCTGCTTCAGAGAGAGCTCGCTTAAATCCGGGGTTCTGAGCATGGGGGTACCTTGGAGCGGATCTTTGTTCCCGGACTGGGTTACTTTCTTCCGTACGCCCATATATTGGAGCGTCTGATTCATAATTTTCTTGAAGACCGGGGCTGCCGCCTTGCCTCCGCCCAATTCGGAGTCTCTCGGTTCATCGATCAGAACCAATAGCGCCACCTTAGGATCGTCAACCGGAGCATATCCGATAAAAGATACAACCTGCTTGTTGTAATCGTATTTGCCTTTGACAGGCTTAACAGCCGTACCCGTCTTGCCGGCCACCCGGTAACCTTCAATATAAGCCCTGCGCCCGGTTCCATACTCACTGTCGGATACAACCTGCTCCAAATATTTCCCGACCTCTTTGGCCTTATCCGCGGATAATACTTGACGGATCGGCTCGGGCTTCGTCTGAATGACTTCTCCAGACTGCGGATCTGTCAGCGATTTAACGATATGCGGCTTAAGCAGTGTTCCTCCGTTAGCTACAGCGCCTACCGCAGCTAGCTGCTGCAGAGGCGTAACCATTAATTTACCGTGTCCATAAGCCACGGTCGCATATTCAGAGGGCTGTTCTGGATTTACTACCCCTGCGGCTTCACCGGGCAGCTCGATGCCTGTCTTTTTGCCAAATCCGAAGTCATCCACGTACTGCTTCAAACGCTCTGGACCGAGCATCTCATAGCCCAGCTTGACGAAAGCCACGTTACTGGAGAGCTTGACCCCTTTCAGATAGCTGATCTCCCCCCAGCCTGAACGCTTGATGTCATGTAATGTCTCGCCCGGCACCCGGATACTTCCCGACATATATGTAGCCTCTGGATTGAACAGCTTCTCCTGGACTGCTCCGGCCAACGTTACAATTTTGAAGGTCGAGCCCGGTTCATACACCGACATGATCGCATGATTGTAGAAATTCCCTAGGTCTTCCTCCATCCAGTATTCATTCGGATTATAGGTGGGCAAGTTCGCCATGCCCAGTATTTCCATCGTCTGCGGATCTGCGGCAATCACCGTCATGCTGATCGGATTCAGTTCCCCGAAGGCCTCTCTCATCGCTTCTTCAATATAATATTGAATCGTATGATCAATCGTCAGCTTGATATTCAATCCGTTCTTGGCAGGGTTATAGATCTCATCCGCGCGCGTAACCGCAATTCCTCGGCCATCACTTTTATATTCAAAAGATCCATCCTGACCCTTCAATTCCTCATCGTACAACGCCTCAAGGCCAGACACCGCAGCTCCATCACGATTCACATAGCCGAGAACATGCGCCGCCAGGCTCTTCCTCGGATAAAAGCGCTTCTGCTCCTTCGTTAGATAGATGCCCACATCATCCACTTTATGCTTGTCCTTCAATTGCTGGACAAATGCCTCCACTTGATCACGAAGCTCCTGATCGATCTTATAGCCCTCATAGCGCACCTCGCGCTGTACGTAGTAATTCCCATCCTTGCTCTTCGCACTCATCAGCTTGACCAGATCAGTTCTGTTCTTGCCAAGCACTTTACTAAGACCGTCCGCTACTTCATCCTGCAGCTCCAGATTGTGAATCAGCCTCGGATTCACCACTACCGTATAAGCAGGGACCGTCATAGCCAGAACCTCCCCGCCCCGATCCGTGATCGTCCCCCGAGTCGCAGTCAGTACCTGTCGTCTAGACCATTGCTTCTCCGCATAGGCCTGCCAGAAATCTGTCTCTATCACCTGCACCCAGAACACCCGGAACATTAATACAAGAAAGGCAACAGTAATACATCCGCCGATCACCAGCGTTCGTAATCTCAATCTCTTGATCATACCCGTACCTCTTACATTGAATTAATAGTTGCGATCACATACATTATATTTCATAAAAATCCACAATCAAACCGTTTTTCGAAGATTGAGAGATAATCCGATGACGATGCGACTAGTCAACATAATGATTAGGATGAAATAATTAGGAACTCACACCCACTATAGATTAGAAAGAGAATATGTCCGTGTGGAGCGGGGCTAAGTGCCAAGGTTCCAGAAAAGCCTGCGTTTATGCAGGAATTTCGTAAAAAATTTGGCCCGGAGAGGGTAAATTCCTGCGATAATGCAGGTTTTTTCTAAAAATCAGCCTGATTCGATAGGAAAAGATGGAAAAGCCTGCATATTTGCAGGAATTTCCTCTGAACAGGTGGTTTTGGGACAAAAAGCCTGCATATTTGCAGTTTTTCGAAGTTTGCACGGGGGAGTTGCGGGTGGCTCCCGCCATTAAGCAAGTTATCACGGACGGTTTATGCGAATACGCAGGTAACGAGTGGTTCCGCCGACCATAAAAAGAAGGCAAGACCGCGGACGGTCTTGCCTTAAAATAAGCTTAGGAGAAATCCTGCTAGAGGATTTTGAGTTGATGAATGTTAGAACTTCGTATTAACGAGAAATCATGTGAATTGGATGGCCCTCAACGAGTTCAGCTGTCTCCATAACAATCTCACCAAGGGTTGGGTGAGCATGAACCGTCAGGGAGATATCTTCGAGCGTTGCACCCATTTCAACCGCAAGACCAAGCTCAGCGATGAGGTTGGAAGCTTCGATACCGACGATTTGCGCGCCGATTACAACGTCGTTCTCTGCGTTAGCTACAATTTTGATGAAGCCATCTGGAGCATTCACGGAAGTAGCACGTCCGTTAGCTGCAAATGGGAATTTGCCGGCTTTAACCTTGAAGCCTTTTTCCTTAGCTTCTTTTTCAGTGTAGCCCACGCTTGCGCATTCAGGATCTGAGAATACTACCGCTGGCATACCCTTGTAATCAATTACAGATGGCAAGCCAGAGATTGCTTCTGCAGCAACCTTACCTTCGTACGAAGCTTTATGAGCCAGTGCAAGCCCTGGAACGATATCGCCGATAGCGAATACTTTAGGGTTGCTTACACTGCGACCTTGATGGTCTACTTTCACCATACCACGATCTGTTAATTCGATGTTCGCCAGATCAAGACCAAGATCACCGTCTGTATTAGGACGACGGCCTACAGTTACAAGCAGGTAGTCCGCGGTAATTTCTTTGGATTCACCATTAACAGCGTATTTAACCGTAACGTTCTTATCCGTTTGCTCAGCACTTTCAGCTAAAGCATTTGTTACAATTTCAATACCTGTCTTCTCCATGCCCTTCGCAACAAGACGAGTCATGTCCTTATCAAGGCCAGGAAGAATAGCGTCAGTGCCTTCGATGATCGTTACTTTCGTACCAAATTTCGAGAACATTTGGCCGAGCTCAGCACCGATAACGCCGCCACCGATAACAACAAGGCTACCAGGGACTTCTTGCAGGTTCAAGGCTTCTGTCGAGGACAGGATGCGTCCGCCGAATGGGAATGGCTTCAATTCGATAGGACGGGAACCTGTTGCCAGGATGCAGTGCTTGAAGCGATAGCGCAAGGATTCATGATCATTGAAAGCGCGAGCTTCCGAATCATTGATGAACATGATTTCGCCCTTGAACACTTCAACTTTGTTGCCTTTCAGCAAGCCCGTAACACCTTGAGTCATTTTGCTAACGACGCCGTTCTTGAATTCTTGTGTCTTGGCGAAGTCTACAGTTACATTCTCAGCAGTAACACCAAAAACGTCAGCATGCTTAGCAGACTCATAAGCGTGAGCAGCAGCGATCAATGCCTTGGAAGGGATACAGCCGCGGTTCAAGCACACGCCGCCGAGTTCCGATTTATCAGCGATAATTACCTTTTGTCCCAGCTGGGCGGCACGAATTGCCGCCACATATCCACCAGGACCAGCACCTACAACCAATGTATCTATATCAATTGAAGCGTCTCCTACTACCATGCTGTTACACCTCCATAACAAGCAGCTCAGGATTGCCAAGCAGTTGTTTAATGTAGTTCATAAAGTTTTGAGCTGTTGCACCGTCGATCAGACGATGGTCGAAGCTAAGAGACAGAGCCATTACCGGAGCAACGACAATTTCGCCGTCCTTAACAACCGGTTTCTCAGTTATACGACCAGTACCCAGAATAGCTACTTCAGGGTAGTTGATGATCGGAGTAAAGAACATACCTCCAGCAGAACCGATATTCGTGATCGAGATCGTGCTGCCCTTCATCTCTGCAGCAGACAATTTACCTTCACGACCGCGAGTTGCCAGATCTGTGATAGCTTCAGCGATCATCCAGATGCTCTTACGATCCGCTTCTTTGATAACAGGAACGATCAAGCCGTTGTCTGTATCCGTAGCGATACCGATGTCATAATGCTTCTTGTATACAATTTCATTATTAGCTTCATCAATTGTAGCATTGAGAGCCGGGAATTTACGGGAAGCTGCAACGAGTGCCTTCACGATAAATGGCAGGTAAGTTACCTTAATGCCCTTCTTCTCAGCTACTGGTTTCATACGTTTGCGGAAAGCAACGAGATCCGTTACGTCCACTTCGTCCATAATCGTAACATGTGGAGCGGTGTAAGCCGATTTAACCATCGCATTAGCGATTGCCTTACGGATTCCTTTAAACGGAACGCGCTCTTCTTCACCAGCAACAGTCGATACGGCTGCCGGAGCGGATGCTGCTGCTTGACCAGCGTCTGCGGATGCTGCTGCAGGTGCTGCGCCGCCATTCTTGAATGCTTCAACATCTTCGCGAGTAATCTTGCCAGCTTTGCCTGTGCCTGTTACTTGCGCAATATCGATACCTTGTTCGCGAGCGAACTTGCGAACGCTAGGAGTAGCCAATACTTCACGGTTCGGAGCTGCTGGAGCTTCTACCGATACAGCCGCAGGTGCTGCTGCAGAGGCAGGAGCCGCTTCGGCCGCAGGTGCTGGAGCTGCTTCTTCTTCAGCCGGAGTATCTTGCTCAGGGATATCGCCAGTTGCATCGATGATCGCCACGACTTGACCCACGCGGAAAATCGCGCCGTCCGTACCGAATACTTCTTGAACTGTTCCTTCTACCGGACAAGGAACTTCAACGACCGCTTTGTCGTTCTGTACTTCCATGATAATATCTTCATCAGTTACTTTATCGCCAGGCTTGATGTGCATTTTAATAATTTCGCCTTCATGCAACCCTTCACCAAGCTCTGGGAACCGATATTCAAATTTTGCCACCTGGAGGACCTCCTATAACTTACGTTTTATTAAAATTCGAGTACTTTATTAACACCTTCGATAATACGGGCAGGTGTTGGAAGCCATTGATCTTCAATTTGTGCGAACGGATATACTGTATCTGGAGCAGTTACGCGAAGCACTGGAGCTTCCAAATGCAGAATCGCATGCTCATTGATTTGAGCGATTACTTCTGCAGCAATACCCGCAGATTTCTGAGCTTCCTGAACGATAATGACGCGATTCGTCTTCTTCACGGAAGCAAGAATCGTATCGATATCGAGCGGTACCAGGGTGCGCAGGTCGATAACTTCAGCTTTCACGCCGTTCTTCTCCAGCTCATCAGCCGCTTTAACAGCAGTATGAACCATCAAGCCGTAAGCAAGAATCGTTACATCGGAACCTTCGCGAACCACATTAGCTTTGCCAAGCTCAACCGTATATTCACCTTCAGGAACTTCATCACGGAACGCATGATACAGGTTCAAGTGCTCCATGAAAAAGACGGGGTCGTTATCACGGATCGCCGAAATCAGCAGACCTTTTGCATCATAAGGATTCGAAGGAATGACCAGTTTAATACCTGGAGTTTGTGCGATCAACCCTTCCAGGGAGTCTGTGTGTAGCTCAGCTGCTTTTACCCCGCCACCAAAAGGTGTACGGAACACGATCGGCGAATGATAACGGCCGCCGGAACGATAACGCATCCGTGCAGCTTGAACAAGAATCTGATCAAGTGCTTCAAAGATAAAGCCTACGAACTGGATTTCCGCGATCGGGCGGAAGCCTTGAACGCCAAGACCTACCGCCATACCACCGATAGCAGACTCAGCGAGCGGAGTATCGATTACACGTTGCTCTCCGAATTCTTTTTGCAAACCTTCTGTTACCCGGAATACGCCGCCGGCATGACCAACGTCTTCGCCGAAAATAAGTACGTTCGGATCCCGTTTCATCTCTACGCGCATCGCATCGCGAATTGCTTCTTTCATATTCATTTGTGCCATTGCTTCATTTCCTCCTCACTAGAACTAGAACAATCAATCAGCATTTATTCAAGATCAAAATTCATTATTATTTTTATTTTTGAAAATCAGCCTTTTGAGCTTCCAAATGTTTAGGAGTTGTCTCGAACATGCTGTCGATCAAACCAGGAATTGTCATTTTCTCAGTTTGTTCCGCTTTCTTGATTTGTTCGTTAACCTTCGCCTTCGCTTCGTCTTTTACGCGAGCTGTATCTTCTTCAGTCCAAAGACCTTTCTTCTCCAGATATTTAGCCAGACGAGCGATCGGGTCCTTCTCGCTCCATTGTCCTTCTTCTTCCTTCGTACGATATTTCGAAGTATCGTCAGACAGGGAGTGTGGACGGAAACGATAAGTTACTGCTTCGATCAGAGTTGCCCCTTCTCCATTCCGAGCGCGTTCAGCAGCTTCACGTACCGCACTGATAACTGCGAATACGTCCATGCCGTCAACCTTAACACCGCGGATGCCGGCAGCCACTGCTTTATGGGCGATCGACTTAGCTGCAGTCTGTTTAGCAAAAGGAGTTGTAATGGCATAGCCATTATTTTGCACAAAGAAAATAACCGGCAGATTGAATACACCAGCGTAGTTCAACGCCTCGTAGAAGTCACCTTCGGAAGAACCGCCGTCACCTGTGTAAGTGATAGCAACATGCTTCTGCTGCTTCAATTTGAAGCCCATCGCAATACCCATAGCATGAAGCACTTGAGCACCGATGATAATTTGCGGCATCAATACATTAACGCCTTCAGGGATTTGTCCACCGTGTTGATGTCCACGGGAATACAGGAATGCTTGATACAGTGGAAGTCCGTGCCATACAAGCTGCGGCATATCACGGTAGCCCGGGCAGACGAAGTCTTCCTTGTCCAGAGCGAATTCACTACCTACCATCGTAGCTTCTTGACCAGAGACAGGCGCATAGAATCCCAGGCGTCCTTGACGGCCCAGGTTAACTGCACGGTCGTCCCAAGTACGGGTAAATACCATGCGATACATAAGTTCTTTCAATTGATCATCGGTTAAGTCAGGAGCTTTCGCTTTGTTTATGATTTCACCGTCAGGCGACAATACAGTCAAAGCTTCGACATCCTCCGTATATACTTCATAAGGAATCTTGCTCATTTTTTTCACCTCGACAAAAGATTTGAATATCTTGGTTCTCTGTTATAGAATTATTATACAACTGTTTTAGTCGTTAAGTCAAAGGAAATGCGCTTAAATAACTAAAATATTTATTTTTGTTTGTATAACAGGATGCTGATATTTGTATAACAGAGAGCCTTATTTGCAGATGTATGTAACCCTTGTCCTCATGGTTATGATACCTTAAATACATCAGCAAAGCCAAACCAACAATAAGGAGCGAAACATGTAAAAATGACAGATTCACGTTATCTGAAACGGACCATTGTTAAAGAAGAAATCGCTAGTAGCTATCTGGGAGAGAAACGGTCTCTGCGCATCTACCTGCCTCCCGGCTATAATGAAGTCATTAGTTATCCGGTAGTCTATTGCCAGGATGGAGAAGAGTTCTTCAACTTCGGACGTATTGCTACGACAGCGAATCGACTGATTCTAGAAGAGGATGTAGACCCTTTCATCATTGTCGGGGTAGAAGTAGACACCTCCATTCGTACTGCGGAATATTCTCCTGAAGGAGATCGGTTTGAAGCCTATACGTCTTGTTTCACTGAAGAAATTATTCCCTTTGTAGAACGCAATTATCCCGTTCGCCGTACGGCTCAGGAACGGATTCTCGCAGGAGACTCGCTCGGTGGTTCCGTCTCTTTGCATATCGCTATGAAAAACCGCACACTGTTTTCCAAAATCATCAGCTTGTCCGGTGCATACTATGAACCGTCCCTGAAATTGATCGCCGCTGAACAGGATTTATCGTATCTTTCCCTATATATGATTATCGGCTTACAGGAGGACAAGTTTACTAATTCCTTCGGAACTTATAATTTCGTGGAGTTAAATCGCGAAGCGAAGAAGCTGCTTGAAGAGCGCGGTGCTAAAGTGGAGTATTTCGAGAAGGATGGCCAGCATTTATGGGGATTTTGGCAGAAGGAGCTGCCTGAGGCGTTGATGTATTTTTTGAAGTAGATATTTAGAAAAAGAGCGGACCGCGCGTGGTGATTATCTGCGATCCGCTCTAACTTTACATTTTCATCTGTTCATTCGTGTTGTCCTCATCCGCCGAAACGCCGGAGGTCGTCCCCAGCTTCAACGAGCGGCGCGGCAGCTTCCATTTATAATATACGGACAGCATCCGGAAGCATACAACCAGAACGAATAGCACCAGCAGGCTTGCCGTTGATTTGGCGATACCGAGCCCAATAGCCAGTCCAGCTACGATAGACCATACGGCATAGATCTCCTCACGCAGCACCAGCGGCTTGCGTCCAGCCAGCAAATCGCGAATAATCCCCCCGCCGATCCCTGTCAGCATCGCAGCGACGACCACAGCAAGGATAGGATGCTTCATACCGGTCGCATAGAGTGCGCCTTGAATCGCAAACGCCGCCAGACCGATCGCATCGAACCAGGCCTCCGTCTTCTTCCAATGACGAATCCATGATAATGGCAATATAAATACGACGACAATCGATGTGATCGCCAGCAGCAGCAGCCCACCCTGAGACCATATGGTTGTAACCGGGACACCGATCACGATGTTGCGGACGATCCCTCCGCCGAACGCCGTAACCAAGCCTAATACTAGCACGCCAAGAATATCGTACTCCTCTTCCATCGCCACATAAGCTCCGGACAATGCAAAAGCAACCGTTCCTATGACGCTAAAGATTTCAAATAGTTCCATGCCCCGTATTTCACTGCCCTTTCTTTATGCTCTGATCGCTTAATTCATTGTAGTCCCGCTTCCTTTAATTGTGCAAGACCAAAATTTAAATTATACTGAACAAGGGCGCTCTAGCGAGGGTAGAGAAAGGAAGAATAGAAGATGAGAGCAAAACGGATACTCATTTTTGCCGGAGGATCGATCGATCCTTCTATAATAGAAGAAATAAAATCAGAGGACATCATTATCGGTGCAGATAAAGGGGCTTTATTCCTGGTTGAGCACGGGATCAGGCCGCATTATGCCGTCGGTGATTTCGACTCTGTAGATGCGGCTGAACTGGAGATAATCGAGAAGCACAGTGAACAACTGCTCGCTTGCGACGCAATAAATAAAGACTTAACGGATACCGAGCTGGCCTTCGATATCGCACTGGAGCAGCAGCCTGAGCAGATTCTACTGCTCGGCGTTACCGGATCGAGGCTCGACCATACGCTGGCTAATATCCACCTATTAGTAAGAGCTCTGGAACAGCAGATTCCATGTGCAATTCGAGATCATAACAACTATGTAACCTTGACGGATTCCACCAGTACTATTCAAGACCAGGGCTTCACCTATATCTCCCTACTGCCAGTCACCGCAGAGGTTACTGGGATTGATCTGCAAGGGTTCCAATATCCATTACATAACGCCACCTTAAAAATGGGACAATCTCTTGCGGTCAGCAATCGTCTGGATGAACCAGAAGGGATCATTTCCATCCGCAGCGGCTTGTTATTAATCATTCAAAGTAAAGACTGAAACTTAAATAATACAATTTTGTAACCTTCTAAAACTGCATATAATCATGTATAAAAGCCTTGATATTCAAGGCTTTTTCATGTTTTTCATAGGTTTATAATTGTCAATATATTAATTTTTTGTAACTTTAATCGTATTTTAATAATTAGTCCTGAAGTCCTGTCGCCCTTCATCCTAAGCACCCTTTGCCAATTATTAGGATATTAAAATTCTGTTATAGTTTATCTCGAGCCGGTTAACAAATATCCGGTCAGCAAAACAATCTAGCATTTTGGAGGTAACTACAACATGAAAATGAACAACATATCCAAAAAAATACTGGCTGTCGGCCTTGCTTCTACTATTGGTTTTGGAGCTTTGATGGTAACTGGCGTTGATGCCGCTTCCGCATCCTCTTCCAATACTACAGCAGAGAGCGTAGCCGTTTCCAAAGGAACACAGGTTGTAAACTACGGTAAAACATTCATGGGAACACCTTATAAATTCGGCGCTTCCACTTCAACTACAAAAGTATTTGACTGCTCTTCCTTCATGAAGCATATCTTCAAGAAATACGGCGTGACTCTTCCGCGTACTTCTGCAGCACAAGCGAAGGTCGGTAAAGCCATATCCAAGAGCAATCTTAAAGCCGGCGATCTGGTCTTCTTCTCTAGCGGCAGCCGGGCCACTGGCAGCAACGTAACTCACGTTGCGGTTTATATGGGCAATGGCAAGATTCTGCATACTTACGGTAAACCAGGAGTAACGATCTCCGATCTGAACTCCGGCAACTGGAAGAAAACTTACCTGAAAGCTCGTCGCGTACTCTAGTAATATATAGGCACAACCCAGGGCTGCTCCCGCAAATGCCATTTACGGCGAGGGAGCAGCCCTTTTTCATTGGATCATATACCCTGTCCCTCGCACGGTGTGAATCAATTTACGCCCATGGCCCTTATCAATCTTCTTGCGCAGATGGCGTATATAAACATCTACCACATTCGTGCCCGTGGCAAAATCATAGCCCCATACCTCCTGCAGAATCGAATCTCTTTGGCAAACCTCACCTACTCTTCTCAGTAAATGCCGCAGCAGATCATATTCCTTCGGTGTCAAGCGGACCAATTCTCCCGCGCGGAACACTTTGCGGCTCTTGAGTTCAATACGTAAATCTTCAAACGACAGCTCATCCGAGTGTACCTCCATAATGCGCCGAAACAGCCTGATGAAGCTGACGATCCGAGCATTAAGCTCTTCAATGGCAATATTGTCACATACGACATCCGTCGCACCATGCTGGAAGGCCGCCACTACATCTGCGGTTCTAGCTGATCTCTGCAGGGCAATGACAGGAAATACCGATTCATCCCCACCAAGCATCGGCATAATCCCAGTGAAATAAGCTAATTCCCCGGTAACCAGAACGACTTCAGGCGTCTCGCCAGTAATTTCCCGTAAAATATCTTCAGTATCGAGACATAATTGCACTCCGAAGCCCATTTTTTTCAGAACATTCTGCCATTTCGCCCCAAAGTCCCCATCATCTGCGATCAATAACAGGCTTGCCTTCATGGCTGTCCACCCACCTTTGCGCCGTCAGACTAACTGTATAGTATTAAAGTGGTCAAAACATGGACAAACCATTCCCCTAAATCAGGAATGACTGTCAATGAAGGAATGAATACAGGATTGGCTTAACCAAAATAACGGTCATAAAGAGTTTTGGCTTCCGCCAATTCCTTAGTTCCGTGAACAAGCGCTCTTCCGTCGGCGAACAAGACGATCCGTTTATCCCTCAGCGAGAATGAAAGAAGGAACGGGTTCAGTTCTACCTGCCCTTCGTCCAAACTGTTTAAAGTCTGCGCCACCTCGGACAAATTGAGCTTCCTTGGCTGTGCGGGTCGGATCTGCACCGTATCCCTGCCGCAGAGCACCTCCGCTTTCCTTGTTCCAGCAGCCGTTAAATACGGATACACCGGCTCGGCCCCGCAGGAATCGCAGTCGGTTCGCTTGGCCGAATCCACCTTGATCGATATTTGCTCATTCTTCCATAGATCAAAGGTGAGCAAGGTTCCGCGCAAGGAGTCGCTATTCCCTGTCAACAGCTTGAGCGCTTCCGCCGCCTGGTGTGCCACAACGATCTGCACAGCGGAGGGAATGACTCCGACGGTATCGCAGGTATCCCCACCGAATGGCATCGTGCCGAGCAAACAGTTCAGACAAGGGGTCACTCCAGGAATGATCGTATAGGTGATCCCGTAGCTTCCGACACAGCCGCCATAGATCCAGGGGATGCGATACTTCTGGGACATATCATTGATCAATAGTCGCGTATCGAAATTATCTGTCGCATCTAATATGAGCTGGACGCCAGGAAGCAGTGATTCCAGTTCCTCCTTGGTAACGTCCAGCACATGCGCATCGATTCGCACCTCGGAATTGATCGCCGCCAGCCGCTCTTTTACCGCGATCGCCTTCGGCTGCCTTGAAGCAGCATCCGCCTCCGTGAATAACTGCTGACGCTGGAGATTGCTCCATTCGACATAATCTCGATCCGCAATCACCAGCTGGCCGACTCCGGAACGGACCAAACTCTCGGCCAGCCCCGTTCCTAGCGCACCAGCGCCGATAATGAGCACCTTGGCATCCTGCAGCATCTGCTGGCCTTCCGCACCGATTGGCCGAAACAGTTTCTGTCGCGAATAACGATCTTGCACCGGAATCCCCCTCTTTCTTCTATAGATCATGCGAACATGTTTAAAAAAATGGAACGAAACACCCTATCGTTATCGGGAAGTATCGTGACTATTAGCCCCAAACTTGCCACCATAACGATACCACGTTTCGTTACCATTTCTATCGCTTATTTATTGGACCATGCTTCAACATCCCATACCTTCGTCACCCAATCTTCATAGAAATCAGGTTCATGGGACACGAGCAATACGGTGCCTTTAAATTCCTTCAGCGCCCGTTTCAATTCTTCCTTCGCTACGACATCCAGGTGATTCGTCGGTTCGTCGAATAGAATCCAGTTCGTCTCGCGCATCATCAGCTTGCAGAGCCGTACCTTGGCCTGTTCGCCACCACTGAGTGCCCTAAGCTGTCTCGTAATATGATCATTCTTCAGCCCACAGCGAGCCAGGTGAGCGCGTACCTCATGCTGGTTCAAATGCGGGAACTCATTCCACACATCATCAATCGGCGTCAAATTGCCAGGACGCACCTCCTGCTCGAAATAAGCCGGGAACAGGAAATCACCTTGATAGGTTTTGCCACTAACAGGCGGAATGACACCGAGAATTGTCTTGAGCAAAGTCGATTTACCTACCCCGTTGCAGCCGACGATCGCGATTTTCTCACCGCGTTCAATCGTCATCGACATCTTCGGCAACAGCGGATGGCTATAACCGATCTCGAAATCTATACCTTCAAATACCGTCTTGCCACTCGCTCTGGACTCTTTGAAATTAAAGATAGGCTTAGCGGCCTCTTCCGGCTTATCGATCCGTTCGATACGGTCCAATTGCTTCTCCCGGCTCTTGGCTCGTCCAGAAGTAGAATATCTCGCCTTATTGCGCTGGATGAAATCTTCCTGCTTTTTAATATACTCCTGCTGTTTCTCATAAGCATCAATATGCTGATTCTTGTTGATATCCGCCATCTCCAGGAACTTGTCATAGTTCGCAGAATAACGGGTCAGCTTGGCGAACTCCAGATGATAAATCACATTCACGACCTGGTTCATAAATTCGGTATCATGTGAAATGAGCATGAATGCATACGGATAGTTCTGCAAATAGTTCGTAAGCCACTGGATATGCTCTACGTCCAGGTAGTTGGTCGGCTCATCGAGCAGCAGCACATTCGGCTTCTCCAGCAGCAGCTTGGCGAGCAGCACCTTCGTACGTTGACCACCGCTCAGAGCGGATACGTCGCGATCCAAACCGATCGCGGCCAGGCCCAGCCCGTTAGCCATCTCCTCCACCTTGACATCGATCAGGTAGAAATCACCGATTTCCAGCTGCTCCTGAATATCCCCCATCTGGATCAGTAGTTCCTCCAGTTCCTCCGGAGTGGCATCCGCCATCTTCTCGGTGATCGCCATCATCTCCTGCTCCAATTCAAGCAGCGGCAGGAACGCATCCTTAAGCACATCGCGTACCGTCTTCCCTGGTGTCAGCTTGGAATGCTGATCCAGATAGCCATACCGTACCTTCGGCATCCATTCGACCTTACCCGAATCCCTTAATTGCTGTCCGGTCAGTATGTTCATTAATGTAGATTTTCCAACTCCGTTCGCCCCGACCAGACCTACATGCTCTCCGGCCAGCAAACGAAAGGATACGTTCTTGAATAAAGTGCGATCCCCGAAATTATGGGACACGTTCTCGACTGTTAATAAGCTCATTGAAACTGCATAACTCCTTTATCTAATAGTTCATTATGATTGAATCCATCATTGTCCAACAAGTTCATCCCGAGCGGTTTGTCCCAGGTGGACATTCAAGAATTTATTGTAGCATAACAAGCGTTCGTTCGTAACCTATATAATAAGTACAAATATAATAGGTAAAAATTGAACTAATGATTCTCAAGCAGGAAAACAACATGTTTCGGATATAGGCACCCGACCGAAATGTTCTTCAGATCACTGTCGCTCAGGCATGCTTCAACCGCTGAATGAAGCGTTTGATAATCGGGTTCGCCTGGTTCTGTGCAGAGCTAACCCAGCCGTAGTATACGGGATGCGAATTCTCCAGCTCAATCGGAACAATGTGGGTAGGGAAGTCCTTGTTCTTGAACGAATAATCAAGACCTACCGTCAACGCCAGCCCCCCGAGCACCGCCTTCTGGATCGCCGGAACATTGTTAGAGATGAACAGAATATCCAGTTCGCCGAATTGGGCGACAAATTCCGTCATATACGCCCGGATATATTCATCGTCGTACAAAACGAGGGTATATTTCAGCAGTTCTCTCGGATGGATGGACTTCCGCAAGGCGAGCGGAGAATCGGCTCTGACTCCAACGACCATTTTGCCGGTAAATATTCTCTCGAATCTCAGCATTCGATTCTGATTGATCAGCCGCTCATTCATCGCGATAAAGCCGATGTCGATCTGATTGCTATGAAGCTCATCGAGAATATCCTTCGGCCCCTTCTCTATAATCTGCACCTTCACATACGGATAATCCGTCTTGAAGTCAGCGATCAGCTCCATCAGCAGATGCATGGGCCCAGGGATCGTCCCGATGAACAACTCACCACTTAATTTCTCACTGTAATTCCCCGCTTCATCCCGCAGCCGCTTCACAAGCGTAATAATCTCCCCGGCAATTTCAATCAAAGCCTGTCCCTCTGCCGTCGGAACAGCGCCAATTCCACGCGAGCGATGAAACAACACTACCTCTAGCTCAGATTCAAGCATAGATATCGATTGGCTCACGGCCGACAAAGTAACATGCGCGTGCTGGGCCGTCTTGGTCAGCGATTTCGTCTTGGCCACATCCACTATATACTCCAGTTGCTCCAGATTCATTTACTACTCGCCCCTCGCCACTATTCTCTATCATTATCCCATTTTTTACCGACATTATTAAGTAATATTAAATTGCAGATAAATATATATAAATTTTATTAAACAATGACATTTGTTACAATGGTTTTAGGAATTAATTACAACTTCTAGAAAGGTGGAGTTCTCATATGGATACAAAAAGAGTAGCAGTTATTACAGGTAGTGCAAGCGGGATTGGTAAATCAACCGCTTTCAAATTTGCCGCCGAAGGTGATCGCGTCGTCGTTGCCGATTTCAATGAACAAGCCGGACAAGCTGTAGTCGATGAGATCAAAACAAAAGGCGGAGAAGCTATTTTCGTTAAAACAGATGTTTCGAAGTTCGAAGATGTTGAGGCATTGGTCGAGAAGGCTGTGAAAACTTATGGCAGAATCGATGTTATGTTCAACAACGCCGGGATCGGCCGCCTGACCCCTGTACTGGATCAAAAGCTGGAAGATTACCATGCCGTAATCAATGTCAACCAGCATGGCGTGCTGCACGGAATTATCGCCGCAGGCAAGAAAATGAGAGAACTGGGTACACATGGCGTAATTATTAATACCGCCTCCGTATTCGGTTTCCTCGCTTCGCCAGGAACCTTCGCTTATCATGCCAGCAAGGGCGCTGTCATCATGATGACCAAATCCGCAGCTCTGGAGCTCGCTCCTCATGGCATCCGCGTAGTTGCCGTAGCTCCGGGCGCTGTTGATACGCCGATCATTCAAGGCTATAAGGATCAAGGCTTGACCGATGCGATGAAATCCAAGGTAATGGGCAATAAACTAACTCAACCTGAGCAAATCGCCGACACGGTATACCTTCTGTCCACGCCGGACGCAAGCGCTATCAACGGCAGCGTCGTCATGGCTGATGAAGGATATGCTTCTTTTAAATAAACATAACATACAAAACAAACAGGCGCACTCTTACTCAAGAGTAGCGCCTGCTTCTATTACAGCTCACATCTCGCCTCAAAATATCCCCGGGCCGCCGCTTCCCGCTTGCTGGAGAAGATCTCTTCCCTCCTGTAGGGCAGCTTGCATTCTGCGTAGTAGTAATACTTGATGTTCGTCACTGGATCGACTCCTCCTGTAATCATCTTCTGCCTCGTTAACCGCCCTCCGCCAAGAGCGAAGTTATTATAATAACGGCTGCCGACCGGAATACCTTGCAGAAACACGATTATTCCTACATCATCCAGTGTATTATTCCATTCTTCCTGAGAGATTGTCGGTAAAGTAAAGGTATAAGTATAACCCAGTCTGGCGGTATGTTCATTATGTAATGCGATCACCTGCTCCAGTTCATCTTCAATCTGATGCACGATGACAGACCGTCTGATCTGCTCGAAGACTTCTGCATCTTGCAGCAGCGGAATCGGAACCTGTGAGCTAATATCTGCAAATAAGCCGCGAACTTCCTCTCCGCTAGAAGGAGAGATCACCCGGATCATCTGATCGAGCGTAAAAGCGACGCTATTCCCCGCCGCATCCACATAAACATAAGGCTTCTTCGGCCGCCAATGATGCTTCAGGCTGGGTTCACCATCCGAGCTTACCCCTTCATCCAGGGCATAGACCCAATAACCGTCATAATCAATGACTACAATCGCAGGAATATAATTAAATAAAGTTTCCATAGCCAACGGATCATCGGCAATGCCGAAGTTTAGCGACAGCGTATGCCGCAATACCTCTAACGCCAGTTCCTTATCGGCCCGCATATATTTGTCAGAGCCGTAGCCCGTCTCGAACTGCTGCAATTCATTTCGACTCAGTACGCTGGCTGTATCCTGTACGGCTGTACGCAGCGCTGTGGTATAACGGATCTGCAGCCGATTAACTTCCTGAAGATCCGCAGCATATAGAGCTATGACCCAGAGCAGCGGCCCGGCGATCAGTACAAAAACGACAGCCCAGTCAGTGATCTTCATTCAGTACCATCCCTCCGTAAAGCAGCACTTGCTGGCTCCGTCCCAGCGCAGAACCGGCATATAGGAACCCGGACAATATCTCATATGGAGTAACCGAACGCCTTGTTAATGAGACTGAGAAGAAATCACCCGTTTCGAGCTTGTACAGTCTGTCTGCACTCTGCTGTACACCGTCAGATTCAGGCACGGAGTCAGGGAATAATCGGCTTAACAGATCCGAAGTATAGTAGGAATCATACACGACACTGAAGCGATCCTGAAAGGAAGTACTGTCAGCCGGGTCTCTGTATTCAGGGTGGTATTTCTTGTACCTGTGCTCCAGCTCCACCTCATAGATTCGCCCGGAGACAGCCAAGTCACGCATGAAGTCCTCATACATACCCGCAGATAAGTACCCCTTATTCCGCACCGCATCCGTGAACTGGACCATCGTATTGTATGCTGCAAGCACCGCAATATCCTCTTCCCGCTCAGCGGCCTGCACTGCCGGAAATAGCAGCAGCAGAGCCACTGCCAGCAACGCCGCCATAATTTTGGATAGCGGATTACTCATGCATCAACGCCCCCTATAGGCTGTAAAATGAGAGACTGCGCAGTTGTCCCCTATCATCATAACCTCGATCACAGGAGTAACTACGATCCAGGTGGATCAAAGTATGCAGCAAGGTTTGTGAATCATCCGTATCTGTAATCTGAACCTGATCGACCTGGAGCGCCACCCCTTGATCAAACCAGGCCTGAAGACTGTATAAAATCTGCACACCTGAATAGATGTCTAGGGTCGGATTTACTTGATTCGCCCAAACCCGGGTATGGACACTGGCCTTCTGATTCTGAATGAATGGTACCATCCCCTCCAATACCAGCATCTGCCTTGTATTGTAATCCAGCGTGAAGATTAGAGCGCTCATGCACAGAGTCAAAGCACCCAGCAGCCATATCATTTCCTTAAGCGTCCGGAGCATCAGGAATTTACGGCCGTCTGCGTGAAGATTAACCCGCGCACGACATTGGAATTATCCTTAATTACTCTGGCCTTGAACTTCCCGCTCGGATTCACATATTCATTCAGACTCTCATTCCATGAACTACTGATATCTGCCAAGCTTCGGTTGATGACGGAGCCGAAATCATCCGAATTGCCGCTGATATTCAAGATACTGCCATACCATTCGCCCTGATGATTCTTCCCGGTGATCACTTGTATACCGAACTGGTCCCGGTCCTTAAATTTGCGCAGCGCATTCGTCACTTGAGAACCGCTGACAGTCGTATCATCATACACCGTGAAGGATGCCTGTGACAGTTCGGTCTGAATGTCAGAGAAATTGTTCTGCGCGGTCTTCGTCGCCTCCTGGGCCGAGACGAACAGGACAACCACAATCGTGATCAAGGCGATGGTCAGAAATATACCTGCTGCTACTTTTAATGCAGATGAAGCGTTATTCATATTTACTTCCTCCTTCAACCCTATAAATTTTGAATTTGCTGAAAATACACATCCATTTGCTTGAAGCTCATCCAGATCAGCGGAATAACCAAGTAAGCAAAAATTAAGGAGTACATGGGCAAAAAGCCGATCATCCGTCCCAGCTCCGCCTTCATATCCAAATCCTTCTCATAATCAAGCCGTCTGCGCTCAAAATGGAACCCCATCTCGCTCTGCAAATCATCAAATGCTTTTCGAACCGCGATCTTCTCCTCCGCTTGAATCAGATGCTCAACCAAACGTTGGAACTCCTCCAGCGCAATCTCATTCCTTAATCCGTGCAGCGCTGCCTCCGCTCCCGCATCATAATGAGCCAGACATTTCTCAAGCGGCACCTTGAAAATAACAGCATAGCTATACAGCCATTCCAAAATAACTTCCACGGAGATTCGCTCAAAATCCCGCAAAATCAAAATCATCGTCTGAAACTGATATACTTCATGTCTCATATCTGTCAGGCGTAATCTGCGCTGAAATTGCAGTGTCCATAGCGGGCCGTAATACCCTGCTATTGCAATTAAGAGAGCCAGCAGGAGCTCCCACCATTTCCAATACTCCGTTTGATAACGCTCCAGCTTGTCCATAATGCGTTGGATCGTTGCGGCCTGCTCTTTATTAAGCTCTATTCCTAGATCTTGTGCTGTGGTAGCTATGCTTGCCGCAACCGTAGCCTGATCTGTACTCGCTGACATCCCTGCGCTGCGTAGAACCTGACGATCAAGCTCCGCCATCTCGCGCGCAGCATCCTTCTCCTCCTTCGAGAGAGTACCGAGAAATACGTAGCTCGCCGGAGGCTCCGCTATAATCCAGACCTTGCTCTTCCAATGTGCCCAGGTGATTGCAGATACCGCGATGAGAAGACAGCCAAGGAATAGCGCTAATCGCCTGACCTGGAGTAATTCGACCCGCAGCATCTGGTTCGTCTGCTTGAGCAATTCAGCCAGATGGTCATAACGAAGCGTGCCCGGAGCGGGGCTGAACCAGCTAACGGCCGCTCGCACCACTTTCCAGCGGTAAGCCTTCGCCTCCCAAATTGCTTTTTCCGTACTAGCCCGATAAGCAGTAGCCTCCTCACTTCTTAATTTCTGCAGCAGAATATAGCTGAGCAGAATAATAATGAACAGAGTAATATGAATAGCAATTCCGAGCTTGCTCAAATAGAAGCGATCCATCAACGGAAAATTACTGCGCGCCCAAAGTTCAATCGGCTTGGTGAAGAAGATAGGTATGAGCGCGATCAAGCTTAGGCCTTTGAGCAAATAATCAAGCTTGTTCCTGCGGATCAGTTCGAGCTGGATCTCCTCAGCCAGACTGGATATCCCTCGCAAATATAGCGAACCCGCCTGCTCATCCTTGCGATCACCATATTCCATAATCAGTCTGGAGATCGCGGCAAATCCTCTGAGAAAACGGTTCGGTGCCGTCTCATAATACTGATCCAGCTCTTTATCCGGCTCCGCGGAGATAAGAGCTTCATAGATTCGCCCCCCGTGCCGGGCGATTTCCTCACCCGATGTCTCATTCGCTTCATCTATGGCATCCGCCACCATCTCATGGCTATGATAGGCATGCCTGACGGCCGAGAACCATTGCAGCATTTGCTGCAGCAGCTTCTTCTCCCATCTCGCTACATAACCTTCCAAGATCAAGTTGTGAATAACGACAACAGTAATGAGCGTAGTTATGAAGAACAATACACTGGGATGTATCAGGGTCAACAAGCTAACCGCCAATCCGGAAATGCTCAGCAGCAAATAGACAAGCTGCATAGTCTGCTGTCTTAATATCAATTCATCGGAAGACCGTAGCAAGGCTATCCGGCTGCGCACCTTGAGTACATACAAGCGTAAAGGCGCGAACTTCATGGCCAGAGCATAGGATCTTAACAGAAGGGATGAACTTGCAGCCTTGAGCCTTGACGCTATACCGAGTTCTGCTTCAACGGCCGCTGCACTTATCCCCAGTTTCTCGGCCCGCTTCTCTTCACGTCTGCGAAGCTCCAGCGCGATCAAATATATAGCACCAAATGATAAAAATGATATAAGCGCGACCCATAACAAGACCGAATTAAGCTCCAACCCGCTCCCCCCAATACTGCGACAGAAATTGCTCGAAGCGATCCGCATCCTCCGGGAGCATCTCACGCTGCATCTCCTTGCGACAGCGCTCCGTAATCGGCTGAACAGGCCGGTATTCACCATCTACATACTCAATGATTGTTCTTTCCTGATAGGTTCGCTCCCATAGATGTCTATTAAGAGCAACAGCTGTATTATAGGTATCTGTAAACTCGCTGCTACCCCGCGCAATCTCATGATCAATACGCTGGCAGCACTGGGTAATCCGTTCAATATACCGATGCCCATGTATGTCTCTACGCAAATGGATGTCAAAATCGATAACCCCCGCCACCTGCAACTCAGCGACCCGTTCATCCCGGAACACACCCGTTTTCAGCAAAGAGTTGCGCAATGAATCTACCAGATCAGGGAACGTCTTGGCATGATGCGTAAACACGGTAAATAGACTGGCCACTTGCGCCATTTGAATCATCCAGGATGCTACCTCATCTGTAGCAACCTCGCCCAGAATATGCACAGTCCCATCCGTCTTCTTCTGCAGATCAAGCCCGGCCTGACCGCTCACATACTCCGTCTCCCGGAAACTGAGTATATTTCTCGCGTTATACAGCTTCCGCAAATTCAACTCGAAGGACATTTCTTGCACACGAAGCGTGTAAGAAGCATAAATATGCTTGACCAGCGCCATTAACAGCGTCGTTTTGCCCGAGCCCTGCGATCCGGTGATAGAGGTAATGCGGCTGCCCTTCATCAAATACTTCAGCAATTGTATGGGAAGCTCGGCCCGGCCGCCCTGGATTAACTGTTCAAGTGCAGCCCCGCGGGTATCGAATTTGCGGACGAAAAAGGCCCATGACTCAGCGAAGGGCGGACGCACTACGACGACCCGCGAGCCATCCTTCATATCGTTTACCTTATAACCGCTCGCCTCAGACAATTGCCCCGGCAAATTGTACTTGTAAATATTTTGACAAATCCGCTTGAGCTCGAATTCACTGCCGAAGGATAGGAAGGGGAGCCTGATGCTCTTACCTTTATAAAATATCCAGACACTCTCCCAGACCTGAGAAAAATCGCGGCCATCTTCATCCACATTCGCTTCAATCCCATTCATATAACTGTAATCGCTCGGTGAATTATCCAACTGGGCGGATGCCGAAATTCCGCTCACTCCGCCGCTTACCCCATCGATCCGCTGCTCCATGATACTGTCGATCACCGAAAAACCCTTATAGGATTGGTACACACGCTGCACAATAATATCCAGCTTCTCTTCGAAGCTCAACTGCCTATATTCCCGGCCGAAGCAATAATCGATATCTTCACCGCTAATTTCATACATATAGCTGCCCTCTTCATCTGTGGACGGCTTCGGTTCATCCAGTTCATAGTCCTCGATCAGAGCGGATAGTGCCTCATCGCCATACCTTTGGCGGTACAAGTAGAATACAATTTCAAAGCGATCCTGACAGGTTAGCCTGACAGGCTGCTGAAACGGAATGATCCGTTCCATCCTGTCCTCTGTCAATTTATAGCCATCTATCAGCAAATCGCGGATATAGGCTTGAACGAAGCGCTTATCCTGGCGATCTCCCAGGGAGCAGCCCCGCAAAGCCTGACGCAGCTCCGTCCTCGCTTTCACTTTACGGTTCCAGGCTTCCTCGCTCATTCCCCATTGATTGATCTTGTTGCGGCTCAGCTCATGCAGCTGAAATTTCACATACTCAATGAGATCCGGCAAGCTGTATGGCTCATGGGCCGTCCCCTTCCCTGATTTATCACTCGAAACTGCTCTAGCCCTAAGCCATACGAGAAGAAGCGCCAGCAGCGAGATCAAGGCAATACCGATGCCATTCGCAACTCTTTCCATCGCTACGCCCCCTTGTCATTGGACGGAGATCGCGAGACCGTGTACTTGCCACATAATTTAATTACTCCTTCAGCAAGCTCCTGCAGCGCCTCCAACAGCGTCCCTCGCTTCGTCCCCGTTCGGCCAGGTAGCTGGATCCTTCGGAAATAGCGGAGCAGATCGCGCTCATTCCACGCATCTGCGAACCCGGTCTCATAACAGATGCCATAGATCGGGAGATCGCAATCATAATATCGTCTGATATTGGCTATATTCCACTTGGCCTGCCGATCATAGTTACGGAGAACGATGCCGCTAACCCGATTCGCAGAATTCTGGAGAGATGATCTATATAATTCAAAAAAATGATCAAGCTCCGTCCGATTCTGATGCAACACCGGAAATAACAGCTCCGGCTCCAACTCTTCATTCGGTATGAATCTGCCGCTTCGATGCAGTAGCACGAGCTCATAGGAATCCTCAGCAATCGCGTATAGCTGCTGCAGCAGCATTTCATCCACCTGCTTGTCCATCCCTCCTCTGGCACCAGCCACCAGATCAAGGCGGCCATTAATCAGTGGTCTCGTATAATCTGCAAAATTGTGGCGCGATAGACGCCGATTATGGAGCAAGCGAAGTAAAGCCTCGGTTCCTGTCTCGGCTACCATCTTGCCATCGCCTGCAGCAGCAATATGATCTTGCGCCGGGAAGCCTTGCTCTACCCCATATCCAGCCTCCGCTTCATTAACCAGCAAGATATGCTGCCTATGATAGAGTGCTACAGCTATAGCCACTGCTGCTGCAATCCCTTCCGCACCGCCATGACCGAAATCCCAAAATACGATTCGACTCATAGGTCCCTCCTTTGCGCACTGCGCAGCGCCCTCTTCGCTTCGCCTCTCGTCCAGCCAGCTAATTGGACGAGCAGTGACACCAGCGCTCTTTTGTAAGAACGAGTGACTTTATGTATGGCAAGTGTATGCTCATGCCCATTCTCGAAATGAACGGCTGCATCGATCTCATTCCAGGGAATACAGGTTACCTCTGCCTCCCAATGAATCGGTAAATCCTCTACAATGCTCATCATGTAATCAGCGGTCAAATAGCTCTCCACCGTTCTTACCAGAACGGGTTCAATGCTGATCTCTCCTAGCTCAGGGTCGGCTTGAAGTAATTGTCTGAACCAGGCCGCACTTCGTTCCACCTCATAGTGATCAAAGGTCGTCACCCATATGAAACGATCGATTTGTGGCCACAGCCACGCTCTAACCGGCAGCTCCGGCTCGAAGTCATACAGCACATAATCATAGCCGCTATGCTGTTCAGCCTCCGGCTGCCCCTTGAATGTCTCCGCTTCCCCCACCACTTCCGGTAAACCGGCCGATATATCAAAGCCGCAGAATTCAATCAACGGCAAATCGCCCGTGCTATTGCGAGCGAGATATTGATACTTCCTTCCGGCTGTTCCGTCTATGAGCAGGACGCGATGTCCCGCAGCGGCGAGCAGTCTGCAAATATAGAGAATTAGCTCTCGCTTATCGCTCACCCCGGCGAATAGCCAACGTTGCATCTGATCCCCCTCCATTTCAGCTGGCTCCAGCGAGCCAGTTCTCAAAATGTCACTCTCCCTGCGCCCCATCAAATACAAATGAATCGGTTGTTGACTGAGCAGGTTGAGCAGCCTTCATACCGGACTTACCGCCGACAAATTCAGCAGCTCGCTGTGGAGATACCGCCGCCAAATCCCCCTCTAGTCCCGCTCTTAACGAAGAGGTCAATGCATGCTCGGCCTTTTCCACAATATTCGGGTCCTTGCGAATCACCTGTAGAACAGCATCGCTAGGCGGATAAGTCGGGATGGCCTCGCGCTGCAAAAAGGGTTCTACGTATTTAAGGGCATAAATCGAAGCCTTATGTAAATAAGCGTCTACAATCCCGCTTGAGAGCAGCAAGATCTCCGCTTCATCCAAGGTTGCCGTGATTACTCCCGGAGATAATGACTCGATCCGCTTCTTGGAGAGCAGGATATAGTCCTGCCCTGTCGGGAATTGAATCCGCACATCCACAACGTCCTTTGCCTTCAGTTCACCCGGCAATTGAATGAAGCCCATTTCCCGGTAACGCAGATCATCCGGCACAGCCCCTTCCTCGTACAACAACGACTCGGTAATGATCGTGTTGGGGGAAACTGTAATCTTTACAGCCTTGCCAACGATCTGCTCAGAAGCTCTGATCCAATTGTCAGGCACATGGTTGACCGCCATTGTAACCGATGCGAGATCCTGCCTTGTAATCCGTTCTCCGGCAGTCTTCTCCCGGGCCAGGGTCCATCCCGCAACAAGATCTTCGGAAGCCTGATTGAGCATGGATATCTCGGCTTCATATTGCTGCTTCAATGAAGCTCGAACCTCCTGTAAATGCTTGGATGCATGTACGGCATAGCCGGCGAATAAAATGCCGATAATGCCCGCCCCTACCATTCCGGCATAGAGAAATTGCCTGGTTCGTCTTCTGAACATGTACACACCTCACTTCCTCTCATTCATTTCCTGCCTGAGAGCCAGAACCCGCGCTTCAGCGGACGCAGCACTTGAGGCAGCACCTCACTGCATACCTGCAATAACGCCATTTCGATCGCTTGCCCGGGGGAGAAGGGATTGCTCTCAGCCGGCAAAGCATACACCTGCTTCGTCCCCAGCCTCCTCTGCAGCCTGCCGATATCTGCGGCAGAAGCGAGCGGGAGACAATAAATCGGCGGTCGCTTGCTCTGCCCCAATGTCTCTGCAGCGAACATCTCCAGCTCATCGATCTTCCACACGGTTGCCGAACCGACTAATATCGCCAGGTCAGCTCTGACGAATTCCTCCAGCAGATCCTTACGCTTGCCCGCGCCAAGATCACAAATCATATAAGTGTAGTTCTCGGCGAACAAATCAAGCAGTTCAACCCGCGAGCTGGTTCTAATATAGTCGACCCCCTCGATCCGGTTGCGCTGATAATGCGATGACTTGGCTGGCCTGCTCCCTAGCTCCAGCCTATGAAAAATTCGTTCGAATGCAGTTGCCCGTGGATCCAGCTCCAACACAGCCACTCTTCGCGAATATCTAACCAAGGAATGGGCCATCGCTATCGCCGCATGCGTCGTACCCACTCCCGGGCCTGCACCCATCAATGCGATCACAATCGAGCGCCCGGGAACGAATATGCCTCCCTCTTCGGCCCGGTCTCTATCCTTAGATTTAACACTCCCAAGCGACCGCTGCTCAATCAACTTGGCCAGTACAGTCCCAGCCTCCTGCGCGGATTGAAACCTATCTTCAGGGCTGCTCCTCAACAACCTCTCAATTACAGGACCGAGGAGCGAGAAGCCCTTCTTGTCTAGCCACTGCTTGGCCTCGGTCGTATACTCTGTATATTGGAATTTCGTAGCCAAATATAATAACACCGCGCCAAGGGAGTACAAATCTGCACGTCCATCACTCTGACGTCCGCCATACTGCTCAGGCGCCGCAAACCCGATCGTTCCCAGCTTCACGGTATCATCATCCCTATCGAACTTGAATTTTCTAGCGACACCAAAGTCTACTAGCCGGATCTCACCCTTAGTATCGATCAGCAGATTGGATGGCTTCAAATCGCGATGGATAATCGGCGGTTGCCGTGTATGCAAATAGTGCAGCCCTTCACAGATCTGTACCCCCATCCCGATCAGCATCTCCGGCTTCAAGCTCCGTCCAAGCTGGCGAACATATTGATCCAGATGAATCCCCTCGATGTAATCCATGACAAGATAGGAGCAGCCCTCCGAGGACCAGTAATCCACAATGCGCGGCAGGCGATGGTGATTCATCGCAATAAGCAGCGCCGCTTCCTCCTCCAATTGTGCCTCTAATGGGGCACTTGCTGTCGTCACTTTGACCGCCCATCGTTTGCCTGGAAGCTTCATATCGGCGGCCAGATAGACATAGCTCATCCCGCCCCGCCCAATCAAGCGTTCGATCCGATACCGCCCCGCGATCACCTCTCCTTGAGTCAGCACTGCGATATGCGGCAATCCATTCCCTCCTTTGCAACGCAAAAAGGGAAAGCCCACGTCCAGCCCGGAATAACCGAGACTAAACGGGATGCTTTCCCATTGGTTGTTTTGTATAATTTTGGAATCAGTATACCATATTTCAGCAGAATGTAAAGCTATATTTTCTAAAAATATAATTCATTCCGTTAATATTTAATCATATATAGAGTGATCTCATCACGGTTATGGAACAGCTGCTTAGCCCGCTGTACCTGCATTTGTGCCGCTTCGAACAACGAGATTACTTCTCCAATTAACGCCATCGGTTTCTTGCTCATCAGCTTTACAGTAACGACCGCTGTTCCGCCAGGAACGAGGGCATACAGCAAATCGATAACCATTTTGGCCGTCTGCTTCGGACTCCAGCTCATATCACATACGAGCAAATCGAACTGTCCTTCCCGGAACTTAACGCTATCCGCGTTCTTCCGTATATGGGTCAATTGGGGAGAGGCCAGCACCGACGGATGCATCTTGGCCGGATCAACTGCAGTCACCTTAAGTCCGCGTTCGAGCAGGAAGGAGGACCAACCTCCGGGAGCAGCACCGATATCAAGTGCCTCATGAAAGGCTGCAAAATCGATACCAAAGACCGCTTCCGCCTCCAGCAGCTTGAATTTTGCCCGTGAAATCTGGCCTTCCTCGCGCTGAAAGCGAATCGCACCGCCACTCCAGTCCGATAAATTCTGCTGCGGAGTGGAGATCCCCGCCAGAACGGAATCCTTGCTGGCAAATACGGAAATAATCCAATCGGCATCTCTGACGACAAACTCAGCCCCGGAATCCCCCAGTCTCGTTTGCAACATATCCCTTAGCGCCGACGCGCTCTCCTGCCATAAAGAAGCCTCAGACTTGCGCGGTTGGATCGCAATCTTGGCCCCATTTAACCGCCCATCCTCCAAAATAAAGCGGACAAGCCCATCAACCCAGACTTGATCCTGAGCGGCTTCATTCTCCACCCACTGCCACTGCACCGGGAACATATGCCGCAGAAACCTCGGCTCGGCCAGGCCTAATCGTCTCTCGATCTCATCGGACTCCTGCGGTAAGGTGACTAGCAATACCTCACCAGGAATAAGAACCGTACTCTTAACCGATCCGAATAATCTGCGTAATTCCTCCTGAGCATAAGGGGCGAATCCATGGTTCGCAGTACAAATATATTTTGCAGACATTTCGCCTTGAGCCTCTGCTGTATTCTCTTCTATGTGAATATTCAATTTGTGCAACCTCTCTTACTTTCCAGCACGTTGCCCTGCCTGACGCGCAATCTCATCCAACCGCTCGAACGGAATCGGGCAATTATGCAGCACGACGTGCTCCGGTTTATTCTGATATAAAATTTCGTACATGCTCTTCTTGCCACACATACTCGATGTATGCAAATAGATTTCACGCGGATACAGTCCCTCCCGGGCGATAGCAGCCGCTACCTCCGTACCTGTCTTCTCATCAGGGCCCATATCATGGTCCAGCGATAGAATATCTACCTCAGCCAAGCGCAGCAGTTCAATACATTCATCCACCGAGCGCGCTAATGTAAATCCTTCTGGACATCGTCGGAAATCGTCCATATATACATGAATCACATTCTTCTTCCTTTCTGCTGTTTTTCCAGCACTAGCTCTCTACCCACCGCCTTACCAGCTCCATATCCTCTTTATGAGTTCCATCCGCTCCAGAAGCGGTCTCTAGTATAAACGGTTTATTCCTGATCGCATCTACCTGTAGCAACCGTCTGAATCCTGATTCTCCAATGTATCCTTGCCCGACTCTAGCATGGCGGTCTTTGCGCGAATGAAGCGGGTATCTGGAATCATTCAGATGAACGACGGACAGAGCCTCCCAGAAGCCAAGCCGCTCCGCCTTAACAGCAAATTCATCATCCTGCGTTCCACGCCACATTCCTGAAGCAAAAGCATGGCAAGTATCAAGGCAAAAACCGATCTGCTGCGGAGAATCACAGAGCTTGCGAATTTGCACCATCTCCTCAAGCGTCATTCCCAGATCTCCATGATCTCCTGCCTGGTTCTCAATCAGCAGCTTCGCTTGACCCTGCCAATTTGCAAGCACTTTATTTATACATTGTATAATATTTTGATAACTTTGTAAGGGGCTTCCAGTCTTATTTGTGCCAAAATGGACTACAATTCCAATTGAACCGCAGGTCTCGGCGATTTCAAGGTCATTTCGCAGCGATTCTACTACCCGTTGGAACTGCCCATCTCCACTCTGCGGATCTGAAGCCAGATTACTAGGATAAGGCGTATGGGCCACAGACATGATGTGATTGTTAAGACAAAGCTGGCGGCATATTTCAGCGTCCCGCGCATCGAATGCCTTGACTGTCAGACTCCGCGGATTTTTGGGAAAATATTGAAAAGCCCCCGCCCCCATCTGCAGCGCAGTTCTAGCAGCGCCGGAATACCCGGAACGTATACTGAAATGTCCGCCGATCTTAATCTTATCTATCATGCTGACAGCCCGGGCTATAGAATACCTTGCGCCCGCTCATCTCCGTCTTCACAATCTGATCACCGCAGCGGGAACATCTCTCCCCGCCCCGGTCATAGACCTCGCAAATGTCATTGGACCCACCTGTCAGGGTATCCCCCTTGATGACAGGCATCTCCATATATCCTCCGGCCTCCGTCGCCTTAATTAGCACATCACGCATCGCTTGATACAAGCGGGAAAAATCAGCCGCATCGAAGTTCTGCAGCTTAGCGGAAGGGAGCAGTTCTGCAGCAAAGGCGATTTCATCCGCATAGCAGTTGCCGATCCCGGCGATAATGTCCTGATTGATCAAGGCTGTCTTCAGGCTGCCACGCCGATTCTGCAGCAGGCTGATGAACCTCTCTTCATCCATTCTCCGCCCAAGCGGCTCTGGACCAAGATGGGATAACGCTTCTTCCGCTTCTTTGGCGCTGAGGATATGTAAATAACCGAGCCTTAATCCCATGAAATATAGGATAAGATCCTCACCGAAGGTAATCTCGATCTGGGTGTTCCGCTCCGGCCGATCCTCGGATGAGCCTAAATAAATCAAGCCTCCCAGCATTAAATGCAGCAGGAGACGCCGTCCGTTATCAAGATGGAACAGCAGATGCTTCCCGCGGCGTTCTATAAACACGACTTGTCTGTCAAGCAGCTCCGAACGGAAAGCCTCCGGCTCCACATTAATCGACTTCTCGCGGTTAACGGTCACGGAAGTGATCGGCAAATCTAAGATATGCTGTGATAGTTGTACTTTATAATTCTCCATTTCCGGCAATTCCGGCATGGCTCATCTTCCCTTCATTCTATATTCACACACACCAGCTTGCGAACCTCCTCCAGGTCCCAGCAAATCACATCAGGGCGAATCCCTGCGCTGGCCACATACTTCTCCAAATTATGCTCCGTAGTCACACCGGTTAAAGTGAGGATCGTACCGCAACCCGCATTGACCCCTGCGGAAATATCGGTGAGCATATTATCTCCAATAACTGCAACTTCTTCATTCCTGAGACCGAGGCGGTCGATCGCGAACTTCATCAGAATCCCCGATGGCTTGCCGATGACTACCGGTTCACTGCCCGTCGCCGCCTTGATTGCTGCAGCGATCGTCCCCGCTCCCGGCATTAATCCGTCCTGTGACGGCAGAAGTAGATCGGGATTGGTCAGTACATAGCGAGCTCCACCGGAGATCAGGCGGGCCGCCTTCGTTAATTTCTCATATGTAAATGAGCGGTCAATGCCCTGGATAACGACATCTGGATGTTCTTCATCATATTCCACACCCGCTTCACGCAACGCTTCCAGAAGCCCGGTCTCTCCAATCGGGGCTACTGTGCTGCCGGGATATTGCTTAGCGATATATTGCGCGGCTGCTACAGCCGATGTACATACTTCAGCTTCCCCAGCCGGAATCCCCATACTCTGCAGGCTGGCAGCAACCTCAGCCGGTGTACGCGAAGAATTATTCGTGACGAACAGATAGGGAATACCGGCAGCCTGAAGCCCGGTTATCAAGCGATCTGCACCCGGTATCATACGGCTTCCATGATATAAAGTTCCATCCAAATCTATAAGATAAGCCTTCCAGTCGGCTCTTAATTTGCTCATCGTTTTATCCTCCTCTGTATCAATAATCATTGTACATGGAAAACAAAAGGACAAGCAAATTTCCGAACATTACGCTGACAAAAAGACCTTTGGCTCCAGGCAGGATTCTGTCAAAACGTTGCACCAAGCCGTCTGGATGCGTCGAACAAAATCGAAGTGCTGATCTCGGATTTGATGGATATAGCAAACTTTGCAATCGCCTGTCATTTCCTGCGCTTTCCCGGAAAATAATTAATAAGTGCCTTTATTTCCCGCCCTTATTCCTCCCCATCAGCCCGGTTCACCGGATACAGGATATGCTCCCTCGCCAGCTCGCTATTAGCAAATACTTGCCGCGCTTCAACTAGCAGTTGCTGGAGCTGATCCTCGGATTTATATCTGGAGCTGAAATGGGTGAGATAGAGCTGCTTCGCTCCCGCTGCTTCAGCTGCCTCTGCAGCCTGCTTCGCGGTGCTATGATGATAATCATATGCCGTCTGGGCCAGTTCATCGAGAAAAGTGGACTCATGAACCATTGCATCGGCTCCTTCGGACAGACTGATCGCTGCCGGACAAGGGCGAGTATCGCCCAGAATCGTAACGATCCTCCCTTGCTTTGGACTGCCCAGCACTTCTTCCGGCTTAATGATTACGCCATCTGGCGCCTCTACGCTCTCGCCCCGCTTAAGCTTGCCATACAGTGGCCCCGGCTTGATTCCATGACTGGACAGCAGCACGGAATCGAGCTTGCCCGGCAAATCCTTCTCAACTATGCGATAGCCATAGCTGGCAATCCGATGATCGAGCAGGGCCGACTCGACCCGGAAGGTCTCATCCTCAAATAGATGACCGCCTACATGCTCGACGATATCAAGCTGATAATCGATCCGGGACTCGCTGATATTCAGTGAAGTCTTGATATATTGCTTCAACCCCGTCGGTCCGTATATCGTCAGCGGAGTGTTGCCCCCCTGATAAGCTCGGCTCGATATAAGCCCGGGTAGACCGAAGAGATGATCACCGTGAAGATGGCTAATGAAGATCTTCTCCAGCTTGCTAAGCTTCAGAGGAGAGCGAAGAATCTGATGCTGGGTTCCTTCCCCACAATCGAACAGCCAGAAGCTGCGCCGTTCATCGAACAAGCGAAGCGCCAGCGATGTTACATTGCGTTCTAATGAAGGAACTCCCGCATTCGTTCCCATGAAGTATAATTCCATAACTCTAACCTCCTTAGGGCAAATGCCCTGCTAATTGCCCGAGAACCCTCCGTAAGCCGGAGGGTTCTCGAATTATATTCAATCCTTAGGCTTTCTCTACATTGAAGTATTGCGCCTGAGGATGCGCAAATACCATCGCCGATACAGAAGCCTCCGGCTCCATCATAAATCCTTCCGTCAGCTCCACACCGATATCCTCTGGCTTCATCAGCTCGAACAGCGGCCCTTGATCCTCCAGATTCGGGCAAGCCGGATAACCGAAGGATACACGAATCCCTTGATAACGGGCACCATGACGCTGCTTCATCGTCATATCCTGCGGATCCGGGAAGCCCCATATATCGCGCATAATATGATGCACCCGCTCGGCAAGCGCCTCCGCTGTCTCCAGCGCAACAGATTGCAGCGCATGGGAGCGCAGATAATCGCCGCTTTCCTTCCATTTCTCAGACAATTCCCGAACTCCCTGACCTGCGGTAACGACAAGGAATCCTACATAATCCATCATACCGCTCTCGACCGGCTTAAGGAAATCTGCCAGGCATAAATAAGGTTCTACCCGCTGTCTCGGGAAGCTGAAGGTTTTGAGGACAGTACTGTGATCCTGCGGATCATACACTATAATATCATTACCAGACGACTGCGCCGGGAAGAAGCGATACATCGCATTTGCCCGAATAATCCCGTCACGGACCGCATGGCCGAGAATTTCATCCACCGTCTCCTTCAGTTGAATGGCCTTGGGATCGCCCTTGGCCAGAAGCTGCTCTACCGAGCCGCGTAGTCCCAGATGATGCCCGAGCAGCATCTGCATATTAATATATGGAATAATGTGCTGAACCGGATACTCTCTTAGAATATGACGCTCCAGATCAGGCGGTTGGTATACCGGTACGTCGAGTGATATCTTCGAACGTTCCACCCGGGTTAACTGCGGCAGCGGGGCTGCTTCGGTTTTTTGGGCGTCGGCTTCTTTCTCCGCTTCCATCTCCAGCCGCATCTTCTCTCGATGCTCCTCATTCATCAGCTTATTGGCCAAATCCAGCCCTTCCATCGCATCCTTGGCATAGACGACCATGCCATCATATTCAGGGCGAATCCGCGTACGTGTAAATTTACGGGTCAGAGCAGCCCCGCCGACCATAATCGGCACATCGATGCCCGCTCCCCGTAAATCCTGGGCTGTAGTCACCATTTGCTGCGCCGACTTAACGAGCAGACCGGACAATCCTATCGCATCCGCCTTCTCTTCGCGATAGGCTTCGATAATTCGCTCCGGTGGTACTTTTATACCCAAATTCACGATCTTGTAACCGTTATTAGAGAGAATGATCTCCACCAGGTTCTTGCCGATATCGTGGACGTCGCCCTTCACGGTTGCCAGCAGGATTTTCCCTTTGACCGATGTCTCGTTCTTCTCCATGAAATTCTCCAGGAAAGCAACGGAGGCCTTCATCACCTCTGCACTCTGCAGCACTTCCGCCACAATCAGTTCATTGTTGTTGAACAGGCGTCCAACCTCTTCCATACCGGTCATTAACGGCCCGTTAATGATCTCAAGCGCGCTGTACCGGTTCAATGCTTCCTCTAAATCTGGAATCAGGCCTTCCTTTGTGCCCTCCACAACATAAGATGCGAGTCGCTCCTCCAGCGACAGGTTCACGGTCTTCTCCTTCTTCTCTACCTTCTTGTTGCGGAATGCGGCGACAAATGCGGCTAATGTCGCATCATTCGTATGATAGATCAGCTCTTCAGCCAATCTGCGTTCTTCTTCTGGAATGGAAGCGTAACGCTCCAGCTTCTCGGTATTGACGATGGCATAATCGAGCCCTGCCTTCGTACATTCATATAAGAAGACGGAATTCAGCACCTCGCGTCCCGCCTCCGGCAGGCCGAAGGATACGTTACTGATCCCAAGAACAGTGTGGCATGCAGGCAGCGCCTGCTTAATCAAACGGATCCCCTCAATCGTCTCGCCGGCTGAACCGATATACTGCTCATCCCCTGTACCTACCGGGAACACCAGTGGGTCAAAAATAATATCCTCCGCAGCAAGCCCATACTTGTTCACGAGCAGATCATGGGAACGTTTGGCGACCTCCAGCTTATCCTCGCGCTTGATGGCTTGTCCCTTCTCATCGATGGTCCCGACGACGACCGCCGCACCATACTTATGGATCAGCGGGGTCACATGCTCGAATTTTTCTTCACCATCTTCAAGATTAATGGAGTTAATTATTGACTTTCCCTGACAGTATTTCAAGGCCAATTCCAGCACCTTCGGATCGGTTGTGTCGATCATTAACGGTACCTTCACCTTTTTGGCCACCAGCCCGAGGAATAGCTTCATATCTTCAGCTTCATCCCGATCCGGGTCCTGGACGCAGACATCGATTACCTGAGCCCCATTCTTCACCTGAGCACGAGCGATCTCCGACGCTTCCTCATATTTCCCTTCCACGATGAGCCGTTTGAACTTCCGCGAACCGAGTACATTCGTTCTCTCACCGATCATATACGGACGATTGTCCGCTTCCACATACACCGGTTCAATACCGGATAATGCAGGTGAATGCTCACCGCTGATAGTCCTAGGCTTATACTGACTCATCTTGTCCGCCATCGCGGCGATATGAGCGGGCGTCGTTCCGCAGCAGCCGCCAGCGATATTCAGCCAGCCCTGCTCAGCGAATCCGGCCAGCTTCTGAGCCAGGGATTCCGGTGATTCATGATAATTTCCGTTCTCATCAGGCAATCCTGCATTCGGATAGCAGCTGACGGCTGTTCTGGCCATCTCTGACAATGTTCTGATATGGTCACGCATAAATTCCGGTCCGGTAGCACAGTTCAAGCCCACCGAGATCGGCCTTAAATGCTCCAGCGAGATGTAGAAGGATTCAATGTTCTGCCCGGCGAGGGTTGTACCCATCGGCTCAATCGTCCCTGAAATCATCAGTGGCAGTCTAATTCCCGACTTCTCATAAGCCCGGCTAATTCCGATGCTTCCCGCCTTAACATTAAGAGTATCCTGAGAGGTCTCTAGTAGCAGCACATCAACTCCTGCCTCAATTAGAGCCAGCGCCTGCTCCTCATAGCTGTCCGTAAGCTCATCAAAGGTCACGCCGCCTGTAACCGATAATGTCTTCGTCGTCGGTCCAAGTGCTCCAACTACATAACGCGGATGCTCCGGGGTGCTATATTTATCAGCCGCTGCAATCGCCAGCTGCGCAGCCGCCAGGTTAATATCGCGCGCGCGATCCTCCAGCCCGTATTCAGCCAGGACGATGGAAGTAGCACCGAAGGTATTGGTTTCTATGAGATCGGCTCCCGCCTGCAAATATCGCTCATGAATATTCTGAATCACATCCGGACGGGTGAGCACAAGCATTTCATTACAGCCGTCCAGATCCTCTCCGCCGAAATCGGCTGGTGACAGGTTCTCCTGCTGAATCATCGTACCCATAGCCCCGTCGAGGATTAATATTCGTTCTTTCATTCTGGACTCCAGACTCGGTTTACTCATGTTCTATCCCTCCCGCAAAACGTTACGTTTTAGTTTATCAGAAGTAGCCCATTAAGAAAAGATGCAATTATCATTCGGTGATTCCCGCGCCAGCACTGCACTTTCAACTATCATTCACCCCGTGAAGTAACTTTCTCCGGTAGCGGATAAAGAGGATTTGGGTCAAATAAAGGTATGGGTAAAGTTGTGTAATCCTATGTTAGTTATGAGGATTATAAATGCGAACAAAAATTTAATTGTATCGGGAAATGTTCGTGATTACTCGGATTGGCAGGGGGTATTTGTAAATGTTGAGGAGTGGGTGGGGAAAGCTTAGGTGTCGGGATTAGTGCCGGGATCCTTGAATGAGCATTGGGAAAGCGATGGTGAGGACTGACTGATGAGAATCGGTAAGTGTGGGTGAGCATTAGTAGGTGTGGAAGTGCGTAGATGGGGCGGGGCGGATAGGCTCTGGTAAGGGCCGGGTGTGCATTGATAAGGGCTGATGAGCCCCGGTAAGGGCCGGATGTACAGCGATAGGGGCGTGGGCTATGATTATGTGCGAATGTGCGTTTATAGGTGCTGGTGGAGAGCCATGGTATGGTATATACGGATGTGCGATGGGTTCCGGTAAGCCAGGGTATGATGGATTTGCAGCAAGTGGTGGGCCATGGTATGTCCGGATGTACAGCGATAGATGTGGTGAGCCCCGGTAATCGCTGATAGTTTTAATCGAATATCCAAACTTTCCTTCAAAGCCTGCATTTTTGCAGGTATTTTGCCCAATACCCCGCCGCCAACCAGAAATACCTGCAAATATGCATCCTTTTGTTCAAAAACATCCGAAAACACGCTCATCGACCCAAAATTCCTGCATATTTGCAGGTATTTACCCAATATCGGGTATTATAAGCATAAAAACATGCATTTTTGCATCTTTTTTCTATATATCTCCACCAGACTAGCCAATAAATCAATCAAAGGGCCCAACGATTGTATTTAGGAATCCCGGGTTGCACCGCCAAGCACACAAAAACTGCCCTTCCCTAAGAAGAGCAGCTTCTGCTTATTAGAACATTTATATTATAATAGCGAGATAACGAATGAACGATCTTACTCCTTAACGACAAACTCTGCAGAGGGCATGGAATGCTGATCTCTGGCCGTTACATGGGAGATGACATGGTAGCTACCCGGCGCTTTGAAGGATTTCTCAAGCACATACTTTCCTTCTCCTGCACCCTTAACAGTAATTTTACTATGGTCATCTTCGCTGTCCCCATCTTTCCAGATTTCGAACATTACCTCTTTAGCATCATCCACGGGCTTCCCCTGATGGGTCACCAGGGCTTCAAAACGGATTTTCTCGCCTGCTTGGATCTCAGTCGGATTCACTTGAAGTTGAACCTGAATCGGTTCCAGAGCCATGTTGTTGTCTCCATGGTTGCCAGAGTTCTTATCTCCACAACCACTGATCACGATGAGAATCAGCGCGAATAACAGTACACTCCAGCGTCTTCTTCGCATGTAATCTTCCTTCCTCATAAATGAATCTGGTGGCGAGGACTATCCGCAAATTTTAAGACAGTTCCTCGATAATTCGATGCAATTCGGACAAATCAGCTATTTCATAATCCGGTACAATCTCATCATTGCGGGTCTTCTTATCCCGATTAACCCATACGGCAGTGATGCCAACGCTTAAGGCCCCGCGAATATCGGTTGTAAGCTTGTCCCCGACCATTAAGGTCTCTTCCGGCTTCGTACCTAATTGCTCCAACGCATGCTTAAAGATCGATGAATCCGGTTTACCTTTGCCAAAGCTGCCGGAAATAATAATTTTATCAAAATAACTCGAGAGCTCCGGTACCCCGTCCAGCTTCTCTTGCTGCAGCGCAGGGCAGCCATTGGTCAACAGAAGCAGCTTCACCTGTCCCTTCAACTCCTGTAAAATCCGAAAAGTCTCTTCATAAACATAAGGGCGTGATCTGCGTTCCTTGGCAAATGCTTCAGCAAGGTCGGCGGCCAATTCATCATCAGAAATACCAAGAGCGAGTAAGCCACGGCGCCACGACTCCTTGCGATAAATCGGAGCCAATTGCTCAAGTTGGCGGAATTCCGGCTGTTCTCCGGCAGAGAAGTTAGCCCATAATCCTTCGAAAGGATTAATCCCGATCATTTTTGTGAACGGAAACGTCTCATAGGACTCATATAATTCTCTCGCTTCCCTGCGAACTGCAGCTTCCAGCTCGGCCGGATTGCAGCCAGTCACCGCTTCAGCCTTGCGGCAGGTCTCCACAAAAGCCTCTCTAACACTCCGATCATCCCATAGCAATGTATCATCCAAATCAAAACATACCGCTTTAATAGCCACTTTGACCAGGCCTCCCTCTCCAATGCCAACTACGCTATTTCAATACTGTCTTCCGAAACTTTGCCTATTCTCTCTCAAACGGAACATGATAAGCGTTCGCGAACTGCTCCAGACGATCCCCCATTGCCGCTACGTCAAACAGGTTGCGATGACGGTAGAACACCCAATTCGCGTCTTTGATTTTCGGCACAATCATAATCTTCTTGCGGCTTACCTTGATCTTGCTAATGTTGCCTGCTTCTAGAATTCGATCACGATTGTACTTGGTCGTGTAAATCCAGTTCTTGTTGATGCGAAGATACGGCCTTCTCATAAACAATGTGAACGCAAGCAATAAATAGAGTCCAATTGTCATCCAATACAGCCAGGAATTCATCTCCGCAGCTCTACCGATAAATCCAACCGCCGAATATAACAGCGCCACAAGCACCAGCACGCCCGGGAAAATGATATTGCGCCCCCGAAAAATATCACCATCGCCTCTCGGACCAAGCGATTTACGCGGATCAGCTGCTTTGCCTGTTGTTATTGTGGGTCCCTTTCCTTTTTGATTGAGTCTTTTCTGGTTGCGTTCCACTTTTCTGTCAAATGACCCCATAGTCTGTCCTCCTTATAAAATAACGCATTTTCACACTGCAGCCTATAATTCTCAGGCTCCATTGAGCGTTCCTGAGCGATTCATAAGCCCCATGCTATGTATAGCCGGGCCCTAAGGCCGGCTTATTCATCCACAATTTCAATCGATTCCAGCCTCTGGCGGAAATTAGTGCGGAAATTCTGAAGATATCTCTCCCGAAGCTGTGCTCTCTCCAGAATCTCTTCCTCCGTCAATCCGACCGATTTATGCTTGCGGGCCAGTTCATTGATCCGCTCAACAACAGATTCTATATCCATAAGTCCCTCCTCAAGTTGTTAGTCTTTGGGTTCAGCTCTTAACCTAAACATAATAGGTACAATATTCGAGCCTAACTGCTACTCATATCAAGCAGCATTATTCATACTCTGACATGAGAAAAAGAGCTTGTCAAGGCACTCTGCCTACAGTGCAAGCTCTCTTCATTATATAGTAATTTCCGGTCATCGTAAAACAGCTTATCGCATGAATATATTCAAGCTCAGTCTCGAACAATCGAACTAACAATTAAGAGACTTCTTAAAAACTTCTATTGATCTTATCACTCTGATCTCACTCCGGCAGAATAAGCACCTCTCCAGGCTGTATTGAACTCATATGCAAATCGTTAATCTGCTTCATAGAATAGATATATCTTCGAATATCTTTCCCTTGCGGTTTATGTTCTGTGGCAATTTCCCATAGTGTATCCCCCGGCATAACGATGACCGTCTTCAATGCTTTCTTCTGGGTGCTATTACTATCGTTACTATTATTAGATGAAGTAAACGCAGAAACTACTCCCGTACAGGTCAACAATAGCAGCAACGCGACCAGTAACGTCCTCTTTACATTTATGGAGAAATGGGCAGATCTGGTTCCAGCAGATACGACAGGCTTCTTAACCGGCTCTGAATAAATACTTTTATAAGTGCTATATTTAAGCATTTTACCTCACTCCAAACAAGTGTTCTTATCGTTAAAAATAATATAACACGAACGTTTGTTTGATTCAATAGTTTTTTCGAACATTCGTTCCCTAAATTTCAAATAGTCATTTGCATGACATACGAACGATATCTCTCTAAAAACAAGTGACTTTAGAACTTACGTTTGTACGAACGGCAGTTCTATGTTATAATTTTTCCAAACGTTACTAAGTGGAGTTGATAGGTTATGTCTAAGGTTTCCAGCCGTCAGCAGGCTATATTAGAATTTATACGCAGCGAAGTACGAACGAAAGGATATCCACCCTCCGTCCGTGAAATTGGAGAAGCCGTTGGACTAGCCTCCAGCTCTACGGTACACGGACATTTAGATCGTCTGGAGAAGAAAGGATTCATCCGTCGTGACCCTACGAAGCCAAGAGCCATCGAGCTATTAGGTGAAGAGTCCGAAAGTGCTGGCCTGTTTGCTCATTCGGTAGCTCGTGTGCCTGTCGTTGGCAAGGTAACAGCGGGTGTGCCAATCACCGCAACTGAGAATATTGAAGACTACTTCCCGCTACCTAACCACTACGCCAATGATGGCGAGATATTCATGTTATCCGTTGTCGGCAACAGCATGATTGAAGCTGGTATCTATAATGGCGACTATGTTATCGTCAGACAGCAGCAAACTGCAAATAACGGCGATATCGTCGTAGCAATGACCGATGAGGATGAAGCGACGGTTAAGACCTTCTACAAAGAGAAGGATCATATCCGCCTGCAACCAGAGAACCCGACGATGGAACCACTGCGCCTGAAGCATGTCAGCATCCTCGGTAAAGTCATCGGCCTATTCCGTGATTTTCACTAATCTTGATGTGATACAATGGATTGTGCCTGTCTGAACAAATTCCCGTCGAGCGGGAGCATAGAAGCAACGACATAAATTGAGCCATCGACTAGTATCAACGGTTTAATGCTGCAGCGATGGCATAAGGCATCCCTGATGGGATGCCTTTTTATGTTGTTATTTTTTGCAATCCGTCTTTATCGCAAAATCCGTTTCTAACTTGTCAAATTAATTTTATTTTGTAACTGGGCAGCGGCCCAGTTGTTTTATAGGCATTAGCATAGAATGGCCTATAAAATGAATTGGGAGGTAATTCTTTGAGTAATTATCCTATGATGTACCCAATGCCTACAATGGCTAACATGGCTAACATGCCTAATATGTCTAACATGCCCTATAAGCATCACATGCCTCAATCTCTCGTTGTCCACCCTGTTGATCAATGCGTCGTCGAGTGTTTAATGTCGCTTAAGGGCACTGTTGTCATTCTTGAAACTACCCGCGGCAGACTTGACGGATGCGTCATCGATGTCAAACCAGACCATGTCGTGCTTGAAGAAAGACATAAGAAGTTTATTGTCCGCATTTGTGAAATTGTTTGGATCATGCCTGAATAATAGAACATAAGGGGAATCTCCCCTCCTATCCACACCTTCTAGCATGCGTGCCTGACCAGGTGCTCCAAAAGGTCAGCAAAATCATATAACGAATCAGAAAACAACTCAGTCCTTGGGCTTCCCTGCGGGAAGTTCTAAGGACATTATTTATGTTCCGGTACAGGCTTAGAGCATTCATTAAACCATACCAGTTCCTTGTTGCACCCGCCCACTTGACCATCTTCTTTATTATGCTATCGTATTCATTGTAAGACACTGGAAATCGCACAATTCCCAATAGGAGGTAACCGTGAGAGGAATTAAGTCGATCTGGTTCGTTCTTCTGATGCTGCCTGCCACCGTTGGATGTTCCTCCTCAGAGAACGACCTTGCAATCTTCACCCTATCCATTAGTCAAAGAGAAATCGAATTTGCAACTTCCATAGAAAGGAAAACCGTTGACGGACTGGAGCTCCTCTATACCAAGATCCATGACATCTTGAATCCAATGTCCGCCCAAAAAGGGACGAGACTCTATCTCGCGTTACCAGCCTTGTTCCATACAGTCCTAAAAGCAGGTTGTATCAGAAAATAAATCATGACCACCCGTCCAACGGGTGGTTTGCACTTGGGGTATAACCCCCTGTTGCCAAACTGCGCCTAAAGACGCTAGCCTGACCACAAATCTGTTCAGGCTCAGTGTAATTTGTCACTTTCACTAACCAGTTAAACTGGTTTATTTCTTTTTGCTCCTGTTACTGCTAAACGGATCTTCGTACTCTTTTACACTCAACTTATCTATTGCTTGGTCATGTGCTTCTTGTTCACGAATGTATTTTGCTACGGTTGCTTCATTTAGGCCCACTGTACTTACATAATAGCCTTCTGCCCAAAATTTTCGATTCCCATATTTATACTTTAGTTGCGCGTGCTTTTCAAAGATCATTAGCGAACTTTTCCCCTTCAGATATCCCATGAATGTGGACACGGCTATCTTTGGGGGGATCGCTACCAGCATGTGTACATGATCTGGCATCATATGACCTTCCAGGATGTCCACTCCCTTATACTTACATAAACGTTTGAAAATTTCGATTAAGTCTTTCCTCACTTGATTATAGATCTCTTTCCGTCTATACTTCGGGGTGAACACAATGTGGTATTTGCACATCCACTTCGTGTGAGCTAGACTATAGCTCTTGTTTGCCATCTAAGACCATTCCTTTCAATTGAGCCTGAACATCTCAATTCTATCGGGATGGTCTTATTGGTCAAACCCTCGATCCCTCCACCCGCATAGCGGGTGGTTTTTTGTTTCGCGCGTTTCACGCACTCAACTGGCTAAAGCCATAAT
>NZ_KZ987724.1:1775359-2549149 GCF_003614185.1 Paenibacillus aceti
AAATCATGACCACCCGTCCAACGGGTGGTTTGCACTTGGGGTATAACCCCCTGTTGCCAAACTGCGCCTAAAGACGCTAGCCTGACCACAAATCTGTTCAGGCTCAGTGTAATTTGTCACTTTCACTAACCAGTTAAACTGGTTTATTTCTTTTTGCTCCTGTTACTGCTAAACGGATCTTCGTACTCTTTTACACTCAACTTATCTATTGCTTGGTCATGTGCTTCTTGTTCACGAATGTATTTTGCTACGGTTGCTTCATTTAGGCCCACTGTACTTACATAATAGCCTTCTGCCCAAAATTTTCGATTCCCATATTTATACTTTAGTTGCGCGTGCTTTTCAAAGATCATTAGCGAACTTTTCCCCTTCAGATATCCCATGAATGTGGACACGGCTATCTTTGGGGGGATCGCTACCAGCATGTGTACATGATCTGGCATCATATGACCTTCCAGGATGTCCACTCCCTTATACTTACATAAACGTTTGAAAATTTCGATTAAGTCTTTCCTCACTTGATTATAGATCTCTTTCCGTCTATACTTCGGGGTGAACACAATGTGGTATTTGCACATCCACTTCGTGTGAGCTAGACTATAGCTCTTGTTTGCCATCTAAGACCATTCCTTTCAATTGAGCCTGAACATCTCAATTCTATCGGGATGGTCTTATTGGTCAAACCCTCGATCCCTCCACCCGCATAGCGGGTGGTTTTTTGTTTCGCGCGTTTCACGCACTCAACTGGCTAAAGCCATAACAAAAAACCCTCACGCCATACGGCGCAAGGGGCTCCTTGAATTAATACAACGTAATATATTGGTCGCGTTCCCATTGGTGCACTTGAGTGCGGAACATATCCCATTCGATGGCTTTCAGCTCGTAGAAGTGGGTCAAAGCATGATCGCCGAGAGCTTCGGAAATGATCTCGCTGCGAACCAATTCACCGAGAGCTTCCTTCAGGTCTACAGGTAAGCTTGGAATTCCTTCTTCAACACGTTCTTCGTCAGACATGACGTAGATGTTGCGGTCAACCGGTTGAACGAGCGGCAGTTTCTTCTTGATGCCGTCAAGTCCGGCCTTGAGCATTACGGCCAGAGCCAGGTAGGGGTTAGCCGCCGGGTCAGGGTTCCGAACCTCCACACGAGTACTGATACCGCGGGAAGCAGGAATACGAATCATCGGACTGCGGTTGCTGGAGGACCAAGCGACATAGCAAGGGGCTTCATAACCAGGCACGAGACGTTTATAAGAGTTCACAGTTGGGTTGGTTACAGCAGCGAAGGCGCGCGCATGGGTCAAAATACCGGCCATGTAATGGCGAGCATCTTGGCTCAGACCAAGCTCGTCCTTCTCGTCGTAGAAAGCATTGGTCTTCCCCTTGAACAGGGATTGGTGACAGTGCATTCCGGAACCGCTCACTCCATACAGTGGCTTCGGCATAAATGTAGCATGCAAGCCATGCTGACGAGCGATCGTCTTAACTACCAATTTGAAGGTTTGAATTTGGTCCGCCGCTTTAATCGCTTTGGCATATTTGAAGTCGATTTCATGTTGGCCTGGAGCTACCTCATGGTGAGAAGCTTCGATTTCAAAGCCCATTTCCTCAAGGGTCAGCACGATCTCGCGGCGGCAGTTCTCACCAAGATCCGTCGGGGCAAGGTCGAAATAACCGCCTTGGTCATTCAACTCCATAGTGGGGTTGCCCTTCTCATCTGTCTTGAATAGGAAGAATTCTGGCTCAGGTCCGACATTCATCGAAGTATAGCCCATTTCCTCGGCTTCCTTCAGCACACGCTTCAGGATATTGCGAGGGTCACCAGCGAACGGTGTGCCGTCAGGCATGTACACATCACAGATCAAGCGGGCAATACGATCCTCTCTAATCCAAGGGAAAATAACCCAGGTTTCCAGATCCGGAACCAAATACATGTCAGATTCTTCGATCCGCACATAGCCTTCAATAGATGAACCGTCGAACATCATCTTGTTGTCCAACGCCTTCGGCAATTGGCTTACCGGGATCTCAACGTTCTTGATCGTTCCCAGCAGATCTGTAAATTGCAGACGGATAAAGCGGACATTCTCTTCTTCGGCGATTCGCAGAATATCTTCCTTGGTGTAACTCACGCTAACATCTCCCAACAGTTAATTTAATTTAAAATACCGGGATAATTCCCCCTGGATTAATGAAACCTGACCAGGACGTTGCTTCGTGAACAATTCCTGCTTCAGAATACGATAGAGCTCGGAATTCGATATTTCCTTGCGTTTTTCTTCGGTGTCCCGCGTTATGACAGTCGCTTCCTCAGATTCGCCATCAACCGGGGCGATCACCTGTTTAATACCGGCGATATTAACTCCCTTATCGATCAAGGCCTTAATCTCGAGGAGACGTTCCACATCATTAAAGGAGAACAGACGTTGGTTCCCGGATGTCCGCGCAGGTACAATCAACTCATGCTGTTCGTAATAACGAATCTGCCGAGCTGTTAAATCCGTAAGCTTCATCACGATACCAATCGGAAACAAGGCCATATTTCTGCGAATATCGTCACTCATCGCTCTCAACCTTCCAGTTTAATTATCATAGACTAATGATATGTAAGTTATTCTGACATGTCAATAGTGATGTCAGGTTAGCTTACAAGAAATTTATAGCAAATTACGATCCCTCATCGTCTGCAATGCGGTTAACAGACCGAACTTAACGTGGGAGTAGGTAAGTCCGCCCTGCATATAAGCGATATAAGGCTCGCGGATCGGCGCATCTGCAGACAGCTCAAGACTGCCCCCCTGAATAAAGGTCCCCGCCGCCATAATGACCGGATGTTCATATCCCGGCATATCCCAAGGCTCAGGCACAACATGACCGTCAACCGCTGCCGCACGCTGAATCCCTTGCACAAAAGCAATCAAATGCTCCGAGCTGCTGAACGAAATCGCCTGAATCAAATCCGTACGCTTATCATTCCAGCGCGGCTTACTATCAAAGCCGACCCGCTCGAACAAGGCTGCAGCCAGAATACTTCCCTTGACCGCTTGTCCGACAATCGTCGGAGCCATGAATAATCCTTGATAAATCCCTCTTGTTGTGCCCAGCATAGCGCCGACTTCACTGCCGATGCCCGGCGCTGTCAGACGGTTCGCAGCCAGCTCCACCAGTTCCGCCCGACCGCATATGTATCCGCCTGTTTCGGCCAATCCTCCGCCCGGGTTCTTGATCAGCGAGCCTGCCATCAGATCCACACCTACCTGGGTCGGCTCCTGCTCCTCCGTAAATTCCCCATAGCAGTTATCGACGAACACGATAAAATCCGGGGATAGAGCTTTCACCCGCCGTACCATATCTCCGATCTGCTCCACCGTGAAGGAATCCCGCCAATCGTATCCGCGTGAACGCTGGATTCCGATCACCTTCGTGCTGCTCGTTATTTTGCCAGCTACCGCATCCCAGTCCACCGAGCCATCGGCAAGCAAGTCCACATCATCGTAGGTTATGCCAAAATCCCGCAAGGACCCGGTTCCATCGCCCGGTTCACCAATGACCTTATGCAGAGTATCATACGGCTTACCCGTAATGTAGAGTAGCCCATCTCCCGGCCGTAGCACACCGAACAAGGCTGTGGAAATCGTATGCGTTCCCGAAGCAAAATGAGGTCGCACCAGCGCCACCTCCGCTCCGAATACATCCGCGTAGACGAGATCCAGCACCTCACGTCCCCGGTCATTATAGGCATATCCGGTCGAGCCAGCAAAATGAAAATCACTGACATGATGCTTCTGAAAAGCTTCAATGACCTTGAACTGATTTTTGTCCACAATTCGATCTATTTCCCGGAACTGCTGTTCAGCCTGACGCTCCGCTTCTTCCATTCGTGTTACGATCTCTTCAGAAAATACCGCCATCCAACTTCTCTCTCCCTTTACAGTTGTTCAAAAAGCGTAAGCTTCATGCAGAAGATCTGGCTCCTTGAACATGCTCTGTGAATTCTCGCTGTACGCCTCAGCATAATTTAAAAATTGAACCGCCTGATGCAGGCAGACCAGGTGTAGCATAAGCAGCAGCCTGACCGCATCATGGGTTCAACTTGAACATAATATTACAACCTTACTAGTACACACACGCTACTATTCAAACTTCAAGTCCTCGGTGCGGATAGTCATAAGCTCCAGCTTCCCGGGCGAGCCGCCGCTATATTGGTTCAGAATGCGTACCGCCTGCTGACGGATCGAACGCTCGATCACATTACGGACATACCTTGCGTTACTGAACACATGCTCGCCTTCCACCTTCTCCCGTAGCAGATGCTGTTTCAATTTGACGATCGCCTGCGGCATCAGAATATAATCACGTTCCTTGGCCATACCTTCGGCAATCTGGATTAATTGATCGATTGTATAATCGGGAAATTCCATCACGATCGGGAAGCGGGAGGGCAGCCCCGGGTTCGTATCCAGGAAGAAATCCATCTCATCGCTATACCCAGCTAAAATAAGAATAAATTGCGACTTGGAATCTTCCATTTGTTTTACTAATACATCAATGGCTTCCTTCCCAAAATCCTTCTCCCCGCCGCGGGCAAGGCTGTACGCTTCGTCCACAAACAGAATACCGCCCATCGCCTTCTTGACCAAATCACGGGTTTTCTGTGCGGTATGCCCGATGTATTCTCCCACAAGGTCGGCCCGCTCTACCTCGATCAGATGACCTTTGCTAAGCACACCCATCCGCTGAAAAAATTTAGCTACCAGCCGGGCGACCGTCGTCTTACCGGTACCTGGATTTCCTTTGAACACCATATGGAACACTTGTGCCTCGGACAATAGACCCGCTTCAGAGCGCATCGACGCAATTTGCAGGAGAGCAAATATTTCGTACATCAGCTCTTTAATATGATCCAGTCCAACCAGTGCATCCAGTTCCTTCTGCAAATCTGCAAACAGGCTATTCTGCGGCATAACCTTGGCAGATGAACGGGCTTCACTGTCCGGAACGCTCTGCGAGACAACCGGCGGCTCCGAATTGCGCAGAACAATATTAATTTGTCTTGAAGGTCTCTCCTCTGGAGGTCCACTTCTAGCCATTACTCGCCCTGACATAGCGTAGATCACCTCTTTATATGGTGGGGCTTTGAAACACATATTTAAATGTATTCTCTCTCCCCGTCCGATATTAGAAGTTTTGTCATTTCCAGCCAAGAGCAAGCAAGGCGTAATCTATCTTCCATTTCGTATAAGCCAGAATTTCGCGCACAATAGTAGGAACACGCTTCAGCACCTGGGTCTCTGTGAGCGACAGCCTCGGATTGGAATAATCCAGTGCCTCCGCGATCTCGTAGGATCGGTTGCCATGGAAGGTATGCGTGATAATCACCGCTGTTGTGAACTCCTTATCCTTCATAATCTCCTGGCTGAATTTCAAATTCTCAAGGGTGCTGGTCGCCTTATTCTCTAGCAGGAGCGCTTCCTTCGGTACTCCATGCTGCTCCAGATAGATCGCCATTCCCTCTGCTTCCGTGTAAGGATTACCCGGCTTGTCCAGACCTCCCGTCAAAATAAAGGAATGAAAGCGCCCGGCCTTATAATCTGCAAGGCCCTGCTCCAGGCGCTCCCGCAAGCCCGGACTCGGCTTGTCACCCCACATCGCCGCGCCAAGTATAATACCGACATCGGCAGGCTCAGAAGCAACCGCCGTCGCCGCTGTATTCCGATACACACTGCCAATCTGGGCCAGTGCATAGACAGACCATAGGACACCTAGCAATATACAGGTTACCCCAATGCGCAGCATCCAGACGAATTTGCGACTGCGTCTTCTTCGACTCCCAAGATACGGTGAGCTAGCACGGTATTGAGCCATGATTAACCTCCAGAATTGCTAGAATCAGATTGAACATAACCGGTCCGGTAGTGCTCAAGCGACATCGCAAAATAAGGGAACGCTTGATTCTTGATCAATTTCATCACTTCACGGGCCGTTTCCTTCGCCAGATCATAATCCCTGACGCTGATAAATCCGCGGCTTAGTGCATCATCAAGTTCATCTTCATCCAGCAAGAATACCTCGCCATTCTTCAGTACAACAATATCCAAATACAAATCATCGAACCAAGGGACCCCTTGGTCGGTAACCCCTTGGGTTTTGCATACATCAATGTACCATTCCACGATGTCCCCATGATCGTCAAACATCGCGGTTACTACATAGTGAGCCCCTTTGGGATAGTATTGAAGCCATGTATATCCCTTGTCGGCGATGCGAAAGGTATGACCTCCATACGTCTTCCAAAGCGGATCACGCAGGGCGTTAATACCGTAAAACGTAGCATAGCCCGTAAATTTGTCACCCTCTACATACTTCGATTTGAACTGGCGCTGGGTCACGCGGCGCCAATTCGCACGGTCTCCGAATTTTCGCTTCATGTTCAATACCCTTTCAACACAATGTACTTTCAGCTTACCACATTTAAAGGACTCACTCAAAAACGAATCTTCAAAAATTTATAAAAATACATCAAGCGCAAAAGAACACCGATGCCCTATCAGGGCACCGGCGTTCGATCCGAACCTATATACTAACCTTTTTATCATATCGATATCTGTATTCTTAGACCAGCAGTCTATACTCCACCAGAGCCGCTGTTCTGACCACCACCGCCGTCGACCGGTTGATCCGTTCCGGAACTGGAGGCATCCCCGCCGCCACCGGAATCGCCTGGCGTCGTCCCGCCTGGAACACTACCACCCTCATTTCCGTTTCCAGACTCGGTGTTATTCCCATTCTCATTGCCCTCTGGAGGAGGAACTTGATTCCCGCCATTGCCGGATTCACCAGAGCCGCCCTCGCCAGGAGGTGGCGTCACTTCCGAGCCTCCGCCGCCTTCCCCAGGATTCTCTGTATCCCCTCCATCTGGAGGCGGGATGACTTCTCCCTCGCCCTGATCCTCAGCAGGTACCGAGACCTGAGTAATATTGGATGGCTGGCTCTCTACATCATTGACAGGATCATAGATTGTTACATAGTATTCATAATCCGTGCCTGGTACGACCCCTATGTCCTCAGCCGAAGTCGTAACCGAATCCATATAACGCGTAAATTCGGATGCAGTCGCTTCGCGGCGATAGATGCGGTAGGCAACATCGGTCTCTTCTGTACCTGTCCAGTTCAGTGAAACCGTTCCCGTTCCTTCATCATACGAACCGCTTAAATTGCTCGGTGCAGTAATCTCTACTTCCTCTTGTGGAGGCTCTGGAGCTTTCTCCAGACTCTTCGGAACAGGGAAGTCCTTGACCGGGACGCCTTTGAGTGCCTCCTTCATAATCGTTGCGAATAAGGAAGCTGCCTGACCACTACTGCCATTTAGCAAATGGTTCTTATCCGGATTATCGTAGCCTTCCCAGATCGCAGCCGTCCATTCCGGCGTATATCCAACGAACCATACGTCACGGTTCTTGCTGCTCTTGAGGCCCGGGATACCATGCTGTGTCGTCCCCGTCTTACCGGCCAGCGGACGATCGATCTTGGCACGTCTACCTGTACCGTCATTAACAACATTCTGCAGCAGCTTCGTCATATAATAAGCTGTCGTCTCGCTGAATACCCGCTTCGGCTTCGGCGGATTGTATTTGAACAGATCCTTGCCATCGTGATCCTTGATCAGCTTAATGGAGTATGGAGCATTGTATTCCCCACCGTTGGCATACACACTAAAGGCTCCCGCCATTTCCAGCGTATTCGTACCATAGGTCAGACCGCCGAGCGCAATCGCCAGGTTATTGTCATTCTTATCCATCTTGATGCCCATTTCCTCGGCATACTTCACACCGGTCTTAACCCCGACCTGATTCAATAACCATACGGCAGGAATATTCTCCGACTTCGTCAACGCAGTAGTGAAATCTATCGTCTTGGAATAACCATGCAGGTTACGCGGACAATAGTCGCCGAAGCACTGCTTCTCATTACTAATCTGCGAGTTGATCGTAAACTGGCCGGACTCAAGCGCAGGACCATAGGATACGATCGGTTTAAAGGCCGAGCCAGGCTGTCTGCGGCTCTCGACACGACTGAAGCCTTTGCGTTGGTAGTCACGACCGCCCAATAGAGCGATCAAGCTGCCATTCTGATGGTTCATAATGACGATCGAAGCCTGAACCGGCTGGTCATCCTTGCTCTTCTCGAAGAAGTCGTCATTGTCGAACGCCTTCTCAACCGCTTTTTGCGCCTGTGCGTCCATCGTTGTATAAATTTTGTATCCGCCGCGGTTCAGATCGTCTTCCGTCAGCCCATATTTCTCCTCGGCTTCTTTAATGACATAATCCTTGAAGGCCAGATAGCTCTCATTCTTCACTGGCGGAACATAATCATAATCGACCGCCTTCGCTTCGTCACGCTCTTCAGCAGAGATATAGCCCTGCTCAAACATCAGGTCGAGCACAACCGCCCGGCGCTGCTTCGACAGATCCGGATTGGATACCGGATTGTACTTGGACGGACCCTTTGGAATAGCGGCCAGCGTAGCAATTTGCCATAATTCAAGCTTATCGAGGTCACTGACTCCAAAATACCGCTGGGATGCTGCCTTAATCCCATACGCTTTCTGGCCGAAGAAGATCCGGTTCAGATAGAGCGTAATAATCTCATCCTTCGTCTTATGGTTCTCGAGCGCCATGGCGATAGACATTTCCGTCGCTTTACGGAAGAAGGTCTTATCCCGGCTCAAGAACATATTCTTGGCCAACTGCTGCGTAATCGTACTGCCCCCTTCAACAAGAGAACGGGCCATAACGTCTTTGACAGCGGCACGTCCGATGGACCATAAATCAACACCGCTATGCTCTAAAAATCGTCTATCCTCAGTAGCGATAAATGCTTTTTTGACTAGCTCAGGTATTTTATCGGAATCAACAGGCTCGCTGCGATCCACCGATAATTCACCCATCATATTTCCATTGCGGTCATAGACCTTTGAGGTTTCATAAATAAACAGCTTATCCTCATTCTCTCTGAGGATCTTCTCACCGTTGACGGTAATATAGAGATAACCTGCGATCGCACAAATACTAGCGATAGCTACGGTGAAAAATAAGGTCCACATGAGCCGCCTTGCCGTCAGTTTTCTTTTTTTATTCCCTTTTGGCTTGACCGGCTTGTGACTTGGCTTACTGTTCCTGTCCAGTCTGGAAGGTCTCTTAGTAGACATTTATTTTCTCTGACTCCCTTCATACCAGTCTCGCTTGACAGCAGTTTCCTTGCTTGAACATGTTCCTCTACTGACCAGTATTAGTAGTTGGAAAGAAAAGAACAACCTCTCATCAGGTTGCTCCACTCTTAATCCTATACCTTTAAACGTCCTGAAGATCAAAAAGTTTCAAAACCCAAATTATACCTCGCTCGCAGGCTCCTGCATCAAGGACACATTACGCTGTGGCTGGAAGGTAGAAATCGCATGCTTGTACACCATTTGTTGGCGTCCATCGCTGTCAATCACGATCGTAAAATTATCGAATGCCTTAATGGTGCCACGGATTTGAAAGCCATTGGTCAGAAATACAGTCACAGGAATATTCTCTTTGCGGAGCTGGTTCAAAAATGTATCTTGGATGTTGATGGATTTGTTCATTCGTCGTACCCCCAATAGGATCAATTAGTATTTAGATTTATATTCAAGATTTAAATGAAACTTTCCTGCTATTATAGCACGTACAGCCTCTAAATTCCCGGAAAAATTTTTATAATCGCTAACATCGACCCAGGAAATATCCTTCATATGCCGGAACCAGGAGAGCTGTCTCTTGGCGAATCGTCTCGTATCCCGCTTCAGCTTGTTCACCGCATCCTCCAGTGGCACTCCATCTTCCAGATGCTCCGCAATTTCCTTGTAGCCTAAGCCCTGCATGGAAATGAGATCCCGAGTAAAGCCCTGCTCAAGCAGATTTCTGACCTCATCCACCAGCCCGGCATTCATCATCTCATCGATTCGCTGCTCAATACGGTTATAAAGCATTTGACGGTCCATTGTCAAACCGATGAGGCATAAGTTGTACGGGGACTGCTTATTCTGGGACTCAAGTCCAGCGGATAAAGTCGTCCCGCTTAGATGATAAATCTCTAACGCCCGAATGACCCGGCGTACATCGTTGGGATGCAGCCTCTCCGCCGATTTGGCATCCACAGCAGCCAGGCGGGCATGCAGCACTTCGTTCCCTTGCTCATCGGCTAACGCCTGCATTTCGGCGCGGAATGTCTCATCTGCTCCTACATCCGTAAATTGATACTCATAGCAGACCGATTCTACATAGAGGCCTGTGCCTCCCACGATAAAAGGCAACTGGCCCCGTCCGTGAATCTCCGGGATCAACTCCCGGCAGCTCTCCTGAAATAACGCCACAGAGAACGGTTCATCCGGACTCAGCACATCGATCAAATGATGAGGTATTCCTTCCATTTCGGCTGGACTGATCTTGGCTGTGCCGATGTCCATACCGCGATAGACCTGCATTGAATCACCGGAGATGATCTCACAGGAAAATGCCTTGGCGATTTCGATGCTCAGCTTCGTCTTGCCGACCGCCGTCGGGCCGACCAGAACGAGCAGGTTCGGTTTGTCTTTATTCATCAAGTGAAATCACTCCATACACAATTTTAGTGTGAGAACGTCCTACCTCCTGAAAGCCGAGTCTCGCAAACTCGCTGCTTCCTTTTTTCTCCTTCAGTACGACGCTCCTGCGTGCAACCCGGCAGGCCTCCTCAATCGTCTCCTCGCTCAGCCCCTCGTTGTTAGCGAAGGTTCGTAGCGGGGAAATCGCCGATGATTCCATGATCGGATCGCGGAACATCGGATCGAAATAGACGACATCTGCGCTCTTGGCAGGCATTTCTCGCAGCGCCTCAAGATGGTGAACATGTCTTGTCTCAATCCGCCGCAGCGCGGCGTCATATAGAGCTACGCCTGATTCATAGTAAGCGAGCCCTTCGGTAAGCAGCGCCCATAAGGATAAGGAATCCTCCAGAGCGATAACCCGCCCGGTAGGACCGGCGCCGAGCGAGAATACCGAAGAATCGGAGCCTAGTCCGGCTGTACAGTCGATAATCGTATCGCCCGGACGTACACCAGCTGCTTCAAGCATCGTATCCGGCTCGCCGCGCAGGACCCGCTTAGCCCTCACAAAAGCCATGCTCGGGTGAAAAGTCAGCGGCTCAGCTCCAGTCCGGTGTAATCTTGCGCCGCCCTCCAGGATGACAAGAATATCATCATCGCCGTAGCGCTGAGATAATTTGGACAGAGACGTCCGATTTCGGGGAACGAATCTGGCCCCTGATTTGCTGGAGAGGGCCATAGCACGCTGCACTGGCTCGGCTGCGCTATGATCTCCTGTCGTAATAATCAAAACATGAATTCCTCCGTTCACATAACCCGCTTGAATAGCTTCTCCAGATCATAATTCGAAAAGGAGATAATAATCGGTCGTCCATGCGGACAGGTATAAGGCTGCTTGCATGCACCTAGCCGCTGCAGTAAAGTATCAGCCTCTTCCTTCGTTATCTTCTGGTTGGCCTTGATCGATGCCTTGCAGGATACCAAGGTGGATGATTTCTCCCTCAGCTTGGAGAGGTCAATCGCCCGCTCATTCAGCACCCATTCCGCCATCTCTTCAATAATCGAGGCTTCCTCGCCGCTCGGGAACCAGTATGGATGCGATACGACGCGGAAGGTGCCACCGCCGAAATGCTCGAGAATGACGCCGACCCGCTCGAACCAGGACAAGCGCTCCTTCAGCTTCTCGCTGTCCGCTGGCGTAAATTCCAGGGTGATCGGCAGTAGCAGCTCTTGAGATGCATCCGCAGGCTGACCGAATTTCTCGTAATAATATTCGTAATTCACACGCTCATGCGCGGCATGCTGGTCGATCAGATACAGGCCTTCCTGATTTTGTGCGATCAGGTAAGTGCCGTGATGCTGGCCGATCAGCTCCAGCTCAGGGAAGGCCGGCAGCTCCGGCGCCTCCTGCGGGGCGCCGTATAGCGCTTGCGGCGCCGCGCCGCTCGCAGCTGGCGCGGCCTGCCCCCGGCCGCCCGGGCCTTCAATGCCCGGGCTGGCCGTTCCCGGCGCGCGCTCCGCGTACGCGCCGGATGCCGCCGGGCGGCGGCCAGCAGCAGCGGCGGAGGGACCGCCGCCGCTGCCACTGCCGCTGGCGTAGCCGCCCGCGGCTTGTTCGCGCAGCGCGTAAGCGGCTGCGCTGCTCTGGGCAGGCGCGCTATAGCTAGCGCCTGCGGCCGCCTGCCCACGGGCGGCCGCAGCATCTGCGCCGCTCGCTCCCTCGCGGCGACCGCCATCCGCGTCCCTCGTCGTGTCCTGAAGTGACGAGGGACGCGAGAAATGGAACTGCTCTTGAATGACCGCCTTTGTACTGCCTCTGCCGAGATTCTGCTTGACGACCTGCGGAATCAGCACCTGCTCCGACAGGACGGAGCGAATGCTCTCTTCCACGAAGCTGTTCAGTTCCGGCTCCTTGCTGAACCTGACCTCCAGCTTGGCCGGATGGACATTGACATCGACGAGCGAGGGATGCATGTCCAGCATCAGCACCAGTAACGGATAGCGATTTATCGGCAGCAGCGTATGGTAGGCGCGTAGAATCGCCTGCTGCAAGCCCTGGTTCCGAATATAGCGGCCATTCACGATCGTGGATATTCCACTGCGGTTGGAGCGAGTCAGCTCCGGACGCCCGATATAACCGGTGATCCGGTAATCCAGATTCTCCGCCTCGATCGCCACCATCCCTTTTGAGGTGTTAATGCCGTAAATCGCCGCGATAACCTGTAGCAAATCCCCTCCGCCCTGGCTTTGCAGCAATGTATTCCCATTGTGCCGGAATGTAAAAGAAATTTCCGGATGGGACAGAGCCTGCCGATACATCACATCAGAAATATGGCCGAGCTCAGTCTGTATCGTCTTCATATATTTCAGCCTTGCCGGAGTATTATAGAACAATTCCTTCACGGTAATATCCGTACCCCGAGGCGCCGCGATCTCTTCGTTCAGCTTCAGATTTCCGCCTTCGATCTCGATCGCTCGGCCCAGGCCAAGCTCGCTATTCGCTGTAACCAGTCTGACCTTGGCAACGGCAGCGATACTCGGCAGTGCCTCGCCGCGAAAGCCAAGGCTGCGGATTTGGAACAAATCCCGGCCCTGCAGCAGCTTGCTCGTCGCATGACGATAGAAAGCCGCCTCACAATCGTCCGGTTCAATGCCGAAGCCATTATCGATGACCCGAATCAGCGATAGCCCGCCTTCCTCAGCTTGCACCTCTATACTCGTCGCTCCGGCATCGATCGCATTCTCCACCAGCTCCTTCACCACCGAGGCAGGCCTTTCAACCACCTCCCCAGCGGCGATCTGGTTCGCGATATGTTCATCCAGGACAATTATTTTAGCCATTCATTATTCCCCCCTTAGCCAATTTACGCTCACAGTTCGTTCGCCTTCATCTTCAGCTCATTGATCAACTGCATCGCCTGAATCGGCGTCATATTCATCAGATCAGCCTGCTTCACCATGCTCACCATTTGCTTTAAAGCCGGTGGTTGCTGGGATGACATCTTATTCTGCCTTCGCTCAGGCAGCTCGTCCACGAACATCGATAACTGAACCACTTCTCCGACTTCCGCTGAATCATCGTTTGAAGAAGGAGCTCCCGAATCGCTGGCTCGCCCATCCACGGGCTCCTTGTCAGCGTGGTCATGATGATCGTGGTCTACATGACCATTATCCTGAGCGCGCAGCTGTTTATCTTGTTCAGCCCGTTCTCCGGCAGAGACCGTCTGTAATTTCGAACCCGTTCCGGCGTTATCTTGCCCATCATGGGCAGAATTTCCTTGAAGTGAAATTCGCTCCACCTGCGAAGAGGCTGCCGTTTCGACTGTCGCTTGCTCGAAGCCTTGCAGCAGGCCGTAAGCCCGGTCAATGATGCTATTAGGCAGTCCAGCGAGACGGGCGCAATATATCCCGTAGCTCGAATCGGCGGCACCTGGAATCAATTTACGCAGGAAATGCACCTTATCGCCGCTCTCCTGCACTGCCATGCTGTAATTACGCAGATTCCCCAGACTTTTCTCCAGCCCGGCCAACTCATGAAAATGTGTGGATACAAGCGCCTTACAGCCGATATGATCATGCACATACTCGATCACCGCTTGGGCAATCGCCATCCCTTCGCTCGTCGAGGTGCCCCGCCCAAGCTCGTCGATGATGATCAGGCTGCGCGGCGTCGCCTTCTCCGTCATAATCTGAATATCGGCCATTTCCACCATGAATGTGCTCTGACCGCCGATCAGATCATCCGCTGCCCCAATCCGGGTAAATATACGATCGACCAGCGGTATTTCCGCCTTCGTGGCCGGTACGAAGCTGCCGATTTGCGCCAGGATAGAAATAAGTGCGACCTGACGCATATAGGTGCTTTTTCCCGCCATATTAGGTCCTGTAATCAGTAAAATACTCGCCTCATCCTTACGGAGATCCGTGCCGTTGGCGATGAATGCCGCGTCGTTCATCACCGACTCCACTACCGGATGACGTCCCTGTTCGATGATCAGATCGAAGCCGTCGCTCAGCACAGGACGTACGAACCTACCGTCTGAAGCAACGACAGCCAATGAGCGGTACACATCGATCTCGGCGATTTTCTCAGCCAGTGACTGTAATCTTGTAATCTCGGTAGCGACCTTCTCCCGGACTTCCTGGAACAATGCATATTCCAGATCGACCATCTGTTCCTCTGCTTCGAGGATCAATCGCTCCTTCTCCTTAAGCTCAGGCGTTACATAACGCTCGGCATTTGCCAGCGTCTGCTTCCGTTCATAGCGTCCCTCGGGAAGCATGGACAGATTGGCCTTCGTCACTTCGATATAATAACCGAACACTTTGTTATAACCGATCTTCAGCGACTTGATGCCAGTTAATTTCCGTTCCGAAGCTTCCAGCTCGGCAATCCAGCGTTTCCCGTTCGCGCCCGCTTCGCGCAGCTCGTCGAGATGAACATGGTATCCCTTCTTGATGATGCCACCGTCTCGTACTGATACCGGAGGCTCGTCCGCAATCGAGGCCTCGATCATCTCGGCCAGATCCTCGCAGATGTCCATGTTAGCGGCGATCTTGCCCAGTGTTGTGGAAGCGGAGGAAGCACAGAGTTGCTTCAACGCCGGCGCTTGGCGTAAAGAAGCCTTGAGCGCGATCAAATCCCGTCCATTCGCGCTACCGAAGGCGATCCGACCGGTGAGACGTTCTAGATCATATATATCTTGGAGCAGGATACGCAGATCTTCCCGCAGGATGAAATCGCGCTGCAACGCATCTACCGCCTCCAGGCGCTCCTCAATCCGGGTCCTCTGCAATAGCGGCTTATCGACCCAGCGGCGCAGCAGGCGCGCACCCATCGACGTCTCGGTCTTGTCGAGCAGCCATAGCAATGATCCTTTCTTGGAGCGCTCTCGCACTGTTTCCACTAGCTCCAGATTGCGCCGGGTGAACGGATCGAGGATCATATATTGCTCCGGCTCATAGGCGGAGATCTTCGTAAGCTGGCCGAGGGAACGCTTCTGGGTCTCGTTCAGATAGCCGACCAAGAGAGAGATGCCATGCTGACGCTCAGGCTCGAGTCTGAGCCAGGCTGCTTCGCCGAATTGCTTGCGGCTGATGTCCTCTTTGCCCCGATCCCAAGGGGTATAGACCACCGGCTTACCGAGCGTAGATGCCTGACTTTGAATCCACTCAAGCAGCTCGCTATCACCGATAATTTCAGATGGATCGTACAGACCGATCTCATCCCTCAGCCATTCTTTGTTGGCGGGTGCAGAGGTGACGTAGAGCTCCCCGGTCGAGAGATCGCAGACCACTAACGCCATATTGTTGTTCTGCTCAGTAACGCACAGTATGTAGTTATTGGTGTGCTCCGCTACGGTCTTGCCCTCCATGATCGTACCTGGCGTTACGACCCGCACGATTTCACGGCGGACGACACCTTTGGCGGTTGCCGGGTCCTCCACCTGTTCGCAGATAGCGACCTTATAGCCCTTCTCAATCAGGCGCTGAATATAGCTCTCCGCCGAATGATAGGGAACACCGCACATCGGAATTTTCTCGCCGATCCCCCCATCGCGGCCGGTTAATGTAATCTCCAGCTCTTTGGATGCCAGAATAGCATCATCGAAGAACATTTCATAGAAATCGCCCAAACGGAAAAACAAAAAGGAGTCCTTCGCTTGAGCCTTCACACTCAAATATTGTTGAATCATCGGCGTATAGTTAGCCATGAGAAACCTCCAAATTACCATTCATATCATAGAAAATCGTTCAAAAAGCTCCGTTCTTGATCCACCGTTTCATGCAACGCTGGCGTTTGAAGGTTGACGCTCCTCACACTTATTGGGAAGCATAATTGGGTATCGAAAACCAGACTTTTTGAATTCGCACTAGAAGTCTATTATACCAGAAAGGGATGGAGGCTTACGAGTAGTTTCGTATTTTCCAGGGCCTGCGAATATCCGCGGATTCATCCCAAGTATTCCCCGATTCAATCGCGGTTAGGAATGGGGCTAAATATTTCTCATAGTATCCATAGGCCTTAGCCTGCCTAATATCCGAGAGTAGTGGAGGGAGGGATGGCCGGATGAGCTCGGGCTGACCCTTATAAAAAGCATGGTAGATCTCCTCCCGCTGCAGTGGCCTGCGTTTAAAGCATGCGGGTTCTTCCGCAATAAGCATGGCTAGAGCCACCACTCCTTTGGTCACTAGCGGGGAGATGAGGAAGCTCGGTAAGGTGCGGTATTCGAAGCCGCCATAGCTTTTGAGGCGGAAGTCTCCCAGAAATCCGTAGCGTGGCCTGCGGCGGAAGCTGCTGCTGTCCTCCAGCATAAATACTGGAAGCGCCAAGTAGTTGTCGAGGATGCGAAGCAGCTCGCTCGTCAGCGGAACACCGCTAAAATGCAGATGCCCTCCTAACGGAAATCCACGCTGCGGCATCCCGCCCGCCTGCCAGAGCAGTTCGCGGTCATGGATGTGGCTATCTGCCGTACGAAAGGCATGTAATAAGTGGCGAACAATCTCATCCGGGTTCCGGCCCGGGGCAGGCCGTAGCTCCGCAAGTGGCATCAGCCTGCGGCCCTGGTAGCGCAGCACATCACAGCCCGCCTCTCCATGATGGCTCAGAAAGCGCGAGGCCGGTACGACTTTGCCGGTATGACGATTAAACAGCAAAAATTCCGGGTCCATGCCGATTACCGCTTCGCTTCTCTCCCCCGGAAATTGCACCAGTTCATCTAGCTGCTCAGCCATAGCCATGGCATACAGTTCAGCGGTGGCTCTATCGCTAAAATCCGGGGTCGGTGAAACCCCCTCGATGGTATACATCCCTTCTTCGCCTGCAGCTATGATCACTTCCCCCATATCGAGCCCCAAGGCGTACAGGGCCCGGATCGCCGCCTTCCCCAGCCGTCTCCATAACGGAGTCCCCTGTTCCGGTTCAACGCCCGGTGAGCTGATGATTCCCGATTGCCCTAGCGGAATAGCACGTAGAGCGCGGAGATGGAACACACTGACCTTGAAGCGCCGCTTGTATACCCGATGTCTGGCCTGTCTGGAAGGCGAGAGGGAAGCTAACAAACCAGCCGTAGTTAAACGCTGCTCACACTCGGTTGGTGTCAGCTTGAGATATCGCTCCAGTCCATCGTTAATGTGATATTCCGTCACCTTTTCCGCCAACAACGCCTCAGGTAATCCATACACAATCCCGATCAGCGTCGCCTCTTGGTCGCTCCGGTTGGTACGCACATTATTGGCAGCCGGGGCTTGCAGAACACGATACGGCACAGCCGTGAGCCTCAGCTGATTGTACAATAGTTGTGCAATCACACCGGTGGGCACAAAGATTCGCAGCACCTGACTTTTCTCAAGATTTGGACCTGAATCTGGACTTGAACCTGAACTTTGACTCATCCTCCGATCCCCTCCCACTCGGCTAAAATGACCACTGTTACATCTGTTACATCGCTCCCCATTGTGACGAACCGTAGTATCGCTACTTGCGCCAACAAGAGCTAATCCACACTCTAACGAAACTGAGCATCGCTATTTGCACCAAAAAGTGCTGATCCCAACTCTAATGAAACGGGGTATTGCTATTTGAGCAAAATGGAGTTCCTAAGCCATGTTTTCCTCTGAATAACGATATGGTGTACCGTTAAAAATTTTTTGCCGTTTGGTTTGGAGTAAATAGCGATATGGTGTTTCGTTAGAAAGTCAACCGTCTCAAATATTGCAGCTTTTCGTATCTTCACGCTGGAAACTTACTCTCGCGCGGGGCGGTTCTCAAGGTAAAGGTCATATATTTACTAAAATAACGGTTACTATGGAAACTTTTGTGCTGAACGAAGGCTTTACAGGTAATACGCAACAATCTGCAGTGGCTATAAGTGCTTATATGCAACTATTTTGGCTCCTTTCGCCCTCCATCGGGGATATAAGTGCTTTTGTGCAACTATTCAGACGGATCTCCTCTCCATTGAACTCCATTGAGGCTTAAATGGGCAGATAGTTGTATTTTCGCAGTTATTTTCTGATTTGGAGACCATTTTCCGGAAATAAGTGTATTTTTGCAGTTATCGGGCATCCCCGGCAAAAGTGCAGCAAAATAAAAACAAAAAGAGGGCAGCCGCCCTCGACGACGACGCCCCTGCCGCATATAGTAGACTATAATCCAACACCTAACTTGCTACATCTCCTGAAGAGGAAGTTCAAAAAGTTCGCCTTTGAGCACGATGGAATATCTGACAGACCATTCGACTGCGAATCTTGAATTCAACCGGGCCTACGGGTGCTCACGTACTCAAAACGTACGCTCCGCTCCCTCCGTCCCTAGTTTCATCCAACCTTCTTGGTGCTGAAAGCCCATCTTTTTGAACATGCATCGAAGTGAGGAAGTTCAAAAAGTTCGCCTTTGAGCACGATGGAATATCTGACAGACCATTCGACTGCGAATCTTGAATTCGTCGGCCGAGGGGCCTACTGGTGCTCAAGCCTACTCATCAGCGAATCCTGAACTCAGCCGGGGCTAGTGATAAGGTGTGGTGGCTCGCTTTTTGAAGCAGTCCCTTAAAGTTCGTCGTCGAGGAGGTCTGGATCTAAATCCTCGTAATCCTCGGAGTCAGATCCGAAATCATATTCTTTGTCTTCCACATTGCCAGGTACGACAAGAATATTCAGTTTCGTCTCTGCTACGAGTTCTACGGCGAATTCACGTTCCACACGAATCGATACCCGACCGTCACCAGTCACGCTCGCTTCAACAGTGCTTGGCTCCTGCGTTGCCTCCGCAGTAACCTCGACCGTTGACGGGCGATGTCTGGAATCCAGATAGTTCAGTGGAACATTCTCTACGTAAGACACCGTTTCTTTGGCAACCTCGGTCTGCGAATTTTTATCATAGGAGTACCAGATGTTGATATCGTAAGTACCAATAACTTCAATTCCGTCGCCGGCTGCTACCGCTTCATACTGGTGGTTGATAATCCAGGCCCCCAGTATGCTAGACGGCTTATGAGGCGGAGTCACGGTATGTGTTACGGTAGAGAACTTACGACCTTTTCCGCAGATCGCTTTCGTTATAATCTCTCTACTTTGATAGTTCAATGACATGTTAGAACCTCCTCCATACATCATTCAATACATGTGTATGCGGGACATAGGCAAATGTTGAATATGTGAGCATAAATAATTATGTGAATGCCCATAAGTCAAGCATAGTCCAATAGCGATCCTTAAAAGCTATCCTTAAAAAATATATATGTAATGATAACTCAAAATATTTGTCTCAAATTAAAGACGCATTAAAAAATCCCCGGGAAAATCTATTCCCGCGGGATTTGTTCGGTTTCATATAACGGATGAGTTACTATAAATCACCTGTATCCTGTGCCGAAGCTTTCTGTGCCTGGCGCGCTTTGTCCTTTCTGGCGACTTCCAGATAGAAGCTCAGCTCATGGCATAGCTGGAGAAGATGGGCGCGCAGTTCGAATTCCTCTCGCGTGGAAGGCAGATTCATCGCTTTGAACTGCTGTTCAAGCTGATGCAGCATTTTCTCCGTCTGGCCTGTATAGAACTCCCGACTGACATCGACACTGAGGCGATCGAACAATGCCGCCATGGCCTCCCCCTGCGGAATACGTTCAAAGACTAGCGAGACAAGCTCCAGCATCCCCTCAATCCGCTCTAACTGCTGCTTACGCATATAGAAATAGACGTTCCAGGCCTCATTGGGCGAGATCAACTGATTCTCCAGTGCCCGATTAGCGGAAGTCAGCCCCTCATCGACCAGCTTGCCTGCCTCAATTAACTCACTCCCATCCCACAGATGCTCCGGGTCACGCAGCGATTCAGCGATATGCTTGAAAATAACCGAGAACAGCCCGTCCACTTTACGGCGTATTTGCAGCAGTTTATCCTCTTCCTTCGGCATATACAGTAAATTTACTAGCATAGCCGAGCCAAGACCGATGATAAGCAGTTCGATCTGGGTGGCCATAACTTGCAGACTGATCTCTTCGCCACCGAACACACGGAATACGACGACAGAGCTCGTGACAATGCCCTCTTTGAATTTAGCCCGGGCAATAATCGGAAAGGCGATCAGGATATAAACCGCCAGCACCCAGATATGGAAGCCTAATATATAGAAAATAATAAATGCCATAATCAGGCCCAGCAAAGAAGCGAAGAACCGTGAGGATACGCTGGAAATACTGCGCTTACGTGTCACATCAACTCCCAAAATCGCAAGCAACCCTGCAGATAGAGCTCCTTCTATACCTAGCGCATCAGATACAATAATAGCTAGCAGTGTGGCAATAGCTGTTTTAATAACTCTGAATCCCATCGAATCACCCTTCATGACAGTCTATAAATGCGTGATATACCTCTTAAGGTAACATTTCAATATTTACACAAAAATAACCCACATTTCAAATTTCATTCCATCACCCTCCTTATTTTACAGACCGCGAGCCAAAAATGGCCATAAAAAAAGGAGCTTACCGCTCCCTGACCAGTTTACGTTCAATATATACGACCAACTGATACATCGCTGTCGCCACGATAGCAATGATGACCAGACTGGATAGAACCAGCGTGAAATTAAAGACCTGAAATCCATAGACGATCAAATAGCCAAGTCCGATCTTGGCCACCAGGAACTCACCGACGATCACCCCTACCCAGGCCATGCCCACATTCACCTTCAACGTGGATACAATGGTGGGAAAAGAAGCCGGCAGGATCGCCTTCGTAAATACTTCTCGCCGCGAGCCGCCAAATGTGCGGATGACCTTGATCAAGTTTTGATCTACCTCATTGAAACTGTTATAGACGACAAGGGTCGTGACGATCACGGTAATCGACAACGTAGTGATGACAATCGCAGTATAGCCCGCTCCGAACATGACGATGAAGATCGGGCCGAGGGCTACCTTCGGCATGCTGTTGAACACGACCATATAGGGGTCCAGTACCCTCGACAGGAAAGGCGACCACCAGATCACTACTGCCAGCGCCGTTCCTATTAACGTGCCGAGCAAGAAGCCGACCGCTGTCTCCGCCACCGTAATTCCTAAATGCGGCCACAGTTCTCCTGACAGAGCATCCTTGACGATTTGCTTGGCAACCTTGGAGGGATAACTAAAAATAAGGACGTCGATCCATTTCAACCGTCCAGCCAGCTCCCATAGCCCGATCAAAACTAGCAGTATTGATAATTGAGTAGCCAGCACAAGACGCTTGCGCTTGGTCTTAAGCCGGCGATGCCCAAGCCATTGCTGCTTGATCCAGTCTTGCTCCTCATGCTTAACCTTCAGAGTTTGCGTGAGAGACATTCTTCAGCCCCCTCTCCTCCAGCGTCTCCAGATCACGCCAGATTTCCTGAAACAACTCGTTGAAGCCTTCCTCTTCTCGGGCGTAGAACGGCTGCATCTGCCGGATATTATCCGGAATCATATAGGTGCTCCTGATCCTGCCCGGCTTCGCAGCCAGCACGATGACCCGATCGCTTACGGCGATCGCCTCGGACAAATCATGAGTCACCAGGATTCCGGTCTTGCCCCGCTGCCGCAGCGTATCGACGACCAGATCCTCAAGCTGCAGCTTCGTCTGGTAATCCAGCGCCGAGAAGGGCTCATCGAGCAGCAGTAAATCCGGATCTGTAGCAAGCGTCCTGACGAGCGCAACCCGCTGTCGCATCCCTCCAGACAGCTGATGCGGATACTGATTTGTCGTATTTCCAAGTCCCATCCCATCCAGCAAGTCCTGCACCATCAGACTGCTCTCCTCATTAAGCCGCCCTGTCAGCTCCAGGCCAAGCTGGGCATTGCTCAATATAGTCCGCCAAGGAAACAAATAATCCTGCTGCAGCATATAGCCGATCTCTGGCGTCGGTCCTGTAATCGGCTTCCCATGCAGCAGCACCTGCCCCCTGGACGGGGACAATAGTCCGGCAATCAGTGATAGAAGCGTGGTCTTGCCGCAACCGCTAGGGCCAACCAGGCTGATGAATTCACCGGCATCGACGGCTAAATTCAGCCCCTTGAGTGCAAGTATCGCTTCCCGATCCGTTAAATATAAATGATCTAAATCCCTCAGTTCTACGACAGGAACCACTGCTCACACTCCCTTTTCGTCCGGATAAGATAATTACTTGCTACTGGCCTGTACAGCAGATTCCGCAAATTCATTGTTCACTACACTGCCTATCTCGACCCGCTGCTTCAGCTCTCCGGCACTATCCATCACATCCAGCAAGTTGTTCCAGGCGTCCTCTTGCAGAGCTGGTGTCTTTGCATAAGTCCCTTGCTCAAGATAGCGCTTCACAGAGCTGATGAGAATATCCATATCCGTATCCTTGAAGTAAGGAGCGATCACTTCCGCTGTCTCCTCGGGAGTATGGGCTCCGACCCAGACCTGGGCCTTATAAATGGCATTGGTGAACTTCTGGATCATATCCTTATGCTTCTTCATATAGCTCTGCTTCGTCATAAACACGGTATAGGGCAGCTGTCCACTCTCGGTTCCAAATGAAGCGACAACATGGCCCCTGCCTTCCCGTTCAAATATCGAGGCTTGCGGCTCGAATAATTGCACATATTGACCCGTTCCTGATGAGAACGCAGCGGCGATATTGGCAAACTCGATATTCTGAATCAGCTCCAGATCAGCATGAGGATCGATACCGTTCTTCTTCAGCGTAAATTCACCGGCCATCTGCGGCATTCCGCCTTTACGCTGACCGAGGAACTCGCTCCCCTTCAGCTCCGACCAATTGAACTCCCCCGGTTCTTCCCTGGCTACGAGGAAGGTACCGTCCGTCTGGGTCAATTGCGCGAAGTTAATCACCGGATCATCGGCTCCTTGCTGATATACATAGATAGATGTCTCCGCACCGACCAGGGCCACATCGATCGCTCCTGACAACAGCGCTGTCATCGTCTTATCCCCGCCCGCTGTCGTCTGTAATTCCACGTCCAGGCCTTCTTCCTTGAAGAAGCCCTTCTCCAGCGCGACATACTGCGGCGCGTAGAATACCGAGCGCGTAACTTCACCGATCTTCACCTTCGATGCTCCCCCAGCGCACCCCGACAAGCCCCATGTAAAGAGCAGCAGCAGTGCGATCAACATCATCAAATGGCGTTTGAACATGCCTTTCACCTCTTTCGCAATAACCAATAATTAGGCTTCTAATTAAAGTGTATGCGTCAGTTAGGCAAATGGTTAAGCACTATCGATCAGAACGGCTCTGCCGATAAACGACCTGGTCGTTCACCACAGTCATTTGGACAAGATCCTCCAGTAGCATATCCGTCTCACCATAAAAAGGGTCCTGCCGCAGAATCGTAAAATCCGCCGCATGGCCTGCTTCAATCAAACCGCGCTTCCCTTCATGACAGGCCGCATACGCACTGCCCTTCGTATACAATGAGATCGCTTCATACATCGTAAGCTTCTCCTTCTCCCCATATACGGCGGTCTGGCCAGGCTGCGTTCGCGTGACGGCCGCATGTATGCCCAAAAGTGGAGATACCCTCTCGATCGGCGCATCCGAACCGCCAGCACATGCAATGCCCCTTGCTGCAAGAGTATGCCAGGCATACAGCAGCAGTCCCTCGGGATCGCCGATCCGCTGCATGACCCAAGGGAAATCCGAGGTCACGAAGCTAGGCTGTATGTCGGTGATTATAGGTATATCGCTCATTTGCTCAATCAGCTCAGGCCGTAGGATTTGCCCATGAATCAGCCTGTCCCTCTTGCCTTCAGGACAAGGATACTTCTTAAGCAGTCTGAGCATCTTGACAGCGGCCTCATCTCCGATCGCATGAAAAGCGACGGCCAGACCCCACTTTCTCGCCCTAATCACTAGCTGCTCCAGTTCCTCATCCGTATGGACCGCAACGCCCCGGGTCGTTGGATCATCTGCATAAAGCCTGCTGAGCAGGGCGGTTCTCCCGCCAAGCGCACCATCGACAAACAGCTTCATCGCGCCAAATTCAAGCAGCGGAGATTCGCTGGCCTGTCCCTTATGTTCCATCAGCCATTCATCCAAGGCCAAATGATGGACGAGCAAATGAGCTCGGAAAGGCCTCTGTCGTGCATGGAGCACCTGATGAAATGCCCTTATCGTCCGAGCGCAGCTACCGTAATAGCTCAAATCCTCCGTATGACAGCCTGTTAAGCCTTTGGACCAACAATCTTCAATCGCGGCTTCAAGCGCCGTAGCCAAATATTCATCTGTCGCCCCCGGTATGGCTGCAAGGACCAGCTGTTGGGCCTGCTCCTTAAGGATGCCATTCAATTTCCCGCTTGCGCTTCGTCCCAGGACACCGCCTTCAGGTATAAGGGGATGCTCATCCATTCCAGCTGCATCGAGTGCAGCCGAATTGACGGCAAGCATATGTCTACATACTCTCCACAGTAGAACCGGATGTTCCGGGGCGACCTGATCAAGCAGTTCCCGCTCCGGCAATCCCGAATCCGACCACTCATTCTCGTTCCATCCTTCACCGATGATCCACATGCCTTGCGGCAGTAATGCAGTCTGTGCCCTCACTCTCTCCAGCACCTCTTCCCTGCTCCGGCAATCATTTAACTGCAGCCTGAGAAAGGTTTCACCATGCCCGATTAAATGCATATGACTGTCCACAAAGCCCGGAAACATCACACCGCCTTGCAGATCCTCTATCCGTACGATCTGTCCCTCATACTGCCGCCTCAATTCACTCATGCAGCCCGCACCGAGTATGACTCCGTCCGCCGTATATACCGCCTCCACGGTATGAAGCTCCTCCTTCATCGTATAAATTGTACCGCCCATCCACAGCGTCCCCATATAACTCCTCCTTTCTTGCCAGCCAGTAACATTTAAATCTACGAATCTGCGATGTCTTCCCGTGCTAATCCTTGTGACGGACGATTGCCCGCACCAACTCAGTATCTGAGAATTCCTGCAAATATGTAGGTTTTCACTCTCAAAGTCACCTGTGCTTAGGAAATTCCTGCAAATGTGCAGGCTTTTCTGGAATTACAGCTCTAGCTCAGATACCGCCGCCGAATCCAACCAGCCCAACCGACAATTCCACACTCGCACTCACTGATCCGTCCAATATACTGCCAATACTACAAGAAGCCCGTCTGGAATGGTTGCGTTAGCACTGCCATTTACCAAGGACGGGCTTCTTATTAAGATTTAATTATGCATATATGCGTACAATTGTCTGAATCGCATGTGTTACAGATGATAAACTGCCTTGTATTTCTTCTCCAAATAATCGGCCAGATAGTCAGGATTCAGATCCTCACCAGTGACTTGCTTAATGATTTCCGCAGGCTTCAGCGACTTGCCGTGACGGTATATTTTGTCCGTGAGCCATTCCTTGATCGGCTTCAGGTTGCCAGCAGCGATCAGGCTGTCGAACTCAGGCAGCTCCTTGCGGATCGTATGGGCGAACTGCGCTGCATACATATTCCCGAGCGCATAGGAAGGGAAGTAGCCGAAGCTGCCGCCAGCCCAGTGCACATCCTGCAGCACACCCTCGCCGTCGTTGGACGGAGTAACCCCGAGATAGGATTGATATTTCTCGTTCCACACCTTCGGTAGCTCACTGACCGCCAGGCCCTCGTTAAAGAGCATTTTCTCAATTTCATAACGGATGATGATATGAAGGTTATAAGTCAATTCATCGGCTTCAATCCGGATGAGCGAGCTCTCCACCCGGTTAATAGCCCGGTAGAATTGATCGACAGAGATCCCCTTCAATTGTTCAGGGAAATATTGCTGCAGCTCCTCATAGTAACGATTCCAGAACTCGTGGCTGCGGCCGATAATATTCTCCCAGAAACGGGACTGGGACTCATGAATTCCCATCGAAGTACCCGCGCTGAGTGGAGTACCATTCAGCTTAGGGTCCACATTCTGTTCATAGAGAGCGTGACCGCCCTCATGCAACGCGCTGAATAAAGCGCTCGTCAGATCATCCTCGTAATAATGCGTCGTAATCCGCACATCCCCCGGATTGATCGTCGTCTCGAACGGATGCTCGGTCTCATCGACCCGGCCGCCGTCGAAGTCATATCCCATCTCTCTCAGCATGGCCAGGCTGAATTGATGCTGCTTCGCAATATCAAATTGATTGTCCAGGAAGGCCGTATCTGGTCTGTCCTTGGCTTCCGCAATTTGCTGTACCAGCGGAACAAGCCGATCGCGCAGCCGTCCAAACACTTCATCCAGCTTCTCCGCGGTCAGATCAGGTTCATACATATGTAATAGCGTGTCGTAGCGGGTAGCCCGCGGCCCCCAATAATCGATGAATTCCTGCGTCTTCTCTACAATCTTGGTTAAGTACGGTTCGAAGCCAGCATAATCGCTGGTTTTCTTGAAATCAGTCCACAGAGTCTCCGCATGAGAGACAAGCTCCGTATACTCCTGGAATTTCTGCGGCGGAATCTTCACACTGCGGTCATATTCCTCCTGCACATTGCCCACCAAGCGTCTGCCCGTCTCATCCAGCTCAGCCAGCACCTCCGACTGGTTCAGATAGGATAAGTATCCGCCCATCTCTTCAGAGATCTGCAGCTTGAACTGCTCTGTCGCCAGTGCCCCGATCGTAGCGGCGCGCGCTTCGGCGCCATTCTTCGGTGCTCCGGTACGAAGATCCCAATGCAGTAACGCCACAGCCTCCCCGTAGCTTTCTACTTTACGCAGAAGTTCCTTGAACTGCTCCCATACTTCCGTTGTTTTTTGATTCATCCCATTCACCTCTAATTTTATTTGGGTCATTCTCTTGCTGATACTTTTTCAGATACGTATAATTAAATTTTAAGACGAGTTGGAGTTTTTCTCAAATATAATTATTAATCTCCTGCTTACAGATCCCAGAACCGCTGAATTTGAAAGGAGGTTCACTATGAACCGTGTAGAGACGATATTGGAGCATAACCGCCATTTTGTGGCGAACAAAGATTATGAAGCTTATATTACTGATAAATACCCCGATAAGAAGCTGGCGATCGTCACCTGTATGGATACAAGATTGGTAGAGCTTCTACCCAAAGCGATGAATCTAAGGAATGGCGATGCCAAAATTATCAAAAATGCCGGAGCCCTGATCTCACAACCTTTCGGAAGCGTTATGCGTAGTCTTATCGTAGCTATCTATGAGCTGAAAGCGGAGGAAGTGTTCATCGTCGGACACACCGGATGCGGGATGGCTGCTATAAACTCGGATAGAGTTATCGAAACGATGCAGGAACGCGGCATTTCGGACGAAGTGCTTAGCACCCTGGAGCATTCCGGGATCAGGTTGAACAAATGGCTGCGCGGAGTTACCAATGAGAAGGAAGGCATCATCCATACGGTCGGTATCGTCAAGAACCACCCTCTCCTCCCCGCCAATGTTCCCGTACATGGCATGCTGATCGATTCGATGACCGGAGAGCTGGAAGTGATTGTTAACGGATATGAACAAGCCTAGCTTTCGTTTGCAAGCAAATTTACCGCATGAGCATAGAAAGGAAGATAGCAAGCTATGACTTATCATTTTGACGAATTGTATCCACGAAAAGGAACGCTCTCTCTCAAATGGGATCAGAACGAAAGCCTGTTCGGTGATCCGGATGTTCTACCACTATGGGTAGCCGATATGGATTTCCGCTGTCCGCCTGCCGTTATTGAGACCGTTAAGCAGCGTGCTGAATTAGGGATGTATGGCTATACGATCAGAACTGAAGAATACTTAGCCGCCATTACCAGCTGGTTCGAAAGACGCCACAATTGGAAAATCCAGCCTGAGTGGCTGACGGATACGCCTGGGGTCGTCCCCGCGCTCAGCATCGCCATCCAAGTTCTATCAGAGCCGGGCGATCCAGTGATCGTGCAATCTCCAGTATATAATCCCTTCTACGATGTCATCCGCCGGAACGACCGGCGCATCGCCGAGAATCCTCTACGACTCCGTGACGGGCGCTATGAAATGGATTATGAGCATCTAGAGAGTCTGATGCGTGAAGGCGCCAAGTTAATGCTGCTGTGCAGCCCGCATAATCCCGGCGGCCGTGTCTGGGATCGCGACGAACTGGAGAAGCTGGGCCAGCTCTGTGAACAGTATGATGTGAAGATCATCAGCGATGAAATCCACTGTGACCTGGTGCTGGCTGATAAGAAGCATGTTCCTCTCGCTTCATTATCCGACTCGATCGCAAAGCTGACCGTCAGTTGCCTGGCTCCGTCCAAGACTTTTAATATGCCTGGGCTTAACTCTTCATTCACCTGCATCTCCAACCCGGAGATCAAGCGGCTGTTCGATGAGCGCATCCAGACCATCGCCGTAGGCGGGGTCAGCTTCTTCGGCCCGCCTGCTACAATTGCAGCCTATAACGAGAGCGAGGATTGGCTCGAAGCACTATTGGACTATGTACGTGGCAATATGAACTACGCGGTTTCGTTCATCCATGAACAGCTTCCGATGCTCCGTCCGATCATTTCCGAGGGCACCTACCTGCTATGGGTGGACTGCCGTGAACTCGGCCTTAGCTCTACTGCCATAAAGCAGTTGATGTACCGTGAAGCCAGGATCGCCTTCAACGAAGGCTCGCTCTATGGCGAGCAAGGAAGCGGCTTCCTGCGCGTGAACCTCGCTTGTCCGCGCGCTCTGCTCAGCCAAGCATTGGATCAATTCAAAGCTGCCATTGACCGTATTTAATATTCCAGGGGACCCGAATTGGGTCCCCTGCGTTATTTTACTACATGATATCGACTCTTCATCGGAGAGGCCTCACTCAGGAGTGCAGCATGCAATACTGCTTCAATGAGCTGCCCGGCAGCGAGATCACCTTCACCACATGATAATCATAATGCTCATATAACGGTAAATTCCCTATCGTCTGCGTCTCCAGCGAACAGATGACTTCTTCCTTATGGCATTTCTCCAATAACGGCCTGATTATCCTGGAAGCATAACCCTGACCCTGATACTGACGCTGTACCGCCAGCATATCCATATGGAGATACTTTCGCTTGCCCAGCATGGATAACCAGGATGAGTCCATCTTATGAAGAATGGACAAGCCGCGTATAAATCCGCGAGCTCCGATATAACGGCAAATCGGCACGGATTTACAGACAGCGACAGCGATCCGTCTTCTATATTTCATTCTCGAACGAAATGTTCCTGGCTCAAGCTCCGAATGAAATACGAGAGCCACCGCCTCATATTGCTCCGAAGTGGCTACCACGTCGGAATAAGGATACAACATCTCAATATAATGATTGAAGAAAATACTCAAAACCTGATGCCTTGTCGTCTCATCAGGCAAAATATACTGATAGAGCGGATCATCCTGGGCAAAGGCCTGCGCCATCACCTCAGCTGCTTTAGGAATATCCTGCCTACCTACTCTAAGCAACGTACTACAAATAGTTCCACCTCATTAGTGTCATGTCAATTTTACAGCCGCTATGAGACTATTATAGCACTTCTTGAAAGTATTCAGTCTTCCCCATATTTTCTCCTCTAAGTACGTATACAACGATTCAGCTTATGCCGAAAATGAGTATATATCCCTGCAAATTATCGATGCTATGACGCCATCGTTTGACATCTTCTTTCACGACACACCATAATATAGTTACTTGAAGTAACAAGGGAGCCTATTCAATTATGCAACGCATCCGAACGATTATTGGTAAATTACAGCTTAAGAAATGGTTATCCACGCTATACCGTATAAAATTGCTGCGGTTTATTCCCCCGATCGTAATTATCGGTCTCGTGTATTGGGAGGGACAGAAGGAATTCAATGTGATTAATTGGAACAAAACCTTCTATTATCTGCGGCATATTCACATAGAAACACTATTATTTCTATTTTGCTTCTCGCTCGCTGCTGTCTCTATTATGACTTTGTATGACCTGTTGATCCGACGTCACTTCCAGCTTCCGCTGACCCGTTGGCAGACCTTCAGATACGGCTGGGTCGCGAATACTTCCAGCAATTTGCTCGGTTTCGCCGGTCTGACCGGAGCCGGAATCCGCACAGCGCTGCTCCGCAGCTGCGGAACCTCGTTCCCTATGATCGCAGCCGCCGTCGGCTTCATCTCAACCATACCCTTCACCGGGTTATCATTGCTCGCCTGGTTCAACATCTTCGGTGTTTTTCCGGCCGGGCAAATCATTGAAGTTCATCGTTGGCTGATATACGCGGTCTGGGGCTCTGCATTATACCTGCCCTTATTCGTGCTCCTGCAACGGACGACGCTATTCTCCAAGTGGTTCAATCGCAATCGGGGATACATGAAATGGAGCACAATCTGTTCAGTGATTACTGTGTCCTTGATGGAGTGGCTGTTCGCAGGCCTGACCTTCTGGTTCATCTGTGTGGCCTTCTTTCCCAGCCTGTCCTTCCCGGCCATCTTCGGGATCTACATCGTTGCTGCGATCGCCGGCATGATTAGTATGATGCCTAGCGGAATCGGAGGCTTCGATCTGATCGCCTTGCTGGGATTGCAGTTGCTGGGTCAGTCGCCGGAGAAGAGCGCGGTCGTGCTGATCCTGTTCAGAATTCTGTATTATATTCTACCGTGGTTGATCGGCCTTATCATGGTCGCCATCGAATGGTTATTCGATCGTAAGAAGCGTCCGGCAGTCGCATGCTGCAAGGAGTCTAAAGAGGAACATGAGGAGCAACTACTTGGAAAATAAAACAAGGCCGCTGCGCGGAGGAGTCCGTGAGCGGCCTTGTTAGCTGATTACATAAATACATCAACAATCTGGATATTCCGTTCTGTAGAAAGGTCATAAAATTTCTGTTCCGATTGCACTAATGGCCGGAAAATATCCGATGGATTCGTCCAGACAATCGTCGCCAGCTGGTCGTCACTAAGCCGTACCTTCTTGCCGATAAAGCTAGGCAGCAGGTTGCGCGTCAGAGCCTGAACAGCCCGCTCATTCAACACGCCGAAGCCAAGCTCATATACCTTGCGGAGCACAGTCAGCAGTGCTGGCTTATTGCCCTCACTATCCGGCGCGGTCATATCAACATATGCATTCGCCACCGCTACAATTTGCGCATAGGGATGAATCTGTTCCTTATGCAATCCATCCGGGTGACCGGAGCCGTTCTCCCGCTCATGATGCTGCAGAGCTACTAGAGCGATCGGCTCATCGGACATCGACTCGCGGATGATATCGTAACCGTACTTCGTATGCTTCCTTAGCTCCGCCTTCTCCTCAGCGGACAGTGGATGCGTGCTGTTGCGAATTTCCTGGGGAACCTGACATTTCCCTATATCATGCAAATAACCTGCTTTACTGATCGTCATGCATTCTTCCTTGGTGTAGCCGAGCCATGAAGCGATGTAATAAGACAGTAGTCCTACCTGCAGGGAGTGATTATAAATATTAACATCTTCCTGTCCAAAATAGATCAACAAGGATACTACATCCTTCTTCTCATCGATGACCTCCAGCATAGGCTGCAGCTTGTTATCCACCATCGCCTGATTGAACTTCCCGGTCGTCAGTGCCTCTAGGAATATCGACTGATATCCTTGCACCGTCATATCAAAGTTTTCCTGTAATCGGCTGGAGAATCCACTGCGATCCAGACCAAATAGCGCTGAAGAATCCACCCGAGGCTCGATATCGATATAATCGATGCTCTGTCTGTACAGAAGAGCGATTTCCTCTTTATGTATGCTTGTACCTTTCGGCAATACGTGAAGCCCGGCGCGATTGAATATGTCGGATTTCAACCGGTCTCCATCTTTTAGATCCGTAATATGCATTTTCATTCATATCAGCCTCCTCTCGACAAATTTATAGGCCTTCCTAGACGTTAAGATCTATACGTAAGATGTATGTAACAGACTCCCGATACTAAATGTACTACTGCAATATTAATATCGAATAATAATAGCCGTATCTTAATAGTTCTAAAGATTCATTTGCATAAAACCCCCTCTCATCGCAAACCTTATAGGTACCATTACATAATTTTGGATGGGAAGGAGAAGTTGTCTATGTCGCCATGGGGACGCAAGAAGCGGATGCAGGATAAGAATAAAAAAGTATCGGCAAAAGAAACCGGACACCCCCCAAACACCGAGTGGCCTGTGCTGGAAACAGACGTTAGCGATCTCAAGCCACGCCTTAATTGGTTCAAGAAACAATTCAGCAATTGTTCAGATATTATTTTCCGGGAATTCACCTTGCCATCCGGGCAGAGCTGCGCATTGATTTACTTCAATGGAATGATAGATCAGAATTCACTTCAGCACTTCATATTGCAGGATTTGTTAACGGTAGCTTCGGAAACTGAAGATATATATAAAACTCTCTTTGAGCGTAAATCACTCTCCGTCTCGAACTATACGATCACAGTTGATTTGAATGAATGCCTAACCCACATCTTAAGCTCCTGCGCTTCGCTCATTATCGATGGCGATAGACGCATGATCAATTTTGAGGTGGCCTCTTATGCGACCCGCTCGATCGAAGAGACACCGAATGAATCGATTATTCGCGGCTCCAGGGAATCTTTCATCGAGGACCTGCCGACCAATTTAACGATATTACGCCGCCATTTGAAGACGCCGGCATTAAAGACAGAAAGCATCGTAGTAGGCAGAAAAACGCAAACCCCGGTCGTTATCAGCTACATCGAAGGGGTATGCAAGCCAGAACTGATCGCCGAGCTAAAGCGCAGATTATCCTATATACAAATCGATGGAATCGTAAACTCCTACTATATCGAAGAGTTCATCAAAGACAATCCGTATTCGCCATTCCCTCAGGTTGAATATACGGAAAGACCGGATACATTAATCGCCTCCCTGCAGGAAGGAAGGGTGGCTATTCTGCTTAATGGGACTCCAGTCTGTCTGCTGGCTCCGGTTACACTGACGATGCTGATGCAGGCGCCGGATGATTATAGTATGTGGTTTATCGCCGCTTCCTGGATCCGGATCACCCGCTATATCTTCTTGCTGATTTCCTTGCTGCTGCCATCACTATACATTGCGATCACGACATTCCATCCGCAGATGATCCCCTATCCGCTGCTCATCACAATCGCCTCCTCACGGGAAATCGTTCCGTTCCCGGTGATCTATGAGGCATTTATTATGGAGATCGCCTTCGAAGCGCTACGGGAAGCATCGATCCGGATTCCGAAATCGATCGGTCAGGCGGTATCGATTATTGGAGCGTTGATCATCGGCACTGCCGCTGTGCAGGCCGGCATTATCTCCGCCGCGATGGTCATTATCGTATCCTTGACCGGAATCGCTTCGTTCATTATGCCGCACTATGATCTCGGGATTGCCATCAGAATACTGCGCTTCCCGGTTATGATCCTGGCCTCGATGTTCGGACTTTATGGAATCGCCTGCGGATTAATTTTTCTCTATATCCATCTGGTCAATTTGAAATCATTCGGCGTGCCCTACTTGTCTCCATTCACTCCGCTGGTGAAGGATGATCTGGTAGATACAGTGATACGGCTGCCATGGACTATGATGCGTACCCGTTCTCCATTGACATCTAATAATCGGCACAGGGTGGCGAGGAATGCGCGGGGATGGGTCCGGCCAAAGGGGGAAAATGAATGAAGAAATCGCTAGCATGTCTATGCACTACAATTCTCACGATACTCCCCCTCCTCGTACTGAGCGGATGCTGGTCGGCTACAGAATTGAATAATCGGGCCTTCCCAACGATTATGACCGTCGATTTGCTGGAGGATGGATATCTGGAAGTCGCACTTGGGTTCCCTCTCCCTAACCGGATGATTCCAAGTCAGACGGGCGGATCCAACAGTGGCGTGGGAGAGCCGTTCACTTTCATATCCAGAAAAGGCAAGAAAATAGGGGAAATTCTACGGGATATTCAATTGGATGCCACCAGGGATATCTTCTTTGGCCAAACTCGGGTCGTGGTCATTGGCCGACGCCTCGCCTCGCAGGGCATAAGTCCTGTCATTGATCTGATCAGCCGCCAACCGAATTTCCATATTAGCGCCAACCTGTTCGTGACTGAGCAGGACGTCAAGGATATCCGAATGACTCCGACGGTATCGGAGCGCTTCGTCTCGACGGTACTCACCAAGTTCATCGATGATAAGCTGACCATTAATGCGACAGTGAAGAACTTCCTGATGTCCAATCCCAGAACCTCTGCTATTCTTCTCCCGCAGATTGGCTTCAGAAAGCTGGAAGAAATCGAGGTAACCACTCCAGGCAGGGATTACTGGATCAGTTCAGAAGGCGCCGTCATGATGTCCAACGGCAAGATGATCAGCGATCGGCATCTGACCAATGAAGAGCTCAGAGGCGCTCTATGGATCACTTCACAAATTGATTCCGCCATCTCATCGATCAAATCGCCGACTGATCAACGGGAGGTTACTATTAAAATCAATAATATTCGCACCAAGATTAAGCCTACGATCAAAAATAACAAAATCGCCTTCGAGCTCAAAAGTACAGGAAATGCCTATCTGTTCTCTTCCGATTCCGATCTCGATGTCAAGGATACCAGGGCAGTCGAAGAGCTCCAAAATACATTGAACAAGGATTTGGAAGGGCTGATACGCCAAACTTTTGAAACTACCAAGCAGGCAAAATGCGATGTATTCCGGCTCAGTGACTATTTGGATTGGAGATACCCGAAAATATGGGAAAAACTGCAGGATCAATGGGGTGAATACTATGCTAAGAAACTTCCTATTGATATCGACGTAGATATCACCATTAATCGTACAGGAACCTTCTACCAATCCACACAGCAAATCAGGAATTATTAAGCTTCGGAGGAAAGATTATGGTCTGGATCGGGTTAATCTTCACCGTGATTATTATCTTTAACTGGTTCGAACAACGGAAGCAGCAAGCGGATCTTAAGAAAAGGTTCATCGTTCTGTCAATCACGATCACATTCCTTATCTTGAGTGAGCTGCTGTACGCTTTTAAGGATCAATTTAATGTATTTCAAATGTTGGAAGGAGTGCTGTGACATGAGAAAAATTACTGCATTGCAGGTTTTCACGCTGTACAGCTTGTCTATGTATACGACATTCACAGCCTTCCTTATAAACCCGCTAGCCTCAAATAGTAAATACTCCTCCCTGCTCGCCTCGCTCATAGGACCGATTCTGGCCTGGATATTGATCTACCCTGCCCTGAAGGTGACCAAGGCAAAACCTGATCAATTCATCATTGTGTATGGGCATGAGCTCGTTGGTAAGTGGCTGCATATCATCTGTATGCTGATGATCGTCATTGTAAATCTTGTGCTGGGCGCAACCACCTTACGGCAGATGTCTGATTTTCTGCTGACGGAATATTTGATCGGCACCCCGTCCTGGGCCGTTCTACTGTTGTTCAGCCTGACCGTCGCTTATGCGGTCTATTCAGGAATCTCGACCATTTTCAGAGCGTCCCAGGGAATATTCCTGCTCAGTGCTCTGGCCTATCTGTTGATTCCGATTTTCGCTTCCAGCGAAGTGAATGCAGCCATGATCCCAGCTTTTTTTACCCATCTGGATATGAAGCATTTCGGGGACGGACTATATCTGAATCTGGCCATGTTCGGGGAGATCGCCTTCCTATTCCTGCTGAGGCCTTACTTGAAAACCCCGGACAAATCTTACCGGTCGCTCCTGGGAGCTGTCCTATTTGCTGTTTTTATTAATTTGACCCATCTATTCCTGGTCTTAACCTCCTTCGGACCTGAGGTTACCAGCAATATGTCTTACCCTGATCTGGAGCTGATCGCCTTCATTCAGACCGGATCATTCCTGCAGACAGGGGACCCGATCCTGATCATCCTATGGCTAACGAGCCTGTTCGTAAAAATATGCTTCACCCTATTCATGTCAGCGATTGGCCTCGCACAGCTTGTCAAGGTGATGGATCACCGTCCATTCGCGCTACCCGTGACCGCCTTCACGACGATGCTATCCATCATTCTGGTCCGGACGCAAGTCGAGTTGAATGAACTCGTCTCCGGCAAACTGCCTGGGCTTCTGATCGTTTGTGAGATTGTAATTCCGATCATATACTGGATCGGCCTTTTTATCCGCAACCTCACCCACAAGCATAAAGAGCAGCGAACCTGAACAAGTCGCTCCGAAAGCGGAGCGACTTGAGCGCATTTTATAGGGAATAGTTGAATTGAACTTAGTTTTTATGGATTAGTCAGGGACTGAACATCGATAAATGGTGTCGCTCCTCCCGTTACCGTCGGAAGCTTGCCGTCCCATTTCTCCAGTGCCTTCTCCTGAACCTCGATCTGCTTCAACTGGATCAGCTCCGATGTAACTTCCTGCTTCTTCAGCTTGAGCGACTCGGCCTCGGCTTGAGCCTGGGCGATCTTCTGCTTCGCCTCAATCTCGATCCGCTTCAGATCATTGCTTGCCTTCAGCGCCTGCTGCTGAGCAACCTGCTTCGCTTCAATCGACTGGTTGAAGGCGTCGGAAAATTTAAAATCCACGATATTAATCTCATTGACGATCAGATCGTATTTAGCAAGGCGCGCCGTCAGCAGTTCGCTAATCTCTCCAGCGACGACATCCCTTCTCGCTATCAAATCTTCCGCTTGATACCTCGCCGTCACTTCCTTGACGATCTCCTGTACTGCCGGATTGATAATGATCGAATCGAAAGATCCGCCGATATTGTTCATCAAATTATAAGCTGACTCTTTATTGACTGAATAGTTCACGGCAACATGAGTGGATACAGGCTGCAGATCCTTTGATGAGGCTGTCGTATCCGTCTCCGCCTTGGTTACCTGCGTATTCACTTGGATGACCGACTGTACAAACGGAATCTTAAAGTGGATTCCCGGAGATAGCACTTCACTATTCAACTTGCCAAATGTCTTGTAGAGCCCCACATGACCGTATTCTATCTGCGTAAAACTAGCCATCCCCAAAATACCTGCAACGATGACAATGATAATCAGACCTGTTACCCCGCGCAGCTTGACTGTCTTCTTCGATCCAGGATTCGCTCCCGCCTCCATCTGCATCCCTCCGTCTAATTAAATCTTGCTACTCCTCCGACCAGGTTAACCGGCCCTACTTATAGTACGCTGCGTCCTGGAAAAGGTAGCAAAGTTTACAATAGAGCGATACTTTGTGTTGCAGGAAGCTTATTTCCGCGACAACCAGGCGCGCCCCTGATTCCAGTTCAAATCCACTGGCATCTCGAAAAAGTCGGACAGTCTCTCACTATCCAGAACTTCTCTCGTCTGGCCCTGAGTAAATACCTCGCCGCGCCGGATCAACAAAGAATGGGAGAACATCGGCAAGATTTCCTCTGTATGATGCGTCACATAGATCATGGTCGGCGCATCCGGCTGCCCCGCCAGCTCGCTAATGCTGTCCAGCAGGCCTTCCTTGGAAATAAAATCTAGCCCGTTCGCAGCCTCATCGAGAATAAGCAAACGTGGTGCCGCCATCAATGCTCTGGCGATCAACAGCTTCTGCTTCTCGCCTTGGGAGCAAGTCTGATAGGTGCGGTCCAGTAAATGTCCACAACGCAGTTGCTCCATAAGGGCAGCCGCCCGTTCAAAGTCGGCCTCCGTCGGCTTGTCATAGAGACCGATGGAAGCGAATTTACCGCTGACGACCAGATTTTGCGCCTTCTCACTGCCATGCAGCCGCTCTTGCAGCGAAGAGCTGACCCAGCCGATCGATTTGCGCAGCTCTCTTAGATCAACCTCGCCGAATCTCTGTCCAAGAACGCTGATCTGTCCCGTGGTCGGCCATATGTAGCCACAGAGCAAATTGAGCAGCGTCGTCTTGCCTGAGCCGTTCAAGCCGAACAATGCCCAGTGCTCGCCCTCACGTACAGTCCAATCGATTTGCTGCAGCACTGTTTTTCCATCGCGTCTCCAACTGACGCCCTTCATCTCGATCACCTGATTTTTCCCCATAGCTCTACCTACCTTCTCCCGATTTTTGTATAATAAACCCAAGCTACTCTGACGCTGTAATTTTGTCAACAGCCGATAATAGATGACTAGCTAAGGAGGGTAGATACATATGAACCCACTGAATTTTGACGATTTAAAAGAGCTCCAGACCTGCTGTGAACAGCAAGATCATATCTATCTGAAGCTGAACTGGGACATGCTGCTTAACCCGGAGGAAGAAAATAGCCTTCATCTGGCGGAATATCGCGATGGGCGACTCATCGCTTTTCTGGGCAAATATATCATCGGAGGCAATCTGGAGATTTGCGGCATGGTGCATCCTGATTTCAGAAGGCAGGGGGTTTTTGCGAAACTGCTGAAGGAGGGCCTGAACAAACAAGAAATCGCGAGATACCGGATGATTCTGCTGAATACACCCGCTGCCTCGACAACAGGAAAGGCCTTCCTCGGCACGGTTAACTGCCGCTATTCCTTCTCTGAATATCAAATGCAGTATGTCGCGGCTGAGAACAGACTCGGCACTGCCCGACAGGATGTGTCGCTGCGCCCCGCCGTCTCGGAGGACACGGCATTCTTAAGCAGACTTGATGCCGATGGATTCCAATGTGATTATCAGGAAACTCTGCAGGAATATACGCGATTAAGCCCGGCGGAGCTAGCTGAGAATGAAGTGGTCGTCGTTAATGGGACCGACGTAGGCAAAATTCGCTTATCTCGGATCGAAGACCGGAGCTGGATTTACGGATTTGTTACCCGCTCAGACCATAGAGGTGGGGGCATTGGCAGCGCCGTTTTGAAGCAGGTGATCGACCGCGAGCAGGCTGCGGGACGAAGCATATGGCTGGATGTGGCCATAGAGAACCCGGCTGCCATGAAGCTCTATACGACAGCCGGGTTTGAAACGCGCAGTGCACAGGATTACTATACTTATGAAGTTTAAAGAGGACGTTAAATAGCCCCGAATTGTGCTTGGTGCAGGCGGCTGTAATGGCCGCCGGCAGCCACCAGTTCCTGATGGCGACCCTGCTCCGATATACCCTCCTCCGTCACGACGACAATACGATCCGCATTCTTGATCGTAGCCAGACGGTGTGCGATTACGAGCGTCGTTCTTCCCTCTGACAATTCGGCTAGGGATTGCTGGATCGCCAGCTCCGTCTCTGTATCCAGAGCCGAAGTCGCTTCATCCAGAATCAGAATCGGCGGGTTCTTCAGGAACATCCGGGCGATGGCCAAGCGTTGCTTCTGGCCGCCGGACAGCTTGACTCCCCGTTCGCCAATCACCGTATCCATTCCCTCGGGCTGCGACTCGATGAAATCTTCAAGCTGAGCCCGGCGCGCCGCCGTCCAAATCTCTTCATCGCTAGCCCCTAATTTACCGTAAGCGATATTCTCACGGATACTGCCCGAGAACAAATAGACATCCTGCTGCACGATCCCAATATTTCGGCGCAATGAAGATAAAGTCACATCGCGAATATCTCGACCATCGACCGTGATCCTGCCCTCATCCACTTCATAGAAGCGTGGCAGCAAGCTGCAAAGCGTCGTTTTACCAGCCCCGGAAGGTCCCACAAAGGCGATGGTCTCGCCTGCGTGAATCTCCAGATTAATATTTTGCAATACGCTGTCCTTGTCATCGTAACCGAAGCTCACATTTTGAAAAGCGATATCCCCCTGCAATTGCCCGGCATCCACCGCGTTCTCTCGATCCGCTATATCCGGCTCCGTATTCATGATCTCCATATAGCGTTTGAACCCGGCGATGCCCTTCGGATAACTCTCGATAATCGCGTTGATCTTCTCAATCGGCCGCACGAATACATTCGCCAGCAGCAGGAAGCCGATGAATTCCCCATAAGTGAGCTCCCCGCGAATCACAAACCAAGTACCGCAGATCATCACGAACAAGGAGACGAGCCGCATCAGCATATAGTTCACAGATAAGCTCCCGGCCATAATTTTGTATGCACGCAGCTTCGTCAGGCGATACCGCCCATTATTCTCAGCGAACAGCTTCTTCTCATGCTCCTCATTGGCGAAGGCTTGTACGACGCGAATCCCGCCGATATTCTCTTCCACCCGGGAGTTGAAATCTGCAAGTGCTCCGAATAGCCCGCGGTAGGTCGTCGTCATTTGCCGATTGAAATGTAGGGCAGCCCAGACCAGGATCGGAACCACCAGGAAAGTCAGTACAGCTAGTTTCCAATGGATCGACAGCATCAGCAAAAATGAGCCCAATAAGGTCATGCCCGCGATAAACACATCCTCCGGCCCATGGTGAGCCACCTCTCCGATATTGTCCAGATCATTCGACAAACGCGACATCAGATGCCCGGTCTTACGATTGTCGTAAAATTTGAAGCTCAGCTTCTGCAGGTGATTGAACATATTCCTGCGCATATCTGTCTCAATATTGACCCCCAGCATATGTCCCCAATAAGTAACAATATAATTCAACACCGTATTCAAAATATAAATTCCGAGCAGCACAGCACAGGCCATCGTGATCAACGACCAGTCCTTGCCGGGAAGCAGCTTATCCACGAACTGGTTAACTGCAATCGGAAATCCCAGCTCCAGCAGCCCAGCGACCACTGCGCAGGTGAAGTCTAACAGGAATAACTTCCTATAAGGACGATAGTATGAAAAAAAATCTCGAAGCATTACGGCGTTCTCTCCCATCTGGCATTTAGCAGTTTTCTGTAAAGATTATCATAGTTGCGGGGCTTTTCACAGGGCCAAAGTCAGTTATAATTGTTTATGGTCAATCAAGATTCATCCACCAGTAGCATGGAGACAGATAAATAAGGTACAATAACTACCGATGATTGCCCGCTGCAATTGAACACCGGGGCACTAATGAACTACCTTTGTTGGAAGGAAGGAAAACGATAAATGTATGTAGCTAATGAATGGAATGACTATGAAGTTATCGATACAGGTAATGGAGAGAAGCTGGAGCGTTGGGGAGATGTGATTCTGCGCCGTCCCGATCCGCAAATTATTTGGCCGATCGCGAAGGAAGACAAATCATGGCGGGATGTGCATGGACACTATCACCGCAGTTCCTCCGGCGGTGGCAATTGGGAGATGAAGAAGCCGATTCCTGAGCGCTGGACCGTGTCCTTCGATCAGCTTAAATTTTATATTAAACCGACCAATTTCAAGCATACTGGTCTGTTCCCGGAGCAAGCGGCCAATTGGCGCTGGATGATGGACAAGATCTCCGTTGCCAAGCGGCCCATCAGCGTGCTTAATCTATTCGCCTATACCGGCGGCGCTTCGGTCGCCTGCGCTTCGGCCGGGGCTTCCGTCGTACACGTCGATGCGGCCAAAGGAATGGTGCAATGGGCCAAGGAGAATTTAGCTCTATCCGGGCTCGCTGATCGTCATGTGCGATTCATTACCGATGATGTATTCAAGTTCGTGCAACGCGAGCAAAGACGCGGCAACCGCTATGATGCGATCATTATGGACCCCCCATCGTACGGCAGGGGACCGTCAGGGGAGACGTGGAAGCTGGAGCAGAGCCTGTATCCCTTCGTGGAATCCTGTCTCTCGATACTGTCGGATAAACCGCTGTTCTTCCTGATCAACTCTTATACGACCGGGATCTCTCCGACCGTGCTGAACAATATATTGAGTATGACTGTGAAACAGCGGTTCGGCGGACGCATCTCCGCTGGCGAGCTCGGTCTGCCGATCACAAAATCAGGCATGAATCTGCCTTGCGGAATTCTCGGCCGCTGGGAGGAATAAGGATGAATTCTGCCGCAGGTTGGACATCGGGACAGCCGAAGATGCGAATTCTATATGAGGACAATCATCTGCTCGGGATCGAGAAACCGGTGAATATTCCGACCCAGGAGGATGCCAGTGGCGATGCCGATCTATTGAATCTGTTAAAAGAGGATATTAAGGAGCGCTATCAGAAGCCGGGGAATGTGTACTTAGGTCTCGTTCACCGGCTCGACCGTCCGGTTGGCGGAGCGATGATCTTCGCCAAGACGTCCAAAGCGGCGTCCCGTCTATCGGATGCTGTGCGAACGCGGAAGTTCGCGAAGAGCTACCTGGCTGTCGTTCATGGACAGCCGCAGGAGTCGCGGGGACGCCTGATCGACACGCTGCTGAAGGATGAGCGGACGAACACCGTGTCCGTCGTGGCGGCAGGGACGCCCGGCGGCAAGGAAGCGATGCTCGATTATACCGTGCTCGGCACATCGGGCAAGCATGGGCTGTCATTGGTGCAGATCGAGCTGCATACCGGTCGTTCACACCAAATCCGCGTGCAGATGAATCAGCTCGGCTGCCCATTATACGGGGATCAGAAGTACGGAGCCCGTGTGAACAAGCCCGGCCAACAGATCGCCCTCTGGTCTCTATACGTCGGCTTCCCCCATCCGGTATCCAAGGAGCCTGTCGATCTGGTCTCCTACCCACCAGCTCAATTCCCTTGGGATCAGTGGGAAACGCGAATATACGCGCAGGTCGCTGAGAACCTCGTCTCGAGCGGTCATATATAAGCTGGCCCAGCCGTGTTTTGTTTTGGCCATGCCATGGGGCTCGGCATCTTAAGGCCATCCGATTGGGTATTGTTATCGGATGGCCTTCTTAATTCTTCGCGCAGCTCGAAAACTGCAAATATGCAGCATTATCGCAGGAATTTACCCTGGCCGGGCGGATTGTATGCGAAATTCCTGCATAATTGCAGGTTTAGACCATTGTATGACTTTGAGAACGCCAAAACAGAGGCTGCTCTTGATTGTAACGAAACTGCGTATCGCTATTTGCCCCCAATGGAGCCATTTCAAAATCTAACGAAACTGGGGATCGCTATTGCGACAAAAAAGGGGCTAAACGGCAGACTTTCACCCGAATAACAATATGGTGTTTCGTTAGATTTAATTTGTTGCTGATTTTGCGAAAATAACGATATGGTGTTTCGTTAGAGCTCCGGGAGACTTCCTAATGCTTATTCAACAGCCTGATCAGACAGATGTCCGGCGCAATTGAACAGCTCGCATGCCCACTTCGAGCCACAGCCACCATTATGTTTAATTATTGTTACCGCTGTATTGTGCATATGCTGGTCTATATTTTGCTCAGGAATCAACGCTTTGACAGTATAACTGATCAGCGCTCCGTGGCTGAAGATAAGGACATTCTGTCCCTTATGATGATGCAGAATCTCGGAGATGATTGAAATTCCCCGCGCTGTAATCGACTCCCTCGATTCAATTCCTAACTCCAGTTCTCTCCAGTCTTGCCCCCATCTGGCAATCCTCTCTTCAAGCGTCGTTCCTTCGGTCTCCCCCTTATGCATTTCTCTAAGCCGCTCATCTGTAGCGACCGTTAAGCCCAGCACTGTTCCAACAAGCTCGCCGTTTCTTGAGCTCGTGACAGGTCACTAGAGTAAATACAATCCCATCCTCCAGCCCGCAACCGCTCTGCCAGTAACCGAGCCTGCCATCTGCCTATATCATTCAATGGAATATTTGACTGGCCTTGTGCCCGTCGCTCCCGGTTCCAATCAGTAATTCCGTGTCGGATCAGTCCCAGTCTGGTCAATCTGCACCTCCATTCTCGAATTTACAGTACCATTAATGCTTTGTAGTTCTAACAAGTAGCTCCGTATTCCTGCTTAAATCAGTAAAAAAGGAAAAAGAGGACATGCATAAAGCATGCACACCCCCTTCTCTCAGCTATCCTTTGAAACTGGTTATAACGTGTAATTAATGGTCATTTGAGACACTTGCTTCTCCCAGGAATCACTACCCGATAGCTCGACCTTCAGGTATTGAGTGCCTGCTGGCGGCAATTCTACGGAGTAATAAGTTTTCTGGTACCACTTGCTACCTGTGTAAACTCCCGGAGTGCTTGCGTGAGCTAACTTCGTCCAGTTCTCCTGATCAGAGGACACATAAAAGGCGATTCCGTCCCAGACACTAAATTGATAGAATACGGCTTGGAATGAGGTGATGTTCGGAATATTGTACACGAAGCTCTCCGTTGTACCATCCAGCCTTTTAACTCTCGAGGCATCGCCATTAAAATAACCGCTATTGCTGGAATCCATCACAAGCCCGCTAGTATGAGAAAATGTCTTTGACCAGTCGTCCAAATCATCAACGAGAGTCTGCTCTTGGGGAGCAGGTGCCGAGCCATTTTCACCTACAAATGTGACAACACTCTTCGCAGGTATGATCGTTTGGAACTTTCCTCCAGTTGAAGGGATTGCCGCCCCTTGGGCCAAATTCATTTGATCATCGGTGGTATAAGGCGTCAATGAGCCTGACATAAATCCATTAGGGACTAGATTAACCTCTGCGGTGGCATCCCCATTATTGATCGCTACAATCGTGAACTTATCAGTTGCCGGGTCTTTATAGGCCGAGATATAGACATTCGATTTCGGATTCTCCGGTGCGCCAATCCGTACATATCCCGGCTTGATGAACTTGCTGAAATTGCCTAGTGTATAGTAGCGCTTCGTAATCTTATAGGTGCTGGTATTTTTATCAACATTAATCAATCCTTCATCATTGTCGCCCGGAATCGCCCCTGTCCAGTACAGCCATGCATTGACGCCTGCCTTGGTCATGAAGTCATGGGTTTGCTTAGCGAATTTGAGCCCGGAGTTGATGCCAGGATCATAGGAGTCTACCTTGGATACCTCGGTCATCCATACCTTTTTGCCTTTGGAGACAGCGGTTGAGAAAGGTGTTGTCGGAAGCTCTACGTTCAGAATTGGAATCGGGTAGTTGTGACCGCCGACGATATCCAGTCTTTCTGCGGAAGCCGGATCATTCAAAGAATCCTTGATCAGATCCTCAGACCACCAGGAGGACTCGCCAGCGATCACCTTGGTGGAGGACACCCCCTCATCAATCATCGCTTGCTTCAAATAATCCTTCAGAAAGACCTGAAAATTCGTTGAATTCCATTCTGATGAATCCCAGGTTAAGAAGGTCATGGCGTTCGGTTCATTGGCTATGGAAACGGCATAGAGATCAAGATCAAATTGTTGCTTGTATTCCTTGATAAATTTAGACATCAGAAGTGCGTAATCACCGTAGTTCTCCTGCTTCAGATACCCGCCATGGGTTGTAGAATTATTCGTCTTCATCCAGGCAGGCGGGCTCCAGGTCGATGCTACAAGCTTGTCAACTCCCCTTGCCTTGGCCTGCTGCATCACCCATACCTGATCCGGTCTTACTGTAAAGTCAAATTGGCCCGGGGCAGGATTGTATTCGGCGAATAAAGCTCCGCGAAGAATAGAGAGGCCGATCCCATTATCCTGCGTAAATAACAGATCCATTATTTGGCTTCTTGCGGGTTCCTGTAAATCATAAATGGCACCCGACCATCCGGCCTGCGAAACCCCAAAACCATCGATTTCCTGCTTCACGTCATTCCAGTTGATGCTGACGTCTGTTGCAGCATGTGCGTTAAGTGGTACGATCATAAGCGTCAGGAGTAGTGTGCTCATCATTACAGCCATTCGTTTTTTAAGACTCTTTGTCCTCATTTCAAAACCACCTTTACTTTTAAAATGATGTGGCCAAGGATTTGAATGCGCTTTCAAATAAAATTTGAAGCCGAGTCTTTATTCCTCCCTTCCTCGTTCTTACATGCTTACTCGACGATTATAAACAGGTAAATCGAATCGGGCTACCATAATTGTGACTTAAACCTGTTCTTATGGTGACTTCTTATTCGATTTTCAGCTAGAGTGAAAAAAGAAACGCCCCAGCATCAAATTATTTGATCACTGGAGCGTCTCAAAGGTCTATTTTCCCGTATAATATCAGTATCTGTATTTAGAGTTCTAACAAAGCTAATGTGAGAGGTTACTCTATGAATAAATGGTTGAAAGCATTGCTATTCCTGCTAGGCGCTGCAATTCTGACCCGGTTCATTCCCTTCTCGGGATGGTTCCGTATTATCGATACGATGTTTCATGAGCTAGGTCATGCTATTCTGACCCTGCTCCTGTCCGGTAAGGTGCTGCGCATCGTGCTGAATCCCGATCACAGCGGGGTCACCTATTCCATTCTGCAGCCGGGCTGGAGCCAATTCATCGTGTCTCTTGCTGGCTATATCACAGCTTCCTTATGCTCAATTGCCATGTTCTTCGGCTATTACAAGCAAAAGCAAGCAGCCGGGCTCATCGCCATTAGTGTCGTCGCACTGACCACGGTTGTCTTATTCGTACACTCGGGGTACGGACTGTGGTGGCTTCTCTTTTTCATTCTGGTGAATCTGCTGTTCTATTTTATTGGCGGACGGGTCCGCAATTTCTATTATTTGCTGCTAGCCTTCCTATGTTTAGAGGAATCGGTGGTTGGTCCGATCTTCCTGCTGGCACAATCGATCCTTCACCCCGATCAAGCAGGCGATGCCACCAACTTGGCGAATATGACCATCCTGCCTGCTGTGGTGTGGGCCTTATTATTCGTGCTGATCGCATGCTTATGCGCTAGACTGGCATTACAATTCTATTGGAAAATCGGCAGCCGTGCTCAACGGAACGGATAGCGCTTAGCTCATCAGAAACTCCATATGGACATCAACAATGTCCCGTAAAATATCCAGGTTGGCCCTTACGCTTGCAGCTGGACGCTATGCTCTTTAGCAAGGTCTGCTACAGGCCTTCTAATGAACAAGGAAAGAGCAATATTAACTACAGCTAGACAAAAGCTGATGATAAATACAAATGAAGTCCCGGCAGCAGTAGCACCTGGCAAGTCATTCGCGAAGCCGGACAGATAGCTGCTTTGCTTCGTAGCGAAAAGAGAGACCATGACAGCAATCCCTACCGCACCGGATACTTGTTGAGAGGTTTGTGTAATAGCAATGCCATCTGGATAATATTGCATCGGCAGTGCATTTAATGTATTCGTCTGTACTGATGCCAGCACCATACCAACTCCAAGCATCATTATAAGATGGGTGACCACCATAATCCATAGAGCTGTCTCTGTCCCATACAGGGCATATAGTCCATAACCTACAGCAACAAGAATAGTCCCAGGTGTAATTACAGCACGGGGCCCATATCTGTCAAATAATCGGCCAATCGTCGGCGCTAGAATACAATTCAGTAGGCTACCTGGAAGCATGATCAAACCAGTCATAAATGCTGAAACCAGAAGAGCCATCTGCAAATACATCGGTAGTATTACAAGCATCGATAGCATATTCAAGAAGGTGATCATATTCATCAATAGACCTAATATGAACACTGGATACCGGAATGCCTGCAAATTTAACATAGGTTGCTCTAACTTGGTCTGACGGATAGCAAATAAAATCAATGCTATCATTCCTACAATAATTGTTCCTATAACAAGCTGGCTCGTCCAGCCATAATCCCCTCCGACACTTACACTATACACTATGCCGCCGAAACCAATCGTGGATAATACAACGGACAGCATATCGATCGATACCTTACGAGTTTCATTCACATTTGGAATGTGAACGAAACCGAAGATCAGCGAGAACAATAAGAATGGAGTGGTGAACCAGAAGATCCAATGCCAGGATAGCATATCCAATATCATTCCTGCTAATGTAGGGCCAAAAACTGGACCCGCTAAAGTGACGAGGCCCATTACCCCCATCGCCATCCCCCGTTTCTGAGGCGGGTAAATCGTGAAAATCACATTCTGTGTTAAGGGAAGAATAATCGCCAGCCCGGCAGCTTGAATTACGCGCGCTATCAACAACACGCTAAATATCGGCGCTAATGCAGCAAGAAAAGTACCTACTATTGATAAAATTAAAGATGTCATAAACATCTGGCGTGTAGTGAACTTCTGCATTAAGATGCCTGTTACCGGAACCAAAATACCAAGTGTTAAGAAATACCCTGTAGCTAACCACTGAATCGTCGTAGCATCAGTATTAAAAATATTGATTAAGTCCCCCAGTGCTATATTGAGTGCCGTTTCACTAAACAGACCCACAAAGCCAGCAACTAAGAGAGCCGCCATAATAGGTCCTGTTTTGATACTTTTATTCACTTAAAAGAACTCCTTCAATCATTTTTTGGAAAGTCGCGATGTCGACGTCAGCGATAATTTTTCCTTTTATTGTGAGTGCACTCTATCATTTCCGATCGGTCTGTTTTTAAATATAACAAAAATAAAATTTCTGATGTAAGTGTTTTTTCTACGCTCTATATGTAAAATTCATATTTTGGACAAACTTTTTCTCAGAAAATCCCTCTTTCAGGTACATATTAGGACAAAACTTGAGTCTCCTTCAAAGTCGCCTGCACATCCCGCTCCGGATTTATGCTTCGGATCAGATCTTCACTGACAACTGCGCCGTTATAAATCTCTTCAACTGCATACTCCGGCAGCTCCAGCTCATAGTAATCCTCGGCCCAATCCACATAATCGGCCGCTGCTTCATAGATCATTCCTAAGAGGAAGCTCGAACCATCATTTAGTCCTGAAGAATCTACGTCGCCACAGTTCCATACTGTATCTCCACACTCTCTCCACAAGCAGAAGGTTACATCTTCCTTGCAGAGTGAATCATCATTCAGCCGGGCCAGCAGAGCGGGTGGCACCTGCTCGTAAATTCCCGGCCAAGCCTCGCCATCCTCTCGAGCATAGGGACTCATTTCCGATTCATGATCAAATCCCTTGATTATGATTCCTTCAGGGGCGAACACAAGATAAAGCTCATCCCCGGCGCCATTACTGATGCTGAACAATTCTGCATCTTCTTCCCACTGCGGATTGTACTGGTATCTGCGCAGCCAATCCTCCGAGCACAATATAATATCCAGTGTACTCATCGCAATTAAATTCCGTCTTAACTGTTCCGGTTCCATAAAAGGCTTGGGCCATTTACGCATAGTTTCCACTCCATTCTATTCTATACCCCTGGCTGGTGAGTATTTGAACGCTAAATATAACATATAACCTACGCCAAAGATCGTCAAAGGTAGCTCAATCATCGGCATAAATCGGACAAGCAATATATTAAAAAAACTGCACAATACAATAATAGCAAAAATTCCCGCGCCAACGCCGAAACAAGTAAAACGATGATTGGACAAATTGAGCGAGGGGAGTCCATCCGCTTTAGGGCTGACCGACCCCACACCTACTATAATGCTGGGGAGATGATGACCCGATTGAGCATGACCATCTATTATCCGGCTTATTAGGGGTTAGAGGATGAATAACTGCATATATGCAACTAAATTTGCCCTAGAGGCGCTCCATAGCGGATATAACTGCTTTTCTGCAACTATTCAGACGGTTCTCGGCTGATCGAGGCTTAAGCTCAGGAAATAGTTGTATATTCGCAACTATTTCCTGATTTCAAGGCCATTTACCGAGGAATAAGTGCATTATTGCAACTAATTAGCTATCTATGAAATCGACTAGGCAAGTAGGGTCAGAAATCAGAAATTAAATACTTGACTCCAGTCAAATGCGGCGGATTCCTCCATACTCTTAGGCCAGTCTCTGCACCATAACGGCACCTCAGGGCGCTCCACTCGATCCAGGCTAGGTGTGTAAGGCTTCAGATCGAGAACAGGGCTATGGTCATTAGCATCAATATAAGCGATTTGGATGACTCCTTCCTCATCATCGATAGCCATGATTTGTGAAGCGGTCAGAGCGATCGGATTGGGACGGATCGGGGACTGAGCAAATGACAGATAAGCACCTTTAATATTTTCGAACGGCCCGTATACCATAGCGCATGCCATCAATTCCACTTGCTCCGTTCGTCTATATGTTGCCCGCGATGGATTGTTTCGTAAATGAGACGTCATCGAGCATACCTCCACATCGACATTCGTCTCCTTGAACTCTTGATCATGATAAAGGGCAATACCCGGTGCATGGGGATCTACGTCAATTTTCTCTTGCGTGATGATTTCGACCCGCCGCAAAGAAACGACCGGATAACTGGGTACTTGCTTCAATATGAAGTTGTATTGCTTGGCGATTTCGGCCACACTGCATCCAAGATCCCGCAGCATAATAATTTTCTGCAAGACGGGAATTTGCTCCACGGAATAATGACGATAACCGGTTTGATTATCGATCTGCGCTGGCTTTAAAAGACCCGTCTCATCATAATAACGCAGCATTCGAATGGACACCTGAGTCAGCTTCGAGAATTCCCCAATTCTAAATATGGTCATCAGCTCCTGTTATATAGGCACGTACTCTGCCGCTTATGACGATATTATACCTGAACCCTTGGACGCTAACGAGCGAAATAACGAAGGACCTCCCTGCCGGATTGGATATCTGCGTGGGAGGTCCTCATATGAATCTATTCAGTTTTTCTGGACGTGGTTAAGCACCACTCGCTCTTGCGAACGATAAGTCTCGCATGGCGTCCGCTTGGTTCTGGCGTTTGCAATCAGACTTAACAGAACCAGAGCAATATTGAACACCATAGCCAGCATAATCGCCGCCTCCATCGATACGGCCGCCGTTTAAAGAGCAGGAGCTGGTGTCCTTCACCGAGGAGCCGAGATCCATGGGACGGCCGGCCAAAATGTGGAGGCTCACTTCGGAAGCAAACCGACTCTTTCCCGACGGGTATGCTGATCTGACCTTAAGTCTGATCGATTCTATGAAGGAAGCGTTCGGAGAAGAAGGATTAGAGAAAATGCTGGAGATTCGCAATCGCCAGCAAATTAAGGAGTACCAGAGCAAGGTGTCCCGCAGCCTGCCCTTGGAGGGTAAATTAAAGGCATTTGCAGTAACACGAACCGCTGAGGGGTATATGGCGGAGATCATCGATAATGAGGATGGAACCTATTATTTCATTGAGAAGCATTGTCCGATCTGCGAGGCGGCCCGCGCCTGCTCCAGTCTGTGCAGGAACGAAGCAGACCTGTTTCAACAAGTGCTGGGCGATGATCTGGTGATTGAGCGAAGCGAGCATATCTTGGAGGGGGACAATCGTTGCGTGTTTGTCATCACTCCTAATAATACGACAACATGAAATAGAGCACCCAAGCGGGCGCTCTATTCTAGAGCTTATCATTCATAGGTTCACCGCTAATTCGTCGGCTCAGTTCCAGCCTTCAAGATGAATACTCCCGACTCCTCCAGTACCATAGCATCCGCTTCCTTCGCCGATGGCATACTCGCTCTCAGCTCCACTGTAGGCGATGCAGATGCGCTAGGCACAACGGAGAAATCTAATGATGACTGCTGGTCCTGTATCAAGATCGGATTGTCCTGACTGGCTGCCTCCCCCTCTGAGGGCTGAGGTACAGGCACCATCATCTCTGGCTGTTCCTTCGGAGTCCCGGACAGCTCCTTATCCGCTGATTCCGAATCCATCGAAGCTTCGTCAGAAGATTCACCTTTCTCCGTCTGATCCGATGAATTACCAGTTCCCATAACCGGCTGCACAGATTCTCCCAGCGAAGCTTCGGATTCGTCAGGCTTGGCCGGGTTCAACTGTATCACCGCGCCGATGATTAATATGGCCGAGAGGATGATGGCGAGCAGCGATGGCCCCCATTTTTTGACCCGGGTATCCATGATCGAACGCACCCTTCTCTGCAGATTCAGCTTATTGTTGGAGAAGCTGGTTGATAATAAGATCGCCCTTTGTCCTGCCTGACGCTTCATCGAGCCAATAATCGCTTCCACATACTGCTGCCGGTACTGAATATCGGAATAGTGAATCACTTCCTCATCGCAGGAAAGCTCGCATTGCAGTTCGATTTCCCGGGCCATCCGGTACACAAAAGGATTGAACCAATGCAGTGCGGTCGCCATAAATATCAATATTTTCGCCAAAATATCCCCACGCTTGAGATGAACCAGCTCATGCTTCAAGAAGAACTGAAGCTCGTGCCTTGAAATGTCGGCGGAAGGCAGCAGAATAACCGGACGGAACAAGCCGATCAGCATCGGGCTGAGAATGCCGGGGCATACCTGCAGCCTCACCGGACGGGTAATCCTCATACTCTCCTTCATCTCCTGCAATAGAAGCAGACCTTGCTCATCGGAGTATGCTGCGCCCCAGCGTCGTACCATACCCAGAAATCGTCTATGCTGATGGATATGATAGATGACGAACAAGCTCAACCCCATGCCCCAGATGGCGAACAGCAATATATGCCAAGGGAACAACGCAATGGCCTCTACGGAAGAAGCTGGCGGAAGGGCATTCATAGAATCCTGCGACTGTTGCAACATCGGAATCCATGCATCAATTGTGAACAGGGGGGAGGAGAAATGAAAACGGAACGGGATGATCAGTCCAACTGCGATCACCAGCCAAGCGTAATATCGTCCACTTGCTGTAAAACGCCGCTGCAAAACCGGCATCAACGCCATATAGAGCATCCCTATTACCGTCATGGAAAACGAGCATTCCAATAGCGCAATCATGAAGGTATGCATCTCATTCCCTCCGTTCTTTGGCCCATTTCAGCAACTCATCCAGTTCCTGATCACTCGGCCGCTTGCCATTGTATAACGTATTGATGAAGCTCAAGAAGGAATTCTCATGGTACTGCTTCATGAAATGCTCTGTTTCCAGAGCAAGATATTCTTCCTTATCGATCAGAGGAAAATAACTGCGCTCCTTCCCCTGCTTCTCCGTGCGTAGGAATCCCCGCTCCACCAGACGCATCATAAGGGAAATCACCGTAGGCGCTTTCCACTTCCGCTCTTTACCGAGCTGTTCCATGACCATGGCGGTCGTAATCGGCGGTTCATTCGCCCACACTACCTTCATAATTTCGAATTCAGCATCCGGTAATTTCTTGATGTTGTCCACAAAGCTTCACTCCTTTTTAGGCAACTGTCTTTTTTGATATTTTACATCCGTCTAAAATCAAAGTCAATCTTATTTTACATTTGCCTAAAATGAGAGAGCAGCTATCTATTCACGCATTTCTTTCTCCAGCACATAGCACTCCTCTTCACGACTCATCGGGCTCAATATTTTGACAATCTTAAATCCGCACTTATTAACATAGAAATGATGATTCCGTTTGGAGTAACCCGGGGTCTCGGCGATCCACTTCATCGTCTCTGGATATCTCCGCTCTATGTATTGCCAGATGGCAAGTCCGATTCCGCGATTCTCCAATAATGGATCAACGAACAGGCAGCTCAGGCGATTCACCTTATTGGCATTGATCCATACAATGACGGCTCCGACCACCTGATCATCCAATATCACCTTATAGGAGTGGGTTGGTGAATGTGCTCCCCATTTTCTGATATATTCGCCATTATCATATCCGGTGGGTCCCCCTTTATCACATCCCAGAAACAACCGGGTATCCGTATCAAAGGCACGGGTCATCATTTCAGTCAAAACAGCAACATCCTCGTCAGTTATGCAATGGAACTGCAAATTCTCATAGTCTTCCATCCTGCTGCTTGCCCCCCATTCATATTTAGCGAGTCAAATTACGGCTCCGCGAATGAAATGAATATTTCAGATCAGTCATGTACTTCCCTTATTTCTATGGAGCCTGCTCAATCACAAACGTGGAGTCCTCTACGAAGGTCATCCTGCCAATCCCTTGGATCGTAACCCGCAGCGGATAATACTCCGCAGGCTTCTGATTCGAGAAAAACCAGGTTCTCCCCTTTCTGACGACGATCAATAAGCCGTGCTCAACCCCCACCGGAGTCAGTCCTTCACTGTCCTCTTTCCAGTTGGGCAGGCCGATCCCGTTCAAGGTCCTGACAAACGGAATCACCTCATGAACGACCACACCGATCTCACTCACTCCTTGGATCTCACGGCTATGAAAAGGACGTGAAATGGCATTGGGGAGATTGTGACGAGCGATAAATTCAACAATATTACCGGAAGGATCTTCACAATATACAGAGTGGGCGTTCCAGGAGGTGAAGAACACCTCGTCATCCCCTTCTTCCTGAATTAAGCTTGCCCTGGACTGAATCCAGCTCTTCGCTTCGCGAAATTGATTCTCCGGAATATTCAGTGCAAAATGATAGAACGGACGGTCATACTCCCTCGTCGCTTCAAATCTGATTTGGGTCGCCCCCGCCTGAACGATGAAGGTATCTTCACGATCCTCGACAAGCTCCAGCTCCAGTACATCTTTGTAGAACGACTTCGTTTCTGATAAATTTGCTGTCAGCAGCTCAACCCTCTCCAGAATCATTTCTTTTCCCTCCCAAGTTAAATTTACACTTAATACGCATGGGCCTCTTCCCTGATTATACATGGAGACTGTGGCAGGGAGAAGCCATTCTTCTCCCTTGCAGACTTCGGATCTGATTGATTACGTCTGTTCAGAGCATGACCCTGCGGGAAGCTCGATGATCGCTTGCATGCCCTGGCCTTCATCGCTGATCAGGCTGAACTGCCCTTGATGAGCCTTGGCGATTCGGGCAACCATAGGCAGCCCTAGTCCATGACCGTTACGCACCGGACGCCGTCTTGCCGACGAATAAGGCAGCTTCAGCAAGTCCGGAAGATCACGCTCAGCCACCCCTTGTCCATTATCCATTACGATGATGCGGCAGCTTCGCCCATCCGAGGATGCGGAGGTCTGCACGATGATTTGGCAGCCCTCCGGGTTATGATGGATACTGTTCTGCACCAGATTCGTAATAGCCCGGATCAGCAGCTTCTCATCCCCCTTTACCTGCAGCTGTTCATCGCTAATATCCACGTCCAGCATAAATCTGTCATCCAGCCCCTGATTGAGAAAATCCGAAGCAACTTGCCGAGCCAATACCGATAACCGCAATCTTCTCGTATGCAGCGGCTGCATGTCGTACTCCAGCATGGAGACCAGATTCAGGTCGCTGACGAGAGAACGCAGCTTCTCGCCTTGCTGCCGGATAATGGCGGCCTGCTGTCGCTGCTCTGCGGGCACGGCCGGACTCTCCTCCAGCTCGCTGGCATAACCCAGCACCATCGACAGTGGCGTGCGAATATCGTGAGAGATGCCGGCAATCCAGTTCGATCGCGCTTCATCCCTGGCTTTAAGCGAGGCATCCTTCTGTCGTAACAATAACGATGTATGATTAATACTCTGGGCCAAGCCGCTGAATACGCCCTTCGGTTCAACATAAGCATCCTGCTCATGGGCGAGCGAGTAGATTCCATGAAGAAGCGGTTTGATCGATTTAATCAGTCTGGAGCCAATCAATAGAGATAATAGTAGAGCAAGCACCGCATTCCCCAGAACCATCACCACGATGCGAAAAGGAAGCCCCTTCACCCATCCGACCGGAACATTAAATTGATATTTGGCCATACTTGTCTTCGGGAAACCGACGACAACCAGTCCCTCGGCATGCTCCCAGACATATACAGGGTAATCCATTAAATAATTGCGCGAGAATTGGGCTACCTCAGTCAGCGAATATGACCGATCCAGTGAGATTGGCAGATCTCTATTCCAGATGACTTTTCCCTTGTCGTCGATCAACATGACCCAGGCGCTATTTTGCTCGAGCAGCTGTTCTCCCTCTTTTTTCAAAGTAAAACCATTGGAACTGGCTTGCAGGGCTTCAGCTACTGTCTGCACCAGGCTATAGGGAGACTGCTCCACATTCATCCCCTTAAAAATCCAGACTCCGAGCAAAATAAAGTTCAAGATAAGCAAAAACACAGATATCACGATGGTCGTTCTCGCAAAGCGCCGTAAGATATGAGCAGCACCGTCCATATTACCCCTCCGTCACGATCAGCTTGTAACCAAGCCCTCTAACAGTAATCAGATGCTCGGGGCTGGAGGGATGGGCCTCTATCTTTTCCCGGATTCTTCGGATATGCACCATTAGAGTATTCTCATAGCCAAAATAATCGTCCCCCCACACCGCCTGACATAACGCATCACTTGTCACAATTCTCCCTCGCTCATGATAGAGCTTCACCAATAGCGCATGCTCCTTGGCGGTCAAGGCCTGTTCCCCTTGATCGCTGCGTACTACCGCCCCTTCCAAATCGACGATGTAAGCGCCGAGCCGGAAAACCGGCAACTGCTCTACCACCGGGGCTGCATAGACTCGCCGCAAAATAATATGAAGCCGCAGCATAAGCTCACGTGGCAAAAAAGGTTTCACCATATAGTCATCTGCACCAAGTCCGAGACCTAGCAGCCGATCCTCATCTTCCCCTCTCGCGGACAGGAACAGTACGGGCATTGAAGAAAAACGACGGATCGAGGTCAGCAGCACAAAACCATCGCCATCGGGCAGCATAACATCCAGGATAGCGATATCCGGCTTGTCCGCCCGGCAAATTGCCAAGGCCTCCTGGCAGCTAGCTGCACAGAAAATGCGAGTATAGCCTTCTTTACGTAAAAAACGATCGATCATATTGCGGATTTCAAGCTCATCCTCTACGATGAGCACTTTTTTGTGCTTCAAATCTTCCATAATGTCATCACCTATTGCCATTATACCAAGGGATTATGGGAAGGTTCAGCAGATCGAGCGCGCCTCACAATGATTTAAGGTTCTCGTAAGGTTGGCTTCAGCTGGCGGAAGGGTAGCCTGGATATGCTGTAACTGTGAAACAAGTAAATGGATGGGAGAGAAGCTAATGAACACAATCGTCTCAACGCATAATCTTTCAAAATGTTATGGGGGTGTGTACGGAGTTAATGATGTGAATTTATCCGTCTATGAAGGGGATGTCTATGGTTTCCTGGGACCGAATGGAGCCGGAAAATCAACTACACTGAAGATGCTGCTGGGATTAATTCAGCCGACAGATGGTAAGGTAACGGTCTTCGGCCAGGATTTCAAAAAAAATCGCCGCTTTATTCTCAGCCAGACAGGATCCCTGATTGAGTCCCCTTCCTTCTACGGCCATCTTACTGGCCTTGAGAATATGCGCATCATGCAGAGCCTGCGTAGTGTGCCGGATCGCAATGTGATGGAGGCGCTGCAAATTGTCAGACTGGAGAAGCAGAAGGACAAGAAAGTAGGGCAATATTCGCTCGGTATGAAGCAGCGGCTTGGGATTGCTATGGCCCTGATCGCCTTTCCCAAGCTATTGATCCTGGATGAGCCTACGAACGGACTTGATCCCGCCGGGATCGGAGAAATTCGCGAGCTGATTCAATCCCTGCCGCAGCGGTATGGCATTACCGTACTAATCTCCAGCCATCTTCTGTCCGAGATCGAGCAGATCGCCACCTCGGTCGGCATTATCAACGAGGGTAAGCTGGTATTTCAAGGGAGTATGGATCAGCTTCGAAGCCAGAGCGAGTCCCGAATAGCCCTTAAAACAGCGAATAATCCTCAAGCAGGGCAAATGCTGCTCGAACGAGGATTGTCCCCAGTGATCAAGGACGGCTTCCTGACGCTCCAGGATCTCAATGATACAGAGGTGGCCAGCCTCAATCGAACGCTGGTTCAAGCCGGTATCGATGTCGTTCGGATTGAAGAGCACAGACAAAGTCTGGAGAATCTGTTCCTTCAGCTTACGGGAAAGGAGAAGAGTCTCTAATGAGTATGCTGGGCCTGGAATTTTATAAGCTGCGCCGCAGGCGCCTGTTACTGATGATCGCCCTGTTCCTAAGTGTAGAATTAGCCTGGATTCTCATCTCAACCAGCGTCTCCCTCTCCCGTAATCCCGAGCTCGCGGGCTGGGAAGGAGTCTTAGGGCTCTTGATGACCACCGCATCGATGAATGGACTATTCCTTCCCATCCTGTCAGCTGTTGTCGTGTCCCGTATCTGCGATATGGAGCATAAAGGCAGCACCTGGAAGCTGCTGCTCTCAGCCTCGGTGACTCGCGGTCGGGTCTACGCCGCTAAATATACATGCGCCTCCATTCTGATGCTGTTCGCGATTATGATTGAATGTGCCGCGATCATAGGCTTTGGCATGATGTATCAATTCGAATGGTCTGACCTTTTCCCTCTGCTGCTGCAATTTGTGGGCGGAGCTATTTTGACCAATCAGGTGGTGATTGCTCTGCAGCAATGGCTCTCACTATCTGTCAAGAATCAGGCCTTCAGCCTCTGTCTCGGCATGATTGGCGGGTTCATCGGGATGACAGCCGATCTGTTTCCGGCCTCGGTCAGACGCATATTCATCTGGTCCTACTACACGGGACTAAGCCCGATCACCTACGAATATTCGGATTCGACGATGCGCTTTGTAACTCGTTCCATTGGAGTTATGCTGCCAATCACACTCTTGATCATGGGCATTGTCATATACATTGTCGGCAGCTTCCGCGTATCCAGACAGGAAGTTTAATAAATCTACTAGGAGGCCCCTTATGTTGATGAGATGTATCCGAGCTGAACGGCTCAAGCTGCGGCATTCCCGCATGTGGCTGATCCTGGTCGTGCTGCCCCTGCTGGCAGTGCTGATCGGCTGCGCCAACTACTATATGAATCAGAGTGCTTTGCAACATAAATGGTACAGTCTGTGGACACAGGTAAGCCTATTCTATGGCGAATTCTTCCTGCCTGTTCTGATCGCGATCTGCTGTGCTTATGTCTGCAGGCTAGAGCATTTAAATAAGAACTGGAATATGGTGCTGAGCGCCCCGGTTACGGCTTCACAGATTTTCATGTCAAAGCTGGTCATCGTAAGCATGCTTATTCTGGCGGTGCAGCTATTCTTTACTGTCCTTTATATGATATCCGGCCTATTAATGGGGCTACATTTTCAGCTCCCGCCAGAAATCATCGGCTGGATTCTTCGAGGCTGGGTCGCTTCCATCACGATCAGTGCCATCCAGCTCTTGCTCTCCATGCGTATCCGCAGCTTCGCGGTGCCGATCGGGATCAGCGTCTGCGCCGTCTTTTTCGGTTTGGGGATGTATGTAATGAAGCTGGGCATGTATTTTCCTTATTCCCTGCTGACGATTGGAATGGGAGTATTGAGCCAGAATAGCTTAACGGCTGGGGACACCCTGTTATTCTTCATCATGAATAGTCTGTTCATCCTGTTGATTTCTGTAGTGGCGATCCGGTGGCTAAGGAATTCGGATGTGGCTGCTTAACGGGTAAGCTCGCAATAACTCAATAAACCCAGTGCTCAGTGAGACTTATCTGAGACTGGGTTTCGCTATTTGTTACGAAGAAGCTAGTATATCTTGCCATACCCCTTGCCTCTCTCACTCGGTCGAACCATATAACCTATATGGCCGCCATACCTCATCAGTTTATCATTTAATCGATGTCTCAGCTTTCCGTATGCAACCGGATGCCCGTCGACATACATCCAATAGATCGTCTGGGGTACATATCCTTCAGACAAATCGAACCCTTGCGAAATTTGAATCTGCCGCGGCAAGCTTAGCTTGAACTCTTCAAAGCTGCTCACCGGAAAAGTATTCGTAAATCCGTTCTCACCTAGCCCCATCTCTTGAATCATCTCAAAGATTTCTATACCATCATCTTCGCTTAATGCTCTAAGTTCAATGTTCATCGAATCTCCTCTGTAAACCTGCTCTTAATTGATTGGCTGTGTTAAACTTTAAACTAATGCTTTTCGTTACTAAATAAAGATATTGCCTAAAAACGTTTTTCTTTCTTTTCTATGAAGTCTTCTTCGCTAATCTCTCTCTTATCAGTTAATAAAAGTGATTGGAATGCTTCAAATAGGTCTTGAATATCTTTTTGTTCGTTTATAATGTTCATACTTTTGTTATATTCATCTTCATCTTTATATCTTGTAATTTCTATCCATTTTGTATCATCATCTTTGCTATTCAGATACATTGTATGAAAATCTGAGCGTTTTGCAGTAATCTGAGGCCTTGAGCCGTAAGGATTTTCGGACATAAAAAAGGGACTTCACCCCAACTTGGAGAAGTTTTCAAGTGACCAAACCCAAAAACCTCAAGGATGGAGGAAGTCACTTTGTATATTCTCCAAGAATGTCTGTTTTCCTTCGAAGAACTTTTAAAAATTCAACCCAAGGAGAGATTGCCGATCTTCTTCAGTTCTCTCGATCTGAGACCGTATGCCAAGGAACTGAGAAGCCGTTCACCCCGAGGCGCTGAGGGATACTGCAGACAAGGTATTCTACGAGCACTCTTGGCTGCGCCGCTTGAAGGAATAAGTACCTTTTCAGGGTTGCATAAGCGTTTGGATACGGATCTCCGGTTTCGTTATCAGTGTGGTCTTCCGCTGGATCGAGAAGCTCCTTCCATATCCACATTAAGCCGAGTTTTCTCAGAACTGACGAGAAAGGACTTGGCAAAACGGCTTTTTGAGGATTTGGTCACACGCTGTCAGCAGGAAGGTATCATAGAAGGCAGTAACGTCGCCATAGACAGCGCCGCTCTCCGCGCTTACGAGAAAAAGCAGCCCAAACGCAAAAGCGAGCAAACGGGTAATGCGAACTGGGGCGCAAAAATTGATTCCTTCGGCAATAAAATCACATGGTTTGGTTACAAAATTCATCTGGCGGTCGATACGAAAAGTGAATTGCCGATCGCCTTGGAAGTAACGCCGGCGCATGTCAATGATGGAGAAATGGCGCCGGGCCTGATCGAGAAAACAGCGTCCAGGACGAGCACACGATTTTTCATACTCGATGCGGGCTACGACCAAATGAAAGTTTATGAGGCCGCCCGCAACGTCAAGGCACAAGCCATCATTCCCCTTAATCTGCGGGGGGAGAAGGAACCGCCTGCTGGCATGACCTCGAACGGAACACCGTGCTGTTCCATGGGTTATGCGATGACATACTGGGGAGTTGACGGCGATATGCATAAATTTCGCTGCCCGCATGCCACGGGTAAAGTCGACTGTCCGCTTGGCATGGCTGCCTGCTCGTCTTCAAACTATGGAATGGTCGTCAAAGTAAATGCGAAGGATGATCTCCGGCGATACAGCATCCCTCATCGGGATACAAAGCGTTGGAAGGAACTTTACAATGAACGAACCAGCGTAGAACGCTGCAACTCCCGATTGAAAACCTATTTGACGGCAGACGCCGCACATGTCCGGGGCATTCAGAAAGTCACAACTCACCAGTATTTGAATGCCATTGTTCTGCTTGCATCTGCGCTCGCCGTTTCTCATCATTCAAAACGGGCTGCCGCTTAAAAAACGAGCTGTTCTAAAATTCTGCAAGTCTGCCCTTTTCTTCACCCATATAATACCATTTTCGAAAATTACCCCTTAACGACAGTGAATATGCTATCGCTTCTTCTCTGAAACGGAATTATGCAAAACACTCAATCTAAATACCGACCATAAATTTCAGAGGCTTTTTCTTGAATACTAAAATACTCATCTACTTTATCTTTTTGGATGTGGTACTGATAAATTTTAACAAACATCATTATCTCCCCTAATTTTAGTTGAATAAAAACTATATATTAAATTTTGATAGACGCAAACTGTCATAAGTGTCTGTCATTTCAAATACGAATGAAGATAGTAAAAATTCTTTTATATTGTGTTTGGTGCTTTCGTTACTACGACTATCCACAAACAAGAACCAAGCAAGGTAATTGTCGAGGTACTTCGTAGCCACACCTTTAAAACGATTTATCCATTGTTTCATACGAGAATGTAGACCATTTACATTTTGAAGGTGATATAAGCCCTTAATAACGTGTTTACCATCATTTGATTTAATTCTTTAATGTTCAATACCCTTTTCTTTAGCGTAGGTTTTGTATGCTCTCCAAGCATCTGTAACAAGTACATTATCAGGTGTCAGTTTAGAGCCAATCATAGTATCCACCTTAGTTTTCACAACACGCCCCATACAAGCAATTTTTGAAACAGTTGCTTTAGTGCGGTCTCTGGCAACAAGAAGACATACTTGTTCGTGGCTAATGCCTCTATGTTTGGATTTGCCACCTCTTTTACGAGGTTTGCGTTCCGTTATACCACGTTGACCTTTTTGAGAGTACAGGAAATAGGTCTCGTCAACTTCAACGATACCGTCAAATTGCTCAAAATCCATTTGTTTTAATGCACTTAACAATTGTGTCTCCAAGAAAAAAGCGTAACCCAAGTAACCCCTATGATTTCGGCAGATTTTCGCAGAGAATAGCCTTTGAACATACAATCAACAAATATAATCCATTCGTCACCTTTTCGAGTGCGGTAAAGAACGGTATTCGTTGTATCAGTAAATGTTTTACTACAACACTTGCAACGATAACGTTGGCGACCATTATACTTTCCAATCTGCCAGAGTAATTTGTCGCGGCATGTAGCACCTCTTTTTATTTAATTTCCGTCACTATTCCACCTTCCTACTTATCTCCTCAAGCTTGCGGTTCATTTCAGATACGGATTCCTGTAGTAACTCCATCTTTCTCAAGCCTGCATATTGGTTACCGATGATTCCTGAAAATCCAACAATTAATACAAAAGTGATTAGAATTAACAAGCAGACATCCCCTCTCGACTGTAGATGATTTTTCACTCTGATTCGTAGATTAATTTCCTCAGCTTCTCGCTAGTCTTCTCTGAAATCGTATAGCCATGCTCCGTATCGGGTAAATGCACAAGCAGCCCTCTTTGCGAATCCGTATCTTCAATATTCAAGTGGTATTGCTTGCTACTTCCGTCCTTCATCTCCAATGTCATTAGAAAGATTGCACCATAATCAAGCACGCCCTCCATCTGAGCAGCATGATTTAATGCCTCCACAAATAATCTAATGGACTCCTGATCCTCGAATACCTTCTCAGTAAAAGGCATGTTCTCCCTCTCTAAGCAAATCTGAATACACTCCAACGAGACGCTACTAATATCTTTCGCATTGAGGCGAGCGGCGACTTGTGTCGTGCAACCCGTATTCACGATCATCATGAGCAAGACGGGCATAATCAGAAAATTTCTGAATTTTATGATACTTCATTCCTCCTTTTTTCTAACGCAACTAGATGCCTCTATTTCCACCTTTTCGACTAAGCAGGTCCTAGCTGCCTCAATTTATCCTTGATAAACGGCTGAGTGCTCTCCGGCACTTCCGATAATCCGAAAAATTGGGCCTCCAACACTTCCTCGCCATCTGGTGTAATCTCACCCGTAAACTGCGTACATATATAGTTGATGATGACATTATAGTATTCATGTCCATTTCTTAGCTTGGTAAAGAGCTCTTTTCCGGAGAATACGCCTTGAAGCTGGAGTCTCCCCAATTCCAAACCAATCTCTTCTTTTACTTCTCTCGCAATACACTCTTCAACGGATTCTCCAAGCTCCATCAGGCCTCCCGGAATTCCCCAGGTATGATCTTGATACTTCACTAACAATATCTGTCCATATTGATTAATGATTGCGACGCTAGGTCTTACCAAAATAAGCGGCTGATTACCCACCAACCGTCTCAAATCCTCTACATATCCCATAGAAACCTCCACTTATATATTGAAATGCCTCCACCAAACGCCGGCACATTCCGGTACAGTTGTCCATTGCTTCTCTTTAATCCTATCTGTGATTTCCTGACCAAAGAAAAAATCTGTTTTATCCACCGCTTCACTGACACTATTAAAACGATAGTCCATTCTGATCCAGCGATAATCGAAACCATACCTCTCTTGTAATAAGGCATAATAAGGAGTCAAAAACTCGGGCGGGTTAGGTGCTTCAACCCCTGTCCCCATCGTCTCAAAAATGATGATGCTCCCTCCAGGCCTTAGCACTCTTTGAAGCTCTGTCATAATCAAATCGAGATTTTGTGGCCAATTCGTATTTTCCGTTCCGGTTAGATAGCAAATGCTCCAGCCTGAAACAATCAGATCGACGGAAGAGTCGGGCAAAGGAAGCTCTCTATGATCCGAGACCACCGTCTTCCAATTCAAAGGATATTCACTTCTCCTTAATTTATGATCCAATCTATCGAGCATCGGTCGGGAAATATCTGTACATACCAGGGATTTGGCCGTTGGAGCGATTATAGTAGATAGCCTCCCGCAACCTGCTCCTAGATCCAGTACATCCAGGCCTTCAAAAGGTCTTATTTCACGAATTACATCCGATAAATCGGGTTGACAGCTGACCATTGCATCATATAATTCCGCTTGTGCGATATAGACATCATCCTGATGTGACATTTGATCTTACCACCTCTTTACATGTTGTGCGTTAGCGATACTGCCGTTCGGTGCTGTGTATTACATTAATAGATGCAAATATGCAATTATTCTCGGAAAATAGGACTGTGATTTAAGAATAGTTGCGAATATACAACTATTTCCTCACTTAGGCCTCGTTCGAGAGAAAAACCATCCGAATAGTTGTATAAAAGCAGCTATATCCTCAAAGGTGGGCATGGAGTCCCCATATAGTTGTATTTAAGCACTTATATTATGTACGACGTCCCCTATACCACAAACGTTGCAGCAATGAGCTAAATACTTGCGACAATCAACAACTCATATTTGCAGTTTTCGAGCTTCTGCGGGAATGCCTAGGCAAGGGGCCCAAGGCTGTGCCGTTTAATACTTGCTTCCAGACACGCGGCAAATAAAAAGACAAATCGTTATTAGTTCTAGCGATTTGTCTCGGGTGCTCCGCAATGCGTTAATTATTTATGTGATGTCTGTGCTGTAATAAGCTTTGTAAGCCTGATACCTTCTGATACCTGTTATTTTCCCCCTCTGCAGTCCCGTTAAGATTTTCCGCCCGATATCTTCCCTAGCAAATAAATCAGCAACTGTTGATTGTGGGTCGAAATGCGATCAAGAATACCGTTAAGATACGTATTCCGGATAGAGACACCGCGCTCAAGCTCTTCCTTCCCTTTGTCCGTAATGGATACCCAGACGATCCGTCGATCCGTCTCATCACGGTCGCGGCGAATCAGCTCGCCACGTTCCATGCGATCCAGCAGCATCGTAACCGCAGCAGGTGTTGTGGACAGGAACGGAATAAGATCCGAAGGCTTCAAGCTCTGAAGCTCCTGCTGACTCATGACCTCCAGAACGCTCAATTGCGATGTCGTCAAAGAGGGCGCAAGATTATCCTCCATATGAGTCTGAAAATCTTTAACGATCTTTCCAAGCAATCTGGCAAATTCCTCTGTATGCAATCAGATCCCTCCCCAGGTCGTGCATCAATAAATGGCCTTAAATTCCCTGGCTTAACTCTTTCTATGAGTTAACTAATCTAATCATGACCCACTCGCTAATAATATCAGGTGTAAGTAAATTTCGACATCCATTTTCAAAATCCTGCCATAGAAGTCCTCAACATCACTTATTACCTATCAAAAACACAAAAAAGGCCACCCATCCACGGGCAGCCCCTCCAATATATCTATTGAAAATAAACCCCAAAATGCTCATGATACAAACAAACTCCACCTAGCAGACAAAGCAGAATTCCTACATTAAAGCTTACCGATCAAATGTCTCCAATTCAGAGGGTCAGCGAGTTTCCCCTGCTGAATTCCAGTGATCGTATCATACAGTCTGCCGGAAATTTCGCCAGTATTGCCTCCGTTAATCTCGATGCTCTGTTCCTCCCATTTCATCGCGCCAATCGGAGAGATCACAGCAGCCGTTCCGGTGCCGAAGGCTTCCTCCAGTTTTCCTTGCTGATGCGCCTCGAACAGCTCCTCGACAGAGATCTTACGCTCCGTCACTGGAATCCCCCAATGCTTCAGCATCATAATTACCGAATCCCGGGTAACGCCGGGGAGAATGCTGCCATTTAGCTCCGGTGTAATCACTTCCCCAGCGACCTTGAAGAATACATTCATACTACCGACTTCCTCAATATACCGCTGCTCCACGCCGTCCAGCCACAATACCTGTGAATAACCTTGACGCTTCGCTTCCTCCTGCGCCTTAATACTCGAAGCATAGTTGATCGAGGTCTTGGCCTCGCCTGTCCCGCCGCGTACCGCCCGTACATATTGATCCTCTACATAGATCGATACAGGGGCCAGACCACTGGAATAATAAGCTCCTACTGGCGACGTAATGATGATCAGCTTATATTCCTGCGATGCGCGTACGCCAAGACATGGCTCGGTGGCGATGATGAAGGGACGGATATACAGCGAGTTCTCTACCCGCTGCGGAATCCAGTCATGATCGATCTCTACGAGCTTGCTGATCGCCTGCAGCAGCCATTCAGGCTCCACCTGAGGAATTCCTAATCGGTCACAAGACCGATTCATACGGCGGATATTCATGTCCGGCCTGAACAGAATAATGTCTCCCTCCGCTCCACGGTAAGCCTTCATGCCTTCGAACACTTCTTGTCCGTAATGAAGCACCATCGCTGATGGATCCAGGCTTATCGGCCCATAGGGAATAATTCTCGAATCATGCCAGCCCTTCTCCGACGAGTATTCCGCAACGAACATATGGTCACTAAAATATTTGCCGAAACCGAGTTCATCTTCATTCGGCTTATGCTTCGGCTGATTGGTTCGAATTACTTGTAGCTGTTCCATTTCGGGCGCTTCCTTTCTTAGGTACGATAGTTATTGTTATTAACTATAGCGATTAAATCTATATTGATCAATAATAGGGTATCGATTATAATCATAGAAATTATCTATCAATAAAGGGGATCCTATCAATGGAACATCGGTTACTGGAATATTTCCTGGCTGTTTGTGAGGAGCTTCATTTTACCAGGGCGGCTGAGAAATTAGGCATTACCCAACCCACCTTAAGCCATCAGATTCGGCTGCTGGAACGTGAGCTGGGAGCCCCGTTATTTCACCGCAGCGGGAAGAAGATAACATTGACACAGGCTGGTCAGATCCTGCTCGGTCATGCCCATCGCGTCATTAACGAGCTGAAGCTGGCCCGACAGGAAATCGATGAATTGTCCGGATTACAAAGAGGCAAGCTGCGCATCGGCTGCTCCGGCAATCATCTGTTGACCGATGCTCTCGTTGCCTTCCACCGCCTCTATCCGGGCATTGAACTGACGGTCACTGAACTGGCGACCGAAGAGACGAGAGAGGGATTGCTCCATAATTATTTGGATGTCGGCGTCGTCTTCCTCCCCTTATTCGATGAACAGCTAGCTTACCGCCCGCTTTATGAGGAAGAGCTCGTCTTAGTGATATCAAGCCGCCATGAATATGCGGCCTGTCCCAGCATAAACATCCGACAACTGGCCGAGTTGCCGCTAGTGCTGTTCCCGCAGAAATTTCTAGTCCGGCAAATGATCGACTCCGCTTGCGCCGAGCTGGAAATTCAATTGAAGCCGGTCATGGAGCTGTCCACCCTGGAATCCCAATTACATATGGCCGAGCAAAATGTGGGGGGCACGATTCTACCCAAATCCTATATTGCAACCATCGATCGCCGTCGTGTCGCCATCATCCCGTTATCCTCCCCCGCCCCGCGAAAAAAGGTAGGGCTTGTCTACCGCAAGGATACGTCGATGAATCCCATCATCAGTGCTTTTATCGATCATTTAATCCATTTCTGGCCTAGCAATAAAAAAGAACCTTCATCTCCACCCCTGCAATAGGACGGATTAGAAGGTTCTTCATTTTGATTAAGGAGTAATTAGCAGATCGACGATCTCATCCTGCTTCTCCACATGAGCCATAATTCTGCCGATAGATTTGCGCTCAGCAAGCGGCGCCGACTCGGAGCTGAAGCTGTAGGTCTGGCCTTCCCGAGTTACGGCAAGCACTGTAATTGGCTCTTTGCAATGGAAGCCGCCTGCGATCCGGCTGCCGTTCGGCTTAACCCGCTTGCCTTCCTTGAACTCAAAGGTCTGGACGCCCTTACCTCCGCGGCTCTGCAGCGGATAATCAAGCAGCAGACTGCGCTTCGCATAACCCAAGTCAGAGACAACGAGCAGTTCGCCCTCATCGCCCTCAACCCATAGCGCGCTGACGACTTCATCGTCTTCCTTGAGCCCGATTCCTTTCACACCAGCCGATACCCGGCCCATCGCATTCACTTCATTCTCAGCAAAGCGGATAGCCATGCCCTGCTTCGTCAGCAGTAATATATCCTGATTGCCCCGACTCACCTGGACAGTAACAATCTCATCCTCGCCCGCTACCTTACAGGCCGCTACCGCTGTCGAACGTTTTGTCTCATAATCCTTCAATTCCGTACGTTTCACTTGACCACGCTTCGTAACGAATACAAGACTTACCCCCGGTTCATCGAAGGACTTAAGCGGAATCGCATTCACGATGTAATCCTCTTTGGCTAATGGTATCACGTTCACGATCGCCGTTCCGTTGTCCTTCCATTTGAATTCTGGAATCTGATGCACCGGCAGCAGGAAGTATTGACCTCGCTGGGTGAAGAGGAGGATATTCTGCAGCGTATCCACATCGAGCACATGCTTGATATAGTCGCCTTCCTTCACCCCGGAGCTATTCCGCTCACCGCCAGAGCGAGTGAACGAGAGCATGCTCGTCCGCTTGATATACCCTTCATTGGACAGGGTCACCAGCACATCCTCCTGCGCGACCATAACCTCAAGGTTCACCTTAAGCTCCTCTACCTTGCTCTGAATTTCACAGCGGCGGTCGATCCCGTATTTATCGCGGATCTCCAGCAATTCCTTCTTGATCAAGGCGACGAGCTTCTTATCGCTCTCCAGAATACCGCGAAGTACAGCGATTTTCTTAATAATATCATCAAGCTCTTTCTGCAGCGAAGTAATCTCCAGATTGGTTAAACGGTATAATTGCAGAGTCAGGATGGAGTCGGCTTGCCGCTCTGTGAATCCAAACATCCATTGCAGATTGTTCTGCGCATCCTGGCGATTCTTCGAAGCCTTGATCGCCGCGATAACTTCATCAAGAATATTCAAGGCCTTCACCAGACCTTCGAGCACATGGGCCCGATCCTCCAGCTTCTCCAGCTCATACTGCGTCCGGAACGTCACTACCTCGCGCTGGTGAGCGATATAAGCCTCCAGAATCGCCTTTAGTCCAAGCTGACGCGGCGCCTTGTTCACAATCGCTACCATATTGAAATTATAAGTTACCTGCAGATCGGTCTTCTTCAGCAAATAAGCGAGAATCCCCTGAGCATCGGCATCCTTCTTCAGCTCGACGACGATCCGCAGCCCGTTCCGTCCGCTCTCGTCGCGAACTTCAGCGATCCCGTCTACCTTCTTCTCCAGCCGGATATTCTCCATCGCCGTGACCAGACGGGATTTAACAATCTGATACGGAATCTCTGTGACGATAATCTGTTGCTTACCACCGCGCAGATTCTCGATTTCTGTCTTGGAACGCAGATAGATACGGCCTTTCCCGGTGCGATAGGCATCACGGATGCCTTCCTCGCCCATAATAATCCCGCCGGTCGGGAAGTCCGGTCCCTTCATATAGGACATGATCTCCTCCAGGCTGAGCTCCGGCCGCTCCATCACAGCTATAGAAGCATCGATCACCTCGCGCAGATTATGCGGCGGAATCTCTGTCGCGAACCCCGCCGAAATCCCGCTTACCCCATTCACGAGCAGATTAGGATAGCGGGAAGGCAACACAACAGGCTCCAATGCCGAGTTATCAAAATTGTCCTTGAACGGAACCGTCCGCTTCTCAATATCGCGCAGCAGCTCCATCGCGATCGGTGACAGCCGTGCTTCCGTATAACGCATCGCCGCCGCTGGATCATCATCCTGGGAGCCCCAGTTGCCGTGACCATCGACCAGCACATGCCCCATCTTCCACGGTTGAGCCATCCTGACCATGCCATCATAAATCGATGCATCGCCATGCGGATGGTAATTCCCCATCACATCGCCGACCGTCTTGGCCGACTTGCGATAAGATTTGTCTGGCGTATTGCCCGAATCATACATCGCGTACAATATCCGACGCTGAACCGGCTTGAGCCCATCGCGCACGTCAGGAATGGCGCGATCCTGAATTATATATTTGGAATACCGGCCGAAGCGATCGCCGACGACTTCTTCCAAATAAGCCGGTAAGAAATTCTCCAACATGCTCAAATCAAGTCACCCTCTATTCCTCATACTCCGTAAAATCGACGTTCTCTACGATCCAGCGTTTACGCGGATCAACCTTATCCCCCATCAAGGTGGATACACGCCGCTCCGCCTTAGCGGCATCGTCAATCCTCACCTGCAGCATCGTGCGGCTCTCCGGATTCATCGTCGTTTCCCACAGCTGTTCCGGATTCATTTCCCCAAGTCCTTTATAGCGCTGCAACTCGAAGTTTTTACCGAATTCCTTCAAATAATTCTGTAGCTGCTCATCGGTCCAAGCATATCGAACCGTCTCCAGCTTACCAGAGCGCCTTGCGATCTTATACAGCGGAGGCTGGGCAATATAGACCCGGCCCGCATCGATCAGCGGCTTCATATAACGATAGAAGAACGTAAGCAGAAGCACCTGAATATGCGCTCCATCCGTATCGGCATCGGTCATAATAATGATCTTCGCATAATTGCTGTCCTCGACAGCGAATTCCGTGCCGATGCCCGCACCGATCGCCGCAATAATCGACCGATACTCATCATTCTTCAGAATATCGGCCAGCTTGGCCTTCTCCGGATTCATCGGCTTCCCCTTCAACGGCAGAATCGCCTGATATTTAGAATCCCGGCCCTGCTTCGCCGAACCGCCAGCGGAGTCCCCTTCGACAATGAATAATTCATTGCGAGCATAATCCTTCGACTGCGCCGGAGACAGCTTGCCGCCAAGATTCGTGCTCTCGCTGCGCTTCTTGCCGCTGCGCATCTCATCTCGCGCCTTACGGGCAGCTTCCCGCGCCTTGGAGGCTTGAACCGCCTTCTTGATCAGCACCTGAGCGATCTGCGGGTTCTCCTCCAGGAACAGCGCCATCTTCTCGGATACGACGGATTCCACCGCACCGCGCGCAGAAGCACTACCGAGCTGATCCTTCGTCTGACCGACGAATTCCACCTCAGACATCTTCACGCTGATGATCGCCATCATCCCTTCGCGCAGATCATTACCGTCCAGATTTTTATCTTTTTCCTTCAGGATTGCAGTCTTCCTCGCATATTCGTTCATCGCGCGGGTGTACGCCGTCTTGAAGCCCGTCTCATGCGTACCGCCGCCGCGTGTTGGAATCGAGTTAACAAAGGACACCAAGGTCTCTGTGTAGCCTACATTGTATTGCAGCGCCACCTCGACCTCGATCTCATCCCGCTCCGCATAGAAATGGACCACATCGTGCAGAACATCCTTGCCATCATTCAGAAATTCGACGAATTGACTCGCGCCGCCCTCGTAAAAAAACTCGTCGGAGCGGTCGGAACGCTCATCCTTCAGAGTCACCTTCAGACCCGAGTTCAGAAAAGCGATTTCCTGTAAACGATCCGCGAGCGTATCATAATTAAGACCGATTCCATTCGGGAACACCCGAATATCCGGCTTGAACGTTACCTTCGTGCCGGTCTTGTTCGTATTGCCGATAATATCAAGGCCCGTCACCGGCTCCCCGACATGCTCAACTCCTTTTTTATCAACCCAATACTCGAAGCGCATACGATGTATCTTGCCATCACGGTAAATTTCCACTTCCAGCCACTCGGATAGAGCGTTCGTTACAGACGCGCCCACACCGTGCAGCCCTCCGGATTTCTTATAGCCAGAGCCGCCGAACTTCCCCCCGGCATGCAGGATCGTATATACCACCTGTGGGGTAGGAACACCGATCTTATGCATCCCGGTCGGTATACCACGGCCGTTATCTACTATAGTTACAGAACCATCCTTGTTCAGTGTAATATCGATCTTGGAACAAAATTTGGCCAAATGCTCGTCGACAGCATTATCCACAATTTCCCAGACCAGATGATGAAGTCCCGACGAGCTCGTACTGCCAATATACATTCCTGGCCGTTTCCGTACTGCGACAAGCCCTTCGAGCACTTGAATGTCGTCCGCGTCGTATCCCGAAGTTTCACTTCCGGAAGTGATGCCGGAAGCTGCTTCGAATAAATCGATTTGTTCCGCCATTCATGCTCCCCCTTTTACTTTCGATATGTAGCCATTTGAACAACCTCTAATATACTACAAATGCAAACAAATGTTTTCTTATCCTTGTCCATTTTAATTCAAGATATCCTGTTTAGTAAAGACAAGGAACGAGACGATTGTAGAACAAGCTGCCCAAACCGCGAGAACAGCGAGTGAAAAGCCAAGCGTCATGCCCTCGATCGGAGCCGGTGTTCCCGATAAATAGTTCGTAAGACCGAGATTGACCATGAACAGGTATTTGGCGCTCGTCCAGGCTGAAGCCATATTGCTGAGAATCGTGCCCGCGATCAGCGCCGCCATCATTATGACGATGCTCGCAGAGGTGCTGCGCACCAGCACGGACACCATGAACGCCAGCATTGCAACCGTGATGCCCACGAACCAGATCAACCCCGCTTGCATACAGATATACTTCCACTGTGGAACGGCATGGACATTCGACATGTCTACCTCAGAGCCATTGAGCTGGAAGCCGCTGAATACCGGAAGCTGAAAGCCGCCATAGCCAAAAAATAACCCGGACACCAAGTAACATACCAGCAGCGTAGATACAATGATCAGCGAGACGAACATAATTAGAGTGATCAATTTACTGAGTAATATTTTCCACCTTCGCACCGGTCGCGTCAGCAGCATCTTGATCGTTCCGGCCGTACGCTCTGAGGATACAATATCCGAGGCCACTCCCATGATCAACAGCGGAATGAACAAGGTGGAGGCATTATTCAAAAATTCGCGGGTAAAGGTTACCCCGCCCGACTGAATCGGATTTACATCATGCTCCAGATAGTATTTCATCTGCTCGATATATATTTTGCGATACTTCTTCCACTCTTCGGGGACGCGGTCGCTGCCCAAGGAATTCTGATTGTCCGTAATCGCCTGCTGGACCTCCCTGCGCCAATCGGCACCGAATTTCTCCCGCTTTGTGGTCGATTCCCGCATCTGGGCATAAGCGAACATCGGAACAAGTACGATCAGGACGAGCAGTACCACATAGAACCGCTTCTTCTTGATCATCTTAATCGTCTCATTCTTCACTAACAGCAGTAAACTATTCAACGCCTTCACCATCCGTCATCTCAAGGAACAATTGTTCCAGTGTAGGGATTATCTTCTGAACTGAGCGGACCTGTAATCCAGAGTTTACTAGGCGAGGCACAATATCAGCGACGGCATCCGCCTGCATCTGCGTTACGATCGCCCTGCTGCCAAAACCGGCGATAATCGCATCGTCCAGCACCTCATCCGCATTCCTGATTATACTTATTCCCAATTCTTGCAGCATTTCTTCGCCTGCAGAGGAGGGTTCAAGCTCCCAGACCACATACCCTTTGCTGGTATCGATCAGTTCATTCACAGCTCCTACCGCAAGCACCCGGCCACGGCTAATAATTGCGACACGGTCGCATAGGACTTGAATTTCGCTGAGCAGATGGCTGGAGACGAACACTGCCAGTCCTTCCTTCGCCAAACGGCGGATGAAGCTGCGCATCTCCTTGATTCCCTTCGGGTCAAGCCCGTTCGTCGGTTCATCGAGAATCAGCAGCTTAGGTCTGCCGAGCAGAGCCTGAGCGATTCCAAGACGCTGCCGCATTCCTAGCGAATACGTCCGCACTCGATCATGGATGCGCTGGTCGAGACCGACCAGATCCACGACCTCCTGAAGCCGCCCGGCATCAATCCCGGGCATCATCCGCGCGAATTGCTCCAGATTCTCCCATCCGGTCAGATACGTGTACACTTCCGGGTTCTCCACGATCGATCCCACTAGGCCGAGCGCCAGCTCCGGCTGCTTCTGCACATCGTATCCGCATATCGACACCTGTCCTTCCGTCGGCCGGATCAGATCGACCAGCATGCGGATCGTCGTCGTCTTCCCCGCTCCATTCGGGCCGAGGAAGCCGAAGATTTCCCCGGCTCGCACTTCGAACGAGACATCCTGGACAATCCAGCGCTTGCCGATCCGTTTCTTCAGATGCTCCACCGACAGAATAATTTCATCATTTACCTGAGTTCCATGATGCATCGCTTATCTTCTCCTCCTTAGCCTAGTTCAGCGCGATGCTCTGCACAATCCGCTCTGCAATCATCTGATAGCCCTCGCCATTCGGGTGGAAGTGGTCACCGGATAAATAACGGTCCAGGTTATTCGTAAACAAATCATAGGTAGGGACGACAATCGTACCTTGGTATTGATTCATTGTGTCCAATACATTCGTGTTCCAATGGGCAACAGCGCGGTCCCCGGCCTCTCTCATATCCTTCAGATCAGCAAAAGGATTATACAATCCAACATATACCAGTTGGGCATCCGGATTGATCTCCCTTAATTTCTTGACGATTTGCTTGAAATTCTCTCCTGATGCCGCCACCGCTGCATCCATCTCCGCCGCACTCGGAAGCTCCCCGCTGTTCTTATAGCCGTGCGCCCCGGCGAACAGATCATTGCCGCCGATGGACAGAATAATGATTCCGGCCTGCTTGAGGCCATATTGAACCCCCGATTCATCCAGCATAGGCAGTAGCGCTTTCGTCGTCAGTCCATTGATGCCAAGATTATTGATTAACTGGGACTCCTTGTCCTTTTTCGTTAATAGCTCTACCGTCCTGCGGGCAAAGCCCTTGCCAGTATCATCGCCAGTGCCCTTGGCGAGCGAATCACCGATCGCGGTCAAATCATAAGGCGCCGCCGCTGCAACAGACATTTGCACACCGGTCTCGGGCTTGGCCTTGCTCGCCTGGTTTGCGGGAACCGTCATATCATAGACGGCATATAAGAAACCCAAGATAAGCAGCAGTGTTGACACCGCCGAGAGCAGGCCGGTGATGCGCCATATTCGCGACGATTTATTCATGATCGTATCCTCCTGTGTATGCCTGAATCTGTGTATCCTGAATCCAGGATCCCATCCCTTAATAATCTAACCAACTTATGTAAGATCTGTACATGCCAGTGACGGAAACCAGATCATAAATGCAAATATACAACTATTTTCGGGCTATAAGCCCCCATCCGAGGATATAGCTGCTTTTATACAACTACCCGGACGGATTTTCCGCCAATTTCGAGTTTAACCAGGAATTAGTTGTACTTACGCATCTATTTTCTTGTTAGATCCCCTGTTACCGGCAAATAAGTGTTTTTCAGCAACTATCTATAAACATAAAACTTCCTGAACAAAGATGCAAATTCCATTCCCAATAAAATTCCAATTGGCAAACAAAAAGCCCGGGAATCTGTCCCAGGCAATCCGTTCCAAAAATGAAATTTAAAGTTCCCCCTTCATCCCTTCCAATATAGCAGAGATCCTGCGGCGAAGCTCATCGACTGCCGCCTTATTCAGCTCATAGTTCTCCCGATACTGCTTCATTACGGCCTCAGCACTCTTCTTCTCGGACAGCGCGCGGAGAGCGAACTCTTCATTATGAGCCATGGCCGCCATTCGGGCCTGACGGATACGCCGGTTGACGAAGGCCTGCTGTTCTGCGAAGAGCCGCTTGAATTTCCGCTCCTGAGCGCTACGCTCCGCAAGCTCCCTCTCCATCTCGTCCAGCTCAGTCTGTAGCACATCGATATATTCTAATGCCATTCAACAGTTCCTCCCTGCCATAATTTATTTCTGTACTGATATGTATGCATCATCGCAGCGTTAGATGGCAGTAAAAAAGAGCCACGGTCTTCCACCATAGCTCTTCTGTCTTCATATTCATATTGAGGGGACTACTTGCCGATAAACTCTTGCACCCAATAGCCGTTATAATAGCCTACGCCGATCAATTTGTATTTGGGATTGAGGATATTGGCACGATGACCGGGGCTGTCCATCCAATCTTCAACAGCCTCTTCCGCCGAGCGCTGTCCCTTGGCGATATTCTCACCGGCGTAGAGATAAGTGATGTTATAAGCATCCATCATGTCGAATGGGGAGCCATATGTCGGCGAAGTATGCTCAAAATAATGGTTTCGATACATATCGACTGCCTTATCCTTAGCCATCTTCGTTAAATTCGTGTGGACGATCAAGGGTTCCAGACCAGCCGCAGCCCGTTCTTTATTCACAAGCGCGACCACCTGGGCCGCTCGTTCCGCTTGAACCTGCGCGAATACCGCAGCCATGCTTTTTCCGGCCGCAGCAGCGCTCACCGTCTCATAACCAGCAGGTACTACCGCTAATGATGCTGCCAGTACGGAGAATATCAAGCCCATTTTCGCAACCTTCAGCTTCATTTTTTTCAATGATACATCCCCTCCTCAGCAGGTTAATCTTCTCTGGAAAATAGTCTCTTTTATTCTAACATGCCTGCCCGTCACTTGCATGGGAATATGTTGGAAAAAATCGCGAACTTTGCCGCATATTCCCGCATCCTCTGTCTATGAACCTACTAGCCCTCCTGCAAGCTCATAAATTACTAGGATCAGCTTCTTATTACGACCTTAGTCTAGTTTAATTTCCGCCTTCGGACCATTTCGCTATTCCACGTGAACGATTACCATGGTAATATCAAATGGAAACCTCATTTGTAAATACCTAACTTATCAATTAGAAAATGGCGGTTGAAAAATGATGAATAACACGAAACAAATCTACATTCTATTAAGTAACCCAAAGACAATCATTACGAAAATGATCGGTGTATATACGAAAGCTCCTTTTAACCACGCTTCTATAGCTTTTGACCCGCAATTGCGAGAAATGTACAGCTTCGGCAGGAAGCATCCTATGATTCCTCTGATCGGAGGATTTGTAAAGGAAGATATCTATTCGGGAATATTTGAACGTGCTACATGCGCGGTATATAGCTGCACCGTCAGCGAAGCAACCTACAATAAAATGAGGAATTATGTCCGTAAGTTTGAAGAGAATAGCGAGCTATACAGCTATAATTTTCTCGGTTGTCTGGGCGTCATGCTCAATATGGAATTCGGACGGAGAAACTCTTACTTCTGCTCACAATTTGTGAGCGCTGTCTTCGAGATAGCAGGGCTTCAGCTTTGCGGCAAATCAGCGGCACTAACGACGCCGGATGACCTGTCCACCTGCTCTATGCTCAAGCTAGTCTTCCGCGGCTCGCTTGTCACCTACCGAAAGACCTGCTATGAACAGCCCGATAGATCTGCTCTAGAGCCCTCACATCTATATGCGGCCAATTGATATCATCGACAAATAACCCGGCTCTTACCTGAGCCGGGTTTCATTATGCTTGCACATAGCTAGTTTATTATTATAATGTCTTGCTAAGTCTGCGATACCCGGAACATATGAAGCCCATACGTTCGTAGAATGATTTGGCAGACAGGCTGTTCTCACCCATGATGGACAGGAACAATTGGGAACTACCGCGATCCTTAGACCAGGATTCCGCTTCAGACATAAGCCGTTTACCGATTCCATTGCTTCGATGATTCTCATCTACGATCATCGCGATGATCTGGGTAATAGGTCGGTTCATATCATGCGTCTGATACTGCTTCAAGAAGATCGTACCGCGTACCACTCCATCCACCTCAGCTACCAAGCTATGATGCTGTTGATTGTTCTCCAACATACGCAGGCGCTCTTTGAGCACACTAAATGTTGTTGGATAACGAAGCTGTCGCATCAGCGGAAGCAAATGATGAACATCGTCAATGCAACCCTTCCGAATGATTAACGCAGGAGCACACACCTGACTACTCAATTTGACCATACCACCTTTAATAGACTTGCCGCTTGTTTGGCGCGGCTGCGGGCCGTTTCAACATCCTCTGCTGTGCTCAGGGCAACAGCCATACGTCTTCCCGGCTTGCTGAGCGGTTTACCGAATACTCGAATTTGGGTTCTCGGTAAAGCGAGCGCTTTCTCCATTCCTGCGATTTGGAAATCCTCACCTTCCCGGTCTGACTTCAACGTCGCCGATGCACCCGGCGCCAAGAGCTGAACTGCGGGAATCGGAAATCCGAGAATCGCCCGAACATGAAGCGCAAATTCTGACAGATCCTGCGTTACCATCGTCACCATTCCCGTATCATGCGGTCTAGGCGACACTTCACTAAAGATTATGCCATTCTCTGTCACGAATAATTCTACACCAAATAGCCCATATCCGCCAAGCGCATCTGTCATTTTTTGTGCAATTTCCTGCGCTTCCAGAAGCTGAGCTTCATTCAAGAAATGAGGCTGCCAGGATTCAACATAGTCTCCATCCTTCTGAATATGCCCGATGGGCGGACAAAATAGAGTTCCGGACGCACAGCGGACGGTTAACATCGTAATTTCGCTAGTAAAAGGCACAAAAGCCTCGACAATAACGCGCATCTTCTTGGCACGCGCGCCTTCAAGCGCGGCATTCCAGCATGCCTCGACATCCTCCGCCCGGCGGCAGACGCTCTGTCCCTTCCCGGATGAGCTCATCAGCGGTTTAATCACGCAAGGGACACCGATCTCGGCGACAGCGGTCTGCAGTTGCTCCAGACTGTCGGCAAATTGATATCTCGCCGTCGGCAAGCCAAGCTCCTCAGCTGCCAATCTGCGAATTCCCTCGCGATCCATCGTCAGTAGAGCGGCTCTTGCGGTTGGAATCACCTTATAGCCCTGCTGCTCCAGCTCCACCAGCACAGGGGTTGCGATCGCCTCGATCTCCGGGACAATCAGATCCGGTCCGACTTGCACGATCAATGATCTAAGCGCTTCTCCATCCAGCATATCAAGCACATAAGATTCATGAGCAACCCCCATGGCAGGAGCATGGTCATACCTGTCAACGACGATCGTACGAACGCCGAGACGCTGCGCCTCAATGACTACTTCCTTGCCCAATTCTCCTCCGCCAAGCAGCATGATGCTCTTGGCATGTTTAGATACTGGCGCACCCCACATGAGTCCAGAATCCCCCCTGAAAATTTGAAAGTTATTATTACCATTCTATTTTCAGGTTTTCAAACTCATAATGCAATAGCTAGAGCCGTAGTCCAGGTATGATTTTTGAATAAGTTCGACAAATTTCTACATATAGCGGAATTGAGCCTCGACCAATCCGCAATAAATTCCCTTACGTTCCATTAATTGTTCGTGGTTCCCGACTTCCTGAATTTCACCATGATCCAGCACGATGATTTTGTCCGCGCTGCGGATCGTTGACAGACGGTGCGCGACCATGAAGGAGGTTCTCCCCTTCAACAGCACCTTCAGCGCATTCTGGATCTTCACTTCCGTCTCCGTATCGATGCTCGCGGTCGCTTCGTCAAGGATAAGAATGCGCGGATCGGCCAGCAGCGCCCTTGCGAAGGACAGCAGCTGCCGCTGTCCCATCGACAGCGCGTTGCCCCGCTCCTCGACCTCGGTATTGTAGCCTTTAGGCAGCTTCATGATGAAATCATGGGCGTCCACCGCCTTCGCTGCCGCTTCAATCTCTTCATCGGTCGCATCCAGACGGCCAAAGCGGATATTGTCGCGGATCGTGCCGGAGAAGATGAACGTATCCTGGAGCACGATCCCGATCTGTTTACGCAGGCTCTTCACCTTAACATCACGGATATCATAGCCGTCAATCAGGATCTCCCCTTGATTGATGTCATAGAAGCGGCTGAGCAGATTGATGATCGTACTCTTGCCTGAGCCGGTATGACCGACCAACGCGATCGATTGACCCGGTTCCGCTTGTAAATCGATGCCTTTGAGCGCCGGGCGCCCCTCCTCATATTCGAAGACGACATGTTTGAAGCGGATGTCTCCCTTAATCGTCGGAAGCTCAACTGCCCCCGGTTTATCCGCGATATCCGGCTCCTCGTCCATGAATTCAAAGATACGCTCTGAGGAAGCCATCGCCACGAGCAGCTGATTATACATTTGTCCCATACGGTTGATCGGCTCCCAGAAGTTGCCGACATAGTTACTGAAGGCAACGAGCAGACCGATGGTCAGCTGTCCCTGCTGGATCAGATGCACACCGAGGATGAACAGAATGAATGTACCGACTCCGCCGGTGATATCGATGAGCGGTCCGAACATCTGGTTCATCGCCGAGGCCTTATCCCATGATTTTTTGCTATCGCCGTTCATCACATCGAAGTACTGAATATTCTCATGCTCTTGCGTATAAGCCTGGGTAACCCGGATGCCCTGAATCGACTCATTCAAGTGGGAGTTGATGCGCGAGTTCTTCATCCGTACTTCCTGCCAGGCGATACGAATCTTGCGCCGCAGTCGGGTCGAGATCAGGAACATCACCGGCACCGTGATCATCACGGCCAGGCCGAGCTTCCAGTTAATCAACAGCAGGATGACGACGATCCCGGCCAATTGAACGCAGTCGATCATCAGATTGACGACCCCGTTCGTGAACAGATCCTGCAGGGAGTTGACGTCATTCGTCACCCGAACCATGACAGAGCCGGCTGGACGCTTATCATAGAAATTGAACGACAGCTTCTGAATATGACGGAACAGATCTGAACGGAGGTCGTAAATGACCCGCTGCCCGATCACATTCGTGTACTTGATGCGATAGACCCCTGAAGCCCATTGAACGATATATAGAACAACGACGAGAGCTGTTAAAATATATAATAGCGTTAGACTGGTCGGTCCATCCTCGGGAGCGATCGCTTTATCGATCGCCAGACTCGTTAAGAACGGTACGGTCAGCTTCGTCACCGTTCCGAGAATCGTCATCAGAATGACGGGTGGCAGCATTTTCCGGGCATAGGGCTTCATATAGCTGAACAAGCGGCGGAACTGCTGCCAATCAAATGCTTTATCGATAATCTCGTCGTCCTGGTATACAAATCGATCCTCGATCTTCGTCTTAACCTTGCCCTTCGACTGAGGCTTTTGCTTCCATGTCTGTGTCTCGGTACCCATGTGTTATGCCTCCCCTCTCTTCGTGCTGGACTCTTCTCTTGCCAAATGATCGGCATATTGAATCCGGTATACATCCTGATAAGGGCCGGGAACCTTAATTAATTCATCATGCGTTCCCTGTTGAACAACTGAGCCTTCATCCAATACGAGGATCTCATCGGCATGCCGTAGTGAAGAGATCCGATGGGCGATAATGAAGGTCGTACGCCCGCGCATAACCTCCTGGAAGCCAGCCTGAATCTCCTGCTCGGTCTCCATATCGACCGCACTGGTCGCATCATCGAGGATGAGGATCTTCGGATTCTTCAGCAGCGCACGTGCGATCGCTATCCGCTGCTTCTGTCCGCCCGACAGCCCCATGCCTCTCTCGCCGACGACCGTATCATAACCGTCCGGCAGCTCCATAATGAATTCATGTGCCTTGGCCAGCTTGGCGACCCGAATCACTTCATCCATGGACACCTCACTCATTCCGTAGCAAATATTGTTACGGATCGATGAGGAGAACAAGAAGGTCTCCTGGAACACCGTAGCGATCTGATGACGCAAGCTCTGCACACTCAACGTACGGATGTCATGACCATCCAGCTCGATGCTGCCTTCATTAACATCGTAGGCGCGCATCAGCAGCTGTATGATCGTCGATTTACCGGACCCCGTCCCGCCGAGGAAACCGACCACCTTGCCCGGAGGCGCCTCGAAGTTGATATCTCTGACCGCCGGAAGCTTGTTGCCATAGGCGAAGGTGACATGCTCGAACTTCACTTCACCCTTCACCTCATCGGCAGACAGCTCGATCGCGTTTTCCATATCCTTTACATCGATTTTATGATTGAGAATCTCAAGCACCCGTTCCCCGGAAGCCTTGGACTGGGTATAGTTGTTAATGTGGAACCCGAGTCCCCACATCGGCCCGATAATGAACCAGATCAGGCTGAAGAAGGCGACCAGATCACCGAGAGACAATTGCTCCTTGACGACAAGCGTACCGCCCACCGCTAGCAGAACGGCCACGCTGATCGAAGCGAGCAGCTCCATCGCCGGGAAGAATTTGCTCCACAGCGTGGCGGCGAAGATCTGGTTGTTCTTGTAGCGCTCATTGCGATGTGAGAATTTCTCTACCTCATACGGTTCGCGGGCGAACGCCTTCACAGTCCGCACTCCGGTAATATTCTCCTGGACCGCTGTCGTCAGCGAGCTCAAGGCCAGCCGCATTTCCTGGAAGGCCGGGTGAATCTTCGATTCAAATTTCAGGGCGATCCCCGCCAGGAACGGAATCGTGATCATCGTGACCAAGGTAAGCTGCCAATGAATAGACATCATGACAGCCATACCGAAGGTAACCATCAAGACCAGATTCAGTAATTGCGCGAAGCCGAAGCCGACGAAGTTGCGGATCGCCTCAAGATCACCGGTCAGCCGGGACATCAGGTCCCCGGTCTTCGCCCGGTCATAATAACGGAATGATAGAAATTGCAGCTTCTCATAGCAGGCATTGCGCAGCCGATAGGCCAGATAATTGCCCAGCCTGCCGCCGAAGAAGCCATGCAGGAACTGCAGGAATGCTTTGACGATAACTACACCTAGTGCAGTGAGGGCAATGCCTAGTACGAGATCATATTGCTGCTTACGAATTACATCATCAATCAGCTTCCTCAATAGAAGCGGATAGACGAGCCCTAACGCTGTTGCAGCCGCCAGGCATAGCATCGATAATATTAAATAGTGACGCTTCTCACGATAATAGATCGAGAGTTGCTTCAGAATGTCCATGTCATTACCTCCAAGCAACTTAGGACATCATTGTAAAAGATCGTTCCGAAAAAATCGCTCAAGCCCTTCTCTTCTTACGGCTTATATCCGCCGCCGCATATTCGAGCAGCCCTAGTGAATTTCCCGAACAATACTATAAAGAATACGCCTAAGTCTTTAGCCCATTTGAAATTTTATTGATCTGCTCTTTGTCTCTGTTCTCTCTTTCTCTACATTTCTATTGGCTTTTCGACAGTTGCTATCTCTTACATTTTCTAATCCTGCTTGAGGTCATTACTTAAGGCTTGCAGCTCTGCTGTCATTTTGCGCCAGATCGCTGCCTCCTCTTCTCCTTCACCTTCTGTTAAACCAGCCAGTCCTTGCTCCCATTCCTCCCATTGCAGATTAAATCTTGCCGCTAATGCTGTAATGTTCCGAACCATTTGCAGACAGTAATCATCGCTTAAGCCTTCCTCGATTCTGTCTACAGCCTCCTTCAATATGCCTGCCAAAGGTTCTTCGACCGCTTCACGCAGCCGCTTTCTTCCTCCACCCTCAAAAAAGGATTTTGGATTTTTAAAATAGGGCCAGAATTCAGCCGTATTTAACTGTAGTTCATGCTCTCCCCGAGCCGCTTCAGGAGTAATCCATTCCGAATGCGACTCCCTATTCAATGCCGGTAACAGTGCCAATTGCTGCTGCAGCTGTTCAATCCAGCCCTCGCCGGCCTCTTGAAGCCAGGCAGTGCATTTATTCTCCATACGCAAGCAAGTGACCTGAATCTCCCGCTTCAGCTCAAGCGACAGAGAGGATAACCATTCATGCATCGAAGCCGCAAATTTCCGCTTCATATCGCCGCCATCCTCCTGCAGCAGCACCGGATGGAAGAACTCGGTGAATAGATCTCCGGCAAGCAGGCGCAATCTTTGCCGGACATGGTAGAGCAACTCCGATACCTCCTGACGGATCTCCGCCGCCTTATCCTTGGCAGTCAGAGCAGCGAGCTGTTCCTGGAACACCTGCTTATCCTGACGCAATCTCTGCTGCTGCAATTGGCGTTCTTCCCGGCCCTGCGCCAGAGTCGCCGACCATTGCTCGGCCTGAAGGATCACCTGCTTCAATTCGCGTTTAGCCGTCTGTACGGCCAAGCCTGCCAGGTCATTTCCTAGAAAATGAAAGAATACCCGTTCAAATTCCAAGAATCCGGAGGCAGTGAATTGCTCTGTATCTCCCGAGCCTTTGGCGGTGAGCGCCTTCAGGCTGGATAGCGGATAAATCTGCGGCGCTTCCACACCAGCACCGCGCAGACCGTCCTCCACATGCTCCACCACGGACGCAAGCTCTGCGGACGTAGCCGCCAGGTCGGCGGCGTTGACGATAAAGAACATTTTATCCAGGGCGAAGCTGCCTTTGACCCGGCCCAGATGGGCCAGAAATTGCCGGTCAGCCCGCGAGAAAGCATGATTATAATAGGTCACATAGATCAATGCATCACAATTCTTCATATATTGAAAGGTTACGCCGGTATGGCGGGCGTGAATCGAATCCGCGCCAGGCGTATCCACAATGACAATTCCCTGTTCTGTCAGCGGGCAGGAATAGTACAGATCCATGCGCTCCACGAAGCAGGCCTTGCTCTCCACCGACACATAGGAAGCGAATTGCTCCAGGCTGGCGATCTCAGCGCTGCCCAGCTTGGAGGAGCTATGCTCCCAGCCCGCGGCCGCAGCCTTCAGGAAGCTGTAGTGGGCTCTCCCCGGCGCCGGGACATCCAGCGCCTTCAGCTTGCTGACCTCCGCGATCCAGGTCCGCTCCTTCCACGCTCCTAATTGCAGCGCTTCGAAGGAAGCGGCCAAATCCTGCTGCATCGCCTCCAGGGTCTTGAACCTAATCCTGCCGGTCCCATGCTCCATCCCGTCCTCGGGTGCGAGGATGCGATTGATCGCCGCGGTCGTCGGATGCGGCGATACCGGCAGGACGCTGGCGCCGAGCAAGGCGTTGGCGAAGGAGGATTTGCCGGCGCTGAACGCTCCGAACAGCGCCACCGTGAAGCAGCCGCGCGCCAGCCCTGTAGCGCGGCTGCGCAGCTCCCGTACCCATGAGCCGAAGGCCGGGTACGGAGCCAGCTTGGCCGCGGCGGCTTCTAGCGTAGCCGCGGCCTGGGTCAACCGCTGCAGGCCTGTGGCCGCAGCAGCGGGAGCCACCGCCCGCGCGGCCGCAGGCGCGCCAGGCGGTGCCGGCGGCACCGCTCGCGCGGGCAGCTCCTGGTCCCTCACCTCCGGCAGAATGCCCGGAGGGAGGGACGGGGCGGCACCGCACAGCGCTATGAGCTGTGCGGTGCGCTCGCTGGCGGCGCTACGCTGCGCCTCTAGCTGCGCAGCGGCCGCGGCCCGCGCCAGCAGCGTCTCGCGCTGCGCGGCCAGGCTCTGCCGCGCCTCAGCCAGGCGCGGCGCCAGTTCCGCCAGCAGCCCGTCGGCGAGGCCGAGGGCTGCCCTCTTGTAGCGGCCGCATATTCCGGCCGCCACCTCGGTAGCGTAGCGCAGCGTGTACTCGCCAGAGAGCAGCGCGCCCTCCTTCACTGCCTCCGTAATCCACGCTTCCTCCGGCTGCGGCAAGCGCTCGCCGAGCTGCTGCTCCCATCTCGCATCCCAGGCGTCAAACTGACGGCCCAGCTTGCGAAGCAGATCGCGCACATGCCAGTCTACCTGCGCAGCCGTCTGCTCCGTCAGCTTCTCCATGAAGAAGGCCTTGCGCCGTTCCTGCTCGCGCTGCGTCTTGCCACGCTGGAACAGAAGCCCTGTCTTGAAGCCCGGCTGGCGGCTCTCCAGATACGCTTCTGCCGCGCTGCGCAAGGACGGATTCATAATATAGGAATTATTCAGTAGCGAGTCGAGCTCGGCGGCCCACTGCTGATGAATCCTCTCCTCATCGCTGCGCTCCGCCTCCTGCTCAAGCGTGGACAGCTCCACCGAAATCGATTGCAAGCCTTCCTCACCGCCCGCCAGTTCCAGCAGCTCTTGCTCCTGCTCTTCTCCGTCCGCCTTCCTCCGCGCGATGAACTGCTCCGCGCCGTGCCGGATCGAGCAGTTAATGCTGTATTCCAGCAGCTCCGTACGATGCTGCTGCAGCTCGATAATCGTCTCTTGCAGGCGATCCAGCATATTCAGAGGATGATCCAGTTCCTTCAATGAAATATGGAACACCCCGGCCGGAGCTATGCCCCATAGCTGGAAGGCCTGCTCAACCGAACGATAGTAATCGGCGAAGGATAATTCATTCTCCTGATGCTTATCGATTTGATTGACCACCAAATAGAGCGGTTTTCCCCAATCAGCCAAGCGTCTGGCAAAAGAAAGATTACTCTCGGACAGCACATGATTATAATCCATTACATAGAATACGACATCCGCCAGATGCAGCGCGGAATTCGTAGCTACCGTATGAGCAGCTTCTCCCGAATCGACACCGGGGGTATCGAGCAGCACCGCGCCATTCTCCAGCAGCTTCATTTCATCCCATATTTCAATGAGTGCATATGTACTTCCATCTCGGCAATACTCGTCTAGTCCGGCCGGTGAGAGCGTTATGACTTCCTTACTGCCACCCGCTTCGCTCGCGGCCTTGGTGAGCCTGATCCTCGGCGCTCCGTCTCGAAGTGCGGCTATATTCGCCGTCGTCGGAATCGGCCCTGATGACAGTACCTGCTTGCCACAGAGCATATTGATCAAGCTCGATTTACCGGCAGAGAAATGGCCGCAGAAGGCCAGTGTCAATTCATCCGCTGCCAGCTTATGCAGGAGATCTTCGATTTCTCCGGAGGCTACTCCATCAGCTTGGCTCGCATACCACTCACCAAGTCGGACAAGGCGTTCTTGCAGGCCGCGGCCCTGTCTATCTGTAATCGTTTCCATTGAAAACTCTCCTTAGTTATTGAAAGTTCGCAGAAGAGCCGCTTCTCACTCCCTGTTCATCCAACCTTCCCGGTACTGGAAACCCGCTTTCTCGAACTCTCATCATTTATCCATTTGACTCTATCCCTTTCGAAATACATACATTTTACCCTACCTGCTCAGTACATGGAAGCCTTCATTTGCAATTGATCTAATTTATATATGAGTTTCTTCGTTTATCCGTATAAATTGAATAGGTTACCGTCCAAGCAAGCTCCAAAGCTGCAAATATGCAGGTTTTTACATGTGAAATCCTCTATTCTTAGGAAATTCCTGCAAATCTGCAGGCTTTCCCACCCTTTTCTAAGAAATCAGGACTGCCTGGAGAAAATAACTGCATTATCGCAGGAATATACTCTCCCGGAACGAAATAGTTGCGAAATTCCTGCATTTTTGCAGGCATTGTCGAAACCAGGACTGCTCAGCAAACGAACTACCGTCTCCTCCTCTAGCTCCCTAACCCTAACTGACCCTATTATCGTGACAATGCCGCTCCTATGTTCCGCTAGACTCGATCAGCCCATGTTTTACAGTAACTAGCTCTCTGTTGTTTCTTTAGCAATTAGGTAGAATTGTTAGTTCAATGCAAGTAACTGGCTCGTTGATGTAACGCTGGTGGTATATGGAGGCAATCTGCGGGTTGTACGGTGACTTAAGTGCATATATGCAGCTATATTGGGGCTTCATGACCTCGATATGGGAAATAAGTGTTTTTGTGCAACTATTTAGGGAGATTTCCGCTCCCAACGGGCTAAAATGAACATTTAGGTGTATATTTGCAGTTATTCTCTAGCTACAGCTCAATTCCCCGGGAATAGTTGTATTTATGCAGTTATCTAGGGCTTCTACCCACGGCCCTCGACCTCCAGCTTCTGGATTCTAGCCCACGGTTTCCGTCTTCCAGCTTCTGACTTCTGCTTCCGCCTTCTAGCTCCTGATTCCCAGTTTCCAGCTCACCGCTCATCGATCCCGTCCTCCTGGCTCCCAGCTCCCGGCCCATAGCTCATCCCTTCCACCTTCCGCCCGCCACCTCCTAACTCCTAACTCGTGGCTCCCAGCCTCCTTCGTCCCGCCCCTACACCACCACAACTCCCAATTCCACAAAAAAAGGCCGACGGGCGTTTTTACCCGTACAGCCTTTTTTCGACATTATTAAAGAGCGGCGCTCTCGGTGCTAGTTTCTAGCGTGTCCGTTTCAGTTGGAATCAGGATTTCGAACACTTTGCCGTGTTGCAGAATCATAACTCCTTTGTGGCGGTCCTTCATCACGACAACCTCAGGCTTTACAGCCATACGCTCCAAATAATGTGCCGGAACCTCGCCGGAATCGCTCACCGTAAGTCCTTCGAGCTCTAATTCATCATTTTCCTGCAGATTCATTTCCATCACTTGTTCGAATACATCGGAAAATTGCTCAAAGTTATCGGTATAGACAGAAATACACTTCATCTTGGTTCTCATCCTCACTATCTTAATCTTATTAGCGTCACTTATCTCTATCCTTGCTAAGTTGAGACTTTTTCATACGCTTTTTTCCTTCGCGGCATACATCCAGCAATGGGCAGTCCGCACAAGCCGGATTCTGGGCTTTACAGTGATATCTGCCGAAGAAGATCAGACGGTGATGCGTCAAGGTCCACTCATCCTCAGGAACCTGCTTCATCAATTTCTTCTCGACCTCGAGTACAGAATCATTCCACCCCGCCAGGCCCAGTCTTTTGCTGACGCGCTCCACATGGGTGTCCACCGCAATGGCAGGTACGCCAAAAGCATTCGAAATGACAACGTTCGCCGTCTTTCTCCCAACACCGGGCAATTGAACAAGCTTATTATAGTCACTCGGTACTTTGCTATTGTACTGCTCAATCAATATTTTGCACAAGCTCTGAATATGCTTGGCTTTACTGCGGAACAGACCAATCCGCCGGATATCCTGCTCCAGCTCCTCAGGCGGGACAGAGACATAGTCTTCAGGTGTCTTGTATTTCTGAAACAAATCAGCCGTTACTTTATTGACGGAAGCGTCCGTGCTTTGCGCGGACAACAGAACGGCAATCGTCAGCTCAAACGGATTACGATGGTTCAATTCGCAATGGGCGTCCGGGAACATAACAGCGATACTGTCCAAAATATGCCTAACAACCGCAGCCTTCATCTCTTCACCTGCTTTCCTAAGGGGATTCTCGCTCATTAACGGTTAAAAAACCGTCCTGATCCGGGAAACATCCCGCATCAAGACGGTTATTCTCACGAAAACGATTATTGTTTTTCGATTTCAATCAGCTTGTCACCATTGAAATACAGAACAATTTTATCATTTTCCTTCAATGATTGCACGGACAAAGTCGTGTCACCTTGGTGAATATATATGTCATCGTTAATCGGGAAGCGGAAATTATTATCCGCTACACTCGATCTAAGCACCGACAGCTCCTTCGTCAAGCTGTTATAACGGGATACCTGACGCTCCATCGAGGTCAGAACCTTGACCAGCAATGAGCCGTCCGTATCCTTGCGCACCTCTACATGATCCTTGTCGCTAAGGTTAGAGATACCCGCGCTCACCGAGCCGTTACGAACGACCTTCACGCCGTTAACAAGCTGGAAGCTCTCCGACGTACCGTCGAATTTCTTCAGCTTCAGCACGGAGCCATCCACCTGCTCGACCTTACCGAGTGTCAATTTCACAACCTGCACCGATGACGCCGTGTAGCCACTAAAGGTAACATTGATCGTCTGGCCGACCTTAAGATCATGGACCTTAATGCCCGCGCCATTATCTCCGAACAAGGTTGCCTGATCTACGTAGAACTCTCTGGAAACATTATCGCCCAGTGCTCTGATCCGGCTGTTATTGATATTCACATTCGTAATTTCAAACTGCATCGTCTTCTTGACAGCGAGCGTCTGCAACGCGTCCTGATTCGTGCTCAGAATCGCAGTCACTGGATCGCCAACCTTCAGATCCGTATAGCTGGCACTTGTCTTGCCATAGATGGAAACCGCAGGTGAAGTTCCTTGATAAGGCACTTCAATCTTGCTGCCATCAGCCTGCAGAATCGTTACCTTCTTCTTGACGGTGTCTGTCGATACATAGGTGCCTTCATATTTATAGATCACCTGCAAGGAGAGCACCCGGTCTCCAATCGAGGTCAGACTGATCCTTCTGCCCTCGGTCAGCAGAGACTCTGCTCCTTCAAGCGTCGGGTTAGAAGAATTGTATTCTACCTTGGTCTTTTCATCCAGCGTAAAGGCATGAACCTTCTTCGCTGAGTCAACAACCGTCAGCGCTTTATACTTCGGTACATAATTCACGACAGATACCGCGCCGACCGCTTCCGACTGCCGTCCGGTCACTTCAATCTTCGTAACCTGCTCTTCCGGATTAATCGTCAGCTTCACCTTGTCTCCGCCCTTGACGTCAGCGATCAGATCGTCCAGAGTCGGCTCGGCGATCCCGTCGATGAAGATGTACGGCTTCTCAGCCAGGCGTTTGATTTCATCCTTGCCATTCGTATTCGTGAAGCTGATCAGTGATTTACCTTCAATACTGAGCAGGGTTCCAGTTACCGTCCGTTCGATGCCTTGAGTCACCTCGAGCTTGGTCAAGACATTATTCTTCACGGTAAATTCAGCCAAAGCCCCTTTTTGCAATTCACCCAGGTTGTTCAATACCTGATCTTGATACACAATCATCGTATTATCATCGTATTTGAACGTCTCTTCTGCACCGGAAGCCTCTCTGATCTTGATCGTCTTCTTGGTCAGATCGAAGTCTTCAATGACGCCATTGCCGCTCTTATTCACGATGGCAGATTTGATCTGTACAATAACAGGCTTCTTCTCAACAGAATAAGTCTCACGCTGAATTTCAATCGTACTGTCCGGCGTCAGGCTATCTGGTTGAACCTTATTACCGTTTTGATCAAGGAACACCGTATTATCATCATAAGTATAAGTAACAGAATCATTATTCACCAACAACAGGATCTTATGGTTGCTGCTAAGTACTTTTAAAAGGGTCCCTTCCGTCTTCTCCAGCTGCTGGTTGGCATCCCGCACTTCAACATAAGCGGCAGAGCCAATCTTATCTACGACCAGCACCTTCGTATATAATTGAAGCACTGACTTGGAAGCTTTGGTCTCCGAGTCCTTAGTGAAGTATACCGAGCGATTATCCAGCTTGAAGCTTCTCGCCCCCCCGTTCACGAACAGGGTCATGGTATCATCCTTCAGCGATGTAACGATCCCTTCGAATACATTATCATAGCCCGGGTTGACATGCTCACCGCCACGGCTGAAGAAGGTAGCGAGCTGTGCGCGCGTTACATTGCCGCGTGGATTGAATTTATTGCCTTCCACACCCTTGGTGAGATCCAGTTGAACTGCTACATTCACGTAACCGCGAGCCGCCGTGGAAATATTGTTCTCATCAGCGAATCCAGTAGAGGTTCCTGCCGCAGCCTTGGCATCTGCTTCCTTCCCGAGTGCACGTACCAGAATTTTGGCGATCCATTCACGTGATGCCGGCTTCTTGCCCCATTCTTCCTTCTCGCCCGTGCTGGCGATTTCCTCCGTCTTGTCGATCAGCTTCTGCTCCAGAGCCAATTCAACATAAGGTTTAAAATAATTGCCGATGACCAGCTCTTTTGGCGCGTTCTCCCCACTGCTCAGTTTGGAATTCAAATTCATGAAACGAATCGCCATCGTGATCGCTTCTTGCTGGGTTACACTATCCCCTGGACGGAATTTTCCGGCTTCGCCAAGAATAATCCCTTCAGAGGCCAATTTATAAATATGCTTCTCTGCCCAGAAGCCGCTCTTCACATCACTGAATAATTGGAATGAGGACGTATCCTGATTTTGAACCGGAGTCTGTGTCTGTGGCTGGGAAGCTCCTTCCTGAGCTTGATCTGCGAAAACAGCGGTACCTCCGCTTAAGCATAATGCTGTTACCAGCATGGTAGATACTGCTCTGTTCATGTTACGTTGAATCTTGCGCTTATATGATGACATTCAATTCTCCCTTTCTACAAAATAATCCCCTAGAGGTTGTTCAAAAAGTCAAAAAGCAACTTAACATCGTATTTTGACATTTCAGCCGGGCTGAGCCGGAGCGAAAGTTCCATAGGTCTGATGCCCAAACGATCGAAAACCTCTCAAATCCACCTTGAAGACATACTCGCTCCGCTCTAATGCCCCAGCTTCATTCAGCCTTTTTGGCGCTAACTACCGATCTTTTTGAACTTGCACTCTAAGTCTATTCGACAGAAGAGGTCTAAGTTCCTCCAATCGCGACTAATTTCTTGTCAGCGGTTGTTCTAATTCTACGTGGCCCATCAATGTATCTATTTCCTGGCCGTCGACAAGCAAGCGGATCGATTGCACCTCTGAAAATTGAAAGAGAGTCTGTTTGACCGCATCCAGAGCGAGGGTCTCGCCACCCGCACCAAGACGCGCTTCATCCGGCAGCGACAGATCGACGGTGACCTCGCCGCTTTGAATTTTGGCAGAGTTGAAGATCGCTTTTCCCCATAGCGGGAACAATTTCTGATCTGAAGTGCTCTGTAGAGCCTTCAAGGCTGCCAGATACTTGTCGTCTTCGCTTTTATAGGTGATCTCCTGTTCTACCTTTTGCAATTCTAGCATTTGGTCATCTGTAAAATAAGTCTCGATCTTTGCTGTGTTTTGATCTTTTACAGCGTCCTTGTTTTCTGTGTCCGGTTGATCAGCGTTACCTTCCTTGGCTGTGTTATCTTTAGGCTGGTCAGCGTCATTGGCCTGACCGCCATTTGAAGAATTATGGTCGCCGTTTGCTCCCGTCTCATCCTGAGTAACTCCATTTGATGGGGAAATCTGCGGCTTTTGTCCACATCCGGTACTCAGCACGAGCAGAAGCACCAGCATGCCTGATACGAATAGCTTTCTGTTCATTATCTGACCTCCTTAAGCAAGAACATGAACGATTACATTCTGAAATAATCTTTAATCCCTTTTACAATGCCCTCTGCTACACTATCCTGAAATTGCTCAGTATACATCTTGGACTCATCCCCGCTATTGCTCAGGAATCCGCATTCCAGCAGCACAGCTGGCATCTTCGTCTCCCTCGTCACATGCAGGCTCTTCGTACGAACCTTGCGATCGGCGAGTCCAGTAGACTGAACGAGATACTTGTGCATAATATTAGCCAGTTCAACGCTATCCGAACGGGTATAATACGTCTCTACCCCTGTCGCGGATGACGGGCCGGAGTTGCCGTGAATCGATATGAAAATATCGGCATTCAAATTGTTAGCCAGACTGGAGCGATCCTTCAATGTCGGATAAGTATCCCCATCCCGGGTCATGACCACTTCAATGTCCGGTTCATGCTTGAGCAATTCCTCCACCTTGAGCGCGACCGCTAGATTGAAGTCCTTCTCATTCTTCTTCGTAATGCTGATCGCCCCAGGGTCGCTGCCCCCATGGCCAGCATCGATGATGACAAGCTTCTTGCCATCGCCACCCGGCGTAGAACCGGATGAGGAATCATCCACATTAAGATCGATAATCACCAGGCCGTCATTGTTGTTCACTAGCTTATATTTCTTGGCGCTGTGCATATCCAGTACAACCCGGATTGTCGAAGGATTATCACTGAACAATGCATAACGCACTTTGGAAATATCGGGGTAATCCGTCACTTCAAGCGAGCCGCTCTTGTGGGCGTCCAAGCTCTGTCCGGCCGCAAAATCATCGGCAAAACGGGCATTCGGCACATCGATCACGATCCGCTCAGGTCCCGACATCGTGAACACGCTCGGCTTCACATTTTTGTCCACCGCGATCATCAGCTGATTGTTATTGAAGCTAATTCCTGTTACATTAGCCAAATTCTCGACCGTTCCTGGCTGGGATGATTCACCGCCGCTATTGGCGTTTCCACCGCTACCCGAGCCTGACCCCGAATGTGGTGAGACGAGATAAGCCGTCTTCGTCTTATTATCCCAATCTACATCCAGGCCCATCTGTTCTCCTACGAAGCGCAGCGGCACGATTACCGTATCGCTCATCAATTTAGGGGCCAATGGTAAGCTAACGCTAGCTCCATTTACGAGAGCCGTGCTCTGATCCACGACCAGTTTCAATACAGTATCTGGTTGCTGTATAGTTACCGTGCGCGTCTTTTTCTCCCAATTGACGTCAAAACCAAGCTCCTCCGAGACGACACGAATTGGAATCATCACATTACCTTTCAGATTCTGAACCTGCCCATTCGCTGGCAAGGTCAGCGCTTTCCCGTCGAGCACGATACTAGTGCCGCTAGATGCGGCTTGTCCGGTCTGAGGGAAAACTAGCAAAAACATAGCAAAAAACATCAACACACCTAAGCCAATTTTTTTCATCCTTCACCCCTACCATTCAATTTTTTGGCCTGATGATGTCCGTAAACTACCAACAACTCCGACCATCATCAGACGAAGTATTAGACGTCCAAAACTCACAAAAGTTGCGATAATATGCCAATTTTCTTGTTTTGCAAACCGAAAAAAAATAGTTTCCGAGAATCTCGGAAACTATTCCTATCAGCATTTAGGACGATCATCTAGTTATTGGATGTTCCAGATCGACATGCCCCATTAATGATTCGAGCTGCTCTCCATCGACCGTCAATTCTATACTGTCCACTTCAGTAAATTGGAACATCGTCTTCTTCAAAGCCTCGATCGCCAGCGATTCTCCGCCAGCCCCCAGCCGCGCCTCCGCCGGAAGCGAAATATCGATCACGACCTGCCCTTCCGAGAAATCCAACGCATTCAGCACTGCCTTGTTCCATAAGGAGATCCATCCTGAATCTGCCGTCTGCAGTGCCTTAAAAGCAGCCTCATACTTGCTGTTGTCATCCGCATAAGTAATCTCACGCTGGACAGGCTTCAAATCCATAATATCTTCATCCGTAAAATATACGGTGATATCCGTCTTCGTCTGTTCGGAAGCCGCCGGGTCGGTCACCCCGGTCTGTCCGTTGTTCTCTCCATCTGGAGCAGCATTATTGCTGTCCCCATTCTGCGGAGCCGCTGTCACCGGGTCCTGAATTGATGAGGAATCGCCATTCCCCAATTCCGGCTTCTGACCGCAGCCAACCGCCAGGATGATCAATACAGCCAGCAATCCTGAGAGCCATATTTTCTTCATATTTCATTCCCCCTTGGGATTTTCGCATATTCAAGCGTGTAATGATGAATCACAATCCTAAATATTCCTTGATACCCGCCACGATGCCTTCGGCTACCCTTTGTTGGAATACCTCGGTATACATCAGATAATCATCGTTCTCATTACTCAAATAACCGACCTCCAGCAATACGGCCGGCATCTTCGTCTCTCTCGTCACATGCAGACTGCTATAGCGCACCTTACGATCAGCCAGTCCAGTCGCAGCTACCAGATGCTTTTGCATCACATCCGCTAATGGAACGCTCTCGTCTCTCGTATAGTAGGTCTCTGAGCCGCTAGGATTGGCTGGCGGATCTATACTATTACCGTGAATGGATATGAACACATCTGCATTCAGATCATTCGCCAGTTTGGCGCGATCTTGCAGACTGACCGTCACGTCAGTCGTTCTTGTAAATGTAAAATCAATATCCGTCTCTTGCTCAAGCAAGGCTTGTACCTTAAGTCCCACCGCCAGTGTGAAATCCTTCTCCGCCTTTTTACTCTTGCTTGTAGCTCCAGGCTGGGTGCCTCCATGACCCGGATCAATGACGACCAGTCTCTTTCCATCGGCTTTCGGAGGAAGCGGTGTAACAGCTGTCGATTCCGTCAAATCTATAGTGATCAAGCCCAGACCATCTCTGGTCACCGAATATTGGCTTGGTTCATTCAAATCGAGCACGATCCGAACGGTATCTGGATTGCGGGTGAACAATGCGTACCGTACCTGAGAAACCCCCGGCGCATCTTCAATCGCGAATTGTCCCCGCATCGTCTCATCTAGCGGCAGTATGCTGGCAAAATGCTCTGAAAAAGAAGTTTGCGGCAGATCGACAACGATCCGCTCAGGCGCATCCATCTTGAACACTTTTGGCTCTATATCTGCAGAGGCCGAAATCTGCAAGCGATTGTCGCTGAAGCTGATCCCATTGAGCCAGGTCTGCTGCTGAGCTGGAGTGGAATCTCCCCCGTTATTGGTAGAGTCAGGCTGCGGTATACCTTCCTGGGACTTATCGTTTTCTTTTGGACCCGAGGTAGTCTTGCCTCCTCCTGTACCCGAACCTGACCCGCCGTCAGGACTAATTAAATATGCAGACTTCGTCTTATTATCCCAGCTTACCTTCAAGCCCATCTCTTCACTAACGAAGCGCAGCGGAATAAGTGTGGTGCTATTCTTCAGGAACGGCGCGGCATTTAGCGCAACTTCACGATCCCCGACCATAGCCTTCTTCTCACCGATAATGAACTTCAGTGATTTATCCGCCTGAGAGACCGTTACACTTCCGCTCTCCTTCTCCCATTTTACATCATAACCGAGACCTTCACCCACGACGCGCAGGGGTACCATCACATTCCCCTTGACGATCCCGGCCTGTGCCTTCTCCGGCTGTACTAATTCATGGCCATCCAGATAAATATGGGTACCCGCCGGGTTAACCTTACCCGCAGAGTCAACTGCGCCTGCCGAACCGGCAGCATGTCCGATTCCGGGGACAACTAATAAACATAACATGAACAGTATTACGAAGCTCAATTTCTTCATCATCATATCCCTACCATTCTCGTAATTTTACCGCGAGATTGCAGCGTATGCTAACAGAACCGACGACCTTTACAAATAAGCCTGAACCTGACAGCAAAATTCCGACATCCGACAATACCCCGATCTGCAGCATTCAACAGCACATGACATCTCAAAATATGTAAGCCGAAACGTCTGACCGTAAACCTATCTTTCGACAATCATGGTTTGAACCGCCGCACAGATTGCTAATAACTTCCATGATATCAGATAATAGCATTTCCTGATAGACCCGATAGACTTATATTCTCATAGAATGACAAGTTGGTACAAATTTCATTAGAGTTAGGAGACAATTCCTGGTGGGAGATAATAATCCCTGGTAGATGAAGATAATTCCTGCAAAAGTGTCAGGCTTCTATCCAGGATTGCGGACCCAAAATTGAAATTTTCGGCGATAATTCCTGATAATGCCCGGTAATGCAGACGGCTTAGACGACTCCAAATTTGTAACGAAACTAGGCATCGCTATTCGCCTCAAAAGAAGCGATTTCAAAAACTAACGAAACAGGGTATCGCTATCCGGGCTAGTAAGGGGGAAATGGCGGATTTTCACCCAAATAACGATATGGAGTTTCGTTAGAACAGGGAATCCCTTCACCGGACCAATCGGAACCACAACTATTGCACACGCGCCCTCCCAAACACAAAAAACCGATCCACCTCCCCCTCCATAGGCGGCAGATGAATCGGCACTCATGATCAACTATAAAATAGATAGCTTAAGCGAACTTGCGCTTCTCATAAGCGGTAATTAATTCCTCATGCTGCAGGGTCAACCCGATGTCGTCCAGGCCTTGCAGCAGGAATTGACGGCGATGCTCATCAAGATCAAAGGAGATGCTCAGTCCGAACTCATCCACAATCGTCTTGCTCTCCAGATCGACGATCAGCTTGTAGCCTTCATGCTGCGCTGTACGCTGGAACAGCTCTTCAACCTGCTCCTCCGTCAGTTTAATCGGCAGAATCCCGTTCTTGAAGCAATTGTTATAGAAAATATCGGCAAAGGAAGGCGCGATCACACAGCGGAACCCGTAGTCAAGGATCGACCATGGCGCATGCTCCCGGGAGGAGCCGCAGCCAAAGTTGGCGCGGGAGATCAGAACCGATGCTCCTTCATAGCGCGGTTTATTCAATTCGAACTCCGGATTCACCTTGCCTTCTGTATCGAAACGCCATTCATAGAACAGAAATTGCCCAAATCCGGTACGCTCAATTCGCTTCAGAAACTGCTTCGGAATAATCGCATCCGTATCCACATTAACCCGGTCTACAGGACCGACGATCCCTGTTATTTTTTTAAATGCTTCCATGATAATGCTCCCCTCTTTCCTAAATAGTGCGTGATCAAAAGCGGACTTAGCTTACGATTTCGCTCTTCACATTCCATTCACGCACGTCTACGAAGCGGCCCTTGATGGCAGCTGCCGCAGCCATAGCCGGAGAGACGAGGTGAGTTCTGCCGCCACGGCCCTGACGACCCTCGAAATTACGGTTCGAGGTTGACGCACAGCGTTGACCTGGCTCTAGTACATCCGGATTCATCGCCAGGCACATGCTGCATCCAGCTTCGCGCCATTCAAAACCGGCTTCAGTGAAGACCTTGTCAAGCCCTTCCTTCTCCGCTTGCAGCTTCACACGACCCGAGCCCGGTACAACAATCGCGGTTACTTGATCCGACACCTTATATCCACGGGCGATTTCCGCCGCCGCACGCAAATCCTCGATCCGACCGTTCGTGCATGAGCCGATAAATACATAATCGATCGCGATCTCCGTCATCGGCGTGCCTGGCTTAAGCCCCATATATTCAAGCGCCTTCTCGGCTGCCTTCCGTTCATTTTCTGTCGTAAAATCAGCCGGATTCGGCACCGCAGCACTTACACTCGTACCCATCCCAGGACTCGTGCCCCAGGTAACTTGCGGAACCAGCGAATCCACATCGAATTCTACGACACGGTCATAAGCTGCTCCTTCATCCGTCTTCAAGGCTGACCATTCCACTACAGCGCGGTCAAAATCTGCCCCTTGCGGCACATGCTCACGTCCGCGCAAATAATTGAAGGTCGTCTCGTCTGGCGCAATCAATCCCGCCCTTGCCCCAGCTTCGATCGACATATTGCAGACTGTCATCCGCTCTTCCATCGTCAATTCACGGATCGCTTCGCCCGTATACTCGATGACATAGCCGGTCGCGAAATCCGTGCCATACTGGGCAATCACGCCGAGAATAAGATCTTTGGCTGTGACGCCCGGCTTACGCTTGCCTACGAAGCGCACCTCCAGCGTCTTCGCCTTCGCCTGCTGCAGACATTGCGTAGCCATCACATGCTCAACCTCGCTCGTACCTATGCCGAAGGCCAATGCCCCGAAAGCACCATGCGTGGAGGTATGGCTGTCCCCGCATACGATCGTCTTGCCCGGATGCGTCAAGCCAAGCTCCGGCCCCATCACATGCACGACCCCTTGATCGATCGTGTCCAGATCATACAGCGTAACGCCGAAATCCTTACAGTTCTGCGACAGCGTATCGATCTGCTGCTTGGAGATCGGATCTGTGATATTGTAACGGTCCTTCGTCGGAACGTTATGATCCATCGTCGCGAACGTCAAATCCGGACGACGCACCTTGCGTCCGTTCAATCTCAGGCCCTCGAAGGCTTGCGGCGACGTTACCTCATGAACGAGATGCAGATCGATATACAAAATACTCGGCTTGCCTTCCTCTTGATAAATTACGTGATTGTCCCAAATTTTCTCATACAAAGTTTTCTTTTGGTTACTCATAAAATTCACCCCTCATCAGGATTCGAACATTGGAAAAGTCAGCTACGGCGCTCCCGCCGCCAACCATTGACTTGTATATTGGAATCAATATATCACTTCACTCTTCATTGTTCCAAGATATAATAACTATAATGGTGATAGGTTAATCCTATAAGCCAAAAGTAAGCTAAAAAAGGCACCCCCGACGGATGCCTCCTACTATTATTCAATATTCTAATCTACTAAAAGTCTATCCCCATCACATGATCCAGCGGAACGGGACCGATGCTGCGGCTGTCATTGCTATTGTTGCGATTATCGCCCATCACAAAGATGGAGCCCTGCGGAACCTCCCAGGACTGGGCGGGTCCATGATTCATTTGTTCTTTTATGTAAGGCTCAGTTAACTGTTCTCCGTTACGGTATACATGGCCATCTCTTACCTCTACCCTATCTCCCGGAAGCCCGATCACTCTTTTGACATAGAAAATCTCATCATCCGACTTGCCCGATATCAGATTAATGATAGGATGCTCTAATAGATCGTCCATGAAAGTGCGGGACCGGTCTACTCTACTATCCACGATAACGATATCCCCATAATTCGGCAGTTTATAGAGCGTGTGTTTGATCTTCCATGCATAGATCCGCTGCTTATCCTTGAGCGTCGGTTCCATGGAATGACCATCCACTTTATACGGCTGGATCACGAATACGCCAATCAATATGCTGAGCACAAATCCAATGATGATTGAAATGCCCCAGCCTTGAACCTCTTTCCATACTTTTCGCACACAAAATACCTCCCATGATTTCTACTGTTTTTATTATACATAGAATGAATCGCCTATAACAAACATGTTCGACATATATTACCGGAACAGGATATTCTATCTGACTAAGCTGGCCTATATATCATATAATAGTTATAGGTAAAACAAATAAGAGAGGTGTACTAATAACTAATGGAACTCAGACAGCTACAATATACCCTGCAAATCGCTGAGGAGAGGAATTTCTCACGGGCAGCCGACAAGCTGCATATCGCCCAGCCTTCATTAAGCCAGCAGCTATCCAAGCTGGAGCAGGAGCTCGGTGTCAAGCTGTTTCAACGCAATACGAGCACCGTCGAGCTGACCTATGCCGGCGAGAGCTTTATCGAACACGCTCAGAAGATTATGGACGCCGTCAAGGAGCTGCGTCAGGAAATGGATGACATCTCCCAGCTTCGGGCTGGACGTGTCGTGATCGGAAGTATGCCGATTACCGGCTCCCACCTGCTTCCCTACGTTCTGCCTGCCTTCAAAGCGGCTTACCCAGAGATCGAGATTATACTGCGTGAGGATACCTCGCTGAATCTGGAGAAGCTCACGGCTGGCGGAGGCACCGATCTGAGCCTGCTCTCCTTGCCGCTGCAAGAACCGACGCTTACCTACGAACCGATCGGCGAAGAACCGATTGATCTGGCCGTTCCGCCCCAGCATCCCCTGGCCAGCAAGGACACTGATCAGAGCGGTGTCTCATTGAAGCTGTTAAAGGACGAACCGTTCATCGTACTGAAAAAAGGGCAAGGTTTCCGGAAAATAACGATCGACCTGTGCCGTCAGGCTGGCTTTGAGCCCAATGTCGTATTCGAGAGCAACAATATCGAGACTGTCCAATCGTTGGTGGCCGCCGGGATGGGGGTTACATTAGTGCCCCATTTTATCGCAAGAGCCAAACGCAGCGAGCTGATCCCGGCCTACCTTCCGCTCACCGATCCCGCGCCGAGCCGGACGCTCGTGATCGCCTACCGCAAGGGTCGCTATTTATCGAAGGCCGCCGAAGCCTTTATCGAGACATTCAAGCGGACGCTGGCGGAGCGCTACAGCTCATAAAGCTCCGGACGGCGGTCCTTGAAGACCGGAATCCGCTGGCGCACCTGCTGGACGAGAGCCAAATCGATGCAGCCGGTAATAATCTCTTCGCTCTCCCCGCCCTCGGCGATCCACTCTCCCCACGGGTCAATGATCGCCAAATGGCCGAAGAAATGATCATCTCCCGTGCGGCCGGTCGCATTGCAGGCGATCACATACATCTGATTCTCGATGGCCCGGGCGGTCAGTAGCGCGTGCGCCAGTGCTGCAGCCGCGGATGCGGCCATTGGGCCGGAAATCGTTATGCCATAGGTGACGACTCGGTCACCCGCTGCCTAGAGTAAGCCGCTGTCTCTTTTCAGGTACGGTCAAAGCATATGTAAATGACTTATCAAGTCTATCACGGGTCAGACTCAATCACTCTTCTCTGGGCGAATGCATAGAATACTCCATCAATCCCAAGCGAAAGGATGGGGAGAACAGCATATGTCGATCTCCTACATGGATTATACCTCACCCAAGACGAAGTTTACTTATGATTTGAAGAACAATTTATTTTACAAAAAAGACAGCCAGAACTATATTAACGCTCTTTCGATCAATCAATTGAACACCCTGGGCAACTATTCTCTGCTTGATATCTTCCTTAGTAATGGCGGAACAATAGAGCCACATTATCATCAGAATGCTTCTGAATTAGTGTATTGTATCACTGGCTCGGCGGTCGTTTCCCTGATTAACCCTTTTACGAACCAATTGCTGAACTTCACGATCACCCCGGGACAGGTGGCGAATGTACCACAGGGCTGGTGGCATTATGAAATCGCGACGGCGGAGAATACACATCTGCTGGCCGTATTCGATGCGCCGATTCCAGAGGTTATTTTTGGCTCCGATATTTTGCGATTAACTCCGACCTCTGTGTGGGCTAATACGTATTGCCTGAATGAAGCTGAGGTCAAGCAAACCCTCGCCCCCATCACTTCAACCGTAATTATTGGACCACCCAAGAACTGTGGATCAGCGGGATCGGCAAACAATGAGAAGCGCAATCCCCAGCAGGCTCAGATTCATCAGTTGCCAGGGGCAGCACAACACGAACGGCCGCAGCGAGAACTGACCCCGTCTTTTGATTATCAATCTGCTCAGCAGCCTGCAGAGCCTGGGTATGCCCCGCCATTTCCTCCTATGTCTCAATTTATGCAGGAAAATCCGATGACAGCCAAGCCGCAGTGGGCACCGATGACCAGCGCTCATCCCGTGTATGGAGTTCCGCAAGCAGGACAACAAGTTCAGCAGGCTCCTCCATGGATGCACCCCACCCATGAACGTCCATATCCGGTACAAATGCAAGCCCCGGCTAATCACGCAAACTATCCGCCCCAGTTCTCCCGGCCCAACCAAGCACCCGCACAGCCATATCCGGCTTATTCCGGCTATTCAAATCAAACGCGCCCCATGTTCGGAGTGTAGTTTTGACCATCACTTCTTTTCAAGCCCGGCGACACATGGTATTCTAGCATTATAAACGTGATGACGGGACCAAGTACAGGAGCACTGCGGACCACAGAGAGCAGATTCCATGGCTGTAAGAATTTGCACTTCGCACCTCTTCGAAACCTCCCCCCGAGCGGCCGCTCGCCAAGAGTGGACAGTGCCCCTGTTACCGGGTTTTCAAGTTGGATGAGTAAATCATCAATAAAGGTGGTACCGCGGAAGTGAAACTTTCGTCCTTTGCGAGCAAAGGCGAAAGTTTTTTTGTTTTAATAAATTAATGCTAGGAGTGAACTCCATGCTAAGACGCATCGTTGTCAAAATAGGCAGCAGCTCATTAACCTCACCGGAAGGTGGGTTACACCGGGAGGCTATCGACTTCTTCTCCGCAGAGCTTGCCGCCCTGAAGGCTGAAAATTATCAAATCCTACTCGTTACCTCCGGAGCGGTCGCAGCGGGATTCCGCGAGATCGGCTATACGGAGCGACCGAAGCTGCTGCACGAGAAGCAGGCCTCTGCTGCCGTCGGCCAGGCCCTGCTGATGCAGAACTATCGTGAAGCGCTGACAGTACATGGCGTGTCCGCAGCTCAGGTGCTGCTAACGCGCTCCGACTTCCAGAACCGCAAGCGGATGGGCAATGCCAGTATGACGCTGGAGGAATTGCTCGGCCGGGGCATCCTGCCGATCATTAATGAGAATGACACCGTCTCGCTCGATGAATTGAAATTCGGCGATAATGACACTTTATCCGCGCTTGTGGCCAATCTGATTAAGGCCGATCAGCTCGTCATCCTGACAGATATGGACGGATTGTATACGAAGGACCCGCGCATTGATCCTAACGCCCGGCGGATCGACCAGGTGCAGGAGATCAATGATGATATATATCGCATCGCTGGTGGAGCTGGCTCCTCTGTAGGCACCGGTGGCATGCGCTCCAAGATCGATGCAGCCAAGATCGCTGCGCGCGGCGGGGTTCCCGTCTTCGTCGGCAAGATCACCCAGTCCGGGCAGCTGACGCAAATCTTGAAGGGACAAGGGCAGGGCACCTACTTCGAGGCGAATGATACCGCCCTGCCGCGCAAGAAGCAATGGCTCGGCTTCCTGTCGATTCCGATCGGCACGCTGACGGTGGACGGCGGCGCTGAAGAAGCGCTGCTCCATGGCGGGCGAAGCTTGCTTCCTGTCGGCGTGCGTGAAGCGACCGGGCATTTCCAGGCTGGCGATGTCGTTGAGGTCATCAACGCGGACGGAGAAATTCTGGGGCGTGGCATCGTGAATTATGATGCTGAGCAGATGCAAGAGATCATAGGGCTACCGAGCTCCGAAGTCGTGAAGAAGATGAACAGCGTCCATCGTCTGGAGGTTATCCACCGCGACGAATGGATTTCATTGAAGGCTTGAGACAAGCTTGATTGGACACGCTGAATCTAGTTGAACATTTATTAATTTTAATGAGGGGGTATTTCTAATGAGTGAAGTAAGACAAAAAGCACAGCTCGCGGGCGTTGCCTGCGCGATTCTCGGCGGGCTGACCACCGCACAGAAGAATGAAGCTCTGCTGGCTGCTGCCCAAGCGCTGGAGGATCATCAGGAGGCGATCATCACCTCTAATCAGGAGGATCTTGCTCGCGGCCACAGCAATGGAACGAGCGAATCCCTGCTAGATCGGTTGGCGCTAAATGAACAGCGCATCCTCGGTATTGCCGAAGGGCTGAGACAAATCGTCGCTTTGCCTGATCCAATCGGCGAAGTGCTGGAGACCATCGAGCGGCCGAATGGACTAAATATCGTGAAGCGCCGCGTGCCGCTCGGCGTCGTCGGGATGATCTATGAAGCGCGGCCGAATGTAACGGTCGATGCCCTCGGCCTATGTCTTAAGACCGGCAATGCCGTTGTACTGCGTGGCGGCTCCGCGGCGATCGAATCCAACCGCAAAATCGTTGAGATTATTCACAATGCCCTCGATTCGACCTCCATTCCGCGCGACGCTGTGCAGTTGATCGAGGATTCCAACCGTTCCTCGGTGAATGAGATGCTGAAGCTGAACGGCTTGCTTGATGTCGTCATTCCGCGTGGCGGCAGCTCGCTCATCCAGAATGTCGTCAACAATGCCACCGTCCCGGTCATCGAGACAGGCGCCGGAATCTGCCACACTTATCTCGATGCCAGCGCTGATGCTAAGATGGCGACGGATATCGCTCTCAATGCCAAGGTGCAGCGCCCTTCTGTCTGCAACGCGATGGAGACACTGCTCGTTCATCAGGATTTCGCTGCCGCGCATCTGTCAGCTCTGGCTGAGCGCTTCAAGGAAGCGCATGTCGAGCTCAGAGGGTGTGAGCGGACGAGGAAGCTGGTGGATTGGGCCGTCCTGGCAACGGATGAGGATTACGCTACCGAATATAATGATTATATTCTTAACGTCAAGATCGTGGATGATCTGGATGAGGCGCTGGCCCATATCGCCCGCTTCAGCACGAAGCATTCCGAGTGCATCGTGACCGAGGAGCTGCATAATGCTGAGCGCTTCCTGCAGGAAGTAGACGCTGCTGCCGTCTATCATAATGCCTCTACCCGCTTCACGGATGGCTTCGAGTTCGGCTTCGGCGCTGAAATCGGCATCAGCACGCAGAAGCTGCATGCGCGCGGACCTATGGGCTTGCCAGCACTGACCTCAACTAAATATATAATTCACGGCAGCGGTCAGATCCGTGGTTAAATTCTTGGCAGAAGCCTGCAAATTTGCCAAATGTGCAGGCTTTTGATAAACACATTGCTTAACAAAACGTCAAACCGCGCTTGCTCTAATTGTAACGAAACTAGGTAACGCTATTTGCCTCAAAAAGAGGGATTTAAAAGTCTAATGAAACTGGGTATCGCTATTGGAGTAATTTTCTGCCTTAAACCGTGGTTTTCTTCAAAATAGCGATATGGTGTTTCGTTAGTTTCCCACTCCCCTCATTTTCGCGGAAATAACGATATGGTGTTTCGTTAGAGATCCGTGGGACTTGCTTGCGCTTGTTCAACAGTCCCAAATGTGCTTAAAAATGCAGGAATTCACCATTCCTGGGTCGAAATACTTGTCGAATAGCGATATCTAGTTCCGTTAGAGATAATAAATGAACTCAAACCTCAGGAGGTAATATAGATGGTCACTAAAGAGAACAATTACGTACCCCATCCCGGTACGATCTGCTTTTACGGCGCTGGTTCCATGGCGGAAGCGATGGTTCGCGGGCTGATTCATAAGCAGGTTGCCAGCCCTGGCTCCATCTCCATGCTGAACCGCAGCAATCAAGAGCGGCTAGTCTTTCTGACGCAGCAATACGGCGTTGTAACCAGCAATCAGCCGGAGCAGAAGAATAAGCTGCTAAGCGAAGCTTCTATTATCGTACTGGCGATGAAACCAAAGGATGTCAAAGAAGCGATCACGTCCATCGCGCCCTATCTAACAGATAAGCAGCTTATCGTGTCCGTCATCACCGGCTTGTCCATCGCGACGATTCAGAAGCTGCTCGGCTTCCAGGCCCCGATTGCCAGAACGATGCCGAACACATCCAGCTCGATCGGCTATGGTGCAACCGGAATTTCCTTCTCTGATGAAGTTAGCTCTGAGCAGCAGCAGCAGGTACTGACAATGTTCGAAGCGGTCGGCACGGTGTCAGTTATTCCGGAAGAGAAGCTGGAGATTCTGACCGGCGTATCAGGCAGCGGCCCAGCCTACATCTACTTCATGATGGAAGCGATGATCGCCGCTGGTATGGAAGGCGGTCTGTCCGCACAGCAGGCGCGGGACTTGACCGTACAGACCGTGCTTGGAGCGGCTGTGATGATGCGCGAGACGGGCGAGGACCCGGCTAAGCTGCGCGCCGCTATTACCTCGCCGAACGGCACGACACAGGCGGCGCTCGATGTGCTGCGTGAAGGCAATTTCACGGAGACAGTGAAGGCCGCCGTGCGCAGAGCCGAGGAGCGCTCGAATGAATTGGGACAAGCTGTGAAAGAAGCGTTGCAGTAATAAACGAATAATTCCCGAACAGTTCTACTGAACACGAAGCAACTAAACGGCGACTCACCAGATGAACGACCCTACGACGAATGTCGCCCATACCATAGTGCTGGATCGCTCACTGCTGTAGCGGTATGGACAGAGCAATGAGCCAGTCATACTGAGTTATACTGGGCTGATCGCAGCCCGGTATGACTGATCGACACTTTTTAGTGATGATATCATTCAAAAGGGGGACGTAAGTCAATATGGCCTTCGCACAAATTGCCTGGGAAGAGAAGCAGGCCACAATCGCCGAGCTTAAGCACATACAGGAACAGTTCGCTGCCAGAGGCTGGCTCCCCGGAGCTAGCGGCAGTTTATCGGCCCGTGTTGGTGCCTATACTCCAGATACGTATTATTTCGCGATGACTTCGAGCTGCAAGGACAAATCCGTGCATACCTCGGAGAATTTCCTGTTTGTCGATGCCTCAGGCGAGCCTTGCGAGACTACCTCGCTCATGCCAAGTGCAGACACCTCAATTCACGCCAAAATTTACCGGATGACCGGGTGCGGTGCTATTTTCCATGTACATACGGTATTTAGCAGCTTGATTAGTGAATATTACGGAGATCATGGCTTCATACCGACGCAGAGCAACGAGCTGCTCAAGGAGCTCGGTCTTTGGGAAAAGAATGCGAAAATTGCCATTCCCATCCTGCCCAACTATGCAGATATCCCTTCCATCGCCAAGCTAGTACCCGAAGCCATTCATCCCGATATCCCCGGAATCGTATTGCGCAACCACGGCGTATATGCCTGGGGCAGTAATCCCCCTGAAGCCAAGCGGCGTCTGGAAGCCTTTGAATTCATTTTTGAGCTGGAGTACAGGTGGCTCGCTTTGCTTCGATAACATGGGAGTCTGTCTAAACGAAACTACGTATCGCTATTTGCTACAAAACCCATCCTCTCGCCAGGATATTATCCAGCGAGGGATGGGTTTTGATAGACACAAGCTTACTTCAACACCTTAGCCAGCTCTGTGAAAATTACCCCGAGTGCATAAGCCCCTGCATCCGGGTAACCGATGCTGCGTTCGCCGACGGTGCCGGCGCGGCCCATACGAGCTACGATTTCCGCCGTCTTCTGCGCGCCCTGAACCGCTGCTGCGGCCGCTTTGTCCGCCGCCTGCTTCAGATCATCGCCCTGCTCGGCGCTCTTCGTCCACGCATCCGCGAATGGTACGAGCGCATCGATCAAGGTCTTGTCGCCGACGACAGCTCCCCGGCCGAAGGAGCGCTCGCCCGTGTCCTGAATTCCTGTGACGACGGCCTGCATCATTCCCGCCACTTCATCTATCGATAACTCCTGCTTCTGCTGAACATATTTGCTTGCGGCGCGGAAGCCCGAGCCCCAGATCGGTCCAGACGCCCCGCCGCAGTGTTCCATAATAATCAGTGAGCAAGCGTCCAGGAAATCCCCAATGTCATGCTGATGGTGAGTGAGAAGATCATGCCATTCTACTTTGAGCTGCTTGAAGCCCTTCGCTACGCTCATCCCGAAATCACCGTCTCCGGCGTGGGCATCAAGCTCGCAGAACGGAACCTCATTTTCGATAATAACTTCGCTCATTTGGTCGATCAGATAGACGATATTGGACAGCGAGAGCCGATTATTTTTTATGACCGCTGCTGCTGGGTCCGTCTCATTTTTATAGGATACTTTGCCAGCCGTCTGCTCTTCCCGAATGACCTCGGTATAATTCACCGGCTCGAACGAGCCCTTGATGGCCAAGGCCGGAGTATCACAGGGAGCGGATAACCATTTCTTCAACGTATCGTCGAGCTTCATCATCGTCACCGAAGCGCCAGCCATATCGATACTCGTCATATAGTTGCCGACAAAAGTTTTGAACACCCGCTTGTTCTTCGCCGTCAATTCACGGATTACCGAATTGTTCAGCAAATACAGCTCCTGCAGCGGTGTCGCACCAAAACCGTTGATCAATACGGCAACCTCTTGCTCCGTCTGATCATTCATTTGCAGATTATCGAGCAGCGACGTGACCATACGCTGGGCCAATTCATCCGCCGATACGACCTCTTCCCTGCGAATCCCCGGTTCGCCATGAATCCCGACTCCATACTCCATCTCATGATCCTCGATCTGGAAGGTAGGTGTCCCCTTGGCAGGCACCGTACAGGAAGTAAAAGCGAAGCCCAGGCTGCGCACATTATCAATCGCGTGTTGAGCAGCCTGCTTCACTTCCGGCAATGACAGCCCGGCTTCGGCCGCTGCTCCAGCAACTTTATGGACAAGGATCGTGCCAGCGACGCCCCTCCTACCTACTGTATATAGGCTGTCCTCGACGGCGATATCATCGTCCACCTTGACATAATCCACCTCAATCCCGTCTTCGCTGGCAAGGTGGGCGGCATTTTTGAAATTCATAATATCGCCGCTGTAATTTTTGATGATCAACAGAGTTCCCTGGCTACTAGCAGTATTGCGGATCGCTTGATACACCTGAATTTGCGATGGCGAGGCGAATACGTCGCCGCATACTGCCGCATCCAGCATTCCCGTGCCTACGAAGCCGGCGTGGGCCGGTTCATGCCCGCTCCCACCGCCGCTGATCAGCGTAACTTTATCGGTATTGATTTTCTTTTTGGTAATAATCTTGAACTTAGGATTGAACTCCAGCTCAGGATGCGCGAGCACTAGCCCATTGCACATTTCCCGAACCAAGGTTTCAGGCTTGTTCATTATTTTCTTCATCTTAAATCTCCTTGGTTAATTTATATTGACGGCCCAAATGATCTGCCGCCATAATCGCCGACGCAACCGCCTCCTCCGAGATCGGGAATGGCATCGAATGTATGGATTCCTCAGCGATGCAAGCTTTCTTCGCAACCTCAAGCAGCTCCTCATAAGTCACCTGCTCCACGCCGATATCGGCCAGACAGATCGGAAGACCAATCGATAGGGAGAAATCAAGCACCTGCTTCATTTCAGCCCGATCGGCATTTTCCAGAACCAATTGGGCAATGGTGCTGAAGGCTACCTTTTCCCCATGATAATAATGATGTGTGCCTTCCAGCGCGGTCAAGCCGTTATGAATCGCATGTATGGCAGCCAGACCACCGCTTTCAAAGCCTAGTCCCGACAGCAGAATATTCGTCTCGATTATATTCTCCAAGGCTGGTGTTACAATATTCTGATCACAGGCCAGCTTCGCCTTGTACCCATTCTCCAGCAACGTCTCATAGCAGAGCTTGGCCAGGCCGAGAGCCGTAATCGTCCCTTTGGCATCACCGCACACCCCTTCGTGAACGCCGCATGGCAAGCCCGCATTTACATTGGAATAGGAATTCGCCGTTGCTCTCGCCTCAAAATAGGTGGACAGCGCATCCCCCATCCCGGCGACGAGAAATCTCGTCGGTGCTTGAGCGATCACTGTCGTATCGATCATAACTACGCTTGGGCTTTGTTTAAAATACGCATAATCATCAAATTCACCTTCCGGCGTATAGAGAACCGCAGAGTGGCTTGTCGGCGCATCGGTCGCTGCAATCGTCGGTACGATAATCAGTGCTTCCCCTTCTGCTACGCATTTGGCCGTATCAATCGCTTTGCCGCCGCCAAGGCCGACCGTACATGAGCAGTTATGCTCCTTGGCCAGTGCCTGCAATCGAGCTACTTCCTGCCGGGAGCATTCCCCCTGGAAACCGCTTTCTACAAATGTAACGTTAAATTTATGTGTTGTTGCCTCAAGCTTGTCCTTCACGCGAGCTACGTCATCAGGATGCGCAATCAGCAGTGCAGAATCACCAAATGTCCTCACAAAATACCCCAAATTCAACAATTCATTTTCACCTTGCACATATTTCGTTGGACTGATAAACGCTCTTCTCATCTTACATTCCTCCTCAGACTGAATATATTTCAATTATAGAATGCTTCAATTTGAGAAGCATGAAACAATAAAGCTGATTTAAAGCGTTTTCTTATCGAATTTTTTTGTCATTATGCTGTTAAATTGTACTTTCTTGTTCTCAGGTGCAATATATCGCTATAATATAAATAGGATTTATCTTACTTGCTTAACATCTCATAACGACTGGAGAATATGACGATGACCAAATCCCGATTTGATCTGGAGGAAATTATTGATTTGCAGAAATGGGAGAAGCTGCAGGATTCTCTGTCGCTCGTCACCAAGATGGCCATCCTTACGGTCGATTACAAGGGCGTTCCTGTGACCAAGCACAGCTACTGTCAGCCTTTCTGCCAAGGGGTGCGCCAGGATGCCCACCTCTCTCAGTATTGTCAGAAATGCGATGCCCGCGGCGGGCTTGAAGCCGTTCGGCAGAACAAGCCTTATATCTATTTATGCCATTTCAATATTATCGATATCGCGATTCCCATTATTATCGACAATCAATATCTGGGTGCGATTATGGCTGGCCAGCTTAAGCTGCGTGAATCTGATATCCCACTCCTGGAGCAGGTCGTATCGAGGCCTCCTAATGTGGAGACCAACCGGAAGTTCCAGGCGCTGGAGGAACATTATCATGCCCTGCCGCTCTTATCCTATGATGAGGTCACGAAATGCGTCGATCTACTGCTGCAGCTAAGTACCTATATTGTAGAAGAAGCGATCCAGAAGCACAGGAGCATCGATTTATACAAAAAAGTGCTGACCACGAACCTGGACGCCCCCGCTTCGGTCGAGACCCTGGATGGATCAGAGCGCACCTATCGCAAAATCCAATCGATCCAGCAGGAGCTATCGGATGCCTTGATCAGCACTAAATTAAAGAATGGCGCAGATAAATTCATAGCTGCAAATTCCGTGCTTCAGCCCGCGTTCGACCATATCTATGCCCATAAGAATGAGAATTTCAGCCTGAAGGATATGGCCAAGCTCTGTCATATCAGCCCCAGCTACTTCAGCCGGATCTTCACGAAGGAGACGGGAGAGAACTTCTCCGCATTCGTAGCCAGATTGAAGATCGAATGGGCCAAGCAGCTGCTTGAATCGACCGACTTGCCAGTCAATCAGGTGAGCGATGAGTTAGGCTTTTGTGACGCGGGCTATTTCATCAAGACATTCAAGAAATTCGAGAGCCTGACCCCGGCCGCGTACCGCAGTATGTATAAGGGGCTATCTGGAAAATGATCGCTGTACCGTCTTTTCACACTATAAGGGCCGTCTCCAAGTCAGAAATTCGACTTATGAGACGGCCCCTTTTTGCCGCTATGCTTATGTTTCTGCTGTTTACTTGATGGCCTTCTCAGCTTTGGATGTAATATTGCGCAAATGCAAATATACCGTATGTTTGGAAATCTTCAATGCATTGGCCACGATCGTGACCGCATCCCGCATATTGAACACACCCCGCTCATGTAGCAGACCGATAATATGCTTGTTGCGGTTGGCATAGGTGATCTCCTGAGAAGCGTCAACCTCTTCAATCGTCCTCTCGATCGTCTCCTGAATCATCTCCTCCACAGATGAGGCAAAATGCTCAGCCTGCCCTCTCGACTCCATATCCGGCTGGGGCAGGAAGGTCTGCAGCACGTCTGCAAAAGATTCATCAATATTCATGTTGATGCACAACAAGCCGATAATCTTGCCGTCATCCCCCCAAATCGCAATCGTGCTGGATTTCATCAGGCGGTTATTCTTGCTTCTGGTGAAATAACTTAACGATTTTTTCACTTTGGACTGTTCAATTTCCTGCAGCATTTGCAGAGCAATATTCGTAATAGGCGCCCCAATCTCCCTGCCTGTATGATGTCCATTGGCGATTTTGATAACTGAATGCTGGTAATCCTCTAAGCTATGAAGCACAATTTCGGAAGCAGACCCCAAATATTCGGCCAACCCTTCCACAACGGCTTCGTAGGATTGCAAAATCAGATGATCGCGTTCTGTAAATCTCGTATTCATGGCATGAAGTCCTTCCCTAGACAATATGAATTTTGACCAGAAGATCTCATCTCATTGCTATTACATTTCAATTGATAATTAAAAATAGTTGATTAAATCAAATTAAGTTGAGTATATAAACATTTTGTGATTACTACTCATATCATAACTCGAACTTTCCTCTCTATCAATCCCCTTCTGTTTTCCCTGACAAAACTATCCACTCCTTATTTTTTGTTACAGTTTTCGAAAAATAGCTATAAAACAATTGTACACTTTAAAAAAAGTTGATACAATCAAATTAAAGTTAACAACTCAATTATTTTTGAGTAGGTTAACGATTAATCAATGATTAAAATAAATTTGATCATTGATGGTTGTGCAATAAAGATGTGTATTTTGTATTTTTTGTAAGCGATTACTACACGATGTACTCACCAAGGAGGATCTTCACGTATGGACATTCTTATCGGTACTGCCCTGTTATTACTCGTATTGTCACTATTCTCCCTCTTCAGCTTCAAGGCACCTAACGGTATGAAAGCGATGGGGGCCTTGGCAAACGCGGCGGTCGCCAGCTTTCTAGTAGAAGCATTTCAAAGCTATGTAGGCGGCGACCTGTTCGGCTTCAGTCTTGCTAAGGAGGTCGGACTCGCTTCCGGCAGTATGGGTGGTGTAGCAGCCGCAGCACTGGTTTCACTCGCTATGGGCGTCTCCCCGGTCTACGCTCTGCTGCTCGGAGCAGCTTGTGCGGGAACTGGCTTGCTTCCCGGCTTCATCGCCGGCTATCTCGTATCCTTCCTCGTCAAGCTGATCGAGAAGAAGGTGCCGGATGGACTTGATCTTATCGTCTGCATCATCGTCGCTGCACCGCTCGTCAGATTTGTTGCGAATATGGCAACGCCAGTCGTTAACGCTACACTCATGAATATCGGTGGCATTATTACAACAGCGGCCAACAATAATCCGATTATTATGGGGATTGTTCTCGGCGGAGTTATCACCGTCGTGGCGACCGCACCGCTCAGTTCCATGGCGCTTACCGCGATGCTGGGTCTGACCGGTCTGCCGATGGCGATCGGGGCCCTGTCTGTCATGGGATCATCCTTCATGAACTTCGTCTTCTTCCATCGTATGAAGTTCGGTGACCGCAGCTCTACTATTGCTGTTGCGATCGAACCATTAACACAAGCCGACGTCATATCCGCCAACCCGATTCCGGTCTATGTGACCAATTTCCTGGGCGGAGCTATGGCCGGGGTCGTTGTCGCCCTCTTTAACCTGACTAACAATGCGACAGGTACGGCTACACCGATCGCTGGACTCATGGTTATGTACGGCTTCAATGATGCGAAGACGGTGACCATTGCGGCGGCATTATGCGCATTATGCGGTATCCTAGCTGGCTTCATCGGTTCAGTCGTGTTCAAGAACTATAAGATCCGCACAGTCGCTGAGATCCGCGGAACTAAACCCGAGCCAACTGCTGCACCTGCTGCAACCCCGGCCAGCATTGAAATCGCCTAAATAAATGTCAAATCTAAAATTATTCATTAGATCACTGGATCATTCTCAATATTAATCCAGGAGGAGAATTATATATGCCGTTTACATCTGTATTTGATATTATCGGCCCTGTTATGATCGGCCCGTCCAGCTCGCATACGGCAGGAGCCAACCGCATCGGCCGGGCAGCACGCAGGCTGTTCGGACGAGTACCCGAATCTGTTACCGTTACCCTATACGGTTCCTTCGCCAAGACATATAAAGGACATGGAAGCGATCTGGCCATCGTGAGCGGAATCCTCGATTTCGATACCTCCGACGCACGGATACCGAAGGCGCTTGAAATCGCTAAGGAGCAAGGGGTTGACATTACTTTCGTAACAGCCGAGGAAGAGACCGACCATCCGAATACAGCTCGCCTCACCCTGCATGACAAGCGTGGAGCCATTGAAGTGATCGGCGTCTCGATCGGTGGCGGCAGTATAGAAATCCGCGAAGTGATCCAATTGAACCCGAATCCTGCCGGCAGCACTCCGGCCATGCTTATCCTTCATGAGGACAAGCATGGTGCCGTGGCTCATGTCACTACCTTGCTCGCCAACCATCATATCAACATCGGGTATATGGAAGTATCGCGTACAGGCAAGGGAGAAGATGCCTTAATGGCGATCGAGCTCGATCAAGCGGTCGATCAGACCGTGATTAATCGCATGCACACCCTCCCCCATATTAAGGAAATATGGCAAGTGCAGACCTATCATCGCTCAAGCGCCGAAGGGGGAGTCCCATGTTCCATAGCATAGCCGAGCTGGCGAATACACCTACCGGTCGTAAGCTGGAAGAGCAAGTGCTAGGTAAATAATACGGAATTTAAAATCCCCGGAAGATGCTTGATAGGCATCCTCCGGGGATTTTGTGGTAATGAAGTGTCTTCTAAGTAGTTGTAATCATATCCATCACAAGTCCGGCCGTCTCCTCGATCGCCCGATCTGTCACGTCAATGACAGGGCAGCCCAGCCGATCGAATAAGGATTGTGCATATTCCAATTCCTCAACAATGCGTTCTAAAGAGGCATATCGCGATAGTACAGGCAACCCCATCGTCTTCAATCTCCCAGAGCGGATCTTTAATAAATGCTCGGCATCCATAGTCAGACCGATGATCTGGCCTAGGGATTTTCGATATAGCTGCTCCGGCGGCTGGATTTCCGGCACGACCGGGTAATTAACCACTTTCTTGCCCTTATGGGCCAGATATACACTAAGTGGCGTCTTGGATGTACGGGACACTCCCAGCAATATAATATCCGCCTTCAGGATCGCACTCAGATCCTTGCCATCATCACATTTTACGGCAAATTCCACAGCCTCAACACGCTGGAAATAATCCGCATCCAAGCGATATTGCAAGCCAGGCTTGCTCTTTGGCTGATCCGCAAATGTGTCCACAATCGCTTGAATCATCGGCCCCATAATATCCACCACCCGCACATTCAGGCGAATGGCATGCTCCTTGATCGACGCCCGTAATTCCGGTTGTACCAAGGTGTAGGCTACGAATCCCCCGGTCTTGGAGGTCTCCTCCATGAGCAGGCGCAGCTCTTCTTCATTCCTTATATTGATATAGCGTTTAATCTTGATTTCCGATGCTTCAAATTGCCGAACAGCCGCCCGTGTCACTGCGTCCGCTGTCTCACCGACGGAGTCGGAACATATGGTTATCGTATACGCCGTTGTACTCATGCTTGTTTGTCCCCCTGCTTATTCCTGCTCCATTTGATCGAACAGCAGCTTGATAATGGTTGTCTTCGTAATCCGACCTACGACATTGAACTCCGAATCAGAGGAAGGCTCCTGATCCGTATAGGATATGACGGGCAGACTATCCACCTGATGATGAATCATTTTACGTGCCGCTTCATAGACCGATTCGTCTGGAGTAATGGTTATAATATTAGGCTGTCTGGTCATCACCATGCTGACCGGCATTGACGCCGCATTCGAATTTCCTAGCGTCACTTTGAGTAGATCCTTGCGGGAGAGAACCCCCGCCAGCTTTCCATTCTCATCTGCAACCACAAGACTTCCGATATTCTCCAGGAATAAGGTGACCACCGCATCCTGTACCGTCGTCTTCACATCTACAACGATCGGTATACCTTGAACTTGTCCGACCTTCATCTTGCGTAGAATATAGGATTCCGACTGCTCTCGTTCGGCCCTTTTTCCAGGAAAATAGCCTACCTTGGGCTTGGCGGAGATATAGTCCAGCATCACCAGGAGCGATAAATCCGCGCGGATCGTCGGACGAGTCACGGTCAGCATTTCTGCGATTTGCTCTCCTGTAATAGGCGCATGCTTCTTGACGATATTAATAATCTCCAATTGCCTGGCTGTTAGTTCGATGGCGCTCTCCTCCTGCTCCTGTCCGTATGATTTGCCTTAAGCATACACTGCCAGCAAGCAATATATTCAGATTATAGCATTCCGGGTGGAAAGCTCACAGCTCCCCCCTATATGAGCTTGAACCTCCACCCGGATTCATCGTTCTATACCTATTCTAATTTATAATTCCCTTGAATCAGACAGCCGTCTGTTCTTCATCCAAACCAGCTTCCACCTGTTGGGCCAGCTCAGATTGCATGATGATCTGCGCTTGTGCTGCGGCGATCCGGCTCACAGGCAATCTGTAAGGCGAGCAGCTGATATAGTCCAGTCCGATCCGAGCACAGAACATGATCGATTCATAATCACCGCCATGCTCCCCGCAGATGCTCGTAGTAAGCATCGGATTACGTGCCCGTCCCTGGGTAATCGCCATTTCGATCAGCTTGCCGACCCCTTCCGTATCTAATACCTGGAATGGATTATTCGGCAGCAGCTTATGCTCGATATAATGCGCCAGGAATTTGCCCTCCGCATCATCCCGGCTATAGCCGAAGGTCATCTGTGTCAAGTCATTCGTCCCGAAGGAGAAGAAGTCAGCGGAGCGGGCTATCTCCCCAGCGGTCAGCGCTGCCCGCGGCACCTCGATCATCGTGCCGACTTTGTACAGGCAATAGCGTTTCTCTTCACCTAACACTTGCTCGGCTACCTGATCTACCATGCAGCGCAGCAGATGCAGTTCATTCACATGCCCGACGAGCGGGATCATGACCTGCGGCAGTACGATGACTCCATCCCATAGACAACGCAGCACAGCCTGGAAGATCGCTTCCACTTGCATTTCGTAAATCTCTGGGAACATAATGCCTAGGCGACAGCCGCGTTGACCCAGCATCGGGTTGGATTCATGCAGATCACGGACCCGGCGGATCATCTGTTCCAGCTTCAACCGCTCAGCCGCAGCTCCCTCGCCTTGGGATGGCAGCGCTGCCAAGCGCTCTGTCAGCTCCTCCATATTCGGGAGGAATTCATGCAGCGGCGGGTCAAGCAGCCGGATCGTCACCGGATGTCCATCCATCTCCCGGAAGATATCCTCGAAATCCGATCTTTGCATCGGCAGCAATCGATTCAATGCCACCTGCCGGTCGCTCTCGGTCTCCGCCATGATCATCTGCTGCACAATCGGCACACGCGCCGGAGAGAGGAACATATGCTCCGTTCTGCACAAACCGATGCCTTCCGCACCAAATTCTCTAGCCTTACGAGCGTCGAGTGGTGAATCGGCATTAGCCAGCACCTTCATTGTGCGCACTTCATCGGCCCAGCTGAGGATCATCATCAGCTCTGGCGGCAGATCAGCTTCCTGCAATTCCAGTCTGCCTGGAATGACTTGACCGGTACTGCCATCGATGGTAACCCAATCTCCCTCGAGGATGATGATTCCGCCTCCGGTCAGTTGCTTATGCTCTTCATCCATCTGCATCGTCTCGCAGCCGCAGACGCAAGGCTTACCCATCCCGCGGGCTATAACAGCAGCGTGACTGGTCATTCCCCCGCGCAGCGTAATGACGCCTTCCGCTGCAATGACGCCGTGTATATCCTCTGGGGTCGTCTCCATACGCACAAGAACGACCTGTCTACCTTCCTTCTTCCATTCATCCGCGGTATCCGCAGTGAATACAACCTGACCACAGGCTGCCCCCGGAGAAGCCGGAAGACCTGTTGCCATAACCGTATGCTCCGCATCCGTTGCAATCGAACGATGCAGCAGATGATTCAAATGCTGCAGATCGATCCGCATCAAGGCTTCTTCCTTGGAGATAAGACCTTCCTCGACCAGATCCGTCGCTACCTTGAGCGCCGCCTTAGCGTTCCGCTTCGCATTACGGGTTTGCAGCAAATACAGCTTCCCGTTCTCAATCGTGAACTCAATATCCTGCATATCGCGATACTGCATTTCCAGCTGCTTGGCACATTGGGAGAGCTCTTCATAGGCTTGAGGCATCGTCTCTTTCAGCTCAGCAATCTGACATGGCGTTCTAGTACCGCCTACAACATCTTCCCCTTGTGCATTCATAAGAAATTCACCGAACATCACGGGTTCACCAGTCGATGGATTTCGTGTGAACAGAACGCCCGTTCCGCTCGTCTCGCCCATATTACCAAACACCATGGACTGTACGTTGACGGCTGTACCCTGGTCGTCCGGGATAAGATGCACTTTACGATACACCTTCGCTCTTGGACTAGACCAGGATTGGAACACCGCTTCAATCGCCCCTTTAAGCTGCTGCTTCACATCCTGCGGGAAGGAGCGCCCCGTCTTCGTCTCGATCAATTTCTTGAATTGATCTACAAGTGAAATCAACGACTCTTCGGACAGCTGCTGATCCTCCAGACAGCCTACGAGCTGCTTCTCCTGTTGAATCAGACGCTCAAAATGAACTCCTTCAATGTTGTACACAACCGAGCCATACATTTGGATCAAGCGGCGGTAACAATCATAAGCGAAGCGACGATGATTCGTCAGCTTAGCCAATCCTTCTACCGTTTCATCATTCAATCCGAGATTCAGAATCGTATCCATCATCCCTGGCATCGAGGTGACTGCGCCTGAACGTACAGACACAAGCAATGGATGCTCTGCATGGCCGAATTCCCGATCCTGCTCCTTTTCCAGCTCAACCAAAGCAGCGAGCACTTCCTCCATTAATCCTTCTGGCAATCGGCAGCCGATACGATAGAACTCTCTGCAGACCTCTGTCGTAATCGTGAAACCGAGCGGAACCGGAAGTCCCACTTTAGTCATCTCTGCAAGGTTGCCACCCTTGCCGCCCAGAAGCCCCACATTCTCCTTACCACCATTTCGAAATGAATTTACTCTTTGTATACTCATGTTGAAGCTCCCTTCCTGTTTTCGGCACTTTGGTTTTTGTAGTTTGTAGCAGGCCCTTTTTCGCCCACCTATATAATACGTCATATTTATCGTAAATTCAATAATTAATACGCACAATAAATAATTTTCCAGTTATATATGCGTTATAAATAAATTTTTAAATATATATTACGTATTATATATCTACACAAATCTGATTAGTACCTATTAATTGCTGCAACACAAAACCCCTCCGCCGGATTATCCAGCAGAGGGGTTCAACTATTTTTATAGCGTCGATTTATTGCGTGTACCGTTTACCAGCTTCAATCCTCCCCCGATCAACAGGAAGGCGATGAGCACCGGACGCAGATAATGATGAATGAAATAGGTAAGCTTAATCCCCGGGAAATACCTCTCCACCATCGGGACTAGTAAATCCATAGATACATAATATATTCCAAGCACAATCAGAATGATGCCGAGCCAGTGCTGGTAATTACGCTTGCCATCGATCAATGGGCGATCCTCCAGCGGCAGAATGCCATAGCGGCTAATCTGCTGCAGACCATCGAACAGACTGAAGAACCAGATGATAGGGATGATGAACAGGAACACCTTCAGTCGTAGTACATCGATGATGTAGAAGCTCCCCAAGAACATCACCATTAACTGCAGACCGCGCTTCTGCAAGCCCAGATACATTTGCCCTGCCCCTGGAAAAGCTGATAGCAGCGTGGCGAGAACCTTACTGCGTCTGCCTTCGCCTCGTCCGGATTCCCACTCATCGAACAAGGTCCGGTCCTGAATACTCATTCCGGCCTGCTTGCGATGGACAAGCCCGACCGCATCGAACATCGAGTAGAGCCAAATGATCGGCAAGAGACCGAGGAACAGAAGGAAGACCGACTCATGGGTAATCCCGGTCACGAACAGCAGCATCGTGAACAGACCGAAGAAGGAAATCAGAAACGAAAGCCCTCTTTGCATCAATCCCATCTGAAAATGACCGAGCCCGGGCACGAATGACAGCAGAATGATATAGAAGCGCTCTCTGTCCTGGTCTTTCTTGCTCATAGGCGGAGGCATAATGCCCAAGGGGTCAAGCGGATCAATCGGTGGTGCTTGCTGCTGAACGGATGGATATACCTGTGTAGGTTCTCGTAACAGCACAATGATCAGATCTAGCATGGAAATACACCAGAGAATAAATGCCGCCACCACCGTAATTCCCAGAAAAACTTCATCGCTTGAAGCTACCGACAGCAGGAATCCAAATAAGATTCCGCCGAAGAAGAACATCGGATAGAGCACCCCTCTTACCTTTTTCCCCCAATATAGATGCCCCAAACCAGGAATCAGGTTCAAAATGAGCGCAAGCAATCTATTGCGATATTGTGTCAATATAATCCTTCCTTTCTGTTCATTTTTTCATTTTGTCGAACCAGCTTGTAGCTGTATCCATTAACTGATCACTCACCGAAATATCGTTAGAATGATGCATCGCCTCATTAGCCCGTGAGAATAAAGCATCGAAAAATCCGCTAGTCATCAGCAATAAAGTAATCGAAGCCGCGATGACGTACTGCAGCCAAGGCTGGGCGAACCATTGGGCGACCTTGCCTAGTTCCTTCGCACGATCCGAGGATGGCTCCGGAACCGCTGGCAGCGCGGACATCAACTCATCAAGCCATAATTCCTCTTCACTCATCAACGGCATTTCATTCTCTAGTAGAGAGAGGGCCTCAGCATAGAGCTGTACGGATTCTTCATCTTCAAGCAGCATTTTCTCCAGCCGCTGTTCTTCCTCCAGGGGAAGCTGCCCCTGAATATACGCCTTCCATACCTGTAGAGATGCATGAGTATGTGATTCCATTACCAATCCTCCTCCTTCCAGTGCTCTCTCATCCACATCCTGGCGCGATATAACTTCGATTCCACGGTCTTCTCGGCGATATTAAGCTCCATCGCAATCTGTCCGTAACTCTTCCCTTGCAAATAAAAAGCAGTAATAATCGTCTGATGTCCAGCCGGAAGCTCCTCGATCTTCTGTCTAAGCTCCTGTCTTTGCTCTTCGTCCAGCAGTCCCTTAAGCACATGCTCGGATGGAGCCGACATATAGGATGCGATTTCCATCACGTCCCCTTGCTGTTCCTTGCGGCGCTCGCGCTTACGCTTCAAATCAATCGCTTTATGTAGAGCAATCCGGGTTAGCCATGTCTTGAAGCCTTGCTCACGGTATTCAGAGAGAGATTTATAGATTTGCAGAAAGGTTTCCTGGGCCGCATCCTCCGCTTCCTGCTCATCATGCAGTACGGAGTACGCTACCCGATAGACATGATTCCGGTAAGTCTGTACGAGCTCGCGGAACGCTTCCCGGTCTCCTTGTCTAAGCTGTTGAATAAAGTGCAATTCGTCCTTTTCGCCAATCTTTCTCCCCTCCTTCTCCATATAATAGACGTAAGCAACACAGGCCACCCCTGCATATTTTTCAAACAAATTTATTTTTTCTAGAAAATCAATTCGATTCGCCGTATTCCACAGAGCCACTTATTCCACAGAGCGCACGAACATAATAGCTGCAGAAATACACTTATTCTAAATAAACCAGCCTGAATCAGATGACGTAAAATAAGTTGTGTACCATGATTTGGAGTCTATCCAAAACATAAAAAAGTAGGGTATCCTCGAGATTGCGAAATCACCAAGAAAGGAACCCTACTCGATGACTATGATACCCGAAAATTCAATCAAAAATCTATTTGAAAATCTTGTCACTCAATTTATAAAAGAAAATCTGGAATCCATCATGAAAGCAGAGATTAAGCACTTCATGGCAGATGATAAGAATGAACATAACAGCCGAAACGGCTACTACAAACGTGCGTTGCACACGAAATACGGACACATTACCGATTTGGAAGTCCCACGGGATCGCAACGGTGTGTTTCAAACCCAGGTATTTGAGCCCTACCAGCGTCGAGATGGCTGGCTAGAGGAGGCCGTTATTCAAATGTACAAAAGCGGCATGGGTACGCGTGATGTCGCTCGATTTATTGAAAGTATGTTTGGCAGCCACTACTCACCAACGACGGTTAGCAACATTACGGCCACCGTTCTGGAGGATATCCAGAATTGGCAAAAGCGTTCGTTAAAGAAACGCTACAGCGTCATCTACCTGGATGGCCTATACGTCAAGCTCAAACGCAGTACGGTAAGCGGAGAGGTCATCTACTTTGCCATGGGAATCGATGACGAAGGACATCGTCAGATTCTAGGTTTTTACGTAGGCGGTCAAGAGAGCTCAAATGGCTGGAAGAGTGTCCTTACGGACCTGTACAGCCGTGGTGTTCACGAAGTGCTGCTGGGCGTGTTTGATGGGCTACCGGGACTGGAGCAAGCCTTTAAAGAAGTCTATCCCCAAGCTGATGTTCAGCACTGTGTGGTGCATAAGGTGCGTTCCACTTTTCCGAAAGTTCGTGTCCAGCACAAGACCGATTTCATTGAAGATCTCAAAACGATCTACAACGCTCTTGACCATGACTGTGCTCTTGCTGCCTTTGATACCTTTAAAAGCAAATGGAACAGATTGTACCCCAAGGAAGTGAAGTCGTGGGAAGAACAACTGTCGACGCTTCTGACGTTCTATCACTATCCCGCTTTAATCAAGGAGGCGATCTATACATCCAATCCGATTGAACGAATGAACAAAGAGATTCGTAAGCGCCTGAAACCGATGAACAGCTTAACGAATATGGATGCGGCTGAGAAGATTGTCTACTTGGATGTGATCGCCTACAACGAGCGTTTTGAGAGCCGTGTGATTCGTGGTTTCGGTGATCCACGAGTACGGGAGGAGCTGAACCAAATGTTTGAAGAACGTTATCCGAGCTCAGACGCACTGAACGAAAACTAACCAAATACTGTACGGCCTGGGTTGGGTGGGGGCGGAGGCCTCCGCCCCCACCCAACCCTCTCGCAACTCCATCTCAGATGGATACTTTACTGGCTTACACAAACTTCTTGACGCTACCCTGAATCAAGAAAATAACTGCGGATGTACAACTATTTCTTTATTTTAGCCGCCTTCAACAGAAAATCCGACCAAGTAAGTGTATAAAAGCAGCTATTTCCCATATAGTGAGCCAAATCCGCCAAAATAGTTGCATATATGCACTTATCATCCTCACCTAACCGCACTTGCTAACTCCGACTCAGCCCCAAAACAGAGGTATGATTTGCAATTATACTAGCGGGCGCTAACTATTTAAATTTAATAATATAGTTGACAATACCATTTTTTAGAAATAAAATAATAGCAAAATTTACTAATCAATCCATGATCTCCAATGATGATGCTCTATCCTGTCATCAATTCCCGGAGAATTCGCCGCAGGAGATGAAGCTACTTACTATAGTAAATAATATAGCCCTCTTCAGGATTTGATAATAATACCAGAATGAAGGGAGGATCGCTGTTTAAAAAGGGACCCCGTGCACTTTTCAGACAGAAGCAATCAGTCATATGTAAGCGCTGACTTTGTATTAACTAGAATAAACAGATTTTTATTTTATTTAAACGAAGGAGGAGTACATGATGACGAACCAAGCTTTTGCCAGCGCCAGAACTCATTTCTCAAGACTGAAAATGCTCTATGTCACCGCAGGTAGCTTATTCCTCATTTTTGCCTGTTCCCTCATCTTTGCCAACAGCGCATCAGCCCATGGCTATGTTGTCGATAGCCGGGCTCATCTATGCTCAACTGGACAAAATACGAACTGCGGAGCTGTCGTGTATGAGCCATACAGTGTAGAAGGCCGCGGCGACTTCCCGGAAATCGGTGTACCTGATGGTAAAATCGCCAGCGCCGGAGTATTCCTGGAGCTCGATGAGCAAAGCTCAACTCGCTGGTCCAAGGTGAATATGACGGGCGGCGAGCATACTTTCCATTGGAAGCTCGTAGCTAACCACAGCACGAATACCTGGGACTACTATATTACCAAAAAAGGCTGGGACCCTAATTCACCACTGAAGCGCTCCGATCTGGAGCTGTTCTGCAGATACGTCGATGACGGAGCCATCCCGCCAGATGATGTCTATCACGATTGCTTCGTACCAAATGACCGCGAAGGCTATTATGTCATCGTAGCTGTGTGGGATATCGCGGATACGGATAATGCCTTCTATCAAGTGATCGATGTAAATCTATCCAAGAATCCTGCGGCACCCACTTATCCAGAGCCTGGATACCCAGGGGACCCAAATCACTTGGGTGAATACTTCCCTTGGAACAGCAACAAGGTGTACGACGAAGGTGATATCGTGCTCTTTAACGGGCAACTCTGGAAAGCGCTCTGGTGGACACAAGGCGAAGAGCCTGGCAGCCCTTGGGGCTCCTGGGAGCTGATAGGTGACGCATAATACTCATTAATTAGCAATAAGAGCCAGGCCCCCTATTGGAGCCTGGCTCTTATACTATTATACTATTACCCCATACAGCTTAACGCGCACCGGTCCGGAACTTCTGAATATGAGCCTTGGCGTCTTCAACCGTCTTGACGCGATTACGGCTCCATTCCAGCAGAATACGGTCGATATAGCGAAAATGAACCTTGCCAGCGAATACCGCTTCCTTCAAAGCCAGCAGAATCAAATCCTCGGGATATCCATCCTGATCTACCCAGCCGGAGATCGTCTCACATTCCATCGGCGATAAAGGGCGAGCAAATTCCCGTTCGAAAATGACGAATATGTTCTGCGCTTGCCCTTCCTTCGGCTTGGGAACAGGGACTTCCTCTTCCGCTGGCCGTCCTGCGGCTGCGCGCTGCTCAGCCAGGCATTGCCCCAGCTTCTCATACATCCCCGACAGATTATACCGTTCAGACCGAATCCCCGTAGACTCGTCTACCAACTCATCGATGCTGAACCAGCCCTCCTTCATCAAGCGCCTGATGACAGGAGATAATTCGCCGGGAGCTGTACCCATGCGCAGCTCCAGTTGATCGATAGAAGGAAAATCATTATGCTCCACCTGTTTGAAAGAAAGCAGCTGAACGAGCAGCATCACTTCCATTTCATCCAAATGCAGCCGCCGGTAATGGACGAATAGAGCATGCGGAATATTCACCATCGCCGCCTCTAGCCCGAAGGAGATTCCCTTCGACCATACTTTCCAGCTATCGTTCATAGCCATGTCCTCTCACCTGCTTATGGATATAGGCGATACAGCATCCGTGGGAATGGAATCGTCTCACGAACATGCTCAATTCCACAGATCCAGGCTACTGTACGTTCCAGACCTAGACCGAAACCGGAATGCGGTACAGATCCGTATTTGCGCAGATCCATATACCATTGATAGGTCTCTGGGGACAGATTATGCTCCTTGAAGCGTTCCTCCATCAATTCAGGATCATCGATACGCTGCGATCCTCCGATAATCTCGCCGTAGCCCTCAGGTGCGATCATATCGGCGCATAGAACGACTTCAGGACGATTAGGATCAGGCTTCATATAGAACGCCTTAATGCCTGCCGGATAGTTCGTAATGAATACCGGCTTGTCATAGCGTTCTGCGATCGCCGTCTCATGCGGCGCACCGAAATCCTCGCCCCATGGGATATCGAAGCCTTGCGTATGCAAATATTCGATCGCTTCATCATAGGAAATACGCGGGAACGGTGCCTTGATATTCTCCAGCTTGGAGATATCGCGGTCCAACGTCTCCAACTCATGACGGCAGTTCTTCAGCACCGATTGCACGATATGAGAGACGAAGTTCTCTTGCACGACGAGGCTCTCTTCATGATCGGTGAAGGCCATCTCCGGTTCAATCATCCAGAACTCGATCAAATGGCGGCGAGTCTTCGATTTCTCAGCCCGGAATGTCGGTCCGAAGGAATAGACCCTGCCAAGCGCCATCGCTGCAGCTTCCATATAAAGCTGACCGCTCTGTGTCAGATATGCATCCTCATCGAAATATTTCGTATGGAACAGATTCGTCGTTCCCTCAGCTGATGTTGGCGTCAAGATCGGCGGGTCCATCTTTGTAAATCCATTCGTATGGAAGAACTCCTGAACCGCGCGGATGATCTCGGCACGAATTACCATAATCGCCCGCTGCTTTGGACTGCGCAGCCATAGATGACGATGATCCATCAGGAAATCTACTCCGTGCTCCTTCGGCGTGATCGGATAATTCTCCGTTAATTGAATGATCTCGATGTCCGTTACGGTCATCTCGTAGCCGGAATGACTGCGAGGCTCCTCGCGAATGACCCCGGTCACATACATCGAGGATTCATGGGTCAGGCTCTTCGCCTTCTCCCATACCTCTTCGCTCACTTCACTCTTCACGACAACCCCTTGAATATAACCGGTACCGTCGCGAAGCTGCAAAAATTGAATTTTACCGCTCGAACGCTTGTTGTTAAGCCAGCTGCCGATTACAACCGTCTCACCGACATGCTCGTTAACTTGACGGATCACACTTTTGATCGTCATGCCATATCTCTCCTCTTAATAGGTCGTTCAAAAAGTCCGCTTTGCATCACAAAATGAATCAAGCCGTGATCTCGGTGCTGAAAGCGGTCTTTTTGAACTCACATTTTAAGTCATTGTTATTATTGGTTCTCTTGAACGATGCGGTACGTATCCCGCGCGATCATCAATTCCTCATTGGTCGGAATAACCAATACTTCGACCTTGGAATTTGGCGTGGAAATACGACGCGGATCACCGGAGCGAACCTTGTTCAATTCAGGATCGATCTCAACGCCGAGATAAGTAAGGTTCTCACAAACCTTCTCTCTCACAATCGCCGAGTTCTCACCGACACCGGCCGTAAATACGATCACATCGACCCCGTTCATAGCCGCTGCATAAGATCCGATGTATTTGCGCAGGCGATATTCGTACATTTCAAAGGCCAGCGTGGAATTTGGATCGCCCTCGGCCATGCCATCGGTGATGTCGCGCATATCACTGCTGCTTCCAGAGATCGCCAGCAAGCCGCTATGCTTGTTCAACATCGAGTTCGCTTCACTCAGCGACAGTTCTTCCTTGTTCATCACGAATGTAACTACCGCTGGATCAAGATCGCCACTGCGCGTTCCCATCATGAGACCCTCAAGCGGAGTCAGACCCATCGACGTATCGGTAGATACACCGCCCTGAACAGCCGTCATGCTGGCACCGTTACCGATATGGCAGGTGATGATCTTCAGATCTTCAATCGGACGGTTCAGGTAATCTGCGGCTACCTTGCTAACATATTGATGAGAGGTACCGTGAGCTCCGTAACGACGAACGCGGTGTTTCTTATATAATACTTTCGGGATCGGGTACAAATATACCTTCTCTTCCATCGTCTGGTGGAAGGCAGTATCAAATGCAACCACCTGTGGTACGCCTGGCATATTCTTCTCCGCAGCGTTAATCCCCAGAATGGCTGGCGGATTGTGCAGCGGCGCCAAGTCGAACAGACGGCGGATTTCCGCTTTTACTTCACTTGTTACGAGCGCAGAGCCCTTGAATGCTTCCCCGCCATGAACGACGCGATGTCCCACGGCTTGGATCTCTTCAACAGACTCAAGCACACCATGCTCTTTATCCGTCAATTTCTCAAGCACCTTGCGAATCGCTGTCGTATGCTCGAGAATTTCACTCACTTCGGTAACTTCCTCTTTGCCAGTCGGCTTATGGGTAAGGATCGAGGAATCCATACCGATCCGTTCTACCAGACCTTTAGCCAATACCGATTCATCCGTCATGTCATACAATTGATATTTCAGAGATGAGCTTCCTGCATTGATTACGAGCAATTTCACACCCGGTCACCGTCCTTATTGTATTTGAAAAATCCTTCGCCTGTCTTCACACCGAGCGATCCGGCGCGAACCATTTTCTTCAACACGAAGGAAGGGCGGTATTTCAATTCGCCGAATTCACGGAACATGCGCTCCAGAGCAGCCAGGATCGAATCCAGGCCAAAGCGGTCAGCCATTTCCAGCGGTCCATATTGGAATTGATAACCGATGCGCATAGCATCGTCGATATCTTCCGCCGAAGCAACGCCTTCGCCAAGCACATGCAGCGCTTCATTGATCATCAGACAGATGATGCGGGAAGTGACGAACCCTGGGGATTCATAGACCATAATCCCATGCTTGTCTACGACTTCTTCCACGAAATGCTTGGTTTCTTCGAAGGTTGCCTCCGAAGTTTTCAAGCCACGAATGATCTCAACCAGATTGATCTTGGCAACAGGGTAAATAAAGTGCATGCCAATCACACGCTCCGGATATTTCGTAGAGCCGGCAATTTCAGTCAAGCTAAGCGTTGACGTATTGCTGGCCAGAATAATATTGCTTGGACATACTTGGTCAAGCTGCTTGAACACCTGTCTCTTGGCATCCAAATCCTCCGAAATGGTCTCGATTACCATATCGCAGGTACCGAGTTCGGCAAAATGAGTTACTTTATGAATTTTGGATAAGATCAATTTCTTCTCAGCCTTCGTAATCGCCCATTTCTCCAATTGCTTATCAAGGCTAGTCTCAATCATGCTGTAGGCATGATTCAGTTTGTCAGTTGTCTCCTCCACGAGTAGCACATCGAGTCCTTTGGCTGCGAGCATTTCTGCAATGCCTTGCCCCATTGTGCCGCCACCAATGACACCTATTTTTTTGAAATTCATGGTCTTCTCGCTCCATCCTTTCATAATCTCACGTAATATTGTACCCCAGATGTCGAATAATACATCTTTTTATACCCAACATATAATAATATCTTAGCATGAGGAAAAAGTAAAAAAAAATAACCGGCATCATGTTTTATGCCGGTAAATTTGTAAATTCACTAAATTGACATCGGAATTGTTCTCCAGACAGTCTTTCTTCCTTCAACAGAATGTCCAGTGAATGCTCGAATACCGCTGCATGATCCAACAGAATTTGCTTGGATTTGGCAGCCAGCTCATCGAGAATCCTGGAATTCTCTCTCATCAGCACTTCCTTGGTCACCATGTCCATATTCATAATGCCCAATGAGGTAAGCCCGGAGGTCATCATCGTCTCCACGATATTCAAGGCCTGCTCGAAATCATTACTGGAGCCGGTACTACGGCCGCCATAATAAATTTCCTCAGCCGCTGCTCCGGCCAATGCAACCATGATCTGACCTTCCATATATTCCTTGGTATACAGATATTTTTCATCCTGGGGATTGTGGCGAACATAGCCAAGCGCGCGCCCCCGCGGACTCAATACCACCTGATTGACACTGCCCGGCGAGACAACCTCGGCAGCGACCGCGTGGCCCAGCTCATGCACGGCGACGCGTCGTTTCTCTTCCACCGTGGACTCGCGATCCGTCTTCTCACCTAGCATCACCTTATCGATGGCCAGCGACAGATGAAGCTGAGTGATCAGCTCCTGCGAATCGCGCAGCGCATAGATCGCCGCTTCATTCATGACGCTCTCCAGCTGCGCACCGGAGAAACCAAAGGTCTCCTCCGCCACTTTCTCCAGATCCACATCCTCTGCCAGCGGTTTATTTCCGGCATGAAGCTGCAGAATGTGCATACGCCCTCTTTTGTCAGGCAGATCTACTTGTATATGACGGTCAAATCGCCCCGGACGGAGCAAGGCATTATCCAGCATCTCTTTACGATTCGTCGCAGCAACTAACAGAATACGTGGCGTATCTGAAGTGTAGATTCCATCCATCTCCGTCAGCAGCTGGTTCAGCGTCTGATCATATTCCCGCTGTTGACCGCCCTCGCGTTTACCGCCAATTACGTCGATCTCATCGATGAAGATTACGGCACTCTCTTTATTCTCCTTCGTGGCCCGGGTGCGCGCCTCCTTGAACAGATCACGGATCCGGCTTGCCCCGACCCCGACATACATTTCAACGAACTCACTCCCCGATGCAGCCACGAACACAGAATTCGTATACTGAGCCGCAGCTTTTGCTAGCAGCGTCTTCCCCGTTCCTGGCGGACCGGTTAACAGAATTCCCTTGATCGGTCGAATCCCGAACTTCGTGATCTCTTCGTAACGGACCATGAAGTCAAGCGCTTCGATTAATTCCTGCTTGGCGCTCTCCTGTCCGCCGATATCAGCGAAGGTCAGCTTGGCAGGTCCCTTCTTTCTACGTCTACGGTCATGGGCTGTACCTATCGCAATCCCGCCACGCATCTTGGCAAGGACGAATACCCCTCCTGCCAACAGTCCAAGCAAGACGACAGGCGCGATATTAACCCCTGTAAAGGCTAGAAAAATGAACAGCACGGGCACAAAACCGATCGTGATCTCAACGATTCTTTTACGCATTAGGCCATACCCCCATTCGCTCTGGAACACGGGGTAAAATAATGAACTTGCTTGCCTGGCCATCCGTCAACGTAATATATACATTCTTCTCATCCATCTCAGCCCGGGCTGTCACTGATTTATGCTGTTGCTGCAGTTTGTCCAATGTCTCATTGATTTCAGTATATTGCTTATTCTCCATCGCTTCGGCGACCGGGAACAGCGCTTCATTCCAGAGCTGGTTCAGCTCATGATTCGATTGATCCTGGATATCAAGCTCAAGCTCACGTTTTCCAATCCACTTCTTGCCATCCTGTCTAATCTGTTGAACCAGCTCACCAAGATTCGTCCCGGGCTTCAAGTCCAGCTTCAAAGCGACCTGCTGTCTATTTATATCCGATTGAACACTGTTCACACCGTCAAATTGCTTCACTATGTTCTCGAATGGGCTCTCTACCGCCCAATGCTGGTAAGCATACCAGCCCCCAAATAACAGCAGCGCCGAAACTGCAACGCTAGCGACAATTGTTCCAATTCGCAGTTTCACGAGATGTCCCCCTTATATAATGATATATCTTCTATATATACTTTCGTCTATCAAAACAACTGGGTTAAGTATATCATATCTTCTATAAGAGGACGAGCGGATGTGTGAAAATTATTTAAAATTCGGGATATTAATTGTTCCCATAACTGCCTGCAACTGACTTTATCCATACAAAAACAAGCCCTGTTCAAAGAAGGCTGATCGGGGCATAACTACGGCTAATTCCGTGCATGCACCTTTTCATCAACCTCTCTTGAACAGAGCCTGTCCTCTTCCTTACCGTCTTAACGATTCGGCAAAGTAAACACTTCCGTTAAGGATTCCCCATTGCTATAGCTGAAGAATCGGTAATAATGGTGAGTCTTATCCTTATAGAATAGTTCCCAGACATATTGATTGTTATATATACCGGGAGTCAACTTTACAACATCGATGTCCGGTAGAGTCTCTTCGATGATCTTGCGCATCTGCGGCTCGGATACCCCTTCAGACAGCGGCTTCTCTTGCGCCTGCTTGCCCTCTGGCAGCCAGACCATAACCTGCGTTCCGTCCGCCGTCTTCCCTTGAACCACCCAGCATACTTCATCCCAGACAAACTTCCAGACGCGCTCGCCTTCTACTAATCCGGTCTCCTGTCTGGCCCGCTGTATCGCCTCGTTCTCTCCTCGCCAAATGTCCTCATGTACGTATAAATAATAACGGTAAAGGCCGAAGAACACGATCAGCAGGAGCACAATCGAGAGCAGAATCCACTTGGTTCTATTCTTCAACCTTCTCTTTCCTTCCCAGCTAAAATATGAACTACAGGCAAGGGGGCAACCCCGCCTTAACGAGTGAGAAGGCCTTCAAAGGCTGCTTGCGCTTCGAAGCGAATGCGCTCTTCATCCAGCGTCAGGCACTCCCCGTGGCGAATCACTTGCTTGCCGTCCACCCATACATGCTCGACATCCTTAGCACCTGCTGAATAGACGATATGTGAAATATAATCCGTCTGCGGCAAGAAATGAGCCTGATCCGTGTTGACAGCGATCATATCCGCCTTCATTCCCGCAGCCAATTTGCCGACTTGGTTAAGATAGAGCGATTTCGCCCCATATTCTGTGCCCATACGCAGCGCCTCCAGAGCAGGAACCGCCGTCGGGTCACCGGACACCCCTTTATGGATCAGAGCAGCCAGCCGAATCTCTTCGAACATATCGAGATTATTGTTGCTTGCCGGTCCATCCGTTCCGAGCGACACAGTAACGCCCGCTTTGAGCAGTTCAGGAACCCGTGCGACTCCGCTAGCTAGCTTAAGGTTACTGCCTGGATTATGTGAGACAGCTACGTTGTGAGCAGCCAGAATCTCAATCTCTTCATCCGTCAGATGCACCGCATGTGCTACCAGAGACGGCCGAGAGAAGAAGCCGAGATTAAGTAGATGTTGAACAGGACGAACACCGTACTGATCAACATTTTGCTGAACCTCCGCCTTCGTCTCAGACATATGCGTATGCAGTGGCAAATCGAGGTCATGTGCTGCTTGGACGAACTTCTCGATATAGTCAGGAGGGCAGGTATACGGAGCGTGCGGCGACATCATCGTAGTGATCCGTCCATCTGCCTTACCGTGCCAATCACGGGCAATACGTATCGCTTCTTGCAATTTCTGAGCTTGTACTTCAGGCGGGCACAGGCCGATTACGCCGCGCATCAATACAGCGCGAATGCCTGATTCCTCAACCACCTTGCCGACTTGGTCCATATGATCATACATATCCAGGAAGGTCGTAGTACCTCCCTTAAGCATTTCCAGCACGGACAGAGCGGTTCCCCGATACACATCCTCAGCGGTAAATTTCGCTTCCATCGGCCACATTTTTTGCTCTAGCCATTCCTGCAGGACCATATCATCTCCATAGCCGCGGAGCAAGGACATCGCCGTATGCCCATGAGAATTGATCAGTCCGGGCATGAAGAGCAATCCTTTGCCATCATAGGTCTCAGCGCCTTCAACGCCTTCAGGACGCTCTTCACCAATATAAGAGATCGTATCGCCTTCAATGAGCATATAGCCCTGGACGATCGGCTGCTCTTCATTAAGAACTACAAAAGTACCATTTTTAACTAAACATTTCCGACTCATTTTCCAGTTATTCCTTTCCACCTTGTAAATAGTAAGCAAGACTAATCAAGTCTGTTGTGAAATCTGCCGCATGGATACGCACGCCAGACGGAACCTTCAGGATCGTAGGCGCAAAGTTCAGGATCGCTTCGATTCCCGCTGCGACGAGCTGATCAGCGACACGCTGCGCTTCCACATCAGGAACCGTAATAATTCCGATCTTAATATGTTTGTCTCTTACGGTCTTCTCCAGCTCATCGATCGGCTGGATCGTAATATCCTTGACCTTCTGGCCCACTTTATCGGGAGAGTCATCGAAGATCGCAATGATCCGCATATTATCCTTGACGTAAGTATTATAGTTGGACAAGGCTTGTCCCAGATTACCGGCTCCGACAAGAGCTACATTAATCTGTTGATCCAGATTTAGAATTTGCCGTATTTTCTCAATCAAATAAGAGACATCATACCCGATCCCCTTGCGGCCGAAATCGCCAAAATAAGCGAGATCCTTGCGAATCTGCGCCGGATTCAGATCCAGCTTCTGTCCGAGCTCCTGGGAAGAAACCGTCAAGACCTCGCGATGACTTAATTCATTAAGGAACCGCAGGTATACAGGCAATCTGCGTACAACCGCATCCGAAATTTTATCTGATTTCATATATTTTCCTCCTACAGGTGCAATTCGAAGAAATTACGACTCTTCGTTATCGTCTAGCCATTCCGAAATACGAGGGACCATCTGTGCTAATGTCATATGTTCCATCTTCGGTCCCGGCAAAGAATACAGGAAGTATTTCCCATAGTAAGATTCCAAGATGCGAGTGTCATATACGACGACAATACCTCGATCTGCTGATGAACGGACAAGACGTCCGAACCCTTGTTTGAAGCGGATGACCGCCTGTGGCACAGACAGCTTCATAAAAGGATTCTTCTTCTCCCGCTGCAGCCGCTCACTCTTTGCCTCGACCAACGGGTGACTCGGCGGCTGAAACGGCAAGCGGACGATCGCCAGGCTGGTCAGCGCTTCACCGGGAATATCCACCCCTTCCCAGAAACTGCTCGTTCCCAGCAACACCGAAGCCTGCTGTCCTTGAAAGCGACGGGTCAGCTTCGTTCGGCTACCGCTATCCATCCCTTGTCCGATCACAATGATGCCCTCGTCAGCGAGGCGCTCTTTGAGCGGATCATATACCTGCCTGAGCATGCGATAGGAAGTAAATAGCACCAGCATACGCCCTTTGGTTACAACAGCAGTGTCCGCTAAAGATTTCACAAGCGTCTGAACGAAGTAATCATCGCCGACACTCCCCTTAACGCTCGGAAAATCCCGAGGGATGACCACTAACGCCTGCTCCCGATAATTGAACGGGGAGGGCAGCATCGCGGTCATGAGCCTGTCAGCGCTATCCGCTTCCTGCAGACCTAGCTGGTCGATCACATATTGGAAGGATTTATCTACCGTTAAAGTGGCGGATGTCATCACTACACTCTTTTTCTTGTCGAAGAAATACGACTTCAATTGGCTGCTGACATCGATCGGAACTGCAAATAATTGCAATGAACGATTGCGATAGTTCCCATTGGCTTCGAGCCAATAAACCGTATTCTCATCCTCCAGCTTCATGAAGAAGCGAAGCGTATCGCGCTCCTTGGCCAAATCCTTGAATAATCCGCTAATATCCGTCAACAGGTTCTCCGAACCATAATCATCCTGTTCCTCACGGAGTTCAGTCAGCATCCGCTCTCCTTTGCGGAGAATGTCCCCTAATGTAATAAATATCGAATTCTCTAATGTAGTAAGAGCATCCCAGGCTTTGGGCTTCTTATCCGGCAGAAGCCGGTTGACGAACTGTCCCGGATCTCCGGGAGCCGCATCCGATCGCTCCGACATTAAAGCAAACAGCATTTCACTTAATTTGTCCCAATTCTCCTTCACTTCGATCAGAGAAGGATACAGGTCATTGATCACCGATATCCATTTCATCGCCGCATCGGTTCCCGCTTGCTGGAGCAGAGTATGCAGGGCTGGAAGCTGCCCTGTCTTGCTGTCCTTGAACAGACGGGTAAGCGTATGGACGACAGAGAAGTATTTCAGCTGCAGGCCGAGATGCTTGCCCGCGACCTCTTCAAGATGATGGGCTTCATCGATGACCAAGCGTTCATAGCCCGGCAAGAGCTGATGTCCGGCCTGTATGTCGGTGAACAGCTTCGAATGATTCGTAATGACTACGTCGGCCACACCCGCTTCATGTTTGGCCCGGTGATAGAAGCATTTGCGGAACCATGGGCAAGAACGTCCCAGACAGGAATCCGAATCACTGGCGACGGTTTCCCAGAAGTCTCCGCCCCGATTTCCAAGATTGAGTTCCTCATCATCTCCAGTCTCCGTCAGGGCAAGCCATACGATCATTTGCGCAGCAGTCATCACCTCTTCTTTAGGGGATGCAAAGTCTCTTCTATTTATTTTATGTTCAAATTTGCGCAAACACAAATAGTGTTGCCTACCTTTGAAGATGGCCGCCCGGAACGGAAAAGACACCACTTCCGTCAATAAAGGAAGGTCCCGTTCTCTGAGCTGCTCCTGCAAATTGATCGTATGCGTGCTGATCATGACCTTCTCATCCTGCTTCACGCTCTGATAAATCGCGGGCAGAAGATAACCGAGGGATTTCCCGGTGCCGGTGCCGGCTTCGATGAGCAGATGCTTGTCCTCCGCGAAGGCCTGAATCACCTGCTCCAGCATGATACTCTGCGCTTCTCGCTCCTCATACTCAGGCAGCTTCAGGCGCAGCTGCTCCCTAACCTGCTCCATGAACTGTTCAAAGGAGATATCCTTAAGCGGATTCCCCATTTGATTCCGGGCTGGCTCAATATCCATCCAATCTTCAATCTGCAGCGCAAATTGGCGATAGTATGTAAAGCCGTCCGGGTTGATCCCCAACTCCTGCTGCTGCTTCTGCTGCAGCATCGCGTCAAAGAACCAGGCCAGATCGCTATCCTCACGATCGAACAGATCGGACAGCCGCTGCAGCGTGAGCAGAGGCAATTGCTCGATCTCCTCCAAGCACTTCAGGAAGATCAGAGCGGTGGCAAGCGCGTCGCTATCCGCCTGATGCGGCCGATCATGCTGAACATTGAATTCCTGGGACACCAGTCCAAGCTGATAAGTCGACAGCGAAGGAAAGAATATCTTCAGGAAGTCCATCGTATCGAGAATGCGCCCCGCGAAGGGCAAATATCCCGTTTTGTCGAGCGCGCTCTGTAAATAATTGAAGTCAAAGGCCACATTATGCCCGACCAGAACTGCATCATTAAGTAATGGAACCATCTCCATCATCACTTCGTCCAGTTCAGGCGCATCTTTGACATCCTCCTCCGTGATCCCGGTCAAGCCCGTAATAAATGGAGGAATCGGGATGCCTGGTTTCACGTAGGAGCTATATACTTGAGTAATTGTCAAATCATGGTCTATAATGGCTAGTCCTGCCTGAATGATCTCATCGGAGGACTGATTACCTGTAGTCTCAAAATCAAGTACAGCGTATTTCATTTCTCGTTCCTAAGTCCCTTCAATCCAGTCTCATTAACAGCATAACAGAATAAAGCCATTTTGAAAATTAACTAACATTTTAATAAACAAAGCGATGCATCATAAATTATGAGTGCATCGCTGGCAAGAAAAACGCTGTTAAGCTCGGCTCGATTCATTCTGGTGTTACATTAAGGGAGACAACTCATCTCCAAATTTCAGCTTCCCCGAGCTGTGATCGCAGGCCTGCAAATTCGCCAGCGGTTCAGGCAGCGTCGGGTCGCTCTGGTGGGCCAGCGCGAAGTATTCCTTCGCTTTCAGGCGCTTCCCCCTCTGTGCTTCGATGCAGCCCAGCGCATTATAAATGATGGAACGCAAGCGGCTGCTGGTCGCCCGCTCCAGCACGGCAGTGAAATGCGAAGCGGCTTCGGATAATTGCTGCAAATGCAGATGACACATCGCTAAATAAGTTCGGCCAACAAGACTGTCCGGATAACCTTGCACAACGATCTTGAACTGCTCCAGCGCCTTGGAGAACATCAGCAGCTTGTAATAGCCCTCCCCTTTTTCATAAGCATCGCATTTCATTTCAGGAAGGACATAGCTGGAAGCATCCGCTTCATTCCAATTCTCCCGGACAGAGCCCATCTTCTCTTCAAAGCTCAGCCATTCTTCAATAATTCCATCGCTCATATTCTTGAGGAGGTTCCATTTATGCGTGAGTTCCTGCTTCTGTGTTCCCTGGGCCATCGGATAAAACTTGGAGATCTCATCCAGCATTTCGTTCATTTCCGCAAACATATGTTGAAACATCATCCGCATCCCACCCCTTAAAAAATGAAATCAGTGCGAGCCTTAAGTTCATTTTTTGTTCCGGGGACGCTTTTCATTCCCGCAGGGATTAATTGCATACCGGTTAGATGGGAGTACAGCTAATTAACGGATGGTCGAATGCAATTCCTTCGAAGCTGTCTCGACCGGCTTATTATCTTCTCCGACGAAAACCACGGTCGGTTTGTAATTTCGGATCTCTTCATCAGATAATTGCGCGTAAGAAATAATAATGACCGTATCCTCAGGTTGTACCAAGCGCGCTGCGGCTCCGTTTAAACAGATGACCCCGCTGCCTCTTGGCCCAGGGATGACATAGGTCTCCAGACGGGCTCCATTGTTATTATTGACAATCTGTACTTTCTCATTCTCCAGAAGATCAGCAGCTTCCATCAAATCCTCATCAATCGTAATGCTGCCGATATAATTCAGATTGGCCTCTGTTACCGTCGCGCGGTGAATTTTCGACTTCATCATCGTTCTATACATGGATAGCCTCCCCCTTTCTGGTTAACAATACATTATCGATCAGTCTCGTGGCCCCGAATTTTACGGCTACAGCGGCGAGAATCCCTCCGTGGGCTTCAAGCTCACTATTCAAGGAATTTGCCTCCTGAAGAGGTTCCATACTCGGAAAAGCCACCATCTCCACATAGTCGATCTCAGCCAGCGGCTCACTGCCAATATGATGGAACAGCTGCCCTTTTGCTTCTCCGGTGGTTATCGATTTGCCACTAGATACTTCGGCTTCCAACTGCTTCAGGCTACGGGAGAGAACCAGCGCCGCCGCGCGCTGCTCAGTGCTTAAATACACATTGCGTGAGCTGAGCGCCAAGCCGTCGCTCTCACGAACGATCGGGCAAGGGACAATCTCTACGTCAAAGTTCAGATCCTTGACCATCCTGGCCACCACAGCGACCTGCTGAGCATCCTTCTGCCCGAAATAGGCCCGCTGCGGGGATACAATATGAAAGAGCTTGCTGACCACCGTCGTTACACCGTCAAAATGTCCCGGACGGGAAGCTCCACATAGCAGCGAGGTAAGTTCCGCCACAGCAACCTTGGTTCTGATCGGCTGGGGATACATTTCCTCCACGCTCGGCATCAATACCGCATCGACGCCTTCTCGCTCAGCAAGTGCCAGATCACGCTCGGCATCTCGCGGATATCGATCCAGATCTTCATTTGGCCCAAATTGAATCGGGTTCACGAAAATGCTGAGGACGACAAGGTCATTCTCCGCCCTGGATTTCCTTAACAGACTGGCATGGCCTTCATGCAAATATCCCATCGTAGGAACCAGGCCAACCTGCAGCTCTTTGCCCTCCCTTGCAGCAGTCATACGCTGCGATTTCAGGAATTTCTTCAATTCAGGGATCTCGGTAAATACTTTCATGAATTACTTTCCGCCTTTCCTTTGCCGTACAGATTGTCCAATACTCCGTCTTCGGCGGCAAACACATGCTCTTCAGCTGGGAACTGCCGTGCTTTTACTTCCTGCACATAAGCTGTGATGCTATTACGGATTTGCTCCCCTATATCTCCATAGGTTTTGACGAACCGCTTATTCCGATAATTTGAAGTATATTTAAGTACATCATGATAGACAAGCACCTGACCGTCACAGCCTCTGCCAGCGCCAATGCCGATCGTCGGTATCGACAGCTGGGATGAAATATAAGCGGCCACTTCCTCGGTCACAAGCTCCAGTACGATGCCGAATGCACCTGCTTGCTCCAGCGCTCTGGCGTCCTCAAGCAGCCGCTTGGCATCCGCTTCATCCTTGCCCTGGATTCGATACCCGCCGATCTGATTAACCGATTGCGGCGTGAGTCCGATATGTCCTAACACCGGAACGCCGGATTGCACGATAATCTTAATCGTATCGGCGATTTCCGCTCCGCCTTCCATCTTTACAGCATGAGCATGCCCTTCTTGCATAATTCTGCGCACGCTGCCAAGTGTCTCGTTAATTCCCCCGTGATATGTCATAAACGGCATGTCAGTAACGATAAATGTGTGCTCGGCACCTCTGGCTACCGCACGGGAATGGTAGACCATATCGTCTAAGGTCACCGGAATCGTCGTATTATATCCGAGCACGACATTTCCAAGGGAATCTCCTACCAGGATCATATCTACCCCTGCTTCCTCAGCGAGCACCGCTGACGGATAATCATAGGCAGTGATCATGGAGATCGGTTCCCCTTCCTGCTTCATCCGTTTCATTTTCACAATATTTAATGCATGTTTTCCAGCCATATTCACATCTCCCTTTGGTATGGGTCGTTTCGACGCGGCAGCACTCGAACACAACAAAAAAACCTTTTAGTTACGTACTAAAAAGGTCCGATTCCAAAGAAGAGTCACTTTCGATCGTCCCTTCTGTCTCGGTCCCTTCGGCTCAGAGCAGAATCCAACGCAATCTGACAGTTATTCACTTATCCTTAAATCTGCTAACGCCATGCAATACCGCTCGAAAGAGTGCAGCTCGGTCTGGCCGATGCCGCCTCCTGCGATCAGTATAACAAATTATTTTTCATTTTTCATCTACCAAGTTGTATTTCCCCTGAGAAAATTGTCCGGGCCTTCCCATGATCATCTGTCATCAGCAATGCACCCGTAGAATCCAGCCCGGTAGCAAGCCCGCCTAGCTCCCCTTCCGGCGTCCTGATCTTCACCCGCTGACCGATCGTCACGGATAAGGCTTCCCATAAATGACTGATCGGAGCAAAGCCCTCCTGCTTGTACAAATCGTATAACTGCTCCAGCTCATGCATGATCTCAGCGATCAGCTTCGCTCGGTCCTGTCGGGCCCCACTCTCGATTCGTAAGGATGTCGCCACGCTGCGCAGCTCCTCAGGGATATCTTCCTGCTGCAGATTAACATCTATTCCAATGCCGACAATGCAATACTTGAGCAGTTCATCCTCGCTGATCGATTCAACCAGAATCCCGCACAGCTTCTTCCCCTGAACGAGCAGATCATTCGGCCATTTAATGCCGACATCGGCTCCGCTCACCTTCCGCATCGCCCGGCAAACCGCGACTGCGGTTAACAGCGTCAGCTGGGCAGCAAAAACGATCGGCTGCCCCGGCCTTAGCAGCAGGCTCATCCAGATGCCTTGTCCGGCTGGAGAATACCATTTGCGGCCATGTCTGCCACGGCCGAGGGTCTGCTCCTCAGCGATCACTAGCGTCCCTTCAGACGCCCCCTGCTCAGCCAACTTGCGAAGCTCCTCCTGGGTCGTCTTCACGACCTCCAGAACATAGAGCGGCTGCCCGAACGCCTTGGTTCGCAATTGGGATAACACCTCGGCGCTCTGGATACGCTCCGGCGTATGAACGAGCCGGTATCCCTTGCGTGAGACTGCTTCAAATTCATACCCCTCCTGCCGCAGCTTATTAATTTGCTTCCAGACCGCGGTCCGGCTGATCGACAAGCGGCGGCTCAGCTCTTCACCGGAAATATATTCTCCCTGATGACCCCGCAGCATCTCTAATAAACGGTTAGATTCCATCTTGATTCATCACGTCCTTCGCATACTCCAGCAAAGCTTCACGCTCATTATTCAGCTTGCCCAGGGCTACCCGCTCAAGCAATTGCTTCATCAATTGCCCAAGCCAAGGCCCCCCCTTCATCCCCAGGCCTTCGATCATATCGCTGCCAGCTACAGCCAAATCTCGCAGCTCATACACCTTCATCTCGTCATGCCACTTACTGGCTTGTTCCAGATATTTATGTAAATGAGCTACAGTTAGTTGCTCCTCTTCCAATACAAGACTGCCAGCTTGTACAAGGGACTGCAGCAGTGCTTGATGACATTGCAGCCATGCAGCTGTCGTAGCTCTGCCGTAGGCCAACTCCAAGGAAATCCAGGCCTTGCGCAGCTCTTCCCGCTCCTTCGGTTCAGCTTCATAAATGACTAGCTGAGCCAACCACTGTTCATCGAATTGGATCAGCTTGGTCGTCTGTTCAGCGATGCGATTGGGAAATGTCCACTGCTTCAGCCATTCAATCGCGTCATCACCGCTCATCCTCACCCCTCTGAGTAGCAAATAGAGGCGCTTCTCCAGGCCCTTAAGCGAAGGCATCTCCAATGTCTGCAAATAGCTCTGACGCAGCGGCAGTTCATAAGTGAGCGGGTATTTGACGTAATTAATCACTCCGCTGCGGTGAATGAGAGCCAGCCCACGCAGCGGGTGAGGGCCTTCGAGCATTCGCTCCAGTTCAGCCCGAATTCGTTCCATCGCGATGAAGGTCAGCTTCTCTCTGCCTATAAGCAGGGCCCGCCACAGACTCTTCACCGGCTTGAAGCCAAATATAGAGGCGAAGCGTATCGCCCGCATCATCCGCAACGCATCCTCTTCGAACCGTTCCTCCGCAGCACCGACACAGCGGATCTGCCTCGCTGCAATATCCTCGCGGCCGCCAAACGGATCGATCAGCCGCCCGTCTATGCTGAGCGCCATCGCGTTCATCGTAAAGTCACGCCGCTGCAGGTCTTCCTTAATCGCATCGACGAATTCAACCCGGGAAGGTCTGCGATGATCCTCATAATCCGCTTCCTTGCGGAACGTGGTCACTTCGAAGGAATGATCCTTCATCAGCACCATGACCGTTCCATGCTGAATGCCTGTAGGGACCGTCCGTTCAAAGAGTGAAATCACCTGCTCCGGTCTGGCGGAGGTAGCGATATCCATATCATGAACCTCGCGGCCCATCAGTTCATCTCTGACGCATCCCCCGACAAAATAGGCTTCATAGCCTTGATCGATTAATATGCGTAGCACCTTTTCCCCCTGATGATACATCAGGGGGTCTACCTGTTTCCAAGAATTCATCGAATTGAAAGCCTCCAAGCGATTAGTCGATCTATCTGTGTGAATTTGCGAACTGAGGCCTGCTTCCGCTGAGGATCAGCTCACCGGTGTCAGATCAGGCACTTCACGATTCAGCACGCGATAATAGATCGCTTCATAGATCGAAGTGATGCGGTCGCTGCTGAAATGATTTCTGGCCCGCTCCAGGCACGCCTGCTTCATATGGCTGGTAAGCTCATCATTCGTTAATAGCGAAATGCAGAGCTCTGCCATTTGATCCGTAGCGCCGATCGGCGCCAGGAAGCCGGTCTCACCGTGAGCTACCAGTTCCGGTATGCCACCGGCTATCGATCCAACCGTCGGTACTCCGCAGGCCATAGCCTCCAATGCGACGAGCCCGAAGCTCTCCTTCTCGGACGGCAGGAGAAGTACGTCCGCCATCGAGATCACCTGTGCGATATCATCCTGCTTGCCGAGGAAATGGACCCGTTCACTCAGTCCCATCTCTTTGATTTTACACTGAATCTTCGGCAGATCGGGACCCTCGCCCACTAGCAGCAGCTTGGCTGGTAGACTGGCATTGACTTTCTCGAAGATATCGATTACATCGCTAACCCGTTTAACCGGCCGAAAATTGGAAATATGCATCAGCACCTTTTCCTCGGGGTCGGCAAAATCATTGCGGCACTCAAGACAAGGCCTTGGATAATACACCCGCTCGTCAACGAAATTATAAGCGAGATCGATATCCCTTGAAATATCCAGAACCTCGCGGGTCTCCTTGATCAGATCACGAGAGACAGAGGTAACGGCATCACTATTGTTAATGGCCAAGCGAATCAGATCCTTGAGCGATTCATCCTGAGCCAGTACGGTAATATCCGTTCCATGCAATGTTGTAACCACCTTCAGTTGCTCCCCGACCATCTGCTTGGCCAGATAAGCGCACACCGCATGCGGCATGGCATAGTGTACATGCAGGATATCGAGCTTCTCCATTTTTGCTACTTGAGCCATTTTGGTCGCTAGAGACAGATCATAAGGCGGATAACGGAACACGTAATAGTCGCTGACTCCGACCTCGTGATAGATAATATTTTTATGGAAGCTACCTAATCTGAAAGGTACGCCATGACAAATAAAGTGAACCTCATGTCCTTTCTCTGCCAGCAGTTTACCGAGTTCGGTCGCTACAACCCCCGAACCTCCCAGTGAAGGATAACAGGTAATGCCAATTTTTAGATGCTGGTTCATCGGTGGGGGCCTCCTTTAATGTAGTTGTTTCTGATATAGCTTATGAACTTCGGTTCCCAAATAGATTAACAACATAAGGGGTCTTGACCGCGAACCCCTCTGCATAAGGGATCAGCTTACGCTGGCCTAGCAAGGAATCCCGAGCCTTGACCCGTTCGACATAGCCTTGATTCAGCGGCGTAAGGGCAATGTCCTCCCCTCGCGGATCATGGCCGAACTGCGACCGGTAGCAGCCTAATGCCTGCTCCTTGAGCGCATAGCAGTCGGTAACATCCACGAGTAAATCAGGAGTCCTCCAGTCATTAATGAAATAGAAATATAGCTCCGGCGCAGCGACCGCAGGCTTGTCCGGCATATATCGACGCAGCTTACTATTGAAGGCTGCTTCCTCGACCAGCTTACTGCAGGCGACATGATCCGGATGACGATCCTCCCAATACGGGGCAAAAATAAGCGCCGGCTGATATTCACGGATCACCGCAGTCACAGCCGCAATCTGCTCTGCCGAGCCAGTTATGCCGCGATCCGGTAAGCCAAGATTCATCCGTCTTGTCACACCGAGCACTTCGGCGGCGGCGGCGGCCTCCTGCTTGCGAAGCGTGACATTTCCGTTAGAAGACAGCTCCGCTTCGGTTAAATCGCAAAGCCCGATCCGATAACCCGCCGCAATCTGCTTGGCGATCGTCCCGGCCATACCGATCTCGGCATCGTCTGCATGCGCGCCGAAAATCAATATATCCAGCGGCTCGCTCATTATTTCAGCTCCGGCTTCAATAACTCAACCAGCTCGCGCCAGGCGAAATCTCCGCGATCCAGCGCACGGACCAGAATTTCTGCGGTGGCCATATTCGTAGCTACCGGAATACCGTGAACGTCGCAAAGACGAAGCAAAGCGGTGATATCTGGTTCATGTGGCTGAGCCATCAGCGGATCACGCAGGAAAATAACCAGATCCATTTCATTCTGAGCAATCAACGCCCCGATCTGTTGATCCCCGCCTAGTGGACCGGATAGGAAGCGATGAATCTTAAGATCGGTAGCCTCCATGATGCGCTGTCCTGTCGTACCGGTGGAGAATAAATTTTTGTCCTTAAATACATGTTCATAAGCAACTGCGAAGTTTACGATGTCTTCTTTTTTTCTGTCATGGGCAATAAATGCAACGTTTAGCATTAGACCTCATCCCCTACTCTTCCATAAGATGTTCAAATCCGTAAATCATACCTTTACAGGCCAAAACTTTCTTTACTGCTATATTAACACCTGGCATATACCCAGCGCGATCATAAGAATCATGGCGAATTTTCAAAGTTTGCCCGAAGTCCCCGAACACGACCTCCTCTTGAGCAAAAATCCCTGGCAGCCGGACGCTGTGGATCCGGAATCCATTATAATATCCGCCGCGCGTCCCTTCGATCGTCTCTTCCTCATTAGGATTGCCTTGTCTATGCTCTTCCCGATTCATCGAGATCATTTCAGCGGTCTTGATCGCTGTCCCGGAAGGTGCATCCAGCTTCTGGTCACTATGATATTCGATGATCTCCACATTAGGAAAATACTTCGCCGCTTCGGCAGCAAATTTCATCAGCAGAATAGCGCCGACGGAAAAATTGGGGGCAATCAGCCCGCCCAACCCTTTATCAAGGCATAGCTTGTCCAGATGCTCGATCTGCTCTGGCGTAAAGCCCGTCGTACCTGTAACTGGAGATACTCCATGTCTGATCGCCAGCTCAGTATTCGTATAAGCAGATTGAGGTGTGGTGAAATCGACCATAACCTGCGGCTTGCTCTCAAGCAGAGCCAGCTCCAGATCCGAGGTAATCGCAACGCCGCAAGGCTGCTTGCCAACCAATGTACCCGCATCGAGCCCTTCCTCAGACGGGCTTACAGCCGCCACTAATTGTAGCTCCGGGTCCTCTAGTACCATTTTGACGACTTCTTTACCCATTTTACCGGCAGCGCCGACAACGGCTACTCTTATTTGTTCCCCCATTTTTAATCCCCCTTCACTCAATTAAGATGATGATTTATTCAATCTGTTCTCCAACTGTTGTTCCAATTCGGTGAGCTGCCTCGCAATCCCTTCGTCTTGAGGAAGAGCATAGGCTTCTCGCAATGTGCGCAGCGCGGCTTCATATTGTGCCATTTCTCCATAGGCGATCGCCAGCCAAATCTGCACCTCGACCGATAGCGGATCGAGCTCACCCGCTCTCTCCAGCAGACTGACCGCCCTTTCGGACCTGAATACCCGGTCTTCGACCGAGTTCTCCAGATGATTTCTCGCCATTACAGTCAGTTCCTTGGCCCTCAGCCGATCATAATGCAGCATATATTCCTTATGGTCAGGTGCCAGTGTCGCCGCCAGACGAGCATGAGCCAGAGCTTTATCCAGCAAATTGCTACGGGCACTGGTGATCGAATGACGATAATGGATATCGGCATTATCCGGTTCAACGCCGAGCGCCTGCTCGAACCAATAGAGCGCCTGCTCAAAATCATTCTCATATATGCTTCGGTATGCTTTGCTTAAATATAGTTCTGCCTTCATTTGCTGTCCCTCCCAAACAGAAGTGGGCTAATTGCTATTACAGCATATGAAGGCGCGCCTTATTCGGTGTCCTTTTTCGTCCAACGATCTGCATCGCGGGTTGAAAATTTACGCATTACATTATTATGGGCCTCAGTCAGATCCATTCCGAGCGAGTTGGCGAAGCAAATCGTAATGAAGAGGATATCTCCCAGTTCCAGTTCAATCGAGCCCTCTGGCTCGTCCGGCTTCTTGGGCTTCTCTCCATATGTATGATTCACTTCCCGGGCCAGTTCGCCGAGTTCTTCGCTCATTCGGGCGATTAACGCCAACGGACTGAAATAGCCCTCTTTGAATTGCGATATATATTCGTCTACTTCTCGCTGCATCTCAGCCAGAGTCTTCTCCTTCATCCTATCACCCCATCTTCTTTGTCTAGATTAATTCTTATGTTATCGTAACAGGAAATTGAAAACAAACTCTTTTTGTATATACTAAGGAAAGAAATACGTAAAATGATTATACTACTCACTCGTAAAGGAAGAAATGAGTATTATGAAAAATATCACAATGCATGTGAAATCGGTCATACCGATCATTATTGGGACGGCGATCTATGCTTTTGGTTTACTCTATTTTATAATACCGAACCATCTCATGGAAGGCGGGGTCACAGGGATCACGATTCTGTTGAAATATGCGTTCAGCATATCCCCGTCCGTCTCGAACCTGCTCATCAATATTCCTCTGTACCTGCTCGGCTGGAAAATCCTCGGCGGCCGGCAAATGATTCTGACCGGGGTCGGAATCTGCTCTTTGTCCTTCTTCCTTTGGCTATTCGAGCGTATTCTGAGCCAAGGCTGGATCGATATGCTGGAGACCGATTATATTCTTGCCGCTTTATACGCAGGCGTGACGCTTGGAGCCGGCCTCGGCATCGTCTTTCGCTTCGGAGGCACGACAGGCGGGTCCGACATTATCGCCCGCATTCTAGGGCGTAAATTCGGCTTCAGGATGGGGCAGGTCATTCTGAGTATCGATGTGATCATCATCGGCCTCTCTCTCTTCTATGTACGTAAAGAGAATATTCTATACACGCTTGTAGCTGTATTCATCGCTTCCAGGATGATCGATTTCATCCAGGAAGGGGCCTATGCGGCCAAAGCCTTCATGATTATTAGCGATCATGCGGAAGTCATTGCAGACATCATTACGAAGGAATTAGAGCGGGGTGTTACGCTAATTCCGGCCAAAGGTGCCTATTCCAAGCAGGATAAGCCGATGGCTTACTGCGTCGTGTCAAGGCAGGAGATCAGACGTCTTCAAGGTATCGCCAAATCGGTAGACCCCCGGGCCTTCATCATTATTAGCGATGTCCGCGATGTACATGGCGAAGGCTTTCGCGAAGAATAAAGAAGAGGTGCCCCGAGCGAGATTGATCAGGGGCACCTCTTCTTTCGTGGAATCAGAAGCGAAAGCGGTCATTCTTTTCTTTTTGGCCAGGCGTTGTAATCACCGTTTGGTTCGCCCGATATTTCCGGTAAGCAGTATAGAACAGAGCAAGCAGAATCCAACCACCGATCAATAGACTCCAATTCCAGGGATTTCCGTAGCCAGCAATGGGAACGAAGACGGGTTCATCTGTTTTTTTGCCGAATAACTCCTTCACCAGCTGCTCCCCCTGCTGCAAGGTTCCCGATAGCACGGACTCGTCCTTGTTCTTCTCACTTGTCAGACCATCGACATAGGATAGCCAGGAATCAAAACGATGGATCTCCGATATATTCTTGCGTATGACAGCCGCCGGACGAATTAATTCATAATGCGATCTCAGACTCAGATATGCCTCTCTTAATGAGGTCGCATCGCCTTCTACTCGCGCCTTGATCATCTGCTGCAGATCCTCACTAAGCACCTTGTAATATTGATGCCAGAACGCCTGCTGCGGATGGGTAAGACTGTTAACCGCCAGCCTGAGCCTGGCGGAGGAAGTGATCCAATCCTCCTGACCGTCTACCGCCCTGGCCAATGTCTCTTTGACATCCATAATCGTGCCCGCCAGAGCATGGATCCCCTCGACCGAGGTCAATCCCTTGAATGACAGATGCTCCAGCGCCCCGATCACCTGCTCCATACTCTGATTGGCCTGCTTCGTATTCCCTTGCTGCATATCCTGATATAGCGATTCCGTTGCGGCTTCAAGCTGTCGTAGCCTCTCGGCCCGCTCCTGCTCCGTTAATTCGATATCCGCTGCTGAGCTGACGGACAGCAAGGCAGCATTCGCCTGAGATCCTTGCAGAAGCAGCAGAACGATCGATAAAGCCGCTAATAGACTAGCTCCTTTCCATTTCACGGACATCCCTCCCTACCATCATGCTATGGCAGGCTGTCCATGCTTAGAACCTGATATTTAACACCTTCATCGCCCCGACCTGTCGCCTATCGTCGCTTCGCTCCCCGAAGTGCAGCCCACCCGGCCAACGCGCTGGCACAGGTTAGAGCGAAGGTAAATACCATCACTATATTTACATCATTCCACAGCACCTCAGGGAGCCATGGATAGACTCCGAAGCTGTAGTCGATCATATCATTCAGCAGCGTCCAGCTCCAGGCACCAACCAGCATAAATGTCCCGAATTTGAACAGCCGGACATATAAGAGGGCCTCTACCACCATGGCCAAATGGGAGCCGACCAGCATCCAATGCTGCCACACCAACGGCTCACCCTGCGCCGCTCCGGCGAAAATAATCGCCACCGCCCATAAGCCATATTTGACGCTCGTCACGACAGCCAGGCCCTCGATGATCGTGCGGACGATATAGAATTTCCCTAATCTGTGCGGAAACAATAGAAATAATAACGCCAGCGTAAAGAATAGACTGGCCGTAGGGCTGTCCGGCACGAAAACAATGAGCCAATGCGGCTGCGTCGCCCATGTCTCCCTCAATTGATCATCATACCAAATATAGCCGTAGATCGTCCCCAGCAAATTGACGATGAACAGGCTCCATAATATGTATCGGTTACCTAATAGGGACTTGCCCCAGAATGACGACAGCCTCAAACGAAAAGCTCCTCTCTATAGCAGGATGACAATATGTAAAAAACCTGATCGTCATTTACGATCAGGTTCGTTATACGACTATTCTACTGCCTCTGCCTTCTGCTTCGCAAGCCACTCGGCCAGATGATCGATATCTTCGTCGCTCAGGCCGTTCTCTTTGGCTGCTGAGTACACTTCAGGCATTCTACCGTTCAAGCCTTCTTTAATAATAGTAAGAATTCCTTCCTGATCATGCTTGTCGCCAACGCCGCGCAGTGACGGTCCGCCAGCCCCCTTCAGATCAGCACCATGACAGCTAACACAAGTCGCCTTCTTATAGAACTCCATCGCCGGATCATCTTTGTCCACAATAGCGACTTCCTGATCCTGAATCGCATTGGTCGTCGGTAAGCCTTTCTCTCGATTTTCCCGAGCCTTCTCCTCACGCTGGATATGCTCCGGCTTAAGGCCGCTGGCCTCAAGCTCATTCTGATAATGAGTCCAGGCGAAATTCGTCAGATAGACTAGCGAGGCGATCGATAATAACATCAATGATGAGGCGATCGGGCGCCTGTAGAATCTTCGCTCTTTGCCACGGTCAAGGAACGGAGCCAGCATCAATGCGCCAAACGCGACCCCCGGAATCCCCAGCGTCCCTAGCGTAATATAATCCCCCGAAGCATACGGATACTTCAAATACTGATAGAGGAATAGAAAATACCAGTCCGGCATCGGAATGACCTGAGCATTCGGGTTAGCCGGATATCCAAGCGGTGCCGGCTCCGCGATCGTCAACACCAGAAACCCGACTAGTACGACAACACCGACCATCCATTCCTTGAGCAGAAAATTCGGTATGAATGCTTCTGATTTTCCCGGGTAAGCCGTGTAGTCGGGAGGTGTAACGAAGCCTTCGCCTTTACGGATACGCGAATCACCGACATATACGACCTTCTCTTTCGATTTATCCTCATGAGCCATGTCAATGCCCCCCTTCCTTCATTTTCATAATGAATTTAATTCAGAATGTGCTGAGCAACGGAATTCTATAGAGGACCTGAGATCCCTTGCTTCCGAATGATCAGGAAATGTCCTACCAGGAGAAGCAGCAGCACAGCCGGAAGGAAGAAGACATGGATCGCGAAGAAGCGGGTCAGCGTCTCGGCGCCGACAATAGTTCCACCCTGCAGCAATTCCTTAATTACAGGTCCCAGCACAGGAACCGAATTGGCGATCTCAAGGGTAACCTTGGTCGCGAAATAGGACTTGTTATCCCATGGCAGCAAATAACCGGTCAAGCCAAGCCCGATCATCACGAAGAAGATGAGCATGCCCACGACCCAGTTCATTTCCCGTGGAGCTTTGTAGGAGCCGGTAAAGAATACTCTTAGTGTATGAAGGAACATCATGACGATAACAAGGCTCGCTCCCCAGTGGTGCATCCCGCGTACGATTTGCCCGAAGGCTACCTGGGTCTGCAAATATTCAACACTGGCATAAGCATTCTTAATATCAGGGACGTAATACATCGTGAGGAACATCCCCGATAAAATCTGGATGATCGTAATGAAAAACGTCAAACCGCCGAAACAATATACAAACGCTGAGAAATGATGCGCCGGATTGACATGCTCCGGTACTTCATGGTCAGCAACATCTCTCCAGATCGGCGTGAAATCGAGACGTTCATCTATCCAGTTATAAACATTCTTAAACATCCGAATCTACGCCTCCTTACTTCACTCTTGTATTAGCGATAATGTCGCCGAGATACACCCAATCATCCTTCACCATCACCTTGTACTCGTCCAGCGGCTTCGATGCGACAGCAAGCTGTTTGCCTTCCCTCGTATAATGAGCCCCATGACATGGACAGTGATATTCATCCGGGAAGTTCTTGTCGCTATTCCAGCCCACTGTGCATCCCAGATGTTTACAAATCGGTGAAAGCGCATAAATTTTACCGCTCTCGTCTTTACGAATCCAAGCCGTTAGCGAAGCGATGCTGGAATACCAGCCGTCTTGCTGCGGCAGTTCAAAATTGAACTCCTGCGGCTCATTCGTTATTTTGCTGACCTCAACCACTTTGATGAAGCTGCCCTCGCCCTTCTTATGCAAAATCGGATCTACGGCAAAACGAACCATCGGAAGCGTCACTCCGCCTACCATGAATGCGGTAGCGCCTCCCAAGGTGTATGTAAGGAATTGTCTTCGTGACATTTCCTTACGGATGGGCGGTTTATGCGACGATTCATGCTCGTCATGCTGATTGCTCATACTGTCTTCAACCCCCTTTTACGCCAATTGATCTTTAATGATCTTTCCTTTTCAATGACAATAATCACATGAATATGTAAGACAGTTTAATAATATATTAGCGTTTTGAGAGCGTCAAGAATTGGACACATATTTTCCAAGGATAAACAGTAGGTTTATATCAAAAGTGTCGATAATTTGTCACAATTATTCTACTCTAGCTTTGCCATAATAGCTGAACCGCTTGTCTAATCTGTTCGGATCCTGTAGACTCCTTATAATCTGGAAAAGCCTGCGCTGTAACGATCACATCCGCATCTTCCAATTGCCCCGCCTCCCACTCTACGTCAGCCGAGACGACGATCACATATTTAAACCCCGATAACTTGGTGTTACGGCATATTTCATTGATAAACGCGGCGATCTCCGCTCTCCCATATTGAACTGACGGATAGGTGACAACCCGGCCTTTGAACGGAATCTCCAGGCAATCCATCAAATCCCGCAGTCGCTCCAATTGTTCCGTCACTTCATAAGGCTGTTCCGACCCGGTAAGCCCGGTGACAGGAATCAGACAGGTATCCAGATAAGGACGCAGCTCTTCCCAAGCCGATGCTTCGATTTCACTAAATTTCATATTTATTCCTCCCCGCTCCCCCTATTATAGTCACATATATGACACATTTGGAAGTGAATCCGCATAAAAAAAGAAATGCCCCATGGCATTTCTTTAATGCTCCAATGTCTTCAGTTCATCCGTAAGAAGTCGGAAGGCCACCTCATCGCCTTTAGCCAGAGCGGAGTCAATTTCACTGTATATTTGCTCCGACCGGTGCTTACGCAGCGCCTCATCCCAGACCATTTCCGCCGCTAAACTGAGCATCGCCTCATAAGCAACCTTCATTTGATCCATAGGATGCACCTCCAATTCATTGTCAAGAGATCCTATATTCTTTACTTTTCACTACATAACGATCCTGTTCCTACTAAAGCATATTCACCAGTCTTGGCCTCGTTTTAAGACGATGGCCCCCATCTCGATTAATATACCCTGGCCTATTCCTTATATAGCTGCCGAACCGCTGTTTTGCCAAATCCCGTGGCCTGGACATACCGTTCCCCTGTCTCATCCTCTCCGATTCGGATCATGCCCAGATGCAGCAGCATCCGGAGCACTCTCTCCTCGAATATCGATTCAGGAGTATCATAGAAGAACGGTGAGATCAGGGGTTCAAGTTGCTGATACAATGACCTCTCACTGATCCAGTCTGCGGCCGAGCAGTTGATCCAATAGATGATCGATAGCAGATTCGGGATCGGTATTCTGTATAGTCTTAACCAGAATGCAACGAACTGCTGCATCGCTTCCCGACGCTCTTCCTTCAGATAGGACAGACCGGATGAAGTCAGTGTTAGACTGTCTCCCTCCTCTTTGACCAACCGGATATGAAAAGCGTAGTCATACAGCAAGGAGAAGCGACTCGGGTAATCCTTAAAACGGCGTCCATAACCAAATCTCCAGCCCTTGCCAACTAATGGCTCGCTAACATGTAGCAGCTCCATAATCTGCATCTGGCTGCGCCGATACATGACTCCCTCTGCATTGAGGGCGACATGATGCCCATTCACATATTCAAGGAATAACAGCAAATCAGCGCTCATCAGCTCCGGTTCTTCCCGGTAGATCACCGGCTCGGATTCAGCCCGCAATATCCCCGATTTAATTCGCTGCTCAAGTATCTCGCGCAGCCTTCGCCGCAGATCATCAGGAACCTCGAACAGATAACGGGTCCTGGGAGTCGCTCCTTGAAACAGCCAGGCACGCTGCCTGAATCTGGAGATGATCTCCCGCGGATTTTCCCGCTCCTGCTCGTCCTTTATTTTACGCGACTGCTTGGCGCAAGCCATAAGATCCTCCAAGCTGAATTGCTTGCGTCCATCGAACAGAAGTGTGTTCAAGAAACGCATATCCTCTGTGCTCATCCCGTCCAGATAATGTTCAATGAAGCCGCGTCGGCCAATCGCTTGCAGAATGGACTGGATCAGCTCATGCTTGGAATTTCCGTTGCATTCGCACTGGTAATGGTTAGCGATCCTGCTGAGCTGTGTAATGTCGGCATAAGTTAACATATCCGCCAGATTCATAGGTTACCGCCTCGCCGTTTTAATACCATTATGGGAATTTTGACGGTAATTATTCCTTTATCCATAAAAAAATCCGGCCCCTTAAGGTCGGATTCTCATTCAAAAGCTATTTCTCTTCGAGATGGCGCGAACAATTGTAGAGACGCATATCCCAATTATGGTCATTCTTCTCTAAGATCGTTAAAGATAAATTGCCGATTCGCTCCGTGCATTTATTCTTATAAAGTGCCGTAAACAGCTGTGCCAGCAGCCCACCGTGAGAGATGACCAGCACATTGCTATCGCTATATTTCTCACCCAGCTCCTTCAGAAAGGACAATGCCCTCTCTTGAATGGCCTCATCTCTCTCCTGACCGAGATCATGTTGATTCCAATCCGCTCCCCAGAGCGTCTCCCTCTCCGCCGCCGTCATTCCTTCCGCCTTGCCGAAGGCCTTCTCCACCAGGCGTGAATCGGGATCATACAGCGGAATCTTCAAGGCATCAGCAATGATAGCTCCCGTCTCTTGAGCGCGTGACAGGCTGCTCGTGATGACGAAATCCCACTTATACTCTTCCTTCAATAGACGCTCGGCCAGCTTATGCGCCTGTCTACGTCCTTCATCATTAAGGGGAATATCGCTCTGCCCCTGAATTCTCCCAATCTTATTCCAATCGGTTAGCCCATGGCGTATCAAACCAACTAGCATAATCAACCTCCCAAGCTAAAATCTCATATCAAAAAGAGAACACTCCTCCCCTGGAAGAAGCGTTCATCTTAAGAGCAATTATCACGCTATCTCTTGGAACGGCGTATGCCTTTCCAGGATACAATGGCAAGCACCATTCCACCCATCGATAAATACATCCAATACTGCGGATAAGTCGGGCCCATCTGCACTACGAACGGGTCTACAACGCCGCGGACCTCGGTCGGCAAACTTATGGAAATATCGTTAGTCTTCTCGCTATCCGTCGCGGCCACCGCAGTCGGCAGCACACCGGTCAAAGGCTCATATTTAGCATCCTTCTCCATTCTGCCGCCCATGACGAACAACAGAGCGCTGCATAGGAACACGACGAGAAAGCAAGCCGCCCATATGGAGACACGCCGGCCAATCCGCTTATGGAAGCCGGGATCACGCCGATCCGGAGCCAGCCATGGCGACTCCGCGTAGATCCTATCCATCACCTTGCGGTTCACTGACTCCGCCTGTTCATCGGAAATATCAATCGACAATCCGTGAACAGCTTCCAGGCTTTCCTGCCAAAAACGATATTCTGCTGCACAAGTCTCACAACCTAAAATATGCCACTCCAGCATTTTTCTCCGGGGGTCTTCCTGCGGAAGATCCGGAAGTAGTGCAAATAATTGCTCCGCCTCTCTACAGTTCATCTGCTTTTCATCCCTTCATAATGCTCATAGACCGGCTCGTAGAAATAGGGTTCAAGCTGACTTTTTACGCTGCTTCGTGCTCGGAATAACAATGATTTCACGGCACTGACGCTCTGACCGAGGATATTGGCGATCTCCTGATAATCCAATTGGTCATACTCACGTAAAATTAGAGCCGATCGCTGCTTTTCCGGAAGGTTATTGATCGCTTCACGCACCAGGCCAACGCGTTCATTTCGCAGAATAGCCTGCTCAGGTACGAGTTCGTGCGGAGCAACCGGTATGTACCCACTCTCCTCCAGCGGAACGTTGCCGCTTCGCTGTTTGCGCAATTCGCTAAGAACTGTATTTCTCGCTATCGTGTAGAGCCAAGTAGAGAAGGAAGCATCCACTTCACGGAAAGAGTGTAAACTTCGAAATGCTTTGTAAAATGTTTCAGAACAAATGTCCTCTGCCATTAATTCTAACTGAGCGCTCTTTAACATGTGATATACAAATGCCAATATCTTCCTTTGATACCTTCGCATCAACTCCGAGTACAACTCGGTATTGCCTTCTTTTATTTCACGAATCATCTGGGAATCCGTCATTTAAGTGCGAACCTCCTCGCCCATCCATGCGCTTATTCCCCGTTCGAGCCTTCTAACATTATTACCGAACAGGAGTAAAAAAGTTGCGGTTGCTTATCAAATTATTAAAAAACATCCATATGATGGCGTCATTATCAATTCATACTGCAATCCTTCAATATTATACCATAGAAGTCAGGAGTATAAAAATATGTCCAAGGGGTGACAGCCTCATAGGGTCGAATGGGATAACACTAACTGTGATCGCAGCATATCTATATTTATAATTCACATACGGAAGAAGGTAATGACATGTCTTCTCCCGGCAAGAACAATAAAACTAAAAATGGCAGCTCCAAAAATAGCAACTCAAAAAATAAGTCTACCAAAACAAAGCAGCAAAAGCCAGGCAGTATTGAAGCTGCTGTGGCCGCGCTGCTGTTAACCGGAAAGTTAAAGGTGGATTCAGTCGAATTGTTCAGGGAAGCATCCGTCGTCATCAGCCTGATCGGCCAATATAAAACCCTCGGCTCCGGCAACGGATCAAACATAGATACGCTGGTCTCATTTTTTCAGAGCAACGGCGATCTCACTTTGAATGACGTGTTTTCTGCCATGAAGAAGATGACGGATTAGCTATTTTTTCGAATATTTTATTTTGAGGTAAAGGGGGCCAGTCCAGAATGGGAGAGTTTGACGGTGAAAAATTTGCTGAGTTCCTTATCTTGGTGATCGTCATCGGGTTGCTGTTCTATGGATCAACGGACATCGCCGATTACATAACCGGTCCAACGCCGGTATAATCAGACTGCGATTGGGCTGGATAACGATAACGGCCCAGAAAGGGCCCAGAAACGACTCAAGAACGGATCAAGAGCATCTTAGGGCTTGAACTCCGTATTGTTCAGAAGCAGCACCTTTGCAGGCGCGGTATGGCCGCTCTGGATTGAGGCGTCGACCAAGTTGATGATGTTTTTGTAGGTTTTCTGGGCACCGAGCACCAGGAACATACGTCCAAGCGTTGTCAATTTCAGAGCTCTGGAGCAGAAGCCTCCAACCGTCATCAACCAGGGAACTGTCGGCGAGGTGTTCGATATCACCACCGTCTCTGACAGTTCTCCTCTGTTCTCCATGAGCTGAAAAGATCCGTAAATGCCGGGAATGACCGCCTTGGAGGAGCCACGTCCAACACTGAAGACATCATTGCCCTGATCGTCTTTACCATGATGGATCAATTTCCCATGATCATTAGAGGTCAGCTTATCGAATAAATACGAATTTAAAATTTCTTCCTTAAGGGGCTTGCGATCTCTGGGCAATCGGTTCAAATGATACGCCGCCGCCAAAGCTGAAGTATGCGTCCCGCCATAACAGTTGTAAATATATATCATTTTCCTATCCCTTTCTTGGCTAGTTGTTAAAGTCAATTTGTCCTGTTCCATGCCAAGATATACTTCGCGCCCCTGGTTAAAATGCATGATTTGGAAAATTTGTTGGACATCTGTAATGAAAGCGCTAAAAAAGTGTTGACAGAATGAAAACGGATACATTATAATAAACGTACAGTATGGTTTCTCTCCACTCCTATCCAATATCATTTGCTCGTTGATGAGCATACGTCACTTCAATACGAAGTGGCGTTTTTTTATGTATTTGGAGCCTTGGGCTAGGATGTTTTTTAGAAATTACTGGGATGACGGACTTTTAGGCTGTTGAAAAGTTCTGGGAGGTCCTTCAGAGTTCTAACGAAACTCCATGTCGCTATTTCCACGAAATCAGCGTCCACTCAACTCTAACGAAACACCATATCGTTATTTGGGTAAAAACCTGCATTTTTGCCCCTGATCTGTCCCAGTAGCGCTACCCCGTTTCGTTACAGTTTAGAGCAGCTTAGATTAGTCTCTGTGTTGCGCTCTCAAAGTCTCATATTTTTATCAAAGCCTGCAGGGATTCGCAGAAATTTTCTCACAATGGGCGGTTTTTCAGGACTAAATACCTGCATTTTTGCAACTTTGCTGGAGGCAGTTCGAGCGAGGATGCCGCGCTGGTTGTAATTGCTAATACGCAAAAAGCAGGGCCAAGATGGCCCTGCTGCTGACTAGATCACGGTTAGACATAAACTAGATAGCCCATCGATTGCAGATGCTCCTTGGCGCGCTCCATCGCACTCTCCTGACGGAAGGATAGATGCAGCAAGCCCGGTACATCCTCACGGCTCTCGACGATCTGAATATTGCTAATGTTGATATTCTGCTGACCCAGCTCGGTAGTAATCTGCCCGATAATCCCCGGATGGTCAGGAACATCGATATACAGCTCGAACAACGACGAAATGACACCCTTACGCCGTTCAGGAAGCTCGCTGCGGAACTGGTTCGCCTTGACGAAGGAATCGACGATGCCGTCCCCATTCCGCTCCTCCAGCATGGAGATGAAGCTGCCGATTTCGTCATTCCAATCGTTGAGCAGAGACAGGACAACATCGCGATTGCTGAGCAGAATATCCCGCCATATAATCGGATCACTGGAAGCGATCCGGGTGATGTCGCGGAAGCCACCGGCAGCAAGCGTGCGGTACAAGCCATTATCAGCGTTATAATCGCAAACCTGATTTACAAGCGCCACAGCAATAATATGTGGCAGATGGCTGATCGCTCCCACGATCTCATCATGCTGCACCGGATCAACACGAACGACTTGAGCTCGCGTCAATTGGAGCAGCTCCTCAAGTCGGGTATAAGCCTCCTCGGGAACGCCAGGCGCCGGAGTGAGTACATAGTAAGCATTCTCGAACAACAGTGTAGAAGCAGCCTCTACGCCGGATCTCTCGGAGCCAGCCATAGGATGCCCCCCGATGAAATAGACATCCGGGCGAGACAGGCTCGCGGCAGCCGCTGCGATCGAGGCCTTCGTACTGCCGACATCGGTAATAATACAGCCCGGCTTGAGCGGCAGCTGATACAGCTTCTCCAGATACTCTTCCAGATTGCCTACAGGCACACACAGGAATATGAAGTCGGCATCTCTCACCGCTTCTTCCATTGACAGAGTCGCGGCATCCACGACGCCGCGCTCCAACATCACTTCCAATGATTTAGTACGAGGGCTATGGCCGACGACTTTAAGCCCTGGCTTGCCGCGAAAGCAAAGAGCCAGGGAGCCGCCGATCAGCCCTACCCCAAAAATTGCAATTTTTGTAGTCATAAATCTCCACTCAATTTCTGCTAAGTATAGTTAGACACGAGCCTTGCGCTGCTGGAGCGCCTGCTCCAGAGCCGAAATAAACTTCTTGTTCTGGCTCTCCGAGCCTACCGTAACCCGAATCGAGTTTGGGTATTTGGAGAAACCAGCGCGCACAATGACGCCTAGCTTAAGCAACTCCTCGAACATTTCCTGTGCCGGAGCCTGCACATCCACCATAATAAAATTGCCATGGGCCGGGAAATAAGTCAGATTCAGGCGCTCAAACTCGCCGTTCAGATACTTAATTCCCTTCGCATTCTTCTCTCGGCAATCTGCGACAAAGTCATGATCGGCGATTGAGGCTCTCGCTGCCGCCTGTCCAATCCGTGAGGTATTGAATGGCTCACGCACCTGGTTGATCAGCTTGATCACGGCCGGTTGGCCCACTCCATAGCCGATCCGCAAGGAGGCCAGGCCAAAGATTTTGGAGAAGGTACGCAGCACGATCAGATTCGGATATTTATCGAGCAGACGGATACCGTTAGCATAGGACGGATCGGTCACAAACTCGGCATAGGCCTCGTCAAGCACCACTAATACTTGACCCGGAATACGGTCCAGAAACGCAGTCAATTCCGCCTCGGATACGATCGTACCTGTCGGATTGTTCGGATTACAGATCCAGACCGCCTTCGTCCGGTCCGTAACCGCATCAAGCATCGCGTCAAGATCATGGGTCCCATCGCGCAGAGGAACCTCGATACTGACCGCGCCTTCAATATCAGCATTGCTCTTATAGACCGAGAAGGTCTGGTCAGCCATGACCGTCTCGTCTCCCGGAAGGAAGAAAGCTCTGGCGATCAGAGCGATAATCTCATCCGACCCGCAGCCAAATATAATTTGATCTTGGTTCACGCCCAGATAACCGGCCAACTCCTCGGTTAATTCCACCGCGCTTCCGTCAGGATAAATGCTGAGATTGGCAAGCTCAGCTTCTATCGCTGCGCGAACGCGAGGGGAGCATCCATATGGATTCTCATTCGATGCAAGCTTGACCACTTCAGTAAGGCCAAGCTCCCGCTTGACTGCCTCAATCGGTTTACCAGGCTGATAGACCGGGAGGTTCACGATTTGCGGTTTAGGCAGCATACATATTCTCCTCCTTCGTGCAAATAAATTACACTCTTAATTGTGCCACAAAGTCACGAATTTGCAACAAGCCCTGTTCCTTGGAAGCTTCATTCTGCAAGAGCGACAACGACTCTTCAATCTTGCGGACGATGGCGCTGCCTACGACCACCCCATCACAGAAGCCTGCGAAGTGCTCGACCTGCTGCCGACTGCAGATCCCGAAGCCTACGGCGACAGGAAGAGAGGTTCCCGCCTTCACGGTCTTAATGAAATCATCTACCTCCTGGGCAAAAGAAGCGCGCTCCCCTGTAACTCCAATGGAGGATACACAATATATAAAGCCACGAGCACGGGCTAAAATTTGATGAATTCGCTCTCTGGAGGTCGGGGCTACAAGCGGGACGAGATGAATATTAGCCTCATCGGCCTGCCGCAATACCTCTTCCGACTCCTCATAGGGCAAATCTGGGATGATGAGTCCGCTTATTCCCGCTTCCTTCACCAATCGGAAGAATCGTTCAAGCCCGGTCTGTAGAACCGGATTATAGTAAGTGAACAGGACGATCGGCATTTGCAAGCCTTGCTCGCGGGCTAAGCGAGCTGTCTCAATACAGGTCTCGATCGTCACCCGGTGAACAAGCGCACGCTCCGATGCGCGCTGGATGACCGGACCGTCAGCCAGCGGATCAGAATACGGAACGCCTAATTCGACGATATCAGCGCCGGCCTGCTCAGCCATTCTTAGTATATCCAATGTCGTCTCCATATCTGGATCGCCAGCCGTGATGAAGGGCATCAGCGCGGTTCTGCCTTCCTGGTGAAGCCTGGCGAAGGTCTGATCCAGCAGATTCATTTCCGTTGCACTCATCACGCTTCTCTCCCTTCTGTGTAGGCCATAATCGATTCAACATCTTTATCTCCACGTCCGGATAAGCAGATCACTATAATCTGCTCTCTGCTCATTTCAGGCGCCATCTTCATCACTTGGGCGACGGCATGGGCAGATTCCAGCGCCGGTATAATTCCTTCGGTCCTGCTGAGAAGCTGCAGAGCATCTAAGGCCTCTTTATCGGTAATCGGGTAATAGCTCGCACGCTTGATATCCTTCAAATAGGAATGCTCTGGTCCAATGCCCGGGTAATCAAGACCGGCTGAAATTGAATGTGCCGGCTGAACCTGTCCATGCTCATCTTGCAGCAAATAGCTGAGTGAGCCTTGGAATACCCCCTTGCTGCCCTTCGTCATCGTCGCTGCATGAAATTCAGTATCAACGCCAAGGCCTGCCGCTTCAGCGCCCACAAACTGCACAGACGTATCCTCGATGAACGGGTAGAACATACCGATGGCATTGCTGCCCCCGCCAACCGCTGCGACCAGCATATCAGGCAACCGCCCCTCGGCCTCCATGATCTGACGGCGGGTCTCATCGCCGATAATCCGCTGGAAGTTGCGGACCATCATCGGATATGGATGCGGTCCAGTGGCTGAGCCGAGAATGTAGAACGTATCCTCGACCTGACTGACCCAGTAGCGCAGCGCTTCATTACAGGCATCCTTCAGTGTACGGGTGCCAGATAAAACAGGGATCACTTCCGCTCCCAGCAGCTTCATGCGGAACACATTGAGCTGCTGGCGCTTCGTATCCTCCTCACCCATGAATACCTTACACTCCAGCCCCAGCAAGGCAGCGACCGTAGCGGTAGCCACCCCGTGCTGACCGGCGCCCGTCTCGGCGATCACCTTTTTCTTGCCCATGCGCTTGGCGAGGAGCCCTTGACCGATCGCATTGTTGATTTTATGAGCACCGGTATGATTCAGATCCTCACGCTTGAGATAGATTTTGGCACCACCCAGTGTCTCCGTCAGCCGTTCGGCATAATATAGCGGGGTCTCCCGGCCTGAATACTGCTTCAGCAGGTAAGCGATCTCCGCTTGAAAATCCGGATCATCCTTGAATTTCTTATAGGATTCCTCCAGCTCGATTAATGCGTTCATTAATGTTTCTGGGACATAACGGCCACCGAATGGACCAAATCTTCCATGTTCATCAGGTACTTGTGCCATCTTCCCCTTCACCCTCTCCACAAATGCTGTTATTTTATTTAAATCCTTGACGCCGTCCGTCTCCACACCGCTCGATACATCCACACCGTCCGGATTCATCTTCATGATCAGTTCTGCAACATTATCTGTATGAAGTCCTCCGGCGATCCAGCAAGGAATACCCTGCTCTCTCGCCCATAATTGATAAGGCAACGCCTTCTCCCAAGTGAAGGTCACCCCCGACCCACCCCCATACACCGGGTCATATGTGTCCAGCAGAACGCCCCTCACGACGCCTGCATAATCTTCAATATTCATTCCCCCATGCAGTGTTCCGTTCTCCTGCACCGAGAATGCTTTAATCACCTGAACGCCAAGCCGACTACCAGCCTCCCGGCAGAATTCCGGACTCTCGGCGCCATGTAGCTGAATGATGTCGAGACCGACCCTTGAAGTGATCTCGGCTAACTCCGACATCTCCGGGTTTACGAATACACCGACACTTTTCGGGGCTCTAGCTGACTTCCATTCCCGTAACACTTTTACCAGCTCGGAAGCCTGATCTGCATTGACTTGACGCTTGCTTCTGGCGAATACAAATCCGACATAGTCCAGCGGTAAACGTATCATAGATTTTAGCACTTCAACGGATTGAAGTCCACAAATTTTTATCGTTGTTTCAGCCATGTTCATACCTATCCCTTCCAAAGGCAGCCGGAACTTCAATTTGCTCTGCTGCCCCCAGCAGCTCGTTCACAGCTTCGTCCACCTGTGCCTGCCTCATAAAAGTCTCACCAATAAGCAGCCCCTTCGCACCAGCCCGGGCCAAGTATTGCACATCCTCGCGGGTACGGATTCCGCTCTCGCTAATCAGCGTCACTTCCGGCGGCACCATCGAGGATAATTGGGCTGTCGTCTCCAGCCGCGTCTCAAAGCTGTGCAAATTACGATTATTAATCCCGATCAAGCCTGTATTACCCAGCGCTAGAGCCCGTTCCATTTCTGCCCGGTCATGAACCTCAAGCAGGACATCCAGGGTGAGCGATGCCGCAGTCCGCATAAACTTGCGCAGCTGCGCATCATCAAGGATAGCGGCGATTAATAGAATCGCATCGGCTCCCAGCAATCTGGCCTCATAAATCTGCAGCTCATCGATGATGAAATCCTTCCGCAGTAGCGGAAGTTTGACGTTATCACGGATCTGCTGCAGATAAGAGCCGCTCCCCTGGAAATAGAGCTCATCGGTTAATACCGAGATGCAATCAGCAGCAGCGAGCTCATAGCGTCTGGCAATCTCCACCGGATTGAAATCAGGCCGGATCAGGCCCTTGGATGGCGAAGCCTTCTTGACCTCGGCAATTAACCCTAATTCACGTCTGCGTCCCGTACTGAGCGCCTGCTGGAATCCCCGGGTCGGTGGAAGCAGAGCGATTTGCCGCTCCGCCTCTCCATAAGTCAGCCGCTCTGCTAATTTCTGTACTTCCTGCTTCTTCGTCTCCACGATTCTATCAAGATACATAGCTCAGATCCTCCGTCGTATGAATAAGCTGCTCCAGCTTGCTGTAAGCTTTGCCCGAATCGATGGATTCCGCGGCGATAGCTACCCCCTCACGGATGCTGTCAGCAAGCCCCGACACATATATACAAGCTCCGGCGTTCGCCAGGACAACATCGCGATAGGCTCCCTTCTCGCCCTGGAGCACCCGTGAGATGATCTCAGCATTCGCAGCCGGGTCTCCTCCCATCATCTCATTTAGCGGATAAGCCCTTAAGCCGATATCGCTCGGCTGAATCTCATACGTCTGCACTTCTCCGTCTTTCAGCTCGGAGATCAGAGTCGGTGATGAGATACTGATCTCATCCAGCCCTTCCCGGCTCGTGACAACTAACGCGCGCTTGGACCCCAATTCACGAAGCACGCTGGCGATGGTGTGTGTCTTGTCGGCATCATAGATGCCGAGCACCTGCCGATCTGCCCCCGCCGGATTCGTCAGCGGGCCGAGCATATTGAATACCGTCCGTACTCCCAGCTCTTTACGCGGCCCTGCCGCATATTTCATCGATGGATGATATATCTGCGCGAACAGGAAGCAGATTCCGATCTGGTCCAGACAGCGTTTCGCTTGCTCTGCATCCAGATGGATATTCACCCCTAGCGCTTCCAGCACATCTGCACTACCGGCCCGACCGGAAGCAGAGCGGTTGCCATGTTTGGCTACCCTGACCGATACCGAGGCGGCTACGATCGCCGATGTCGTCGATATATTAAACTTATGAATGCCGGAGCCGCCGGTGCCGCAAGTATCCAGCAGCCGCGTCGTCTCTGTATACATCCGGTTGCCCTGCGAACGCATCGCTTCGGCGAAGCCGGTAATTTCATCGATCGTCTCGCCCTTGATTCTCAAGGCGGTCAGCAGACCCCCAATCTGCGCCGGGGTCGATTGGCCATTCATGATCACTTTCATGACATCTCTGGCCTCCTGCCGAGCCAAATGCTGTCCTGCAATCACCCGCTGCAGCCCGGTCTGTACAATACGTTGTCCGTCCATCTGCTCTACTCCCTTCTCGCCCCAGCAGGCATATATTCGTATAAATAGTCCTGGTTGATCACCGCTTCATCCTCCGCCTGTGACGGGAACATCTGCTCCGCGATCCGAATCGCTGTTAACAAGGCCTTCGCCTTATTGACCGATTCCTGATACTCCATCTCCGGTATAGAGTCCCATACGATCCCACCCCCAGCCTGAACATAGGCCTTACCATCCTTGAAGACGATCGTCCGGATGGTGATGCAAGAGTCCATGTTGCCGGTGAACCCGAGATAGCCAATAGCTCCGGCATAGGTCCCTCTAGCCTGATTCTCCAGCTCAGCGATAATTTCCATCGCCCTTAGCTTCGGCGCTCCGGATACCGTTCCCGCCGGCATGCAGGACAGGAAGGCGTCGAAGAAATCTTTGTCGCTTCGCATTTTGCCAGATACTTTGGAAACCATATGCATGATATGCGAATAGCGCTCGATATTCATGTAGGACTCACATTTGACGCTGCCGAACTCCGAGACTCTTCCCAGATCATTACGACCCAGATCGACCAGCATCAGATGCTCAGCTCTCTCCTTCTCATCCTGAAGCAGCTCCGCCTCTAACAGCAAATCCTCTGCCGCATTCGCTCCGCGCGGTCTGGAACCGGCGATCGGCCTCGTCTCCACGCGATCCCCCACCACCTTCACCAGAACCTCCGGCGAAGTACCGACGATGATCGCATCATCCATTTTCAGATAATACATATAGGGCGATGGATTCAGCGTTCTTAGAACTCGGTACACATGGAGCGGATCGACCGCTGTCTCAATATGGAACCGCTGCGATAGGACGACCTGGAAAATATCGCCGGCACGGATATAATCCTTGCCTTTCTCCACATTCGCTATGAACTGCTCCTTGGTCAGATTAGAGCGAACATCGCCCAGCTCCACCTGCGCCGGTATCGGCTGACGGTTGAATTTCTCTACCGGTCCCTCTTCCTGAAGGAAGGCTGCTGCTTCATCAAGCTTCGATTCGGCCACTTGATACGCTCTTCTAATATCCTCCTCCAGATCGCCGTCCTTGATATGCACATTGGCAATCAGCAGCATCCGCTGCTTCACATGGTCAAAGACGATAATCTGATCACAGAACATAAATTGCAGATCATTCATGTTCAAGTCATCGACCCGATGCTCCGGCAGCCTCTCATAATATTGCAGCAGATCATATCCGAAGAAGCCGATCGCTCCGCCTGTAAAAGGCGGCAGTTCAGGCAACATCGGGCTGCGATAGCCCCTAAGGATCGAGCGAAGCTCTTCCACAGGCTTTTGTGACTGTTTCGTTTCCTTGACGCCCCCACGCTCTATAACAAGCTTTCCTTTCTTGGCGGTAATCATCATAAACGGGTCTTTCCCGATAAATGAATAGCGCGCCCAATTCACACCACCCTCTACACTTTCTAGCAAAAATGCCCGTTCCCGTTCAGCAATCCGCCGAAAAATACGAATAGGCGACTCCGTATCCGCCAACAATGTACGCACGATCGGAATCAAATTATGGTCTTTCGCCAGTACGATTACCTGCTCAACCTGTGGGGTTGTCATGCTCGATCACTTCCTTCTTCTCAACATTTAACTGCCTCTATGGACAACAAAAAAACCTCTACCGAAGTAGAGGTTACGTAAGATTTGCAGTATGAAGTCATAACTGTCCCAATAAACAAGCCAATAGGTGCAGACAGGAAACGAATCCTGGGAGACAGCATACCTCAAATAACAGGCTACCCTTGGAAACAGTGAATACACCTGTCCCCCGCCCATAGATCCCCTATAGATTTATCCTCTGTACTACCTAACTATCCTGGCTTGACTCATTGAACCAGACTATTCTCTCAGCTCAAACTCAGCTCTGCTCATCTCAACTCTACTCAGCTAAAACCATTCTTAACCAAAATCTTAAAATCAATATACATGATTCTTTGCCAGTTGGCAACTTTCTTTTTATGGCCCTTCTTCTTGCCTGCTAAACCATTACTGAATATCAGCTGTCAGCAATTAAGCACGCCCGCTAATATCCGGACGCAAGCGCTTGGCCTCGTTCATATAGATATGCTTCATTTCTCGCTGTGTCTTGTTCGTATTGACATGCAGTAACAGACGGATACATCTAGGAAGACCGGTCTTGACCGGAATCTCAGTTGAACACATCAGCGGAACCATATCGAAGTTCTTGAGCACACGAATCGCCTTGGCTGGAAATGCGGCATCGAGATCCGGGGTAACCGTAATCCAGACACTGCAAATATCCTCTGGCAAAATTTCGTTGGCATCAACTATTCTCTCCAGCAGTTCAGCCGTAGCCGTTAAAATTTCCTGTTCCTCATTGTGAGCTACTGTCGTTGCTCCGCGGATGCCGCGATTATACATTCTGTCCTTCCCCTTTCAATTCCGCGATAACCTGCCGCACCTCTTCCAGCATCACATCGGAGACGATCTCAACCTCTCCGATCCGAACCGGAAGCACGAATACAATCTTATTCTCCGTAAACTTCTTATCATGCATCATCGCAGAAATCAGTTGTTCTTCCTTCAAATGCTGCGGCATCGCTGTCGGAAGTCCGAAGCCCTTCAGAAGCTGGATCGTCTTCTCATACAGCGAAGCGTCTCTGCCGCGATGAACGGCAATTAAAGCGGCAGCGGCCATACCGATGGAAATGGCTTCGCCGTGCAAATATTCGCCATAGCCTCCGGTTGCTTCAATCGCGTGGCCCAACGTATGGCCCAGGTTGAGAATAGCGCGAAGCCCCTGCTCCCGCTCATCGGTAGCAACGACCTTGGCCTTGATACCGCAGCCCTGGATCAGCCCGTATTCCAGGGCGTCCGCGTCCAGGGCCAGCAATTTATCGCAATTGTCCCCGCACCAGTTAGCGAATGGCTCATCCCAGATCAGACCATGCTTCACCATCTCAGACAAGCCGGCGCGAACTTCACGATCCGGCAGAGTCTGCAGAGAGTTGACATCATAGAGAACCATCTCCGGTTGATAGAACGCGCCGATCATGTTTTTGGCCAGGCGATGATTCACTGCTACCTTGCCGCCGACGCTGCTATCATGTGCCAGAATCGTCGTCGGCATCTGTACGAAGGTTACGCCGCGCATGTAAGATGCAGCGACGAAACCAGCCAAATCGCCGACAACGCCTCCTCCCAGAGCAACGACGGAGGATTTGCGGTCTAATCCGTTCTCAATCGCCGTCGTCATGACCTGCTCGAAGACAGCCAGGGATTTGGAGGGCTCTCCAGCCTCCACAATATGACATACTGTGCGATAGCCGCTGGCCTGCAAAGAGGCTTCCACCTTATGCAAATGCAGCGGAGCTACATTCTTATCCGTAACGATCAATACAGGGCTTTTCTTAGTCAATCCATGACGCTCGAAATAGGCTCCAGCTTGCTTGAGCAAATCCCCGCCAATATAGATCGGATAGGATCGATCGCCTAAATCTACTTCCAGCGTTCTCATCAGTAGGCCTCCAATTGAGCAAGGTAACCCTTGTAGTTGCGTTCAACCTCTTCGATCGAATCTCCGCCGAATTTCTCCAGGAAAGCCTTGGCGACTTCCCAGGCTACGACATGCTCCAGCACTACGCTGGCCGCCGGAACTGCGCAAGCATCCGAACGCTCCACCTGAGCCGTGAACGGCTCCTTCGTATCGATATCGATGCTCTGCAGCGGTTTGTAGAGCGTAGGGATCGGCTTCATCACCCCGCGGACGACGAGCGGCATCCCGTTGGTCATCCCGCCCTCGAAGCCACCCAGACGGTTGCTCGCCCGATAGTAGCCGCGTTCCTCGCTATACATGATTTCATCATGTACCTGCGAGCCTGGCAATGTGCCCGCTTCAAAGCCGATGCCGATCTCTACGCCCTTGAAGGCGTTGATCGACATGACGGCCTGAGCGATCCGGCCGTCCAGCTTGCGGTCATACTGCACATGGCTGCCAAGCCCGACTGGCACGCCTTCCACGATACATTCTACGATTCCGCCGATCGAATCGCCTTCCTTCTTGATCCGGTCGATGTATTCTTCCATCTTCTGCTCGGTCGCCTTATCCGCTACGCGAACCGAAGACTGCTCGGTGATCTCGATCAATTCATCCAGAGACAGCTGATGTGGCGGAGCCTCGATCTCGCCGATTCTCTTCACCTGACCGCCGATCTTGATACCGAAGTGGCTCAAGAACTGCTTGGCGATCGCCCCAACAGCTACACGGACTGCCGTCTCCCGGGCACTGGAGCGCTCCAGAACATTCCGCAGATCCTTCAAATTATATTTCAGCCCGCCGTTCAGATCGGCATGCCCAGGACGAGGACGGTGAACCCGGCGTTTCTCCTCATCTGTGCCTTCGACAGGCTCGATATTCATAATGTTGCGCCAATGTGTCCAGTCATTATTCTCGACCACGACGGCTACCGGCGCCCCAGTCGTATATCCATGGCGAACGCCTCCGACAATGCTGGCGATATCCTTCTCGATTTGCATCCGTCTGCCGCGTCCATAACCCTTCTGACGACGGGCAAGCTCGTAATTGAGCGCCTCGAAATCCAGATGCAGATTGCTAGGCAATCCCTCGATAATAGCAGTCAACTGAGGACCATGCGTCTCCCCAGCCGTTAAGTAACGTAATGTCATGCTGCGTTCCCCCTTTAAACTGTTAAACTGTAAAGAACTAAAATCCGATAATTACTCTGCTCATTATAGTATATGATCTTTCCTTTTGACAAGAAAACCGTCTACCCCCGAGCCAGCCCGATCGAATTTAAATTCTATTCTAGCATCTCAAGTAAAATGTGACTATATCACTTGTAACGAAACTGGGCAGCGCTATACGTGCAAAAAAGGAAACCAATGGTGGATTTCCACCCTAATAACGATATGGTGTTTCGTTAGGGCTCCAGATAGCCTGGATACCTGTATGATGATCCACAACAACAAAAAACGCACCCCCTTCTGGCTAGCAAAAGGATGGGTGCGCTTCTAGTGAAGTGCCAAAGATCATTATTTCGATGCTGATGGTCTGTAGACTGCGGCGGCGGAGGAATACCGATAAATGTCATCGGCACTTTCCGCCAGCAAATCATCGAGCTGCTTCCGCTCCACACCCAGCACCTGAGCGCATTCCTGCGGAGTGAGGAACCCGCGTCGATAAGCGTTGATTACCTTTCTCTTATCCATATGCTGACCTCCACACAATACCTTTATACTCCTCATTATCGGATAAGAGCATCGGGAATATACAGCCAGCGATCAAGCTTTTTTGCGATAAAAGAAAGTCTCCGCCGTCTCGAGATCATATTGCCCTGGTGAGAAGATCTGCTCCGTACTGCCCACGAACAGAATACCGCCCGGACGCAGAGCGCGGGAGAATTTATGATAGAGGCTGTTCTTCGCCTCTTCCGTGAAATAGATCATCACATTACGGCATACGATCAAGTCGAAGCCCTCTTCAAAAGAGTCGGCCAGCAAATTCTGCTTCTTGAACGTCACATGCTTCTGCAGCTTCTCGTCGAATCGGTACATCATACCGTCCTGCCTGAAATAGCGCTGGCTGACCGCAGCCGGCACATCCTTCAGCGAGCGTTCCAGGTACAAGCCTTTCGCAGCCTTGGACAGCGCTCCTTCATCAATGTCAGTAGCCAGCAAGTAAGTGCTATGTAGCAATCCTTGATCAGCGAGGATCATGGCCAGGGTATATGGCTCTTCTCCAGTAGAGCAAGCAGCGCTCCATACTCTCAGACGTGATTTGCCGGCCGCAAGACCAGGCAGCACCTTGTCGCGCAGAACCTCCCAGCGATTCGGATTACGCCAGAATTCGGATACATTGATCGTCATCTTGTCCAGAAATTCATAGAATAGACTCTTATTCTGCGTCATCGCATTGAAAAAAGCCGTAAAAGTAGGGTACCCATTCTTGTTGCGCAGCGTGGTCAGACGCCGTTTCATTTGCGCCTCTTTATACTGTGCTAAATCGATCCCCGTGCTCTTCTTAACATTCTGAATAAATCCGACATAATCGGAATCAACATGGCCAGCTAGCTCAGTTCGCGGTGCCCCTAATCCAGTATTGCTCATATCCATGGTGAAATCGACTTCTCGTATCCTAGCAGTTCTTGCGGTTCGAAGAAATTAGCAATCTCGCGCTCCGCACTCTCTACGCCATCTGAGCCATGAATCAAATTAAATGGCGTATGGGCTGCAAAATCACCGCGAATTGTACCCGGAGCTGCCTCCGCAACCTTCGTCTTGCCAATAACGAGCCGGGACAGAGCGATCACATCATCTCCCTCCCATACCATGGCGAATACAGGAGCGGACGTGATGAAATCGACCAATTCCCCGAAGAAGGGTTTGTTCTCATGCTCGGCATAATGCCGCTTGGCTTGCTCCTCAGTTACTTGCACCAGCTTACCGGAAATCAGCTTGAAACCTTTGTCTTCAAATCTGCTAATAATTCTTCCAATGAGTCCGCGTTGTACTCCGTCCGGTTTTACCATTAAAAAAGTACGTTCCAAGACAATCTCCCCCGATTTTTTTACATTGTCATATTGCTTAGAGCTAAAAATAGCGGTTTCATTACATATTTTATCAGAAAAAGGGATCTCCGTTAAGTGGTATCAATAGGTACGTCGGTTAATAAATAAAGCGATTTCCTGTAGGTGCTTTCTCGGTTTGATTTCTGGAAGTCCAGACAATGCATCCATCGCCTTGGTAATATACCGGTCAGCAAGCTGTTCCGCCCGGGCGATTCCGTCGCTAGATACGATCATCTCGATCGCACGGGAGACCTCGCCGCTGCCGTCACCGGCATGAATACCCTGGATTTCCTTCAGCAAAGGCGCCCGAAGCTTGTCTTCCTGCAGCGCATAGAGCACAGGCAGTGTAATATTGCCTTGACGCATATCGCTGCCGGGCGGCTTGCCGATCATCTTCTCCGTACCGCATAGATCGAGCAGATCATCACGGATTTGGAAAGCCATTCCGACATTGTATCCGTACTTGTACAGAAGGGAATGAATCTCTTTGGGAGCCTCTGCAGCAAGCGCTCCCAGCTGACAGCTGATGGCAATCAAGAGCGCCGTCTTGCGGCGGATTCTAAGCAGGTAATGGCGAACCGATTGTTCCGTATTGAAAAAATCACGAATCTGCTCCATTTCGCCGATCGACATCTGTACCATCGCCTTGGCGAGAATACGATGGATTTCCGGATTCTTCAGCTCCGTCGCGATCATCAGAGCTTTCGCATAAATATAGTCGCCAGTGTACATGGCGATTCGATTATCCCATTTCGCCTTCACCGTAGGCTTGCCTCTGCGCGTTGCGGCATCATCGATCACATCATCATGGACCAGTGAAGCCGAATGGATTAATTCCAGCGGTACAGCTACATGCTGTAGCTTCTCAAGGTCATATTGTCCGAATTTGCCGCCCAGCAGGACAAATACAGGGCGAAGGCGTTTGCCGCCTGCCTTCAGCAGATGGAGACTCGTCTCGCTCAGCAGCTCATCGTCGCCCTCGATGCTGGTATAGAGCTGTCGTTCAATAAAATCCATATCTTTTTTCAGCGCGCCGAAAATGTCTATTAGCTTCATTCTTTCACCCGTGTCAGCATATTGTCATTCCATACATTGATCTTAACCCGATTCTTCAGCAGCCCCATTTCATAAGCATAAGCGAAATATAAGGCTAGACCGTTCTGTACTTGATCATTAAAATCATAGCATAAATTATTGAAATAATGGTGCCAGTATTGCCGCGTTCCTCCGATTTCCCGGCAGGCCGCTTCAACGAGCGGCGAGAGATCGCCCAGACTGCGGCGTTTGCTGTCCTGAAAAGCTTCGCTAATCTCGGCCAGCAGCCGCGGATGCTGATCCGCAAACGATCGCTGAACCGCCCATACCGCAAAGGTCATCCCATAGCCGGTCCATCGTTTCCAGACTTCCCCTAAATCCGTGACGATAAACTCCCGGTTATGCCAGGAAGCCGAAATCGCGTTATCTCCGATAAGTAAGGCAGCATCGCTGGTCGCCATCATAAGATCCAGATCAGGCTCGCTGTCCCAATAAGTTGGTCTTCCCCCATAAGCCTTCTCCATAATAATCTTCAGCAGGTTTACGGAAGTAGCTGAAGTATTCGTCAACGCAATGACTCCGTTCTTAATCTGTTCCGGAGGCTTGCGCGAGAAGAGCAGGATAGAATTGACCGGCCCGTCAGAGCTGACCGATAAGTCGGGCAGCAATAGGAACTTCTCCGCCCCATAGCCAAAGGCAAAAGAAGAGACGGGTGAAATATCCAGCGATCCCTCAAGCATCCTACGATTTAAGATCGACGGCACCTCCGTGATGAGGCGCGCCTTCTGCGACAGATCTGCTGGCTTGAAATGATGGAACATCGGCCAAGAGTTCGTGTATTTAATTTTGCCGATGAGGATGTCATCATTCTCCCGCTTGTTCATTGTGATCCCCCCATCTCGTAAATAGAGCATGTTCTATTCTTAAATTGTCCAGAACCTTGCCCACCAGAAACGCGACCAAATCATCAATGCTGGTTGGGCCAAAATAAAACGCCGGCATGGCAGGGATCATACGCACTCCCAGTCGTGCCAGCTTCAGCATATTCTCCAAATGGATGGCATGGAGCGGCGTCTCTCGCGGAACGAGCACGAGCGGACGCGCCTCCTTCATCATAACATCAGCTGCCCGGGCCAGCAGATTGTCGGAAGCTCCATTCGCGATCGCTGACAAGGTCCCCATCGAGCAAGGCATGATGATCATCCCTTCGACGAGATACGATCCGCTGGCAATGGAAGCGCCGATATCGTTAATCGGATGGTAAATGCATGCTCCGGTATAGCCGCCAAATTGCTCTTCTATAAGCCGTGCACGGTCCGCTACATTCCAGCCAAGCTCTTCCTTGATCACTCGCCAGCCGGCATTCGAGATGACCAGATGCACATCATAGCCGATTTCCAGCAAGGTCCGGACTAGCTTCACCCCATAGATCGAACCGCTGGCCCCAGTGATGCCGACGACCATCGCCTTCTGTCTGTTATAGCCTGTCACTAGTTGCGCACCACCAGATCGATCAAAGTGAAAGTGAAGACTACGATGCTGAGTACACCATTCATGTTGAAGAACGCAGTCTGCAAGCGGCTGAGATCTGTAGGCGATACGATGTGATGCTCATAGAAAAGAATCAAGTAAGCGATAATCATGCCAGCGGCGTACCACCAGCCCAGGTTAGTCATGAACAAGAGCAGAATGAAACCGATGGCGGTAACGATATGGAACCCCTTGGCGATCCTCAGCGCCCCCGCTACACCGAATCTGACCGGAATGGAATGTAACCCTTCCTTGGCATCGAACTCCACATCCTGACAAGCATAAATAATATCAAAGCCGGCAATCCAGAAGGAGATCGTCAGGTAGAGCACCATCGCGGAAGCATCGACCTTGCCTGTCACTGCCGCCCATCCGCCAAGTGGAGCCAGCGCGACCGTAAGCCCAAGCACAACATGGCAGAGCCAGGTGAAGCGCTTCGTATAGGAATAGAGCACCAGCATCACGACAGCGATCGGTAGCAATTTGAAAGCCAATGGGTCCAGCTCCGCTGCCGCCCAGAATAATAGTGCAAAGGAGAAAATAATGAATAATATCACTTCGCCGATTTTGAGTAGACCGGCAGGGATCGCCCGCCCTTTAGTGCGCGGGTTCCTCGCGTCGCTGACCCTGTCGATCAGGCGATTCAGCCCCATCGCCGCGCTGCGCGCACCGAACATGGCCATGAACACCCAACCGATCTGCGCCCAGGAAGGAAGCGTATGATGGATAGCTACCGAGCCGAGCAGCGCCCCCATAAAAGCGAAGGGCAGAGCAAAGATGGTATGCTCAAATTTAATCATTTGCAGAAATGTGACCGTTTTTTTTAGCATTAGGATGACTCCTTGATTCCAATATGTAGAGCGGCAATTCCGCCGGTTAGTGGATAGGCCTCAACCTGCCCAAGTCCCGCCTTGCGGAAGGCTTCCTTCAGTTCCTCGCGACCGAGGAACATCGTGAGAGAATCCGGTAACCACTTATATTGTTCGTAGCTCTTGGCGATCATTTTGCCGAGCAGCGGCATGATCTTCTGGAAATAGAAATAATAGATGCCCTTGAACGGCTGCCAGGTCGGCTTGGACAATTCCAGGCATACGACCATCCCGCCAGGCTTCACGACACGCCGCATTTCACGCAGCACCTGATGTAAGTCCGGCACATTCCGAAGCCCGAAGCCGATCGTTGCATAATCGAAGCTGTTATCCTCGAACGGCAGCTCCATCGCATTACCTTGCACGAGTGAAATTCGCTCGTCAAGGCCGTGCTCGCTCACCTTCCTGCGCCCGAACTCCAGCATATTCTCGCTGAAGTCGAGTCCGGTGATCTGTCCCCCGCTCGCCTCAGCCATGCTGATCGTCCAGTCACAAGTACCACAGCATAGATCGATAGCCGTATCACCTGGCTGCATATTCATCTTCTTCATCGTGAATCTGCGCCATGCCTTATGACGCCGGAAGCTCATAAGATCATTCATCATATCATATTTAGGAGCGATCCTCTCGAATACGGAATGGACATACTGCTCCTTTGGTTTTGAAGATACATTGCTCATAATCTTGTCATCACCTCAGCCTTCCTGCGCCGGCCGGCGCTGTATCGACAATACGGCCTGGAATGGCTCCAGCATGGCTGTAACCTCGGCGCGCAGCTTGTCTCCCCTGCACTCCTGGCTCAGCATTTGCACCCGTTCTACGGATTGCTGAAGTATCCCAGTCAATTGTTCCTTCACTTTGTATTTAACGAGCATGGAGCCCCATTCCCGTTCTCCGACCGGATGGCGCCGCAACAGCTCCTTATCCTCAGATGTTCCAGTCTCCAGAATATGTAAATAAGCATAACCCCGATGCTGATCCGGAATGCTTAAGCTGTGCTTCATTTCATCCAGTACCACTTCACAGCGGCTTAGCTCCGTAAGCAGTAATCTCCAGATATTCTGCTTGGACTTGTCCATCAAACCTGAGAAAGCCAGGAACAGGCTCATCTTAACCTGAGTGCTCTCCTTCAGATAATCCTCAGCCGATAGCAGCACTTGCTTCAACTTGGTATAGAGCTTGACCTTAAGCGTGTTCACCTCGCAGATCGCCGAGCTCATCGCCGATACCATATCGATCTCTCCAGCGCCAGCCAACAGCGCATAGAATACACTGCTGAAATAATCGCCGGCAAGCACCTTCAGTTGTCTGGAGCGCATCTTGCTCTCCTTCTGTTCCCCCCGGCCAAGATCAATCAGATCATGCGTATCCATTCCCGATTGCACAAGAAAAGCCGCCAACGCACAGTTCTCGGCTGATTTCTGCGAGCTGCCTTCCCTGTCTGTCAGAAATGTATAAAGCAAATGAACACGGGGTACCGGGAAATCCGGAAGCTCCGTGTGAGTTGAAATCATATCATATTCAACATACTTTCTTGCCAGTTCTGTTATGCGATCAAATCTCATCGTCTGCCTCCGAGCAACCTATTACTGACATGCCAAAAATTTAAAAATAGCAATGCCACAATCTTGTATATTATATCATATGTTATTTCCCAGCGCACGAAAGACCTGCTTCAATTTCCAGACTGCCGCCATAAATTCGTCCTGGTGATATGGAACCAGCTCAGCAAATCATCTGGCAGCTCCTCATCCCCGGTATTTCTCAGCAGCTCTAGTGCCCTCTGCGGCCACTCATCCCGATGGACATCTGCAGCCAGCAGCAAATACCTCGTACCCAGCCAGCGGTCTTCAGCGATGATACGCAGCAGCAGCTGATCAACATTCGTCGTGCGCTCGAACGCGAAGGAGATCAGCTCCGCCATGGCCGAGTATATCTGACTTTTATCGAATTGATCCTCGGCGATCTTCAAATCGACCGACAGAATTTCTTCGCCCAGATCCACCTTGGAGAGCGGCACCGGAAGCTGCAAGGCAACCAAGCCGTCAACCAGGTTTTCGTCACTTAGTAGCTCCGGCTGACCTTCTGCAAAGACCGTATACGCTGCCGTCTCCTTCAGCAGATGACTGTCCAGTCTGGATATTACGACCAGAAGCAGGACACTGCAAATCGATATACCTACCACTTGAAGCAACCATTTCCGTCTCATGAAGCCGCCCCTTCTTTTGTATTCACAGTCCTATTCCCATTGTACAAAAGAAAAAAGCAGGCTATGCCTGCAATCGCAAAAATCACTCATCCGTGTCAATAATACCATGCTTGGTGTACACAACCGCCTTGCCTCTCACCTTCACGGCAGAGGTGTGACTGGTGAACTGCGCGATAAGCACTTCACCTTTGTCCAGCTTCTCGGTATGGTGAAACCGCGTATCTTTACCACGGGTTAAGCCGATGACCGTCACGCCCTGGTCTTTGGCCTTCACAACGAAATAATCCCCGCCGCTCGTATTTGACCAGTCGTCATTATCCTTTTCTTGATGCCGCTGCTCCATGATCAACCGCTCCTTTTCGATACTACCATCTTACTTAAAAGAAAAGGCCGTGAACAAACGCCCACGGTCCTTCGCAAAAGAAGATATGTAGAAATCTTATTTAATTCCGTCTTTGAGCGCTTTACCCGGTTTGAAAGCGGGAATTTTGCTCGCAGGGATTTCGATTTCCTCTCCGGTTTGCGGGTTGCGTCCTTTGCGTGCGGAACGCTCGCGAACTTCAAAGTTGCCGAAGCCAACCAGTTGTACCTTGTCTCCACTTTGAAGCGCTTCAGAAATGGCTTCGAATACAGCGTCAACCGCTTTGGTTGCATCCTTCTTGGACAATTCTGTGCTCTCAGCTACCTTAGATACCAAATCCGATTTATTCATTACGATTCACCTCCCTAATCTAGAAAAATACTTCGCTCTGATATTCTGTGTTTCCGTTTTGCCGCAGAATATACGTTAAACCGCGTTATTACCATGTTTATTCCTGATAAAAGTTAAATTCAACACCCTTTTCAGTGACGCGGAACAAATTTATAGTAATACAGGAAATCAATATTTTCAAGCTCTTTAAATGCAAGTAACTGATTTATAGACAAAAAAGCAACCGCATGCAGCGCCTACGCAGCATACGGTTACTAGAGGAGGAAACCGGATATTCATTTGGAATCATAGTAGATGCGGTTCAAAACTGCACGGATGATCACAAAATCAGGCTACGAAATTACAAGATTATAGCGATCAAGCCACCGGAGCCTTCGTTAATAATGCGGCCGAGGGTTTCCTGTAATTTATAGCGGGCATTATCCGGCATCATAGCAATTTTGCCTTGAATTCCTTCTCTTACGATGGAGTGCAGGGAGCGTCCGAAGATATCGGAATCCCAAATCTTGATCGGATCGTTCTCGAAATCCTGCATCAAATAGCGGACTAGCTCCTCACTCTGCTTCTCTGTGCCGATAATCGGCGCAAATTCGGATTCCACATCGACCCGGATCATATGGATCGATGGTGCTGTCGCCTTCAAGCGTACGCCGAATCTGGACCCTTGGCGGATCAGCTCCGGCTCGTCGAGAGCCATTTCGGCAAGTGAAGGAGCGGCGATGCCATAGCCCGTCGTCTTGACCATTTCCAGCGCTTCCGCAAATCGGTCATACTCCCGCTTCGCATGGGTAAATTCCTGCATCAGCTGGAGCAGATGGTCTTTGCCGCGGATTTCAACACCGACGACCTCCATCAGGATATGATCATACAAGTCATCCGGCGCGTAGAGGTCGATCTCGGCGACGCCCTGCCCCATATTCAGGCCGCTAAGTCCGGCCCGGTCGATGAAGTCATATTCCATGAAATTATTAACGACGCGGTCCACATCGCGCAGACGCCGGATGTCTTTTACAGTATCCCGCACAGAATTCTCGTAATTGCTGCGCAGCCAGTGATTCTCATTCAACACCATAACCCAGCTTGGCAGATTAACGTTCACTTCATGAACCGGGAACTCATACAGGACTTCCCGCAGTACACCTGTTACATCTTCTTCCGTCATCGTGGCCGCACTGAGCGTAATGACTGGAATATCATATTTGGCGGCGAGCTCTCCGCGAAGCTCCTGAGCCTCCTCACCGTTCGGCCGCGTTGAGTTGATGACCAGGACGAACGGCTTGCCGACCTCCTTCAGTTCCGCTATTACCCTTTCCTCCGAGTCCACATAGGAATAACGCGGAATGTCAGCGATCGTCCCGTCGGTCGTCACGACAACGCCCAAAGTGGAATGCTCCTGAATCACTTTGCGCGTCCCTATCTCGGCCGCTTCCTGGAACGGAATCGGCTCTTCGAACCAAGGCGTCGAGATCATGCGCGGACCATTCTCATCCTCATAGCCTTTCGCGCCTTCTACTGCATAGCCGACGCAGTCTACCAATCTTACATTCACTTCGAGACCTTCAGAGACCTTGATCTGCACCGCATTGTTAGGCACAAATTTAGGCTCTGTCGTCATGATCGTCTTCCCGGCCGCACTCTGCGGAAGCTCATCCACAGCGCGGACCCGATCCGCCTCGTTCGTAATGTTCGGAAGCACGACAGTTTCCATGAAGCGCTTGATAAACGTGGACTTGCCTGTGCGGACAGCCCCGACAACACCAAGGTAAATGTCTCCTCCAGTTCGTTCGGCAATGTCCTTATAAATGTCTACTTTCTCCAATACCAATGATATCCCCTCCTCAAATTTTGCCGAAGGAAAAATGCCTTGAGAGCATCCGCTTCGCCATTCTCAATCCTTAACGCCTGCTGCTATAATAGGAGCGGCAGCTCCTCTTGCCCGTGCCCGCCGCCGCAAACCGCTGTGGAGTGAGTCTGAACGAGAGCGGCGTTAACTCGTACATGCATTTGGACTAGTATCATCATATGTACCAGACGCGGATTTATGACGGAAATATCAAGAGAAACCGTTTTTCATTTGAAACGCCGTAGGACGCCAGAAACGGGCATAATCCCGCCACACTGAATCCATATGATTATATGAGGTTAGTTATGACGAATAAAAAAAGAAGACTGCCAGAAAATATTCCGGTAATCTTCTCTACATCTCTATTCCATAACTGCTATAGGTGTATCATCCTGCCATAGATAGGGCAGAGATTTGACAGGAGCGTAATAGGAATGCTCCGTTAAATAAGTTCTCAGATCCTCATCTGCGCCTGGATTAATCTGCTGATGATCGATTACTTGCATAATATCAAATGCATAATCGAGATAGACTGTACCCGCCCTATTAACGAGAAAGGGCAGCTCCTGTCCTGAATAGACGCTGCTGACCTTATAATTTTGCGCTCCGGCCCGTTTCAAATCTACCGTGAACAAGCCTGGATAAGCCTCCCGCTCCTCTTGAAGCGGCAGAGCTTCGTCATGCTTGCTGCGATAGTTGTTAACCAGGCGCTGCACATCATTCACCTTCTGCACGGTTAACAAATCCATCACCTTGACCGTAGGCTGCACCTCTTCATTCAGCACAAGAAAATAAACGCTACCTCCTTGCTCGAACGCCGCGCTAGGGATTTCATCCAGGTAACCCTTACTATGCAGCTGATCCAGATCGATCCGGAATTTCTCATATCTCGGCGTCTCCGGCCCGGCGGTAATGATCGGCAGGATACCGGTGTCCGCCTGAAATTGATCCAGGGCCCGCTGGACGCGATCCACGCTTTCCTTATATGATCTCTTATTCCCTTCCCCACGCTCACCAGGGTACATACATCCCGTCAGCCCGATAAGCAGTGCAGCAAGCAGGATCAGGGCCAGGAAAGGCCTATATAATCGATTTATCGTTCTCTGATTCAATCCGATCAAGCTCCTCTCCCTCTTAGTCCAACTCCTGCTGCTCAAGCTGCTTGCGGATCGCCGCCTTGAGCGGATCCTCCGGCAGCTCTACCTTTGCGTCGCCGCGGATGATCGCCTGACAGGCTAGGCGATACCCTTGCTCCAGCAATGATCCGAGCTTACGCCGCTCAGCCTCATTCGGAGGCATCAGAGCCTGCGAATATTCCGGATCGACCTTGACTTTGCACATCAGGCAAGCGGCCTTGCCGCCACAGCGCGTCGTAATATGCACTCTAGCCTCCCGGGCAGCGCGCAGCACGCTGGTCCCCGGGCGCACCTTCACCGTCTTATGCGACGGATTGAACTCAATCTGCGTCTGTCCTTTCACCGCTTTTGCCTCCTAATTCATTTACTCGCGCCATGACCATGACAGCAGCGGCTGCTCCAATAGCTCGGCCATCCTGGCGATTAGCTCCCGGCTCCAATGATTACGCTCCAACAGGATCGCCAGCAGCGGCAGATGCTCCTGCGGCTGTTTCCGGATCTTGTCCGCAATATGAATATAGCGGTCTGGGCGCCCTCTGAGCACATTGAACACGAATTCATGGGCGAGCGGCATCAAGCTGAGCGGATGCCCCTGCAGCTCAACTTGCGGCGCAAATGGGGCCAGTACGTCGGCAATCTCTGTCCGGTACGTCGCCCCCTCCGCTTTCACCTCGAAGCCACCGACCAACTCTATGGAAATTCGGTCCATTGAATAGTGGCTCAGCAAAGAGACATAGCGCTCCGTCTGATCGAAGCGGGGTTCATCGACCGCGATATCCTGTAATAGCGCATGGACCCGCCCCGCATCATCCACATCGGTGTACACATCGATGTCCCGAGGTGAAGCCGAAAGGGCTACTTCCTGCAGCATGAGGCTGCAGCTCCCCCCGAGCAGCCAGATTCCTTCCACACTGCTTAATCGGGCCTCCAGCTCTGTCAACGCAGGGACCATCCCGGGATACTTAATGATGTCTGACTCGATCCCATCTGTCATGTTATTCCCTCTTTTCCTTATCCATCCCGAATCGGCGGTTATGTAATCGATACAAGTCCTGTCAGAAAGCCCGCCAGCATAATTACAAAAGCGATCAATGAAAGAATTCCTCTGAGCAGTCCCTTCGTCTTGGTTCTTGCCAACGTAATCAGGAATACGGACAAGCCCATGACGAGAATCGCAGCGATCGACAGCCACATCTTGGTCATTGCATCCAGAACCATTGTTCATACACTCCTATTAAGAGGTTGTTCAAAAAGGGACTAAAACCCGAACTTTTGAACACGCGCTATAAATTTCCACCGATTGATATGATGAATATTATAGCATTTCGACCGGAAACAGGCTATGCCATCATTACAAAATATAACAACAAAAAAGCCCTACAGAAATTTATATCAGCTGAACTGATGTTCAACATCTATAACTCTCCTGCAGGACTATTCCTAACTAATTCAGTTAGCCAAGTTACTTCTTTATCATCATCTTCATCAATGCTTGCATATTGCTCGTATTCATACCGCTCTTCTTCACTGCACTGACAATTTCATTGATCGTGCTCTCCGTAACAGGCACTTTGGCTGCTGCCGATACTTGCTTGATCAGCTTACGCAGTTCAGCTTCATTCTGCATTGTCGATGGTTTGACATTGCTGGCCAGCTTCTTGACTGTGCCTTCTGTTATATTTTTACCCGTTTTTTTATTAATGGCACCCAGAGCATCCTTGGAAAAATTGTTCATTCGTTCGCCTCCTCCGTTGTCCTCCTTCCCATAATATGAGAACAAGACGAAAAAGGTGAGTAGACTCCAAGATCAGATCTGTGTCAGCGAGCATTGGAGCTATTGTTTTATTTATGCCAGGTCTCCCAGGTTTCGATGGACATAAGCTCCATCTCCGTCTTCTTATCGCGACCCATCAGCGCCTCCACTGCGGTTCTCGGGTCCAGATCCTCGAACAGTACCTGATAGAGCTGCTGAGTAATCGGCATCTGTACGTTAAGCTTCCTAGAGATCGTATGGGCCACCTTGGTCGTACGAATTCCTTCCACCACCATACCCATCGAGCTTAGCACCGTATCGAGCTTCTTGCCTTCGCCGAGCATGTACCCCGCCCGCCAGTTCCGGCTATGACGGCTCGTCGCTGTAACGACCAGGTCGCCAACCCCGGCCAGACCGGCAAAAGTAAGCGGATTAGCGCCCATCTCAGCGCCGATGCGGGTAATTTCAGCAAGTCCGCGTGTGAGCAGAGCAGCCTTGGCGTTATCGCCAAAGCCAAGACCATCCGACATCCCTGCACCGAGCGCAATGATATTCTTCAGCGCCCCAGCAACTTCAACCCCGACCATATCGCGGTTCGTGTAGACGCGGAAATAAGGGTTCATGAACAGATCCTGGGCGCGAATTGCCTGGGATTCGTCCAGTGCCGCAACGACTACTGTCGTCGGACAGCGCTTCACGACTTCCTCCGCATGGCTCGGGCCGGACAATACGACAATCCGTCCCTCATCACACCCAAGCTCCTCGGAAATTACCGTCGAGATGCGCTTAAGCGATTCGATCTCAAAGCCCTTGGTGGCGTGAACCACCAGCATATCCTCTGTCCAATATGGACGCAACTGCCGGGCAACCTCGCGAACAGCGGCCGAAGGGGCGACGATGACGACAGCCTCTGCCCCATTCATCGCCTCTTGCATATCTGTAGTGGCCGTCAAATTAGGGGATAGAGTAACCCCTGGCAAAAAACGATCATTATGATGGAGTTGATTGATCTCATCCCTTTGCGACTCATTTCGAGTCCAAATGACAACATCCATCTCCTTGTCAGCCAGCACACTCGCGAGCGCGGTTCCCCAACTACCTGCTACCAGCACAGCTACCTTCCTAGCCAACACGTTTCCCTCCCTTAGAACCTAGCTTATTCTCCTTGCCCTGCACCAGCTTGACGATATTCGTCCGATGTCTCCACACAGCAAAGAGGCAGATCAACAGGCTGACCCAGAAATAAGGGCCAATCCCCTCGCTAATCACGAGAAAAACAGGAGTTAACAGCACGAAGATTAAAGATCCCAGCGATACATATCTCGTGAATACGATAGATAGAATAGCGATAATCCCGGCATACAGTGCTGGCAGGAAGAATAGGGAAGCCATCACACCGATCGTTGAGGCGATCCCTTTGCCCCCGCGAAAGCGGAAGTAGACCGGCCAATTATGTCCAATAATGACGGCTATCCCGCAAAGGGCCGGCACCCAGACCGAGCCGTCTCCGAGCCAGCGGCCGATCCAGACCGCAGCGATCCCCTTCAGCACGTCGAGCGTCAACACAAGAATGGCCGGACCTGTGCCGAGCACCCTGAGCGTATTCGTCGCGCCGGCATTCCCGCTGCCATGCTGACGTATATCAATTCCCTTGAGCGCCTTGGCAATCACAACACTGAAGCTAACCGAGCCTAGTAAATAAGAAGCAAGAACTGCAATGACGGATAAAATCAACTTGTCGTCCTCTCCTAACCCTCATCAGACTTACGCCGCGTGAACAGACGAATCGGCGTACCTTCGAAATCAAAAGCAGCGCGAATTTTATTCTCCAAGTAACGCTCATAAGAGAAGTGCATCAACTCAGGATCGTTGACAAATACAACAATCGTCGGCGGCTTCACCGCAACCTGAGTCACATAATTAATCCGCAATCTTCTTCCTTTATCTGTAGGAGGCGGGTTAATCGCCACCGCATCAGAGACGACATCATTAAGTAAATGGGTCTGTATCCGTTTCGTATGCTGGTCGGCAACATGCTGCACAACCGGAAGCAGCTTATGCAGTCTTTGCTTCGTCTTGGCTGACAGGAATACGATCGGTGCATAAGTCATAAACAAGAAGTGGTCGCGGATCTTCTGCTCAAATTGCTGCATTGTCTTATCGTCCTTCTCCACGACATCCCACTTGTTCACTACGAATGCAGAAGCCTTGCCCGCTTCATAGGCATAGCCCGCAATATGCTTGTCCTGCTCGATAATCCCCTCTTCGCCATTGATGAGCACAAGTACGACATCCGCTCGTTCAATAGCCTTCATCGCGCGCATTACGCTGTATTTCTCCGTTGTCTCATACACCTTGCCCCGCTTGCGCATCCCAGCGGTATCGATCAATACATACTTCTGTCCATCCTTCTCGAACGGCGTATCGACAGCATCGCGGGTTGTACCGGCGATGTCGCTGACAATAACGCGCTCCTCGCCTAATATAGCGTTGACCAGCGAGGATTTGCCGACGTTCGGACGCCCGATCAGCGCCACCCGGATCACATCTTCATCGTACTCATCCTCGGTCTGCTCAGGCAGATTCTCAACGATAGCATCCAGCAGATCGCCGATTCCAGTACCATGGCTGCCGGATACACCGATCGGCTCCCCGAAGCCAAGATTGTAGAATTCATAGATGAAATCCTGACGACCGAGATTATCGACCTTGTTCACGGCCACGATAACAGGCTTGCCGCTACGATAGAGCAGAGTGGCTACCTCCTCGTCCGCCCCGGTCACTCCCGTCTTGGCATCACACATGAACACGATCACATCTGCTTCTTCAATCGCCAGCTCCGCCTGCATGCGGATCAATTTCAGAATCGGTTCTTCATCACTTAGCTCAATACCGCCGGTGTCGATCACGCTGAATGGCGTACCATTCCATTCCGCTGTACCGTAGATCCGGTCTCGCGTAATGCCTGGCTTATCTTCCACAATCGCCAGACGGTCGCCGATCATACGGTTAAAGATCGTAGACTTCCCTACATTTGGCCTACCGACGATGGCCACTACGGGTCTTGCCATACGCATTCCTCCTAAGATTACTAAATCTATATTCGCTTACTTTTGTTTATCTCATTTAAATTACACCTAAATAATCATAGCAAAAAAAAACTGAATTGGCTAACTATAGTATTGCCAAAAAAAAGAGCGAACCCGCATAGGGGGTTCGCCGATATCTTAAGCTTATATCCGCTTATTTCAATTTGCTCAGCTTGTCACCGAAACGTTCGCCCAAAGTGATGCTAAGTCCTTGATTGCTGAGCGATACATTAGGGTTGTCGCCCAGATCTTCTTTTCTCACGCTGCTGCCCTTGGATGGTCTTTCGCTTCTAGGTGCTTGAGCTGGAGCTTCTTCCGTCTCCTTAATGCTCAGGCTAGCGCGTTTCTCAGCGGCGTTAAGGTCCAGAATCTTGACTTGAACCGTTTGGCCTTCCTTCAATACTTCGAACGGAGTGCCGATATGTTTATGGGAAATTTGCGAAATATGAACAAGGCCTTCCACGCCTGGAGCGATTTCAACGAAGGCGCCGAAATTCACGAGACGTTTTACTTCGCCGCTCACGATATCACCGATATGGAATTGCTCGCTAGCTGTATCCCAAGGTCCTGGCAGAGCAGCTTTGATGCTAAGGCTGATTTTGCCTTTCTCTGGATCAACTTTGAGAACTTTAACTTTGACTTTATCTCCTTCGGAGAGAACGTCAGCTGGTTTGTCCACATGGCTCCAAGAGATTTCCGATACGTGTACAAGTCCGTCCACGCCGCCCACATCAACAAATGCGCCGAATTGGGTCAAGCGTTGTACTGTACCTTCGATCACTTCGCCTTCTTGCAGGTTAGCCATTACTTTTTGCTTATTAGCTTCGAACTCTTCGTCAAGCACATCCTTCTGGGACAGGATGACTTTGTTGTTCTCTTTGTCGAGTTCTTTCACTTTAACGCGAAGCGTACGGCCTTTGTAATCGCTGAAATCTTCAACGAAATGGCGTTCCACCATGGAAGCAGGAATGAAGCCGCGCAGGCCTACGTCTACGACAAGACCGCCTTTAACGACATCGGCAACTACAACTTCGAAGGTTTCTTGGCTGTCCATGCGAGCTTGCAATTCATCCCAAGCATTCTCGCTGTCGATGGCACGCTTGGAAAGAACGAGGCGTTCCTTCTCATCGTCGATGCTAACGACCTTGGTCTCAACCTCTTGGCCAACTTGAATAGCGTCCGCAACGCTGTCCAGATGGACGGAGGACAATTCACGAATAGGAATAACGCCGTCATATTTATATCCAATACTCACATAAGCTTGGTTATCCTCGATTTTGACGATCGTTCCTTTCACGGTGTCCCCTTTTTTCAAGGATACGATTTGTTCCATTTCTTCCTGGCTTGCCTCAACGGCATCCAAACCATTTTTTGTTTCTTCCGACATGTCAATAACCTCCTCAATTCAAAAAAAACCATTTATTTAAACTCGCCATTAGCGTAGTTCAAAACAATTCACGAATATAGCTTTCCAATTATCCCCTATCTTCATGCATCGGCCTTTCAGACAGGTTGTGCAGCTATACCGATTTCTTAAGCTCGGCAATCCGGGACATGATAGCTTCCGTAGCCAGGTCGGCTGCTTCGGTCTTCGCTGCCTCCTTAAACTCGGTCATATCGATCGGTTCACCGTACACAACTCTCATTTTGCGAAAGAGCTTATAATTGCCAATAATAGCAACAGGAATGACCGCTGCATCGCTACGGAGCGCAAAAGTCGCCGCCCCCTTCTTACCTGCCCCCATATCCTCGCCCTTGGCCCGAGAGCCTTCCGGGAAAATCCCCATTACATGTCCACCACGAAGCAATGTGAGGGAGGTCTTGATCGATTCCTTGCTCACGGCGCCCCGTTTGACCGGGAAAGCGCCCAGTTCTTTAATCAACCAGCCGAGGCCGAAGATATCGAATAATTCCTTTTTCGCCATAAAATGCACCTTGCGTTTCGGCAGAATACCGATCGCCGGAGGGTCCAGCAGACTGATGTGATTCGAGCACAGCAGCACGCCTCCCTCTTCAGGAATATTCTCTAATCCCTTCGCCTCCAGGCGGAACAGCGCTTTATATATTAACCGCAGCACTGCGCGACAAAATCTATAAATCATTTATACTTCTCCCTCTCTCCCTTGTATGCTCTGCACTCTGGACACGATGAATTCGACAACGTCATCGATCGACATATGCGTCGTATCCAGGAGAATCGAGTCCTCAGCCTGGCGGAGCGGAGAAATCTCCCGTTCCCGGTCGAGGCGATCACGCTCAGCGATATCAAGTTCAAGCTGCTTCAGAGTAATGTCGCTTTGTTCCTTCATTTCCTTATACCTGCGAAGCGCTCTTTCTTCAATACTGGCTGTCATAAAAATTTTGACTTCAGCATCAGGTAGCACGGTAGTTCCGATATCACGGCCATCCATAACGACGCCTTTACGCAGAGCCATTTGCCGCTGAAGCGACACAAGCCAGCTTCGCAGCCCCTCGATCTGCGCATATCGGGACACTTTGGCGTTAACTGCAAGCGAACGGATCTCCCCGGTGACATCTACGCCACCGACCAGCACCTGCTGCCCGTTCTCCCCTGGAACCAGTTCAATGTCCAGCCTGTGTACCGCTTGCAATACTTGATCCTCAGCTTCCGAAGGTATCCCATGCTGGAGCATAAACCAGGTGGCAGCCCGGTACATAGCACCGGTATCTACATAAACATAGGATAACTTGCCTGCAACTTTACGGGCGATGGTACTCTTACCTGCCCCGGCCGGCCCGTCAATCGCGATGTTGATCCTGACGTTAGCCTTAGACGCTGCACTTGCCAATGGGGCATTCCTCCTCAAAAGTGGGTGTCAAGAAAAAAGCAGGCTTTGCCTGCGACGTGAAAATTATACCACACATAACTAAGGTATGCAAAAGAGATTAGCGCGAAAAGGGCAGGATTATCGCCTATTTTCCCGATGAATCGGTACCCCCTCGAGCCGATCTGCCGAGGACAACATATGTCTGATTTCCGGTATCCGCAGCGCCAGCTGCAGCAAGCAGAGACTGAGCACTAACAACAGGATCAGCCTGCGCAGCCATCTCTCCACCGGCCTACACAGCTGCAGGAATAACTCTGTATATCGATGTGCGTCATCCTTCATGCTTCTCACCCTCCGGGTGCTTTTTTGAATTAGCTAATATTAGCATATCCTCTTCCCGGGAAATCAGCCGCTTAACCACTTGAATGTCATATTACCTATTCTTAAAATCAAACTGCCTTTCGAAACAATAGCGGATAATCTTCTGGCGCTCCATATCTGAAATGTTGACCAGTTTCAACATGACAATTGTCCTCTGCGTCTCCAGCTTCTTCGTACGCACGACTTCAGCTTCAAACGGTACATGGTCGATCGACCCGTTCTTGTATGGAATAAGCAGCCAGCAATACAGCAGATCCCCTTGGGAAATCCCGTATTTAGTATCACACATGAATGAGACACCGCCGCCGCCGACATCTTCTGTATAAGTGACAAAGCGGGTATGATCCGCCTTCCTTACGGCAATTTCCAGCTCGGCCACCACGCGCAGGAAATCTCTCCGCTGAATCTTCGTGATCGTCTCCGGTTCCGGCTTGCGGATTCGTACCATCTGCACCTTATCATCGGCGAAGCCTATTACATATGTATTGAAAAAGTTCTTAATCCCGCCCTCCGTCAAAAAATATACAGAAAGCTCGTCCCCGATATGAAGCCGCTTCAGTCTTCCGGTTCCGCTCTCAATCGGCACCTCAATCAAGAAGGAATCCTCATTATCGTCGGCGATCCGTGATTTATATTCTTTCTCTGCCGCCTTCTTGTCAACGGAAGCAATATGAATGAAGACGAGATCATTTATTTTTGGATACAAGCTGACACCCCCAAATCTAGATATAAGTATAACATGCTTGTCCCGTCCCTGTTGATATGGAATTTCGAGATTCTTAAAGATGGACATTTCATGAAATCTGAAATAACAAAAGAGCCTGGTCACCCTTAGAAAGGTATGATCAAGCTCTGGCAAATCATAAAGTATTCTTCTTCGCTCTCGATTGTTTCACCGGTTCGTTCGCCTGCCGGTTGTTCGGCTTATTGCTCCTGACCTCTTCGATATTCTCTTCATTTCCATTCTCGGCATTAATGTATATCCGATAGTCCGAACCGTTGATAGAACCGCCGAATTCATAGGTAAGCACCTTCTCCGACAGCTCATTCTTGATAAGCGCAAGCCGGTTGTACTTCTCCTTAAAGTCGGAATTCAAATATTTCCGCGCTTGTTCCACGGTCAGCTTCGGCTCAGGGATCTTCTGATCGACCTCGCGCTCATACACATAGTCGCTCGCCTGCAGCCCGGTCACTTGACCGTTGTCCAGACCTACACGAACAGTCACCTTCTCCGGATAGATCAAGACATCCCCTTGCTTATTCACGAACGTCAAGCTGCCAATATTATCATACTCATCATAGGATACCGCCGTCATATTCGGATACCCTTTATCCTTCAGGAACTTCTCCGACTCGGCTCTCGCTTCCTTATATCCGAGCGATTTCTGTCCAAGGGTGCGGTCGCAGGAGTACGAGATCAAATGTCCTCCGTTGCGGGTGTAGTCAAGAGTGTAGCTCTCATCCTTCTTGCCTTTGGCTTTGGCCGTGAAGGAAGCCCATTCCGTACCGCGCCCATTCTCCACAACCTTGACATCGCCGTTGTGATGACCGATGAACTGTGCTGCCTTCTGCTTAATATTCTGCGCTGTGATCGGAGTTCCGCCCAGCTTCTTCACCGAGCGTTTTGTGTACATGCTGGATACGGAAGGTCCCCAGTCAAGCTCAGGATATTCTCCCACCTTTTTGTCCACCGTCTTGAAGCCGTCGATAATCGTATTGTCCTTCGCTTCCTTGTCCGTGGCCAAAGCCGTCTCTACGTCCATCCAGCGCAGACGATTGGAGATAACCTTGTCCTGAACGCCTTGCAGATCCTTGGAGATTTCCGCCGCGTTATTATATAGCTCCTTCAAATTTTTAAGCTCGCCGTCGGTCAACGGCTGCTTAGTCAAATCACGAACCGCCGTCTGATAGGAGAAGTTGGAGATTCGCGACAGGAACTCCTCTGTCTTGCTGAAAGGAAGCATGGTCAGCGGAAGCTGATTAATTTCATTTTGCGCTTCGCTCGTAATTCTCCACACATTCACCAGACCTTTACGCTGGGAACCGGTCGAGGCCGAATGAACCGCCAGCGTATTGCCAAGCTGATTATGCAGTCTGTCAACATGATACGACAAATCATGAAAAGCCCGCTGATATTGGTTCTCGGCCTTGATCAAAATCGCGTTCTTCTCTTGGTTCTCCTGATATCCCCATACCAATGCGCCGATTAATAAAAGAGTCGCAATAGGAAATAAAATCGCACTCAAACGTTTATACATTGGCTAAAGCCCCTTTCTTCATCTAAGCTGTGCTTATTTTGAGTTGAAAAAAGAAGCTTTATGCATACGGCTGGAAAATGAGGATACTCCGACCGTTCTATAGCGCTTCCTCGATCTCGAAATCCTCACGATTATCGCATAAACATTGCTTAAAGCCCGTCTCGATCTGTCCTTTATCTTTTCTTCCTCGCAATATAAATCTTTCGCCACAGGTTTTGCAGGTAATTCTTACTTTGATCCGCATCATAAAAAGGCACCCCTTCCAGATACAGGCGTTAAAGCCTATAATATCTAGAATCAGGATGCCCCATTCGAAACTGTATTAATCCTGTCCCCCCGCTTCGGTAAGACGGTAGGGTGAACGCTTGGTAGCCCGGTATATTTTGCCTAGACCTCCGTACCAGAAGAAGGCCATCAGTGGAACGATATACCAGATCCAATATTGAGTTAAATTATCCAGGATATAATCGTACACGCCATGCCAGAACAATGGCAGTAAGAGCGAGAACAGTAGATACTTACGATTCGTCCAGCCGCTTGTAAACTTCGCCCGGCCGATATAGTAACCCATCATTACGCCGAACATCGCATGTCCCGAGACGGGCAATAGCGCTCTGACGAGCATCGTCCCCAAGGTAGCTTGACTAGCGAAGGCGAAGATTACATTCTCAACGGTAGCGAACCCGAGCGAGATCGCTGTCGCATATAGAATTCCATCATACGGTTCATCGAACTCGGTATGGTGATATATTAAATGAAACAGAACGAACCATTTGAGCGCTTCCTCGACCCCGGCGGAGACGACAAAAGCTTGCACCAGCGGGCCGTCGCCTAGCCATATCGTTAAACCGCGCTGCAGTATCATCACAGGCAAAATGACCAAAAAACCGATCAAAAATACCTTAAGAACCATTTGCAACGGTTCAGTGTCGTACTTGTCCCTGAGGTAAAAATAAGTAAGCAGGGCGATACCGGGAGCGACCGCTGCGGTTAAAATTGAGAAAATAAGCAAACGGGATTCCTCCTTACTATCGTCCCTTATCTCAAAATAGCCTGACTCTCTATGTCATGCTTAATTTTGTAATTTAAAATGTTCGCAAATTACGCCCACTGCATCATCTGCAATGACGACATTGCCGTACTCTTCAAGCACTGCCGAAGTGACCGAAATGGCATCACCGAATTCAGCCAAGACCGCGATAATAGCTTGAATTTTGCTCTCCTCCAGAGGATCAGAATCCACCTGCAGTACCCATTTCCCTTTATATTTATACAGTCTGCCGGCCTCTACAAGCATATGGTTCAGAACGTGAGCCGCTTCGATTAACATTTCAAAATCATCGAAAGAATACAGAATTGTGTCACTGCTCTCCAGCGTCACTTCCATTTCATATACTTCATCCGGCAATTCATCCTCATAAGACGATCCAAATCCAGGATGGTGATGGTCATATTTCCCTCGTGTTACGATCACAACCATTCCCTGTGCAGGCAAGGCGATCACTTCAACAGCCAAAGGACCAGTAGCGTCAAATCCGACTTCCTTATAGGCCTGATCCATCATTTCAGTAAACAAATCATGAACCTTAGGAATCTCTTGCCACATATCCTCTTTCTGAATACCGCGCTCACTCAGATCGTCAAAAGTAAGGAAAATCCGTATCTTATCCTGGCCAAGTCTTTCTATCCTCATACAGGATCCTCCTCTCATGCCGTTGTTATAACAAATTATGAAACGTGCTTTAATATGTGATGGAAATGGTTCTTTGTATGTATGTTATCATTTATTCTCACTAATTGCACGCAATAATGTAGGCAAAAAAAGAATCATTTTTCGCTAGAAATTGCCTAATCTGCGAAAAATGATTCCAAAAGGAATATCTAAGCTGCTAGTTTCCTTTATTAACTGTTGATGCCCGGAATTTGCGTACTGTTATCCTTCAGAATCGCCTCTACCTCATGCCGGACATCCGGATTTCCTTTAATGAAATCTTGAATCTGCTTCAAAGAGTGTTCCTTCGAATGACTCGATAATGAGGGGCCTGCGCTTCTGTTACTGGGAAACACCTGGGCACTGATGGTGCTCCCTTGGCTGCTTGTTGCTCTAGCCTGCCTGTGACCGCATTCTGTCTTCATACCCGCCAGACTCAAGGCCGAACCAGCTTCGCTCAGCATCGCCATCCAGTTGATTTTGCGCTTGGATGCCATGACTCCTGCCGTGGCGCCAAGGATAACACCGGTTAAGAATGAGGATGATCTCACCAATATAACCTCCTTAGATGTGATAAAATCACACTTAGTGTTCGCCCTTTAAAACAAACTCATGCGGTATAAATACAGGAAAGCATTTCTGTCTAACCACAGCTTAAGCCCGCAGCACCAATTCGCTCCGTCCGCCCAAATATTGGCGCAGCGCAGGCGGTACATAGATCGATCCATCTTCCCGTTGATGATTCTCCAATAAAGGAATCAAAATCCGCGGCGAAGCTACAGCCGTATTGTTAAGCGTATAGCAGTATTGCAGCTTCCCCTGTTCATCCCGGCAGCGGATATTCGATCTTCTCGCCTGGAAGCTGTGCAGATCCGATGCGGAATGGGTCTCCCCGTAAGCGCCGCGGCTCGGCATCCAGGTTTCGATATCATACTGCTTATACGTCTTCTGCGACATATCGCCCGAGCATACCGACATCACCCGGTATGGAAGCTCCAAGGCCTGCAGCAGCTGCTCCGAATGGGAGGTGATCTCCTGCAGCATTCGTTCCGATAGCGCCGGATCAGGCTGGCAGATGATGACCATCTCCACTTTGGCGAATTGATGCACCCGATACAGGCCGCGAACATCCCGTCCTGCCGATCCGACCTCGCTGCGGAAGCAATTCGATACCCCGGCCAGCTTGATCGGCTGCGAGGCTTCGACCACTTCACCTCCATAGTAGGAGACGAGCGGAACCTCGGCAGTACCGACCATCCACAGCTCTTCGTCCTTTATCGCATAAGCCTGATCTCTTCCAGTAGGAAAGAAGCCAGTGTTCACCATATTCTCCTCCCGCACCATCAGCGGAACGTCAAGCGGTGTGAAGCCGTGTTCCAGCAGCATATCCAGCGCCAATTGTTGAACGGCGCGATGATATAACAGCCCCAGCCCCTTCAAATAATAGCTGCGGCTTCCTCCCACTTTGACCCCCCGCGGTATGTCGATCATATCGTGGCGAGTTCCCAATTCCATATGATCTAATGGCTCAAACGTCCACTCTGGTGGCGTTCCCCAGCTTCGCACCTCCACATTGTCCGCATCCGATCTACCCACCGGAGTGTCCGGTGATGGAACATTCGGCATCAGGAGCAGCAAGCGCTCCAGTGCTAGATTCACCGCATCCAGCTGAGCTGTTCCTTCGCTGATCCTCTCGTTAAGCTGCTTTAGCTGCGCTTTATATTGCTCAGCCTCTTCCGTATGGCCTGTGTGCATTAATTTTGCCACCTGCACCGACCCTTCATTCCTCTGTCTCCGTAAACTCTCGATCTCCTGCAGCAATTTACGTCTCTGCTCATCCTGCTGCAGACATTCCTCCACAGATACTTCAATCCCTTTGTTGTCCGCAGCAGCTTGCGCTTCGGCGGCATGGTCACGAATCCAATGAATATCCAGCATATCAATCGCTCCTTTTGGGCTTAATAAAATACAAAGAGCGCCCTCATCCCTTGGGACGAGGAGCGCTCTGCTCGCGGTGCCACCCAATTTACTGAAGCATTGGAAGTACGCTTCAATCACTTGGTTCCGCGATAACGGGCGGTCCGATTAACTTAGGATAGACTCGATCTATCTTGACGAGAACGCCTCCGAGTTGGAATCTCATCATCGGCATTTTTCGAATATAATTTTGTTTTTCAATATTATATACACTGGATCGGGATTTCGCAAGTGTACGTTGTTTGTCTAACGAAACTGTGTATCGTTATTTCCACCAAAACAGCGTTAAAAAAATTTTAACGAAACACCATATCGTTATTCGAAGGAAAACCTGGCTTTTGCCCCCTAAATCGCTCAAATAACGATACCCAGTTTCGTTACAATGTAGAGCAGCCCCTTTTGCCGCAAATAACGTTACCACGTTTCGTTAGAAAATAATCGAGTTCAAAATTACGGCTTTCAGCACCGAGAAGATTGGATGAAGCCCGGGTATGAGGAGCGCAGCGTACGCCGTTTGTACGTGAGCACCGGAAGGCCCGGGTGAATTCAAGATTCGATGCCGAATCCGCCTCCTCGAGCCACTTCGTGATCAAAGCCGTAATTTTGAACCACCTCTAAAGGCCGTATTTTTGGCCCCAGGGGGATTCGCTAATCCCCCACCACAACAAAAACACCAGCAATGCGATAAAAATGTACAGCAGTGAATTCAAAAACCACTTCTGTAGCCTCAACCGCTGGGACGGGAACATTTCCTTCCGAGTCGGTAAGCTCTGCAAATCTATTTTATCCTCAGACTCACTTGGTTCCTGATAAGCCGCTTCCGAAGCCTCAGCCGTGGTCGCCGCCTCAGCGTAGAAGGATTCATCCCACGTTGAAGTCGAAGCCTTGTTCGCCTCCTCCGGATCTTCGAGAAGAAGATCGGAAGCTGTGCTCTGTTGTCTTACACCCGATGAACGACGGTGTCTAGTCTTGGTGTGCTTAGTATTGCGGCTGCGTTCATACCGCTCTACCCTGCTCAAACGTTCGCTCATGATTCCCTCCGATATTTTATAACTAGTCCGGACACAAGATCGATAATGAAATGGCATAAAATAGGCGCCCACAGCGTCCCAGTCTGCACATAAATGTATCCCAGGCCATAACTGCTAAGAAATACCCAGCCGGTTGGAACCCAATGCTTCAAATAACGAACATGGATCACTGCGAAAAGAATGCTAGTCCAGTAAATTCCGAGACCGTACTGGATCGCTCCGCGAAACAGCAACTCCTCACATATCGACACGACGAGACATATGACTACAATATGCCAGATGGGACGGGAGCGAAAGAGCATATTGTTAATCCCGCCATCATCCATGCTATCCTCACCGATAAATCTGGAAATCAGCGTGTCCGCAAGGAACATAACCCCAGCCAATCCAATACTATAGTATGCAAAATCAGGATGTTCAGGAAATGTTAACAGAGTTAGGGGGTTCCGCTTCTGAAATAACAGGATGATCAGACCGATAAATAGAGTAAGTCCTTGAGTAAGGTACAAATTGATCAACAGGATTCGCTCGTTAAGTTGACCGGGATCGACCTTTTGTATCTTTATTTTGCCGAATTTAAATTTTTTCATATAATTTGTCAAACCCTGTCCTTTATAATGATATATAGAGATGAATACATATTTGTTTGCTCATGGACTGAACAATCTTAGAAAAGGAGCGGTACTCATGAACCATAAAACAAAATCCTCAAAAAGCGAGATGCTGTTTACAATGGGCTTTATCTTCGCCCTGATCGCCGCCTTCGGGACATTCTTCTTGGGACTGCGCATCGGCATCAATAAGACGGAAGCGAAGTATGCCAGCATCGCCAACTATGACTATGTGCTTGAAACCGACGGTTCTTATCAACAGCAGGATTTAGTTACCTTCTACTTTACTGTCTTTCAGCCATACCAGAACTTCAAGAACAGCTATGTTTCTACGATGGACAAGTTCCATAGAGGCGCACATGGTGATGGCGATAGCATATCCAGCCAAACCTTAAAGGATCTGCTTAAATCAGCACAGACGCAATATAAGGAAGTTGCTTCTTATCAGGTATCCAGCAACTCACCGCTTCTCCTTGAAGCCCAGGCTGATATACTCAAAAGTCTGAAGCTGTTTGAAGAAAAGATCAATCGCTCGCTCAAGTCGACCAGCCTGATTACCTTAGCCAAAGTATCGGAGAATACGAATAATCAGGATGAATTTCTGGAGAGCGCTGTGAATTTCGGGCTGCAGGCTCAGAACAAATTTTACGCATCTATCTTGAAATGGAGCTCCAAATACGATAAATCCATACCTGATTCATTTAACTTCAATGGACAGACATCGATTAAGGAATGGAAGAGCTATTCCTTTGCCGTTAAGAACAAGGCCGTGGCCGATATGATGCTTAAGGACAAAATGTATGTGAGCTATCTGCCTCAAGATATGACAGCCAAAATCGATCAGATGATTACAAGCGGCAAAGCATCGTCCTTAAAACTTGATTCTGTCCGCTCCGTTGTGAAAATTCTCACAGAAACCGAAGCTGTACAGGAAAATGAATTTCTAAAATGGAAACCTGCATTCTATAAATCCGAATCTCTTCCTGAGTTGCCATTTTTCTTTGAAGACTGACGGATCAGGCAGAAAATAGAGCTTTTTCGACATTATCAAAATCATAACTAAAAAAACGAGTAGATTCAAGAGCGTGACCATTCCCGGCAAGGTTGCCCTATTATTGTCTATTAATAGTATTGACACCTCTCTAGGTCCATGGTACATTATGAAAAATCATACTCGTGAAAAACAATGAAGGAAAAAAGCTGGTATATAGCTCCCAGAGAGCCGGTGGTGCTGCGAACCGGTAGTGAAGTAACAGCTTTAGCGATCCTGAGTCACTGCGTTGAACTGACTTAAGTAGATGCAGTCGGAGAAATTCCGTTATCAATTTTGTCTTGATGACATATGAGGCTGTTCTCTGCAAAGAGGCAGTGAATTAGGGTGGTACCACGAACAACTCTCGTCCCTTACTACGGAAGTAGTGTGCGGATTGAGAGTTTTTTTATTGCCTTGGAAAGTAAGCACCGGGTCAAACCGGGTCTTGGCTTAAGTCTCAGAACATGCTGCGCCTTTGTCGCAGTATAACGGGGAAACCGTTGAAGACCATGGAGCGAATGCTTCTATGAAGGGAGTGGGATTCACTCTCCGAGAGAGCAATGCTATATAAAAAGACCATATTTAGGAGGAAAGAAATCATGTTTAAAGTTCTTGTATCGGATCCAATCAGTGACCTGGGGATTCAACAGCTCGTGGAAGCAAATGATGTTGTAGTAGAGAAAAAGACAGGGCTTAGCGAAGATGAACTCATTCAAATCATTCCTGAATACGATGCATTGCTTGTCCGCAGCCAGACGAAGGTAACCGACAGGATTATGGAAGTCGCCAAAAACCTCAAGGTGATCGGACGGGCCGGAGTCGGGGTCGACAACATCAATCTTGAGGCGGCAACCAAACGTGGTATTATCGTCATCAATGCTCCTGACGGCAACACGATTACAACCTGTGAGCATGCCTTCGCCATGATGATGGCGCTGGCTCGCCATATTCCTCAGGCCTATGCCAAGACGATCTCCGGGACATGGGATCGTAAATTCCTGGGCGTTGAGCTGCGCAACAAGAAGCTGGGCGTACTCGGCATGGGCCGGATCGGCTCGGAAGTCGCCAAGCGGGCCAAGGTGTTCGGCATGGATATCCTCGGATATGATCCATTCCTGACGGAAGAACGCGCCGAGAAGCTAGGCATCAAGCTGTCCAGTGTGGATGAGATCGTCCGCAATGCCGATTTTATTACCGTCCACACCCCTCTCACACCGGAGACGAAGCATATGATTTCGCGCCCTCAATTTGAAGTGATGAAGAAAGGCATGCGCATCGTCAACTGCGCCCGGGGCGGAGTAGTGGATGAGCTTGCGCTTGTGGAAGCGATCGATCAAGGCATCGTAGCCGGGGCCGCCTTCGACGTATTCGAGAAGGAACCGCCGGAAGCGGATCATCCGTTCCTGCACAATCCGAAGATTATCGTGACTCCGCATCTCGGCGCTTCGACGGTAGAAGCCCAAGAGAATGTCGCGATTGACGTCTCCGAGCAAGTGCTGCATATCCTGCGCAATGAGCCGTTCAAGAATGCAGTGAATATGCCACCGGTCGCACCTAGTGTAATGAACAAGCTGACCCCTTATTTCGGGCTTGGCGAGAAGATCGGTATGCTTGCTGCGCAGCTGAATCAAGAAGCGGTGCAAGAAATTCATGTGGATTACGCCGGTGATCTGGCGGAGGTCGATACACAGCCATTGACCCGTTACATTATCAAGGGCGTATTGTCCCGTCATTTCGGAGACGATGTCAATATCGTCAACTCCATCCATCTGGCCAAGGCCCGCGATGTGAAGGTGTCCGTAACCCAAGCTTCGGCGACTAAGGGATTCACTAATTTGATCACCGTTACCTTGAAGGCTCCGAATGGCACCGAGCATAGCGTGGCTGGAACTCTGCTGAACGGCTATGGAGCTAGAATCGTGCAAATTGACAAATATCCGGTAGACATCGCTCCTGAAGGACATCTGCTATTCATTTCCCATAATGATAAGCCAGGTATGGTCGGCCACGTCGGCACACTGCTCGGCAGCAATGATGTCAATATCGCCTCGATGCAGGTTGGACGTAAAATCGTCGGTGGAGCCGCGATCATGGTGCTCACCATCGATAAGGCCGCTCCTGCTGAGGTACTCGATCATTTGATCAATCTGCCTGAAATTAATAAAGCGCAGCAAATCTTCTTCGTATAATCTACTTATAATCAATAGGGGCTGTCTCCTAGTAGTTAATCACTACTAAGGGACAGCCCCTTCTCTATGTTCCACGTTGAACAAGATTTCTCTTGCTCGTTCAACAAAAAACCATCCTTTCTGCAGGCAGGATGGTCATACCCTCAATTTATTGATGTCTTTCGACAGGCAGTATCATATGAAATACAGTGCCTTTGCCAAGCTCGCTCTCCGCCTGGATCGTCCCTTGATGGGAATCCACGATATTCTTCACAATCGATAATCCCAAGCCTGTACCGAGGGCCTCGCCCCGGACGCGAGCCTTGTCTGCCTTATAGAATCGCTCGAATATGAACGGCAAATCATCGGACGGGATACCAGCTCCGCTATCCTTGATTGAGACATGCAGTTCCTTACCAAGCTGACTCTCTCGGACCTGCGCGCTGATCCCGATTTCTCCCCCATCCGGCGTATGCCTGAAGGCATTGTCGAGCAAATTCGTCAGCACCTGCTCCAATCGATCCTCATTAGCCTGCTCCAGATACATCGGCGAGTCCTCTACATCCAGCTTGAGCACAATATCATGCTCCTTGGCCCGGACCAGGAACTTGCGGTACATCCGCTCCGCCAGCTCACGGAAATCCATCTGCGACATCGGCATATCGATATAGCCCGCCTCCATGCGGGCCAAATCGAGCAAATCACGGACCAGACGGGTCATGCGCAGCGATTCATCATGAATGACCTGCACCAGCTCCGCCTGCTCTTCCGGCGTCGCCGCCATCCCGTCAAGCAGCGCTTCGCTATAGCCTTGCATCATCGACAGCGGCGTGCGGATCTCATGGGAGACATTGGCCACGAAGTCGCTGCGCATCTTCTCCAGCTTCACTTGCTCGGTTACATCGCGAACCACCGCTACAGCTCCGCGAATCTCCCCATCCGAGTCGAGCGGAGTCATATGTACGGACCATACCCCTTTTTTGACATGGATGTTCATGCTCTGGTCGCCTTCCTGATCAAGCACCCGATGGAACATCGGAATGAGTGGCTTCGGAATCCGGCTCCAGTAATCATCCTCGGTCAATTCTTCCATCTCTGCCGCTGAATCCGGCAGATCTCCCCAGAGCTCCAGCACCTTATCTCCCGGCGGGTTGGTGAGTATAATCGCACCATTCCGGTCCAGCGTAATAACGGCGTCGTACATGCTGCCCAGAACGCTGGATAGATGCTCCTTCTCATGCTTCAGGCTGCGTATCGTATTCTCCAGTTCTTCAGCCATATGATTAAAGGTAATCGATAGCTGCCCAATCTCATCACTGGTACGAGGCGATAGCCGCGCATCGTATTTCCCCTTGCGAATCGAGTCCGCTGCCCGGATCAGCTGCTGCATCGGCTGTGTGATCTTCGTGAACAGGAACAAAGCGAAGAAGGTCGTGAGCGAGAAGCCGATCATACATACGATCACGAACATCTTCTTGATCGCGCCCGAATTCGTAAAGTTCGTATCGATATAGGGCAGCAGGAAAAGCCCCAAAGTCAGCAGGACACAGGCAACCAGGCCAATGATCGTCATCCACAGCTTGCCGACCAGCGATCTCCAGAAGCTCACTTACTTAGCAACCTCCAGCTTATAGCCGACGCCCCAGACTGTAGTGATCATTGCCGCTGATTCCGGAGATACTTTATTCAATTTTTCGCGCAACCGTTTGACATGGGTATCCACGGTGCGCAGATCACCGAAAAATTCATAATTCCATACATCCTTGAGCAGTTCCTCGCGTGAGAAGACTTTGTCCGGCGAGACGGCCAAATAATGCAACAGTTCGTATTCCTTCGGAGTCAAGCTGACCTCCTGACCGTTCGCGGTCACACGGTGAGCGTCATGTTCGATTATAAGATGAGGGAACACGATGTTGTTGCTGGTCCCGCTTTCTTTGGTCAAATAGGCTGTCGCAGAAGCGCGGCGCATAATCGCCTTGACGCGATAAATGACTTCTCGCGGGCTAAAAGGCTTGACGACATAGTCGTCCGCACCGACCTCAAAACCTTGAACCCGGTTCATCTCCTCACCCTTGGCCGTCAGCATCAGTACCGGAGTAGACTTCACCTGTCTCAATCGATTGCACACTTCAATGCCATCGATGCCCGGCAGCATCACATCAAGCAAAATCAAGCCATAATCGTTGGATGTCGCCTTTTTCAAAGCGATCTCTCCATCCTCAGCTTCATCGATCTCATAACCTTCTTTTTCCAAGTACATTTTCAGTAATCGACGAATACGCTCCTCATCATCAACCACCAAAATGCGATTTTCTTGATCTGACATCAACAACAACCCCTTCATCATCTTACCCATTCACCAGAGCGAATTATAGGATTAATAATATTGTTAGTCTGTGCCCGCGTAAGAATGCAAACCGGCAATAATAAGATTTACACCCACGAGCGTAAACATTACCACGAGGAAACCGAGTACAGCCAGCCATGATGCCTTGCGCCCCTGAAAACCGCGGGATAAACGCAAATGCAAATAGACGCTGTAGTACAGCCATGTAATTAAAGCCCACACTTCTTTTGGATCCCAACCCCAAAAACGCCCCCACGCCTGCTGGGCCCAAATCATGGCAAATACCAGTGCGCCAAGCGTAAAGATGGGAAATCCAATCGCTATCGCCCGATAGCTGATCTCATCTGCATCATTCGGATCGATCCCCCTGACTGCGGGGGCCAATACCTGGCCGAGCGGACGGCGAAGAATAAGCCTTAATATTAAATATAGCACAATCCCGGTAATTAGGGCCCATATCACCGTATTCAATTTGCGGGCTGCGCTGGCTCCGCTCATCCATGACGGCGCTTCAAACCAGGCCCGATCCATACCGAGAAAAGCCGGAACTGACACAGGCTTGCTCTCATATGGCGCTATGATCGGCGGCATATGATAAACTCCCTGTTTATCTATTGTACTATCTTGCTGTACTTGGCTGTCAATCGTTGTCTTATTTTGCGTATATACCGCTTCATACCCAGCGGCACGGAAAGCAAAAACCGACACAATAAAGCCCACTACTATAATAATAGAAAACAGCGTAAATTCAATCCACCATTTTTGGCGGCGTGCTGATTTGTCAGTGCTGTTGAATTCTATCGTCCGCAGCAGGTAGATCAGAGCCGCTATAAAGCCTACTGCAAAAAAGGCCTCACTTGTCGCCGCCAGCGTAACATGGATATACAGCCAGATGGAGCGTAGTGAAGGAATGAGCGGCTGCACCTCCCGCGGGAATACAGCGGCATAAGCCATGATGATAATCGCGATCGGCAGCGCGAACATGCCGAGTAATATTTTGCGATAAATGAAGAAGATTACGGTAAAAGCGATCATCACCATCATAGACAGGAAGGTCATGAACTCATACATATTGCTGACGGGGATATGACCGCTATAAGCCCAGCGTGCCGCACAATACACAAGATGGGATAATAAACCTAAAGAAGAAGTTACAAAAGATATTCTCCCCCATTTACGCTCATGCTGCTCGGGATCTCTGTTCTTCCACGTCTTCCCTGTTACGGCTACGACATAAAAAATGAATGAGGCACAGTAAAGAAAAAAGGCTATCATAAATCCATATCGACTGATTTCCAAAAAATCCATAGTTATTTCCCCCCGTTTTCCAATGACTTCTCATCTGCTTCTATGCCCATAGCAGCCAGGAATGAAGAAACTTCGCGGCGCATACCGAACCAGTTCTTGGTGGTATGGGCGCCGAGCGTCAGTATCCCGTCATCGATGCGGAGCCAGATCCGCCGATGCTGCCAGTAGAAGCTCATGATCAAACCAAGCATCACGATTCCAAGTCCCAGCCAGACAAAAGGCATGGCCCGGTCAATCCGGATATTCAGATAGCTGGATGAGGCTATAAAGTCAACATCCTCCATCCCCAGCACATCTATCTGTAATTTGTTCTGCAAGCCGCCCAATTTCTCATTGATGGCATCCTGCTGGAATCGTTCCTTATCGATCTGCTTCGGAAAATAGATGAACTGGCTGCCCTCCTCCGGTATATCCGGACCCTTCACCAGGAACAGAAAAGCTGGTGCATTCGGGTCCTTGGATTTGGAGATAGGCTGCCCTTGTTCATTTAAGGAGAAATCCAGGAATTTATTTTTCAATTCTAATGTATAGGGTCCTAGCTTGAATTCCTGCTGGGGGTTATTCATCTCAAGCTTGAATTTCCCGTATTGCTCTCCGGTTACCTTGTTGACTAGTACAGGCTGTACCGAACGCAGCTTCGGAGTCAGGTCAAAATCAAATTGATAGGCGCTCAGCCCTTTATAAGATAGAGGGTCATTCACCTGAATCGCATGACGCTTCACTTCCCTCAGCTGAGGCTGCTTGGAGGGATCATCACAATTGGCCGTGCATTCATAGAGGATCGCCTTCGTCTCGAACATCTTGGGTACTTCTTTCCCCGTCTTACGGAAGTCCTCCGACATCTCATCCTGCGAATAATACTCCACTGTGAATTTCTCGTTCTCCAGATAGAGATTCGTTCCGGAAATCTTCGTCTTCTCTCCTTCCGGGAACCAGTAATGCTGGTCCAGATGTAGTCCAGGCAAGCCACGGAACAATACGGCCAGCAGAAATACGATCAGCCCGATATGTATTATATAGGGGCCCCAGCGGCTAAAACGCTGCTTCTCCGCGAGCAATGCATCCTTCTCCGCATGCACACGATACCTCTTCCGCCGAAGCGGCTTAACGGCCCGCTCAACCCAATCCGTCTCTTCCCCTTCATGGATCGGGCCTTGATAGACCACCTTCTGACGGGTGAGGAATTGCAGATGCTTGCGAATCCGCTGTTTTGAAAGCGCTTTGTAAAGTGGCAGCACGCGATCAAGGCTACAGATGACGAGGGAAGCACCGATCATCACCAGCAGCAGCACGAACCACCAGGACTCATAAGTATGCGAGAGCCCTAATTTATAATAGATTTCGCCGATTTGGCCATACTTGTTCTTATAGAAGGTAGAAGGATCGAAATTAATAAAATTACTCTCTTGCTCAAAAATAGTGCCCAGCATCGCACCAAGCAGCGTAAAAAGGATCAAATAAACCGCAACCTTCACCGATGAGAAGAAGTTCCAGATACGATCTATGAAATTAGGATTTACGCGCTGGGAACGCCGGGCTACCCCATCATAACGCATCTCCAGCAATGCCTGGGATTCACCGCTATTATCCAGCGGCTTGCCGCAGGATTCACATAGCACCGTACCGACCCGGTTCTGGTGTCCGCATTCGCATTTCGTATTCTCAATCAGCGCCATAGCTTACCCCTCGGTCTGTACGAGCTGTTGAATCTGAGTATCCAAAGTACTCAAATTCAGCTCGCCCTCACGAATGGAGGCTATTCGGCCTGTCTTATCTACAAAGAAGGTCGTCGGCATCGGTACGACTCCATAATCCCGAACAGCTTCATTATCAAAATCGAACCAAATCGGAAAATCGGTTCCCAATTGCTGTGTGAAATTGGTTACGGTCATCCGGTCTTCACCGGTATTGATTCCGAGCACGACAACTCCCTGATCGCGCCACTTCTCCCACTGCTTCTGGAGGGCGGGCATTTCATTCACACAATAGGTACACCATGTGGCCCAGAAGTTGATCACAAGGGCCTTCCCTTTATATTCATCCAGGGTATGTACTTTGCCATCGAGTCCGAGCAGCTTCATGGCCGGCGGTTTGCCGCCTACAACAGGCTTATCACTGCTTCTGCCGGCTACTGCTGAATTGATGGCATATGCGCCCAATATTACGATACAGAGCAATACAATAATTTGTACCGGACGTCTCGCCTTCCCCATATCCATTCTCCTCACTATGACAATTTTCATAAATCAATGAACAAATCGTGAACATCCTATGAACATTATAACGAAAATTGCCATATTTTTAGCAAGGGGAATTATGAATATTGTGTGTCCGAATTAAAATTTACTTATTTTTCTTGCCTGGTTTGCCTGATCGTCCGGCTGCTTCGGCCAGTTTATACAGGCTCTCCACTTCCTCCTTCGTCAGATGACGATATAAGCCTCTCTTCAAGTTGCCGAGGAATAGATCGCCGAAGGAAATACGCTTCAGCTTAATCACCGGATGCGAGATGGCCTCAAACATGCGACGCACCTGACGGTTCCTTCCCTCATGGATCGTAATCGAAATCGTAGACTGCTTGCCTTCGGGATCGATGTCGTGGTATTCCACCTCTGCAGGAGCTGTCATCCCATCCTCCAGCATGATCCCCTGCTTCAGCTTGTCCAGCTCGGTACCATGGGGCACTCCTTTGACTGTCGCCAAATAGGTCTTGGAAACATGATGCTTCGGATGGGTCAGCAGATAGGCAAAATCGCCGTCATTCGTTAAAATGAGCAAGCCTTCCGTATCATAATCGAGACGACCGACAGGATACAATCTCTCTTTAATACCTTTCAGGTAGTCGGTGACTATCTTTCTTCCCTGCGGATCAGAGGCACTCGTAATGACGCCCTTCGGCTTATTGAATACGATATATACCTTCTTCTCTGTACCGATGGTCTTACCATTTACTGTAATGACATCTGTACTTGGATCCGCCTTCGTTCCAAGCGTGGTTACGACCTCATCGTTCACCATCACTTTACCGCTCAAGATCAATTCTTCACACTTCCGGCGCGAAGCTACGCCTGCATTTGCCAGTATTTTCTGTAGTCTTTCCATCTTCTTATTAGTCACCTCAATACACATGATACCTATAGGATAAGAAATTCACAATAGGACATTGAAATAAGAAATGCGAGTGAGCTTGAAGCATATATTTCATAGTTTCTTTATTCCGAAAAAAATAACCGCCAGCACAGGATTCGTCCTGAGCATGGCAGTTCAACCAAATAAAAGAAGACAGATCGCGATCGCCGCGAAAAATCCGACGATATCTGAGAATAAGCCAACCTTAAGGGCATAGCGCCCGTTGCGGATTCCCACAGCCCCAAAATATACGGTCAAGACATAGAGCGTCGTATCGGTGCTTCCCTGGATAGTCGAGGCGATCCGGCCGATCAGCGAGTCTGGCCCATAGGTCTTGATCAGATCCGTCGTGAACGCCAGAGAGCCTGTTCCCGTCAACGGACGCAGCAAGCCAAGCGGCAGCACCTCTGCGGGAATACGGAAGTAATCGAACAATGGCGAGATGAGGCCGACGAAGAATTCCAGCGCCCCTGAAGCCCGGAATACGCTGATCGCTACCATCATCCCGACCAGATTAGGAATGATTCCAATCGCTGTATTAAAGCCGTCCTTCGCTCCGTCGACGAAGGATTCATACACGGGCACCTTCTTGAAATAAGCATATAAAGGAATGAATGCGATCATGACCGGTACGGCCCAGGCCGACAGGAGGTTAACCCACTCCAGCAAAGAAGCTCACCCCTTTCTACCTCTTCATCGTAATCGTCGGAGGAGTGACTGGCGGCGGGATCTTCCTTGAATAGCGCCGACGGTAGAAACGGTCAGCTATGATCGCAGCCATCGTGGCAATCCCTGTTGCGATAAGCGTTGAACCGACGATCTCCGCCGGATTCGCCGAATTGAAATTAAGCCTGATCGCGATCAAAGTTGTAGGAATAAGTGTAATGCTCGCCGTATTCAAGGCCAGGAGCGTACACATCGCCGGAGAGGCCGTGTCTTTATGCGGATTCAGCTCCTGTAGCTGCTGCATCGCCTTGATCCCCATCGGTGTGGCCGCATTGCCCAGCCCGAGCACATTGGCGCTCATATTGGTGAGAATGAAGCCCATTGCCGGATGATCCTTCGGCACATCAGGAAATAAGTAAGAGACGACCGGACCGAGCATTTTGGAGATCGTCTTAATCAGACCCGCATCCTCGGCCATGCGCATCATTCCCAGCCAGAATACAAGCACACTGATCAGGCCGAAGCACACGGTGACCCCGGTCGCCGCACCATCGAAGGCTGCTTGCGTAACCGTATTTATATCGCCTTTGACCGCAGCGAACAAAAAGCCGATCACAATCAGGCCGAGCCATATTTTATTAACCATATCCCCTCATCCCCCTATCATTCAGCCCTTCAGCCCGCTTCCCCTAATCCCCTGAAAATAATGCTCTTAACGCATCCTGTAACGATCTTAGCCATCCCGGCTTGTGATCTGTAGAGCTGTATACCTGCTGGTATAGCTTCGGTGCTGCCGGAACGCTGCCGCGCTTATAGAGCGGGACCTTGCCGATCGGCTGCTCCCCCAATGAAATCTGGAGCTCTCCCCGATAGCCAAATCGAAGCGGATTCTCTTCGTGCAATACAAGTTTCTTCTCAATCAGTTCTGTCTCCGCTTCGTTGAGTGCATACTTGAAGGCTGCACCCGCTACAATTCCACTCTGCACAGTCTGACCCTTCTTGACGATCTCGACGAGCGGGAAATGGGCGAAGCCGTAATCGAGCAGCTTGCGATGATCATTCCAGTCATCCCCGTCATTGATCGTCACGACGACGAGCTGCTGGCCATTGCGGGTCGCTGAGCTGACCAGGCAGCGCTTCGCTATTTTCGTATAGCCGGTTTTAACTCCGTCCGCCCCTTCGTAAAAGCGCAGCATTTTATTTTTGTTAATCCATTTATAATCCCACGGATCATTCGGGTTGGGCGCTTGCTTCACCTGGGTTTTGACAATCTCTCTGAAATCCGGGTTATGCAGCGCGTAAGCCGTCAGTTTTGCTAGATCATTCGCGGAAGAGTAATGATTCTTGGCGTCGAGCCCATGCGGATTCTGAAATTGGGAATGAGTGAGTCCCAGCAGGGATGCCTTCTCGTTCATCAACCGCGCGAACCCTTCCTCCGAGCCTCCGACATGCTCAGCGATCGCTGTAGCGGCGTCATTGCCCGAGCGCAGCATCAAGCCGAACAGCATATTCTCAAGCGTCATTTCTTCCCCTAGATGAAGATAAATCGACGATCCCTCTTTGCCATAAGCCGCACGGCCTACCTTGACCTTATCGGATAATCTACCATGCTCAATAGCGACGATCGCGGTCATTATCTTCGTCAGACTGGCGATGGGAAGCTCCTCATCCCCGTTATGCTCGTACAATATTCTGCCAGATGTCACATCCATCAGAGTTACGGCGTGGGCATGGCTCCCCGGTGACGGCGGTATGTGGCCCTTGTCTTGCTCCTTGGCTTGTACCCCTAGCGGATACAATAACAGCAAGCAACTCGCAAGCAGGGATATAAGTCTTAACCTAGATGTTATTGTCATCGTAATATTCCTTTCGGCTAATTGCTTTGCGGATTGGTATCATTATATGCATTTCCCTAAGATAGTATGTCCCAGATCCCTATAGAGGTTGCCAGGGAACCCCGGTGCTCAAAAAAAGAACCCTCCCGGAGCTGCCGGAAAGGATCGAATAGTGTTACTTCTCAAATTTAAAGATCTGTGTGTATTTCAACCTCTGTGGTTGGCGGTGGTGTTGGTGTTGTGTCTTCCTGGCGCTTTGGAAGCATCGCTTGAATTTTGTCGATAACGTTAGGCAGCGTATCGATCATCTTCTCCGCCAAATGGGTCTGGTTATCGAGCGGAACGATATGCACCCCTTGATTGCCTACTACGAGAAAAGCGATCGGATTGATGGATACACCGCCACCGCTACCGCCGCCGAAGGGTCTTGTTTTGCCGGAAGCCCCAGAGCTGCTCGACGACGTGCTTTTCTCATGATCATCGTCATCATCAATACAGAAATCACTGCCACCGGCAGCGAAACCGAAGCCAACGCGGCTGATCGGAAGGATCACGCTACCATCTGATGTTTGAACCGCTTCGCCGACGATCGTGTTTACATCAACCATTTCCTTAATGTTCTCCATCGCCGTTTGCATTAACCCTTGAATTGGATGTTCAGCCATTGTTCTTCCTCCTTAGTAATGGGTTGAATAAGGACTATGCTTATCGTAGTCTGCTCATACCAGGGCAGTTGTATGTATGGGATTTAAGCCCTTGAAGCTTGATCTCCATCATCCCGACCTTCTCGGTTGGATCTTTTCAATAACTTCAACCATTTACGGAGCCCCTTATTCTCACGCAATACCCGAAAGATCAATACGAATAGCGCATATATTGCATAGCCCAAGCGAATTTGTGCCGTACATTGCAGTTCACTGACAAAAGAAGGAGAAACGCCGAATTTCGGTACTACAAGCAGCTTGGGACGTTGACGAAGTGAAATATGATATGACAAAAATCCGACCAATGTCGATTTGATCGCCCAAGCGAAGCCGGTCAATGTCGCGGTATGCGCAGCATCCGACAGCGCGATATAGGTAGACCAATCAAGCCGGGTTACCCTGAGGTGCCGGAACGTGGATTGGATCCAGCCCTTCAACCCGAGCGTCGCCTCCAGCATCATCTTGAATTCCTCTGTCCACTGCTTAATTTTCTGTTTATTAATATGAATCGCCTGCTCGTGATTCGCCGTCTGTCTCTCGTTCAAATTACTACTCTGCTCTCCTTTGATAATCAATCCATCCCGCAGGTTGTTCAGCTCGATCGTCGGTACATTATAGTGAAGCGAGACTAAGCCATAGAGCAAGGTTACATCGATCAAGACCATGTCATCCTTGTTATTCTTCTTGGCCATTAAGCGGAGCTTGATTTGGGATAACAGGAGTACAACGATGATGAGAAACAGCAGGAACAGGCCGCTTCCGAGCCAAATCCACACGAGAACGCCCTCCAAGCCTTTTCAGATAACAAGCTCTTCATAGTATGGCTGTTCAGCTTCGGAAACATTCAATTCTGTGAAAAGAGAGCATTAAAAAACCTTCACCGCTCATCGCTGGTAAAGGTCTTAAAAGCAATTAAAAAAGGGCTTATTCGAGCGGCCCCTCGGCATCCGTCAACTCTACTCTGTCACGTGCCACATCATCAAAAGTAAGCTGCTGCTGCTCCAGCTTCTTGAACAATAATTCTGTCTCTTCTTCAAGCTGATCCGTGCTCTGAATATCCTCCATCGCCGGCAGATCCTTCAAGCTGGCCAGTCCAAAATAATCGAGGAAGGCCTTCGTTGTTCCATACAGGATCGGGCGTCCAATCGCCTCTGCACGACCGACCTCCTCGATCAAATCCTTGTTCACCAGCGTATGAATAGCCCGCTCCGACTTGACTCCGCGAATCTCCTCAACCTCAATCCGGGTAATCGGCTGCCGGTAGGCAATAATTGATAAGGTCTCCAGCGCAGCCTGGGATAAGGAGGAACGCGAAGGGGAATAAGCTAATCTCTCAAAATAAGGCGCATGCTGCGGCAAAGTCGCCAACTGATAATTGCCGGCGATCTGTACTACCTGCAGACCGCGGCCTGCCCGTTCAAAAGAGTTCTTCATATCGAGCAAGGCATCATTCACAATCTCCTTACGCTGCTCGGTAACCTCCGCCAACTGGGCTACACTGATTCCCTCCTCCCCAGCTAGAAATAGCAAACCTTCAATAATCGATTTCAATTCCTGAAAATTCATCGGCCGAAACTTCACCTCTCCACTCTATGACTATATCATCAAAAAGTTTGTTCTGATAACAAACGATTTGTTTCATTTTCATTAATTCTAAAATTGCCAGAAACGTCACGACAATCTCATGACGATACATCTCCGCATGCAGCAGCTTGGAGAAGAGCAGCCGATCTCCCTTGCCATGGGCGGCGAGAACAGAGACTACCTCCTTAAGCCGATCTTTCACCGAGATCTCGTCCCGGTGGATCCGGGCAACCGCGTTGCGCTTGGCCGCTTTGCGGATCGCTCTCTGGAAGGCCTCGATCAGATCCTGGGTATGAAGCCCCTGCACCGGATTCTCCTGAATCTCCGGCATGAACGGCGTCAGATCCTCCGGTTCCTTCGTAAAGATCAAGCTGCGCTCCCATTCCATCTCATGAAGCTGTTCGGCGATCCCCTTATACTTCCGATATTCAATCAGCTGGCGAATCAGTTCTTCCTGAGGGTCCTCCTCATCCTCGTAGAAGCCGAAGTCATCATCCATCTCGATCACGGGCGGTTTGGGAAGCAGCTGCTTGCTCTTGATCGACAGCAATGTGGCCGCCATGACGAGGAATTCACTGGTAACCTCCAGCTCAAGCTCCTGCATATTGTGCAAATACTCAAGATACTGGTCGGTTATCTCGCTGATCGAGACCTCATTGATATCGATCTCTGCTTTATCTATTAAGTGTAAGAGAAGATCAAGCGGTCCCTCGAACGCTTCCAGTTTATATAATACAGTCGTCAATGAACATCCTCCACCCATAAAAATGCCTACATAACATAAACATCCAGATTAAAATCATGACCACCCGTCCAACGGGTGGTTTGCACTTGGGGTATAACCCCCTGTTGCCAAACTGCGCCTAAAGACGCTAGCCTGACCACAAATCTGTTCAGGCTCAGTGTAATTTGTCACTTTCACTAACCAGTTAAACTGGTTTATTTCTTTTTGCTCCTGTTACTGCTAAACGGATCTTCGTACTCTTTTACACTCAACTTATCTATTGCTTGGTCATGTGCTTCTTGTTCACGAATGTATTTTGCTACGGTTGCTTCATTTAGGCCCACTGTACTTACATAATAGCCTTCTGCCCAAAATTTTCGATTCCCATATTTATACTTTAGTTGCGCGTGCTTTTCAAAGATCATTAGCGAACTTTTCCCCTTCAGATATCCCATGAATGTGGACACGGCTATCTTTGGGGGGATCGCTACCAGCATGTGTACATGATCTGGCATCATATGACCTTCCAGGATGTCCACTCCCTTATACTTACATAAACGTTTGAAAATTTCGATTAAGTCTTTCCTCACTTGATTATAGATCTCTTTCCGTCTATACTTCGGGGTGAACACAATGTGGTATTTGCACATCCACTTCGTGTGAGCTAGACTATAGCTCTTGTTTGCCATCTAAGACCATTCCTTTCAATTGAGCCTGAACATCTCAATTCTATCGGGATGGTCTTATTGGTCAAACCCTCGATCCCTCCACCCGCATAGCGGGTGGTTTTTTGTTTCGCGCGTTTCACGCACTCAACTGGCTAAAGCCATAATGAAAATGCAGTACCCTATAAAGGGTACTACATTAAATAAGCACTATTTTAGCTGTTTAGTCAAGTTTGCCATTTCAATCGCCGCCATTGCCGAATCCCAGCCTTTATTGCCTGCCTTCGTTCCGGCCCGCTCGATCGCCTGCTCGATGTTCTCCGTCGTCACGATCCCGAAGATCGTCGGGACTCCGGTCTTAAGACCGATGGCCGCCACGCCCTTGGCCACTTCATTGCACACATAATCATAATGCGTCGTTGAGCCGCGGATGACCGTTCCAAGCGTAATTACAGCATCGTATTTACCGCTCTCCGCCAGTTTCTGCGCCGCGAACGGAATCTCGAACGCTCCCGGTACCCAAGCGACGTGAACCTCTTCATCCTTCACTCCATGACGCTGTAAGGCGTCGAGTGCTCCACTCAACAGTTTGCTTGTTATAAATTCATTGAACCGCCCAACGACGATCGCATATTTTAATCCTTCCGATACTAAATGTCCTTCGAATACTTGTGGCATATATATCCATTCCCTTCAGGTAGTGTATTTAGTTAATTCTGCTGTGAGGATTCATCTTGTTCAATATCATCAAATTGCAGCAAATGCCCCATTCTGGCCTGCTTCGTATGCAAGTACTTGGAGTTATCTTCATTGGCCTCCATCTGAATCGGTACTCGCTCGACAACTTCCAGACCGTATCCCTCCAGGCCGGTGATTTTCCGCGGATTATTCGTCATAAGACGGATTTGGCGGATGCCCAGGTCCTTGAGAATCTGCGCGCCGATCCCATAATCTCGCAAATCCGGCGGGAAGCCCAGCTTCAGATTGGCATCGACGGTATCCAGCCCTTGCTCCTGCAGCTTATACGCTTTTAATTTATTGATCAGGCCGATGCCGCGGCCTTCCTGACGCATATAGAGAAGAACGCCCCGGCCTTCCTTCTCAATCTGGCGCAAGGCAGCCGCGAATTGCGGGCCGCAGTCGCAACGATGCGAATGAAAGACATCTCCGGTGAGGCACTCGGAATGTACGCGTACCAGCGTTGGTTCTTCCCCGCCAATATCTCCCTTCACCAGAGCGACATGCTCTTTGGCATCGACATCATTGGTGTAGGCCACCGCCTTGAATTCGCCGAAATCAGTCGGCATGCGAACCTCGACTTCGCGATTGACCAGCTTCTCTTTTTCATTCCGGTAATGGATTAAATCCTTGACACTGATCAACTTCAGGTCGAATTTACGGGCGATCTCCGCCAGATCCGGTAATCTGGCCATCGTGCCGTCTTCCTTCACGACCTCGCAGATGACTCCGGCCGGGTAGGCTCCGCACATTCGAGCCAGATCAACCGCCGCTTCCGTATGACCAGCCCGGCGCAACACACCGCCCTTCTTGGCGATCAGCGGGAACATATGACCCGGTCGACGGAAATCGGTCGGCTTCGCATTTGAATCCATCAACTTCTGCACCGTCAAGGCCCGCTCATAGGCCGATATGCCGGTAGAGGTCTCCTGATGATCGATCGAGACGGTGAAGGCCGTCCCGTGATTATCCGTGTTCTGCGCCACCATCGGCCCGAGATCGAGCTCCTCGGCCCGCTCTTGCGTGATCGGCATACAGACAAGCCCTCGCCCTTCTGTAATCATGAAGTTGATAACCTCGGGGGTTGCTTTCTCGGCCAGAACTACAAAATCTCCTTCATTCTCCCGATCCTCATCATCGACGACAATAATGACCTTGCCGCGCATCAGATCATAAATCGCATCTTCAATGCGATTCAATTGAATATCGTTCATATCTATCCCCTCCTACAATGGCTGTGATTCAATAAATGTTGCCAGGAACCCTATCTTCAAGCAAACCCGTTCTCGACCAGAAATGATAAATCCACCTGGGAAGGCTGGCCTGACGGCTGCTCTCCCTCCGGGTTATGGCGACCGAATCGCAGTAAATGCTCTACATACTTGCCGAGCACATCCGTCTCCAGATTCACGGTATCACCCGTCCGTTTTAAGGCTAATACCGTTTCACTCCAGGTGTGAGGAATAATCGATACCGCGAACCTCCCCCCGGCGACACTTGCGACGGTCAAGCTGATCCCGTCGATGGCAATGGAGCCTTGAGGAATAATGTATCGGAATAATGCCGGATCGGACGGTTCAATTTCAACGAAGACAGCATTCTGATCCTGCCGCATGCTGGCGATCGTTCCGGTGCCATCCACATGGCCTTGCATAATATGTCCTCCGAATCTGCCGCCTGCCGCCATAGCCCGTTCCAGATTAATCTTGCTGCCGGGCTTCAGATCCTTCAGATTGGTATGACGATAGGTCTGCGGCATCACATCGACGGTGAAGCCGGATGCTTCCAGGGAAGTGGCTGTCAGACAGACGCCATTGACAGCGATGCTGTCCCCCAGCTTCACATCATCCATGATGCGGCTAGCCAGAATGCCCAGCACCATCGCCTCGCCCTTACGGCCTATCGACTTCATCGTGCCGATCTCTTCTACGATTCCTGTGAACATGCTCTTCCCTCCTTGTTCCATGTAAATCCGAGTTGATTCAAGATACACGAGATGCACGCAATGACGTGCTATGATGCACTATACGGAATAGATCGGTCTACCCTTGATACAGATATTATCTCCTATCTGCTCCACTTCCATATCCGTCAGCACCACACTATCTCTCATCCGTTCGTAGCCAGTAAATACGAAGCTTCCTGGTGACCCAAGCCCTCCGATCAATTTAGGAGCCAGGAACAGCATGATCTCATCGACCAGGCGCTGCTCCAGCATCGCTCCATTGATCTTGCCACCGCCTTCGACCAGAATCGAAGCGATCTCCCGTTGGCCGAGCAATCTCATCGCCAGCTCAAGATCGACCTGAGGACCATCTCCGCACACTATCACTTCAATCCCTCTATCACGCAGGGCCGCTATACGGTTCTCGCTAGCCCTTGTTGTCGTCAGCATCATCGTTGGGGCTAGCCCGTCCGTCAATACTTTACTATGATCCGGAATGCGTAAGGTTGAATCGACGATAATCCTCGTCGGGGATAATCCCGGCACAGACAATCGGGTAGTGAGCTGCGGATCATCAGCGATCACTGTGCCTGCTCCAACCAAGATCGCTTGATGCTGGTGCCGTAGCGTATGCACGATTTCCCGCGCAGCCTCATTGGAGATCCATTTGCTATCCCCGCTCTTCGAGGCGATCTTGCCATCTAGGGTGCTGGCCGTTTTCAGAGTTACATAGGGCAGCCTCGTGGTGATGTACTTGTTGAATTTCCGATTCAGCTTAAGTGCCCGCTCGCGTAGTACACCAACCTCCACCTCGATACCACTCTTGCGCAGCATCTCAATCCCTTGGCCGGCTACGCTCGGATTCGGGTCCTCACAGGCGACGACTACACGCTGCACCTTCTCCTCGATCAGCCGCTGCGAGCAAGGCGGAGTAATACCGTAATGGCTGCAGGGCTCAAGCGAGACATATACGGTGCTATTCTCCGCCGCTGCGCCCGCCATATTCAGGGCATGCACCTCTGCATGAGCCGTGCCACGCCGTAGATGGGTCCCTATGCCAACGACAGCGCCATCCTTGACCACTACTGCCCCCACAACCGGGTTAATCCCGGTCTGCCCTTGGGCACGTTCCGCCATATCGAGGGCCAAGCTCATATAGAATTCATCATTAATCGGCATCATACTTCTCACCTCCACTCCTGCTCATTTCAATAAATCGGATGAGGCAACGGGGGAATGACTTTTTCCCTCTCGCCTAGTCCTTGCAAATAAATAAAACCCCGACGGAAGATTATCCATCAGGGTTAGTATGAGAGCGACTACGCCAAAAAATCACATGAACTGAACAGACAAAGCCAGATCCAATTCCGGCGATGCTGAATCAGAAGCTATGTACCAGAAGCATGTACAATAACTTTGTGAAAATTAGAACTTATCGACTGCAAATAGAATGCATCATTCTAAAAAAACGGATGCACATTGTGCAAGCCAAAGGTTCATCTGCGTCTTCCTTCTCCCATCCAGACTATACTGTCGGTCCCGGAATCTCACCGGCTCAGCCATATATCGAATCGAGTAGTGTACAATTGTCACTTAACGATATACAGGTCACGGACTCGTGCATGCCAGTCATTTCATAAGCCATATCAGCCAATTTCGCCCCTAGCATGCCATCACCGTCGGTCGGGAATTACACCCCGCCCCGAAGGAAACAATATTCGGTTATTAAAACATCCTTGCATTTCGAATGTTAACACTATCAACCTTAAAAATCAAGGATTCACGGGAAACTATACAGCTGTATTTGCCCACCAACGTCTAATAATTGCAATAATGCACTTATCCTCCGGGAAATGGGATTGAGATGAGCAGGTAGATGCGAAAATACAACTATTTCCTTACTTCAGCCTCGATTCATGGATAATTCGCCCGGATAGATGTATAAAAGCAGCTATTTGCACTGTGGATCGCATAATGAGTCAATATAGTTGCATATTTGCATTTATCATTTGGAAGAGCTTAATGGGGGTCAGCTGTAAGAGGCTACTGAAGTTTTTAACTGCATAAAGTGCATCTAAAATATCGCAAATCGGCTGAGGCTCCACTTTAACTGCAAATAGTACATCTAATGATCAGTTTCCCTTAATTCATCAAGGAAAGCAGGATTTTAACTGTACAAAATGCAACAAAACGAAGGGGCATTCCCTCCTCTCCAGAAATAAGTGTAAGATTTGCATTAAGTACGCCCCAAGGCCGTATCATGAATAAAATCCTTGACCCAGCAGAAAGATAATACTGACGAGCAACGTCAAGTTTGCAATCTAAAACTAGAGGAGGCTGTTCCATGGCTAAGCCCGATGATCGTTCGGACAACGCAGAGAAATTAAGCAAGCATATAACAAATACTATCGACAATTTCCGTGAAGGTCAGGATTATTTAAGCGAGCATGCCGATGAAATATCGAGCTCCGAGAAGCAGCAAATCGAGGAAAAAAACAAGAAGCGTCTGCGCAGTATCGAAGGTTTTCGCGAGGAAATCAAGGACGAGACTTCGGATCAGCAATAGTTAAAGTAAAGGGATCTCTGATGTAATGTCAGAGATCCCTTTATTATGGTCTGCTATTGTGCTCTATTCGTCCCAAACGGATACTTCTTGCATCTTGTCGCCAGGGCGGACTTGGTCTACCAAATCCATGCCGGAGGTTACTTTACCGAAGACAGTATGCACTCCGTTCAAATGCGGTTGCGGTTCATACACGATGAAGAACTGGCTGCCGCCGGTGTCTTTACCCGCATGAGCCATGGACAGAACGCCGCGTTCATGCTTCGTCACATTCGTCGCAGTCTCACATTTGATGGTGTAGCCAGGGCCACCGGTGCCATTGCCGATCGGGCAACCACCTTGGGCCACGAAGCCAGGGATCACACGATGGAATGTAAGTCCATTATAGAAACCGGAGTTGGCCAGCTTCTCAAAGTTTGCTACCGTACCCGGTGCTTCTTCAGGCAGAAATTGAATTTCGACAACCCCGCCGTTTTCCAATACGATCTTACCTTTTTTCATATCGGTCACTTCCTTTTATTAATCTGTTAGACAAAAACCTATTCCAGTGTACTATGAAATGACCTGCAGAGCAAAGAGCAGCCGGACTGCAAAATTAAAAAACCGTGAAAGAATACGCTAAAACTGCGCGCTCTCTCACGGCCTATTTAGGTTCTCTTATTTGAGTGTTTTGCATAATTCCGTTTCAGAGAAGAAGCGATAGCATATTCACTGTCGTTAAGGGGTAATTTTCGAAAATGGTATTATATGGGTGAAGAAAAGGGCAGACTTGCAGAATTTTAGAACAGCTCGTTTTTTAAGCGGCAGCCCGTTTTGAATGATGAGAAACGGCGAGCGCAGATGCAAGCAGAACAATGGCATTCAAATACTGGTGAGTTGTGACTTTCTGAATGCCCCGGACATGTGCGGCGTCTGCCGTCAAATAGGTTTTCAATCGGGAGTTGCAGCGTTCTACGCTGGTTCGTTCATTGTAAAGTTCCTTCCAACGCTTTGTATCCCGATGAGGGATGCTGTATCGCCGGAGATCATCCTTCGCATTTACTTTGACGACCATTCCATAGTTTGAAGACGAGCAGGCAGCCATGCCAAGCGGACAGTCGACTTTACCCGTGGCATGCGGGCAGCGAAATTTATGCATATCGCCGTCAACTCCCCAGTATGTCATCGCATAACCCATGGAACAGCACGGTGTTCCGTTCGAGGTCATGCCAGCAGGCGGTTCCTTCTCCCCCCGCAGATTAAGGGGAATGATGGCTTGTGCCTTGACGTTGCGGGCGGCCTCATAAACTTTCATTTGGTCGTAGCCCGCATCGAGTATGAAAAATCGTGTGCTCGTCCTGGACGCTGTTTTCTCGATCAGGCCCGGCGCCATTTCTCCATCATTGACATGCGCCGGCGTTACTTCCAAGGCGATCGGCAATTCACTTTTCGTATCGACCGCCAGATGAATTTTGTAACCAAACCATGTGATTTTATTGCCGAAGGAATCAATTTTTGCGCCCCAGTTCGCATTACCCGTTTGCTCGCTTTTGCGTTTGGGCTGCTTTTTCTCGTAAGCGCGGAGAGCGGCGCTGTCTATGGCGACGTTACTGCCTTCTATGATACCTTCCTGCTGACAGCGTGTGACCAAATCCTCAAAAAGCCGTTTTGCCAAGTCCTTTCTCGTCAGTTCTGAGAAAACTCGGCTTAATGTGGATATGGAAGGAGCTTCTCGATCCAGCGGAAGACCACACTGATAACGAAACCGGAGATCCGTATCCAAACGCTTATGCAACCCTGAAAAGGTACTTATTCCTTCAAGCGGCGCAGCCAAGAGTGCTCGTAGAATACCTTGTCTGCAGTATCCCTCAGCGCCTCGGGGTGAACGGCTTCTCAGTTCCTTGGCATACGGTCTCAGATCGAGAGAACTGAAGAAGATCGGCAATCTCTCCTTGGGTTGAATTTTTAAAAGTTCTTCGAAGGAAAACAGACATTCTTGGAGAATATACAAAGTGACTTCCTCCATCCTTGAGGTTTTTGGGTTTGGTCACTTGAAAACTTCTCCAAGTTGGGGTGAAGTCCCTTTTTTATGTCCGAAAATCCTTACGGCTCAAGGCCTCAGATTACTGCAAAACGCTCATTTAAATGACGGCTGCTTCAACATCCGTGCCGGAACCACATCATAAGCAACAATATCTTGCAGCGTCTCGCGCCGCACGACAACCTCACTCTGTCCATCCTTGACGAATACGACAGCCGGACGCGGAATCCGGTTATAATTGCTGGCCATGGCATAGTTATAAGCTCCTGTGCAAGCCACCGCTAACAAATCACCAGGATTAGCCGTAGGCAGCTCGATATCCCAGATCAGCATATCACCGGTCTCGCAGCATTTGCCGGCAATGGATACCGTCTCCTCATTCGAATCATAGGCCCGGTTCGCCAGCATCGCCTCATACTTGGATTCATACAGAGCCGGACGCGGATTGTCCGTCATCCCCCCATCTACTGCTACGTATTTACGAACACCTGGAATATCCTTGCTCGTTCCAATCGTATATAACGTAGTGCCCGAATCGCCTACAATGCTGCGGCCCGGTTCTACCCAAATCTCCGGAAGCTTTGGATAGCTTAGGCTGAAATACTTCTTCACTGCATCCGTAATCGCCCGGACATAATCAGCCACATGCAGCGGCTTATCTTCCTCCGTATAACGAATACCGAAGCCTCCGCCGAGATTGACAACCTGGAACAGAATGCCCAGCTCTTCCTTAACTTTTGCAGCAAAATTCGCTACTCTCTCCACAGCCAGCTGGAAGCCGTCCACCTCGAAAATCTGCGATCCGATATGGGAATGTACCCCGAGCAGATTTAGATTCGTGCAATGTTTTGCTTCCCCAACCGCCTCAAAAGCTGAGCCATTGCCGATATCAAAACCGAACTTGGAGTCAATTTGGCCCGTAGAAATGTACTCATGTGTATGCGCCTCAACACCGGGAGTTACCCGGAGCAGAATATTTACCGTAGTCTTCTTCTCAGCCGCGATCGACTGCAGCATATGCAATTCCACCATATTATCGACTACAAAACAGCCGATGCCTGCATCGATCGCCATTTCAAGCTCAAACGGTGTCTTATTATTTCCATGGAAATGAATTCTGTGCGCGGGAAATCCCGCTTGAAGTGCAGTATACAATTCACCCTCGGAAACGACGTCCAGGGATAAGCCCTCTTCTTCTGCCAGCCGGCACATAGCCATAACACAAAAGGCTTTGCTTGCATATGCAACCTGGAAGGACAAACCGGATGCTCTGAAGGCATCCATATATTCACGGCTCCGTCGCCGTATAAGGTCTTCATCTACAACGTAAAGCGGTGTGCCGTAGGTCTCTTTGAGTTCTACCGTGTCACAGCCGCCGATTTCCAGATGGCCTTTTGTATTAATTTTGCTCGTACCGTGTAAATACATCTATGCAATCCTCCACTGTTTTCAATTTTACACCAGTATAGCAAACAAACGGTGAACTGAAAAATGGATTATTATGAACATGATTTGTGTTTTTTGGTAGACACGCCCACCATCTATTCGTTTTGCGGCATGCGCGTTCGATCCCGCGGCTTGTTGAAGGACGACCTTTGCTTGGAGGTCATTACAGGAACGCGGAACAATATCGCCGCCATCGCCTTGGCATTAAAAGGAATAAACGGCCATAAATATGGCGAATTATACGAACGCTGAAAGGTCAGGAACAGAATGTACAGCGTCGTTCCAACGACCATGCCCGGCCCGCCAAAAATAGAGACCGCAATAAGCAGGAAGAGTCGGACCATCCGATTAGCCAGCCCTAATTCATAGCTAGGTGTTGCAAACATCCCGATCGCAGCGACCGCCATATAGAGGATCACCTCATTGATGAACAGGCCCGTCTTCACGGCAATATCGCCGATCATGATCGCCGCAATCAAGCCCATCGCCGAGGCCAGCGGCGTAGGGGTATGAACTGCGGCCATCCGCATCAGATCCACCCCGAACTCGACGAGCAGGAATTGGGCGATCAACGGAATTTTGGCCTGATCATGCGGCCCGACGAAGGACAGTAGCCCTGGCTTGAATTCCGGATGAATAACGATCAGGAGCCATAGCGGCAACAGGAACAAGGAAGAGAAGATACCAAAGAATCTTACCCACCTCAAATACGTGCCCATAAATGCGGTCTGCCTGTTCTCTTCGGCATGCTGGCATAGATCAAAGAAGGTCGTAGGCAAAATGATGACACTCGGGGAGGTGTCGACGAACAGAACGATCCGGCCCTCCAGTAAATGCGAAGCTACAACATCCGGGCGCTCTGAATAACGGACATGGGGATAAGGACTCCAGCCAGTGTGCAAAACGGCTTCCTCAAGCTGTTTGTCGGCAAGCGGAATTCCGTCCATGTTCAAAGCTTTTATTTTTTTGCGTACCGCTTCAATTTCCACCTTATCCGCAATATCATCGATATAGGCGAGGCAAACATCCGTCTTCGTCCGTCTTCCCACCTGACAGGCTTCGAACTTCAAACCGGGATCGCGCAAGCGCCGTCGCACCAAGGTTACATTCGTCAGCAGTGTCTCTGTAAACCCGTCCCTGGCCCCACGGACCACCCGCTCCAGCGAGGGCTCCTCCGGGCTGCGCACTGGATAATTACGCGTATCCATAATGATCGCGGTCTGCTCGCCTTCAATGAAGAACGCACTCATTCCGATCATGACGTTATCGATCACTACGCTCAATTGCTCCGCCTTCTCCACCTGAATATGGGGAATATACAAGTCGAAGAAGGAGTGTAGTGCCCCCGAGGATAAATTATCCGGCGTCAAGTAAGTGAGACGCTTAATAATCTCCGTCATAACCTCACTGCTGGCAAATCCGTTAATGAAGAGCAATCCCGTCTTCTTGCCGGCAAAGCTCATTTCACGAAAGACAACATCAAAGCTCTTGCCTAGACCGATGACTTCCGCGAGCGTCCGCTTGGTGGTAGGCAGGCTTTTGCTGATCTTATCGCTCTGCTGCCAATATATGATGGAATCCTCCAGGGAGTCAGACTTTTCTGCCTCTCTTTTTTTCTGGAGTTCATTTTTGGTCCATACGCCTAGACGAGGTTGCTCCGCAAGCTTACCCTTGTCCGATTGATTACCCTGTTCTGAATGCTCCTCCACAGTCTGATCAGCCTCATGAATAAAGCCGGGCAGGTTCTCATTATCGCGGCTATGCTGCTGAGAATTTTGATTCTCTTGATCCATACTACCTCTACTCCCTTCAAAAAAACGCCATTACCTTCCAATTTCCTGATTTATGGTTTATAAATAAACCACTCAAAAAACGAGCCAGCCACCTTCCCAAATACCATCGCCAGCAGCAAGCCGAATAAAAAACGCTGCATATGCAGCCGCTTGGCAATGATCGGTAATACGTTGAGCACCTCGGTCAACGCCGCCGCCAGCATCCCGACGAAAATCCCGTTAAAAAGCCCGATAACGCCGCTAAAAAGCCAAGGCCCGGCCATTTTCCAATTCCAGAAATCTGCAATCGTGCCGATGAACGAGCCACTGACCATCGCGCCTTCATACCAATGAACCTTATCGAAGGTTCTCGTAATCTGAGCCAGACGCGGGATCATATCGAGTACGATGAATAAGGCGATTACTCCAGCTCCGACGGCGATGCCTCCAGCAAACCCAAGAAAAACAACACCCACATACATCAGCAGACTATTCAAGGGGATTTCTCCCTGGATTCCAGCTCTCCCATCCGCTTGTACTCTTCGGCGATCGTATATTGATTCAGATTCTCCTGATATAAGAACATCTCCACCTCCAGGGGAGTCGGCTCCTCATTCCATTTTTTCTTGAATAAATGATTGAAAAAGATGATCATCCCAAACCCGATCCCTATCGAATACGCGCCCTGAAAAAGATAAGGATGCTCATCCTTATGTCCAGTAATCATCTCGACGATCCGCACCTGAACGGCAGGCATGCTCACATCCGCATGGAAGTTCATAATGGTCAGTGCAGCGCCGAAGAACAACAGAAGCCAGACCACTGCGAATAAAATAAGGGACGGCTTCTTCTCCTTCGCGATCATCTCGACAAGCACATGCGGTTCGCCGATCACTTCGACCTGGGCCAGAGGAAAGCGCTGTTTGATGACCGAGATCACCTGCAGAGTATCAATTACGATCAAATTGCCGTCGCTCTTCTCCGGGCGCTCGAGCATCAGATCAAGTACGATCCCTTCCTGATCAGGTTCGGCGAGAACCCGGGCGATGTCGCGTACCCTTATGGAGGACCCGGCCGGAAGTCTTACTTGCTTGCGCAAACGTAAGTAAATACAGGGAAGAGGAAGAGGTATCTTGCTCAATATAGTCACCCCTTTATTCCGTAATGCCCATAGTATGCCAAAGCAGACAGACATTTAGTCGAGGAACCATTGTTGCATGGCGTAATGCCAGACAATAGACCTTAGGCAGATTCATTCGAAGGGCGCAAAAAAACAGGCCAAGGTATTAGATAACACCTTAGCCTGTTTATCCTGCATTTCCATATATCCCATGCCCTATTGGGCGATCTGATCACGAATATTCTGTAGAATCTTCTTCTCCAGCCTGGATACCTGAACCTGTGAAATTCCCAGCCTGGCCGCCACTTCGGATTGCGTCTGATCACGGTAGTAGCGCAGATATACGATCAGACGCTCGCGCTCTGACAATCCGTCAATCGCTTCATGCAGAGCCAGCTTATCGAACCAGCGCTCCTGAGATTCATCCGCGATCTGATCCATCAATGTGATCGGGTCTCCATCGTTCTCGAACACCGTCTCATGGATGGAGGCTGGCGGCTTGTTCGCTTCCTGAGCGAATACAACATCTTCCGGCGTAACCCCGAGCTCCTCCGCTACTTCCTTCACAGTCGGAAGCCGGTTCAATACCTTGGACAGCTCGTCCTTCTTCTTACGCACCTTATTGGCCATTTCCTTCAACGAGCGACTGACCTTCAACGTTCCGTCATCGCGCAGGAAGCGCTGAATTTCACCGATAATCATCGGCACCGCATAGGTTGAGAACTTGACGTCATAGCTCAGATCGAATTTATCCACCGACTTCAACAGTCCGATGCAGCCGATTTGGAACAAGTCCTCCGGCTCGTAGCCACGGTTCATGAACCGCTGCACGACCGACCAGACCAGTCTTGTATTGCAGTTCACGAGCCGGTCTCTGGCCACGTTATCGCCGGCCTGGCTCAAGGCAATCAGCCTTTTCACTTCCGCATCGTCCAAATACTCTCTCGAGGCTTGCTTCACTTCGGCATCCATAGCTCCAACCCCTAATTGTATAAAGCTTTCTTCGATACGATCCTCTTCTTCATCCGAATCGAAGTGCCGCCGCCAACCTCACTCGCGACGTCAAACTCATCCATAAAATTCTCCATGATCGTAAAGCCCATCCCGGATCGTTCCAGCTCCGGCTTGGAAGTATAGAGCGGCTGCTTGGCCAGCTCCAGATCTTCGATTCCGCGGCCTTTGTCCTCAATGACCAGAGTAACCGTGTCCTCCTCAATCGATGCGGAAATGGTGACGATGCCTTCCGGATTTTCTTCATAGCCATGAATAATTGAGTTGGTTACCGCTTCGGACACCACTGTCTTCAAATCCGTAATCTCCTCCATCGTCGGGTCAAGCTGGGAGACAAAAGCAGCCACTGTTACTCTGGCGAAGGACTCATTTTCCGATTTTGCCGCGAATTGCAAGGTCATATGGTTGCGATTATTTTCTTTCATAGGGCGACCTCCAATTCTGAGAGCGCACTGCTCTCATTTTCATAAATGGACATAATCTTGAACAAGCCCGACATTTCCAGCAGACGAAATACCGGCGGATTAACGTCACTGACGACCATCTTTCCGCCCTTTTGCTTAATCAGCTTATAGCGGCCGAGGATGACGCCAAGCCCTGAGCTATCCATAAACTGCAGCGATTTGAGGCTAAGCAGCAAATTGCGGCAGCCTTCCCGCCCGATTTCCTCATCCATCCGCATTCGCACCAAATCGGCTGTATGATGGTCGAGCTCCCCCGATAATCGTACAATCAGCGTCTCGCGATGCCTCGCAGTTTCCATATGCAAATTCACGTCTGTTCACTCTCCTCCCTGACATGAACACAACAATTCTACATCGCTTCAGATGAATCCTGCCCTATGACAAAACTAGAAGAAAAAACCTATGAATCTACAAAAAACATTTGGGATGCCGTACGCTTGAACAACGTCCACCAGCCGGCCTTCTTGACGGAGGAGGCAGCGGTCAGATCAAACTGGGCCAAGGTGCGACCATCCTGGGTAATGATCAGCTCGCCGATCAATTGCCCCTTGCTAATCGGAGCGGCAATCTTGTCCGGGATATCGAGCTTCTGCGATATATTCTCCAGTTTGGTTCCCTTCTTGACCAGAACGCTCATCGTCCGGGATGCGGTCAATTCGAGCTGCGCAGTCTCTCCCTTCAGCACTTTCACTTTGCCGATAACTTCACCGGCTTTGTAAATCGGCTGCAGCGCATATTGGGAGAAAGCATAGTCGAACATCGCGGATACTTCGCTATTGCGCGTCTTCGTATTCGGTTCCCCGAGCACGACCGCGATCAATCGCATGCCATCGCGCTTCGCGGTGGCGGCCAGACAGAACTTCGCCTCCGAGGTATAGCCTGTTTTTAGGCCGTCAGCACCACTGTAGAAGCGGACAAGCTTATTCGTATTCACCAGCCAGAACGGCTTGGGCGAATCCTTGCGCAGGTAATCCTGGTAAGACCCGGTATACTTCGTGATCCCCTCATATTTGAGCAGCTCCCGGCTCATAATGGCAATGTCATGGGCGGAGCTATAATGATTGGCTACCGGCAAGCCATTGCAGTTGGCAAAATGAGTGTCCTTAAGTCCAAGTTCCTGAGCCCTCTCGTTCATCAGCTTGACAAACTCTTGCTCGGTACCAGCGATTTTCTCAGCCAACGCCACCGAAGCATCGTTGCCGGACGCCATCGCCACCCCTTTGAGCAGATCATCAACGGTCATCTCTTCCCCAGTCTCCAGGAAGATTTGCGACCCGCCCATTGAAGAAGCGCGATCGCTAGTCGTCACTTTATCGCTCAGCTTCAATCGTCCTGCATCGATCGCTTCCATCGTCAATAGCATCGTCATTATTTTCGTAATACTGGCCGGAGGCAGCTTCTCATGACTGTGCTTCTCGTAAATAATCGTCCCGGTGTCTGCGTCTATCAGAACTGCGGAACGGGCATTCTCCGCTAACGTCAGCACCTCTCCACTATTATGCGCTCCCTCGTCCTCTGCCAAGGCTGCGGCAGGCCACACAGGCATAGCCAATATAAGAGCCATTAGCCCGCTGATTAGCATTCTCTTCAAGATGGGTTCCCCCTTTATACTAAAACTCTGGATTCTGCTAACCTAGTATGCTCCATTTCATGGCATTATATTCCTATCTCATTCACGTCAAAGAAAAAACGGTGTTCCTGCGAAGCTTACGCCTCATCAGGAACACCGTGTGTGATCAATATTGTATATGATTCTCTTAACTACATTTTCGGAATAATCGCCTGCACCAGACTGAGGAACTTCTCGCGGACGCGGTCGGTCGTCTCCATAACTTCCGCATGCGACAATGGCTGATCCAAGATACCTGCAGCCATATTGCTGATGCATGAGATGCCCAGCACCTGCAAGCCAGCATGACTGGCTACGATGACCTCCGAGACCGTGGACATGCCCACGGCATCCCCGCCGAGCGTGCGCACCATCCGAATTTCTGCCGGAGTCTCATAGGATGGCCCGAGGAAGCCAGCATAGACACCCTCTTGCAGCGAGATACCCAGCTTATCCGCTTCTGCCCGCGCTATTTCGCGCAATTTACGGCTATAAGCCTGCGACATGTCCGGGAAGCGCGGCCCAAGCTCAGCATCATTCGAGCCGAGCAGCGGATTCGTGCCAGTCAGATTAATATGATCGGAGATCAGCATCAGATCACCTGGTTCGAAGGAGGTGTTCACTCCACCAGCTGCGTTAGTCACGAGCAGCGTCTTCACACCAAGCTCTTTCATGACCCGCACAGGGAATGCTGTCAGTTGCGGGCCATAGCCTTCATACATATGGAAGCGGCCTTTCATAAGTACGACAGGCTTGCCTTGCACATGTCCAATCAATAGCTCACCAGCATGTCCTTCCACCGTAGACTGTGGGAAATGAGGAATATCCTCATAACGGATGCTAACCGCTTGCTCGATATGATCTGCGAGGATGCCAAGGCCTGAGCCAAGGATAAGACCTACCTCCGGTTTAATCTTGGCCACGGATTGAATATACCCCGCCGCCTCGGTAATCATCTCTTTAGTAAGCGTCATTGTCATATCTCCTTTGAGTTTATTGTAATAAGTTTATTTTAAATGCTGCAAGAAGCTCTTCCCATGCTTGGTCGCAAACACGCCGAAATTGTCGGCAATCGTCGCCGCGAGATCCGCATAAGTATCCCGAATCCCCAGATTCCCTGGCGTTCTCAGCCGCTTGCCGTAGACGAGCAACGGAACATACTCTCTAGTATGATCTGTCCCGGGGTGAGTCGGGTCATTCCCATGATCGGCGGTAATGATCAGCAGATCATCATCTCCGGTTCTGGCCATCAGCTCCGGCAATGCGTCGTCAAACTCCTCCAAGGCTCTAGCATATCCTACGGGATCACGGCGATGCCCATACATGGAATCAAAATCGACAAGATTCGCGAACAGCAAACCTTCGAAGGATTCGTTCATAAGACGCAGCGTCTCTTCGATCCCCTGCCTATTGCTCTTCGTCGGATGCGAAGCGGTAATTCCCTGACCCGAGAAAATATCATTGATCTTCCCGACCGCAACGACCTGCTTACCGGAATGCTTCAGGGCATTCAACACGGTAGGCTCCGGCGGCTTCACCGCATAATCATGACGGTTCGGTGTCCGCTGGAAATTCCCCGGCTGACCGATATACGGACGGGCAATGACCCGACCGACAAAATGATCCGGCTCAAGGGTTAGACGGCGAGCGATCTCACAAGCGCGATATAGCCCCTGAAGCGGAATCACTTCCTCATGCGCCGCAATCTGCAGCACGCTGTCCGCAGAGGTGTAGACGATCCATGCTCCCGTCCGCATCTGCTCCTCACCCAGCTCGTCGAGAATTTCCGTCCCGGAGGCCGGTTTATTCCCGATCACCTTGCGACCTGTCTCACGCTCGAAGCGAGCGATCAGATCGCGAGGAAATCCATGGGGATAAGTCTGAAAAGGAGTCTCTGTCTTCAGCCCCATCAGCTCCCAATGCCCGGTCATCGTATCCTTGCCCGCTGAGATCTCGGCCATTTTGCCGTAATACGCCAGCGGTGACGGCACGGGAGCGAGCTGCGGCAGTGGACTAATATTGCCAAGACCCAGTTTCCTCAAGTGAGGCAGCTGCACAGGCTGAACCGCTTCCAAAATATGACCCAGCGTATGTGCGCCTGTGTCACCAAATTTAGCAGCATCCGGTAATGCTCCGATTCCTACGCTATCCAGTACAATAACTGTAATCTTATTAAAATACGGACGGCTTGGCATTTCTCATCACTCCTCTATTCGTTGCTGTTCAAGTTTGTGCAAAAAATCTACGTTAGATTGCCGAAATGAATCAGGAAGTGAACTTACGCCCGCGGGTGAAAAGAATCATAAACCGACTTCAAATTCCCGCCAGGTTTGCTCAAATAGAGCTGGATCGTGGATGCGCTCTGATTGCCGAGCATCTCTTGCACAGCGCGCACATCCGCTCCGCCCTGGAGCAGATGGACAGCGAAGGAATGCCGCAGGGTATGCGGCGTTATCGTCTGAGTAATCCCTGCCTCTGCCCCATATTTCTTAATGATCTTCCAGAAGCCCTGGCGACTGAGCGCCTCGCCCTGGCGATTGGGGAATAGCGGCCCCTCAGTATCTGACTTCGCCCAGCGCGGGCGACATTCGCTAAGATAACGCCCTAGCCAGTCTGCCGTTAATGTCCCGAACGGAATAATCCGCTCCTTGCCCCGCTCCCCCGCACAGCGTAGAAAACGCAGCTGCAGGTTGATATCGCCGACATTTAGCGAGATAAGCTCGCTCACTCGAATCCCGGTAGCATACAATAGCTCCAGCATCGCCTTGTCCCTAAGCCCAAGCGGCGTGCCCGGATCAGGTGCATCCAGCAGGGCCTCCGTCTCCGCGATCGTCAAGGTCTGAGGCGGCACCTTGTCCAGTTTTGGAGCTTCGATCATCAGAAACGGATCATGATCCACAATCCGCTCCAGCAGCAAATAGTGCATGAAGGTACGTAGCGTCACAGACACCCTGGCGATCGTCGAAGGCGCTCTGCCCTTATCCTTCAAGGCGGAGAAATAGAGCAGGATTCCTGCCCGGGTAATCTCCTTGAAATCATCGATCCCTTTATTCTGTAAATAGGCTATAAACTGCTGCAAATCTCGATGGTAGGCTTCCTGCGTCCGCTGGCTTAACCCCTTGCGATCCGCCAAATAGGAAATAAAAGAGGCAACTACCTGTTCCAATGTATCGCCCCCTTCCCTTCTCTATAACCATTGTTCAAATTAAATTCCACATTTTCCGTAAAATTACCTTCTTCATGTCCATAAAAACTCCATTATTCACCATACCAGAAAAACAACTTCAGTCTCTGCAGAGGCGTCTCCGGCTCCATCGTATCGATGCCCGTATGAAAAACCTTCACCGCCGATCCTTCAGGAACGCGGTACTTATCCATCGGAAGCAGAGTTACATCGAGAAAGCCAAATACTTTATAAAGGGCATAAGCGAGCATGACGAACACGATAAGATACTTCAGCAGACGCAGACTTCTGCGCAAGGAAATGACCAACCTTCTCCCCTTCCTTCATCACGGAGTTGCGGCCTGCGCTTGTCTTACTGCGCAAACTGCGTTAGTACAAGTATATATACCTGCCTCCAGGTTTATGAGAGCTTTCGTCATCTTCCTTACTATTATTGTACATGCAAAATCACCTAATTAACAGATTTATCAATTACGCAATTCGCTAAAAAAATAAGGCAGAACGGATAATTCCGCTCTACCTTATTGTGAGTTTCTCTAATTATGATTGCCATCTTTCGGTTGATCGCCGTTCTTATTCATCTTGTCCTGGCAACGGTAACAGATGCCCTGGAAATCAAGACGGTGATCGAGTACCGTAAAATTAAATTCCTTCTCCAGACGTTCTTCTAATGGCCCAAGCCAGTCCTCACGTATCTCATCCATCGCGCCGCACTGCACGCAGATCAAATGATGGTGGTGATGCTTGCTTGTATCGGTTCGCAAGTCGTATCTGGCGACACCGTCTCCGAAGTTGATCTTCTCAACGACATGAAGTTCACTAAGTAACTCCAAAGTCCGGTATACGGTAGCCAAACCTATCTCGGGAGCTTTATCTTTAACGAGCATGAACACATCTTCAGCACTAAGATGATCCTCTTCATTCTCGAGCAATACGCGAACCGTGGCTTCCCGCTGGGGCGTCAATTTATAGCCATGGGATTGTAATTGTTGTTTGATTTTCTCGACTTTCACTTCCACGTTCTCCCTCCCCCAAGCATCGCCGACATGAACTAGCTTTAATAATTCGCTTCTTTCATTATAGGGGGAGTTAAAGTACAAAGTCAAACATTTTACTAGAGTGAGAACCTATATCAGCAGCGGGGTCACCCAACTCATAATCTCGGGAGATATCCAAGTCTCAAAGGTGGAAATCGCCAGCAAAATCAACGCCATCGTCAGCGTCAACGAAGTGTAAGAGAGGAATGGCCGAGCCGCATTTCCCGTCCGGTGCAGCAGCACCCTGTTGCGGATAATACCGAGTGAGAAACCGACCGCCGCCACGCTGGCGATCATAAGCGCCGGGATAACCACCAGATTATGCGGTGCCACCGAGACAATCGCGAAAAGCAGCCCCTTCCATGTGAACTGCCCGACCAGACAGCCTACCGTAAATCCGATCAGAACTCCCTTGAGAAAATCGAGAATCAGGATCCCCGGCAGCCCGATTACCGAGAGTCCGAGCAACCAGATCAGCCCGAGCCATTTCAGGTGCAGACTGGCGATCGCCCAGAAGGATAGCGGTTGAAATGCCGCTCCCCCATCATTTACAGATACGAAGAAATCCCCCAGATAGTGGGATAAATCCTGCTGCTGCTCTAATGTCAAGGCATTAACCATCAAGGCGCCAAACACGACTCCCATCAAAAATAACACACTCACGAACACATACAACGGCGTCTGATCCCGTAACGAATGGCGTATCGGTTGCAGCATAGGCATAGGCAGCCCCCTTCTTATCCAGCTTCATTAAGAGTAAGGCTTCAAGCTTATAGGCCTGAATCTCCTGATAATACAAGCTATGAAGAAGTTGGCTGCCTTATGCTTCTTGCTTCGAGTTTCCTGTTGCCGTGCGGGCGGCAAAGCCCTATTCCTTCGCTACTTTACCGTAGATTCCACCACCGCCGGCTTGCAGATGCAGCGTCCCGGCCCGGGCAGCACTGATCTTATCGGCCAGCTCCTCGCCAACCACCTCGGATAACTGTGAGCGCGACACTTTATGCAGAATATTCATCTCCGTGCCGAAAGCCGCTAACAGCTGATTCAGCTTCGCCGGTCCCAGACCCGGGATAAATTCCAGCGGTACCTGATAGTGATATGGCGGGCGACATGCAGGAACGCTCGGTTCCGGACGATCGGCGAGCGACAGAATCCGGTCCAGGACGCCGCGTACAAGCTTGCTGCTACCGCAATATGGGCAGCGTTCCACCGAAGCCTCCGCTTCATCGATAATATAGCTGCAGTTCCCACAGTAAGTCCGGTGATATTTCCCGAGCCGAGGGTTAAGACCATAATTGCCCGCGACTCGCCGACCATTGCGACCGCCTAACGCTTGCTCGAACTCACGGTAAGTCGGCGCCTGCAGAATCAATTCATTGTATTCCCGGCCGATCTTCCCGAGGGAATGTGCATCTGAATTGGTCAGGATCGTATACTGGTCCAGCTCGCTGATCAGCCCGGCCATCTCCGAATCCGCGCTCAAGCCAAGCTCGACCGCACTGATCAAACCGGGATCAAGCACATCGGCCATCCGCGGGGCACAGCTACCATATATACTCCGATGCGGGGTGAAGATATGCGCGGGGATCACGAGGCCACCCCGGGCGTACACTTCTGCTTGTAGCTCACGCGCAGGCACATACACTCGCTGCGAGCTGAGCTGCACATTCTTCATCCTCGGCTGCAGCCATTCTGTGAAGGAGCGCATCGTCTCGAAATACGGGAAGAACACGAGTAAATGCGCTGGCCCCATGCCAGGCTCCCGGATCTCCAGTTCGCTCCCCAGCAGCAGTGTCGTTCCCTGGTAAGCGATGCCTCCGTCTTCCAGCTCCCGCATCTGCCCCTGTTCCAGACTATCTGCAATGTCGGCCTGAACCCCGGGGGAATGGCAATCGATAATACCAACCAGTTGAATGCCCTTGCGCTCGGCAGCCTCTTTAGCGATATTGGCGAAGGTCAGATTACGGCTGCCGCTAATTTTCACCGGGGCACCTTGTTCGGTTCTTCCGATATGAATATGCAAATCCGCAAAATAGGTGGACATACCTGTATTCTCTATATTTTTTTCACTCGTGCTGTTCGTACTCTTCATGCTGTTCATGGTGTGACGATCCTTTGATTGAAGTGTTCCATATCGGCTGCTCATCAGTTATTACTTCCCGGCAACTTGGCTTAGTCTTTGCTGCCAAATATAGAAGGCCACCATCGTCTTGGCATCGGCGATCCGCCCTTCAGCGATATATTGCTGCGCCTCTTCAAAGCTGACCTCATAGACCTCCAGGAACTCATCCTCATCGGGAGACATCTCCCCGCTCGTTAGTTCCTCCGCCAAATACAGATGGATGATCTCGTTCGAGAAGCCGGGCGCGGTATAGAACGAATGCAGATGCGTCATCCGCTCACAACGATAGCCGGTCTCTTCTTCAAGCTCGCGAGCCGCCGCCTCCATCGGGTCCTCGCCCTTCTCCAATTTACCAGCCGGAATTTCCAGCTCACAGCGCCCCATCGCTTGACGGTATTGATCTACCATCAACAGCCGATCCTGATGAAAAGCGAGCACAGCGACAGCCCCGGGATGCTTCACGATCTCCCGTGTCGCCTTGCTTCCATCCGGCAGCTCCACCGTATCCACCTGCAAAGAAATGACCTTGCCCGTAAATACAGGCTCTGTCGAAATCGTGGTCTCTATCAGCTTATTTGTCATTTATAAATCATCCTCTCCTGAGATTCACTATACATAACTTGTCCGTCTCGAACATATGGTGTTATTATACCAAACCTCCCGGAAAAGGAGCAGCGCCTATGAAGAGCTATTTCTCGGAAAAATCGATTCGCGTGCAGGGCAAGGCCTGGCAGGTCCGCATCCTGCTGAATCAATGGCAGAGACAGGCCGATAAATCGGCCAAAGTCACGGATCTGATACAATCCCGAATCAACAAATCATAGTAAAATAATTAACGAGGTGACTAATATGGTACCCCCTGAAGCAACTCATATCCACGATTCAAGCGGTACACCGCAAAATGACGATGATATCGCGTCGCTGCTAAGCCGTCTGGAAGCGGATGGCGACCCCGCCGAGGCTCAGCAGTATAGCTATTTCGAGCGTGCAGAGTGGATCTGTCGTTCCGTATCCGCTGGTATGCTGAATGCAGCTGCCAAGCTGGCTGGGAAGTCGGATGCTGCGCTTCACTGTGCCTTCATCCACAGTCTGTACTGTGAAGGATATGTGGCCTTGGCTGAGCAAAACCTGTCCGAAATCCCCCCTGCCCTGCTTCGTAAACCCAAGCCGCCATATCAAGAAATATCCAGAATCTATGGTGAGATTCTATACGATCAGGCTCGATATGAAGAGGCAGGCTCCTTATTTATAGCCTTAGCCGAGATCTGTCCAACTATGCCCACTGTTCGCTATGCCGCCACTGCCTGCCATCTTCAGGAGAAAATTCAACGACTCAGAAGGCGGATGGAGCTATACCATCCTGACCAGGAAGAGGTACGGAAGATCGAGAAGTATATTCATGGGTTCATGAGCATGATCGAGATCATCGCGATGACCCAATGGCATACGAGTTGGAATGAAGCGCAGAGTCGCAATCTGCCTGAATATCTCAAAACTGATCCACGTACAATAAAACCGCTCGTAAGCCCGTAGGCTGACGAACGGTTTTATACGTTTACTTGATAGTCTGGGCGATGATCTCCAGTGCCATCTCGGCGGTTTTCACAATATCCTCGCTCTTGATCCGCTCGCGTGTCGTATGAATATCTTCATAGCCGACAGCCAGGTTCACGGTCGGAATTCCGAGCCCATTGAAGGTATTGGCATCACTGCCGCCGCCGGACATGAATGTATCTCCTGACAGGCCCAGCTCAACCGCCGCCTTCTGCGCAAGCACGACGACCGGCTCCTGCTCCGATAGACGGAAGGACGGATAGACAATCATGCTATTGAACTCTCCACGGGTATGATAATCCTGACAAGTGGATTCCACCGCTTCTTTCATGCTGGCGATCTGCTGCTCCAGCTTCGTCTGAGAGGTGCTGCGAGCCTCTGCATACAGCTTCACATGATCGGGAACGATATTGGTCTCTCCTCCGCCTTCAAACTTGCCGATATTAGCCGTAGTCTCTTCATCAATCCGTCCCAGCGTCATCCGTGCGATCGCCTTGCCCGCAACTTGGATGGCGCTGATACCATCTTCCGGATTAACCCCAGCATGAGCCGATTTGCCATAGATATCTATAGTAATCAGGGCACGGGAGGGCGAAGCTACACAGATGGTACCCACATCTCCGTTGGAATCGAAGGCGAAGCCGAATTTGGCATCCAGCAAGCTGGCATCAAGTTCTCTGGAGCCTGCCATGCCCATCTCTTCACCTACAGTGATTACAAACTGGATTTGACCATGCGGCAGCTGGTTCTCACGCAGCACCTGGATCACTTCCAGCAATGCAGCCACCCCTGCTTTATCATCAGAGCCTAGGATCGTAGTACCATCGCTGCGGATCCATCCATCTTCTCCAACGATCGGTTTGATTCCGGCTCCTGGAGCTACCGTATCCATATGGCTGGTGAACAGGAATGGCTGCGCATCCGTCTGAACGCTCGGCTTCAAGGTGGCAATCAAATTCCCGGCGCCATGCCCCGTTCTGGACATGGAATCATCCTCAACCACTTCTAGTCCGAGTTCCGTAAATTTATCGATCCAATAATCAGCAATTTGCCGTTCATGCTTCGTCTCACTATCAATTTGTACCAATTCCAGGAAGCTGTGAATCAATCTTTCCTTGTTGATCATTGGACTTTCCTCTCCTTCACGTTTACGCTATTATAGAAGATAACTAACCTGACAAATTTATTGTAAAAAGGAGTTAAGGTATGTCTAAAAAATGGTTAAAAATCGTAGTCTATCTGATGTTATTTGCCATGGTAGGTTCTACAATATTCGCGCTGCTTGAGCCTTTACTCATGCGTTAGCATCTTCCCATATCGTTTCATAGCCAAAGACTTCATTAAAGTAGGGTACGATGTCGCGGGCTACCTGTTCTACGGTGAACGTCTGGCCCGTGACATCCTCCAACGAAGTTACCCCGTACTCTTCAATACCACAAGGAATAATCCCGCTGAACCCTTCATTCTGAATGCCTGATTTAATATTAAAAGCAAATCTATGACTCGTTACAAAGCCACGGGCATGACGGCATTTATTAAATTTGACGCCGATCGCGGTAATCTTGACATCCCCGACCCATACACCGGTGTATTCCGGTTTCCTAGAGCCTTCAACGCCGAACTTGGCCAGATAATTGATAATGACCTGCTCCAAATTGCGTAAATAGCCGTGCAAATCAAGGCCATGCTCCCCATTAAGCAGCAGCAGCGGATATCCGACCAACTGTCCTGGTCCGTGATATGTAATATCTCCGCCACGGTCGATCTGGAATATGGAGATTCCTTGCTCTTTAAGCTGCTCCGGACTAAGCAATAGATGCTCTGGATGCTGTTGGGAACCAATCGTATAAGTCGGCGGATGCTGAAGCAGCAGCAGATGCTCCTGCTGCTGTCCGTCGCTGATCGCTTTTACTAATTCCTTCTGTTTATCCCAAGCTTCACCATAATCTATCATAGGAGTATAGCTGACTAATAATGATCTGTTCATGATGATTTCCCCCAAAGAATCAATAAACTTGCGTATCCAACGTATAACCTTCCAAGTTATCCTTCACTCGCTGCATAAACCGTCCACAGATAACACCGTCCAAAATCCGGTGATCCAGGGAAAGACAGAGGTTAGCCATCGAGCGTACTGCTATCATATCATTAATCACGACAGGCCGCTTCACAATCGATTCAAAGGTCAGGATTGCCGCTTGCGGATAATTGATGATCGGCTGGGTCAGAATCGAACCGAAGGAACCTGTATTATTGACGGTAAAGGTTCCGCCCTGCATATCATCCAGCTTCAGCTTGCCCGCGCGCACCTTGGAAGCCAGATCTTCTATCGATCGAGCAAGGCCAGCGATGCTCTTCTGATCGGCATTCTTGATGACTGGAGTCAGGACAGAATCCTCAGTGCCTACCGCGAGGGACAGATTGATGTCGCGCTTGACGATAATTTTGTCAACCGCCCACACGGAGTTCATGATCGGGTAATCCTTGATCGCTCCGACCACTGCTTTAAGAACGAAGGCCAGATAAGTCAGATTGATGCCTTCTTTTTGCTTGAATTCATTCTTAAGCTTATTGCGCAGCTGAACGAGATTGGTCACATCGACCTCAATCATCATCCAGCCATGAGGAATCTCCGACACACTTTGACGCATCCGGGTGGCAATCGTATTGCGAATCGGCGTTACATCGATGAAGTATTCAGAACGTCCGCCCTCGACTTCAATCGTCGGAATCCGCGGAGTCTCGGTTAAGTGTAAGCCGGAATGGCGCACTGGCTCTGAAGACGGTACAGTCGGGATCACGCCTGGCGTGACGATCGCTTGAACCGGAGCTACCTGTGGCTGCGTATTAAGCGGCGGCGTTTGAACAGCCGCTGGGGCAGCAGATGCCGAGTTGGCGGAGTCTTGGTTCTCAATATATCGCAGGACATCCTTGCGTGTCACTCTGCCCCCAAGCCCCGTGCCGGTCACAGACTGCAGATGAATGCCATGTTCAGCCGCCAGCGTCTGAACCGCTGGTGAGTATCTGGCTCGTAAGGAATCATCGCCATGAACTTCAGTATCCGGGGTCTCGGCAGATAACACTGCGCAGGCTTCATTTACCGGAGCAGTAGCGGCTTGTTCTGTTTCGATCCGGCAAATGACCGTACCTACGGCGATTTCCTCCCCTTCCTGAACCAGCAATTCTCCCATAATACCATCCAGCGTCGACGGTATCTCCGCATTTACTTTATCAGTAATGACTTCGCAAATCGGCTCATACTGCTCGACAGGATCGCCTGGCTTCTTGAGCCATTTGCCCACGGTAGCTGATACGAGCGATTCCGCTAATTGCGGCATGACGACATCATTTAATGTTCTATTGGATAACATGCTCTCACTCCCATTTAGAGTTGTTCAAAAAGATCCACTTCTGAACAGTTGCACTTTTAATATAGTGCTAATTGAAGCATGGCTTCTTTTAACTTGTCTTTGTTCAGCATGAAGAACTTCTCCATCGGCGGACTGATCGGCATCGCCGGAACATCCGGCCCGCATAGCCGCTGGATTGGAGCATCGAGATCATATAAGCATTCCTCTGCGATGATCGCCGATACCTCAGCCCCGATCCCACCGGTTTTATTATCTTCATGAACTATCAGCACTTTTCCTGTCTTCCTGACCGCAGCAATGATCGCCCCGCGATCGAGCGGCTGGAGTGTGCGCAAGTCCAGAATATGCGAAGTAACGCCTTGCTCGGCCTCTAATTCCTCGGCGGCTTGCATCGCGAAATGAAGTGGCAGACTATAGCTAATCACCGTAATATCCTCACCTTCGCGGAGGAGATTGGCTTTACCGAGCGGAACCGTGTAATCCTCCTCTGGAACATCGCCTTTAATGAGCTTGTAGCATTTCTTATTCTCGAAGAACAGCACCGGATCAGGATCACGGATCGCAGCCTTAAGCAGCCCCTTCGCATCATAAGCAGAATAAGGAGCCACGATCTTCAACCCCGGCGTTCCGAAGAAGATCGATTCCGGACATTGCGAATGATACAGACCGCCGAAGATCCCGCCACCAATTGGCGCTCGTACGACCAGCGGACAGCTCCAATCATTGTTGGAGCGATAGCGGATTTTGGCCGCTTCACTAATAATCTGGTTTGTGGCTGGCAGCATGAAATCGGAATACTGCATCTCAGCGATCGGCCTCATGCCGTACATCGCGGCCCCAATCGCCACCCCAGCGATTGCCGACTCCGCAAGCGGCGTATCAATGACCCGTTCCTCGCCGAATTGCTCCTGCAAGCCTTTAGTTGTGGTGAACACGCCGCCCTTAACGCCAACGTCCTCACCTAATACGAACACCCGCTCATCGCGCTCCATCTCTTCCTTCATCGCAAGGCGAAGTGCGTCTACATATTCCATTACCGGCATATCATTGTCCCTCCCCATCATTCGCGTATACATGCAATAACGTATCTTCCGGGTTCGGGAACGGATCGTGCTCGGCTTCTTCAATCGCAATCTTAAGCTGCTGCTTAATCTCCTCCAGCAGAGCCGCTTCCTGCTCCTCGCTCCATAGGCCGCATTCCATTAGATAAGCCTTCATTCTTGGGATGCCGTCCTTCTTCCAATTCTCATCGACCTCTTCTTTGGTACGATAAGCCAGATCGTTATCCGAAGTCGAGTGTGGAGATAGTCTGTACATCATCGCTTCAATCAAGGTCGGTCCTTCACCGCGAACCGCACGCTCACGCGCTTCCTTTACAACGCGGTATACTTCAAGAGGATCATTACCATCCACGCGAACTCCCGGGAATCCATAGCCTAAGGCGCGATCGCATACCTTGCCGCCGAGCTGCTTCTTAATCGGAACCGAAATGGCATATTGATTATTCTCACACAGGAAAATAACCGGCAGTTTCTGCACGCCGGCAAAATTAAGCCCTTCATGGAAATCCCCCTGGTTACTGGAGCCTTCACCAAAGGTTACGTAAGAGACGATATCCTTCTTCTGCATCTTAGCGGACAACGCCACGCCTACTGCATGTGGAACTTGCGTTGTCACCGGGCTGGAGCCCGTCACGATCCGTAGCCGTTTACAACCAAAATGCCCGGGCATTTGGCGCCCGCCGCTGTTCGGATCACCCGCCTTGGCGAAGGCCGACAGCATTAATTCCTTCAGAGTCATTCCAACGGATAGCACGAACCCATAATCCCGATAATAAGGGAGAAAATAGTCGCGCTGCCGATCAAGCGCAAATGCCGCAGCAATCTGCGTGCATTCCTGACCGATGCCGGAAACGTGAAAATTGATCTTACCTGCCCGCTGTAGCAATAAGCAGCGTTCATCGAATTTGCGAGCGAGCACCATATATTTGTACATGTCGACTACTTCGGTTTCTGATAATCCGAGCTGCTCATGTTTTAGCTTCGTTTGCATTGAACTTTTTGCGTTCATGGAGTTACCTCCCTAATTAGGTTCCCATATCTTCAGTTCTTCTGTTCTTATGTTGTCTAATCTTAACACCTGGTACTAAGACTTGGGTTAACCTTATTATAAACCTTTTGCTTACAAAAAGAAAATATCGCTATTGTGCAGACTGATGGGTATCGCTATTCGAGCAAATAAAGGGCTAAATAGCGGATTTTCATCCAAATAGCGATATGATGTTTCGTTAGATTTGAATTGATGCTGATTTTGCGGAAATAACGATATAGTGTTTCGTTAGAGTTCGGAAGTCTTGCCAGTGCGCTTGCAACAGCTTGATTTCTGCAAGGATTCCCAATAACAGGTAAGCTTGAGCGAAAAAGCCTAATATATTGGACAAATTTGATCATTTTCCATCAAAAGTTAATATTCTGTCCGTCCACAGCCAACGCCGCTTCCCCGATAATTTCCGACAGCGAAGGGTGAGCGATGACCGCCTGGCCCAATTCCCAAGGGGTAGCATCAAGCAATGTAGCCAGAGCAGCTTGGTTAATCAGCTCTGTAACTTGATTGCCGATCATCTGCACGCCAAGAATGTCGTTGCTCTGCGCATCGGTCACTATTTTTACGAAGCCTTCCTTCTCACCATGTACCAACGCTTTGCCGATAACAGAGAATGGCGCTTTGCCGATCTTGACCTGATGTCCTTTGGCTCTGGCATCCTTCTCTGTTAAACCAACCGAAGCCACCTCCGGACGGCTATATACACAGCGTGGTACCTGGTTCTCGTCATAATGGGCCACTTCGTCCGCGATATGATGGGCAGCGACCAATCCCTCATGGCTGGCCGCATGAGCCAGCTGTAGTCCGCCAATACAATCGCCAATCGCGTAAATATGCGGTTCCGTTGTCTGCATATGCTCATTTACTCGAATAAAGCCATGATCCAGCGCGATATCTGTATTTTCCAAACCGATATTCTCCACATTAGCCTGTCTGCCGATCGAGATCAGCAGCTTATCGCCACTCAGTTCAATCGTCCGATCGCCTTGCAGAGCCGAAATATGTACTTGGCCCTCCGAGACAGAGTAGGTATCCGATAATACCTTCACCCCCGTCAGCACAGTAATTCCACGTTTCTGCAATTGCTTCTGCAGCTCGCGAGCGACCTCTTCATCCTCAGCTGGCAACAGTTGATCCGCAGCTTCCACAACCGTTATTTCCACTCCAAAATCATGAAGTAGAGAGGCCCATTCAACACCGATCACGCCTCCGCCGACAATAATCATAGATTTCGGCAGTTCCTCCAGCAGGAGTGCTTCATCACTGCTCAGAAGATACTGCCCGTCAGGAGTTAGTCCAGGCAAGATGCGCGGACGCGACCCAGTAGCAATGATCAGGTTAGCTGGAACAACAGTTTCCATCTCGCCGTCGCTTAATTCAACCGCTACAGCACCGCTCTTTGGAGAGAAAATCGATGGCCCGATCACACGCCCTTTACCTTGGATGACGGTGATTTTATTTTTTTTCATCAAATATTGAACGCCCTTATGCAATTGCTCCACAATCGCTTGCTTTCTCTCCTGCACCTTCGGGAATACGAGGGTCAAGCCGCTCGTCTCTATACCATAGCTCGCGCTCTCCTTCATTTGTGCATACAGCTCCGCACTTCGCAGTAGCGCCTTGCTCGGAATACAACCGCGGTGAAGACATGTCCCGCCCAGCTTGTCCTGCTCAATAATTACGACTTCCTTGCCGAGTTGAGCAGCACGAATCGCGGCAATATAACCGCCTGTACCTCCACCAAGCACAGCTACATCGCATGTAATCGCCATAAATCCATCTCCACCATTTCTATTTCAAATAATTGCTTTTACTATTAAAATTTCTATCTTTATTTTACCTTGTTTTTGAATGATTACAAAGGTATGATGATAATAATTCCAATTCATTACTTTTCGCGAAAGGAAAGGGATACATACTATGAAGCTTATGATTTCCCGCTTTATTGCGATTATCCTTCTCGTCATCCCCGGCATCGCAGCTGTGACCGGTTTCTTGAAAGTCAAGGACGCCGTCTTCCACTATTATTCCCAGCACGGTAATAGCGCGCTAGTGCAGCCTTCCTTCGAATGGCTCAATTTCATAGTAGGCATCCTGTTATTCGCAGCAGGTATGAGCTTCCTAGCGGGCTGGATCTATTTTCGCGACCGTAAACGGGGCTATGGCAAACGTAACAAGCAGAGAACCGTCAGTGAATAGATGCTCAATCACAAAAGACCCTTTCCCCGCCTTTAGATCATACAACGTGGAAAGAGTCTTTTTCTATTGTTAGTTAATTGCTCATTCATATAGTGCATCCTTCAACTTACTAGACATCCGCGGACTACTCTTGGCTGAGATCCGGAGAATTGTTTTCTTTAAGCGGATATTTTCCTCTTCTAGACTTTGCAATTGTTCGATCAGTTCTCCGACCCATTCCCTACGGCTGTCCGCCTCATCCATCTGCCCCAGCAATTCTTTATATTTTTCGAGCTTTAAATTTACGTCCTTGGTGTCTTCCAGCATTCTTCGTCCTCTCCAATCACGTTAGATACTACCACTACACCCATGTCCGCTTCTCATTAATCTTCATCTTCTGCTTAAAAGCCTGTTCCAGATCAATGTCCAGCTTATTAGCCAAATCGAATATATTCCACACGACATCATACATCTCGAAACCGAGATTCTCTTTCTTTGTTGCAGCAGGATCAAAGGAAACCGCTAATACTTCCTTCGACAACTCGCCGACCTCAGTCATCAAATAGAGCATTCTCTGTTCAATACTGCTCGTATCGAAGCCCTTCTCCTTACTGTAATCTCTAACATATTGCTGAAACTGTGCTGTATTCATTCCATGATCCCTACCTTTTATTGAAAACAGTGGTACATAAGTACATGACACAGTATAGACCGGAGGGGTCAAATTGGCAAATTAGTTTTGATGTATACTGGCTGAGTTGCAATCAAAAATGAGTGGCAGAAAACGCCACTCATTTACAAATTATGGTACAATCAAACAAGCAATAGAATAGGCTTATATGGGCGGTCGGCTAGCCTCTCGGAAGGGAGGTGACGCCTACCTCTATTTCTTATCCTTTCACGACACCTTATGCTCAATTCTCAGCTTATCTGCCACCATCGCGATGAATTCGCTATTGGTAGGTTTGGACTTGCTAATATTGACGGTATAGCCGAACAGGTGGCTAATGGAGTCGAGGTTGCCACGCGTCCAGGCGACTTCGATCGCATGGCGGATAGCACGTTCAACGCGGGAAGGCGTTGTTTTGAATTTCTCGGCGATCGCCGGATACAAGGTCTTAGTGATGGAGCCAAGAATCTCAATATTGTTGTAGACCATGGTGATGGCTTCCCGCAGATATTGATATCCCTTAATATGTGCTGGCACACCGATTTCATGTATGATACTTGTTATATTCGCGTCCAGATTTTTACCTTTGCCAATCGGCACAACGTTCGACTTGCTAAAGGATGAAGATTGCGCAGTTCCCGAGGTTACAGTCGTTACGCCCACCAGTTGACGAATCCGATTGACGAGAACCTCCATATCGAATGGCTTAAGGATATAGTACGATGCACCAAGCTGTACTGCACGTTGCGTAATGTTCTCCTGACCAAAAGCGGTCAGCATAATAATTTGGGGCTGCGGATTTAAATTCATTTCGCGTAACCTTTCCAATACGCCCAGACCGTCCAGATGCGGCATGATAATATCCAGAATCAATACATCTGGAATTTTAGAAGCGTTGTCGATCATCTCCAGCACTTCTTCGCCATTATAAGCAATTCCCGAGACGATCATATCGTCCTGCTCCGAGATATACTCAGCGAGCAAATTCGTAAATTCCCGATTATCATCCGCCAACAACACTTCAATTTTCTGCACTGACGACGTCCTCCTTAAGAAACTCGAATAAATTTTACTATTCTCCCTTTCCAGAATAAGGATTCGACACGCAAAAGTAAATTCCTTCTGTCGAAAATTTTTTTTCTTTAATTTTTTATTGGTTTAAGCTATAATTAATTGTTTACTTACACATTACGTGTTGTTTCATTTTAATTCGACAATCACTAACAAAAATCATCCCTCGCCGGCGACAATTTATTTAAACAAAAGATCCTAAGGCTTAGCTAGCCTTAAGATCCTGAAGAGTTGATTTATGGTTAAGAACTCCTGCATCCTGTAGCATCCACTCGATAAAGCAGCCATAGCCCGAACGCGGATCGTTCACAAAGACATGGGTCACTGCACCAATCAGTTTACCATTCTGGATAATCGGACTACCGCTCATCCCCTGTACGATCCCGCCAGTCTTCTCAATCAAACGGGAATCGGTAATTCGCAGCACTAATCCTTTGGTCTCTGGAGCACTCTGCCTGGATACATGGATGATTTCAACTTTAAATTTCTCCACCCGCTGGCCTTCGACTACTGTCAGAATTTCAGCCGGACCTTCTTTCACTTCCTCAGCAAAAGCGACGGGAATTCCATTCTTATATACACTATGTTCAGGATTCTCCGTCATCTTACCGAAAATGCCAAATGGAGTGTTTCGTTCAATCGTGCCGAGAGTTCTTCCTTCTTTGATAAAATGCGCTCTTTTCTCACCGGGTTCTCCGCTCTCGCTCTTGGAGATCGAGGTTACGCTGGACTGCAGAATTTGACCGCTGCCCACAACGATCGGTGTCTGAGTATTCATGTCTGTAATAACATGCCCCAGAGCCCCGTAAACACCTTTCTTCGGATCATAAAAGGTCAAAGTTCCCACGCCCGCTGCCGAATCACGGATATAGAGCCCTATCCTCCAGGAGCGATCCTCATTGTCAAAAGCGGGAGTTAATGTAGTGGTATAACTCCTGCCGCCACGCTTATAAGTAACCTGGATCGGCTGCTTGCTCTTGCCCGCCTGATCAGCAATGCCGGCGACATCCTTAACATCCTTCAGTTCAATTCCATTCAGATGTGTGATTAAATCCCCAATCTTCAAGCCAGCCACTTCTCCAGGGGACAGCTTCTCATTGTCAGTCGCCACCTGATGATGGCCGACGACCAGAATCCCAGCAGACTTCACTTTAACTCCAATTGTCTGCCCTCCGGGGATGACCTTCAAGTCGGGAATAACATTCACTTTCACGGTTTTGAGAGGAATTTGACCGAATAATTTCATGCGGATGTTGGCTTCACCGCTGCCTACAGAATCAAGCTTGAGCGGTTCGCCTAATGAGACAGTCATCGTAGGAACCGCCTGTCCATTCAGCGTAAGTACATCAGGCCGATCGATGCTGACAGAAGCTTGTACGGGCAAAGCTAAATGCAGCTGTGTCCCCTGCCCTTGGAACAATCGCAATTCATCAGGCAAATTGAAAGACTGTCCATTGGCTGCAGTGGCACCGAAAAAACATAAGAAAAAAGCAAATAAAAGACCGAGTAATCTCTTGGTGAGGTTCGGGTTCAATGGCTGTCACACTCCCTTAGCTTCTTCGCTTGACGAAAAGGTGGTCGCCAATTGCGTACCTATAAGATACCCCGGGGCAGGTCTTTTATTACTGTCAATCATTGTTCCGGCCTCAAATTGAATCCTTTTGGGCGACAGCCAGCTTCAGCATTTCCTGAGCATGATGCTGCGTCTTCTCAGTAATCTCCACACCGCCGAGCATACGTGCTAATTCATTCACACGACCGTCTTCGTTAAGCTCCTCAATCTGCGTCATCGTCCGGCCATCCGCAACAATCTTCTCAATTAAATATTGCCGCTCCGCCATACATGCCACTTGCGGAAGATGGGTAATGGAGAAAACCTGACAGGTTCTCGACAAACGGAAAAGCTTCTCCGCGATGGATTGGGCTGCCCGTCCGCTGACACCGGTATCCACTTCGTCAAAGATAAGCACGGGCACATGGTCATGGCGGGCGAAGATACTCTTAAGCGCGAGCATAATCCGTGACAGTTCCCCGCCAGAAGCGATCTTGCTAAGCGGTCGCAAGGGCTCTCCAGGATTCGCAGATATTAAAAATTCGGCATTATCGATACCTTGCTTACCCGGACGAATTTTCCGTCCATGCCATTCAACACCTTGAGCATCTTCATTCCAGGCCAGCCGCACCTCGAATGAGGTTCGTCCCATCTGCAGCTCCTTAAGCTCATTCTCGATTTGAACAGCCAGCTCATCGGCCCTCTTGCGGCGTTCTGCACTAAGCTTCTCAGCCACCTGGAACAACTGCTCTAACATCTGCTCACGTTGCGCCTCCAGCTTATCCAGTAATTCATCCTTATTCTCCAAGGTCTCGGTCTCACGGAGTATTTTATCGTAATAGGTCAGAATATCCTCTGAATTATCTCCATACTTACGCTTCAAGGTTGACAGTAAATCAAGCCGTTCCTCTACTTCCTCCAAACGCTCCGGATTAAACTCGATGTTATCCCGGTAAGTCCGTAGCCCGAAGGAGACATCCTCCAGCTGATAATACGCATTCTTCAATTGCTCCAGCATGGGCTCGATTCTGCGCGGATCGAAGCCTGTGACATCGCTGAGCTTGGCTATGGCCTTGGCTACAGCCTCCAGTCCCTGTTGACCATACAGCAAATCATATGCTTGAGAAACCGAGTCCATCATTTTCTCACTATGGGATAGCTTGTTCTTTTCCTCCAATAATAATTCATCTTCACCAGGTTTTAATCCGGCGGCAGCGATCTCTTCGATTTGAAATCGGTAAAGATCAAGCATCTGTAGCGCCTGCTGGCTAGTATTGCGAAGCTCATGATATTCTCTATCCACTTGAATATAAGCGGAATATGTATCCTGATATTTCGCCTTAATGGGACGGATTGTATCAGCACCATAAGCATCCAGCAGTTCAAGATGCTTCTCGGGCTTCAGCAATGTTCCATGCTCATGCTGTCCATGCAAATTAATCAACTGCTCGCCGACTTCGCGCAGCATGGACAAATTCACAAGCTGGCCGTTAATTCTGGCCGTACTCTTGCCTTGGGCGCTGATCTCTCGACGAATGATTAACAGTTCATCCGTGGCCGCGCTAATGCCAAAATCCGCAAGTGTCGTCCACACCGAATGCGCTGCAGGCAGATCGAAAGAAGCCTCCATCTCGGCCCGCTCACACCCATAACGAATCAGGTCCGCCGAGCCCCTGCCTCCAGCGATAAGACCAAGGGCATCTATAATAATTGACTTACCCGCTCCGGTCTCCCCAGTAAGAACATGAAACCCGGAATGAAACTTAACGTCAACAGCTTCCACCACCGCCAAGTTCCGAATCGATAAATGGACTAACAACGAACGACAACCCCTTCCCAATTAAAGCAATATTACGAAATCAGGAAATAAAGCCCATAATCTGATCGATTACATAATGGCTATAAGCTTCATCGCGACAGATCAGCAGGATGGTATCATCCCCACAGATCGTGCCCAGAAGATCAGGCCATTCCATATTATCAAGCAGAACTGCAACCGAATTAGCCGTCCCTGGCAAGCATTTGATGACGACCAGATTCCCCGTATGATCGATGCTTACAAAGCTGTCGACCAATGCACGCTGCAGCTTCTGAATCGGGTTATAGCGCTGTGCGGTCGGCAATGAATATTTATAACGCCCGTCATCCGTCGGAACCTTAATCAGCATTAGTTCCTTGATATCCCGCGATACGGTAGCTTGCGTGACCTGGAATCCAGATTCCCTAAGCGCTTCCACTAATTCATCTTGGGTCTCCACTTCCCGATTTGATATAATCTCTCTTATCTTAATATGTCGTTGACCTTTCATAAACATCCTCCATGTTCCTTCATTGGCTTATTTCATCCTCTTCGGATTCTCCTGCTGTCAAGGCGATCTCCCGTATGGCCCCCTGCTCCAGATCAATATACAATACTCCGGCGCAGTCCGGATACAACAGCAGAAAACTAAGAAAATCCTTACGCATGCCGCTGCCTGTCCATTCGATGGGTAATCGCTCGCGGGATGTTCTAACTATATAGAATTCCCCATTCTTGACGACAATATAGTCGATAAAAAGGCGGCTATGCAGAGCCTGATCATCAACTTTGAAGGTTAATGGAACCTTCAGCTTGTCGCTGACCACCTCATATCCTGCCTGTTCCAGCAAGTCAACCGCCGGATGCTCCAGAATCTCTTCATTCATCTCAAAACCAATACCTGATCTGAGCGTAAAGGGCTTGCGCACCCAAGAACGAAAAGTCCGGTAAATTAAATACAGAATAATTCCCGTAATCAGCAGCATTAACAGCCCGTCAGAGTAATCTCCCATCGAAATCACCTCAAGAAGATTAATTCGACGAATGAAGGCCAGCTCCTGTTCATGAAGGCAACATTTTATTCACCTTCTATTATAGGGAACGTCTGTTCTATTTTCAAGACATGCTTATCAAAAAAAATCATGACCACCCGTCCAACGGGTGGTTTGCACTTGGGGTATAACCCCCTGTTGCCAAACTGCGCCTAAAGACGCTAGCCTGACCACAAATCTGTTCAGGCTCAGTGTAATTTGTCACTTTCACTAACCAGTTAAACTGGTTTATTTCTTTTTGCTCCTGTTACTGCTAAACGGATCTTCGTACTCTTTTACACTCAACTTATCTATTGCTTGGTCATGTGCTTCTTGTTCACGAATGTATTTTGCTACGGTTGCTTCATTTAGGCCCACTGTACTTACATAATAGCCTTCTGCCCAAAATTTTCGATTCCCATATTTATACTTTAGTTGCGCGTGCTTTTCAAAGATCATTAGCGAACTTTTCCCCTTCAGATATCCCATGAATGTGGACACGGCTATCTTTGGGGGGATCGCTACCAGCATGTGTACATGATCTGGCATCATATGACCTTCCAGGATGTCCACTCCCTTATACTTACATAAACGTTTGAAAATTTCGATTAAGTCTTTCCTCACTTGATTATAGATCTCTTTCCGTCTATACTTCGGGGTGAACACAATGTGGTATTTGCACATCCACTTCGTGTGAGCTAGACTATAGCTCTTGTTTGCCATCTAAGACCATTCCTTTCAATTGAGCCTGAACATCTCAATTCTATCGGGATGGTCTTATTGGTCAAACCCTCGATCCCTCCACCCGCATAGCGGGTGGTTTTTTGTTTCGCGCGTTTCACGCACTCAACTGGCTAAAGCCATAATGAAAAACCCGTCATTTCGACGGGTTCACACTGAATATGGCACCAGCTTCCTCTACAACCTGACGCACAAGCTTGGAAATCGCCGCTGAATCAACCTCAGCAGCCCGTTCCTCCTCCAGGCGAAAATGCGCCAAAAATTCCACATTTCCCTCTCCACCCGTGATCGGCGAGAACGTTAAGCCCTGAAGCTTGAACCCAAGACTTAGTGCTTCCTCCAGTACCTGCTCCAGCACCTCAATATGAACCTTCGGATCACGCACAACTCCGGATTTGCCAACCTTCTCGCGACCGGCTTCAAACTGAGGCTTAATCAATGCGGCAATGTCTGCCGGACGCTGAAGCAGCTGCAGCAGTGGCGGTAAAATAATTTTGAGGGAAATAAAGGAAACATCAATGCTAGCGAAGTCAGGGGCAGGTCCATCCAGATCTTCCGGGGTCATGTACCTGAAGTTGGTTCGTTCCTTGACATTCACCCTGGCATCATTACGCAGCGACCAATCGAGCTGATTGTAGCCTACATCAATGGCATATACATAGCTGGCCCCGTTCTGCAGAGCGCAGTCGGTGAAACCGCCTGTTGAAGAACCGATATCGAGCATGACCCGGTCCTTCATATCGATCTGGAACCATTTCAGCGCCTTCTCGAGCTTCAAACCACCGCGCCCGACATAAGGATGAACAGCTCCCTTTACCGACAGTGCCGTATCCCTGGGAATCTTCGTGCCTGCTTTCTCAAGCCGCTCCGTTCCGCTATATACTAGGCCTGCCATGATGGCTGCCTTTGCTTTTTCCCTACTATCAAAATACCCCTGCTCCACCAGCAGGACATCTATTCTTTCCTTAGAAACAGACATGTAATTCTCCTGACTGAAACAATCTCATCAGCACAAAGTTGGATCATCTTCCATTGTTACTGATTTTTCTGCGTATATGCAAATTTCTGAGCGGCTCTGAAGCCTCTAATATTCTCCACCAGCTTATCGGCGGTCAAGCCGACCTCCCTTAGCTGATCCTTGACACTGCCATGCTCGATGAACCGGTCAGGGATGCCCATTAAGCTGATGTCTAGTCCAGCGATCCCTTGCTCGGCATAAAACTCAAGTATAGCGCTGCCCAAACTACCAGCCACGCTGGCTTCTTCCATCACGATCATCTGTCTATTGTATTTGGCCAATTGCAGCAGCATCTTCTCATCCAGCGGCTTAATAAAGCGCGCATTGATAATATTCAGATAGATGCCGTCCCGCTTCAAAGTAGTCGCCGCTTCTTCAGCCACTTGGACCATAGGACCGACTGCGATGACGATAGGTCCCTCTCCTTCGCGTACTGTCTCCCAAGTACCGATCGGAATCGGTGCCAGCACTTCATCAAGCTGCACACCTGGTACGCTGCTCCTTGGATAGCGGTAAGCAATAGGTCCGTCATTATATTCTAACGCTGTCTTCATCATATGACGCAGCTCATTCTCATCCTTCGGCATCATCACCACAATATTCGGGATATGACGCAGGAACGCGATATCAAATACCCCTTGATGCGTCTCGCCATCAGCACCGACAAAGCCTGCGCGGTCAATGGCGATCATGACATTCGCATTCTGACGGCAAATATCATGCACAATCTGATCATAGGAGCGCTGCATAAATGTCGAATAAACTGCGAATACAGGCTTCAAGCCCTCCATAGCCAGCGCAGCACACATCGTCGCCGCATGCTGTTCAGCAATTCCGACATCGATCATTCGATCAGGGAAATGCTTGGAGAATTTAATCAGACCTGAACCGCTCGGCATCGCCGGAGTAACAGCGACAATCCGCTTATCCTCTTCGCCCAGCTCGATCAGGGTCTGGCCGAAGACATCGGTATAAGTGGGATTCCCCACCGCCTTCAATACTTGACCGGACTCAATTTTGTATGGGCTAATCCCATGCCATTTGATCGAATCCTTCTCCGCTGGCGTATAGCCCTTACCCTTTGTTGTTAAGACATGGACAAGTACAGGACCCTTCACATTATTGGCCTGGGTAAATGCTTCGATCAAGCCTTCTACATCATGTCCGTCTACCGGCCCCAAATATTTAAATCCGAGCTCCTCGAACAATATGCCGGGAACCATCATATATTTCAGACTATCTTTAACTCTCTCCGCCGTCTTGGCTAACTTTCCGCCGATGGCCGGGATTTTCTTAAGCAACTGCTCAACCTCGTCCTTGGCCCGCAAATAATTGCGATCCGAACGAATTTTCGTCAGATAGTTATGCACCGCACCAACATTCGGAGCGATCGACATTTCATTGTCATTTAGAATAACCATCATATTCTTCTGCTCATGACCGATATGGTTCAACGCTTCGAACGCCATTCCTCCGGTCAGAGCGCCGTCGCCGATAATCGCGACGACCTGATTGTCCTCGCCCTTCAAATCCCGGGCCAGGGCCATCCCCATGGCAGCGGACAGCGAAGTGCTGCTGTGTCCCGCCTCCCATACGTCATGCTCGCTCTCGCAGCGCTTTACAAAACCGCACAAGCCGTTATGCTGACGCAGGCTGTCGAATCGATCCATCCGGCCTGTTAATATTTTGTGGACATATGCCTGATGGCCTACGTCAAAAATAAATTTATCTCGTGGACTGTTGTAGCAATAATGAAGAGCGATCGTCAACTCAACTACACCCAAATTGGATGCCAGATGCCCGCCGGTCACCGACAGCTTCTCAATCAGAAATTGTCGAACCTCTTCAGCCAAAATCGGCAGCTCATCTACAGTTAACTTCTTCAGATCGCTCGGATCATTTATTTGCGAAAGCAGCATTACTCTTCCCCGCTTCCTTCATGGATTTCTCACTATTGATAATAGTCTACATTATATCACACGATTGACGAATTAATGAAACAAACCTGCAATTTAATGATCTCTGCGCAGCAAATAATCCGCAATCTCCAACAGCATTTCAGGCTTGGTAATCAAGCCTCCCGACACCGTCTGCTTGGCTTCCTCAGTAAGCCGCTGCATCTCTGCCCGTGAGGCCTCCAGCCCGATGAAGTAAGGATAAGTGACCTTCTGCTGCTTGACATCGCTCTGCGTCCGCTTGCCAAGCTTGCCTTCATCCCCGACAAGATCGAGGATGTCATCCTGGATTTGGAAGGCCAGACCGATGTTGCGCCCGTAGGTCTCCAGCGCTTCGAGCTGAGCTGCCGAAGCTCCAGCGATCCGTCCGCCTGCCTTGAGACAGAATACGATCAAATCTCCGGTTTTATGCTTATGAATATATTGCAACTGCTCCAGACTGGTGAGTCCCTGTTCGCCTTCCATATCGGCAGCTTGTCCGCCGACCATGCCGGCAGGCCCGGCAAACAGCGACAGTTCCTCCACGATCGAGAGCACGGCCTCGGCCGGAATCCCATGCTTGCGCTGGGCCTCAACAACACTGTAAAAAGCATGAGTCAACAGCCCGTCCCCGCCCAAAATCGCCATCGCTTCACCAAACACCTTATGATTGGTAGGCTTGCCGCGCCGGAAATCATCATCGTCCATCGCTGGCAGATCATCATGAACCAGGGAATAGGTATGTACCATTTCTACGGCACAGGCCACGGGCAGAGCCGCCTCGCGGCTTCCGCCCAGCGCCTCCGCCGCAGTGATGACAAGCAGCGGACGAAGCCGCTTGCCCCCAGCCATCAGGGAATACTGCATCGATTCCCGCAAATTCACGGGAATATCCCAATCCGCCGGGAAGATCGTCTGCAAGCGGGAGGTGACCAGACCGGAAATTTCTTCGATATATTGTGTGATCAACGTGTTAGCCAAGCGTCTCGCTCTCCTCTGTCTGCGGAATGAACGGCTGCTTTCTCATCTCGCCGTCCTCCTCCACAATCATCTCGATTTTGCGTTCTACCTGGGCCAGCTTCTGGCCGCATAATTGCGACAACTGCATCCCTTGCTGGAACAGATCGATCGCTTTCTCCAACGGAACATCGCCATGCTCCAGCTGATTCACGATCGTCTCCAATTGATTCATCGCTTCCTCGAAGCTCATTTCCTGTTTATCTGCCATGATCGTCCTCATCTCCTTCCCGTCTCATGCCCCAAACCTGGCAATCGAGCTCGCCATCGGTTACCTTCACCTTCACCATATCTCCCGGTTCAACATCATTCAAAGACTTGATTATCGATTCATGCTGTTCATCATAGACCAAGCTATAGCCCCGAGCCATCACCTTCAACGGACTGAGCGCATCCAATTGGCGTATGCCCGCCTGAAGCCGCTGCGTATTCTCCTTAAGCAGCCGGGTCATCGCCTGCCGGAGCTGCCGCTCCATCTCACTCTGCCTGCGCGCAGCGAAGATCAGAGTCTCCTGTGGGTGATAACGAAGCAGGCGTCCGCTCAGGCGGTCATGCGCGCTGGCCGCCAGCTCCTTGCGAGCCGACGCGCGCGCCTTGAGGCGCGTCGTCAGCATGTCCAGCCGCTCTGCGTGCTGGAACAGACTGCGGCGCGGCTGCAGCAGCGCCGGCGAATTGGCCAGGCGGCGCAAGCGCTCGCCCGCCTGGGCCAGCTGGTGCTGCAGGCTGCGCTGCAGCACGCGCTCGCATTGGCCGAGCTGAGCCTTCAGCTCGGCGCGGTGCGGCACGGCGAGCTCTGCCGCCGCAGTGGGCGTTGCCGCGCGCAGGTCGCTGACGAAATCGGCGATCGTGAAATCCGTCTCGTGGCCTACGGCCGAGATGACCGGGATTTCCGAGGCGTAGATCGCCCGCGCGACCTGCTCCTCATTGAACGCCCACAGCTCCTCGAGCGAGCCGCCACCCCGGCCGACGATCAAGACGTCGGCCTCACCCATCCTGTTCAGCGTGCGAATCGCTTTCACAATGGAAGGGGCCGCTGCCTTGCCCTGCACCAGCACCGGATATAAGACGACCGCTGCCTGCGGATAGCGGCGCCCGAGCGTCGTAAGAATATCACGCACGGCCGCTCCGGTAGGCGAAGTAATAACTCCGATCACCCGCGGATAGCGCGGAATCGGCCGCTTGCGTTCCGAAGCGAACAGCCCCTCCGTCTCCAGCTTGCCCTTCAGCTGCTCATAGGCGAGATATAGACTGCCGATCCCGTCCGGTTGCATATGTGTCGCGTAGAATTGGTACTGCCCGTCCCGCTCATAGACAGATACATTGCCGCGGGCAATGACCCGGGCACCTTCCTTCGGAATGAAGGGCAGCCGCTGGTTATGCGAAGCGAACATAATCGTCCGGATCCTACTGTCCTTATCCTTCAGGGTAAAATACATATGTCCGCTGGAGTGATGTGTGAAATTCGATATTTCCCCGCGAATCCACACGTCCCGCAGCAAGGAGTCCGATTCCAGCTTCATACGAATATAACGATTCAGTTCCTTGATCGATAAAATACGCTGCTCCATAGGAAGGACCTCCCCCTTTCCAGCCTGAGATCACCTCTAACGATACGCAGTATCTCTATTTTACCCAAAAAAGGCTCCGCAAAATGGCAACGAAACAGAGTACCGCTATCTGGGCGATTCAGAAGCTTTAAGCTCGCTTTTCCTTGAATAGCGATATGGTGTTTTCGTTTGATTTCATTTACGGCTATTTTTGATAAAATAACAATCTGCTGTTTCGTTAGAGATTGAAGCGAATGGTCTATTAAGCCAACCCAGCTAACCGCTTGGCGGCAATCAGCGTATTATGCATCAGCATCGTAATGGTCATAGGTCCAACTCCGCCTGGAACCGGAGTGATCGGCCCGGAAATCTCCTTGACACTCTCGAAATCCACATCTCCAGCCAACTTGCCATTATCAAGTCGATTCATGCCTACGTCAATCACTACTGCCCCCGGTTTAACATAAGAAGCGTCCACGAAGTTAGCTCTGCCGATCGCTACGACGAGAATATCCGCCTGCTTCGTGATTTCCTTCATATTCGCCGTGCGGGAATGACACATTGTAACCGTCGCGTTCTCCCGCTGCAGCAGCAAGGATACCGGCTTCCCGACGATATTACTGCGACCGATAACAACAGCATGCTTGCCAGACATTTCGATGCCTGTGCGCTTGATCAATTCGATCACGCCTGCCGGAGTGCAAGGAAGCAGACTATCATCGCCGATGACCAAATTGCCGACATTGACCGGATGGAAGCCATCCACATCCTTCTCTACAGCAATCGCGTTGATAACAGACTTCTCATCAATATGCTTCGGCAGAGGCAATTGTACAAGAATCCCGTGAATATCGGCTTGCTGATTCAGCTTTTCTACCAGCGCCAGTAGTTCCTCCTGAGATGTAGAGGCAGGCAGACGATGAACCTCAGAATAGTAGCCTAGATCGTGGCAAGCTTTCTCTTTATTGCGGACATATACTTGCGAGGCAGGGTCCTCACCGACAAGAATAACCGCCAGACCCGGTGTCAAACCTTGCTTCACCAGAGACTCAACTTCCTGGCGCAAATTCCCGCGAATCTCTTCGGATACTTGTTTACCGCTAATAATTGGTGCTGTCATCTATCTATCTCCTTTTCCACGCAATACTATAATTTCTGTTTAATCTGATCAATCTCGTGAACCATCTTGCCCAGTACGCCATTGACAAATTTACCGGACTCGCCAGTTCCGAAATGCTTGGCCACCTCGATCGCCTCATTCACAGCTACCTTGCCAGGTACATCATCGCGATAGACCATCTCGAAGACAGCAAGCCGCAGCACTTGACGATCCACCTTGGATAAGCGGCTAACTTGCCAGCCCTTCAGATACTCGGTTAGAACGCGGTCGATATCTTCCTTCCGGCTCCAGGTTCCCTTGACCAGCTCAAGCACGAAGGTCTCCGCTTCATCCACATTAGTGATTTTCACTTCGCCTTCGTTCTCCCCAGTGGCTTCAGCGATCAGCATGCGCACCGCTTCTTCCGCTTCTACCTCATTCATTTCCATATGATACAGACTTTGTACGGCAATTTCTCTTGCTAGTCGACGTTTCATGTATTTCCTCCTTGATTAATGGCCTCCTTCTCCCCAGCTTTGCCAAGGAGAGCGATCAGCCTCATATCCTGCATATCCCTAGATTTATTATGAACTAAATTACAACCGATTCTCATTATATTTCTTATAATCTTCTCATTCAAACAAAAAAAACCTGTGACGTGCTTTCTCCACAAAAAATAATACACAAACTCTTTTCCGGAGAAAACATATCACAGGAATCATTTAAAAGGGCGCCAGCGCGTATCCAGCCATTCTCTTACTTCTTTCCACGGAATAAGCGGACCTTCATCTAAATCTTTGTATTTGCCGAGCGTATAGCCTACAAATAACAGAAGCGCGCAGAATAACATATTCCAAAATCCGAAAAACAGATAGATCGGGCATAGAAACAAAGCCGACGCTACACCCAGTAGCCGTCCCTTATGACTCTCCCATAATTGCTTCCAGAACACAGCCACTCCCCCTATTCGACCCGACTTTTAATAACAGGTGAATGGACAAGGTTAGCTATATACACTGAAACATAGGCTACCGGAATACCTGTAATCTCCTCCACGTGATCGTGGACTTGCTTCTGCACTTCCTCAGTCATAGCCGGTATCGACGATTCACCATCAACGACAGCTCGAATCATAATCTCCAGACCCGACTCCGCGATCCGAATTCTCGTCTTGACCTCTCTAACCCCGCGCACCCGTGAAGCTGCCTTGTAGGACAGGTTCTCGATCGTATCGACGGAGATTTGAATATCCCCATAGTCCGTACGCTGATCAATCGAGGATTGATGATTGCGCTCGCGGCGCACAGAGATGTAGAAGAAACGGATGCTGAGCAAGATCAGTACAGCAGCCACCACTATGGATGATATCAACAGGGTGTGCCCTTGCTCTTTATTAAGGGTTAATGTGTACGAGCCAGTCATTAGTAGAATAGATAGTATAGATAATACTCCAACAACTAAGCTGTAAATGAGCAGCAAGATTCTGTCCAAAATTTTGGCCACGACAGGAATAGCCTCCTTCTCAGTGCTGAAAACCGACCTTTTCGAACACACTTTCATATACAAAAAAATTATAGTAAACCCCTGACACATACGGTCGGGGGTTCGTTACTTGATATTATTTCACCCTGTGGTTAGGCTCTACTTCCTCAGGTTTCTCGGCTGCCTTGAAAATAACATCGTGAATCTGAACGTTCACCTCAATCACCGTCAGACCGGTCATCGTCTCGATCGAACGCTTCACATTACGTTGAATTTCAGTAGCAACCTCCGGAATACGGTTACCATATTCCACGATTACGGATACGTCAACAGCCGCTTCACGCTGGCCAACTTCCACCTTAACGCCTTTGGATAAATTCTTCTTGCCAAGCAATTCGGCAATGCCTCCAGCAAATCCACCGCTCATGCCGGCGACGCCCTTCACTTCAACTGTAGCAAGTCCCGCAATGACCTCAAGGACTTCTGGTGCAATTTGAATCTCGCCAATCTCAGTCCGTTCGAACTCCGTAGGCAATGCACTCATTCTATTCATCCACCTCTCAATAAGTCTTGCGCTATTCTCTAAGTCTTAGAAACTGCGCACTTATTATACATACTATATCATTTCAAGAACATTATGACAAACTCGGTTCCGAACTAAATCTCGTGTTCTTCCAGAAATTTAATATCAAAGTCACCGCGGCTAAATAGCGGATGCTCCAGCAGCTTCTGGTGAAAAGGAATGGTCGTATGAATCCCTTCGATCACGAATTCAGACAGAGCCCGTCTCATCTTGGCAATCGCTTCTTCACGGGTCGGAGCCCATACAATCAGCTTGGCGATCATCGAATCATAATGCGGCGAGATCAAATAACCCGGGTAAGCGGCGCTATCGATCCGCACTCCTGGGCCACCCGGCGCCAGGTAAAAGCCGATTTTGCCGGGAGATGGCATGAAGTTGCGCGACGGGTCCTCGGCATTAATCCGGCATTCGATCGCCCAGCCATTCAATATGACATCTTCCTGTGTGAAAGAGAGCGGATTCCCCTCAGCCACGGAGATCATTTCCTGGATCAGATCGATCCCGGTAATCATTTCGGTCACGGGATGCTCGACTTGAATCCGCGTGTTCATCTCCATGAAGTAGAATTGTCCGTCAGGACCGAGCAGGAATTCCAGCGTGCCCGCCCCGGAGTAATCCACGGCAAGCGCAGCTCTCACTGCTGCCTCTCCCATTTCTACGCGCTTCTCGGCAGACAATACCGGGCAAGGCGCTTCCTCTACGAGCTTCTGACGGCGGCGCTGTATGGAACAGTCACGCTCGCCCAAATAGACGGCATTACCATGCTTATCGGCCATAATCTGGATCTCCACATGCTTCATGCCTGTCAAATATTTCTCCAAATAGACGCCAGCATTGCCGAAGGCCTTCTCCGCCTCCTGCTGTGCGGTCGTAATCTGCTGGATCAAGGATGCCTCATCTTCAGCGATGCGGATACCCTTGCCGCCTCCGCCGGCGGTTGCCTTGATAATGACCGGATAACCGATATCGCGGGCGATCATCACAGCTTCCTCTACATCCTCGATGAGACCGTCCGAGCCGGGAATCACCGGAACCTTCGCATTCTTCATCGTCTGCTTGGCCACCGATTTATCTCCCATTCGAGTGATGGCATCCGGGGATGGTCCGATAAAGGCCATATTACAGGAGCTGCAGATCTCCGCGAAATCCGCATTCTCTGCCAGGAAGCCATAGCCTGGGTGGATCGCATCACACTCGGTCAGGGTAGCTACGCTCATCAGATTGGTCAGATTTAAATAGCTGTCCTTCGAGGCCGTAGGTCCGATGCAATAAGCTTCATCCGCCATGCGGACATGCAGGGACTCCTTGTCTGCCTCAGAATATACAGCTACTGTTGATATACCTAGCTCGCGGCATGCGCGAATGATTCGAACCGCAATCTCTCCGCGATTCGCGATTAATACTTTATTAAATTTCACAGTCTTCCATCCTCCTTGGAAAAGCTAGCTGACACACCTATAGACTACAAGGTGCAAGTGGGCCGCATTTACTCAGGCTTCACCAAAAAGAGAGGCTGTCCATATTCCACTAGCTGTCCGTTCTCAACTAAAACATCGGTGATTTGACCCTTAACTTCGGCCTCCAGCTCATTCATCAGCTTCATCGCTTCGATGATGCAGACGACGGTCTTTTCCCCAACCCGGTCTCCAATGTTGACATAAGGATTGGCGTCCGGGGATGAAGCGCGATAGAAAGTTCCTACCATCGGCGACACAATGGTATGTAGATTAGGATCCTGCTCAGCCGGTTGGGCTGGAGCCTGCTCACCGGAGGCCGGAATGCCCGCAGCAGGGCTGATGGACATTGCTCCCACCGATTGAACTACAGCGGATTCGGCAACGGGCTGAACATGCACCACTTCACTCTTGCCTGGTTTACGGATGCAAAGTCTGGAGCCTTCATTCTCAAGCTCTAATTCATGTACGGACGTCTTGTCCACCAATTCAATCAATTCTTTGATCTCATCCAAATTAAACATCATCTTCATTATCACTCCTTCAGCTTCGCAAAGCCTTGGCCTTATTCAGCATTTAACTTTATGTATTATATCACAATCAATCAAAATGGAAAGAGTCCAGGCTCCCCTGGACTCTCCCGGCATCATCTGTAGAAATTTGCGGGATTTTGCCGTTTTTTCGCTTATTTCGTCACGTATTGAACGCTTACTTTATCCTGGGAAATGCCCAGTTCCTTGATGACCAGATCCATGATGCTGACAGCATCCTTGGCTTCCAGCTTCTCACTGGCGACGAGCACTTGATAGTTATCGCCATTTTCAGCTACCACCGCATTGGAATATTTCTGTTGCAGCTTCTCCTCGATGTCGTAAATTTTATCTGCTTTCTCCTCAAGCGCACTGAGCTCCTGCTGAGCCATCGCTGCTTCTTCCAGCGGTTTGGATTCATCATTGATGATCTTCATCAGCTGATCGTACTTTTTATTGTTGCTGTCATTACGCTGAAATTGATAAGCCGTCAAGTTGTCGAGTCCGGTAGTCCCTTGCGACTCCAATTGCTTCAATACGTCTTCATCGCTTGAATTTTCCTTGGCCGAGCTGTCTTTCGTCGATTTATCGTCTTTATGATCCGGCTGCTGGCCTTTGTCATTCTCCTTGCCCTGCGGAGCAGGCTCCTGTCCATCATCGGCGGCGTCGCCCTTAGTAGCATCGTCAGCGATGGTTCCGGCGGCCTTCTCGTCTGCGGCAAGCTTGTCATCCTCCGTCTGTCCCGGCTCCACTTCAGTAACGAGCATATCATCCATATCTTCTGTAGTATCCAGCCCACCTGCTGCATCTGTTTTGCTATCCAGCGTCGCTACTTGGCCATCCGGATTCTTTCCTTTCGTCGAGCTGTCCTCGGTGAATAAATAATAGGCGGACAAGATCACCATCAAGCTAAGCATAGATACGAGCCATATCGTCTGTCTTTTCGATTTCATACTTTAATTCCTCCTAAACATTTTTTATAGAAAATAGGACAAATCTACTTTGCAATCAAAAGCAACTACTTGAACTTCCTCTATTCAAATCGTTGTTCAAAAAAGTTGGTTTTCAGTACCGAGAAGCTTGGATGAAGCTAGGCATGAGGAGCGCAGCGTACGTTGTTTGTACGTGAGCACCGGAAGGCCTAGCTGAATTCAAGATTCGACGCCGAGTTCACTCCCAGAGATGCTTCGTAATCAAAAGCGACTTTTTTTGACTTCCCCTACTGGGATTGTTTGCGAGGGACGACGGATATACGATAGGCCGGCACATTCAACCCCTTCTCCACCGCATCGACAATCAACCCCTTCACGGTCTTATTCTCGGCACCTTTCGCGACGATTAATACCCCGCGCACCTTGGGCTTGATTTTCTTCGTAACGATCGGCTGCTCATTGCCCCCAGCTTCATAGGTCATAATCTGTCCATCTCGCGTGTATTGCGTGACGTGGCGCTTGCCGCCATCCTTATCCGTCTCCTCGGTCAGCTCCTGTGTATCCTTGACATTGCGCTGCACGACGACCTCCTCGGTGGAGTCTACAGTAACCAGCACATCGACTGCGCCAACTCCCACGATTTTCTCCAGGATCTCCTTCGTCTTGTTTTCCAGCGAAAATTCAATCTCGGCAAAAGGTCCTTCACCAGCACCCCCGGGTATTACCGGAGCGGATACATTCTGCGATGCTGGTGGTTCTCTCCCCTCACCTCCAGTATCAATCTGCTTCACATTGACAAAGGAATATAGCAGCATCAGCGCCAGTCCGACCAGCCCAAGAATCAGTACGAGACGGAAGGTCTGAGTTCTCTTCTTGCCATCTGCTCCCTTGCCGAGCCATTGCTCCAATTTCTTAAACCATCCGGGCACCCGCTTCACCCCCCACGATATAATGTTCTATCATTGATCTAGCACAGTTACAGCTTCGCGTGGAACGCCCCACTGTCTGCTCAGCAGTTCCTCGATCTGTCGCTTGATTCCGGCTTCAGCCTGCTTCGGTTGCTCAGGCTCTCCAATGGCAAGCTCAGCTCCTGGAGCATCTTTATTAGCGATCACCGCTTGAGTCTGCTCCTCCTGCTGTCCCATGCTCTCAGGGCTAGTAGCGGTTTGTCCGGTCTTCAACTTGACATCGATGTTCACCTTATCTACCGGCTGCACCGATATTCCATTCTTCGGCTGCTGTTCTCCGCTGCCCGCTTCCTCTGTTCCCGCAGCGGCCATCACAACCTCGACCATGGAATAGGCTAGCTGGTTCGTCTGTGCAGCCGGTACAGAAGGAGTTCGGGAATCCTGCGCTTCACTGATCAGCTTAACGGTCACGCGCCTCACAGCCTGGCCGGTCTCCTGCTCAATCGACTGCTTCATCTGTCGGGCCGCTTCCTCCGCCGCATACTGCAACGCTTCAGCCTCTTGCTTTTGTCTTAACTTCTCACCCTGCTTCAGAATGGACTGCGTGCTCTGGCCCGTATCCTGGCTGCCAGGAGCGATGAACTCATCCATAATAGCTGTCTCAAGCTTCTGTTTGGCCTCAGGGGCAAATATGCGGACAACCGGAGCGATTAACGTTAACAGGATCAGCAGGCTGACGACAAAACGCACATATCGTTCCATCGCCCGATTCGGCAGCAGCAGGTCGACAAAAACCGCGAATAGCACGATAATTATAATTTGCTTAAGCCACTCTCCCAGAAAACTCACACTTGCCTCACCGCCTTACCTCAATTAACGTCTAACGTCGCTGGTAAACCGCTACTGCCACGGTTAGCGCATCATCACTGTAACGTTGCCTGCTGTCAGCATGATCGTAATTGCCAGGAAGAACATTAGTCCCACGGCGGCCAGAGCCGCGAATACGTAGATCATGCTCTTGCCGATGGTGTCCAGACAGATGACGATCGGTGTATCCCCTAATGGCTGCATTACAGCAGCGGATAGATTAAAGATCAAGGCCAGAACTAATATTTTGATCGCTGGAAAAGCACATAAGAACAACAGAATAATAACTCCGACCAGACCGATTGAATTCTTGACTAGCAGGGAAGCCGATATCACGGTGTCGGTCGCATCCGCGAACACCTTACCGACGACCGGAACGAAATTTCCGGTTAAATACTTCGCAGTCCTGAGCGTAACTCCATCCACTACAGAGCCGGCGATCCCTTTTATCGATATGACTCCGAGGAAGACGGTCAGCAGAACACCCAATAGACTCATGCTGAGCGTCCGCAGCAGATTCCCGAGCTGGGTCAATTTATATTTGTCGGACAAGGTGCTGACGATATGCAGGATACCCGAGAAGAATAACAATGGGAAAATGATCGTATGAACCAACGTGCCTACGGTATGAACCATGAATACGACGAGCGGATGGGTAACCGACACGGTCGCCACATTTCCCATGGAAGCAAGCAAGGTGAACAACAGCGGAACCATCGCCATCATAAAGTCGATCATTCCGGTAATAGCCCCCGTGGCATAACTGATCGCTACATGGAAGCTGTTGATCGCCAGCACCAGAATCACCATGAAGCAGATGGAATAGGCTACCTTACTTACCTGCTTACGCTCAAATGCCGATTGCAGCGTCTCCAGGATCATACTGAAGATCGACAGCAGGACAATTGTGACGAGAATATGACCGTTGTACAGCACTTCATGCCACATATATCGCATCAGACCGAGAAAGCCTGTCTTCATGGAGAAGCCCTGACCTTCCTGAACCAGCATGTCCATAAAGGAAGGAACGTCCCGATCCGGAAAAAAGCCTCCATACTCCTTCATCAGATTATGCCAGTATGTCTCCACTTCATCGGTTGGCAACTGTTCAGTCTGCCGCTCGATCCACCTACTATCAGGCCCTTCGGCCATGACCCGGACCGGCCACAGAATTAGAAAACCAAGGACGAGCAGGATCAACGTCCTATGTTGATAGCTCAATTGGATTGATCTCATCTCGCACCCACCTTAGCTATGTCGGCAGCAGCTTGATGACTGTCTCGATAATAATGCTGATGATCGGAATCGCCAGGACCATTATCATCACCTTGCCCGCCAGCTCAATCTTTGAAGCGATGCCCTCTTGCCCGGCATCCTTGACGATCTGTGCTCCAAATTCAGCGATGTAGGCGATTCCGATGATCTTGAGGATCGTCTTCAGGTAGATCATCTGCACGCCGGAGGAGGTTGCCAGTTCCTCCAACACATCAATAATTCCGCCAATTTTACCGATCAGGTACAAGAAGATATATATTCCCGTGCTTGCCCCTATCAGAAAGGCAAACATCGGTTTCTGTTCTTTAATAACGAGGATCAGCACCGTCGCCAGCAATCCGATGCCTACAATCTGAATCATTTCCACGGCTCTTCACCTACTGGAATAGAAAGATCGATTTGATTTCCTGGAACAAATTGTCCAGCAAGCGGATGACCATGAACAGCACAACGACAAATCCGATCAACGTCACCCAATGGGCCATGTCTTCTTTTCCCATCTGCTTCAGTACCGTATGGATCATGGCGATAATGATTCCGATGCCTGCAATTTGAAAGATCGCGTTCACTTCTATGTTCATTGAAATGGCACCTCACAATTAGTTTCACCGGTGACAATTGGATAAGAGGGATGCTCTTCAATAGAGGATGATTACGATAAAAGCGCCGAACAGCAGCCCCAAACTTCTGAACATTTTCTCGTACCGATTCTGTTCTTCACGCGCTTCATGCTCCTCACTCTCCAACTGACGGACCGCTGTGGCAATATGTCCAAGCTGGTCCTTACGATCGCTTGTCCCGAGCGTATAGCTGAACTGCCTCATAATATCCTGCTCTACCGCTTTCATCGCCGTGGTCTTCCAGCCAGCCTCCAAGGCTAGCTGCAGCGCCTCCTGTGCGGTTCGATTATCCGGCGGCTTCATATTCTGCGCTGCCCTATGAAAGATCGAGCCTACCGCCCCTCCGCTCTGTTCCCCGATTCTATCCAGTGCGTCCGGCAGCGGGGTGAAACCATACATGATCTCGGTTTCCAGCCGTTTCAGCGCGAGAATCAGACGACGGATCTGTTGCGGCCGGTTCGCATACTGCCTGGCTTGAAGCCATCCGGCCAGCGTCGTAGCTGCGATGACGAGTACAGCTCCCAGCATCTTAAGCATCCGCTTCCCTCCCCTTCATGCCTGGGGGAATCAGTGGAATCCCTCTCCGCTTCGCATCCCAGAGCCGGAAGGTCAAGCCTTGATCGCTGCGCCGCAGAGTGACATACATTTGAAAGAATCCGGAGTCTACCAGCTTCGAGAGTACCGGACGGGAGCCGATATCATCGATATCCGCACCATGGGCGGTAGCGATCACGCGAACTCCCGCATGCAGCGCTTCGACGAGCGCCTCGGCATCCTCCGGCCTGCCGATTTCATCCACCACCATGACCTCCGGCGACATCGAGCGAATCATCATCATCATGCCTTCCGCCTTCGGGCAGCCGTCCATCACATCGGTTCGCGGCCCGACATCATAGCTCGGGACTCCGTCCCGACAGCCAGCGATCTCGGAGCGCTCATCGACGATGGCCACCTTCAATCCCGGCCACCTCGCTTCGGGATGCCGCCAGGTTCCGCTGCTGATCTGCCGGGCCAGATCACGGATCAGGGTAGTCTTCCCTTGCTGCGGCGGAGACAGGATCAAGGTGTGCAGCACGCTTTTCTGCTTGAAATCGAGTAGAAGTGGCAATACCTGATCGGCAGCCCCGCATACCTCGCGTGCAATGCGGATATTGAATCCGCTGATGTCACGGATATGCTCTACCTTACCGCCACCGAGCACCGTCCTGCCAGCTAGTCCAATCCGGTGGCCGCCGGGGATTGTAATAAATCCCTTACGAAGCTCTTCCTCCATCGTATATAAGGAATGATTCGTAATCAGATCGAGCAGGCGGCTGCTGTCCTGCTTGTCTGGCTTGAACGCCGCTTCGGCATCGCGCGTAATCCCGCCGTCAGCCGTCAGGAAATAGAATCTTCCGCCTGTATTGACCTCTAGCGGACGGCTTTCCCGAATGCGGACCTCCTCCAATCTCGTAAAGACAGAGGGCGGTAGTTTCTGCAGCAAATGTCGAAGTCTGTCCGGAAATACACTTAACCAGTTCGGGTCCATTCTCGTACCCCCAACGCCTTTTCTCTTTCATTTCTTATATGTTGTGAATTGTCATATCTCATGTGTATGCCTGTACTTGATGTTTATGACGGGAAATCTATCATTTTTTCAAAATACCGATTAAGAGACAAACAACTCCGATAGCAATCCAAAGTATCTTCCCCCACGACAGCTTGTAAGCCATCCCGGCTAGTCCAATTGAAGTCGTCAGGATCAATACGGTTGGCCCGACCAGAGCCAGCGCCGAATTGACGGCTAATGCCCGGTCGACCCGTCCTAACCTTAGCATCAGCAGGGCCGCCATAATTTCAATCGATCCTGACATCAATCGGATGAACGACATACTGCTTACGTATTTATCAAGCATATGAACCTCCTTCTTGTCCCATTTACACTCTCTTATCTATATGCCCGAATATCTTTTTTTATTAAAAAAAGAAAGAAGCCGCACAACCGTCTACCGGTCATACGACTTCTCCCTCTATTTCACTCTCGATTTATAAAAATAGCTACTATGGATGCCTATCGGCGATCCTGTGGACCGCCTACGAATACTTGGCTCTCCGTATCCAAGCCATAAGCGGTATGCAGAGCTCGAACTACCTCGTTCAGCCTGGAGCCTTCGATCACACAGGATACCTTAATCTCGGAGGTGCTGACCATCTTGATGTTCACGCCTTGCTCCGAGATCACCTTGAACATTTCCGCCGCCACCCCCGGGTGACTGACCATACCAGCGCCTACAATCGATATTTTGACCAATCCATCCTCTGAGGTAACATCATCATAAGGAATCTCGTCGCGAATGCCGCCCAGCACTTCCAGAGCTCTCTCCCGATCATCCAGTCCAACCGTGAAGGAGAAGTCTGCTTTGCCAGCCTGTACACCGCTCTGTACAATAATATCTACGTTAATCTTCGCTTCTGCCAGAGAGCTGAACACTTTCGCCAGCACACCCGGTACATGGGATACTCCCAAAATACTAATCCTTGCTACATTCTTATCATAAGCGATCCCGCTTACAACTACGCCTTGTTCCATTGTAGCCTCCTCCTTCACAACAGTACCTTCATTATGATTAAAGCTCGAACGAACAACGAGACAGACCTGGAATTGCTTCGCATATTCTACAGCGCGCGGATGAAGCACGGCGGCGCCTAAATTGGCCAGCTCCAGCATCTCATCATAGGAAATCTCATTTAATTTACGGGCATTCTTCACTATTCTTGGATCTGTTGAGTAAATGCCATCGACATCGGTATATATTTCGCAAAAATCCGCAGACGTTGCAGCCGCTAATGCCACTGCCGTCGTATCGGAACCGCCACGTCCAAAGGTCGTAATCTCGCCCTCATCTGTCATCCCCTGGAAACCGGCGACGATGACGATATTGCCTTCGCTCAGCGCAGCTAGTACGCGCTCCGGTTTGATATCTGTAATCCTCGCCTTACCATGCTCCGCTTCCGTACGAAATCCGGCTTGCCAGCCTGTAAAGGAGACTGCTTTGCGACCGAGCGCATGGATCGCGATCGATAATAGCGAAATTGAGATTTGTTCTCCCGTAGTGAGCAGCATATCCATCTCACGCAGCGGTGGGTTACTGTTGAGCAAATTCGCCTGATCGATCAAATCATCAGTGGTGTCGCCCATCGCCGACACGACCACCATCACCTGATGGCCTTCATCCTGTTTCTCTACTACCCGGCGAGCGACACGCTTCATGCGCTCAGTATCCCCAACTGAGCTGCCCCCGAATTTCATAACATATACAGCCAAACTGATTCCCTCCCTGGTATCCAAGCCACTTAATCTGAACTGCTTCTCATTTCTCTTGCTTCACTAATGCTTTAAAACAGTATAATACGGGAAACCCGAATGAAGTCAATGCTTTTTACATACATATTTCAGAAATTTCCGTACAAAAGGACAAACATTGCCGTTAATATTCGATCCTGAGCCCGCCAATATCTGTATATGTACAAAAAACTCTCCACCTATTAATTTAGATGGAGAGGCAAATAAGCGATACATATCCAAGCTATAGCCCTTGCAGATTATTGCAATACGACTACGCGCGGGAGATGTATTTACCTTCACGAGTATCGATGAGCAATACGTCGCCTTCGTTAATGAACAGCGGAACTTGAACATTCAGGCCCGTCTCCACCTTCGCATTCTTGGTAGCACCGGTCGCCGTATTCCCCTTGATCCCAGGCTCAGTCTCAACTACCGCCAGCTCTACGCTATTAGGCAGGTTAATCCCGAGAATTTCGCCTTGATAGCTAACGATCTTAACGCCCATATTCTCTTTCAAGAATTTAAGCTCCCATTCCAGTTGCTCTTCAGGCAAGCTGAATTGATCGTAAGTCTCGTTATCCATGAATACATGCTCTTGACCACTGGAATACAAATATTGTACATCGCGGTTCTCGATCATGGCCCGTCCAATAGTTTCACCGGCACGGAAGGTCTTCTCCACGGTATTCCCGTTGCGGAGGTTTTTCAATTTAGAGCGTACGAACGCTGCGCCCTTACCAGGTTTTACGTGCTGGAAATCAAGCACCGTATAAATATCGCCGTCCACCTCGACGGTCAAGCCTGTTTTAAAATCATTTACTGAAATCACTAAAAGAACCTCCTCAAATAGGGTTAAAGAATAATCTACGAAATTATCGTAAAGTCTTTGCTCGATTCCGTCAAACGGCGGTTCCCGTTCTCCGTCATAATGACATCATCTTCAATCCGTACCCCGCCAAAACCCGGAATATAAATCCCCGGTTCAACGGTAACAACCATACCTGGCTGAAGTACGGTATCGCTTCTTAGAGACAGGTTAGGAGCTTCGTGAACCTCCATGCCCAGTCCATGACCTGTACTATGGCCGAACTGTTCTCCGTAGCCGTAGCGCGTGATCACATCACGGGCGAGAGCGTCCGCTTCACGTCCGGTCATACCTGGTCGTAAATGCTCCAGAGTATGCAGCTGAGCTTCAAGCACAATGTCATATATTTCACGTTGTTTGGCATCAGGCGTGCCTACCATTACCGTGCGGGTAATATCCGAGCAATATCCGCCCAGCAGCGCCCCGAAATCGAGGGTGACCAGATCCCCGCTCTCAATCACCTTGTCGCTAGCGACACCATGCGGCAGTGAAGAGCGAACCCCGGATGCTACGATCGTATCGAAGGAGCTTGAAGTCGCTCCATTCTTGCGCATGAACATCTCCATTTCTAGCGCCATGTCATGCTCCGTGACTCCCGGCTTAATTACGTCCAGCATATGAACGAAGGTCCGGTCTGCCAGATCGGCAGCTTGCTTCATAATGGAAAGTTCATCGGCATCCTTGAATGTACGCAGACCTTCAACGAGTCCTTTGACAGGAACGAACTCACAAGGAGCAAATGCTCTCTCATAAATGCGATAAGCTGAATAGACCACATTATCCTCTTCAAATCCAAGCCGATTGATCTGTTCTGCCGCAAGCAATTCCTTGATTGTATCCGTAACAACCGGGGCATGCTTCACGATCTCAAATCCTTTGGCTTGCTCTGCTGCTTGCGCTGTATAACGGAAGTCTGTTAACAGATACGCCTTCTGCTGTGTAACCAAGACATAACCAGAGGTCCCGGTAAAGCCCGTCAAATAGCGGCGGTTCACATCACCGGTAACTAAAACGGCTTCCACATGATGGGTTTCCATCGCTTCGCGGAGCCGAGTAACACGTGTGCTCACCATAATTAAACTCTCCCTTTAATATCAGCTTTCTTGTACTAATCCATTCGTCCTTCATCACTTGCTTAGATGACGCTTCAGTGCCAGCAAGCCCATCTCATAGCCGAACGATCCGAATCCGGAAATCTGTCCAAGCGCAATCGGTGCGATCACCGAATGATGCCGGAACGCCTCCCGCGCGTGAATGTTGGATAGATGCACCTCGACTACCGGCAGCTTCACTGTCGTCAAGGCATCACGCAGAGCATAACTGTAATGGGTAAGTGCCCCGGGGTTAATCAAGATGCCCTCGCATGACCCATAAGCCGCATGAATCTTGTCGATAAGTTCGCCCTCATGGTTCGATTGGAAGAACGTAAGGGACAAATCCTCTGCTTCAGCCAGCTTGCTCAGCTTGATCTCGATATCGCCTAAGCTTTCGGAACCGTAAATGCCCGGCTCGCGAACACCAAGCATATTCAGGTTAGGCCCGTTCAGCACCAGGATGTTAAACATCGCTGATCACCCTTCCTTTGATATAACCAGTACGATACCGTCCAAAAAGAGATTACCCGTACTTTTCGAACATGAACCAAAAGTAATTTTAACATAGGAGGGAGTCAGTTGAGAAGCTTTTTGTCCTTAATGCCGCGGATTCTCGGCCGGAATCTTCATAGAATTCTGCCCTTGCTTGTCTGATGATTTCTCGGGCTCTCGCTTTCTCTCATCAGTAAATTCATGGGCTGTAGAATAACCGATGAACAGGCCCCAGAGCAAGTAGAGGCAAAATTCACTGATGATCGTAGTCGTTGACAGCTTACGAAGCGGCTCGATCATATGAAAGGTCGGACCAACGAGCATGAATATAATTCCCCACCAGACGACACCGTAGAGCATGCCGGGATACGGTCCCCTAAGCTTGCGTAAGAGAAGCACGTACAGGAGGGTTGCCAGCAGCGAGAAGAGAACGAAAAACCCCCATCCGACATAATAACCAGGCTGGCTGTTCAGAAATTGATGCTTAAAGAAGGGCTCCACCAAATACCCGGGCACGACCGTCGTTAAGTGCAAAAAATATAAAATAGCCTTTATCCCTCCCCAGATGAGTCCGGCAAATAAACCCACCTCCAACGTAAACAGCCACATATTCGTTCCGTTCTTTGGATTATGTCCCTGTGGATCCATATTACATTTTCCTTTCTATAGAGGTAATGAACCTCTAACGAACGTGGTAACGTCTTAGAAGAAATAACGATAACCCGTTTCGTTAGAAGAGAAACATGATCAGTTTGTAGATTAGTATGTACAATTTAGAAGGCGCTAATCTAAAGCAAACTAGAATTTGACCGCAAATTCCTATACAATGGAATCATTCCAGTTAGACCCTTTCGTCCTCCGGAACGCAGATCGATGATCTGCAGCAAATAATTATTACTTTAGGGAAGGTGAAGTATTTGCCTGAAGAATCAAAACCCGCAATATATGGCGGTCAGGCCGTCATTGAAGGAGTAATGTTCGGCGGTAAACACGTCAATGTTACGGCGGTCCGCCGTAAGAGTGGAGAAATTACATTTCTAGAAGTGCCGAAGCAGGAGAAGAACTGGGTGAGGAAGCTCCGCAAGATCCCACTGATCCGCGGCCTCGTCAGCATAATTGATTCCAGTGCCAAGGGCTCGAAGCATCTGAATTATTCAGCTGAAGCGATGGCCGATGACGAGATGGAGCCGGAAGAACGCGCCAAACAGAAGGAAAAGGAAGAATCCGGCCTGTCCATGGCTATGATTTTTGGCGTCGCCGTCGCCGGAGTGCTGTCTTTTATTGTCGGTAAGATTATCTTTACGGTTGTCCCTGCGATCGTGGAGGAATTTCTGTTCCAGCACGCCTTTGACAATCAGACGCTGCACACGTTGGTAGAGGGGGCAATCAAGATCATTCTCTTGCTCGCCTATCTATGGATCATGTCACAGACACCCGTGATCAAGCGATTATTCCAATATCATGGGGCTGAGCATAAAGTCATTAGCGCTTATGAAGCCGGCGAGGAGTTGACTCCTCAGAACGTGCAGAAATACAGCCGCCTCCACTATCGTTGCGGCAGCAGCTTCATTATTTTGACTGTGATTATCGGAGTTATCATTTATTCCCTGCCGATCTTCAGCTGGGATACGCTATGGGAGCGGGTCTATATCCGTCTTCTGCTACTTCCTCTGGTAATCGGTGTTTCCTTTGAAATGCTGCGGATTACGAATGCGATGAGAGACATTCCTGTCCTTCGTTTTCTCGGATATCCCGGACTTTGGCTACAGCTGTTAACTACCAAAGAGCCGAATTTGGAGCAACTTGAGGTATCGATCGCCTCCTTCAACCGGATGCGTGAACTGGATGCAGTGATAGAGCGCGAAGGAGCGATGGATACTTCCCTGGAGCATTCAGCACTGGATCCCGTGAAAGGATGATGATCAATGAAGAAGCAGGCCATCGTGTTTTGGCTTCTGATCGCTTTTGCAGCTTTTGGTATAATAGGTGGATTATTGGACGGAGGAGGGGCTCACTGGAGTACGATCCTGGTTCCCGTACTTGTCGTGGGGATTATATTTATACTCTATAAATATCCACCACGCAAATATAGAAAGCAGAATCCGAAGGTGAAGCCCTCTGCCCGGACGATGTCCAAATTAGCAGCAGAACGCCGCGCGGCCTCATCCGGACAGAAACGCAAATCTTATCCTTTTCAAGTGATCGATGGTCAAAAGGGTAAAAATGAAGATGATATCCCTAAATATCATTAAACTTCTAAAATTTCATATTAAATGATGATAGCCTGTTGGTACTTTTTGAATTGCGCTTCATAATACTGGGTATTCCAGTCTTTGAAGAAGCGCTCCCCGGATCTGAGTCCGGATTCATAAAGCAGCAGGCTTTCTTCTTGTGTAATATTGAACTGGGTCGTGCCGATGCCAAGCGTAGGGATCTTGATCGTCCGGTAACGATTGGTCTGCTCAATATACCGCTCATCATGTGCGGATAGCATCGTCGCTACCATAGCCTCCAGCATAGAGAACGGGCCGCGGATCAGATGGGGTTGGTTGCTGTTCTTGCCGACCATTTGGAAGCCGACCGTCGGAATTTTTTTCTCCCCGGGCCGCGTCATCTCACGGTCAAACAGCCATAACGGAAAATTACTCAGCAAACCGCCATCGACGATATGGAGAAATTGATCTGCAAACGGCTTGCCCTTGGCTTCCCGAGGGGACAGCCTGAGCAGGACTGGATCGAAGAAATAAGGAATACTGCAGCTCATTCGCACAGCCCGCGCTACCTCAAATCCTCCCGGCTGAATACCGATTTTCTCCAGATCATCCGGCAGCACCAGAATTCTCCCGCTTGTAATATCCGAAGCGATGATTCTGAGCCGCCCTTTCTCCAGATCACTGAAGGTCCTGACCCCTTTTTTGAGCAAAATTTGTCTAATCCAATCTTCTAAGGCTTCGCCCGAATACAAGCCTTTCTTTAATAGCACTCGCAAAGCCGGCCCGATCAGAGCAATATTAAAAATAGGCGCTCTCTTCAGAAACTTGCTGAAGGAGGTCTCTAAAATAAGCTCTCTCATCTCTTCAGCATTATATCCGGCTGCAATGAGAGAAGCGACGATAGAGCCTGCCGACGTCCCTGCGACTTTATGAAATTTCCCGCCGTGGAGCTCAGCTGCCCGGACTGCTCCAGCCAGCGAAATGCCCCTGACGCCTCCACCTTCAAACACGCCGTTAATCAGCATATAAAAAGCCCCCATCCCATACACAAGTCTAATGCTTATGTATGATGATGAGGGCTGTTCGTATGACTATGAATTATATCTATAACCCATAATATGATTGCAAAAGAGGTATAAGACCTAATGGATTCTTGCGAAGCTCCTTGGCGCTGAAGAAGATGCTTCCGCTTACTTCTGATACGCCGCGATTATAGTTCAACTGATTGATAATTTCCTGAGCACTGTTCCAGCCCGCTTCCGAGGTTCCCAGCTTATAAGGGGCATGGCCGATATACAGCTTGACGCGGCTACCAGCGACCTCCTTCGCCCACCAGTCTACCAGAGTATCATATCGAGCGACATTGAAGCTCATACTCCAATAAATCTGCGGGGCTACGTAATCAACCCAGCCGTTCTGAATCCAGGCTCTTACATCGGCATACGTACTATCGTAAGCGGTGATGCCAGCCTTCGTATCCGAGCCGGTCGGGTCCGTGCTCTTGTTGCGCCAGACCCCAAAAGGACTGATCCCATAGGATACCTTAGGCTTCGCCTGATGAATGCTACTGCCCAGTTCCCTCACGAACTCATCGATATTGTCACGACGCCAGTCCCCTTTATCATTCAGCTGCTTGGAGTTGAACTGCTTATAGGTGCTGTCATCGTTGAACTTGCTCGATTTCGTCTCTCCCGTCGGATAGAAATAATCATCCAGATGTACCCCGTCGATATCGTAGCGGTTGACTACTTCCATAATCGCATCGATCACATGCTCGCGTGCTTCCGGGATGCCCGGATTGATATACAGCTTATTGGCGAACTTCACGATCCATTCCGGGTGGCTGTTCGCCACATGATTGTCCGCCAGCTTGGCCGTATTGGTATCCGTGCTTGCCCGGAACGGGTTGAACCAGGCATGGAATTCCATACCGCGCCGATGCGTCTCTTCAATCATGAACTGCAGCGGATCATACCCCGGGTCCTTGCCTGAGGTTCCTGTCAGATAGGTGCTCCAGGGAACGAGCTCCGATGGATAGAACGCATCTGCCGAGGGGCGCACCTGCACGAAGACGGCATTGATCCCCATCCCTTGCAGGTCATCCAGCAGCTTCGTAAATTCTTGCTGCTGTGATTCCACTTTCCCATTGGCAGCACTGCTTGGCCAATCCAAATTATATACCGTGGAGATCCAAGCACCGCGAAGCTCACCGCTTGTCTGCGGCGGATTCACAGGGGGCTGCGGTTGCGGATTCTGTCCTGTCTCTCCCGGCTGCTGGGTTCCTCCGTCCTGCGAAGTCAGTGAGATCGTCTTCGATGCTTGATTCCAGACGACTTCCAGCCCCAGCTGCTCACTGACAAAACGAAGCGGCACCATCGTCCGCCCCTGACTATTCTCCACCGACACATCCAGGGTGACAGGATTTCCATTCACCTCAGCTACACTTTTGCCTGTAACTAGCACGAGCTTGTTGCCGTCCTTCTGGATTGTCGCCGTTCTCGAAGTCTGAGACCAGAGCACATTCGCCCCCAGGCCTTCGCTGACAACTCGAAGCGGCACCATCGTCACATTTTCCTTAGGCTTCAGATAAGGAGCAGTATCGCTCGGAAGCCTCTCTCCGTTCAGGAAGATCTGAATGCTGCCCGATGCTGCCGCCTCGGTCTGCAACGCTCCGGCGAATGGCCAGGCGATCAATAGAACGAGTAGCGGAATAAACCATGTTCGTAATTTCATCTGTTACCTCCGATTAATAGATTGTGACGCAAGAATCGCTCTACCATTCTAACGCACAACCTATGACCGGAGTTGCGGTCTGCTGCAAAATTGGTACTAAAGAAACAAAAGACATCTGCCTAATGAGACAGATGCTAATGTTATGATTCGCCTAACAGCTCCTGATGAAGTTCACGCAATTCCCGGAGCCTAGACTCATCCCGTTTGAAAAATTCTACCAATGAAGCTATACAGGTGATCGAATCCCAGCTAAGATGATGTTCGATTCCTTCTACATCTGTATAGATATTGCTGTCGTCAACGCCGATTAGCTCCAGGAACTCTTCCAGCAGTTGATGGCGATCAACTAGACGTTTCCCTACTCGTTTGCCCTTATTCGTCAATACCAGACCGCGGTATTTCTCGTAAATTAAATATTCGTCCTTGTCCAGCTTCTGAATCATCTTCGTAACGGAAGAAGGATGTACCTCCAGACCTTCCGCTATATCGGACACCCGTGCGTATCCTTTCTCATCTATGAGCTTATAGATACGCTCCAAATAATCCTCCATGCTCGGCGTTGGCATCTAACTACCTCTTTTCCCTGAGTTCACACGGGCTAATTCACCCGTTACTCTGTTAATGATACATGTTATGCTCGTCTATTGGCAAGTACATACCTCCTATTACTGAGATGCTTAAAATTTGAGCCATTCGGGTGTAATTTGCTGGAGCCAAATTGTAATCTTCGTCATTTGATCCGTAAATAGAAGAATACCCATCAGCAACATCAAAACTCCGCCGACTTTCATAACGATTCCGGAATAACGGACAATCCAGCGCGTCTTCCCGATGAAGAAGGCCAGGATGAAGAAGGGCAGAGCAAATCCCAAGGTATACGCCGTAATTAGACCTAGCCAGGCACCCGGCTCGCTGACCGCCATCGCGATGATCGCCGCTAGTATAGGGCCGACGCAAGGTGACCAGCCCGCCGAGAAGCCAATACCGAAGATAAAAGAGCCTATGTATCCCGCTTTATTTAATTTTAAGTCCATTTTGCGCTCTTTTAATAGAAACTGAGGTTGGAAAATGCCTAGCAAGAACAAGCCCATCGCGATGATCAATACGGCAGAGAGCTGCCGGATCAAATCACGATTCTGATTGAAGAACTCGCCGAACATCCCGGCACCGAAGCCAAGGGTATAGAACACAACTGAGAAACCAAGGATGAAAGCCAGTGTATGAGTCAAGGTCCGGAAACGGACATCCCTTCGCTTCTGCTCCGTCTTCAGCGTCTGCACTGACATGCCTGTAATATAAGACAAGTAAGACGGATACAATGGCAAGCAGCAGGGAGAAATAAACGAAGCCAAGCCCGCCGCGAAGGCGACCCCTAAATGGATCTCGGTCATAACATCCTCCCTATTTCATCTTTTCTATTAATAGGTTGCGCTCAAGCTGATAAACCGCGCTTGCCGATAATCGTCAGAATCAGCATGGCGATCAGGAATAGCACAATCGTCGCGCCGGGAGCGAGATTCCAGATTCCGGCGATAACGAGACCAACCACGACAGCAATCTCGGAGATCACTACCGAGAATACGACCGATTGCTTGAAGCTTCTAGCTAGAAGTAAGCTAGTCGCCGCCGGTATAGTCAGCAATGCAGAGACTAGCAACGCACCGACTATCTTGATCGCTGTACTGATTACAAGGGCGGTAAGCACCGTAATGAGCATATTCAGGAACTTGACAGGCAAGCCGCTGACAGAAGCCGCATCCTCTTCGAAGGTGAGTAGGAAGAACTCTTTAAATAGAAGAGATATAGCAACGATGACGATCACGGTAATCGCACCGACGACATATAAATCGACCTGATCAAGCGTATAGATACTCCCGAATAAATAACTGTTAACATCTGTATTGTAACCCATTCCGAGGGTAAAGAACAATGAGGCCAGCGCAACTCCTCCGGACATGATAATCGCAATAGATAGCTCGGCATAGCCTTTATAGGCTTTGCGCAGCTTCTCGATGGCAAACGATGCCGCTACAGCGAAGGCCAGCCCCACCCCGATCGGATAAATATTGATCAGGAGGCCAAGCGCTACGCCAGCAATCGTCACGTGAGCCAGAGTATCGCCGATCATAGACAATCGCCGCAAGACAAGAAAAATGCCGATCAGGGGGGCGGTAAGACCGATGAGCAGCCCGCCTGTCAGCGCACTAAGAAAGAAATCCGCAGTTAATATTTCCAAATAGAACATCTCCTCTTTACATTTCAAACTGCATGGGCGGTTTTATTCATAATATTGAATGACTCAAATCAGGGATAGCACATTCAGGATCATGAGAGTGGCGGACATAGAGATCAATCGCACCACAGCAGCCTTTGGGCTCAAAGCCCATATACCCATGAATGAAATCGAGATCATGAGACACCATCAGGAACGTCATTTGGTGATGGGCATGCAGATGGCAGATCAACTCGAAGAAGTCGGCCTGTGTCTGGGCATCGATCCCGACCGTCGGTTCATCAAGGACGAGCAGGTCAGGATGATTGATCATCGCTCTTGCCAGGAAGACACGCTGTTGTTGTCCGCCGGATAGCTGTCCGATCTTTTTGCCAGCCAGATCACTTATCTTCATGACTTCAAGTGCGTCATCACACTTCTGCTGCTCCGCTGCCCCAATTCGTCGGAACATCTTCTTGTTGCTGTACAGCCCCGATAGTACGACTTCGCGAACTGTAGCCGGGAACAGCGGGTTGAAGGAATTCTTCTGAGGCACATACCCGACCCGCTCCCAATCACGGAAGCGGCGGATCGGTTGGCCGAACAGTCTGATTTCCCCCGAGCTCGGAGGTAGAAGCCCGACCATCATGCGCATTAACGTGGTCTTGCCTGCCCCATTAGAACCGATAACCCCTACGAAATCCCGTTCTTTGACTACAAAGCTGAAATCGGTTATTACCTTTTGATCCTGATAAGCAAATGAGACATGATCCATTTCTATTATATTGTCATGGCAGTATTCTTTGGATATAGATACTTGTGGTTTCATAGATAAATCCCTTTCTGCTGCAATCTTATGACTTCTTTTATTGTAGAGCGAGAAGCAGATTTTGCAGATTTTTCTCCATCAAAGTGAAGTAGTTCTCTCCAGCCTTGTCCTGCTCTTTGGTCAAGCCCTCCACCGGGTTAAGCACTAAAGTCTGTACTCCCGCTTCACTAGCCAGTGTCTTGGCCAATCTATCGGATACCAATTCTTCAAAGAAAATATATTTAATGCCTTCTTCCTTCACCATGTTGGATAGAGCCACGATATCTTGCGCTCTCGGCTCCGCCTCTGGAGATAATCCCATGATCGCATGCTGCGTTAATCCATAGTCACGGCACAGATAACCGAAGGCTTGGTGGGATACGACGATTTCCTTCTTGCTTGTATTCGCCAGCTCGGTAGTAAATTTACTGTCCAGTTCATCCAGCTTTTTAGCCAGCTCTGCGTATCTGTTCTCGTATTCCGCTTGATGCTCCGGATCGACTTCAATGTAACTGTTCTTGATATTCTCGGCGATGATCTTGGCTGATTTCGGACTGACCCAGGTGTGGGGATCGATATGATGACTGCTGTCATCATGATGTTCTTCTTCACCATTCTCAGCAGCTTCCTCGCCGTGATGATGCCCATCATCCCCCTCTGCGGTAATCAGCGAAACGCCATGGCTCACTTCAACCGGCTTCACCACCGCATCACTGCCCAGCCCTTTCAAGAAATTCGGAACCCAGCCCTCAAGCCCGGCGCCATGGTACAGGAATAGCTGCGCTTTCGATGTATTCAGTATTTCCTTGCTGCGCGGCGTCCAATCATGCGGCTCGACCCCCGTCGGCAGCAAATTAGTTACATTCGCCTGATCCCCACCGATCGCCTTGGCAAATTCATAGATAGGATAGAAGCTCGTCACAACATTAACCTTGCCTGGAACGATGTCAGAACTACTGTTCTTTCCACAGCCTGATATGACAACAATAAGCATTAGCATGATCAAGATAAATCCCTTGTTCACCCATCTTCGTTTGTTCAAAAACATATAATATACAACCCCTCGCCTTAATCGTAATAATTACTATTAGGATTATATGTTCTCTTTTAAACTTTTGTCAACTATATTCTTTAAAAATTTTGCTAATGACCCGAAGTGGGGTACATGAAAAAACCGCCAGAGTATAAATCTCATGGCGGTTTAATCTCAAGTCTCTTACTTCACAACTGCTCCGTTCAGCATGGAATCCGACACTGTAGCCAATGTAAGCTGCTCCCCTTGCGAAGCTGCAAGAATCATACCTTGCGACAGCTCGCCGCGCAGCTTCACCGGCTTCAAATTCACGACGCAGATGACTTTGCGGCCAACCAGCTCTTCCGGCTTATAGAACTTGGCAATCCCGGACACAACCTGGCGTTGCTCAAAGCCCAGATCGAGCTGCAATTTCAGCAGCTTATCCGCTTTTGGTACCGGCTCGCAAGCGAGTACCTCCGCCACTCTCAGCTCTACCTTGGCGAAATCATCGATACCGATCTCCTCTTTTAATTCCGGCTGCTCCATTTCTGGCTTATCAGCTGTAGGTGCGCCTCCAGTCATCGAGTTATCGATGTACTCAATTTCCTTCTCCATTTCCAGACGCGGGAAGATCGGCTCACCCTTACCTAGCTTCGTTCCCGCCGGAATCAGGCCAAAGCTCTTGATGCTATCCCAAGCTGTTAATTCTCCCGGAGTAATGCCGAGCTGCTCCCAGATCTTCGCAGGAGCCTTCGTCAGGAACGGCTGCAGCAGGATCGAAATGATCCGCAGCGCTTCAACCAGGTTCACCATGACGGAAGCAAGCTCATCACGCTTGGCTTCATCCTTGGCAAGCACCCACGGCTGCGTCTCATCGATATATTTATTGGTACGGCCAATGAATGCGCTGATCGCTGTTAGAGCAACGGAGAATTCCAGCTTCTCCATCACTTCCTCTACCTTCTCAACGGTACGCTGTGCCATATCAGCCAGATCCGCATCATAAGCTGTTACATTCGGACGATAGGCAGGTACGACGCCGTCAAAATATTTTCCAACCATCGCTACGGTACGATTGAGCAGGTTCCCCAAATCATTAGCCAGATCGGAGTTCACCCGCTGTACGAAGCTCTCCGGTGTGAACGAACCGTCAGCGCCAAACGGCACCTCACGCAGCAAATAGTAACGGGTCGCATCCAGGCCATAGCGATCAATCAGCACATTCGGATCGACGACATTGCCTTTGGATTTGGACATTTTGCCGCCCTTCATCAGCAGCCAGCCATGCCCGAATACCTTCTTCGGCAGAGGAAGATCGAGCGCCATCAGCATGATCGGCCAGTAAATCGTATGGAAGCGGACGATTTCCTTGCCCACGAGGTGAACATCCGCAGGCCAGTAGCGATTGAACAGCTCTTCGTTATCGCTGCCATAGCCCAGAGCCGTAATATAGTTCGTCAGAGCATCGATCCATACATAGACAACATGCTTCGGATCGCCTGTGACTTTAATGCCCCAATCGAAGGTCGTACGCGACACCGCCAGATCCTCCAGCCCCGGCTTGATGAAATTGTTGATCATTTCATTCTTGCGGGATTCCGGCTGAATGAAGCCAGGGTTGTCCTCGTAGAACTTCAACAGACGATCCACATATTTGCTCATGCGGAAGAAATAAGATTCTTCCTTCACTAGTTCTACCGGGTGGCCACTCTCCGGACTTTTGCCGCCGATGACCTCGCCTTTCTCATTGCGGACTACGTCCACCAACTGCGACTCCGTATAATAAGTCTCATCCGGGATGCTATACCATCCTTCGTATTCGCCTTTGTAGATATCGCCCTGCTTCAAGAGGCGATCGAATATTTCAGCGACGACCTTTTTATGACGAGGCTCAGTGGTACGAATGAAATCATCATTCGAAATGTCAAGCTTCTTCCACAGCTCCTTGATCCCGACAACGATATCATCGACGAACTGCTGCGGAGTTTTTCCTTTTTCCTGGGCCTTCTGCTCGATCTTCTGCCCATGCTCATCGGTGCCAGTCAAATAGCGGACATCATATCCGCGCAGCCGTTTGTAGCGCGCTATAGCATCGCCAGCTACGGTCGTATAAGCATGACCGATATGCAGCTTATCGCTCGGATAATAGATCGGTGTGGTGATGTAGAATGTTTTCTTGTCAGACATACTGTCATCTCCTTAGATATAATAAAACAAAAAAACTCCCGCCCCATCATGGGACGAGAGATCTCTCACGTGTTACCACCCAAATTCCCCGTGCCTTCACAGGCAAACGGACTCAGTTGGTTGCTGCCGCAACCTTCCGTTAACGCCGGAACCCGCGCCGCTCCCTTATCGGCTAAGCTAATCCACAAGCTACCCGACTCGAAAGCAGTTCCTCCAGGACCATATTCCAAAGGTGTTCCAGACCGGTTCTCAGCTCCCCCGGCTCTCTGCAGCTGGACGCGACACTTCGTACTTATCCCTTCACTGGATATATTTGAGTACATGCATATAGAACTATATTAAGAATAGATGTATCGGTTGTCAAGTTATACCCGCCCGGTCTTATCTTTAACCTCGCTGCGCACCTTCTTCGGAGGTACCATATCAATTCCCCCCGGATGAAAAGGATGACATTTCACGATCCGCTTGGCTGCCAGCCAAGACCCTTTCAAGGCGCCATGTACTTCGATCGCTTCCAGGGCATACGCCGAGCAAGTCGGATAGAAGCGGCAGGTTGGAGGTTTAAGTGGCGAAATAAACTTGCGGTATACATGAATCGGTGCTTGAAACACCTTGCGAACAACGCTCATATTATGCGCCTCCGCCTTGATCCTTACCCGCCTGCGCGTCTTGACCCGAGCATTTGTCGGGGCGGCAATTTTTACAATAACCGAACACCTCGAATTTATGCTTCACAATCTGGAACTCCTCCGGAGCATCCGTCATCGGCATCGGGCAGAAATGGATCGGGTACGTCTTCTCACACTGCAGACAAATCATATGGTGGTGGTGATGGCCATCCTTGTCGCAGCCAACCCGGAACTTAAGTCCATCTTCAAACACGACCTGCTCAAGCACTCCGAGCTCTTCCATCACTCTAAGATTCCTGTACACGGTATCAAAGCTGAGCCCACTGTATTGCTTGCCCATATATTCATAAACATCCTTAGGTGTCAAATAACCTTCCCGTTCTGCGAACAGTTTGGCCAAGCTTTTGCGCTGGTCGGTGATTCGCAAACCTTGGGCTGACATCACACCGATAATATCCTCTGTCGACAGCATGTGACATTCCTCCCGTCTGAACTACCCTTCCATGCGTCTTCACACTCTATCTCTCTTAATAATGCCGCAAAAATTTAACAACGTCAATGTGAGTTGGTGTACCCGCGTGTTAAATGTACTTAAATATGATATTATTTTCCTTGTAGTCGACCTAATGGTCATTCTAAATCAGGAGGTTTTATGATGAAAAGAAAGCTAATGATCACTGTCTTACTTATTTTTACACTTACCTCTTTGCTAATCGGCGGAGCACTCGCTAGCGGAAAAATCTCGATCGTTGTGAATGGGCAAACCATTAAGACTGACGTATCCCCCAGAAATGTGGATGGACGGGTCATGGTGCCTATTAGTACAATCTCCAAAGCATTAGGTGCAAATGTAAGCTGGGATTCCAAGACTCAAACCGTAGTGATCAATCAGAAAAACGCTGCATCAGCTTCTGGCTCTGATTTATGGAAGGAAGAACTGGATTTGACTGGAGGAGATTGGGCAGAAATCGCCTCCCCCATCTATCAATATCTGGTTGCCTATAATATCCGAGACGAAGCGTCTGAAGAAGTTTGGAACAAAATTGTATCCCCAGATTACAAAGGGATCTCTTTTCCAGGAGGCGGAGTCTATCCTTCCATCTTAGACATCAAATTCATAGATGCCAAAAAAGTGGAAGGTGCAGAGCAATACAAAGTTCGTGTAAATGTAGTCCATTATATGAACTTATCCACGCCATTTATAGCCGAATGGGAATTCCTGATAACGTCCTATGTTGGAAAAGGAAACTTAATTGATGATGCGAACATCATTAAAGACACCCAATTAAAGAATTATACCGTTTTTCCTGGTTTAACGTTCGTTGATGTTTCGGAGGAATAAATACACTCTTGTAGGAGGAAAATAAAAAAAAGAAGAACGCAAGTGAGGATTAATAACTCATTTTGCATTCTTCTTTTTTTAATAATTATTCAGTAATAATATCAACAGTTTGATTTTTTATCGAATGAGACTTGAGCTCCTAATGCCTCGCTTACAAAGCGTAATCCGACAAGCACAGTACCCTTTGCATGAATTGGCCCTTGAGCTAAAAGGGCCTCCCCTGTCATCTTCGATGACTTACTGGGAGAGCCCGCTGGTTAATTTAATTTAAAAGAATAATTGCAATTATTGCTTCACTTCTGGCAGTGGTTGGAGCAACAAGTTGACAGACAAGTTACTGCCCGGTGCAGCTGTGAATACAAATTCAACTGTCTGCTCGCGATCCCCTGTGCGGAACAAAACATTATTGTCATTCGGCCCGCTGAGCGAGCTTAATTGCACAATATCGCCATTCACCATAATAGAGCCAGAGTATCTTCCCCCACGTGGGTTAAATGTGATTAGTGTATTTGGAGCGACACGATTCAATTTAATCTTGTACAATACCCCAAAGTTACCAGCATTCAGCTTATACTCATTATTCTTAAGTGGGTCATGTCCTATCAGGTACGGGTCACTTGAATTATCTCCAATAAGAAGTCTAGTACGAGTAGTCCCCACTAGATCATTGTATTGGAAATAACGAGTTGAATCCTCATACGTCCCTCTGTTGTGAACATCCGTCTCTAAATTTACAAGCGTTGGCTGTGCAGTAAATGGATCCTTATTAGGATCTATCATAATTACATCAAATTCTAACGATTGATCGCTATACATATCAGCAAATAGAGATATTACATCACCTTGCTTCATCGTAATAGCGTTAAGCTCTGTCAAGATGATTTTACTTTCACCTGGAGCAATCCAGATATCTTTATATTTATCACCAGACTGTAAAGATTTATAGTAGCGTTCAACCGAGACCTTGCCTGCAGCCGTAGCGTACTGACTAGGTCCACCAAAGCCAAGACTGGTTTGGGTTAGGCGAGTTGTCGTCTCATTCTTATTCGTAGCAATAACATACATCTTCATGTTCTTACCAGTAGAGTTTACATGGTGAACCATGAAACGCATAGAACCGCTCGCTGTTTCCTTATAAACTCTCCCCTCCGAATACACCGTCTCCGGGCTATTGCTGCGGATCAAGGTTACGGGATCGGAAGAAATGGAGTAGTTCACTCTTTCCCAGGATGGAACTGAGGAGCCATCGAATGTGAATTTCTCTCCGACTGGAACGAATAACTTATTGAAGTCATCACGTTCATACAGGGTCTCGTTCGTAATCATAATCGTCTTCTCTACAGTGGATGACAGGCCGAAGGGGTTCACAACCTTCAAGCTAATTGTCTTAGGTCCTGGAGTAAAGAAGGCAAGCGCCTTGTTATCCCAAACCCGTTCCTCAATACTCACTTCATCCGTACTTAGGTCCGTATAAGTGATCAGTTCCCCCATCTTATACGTATCCTTGTCAGTCGAGAAGTTAGCTACCGGTGGGGTATGCGGCTTAGCAACTTTAATCGTCATGGAGAACGGGTCGCTCCATTGTCCATTGGAATCCTGTACTCGGTAGGTTACCGTATAAGTTCCCGGCTCCATGAACATATCCTGACGACCAGTCCACTCTTCATTCACAATCGGAAGCCCTGAAGGTGAAGATGAGCTAGTCACATATTGAACCTCTGTCTCTCCAGCGACTACTTCCTTATTGCCAATTGAGAAAGAAGCTACAGGCTTCGTGGACAGGTTCAGAATGACGCGCTTCCCTACATTATCGACACTATATGGAATACCAAGCGCCTTCGTGATCGCCGTCAATGGCACCATGAAATTGTTCTTGGCAGAATAAGACTTACCTTTCATCTGAGTCACAACGCCATTAACCCGATAGTTCGTGGTATCTAGCTTGAAGCGAAGCTCGTCCGTGCCTCGCGTAATAATCGTCTCTTTGGTCTTATTGTCAAAAGAAAGCTGTAAACCGGCACGCTCCACGATCGCACGGATCGATACGTAGGAGACACCCTCCTTCACTTCCATCGGATAGCCGGCTTTGTACTCCTTGCCATTCTGGTACATTTTATTGCTATTCATCATCAGGACGAGTTGGCCACCTGTGCTGGTCGCATTCACGCTGTTGTCTGGGGATGTAACAGGCTCGGTAGAGCCATTGTCTGAACCATCGGCAGCATTACCATCCTGGCTCTCCTCCGTTCCAGCTGGCTGTTCCGCCTGGTTATCATCGACTGTTCCTTCCTTGTCTGTCCCCTCTGTCTTGCCGTTCTCTTCCGTAACAGATGTATCTTTATCGGACGACTCACCCTTATTCAGACCATCCTCTTGCGTGGGATCAACCGAATTGTTGGCCTGAGCCTGAGTATCCGCTGCATTCGCTCCTGCATTATTCGATGTAACAGCAGCCCGCTGTTCAATTGCACTAACCGGATCCTGCTTAACCACTTCTTCAGCACTTACAGGAATAACCATTGCTAATTGTGAAGCAATAAAAATCGTCGTTATAATTAGTCTCTTGAAATTCATGTTAAGCTCCTTCTACTCCCATTTTGTCTCTTTCGACAATCACATAAGGTTAAACGCATATAAACAGAAAAAGTTGCTTTTTGTCTGAAATTTTAAAAAGGCAGCAACGAAATCATTGTATCTGACATTCCAGCACTTTTCCAGCCTTAAGATCTCTAACGAAACACCATATCGTTATTCTAGCAAAAATGAAGGAGATGGGATTCTAACGAAACTCCGTATCATTATTCTGATGAAATACGGGGATAAAGGCTTAGATTGGTCTCAATAGCGATATCCAGTTTCGTTAGATTTCTAAATTGGCCTTTTTGGCGCAAATAGCGCTACCCAGTTTCGTTACAACTTACAACCAACCATTTCTCGCAAATAAAAAGGCTGGCAAAGAGAATTCTCTGCCAAGCCCAGATTAGATTATGAAATTATTTGGTGACTTCATCCAAATTCAAGCTGACTGGAAGTTTTCCCTTGGCTGTGAGCTTGCCCATCAATACTTTGGCAACAGCATCCAGAGAGAACTGGCGATTCTCATACAAGCAAATATAAGTGCCTACATCCTTGAAGGACTTCAAGTCATATGGATTCCGAGTAGAGACCACAACTACCTTGGAGCCATGCATACGGATCAGCGCATTCACCAGATGGCTCTGTCCCTCTGGAATTTCGCCTTCCGCTGTATAGGTGACCACCACGATTTGTTCAAAATCAGTGCTCCGCTTAAGCACCTCCAGCACTTCCTCTTCTTCTGGACGTGTTCCAATCACGGATAGGCTGATATTATTGCTATAAGGCTGCAAGGCGTTATACAAAGTATATTGATGTACCGAAGGCTCATCCACTTCGGTGCGATGCCGCAGCTCCGGCCAGATCACGAGCGTGGATTCATCCTTGCTAAGCGGCAGATTACCGGAATCATGCACAAGCGTCACACTGCGCTCTGCAGCTTCCCGCAACAGCGCCTCGCTCTCAGCTTGCGGTGTAAGTGGAACGGATACGCTCAAACGGTTCGTCTCTACCTCTGCATCCGCAGCAGCTGCAATCCGCTTAGCCTTCAGCTCCAATACCCGCTCTAGCGATTCATTGATTCTGTCCTCGCTGATTCGACCGCTAAGCACCGCTTCGCGCACGGCTTCTAAAGCCGCAACCTGATCAGTTAGGGTATGACTGACCAGAATAAGGTCAGCACCTGCTTCAATCGCCCGTACCGCTCCTTCGGCAACGCCGCAGCTCTTAGAGATGGCATGCATCTCAAGGCAATCTGTTACGATGACGCCTTCGAAGTTCATCTCCTCACGCAGCAGTTCAGTTAACACACGGTGCGATAAGGTAGCCGGAATTTCCTCCGGTTCAAAGGCCGGAAATATCACATGCGCTGTCATGATCGCATCGGCTCCCGCTTCGATTGCTCTGCGGAACGGCAGCAGCTCGATATTACGTAGCCGCTCCTTGTCATGAGGAACTACAGCTAGGCCAAGATGCGTATCTACCGCTGTATCTCCATGACCCGGGAAATGCTTAACCGTCGCGCTTACGCCCTGATCCTGGTACCCTCGGGTCGCCGCCACCCCATGCTCAGCTACCTTCTGCGGGTTCTCGCCGAAGGATCTCACCCCAATTACCGGATTCGACGGATTATTGTTCACATCCACACAAGGAGCAAAGTTCATATTGATGCCTAATGCCAGCATTTCTTCGGCAGCTAGCTTGGCTACGTTATACGTCAAACGAAGATCATCCACGGCTCCAAGCGTCATATTTCCCGGAATACGGCTGATTCCATCATGATCGAGCCGGGCGACCATCCCGCCCTCCTGATCGATCGAGATGAACAGCGGAATATCGGAATGGCTGCGTGGAAGCTTCTGCAGATCGCGGGACAGCGCTGCAAGCTGCTGAACCGATTCAATATTGCGGCGGAAATAGACGACTCCGCCAACATGATATTTCCCTGTCAATGTAGTTATTTGCTCATCAGGAGCCAAGCTCTGAAATCCACAAATAAATAATTGGCCAATCTTCTGCTCGAGGGTCCACTGGGTCAAATCCAACATTATTCACCTTCCCATTTTGATGTAATTCAAAAAGCATCCGGCACTATAAACCGGTCTTTTTGAACCCATAATTTTAAGATGCGGGTGAATCCTTCAGGCGATATTCCGAAGGAGTCATTCCGGTATATTTTTGGAACACTTTCGTAAAATAACGGCGTTCCTGATACCCTACCTCAGCGCCGATCTGTGTGATCGACTTCTCACTGCCGCTTAACATAAACTTGGCTGTCTCGATTCGCTGTCTGGTCAGATACTCCACAAAAGTCTCCCCGAAATGATTCTTAAAGAGCAAACAGAAATAGCTGCAGCTGATCCCCAGAAAATCGGAAATCTCCTCAATGCCAAAGTCGGCCCCCAAATTCTGTTGAATAAAGTTCTGCGCCGACATCATCAGTACCTCCGATGATTTCTTGGTGGAGAGTGAATCCTTAAAGCGCTCGATCATCGAGACGATCAGTGATATTAATTCCTTCACACTCAGCGATTCCTGCAGTCTTAACCAGACGGCTTCCTCTTGTTCCCCAGGGAGCATCTGCATCTCACGCATCTCACGCAGTAGATGGATGAGCAAATAATATAGCAGCTTCTCAGATCTGCCGACTGAGGTCTCATTCAGACGACCGACATAAGCCTTCAACTCGCCAATCATTTGCGTCATCGCCTCATAATTACCGTTGCGAAGCCCGCTTCCGAATTGTTCAATCCAGTGCCACTGCGCGTCGACAGCTCCAAGATCCTCGCCAGGAATCGGCTTAAGCAGATCCGATGTAACGGACTGCACATCCGTAAACCAGCCTTGCGGTGGATCGAGGATCAAAATTTGCTGCATACGCTGGTATACAGCAGACATTTCAGCCAAAGTAAGCGGTTCTTGTTCCAGACACATACGTATATGCATATGCAGCTTATCTGCAACTAATGTCTGCAGACTCTCATAGACCAGACTCAGTTCATCCTGCGTCAACTGTGGATTAATTACCGTATCGTAGACGACACACCATTCCCCTTCACGTACCTGCAGCACCGTAAAATCGCGGAGAAGCGGGAGGAACAGCTCCTTCAATTTCTGCTTAATGTCCAGGTTCCAGGCTTTCCGCTCAGGAAACGGCCAAGAGATAGACTCGTGGGCGTAACCGTCCATATCGAGCAGCAGCACAGCATAGCTATGCGGATGGTCTGATTCCTCTTCATCCTGCCATAATATATCCTCTTTCGCGGTCTCTTGACCGAGCAGAGAGTGCAGCAAATTGTTCTCATTGGCCAGATTGGCCATCCGGTTCAAGAGCTGCTCCTTATTCTTCTGCTTCTTCTTCTCGACAATTTGCTTCGCCAGCTTCCGCACCGTATCTTCCAGCTCATAATAATTGATCGGCTTGCAGATATAATCGCGAACTCCGTAGCGAATCGCCGTACGGGCATATTCGAACTCCTGATAGCCTGTCAGAAGGAGAATCTCCCCGGTTAGTCCTTCCTCTCTGACTTTCTGGATTAAGGTGAGCCCATCCATAACCGGCATGCGGATATCGCTTAAAATCAAATCGGGTTGATGCGTAATGGCCGCCTCCAGAGCATCCACACCATTCTTCGCCAAGCCGACGATCTCAAAGCCCAAATCCTCCCAAGGCAGCACTTTGGATAGATTGTTCAGGATATGGACCTCATCATCAACCAATAACGCCTTCAGTCTCATTTATATCACCCAATTCATATTTAGGAATCACACATTGGATTACCGTACCCTGTCCGGGATGCGAACAGATGAACAGCCCGTATCGATTCCCATATTTAAGCCGCAGACGATCATAGACACTTCGTAATCCTAAGCCCCTTCTCTCATGATTAGGATAAGAACCGGACTCTTGATGGACGGGATCATCCAAATCTACATATTGGATCTTGGACAGCGCTTCATTCGTCATCCCAATTCCATTATCTTCAACCCGAAGCGTGATCCGATCCGCCTCCATCCGTCCTGTCACCTTGATCATGCCATGATACTCAATTCCTTCAAAGCCATGCTGGATGCTGTTCTCTACAAGCGGCTGCAGCGTGAGCTTCAGAAGCTGACAGCTCATCATTTCATCCGGTATGTCGATCTCATAATCGAATAACTCGTCAAATCTGAATTTTTGAATCTCCAAATAATTCCTTAAGTGCTCTATCTCCAGGCTGAGGCTAATCTCTTCCTTATCCTGAATACTAATCCGCAAAATATTAGCCAGCCTAACTACCATTTCGCTAACCTTGCGGCCTTCGTTCTGAACAGCCAGTACATTGATAGATTCCAGTGTATTGAACAGAAAATGCGGCTTGATCTGGGCCTGTAGCACCCGCAGCTCGGCATTCGCCTTCTGGAACTGCTCTTTCTTGACCTGCTCGAACAATTCATTGATCTTAGCCATCTGATTGTTGAAGCCCTGCTGCAGAAGCAACAGCTCGTCATCGCCTTTCTCCTCCACGCGCGCGCTCAAGTCTCCATCCTCAACCTTACGCATAAATCGGACGATAACGCCGATGGTGCCGGTAATCCGGTTCATGAACACCAGATTGAACAGAAGAGCCGTCAGCACACAGACGAAGAAGATCACCACGAACCAGTTCGCGAACGTAACCACCTCGCGTGATAAATAACGCCATGAGGTTACCGATACAAGCTTCCAAGGATACTCCTTCAAATCATACGCGGAAATTACGCTCTCTTCCCCGTTGAACTTGGCTTTAAAGCTCTGATAGCCCGCATCCTGCTCCAGCTTCTGCAGAATGCCCGGCTCCAGAGATTGGCCGACCATCTCGGACTGGAAATCATATAATACCTGACCTTTGTTATTAATCAGCATAAAGCGTGTATCCTTCATGCTGCTGCCGAGCCTAAGATTCTGGAATATTTTCTCAAATTCCCAATTTTTGATCTGAACAACCAAAATCCCGACGCTGCGCAAATTGTTCAAATCCTTGATTAAGCGAATTTGTGTGAACACATTGTCCGAGCCGGTAAACTCCGGATATTCATGCGGGGCAATCCACAGCGGCACTCCCCTGAGAGAAACGACCTCATTATACAGTGGATGCTCCTTGAATTGCTCGTAGGGCAAGGTCTGGAAATTCTCCTTATTAAAAATCGTGATCACATCCGAGCCCGCCCGCCCATGTACATTGTACAAGAACGCATAGTCGATCGCCGGATGATTGTATAACAAAGATCGGAAATTCTTCTGGTTGGCATTAAGCTCAAGCTGGGTCGTTGCCGTCAAATCCTGCGAATCCGGGTCCTTGGCGATCAGCGCCTGCTGGAATACCCCTTTGGCAATCCCGTTATCCGTCACATTATCCATCTCATGGAACACATTCTTGATGCTGTATGCAATCGCCTTCAGTGAATATTCCGACTGTTGGCTGTATTTCGATTCGATTGAGTTGAAGCTGACGAAGAACGTAATAAGACCAAGGATAAACAGAGGGATAATCACCAGCCCCAGAAAAGCCGTAAACAATTTAATTCGCAGATTCATATGCATGAGCTCCCGATAAATCTAGTAATTAGCCCTTAACGCTGCCCGCCGTAACCCCTTCAATAATTTGCTCTTGCAAAATAGCGTAGATAATCATGACTGGCAGAACGCTAAAAACAATCCCAGCGGACATTTGTGCGTAGTTCGTGTTGTAGGCGTCTCTAAAGCCTACCATACCTACCGGAAGCGTTCTCAGGGCATCATTGGACAGGAAGTAGTTCGCAAGCAGGAACTCGTTCCAGTTGCCCAGGAAGTTGATGATAAAGACGGTTACGATTGCCGGTATAGTAAGCGGTACTATTATTCTAACAAACAGTCCGGCAGAGCTCAATCCATCCATGACCGCCGCTTCTTCAATTTCTCCCGGAAGCGAACGCATAAAGGCTGCTAGAATAATAACCGAGAATGGAATGGCGTTAGCTATATAAGGGAGCAGCAAAGCCATATGTGTGTCGAGAATGCCCAGCTTACTCATAATCCCGTAGATCGGAAGAAGCAAGGAGTTGTTCGGGATCAGCATCCCCAGCAGGATTAATTGAAACACGATGGCACTAATTTTATTATAACGCATTCTTGTTACCGCGAATGATAGCATGGCCGCAAACAGGATCGATACACAGGCAGCTAGAATCCCGATATACAAGCTGTTAAAGAAATAAACGCTGATCTTTGCATTGACCCAAGCATTTACATAGTTATCGAATGTGATCGAGCTTGGAAGTCCAAATGGATTAGAAGCAATGTCCTGATTGTTCGTCTTAAGCGAAGAGAAAATAACGAACAGAAATGGATACAGGATGACCAGCAAGTAGCCCATTAGAAATATATGTGGAATGACCTTCTTTGTTGCTCTCATCAGTATTCAATCCTTTCTGTCCGTTTTGCAATCAAGACTTGATATAATACCGTGATGATAATCGTAAATACAAAGATCAATACAGCGATGGCATTACCGAAGCCGTGTCTAAAGCTTGTAATCGCATAACGGATCATATATGTCGCCATAACATCCGTCGAGCCTGCAGGACCGCCCTTGGTCATAACAAGCACAATATCTGCAGCCTTCATCGCACCAGCGATGGACAACATAATAACGACCGATACAATTGGCATAATGAGCGGAAGAGTAATTTTCATCGCTCTTTGGACTCCGGTTGCACCGTCGATCGCCGCCGCCTCATCCAGTTCTTTAGGAATGGAGAGAATAGCTGCAAGCACCATGACGATGTAGAAGCCAGTCCATTGCCAAGCATTCGTAATCAGAATCGAGATCATGGCCCAGTTCTTGTCAGACAACCAGTATATCGGCGACACGCCGAACAGTCCCAACACTTCATTGGCTAAACCGAAGTCCGGGTTGTAGATGAAGCCCCACAGAATCCCGATGACTGCGGTAGACATAATCGATGGCATGAACACTGCCGTCTTATATAGCCCTTTGAATTTCTTCACATTCGCGATTAACAGCGAGAATATAATGATCAGTGGAACCTGAATCAAACAGGAGAAAAGAATAAAATAAACATTATTCCTCACCGATTTCCAAAATGCGTCATCATTGAACGCCTGCACATAGTTATCGAATCCGATATAATTAACGGTTTTGGATATACCGTTCCAGCTGGTGAAGCTATTATTGATCGCTGTAAATACCGGATAGATAAAAAAGGCCAGAAACAGTATGAAGGCAGGCAATATGAACAGAACATAAACCACTGGATTTCTTAGCGCTTTATTCATGGTAACCTCCGTTGTAATCTTTTATCATCGTTTCTTCTGCTCCTAAATTTCTATCTATCATTCATTTAACAGAAAGGGCGCCCCCACAAAGTCGAGGCGGGTGGCGCCCTTTCTTAACTACAAGAGGATGTTCAACAATTCATTACTCGCTTGCCGCGTTAGCTGCATCTTGAGCGGCCTGCACATTTTCCAGCATCTTCTGAGGTTCAATTTCTCCTCCGATGATTTGCTGGATACCCATGCCGAGCGCCGTGTTAACTTCTGCTTGAACAAGGGCGTCAAAGGCAGGGAACGCATTTCCGATTTCACTTACAGCTTTGAAAATATCCTGCATCAAAGGATCGTCAGACGCTGTCTTCATTTGCTCCAGATCCATCTTCATTGCAGGAAGCACGCCGTCTTCCTTCAAACCGCGAAGCTGCATTTCGTCCGTCCACATGTTCTTGATAAATTCCTTAACCGCTTCCAATTTACGAGGATCTTCGCCAACAGCACTGGAGAAGCCATAACCGTTATTCGAGTCCTGCATGACTACAAATGGGTCTCCTTCTTTCAGAGGAGGCATATTGAAGTAGCCGATTTTACCTACCATCTCACCAGCTTGTGCCGGGTCTCTAAATACGGAGTTCGCCCATGATCCGTCCATCATCATGATCGCTTCGCCGGTAATCACTTGGTTTCTCATATCTGCATATTCAAAACCGAGCTCGCCCTTCTTGAAGTAACCTTTTTGCACCCATTCCTGATGCTTGGCAATCGCCTTAACCATGTTCTCGTCCGTCCACTTCGTCTCACCACTCTTGAATCCGTAAGTGATATCTGCACCAGCGTAGTAGGACCACAGGTTGTTCGTCGTCATCAATGGAATCCATGCATCCTTAGATGCTTGAGCGAATGGAATCTTGCCGTCAGCTTTGACCTTCTCAGCAATCGCTTCCAATTCATCGAGCGTCTTAGGAACTGTCAGACCTTTTTGCTCAAAATATTCTTTATTATAGAAAATACCTTCGATCGAGCCGCCGATTGGCAGACCATAAATTTTGCCGTCATGTGTAAATGGACCTAAGTCACTGAACTTATCTTTAATACCTAATTCATCCAGAATTGGTGTAAGGTCAAGCATCAAGCCTTCCTTCGCATACAATTCTGCGTCCGGGCTACCGAATACGTCGAACACTTCTGGCGGCTTGCCCGCAGCCATTTCGCCTCTCAGCTTCTCCTTGCGGTTAACCTCGGAATCAACGCCGTCCAGCTTGATCGTCAGACCAGGAACAGCCTCCTGTGTCTTTTTAACCACATCATCCAGAATGGCCAAACGGAACTTCTTCGCTTCCCCGATCTGTGTGTGACGAATCGTAATTTCAAACGGTTCATCACTGACCTTTGCTTCGTTGGCAGGTTTGTTGTTCGCCGCGGTGTTTCCTTCATTTGCCGTGTTTTTGTCATTGGAACTTCCACAGCCTGCGAGCAATGTCGAAGCTACAAAAAACAGGGAAAGTAGCATTGTCACACTCTTTTTCATATTTCTTTGGACCCTCCTTAAGATCGGTTTGTCTTACATCTTCATTATAGAAAGCGATTCCATTTTTGATAAGGAGGACATTTTTCTATAATGGGGATAATATCATCTAGTCGTAAATTGAAAAAACGGTTAAATCTGACAAACTGCGTCAAATTTAACCGTTTTGTTTTGGGTTAGTAATATGTTAAGTCATGTTTACTGACATCATTATTACTTCGCTGAAACTACCTGCTGCCGACCCTCTTCAATCAGACGATTCGCCCGTTCAATCTCCTCTTCTGTCGGAGAAGGAACGCCTTCCAGAGGGTAATCCCAACCAAGCTCCTGCCATTTAAAAATACCCATGGTATGATAAGGGAGAATTTCGAACTTCTCTACACCATGCAGCCCGCCGATGAACTTGCCGAGATTGATCAGATCCTGTTCATCGTCATGAATCCCCGGAACAAATACGTGTCGAATCCACATTTTACGGTCATGCTCAGATAGCCAACGGGCCATATTCAGCATCCGCACATTCGGCTTGCCAGTTAATTTGATATGCTTCTCATTATCGATATGCTTCAAATCAAGCATGACCAGGTCGGTCACATCCAGCAAATCGCGGATTTTGTCACCTTCATTGTATCCATTCGTATCCAGACAGGTATGCAGGTTCCAGCGCTTCTTCACCTCACGGAATAATTCGGTGACGAATGGAGCTTGTAAAGTCGCTTCTCCACCAGATACCGTCAACCCTCCGCCTGACGAGCGGTAGTAGTTGATGTAAGGCTCAATCTCAGCCAATACCTCTTCCAAAGTTACTTCTCGGCCTTCCGTCAGGCTCCAGGTATCAGGGTTATGGCAATATTGGCATTGCAGCAGGCAGCCTTGCATGAAGAGTACGAAGCGTATACCCGGTCCATCTACTGTGCCGAATGTTTCTAATGAATGAATACGACCTTTAAGCATATTGTTCGTCACCCTTTCTCATTGGGCTGCCTGATGTATAGCCACAATCTTAAGCTAATTAGATTACGCTATTACATCGAACCGTGGAAAGTACGGTGAATAACGTCAAGTTGTTGTTCGCGAGTCAGCTTGATGAAGTTAACGGCATATCCAGATACACGAACTGTCAATTGAGGATAGTTCTCTGGATGATCCATCGCATCGATCAATTGTTCACGGTCGAATACGTTAACGTTCAAGTGGTGAGCGTCGCTGCCGAAATATCCATCCATCATCGATACGAGGTTGGATTCACGAGAATCGATGTCTTTACCAAGAGCCTTAGGAACGATCGAGAACGTATTGGAAATACCGTCCAAGCTATGTTCGTAAGGAAGCTTAGCAACCGAGCTCAAGGAAGCAAGAGCACCCTTCTTATCGCGGCCATGCATTGGGTTAGCACCTGGTGCGAATGGTTCTCCGCCTTTACGTCCGTCTGGAGTGCTACCTGTTTTCTTACCATACACAACATTGGAAGTGATCGTCAGGATCGATTGTGTTGGCAAGGAGTTACGATAAGTTTTATGCTTGCGAATCATGCCCATGAAGCTTTCAACGAGCTTGACAGCGATTTGGTCAACCTTGTCATCATTGTTACCATAGCAAGGGAACTCGCCTTCGATTTCAAAATCAACTGCGATGCCTTGTTCGTTACGGATCGGTTTAACCTTAGCGTATTTAATAGCGCTCAAGGAGTCGGCAGCTACCGACAGACCAGCGATACCGCAAGCCATCGTACGCAGAATGTCACGGTCATGCAATGCCATTTCAATGCGTTCGTAGCAATATTTATCATGCATATAGTGAATTACATTCAAGGAGTTAACATAAGTCTTGGCCAGCCATTCCATCATCGGAATATAACGTTTCATCACTTCATCATAATCCAGATATTCGGAAGTAATCGCTGGGTATTCAGGACCCACTTGTACGCCGGATTTCTCGTCCTTACCACCATTGATAGCGTACAGCAATACCTTCGCCAAGTTAGCGCGAGCACCGAAGAATTGCATTTGTTTACCGATTCTCATCGCGGATACACAGCAAGCAATACCGTAGTCATCGCCGTAGATCGGACGCATCAGATCGTCATTCTCATATTGAATCGAACTGGTCTCGATCGATACTTTTGCCGCAAATTTCTTGAACGCTTCAGGCAATTTCTCGGACCACAGTACAGTCAGGTTCGGTTCTGGTCCTGGTCCCAAGTTGTACAGTGTGTGCAGGAAACGGAAGCTGTTCTTCGTGACGAGTGTTCTGCCATCTTCGGCCATACCGCCGATCGATTCAGTCACCCAAGTTGGGTCACCGCTGAACAAGTCATTATATTCAGGAGTACGCAAGAATTTCACGATACGCAACTTCATTACGAAGTGGTCAACCAATTCTTGAGCACTTTCTTCATTCAATACGCCTTCAGCCAAGTCGCGTTCCACATAGGTATCGAGGAAAGAAGATACACGGCCAAGAGACATCGCTGCACCGTCTTGCTCTTTGATTGCAGCCAGGTAACCGAAGTATACCCATTGGAAAGCTTCTTTAGCATTTTCAGCTGGTCTGGAAATGTCGAAGCCGTACATTTGGCCCAATTCTTTCAATTCTTCCAAAGCGCGGATTTGCTCAGACAGCTCTTCACGAAGACGGATTACATCTTCATCGATAACATCGACTTCAAGGCTAAGCTTTTCTTGTTTCTTTTGCTTGATCAGGAAATCAACGCCATAGAGTGCTACACGACGATAGTCGCCGATGATCCGGCCACGGCCGTAAGCATCTGGAAGACCTGTGATGATCCCTGCTTTACGGCAAGCTCTCATCTCAGTGGTATATGCATCGAAAACACCTTGGTTATGCGTTTTGCGAATTTTTGTAAACAGATCTACGATTTCGCCCGGCAGTTCAAATCCATAAGCTTTACAGGAATTGAGAACCATGTTAATTCCGCCGAATGGGTGAATCGTACGTTTGAACGGCTCATCTGCTTGCAAGCCAACGACTTGTTCCTTGTCTTTGTCCAAATAACCTGCAGCATGAGAAGTGATTGTAGAAGGTGTGTTCACATCTACATCAAGTACACCGCCAGCTTCGCGTTCTTTCTTGGACAGATCGGAAATGATATCCCAGAGTGCTTTAGTATTGGCTGTAGCGCCTTTAAGGAATTTGTCATCTCCTTCATAGGATGCAACGTTCTTTTGAATAAAGTTACGAACATTAACCTCTTTCATCCACTTGCCAGCTTTGAAGCCTCTCCATGCGGATGGAACTGCTTGACTACCTTGTACTTCTCTTTCAATCACCGACATCTTTATTCCCTCCATATATATAGTTTGGAGCACGCGGTTGAAGGATATACTCGCGCCTCGTGATCCCTAAAATTTGTGATAATTTTCACATTTCATACACTAATAAATCTGTGAGTGTTGTGAAAACATATCACCTATTTCAAAAATTTATGCGGGATCATTTATGTCATAATCATACCTCAATCCCCCATAAATGATTGTGACAAATATCACAATCGAGGTGATATTTGTCACGAATTTCCTTGCGTTTGTTCAATTATTTGTCAAATCTTCCGTAGAAGGCATCGCGGTAAATTTCAGCCAATTCCGTAACGAGCGGCAGCTTAGGATTCGCCGTTGTACATTGGTCTTCAAAGGCACGGTCTGCCAGATAATCTACCTTCGATTCGAAATCCTTCGGATCAAATCCAAGCTCTTGGAAGGTCTCTGGAATTTCGAGTTTTCTGTTCAGTTCGCGAATCGCATTGATCAGGCTCTTCACGCCTTCTTCCGTAGTGCGAGCCGGCAATCCAAGAATACGAGCGATCTCCGCATAGCGTTCGTCAGCGATGAAATGTCTGTATTTAGGCCATGCTGCGAATTTGGTCGGCTTCTTGGCATTGTAGCGAATGACGTGCGGCAGCAGGATCGCATTCGTACGACCATGCGCTGTATGGTATTGTCCGCCCCATTTATGCGCCAAGCTGTGGTTAATTCCCAGGAAGGCGTTAGCAAAGGCCATACCAGCCAATGTCGAAGCATTATGCATTTTCTCACGAGCCAGCTTGTCGCCGGTAAGCGCCGATTTCTCAAGGTTCTGGAATACGAGTTGGATTGCCTTGATGGCAAGACCATCTGTATAGTCATTAGCCATTACTGAGACATAGGCCTCGATCGCATGGGTCAAGACGTCCATACCCGTGTCGGCAACTGCGCTCTTAGGCAAGGTATATACGAATTCAGGGTCGATAATGGCTACGTCTGGAGTCAGCTCATAGTCAGCCAAAGGATACTTCGTATTGCCTTTTAGCTTATCGGTAATTACTGCGAAAGAAGTTACTTCAGAACCTGTACCCGAAGTGGTCGGAATCGCTACGAATTGAGCTTTTTGACCGAGATGCGGGTATTTGTAAATCCGTTTGCGGATATCCATGAATTTCTGCTTCAGGTTATTGAAGCTGGTCTCTGGATATTCATAGAACAACCACATGCCCTTCGCAGCATCCATTGGCGAACCGCCGCCAAGTGCGATGATACAGTCTGGCTGGAATTTGTTCATCAGATCCGTACCGCGTTCTACCGTAGTTGTCGATGGATCGGGCTCAACATCCGAGAATACCTTGATGGCTACTGGATTTTGACGCTGATTGAGGTAATGCACTACACGATCCACATATCCCAGTTTAACCATCATCGGGTCAGTAACGATCAGTACACGGCTGATGTCAGGCATTTTAGCCAGATATTGAGTCGCACCCTTTTCAAAATAAATTTTGCTAGGAACCTTGAACCATTGCATATTCACAGTACGGTGGTTCACCCTTTTCACGTTGATCAGATTAATAGCTGTTACGTTCGACGATGTGGAGTTACGTCCATATGATCCACAGCCTAGTGTCAACGATGGCAGGTTCGTGTTATAGATGTCACCGATACCGCCTTGCGAGGATGGCTGGTTGACCAGAATCCGGCAAGTAGGCATACGATCCGAATATTTTTTAATAATATCTTCATTATTGGAATGGATTACCGAAGAGTGACCCATACCGCCGAAGGTTACTACTTCATGAGCCAGCTCGATACCTTGCTCTGCAGTCTTCACTTTATAGCAGGCCAGGATCGGGCTCAATTTCTCAGCAGACAGAGGGAACTTAGGACCGACACCCTCGATTTCTGCAATGAGAATCTTAGTACCCTCCGGTACATCAATACCGCACATTTCAGCGATTTTCACAGCAGGTTGACCTACGATCGCCGGGTTCACTGCACATTTATCTGCAATGATCGCACCCTTAGTCAGCTTAGCTGCCTCCTCTTTATTTACGAAATAGCATCCGTTAGCTATCATTTTTTTCTTCACTTGGTCGAAGATCGGTTCTTCGATAATTACCGCTTGTTCGGAAGCACAGATCATACCGTTATCAAACGTTTTGGACAGGATCAGGTCATTCACCGCTTGGTCAATGTCAGCGCTCTTCTCAATGAAGCAAGGAACGTTACCAGGGCCTACACCCAGAGCTGGCTTACCGCAGCTATATGCTGCTTTTACCATGGCGGAGCCGCCGGTTGCCAGGATACAAGCGATGTCTTTATGATTCATCAGCGCATTTGTACGATCCATGGACGGATTCTCAATCCATTGAATACAGTTGGCAGGAGCACCATGCTCGATCGCTGCGTCCAGCAAAATCTTCGCTGCTTCAGAGCTACAACGTTGAGCGGATGGATGAAATCCGAAAATAATCGGGTTACGAGTTTTAATCGCGATAAGAGCTTTAAAGATCGTCGTAGATGTCGGGTTCGTTACCGGAGTAATCCCCATGATGGTGCCGACTGGCTCAGCGATTTTCTGGAAGCTGTCATATTCATTGTCTTCAATCACACCGACGGTCTTATCATACTTGATGCTGTGAAAAATGTACTCGGTAGCGAACATGTTCTTGATGATCTTATCTTCGTACACACCGCGGCCTGTTTCTTCTACAGCCATCTTCGCCAGATACATATGTTTGTCCAGACCGGCTAATGCCATGGCTTGCACAATAGAATCAATTTGTTCCTGATCCAAACTCATGAAGGCTTCTTGTGCTTTTTTCGCTTTGTCGATCAATGTTTGTACATACTCTTGCGCAGTAGGTTCTTGTACCTTGGTCGCAACTTCGTTTTTAACGGCCATGTCTCTCATCCTCCTAAAGATTATGGATTCGCCTGTCTTTTAGATCGTGAAATAAGATCGTGAAATATTTCACTTGAAGGTTCATCCCTTGGAAGCTCTGTGCTTCTCTTTTATGATTTGATCATAGCATATCGATTTTATTTTGTATAGTGAATTTTTTCACAAACTATAAAGTGGTTGAAAACTTTCATGTTTCGGTGTATATTTTCATCATGTTCTTACATATAAGTGTTTATTTTTAAAGCTACTTTCGACCTTGAATGATAAAATAGACGAAGTTTGTTCTCCTAAAATTCCCGGTTGACAAGTGGCAGCTGGGTAACGCTTCCAAAGTGAAATTAGTCACAATGTTAAAAATTAGACACTTTTAGACGTATTAGAGACGACCCAAAATCAAATAATCGTTATATAATTAATTTAAAATAATTTAAAATTTTCAGAAAATTAAAGACAAATTCGGATACAAAGGGGAAATCGATGATGAGTGAAAGTGTAAATACCACCATGCCCCGCGGCAATACAAGTTGTTTCTCCGAGCAAAACTTCAACCGACTTCTGGTTACTATGAAGGATAAGTCTTATCCCGAGGGGACGCATCTGTTCTGGGAAGGTGATCTTTCCGATAAATTGTTCTATATTAAGCGCGGGCGTGTTAAATTAACCAAATCAACGGATGAAGGAAAAGAACTCATTCTATATATGTATGGTCGTGGCGATCTGGTCGGACAGGCCGATCCGTTCTTTAGCATGAAGCATAGCTTCACCGCTGAAGTGATCGAGGATAGCGAGGTCGGCGTAATCGAGCAAAAAGATCTGGAAATTATGATTTGCCAGCATTGTGATTTTTCAATTGATTTCATGAAATGGATGGGGATTCACCATCGTCTTACCCAGACCAAATTCCGTGACTTGATGATGTATGGTAAGCCCGGTGCGCTGACCTCTACTTTAATTCGCCTTAGTAATACTTATGGTGAGCCGTATGGCGACTCTATTCTCATTAATAAGAAAATTACACATACGGATCTTTCCAATATGATCGGCGCGACTCGTGAGAGCGTCAACCGCATGCTCAGTGACCTTCGCAAGAAGGATGCGCTCGAGTACGTGAATGGCATGATCGTCATTAAGGATCTGGTCATGCTGCAGGATATGTGCCACTGTGAGCTATGTCCGAATGAAATCTGCCGGATCTGATGAGTCAGTCCGGCGACCATCCCCTACCCTTCGATTTCCTGAACCGGAATATCGAAGGGTATTTTTTTGCCTAGCTAAATGGTTAATCCCTCCAGCCCAGTGCATTCTTCTCCACCAGCCCAGCCAGAAATTCCAGCCAATCGGCTTGATCATTCAAGCAGGGGGCTGCAGTGAATTGCTGCTCCTCTCCGCCTCCGGCGGCAAATTGCTCTCTGCCCTCGATAGCTAGCTCATGCAACGTTTCCAGGCAATCTGTGACCAGCCCTGGTGAGAAAATCAGGGGCCTCTTGATCCCCCGTTCCGCTAATTGTCCTAGCACCTCATCCGTAGCTGGCCCTACCCATTCCTCTGGCCCAAAGCGCGACTGGAAGGTGACTTGGTAACGGTCTGAGCTCCATCCCATCGCCTCCGCCAGCAGCCTGGCTGTCTCCATACATTGCAATGGATAAGGATCGCCAGAATCTACATATCGCTTCGGTATGCCGTGGAAGGTGAGAACATAAAAATCGGGGTCAAGCTTGTGATCTTCAATATAACGGTGCAGATGCTTATGCATAGCAGATATGTAATCAGGTTCCTTGTAATATGCGTCCACAAACCGCAGTGCGGGAACGAAGCGCTTTGACACCGGCCCGCCGACACTCCTTCTTCCGAGCGCAGCGAAGCAGGCTTGATCATATACGGACGCGCTCGTCGTCGACGAATATTGCGGGAACAAAGGAACAATAATAATGCGTGTGACCCCCGCTGCTTCCAGCTTAGCCATGGTCTGCTTCATGCTCGGCTCACTATAAGCCAGCGCCAGCTCCACCTGATAATCGGTGCCAAGCAAGGCCTGAAGACCCGACTGCTGCGCCAATGAATGAATCAACAGTGGCGAGCCGTCCGCCTGCCAAATCTCACTGTACAGCTTAGCCGATTTACGCGGTCTCGTGCGCAGAATGATCCCCCGCAGCAGCGGCTGCCAGAACCATGGAGAATAATCGATAATCCGCCGATCCGACAGAAATTTGCGAAGATATGGGCGTACCGCTTGGGCTGTTGGCTCCAAGGGCGTGCCGATTTGCGATAATATAACTCCGATCGGAGACATTCCAGAAGACTCCTTCCTTGTAACATAAGCTCAACGTAGCATATAAGCCCCGAAATATACAGTATATGAGATCACAGGGACTTGTCGCCGCCAAAAAGAAAAGGCCTTCAAAAACTGAAAGGCCCCTCCCATAGTAATTTGCTTGTTATTGTTTATTTTAAAATATCATGGTCAACATAACGTTCACCGTTCAATTCGCTAATCAGCTCAATCGCGACCTTGGCTCCGTCACCGGCAGTTATAATAGTATGAACGCTAACACCGGCTACCGTCCCTGCTGCCCAAATCCGTGGCTTGCTGGTCCGTCCATCGCCATCGGTCTCAATGACTGTCTTGATCCGCGGCTCTCTTCCATCCTTAAGTGTAATCCCGATCGACTTGGCCAAATCCGTAAGCGCGCCTGTTGCCAGGATAACATGAGAAGCTTCATAGCTGCGTCCTGATTCGGTCTTGACGGTCACCTTGGTCTCGCCACTTGTATCCACAGCGATCACCTTCTCTTCGATGAACTTCGCGCCGAATTTCTCGGCCTGTTCACGGCCTGTCTGCAATAAATCAGGTCCGGTCGCTTCCTTCACGCCGTAATGATTCTCAATCCAGGCTCGTCTCGTCATACTCGCATTACTGTCCAGAACAAGCGTCTCTTTACCTGCCTTAGCTAGAAACAAAGCTGCACTTGCTCCCGCAGGTCCTGCTCCGATTACTATTACCTCAGCCAAAATTACACCTACTCTCTGAAATATTAGAGGTTGTTCAAAAAGTTTTGAACACACACTATTAGTGCCGCTCCCCCACAGGCAGCGGCACAACAGCTTTACTCAATCCATTCTTCCGCCCAGCACTGAACCTGATCCATAACAGGACGTAGCGCACGTCCCTTATCCGTCAATTCGTATTCGATCCGAACCGGTGTTTCTGGGTACACATGTCGTACAAGAATGCCTTCGTTCTCAAGATCCTTCATCCGTTCGGATAGCATTTTATCACTCATCGACGGAATACCATTGGAGATATCCTTGAATCTTTTTGGCCCGTCCATTAAAGTTCGAATAATCAATCCATTCCAACGTTTACCTAGCAAGGAAAAAGCCGATTCAAAGCGCGGACAGAGCGGACATATGGATGTACCGTTATCATCCATTACATTTCACCTCTTACATAATTAGAAACCATAACTCCATGACCAATAAAGTCAGTATGAAGCTTACGATAAGTTAGTTTGTTTCAGTTTATCATATTTTTAAATAAAATAACACTGAGATTATAATTAAGCGCAACATTCTTTACAAATCCTGTCCTCCCCTGGTATTAAAATAACCTCGGCTTCGCAATCTATACCCCGAATGAACTCTTCGATCTCTCGGATGAACCCTAAGGAAACTAGGTATCGCTATTCAAGCCAAAAAGAGCCTCGGAAAACTGTAACGAAACGGGGTAACGCTATCAAGTGCAAATAGTTGCTTAAAGTGTGGATTTAGCCCAAATAACGTTATGGTGTTTCGTTAGAATCAGAATGGGCCTGTTTTGGAGTAAATAGCGATCTGTAGTTTCGTTAGAGCACACGGGTGGGCAAATGTCCTGCTGCGCCCCGCTAATCGCAAAAAAATAACGACCGTCTAAACAGACAGTCGTTATTTCCTAATCTATAATTATACCCACCACATATCAGCGGCCGAGTCTTCGATAATGATCTGCTGCAGATTGCGAACCGCCTTGGTGAAGCCTTCGTCGATCGACATCAGTCCATCTTCATGCTCGATGCTCACGGCATAGTCATAGCCATACAAGCGAAGCGCGCTAATAATATCGGCCCAGGTCTTCATATCATGTCCATAGCCTACCGTGCGGAACTGCCATGCACGATCCTGCATCAAAGTGTAGGATTGCATGTCGGTAATCCCGTGCATATTGACATTGATCGGATCGATCGTCGTATCCTTCGCATGGAAGTGATGGATCGCGCCCGCTTTACCCAAGATAGCTACGGCCTGAACAGGGTCGATGCCTTGCCACCACATATGGCTAGGGTCCAGGTTCGCCCCGATGACTTCGCCAGCTGCTTCGCGAAGACGGAGCAATGTTCCCGGCGTATGCACGGAAAAGCCGCCATGCAGCTCAAGGCCGATCTTGACATGATGCTTCTCAGCGTAAGCACCCCATTCCTTCCAATAAGGAATGACCTTGTTCTCCCATTGCCATTTCAGCACTTCCTGATAATCATTCGGCCAAGGAGCCACCGGCCAGTTCGGGTATTTCGCATTCTCATGGTCACCTGGGCAGCCAGAGAAAGTATTAACCACCGGTACTTCGAGCAGCTCAGCCAACCGAACTGTCTTAACGAAGTCATCGTGATCCTGCTTCGCCAGTGCCTTCTGCGGATGAAGCGGATTCCCATGACAGCTCAAGGCACTGATGATCAGGCCGCGGGATTCCACCGCTTTCTTGAACTGCTCGCGAGCTGTTTTATTCTCCAACAGAAGATCCGGGTTGCAATGAGCTTTACCAGGATTACCGCCTGTTCCGATCTCTACAGCCTTCAACCCGCGGGATGCCGCCATATCCAACGCTTCTTCGAACGAACGATCTCCAAACAGAACCATAAAGACGCCTAATTTCATTTGTAACTCCTCCTACCTGTATTTCTTCAATTTATCGTAAATAGAGCGTAAATAGATGCTACCCGCCTACGCATGAATTAATCAAAATAAACTGCTTTACCCGTCTTCGCCGATTCATAAATCGCTTCAAGGATCTCCGTAACCACGAGAGCCTGCTCCGGTTTTACGACTGGCTCCTTATCTTCGATAATCGCTTCAATCCAGCTCTTCGCTTCACGTACTGCTTCATTCTCTTCCTTACCATCATAGAAAGCTACACCGCCAGCACCGAGATCGATCTTCGTGTCGTACAAACGGCTGTTCTTCTCGCCGTTAATACGCAGGCCGTTCGTCATATCCGCTCCGCCTTCTGTGCCGCACAACATCGTTCTAGCTTCGCCGATATCGACCATATTGATCGCCCAGCTCGATTCAAGAATGATCGTTGCACCGTTCTTCATCGTAATGAATCCGAAGGCCGAATCTTCAACCTTGAATTCTTCCGGATTCCATGGACCGAAGGCATTCGCTGCATTTTCACGGTCGCCCAGCTTATGGAATACCGACCCAGTCACACTCTTCGGCTCATAGTTATCCATCATCCACAGCGTCAAGTCCAGAGCATGGGTACCGATATCGATCAACGGGCCTCCGCCTTGCTTCTCTTCATCGAGGAATACGCCCCAGGTAGGAACGGCACGGCGACGAAGAGCCAGCGCTTTACCAAGATAGATGTCCCCCAGCTCGCCTTCTTCGCATAATTGCTTCAAATACAAGCTGTCATTGCGGAAGCGGTTTTGATAAGCGATGCTCAGCTTCTTGCCTGTGCGCTTCGCAGCATCAAGCATTTGACGAGCTTGCTCGGTGGTCTTGGCCATCGGCTTCTCACACATCACATGGCGACCAGATTCTAATGAAGCGATCGTAATCTCCGCATGGGAATCATTCGGCGTACATACATGAATCACTTCTACGTCGGTTTCGGCAAGCAGCTTGCGGAAATCCGTATATACCTTGGCATTCTCTACACCATATTCAGCGGCTGCTTTCACTGCGCGTTCCTCAATAATATCGCAGAAAGCGACCAATTCAACCTGCTCCACCTGCGACAAACTTGGCAAGTGTTTGCCGTTCGCGATCCCACCGCATCCGATAACTGCTACTTTTAATTTCTTAGACATTCAATTTTCCTCCCTTTTGTGCATAAGCGCGTATAAATTCCATACTTGTCGCAATGCTCTCTAACGAGTCATTCGCGCAATAATCCTGTTCAACGACCAGCCATTCGACTCCGGCCTGAATAGCGGCATCGGCGATGGAGCTAACCTCTACCTCTCCTGTGCCAAGCTCCACCGTTTCCGGAGATCCATCCGCCTTCTTAATCAGGTCCTTCCAATGAAGCAGCGGCATACGTCCGCTATATTTAGCAATATACTCAAGTGGATCAAAGCCGGCGAAATACACCCAGCATGAGTCCAGTTCTACCTTGAGCAGATCTTCAGATACCTCGGAGAATAATGTATCAAGTACAGGCTTGTCCCCTAATTTCTCGGTTAATTCAAAATCATGATTATGGTAGAACAATACCATTCCTTCGTCAGCGCAGCGCTGACCGATCACTTTCAAATCCTCTATTACTTCACCCCAGCGTCCGCGATCCTCTTCGGCCAGATAAGGCATAGCCAGATAGCGATTACCGATCGCCTTATTAAATGCGATTTCCTCATCGAGTGCGTGAAGCAAGCGTTCATAAGGGGTATGCGCACCCAAAGCGACAAGTCCTGTCTCCTCCAGAATAGCCTTCACCTGCTCAGATGTACGCCCGTAGAAGCCGGCGAATTCTACCCCTTGATAGCCAAGCTCGGCTATCTTCCGCAGCGTCCCTTCAAAATCCCGTTCCAAATAATCTCGAACCGTATAAAGCTGTAATCCTACTTTCGCCATTATGATACTCACCTCGTATGAATGATTGTGGCGGTAATTTCAAGTTACTGCAAATTTGTACTTTATAACTTGTAACACTTCCGGACGCGCCGAGTTCAAGGGCATACTAACTTATCTCTTATCTCGACATTCGGCCAAAGACACCACTCCTGAAAAGGATTTTTTATATAATGACTACAAATCCATAGTATTTCAAATCGCTTTCATTTAAAATGAATAATATGATTCAAACATGAACAATCTGGTCATTATTTTAATTACTCACAAAGGAGAATCATCAATGGATTGCCGAAACTTGCATATGTTTACTGCCAACCCGTCTTCTCAGCCCAAGCAAGAAACAGCGGCAAAAAACACGAACCTGCAAATATTAACTGCCGATTATTCGTCTCATCGCAAACCATTTCATATGGTCAATCCCGAAGGATTGCAGAGCTATCTGATTCGTCTGCAGTCTTTTGGACGCTGTCGGGCACGTCTGGATGGCAAGCTCGAGCTCCTTGAGCCAGGCGATCTGCTGCTGTTCAAGCCAGGGGAGCCCTATGAGCTCAGAATCGAAGCGGAGCAGAATCAGCTTGGCGAGAAGATCGTCTCCAGTGCTGACTATCATATTTTCCTATATGGAGGCTGGATTGAAGATTGGTGGAAAAAATACAACCGTCCGCAGAAAATCAAAGTGCCCCTGTCCGAGGGAATGATCGGTGCCTTCCGTCAAATCATGCTGGAGCAGCGGCGGATCTCCAACCCTACGCCTGAAATAGCAGAGTATTACTTGAAAATATTATGCCTGGATATCGACCGAAACTTTCTGCAGCAGCCGCTGCCCACCTATCCGTCCTATCTCGCCCATCGCATCAAGAACTACATTGAAGAGAATGCCGCCTCCCCTTTCAAGCTGGAGGATGCTGCGGGCCATGTCGGTATCAGTGTGTCGCGCGCTGTCCATTTATTCAAGGAGACCTTCGATACGAGCATCATTCAGTATGCCCTGGAGGTGCGGCTAAATATGGCGCGGGAGCGAATTACTTTCAGTCCGATGTCACTGGAGCATGTCGCTGAGAGCTCGGGATTCCCAAACTACAATTATTTCCATAAAGTATTCCGCAAGAAATTTGGCATGTCCCCGAAGCAATACAGACAAGAATCGCGAAATCATGGCATGCATTAAAAAAACGCTGCTCTAGGCCCATTTAACGGCTTATAGCAGCGTTCTATTATGGTCGAAAATTCAGGGCAATGCATCCGCCTGAACCATGATCCAGAAGTTATCCGTTCGCCTGGCCGCTCTGCTCCTCTCCGGACTTCTTGCCTGACAGGAACCAGGCACAGACCGCGATCAGCACCAAGACGATATAGAATGTCATCTTCCACCCCGTACTCTCCGCGAAGGCTTCAGGAATAATGTGGAGCGACGGATGCGCCAAAGTATGGACAGCCAGCTTGATACCTACCCAGCCCACGATCAGGAAAGCAGCGATCTCCAAGCCCGGACGGGAATGCAGCAATTTCACGAAGAAGTTAGCGGCAAAGCGCATAATAATTAACCCGATGAAGCCTCCGAGCAGAATCACGATGAATTTACCGCCATCCAGGCCGCCGATATTCGGCAGACTGGTAGATGGCAAGGCAACAGCCAGTGCGACCGCCGCCAGAATGGAGTCCACCGCGAATGCAATATCCGCTAGCTCCACCTTCAGCACCGTTCCCCAGAAGCCGGAAGTCTTCTTCTTTTTCCCTGCGTTATCTTCGTCCTTCTGCTCCGCTCCATCAGCGGTCTTGTGAACCACCAGTTTGCGGACAATATGATTAATTGCCATATATAAGAGATAAAGTGCTCCAATGGCCTGAAGCTGCCATACATCGACGAGGAATGAAATTATAAACAGCGAGGCGAAGCGAAAAATAAATGCCCCTGCCAATCCGTAAAATAATGCCTTCTTCCGCACATCCTCATCCAGATGCTTCACCATAATCGCCAGGACCAGCGCATTATCTGCAGCAAGCAATCCTTCCAGCACCACCAGCACAATGAGCACCCAACCATACTCCATAAGCAAGCCGATATCCATCTTTTTTCCCCCAATTAGTTTAGTGTTGTTGTTATTTTGGCTTATTGTTAAGAAAAAAAGACCTTTACCGATTGCGGTAAAGGTCTTCAATGGATAAACCTTTACCCTGCAATGGTAAAGGTCTCGCTAACAACCGTAAGTTGCCAATAAAGCCGGAGATGGTAATCTCGTAATGACGACTTTACTGAAAGCAGCTACTCCCCTTTAATCATTCAAACCAACATATGTTGTATTTCATAATATTATAGGATATAAATTTGCCTGTCAATATATAACTTCGGAAGCCATGTTTATTTCGAATTTTATCTAAAAAAGTTATAATAAATATCGGAACAACGGATACTTACTATTATTGAAACGGAGGGAACTACATGAACCAAGCATCTAATCTGGAATTGGCTACTTTTGCCGGCGGCTGCTTCTGGTGTATGGTATCCCCATTTGAAGAGCTTCCGGGTATTCACGGGATCATCTCGGGATATACCGGTGGCCATAAGGAAAATCCAACCTACGAGGAGGTATGCGCCGGGAGAACAGGGCATTACGAGGCTGTGCAAATTACTTTTGATCCGGCCGTCTTTCCATACCGGAAGCTGCTTACTCTATTCTGGCAGCAGATCGATCCGACCGATGCTGGGGGACAATTCCATGACCGCGGGGAATCCTACCTTACGGCCATATTCTACCATAATGAACGCCAGCGCGAGGAAGCGGAACAATCCAAGCTGGAGCTGGAACAGAGCGGACGCTTCGATAAACCGATCGCCACACAAATTCTTCCGGCTAAGCCCTTCTATCCAGCTGAAGATTACCATCAGGGCTACCACAAGAAGAATCCGCTCCATTACAAGCGTTACCGGCTTGGCTCTGGCCGCGAAGACTTCATTGAACGCCATTGGTCCGGGCCTGCTGACCGTGAGCAATTGAAGCTGGCTCTGACACCGATCCAATATGAGGTTACCCAGAACAGCGCTACTGAAAGACCGTTCACCGGGGAATACTGGGATCATACGGCGGATGGCATCTACGTGGATGTCGTCTCCGGCGAGCCTCTGTTCAGCTCACTCGATAAATATGATGCTGGCTGTGGCTGGCCGAGCTTCACGCGTCCACTGCAGTCCTATAATATCAAAGAGAAGCTGGATAAGAGCCATTCCATGGTCCGTACGGAAGTCAGAAGTCGGCAGGGCGACTCTCACCTGGGACATGTATTCGATGATGGCCCTGGCCCGACTGGACACCGCTATTGTATCAACTCCGCTGCGCTCCGCTTCATACCGAAGGAGGAGCTGGAGAAGGAAGGTTATGGAGAATATCTGCCGCTGTTTGAGGAGCAGAGCTAATTCAGAGTTAATCGCTTTTATATGGAAACGGCGGCGCCTTATTAGGATTAGGGCGGCGCCGTTTTTTATATTTTTATATGTGACAAATTTAATTGCATATCCCGCAAGTTCACGGTTTGTAAATAATTGAAGTGACGGCAATCACAATTAGCTCTATTTCGGTGCGCCTATACTTATAACTGTAAGATTTATCACACAGAGAGAAGGTGCCCCCTATGCTAGATCCCAAGACAATTGAAATCATTAAATCAACGGTTCCTGTACTAGAGGTTCATGGGCAGGCAATTACCCGGAAATTTTACGAGACCATGTTTAAAAATCATCCCGAATTACTCAATGTGTTCAACCACGCAAACCAGCGTCAAGGCAAACAGCCTACAGCTCTGGCCAACGCAGTCTATGCTGCCGCCGCCCATATCGATCATCTCGAAGAAATCCTCCCTGTCGTCCGAGGAATTGCCCAAAAGCACCGGGCGCTTGGCATTCTGCCTGAACAATATCCGATCGTCGGCGAGAATCTGCTCGCAGCGATCAAGATGGTGCTCGGCGATGCCGCGACCGATGAGATCATCGAGGCCTGGGGCAAAGCTTATGGCGTCATCGCTGATGTCTTCATCCGTGTTGAAGCGGAGATATACCAGGCGGCTGAACAAGAGCCCGGTGGCTGGCGCGGATTCCGCCGCTTCATCGTGGATCGCAAGGTTAAAGAGAGCGATGTTATCACCTCTTTTTACTTGAAACCGGAAGACGGCGAAGAAATCGCCAGTTACCTGCCCGGACAATACATCACGGTACGGGTTAAACCGGAAGGGCAAGCCTTCACCCATCTGCGCCACTATAGCCTGTCCACCTCACCCGGCCACGCTTATTACCGCATCTCCGTAAAACGTGAGGAGGCCGAAGGCGATAGACCAGCCGGGATCGTATCCACTTATCTGCATCACGATATTCAGGAAGGAGACATTCTGGAGCTTAGTGCGCCAGCCGGTGAATTTACACTCGATCCTGCTGTCCAGCTTCCGGTTGTGCTCATTAGCGGCGGCGTAGGCCTGACACCGATGGTCAGCATGCTTGAGACCTTGCTAGAGCAGGACCCCGCCCATGATGTCGTCTATATCCACGCTGCTCGTGACGGCAGCCACCATGCGATGAGAGAGCATATTATCCAATGGACGGAGGCGCATTCGTCCTTACGTTCCTACGTTGTCTATGAATCTCCAGCCGCAGGTGAAGAATGCGACAAGATCGGCTATATCGATCTTCCTTGGCTGCAAACCGTAGCTAGTGCCAACGCCGATTTCTATTTCTGCGGGCCTACTCCGTTCATGAGAGCCATTCATCAAGCGCTTAAGCAATGGAAGGTTCCTGAAGAGCGAATCCATTTCGAGTTCTTTGGGCCAGCCGATAGTTTGGATTAGTTGTTGGACTAAAAGGCCTTGTATTATGGTGCCCGAGCAACTCTAACGAAACGTGGTAACGCTATTTGCACCAAAATGGGCCTCCGCCGATTTTAACGAAACTGGGTATCGCTATCGGGGCCATTTTGGCGTCTAAAGCCGGGAATTCCCTGAAATAGCGATATGGTGTTTCGTTAGAATTTTTTGACCGCTGTTTTCGCGGAAATAGCGCTCTGGAGTTTCGTTAGAGCTAACTTCTGTCACGCCACGCCCCTGCGGGACCAGGTCGGTGCTTCACACACACCACCAGATTCGTGGGGGTTTTATATTTTTAGATTAATCCCTGTTCATCTCTCGTAGCAAGCGATTGACCGTCTCACGCCGAATCCCGATCAGTTGACCGATCTCCTCCTGCGTCAGATAATCCGTCAACGGAACACCATTCGCATGCTGATTTAACCATTTATTCAACAATTTCAACCGCTCAGCAGGCGTTCCTACCGTTAAATGATCCAGCCTTTCCTGCATAAACCTGATCTTCTCCTGCAATAGCTTGGCGATCTCAAGCGCCTTCTGCGGATCTTCCTCCAACTCGCGGTACCATCTCTGTGCAGGAATAATCTCTACTTCGCTGCGCACAAGCGCAATAGCCGTGCCATGCGTCTCCTTCGGAGAAATTAAGGAATGATGCGGAACCAGCTCCCCCGGATAAAGAATATTAAATAACACCAAATTCCCGTTCTCATGCAGCCGAGTTACCTTGAACAATCCGCTCTTAACATGATATAGATTCAGGCCTTCATCCCCTTGATGAAACAGAACCTCCCCCTTATGTAAAATCATATGTGATCCCCCCATTCCCGCGAACAACTATATTCCATATTATAGCAGAATCCCCCAGAGCCTGTACTCATTCACCAGCCTATAAGCCTTATAAAAAGAAAAACGGCGCTGCAGCCCGGGGGCTCACGCCGTTTTCTGTTTCATGCCGTAAGAAACCTTGCGCGATGCCACATCTTCACGACCGTATTGAACCGTCCAGGTAATCATCTTACCCGCGATCAATACCGCCATAATGGTGAACATCGTCTCTTTAAATGGCAGGTAGAACAAAGATACCATCAGCACGACCGCATCCATCAGGATGAACATCGTACCAATCTTGATGCCTGACCACTCACTTAACATTAGTGCCAGAATATCGTCTCCGCCTGATGCTCCGCCAGCACGTAGAACAAGTCCGGCGCCAACCCCTGTCAACAGACCCGACAGCAACGCTGCCAGCGGCAGATTGCCCGTTAAATCCATCGTCAATGGGGAGAATTGCTCGAACAGCTCATAGAATGCCGAGAATAGCAACGAAGCGAATAATGTATTTCCAATAAATTTCCAGCCTCTGAAAAATAAAGCCACAATCATCACGAGGACATCCAGCACGAGCATCGACAGCGCCGGGGACCAATTTAATAAATACTTGCCCAACAGCGCCAGACCGACGAAGCCGCCCTCTGACAGACCATTCTGAAAATTAATATGATAATACGCAAATGCCAATATAAAAGAACCAAACATCAAAATTAATAACTGCTTACCTTCAAATTTCCTTCTTGCTGCTTTCTTCCTCATAAAGAATCCCTCTTATCGCAGATTGGTTGACCTTACGCCAACACCCTGCGAAGAAGATCCTGGAGGACTTCGTACTTCGCATCATCACTCGCTTCTTTCGTAGGGTATTGTCGTAAACCGACGTTCCACGTAAGAAGCTAAGTGTAAGAGAGATCACAACGTTTCCAAATCGTCCTTTGGGGATTCGTCCTTAAGGGACACATGGTATCCTGATCCTTTCTGTTTTTTTAATTCTATAATTATTATAGCACAAATCCGTTCATGACAAAAAATGTTTTATGAACTAATGATTGTGTAAATAAAGGCAGCCAGGCAAAATAGTCCATTCACAAAAATGAACCTTAGCCTAGCGTCTTAAGCAGGCGATTGACCGTCTCGCGTCTAACTCCGATCAGCTGACCGATCTCCTCCTGCGTTAAATAATCGGTTAAATGCATGCCTTCGACATGCTGACTCAGCCAGTTCCCCAGCAGTTTCAGCCGTTCGGCTGGCGTACCGACAGACAGATGATCCAGCCGCTCCTGCATAAACCTCAGCTTCTCCTGCAGCAGCAGGGCGACCTCCAATGCCTTATCCGGATTATTCTGTAATTCCCGGTACCATACCTTCGCCGGAATGACCTCTACCTCGCTCTGAACGAGGGCAATCGCCGTTCCAAGCATTTCCTTTGGTGAAACCAGAGAATGGTGCGGAACGATCTCATCGGGATACAAAATATTAAACAATACCACATTTCCGTTCTCATGCAGTCGTATTACCTTAAATAATCCGCTTTTAATGCGATACAAGTTTACACATTCATCCCCTTGGTGAAATAAAACATCACCTTTGTGCAAGATCATTAACTATCTCCCCATTCACTCCAAAATGCTGTAACCCATATTATAGCATAATATGCCTGCAGCACCATGGGACGACCTTACCATACTTCAACTGGAAATTCGTCATTCCCCTCCATATTCTTCCGCGCATTCAGCGCTAACAATATCACGCCACAAAACCCATATCTGTTCGGAGCCCGCCCGCAGACAAATCCGCCGCCGACCAGAATCTACACGGATCACCGTTCCGCGAAGCTCCTGATCTTCATACTCCCCAAATAAAAGGAGCTTCACCTCTCTTCCTTCCTCCAGAGATTCCATTAAAATCCGCGAGACTCTCTCCAGCTCCTGCTCATCCAGCTCTGCCCGCAGCTTCTTCTTCAGAACGCGATTGCTGCTCAGAATCGCTTCCTTATGCTCCGGCAGCATCATTCGCGAGGATTCCCACAGCCCGTTACCATATAACTTTCCTGTTCTCGTCATCTATAATGTCCTCCAATCTTGCCGGCCCGGTCTCTGGCCTGACCCGAAGCTGTCACTGAAGCTGCTCTAAGGATCGCGGATTCTCCGTACCTCCGCTTGATCTCATCCGTCGCACGCTCTAAGGCCTGATATTTGGGGCGCTCATCGAACAGAGTCAGTTGATATTCATCCGCCCGGGTCAGGTCCGACAGGCTCACCCCCACTTTACGTACAGGCAGATCATCCCAATGCTTGCGGAACAGCGTCATCACCGCATCATACACTTGATTAGTCACATTCGTTGGATCAGCCAGCTTCCATTGCCGCGAAAATCCGCTAGGACGGTCAAAATCGGCTCCCCGGCAGCTTACATGGACCACACTGCCCATAACCCCTTTATCCCGGCAGCGGCGGCAGACGAGTTCGGTCAACTCTAGAAGCGGGATCGCAATCGTCTCCAGAGAATAGTAGTCGCGCGGCAAGGTCATTTCATGGCCGATCGACTTAAGCCCCTGATGACTGTTCGGGTTCACAGGGGAAGGATCGATCCCGTTGGCCAGCCGCCATAGTACCTCTCCATTCACGCCAAAGCGGGCTTTGAGCCTGGACAGCGGCGTATTGGCCAGATGACCAATCGTCGGCAGGCCCATGTTGAGCAGATGCCGCTCCATCTGGGAACCGACCATTAGCAAGCTGCGGATCGGCAGCGGCCAGAGCGCCTCCTCCAGCTTCTCTCTCGGCAGCAGATAAATGCCGTCGGCATTCTTTTTCGCGTAATTATCGCAGGCCATCTTACTGACCGCCTTGTTATAACTGACACCGAAGCGGCAATATACTCCCGTCTTACGTGAAATCTCGGCCTGAATCATACGGGCCAATGTATCCGGGTCCCCGAACAAGGACAGACTACCGGTCACATCCAAATGCTGCTCATCGATACTATAAGGCTCCACCAGATCGGTAAACTGCCTCATAATATTCGTAATCTGCATCGACACATGAATGTATTTCTCCATTCTGGGCCGCATCACAATAAGCTCCGGGCATTTCGCCAGCGCCGTACCTACGTTCTCCGCCGTCGTCACCCCGTACCGCTTCGCTATCGGGCAAGCTGCCAGCACAATGCCGGAGCGGCGTTCAGGATCACCAGCAACGATTAACGGACGGTCTTCATACTGCGGATAATCCGCCTTCTCCACACTGGCGTAGAACGACTGGCAATCCCCCATCATAATGACACGCTCTCTCTGCTTCATGAGCGATTCCCTTCTTTCACAGGCTGGATCTTCAAGTACCTACGAAGCCGCTGCAGAATTTCCGCCTTGACGAGCCCCCATAGCATGGAGAATTCATAATGATATCCGCGGCATAGATAACTGGCTTCAATACCAAGCGTCGTCCTACGTTCCTCATATACCTTCATGCCATGCTTACGCATCCTTTGACGAACCAAGGACAAATCCGCCGTCGCCCTATTCTGCAACACTTCAATCAGTTCGCCGTACAATTCAGGCAGCTTCAATTCCGCCCGAAGGATCGCCGCACGGTCTCTCTCCAGCACATCCAGCAGGATCGGAAGCAGGACGGATTCTTTAATGAACTCCGCCTCTTCCGGCGTCTGCCAAGGAATTGGATTCATACCGGGTCACTTCGCAAGCTATAATTCATACACTCACCTTCTACAAGAACGTTTGTTCTTATTATATTCATAATACGAACAAATATTCCCCATGACAACAGGTGATTACTGGATATTCAGGCAAATTGAAAACCGGCCAGAGACCTGGAGGTCCCTAACCGGTTCAAGTTACCTATAGCGCTATATTAGCTTTGCAGCTATCTTAATGTGCTGTGAGAATGATTGGCCCATCTGCGGTTAGCGCCAAAGTATGCTCGTATTGAGCAGAGAGCTTGCCGTCAGCTGTTCTGGCTGTCCATTGGTCATCATCGATCGTAATCCGGAATGTACCTTGGTTAATCATCGGCTCGATCGTAAATACCATGCCCTCTCTGAGACGCAGGCCTTTGCCGGCCACGCCGATATGCTCGAAGTTCGGATCTTCATGTAAGCTACGCCCGACTCCGTGCGCCAGCAAATCGCGTACCACCGAGTAACCATTTGATTCCGCATGCTGCTGAATAGCCGAGGTCACATCGCCAAGACGATTGCCAGGCAGCGCCTTACTAATGCCAATATCGAGGCATTCCTTCGTAACCCGCATCAGACGTTCCGCTTCTGGACTGATCTGGCCGATGGCATAGCACCAGCAGGAGTCCCCGAACCAGCCTTCATATTCAGCGACGATATCCAGCTTCAGCAGATCCCCTTCCTTCAGCGGCTTCTTGTTAGGGAAGCCATGGGCGACGACATCATTGACCGAGGCACAGGTTTCAGCCGGGAAACCGTTATATCCCTTAGTGAATTGTTTACCGCCAAGCTTGGTAATATGTCTGGCTACGAAATCGTTAATCTCCTGGGTCGTGATCCCCGGCTCGATCAGCTTGGCAACCTCTCGGTGACAGTCAGCCACAATTTGACCAGCGGACTTCAATTCTTCAATTTCTCGCGCTGATTTCAGTATAATCATCTTACTTCCACCCTTCTTTTCCTAAAAAAGCACATTTTTTAAAATTTCCAAACCCGGTTTACATCAGCCCTGCGCATAAAAAGCTGGCGATCCCCTCCGCCTCAGAGCGCAGCGTCCCCCGCCTAAGAGGCAACAACGTACATCCGCACATCGCAGATAGCAGCATTTGCGCCTTGTTCTCTGCATCTATAGTCATCATATCGGATGGCACTCCTGCTTCACCTTGCTCAAGCACAGTGGACAGAGGAGCGATAATATACTCCAGGTACACCTTGGCCAGGGGAGAAGCCTGTTCCTCGGGCAGTTGACGGTAGGCCTCATTCCCCAGCTGACATACCAGATACGCGGCATGATCCTTTGACCAAGCCTTCAAAATACCGGAAACCAGCACCATCAGCTGCTGATTCTCCTGTTCACTTTCTATCGGTCGGTCTCCAGTTCCGGATACCCTAGCTTCCTCATAAGGAAGTTTGCCACCTGAGAGCCCCTGTGATTCATCAATCAACTGCTGCACGGTCATAGCCATCCGTTCCATCGCCTGCCACAACAGATCATGCAGCAAATCGATTTTGTTCTTATAGTAATGGTACACCGTCCCATACCCCAGTCCGGCCACGCGGGCAACATCGCGGATCTCCATCAGCATGCCCTTGTCTAAATACACATCCGCCGCCGCCGCGACGATTTGGGCAATTCGCCGATTTCGAATTTCTTCATTTTGCGCTTTCGTTCGTGGAGTCATGTCTGCCTCCTTTTTTGACCTACTATCATGTCAATATAAAAATACAGCAATTTCTGTAAAAAAGCAAGCCGGAGAGGTAAGATGATGAAGCCCCATTTCCATAAAAAAGAGGTCGCCTGTTGAACCAGGCTAACCCCTTATCCCTCCCCTGCGGATCACGTCCGTCTGCCGATTAATCCGTTTGCGGAGCAGATTTAACAAGAATTTTTTTACAGTGCCCTTAACATTGTTATGCTTGGCGAAGAATTCATCAGGATGGTCGAAATACCCTAAATCCTCGGTGATCGAGAAGCTCTGAATATAGGTGCTCTCACCGCGCCAGCATAGATTGATGCTCCCCTTATCCTTAATGGCGATTCCGTAGCCGATATACCCTCCATTATAGCTACAGAGTCTATCCTGCACCTGCTTGAGATAAGGGTCATCGATAATGACCCCCTCCAGAGCGACCCATTTCCCTTCGAACCATACTTCTGTCCACGCATGAACGATATTCGCAGGGGCAAAGGTATAGACGATACCGGTAAGCGCGCCCTTTTGCATTTTTTTATCGATATAAAAACCATGAATTCGGCACGGAATCCTCGTGCCCCGCAGCAGCGCCATCAACAGAATGCTCTTCGTGTTACATTGCCCGTAGCCGTCAGCAAGCACCTCCGATGCAGCGATATCATCGCCGCGGTTGTATCCGAATTTGATCTGATTTCTTACGTAATCGTAGATTTGACGGATTTTTTCGTAGTCGCTAAGCTTCTTCCAGCCCTTCTCCGCAATGAGCTGCTGAATCGATGGATGGTTATAGTCGACTAACGCTGTCGCTTGCAGGAATGCTTCCATGATCATCACCCCTTTTGCTTATAAGTATAAGGTAGAGGGGAGCGTTACACTTTCAAAAATCTGCTATTCTGCACGATCACACGCGCGGGCATGCCCAGCTTATCTCGGACGGTTCTGGAGAAATGCGAGGAACTGCTGAAGCCAGCCTCCATCGCCGCCTCGGTCATCGACACCCCATTGAAGATCGCCTGGAACGCCGTTCTTAATTTATGATGCACGATGTAGCTTGCGAGGGATGTACCTACCTTTTGTTTGAAAATATGAGATAATCGGCTCTCTGAAATATACAGATGCTGACTGAGCGCTCTCACGGTTAGTTCATGGGGCGGAAATCTCTCAATAGCAAGCAATACGTCACCAATGCGGTCATCCTCCGGGTCGGGCTCCAACTCATGCTCCTGTTCCTGCAGCCGTAGAATTCGCATAAACTGGCTCATGCTCTGATTGTAATTATCCTGGCTAAATACCGAATATAATTGCTGAGTAGCAAGCTGTCGAAGTTGATCGACCTGATCTTGTCCGAATAAAAAGACATTTGAATCCTGCAGGTACATCCGCTTCACTCGCTCACCCAAGCTGGATTCAGGATTGATCAGCATATACCATTGCCACTGCTGGTTGCCCTGCAATTGATGGATGATGCTGGATTGAAGAATAAGGCCCGGAGCTTGTATGGGTCGGTCTTCTAGTGCAATACACACTGGTTGCTCCAATCCTACGGTAAACTGTATGTAGTAATGGCTGTGATCGGCGGCATCTACCTTGTTCGTCAGAAAAGAGATATGGTCCTCGCTAAAATACAATATAAGCTCATAGGGGGTACCCATCATGTGCAATTCCGGCCTCTCCTTCTCGTCCATAGAGTAAATTATCCATATAAGTGCTCATTGGTTCGAATTATACCGATCGACCACTATGAAGTAAAGCCTGTACTAAAAGCGGAATATGCAGGTGTGAGTGTCACAGTTAAATGGCCTGGGTGCTCATTAAATATGCAGTACCTCGTTCGGTGAAGGGCGGCGGTGGAGATACCCGTAATACGAAAAAAGGTGAAGGCTCTTTATGCAAGAACCCTCACTTTTTGTTCATAGACTATGCTGAGGCTGCGGAAAACCGCTATCGGAACATGCCCCACAGTTTAATCAGGTGAAATGTATTGCGTGGATCAATCTTCTGAGCTATGACAAAATGTACGATCTGCTCCTCCTGTACCCCCGTCAAGCGCTCATTCAGAATACCTGCTGCCGATTTCACCAGTCGGCGTACCTTCGAGCGATCCTGCAAATCCGATTTCGTTAAACCATCGACCAGAGCCTTGATCCGCTCTTTCGTCGCCGGATTTTTCATTTTATGCTTCACCCGCTCCACCAGCTGTGGGCTAATGCCAAACTGTTGGTAACTCAAACGCTCATTGCACCTCCCTCATTCACACCTACTCTCTAGATATATGATGGGAGGCCTGTACAAGTGTCTCGAAAAATGAATTAAGGACGCAGGCATTCGTTTATTCGTGCATATGGCGAAGGTTTTGGCTCGAACCCGTGCGCTAGTACATCCCCCGCCCCGCCCGCTAGTCCCTCTAGTACTGATAGTTCCGCTAGTACCTACCTAGTGTCGTACTAATCCTGTGCTTGGAAAGGACCCGTACCTCAGAAAAAGCCGCGCACCTCGAAATAAGCCTGCAATTTTGCAGAAATTTAGCCCATATTTCGGCCTGTGAGGATAATTCCTGCGAAAATCAGGCTACTGAAAACGCATTGAGAAGCCCTTCCGAGCTCTAACGAAACTCCATATCGCTATTTCCCCGAAATCAGCCCCCATTCAAATCTAACGAAACACCATATCGTTATTCGGGTAAAAATCCGCCTTTTCGCCCCATATCTGCCCCAATAACGATCCCCAGTTTCGTTAGATTCTGAAATGGCTCCTTTTGACGCAAATAGCGATCCCCAGTTTCGTTACAAAGTTAGGGCAGCTTAGATCAGCCTCTGTCTCGCGTTCTCCAAGTCATATCTTCATCAACAACCTGCATATTTGGAAAACCTGCATCGCTCTCCCGGCCACCACCATCGTAAAAACATATATTAAAATAGGCCAACCCGAAATCTCTGGCTGACCTAATAGGAGATCCTGAATATTTGCAGCTTTGGAGCGGGCAGTGGTGGCGGTGGGCGGAGCTCAGCAAGCTTACGGAGCTTGCAAGGCTACACGGCCTGCGAGTACACGGCCTGCAGGGTGCATGGCCTGCGGGGCGCACGGCCTGCGAGTGCACGGCCCGCGGGGTACACGGCCCGCAGGCCGTGCACCGATCGATTGCCCCCCGGCGGGGGGTCAATCGATCACTTCGCCCTGCAGCACCTGCTCCCGCTGCAGGTAGCCGCGCAGCGGCCCATACGCAGGCGAGGTCCAGAAGGCCTCGCCTGCGACCAGCCGGGCGGCGTCGTCACGCGCCGCCTCGAGCACCGCGAAATCGCTGACCATGTCCGCGATTCGGAATTCCGGCACGCCGCTCTGCTTCGTGCCGAAGAAATCCCCGGGACCGCGCAGCTCCAGGTCCCGGCGCGCCACTTCGAAGCCGTCGTCCGTCTCGGTCAGGACCTTCATTCGCTCCTGACCTACCTCCGTCTTCGGATCGGCGATGAGCACGCAGTAGGATGCGTGCTCCCCCCGCCCCACGCGGCCCCGCAGCTGATGCAGCTGCGACAGGCCAAAACGGTCGGCGTCCATGATGATCATCAGCGTAGCATTAGGCACATCCACGCCGACCTCTACAACCGTGGTCGACACGAGTAGTTGCACCTCGTTCGCATAGAACGCCCGCATGACCTCATCCTTCTCGCCCGGGGTCATTCTGCCATGCAGCAATCCGACACGAAAATCCGGAAACGCCTGCTGCATCGACACATACAGATCAATCGCATTCTGAACGTCCAGCTTCTCCGATTCCTCAATCAGCGGCGTAATCAAATAAGCCTGTCTGCCCTGCATTATTTCACGGGAAATAAAACCGAGCACGCGGTCCATCATCTCATGCTTCACCCAATAGGTCGAAATCGGCTTGCGGCCCTTCGGACGCTCCGAGAGCGTGGAGACATCCATATCGCCGAAGGCGGTGATCGCCAGCGTTCGCGGAATCGGCGTGGCCGTCATCGTCAACACATCGGGATTGAACCCTTTTCTCCGCAGAACACTACGCTGATTCACCCCAAAACGATGCTGCTCATCCGTAACTACGATGCTGAGCGAACGGAAGAACACGTCCTCCTGAATCAGGGCATGGGTACCGATAATAACATCGGTCAAGCCCATTTGCAGCGAGGCGAGCAGATCCTTGCGCTTACGGCCCGTCACACTCCCGGTTAATAAGCCTGCCGAAATACCGAACGGCTCGAACATCGCCGCCAACGAACGGGCATGCTGCTCAGCCAAAATTTCAGTCGGCACCATGAACGCCCCTTGATGCCCTGACTTCACCGCAGCAAACAGCGCGATCGCAGCAATGACGGTCTTCCCGGAGCCAACATCACCTTGCAGCAGCCGATTCATGCAATAAGGAGAGCGCATATCCTGCAGGATCTCCAGCTCTACCTTCTTCTGCGCATCTGTCAGCTCAAACGGAAGGCTGCGCACAAATTCCCGGATCGCAGAATTCTCAACGACATGGGCCACCCCATCCATCCGCTCATGATTAATCGCGCGGTAAGCCTGCAGCTTCAGCTGGAATAGGAATAACTCTTCATATACCATGCGGCGACGAGCCTGCTGCCCTTCGGCCTGATCCTGTGGCAGATGAATCCGTTGGATCGCCCGCTTCCTGGACATCAGATTATAATGCTTCAACAGCTCCTCAGGCAGAATTTCGGGAATCAATTCCCCGTATTGCTGCAAGGCCTGCTTGATCGTCTTGCGCATCCAGCTCTGCGTTATTTTGCCGCCAACCGAATAGACCGGCTGAACCGTACCGCTTCGCTGCACCCCTTTATCCGGGAACTCTGAATCTGATACCGTGAGTTGATTACGCCTCAGATCCCATTTCCCGGTCAATATAATCTCCCGACCAGCCACCAGCTGGTCGCGCAGGAAATGACGATTGAACCATGTCGCTGTGAACATCCACTCCTCGGCCACCATTTTGCAGGTCATTCTTGATTTGCGCCCATAACGCTGCAGAACAGGAACACCCATAATTTTGGCCTGAACCGTAATTTTGTCGCCGTCCTTGACCTCTGTCAGCGATTTAAGCCGATAATCTTCATAACGGAACGGGTAATATTCAATTAGATCATTCACCGTAAAGATGCCAAAGGCGTGAAGCTCTCCTGCCTTGAGAGCACTCACGCCGCTGACTTGTCTAACGGGGATTTCATGCAAATCCATCTGTTTCAAACCCCTTATTTTAAGTACATATTCAAAAAGTCAGCTTTTCATCATTCCAAGCAAAGCTTAACGATGTGTGTCCTCTAAGCAGCCTCAGCTCAGACTAAGGTGCTGCTTCATGATCAAAGGCGGACTTTTTAAAACGACTTCTTTAAGCAGGCCATACGAATATAGCCACGGTACCAGGTCCCACATGCGTCCCGACTACAGAACCGATGCTGTTACGGACGATCTCATGCAGGGTAAAATGCTCTGACAACAATTGAATAATCTCTTCCGCTCCTTCAGGATTCACACAATCGCATACAGCGACGTTCAGATCCTTGTGGTTCGGAAAATCATTCCTGAACAGTTCAATCACGCGGGATACCGCCTTCTTGCGGCCCCTAACCTTATCTACCGAATAGATAATGCCTTCATGGTCTACAGACAGAATCGGCTTGATGTTCAACAGTGTGCCAAGAATGGCCGCCGCTTTGCCGATCCGACCACCTTTCTGCAAATATTCCAATGTATCGACCAGAAAATAAAGCCGGCGCCCCTGTCCGAGACGCTCTAACTCCGTGCGAATCTGCTCAACGGAAGCCCCTTGCTTCGCCAGTCTTGCCGCATGCACGACCAGCATGCCAAAGCCGTAGCTGGCGCAGAGCGAGTCAATCACCGTGATATTCACCGGCTCCGCCGAATCCTCCTCGACCATCGACTTGGCCAGCAGAGCGGATTGATAGGTGCCGCTCATCCCCGAAGAAAGATGTATCGAGACGATAGGAGAACCGGGGTACTGCTTCATTAGATTCTGATATACCTCGACGTACTGAGCAGGCGAGGTCTGCGAAGTCGTCGGCAGATCCTTGGACTTCGCCAGCCTGTCATAGAACTCTTCTACCGTGATGTCGATTCCTTCCAAGAAAGACTCATCCCCAAAGGCAAGCCGCATCGGTATTATATGAATACCGTATTCAGCAACCAGCGCTGCAGGAACATCGCCCGTACTGTCTGCTACAATAACGATCTGACTCATAGGTATCTTCACCCTTTCATCATTCCTCTTTTGCAAGAGGTTGTTCAAAAAGCTCATTCCTGATTACGCAGTGAATCACGGAGTAACTCGGTACTGAAAACCAAACTTTTTGAACTCAAACTATTAGACGATCAGGATTCAACCGAGAATAAATAATAATAGATCGGTTGTCCGCCATCATGAGTCTCTACTTCGACATCTGGATAAGTCTCATTGAGCCAGTTCACCAAAGACTCGGTAGTCTCCTTGGCAGCGTCCTCTCCAATTAAAATAGTAACGATCTCATCTCCGCCAACCAGCATTTTGGTCAGCAGCGCCTGACTTGTCTCAAGCAAATGTTCTTCCGTAGCCACGATCTTGGAATTCTCGATCCCGATATAATGGCCTGCCTTGATTTGCAGATCATCGAACATCGTATCGCGAATCGCATAGGTAACTTGTCCAGTTTTGACATGGGATACCGCGTTCAGCATATTCTCCGTATTAACCTCTGCGCTCTCATCTTCCTGGAAAGCAAAGGCAGCAGCAATCCCCTGCGGGATACTCTTGCTCGGGATTACCGTTACGCTTCGCTCGTCCTCCAGTAAATCACGAGCCTGCTGAGCGGCAAGCACGATATTCGAATTGTTCGGCAGCACGAATACATGCTGTGCAGAGATCGAATGGATCGCCTTCACGAAATCCTCCGTGCTTGGATTCATCGTCTGCCCACCGGACAGAACTACATCCACGCCGAGGCTCTTGAAAATATCAGCAATCCCTTGGCCGGAGGCTACAGCGATAAATCCATAAGGAGCCAGCTCATCCGCTGGAAGCTCAGCCGGATCTTCAGAGCGCGCCGGTTCAGCCGGGATATCAGCGAACAGTTCCGGCATCGGAGCGGCGTCCAGTCCGGTCGACAGCAATTCACGATGCTGTTCACGCATATTCAGAATATGAATCTGTGTAATCTCCCCATATCTCAGCGCCAGATTTAACACTTCACCCGGTGCTTTGGAATGCACATGAACCTTAACAATTTCATCATCTGCGATAACGATAATCGAGTCTCCATTCACTGATAACGCTTTCCGGAATTGATCCTCATCAAAATTCGCATGCGGTACGCCGCCTAAAGTACGATTTATGAAAAATTCCATATCATACAGAAATTCAATATCCTCAGTAATCAGCTTGGCCTGAGCGGAGACATCATGATGATCCTCTATATGAGGCACTGCGATCGCAGAGACGGCCCCTGTAGGAACCTGTGCTGGCTGTGCAGGCATCGAATCGAGCGGTTTGACTTTCCCCGTCAATTGCTCTACGAAGCCTTCGTAAATATAGACGAGCCCTTGGCCGCCGGAATCGACAACTCCGACCTGCTTCAATACAGGCAATTGCTCCGGTGTATTCGCCAGAGCCTCCTTGGCCTTAGCTAATACATCCGTCATCAAATCTACGATATCTGTAGTGCGTCTGGCCTGATGAACCGCATGTTTGGCAGCTTCCTTCGCTACCGTAAGGATCGTGCCCTCTACCGGCTTCACAACCGCCTTATAAGCGGTGTCGACCCCGCTCTGCAGAGCGGCAGCGAACTGCATAGCATTCAGCTCTTCATACGAAGCAGAATAGCGGGCGAAGCCGCGGAATAATTGGGACAGAATAACGCCAGAGTTCCCTCTGGCCCCCATCAGCAATCCCTTCGACAGCGTATTTGCCCGGCTGCCAAGCCCGCCCGATCCGTTATTATTCAATTCGGCCACTCCGGCCGTCATCGTTAGATTCATATTCGTTCCGGTGTCTCCATCAGGAACCGGAAAGACATTCAGGGAGTTAACATGCTCGGCATGATCTCCTAATCGCTTCGCCCCGGCTAGTACCATGGCTGTAAAATCTGTTCCGTTAATAGAACGCTTACTCAATGAGAATTCCCCTTCCTAGCTTGATACACGAACGCCTTGAACTACAACGTTGACCTGGGCCACCTCGAGTCCAACGACTTCATTTAATACGTATTTTACTTTTCGCTGTATGTTGTAGGCAACCTCGGAAATTTTCGTACCATAACTGACTATGATATAAAGATGAATTGCCAATCGCTTATTATCGTGTCTCACTTCCACACCTCGGGCTAAATTCTCACGCCCCAGCAATTCAGCAATGCCGTCCTTGAATTGTTTCCGGCTTGCCATCCCTACCAGTCCATAACATTCCATGGCGGCCGATCCGGCGATCACAGCTACTGTTTCCTCCGAAATATCGATTCTTCCATATTCGGTCTCCAGTTGTATAGTCACGCCTACGCTCACTCCTCCCTTGAAATTATTATGGGCTAAACCATATTGTACTATAAGAACAAAGATAAATAAATAAACAAAGCGCAACAAGCACACTATAGAAATAAAGTTTGTCGATCGGTTGACGGACGTTTTTTTACTGTGATATTATATGTAAGTATTGTTTTATGCGGTTTCCTATACATTTATAGGTTTACAAGAAGGAAATCGACCGGCTTATGCCGGCTTGAACAATAACTGTTAACTTCAATAATAAACTGTTATTTTCAAGACAGGTGTATTGGAACAGGAGGTGTAATGAATGTCTCGCAAATGCTATGTAACTGGCAAGAAACCAAGCAGCGGTAACCATGTATCCCACGCAAACAATCGCAATCGTCGTTCTTGGGGCGTAAACGTGCAAAAAGTCCGGATCTTGGTAGACGGTAAACCAAAGCGCGTATACGTCAGCACTCGGGCTTTGAAATCCGGTAAAGTGACTCGCGCATAATGGTGAGAATAAGCATATAGACAAAAAGCACCTTTTCTTAAATAGAGGTGCTTTTTTCGTATTCTTCCGCCGCTTTTCTGCAACCATGAAAACAGCTATTCGCCACAAACCGCGTGATGGAAGGCAGGATTTGCGTAGCGCCGTAATCCATGGTAGCGGCAGCAGTTGTCACTGCTTAGTTTTTGTGAAAAGTATTCAATACGGCCTTAACGAATCCTCCCAAAAACTTAGGCAGCTTGAATGTATAAAATTTCATCGTTCACCCTCCCCATCATTCTCATGCCCTCAACCATATTGTATGTTCTGCACCCTTTTCCTGTGTATTCCCCGTCAACAAAAAAAGGCCACATGAGAACCCGCTCATGTAACCCATTGTATGCGCCTTAGTGAATCACTATGCCAATCAGACAAGACGAAGCCATGCAAATATCCTGCTAACGTGCAAACTTTACTAGCAGGCCTACTATTGTAAACTGCTGCGAATCTCTTGAATAGCCTCGCTCCGGTCACTGCGGCCGAATACCGCATTGCCCGCTACCAGCACATCCGCTCCTGCCTCCACGACAAGCGGCGCCGTAGCTGCCGAAATTCCACCATCTACCTCGATTCGAAGCTGCTTCAGTCCCAGCTCTTCCCGCAATTCCTTCAATTCCTTGATCTTCCGCAGCGTTGACGGAATGAAGGCCTGTCCTCCGAAACCCGGGTTCACCGTCATGACGAGCACCAGATCTACATCCTCCAGCACCTCGCGAATGGCAGATACCGGAGTCGCCGGATTGATCGCTACGCCGGCCTTAACCCCATGCTCCTTGATCAGATGCACAACGCGATGCAGATGGATGCAAGCCTCCTGATGCACTGTAATGAGATGTGCTCCCGCCTGAGCAAAGGCCGGAATATACTGTTCGGGATTCTCGATCATCAGATGGACATCCAGTGGCAGCTTGGTCAGAGGGGCAATCGCTCCCATCACCGCTGCTCCGAATGTAATATTAGGGACGAAATGACCGTCCATGACATCGACATGAAGCCAATCGGCGCCACTACGCTCTACCTCGACCACTTCTTCACCTAACTTGGCAAAATCAGCTGACAATATAGACGGTGCAATATAGATGTCGTTCATGAAGTCAATACCTCCGTTTTTTCTCTTTCATTTCCTCATAAAATTGTACGTAGTGCTCATAGCGCCCTGCCGCAATAGTCCCCTCATCAAGCGCTTGCCTTACCTTACAGCCAGGCTCATGAAGATGGGTGCAGCCTCGGAATTTGCATCCTTCCGCGAAATCGCGGAACTCACGGAAGCAGGTGGAGAGCTCCTCGACTCCAAGTTCCAGGAAATCAAGCTGGCTAAAGCCAGGAGTATCCGCCACATATCCGCCATTCTCAAGTTCGATCAGTTCCACATGACGAGTCGTATGTCTGCCGCGGCCCAGCTTCATGCTGATCTCGCTCGTCTCCAGCGACAAACCGGGGAACATCGCGTTCAGCAGTGTCGATTTGCCGACCCCGGATTGACCGGATAACACACTGATCTCCCCAGCCAGCCGCGACTTCACCGCTCCCGTTCCTTTTCCAGTAATTGAACTGGTAATGAATACTTCGTATCCAATCTGTTCATATAGCCGGGCTACTTGCGCTGTGATGCTGGCCGCATCCTCTTCCTCGGCTTCGAGCAAGTCCTCTTTGGTCAGACAGATCAACGCTTGCAGCCCCGCATGTTCGATATGTACCAGGAACTTGTCCAGAAGCTGCAAATTCAGATCCGGCTCTTTCAGAGAGAAGAGCAGAACTGCCAGCCTGGCGTTGGCGATCGGCGGACGAATCAATTCTGTCGTACGCGGCAGAATCTCATCCACCATCCCCTCGCCATTCTCGGTCGGGCTATACATTACCCGATCTCCAACTAGAGGTGTTATTCCCTTTTTCTTAAAAATACCGCGTCCCCGGCACTGGACAATCTCATCCAACGCCGGGTCAGCAGGTTTCACATAGTAATATCCGCTTAGCGCCTTAACGATCAAGCCTTTAGGCATTCTTGGCAGGCCTCGCTTTCATATCTGTCTCTTGTATCGATTCAAGCTCTGCTGTTTATTTTTAACGATGTCTGGATCCTCTCATCTTGCTATTATCCAATTTCCCGTTAGCTAATTTCCCGGTATATTTAGAGGAATCTGACAGATTCGATCTAACTGAGCTATCATTCAACCCGGTATCAGGAACACCCTGATCAGCATCCCCGTTGCCGTTATTGCCATCGTTAGAGTCCGTATTTGAATCATCCGGGTTCGGATTCGTTACAGGCATCGACGGTACCGGTACCGTCCCCTGCTTGGCGTCAATATACGAGATCGTGTAGTTCGTTAATGCCCCATCACAGTACACATTGACAAAGCCGTCCTTGTTCGGCGCCAGTACCAAATCTACCGACATATATTGCGGCTTGGAAATTGTCCTTGTGTCCCCTTCCCGATTCTCACCGCGGGCATCCGCGTAGATGATGCGAATCTTGCTCTTCTCACCATCCGTTGCCGGAACTACCGGGAACTCGAAGGTATACTCTATCGCTTCCGGCGGATATCCTGAGCTGACGAATATCGTAACATCGGAGTTTGGCGCTACATCATGGCCTTCAGGAAATGGCCACTGCTCCATAACTTCGCCCGCTTTAACCTCATAGCTCGATTTCTGCTTAATTCCATCCTTGGCGAGCTTCAGTCCCGCCCCCTCGATTGCCTTCAGCGCTTCGTCCTGAGTTAATCCGGTTAGCTTAGGCATCTTGATATTTTCCGGCCCCTTGCTCACCTTCAGGGTGATCTCAACCTTCTCTGGATCAAACGAAGAATTAGCGGCTGGATCTTGCGAGATGATTCTCTCTGCTTCCACCTCATTGGAGGGTTCATCAACCCTTTTAATCTTGTCCCGTGACACCCCGAGCTGCACTAGCTGATCCACAGCAACGTCATAGGTAATATTCGAATCCGTCAGCAATGGCATTTTCGCCAGCTCTTTCTCAATGCTTACCGTTAAATCAATCGTTGAACCCTTTTTCACCAAGGTTCCCTCAGGCTTGCTCTGATCGTAGACGATTCCTTCATCCACGCCTTCTTTGTATTTCTGGATAATCTCGCCGACAACAATGCCCACGTTAGAGAATTCCTCTGTCGCCTCTTCAATAGATTTATTAATGACATTTGGTACTGTAACCTCAGGCACTGTGACGAGCTTATTCACATACCAAGCGATACCCAGCATCGCGACCAGAACAATCAGTGTAATACCAACCCACATTTTAACTTTGCTGCTTGACGGCTTCTGACTCGCTTTCTTTTTCTGCCGTTCATCCGAGCCTTGATCATCACGGGACAGCTTCGAGCCCCCGCCAGACTGTCTGCCCTGAGGCTTAATGGCTGGAACGATGCGAGTGCTATCCTCATCATCATCCTCGGCAAAAATAAGCTTGGACTCCGTCCTCCGCTCCGGTAGCAGGCTAGTCTCCAGATCACGCCGCATTTCCTTGGCAGATTCATATCTTTCCCCTGGATTCTTGCGCATAGATTTCAATATAATATTCTCTACGCTCTGAGGAATCATCGGATTCACGGAACGCGGCTCATCAAAATGCTCCTGCAGATGCTTCAGCGCAACGCTGATCGGGCTTTCTCCCAGGAATGGAAGACGTCCGGTTAGCATCTGATAGAGTACGATCCCGAGGGAATATAAATCGGACTTCTCACCGGTGGCCACTCCTTTGGCGTGTTCAGGCGAGAAATAATGCACCGACCCGACGACCGAGCCTGTCTGCGTAATCGTGGTTGAGGTCACAGCCCGCGCGATCCCAAAATCCGTTACCTTAACCCAGCCATTCCGGCCGATCAATATGTTATGCGGCTTAATATCGCGATGAATAATATGATTCATATGCGCATGATCCAAAGCATCGGCAATCTGCGAAGCGATCCGAACCGCCTCATCCACCTGCAGTGGGGCACGCTCTTTAATAATTTCATTCAGGTTACGGCCTTCAATATATTCCATCACAATATAATGCACATCGCCCTCTTGTCCTACATCATAGACGCTGACGATATTCGGATGTGATAGAGATGCAGCTGATTGTGCTTCACGGCGAAAGCGGCGAATGAATTCCTCATCATTCACAAATTGCTGACGCAGGACCTTGATAGCCACATTGCGGTTTAGCAGAATATCCTGTGCCCGGTATACGAGGGCCATTCCTCCCCCGCCAATTCGTTCAATAATTTGGTAACGACCACCTAGCTCGTGACCGATCATAAATTCCACCCCTTTGCGCTTGACTCAGACTCATCATGATATTCCAATAATGCGACAGTAATATTGTCATCGCCCCCCGCATCCAGGGCAAATTGAAGTAACTGATTCGCACGATGGTCAAGAGGAAGCTCACTGGCTTCAAGCGTATGAATCATTTGTTCCGGGGTTACATAATTGCTGAGACCATCACTGCAGAGCAGCAATATATCCCCTTCATCCAATGTCACCGGATACATGTCGGCGGCAACCTGCTCATCTGTCCCCAATGCCCGGGTAACGATATTCCGATGCGGATGCACATTCGCTTCCTGCTCACTGATCTGATTACTCTTAAGCAGTTCATTAACTAACGAATGATCCTCAGTAATCTGAGCAATATCGCTTTTTCGGAATTGATACACTCTGCTGTCGCCGATATGGCCAATTACCCCTATCCGTTCCTGCAGGAGGACGGCTACGACCGTAGTGCCCATGTTGTAATATTCCACATGCTCCTTCGCCTCGCGAAATACGATTTCATTCGCATGCAGAATCGCCCGCTGCAATTCATCTCCGAACTCCTGCGGAGAGAGACCAGCAGGCAAGGACCGCAAATCCTGAACAATCGTCTCGACTGTCAGACGGCTGGCTGTATCTCCAGCTCGATGTCCTCCCATACCATCAGCAACGATAGCAAGCGTATATCCTTGTTCCAGACCTGCCACCCAACTGCTGTCTTCATTTACAGAGCGAACTCGCCCTACATCACTTACATAAGCCGTTTTTATCAAAACTTATCACCTCGTACCAGACTGCATATGTTTGGCCCGCAGTTGTCCACAAGCCGCCGCAATATCATGTCCTTGCTCCCGGCGAATCGTCACATTGATGCCCTTATCCGCCAATGCGCGCTGAAACTGAAAAATATCGTTTCTTGAGGTTCTAACATACTTGCGTTCCGGAACATGGTTCACCGGAATCAGATTTACATGGCAGAGCATATCCTTGAGGACCTCCGCCAGTTCTTCCGCATGCTCCACCTGGTCATTAACCCCGCCAATCAGAGCGTATTCAAACGTTACCCGACGTCCAGTCTTGGCGATATAATATCGCAGCGCCTCAATAACATCGGCAAACGGAAACCGCCGGTTGACAGGCATTAGCTTGGAGCGAAGCGCATCATTCGGAGCGTGAATCGAAATCGCCAGATTGATCTGAGTATCCTCATCAGCAAATTTATATATATTGGGAACGATACCGCTCGTTGATACAGTAATATGCCGTTGTCCAATGTTCAAGCCCTTCTCATGAATCATAATTCGCAAAAATTTCATCGTTGCCTCATAATTCTCGAAAGGTTCACCTGTGCCCATGATCACAATGCTGCTGACGCGCTCGCCACGGTCATCAAGAATCTTCTGTGCTTGAACGACCTGAGCAACGATCTCGCCTGGAGTAAGATTACGCTTGAGCCCGCCCAAGGTAGACGCGCAGAACGTACAACCGACTCTGCAACCGACCTGCGTAGTAACACAGACACTGTTACCATAGTTATGCTTCATGATGACCGTCTCGATCGCATGATCATCATGCAGACCGAACAGGAATTTGACCGTCCCATCCTTGGATTCGAACTTCGTAATTTCCTTCAAAGTGACGAAAGAGAACTGTTCGTCCAATTTTTGACGGAGCGTCTTAGACAAATTGGTCATCTCATCAAAAGAGTTTACGCGCTTCACATAAAGCCAGTCAAATATTTGCGCACCGCGAAAGGCAGGCTCCCCTTGCTCAACCACCCATTGCTGGAGCTCTTCCAAAGTAAGATCATATATAAAAGGTTTCATCTTCACACACCTATTCTTATAGTATCAATTACACCATCATACTCATTCCACCTATTTTAGCATAAAATATAATAACACTAAAGAGGAAGCCCTTGACAAGGCTTAACGTCTTAAAAAGATAGGACCAGGCCCTCATAAAACAGCTATTGCCCGGCATTAATCTTCAGATTGCTAAAAGCTAATGAGTCACCATCGATTGAAAACCATCTTGGCTCGATTGGTCCGGATGGTAGAATACCACACCCCCGTCTAGTAATGCAAAATTACGTCCCTGCAGGTCTGTTAATCCTGCGCCGCGTCGGAAGCCCTTCATTTGCTGCCAATGGTCCATCAGCGGAGCATGGATATACGGTAGATGCGACTTGTCCATCTGTCCTGCACGGAACTTCTCCATATTAAAAATCACGACAATATACCCCAATTATATTATTTCTCTTTAGTTCCAAGAATCATCCTTATACGTTCTCGTTCTTCGTATTTATCCAGATACTCAAAAAATCCAAGACGATTTCCCCAAAGATCTGTAAAAGTCCCCCATTTAACTGGAACCTCTGGTCTTGAGTAAATTTCAAAATCATCGATCTCTAACACTTCAACAAGTCTAACTTTTTCAGCTTCAATATTCGTTGTTCCAAAACGTAATGGTCCATTGCCTTCAGTAGGCATTCCTTCTGCAATCTGTAACCAACATCCGGGAACCAGTTCCCACTCCGCAAAGCCTTCATGTGGTATAACATCAGGCTTTCTATTTAAAAGTGCCTCATACCATTTCTGCCCCTCTTCAATGTTTGATACCCGAACTTGAGTGGTCATTTCAAAAATCATTGCTATCCCCCTCCAGAATAAGTATGTTCTACTATTTTCTCATATAAACAGTAACTCCAATCCCTTATGTATACAAAAAAGCACACCCCTATTATCGCTTCACAATAGTAGAAGTGTGCTTCACCAAATTCCAGTATATAACATTTATAGATGTCTAGCAAAGGATGGCTTTAATCCACGTAGGATGCGACATTAAATCGTCCAGAGAGCGAAACTGGTTTGCCATTTCAATCCACGCATCCGCGTAGGATGCGACGCTCCAGCTATAAAGCTGATAGCCAGGGCTGGAACCTTTCAATCCACGCATCCACGTAGGATGCGACTACATACCCGATTCATTTCCATCCGTCTCCCCTATCTTTCAATCCACGCATCCACGTAGGATGCGACGACTTACATACTTCGGTTTCTGATCTGAATCTACTTTCAATCCACGCATCCACGTAGGATGCGACGACATTCCGTATTATGACAACGAAATTATCGAGCACTTTCAATCCACGCATCCACGTAGGATGCGACCGTGTTGCCCGCGAAGACATCGTATTGATCGAGCTTTCAATCCACGCATCCACGTAGGATGCGACGGTACAACGTCGGGACCACGATGACCCTCGCAAAGACTTTCAATCCACGCATCCACGTAGGATGCGACGATCTTTTTTATTATGTTTTACGGAGTCATTGCTTTTGCTTTCAATCCACGCATCCACGTAGGATGCGACCCGTAATCGTCTGGGCAGTGCGTCGGTGAAAATGCTTTCAATCCACGCATCCACGTAGGATGCGACGAGCGCAGTATACTAAAAAGGTTAAACGGTTCACTTTCAATCCACGCATCCACGTAGGATGCGACAAATAACTTATCGGCAAGACGGTTGGTGGATACATCTTTCAATCCACGCATCCACGTAGGATGCGACCTGATCCATCGTATTTTATTCCCCGCAATGATAAAGCTTTCAATCCACGCATCCACGTAGGATGCGACCAGGGGAGGAAAACGGTGTGTATGGCTAAAAAAACTTTCAATCCACGCATCCACGTAGGATGCGACGTAATGCTGGCTGCCAAAAAACATTTAACCTAGAACTTTCAATCCACGCATCCACGTAGGATGCGACGTATTTTCCGAGTACCACGCGGCATCCTTGCGTCTTTCAATCCACGCATCCACGTAGGATGCGACATGAACAGGGCGATGACGTTTTAAACGGTGTTCATGCACTTTCAATCCACGCATCCACGTAGGATGCGACTCGGAAATTAAGACGAAGGTATATTGTCATCCATCTTTCAATCCACGCATCCACGTAGGATGCGACCTTAGCCGCTAGTTGCGGGAAAGTATCGCTGCCTCTTTCAATCCACGCATCCACGTAGGATGCGACGATTCGATCAAGACGTTACACTGTCTAGACTACATCTTTCAATCCACGCATCCACGTAGGATGCGACTGCCAGCTGCGATTGAGCCAAACATAGGTTTAAACTTTCAATCCACGCATCCACGTAGGATGCGACCTCAAAGCTCAGGAATACTTGAGCAAAGGGTACACTTTCAATCCACGCATCCACGTAGGATGCGACGAATAGGTATTCGCCAGAATCGACATCCTTATCACTTTCAATCCACGCATCCACGTAGGATGCGACTGTCAGTCAGCTCACGGATAAACCCGTCAGCGCGGCCTTTCAATCCACGCATCCACGTAGGATGCGACGGCCAGCTGCCTGGTATCCATCGCCAAAGTCATCCACTTTCAATCCACGCATCCACGTAGGATGCGACTGTCGCTGTGCTGACTGATTGCATAGCAGCTCCAAACTTTCAATCCACGCATCCACGTAGGATGCGACTACGACGTGCGCCCTTTTCAAGTTGTTCATTAAACTTTCAATCCACGCATCCACGTAGGATGCGACAGTAGCAGCGACCGGGATTTCTTTGGACATATTGCCTTTCAATCCACGCATCCACGTAGGATGCGACGAGATCACCATCTATGCCAGCCTTGTCTACGTAAAGGCTTTCAATCCACGCATCCACGTAGGATGCGACTGGTCATGATGACGATCAAGGAGATCGAAAAAAGCTTTCAATCCACGCATCCACGTAGGATGCGACGAGGTTGGTTTTATGACGAACCAGTTGAGGAGGTACTTTCAATCCACGCATCCACGTAGGATGCGACGGATCGCCGGATGGATCGCTAGAAGCTCTAGTATCTTTCAATCCACGCATCCACGTAGGATGCGACGCTAACGGATAACGAAAGAGACTGCTACAAAATCTTTCAATCCACGCATCCACGTAGGATGCGACGAAATGATCATTCTGGAGAGACCGGTTCATTTCAACTTTCAATCCACGCATCCACGTAGGATGCGACGCCTGAAATGGCTCTCTAAGCGATTTTATGCATTAGAGCTTTCAATCCACGCATCCACGTAGGATGCGACGGCGCATGAAGGTGATGCTAAACCAACAGCAACTTCTTTCAATCCACGCATCCACGTAGGATGCGACCAGTCTGTGAACAAAACAGTATGCATTCACAACATCTTTCAATCCACGCATCCACGTAGGATGCGACAAAGGACCTGACATATGCCGTAAATAAGGACGGACTTTCAATCCACGCATCCACGTAGGATGCGACGACTGGCAAGCAGAGACGCTAATGGATATTGCTGACTTTCAATCCACGCATCCACGTAGGATGCGACAGTTCCAAAAATACAATGCAGCATCCACTTTCACACTTTCAATCCACGCATCCACGTAGGATGCGACATCAAATATGTTTGTCTCTCCCGTTTCCTTGTTACTTTCAATCCACGCATCCACGTAGGATGCGACCGGATTGGGATTACGAAAACGGACGACCAAAAACCTTTCAATCCACGCATCCACGTAGGATGCGACTTGACTGCCCGGATTACACCTTCGAAGACCTTTTCGCTTTCAATCCACGCATCCACGTAGGATGCGACTATTATGAGGATCATGACCGTTTCATGGAAAGTCTTTCAATCCACGCATCCACGTAGGATGCGACGGGAGACTTTGGGGCTGATCTCGTTATTTCTAAAAACGGCTTTCAATCCACGCATCCACGTAGGATGCGACGTAAGGTGCTGTCATCTTTGCGTTAGCGTGTATCCTTTCAATCCACGCATCCACGTAGGATGCGACATGATTTCTCGTCGTGGTCTGGGCGCCATTTTTGGGCTTTCAATCCACGCATCCACGTAGGATGCGACGCGGAGGCAAACGAATAATTATGTACAGGGTAGAGCTTTCAATCCACGCATCCACGTAGGATGCGACTAGCAGGCATTTTGTCACGACCAATTGAAAAGGACTTTCAATCCACGCATCCACGTAGGATGCGACAACGCGCTTTATTGCTATCACCGTTTGGATCACACTTTCAATCCACGCATCCACGTAGGATGCGACTGGTTCTTTTCCCTCCCTCTGCAGCCGGTGATGTCTTTCAATCCACGCATCCACGTAGGATGCGACTCCGAAATTAGGGCGGATAAGCCCAGAAATCGGTACTTTCTTACTGAAATAAAAATATTGATAGTTTGAAAATATTCTTTATTTTCCATTTATGGATAAAAGCCAAGAGATTCTTGGTGCGAATCCCCCGGGGATTTCATGTTCGCTTGGGGTTCGCACCAATCAACGTTACAGTCTATATTACGTCCTTTGCTCTTATTTTAGCAAAATTTCCTCTTGAAATCCGAAAAATCTGCTGTCAGATGCCTATGAATTTTATCAGCCATCTCTAACGAAACGTCATGTCGCTATTCGCGTTCAAAAGGGCTGTTTCTAATTTTAATGAAACTGGGGATCGCTATTGGAGCTAGTTTGGGGACTAAAGTCGAGATTTCCAGCGAATAACGATATGGTGTTTCGTTAAAATTTTTTTACCGCTGTTTTTGGGAAAATAGCGATCTGTAGTTTCGTCAGAGGTTCGGGGAACGATGGTTGATCCAAATGATTGGTTCAAACGTTGCAAAATTCCGCTAAGAAGAGCTCCGTAATTGCAGAAAGTACAGTTAAACCCGCAGCAATCAGTATGAAAGCAGATTTTAATGCAGAACATGCAGTTAGAATAGCAGAGTCCCCCCAATTTACAGAAATGAGCTAGTTTAAGTGTACTAAATACATTAGTAAAAGAAATTTACCTGCTACTTGAGACTTTAAATGTATATATTGCAATTACCCGATCATTAATCCATCTAACATGCCAAGAATGGCAGCTATGATTGGGCACATTCGAACACTAACAACTTACAGTGAACTAACATGAACTAACTACAACTAACTACAATATTCAACCAATCCGCTCAATTCTCCTCTATTTTAACCGATTAACAATGGAAATGGTCTCGATCCAACTAGTTCAATAATGCATGGTCACAAAAAAGCACACCTCTACATCGCATAACTTTAAAGTAGAAGTGTGCCTCATTCATCCAACGCATGGTAACGCTGACATGACCAATCATTATTTACTTAGTTTGATCACTGGTCTTCTTCACAAGGCGGGCAATGTAAAAGCCATCGGAGTGAAAGTCCTGCGGCAAGATTTGCAGGCCCGTCTTCTCTCTGACATTTGCCTCCCTTAAGTTATCCCCGTCTTCCGGGAGATCATCAGCAAGGGAGAACTCTGGATGTCGCTGCAGGAAGGCTTCCACCATCCCGGCATTCTCGCTTCGCTCGATCGTACAGGTACTATAGACGAGAACCCCGCCCGGCTTGAGCAGCCCGCATACCGCATCCAACAGAGCATGTTGAATCGCGTTAATCTCTGAAATATCCCCAGGGGTTTTCGACCATTTTAAATCTGGTTTGCGACGGATAACCCCCAGACCAGAACAAGGCGCATCCAGCAAAATACGATCGAACGACTCTGGAGCAAAATGCTCAGACAATGTGACAGCATCGCTGGTCATGGTCTCCACAATCTGAAGACCCAGACGCTGAGTCTGGTCTGCGATCAGCTTCGCTTTATGTGGATGGATGTCATTGGCAATCACTTGGCCACGCCCCTCCAGCCTCTCAGCGATATGGCAGGTCTTGCCTCCAGGAGCCGCGCAGCAATCCAGCACCTTCATCCCAGGGTGAGCATTGACCGCCGCACCAACGAGCATCGAGCTCTCATCCTGAATGGAGATCAGCCCCTTGCTATACCATTCAGTCAGCGCCATGTTACCGCCGCTCTGCACCAGAATGCCGTCCGTCGTTACAGGAGAGGGAGTAGCCTCCAGCCCCTGACCTTGCATAATTCCCAGCATTTCCTCCCGGCTGATCTTCGACCGATTCACTCGGACGCTGACCGAAGGCGGTTCATTGTTCGACCGACATATGGCTTCAGCCACAGCTTCACCATACTGCTCAATCCAACGTGCGACCAGCCACTCCGGATGGGAATACGCTAGCGATATCCGGGCTGCCGCTGGCAAATCACTAGGCAGGATCAATTCCTCTTTGCGGCGGAGCACATTGCGAAGCACCCCGTTCACCATTCCAGAGATGCCTTGATGACCCCGCCGTTTCGCGATGTTTACCGCTTCATTCACTGCCGCATGAGCAGGGATTCGATCGAGATAATATAATTGGTAGAAGCTTAGCCGCAGTAAATTTCTGACCCACGGCTGCAGCTTGGCCAAGCCCTTGCTTACGAAAGACTCCAGGAAGTAGTCAATTGTATTTAAGCGGGATATCGTACCGTACACCAGTTCAGTAGCCAGTCCCGCATCCGGGCCGCTCAATCCAGACTTCTGCAGTGCTCCGTTAAGCAGCAGATTGCTATATGCCCCTTCCTGCTCAACAGCGGTCAGCACATCCAGTGCAGTATCCCGCGCCGTAGGGTGCGTCTTCTTGCCTCTTTGTCCTGCGTTCGCACCTCTACCCGCTCCTGCCTTATCCCCTTGTCGTCCCTTGCTGCTGCCAGCCTGACTGGAACTACCTTTCTTGTCACTCATGACAATACCGTACCTTTCTTCATCACGCCGCCGCGAATAAATTCGGAAGCTTCCATTGCTTTTTTGCCGGCGGGCTGCACGCGAGTCAGCCAAACCGACCCATCGCCAGTCTTCACTTCGATCCCTTGCGCGGACAGGTCAAGCACCGTTCCAGGAGCCACATCAGAGCTCGAAGCCGAACCAGATGGCTTGGCTATAGACCATATTTTGAACACTTCATCATTCCACAGTGTAAATGCACCCGAGAAAGGAACTAACCCTCTAACCCGATTAAAAATATCCCGGGAAGAAGCCGTCCAATCGATCCGTTCATCCTCGCGCGATAAGTTAGGAGCATACGAAGCCTCCGCATCATTCTGCGGAATCCGTTTGGCGGTGCCGTTCAGAATCAGCGGCAGCTGCTCCATCAGCAGCTTTGCCCCAGCTACGCTTAATTTCTCGAACATCGTTCCTGAATTGTCTTCATCCTCAATCGGAACTACTACTTTCTCAATCATATCGCCCGTATCCAGGCCTTCAGCCATATACATCAGCGTGACACCCGTTTCCTTCTCGCCGTTGATGATCGAACGCTGGATCGGCGCTCCACCGCGATAAGTTGGCAGCAGGGATCCATGCACATTCAAGCAGCCAAGCTTCGGCAGATCAAGCACCGCCTTCGGCAAGATCTGTCCGTAGGCCGCGGTTACAATGAGATCCGGACACAGCGCAGCCAGTTCCTCCACAGCTTCCGGCGCGCGCATCTTCTGCGGCTGCAGCACAGGTAGCCCATGACGTAAAGCCGCTTCCTTTACAGGAGTCGGGGTTAGTATTCTTTTTCGCCCTTGCGGACGATCCGGTTGTGTTATTACACCTACTACTTTATAGCCTCCTGCAAGCAACGCCTCCAGAGATGGTACGGCAAAAGCGGGCGTGCCCATAAATACGATATTCACCCTATACTCACACCTTTTCTTCACCCTCAGGGGTAATTTCATATACTCTTTCTGCAACATCCGTATATAGAACACCATTCAGATGGTCAATTTCATGCTGAAAAGCTCTTGCCAGCAGATCCGTTCCTGTATAAGTAACTTCATTACCGTTGCGGTCGAGACCTTTTACAGTTACCTTCTGGGCACGACGCACATCACCGCGCAGCCCCTGAATGCTCAGGCAGCCCTCGGCTCCGAATTGCTCTCCTTCCTTGCTGACAATCTCAGGGTTGATCAATTCAATCAAGCCATGCTCATCCCCAACATCCACCACGATGGCACGCTTAAGAATGCCAACCTGGGGAGCCGCAAGTCCGACTCCTTCGGCGTCATACATTGTATCCGCCATATCTGTAAGCAATTTTTTCACGTTAGGGGTTATTTTCTTGATCTCTTTTGCTACCTGATGCAGCACTTCGTCCGGTTCTTGGACGATAATCCGCAACGCCATACTTCACACCATCCTTTTATAGAGGTAATTCAAAAAACCCACTTTTGATCACGAAGTAAATCAAGGGAGCATATTCGACTTCGAATCTTCTTTCAATTGGTAATTCAATAATTTCACTTTGGAGCTCGAACCAAACCAAGGAGCGTTCTCGACATAGAATCTTGAATTCAGCCGGATCCTCTGGCGCTCTAACGAAACTCCATATCGTTATTGCCACGAAATCAGCACCCATGTAAATCTAACGAAACACCATATCGTTATATGAGTGAAAACCCGTCATTTAGTCGCTTTTTGGGCCCAATAGCGATGCCCAGTTTCGTTAGATTTTGAAATCGCCCTTTTTGGTGCAAATAGCGATACCACGTTTCGTTACAATTTAGGGCATCCGAAAAATCCCCTGTTTCGCACCCTTCAAGTCACATATTTATCAAAAACCTGCACTTCTTCTGCAGGTATTTCGCATTGCTTAGGTTTCTGAGAGTTAAAGCCTGCACTTTTGCTCGCTTTTTCTCACTCTTGCTCACTTTAGCAGCTTTTCACTATACTCGCTCCTGGCATCCATACCATACTTACCATACTCACCATACTTATGCCACCCAAGTTACTACCACTCGTCCCCCGCATATTACATTAGCATCTGCGGGTCGACATCGATACTGATCTGAAACGACGAGTCGCGCATATCGTTCAGCATGGTCTCGGCTACACTGCGTACCAGCTCGGACGCGTCCAGCGAGCCGCGATACTTCACCATACATTGGAATCTGTAACGGTTCTTGATGCGGGGGATCGGCGAAGCGACAGGCCCTAGAATGTCCAGGACATCCCTCGTAAAACGGTCCATATTGCCGAACCATCCCAACTGCTGAGCCTTGCCACGCAGGTTCGCCGTGAAATTCTCGGCCATGCGCAGCAATAAAGGCAGCTTCTCATGGGACAGTGTTACGAGAATCAGGCGGCTGTATGGCGGATAATGCAGCGCCTTGCGATGCTGTAATTCCTCACGCACGAATGAATTATAATCATGCTGACTCGCATGGATGATCGAATAATGATCCGGTATATACGTCTGGATCACCACTTCACCCGGAAGCTGGTGACGGCCAGCCCGCCCGGCGACCTGTGTCAACAGCTGAAAGGTCTTCTCCGCAGAGCGGAAATCCGGAAAATTAAGCGATGTATCCGCCGCAATGACGCCTACTAATGTAACATCCGGGAAATCAAGTCCCTTAGCCACCATTTGCGTGCCCAGCAGCACATCCGCCTTCTTGTCGCGAAAAGCCTTCAGCAGCTTCTCATGGGAGCCCTTCTCTGTCGTCGTATCCACATCCATGCGGATGACCCGAATGCCCGGGAAGAGCTTGGAAAGCTCACTCTCCACCCGCTGGGTGCCGGTGCCAAAATAACGGATATGCTCGCTGCCGCACTCCGGGCATACCGAAGGCGCGGGAACGGCATAGCCGCAATAATGGCAGCGCAAATTATTCGATTTCTGATGATAAGTCAACGAAATATCACAGTCCGGGCAGCCGGCCACATAACCGCAGGTGCGGCACATGACAAAGGTCGAGAACCCGCGCCGGTTCAAGAATAGTACGCTCTGCTCTCCGCGTTCGAGCCTGGCGGCGATTCCGGCATGAAGATCCCGGCTGAACATCGAACGGTTCCCTTCCCGCAATTCTTCCCGCATATCTACGATCTGTATACCTGGCAGCTTACTGCCTGAAGCTCTGGCATTCATTTCAAGCAGCATCGGCGCATATTGCTCATTATTCAGGGATCTGGCAGCGTGATAGCTCTCCAGCGATGGCGTGGCCGAACCGAGAATCACAGCAGCATGATGCTGCTTAGCCCGGCGAATCGCTACATCCCTTGCATGATATTTAGGAGTCTCCTCCTGCTTATAGGAGGTCTCATGCTCCTCATCCATGACGATCAAGCCGAGATCCGAGAAAGGGGCGAAGACAGCGGATCGGGCACCGATCGCAACCTGTACACGTCCCTCCCTGATTTTGCGCCATTCATCATAGCGTTCCCCGGTTGACAGTCGGCTGTGCATAACAGCCACCTTATTGCCAAACCGTCCTTTGAACCGCTCTACCATCTGCGGGGTAAGGGAAATCTCCGGCACCAGTACAATAGCCTGGCGACCCAGCGAGATACACCGCTCGATCGTCTGCATATAGACCTCTGTCTTCCCGCTCCCGGTAACCCCATGCAATAAAAAAGCGCCATAGGCCCGGTTATCCAGCACTTCGCTGATCTTGCCATAGACCCATTCCTGTTCCGGGGTCCGCGGCAGCGGGTCCGTCCGTTTGAAGCGTCTATCCTGATAAGGATCACGGAATACCTCCGCATCCTCCATCACGACAAATCCCTTCTCCACCAGCTTCTTGACCGTTCCTGCTGTGACATGCAGAGTCGACAGCACCTCCTGCAAAGAGAGCGTAACGCCGACCTCAAGCAGAAACTGCAGAACCTCCTTCTGTCTCCGCGCCTGGGCGCTGAAGGAAGCGAGCACCGCCTCAGCCTGCTCTCCGCTCACTGCTGCGGTGACGGTCTTGACCGTCTTCTTGCGAACCTTGTCCTTGATCATCTGCGTCTCCGTCAGGACACCCGTCCGCAGCAAGCCCTTGATCGTCTCTCCCTGTCCCGGAAAATGAGCACTCAAATGAGCGGTCGTCATCAGCATAGAACCATTCGCTTTAATGTAATCGACGATCCTCTCTTCCTCTCCGGTCAATAGCGGAGGCGCCGCATACACAGCTTCCTCCGTCTGCTCGGGATCCGTCGTCGATTCAGAAGGCTCATTGAGCTGAATATACCTCTCCGCCTTGCCTTTTAGCGCAGTTGGAATCATCGCCTGCAGCGCGGAAATCATGCTGCAGGCATACCTGTGGCTCATCCACTCGGCAAGCTTGACGAGATCCATCGGAAGCGGAGGAATAAGGTCAAGCAGCTCCTGGATCGGCTTCATACGAGCAAAATTCAACTCGGAATCAGGACGTAAATCGATGACGAACCCCTGCACCGTCCGATGTCCGAAGGGGACACCTACCCGGCTGCCGATCTCAATCCAATCGCGCATCTCATCTGGAATAATATAATCGAAGGGCCGATCCGTCTGACGGCTCGGAACGTCAACGATGACCCTGGCGATTTTGAAGTTCATTTGCCAGCTCCCGCCAGTCGTTCAGCGGCCAGCTCCATAATGCGAAGCCCCGCCTCCTCCTTAGTGATCATAGGCAGGGATTGTACCAGCCCCGCTGCGTCATAGATATTGACTATATTCGTATCGGTTCCGAATCCAGCCCCCGTCTGTGTCACATCATTCGCCACCAAGAGATCGCAGTTTTTGCGCTTCAGCTTATCCTTCGCATACTGCTCCAGATGATCGGTCTCTGCTGCGAATCCAATCAGGAACTGCGTTGTCTTCTGCTCACCTAGCGTCTGCAAAATATCGATATTCTTGACCAATTCCAGCTGTAGCTCGTCGCCTGATTTTTTTATTTTATGCTGCGCAGGGCTCTTAGGTCGGTAGTCCGCCACAGCGGCCGCTTTCACAAGAATATCTGTCTCCCGCCATCGAGCAGACACAGCCTCGTACATTTCCACAGCTGATTCAACATGGACCGCATTGATCTGAACCGGAGGGTCCACCTGAGTACGGGCAACAATCAGCGTTACATCCGCCCCCAGCTCCTGTGCGGCCTTCGCTACAGCGAAGCCCATCTTGCCCGATGAATCATTCGTAATATAACGGACCGGATCGATACGCTCTATAGTACCTCCGGCGGTAACGACAACCTTCTTGCCAGCAAGCGGCAGAGCAGCCCGTTTCGCCTGACGTGCAAAAAAGAGCTTCGCCTCTTCCACAATCGCTTCCGGCTCCTCCATTCTCCCCTTACCGGTATACCCGCAGGCTAGCAAGCCTACACCCGGTTCAATCATATGAACCCCGCGTGATCTCAGTTCAGCCATATTCCGGGTTACTGCCGGATGGGTATACATATGCACATTCATAGCTGGAGCAAGCATAATTGGGGCCGTAACAGCCAGAAGCGTCGTCGAGAGCATATCATCGCCGATCCCGGCAGCCATTTTACCGATCATATTCGCCGTAGCCGGAGCGACCAATACCAGATCAGCCCAGTCGGCTAATTCGATATGAGCGACTTTCTCAGGTATTTTCTCGTCAAAAGTATCCGTATATACCGCGTTCTTGGACAAGGCCTGCAATGTCAACTCACTGATGAACTTCGTAGCGGATTCGGTCATGATGACCCGAACCTCCGCCCCTTCCTTCACTAGCTTGCTACACAGAGACGCCGCTTTGAACGCTGCGATCCCTCCCGTTACGCCGAGCAATATTTTTTTGCCGATTAACATCGTCTTATCCCCCGCTTTCAAGTTATCACGAAGTCAGATTTTATCCTGCTGCGCCTTCATGATCGAAGTAACAGCCCACCGCAGACGAAACTTGCAGAAAAAAATAACAACCTCGCGGTTGTTTCTAAAGAGGTTGTTCAAAGTCAACAATGACCACGAGGTCGATCTATTTTATTTCTCGATTGTTTCCGGCTCTTCTGTGACCGGTTTAAGCTTGATGTAACCGCCATAAATCTCTTCCAGAGCAAGCCCTACTTGCTTATGGGATCTTGGATGCTCCAGTTCGCTCTTGGAGCCCTCTCTAAGCTGTCTAGCTCTGCGGGAAGCAGCTACCACGAGAGAATACTTACTACCGACAATACCTAGCATCTTGTCAATGGATGGATATAGCATGAAGCAACACCTCTTCTATTAGACTCATTCACCGAATGTTTATACTTCGGCAGGTTTTCTTATTTTGCAATGTTCCGCCGTAATGATCGCCTGGATTCTCTGACATGCCAGATCGATCTCATCATTAACTACAGCGTAATCATACTGTTCGAGCAAGTTTATCTCATCGGCTGCCACTGACATCCGGTGATCGATCGTCGCCTGGCTCTCCGTACCCCGGCCTTGAATCCGGTCCTTCAGCTCATCCAGGGATGGGGGAAGCATGAACACGAATACACCCTCCGGGAACTTCTCCTTCACCTTGAGCGCACCTTGCACCTCGATCTCAAGAATGATATCGCGACCGCTCTCAATCGTCTTCTCAACGAAGTCACGCGGGGTACCGTAGAAGTTACCCACATATTCCGCATATTCGAGCAGTTGATCCTTCTCGATCATATCGAGAAATTGTTCACGTGTCTTGAAAAAATAATTAACCCCGTTCTCTTCCCCTAACCGGGGCTGGCGCGTCGTAGCAGAAACAGAGTATACAAGCTCTGGCATACGTGCCCGTAATTCATTACAGACCGTCCCTTTGCCTACACCGGACGGCCCTGATAAAACAATTAATAACCCTTTAGCCATAGTTCTCTCCATTTTACTCGTCGTTGTCATCATCTTTGGTGGATAAGCGATGCGCAACCGTCTCCGGCTGCACCGCCGACAATATGACATGATCACTGTCGGTAATGATTACCGCGCGCGTACGACGTCCATAGGTCGCATCGATCAGCATATGCCGGTCTCTTGCCTCCTGAATAATCCGCTTGATTGGAGCAGACTCAGGACTCACGATTGAAATGATTCGGTTGGCTGACACGATATTACCAAAGCCAATGTTAATAAGTTTGATTGCCATATTCAGGTACTTCCCCCTAATTTACTTGACTCTAAGTTTCGTTATTCGAGATTGGCCGCCTGTTCACGAATTTTCTCCAGTTCTGCTTTCATCTCGACAACATGGTTGACCAGAGCCAGGTGATTGGCCTTAGAACCAATCGTATTCGTCTCCCGGTTCATTTCCTGTATCAAAAAATCCAGCTTCCGTCCAACCGGCCCTTCCGATTGCAATAATCCGCGGCACTGCTCGAAGTGACTCTTCAATCTAATTAGCTCTTCGTCGATATTGGACCGATCCGCAAATACGGCGACCTCCATCGCGAATCTCTGTTCATCAAAAGCCCCCTCCAACAGTTCGGCGAGTCGCCCTCGGAGCCGGTTGCGATAGTCCACGACTACTTCCGGCGCCAATCTGACGAGGTCTGCGTGAATCTCCTGCAGCCTGGACAATCGCTGTTCCAGATCAGAGACCAGATGAAGACCTTCTCGCGCCCGCATAGCGATCATGCCGTCTAAGGCTTCTGCAAGACCTTCCATGAGAACCGTCTCCCACTCTTGATCCGTTGCAGCTCCGTCCATTAGAGGGTCCGGAGAAATCACCGCCTCCGGTAGCGAGAGCAAATCCTTGGCGCTGAGTGAGGAGTCAAGTCCATAATTCTGCTTCAGCTCTTCATTCGCCCGTAAATAAGCTTCAATGACCGGACGATTTAGTACGAAGGGTGAGGAGGTGTCATCTTCCTTCTCCTTACCTATGAACACGTCAATTCTACCACGCTTGACATGTTCCTGTACTAATCGTCGCAGTTTATCCTCATAGCACGTCCACTCTCGGGGCATCCGAAGTACAACCTCAGAATACCGATGATTGACAGATTTGATTTCAAATTGAATGTTATAGCCGCCGTAATGTCTGGCGGAACCACCGTACCCAGTCATACTGTGAGACATGAACATCACATCCGTTACCCTATTGTAATTGATAATTATGAACGAGACAAGTGGGAAGCCCGGTGTAATGACTTCTCATGAACATAATTTGTGAGAGCTACCGTCATTTCATAGAACATGAACGGAGTCATCAGATAAATACCATTAAAATGCTGCAGCGCCGTATCCAACAGTTCCTTGGCTATCTCAACGCCCATGGCGCGTCCTTCCGCTCCCTGCAGGCCTTCCATCCGCTTGAGGATCGACTCAGGCAAGGTAATGCCCGGGACCTCATTATGGAGATATTCAGCGTTCTTGCCACTCGCAAGCGGCATAATGCCAAGGAAGATCGGAATATCCAAATGAGCGGTCGCCTCGCGAATCGCCACGATCAGCTCAGGATTATAGACCGGCTGAGTCATGATGTAATCCGCACCAGAAGCGATCTTCTTCTCCAACCGCTCCACCGCCTTGTTCAGATGCTTCACGTTCGGGTTGAAGGCGGCGCCGATGATGAAATTGGCCCGATGCTTCAGCGGCTTGCCCGAGAAGGCAATCCCTTCATTAAGCTGCTTGATCATGCGTATAATTTCAAAGGAAGTAAGATCATAAACCGAGCTTGCTCCGGGCAGATCCCCGAAGCGGGCCGGATCTCCGGTCACGGCAAGGATATGATCGATGCCGAGTGCGTCGAAGCCCATCATATGCGACTGTGTACCGATCAGATTGCGATCCCGGCAAGCGATATGAATCAGCGGTCTTAGGCCCAAATCGGAATGTACCTTGGAGCCCAGCGCCATGTTGCTCATCCGTGTTACAGCCAATGAGTTGTCCGCCAGCGTCAACGCATCGATCCCCGCCTCCTTAAGAGCCGCTGCGCCTGTCATGAACTTGCCAATATCGAGATCCCGCGGAGGGTCGAGCTCGACAATGACCGTATGGCGCTCCTTCACCAGCTCCACAATGTTCTGAGCCTTGCGTGCCTGCTGGCAGTCACAACGGTCATTCTCATTCTTTGGCCCATATTCAAGCGCCTGTATTGATTCACGGATTGCCGGAAGGGGGTGACCTTCATCCAGTGGCACAGGATCGTACTCTTCGAGCGCCCTGGCTACAGCTGCAATATGCTCCGGTGTTGTCCCGCAGCAGCCTCCGATAAATCTTGCGCCCAAATCAGCAAAAGTTACCGCACATTCCCCAAAGTAAGCGGGAGTGGCCCCATATACATATTCTCCATCTACATAATCCGCCAAACCTGCATTTGGAAATACGGACAATGGGATATTCAGCGGACCGTTCAATTTCTCCATGACACTCATGATACCCTTCGGACCGGAATGGCAATTGAAGCCGAGCACATCGGCACCTTCCGCCTGGAGAATCCCGAAGGCTTCTTCAATGGAATACCCGTCCAATGTTCTGCCCAGATGATCCACCGCAAATTGGCAAAAGACCGGAAGCTGTGTCAAATGACGAGCCCGTCCCAGCGCCAGACGCATCTCTTGCAAATCATAGAATGTCTCCAGAATGAGCGCATCCACATCCTCTGTCAGAAGGGCGGACATCTGCTCCTCGAAATAGTTCGCCAATTCCTGGTTGGTCACGTTAATCCGCTTCCCGCCCCGGATTGTACCTACGGCACCGGCGACAAAGCGATCAGCTCCGGCAGCCTGCCTGGCAATCCGCACGGCAGCACGATTGATATCCGCTACCTGCTCCTCCAGACCAAATTTGGATAATTTATAGTAATTGGCGGAGAATGTATTCGTCTCTATTAAGCTCGCACCTGCATCAATATAGCGGCGGTGTACATCCTGAATTACCTCAGGACGGGTCAAATTCATCTCTTCATAGGAAATGCCGACAGAGAAGCCTAGCTGGTACATATACGTACCGAGGGCTCCATCGCCGATCAGAACTTCATTCTGCCAAGCTTGACGCAGATCTGGCCTCATAAGAGTACCTCCTTATTGTAAGATAATAGAACGAATAACGAATGGTATATATGAACTACCTATCTAATCTTCGCCTTAGTTTCATATTAATTTAACATAATTTCCGCCAATTGATAAGGAGAAGGCAAAAAAGGCCCGAAGGCCTTTTTCAGTACATCATCCAATTAAATTATTCAACCGCGCCATGGTACACGATTTCCGCCGGGCCCGTCATATACACATGATTATCGCTGGGGTCCCATTCGATATAGAGATCTCCGCCTTGCAAGCCGACCCAAGCCTTACGCCCGGTATAACCGTTCAACACGGAGGATACCAAGGTGGCACAGGCTCCGCTGCCACAGGCCAGCGTTGGGCCAGCACCACGCTCCCATACCCTCATCTCAATCCGTTCAGGTGAAGTCACAGTCGCGAACTCTACATTCGTTTTTCTCGGAAAATAAGGATGTGCCTCCAGCTGCGGCCCCCACTTCTCCAGCTCAAAGCGCGGCGCATCATCCACATAAATGACGCAGTGCGGATTCCCCATGGATACCGCCGTGAAGCTGAACCTGCGCCCGGTAGTCTCGATTGGATGGCCTATAACGGCTTCTCCCTCCAATGTGGTCGGAACCCTCCTCCCCTCCAGAATCGGTTCGCCCATATCGACTCGCACATTTTTCACAACTCCATCCTCTATCTGAAGCCGAACCTCCTGCACCCCTGCGCCGAGAGTCTCGAACGTCATCACTTGCTTATCCGTATGGCCTGCTTCATAGACATATTTGGAGACACAGCGGATCGCATTCCCGCATTGCTCAGCCTCCGTGCCGTCCGAATTAATAATCCTCATTCTATAATCGGCCCGATCCGACGGCAGTATGAACACCAGACCATCCGCCCCGACGCCAAAATATCTGTTGCACCATCTTATAGCTAACTCCGAAACGTTCTGCGGCAATTCCTTCTCCCCATAGAACACCAGGAAGTCATTGCCCAGCCCGTGCATTTTCGTAAATTCCATCTAACCCCACTCCACTCCCTAGAACTTGATGTACATCCAAAAAGGCGAGTTGGTCTTCAGCACAGAAGCTTGTGCTTCTTCGTGATCAAACACGGACTTTTTGAACTAACTCTGTATGGGGTTAGTCTATATTTCACGGGGAGCAAAGGGTATTGATTTTATGCACGAATATTTGTACTTTTCGCCGAGATCATCTGTCTTGGGCCATTATACTTGCGGCGGCGCCCCGACCAGACACTACCCGCTCCGAGCAGGAAGGTAGGAATGCCGGCAGCGACCAGACTCAGCGCCCATTCTCTGGCTCCCAGCGGAACCGTCTTGAAGATCGGCTGCAACGCCTCAATATACATAACGCCGAGCAGCAGCAGTATAGAGGATAGCACCGCGACTACCAGATAACGGTTCTGCAGGATGTTACGGTGGAAGATGGAGCGTGAGCTGCGGCAATCGAACACATGGATAAGCTGAGCCATGACCAGGGTTACAAAGGCAACCGACTGCGCCTTGGCAAGCTGCGCCGGATCATCCGGCGCAAGACGCAGCGTCAGCCAGAAAGCCCCGAGTGTGCAGAAGCCGATGAGCAGGCCGCGGCTAATGATCTTCCAGCCCAGCCTGCGGGCGAATATGTTCTCCCTCGCTCCGCGCGGCTTATGCTCCATCAAATCCTTCTCCGGCTGATCCACGCCCAGCGCCATGGCCGGGAGCCCGTCTGTGACGAGGTTCACCCACAGAATCTGAATCGGCAATAGCGGTAGCGGCAGTCCAGCCAGCATGGCGAAGAGCATCGTCAATATTTCACCTACATTAGAAGCGAGTAAATAACGGATAAATTTCCGGATGTTCTCATAAATATTGCGGCCCTCTTCAATCGCAGACACGATGGAGGAGAAATTATCATCGCTTAGAACCAGAGACGAGGCTTCTTTGGTTACATCCGTCCCCGTAATTCCCATCGCGATCCCGATGTCCGCCGCCTTAATTGCGGGCGCATCATTCACCCCATCGCCCGTCATCGCAACGACATGGCCTTTACGCTGCAATGATTTCACGATCCGCAGCTTATGCTCGGGGGCAACCCGGGAGTAGACATAGATCTGGTCGACTTGGCGATCCAGTTCGTCGTCGCTTAGCGCAGCCAGCTGCTTCCCTGACATAGATTGTCCGCCCCGGGGGATAATGCCCAGATCGGCAGCGATCGCTTCGGCAGTCAATCCATGGTCGCCCGTAATCATCACGGTCTTGATGCCGGCGCGGCGGCAGACAGAGATCGCTTCGCGCGCTTCACGGCGCGGCGGATCGATCATCCCAGCCAATCCGATGAAGATGAGCTGACATTCGACATCATCTTCATGATCTGCCGGATCATCCGGCCGCAAGTCGCGATAGGCCATTCCGAGCACCCGCAGCGCACTCCTGGCCATCCCTTCGTTAGCAGCCTGCACACGCTGGCGGAAGGTTCCTGTAAACGGGACGACCTTGCCATCCCATAGAATATACGCACACTTCTCCATCAGCATATCAGGCGCTCCCTTGACCAGCGCCATCTTGCCGCCCTGGTGAGATACAATCACTGACATCCGTTTGCGATCCGAATCAAAGGGCATTTCCTTAACCCGGGTATACATGCTACCGAGCGTTCCGGGTGACAATCCCATCTTCGCAGCCAGTGTTACAAGTGCACCTTCCGTCGGATCACCTTTTAGCTTCCATCCTGATCCTAAGTTCTCTTCCCGATCCTTGCCTTTGCTCTTCGCCTGCTGCTCACTATCATCTTCATAGATGACTGCATTTCCACACAGAGAGCTGACCTGGAGCATGCGACGCAAGGTCTGATCCTTCTTAAGATCGACCGCTTGACCCTGCTCTAATATATGACCGACCGGTTCATAACCGTCTCCGGTCACCTCCAGCGTTCTACCTTCAAGCCAAATTTGGGTCACCGTCATTTTGTTCTGCGTCAAGGTTCCCGTCTTATCCGAGCAAATGACGGAAGCGCAGCCGAGCGTCTCTACGGACGGCAGCTTGCGGACGATCGCTTTGCGCTTGATCATTCGCTGCACCCCTAGCGCCAGCGCAATGGTTACGATGGCAGGCAATCCTTCCGGAATAGCGGCTACTGCCAGACTCACCCCGGCGAGGAACATCGACCCCATCGGCTGCCCATGCATAATGCCGACAAGGACAACCAATATAGTTAGTCCCAAAGAAAGGTAAATTAAAATTTTGCCCAATTGCTCCAGGCGCCGCTGTAGTGGGGTTTCCTGTGAATCGGTGTTCTGAATCAGATCGGCTATTTTACCCATTTCAGTGTTCATGCCTGTACGTATAACAATCCCTCGTCCACTGCCACGGGTCACCATCGTTCCCATGAAGCCCAGGTTTTTCTGATCTCCCAGCGGTACCTCCGCTTCCCGGAGTACCCCGGCATGCTTGCCCACAGGATGCGATTCTCCGGTCAATGCGGACTCCTCAACATCCAGGCTGTTCGCGGACAGCCATCGCACATCTGCAGGAATGCGGTCGCCGCTCTCGACCATAATAATGTCGCCGGGGACAAGTTCCTTAGCTGGAATATGCTCGACAGACCCATTGCGCAAGGCTTTGGCGCTGGGGGCAGATAACTGCTTCAGTGCGCGCAGCGAGCGCTCGGCCCGGAATTCCTGAATGAATCCGAGCACCCCGTTCAGGATCACAATAGCAATAATGGTAATGGCGTCTAAATATTCGCCGAGAATTCCTGATATGAGCGTCGCGCCCATCAATACGAGCATCATAAAATCCTTAAACTGGTTCAGAAATAGCAGCAGCGGAGAGATTCGTTTCCCCTCTGACAGTTCATTCCAGCCGCTCTGCTCCCGTCTCCTCTGCGCCTCATCCCGGGTCAGGCCCTGCTCGCGCTTCACATTCAACAGCTCCAGAAGCTCTTCCCCATTCCACTGGTGCCAGTTTTTTTGTTCCATCTCCTTCTTCCCCTCCCGTATTTTGTGCGATAAACAGCGTGAGGCTTTTCCACCTAGGGTAAATGTATTCCGGCTAGTCCCGAATTATCACAGAAGAAGCTCTTAAGTTTTTCACACAAGTATGGCATCATAGAAGAAGCAAGATATCGAAGAGATGAGGATATGCTCAAAAAGTCGCTGTTCAGCGTTGAAGCTGATGCATTCGATATGCGTTTTAATGCGTTTTTTGTCTAACGAAACTACATATCGCTATTTCCGCGTAAACAGTGGCAAATTGAATCTAACGAAACACCATATCGCTATTCAGAGGAAATGAGGGCGTTTAGCCTTTAATTTGCTTCAATAACGATACCCAGTTTCGTTAAAATTTCTGTCAGCCCATTTTGGCCCAAATAGCGATACCACGTTTCGTTAGCGGAAGGCCCGGCTGAATTCAAGATTCGATGTCGAATAGGCTTCCTGATTGACCTCGTGTTAGATATAGAATTTATTCGTTATCAGCGGAGGCTGATGAAATTCTATATCGCAAGAAAGCCTACCTTTGAACCGCGGTCGCTCATCCTTGAATTGCTTCGATTGGTTTTCTTATCAAAAGTGGCTTTTTGAACTACCTATTTCGATGAATGTTCAAAAAGCCAGTTTTCAGCACCGAGAAGGTTGGATGAAGCTAGGGACTGAGGAGCGGAGCGTACGTAGTGGGTACGTGAGCACCGGTAGGCCCGGCTGAATTCAACCTTCGACGCCGAATACACTTGCCTGAGTTACTTCGGGATCAAAAGTGGCTTTTTGAACTACCTTATTAGACAGGAGAATAGATTTGTATGGCACTTGACGGAATAGTAACCCACTCCATCGTCCACGAGCTGCAGATTTGCGTCGGTGGACGCATCAATAAAATACATCAGCCTACCGATAACGACATCATTATTCAATTACGCTCCAGAGAAGGGACCCGGCGCTTGCTGTTGTCAGCTAACCCGACTTATCCGCGCGTGCAGTTCACCGAGCAGTCCTTCCCGAATCCGCTGGAGGCCCCCATGTTCTGCATGCTGCTGCGCAAGTATTGTGAAGGTGGCGTTATCGAAACGGTTACGCAGCAAGGGATGGAACGGATCATTCATATCGATGTGCGGCATCGTGATGAGCTTGGAGACATATCTTTAAAAAGAATCATCATCGAATTGATGGGACGGCACAGCAACATTATTCTGATTGACCCAGCGACAGGAACCCAGTTGGACGGAATTCACCATGTAACCCCGGCGATCAGCAGCTACCGGGTCGTCATGCCCGGATTCGCTTATACAGAGCCGCCGCAGCAGCATAAGCTGCATCCGCTCGAAGCTACACAGGAGCAATTTAGGGAGGCTTACCGGCAAGCGGAGATTGGAACAGAGGACAAAGGCTGGTTAGTCTCTACCTTCAGTGGGCTAAGCCCGCTGATTGCCGAAGAAATTTGTCTGCGGGCGGACGAAGCAAAGGGTAAGGATGCCTCTGCTCTGACAGACGCACCCGACAGGGCGACTACCCTCTGGCATTCCTTCGCCGATTTGATGCAGCAAATCCGCGAGCATCGCTACGAACCGGTTACCGGCGAAAATGCCAAGGGCAAGAGCGTGTTCTCAGCCATCAAGTTGACCTTGATCAAAAATGGCCTTCGCACCTATGATTCCATCAGCGACTGTATGGAGGAGTATTACGGGGACAAAGCGCTGAGAGACACGGTCAAACAGAAGACCAGCGACCTGCTGCGCTTCCTGCACAATGAATTACACAAGAATGTGAAGAAAATGTCCAAGCTGGAAGAGGACCTGGCCGAAGCCGGGGATGCGGAGCAATACCGCATCTGGGGCGAGTTGCTGCTCTCCTCCCTGCATCTCGTTCATAAGGGAGACAAGACGGCAGAATTGGTGAATTACTATGACGAGAACCAAGGAACCGAGACGATTGCCCTCGATCCGCTGCTGACTCCGTCCGAGAATGCCCAGCGTTTTTTCAAAAAATACAATAAGTACAAGAACAGCCTGGCGGTCATCGATGAGCAAATGACGATCACCCGCGAGGAGATCAGCTATATGGAGCAGTTGCTACAACAGCTCAATCACGCTACCCTTGACGATATCGACGAAATCCGTGAGGAGCTGGTTCAGCAGGGGTATCTACGGGACCGGAGCAAGAAAGGCAAAAAGAAGAAGAAAAACGACAAGCCGACCCTGCATGTCTATACTTCTTCCGAAGGGATTGAAATCTATGTAGGCAAGAACAATCTGCAGAATGATTACGTGACGAATCGGATCGGCAAGCCGAACGATACTTGGCTGCATACGAAGGATATCCCTGGCTCGCACGTGCTGATTCGCAGCGACTCCTACGGCGAGGCGACCTTGAACGAAGCGTCGCAATTGGCTGCCTATTACAGTCAGGCCAAGGAATCCAGCAGTGTACCGGTCGATTATACGCTCATCCGTTATGTCCGCAAGCCGAGCGGGGCCAAGCCAGGATTTGTGATCTATGACCATCAGAAGACTCTTTTTGTTACTCCAGACGAGCCAATGATCAAGAACATGCCGAATGTGGTGAGAAGCTAGCTCGCTAGCTTCCTTTCGAATTTACGAGTAACACGGCTGGCCTAGCAAAATAACTGCATAAAATACACTTAGAAACGCAAATAAGCGGACCTTATGGAAAATAAGTGTATTTTGTACATTTAATCATCCGCGAAATCGTAAAATGGGCAAAAACAGAAAATATAAGTGTACTTTCTGCAACTAAATCGCCACCTTCAGAGATTGCTGCGCAATTAACTGTACTTTGTGCAATTAAATCGCACTATGTTGTACACAGCTGTAGACAAGAAGAGGACTCTCGAATAGAGAGCCCTCTTCTTGTCTTATTTATTCCAGAATTAGTCCAGCTTCTTCTCATTAGCCTCGATTTGTTTGTTTCTCTCTTCTACCAATTTGTCGTAGCCATTGTCCTGGCGATATTTAATGAATTCATTCATCGCCTGATCGACTTCCCTATCCGATTTGGCGTCCAGAATCTTGGCGATGGTCTGAGACCAGTTCTGATTGATTTTCTCTGCGTTTCTCGAAGATTCCTTGGACAGATAGACGTCCAGGCTCGCTAATTCGAATTGTGGCATCACGTAATCCAAGGTCCACTGCTTCGCTTGCTGCAATGCCTTCGGGAATTGATCAAGTCCCATTTGACGAGAGAGCAGAGCGCTATCCTGTACCCACAGATGCGTTGTCAAGCCGATCTCCTTCTCGAAGCCAGCCGGATCGGTCTGCTTGAACTCTAGCAAATCTGCATTCAGTACAGGTTTGCCGTCCACCATCGTATAGGTTTCACCCTCACGTCCATAATTCATCACTGTGTTGCCATACTCACTCACCATATAGCTCAGGAACTCCATCGCTTTTTGTGGGTTTTTGCAGTCCTTAGTAATAAAAGTCTGCGTCCAGCCTTCGATCGATGTGCCTGGCAGGGCTGTCTTATTCCCTGTCGTTGAAGACGGTCCATTAACAGCGATATATTCCTTGCCCGGATTCTCATTCGCCCATAAGGTCAGCGTATCCGTCTCACTGTTCAGATCTGAAGCGAAGTAGACGAAGTAGCTGCCGTTCGTGACCCGCGCATCCTTGTCGTCCTTCGTCATCGTAATCATGTCACGGTCGGTCAGCCCTTTCTGGCGGGCATCGACGAACACTTTAAGCCATTTCTGAAAGTCTGCATCGGTATAACGATCATAATATTTGCCGTCTTCCGTCAGCATAGGAACTCCGATAAAATCGGCCAGCGTCCTATTGAATACTCCATTTGGTTCCGAGCCCTCATTAAATGGAGAGACCCCAATCGGAATAACCGCTTTGCCCAGTTCATCCTTCGCGTCCAGTTTTTGCGCGGCTTCCAAAGCGGAGATGAAGCCTTCCGGCGTGGTCATATCCGGCTTGCCGAGCTGCTCATAAATATCTTTGCGCACCAGAAAGCCCTGGTTCGCATAAATGCCGCCCTTCTCATAATCCGACTTCGTATTCGAGAAGTTAGGATACCCGTAAATATGACCGTCATCTCTGGTGAAGAACTTAAGCGTCTCCGGCTTGGCTGACTTTTCCAGGAAATACGGGTCATACTTCTCGGCCAGCACGTCCAGCGGAAGAGCGAACTTATCCGCATCCTTCACAAAAGGATTGCTTCCATCTACCGTAATGATATCCGGTAGCTCTCCAGAAGCCATCATCGTATTGAGCTTGTCGTCGCTGCCGCCCAAGTAAGTGATGCTGACTCCGGTATCCTCCGTAATATATTGTGAAGATACATCATTGCCCCAGGTCTGGGCGAACCAATCGAAGTTAATATACCAGTCAAGCTCAGCCGTAGCTTTGTCATTCTTCCAGCTTGGAGTATCTTTATCCACTTCAATCGTTGAATCCGGCAATTCTGCGCTTGTATTCTTACCGCCGCAGCCAGACAATGCGACTACGAATGCAACCAAAGTCAGAAGTATGATCGATTTTTTCATAATGTGCTCCCTCGCTTTTATCATTATTCTTTAACGCCTCCGACAAGCATGCCGCTAATAAAGTATTTCTGAAGGAAAGGGTAAATCAGCATAATAGGTAAGGTCGTAACGATCATCGTCGCTTGTTGCAAAGACTGGGTCGTAAACGCCTTGGAGATATATACCCCTGCTTTGGCCGTGTTCGCAGCGCCAGCGCTCGTTAACAGCTGATACAAATAATATTGAATCGGATACAAGGTCTTATCTGTCACATAGAGCTTGGCCACGAAGAAATCATTCCACTGGTACACTCCATGGAACAAGGCGATGGTCGCCAGCACCGGGAAAGACAGCGGGATAATAATTTTGAAGAACACCTGAAATACGTTAGCCCCGTCAATCTTGGCCGATTCCTCAATCGATTCCGGCAGACTTCTGAAGAAGTTCATCAAGATGATCATGTCATAGAAGCTGAATAGCACAGGGATGATGTACACCCAGAAACTATTCGCCAGACCGAGCGATTTGACGACCAGAAAAGTCGGGATCATTCCGCCGTAGAAGAACATCGTGATGACGCCCATGCGGATGAATATCTTTCTGCCCAGCAGATAAGGCTTGCTCATGGCATAGGCGGCAGCCCCGGTGATGACCAAGTGTCCGATGACCCCGATCACGGTCTTGGCCGCCGTAACACCAAACGCCCGATAAATCGTCGAATCCTTCAAGATCGTCTCATAGTTGACGAGCGTGAATTTTCGCGGAAACAGGTAGATGCCCCCTTTCATCGCGTCATACCCGTCGTTGAATGAAAGTGCGATGATATTGATCAAGGGAAATACGATGATGGAAATGAAGAATAGCATGAATAGCGCATTGAATACGTTAAATATTTTCTCGCCTTTATCCAGCCCCATATAGCTCCCTCCCTTCTAGAAAATTGAACTGTCGCTAAGCTTCTTGGTCAAGACGTTGGCGATCATCAGCAGTGTGACGGAGACGACGGACGAGAAGATCCCGACCGCAGTCGCGAAGGAGAAGTCTCCTTGTGTCAGACCCAAATGATAGACATAAGAATCAATCACTTCACTGCGCAGCATATTCGAAGAATTTTGCAGGACGAGAGTCTGCTCCAGATTCGCACCCAGCACAGAACCTACGCGCAGTACAAACATCAGGACGATAATATTTTTGATGCCAGGGAGCGTGATATACCAGATTCTCTTTAGAATTTTCGCCCCGTCGACCTTGGCTGCCTCATATAACGAAGGATCAATCCCCGCGATAGCTGCAAGATAGAGAATCGTGCCCCAGCCTACCTCTTTCCATATATCCGACAGCGTCGCAATCCACCAATAGGCATCGGGATTGGACAGGAAGGAGAGCGGTTCAGATATGAGGTGCATCGACAGCAGGAAGCTATTCACCAGCCCTGTCGAACCGAGCCAGGAGATAATCATGCCGCCAAGAATAACCCAGGACAGAAAGTGCGGCAAATAAGATATCGTCTGCGTAAATTTCTTAAATATACCTAATCGGATCTGATTGATTAATATAGCCAGGACGATCTCCAGCGGGAAACCGATCAACAATTTCATCAGGCTGATCGCTAGCGTATTCGTCAGCACATTATAGAAATCTTTGTCTCCCAAAAAGGCTTTGAAATTGTCCAGACCTACAAATTCCGAGCCCGTAAAACCGGATAACGGAGAATAGTCCTGAAACGCGATGATCAATCCGAACATCGGCACGAAGCAGAAAATAATCATCAAGATGATGCTCGGCCAGACCATGGCCTGAAGCTCCCACTGTGACAGAAACTTATGTTTAAACTTGGACTTCATCCGTATACCTCCTCTCTTTTCAGGTACAGCATTGTCAGTTTTTTCGAGCATGAAAGCGTTATCCCAAAATCTGCTAGGCTCCCTCCAATATTTCGAATTTGTACCATGGATAAATTTTACACAATTAATTAATTTAATTTAATAATTGGGCAAGCCTAGCGATCTTTTCGAATAAATGTGGTTATTCAGGAGATTTATCGATACTCTATCGTGAACACAGGGCGGTCAAGATCATTGATATAAATATGAAATTTCCCCGGTTCAATCGAAGGCTGTAAGCTAGCGTCCAAGTATTGAAGATCCTCCAGAGCGAGTGTCATCTGAACGGCAACGGTCTGATGCGCCGGTACATCCACAACTTGATATTTCTTCATTTCGCGGATAGGACGAACCGCCTTGGAGACGAGATCCTCAATGTAGAGAATAGCGATTTCAGAATAATCGTATTCACTTGGATTGCTCACCTGAAAAGAGATAGTTAACTGCTGATCCGCAGCCAAATGATGACTCGATATTTGAAAATCAGAATACTGCGCACCAGTATAGGTCAGCCCGTGCCCGAACGGGAACAGCGGTCCTGCCTCGCAATCCTGATACCTGCTGCTGTAGCTCGATTCATTGGCCGGACGGCCTGTACTGTACTCGTTGTAATAAATCGGTGCCTGAGCCGAATGACGCGGGAACGACATCGTCAATTTCCCTGACGGAGTGTCTTGGCCCGTGAGCAGCTCGGCAATTGCACGGCCAGCCTGAGTACCTGGATACCAGCACCATAAGAGCGCAGGGATATCATCGATGATGTTCTGAAGCGCCAAGGGCCGTCCCGAGAAAAAGACGCAGGCATACGGTTTGTTCGTCTGCTTCACATCCCGGATCAGCTGCTGCTGATCGGCCACAAGCTCGATGTTCACGCTGCTATGCCCTTCGCCGCTCAGTTGCCAATCCTCTCCGACCGCTACGACAATATAGTCGCATTGTTCCAGCGTAGCTTGAGGGCAATCCTCCAGGGATTCGTAGACATCCAGGTCGAATGAATCGTCCACCCGCTTCATCCCTTCCGCCAAAGTAACTACATCCTCGAAGCTTCCTTTGCACTGCCAGTTACCCAGCAGCTGATTATTGTCAGCAAAAGGGCCAACGATGATGATCTTTTTGCAATCCTGGCGTATGGGCAGCATTTGTTCATTTTTCAACAGCACACAGCTTCGCTTGGCCGCTTCCTTGGTATGCTCCTGAAAGCTTGAATTTAGAATGACTTCATGCTCGACCGCTTCGTCCACATAGGGATTTTCAAAAAGACCGAGTTCATTTTTCAGCTGTAAAATTTTCAATACCGCCGCGTCAATATCTTGAAGCAGTTCCGGATTCTCTTGCACAATATGTTCGAAATGCTCCAGGTACAAGGTCGAGACCATCTCGATATCGATGCCCGCCTTCAAGGCCAATTCCGCAGCTTCCTTGCCATTGCCAGCCACACGATGATTCTGCAGCTCAGCTACAGCGCCCCAATCGGAAATGACGATATCTTTAAATTGGTAGTCGTCTCTTAGAATATCCTTCATCATCTGTTCGCTAGCGCTTACAGGAACCCCGTTGAACGTATTGAACGAACTCATCACGAATCTGGGCTTCTCTTGCAGCGCTATCTCATAAGGCTTGCCGTAACAGGCATAGAATTCTCTCCACGACATATCCACCGTGTTGTAGTCCTTACCGCCAATGCCAGCGCCATATGCAGCAAAATGCTTCAGACAAGCTGCTACTCCCGACTCGGCGATCCTGCCATCCTCGCCTTTCTGATAGCCGCGGATCATCGCCCGGCCAAGCTGTCCCGACAATAGATGGTCCTCACCGAAAGACTCCATCACTCTGCCCCATCTGGAGTCGCGCACCAGATCAACCATGGGCGAGAAATTAACATGGATGCCCGTAGCGCGCAGTTCCGAAGCGGTATCCTCGGCTACTTGCTGCACAATCCTCTCATCCCAAGTACAAGAGAGCCCTAAGGGGATCGGAAAAATCGTCCTATATCCGTGTATCGCATCATGCATGAACAGGAGCGGGATCTTCAGCCGTGATTTCTGCAAGTATTCACTTTGAATCAGATTTGTGATCTTGGCGCTCGACACCCCGATGATGCTTCCTATCGTGTACAGCGTATTTCCCTCGAGCATATGAGCCGGGAAGCCGGGGCCGGTCTCTACCATCTCGCTGTCGATTTTGCCGACATAATGTTCTCCCGTCGTCTGAGAGAGCTGCCCGATCTTCTCAGCCAGCGTCATCTCCTGCAGCAGTTCAATGATCTTCTTGTTGTCCATATCCACGATTAACCCCTTTATTTCCACTCCAGCTTAGGTAAAATATCCTTCTGCAGCTCGCACATCTCGTCGATCATGGCACAGGCCTGGTAATAAGTCGGAGCCTGCGGATCCAATAGAATCGCCTGCAGCAGCTTCGTCTTGGACTGTTCCACATAAGCTTCGAGCAGCAATTTATGAATCGTGCCCTGAATGTGAATCGTTCCGATAATCGCCGTTGGCAGTTCTACGGTCATCGGCTTCAGAGTAATTCCTCGGCCGTTAACAATCGCCTGCGTCTCAACGACCATATCATCCGGAAGACCCTTGATCGCTCCATGGTTCGGCAGGTTCACCGCGTTCAGCTCAATCTCATCATCGAAGAAGATCGCCTCAATGATCGGAATTGCATATTCATTACTGCGGTTCACTTTCTCTTTATCGAAAATATAAGCCTCTTCCACCCACAGCTCCTGAGTCTGTACCTTCGAGAACAAGCCTTGATCCAGATTGTTGCCGCTGGCACAATATACGAAATCAGGCGTTCTTGAATCCTTCTCCCACAGCGTCTCGCGGATCGGATCATAACGGTACTGCAACGACAGGCCAGCGTAGAAATCCTCCGCGTAGGAGACATACTCGCCGCAATGGTTGGTGCCGGGGTATGGGTAATAGCCATAAGTGCGATACATCGTTCTGGATAAGGCAACATGATCGAATTGCGCCAGACGATTGGCCTCCCGTTCCTTCTGATCGAATAACGGGTACAGATCCTCCCCCGTCTTCTTGTTCCATATCTTGGTGAAGAAGCCGAAGTGGTTCAAGCCGCCGCCTTCCATCCCGATATCTTCGATATCCATCTCCAGGAATTGGGACAGCTGTTCAATCCCCATATCGAGTCCATGGCACAGGCCGACGATTTTGATCGAGGTCAGCTTCGAGATCGCTTCGACCAATTTCGCCTCCGGGTTTGTATAGTTAATGAACCAGGCATCCGGGCAGACTCTCTCCATCGTACGGGCGATCTCGAGCATCGGACCGAGGTTGCGCAAGGTATGGAACATGGAGCCAGGACCGCCGTTCTCGCCATAAATTTGCTTGCTGCCAAAGCGGCGCGGAATATGGAAGTCCTGCGACCAGTAGAAGTAGCGGTTCACCTCAATCGCCACGATGACGAAATCCGCAGCTGTCATTGCAGCTTCAAGATCAGTCGTCTGCCAGATTTTCGCCGGATGTGAGAAAGCTGTAAACATATCTGTGGCATATTTGTAGGTTCTTGCCACATTCTCTTCCTCAATGTCCATGAGCGCGATTTCCAGTTCAACTTGCGACTTCAAACGCTCAGACAACACCATATCCTGCAATGCCCCCAACGCAAAGGACACGCTCCCAGCTCCGATTAACGCAACTTTCATTTTTTTCATGATGTTCTTACTCCTTTTTCGTTTTTTAAGGCCATGTACCCCGCCCCAATCACACCGGCATCAGGACCGAACTTTGACAGGACTACATTGACTTTGTCGCTTAAATGCTCAAACACCTTGGTTTTAGCGCTTTCAACAATTTTATCTATCAACCATTGGTTGTTATAGACGACCGCTCCGCCAATCACAAATATATCCGGGTCAATCGTCTGCATTAAGGAAGCAATCGCATTGGAGAAGTACTCAATCCAGGTGTTTACCACCCCTACCGCCTTCTCATCATGCTGCTTATACTTATCGAACAATAAATGGGCCGTAGCCTCGCTACCATACAGCTTCTTACTCTCTTGCTCCAGGGCCCGGCCGCTGCATAGAGCTTCGAGCGTACCGGGATGCAAGGTCGCATGGCTCTTGCCGTGATCAGATATCACCATGCTTCCGATCTCGCCAGCATAGCCATGGGCCCCGTGGACCACCTCGTTGTTGAGCACAATTCCGCTGCCGATTCCCGTACTGACCGTTATATACATCGATTGTCCATACGCCTGAGAAGCGCCGCGCTCTGATTCAAGCAGAGTTACGACATTGACATCATTCTCGAAATGAACCTCATAACCGGGAAAAAAACACTTTATAAATTCGATATTGATGCCATCCAAGCAGGGAATATTGGTCGCATCATAGATAATCTCCGTCTGCTCCTTCCAGGGAACAGGCAAGGCAATACCAATCTTGTCAGCCGTCTTATGAGGGTCCACCTTCCCGATCATGCGCTGGACATATTCGAAAATCGCTTCGGCGTTGTGAAACTGGCTTGTTAATGCTGTCTCTTTTCGGACTAACTCCAACCGCTCATTTACTAATCCGACACGTATGTTTGTTCCTCCAATATCTACTCCAATAACGCTGTTACTCATGATTTGAACTCCTCAGTTATTATCGCTGTTTGATATATTTCGCTGCCTCCGAATCCAGGAAGAAATCGATATGTTCGTAACCAAGCAGTTCCTGAGCCGGCAGCTTCGCTTCCGGGTTTGTAAATATCTCTCTGACGATCTCGGCTTTGCGTTCACCGGTAATCGCTACAATCACCCGCTTGCTTCCTGCTACCTGATTTAGCCCCAAGGTAATTCCCTTCTCCAATACCGTAGGCTGCCGGAAATACTTCTGAGCCACCGTCCTGGTCGTCTCCGATAACTCTACGACACTGCTATGACCTAGCACCGGACAGCCTGGCTCATTCAGGCCGATATGGCCGTTCATCCCGACTCCCATCAGACTGAATGTAATAGGATGCTGGGCAATAAACCGGTCGATCCTCTGGCACTCCTGCTCCAAATCCGCCGCCATCCCTTCAAAAAATTCGATCTGCTGAGGCTCCAACTTCACCAGGGAGAATAAATCCTGTTTCAGCATTTGATAGCAGCTTCCCTCGGACTCCCTGCTTATGCCGACCCACTCGTCCAGACTAACAATGTTGAGCTGCTGAACTTTAGCTTGAATATCAGCGTCAGCAGCAAATTTCATATAGCTCTTCTGTGGCGTACTGCCCGACGCCAGGCAGAATACCGGGTGCTCATAGGCCAAATGCTCCTTCATCTCCCTAGCAATCGCCTCTGCCACTTCTTCTTCCGTTGCAAAAACTTGAATCATCATGTCCACTTCCTATCCGGAAATTACTTTGATCATCTCATGCTGAAGCGATAATATCGCCGCGCCGACAGCCGCCGAGTGCTGCGAATCGCTGTAAGTGATCGTTGGGGTCCACTCCGCGTATTGCTCTACATAATAGCTTGTCCTATCCAGAATCCGCTCCGGGAACAGGGCGACCGTCTTGCCGCTGATAATAATCCGGTCAATGTCAAGCACACTGATGATATTCACCATCGTCAGGGCCAGATGCTTGGCTACATAGTCCGCACAGGCTTCGATATCTGACTCGGAGTTAAGATCATAATGGCTTAGCAAATGCTGAATCCCCAGCTTGCTCTCCAGCCAGCCGACAGAGGAAGGCGTTCTTCGGTATTCCGGGTCAAAGCACATATACTCCAGCTCACCTGCGCTCGCATTGAAGCCTCTATGCAGCTCTTTATTAATGATCAAGCCGCCACCGATCCCGTCTCCCACGGCAATATGAACCAGATCGGCCGGCGATTGCCCGGCGTTCTCCAGATTGCGGAATTCAGCAACGGTAGAAGCGTTTACATCGTTCTCCAGAAAAATCGGCAAATCCACCCGATGAATCAGATTCTCGATGATCGGCTCATAATTGTAATCCTGCTCCTTATTGTCCTGAATCCTCATCCGGATCTTTTTCTTTCTGGTATTTATCGCGCCGTCAACCCCAATCCCGATCCCAAGGACGACACTATTCGTTCGCTTCGCTACTTCCTTCATCCGCGTAATAATGTCTTCAAAAATCGAGACAAACTGCTCGCTATAAAACGGAATGTCTGTCTCGATCGAGTACGAATCGATGACCTTGCTGTATAGATTGATAAGCAGGGCGGTAATTCTGCTGCCTATGATCTGAATTCCGACGGTGACATAGCTGTTCTCATTAAAACGGTATACCGTTCTTTTTCTCCCCAAGCCGCCAGAGCCTTCCCGACTTTCTCCGGTAGCGGTCAGCAGTCCGATCTCTTCAAAGAAATTGACGATTTTACTCACCGTTACAAAGCTCATCGCCGTCTTCTCTGTAATTTCAACCTTGGCCAATTCCGGGTTCTGTATCACAATATCAAAAATGATCTTCCGATTCTCATCCTTAATGTCATTGGGCAAAAACGACTTCATCCTGTCACTCCTCTCAATTTATTCAATGTAATTAATTAATGTTCTTAAATAATTAAAGAAAAATATAAAGGCCTGATCTGACCTCTACAAATTATTATATACATACTGGAATCTGTGTCAATAGAATTTCTCTCACGGTACGCTGGTTAAATTTGCTTGTCCTCAATAATCTCCACGAATTTCTTGGCCGCAATGGACAAGGGGACTCCCCGCAAAGAGCAGACACCGATACTTCTCGGCGGAATGGCTTCGAGCAGTTTCACTTCATGCAGAATTCCCTTATTTAGATAGTCTCGGGAGAACTCTCTGGTCACGCAGGCGACCCCCAGATTGGTCTTGGCGAATTCCAATAACAGATCATGCGAGCCCAATTCAAACTCGGGAGCAATGGCGATCCCTCTCGACAGCAAATAATCCTCGACATATCTTCGTGAATTGGCTTTTTTCTCCAGCAATATCAACGGCTGCTTCACGACCTCATCCAAACCCACCGGGCCGGATAATAGCTGCCTGTACTTCTCGCCACACACGAAAATATCATGGATATCCATGCAGGGCCTTAACTCCAGAGTAGAATCATCCAGCGGGAAATTGCAGACCGCGATATCGACCTCGCCGGATTTTAGGATCGAGCATAGCTCCCGGGTCGTCCCGTTGATAATTTTGAATTTAATATTAGGATACTGATTATGAAAAGCCTCCAATTTAGGCAGCAAAAAATATCTCGAGATCGTATCCCCCACACCTACTTTTAATTCGCCTACCGTCAAATTTTTGAATCCCAGAATTTTCTCCTCTCCGACCTGAATCAGATTGATTGCGGAGTTGACATATTCAAACAGCAGACTGCCTTCATTCGTTAAAGAAACCCCTTTGGGCGATCTGTTGAATAAACGGATGTCCAGTTCGCCCTCCAGTTGCATAATCGCCTGACTGACCGCCGGCTGTGTCATATAGAGATCCTTAGCCGCTTGGGAGAAGCTTTCACTCTTTCCGACCTTGCAAAATATTTTGTATAAATCCAGTTTGCTTGACATATAACCATTCCTTATACCCGACATATGATATATTAATTTTACTTATATCACTAATGCGATGTATATTACAAGTGTAGGATTTCAACTTATACAAGGAGCGATTATTTTGGAAAGAGTAGTTGGAACTGTTGTTAGAGGCCTGCGCTGCCCGATCATCAATCAGGGCGATAGCATCGAAGAGATCGTAGTGGACAGTGTGCTGAAGGCTTCTGAAATCGAAGGCTTTGAAATTGGTGATAAAGATATCGTAACTATAACTGAATCGATCGTAGCCCGCGCCCAAGGCAACTACGCCACGATTGACCATATTGCGCAAGATGTTAGCTCTAAATTTGGTGATGACACCATCGGGGTTATTTTTCCTATCCTGAGCCGTAACCGCTTTGCAATCTGCCTCCGCGGCATCGCCAAAGGAGCCAAAAAGGTCGTTCTGATGCTTAGCTACCCTTCTGATGAAGTGGGCAACCACTTGGTAGATCTGGATCAGCTTGATGAGAAAGGCGTTAATCCTTGGACTGATGTGCTGACTGAGGAGCAATTCCGCAATCTATTTGGATATAAGAAACATACCTTTACTGGTGTGGATTACATCGATTATTATAAATCGCTGATCGAAGAGTATGGCGTTGAATGTGAAGTCGTCTTCTCCAACAATCCGAAGACCATTCTGAACTATACGAAGAGCGTTCTGACCTGCGATATTCATACTAGACTCAGAACGAAGCGGATCTTGAAGGCGAACGGCGCAGAGAAGGTGTACAGCCTCGATAACATCCTGGCCGAGTCCGTAGACGGTAGTGGGTTCAACGAAGCCTATGGTTTGCTTGGCTCGAATAAATCGACCGAGAACAGCGTGAAGCTCTTCCCTCGTAACTGCCAGCCGATCGTGGATAAGATCCAATCCGTACTAAAGGAGAAGACTGGCAAACAAGTCGAGGTCATGATTTATGGGGACGGAGCATTTAAAGATCCAGTGGGTAAAATTTGGGAGCTGGCTGACCCGGTTGTATCTCCGGCTTACACCGCGGGACTGGATGGCACGCCGAATGAAGTTAAATTGAAGTATTTGGCCGATAATAACTTCTCTCATCTGAGAGGGGAAGAGCTGCAGCAAGCGGTCGCCGAATACATTAACAATAAAGATGCTGATCTTGTAGGTGCGATGGAATCGCAAGGGACTACACCTCGGAAGCTTACAGACCTGATCGGCTCCTTGTCCGACCTGACCTCAGGTAGCGGCGACAAAGGTACGCCTGTCATCTACATTCAAGGCTACTTCGACAATTACACGAAATAATTATATGGAAAACCGCCCGGCGATGTATGCCGGACGGTTTTTTTATGTGATGGATGGTCGATATGTGTCTAAACTCTTCTCCAGCAGTTCCCTCACCAGCTCCCGTAATGGCTCTGGCTGGACAACCTCCGCTTCCGGACCGTAAGCGATCAGTCTGCGGGCCATGAACGGGAACTCCTCCGGCGGAACCTGCCCCTTCCATTCATGATCCTTCACCGACTTGAAATGCATATCTGATTGCGCAAGTCTTGTCCCGAAATCAGTAAACCGCACCGTCACTTCTGTCCTCTCTCTATCATCTGTTGAGGTTAGCCATTCCTTCAGTGTGGGGACGGAAGTATCCGTATAGTGAAGGATTGCCAGCTCCTGCATTCGATCAAGCCGATATAACAGCACCCGCTCCCCCTTCTGAGCCGGCATATACCAGTAACCATGCTCATAATAAATGCCAATCGGGTAAGCCTCTACATCCTTCCGTCCGCTGCGTGATGCGTAAGTGAATCTAATCTGTTTTTTCTCGATGGCCGCATTGATGATCTGCGTTGTCAAGGCTTCCGATTGTTCGGAGTGATTCTGTAAAAAGGCAATATGCTCGCTCATTCCGCTAATCCGATCCTGGACGTCGCTTGGCAAGCTGGAGAAATAGTGATCCGACAGCTGATCGCGTATGGAACCGTAAGGAAAGTCGGGAACCTGCTGCAAATATTCCATCATCATGAACAGACCGAACGCCTCATGCTCGGTAAGCTGCAAAGGTGGCAATATCCGGTTTGGCAGAACCCTATAGCCGCCGTTGGCACCCACCTCGGTGTATAAGGGAAAGCCCAGCTGCTGTAAATAATCGAGATCCCGCTGAATGGTACGAACTGATACGTCAAATCGTTCAGCCAGTTCGCGTGCTGTGAATTTCTTTCTGGCGTCGAGTAGGCGCATAATCATTAGTCTGCGTTGATTCATTCGCCTCACCTAATTACGTCAAGTTTTGTCATAATTATAATGTAACATAGTCCATAGAAAGGAGCGATAGCAAATGAAAAACAAAGTCGTGTTATACCTCGCGGTGAGCTTGGACGGTTATATTGCCCGAAATGATGGTGCTGTCGATTGGCTGTTTGATGTGGAAGGAGACGGAGGCGATAACGGGTATAGCAAGTTTTACGGAACAGTGGGCACGCTGGTAATGGGACGGCTTACGTATGACGAAGTACTCAAGCTGGCCGATGAGTTCCCTTATGCAGATAAACCATGCTATGTCTTGTCCCGGGCAGAGCAGCCTCCGGCCCCACACGTCACATTTACGAATGAGGCCCTGGACACTCTGATCCCACGCTTAAAGGCCGATTCGGAAGGCGATATCTGGCTTGTCGGTGGCGGACAGCTTGTTGCGGCTTTCCTGGAAGCCGGGTTACTGGATGAACTCCGCATTACCGTTACCCCAAAGATCCTCGGGGAGGGCATCCCGCTGTTTCCCCGGGGAACGGTGCCAAGCACTTTTCACTTAAAGCATATAGAACAAATGGGACAATTCGTCTCGTTAATCTATACAGCCTAAGCAGGTTCGCCTTAGAATCAGAAAAATGGGGCTGTCCAATCAGCCTCTAAACTCATTATTTAATCGCGTCGGCTTCGATCCTTGTACCATCTATTAAGCTTACGTGGCGCAAGAGACAAACACGGATAGTGAGGACTCTCCACGGATCTAGCGGTCAAAAATGTCCGTTAGAGCATGGAAACAACAACTACGCTCCTCTAACGGACACTTTTGACCCTTAGAAGCGAAAAATGCCATTTTTCGCGGCCATTTCCCTTGTAACGGACAATGATGTCCATTACAAGGGCGGGGTGCCACAGAATCAACGCTAACGGACAATGATGTCCGTGTCCGAATGATCCGCCCAGAACAGGGGGATGTTCACATTTTTGGGCACGCAAAAGGGGCGTCTTCAAGTCGGAAGATCGACTATAGGACAGCCCCATCTGCATATGTTGGTATGGTTTATGCTGTTGGGATCAGATCTCTCAGAATAAATGATTCCACAACCTGGGCTACACCATCATTCATATTCGTGTCGGTGACATAATCGGCCAGCTGCTTGATCTCCTCCGGCGCATTGCCCATGGCAACGCCCAGACCTGCAAATTCAAGCATCGCTACATCGTTATATCCGTCGCCCATGGCGATCACTTCGGAGCGTTCGATTCCCAGCTGATCGATCAAGTGCTGTAAGCTGGTTCCTTTATTGACGCCATTCTCCGTGAACTCGAGGAAGAACGGCTTCGAGCGCATCACGTTCAGTTTACCGGCCAACTCCACTTTCAGCTTCTCTTCAACCCGTACCAGCCTGTCCGGGTCTTCGACCATTAACACCTTCACGACCGGAATTTGAACCGCTTCGATGAAGCTAGGCACCTCGGCAATCTTCATGCCTGTAATTTGCGCTTCAATATGGGTATACTGATTCGCCTGCTCTGTCACAATGTCGTCGCCAACATAGGTCAGCGCGGATACGCCCTCCTGAATGCTCATCTCGTAAAGAGCATGGGCTGTCTCTGGGGTCAAAGTACTGCTGAACGGCTCCTCTCGCGTCTTCCAATTGATAATCTTCGCTCCGTTGAACGATAGAATATAGCTTCCGAACCGCTCCAGTTCCAATTCATCGGCCAATGCCTTCATGGCATACGTAGGTCTCCCCGATGCCAGCACAACCTTTACGCCAGCCTCCTGTGCAGCCATTAGCGCTTGCTTGTTGCGGGGCGAGATCGTCCCGTCATCACGAAGTAGAGTATCATCTAAATCTAGTACTATCATTTTATATGTCATCATACAGCCATCCTTTATAGAGAAATAGAGAAAATTCGAAAAGTCCGCTTTGGCTAGAAAATCCATCGGGGCCAATGCATGAATGAGGCTCTAGCACACGATTCTGTCATTTCTACTATATCAGATATTTCTGGCGATTACCCTCTCAATTGTTGGGCAACTTGCCTTATTCGTTCCACGGTCTCTCCTGTAACGTAGCAGCTGCCTAGGTCGCCATGGAATACGACGCCCTGTCTCACGCCATGATAATCCGAGCCCCCGGTTGGAATCAGATGATATTCATCGGCGATCGCTAAATATCGTTGTTCCTCCGCGGGTCCATGGTCCGAGTGATATACTTCGATTCCGGCAGGCTGGCCCGCTTCGATAATCGTACGGACTAGGTCGTCATCCCCGTACAAGCCAGGATGGGCGATCACCGGAGCGCCGCCCGCTTCGCGAATCCACTCCATCGCCTGCTGCGGCGATATTCTCGGCTGGGCTGCATAGCCCGGCTTGCCCTCCGCCAAGTAACGGTCGAAGGCGTCGCGCAGATCGCGAACATAACCTTTGCGCACCAGTGCATCTGCTATATGCGGGCGCCCCAGGCTCTCATCTGGACGCAGCGAACGTCCCAGACCGTCGATCACCTCTTGGAGCGTAATCGACAAGCCCAAGCCCTGGAGCTTCCGGATAATCTGCTCATTACGGGCATCACGTGTTGCACGAAGTCCGGCTAACCGCTCCAGCAGAGCGAAGTCCTCATAATTCAGATAATAGCCGAGCACATGAATGTCCTTACCGCCAGCTTGAGTGCTGATCTCCACGCCCGGTATGACGTGAATACCTGCTTTTTCCCCTTCTGCCAAAGCGGAAGCTATTCCGGCCACGGTATCGTGGTCAGTCACCGCAAGTCCGGTCAGCCCCTTCTCCTTCGCTAATCTGACATTCTCCTCTGGGGTGTTCATCCCATCAGAGACACAGCTATGCGTATGTAAATCATATCGTGCTTCTTCTCTAGTCCCCTGCATTACATATCACATCCTCTACAACAATTGTCCATATTCTCTCAAGAAAGTCAGAAAAGTAACCGCCGGAACCGGCAGCAGGGTTGATTTCAAATGAACGGAATAGAACTGTCGTTTGAACTCGGCATCCTCAATATCGATCACCTTCAGCAAACCTAGCGCCTGTTCATGCTTCACAGAGGATGGTGAAATGATCGTAATACCGATTCCCGATTCTACGGCCGACTTTACCGCACCTGTGCTTCCCAGTTCCATCATCGCTTCGATCCGATCCGGCTCAAAGCCTCTATCCATCAATACCGCTTCCATCACCTGGCGCGTCCCCGAGCCTTTCTCTCTTAACACGAAAGGGTAGCCGACTACTTCCTGCAGCGTGACTCTTCTCCGCTCTGCTAATGGATGTCCGGCAGGAGCGATCAGCTTCAATTCGTCCTCCATCACTGGTTCGAACATCATATCCGGGTGATGCACCGGAGCCTCAACAAGGCCAAAATTCAACTGATGCCCTACGATCTCATCGATAATTTGCGTTGTGTTCATCACTTTAAGCGCGATTGAAATATGCGGATACTGCTTGGCAAAAGGCCCGAGCAAACGAGGCAGCACATATTCTCCGATCGTTAGGCTCGCTCCGAGCTGCAGACGACCCTCTAGCATATAGGTAAGCCGGGACATCGCCTTCTCGGCATCGCGCATAAGCTCGATACTCCGTTTGGCATATGGATACAGGACTTGGCCCGCTTCCGTAAGCTCAACCCGCTTGGTCGATCGAACGAGCAGCTTGCTGCCGAAATAATCCTCCAGCGACTGAATCTGCATCGTTACCGCCGGCTGGGTCATATGAAGCGCCTGAGCCGCTGCCGAGAAGCTCGCCCGCTCAGCAACGGTATAAAAAATATGTAGCTGGTGAAAATTCAAGGCCATTCCTGATCCCCCCTACTCCTACAATAGCATGGAGGACATGATAAAAAAAAGGGGCCGTCCCCAATAGCTATACTATCGAGGGATGGCTCCTCATGAGTCCAGAAACTTTTAAACGCTGATCCTTGCCGGCTATTTCCGCTTGCGGCTGTTCTTCATTAATGTCATGCGCCGCGAATGGCGCAGCCAAGAATAATAAGATTTCAAATCACGAAGCTCGATCGTCTCTGACATTAAACCAAGAAAAGTAACGATGATCATACGATGCAGCGGACGTCCGGCAAGATCATATTCACCGGTCAGCTCACTGAATTCGGCAACCATTACAATATCATCATCTACCAAATAAACGTCTTCTTCTTTTCTATAATAAGGGGATATTCGATTCTGCTTCAGACATTCCCACAGCCAAAGAGCGATATCTTCATACCGGGCCTTGGTATCCTTAATTCGATCCTCGTACCTAGCCTTGGCATGATTGGTTATCACGATATCAGCGACTCGTTTATCCCCTAGTGGAACATGGAAAGCTTCATAGGTCCCCCACCGTTCCGTTGCTCTGTCTCTCATGCCGCACCTCGCATTGATAGGACTTTATAACTATGTATATTTGCCTATTATATTACAATATAACCTATAATTCTACAAGGCGAGTATACGGGTGTTATGGATTTATAAGGAAATAGGGAGTAGAACTTTCATACTATGATCATTTTTCCGTAAATGAGGTCAACAAAAAACAGCGACATCACTGCCGCTGCTTTCAATAATTGTCGTCCTCTATAATCCGTAGTATTGCGTTTTATCCGGAACGTCCTTCGTGTATTCCGTTTTGATCTCATTTCGATACGAACGCTCGATTCTGCGTACATAGGGGAGCCGGCGAATATTCTTGATCGTATCCTCAGCACGCTCTGCATTTACATACATAACGACATAATGCATCCGTCGGGACAAATAGTGCACGCTCCCGTATTTCTCCAAATTTCTGGCCGCCTTCAGATCACTAACCCAAATAATGTAGCCTGTACGCTCCGGGAACATATTCGTTCCTCCTCTCATCTATCTCTATACAACCTGCCTCTGCGCTTCCCATTATCCGCAGCTGCACTTCCCACCATTACCACAACCGCATCCCGATGAAGGATTCGGGTCATTACTGGGCACCTTGATCGTGTCAGAGACCGAATAAGCAATCATCTCCGATATCTGGTGCAGAATATCATCCAGCTCTGCTTCAGCTGCCTTGAATTTACGCACGGCCTCATGCTGCTCCAGCTCCAGTTCCACCGCATTGACCCTATCCTTGGCCTCATGATAGTTGGGGTGAAAATGCCCGAAACGCTGCGTCTCCTCGAACAGCTCTTTTTGTGCGTTTAATTTACGGACCAGAGCTTGAATCTCTGCACTCTCCTCCACACGGCGCTTCCAATATAAATAATCGGAGACCGCGGCAGAATTATTTATCATATCGCCCAATTCATAGGCGTATGTCAGTACTTCGGCCATATCAACCGTAACCGTCTCTGTTACGCTCATGAATGATCAACTCGATTCTATTCAATTCTTCTGCGGTAGCTCCAGCTCACCAAGTCCGGGTAGTCTCGATGAATGGACTCTAGCCGACGAAATAATCATATCATAATCCCTACCCGAGCGAAAAGAGGCCTTCCAGAACTGGCCTTATATTTCCGGCAGAAGGATGCGCATTCCATCCCATTGGTCCGGAGATAACTCCACTTCCTGCTGAGGCTCCTCTGCGTCCAGGCTATCCTGTTCTGCCTCGAAGAGACGACCGTGAATTCGCCATTGCTCCTCTTCCTCCAGCCGATCCGGAATGAATTCCACCAGCCTTCCCTCGACCTGAAGCATAAGCTTAGTATTCCATTGCAGAGCTTGTTCAATCATTCTCCGCGCCGTCGAAGCATGATAGGTCCTCAGCTCCCTAAGCCATACACCAGGTATATCCTGCATTCCGGGAAATAGCTGTTCCCGCCGCGGTATCGACAGGTCGCGTTCGTAGAACTGGTAACCTCGCCCGTTGTATATCCAGGCCTGCTGAGCATCCGAATCCGGGCGGGAAGAACGGATCGACTCCGTGCTACCCACTTCAGGCTCCAGCCGTAAATACCGCGGTTCCTGAGACTCGGAGCCGCGCCATTTCGGCGGAGTCAAATTCAGCTCTGCCAGCACTTTCTCCACCTTGTCCACCCCTGCCGGATCGACGATGAAATCTAGTGGACCAATGGGCTCCAGCTTGTCCTTCACGCCCGGGTGGGCGGCGATTCTCCTCGCCGCCTCCTCGTCCTTGCAGCGAAGCAGAAGCACTTCCGCGAACGAGGTTCGCCCCATCTCCTTCGCCCATTGCGTAAGCGACAGCAAGACATTGTCGGGGATGCCGGCAGAGTTCATACGAAGGAAATCGACCACTTCCTCTACCGATCTCCCTTGCTGCGTCGCAGCCTCTATACTGGATCTGCTGATCCGGTAAATGGACATCACATCCATCGCTACGATCTCACAGCATAGCTCAAGCTCCCAGCGCACCTGGAAGGACACCTCCGGCGGCACGATAATCTCGAAGTCCGGCTGGATATAAAATAACTCGACCGCACCGGGATCAGCCAATTCCTGCTTGTCCAGCACCGGCTTCATACTCCAGCGAAACATAAGCTCTCCTTCCCGATCCTGCCCGAGATCCAGCCAGCCGAAGCCGCTTAGCGCGGCAAGCCAGCTGCGCATCCATGTCCGCTTGCCTTCAGATATAGCTTCAGGCAGCATGCCCTGCACCTGCAAGGAGGCCAGCACCTCCTGCATAGAATACCACTGGCCTTCTTCCATATCGGCAGCGATCAATCGGAAGGCAAAATGCGACAGGTACACATCATCAGGCACATAGCGCAGCAGAACCTCAATCAGCAGCTCATGGTTCATTTTCTGCAGACTATTGCTTAGCCAGACGGACAGTTCATGGGCATTCAAGCTCCAGGAACCCCTTTCTTTGCGGGTAAGGCCTAGCGCCAGCATCATATCGAGCACGACCGCCGCATGGGCAGGATAGACCTCCTGATGAGGATAAGGCAAATTCAAGCCCGCTACATCCTCCTCCTTAAGCTCCACTTGCTCCAATATTTTATGCAGCGATTTCTGATGAACCGTTCCTTTTGCCGTGAGTGGCAGTCCATGCTGAGCTATCCAGGTTAAGCTACGGAATAAATCCGTGGCAAGCCCAGGTCTGGCCGCCTGTAGAAGAGTGACCGCACCGGGATCAGCCGATTTAAGGCCATAGTGGTCCCAACGGCTCCAGTAAGCGAGCAGCACCTCCCCGGGAATATAATAGAGTCGATCTCCCCAGGACTTCTTGACGGCGGCTACCTCCCCTTTTCGAAGCATAGCAGGCAAGGCCGCCCTAAGATCAGCCCCACTCACCCGCTCTGCCGCCGCAGTATTCAATTTGCTCAAAGTAAACGGCGAGCTGGCGAATTTGCGTATCAACCATTCAATCACGCTTCAGACACCCCCTTGATCCGATCCGTGTGAGAGCTTGAGTTGAACATATCGATATGTCCGTCCTCCTGTTCCCGTAGAATCGCATATTCATATCCCTGTTCAATCAGAAATAGCTGCCTTCGTACCGCAAATTCCTGTTCACGAGTACCCTCCGAGACAAGAGTGTAGAAATACGCGGTCTTCCCGTCCTCCTTCGGACGCAGTATTCTGCCGAGCCTCTGCGCTTCCTCCTGTCTGGAGCCAAAGCTGCCCGATATTTGAATCGCGACTGCAGCATCCGGCAGGTCGATTGCGAAGTTGGCTACCTTGGATACAGCAAGCACCGTGATCTGTCTATGGCGAAAAGCATGGAAAATTCGCTCCCGTTCATCCTGCGGCATCCTTCCCGTAATCAGTGGAACTCCCAGCTCATCTGCAACCTGGTTCAGCTGTTGCAAATATTGGCCGATGATTAATATTTGCCGTCCGGTATGGCGCTTGAGCAATTCTCTTAATACCGCTATCTTCTGCGGGTTCTCCGCAGCGATTCTGAATTTCTCCCTCGCTCCGGCCAGATTATAGCGATCTTCAAGCATAGCAGACATCGCCACTCTTATCTCCCGGCACAGCACGGTCGCGATATATCCGCTGTCCTCCATCTCCTTCCAAGGCACCTCATAGCGCTTCGGTCCGATCAGGGAGAACACATCCCGCTCCTGGCCATCCTCGCGGACCAATGTAGCGGTCAAGCCTAATCGGCGCGTGGCCTGAATATCGGCCGTAGCGCGAAATACCGGCGCTGGCAGAAGATGGACCTCGTCATATATAATCAGCCCCCAGTCCCGCTCATTGAACAGGCTCATATGCTTGAAGCCTTCTTCCTTCCTGCTGCGATGCGTCAATATTTGATAGGTGGATACCGTGACCTCGCGGACTTGCTTCTTCTCCCCCGAGTATTCCCCGATTCTATCCGGAGTAAGGGTCGTCTTATCCAATAATTCAGCGATCCACTGCCGTACTGAAGTTACACTCGAGGTCAAGATCAAGGTTTCACACTGGAAGCACGCCATCGCTGCAAGACCGATGACCGTCTTACCTGCCCCGCAGGGCAGCACCAGTACGCCACTGCCGCCCGAGCCAACATCCTGATCGCGGGTAAACGCGGCGACACTCTCCTCCTGATACGTTCTCAGTTTGAACTCTTTCCCGCCGGACGATACTTCCCGCAGCGAGAAGGGAAGAGATTGGCCCTCATGGTACCCGACCAAGTCTAGGACGGGATACCCCAGCCGTGCTAATTCCTGCTTAATGCTGCCACGGTAATCAGCAGACAGCTTCATTCGCCGTTCATCTATATGAATCAGATGGAAGTCGGATAGACTGGATTCCAGCTCCAACTGACGCATAATGTCAGCATCCTGACCCTCCAGCCATAGCATGTCTTCCTCATCGTCAACCCGCTGCAGCTTTAACCTTCCATATCTCGATACCGCGACCTGAATATCCGCGACTACCGCTGGAGGCAGGGCCCATCTGGAGACCGACTCCAGAGCAGCCACGATCTCAGCGGCCGAGTTGCCTCGAGCCGCCGCGTTCCATAGCGATAATGGGGTAATGCGATATGTATGGTAATTTGCCGGACTTTTGACAAGCTCAGCAATTTGTATCAACAGGGCCCGCGCTTCTTCAAAGCCAGGATGATTCTTCTCCAGCAACACCGTACCATCTCTTTGTACAATACATGCCCCAGCCGTATTCAAGCACAGCAACCTCCCTCAAAATGAATTAGCTCCCTTAGATCATAGCTTCTCCAAACCGCATGAAATAAGACAGAAGCTAGACTATAACAACAACTATTATCATAACAAGAGATACGGCAACCTCCAACAACCCGCAACCCATTCATTTACTGATGCTGACCCATCGCCGAGCGCTAACGAAACACCATATCGTTAGCGATATCCCGTTTCGTTACCATTTTGAGTAATCGATTGTCATATTTTGTATCCTGAAGATTGTGAATAAAATCACTATCCCTTGTCCGATCCTATATTAAAATAAAGTGAACCTAAATATAGAAAATGGAGGGGTTAAACCATGAGAAAGAAAGCAGCAGCACTGCTTGTTCTTGTTCTCTCTTTCGTGCTCGTGATCGCGGGCTGCGGAAGCGGCAACCAGAACAACGACAAGAATCAAGGTCAAGAAAACACCAAGAAAGAAGAAGCCGCAGGCAATGAAGCCGTATCAGGCGCTTCTAAGACTAGCTACACACCGTTGGATCAATTGCAGGATAAATACGATATCATTATCGTAGGCGCTGGCGGTGCCGGCATGTCTGCCGCACTTGAAGCCAAGAGCAAAGGCTTGAACCCGGTTATTTTCGAGAAAATGCCAGTTGCTGGCGGGAATACGTTAAAAGCGTCTTCGGGTATGAATGCCTCTGAAACTAAGTTCCAAAAGGAACAAGGGATTGAAGATAGCAATGATTTATTTTATGAAGAAACTTTAAAAGGCGGCCATGGGACTAACGACAAGGAATTGCTTCGCTTCTTCGTCGACAATTCTGCAAGTGCCATCGATTGGCTGGATTCCATCGGCATCCGCTTGAACAATATTACGATTACAGGCGGTATGGGCGAGAAACGTACGCACCGTCCTGAAGATGGTTCAGCCGTTGGACAATATGTCGCTAACGGATTGCTGAAGAATGTGCAAGAGCAGCAAATTCCGCTATTCGTGAATGCAAATGTGAAGGAAATTACAGAACAAGACGGCAAAGTGAATGGCGTTAAAGTTCTCTTTGACCAAAAAGATGAGAAAACAATCACTGCAGACGCTGTTGTTGTAACGACCGGCGGCTACGGCTCTAATATGGATATGATCTCCAAAGTTCGTCCTGATCTGGAAGGACTCGTAACTACGAACCAAGAAGGCAGCACCGGCGACGGTATTCAAATGATTGAAAAGCTCGGCGGCGTAACGGTTGATATGGATCAAATCCAGGTTCACCCAACAGTACAGCAAGATAAATCCTATTTGATCGGGGAAGCTGTGCGCGGTGAAGGCGCGATCCTCGTCTCTAACGAAGGCAAGCGTTTTGTCAATGAACTGGACACTCGCGATAAAGTTACGGCAGCTATTAATGAACTGTCTGATAAATCAGCTTATCTCGTATTCGACTCCGGTGTGAAATCCCGCGCCAAAGCGATCGAGCAATATGACAAAATGGGCTTTGTCGTCGCAGGCGATTCGATCGAAGCACTGGCTAAAGAAATGGGCGTTCCCGAAGATCAATTGAAAACGACGCTCGATACTTGGAATGAAGCAGTGAAGAACAAGAATGACGCAGAATTTGGCAGAACGACAGGTATGGACAATGACTTGTCCAACGGACCTTTCTACGCGATCAAGATCGCTCCTGGGATTCACTATACGATGGGTGGCGTGAAGATCAATACGAACACTGAAGTTGTAAATAAAGACGGACAACCTATCGCAGGCCTGTTCGCAGCGGGCGAAGTGGTTGGCGGATTGCATGGCGAGAACCGGATCGGCGGTAACTCCGTGGCTGAGATCATCATTTTCGGTCGTCAAGCTGGGGTTAAATCAGCTGAATACGTTCAAGCACAATAAGATTTGACCATTTATCATTACAGTAAAAGGGTTCGAGAATCAGCAATGATTGTCGAGCCCTTTTGCCTATTTTGGTGTTTTGCATCTGGCGTACTTTCATACTTCATGATAGTATTAAATATCAAGATATTTGAATATATGAATAATTGAAGGTTTGAAAGGTGGGGGGAATTCTATGAATACCCAATTGCAAGCGTTCAAGGCCGAATTCTTCAAGGCTTTGGCCCATCCGCTTCGCATTCGTATTCTGGAGCTACTATGTGAAGGAGAGAAAAGCGTCAACGAAATGCAGACCTTGCTTGAGAGCGAAGGCTCAGCCGTATCCCAGCAGCTTAGTATTCTGCGGGCCAAGAATATCGTGGTCGGGGTTAAACAAGGCAAGCAGGTCATGTACTCGCTAGTCGACCCTATGGTCGAGGATTTATTAGCGATTACCAAGGATATTTTCAACAATCATTTGATCCACATTATTTCTATTTACGAACACCAGAACTGAATATTCTTAGAAAGAAGGCTCAATTGTGAATACTCTGTTTACGGGTATTTTCAAGAAATACTCACTTCAGCAATTTCAAAAAGACTTGATCGCCGGCATCGTTGTCGGCGTTATTGCGATTCCGCTAGCTATGTCCTTCGCGATTGCATCCGGCGTCAAGCCGGAATACGGAATCTACACCGCCTGTATCGCCGGGATCCTGATCTCGATATTCGGCGGCTCGAAATTCCAGATCGGGGGGCCGACAGGGGCCTTCGTACCGATTCTGCTTGGGATTGTGCTCACTTATGGCTATCAGAATCTGTTGATCGCAGGCATCCTGGCCGGAATCATACTATGTCTTATGGGTGTATTCAAATTAGGGTCATTAATCAAATTCATTCCCCGTCCGGTGACGATCGGCTTCACCTCCGGGATCGCGGTGATTATCTTTACAGGTCAAATCGCTAATTTTCTAGGGCTTACAGGTATCGAGAAGCACGAGACCTTCATCGCTAACATGAAGGAGATCATCATTCATATAGGCAGCGTAAATCTATACAGCGTCATTACCGCGCTGATTTGCCTGGCCATCCTCATCATTATGCCGCGCATATTGCCGAGAATACCTGCACCACTGATCGGAATCATCGTATCCAGTCTGATCGCTGGCTGGCTATTCTCCGGTCATATACCGACTATAGGCACAACATTTGGTGAAATCCCAAGCGCGCTGCCTAAATTCCAAATCCCGTCATTTAGTTGGGAGAACCTTCAACAACTGATCGGCCCGGCCTTTGCCATCGCCATGCTCGGCGCCATTGAATCTCTGCTGTCCGCCGTAGTTGCGGATGGTCTGACCAATACGAAGCACGATAGCAACCGCGAACTGATCGGTCAAGGGATTGCTAATATCATCACTCCGCTATTTGGCGGCATCCCTGCTACCGGCGCAATTGCGCGTACGGCAGCCAATGTCAAGAGCGGAGCAGTATCGAAGATGTCCGGTGTCATCCATGGGGTGTTCGTCCTGCTGACACTTCTGCTCCTGGCTCCACTCGCTTCGAAGATTCCGTTAGCCAGTATGGCACCGATCCTGATGATCGTCGCTTGGAATATGAGCGAGCGGGCCCATTTCAAGCATATTCTCAGAATGAAATCCGGTGATTCCCTGATCTTGGTCGTCACCTTCCTGCTTACCGTATTTACAAGTTTGACCATCGCCGTCGAGGTAGGTCTCGGGCTGGCCTTGCTTCTGTTCACCAAGAAAATGAGTGAAGCCGTGACCGTCAAGAAGTCGCTGCCGAAGCATTTTCGTGAGAAGCGGGAGAAAATCTCTCACCTCTGGGGGGGCTCCGACAAGAACTCACCGATCGGCGTTTATACCGTGGATGGGCCTTTATTTTTTGGGGCTGCGCAGGATTTCCATGAAGCCGTGACCGATTATATCAAGCAAAAACCAAAGTTTCTCATCCTGCGGATGGGAAATGTACCCTTCATCGATACGACGGGGGAAGCTTATTTCCGCAGTATCCTCCATCAATTCAGAGCTCAGGGAGGCAGGCTGCTGATCACCGGGCTACCGCCGCATGTCAAGGAGACTTTGATTCACAACGGATTGTATAACGCGATCGGCAAGGATCATTTCTTCGAACATGTGAATGAAGCGATCACATTCTCCTTGGAGCAATTGAAGCAAGACAAATTCGATAATCTGCAATCATTGCGTCTTTCCTAAAAAAGCAAGAGCGTCCAGAGGCCGATCAGGGCTTCTGGACGCTTTTTGGTTAGCAATGAACTATGGAGGTACTGTTTGTGTCCCCGCCGAATATAGATCTTAAGTAGAATCTTATAAGATCAACGGGAGGGATCGATATGTACAAAAAACTTCTGTCCTTGCTCATCCTCGTCATGGGGCTCATCTACATCTTCGTAAGCTCTGCGCTTCTCTTCAAGCTGATCCCGATGTGGCTTATCCTTCTATATGCTTACGCACATAGAACACAGCTTAACAAGCCATACTTCCTGCTTATCTTCACAGGTCTCTTCTTCTGTATGCTGGGCGACGGCCTATTGATTTATTTTGTGGTAGGCTTATCCGCTTTTCTAGTAGGGCATCTGTTCTACACCGCCGCTTTCATCACGAGCTGGAGGTGGTCCTGGCTCAGATTTAGCAGCATCCTCCCCCTCCTGATCCTTGCAGGAATCATGGGAACGCAGCTCTTCCAGGCGATGCAGAACACCGCTAATGAAGCGCTCATTATTCCGGTTATGATCTATTTGCTCGTCATTCTGTCGATGGGCTGGACCTCGATAATGACAGGCAATGTCTCCTCTATGCTCGGCAGCATCCTGTTCATCATTTCCGATTCTATTCTCGCCTGGGATAGATTCATTTCCGATATTGCTTACGCCGGGGTGTTCATCATGCTAACGTATTATACCGCTCAGTTCTTGATCGCGCGCAGCCTCGGTCAGACGAACCGCCGACCGGACGCCGACCGAACAAACAGCCTCGCCCGCTAGACAGGACGAGACTGTATCCATTAGCTGCTGCTCTCCTCCTGATAAGTCTCGGCCATGGAGATCAGCAGAGCTGCGGCATGCAGCATCGCTTCTTCATCGATATCAAATCGCGGATGATGATGAGGGTATATAATTCCCTTCTCTTCATTGCCTGCTCCTACCAACACGAAACAGCCCGGAACCCGCTGTAAATAATAAGCAAAATCCTCCGCAGGCATAATTTTGGGGGAGACCTCCACCTTCAGCCCGGGAATTTTATGAACCGCCCTGCTCAACCGCTGGAACTCCACTGCATCATTGACCACACTAGGATAGCCGGTCACATAATCGATCCGGGCCTCCGCGCCATAGGCTTGGGTGATCCCTTCCACCAAGGCATAGATTCGTTCACGAATCAGCTGTCTGGTTACCTCGTCGAAGCATCGGGCCGTACCGGATAGCCGGCAGCGATCAGCTATGACATTCTGAGCCATCCCGCCCTGGATCGATCCGATCGTCACCACGGCCGGATTCAGTGGATCTACGGAACGGCTGACCACGCTCTGCAGTTGCATCACAAGGGACGAGCCAGCGACTACACTATCCACCGCTTTATGCGGCATTCCGCCATGACCCCCACGCCCTTGAATCTCGATGAGGAAATCATCTACCGAAGCCATTAACGGTCCTGCGGCGCTCGCTACTGTGCCGAGCGGCAGCGGAGTCCATAGATGCACTCCGTAGATCACATCCACCCCCTCCAGCGCGCCCTGCTCGATCATGCCCACTGCGCCCCCGGGACAGGCCTCCTCAGCAGGCTGAAACAGAAAGCGAATCTCCCCGCGAATCTCCTGCAGGCGGTGGCTGTAATACTCCGCTACTGCCAGCAATACCGCAGTATGACCGTCATGACCACAGGCATGCATCACACCGGGAACCTGTGAAGCGTACTCGCATGACTTCTCATCCTGGATCGGCAAGGCGTCCATATCAGCGCGGAGCGCAACCGTCTTGCCCGGCAATAGACCACGCAAGCAGCCGATAAGCCCATAGCCGCCGACTCCTTCTCTAACCTCCACCCCAAGCTCGCGTAGAATACCCGCTACATACGCCGAGGTCTCCTTCTCTTTAAATGATAATTCCGGATGGCGGTGCAGATGTCTCCTTCGTTCAACCATCTTCGGGTACAACGTCTCCAAGTCCGTCAGCTTCACAGAATTCACTTCCTTAATCTGATCTGAGTTATAGGTAAGTTATCCACTAAATTCCAACCTGATTTTTAAGTTATATTGTAGCAGAAAACCCGTTTATGCGAATAGCATAGCGTGCAAAGAATCTATGGGAAATCCTGCTAATTATCTTGAACAAACCTTGCGCAAGAGGTGGAAACATAATATCATGAGAGAAGAACTTTTAAGGGGGCATATTGGACGATGATTGTTGAAAATACGGGTTTAGACGGATTAAAAAGCGATTTGGCCTATTTGGACGAATCTGCGGAGAAAGTCGGCTTCATCCGCTGGCAATGGGAATATTACCGTGCTACATACGATTACAAAATTGAATTCAACAATGATGCTTACTACCTCCGAATTAATACACGTGCCGTTGAAGGAAAACTGGAGCGCCCTGACGCGGTTCTGGCCATCGAAGCAGTTTATATGGGCCGGGCTACCTTTCCACACAGTCTAGAATATGAATCGGAAATTCCGGCACCCGTGATGAAGACAGCCACTAGCAAATTAACCGAGCTGAAGGAATTGCTCGAGGCTTGAGCCACTATAGATGAAAGACAGCCAAGAAAGACCTAGACGCGGAACGCCCGATTTCCAACTGCTCATCCTTACATTATTACTCGTTGGATTCGGAATTGTCATGGTGTTTAGCTCCAGCTCCAGCGTGACTCAATTTAGCGATAAATTCAATTACAATCCATTCTATTTTACGAGAAAGCAAATTATTTTTGCCGCTATCGGCGTCATCGGGATGTTCGTCACTATGAATATTCCGTATGAGAAGTTCCGGAAGCTGTTTGCTCCGGTATTCATATTAGCTATCATTCTGTTAATGATCGTTCCCTTCATGAACAAGATCAATGGGGCCAGCAGTTGGCTCCAGATCGGCTCGCTCGGCATCCAGCCGACTGAGCTGGCCAAGATCACGACGATTATGTATCTGGCGGCCTTGATCTCCAAGAAGGGAGAGCGATTCCGGGACCTGAGAACCGGTTATATTCCGGTTATGGTTATCGTCGGCTTCGTCGCCGGACTGATCATGCTGCAGCCGGATTTAGGCTCCTGTATGATCCTCGTAGCTACAGCCGGATTGATTATTCTTGCTGGCGGGGCTAACATGAAGCATATTCTCGGATCGATTGCGCTGCTTATTTTCGGTGCCAGCATCGTCATCGGGATCAGTGCGCTCTGGGACAAGATTAACCCCGGATCGCCCGGTGAGACGAGCAATCAATACCAGGTTGCCCGGATCAAGGCTTATCTCGATCCTTGGGCCGATCCGCAGCATACCAGCTATAACCTCATCCAGTCCCTAACCGCGATGGGCCATGGGGGAATGACGGGAACCGGTTTCGGGCAAGGGATTCAGAAGCTGCACTATTTGCCGAATGCTTATAATGACTTTATATTCTCGGTCATCGGCGAGGAGTTCGGCTTTATCGGAACTTTTATATTCCTGCTTTTCTATCTATATTTCATCTGGAGGGGACTGCTTGTCTCCCTGCGCTGCTCCAGCGCCTTCGGAACGTTGTTAGGGGTCGGCATTATGGGACTCATCGCCATTCAATCCTTCATCAATATCGGTGGGGTCACCCGTACGATTCCAATTACCGGGGTTACGCTGCCGTTCATCAGTTATGGTGGTTCTTCACTAGTCGTCATGCTGGTAGCGATGGGCATGGTGCTTAGCATTTCCAGGGAATCCTCTTCGCCTGCAAAACAAGAAAGAACCAAATCGGTCGTGGTGAAGGAAGCTTCGGTGTTCGAACGGAACCAGCGCCGCAACCGTCATATGTAAAATGAGTAAGAGGGGCGATCAGCCCCTCTTATTATTTACTCAAAACCCGTCATCTCCGATTGCAAGCGCAGTGAACGTAATAGGACCGATGATTTTAGCACTGGACAAAGGATTGCGGTCTTCTACAATTAACTGATAGTTCTGTACTCCAAGCGGAGCCGTATCGATCATTTGCACCGAAACTAGTGAGAAGCGGTCTACTCCATTAAAGGCATTTCCAGCCAATCCATAGTAAATTTCTGTTCCCGCTCTCCAGATCCGTACAAGAACCTCGGGGCTGTCCACTAACGACTGATATCCTAAGGTCGCTGTAAGCTCCACTTTGTTCGTGAAGGAAGCCGGGTTGGCTGGATCAATGAAGACGGAAGTCGTAGCGATTGAGACACCTGCAGGCGAATGCGGTACCGGGATGTTAACTCCATTCGAGATCGGGGTAACTACCGTTGAATTGTAATCGATGATTTGTTTAGCCATCATGTTCATCTCCTTTCTCAGGTCATACTCTACTATATGAATATTCCAGAGAAATGCATGAACTAGTATCATTTACTATAAACACATTTTTACCATTTTTCTAAGTGTCGCTCCATATAAACTAAAAAAAGGACTGCCGGATACCATCCAATTCCGCAGTCCTTTTCTAATTAAATTTTGAAAGCCTGATAGTGTCGTGTCAAAAACTATGTAATCCATAACCTTGATATCCAATCAGCCAGTTATGCTTCATCGTCTTTAAAAGCTACACCTTCAACCTTCACATTTACTTCAACGACCTTAAGACCGGTCATGCTCTCCACCGCTTCCCGCACATTCTGTTGCAGCATACGGCAAACCTCATGGATTGGAGTTTCATAAAGCACGATGATCCGCAAATCGATCGCAGCTTCTAATTGACCGACTTCTACGGTAACGCCCTTTTGTACGTTTTTACCGCTTAGCCGTTTTGCCCAACCTTCCGACAATCCTCCGGACATTGCAGCAATACCCGGTGTTTCCAAGGCGGCCATACCAGCGACTTTGGACACAACATCGTCTGAAATCTTAATCATACCCATATCTAACTGCAGTTGCTCGGTCATGGTAATCCCTCCTTCAAGCTACTTAACTTTATTTTAAATGGTAATACCTCGTAAAGCAAATATAGACCGTTACATTCATTTGAATTATAATCATCAATTGTTGGAATATTAATGGAGAGTTACGTCGTCTTTCCATTATTCAAATCTGGATAACTGAGGTGCAGCTTCATGAAAAAATTAGTATCGCCCGGATTACTCATTCTATTCTTCCTGCTCAGCGCAATTGGACACTATGCCCACTGGTCCGACACGCTACAATTCGCCATCTCCGCTATAGCGGTTATTTTTGTGGCTGGATTCCTCGGCAAAGCGACCGAGAGCGTAGCTCATTACGCCGGGCAGCGGCTGGGAGGATTTCTGAATGCAACCTTCGGTAACGCGGCAGAGCTCATCATCGGAATTCTACTCGTCCGTGAAGGCATGTTCGATACCGTAAAAGCGAGCATCACCGGATCGATTATCGGTAATCTGCTGCTTGTACTCGGACTTAGCCTGTTCGCCGGCGGATTGAAACACAAGGTTCAGCGCTTCAATGTTCCGCTCGCCAACATGAACGGATCATTGATGATCGTGTCTGTCATCGCCCTATTCATTCCGGCGATCTTCCTGCAGACTCATGTACTTCATGAAGACGACCGCACCACCCTGAGCCTTGTCGTAGGCGGAATTCTGATCATCTCTTATATCCTCTGGCTCGTCTTCTCTATGATTACGCATAAGAAATACTTGAGTGATGTGGCAGAGAGCCACAGGCTTGAGAATGAAGAACCGGAGGAGGAGCATGGGCCCGCCTGGTCCAAAAAGAGCTCCATCCTCTATCTGGTCATCGCCACGATTATGGTCGCCTTCGTCAGTGAATGGCTCGTCCATACCCTGGATACATTTACTGAGAAATTTGGCTTGAGTGAAATTTTCGTAGGTGCCTTCGTCGTTGCCATCATCGGGAATGCAGCCGAACATAGCGCCGCTGTGCTGCTCGCCATGAAGAATAAAATCGGGGCTGCCGTAGAGATTGCTATTGGGAGCAGCCTGCAAATCGCCCTGTTCGTCGCGCCGGTACTTATCTTCGTCAGCCATCTGTTCGGCAGACCGATGGATATCGTCTTCACGATCATCGAACTGGCTGCCATCGGCGTATCCGTCTTCATCGCCAAATCGATCACCCAGGACGGCCAGACCAACTGGTATGAAGGACTATTGCTGCTCGCCGTCTATGCGATCCTCGGTGTATCCTTCTACCTGGTCTAGACCTTCGACCACTTATTCATGTAAATACAAAAATAAAGCGCAGACCTCGGAGCAACCGAATCTGCGCTTTATAGATTATCGACATTAAACTCCTCTGTTATTCATCGCCTCATACAGGGAAGCCAGATTCCGTTCCAGTCTGCTTATGATCTGCTTACCCTCCTGCTCCTGTACCAGGCCAGCGCGCACTGCGTAGTCCACCTGTCTGGAGAAACCATACATCTGGGTATCTAGAACTTCCTCATAGAGAGGGCAATAACGAGTAGCGAGATTCTCCATCTGTACTTCGATCAGTTTCTCTATTTTATCAGCATCTTCCTTCAGAAGATTTAGCGCTTTGAGATTTATTTGCTCCTGTATATCAGATGAAGTCATTGTTTCTTCCCCCCTATGTCCTTATCACTCATCAACTCTATCCTTAATATTAGACGAAATTCAGGGCCAATACAAGAACCTCTCCAAATAATCAGTCTCTGAAAAAATTATACGCTAAAATATGATATATATACAAAAAAGCACTCCCGCCCGTAGGAACAGAAGTGCTTCCATGTATTGACTTATTCAGCCACGACCTGCACGTTCAAACCATGTTTTGCAAACACTTCTGCTACAGCCTTCTTAGCTTCGTCCGCATCCGGTCCATGGACATGCAATTGATAGTCCTGCGTATTTACGAGTGTAGTGAAAAGTCCAAGAATACTCTTAACATCGATGTACTTGCTGTCCGCCTGCAACACGATGGAAGAAGTGAATTTACCAGCCGTTTGTGCAATTTCAACAATCGCTTGATTATTCTTATTAGTTGCCATAGGGATCCCTCCGCGTTCGTTACTATGGAATTATTACACTATTATGATACCTTGAATCCGCTTTCCAGGCAAGGAATTTCCTCTCAGTAAGATTGTCAAAAAGTACGCCTTTGATCCCGAAGTAATTCAAGGAGTGGACTCGACATCGAATCTTGAACTCAGCAGGGTATTCCGGTGCTCTCGTACACACTACGTACGCTCCGCTCCTCATACCCTGCTTCATCCAACCTTCTCGGGGCTGAAAACCGAACTTTTTGACCTCGATCTTAATTAAGGTTGTTCAATAAATTCCACTTTTGATCCCGAAGTAATTCAAGGAGTAGGTTCGACATCGAATCTTGAACTTCCTTCCGTCCGTTTACTTCAGGTTCTCAGGGTTCAGGCCCAGAAGCTCCGGCAGCACAAATATCCCGTCCTTACGGATCAATACATCGTCGAAGTAAATTTCCCCACCGCCGTATTCAGGACGCTGGATCAGCACCAGATCCCAGTGAATCGAGGAACGGTTGCCGTTATCTGTCTCATCATATGCTTGACCCGGTGTAAAGTGAAGGCTGCCGGCGATTTTCTCGTCGAACAGAATGTCCTTCATCGGATGAAGGATATACGGGTTGAAGCCGATCGCAAATTCACCGATATATCTCGCTCCTTCATCAGAGTCGAGAATATCATTAAGACGGGCCGTATCATTGCTTGTCGCTTCTACAATCTTACCATTCTCGAAGCGGAATTTAATATTCTCAAAGGTGATGCCATTGTATAAAGTTGCGGCATTATAGCTGATCGTGCCATTGACCGAATCACGTACCGGCGCGCTATATACCTCACCATCAGGAATATTCTTCTGTCCAGAGCACTTCTCCGCCCCGATGCCTTTGATCGAGAAACTAAGATCTGTGCCTGGGCTTACGAGACGAACCTTGTCCGTACGCTTCATCAGATCCGCCAGCGCGTCCTGGGCACGATCCATCTTCGCATAGTCAAGATTACATACATCAAAATAGAAGTCCTCGAACGCTTCCGTACTTATATTGGCCAGCTGCGCCATACTTGCATTAGGATAGCGGAGCACAACCCATTTGGTATGCTTCACGCGCTGCTCGCTATGAACCGGATGCTGATAATAGGCGTTATACAATTTCATCTTCTCTTCCGGTACATCCGACATATCATTCACATTCGATCCAGCACGGATCCCGATATAGCAATCCATCATTTTCATTCTGTGCAGGTCATACTCGGCCCACGCCTTGATGCCCTCTTCAGTAGCATACTTCAATTGCGCGCTCTGCAGCGCTTTGTCCGTCAATTCGACGAAGGCATGTCCGCCCTTCTTGCCGACCTCTTCGACAATCGCTTTAATTAAATCACGCTCATCGCCGATCATCTCGATAAGCACATTCTCTCCAGGTTGAACATCGACGGAATAGCCCACAAGATTCTCGGCTAATTTTTGAATTCTAGGGTCTCTCATTATACTGCTTGCGCCTCCTCATCACATAATGGACATCACTGCCCATTACCATACAGAATCCCATTTGTTGAACAATGGTTAATTCTTCATTATTGTACCACTATGGACCCGCTAAGTCAGCACATCTGCAGTGTTACTTGATCTTCGAGAACTGATTGTCTGTATAGAGAACTTCATGCTCAGTAATTCCCAGCAGATTAGGATAGGATAGCCTGGTCTCGGATACCAGCCTGGCTGGCAGCCCGGTCTTGCGGTTAATGGTCAAATAATACAGAACCTTGGCATCCGCCCGATCCAGCATCTGCTCCAATTGCTTATTCCCGTTCGCCCATAAATTACTCACTTCGGTCTTCATCTCAGGCGAGCGCTTGGAGCCGATCCGCTCCAGCTTATTGCTCCAGTCAGAGCGAAGCCCCTCCATCTCAACCGCCAGCTTCGCCTTCAGCTGCTGCTTGGCCACCTCAGGATCAAGCTCGATCCGCAGCACCTTCGTGCCTCGGCCAGCTCCCTTCTCTAGCGTAATACTCTTCTTGTCCGCCTTACGGATATCCTCTAATTGATCGAGCGGGTTCAGCCGGGCGATCCCACGGGTATAAGCGTCCGCTTCGGAGGAAGCCGCCATCCAGACTCCCCCCTTCCAGCGTAGATTAGCTTCAAGGCTCTGCCCCGCCTTAACGCCCGCAGTCTGCAATCCGGATTTCTGCCCCTTCGGCAGCACGGCGCGCATTTTTAGCTCATGATGATCGCTCAGTTCACCTGTATAAGCGAAGCTATCCTCAATCTTCTCCTGCTTCCCGCGAGTCAGAACTGCATTTCCCTGGAACGTTAAATGCTCATGTCCCGCCAGCCCAGCATAAGTAAGATCGAACCATTCCTTCGCCGTCTTCGATTCCCCGACCTGGCAAGCGGACAAAGACATAGCCAAGCATACTATAGCAGTCAATTTAGCAACCGATAACCGTATTCTCATCTATATCAAACTCCTTCTACTGCAAGCTTATAGAACGTATTGGTGTTGCAGTAGTAGGCTTTCCTTCCCTGACAAAAGTATTCATTATACCAAAGGAGGAACGTCCGTCTGGCCGTCCCTCCTTCTGCTGCAACGAACCTTCTATATCTCCGGGTTCAGACCGATATGCGTCTGGTTCCGGCCGTTGTTCTTCGCTTTGTATAACGCCATATCCGCATAATAGAACAAGGATTCAACGCTGATCTTCTCGCTGTCCCGAGTCCACTCGGCGATCCCGCAGGAGACCGTCACCTTGGGATCGGTCTCACTGGCAACCCGCAAGCGAATCGTCTCAGCGATTTGATAGCCGCTCTCAACATCGGCACCCGGCAGGTAAATGGCCAGCTCCTCGCCTCCCCAACGGGCAGCGATATCCGTCTTGCGGATCGTGTCCCTAATTATCGAGCTGACCTGCTTCAATATTTTATCGCCAATTTGGTGTCCATAGGAATCATTGACCCCCTTGAACTGGTCGATATCGACGATAATCAGTGATCCGCCATCATCCTTGCCTTGATGCTTCTGCACCGACTCATTCAGGTAATGCCGCGCGTACAGCTCGGTCAACATATCGCGGTTAGCCATTCTGCGCACCTCGGCATGCAGCGAGGCGTTGGCGATAGCCAGACCGATATGCTGGGTAAGCACCTGCAGCAGCTTGTAATTATCATAGGAGAAGAAACGCTCCTCGCGATGGGCCAGCATGATCGCACCGTTCACCTCACCTCGTACAATGATCGGTGCAGCGATCAGCGAGCGCGACTTGGTCTCCTCCATGAGCTTGGACGATATTTTGCCGTAGGCCTGGTAATCCGAGAGGATAATCGGTTCACGTGTGGAATAGACCAATCCGTTGAAGCCGTAGTCCTTCGGGAAGAATTCCTTGAACAGCCCGGGAACATTCGAAGACATAATCTCAAAGCAATCGTTGACTTGATCGAGTTGCGAAATACAGCAGTATTCCGCCTTGAAGATCGACAGCAGTTCCTCAGTAGCAAATTTGAACACTTCCTTGAGCCGCAGGCTCTGATTCAGTCGCTTGACCAGTTCATTAATCAAACGCAGCTCACTGATCAGTAAGTTCGACTGCTCATACAGCTTGGCATTCTCAAAGGCCGTCCCGGCCGTATCTCCGAGGATTCTGATCAACTGCAAATCGGCTTCCTCAATCTCATCGCACAGGAATAGATGCAGCACGCCATATGTACCCTGCTTCCCGATTAACGGAACGGCTATCTCGGTATAATTGGCCCCGTCAGCTCTCTGCTTGTCCTCCCACAGCATCACTCCGTCCATGAAGGCTCTGACGCATATGCTGTCATGCTCTCCCTGCAGCTGCAGCGTTCTGACCCGCGGGTCCCGGCTTGGATGATCCTGAGACATCAATAGCTCTGCCCGAGCCTCGGGGTACATCCCTGCAATCCGCTCGAATACTTCCTTCAGCACCGAATCGACGTCGATCTTGTCGGAGAGCCGCTGGATGACCTGGAACAGCATAGCACGCCGTTGCTCCTCGCGCTTCGCTTGATTCTGGGCATTCAACAGATCTTCTACGAACAGCGCCTCAAAGCGCTTATAGAAGCAGGTCATCAAATGCTGGGCTGCCGTGCTTACCATCATCTGAGCAAAAGCAAACTGGCTCTCGGAAATCTCCGTAATATAAAAGCCTAATATAGCAAATGTCTCATGGTTATGACGCGTCTTGACCGGCGATAGAACATAAGCACCTGCATCCTCTGTAACGAGCATCGTCGTTTGCCGTTCCAGGGCCGCAGCCAGGCCACTAGTTATAATAGGTTGATTATCATCATTAAGCTGGATAAGCGGTTGAGACATTAGAATAGCTCCGAGATGGTTGGCAAGGAACCAACCTGCTTGATAGGGTTCAGGAAAAGTGGGCTGCTGCAGGAGCAAGTCCGAGTAGGATTCCTTCAGCAGTGAATCGAGGTATGGGAAATCGAAGTCATTAATATCAAGCCGCTCCAGCCAGTTCTTCTGTCTCGTACTATCTTCCCCTTCAGTCCTCAGCGGCAAAGGCAATTCTGAATTTGCTCTGAACGTCATCGTCACGTCATCGCGTGATTGTTCTGCCATAGTAAAAAGCTCCTTTTCACTGCCGTCCCAGCAGCGACTTAATATACAACGAAGCTATAATGACTCTGCCCGGAGTAATGAATATCACATAATATTGTTAATTATAATAGTTGTTTCAAAAAAATAAATTTCCTGAAGTTTGCTATCATTGTTCATTCTACTATCAAATTTGCCATTTTGCATTAAAATTCCTTCATTTTGTCCCATGTTTTTGGGACTAATGCCCTATCGACAATTTTCACGCTTTTTAAACAAAAAGCTTGACTTGACATTTGATAGCTATTTCATATAATATTTATTGTTGATTAAGACTGGATAGAGTCTTACTTAGGGCATACCACATGCGACCACCCTCTCGGATTTTGTTGCTGACAGGACAGCGGCTGAACTTTCTTGTCAGAGAGCGTATCTATCCATCGCCCGAACAAACAAAATCCGCGCAAAATAGAACCCTATCATTAAATTTAAAACAAAAAGGAGTCTATTATACAATGGCACGTTACACTGGTCCTAAATTTAAACTCAGCCGCCGTCTTGGCATTTCCTTGAGCGGTACTGGCAAAGATTTGAAACGCCCTTTCCCTCCGGGACAACATGGTCCTAACCAACGGAGAAAAGTAAGCAACTACGGTATGCAGTTGATGGAGAAACAAAAACTGCGTCATATGTACGGTTTGGGCGAAAAGCAATTCCGTACTTTGTTTGAAAAAGCACAAAAAATGCAAGGTATTGCCGGTGAAAACTTCATGATCTTGCTGGAAAGCCGTTTGGATAACCTCGTATATCGTCTTGGCTTCGCTAATTCCCGTGCAGGCGCACGTCAATTGGTATCCCATGGACATATCACTGTTAACGGCAAGAAGGTAAACATTCCTTCCTTCCGCGTAAGCCTGGGCGATGTAATCAGCCTTCGCGAAAGAAGCCGCGGCCTGTCTTCTGTTAAGGAAGCTTTGGAAAACCGCTCGCATCTTCCAGCATATATTGAGTACAACGACAACGCAATGGAAGGTAAATTCATTCGTTTGCCTGAACGCGCTGAATTGTCCCAAGATATCGACGAGAAGCAAATCGTCGAATTCTACAACCGTTAATATTCACTTGCTGATCGAGCTGCCCCAAGGTCTTCGCGACCCTGGGGCAGTTTTTTATGATGGCGTCCACTGTTAACCCCGCCTTGCTCCCCTCCCGATTAACTCATTCTCCCTTTAGTTTTGCATAGTTATTAATTTGTCATAACCCATGATCTGGAGCCGACAATAAAGGTGAAAAAACAGTCATTTCCTTATTTTTATGCTATAATGTTGCTGTTATAAAGGAGGATACTGCATGGTTCATGAGAACGATAAAAGCTCCGGACGAGACCAAAGAAAAGGAATCTCACGGAGTAACAAGAGCGAGAAGAGCAAGAAGCCTTCCCGTAAGCGCAGTAAGTGGCGTTGGGTCTGGACAGCGTTCAGCGTTCTAATACTGCTTATTATTGCTGGAGTTCTCTTTGCAGGGGGGGCCGTATTCGGCTATGTAACCTCTATCGTTAAAGATGACCCTGTACGATCACGGGAAGACATTGAGCAGAAAATCGCATATAACGAAATTACCGGATTCGCCTATTTCCGCAATGGCGAACCGATCGGTCAGCTTCGTACGGAAGAGGATCGACGGCCGATCAGCACCGAGGAAATTCCCGCTACCGTTATCGATGCCCTGCTGGCTATCGAGGATAACCATTTCTATACCCATAAGGGAGTTGACTACAAAGGCACGATGCGCGCCGTCAAAGAGAAATTGCTGAATGAGGACGTGCAGACCGGTGGCAGTACACTGACACAGCAGTTGGCACGCCGCGTCTTTCTGAATCTCGATCGTACCAGCGACCGTAAAATCAAGGAGATGCTGCTCGCACTCCGCCTGGAGCGCTTCCTGTCCAAATCGGAAATCCTGACCGCGTATTTGAACAAGGTGCCGTTCGGCAACGGTTCTAACGGCTATCAAGTGTACGGTATTAAGGCGGCAGCCAAAGGTATCTTCAATATTTCTAATCTGAATGATCTGAATATCGCCCAAGCCGCATACTTGGTCGGTTTGCCACAGCTGCCATCCAGCTATTCTGCGTATAACGGCAAAGGCGAATTTAATCCGGATGCCTTCGAACGGGCGATGAAGAGACAGCGCCTTGTTCTGCAGCGGATGCTGGAAGAGAACAAAATATCTAATGAGCAATATCAAGAAGCGCTCGACTTCGACATCAAAGGGACACTCGCTCCGCAGACCAAAAAAGCGTACGAGACCTTCCCATACCTCATGCTGGAAACGGAGCGCCAAGCGGCCATCGTCATCGCGATGATGAACAATCCGGAGATGAGCAAAGAGGAAGTTTCCAAAAACACACAGATGATCGAGGAAGCACGTCAGGAGTTATTAACCGGAGGCTACCGGGTATACACCACGATTGATAAGAAAGTATATAACTCCATGCATAAGGTGTCGGATAATGCCGATAACTTCTCCCCTTTCAGCAAGACCAAAGGGCTTGAGCAGGTTGCCGGAATTATGCTCGACAATCGCAGCGGTGCGATTCTCGGCATGATTGAAGGCCGGGATTTCTACACCGAACAGATGAACTATGCGACGCAGATGGTCCGTCAGCCGGGTTCAACCATGAAACCGATCGCCGCCTATCTGCCAGCGATGGAAGCCGGACTAATCCAGCCGGCCAGCATTATCGATGATTCGCCGATGATACTGCGCGACTATCAGAAGGGATATCATATTCCAGTGAATGCTAGCGGAGGCTATAAAGGTCTGGTAACAGCCCGCACAGCTCTGAATGAATCACGCAATATCCCTGCATTAAGGGTGTTTAACGAGGTTGTAGGGATCGAGAAGGCTTGGGAGTTCTCAAGAAAGCTCGGGATCACCACTTTAGATGAAAAAGACAACGGAGCGACGACAGGCGTGCTTGGCGGGCTTACAAGAGGGGTTACCGTCGAGGAGCTATCCAACGCTTATGCGGCGATCGCCAACGGTGGCGAGTTCACCGACTCCTATATGATCGAGAAGATCGCCGACTCCAAAGGGAAGATCGTATACAAGCATAAAGTAGAGCCGCAGCGCGTCTTCTCCGAGCAGACCGCCTATCTGATGACGGATATGCTGCGTACCGTTATTACCGATGGTACAGGTAAATCGATCAGATCCTCGTTCAAGAATTATGGCAAAATTCCAGTTGTCGGCAAAACCGGGTCTACGCAAAATTATGCCGATGTCTGGTTCATGGGATACACTCCGGACGTTACGCTCGGAATATGGATCGGCTACAAAGAGCCGGCGAATACTCTGTCTACAGCCGGCAAATCCCGGGCACGTTCGATTTGGGCGCAGGTCATGAATGAGGTGACAGAGAACGAGAAGGAACTGTTCGTTACGCCTAAATTCACCAAACCCGAGGGTATCGTATCCAAGACGGTCTCCGGCTATAGCGGCAAGCTACCGACGGAGTTAACCAGGGCTGCAGGCAAGCTGGTCACCGACATCTTCAATGCGAAGTATGTGCCGACCGAGCCCGATGATGTATTAGTACGGATGAAATATATCACCTATGAAGGCATCAATTATATACCACAGGAGGCCACCCCTTCCGATATGGTTCGGGAGAAGGTTGTGGTAAAGCGAGCCAAACCGATCAAGGAATTGATCGAAGAGCTGCAGCATGCTTTCTCTGTTATGAAGGGCAAACGTAGATCCTTAGACTACTATATCCCTAGAGATGCTGGAGAAGACGCACCGAGCAAGATCGATCCGCGAGTCGATGACGGTGCTGCGCCAGCAGCCCCTGCGAACGTCAAGCTGGCCGTTGAGAATGGCGTATCCATGATTAGCTTCAGCAAGAATAGCGAGCAGGATGTCGTAGGGTATCGCTTATACCGTTCCACAGACGCCATTACTTACCAATACACCGGTAAGGCTGCGCTGGCTGGCGAAGCTACCCAGATCTCCGATCCTGGCGGATCGGCACTCGCTTATTATGTAACGGCAGTCGATGTGGCCGGTAAGGAATCCGAGCCGAGCGCTATCGTGAGCAGCGCCTGGATCCCCGATCAGACCCTTCCGGGAGAGGAGCAGCCAGGAGATTCGGAGGATGCATCCGGTGAGCAAGCCCTGCCAACCGCCCCCGTTCAGGTTAATATCCAGGGGGAAAAGGGACAGTATACCGTGAGTTGGGCAGCCAATGCAGCTGTTGATCATGTAACAAGCTATGGAATCTTCTATTCCGATGCTGCGGACGGAAGCTACTCGAATATAGGCTCCACGCCGGGAACCCAGTTCAGCTTCCAGAGCGAAGCGAACAGCGGCTGGATCAAGATTATCGCCTATAATAGTGCAGGGGAATCCATCCCATCGTCACCAGCGAAATTCGGCAGCTAAAGTCGATATCAACAGAGGGTTCCAGGAGGACATGTCTCATGTCTTCCTGGAACCCTCTTTATTTAGCAATGATTAATCTTCGATTGTAGACAGATCTCCCGTCGGGAGGTTGAGCTCCCACGCCTTCAGTACACGGCGCATTATCTTACCAGAGCGGGTCTTAGGCAGTTTATCCTTGAATTCAATCTCACGTGGAGCGGCATGAGCCGATAAGCCTTCCTTCACGAAGCGGGAAATTTCAGCCTTGAGCTCATCGGTAGCCACATAGCCCTCGCGCAAAGAGATGAACGCCTTGATGATCTCACCACGGATTGGATCTGGCTTCCCGATAACCCCTGCTTCAGCAACCGCAGGATGCTCTACAAGCTTGCTCTCCACCTCAAACGGTCCGATACGCTCGCCCGAAGAGTTAATGACATCATCGATCCTTCCCTGGAACCAGAAATAACCGTCCTCATCCATATAGGCCGTATCTCCAGAGATATACCAGCCTGGAATACGGAAGTATTCTTCATATTTCGGTGCATTATTCCAGATCAGCCTCATCATCGACGGCCACGGCGTACGGATGGCCAGATTGCCCATGCGGTTAGGTGGCAACTCCTTCCCATTATCATCGATAATCGCCGCTTCGATCCCGGGCACTGGCTTACCCATAGATCCCGGCTTGATCGGCATCGACGGATAATTGCAGATCAATTGCCCGCCTGTCTCCGTCATCCACCATGTATCATGGATTCGATGACCGTATACTCGGTGTCCCCAGCGGACGACCTCCGGGTTAAGCGGCTCTCCTACGGAGAGTACATGCCTTAGCGAAGAGAGATCATACTGCTTGACGATATCCTCTCCGGCACCCATCAGCATGCGGAAAGCGGTCGGAGCGCTATACCATACCGTTACCTGATTGCGGGCGATCGTCTCATACCAGTCACCAGGACCGAATCTGCCCCCGCGCACTACATTGGTCACTCCATGCAGCCATGGAGCAAAGATGCCGTAGGAGGTCCCCGTTACCCAGCCTGGATCGGCCGTGCACCAGTACACATCTTCCTCATGAAGATCGAGGACGACTCTGCCCGTATGATAATGCTGGATCATCGCATTATGAACATGGTATACGCCCTTCGGTCTGCCTGTGGAGCCCGAGGTATAATGCAGGATCATTCCATCTTCACGATTCAGCCATTCGATCTCCGCCTGCGACGATGCCTGCTTCATTTCCGCGTGATAGTCCAGCGTGTTCTCATCTGTCTCGACATTCTCGCCGACGACGAATACCGTCTTAAGCAGAGGGAGTTCATCCCGCTTCACCCGCGGCAGCAGAGCCGGAGTAGTGACGATCGCGGTTGCCCCGCTATCCTCCAGCCGATCTTTAACCGCCGTCTCCATGAAGGCCTCAAACAGCGGGCCTACCACCGCACCGACCTTCAATATCCCAAGCAGAGTGATATACAGCTCTGGACTGCGCGGCATGAAGACGAATACGCGGTCTCCCTTGGAAATTCCACGACTACGCAGCACATTAGCGAACCGATTGGTCATTTCCTTCAGGTCTTTAAAGGTATAGGATTCATTGCGGTTTGCATCGCTGAACAGCAGAGCGGCCCGATCCCCTTTCCCCGCGTCGACATGGCGGTCTATCGCCTCATAAGCCATATTCACCTTGCCTGTCTCATACCATGAAAATTGCTTCTCTACCTCTTCCCAATTAAAATTCGCATACGCTTCTTCATAGTTGCCTAGATGGGATGTGGCGGCTTCCACCCAAATAATTTCCCCTTGCAGTTGACTCATTGTTCCATCCTCCTTGAATCAGTAAGATTGAAATAAATGAAAATAAAAGATGAAGATATGAAAACGGATACAAAAAAAGTGAATAGAGAAGTTATTGTGGTTCGTCAATTAGATAGGCTAGTATCCGTCCTATGAAGAAATTGATTTGGGGAGAGAAGTTGTAATTAATATCACATTGTCAATGTATAATTGTGATCTTTTTGTGTCGGATATCATTATAGCACACGTTATTATAGAACGGCTATACTTTTCAAATTTTCATTTTTCTGTTATAAGTGAGAGGAAAGAGCTAAGGAGGCGGTTTCATGGAACACCGTAAAACTTATATCCGCCATACTATACCCTACCAGAAGTATGAGATCGTCATTGAAGGTCCGGTCTCCCCTTCTCATCTGCAGACCCTGCAGATGCATCCCGAGCTGGACGCCTTCCGCAGGCCGAAGGATCAGCATGAGGCCCTGATCGAAATCGCCGGACTTCCGGAAGGGCGAATTATTCTGGCCAGAGAGAATGATGTGATTATCGGCTACGTCACCTTCCATTATCCCGATGAGTTGGAACGTTGGTCACAGGGGCATATGCCGGACTTGATCGAGCTCGGTGCAGTCGAAGTTGCCAATGCCTATCGTTCGATGAAACTGGGCTCCCGGATGATCAGCACCGCTTTTGAAGACAGTCAGATGGAGAAATATATCGTATTCACTACTGAATATTATTGGCACTGGGATCTGAAGAGCAGCGGCCTCAGTGTCTGGGATTATCGTAAGATGATGGAGAAATTAATGAAAACCGTAGATATGGTCTGGTATGCAACCGATGACCCGGAAATTTGCTCGCACCCGGCCAATTGCTTGATGGTACGGATCGGCAAAGAGGTTCCAATCGAATCGGAGGAGCAATTTGATCGTATCCGTTTCCAGCAGCGCTTTATGTATTAGAATTGCAGTTTTCGAGTTCGGTTACTTTTCGAACTAAAAGGAAGGAAAGTGAGGCTATGTCTGGGGACGCTTTATTCGTGCATCATGATGAGCTGCTCAATTATTGTTTTCATAACAATCATCCCTTTCATCCGATCCGTCTGCAACTTACCTTGGATCTTCTGAAAGAGATTCAGGCACTTGCGCCTGAACAAATACAGTCATCGCGAGCGGCAGTGTTGGGCGAGCTGGAATGGATTCACCAGCCGGGCTATGTAGAGGCTGTTCAGCAATTAAGCAAGAATCCCCCGGCCTCCAGCTGGATTGAGCGCGCAGAGCAGTACGGGCTTGTTGGTGAAGACACGCCATTCTTCAGCGGTATGCATGAAGCGGCTAGCTATGTTGTAGGCGGCTCGATCACCGCCGTTGAAGCCGTCCTGTCCGGACGGACAATGCATGCCTTGCATCTGGGCGGAGGGCTGCATCATGCCCTGTCCGGCAAAGCTGCCGGATTCTGCGTATATAATGATGCCGCAGTAGCCATAGAATACGCCAGACGACAATACGGCGCACGAGTGCTCTATATTGATACAGATGTCCATCACGGAGATGGAGTACAATGGAGCTTCTACTCAGAGCCTGAGGTTTGCACTTATTCCATCCATGAAACTGGCAAATACTTATTTCCCGGAACCGGATTTATCCATGAACGCGGAGAACATCACGGCTATGGGGCCTGCTTGAATATCCCGCTGCAGCCCTATACAGAGGATGATTCCTGGATGGAATGCTTCGAAGCGTCGGTCCGCAGGCTCATCGCTTACTATAAGCCGGATATGATCTTCAGCCTGCACGGCTGTGATGCGCATGCGCTTGATCCGCTATCCCATATGCAGTGCAGTATGAGAATCTATAATGAAATGCCTGCGCTGCTGCATCAGCTAGCACATATGTATTGCGAGGGGAGATGGGTCGCTGTAGGAGGCGGAGGCTATGACCTATGGCGGGTCGTTCCGCGGGCCTGGAGTCTGCTCTGGCTTGAAATGAGCGAACATCCGCTGAAGCAGCAGCTACATGCTGATCCGGGCCTACGTCTGCCAGAAGCGTGGCGTGAACGCTGGCAGGACCAGGCGGAAGTGAAGCTGCCTGTAACCTGGCTCGATGATCTGTCCCATTGGGAGGGAATCCCGAGGCGGCCTGAGATTACAGCAAAAAACCGCGATAGCCTCGCGGTTGCCATGCAGGATTACCCTGAAATCTGATATTGAATATTGGTATAGGGTGTGGTCTAGGATCGGTCAGACGAGTCTTTGCAGCATATCATCGATGATCTCGAAGGAACGTCTGGCCGCCTTTACCGTAAATTCAGCAAAATTCACATCGGCTGTACCGTCCGCTTTATCCGACATCGAGCGCAGCACGACATAAGGAATTTGGTTCATATAGCAGACTTGGGCGACAGCCGAACCTTCCATTTCAACGCAGGCCCCTTCCATCTTCCTATACAGCTGGCTGACAAGCTTATAATCTGCGATAAACTGATCTCCGGACAGCACTCTGCCGACGATATAGCGATTGTCTGTACATAGCTTGTCACAAGCCTCTTGAGCCAGTTGAATCAACTCCTTGGCCGCGGGGAAATCAGACACCTCCTGATAAGGAATGACCCCACGCTCGAACCCGAGCGGCGATGCATCCATATCATGCTGCTGGCAGGATGATGAAATGACGATATCCCCGATATCAAGCGTGGGATTGACCGCCCCGGCTACGCCGGTGAACCAGATCATATCTACCTGAAAAGAGTCGATCAGCACCTGGGTTGTCATTGCCGCGTTCACTTTGCCGACTCCCGATTTGCATACAACGACATCTCTGCCATGAATCTGGCCTTGTACGAATGAGATGCCTGCCCGCTTCAATTCCTCTTTGCTATCCATTCCTTGCAGCAGCAGAGCGATCTCTTCATCCATCGCCCCGATCAGTCCAATTTTGCCCATACAATCCAGCCCCTCCGATCCACTTATTGCGGTGCAGTATTCTACCTAGCACCCCTTAATAACCCTAAAAAAGCCCCTTCCAGAGAAGGAGCTTTTTCCCGTTTAACCTTTTTCATATATTTGTGTATTATTTTTTATCTGATTGTCAGCAGGTCTAAATGATCATGCTCTAAACATGACTGACTGAGAGACGCAGAATCGTCTCATGCGGCAAAATCACATGAGGATTCTCAACGGCTTCCTTCTTCATCAGCTTCGTCAACAGACGCATAGCTACCGCACCAAGGTCGTACATCGGTTGAGCGACAGTCGTCAATTGCGGACGTACCATCGAAGCCATACGAATATTATCTACACTAATAATTGAGAAGTCGTCAGGAACCTTAAGTCCTTCGTCCTGAATGCTATGGATTGCGCCAATCGCCATTTCATCCGTAGCTGAGAAGATCGCCGTCGGCCGCTTCTTAAGACCGAGGAAATATTTCATAGCTTCAACACCGGATTCATAGCGGTAGTTGCCAATCCGCACCAGATCCTCTTGATATTCGATTCCAGCCGTCTCAAGAGCACGCTTATAGCCTTGGAAACGTGCATATCCATTCGCCGGATCCTGCAAAGTACCGCTGATCATAGCGATATTGCGATGTCCATGACGAATCAGCGTACTTACCGCATCAAAGGCAGCCGCTTCGTGGTCGATATCCACGGAAGGGAACATCCCCTTCTCATCGCTGGTCGCACAAAGTACGATCGGCACCGATGAACTCTGGAATGCCTGCACATGCTCATCTGTTACTACTCCGCCCATGAAAAGGAGCCCGTCCACCTGCTTCTCAAGCAAGGTGTTCACAACGCGAATCTCCTTCTCCTTCTTCTTGTCCGCATTACATAAGATAATGTTATAGTGGTACATGTTGGCGATGTCTTCTATACCCCGCGCAATCTCCGCAAAGATTGAATTCGAGATGTCTGGGATGACCACTCCGACCGTGGTCGTCTTCTTGCTGGCAAGACCTCTTGCCACCGCATTTGGACGATATCCCAAACGTTCAATCGCTTCGTATACTTTCTTCCTGGTCTGCGGCTTGACATTCGGATTATTGTTAACAACCCGAGAAACCGTCGCCATCGAAACGCCCGCTTCACGTGCCACATCGTAAATGGTAACCGTCACATTCTTCTCTCCATTGCCAATAGATTTTCACTCGTTCATCCGGTAAGGTCCAGTACCCCAATTAGTTTAATGATACGACAAAATATTACTTTGTGCAATGACAACGCTTCACTTACCCCAGAATTCCTTGTAGAGCTTCTGAAGTAATCTGTGAATGGGAGGTGTTCCATACGGCTTGCCCATTCTTGACGAGTATTGCCTGTGGGGATGCATGCTTCACGCCAAGCGAATCGGCAGCAGCATTAGATACCTCCCGATCTTCAATCACATAAATCAAACCATATATCACTCCCGGATTGGGAGCCCCATTCAAATATGCTGTAAGCTCTCGATGCGCCCCGGCGCTGATCGGGCAACGAGTGCTGTGTTTGAATAACAAAAGCGGCTGACTAGTGGATTGCTGCAAAGCGCTATGAAGGTCTTCTATGGATGTTATTCTTAGCAAATTATACATGACATATCCATCCCTTCTTCATTTAGAGGTAATTCGAACACGCACTTTAAGTATCTGTACCTGTTGTACCTTGCCATATGTTATATTAACAAAATGCGCCCCAAAAAAACAACTTTATTCGTCATTATCTTTAAATTCTTTTACTAGGTTTCTAAAAATTGGCGTGTCTTCACAAAGGAGGATAAACCAGACAGGCGAAATGATATTTCCTCCATCCAGTCACAATCTCCTGTCTTCTTCGCATATCCGTAGAGATCCAGCAGCAGATTAATCCGCTCTTCGCATTTCTCGATCACCACGGCTTCAAAGGACGACAGCTCCACTTCACCCTGCCCGGATTCATAAATATCATATAAAACCGCCGCAAGCTCATTCACATGCGTAAAAACTACCCTGCCCTCCCGATGCTCCTGCTTCAGCTCAGCCAGCAACTTAGTCACATCCTGCTTAATGGATGGCACCAGTTCAAAAGAAGCACAGTTCTCACATTCCAGTATAGGAACTAAATCGATTTGATAGACATCCTCAAAAATAACCATTCGAAAGCTAAGTATCATTGTTTGACCGCAACTGCAGAGTAAACGCACGGTATCACCTCATAATCCTATCTGTGCTGTATGTAATGTTGATTCTATATTTGATACAATTAAAATATTGAAATCGATTTTCGTCAAGGTTCATTTGAGACAGGAGGAGACTGTATTGAGACTAACTGGAAAAAAAGTTATCGCATTGGTTGATGATCAATTTGAGGATTTAGAGCTATGGTATCCGATTTACCGCGTCCGTGAAGAAGGAGCCGAGGTGCATCTGGTCGGCCCGGAGAAAGGCAAAAAATACATCGGAAAATATGGAGTTCCTGCAGAAACGGAGTTCTCCTTCGAGGAAATCTCTGCAAGCGAATATGATGGTATCCTCGTTCCCGGAGGCTGGGCGCCGGACAAGCTGCGCCGATATCCGAAGGTACTTGAGCTGATCCGTGAGCTCCATGCCGCCAGGAAGCCGATCGGGCAGATCTGCCATGCCGGCTGGGTGCTGATCTCGGCAGGAATTCTGCGCGGCATCACGGTAACTTCCACCCCGGGCATTCGTGATGATATGGAGAATGCCGGTGCGATCTGGAAGGACGAGGCTGTTGTCGTGGACGGACATATCATCTCCGCCCGCAGACCACCGGACTTGCCGCCTTACGGCAAAGCATTCGTCGATGCGCTCGCATCTCAATAAACTAATAGCGCCAGAGGGGTTCCTCTGGCGCTATTAGTTTATATATTAAGATAGCAATCAGCGGGTCTCGGTTCCCAAGTAGCGAACCAGTTCCGCTTCGACTTCACTGCTTGTCGATAGACGATAACAATGGGCGGCTAGCTCCCGACTCTCACTGGCGTAGATATTCAATATCCGGTGCTTGACACGGAGAAGGGATTGCGATGACATGCTCAGATCGCTTACACCCAAATAGATCCATATAGGCAGGGCCTTCTCATCACTGGCCAATTCCCCGCAGACACTGATCGGTATTCCCGCTTCCTTCGCTGCCATCACAGTCTGCCGAAGCATACGGAGAACCGCTGGATGATAAGGATGATACATATGAGCGATCTTCTCATTCATCCGATCGACAGCCAGCACGTATTGCACAAGGTCATTGGTGCCGATACTGAAGAAGTCTACTTCCTGTGCTAGAAGATCGGCGATGGCAACTGCTGCTGGCACCTCGATCATGGCCCCGACGGGTATATTATCACTATAAGGGATCCCTTTGGCTGTAAGCTCCTGCTTCGCTTCCTGCAGAACCTCATTCGCTTTACGTACTTCCTCCAGTGAGGAAATCATCGGATAGAGAATTTTTACATTACCATAAGCACTGGCACGTAGAATGGCCATCAATTGGGTCTTGAAGATTTCTTGATTATCAAGACTGATCCGAATAGCCCGGAAACCGAGTACCGGGTTATCCTCATCCTGCATAGAGAAATATTCAAGCTGCTTATCACCGCCGATATCCAGCGTGCGGATCACCACCGATTGCTCCCCGGTCTTCTCGACGATTTGGCGATAGATCTCGAACTGCTCCTCCTCGCTCGGGAAGCTTAAACGGTCCATATACAGAAATTCCGTACGAAATAGCCCGACCCCTTCAGCTCCATACTTAAGTGCTATCTCCAGATCCTTAATCGAGCTGATATTCCCGGCCAGACGCATCCGCACATTATCCTTCGTCACCGCATCTACAGAAGCCAGCAGCTGAAGCTGTTCCTTTCTCTGCCGCTGCCGCTCAGCTATCGCTGTATATTGATCGATAATAACATGATCCGGATTCAGGAAGATCGCTCCTTCATCCCCGTCGATAATTAACAGATCGCCGGTCTTGAACATCTCTGTCAAGGAATCCTCAAGGCCTGAGACGAGCGGAATTCCGAGCGCCCGGGCCATTATCGCTGAATGTGATGTTTTGCCCCCGGCTATCGTTACCATGCCGAGCACATGCTTCGGATTCAGGTGGACAAGCTGTGAAGGAGACAACTCCCGCGCTACCAGAATATAAGGTTGTGTATCGGAAGGCAGCGTGATATCAGGAGTGCCGAGCAAATGCTTGAGCAGCCGGTTACCGACATCCTTAATATCTAGAGCCCGTTCCTTCATGTACTCATCATCCAACAGATCAAACATCGTCACAAAATGATCGATCGCTTCTTTGACAGCGACCTCGGCCGCCTTGTATTGACGCTCTATAATCCCCTGGATTTCGCTCATAAAAACAGGATCTTCCAGGATGGCGATATGTGCGTCAAAAATGTTGGATTCCGCAACCCCAACCGTCTCTTTAATCTCGTTCTTCATGAACTCGATCTCCGTCTTGGAGGTTTTAATCCCCTCATAGAGCCGTTCGAACTCCTTGGCCAAATCCACACTTTCCATTCGCCGATCTGGAACATCCCATTCCCAGGTGGGCAGCACAAATGCCTTGCCGATAGCTACACCCGTCGCTGCACCAATACCTTGTATCATGTTTCGACCCCCTAAACCTATTTAACCCTTATAGAGGTAGTTCAAAAGCCAGTGCCTCACTGTGGAAGTCTGACTTTTGAACACGCTTTTATAGGATAGTCTCTCTCTAGTTCTTAATGGTAAGCCCACCCTCATTCTTTTGTCAAAGCAAATACTGGTTATTATATCAGCTGCGCTTGCCGATCAAGAGGCTATCCTCGACCTTGATGCAGCGATCCATAATCACCTTAAGACCGCCCTTGGCAGCGATCTCGGCCGCTTCCTCGTTAATGACTCCCTGCTGCAGCCAGAGCACCTTCGCGCCGATCTCGACCGCCTCCTTGGCGATCTCCGGCGTAAATTCACTGCGGCGGAACACATCGACGATGCCGACCGGTTCTGGAATATCCTTGAGTGAAGGATAAACGGTCTCGCCCAGAATCTTTCCCGACACCCCGGGATTGACCGGAATAATCCGGTATCCGTTGCCTTGCAAGGCCTGAGCGATCATATGAGACGTGCGATCCGGCTTATCAGACAAACCGACGATCGCCACATTGCCTGCGTTGATCAGAATCTCTTTAATTTCGTCTCTGCTTGGATTTTCAAATGCCATTTTAATTACCCCTTTCTAGGTATGAATCAGGCTTCAACCCATTCTACATGGCCGCCGAGGGCGGTGATATCGTCGAAGAATCCCGGATAGGATTTGGCAACATGATGCGCATCCTTGATCAAGAGCGGCTGCTTGCAGCGAAGCCCTACTACAGTCAAGGCCATGATCACCCGATGATCATAATGGGCATTAATCGTTACGCCACCCGGCAGCTCATCCGGATGTCCATGTACAATAATCTCAGCCTGGCGTTCTTCCACGTCAGCACCTGCTTTTCTCAGCTCGTTCAAATAATCGGTGATCCGATCGCATTCCTTGTATCGCAGATTCTCCACATTGTAGAAGCGGGATGTGCCGTCAGCGAATACCGCCGCAGCGACCATGGCCAGTACGGCATCCGTAGCCGCATCGCCATCGAATTCAAGCGGCTGCAGGCGGCCATTGCCACGCACATGGACGATGCCATTCTCATGGGTCAGAGGCACCTTCATCATGCGCAGAACATCAACAATCGCCCGCTCTCCTTGCTTACTCCGTTCCATCAGTCGATGCACCTTCACATCTGACTGGGTCACGGCGGCAGCGACGAGAATCGCCGCTGAGCCCGGATAGTCGCCCTGTACCGTATATTCTCTCGCTTGGTAGGATTGACGTCCAGGCACTTTATAATGCATCAGATCCTCGCTGGCATGGATGACAATCCCCGCTTGCTCCAGCACCTCCAGCGTCTGGCCGATGACGACCTTCGATTTCAGATCATTCACCACCTCGATCTCGCTGTCCTCTTCAAGCAAAGGGGTCAGGAACAGAAGCGCACTGAGAAATTGAGAGCTGACCGCACCAGATACACGGATCTTGCCGCCCTGGGCCGCCCCTCCCCGAACTGTGATAGGTAAGCGTCCATCTCTATGCTCTATTTCTACGCCCATACTCTGCAGCGCTTCGATCAAATCATTATGCGGACGTCGACCGAGTGAATCTGGATACGTATTGACGAAGGTAACCTCCGGACACAGCGCAGTAATCGCCAACAGGAAGCGCAGCACGGCCCCGGCATTGCCTACATTCAGTTCTTTAATATCCCGAGGCTGCCGTCCGAAGCCCTTGATGATGATCTTCTCCTCATCCTCTGCCAGTTCAGCACCAAGATCAGTGATGCAGCGGCGCATCGCATCGCTGTCTTCACTGTGGGCCGGATAATAGATCGTACTCGTCCCTTCGGCAAGTGCGGCGACCAGCAAATAGCGCGTCGTATAGTTCTTTGAGGATAACGCCCCGATCTCGCCTCTTAATAAAGGCGTGGGTCTAACGATAACGTCCATACTATGAGTTCTCCTTTTTGAATTGATGATTAACCGCGGCAACGCATTAAAATCTCGGCGGAAATTTGTTCCACAGTTTTGCCTGTCGTGTCCACTTGATGCTGGGCGAACAAGTAAGCGTCCTGGCGCTCTCTCATAAGGGCCTCGATGCGCTGCTTCGCTCCTCCAGCCAGCAATGGGCGATTCTGATCCTCACCGACTCTGCTCAGAATCTCCTCGGCCGTTGCTACAAGCGCTACGACCTGACCGTGACCGAGCATACATTGGCAATTACTCTGCCGCAGTACCGCGCCTCCGCCTGTCGCAAGGACAATGCCGCTCTCCTGCAGCACCTTGTCAAGCACCAGCGACTCCAGATCACGGAAATGAGCCTCCCCCTGTTCCGCGAAGATTTGCGGAATGGAGCATCCGGCCTGTTGGACGATCTGTTCATCGAGATCGACGAGACGGTAGCCGAGTTTGCTAGCGAGATGAGCGCCTACTGTCGACTTCCCGGTTCCCATCATGCCGATGAGTATAATATTATCTCTATAATTGCTCAAGAATTTCACCTACTTTAAGACCCAGGCTCTAGTAAAGCTCTCTGGCAGCTAACTTTTTTTCATATCATAACATAGAGAAGGCGATTGTGACACCGCCTCTGGAGCTTCGCCAGAGCTTTACAGTACATCTATTCTAAAAAGACGCCGCAGCAAGCGGTCATCCGCTGAGTGCGACGTCTTATTCTGCTCTAAGGGCTATTAGAACCAGTGGTGATGGAACACGCCTTCTTTGTCGACACGCTTGAAGGTGTGAGCGCCGAAGTAATCCCGCTGTGCTTGAAGCAGGTTAGCTGGCAGGCGTTCAGTACGGTAGCTGTCATAGTAAGCCAGAGCGCTGGAGAAGCCGGGTACTGGAATACCGTTCTCAACCGCAGCAGCAATCACTTTACGCCAAGCGTCCTGATAGCTCTCGACGATATTTTGGAAATAAGGATCGAGCAGCAGGTTCTTAAGCGCAGGATCGCGATCATAAGCATCCTTGATATTTTGCAGGAATTGTGAACGGATAATGCAACCGCCACGGAAAATCATAGCGATATTGCCATATTTCAGATCCCAGCCGTACTCATCGGAAGCAGCACGCATTTGAGCGAAGCCTTGGGCGTAGGATACGATCTTGCTGGCGAACAACGCTTTACGTACATTTTCAATGAACTCTTGCTTGTCGCCTTTGAATTCCTGCTTGGCCGGGCCGTTCAGAATCTTGCTGGCAGCCACGCGCTCCTCTTTCATCGCGGACAGGAAGCGGGAGAATACAGACTCCGTAATCATGGACAATGGCACTCCCAGATCGAGTGCGCTTTGGCTTGTCCATTTACCGGTACCCTTCTGGCCAGCTGCGTCAAGAATAACGTCCACCATAGGCTTGCCAGTCTCTTCGTCGTACTGCGAGAAGATATCAGCTGTAATCTCAATCAGATAGCTATCCAGCTCGCCTTTATTCCATTCGTTGAAGATTTCATGTAATTCCTTGGCATCGGTGCCGAGGACATCCTTCAATAGATGATATGCTTCACCAATCAACTGCATGTCGCCATATTCAATCCCGTTATGCACCATCTTCACATAGTGGCCGGCACCATCCGGTCCAATATAAGTGCAGCATGGATCGCCGTTCACTTTTGCCGAAATAGCAGTCAGGATAGGTTCTACAAGTTTATAGGCACTCTCTGGTCCGCCAGGCATAATGGAAGGTCCATTAAGCGCTCCTTCTTCACCACCGGAGACACCGGTTCCGATGAAGCGGAAGCCTTTGGCCTCAAGGTCCTTGCTGCGGCGCTGAGTATCAGGGAAGTAGGCATTGCCCCCGTCGATGATAATATCGCCTTGGTCCAGATGAGGGAGCAGGCTCTCGATGGTCGCATCGGTAGCTGCTCCGGCTTGTACCATGATTAAAATCTTACGTGGAGTTTCAAGAGATTGAACAAACTCTTCAATGGAGAAAGTACCCACCAGATTTTTGCCTTTCCCCTCGTTTTCGAGTAAATCATGAGTTTTTTGCGGAGAACGGTTAAATACCGAAACGGTAAAACCTCTGCTTTCAATATTCAGGGCTAAATTCTTGCCCATAACGGCAAGGCCAATAACACCAATTTGTTGTTTTGACATGGTCTCCATCCTTTACTCGCTGTTTATTTTTTTCAATACTATCATTTTAACTGTTTTGTGTATAGAAGTGAATACCTTCATCATATCCTCATGAGTTATGGAGTTGGCCAGCCCCGCCATCTATAAAACAAGCCCCAGGTTCTCAGGGGGCCTGCAATGATCTTTCGCACAGATCGCTAACATTATAGTTATAGTCTAGACTCTCGGACTCCCCCTAAGCTACCACTCCAGGCGAATCAATTCGAGCCTGATTCTCCGCAGCTTCTCTTTGCAGTCCTCAGCACTCTGCTCATCCCCCTGATGCAGCGCTTCATACAAATTTTCCAATTCTGAATCCAGCTCCTTCAGCAGCTGTTCAAGCTGCTTCTCGGCGAACTGAGCCATATATAATTCAGCCATTTTCTTCACATCCACCACAGGCCCTTTTTGATAGATAACTTTGTGCTCAACCCCGTTAATTTCGACTTGTCTAATCACTTCGCCGAAGAGAATGTTCTCGACGACGATCTGCCGATCTTTAAACCGCTTCACGACAGCATGCCCGCGTAAATCACCGATCAATTTCTCCAGCCATTCGGCTAGTTTGGCATCCTTTATGGTATAATCGCCGACCAGCTTGTATCCATTCGCTATACGCTGAAAACGCAGCTTGGTCAGCCTGCGGCCGGTGCGGACAGAAATAATGAAGATCGTCTCATTCTCGCTCCAATATAAAGAATACCCGTCTTGAATCAAATCTCGGATCAACTGCTGAATGTGCCGACGGTCGAATCGGAGTTCCAGGTTGCAATATTCCACTTCATAACTTTTATTCACGGCACTCCCTCCTCATAATTTGTGAGAAGTGCTAAACAGCGGATGATTCCTATATTTAGCTCTCACCTTCATCTCCCGATTGCGGCTTACCCTATCTTATACTTCATATTATGTAACGGAACTTGGATTATTGATTAATTTTCCCTTCTTATTACGCCCGATCTATTGTAAAGGAACAGAACACGAGGAAATAAGGAAATATTACGGAATCGAATGGATAAGCTAGGCTTAGATCCAGCACCAGTTATGCTATACTAAAAACAGCTATTTTGTGACAAATTACGGAGGTTTAACAGTATGACAACTTTTAATGGATTTAACGCGCAGGATTTCGATGTCTTTCACGTACCCGGCCTGGAACCCCGGATGGAGGCGATTATCCATCAGGTAAGACCGAAGCTGGAGTTTCTGGGTGAGACCCTTGCCCCGTATCTGTCCGCGATTTGCGGAGAAGAGATGTATCCCCATGTTGCCAAGCATGCCAGACGCACCGTTAACCCGCCGATCGACACCTGGGTCGCTCTGGCGAGCAGCAAACGAGGCTATAAAGCGCTGCCGCATTTCGAGGTTGGCCTGTTCTCTACGCATCTGTTCATCATTTTCGCCGTCATTTATGAGAGCCCTAACAAGCTTGTATTCGCCGATTTTCTGGACAAGCATGCAGCCAAGGTGAAGGCGACTGTCCCTGATCATTTCTTCTGGTCTATGGATCACTTCAATCCGGTGGGGACGCCACAGGCAGAAGTCACCCCGGCGGAACTGAAGAAAATGGCTGAACGGCTCAAAAACGTCAAAAAGGCAGAAGTGATGTGCGGGCTGCGGATCGAACGGGATGATCCTGTTCTGCTCGATAGCGACAAGTTGATTGCCAAGATTGAGGAGACGTTCACCACACTACTACCTTTATACAAAGCCTCCTTTTAGAGGTAGTCAAAAAGTCCGCTTTTGATCCCGAAGTAACTCAGGGAGTGGATTCGACATCGAATCTCGAATTCAACCGGGTCCTCCGGTGCTCACGTACAAACTACGTACGCTCCGCTCCTCATACCCTAGCTTCATCCAACCTTCTCGGGGCTGAAAACCGGACTTTTTGAGCTTACATTGAAGAGGTAGTCAAAAAGTCCGCTTTTGATCCCGAAGTAACTCAGGGAGTGGATTCGACATCGAATCTTGAATTCAACCGGGTCCTCCGGTGCTCACGTACAAACTACGTTAGGTACTTAACTATGTCGGGGCCGGGAGAGGATGAGGTGCACGAAGAAGAGTAACCCCATCGCACAGGCACTGGCCAGAAACGGTGCTGAGGGGCCGAGCCAGTCCCATAGCTTCCCGGAGACGATCGGTCCGATAATCATGCCGAATCCCTGAATCGTCAAGAAAAATCCCCACACTGTCCCCTTCTCCCGCTCCGGTATCAAATGCGAGAGCATTGTATCCCAGGTTGGGAGAATGAAGGAATAGCTGATTCCGATCAGGATGACAAGAACCCAGACGATAGGAATCGAGCGGGTAAGCGCGAAAAAGCCGATCGAGATAGCTGCAGAAGCGAAGCCGATGTTCAGAAATAAGCTTGTCCCAAACCGATCCACCATTTTACCCACCGGAATTAAACCGGCTACCGCGATCCCCCCGCCGGCGATCAACATGGCACTGTAGGCTTCCGGGGAAAGGCCCAACTCGGTTCTTACATACAGAGTGATCACTGGCGTCAGCAGGCCGATCGCAAAAGTCTGCAGGAATAATGCCGGGTATAGAAATGGACTTACCTTCAAATTATGGCGGATATGATGCAGCGTACGACGAATATTCTGCAGCAGTGCCCGCAGCCTGGTCTTCTGTCCGTCTAACCTTGCGGAAATCTCCAACTGATTGCTCTTGGCCTTACCAGGCAAGAACAGCGATGTAAGCACAACGACTGCCATGCAGGAGAGCAGAAACCAGAATACTAAGGTATATGACTTGCTGACGAGAAAATTAATAATGATCGGTCCCAGCCCCGTCCCGCCGAGACTGGACATCTGGATGACGCCCATCGCTGTTCCGAAATTGTTATTTTCCTTGGTTACAGCCGAAATCCCCATCATTACACAGGGCCATAAAGGCGCTGTTCCTATGCCTAGCAGCGTACAACCGAGAATGATAAAGCCTACGGTCTTGATGAAACTGAGGATCGTCACTGCGCTGAGCGTAATGATTAATCCGGCTGCCATCGTGGCCCGGAACCCGAGCCGTTCCACAAGCCACCCGGCCGGGCTGCGGAACAGATTGTCTCCGATGTATTGGAGCGAGAAGGACAGACCGATCACAAATGCGCTAAGCTTCAGTACATCCCCCATATAAACCGGCAACACGGCTACCAGTAATGATCCCTTTACGAACTCAACCAGAAACATGATGATCCAGAGACACACAAAGGTCGGAGTCAACAACGATTTATTAACAAGCTTCGATGTCAGTTTCATCTGTTCTCCCCTCCCTCGAAATCTTTGGCTTTTTCCCAAGTCATTGCTATCAGTTTGCCCAATTTACTGCTGCCTTTTACCTGTTTAAGTCAGAATGGAATTTAAGGCTGTAATCTTTTCTTGCATTCCGGTCGCTTTTTGCTATACTCAAGCTTGTTAATTTTTTATGAAAGGCGGAAGACGACTAAATGGATCATCAACGTACGCCGTTGTTTACTGCTCTCAAGCAGCATGCGGCCAGTAACCCGGTACAATTCCATATCCCTGGGCACAAAAAAGGACAAGGTATGGATCAGGAATTTCATGATTTTATTGGCGATAATGCTCTGTCTATTGACTTGATCAATATCGCCCCGCTTGATGACCTCCATCAGCCGTCGGGCGTAATTGAACAAGCCCAAAACCTTGCAGCCGATGCCTTTGGGGCGGATTATACCTTTTTCACGGTGCAAGGCACCAGCGGAGCCATCATGACGATGATTCTGTCTATTTGCTCACCTGGTGACAAGATTATCGTACCAAGAAATATCCATAAATCGATCATGTCGGCGATTATTTTCTCGGGGGCGAAGCCGATCTTCGTATCCCCTGCCCAGGATCCCAATCTCGGAATCGATCACGGAATTACGACGTCTTCGGTACGCAGAGCGCTTCAGCGGCATCCGGATGCCAAGGCCGTCCTGGTCATTAATCCAACCTACTATGGAGTATGTGCCCATCTGAAGGAGATCGTTGATCTGGCTCATAGCTACCATGTTCCTGTTCTCGTCGATGAGGCGCATGGGGTTCATATTCATTTTCATGAAGACCTGCCGATGTCTGCGATGGAAGCTGGCGCCGATATGGCCGCCACAAGTGTTCACAAGCTTGGCGGCTCAATGACGCAGAGCTCTGTGCTTAATTTGAATACGAAGAATGGTTATGTGAATCCACAGCGTGTGCAGACCATTCTCAGCATGCTTACGACGACCTCGACGTCTTATTTATTGCTGGCTTCGCTTGATACATCACGAAGGAATCTCGCTCTATACGGTCATGAGCAGGCTGCGGAGTCAATGAGGCTCAGTGATTATGTGCGTCGCAGTGTGAATGAAATTGAGGGTTTGTACTGCTTCGGGCGTGAAATTCTGGGTAGTGAGGCTACCTATGATATGGACCCGACGAAAATCACGATACATGTTCGCCATCTCGGCATCACCGGGTATGAGACAGAGAACTGGCTCAGAGAGCATTACCGTATCGAGGTTGAGCTTAGCGATATGTATAATATCCTGTGTCTGATTACCCCGGGGGATAATCAAGAGACGGTAGATACATTGCTGACCGCCTTGCGTGAGCTATCCCAGCTGTACTATAAAGAAGGCAATGCCAACGAGCTGATCGTAAAAATACCGGAAATACCGCAATTATCGCTTATTCCTCGAAATGCCTTCTATGCAGATACCGAGGTCATTCCGTTCAAAGAATCAGCCGGTCGGATCATCGCCGAATTCATATATGTTTATCCGCCAGGAATACCGATCCTCTTGCCTGGCGAGGTTATTTCACAGGATAATATTGACTATATTATGGATCATGTCGAGGTGGGATTGCCTGTTAAAGGCCCCGAAGACCGCTACATCAAAAATGTAAAAGTTATTGTAGAAGCTGATCCGATCTTCTAAATGAACAGAGGCAGGGCCTGTAGACGATGATGCAAATCGCTTAAGGCTCTGCCTTTATTATAATAGAAAAGAGCCATTCCAGGCATCTGCAGGCCAGAAATAGCTCTTAGTTATCGAAAATTTACGCTTCGTCCAGTTCAGAAACAAGCTGGTTATAAGCTTCTTCCACTTGACGCCACTCATCTTCGTCTTCAATATTGTAAAGCACCATTTCATCATTCTCTTCTTCCATACGGAGAATAATGCCGTCGGCTCCCGGATTGTTGCGTTCAAGCAGCAATGCGTACAGCTTCTCGCCTACATCAAAGGTCTCAACGAGAACCATGTCTACGTCATTTCCGCTCTCATCCGTTAAAGTTAACACGAACTCTTCATGCTCGTGATCATGATCATGTCCGCAACCGCATGCTTCACCATGCTCGTGATTGTGTTCGCTCATTCAAATACCTCGCTTTTAAATTTAAGTTGTCAACCTTGTGGTATCGTAACATTTTCAGGCGGACAGGTCAATTTAGAACATCGCATATTCTACTTAAGAACGTTAATGATTTTCTCCGAGACGAGAATGAACTCTTTGCTGTCCGCCGGCTTCATATAGAACCCGATCTTATATTTCCCCGAATTTTTAAAATCATAGGTGTAATCTTCCGTACGGAACCAGAAATTCTCCTTCTGTTCTTTAATGTCGCTCGTCTGGATCACATTCGAATTGCCGTCAGGCGAGGTGATCGATACCCGCACCGCTGATATATTCGTCTTCAAATTATCGATTTGTGAGAAAACATTGAACTTCAGCTTCCCCGTCTTGTTGATATCCCCAAATGCATTGCCATCGGAGGATTGGAACAGAAACATATGTACATTAGGTTTATAATAATAGACGGTCTTCGTAGCTTCATCATAATGAATCAGCCCTTGCAGCTCACGAAGAGGAATATACGTTTTGCCATCCACGATATAGCTGCCGTCTTCGAGTTCTCGGCCATTCATCAGCAGCCGGACTTTCTGAGAAGCCGAGTCTGCAAATAGTAGCGAACCTCCCATCAGGGAGAATATAGTAACGAGTACTGCAACTCTTCTCCATTTCATAAAAAATACCCTCCATAAGATTCATGTTGATGTAAATTTATACTCCAAATAACGGGCCAAGTTGCGCTTTTTTCATGAAAGGTTTTATTTTTTTGAAATGATTACGGGATAAAAAGCGAAAATGATATAGTAATACATAGTGAAATATTGAAAAATACGAGGTGAATAAATATGTCATTACATCTACAGATGTTAGGTACGGGCGGCGCTTTTGCCAAACGGTTCTATAACAACAATGCGCTGCTCAGCACAGAGGATTTCACATTGCTGATCGATTGCGGCATTACTGCCCCGCTTTCTCTGCATCAATTAGGGAAAACGCCGGATCAGATCGATGCCATTCTGATTACCCATATCCATGGCGATCATGTCGGTGGATTGGAGGAATTCGCCTTCCGGATGAAATTTCAATATGGACGAAAGCCCGTTCTTTATATCAGCGAGAAGCTGATCAAGCCGCTATGGGAAAATACGCTAAAAGGCGGTCTAACTCAAGAGGGAATATCTTCGATCGAGGACGCTTTCGAGATTCATCCGTTAAGTGAAGGGGTACCCTATCATATATCTCCGGGCCTTACGCTCGAATTAATACAAACTCCACATATACCGGGAAAAGATAGCTTTTCTCTGTACATTAATCAAGAGATCTTCTACAGTGCGGATATGACCTTTCAGCCTGAGCTACTGACGAAGCTGGTTCAAGAAAGAGGCTGCCGCAAAATAATGCATGAGGTACAATTCATCGCCCCCGGAGTGGTGCATACGACATTGGACGAGCTGCGCAGCTTGCCACAGGAAATCCAACAGATGATCTATCTGATGCATTATGGGGATGAGATGGAGAGTTATATGGGACAGACAGGTGCTATGAAATTTCTCCGTCAGCACGAGATCTATTCGTTATAAATACAAGCAGCCGCCGGCGAAGAAGGGCCAGCGGCTGTTTTGATGCAGACGATCAAGTTTATTTATTCAAATCTCGGCAATGCGTCCAGGTTGTTGCTAGGGTCCCCATCTGCATCGCCACGGATATACATTTCTCCGTCTCTGCCCTTGAATACATTGACTCCGCCAATCGCACCGGCCTTCACTTCTTGCAGAGCCTGCTCGTAATCGAGTACCCGGCCGCTGGAGGTCTTGAAGGCGGTAAGATCACCGTCTCCGTTCTTTTGGACTGCAATAAACGTCTCGCGTGTGTTCATTCCCATCACATCTCCTCTACGTTGTTTCCCTTCACAGGGTCCTCCTGAGAGGGATGTATATAGTTTGTCCCAAATAACGGAATGTATGAGATTAGAGCTTCAGCGATTTCTCCATTCGCACATGGGGAATATTCGCATCGAGGAAGGTTTCCGTAGAAGTCGTCACATAGCCCAGCTTCTGGTAGAAGGCTTCGGCTTGACACTGCGCATCCAGCACGGATTTCGTTAATCCGAGCTCACGGGCCAGCTCCTCCATGGCGATCAACAGAACTCTGCCGATCCCTTGCGAACGATAAGCTTTGCGAACAGCGATCCGCTGCATTTTGGCCGCATTATCCTGATAGTAGATTAGCCGGCCTGTGGCGGCGTATTCCCCATCAACCTCGATCAGAATATGGTGGGCATCTGGCCCAATTACATCATATTCATCGATCTCCAATTCGACGGGGACCTTCTGCTCCCCTACGAATACCTCTTTACGTATACTGCATGCTTGCTCCAATTGTTCTTCCGTCTTTACAGGTATAATTACAGCAGCCATTCCTATCCCTCCCGATGGTGTAAACTTTATACTATGCATTAACAATAAAAACTTGCATCATTATACAAAAATTTTAATTTAATGTATAGTTGGGGTGAAAGATTAAATGGAAGGAAGGAGCTGTTCAACCGATGTACGGTCTTACGATTGTTGCAGCTATCATTATTTCCGTTCTTCTGATTGTCCCGATGTTCTATGTTACGCAAAAAGCTTACTCCCGCAAATGGGAAGATGAGTAATCGAGGCGATCAGGGCTCTGTGGAATATACCTCTTCCTCTACAGCTGGAGCATATACACCGTCAGATATCGAAGGAACAGACCACCACAGGGCCCTGGCCTGCCTCTCCATCGTCTGCTGATCCGGCCCCAGCCCGCAGCCAGCCATCGGCAGCAGCAGAGCCGCGAGTGCGACGCCCATGGCGATGACCGTTGTCAGCGCCTTGCTCCGGCGACTGAATATGGAGTGAGTTGGATGGTTGGAATGAGTTTGGTGAGTTTGGTGACTCGAATGACTCGATTGACTTGATTGACTTGGATGGCTTGAATGATTAGATCGGCTTGGATGGCTTGAATGACGCTGGCCCGTTGGGTTTAGCTCAATCTGTGGCTTATCAGACTTCATTTTTGGGTTAACCTCCGCTCTGAGTATAGTATATAATTATAATCTCCAATAAATGGGGATTGTATAAGGAAGTGACTGTATGCACATAGAATCATGGCGGGTGGGCACAGACTATGGCGGACGGGCGAAGCAAATAACTGCAAAAATACATCTATTCTCAGGCATTCAGCTCGGAGATTGGGAATAAATGCGAATATACAACTATTTCTCGGAATAAGCCTTAATTAGGCGAAAACTCATCAAAATAGATGCATAATAGCACCTATCCCCGCTGTTGAGGGGCTAAAGCGGCGATATAGTTGCACATTTGCACTTATGGACTGGCATGGACGGGGATGAGCTAACGTTTCGCGATTGGGGATGGCATCGGAGATCGAAATGTAACCTCCGTTCCTAAAGTAGGAATCATCTCTAATTGCATAAAGTACAACTAAAACAACACTAACTGGCTCCGACCTCACTTTAACTGTAAAATATACACTTATAACTGCAACTTTCCTCTATAAATCGAAAACAAACTAATTTAAATGTACAAATTACACTTACAACAAGGTACTTGCGATAATCCGGCAGAATAAATGTACTTTTTACAACTAACTTACCAGATATAGCTCTTGATGGACCATCCGATAGACGTAAGGCATCCTGCCGAAATAAAAAAATCCGATGCGTTGGCACCGGACCGTTCGTTATTTAATTCTCTTCAGCTCCGCTTCCTGTTGGATCGAGCGTAAAGATAGCACTTCAATAATACTATGTTGGTTCTCCAAAACAGTCTCCATTTTCATGACACGTTCGTTCGTGTCCAACACTGCACGTTTAATCAAATGTTGATCTTCTTTGATTTCATGAACATCTTGTTTAATCCCGTTCAGATCTTGTTTCACAAGAACCTGGTCAGCTTTTATACCCTGTATATCCTGCTTCATAAGAGACTGGTCTTCTTTTATGCCCTGTATATCCTGCCTCATGAAGGTCTGATCATCCTTTATGCCCTGTATGTCTTGCTTCATGAAGGTCTGATCATTCTTTATGCCCTGTATATCCTGCCTCATGAAGGTCTGATCATCCTTTATGCCCTGTATATCCTGCTTCATGAAGGTCTGATCATCCTTTATGCCCTGTATGTCCTGCTTCATGAGAGTCTGGTCTTCTTCAATTCCCATTAGTCGATTATCAATACCATCGAGTTTTTGATCGAGAGAATCAAATCGCTTCTCAAATTGATTCATAGTAGCCTGCAGCAATTCCTTCAAATCATTACTCATCTAAAGCCACGGCCCCCTCAAACTATAATTACCTCATATTTTAACAAACATTACTTGTGAGTTCTAGCTGAAAAATGTAGAACCTTGCTACTTTATTTGTATAAAAAAGGTTTGACATATTGGGCTCTTCTTGATAAGATAAATTTTGTCTTCACTTATATTTGATCTGTTAGCTCAGCTGGGAGAGCACCATCTTGACAGGGTGGGGGTCAGTGGTTCGAGCCCACTACAGATCATAGCTGGTAGCCCTTGCGTAGCAAGGGTTTTTCTTTTTTTTTGAAGAAGTAATAAAACCCTTAAAATCATAAGTGGGGACAAAACGGGGACAAAACTTTAATTCTTATGCTTGTTTCTAGATTTATTTATATTATTTACGACTGATTTCTATAGAATGTACTACTTTCACAAAAACTTCAAAAATAAACCACAGAAGCATTTTTCCTCTGTGGTTTATTTTATTATTTTATAGCCCTTATTCTTCCTGCTTTAATGAAATTATCTATAGTTTGATAGATATCTATACATTTTCCCTCTTTCCAAACTTCCATTATTTTATTAACTCCTTCATTTTTTAAGTATCTTGTAAATGCGTCATTAAATACTGTCGTAACAAGTAAATTTTTCCTATGCCTCTCTTCCAATACAACAAACGTTTCAAAATCAATATGCAATGTTAACAACTCCTTTTATATTGCCAATTAATTGGAGCGCCCTCGGCTTGCTCGCTTCTCTCCTTATGTATCCTTTTTGTTCCAAATTGCTTAAATATCCATGAATAGTTGATGTAGATTTTACTTCCATTAAAACAGCCAGTTCTCTTACGGTAGGAGGATATCCATGTTCTTGAAGATATTTATTGATTACCGACAACGCTTCCTTTTCTCTTCTGGTAATTGTATTCATATTCCTTCTTGCCTCCTTATCTAGTTGTATAATTAATTATACAAGAACATATGTTTGTGTTCAATACTTGAATAGAACCTTTACTTTGATATAAAATGTGAACAAACGTTCTGAAGGGGCGATTATATGCCAATCGATCATACTCCTACTGATATTCAATATGTAAAAATGTACTTACTGCTGCCGATGATCTTGAGCGCGTTTGAAAGGGATAAGAAAATAATAGAAAGACACTTGAAAACTCCTGGTCCATATATAAGTTCTATTGACAGTGCAATGGATCGTGTGGCAGTTGATTTAAAAGAGGTTAAACGCAAGTTTAGATCGCTTGGGATTAAAGTATACGAAGAGGCTCGCACGGAGAAGGGAATAGAGGCTAAGTATCTGTGCCGGGGATATCATCATGATTTTGATATGCTGTGGAGCCGAATAGCAGCGGAATGTGGTGTCTTAATGGAAAGTTATTTAGGTTTAGACATAAGTAAATATATCGACCCAGCAGTCCCAGGATCGGATGGCATTTATGGCTTGCCTAATGACATAGAAAGTACCACTTAGGACTATTCCTCGGTGGTCTTTTTATTAAAAATAGTGAATTTAACCTTATGCGGTTGATTAACAACCTTACAAGGTTTATAATAGATGTAAAATATCAGGGGAGGTTGAATAAAGTTGGCTAGAAAGCTAATCGATCTTACAGACGAGCGTTACGGGAGGCTTATTGTTTTAAAAGAGGCTGAGCGCAAAGGTTATACAAGGCGTTGGTTATGTAAATGCGATTGCGGAGAAGAACGGATAATTTCCCAAGCACAGTTACGCTCTGGAAAAACAACATCATGCGGTTGCTACAATAGAGAACGATCTTCTCAGGCCAATATAGTTGATTTGGTTGGGGAACGTTTTGGTAGGCTTGTAGTTTTAGAAGATACGCATGAAAGGTTCCAAAATAAAGTCGTCTGGCTATGCCAGTGCGATTGTGGCAGTGATCCTATAAAGGTACCAAGCACATATCTAACAACTGGCGACACAACATCGTGTGGTTGTTTAAGGAGGGAAAACGGAAGCAAGCTGCAAGATTACAATGAAAAAAATTTGCGCACCGATGGAGTATTTACGCCACTACTTAAAAGCAAATTACGTTCTGACAATTCTACGGGCGTAAAAGGTGTAGCAATCAACAAGAAAAACGGTAAATACAGAGCTTATCTCAGGATCAAAGGCAAGCAGTATTATTTAAAGGAGCATTTCACCCTGGAGCAAGCAGAAGCAGCAAGGAGAGTTGGGGAAGAAAAGCTTCATAGACCCTACTTGGAGGTACCCGATGAAGACAACTAAACCGATCAATAACTATATGACCCCGGCAGAAGCAGCATACCGCTGGGGAAAACCACAAGATACTGTTAAGAGCAGGCTTAAGCCGTCACTGTACGAAAAACAGTTAAAAGAGATGATACAAGCGGGATTGATAAAGTATTTTCAAAACCCAGAAAGACAACGTAGGGAGTGGATTGTGAGCGTGCAGGCTATGGAAAAATGGTTCGGTCCAGAGCCGAAAAAATAAAACAAATTAGTTAACCTTAAAGGGTTGACTGTAAACCTTATATGGTTTATAATAGAATTAACAACAAGGAGATGACGCAAACAAAAACAAGGGAGGAAAAACAGATGAACATCATCCAAATGTACGAAAAGATAAAAGAAATCCACGAAGCAAACGAGGACAAATACTACTACATCGGTCTTCGCTTCGAGGATAAGGACCGCGAGATCGGCGAAGAGTGCGAATGGAGCCGTCACAATCCTGACCGCGAGGACGAACGTGAATTCCCGGAGTACGGTTCGGAAGAGTACGACGAGATGGAAGAGCTTGACGGTACTAGCGCTTGGGACTTAGCAGCAATGACTACCCGTTACTTGCCGGGATTCGGAAGACCCGGTGAAGCCGATCCAAACAAAGACTGCGAACGCTACTTCTTTTCAGATCATTGCTACATCATCGCTAGCAATAACAAAGGGCAGCACGATGACCCGGACGACGGTGAGATATTGATCCAAGATGCTATCGTTATCGCAAAAATATTTTAATACAGGGGCTTCAGCCCCTCTCCAATAAACCGGAGATACCGGGTGAGGACGAAAGGAGATATTAAAATGTATGAAGGATTGTTACGCACAAAACTAGAGGGACAAGCAAACTGGACGTATTTGTATGGGTACGAGCATAAAGGAGGCGGTGAGGTGACAGAACTTGTTCCAAAACATGATCCTGTTTTCGGAACAAGGCATGATGCAGTAATCCATAGAGTTCAAAAGGATTCTTCGGGCATGTGTACATATAGAACAGATGTGGATGGGAATGTCTTGTTCGATGGCGATGTCGTCGATGTTTTGGTAAACGGAAAACACGATACGTATGCTATGATAGCATACAATTACACTCACGAACGATTTGATATCCTCCCCCAGTGGCTAGGAGACCATGTAGACTACGATCGTTGCATGGACGGGTTAGCACAGGACGGAATAGAATTAAAGCTAGTAAGCGATTATTGGAACTGGATGGAGCAAGTGGAGGCAAAAGTCGACACGTGGGTAAGAGAAAAACGAACAAGTGTTGATATAAATCAATAACACAAAACCCCAGAGCAAACGCCCCAGGGTTTTGTACAAATTAAAAGTATGAACCTTTCAATCCACATCCGCACTAAGCGGATGACACACCTAAAATATAACATATACTATAAAACAAGTAAATCCCACCAACCAATTAAGGTCAGTGGGATTTTAAAATGTAGGTAGTGTTTATAATTACAAACTTATTCCTAGAGATGTTGCAAGAGCCGCCCCGGCCGATGTAACTTTTATTGCTTCGGAAAGCAAACCGAAGAATTTCTTCGCTCGGTCAAGTTTATTTTCCTGGACGCATCCTTTAATTGTTGCCAGATCCGATAAATTATCATTCCGCTCTTGGGAATCAGTTAATTTTTCAATTTCAGCCTTTAAATCTAAAAACAGTTGTTCAAACTTACTATCCAGAGGGACTTGATATGTTTGAGTATTGGCATCACCTTGAAAGTTGCTGTTTCCATTGAAAGTCGCTCCATCAAAACTTATATCTTTCATTTTTCTTGAGTAATCATTATTCTGCACATTTATACCTCCGCTAATAATTAGTTCATTAATTGTTATCCCTGCCTTATAAAGATCTGATAAGAGCGTACCTTGTGTATTGCCATTTAAAAGTGGGATACTTGTCTTACTTTCTTTTTTTTTACATAATCTTTGTACTGAGGTAAAAAATCAAAAGAAACCCAAACCCTATCAGGGTCTGGTCTATATTCTATTCCACATACACTGCATCTACGAAGTTCACTTATAATTTCAACCGGTGAATCGACTAAAAAGTCACTATCCCCTTCTGGGCATTCCACCTCATAATAAACCTTAAGTTTTCTATTAACTTGAGACAACAAGTATTGTGTTACAATTTTCAGGTCGGCAATACCACTCAGGGCACATATATAGTGAGGAGAAAAATGCTTTTTATCATTAAAGGCCATTTCTTCTAAAATATCATCAAGTCGAAATTCATATTCTAACATTATCCCTCACCCCCTTGAAGTTATATATTCTCTACAGCCTCGATTAATTCCTTCTCAGTTGCAGACTCTCCAAACTTTATTTTTAATATCACATTAAAAACGAAACTTATAACTTCTTCTCCAACATTAGATCGAAACCACAATCCTTCGTCAGTAATTACATAAGAGATCTCATCCTCAAAACCAAAAGAATATTTATGTTTGAACAATAATGTTTTTTTCTTAACTGGTTGGTTGTTAAATTCCCTCTTATAATCCTCTTCAGATTCAAGGTCTTCTACTTGAGGTTTTGCAGTCACTTCTTTTGTTGAGTACACTCCTTCAGTCATCTTGTGTTTTGCAGATCTCAACTTAGCATTCAATTCTCGCGCCAATTGTTTTGCCTGTTCTTCAGTAAGCTTGGTTAACTTTTCCCAAGTAACCTCTTGATCAATTCCCATAATACTGAGAATAGTCCTTTTGAATGTTTCATTTTGCGACTGGCTAGCTCTGATTTCGACACAGAAAGGTTCGAAGTGAATAACTACATAATCCAATATTTGTTGTCTCCGCACCACAATTTCGAAGTTTTCTAAATAGCGCCTTGAAGAGCCGAGATACGAAAATGCCAGTACTAACCTATTGCCCACTTCGTGGGCCTTTATTATTTTAGGTTCATCGCTTAAAGTCGGTCTAAGGCCTCTACCAAAAATATCATTAGTATATTTTTCAATTAAAAATCCTTTAAAATATTCTTTGTTCCTCCATTCTGGAGATATTTCGGAAGTAACCATATGTATGTTTACAGCTGTTGCCCCAGCATACTGAAATTGATCTGCTATATCTTGTCCAACAGAAGGCTTTTTATCTGCTATTATATTTGCCATGTCTTCTATTACAGATAATTTTGTATCTTTATCAAGTTTTTCATTTTTCACCACTTGTTTTAATACGCCTGAAGGAACCTGCATAGCTAAAATATCTCTTAGTCGCATCCGTCTTCCCCCACTAATATTCCATATTTTATAGTATCATTACATAGAAGTATAGTGGAATTGGAACATTGTGTAAACAACTAATAGTTCGCACGGACTATTATATGAATCATAAAAAAGCCCCACCAACTAGATGCTGGCAGGGCTTTTTCACCGATGCTTTCGGATTTGAATCTAGTATACTAAAATTCCATAATATTACAAGTTATACCCCTGACCGCCGGGCTTGGTTGGATTACTGATAATCCCGAGGGTTGCGAGCAATCCAAGCAGCACATCCGTTACAGCCAAGATATCATTCTTCATTACTTCGGTTAAGTCAAATAATCCTGTCAGGTGTCCAAGAAGCTGTAAAAGCAATAACACCTGAGATACGATACTGACCCACAGTGCATAGTTCCGCCATCTTTTCTTACTCATCATTGTAACTCCCCTCCCTTCTCGATTACTTCAAGTTTCCTTTCCAACTCGCTGATCCTCGCCGTATTGCCGGCGATCAGTTTGAGAAAGTTGGTACGCAGCCGGTTGATAACGATGGCTGTCTGTTCCCTAGTAATCGGTGCTCCTGGTCTTGTCCCATCAAAGTAACCATTCGCCTTGGCCTCCGCCCAATCTTTAGCAGCCCACTCGCTTACCTGGTTTATATCCCGTTCCGTCACCTTAGGTTCCTCCTTCTTAGGTCCGTATTTTCTCATCAGTTCCGCCTTAGAACCATTAAACTCGTTGAGGTCAACATTACCATTAATGCCGTTTACCTTCCTTGTCCCGTTTGCTCTTACGCCACCCTTATCATCTCCGCTATATTGGAAGAATTCCCATTGCTTCCAAGCGACTACATCCCATGGAGCCGATGTAGCGTAACGCGCTACCCATAGTGGATACTTACCTAGATCTTTTTCAAACTTTTCAGCAAAGGAGTTTCCAGTATAAATTCCCGGAGTCACGTTCAGTCTTGCCTCTACCCGATTTAAGAACGCTCGTGCAACTACGTTAATTTGAGCTGCTGTAATGCCCTTAAACTCTTCGTAATCTAGCATTGGTGGTAGATCAAATACTTTAGTACCGCCTGCTTCTTCAATTGCATCGCAAAACAGATCTGCAGCAGCAACAGCTAGTGCAGCAGTAGTTACTTTGGCGTCAAGGTAATGATATGCGCCAATCAATAGCCCGACAGACTTTGCTCCTTTTACTTGCTCTAAAAACATCGGAGCAATAGAATTTTGTGTAGCTTTGATAAAAACAAAATCAATCCTGTCTTTCGCAACTTTCGCCCAATTAATGTTTCCGTTATGATGGGACACATCAATTCCTTGTGCGTTACTTGATTTACGTTGTTGCATTTCTTACCCTCTCCCTTCTATATTCTCTAATCGATCCAAACGCTTGTGAGCTTGTTTGGATGACTCTTCAACCCTAGTAACACGTTCAGATACCGTTTCTAAACGTTGCCCTTGCATTCGAACATCAACTCTAATATCATCAACGCCACGTTTGATATACTCCACATCAGCACGCTGGACAGCTTCAGCTGTGACCTCTGAAGCAATGTCTTTTTTCACTGTTCGCGCCTTCCCTGTCCACCCAAGAATGAAGGTGCTGACTCCGGTAATGACAGCAATTACTAATCCCCAATCCATACACTCACCTCCAGTACAAATAGCCCTTGGATTAATTCAAGGGCAGGAAAGCTAACCATACCTATTCTCCTTTTTCTGGAGAAGAAATTAACTTATCATCTTCCAGTTGCAACCTCGATAAAGCATCACCAATCTCTAAATCTAAACCTTCGAGTATTTGCTTCTGTTTTTCAACCGGAGAATACATAAGCACGAAATTGATTACTTGAATAATTTCTTCTACTGGCCTTGTTGGGTCAAGTTTAATATCCAATAAAGATGTTATTTGAGCCAATTCATTCGCCTCCATTCTTTTGAACACAAAAAAGAGAACACTCCCAAAAGAGAATGTTCTCTAGTTATATTGTAGATTGTTTATAATGCTGAGTTACTACAGATTATCAGTCTTTAACTCCCAGTGTCTTTTCGTGAGGTTTTGTATTAATAGCCCGCTTCTGGCTTGACTCTTCTTGCTCTCCGGTTAGATGGACTTGAATCTTGTGTACAGATTCAATCAATGAGCCAAATCCTATGAAGAAAAGGCCTCCAGACAAAGCGGAAACAACTACAATTATTACCGTTTCTATTGGTTGGCCAGATACCAATATAAATATTCCAAAAAGAATTCCAAGAACAACCATGACCGAACCGAAGCGCTTCAATATATTGTATATCATGATTTATTCCTCTAACTTAGAAAGAGCTTCTTCTACCAACTTCAAATCTTGTTGGCATTTTTCTAACTCAGGATCGAATAGTGTTTTAATTTCGTTATTTATCTTCTCTATTTTTTCTGTCCCTGATTTTATTAGGTTGATATCAGTTGTTGAAGAATTGGTTTCCTGAGTTTTTTCGATCAAGTCTAACAATTCCTGTTTACCTGAGTTCAAAATCTTAATCTGGTTTTCGAGATCTTTCTTTTTCTCATCTAGCCTTTCCTTAGACATATCTAAATATTTGTTGGAAGATTCCGTTTTTGACTGATCGGCATTCCCTGAATCGGTTGTAATATAAATTGTGTCACCATTCAAGGTTAATACACCTCCTATTGCATCTGAAATTGCACGAACAGGGGCATTTGTTCTACCTCCAATAACAGCTCCTTTATCTTGCAGTTTCTGTCCATTTATTACAACGTTTAATTCTCCAGATACTTTTTGCCCGACAAGACTCTTAATCTGTGCAGCAGCCGCACTTCCAGACGTTGCTATAATCGCCCCAATTAAGATGCCGACCAGTAAGTAAGACCATTTTTTCACAGAACTCGCCCTCCATTGGTAGTATTATCCTACCATTATACTATCATGATGGACGATTAGTTGTGAAGTAAAGACCACTAGGAGGCCAGTTTTGATTTTCTGTCCTTCCGTGATTGTGTGTAGGCAAAGCGAAATTGTGTCCATGACTTTCGTAGTCATTTCTCAAAGAATTAATTTGTGATTGTAGATAATTTAATTGTGATGATAAACCAGATATATTTGAAATAGACAAATCAAGCCCACTTACCGAATACCTAAAATTAACATTCCCTTGAAATGTTGTTTCACCTTGTACATATATCGGATTACTTGTGCTGTTTGAACCCAAAAACAGATTGTTTGAGAATAGAGTTAGCCCACTACTTCGATAGGCATTTATTTCACCTGCATATCCTCCATTAGAACCCCAAAAGGATATAGAAGCAACATCATCATTTGAACTAGTAGTTATAGCAATTCGGTTATTTCCGTTACTATCGAAAGTCCCAAGTCCGGTTGAATTGATCTGAATCATCCGTCCAGAAGCTGCTGTTCTCAGAGTAGAACCTGTTATTAAAGAAGCTGATATATTGCCTCTGAAATCTCCGCTTTGCGCTACCATGTGTCCTGATGGATCTACCGTAAACGTTCCTCCACCAACATTAATTGAGGAGCCTATAATAGCCCCTCCTTGAAAGTTAGAGCTATTAATCTGAGCTGAATTAGCTGTAAGCTTATTAGCTACTAAGTTACCTTTCATATCAACTCTAAATGGTGCGCTGTTGAAATTAGCATGACCAGCAGCAATGCCGTTTGTATTGATTTGGGTAACGTCGTTTCCGCTGCCTATCAACATAGAAACGAAATCACCAAACTGGCCTGTTACCGTTTCGGCTAATACGCCTTTAGCAGTGATTGCAGCCCTAACCGTTTTCCATCCATCAGTTGAAATCCCAATTCCTTTGGATGTAAGCCGAACCTGTTCTAATGGATTTGTTTTCTCTTGGGCTAAAATACCGCCCTCTGGAGGATATATAAGTTCCGTTTTACTATTGTTAATATCAGCTATGACTTGTTTTGCGGCAGCTTCGAAAACCTCTGTTCTTATCTTGCCGTTAGAGAACATATTATCGACCAGGTCTTTACTCTTTTGGAGATCCGCTATGATATCCTCGTAATCATGTGGCCTGACGTTTGAAATGGTTGGTTGGCTATGTTTGTCTTTACTATAAGGATATTCAATCAATTCAGTTATTCGAGCCTTAAGCTTGTTCATATCCATTTTAGGATCGATACAGGTTACTACATCGCCTAGATTCGGCTTAGGCTCTGTTTTATCGATCTTAAAAAGGTCTGCTGAAGATATAGTTGCTTCAAGCTCTGGCTGCTCTTGCTCACGTAACTTATTGCGCATGGCTTCCAGCAGGTCTTCTGGATCTTCGATATCCTGATTGATAAGTTCTCCATCATAAAAAGGAACGCTATCACTCGCCCAATATGAAGCGTAAGGAGAGATCAGATAGTTAACCTCCAGCTTACCATTCACTATGGCTCCTGGGACTTGTGAGAGCAGCGTACGTTCTTCTTGGGTCAATTTAGATGCGTCCATTCCTATGAATGTACGACCATCCTTCATCTGCCCGAATAAGCGAGTAACAAGCTTTTCACCAATATCCTTGAACGAGCTACTAACGATGTTTTTCTTGAGCCGGTACTGTAATCCGCTGTCGGTTCCGATCTTCTTCTTGAGGTGGATAACGAAATTATCCGGTTCCACTTCACATTCATACATCTTGATTACATCGTTAAGAGCCTGTAGGCAGTCTCCGCGCCCCCAATCCTTAACGTCATGCAAGGCGAATGTATCATGAATCTGAAACTTGAAACGCCCACCTGTAGCCGCTGTAATAGAGTCTGTAAGCGTTGTAATATGAACACCATACGCCTCATCGATATAACTGGAATAAGGGAATTTAAAGTCATTAAGTTTGAACATAACATGATTGCAATAGATGTTCGCTGTAAGTTTTCTTCCTTCCCGTGATCTACTTCGGGACTGAATGACATAAAACTGGCCACGCTCATCTCGAACGTGGCCTTTGATTTTAATCTTCTCCTGATAATCTTCGCTTGTCATCGGGACCATGAATGTTAATTCATAGTCGCTGTTAATACGTCTTCGGCGTTCTATATCATATGCATCTATTAATGTGCCAGTGCGCCTCATGTTTTTATCAAATACTTGCATAGTTTTATTAGGCAAAGTATCACCCCTTTTTAGTACAAGAACTTATCTCGATGGGTTATTCTGAATAAGATCGTTCTTCCGGTTGCTGGGTCTGTCCAGGTAAGATTGTTAGTCCCTAGATTAAGATCAAAGAAATCACCTTCATACAAATGTGACGCATTAACTCCGTTCTGTGTGATTTTAAACTTTTCAGAATCGATCACGATCTTATCTCCAGGAGAAAACGGGCCAGTAAATTCAATCTCATCGACATGATATCTACTAGCCTTTCCCTGCAAGGAAGAAATACCATGCATAATAGCTGATGCCATTCGTTCTAAGTTGCAGGAAGCTGACACGCCACTTTCAGCGTCCATTCTGGCTACAAAGAAAACTTCACGAGTAAAGTCAGATTGCATCCCGCTATACCCGCCTAATACGGCTCTACCACCTACCTCTACCGTTGATTTTGATATCATACCAGCGCATCCGTTAAGCACTGCTCGACCAAAAACAAATGTTGTTAGTGGACGATTATAAGGCGTTCTGTTGAATGGTCCTCCAAACATATTCCCACTTCCTTTAGGTCAGGAAAATTTTCCTTGGCTATTCAAAATCAATTCCGGTGATCTCCTTGTACTGCTCCGCCGTGATCTCTCCAAACGGATTGGACTCAGTGATCACCGCACCCTTCAGGGCATCCGCTGTTACCCATTTCATCGTAAATGCTAATGTCCAAAACTTCATGCCTGATCCGCTCCTTTTAATTTAATGACTTCAAGCTTGGTTGCCGCCAGCTCCGCACCTAAAGCACCGATAGTCTGTTGCTGCTGTATACCCTCTAGCTTGGACTGTACAAGCTGTTCTCCCATACTACCGACTAACGCCTGCTGCTGAATGTTTTGTAGCTTCATGGCCGTCAGTTCTTCGCCTAGCAGATCGGTCGCCGTTGGCTCCTGCGGCTGCGGCTTAGTCAGCTCCTCTATTTCCTCCGCGCTCAATCCTTCCGACCAATACCCCGATGGATCGGTCTGCTCGCCCTCTTCCCTCGCTTCCCACGCCGCCAAATCAAACTGCGGCAGATAAAGCCCCTGCGGTACCGGCACACCAACGATGTACCCCGCAATCTCTGGTTCGGTCTCTTCCTCTTCTTCGTCAACTGCCGCCTCGATATCGGTTTCCGTCTCTGGCGGATCGGCATAAAAAGGGACGACACCGGAAAAGGCATCGTCCACTAGCGTATCCTCTATATAGAGGCCGTCTGTATTTACTTTAGGTACTGCTTTCAAGTTGATCACTCCTTATTGTTCGGCTTCGAATACAATCCCATCTAGTGACGTCCACTCATTGGCAGTTCCCTGCACAATAATCTCTCCTGTTGGGTTAACACTACAATGCATAGGAACTTTTGTTCCAATATTTGACCCAACTATGCCGAAATTATACTGTAACTTAGGGCGGTAACCAACAGGAAGCTGAAAAACAACTGTACCAAGTACCCCATTTGAAATAAGTCCTACTATATGAACTAAGCCAAATTGATCCTTATAGTATTTAGCAATAGTGCCTTTTGCACCATATCTTATCCATCCATTTAGTAATGTCGGCGTAATCCACCCCGGCGCATCCTTCTCCGCTTTCTCCATCGCCAGCACCGATACACCGTGTAACGCTTCGGCTACGCCTGCGGTCAAGTCAACAAGCTGCGCCTTTTCGTTAGCGGCTATCTCGCCAGTGATCGGGACAACTGGCGATTTGTCGAGCTTGAGGTAAGTGACGCTGTAGGCTGCGGATGGGTCGTAGCTTGATAGACTTATATCAGCGTACTCGTTCCCACCGCCATAATTTGCTTTTTGAACATTCCATCCCTTATCAACAGCACTGTTTTTAAAGATTTCCAAGAATCTGTCTAACTTATTTTTAAGACCTGAACCGGGATAGTTAGGAGAACTTGGAGCATTGATTCCGACGTATCCAAGTCCAGTGTTTATATACGGATTCGTCCGTTCCCGCAACACAATCCCCGTACCTACTTCTATCGCGTTATCTCCCTCAGAAAGAGTCAGGCAGCCTTCATGCGCGACAGGTTCGACTACATCGGTGCCTAGGCGGTATAGGAGATTATATGGATGGTATTCATATCCGCCTGTAACCGGAGCTATACATGTCGGAACGTCATGAAGGACATAACCAAACCAACCATTAGAACCTATGACGTTTGATGGATGGGCGATGGCTCCCCAACATTTAACCTCTCCAACAGCTCCTGTATATAGTTGCGATGTATTACCATCACACATCCTCCACCCGTTAAAATACGCCTTAATCTCGTCTGCTGTCGGTGTGTAGGCGTCTCCCCATCCGCTGTCCGCGTTAGAGATTGATAGTAAAAGAGAATTTATATCTAAATATATCTGACCTGCTGGAAGATTTGCAGAACTACCAAATTTCATTTGAGTTCCATCATATTTAATAGCAAACGCAGCATTGCCCTGGTTAGCCCACCTCAAAGAATCGTCTATCCAAACTTCTTTAAGTCCAGGTCTGCTTTGACGAAATGTAAATGGTTGTGTTCCATCCAGTACAACCTTCCGCCATTTCGCCCGTCTAAAATACTGACCGTTCTTTTCATACAGTTCATCGGCATCCGCGCCAGTATCCGGGTTAGCGTGTAACTCCGTCTGAAACGCCAGCATAGACAATATCTCGGCATCCGCGCTCTTACTCGCCCGGCGGAAGATATACGGATTCTCGACCCCAATAATACCCCTTCGCCCTTGCCCGTTGATCTCTGATTTACCTTTAATTGACCCGATGTTAAACCGTGCGTCACGGGCTGCCTTGATCGTCTGTAATCCTGGTTGGAGCGTGAGTTTAGATGTACTGGCGGCATTAAGTCGATCTGATAGAGCATCGATATCCTTCCGGTTATTCTCAACATTGGCCTGGATATAGGTATCCGCAAAGTCCTGCCGATCATTCTGCGTTTTAAGCTCCGAAATATTGCCAACTGCGTCAGATAATGTAGCACTAATCCCCGCTTTGTAGCTTACGTCTAGCTGCGTTACGTTGGCGGTGTAGTCGTATTTGTCTAGGGTTGTATATGTCACGTAGTAATCGGCGTTAGGGTCAACGTCTTTTTCCGCCGCTTCGGCGTAAGCCATGCCGTTGTTACTCGCGACATATATCCACCAAACCGGATCAGGATCGGCCTCTTTATAGACTTGTAGAATTCGGTTTGTTCTCTTGCTCGTACTAGTAACACCAGAAATAAAATACACACCGTTAGCGTTCTTTTGCAGCTTTACTTTCTCCCGCTGAATAATCCCTGTCGCTACCGTCAACTGATTACCGCCAGGATGCAGCGATATAGCGCCCTCAGTCTTAATAGGCTTGATCTCCGGTTTGTCTAGCGCATAGTCTAGTGTGGCGTAGCAATCCCAGTTAGGTGCTTTGTTAGTGGATACGTAAGCTTCCGTGTTGGTTGCTGGTGCTTTTCCATCTAGAAGTGATATCCATGACGTATATTTGCTACCGTCGTTGGCTGCAGCCTTCCAGCCATTCATCAAGGCTTTGATGGCGTTGGGATTTGGATTTATACTATCAACCCAGCCACTTTCGCTATTGGCAATTGTCAAAGCACAGCCGCCACTATCAGCACCCATGTCCCAAACTAGCACCTGATCAGATTCTGTCCAGGTTCCTGTGCCGCTTGCGGGAGCTGAGTTCAATGCTTTTCCCGTGTATTTTATTGCTCTCTGAATGTTACGGATAAAATTATTACTACCTAATAAATAGCGAACTTCTTTAAATCCAATATAATCTCTATAGCCCATCTTCCAAGGAAAATCACCCGTTAACTTAATACCTCTCTCAACACGCCTAATCAACTCAGCTTTATCTAACCTGACCCTTACCTCGTCACGATAACCTGCTACCTCTGCAAGCGTCTCAGGGATTATAAGCTGCTGCGGCTTAGCAGGTTCAAACGGCGTGGCTTTGTCTCCTATTTCCAATTGCCAGCTATTAAAGGTGTATGTGCCAGCCGGGAGTGAGCCAGAAGGAGCGTAGTTGGTAAAAGCTATCGTAACGGCTCTGTTTGACCCTGTATTAAATTTAACCTCTTGGTTCGATGTATGCGCCACTATGTTAGACGATCTATCTTCTGTAGCTACTGCTACTTTGCCGTTATGCTCCACCTTGAGAACCATCGTGGTGTTAGGCATAACAGGTACAGTGATATACGAGGCGTCATTAGACCCTTTTGCATTCAGCATCAACTCGTAAGGTGCTGTCATCTTTGCGTTAGCATGTAGGGTATCCGGCAGGCTAGGCAATAAGTTTTTACTAGGGTGATAGACAGACGCTCCCTGTACATGCTGCACACCGTCCACATGCGGCAGATAGTCCCGTATGTTAGTCTCATTGATATCTACACCTATACGGTTATAGAGTTCGTCCGAAACCTCGTACAGGCCTGCGCCGTCCCACTGTGTCCAAGTATCTGCGGGCACAGGAGAGTTGTTATAAAGGAGGAGCATAAGGTCACCGCGATCTTCGGTCGGAGCGATCTTTACAAAGTGTGTTTTATTGGCAGAAGATGGGTCTGTACCACCAAGTTTGTTGCCTCCTTGTGTGTTTGTTTTAAACACAGCCATAAATGCCAGTCCCGCCCCGTCAGTGACCGCATCGGCTATAAGCACATACTTCTTCCCGGCGGATATAGGGATGCTTTGACGATAAATGTACCGATAAGAAGTAGTGTTACTAGCTTTAGACAATAACCTTTGAGCCTTGATACCATAGGCTACTTTTTCGGAAGATAATAGTTGGCTTGCCCCTCCACTAGAGATCCATCCATCCGCCAGCCCGTCATTATTACTATCAACCTCAAAATTACCGTAACTCCCGAGCAAATTGACCCTAGTCTGGCCATACACCGTCATATCTACCGCACTAGCCTGATCCGTATTGATTACGGATGTACCGGGGCCTAGTGTGGTGGTTAAGTCTGTAGCATCTATTTGTTTATATAAGTCTTCTATATTTTCTTTAAATGTATCATGGTCGTAAGCTGTTACATATCTAGCTACTTTAATACCAGTTCCCCAACTCTGAGCTTTGCCCTGATACCCTCTTGTTACTCCCGTAAGTACAGTACCGTTCTTTTTCGTATAAAGTATTGTTTCAGAGGATTCATCTGTTCCTATTGTTAAAAGGTTTGGGCCGTCAAGTACAGCAGATGGATCTACAACTTTTATTGTTGTTTGCTGAGCAGTGATTGCTTCAGCAAGCTCAGTACCCGGGCTATTGGCTTGAGCGGAATACATAGTTTTCATCAAAAATCCTCCTTATTCCAGCGTTAAAACGATTTGTCCCGTAAGCATTTTAAAAATGTCATTAGTCAGTATTGAGCGCGGGGTATCTAGCGCACCGAAATAGAGCAAATTTCCGCCAGTTGCTGCATCTCTAATGCCAATGTGGGTTATTTGTCCCCAATTAGCTGATGCTGTAGGCATAACAACATCAATGTTGTTCTTGATTGTCCTTTTTGATATTGAGACTTGCTGGCCTGTTGTTGGATGGAAGATTGTATAGTTCTCAGATGTAGGCGCTCCAAACGTAACCTCCTTGCGTACATAACCACCTCCAGACACCTCTTGTCCTGTATCAGCAGCTGTTGGATTACTTGTATAAAGGGCAAGATAAACTTTACTAGGCCTTGTATAGGCGGAATTTCTAAACACCTGATTTAGCAATGCGGTCGATAAGTAATTAGACATGTTCATAATAAGATCACCCTTCCATTAGGTATTCGTTCTTTATTTTGAAGCTCTGTAATGTTGTTGTTCCTATGTTGGTTAGTACAATCACCGGGCTGGCTCGTTCATCGCCGATAGACTGCACTGAAATAACTTGTGGTGAACTAGTAATTGTCACCTCAGTGATTCTCTCATCGCTCACAGGGAACGGGTTCTCACCCATTTTGATAGGGATCGTAATATTTCCATCAAAGATCAACTTTTCAATGGCTATTGTTCCAGCATATCTTCCGATATATCGCTTTCCCGGACGATCCGAAAAGGTGAACACGATATCCCCTTTTTTTGCATTAAAAAGAGCCGCCACTTGGGCGACTCTGTTCTGGTAATCAATTGTCGTATCGTTTGCCATGATTACACAATCAAGGTCAAATGTTCTCGGGCCGTATGCGCTGCCAAAATCTATTTCTCCATCTCGTTCAGCAAGTTCAATGCTGTTGTCCCTAGTAGGTGGCAAGGGAGGAATATTGTGCTTCTTCACACCTAAGCCGATCGATTTTAGATCAACACCGTCGGCAGTAACTGTAATCATCCTTTACCTCCTCCCCTGGCTTGCATGCGTCTAACAAAGGAATCTCGTTCTGACCAATACGCCCTTGCCGTAGACTCATCTTCAATATAAGTATCGCCTGAATTTACTGTGAAGTAATTATGGTTTATCTGCGGATTTGAGCCTCCAGAAACAGCTGGTAGTGTAAAACTTGGCATAGTGAAGTTAAGTGACGGCATCTTGAAGTTTAAGAGCTTGAACAAGTTACTCTGTTGTTTTTCATTAAGAAATGCCTCGCCAGCATGAGCAATTACAGGGACTTCTTGCCCCCTAACTCCTTGTACCACTCCACCTGTACTGAAATGCTGAAGCTTCTTACCGGGATCTTTTTCTAATCCGTATTTCTTTCTTAATGATTCGTTTTCAGCATGAGCAGCCATTTTCTCTTCTTTCGATGCTTTCTCATTATGCCACTTATCTATGTTGTTGTTATAACGGATCAAGTCCTGTTCTTCTTCGGATAATCCGCTTTCTAAACTTCCTGATGGAGAAGGGGCAGAAAGTGAATTGATCCTGTTCATTTTAGCTTGATAGTCAGCGATAAATTGGTCGAGCTGCGCTAGGATTTCGGCATTCTTCTCGCTCTCTTTCATAATCTGTATTTGCTTAAGGTCTTCTGCCTTAAATTCGATTTCGGAAGAGAATGTATCGAAGGCACTGGATAATTCGCGATAATGATCATTAGCGGCCTGGATTTGATCGTTATAATCCTTTTCCTTCTGCTTTTTCTCGTCTTGTAGCGCCTGCTTTTGGTCTTCAAGAGACTGCTTTGCAAGATAACGTTCATGCTCCCGCTGCATTTCCTCTATTTCCTTCTGAATCTCTTCTCTCTCTTTAATGCCATCGGGACCAACTGCTGACTGTAATTTCTCCAATCTTGCTTTCTTCTCAGCTAACTTTCGTTCATAGTCTTCTTCTACATATATTCGACCCATAGCCTCTATCTGAGCATCGATAGCTTCGATCTTAGCATCTTGCGCAGCCAGAAACGCATCTCGTTCAGCTTCGATTGCCTTTACCGCTTCATTTCGTACGGATTCGATTTTAGTCGTAATTGTCTTTGCGGTGACAGTGACTGATTGTTGTTCGTCCTGAAGCAGCTTCTTTCTTAGGGCATAGATCTGTTCATCTGCTTGCATTCGCTGATCGGTGCCTTCGCGATACATCTCCTGAATCTTTTCCCAAGCCTTAATCTCATCCTCTGTTGAGATTTGCTCCATCGCTTTTTGATGATTAAGGCGCTTTGTAAATTCCGAGAAGTATTCTTGCTCTACCGCCTTCTTCGCTGCGTATACTTGCTCGTCAAGCTTCATCCGCTCCTCTGTTCCCTCTTTATAACGGGCTTGAACACGCAAGAGCATCTTAAGTTCTTCTTCTGCTGATACTTCCCTTATCCCCTTCTGGTGGGAAATCCACTTCATCGAAGCATCATAGGCTTCTTTTTCTTTCTTGGCTATTTCCTCTGCAAGTTGCTTCCTCAAGGCGTATACTTTCTCATCCGCCTTAAGCCTTTGCTCAGAACCAGCCTTATACCTAGCCTGGACACGTTCCCAAGCTAGAAGTTCCTGTTGGGTATTCATGCGTCCAATAGCTTTCTGATGCTCGATATATTTTTGTGAAGCATCAAACTGTTTTTGAAGTGGATCGTCCTTCTTACTCTTGCTCTTTGACTTATCTTTTGAACCGCCTGATTTCGAGGAGCTTACACCAAAGTTTTTATCTTCATACATGCCTGATAGTGCCTTAATCTTCTCATCATACATATTCATTTCTTTTTCAAAGTCGTTGTAAATAGCATCGAAATCATTTGCCATGGTCTGTTTAATGAGTTGAGAAGAATAACCTGGTACAAACATTGACATTAAATCATTGCCTGCTCCTACTGCCGCCTTGACCCCGTATAGATTTGACTTTAAGTCAGCCAGGCTTTTAATTGCCTTAGCTTCTATTCCATAAGCCTTAAGTCGTTCATCTGTGGCAGCCTTGACGTTAAATGCTGAATTCTTCTCCGCTTCAAGTTCATCAATTGCTTTCTGTATTTTTGCTTTGCGAAGAGCATCAACAGCCCCTTCTTCAAACTTCCAACCATCAGCAGTTTTATAGATGGCATCTGCAAGTTGAGGGTACTTGTTAATCAAATCAGCGGCATTGGCGGCATTGAGGGACTGTCCTTCAGCAAGATCTTTTGAGACAGAATTAAGCTCGCTGATCGCCTTGCTGTTCCCCTGAATCTGAGATTCAAGGTTTTCATGAGCTTTAATCAAATCGTCAGTAGATTGATATTGTTCATCCTGCGCGTCTGTAGCATCGTCTAAGCTGTCTTCGTAATCATCCATGCTGCCAGCAAGATTATCAGTGCTATCAGCAGCCGAAGCAGTCTTACCGTTAAGCATATCGAGACTGTCTTGACTGCTTTGAATTTGACTGTCTAATTGCTGCAATTTCTCACTGACATCAACTAGCTTTCGTGAGAATTCTTCGGTATTGTTGTTAGGATCGAAGTCTACATATAAATCATTTTTGAAAATACCTTCGATACCTTTTAAGAGTCCGTGAAAATCAAAAAGACCGATTGTTCCATCGATCTTTCCTTTTAGATAATCAAGCTCTTTTTGAAGTTTTTCACGGTCAACAACCAAATCACTAAGCCGTTTTTCTTCTATTACCTTTAATGCGTTCTTATATTCCTCAGAAAATGAAGACATCTTCTCGGCGTTAATTTCCATCGCCTTTCCATCTTCATCCCATTGAGTTACCATTTCAGGCATGATCTTGCTTAGTTTTTCTATCACAGCAGTCAGTTCTTCTTTTGCCTTTTTGACCTCATTACTGGATTTTGTATTGTCATCAACGATGCTCTTTAACTCTTTGTATTTCTCCGTGAGTGCATATGCATCACGTTCGTTTTGCTTAGTGGTATCAATTGCTTGATTCTGAGTCCCGTTGTAATAGGACCAAGCGAGAGTAACGCCGCCAATAATCGTAGCCAGTGCGGTTAGGGTCGCTCCTATTGGAGTAGCTACGAATGCTTTTTGAGATAAATTGGCCGCATCAGTAGCCGTCTTCATCCCTAACATAGCCTTAGCTGCATTGGCAAGTCCTGTTACTAATGAAACAAGGCTATACCCTGTAAATAGTTTTGTTCCTGTGTTAAGCGCTGTTATTGCTGCACCCAGCAAAAGAGCGCTAGTCATGGTGTTACGAATAGGATCTGGAAGGGAATTGAATCCATCTACTAGAGTTGTTGCTGTTTGTGTTAGTGCCTTTAGGATATTTAATAATCCACTATCACCCATTGTCACAATCAATTCATCCCATGCAGCCTTGAGTTGTAACGATTGCTTTTCAAGAGTCGTCATAGCAAGGGCGTTTTCTCGTTGTGCTGATCCGAATGAGTTTTCTGATGTGACTGCTACATCCAAAGCCTTTGAGTAGTTATTCATTAGCGCGATAAATCGCGAAGCTTGGTCTCCACGAGCGACAGCTTGTGTAATTTCTGCACGCTCAACGTCAGTTAGTACGCTCCACTTCTCTGCAATCTTGCCAAGAAGCTCAGGGAACTTCATCATTTCACCGTTAGCATGCTTCATTACGCCCACATATTTCTCAAGTTTATCAACTGCGATATCCCGGCTAGAGAAAGAAATGAACGATTTAATAGCATTGCCCGCAACTGATCCCGTGAATCCTGACTGGTTAAGGACTGTCAAGTAACCTATCAGAGTGTCAATATCTACCCCGGCATTTTTAGCAGCTGCGCCGACACGGTTAATCCCTTCAAGCAGCTTTTTAGATGTTGTCGGATAGTTATTAGATACCTCATTAAGCCTGTCCAGTAATCGTTCTGATTCCTCGGCTGCCATACCATAGTTAAGGACGGCTCCAGTCATCATTTCCTGCGCTTGTGCCGCGCTCTGGAATGATTGCTCTACGTTAGCTGCCATTAACGCCGTTTGGGCTAGAGATTCCGTCTGACGTTCGTCAAAACCCTGCTGAGCGATAAGAGTATATACTTCTGCTACCTCGGTTAAGGCGTAACCATACTCTTTAGCGTTAGAAATCATTGATTCTTTGACAAACTCAACGTCTGCCAAATCGCCCATGATCCGCTTGATATTTACCAGTTCGTACTCAAAATCTTTAAGTACAGAAATAGCTTCTGTTGCCCCTCGCATGACAGCATAGTACATAGTACCGGAGAGCATGTATTGAGATGACTTTTCCAGTACACTGGTCGGACTGAGCATTTTATTCATGCGCGCAGCGTGCCGCTCTTCTTCCATTTCAAGCTTACGGTTTCCATTGCTAATGAGTTGGAATTCTCGATCAATCCGCGCCTGAATCAGATTCTCTTGTGCGCCAGCTCCCATTGTCTTTTGTTGCAATAGAGCCATCTTTTGTTGGTGTTGCTGCTCCTGCCGCTCGATCTTTGCTTGACCTGATTTTAATGCCTGTTGCTCTTTTGTAAGCTTTGATTCGATAACTCGAACTGCTGCATCATTCTTGGTTTGTAGATTAAGCATGCGTTGCTGATGTTCGCGTTCTTGCTGTTCTATGCCTGCTTGCCTCTTTGCTACCAGAGCCTGTTGCGCCTGAAGCTTCGACTCAACAAGATTGTTCGTCTGGTCAAGCTGCTGCTTCTTGGCATTTAATAACTCAGCTTGAGCGGTTCTTTGTTTTACCAGAGCTTCTGATTCGGCAAGAATCTTTCTACGCCGTTCTTCAGAAGACAAGGCTATCTTATCCGCTGCACTCGCTAAAGCGGTGTAGTTCTTTTGAGTAATCGCAAGTTCTGAATTAAGAACCTTGAACGACTCTGCATTACCGCGCGCGCCCTCATCGATCGTCTTAAAAGATTGCAACATTTTAGATGTATCAAGGTTAATCCTGGCCCCGACAACATCTTTATTTAATTCATCCGCCACATGGTCACCTTCTTGCTAAGGAAAATTTTCCTGACCTGAAAACATAAAAAAAGCCCACTCCGAGGAATGGGCTATCTGAAGATTCCCAAATCCGAGAGGAACTTGGCTTTCTTCGGTTTCTTATTTATTTCTCCGCCATGCAAAATAACTTCAAGTTCATTCTGCTGCTTCTTGATCTTGGACAAGGCTCTGATCTTAGGTATTGTCATGTTCTCCCATTGGTCATCGGGAACACCCATGCTTATGCATAAAGCCCATAACTCCATCCAATCGGTTGAGTTTCCCTTATCCTGATCATCATCGTCTTCGTCCTCCTCATCATCCGAAGGAGGGAACGACTCATTATAGAAATCGGGTCAGTAGTTCATCCAATTCTTTCAAGCCGTTTTCATCGACATTCTCATACTCTTCTTCTGTCAGGCCTTCAACTAACACGAGATTAAATGCTTCTTTGTATGCGGCTTCGACCGCCGGAAAATCAATCTCTGGTCGTGTGTCAGTAGCTGGCATTTTGTCACGACCAATTGAAAAGGAGAATTTGTATTCCTTCCCTTTCATGATCTGCCTAACTTTACGAATCATTCCAATGGTTCCGATCCTCACATGCTTAACAATGCCTTCTCCTAGAGTAATTTCAGATCCTATATTCAACGTTTGATCCAAAGATTGTTCGTCTTTAACTTCGCTCATCGTGATTCCTCCTTAAAGTGAGAAAGCCCCTTGTCCAAAGACAAGAGGCCTTATATTTGTTACATAGAGAAAATGATTTCTGCTGCGTATCCGTTTGGGTTATCTGGAGTAACATCTGGTTCCAACACTTCCAACGCCAGTGTGCTTGTAGAAGGTGTTTTTCTTGTAGCTCCGACATTGAGAGTTCCGCCGCCGATAGCCTTGTAAACAGTCAACTGCACCTGGACAGGCTCACCAGTTCTATCATTGGTCAACTCAAAACGGTGGATGAACTTGAACGGCTTAGGCTTACGAGTGCCCTTGAATCCGTTTCTCGTACCTTTATCCTTTTTCCATTTATAAACTACGATGATATTGCTATCATCATTAGCAGTATCGGAAGTAATCTTTCCGTCTGCTGTAATGGTGTATTGATCCTTTGTCGGTGTCACCGCAGCTCTCTCCAGTTTCGTCAATTTCCCTTCTGGAGATTTCATGTAAACTTCCTCGCTACCATCCACGAACGTCCCATTAAACTTTTCTGGAGCTTTAATCTGGTATCCAGAGGAAGTTAGGATTCCTTCCTCATTCTCATCAAATGTGACTTCTCCTTCTTCTGTTGCCGCGCCTTGGGACAATTCCGCAAGTAATGGGGAATAACGCGGAACCTCGATACTTAGCGTGTCAGCCAAGTCTTGGGCCGTCAGGTGAAACGCATATCCAGACTCGCCGCCGAATACCTTTTCCCATGCAAATTGTGGCGCAAACATAACGCTGTTAATCTTCTCGTCAATATACTTCAACGTTCCGTCGAGTTCTCTCGTCCAGATCTTCCCGACTCCATCAAATACCAATGGTTCTGACATAATAATTTATCCCTCCTTAGGTAATAAAAAAGAACCTGTGAATATCACTTCACAAGCTCCCATAATTGCTTATCGATTACCTGAATACGTTTGTATTCCTCGGTTTCTTTGTAGCCTTTAATCGGCTCCAAATCGCCCATAATGCCAAGCTTTTTAGATAAGGTGATCTTCTCGTTAATTAATCTTTCAAGTTCAGTAGGCTCCTTCTTATCCCGGACTTGCTTAGCTTCACCCACCATATTCACCTACTTTCAATTTATTCTGTGGTAATTTACATCAAAGATGCTTTCATACCCCTTTACGCCAGAGATTCCAGTTGCAAAATAATCAGCATAAGCCAAAAAGCAACGAGACGACATGAAGTTCTTGTCCCGGATATGCTTATCATGGAACAATTCGAATACTCTATCTGCAATCTGTTTAGCCTGATTACTGTTTTTACCGTAGATGTCGAGAATGAATTTACCTTCATAAACAAGATAGTTACGACTAAAACGACCCGGCTTAAGGTATATCAGCATCATAGGTACATCCTGACTTGTTATGGCCTTGTCCGGTTCTATGCCTTTAACCATCCGTCTCACAATACTTTCCGAAGGCGAAGATGGAGTCAGCCCAAAGAACGCCATGAATTGCTCATCGCGCTTTAATGTATTGTATATAGCATCAATAAGCTTGTCTCCCATCAGATCACCTCTGAATAAAGTATTTGTGATACGGAAAATTAGTTATGACTTGGCTGATCCCCTCAAGGATTCTGTTCCTGTTCGATTGCAAGGCAATTCTTAGAAAGAATGTAGGTGGAGTTGGTCCATAGCTCGGATCAATATCCCCACGTGCTGCCAGTTCTTCCAAGTCTACTCCGATATAGGAACCACCTGAGCGGCGAACCTCTCCGTCAATGCCTTTGTATGTTCCTTGCGGACGACCGACAACCACCCTCGATCCTTTTGACCGGACACGGTTCCAATACTCACTATTCATGTAAGTAATCAATCCAGGGTTCTCACTCGGACCTGCCATCAATGACCCTTTACCAAACTGTTCTAACCATGCTTGCCAGTAATCCGCTGTTATTTCTCCTTCGATCATTCGATTCGCAAGGTTGGTCAGTTCCATCTTCAAGTGATTCCTGACCTCTGGATAATAGCGTATATTGCTTTTAGCTGTAAGCATGACCAATTTGGTAAGTCCTGCAACCTCTACCGTTAAACTCCTTTGCAAATCATAGGCTGCCCTCTCTGCATCGTATCCGGCAATCATCGCATATCATCCGATAGTTGGACATGCAACAGATTTGGATACTTCAGATCGTCAACATCATCAACCTGATATGGGCGGCCATTCAGAAATACGCGATCTGGAGATTGTAACTCTTGATCTTGTGGCCGCTTTACATCAACAGATGTTTGCAAGATAAGAATGTGAGTTGTAGTTGATAGAAGCCCAGGATCTTCAAGTCGAAGCTTTGCCGTCACGAATTGAGCAAACCCGTTCACCGTTTGAACAGTGATAAAGTCAGGATCTCCCTTCGGGTTGTCGTTATCGTCATACTCTTGTTTGTAGCGTTGTATTTCGGCCGTGACGTTCGTTTTGAGTAAGGAGCAATACTTATCCTTCTCCGTAGTCAAACGCATCGTCTGAACCAAATAGAGGCCGTCTGCTTCAATGTATGAGCCAGCAGTAACATCCGAAGTTGGAGCAAACAGGCCGTTGTATAGATATTCCTTGCCTATAATCGTTGTTGCTTTAGTTTCCCTCGACAAGATAACGACATCTTGATTCCCATCCACTGTACACGGCGTATGACGATGCGAGAAATCATAAAACATCTGATCACCTACCTAAATGACCGTATCTTATATTCTGATAACAGATCGGCAATTTCGGGATTGACCATTCCACTACCGAAGTATTCAATGCTAAAATCAAAGTCCTTCTTCGCTTTAACATTACAGTTTGGATTTGAAGCAACTTGACCAACAAGCAACCCACAAGCTACCTTTACCTTTTCAGGTATCGGGTCCCAGCCACTTGAATAGGTAACCTCCAACTCTGTATACGGTGAGCCGAATAGATTGCCTCCGCACATGACTGTTCCAATTCGCCTGTCAATATCAACATAATTAGGATCAACAGTTTCGAATTCTGAAACGCCAAAGAAGTTATCTCCTGTCCATCCGTATGCCGCTCTCCCCTTGACTTCTTCGACATTCATCACAGGATAATAGGATAGATGACCCCTGCCGTTTGTTAACGGAATGCGTTCGGTATATGTTGACAATGAGATTGATCGTTTACAGTATCCATCTATAATGGCGGATGCCCGAAGTATTAAGCTTTCTGTCGGAACTGTGCCGGTAGGAAAATAGTCGGTATCATCAACCGTTAGATACTTGCTCATTCAATGTATCCAGCTTTCTGCAAATCTTCGGCCAACTCAGGAGTAACGTCAGATCTTCCATCGACAAAGCTCACGATTCTATTTTTCAAGTGAATCGAATGAGTCCCTTTTCGTCCTTCATGCCAGCCTTTCAGGATAACGCCTTTTAATTCAAGATTTTGATTATCAGCAACCACTTTATTCTGTCGTTGTTCTCGTTCTTTCGAGTCTTGTATTGCCGAATCTTTGAACGCCTTTACAGACGATACCAAACTGGCAAGCGCTTCTTCGTAAACCGACGGTTCACTATCCTTCACTTTCGAAACTGTGTCAGCTGCCCCAATTGCAGAAGTGAATTCATCGAATGACTCTTTGGTAAATTGACCAATCTCTTCACCAATCGCCGATTCGCTTTTGATCTTGTTAGCGGCTTCTATGGCTTCTAGCAGCTTATCAAACTTTGACTTAGCCATTGATACTCCCTCCCTCACAAAATAGAATAGGCGACCGCGTAGGCCGCCATTTAATCGATTATTAGCCAATTTTAGCTATAGTAGGACGAATAATCTTGCCGTATGCATGAGCATATGAGGCTCCTTTAGCAACCGGAGCGCCGTATTTGATACCAATGTATTTCATTTGAAGGTCTGATACCGTTCCAAGTTCAAACAGGAAAGCATCTTTACGACCAACGTAGTGATACTCAATCATCGGCTCTGTTACAATTGCAATACCATAGTCTGTCATTGTATTGTCTGTAGAGTTTGCCTCAGATAAAATGAACGGTTCTGGAATAATAGGTAGAATGCCAGCAGAAGTCATTACAGCTCTTACTTCCAAACCAGCAACCGTAGTTTTTGTAAGTCCAGCAATTTGAGTGTTATTGTTTGCCGCCTCGCGCTCTTCCTCTTCGAGGTAGTAGTGACCGATTGGGTCGATGTAAATAGCTGTAGGTCGAAGTTCGAATTTCTCTGAAGCAACCATCGCGGCAACTTTTGCGCGTATACCTGCAACAATAGAACCATCTGGAGCGATTTCAAATGTGTTCGTGATCTGTTTTGCGATTCCCACATATTGAAGAGTAGTCGGAGCTGCCAGACTCGTGTCAGTCCCCCTCCAAAGCGCCTTGCCGTGCGTCAGCGTAATAGCGTTGATCATATCGTTCAGATCCTTCGCCTTTAACTCGGGGAAGTTGTTTTGCTGCCTAGCTAACTCCAAATCATAGTGACCAAAATTTACTTGGTTAGTCAAAGCCTTTACTTTCAGAGACTTTGGAGAACGGTTATTACTTACTGCTGTAGCCGAAGGATTGCGAGGATCAACGAACTCGCCGCCATTAATTTCTGTTTGTTCGTAGTAAGTTGAGAAGTCGCCTGTAGCTGGAACATAGTTCAAGCGTCCATCCAAGATGGAATTACGGCGCAAAGCGTCAGTGATTTCCTTTTGATAATCGTCAGTGATCAATGCACCAGGGGCTACGATCTGAGCCGCTGCCGCGATATCTACCCAAGTTGTTGAAGATACTCTACTCATGCGTTTACACGCTCCTTATTAATTTTTGGCAATAAAAAAGCAGCAATCCGAATGGATTACTGCTGTTGTTGAGTCAACTCTTTATGTTTGATTTTTAGTGTCATGGACTGCACAGAATCAAGTCCCATCTTATCGACTGCCGCACAGAACGAAGCGTGATCATTACCTTCACCATCATCCAGCTCCTTGCCATACTTCGCAAGAAGTTGAGCTGCCGTAGCAGTCTTTCGTTCCGGCTCAGCTGGTGGCGTTCCTTTAGCTTTCAAATCAGCAATCTCTTTCTTAAGCCTTTCAGCTTCATCTTTAGCAGCTTGAAGTTCAGCGGCAGCCTGTTCCTCTTCCGTTTTCTTGTCTTCGGCTTCCTTAGCTGCCTTCACACTTTCAAGATCGGTTTTGATTTCCCCGACTTCAGTCTTTACCTCACCGATTGCTTTATCAAAGCTTGCCGAAATATCGGACTTAAATCCTTCAAGAATTTCTTTCAGTTCTTTTGGGTCCAAATCGGACACCTCCCCATTTGTTTTATGATTCTTTGCAGCAAATGTCGTTGATTTGAATGCAGCTGAATCAGCGAATAATATTGCTGCTCCAGTTCCACAGAATTCAATAACATCCAGAACATTATCATCATCTTCCGCATTTTTAACGGATGCTGTCATTTCAAGCGAAGCACCAAACTGATATTCAGTCCATCCGTACTCTTCCACTAATCCGTTATAGTAGCGAATCGTCGCGATTACGTCCGGGAAGTCCTTTCCATAGACATAACCATCTACCCATGCATAACCATCAATTGAGCGGTATGCCTTCTCGATCACGGCCACTTTAAACCGTGGATCGTGGTCTGTCATACCATTAACGTAGTCGATATTAAATGCCATCCCAACGAATGTTTGAAGGTATTGATCGCATACGCTTGAACTGATGCGGATCTTCTTACCATTCGCTCCCATTGGTGAGCCATCGCTTGGCTGATCAACGGCGAATAGAGCGCACTTGAAAGGAACCTTATTGGGATGTTCGCTAGCATCCGCTAACTGAAAGCTTTTTACCTTAAGCTTCTCTGTACTCATTTTCAGCGTCTTAAGCAATTTGTCTCACCTCCTTTCAAGGCAAAATAAAAACACCGTTATTCATCGGTGTTAGGTTCGTCAATATTCGGTTCAACAGGATCGTCTGGCGGCTTTCCCTCTGCTGGTTCATTAATGTTAATGACTGCTGTTTTACCAGGCATCAGCAGGACTTCACCATGTTTATTAGGAAGCTCTTTCATTGCCTTGCCGTCTCTTACCTCATCAGGAGTGACAACACGTCTATCAAGGTAAATGGCATCAATATCAGCCTTAAGCTTCTGATGTTTAAGAGATGTCTCGTAATGAAATTTAAATTCCACGGCTCCGCCTAGATGAAATATTCCATCTATGATGTGGTTATTAATATGTTCAACGATGTTTTCAGCGATGGATTGGATTGTGTCGTCGGTATCGTCATCCTCACTGTCTGCTGTACTACGGTTAACATCTTTGGTCTGACCCAGTTTCTTCGGCGAGATATCAAACGCTATAGCTACAATCTCGATTAAGAATCTCTGCCATTCTATGAATAACGCCTTGTCGTCGGTTGCTCCCAAGTCAAGAACAGAAGTTCCTTCGAAACCGCCTATAACAGGCATTTTACCTTGTCCCATTACTTCAGAAGTCCAGTATGAAATGAATGCTTTTACAGCTTCTTTATCTGCGCCTTTTCCGAGATTAATTAACTTCTTGAGAAACGTATTCTTTGCCTGTTTACCTGCCGCACGGTGAGATTCAATGAAGTTATTTACCGATTCCCAAACCGTTTCTAGCGGCGCAAGTCCAAAAGGTGTGTTTGTTCTCGGATTCATTCGGATATACATCATTTCAGAAGCTTTTAATGAGACATGTTTGCCATTAACGCGCTGTGCATAACGGTATGAATCTGGTTTCCCATCCCAATCTGGGTACAAATCAATTGAGAAGCTATCTGTCGGATACATCCTGAATGGTCTCTGCGGATCTCCAGCCTTAAGGATCTCTGACGACCCAGCGCTGCAAACAAGCATATCTTCAACAATTTGTTCAAGCCACGTGCGAAATGAATCAGCTGGGTTAGGCTTAAGGAGTGACCTTTCAATAATCTTACATACTTCTTTGTATTTATCAGAGTCATTCTCATCAATTGCAGCTACTGACCAGTTAAGCTTTGTTATCCCGTTCTTAATGACGTTGATCGCGCGACGAGGAATAGGTGATTCTGATAATAATCTAAGGTTAGCCGCAGTCCTCTTCGGTACAGGCTGATTATTGCCCTTGCTCATCATAATTCCGAAAGGAAAAGGAAAACTCTCTGTCTGCCGATCCGGTTCATTCTTAGTGCGTCCAGCTTCCAACCAATCTATTACCCATTGTCTTAAACCCAACTCATCCCCTCCTTCCCAGAAACATAAAAAAGAGGCTCAGGAAAATTCCTGACCTCAATTAGTCATTCTTATCTGTATAAAATATATCATTTGATTATTGCTAGATTACTACGGATTTTATTGATTCAGTTTCTTCTTAACATAAATAGCCCCAGCAGCTTGCTTCATTTCAGTCCATGACTTGAATTTTGTGTATTCAAGCACGTATTCATCTAGTTTTGACTCATCGATGCTTTCAAAATCTTCTTGAGTTTTGATTTGGAAAGGACTGTTATCAAAAAATTCCGTTATGTTGCTGAAACTTGTATTAGCAGACATGAAATCAGCGTTGAATAATTCTTCAAACTTAACTTCACCATCAACTTGCTTTTTGATATTTTCTGTTATTCTTTTTAGTTGCTTCTCTAGATCGTTCAAACCAGTAATTTTCATGTGTATCACCTCCTGCTACTATGTTCGACATATGTTAACAAAAACCTTTAGGATGTTATCGAACCAAAAGCGAATCCAGTATCAGTTTTACGATCATTATAAATAGCGTATCGCTTTGAGTCTTGTGTATGATTATTCTTGTCTTCTGGAGTTTCAGAGTGCTGCCCATCTCTATTTTCTTTCCATTTATAGTTTTCAGTTTCTTTGATCTCATTTTTACATTCGCGATTAACGTACAAATTTGGTCTGCCGGTTCCTGATTTTACCTTATACAGACTTGCAACTTCCTTGATACCGGGGCCTATAGCATTATCCGCTTCCTTAACTGGTAAATCATACTTTCTATACGTACTAATGTATTCCGGTTCTGAAGGATCGGCCCATATTTCATCAAAATGATATTTGGAATCAAACTCCTTGTAACGCTTAACCAAACAATCTTCTAGTTTTCCGTTATCATCTACAACCAGGACATTTATATGCTGGACATATGATTCTTCTACAATGTAATAATCTTCATCAGTACAGCCTATAACAAGCAACACGGCAGGATCGTTCCATCCATGGTCCATCCCTCCGATAAATCTATTGAATATAATGTCCTTCTGTTCTCCGTTAGCATAGGTTACTTCATACAAGTTCATTCCGGCATCAATGCATTTCATAGATACTAAATGGACATCACGCCTAAATTCATCATAAACTTGACCATGAAACACGTTAAACTTCGCGTATATTTCGCGCTGAACATACCTATCTGGATAGGTTTCAATCATTCGTTGAATGTTTCTTTGTAACTCTGGGATCGGGTTATCAATAGAGGTCCAGTAGAAGTTTCGCCACTCTGGATCATTTTGATATTGTTCATCTTCTAATCCAGCATCGATCCATTGCCCCTTAAGAACGATTTCTTCTGCGAACCAGTTAATACCCTCCGGAGTAGTAGTCCATACGCTCCAACCGCCTTTATCTGCCAATGCATAGGCTAAATAACCAGACCAAGTTTCTGCTTTCATCTTGGACGCTTCATCCAACCAAACGCCATCTAACCCCTTACCTACGAGCGATTTTGGTTTATCTGCTGATTTAAATTGAATAAGGACCCATCCTTTTAACCATACACGGTTTTTGGACAGGTCCCATGATTCAATCATTTCTTCGGGTAATACATCTGATAATTCTTCTTGTTGGATTTCTGACATAGCATATGTTGGAGAAATACACCAATATTCAAGTCGAGGTTTAGGCTTCTTCATCTTCTTCAGGTTTTTAGGTGGTCGATAGGGAAGTCCTTTTCCGTGTTCAATATCATCAAGAATATTATCGAAGAACTTGCGCGCCCCAACATTCGTTTTTCCTCCGCGTCGCCCACAATTCAGAACGTTATTACGCGCTCTGCTTTCCATAACCTCAATTTGCTTGTCGTGAGGTTTCCAATCGGCAAAGGGATCAACTTCAACAAGCGTCATTTAGACCACCTTCTTACAACAACCTCTGTAGGTTTATCTTCTTCATCCTCTAATTTGGAACGCTCCAATTCAAATTTTTGTTGATCTTTCTCATCAAGAATTCGAAGCGTCTGGCGTTGAGCCTTCTGAATTTTTTCGAATGAATTCACAACATTGACCAACTTAGCATCATTCAAAGCATCTACGGTTTCCACGATGATCTTTTCATCAAATTCACCCGGACCGTATCCGGTACGTAATTTTTCAACTACCTTATAAAATTCGCGGTCGTCGTTGATTGCATCCTCAACGATTTTGAGAAGCTTGTCAGAGATGCGTAAATGTCGTGCTGTTGCTCGCGCAATGTCGTTACTCAATAGATGTGTTGTAATTTCAGCACTTTTTTCCTTCACACCCTCTGTATGCTTTCTTCGCTTCTCCACCCAATTATGTTCTGCTGAATATTTCATTATAGAACTAGAACTGATTCCGTATTTTTTTGCAAGCTGCTCCAATGTCCAACCTTTTTTTCTGATATCAGTGACATAATCATTTTCAATTTCCGCCCAAGATATTCCTTCTAGCTCCGTTCCGTTTGATTCGGAACGTTCCGTATTTATTGGAGCGTTCTTTTCTTCAGATTGGAACGTTCCGTTCCGTTGGTCATCCCATTTATCTTTAGCCTTCCATCCTCTAATCGTTCCATCTGCAACGCCTAGCTGTGTGGCGATGTCAATTAGACTGATTTCGCCATTAGAGGATAAGTATATTTCTTTTGCTTTATCTCTATTAGGATCTCTTTGACGGCCCATATCTTATTGATCACCACCTTGTTATTATTCGGCCCCCGCTGCGCTAAGCTGATTCGGTCGATTCGGGGGCCTTCGGCCAATTACATCAGTTTTACGATGGTAAGGTAAATTTTCCTGAGCAAAGAAAAAGCCGCCTATTGGCGACTGAACCACTTCAACTTCTCTTCTTCATTCAATTCCTCTTCGATCTCTTTTTCGTACTCTTCCAAGTCTTTGATGGCTTCCTGATGCACCCTGTATGCCTCATCGCTATTAAAGCTATTCTTAGCAAACCACATTAAACGTTCTTTCATGAATGCATTGAGTCGTTTTAACTTCTCTTTTTTCTTTATCCACTATATCACCTCAAGTGTATTTTAAATTATGTACGCCGACACTTATTTACGCGGTCGGCAGCGCCCAGGATCTCACTCTTTAACCGTTCTGGTCACGGCCTGTTAAGGGAGGAGTGGATAACAAGAGTGGAGTAACGAATATGTTAAGGTTAGAATTACCTGTGTTGAATGTGATCTAATGAGTATTGTTTGGTGCAATTAAAAAATCTTACTTTCACGACTTTTATGCCGTCCATCGTTTTCCGATTCACACTGATAATCTCGCCGTATTCATGTGTAATCTTGTTACCCTTCTGGAATCCGAACTGTCGTTTATCTCCAACTTTCATTCGATCACCTCACGGGTATAATTAAGCGGTAATTATACGGATACCGCCAATCCGTCCGGTTCAGGCTTTTTGTGGAGGGAAAACAGCACCAGCCAACGCGAAACCCTCACAGTAATAAGATGTGGGCAAGGATTTGCACCTTGCACGATGCTCTACCTTATCCGAGTGATCAAACCGCTATGTCGCGACCATAACGGTTGGAGCATCCACTCGCCAGCGTCTACCTATTCCGCCACCACATCATTCAATATTCTTATTTCATGTTTTATTATAAATCCTATTCAATACGTTATCGCTACGGATTATCAGGTCGTTAGCTCGCTCCGGGCAATCGTAATCCTATTTCTCCTTCTTCGCTGCGCCCATTTCCATAGGTGATTATCACACAATCCAAAGTGCGATTGATCTTAAGGCTGTTTGCTAAGTTAGAAATAGCTTTGCGGCGCTTGTCTGCGAATGTTGTCGCGGAGATAGGATAGATATCTTTCCTGTACCCTTTGCTCAAGTATTCCTGAGCTTTGAGATACTTCATGCCATCCAGAAATAGAAGCTTTGCAATCAATCCTTCATGCGGATCTCTCAGGTTATTGATTGCGAATTTAATATTATTTGAAATGAAGAGATAGTATTTATAATTGGTATGCCGCTTGTCTTTGAGTACCACGGAATTTGCCGTTACGTCAGCGGTCAGTTCTTGGCCTGTTTCCCTTTTTCCGGCTGTCCCCTCAGCCGTGAGTAGCTGGTATGCATCCAAGCCGTTCTCGATCTGGCTCAAAGCGAATTCATAGTTCTTGATGATGTCGATCATGTCAGTGTACTTGCCTAAGAGCCATTTAGTTTTACGAACATCATCGGCATTTATATCATCGAAGAATGTTATTTGAATGATTTTATCTGTATCTAATACATCATCGTTAATTTCACTTGATTGCACTTCTTGATGACTGTTCATGTCTACTCCTCCCCTGTAAACCAATCAAATCCTTCTGTCGGATCAGGGAGATTTAACTCTGCATAGTGTGTAACGTTATTGATTAAAGTAATGCTGTCCTTTTGCTCCCAATATAATTGTGCGTGTTTAACATCAAATAAAAGTATGGCACTAAATACGCTACCATCTATACGATGTACTAAAAATGCTTTGCCTACTTCTGGCGGATTGTTTTGATTATATATTTTCCAATTAATCATTCCTCTTCCTCCCCTAATACAGCTAATAGAGCAGCTTTACAACGTTCTTGTATCTCTTCATGTGTCATGCTTCTACCTCCTCAACTGGTTCGTCATAAAACCAACCTCCACAACCGTTAATACACTCATAATCCGCAAACTCACTTTCCGACATTTCTTTTCCGCATCCTGGACAAATTGGATTGCTCACTTTGTTTCTCCCTCCTTATCTAAGGGATACAGGGATGATAATAAATCCATTGCCCTGTTCTCACCGTCTGGAATCATCAATAAACCATCATCGATAAGGCTTTCTATTGCTTCACGTAGTTTCTTTTCCCGAATCTGCAAATTTAGTATTTCGCGCTGTTTCTGCTGATTCACTTCGCATAATTTTTTTGTTTCTTGTAGCCAGTATTCTAATGCATATTCAATTGGTTCAGACGGTGCGAACTGACCATGAAACATTGGTTGAATCCCGTTAACAAGCGTTTGAGCAAATTTAAAGTTTTCAACTATCTTCATATCCTTTTCCCAGTCTCTATCCATGGGATATTACCTCCACATCATTCGCAGGAACAACTTGCATATGTCCATGCGGATTGCACTTTGTACATGGCACAAGAATATTAGTACCTTCAATGCGCAAATATTGCTTATCGTCACATTTTTCGCATTTGTCAGTCATGGGATACCTCCAAATCACTTAGATATACCTCGTACTCATCTTTGTCCTTTAATGCAGTAACCATCGGTTCACTCATGATTCTTACCCGACCTAAATCGGAATGAATTGCCTTATCTCCCGGCTTTATGGTTGGTAAGGTGATAGGATCAACATCGAACTTACCTGACTCAATTTGCCTAATAATGTCTGTCAATACTGTTTCACGCCCCAAGTAAAAACGAGTATTCTTTTCGTTAAACTTCTCCTTGATGCAAAACTCTGCTTCCTTTTTTAAGCATTCCAGTAGCCAATCTGCATCTATTAGTCTTAGTTGTTTATACATTACTCTCTAACCTCCCCTAAAACTTGATTCATATAGTGATCCCTGCAAATCTAGTCTGCGTAGATCCTGTAAAAAGTCCTCAATGGCATGTTTGTGGACGGCGTGGTTTTCTTGCTCCAGTTCATACGCCCCCTTTAGATCGGGATCGGTCGTTGCGTGCTTTAGGCGCCTAGCTTCTTCGTACTTTTCCATGTGTAATCTCAAAAGTTCAGTATATTTTTCGATTAACTTCTGCTTAGTCACGCTTTGTATCCCTCCTGGTATGGATAGGAGAGGCGTTTATACCTCTTCCTAAGACTTTTTCAATAGGTTGCTTGCTGATTGTTTTACCACTTCGATTTTTTCTCTGCCTGAAAGATCCGAAAACGCCTCACATACTTCATCTGGTACGCTATCATAATACCCTTCCAGTTCAACGAGATCAGATAAAAAGTCATATCCAGTATTAGATAGCCAATCTACTACAACCCTTTGATTTTTTGTCATATGACTCCTTCCTTTCTAATGCTCCTTTGTAATAGGACAGAGGCTTGGTTATGCCTCTATCCCGACAATAAAATCTTTATACGGCCCCCGCTTCGCTAGGATTATTCGGTCGCTGTCGATGGCCTTCGGCCGTTTTAAGCGTGTGTAAAATCTCTAGCATCAATCCAGCAATCCTCTGAACCATCGTCCCAAACTACAAGAATTTCATGTTCCATTAGTCCATCTGGCATTTCATTAGACTTGATATCAATTACAAATCCCGTATCTTCTGAATAATGTCCGCTGTCCTCATAACTGCTTGAAGTCAGCTCAACGCGGTCATTGATTCCAAACGGCGGTTCTTGAAGATGCTTGATAGCCTGATTTAAATCACATCTATAGTGTCTGATCGCTTGTTTAATGATGTCTGGAGTATCTGGATTTTCTGTATCCCACGTATTCAGATCAGAAAGTGTTTTTTTCATTCCGATAATCATGTGATTCATATCTATCAATCTCCCTTTGGTTTATTTGATGGCCTTCGGCCTAGTGCATCATCGCTTACTCTTCTATAGCCGATCGACAAAACCTTACAAAACTAACCTCTATCATTCTGCCGCTGGCCATATTAAAATTGATGCGAGGTGATATAAATGAATAACAATATCAAATTCTTGCATGAATTATCTTTATTGGGCGACTCAGGAGTCGACCCATACGAAGAATTCAAACAATCTCTTCTAGCTCAAGGCGTCAATGAACTTGATGCCACACACGAAACCGCATTATTCATGAATATGGTCTGCGATATGATGGATTAATGGGCAATCTGCCCATTCCATCTTCGCTATCCTAGGGCTACTTGCTTACCCTGAATAATCGTTTATGACAACCTGCACAGTATGCGTATTTACCGCCCCTATAGGTCAAGCCTTCATACATTTCTCCATTCTCTGCTTCTGTGCCATCGAAATTGGAATACGCTCTAGAAGGCCCGCTGACTTGATACTTTTGATAATAAGAACCGCCTCCACAATGTGGACACTCTTTCATTTGTTTTACATCCTCTATACTCATTCCTTATCAGCCTTTCTCAGTACTCTGTACGCAATGCCTAAAGCGTCACCCATCGCATAGCATTCCGGTATTTTTCGGGCATATTTGTCATATAAATCTCTATCTGCAAAGTACAAAGAGTGCCAAATATCACTTCTACCTGAAAGATGTTTTCCAAATAAGTTCTTGCTATAATCCATCTGAAATTCCCTATAGTCTGGGTTTCTGAACATTGCCCAAATCTTCCCGATATGTCTCCTGTGATGCCACGCAGCATATGTCTTAATCAGAAGCATTGCTAACGCCTTGTTATCCTCGCATCTTTCCAACAACTCACTTTTAAATTCGATCCTTGATTGTTTGTATCTTCGCTTTAGGATTTTACTCATTCCTTATCACCTTCCCCTAACGTAGCGTCAATTTCCTTGATAGCATCCTCACCTGTATTAATTACTAAATATGGACTTTCTGCATAGAGCCCTATTCTTTGGATGTTGCGCTTTGCTTCTTCTAGTGCTTTACGTAGGCCAGAGCATTCCTCAATCATTTTGCTCAGACGTTCATCACGCCTATCAATCATTCGTCTTAACTCCGCTGCTTCTTTCTCTTTCTTTAGGTACTGCCGATCTGCATTATCAAATGCTTTTTCCCACTTTTTAGATTGTTCTTCCAACCGTTCTATGGTTGCGTCCTTCTCGGTAAGCTGCCGCTGAGACTTTTCTGCAATTTCGATCAGCATGATTACATCCTTTGGTTCAAGGCTTAAAACTTCACCAGTGCTTAATAATGCCCTAAAATCGCTAGTAGCCTGATTCAACGCATTTTTGACTACTTCCCATTCCATTCCTTTCACCTCTCCCCTCTATGGGTTTATAGTGTTCAGTCAATGTAATTTCCGTTTTCATCAAGTTGCATCACGATGTTTTCTTTTCCATCAATCACGACTTCCGCTGTGCCAAGTTCTCTCAAATCTTCGCTTTCATAGCTGTACAATTTCCCACGGAGGGTAGTTTGTAATGATTGAGGCTCGAATATCATTTTAGTGCAGATCACAAATTGATAGCAGCTATCTACTTGATATAAAAATGGTACTGGCAACTTTACATAACCGTTCATGTGTTTATTCATCCTTTCAGGTGGGATAAAGCCTGTGTCCGGTCTATATTGTTACTCATGGGTATTAGCCTCCTTGTAGATAATGAGGGCCGAACCCCAAAATCGCTGACCAACCAAAGTTGACGCATACTTTATATCAATGATTTCAAATTCGTTCATTTGATTTACGGCACGATTCACAGCTTCATCAACTCGACTATATTGATTTTCATATACGGCAATTGTCTTGATTTCGCTCGCTTTACCTAACATGTGGATTCCTCCTTGTATTTTCATCTGAAAACTAAGATTTAGAAGTTGACTATTCCGCAATCCTACCAAATCGGGTTAATTATTTTGTGAATAAATATTCCCAATCAGCTTGGAATCAGCTATCCAGTCATAAGCACCGTCGCTTTCAACTAATTCTGACATCCATACATATCCATCTTCGAAAGAGTCTGAGACAAGCACAAAGCCACATATACTGTACTCGATCTTACAAGTGATTAATTCATCTTCATATTTAAGTTCAATAATGTCTCCAGACCAAAGTTTGCTATATCCGTTGTCTGTTTCATGGCCATCTTCACATCCGGTAAACATTCCTGCTGTCTCTTTCTTTATCTCTTGCATCTTAATATGACCGCCGTCATCAAGATAAGATATTGCTAGAGATCCGCTTTTACTGACTTTTACTAATGAACCAAATATAAATTCATTAGTATCTTTAGGTATCCCTCGAAATTTAGTAGGAATCAACCCAATCCCTCCCAATTCCATAGTCCTTGTTGCCCTTTAGCCGGAATAGGCTCAGTTATCAGTCGTACCGTGCGCAGTTCCCAAGCGTAGCGCCCTTCCTCATACCAGCCAAAGGCGAATTCGTCTCCCTCAACGTGCATTGCTATTTCGCCATTCTGATTTACTGAGCCAGCAAAACTGTCTCTGGCAACTGTTATCTGATGCACTTCTTCCAAATTGCACACGGTCACTATTGCGCCAGTAGGAAGGTTATCCGCAGTGTATCCCTGCCGTTCCAGCGCTCTGCTGATCTCCGGCTGCATGCAAGCTTCCTTATCGATCTTCTTACCAGCGTGTATTGCAATCAGCCCTCTATATTTCGTAGGCCAACTCCGTGTCTCAAATCGTTTTTCCCCGAGCGCGATCAACGTTGCCCACGGTTGAATAATAGTAATAGCTTTCATAGTTTATCCTCCTAACTAAGCCCTGCGAGGGCATATACAAGATTTACTTGCTGCCAACCAACAAGCTCTTTCAACTCTTCTTCTGTCTTCTTGTTAGCCAACTCTTTGACCTTGGCCATGAATTCATCTTTATTAACATCAAGTCTATAGAACAAAGCTTTCAAGGATATCTCACACATTTCCTTATCCTTGATATATTTTCTGCAATATTCATCAAACATTACTTCATCGATCATTTGCTCAATATCTTTTGAAGAAAATCCATACATTTTAGCAGTAAAATAAACCATCGGATACTTGTTATGAAACTCCATATCAGTTCCGTGCATAAGATCACTCCTTAATCTTCGAATCTCTCTCCATATGCATAAGATGGTTTTATAGAATGAGTTGCTACCAAGTCAGAAATCATTGAAGCAAATACGGCCATTTCCTTATCATCAAAACCTTCAAGAAGACGCAATTCTTTGGCCTTTAGAGATCGACCAGCAGCTGTGGAAATCAATTCTGCTACCGGCTTGATTTGATTCATCCGCTCTCTCTTCTCTTCTTCAGCGGCCTTGATAGCTTCCTGCTTGCGGTTGTACTCTTCCCAATCTTGTTCATCAAACCAGAAATACTCACCATACTTGTCGCGGTAGACCGAAATCCAATGCGGCATAACATGATGTGTTGTTGTTGCTTCAGCAGCCTTACAATGCTGGCATACTCCGCTTGATTCAGTTATCAGTTCCGTGATAACTTCCTTTGGAAACTCACCGCGCTCCCTTGTGCTTGGTCTTGATGTGTGGTGAGAGAGAATGTCCTTCTTCCATTCTGGAACATCCCTCTTGGCTTTTGGTTTTCGTTGCTGAAGACTGTTATATACCTTCTTCTCTTTCGCCTGTTTCTCAGGCTTCCAAAATGTCTGATGCATTCTCACTCACCACCCTTCACGTTTACTTTGTTTATACTTATATTTTGAGCCTATTCCACTACGCGCCCACTACGGATTTTAGCTTTATGCCCCTAAACTTTCGATATAACCAGCTTGTTCCAATACTTTGTAATGATGCTCCCTTTCTGCCGCTGAGAAGCTTAATGGAAGAACGGTATGAGCCGCGTAAAAAGCGATTGCTTCTCGAAGCTCTTTTGGTTGATCATCAAGCTCTAGTAGATTGATAGACTTAGTAGACATTTGTTCCCCCTCCGATCAGTAATGTGATCTTTCATACGCCTGTTTTGCTTCTTCGATCGTTTTGAAATCGAACTCTCGATATACAGAATGAACAATGCTTGCTATCTGTTTGTCTGTGTAACTAATATTTTTTGCTCCAAGAATGACATATCCTAGACAAGCATTGTTACTCCATTCCACGCTAGAAAAAAGCTGAGCATCCTTATATCCGGCCTGATAAGCCTTGTTGAACTTTTGTTCAACTCTATCGAGGATCTTTATCTGCTCCGTATTCATCCCATCAGGGAATAATTCATCTTCCAATTCCATCCTTAATACCACTGCTAAGTTATAATCTTGCATACAGTTTCTCCCTTCACGTCAGGAAAACTTTCCTGACCTTGTTTTTGGATCGGATATCCGCGACCATCGCGCCGAAAGGCGCTAGGTTTCGGCTGGTATCCCTCCAGCCATCATCAGGCGGTTTATTTACGTCTAATCGTCCGGATCAGCACGACAATCGATAAGACCAATGCTGCAAAGGCGATAATAGTCGTTACTGTTTCCACGTTTATACCTCCTCTTATTTAATGAACCAGCATCCTAAAACCTCTACTACTTCGGTATATTCCCTCCCGGCGATCTCCTCCGGATGGGCGCAGTGTTTACCTGCTATAAATGTACGCCCATCATCACGGCGGTAAATTGCGCGATTCAGGTTCTTTTTCCACGGATTCATACCGGGCTGTTTTATGTTCGTTTTGCCGATCCGTTCCATCTCAAGTTCTTGCATTTTTGAATTAACTACATCGTGAAACATGAGATGCCAATTACTATATTTAAATCCTTTATAATCTTTCTCGGCACTTACTTTTTCGACTGAATAACCCAACGCCTTCATGGCGCTCTCTAGCAATATCACATTAGCCCTCGTCGCTCTATACTTTTTAAACATCTTCATACCTCCCATTTATATTTCGAATCATTTATGTTAAGATTGGGAGGAGAGGGGCGCTAACCCTCTCCAATGGAACCTATTTACGTTTGCCGCGCGGGCTGCGTTTTTTGGTTCCTTTTCATTTTGCCACGCCGACTAAACTATTTACTCCTAATCTTCGTCCCCGCACTATCCCATCGTTGCAGCTTTTAAGCATTGCCGTAATGGTTTTTCCTGTTTTGCTTACGATCACATCCACGACCTCAGATTTGTAGCCGAAGTTCCAAACGCATACATCCCCTACTTTTAGTTCTCCGGCTGATATAGCACTTACAGAACCGACTCCTTGCAAATTAATTGTCCCCATCTTTATTACCTCCCGTTAATTACACAATTTCGTTATTTCGTACTTTTATTATAATTCCGTTATATCGTAATGTCAATACTAAAATACGAAATTGCGTAATTATATTTCTTGTGATAATATTTAAGCAACGGAGGTGCGTGAACATGGTATCTATTGTGATTAAAGTCCAAGAAATATTAGATGAAAGAGATATGTCACAAAAGCAGCTAGCCGAAATGACGGGATTGCGTCGGGCTGCTGTAAGCGAAATATGTAATAATTTGCGAACTTCGATCAATCGAGATCATCTAGAAAAGATTGCCGAAGCGTTGAAGCTTAACGATATTAGCCAGTTAATAGAGTTAAGGGTGGAGCAAGAGGAATAGAATCCTCTATGCTCCGTTTTTATTTTTCTTGTCCTGACGACTTTTGAATTCGGGCGGCCTGATCGGTCGAGAATTAGTTTCCCAATATTCGTCTGGCGGCATGGCTCGATACTTTGCTAATTCTACATCCGAGAGGTAGTATTGTTCATATGTCCCGTAAGGTCCAGTAATCATTTTTCGTTCCCCAGGTTTTCTTTTAATCCCCATAACATTCACCCGCGTTTCTTCAATTTCTCGATTACTTTATCAAGGTGCTTGCCGATCTCCACCTGAGCTATAGCTTTGTCTTCTTCTGATTCCGTTTTTTCGCCCATGATCCCAGCAAACTGAGCCGTTTTAAACCCTAGAGCCTCCATCATTTGCTCATCACTACCTTGACCGCATACAAGGTAGTAGCTCAATACTGAATCCTTTTGACCCATACGATGCGTACGATCCTCGCATTGGCTATGAATGCCCGGCGACCAATCCAATTCCCCGAATACGTTGATATTTGCCCTATTTTGCAAGCCATCAATACCAGCAGCAGCCCGAAGCGATATGACAATTAAGTTAGTCCTTCCTTTGATAAACTGCTCTTTGGCGTATTCCTTTTGTGTATGTGTTTCTGCTCCAGTTACTCGAACTGGATTAAATGCCTTTAACTCTTCCACCCAAATTTCATATACAGAATGATGGTATCCGTATAAGACAACAGCTTCTCCAGCTTCAAGCAGCATCCGAACAAATGCTGCCACATAAGGAGCTTTAGCTACGCCAGTAGCTTGCCTTACCTCCTGGGCTATTTCCCGTTTGGCCCTACCTTTTTCAAAGTTATCCGCTATCGTGTCATAACGTTCTATCAATTCGAATACGGATTTCATTTCCCTTATGAATGTCTTCTCATCAGCATCGATCTCCTGGACGATTCGGCGTTTTGGCGGAAGCTCTGTAAGAACTTGCTCTTTTGTGCGCCGGAGCATAAGCCCTTCGCGCCGTAGATGTTCCCCAAGAAGCTCAGGATCGGTCACAGTCGTTTCTCCGTATCCATAGCACCATTCCCGTGTAAAACTGCCCCAATCACCAAGACATTGATTCTCTATGATGTTCATGACGTTCCAGATTTCTCCGCCCTGGTTGTAAACTGGTGTGCCTGACAAACCGATTGAATTACCAACGCTTTCTGACAAGAGAGAAGATGCACTATATTTCTCAGTACCGGCTCTCCGTAATTCTTGAATTTCATCAAAGACCGCAAATTCAAAATTGTAGCTAGGTAATACACTTTTCCAACCTCGAAGCAATCCATAATGGATAATGTAGAAGTTTGCTGGTGGAAGTTCGTATGGTGTCAAGCCTTTGATGATATGAACTGACTTATCTGGATTGGGAAATAAGGCTATTTCTCCTGTCGCAAGCTGCGGAACGATAAACTTAAGGATCTGGCTTTTCCATTGAGTTTGCACACTTGTTGGAGCTACTATGATACCTGGATAACGATTCTGGTGAGCTATCCAAGCCAGTGCTTCTACTGTCTTTCCAAGCCCCATATCGTCAGCCAGAAGAGTTGGAGCGTTGTTATTGAGAAATGCTACCCCTTCCTTTTGAAACTCTGCCAGAACTCCGTTAAAGTACATTCGAGACGGTTCGATTTTTTGGGGCCCGCGCCTGATCTCGTTACGCTTGAGAACATAATTAACTGCCTCATTAAATTGCCGATCCCATTTATCCTGATCGATGATCCTGAGTGGATAACGCATCATGAGCCAGTTCAGATCACCATTTGTACGCTTGTTGCTCTTAAACTTAGCAATTCCCTTGTATCTTCCTTCCGCTCCTGGAAATAGCCGTTTAGCTGCCTGACAAACTACTGGTTCGCCTTCGATTATCCAACTATCAGTTCTATCTTCATATCTCAAAGTTCCGTAGTAATAATCAGCCGCTCCAGGAGACTTAAGATAGGCAGGAATCTCTTCTAATGCTTCCAATTACAATCACCTCATTTACTCGATATTCCCCAAAGCTTTCGAAGTCCGATTGATACAACAGGTTTACCGTTAATGGTTTCAGGCAGGTCCATATACCGTTCGATTACGAGAATCAATCCTTTTACATCATCGAATCCAGCGTAGCGTTCAAGCTGTTTATAAACGCTAACCTCGTTTGGTTTACCCTTTTTGGCTTCAATGCCGATCCCATCACCAGTAAGAAAGTCAATTCGATTTCGTGGGGCCAGAGGGACTTCATGTTGAAATGAAATCCCTGCGGCAGTAAGCTGCTGTGCTATCATGTTGTGAAGCTTATATTCATCAGTAATGACATGACACCTAATTTTCTTGATAGATGAAATTACTTGTTCCATAACCTATCCTTCATGATCATTGAGAACTAAAGTATCATTCTCGATCTGAGCGGTAACTTGGTTGGGATCTTCGGAAAATCCCCAATGACCATGATCTTTCATGATTGCGATTACTTCTGGAGCATATGGTTCATCGGTATTAACAACCAGATAGGTATTCGCCGCATCCTTACCTTCTTCGTAGCGGCCTTGCTCAATCTTCCAGAGGATACGAGACAGTTCGCTTCTGTCACGATCATCAAGATATTTATCTACGTCCTCGTTTTTGATTACCGTGAATTTCATTTCCATTCCAAGAATTTCGGTCATTCTTCATCTTCCCTTCTGCTTGGTTTAATAGCTTGTTTCTGGCCCGTTTCCGAGCCGCTTTCTCTTTTTTGACTTGCTCCAACGGCACAAATTCGCCGCGCTTTTTTATTAGTATTTCGATGTGGAAAGTCGGATACAAGGCCTGAAAGAGCTTGAGTTTTACCATAAAGGTAGATGTTTCTACTCCTTTGATATCTATTACTCGTTTTGATCCGTCAAGATCGGTGATAAGGAAATCTGCGATATATGTGATTTTTGGCTGCTCCTGAAGAACGAACTTCGGCTGGCATGAGAAGTCTTTTATCTCTCCGTATTTCTTCTTCAGAAGCAGTTCTTGATAATACTCGCCTTCCATCTTGCTATCAAAGAGTATGCCTTGTACGTCAAGTTCATATTTTTCTACTAACCACGCTTCGAATAATGTTCCATCAGGGGTGACAATGACCTTAGTAGCGTTGTATTTACTCACGATGCTATTTACCCTCCGATATGCGATAAGGTAGGATCAGGTGGGTATCAGTTTCGTTTCCAACGCCCTTGAATACAATTGGACTCATCCTACCTGTATAGTTAATGGCTACTTCTTCCGTTTCTATGGTCTTAAGAGCGCTTAAAGCGAAGTTAGCGTTGAATGCAACCATAAATTCCTTTCCGCTTAATTCTTGTACCCCAACAAATTCGTTGGCTTTCCCTTCATCCGATTCAGATCTCAATTCGATTTCATCGCCCACGGACATTTTTACCAAGCCTTTTTTCTCTCTGGCGAAAATATTTACTCCCTGAAGCGCTTCGATAAAATCCTGAGTTTTTACTGTGGCTACAGATTCGAAGTTTGTCGGAGTGATCCTGTCAACGTCTGGATAAGCACCTTCTAGCACCCTTGACAAAAAGACAAACGATTCAGATTTAACGATAAATTTACCTCTAAACAAAGAGATGCTTATGACTTCTTTATCCGGTAATATTTTAATGAGTTCATTTAATGCAGCAGCTCCAACTACGGTTTCAAAATCGAATCCTTCTTCGGATTTTCCTGAAGTCTTTGACAGCCTGTGCCTGTCCGTTCCTGTGACTTCGATTTCGTTATCAATCGACCGGAGTCTTAAACCAGTGAGAATAGGAGCGTCCTCTTCCGTGTACGTAGCAAATGAAGTCTTGCTGACCAGTTCTTTTAAGGTTTGACCAGTAATTCGAACCGTCTTTCCCAATTCCTCTTCAAATTCTGGATATTCTGCCGGGTCCATGCCAACCATTTCAAACTTCGATCTGCCGCTCTTAATCTCAGTTGTCTGTCCCTCTGCGGATAGATCAACTACATCCTTAGCCTTTTTAACAACTTCCAGAAATCTCTTTCCTGGGATAGCCACTGATCCGGGGCTAATCAATTGGAAATCATCCGCTGGAATCTTAGTTCGAAGGAATACAGTGCCATCACCGCCAGTCAGGGATAGACCTTCTTCGTTTGCAATGACTAATATTTCGGAGAGTATTGGAATAATTGTTTTGCTGCTCAATACCTTAGATACTCGATCCAAAGCTTTAAATAGAGTAGATTTATCGATCGATATTTTCATTTTCAATTACCTTCCCTTCTGGATCTAATCCAAAGGACTCTAATCCCTTTCTGATAAAAAGGTCAAAATCTTGATCAAAAAGTTCGTAATCATCATGTTTCAAAGGGTTAATCCCTCCTTCTGTTTCGTCCGCCAACTGGAAGCACCTTAACAAATGGCTCAATTCGTTCGATGATACGTTCAGCCTTCTTCTCGTGTTGCTTTCGATCCGCATCCTTTGCATCCTTAACATTTGCAAGGTGATATCTAAGCTCATTGATAGTTAAGTTTGAGGTATAAATAGTTGGAAGTTCTTCCATCCGTCGTTGCAATATCGCCCCTAACACCTCGTCTCTTGTCCATGACGTTAGTGGTTCAGCCCCGATATCATCCAGAATGAGAACGGAAGCTTCTTTCAATGCTTCTAACTTAGATAGAACTCCGTTTGATCCAATAGAATCCTTAACTTCGGCGAGAAAATCAGGCACATAAACCATCAGAACATCTGTTCCACGCTTCGCAAGTTCCTGAGCGATTGCCCCAGCTACTCTGCTCTTTCCAACTCCCATATTTCCGTAAAAGTAAAGCCCCTTGACGGTCTCCCCAGGAGCAAATTCCGCGCAGAAGCGCATTGCTTCTACAATAGCTGCTCTTCTTGGTGGATCTGGTTCGATATCCTCAAACGTGGCATTGACAATACTTTTGGGAATGTGATGGCTCTTGATTAATCTTTCAATCTTTTGCTGCTTCTCATAGCCAATTAAAACGGGGCATTTCGCCAGTCTGAAATTCAGACATGATTTATCAGGATCAACATCAACAACGCTCATATGCCCCTTCTGATCGTTCTGACATCCACTTAAACCGGGGCATGACTTACAATGATCAAAGTATGTGAGGTGCTGTGATAAATCCCTATACATGATCGGCTTAAGCAGGTCGTTAGATTGGTCAGGATAATCCCTCAAAATCCTTCTAACCTCATCATGGTTAGTCATCTGCTTAATTATCTTTGCTTGTCGATCCGCAAAGTTTGAAGGGACTAGCTTTTTAAGCTCTTCTCCCAATGTCTGCACAGATCATCACCCCTTGCGATTAGCCTTTAGCTGCTCTAGCATCCGCTGCACATCATCTTCACTGTATTCGCTAGATTCGATTCGCTCAGAAGCGGCAGAAATCAAATCGCTTTCCGGTTTGTCATCTTCGGATGGATTGACTGCATGAAGTGAGTAAATCACTGGAGCGCAATAACTTAGGGAATGAACTTCATCACGCTTATGCTTTGGTTTGAACTTGTCAAAAGCTTGGTCAATGCCATCTAAAGTTGTTTGAAGCGGAACTCCGTCTTTAATCAACTCATCAATCACTTGTTCATCGGATTTCGTAATTTCTAATCCCTTACCACGTCTCCGAAGATATTTATCAGCTGTAGCCTGGCGATAATCGATATCCGAAGATGATATTTTGTCCTGAATAGAGTCGGTACCTGTTTCAGAAGTGACAGGATTCCATTCCTGTCGGGTAAACGGCATCCCCTCATCCTTCGTTTTCGATTCGCCGTCAGGCGTATTAAAACAACAACAATTGTCTTTAATATTGTCTTTAAACATGTCTTTAGACACCCTCTCCGCCTTAGAGCCGCAAGGGATTGAGTCACCTTCGACTTCATGTTTTGTGAAGTTTTCACCCTCTGAAACTTCATGTTTTGTGAAGTCGTACTTCATGTTTTGTGAAGTTTTATCATTCTCCCCTTGGTCTAATGGCTTGCTTTGATCATCCGAAAACTTCATGTTTTGTGAAGTTTTTCTTTTGAGATTTTGATGGATTAGATTATCAAATCTGTCCGAATCCCACCCCATAACCGGGCTAATTTGCCAAAGGTCATAATCCTTATTAATGGAGAATAGTTTTTCGCTATGTTGCCAAGTGATTACCTTGGCATTTTCAAGGAACAAGAGTTCTTTCTTGATGTGTGTTGCTGGTATGCCGCAGATTTCAAAATCCTTTAGCTTTGGGATATAAGCATCCTTTAGATTGCAGCCATACGATAATCTCCAGATAAATAGAAGAATATCTTTCTGCCTCTTGGTGAAATTACGCCTGATTAACTCATTCCAAAGCTCATTTGCCAGTTTCACATACCCGTTCTCAGGTTGAGGATTCTTTGCCACTCACCTCACCCCATCGATTCAAGCACATACCGATTACCACCGATCTCTATCGTTTTAAATGTGCCATCATCAAGAACTTCTTTTACATGTATGGATACTCTCCGCCTTATCTTAACCTCCATATAGGCCGGTTCGTCGGGAGGTACAATTTCGATAGCCCTACCCGAACCGTGAATACGGCGAATCAATCCCTTTTGCTCTAGTCGCTCTATGTGACCAGCAACCGTTGATGATGACTTAAGACCAACGCCAATACCTATTTCTCGGAATGTAGGCGAATAGCCATTTTCTTGTTGATATTGAGCGATAAAATCCAGTATTCTTTGTTGCGTTTTCATATAATCATCACCCGCTATCTTCGATCATTCGCTAGGTTGTCATACTCATTCAATAAAACCCTGAGACTATATTTAAGAGCGTTTATTACCTGCTCATTACTCGTTACAGCATTGGTCCAGCGTACCTTCTCTGCTTCTAGATCAGCTTCTTCAATCCTCAAATCTACTACAGCCAATTCAGCACGCTGGGCCTTATCCTTACTTGCCGATACATAAGCTTCTGCGTATACACGTTTTCTCTCTGCGTACTTATGCTTGTAATCTCTCACGGCATCAGCAGCTTTGCGCCCAATAATTATTTGTACCTCTGATAATATTTCAATCTTACGTGCAAGCGTTTCAGGGTACTCGTGGCTGCACTGATCCGCCATGTTATATAGCTGTCCAAGTGTATATTGCTTGTTAAGCAGCGCAGACACATCCCTTCAATGCGTTAGAATGGCAAGTCATCGTCTGAAATATCAATAGGTTTTCCGTCATCTGAGAATGGATCTGAATCATTACTGTGTGATGAATGTCTGGTACTATTTCCTCCGCTCGATCCATTGTCGCGGTTCGATTCTAGGAACCGGACGTTATCGGCTACAATCTCAGTAACATATATACGCCTGCCCTCGTTGTTCTCGTAATTTCTTACCTGGATGCGTCCTTCTACAGCAACCAGACGACCTTTACGCAAGTAATTCGCACACGTCTCAGCAAGCTGTCTCCAGGTTACAACTGGAATAAAGTCTGCTTCGCGTTCGCCACTTTGCGAGGTGAATGGTCTGTCAACAGCTACAGTAAATTGGGTAACAGCAACGCCAGAAGGCGTATATCGAAGATCTGGATCGCGAGTTAAACGACCGATCAGAATGACACGATTCAACATTTAAGTCACCTTCCTCATTTGATCCCCATGAGCTGGGCCAACGTTTTACATAACGGCCACTTATTCTTGGATGTAATGGATGCCGGCATTTGAAAGCTATATTCAGCAGCAAGTTGGAGAATCAAAGAGTTATCCGCCGCCATTAGCTCTTCAAGAGTTTTTGGACGATCAATTGCTATTTCATGTTGATTATTATGGTCCTCTGATTCAACTTCATTGTCGTCATCAGACCCTAATTGATCCTCTAACTTAAACAGCCATCCTTTAATTTCATATGCTTCTGCTTTTGTCAGATTTGCTGGATCATTGGTGATAGCACCCTCAGACCTAGTCTTATACCACTCTCGGAGCTTAATGTCCGAATTAAACCCCTTGACTCTAGCAAGATCCATTAGTTGTAGGTATCCTTTAGAGTCTATGACCTTATCGATCTTGCGGGGTCGCAAATCATCTGTAGGATCAGCACCAGTTACTAGATCGTCATCCAACGTTCCTAGGTATGCATCAGCTCCGACACCAAGGAATGAGGTTGCCCGTTTGATACCTTTAGTAAGCATCCCTTTACGCGCAGCTCCTTTTTCCCTGAAATGCTCATGATCAGTAGGTATTGGCGGTAAACTGTGAACTGTGATCCATTCCCATTGGTTCGTTTCCTCATTTAAAACTCGGTATCCAATAAGAAGCTCAATCTCAGCTGAATACTGGTGCTTTGTATATCCTCCGCCTGTTGTCAGGCTACCATCATATGTTTCGTTTTGGATTGCCCACGTCCAATTTGTCGGCCCGAAAACCCAATTCATACGGTCTACATGAGCTTGATAGGAGTAACCCGTTGTATCATACCCTTTTTTTGTCTCGCTCCCTTTGGACTCTTGAATAGCATCCTCATCCAGCGGTAAACGGAGAAGAGGAAGAAGCTTATTAACATCATCTGGCGTGAATGGAGATTTAATTGGAATCTCTACTCCAAACTCTTCAGCAATCTGTTTAAGATCTCCGAAGGTTTTAGGCGCTTTTGGAAGTTGCCTTTTCGTTTCGGTTGTGGTCATTTTCTCGCCTTCCTTTCAAAGCTCACATCATCCAGCCACAAACTAGCAAGATACGCACACCCGGCCATCTTATGCTCATGTTTAGGTTCTCTCGATGCCAATATTGCTCCGATGTGATAGAGAGCTTTCTGAGGGTTTATGCCGTCCTTTCGTTCGATCTCAAGATGGTCAACCCCGTCATAAAACCAGCTTGATATAAATTCATTCCATTTAGTGCGACGATTCATATCCTTAAACTCATCAGGGATATCCTCATATTTCGGCAACAGCTTGTTGACATCACCGCCGTAAACAAATTCAGTAGCTGTAACTTCTTGTGGTATCAACTCAGGCATTGACAACACCTTCCTTCACCTCAAGCTCAGTAAATGGGATCATGCGGGCTATGAATGTCTGTGTATGTTGTTCGGGTATTTCCTCTATTGACTCAGCCCAATCTATAAATACCGGGAAATCAGCTTTAGAAAATGTTCGGAACAATTTTGAAAATTCAAGGAAGCAAAGCATTTCTTCTGATGTGGACAATACCCTAATCGGTTTACCATCGAATTCAGCCTTAAATGCAGGTTTGATCTCTCCAGTGCTTCTTACGACTTCGAATAACCTAATCGAAGCGCGGTTAAGATGTTTTTGAACATCCTCCATCTGCATTTCGCAACGCTTGATATTAAATGCCTTAGCCGCCTTTATACGAGCCTCAGCTTTTTCTATAGCTTGAGCTATTCTGGTCTTGTCATCACGGACAGAATTCTGCCGCCCCTTCGCCTTCTTACGGTTTTCGTGAAGAACTTTAACCTCTAAGTTGTGCTTCTGAGTAACTTCAAGATTAGATTCTAGTTGCTTCAACTCCGCGCGAAGTTCGGCAAGCGAAGCGTCGTTGGCAGATTTAAATTCGTCTGCCGCTTTCTGATCCGCCGTCTGGATAGATTCAATTTCAGAAGCAATCTTCTTACCCTCGGCTTGAATATCAACCATTTTCTTAGTGATCTCTTCGTTTTTCTTGGCCTGCTCTGCATTTAAGTTGATCTCGTGACCGCAATTTTCGCAGGTTATGAAATGATCTTCTTCAAATACCAAGCCGGATTGAAGGGCTTTATACTCTCCTAGCAAGGACTGACGCTTATTCTGAAGATCTGAAATATTCGTAGGAACAGGCTTTAGTCCTTCAATTGCCTTAATGGCTTCTTTTAAACCGTTAATCTCTGTCATATCCACTGGAATCTCATCAGGTATTTCAGCTGATAGCGCTTCCCTTATCTCTTCCTCTTTACCTTCAAGCCTGATTAATTCTTCCTTCAATTGCTTTAGTTCCTCTGATTCCTTAGAGATAAAAACCCTTGGATCGATCAAAGGAACGCCTTTCAACACTTCAATTGAATCTGAATTCTCTTCCTCCAATTCAGCGTATACATCTTTATCCCGTGGCAAAGGAATTAATGAAACAAACTCAGTCTCCATTTCTTTATCAGACATTGTTAGAAGAAATTGGGGCAAGAACGAGATCAAGAATCTTCGCTTGTTGCCAATAATTTGATCGATTTGATCTTGAGAGCCTTGCAATCGGTTAATGTATATCCTGGTATCCATCTTTGATTTCATCCTCGTTACATGGCGTTCAATCTCGTATATTTTCCCGTCGGATTCAAGTTCGATGGAAATCACCATTTCATTTCCCTTGTCGTTCATAAGTCGGTCAGCGCAACGTTCCTTACCGTACTTATCAACCCCAGCTAATCCAAATGATATAGCCTCCATGATGGATGACTTTCCGCGTCTATTTCCGCCTTCTATCTCATTGATCATTCCAAATTCGAAATGACGATACTCTTGATAACCGCGGAAGCCCTTGACTCCCAAACTCCTGATGATCATTCACATTTCCTCCAAATCATGTTATTATGGAGGCGAAAACATGTTTTAGCGGACGATGTTTTCGCCAAAGTGTTATTTTTCATTGATGATCACGTTCTCCAGCGTGGTCATTTTTCGTTTCAATAACAGCAAGTGCGGTCTCAAGGTCATCTATAACCACTTGAAAATCTTGCTTAAAGAACCATCCTGCCGACTCCATCGCAGTTCCTATAGAAACACCCGTTGTCTCATTTTGAAGCTTCCTGAGCTTATCTAGGGCTTTCTGTACGTGGTATTTCATCTTTACATCTCACCCCTATGCAGAATGATTAATTAGTTCAAACTCATGCTGAAGATCGTCTATTTCCTTATCAAGCCAATCCTCGCCAGCGTCCAGAACTACTCCGCTATTTCTAAAGCGAATAAGGTTTTGGAGATGCCGCCATGCCTTCCAACCTTCCAACAGCCTGTTCTCACTCATGCTGTACCTCCCGCTGGATATTGTTTTTTGATATTACGAGCATAGAAGCTTCCTACTGAGTCAGCGTTAATCAAGTCGTTGTAGACTTCTTTCGGTACTTGGTGATGCTCATAAACCTTCTGACTGCTCTTAAACTGGATATAAAACACTTGCTTAGACTCATCGTAACCAACAGCAGCAACATTTGAAGATGCAACAGGTATAAGTTCCATATTAGATATAATCCTCCGGTCTAAAATTTTTAACGAAATCAATAGAATCATCAAAGTCTATTCTGCGAACATGGCTATATTTAGCCACTTCAAAGCGTTCCTTAAGCTTGCTCCAAATCATTCTGCGGTAACGTCCTACCATATCCTTAAAGCTATCGTCAGCCTCTCTGTACCGATGTTTTGTAAGCTCATTAGACTTGATCCGTACAGCTTGCTGTAGTTGATAGCACTCAGCATCTGTCAAAGTAACGCTATCCCTAACCTCCTGAACCATGATCTGAACTTCCTCAACCTTTTCTGTCATTTCAACATGCATTTGCTTCATTCCATCAAATAGCATCCTAATAGCAGCTCCTTGCTGCTCAGTTAGCTGTAACTGTCTTTCTATCACCGGGAAGTAATCGGCTTGCTCAATCATTGCCATGATTATTTACCACCTTTCTGCCGTTTACGGCTGGTCTTAATTGTTCGATGAATGACTCTAACATATCTAAACTCTCTGAGAGGCGCTTCTTTTCGCTGCTGCTGGCTCCAGAGACTGCTCCAAGCATAAGCGTTGTGATCCCTACCTTTTGGAGAAATTGCTTGATATGAATACTGACTTGAATCGTGTTACTGTCAGCTTCAAAGCGTAATTTCTTCATACGAGCTATTTCCTGCTGTTCGTCGAAATCATCAGGCTGCTGCAACTTCAAGGCTTCGATCTCTTCTTTGGCCCGTTGATAACCTGACTTCAGTTGTTCTACCTTAACTCGCTCAGATTCTATATCTTCCTTGAGTTTGTTCTTCCAGTATTCATCACGCTGTTTAAGTTGAGCCTCCGCTTCCTTCTCTTTTTGCTTGATAAACACCGTTGTTTCTTCCTCATGACGTTCAACCGCTGCCGCAATTGCATCATCAAGTTGATCTGCAGGAATGGCGTTCTTGTACTGTCGTTGAAGCTCTTGCTTCTCCTGCTCCGCCCGTTCAGCCCGTTCCTCAGCTTCCCTAAGCCTATTCCTAGTTTCGATAAAGGCTTTATGAGTGCTGATTAAGCCTGCATCAAGCTGCTGAATAATTTCAGGAGTAGCGTTTTCTGCGATGAATTTCGCTTTGTCATATTGCTTCCCAGAGCCGAATCCAGCTTGTTCCGCAACAATATCTCTTACTTGACCGGACTGCTCAGGAAAATTTTCCTTGCCTCCAGACATCCGTTCCTTGGCTTTGATACGTTCCACATCTTCAAGCCGTTTAGCCCATTCGATCCGTTCCGAGAAGGTGAATTCTTTACGGTGTTCGTTCTCACTGATCTCCAATCGGAGTTGATGCTCGTAATCTGTAATCTCCATTATCCGAGCAAGAACTTGTTTTCTGCCAAGGAACTCATGTGCCCGTAACCGCCGTTCTCCAGCGACTAATTGATAATCAGGTGTAACTACAATTGGATTTATAAGTCCGTTTTGTTCTATATCATGAGCCAACTCTTCTATGCCACCGAAATCTTTCCGAATGCGGTCACTGACTTTGATTTTTTCGATATCAATTAGCACTTTCATCCCCCTTTCTATGTCCCTTCTTATAATTCGAAGCCCTTTGTTCAGCTCTATAAGCCTCCAAGTCAGATAGCCGGATTATAATTTTTGGTTTGCGAGAACCAGGAACTCCGTATCTTTCATGCGGAATAATACCTTCTTGGCACAGTTGATACATTAATTTATCAGATATGCGGACATAATCTGCCGCTTCGTGAACAGTAAGACTACGATCTAACTGCTCAGGCAAAAGAGCTAGAATACGACTTTCAACTGCTGCTATCTCCTCAACTACGATTGCTCGAATTGCTTCTTCTAAACCAGTCATGGCGCTTCACTCTCCAACACTAAATGGAATTACATAAGGTTGAATCACTCATCTTATTTCGGGAGTTTATGACAAAAAATAATCAACGGTAACTCCGAAATAATCAGCCAAAACCTTTAACTTATCTGTTTTTGGTTTGTATTTACCCTGTTTCCAATTCGTCAATGTAGCCGTAGAAACGCCAGTGTCTTTAGAAACTTGATATGATGTTTTTCCGGTCTCCTCTAATAGAACAAGGAATTTCTCGTACAATTTACACACTCCTCCTTAATAATATGTTGACTATTAGCTAAGGTTTCTTATATAATCTAAGTGTCACCTAAGTTATATAAGATTTCTCAGCTACTTCTTTTTATTAGCTCAGTTTTCTAAGCTATGTCTGTATATTAGCATAGCTTTCTGAGTTAGTCAATGGATTTTAGCTTAGTTTTCTGACTTCATTTTTAATAAAAATTACGGAGGAAAACTAATGTACGAAATATTCGAAGAACTATTAGAAAAGCACAACGTTACAGCCTATCGTGTTGCAAAAGAAACGGGAATTACCACTGCTACTTTCACCAGTTGGAAGCAAGGTAAGTACACTCCGAAACAGGATAAACTCCAAAAGATTGCTGATTATTTCGGTGTGACTCTTGATTACCTCATGGGGAATAAGGACGGATCCGCCCTAATCTGTGAGGACAAAGCACCGTACTATACGCTTTCTGATAAAGATAATCGCGACATTGCCAAAGAGTTGGAACGCATGATGGAGGAACTAGACAGTGGAACGTCCTTAGCATTCATGGGTGAGCCAATGGATGAAGAGGATAGGGAGTTATTGAGGATATCACTTGAAAACACTCTTCGCATGTCTAAAGAAATGGCAAAGAAAAAATTCACACCAAAAAAATACAGAAAATAACCTTCCGGGGGTTATCAAATGGAGATTTTACTTTCTAAGAGACTGATCAAAACCCACGGAACCAACAACCCATCACGAATTGCATCTGAGACTAATCTAGTGGTTCTGTACGAAGATTTAGGAAAGAACACTTGGGGGTACTATTCTTGTATAAATAGGATTCCTTGTATACACATAAATTGCCGCTTGGATGGATTTTCGGCCACCTTTGCTCTGGCTCATGAATTGGGACACCATTTTCTTCATCCGGGTGTAAACACTCCGTTTTTAAGAAAGAGCACCCTTTTTTCAATAGAGAAGATCGAGCGGGAAGCTAACCGCTTTGCCTTGTATCTATTGATTGGTGAGGCACAACCAGAAATTAACGAAACTAAGTGCAACTTTTTGAAACGGTGTGGTATACCAGAGGAATTCCATGTTTTTTACTAATCTTTGCGCTTTCCAGCTGCAAGGCTGTTTAAATACAATTATAAATAGAACGTATGTTCCTGAGGTGGTGCAAAAATGGCAAAAGGCAGCATTGAGAAACGAGGAGTAAATACCTGGAGGCTAACGGTTGATCTTGGATTTAATCATGACGGTACTAGAAATCGTCCAAGAAAACGGGTCGAGGTGGATGATCCAGAAATTCTGAGGTCGAAGAGAGCTCTAGATGAGTATCTCGATGGTGAATTATTTAAGTTTAAACAGGAAGTTGAGTCAGGCGAGTACATCAAGCCAGAAAAAATGACCTTTGAAGCGTTTGTCTTGGATGAATGGATGGAAAAGTACGCTAACGACCCAAATAACCTCTCCCCCACTACACTCGCTACTTATGAAGGGATAATTGAATCTCGATTAATTCCGCAATTTGGTCATAAGCAAATCGATAAGATTAGCACAATGAGTCTTGTTACTTTTATGAAAAGCTTAGAAAAACCAGGGGCAAGAAGACCACCTGTCACTAAAAAACCACTTACTGAAAAGCAAAAGAAAAAACTTATGGAGCCATTAGAACCTGGTACAATTGTTTATATCTATAGAGTGCTTAAAAACATATTCAAACAAGCTTTTGATTGGAGAGTAATCAAAGTCAACCCAATGGATGGTGTTAAAAAACCATCCGAGAGAAATTCTAAGGAAAAAATAATAGCTCAACGTAAAAATCCACAATATTACGATGAGGATGAAGCGCAACAAGTTGTTGATGCTCTCTATAAAGAATCTCGAAAGTGGAGACTTCTTATTCTTGGCTCAATGATCGGTGGTTTCAGAAGAGGTGAATTATTAGGATTAGAATGGCCGCTAGTTTTTTTCGAGCGTAACTTCATCTCTGTGGAAAATAACATTCCTTATACTAAAAAAGGGAAAGCCATCGAGAAAGGTCCTAAATCATCATCATCTTATCGAGATACTGATATGCCGGAGTGGTATATGGAAGAGTTAGAGATTTATAAAAAGGAGTGGGAAGAAGAAAAAGAATTCTTAGACGACAAATGGGAAGGTGAAGATCGACAATTCGTATTTCATAATGGTAAAGGAAAGCCATACTACTATCAGCATCCATCAAAATGGTGGAAACGATTTTGTAAGCGACATGGAATTAGATACATTAAATTTCATGGCTTGCGTCATAGCTCAGGAACTCTTCTTTTGGAAGATGAGGATGAAACTAATTTTGACTCAATTTTGAAAGTCATTCAAGAGCGGTTAGGACACGCCAGATTATCAACTACTACCGATATCTATGTTCACGTTACCAAAAAAGTAATAAGACGTACAACCGGGAAATTTGATAAATTCGCGCGTGGTAGTAAAAAAAAATAAAAACAATGTGATTATGAATCATTTTACCAACTATCGATACGTTATTTTTAATGGGGACAAAACGGGGACGGAATACAGTGTTTTATATAGAATTCATTCAATATGAGAACAACATGCGAACACCTGAAAGCCTTGATATTACTGGTTATTCAGAAATTGTTCCATTTAAAATACGTTACCTATCCACCTTGACAGGGTGGGGGTCAGTGGTTCGAGCCCACTACAGATCATTATGCCTTATGGCACAAGGGTTTCCAGCGATTCATCCACTTATCAATAATAGGTGGTCGATAACTGACACGTTTATATCACAAAAAACCACTATCTTTAAGGACACAATCTCCTTGAAGGTGGTGGTTTTTTCTATGCTATTCAAATTCGCGTTGACTGAGTTTAAAGCAGACCGAGAATATCGAAATGTGAGTGATCGTACTCTAACTGCGTACATGAATCAGTTGAATGAATTTCATCAGTATTGTGTTAATCATGACGTGGTGAATCTGGAGGATTGTACAGCATCATTCATCAAACAGTATTTACTCCATTGTAAGGAGAAAGGCAACAACCCAACAACGGTAAATACAAAGTTACACATCTTAAAAATCTTCTTCAATTACTTTGAAACTGAAATGGAAGTATTTACTCCCAAGACTAATCCCACTAAACGGATAATCTTTGCCAAAGAAGAAATCAAAATCGAGGTATTTTCAGACGCACATATTAAACAGATGCTTAGATATTACCAATCCCTTAAATATCGGGATAAATCGCTTTACGCTTATCGAGATTACTTTATGATTATCTTTTTACTTGGTTCTGCTTGTCGTATCGGTGAAACTGCAAATCTTAGGTGGAAAGATGTTGATCTCGTTAATCAAATCATTACCGTCAACGGAAAGAAACGAATAGCTAGTAGTATTCCTATGTCGGACAAGTTAAAAGCAGAGTTTTTAGAGTATCGACTGTTTATTGATCAACACTTCCCTACAATGCCCGAAATGGTGTTTACAAATCGAGACGGAAAACCATTAACCGATAATGCAATTAAGTGCATTTTCAAGCATCTAAAGGCAATCATGAACTTTAAAGATGTTCGGCTTAGTGGGCATACGTTTCGCCACACAGCAGCGCATAGAATGTTGATCGCAGGTGCAGATGTTGGCACAATACAGAAGATGCTACGCCATTCTAACGTTAGCATGACGCTAAGATATTTCTCTTTATGGGGAACCGCATTGGCAGAGCAAAACGAAAAGTTTAATGCATTAAATTCATTTGACCTATGACAAATCACCATCCCATAAACGACAAAACATTAGTTTTACTCAAAATACTGTCTCAGCAAACCTCAACGCTACTAAAGGAGTATCAAAGCTCATCATTAGACCGCAAAAGGGCTATAATGTACGAAATTGAACGTTTGCGAATGAAACGAGAATCACTTATTCAAACCAAACTAATTTAAGAGGAGAGATTTAACTATGACAACTTTAAAAATGACGTTTGATGTAAAGAAAATGGATGACATGAACGCTGAGGAAATGAATCAATTACTCTTCAACACTTTAGACGAAGGGAAGCATGGATTACTCCTCTTTGTTTATCATATGGCTGGTAAGACAATGTTTGAGGATTATAATTTTTACATTCGTAATGATAAAGCTGCTAAAGACTTTATTGATAATATTTGGGACGGAAATTTTGAAGACTTTAAAGGGAATATGCAACGCTATGTTGATAAATACATCTATTCAGTCGATGAAGTGGAAGAGGATTATTCACACCTGATTAATTAACTCAAAATAAATTAGTAGAGGGTAGTCCATAATCGGGCTGCCCTCTTTCTACGCTTAATAGAGTCCCTTAATTCGTATCCGTTGCCATGTTGATATGCGTGGATCGTCTACAGATGTTGTGAGTAGTTGCATATAAAACATATCACTTTTAGCCGTAATTGTAATTGCATTGCCTGATATTGCAGATGTATATTTTGTTGTACTAACAGTAGATGTTTTATCGTCTGCGAAAACTTGGAATGTTACTGCATTGCTTGTAGAGACATCACCATCATAAATAGTTCCTGTAAATGTTACTGATGTATTAATAGTGATATAGAAATAGTCATCTGTCTTGTTGTTGGGTTTGCTTGATGTAATTACAATCGTCTTAACCTCTGGGATATCCTCAACACTAATATCGACTGTATCGTATATGAAGCCATTACTGGCATTTGTGACGGTTATAGTGACATTCCCATCTGCTAGTCCACTAACAACCCCTAAACCGTCTACAGTGGCAACAAAAGCGTCTGACGTTGTGAATGTCACTGGTGCATTATTTGTACTCGTCCAATTCAATTGAAACGTGCTCCCAACAAATACACTAATAGGGTTACTGTTCGTTACGTTAATAGGACATGCTTTCCCATTAGCAATATTATGTTCTACATCATCTAATGCGGGATTAATTTGTGTTCTCTCACAAGTCAGAATAGCAATCCCAGGTTGAGTAAAAGTGTCATTCGTAACTATTTTAAATTTGTTCCCCTGAATCATAAATTCATCACCACTTATGACACTCAATTCCATTGTATGAATAGGAAGATATACAACTATCTTGTCTTGGATGAGTGTTAATACGGTTCCGTTTTTAAACGATGGATTACTATTTTCTATATAAGCAAATGCAGACTCAAACACGCACTTGTGACTGAATGTAATCTCATGTGGTAAAGGGCGTATAAGCCCCTTGTAGTGTCCGTAGCGCTTATCATTGACCTCACTGATAACCATATACTTATTGCCGTTATAGTCAATCAGATCCCCCCGTTGAAGAGTCTCAATAGTAGATATCTTTCTATCATCATAATCTGTATTCAGATTCGTGCTAGTATTTGTTATTGTTGCTTTTATTGGAGTGGGGCTGTTATTAACAGTTACGCTGCGACCTACATTATCAAGCATAAATTGAAAATTGGATTCGTTGTCTATATCGAATAGATTGATCATATTGTTATCCTTTCTTATTTTGTAGATTAATTACAAAAGAAAAAGAAGGTCATCCCGTTACCTAGCGGATTACACTAGGACAATAGGACACCTTCTAAATTTAGTGTATACTGTTTAAAATTAATGCTTAGAATTGTTTTCTTGTTTTGTTTCTAACGATGCCCATGATACTAATGATAATAGCCCCAATAAGAGCCATAAAAGGCAGTGTGGACAGGTTACCTAGTGTAAGCATCATTGTAGTAGATGCCAAGATACAAAGAACGTATAGACCATTTTTAACCATATGTACCGCCCCCTTGAGGAATATTATGGATTTATTCAGTTGCATTATATCATATATAATAGTTACTTTATACTAATGATTAAACAACATAAATGTGCTCCCTTGTGTCCCTGAATCGCCATTAGAAGGTAACAGGCGTATCTTTTGATCAAGTTGATCAATTCGATTCTGTAGTGACTCTGCAAAGTCAGAAACAGTCATATCATCGAGTTTACGGCTTGCCATGAGTTGCGGATTATTAGCAATCGCTTCTAGGCAGGAAAGAGCCGTTTGATATATGTAACGTTTACTATTATTAAATGCTGGATTATACTCCTCTGTTGGTGATAGTGATGATTCTTCCAGGAAAATAGATAGTTCATCATCCGTGAACCCTGATTGTTGTATTTCGAGTTTTAAACGGTCGAGATTTGTCATGTTTAATTACTCCTTTTTGAATTCTTGTTAAAGAAAAAACCGCCTTAATTGGCGGTCATTAGTATGAAATATCAACAATTTGAAATTTCTTACTACTACGATTGTTATCGACAGTATAATATACTTTCTTATATATCTTTTCTCCAAGACCATTTGTTACTTCCATGTCATATAATAATTCAATTTGATCATACGTATCTCCATATGTAAATTCAAATGAATCAGTCGATTCTCTTAGGATTTTTATCTCTGAATCACTTTTCTCACGTTCCTTATAGTATTCTAATTCTTGTTTTAAATAATCATTGAAATCTTTATACTTTTCTTTTCCATTGCCATAATTAACATCAATTTCATACATATCGTGATCCTTGGTATACGTTTTTAAGGGTTTTTCTTTATCAATTACTCTAATAAATTTATAGTCCAATACATTAATAAAATCATTGACCCCACTTTCTACATAATCATATGTGCTCTTACCTTGCTGAATTGCCTTTATGTATTTGGCTACTGTAATCTTTGCTTTGGCTTGTGTGGTCATAAAGTTATAATAATAAAGTGATCCACCCACAACTAAAATAACTACAACCAAAAGAGAAATAATCTTGCTTTTATGCCTTATCAGTTTATCGATGGTACTTTCCTTAGTCTCTATAGTTTCGAAATCCACTTCCACATTCCTCCAATTCAATATTTCCCATCATTCTACCATTTTCGATAATATAGGTCTATGAGATTAGTAAAATATCAGGTTAGTGGTCTGAAGTGTTTTTATTAATTTTGGTCATCCAATTTTTATTTTTTAATTTTTCAAAATTAGTTCAGTTATGCAGAAATGGGTATGCTAGAGGCTCACTTTTTCGATTAGGGGTAGTCAACTTTCCCACTCATTTCACCCTAATTCCTCCACAATATCCCACGATTATCTTCAACATACCTCATCATAATATGTAGAATAGTGCAAACTTCACCCCGAAATAACCTATTTACTAGTGAATTGGATAATATTAGTCGATAATCAGACCACTAACTATATGATATAGTGGTCTAGTAGGTCTGATTTTCCTTGATATGACTAGGATTGAAGGGTAATTATATATAATGGAAGTAATATCCATAACTCGTGCATAACTGATATTATACACGGGTTTTTTATGCAGAAACAAAAAAGAAGAGGAGAAAAAAATTGTAAAAAAACGAGAGTTTAAAAATGAATACATTGAAATATGTATTAAAGAACACAAATTGGTACCCGATACTAAATTTATATAATAACAAGAGCGCATGATGCAACATAGTTCCCTAATTATTATCTCTAATGTTTCCTTACTCTTCCCTACTCATTAAGACTCTTGATTACTTAGCTTTATTCTTATATACTCCATTTCCCTCACTGATAATCAAATCCATCTCACTTGCTACATCACTCACATATGGATTGTGCTTCAACACAGACTCTAAACTAATGCTATTCATTTCTCTCAATGTCTGCATATTATCTATAATATCCTTTGCAGAAGAAGGCATTGCATACTGAAAAGTTATAGTTATGCTGTCCCATTGTTCATTTGTATACCTCATACCTTGTTTATCTAACAGCGTTCTAAACTTAGTCAATCTATCCTTTAATCCTTCTCTTATGTATCGCTCTGTCATCATGGCTTTAAGGTTAGCCACACTATATAGTAACTTCAATGATACTTCTGAAATGTTGGAAATCTCAGCACGTCCAAAGGCTACACTAGGCGTACCGCTCACATCCATCAATGACATAGTTAGATGGTTGTACAATGTTTTAAATGCTTCATGATCAAACTCATTATTTTCGAATTTGAAATCAGCATCGCTATCTAATGTTATCCCACCGCCTACAATTTCAGTAGGCAAAGCATCTTCACCAGTCAAACGTTGTCCTTTTACAACTGGAATACCAGTGATAAATTTGTAAAAGCCGTCCACTGACTTAGAAATCATGTCTTCCATACTGTCAATAATATTAATGTAATCCTCTAAATCACTACGTCCAAACACATCATCAATGGGGTTATCATTACGATACAATACAGGCAATCCAGTTAAATTTGTATATGTCCCTCTATGCTTAATATCTCCACCGTTGTTGTAATACTTCTCAACTCGATCATTATAGTAAACATTCCAAAAACTAACATTGTTAACTGTGTAACTCTCTACGAATCCAATGTATTCATTATCATCATCTACAACAGGATAAGAGTCCGCTGCATCAATCAATTTACTTTTGACTTTGCCATCCTTGATATATACATACTCCCAACTGTTACCGTATCTATATACGCTTTGGACAATATCAAAGTCTAGGTTCTCGTATCCATTCTTGTAAATGCTTTGAATTGCTGATACAACTTCCTTGTCTCCACTGTACGTAACGTTATTACCAACTAAATAAGCCGTAGCATAATCAATCAATCTGGAACCATATGAAAGCAATATCTTTCTGGGCATAAATGGTTTACCGTTGAACATCTCAGGAGGTCTATTATTAATCTTATGCTGTCCTGCTAAATAGAGTTTTTTATCTATGATATCGTTAATCCTCATTTGATTCCTGGCATCATTCACGAAATCAACAAACCAATTACTACTGTATCGATTTTCATTAATAAACTGTTCAATACTACTCATATAATTATCGCCCCTTATCGTCTATACGTACCACTTATTAGCCTTCTTAGCCTGAATACACAAACCATGAGAGATAACCAAATCATCATGATTGTTCCTGCCACCTTTATTGCCTGTTTTACCTTTTGAATCCTCTATAAACAATTGCATTTGCTGTAATGTCTCTTGACTGTTAATTAATATGTATCCACGTTCAAAGTTCTCTTTTAAATCGCTAATCATAATACTTTTGGTGACCTCAGTAGTGAGCCATCCTAGTATCAATTTGCGTTTACCTCTATTATCAAAAGTCTTATGCTTATATAAATTCATATATTGATAATCTTCACGTAATCTCTGGATAACTGGCAATCCATAACTATTCTTTTCGATTGCCAAATAAGCGTAATTATACAGTCTGCCTACTATATTCAGGAACTCGGCAAACTCATAAACGCTGATTTTATTATTATGAAAACTTAACACCTCTACACCTTCAGCATCCATTAAGGTCAATGTAGATGAATCACCGCCTGAACCACTTGATACATCTGAACCACCATAGAATTTTACATTATGCTTAGGTAAATGGTAGACACTCAAACCTTTTCCCAACCATTTATGTAATGTCTGCGGTAAACCTTTTTTCAATATTTCCTTATCAATAGGAGGGAAAAGGTTATTCAAGCGGTCAATTATTTTACCTTGATCAAATACATTCCTGCCACTTGTTTTAAACGCCTCAGTGTGTGTACTAGGATACTCTGTTTGAAAGTCCACTGTTGACATACTGGTTAGTTTCCACTGTCTCCAGCACAACATGGCGTAGGTTGCACCAGCTTTATGTAGTCGCTTATCTTCATCAGTTGTTAGATCACTCTTATTCATTAATTGACCACGATTAATAGACTTGTACCATCCAACCGCATCATTAATCTCAGTTTTAAATTGAGTTTTATGTGCGTCACTAATCCAACCGTAAAAGTATGCTTTAAAATTTGTATTACCTTTAAATGATTTATTGAACACCTCATAAAAATAATTACTTGTACCGTTGGCTGTACTTTCGATTACAATTTTACTGTCAGGATTTTTGGCTAGTGCTTGGGTAACACTTGTTAATAACTTAGCCTGATCAATCTCATAAAAAGCATACTCACTAAGTAATATGTATTGGTATGTAGATCCACGTCCAATGTGCTCGGCTGGTGGTGAAATCTGTATACGGCTGCCGTTAGATAGTAGCAATTCATCTTTGTTATCACGAACAGTTACAGGGAAGGTATATATATCCCTTGGTAGATTATCATTCATCAATTTTAAACGTTCAAACAACGTTGATACTTGCTTTCTATCTAACGAGACGATCATGTAACTACTGTTAGGACGATTAACCGCATTCCACAGACATATAGCAAGGGATACTGTAGAAAATCCAATTTGACGGCTTTTGAGGATTATATTGAACTTTCCCATAGATTCAACAAAATCTGCCTGCTCCTTGTTAAATTTAAAGGGAATCAATTCACCAAAGTTGTCAAGAATCTTCACAAAGTCAGTACAGAAGAGGGGGAAGTTACCCATAATCTCATTGAATCGTTCCTGTTTGATATCCTTTGTTTTCTTAATAGTTTTTTTGTTGCTTGTAAGTGGTTTAACCTTTAATGCCATTTCATTTCCTTCCTTTCACTTTTAACGCAAAAAAAGAGGAATCCTATAAATAAGGAATCCTCTGAAAATAGTTACTATTTGATTATCTACTCACCTTGAAAATACTTTTGCGCTTCTCTGTAATGCTCATTGATTTCCTTTTGCAATTTCAACATTAATTCAACATCTTTAGGTTGTGGATCATTGTTAACTCGTTCCTTGACCTTTATGTATATCTCTTCCAAGTCCTTACCTTGATTCATCTGAAGCACAAGGGAGGTTATATGCTTAAACTGTTCGCTATTTTCCCATTCCCTAAAACTATCTAGACTTTTAACCTTCATTTTCAACAGTAGTTCTTCTTCATTCGCTGGAACCTTATCCAATTGTCTCCAAAGATTGAAACGCCATTTCACATAAACTTTTCGCTTAATGCTCAGGCTCCGTATTACATCATATATACTTACATTTTCCATTTGCTATTCACTCCAGTTTAAAATAAGGGACAATAGAGATAATTCCAACTATTCCAATGTGTTACTACAAAAGATGTACGAAATCACTCATAATACATTATTTATTATTATATACGCACTTATGACCTATTCTCTTGAACCTAATCCCTTGATTTATAAGGTACTAGGTAGTATAAGGCGCAAATCGATAATTTTATTGTAAATTTATGTATTTTTATCTTATTAAAGCTTCATATTGTCGCCTAGGTAATAACTTTTTTAAATCTTTATTTGTGAAATAGAATGTCATACATAAATCGAAACTATTCAACTTATCCGTAGTAAATAAGTTATCACTTCGTTCTGAATTCGGAACTAAGTCTTCAATACTTATTCTATATAAATTGGGCAACTTCTTAGCCAATCCACCTATTTTAGGAATTCTGTTCCGTTCAACAATCTCAATAACACCAAGTTTCTCCAGTTTATTGGCTTGTTGCTTAACTGCTTGGTCGTATAGTCCCGTTGCTTCCTGTATCATCGTATAAGGCATAAAAAACACACCTTTACCGTCTGCGTGGCGTTTACTATGTATTAACATTGCATATGTAATTAATTTCTGGTTCTTCTCTGGACACTTTTCAATAATCCATTTCATTTCATCGTATGAAACTGTTAAATCTCTGTTACTGGCTGCTAAATTATAATTTTTCTCATACATATTTTTAACTGTAGCGTCAATTTCTTTGTAACATTCATTAAGTGGAGTTGAATATAAATTTGTATCCTGTCTCTCCATCCAGTTATATAATTCCAATTTACATTGTTCCTGATCAAATCCTTGATATTTTAAGTATAAACCAACCAAAAACATAGAATTATTACGGCTACCTTGCGCTTTTAGCCCGTTTAAAAACAAATTTTTTGCATGGTCAATTGAATAGTCCTCAGACTGATAATAACTAGGTAACGGTTTATGTGAACTAATAGCATTTTCTAGTTTAGGAATTTCCCTTTTAGCATTTTTGATTTCTATTTCAGCGGCTCCAATTAAATCTATAATCAATGTTTTACTCGTTTTCTTGATAGTGAACAGATATTCTTCTGATTCATTTTTATCCATAACCGCTAATCCAGTTTCAATCAAACAGAATCCGCAATAATTACCCGTTTTCTGATGAATACCTAAAGGAATCTTCACACCTTGTTTATCTGTTGGACGAAATTCAACTTCTCCATCAATAAAATGTTGCCTTATATCAGCTTCATCTAAGACAGAATCAAATAATTTTCTTGCGTGGGAAATTTGAATAGGTTCATCAGAAAATAATTCAATATGATATCCTTTGCCGCCACTAGAACTAATGTAATGATCATGTAATCCTAAATTGTTTAAAGTGTTACATACTGCGTAAGTCATCCATTTGGCTAGTTCAGGATTATTTCCAAAATCAACATCAAAAGTTATGAACTTAGTAAAAACCTTACCTCCAAATGTGCCAATTGTATGTTTCCCATCTAGATGATTTTGATATTGCCAAGGTTGAATATACTTTGTCTTCCTGCCGTTTCTAACTTCACCTTTTATGTATGTTCGGTATCCAATTGGTTCAGGATATTGGATTAAATAATGCCCCCATTGTATAAGATATAAGTCGTCTAGTTTTTCCTTGATTTTCGGTTTATCCAATTAAGGTTTATCCTTCCTATTCATTTTTCTTGTATTCGTTTATTGCGCTTGTTAATTCTTGCGTTTGCAGAAATAAATGAAATATTCGGTTAGTTTTAATGTGTCTTGCTTTTGTGATGAAACTAATGTCCTTCGTGAACCGTAGATATTTTGCTAGTTGCTCATTGTAGCAGTAAAATAATCCCACTTTCCTATTCCCTCCATTTCCTGAAAAATCACCCTACACATTAAGTCTATTTTTCAACCTTCTGTTTGTAAGGAGAATGACACAAAAAAGGAACAAGCCCAATCGACCTGTTCCAGTGCTGTTTTATATGTGAGCGTTTTGCAGTAATCTGAGGCCTTGAGCCGTAAGGATTTTCGGACATAAAAAAGGGACTTCACCCCAACTTGGAGAAGTTTTCAAGTGACCAAACCCAAAAACCTCAAGGATGGAGGAAGTCACTTTGTATATTCTCCAAGAATGTCTGTTTTCCTTCGAAGAACTTTTAAAAATTCAACCCAAGGAGAGATTGCCGATCTTCTTCAGTTCTCTCGATCTGAGACCGTATGCCAAGGAACTGAGAAGCCGTTCACCCCGAGGCGCTGAGGGATACTGCAGACAAGGTATTCTACGAGCACTCTTGGCTGCGCCGCTTGAAGGAATAAGTACCTTTTCAGGGTTGCATAAGCGTTTGGATACGGATCTCCGGTTTCGTTATCAGTGTGGTCTTCCGCTGGATCGAGAAGCTCCTTCCATATCCACATTAAGCCGAGTTTTCTCAGAACTGACGAGAAAGGACTTGGCAAAACGGCTTTTTGAGGATTTGGTCACACGCTGTCAGCAGGAAGGTATCATAGAAGGCAGTAACGTCGCCATAGACAGCGCCGCTCTCCGCGCTTACGAGAAAAAGCAGCCCAAACGCAAAAGCGAGCAAACGGGTAATGCGAACTGGGGCGCAAAAATTGATTCCTTCGGCAATAAAATCACATGGTTTGGTTACAAAATTCATCTGGCGGTCGATACGAAAAGTGAATTGCCGATCGCCTTGGAAGTAACGCCGGCGCATGTCAATGATGGAGAAATGGCGCCGGGCCTGATCGAGAAAACAGCGTCCAGGACGAGCACACGATTTTTCATACTCGATGCGGGCTACGACCAAATGAAAGTTTATGAGGCCGCCCGCAACGTCAAGGCACAAGCCATCATTCCCCTTAATCTGCGGGGGGAGAAGGAACCGCCTGCTGGCATGACCTCGAACGGAACACCGTGCTGTTCCATGGGTTATGCGATGACATACTGGGGAGTTGACGGCGATATGCATAAATTTCGCTGCCCGCATGCCACGGGTAAAGTCGACTGTCCGCTTGGCATGGCTGCCTGCTCGTCTTCAAACTATGGAATGGTCGTCAAAGTAAATGCGAAGGATGATCTCCGGCGATACAGCATCCCTCATCGGGATACAAAGCGTTGGAAGGAACTTTACAATGAACGAACCAGCGTAGAACGCTGCAACTCCCGATTGAAAACCTATTTGACGGCAGACGCCGCACATGTCCGGGGCATTCAGAAAGTCACAACTCACCAGTATTTGAATGCCATTGTTCTGCTTGCATCTGCGCTCGCCGTTTCTCATCATTCAAAACGGGCTGCCGCTTAAAAAACGAGCTGTTCTAAAATTCTGCAAGTCTGCCCTTTTCTTCACCCATATAATACCATTTTCGAAAATTACCCCTTAACGACAGTGAATATGCTATCGCTTCTTCTCTGAAACGGAATTATGCAAAACACTCATGTAGTTTAGTTATGTAAAATCGTAACCATTTGGAGCCGATACAGTTACCTTATTCGTACCAACAACATTTATATCTTTACCTTCGATAGTTACAGTACCATTATCATGGGCTTTAATAGTGATTCCCATATCATCTAACTTAACCTCACGAATTGCCCCTGTATTACTCCTGTGATATGTAATATTGAGATTATCTGGTTCTTTTTTGATAAAAGCTTTTGCAGACTCGGAAGTTTTACCGTCACCTCTGCCTAACTGCATTACTGGATAAGAGTCAACTCCCTGACCTTCGAGATAGAGTTTAAACTTTTCAACTGGTTCATATGTAAGATTATAAAATGGATATGATGTTGTCTCAGTGGTCAATTGTGATTTAGCAGCATCAACCCAATACAAAAGATTACCATTACCATCCTTTGCGTGTTGACGGTCTGTAATCGTACCTGTAACGAGTTTAAAATAATTATCACGTGCGTAGACATAATCAACACTGTCACCAATAGAATCCGATTTATCCAACGTTTTCAATGCATTAACAGTAAGGTTATTTATAAATCCATCTTCAGCAGTTAGCGTTCCTGCTTGAATAAATTGAGCGTCAAGGGCTCCAACGCCAACTATATCCCAATTATTCATATAAAATTTTCGAGTTGTGGAATCCAATAAAGCGGTATTGTTTCCGTCTGTAACTTTAACCTTTTTAAATTTTGCTTGTCCAGACATATCGGCATGTGTTCTTAATTTGCGTAATTTCTTTTTGTCTTGAATCCTATACTCAAATTTGTTGATTTTAATATGATACTTGTCAGTTGCATCTAATTGATACAGTATACATTTTCCGCCTACTTTTTCATCAACAACATGGTTATAAGCTCCTAGTATGGCTTGGTGAGGGCGAACACTTAGCTTGAATTGTTGATATATATAATCTATAGCGTCATCGCTATTTGCTCCTGCTGCCCCTAGATCATTATTTCTGATTATGTCTGGTAGAGTTTCAAAATTAAGCAAATTGCTAATTGTGTACATGACATACCTACCATTGTTATCAACTGTTAGTACGTAAACGCCAATTTCACCTTTATATTTGTCATATGCGTCCTTGGTGATTTTTTTAATATCGGAAAGTTGCTGATTACTAAATTCAATTTCCTCAAAAATTTGCTCAACTGCTGGTAAGTATCCCATACCAAAAACAATCTTATCACCAAAGACTCTGGCTTTCTCGCAGTTGTCATGTATGTGATAACTAAGACCATTTTTTTCGGTGGATACTCTTGTATCACTGTAAATCCACGCTTTACCTTCATATCCTAGATAAACGATCATGCTCATATAGTCACCTTAAGATACTCAATTTGATCTGCTTTAAAACTAACAGGTTCCTTTGTGTCAAAGTTAAAATTTAACTCATATCCCTTAGATAATCCGTCAATTACTTGTTGTACCTGTTCGCTTGTGTACTCTGCCCATCCATTTGCCTGAGTTCCATCAGTAAATTTAAATGATAGTTTCATTTTATTATTATCTCCTTTAATTTCTATTTTTTAGTATTATCATGTGTCAAAATATAATTACAGTAACTTGCATAATGATCACTTGTTAGTGTGTTTCTTCCGTTTTCGTGAGCGCAAACATATGAGATTGATCTATCAATATGCTTTGCAATTTCTGTTAGTGTGAGTTTTCTAGAAATGCGTTCAAGTCTCCATTTAGTCCTATCGTCCATTATATAAACACTCCTTTAGTTCCAGTTCAAAATTGAAGATAAAAAAGAGAGTAGGAACCCCTACCCTCTGGTTATGTATTAGGCAATTGCAAACGATGCGGCAGCTTTACTATTAAGTAGCTTCAATCCGAATTGAGTTTCTAAGTAAACTGATTGTTTAGAACCGCTAACTGGTTCTACTTGTCCGTGAAATGGAATCAAGATACCCAACTCTAAATATTCAGGATTAACTACAAACAGTTTATTTGTGATTTTCTCTGTTAATACGAACCGAACACGACCAAATGGGGAAACATACTCCTCCACATCAACACCTGCTAGGCTGTCTTTAGCAAAATACTGGAAGTTTTTGAAGTCATTAAGTTTAAGTTTCATTTGTGCTGGTAAATAGCAAAGCATATTATCACCGCTACCAGCGTTATACATCTTCTCGATAGTTTCAAGAAACTTTGTTTCCGTGAATGTTGCATTTGTCACCTGGTTAGCCGTATTAATTTGTTCGAGAATTCCATCTGTCTTATATGTTTTCGTTGCAGATTCAAACCCTTTAACCCCATTGATTAACCTGTCTTCAATAGCTAACTTGATAGCCTTAGTTTTATTTGCAATATCCTTTGCCAAAAGATCACCAATACCAACCGCCGAACTGTGTTGTGCCGTATTTGATACTGCCGCAGTAACCCCAATCAATTCGCAAAAATTTGACATAGGTTCGAGTGAGTCATCAACACGGTCTGGTGCGTCTGCTGATTCTGCTAAAGTTACGGCTGCCGCCTCATTAATAGCTTCTTCAATCCAATTCATAGTTGGTGACGTTGCTTTTACAGTCTTATTTAGTAAAAGTGTAGTAAAAGGGGTTTTAACTGGTGTTGTTTGGATGAGAACATCCTTCATATCAATGTTTTGACCTGGAACAAAATTATCAGTTGTAAAAGTATTCATTATTTCAACATCTCCTAAAATTTGTATTATTTAAACAAAGCCTTGATCATACCAAGAGTATCCCCTTTAGCTGCTGACCGTTCGTATGCACTCGTTTGTTTGTGATTATCTGGTACGAATGACTTATTTACTGTCCGTGCTTCCAAAACTGTAGAAAGGTTATCAATTTTACTTTGCATTTCACTTTCATCATCAGCACTAACATAGTCAATAAAGTCAATTAGGTTTGCCTTTTCCAATGCAGACACAAGTCTTTGATGATTCAACTCAGCCTGTAGTTGTTTAATCATCTTTTCCTGTTCGCTTTCTTCTTTGGGCTGAAACTTGAGCAATTCATCCCGTTCAGCAATCACTGGGGCTAATTGTTCTGATTCCCAAGTCGCCTTTTCATCAGCAATAATTTGATTGATATGAGTTTGTTGTTCTTCTGTAAATTCCATTTAAAACACCTTCCTTTTGATTAGATTTGAAGTTCAATTTTGAAATCAAAGAATAGGAAAGAAGCCTAGCCGAGTGACTAGACTTAATTCCATCATCCACTAATGAGATGATAAGTTAGAGGAGATAAATAATATTAAATTGAAACTAAAATTAAAGCACTATTGACCGAGTTGACTGGACTTAGTTAGGTTCAACAAACTAAATCATAATAATCAATCCTCTCAATAATGTAGAAGGCTAAAGCCCTCTATGAACCGTATATCAACCCCAAGGAAGGTATAAGCAAGGATATACGGATTATACAGGGATTTATACTCTCTATCTATATATAAAAAATATTATTTTTATTCTCTCTTTGCTTTTCTGTCTTATAATTTCTTCTGTGTTCCTTCCAACACAGCTCACAATATTTCCTAATTTTACCTCTGTTTTCGATCTTGTTAGGTTATTGTAGTGTCCTCCATAGTAGACACTTATCTTTTATAGTTAATAATATTATTAATTCCTTTGAGACGACTAAAATAATCAGTTAAATCAACGTATTATTAGAATAATGAGCTAAGGTAGTTTTACTATTAGAAATAGATGACATACAAATTACGTTGATTTTATTGAGTTTTATGATGATTTCTAAATGTCGGATTTTTGCCTATTTCTATTAATTCTATCCCATTCTCTCTGTTTCTCTAGTCTATTTTCCTTCCTACATGACTCACAGAATTTAGTACGATTGGATTTCTTTTCTGTTTTCGATCCTGTTAGGATTATGTAGTCCCTCCATTAAAGACGTTTATCTTTTCATGTATTCATATATTTCACGTTTTAAAATTCACTAAAAAACACAATGAAATCAAGTGATTTTAAAATTACTTATAGAAATTATTTTAAAGATAGCAAATATAAATATGTAAAAAAACGTTGATTTTATTGAGTTATTTATTGTTTTCTAAATGCTAACAGATTCATCTTGCTCCCAATTTTATATTCTCCCTTTAATTTTAGTTTTGATAAGAAAAGTACCCCTTATCATATGGGAACCTTTGATACCATTAAAAAACCCTTGTTATATATGGGAATTTCACTATATTTATTTTAAAAGTGTGTCGTTTTTGGTGAAACCCCCTATACTTTGGACATTAGGTTAGGATATGCTCTCCCTTAAAGACCATTATGTTTTTAGTACATTTTAATTTCGATTTGTAAAAAATCCTTTATGTATAAGGGTTTTTGGTTTCAAGTAAAGATTCATTTGCGATGTTATATGTATATAAAGATTAAAATATCCAATGTTTATATGGATTTATACAAGAAAGCTATTTGCTAACAATCTTTTGCCCTTCTTTTGCGCATAAGCTCCCTTTGATATTCTTTTCTATGTATATCGCGACACGAACTACAATATTTTCTACTGACCACTTTACTTTGTTTCTCGAACACTTTATAATAATACCAAGTTGTTTTTAAAGTTAGTGGTTTATTGAATATAGACGTATAATAACCCTTTTGGGACGTACATTTGACCTCTGTTTATTTGACAGGGTGGGGGTCAGTGGTTCGAGCCCACTACAGATCATTAAGAAAAACCCTTGCATAGCAAGGGTTTTTGCTTGTTCTAGGAGATTTGTTTGTATACAACGTGCTACAAACTAGGCCTTTTGGTCAAACGGGTATCGATCATTGTTCAGATTCGGGAAAATAAACCTAGAAATTCGGACAAACGAAAACAAGCACACCTCCACAGTTAAGCATAGGTGTGCTTGTAAGTCAGTACAATTTACTTAATCATAATATTGTAAAGTATCTGCGCAAATTCCGCTCTGGTTGCTTTATCTACTGGTAAGATGTTACCGTTAGATCCAGATATAACTCCGGCATTTACAAAGAATGTCATAGCATCCATTGCATAAGCAGAAACTGTACCTGCATCTTTAAAGTCTTTCAGTTCCTTTACAGCAGTTCCGGTCGGCAATTCATTAATGCTCTTAAGCGTATTGTATGTCAATACAAACATTTCCTGCCGTGTAACTTCTTTTTCAGGTGTAAACATGTTGTTACCCACACCATCTGTTATACCCAACCGTTTTGCCGCTGCTAGATAACCAGTATAGTATGTGTTTCCTGCGTCACTGAAATTGTTTTCAGAGCCTTCATCTGGTTCGATACCAAAAGCTTTCATGATCATAACTAGACTTTGTGCTCGGGACACGTTGGTCTCAGGACCAAAGTGTCCATTGCCTAATCCATTTGTTATGTCTCTTGCTGCTAAAAAGCTTACGGCATCACTGTACCAAGCACTGGCTGCAACATCGGTAAATTCAATATTGTTGTACCCTACAGCATATTGCGATAACATAGGTACCCTGAAAGTTATTGTTTTGGTTGTCACATCATACTTACCAGTTCTTACTGCTTCAAGCTGACCTGCAGTATTGATATAATATGCTACAATTGCATTTGGTTTCTCATCGGACTTAAGCGTATAAGGTATGGTTACTATTACGCTTCCAGTAAACTTCGATATAGTCTTGTCTCCGCTGTTAATATCGAAATTCACAACAGGTCTGTCTCCCACTTTGTGCTGGTCATCTGCATCTAATATCGATGTTCCAAGCTTTGTAACAGTAATGGTAACAGTTCCTGTTGCTTGCTTGGAAATACTCGATATCGTGTTTCGATCAAATGTCATTGTTCCGATTGGCGTTGATACTGTCAAAGTATCCGCCATACTAGCTACAAATTTCATCAATGAATCATTTGACAGCGTCACTTTGATTGTTCTAGCATCCGATGGAGCGTCAGCATCCAGTTTGATGGCTACATCTGAATTTGTGCCTTGCTCAGCAGCTTCAGCTGCAGCTGTTGCGAGAGCCTCATCAAACTGCTGTTCAGATACAGTAGTGACCGATGTAGCTTCACTGCCACCTGTTGGAGGTGTGACTGGAGGTGTTGTCGTACCTGCACTACCACCGTTGCTGCTACCACCATTACCACCAATGTTTCCATTGCCATTGTTGCTACCGCCGTTATTGTTCCCGCCTTGGTTGCCACCATCTACGGGTTCCTTTGCTACGGTAACTTTGATGCTTACGCTCAACGGAATATGATTGGTATTTACCACATCACCAGGCAATGTTACTACGCCACTTACTGTAAATGTTTGTTCCGTCTTTACTGAAGGATCATAATTTGCAGAATCTACATCCCAATCTACAATTGCGTCCATAGTCCCGTTATCAGTTACGATTTCAACGGTAGCAGGCAGCTTAAGATCAGCGACTGTTTTTGCAGTTCCATTTGTTAACCCGCTGATTGCTGCAAGATCCACGATACTCAAGAGTTCCTTGGATGTTACAACTTCTGCGTCTACTGCCACTTCAATACTTACGGTCAATGGGATATTATTCGGGTTTAGTACCCCGTTAGGAAGTGTTACAGTTCCCTCTACGGTAAATACTTGATCCGACTTTGAGGCAGGTTCGTAACTTGATGCATCAACGTCCCAAGTGACATCTGCAAGTATACTATCTGTATACGTAACCAATGTTACACTAGCTGGTAGTTTAAGCGCATCTGCTGTCTTTGCGGTTCCGTTAGGCAACCCCGTTACTGCCGATGGTGCGTCGATACTTACGAGTCCTCTCGTAGTGTCCTGCTCAAATTCAGCAGTGATTGTTACAGGTTTAGCTGGCATTGTAAACGTGTCCGTGAAGATTGCTTCACCGTTTACTTTCAAAGAACCCGGTTTAAGCTGATATCCAACATCAGGTGTTACTGTCAACGTAACAGTCTCACCTGCTTTTGCTGTTGCCATATCCGCTGTTACAGTACCGTTAAGCATAGCATCAATTGTAATATCGCGTTGTTTGTCTAAATCTTGCGCTACCTTAACCGTTTTAGTGGCGAATTTTGTAGGATCTACAACAGATGTTGCTTTAATTGTAAGTTGATCCGCTGCTTCATCTTCGTTCACCATCAACAAACCGTTGTTAACGATAGTACCCACGTTTGTAGCACCTTCAACTTCCCAAGTAACTGACGTGTCCGCATTATTTTTCACTGCAACATTTGCAGTAAATTGCTGATTCGTACCCGCTTTAACAGAGTCAACTTGGTCAGGAATTACAACACTAATTATTTTTGGAACAAGTTCACTTACTACTAACACTTGTGCTGTTCCTGATTTTGTTGTATCTATCGTTGAAGTTGCTGTAACTGTCAGTACGCCATCAACTTTTTCGTCAGCAGCAATGGTTAGTACTCCGTCACTAATTGTAGTATTGTCACTTGAATTTCCATACACATCCCAAGTAACTGTATCAGGTGCAGTACCTCTAACCTCCGCTTTAAATGTTAGTGAAGTTCCAATTAAACCATCCACATCATTAGGCGTTATGGTTACAGACTCAACCTTTCCAACCTGAATGTATACGGTCTCGGAGATGTTCCCAGAGTAATCTTGAATAGTTACACCCAGTGTGCCGCTTGTTGTTGGAACTTTAACCGCATTTAGGCGAGCCACACCGCGGATGCCATCGCTCACTCTGTTGTTGTATGGATACTTGTTCGGGATGTTCAACTCCTCCCCGTTCCAGGTTAAGCGCATCTTCCACCAATCGGTTGCCTTGGGCGGATGGACGAGGAGAGTGTTGCCGCTGATTTCTACCTTGGAATCAAACGGAGCGCAATAGGTGTCCTTCAAATATCCAGTATACCAGACAGGTATTCCGTCTATACCATCTTTAACAGGGGTTATCTTCAAGGAATACTGGTTGCCTTCATTGACTGGTACCGAGACGCTTCCGCTCAGAGATTGGGTTGTGGCAGAATACACCGTCTTATCCAAACTATTATTCAATGTGACGTCTAACTTGTAGCTGTCGGCGGTGAACAACTTTGGAGCGTTCCACGAGACCCGAACCTCCTCTGCTACTGCGCTTTGTGTAAAGAAACCAGTGGAGGTCTGCGCTTCCTCGACGGAAACGTTAGATACTGTGCTATCGTAGGAATAGAAGACCTTGGTTCCCTCGCTCTCGGAGCCATCCGCACCGGTGGCGCGTACTTCAATACTAGTAAGGCCATTATCCACCGACTTCACATAGTATTTGCTGCCATAGATACCGCCGAGGAACTCACTGTGCCCATCGGCATAGTTCGCGTATACATGGTATTCCTTAACCAAGTTGTAATTCGCGATTTCCCAGGAGACAATCATTTCCTTTGTGTTGAATGCTTTTTCAATCTTCACATTCTGGGGTGCAGCAGGGGTATAGTTCCCATTGTCGGAAACAGACAGACGGCCCAGGTTGACTTGGAACTTATCAATGGGAGAGCCGGCATAGTTAACCTTCAGGGTGATAGCTGCAATGTTCTTGTTTGCGAACTGACTAATTGAGATATCTTGTGTGACCCAGCCATCTGTTGCCATGTCCGAATTGGGGATATCAATATACTGGGTTGTATTGGGCGAATCCTTGAAAATTAGGCCGATGCTCAAGGGAGCCAGATTATCGTTGGGAACATTATAGGTCAACGAGAGGGACGTTTCCTCCTTGACTGCGATATCAGTCTTATATAAGTGCATCTCGTTATCGGCGTCTAATCGGCCGTAAATCGCAAGAGAGCTGCCGCCTTCATAAGGGTCGATCTGTTGGTAAGGAATCACCATAGGCTTGCCATCTACGCTGTATTTCTTTTCCTTACTGCCATAGTCATAGATTGCCTGAAGCTTGGTCCCGCTTGTATCCATCCACCACTTCCAAGTGGGAAGAATGGATTGGAGGTTTATGTTGGACCATTCTTCGTCGTTTACAGACTTGCCGTTCATCCGGTATTCCAGGCCATGACCGGTGTTGAATGTGGTCATGAACATATTGCCACCCGCAACGGAGCGCTCGGACATGTAATCCGCTACACCAACCCAACCGCCGATATCTGAAAGACCGAGATCCTCCCTTGATACACCGGGCGCCACACCGGTCTTGGTAGGATCACCCATCGGACCAGAGAAATAAAGGTGTTCCCGATCCGATACCATCCACTGGTATTCATTCTTTGCTCGATTATTTTCCTGTCCGTTTCTAATTGCATCTTCAATATTGTCATGGATAAAATTATCGGGGGTAAACAGAGCGATGCTGCCCACTGGGTTTTTCGACCCTTCGAGGCGTAAAATAGGGAAGTTATAAGTGGAATTATGACCCTTTTGGGACATTTTTCCCTGGTCGGCCTCAACGCCGAAGAATACCTTTTCGTACATATCCGCTTGGCTCATCTCCTGCTGCTCGGCGGTCTGGAGAGTTGCTGCCAGCTTGCCATTTGCAGACCAGTCGTAACTAATAAAGACGGAGTTGAGCACCTTCCCCAGTGTAGGGTCCTGCAAAAAACTGTAGGCATCCTGGTCAAGGGTGCTCTTCCAGGCGTCAATGTTACCTGCGTTCTTCAAGGAATCGTACATTTGGGTATACATACCGGCTTCACGTACCTGCTGCATTAGCGATTTGAGCATCGGCACATATTTGGCATTCATATTCTCTTCATAGTTGAAGAAATAACCGTCAAAACCGTACCATTTTGCAAACTCAACCAGCTTATCAACTAAGATGTAGCGCCCGTTTTCATCCTTATCAAGCATCAACTCCACAGGCTGACCTGGTCGGTTGTTAGGGTCGAAGTAGATGCAACCCATAGAGAGGACACCATTCTTATGTGCGGCGTTGGTATAGGCAGGGTTGGGCATATTGATAGAGCCGAATTCAAAGTTGCGCTGTGTTGCCCAACCGTTTCCTGTGGGGTCGTCCTTTTCATTGACGCCAGTCCAGATGTTCAGCGGAGTTCCTGCTACGGCAGCTCCATGCCATGAATAGTACTGGTCGATATACTGCCAGCTTTGCAGGTTGTTTTCACTGAACTTATTATTGTAAGCAGTACCACGATTAAAGGAGTTACCATAGTCGCCAGCCATGTAAAGAGTCTGCACCCGAGGGTCAAGCTCCGGGTTTGCCTGTGTAGGTTGATAAGAGGCAATCCTCGTTTGAAGTGGAACCTCCGCACGCATTAGATCCGCATAGGGATCGGTTTCAGGGCTCCATGTTTCTATATCATAGGCACGATGGCCCAGCATCAGCGGCTGGTTATCACCGACTTTGCCCTCGTCAGTGTAGGGCCAGGTGTCGGCTGCGACACTCCCCATGCCACCGAATAGTGTCGTTGCGGTAATTACTGATGCCAGGATGATAGATTGGATTTTCCTCGTATGTTTTGTCCTCATTCCAATTTTCCTCCTTCATGTTCATATTTTGAACAACCTTGTGTATTTTTCGAAAAATTTGTGTTGCTTTTCACTTGAATCTCATTGATAGCATCATCATTTGCTGCTAAATAGGCGACCCAAATGTGATAAATATCACTTACATTGATATTCTGCCACCATCGGTCCTGCCCATCAGCAAACCAGCGCATTTAAATCCCCCAAATTTAAAGCGCTTTCAAAATCCTCAACAGACCTACATTCCCTTTACTTCTACGTTCTTCGCTTTTTCTGATTCTAGAAACATGCATCAACTACTACATCTGTTGATATTTGTTACCTCCTCGTTTTAGTGATTACCCCTGTGACGTATTTGCTGATATTTTCCGATATCACATCCCTCGTGAGAATCTAATCTCTACAGCTTTAGTCTACCGATGCTTTGATATGATATCTACTAGACAAACAATAGAAAGCAGTCAACAAACTATAGATTAGCTAATGTTATTGACATCGTTTTAGTCTGTTAAATGGTTTGTTTTCAAAAAATGGACAGACCTATAGAATTTTTGTAACTTTCTGTATGCTCCGAATATGTAATTCGCTGTAAGGTAGGTCTTCAATCTAGAATTGCATCGTTCTACACTCGTACATTCGTTGTAGAGTTCTTTTGTGGGGCCCAAATGGGGGCCAATACTTGATTTTTCCATCCCCCCAGCATATACTTACAATAATTATGTTTTTTAAGGAGGTGGGTAGAGTGGATCGTAATTTTGTATGGAGTCGAGTTAGCCAGTTGCCGGTGGCAATTTCTGGCATTATCAATGAAGCAGTTCGCAACGGGATAAGTATGTCCATTTTCAGAAACTCGATATCTTATACAAATTGCGAAATGCCGCTCCTACCTTGACCTCACGGATTTGAATACGTGTGTTGAAGAAGGCTGCAGGTTTTTCCTGCAGCCTTCTTTTGTCTTCATAATAGGATGACTTTCGACAGGCAGCAGCGGCATAAGTCGAAGGAGAGCTAAACCATGATGATTCAATGTCAACATATACAGAAATATTACGGTGCCGAGCTGGTGCTAAGCGATATCTCATTTGAAATTAAGGAAGGCGAAAAGGTCGGCTTGATCGGACGTAATGGTACAGGCAAGACGACGCTGATGAAGCTGATTATCGATACAGATAAACCGGATCAAGGGCAGCTATCTGTCCGCCGCGGTGCCCGTATCGGCTCCTTGGCTCAAATTCCGGATTATCATAATGATGAGACTGTCTACACGGTGCTTCAATCGGCTTTTCGAGAAATACTGGACGCCAAGGAAGAAATGCAGCAATTAGAAGCGAAGATGAGTTCCACAGAAGCGATCGAGAATCCTTCTCTGTTGGAATCTCTGCTGCGCCAATACGGGCAGCTGCAAGATCAATTCGAGCGCGGTGGCGGTTATGAAATTGAAGCCTCGATCGATCGTGTCGCTGGGGGGCTAGGGATCTCGACCAAACAGTACAAGCGCCTCTTCTCTACCCTGTCCGGCGGCGAGAAGACGAAGATCGGCCTGGCCGTGATCCTGCTGCAAAGTCCAGATATATTGCTGCTAGATGAGCCGACCAACCATCTGGATATGGCCGCGATCGAATGGCTGGAAGAATTCCTTACCACGTACAAAGGTACGGTCATTATCGCTTCCCATGATCGCTATTTTCTGGACGGGGTCGTACGTAAAATTATAGAGCTTGAAGACGGCGAATCCTTCACCTATCATGGCAACTATAGCGAATACAAGAAAGGGAAAGAAGCAAAGCTGCTTCAGCAGTTCGCCGAATATCAAGAACAGCAGAAAAAGATTCAGAAGATGAAGGAAACCATCAAGCAACTGATTGAGTGGGGCAACCGTTCGAATCCGCCAAACCCTAGCTTCCACCGTCGCGCCGCCTCCATGCAGAAGGCCTTAGACCGGATGGTTAAAGTAAAAAAGCCGATTCTGGAACGGAAACGAATCGACCTGCAGTTGGAACAGACTGACCGCTCTGGTAAGGATGCACTCGTATTCATCGACGTAAGTAAATCCATCGAGGGAAGACAACTGTACAGAGGGATCACTTATACATTGCACTATGGCGAAGTAGCCGCATTAATCGGTGCGAACGGCTCCGGTAAGAGTATCCTGCTAAAAGGCATACTTGGCCTGACAGATATCGATGAAGGGGAAATTCGCCTTGGCTCACGAAGCGAGGTCGGATATTTAGCTCAAGAGTCCACCCCTGCGGATCAAGACCGAACGGTGCTAGAGTATTTCCGCGGTGAGATTGGAATGGAAACCGGTGAGGCCAGGAACCAACTGGCACGTTTTCTTTTCTACGGAACTGATGTATTCAAAAAAGTACACAGTCTATCCGGCGGAGAATGGACCCGATTGCGGCTTGCGATCCTGATGTATCAAAAGCCCAATTTGCTGCTGCTCGACGAACCGACGAACCATCTGGATATCGATTCAAGAGAAGCGCTTGAGGATGCTTTGGAGGACTTCCCGGGAACCGTTCTGGCCGTATCCCATGACCGATATTTTATCAACAAGATCGCCGGGCAGATTTGGGCGCTTGAGGACAGGCAGATGATCGTATCTCTAGGCAATTTTGAAGACTATCGGGCAGAGCTTGAGAAGAGGAAATCTATCGCGGAACCTCCTGCACCAAAGGATCAGTATAAAGAGAACCCTAATAAACAGCCATTTGCAGCACAGGAACAGATGATGCAGCCCGCCGAAAGGAACCGTACAGCAAAAACCAACCCGGCCACAATACAGAAGCTGGAACTAGATATCGCCAAGATCGAGAGGAGCCTGGAAATAATCAAGACATCTATGCTTGATCCGAAGATCGCTTATGATGCTCATGGATTGTCTGAGCTGCAAGTCGAACAAGACAGCCTTCAGCAACAACTAGACAGCCTGATCGAGAAATACCTCGAGCTGCTCTAGGACGTTGAACTTAAGTTGAACTTAAAAAGAGGCCAAGACTAGGCAAGAGGAAAAATGATTCTAAGAGGAGCCCAAACTATGAGTTCTGTAGCCTTTCATTTGCATACCGATGATCCGCGTGTCCAATCTCTATCTATAGCCGACCCCCGCATGGGGGCGCTAATTGCCTTGATCGGCGAAGTAAAGACCAATACGCAGGAGCCGCATTTTGCTTCCATCGCCCGATCGATCATTAGCCAGCAAATCTCTGTCAAAGCAGCAGCGACGATTCGCCGCCGGGTTGTCGAACTGGCCGGGGAACTATCCCCGGCCGCCCTCTCGGCGCAAACCGATGAGAAGCTTCGCTCAGCAGGTCTCTCCACTGCTAAGGTCGCCTATATCCGCGATCTATGCAATAAGGTGCTCGCCGGCGAAGTGAACTTGGAGCAGCTTCATCAGTTAAGCGATGAAGAGGCAGCCGCTAAGCTTGTCTCTATCAAAGGGATCGGCAAATGGACAGCGGAAATGTTCCTTATCTTCGGACTAGGCCGGGAGAACATTATGTCATACGGGGATGCCGGACTACAGCGCGCGGCCAAATGGCTGCATCAATTGGATGAGCGAAAGGACCGTAAATATTTGCAGCAGGTATCTCATTTATGGGCCCCATATAGCTCCATTGCTTCCACTTATCTATGGGAAGCGATCAATCAGGGACATGTCGATTCTGGCGAAACTCTTAGTCAACGAATGAGCAACTCTCAATCGGTATGACGCTCGACCGTGGTTTATACACCACCCATTTTCTGATCACCAATCGCTTGAAATTCGCCGTCAAGCAGCCGTTCCGAATTCAAACTGTCATATTGCATGGGGCGTATTGCATACACTAATTCAGCTCCCTCGGTATGCGGCATCACGATTCTGAGCCCCTTTCTCAACGGCCTCCTGGCGGCATAAATCAACGTTAGAACCATCCCCATTGTATAAACGGACCACATGGATGATTGGAAGCGCTTCGGCACGGTAAGTATTAAGAATCCGTTCCATCCTTGGCAATATTCCGAATGTCCCCTTAATTTCCGCCGGAGCCCCCGGCAACACAAAATCATTCTGCGTATCGATCGTAATTCATGCGGACGTCCTTCTCCTTTATCCGCTTGCTATTTCTTTATTCAGAAAGCCTTGGATTAGATTAAGAATATTTTATCAGAAAATTATCCACACTAAATGAATGCCAGACCTAGGGCTGGATCATCAAATTCTGAAAACATGCAGAGGGAGGAGCTTACGTTAATGCTTAAACCGAAACTGTTCTTGCTGCTCATTCTTTCCGTAGCTGTAGCCCATCTTCCTGGATCAGCGGAGGCACACGCCGTGCCCAAGAACAGAGCCTACTATGAGTCACGCGGTGACATCGTTTGGGAAGTCCCGACCCAGGATAAGTTTATTGCCCTGACCTTTGATGACGGGCCGGATGCCAAGCTGACGCCACAAATTCTGGAGCTGTTGGAGAAATACGATGCGAAGGCAACCTTCTTCGTCGTCGGTGAGCGCGTTAAGAGGTATCCTGAACTGGTCAAGAAGGAGCTGGCTGCCGGCCATGAAGTCGGTAATCACTCATTCCGCCATCCTCCCTTTGATCAATTATCGCATAGCTCCATTAAAGACGAATTAGAACAGACCCAGCAAGTGATTTTCCAGACGACAGGACATAAAGCGGTGCTCTTTCGCCCGCCCGGCGGGGTTTATAACGATAATATCATCCAGTTAACCAAGCAGAATAATCTGCAGCTAATTCTGTGGTCCTGGCATCAGGACACGAAGGATTGGGCTGCCCCAGGTGTAAATAAAATCGTACGCAAGGTACTGGACAACGCCCACAACGGAGATATTGTGCTCATGCATGATTTTGTCTATCACAGCTCTCAAACCCCGGAAGCGCTAAAAATTATTTTACCTGAGCTGAAAAAGAGAGGCTTCTCCTTCGTTACCGTCTCAGAGCTGCTCTCCCATAAGGCCTCGCCTAAACAGCATATCGAAGTAAACCATTAGGTTTTCCTCTATTTAATCCCGTTTTAACTGGTCATCCGCCGCTTCGACTCCTTTACAAACAGCATAATTATACATCAGCTTTTCCGTAATAAAGGAGTCAAGCGGCATGAACTATACAGCCTGATGATTAATAATAAGAAATTACTAATCATTAGGCTCCCCTTACTGTTCTATTCCGCTCGGAATAGTGCATATAATAGATCAAATTTAAATATCTTAACTTTAATTATTTGTGATTTAAATCACAATTGTTGTGAAAAAGATCACTTATAATAAATCCATCAAAGATGATCATCCAGAAAAAAACAAAACCATTTGAGGAGTGGTACTTAATGTTTAACAGTTTCCTGAGAACGAACAAAATTGCAATGTGGTTATTAACTTTCATCCGTATTTATGTCGGCTATCAGTGGATTACAGCCGGTTGGCATAAACTTACTGGCGGCTTCGATGCAGCCGGTTTCCTGAATGGTGCGATCGCTAACAGCACCGGTGACCATCCCGCCGTTCAAGCTTGGTGGGCCACCTTCCTGGAGCATGTAGCTCTCCCGGGAGTTAACGTCTTCAACATCGTCGTTCCTTTTGGGGAATTTCTCGTAGGTCTCGGACTTATCCTTGGTACTTTCACTACCTTTGCAGCTCTGATGGGACTTCTCATGAATACCGCCTTCCTCTTCTCGGGATCGGTGAGCACAAACGGGCAAATGCTCCTGCTTGAAGTGCTGCTCATAGCAGCTGCCGCAAATGCAGGGAAGATCGGTCTGGACTACTACGTACTTCCTTACTTGCGCGGCTTGTTCCACAAGAACCAGGAGGCAGCACTTGACATCGCTCCGAAGAATAAGGTGAAGGTAAAGAATTTGGCCCATTAAGTAAAAATAAAAATTGCAAAAAAGGCTGGTCTCTTCAATGTAAGAGATCAGCCTTCTTCATGCCGTTTAACTAAACCAGATCATCGAATATCGTCCGTTCTTGCTTAAGCGGATTTACATTTCCACGTTCCCAGACGAGCAAGAAGCACTCATCTGCAAAAGAACTCGGCCCCGCCTGCAGCAAATCACCGAACACCCGTTCAATGGACAAAATTTGCGACTCATGTGCCGCCAGTGCATCACGCTTAATTTTCCAATTCTGACCCAGACTAATACTCAGTACACCTGGCTTATCAATCGCATCTCCCCTTGATCTCACCTCATTATAGTACAGCTTCTGTACCGAGGGAGCCTGACCGCCCAGTACCACCTTATTCACAGCATGATGGATGACAATATGATCCGGATGCCCCGAAACCCCATCCTCTGGAAAAGTAACTACTACTTCAATTTGATGTCTATTCAGAAAATCAGCGATATGTGCAGCCAAAATATTTTGATCGACTTCCTTCAATTTTCCGTCGCCCATCTCCAAATGAGTGATCTCTGAAATACCGAGAATATCGGCCGCCTGCTGCAGCTCAATCCTGCGTTTGGCCGCTAGCTCCTCCGGCGTCATCGTCCCCAAACGTCCCGTCTTCCCCGCATTGCCGGGAGTCGCTGTCAGCAAAATTGGATTTCCTCCTTCATCGGCAATTTGCCGGATCAGAAAGGAACAGCCAAAGGTCTCATCATCCGGATGCGCGTATATGAAGCCCACGTTTCTTTTCATCCAATTATCCTCCTCCATGCACCTCTTAATATACTTACTATACTTTAATATTGACTAAGTCGGCAAAATTCTCTACAATGCAGTAGAATCTTAAAATAATCTACAACCGCAACAAGTGATGAAATACATGTCGCAATCGGCGAACGAATACCTTGAAGACTACTACTAACCCAAGGGAGGGGCTGTTATGAGTCAGATACAACCTATATCCACCAGAGAGCGGATTCTGCATATGATGAAGACGGTTGGTCCCCTCAGCGCCAAAGAGATCACCCATGAACTGCAAATTACGGAAATGGCCGTTCGCAGACACCTTGGTTCTATGGAACGTGATGGACTGATCGAATCGAAGATGATCCGGCAAACCCTGGGCCGCCCGACGGCAGTCTATGGCTTAACCGATACTGCGGAAGGGATGTTCCCGAAGAGCTATAGCACGCTGACACTCGACTTGCTGGATTCCCTGGCTGAAGAGAGCGGCGAGGACATGGTCAATCATCTCTTCGAACGCCGCAAGGAAAAATTAACTCAAAGATACGAATCCGAAATGCAAGGCAAAGACTTTAATGAAAAGGTGCTGCGACTTGCCGAGATTCAAAATGAGAACGGATATATGACGGAATGCACAGCCCAAGAGGATGGCAGCTTCGTATTAAAAGAGCATAACTGTCCGATCTCACAAATCGCCGATCAATTCAATCATGCCTGCGAATGCGAGCTTAAGCTGTTCGAGACTCTGCTGGATACAAAGGTGGAGAGAACAGAATGTCTCGTCGAGCAGGGCAAGCGCTGTGTCTACGTCATCCACAAACAACCAAAGCCTTGACCTAAAAAGTCTTCGGAAGCATCTGCCTTCGAAGACTTTTTTATCTAAAAGCATAATCCACCCTCATATTACACAACCTTATATATCGTAGAACGCCTTAAGCTCGGCTTCAATCGCCTGCTTAATCAACCGGAGGCATTCCTCTGTTGTCTTGGCGAATACCTTATTCCCGTTCACCATCGCATAGGGTCTTGCCCGGCACATGCCGCAGAAATTCAGGCAATCTGTCCGCATGACGGCAATCTCCGGGTATTCCTCCTCCAGCTGCTCCAGATCAAGCGCGCTTATCCGATTGTTAGTACATATCTCCACGACAACGATGCCCATTCCCACTTGTTTTTCACCTCTTCGACCAATAATTATGATGAACCGATCCAGCTTTGTCAATGGAGACAAGCAATTAATATACTTAACATACATATATGTTGACTAAGTGTCTGAATAGCTATATAATAATAATTGTCGGAAATGACGCTACATAATACAAGAGAGGATGATTTAACCCATGGCACATCAATTACCTGCACTTCCTTACGCGAACAATGCACTCGAACCTCATATCGATGAACAGACTATGATGATTCACCATGATCGTCACCACAATACGTATGTAACTAACCTGAATGCAGCACTGGAATCTGCTCCTGAGCTTCAATCCAAATCTGTTGAAGAATTGATCGCTGATTTGGACAGCGTACCTGAAAGCATTCGTACTGCAGTTCGCAACAATGGTGGCGGACACGCTAACCACTCCCTGTTCTGGGAAATTATCGGACCGAATGGCGGCGGCCAACCTTCCGGTAAGCTTGCTGAAGCCATCAACAATGAATTGGGCGGCTTCGACAAGTTCAAGGAAGACTTCTCCAAAGCGGCAACCACTCGCTTCGGTAGCGGCTGGGCTTTCCTGGCCGTTGACAAGAACGGCAAATTGTCCGTATACAGCTTGCCGAACCAAGATTCACCGATTATGGAAGGTAAGACTCCAATTCTCGGCATCGACGTATGGGAGCATGCTTACTACCTGAAATATCAAAACAAACGTCCTGACTATATCGCAGCCTTCTTCAACGTTATTAACTGGGCTGAAGTTGCGAAACGCTACGAAGCTGCTTTGAACAAGTAATAAATCAATTCTCTTTCAATCTCGTAATATACAAAAGGACCGGTATCTCCATGGAGATCCGATCCTTTTTTATTTAACCCAGCTTTCTTACGGAGTCCCGTATCACCAGCGTTGGCGGCACAAAGACACGAATCATATCGCGATTGCGGCCGGATAGGGAGAGAAGCAGGTCTGCTGCCGCATGGCACATCTTTTCCTTTTCCACATGAACCGTGGTCATCCTCAGCTCCGGCATCGCCGAATACTGCAGATCGTCATACCCCACAACGGACACCTGCTGAGGAACCGTAATCCCCCGCTCCTTCAGAAGTCCAACCAAGATATAGGCAATCCGGTCATTTCCACAGAAAAAACCACTCGGAAGCTGATCCAGCTCATTCAGCCATAGCGCTATTTCCCGCTCCGTCTCATCATATCCGTTCGACTCGGTCAAACAGTATTTATCGTAGATATGTACACTCTGCTCCCGCATCGCCTTCCAAAAACCGAACCACCGTTCCTCATGACTCGTTGTCAAGTTCGTCGGGCCGATGAAGCCAATTTCCCGATGTCCCGCCGCGATCAGCACTGAGGTTGCTTCATAGGCTCCTTCGATATTTGCAGAGGTCACCACTGGACATGGTAAATCTCGATAATAGGAGTCCAGCATGACCAGCGGAAGCTCCATATCCCATACAAGCCGCGCATATTCCTTATCTACAATTCCGAATAGAATAATTCCGCGGCAAGGAAGCTCCGACACCAGCCCAGGCAGCTTCAGCCCGGACTCCATCTCCCGATCAATCGGAGCCACAACAGCATTATAGCCTCTACCTCTTATGCTGCGCTCCAGTCCCCAGATCATGTCGTGAAAGAATTGAAAATGGTCATTATCCTGATAGCTCATAATCCGCTCCGGAAACAGGATCAATATGTTCATATTGCCAGCCTCTTTGGCCGCAAATTGTCCGTAGCCGAGCTCCTTAGCCGTTTGCAGCACTTTATAGCGTGTCGCCTCGCTAATTCCCTTTTTATTCATCAAGGCCAGTGATACTGCATTTTTGGATATATTAAGCTTGTCGGCAATATCCTGCATCGATATTTTCTTTTTTCTGGCCAATTGTTTTCATTCCTTTCGAAACATGTTAAACTAAACCTAAATATACTTTACAAAATATATTTTTGTCAAGTTTGTCAAGTTAATCACTACTCATATTATGGAGGAATTGCTTTGAATTACGCAATCGGTATTGACATTGGCGGAACCAAAACCGCCATAGGACTCATCGATCCGACAGGCCACGTGCTTGCCAAGACTGCGCTTCCTACCGATCACACGGTATCCCCTCATGTCATGGTGGATAGAATGGCAGCGGCAATCAAACAGATGATGGCAGAGCATCAAGTCACAGAAGCTGATATTCTCGGAATCGGTGTTGGCGCTCCAGGCCCTTTAAATACGCAAAAAGGGGAAATTACCGCACCGCCTAATCTAAAGGGCTGGTGGAACTTCCCTATCGTCGAATCCTTGAAACGACACTTCGACTATAAAGTCGCGTTTGAGAATGATGCGACCGCAGCAGCACTGGCAGAGAAATGGCTGGGTGCGGCGAAGGATGCGGAGCATTTCGTCTTTATCACGATCAGCACCGGCATCGGCGCAGGTATCTTCAGCCATGGCAAACTTCTGACCGGAGTAACGGGGAATGCGGGGGATGTCGGGCATTTCGTTATCGATCCTGCTGCGGGAACCTGTGTCTGCGGTCAGGAAGGTTGCTGGGAATACGTCGCTTCGGGTACGGCGATCGCTAGACAAGCCACTGATATACTCGGCCGTGAAGTCACATCCAAGGAAGTCTTCGCCCTCGCTGCTGAAGGTGATCAAGAGATGAAGGCGTTAGTCGATAAAGTGTTCCGTTATATCGGTGTGGGCTGTGTCACCTTGATTAATACTCTTGATCCTGAGAAGCTCGTCATCGGCGGAGGGGTATCTCAGATCGGTGAGCCGCTCTTTGCCGCGGTTAGAGATTATGTGTCCAAGCATGCGCTGAATCCATCCGGACGTAATACACCCATCGTTCCTGCCGCTCTATTGCAAGATGCCGGGCTGATTGGAGCCGCAGCGTTGATTCATGTTGATTATAAATAAGTGTTTATATACGCATCTACACACATCCAAGGAAAAGGAGAACATAACTATGAATGAACCTATTTTTCTGCAGCCTGTATTTCAAGAACGCATTTGGGGAGGACAGAAGCTAAAGCAATTGTTCGGCTATGATATTCCTTATGAACGTACTGGCGAATGCTGGGCTGTATCGGCGCATCCGAACGGGCAAAGCATCGTCAAGAGCGGCCCTCATCAAGGCATGAAGCTTGGAGAGCTATGGGGTTCCCATCCAGAGCTATTCAATTCTTCTTCTAAGGTCTTCCCGCTGTTGACCAAGCTGCTGGACGCCTCTGATGATCTGTCCGTACAGGTCCATCCTGACGACGCCTATGCAGGTGTTCATGAGAACGGGGAGCTGGGCAAGACAGAATGCTGGTATATCGTGGATGCCGAGCCAGGTGCCTGTATCATCTATGGTCATGAAGCGAAGACGAAGCAAGAGCTTGAAGCTATGTTCGCCGCAGGCGACTGGGATACTCTATTGACGAAGGTTCCTGTAAAAGCCGGAGATTTCTTCTATGTACCGAGCGGTACGATCCACGCCCTCGGTAAAGGCATCGTCGTGCTGGAGACACAACAAAGCTCAGATACAACCTATCGCGTCTATGATTATGACCGCAAGGACAAGGATGGCAACACTCGCGAGCTTCATCTGGAGAAGGCCATTGACGTGACTACCGTTCCGCAGTCCTATCAACCGCAAGCTTACGAAGTTAAAGAGCAAGAGAATGCCGTCATCACCTCCTTCGTATCCAATTCATTCTTCACGGTGGAGAAGTGGAATATCGACGGTGCGGCGATCTTCCCGCAGATTGAGAAGTATACGATCTGCAGCGTAATCGACGGTAGCGGCGAGCTGTCTGTCGGCGGAGATCGCTATCCGCTGGCAAAAGGGGATCATTTCATTCTGCCTGTCTCCTTCGATGCTTTCCAATTGAAGGGTAAGCTTGAACTGATTATCTCTCACGAATAACTCATATAATACAGTAAAAGAAAAAAGGCTAAGCAGTCCGTTAAACGGATTCCTTAGCCTTTCTCTATTGCCTTCTATAGATAACGTTCAGCAATGATGTTCAGATGATGGATCGCATGCCCTGCGACGATATAGCCAAGCGAGCGCGCCGAACCTTCTCCGCCCCCATAATGGCCCATACGCTGCCAAGCTGTCTCATCCAGCCCTCGTATCAGCGACAACGTTGCTGCCCGAACCGCGTTGAAATCCTCCAACAACTCCTTCATCGTAAATCGATCAAAGTTCGCATTGCTGACGAACAGCTGCTCTTCAAAGCTCGGCAGTGGCGTCACATCGCCTCTAGCAATGCGAAGCAGCCGATAGCTCATGATTCGCTCAGTATCTGTCATATGGCCTAGCACTTCTTTAAGGCTCCATTTACCTTCTGCGTAACGATATAGTCCCTGCTCCTCGGTCACGGAAGCTAGACGTTCGTATACTTGTTCAATCTGCTCCTTCAATACATGAACTATATCTCCATCCGGTACCAGAGCAATATATGGCTGAAAGTGTACTGGAAACTCCCCCGCCTGTGGTCTTGATAACATCCCATCATCCTCCCCTAGAATATAAGTCTCAATCTTCTTCCCATATTTCGTCCATCAATGCCTTGATTTCCTTACTTCTACTTTCCGTTTTCTGCCGATTAGTTACCCATTTGCAGTCTTTCCATTCTACGACATCCCCTGCCCTGACTTCCTGATCAACTTGACTGAGCGGTACATCCTGAACTCTGCCCTCTACTTCAATTCGGCAAAGCTCCCCTTCAAAGCCTTCAACGATCCCTAGCATGACAGCGTTCACCTTTCCGTCGTAATATAATACTTACTACCATCGGAGGCTATCTCGATATTTCCTTGCAGATCATTACGGTATACCTCTACATGCTGCTTCGCAAGCCGATCCAGAATCGTCTGCTTCGGGTGACCATAGCTATTATCCTCCCCGACCTGGATCACCGCATATTTCGGCCGGACCCGCTTCAAAAAAGCGGGCGATGTCGATGATTTCGAGCCATGATGGCCAACCAGCATCACATCTGCCTGCAATTCCCTCCCTGCGGACAGCATCGCCTGTTCGCTCTCTCTCTCCGCGTCACCCGTAAGCAAATAGGAGCTGCTTCCATATGTAACTCTAACAACCGCGCTCATATTGTTCGAATCATCACTCGCCGCCACCGGAGCTACCATTTCTGCATCTACTGCCTCGTCCCAATCCAATTGAACTCCAGCCTTGGCTGTCTTCACCTTGAGTCCTTTATTCTTGATGGATCTGAGCAGCGACTCATAGGTTTTCGTATTCGCCTGAATCTTCGGCATATAGATGTCCCCGACCTCGAAATGATCAATCACTCGATCAAGGCCACCGATATGGTCCGCGTCCGGATGGGTCCCGATCACAATATCGAGATGCTTGACACCATAGGCATGTAAATCATCGACCATTTGTTGTTCACGGTCATTATTGCCTGCATCGATGAGCATCGTCTTGCCAGACGGACTGATCAGCAGCTGTGAGGCGCCCTGACCAACATCCAGGAAGATGACACGCAATCTTCCAGCCTCGGCTCCAGTCTGTGTCGTGGTCGCAGAGAAAGAGGAGTTGTTCGGATCCACCCAATCTTGCCAGCCACCCTCCACCAAATAAAAACCGATAAAGAGTGTCAGCAGGACAACAATAATGCTGTTTCTTGGTGTGTTGCGCTTGGAATTTCGTTTCGTTTTGCGTTTAGCCATCGTTGAATTTCATCCTCTTGCCTAGTTCTTATTAACAGAACGTTTGTTCTTTAATTATATGCGAAGCATGAATTCGAATCAACTAAGATTATATAGATAAAGCCACCTTCGCTTTGACGAAGATGGCCCATCGATTAGATTTTATCTATTTAACGGTAACCCGTACAGATACTGTTTTCGTACCATACTTAGCTTTGATCACAGCTGTTCCTTTGCTGACGGCTTGGATTTTGCCGTTAGTAACTGTGGCTACCGATGCCTTGGAGGTCGTCCATACGGCCTTGTCAGTAACGGTGGCTGTAGCGCCGGTATCGAATGCTGCAGTCAGCTTAACCGTTTTTACATTACCCGGTGCAAGCTTCAGACTCTTCTCATCAATCGTCAGCTTCGTCAGTTTAGGAACTACGTTCACTTTAACGCTGACAGCATGTCCTTGATAAGAACCTTCCAAAGTCGCTGTTCCCTCGGCAATAGCTTTTACCGATGTTGAAGAAATTGTAGCAACCTTCTCATTCGAAGATTTCCAGCCCATTTTGCTGGACAAGGTAACTTTCTTGCCATCAGCATAATAACCGGTAACCTTAATCGCTTTGCTCTTCTTCACATTTAATTCAATCGTTGTAGGTTCAACGACGATTTTGGTGATTTTCTGTTCAATCGTCACGGGAATACTGATCGTTTTATTGGAATAGGTCCCCTTCAATGTAGCAGAACCCTTGGTTAGCCCTTTAATGGCCTTGCCAGTGCCCGTCGTTTTCACAACCGCATTTATACCCGTTACCGTCCATTCTACATCAGCTGATACATCCGCTTCTCCGCCATCTTCCCATACCGCTGTAACTGCAGGGAGTGGAGTCTCTTCACCGACGATAAGATTTAATCTTTCACTCGGCGCGATCAGGGTAAGCACTTTCTCCTTCACGGTAAGCTCAACGCTGACGACCTCTCCACGAATACCGAGCGGAGAAGTTACTGCTTGTTCAGGAAGCTTGGCAGTAAGCGTAACCTTGCCTGCTTCCTTGGCGATGATTTTATCATCCTCAATCTTGGCGATATCTTCATTGCTGGAAGTCCACTTCATATGGCTACTGAAATCGATCTTATCATTATCCAGCTTAGTACCCGTTATCTTAGGAAGAGCCAGCTTCTCATCCTTGTACATTTCTAATTCTGTCTTCTCCGTAGTCAGCTTCGTAATCGTAGGTGAAACCGTCACTTTAATGCTCTTGCTCACCCCAAGATGGCTGGCCTTCACAGTAGAAGAACCGGCGGTCATCCCGGTGATCAAGCCTTGGGATACGGTCACAGCCAACGGAGTCGATGATGACCATTGTGCAGATTGAGTCACATTCTCTGAAGAATTGGCGCGATTTCTCATTTCTGCTTCAAGCTTCAGGGTTTCACCGATAAACAACAGCTGATCTTCTGAAGGCTTAAGCAGAATAACTTCAAACGGAGCACGAACATATACATCAACCTCAGCTTTTACCCCGAGATATTCCACTTTAATCGTCGCCTTGCCGACAGCCTTGACCTTCAGCTTACCCTCTTTGATCTCAGCTACTGCGCTGTCAGAGGAGGTCCAGGTTGCCTTATCCGTAACATCCACTGTGGATTGGTCACCGCTTAATGTCGATTGAGCCACAAGCGCTACTTCATCGTCACCGATCAGCAGTTCAACATCTTCACCGGTCACACTCGACCCGTTGCGAAGGATATTAAGTTCAGAATACGGCGAGCTTACTGTAGCTTTAAAAGAAGCCGTCAATCCTTTATATTTGGCTGTAATTGTAGCGGAGCCTTCACCGACAAGCGTAATTTTCCCCTTCTCGATCGTCAGTACCATGGCATTCGAAGTAGACCATTCAGTATCTTCTGTTACATCCTTCGTCTCAGTTTCACTGCCTGCAATGGCAGCCAACGCTTTAACCGTCAAGTTCTTATCGTTCGCTCCCAGCTTATACTTCCCTTTTTGTGAATATTCCAGTGTCAATTCTTTATAGCTATCTACTGCCTTAACTTCAATCGTTGATACTGCAGCATTGTTGTATACAGCTGTAATAGTAGCACTGCCACTCTTCAATGGCGTTACAAAGCCGTTATTCACACTAATAATCTCCGGCTGATCGGAGGACCAATCCACCGCTCTGGTTAAGTCACGTTTCACAGAGGAACCTTCTACCGTCCCCCATACCTTCAATTGCTTCGTAGTCTTCCCAACGGTAAGCTCGAGTACGGAACCAGAGCCTTCAATATCAATTGAAACAACATCTCCCGTAGCCGCAAAAGCGCCCGTAGGAAATACGACAGCTAGGAGCAGCGCCACTGTAAGGAGCCATCCTGTCAGTTTCCTTTTTTGAGTCATTCATTTCTCTCCTTTTTGGTTGTCAACTCTGCCGGAATCCATATTCAGGCCTATAGGTAATATATCGACACACAGGTATAATTTCGTTACCCCATACCGGGAAATAATACATTTGTCCTACAAAAAAATTCTTCGTATACAAAAAAAGACACCCCGGCCGGCCATCCATCCATTCGCCAAGAGTATCCTGAAAAAACAAAGAAACGGCATCTCTGCCGTTTCTAAAGGATGGATCGTCAGGGACTCGAACCCTGGACCACATGATTAAGAGTCACGTGCTCTACCAACTGAGCTAACGATCCATATTATTAATGTCATCACCAACTCTTATATAATAACATAAATAATTAAGAGTTGCAAGACTTTTTAAAAAATCAATTGAACCTCAGCCTCAACTTCGGTAACCACATCCACCGCCCAGGCGGCTGATCCTAAAGAGAGAAAGAAACGGCATCTCTGCCGTTTCTAAAGAATGGATCGTCAGGGACTCGAACCCTGGACCACATGATTAAGAGTCACGTGCTCTACCAACTGAGCTAACGATCCAAATTGTTAATGTCATTAACAACTATTACATAATACCATACTCTTTTTTGAGATGCAACATTTTTTGTGATGTTTTTATCTGTTGATCTAGGGGATAGAAAAGACCGCAAATCACTCATGATCATGAGAGCCTTGCGATCTTTCCAATCTTCCTAAAAACATCCGATGCCGAGAGCGGGACTTGAACCCGCACGGTGGTCACCCACCCCAGGATTTTAAGTCCTGTGCGTCTGCCGATTCCGCCATCCCGGCCGATTGACGCATAATGCGCCTAGATGAGCAGATTTCCTATGTATAAGAAAAATCCTGCGTTTTTGATTATAGCATGGTTGTCCCCTAATAATCAAGCTCAATTCCTAAGAGGATGATCACAATTCCATAAACCGAGTCTCCCCACCACGCTCAGCGGTTCCTTCAGCAACCTCATATCCGTCATTTCCCAAGCATAGCGTCCTGCGCTAAAATCGCCAAATATGTATTCTGCACCGTCCACAAGATCCGCCTCTTCTCCCAGGATCGCAGCCGTCCCCAAATCCGCTTTGACGTTGTAGCACTGCTCCAGCCTTCCTACTGCGACAACTGCCCCTAAGGGCAAGCGTTCCGCCGTATACCCATGTTTCTGCAATATGGAGCGATAGGGTTCTTGCCTGCAAATTTTCACATCTACCTTCTTGCCAGCATGGATTGCGATTTCTCCACGATAATTCGTTCTCCAGCTTCGGGTCTCAAAGCGCTTCTCCCCAATCGCAACCAGAGTAGCCCAGGGCTGTCTAATCGTTATTGCCTTCATTCATGAACACCCCCTTGAAATGATGCATGCAACCTAATATGGACTCCTTCTACCATACAGATAGACAAACGTACAGGCATCCCGTAGTTATGCGCGTATAATGGTGTGAACCTAAAAACAAAGGAGCTGAAGAAAAATGTCAGAATGCCATAACAAATGTCCAGAACAAACCGTATTTGACCCACCAACATCAGTATATCAAGACTATTACCATCCACAAGTTGTGAACGTATTGCATCCTGTTGAGATCATCAGACGACATCACTGTGTACCCATGCCTAATCATCAATATTGCTTCTCTGTAAAAGACGTATATTGCGGTGGACCTGAACTGAGAGGCAAAAAACGCGGCCGCTAAGCAAAAAAAGTTCTCCACTCAACAATAATAGCTATCCCAAATATTGAATCACATGGATCCCCTATAAGGCCTTGCATTAGACATGATCATGTAAGCGCGATGACAAGCCAGGCTTCCCATTTGGAGGCCTGGTTTTCACCAGTTCAGGCTGTTCGAGTTCAAAATCTACAACTCTATCATCCCTATGAACAGCAAAAAACCCTTGCAAACAAAGCAAGGGTTTCTCGCGCTATGGGCCCTGAGGGACTCGAACCCCCGACCAATCGGTTATGAGCCGACCGCTCTAACCAACTGAGCTAAGGGCCCTTGCGACAAGTGACTAAAATTAAGTATTGCGGGGGCAGGATTTGAACCTACGACCTTCGGGTTATGAGCCCGACGAGCTACCGGACTGCTCCACCCCGCGACAATAAATAGCGACAAGTAATAATATACACTAAGGCACCCTAGTCTGTCAAGGGGCACTTTAAGGAATAAAGCGAACTCCGTACTTTCCGCGTCGAGAACGGAAGATTTCGATCTCGTTCATCCGGTCGAAGCCGTAGATCCAACCGTCTTGCTCCAATCTTTTGGCCAAGCAACCTGCTTGAAATTTAGTGCGGTACAATTTATTGAAGTATACCCAATGCATAGTTGCCGATCTCCTCCATAATCTAAATGATTTGTCGATATATAGATTGCCCCTTTTTGCATAAAAAAAGCCGCCGAAAAAATTTCCAGCGACTTGTCATTGATACAATTAGATTGAACGATCGAACTCATGAATATCTGGATCGATCTAACCTTCATGAGTTTCCGGGAGATATGGTGTTCCATCCTCCTGGAACTCTATCTTCGGATTGAGCTTGATCTCCTGCAGCATTTTATTGCCTTTTTCCGCCCAATCCTTCAACGCTTCTGTAACGGATTTCTTATTCTCCAATACCTCTTGAAGATAATTACGTCCGATGTTCTCCACGGAGTACAGTCCACGCTTCTCCTGTTTCAACTTATCATCCTTCGGATTGGCAGGAGGAACAGGTTTCAACGCATAGAAGGCCTCCAGATTATAGGATTGACCTTGTCTTGGCTGAAGGTAAGACTTACGGGCGATCATCTCATACGAGTTGCTCCGCGACTTTAACTTCGCCCAATCTTCCCCAGTGATGAACTTGATATAATCCCAAGCCGACTCTGGATTAGGTGCATTATTATTAATGGCAAATGTACTGCTCAAATAAACATTGCCCCCGATATCCGGCTTCTCGGGATGAACCGGTACTGTAACGACATCCCAATCAATTGGCGTATAATCTTTGATCTTGGCTGCATTGGCATTGGTCTCCGCAATTTCATTCACATAATTGCTCTCTGAAATCACCATCGCAACCTTGCCCGATAAGAACATATCATTGCTGACTGGAGTCCACGGCTCTTCAAAGCTATAATCACTGTTGTTCGGTATGACTTGTTCCTTGACCAGGGTAGACAGGGTATCCCATGCCTTGACCCATTGCGGGGAATTTACCGTCATCGTCTCGGCCTTCTCATCATACGTCCTCAACTGCAAAGGAGCCATATAAGTGTACTGCATGCCCCAGAACAGGTCATTGCCTCGATAGCGTTCAAAGCTAAATCCATAAGTCCGATCCTTGCCTGACCCTTTCGCTACCCGTTTGGCCAAGTTTAGCATATCATCCCAGGTCATTTTATCGGTTGGAGGCTCAACCCCTGCATCAGCAAATATCTTCTTATTATAGTAAAGCGCGGACGAGGTGAATGTAGGCGTTAGGGCATATATGCTGCCTTCTCCCAAATCCTTGATCCCATCGATTACTGCGGGGACAAAGTCACTTGTATCGAATTTATCCTCCTGAATCAACGGATCGAGCTGCTTCAGCATATTTTCCTGAATTAACTGCTTCAAGGAGCTTGTATCCGTCATTATAATATCGACCGGATTACTCCCGGTCATAATCTTCTTCATACTCTCCAGATAATCCGGCTCTTTAAAGTCCGATCCGTCATTATACCGCCATTCACTCTGATCGATGGCCGGGACAATTTCGATTTTCACATTTTTCCGGTCGTACTCATAGATATCTGTGTATTGTTGACGAAAATAGGAATCATCTGTACTCCCATACATGACGCCGATACGGAGTACCTTCTCTTGCTTGCTCTCTGGAGCCTTCGTTCCGGTACAACCGGCGAGCAGCCCTAAAGCCAATGTGGCTGAAAGAGATACTGCCATCATTTTACGCATTTTTCCGTGCTTAAGTTTCATGCGTTCTCCTCCTCTAATGATTTCGGCGCCGTAATTACAATCTTATCTCCGTCAAATTCCATACTCGCTCGCCCTTGAATCCCGACCGCATCAAGATATTCCTTAGGAACCTGCAATCTTCCGACTCGATCGACCACCACGAATGCCTCATGCACTTCCTGGAGCCCGCCTTGATGCAGGTTCTCCATCGATGCCAGATCCAGATTCGGATTACGCTTGAGGAATTCCGTACTCGTCAAGCCATCGCGAATGGCAACGACCCGGTCTACCTTACCTGCCAGTGTCAGGTCATGCGTGACGATCACGATCGTAATCCCCAGCTCACGATTCACGTTTCGAAATATGCTCATGATCTGATCGGAGGTCGAGGTATCGACCGAACCCGTCGGTTCGTCAGCCAGCAGCAGCTTCGGACGATTCGATAAGGAAATAGCGATAGCTACCCGCTGCTGTTCCCCACCTGATAACTGGTGCAGCTTGCTATGCATACGATCCTTCAGGCCAACCCATTCCAACAATTGCTTCGCATAGGCGCGATCTAATTTACCGCTTAACAGCATAGGCATCTCTACATTTTCCAGAGCCGATAAATAAGGAAGCAGGTTACGTCCATTGTTCTGCCATACGAAACCGACCGTATTGCGCTTATATTCCACCAGCTGATCGTCACGGATTTTCAGCAGATCCCAGCCGCCTACATTAACTTGACCCGCGGAAGGGCGGTCAAGACCGCCCAGGATGTTCAGCAGGGTTGATTTCCCGCTGCCGCTATTACCGATAATCGCCATCATCTCGCCCTGATGGACCGTCAAATTCAGACCTTGCAGGGCCACGACTTCAATATCTTCGGATTTAAAAATTTTCACTAAACCTTCGCAATGAATCATTTCACTCATATTACCGTTCCTCCCCCATCTTGACAGCCTGATGTACACGCAAGCGGCGGATCTGCCAGAATAAGAGTCCCGCACCGAGCAGCAGCATCACCAGGACGACAACATACAATTGCATCGTGTCCGAGGAATTAAAGATGATTCTGAACGGCGGAACCTGTGAGGTTACATTGTCGGTCGTCTGCAGGAACGGCAAATACAATTTGCCCGCCACTTTACCAATAACGATCCCTAGAACGATCGATAATCCCGCAGTTAGCAGCTGCTCTGCGAGCAGCATCATCGTAAGCTGTTTGCGCGATAAGCCCATCGCACGTAATATACCGAATTGCACGACGCGGCTCGATAAATTGAAGAACCAGTACATGATATAACCGATCAATGAGACGATCACTGAGACGAGGAAGCCCATACTCAGAATGCCGAATACTCCGCCGCGCGTAGGATGCTTCTTCTGTGTAGCCAGCTCGCTGCGGACGTCCCGAACCGAATACAGATCGATATTCTCCTCAGCCAGCTTCGTAATAAGCGGAGCTACCTTAGCATCCGGCTTCATCTTCAGCCATACCTCATAAGGCAAGATGGTGGCCTGATCATAGATATAGTCAAGATTGGCGATGATAAATGGAGACTCATCCGGATACAGACTCGGCCAATATGGCAGAATGCCGTACACAATGAAATCCACCGAGCGTTCCGCAAGCGAAACCGTAATAATATCGCCCGCCTTCAGCTGATATTTCTCCGCCAAATTAGACGGAACCAGCGCAGCGCTCTCATTCATCCCCAGCAAATTCAAATATTGATACGGCTGCGCCGGGAACAGATCATTACGGAACCAGGCTACTTCATAAAAATCAGCATTATCGATCCCCATAATATTCCCTTGGCCTGCTGAACGACCGGAAATGATCAGATTCCCGCGCGTCTGCAGCACCCGTGCGGCATGCTCTACACCATCCAGCTTACGGAATATTTCGAATGGCGGCTCGGTATAGATCGTCTTGCCTGGCTTATTGCCTTGACCATTCGGTCCTCCAGGACTACCAGGGCCCCCTGGACCTCCACCTGGATTCCCTCCTGACTTGCCACCACTTCCATTCTTTCCTTGACCCGATCCGGACGGTGGCTTTGTCGGTGTCTCGGTTGACTCATCCCACACCGCTTTCATAATCACGTCTGAACCGTACTTATACAGCGTACGCTCGGTCGAGTTCACATCGATCGTTCGGGCGGCAGAAGCATTATATACACCAAGACCCAAGGTTAGAACCAACAGGATCATTAACGGATAATAGGACGATGCCGAACGAGACAGCTGAGTAAGACTCAGATAATACGGAACCGGCAGCCATTTCTTGCCGATCCAGCCGATCAGTTTCAGAATCCACGGAAAGACCCGCAAGAAAAATAGCCCGATCGAGAAAATGGCCAAGGCTGGCACGAAGAACAGAAAAGGCTGTACCTGCAGTTCATCCGTCGTCATCCCCGTCTGGAATGTTAACATTTGGCGTTCATAGAACAAATAATAACCATACCCGGCGATCCCCATCAATGCGATGTCCAGGAACCAACGCTGCCAGGTCGGAAGGCGATCGGTCCGCGCCTGCTTGCGCTTCGCATTTACGATGGATGCGCGGGCATAGGAGACCGCTGGCAGTACCGTAGCCAGAATCGCAATGAGTACAGCTAACGCACCGAGAAGAAGCGCATCCATATTGAAGCCGACAGGAATCGATTTACGATTAACGAAGGTAAGGAATCCGTCGGCGGAGCCGATGCTCTTCGACATGAACCAGCCCAGCAAAGGCCCGAGCACCAGGGAAACCGCCCCTAATATAATCCCTTCCAGCAAATAAATGAAAATAATCTGCTTGGTAGAAGCTCCCCGGCTGCGCAGCACAGCGATATCACTCTGCTGCTTATCCAGAGACTGTCTTGCATTCATGACGATATAATAGAACACCATAGCAATCATCGGAGCTGCCAGGGTGAACAGCAAAGTCTGCATTTGCAGGCTCTGCTTGCGGAAATCATTAAGCAGATCGCCGAAGGATAAATCCACCTTCGTATCCTTCAGCTTCTGATACAGCTCTACATTCAAGCGGTCGAGCGTACTCGATAATGGAGACAATTGACTCGTCTTGATCTCGCGTAAATCAAAGGCATAATACCAGCTTGAATTATGAATAGGTAATGATAATTGCTTCATGAGGACATCATTGAACACTTTCTCGCTCACGTAGAAGCTGTTCATCATCCCTTCGAAGCCTTGATACCAATAAGGCTCCGTCCCGTCCTTCGGCTGGAATATACCAGCGATCTTCACTTGCAAGGTGACATTCGTACCGGAAATCGGATATTCCATCACATCTCCGACATGAAGATCTTGACGATACATGGCTTCTTCCAGCATCAAAGCCTCTACTACTTTACCGTCAGAGCTGTCCGAGGCCAGGTTCCCGCCCGTCACAGAGATATGATCCTGAAGGCCGCTCATCGAGTTAATCGACATCGTACGATTTCGGCTTGCATCGACCTTGCTTGGATCTAGAGGGTAGACCTCAGCACTTCTCAGAGCCCGATTGTTCACATAAGCATTGAACGGGAAATTTATTTCCCCGGGAATATCTTCAACAATATACTTATTTACCGCCTCAATCCCGGCCAAGTCGGTCTTTCTACCGCCCGTGGCCTGATAGCTCATCAACAAGGAGCCTGCAGGCAAGCCCTCACTTTGTTCTTTTAATGTGTTAGATACAACGCGCTTAAGCGCTCCGTCTGAATACATCGGGATGCTAACCGTAAAAGAGACTGCCACGATCAAACCAATTAAGGTGCTCAGCGTTAACCATTTCGTGTTCCACATTTTACGGAATAGCAAACGTAACATTGGCACTCCCATTAACGACCCACTACTTTCTGTCCAGGTGTGAGCCCCTTAAGGATTTCATACTCGGTTGATGTCTGCATGCCTACTTCCACATCAACTTCCCGCTTGGAACCATCTGCTTCAACAACCTGTACATAGGTACGTGAACCGATCGAACGCAGGGCGGATATCGGAATTAATGTTGCATTTTCCTTCCGGCTGGTCACAACCTTCACACTTAATTGGCGGCCACGCTCCAAGTCCTTCGGCCATTTATCCAATTCGACAATCAAATATTTATCGATGGAATCCTTATCAGGTGCATTGTTATTTCCACTGTTGCCGCTGTTTCCACTATTCCCGCTATTCGCGGAATCCGCAGGTGCTGGCATAGCCTTGATTTTACCGTTTACTACACCAATCCCGTTGATATCCACTTCAGCCTTCATACCGATGGACAGCTTCTGCAGATCTTCCTTACTGAAGGATGCCGCCACGACGAGGGAAGATGTATCGGAAATAATGCCCAAGGAATCATAAGCTTTGATGGTGCCGCCCTTCTGAGCATTAATAGAGATGACTGTGCCAGAGAATGGCGCTCTGAGTGTCCCATCGGCAATTTTCTGCTCCAGATCGGCCAATTCCTGACGCTGTTCCTCAAAGACGATCGAGGCCTTTTCAAATTCTATTTCGTCCATTTCATCCTTTTTACGCAGCGTTTCCTTCATCGTTAATTCCTGCTGACGGAAATCGAGCTGCTTTTTACGCAGATCCCTCTCCAGATCCTTCGTTTCAAGCTCAATCAATACATCGCCTTTTTTGACTTTATCTCCCGCTTTAACGAGGACGTTCTTGATATGAAGCCCATCTTCTGTAAAATAAATCGGTTCTTCGCGCTGGCTCATGATCTTGCCGACCGCATCTACCTTATTCTCAATCGCGCCTGACTTCACATCATACTCCGGTTTCTTCGAGATCGTCGGCGGAGTGATGACGGGCAGCACTTCCTCCTCTTCTTCATTAGGAAGCAACGAGCATCCCGTCGGCAGAAGCAATGCTGCACACAAAGACAAGAGGCCCAGTGATCGCATCACCCTCCCTTTCTTTCTAGTTAATGAATCTTCCATCCACCATTTCATAGACATGGTCTGCTACCTCCAAAATTGTTGGGTCGTGTGTTGTCATACATATTGTCACATTTTCTGTATGTATTATATTTTTGAATACAGCCATTACCTGAGCACCCATCTGGGTATCCAGATTCGCTGTAGGTTCATCCGCCAGCAGTAGCTTCGGACGATGTGCAATCGCCTTGGCGATCGCTACGCGCTGCTGCTCACCGCCGGACATTTCGAAGGGTCTGTGGAACATCCGCTTTCCAAGCCCTACCAATTCAAGACAGTGAGTTACCCGTGATTTCCACTCGCTGGAGGGCACATTCGCCATCCGGAGTGATAATTCGACATTCTCCCAAGCTGATAGAAGCGGAAGCAGAGCATAGGCCTGAAAAATAAAGCCGATCTGATCCCGGCGCAGCTTGGTACGCTGATTGTCGCTTAAGGAATGAAGAGGCTGATCCCGGAAATAGATTTCTCCCGAGGAAGGCTGGTCAAGACCGCCCAGCATGTTCAGCAATGTCGTTTTACCTGAACCGGATCTACCTTTTAGCATGACGAGCTGACCACTATGAACCTCCATATTAATTCCTTTAAGCACATGAAGCTCCCCCCCTCCTACTGGAAAAGAGCGGTGAACATCCTTAACAGACAAAACCAGACCTTTAGGTCCTTCCTCTGCTACCGGTGCTTGAGAAGATATTTCCACCGTAGCCTGCTCCTGCCCAGATGGGGAGTCAGCCGGCTCGGATTCAATTTCATCAATATGCTCAGTATGGTCGGCAGCTTTCTCATCACCGGGTTCAGAGGATTTAACTGGTTTGCGAAGCCATCGCATCATCTTGTATCGGTCTCCTATATGATCTATTTTTTTGGATTGCGTTATTGGAACGCGGCTTTCACCGTTTGACCTACGTATCCTATACGCTATGCATTATAAACGAAAATACATGGCAAAAAGTTACAAGATTTTTTACGAAATTGAGATTATCTTTTTGCAGGTTTAATTACCAAAATTTTAATGCTGATAGACGGACTCTTTTCTGATAGTATAGCAGAGATTTCTATTATCTACTGGAAAAGAGGCCCAACCAACATGAAGATTACTAGACTTACTCTTCTCCTGCTTGCATGTCTGCTGCTTGTAGAACCTCTAACCTTGGCCAAGAGCAGCTCGCTTCCGTTCCAGGATATCGGACAGAGCTATGCCAAGGAGGCCATACTCTACTTACACCAGAACAATATAATGAACGGGACCAGTGAGCACTACTTCTCCCCGAACAAAACGATGACCCGCGCTGAATTTGCTACTACACTTATCCGTCTTCTACATATGGAGCCAGTCGACGCTGCCGTCCCTACCTATATGGATGTGAAAAGAGAGACCTGGTACTATGAAACCGTGCAGGCCGCCAGCGAACTCGGCCTTGTTAACGGGAATGGGGGCGGAATCTTCTCCCCGGAAAGTTCTATAACTCGACAAGAAGCGGCAACCCTAATAGTACGCGCTCTGAAAGAGCAGCCAAAGACCTCCGGACTCGGACAATTCGCTGATCAGGCCTCGATCTCCTCCTGGGCACGGCCTTATGTTGCCACTGCTGTCCAGCAAGGATTAATGCAAGGAAGCGGCGGCTACTTCCATCCCTATCAGGCTCTGACGCGGCAGGAAGCGGCCATGCTGCTATACAGAGTGCTGCAGAACGGAAAATGGCAGGACATGATCAGCTCGAAAGCCCCCGCAACCATCCAGATCGGCTGGCAATACGGACAGACGACCGACGAATACAAGCGTTCGATCAAGAACTCCAACATCAATGTCCTGTCACCACGCTGGTTCTTTCTTAATCAAGACGGTACCATGGCTAGCCATGTGGACTCCTCTCTGATCAGCTGGGCGAAGCAGAATAACAAAGCGATCTGGGCGATGGTGGGCAACCGTTCTCTTCAAGAGGATACGCATGCGATGCTGTCCTCGAAGCAGGAAGCGACCGCTTTTATTGCCCAGCTTAAGGCTGCCGTCACGAAATATGGCTTGCAGGGCATTAATCTCGACTTCGAGAATGTAGCTCCGCAGGATCGAGAAGCCTTGACCGCCTTTACAGCTGAGCTCGCGGCGCAGTTGCACCGGATCGGTGCCAAGCTGTCCGTCAACGTCTCCCCGGATTGGAACAACGACTGGACAGCAGCATTCGATTATGCCAGCCTCGGCAGCAGTGCGGACTATATCATTCTGATGGGCTATGATCAGCATTGGTCCGGATCGCCTAAGGCCGGCTCTGTTTCCTCTCTGCCTTGGGTGGAGCATGGTCTGGATGCACTACTGAAGGAGGTTCCTGCCTCCAAGATTATACTGGCGCTACCGCTATACAATCGCGATTGGGTGACGGACAGCAAGACGGGGGCTGTTACCTCCGAGGATGTATCCTTGTCTGAACAGAACAAGCGACTGCAGAAATTCGGTGCCCGATATAATTGGAAAGAAGAATTAGGGCAATATCAAGCAGAATACACGACGAATGGAGTAACCCACCAGCTATGGCTGGAGGAGACACGATCACTCTCGACCAAATACGGACTGGGCGCCGAACGAGGAATCGCCGGCTTCGCCTATTGGCATATCGGCGGAGAATTCCCGGCTATATGGCCGAGCCTGCGCAATATGTCCAAATATATGGCATACTAAAAGAACAATGTGATTCAGCAGCTATTGCCGCTAATCACATTGTTCTTTTATTCAAGACTATTATCGATCTCCACCAACTCGGCTGTATAGTCCCCCACTAGCTAACGGAGGTCATGATATAAATGCATATTACTTGCCGAAGGACGCCGGGTCCTGTCTCCAGGACTTCAGTAACTCCAGATCCTCCTGCCTGATCACTCCGCGCTCCACAGCTACCTCGATCAGTGCAGAATAATTAGACAGCGTCTGCAGCGGGATGCCCGCTTCCTGGAAGGCGTTGACCGCCTTGTCCAATTGATAACTGAAGATCGCCAGCACTGCCAGCGGCTCGGCGCCGACACTGCGCACCGCTTCAGCAGCCTTGATCGAGCTGCCACCTGTAGAGATCAAATCCTCGATGACGATAACCTTCTGTCCCGGCTTAATCAAGCCCTCGATTTGATTCTCCTTGCCATGGCCCTTGGCCTTGTCGCGGATGTAAGCCATCGGCAAGCCCAGCTTCTGCGATACGAAGGCCGCATGAGGAATGCCTGCTGTCGCTGTCCCGGCAATTACCTCCGTATCGGGGTAGAATTTACGGATCACTGCAGCGAAGGATTCAGCGATCAAATCGCGGATTTCCGGATAGGACATGGTCAAGCGGTTATCACAATAGATCGGCGACTTAATGCCCGAGGTCCAGGTAAAAGGCTCACGGGGACGAAGAGCCACCGCTTCAATGTCTAATAAACGGCCGGCAATCTGATTAGCGATAGAATTTATGTTTACCATGCTTGCTTCATCTCCTCAATAATTTGTAGTGCAGCGTCTCTTGGACTAGGAGCGGTAATAATAGGGCGGCCCACCACGATATAATCCGTGCCCTGCTTCATCGCTTCCAATGGAGTAAGTGTGCGCGACTGATCGCCGACTGCGCTTCCGGCCGGACGAATCCCCGGTGTGACCGTCTTGAAGTCTTGCCCACAGGTCTCCTTGATCGCCCGCACCTCCAGAGGGGAAGCGACGACTCCATCAAGTCCCGCCTCCTTCGTCAAGGAAGCATAGCAGACAACGGATTCTTCCACCGTTCCGGGAATGCCCAGCTCCTGGTTCAGCATCTTCTGATCTGTACTTGTAAGCTGAGTCACTCCGATCAAAATCGGCTGTTTTAGCGATGGCGAAGCAGATAAGGCCTCCATTACGCCTTCCTTGGCGGCCTTCATCATCTTCAGTCCTCCGGCAGCATGAACATTGAACATGTCTACACCAAGCGAAGTGAGGCTATACGCGCCATTCTTGACGGTGTTAGGGATATCATGCATTTTCAAATCCAGAAACACCGAGTAACCACGTTCCTTCAACTCACGCACAAAATCGGGTCCCGCGCTGTAATAGAGCTGCATGCCTACCTTCATATAGCAAGGAATCCCCTCTAAGGTCTTGATAAGCTCTCTCGCCCGCTCTGCGGTTGGATAATCCAGGGCAACCATTAGTCTTCCAGCGGCCTGTTCGAATCTATTCATGCTCTCGCCTTCCTCCTGTCATACTGGCGGCTCCGAAGCGATGCATCCGGAGCCGCAGTGGTATTTCCAAAATCATTCATCCAATGATTATGAAGCCTTCATTCTTGCTTCGTTTATTGTATCGCTGGCATGGCCTGAGAGGAGAAATTGAGCGTCTCCAGCATTTCCAGCAGCGCCCGGACGGTGTCCAGCGAAGTCATACATACGATGCCATTCTCCACTGCCTCCCGGCGGATTCGGAAGCCGTCGCGCTCAGGCTCCTTGCCCTTGGTCAGCGTGTTGATGACGAAGTGAGCCTGACCATTGCGAATCAAGTCGAGAATATTCGGCTCTCCATCCTTCAGCTTGTTCACCGTCGTTACGCGGATGCCTGCCTCTTCAAGAGCCGAAGCCGTGCCCGAGGTGGCGATAAGCTTATAGCCGAGATTGTGGAAGCCACGCAGCAATTCGACGGCTTCATCTTTGTCTTTATCAGCCACAGTAGCGATAATCGCTCCGCTGACTGGTATCTTCATACCTGCTCCCAGCAAGCCCTTGTACAGCGCTTTGGCATAGCGTGGATCGCGGCCCATTACTTCACCAGTAGATTTCATCTCTGGCCCAAGCGTCGGCTCGACACGGCGCAGCTTGGCGAAGGAGAATACCGGTACCTTCACGGACACCTGCTCGCTCTCCGGCCACATGCCTTCTTCATAACCAAGCTCCTTGAGCTTCTGACCGAGAATACATTTCGTAGCTATATTCGCCATCGGGATGCCTGTTACTTTACTCAAGAAAGGCACGGTACGGGATGACCGCGGATTCACCTCGATGACATAGACCTCATTCTTATAGATGACGAACTGGATATTAACGAGGCCGACGGTCTTGAGCTCCTTGGCAATCCGAATGGTGATATCGCCGATCTTCTCCTTGAGCTCATCCGATAGATGCTGCGGTGGATATACCGCAATCGAGTCACCGGAGTGGACGCCAGCCCGTTCGATATGCTCCATGATTCCTGGAATCAAGACGGTATCGCCGTCGCAGATTGCGTCAACCTCTACCTCTTTGCCGAGCATATAACGGTCGATCAGCACCGGATGCTGCGGATTGATCTTCACAGCTTCCTCCATGTAGCGCAGTAGATCCTCGTCCGAATAGACGATCTCCATCGCTCGTCCGCCTAGCACATAGGATGGCCGGACCAGAACGGGATAGCCGAGCGAACGTGCCGTTCCTACGGCTTCATCCACAGAGGTCACCGTGCTGCCCTTAGGCTGTGCGATCTGCAGTCTCGATAAGAGCGCCTCGAATCTCTTGCGATCCTCCGCCTCATCGATGCTCTCCAGGGAAGTCCCGATAATTCGTACTCCCGCCGCTTCCAGTGGAGCCGCCAGATTAATCGCTGTCTGTCCACCGAATTGGACGATGACTCCTAGCGGCTTCTCTTGCTCGATGATGTGCATTACATCCTCGAAGAAGAGCGGTTCGAAGTACAGACGGTCTGATGTATTGAAATCCGTCGAGACCGTCTCCGGATTGTTATTGATAATGACTGCCTCATATCCGGCATTTTGGATAGCCCATACCGCATGTACCGTAGAGTAGTCGAACTCGATCCCTTGACCGATCCGAATCGGACCGGAGCCAAGCACGATAATCTTCTCTTTATCCGTATGGATGACCTCATTCTCCGTCTCATAGGTCGAGTAGTAGTATGGAGTCGATGCCTCGAACTCCGCTGCACAGGTGTCAACCATTTTATAGACCGGACGAATCCCTTGCTCTTTGCGGAACGCCGTTACACTAGCTTCGGTCACATAAGAGCTGCCTGGCTGTCCAGCGGAGCGAAGCTCAGCAATAGCGCGATCCGTGAAGCCCAGTCTCTTCGCTTCATACAGCGTTGCCTTGCTTAATTCGCTCTCTCCAGAGATGCGGCTCTCGAACTTCACCAGTCTCTCGATCTTATCGAGGAACCACCAGTCGATGCTGGTCAGATCTTGAATTTCCTGCAGCTCATAGCCGCGACGGAAGGCTTCGGCTATCAGGAACAACCGTTCATCATCCGCCTTGATAAGACGATGATCCAACGTCTCCTTATTAAGCTCTTCCGTTCCTTTCAGATAGAGGCGATGCGTACCGATCTCCAGCGAGCGGATCGCTTTATGAATCGATTCCTCAAAGGTCCGGCCGATCGCCATCACTTCCCCGGTCGCCTTCATTTGCGTGCCGAGCTTCCGGTTGGCATGGACGAATTTATCGAATGGCCAGCGCGGAATTTTGCTGACGATATAATCCAGGGTCGGCTCGAAGCAGGCGTAAGTCTGCCCGGTTACCGGATTGATGATCTCATCCAGCGTATAACCGAGAGCGATCTTAGCCGCCATCTTGGCAATTGGATAGCCCGTCGCCTTGGAAGCCAGCGCTGAGGAGCGGCTGACCCGTGGGTTCACTTCGATGACATAGTATTGATAGCTCTGCGGATCCAGAGCGAACTGTACGTTACAGCCGCCCTCAATATTCAGGGCGCGAATGATCTTCAGCGATGCCGAGCGGAGCATTTGATACTCGCGGTCAGATAAGGTCTGGCTCGGTGCGACGACGATGCTGTCGCCGGTATGAACGCCGACCGGGTCGAAATTCTCCATATTACAAACGACGATGCAGTTGTCATTGGCGTCCCGCATCACTTCATATTCGATTTCCTTCATGCCGGCGATCGATTTCTCGATCAAGCATTGTCCGATCGGACTATAGCGAATGCCGGAAGCCACGGTCTCTTTGAATTCTTCTTCATTCATACAGATTCCGCCGCCGGTTCCACCAAGCGTATAAGCCGGACGGACGATCAGCGGATAACCGATTTCTTCCGCGAAGCGCAGCGCTTCCTCCACCGTCGTAATTATCGTGCTCTCTGGTATCGGCTGCTCCAGCTCACGCATCAGTTCGCGGAACAAATCGCGGTCCTCCGCTTTTTCGATCGAGGTTAATTGCGTGCCGAGCAGCTTCACATTCTCGCGCTCCAACACACCTGCGCGGGCCAGCTCCACCGCCATATTCAAGCCCGTCTGCCCGCCGAGGGTCGGCAGCAGTCCGTCCGGACGCTCCTGACGGATAATCTGCGTGACGAATTCGAGCGTGATCGGCTCGATATATACTTTGTCAGCCATATTCGTATCGGTCATAATCGTGGCCGGGTTGCTGTTTATAAGCACCACTTCTACGCCTTCTTCTCTCAAAGCCTGGCAAGCTTGAGTACCAGCGTAGTCAAACTCTGCCGCCTGACCGATGACGATCGGGCCGGAACCGATGACAAGAATCTTCTTCATTTCTTTATTAATCGGCATAGTCATTATTCCCCTTTCGTTGCAGCCATTAGCTCGATTTGACGTGGCTTTCGCGGATGCTGTTTTTTATTTTCCCGGATCATCTCAATGAATCGATCGAACAGATAACTGCTGTCCTGCGGCCCTGGAGCCGCCTCTGGATGGTACTGAACCGAGAAGGCCGGATAATGCTTATGTCTGACGCCTTCCACGGTCTTATCATTATTGTTGATATGGGTCACTTCCAGATCTGTAGCTGCGATAGATGCTTCATTTACCGTATAACCATGATTCTGTGAAGTGATGTAGCAACGCCCCGTAGCCAGCTCCTGGACTGGATGATTACCGCCGCGATGGCCGAATTTCAATTTCTCCGTATCAGCCCCGCACGCGAGCGACAGCAGCTGATGTCCGAGGCAAATTCCGAAGATCGGATATTCCCCGAGCAACTCAGAGATCATCTTGGCTGCATAAGGCACATCTTTAGGGTCGCCAGGGCCATTGGATAGTTGAATTCCATCCGGGTTAAGGCGGCGGATTTCCTCTGCCGTCGTGTCATGCGGCACGATGATAACATCGCAATCGCGCTTGTTCAGCTCACGCAGGATGCCGCTCTTCGCACCGAAGTCAACGAGCACGATCCGCTCTTTGGAGCCTGGGCTGCTGTACACATGCTGCGTCGAGGTTCTCGCCACCTGATTGCGCAGCTCATCGATGCTGGCGGCGGCTACCATCTCTTGCAGCTCCTCAACCGACTTCGAGGAGGTGGTGAGAATTCCCTTCATCGTTCCATAATGGCGGATAATCCGAGTCAACATCCGTGTATCGATATCTGTAATTCCAGGAATGCCATACTCCTTAAGCAAGTCACCCAGACTGCGCTCCGCCCTCCAATTGCTTGGTCTTGGCTCATACCTGCGCACGATGAAACCATGAATCGAAGGGGCAATCGCCTCGAAATCATCGCGTGATATTCCGTAATTGCCAATCAGCGGGTATGTCATGGTAACGATCTGTCCACAGTAGGAAGGATCAGACAATACCTCTTGATAACCTGTAATCCCTGTATTAAAAACGACTTCACCGGTTTTTTCTACTTCCGCGCCGAATGATTTTCCGGTAAACAGTGTGCCGTCTTCCAATAACAATCTTGCCTGCATCCTCTTTGCACTCCTTTTTTGTACACTTCTATGTTTCTCCAAGATCAATCCATCATTTAAATAAAGCTTCTATATCTCATAAAAAATTCCTTTTTTTAGGCTTCGCTCCATACTACCTTGCCGCCAACGATGGTAGCTGTCGGCCAGCCTTTCAGCTTCCAGTCCGTAAAGGGGGTATTACGACCCTTGGATGCGAAGGTCTCAGGATCAACGCTGCGCTCTTGCTCAAGATCGATGATCGTCAGGTCCGCAGGGACTCCAGCTTCCAGCTTGCCGCTGGCTAATCCGAACACCCGCGCTGGATCAGCTGTCATCCGACGGACGAGCAGATCCAGGCTCCATCGGCCTGTTTCTACGAATTTCGTATAGAGCAATGGGAAGGCTGTCTCGAATCCGACGATGCCGAACGGTGCCAGCTGCATGCCCTTCGCCTTCTCCTCAGCGCTATGTGGAGCATGGTCTGTAACTACGATATCGATCGTTCCATCCTCAAGCGCCTGAATACAAGCTTCAACATCACGCTTGGATCGCAGCGGAGGGTTCATCTTCCAGTTGGCGTCCAATCCAGGGATATCGTCTTCGGACAAGATCAAGTGGTGGGGACATACTTCTGCGGTGACATGAATGCCGATTTCCTTCGCTTGGCGGATGAGGCGGATCGACTGCTCTGTACTGACATGGCATACATGATAGTGAACGCCTGTAGCTTCAGCGAGCAGAATATCGCGTCCGACATGAATCGCCTCCGATTCATTCGGAATTCCCTTCAGGCCGTGCTTCCTGGCGAACTCGCCCTCGGCAACCGGAGCGCCTTCCACCAGGGAATTATCTTCACAGTGCGCGATAACCGGCATTCCCATGGAAGCGGCGATTCGCATCGCATCCTTCATCATTTGCGCGTTCTGTACGCCTACCCCATCATCCGTGAAACCGATCGCTCCCGCTTCCTTCAGAGCTGCGAAATCAGTCAATTCCCGGCCTAATTCACTCTTGGTAATGGCCGCATAAGGAAGTACATTTACCAACCCTGCTTCTCTGGCTTTCTCCTGAACAAGCTTCACCGTTTCAGGGTTATCCGTCACGGGTCTAGTATTCGGCATACAAGCGATCGTGGTGAATCCGCCCTTCGCCGCAGAGCGGGAGCCTGTCTCAATCGTCTCTTTATGTTCAAAGCCCGGTTCGCGCAGATGGACATGCATGTCGATGAAGCCTGGTGTCACCAGCTTTCCTGCAGCGTCGATGACCTTGCTCCCTGCAGCGATATCGACATCCAGATCTGCACCATCCTCCATTTTGTCGATTACACCGTTCTGCACATAGATCGTTTTATTTTCCAGTTGGCCGTTCTCGTTCAGTACCTTTGCATTACGAATAATGAGTTGCATGGAAGATCCACCGTCCTTATCATCATTAAAATTACCCTGATTGCCTATCATATTTCAGTTCGTATATTATGAATTAGTCCTCGTTACCGCATCGCTCTTTCCATCACAGCCATTCGAATCGGCACACCGTTCTGCATTTGCTTGAAAATTCTCGCCTGCGCATGCTCTACCACCGCGTCGTCGATCTCCACATTACGATTAACCGGAGCCGGATGCATAATGATCGTATGCGGGGCCAGTCTGCTCGCCCTCTCCTCCGTCAGACCGTATTGCTCGCGATACGCTTGCTTCGACTTGAACAATCCCCCGGAATGCCGTTCCAGCTGCACGCGCAGCATCATGACGACATCGGCGCAGAGCGCTTCTTCCATCGGAACATAAGAAGCGTATTCGGCTAAGTCCGACGCGCGCATATTCTCTGGTGCGCACAGCTTCACCTCAGCTCCGAATTTCTGCAATGCCCACAGATTGGAGCGTGCCACCCGGCTATGCTCGATGTCTCCGATAATCGAAACCTTGAGTCCTTTTAACTCTCCGAAATGTTGCTTCATCGTATATAAGTCCAGCAGCGCCTGGGTCGGATGCTCGTTATTGCCGTCCCCGGCATTCACCAGAGGGATCGATATTTGCTGAGCCAGCTGTGCGAGCACACCTATCGGCTTGAGGCGGATAACCCCCGCATCGATTCCCATCGATTCCAGAGTGCGAACCGTATCGTAGATCGATTCTCCCTTCTCTACACTGGAAGCAGCAGCCGCGAAGTTCAGTACCTCAGCGTTCAATCTTTTCTCTGCCATTTCAAAAGAGAAACGAGTTCGTGTGCTATTCTCAAAAAACATGTTAGCCACGAATTTATCTTTGAGTACAGGAACAACTTTATCTGTCTGACTGTCCCAGAACGCAGCCCGTTCCAGAATCGAATTAATCTCCGCCGCGCTTAAATCTTTTAATCCGAGCAAGCTGTGTTCCTTCAAAGCCGATACGGTCATCGTCATCTTAGCGTCCTCCCCGTTGCTGCAAAATTCTGACTTCGTCTCTTCCGTCATTCTCCTGCAAGAGAACCTCGATCTCTTCTGCCCTAGATGTCGGAACATTCTTGCCGATATAATCCGGACGAATCGGAAGCTCACGATGACCCCGGTCCGCCAGCACCGCTAATTGAATGGATTCAGGTCTTCCACAATCCATAATCGCGTCCATCGCTGCCCGAATCGTGCGGCCCGTATACAGAACATCATCAACGAGGATGACTACCTTACTATGAATGGGGACTGGAAAATTGGCCTTTTCAGTTCCTCTCTCCTCACTGGAACGATCATCCCGATAAGAGGTCACATCAAGCTCTACCCAAGGGATTGAAGCCCCTTCGATATTCTCCAGCCGCTCTGCCAGCCGCTTCGCCAGGTATACCCCGCGAGTCTTGATTCCGGCCAGCACACAGTTCTCGATGCCTTTATTTCGTTCAATAATCTCATGCGCTATTCTCGTTAGCGCCCGTCTGATCGCAGTTTCATCCATGATGATATGACTTTCTGCTTCCATCTCATTGCCTCCTCAGGATTAGATTATCCGGTTCCGTGAAAGGCGCATAAAAAAACTCCTTGCCTGATCAGGCAAGGAGTCTCTTAGCCACAGTTAATAACCATGACTGTCATAAGGATTCCGGGCATAATCACTATAGATAGTGTGCCCAGCTATCCCATTCACGTTACCTTGCCAGTCTCACGGGACTGAATTAAAGGTGCTATTTCGTTCATGTGAATTATGACAGATTGCATCTGCTGTGTCAAGACAACCAGCCTAAGTAATCACAGGTTTCGGGCAAGGAAATTCCTTACATGTCAGTTGAGGTGAGACTGGATAAATACCATGATCATTATAAATATACATTAATATAAATATTTATTCAATGATTTTATAATTGACGGATTGTAAAATGAAGTGCGACACCTGCTGGAAATAAATAAAAAAGAGCCCATGGCCGGATTCGTGTAGAATGAAAGTTCCTACACCCTACATTCACACAAGGAGAATCCACCATGAACTACACACATCTTAGCATAATCGAGCGCAGCAAGCTAGAAATCCTCCACCAGCAGGGGAAAAGTGCCAGAGCGATTGCCAGAGAGCTCGGCAGACATCATTCCACCATCAGCCGTGAACTGGAGCGTCACGAGGGTCAGGAGACCTATGGTGCACAGCGAGCCCAGGAGAGCTATACCCAGCGTCGTAAAACCTCGGTTCCCGAAGGCAAGTGGACGCCGGAGCTGGCTAGAGTCATCGAAGAGAAGCTTCAGGCCACCTGGTCTCCGGAGCAGATCACACAGCGGTTTCGGCAGGAGAAGCAAGCCATCGTATGCTTTAAAACGATCTATCGCTGGCTGTACGCGGGCCTGTTGTCCAAAGGCATCCTCACCGTTCTCAGACACAAAGGCAAGCGGCAGAAGCCTGCTGAGACGCGTGGCAAGTTTACCGTGGGCAAGTCTATCTCTCAGCGTCCCAAAGAGGTACGGTCTCGGGAAACGTTTGGTCATTGGGAACTCGATACGGTGGTCTCAGGCCGTGGGAAAAGCAAGGGCTGTGTAGCTACGTTCATTGAGCGTAAAACGCGCTTGTACAAAGCCATTCGGATGCCAGACCGCACAGCGTTGTCTATGGAGATCGCTTTTGGTGTAGTTGCTTCTGAGTATCCTATCGGAGCCTTTCAAACCGCTACAGCAGATCGTGGCAAGGAGTTTGCTTGCTACACCAATCTGGAGGCCACCCATAGCATACAGGTGTACTTTGCTGATCCGTATTCCTCCTGGCAACGAGGCTCCAATGAGAACGCCAACGGCCTCTTGCGAGAGTTTTTTCCCAAAGGAACGGACTTCGCTCAAGTTACGGACGAGGCTTTACACCATGCTCTTGATCTGATTAACCACAGACCACGAAAATGTCTGGGATGGAGAACCGCTCGCGAATCTTTTTCAGAGGAACTGTCGCACTTGCCTTGACAATCCGTCAATTAAAAAAGCCCCTCTAGAGGCGAGACACTGAAAACAAACCCTTCAGCATTCCGCCAGTCAACGGGACTTCACAAATATAAATTCAATTTTTACAATTTAGTTATTTTAGAATCGGAACTTCACTTCACTTAACCGTCGCTTGATTTCAGCGATCACAGCTTGTTCCTTCTCTATTCCATGTGCTTCAAAAGTAACCGAGAACCTTACATAATGCCCCGCATCATCCCAAGGTACCGTTGAAATTAGCTTCTCCCGAATTAAATACTGTGAGAAATCCTCCGCCGATACGAAGCTTCTGCCCCCCTCGATCCCTTTGGGGATCGCCACGTAGAGGAAGAAAGAGCCTTGCGGCTTCGTCGCTTTGAAGCCTAGCTCACTTAAGGCCCCGACCAACAGATCATGGCGCCTTGAATATTTGGCGGCGATCGCTTCCGTAATTTCCGGATGAGCCAGGCCATAGGCCGCCGCCTTCTGAATTGCGATGAATTGGCCTGAATCATTATTATCTTTCACATCGCTGAACGCCTTGACGATCAAGGAATTGCCAGCTACAAAACCGATCCGCCAGCCGGTCATATTATACGATTTCGAGAGCGAATGCAGCTCGACCCCCACATCCTTCGCTCCAGGAACGGACAGGAAGCTTAACGGTCGCACCCCATCATAAGTTAAGGCGGAGTAAGGTGCATCATGAATAACGATTACGTTATATTTGCGAGCCCAAGCGACCACTTCGGTGAAGAATTCTCTGGTGGCACATGCTCCGGTCGGATTATTAGGATAGTTCAAGTACAGCAGCTTCGCCTTTAAGGCAATATGTTCAGGAATTGAGGCTAAATCAGGCAAAAAATGATTCTCTTCCGTCAAAGCTACTGTATAAACGATCCCGCCCAAATATTGGGTATGCGTGCCGAGAACCGGATACCCCGGCACCGTCATAATGGTAATATCGCCGGGATTAATGAAGCAGGTTGGCAGCATTGCCAGCGCGGGCTTCGAACCGATGGAATGCACAATTTCCGTAGCCGGATCAATTCCATCCACTTGAAATACCTGCTGCAAATAATGAGCTGCCGCGACTTTAAATTCAGGGATGCCATTATCCGCATAGCCCCGGTTCTCCGGCTTGGCCGCTTCCTCGGCCAGCTTCGCAACGATATTGGCATCTGCCATATCATCCGGCTCCCCCACCCCCATATCGATCAAATCCAAGTCAGGGCGTTCCAGTCTAGCAGCAGCCTTGGCCCTTTTAATTTTTTCAAATTTATAAATAGCGGTATCTTTGCCGTAATTCGCTCCACCGATGCGATCTGCAAATTGCTGTTGTATATAAGTTTCTTGATATCGTTCCACACTCACTGTCTCCATCTCCTTATGAACATCTCATGCCGTATTTAGCAATATTACTATGCTGGAAAATGAGGCCGAAGAGAATGGACTAATCATTTGATCGTTTGTACTATTCGATTAGTGCCCGTAGACCGCCTGAAAACGTAGAACGCCAGTAGTAGCTAGCTGGCAACCTTATTGAAGTTTATTGAAGAACTCAAAACTGCAAATATGCAGGCTTTTCACCGAAAATCACCTGTTCTGAGGAAATTCCTGCATATACGCAGGCTTTAGCAGCTTTTTCTGAGAAATCGGGCTTGAACCGAGAAAATACCTGCATTTACGCAGGAATTTACCGTTTGAGGTCGGTAGGGGGAAGGAATTCCTGCATATTTGCAGGCTTTACCTGGTTCGAGGCCGCAAAAAAACAGCATCCACAGTCAGGCTACTCAAAACTTACTAAGCCCTTACTGTAAATGCTGCTGTCTGATATGTCTCATCACCGACTGCTTAACGATTGAAGCAACATCTCCATGTCCTCCGGCATCGGTGCCGTAAATTCGATATACTTTCCACTGGAAGGATGCACGAAGCCGAGCACGGCGGCATGAAGCGCCTGCCCGTCCATCTTGATGCCCTTGCTGCGACCGTACAAAGGATCACCGACGAGCGGATGACCGATAAATTTCATATGCACCCGGATTTGATGCGTACGCCCGGTCTCCAGCTTCAGTTCCACCAGCGTATAATCCCCAAATCGCTCGACCACATGGAAATGCGTTACCGCATGCTTGCTATTCTTCTCGATTACTGTGTACATCTTGCGATCATGAGGATCACGTCCAATCGGAGCATCGATCGTGCCTTGATCATGACTTAAGTTGCCATGCACGAGCGCATAATACTTGCGGGTTACCGAATGTTCCTTCAATTGGGCGGCTAAAGAAGCATGCGCCTTGTCATTCTTGGCAGCCATCAACAGGCCTGATGTATCCTTATCGATCCGATGCACAATCCCCGGGCGCAGCTCGCCGTTAATCCCCGACAAATCCTTGCAGTGAAACATCAGGGCATTGACCAATGTGCCAGAGCCATGTCCCGGAGCAGGATGCACGACCATGCCGCGCGGTTTATTGACGACGATGACATCCGCATCCTCATAATAAACATCAAGCGGTATATCCTCAGGGGTGATCTCTACTGATTCCGCCTCTGGAATCGTTAGTGTAACCTGATCCCCTGTACTTAATTTATAATTTGCTTTTACCGATTCTCCGTTCACAAGGATATGTCCATCCTCGATCCAGAGCTGGATCATGCTGCGGGAATACTCATCTCCAAGCTGATCCTTTACAAATTTATCGATCCTGTTCTTCTCAGCCGCTTCCCATTCGAAGCTCTGAGCCTCCGTATCGAATAACAAGTTGTCTTCATTCAAATTCATAGCTGTTCCTCGTGCTCCTGGCCTGTACTCTGCTTCTCTTTGCGAACTTCAAGCAAGGAGTCAAGTACAATCATAATAACTCCGATCACAATGCAGGAATCCGCCACATTAAAGATCGGAAACGTATACGTTCCAAAATTAAACTGCAAAAAGTCTACAACCTCTCCGCTAACTGCCCGGTCCAGAAAATTTCCGACTGCGCCGCCGAGGACGAGTGAGAGAGCGATAGACAGCATCTTTTTGCCGGTATGTTTGATTCTTTGCATATACCAGATAATACCTACCACCACGATCAAAGTAATCACGATAAAGAACCAGCGCTGCTCCTGCAGAATACCGAAGGCAGCTCCGCGATTACGACTTGACGTAATGAGGAAGAAGTTGCCGATCACTGGAATTTGCTCACCGATCACTAACTGAGTGGCGATTAAATACTTCGTACCTTGATCAATTAAAAACATGACCAATGCAATCAAAAAATAAATCACGCGGGAATTCACCTCATTCTTTCATTTCCCTGCTGATCATTACCGGCAGGATTCACCACATGCAAGACCTGTCTATTGTAGCATAGCGAGAGGAAACCCGTCCATGCACGAAAGGATTTTCCTTAGGTAAAACGTCATGGTATTGTGCAAAATAAACTGCAAGAGGTTGTTCAAAAGTCCGCTTATGGAGCATGGAGCAAATCCAGAAAGGAGCTTCTGATATGTCTCATCTATCCGCACAGCAATTATCTGAGCTAAAGGCTCAATTGAATCATTCCTTGCATGACATCCAGCATCGGCTCACTGACAATGAGCATTATGGACTGGAGGATTCACTGCGCGATACAACTAACGAGCTATCCACTGTGGACAATCATCCCGCTGACCTCGCAACAGAGGTGTATGAACGCGGCAAGGATCTGGCACTCATCGAGCATAATGAACTGCAACTAACTCGTATTGAAGCAGCTCTGCGAAAAATGGATGAAGGGAATTACGGAATCTGCGCCACTTGCGGCGAGCCGATCAGCTACGAGCGGCTCAATGCTATTCCGGAAACCGCCTATTGCAAGGAGCATAGCCCGCAGACTTTCCATTCGGTATCCCGTCCCGTCGAAGAGGAATTCCTGACGCCTCCATTCGGCCGAAGCAGCTTGGATGAGCATGAGTATAGCGGCTTTGACGGCGAAGATGCCTGGCAGATTGTCGAGAGCTTCGGCAGCTCCAATACACCAGCTATGGCTGAAGGTAGTGACATCTCCGATTATAACGATATGGAGATCGAAGCCTCCTCCGAGCTGGACGGATTCGTCGAGCCACTGGAGAGCTTCATCGCCACAGATATTTATGGCCAGAATGTCTCCTTCTTCCGCAGTAAACGCTGGAAGCAAGCGATGGACGACGGTGATTATGTGAATGATGATCAGCTGGAAGGCGGTCCTAATAAGTATTAAGCTCCAGCTGGCGTTGAACAATCCGGACAATATCCGCAATATAGTCGCCGATAATCGGCAAATTCAAGGCCCCTAACAGCTGTAAAACATAAATAATCGTCGCGGCAAAAAAGGTAAAACCGACGGCGATCCCAACTCCTCGGGCTGTGCCTGACAGAATATTAAGCCAGATGAGACGCCATGGGCGATTCAGCAGCTCGGTATATTCAGCAATCCGTGATCTCTCGAGCTGCTGCGTCCATTTTAAGGTTAAGCGATATAAATCACTGATTTGTTCCTCGGTTGTTTGCGGCATCGCCTCAGGCGGCTGAGCCGGTTCTCCGGATTCCGTAGTTCTCTCCGGGCTGACATGGGGCTTATTTTTACGCCGAATCATTCCGGGCACCTCCGTTAAACGTAAAAGAAACGAGCAGGGGTACTACCATGTAGTATCGGCGTGCCCAAGCTCGTTCTGTTTATTATTGCCTCCCAACTCCTGCTTCATCCAACCTTCTCGGTACTGAAAACCGAACTTTTCGGACCTTTACTGAACTGGGAAGTTCAAAATTCCTCTTTAAGCTTCGATGTGAACTCCAATGGTCTTCGCTCCAACCTCAACGTTCTCTGCGCCCTCAGGCTTGCCGAAGGAAACATCGGTGATCAGCACATTTTCGCGAAGCACATGCTCGAAGGCCTGGATCGCTGCCTTAAGCTCATCGTCGACATCCAGAGTCAAATGCACTCTCTTCTCGATCGGCAGATCAAGCTTCTTCCGTGTATCCTGTACAGCGCGGACGACTTCACGCACCCAGCCTTCCTGTTCCAGTTCAGGTGTAATATCCGTATTGAGCGCCACCGTTAATCCGTAGCCCGAAGCGGAGGCAAAGCCAGATTTAGCCTGTTTCTCTACCAGCAGCTCTTCAGAGATAATGTGCAACTCCTCACCCTCAGGCGAGATGATGTTCAGATAGCCGTCGTTGACGATTTGACGAGTGTCCTCCGCGGCCAGATTTTTCAGATGATTTTGCAGGAAGCCGATATTTTTACCGTATTTCTTACCAGCAACTCGCAGATTCATCTTCAATGTGAAATCAACAAAGCCACTATCGCTATGCTCTACCTCGATCTGCTTCACGTTGATCTCATCCTTGATGATCTCCTCGTATTCCGCCAGTGCGAAGTCGCGATCCATCGATACGATCAAGCTGGAGAGCGGCTGACGAGTCTTGATGCCCGTCTCATTACGGACATTGCGAGCCAGCTCAACGATCTGCCTCGCCGTCTCCATATCCTGCTCAAGCGCCTCGTCGATCATCGCTTCGTCGCAGACCGGATAATCCGCCAGATGAACGCTCTCTCCGCCACCGAGATTCGTGAAGATATCCTCGGCAAGCATCGGTGTAAATGGAGCCATCAGCCTGGATAAGGTCAAGAGCACATGGGTCAAGGTCTGATAAGCCGACAGCTTATCTTCGCCGAGTCCGCTGCCCCAGAAACGATCGCGGGAACGACGGATATACCAGTTGCTAAGCTCATCGATGAAGTTCTCGATCGCTTTGGACGTATTCACGAAGTCATTCACAGCCACACCTTTATCCACCAGGCGGATCAGGCTGTTCAGACGCGACAGAATCCAGCGATCCAGCTTATTGCTGGAAGGACGGTAAGCATGTTCTTCCGGCTTGTAGCCATCGATTCCCGCATATAGCGTCAGGAAAGCGTGGGTGTTGACAAGCGTATCCACTACTTTTGATTTTGCCTCTGCCACAATCCCCTTGGAGAAGCGCTTATTGTTCCATGGCGCACTGTCCGACAATAATGACCAGCGGAAAGCATCCGTTCCGAGCTCATTGATGATCTCCCAAGGATCAACGACATTGCCCTTGGATTTCGACATCTTCAAGCCGTTCTCGTCCAGTACAAGCCCGGTGGCAATTACCGATTTATAAGGGGCCTTCCCGGTGAAGAGCGTCGATACCGCGAGCAAGCTGTAGAACCAGCCACGCGTCTGGTCGATTCCTTCGCAGATCATATCCGCCGGGAATTGGCTTGCGAACGTCTCTTCGTTCTCAAATGGATAATGATGCTGTGCAAATGGCATCGAGCCGCTATCGAACCAGACGTCGATCACTTCTGAGGTACGCTCCATGACGCCGCCTGTACAATGTGGACAGCTTACCTTGACTTCATCTACATAAGGCTTGTGGAGCTCCAGGTCCTCGCTAACTTCTCCAACCGCATGAGTACGCAGTTCAGCCAGACTATGCGGAGCAAATTGCCCGCCGCAATCCGGACATACCCAGACATTCAGCGGTGTCCCCCAGTAACGGTTACGGCTGATATTCCAATCGACCAATTCCTCGAGGAATTTACCGAAGCGGCCGTCCCGGATATGCTCTGGATACCATTGCACCGTATTGTTATTAGCGATCAACTGATCTTTGACCGCCGTCGTCTCAATGAACCAGCTCTCCATCGCATAATAGAGCAATGGGGATTTACAGCGCCAGCAGAATGGATAGCTATGCTCATATTTCTCCTTGCTGTAGAGCAGGCCTTTCTCAGCCAGGGCTTTGACGATGTCCACATCGCAATCTTTAACGAAGCTCCCGGCGAAGTCGCTGACGGCGTCTGTATAACGACCTTGACCGTTCACTACGCTGACGAAGCTGATGCCATGCTCACGGCAAGTACGATAGTCATCTTCCCCGTGGGCCGGAGCCATATGGACGATCCCTGTACCACTAGTATCTGTTACATACGAGGCACCAACAATGACATTTATCTTATCCGCCTTAATATAAGAGAATGGCGGAGTATAGGTTTTTCCGACCAGCTCGCTGCCCTTCAGGCTAGATTCAATGCTGTAATCGCCCTTCATTACGTTCTCTACCAGGTTCTTGGCGACGATATATACGCCGTCCTCCTGCTTCACCCGCACATATTCCATCTCTGGATTAACCGCCAGAGCGACGTGGGCCGGCAATGTCCACGGCGTAGTCGTCCATGCCAGAACATATTCGCCGCTGTCATCCAGCTTGAACTTGGCCGTCGCACTAAGATCCTTCACATCCTCATAGCCCTGCGCTACTTCATGCGAGCTGAGCGTCGTCTGGCAGCATGGGCAGTAAGGGCTAACCCGGTGACCGCGATACAGCAAGCCTTTATCATGAATTGTCGCGAGGATATTCCACACGCTCTCGATGTAACTATTCTCCAGCGTAATGTATGGATCATCCAGATCGGTCCAATAAGCGATCGCTTCGGTGAATTCACGCCACTGCTTTTCATAGCCGAACACGCTGTCCTTACACTTCTTCACGAATTCCTCTACGCCGTACTTTTCAATTTCCTGCTTGCCTGAGATTCCCAGTTCCTTCTCAACACCGAGTTCTACCGGCAATCCATGTGTATCCCAGCCCGCTTTACGAACGACGCGATACCCCTTCATCGTCTGATATCTGCCGATAAAGTCTTTGATGACCCGTCCCAGCACATGTCCGATATGCGGCAGACCATTCGCCGTTGGCGGACCTTCGAACAGAACATAATTCGGCCGTCCGGCCCGATTCTCCATACTCCGTTTAAACGTATTCTCTTGCGTCCACTTGTTCAAGATGCGCAAATCTCGATTTCGCGCTCCTTCTTTGACATCTACTTTTTGCATAATATAGCTTCTTCCCTTCTTCATGGAAAATAAAAAAAGCCCCATCCCAAAAGGGACGAGACTCTTGCTCGCGTTACCACCCTCGTTCCAATATCGCTACCGCCTATTACGAATTTCTTCCTGCGAATAGCCATATGGCACTCTGCTCCATACACTCATATGGGTTCGGTATAACGGCCGACTGCCGGCAAAGGCTTACTTGTTCGTCAAATGAAATTTCAGCCTTGCTTCTCCGGGATGATCTTCCGCTTGCGGCTTGAACATTGGCTCTCAGCAGGATGCCAACTCTCTGCAGATCAAATTCGCAACGTACTTGTTCCCATCATCAAATATCAGATTTAAGCTTGCGTGTAGCAGCTACACAATATGATATTATATATAACTTATTGTCATCTTCATGTCAACCTGCAGGCAAAGACAGGCAGGCAAGGTTTAATAAATCTCCTTCATCTCTCGCTCCCGCTCTCGATCACGTTCCCGCTCCCGTTCGCGCTCACTCTCAAACGACCGCTCCGATTCATGAGTCTCCAGCGTGTCCCAGCCATCAGCGCTAAGCAGATCAAGCTGTGCCTCCACCAAAGTGCGGAACCGTGCCCGGTAAATAGAGGCCTGCTTCTTCAGCTCTTCAACCTCCAAGGCAACTTTACGCGATTTTCCCAGTGCTTCGTTCACGATCCGGTCCGCATTCTTCTCTGCTTCCTTCACGATCAGCTGCGCTTCCTTCTTGGCGTTATTCTTCACTTCATCCGCAGCTTCCTGAGCTACGATAATCGTCTTGCTAAGCGTCTCTTCGATATTGGAAAAATGGTCGAGCTTCTCTTGCATGGAGAGCAATTGATTGTGAAGCTCCTTATTCTCCCGAATGACAATTTCATAATCTTTGATCACTTGGTCTAGAAATTCATTAACTTCATCCTCATCATAACCGCGAATCCGTCTGGAAAACTCCTTATTATGTATATCCAGCGGTGTTAATGGCATAACCGCACCTCCTATAGAATTCAATCCCTCCGTTAGGAAGAACCTTTATTTGGGTGTAAAAATATTTCATCGGACAAATGTTATACTGGTTAGTTATTTTCGACAGGAAGTGGCGATCTCCTGCAATACCCTCACACAAATTTGCCGATTTTTATACGGAGCCTGCCTTTTTTTGTCACTCCGTCCGTCTCCAGCACCTTAAAGCGCCCAAATCCTTGCAGGGCTACAATATCTCCAGCCTTCAACGGAGTGGAGGGGTCCTCCTCGGTTTTCCAGTTGACCCGGCAGCGGCCCGCCTTGATCGGTACTATGATTTTGCTGCGGCTTAGCCGAAATGCATCGCTGGCTATTCCGTCAAGCCTGAGCGAAGCTACCGTAAAATCCATCAGCTGCAGCTCCGCATTCGCCTCCCGCAAGGCCGACAGCTCAATAATCTCGGTCATCACCCCGACGCGATGCACCTGGCGTAAATGAAGATCCAGATAGTCTGCGATTTCTTCGGCAACCACGACATGACAACCATCCTCATGCACATGAATATCCCCGATCTTGTCCCGCTTGAGCCCAAGACCGAGAATAGCACCGAGATAATCGCCATGCTGCAGGGCCACGAACTTCTGATCTCCCGAAGTAATGCTCAGCACCTTCATTCTCATCGGCTCTTGATCCAGTTCCCTGTAATCAGGAGCGAGCAAGGCTCGGCATCGTTCGGCTCCCTCATATCCACCATCAATGCGAAGGCCTACATCTGAGTGACGATTGGCCAAAGACTCCAATATAAAACATTGCCGCGGATCCAGAAAGTCAGTCAACTTGACTTCATGGTATTCCCCGGCATGAACGACCCATTCGGAAGCACGGTCCACAAACTGACGTTCTTCTGGCTTAAAATGCTCATAAACCTCCGTCTTCTTCATAGCGAACTACCCGACAAAAATGTAATTCAAAACGCTTGTCAGGCCTCTTGCTGCTAACTGAAGTACGAATAATGCCACGATCGGCGAAATATCGATCATTCCCATAATCGGGGGAATGAATTTGCGGAACGGGGCCAGGAACGGCTCGACTAATTTCCCCAACAATTCACCGATAAAGCTGTCACGTGCATTAGGAAGCCAGGACATCAGAATATACACAAAAATCATAGTGAAATAAATATTATATGCTACCCAAACGATAGTATTGATTGTTGTTGCTGCACTCAAGCTGTAATCACCTCATCCTATTATAGTCTAGTTCCTCGGTTAGTATCTCCGTAATCGCTCCTTGTATTTCGACGGTATCTGGCGTACACAAGAATATATTGCCGCCGATCTTCGAAATACTGCCACTAAGCGCGTAGATCGTACCGCTCAGGAAATCGATGATACGCATAGCCTGATCGTTGCGAACGCGCTGCAAATTTACGACGACAGAGCGATGAGAACGCAAATGATCGGCGATCTCCTGAGCCTCATCATAGGATCTCGGTTCATACAAGACCATCTTCACATTTTTTTGCGAATGGATGCTAACCACATTATTTCCTCTTTGATTTTTACGGGTTTCAAAGCTCGGGGTTTCAAAATCAGGCTCTTCCAGGCTGGTAATTCCCTCGCGCTCCACAATTTCTTCTTCTTCCTGCAGACCCAAGAAATTCATGAACCGGTTCATTACTCCCATTAACTTTCCTCCCCTTTCCCCACTAGTATCGTGCCGAGGCGGACCCAGGTCGCCCCCTCTTCAATCGCAACCTCGAAGTCGCCAGACATCCCCATGGACAGTTCTGTCAATGGCTCGCTTGTCACCGCCTTTGCATTAAGCTCATCACGTAATTCACGAAGCCCGCGGAATACCGGCCTCGTGAGTTCAGGATCTTCCTCAATAGGAGCCATCGTCATCAGTCCGATAACCTTCACATGACTGTAGCTCTGCATCTCCTTCAAGAAATCCTCAACCTCAGCGGGTACAAGTCCTTGCTTCGAGGACTCCCCGGATACATTAACTTGTACAAATGCCAGTACCTCTTCACCGATGGCCGCTGCCCGCTTGTCCAATTCCTGAGCCAGCGAAATCCGGTCTAATGAATGGATATATTTAAATTTCCCTACGACATCCTTCACCTTTCTACTCTGAAGATGGCCGATAAAATGCCATGTTCCCTGACCATGCAGTGCTTCCCATTTCGGAATTGCATTCTGCGGGCGATTCTCGCCCACATGGAGGATCCCTTCTTCAAGTACAGACCGTGTCATATCAACTGACACGTATTTCGTGACGGCGACGATATTAACCTCGCTGCGATTACGTCCGCTGCGGGCGCACGCCGCCTGGATGCTCTTTTCTACATTCTGAATCCGATCTTGAAGTGACAAGAAAGGATCACCTCTCTTTCACGCCAATCCAGCTCGCCATTCTTCCGGTTACCCCATTATCTTTGCGGTAGGAGAAGAATTTATCATGATGACAGCTCGTACACCATGATGTACATTCGATATGAGTCGGCAATATTCCTGCTTTTATCATAATGATTCGATTCAATTCTTTCAAGTTCAGCATGAACTTTCCTTGTTTGAGAGACGCCTCAGCCACCTTCGCGATCGACTCCGCCCCTCCAATTGCTTCCAATGTCTCATGGACTCTAGCCATGACCATGTCATCCACCTCGTAGCAGCAGGCGCCAATACTTGGGCCTATAGCTGTACGAATATCGGTCGCCTTGGAGCCGAATTCGCTCTCCATCTTCCGGATCACCGATTCAGCGATGCGCAGTACGGTTCCCTTCCATCCCGCATGAGCCAGAGCGACAACCCGCCTAACCGGATCCATGAAGTATAGCGGTACGCAGTCCGCATAGAAGGAGGTTAGCAAAATCCCGGGCACATCCGTAACAAGGGCATCATCATCTTGAAAAGCACTCGCCATATCCAGATATCCCTTGCCCCGATCTGCCGCCTTCACAACAGCGACTAAATTCCCATGCACCTGCTGTCCGCAGGTCCAGGCCTCAGGCTGAAATCCCAGTGCCTCGGCGAGCAAGCTGCGGTTCTGAAGCACCGACCTTGGATCATCATTGACATGAAATGCCAAGTTGAGACTATCATAAGGGGGACTGCTAACCCCACCCCCGCGTCCGCTAAAGCCTGCGCTTAGACCGGACAGCATCTGCTGCCAGGAGGCTAGCTCATATCGCTCCGGCCCTTGTCTATTATCGTTCCTAATAAAAGGCTCCATCATCCATCCCCTCAATCATTCAAGACATTATGAACTATAAACTAGTGTAACACAGGCAAAGCCGCAGCTGTTAGCTGCGGCGCTCTGCTCTACCATCCCGGTCAATATAGACGGTAGTCTCATATTGTGTCTGCACTCGGGGCTCTCGCAATTCATCCATCTTGACGAGGACGACGTCAGAGCCGATCTTGACGATATTTTTCCACGGAATTACGAGATCCGATCCGCCTCCGAATAACCCCATGAACTTGGTATTTACCGGTATCACAATCGCCTCGATAATCCCTTGACGTAAATCGAGCTCCAGATCACTAATATGACCGAGTCTCTTGCCGTCAACGACGTTGATAACTTCCTTTGTCTGAAAGTCGGATATTTTCATGCTTGCCCTCACCACGTTTTCCATCGTGCCCCCGCCCCTTCACTACAGCCTCTCGCTCCTATATCATATGACCGGAAGGTAAGGAAAAGCACTGCTCGCCACGAAAGGTACAAGCCGCAAAAAGGACCCCTGACTCAGGGGTCCTTCACATAAGCTGAACGGACTTATGCATTCATGGCTCAACTTATTTATGACTTTACATGCTTCTGCATTTGTAAAATAGCGGATTTCTCGAGTCTCGACACCTGGGCCTGCGAGATCCCAATCTCATCGGCTACCTCCATCTGTGTCTTGCCTTCGAAGAAACGCATCGACAGAATCATCTTCTCACGGTTGCCGAGCCGCTGCATCGCTTCCCGCAGCGCAATCTCTTCGATCCATGATACATCTTTGTTCCTGTCATCACTGATCTGATCCATCACGTAGATGGGATCTCCGCCATCATGATATATCGGTTCGAACAGGGATACCGGATCCTGAATGGCATCGAGGGCGAATACAACATCTTCCTTAGGGAGCCCTAATGCCTCGGAAATTTCGAATATGGTCGGTTCACGGGAGTTCTGATTCGTGAGACTGTCACGCATCTGCAATGCCTTGTACGCAATATCCCGCAGACTACGCGAGACGCGGATCGGATTATTATCGCGAAGGTAGCGGCGGATCTCTCCGATAATCATCGGTACGGCATAGGTTGAGAATTTAACGTTCTGCGATAAGTCAAAATTATCGATGGCTTTCATAAGTCCGATGCAGCCGACTTGAAACAGATCGTCCACATACTCCCCCCGATTGTTGAACCGCTGGATGACGCTCAGCACGAGTCTAAGGTTGCCATTCACTAACTTTTCTCTGGCTGATCTTACGTGATCCTGCTGTAAAGAGTGGAACAATTCACGCATTTCCGCGTTGGTTAGAACGGGCAATTTCGCGGTATCTACGCCGCAAATCTCGACTTTGTTACGGGTCATCGTGTCTTACCTCCCAAGGAGAAACATTAATGATAAGTATCTCCCTGGACTGTATTTTTATTCCTCGATTCCTGTCATCCTTTGATCACAAAGTGGGACTAGCGGATCAGATTTCCCGGTACAAATCTAGACCATTTTATTGAACTCCTTACGCAGCCGCTTAATAATGCGTTTCTCCAGCCGCGAAATATAGGACTGGGAAATACCGAGGAGATCGGCGACATCCTTCTGCGTCTTCTCATCGCCATCGACGAGTCCGAAGCGCAGCTCCATAATCATCCGCTCCCGGTCGCTCAGTTTATCCAGCGCCTTATGCAGCAGCTTGCGATCCACCTGCTCCTCAATATTGCGATAGATCGTATCATTCTCCGTTCCCAGCACATCCGACAGCAGTAGTTCATTGCCATCCCAATCGATATTCAACGGTTCATCAAAAGACACTTCTGTGCGGATTTTACTATTACGGCGCAAGTACATCAAAATCTCATTCTCGATACAACGTGATGCATACGTGGCGAGCTTGATCTTCTTCTCTGGATCAAAAGTATTGACCGCTTTGATTAAGCCAATCGCCCCGATGGATACAAGATCTTCGATATTAATGCCGGTATTCTCAAACTTCCTGGCGATATAGACGACGAGCCGCAAATTCCGTTCAATCAGCATCGAGCGAATCGCCGAATCCCCCGAAGGGAGACGTTCAAGCAAATACTCCTCTTCCTCACGTGTTAATGGAGGCGGCAGAGCTTCGCTTCCGCCGATATAATAAATTTCTTCGCTCTTGAGTCCTAGTAAGAATAAGAACCGATAGTATTGTAGTTGCAAGATCAACTTCCACTTTACACGCATGCCTTTCGTTCCTCCCATATCCCGTTCCTGTTTATTACTAGAGCCCGCGGATCTCCGTCGAACTAGCCTCCGAAGTCGCCGCTCTAGCTGAACCTGCACCGCTCTCTTGGCCTTCTGTCAATGCCGGATGGATAATCGCCCGGTACATCCCATCTGAGGATAAGGTGCCTCCGTCGAGGCCGATCAGTACCCGGGTCGTCATTACCTCGCGCCCACCTATCGTAACGCTGACCTGATCCGGCTTAAGTGCGATCATAAACTGCGTGCCCTTGCCAACCGCCCGATAAGGAATAAGTCGTAGCCGATCACGCCATGGAAAAGCTTCATCATCACTCCACATTAAGATGAGGTTGTCCGCATGCTCCATGCTCCACTTCGCCTCCGAAGTTTCTGGCAGATGCTGTGCCCAGAGGGAGACCTCCATCACCATAACTGGCAGACGGCTGAGTGGATCATTGAGCTGATTGCCGGTGTCGATCAATCCTGTACAGGAAATGAGGGTCTCGTCGATGCGTACAGACACCTCGGCCAGACAGGTATCGATCCGCTCCAGCCTGCGACGTGCTGATATGACAGCTCTGAACCACCACAGCACCGCGAACAGAACAATCATGATGAATAATGTTCCTACCTTAAGTGAGAAGCTGAGACCTCCCGAGGTGGAATACCATATTCCGCTGAATACTTCATCCGAGCTTTGCAGCAAGTAATGAATTCCTAATATCCCTCCCGCCGCTACGAAATTGACAATATAGAACGCCCCCAGGTTCCGTAAATAGGATTGCAGACTTCCGAAGCCAAAAGCGATCCATAGCATCACGACAGAGAATAGGAATTTCACCAGGAAGGTATAGAGAAACGATAATTCCGGCAAGAACATCATAACTACATAAGCAGCCCCAAATGCAGCCGAAGCCGTGAGCCGCCAAATCACAATTCTTTGTTTTCTCATCCAGGCGGTGACGACGAGCAGGCTCGCATCGATCAGCAAATTGAGCAAAAATATTAAATCGATGTATACGACCAGTCCTATTCACCTGCCTGCTACCCTATCTACTTCTACCAAGCGGCTGATTATGAACACGCACTAGAAGTCGTCGGGTACAAACTATCTTCTAATCTCCAGGTACAAGAACACCTGTGACACGTAGATGGTTAACAGTATATAGGCAATGATCTGTGAAGTCTGTCTAAAATTGAATGAAAGTTCGCACTAATTTTGTCGAGCGTTAAATTCCACTAGATTTTGTTGCAGTAACGCATGAAAATGTGGAAAAGAAAAAGGTCTTATCCACTTATAGTAAGGGATAAGACCTTTGGGGAAGACTTATTGTCCTGCTGTGCTACTCTTTGCGGGAGCGATTGCGGAGAAAAGTCGGGATATCCAATTGGTCCGCGTTGTTCTGATGTCCGAATGGACGGAGCGAACCGCTCGAACGGCTCTCCTGAATCTCTGAGACACCTCCGGCCGGATTAACACGTCCTGGATTTGCAGCAGGCTTGCTCTCGAAGCCCGTAGCAATCACCGTCACTTTAATCTCTTCTTTCAAGCCCTCGTCAATAATTGCACCGAAGATCATATTCACTTCCGGATCTGAAGCAGAGATGACGATCTCGGCCGCTTCATTCACTTCGTACAGGGACAGGTTGGAGCCGCCTGTAATATTCATAATAACGCCGCGTGCTCCTTCAATCGATGTCTCCAGGAGCGGGCTCATAATAGCTTTACGTGCAGCTTCGGCGGCACGGTTCTCGCCTGTGGCTTCGCCGATGCCCATCAGGGCGGATCCGCGTTCAGTCATGATCGTCTTCACGTCGGCAAAATCAAGGTTAATCAAGCCCGGAACGGCGATCAGATCAGAAATGCCTTGTACCGCTTGACGAAGCACATTATCCGCCTCGCGAAACGCTTCCAGCATAGGTGTCTTCTTATCGACAATTTCCAGCAGTCGATCGTTCGGAATGACGATCAGGGTATCTACCTTCTCTTTCAGAGCTTCGATCCCTGTTTCAGCATGCGAGGAACGCTTACGTCCTTCAAAGGTGAAGGGACGAGTTACGACGCCTACCGTCAGCGCGCCGCATTCCTTGGCAATCTCGGCGATGACTGGAGCCGCACCGGTACCGGTTCCGCCCCCCATACCAGCGGTAACGAACACCATATCGGCGCCCTTCAAAGTATTAGCGATCAAATCGCGGGATTCCTCCGCAGCCTTCTTACCTACCTCCGGGTTAGCGCCCGCGCCAAGACCGCGCGTCAGCTTATCCCCGATTTGCAATTTATGCTCGGATTTAGCCAGATGCAAGGCCTGAGCATCGGTATTCACAGTAATGAATTCTACGCCTTGCACTCCATTCTCGATCATCCGGTTAACGGCATTGCTTCCGCCTCCGCCTACACCAATGACTTTAATTTGAGCCAAGCTCTCCATTTCAAAATCGAATTCTAACATACTCTTCCATCTCCCCCTCATTGTGCATGGATGGCTCGTCCATTCCTTAAGAACCAATCAATTATATGAATTCACTAAATAAATTTTTCAAACGTTCCATAATTCCTGTCTTACGCGCAGTTTCCTGAGCGGCTGCAGGCTTGGTCCGGTTCGTAGTTTTCTTAGGGCCCGCACTTCGAATGCGGAAATTCTTGATGACTTTATACAGAATCCCGACACCACCCGTAAATCCAGGGTCCCGCACACCGATATAATCGGGTACAGCAATCCGCACAGAGGTCGACAATTCGTCCTGAGCAACCTTTAATAAGCCTGGCATCGATGAGGTGCCACCCGTAAGAATGTATCCTCCGGGCATATCGCTATATCCGAGTCGCCTTACTTCATCGCGAATTAATTGAAAGATTTCCTGAACCCTAGGCTCGGCGATTGCGGCAAGATCCTCTTGCGTAAATTCCTTATCCACATTACTTCCGATCCTGGTTACTTTGAATGTGATGTCTGGGGCAGCATCCTCAATCGATGCACAGCCATACTTCAGCTTAACCTTCTCCGCCTGATCCGTCAGTGTGCGAAGTCCGTAAGCAATGTCATTCGTTATAAATTCTCCCCCTATCGGAAGCGTGGATGTCGCAACGATCGTGCCGCCTTCAAATACAGCGATCGTTGTGGACCCGGCACCGATATCTACCAGCACAGAGCCCATCGTTTTCTCGTCTTTGGATAAGGCAAGTTGACCGGCTCCGAGGGATAATAATACCAGATCGTGGATCTTCAATCCGGCCTTCTCAACACAGCGAAGCAAGTTATGTATCGCTGTCTTGCTTCCGGTAATAATCGTAGCCTCTACCTCAAGGCGGACACCGATCATTCCCCGCGGATCCTTAATCCCTTCCAACCCGTCAACTACATACTGCTTAGCTACTACATCGATGATCTCCCGTTCCGGTGGCAGAGCGATAACCTCAGCTGCCTTCAGGACCCGTTCAATGTCATCTTCACCGATTTCCCGGTCTTCATTCTGTACGGCTACCACTCCATGGCTCGTTTGGAGTCCGATATGGTTACCCGAAATGCCGACGTATACCTCCGATATTTGAATACCTACCATCCGTTCCGCATGATCCACAGCACTGCGGATCGATTGAACCGTCTGGTCAATATCTACAATCGCACCTTTGCGAATACCTTCCGAGTCGGCAGATCCAACCCCAATAATATTAAAGGATCCATTATTAATTTCCCCTATAATAGCACGAACTTTGGATGTACCGATGTCCAAACTAACAATGATGTCATTGTTGCTCAAGCCCTTGGCACCTCCTATTTCCAAATAAATATAATAGCATTAAATTTGCACTCTCTAAAGATAATTCAACGTCAGTTAACCTTTCCCTCTTTTTTCTACAAATTTTTTAATCTCCAACTTTTGCATGTAAGGCGAGCAACTTATTCGCCTATACCTATACTATACATAGACCTTTCGCTAACTCCAAACCTGCTGAAAGGAAGAGAAAAAAGAAGGAGAAAGGAAACTTGTCCATAAAATGTATTTTACCATTGATTTTCACGGATGAGTAGTATCATTTTCATCGTTTTCCTTGCCTTCATCCTGATTAAATGGGATATACGAGTCTGCTTCCAGCATTGTCAATGTTCCAGGGTCCTGCGCTTCCAATATCGTATTCATATATTCCACCTTGGCCGGAAGCAGCGAGATCGCCGAGATCACTTCAAAGTGAGATCGGGTATAGATCTTGATGCGATCAGGATAGGACAAGGTCGGTGAAGGCGTAATCTCGGAAATGTCCGAGGTCAATGAATCTGGAATTTGCGCCAGCACAGTGCACAGCTTGCCCAGATTAGGATCATCTGACGACCAGCCGGTCAAGATCGGCTTCTCCATCGGCATCGTCCCATTCTTCAGCGTGATCATCGTCCCATTCGCCAGGAACCCCCGGAGTGAACCATCCGAAGTCAACTGATAAGCGGCCAGCGGATACTCTTTGATCGTAATCGTGATCGATCCCGGAAAGGACTTCTTGACCGTAGCTTCTTCGATCGAAGGGAGCTTGGCCAATCTGGTCTCTACCTTGTCAGAGCTTGTCCCGAAGAAGGGAGCGCCAACCTCAAGCCCGCTAGCACTCAGCATTTCTGTCTCGGTAGCGAATACATTACCTTGGAAAGTTATATCCGAGATTTTACTCAACGAGGAGCGGAAGAATAGGACGCATAGTATGGCGATAAACAGTAAAATGAGAATCACCATAATTTTGCGGCTGCTCTTCTTTTTGGGTCTTGGCTCCTTGAGAGTAGGTACATTCACTTTTAGCATCATATTTTCTTTCTCCGCATAATACTATTCTTATTATAAATGACCTCAATAGGCCTATATCCCCTCCGCAGGAGGGGAATAATACCAGGCTTTCAAATCTATTAAGCCAGATCCAACTGCTTCAACGCTGTGTTCTCGCGGCGCATAACGCCGCCCAGCCGCCCGAACATCAATTCGATATGCTCATAGCCGCGATCGATGTGATGAATCTGCTCTACCACTGTTCGGCCTTGTGCGGCCAGACCAGCAATGACCAACGCCGCCCCAGCCCGCAGATCCGTCGCTTCTACCGTCGCTCCATATAGTCTTGGTACACCGCGTATGAACGCCGTATTCAAATCGACTGAAATATCGGCTCCCATTCGCACTAATTCATCGACATGTCTCAATCGGCCTTCGAAGACCGTCTCCTTCATGAGGCTAAGTCCGTCTGCCAGAGACAGCAGCACCATGATCTGAGACTGCAGGTCGGTTGGAAAGGAAGGATAAGGTGAAGTGATAATTTTCTCAACCGCCTTCGGCCTATGCGCGCTGCTCACGGATATTATATCATTGTATGCCCCTATTTGAACACCGGAGCGGCGCAGTACATGAATCAAGGACGTAAGATGAGCGGGATTACAGTGCGTCACAGTTATGCTTCCCCGCGTTGCCGCAGCTGCAATTAGCGCGGTTCCTGCTACGATCCGGTCAGGGATGATCTGATAATCGCAAGGCTCCAGCGAGGCGACCCCCTGAATCGTTATCGTATCCGTTCCAGCTCCGATAATTCTAGCTCCCATCGAATTCAAGAAATGCTGTAAATCCTGAATTTCGGGTTCGCGTGCGGCATTGCTAATGACCGTCGTCCCTTCGGCCAGCGCAGCAGCCATCATAATATTCTCCGTCGCTCCGACACTAGGAAAATCAAGATGAATATCATTTCCCATCAGCTTAGTCGCTCTGCACCAAATCTGATGATCATTCTCTTCAATCTTGGCACCGAGCGCCGCAAGCCCGCGCAGATGCAGATCAATCTTTCTCTCCCCGATCGCACAGCCGCCCGGCTGATAAATGCAAACCTCTCCGAACCGAGCCAGCAAAGGACCCATGAGGAAAATAGACGATCTCATTTGCTTCATTAAATCTTCCGGCACATGGCTGGAATTAGCACCACTGGCGTCAACGATGACGGTATCACCTTGCGTGACTACTGCGCATCCCAATCGGCTCAATATGCCGAGCATCACGTCGATATCGAGCAGGCGAGGGACATTGCCAAGCTGCACCCGCCCCTCGCACATCAGGCTGGCAGCCAGAATAGGCAGTGCGGCATTTTTCGCGCCATGGATACGTATGGATCCCGACAAGGGCCTCCCGCCTTCGATCACCAATTTGTCCAATGTATCACCTCCGAGTTTACCGATCGCCCACGAAGAAAACCTCTGGCACCAATTGAACTCCATATTTCGAAGCTATTGTGTCCTTGATCTGCTCGATGAGCGAAAGAACGTCCTCTGCTGTCGCTTGCCCGGTGTTGATGATGAAATTGGCATGCAGTCCGGATACTTCGGCTCCGCCTACACGCAGCCCTTTAAGTCCGGCTGCCTCAATCAGCCTGGCGGAATAATCCCCCGGCGGATTGCGGAACACGCTCCCCGCGCACGGCTGCTGCAACGGCTGGGTTTTCCGGCGACGGTCCTTGTATGCAGCCATCGCGGCGGCAATTTCCAGGCGGTCCCCCTTCTTCAGCTCAAGGCATGCGCGCGCCATAATAGCGGGTTGCTCCTGCAGTATGGAATGGCGATAAGAGAACCTCATCTCCTCTGCACTGCAAGTAACCAATTCACCTGTCTCCAGAACAATTTCAGCGGATTTGAATATGCGTGACAAATCGGACCCATGAGCGCCAGCGTTCATACAGACAGCTCCGCCTACCGTACCCGGGATGCCTCCGGCGAACTCAAGACCGGTTAATCCCTGCTTGCCCGCCATAATACTTAATCTGACGAGGGAAGCAGCACCACCAGCCCAAGCCTCGGTCCCTTGAAACCCGATCTCTTCAAATTCTCTCCCCAGCTTGATGACAACGCCGCGGATGCCCTTATCTGAGACGAGCAGATTGGAGCCTTTCCCGATAATCATCCAGGGAATTTGCCGCCGATGCAGTGCAGCAACGAGATTCGCCAGCTGTGCCGTATCGCCCGGGGTGATCATCGCATCTGCAGGGCCGCCTATCTTCCAGGTCGTGTACTTCGACAGCGGTTCGTCCAGCAGAATCTCTCCTACATCGAGCTGTGATAACTCCGCTAACCATTGCTGCATCATAAATTCCCCCTTGATCTTGTACATGGATAGGTCTGCCGGGAAACTGGATTCTGCCTGCGGCCGAACTGAACTTACCAAGAACGCTCACTCCTGTTAAGGTCCTTTTAAGTGCGTGTTCAAGAAGTCCGATTCTCTACCGAACCTCTTGAGTCTCCGCTTGAAGATCGTCACGATGTATAGGGTATCTTATGCCTCCCTGCTGGAGAGTGTGACAATCGCCCAGACGGCACTGATGCAAGCCCATCCTGGCTCGGCTTCAACGTCTTGTGACAAGCCTGTATTTATGCCTGCTTCTGCTTGCTGGACAATCTCTTCATCTCCGTGACGATCAAATGAGCCGAATCAGGCTTGCCAAGTCCGCGGGAGGCTGATGACATAGTCCCATGCAAGCGGGTATCCTTCATGATCCGCTGGATCTTCTCGAATAACCCTTGACCGCTAAGCTCCGGCTCCAGAATTACTTCCGCTGCGCCTGCCTTTTCGAGGGATCGGGCATTCTTCTCCTGATGGTTATTCGTCACATTCGGCGAAGGAATGAGGATCGACGGGATGCCCAGAGAAGTGATCTCCGCCAGGAAGGAAGCTCCGGCACGGTTCACGATCAGCGAAGTCGCGGCCAGCACCTCCGGCATGTTATGAACATAGGGCAGGATCAGCAGATTGTCAGGTAAGCGCCCCAGCTTGCTCTCTATTGTTTTTAACGTCGGTTCGTAATAATTGTTGCCTGTCACATACACAAATGTGATTTCCGGCAATTTATCCAGCTCCGAAGCCATTTGCACCATCGCTTCATTGATCGCTCTCGCCCCTTGACTGCCGCCAACCAGCAGCACAATCGGACGATTTCTCGATACGCCGAGCGACTCATAGCCTTTATTCTTGTCAGCAGAAACAACCGTCGTCGCGCGCGGATTGCCCGTATAGATGACATGCTTCGTTCCCGGGAATAAGGACATCGATTCCTCGAAGCTAACCGCTACCGTATCTACATATTTGCTCAAGAATCGATTCGTCAATCCAGGTACCGCATTCTGTTCATGAATGATTGAAGGAATGCCCAGCTTCGCTGCTGCATAGACTACCGGACCACACACATATCCGCCGGTACCGATGACAACATCAGGCTTGAATTCGCGCAGCATTTTCTTGGACTGTTGCACCCCTTTTAGAAAGCGCATCACAGTCTTCACATTTTCAAAGGATAATTTACGGCGAAAGCCGGTGATCTCAATCGACTTAAAAGCGATGTCCGCCTTCGGAACGATAGAGTTCTCCAGTCCTTTCTGACCGCCGATATATAGAAATTCTGAATTAGGCTCTTCCAGAGCGCATTCATTGGCAACAGCCAGCGCAGGGTAGATATGTCCCCCTGTACCGCCGCCGCTTAATACGACACGCATACTTTCACCTCGCAAAACGGGATAAATTAAGTAAAATACCTAGAGCTGTAAGCATCAGCGTCAACGAGGAGCCTCCATAGCTTATCAGCGGTAAAGTAATGCCGGTTACCGGCATCAGACCGATAACGACACCGATATTGATCACAACCTGCACCCCTACCATACCAACGATCCCCACCGCCAGTAAACTTCCGAACGTATCGTCCACCGTCATCGCTACTCTCATGCCGCGCCAGATCAGAATCAGGAACAGCATCAGCACGAGCAGTCCGCCGATGAAGCCAAGCTCTTCCGCCAGGATGGAGAAGATAAAGTCAGTCTGCGGTTCTGGCACATAGCTGTACTTCTGCCTGCTCATCCCCAGACCCAGCCCAGCCAGGCCGCCTGGTCCGATGGCATACAGAGATTGAATGATCTGATAGCCCGCGCCAAGCGGATCGGACCACGGGTCAAGGAAGGCTGTAATTCTCGCCAGGCGATATGGAGCCGCCAGAATAAGCCCGACGAACCCGACTGCGCCTACGGCAGCCAAACCCGCCAAATGCTTGATTCTGGCTCCAGCCGTGAATACGATCAGCATCGAAGCTCCTAGCATGACCGTACCGGTCCCCAGGTCTGGCTGCAGCATGATCATACCGAAGGCCAGGCCGATGATGCCCAACGGAGGCAGCAGCCCCCTAGTAAAATTGGTAATTCTATAATTCTCTTGACTAAGCAAATACGACAGGAACAGAATCATGCCGAGCTTCATGAACTCGGAGGGCTGAATGCCGAATGAACTGATGCCGAGCCAGCTCCTCGCTCCGCCTCGCACGACACCGATTCCAGGGATCAGTACGATCACAAGCAGACAGAAGCAGACGATTAATCCAAGCTTCGCATACCTCTTCAGCAAGCGATAATCGAGATTCATCATGAAGAACATCGCTACAAGGCCGAGAACAGCGAATAATGCCTGACGTTTTACAAAATAAAAGGAATCACCGTAATCATGAAAACCGAGCACGGAGCCCGCGCTATATACCATCACAATTCCGATCGTCAGCAAGGATAAAATGCTGGCTAACAGCCAGAAATCCGGCGCCTTTCGGCTCTTCTCCATCGTGGCAGCCACCTTTTTTAAAAGAAGTAGGGGCTTTTCCACCCCCCTACTTAAAGGGTATGCACCGCCTCTTTAAAAATGCGTCCACGCTCTTCATAGGATTTGAACATGTCCCAGCTGGCGCAGGCAGGAGATAATAAGACGATATCTCCGGGCTTGGCGAATTCAGCAGCCTGCGTAATCGCGTTGCGCAGCGTATCGGCGGCACTGTCAACAGTATCGACAATGGCGATATCGCTTAGACCCGCCAGTTCAGCTACCTTGGCGATTTTCTCCTTCGTCTGTCCAAGAGCTACCACCGCTTTGACCTTCTCCTTGAAGGCAGGCAATAGCTCCATATAGTCAGACCCCCGATCGAGACCACCAGCGATCAGAACGATCGGTTGATTCAACGCGCCCAGAGCCATCATCGTCGCTTTGCCATTCGTTGCCTTGGAATTGTTGTAATAAGTAACGTCATGCTTCACTTCGACAAACTCAAGCCGATGCTCTACCCCTCTGAAAGTACGTAGCGGCTCCGCCAGCGGCTCACATGGCGCACCAGCCGCTATGCAAGCGGCGACCGCAGCCAGCGCATTCCCGACGTTGAACCGCCCAGGCAGACCGATATCGTGGACAGCAATAATCGAATGGAGCTTCCCTTCCGAATCGCGGTATACGATGGTCCGTTCCCGTTCATCCTCGACACCGGAAATGAAGGCAGGCGTGACGAATACCCCCTCTTCCGTCAGTTCTTCCGTCATCGAGAAAGGGATAGGTCTCGCCTTCAGATGAGACACAAGCTGACGACATACCGGATCATCCCAATTCACGATAGCGATATCGGAGGATGTCTGATTCGCAAACAGCTTGACTTTTGAAGCGATATAATCGTCCATCGACCCATGATAATCCAGATGCGTCTCGGCAATATTCAGCAGCACCCCCACCTTGGGTCGGAAATCCTGCGTCCCCTTCAATTGAAAGCTGCTAAGCTCGGCTACGAGCCAGTTCTCCGCCTCTGCGCTCTCGGCAGCTACGCAGAGTGGAGTACCGATATTTCCCGCCACGATGGGCTGAAGCCCAGCAGCTTCCAGCAGCTTGCCAATCCAGGTCGTCGTTGTCGTCTTTCCGTTCGAGCCCGTGATTCCGATGATCGGGGCCTTGCTCAGATGATAGGCCACCTCGACCTCCGTCACGACATCGATGCCGAGCTCCAGCGCCTTCACGACAGGCGGAGCACTGTACGGTATGCCGGGATTCTTCACAACCAGCTCTACCGATGGAGAGATCAGTCCGTCCGGATGTCCCCCGCATACAACAGAAATTCCCAAAGCCTCTAATTCAGATGCTTCGGGACTCTCTTCGCGCGTCTTCCTATCGTTTACGGTAACTATCGCTCCATAATGATGAAGGATCTTGGCTACCTCTACACCGCTTTTTGCTAAACCGAGGACGACAACCTGCCGTCCCCGATATTGTTCTGGATGATTCATCTCTACAACCCCTTGTTCAAATAGAGTCCAACAACCGCTAATACTAGGCCGACAGCCCAGAATGTCACAACGACGCGCCATTCCGACCAGCCGGACAATTCAAAATGGTGATGGATCGGGCTCATTTTAAAAATACGTTTACCACGAGTTTTGAAAGAAACTACCTGTAATACGACAGACAGCATTTCAATCACGAATATTCCGCCGATGACTAGAAATAACAATTCACTCTTCGTGACGATGGCAATCCCCGCGATCGCCCCGCCGATTCCGAGCGAACCGGTGTCACCCATAAACACCTTGGCCGGATGAGCATTGAACACAAGAAATCCAAGCACCGCTCCGATCATAGCTGCGGCGCAAACCGCCGCTACCATCGAAGTAGCTTGCATCGCGATGATCGCATAGGCGCCAAAGGCAATGGCGCTGACACCGGATAAGAGACCGTCCAGCCCATCGGTAAAGTTCACCGCGTTGCTGATCGCCAGCATCATCACAATGATAAAAGGATAATAGAACCAAGGCCCCAGGTCGAATGAGAAGCCTGTTCCCGGAATGCCGATCGCTGTACTATGTCCTCCCGATATAAGCAATGCACATACAATACCGGCGAATATCAGTTGTCCAATCAGTTTTTGCTTAGGTGTCAGTCCCAAGGATCGTTTGAATACAATTTTAATGTAATCATCGAGGAACCCGACCAGCCCGAATCCGAGCGTTGCTACCAGCAGAACGTAGAAGTCCGTATTCACTACCGAGAATTTCAAATATGCAATAGTGAACGCTAAAATAATGACGACGCCGCCCATCGTAGGCGTGCCCGCTTTCTTCTGATGGCTCTGTGGCCCTTCTACGCGAATTTGCTGACCGAATTTCATCCGTCGCAATATAGGGATTAATATAGGGGCTGATATGACAGCTAAAATAAAAGATACTCCAATCGTTAATAAGATAAGTCCGTAATCCATGGGATCACCCTCCTCTCGCCGGTATTATTGATGTAATTCGCTATGTTTGACCGCTTCGACGACTTCTTCAAGCTTCATTCCGCGTGAGGCCTTCACCAGTATAATATCCTTCGGATGAAGTAGACTGATTAACTTATGAATAAGCTCGCTCTTGTCATCGTATGCATAAATATTGTCCGGAAGCAGATGCTTCTTCGCTCCGGCGGCGATTTCCCGGCCCAGCCTTCCGTATGTGAACAGTAGATCCGTATTCTCTGGTGTCAGAAATTCGCCCACTTCTTGATGGAATCGCACTTCGTCCTCTCCGAGCTCAAGCATATCCCCGAGTACGGCGATTTTGTTACGGTAGCCCTTCATCGTCTTCAGTACATCGATCGCCGCTTTGGCTGATGTAGGGCTTGCGTTATAGGCATCATTCAGAATCGTAACCCCGTTATCCCCTTGGACGATCTCGATCCGCATTCCTGTCAATTCCGCATGCTTCAGACCTTCCCGGATCGCGGTGTCCGCGATGCCATAATGTCTCGCCACAGCGATGGCCGCAAGACCATTGACTACATTATGCTCACCGAGCAGCGGCAGCTCAAAAGGCGTCTCGCCCTCTTTCAAGGTGAACATGGTGCCATGCTCCAGGAACATGATTCCACTCGGATAAATATCATTATTTCCATTTAAACCAAAAGTCAGTGTATGCAGCTGCTCCGGCTTCGGTGTATCCGAATCGGCCAATACTTCCTGGATCAAAGGTTCGTCCCCATTGTATACGAACAGCCCCCCTGCCTTCAGCCCGGATAGAATCTCCAGCTTGGCCCGGGCGATTTCCAGCCGGGAGCCGAGTTGTTGCAAATGCGACTCGCCGATATTCGTGACAATGACCGCTTCCGGTTCAGCCAGCTTTGAAAGGAACTCTATTTCATAGCGGCCGCTCATGCCCATTTCAAGCACGGCGATCTCGGTATCCTCCGGCATCGCCAGAATGGTTAGCGGTAGTCCGATATGATTGTTGTAGTTCCCCCCTGTCTTATGCACTCTATAAGTAGTTGCCAACAGGGAATAGAGCAGATCCTTCGTCGTCGTCTTCCCGTTGCTGCCCGTAATTCCGACCACCTTGGCCTCAGTCGCAGCAAGATAGCTCTTGGCAAGACGCTGCAGCGCTTCAAGGGCATCGTCGACCAGAATGGCAGGCCCAGGCGGATTTCCCTTAATCCTCTCCCACAACGTGGCGCTGGCTCCGCTCGCCAGACTATCCGCGACAAAGGCATGCCCGTCGAAGCGCTCGCCAGACAGCGGCACGAATAAGCAGCCCTGTTCAATACGTCTGGAGTCGGTAATAACTCCTTGAATGATTAGATTGTTATCATCGGCATTCGCTACCTGTCCACCGCACATCGCAGCGATGTCCGCTAATTTTCTTTTTATCACTTTGCTAAACCCCTTATCGCTTCTTTGGCCACGAGACGATCATCGAAATCATGCACTTCCTTGCCGATAATCTGATAGGTCTCATGTCCTTTCCCCGCAATCAATACTACATCGTCATGGCTTGCCATTTCAATAGCCTTTTGAATCGCTGCATGGCGGTCTACGATCAGCTCATAGCGCTCTAGTGGAACATGGTCCTCTACTAGTCCGGCCTCAATGTCCTTCAATATCAATGTCGGGTTCTCTGTCCGCGGATTATCCGAGGTTATAATGACATGATCGCCATATTTCGCAGCGATCCTGCCCATGATCGGGCGCTTCTTCCGGTCACGGTCCCCGCCGCAGCCGAAGACGCAAATCACCCGACCTTTAGCAAATTCATTCACCGTGCGCAGAACATTCTCCAGACCGTCCGGGGTATGGGCGTAATCGACGATCACCGCGAAGGATTGACCCTCATCCACGGCCTCTACCCGGCCTTCAACGCCCTTGATCGCCTCCAGGCTCGCCTTGATGCTCTCCAGAGGGATTCCTTCCAGCAAGGTCGCCGCTATGGCAGCGAGGGCATTGTATACATTAAACTTGCCGACCATCCGTAGCGTAATGTCCGCATTGCCACGGAAGGTCTCCACATGGAAGGAGGTGCCTTTCGCTGTTATCGAAATATTCGAAGCTCTGACATCAGCCGCATGCTCCACACCGTAAGTAATCGTCTCTGCGGACGTTTGCTTGGCGAAATAATCAGAAGCCGCATCATCCGCATTCAACACAGCATAGCTGCGTTCAGCCGGAGCCTGAGGGTATGTGTTGCCAAGACGGGAGAAGAACAAGCCCTTGGCTTCCATGTACGCTTCCATCGTCTCATGATAGTCCAGATGATCCTGGGTCAGGTTCATGAAGACGGCGGTACGGAAATGAGTGCCTTTCACGCGGCCTTGTTCAAGCGCATGGGAGGATACCTCCATCACACAATGGGAGGCGCCCCCCTGCACCATTTCATGCAAGTAGCGCTGCAAGTCGAGAGCTTCCGGGGTCGTGCGCGGCATCGGTACCGCCTTGCCGTCAAACCTCCGCTCGATCGTGCCGATCAGTCCGGTCTTCTTGTCTTGATCCAGCAGAATACGCTCGATCAGATAGGTCGTCGTCGTCTTCCCGTTCGTCCCCGTAATACCGATTACCTTCAAGCGATTGCTGGGATAATCGAAGAACACATTGCCCAGTACAGCCATAGCAAGTCGGCTATCCTTCACCTTCAATTGCGGCAGCGATACCTCTTCCAGGAAGCGCTGCACGACAAGCGCGCTAGCCCCTTGCTCCGCGGCTTGCTTGGCATATTGATGACCGTCTACCGTGTGACCCGGCAGACAGAGGAACAGATCGCCCGGCTTCACTTGTCTGGAATCGAAGCAGATTCCCTGGCAGTCTGTATGCTCATCTCCCGATATTTCCGATGCTATTAAATAAGTTGCTAAATCTTTAAGCAGCATAGTTCTTCCCCTCCGTCAAAATCTTCAACCGATGTTAATCCTAGTATCGCCAAAACTAATAAATTTCAGGATCGTAAAATCTAAGGCTACTCATGAGATTGTTTAAATTCATGCTCATGGTTCTGCTCAGCTTCAGATTCACTCCCCATATAAATTCGGATGGTCGAGCCGCGTTCAACTCTAGTGCCCGCTTTAGGAGCCTGGTTAATCACGATAGAGCCAGCGCCCGACTTCACCAGATTAAAATTCGTATTCATATCCTCATAGATATCCTGAGTTGTGTAGCCGATTAAATCTGGGACCGTCACGATCGGTGTCTCATTATACTTATATTTCTTCGCGACCTGCTCCTTGCGCGGCGGAATCTGTAAGTAATCGAGAGAATCCGCTAGAATCTTGCGCACGATCGGAGCGGCTACCACGCCGCCAAACTGAATTCCCTGCGGATTGTCCACGGCGGTATATACGACGATCTGCGGATCATCCGCTGGAGCGAAGCCGATGAAGGACACGATATGCTCATTCGCTGAATAGCGGCCATTGATGACCTTCTGAGCCGTCCCTGTCTTCCCTCCGACGCGATAGCCATCGATAAACGCATTGCCGCCGGTGCCATTGGCCACGACGCTCTCCAGCGCCTCCCGTACTTTCTTCGAGGCTTCCTCAGAAATCACCTGACGCACAAACTGCGGCTCTGTAGCATCAACAACCTGCCCCGAATCCGGGTTCGTCCAGGACTTGGCCACATAGGGCTTGTATAGCTTCCCGCCATTGATAGCAGCGGATACAGCGGTAATTTGCTGAATAGGTGTCACCGAGACCCCTTGGCCGAACGAGGTGGTCGCTAACTCCACTGGCCCGACATTGGCCAATTTGAACAGAATCCCGGTCGCCTCGCCGCTGAGATCAATGCCCGTCTTGCTGCCGAAGCCGAAATCTTTAATATACTTGAACAACGTCTCTTTACCAAGCCGCTGGCCCAGAGCGACAAAGCCTGGGTTACAGGAATTCTCCACGACCTGCAGGAACGTCTGACTGCCATGCCCGCCTCTCTTCCAGCAGCGGAGGGTAGCTCCCCCCACCTTGGTAAAGCCCGGGTCAAAGAAGTGATCATGCTGTAAATCTACCTTCTGTTCCTCCAGAGCGGCCGCGAGGGTAATGATTTTGAATGTGGAGCCCGGCTCATAAGTCATCCAGATCGGGAGATTCCGGTTATATATCTGAGGATCTACCTCCTGATAGCTGGCCGGTTCGTATCCGGGCCTGGCTGCCATGCCGAGGATTTCCCCCGTCTTGGGGTTCATCGCAATCGTAAGCGCCGAATTGGCATTAAGCCTGGCCATCGCCTGATCGAGCTCCCGCTCTATGATGCTCTGAATCGACTTGTCGATCGTCAGCTGCAAATTCAGCCCATCCCTGGGCTCCATATAGATCTCCGAGGAACCCGGCATCAATCTTCCTCCGGCATCGGACAGATAAGAGACACTTCCGTTCATCCCGCTTAATTCGCTGTCATATTTCTTTTCCAGACCAGTCAGACCCTGATTATAGCCGCCGGTGAATCCAAGAATATGGGCGGCAAGTCCTCCATAAGGATAATATCTTTTATTGTCCTCGGCAACAACAATACCCGGCAGATCCAAATCACGAATTTCCTGTGCTTTTTCCATCGTAATTTTGCGACCTCCGGGCTGTAACCTGACTATGGATTCTTTCTTGGTTATGATCTTCAGCACCTTATCCTCACTCATTCCGAGCAGCGGCGCTAAACTGTGTGCGGTCGTCTCCGGCGATTTCACTTGTACCGGAATGGCCATAACAGTTGGAGTGGTAACGTTATACGCGAGAACATTGCCATTGCGATCAGTGATCTCCCCGCGTTTCGCAGAATAAGGAATATTTCGCCGCCAGGAATCCTCTGCCTTTGCCGACAGCTCCGCTCCTTCGCCGAGCTGTACATAAGCAAGCCGGACAACTAGAGCCATAAACAGCACACATAGCATACACAGCAGCAAGAACAGTCTTCTTCTAATGGTAAGCTTGGAGATCTTCATTGAAAATTGCCCCCCTGTTTCATCCTGAGCATGATTGGTTTCATATCATAAATATTCAGGACAAACAGGGGTTAGAACAAGCTATGGGGAAGAACCCGAGCTTTCTCCGGCATTATCTTCAGGAACATCAGCCTCTTCATTCTGCTGCTCCTGCTCCGCTTCTTCCTCTTCTTCCTTAAGCGTAGGCTCCAGCACAAGGTCTATTCGCCGCTTGCCATTCTCCTTCGTCAAGGTCTGGGAGACGACATATCCCTCGCCCTCGATTCTCGCCTCCACGCCTATAGCCGAGAGCAGCTCCATCGCATCGCGTAGAGACTGTCCCTTCAGGCTAGGGATGTTGACCTTATCTCCTTCTTCCGTCAGCAGATACATATGCTGTCCGGTCTTGAGGATGGAGCCGGATTTCGGAAATTGCGAGACGACCTTGCTTCCTTTACCGAGAGTGGCGTAATTAATTCCTAATCCCGCCAGCTTATTCTTGGCATCCTGGGCCGTCAAGCCCTTTAAATCAGGGGCCTTGACACCGTTATTCGCGATATCTGTGGATGTCTTATTGTTGAATTTCTTAGGGACGCCCATATATTGCAGCGTTTGGTTAATGATCTTCTTGAACACCGGAGCCGCCGCCGTCCCCCCGCCAAGATGGGAATCCTGAGGCTCATCGATCAGCACCAGCATCGCAATCTTCGGATCATCCGCCGGAGCGTATCCGATGAAGGAGACGACCTGTTTATTGTAGTTGTACTCTCCGTTGACTACCTTAACTGCCGTACCTGTCTTACCTGCGACCCGATAACCATCGATATAAGCATGACGCCCACTACCGATCTTCAAATCCGAGACGACCTGTTCCAAATATTCGCTCGTCTTCTTCGCACTTTCCTGGGAAATAACTTGTCTTATGACTTTAGGCTGCGTCACTTCCTTATCTCCGGTAAGCGGGTCTGTAATCGACTTGACGATATGTGGCTCCATCAATTTACCGCCGTTGGCGATAGCCGCAACCGCAGCGACCTGCTGCAATGGAGTTACCAGCAGCTTACCATGACCATAGGTCATCGCCGCATAGTCTGCAGGCTGCTCTGGAGACACGACGCCCTTGGCCTCGCCTGGTAATTCTATGCCCGTCTTCTGACCGAAGCCAAAATTATCGACATACTGCTTCATAAGATCAGGCCCCAGCAGCTCATAGCCCAGCTTAACGAAGGCTACGTTACTGGAACGCTTAACCCCTTCCAGGTATTTGATACTGCCCCAGCCCGAGCGCCGAATGTCACGGATCGTCTGTCCAGGTACGCGGATGCTACCGGACATATAATAATCGTCAGGATGGAATAGCCCTTCCTGCACCACAGCGCCCAAGGTCACAATCTTAAAGGTTGAACCCGGTTCATATACCGACTTGATCGCATGATTATAGAAATTCTTCAAGCTTTTTTGATCGGCATCCACCCAATACTCATTTGGATTATAGCTAGGCAAATTAGCCATCCCGAGAATCTCCATCGTCTTCGGATCAGCCGCGATTACCGTCATACTGATCGGCTTCAGCTGATTGAAGGCCTCTTGCATCGCATCCTCAATATAATACTGTATCGTATCATCGATTGTTAACTGAATTTCTTTGCCATCTTTTGCCGGGGTGTATACTTCACTAGCTTTCGGAATCTCAATCCCTCGGCCATCGCTCTTGTATTCGATCGCTCCATTCTGACCCGTCAGTTCTTCATCATAGTAAGCTTCAATTCCGGCAACGGCTTCTCCTTCACGACTCGTATAACCAAGCACATGCGCCGCCAGACTATTTTTCGGATAATAGCGTTTTGTTTCCTTAATCAGTAGAATACCGGAGTCCTGAATGTCATGCTTCTTTTTAAGCTCCTCGGAGAATTTCTCGATCTTGTCGCGAAGCTCCTGGTCAATCTTCCAGCCCTCATTTCTTACTTCACGCTGTGGATAGAAGCTACCATCCTCTCGCTTGGCATTTACAAGCTTTCTTAATTCACCCTCATTCTTGTTGAGCAGTTCGTGTAAGCCTTGAACGATCTCCTCCTGCAATCCATATTTATTGATAACTTGCGGATTAACCGCAACAGTATAAGCTGGAGCATCCACGGCCAGTACATCGCCATTCCGGTCCGTAATCATCCCTCGCGTTGCCGTGAGGACCTTCTTCTTGGACCATTGATTTTCGGCATAGCTCTGCCAGAAATTCTCTTCAACCACCTGAACCCAGAACACTCTTATCATCAAGACAGCAAAAAAGAGGGTGATGACTCCCCCTATTAGCAGTGTGCGAAGCTTTATTCGTTTTATCATAATAAAAACCTCTTAATTACTTTTTTATCGGATGGAAGCGGTCGGGACCTGAACATGGACTCCTTCGTTTTGCGGTTCAACATAGCCCAGCTTAGCTGCTTCTTCAGGAATGCGCTCCTCCAGCTTCTCCCTCTGGATCGACAATTCCTTCACTTGAGCACTAATGCTTTGAATATCTGTATTCAGATTGAAAACCTGGCGTTTGATATCATATAATTGTGAATTTTGCCATAACAGTCCGGCCGCTATAGCAACACAAAATATAATCGTCGCCATGTACAGCAGCTTCTCGCGGACGGGAAGCGGGGAACGATGTGTGACCACCTTGGTCGTTTCACGGTAGCGAGGATTCTGTCCACGTGCCGCCGTATTCTCTTTAACTGCTAAATTTCCGCGTGTATACGCCATCTACTTTCCCTCCGCTGTTTCTACGTTATATTGCAGCTTCTCCGCCACACGCAATTTTGCCGAGCGTGCCCGAGGATTAAATTCCAGTTCCTCTTCCGAAGGAATAATCGGTTTACGATTGATCAACTTCAGTTGTCCTTTGCCTCCGCATACACACATTGGGAAATCAGGCGGGCAAGTGCATTTCTCCACATAGCTGGCGAAGATTTGCTTGCAGATCCGATCCTCTAAGGAGTGGAAGGTAATGACCGAAGCCCGACCACCCGGAGCAAGACAACGGACCGCCGCATGCAGCCCTTCCTCAAACGCTCCCAATTCATCATTCACCGCAATACGCAATGCTTGGAAGCTGCGCTTGGCTGGATGTCCTCCGGTTCTTCTCGCCGCCGCGGGAATCCCTGCCTTGATTAATTCGACCAGCTCACCCGTTGTCTCAATCGGAGCCAACTGGCGCTGGTCTGCTATAACCTTGGCAATTCTCCGTGAGAATTTCTCCTCGCCGTACTGGAACAGAATGCGGGCGATCTCACGTTCAGGCCACTCATTCACAATATGTCGAGCCGTGAGTTCAGCAGACTGATCCATCCGCATATCGAGCGGAGCATCTGCATTGTAGCTGAATCCACGTTCACCCTCATCGAACTGGGGAGAAGATACTCCCAAATCGAATAAAATACCATCTACCTGGGGTAGACCTTCATATTTTGGAACAAAATCAAGCTCTAACAATTTCTCCTGCAGATGGCGAAAATTACTCCTTACCAAGGTGAGGCGATCTCCATAGGGAGCAAGCATCTCCTTGGCATTCTCATGCGCCCAATCGTCCTGATCGAAGGCGATCAACCTGCCTTCCGCGTTAAGCTTCGACAATATGACTGAGCTATGGCCGCCGCCACCCAGCGTACAATCTACATAAATACCGCCTGGCTTAATGCTCAGCCCTTCTGTCGCCTCTGCTTTAAGTACCGTGATGTGATGGAACAAGACTGCAGCCCTCCAGACTGTTTTAAAATGTAATTCAAAAAGTCCGATTTTCAGCACCGGAAGGCCCGACTGAATTCAAGATTCGATGTCGAATAGCTTCCTGATTAACATCGTGATCAAAAGTGGATTTTTTGAATTTCCCTACAAATCGAAATTGAAGTCTACTAGCTTCTCTGCGATTTCATTGAATGACTCCTCCGACTGCTCAAAATACTGTGTCCACGTCGAACGGCTCCAAATTTCAACACGATTCGACACGCCCAGTACAACACACTCCTTCTCCAGCCCAGCATACTGCCTTAAATTGCCGGGTATATTTACCCTTCCCTGTTTATCCCACTCACATTCGGTGGCTCCAGAGAAGAAGAAACGAGTGAACGCACGAGCATCGGATTTCATTAGTGGCAAAGTCTTGAGCTTCTGCTCCAGCTGCTCCCATTCTTGCATGGGATAGACAAACAGACACTGATCAAGACCCCGGGTAATGACGAAAGAGCTACCAAGAAGGTCGCGAAACTTGGCCGGAATGATGATACGGCCCTTCTCATCAATGCTATGTTGGTATTCCCCCATAAACATCGGCTTCGCTCACCCCTATCCTCTTTCCCCCACATTACACCACTTTACACCACAATGATGGTTATATTCAACATATTAAGGAAAAATCCTGCTAAAAGCAAAAAAAATATTTGGTAATTGGATGAAAGAGAAAAGAATAATAAAAAGAGCAGGCTTCGAGGTTAAAGAACTTCGAAATCCTGCTCATTGAAATCGCTATTATACCTAGAGACCGTTCAAGTCGGCCTGGTGCTCTTTAATGCTCCTGCCAGCTGTCCAAATACACGCGCTGTTCCTCTGACAATGAATCAATATTGACGCCCAGGCTCTCCAGCTTGAAGCGAGCCACCTGTTCATCCAGCTCATAAGGCACGTTGACAACCATCTTGCCTATTTGCTTATATTGCTCATTTACATATTTAAGAGATAACGCCTGCAGAGCGAAGGTCATATCCATAATTTCCGCCGGATGTCCATCGCCTGCCGCCAGATTCACCAAGCGGCCTTCCGCAAGCACGTAAATCTTACGGCCATCCTGTAATTGATATTCTTCTATATTACGGCGAACCGTCCTGATCGAAGTAGAACGCGCGGCAAGCTCCGGCTTGTTCACTTCTACATCGAAGTGTCCAGCATTGGACAGGATCGCTCCGTCCTTCATAACATCATAATGCTCCCCGCGAATCACATCGCGATTCCCCGTTACCGTGACGAAGAAATCGCCGATTTGGGCTGCTTCTGTCATCGGCATGACCCGGAAGCCATCCATATAAGCCTCGACCGCCTTGATCGCATCCACTTCGGTTACGATTACGTTAGCGCCGAGACCTTTGGCGCGCATCGCCACGCCCTTACCACACCAGCCGTAGCCAACCACAACGACGGTCTTACCCGCGACGACCAGATTCGTCGTGCGGTTGATGCCATCCCATACCGACTGCCCGGTTCCGTAGCGATTATCGAATAGATATTTACAATATGCATCATTCACAGCGATCATCGGGAATTTCAATTGTCCTTCTTTGTCCATCGCCTTCAGGCGCAGAATCCCGGTCGTTGTCTCCTCCGCACCCCCGCGAACCTGCTCGAGCAGATCCGGACGTTCGGAATGGAGGATCGTCACCAGATCTCCGCCGTCATCGATAATCAAATCCGGCTTCGTCTCCAGGGCCCGGATCATCAACTGCTTGTACTCAACCGGATCTGGATTGTACTTGGCATAGACTGTAACTCCATCCTCAACCAGCGCGGCGCATACATCATCCTGCGTGGACAGCGGATTACTGCCCGTAATCGTCACTTCCGCACCACCAGCCTGTACAACCTTGGCCAAATAGGCCGTCTTCGCCTCCAAGTGGAGAGATATCGCTACCTTTAGTCCCTTGAATGGCTGCTCTGCTTCAAACTGCTTGCGAATCCGGGATAGCACAGGCATATGGGCTTCCACCCAATCGATCTTCAAGTGGCCCTCCGGAGCAAGCTGCATATCTGTAACAATACTGTTCTCAATCGCCGCTTTATTCATTTCAATTCCCTCCCGAGCTCATATTATAAATAAATGATACGATGCTTTCCCGTTATATCATAAGGAATTCCCAGCAGGTTATCAATCCAGCTGCTTCCGTAACGGTTCAAATAATAGAATACATTATAGACGCGTTCCTGCGGTTTATGCTGCGGGAAGAGCGAAAATTCGATGCGATCGAAATGCCTGAGGCCCGCAGAATTGGCCTTACTGAGCGCATCCTTGGCACGGCCGCGCAAATATTCCATCTGTTCAACGATCTTCTCGCGATTGGCTGTGCCCAGCTTGATCAATCCGGCTTGAATGTCGCCGAGTTGCTCGATCAGCGGATCGTACAGCTCAGTGAAGGTCTGCTTGATCTGCTCGAAGCGATCATCCAGATGCAATCCATCCTGCTCCGCCAGCCAGGCCTCTCTCTTTTGCCCGAATACCTCAGGATTGCTTACATCATTCCAGCTCAGATTATATTTATCCATATGCTTATGCAGCGTTCCTTCTATTACAGTAAAAGACTCCCGGTTAAGCAGTAGCGGCATCCGCAGCCCGAATGCCTTAAAGGCCGATCCAGTCAAGGCCCAATAGGCGATCTCCCCCGTACCAAGCACCGTACCAAGCACAGGCAGCAGACTATCCTGCATCAGCGGTCTCGTCAGCACATTATTACTGAACCGCTCGGGGTGCTCCTTCAATTCGGCCTTCAGCTCATCCGCAGTAAAGCTCACTTTCCCTTTGCGATCACTGAATCTCCCATGATGCTTAAACAGCAGAAGCCGCTCGCTATCATGAATATAGAACAGGTTCGCTCCATCCTCCGCAACATCCGCTTGCATCTGGTAGCCGAGAGTCTGACAGAGATCAGCTGCCGCACGGTACGCCGCTCCCAGTCTGTCATTGTCGTCGATCATCCGCTCAAACACAGGGGCTTCAAGCTCTCTAAGCACCGGATCCGCCGAATCAAGCAGTACTAATCCGTATTTGCCGAACCAGCTTCCCATCAGCTTCGCAAAAGCATCGCTTAACGAGGCGACACCTTCCGTTACCTGCCTGAGCAGTTCCATCAAGCCCGGTCTGAACTCCGTCTCCGGTAGCAGCTGCTCGAGTTCGGAAATCGCCTGCTCCCACTCTTCACTGGCAATAGGATTCAGACTGACCGGAAGCCGCTGCTCTGTCTCGCGTGCGATTCGGACCCGTGTTACGGACAATTCCGGAGACAATACATAAGTGTGATTCACTTCATCCCAATCATGATCCTCACCAGCGATCCAGAACACCGGGACAACCGGATGATCCAGCTGCTGCGAAGCCTGCTGCGCGGCCTTAATAATCGTGACCGCTTTATAAATGACGAGCAATGGCCCAGAGAACAGGCCACTCTGTTGTCCGCCCACAATAACCACTGTTCCCGGCTTCTCCAGAGTATCCAAAGACGCAGCGACAGCCTCATGCGGATTATGCGCCCGATTATATTCACGAAGCCTCTCAACCAGCTGTTTGCGGGGAATCCGCAAATGCTCCGATTCCTGCAGCCAGTTCAGTCTCTCTCTCCAGCTTGCCTCGGCCATAGCATCATATTGATATAATTGCTCAACGCTCGAAAAATCATTAAGATAAGCCTCTGAGAGCGGTTTATTCAACGCTAGCGACTCTTGCACAATATTCATCAGGTTGCAATCCTCCGTTCTATGTGATCCTCTGATCCCTTAAAAATATATCATAAGCCATCGAGTAAATGCATGCTTCTGCCCAAAATAAAACTCTCACCCCAGTATACCAGGTGAGAGTTCATTCTTATTATAGTTGACATCGGATCAGCCCTTCTTAGGCATGGAGACGAAATGGCCCTTCGAAACCTCGACCAGCTCGGAATTCTCCAAATCATAGGTTCCACCGCTGACCGAAGCATCCTTGTCGGTGTGGATCGGTCCATTACCATGATCTTCATGAATGATCCGCTTCTTATTCGCTTCAATCTCGGGATCGGGAATCGGGATCGCAGATAACAGTGTTTTCGTATAAGGATGGAGCGGGTTGGCGTACAATTCTTCACTCTCTGCCAATTCCACGATCCGGCCCAGATACATTACGGCAACGCGATCACTGATATGCTTAACCATCGAGAGGTCATGCGCAATAAATAGATAAGTCAGTCCGAGACGGTTCTGCAAATCCTCCAGCAGGTTGACAACTTGAGCCTGGATAGATACGTCGAGCGCAGAGATCGGTTCGTCACAGATGATGAACTTCGGATTAACAGCCAGCGCACGGGCAATCCCGATCCGCTGCCGTTGACCACCGGAGAATTCATGCGGGTAACGGGTCGCATGGTCAGGGTTAAGTCCGACCATATCAAGCAGTTCCTCAACCCGCTTCTTCCGTTCTTTGCGTGAGCCGGCCATCTTATGAATATCCAGCGCTTCACCGATAATATCTGTAACCGTAAACCGCGGATTCAGAGATGCATATGGATCCTGGAAGATCATCTGCATATCGCGGCGCATCGCCTTCATTTTACCTGGAGAAAGCGTATTGATGTCTACGCCGTTAAATCTTACACTACCGGCAGTCGGTTCATACAGGCGCAGAATCGTGCGTCCTGCTGTAGACTTACCGCAGCCTGATTCACCAACGAGACCTAGCGTTTCCCCCTCGGCAATCGAGAAGCTGATATCATTAACAGCCTTGAGGACACCCCCGCCGCCGACATTAAAATACTTCTTCAATCCTTCAACTTCAATTAAAGTCTTGCCTTTACTCATTCGGATGCACCTCCTTAGCCATCGGATGCAGATTCCAGCAGCGTGCAAGGTGCGTATCGCTGAATACAGTAGCTTCCGGATCGATACGTTCGCAGACCTTCATCGCTTTATCACAGCGCGCTGCAAAAGGACAACCGATCGGCGGCTTAATCAAGTCCGGAGGCGTACCGATAATAGGAATAAGCGGCTCGCCTTTCTTCTGATCGAGACGCGGCATCGATCTCAGCAAGCCTTTGGTATAAGGATGCTGTGGATTCTTGAATATCTCCCATTTCGTACCGCTCTCTACGACTTCCCCTGCATACATGACGATGACGCGGTCACACATCCCGGCAACGACACCAAGGTCATGCGTAATCAGGATGATCGAGGTACCCAGACGTTCCTGCATGTCCTTCATAACATCCATAATCTGAGCTTGAATCGTAACGTCCAGCGCCGTCGTCGGTTCATCGGCAATCAGCAACGACGGACGGCAAGCCAGAGCAATAGCGATCATCGCACGTTGGCGCATCCCGCCGGAAAATTCATGAGGATATTGGTTAAAACGGGCTTCAGCATTCTTGATGCCGACCAGCTTGAGCATTTCGATCGCACGCTTCTTAGCTTCACCCGCTGACATTTTCTGATGTTTAATGAGTACTTCAGTAATTTGCTTACCTATACGAATCGTAGGGTTCAAGGAGGTCATCGGGTCTTGGAATATCATGCCAATATCTTTACCACGAATAGCTTCCATTTGCTTATTACTTTTCTTCAATATATCTTGTCCCTGGAACAAGATTTCACCTTGCTTAACAATTGACGGAGGGGACGGAATCAGACGCATGATCGTTTGGGCCGTTACGCTCTTACCACTTCCGGATTCACCGACAATCGCAACCGTTTCCCCTTTACCCACTTCAAAGTTCATACCGCGAACAGCCTTTACTTCGCCGCCCTTAACCTGGAAGGAGACATGCAAATCTTTGACTTGTAAAATCGGCTCCATCATTCCACCTCCTAATTTTTCAGATTTGGATCGAGCGCATCCCGCAGTCCATCGCCGAGAATGTTAAACGACAACATAATCAAGCTGATCAGTACCGCCGGGAACAGCATACGCCAAGGATAATACAACCAACCGGTCAATGCATCATTGATCATCGAACCGAGTGAAGCGACCGGCGCTTGAACACCGAGACCGAGGAAGCTCAGGAACGCTTCCGCAAAGATCGCGTTCGGTACGGATAAGGTAACCGTAACGATGATAGGTCCAAGTGCATTCGGCAGCAGATGGCGGAACAATAGACGTCCCGAGCCTGCACCCATAGAACGGGATGCCAGCACGAATTCGCGATTCTTGAGCTGAATAATCTCGCCCCGAACGATCCAGGACATATTAATCCAGCCGGTAATGGTCAAAGCGATGATGATCGTAACCAAACTTGGCTCCATAACGACCAACAGCAGAATTGTTACGAGCAAATAAGGAATAGCATACAAAATTTCAGAGAACTTGTTCATAATCGTATCGACACGTCCGCCGAAGAAGCCCATAATTCCTCCGTACACAACACCGATACAAAGGTCAATCAAGGCTGCAACCAAGCCTACGACCAGCGAAATCCGTGCCCCATACCAAGTACGTACGAACATATCACGACCGAAATCGTCAGTACCGAACCAATGCTCCGAATTCGGTTTCATATTTCCGCTTAGCAGATCATTTGAATAGTAATTAAATTTCGACATTAATGGACCGAAAATTGACATAAGCGCGATAGCGATAAGTATAAACAATGCGGTCATGGCCAGCTTATTGGAGAGCAGTCTTTGCCAAGCGTCCTTCAACGCGGAAACACTCTCCCGCTGAATGATTTCAGCCTGTTTCTCATCCGCACCAATTCTTGCAAAATCATCCGCTGTAAGATCCGCCGGTGACGGCATCACTTTAATTTGTTGATTAGCTTCCAAAGATTAGCCCTCCTTCCTAGCATTAAGCTTGATCCGCGGATCGATTAATCCGTAAGCGACGTCGGTAACCAGACGAGCAATCATGAGCAATGCCCCGTAGAAAATCGTGATCCCCATAATCATCGGGTAGTCACGAGATGTAATCGCTTGAACGAACTGTTTACCGATACCACCAATACCGAAGATCTGTTCAATAACAACTGAACCAGTAACGATATTCGCGGTCATTGGCCCCATGTAAGTTACAACCGGCATGATACCGTTGCGCACGACGTGACGGGTCAAAATCGCAAACCAGCTTAAGCCCTTCGCCTTAGCTGTCTTGATGTAGTCGGCATGCAGCACTTCCAGCATACTCGATCTCGTTAGACGAGCTATAAAGGCTATAGGCTGCGCCGAAAGTGCAGCTACAGGCAGAACATAGTACAATGGCCCCTTGAAGCCCATCGTCGGGAGCCAGTGCAGCTTGGAAGCAAATACATACTGTAATAATGATGCGAGTACAAAGCTAGGAACCGCGATCCCAAGCACCGCCAGCACCATCGTAATATTATCGATAATCTTGCGGTGATATAATGCCGCCAGAAGGCCAAGCACTACCCCGATGATTACGGATACGACGATCGCGACAAGCCCAAGCTTGAGCGAAGCGGAGAAGGTTTGTCCAATGATGTCAGACACTTCCTGGTTAATCTTCTTCATTGAAATTCCTAGATCACCTTGGACGATATCTCCAAGATATTTAATGTACTGTTGGAAAACGGGTTTGTCCAAGCCATATTGTTCCATGAGACGCTGTCTGATCTCCTCAGGAACTTTCTTTTCCGACATGAAAGGATCACCCGGTATTGCTTTCATAAGAAAGAAGGTGGCGGAGATTAAGATGAACAGCGAAATCAAAGTGTAGAATAGCTTGTTTGCAATGTAGCGCACCATACCCGTTAACACCTCCTCTTATAATTTTCGACAAAAAACGATATAAATCGATTTTAGGGCAAACCTTTTCATTTGTCTATTCGATATATTTACATATGACCACAGAACTTGGGAGAAAGTTGCAAAAAAAAGGGGATATATATGGAATACCACATATATATCCCAACCCCAATATTCAGTTCATTGTCACATATTTGTTAAATTCTTTTCACAATTATTCCTCAGTCAAGTATGCACGAGTATAATCGATAGCTCCGCTATAGTCGAGAATTACACCTTTAAGGTTTGGTTTCTCAAGTGCAACGTTGCTGTAATAGTAGATTGGCATATAAGCCATATCTTGTTTAATGAAGATTTCTTCCGCCTTCGCGAAGATCTCATCACGTTTCTTCAAATCAGACTCGGATCTCGAAGCCTTAATCAGTTCATCATACTCAGGATTGGAGTAACCCAAGTCATTGTTACCTGCGCCAGTCGTCCACAGATCCATGAATGTCATCGGATCGTTGAAGTCAGCAGACCAGCCGCTACGAGCGATTTGATAGTCGAGGTTTTGACGATTCTTCAAGAATACGCCCCACTCTTGGTTTTGAATCTTCACATCTACGCCGAGGTTCTTCTTCCACATATCGACAATAGCTGTAGCTACTTTCTTATGGCCTTCACCATTATTATGGATCACAGTAATTTCTGGAAGCTTCGTATATCCTTCTTCCTTCATACCTTCTTCAAGCAACTTCTTCGCTTCGTCGACATTTTCCTGGAAGTAATCCTTGTCGTTATGTTCCGTACGGAATTGATCATCAGAACCAAGAATACCTTCTGGTACCATACCAAATGCAGGGATTTGTCCGCCTTGGGTAATTCTCTCTACGATGGCTTGACGATCGATAGCCATGGAGAAGGCTTTACGAATCTTAGCGTTCTGGAATGGTTCCGCTTTAGAGTTGAATTGATAGTAGTAGGTACCTGCGATACCTTTTACTTTATACTCATCAGGCATTTCTTGTTGTACAATCGGAATTTGGTCAGCTGGGATTTCACCGTTAGGTGCACCTGCACGATGAAGCTCGCCATTACGGTAAGATTCAAGCTCAGTAGCTCCGCTCTCTACCAAAGACATGGAGATTTTATTCAATTTGATGCTGTCTTTATCCCAATATTGTTCGTTCTTCGTTACTTCAAGGCTTTGACCCGTTGTCCAAGCCGTTAAAGTAAATGGACCATTGACGATCATTTTGTTAGGATCTGTTGCCCATTTTGCATCATCCTTAACGGATTGATGAACTGGATATAATGTATAGAATGAAGTCAAACCGAGGAAATAAGGAGTTGGATTGTTTAATTCCACTTCCAGCGTTTTTTCGTCAACCGCTTTTACGCCGACTTCGCTGAAATCCTTGATTTTACCTGTGTTGAACTCTTCTGCGTTCTTGATATAGTACAATTGATAAGCATAAGGTGGAGCCGGTTGTGTATCCGGGCTAAGCACGCGCTCCCATGCAAATGCGAAATCATTCGCGGTTACAGGGTCGCCGTTGCTCCATTTAGCATCTTCACGGATATGGAAGGTATATTTAGTGCCATCAACTTCCCAGGATTCAGCAGCACCAGGAAGTTCTTTGCCATCAGCATCCAGACGCACAAGACCTTCATACATCATCTTGAGCACTGTGTTCGCTTGGCTGTCCTGAGCCTGAGCTGGATCAAATGTTGGAGGTTCAGCACTCAAATTGATTTTGAGCGTTTGGTCCGCTGCCAACTTCACGTCACCTTCATTAGCAGCATTATTCGCTGCTTTGTTGCCATTTGATGCACTGTTCTTGGCCTCGTTCGATCCGCAAGCAGATAATAGCGTACCGACCGCAAGAACGAGTGTCAAAAGAAGCAATAAACTTTTACTCTTCTTCATCCTTGCTGTGTCCCCCTTAAATGTTGTTTGTGGTATATGTTTTTAGATTATACAACCAGCGGTCAAAAAAATCCAACAAAAATTTTCAGAAAATGAGGGGATATTGAAAAAAACGACATGTTTTATTAACAAAAAAGTCAGATATACATTATTGACTTTTTCCATTTCATATAATTAACATTTGATGTCATATTTCTATGTAAAGCCTTTTTCTTCTCCCTTAGCTTGAACTAAATGGCAGAAATATATGTAATGAAGCTAATGAGAAACAATACGATATACACGATTCCAGTCCCGGCAAAAGCAAGGCGCCAGACGGCGCGGAGCATTCTGCGAACATCGACCTGCCCCTTCAGCCTGGTCTGGGCTCCGCCAATCAAACCCACTACTATCAGCAGGATTAGCAACATTAGATAAAAGCCAAATTTGGAGTTGAACACATTATTGAATAGCGCGGAAACTGATAAAATAAGGAAGAATGTAGTTACATCCATCGCGAGGAGCAGCGAAGGCCGCTGTTCTTTCTTAAGAAAAAAGATGCAAATAAAATAAACCAGAAAAAATGGAATAATTGGCAAAATTGCAAAGACAGCCACTGGCGCCATCAGTATGTTCAAGTCGAGCCCTCCCCATAAACCTTAATTTTCAGGCCTAAAACAAAATTTTATATCTTCAACCGGATACAGCTTGCATTCCTTTGATTAAATTCCATACAATCTCATGTCCAGGAACCGTTATACCGGCAGCTTGAGCCATTGCAACCAGCCGGCCATTTATGGAATCAATTTCAGTCGGCGCTCCCTTAAGCACATCGCTCAGCATCGAAGAAGTATTCCCCGCCGTCGAGCGGCAGACGGATACGATCTGTTCATACATATCGGAGGGAACAGAAATCTGATGCGCCTGATAAACCTGCAATCCCTCTTCACATAACTGCTGGAGCATCCCCCTGCGCGGCTCCGTATCCAGCAGTTCCCCGTTCGGTATTCTCCATAACGCTGTTAACGGATTAATGACCGCATTGATGAGCAGTTTCCTGTAAATTTCTCTATCGATGTCTTTCGACAAAAAGGCTGCAAATCCTGCTGATTCAAGCATATTAACCAAATCTGATTCCTTTGTCGCATACTTCTCTGCTTTCTCGGATAATCCCTCTTTAAATAGAAGATATTCGTCAGTACGAGGGATGCCGATCTGCGTACTTCCCGCGCCAGAACGGATGACATAGCGGGAATTTTGACGCTTGGCCCCTTCGGTCGTGATCGCCACATAAACGCCATGAGCCTTGAATGCACTGCGGAATAATTCAATATGACCCATCCCGTTCTGGAAGCAGATGATTCCTGTCTCGGGTCCAGCGATCTTATGCACCGTTTCAAGTAAAGAGCTGTCGACGCTCCGCTGCTTCGTCATCACGAATATCCAATCAGCTGCTCCTTCCGCAAGCCCATCAACCTCGCCCCCCATTAAATCAGCTGCCGGATAAGCCCTGACCATGGACGGAGCAACACTAAGCACGCCGGAATGCGGCTCTTCAACGTTAATTCCTTCTTGTTGCAGCAATCGGGACTGCTCTGCCGTCCTCGTCCAGAAGCGCACCTGCACCCCCGCAGCCGCCAGCTTACCACCGAATAATAATCCGAGGGCACCCGCGCCAATGATATCCACTTTCATGCGAACTCTTCCTTTCGATCTCATAATCATCTACTATTTTTATAACAGACCTTGCCCTATAAATACAAAAAAAAGAAAATCCCGCCGCTTAAAGCGACGGGACGGGTGATGCTAGTTTCTTCACTTATTCAATCCGTTCCAGATTACCGTTAGCATCCATTTTGAATCTCGTCTTACTCTCATCTTCCTCTTCATTCAGAAACGCAAGCCGTCTGGCCCGATCCATAATCTGAATCAAAGCTTTATAGTCGTCATTAACGACTCTGTAATCGCTTTGAACCTCGTTCACCTGCGCGAACAAGCGCTTGTTCTCTTCCCGTAAATTCTGCAGTTCTTCATCCTTCATGCGCAGCTCTTTCTCCAGCATTTTAACGTGACGATTGCTCTCCTGAACTGTATTCTTCCATCCACGCAAGAAACGAATGACCGCATCAATCGAAATAGTTTCTTCAGTTATCCCGTCATTTTTGTAGATTCCTTCTTCCATTTCCACTGAAGTAAGCGAAGCTACAGCCGGATTACCCGCCAGCGATCCCTGCTTTTTCATATAATTTCTCTTTTGCCGCTGGGCCTTGGCGATTCCAATCGCCGCTTCATATCTTTTGCGGACACAACTGTTCCATCGGAAGCCGCAGGCTGCTGCAGTTCTACCGATCTTCTCTCCTACTTCTTCAAAGGCAGTCAACTGGGTGCTGCCCTCACGAATATGGCGCAGAGTCACTTCAGCCAGAATCAAATCATCCTCCGCACTCCACGCATCTTGTCTCACTGCTGTCATGCAATATAAACCTCCTAACGACATCCTAAATATACCTCTTCAGCCTTTACCCCGGTTAGGCGAATGGGTGAAATTACTTCTTACTCCATTTCTATGCCTCTCATAGAGTTCATAGAATCTATTTGGTATTAAAATGTATTTCCATTTTCAACCTTGTCCATACCTATCTCTGTAAAATACAAGATAACTCGGCCTAGATTTGCGCTTTACCATAATAAAAATCACAATTTATCGGTTATATCGTTATTTTTAACGACTTTCCGTTTACACTTGCTGAGGTTGCGGTTATAATAATTGTAGAAATTGGATGAAGCGTATACATAGGAAAGGGGGATTTACGCTTGGCGCGAATGTTCCGTGTCCTCGGCTTTTTCACACTCTCCATCGGACTTATGGCTTTTGCCGGGAACCTCATTGAGATGGCTTTGTTATTCTTTTTTCAGACCGCTTTCTTCATGCTATTCGGTTACTTGAAATTCACAGAGAAGACGTATATTTTATTATTCTGGGGATATATGATCGTGGCCTTCACGGGCTTCAGCTATTGGACAGTCTTCGAGATGGGATTGCCGCTTTAAATTACAAAGACGATTCGATATTTATCGAATCGTCTTTTTCTTATATTTACCCTGCTTGTGTCATATATATCGTAGGTATAAGGATCATTGAGCAGGGAGAGGGATGCATTGAATTTGAAAAGATGCCTGAGCAGAGCCGTTGCTTCGCTATGTCTTTCACTCACTCTTGCAGCGGGTCCGTTGTTGCAGGGGACCATCTATGCCACTCCAATCTCGGAGATGGATTTGAAGGTTATGGAGCAGAGCCTCTCTATCATCGAACTGGATCGCGATATTCACAAAATTACGATCCAACAGCAGGAGGCCAACATCAAGGCAGCCGAGCTAACCGAGCAGCTTGCCGATAAGAGCCGCCGGATCGAGGACAGCCGCGACCGCGCCGGTAAGGTCATCGCCGCCTACTATATGGGAGAACGAGAAAGTCTGCTTACCGCTCTTCTGTCCACTGACAGCCTGAGCGACTTCTTCACAGTTCTCGACTATTATCAGCTTATTTCAGAACGGAATCAGGATATTTTAAATACATATACCAAGGAATACACCGCCCTCAGGGCGACGAAGGAAGAGTTGGACCAGACAAGCCGCGAGCTGGAAAATATGAAACAACGGCTGATCCAGCAGCGAGATCGCCTTGTCACTCTGCAAGAAAGCGTAGAAAGCTCCATTCGTACCAGCGCCGATCCCGAAAAATTAAGACAAATGATTCAGGAACTGACGAATTATTGGAAAAATATAGGATTCTATGAGGTAAGACGTTATTTCAAGGCATTATCCCAGGCGATGGCCGATTTTCCCGAATATTTGCAACAATATGACGATAGTCTTTCTTCATTGCAAGGAGGATATACGCTGACCATCCGCCAGGAGGAGCTTAACCAGTTCCTAAGAAGCAAAAATCAGTTGCTCAGCGATATGACCTTCGAATTCTCCAATCAACGCATGATCGTGCAAGGCAGTCGAGAAGAGCTAAAGCTGGGGCTTGAAGGCCATTATACGATTGAGAGCAAGCCGCAGAACGCCTTGATTTTCCATATTGATAGGCTGGTCTTTAACGGTATGGAGCTACCGGACACTACGAGAAATGAACTCGAGCAGGAGTTTGATCTCGGCTTCTACCCACAGCAGCTCGTTCCCTTCATAGAAGCGACCGAAGTAGCAATCCGTGACGGCGAAATGACGGTTAAATTGAAATTATCCCTAAAATCAAGCCGTTAGAGCAGTTATGGATTCAAACCGTCCAGTTGCTTCAAATACTGCTTGGCTGTGAGTTCACTCCGTAGATAAGACTGGGATGCCTCCTGCAATTGCTGCATAAGCTCCGGGAGCTTGGCCATGACCGGCTGGACGAATCCCTGACCTTTCACGAATGAAGCGGATACCCAATCCGGCAGCCCATTTCGCACCGTTTGATAATATAAAGTTTTGATCGTTGGCAGATGATTGGTCTTCTCATACCATTGGCGCTGCTGGATCGGCGAAGTTATCGCCGAAATCCATAATCCCGCCGTCTCACGATTACCAGAACGGGCCGTAACCGCGAAGCTTCTGCCAGCAATCCACATTTTATTGCCTGAGTCCGTAGGCTCCGGGAAATACACCTTCATCTCACGATACGGGTATTTCCTCGTCTCGGTAGACGGGATAAGCTCGATCAGCGCGTTCTGGCGGCTGCCGCCGAGCCATTGATCGCTTGTCCCCGTCTCTCCCGTATTTATTATATAAGGCCTTAATTGCTCCAGTAATGCTACTGCCTCATTCAAGCCTTTCTTGTTAAAAAAAGAATCGGATGCCTCCGTCTTACCCTGCCCTTTGGCTCCTAATTGCCATAACAGCGACATGACTGCATAGGGATCTCCATAATCGAGACCAAGTAAATAAGGCGGGGAATCAAGCTCGCCCCAGGCTTCGATGATCTTCTTCCACCCCTCCGGCGAAGCCGGGAAGGAATGCCCCATCTCTTTTAACGATTCGTTCTGATATACCCAGACATAGGGATCCGCATCCAGAGGTACACCCCAGACATAGCCGTTCCATTCATCCTGGGCCAAGGAAGCGCTTAACATTTCCCCGGTTATGGAGCCGGAGTAATAGCTCTCTGTCGGCAGCAAGAATCCCCCCGCCGCATAATGGCGAACCCAGACATTGTCCAGCAGGACGACGTCAGGCGACTCGCCCAGCTCGAACTGCTGCTGCAAGGAATAGCTCCCTTTTATCGGCAAATTGACCAGATTCACTTCGGCGTGATGCTCCTGCATGAACGCTTCATTCATCGCCTGCAACTCATTGAATTCCGACTCTGGAAGCCGCACGACTACTCTAATCTTGCCGTTGTCCCGCATTGTCTCCTGGCTTGGAGGTATTACTGGTTCTGGCGTTCGACCTTGATCCTTGGGGCCTACCACCGCTGATTTCTCATTCGGTGACAAATTAATCAAGGCGAGCAGCAGGATTGCAAAAAGTACCCATTGGTTTCTTCGCTTCATACCTGTTCTTCCCCTCCAACATGTCAAAACCATTTAACACAGGAATCCAATTCATATCAACTAATCTCTATTGTAGCAAACTCCCTAGTACCTTGTCCCTAAATTATAATATAAAAAAACACCGGAGCAACCCGGTGTAAGTCAGTTCTCTAGTCTTTAGCCCATTTTCTGGTAGTCTTAGAGTAGATCCGCTGCCAGTTGAGCCAATTTGGAACGTTCTCCTTTCTCGAGCATGATATGTCCGCTCAGCCCTTGCTCTTTGAAACGCTCCACCAAATAGGTCAAGCCATTGCTGGCTGAATCCAGATAAGGATGATCGATCTGCTCCGGATCACCGACGAGGACGATCTTGCTGCCTTCACCGACCCTGGAGACGATCGTCTTCACCTCATGCCGCGATAAATTCTGAGCCTCGTCAATAATGATAAATTGACCTGGGATGGAGCGCCCGCGAATATACGTCAGCGCCTCGACTTGAATGCTTCCCAGTCCAAGCAGAATTTTATCGATATCTCCGGACTTCTTCGTATTGAACAGAAATTCAAGATTATCATAAATCGGCTGCATCCAGGGCCGGAGCTTCTCATCCTTCTCCCCAGGCAAGTAGCCGATATCCTTTCCCATCGGAACAACCGGACGAGCGATCAACAGCTTCTTGTATTTATGCTCATCCTCTACTTTCATGAGACCTGCCGCCAAGGCGAGCAGCGTCTTCCCAGTTCCCGCCTTCCCCGTAATGGTCACCAGCGGAATATCATCATGCAGCAGCAACTCCAGCGCCATGCGCTGCTGCGCATTCCGGGCGCTTATCCCCCAGATCGGCTCATTGCTTAGAAATAAGGGCTCAAGTCGGCTCGCATTCTCATCCACCTTCAACAGCGCCGATTTACCTCGCCCCATCTCATCCTTCATGATGATGAATTCATGCTGATAGAGGGAATAAGTCAAGCCAAGGGATTTAACCGGCAAGGAACGGAAGGTGTAGAATTCATCGATGGTGGACGGATGGACTTGAATCGGCAAATACCCTGCATACATCTCACTGAGGTCGGCGGTCCGGTCCGTCAAATAATCCTCGGCGGTTAGTCCAAGCACATCAGCCTTGATCCGCACCAGCACGTCCTTACTGACGATAATTACCGGACTCGGCTCTTCCTTCTCCTGCTCTTCCAGATAATAATTCAGAGCTACGGCCAGAATCCGATTATCATTGCTGACCTCTCCGAACATTTCCTGTACCTTGGCAAAGCTGCGATGATTCATCTCTACTTTGAGGACACCACCATGCTCCAGCACAACGCCATCATGCAGATGACCTTGCTCTCGCAAGCCGTCAAGCAGCCTGGATACCCCGCGCGCGTTCCGTCCGATCTCATCTGCATTACGCTTCTTCGAATCGATTTCTTCCAATACAACCGCCGGAATCACTACCTCATGCTCCTCAAACGCAAAAATCGCATTCGGATCATGCAGCAATACATTCGTATCCAATACAAAGATTTTTTTCACGGATATCCCCTCCACCGCAATTACAGCCTAAATTCACATAATACATAATTTTTGTTGTCCGGGAAATGTTATAGATACCAGCCGGAATTCTATCTGGCAAGAGATCATTCCCGAAAGGACGGGTCGAATCATGCGAATTTGGCTATGTTTATTATTAACGGCCTCACTGCTAACTAGCTGCCAAACAGCATCTAAAAAGGCATCACCCTCTCCACAGACTCCATCGGAAAAGACCACCCGGGCACAAAGTGAACAGCGGCAAGGTCCCAAGGGTCTGAGCAATACAACAGGCAAGTCAGTGCAGCAGAAGAATACAAGCAGCAATACCAATACCAGCAAAGCAAGTAATCAGAATCAGCAGAAGAACCGACAAGCTCATCTGGAATCACTTGCCAAGAGAGTACCCGGTGTTAAGGACGCCCATTGCGTCATTATGGGGAAGACAGCTGTAGTCGGCATTGATGTCGACGGGGACCTCGAACGGGCCCGTGTCGGCAGTATTAAGTACACGGTAGCCGAAGCGCTACGTAAAGATCCGCAAGGCACGGGCGCGGTCGTCACAGCCGACATCGACCTGAATCATCGCATCGCCGAAATCGGTAAGAAGATTTCCGCAGGGAAGCCGATCTCCGGCTTCGCTACAGAAATGGCCGATATTATCGGGCGGATCGTACCGCAAATGTCGAGCGACACTCGTCCTCGCACCCAGAGCGTGCCTGCCAAGCAGAACAAGCAACAGCCTATGAAGCAAGAGAAAAGTAAAATGAAGTCGAAGAATCATACCTCAGGCAACTCTGGCAGCAAATATTAGTCTGTCCCAGGTTGAAAAAAAGCCCAGCGAAAACATTCGCTAGGCTTTTTGCATTGCAGTAAATACTTGATTGTCCAATTTCTCCATAGCACGCTGATCATACACCTTGCTATAGGTCGGAGCAGATGCAAGCTGAGCTCCATAGAACAGGGCATTTCGGACCGCATCAATCTTCATGTCGAAACAGCACATCTTGAAAGGAACCCCTGCGAGAGGATCCTGTGCCACCTCAGCAACACCATTGATGGCATAAATCGTCTCCGCACCGAACACGGTCATCGTAATTCGCGGATGAACCTTCATATTGTTGACCAGCCTTGATCTGTGATCCACCGCAAAGCGGAGCGTGGAAGGATTCAAGGCATAAACCCAGGAGATCGCACTGGAGGTCGGCCCCCCGGTCTCAGCATCCACTGTGCTGAGCAGAACGAATGTTTCGGACTGGAAGGAATTGAATAATGGTTCGGACAATTGAGTAACGAGCTCGGACATAGACACCAGCCCCCCTGACTATACTTTTAAAGTACATGTGTAGAGCTTCCTCTGAGAGAACTTCATTACACTATCTCACTATCTAATTGTATTATAGCACGAGCCAAAACTTGCCTTCAATTGATCAATGGCCCGCCTTATTCCGCTTGGCCGTTAGCCTGCGGGATTCCGGCAAGCTCGTCCTTCAATGCCTGCTTCGCTTTATTAAGCTCGCTGTCATCGATGTAGACATAAGGGCTCTTCCATTCCCCCGTTACCGGGATAAAAGCGACATTCTCCTTGGAAATATTCCAATAAGCAGCAATGACATTCTTGATCTGCTCCGCTTCCAGATCGGTCGTCATATTATCGCCGAGCGATTCAATCGCTTTACCGGCCCCCATGACGCCATTCAGCGACTTCGTCTGATCAATCAGCGCATGCAGCACTTCATTCTGCCGCTGGTTGCGCTCAAAGTCATTCGAAGGCTTCGTCTTTGTTTTGCAGTTGGATTTCCGGTAACGAACAAAATCCAGAGCCTTCTCGCCATTGAGATGCTGCGGCCCCTTCTTCAGATCGATATTCGTGCCGTCTGCATTATCCTTATAGCACATATCCGCATCGACGGTGACATCCACTCCGCCAAGCGCATCGACGACATCGCGGAAGCCTTGGAAATTAAGCACTGTCGTATAATCGAGCGGGATGTCCATATATTTGCTAAGCATCGTCTTCATTTCCTGCTTGGCCGAAATACCTGATTTCTTCTCAGCGACCAGGAATTTAGGGTAGAAAGCGTTAAGCTTATTCGTCTTATACCCCTTCATCTGAAACCGTGTATCCCGCGGCAAGGAAACGATAGTTGCTGATTTCGTCTTCGGATTCATGGCCACTACCATAATGACATCACTTAGATGCGTCCCGGTCTTCGGTCGATAATCCGTACCGAGCAGCAGCATGGCCAGAGGCTTGACCTTGGCGGAATTCTCCGGCGCCACCTTGCCTGATGTCCCTGTCTTGTTGATCGTATCATTCAGGGTAAGCAGCAGATACCCTCCGACTCCACCTGCCCCGAGCACTGCGATAATAAGGATCGTCATCAGCAACTTGAAGAAGCTTTTTCCGCCAGAGCGTTTCTTGTGCTTCTTCGATCCTTTGGCAGAGGGTCGTCTGGAACGATCATCCCGGGGAGGCAAGCCTTTGTTGTAAGAACTCATAGAATCAAACACCTTTTCATCTGGATTATGCTATTGAACGACAGGCTTATTCGCTTTGGTCACCAGTTACAGGCATTGACTTCTCTTTCTTGCTCCGTCGCCCTTCCACAAAATAACGGATACGCACCATCAGCATCAGCACGACGGCAACGAGCAAGCATTGAATAATCGGCAGTTTGTCGATTTGAAAAATAAGCAGAAGGAATGAGCCGATCGCCATTAAAACATACAAAATGATCTCTTTCAAAAGCGGAAGCTTCTGTTGGGAACGAAACACCTTGTTGTATACAAAGATGACAAGCACATAAATCAAAATATAAGAAATGACCGGATTTTGCGCGAACCAAGCCTGCATGGCCAGCTTCCTCCTTCGCTCACATCATAATGAATATATTACCATTATAGATTAGCTTCGGACATTTTGCGATGTTTTTCAGCCCGCTCCCGTTCGCCCTTGTTCAAGATCTTCTTGCGCAGACGAATCGACTTCGGTGTAACTTCGCAATATTCATCATCATTTAAATATTCCAGCGCTTGCTCCAAGGAGAATATACGCGGCGTCTTCATCTTCACTGTCTCATCTTTCGTCGCGGAGCGCACGTTGGTCAATTGTTTCTCTCTGCAAATATTAACTACGATATCATTGTCACGGTTATGTTCGCCGACGATCATACCTTCGTAAATCTCTGCACCCGGTTCAACGAACAAGATACCGCGATCCTCGATGCCGAGAATACCGTATAATGTCGATACGCCATTCTCACTCGACACCAGTACGCCCTCATGACGCCCACCGACATTGCCGCCAGCGAACGGACCATAGCTGTCAAAGGCATGGTTCATTACGCCATAGCCGCGGGTTAAGGTCATGAAATTCGTCGTATAACCGATCAAGCCGCGGGCAGGAATCAGGAATTCAAGACGAACCTGTCCATTACCGCTGTTCGTCATATTCACCATTTCAGCTTTACGGGAGCCCAGGCTCTCCATAACAGCGCCCATGCTCTCCTCAGGTACATCGATCATGAGACGTTCAATCGGCTCCATTCTGACACCGTCGATCACCTTCACGATAACCTCTGGTTTCGATACTTGCAGCTCATAGCCTTCTCTACGCATATTCTCGATCAGGATACCGAGATGAAGCTCGCCCCGGCCAGAGACGATGAAGGCATCCGGGCTATCCGTCTCATCGACGCGAAGCGACACGTCCGTCTCCAATTCCTTGAACAGACGCTCGCGCAGCTTACGGGAAGTCACCCATTTCCCTTCGCGTCCAGCGAATGGACTGTTATTAACCAGGAAAGTCATCTGTAAGGTAGGCTCGTCGATCTTGAGCACCGGAAGTGCCTCAGGATGGTTAGCATCCGCAATCGTCTCACCGATATTGATATCCTTAATACCAGAAATCGCCACGATATCCCCAGCGCCTGCTTCTTCGATTTCTACACGGCGCAGCCCTTGGAAGCCGAATAATTTCTCAATCCGGGCCATCTTCTTGCTGCCGTCTCGCAGCATAACAGCTACAGATTGACCTTCGCGGATAACTCCGCGGTTCACACGGCCGATCGCAATACGTCCCAAATATTCGTTATAGTCCATCAGCGTTACAAGAAACTGCAAAGGTTCATCAACTTTTTCCGTTGGGGCAGGGATATGATCGATAATCGTCTCATAAAGGGCGAGCATATTGTCATCCTGCTTCTCTGGATCAAGACTCGATGTCCCATTCAAAGCAGATGCGTATACAACGGGGAATTCCAACTGCTCATCACTTGCTTCCAGTTCGATGAACAAATCCAACACTTCATCGATTACTTCAGCCGGACGAGCTGCCGGGCGGTCAATTTTGTTGACGACGACAATCGGGGTCAAATCATGTTCCAGTGCTTTGCGCAACACGAACTTCGTCTGTGGCATACAACCTTCATAAGCATCGACGACGAGCAGAACACCATCGACCATCTTCATGATCCGTTCAACTTCACCGCCGAAGTCAGCATGCCCTGGAGTATCGACGATATTGATCAAATATTCTTTATACGTGATTGCCGTATTTTTAGCCAAAATCGTAATTCCGCGTTCCCGTTCCAAATCATTGGAGTCCATCGCGCGTTCCTGAACAGCCTCATGCTCTCTGAAAATGCCGGACTGCTGCAGCAGCTTATCGACGAGCGTTGTTTTACCATGGTCTACGTGAGCAATAATCGCAATGTTGCGAATGTGATCTCTTTCATGCATGTTGTTTTTCCATATCCTTTCGTTTTCTATATCTGATTAAATTGCCCGGACATGTTCATCTAATTCATCACAACGTATAGGCAATCTATTCCCTGGCACCAAGTGAAAATAGAACCACAAAACAAGCGTCGGGCAAATTAGACCGACGCTTGACCATCCCTTATATTATACGCGAAAATCTCAAAAAATCAATAACCCACCTTAATTTACCAACCGCGCCGGGTTTTCCCCCGTGTCACGATCAAGACGATGCCTGCAATGATCAATACGATCGCCAGCAAGTAGAGCACCGACCAAGTGAATAGGGTCCAGCCAAGCAATGCCACGGATAGAATGCCGATGACCAAGGCCCCCGCAAATACCCCCTGTTGTCGCTTAGGTGAGCAGAAGTCATACTCGAACAGTCCAACTGCGATGCCAAGCAGGAATGCTGGCCAAATATATTTCAAAGTCTGCCAGCCGCCAAAATTGCCGATGAAGAAAATAAGGCTGTAAACGACCAGAATTCCACCGGGAACGAGCAGCTCTACAGGTCCCTTTCTCCAGAAATACCACATATGTAGCAGGATGCCCGGTATCAGGAGAAGTAAAGGCCAGAGCGCTCTACCCAGGAAACTGAATACGCCGAGCTTCCCAAGCAGGATAATGATTCCGGCAGACAGAATCAAAATTCCAGTCGTCAACTTGTTGTTAGCGGACATGTAATCACACACCTTCCAAATGACAATGAGGGACATGCCGCAGCAAAGTACGACATCCTCTTTCTACAAGTTTATATGAATTCGGCATAAAAAACCACTCTCTGATACTTTCAAGAGAGCGGTCTGGGATTTTACCAGATTAATTGCGACGTGCTTTATATTTGGACACCCAACCGAACATAATGACCAACGCTGCCAGCAATATGGGCAATAAATCGATCAGGTTTGGAAGCAGCCCACTCAATATAACGCCAAATTTAGGATCATGGATCAGCATTCCTCCAGCGGTATACCCTAATATACCAGCCCCCAGATACACAAGAATCGGTAGCCTCTGAAGCAGCACCGTAATAATATTACTGCCCCAGACCACAATAGGAATACTGATGGCAATCCCAATCATCAGTACAGCCAGATCTCCGTCAGCTAACGCAGCAATGGCCAGCACATTATCAAGACTCATCACAAAATCGGCGATCAGGATCGTCTGAATCGCTTTCCATATTGTGGAGGCCTTCTCTGACCGAGTCGATTCTTCATGGGGCATTAGCAGTTTAAAGGCGATTCCAGCCAGCATGAGGCCGCCAATGGCATGAATAAATGGAATTTTTAATAGAACCAAGGCGATCCAGGTCATAATACAACGCAGGACCACTGCTCCTCCCGCCCCCCACCAGATGGCCTGTCTGCGCTGTTGTCCGGGTAAATCCTTACTGGCCATGGCTATAACGACTGCATTATCGCCGCTAAGGACCAAGTTAATAATCAGTATTTCCGATAGTAAAATAATCTGTTCCACGGCTCACCCCTCCCTTACAACTTGTATGAGAAAAAGAGCCAAGCTATGCCTGTTTCAAAAATCGCTGGACAAATGAATCTTTTATATGAATTAATACGTATATACATCTTTAGAGGAAGTGACAATAGTGGAATGGTTAAGTGCATCATTTTTTCTCTCACTGATCAACATCGTATTTATCGATTTAATCCTTGCCGGAGATAATGCGATTGTCATCGGTATGGCGGCTAGAAGGCTGCCTCATAACGTACAGAAGAAAGCGATTATCTACGGGACCGGCGGTGCTCTGATTCTGCGTATTGTTGCAACGCTACTGGTCGTGTGGCTGCTTAGGATTCCTTGGCTGCTAGCTATCGGCGGCGTGCTGCTGCTCTTCATCGCCTATAAAGTGCTGGCCGATGAGGGCTCCCATGATTCCATCGAAGCGAAGGATTCATTATGGGCGGCCGTACGGACGATCATAGTTGCCGATGCAGCGATGGGACTCGATAACGTTATCGCCGTGGCTGGTGCCGCTGGACAACATATGATTCTCGTTGTCATCGGCCTTCTGATCAGCGTCCCAATCGTTGTCTGGGGAAGCACGCTCTTCATCAAGCTGATGGATCATTTTCCCTGGATCGTATACCTTGGAGCAGGGGTTCTAGCTTATACAGCGGCCAAAATGATTACGGAAGAGCCACATTTTCTGCCTTTCTTTGAGGACAAGCCCTTCTTACGTTATCTGCTAATTGCAATTGCGATCATCGTCATCCTTTATGCAGGCTATCGCAAGAAATCGGCAGCAGCGAAAAACCACAAACAGAAACCTAGAGAACAAATGTAATACCAACGAAGCAAAAAAACGGAATCCCTCTTTCGCCTTTAGCGAAAGAAGATTCCGTTTTTTGATCTTCATTGAGAAAATTCAGCCTAGAACCACTGCTCCTGAACAACCTCCGGCTCATCCTTCGGCTTCTTGCGGATGATTTCATCCGGCTTCACGATCACCGTCTCTGTACCCTGAACAGCCGCATCAATCATATTCTCCAGCTCGGTCAAGCCGTTCTCAATATTCTCAACAATCCGTAAATTTGGATTCGTCGATGGAGATTTCGGAACGAACAAGGTACAGCAATCCTCGTAAGGCAGAATCGATAAATCATAAGTCCCAATCTTCTTGGCTAGAGTGATGATATCCTCCTTGTCAGTCATAACGAGCGGACGTAGTAGCGGCAGATCGGTAACCTTGCCTATTACATTCATGCTGGCCAACGTCTGACTGGCTACCTGACCGAGACTATCCCCGGTAACGAGGGCAAGCGCACCATTCTTCTCAGCGAGCTTGGTCGCAATGCGAAGCATAGACCGTCTCATCAATGTAATGATCAGATTATCCTGTCCGCTCTTCGCCAGAGCGGTCTGTATATCCGTGAACGGGACAAGATGCACCTTGATTCTTCCGGTGAAGCCTGATAGCACCTGAGCCAGGTCAAGCACTTTTTCCTCGGCTTTCTTGCTCGTAAATGGATAGCTGTGGAAATGCACGCATTCAATTTCCAAGCCACGGCGCATCGCGGAATAGCCTGCTACCGGACTGTCGATCCCACCGGATAATAGCAGCATCGCCTTTCCGTTCGTTCCCCGCGGGAAGCCCCCGGCCGCCGGAATCACTTCACAGAACAGATAGGTCACATGTTCACGAATCTCCACTCTCAGCTCAATATCCGGATGATGCACGTCCACCTTCAATTGAGGACAAGCGCTAAGTACCGGACTGCCCACCAGGTGATTCATTTCATGAGAAGAATGGGGAAAGCCCTTGAAGACCCGGCGAGCATGGACCTTGAATGTAGTATGCTCCTCTTGAGGAAGCTTCTTGACGAAATCCACCGCAGCCGCAACGATCTCTTCCAGGTTGGAAGGCACGACCTTGACCGGGCTGATCGAGGTCAGTCCAAAAATATTTTTGAGCGATGCGATCACTTGATCTGCAGGCTGCCCATTTAATTTCACATAGATTCTTCCATATTCATGAATCGCTTCAGCCTTCGGAAAGAAACGAAGCAGCGATCTAACATGCGCTAATGCTGCCTTTTCAAATTTCGCACGGTTCTTGCCCTTGACTGTAATTTCTCCAAAACGGAGCAACAGCATTTCATAATCCAAATTCATTTAGCCTCTCCCTTTCAAATCTTCCATACGCGCAACTGCTTTACGCAGCGCTGCCAGAAACTGTTCTATATCCTGCTCGGTATGCTCCTCACCCAAGCTGATCCGAATCCCTGTAGATGCTTCCTCCATGCTTCTGCCCATCGCCAGCAGTACCCGGCTCGGCTCGCTCTTCTTAGAGGAACAAGCCGACTTGGTTGACACGAGGAAGCCTTCCTCCTCAAGCATATGCAGCATAGCTTCCGCCTTCATTCCCGGGTAAGAGAAATGAATGATATGCGGCGCCCCCTGAGGGGTTGAATTCAGCATTAGCTTTGGTAAGTCTGATATTCCGCGGATCAGAGCGGCTTGCAAGCGCCGCAAACGCTCAGCCAGCTCTCTTTGTCCCTCGTTCGCCAGACGCAGCGCTTTGGCCATCCCTACGATATAAGGGATATTCTCGGTGCCCGATCTTCTGGCTGCCTCCTGCCCCCCGCCAGCCAGCAAAGGCAGCAGCTTGATGCCCTCACGGATATAGAGCAGACCGATCCCTTTCGGGCCTCTAAGCTTATGCGCTGATAAGCTATATAGATCAATCCCGGAGTCCTGCAGCGACAGGCTCACCTTCCCGAAGCCTTGTACGCCGTCAACATGAAACAGTACGCGGGGATGCTCCTGCTTGAGTCGTCGCCCAATTTCCTCGACAGGCTCTATACTCCCGACTTCATTATTAACATGCATGACGGAGACGAGCACCGTATCGCTTCGGACAGCAGCACATACCTGCTCAGGGGTCACCTGACCTCGCTCATCGACTGGCAGATAAGTAACCTCCCAACCCAAACTCTCGAGCTGCTTGCAACATTCATACACAGAAGGATGCTCGATTTCAGTAGTGATCAGATGCTTGCCCCGGTTCATGAATTGCAGGGCCGCTCCTTTAATCGCCGCATTATTACTCTCCGTAGCCCCTGATGTGAATACGATCTCGGCAGGCCTCACCTGGAGAGCTCCCGCGCAAACCTCCCGCGCCTTTTTAAGCAATTGTTCACTCTGCTCGCCCAGAATATGCAAGGAGGACGGATTGCCATAATGCAGGCTCATTATATCTGCGATCGTGCGAGCTACCTCGGGATGAGGAGGGGTAGTCGCGGCATAGTCCATATATTTCATGATTCCACCTGATTTCATTTCATTCTTTAAACCTTATTATCATAATACAATCCGAAAAAAAGACCAAAAGAAAAAACGCAGATTACCGGGAGACCGGTGCGTTTTCCCATTTGATCTTAATATATATTAGCTTTGTTGCCAAGCGGTCTTAGTACAGCCTTAGTCATGCGGGTTATGCTGATTCAGCTCCAAGACTAGACTTCTGCCACCTCATATTTACTGCGCGCGTTCATGACCTTGAATACATAATTCTGCGTCTCACGCGGCAATAATTGCAGCTTCTCCATCAATTGCTGATCATTCTGGATTCCTGCTCTCTGCACACGGCCTGGGCCGGCATTATAAGCAGCTAGAGCCGTTCTCTCGTTCCCCCCGAAGCGCTTGATCAGATTGGCAAGATAGCGTGTCCCCCCATCGATATTCTGAGCAGGGTCGAAGGAATCCGTAACGCCAAGACCACGGGCCGTTCCATCCATTAATTGCATTAAGCCCTTGGCTCCTGCTGAGGATACGACCTGCAGATTGAAGGAGGATTCCGTCTCAATTACCGCCTGAATCAAGCTGGCGGATACGCCATATTTCTGTGAAGCATCGGTAATCAGCTGCTGAATATCCGCGGCGATCTCTCGACGCGGCGTCGCAGCCGTCTTCGCAGAAGCCAGGGCAGCCGTAGCTTCAACAGCACCTGTATCATAATAATCTGCGCTATCGGAGCCCTGCCAGTTCATGCTGTTCAAATAATCATTTAACTGAACCTTAATATTAGAAATCTGGTCTTCGTAGTTATCCGAAGTTAAACTCCCCTCGGCCATCATCATTTCCTGCAGCAAAATATCAAACAAAGAACCATCTATGTCACTGGAAGCAGCCGCTGCTCCATTTCCTTGCAAATCAATATTATTCTTCACCTGGAGCGAAATCAGCTGTTCCATTGTACGCGAATCAATTTGCATGTCCGTCAAGCTCCTCTACTTGTACCAAAGATATATGTATATTTTACACTCCACCGCCCCTCATGACCACCTCTTTTTGGCAAATTCATGCATAATAGGACAAAAGGCCGACGTCACCATGACGTCAGCCTGAAAGAGGTTGTTTAGAAGTCCGCTTATTGAACTGGCAACAAATCAGCGGCTAAATGGGATTAAGAAGAAATAACTCAACGTTGCTACGATACCTAGACCAATCGCCCAAGCCCCCGATGTTTTGCTGCCTTGACTATACGCATAGAAGCCTAGTACAGCGGCAAGCGGTCCAAGAACGATACTCCACAGGAAGAGAGAGGCAATACCCAGGCCAACCCCTACATAGCCTATAGTACGGCCAACGCTATTATCCGCCGTGTCAGCGTCAGAGCGCTCCACATCCGTAGTCCCTTCCGGGCGATCATTGCGGTGATCAGTGGTATCCCAACTATTCCTGCCTACTGGAGTCGTTGGAGATATTTCCGAGGCGTATTCTTCCCGATTCAAATTATTATTGTTGCTATTCGTACTTGTGGAATTCTCGCTTTGATCTTGACGAGGGAAATCCGTACGCCTTCTCCCTCCGTAGAAATTATGCTGGTCATTATTAAATCGATCATTCATTCTTAACAGCACCTCCTATAGTGTGTGAGCTTCTTAAGATGACTTTGGCTTGAAGGTATGACAGCAAGTAGCGGATGAAGTCGCAGCTGTCGCCTGATTCTCTGAATCGAAGGACTCGCCGGCGAATTCCGCCCGATACTCCCGATTCGCATTATGATCCACATCGATCATGATCGCATCGGCCTGACAAATATTTTTCTCTCCCCAAAAAGCACAATTGGCTACGCTACATTTTACGATGGGTTTATTCCCGTTTGTCATAATTAATCACCTCGGAATCAGTGTTCCCTCTCCGGTGCTCGTTATGCCTTCAAAACAGCTGTTAAACCAAGACAAAAGCTGGAGCAGATGGCAGACTATTGCTGGTCTATAGTCGATGATCATGGAATAAAAAAACAGCCTCGATAGCAACCTAATTCATATCCGCAAACTGCTGGACAAGGAGGCAATGAGATGAAATGGTTCAAATGGGCCATAGTCGGGATAGCTTGCATAGCAGCCGCTGCTATCATCCGCCTGTATCCCTTTAACGAGAAAGCACCGCAGCAGGCCGCAGAACAGGCTAGACCTGTGCCCGGAAAGCAAGAAGAGCAACGCCTGAAGCAAATGATGCTACATCGGGATATGACCGCGACCGAGCGTTTAATTCGAATGGATACGAAAGGGCATCTTCGCTCTCTGGCTGAAGCTTCCCACAAGATTCCGGTGGACAAACAGACAGCCAAAGCCACGGAACTGCAAAAGGGTCACCGCCAATTTAAATCGATCATTTGGTATAATGATGCAAATGGTGGGACAAGAGAGGTAAGGGCTGCTCATTATAAACCGGATGCTGAGGAACAGCGGCAGATTGCGAGCTACATCAGCTTTGCTAAGAAGTCGTTGCACAAGGGGAAGGCTTATGAATCCCCTGCTTTTCCGCAGAAAGATCCAAAATTCTATATTACCGCAGAGCCAGCCAAAGAGGGCCGGAATGGTGTCATCGCGATCATGGACCTAGGGATTCTGGGGAAGGTCAAGGAGCATCAGCACAAGAATCTGCGGCTGATCCCCTATCCTAAGGAAGGCAAATACAAGATTGAATCGGTGGAGACGGACACGCTGCGGGATATGACAGTCAAGACAGGCCATGATAACGAAAAAGCAAGTCATTATTATGAGAATGAGATCGTGGTCACATTTAAGCGAGGTTTAACGACAACCGACCGTAAGAAAATAATGAACGACCTGCATTGCAGGCCGCCTCAGAAGATTGTCAACACCTATATTTTCCGTTCCGATACGATGAGCATGAATGAGCTTAAGGCTTATTTCCTGAAAAATTGGAAGCCAGACTATGTAGAGCCGCATTATCTCTATATGACGAATGAGACGGGCATTGATATGGGCCTGGATACGGGGCTGGATACGAGCCTGGATGATACTCCGCTGATCCCGAATGATATGCTGTTCTCAGAATATCAATGGAATCTGCCCATTATCGAGACGACTCGCGGCTGGAAGCTGGCAAAGGGAAATAATGATGTGATCGTCGCTGTCGTAGACACAGGCGTTGATCTGCAGCATCCCGATTTAAAGGGACGATTGCTCAAAGGCTATAATGTTCAATCTCCTGATGATGATCCAACCGATGATGTTGGGCATGGCACCCATGTTGCCGGAATCATCGCTGCGAACGTGAATAATAACGAAGGCATCGCAGGAATGACTTGGAATGGTAAAATACTTCCGGTTAAAGCGCTGGACCAAACGGGGGCCGGCACCACCTATTCTGTCGCACAAGGCATCATCTGGGCGACCGATAACGGCGCCAAAGTCATCAATATGAGTCTTGGCAATTATGCCGATGCCCAGTTTCTGCACGAAGCGATCAAGTACGCTTATGATCGCGACGTCGTCCTCGTCGCCGCGACGGGAAATGACAATACGGAACGCCCAGGCTACCCAGCAGCCTATCCTGAGGTTCTGTCCGTATCCGCTACCGACTATAATCTGAGGAAGGCTTCCTTCTCGAATTACGGCGACTACGTGGATGTGATGGCTCCGGGCGAGAGTATCGCCAGCACCTATCCTGACAATCAATATGCGGCCCTGTCAGGAACGTCTATGGCCTGTCCGCATGTCACCGCCCTGGCTGCCTTGATCCGTTCGATCAATCCGGACCTGAAGAATACGGAAGTGATAGATATTATCCGTAATAACGTGATTGATCTTGGCGATGCAGGGCATGACAAATACTACGGCTACGGACAAATCGATGTCTACGCCGCCCTTGAGGCCGCCGGAGGCGGAGATGCATCCCTGCAATTCTGGCCGCAGGCAATTGAGCGCAAGCTGGACAGAGCGATCGAAAGGTTGAAATAGCGCATTAAAAAAGACGGCTGAGTCAGCCGTCTTTTGATGCTTTGAATATGTATCTCGAGGCGATCACCGCAGCACGGTGCACGGTATGCCTCTGAACAAATAAACAAAGGTGTTGCTAGTGTGGTGAAAGTCTGACATAAGCCGGGTTCTGTACTCGTAGCGGTATAACGGGAACTACCCTCCCGCTGTAAGTGACAATCATCTATCTAGACCGCATATTACTATGCAGTTCCAGCGACCAACCTAGACGCGCCTCGGGCAAAGGCTGCTTCCGAAGAAGCTGCGTCCCATTAGGTCTTGCTCCAGATGGGGTTTACCAGGAACGAAGTCACCAGCGTTCCTCGGGGTCTCTTACACCTCGGTTCCATCCTTGCCTGTGCACGCCTTGCGGCGGCCATCGGCGGTCCGTTTCTGTGGCACTATCCTTCGACTCGCGCCGACTGGACGTTATCCAGCATCCTGCCCTATGGAGCCCGGACTTTCCTCTCGCGGTATCGAAACCGCCAGCGATTGTCTGTCAAACTTTCAAAATGCAACACTAGTTAGTATACAAGGTTAATCCATTTAACTCAAGTCCAATTAGAGGAAGTTCAGAAAGTCCTCATGTGAAGATTAGTCATTCAAGGTTACATGAACATAAATGGTTCGGTATTGATCTGGGAAATATGCACCTTGGTTTCATATTTATGTTCATCCAGCTTGCCCGTCAGCCACTCAGCCACTTTGGTCTTCATGATCTTCTCGGCATTATGTCCTGGATCTACAATAGTTATCCCCGCCATCAGCGCATCCTGTGCGGTATGATAATCCACATCTCCCGTCACAAGCACATCTGCTCCATGGAATAGTGCATGCTTCCAGTAACGGCCGCCTGAGCCGCCCAGCACGGCAGCCTTCTTGATCGGCCGATTCAGATCGCCGACGACGCGAACGGCTGGCACGTCCAGCTTGTCTTTGACACGCTCCACGAACTCTTTTAATAGGATCGGCTCTGCAAGTTTACCAACACGTCCTAGCCCCAAGGTACGGCCCTTCAGATCCATCGGATACAGATCATAAGCGACTTCCTCATAAGGATGATTCTTCAGCATCGCCTGAATAACCTGACTGCGGATACTGGCTGGCACGATCGTCTCGATGCGGATTTCCTTCACTCTCTCCAGCTTGCCCTGAGAGCCGATATAAGGATCTGTGCCTTCCCCTGGCTTGAATGTGCCATAGCCTTCAATATTGAAGCTGCAATGGCTGTAATTGCCTATAGCTCCAGCCCCGGCATTCAGCATCGCATCCAGTACGCGCTGGTGCTGCTCCTTAGGAACGAATACGACGAGTTTATACAGATGATCTGTATGAAGATCCTCCAAAGAGGCGCTAGGCTCGAATCCAAGCGCTTCAGCCATCCAATCATTCATGCCGCCTTCTGTAATATCGAGGTTCGTGTGCGCGATATAGACGGCGATATCATGCTTGATTAGCTTCTCATAGACTTTTCCCATCGGAGTATCAATCTGTATGGACGGAAGCGGTCTAAAAATAATCGCATGATGGGCAATAATCAAATTCGCCCCCTGCTTGATCGCCTCATCGACGACTTCTTCATTCACGTCAAGCGCTACAAGAATACCTGTGATTTCCTTGTTCAAGCTACCCAGCTGCAAACCGATCTTATCGCCTTCTACAGCCATATGCTTGGGAGCCAGCTGCTCCATATACTGAATTACGGTCTGTCCTTTTGCAAGCATGCCCATACCTCCTTAAGCTGTTCTATTTCCTGTCTGAGCTCGCTCTTCCGCTCACGGGAAGAGGCCTGGCTAGACAATCCTACCTGACGATGAATTTTCTCCAGCTTCGCGATTTCTCCCTGCCATTTCTTCAGCAATACTTCCGAAGGCTGGGCGATCAGTCTTGGTCCGATCTTCAGTAGCAATGCCTTGGAAGCTACAACACCTTCGCCTAAATTACGCTCCTGATACAATTCTTCGTTTAGTACAGCACTTTCCGGATCGGCTGTAGCCGTCAAGATCTCATAGATCTTACCGTCTTCTTCTAAAATTTGTTCCTCGATCAAATACCAGCCATGCTCGATCAGCCAGCTGCGTACAAATTCTTCTCCGACATTAGGCTGCAGCACTAGACGCTTCACTCCAACCAGTTTGTCTTGTCCACTTGTCAGAATGGATACGATTAAGGCCCCGCCCATACCGGCGATCGTAATCGTGTCGACCTCGCCCGCAGTAATCACCGCCAGGCCATCCCCCTTACGGACGGAAATGCGGCTCTGCTCTCCGGATTCGGCCACCTGCCTGCGAGCAGCTTCATACGGCCCCTCATTCACTTCACCAGCCACGGCGAATGAGGCCTTCCCCTGCTTCACAGCATAGACCGGTAATAACGCATGGTCTGAGCCGATATCTGCTAGCCTGCACCCCGGCGGTAGCTGATCCGCAATGAGCTGCAATCTTGCTGAAAGTTTCATTTAGTCAATCACACCACCCAATTCTTTAGCTGCTATAACTCCATTTATAAGAAAACAATTTACAATGCTTACAGCAATTTGCATTAGCCCAGAAAAAAAGTTAAAATAAAGACCAATAACAATGAAAAACAAGGAAGGGCTTCCAGAATAGAGGAAGATAACACGATCCTTGATGTAGTGTCTGGAGCCAATACAGCTGACAGCAGCGGATGAAAAAATAGACCTTGCTGCCTGGCTGCAGAAGGTCTATTCGATGCTATTCCAGGAAATCCTTGAGCCGTTTGCTGCGGCTAGGGTGACGAAGCTTACGGAGCGCCTTCGCTTCAATCTGGCGAATTCTCTCCCGTGTAACGCCGAACACCTTGCCGACTTCCTCCAGTGTTCTGGTCCGACCATCGTCCAGGCCAAAACGAAGACGAAGCACGTTCTCTTCCCGCTCGGTGAGCGTATCAAGGACATCCTCCAGCTGTTCCTTAAGGAGCTCGTAAGCAGCAGCGTCCGCAGGCGCCAGCGCTTCCTGATCTTCGATAAAATCGCCTAAGTGAGAATCATCTTCCTCACCGATCGGCGTTTCCAGGGATACAGGCTCCTGAGCGATCTTCATGATCTCCCGGACCTTCTCAACGCTCAGATCCATCTCAGCTGCGATTTCCTCGGGAGCAGGCTCACGTCCAAGCTCCTGCAGCAGCTGGCGGGATACCCTGATTAATTTATTAATGGTCTCAACCATATGCACAGGAATCCGGATGGTTCTGGCTTGGTCGGCGATAGCGCGCGTAATAGCCTGACGGATCCACCAGGTTGCATAGGTACTGAATTTAAAGCCTTTTTTGTGGTCAAATTTCTCAACCGCTTTGATCAGGCCCATATTACCTTCCTGAATCAAATCGAGGAACAGCATACCACGACCGACATATCGCTTGGCGATGCTGACGACGAGACGAAGATTCGCTTCAGCAAGACGGCGCTTGGCTTCTTCATCGCCGTTCTCGATACGTTTCGCGAGCTCCATTTCATCCTCTGCCGTCAATAGGGGAACACGGCCGATCTCCTTCAAATACATCCGTACCGGGTCATTAATCTTGATCCCCGGCGGCAGCGATAAATCATCATCGTAATTGAAGTCATCCTTATTTTCATGCTCTTCATCATCACTATGATTCGTCAGTTCTGCGTCACTATCTCCGTTCACATCAATTCCGAGATCCCCTAAATGTTCAAAAAATTCATCCATCTGTTCAGGGTCCTGCTCAAACGGAGAAAGCTTCTCCATGATTTCTTTGTAGGTCAGAGAAGATTTCTTCTTCCCTTGTTCAATCAAGCGTTCTTTGACTTGATCTAATGTTAAATCCGTTTCTAGTTCAGTATGTTGATCATTCGCCATATCGGGCTCCCTCCTCCCTAGAAACATCCAAAGTCCAAACCTCTTACTGTCTCTCTAGGGCAATAATCTCACTTGCAATTTGTGCCGCGCGTATAAAGTCACCGGCTCGTTCAGACGAGACCATCTCTTCTTTTTTGCGCTTGATTTGTTCCATTAACGGATACCGCCGGATTTCCCGGATACAATCGTCCAGTTCCTGAAAGCTCCATTCTCGTGGAATGTCCATCATGGCGATCGCCACCACGGTCTTCTCCAGACGATCATCCTGTAGCGAGGATACGAACCGACTCGTATCGGGTTCTTTCCCCTGCGCATAGTAGGCGTATAGATAAGCAGCAATCGCCGCATGATCATCGATGTTAAAATCATCTCCAAGATGCTCGTTCACATAACGGGCAACCTCTTCATCCTGAAGCATATAGAAGAGCAATCTTCGCTCTGCGACCTGATAGGCAGGCAACAAGATCGGCATGGATGCTTGCCCCGTTTTATGCCTACCATTATTCCACCTTTTGGCCTTATTATCCCCGGTGACAGCCTTTTTTTGCATGGTCTGCCGCAATTCATTGCATTCCTGCTTCAAGCTGTCAAATGATACCTGGAGATCCGTAGATAAATCCTGCAGATAGATCTCCCGCTCTGTCGGAGAAGACAAAGGAGCTATAATTTCCAGAGCATCTTTGATATAAGCGATCTTTCCGTCTTCCTCTAGCAGTATATGGTTTTTTTTCAGATATATAAGCTTAAATTTGACGGAAGTAACAGCTCCATCCAACACCTGAGACCTGAAGCGCTCGGCTCCGTATTTCTGAATAAAATCATCCGGGTCCAGGCCTTCGCTTAACAGGGCAATTTTCGTATTGAAGCCGACTCCCTCTAGAATCGGTATGCTCTTAAGGGCTGCAGCTTGTCCCGCATTATCACCGTCATAACAGACGATGACCTCATCAGCCAGACTTCTCATTATATTCGCATGGCTCTCGGTTAACGCCGTTCCCATCCCGGCAACTCCGTTATGAACTCCTGCATCCCAAGCGCTGATCACATCACCATATCCTTCGAAGAGAACGAATTGCCTGGTCTTGCGAATCTCCGTCTTGGCCTGATGCAGATTGTACAGCGTACGGCTCTTGCTGAACAACCGGCTCTCCGGTGAATTCAAATATTTCGGCTGCCCGTCGCCCATAATCCGTCCGGCAAAAGCGATCACTTTCCCGGTCCGATTATGAAGCGGGAATATAACCCGGTCGCGGAAACGATCTACAAATCCTGTGCCATCCTGCTTGGAGGAAATCAATCCGCCCTTCTCCATCACAGACAGATCAAAGGAGCGTTTGTCCAAAAACTGGACGAGTGTGTCCCAACGTGCAGGTGCATAACCAATTTGAAAGGTATCGATCGCTTTATCATTAAACCCCCTCGACCTTAAATATTCCAATGCCGGTTTGCCATGCTCTGTATTCTTCAATAAATAATGATATAGCTTGGAAGTCCACTCATGAGCCTGCAGCAGCTGCTCAAGTTCCTGATCCCGCGGTGATACGCCCTGTCCCCCCATCCGATCTTCGAATGGAATATGGGCCTCTTCCGCCATCACTCTTACAGCTTCAGGGAAAGTTAATCCTTCGATTTCCATCCTGAATTTGATGGCATTCCCGCCTTTGCCGCAGCCGTAACAATGGAAGATCTGTCGTTCGGGTGTTACCGTGAATGAGGGCGTCTTCTCGGAATGGAATGGACATAGCCCTTTCATATACTTACCCTGCTTTGTCAGATGAACGTGTCTGCCAACCGTGTCGACGATATCATGCTGCCGCAAGACTGCCTCGATGACTTCCTCCGGAATTCCTCTTCCGGTACTCATCTAAACCACCTTCATCTTTTCAAGAGGTAATCCAAAACGTCTGTGCATATAGCTGACCTTCTGAACTCACACCTAAGCTAGAAATGTTTCCCACAGCAGGACACCCACCATAAAAAACAACTTCTATCACGTAAATATAAATTCGCTAAAATTAGTTATTCTCCTGCAAATCTTGCAAAAGTTTTGACAACATATCTTGGAAGTGAGCGCGATCCGTGTCCGTAAAAGGCTTGGGGCCCTTGGCGTAGCGCCCTCCCCGCCGCGCTTTGGCATGATAATGCCTGCGTTCAAGCAAATAATCAATATTCCCCGGGTGAAATAATTCGCCCCGGGGAGACAAGGTTCTACAATGTTTGGCAATCGTCAAGGCAGCAAGTCCGTAATCCTGAGTCACTACGATATCATCCTTGACGATATGGTTGGCAATATACATATCTGCACTCTGGGAGCTGCGGTCCACATGGATAATTTGCACTCCTTGCTCTTCCCTCAGCTCATGATCATAAGAAGACACCATTAGCACCTGTGCATCAAAAGCGTGAGCTGTTTCAACAATCTCCCGTTTTACCGGGCAGGAATCCGCATCCACGACAATTCGAGCCATCTGCCGAAGTCCTTCTGTCATTTAAGCCCAGACCAGCTTGCCAAAATCGGCAAATACCTTAAGATCTTCATCGATAGCGGCCAGCAAAGCCAAGCGATTTGTGCGAATCTCTTCGTCCTCAGCCATAACCATAACCTTATCGAAGAAATTCGTAATCGTTGCTTGCAGTCCACCGATCAGATTCAGTGCTTCTGCTTCGCGTCTTTCCGCCAATTTGCTATGGTACGACTCTGTCACGGATCGCCATGCATCATAGAGCTGCTGCTCGGCAGGGTCGCTCAGCAAGTCGAAGCGAACCTTCATCGCTGAAGCTTTGGCAGCTAGATTGCTTACCCGTCCAAAGGATTCCACCGTCGCTTTGAAATCCGCTTGATTCTGTACCGCATCCATCAGAGCGGAGCCGCGCTGGACAACAGATACAACATCATCATAGCCTGCCGCGATAACCGCATCCACTACATCATAACGCAGACTGTCGGAGAGGGTCTTCTTCACACGCAGACCGAAGAACTCCAGCAGGTCGCGCATAATTTCATCCTCCGTGCGTTTTAAGCCATGGAAATTCTCATGGGTCTCCAGCGATATTTTGAAAATATCGTTCAGGCTGACCGTTAGTTTATGCTCGAGAATGATCTGCACAATCCCTGCCGCCTGACGGCGAAGGCCATAAGGGTCCTGCGATCCCGTCGGAATAATGCCGATCGAGAAGCAGCCGGTAATCGTATCTATTTTGTCCGCAATGCTGACAATTGAACCAACCTCCGAAGCCGGAACCTGATCCCCGGCAAAACGTGGTTGATAATGCTCGAACACCCCTCTGGCTACCGCTTCAGGCTCTCCAGCCTTGCGCGCATAGTCCTCACCCATCACACCTTGCAGCTCAGGGAATTCATTCACCATTTGGGTGACTAGGTCAAATTTACAAATTTCCGCCGTACGGCTGATCATCTCTGCTGCTCCGGATTCTACATCAAGCAGATGAGATAGCTTCTCGGCATTGCGGCGGATACGGCGAACCTTATCGCCAACCGTACCGAGCTCATCATGGAAGACAATGCTCTCCAGCTTGGACAGCGCATCCTTGATCGCCAGCTTCTGATCCTCTTCATAGAAGAACTTGGCATCGGATAGACGTGCGCGCAGCACCTTCTCATTGCCTCGAGAGATGATATCCAGATGCTCGGCATTCCCGTTACGCACCGTGACGAAATAAGGAAGCAAGCCGCCCTGCTCATCCAATACCGGAAAATAGCGCTGATGCTCACGCATGGAAGTAATCAGCACTTCCTTCGGGATATTCAGGAAGGATTCCTCGAATTTACCGAACAGAACGGTCGGTGTCTCGACCAGGAACAATACCTCTTCCAGCAGATCATCCTGAACCGCGATATTCCAGCCTTTCTCAGCAGCCAGCGCAGCGATTTGCTCTTCGATCATTTTCTGGCGTTCATCGACATTAACAATAACATGCTGTGCACGTAGCGCCTCAACATAATCAGCCGGTTTCGAAATCACCGTATCCTGCCCAAGGAAACGATGTCCTCTCGTTACGTTCCCGGATTTAACCCCGGCAATCTCAAGTTCAATAATTTGCTGTCCGAAGAGGGCGACAAGCCAGCGGATCGGACGCACAAATTTGAAATCATGGTTGCCCCAACGCATGTTTTTGGGGAAGTTCATCGCCTGCATAATGCCCAGCAAGCCTTCGGCTACGATCGAAGCAGTCTCAACACCCGTGCGACTCTTGCTGACATAGACATACTCGGTTCCGCCCAGAGCTTTGAAAGTGAACTGATCTGGAGTCGCTCCTTGACTGCGGGCAAATCCCAGCGCTGCTTTACTCCAATCTCCGTTCTCATCCAGGGCGATTTTGCGGGAAGGCCCTTTGACTTCTTCATGAACATCTTCCTGCTTCTCAGCTACATCCTTAACCAGCACAGCCAGACGGCGTGGCGAAGCGTAGCTCTCAACGGCACCATGCTTAATGACGGAATCATCCAGCCATTTGACTATCCGTTCTGTCAACTGCTCCATCGCTCCACGAATAAAGCGGGCTGGCATTTCCTCTAAACCGATCTCGAACAATAAATCCTTAGACATGAGCAGCGCCCCCTTTCTCAAGCATCGGGAATCCCAGCTTCTCGCGTTCCTCTAAATATGTCGCCGCTACTTGACGGGCCAAATTACGAATCCGGGTAATATAGCCAGTACGCTCTGTAACGCTGATGGCGCCTCGGGCATCCAGCAGGTTGAAGGTATGCGAGCATTTCAGCACATAATCATAAGCCGGGAAAACAAGATTCTGCTCCATCGCTTTGTTCGCTTCCTGCTCATACATATTGAACAGGGTGAACAGCATTTTCACATCCGACATTTCAAATGTATATTTAGAATGTTCGAATTCAGCCTGATGGAATACATCGCCATAGCTTGTGCCATCTACCCACTCTAGCTCGAACACATTCTCCTTATCCTGAATGTAGGAAGCAAGACGTTCCATACCATAAGTAATCTCTACCGCCACAGGATTGGCTTCAATGCCGCCGACCTGTTGGAAATAAGTAAATTGGGTAATTTCCATCCCATCCAGCCACACTTCCCAGCCGAGTCCCCAGGCACCTAGCCCTGGATGTTCCCAGTTATCCTCAACGAAGCGAATATCATGCTCCAGCGGATTAATGCCGAGACGCTTCAAGCTTTCCAGGTAGATCTCCTGAATATTGTCAGGGGAAGGCTTGATAATTACTTGAAATTGGTGATGCTGGTACAACCGGTTCGGGTTCTCGCCGTAACGTCCATCGGCCGGGCGACGGGAAGGTTCCACATAAGCCACTCTCCACGGCTCTGGGCCGATCGAGCGCAGGAAGGTCATCGGATTAAGCGTTCCCGCTCCCTTCTCTACATCATACGGCTGAACGATGATGCAATTTTGCTCTGACCAGAACTGTTGCAGGGTCAGAATCATTTGTTGGAAATTCATGGACCACAACTCCTTTGTGTCATTAATAGATAAGCGAATCAAGTCAGATCAACTTAACTTCCAGCGTCCGGAAGAGTACGCAAAAAAGCTCCCTTCCTCCACGCCTGCAACCAGACGTAGGGACGAGAGCAATATTCCCGCGGTTCCACCCTACTTGACCTGCCAAACCTTTAAAGAGATTGTTCAAAAAATCGCTTGTAGTCACGAAGTGAATCTTTGAACATTCACTTGAAAAAGTCCGGCAAATCCGCTTTTCACGAACAGTTCTCCATGCTCCTGGGCCGCCATTTCATGGGCCAATCCGTCCGGGCTTGCACCCTCCCCGGCTCGCTTGTACGGACCTGAAACACCATTACTTGTCCCATTCAACACATGTGTCTCCATTATAGGAGAAATTCTTATAAATTATAATTAATTATAAGAACTTTGTCAAATATTATACTTGTTCAACTGATCCAGCACTTGCAGAGATTTCAGCTTGAGCCCCAATTGGATATCCATAAAAGAACGCATCAAAACTTTTAGTTCCTGCTTCGTTTGATCCTTCACATTGATGTTACCCAACCTTCTTAAGTCCATCCGCTCGAACAAGGTCAGAAGCTTATAGGTCCCCGCTGAAATTTGCTGCGCCCCGGGGTCATGGTGGCGGCATTTACGACATAGCTTGCCACCAAGCCGCGGGCTCATATATGTAGAATCATCTTCAGCTCCACAGTTCACACAGGCGCAGAAGGAAGGGCCGTATCCGGCTGCCTGGAGCACCTTGATTTCATAGAGATGCAGGACGATTTGCGGATCTTTACCTGAAGACAACGCATCGAGACAAGCCTTCAACTGAGTGAACCAGAAGCTCCCGACCTCCTCATCCTGCAAGGTACGATCCAGCAATTCACAGGCATAGGAAGCATAGGCGGCCAGGAATAAATCCTCACGCAAAGAAAAGTGAGATTCGATGATCTCACCTTGATTCAGCGTTCCCAGTCCGCTATTTTGGCGGAAGAACACATATTCACCATAAGTAAAAGGCTGCACCATGGCGGCCAGGCGACTCTTGACCTTCTTGGCTCCGCGCGCCATAACACCGACTTTTCCGGAATTTTCGGTGCACAGCGTGACGATTTTATTTCCTTCGCCATAATCCATACTGCGGATGACGATTCCTTCCACCCTATATAACATGCCTCTTCCCCCAACTTTACCGGCGCTAGATAAAAACTAATCCGCCTTCATTCAGCTGCCGCTTCTTCCTCCTCATAACCCAGCTCCATGATCGGACCTGCTTCCTCCCCAATGTTTCCACCAGCTGCTTTATACAATAAATAAGCATCGACATCTCCAGTCATTGCAAAATACTTCCACGAAAAATCTCGCATTCGTATTCATCCTCTCTTCGGAAATGACGTCTGCATCTACAAAGATAGGATGTGCTAGATGATCTGATCTATGCGTTGCAATTCCTCCCAGCTTAGAGGTAGTTCAAAAAGTTCGCTTTTGATTACGATGTTTTCACTGTAAGCCTACTCGACGTCGAATCTTGGATTCACCCGGGTTCTCCGATGCTCACGTACAAACCACGTACGCTCCGCTTCTCCGACCCTAAGCTTCATCCAACCTTCTCGGTACTGAAAACCAACCTTCTTGAACTTCCATTTTAGAGCGGTAGCTCAAAAAGTTCGCTTTTGATTACGATGTTCTTACTGTATGCCCATTCGACGTCGAATCTTGGATTCACCCGGGTTCTCCGATGCTCACGTACAAACCACGTACGCTCCGCTTCTCCGACCCTAAGCTTCATCCAACCTTCTCGGTACTGAAAACCAGGCCAACAGCTTGGCGAAATTTCGCGTAACGTACAGCCTTCGAGCAACAAAAGATGCAAAAATGCAGGCTTTTCAGCTCAGAAGCCGTTGTTTTGAGGAAATTCCTGCAAATATGCAGGCTTTTTAATGCTTTTCTTCGAAAACAGGCCGTTGTGAAGAAAATACCTGTATTTTAACAGGAATTTGCCCCTTTATCGCAAAATACGAGTGAAATTCCTGCAAATATGCAGGCTTTTGCTGACCGAGTAAGACCGAGTACCGACCATGTTACCGAACCGAGTACCAGAGACCGATAGAACCAACTTTACAGCAACATCACATCCTACAAGCCAGCCGCCCCCAGCGAAAAACGCCAACGAACTAATAAACTAACCATGACGCTACAGCCAGTGAAACGGAATTAACTCTAACGAAACGGGGTATCGCTATTCGCATCAAAAAGCGCCCTAGAAAAATGTAGCGAAACTGGGTAACGTTATCTCCCCGAAATAGCTGCTTAAAGACTCATTCTGGCTCAAATAGCGATATGGTGTTTCGTTAGAGTCGAAATGGCCTTGTTTTGGAGCAAATAGCGCTCTGTAGTTTCGTTAAAAGTACCGACGAGTAAACACAAGGGGCTGGCTTTCTAAATTTAGCCATCGGCCTCAAATCGAGAGCCTTAAAACCAGATCAGGCGTCTTTATGGAAGCCCAGATCCCTCAGAACCCGCTCCTGATTGCGCCAGTCCTTCTTCACTTTGACCCAGAGCTCCAGGAAAATCTTCGAGCCAAGCAGCCGCTCAATGTCCATTCTGGCTAATCTGCCCACTTCCTTCAACATCGCGCCTTGCTTACCGATAATGATACCCTTCTGAGAATCGCGCTCCACGAAAATAACTGCCCCTACGTAGACAACGCCATTATCCTGCACATACATATCTTCAATCATAACGGCGATTGAATGAGGAACTTCTTCCCGGGTCAGATGCAGGATTTTCTCACGAACCAGCTCCGCGATTACGAATTGCTCCGGATGATCGGTAATTTGATCTTCAGGATAATACTGCGGACCTTCCGGCAAATATTTGCCAACCTGCTCTAGCAGAGTATTTACATTATTGCCCTGCATCGCCGAGATCGGGACGATTTCTGCGAAATTATAGAGCTTGCTGTATTCTTCGATCAGCGGAAGCAGTTCCTCCGGCTGCACACGGTCGATCTTATTCAGCACCAGAATAACCGGCGTGGATACACTTTTGAGTTTCTCGATAATAAATCGGTCGCCCCCGCCAAGCCCTTCCGCTGCATCAATGAGGAATAGTACCGCCTCCACCTCGCCCAGCGTATTTAACGCAGTCGTGTTCATGAAGTCTCCAAGCTTCGATTGGCGTTTATGAATTCCCGGTGTATCCAGAAATACGACCTGCATTTCATCCGTCGTGTAGACCCCATGAATTTTGTTCCGCGTCGTCTGCGGTTTATCGGACATAATAGCGATCTTCTGGCCGATCACATGATTCATCAAAGTGGATTTACCTACGTTTGGACGGCCGATAATAGCTACGAATCCGGATTTAAATTTTGATTTTGACATATATGCAACCCTTTCATCCTTCTTGATCATGAAGAATACTCTTCAAGTCTTATATGATTAACCCCTACCTATTCCTATTTAAGTTGCCTCATTCTTCAATCCCCAATGCACAACAACAGCAGCAATCGCTCAACAAATCCAGGCTTATCCTAAAAATAAGTTCATCATCGGTTGATAGAATAGAAGAATAGCGACAATGACCGATATAATCGCTGCCACAAGCACCGCTGCCGCCGCAGCGTCCTTGGCGAACTTGGCCAGCTCATGCCAATCAGGGCTAATGAGATCAACGGCCTTCTCAATCGCTGTATTGAGCAGCTCCGCGCTGATAACAAGTGCGATCATAACAAGCAAGAGAGCGATATCCCTTGGCGGAAGCTGGAAAAACAACGCAGCCAGCATCACCAGGATGCCGGCCAGTAGATGAATGCGCAAATTGCGTTCAGTTCGCAAAGAATGGATAATCCCCTCGATCGCACAACGGAATACATCGCTCCATTTACGCATGGACTTCATTAGCGGATCAGCCCTACCTGCGCCAGAACGGCTTCCTGCTTGCCCATCATTTCCGCCTCGCTGGCTTCATCCTGATGGTCATAGCCAAGCAGATGCAGGAAGCCATGTACGAACAGGAAACCAATTTCCCGTTCCAGAGAATGACCATAGTCCTCACTCTGCAGCTTAGCCCGCTCCACGGAAATAATAATATCACCGAGTACATCGGTCAAACCACCGAGCTGTTCAGCTTCCTCGTCATCCTCCACTTCGTACACAATCTCCAGTTCATCATCCAAAGATTCCTGCATAGCGAAGGATAGCACGTCCGTCGGGCGATCGATTCCCCGATAGGTCCGGTTCAGCTCATGAATACTCTCATCGTCAACAAAAGTTAAGGCTACCTCTCCTTCTGTGACGCCTTCAGCTTCTCCTGCTTTTTGCAATAATGTATTCAATAAAGCGATCAATTCATCGCTAATTTCCAGCTTGTCCTGCTCGTTACTCCATTCTAAATTAAGCGCCATTTCCTTCCTGCCCCCTGTTATTCTCTTCATCCGCCTCTTTATTCTTCTTTATTTGCTCTGGATATTCGATCCGGGAATGGAAGATCCCCATCACCGTCTCTTTCAGTGTCTTGGCGATCACGTCAAGCTCACGCATCGTCAAATCGCACTCATTAAACTGGTGATCGTCCAGCCGACTCTTGATAATCTTCTCGATCATCGTCTCAACCTGCTCCACCGTCGGCTTACGAAGCGAACGTACCGCCGCCTCGACACTATCGGCAATTCCGACTACAGCCGCTTCCTTGGATTGAGCCTTCGGACCATGATAACGGAAGTCTTCTTCGGTGAAATCCGGCTTGATCCCTTGCTCCTCAGCCAAAGCCAATGCTTTGTGATAGAAATAATGCAGGCAAGTCGTCCCGTGATGCTGCTCGGCAATATCCCGAATCGGCTTGGGCAGCTTGTATTCCTTCAGCATTTCAACTCCATCCGTCGTATGAGCAATAATGATCGACTTGCTCAGCTTCGGATCGATGAAGTCATGCGGATTCTCCATATTGTTCTGATTCTCGATAAAATAGCTCGGACGCTTCGTCTTGCCGATATCATGATAGTAAGAGCCCACCCGGCAGAGAAGTCCGTTCGCGCCAATCGCCTCGGCAGCCGCTTCGGACAGATTGCCCACCATCACACTATGATGATAGGTTCCCGGCGTCTCAATCAGCAGCTTGCGCAGCAGAGGGTGGTTCGGGTTCGATAGCTCTACCAGCTTCAGCGCTGACAGAATGCCGAATGTCACCTCGAAGAACGGCATCAGCCCGATCACGAGGATCGTCGTCAGCAGGCCCCCAGCAACAGCGAAGCCGATCGTATATAGCGTGCTGGATTCCGTCCAGCCGTTATTGTCCAGCAGGATTAGTGTAAAGGCCGAGAAAGATCCGAACAGGCAGATCATGATGCCCGCTTTGAGCAGCGTTGAACGCTGACTGGCCCGGTGAATCGCGAATATAGCAGCAAAGGAAATCACGATGGTGAAAAATCCGAACCCAAAGTCGAAGATTTGCCCTTTATGCACATTCAGAATGACACTAGCCAGAACGCTGAACAGGATCGTACAGATATATGCAAGCTGTACATCCAGCAGCAATGTAATCAGCATCGCACCTACAGCAACAGGAGCAAGATACCCTACATAGATTCGCTGCTCATTCTGTAGAATAGCCGCTAAATGCAGTGAAATAATCGTAATCACGATAATCATCAGCAGCATAATAAACTGCGAATTGTTATATTTGAAGCGGCTGGCTCCTTCCGTCTGACGGATGTACATGATTAATCCTAATGCCAGTAAGGAAGACAGCATAACGAGCGCGAATTGCGGCCAATAATTGACCTCATTCTTGAGCAGGCCGTTCTTCTCAAGCAAGCTGTACATCTCTTCGGTGATCTTCTGGCCTTTGGCCACAAGCACATCGCCCTGCTTGATGAATACCGTCGGCGTATTCTCCCGCGCTTCTACCTTGGCGGTCTTGGTCGCCTCTTCATCATAGAATTTATTCGGCGTGATGACGAGACGGGCCAATTCCTGTACGACCTCGCGCGATACCCGCTTGCTCAAGGAGCTGGTGCTGACCATTTCAGCCACCTTCGCCCTGGCCGTCTGAGCATCAACGATCTGATCTGTCATCAGCCGCGACACGATATCCGCCGCCACCGGTTTCATTTCATTAATATCTTCAAGCGTCAAACGCGGAATCTTAATGAAAGTCTCTTCGGAAATATGGTATTGCTGCTCATTAATCCGTTCAGTAGCTTCCTGTAACAGCGTCGTCGTATACTCGGTCGAATTACGGTTATTCTTGATGAAGTTCTGGATATGATCCTTCACCCGTTGAGGCAATTCATCACGATAGATCTTCGTCTTCTCCTCAGTAGATACCTGATCATCCTGATTCAGCCTGACGATCCGATCCAGAATCTGCCCGATAAGAACCTCATTGCGCAGCGGCAGGATCGTATAGACTTGTCCCACCTTCTCCGCTGCTTCTTCCTGAGCCTTCAGCGTCGCCTTGGTATCGGGAATTTCCATCGGAGCCAGAATCTCTTTGTCGCTTGGTAAGCCGACCACAATATCATAGGTTTCCGGCAATAGCTTGGACGCCATGCTCACATACAGGATAACAATCAGCAATACATACAAAATATAGCGCACGGACGCGCTATATCTCCATCCAGCTGTTTTTGATTGAAACTTGATCTTTTTTTGCAGTTCATTTGAGGTCATAGAGACAGCCCTCCTATACTAGGCCTGATTTTCAGTAGCGCGGTCATAAGCGACAATGATCTTCTGAACAAGGGAATGCCGTACGACATCAGATTCTACAAAATCAACAAAGCCGATCTCTTCAATATTTTGCAAAATAGATCTTGCCTCAATCAACCCGGACTTCTTCCCTCTCGGCAGGTCGATCTGTGTCACATCCCCTGTGATCACCATCTTCGAGCCAAATCCGAGCCGGGTCAGGAACATCTTCATCTGCTCAGGCGTCGTGTTCTGAGCCTCGTCCAGGATGATAAAGGAATCATCCAGCGTCCGGCCACGCATATAAGCCAGCGGAGCGATTTCGATCAACCCCCGCTCCAATGCCTTGGCCGTCTGATCCGGTCCCATGACGTCATACAGCGCATCATACAGCGGACGTAAATAAGGGTCTACCTTCTCCTGCAGATCTCCCGGCAGAAAGCCCAGATTCTCTCCAGCCTCCACCGCCGGACGAGTGAGAATAATACGCTTAACGGATCCTTCCTTCAGCGCTGCGATAGCTAATACGACGGCAAGATAAGTTTTGCCTGTCCCGGCCGGGCCGATCCCGAACACAATATCATTCTTCTTAATCGTCGTGACATAATGCTTCTGTCCGATCGTCTTGACCCGGATCGGCTTCCCTCGGAAGGTCACGGCAATTTCACCTTTATATAAATCAAGCAATTGATCAGCTCTGAAATCCTGCGCCAGATCAATCGCATAAAGAACATCTCTTTCGGTCAATATATATCCATTACGTACTAGTTCGAGCAATACTTCAAATAACTGCTCAAGCCGCTCTACATCGCCATGCTGACCACGAACAGAGATTTCCGATTCTCTCAGGACGATGCTGGCTTCGAAGTTCTTCTCAATCAGCTTCAGGAATACGTCTTGGGGTCCGAATAATGATAATCCCTCAGACGCGTTTTGAAGCGCTATTTTGGCACTGACAAGTTGTTCTGACAAATTAGCCTCATTCTCCTTGCTATTGTACGATTGGTAGTTCTTTTACTATATCCTGATCTACTTCAAAATGCACTTTCATATAAACTTTACCATTCTCAGACTTCTCATGCAAAATTTTTTGCGATAATATCGTACTATTTGTCCCATACTTGTTCATAATATCTCGTTTTGCCGCCTCTATCCCCTCATTTTTTGCTTTTTCCTCCGAAATTGTCATTTCGATGTATGTCGTCTCCAGGATCTTCTCACTCATCCAGCCGATCGGCAGCTTGAAGCTTCTCCAGGTAAGCGGGTCCAGTGTCGTCATCGTGTGAGATTTCTCGAAAGGAACCTTACCGTATCCCGTAATTTGAATCGCCGTCTTGCCAAAATATAAATAACCGCGCTCCTTCTTATCTCCGGTATATACCTTCTGCTTGCGCAGCAGCGGAGCCTCGATATTGTACTCATGCCATACAATCCCTCTGACCTCTCCCTTGGCTACGATCCTCTGGCCCCCCTGTTCGCCGGAGATGAGAATCTGTCCCCTGCGGACGCGGTCATTCTTCTTTACCTGGGGCTGCCCTCTTTCCGCATAAATCCTCGTCACCACCGCATCCGAGGTACTGATAAAATGGCGCGGATTCATCAACTCCTGCTCCTTCGGCTTCGTCGCCTCCACGATCTGAATCGTAATCTTCGTCCCCGTCCGCGAAACCCCGACCCAGGATATGCCTGGCAGCTTCCGCGCCAGATCTTTGGAGAGCTCGTCCTGCTTAGGCAAGCGATGTATCCATTGGAACGGAAATAGCCCCTCGCTGCGTGCCGCTATTAGCACATCCTCCTTAGGAATCTTCACATTCCCCTCCACTTCAATATCCCATACTAAAGAGGATAGAGCGATGACCGCAGCGAAGAACAAGGCGAAGCCGAGCGCGAACCATTTGCGCTTCCATAATCTAGCCAGCATAAAGGGCAAGCCCGATCTGCGCTTCACGCTGAGACGGCAGCCTGTCCGCTTTAACAGCGGACGTAATTTGAAGAAATCCGCTAATTGGATATTCATTTCCACAGTCCCGTTCGGAAGCGGCTTCACATCCCATACCTGCATTCCTTGCTGGGTCAACTCATTCACCAATAATTCAATCGACTTACCGCGGACAACTATCGTTACAGCGCCGCGCAATTGGGCAAAGACGGGTGATTTCACAGCGTTACTCCTCCGTTCCGCGATATTTGATGCCTTCGATCTTTCCTTCAATGACGATTTCCTGCGGTAAAATTTCCTTTATGACAAGTCCGCTCCCCTCGACCTCAAGAGAACCTTGGCTTAACTCCAATTGAAGCTGTTCCGGAGAGAAGAACACTACCCCGCGATGATTCTCTATATATAGCTGCTTACCTCCGATCAAGGTGAGCCTGGGCAAATTAAAAACAAGATCTCCTGGCAAGTCGAGTGCATCGACCGTCCATTTGCGAAATTTGCGGACAAACCGGCTCATATGAGGCAATCCTCCTTCCCCTACTGTACAAAATATGCGCGGAGGCCCTGATTTATGAAAACAGCAAAAAATCCATTCTTGAGGTTGAGAAGCGGTGAAGCTGTGACAAGCTATTGGATCATTTCATTGATAACGCGAAACTAGCTGCTGCCTACTGCCTGAATTTAACTTAAACAGGGGATCGTTATTTCGGAAAAAAAACGCCGAATGGCGAATTTTTACTCAAATAGCGATATATAGCGATATGGAGTTTCGTTAGAACTCTGGAGACAGAAAAAACACCTTCTACATCGTAGAAGGTGTTTACCTCTATCAGCTATTGCAGAAACTGTTGCACTGCCTGATTAATAAGCTTACCGTCAGCCCGGCCTTTGACCTTGGGCATAAGTGTGCTCATCACTTTCCCAATATCAGCTTTTGAAGAAGCACCGGTTTCCTGGATGGTCTGCTGTACAATGACTTTAATTTCTTCTTCAGTTAACTGTTTGGGAAGATATTCGGCAATGATCTCGACTTCCGCTCTGGCATTCGCGGCAAGATCTTCGCGTCCCGCTTTTTCAAATTCTTGGAGGGCATCTTTGCGCTGTTTGATCTCACGACTAAGGATATCAAGCACTTCATTATCTTCCAAAGTTCTTTTCAAATCTATCTCAAGATTCTTCATTGCAGAACGTACCATTCGTATGGTGGAGAGTTTGAGCTTGTCTTGACTCTTCATCGCTTGCTTCATATCTTCGTTCAATCGCTCGCTAAGATTCATGGTAGCTAATTCCTCCTAAAACTTTCTCTTACGAGCAGCCTCGGACTTTTTCTTGCGCTTTACGCTTGGCTTTTCATAATGCTTGCGTTTCTTCACCTCAGCCAATACGCCATCTTTAGCAATGGAACGTTTAAAGCGACGAAGTGCAGCATCAATTGTCTCGTTTTTGCGAACTTTAGTTTCAGACACCAGTTTTCCCTCCCTCCGACCAGACCGTCCAAGAGCATAACAACACGGTTCATCAAGCTACATTATAGGGGAAAAATAAAGAAGGTGTCAACCTGACACCTTTGTTTTCCTACTTAATATTTATTACTTTCTTACAAATAAACAGCTTATGCCTTGTTGCATAAAGCACCGTTTACCTGCTCTGCGCCCCTAATTTCAGGCGGTTTCAGGCATCTGCCAATTGCCAAGAACCGTCAAATCGCGTGCGAATCCGAAGATTCTACCAAGGCTCCCAGTTTCGTTCCACCGATCAGATGGTAGTGAATATGGTATACAGCTTGACCGCTATCCGGACCGCAGTTATTGATCAGTCTGTAGCCTGTCTCAGCGATGCCGAGCTCCTTGGCTACTTTCTGGGCGACACGGTGCAATTCACCGAGCATAGCAAAATCTTCCTCGCCAACATCATTCATCGTCGCGATATGTTTCTTCGGAATAATGAGCACATGGACCGGCGCCGCAGGCTGAATATCCTGGAACACCAGGAATGTATCGTCTTCATACACTTTTTTGGAAGGAATCTTCCCTTCAGCAATACCACAGAATAAACAATTTTCCATCTTGAATCCCCCTTACAATAATAGCTAATCGATCCCCTTAATCATACCGAACCTAGCGAAAAAAGACAAAAAAAAGAAGCACCCTGCCCTACTCCATTGAGAAGGCGATTCTACGGACGTATTGGAATCAAAAATAAGCATTCCTGCCACCAATACGTCCGCCGGGGTGCATCTATAAGATGTCGGCTAACTGTAGTATAACAGCCGCTTGAAGCTGTATCTGTGATCTACATCACGTTTTGAACATTCCTTTAAAATTTTATGCGAAGCTCCTCGTATCGTTCATCCGCTTGAATTTATAAGTGGCCAGCAGGAATAAGACGACGACAAAGGAACTCAGCACTAATATATTAAATCCTATATCCTCCAGACTTGCGCCTTCTTGCAATTGTCCGATCGTCTGCAGCAGCCAGTGCTGTGGCATGAAATCAGCGATACGCCGCAGGAATGATGGCATAATATCAACCGGGAAGAAGCAGCCTGCCAGCATACAGCTCGGAGTCACGATCAGATTCTGCAGAGCCCCTGACATCCCGCTGCTTTTGGAGAAAGCTACGATCACCAGGGATACGCCTACGGAAACAAGGGCGAACAAGGCCAGTAAACCAATGAGTTGAAGCAGTGAAATTCCCATATCCATCTTGAACACATATCTGATACAGATCACGGTGAAGGCGATTTGCACCAGCATAACGATAAAATTAGCAATGATATTCGAAATTACATAGGTTCGAGAACTGATTGGCGAAGACATCACTCTGAAATAAGTACGGTCCTCTCTTCCTACTATGATTAACTCGGACAGATTGACCGCCGACATCATCATGAACATGATCAGAAATCCGATCGACTGATTGGACATGGCTACCATAACAGAGGTATCGTTCACCGATGACGTAGTCAGTTCGAAATCGATATTCTGATATTCATCGTACAATTGCTTGAATTTGGCCGAATCACCCGCTGCGATTTTTCCCATTACGCTAAAATTATCAATATAGTTATACAGCATGGCCTTGACATATGCTGTCACCTCAGCGCCCTTCAAGGACTGAATAACGATGTGACCTGGCTCGCCGGCTAACACACTGTCCGAATAGCCCTTCTCCAGAATGAGGCCGCTATCAAGCTTACCTGCCGCGAGCTGCTGCTGCAGCTCTGCCTTCGTCACACCCACAACCTCTACCTGATCCAGACTTTCAAGGAAAGAGACGGTATTAGCCGCCATCTCCATTCCATCCTCATTCACGACACCGACATGCAAGCCTCCCTGACCATGCCCTGAATATAACAGTAGAGAGAACAGAACACCTGCCAGGGGCAAACCGAGATAGATGAGCAGATTACTGCGCTTGCGAAAGTTCGTCCGTAGCGATGTAATGACCAGCCAGTAAATATCCTTCACCATTTATAGCCCCTCCTTACGTCTCATTATCAATGCCGCTATAGTCAGCATCACGGCAGCAAGCCCGATATTAACCGTAAATACCGGCCAGGCCTCCCAGATTTCATTCCTGTAGACGATACCGGTTAGCGCTGAATTCGTCCAGTGAACTGGTGATAACCCGACAATAAACTTGAGCAGCCTGGTCATTTCGATCCCTGCTTCCTCGAACGGGAAATAAGCGCCGCCAAATACAGCCCCAAGCTGTGTAATGATGAGTAGTATCGCACGGCTCGCCGCCTCTTGGAAGATGTAGCTAACCGCCAGCCCCAGGCTGACCGCCATAATGACCTGAGACAAGAGCAGGAGGATGACGACCGACAGATGATCGCCCCAGTATGCGCCGAAAGCGTATTTACTGAAAAAAATAATGATTACCACACACAGCATATTTACAACGAGATTGCCAAGTACCTTCCCGGCGAAAATTTCTCCTTTATTAATCGGGGCCGATACGAGCCTATAGGCTGTTCCTTGCCTGATCTCAGTGGTGATCAATTGCCCCGCCGACATAGCTCCCCACAGGGCAACCACCGCCGTCATAGCCAGCGCGTAATAGTCTATCGCCCCCGGCTTGCGATTAGGTATTAACGAGGTCTCCTGAATATAGTTATGATCTGTTGAACCGGAGGTCAGGACCTCCATTTGGTCCGGTTGCAGCATCGCGATCGTGCTCCCAACCTTGAATTTCTCTGCAAAGGCCGTTAGCGTCCCCTGCAGAATTTGATGCTCCAGTTTAATGAAATTACTGCTATATAACAGAATCCCATTTCCCGTCAGCTCCACATAATCGGCATATTTACCTTTTCTGACCTCTTCCTTGCCATCTACACCTGGCTTCAGTTCCTCGAACAGAATGCCGGATTTGGATACTTCAGCGGAGAAGACGGAGAAGCCTTCGGACAGCGCCTTATTCTCCCCTGTATCCTTCATCAGCACATGAATTTTATCGATCGTCTGGGTGCTCTCAAAGGCATTCCCTAGCGCAAATCCCAAGATCATCATCAGCACAATTGGAAAAGCGAGCATAAATATGAGCGTCCAACGGTCACGCAGATCCTGCAACAGCTCTTTACATGCAATGCGTAAAATATTCATCGATCTTCCCTTCCTCCGTTCATTAGCTTCACCTGTTCCATCCTTAATCGCGGAGCGTCCGTCCGGTCAGCGTCAGAAAGACCGTCTCCAGATTCGGCTCCTGCTCTTCAACGGAACGGATATCTGCATCCTGATCGATCAATGCCTTCAGAATCAAACCGAGATTATCCACTTCCAGATCGCAAAAAATACGGATCGTCTGCTCCTTCATATCAACGTTTCTTACCCCCGGAATACCTCGCAATATACCTAGCAGATTATCGCTGCCCTTCTTCAATTCGATACGAATCTCTTTCACATCCGTAATTGTAGCCACCAGTTGCTCCTTCGTCCCCTCGGCGATGATCTTGCCATGGTCGATAATAGCCAGCCGGCTGCATATCTCTTCGACCTCTTCCATATAGTGACTTGTATAGATAATGGTACAGCCCATCTCATTCAGCTTCCGTACGGAGTTCAGAATATAATTGCGGGAATGCGGATCGATCCCGACCGTCGGCTCATCCATAATGATCAGCTTCGGACGATGGGCGATGGCGCAGGCGATGTTCAAACGACGCTTCATCCCGCCGGAGAAATTCTTCGGATAGCCCTTCATTTTATCCTCCAGTCCGACGAATTTGAGCGCTTCCTCTGTCCTCTCTCTTAGCTCCGCTCCACGAAGTCCATATAATCCGGTGAAGAAGCTGACATTCTCATAAGCGGTCATATCCTTATAGATCGCCAAATCCTGAGGCACGATCCCCAGATTCATTTTGGTAAATCGGCTATGCTTCGCAATATCCCGGTCCAGGATGCGAATATCCCCGCTGCTGGGCCGCAGCAAGGAAGCGATCAGGTTAATCGTCGTACTTTTTCCTGCCCCGTTCGCTCCGAGGAATCCGAAGATCTCCCCCTCCCGAACCGTCAGCGACATATTGTCCACCGCGATGAATTCGCCGAATTTTTTGGTCAATTCACGAATTTCCAGTACATTCATTCAAGACACGCTCCATTTCGATTTATGGATTTCCATTCGTCTTTGGTAAGCTTATTGTAGAAAAAAAGGACGCCCCTATGTCAGTGCATAAGTTCATCCTTTGGGTATTAGAAATTTCATGTTTTATGTAGTCGTTGAAGTTATCCGCTATTGAAAACTACTGAGCAGGCGTATTCTTTTAGAAGAGTATGAATTCAGGGATGAAATTTCTCATGCTCCTCACATTTAGTCTTGTGGAGTCTCTCCCGTTATCGGAATTAGGGTCGTTACGCTGAAGCCCTTGGCTCCGTCTGCAATGATCGTACCATTCACCGCTGCCGTCCGCTCCTCCATCCCGATCAATCCCAGCCCCTTCACAATCTTATCTTTGCCCCGCCCATTATCATGGACCACCGCTTTAATCATTTTACCCAGCACCCGAATCTCGACATGAACGATCGTCGCCTCCGCATACTTCGCCGTGTTCGTAAGAGCTTCAGTAACATTCTCGTGAATGATCTTCCAATGCAGTGGTGTAATCAGTTCCAAATCGCCACTATGGACGACTGATGTAACGAGACCGGACTGGCTGCCGAACGCCTCTACCAATGTCTTCAAACGCTGGATTCCTAATTGCTGCAGCGTAGGTTTCATATTTTTCAGAGTATGCCGGATTTGCTCGATCGCCTCTTTGGAGATACCGATGGCATTCTGCAGCAATTGCTCCGCCGAGGCCGGTTCGGCATGCAGCACACGCTTAGCTGCTTCCATCTGAATAAGCGATCCTGTCATGGAGTGGCCCACTCCATCGTGAATTTCCTGGGATAGGCGGTTACGCTCCTCCAACTTATAGGTATATTCCGATACGCGGATGAATTCCTCATTCTCGTGCAGCTTCCTGCGCAGCTGGTCCTGGGAATGACGCAACTGGTCCAATTGCTCCTCCTGCTTATTCACCTTCGTACAGAGCCTGCCGAGAAGCAAGTAATTAAAAAGGCTGAGCAGCACGATCAGACCATACTGCAGCAGCAAGGTTACCCCATCTGACTTATGCACAACCCATAATGGCAACAATAGCAATAGTAGATATCCCCGCCGCCTTCGCCCTTGATCCGCTGCCAATTCGAAAATATTAAACGGGAGCAGCAAAATAAAGCTGGGGCCGATATAAATCGAACATACCAGTAAATAAGCGATGGTGAGCCAGATTAAGAACTGTCTGATATAACGGCTTCTAATAATTTGAATTACTAGATTCACAGCAACATAGACGAGAAAATAGAATATCAACCACCTTGAAGGCTGATCAATCGTGAAATATGTCAAGGCAACGACGAATAGTAACACGACCAGCTTATTGCCTATATTCCATTGCTCCATATCCTTAGCGAGTCCTTCCCGTCAAATAATAGATAGCGATTTGCGTCCGATGCTCAAGTCCGGTTTTGTTCAACAGAGAAGTGATATAATTGGCGACCGTTCCTTCGGAAATAAATAGCTCCTTCGATATTTCCTTATTGGACAGCCCTTTGGCGATGCCAGCCATCACGTCCAGCTCCCGTTCCGTGAACAGGCTGACATCGATCGGCGGCTTATTCACAGGCGGCGTAGGGTCGCCGAGACTTAGCTTCAATTTATCGAGCACTACATTTTGCAGCACATTATGACCATGATAAATGCTTCTGATCGCATCGCGGATCCGCTCCGGATCGTTATTTTTCAATAGATATCCCTTGGCTCCGAAGCGGATCGCATCATTGATATATTCATCATCATCGAAGGTGGTCAGGATCAGCGGCTTCGTCTCCGTCGCTTCCGTCAACAGCCGCGTGGCCTCTACCCCATTCATCCGGGGCATGCGGATATCCAGCAGCGCTACATCCACTTCATGCGTCTTACAGAACTCTACCGCCTGAGTTCCATCCTCCACCGTAGCTACGACTTCGAACTCATCGAAGGAATTCAATATAATGCGCATGCCCTCTCTAATGAATGAATTATCGTCAGCGACCAACACTTTAATTTTCATACATCCGCCCCTTCCCATCTTCTATGTAAATTGAACTCTTATAAAAAGCGGTAAACGAGAGGCCCCGTGGCTCTTACTCTTACTAGAAGAGCCCTGCAAGCCTCAAGCTGTTGGAGCTCTAACGAAACACCGTATCGTTATTTGGGCAATAATGAGGGGAATGGGAATCTAACGAAACACCAGATCGCTATTTTGGTCAAAACGAAGGTTTAAGACAGAAAATTGCCCTAATAGCGATATCCAGTTTCGTTAGATTTTAAATCACCCTTTTTGGACGTAAATAGCGATGCCTAGTTTCGTTACAAATGAGGGCGATGGTGCGACATCGCCTGCATAATTGCAGAACATACATCTAATCTTCCGAATTATGGGGAAACCGCCCCTTTAGTTGCATTCTCTACACTTCATATCATCGAATCCTACAAGACCGGATGACTTCGTAACTCTAAGTGTAAGTTTTACAATTAATCGAGTGCAAGGAGCGATTACCTCTTATTTAGTTGTACTTTATACAATTAGATTAGTCGATGGGATGGTCACGTCCTGTCGCTACATGCGTTCAAAGACGACCTTGGAGCCTTCCCCGCCATTCTCTGCAGGGATCACGACCAGCTTGCGCACCAGTCGCGCCCGCAGCTCGGCAACATGGGTAATAATGCCGACCGACAGATGGTCATGATGAAGATGCTCCAGGGATGTAATTACCGTATCCAGTAATTCAGGATCGAGGGTCCCAAATCCTTCATCCAGGAAGAAGAATTGCAGCGGATACTTGCCGCGAAGCTGGATTTGCGCCGACAGCGCCAAGGCCAGAGCAAGCGAGGTGAGAAATGTCTCACCGCCGGACAGCGTAGCGACCGGACGCTTGACCCCGCCGTTCGCATCATCACAGATCACAAAGCCTCCGCCGGAATCCGTCTCCAGGGAATAGCGCTGCTTCGTCAAGGAACGCAGGCGCTGGGAAGCGGCATGGCTGACGTTCATCAATTGCTCCTCTGCGACGTATTCTACGAAGGCGTTGCCGCGAAGCGCCGACTGCAGCTTGCTCATCAAGCCGGCCTGATGCTCAAGCTTGGCCCGCTTCGTCTCAAGCTCCTGCCAGCGCACATGCCGTGTGGCCAAATCCTCCAAATCCCGCTCCGCACGGGCCTTCCCTTGCAACGCAGCCTCATCCAGCTCCTTGGCCGTCGATAGAGCCAGCTGGCAAGTCTCCCATTCGGCCTGGCTCACGATTCGGCCATTAAGCTTGGCATCGAGCTCCTGCAAACGGAGCTCATGCTCGCGCTGCCGCTCCCTATGCTCCTTAATCTGCTGCGCCATCGCTTCCGTCTGCTCCCGGGCGAGCAGCGCTTCCGCAGCCTCCGCTTCGCTGGCAAAAGGCGACTCCGCCAGCTCTTGGGCACAGCGCGTCCCCCAATATTGCTCCTGCTCCCGGGCTGAGGCGGCCGCCTGGGTGGCTGAAGCCGCCTGAGTAGCCGCTTCATTGCTGCGAGCCGCTGTCTCCGACTGTATGCGGCGAGTGTCTTCAGCCGTCTGACGCAGCCTGTTCAGTGAGCTCTCTGCTTCAAGCAGCAGCACTTCTACCTGCCCTTCCCCGATCCAGGCTGTTAGACGCGCCCGCTTCTCCTGCAGCAAGGCTTGCTTCCCCTGCTCCTGCGTCTCCCACTGTAGCAGCTGCTTGTCCAGCTCGACAGACTCCTGTGTTAATACGGCAATCCGGGCAGTCCTCTCCTCGATAAAAGGAACACTGGCTGCCAATCTCTGCTTAATATCATCGGCCTGGCGTTCCTTCGCCTGCATTTGCTCATGAGCCGCGCCAACCGAATCCAGCGACAACTCGACATAAGTCTTCTGCCAGGATGTCAGCTTACCGCTTAATTCCTCGTGCATAGCGGCATGCCGGGCGCTCGATTGCTCCAGCAATCCGATAGCGGCAGCCGATTCGGATTGTGCCGAGCTATGCTGTGGCAGCAAGGCCGTAAGATCAGCCTTGGCCTTCCGGGCATCACGCTGCAGCTGCTGCAATTGCGAGCGTAGAAGCCCCTGCTGCGCCTCTAATTCGGCGATAGACTCTTGGAGGTCACTTGGCTCCAGCCCCCTGCCTGACGCAGCAGATGGCGACTGTCCATCCGCAGACGACTCTTGGGAAGCCGCCGTCTCAATCCGGCCTGAGGCCGGCGACTCTTCCAACAGATTCTCCAGCTCGCTCTCCCCTGCGCCAAGCAGTTCAAGCAAGCTGGTTCCAGCCGCAATATCCCGTGACAGCTCGAATTGAAGCTCCTTGATCTGCACGAGCAGCGCGGTGACCTGCGCCAGCTCATGTTCCGCATTCGCCGCATGCTCTTCTTCCGCCATGCCGATTCCAGGATGATGCTCCGATCCGCATACAGGACAAGGCGAGCCCTGCTGCAATTGCTCGGCCAGACGGCGCGACCAGATATGTAGCTCCCGCTCCTTCAACGATCCCTTCAGCCTGGCCTCGGATTCTATCAACTGCTGCTGATAGAGATGGGCCGCTGCGCTTAAATGCTGCACTTGCCGCAGCTGCTCCAGCGCTTCTCCGGCCAGCTCCTGACAGCCTTTCTCGATCAGTTGCTTCGCCCGAACCAGCTCCTGCAAGCGAAGCGCCGCTTGCTCCGCGCTGGCCCGGAATTTCCGCTCTTCTTCCGCAGCCGCCGCTTGCTGCTGTCGCAATCTAGCGATCTCCTGCCCGCTATGGAACGCGGCTTGAAGGCGCGCCCGCTCGTCCAGGCTGACCTCGCAGCCTGCCCGCTGCTGCTCCAGCTCACGCTGGCGCTGCTGCGCCTTGGCAAGAACCTGCTCTTCCTTAGCCTGTTCTTGCCCCAATCGCTCCCGCTGGCGCTGCGCGTCCTCTCGCTGCTCCTGGAGCCGCTTCAGCTCGGCGAGCAGCGCATCGCACTCCGCCTGCAGCAGCTTGGCCTGCTCCAGCTCGCTTATGCGCAGCAGCAGCGCAGGCTCCTTCGCGGCAAGCGCCAGCCTTGCCGCTTCTGCGGCCTCCGCCGCCCGGCCGGCGGCCTGGGCCGCTTCCGCTGCCGCCCGCTCCGCGCTGGCAGCGCCCTGCTCCCGCGCAGCCGCCTGCTGCTGCGTCTCTTTCCAGGCGGCCAGCGTCGGCCGGAGCGCCTCAGCGGCTGCGGCCCGGGCCAGATCGGCCTCCAGCTTCGCGATGGCCGCATCCCCTGCGCGCAGCTCCGCCAGCTGTGCCGCCCGCAGGCTGCGCTCCTCGCTGAGCTCGCGCTGCCTGGACAGCTCGGCCGCCTGCTGCTGCGCTGCAGCCAGTGCTTCCCGCCGCTGCGCAGCAAGCTCAGCGGCCTGCTGTAAGGCGCTCTCAGCCTGCTTCAGCGCCTCCTCAGAGGCGTTGCCGAGCCCCTGCTGCTCCGCCTCCAGCTGTTTGAGCGCCTGCTCCGTCTCCTTGACCTTGCGGCTGAGTTTCTGCACCAGCAAATCCCCATACTGCTCCAGATGGAACAGGCGCTGCAGCATTTGACGGCGCTCCGCTCCTTTGAGCGACAGGAACTCGGCGAATTTCCCCTGCGGCAGCACGACAGCCCGCGTGAAATCATCCATTTTCAATCCGATCTTCTCTTCAACAGTACGGGTGACATCCGCCAACTTGTCGGCGAGCACCACGTCGCCTTCCTCGCGGATTTCCACGAAGCGGCTGAGCGTATTGCTGATGGACAGCTCATTCTGCCGTTTGAAGCGCCGCTCTACCCTGTACCGTTCAATCCCCTGGGCCGAAGCCAGCTCGAATGTGAACGAGACGAATAGCGCGTCCTCAGCCTGGTTCATAATCCCCTGCGTACCGCCGGAAGCGCGGCCTACCTTCCCGTACATCGCCAGATTGATCGCATCCAGAATCGTCGATTTTCCGCTGCCCGTCGGGCCAAAAATACCGAACAGCCCCGTTTCACACAGCTCGGTAAAATCAATCTCCTGCATCTCGCGATAGCTCTGCAGCCCGGCCAATTTCAATGTGATTGGCTTCATCCTCTATTCCACCTCCTCGCTGTCCTGCTGCTCGTCCTCGGCGACGAGCGACATGAATAGTTCAACCAGTTCCGTCTCCGGCTCAGCTCCACCGCTCTGCCGCTGGTAGAAGCGGCGGAACAGTTCATCCACCGGCATCCCGGCGCGCGAGAAGGCCTGCTCTTCCTGATCCCGACCAGGATATACCGGGCGAATATGAATAATCCCTTCATGCGCCTTGCGCAGCGCCTGAATCTCGCCCATGGACATCGCCTCCGTCAGGCTGATCTCCAGATCGATGAAAGCATTCGCATCCCGGCCTTCATCTAACCAGCGCTGCACCTCCTCCAGTCCGCCGCGGCAACCCCAGCGCACCAACGGCTTGCCGCTCGTCAAATACAGCTCGCTAGTCTGCGGCTGCCCACCCGGGACAATATCGAGCAGCATGACCGATTTGGCCTGTCCTGCTTCCGAGAAGCTGTAGGCCAGCGGCGAGCCGCTGTAGCGCATCATGCTGGCGGCCTTAACCGCCTGTGGACGATGCAGGTGCCCGAGCGCCGTGTACTGGGCTCCGACTTCAAGAGCGGACGGGTCTACCGTATAAGCCCCGCCGACCTGAATCGGCCGCTCGGAATCGCTCTCCAGCCCCCCGAGCACGTAAATATGGCTCATCGCCAAATTGACAGTATCCGCACGGAAGGCTCCGGCCAACTGCTTCATCAAGCGCCCTACCTTGGCGCTGTATGCAAGGCGCAGCTCTGCTTCGTCGCTCTCCCCGGCCAATAGCTCGGACAGGCGGGATTCCGAAGGGTAAGGCAGAGCGGCGATCGAAGCAATCTCTCCCGTACGCGGCACCTGCACCTTAACCGCTTCAGCGGCTGGCAAGCCTACCAAGCTGATTCCCCGCCGTGACACCAGCGGAGCCACAGCCGCGATCCGCTCCGGCTGATCATGATTGCCAGCGATGACCACGAGCTGCCTCCCCTTCTCAGACAGCCGGGCAGCCGCATCATAGAACAGCGACTCCGCTGCGGCAGGCGGATTGACGCTATCATAGACATCGCCTGCCATCAGGATGACATCGACCTGCTCCTCCTCCGAAATCGCCACCAGCTCATCCAGGAATTGCTCCTGCTCCGGCAGACGGCTCCTCCCTTCGAGCGTACGGCCCAAATGCCAATCACCCGTATGCAAAATGCGCACTCTTCTTCTCTCCCTTCCAACTCTATTACTCTAAATCGCTCTAACGAAACTGGAGCACGCTATCCCCCTTAGAAAAGGACTATTTTCATGCTAACTAAACTCCATATCGTTACCTCGATGAAAACATCGCCCTTTCTAGCCTTTGAAGCCTAATAGCGATGCCCTGTTTCGTTAGATCTTATGGAAGCCTCTTTTGGCTCAATAAACGATACCAGGTTTCGTTAGCAATAAGCGCCAGCACTTACCGCATTCATAGCCTAACAGCATCGCCGCTATCGATGAAATATAGCCACTTCTCGGCGATGGGGACACCTGTAATATCTTCGATCGCCTTCGCATATAGTTCCAGCTGGAAACGGTAGGATTCAGCCAAGGCCTTCACGCCGCCGCGATGCTCCAGCACCCGGTCACTCTTGTAATCCAGCAAATACTGCTTGCCGTCTACGAAGAATAAACAGTCGACCACCCCTTGGATCAACACTGTCTCTCCATCCAAGCCAGGAATCGCTCGTCCCCCGTTAGTGCCCACGGCCAGAGATAGACTCATCGCACTATCAGGAACTGCTGTTTCTCTCGAATCTACCGCTATAGCAGAATCCGCTGCCCGATCACTACCTTTAACCGCCGCAGTATACTGCCCCTCTAACGGGGCCAGTGTCGGGAAGGCCTCTGCCGCCGATAGGCCGTAGCTGAACGGCAGCTCACGCTTGACCCACTCGGCGCGGTCGAGCAATTGCCCTACCGGGCTATTCCAGAACTCGGCGATGCGCGCGGGATCGATGGCCGCAGCCTGCTCCTTCGTCATAATCTGCCGCTCGATCAGTGATTCTAACAGCTCGGCCACTAGCGCCTCATCGCTGCCTCTATCAAAAGGCAGATGCTGCATAACCATATGATAGGCCGTACCGCGCTCCGTCGGCGTCAATCTGGCCTGCTCCATGAAGCGAGGTCTGCGCAAATGCAATGTAAGCTCTAACTGCTCTGCACTCTGATTCAACTCCTGCTTCAGCGCGGTCTCCGCGAATAAATTGGCGGCGGCTTCCTCTACATGATGCATCGTCTTCATCTCGGTCACCGAGGTCTTGGCCGCGAGGTGCGTAGCTCCGCTATGCGGATACATCCAGTTCAGCCGCTCTGCGGTCAAACGGTCAAGCTCACTCTGCCCCTCTGCGCCTGCACCTTCAACGCCCGCCAGCAGGCTTAAGCCGGTCTCTTCCACGGCTTCTCCCAGCCCGGTCGCGGCTGCCTCGGCCTGCCCTGGCGCAGCGACCTCCTGTGCGCTTACCAGCCTGATCGTCCAGGCGGATGCATCGTCAGTCAGCGCAGCGCTCACCGTATCCGGCAAGCCACCGAATTGGCGCAGCTCTGCCGCCGCTGGATGACGGATCAAGCCCGGGCCGATCCAATCGAGATAGCAGCGGCCGCGTACGAGCACGTAATCCGGCAATCTCTCAGCCTGCACCTCAAGCACCCCGCCCCAATTCTGGACGGACTTGGCCAGATCTTTGACCGTGGAGACGAGAATCAGCTTCTCCTTCGGCCGCGTCAGAGCTACGTAGAGCACCCGCATCTCCTCCGCGAGCAGCTCCATCTGCGCCCGGCGGCGGATCGCCAGATTGGGCAGAGTCGGATAGCTAACCCTAAGCTCACTGTCCACGAACTTGGGGCCGAAGCCCATCTCTTTATGAATCAGGAACGGGGCGTTCAAATCCTGACGGTTGAACTGCCGCGACAGCCCCGCCACGAAGACAACCGGAAACTCCAGCCCCTTGCTCTTATGAATCGTCATAATCCTGACGGCATCTTCCTGCCCTTCGTTAGAGGCCGCTGCCCCCAAATCTCCCCCATTATCCTTCAGTCGCTGAATATAGCGCAGGAAGCGGAACAAGCCTCTCGACGAGGTAGCCGACTCATACTGCATAGCCCGGTCATAGAGGGCCCGCAGGTTCGCCTGTCGCTGCGTGCCTCCCGGCAGACCGCCTACCCAGTCGAGATAACCGGTATCGCGGTAAATCCCCCAGATCAGCTCGCTAAGCTCGCCTTCCCTTGCCCGATCACGCCAACCCCTGAGCTGCCCCAGGAAACGCTGCAGCTTAGCCGCAAGCTCAGTCCGTCCCTCAGTGGAAGTTGCCGTCTCCGGATTGTCTATATCTCCGTTCTCGTGCTCCCCTTGCACAGCCGCTCGCAAGACAGCTTCATAGAAATGACCGCGCTCTGCCGCCAGGCGGATCTCCGCAAGTTCCTCTTCGGAGAAACCGTATAATGGCGAGCGAAGGACAGCAGCGAGTGGAATATCCTGCAGGGGATTGTCGATGACCTGGAGCAGCGACAGCATCGTGTCTACCTCAGAAGCCTGGAAGTACCCCTGGCTTAGCTCCGCCACAGCCGGGATACCTTCCCGCCGCAATTCCTCGATCATGACAGGCGCCCAGGACAGCGCCGATCTGAGCAGAATCGTCATATCCCGGAAGCCTGCCGGACGCATCGCCTTCGTCTGCTTGTCATAGATCTGCAGCGGCGGCTGTCCGCCTTCTCCCAGCAGCTTGCGAATCCGTCCCGCGATCGCCCGTGCCTCCAGTTGTACCGCCTCCAGCTCGATAAGCTCCTCCGCCTCGCCGCCATCCGCAGCTTCAGCCGTATCGTGCTCCGCAGCAGCGGAGTTATCCTTACTGCGGTCAATCAACAGCAGCTCGGGATGATACTCATCTCCGCGATGATCCGGGAATCCTTCTCCATATACAAGCTCTGCCCGCGTATCATAGTCGATCTCCATCGCGTTCTCACTCATCGTCTGTCTGAACAGCATATTGACCGCATCGACCACCTCTTGACGACTACGGAAATTGCGGGCCAGATCGATCCTAAGCCCCGACTCGCCGATTTCATCGCCATAGCTGCGATACTTCTGCAGGAACAGCCCCGGCTCCGCGAGCCGGAATCTGTATATACTCTGCTTCACATCACCGACCATGAAGCGGTTGCCAGGCTCCGTCCTAGCAATCAAGGAAATGATATCCTCCTGCACTGTGTTCGTATCTTGGTATTCATCCAGCAGTACCTCATCGTATTGCGCCTGATACTCCAGGGCCGCCGCCGAAGGCAGTAAATTGCCCGGGCTTGAATCTGGATGCCGCAATATCTGTAGACAGTAATGCTCCAGATCAGCAAAATCTAGCCAGCCCCTGGCCGTCTTCTCCGTACGGTAACGGGCTGCGAACTCAGCGATCAAGTCCGCAAGCTCCTTCATCAATGGAGCCGATTGATGCAACTCATTCAAATAAGCATCGGCTGTACGCCCGAATAACTGGGTCTGCAGCTCGCTGACCAGCTTCTTGGCTTCCTCGCGCAATGCTTTTGCTCTCTCCTGAAGCAGTGGATCGGTCTGATCCTTCTTACAGGGCTTCAGCTTGCCGAAGCTGACCGTCTGGAAAACATCATACAGCTCCGACCACGGACGCTCCTGCACCGCAGTCAATAAATGCCCGATAACGTCCAGATCCTCGCTAAAGGTCAGCGCATAAGGCTGCGGACCGCCCGGCGCCTCAGCGATGGAACGAGCCTGGCGGAGCAAATCCGCCGCCCCGGCCAAGGCCAGCTCCGTATCGCGGATAATGCTCTTCACCCACAGGCTGTCCTCCAGCGTAGCGAGGTCCGGCGCAGTGAAGGCTTCCGCTGCCTGGCTCAGCCAATGCTCCGGCCAGGAATGGCTCTGCGCGAAATTGTACAGCTTCAACACGAGCGAGAAGACAGCATCATCACTCCGTTCACCGCCGAACCAGTCGACCAGGCCTAAGAAGCGGTTCCCTTCCTCCGCCGAAGCATATTTGTCTTCGAACAGTTGCTCCAGCACCTCCTGTCTGAGCAGGGCCGTCTCGCTCTCCGAAGCGATCCGGAAGCCCGGATCGAGCGGAATTAAGGTATAGTAACGCTGGATCACCTCCATACAGAAGGAATGAAGCGTCGTAATCGAGGCTCGGCCAAGCATAGCCAGCTGCCGGGTCAAATGCTCATTGCCCGGGTCCTGCGCCAGCTCCTTCTCCAGTGCCTCGCGAATCCGCCCCCTCATCTCCGAAGCTGCCGCTTTCGTAAATGTGGCGACGAGCAGACGATCCACATCCAGTGGATGCTCGCGCGAGGACAGCTTGCGGATAATCCGCTCGACCAGAACCGCCGTCTTGCCTGAACCGGCTGCCGCCGCGACGAGAATATCCCCGCCGGTCAGCGTTATAGCCCGCCACTGATCATCGCTCCAGAAGCTTCCTTGCGGCTTCGGTATCATCATTTTCGCTCATCCTTTCCATCCAACTCATCGAACAGCTCCCAAATCTCATTCTTGCCAGGCTTACTCAGCAGCTGATAGCCGCCACTCTGCTCCTGATCACTCTCAAATCTGCACACCGACCGATACGCGCAAAAGGTACAGGCCGTCTCCGTCCCCAGCCGATAAGGAGCGATATCTACATTCCCATCGGTAATCCGCGTGCCGATATCCGCTATAATCCGGCGCACGGAACCAAGCAGCGCTTGCCACTGCTCTAATGTCGCCACCGCAGCACTGCTATAGAAGCCGCCATCCGCCTTCACCGCAACCGGCAAAATATCGGAATATCCCTTCTCCAGCTCATTATCCATCTTGGAAATGACTTCCCGGTCGGCGAGCAGCAGGCCTTTCATTTTGAATCGCTTCAGCATTTCAAGCTGCGCCTGGTCTGCACTCATTCCGTTGCTGCTCTGCAGGAGGGGGTTGTGTACGTGAAAATACAGCGTGCCCGCCGGCAACGCAGGACGTCCGAGCCAAGCCTCAGCCGAAGATAGGAGCACATCAAGATAAGTCAGCATCTGCAGCGACAGGCCATAATAAACCTCATGCAGCCTTAGATCAGTCTGACTCGATTTATAATCGATCACGCGCAGCAGCAGGCCCTGATCGCTCTCCGCCATATCCACCCGATCGATTCTGCCCACGATCTCCATGATACAGCCGTTAGGCAATTCAAACGTCAGCGGTGGCAAGGTACGCCCCGGTCCGAAGTCCATTTCCAATCCAATCGGTTCAAAGCTGCCGCGGCGCGATTGCTCTCCCAGAATAACCGAGGCTCGTCCAACGATATTCTTCAGCTTGCGCGTGATATACCCGTAACGATGCGAGCTGAGCAGAATCTCACCCTGCAGTTTCGGCGCGAGCTTGTCTACCGCCGACTCCGCTTCATGCAGACATTCCTCCGTCGTCAGGCTTCCCCAGCTCCGGCCCTGATCCTTAAAGCTGACCGCCATCATGCTTAATGCGGCGTGAAATAGCTGGCCGATATCCGGCGCCTGTAGACGGTAGATCTGCCTTTCCCTCAGTTTCAGGCCGTAGGCCGCAAAATGCGAGAATGGACAGGCCGAGAATTTCTCCATTCTCGACACACTGGTGCGCAGTCTTTTGCCATATAGCTTATAACTAGTCGCAGCAGTAAGGGTGCTCGCGCGATTCCGATAGTTCAGAGAGTCTAGCAAAAACCTCGTATTGTCCTTCCACTCTGGCTGCGCTTGATACCAATCGAGCACATGCCACCAGATCGGCGAGATCTCATAACCCGATTTCCAAGATCTTAGCTGGGTGATCAGATTCGTCAAAGTAGGCAGAGGCCGAGTCACATGCTCAAGCTGATGACTCAGCGGCTCGCTGCCATTTAGAGCTCCGCTCAAATACTCTTCACGAAGATGCGGGAAGATCCTCTTCACCTGGCGAATCAGCTCCGATGGAAGCAGGGTCTTGCCCTCTTCATCCGCAGCAGGGTAGCTTAGCCATAAGGTATGACTGGCAGCCGTAATCGCACCATAGATCAGAAATCGCTCGTCCAGCAGTCTGCGCGTCATTCCCGGGGCGAGCTGTAGCCCGAGCTCACTCAGCCGCTCCCGCTCCTGATCGCTAATTACCCCTTCCTCCTGCAAATTTGACGGCATAACCCCTTCATTAATGCCGAGCAGGAAGGCGTGCTTGACATGGCTTGTACGAGTTCGATCCGTGCTTCCGACCAGCACCTGATCCAGGGCAGGCGGAACCATACCGAGCTTCAAATCCTTAAGCCCCGTCTCTAAAATACCAGCGAACAGCTCCGGCTCCAGCGTCTCATCGCCCATCATCTCCACGATCTGGTCGAGTAATCCCAATACAGCATCCCAGAGCTGACGATGCTCCATCGCCTGCTGCGGATCGCCTTGGCGAAGCGCGGAGTGCGCCATATAATCGAGTCGCTGTGGTACTTCTATCTGCTCTAGCAGATGATAAACCGCCGCGCACATCTCACGGACGTTTTCCGAGCGTTTCATTCTTTTCTCAAAAGCAGACAATGGTGTACTGACGAGGCTCCTACATTGCTCCAGACGATGGAGCTTCTTGCTATCCGATGCTTTCAAACCATCGCTACTCTGTTCCGGTTCCAGTGACAGGCTCGGAGCATTCTTCCACGGACGTCCATCATACCAGCGATACCCCTGGATTCCACTGGCCAGCACATAGTTCTCCAGAATGTCCATATCCTCCCGGGTGATGCTTCCGTCCAACGGCAGCAGGAACTCGCTCTTTACGCAGCGGAACACATCCTCATAGCGCCAGAACCGCAAAATAACATCCAGCGCACCGCGAATGAACTCCATCAGTGGGTGATGGAGGATACCTGCTTTTTTATCCATAAAGAAGGGGATCTCATAATCGGCAAATACCGGACGGATTACATGCTCATAATCTTGTAAATTGCGTACAAAAATAGCCATATCCCGCCAACGCGCACCCTCATCTCTGGCCAATCGCACCATCTCACGCGCTGCGCCCTCCACCTCGGCCAATCTATTAGCCGCTCCCTGGAGCCGTAGTGACTGATCGATGTCCTTGGGGGCTGATTCCTGCGGCCACGGTATGCGCCGTTCATAGGCATACTCAAGATAGGAGAGCGTCTCGCTGTGCTTAAATCTGGGATAAGGTCTGGTATCGAGCCGCACGGTATCCTTGATCTCTATGCCTGCCGTCAGCGCCAATTCGCGAAGCTTCATATATGTAACCGCCGTCGGATAGAACAAATTCAGATCATGCGGAGGCAAGCCTTCGTCATAAGCCCGATCCAGGGTTAACGCGACAGTGACCTGAGCCGCCGTCTCCATCAGCGCCTTCAAAGCCAAATATTCCTGCGGGGTAAAGGTCTGGAATCCATCGATCCAAATGCTCGCTCCCTGCAGATAGGACGAATCCTTAGCCCCTTCTGCAAGCTTGAATACATGATCCTCGGCATCGATATATAGCTTGGACAGCTCGGCATCGAATTCATGGAATAGAATACTGAAATCACTCAGCTTATCTCTGAGCAGTGATGAAGTTCTGGAGGAAGTCTCCAGTAAACCTATATATTCATCCAGGCGGGAGAAATCAGCATTATGCTTCTTCAACTCTGTATAGAAATCATTCATGCGCTCGATAAGACCGAGCTGATCCGCTGATTTCCCGAACAGCTTGAGATCGTCCTGATGCCGTCTGACGATTTTATAGAGCAGCATTTTCTTGCCTTCCTCACTGATCGGCACGACCGCCGATCCCCCGGTCTCCTGCATCACCCGCAAGGCCAGACGGCGAAAGCCGAGAACCTGAGAGCGTAATGTGCCCTTGATGCCCGGTGTGTTCAGAATCGCCTGCTCGATCTGGAAGGTCCCCTGTTCAGGCGCAAGCAGAATAAGCGGCGGCCCCATCGGATTCTTCCGCAGCTCGGTTGTGATCGAATCCAGAATCATGCTGCTCTTGCCGCTGCCTGACCGGCCGATAATGAATTGAAGTGACATAAAATTCCTCCTAACGCTACTTGGAGTCTATTTCAACCTGTAATAGCTAAATGAATCGTAAGCTGATTCGTATAATTATGGGTATGATTCAGTATATCATATCAAAAGGAAATAAGAATGTACGTTCCTAGATATAGGTAATTGCGTATATAAAAAGACGATGGCCCCCCCAGCCCAGAGCCAGGAAACCATCGTCAGTTCATTTTATTCTATTAATAACGGCTATTCAGCCTTTAATTGCTTATGCTTATTCTGCCTTCACAAGAATCTTCACATGGTTCTTCTCTTTCAGAAGAGCTTCGAAGCCTTCTTCAATGACATCGTCGAGCTTGATCCGCTTCGTGACCAGCTTGTCCGCCGAGAAGTATCCTTGACCCATCAAGCTGATGACAGCTGGGAATACGTTGCGGTAGCCGATAATACCTTTGATGCTGCGTTCGTTCATAACGACATGGTTCGGATGGAGCGCTGCTTCCTTCTCGAAGATGCTGACGATCATCAATTCGCCGCCAATTCTCGTCGAGTTCAGCGCTTGGGTGAACACGGGTGGAACACCAGTAACTTCAAATGCAACATCTACACCGCCATTCGTGCGTTTGCGGATTTCTTCAACAACATCATATTCTTTAGGATTGATGACGATTGCACCGAGCTCTGTTGCTTTTTGTTGACGTTCAGCAGATAGCTCAACTGCATAGATTTCTGATGCACCGGAAGCTTTCAGAGCTTCGATAACGAGCAAACCGATCGGGCCTGCGCCGAATACTGCTGCTTTGTCGCCAACCTTCAATTTGCTCTGGCGGACAGCATGCAACGCAACTGCGGAAGGTTCCACAAGTGCGCCTTGCTCATAGGAGATATTGTCTGGAATTTTATGAACCATCGCTTCATCAGCAGCTACATATTCGGAGAAGCCTCCTCCGCCACCGGCAAGTCCAAGGAATCCCATCGAGGAGCACAGGTTATAGTAACCAGCTTTACAAGCTTCACAATGACCACATGCGAAAATAGGTTCGACAGTGACACGGTCGCCAGTCTTGAACTTCGTTACTCCTTCACCTACTTCAACAACTTGTCCGGAAAATTCATGCCCCATAGTAACTGGAGCTTTCTCCCCGGTAAGTGGGTGTGGTGTACCTTCTGGAATGAAGATCGGCCCTGCTGTATATTCATGTAAGTCGCTGCCGCAAATACCGCACCATTCGACCTTGATTTTAACTTTACCCGGTTTAGCAGCCGGTTCTTCAATATTTTCCAAACGCAAGTCTTTTTGACCATGCCATCTTAGTGCTTTCATCTATTCCATCCCCTCAGATGTATTAAAAATTAAATAAAATTCAGCCTATATCCGGAAATTTTTTTATTTTTTTCGGAAACGTTTCCTAAACAAACTCTAGCACTTTGCTAACGCACTGTCAACGGATATACGGATATATTGTTTTTAGCTATGATTTTATTCACACAAACTAGGTTATGTTATAATAATTTCGTAGATATTCCGTAGACATTAAGTTAACTTTGTGGAAATGATTTCGAAATAGCAAGGATGGGATCATATTTGGAGAACGAGAAGGTTACGATAGAAGTCGTCGCTGCCAAGGCAGGGGTCGGGATCGCCACCGTATCCAGAGCGATTAATAATATGGGCGGCATCAGTCCCAAGACCAAGGCCAAGGTGATGGCAGCCGTTGAAGAGCTTGGATTTATTCCCAATTCCAATGCACAGAATCTGAAGCTGCGGCAGACGAAGCAAATCGCACTGGCCGTGCCGGATATCCGCAATGCTTTTATCCCTGAAATCGCCTATGCCGTCGAGCAGGTCGCGAAATATTATGGGTATCGTGTCGTTCAGATCAATACGTTGGGGAATGTGCGGTCAGAGCTGGAGGTACTGCGTGACATTAAGAAGCTGCATGCGGACGGACTCGTTATTTTACCGCTGGCCTACCCCAAGACGCTCAAGGATCTGATTAACAAATCCAAGCTTCCCATCTCTATTATCAATTACGGCAAAAAATTAGATCCCGACACCAAAGCCGACATCGTCAGCCTCTCCACACAGGAGGGCAAGCTGGTCATGGAGCATCTGATCAATATCGGAAGAACGAGAATCGCCTATGCTGGCGCTCAGAAGGAGATCATTGAGGAGAGATTTTTCGCCTATGAGGATGCCGTTGATCATTTCGACTGCTCGCTGGTCTATTTCGGGGATGACTTCTCCATGCAGACCGGGGCCAAGGCGGCGGATCATTTCGTGAATCTGGCGCATATGCCGGATGCGATCTATGCCGGGAATGATATGGTGGCGATCGGACTTCTGAACCGCTTCAAAGAACTGGGGGTTCGTGTGCCGGAGGATATCGCTATCGTCGGAATCGACAACAATATATTGTGCACCATTACCACGCCGAAGATCAGTTCCGTGTCGATCATGGGCTCGGAAGTAGCCAAGGTAGCGACAGAGCTGCTGCTGCAACGGATTCAGGAACAAAAAATCGGCCTTTATGAAAGGGTTCAGTTCGAACCGCGCCTGTTCGTCAGGGAATCCAGCCTAGCCCGTACCCATACTACCCAGCATATCGATTGACCTATCGCGTTCAGAGATCATATGGGAGACTAGCCTTAGGAGCTTTAAGCTTCTAGGGCTAGTAGTCGCTGTTGCCACAGCTTACTCGAACATCTCTTGATAGAGGCCGATGAATCGCCTCATCCCTTCTCGCAGCTGCTGCTCATTTAGATAGGAATAGCTCATCCGCATCCAGGAATTCATCTCCCTCAGCGGGTCGCAGATCGAGCCGGGTACGAAGGTGATCGATTGCTCGCGGCAGCTTGCAAGCAGCTCATCCATGCCTGCGGATGCTGATCCCGGCAATTTGATCCACAGGTTAAAGCCACCATCTGGGCTATTCCACTGCCAGCCAGTGCTTTGCAGCTCCTCCTCCATAATACCTTTGCGAATCGAGAGCGCGGTCCGCAGCTTATGTAGATGCTGCTGCATGCGTTCCGAGAAGAAATAGTGGAGGAAGATCTTTTGATTCAACAAGGGGGTTCCGCTATCCGTCAATGATTTGGCCTTGAGCAGATATTTCATAATTCCGGGGCGGCAGGCCACCATAGCTATGCTTAAGCCTGGAGCTATATATTTGCTGAAGCTGCGGATGTAGATCACATGCCCGGAGGTATCATAAGCGAAGAATGGTGCAGGCGGAGCCGCCCCAAAATAAATATCCGGATAAGAATCATCCTCCACCAGTAGACAGCGATATTCCGCCGCCAGATCGACCAGCCGCTTCCGCTGCTCCGCTGGCACGGTGTACCCGGTTGGATTTTGGAAGGTAGGATTCATATAGAACAAGCGCGGTTTATATTTTCGCATCAGCTCTTCGACCTGCTCCAGGCAATAGCCGTCCGGAGTAATCTCGGTGGGAATTAGGTTCGCTCCCTGTCTTGTGAATATATCGATTGCCGGGCTATACGTGGGCCGCTCCAAGATCACATAATCCCTGGGCTTGACCAGAACTCTGGCGATCAGATCGATCGCCTCCTGCGAGCCGGAGCTGATCAGGACCTCATCCTCCGTCAGCTCAAAATGATACCGCCCCGTAAAATATCCTCTTAACGCTTCTCTAAGCTCCCTATCCCCCTGCGTAGTAGAATAGGTTCCGAGCACCTTCGGATACAGATCGAACACTCTTTTGACATATTCAGAGAAATAACGATTCGGCAGCAGATTAGGGTCCAGCAGTGCCTTGGAAAATTGATAGACCGCCTCGACCTGATGGATTTCGGATAGATGGCTGTCATGAACATATGCCGAGATGATCGGGTCCTGCTGCACTGCAACTGGCGGCCACGTACTCCCAGGCTGCACATAATAGCCGGACTTATCTTTTACATATACCTTCGCGTTCTGTTTCAGTAATTGGTAGGCTTTGAAGACGGTCAAGCGATGCACCCCGAATTCCGACGCCAATGACCGAACGGAAGGAAGCCTCTCATGGGCTTTCCATTCTCCGCGTCTGATTCGCTCAAGAAGATAATCATAGACCTGTTCAAACAGTTTATCGGAATTCGCATTTAGAAAAATAGCCTTTTTCACGGCCATCCCTCCTTCTCCCCACATTATATATGATATATTCTCTAGCTGGAATCTGTTCTATGTTTAATAATCTGTTCTATTCCTTTCCCTGTAATATAAAACAATACTAAGGAGGAATAGACATGATACTAGTAAATTATTTGCTGATGTGCCTAATTTTTGGGACGACCTTTCTGGCTATTAAAATAGGAATCGATGCAGGGGCGCCGCCCTTCTTCTCAGCGGGAATTCGCTTTCTGACGGCAGGAAGCGTTCTATTGTTATGGATGGTTGGCAAACGAAAAGCAAGTTTCTCCCTTTTGCTGCGCAAGGAAATGCTCCTGACAGGAACGGGGTTAACCTTCGGGGTATTCACGACTCTTTATTGGGCCGAGCAGTATTTGAGCTCCGGGATTGCAGCCATCCTGTCGGCAACGGCCCCCCTAATGATTTTGCTGCTGCAGACCGTCATCGCCCGGCAGCGGCTGGCGCTTAGCTCGTTGACAGGCTGTCTCATAGGTTCTGCTGGCCTCGTTTTGCTGTTATTGCCCGGCATCAATGTAAGCTTCAGCAAGCTGTGGGTGCTTGGATGTGCGGCCGTTTTATTGGGCCAAGTTTTCTATTCGGCTGGTACCGTGTATTCGCGCCGTGTCGTGCAAAGGTTTCAAGATGTATCTCCCATCGCCCTGAATGCGGCACAAATGATGTATGGCGGCGCGCTGTTGCTTATTTTATCCTTATTCACCGAGAAGATTCATATTGGGACAATGCTTGCGCCAAACGCGATTTTATCGCTCTTATTTTTAATCATTGCCGGATCAATGACGGGACATACAATTTTTTATTGGCTGATCGCCAAAACCAATCCAGTGTTTCCATCCACCTGGCTTATATATCGCCTCTAATCGCCCTTTGTCTTGGCGCTGTTTTGTATGGGGAGCCGGTTTCGCTTGTATCTGTAGCTGGCGGAATTACCATTATCATCGGCATCATCTTCATCAACCTGGACAATTTGAAGACCCTGGTGTTCAAAAGCAAACCTGCGGGGAAAAAGACTGGGGAAACGGTGTGATTGGTCTATAGCGTTTCTCAGTTTCGTTAGCGAATTCAGCATGCAAGAAGCCGACCTTAAAGGATCGGCTTCTTGTACATCGCGGCCGCTCATCCTTGAAGTGGCCTCGATTGGAGGTTTTCATATCAAAAGCGGACTTCTGAACAACCTCTTAAAACGGCGTATTAGAGCCTATATAGCAATGAATCCCTCTCTCTTCAAAGACAGAAATGTACGGAATAAGCTCTGTTGGATCCATGCTCTCTAGTTCAGTAAACGGATAAACCACGCCAAGCTGGGTCCACTTGCTATCACCCATTCGGTGGAAAGGCAATAAATTGATTTCTTTCAGGTTCAAGCTGGCCATGAAATCAGCTGTTTTAATCATATCTTTCATATTGTGATTGAAGCCTGGAATGACAGGTTTCCGAATGATCAATCTCCCCTTAAATTCAGGACCTGCTGCGATTGTGATATTATCGAGAACCTGTTTGTTAGACATTCCCGTTTCTTCAATATGCTTCTCATTATCCATATTTTTCAAGTCCATAAACATAAAATCAATGTATGGAATAATCGTGCGGAAGGTCTCACTTGGTACACAGCCGCAAGTTTCTATCGCCGTATGAATATACGCCTCTTTGCAATATTTCAATGCCGCTAATAGAAAGTCTTTCTGTACCATAGGCTCCCCGCCAGTAAAGGTAACACCGCCATTGCCGCTCCAGAACTGCCTGTCTCTAGAGACAATATGGATGAAGTCATCTAGTGTAAACTCTTTCCCGCTGACTCTAATAGCCTCATCCCTGCACGCTTCAGCGCATTCATAGGTGTTACAGCCTGAGCATATATCCCGATTGATAACGACCTTATTCTGATTGTTAATATGGATCGCATTGCGGGGACATCTTTCTATGCATCTTTCACAGTTGAACGCTTCATATTTGCATTTCTGTTCCGCATACATTAATCTTTGACGTACTTTCCAGCCTTCTGGATTGGCACACCAGGTACATTTAAGTGGGCATCCTGATAAGAAGAATAAGGTTCTACAGCCTGGACCATCATGAACAGAATAAGCCTGTACATCAAATACGATACCTTTTGCCTGTTGTCGTTCTGCTCCAATTGGCATACTTAGATTCATACGACTCATGCTCGGATCTACCTCTTTTCATCTTATGAATTTAAGCTTGCGAGCTGCTTGTCACATCCTCTTCATTGCTCTGCGATTTTTTCTTCTCGGCAGTGAGCGGGAGCAAGCAGGCAAAGCCAATCGATACGGCAAAGGAACCAAGGGCAAATAACATGGAGCCCAAGTATGAACCAAAATTATCGTAGAAGAAACCGCCCATATAGGTTCCAACTGCTGGACCAATCCCCATGACCACCAGGGTAGCTAACCCCCAAATTTTGCCGATACTTTTTCTACCGTAAATTGCTCCTGCATAGCCCGCGCATCCACCTGGCTCGATTGCCCAATATATGGAGAAGAGAACACATGCGATGATTCCAAAGAATATATGGGTTTTGGTCAGCAGCAATAATGCACAAGCAAGTACCCCAATCGCCGGTCCGAAGATTAGCATAATCTTTCTACCTTTAGCTTCATTATGGTATTTTATGACCAGCTTATCAGCGATAACCCCAAGTAAAGGCATTGTAATAATGCCGCTGACCCCAATCACGATATACAAATTGGTAGCTGTCCCCAGATCCAATTTAACATCTTGAACAAAGAAGTTTACAACTTGTGACCAAACTAGAAATTCTGCCAGCATACTGGTCAGAAAAGCGATGATTGTCCCCCACACCGGGAAAGTCTTAAATGCTTCCTTTACAGTCCAGCTTCTTTGCTCTTGTACAGCCCCGTCAGCAGCATTTGGCATTTCGCCAAATGGCTTGACTCCATAGTCCTCAGGATTCTTGCGGGCAAATAGAGCCGCTATGATTAATGCGATGAACACAACGACTGCCAGGATTTGCATGGCCACGCGCCAATCCATACTCTTCAGAATTCCTTTGAGGCCGAGACTTAAAACAACTTGTGCCATTGGAGCCCCCATAAAGGCCCAGCCCCACATTTTTGCATAGCTGGTACCAACATACCATTTCCTTACCGAAACCGTGGAAGAGACCCATAGCATCCCCGTCCCAATTCCGGCGAAGAACGAATATGTAAATAGGTATCCAGCATAGCTGCTTTGCAAGCTTGTTAAATAAAATCCCAAAGCCCCGAATACAGCACCTAGCACAAAAGCTGGCCTTGTCCCCCATTTATCGATAATCATACCGCTAAAGAACGCTGTAACGGCATAGATCGTCATCATTAAGGAATAACCTAATGAGGTGGCGGATACGGTAAGGCCCATTCCTTCTGACATTGGACCTAATAATATGCTAAAGGTCGACCGGTATCCAAACAAACAAAATACGGCTAACCAAGAAGCGATGACCACATAGATCCCTGTTCTGCGAGCTTGTTGATCATTCACACTCATTCCCCCCATTCGACTCATCCATTAATCGGAAAGGAAGGGTACGTACCCTTCCTTTGTGCAATTTATCCTAGTTATTTAACCTCTGTATATTCCTTCTTAGCCGCAAAATCTTCACATTGGAATGCCTTCAAATCTTCGTATGTCCAGAAGCCCTTCTTAGAAGCTTTACATTCCCCTAAGAAAGGTGTTTCACCAGCAGCATAGTTGGAGCAAAATTTACATTTAGGAATAGCAGAGCATTCCGGACATACAGGAGTGTCAATCATGACCAGTTCATTCGTTAATTTGCAAATGCCTTTGGCAACATCCACAGGAATAAAGTTCCGGCAATCATCATGTCTTAGTTCACACATTGTCTACACCCCTTCATATTCTGTTCTAGCAATTACTTCGTCTTGAATTGGCTTACCGATCTCACACCAATATTGCGTAAAGCCTGCAACACGTACTAGCAGCTCACGATAATTTTCTGGTGATTTCTGCGCATCGATCAACATCTTAGAGTCAACGATGTTATATTGAATGTGATATCCGCCTTTTCTCATGTAAGCTCTAGTCAAGTCAAGCAGCTTCTTAGATCCTTCAACGCCAATAACAGCATTTGGATGAATCTTCATATTCATTTGCGAGTTTTGAGATTGGGAATGATCCCAACATGTAGCAGACTCAAACAATGCGTATGGACCATTTCTGTCTGTGCCTGGATATGCGGACATCGAGCCATCTGCATAGGTTGTTCCAGCTAGACGTCCATCTGGTGATGCTAAAGTAACCGCACCTTGTGCACCGTGTGTAGAAACCGAGATTTGACAAGGATACAATGGTTTCGCATATAAGGATTCATAGTCTCCACACATTTCACAGAACCATTCCTCATAGGCTCTCAAGATTTCATCTGCATATGGATCGTCATTTCCATACTTAGGTGCTCTTAGGCAATCCGAGTGAATATCATCGTATTTGTCGATACCATCCTTTTTCTCTTGTGTGCCGAGCGAGAAGCTTCCAACTTCTGCAGCGGTTTTGAAGCCAAAGTTATTGAGAAGAGCTTCTTTCATCTCATCGAACGTATATTTCTTATCATCGTATACAAGCTTCTTCATCGCGGCTAACGAGTTGACCATATTGATCGTTCCGCAGCTTTCAATATTATATGTGGCATTGAAGCGATAGCCCATATTACCAATATGCTGGCCTTTATCCAAGCAATCTGGCTTCAATAAGGAATTGAAGATCGCCATATTATGCTTGCGCCAAATATCATGCTGAATATTGTTCGTAGTGGTCAAGCAATCACAAGTCATCGCATAGTATTCCTGGAATGTCTCCCACAGTTCTTCGTAAGTGTCCAGTTTTTTATTATGTGGAGGATATACTTGTTCACCTGTACGGTGATCAAAACCATTGGTTAACACTAATTCAAGCACCTTTGGATTGGCAATGAAGTGGACGCCAACGCTTGTAGGCTGTCCTGCACCGCCAGGAATCCAGTATTTGCGGTCATTCAAGACGAGCTCTTTCCAAATGCCCGGCGATGTTTCGAGACAACCGCCGATAGAGAATGCTCGTGCATTGGTCAAATCCATGCCTTCCTTGGCATAGTTCTTCATCATGAACTCAATGCCTCCGCGATTGTTCATCCAGGCTGGATATCCGGCTCCCATCTTGTCACACTCGATTGCTTTCAACAAGAATTCTTCCGGCAGCTTGTCATCATACAGAACAGAAAGTGTAGGTTGTGTGGAATCACAACGGATACCTGCTTCAAGAATCAACATCTCCAGACGGTTAGCTGCTGATTTTCCATCTCTTGTTACACCGCCCAGAGCGAGGTTGTTGAATGTGTTACCTGCTAATACGCCTCCAACTACACCGGCACAAGCGAAGCAGTCAATCAAACTGAATTTCACGCGGTGGCATTCCAATAGCTCAACAACTTCATCCTCGGTAATTCGGCCTGCTTCCATATCTTGTTCGAACCAAGGCCACAGAATTTGTCCCACTCTCCCAGGTGACATACCGGAGATCGCATCTTCATTAATAACAGCAAGATGAATGAAGGTTGTTAATTGCAAAGCTTCTCTGAATGTACGCGGCTGTTTATGTGCAATATGATAGAGTATGTCTACTAAATCACCATATTCTTTCCGTTCTACTTCTGTTTTGGCAACCTGCTGTAAACGAGCCGCTTCTTTAGCATAGTTTTCGATCCAGCCGCTAACGCCTTCTAATATTGTTTTGGCAGCTTCATAGAAATAAAGCCTGTCCATACCGGTAATGCCATCTCCATGAGCGCGTCCTGCAACTGCATCCTTGCATTCATTGCACATCTCAATCAAGCTATCAAAGCCATACTGCAATGGATAGTAGTAATTGATTACCTCACGGCCTTGCGGCAGTGTATAACCGGAGTCGAACATACAGATTACAGATCTCATAATCTGTTCTTTCATTTGGTATTCAGGAACCATTTGTTCGTATTTGTGGCCTAAATCATCAACGGATTTGCCAACCCACTCCCTTGCCAACTTCACAAGTGCCGGAACCTCTTCAGCACGCATACCAAACTTGCCGGCAATAGATGTCACCTTACCAACGGATTGTGTTACGTTACCGCCGCCAGTACCGAAGGTACTCACTTCACCCGCGCTCGCGGAACCGCTCTTAAGAGCCGCCTGGAACAGTTCATCCTCTTTGGCCATGTAATAGGATTCTGACATCCAGGGCATCGGGAATGAACCACGATAATGATATGTCTTACCTCCAACTAGCAGCTCACCTGGATAAATCGTAGGTGTAATGTGAAGAAAAGCACTTTTCAATGCTTCAGCTCTTCTCATAATGACAAGATCGCCCTCAGTCTCCTGGAACTTTCTCGTGTACCAGTAAGGAAATTCACAGGATGCAGATGATAGCGTTTGCAAAAATAAATTTTTCAGCTTTTTAACTCTTGGATGGGGATCCTTCTTCACTTCACGTCCAACAATTTCATCAGGAGCGGTACCGCCATACTGAAAACTAATCGGAACCCCTTTTTCCTTTAGAATGTCTTCTAATTTTAATGACATGGTATTAAAACCTCCCCTAAGCTTAGATAAGCTTGATTTACTTATAAGTATAAAGAAGGGGCCCCCGTGTAAGTAATTGTCCGATCGTATGATTTAAGTATGATTAACTGTATAAAAAAGATGTAAAGATAATTATCTTTACATCTAAAGTGGTAGGGCAACTATCCGTTTAAGCCATGATATTGATTCTTCTGGTAGAATATTTCATCATTCAATACTTGTTCCAAAATGTTTATAGTGTTCTTCGTGTGTTTATTTGTGACCATTTCCTTCTTGAACTCGTCCAAAGCCAATTTTTTATCTCCCAGCCGCTGGTATACGTCGACAAATCGCTTGACGGTTCGGACTAAAGCCACCTCAAGGGATTCATCCGTCATCCTTTCTTGATCATCCATACGATGCAAGATGTACCCTATTTTTTTCATTACACTCAGAGGCTCTAAAACCTTAATCCAATCCTTATGTTCCCTCTCATCCAACAATAAAGATATACTGGATATTCCTGCTGACCAATGGATCTTCTGAATTGTTTCATTGGATACAGGCAGCATATTGGTTACCTTTTCACAATACTCCATATAGAGCAATGCCTTCTGGCATTGTTCTTCGTCTTTGAGCTTGAGCATGTTCAGAAATACCTGAATAATACTATCCAAATCTTCCTTGTGCTGGTCTGTTTCTTTCTTTTTCATTTGCAAATGAATAACACTTTTTAATTCTTGCATATCTACAGGCTTTGATAGAAAATAATTCGCTTCTACTTCAATGCTGCGTAATCTGTCTGCCACATCACTTAGTACAGTCAACATGACAATTCGGATGTCTTTCGTTTTTCTATTGTTTCTTAGTCTCTGACATACCTCAAATCCATTTAGACCAGGCAGCATAACATCCAGCAATATTAAATCCGGCAAATAATGCTCTGCCATTTGCAAAGCTTCCATCCCGTGGAACGCCTGCAGCACCTCATAATTCCAGGCCTCGATAATATCCTTATACAATTCACAATTTTCCCGGTTGTCATCTACAAGCAATATCCTGTTCATCTACTATCCCTCATTTAAGATTTACGTTATTCTTCTTTGGTATAAAGATTGTAAATTCTGCTCCTTCTCCTAAAGAGCTCTTTAAGCTAACAGCGCCCTGATGCAATTCAACCATTCTTTTTACAATCGGCAGACCAAGCCCAGTACCGTCATATTGCCGGCTATAAGAGCCATCAACTTGTTCAAAAGGCTCAAATATCCGATCATGATCCTGTTCATCGATGCCGATCCCGAAATCCCTCACCGTAATACTGTGGTAAGACGGATTTTCTATACAGTTAATATGAATTTCCCCATTGTTGTAGCTGAATTTAATCGCATTTAACAGCAGATTCAAAATAATTTGCCGAAATTTGTTCCCATCCACATACAATCTCATCTGCTCTGGCTCAACCTGCAGACGGATTTGTATATTTTTGTTCGAAGCTAAACCCGCGACATCAAAGATGCAGGCACCGATCAGTTCCTGGGCAAGAAACTCGTTTTTCATCAAATACATTTTTCCGGATTCGATCTTGGAAATGTCTAATATATCATTAATCAATTTCAACAAATGACCTGCATTATTGCTAATAACCTGCAGATATTTAATTTGCTTCTCATTCAGCGGTCCAAAAACTCCATTTTCTAAAGTTAAAGAACTGCTAATAATGCTATTAAGCGGTGTTTTCAGTTCATGACTCATATTCGCCAAAAACTGTGATTTGACATCATCGCCTCTCTTCGCCTCGAACATAGCAACTTGCAAATCCCTTGTTCGAATGGCAACTTGTTCCTCTAATTCGGTTTTGTATTTATTCAGCTCCAGCTCATAGCTCAAGCGTTTCTGTTCACTTAGATCCAGATTCACCGCCAGCTCGTGGATTAGCTGCAATAGTTGAATCCCTTCATCTTCAGTTTTGGTAAGCCACTCTGACTTGACGGTTATATCCCTCTTCCCTGCAGTGATTTCCTTCAAATAATTCATCGATTCTTTAAGCGGGCGAGTGATCTTATTAGCAAAATAACGGCCAATAAACAACAGTACGAACAGGAACAAGCAGGTAATAATCAATATCAAGTTGTTGTTGGCATTTACTACCGTATTGAATTTATATTTTGGAATGCCGACGCCTAACTCACCAACAACATCACCATCTATATTCTTGATACCACTATCCAAATAGTAGTGAATTTCTGTACCTATTAACACCTTCCCGTATGTATAGTTCCCCTCTACACCCATCGACTTGTCCTGCAAAGCGTTACTGTCCTCTAAGGCAACCGGATTTTTACTGCCAATATAATTGCTGCTCTCCTTGCTCTTAATGTTGGAAGTCACGCGAATACCATCCATCCCAATAGACAAGAAGGACTCTGAGATGCTGTTTGTGTACATTTCCGGAAAATATGGATCGTTATTGATGATATCGGCAAACAGAATATACCCTAGCAATTGATCATTTGTACCATACACAGGTGCTATAACGATTCCCATCAACATATTTTTGTACAAACGGTTATTCTGTTCTGCGCTGCTTACCTTCACACATGACTCTTGATAAAGAGTGGAGTCTGAATAAAATATGTCATCAACATGCTGTCGATCCATAGTAGCTATAGAAGCTTTCCTCATATTAATTCTCTCAAGGTAACTCTTCTTCAACAGCATCTCCGGAGCTTTTAGTTCCTTGTTGCTAAAGAGCACACTCCCTTTAGGATCGAAAAAAAGGATCATATCTACATAGTTTAATACCTTGTTCAAATCCTCTAACTCTGATTCAATTCCTGAACTGTTCCTCTCGTATGCTGCATTCTGCAGCCGCTCCTCAAGGCTTAAAAAATCAGCAATACTTTGCATTTCATCCATTCGGGAGGAAATAATCGACTGCGCGTTTCGAAGTCCATTTTTCAAATATTCAGCCGCACTTGAATCATTCAATTTAAACATAATGATGTTTGAAATGATTAAAAACAGAAACATAGGCATAATAATCGTACCAAAAACCAATAAAATGGTGCGTTTTTTAATCGACATAGCTGCTCCTCACAAATCCAGTTCATTCTGCTTCAGGAAGATAATAAGCTCGATACGATCTTTCAATCCCAATTTATTCAATATATTAGTGATGTGAGTTTTCACAGTAGCTTCGCTGATGTTGAGCTTATTGGCAATCTCTTTATTGGAAAGACCCCTGTATAGCTTATTAATGACTTCTATTTCACGTTTCGTAATTTTATTCTCTAGTAAGAATAATTCTGATGAACTGTGGACGGGCTCCTCCTCGACAACTTCTTCCGAAACAGGCACTTGATTGAGCAAAGCGAAGCTGTTTAATAGTAGCTCGATCAGCATATCCAATTTATCATTTGCCCTCTCAGTACCATAACAATAATCATTGAGCAGCGATCCCATTCCTATAGCAATAACCTGCTTGTTAAACATGATCGGAACTACAAAATTGCATCTTCCCATATAGCACGAGTAAATATATTGCTTTTGATTCAGCAGTACATGAGAAATTACATTCTGTCTTTCCATTTGACAGCGATGGTTGTTCTGTTGGTAAATGTCGTAGCAAAATAAAGAAGAGTTGGACCACACCGTCAATGGCTTCCCTTCCAGATTCAAGATACATAAACTTATATCAAACGCTTTCGCAAAGCTGTCCTGAAATGCTTGAATTTTATTCTTACCAATCTTGAATAACCATTTCTGACTATGATCAATATTAGGTTGTTTATCCTCTTTCATTGTTCTCATAAACATCCCTTTCTTGCTATAGACTTCACTTCTCGCATAATAAGGAATGCGCTTTCATTTCTAAACACTATGGGACTCGTTCAGCGCTACTATATACGTTATTAGAAATCTTATCTATCATTTCAGTCACACTGCCATAGCTATTCAAAAAAGCCAACCAGACATGTCTGGTTGGCTAATACTCTTCAAACCAATATTTTCTTGAACGTACCTTATTAAACCTAAGATCATTAAAACGTCTTGCTGCGAACCTCAAAGATCGCAAATTTCAGATAGTGTCCCTCATCTACGCCGAGGATTTGCGGATGGTCCTTGCCAGCCGCACGCCATTCGACAAGACGTAATACTTTGCCTGCATCGGCAGCGGCATCCTGGATTGTCTGCAGGAATAAATCGGGACGCATATGGTATGAACAGCTGGCGGTAACCAGATAGCCGCCTTCATTCACCAGTTTCAGCCCCTGTAGATTAATCTCCTTGTATCCACGACAGGCACCCTTGACTGCCGATCTGGTCTTGGCAAAGGCCGGCGGATCGAGAATAACGACATCCCAGGTACGCCCGCCGCCCGCGGTCATCTTCACGGATGTATCGACCTTGCCATCCTGCGCTCCACGCCGATTCCGATCGTCCAGCCCTTTCACCTGACTGCGGAGATAATCAAACGCATCCGCCACGACAAATTCTACGCGATCCGTAAATCCGTTCAACTCCACATTCACTCTGGCGCTCTCAATCGCATGCTCGGAAATATCGAGACAGGTTACTTTTTTGGCGCCGTATTTGCATGCATGAAGTGTAAAGCTGCCGGTATGAGAGAAGCACTCCAGCACAGTCGCCCCATCCCAATAAGGGAACGTCACTACCTTACCGTTGGAATTAACCGGCATAAGCTTAGGCGCTTCCCCAGGCTCAGCGACCTCCTTCAGCTCAATTCCACTGCGTTGGCCCCAGCCGGTCATCAGCGGCGCAATCGAAGCCCGGTTTTCACGCTGATCGAAGAAATAGCCCGTCTTCTGCCCTTGCTCGATATCCACCTTAACCTTCAATCCATTTTCGAGGATCGTCACATAACGTGGCGCTTCCCCGTACAATGGTCCTTTTACCTGCTCCAGCCCTTCCATCTCACGGATGGACACATCGCTGCGCTCATATATGGCTGTCGGCCCAACTACCTTCACAAGCGCCTCGACGATCTCCTTGCGGCATTGATCCATGCCGAGCGTCAACAGCTGCACAACGAGCACATCCGCGAAACGGTCCACGATCAACCCAGGCAGGAAATCCGCTTCCCCGTAGACCAATCGATAGGCATCGCCTGGTACGAATCTCTCTCTATGATGCAGACACTCGGTGAACCGCTCCGTGAAAAACTCCACATCCATCTTGTCCAGCGGACGGTAGGACACAGCGCGTACCGTTATTTGCGAAGCCGGATTGTAATAGCCCGTCGTGAGAAACTTGCGACGATGATCATAAATCTGCACCAGGCTACCTGGTTCCGGCTCCCCCTCCACCAGCTCGATTTCATTTTTGTATACCCAAGGATGGGCTTGTTCCAAGCGCTTCTTGCGACTTTTGTGTAATATAACGGATGCCAATCTATCCACTCCTTCATCATTTCCATGTTATAACTTGCTCATATGCCAATATCAGCCCTTATAGGCTCCCTGCGGGCATGGATGTCCCACCAGCAGCATATAAGTAACTTGTACACCTATATGTCGAGCTTAATTCCTGAGCATCCTCGGGATCAAAGCTGGACTCTTGAAACGACCTCTAAAAAAAGGGGGAAGACGGATGTTGCATGATCTTATACTCCCGGTCACCTTGGGACTCGCCCTCTTCCTGTTCGGCATGAAGCTGATGGAAGCGGCGCTTCATGCCTGGGCCGGGCCCAGGCTGATCAAGCTGCTGCATACGTCTACCAAAACGCCGTGGGCCGGGCTCGTATCAAGCACCTTCATTACCGCAGTTCTCCAGAGCAGCACCGCCGTAACTGTAATGACGATCGGGCTTGTTAACGCTGGACTATTGACCTATGCCAGAACCCTCGGCATCATTCTCGGCGGCAATATCGGCACCTGCCTGACCACCGAGCTGATCGCTCTGGATATATCCAGCTTCGGACTTCCGCTCCTGACGATATCATTGCTGCTATGGGCAGCTGCGGTCATAGGTGAAGAGTATTTCCCCGGCGGATACTCGAGCCGCCGTCCTCATTTGTTGCGTCCGCTCCAGTATGGAGCGCTGGCCTTAACGGGCTTCAGCCTGATCATGATCGCCATCCGCTGGATGCAATCGATCGGGCCGGAGCTTGAAGCTTACGGCATTATCGATAAGCTGCTGAACCATGCCGGAGACAGCCTGCTATGGGGCGCCCTCGCCGGAGCTGCGGTGACCGCCCTGATCCACAGTAGCGCAGCGGCCATCGCGATGACGATGGGACTGGTCTCCACCGGTGCCCTGCCCGTCTCGCTCGGGATCGCTATGGTGATCGGCTCGAATGTAGGCACCTGTGTGACGGCTCTGATCGCGGCCATCGGCGGCACAAAATCAGGCCAGTTCGTCGCGTACTCCCATGTTATTCTCAACCTGCTCGGGGCCTTATTCTTCCTGCCGCTCATGCCTTTGCTGGAATCCACCGTCTCCTGGATGACCGCCGATCCGGCGGCGCAAATCGCTCATTCCCAAACGCTGTTCAACGTCATATGCTCACTTCTGGCTCTGCCCTTCTGCTATTTGCCAGTATGGAACAAGCTGGATCTGCAGCAATCATAAGCCGCTATGTTAGATACCCGCGACACCCAGCAGCTTTAATGCTTTTTCCAAAATAAAATCATTGTTGTCATAGCCCTGTCTTTGCTGCTTCTCCCAAGCTTCCAGCGGCTCATACCATGCAACATCACGGATCTCCTCGACCTGAGGACGAAGCTCCCCGCCCTTGCTCTCAACCAGATAATAATGCACCTCTTTGTCCACGGGGCCCCGAGCGGGGTGGGGATAGGTGTAGGCGATAATGTCGATTAACTGATCGATCCGGCCAATGATGCCGGTCTCCTCGCGAATTTCCCGGAGTGCAGTCTGTTCTACGGTCTCCCCCTTTTCCCGCTTCCCTTTGGCAAAAGACATCTTGCCGTACCGATCGGTGATCAGTTGAACCTGCAATTGTCCGCCGTCCCTTCTATATACGACGCCTCCAGCGGATATTTGTTTATATGGCATCCTTGAACCTCCTCGCCCCACAACCCATAATCATTCCATGCTGAATCCACAACAAGGATTTCGTCCCTTCCATTCGGGAGAAATCCTTGTCTACAATGCTATATAAGTTAATATTGGCAAAATACTAAGCCAGAGCTTGAATCGAATCGTCGAGTACACGCACCAATGTACCTTCACTCGTATTCGCATCCGCACGGTCGAGCTTGACTCTACACAGCTTGCCGATCATATCCTGCGAGCCCGGGAAGCGAATCTTCAAATAATTATCGCTAAAACCGGTCAGATGCCCATCCACTGCCAAGGCTTCCATATCCCGTTCAGGAATAACGTCGAGCACTTGACCGACGAACTTCTCCGCATAAGCCTGTTGCATCGTCTCCGATAACTCGATCAGTTCTTGTACACGAGCATGCTTGATCTCCTCGTCTACTTGATCTTCCATCTTCGCAGCCGGCGTACCTGTCCGAGTGGAATACGGGAATACGTGCATTTCCGAGAAGCCGATCCGCTTCAAGGTCTCGTAACCGTCACGGAACATCTCCTCCGTCTCGCCAGGGAAGCCGACGATGACATCGGTCGTGATCGCTACATCCGGCATAAACTCGCGGATTTGCTTGATCTTCTGTTCGAATTCCGCCACCGTATATTTACGGCGCATCCGCTTCAATACATCGTCATTCCCGGCCTGGATCGGAATATGGAAATGACGGCACATCTTCGCAGAACCCTCCAGTACCTCGAGCATCCGGTCATCGATCTGGCTCGCTTCAATCGAGCTGATACGAATCCGGCCGAGGCCTTCGATCTTATCCAGATCCCACAGCAGATCAGGCAGCTTGTAGTCTTCCAGATCATCGCCATATCCGCCAGTGTGAATCCCGGTTAATACAATCTCATTATATCCGGCAGCGACCAGCTGACGTGCCTGGTTAACTACACTCTGCGGATCGCGGCTGCGTGATAGTCCGCGCGCCCACGGGATAATACAGAAGGTACAGAAATTGTTGCAGCCCTCCTGAATCTTCAAGAAAGCCCGGGTATGATCGGCGAAATTCGGAACATCCAACTCCTCAAACTCACGGGTCTTCATTATATTACGCACCGCATTGATAGGTTCACGCTGTGCTCTGATTTGGTTCACATAAGGAATAATCTTTTCTCGATCCTGGTTGCCGATCACGAGATCGACGCCAGGAATATCCATAATCTCTGCAGGAGAGGTTTGGGCATAGCATCCGGTGACCGCGATGATCGCGTTTGGATTACGCCGTACGGCACGCCGAATAATCTGCCTGCTTTTTTTGTCACCCGTATTCGTCACAGTACAGGTATTAATGAGATACACGTCCGCCGTATGTTCGAAATCGACTTGCTCGTAGCCCTCATTTTTGAACATTTGCCAGATCGCTTCTGTATCGTAGAAATTAACTTTGCAGCCCAAAGTATAAAATGCAACGGATGGCATTCTCAAGCTCCTCCCATTTCTCCAGATTCATACATGATGCAAGTCAGGGCGGCCATCGCCGCCGTCTCCGTACGCAGTATGCGCCGTCCCAAGCCGATCGATACGGCGCCAGCCGCTATCGCCGCCGTCACCTCAGCCTCCGAGAAGCCACCTTCTGGCCCGACGATAACTGCTATCTTGTAGCTTCTATCACTCTCAAGCCCGGCGACAAAAGGCTGCAGCGCATCGCGCAGCCCCTGGCCGTTCTCCTGTTCATAGCATAAGCATACCAGATCAAAGCCGGCTACCGCAGCCAGCAGCTCTTTCCAGGATACGGGCGACTCCACCATCGGAATTTTACTGCGATGGGCCTGTTCAGCAGCTTCCTTGGCGATTTTACGCCAGCGTATCGTCCGCTTTTCTTCTTTTTTCATATCATATTGGACAACTGTCCGCTCCGAAATGAAGGGCAAGAACGCCGCCGCTCCGATCTCGGTGCATTTCTGAATCACAGTCTCCATCTTATCGCCCTTCGGCAAACTCTGAGCAATCGTCACCTGTAGCCAGGCTTCTCCCCCCGGTTCCAGATCATTCACAATCTCCGCCACCACTTCACCAGGCTCGATCGAGACGATCTTAACCAGCGCTTCGCGTGAGATTCCGTCACTGACGATGAATTCATCTCCGGGCTTGGAACGCATCACTTTTCCAATATGACGAGCGTCCTCGCCTGTAATCGTTACCTGCTGATCAATAAATTGCTCAGATTCAATGAAATAACGCTGCATTCTCGTATCATTCCTCAGCTTAAAATACGTGTACTAACTCAAAATCAACATGGTCCATCATACAACTTTTGCTGCAAGCTTTCCAGTCCATATTCAGCTTAACGGCAGGCTCTATATGCTGTGAAGAAGCATATTAAAGAAAGAGATAATATTGCCCGACCACAGATAGGCCAGATCATATAGAGGCGCAATCGTATAGCGCTGCAAGGCAGGGACAACAAGGATGATAAGAAAGATAATAATAGACCAATTCTCAAATTGCTGCAGCTTGCCTAGCATCCGGCGCGGTACGATATCCTCCAGAATACGGTATCCGTCCAGCGGAGGCAGCGGGATCAAGTTAAACAGGAACAAGAAGAAGTTCATGTAGATAAACATCCCGAAGAAGGTATGAGCGGCTATAGTGTACTTGCTGTTTCCGTCGATGGCCAAATGCGGAATTACGCCGGAGCGCAGCAGAAGTACGTAAATAAAAGCTCCAAAAATACCGAGCAGCAAATTGCTGAGCGGCCCGGCGATCGAGACGACAACGCCCATCGTGCGCGGCTTGCTGAAGTTGTCCCGATTGACCGGAATCGGCCTTGCCCAGCCGAAGCCAGCGATCAGGAGCATAATAACCCCCAGCAAGTCGAAGTGGACCGCAGGGTTCAAGGTGACTCTTCCTAGCAGCTTGGCTGTAGGATCACCAAATTTATTAGCGAAATAAGCATGTGAAAATTCATGTACCGTAAAAGCGATTAATAATGTGATTAGAAAAAAGGGAAGCTGGCTTAACGGGACACGCAAAATTTGATTCAAAAAATCCATAAATCTACCTCTTTCTGGCGACAAATGCGACCCAGTCTTCTTCCCGTGCCGCTTCTACAATTTCGAAACCAGCCGACACGAGCGCTTCCTGTACAATTTGCTCCTTATTCTTATAAATTCCTGATGCGATATAATATCCGCCCGATTGCAGTGCCTCATATACGTCCTCGATGAAGAGCAGTATAATTTCGGCCAAAATATTCGCAACCACCACACGAACCGGTAGCTTCACGTCAAGGGCGAGCTGTTCCCCCTGTTTCAACACGGATAGCAAATCGCTCTCGACGACCTGAATCCGGTCTTCCAGACGGTTCAATTCTGTATTCTCCGTGGCGCTGGTCACCGCGATTGGATCAAGGTCAAGCGCAAGCACTCTTGAAGCCCCCAGCTGGCAGGCGCCGATCGCTAATATCCCCGAACCCGTCCCGACATCGATCACTTCATCGCCCTCCTGGATGACTCCTTCCAGAGTACGCAGACAGAGTGAAGTCGTCGGGTGAGTTCCTGTGCCGAAGGCCATCCCGGGGTCAAGCTCGATAATTTTCTCCGCCGGGGACTGCGGCGTATAATCCTCCCAGGTCGGCTTGATCGTCAGCTTCTCCGATACACGCAGCGGCTTGAAATATTGCTTCCAGTTATTCGCCCAGTCATCTTCTCTTACGTCTCGGACTGTGATCTCTGCCTCGCCTGGATCAATATTGAAGTCACGGAGCTCTTCAGTACGCTCCTTAACCTGTTTGATTACTTCATCCATATCGCTACCTTGCGCAAAATATCCACTGACCTTCGCTTCCCCTTCAGGAATGTCATTAGGTGGAATTTCAAACCACTGGCCCAGCGAAGTGTCTCTCGGTTTGCTATTATCGACATGCTCTTCAATCGTCACACCGCCGGCCCCTGCTTCATGCAGAAAGTTTGAGACCATTTCCACCGCTTCCTCAGTAGTATGTATAGTAAGTTCTTTCCAGATCATCGTATGATTTCCTCCTTAACATCCATGCATAAGATTTATTGTACTATATTTTATTGCAAGTTGACAAAAAAGCCGCATAAGCGGCTTTTCTGACAAATCATTTATAGACGTTTGTGATTTTTAAGCTTATCGTGCTGCATGCGGGCATCCGCTCGTTCACTTCGTTCTAACGCTTCCCAATCCTCCTGATCCGCCTGGTCCCGGGAGAACTCGACATCTTCAAATCGGCCATCTGATAGGGATCTAGGAGTGGACTTCTTATGTTCATGGTTGGATTTTGAATGACTCAAACTTCATCTCTCCTTCTCGTATTCCTTCTCTTCATGTATGAAGCTTCTCTACTATCGATCTAATTTATTGAACTGCGGCTTACATCATACCTCCGGCTTCCTCAACAATACGAAGCGCCTGATGATGAATCCCCTCATCAACAACCGCTGTCAGCAGAATATCATGTCCTGTAGGGCCACCCTGTCCGCCATGGCTCATGCCGCTATTCGATGGATCTGCCGCAGACAGAACCCCGCTGGAGCTGGCCAGATCAGAGCCATGCAGCATCGCCGGCATCCCCGTACGATCAGCGAGGGATTGAAATAAACCGGAGTTCTGCTCCGAGTAACGCGTGAATCGGTCGATCGACACATCGAGCGCCCTGAGCGCATTCAGCTTACGAGCCGCGCCTTCAGCCTCTTCCGGGCTTTTGAAATAGGCTAATATATTTTTCTCACCCATATCATAACCTGCCTTCCCCTATTCCGGTCGAACCGGCTTGATCAGGAGTTTCTGCAAATGCAAATACAGATGCAGTTTCCTTGAAGTTTTATCATGTATGCTTCGAATCTTTTTTATACAATGGTTTAATTAAAATTTGAAACCCTAGGACAGGTTCTACGTATTACTTAAATAGCTAAAGCAATTCAAACGAATAGATTACAGGAGGGTATTTACAGAACAATGCTGAAGAAGATGATGTTGATCGTGATGGCGTTTACTTTACTGATCGCCTTCACCAATCCCGATTATGCCGATGCTAGACGAGGCGGCGGTTTCAGATCCGGACCTAGAAGCTACACACCTACACCCAAGAAGTCAACGACCAACAACAATTATAAAAAATCGGATACCACGACCAATAATAAAATGTCCGGCACTACAGCTACCAGCGGGGCAAATACCAAACGCGGATTCTTCAGCGGTGGCAGCTTCATGAAGGGCCTGATGGTCGGCGGCTTGGCCGGAATGTTATTCGGCGGCCTGTTCGGCAATATGGGCTTCCTCGGCAATATGCTGGGAATGGCTGTGAACTTACTGGCGATTTACTTCGTTATTATGATCGTCATGTCGCTGTTCCAGCGCTTCAGAAGAAAGCCGCAGCAGCCAAACGGTCCTAATGATTATAACCGTGGAGGAAGGTATTAATCACATGGTTCTTAGTATGGATGAAATTATTAACGCCATATGTCTCCATACCGCAGAGAGAACCGGAGTCCGGCCCACCGACGTTCAAGTTGAGCTAAGCTGGGATGAGGAATACGGCTACACTGGAGAGATATGGGTGAACGGACGCAGCCGATACATTGTCGAGCTGAACATTATTGAAGCGATCATGCAATATGTATACCGGGAATATGGAATTCGCGCTTTCCGCGATGATATTACTCTGGATTTGGACGAGGAGATCACGGCCATCATCCAGGAGCCGGAGCAAGCCTATTGACCCATGGATACGAAGATCGAAGGTCGAGTTCGGGATATGTTTCTGCCCGAGCTTGGCCTTTTTGCTTGGAACGAATCTAAAAAAGAGGATATCCCCCCATCACCATAGATCTGGTTCATAGGGAATATCCTCTTTATCTTTTATAGAAACGGATCAGTCTCCACGAAATGCCTTCTTCATGCGGTCAAAAAATGATTGCTCATTCTCATGGGTTTGCTCCCCGCTAAGTGAGGCGAATTGACGCAATAGCTCCTTCTGCTCATCGCTCAGCTTGCTAGGGGTAATGACCACCACTTTGACATGCTGGTCGCCCTGGCCAACTCCCCGTAATTTAGGCACACCCTTGCCTTTCAAGCGGAAGAAGGTACCGGTTTGCGTACCAGCAGGAATCTTCAGCTTGACCTTCTCGCTCAGCGTCGGAATCTCAATCTCGTCACCCAGCGCCGCCTGAGCAAATGTAAGCGGGACTTCGCAATAGATATCGTCGCCCTCACGCTCAAAGAAATCATGCGATTTCACATGAATGACAATGTACAGATCACCCGCAGGGCCTCCGCGAAGTCCGCCTTCCCCTTCACCGGCCATGCGCATTTGTGAACCGTCATCCACCCCCGCAGGAATGCGGATGTGAATCTTGCGCTGCTTCTTCACCTGACCGTTGCCGCCACAGGTTGTGCATTTCTCCTTGATGATCTTGCCCTTACCGCCGCAGTTGCTGCAAGCACGACGATTGACCATACGGCCAAACGGCGTATTCTGCACAACTTCCTGCTGGCCGCTGCCGTGACAGACGGAGCAGGTCTCCGGCTTGGTTCCTGGTTTGGCTCCAGAGCCGAAGCAGGTGTCGCAGCTCTCCGTTCTAGGGATGCGAATATCCATCTCTTTTCCGAAGACCGCTTCCTTGAATTCAATCGTTAAATTATATTGCAGATCGCTCCCACGCTGCGGTGCATTCGGATCACGGCGGCCACCGCCACCGAAGAACATATCGAAGATATCGCCGAAGCCGCTGAAGTCGCCCCCTTGGAAGCCGCCGCCCATACCCTGGTTCGGATCGACATGTCCGTATTGGTCATAGCGTGCCCGTTTGCCACTATCACTCAGAACATCGTAAGCTTCCTTGACCTCTTTAAATTTATCCTCCGCATCGCTCGCCTTGTTCACGTCCGGATGATATTGGCGCGCCAGCTTGCGATATGCCTTCTTGATCTCATCCTCATTGGCGCCCTTGGAGACACCAAGCACTTCATAATAATCTCGCTTCTCAGCCATCCTTCCACCCCCGTTATCGCTTGATTGGCGTGCCGAAAGTAAATCCTTCCCTTAATCCGGCAAAAGGAAAGTCAAAGCGCGTCAAATGCCCGACACTTTGACCTTCCCATTCACCAAAGCCTATTTCATATCAAAATTGACCTATGAGCAGGCGTTATTTTACTGCTTATCTTCATCCACTACTTCGTAATCTGCATCAACGACATTGTCCTTCTTTGCTGCACCGTCAGCTTGCCCTGCATTCGCATCGGCACCTGCTTGCGCTTGTGCTTGCTCATACAGCTTCACGGAGAGCTGTTGAACGATTTCCGTCAATTTCTCAGTAGCAGCCTTGATCGTGTCGATATCATCGCTTTCCACTGCCTTCTTCAGTTCTTCCTTAGCAGCTTCTGCTTTATCCTTCTCAGCGGCCTCGACTTTATCGCCGAGCTCTTTAATCGTCTTATCAACGCTATAGATCAATTGGTCAGCCGCGTTCTTCGCTTCAACCAACTCTTTACGCTTCTTGTCTTCCTCAGCATGCAATTCTGCATCCTTCATCATGCGGTCGATTTCTTCATCGTTCAAGCCGCTGGAGGAAGTAATCGTGATCTTCTGAGTCTTGCCAGTGCCTTTATCGGTTGCCGATACATTCACGATACCGTTGGCATCGATGTCGAAGGTAACTTCGATTTGTGGCACACCGCGTGGAGCGAGTGGAATATCGCCCAGCATGAAGCGGCCCAGCGTCTTGTTACCAGCGGCCATTTCACGCTCCCCTTGCAGTACGTGAATTTCTACGCTCGGTTGGTTATCGGCATAAGTCGAGAAAATTTGTGATTTACTGGTTGGAATCGTCGTGTTGCGTTCGATCATCTTCGTAAACACGCCGCCAGCCGTTTCAATCCCAAGGGAAAGCGGAGTAACGTCAAGCAATACAACGTCCTTCACATCACCAGTCAATACGCCTGCTTGAACGGCAGCACCGAGGGCTACTACTTCGTCCGGGTTAACACCTTTATGAGGCTCTTTGCCGGTAACTTTCTTGATCGCTTCTTGTACGGCAGGAATACGAGTCGAACCACCGACAAGAACGACTTTGTCGATATCCGCAGGCGTCAAGCCAGCATCGCTAAGCGCACGGCGAGTTGGGCCCATCGTACGTTCAACGAGGTCTTCAGTCAATTCTTCGAACTTGGCACGAGTCAGGTTCAGCTCCAAGTGTTGTGGCACGCCATCAACGACCGTGATGAACGGCAGGGAGATCGTCGTCGTAAGTACGCCGGACAATTCCTTTTTCGCCTTCTCAGCAGCATCCTTCAGACGTTGCACTGCAGCTTTGTCCTTGCTCAGGTCGATGCCTTGATCTTTCTTGAATTCTGCAACCAGATAATCGATAATCTTCTGGTCAAAGTCGTCGCCGCCCAGACTGTTGTCGCCGCTCGTCGCTTTAACTTCGAAGAAGCCGTCGCCAAGCTCAAGGATGGATACGTCAAACGTACCGCCGCCCAGGTCATAGACGAGGATCGTTTGATCTTCCGATTTCTCCATACCATAAGCAAGCGCAGCTGCTGTAGGTTCGTTGACAATACGGAGCACTTCAAGACCGGCAATTTTACCGGCATCCTTCGTCGCTTGACGCTGGCTATCGTTAAAATATGCTGGAACCGTGATAACCGCTTGGGCTACCGTTTGTCCAAGATAAGCCTCAGCATCGGATTTCAGCTTCTGCAGAATGATAGCCGAGATTTCTTGTGGAGTGTAGTCTTTGCCATCAATCGTCTCTTTATGGTTCGAACCCATATGTCTTTTGATCGAAATAATCGTGCGGTCCGGATTGGTGATCGCTTGACGTTTTGCTGTTTCACCGACGATCCGTTCGCCATCCTTCTTAAATCCAACTACCGAAGGGGTAGTGCGTGCGCCTTCCGGGTTAGGAATGACAACAGCTTCGCCGCCTTCCATTACCGCCACGCAAGAGTTTGTTGTACCAAGGTCAATACCAATAACTTTACTCATAGAGATACTTCCTCCTTAAAAAGTTCAAATCGTAAATTACAAATTTGTTAGCGACTACAGCTTCGCTGTTATAATGCTGTTGCCGATTTAGCCGCTGACTTTAACCATAGCTGGCCGGAGCACCTTATCTTTAAGAAGATACCCTCTTTGAACTTCCTCAACGACGATACCTTCCTCGTATTCATCCGATTCCACCTGCATGATCGCTTGATGGAATTCAGGATTAAACACTTCGCCGACAGTCTCCATCTTCACGAGACCCTCAGCCTGCAGCACAGTCTCGAACTGGCGGATGATCATCTCGACGCCTTTGGCGTACGCCGCGACCTCCTCGTTATCACTAACTGTGCTCAAGGCTCTCTCGAAGTTATCAATAACAGGAAGCAGCTCGGAGATCAGCTTGGATGAAGCATATTTAGCCAGATCTTCCTTTTCTTTTACCGTACGGCGCCGGAAATTATCATAATCAGCCTGGACACGCAAGAGCCGCTGCTGCTGCTCCAACAATTCAGCCTGAAGCTTCTTCAGCTCACCGTTAGCATTCTCCTCAGCGGCTGCTTCCGCTGCTTTCTCAGTCTGTTGTTCCTTCGGCTCCTCCGCCTCATGACCATGATCTTGATTCACATCCACGCCATTCAATTCTTCCTCGATATTGATATTATCTTGAACCGGCTGTTGTTCTTTCAAGATGTCACCTCCTTGACTTTCCCTTACTAATGATTATTTCTCATGCATTCTGGTAAAAAACTGGGTTAAGTTCTTGGACAATATATCCAAAATCGGTATCACCCGAGCATAATCCATCCGAGTTGGTCCCAAAATACCAATCGTTCCAACCGATTCGCCTTCAATCGCATAAGTTGCTGTAATCAGACTGCAATTGGCGAAGGCATCATGATTAATCTCGGAACCGATGCGCACTTGAATTCCCGTGCCTGCCGAAGCAGTAGCCAGCATCTTCATTAATGTCGGCGTCTCCTCGAACAGATCAAGAATGCCTTTAATCTTGTCGACATCCCTGAATTCGGGCTGTGTCAGCATGTTGGTCGCTCCGCTAAGGATTAGCCGCTGGCCCTCCTGACCATTGTCAAAGGCCTCATCCAGCACCTTCATCAATTCCTCGAAATGCGTAACATAACGCTGCATTTCCTGGCCAAGCTCATTGTACAGAGCGGATTTCAATTTGTAGATTGGAACTCCTGTCAATTTGTAATTCAGTAAATTGACGACCTTCTCCATTTCCGAAATCGAGACGCCGGCTGGAATCGTTACGGTCTTGTTCTCCACCTGTCCGGTACTCGTCACGATAATCGCTACCGCCGTATTATCCTTCAGCGGAAGCAGTTGGAAATGCCGCAAAGACGTATGAAAAACTTCCGGCCCAAGCAGGATGGAAGTGTAATTCGTCATATGGGATAGAATCGTTCCGGCATGCTGCATAACCTGTTCAAGTGCATTTAGTTTTTCCGCAAAGAACATTTTCATTGTAGCTACTTCTTCAGGAGCAAGCAAATTTAATGGGGATAAATGATCCACATAGTACCGATAACCTTTATGGGACGGGATACGTCCGGCCGAGGTATGCGGCTGCTCCAGAAAACCAAGCTCCTCAAGATCAGCCATCTCATTACGGATCGTAGCGGGACTATACCCGACATCGCCGCGTTTGGAGATGCTTCGGGACCCCACCGGCTCCGCCGAGCGAATATAGTCATCTACAATAGCATTCAATATCATTCTCTGGCGTTCCGTCAACATGGATATCCCTCCTAGATCCAAGATTTTGATGCGGTCGTTAGCACTCGACCGGGTCGAGTGCTAAACCCTATTACAAAAATACCAAACCAACCTGACCATTGTCAAGTCAGTCCAGTATCTTGAGCACAGCTATTTCATCACAAGCATGCTGCTTGGCGCAATTCACGCAATCCGTCCATACTTTCTCCGGGAAAATATTTTTCTCTACAACATCGAAGCCGCTCTTCAGAAAGAAGGAAACCTCATAGGTCAGTGCCATCACCTTCGGGATACCTAGCGCTCTTGCCTCTTCTACCAGCTGTCTGACCAGCATGGAGCCGAGCCCTTGCCCTTTGTAGCCTTCAGCGATGCCGAGCGAGCGAATCTCCACGAGTTCATCGCCCAGTTTGCATAGTGATCCGCAGCCAACGATCGTTCCGTCCACCTCAGTTACTACGAAATCATCGATCAGCCGTTCCAGCGCTTTACGAGAGCGCGGCAGCATGATTCCTTTGCGTGCATAATCATCAATCAGTAGGTATAATTGCTCCACATCCTTAAGTGTTGCTCTTCTGCTTACCGCGACGGCTGGCATAGCTCTCCCCCTCAATCTCCATCTTGATTTCCAATATTTAATACGAATAAATATACATCATGACGTATAAAACTTCAAGAGAGAAAATTCGTTCTGCTATGGGAGGGAGAAACTATAGGTGAACTAAGGCTAGTGCGAATGCACACTTTAGTCCTGTATATAATGAAAGAACAAAGGATATCGCCGGAATGGCGACAGCTTTGTTCTTCATTCGAGTTCATATTTATTTAGGTTCCGTGAGGGTGTCGATAAATTCGGCGAACACCTCGTTACCGAACAAGAGTCCTTTCTCGCTAAGGCGATAGCCGCCTCCATCCTCATGGCGTTCAAGTAAGCCGGCCTCCAGCATTTTGCGTAAATGGCTGCCAAACATGTCCTCAAGCTTCACGGCAAATTGAGCCTCGAAATCAGCATCACGGATCCCGTCCAGCATGCGAAGGCCGACCATCATGAAGTCCTCCATCGCTTCCTCGCGCGGTACGACAAATTGCTCCAGACGCGGGAGCCTTGAGCTCGCCGCTTCCACGTAAGGATTCACGCCCTTGATATTCATATGGCGCTGATGGCCCACATAGCCGTGGGCTCCTGCACCGAACCCATAATAATCCTCATTTCGCCAATAAGTGATATTATGACGGCTCTCATAGCCCGGTTTAGCAAAATTGCTGATTTCATACTGCCTATATCCGGCTTCCTTCATTCGTTGCATCAACAGCAAGTACATCTTCAGCTCATCCTCTTCATCCGGAAGCGGAAGCTGATTTTTCTTATATAACGTATGGAATAGCGTATTCTCTTCCACCTTCAGACTATAGATCGAGTAATGAGGCAGATCCAGCTCAAGGGCTTTTTGTACGCTGTAATCAAGCATTTCCACGGTCTGATTCGGCAGACCGAACATTAAATCGATCGAGAGATTATGCAGTCCTGCCTTATGGGCATTCTCCAGGCTGCGATATACATCGACGGTATTGTGAATACGGCCAATTCCCGAGAGCAGCTCATTCTGGAACGCCTGGACGCCGAAGCTAACCCGGTTTACACCGCCTTCATGCATCACCTTCAGCTTCTCAAGATCGGTCGTACCCGGGTTGGCCTCCATGGAGAATTCAATATCTGCTGCAAAATTCGGGAAATGCTTGCGTATTGAAGCGAGGAAAAATTCCATCTCCTGTGGATTTAATACGGTAGGCGTCCCCCCGCCGACGAAGATGCTGCGAATTTCCCCTGGAGGAGCATCGCGAACTGTAAGCTCCATTTCGTGGTCCAAAGCCCGTAAATAGTCCATGACCGGCTGATCCTTCAATACATATGAATTGAAATCGCAGTAGAAGCATTTATTCGTACAGAAGGGAATATGAATATAGATCGCCTTCGGAGCAGATGATCCTGCTTCAATGATCTGTTCAGGCATTCCCTCATTATTTGTCATGTCGTTCACGGCAATGCCTCCTTAAATATACATTATAAGTCAAAAGGAAAGCCCGAAGGCTTCCCCTATTGAATATGAAGATATCTCTTCTATTTATCATCAATCTTGAGTACAGCCATAAATGCTTCCTGCGGTACTTCAACACTGCCGACCTGCTTCATCCGCTTCTTGCCTTCCTTCTGCTTCTCGAGCAGCTTCCGCTTCCGCGAGATGTCGCCGCCATAACATTTGGCAAGTACGTTCTTGCGCATCGCCTTGACGGTCTCGCGGGCGATAATCTTCGTTCCTACCGAAGCCTGGATCGGCACCTCGAACATCTGCCGCGGAATCAGTTCACGCAGCTTCTCGCAGATGACCCGTCCGCGATGGTAAGCCTTCTCGCGGTGAACGATGAAGGAGAGCGCATCAACCTGTTCGCCATTAAGCAGAATATCCATCTTGACCAGATTGGACTTACGGTAACCGGAAATTTCGTAGTCGAAGGAAGCATAGCCCTTCGTGCTTGATTTCAATTGATCGAAGAAATCATAGACGATTTCCGAGAGCGGAATCTGATACGTAATCGTTACGCGAGTTGTATCCAGATACTCCATGTTCACGAATTCACCACGCTTGTTCTGGCAAAGCTCCATCACAGTTCCGACGAAATCATTCGGTACAATGATCCCTGCCTTCACATACGGCTCCTCTACATATTCAATCTTGCCAACCTCTGGATAATTAGACGGGTTGTCGATTGTAATCAGCTCGCCATTGGTCAGCATGACATGATAGATAACACTCGGTGCCGTCGTAATTAACGGAATATTGAATTCACGTTCAATCCGTTCCTGGATAACGTCCATATGCAGGAGACCGAGGAATCCGCAACGGAAGCCAAATCCGAGAGCGCTCGATGTCTCCGGTTCGAAGCTGAGCGAAGCATCGTTAAGCTGTAGCTTCTCCAGCGCCTCACGCAGATCATTATAGTCCGAGGATTCGATCGGATAGAGACCGCAGAATACCATCGGATTGATTTTGCGATAGCCCGGCAGCGGTTCTGTTGTAGGATTCTTCGCATCCGTCACCGTATCCCCTACTCGGGTATCCCCCACATGCTTGATGCCAGCCACGATAAAGCCTACATCGCCGACGTTCAGTTCGTCCACAATGGTCATGCGCGGTTTGAAGGCCCCTACCTCAATAACCTCGAATACTTTGTCGGTGGCCATCATTTTGATTTTGGAGCCTGCTTTGATATGACCATCTACCACCCGTACATAGACGATAACACCTTTATATGGATCATAATGAGAGTCAAAGATCAGAGCCTTGAGCGGCTGATCCGGGTCGCCTGTCGGCGCCGGTACCTTCTGCACTACTTGCTCCAGAATCTCTTTAATCCCGATGCCTGCTTTCGCAGAAGCGTGCACAGCTTCACTGGCATCGAGCCCGATCACTTCCTCAATCTCTTCCTTCACACGTTCCGGGTCCGCACTTGGCAAGTCAATCTTATTGATGACCGGCAATATTTCCAGATCATTATCCAGAGCCAGATACACATTAGCCAGCGTCTGCGCCTCAATCCCTTGAGCAGCGTCCACTACGAGCAGAGCGCCTTCACAAGCCGCAAGGCTACGTGATACTTCGTACGTAAAATCCACATGCCCCGGGGTGTCAATCAGGTTGAGAAGATATTCCTCACCGTCATCCGCTTTGTAAACTAATCGAACGGCCTGCAGCTTAATCGTAATACCGCGTTCCCGTTCCAGATCCATTTTATCGAGCACCTGCTCCTGCATTTCGCGGGAGGTGAGCGCACCGGTATATTCCAGAATCCGGTCGGCTAATGTCGATTTCCCATGGTCTATATGTGCAATGATACTGAAATTACGAATTTTTTGTTGTCGAAGCTTAATATCTGTCATCCTTACCCCCACCACAAAATCCTTTTGAGTATAATCAATTCATTATATCAGTTGCAGAGACAGACAGCAATTATACATTTAAGGAAGTCGGTATGCTGCCTGCTCCTCGTTTAAATTACCCCGTTCATATCTGAGCATATTCGTGCCCAAGTATATCCCGCTTATCTGGCCTCAGCAGGGCGATTTCTATATACCTGATTAGTTAACAGTGATTAAGCTATATTCGCACGCACATATATCGCACACCTAGCGCACCGCCCCACGTTCATACACTACTACTACAAATTACTCCAGAAAATGCCCAGGTTATTGCGGCACTATGCTGTAACGAACCTACGTATCGCTATTTGCACCAAAAGGAGCGATTTCAGAATCTAACGAAACTGGGCATCGCTATTGCGGCAAAAAAGGGGTGAAATAGCGGGTTTTTACCGAAATAGCGATATGGTGTTTCGTTAGATCTGAGTTGAGGCTGAGGGGGTATGGGAGAGCATTGTACACAGACCGGACGGAACATAAGTGCTATATTGCAACTATTTTACTCATTCTTACCCTCTTTAGAGAAAATAACTGCTTTTATACAATTATTCAGATGGTTTTCTCCCCAAAGAGGCTTATATGAAGAAGATAGTTGCACATAAGCAGCTATTCCCCAGTACACAGCGCCATTTCACGGAAATAAGTGTATTTTTACAACTATGCAGCCTACTATGACAACCAATCGCACATACAGAATTAATTTTTACAAAACAGCCCGGATCGCTCTTGAAATAAATATAGACTCGAACTATATTGAATATATGATTTGTATTTTGTTATTTTATTATATAACAAATACTAACAAGACATTGATTACTCCGAGAGAAGGAGGTTCAAACGACGATGGATTCTGGGCGCTGGAGAAATGAGTTACAGCAAGAGCTTCAGAGTAATATTCTGCAGTTCTGGATCGACAAGAGCATCGATTCTGCACACGGCGGCTTCTACGGGGCGATTAGTCAACCTCTACAGGTAATTCCTGAGGCGGATAAGGGACTTGTCCTCAATGCGCGGATCCTATGGTCCTTCGCAGCGGCATACCGTTCCTTGCAACAACCGCAATATCTCACAATGGCAGAGCGGGCTTATGAGTATCTGATTGCTCACTTTCTGGATCAGGAGTATGGCGGCTTCTACTGGATGCTCGACTATAAAGGCAGGCCGATTCAGGACAAGAAGCAGGTATATGGGCAGGCCTTTGCTATTTACGGCTTGGCTGAATATTATCGGGCTACCCAGCGGCAGGAAGCACTCGACCTAGCGATTGAAACCTATAATCTGCTGCAGAAGCACAGTTATGACAGCGTTCACAAGGGATATATCGAAGCGCTGACCCGCGACTGGAGAGAGACGGACAATCTGAGTCTCAGCCGCAAGGATCTGAATGAGAAAAAATCGATGAACACCCACCTCCATGTCCTTGAAGCGTATACCACCCTGTACAAGGCATGGAAATCTCCTGGGCTATCTATAAGTCTGGCTGAGCTAATCCAAGTTATTTTGGAGCATATTATCGACTCTAGCGGCCCGCGCTTCCACTTATTCTTTGATGAAGCCTGGAAGGTGAAGGGCGAGCATATCTCATATGGCCATGATATCGAGGGCAGCTGGCTGCTCGTCGAGGCCGCAGAAGCGCTCGAAGACAGCGAACTCGTGGAGCAGGTCACACCTATTGCGGTGGCCATGGCCGATGCTGTGTTGACCGATGGCGTCGATAAAGACGGCGGTATCTGGAATGAGGCTGCACCGAGTGGACTGACCAATATGAATAAGGATTGGTGGCCGCAGGCAGAAGCGATGGTCGGTTTCTTCAATGCCTATCAATTAACAGGCGAACGAAGATTCGAGCAGGCTTCCAGGCATTCCTGGGATTTTATCCAGAGACACATCGTCGACCATACTTATGGCGAGTGGTATTGGGGAGTAGGCCCGGACGGAGCGCCGCTCCAGCGCGGGCCGAAGATCAGCCCGTGGAAATGCCCCTATCACAATAGTAGAGCTTGTATGGAAATGCTGAAACGCCTGCACGACTGAAATATTATGCACGGACTCAAAATCAATATCAACATCATCATCCAACATCTATAACTTACCTGGAGGAAATGAAAATGAACCTGTTCGCAGAACGCAAGCAAACCCTCACCGAGCATTATGAGCAGTTGATCAGTCGCTCGAATGAGAAGCTTCCCAACGGAAATGGAATCTATGACCGTTATAAATACCCGGTTTTGACCGCCGAGCATGCCCCACTGATATGGAGATATGATTTCAACCCGGCCACGAATCCTTACTTCGCGGAAAGACTTGGCATTAATGCTGTGCTTAATCCAGGTGCTATTTTACTTAATGGAAAATATTATCTGGTGGCACGTGTGGAAGGCTATGACCGCAAATCCTTCTTCGCTGTCGCTGAGAGCGAGAATGGTATCGACCATTTCCGCTTCTGGGACCACCCGGTCGTTATGCCTGAGACGGAGGAGCCTGACACTAATGTCTATGATATGCGTCTTGTACAGCATGAGGATGGCTGGATATATGGCCTGTTCTGCACCGAGAGGAAAGACCCTGACGCCCCTGCCGGAGACATCTCCAGCGCGGTCGCGCAATGCGGCATCGCCCGCACTAAGGATCTCGTCAGCTGGGAACGTCTCGCCGATCTGAAATCCAAATCTCCGCAGCAGCGAAATGTCGTACTTCATCCAGAATTCATCGATGGCAAATACGCCTTCTATACTCGCCCGCAGGATGGCTTCATCAGTACCGGTTCCGGCGGTGGCATCGGCTGGGGATTGTCTGCATCGATCGAGCAGGCCTGCATCGAAGAGGAATTAATAATAGATGAGCGTTGCTATCATACCATTAAAGAAGTCAAAAACGGGCAGGGCCCAGCCCCGATCCGCACAGACAAAGGCTGGTTGCACATCGCTCACGGGGTACGCGGCACAGCAGCAGGGCTGAGATACGTGTTATACGTGTTTCTCTCCGATCTGCAGGAGCCCTACCGGATCACCCATCGTCCAGGCGGGCATTTTATCGCACCGCAGGGTGAAGAACGGGTCGGCGACGTGTCCAATGTTGTCTTCTGCAACGGAGTCATTGCCAAGGAGAATGGGGAAGTGTTCATCTATTACGCTTCCTCTGACACCCGCATCCATGTTGCTACAACTACCATCGATCGTCTGCTCGACTATTGCATGAATACACCGGAAGATCCGCTCCGCTCTTACGCCTGTGTACAGCAGAGGATTCAATTAATCGACCGTAATCTGGAATTTATCAAGTAAATTCATATAATCCCTACCTAGTAAAAGAAACAAGTGCCTCCGGTAGCTCAACCTGGGGCACTTGTTCTTTTGTTTTTCACTACTAATTCATTCGAGCTGGTGATTAATTTTTCCAATTGAAGTATCATAGAAGCTGACTGACTATTTGTGCGGAAATGATTCCTGGCATGTGTTTTCTGACATGATGAGTATGAGACTACAATCTATGCTGATTCTCAATGGAACCTTAACAGGCATCAGTCACTCTATTGAGCAATCGTCAACAGGAGTGATGAACAGTGGAAACTTGGAAGAAAAATTTATCAGTATTATGGATCGGATCTTTTATTGTATCATCAAGCTTCTCGATGGTTATCCCCTTCTTGCCACTCTTTCTGATCGATCTGGGTGTGAGCAAAAACATCGAACTCTGGTCGGGCATGCTGTTCAGCAGCGCCTTCCTGGCCGGGGCCATCTCCTCTCCCTTCTGGGGAGCCGTAGGCGACAAATATGGACGCAAGCCGATGATCATTCGTGCCGGCTTCGTCTTATGCGTCATCTATCTTCTGACTGCATTCGTCACGAACGAGTACCAGCTGCTTGGACTGCGGATATTGCAAGGCCTGTTGTCCGGCTTCATTCCCGGTTCCATAGCCTTGGTTGGGACGAATACCCCGGAGCATAAGGTGGGCTACGCCCTCTCTATGATGTCTACAGCTACAGCAACCGGCAGTATTATGGGCCCGATGCTTGGCGGTATTCTCTCCAAACTATTCGATAACCGCATCGCCTTTGGCAGCGCCGGGGTGCTCTGCTTCGTGGCTACGATTCTGATTATATTCATGGTTAAAGAAGAGTCCTTCGTGCCGAGTAAAGATTCGGGCTCGGTTGTGAATACTTTCAAGCTGGCGGCGCATAACCGCCCTCTCGTTATTATTTTGATCTTGTCGCTATGCACGCAGTTCTCCGTCATGACGATCGAACCTGTGCTGTCCTTATATATCGTAGACCTTGGACATAATGCCAAGGATGCTTCGCTCGTATCCGGGATCGTCTTCTCTCTGGTCGGCGTGGCCAGTATCCTGTTCGCTCCGCGCTGGGGCAAATATGCGGATAAAGTCGGTTTTCATAAAATATTGCTGATCGGCTTATTCGCCGGCGGAATCGGCACCCTACTGCAAATACCGTTTCATAACATCTACTGGTTCTCGGCGATCCGCTTCCTGTATGGCTGCTTCTTCTGCGCCGTATTCCCTGCCCTGAACGGCCTTGTCGTACGCACGACCAATCCGGATTTCCGCGGCCGGGCCTTCAGTCTGAACCAGACCGCCAACCAGCTCGGCGGCATGCTTGGCCCGCTCGTCGGCGGTGCCATCAGCGGCATCTGGAGCATTCATACGGTCTTCTGGGTTACCGGCATGCTATTGCTAGGCACCATGAGCCTTGGCTATTGGTCACAGCGCTTTGCCAAGCAGAAGCCTGCTGCAAATACAATGGATGCCTAATTAACGGAAGATGATGGAGCCTTGGTCGAGTCGCGGAGGACCAGCTCGGTGGACATTAATATTTTCTCGATGGTCATATCCGGGTTCTCGATCCGCTCCATCAGCTTCTTCACAGCCCGGCGGCCGATCGCCTCTTTGGGCACATTTACAGTCGTCAGCGAGATCGCACCTCTCGTCGCATCGTCGATATTATCGAATCCCGAGACCGAGACCTGCTCTGGAACAGAGACGTCAATCTCTTGCAGTATGGCGATCACCTGCAGTGCAATCAAATCATTCGCACAGACCAAAGCTGAAGGGAGCTTGTCCTCTCTCTGCTTAGATCTGAACAATTCAGTCAACTCTTCAGCGTATTCGCCGGACTCGACTCCTTTGAGACAGAGCATAGGGTCATCCATCTGCTGAGGCTCTAGTCCGCTTCGTTCCATTGCATCCCGAAATCCAAACCAGCGATCACGGAAGCTGCGCGAGAAGGATAAGTCGCCGATGAAGCTGAGCTTCCTGTGCCCAAGGCCAATCAAATGGGTGCACAGCCGGGCGATACTATCCATATTGTTCGCGAACACGGTATCGGTCGGAATCAAGGCGTCCTCATGATCCACCAATACGGTGGCAATCCCAAGACGATGAACCTCTAGCAGCAAGGAGGAATCGATCTGCCCAACCCCGATCATCCCCAGGATCCCCCCAGGATTCAGAATATGAAGGATATTGTCCACCCGGGACTCCGATATAATCACCATTCCCAGCCCGCGCCGTTCTAACTCCCCGGAGATTCCCTCCAGAATTCTTCCCCAATAGAGAGACTCTCTCGTCTGAAATCGTATATTAGGCATTAGCACAATCACCGATTGCCTGCTACTTGTCTCGGAATATGAATGTGGATCTGCCTGATTTTTGATGTAAGCATTCTTTTGGGCAAAATAACCCAGCTGTGAAGCCGCCTCAATCACCCGATTCTTAGTGGCCTCATTCACCCCGCCTTTGCCGGATAGCGCCTTGGATACAACGAATTTGGATACTCCCAAATGATCAGCGATCTGCTGCATCGTAATCTTCTTCAACTTTATAATACCCCCGGAACAAACAATAACAGTTTGTGTTTTTAGTTAGTATTATTATAACAAAGCTGTCTGCGGGGATAAACAGCTGTTATTCCTTGTCAGTGCCGAACCAGGAGGCGAACCAGCGGATTCCCCGTTTGGACATTTGCTGCAGCAGATTAGCTGTTTTATCGGCGATCTGGTCCACTGCCGGGGCTTCTGCCGGAGGCATGAGCAGCTGGCCTGGAGTCGGCATAGCTCCCGTTCCCGGAAGCTGCTGCTGATGCTGAGGAGAGCCTGCTTGAGACTGGGGATCGATATAATAGCCATTACCGGGGTAGCCAGGGGCAATTCCTTGATAGCCGGGACTCCCGTTCCCGTTCGTCCAGGCCGGCTGATTTCCCGTAGAGCCATACTCATATCCATTCGACCATACTCCACCATGTCCGGTATTCACCTGGGCATAGCTCGGATTATAGGCTCCGGATGGGCTTGTTCCTGGCTCGCCCATTTGCATCCCCAGAGTCACTCCAGCCGCAAGCAGAACCATGTAAAATACCGCTCTCCTCATTTTTCTGCTCATTCGGTTAACGCTCCTTTCCGGCTTTCGCCAGCGTATCCACCTTCTCCGTCGCCTGGCTCTCCCAATAAATATCAGCGATAATATCCGCCAGCACTTTGGCCGTATTATTCAGTTCTTCCTCTGAACTATCTACACCGCCAATTTCAATAAGTATACTGTTAGGCGACAGGGACTGATTATATTCTCCATTGCCTTGCGCTGAAGTTTTCCCCCATACGCCACGGGATATGCCCGGATAGCTCTTCTTCATCCGCTCATGAATCGAGTTGGCAAACTCCTCATTCTGTCGCCAATTCTCATTCTTATGCCCGATAATGAAGTACACCTGCGCATAATTGACGCCATCTATCGTCGCTGTCGTATTCTTATGGCGCGCGGAATCGCGATGAATATCGAAATAGTATTGCAGCTTGCCATTCTCCGACATCGCCTGTTTAACTGTCTCTCTTGAATATTTATATGAACGATAATAGTTATAATCACTCTCTGTCGCCTGATAATTCACAAAAGAGTGCAGCGTGGCTACGCCCTTCTTCTCTAGCGCGCTGGCCAGCAGCTTGCCGACAAATCCAACATTCTTGCTCTCGTCTGAAGAGTTCGGACTGGCCACATCCGTACCAAGTAACGGATTAAATGATTCATGTGGGTGAGAATGATAGATCATCACGATATTTTTATTGCCCGGTTTAATAGAAGGCTCTTGGTCCTGTGTTGTCTGATTGCCTCCCTTATGCTGTGAATCCGGCTCTGGGAGACTCTTATCCTCTCCCTCATGGTCCGGAGCGCTGCCATCCGCACCTGCACCGGGCCTATAATCCTCAGGAGCTGTCGCAGTATGATTATCGGAGCCGCTGCGCAGCAAGATCGGGCTGTCTGCTCCGAGGCCAGGGACCTCGCGGGCAATCAGGCTCTTCGGATCAGAAGGATTCACATCCGTGAGCAGTTGAAATACGAAGTTCGTCACCTCCTTGCCATTGAATGCCGGCGACTGCTTCTCATTCACCGAATGGGGAAGCTCCATCCCTACCATATCAATAAAGAATCGGCTCGATAACGAGGCGGCAAGCCCCCTCATTGAAGATACCGGGGAAGTGTTCAAGCTCTTCTCGGCGATGCCCAGAGTACCCAGCAATACAAAAAATATGGCCGCCAGCACCGACAATAACAAGAAGGTTCGTCCCATCGCCAGGATGTGCATCATGCTTCGTTTTATTTTTCCGATATTCCACGCTTTGAATTTCATGCTTCCGTCCTCCCTAGCCCGTTGGTCTGTTCATTCCTTTACTCCAAATCTATGAATCTATTCAATTGAATAGAACCTGCAATTCTCACAAATAAAAAGAAGTCCGCTAGATTTGCGGACCTCGTGTATTCACGGTTTATTTATAGGGAGTGGGAGAGGGATTACCATCGATATATCAATGAGTATAGCTCGCGACATTATCCGGTGTTATTGCTTCATGCAGCGACAGGTTGAGCCCGCTGGCGATCACATTGGCGATATCCTCGATAAATTCGTCGATTTCCTTCGGTGTAACGATCAGATCATGTCCTAGCGGCTCCAGAACTTCCTTGACGAGTCCCAGTCGCTCGCCTTCGCTCAGATCATTCAGCAGTCCCATAATCTGCTTCGTCTCCGTACCTTGCCCGTTATCGCTCTCAGCATTGAAGTGGGATTTCATCAAATCGAGCACATTGTTAACGATCGTCGAGGCATAGCACACCGTAGGAACACCGATTGCAATACAAGGAATCCCCAGTATCTCTTGCGTCAGCCCACGCCGCTTATTGCCGATGCCCGAGCCCGGATGGATGCCGATATCAGCAATCTGAATCGTCGTATTCACTCTCTCCAGCGATCTGGAGGCCAGCGCATCGATCGCGATGATCAGATCCGGCTTCGTGCGTTCCACGATTCCCTGCACCACTTCGCTTGACTCGATCCCGGTAAGACCCAATACGCCCGGAGCGATGGCGCTGACCTCTCTGTAACCAGGCGCAACCTGATCCCTCGCCAGCTCGAAAAAATGTCGGGTAACGAGCACATTCTCGACCACTAGCGGCCCAAGTGCATCCGGCGTCACATTCCAGTTACCCAGCCCGACAATTAGCACCTTGGCTCCAGCGGCGATGCCTATTTTATTGAGAAATTCACCAAACTCCTTCGCGAAGGCTGCGGACACCTTCTCCTGCAAATCGGTATCATGGCTGCGCAGCCCCGGTACCTCTATCGTAATATAATGTCCCATCATTCTCCCGAGCTGGCGTGAAGCATTCTCATCGGTGACATCGAGCCGGGTAATCTTGATCCCGTCCTGCTCCTCCACCTGCTCCTGAACCCCAGATAGCGGGCCGCCATGCACAGTCTCGGCTATTTCCTTCGATTCAACGGCCAAATCAGTTCTGACCGCGTAATTGCGTAAATCCAGATTCATCAGATCCAGACCTCCTTTTCCTCTCTTGCCTATACCTGTTATTGTGCAGGAAAGGAAATGCGATTATGCAAGCAAAGTGAATCTTGTTCACTTTTGTTAATTCACTTTAGATGAATTCATTGCAATTTGACGGGTCGCGTGATAAAATATTTTAAGTTGTGAATCATCTGGCTTGATATATGCTTTACAGGAGGTGAATGCAATGCCAAACATTAAATCCGCAATCAAACGTGTTAAAACTAACGACAAACGTCGCCAACTTAACGCTTCGCAAAAATCTGCACTGCGTACTGTAGTTAAATCTGCCGACACTGCGTTGGCGAACAATGATGTGGAAGCAGCTAAAGCCGCTTTCGCCGCTGCTACCCAAAAATTGGACAAAGCCGTTACTAAAGGCTTGATCCACAAGAATGCAGCATCCCGCAAGAAATCGCGCTTGGCTAAAAAATTGAACGCCCTTACGTCTCAAGCGTAATAGGCGACATTTTAATAAACTGAAGCCTGAAGAGACCTGAACGATCATCGTTCAGGTCTTTTTGGATGCATTTTTAGTTTGATTCGGGAGCCTTGGGGAGAAATTCCTGCAAATATGAGAGTGTAACGAAACTACATATCGCTATTTGCGTCAAAAGGAGTGATTTGGAAATCTAACGAAACTGGATATCGCTATTAGAGTAAATCAGGGGCGAAATGGCGGAATTTCATCCCAATAACGATATGGTGTTTCGTTAGATTTGAGTTGGTGCTGTTTTCGCCGAAATAACGTTATGGAGTTTCGTTAGAGCTCCAAAATGTGCAGATTCATTTTACGATTCACTCTACGCCCCGAGCTTCAGCAGGAACATCTCCAGGCCCAGCACCTTGTCGATGCGTCCGCTCTTCATTTTGTAATCGAGCTCAGCCAGCTCGGACAAAATGCTGCGCAACATAGCCGCATCGAATTTACGCGCTTGCTCGCCAGCGATCTTCACCGCATAGGGATGCAGGCTTAGCTGGGAAGCGATCTGCTGCTGGGAATAGCTCTGCCGGGCCAAATCCTTGACCTGCAGCATAATTCGGAACTGACGGGCGATTAACGCGGCAATTTTGATGGGCTCCTCACGCTGCTTCAACAGCTCGTAAAATATGTCCAGCGCCTTGTCCAACTTCAAATTAGCAATATTCTCGACCATGACGAACACATTCTGCTCCGTGCTCCTCGCCACCAATTGCTCCACGGTCGCTGGCTCGATCTTGCCGCCCGGGCCGGCATACAGACATAGCTTGTCCACTTCAACCGCCAGTGCGGACATTTGCACGCCAGCGGAAGCGATAAGCGCTTCGGCCGCATCTGTACCAATCCGGCTGCCCCGGCTCTCTACCTCGCGGACGACCCATTGCACAAGCTCAGCTCCGCTAACCGGCAAGAAGGAGAGGGCTATCCCCGCACTCTTTATCGCTTTGACCACCTTCTTGCGCTCATCGAGCTTCTCACTGTTCACAACAAAGACAATCACACTATATTCAGCCGGATTCTTGCTATAGTCCAGCAATGTCTCAACCTTATGCTCGATTTTACTGCCGTCTCTGCCAGCTGTAAACAAAGCCGAATCCTTGGCGATAATCAGCTTACGCTCTGCCAGAAAGGGCGGGGTCTCCGCTTCCTCAATGACCACCTCAACCGGGGTCTCCGTCAAATCAAAATGGGCAAGCGCGAAATCCCGCTGATCCGGGTCCACCACTTGCTCCTGCAGCAAGGCAATAAACTGCTGTATCTGGTACTTCTCTGTACCATAGCATAAATATAAAGGGGAAATTTTCCCTTGTTTAATCTCTTTGATCGCAGTCTTTACATCCACCGCTTCCCCCTCCTTATCCAACTAATATCATATCCCGAAAAGCATCGCTAGTCCAAGCCGGAATTTCCCGCACCAATCCCAAGCCCCGAACTTCGTCCGATCCATCCGAGACATTCTCCATAAACGCAACAAAGGGACCCGGCTTAATCAGCATGCAGGTCCCTTTGTCCCAGAGCATCTATATAAACGCGGGCTGAAAAGCTCTAGAAACTTTTCCGCCGGCGGTCATACGACGATCAGGGTCAGTTATCTCTCTAATCTATATAACCTATTCCATATCTCATGAAAAGGTGACTCATTTATTTTTCGGGGCGTGATCCGTATTCTCAGATGCATCCGCGCCAGAATCCGCATTGGTCTGCATCGTATATGCGGAGGTCACCCCATCCTTCTCTATCTCATATTGAAATTCTGTGCCATCCTCCGACCAATTGCCCTGTACCCAGGTGCCATCGAATTCTGTATCCGCGATCAGCTTGCGGCTATCGCCGCTGTCCGAATGATTCTGATACAAGTAGAGATGGCCCTCGTTCACTTCGACGGTGAACCCTCCATCCGGTGAAGTCCATGGATCAAAGGCCATAAACCCGATAATGCCCTTAACATCTGCCTTGAAACGGTTATCCTCCAAGCCCCCGACCTCTACTGAATCCGCTACAGCCCCGTCGAAACTTCTGTTACTTGAGTTACTATCAGCCGCGGGATCTGTCGCGTTACCGCCTGAAGCTGGTGTTTGCCCCTGTTTCGACTGGTTGGAGCCGTCTTTCTGCTGATTTCCGGTCTGACCGCTCTTAGTAACAGCAGGCGTCTTACCCCCTTTGGCATCCTTAGCCCCAGCAGAATCTGGCTTACTTGCCTTTGGAGTAGCATTACGCTCCTGACCGATAGCGGTATCACCATCACCATCACCCGCAGTATTCGCATCTCCTTTACCGGCATCCCCGCCCGGCTTCGCTGCATTATCCTGATCATTCAAGCTACCTTCTGCGGGCTGATCTCCTGTCGGTGGAGACAATTCACTCTTGATGCCTTCATCCGCATTGGGGCTGTCTGTATTTGCACTGGATTGTTCCTGATCGTTGCTGCTGGATAGGGATTGGGCCACCATCTCTGCATCCGACATCGTACGGGGTTGGTAATTGTATATGAATATACCGAGCACCAATGCCGCGGTAACGCCCATCGTTCCGAACCGGAAAGCACGATTCCGCCACGGACTCTGCCGGCGGCTGCGACTTGCCGATTCGTCAGACTTGGCAACCAATGGCTCCCTAACTGGAATCATTTCAGAAGCGCTGCCTTCCTCACGGCGTGCCCGGTCAATCTCCTCAAGCTGAGGAAGAATCGAATCGACCAGACTGATCTTCGGAGTCACCTTGGGAAGCTGCTCCAACCGGGAATTCAACCTGTTCAATATCTCAAATTCTTCGGCGCAATCTCTGCAGCTACGAATATGCTCGAACAATTGAGATCTTTCCTCTTCGTTCAAGTCATGGTCTAAATAACGATGCATCCATTCCACCGCCTCCGAACATTTCATCCTGACACACCACCTTTCTGATAATCTTGGAGTAAGTGCTGAAGCTGCTGCCGCGCTCTAAATAAATAGGATTTCACCGTATTGAGCGGCAAATTCAAGCAGTCAGCGATTTCATTGTACGAAAAGTCCTGCAAGTATCTCAGAACAACAACAGAACGGTGATGTTCCGGCAGCTGATCGATCGCTTCGCGAATGTCCTCGGCTATGTAGCCTGACATCACTTCTCTCTCGACACTCTCTTTTCCTTGAAAAACAAGCTCATGCTCTTCAATGGAAACCGTCGGTTTACTCCTACGGAACTTATCGATACATATATTAGTCACGATGCGCTGAACCCATGTTTTAAACTGCGCCTTCTCTTCATAGGAGTTAATCTTCGTATAGACCCGGATTAGCGCCTCCTGAGCTGCATCCAGCGCGTCCTGTTCATTATTCAAAATATAGTAGGCCGTTCGGTACACATGTGTTTCTATTTCACGCAATAGGGTGATTAGAGCGTCGCGATCGCCCTGTTGAGCGGCTCTGATGAGTTCCTGCTCTACCACTAAGGCTCCCCCTTCCTTGCAACATTACAGACGATATCGGGTAGCGATATGTTGCAATGTTGATACTCTATTTTTTTGGACAAAATGTTAGAATTCACTAATCTTAAAATTTCATATAAGTTCTCAATCTCACCTAAGAATACCAAAAAAAAGAGACTGCGTCATCCAGCGCTCCTTGTATACGTATACCAAGCAGAAGCCTCTATGGCAAGCTCCTGACGGAATCCGTCGTTGTATGGGACGCAGGAACCAGTGAAAAGTTTCTAGCCGGATGGCGAATTTTTTGTGGACTTTATTGCGATTGGGCCAGGCCATATTTAGGTCTTGCTTGAATAGCGCCCTTCCGTACAATAATCTGGATTTCCCCCTGTTGGTCCGTACGGAAGATCATGCTGCCCGACTGTACGAGACGATCCACGACATCTGCATGAGGATGTCCATAGATATTGTTAACTCCCGCTGATACGACCGCAGTTGCAGGACGATATCGTCTGACCCATAGGGCTGAGGTCGAGGTCTTGCTGCCGTGATGCGCCACCTTGAGCATATCGACCGGCTTCATATCGGGATCCGTTCCCTCTGGGGCGTCCTGATTTTCCAGGGCCAGCATTTTACGCTCGGTTACCTTATCAGTATCGCCAGTGAACAGGAAACTCGCTTCCTCCATCTCCAGCTTGAAAACGATGGATTCAGCATTCTGATCCTTAATATGCGGCAATGAAGAACGGGATGCATCCCAAGCGGTGATTGGCGCTAAAAATTCTAGCTTCGTCCTGGAATCAGGCTTCAAGACCATACCGCGCGAGACAGCATAAATCGGGATTTTCTTGCTCACTGCCGTCTGCATCAGCTTAGCGAGCGTCGCCGACTCGGAGAAGCTTCCATTGAATAATAGCGCACCGACCGGAAACTGTTCGATAATCGCCTGCAATCCCCCGATATGATCCTGATCCCCGTGCGTAGCGATCATGATATCAATGCGATGGACCCCTCTTTTTTTAAGCAATGGAGCAACGGTCTTGGCCCCTACCTCGAACGGATCACGCCGTTCGCGCCAGCTGTCCCCTGGTTTACGGAAGGACACCGTTCCTCCACCGTCTACCAGAATGTTAATCCCTCTCGGGGTCGTAATCAGAGCACTATCCCCCTGACCCACATCGATAAATTGAATATGGCCGCTTCCTCCAGAATTCAGCGGACGGTATCCGTAAATAAGCAGGGCTGTCAAACTGATTACTAGACTAGACAGGAGCACATAATGTCTGATTCTCCCGCTGGTTACACTGTAGTAGCTCTTGCGTGGCGGGGAAACAGGACGAGAGGGCAAGGGAGCTGTATCATCCATCGCAGCTTGAAGCGGATGACGGAGCAGCAGCTTCGCACTTAATCGCAGCATGGTATAAATAATGAAATAGTAGACGAGAATCCACAGCAATGCCGGCGACTTCCAGTAAGTCATAAAACCGCTGTGACTGGTTAGCCAGCCAGTTGCCAGAAAAGTTAGCTTATTCACGATGATTACCGGATAGGCGATCCACGTACCTAGTTTGATCCAGATCCAGCTTGATAATAAAGCCGTTGTACCGAGCGGCAATGCGATAAGACCAATCACAGGCACGATGAATAGATTCGCTGCCAGAGAGAGCAGTGAGAGCTGATTGAAGTAATAGATGGTTAATGGAAAGGAGACAAGCTCTGCAGCAACAGTAATCGCCACGGTACTGCGTATTTTGGATGGCAGGAAGCGAAGTAGAGGGAGAAGCTGCGGCACGAAAATAATCAGCCCGGCGGTAACCGCAAAGGATAGCTGAAAGCTGATATTAAGCAAATAGTTCGGCTCCCACAGAAGCATGAGCAGCGCCGCGGCTGACAACACATTCAGACCATCCTTCAGTCTCCGCTGCCGTAATAAATATAAGCCCAGCATCGTCATCATTCCGGCCCGGATCACGGAAGGGGAGAAGCCGGTCAGCAATACATAGATCGGCACGAAGCAGAATACGATGATGATCGAGGTCTCACGTGTAACCCGGCAAAGACGGAGCAGGCCGAATAACAAGCCTACATTGATGGCTACATGGCTGCCGGAGATCGCTAGGATATGTGTCAGTCCCAGCTGCGTGAACTGGATGTACTTATCTGGCTCCAGCTCATCCGCCAGCCCGACTAGCAGTCCTTTCATATAACCTGCCTGCCATTCCGGAAATAGCTGCTCTACCCGGGCTCCTATCCGTTGCCGCAGCTTGTCCACTTCCCCCAGCAGAGCCGATCCGCTCAATCCCCCGGATTGAACCTCGATCGACGATGCTCCCGCTACCTTGAAGATCCAATGAATGCGCTTGGATCGCAAATACTCGCTATAGTCGAACCCGCCGAAGTTCCGCGCCTCTGCTGGCTGTTCTATGCTTCCAAGCAGCTTGACCTTCTGCCCCCGCCTCCAGGACGCTGCTATATTCTGCTCCGCCTGTGCGGCCAGCTTAACTTGTACAGCCACCCTCTCACCGGAAATGGCGGTCTTGGTCTTCCCTGCAGCCGGATTTATCCCCGCTTCAGCAGTAGAGTGGCGTTCAATGCTATGTATAGAAGCTGTGAAAGCAACCCGGTCGCCGTCAATTTTAATGGCAGATACGATGGTTCCCGCCGCTAGGACTGACATAGCGTCCTTCTTCATTCCCGACACTTTCATTTCTAGCACAGCGCTAATTTCACTAGTATTTCTACTATCATTAATCATCCAGTATACCACGCCAAGTGAGAAGGCAAGCCATAATAGAATCAGCTGTCTAGGTTTGTATCTCAGTACAATGCCAAACAATGGAATGAGCAGAGTGAGTCCGCCCCACATCAGCCACACTGAGCTTCCATGAAGCAATATGACGCTCCCACTCCCAGCAATCCAGCAGCAGGCTATCGCGGCCAATGGTCTATTTTTCATAAATTCTCCCCCTTCCTGGCATCTATCACATAAGCAAAAAAACAAAAACCCCACCTGCTAATAAGCAGATGAGGTTCTTCCTACATCATTGTGCATGAAAATCTATATTTAAGGCGCCTCTAGTTCTCCACCGAGCTCGCTGCCTCATGTGGCGGCTGATACGAGTCCAACCTGCGGAACTTGATCCCTACCTGTTCCATCATCGCCCTGACTTTATCGGTATCCTTCGGATAAGGACGATGGAAGACCACTTCTGTAATCCCACTGTTCGCAAGCATATTCGCGCAGGTCCAACACGGCTCATCCGTTACGTATACGCTAGAACCTTCGCGGTCGATGCGGTCGGTGAACAGCAGCAGATTCTGCTCTGCATGGATGGTACGGACACAGCGCTGTTTTTTGACCATGGTTTCTCGACCATCCTGGATGACCAGCTCATATTCCTCGGAGATCATACAGCCCGCTTCAGAGCAGTCTGGAACGCCAGAGGGCGCTCCATTATACGCAGTTCCAAGCAGTTTCTTCCCCTGCACCAATACAGCGCCGACATGGCGACGGCTGCAGCGGGAACGGGTTGACACCATATAGGCGATATCCATGAAGTACGTATCCCAGTCTTTACGTCTTTCATGATCATGAGTCATCGTTCGTTAGCCTCCTAGTTCAGCCCAATATACGGCTTCATTTTTTCAAGCATTTTTGTGCCGATCCCTTTCACTTGAGTTAGATCGTTAACCGACTGAAAAGAGCCGTGCTCGTTCCGGTAATGAATAATTGCCTGCGCCTTCTTCTCGCCAATTCCAGGAATCTCCTGAAGCTCAGCCAAGCCAGCCGTATTAATATTAATTAATCCGCTCTTGCCTTGAGTCTCAGCGACCGATTCATTCCCTTGCTTGGCGCCATCCGATGAAGTAGCAGCTTTTACATCTAACCGATCATTCTGTCCCTTATCGTTGACAGCTGCCCCTGTCCCTTCTCCAGTAGAAGTCTCCGTTGAGGGAGCTACCTGTTCTCCGCTTGAGATTCCGACCGCTTGCCTTGAAGTCTCCGCCGCATCCACAGCCGATTGGCTAGTTGCCCTATTCGCTCCGCTCATCGACTCCTCTAGACTCATGGCGACTTCTCGGTTCACCGGGGTCCAGCCCTCTATCCCGGACGCCCGGCTACCTCCCAGGGCCAGGAGCATTATTGCAGCGCCTGCCAGAGCAGAACAGATTGAGGTGATAATATAGCCTCTCTTCATTATATACACTCCATTCTCAAAAGAATCTGTACCGTGAGGTCATGAAGATCCAATCAAGATGCATACATATATAAAAACACTGCATAGAGCTCATATGTCGCTAACGAAACCACAGAACGCTCCCCCGTTCCGTTACCATTTTCAGCTGCCCTTTTTGGCGCAAATAGCGATACTCTGTTTCGTTAGAAATCTATGCACGAAAGGAGGGAACGGGATGAAAGTGGCTTTCATCGGAACAGGATCAATGGGCGGTCTGCTGATCGAAGCATTTCTACGCTCCGGTGCGCTACACCAAAGCTTCATTTGCATTAGCAATCGCTCGCAGCAAAAAGCAGAACAAATTGCAGGTCGCCATCCCGGAGTTCGTGTCGTAACCAGCAATGTCGATGCCGCACGGGAGAGCCAGATTATATTCCTATGTGTGAAGCCGCTAGACTTCCCTGGAGTCCTCTCGGAAATCAAGGATGTGCTGACTGAAGGGCAAATTATCGTCTCGATTACGAGCCCTGTACAGATTGAAATGCTCGAACGAGCCGTCCCGTCACGCATCGCCAAGATTGTTCCCAGTATCACGCACTCCGTCCAAAGCGGAGCCTCGCTCTGTATCTATGGATCACGCATCCAACCCGAGGATCGCCTCTTGCTAGAGCAGCTCATGTCATCCATCAGCACCCCGCTAATGATCAAGGAATCGCAGACCCGGATCGCCTCCGATATTTCCAGCTGCGGCCCGGCCTTTATCGCCTTTATTCTGCAGCGTTGGGCTGAGACGGCCGCCGAAATGACCAGTATCGATCGAGCCGATGCAATCTCTCTGGGGGCGCAAATGCTGCTCGGCACAGGGAAGCTGCTTACGGAAGGCGGACTCTCCCCGGAAGAGCTCCAGCGGCGCGTCGCCGTACCCGGCGGAATCACAGCCGAAGGGATCGCCATTCTGGACTTGGGGCTTCAGGACGTATTCTCCAAGCTTATCGACGCCACACATCAGAAATATAATGAGGATCTGGACAAATTAGACATATTGTTCAACGAAACATTTGATGATTATTAATTCAACGAGTTAACGAGCTTCCCATTATTTCAAGCGATGCTTCACTACATATTCTAATGTATATAGCAAGAAAGGAAGACCGCCGGGATCGGCCGGTCTTCCCAGTCCTTGTCTAACATTTATAAAATGGATTATCCGACGACGATATTCACGAGCTTGCCCGGAACCGCAATAACCTTGCGTACGGTTTTACCCTCAATAGCCTGCTTGACATTAGGCAGGCCCATGCTGTGCTCCTGCATGGCTGCTTGGTCGAGATCCTTGGAAATCTTCGTACGTTCGACGATTTTGCCGTTCACTTGAACGACGATCTCCACTTCAGCCTCAACGGTCCAAGCTTCATCATAGGTTGGCCATGACACATAGCTGATGCCTCCAGTATGGCCGAGGCGCTCCCATAATTCCTCAGCAATATGCGGTGCAAGCGGAGACAGCATCTGCACGAAATTCTCGGCAGCTTCCTTCGGAATACTATCCGCTTTATAAGCTTCATTGACGAAGATCATCAATTGGCTGATCGCGGTATTGAAGCGCAGAGCCTCAAGATCTTCCGTGACCTTCTTCACCGTCTTATGCCAGGTACGCTTGAAGTCATCGCTACCTGCCCCGCCGATCTTAGCATTCAGGCTGCCATTCTCAGTAACGAACAGGCGCCAAATCCGGGACAGGAATCGATGCGCTCCCTCAACCCCGTTCTCACTCCATGGCTTGGTTGCTTCAAGCGGTCCCATGAACATTTCATACATACGAAGTGTATCTGCACCGTAACGGTTCACGATATCATCCGGGTTAATGACATTACCGCGGGATTTACTCATCTTCTCGTTATTCGTCCCCAGAATCATGCCTTGGTTCACGAGCTTATGGAAAGGCTCCTTCGTAGATACGACACCAAGATCATACAGCACCTTATGCCAGAAACGAGCATAGAGCAGATGCAATACCGCATGCTCTGCACCACCGATATACAGATCGACCGGAAGCCATTCCTGCTGCTTCTCCTTGGAGCACAGCTCCTTATCATTACGCGGATCGATATAGCGCAGGTAGTACCAGCAGCTTCCCGCCCATTGCGGCATCGTATTAGTCTCACGGCGAGCCTTGAGTCCTGTCTCTGGATCTACCGTATTCACCCAATCCGTAACATTCGCCAATGGGGATTCACCGGTGCCAGACGGCTTGATATGCTCAACTTCCGGCAGGACAAGCGGCAGCTGATCCTCAGGCACCGGCTTCATCGTTCCGTCTTCCAAATGAAGGATCGGAATCGGCTCGCCCCAATAACGTTGACGGCTGAACAGCCAGTCACGCAGACGATAAGTTATTTTGCCATGACCTTTGCCGTTCTCTTCAAGCCAGGAGATCATCTTCTTGATGCCTTCTTCTTTATCCAGTCCATCGAGGAACCCGGAGTTCACATGCAGGCCGTCTCCAGTATAAGCTTCCTTGGACAGGTCGCCACCGGACACCACTTCGATGATCGGAAGATCGAATTGCTTGGCAAATTCATAGTCGCGTTCGTCGTGGCCCGGAACAGCCATAATTGCCCCAGTACCGTAGCCGGCAAGTACATAATCCGCGATCCAGATCGGCAGCTTCGCACCATTCGCCGGATTAATCGCATACGCACCTGTAAATACGCCTGTCTTCTCTTTGGCCAGGTCAGTACGCTCCAGATCGCTCTTATGAGCCGCCTGTTCCTGATAGATCTCTACCGAGTCACGTTGAGCATCGGTCGTAATCTTAGCTACCAATTCATGCTCCGGCGCAAGCACCGCATAGCTGGCACCGAACAAAGTATCCGGACGGGTCGTAAATACGACCAGCTGATCCTCATGCCCATCGATGTCAAATACGACTTCCGCCCCTTCGGATTTACCGATCCAGTTGCGCTGCATGTCCTTGATACTCTCCGACCAGTCGAGCTCCTCAAGGTCTTCCAGCAATCTCTCTGCATATTCAGTAATCTTCAGCACCCACTGACGCATCGGCTTGCGGATAACCGGATGCCCGCCGCGTTCACTCTTGCCGTCAATCACTTCTTCATTGGCAAGTACAGTACCCAGTGCTGGACACCAGTTTACTGGAATTTCCGCCACATAGGCGAGCCCTTTCTTGTAGAGCTGGATGAAGATCCATTGTGTCCATTTATAGTATTCCGGATCAGTTGTGCTAATCTCGCGGTCCCAATCATAGGAGAAACCGAGCGATTTGATCTGACGCCGAAAATTGTTAACGTTCTTGATCGTAATATCACGTGGATGTTCGCCGGTATCCAGTGCATGCTGCTCCGCTGGTAGGCCGAAAGCGTCCCAGCCCATCGGATGAAGCACGTTGTAGCCGCGCATCCGCTTATAGCGTGATACGATATCTGTGGCCGTATAGCCCTCAGGATGGCCGACATGAAGCCCTGCACCCGAAGGATAAGGGAACATATCTAGTGCATAAAATTTCGGTCTGCCCGCTTCTTCGCGAGTCTTGAAAGTGTGATTCTCTTCCCAAAACGCCTGCCATTTTGGCTCAATCGATTGGGCTTGATAAACGTCATGAGGTACGTTCTTGTCCGCCATGATTCTTGAATCCTCCTCTTAAACATCTCCTGAAATGTAAAAAACCTCTCCATCCATAGCGTTTATCGCTAGGGACGAGAGGAAATTTCCCGTGGTACCACCCTAGTTAGCGTCGGACATGCTTTGCCCTTCGCTCCCTTATGTACCCAGTAACGCGGGTAAGACGATGATGTTACAGAACTGTGCCACTGTGCCAAAACACTATCGACATCAGCACCCTGACCAAGATGGCCAAAGCCAGATCCGTTCGCATCATGACTCCGAGGTGAGTTCATTTGCCCGCTCCAACCGGCTTGCACCAACCGCCGGCTCTCTGAATGGTGCAGAAATCAAACTAATAATCCTCATCAAAGTCGCATATATCCAATGAGTCACCCTATATTATATAGAAAGTTTCTTCCAAACGCAACAGCCCACGTAATAGCCCTGATTTTTCAAAACTCCATCCCTTTACAGGTTTTCTCAACAGGAGTATAATTGCAGTTGTTCCCTTCAGTTCATCATTTGCTGCACTTGATGAGTGGATCGGATTCTAGCGCCGAGACGTGGCTCAGCTTGGTAGAGCGCTTGCTTCGGGAGCAAGAGGTCGCAGGTTCAAATCCTGTCGTCTCGATTTTTATAGTAAATAAGGGTTTCTGGACTTTCGAGCATTAATTCGTTTAGTGGTCAGAGGCAGAAGCTGCTCTGTAACTACGGACAACTACCTGATGGATTATCGATCTTGGGGAGTTGTTTTTTTGTGTTTGCAGCATAATCGGTACGAATAGATGTATAAAAGCAGTTATATCACGGGTGAACAGCAAAACGCACCAATATAGCTGCATATTCACACTTATCTTATTAAGTAACTTTAGTGTTGGAGGATGAGGCATTGCTGGGACACTAGCGACTATTGATCACTTTTCAGAACACTTGAGTGTTTTCTAGAGCCACTTTTGAACAGAGTAACTTCAAGCAACTTTGTTTAAATGCAGAGGGTACACCTATTTCGCAAGAAAACCGTTAAGCACCACTTATAATTGTATTTCGTACATCTAAATAAATTATTCCTGCGATTATAACCGAAAATCAGCATTCTAAGTGTAAGTTTTGCAATTAAAGTAACGCTGGGATCGGTTGGTGAGGATTTAGTTGTACATTGTGCTATTAACTAATTAGGCGAGGTTAAAGGAGAGTTCTTATCATGACTAGGAAAAATATTGCTTTAGCATCTCTGTCTGTTTGCCTGATCGTGGCAGTTATCTTCCTTTTTTATCAGCAGCTTCAACTCCATCAGGATCCGAAAGTCTATAGCCTCACCGTTGAAACAGCGGACTTACGGATTAAGGACATCGAAGTTGTTGTCTATCCTAACTCTGTGTATGTATCAGATCACGATTTGGAGGTCATTGGGGAAGATAAACAATTTGATGGTGTAGCATACAGCGTTTCTATCGGCGGAAACATGGTACTGTCGAATAGTCAAGCCGATGATCCATTTACTTTACCCGACGCCCTTCAAGGCAAGTTGCACTATACAACCACTGGCGACCATGGGAAAAATGTAATTCGACTATAACACTTCATCCTCCTCATAAATAAAAATATCTTCGATCGCCATATTGAAATATTTAGAAATTTTAAATGCCAATAGAATAGATGGGTTGTAGCGTCCATTCTCGAGCGAACCGATGGTTTGCCTTGAGACCTCTAGGGCCTCCGCAAGATCCTCCTGCTTTATCCCTCGTACTCTTCTGATTTCTGCCAATCTGTTTTTCATCTTTTCCCCCAGTTACAGCAACGATTTTCACGTTCGTTATGGAAAGCTCACTTTCCATATATAATATGGCACTTCCACTCAGTAATGTAAAGCGCACTTTCCATCAGGTATTAAAAACATTCCCCCATTAGACAAAAATCCCCCTACTCGGTATGATGAACTAAAGCTACTATCATGCAAAAAACAAATTACAACTTCAACTTAACAACAATGGAGATACATATGATATCGGTCTATCAGAACTGGAATATGGATGCTGAGCTTCCGCTGGTGATACATCGGATTGTGAATCTGTCTTTTTATCCGCATTTTCATAATGAGATTGAATTTGTCTATGTGGAGAAAGGCGAGATGGTCGTTGGAGTCAATGAAGAGCGACGTCTGCTTCGGGCGGGGGATATGGTCATTTGCTGCAGTAACGATATCCACTATTATGAGAGCAAAGATGCGGAATCCGAGGTATTTATGTTGATTTGTAAGCCAGAGCTGATCGGCACAGCCAAGAGCTGGCCTGTTGATTTCCGGTTCGCGTCCCCGTTTATCGATTCGACACCATCAGAACTGTCCCGGGTTCGTCATTTAATGCTGCAAATACTTCAGGAAAAAGAAAGCGCCATCACCGGCTACCCTATGTACATCAAGAGCTATCTACTGGAGTTGTTCGGGACATTATGCAGACATCTCCCCACCGTTCCCTTTGAGCGCAGCTCCAACCAGCGGTTCGAGAGCAAGCGGGCTAAGTTTCAACAAATCATTACTTTTATCGAAGCGAATTATTCCCTGGACCTGTCCGTAGAGATGATGTCAGAGCGGTTCGAGATGAATCCGTCCCACTTCTGCCGTTCCTTCAAAAAAGTAATCGGAATGAACTTCAAAACCTACCTCAACACGATCCGGGTACTTATGGCGGAGCATATGCTCGTTAACACACACGCCAGCATCACGGACATCGCACTGGAATGTGGATTTGGCAGTATCCGTACCTTTAACCGGGTGTACAAAGAGCTAAAAGGCTGCTCTCCCTCGGACACCCGCAGCAATATTCACTAGAAATATGTATGTTGAATAAGGAGGCGACCCCTGATTAAAAATTCCATTAGAAAATTGGGCTAGAATTTTTTTTGTGAGAACGCATTTTTTGACTATATTCCTGCAGAAACTGGCGAGTGCGAAGGATGTCTTTTTTCTATAATGTCCGTAAGCAATATCAATCTTGAATTATGGAGGACAGATAACTATGAAAAAAGCATTGATCGTCTGGGGCGGCTGGGATGGACATGATCCGGAGCGAGTTGCTGCTGTTTTCAGTAATATTCTACGAGAGCATCAGTTTGAAGTGGAGGTAGCCAATACCCTTGATGCATTTGCAGATGCCGAGAAATTGCTCGGGCTGGATCTGATCGTACCTGTGTGGACGATGGGCGAAATTTCCGAGACTTATGTAAACCATGTGTCAGCGGCAGTACAAGCCGGAACCGGGTTAGCTGGATGCCACGGCGGGATGTGCGACTCCTTCCGTAATAATGTGGATTGGCAATTTATGACTGGCGGACAATGGGTGGCCCATCCAGGTAATGATGGCGTCGAATACAAGGTAGAGATTACTAACTCCTCCAGTCCGATCGTTGCAGGAATCTCTGATTTCACAGTGACCTCGGAGCAGTATTATTTACATGTCGATCCCGCTGTCGAAGTGCTGGCCACGACCCGATTCCCTGTTGCTGATGGTCCGCATCGTCTGAACAAAGCCGTGGATATGCCTGTCGTCTGGACAAAACGCTGGGGACTAGGACGAGTATATTATAATTCCCTGGGACATCAAGCCACGATCGTAGAGCTTCCTCCGGTGAAGGAACTGATGGCGCGCGGATTGCTCTGGGCAGCGGAAGGCAAGCAGCAGGTGCAGTAGGTACTGTAGGATTGAGCCAACAAAGGTGGCACGCAATGTAATAATAAGCTTGGCTGAAAATCAGTACGACAACGCATAAAAGGGGGAGACATCCATGAGTAGGCAGAAAGTCGGCATTATTGGCTGCGGTAAAATAAGTGACATCTACATGCAAAACTGCACCAAATTCGGAATTTTAGAGCTTACCGCTTGTGCTGACCTGGATATGAACCGGGCACAGGCACAGGCTGAAAAATACAATATCCCACGGGCCTGCACCACCGAAGAACTGCTTAGCGATCCGGAAATCTCCATCATTATTAATCTGACGATTCCGGCGGTGCATGCAGAGATTTGCCTCCAGGCACTTGAGGCTGGCAAGCATGTGTATGGGGAAAAACCGCTAGCGGTTACACGCGAGGAAGGGCAGCGGATTTTGCAGACGGCAGCGGAGAGAGGACTGATCGTAGGCAGTGCGCCGGAGACCTTCCTCGGCGCGGGCATCCAGACGGCCTTGAAGGTCATCGAAGAGGGTACCATTGGCCGTCCGGTATCAGCGACCGCCTTCATGATGAGCCGCGGGCATGAGCACTGGCATCCTGACCCTGAATTTTACTACGCAGAAGGCGGCGGACCGCTTTTTGATATGGGACCCTATTATTTAACAGCGCTGGTTCAACTGCTCGGCCCCATCTCCCGAATCGCCGGGATCACCGGAATGGCTCTGCAGGAACGGACCATATCCAGTGAGAAAAAGTGCGGCAAGAAGATCCCTGTTGAGATTCCGACCCATGTTGCCGGAACGATGGAATTCAGCAGCGGGGCTATTGCTACATTAATTACGAGCTTCGACATCTTCGGGGGCAGCACCCTCCCGCCGATTGAAATTCACGGCACAGCCGGGACGCTACTCGTTCCTGATCCGAATACGTTCGGCGGTCCCGTCAAATATCGTAAACTTGGAGAGGAAGAGTGGACGGAGGTACCGCTGCTATCTGGGTATAGTGAGAACACCCGCGGTATCGGCGTCGCCGACATGGCCTATGCCCTGCAATCCGGCCGGCCACACCGTGCTAATGGAGAGATGGCTTACCATGTGCTAGAAGCGATGTGGGGCTTCCATGATTCCTCCGACTCCGGGCAATATTATCAAATGCAGAGCAACTGCACACGCCCAGCGCCGCTGCCGATCGGACTTGAACGGTACACTTTGGATTAAAAGGCGGACAGCCAGCGATCATGCCAACAACAAGAGCAAGCCTCTAGGCCTTTATTGCCTTGAAGCTCGCTCTTTATCTTTTATAGTAACTTAGATCCCTTTTGCCTGACGATAAGCTTCAACATAAGCAGCAGCCTTGTTGCGGATCAGCGAGAAGTCCTGCTTCTTCACCGCTTCATTCGTTAAATCAGAGCCGATCCCGACTGCGACCGCACCCGCCTTGATCCACTCGCCCAGATTATTCAGCGATACACCACCCGTTGGCATAATATTCGCATGTGGTAATGGACCCTTGATTGCCTTGATTACGGATGGTTCATACAGATTACCCGGGAATAGCTTGATAATATCCGCCCCTAGCTCAAGCGCTTCGTTGATCTCCTTCACCGTCATCGTACCCGGCATCACCGGTACACGATATCTGTTACATAGGGTCACTGTCTCAGGACTGAGGAACGGAGATACAACAAATTCTGCACCGTTAAGAATTGCAGCACGCGCTGTCTCAGCATCCAGTACCGTTCCTGCCCCAATAATCGCATAGGTCGACTCATCCGCTGAATTCCATGTATATTTACGAGATAATTCTTCGATCGCTTTCAATGCGTAAGGAACCGTCATCGTGATCTCGATGACTTTGATACCGCCGGCGATAGCCTCTTCGGCCATAGCGACAACTTCCTCTGCCGACTCCCCGCGAAGAACGGCAACGACACCTTCCTCAACAATCTTCTGAATAAGCTGGATTTTCTTCATATTGGTCTCCTCACTCTCAAATATTTATGAGATTTACTAGCTGTCTATTGGATATCGAACAAGCCATCGTTCACTTCCGTTCACAAGCCCATTCACAAAACCACAATACTCCATTTACGTCCATATATCCATAGTTTTTTTGTTAACAAGCTCCAAACCCTTCACTACAATCCTAGAATACATCACAATTCTCAAAAAATAAACACAAATGAACTTGATAAATGAACTCAAATGGAGTAAATTGAACAATATAAGAACTTATCATTTTGTAAAGGGGACTTTTTCAAATGGAAAGACGTTATGCTTCTCATCCAAATGAGGCTAAGCAATTCGATACGGAGCGCCTGCGCGAGGAATTCCATATTCCAACTTTGTTTACTCCTGATAAATTGGAGCTTGTACTATCTCATGAAGACCGTCTTATTGTCGGCGGAGCAAACCCGGTTCACCAAGCTGTTAAATTAGAGACTGACCTGAAAGAGCTTGGCGTGTCCTTCTTCCTTGAGCGCCGTGAGCTCGGGATTATCAATATCGGTGGTGCCGGAAGCGTTACTGTAGATGGAACAAATTACGAATTGGAGAACAAAGAGTGCTTATTCGTAGGTATGGGCAGCAAAGAAGTTATTTTCAATAGTAAAGACGCTGCTAACCCTGCCAAGTTCTATCTGAACTCCGCACCAGCTCACAAGGAATTTCCTACCGCCAAAGCTACGCTGGCAGATGCGGAATCGGCTGATCTGGGTTCGATCACCAATTCCAATGAACGTACGATCTACCGTTTCATTCACGAGAACGGCATTCAGAGCGCACAACTGGTTATGGGTATGACCTTGCTCAAACCGGGCAATATGTGGAATACAATGCCTGCTCACGTGCATCCTCGCCGGATGGAAGCTTACTTGTATTTCGATCTTCCTGAAGATGCTGTAGTCGTTCACCTGATGGGCGAACCCACCGAAACGAGACATATCATCATGAGAAATGAAGAAGCGGTCATCTCCCCAAGCTGGTCGGTTCATAGCGGTGTCGGAACAAGCAACTATACATTCATCTGGGGCATGGCTGGAGACAACAAGATCTACTCTGATATGGACCCGGTAGATATGAAAGAGTTAAAATAGAAGCACTTCTAATTATAGAGAAAAAGATGTTTGAAAAGAAATGAGGCTAGTTATGAACCCGATCCGGCGTCACGAGAAGATTATGGAAGTATTGTTGATGAATAAAGAGGTTACAGTAGCGGAGCTAAGCGAGCGTCTGCAGGTGACAGGCAAGACGATCCGCGAGGATCTGTCCAAATTGGAAGAGCAAGGCTTGATCCGCCGCATTCATGGAGGAGCCATTCTTGCCCAGGATGATCAGTTCGGCATTCTGCCCTCCAGAGAACCGCTCGCCAAAAATGCAGACGCCAAGGTTGAGATTGCCCTAGAGGCCCTCCGTCATATTAACAAGCATGATATTATCGCGCTTGACGGTGGCAGTACGACGCTTGAGATTGCTCGTCGTCTGGACAATCAGCCGCTAACTGTAGTTACCAACGATGTCTATATCATTAGCGAGCTTGCTGCCAAAGACCAAATCCTTCTCGTCGTGCCTGGAGGCTACAGGGTTCGCAATATGCTTGCCGGATCAGAGGCGACCTCCTACATTCGGCAGCTGAATATTCAAAAAGCCTTTATATCGACAACCGGTGTTCATCCTGAACATGGTCTATCTATATATACCGGTGATTTAATTGATTTCAAGCGTGCATTAATAGATACTGCCCGTGAATCTTTTGCAGTTATCGATCATCATAAATTCGGACAGACCGCTCTGCGAACCTTCGCATCTCTGGATGAAATCAGCGCTATTATTACCGATCGCGGGCTTAAACCCGAGACGGCGCAGCAGTACAGAGACATGGGCATCCGACTTCTGACCAGTGACTACAAACACGGTGAATCCAATCCATAAGGAGTGTTTTATCCGATGAATTTATTCGATCTTACAGGCAAAACAGCCCTCGTTACCGGCGCAGCAAGCGGACTGGGTCAAGGCATAGCATTAGGACTAGCAGAAGCAGGAGCAGACGTTGTCTGCGCTTCATACAGCACCAGCGAGGAGACTGTGAAGGCCATCAATGGCATGGGACGTAAGGCTTCAGACCTCGTCGTTGACCTGAGCGAGCATTCCATTCTGCAACAGACTTTCGACAAGGCTCTTGAACTGACTGGCCATGTCGACATTCTCGTAAACAATGCCGGCATCATCCGCCGGACTCCGGCCAAGGATCATAGTGAGAAGGACTGGTTTGATGTTATCGATCTCAACCTCAGCACCGTATTCCTTCTGTCGCAAATCGCTGGCAGACATATGATTGAAAGAGGCAGCGGCAAAATTATCAACATCTGCTCGATGCTCTCCTACCAAGGCGGAATTAATGTACCTGGCTATACCGCGTCCAAACATGGCGTAGCTGGCTTGACGAAGGCCTTTGCTAATGAATGGGCTGATAAAGGCTTGCAAGTAAACGGTATCGCTCCAGGCTATATGGCTACTGACAATACTGCGCAAATTCGTGCAGACGAGGATAGAAATGCTTCGATTACCGAGAGAATCCCTGCCGGACGTTGGGGAACACCTAAAGATGTGCAAGGCCCGGCTGTTTTCCTCGCATCCTCTGCTTCCGACTATTTGAACGGACATGTTCTCTGTGTTGACGGCGGCTGGATGGCAAGATAATCCAAGAAAAATAAAGAGCTGCCTGTGGTCATGCAAATGGCCTCGGGCAGCTCTTCTTATTAGATTGAACAACAAGGAATCAAGCTTCAAACAGACAGTTCAACCATTGAATACAAAGATCCATCCAGGTTGCTACGTGAGGATTGATCTGTTCTTCATTTGTGGCTGTGAGCTTGGTCGCCAGCGATAGTCCATGCGGACCTTCTGGATAGATGTGCAGTTCAAACGGAATTCCCTGCCTGCGCATAGCTTGGGCAAATAACAGGCTATTCTCCACGGGAACTAATTGATCCTCGAATGTATGCCAAATGAATGCAGGCGGAGTTTTCTCATTCACCTGTTCCTCTAACGACATCTCCGCCAGCAATGATGCCTCCGGTTCCGCGCCTAACAGATTATTAAAAGAATCCCGATGCGCATGCTCTCCGCTTGAGATCACCGGGTAACTCAGAATCAACGCATCAGGTCGGTTCGTTTCAGCTTGATCATCATATCCGTCCTGCAGGAACGGTTTATCCCAATGGACTCCCAGGCTTGCGGCCACATGTCCCCCTGCAGAAAATCCGCAAACCGCAATCTTATCTTTTACAATATTCCATTCCTCTGCATGCTCCCGAATCAGTCGGATCGACCGCGACACATCTAATAACGGCTGTGGATGCTTCCGCGGCGCAACGCTGTAATGCAGGACAAAGGCGTGGAATCCCGCGGCATTGAACTCCAGGGCGATAGGTTCAGCTTCGCGCTCGGAGGTATACCCGTACCCACCGCCAGGACAGATCAGAACCGCTCCCCTTTTTTGCTCACCCTTTAAAATATAGGTCTCTATCTTAGGTGTAAAACCGTCCTCCAATTGGCCAGTATATGTATCCTGATCCCATACTTCAACGATTCTCTCCATCATCTTGTCCTCTCCTCTATGCTGTATATCCTTCATACCATACTGCCATTATACTGCAAATCCCCCTTATGATAGCATAAAAAAAGCCCTTTACAGGGCTTGATGCAGATCTATTTCCACCATTCATCATAAGGAGCGACGGGCATCTGGCGTTTATGCTCGCTACGCAAATAGCGCTCCTCGATGCTAGCCTGGGTCCCGGCATCGATCGATTGACCGGTCAGATAGGCATCCAGATCTGAATAGGTAATCCCGAGCTCAGCCTCGTCCGATTGCTGTGGCTTATCATCGAGCAGATCAGCGGTAGGCACTTTCAAATACAAGCGTTCAGGCGCACCTAGCTCTTGGAGCAGCTCACGCCCCTGGCTCTTAGTGAGACCAGCCAGCGGTACGATATCCGCTCCGCCGTCACCAAATTTCGTATAGAAGCCGGTTACCGCCTCGGCCGCATGATCCGTACCAATCACAAGACAGCTCGTCTCCCCGCCTATCGCATATTGAACCATCATCCGCATACGCGCCTTGGCATTGCCCTTGTTGAAGTCAGACATCACGTGACCGATGGACTCTTTAACCTGCTCGGCAAAAGCGAGAACCGGCTCCTGAATATTAACGACCAGTGAATGATCCGCTCGAATAAAAGCGAGCGCTTCGGCCGCATCCGCTTCATCCTGCTGGGTTCCGTAGGGCAAACGGACTGCATAGAAGGTCGCTTCATAGCCCTCTGCCCGCAGTTCCTCGACCGCAAGCTGGGCCAGCCGACCAGCCAGCGTGGAATCCTGGCCTCCGCTGATACCGAGCACAAAGCCCTTGGTTCTTGTCTTGCGGCAGTAGGCCTTCAGGAAATCAACCCGCTGCCGGATCTCCTCTTTAGCCTGGATCGTCGGCTTTACATGCAATGCCTTAATGACTTGTTGTTGGATACTCATTTGATAGCTCCTCTCTTATTTATGCAAAAATGCAGCTTCACTACTACCTAAGCCTGGCCTCTTTGGCTGACCTGCTGCTTGATGTCGGCGATCAACCGCATTTTATTATCCCAGCACGCCTGGCTCAAGTCTACAGGATACTCGGCCGGATTCAGCATCCGCTTGTATTCATCCCATAGCAGCTCCAGATTCTGAGCTGTAAATTGCTGAATCTCCGCTAGCTCCGGCAGCTTATAAACCAATTTGCCTGCTTCGAAGATTGTCCGATGCAGCTCGCGCGCTTCGAAATTAGTGACGAACTTGGCGACATGCGTGTGCACCGGATGAAACATCTTCAGTGGGTCCTCCTGCTGCGGATTCTCATGCTCCAGTGTGACATAGTCGCCTTCCGATTTCTGATTGCCTGTATTGATGATGCGGAACACTTTCTTACGTCCAGGTGTCGTCACTTTCTCCGGATTCGAGCTGATCTTGATCGTATCCTGCATCTGGCCGTTCTCATCCTCGATGGCGATCAATTTATATACTGCGCCCAGAGCAGGCTGGTCATAAGCCGTGATCAGCTTGGTTCCCACGCCCCATACGTCGATCTTCGCCCCCTGTGCCTTCAGGTTCATAATTGTATGCTCATCAAGATCATTGGTCGCGTAAATTTTAGCCTGCTTGAAGCCGGCTGCGTCGAGCATCTTGCGCGCTTCCTTCGACAGATAGGCCAGGTCTCCGCTATCGAGGCGAATGCCGAGGAAGTTGATCTTCGGGCCTAGCTCCTTGGCGACCTGAATCGCCGTAGGTACTCCTGATCTCAGCGTGTCATAAGTATCCACCAGGAACACGCAATCCTTATGGGCTGCCGCATATTTGTGAAAAGCGGTATATTCATCGCGATAAGCCTGAACCATCGCATGGGCATGGGTACCTACCGTCGGAATGCCGAATAGCTTGCCCGCTCTGACGTTCGAGGTCGCTTCAAAGCCGCCGATATAAGCAGCTCTTGCCCCCCAGATCGCAGCGTCCAGTTCCTGCGCCCGGCGGGTTCCGAATTCCATGCTGAGCTCATCGCCGATCACCTGCTTGATCCGCGACGCCTTCGTGGCAATCAAGGTCTGGAAATTGACCATGTTCAGCAGTGCCGTCTCAATTAACTGAGCTTCGCCGAGCGGAGCCTCGATCTGCATCAGCGGTTCATTGGCGAAGACAAGCTCTCCTTCCTGCATCGAGCGAACGGTTCCAGTGAAGCGCAGCTGTTCCAAGTAGGCCAGGAACTCCTCGCCATACCCGTCTTCCCGTAAAAAATCGAGATCGCTCTTCGTAAAGCGAAATTCATTGAGATAGCGGACCACCCGCTCCAGCCCGGCAAACACGGCATAGCCATTCTGAAATGGAATTTTGCGAAAATAGACCTCAAATACGGCTTTACGCTCATGAATTTGATCCTGCCAATAAGCTTGAGTCATATTGATTTGATATTTATCGGTATGGAGAGTATGGCTGTCATCCGCATATGCGGCTGGCGGCAACAGTACCTCTGCTTCACGGCTATGTTTCATGGCTTGTTCCTCCCGTTCTACTGAATATCCGCTCCTAATGATCCTTTGAAATGACGCAGCGCCCAGACATGCCCTTCCTGATCGAAGCTGGCTACAGCCGCTTCATGGATCACGATATGGAAGCCTCGATTGTAAGCATCCACCGCCGTATGCAGCACGCAAATATCCGTGCATACCCCAACCAGATGAAGCTCGGTTATTTCTCGAGCACGGAGCTGGATTTCAAGATCCGTCCCCGCGAACGCGCTGTATCTCGTCTTATCCATCCAATACACATGTTCAGATGCCTTGTGCTGCTGATAGACCGCCTCCAATGCGCCATACAGCTCACGTCCCTTTGTACCCTCGAGATTATGCGGCGGGAACAGTTTGGTCTCGGGATGCAGCTGATCCCCCTGTCTATGAAGATCAATCGCGAACACAACATAATCATTATTGCCAATAAACTGTTTGGTAATGTCGACCATCGCCCGCTCAATCGCCTGTCCAGGCTTACCGCAGGTCAGCGCCCCATCATCAGCCACGAAATCATTCGTGTAATCAATATTGATTAATGCTCTTTTCTTCACATCTGTCATCCTGAAAACCTCCCTGATTTTAGCTTCGTAATTTACTTTCTAACATGGTAAAGCGAATGATTCACATCGGCCGTCGTTTCAACGAAGTGGTACAATTGCGTCGGCTTCTTGGAGGTACGGGTCGTCTTCTTGCCGGGAACCTCTTGAATGAATGGCAAGGATTTGATTTTGCGGGCAAAGGATGCATCGAGTGCAATCGCTGAATCATCGGTAACAGTAAGCAGCACCGCTTGTAGCTCAGAGTATGTGAACTCTTCGGGCAGGAACTCCTTCGCCGCCGTCGTCTCCAGCAATTTGCGACGGATCACATCGATCGCATCGCGGATAATCTGTTCATGGTCAAAGGCCAGCTCCAGCTTCAGCACCTCCTCCACCGGGAACAGCTCGACTTCACTGGCATCATCCCCGCTCTGACGCTGCTTCAGAAGATGCTCCGGTACGATGGCATAATGTGCGTTAGAGATGATCCAGCCTCGCGGATCACGCCCCGGTGTGTCATACACGCCATAATGCTCCAGATGAATGCTATCTACTCCGGTCTCTTCCTTCAACTCCCGGGCAGCCGACTGGAACGCCGTCTCATCCGGATTCACGAAGCCACCGGGCAACGCCCACTTGCCTGCTTCCATATTCGGGCGACCCTCGCTATCCGTCATGCTCCGCTTGATGAGCATAATATACAGCTTCATAACCGGGGGCTTGAACGGTTCGGACTGACCCGACAGAATCGTAAACACCGCGATATCAGACGTATAACCATCCGGCGTCCGGTACTTCTTGACATCATATTGCTCTAGTGCCTGTTCATTAGATCCCACACAGCGGCCTCCTTCTTCTTAACATTTAACATATTGTTAATTGTAATTATACTGACCTTGTTCGCTAAAGTCAACCATATTTATGCAATTTAGGCTCTCACGGCCATGAAAAAATCGCCAGGCAGAACTCCCCCCTGACGATTTTCCCGAAAATAAGTGTATTTCTGCAACTAACGTATAACTTAATCCCCGGATTGTATGGATGATTCATCCTTTCACATCGCAATATCCACATATTCATCGGGCTTGATACCTTCGTATCGGATAAAGGCACGTTTGAAGGAATAGACATTCTCGTAGCCCACACGATGGGCGATATCATCGATGCCGCATTTCCGTTCTCGCAGCAGCTCCTTAGCTCTCTCCATACGGAGCCGACATAAGTAATCATAGAAATTGATTCCGGTCACCTCCTTGAAGATTTTCGATACCTTGGAGACCGACATTTGGTATATTTCAGCAAGCTGCTTCAACGAGACGTCGGCGCTGGTGTAATTCTCGTTGACATATTGCAGCAGCTGGCTGCCGGTTTCAATCGTCATCATCGAATTCGAGTACCGATTGCGTTCGCAGATCAGGGTTACAACTTCATACATATAGCTCCACATCTCCCCGGCATCCGCCCCTTCCGCTTTAGCAGCGAATTGCTTCACGTAAATGCCGGTATCCAGATTCAACTCATGCAGCACCCGCAGTATCGTCTCCATCAGTAAGGAGACCAGCCGGATTGTACTCGCCTCCGACAAGCAGCGCTTTCCGTTCTCCGCACTGATTTCATGCAGGATTTGTATCGATGTATCCAGGTTCCCGATCTTCAGGTTATTGATCAGCTGCACTTCCCAATCTGTCGGATAGTAATATTCCACGATGGTCTGAACGGCTTCCTCCTGCAAGTCGGGCAGATGGTCACGCGAGAACAAAATATACTGTAGACTTTCATTGGCCGCATAATACGATTTACTGATGCCGACTAATCCCTTCTCAACTGTCCCGGACAAGACATAAGGATGAAAATCGCAGGCCTGCTCGATTTCCTCTGTGATACTAAGCACGATTTGCTCCATGATCCCCTCCTGCCCAAAGACATCTTCCGAGGATAAAATCAGCGCCTTATCCGCATGAGTCACTTCGAATAGCTCATAATCCAGCCCATAGCGCTCCATCACCTTCTCGACAATCACTAACGTCATCATTTCGATTTTGCGGATTTGGCAGAAATCCGAAACGTCGCGGAGGGCATGGAAGCTGATCAGCACTGTACAGTAATACATCTCATCGGTATAGCCGATGCCCATTTTCTTCAATCCATTCATCTGCTGCTCATCCGTAAAATATCCTTTGAGCAGCCGTTGGAACAAGTTCGATTTGGCGGCCTTTTCGTAGTCCTGCATCGATCGCTGCAGCTTCTCATTTTCAAGCAGCAGCCGATCAAAGGATTGCTCAATGTAATTGTATTCGGAGCCGGAGCTGAGACTGCTCTTGACGTCATCATAACGGAGCGCGGCGGAAAGCTTGTTCAGCAAGGCCCCTAACGGGCGATAGCTGATCTTGGCCAGCAAGAAAGCCGTTAGCGCGCCAACCGCGGCGGAGATGAGTATCGCCAACAGCGAACTGAACAGATTGTTGATACCGATCACACTGTTATCGAGATAAGAAATTTTATATTTCAGATCACTCTCTAGCGAAGGCACCACAAGCTCATAGCTGTGCTGTCCCCCCTGCTCCCCTCCGCTTAGCCCAGCCTGGGTCTGCCTGTAGATCGCCTGTCCTTGCGTCGTTATTAAAATATCCGTGGACTCAATACTACCGAACCGATGCATATAATCCTCGAAGTAAGCGCTATCAATAAATAATACAAGCACTCCGCGCGGCTGATTCACCACCTCCAGGCTTTGAAAGACCGGAATGACATGCTTGCTGTTCCCCCATAGCCTCATTGTTTCCGGCGGCAGCACCTTGAAATACTGTTGATCGAGCATGGCGCTCTCAAGCTGTTGCCTCGTCTCATTATCGAATACCGCAACGTTAGAAAAAAAGTCATCCTCCGTAAAGGCTCCCCAGGAGGTAAAAACCTGTCCTTTCTCCGGGAACACAATCATGCCAAAGGAGAGGATATTCAAAGAGTTAATGGAATTCTCGAAGTTTCGGCGAATCTCTAGCATTTTCAGAAAATCAAATTCATTCTCATACACATCTGTATTCTGCATCATTTTCCGCACCCAAGACTCTTCGCTCAGCCGTTTGCCTAATTTTTTGAGCTCCTGTAATTTATCATCGACGACGACCGCAATCCGATTGGCATCCGAGATATGCTTGTCATGCAGCCGCTGCCTCTCCTCCATAATGTTCCGCTGTACATTCAAGCTGCTGAACACAATGATGGGAATGATCAGGATCACGGTATAAGATAAAAATATCTTTCGAAACGTGACACTTCCAAAGCTTCCATGCCGCAAAAGCTGTCCCCTCCTCCAGTTATTGATCACTCGTATCATGTAGCAGAAGGAGGAAAATGGCGAACTCCCCTTAATGACCGGAGAGAACGCCTATTTTCCCAATAGTATAATCGTTATTCGATGCTATTATATCTATCAAGCAACTGCTGGTCGATCTCCATCAATTGGTCCAGTCCCAGCTTCTTCAGCTCGGAAATATAATCATCCCAATCATCGAGTGATTTCTGACCCAGGGCCAGCTTGGTGGCCAGCTCTTCCGAATAGGTTCTGAGATTCGTTAAGATCTTCGTCTTGTTCTCAAGCTGCTGATCATCTGGAATCGCCAGGTAGTTAGCGTTCATGTTGACGAAATACGGCTTGTATTTCAGCATTTTCAGCTCATGATCCGCTTTCCCCTTGGACACGCCAGACAGCTCGAATTCCAGATTGGCGAATTGGACGCGAGGGAATACCGTATCTCCGAACAGCGGACGCCCGGTAACCTGGCCCGATTTAGCCAATTCTTCGTCCGATCCGTTGTTGATATATACTTTCGCCCCATTCTCATCTCTTTTGTAGGTCTGCCCCTCGATCCCCCAATATAGCAGGTCAGCATATTCCTCAGAGTAGATCATATCGAAAAAGCGAATAGCTGCTTCTACATCCTTGCATTCTTTGGTGATCGCATATTTCTGCCAGACCAGAAATGGCGGTTCCAATTGTGCGGCCGGGGTAATATGGTCAGCGGCTTGAAGCGGCATCAACGGGAGGAAGTCCCCGCCACCATTGATCGTCGGCTCCAGATAAGTCTCCAGATTGTAGTCGCTGATGGATGCAACCTGGTTTTCAGATATTTTCTGCTGCTTCTGCTCCCCGGTTGCCCCGATCAGGCTTGTATCGAGCACGCCTTCCTTGACAAGCTGCTGCAGATAGCGGAAGTAATCCTTGATGCCTTCTTGATACCAGGGGGATACGACTGTTTTATTCTCTACATCTACTGCCGTAATATCAGTCCCCAGTCCGAACCATTGAGCGATAGCTCCTTCAAATTTACTAGTATCATAGATGAGAACCTCGTCCTGCTTGCCATTGCCGTTGGCATCCTGCTCTCTCAGCGCCTTTAATGTATCCAAATATTCCTGGGCATTGGTCGGAACCGGGAGATTCAGCTTATCCAGCCAATCTTTGCGGATCAGCATGCTTAAGGCCACTGGTGCGGGATCCTTATCCTGATAGGTTTTTTTGTGCAGATCGCTGAACCAGTACATTTTGCCATCAGGGGAGGTCGTCGTTTTTTTGGCATAAGGGAATTCTTGATCATACATCTTCTTAATATTGCCGTTGCTGTATTGCTCAATCAATGGATTCAAATCCAGCAGCACGCCCTGCTTCGCCAGATTCAGAACCGTCGTGTTATCCAGCGCTGAAATATTCACAATGTCGGGAAGAGAGGAGCCTGAAGCCATTCGGGTCTGAATGACCACATTATATTGCTCGTTCGGCACCAGCTCATACTCCAGCTCCAGCCCAGCTTCCTGAATCATTTTATCGACTTCTGTCCATACCGGATATTTCTCTCTCTCCTCGAACTTAATGTACTTATTGGAGCCGGTTGGCCCAAGCAATTTCAGCTTGCTGACGGTCTTCTCCTCCGCCGAAGAACTGCCTTCTTCTTTTTTTACCTCGCCGCCACCACAGGCCGTGATGGTCCCAAACACAAGAACTGCCGCCATCAGAGACATCAATGATCTTTTCCAACGTTTCATATTTTTGATTCCCCCTAGAAATATTAATAACGCAAGAAATCGCTTACATATTCATGCTACTCTTTTAAGGAACCAAGCAGCGCTCCCTTGATAAAATACTTTTGGAAAAACGGGTACGTAAATATAACCGGTAAAGTCGTGAACACGATGATCGCATACTTCAATTGAATATTGGATAGCATGTTGGCCACTGCATTCTTGGCATCATCCAGCGACAGCATCTTCAAATCGACCGATTGCTGCACGACAACCCGATACAGATACATCTGCAGCGGATGAAGCTTCTCATTCGGCAAATACACCAGCGCATCAAACCAGCTGTTCCAGATACCGACAATTGAGTAAATAGCGATAACCGCCAGGATCGGTTTGGAAATCGGAATGATGATCTTGAACAGCAATTGCAGATGGGAAGCGCCGTCGATAAAGGCGGATTCCTTCAGCCCATCCGGAATGGTCGTGAAGAAGGTCCGCACCAGAATGATGTTCCAAATGCTGACCATGCCCGGGATAATGACCGCAAACATCGTATTGTACAATCCAAGCTTATTTACGAGCAGGTAAGAGGGAATAAGTCCGCCCCCGAAATACATGGGGATCAGCAGATACGCGACCACCCATTTTCGCCCCTTCAGATTTCGTACCGTTAACGGGTAAGCTCCTAATACAGCCATTAAGCAATTTAATAAGGTACCGGCACTGACATAAATCAGAGTGTTGGAGTAAGCCCACCACATTTTCACATCTTTGACAATAAGCTCATACGAGCCGAGGTTGAAGCCCTTCGGATACCAGAAGACATTCATGGCCGCTACTTCTTGCGGTGAACTGATAGACATGATGATGACAAAATAAAATGGGTACAATGTGATTAAGCAGATGATGAACGCGATCGTATAAAGGATAATGTCAACGACGATTGAGCCTTCTCTGATCTTGTTCGGATTTCTACGGATCGAGGCCATCGTACTCCTCCTTACCACAAGGCATAGTCTGAAAATTTACGGCTAAGCGTGTTAGCGATATACAGCAGTGTAAAGTTAATTAATGATATGAATAATCCAACCGCCGTCCCCATGCTGAAATTGCCGCCAAGCAAGCCATCGCGGTAGAGATAGGTGCCAATGACATCTGCTGTTTCATACACCATCGGATTGTATATCAACAGAATAAATTCACTGTTCGCCGAGAGCAGACTGCCAATCGCAAAAATAAGCAGGATAAAGATGGTCGGACGGATGGATGGCAGTGAAATATGAAGCATTTGCTTGAAGCGATTCGCTCCATCCATTTTGGCTGCTTCGTACAAATTCGGGTCGACTGAGGACATGGCTGCCAAGTACAAAATACTGCTCCAGCCAAATGACTTCCATATGCTCGTGATCGTATAAATCGCCGGAAAGTAGGCCGGCTCGGTATTTAAAGCAATTGGCGTTCCGCCGAACATCTGGATGATGACATTAATAATCCCGTCCACATTAATGAAGGACAAGACCATACCAGCCACGACAACGTTGGAAATAAAATGCGGTAGATAGCTGGCTGTCTGCACGAACTTTTTGAAGACGCCATTCTTCAGTTCATTCAACAATAAAGAGAAGATTATAGGCACCCAAAAACCGAACACAAGATAATAGAAACTAAGCAGAAACGTATTACGTATCAATCTTCCGAAATAAGGTCCATTAAAAAAATTGATAAAATGCTTGAGTCCTACCCAGTTCGTATCTGCAAATGATAAGAAAGGTTTTCCCGGGTAATAATCCTGGAAAGCGATTACAATTCCATACATCGGAATATAGCTGAAAATAAAGAGATGTACTAGAACGGGAAGCATTATCAGGTAAAGCTGAACATTGTCACGGATGTGAAATGATCGACGCTTTCCCGGTTGACTGATAGCTCTCATGATCTTCCCCTTTCGTTGAAGCGATTGCGGTTAGTATTGGGCCCGTTCCGCACTTTCAATATAGTCACGCCCTGATTTGAAAGGCAAGCAACATAATTTTCTCGGGCTCGCAATATTTTCACAGGTAAGCTCCCATTGTCTGTAAAGTTCGTAAATTAACTGAATTTCACAGCTATAAAAAGTGGAAAATCGATAATATTCACTCAAAATCCGAACAATAAGCTTGCAAACTCGTCGTTTTTTATGTATTATAATTCTTGCGTGAACTCCTCATCACCAAAATCATTTAAAGTTTGAGGTGACTCATGGTTCATACTGATTCCAATGAATTTAAGCAGAAGCTGAGCCAGGTATATAATGAGGTGTCCAAGGAATTGTTCGGCTTCGGTACTTCATTATTGAAGACCAGCGTACATCCTGAAGGAATCGTATTATATGCCAGACATCGTCGTTCTCCCCGCTCCACTGCTCTGGAAGGCGAGATTCCGGCTTTGAAATATGAGGTCGACTTTTATATGTCGATGATTTACAAGAAGAAGCTAAAATCCCGGCTTGAGGATGAGCTTGGACTTCAGATCGAAGTGCTGCTCCGGGATTATGATCCTGCCACGCAGTGGGCTGTCACGAACATCCTTTTAAAGGATGAAGTTTAAAAAGACCGCTTTTGATCACGCAATATAAGTAGACTAAACTAGCGGCGCTTTCCTTCTGATTACATCTTAAGGATTGTCCGCACCCGATCCAAAAAGCAGATGCGGTTATTCTTTGTTTACAATGAATAAGTGCTCTAGTTAGAGATTTTCTTCTACCTAGAGTGCTTTTCTTTTTTTCAATGCAAAATAGATTTATCAAAAACACTGAAAAAAACATTACAGGAGTGAATTATGGTGAAAAAAACATGGATTAAAGGCCTTCTCGCTTGTAGTCTTGCCACGGTTGTACTGGCTGGATGCGGAAGCAATAACAGTGACGGAAAGAGCGCGGAGGGAAATAATTCGGGAGGCAAACAACAGAAGCTGGTCATCTCCACCTGGGGCTTCGCAGAAGACTTCTATAATAAAGAGGTCTATGAACCGTTTGAAAAAGCACATAATGTCAAGATCGTACTGGAAACTGGCAATAACGCGGATCGTCTGAGCAAAATCATGCAAGGCAGCTCCGATGTCGATGTCATCTATCTGTCTGACTACTATGCACAGCAGGGCATTGAAGCCGGCGTCTTCGAAAAGATCGACCGCAGTCATTTCAAGAACCTGGACCATATTTATGATATCGCCAAGGCGCCTAACGGCGAGGACTACGGTCCCGCTTATACGGTTGGACAGCTCGGCATCGCTTATGATCCGCAAGCGACCGGAACGACCATCGAATCCTGGAGCGACCTGTGGAAGCCTGAGCTAAAGGGCAAGCTGACGATGCCAAGCATCACCTCGACCAGCGGTCCGATGATGGTGGATGCCGCATCCAAAATCTCGGGAAGCGCAGACTTTAATGAGGATAAAGCATTCGAACAATTGACCGCGCTGAACCCGAGCGTCGTGAAATATTATAGTAAAACCTCTGAATTCGTGAACATGTTCACCCAAGGTGAAGCAGCAGCCGGGCCGATCATGCAAATGTATCTGAGCGATCTGCAGAAGGCGGTGCCTGGCATTGAATTCGTTACGCCTAAGGAAGGCGCCTATGCCATCATCAATACGCTTAATGTGGTGAAAGGAAGCAGGAACAAACAGCTGGCGGAAGAGTTTATCGATTGGCAGCTCAGCCAAGAGGTGCAAGAGAAAGCAGCTAAAGCCAAGGTGGATTCCCCGGCGAACAAAGATGTAAAACTGACAGATGAAGAAGCCGTCGGCGTTACTTATGGAGCAGATGTCGTTGAGAATCTGCAGACGCTGGACATGGCGTTTGTGAACAGCCATCTGAAGGCTTGGACAGACCGTTTCAATCGTGAGGTTACTCGTTAATTAGTGTTATTTAGTGAAAGGGGAGTTAACGTGAGGAAAGCCATATTAGATGTAGATACAGGCGTCGATGATGCGCTGGGCATCATGCTGGCGATCCGCAGCGGTGAGCTCGATGTACTCGGAATTACGACGGTTAACGGCAATGTATCGCTGGAGACAGCTACGAATAATACCTGCAAAATACTCGATTTGATCCACGCCGATCCTGCTATTGCCGTATATCCGGGAGCAGCGCAACCGCTGCTGCGTCACCCCGTGTTCGAGCACCGGATTCATGGGCAGGACGGGCTCGGCGGAGCCTTGGCTAATATGCAGCCCGTAGACCGCGTCAAATCCGACGAGTTCGGTCCTGACTTTATGATTGAACAGGCCAGACGGTATCCGGGAGAAGTGACGCTGATCGCCACCGGGCCGCTGACCAATGTCGCACTGGCGCTGGCCAAACGCCCTTCGCTTGTCCATGAGCTGAAGGAGATCATCATCATGGGCGGCGCCGTGCAAACCTATGGCAATATCACGCCAGTGGCCGAATACAACATGTATGTTGATCCAGAGGCGGCGCGGCTTGTCCTGCAAGCTGGCTTCCCGAGGCTGACCATGATCGGCCTCGACGTGACCCGCCATGCGCTGCTGACGAGCGAGCATATCGATGCGATCGGCCCATCGGAAATTGCCGATAACGTCCGTCAGAGCACATCGGATTACATGCAGCGCTACTTCGAGCGTAACGGCGTGCAGGCCTGCGCCATGCATGATCCGCTCGCCGTCGCCACCGCCATCTGGCCTGAGCTGGTCGAGACCGCGCAGCACTATGTCGATGTCGAGACCCGAAGCGAGCTATGTGACGGACAGACGGTATGCGATTTTCAAAACCGCCTTCAACGCGAGCCTAATGTAAGTGTCGGCCTGAAGGTGGACTCGAAGCAGTTTATCAACCGATTTATCACCGTCCTGCGCGACACAGATTAAAGGGTAACCGACTCTTTTTGAAAATTGCAATTAATTAAAAGGATATGAATTCAAGATTCGATGTCGAGTTACTTCTTGACTTGACTTCGTGATCAAAAGTGAACTTTTTTGAACTACCTCTAAAAACAGGAGATTGCCATTCATGAAAAAGCGATACTTATACCTGCTCCTTGCACCGGGTTTTCTATTCCTGACATTGTTCATGATCATCCCGCTGCTCCTGACGGTCGGCTCGACTGTATTCCGGGACGGCGGCTTCTCGATCGGGATTTACACGCAATTTTTCAAAGATGCGTATTTCCTTGATATTCTCGGCACGACCCTGCTCGTCAGTGTGATGACTACCCTGCTGTGCATTTTCATCGGTTTTCCGGTCGCTTATTATTTATCCAAGCAGCCGCCACGTAGAAAGGGGATTATGCTTGCACTAGCCATATTCCCGTTATTAACTAGCTCGGTCGTCCGCTCCTTCAGCTGGATGATCATACTCGGCAAGAACGGCCTGGTCAACAATCTGCTGACCTCCTTCGGTCTCGTTAAGGAACCGATCAGCATTCTATATACGCCTACAGCTATGATTATCGGGCTTGTACACCTGTTCCTGCCTTTGATCCTGATTACGCTGGTCGGCGTGATGGAGTCCATCGATCATGATTTGGTGCAGGCAGCGCAAAGCCTGGGCGCTTCCAAGCTGACTGCGTTCCGTAAGATCATCTTCCCGCTCAGCATACCGGGACTGATCGTCGGCAGTATCCTGGTCTTCGTCGGCAGCCTGACCGCCTATACAACACCAGCTCTGCTGGGTGGCAAGAAGCGTGTCGTGGCTACATTCCTGTATCAGAATGCCATTACGCTGAACGATTGGCAGGCGGCATCGGCCATCGCGACCATCATGATGATCATTACCTTTATCGTCATTGGACTGATGAATAAAGCTGCGGCCAAATTCAAACCGAAGGAGTAGAGCCATGAAGAACAAAAATCCTGGGCTTGCCCTGTTTACCTTTCTCGTCTATGTATTCCTGCTCGGGCCGCTCGTGATTATCGCAGTGACCTCCTTTGAGCCTGGAACCGTGCTAAAATTTCCGCCGACTGGCTTTTCGTTGCGCTGGTATAAAAATATTTTTGAAGTCGATATGTTCATGAGCACGTTCAAAACTTCGATTCTCGTCTCGCTGCTGGGCAATCTGATCGCCATTCTGCTCGGCATCCCTGCGGCTTACGCGCTCAATCGCGCATCCTTCAAGGGCAAGGAGACACTGAACGCGCTATTCCTGTCTCCCCTGTTGATTCCGGGGATCGTGCTTGGTTTTACTTTGCTGAAATACGTCGTGATCACATTCCATATTCCGGTTTATGCGGCGCTATTAATCGGACATACCGTCATTATGCTGCCATTTATTATTCGTGTCATCGGGTCCAGCCTGGCTGGCTTCGATTTCGCTATCGAGGAAGCGGCGCTCAGTCTCGGCTCCAGCCGCCTGTCCACCTTCTTCAAGGTCGTGCTGCCCAATATCAAATCCGGCATTATCGCCTCAGTGCTGCTGGCCTTCCTGGAGTCGTTCAATAACGTGGACATTTCATTATTTATGACCGGCCCTGGCGTTAGTACGCTGCCGATTCAAATGCTGACTTATGTGGAGAATTATTTTGACCCGACCATCGCGGCCATCTCCGTGCTGTTGATGCTGATTACGGCAGGCTTTATGTTCTTGATCGAGAGACTGCTCGGACTCACCTACTTCACTAAACAATAAATGGAGGCATACATTGATGGATTTATTGCAACTGGACAACATATCGGTCGCCTATGATCAGCAATATATTTTGAAGGACTTCAACCTTTCCATCGAGAAAGGCCACCTTATTTCCCTGCTCGGTCCCAGCGGCTGCGGCAAGACGACAACACTGCGGTTAATCGCCGGTTTCCTTGAAGCCACGGACGGCAAGTTCAGCTTTGGCGGTCAAGACTATACCCGCGTTCCGATCAATAAACGCAACTTCGGCTTTGTATTCCAGAGCTACGCCTTGTTCCCGCATATGTCGGTATTCGATAATATTGCCTTTGGCTTGCGGCAGCGCAAGGTCAAGGAAGATGAGATCAAGAAACGGGTCATGAATATGCTGGATGTCGTGAGTCTCAGCGGATTTGAGAAACGTTTCCCGCAGGCGCTCTCCGGCGGACAAAGACAGCGCGTTGCCATCGCGCGTGCACTAGTGATTGAACCCGATCTGCTGCTGTTCGACGAACCGCTATCCAATCTGGACGCTAATCTCAGAGTCAACATGCGCGTGGAGATTCGCCGCATTCAGCAGGAGCTGGGGATCACAACCGTCTATGTATCGCATGACCAGGAAGAATGCTTCTCGATCTCCGACCGGGTTGCCGTTATGAACAAAGGCATCATCGAACAGCTCGACAAGCCCTCGGTCATCTTCCAATACCCGAAATCGGAGTTCGTGGCCCGCTTTATCGGCTTTAACAATTTCATTGATTTCCAGCAGCGTGAAGACGAAGGGGCATTCCACAATCTGCGCAGCGGAGACTACCAATTCCATGCCGCTAAAGTACCGGGAATGCCAGTCTCCATGAAGGGAGCGATCCGTCCAGATGATATTATCGCCGGAACGCTGCAGGAGATTCAGCCCGGCGATAATGTGCTGACAGGCAAGGTTAAAGTTAGCACTTATCTGGGGCGCAGCTATCAATATGTCGTCGTTACACCGCTTGGCGAATTTACCGTGAACAAGGAAATGCAGCAGCCCTATCTGAGCGGGCAAGAAATCCGTCTGTTGTTTCCATCGGAGAAACTCGTACTGGTCGAATAACAATAGGGGGAACAGATATGCAAGCAGACTTGCTCTTATTACAGCCTCATGTGTATAACAGCTATTTCAAGCAATGGAAGCAGCAGAATGTAGCGATTAAGGATGGAAGATTTCTATATGTTGGCCCGCGCGGTGAAGATACGTTTCAAGCAGAGAAAGTGATAGATGCACGCGGCCTGTACATGATTCCCGGCTTTGTCGATATCCATCTGCATATCGAGAGCACGATGATTACCCCGGAATCATTCTCGCAAGGCCTGCTTCGCAAGGGCATCACGACCATCGTGCCGGAGCCGCATGAAATGGCCAATGTGTTCGGCATTGAAGGAGTTCTGGAGATGATTAATGCAAGCCGGAACTGTACTGTAGATATGTTCTACGCCATTCCAAGCTCCGTGCCGGCCACGTCACTGGAGACGACCGGCGGGGCGATTGAGATCGAGGATATGGATGCCCTGCTGGCTACCGGCGATGTGATCTGCTTAGGCGAAATCATGAACTATGTAGACATCATTCGCGATCCGGAATGCAAGACCAATCAGATTCTAAAGCATATGCGAGAGCGTTATCCAGACCTGGTCATCGAAGGCCATGTGCCGAAGCTGCTCGATCTGGATCTGGCCCAGGTCATCTATGCCGGGGTCGATTCCGACCATACGCATCAGACAGTTGAAGGACTAGAAGCCCGGATCGGTGCGGGCATGTTCATTGAGATTCAAGAGAAATCGATGACCCCGGAAGTGATAGACTATCTGATTCAGCATGACGTATCCGAGCATTTCTGCTTCGTGACCGACGATGTAATGGCCGATTCCTTCCGGGATCTCGGACACTTGAATCAGATCGTACGCAAGGCGATCCAGATGGGCATGGCCCCGGAGCAAGCGATCTATGCAGCCACCTTCTCCCCTTCGCGCCGGATGCGGATGCATGACCGGGGAGCGATTGCGCCAGGTAAAATCGCCGACTTCCAGCTCGTATCCAATCTTGGCGAGCTAACGCTAGAGTCGGTGTACAAGAAAGGCTCGGAAGCTTATTCGGCCTCTGATTCGGTTACCTCCTTGCAGGCAGCCGTAGCGTACCGCTTCCCGGATCACTTCTATCACAGTGTGAAGCTGCCTGAGCTTAGCGAAGCAGACTTCGCAGCTGCGGTTGACGTAGCGGATGGTACTTATCGCTGCCGGGTGATGACCGTGGCCGACGGTTCGACATTCACCCAGGAAACTCAGGTTGAATTGACAGTTGCAGGCGGACTACTCCAATGGGAGAACAGCGGCTGCGGAATGATCGCCACCTTCGAGCGCTATGGCAAAGATGGCGGAAGGGCGTACGGTCTCATTACCGGGGATACGATCAAAAGGGGTGCTGTCGCCACGACCTACTCGCATGACAATCACAATCTGCTGGTGGTCGGCCATAACATACAGGATATGCTGCTGGCGGCAAATACGGCTATCAAGCAGCAGGGCGGCTTCTGCGTCGCTCTGGACGGGGAGATCAAAGCTAACATGCATCTGCCTGTCGGCGGCATTCTGACGGAAGAGCCGCTGGACATCGCTGCTGAGTCGGTGAAACAACTGCGCGAGGCGATGCAATCGCTGGGCTACGAGCACTATAACCCGATCATGTCCATCGCCACCCATTCACTGCCGGTCAGCCCTTACTTGAAAATCACCGACCACGGCCTGATCGACGTAAACAGCGGCAAGGTCGTGCCGTTGATCGTGGAGCGGGTCTAAATGACGAAGAAGCCTAGCATAGTTTGAAAGCCCCTTCCCATAGAGATAGAAAAGCCTGCGATTTTGCAGGAATTTCTTCAATATTTCTACCCGCGATGGTAAATTCCTGCGAAAATGCAGGCTTTTTCCTCTCAGCGGGTAGAATTCGCGGAAAAGAGTACAAAAGCCTGCATATTTGCAGGCTTTTCCTATTTACAGTTGATTTTATATGCTAATTCCTGCATATTTGCAGGCTTTTGGTTGAGAACGGAGCAGTTCCGCAGCTCTAACGAAACTCCATATCGTTATTTCCACGAAATCAGCACCCACTCAAATCTAACGAATCACCATATCGTTATTGGAGTGAAAATCCGCCATTTCGCCCCTTTTCAGCCCCAATAGCGGTGCCCAGTTTCGTTAGATTTTGAAAGGGCCTCTTTTGGCGCAAATAGCGCTACATAGTTTCGTTGCAATTTAAACGGGCTGGGTATAACTGGGGACACTTGGGCATACCCAAGTGTCCCCGAGATATGCATCAGGTTACTTACCGCTCCACATGCGCCTTCCCGGCAAGCAGCCGCTCGATTTCAGCCGCGCTCGGCAGACCTTCCCAGTCCCCAATCGCCTGGATCACTTGAGAGCCGATCAGATTTCCGAGACGAACCGCTTCCTCAATCGTATATTCCTTCAACAGACCCGCTAGAAATCCGGCACAGAAGCCGTCACCCGCTCCAACCGTATCGATCACATGCTCCACCTTATAGTAAGGAATCGCCGTCAGCTTGCCGTTCTCCAGTATATAAGTCTCATCATCGCCGCCTTTAATGATGCTTACCGCGGACAATTCACCAAGTCTGGAGATGATCTCCTCCATCGACTCCGTCTCATAGAGCAGCTTCAATTCATCCAGTCCTGGCAGGAAATAATCCGCCTTCTCCGCCAGTGGCAGCAGCACCTTTCTCGCCTCTTCCACACTCCATAGCTTCAAGCGTAAATTCGGATCGAAGCTCACCTTCACGCCGTGGCGCTTCGCCATATCCATCGCCGCTGCAGCGGTCTCCGCACAGGATGCGCTTAACGCTGGCGTAATCCCGGTGATATGCAGAATTTTCGCTCCGGCGATATATTCTTCATTCAGATGCTCGGGAGTCATCTTACTCGCCGCCGACAGCTTGCGATAGTAATAGACAGAGCTTCTTCCGGCTACATTTTCCCGGATCATCAGCCCGGTTGGCGCTTCTTCTGTGAAGGAGGCACGCGACATATCCACACCCTCACCACGCACCATTTTATAGATACGATGTCCGAACGGATCATCGCCAAGCTGGCCGCACCAGCCAGCGGAATGTCCAAGCCGCGACAAGCCGATGGCTACATTCGTCTCAGCTCCGCCAAAGGACGGTGTCAGATTTGAAGTATATTCAAGCCCCTTGCCCCCCTCAGCGATCAATAATGCCATGCTCTCCCCGAAAGTGACTACTTCCGGAGATGAATTGCGGTAATGCATTCGTCTTCACCATCTCTTTCAATCTGTATCTGTCATAATATAAAACTTGTCTCCATTATCTCATTCCCAGACCGATTAGACTATGTATATATTAACTTTTTTATGAAAAAAGAACCTAAATAAACCCCCAAACACACCTAAAGCGCCAAAGGGGAACTTAAAAGAACATTTCCCTCTGACGCTTTATTAGCTTAAACCTCCAAAATCGAAGGCATAATATGCGGAGTCCGACCTACCTCTTTTATGAAAAATCTGCGCAGTACCCGGTTTGTCGTCTTCACCCAGGCATTGCTGTCATAAGGGCCGTGCTCTCCCTGCCTCTTCAAGCTTCGCCGCAGTGCCATCTCCGCCCGTCTGAGTAAAGGTCTGGCATCCTGCATGTATACAAAGCCCCGGGTTACAATATCCGGCCCGGCGAGAATTTGGCGGGTTTCAACATCTACCGTCATCACGACGATGACGATCCCCTCCTGAGCAAGCTCTTCCCTCTCTTCTACCAATTCTTCCTCGAAAGTCCTAATCTCTCCATTGCTGACGATCACTTCGCCCGCAGGAACGCTGCGACCGCGTTTGGCACGGTTGCGGTAAATCGATAATGTATCACCGATATTCATCAGGAACACTTGCTCCTCGTCCATCCCAGTCTGCATGGCTAATTTTTTATGTGCGAGCAGCATCCGGTATTCCCCGTGAATCGGTATAAAATATTTCGGCTGAATAAATCTCAGCATTAGCTTCAAATCCTCGCGGCAGCCATGCCCTGAAGCATGAATGGCGAATACAGGTCCATAAATCACATTCGCTCCAGCACGCATTAATAAATCGATACAACGATTGATATTAGTCCCATTGCCCGGAATAGGAGATGACGAGAACACGACCGAATCCCCCGGATAAATGGAAACCGAACGGTGTGCCCCGGAGGCAATACGGCTTAACGCTGCATTCGGTTCACCTTGACTCCCCGTACAAATAATCAAAATCCGACGATCCTCGTATTTATCAATATGCTTGATATCGATTAACATACCGTCCGGGACACGGATGTATCCCAAATCCTGACCGATCGCAAATACCCGCTCCATACTTCGACCGATAACGGCAATTTTCCGATTGCTCATAATCGCTGCATCCACAACCTGCTGCAGACGGTTCACATTGGAAGCGAACATGGCGAACAGAATTCGGCCATGACAGTTATGGAAGGTATCCAGAATAGCGTTGCCGACCCGATGCTCGGAAGGGGTGAAGCCCTCCTTCTCACTGTTCGTGCTATCCGCTAGCAGGGCAAGCACACCTTCACTGCCAACACTAGCCATCTTCGCGATATTAGCCGGATGATCTTCCGGCGTGAAATCGAATTTGAAGTCGCCCGTGTGGACGACCGCTCCGTATGGAGTATCTACAACAATACCAAATGCATCGGGAATGCTATGCGTTGTGCGGAAGAAATGAACCGCCAAGTGCTTGTAGGCAAATCTGTCATTCTCCTGGAAAACATGCAATTCCGTTTGCTCCAGCATTCGGTACTCTTCAAGCTTCGCTCTTACCAGTCCAATCGTAAGTGGTCCCCCATAGACCGGAACCTTGATCTGGCGGAGTACAAAAGGCAGGGCCCCAATATGGTCTTCATGTCCATGCGTCAGAAATAAACCTTTAATTTTATGCTGATTCTTAATTAAATAACTGACATCTGGAATAATGTAATCGATTCCCGACAGCTTGGAATCGGGAAATTTCAGCCCAGCGTCGATAATAATGATCTCATTCCTAAACTCAATGCCATACATGTTCTTACCGATTTCCCCGAGACCACCCAGCGAATAGATCCGTACAGGCGGTTGGGAAGGCTTGGAACGCCGGTAATTCTTTACCGGTTTTGAGACTTCTTCATTCATTATGTGCTTAATCCTCTCTAGAAAAATGCAGACGGGGCTAGATTAATTATACTGAAATCTACAACTAATAACTATTTAATTTTTAGGAGAACTCCAGAATCACTGGAAAAAGACGCTCCCTTATGCCGCTCAAAGCAGCTAGACAGCGCCCTTTTGAAAATATAATATATTACTTCACTGCTACATAGAAGAGTCGAGCCACATCCTCGCTCTCTTCTGCCTCGACCCACGTGAAGTCGGCATAGCAGTGAACCTCACGGAATCCGCATCGCAGCAGCTCCTGCTTCATCCAGGCCGGATCATAGGCCCGCTGAATGTGATACTCCTCAAAGCGGCGATAGAGATCCGCCCCCGGTTCAGCTTCCCTGGCGAAGATCGTCAAGTGATGCTCAATCTCGCATTTCTCATCCTCGAACTCGCAGGTCCATATGTACGAGATCGCATCCTCATCCAATACAAATGGCTGCTCCTCATCGTACCGCCGCAGCGTATCCGGATGATGCACATCGAACAGGAAGGTCCCGCCCGGCTTCAGCCCTTGGTAAGTGCGCTGAAAGGTGCGGATCACCTCCTCCTCTTCGAGCAAGTAATTGATGCAATCGCAGAAGGAGATCACCGAATCCACCGGCTCAGGCAGCTCCCAGGCCGTCATATTCTGCTGCACCCAGTTCACTCGGCCATCATGGTAGAGACGAGCTCCCTGCGCGGTAGAATCCAGCCGCTGCCTCGCTACGGACAGCATGTCCGCCGACAGATCGATCCCGGTTACGGTCAAGCCTGAATCCAGCAGCGGGATCGTGATGCTTCCCGTCCCGCAACCCAGATCGACGACCGTCTCCGGCTGGCCATAACGCTCCCAAGCCTCATGAGCGAAGGAGAGCCAGTCCGAATAAGGCATATCCGCCATAAGCTCATCGTACACATACGCGAATTTTCGATATGAGGTCAAACTTTCCAATCCTTCCACCTGACTTTCCTACTCTTGATCGGCTTGTTCCTGCTCCGCGGACTTCAGATAGGTCCAGCTCTCCTTCTGGATGATCTTGCCTTCCTTCATCAGCTTGCCGAGCGCCCGCTTGAAAGCCGCTTTGCTGATGCCGAATTTCTGCTTGATCAAATCAGGCGGCGTCGAATCGGAATAAGGCATCCCGCCGGTCGAACGGCTCTCCAGGAAGGATAGAATCCGCTCCGCATCTTCATTGCGGCCAACCTCCTTGCGCTGGAACATGGACAGATTGACCCGTCCGTCCTCCTCACGCACATGTGTGACACGAACCCGGACCCGTTCCCCTAGCCGGAGCAGACGGGACCGTTCAGAGGAATGGATCATGCCGATCGCTCCGAAGCCGAGCACTCCTCCATCCACGACCACAAAAGTACCCATTTGCAGCGGTTTATAGACGATTGCTTCCTGCCACTGATTATTCCAGCTTGTCGGGGCATGGAAGGCAAGAGGAGCCAATTCCTGCTCTCCAGCGAGCTTGGCCTTCAACCGGCCTTGCTTATCATGCTCCATAATGACATACACATGGTCCCCGACCTGCGGATGCAGCTCATGCATTTCTGGCAGCTCGCGAATGGGCAGCAGCAGCTGGCGTCCCAGTCCCATCTCCAGGAAGCAGCCGAGCCGTGGATGAACGTCAGCCACCTCCAGGAGCGCCAGCTCTCCCAACGTCAGCGACGGACGCTTCATCGTTGCCGCCAGCCGATCCTCCGTATCATAGAAGAGGAATACTTCCACTATGTCCCCTGGCTTAACTGGCTGTGTCAGCTCGGAATAATGAAGCAGTACATCCCGATCCCCATCCGTCAGAAAATAGCCATAAGGAGATACTTCCCGATCAACCGGAAGCGATACGATCGTACCTGCAATCAGACTCATACGTTCTCCACTACTTTGGCATCGGACCAAAGACGTTCGATATTGTAATACTCGCGTTCATCGCGATGGAAGACGTGAACGACGACATCGCCTAAATCCATCAGAACCCAACGCGCCGAGTCCATCCCTTCGATACCGCGAATATTGGCGCCAAGGTCCTGAGCCCGTTTGCGAACCTCCGTCGCGATTGCCTGTACCTGGGTATCCGAGTTACCGTGACAAATAATGAAATAGTCGGCGATCAATGAGATTTCTTTTAAATCCAAAACAACGATATTCATCGCTTTCTTATCATCTGCCGCTTGATATGCTGCATTCATCAATTCCTTAGGTGATACTGCCATCCAATCTACCTCCTGCAAATATTTATATCCTAAACTAATGCTTATTACCGCTTGATGCCACTACTTGCCTTCCCGGTCAAGCTGTCTGACCAGGTCATTGCGAGCCAGCAAGGTTAACGGAAAAATTATCTTCCCCTTCTCGATTAAGAACGAAATGGTGGAATCGAATCCGGCCAACAGCGCCTGCTCTAGATTGTGCTCGGCCAGCTCACGGATGTGCTCTACACCGGGAAAATTACGCCCGGGCTCGATATAATCCGCCAGGCAGACGATCTTATCAAGCAGGGTCATGCCTACCCTTCCAGAGGTGTGATAGCGGACAGCATCAAGCACTTCGGGATCATCGATCCCATACTCCTGTTCAGCCACGAATGCCGCTACCTCGGCATGCAGCAGCTGTTTGTCATAATCCAGCAACTCGGGATTCAATCCCTGCTCGCGGACTACCGCCTCCTGCCGCTCGACTGGCCAGAATTTGGCCAGATCATGCAGCAGCGCAGCCAAATCCGCCTTGATCGGATCCGCGCCATAGCGATGGGCCAGACGAACGGAGGTTTCTATTACGCCCTCCACATGCGTCCAGCGTCTGGCCGGCATTTGCGCGGACACTATGTCTAACAGCTCATTTCGAGTGTACCGCATACAAATCGCTCCTTACGATATATTCATAGACCTCTTCTGTCACCATATAGCGGACCGAATGTCCGCTTGCCCTCCGCTTGCGGATCAGGCTGGACGAAATATCCACCAGCGGCATATCCGCCAGCAGCACCGCGTCCTGAATGAAGGAGGGGAGAAGATCAAGCTCAAGGAAGCTGCCCGGTCTTTGCAGGCCGATAAAGCGCAGCATCGTTACCAGTTCCTCAATTCCTTCCCATTTTGGCAAATAATTAACCATATCCGCACCGATGATGAAATAGAATTCAAGATCGGGATGAAGCTGCTTCAGCTCCCGGATCGTATCGATCGTGTAGGATACACCGCCGCGCTTAAGCTCGACATCCAGCGTCCGAAAATCAGGATGACTCCGCACCGCGGCCGCGACCATTTCAAGACGTTCCTGTCCGCTGACACCGGATTTGCTCTTATGCGGCGGAATATGGGAAGGCATGAACCAGACCTCATCCAGCGCATACTGCTCACGCGCCGCTTCAGCCGCCAATAAATGGCCCAGGTGGATCGGATCAAACGCTCCCCCCATTATACCAACTTTTCTCATCAGGTCTTTCCTCCTGCTGCTCTCAAAGACGGTTCTGTTCCATAAGTCCGCTGTTAGAACCCGTACTCTAAGGCAGTTCGATCTGCTTGTACTCTTTGGATTCCTTATAGAGAATAATCGTCCGGCCGATCAATTGTACCAGCTCTGCCCCAGCACCAGCGGCCAATTCCTCGGCGATTTCCCGTGGGTCATCCAGGTTATTGTTCAACACCGACACCTTGATCAATTCGCGACGCTCCAGCGCCTCTGAAATATGACGGATCAGCTGATCATTCGTTCCTCCTTTGCCTACTTGAAAGATAGGCTGAAGCCCATGGGCCAGTCCACGCAAATAACGCTTTTGTTTTCCACTTAACATCTACCATCAAAACCCCTTAAAGTTATTGAAAATCTTATCCTACCATAAAACTCAAGTACTTGGCTCTAGTCCAAGCTGGCCAATACGGCCGCCTTCATCGCCTCGATGGGCGCTGGCTGACCCGTCCAGTATTCAAAAGCATAGGCCCCTTGATACACAAACATGCCAACGCCGTTGTGAACGGTACAACCCCGCTGCTTCGCCTGCCGCAGTAGCTCCGTCTGCAACGGATTGTAGATTAAGTCGCTGACGACAATCCCTTCCGGGATGTAATCAGGAGCGATCGGCATCTCTGCGGTACGCGGATACATTCCGACTGAAGTCGTATTAATGAGAACATCGATGCCCGGCAAATGCGATTCGATCTGCTCCAGCCCGCAGCCCTTGATATTTCCTAAATGCGCCCATTCGGCAGCCAGCTTCTGCGCTGTACTCTCAGTGCGGTTAGCGACGATCACCTGACCGGGCTGCTCCTGCAGAAGGGCATATATAATGCCTCGCGCCGCTCCACCCGCACCGATCACCAGTACCTTGCGTCCAGCCAGATCAGGAACCACCTCATCCTTCAGCGAACGGATGTATCCCATACCATCGGTATTATAGCCCTTCAGCAGGCCTCCGTCATTGACGATCGTATTGACAGCTCCGATATAGCGAGCGCCCTCATCGATCTCATCGATATAATCCATTACCTCTACTTTATGTGGAACGGTCACATTAACACCGCGGAAGCCAAGCGCTCTGATTCCCAGGATCGCCTGGCGCAGATCACCGCGCTTCACATGAAAAGGCAAATAAGATCCTCGCAAGCCGGATGCCTGCAAGGCCGCCGTATGCATTGTCGGGGATTTGGACTGGATGATCGGATCACCCATGACACCCAGCAATAGCGGTAAGTTATGATCCCGCTCAGGATTTGTCTTCCCCATGTCGTTCTCCCCCTTGATCATTAAAGCAGATATATCTTGAAATTGCCTACTGCATCTATATAAGTTGAGCTTGATTTATTAGAATCCAACAGGTAGAAATCCATTCGCAAAGGCGAGCGCTCCGCTTCTCCAGAATCATTTCACCCTCTTGCCTATTCCTTGCAACCTTCCTTAAATTATCGAAGGGCGCAGCATAACCTTGATTCCCTTCGGAACATGTACCGCGACAACCGCTCCGATATCATTGTTCACCTTGATCCAGCCCAGACCGGAAATGAAGATGTCCACCTTCTGGCCTCTGGGAATTTTGAATTCATGCCTGGTCCACTCCGGCAGCTTGTCCAGATTGTCACGGGTAGGCGGCGCCAGCAGCTCTCCAGCATGGTCCGCGAACAGCTCATCCGCCCGCTCCAGCTTCGTACGGTGCAGCTTGATCCGCGAGCTGCTGAAGCAGGTGAAGGATTGGCGCTCCCCATGAATGAAATCGAATCGGCCGAAGCCGCTGAAGAAGATGGTCTGGCCTTCATTCAATTGGTATACCGCCGGCTTAAGCGACTTGTCCGGCATAATCGTCGCCAGATCCTGCGGGCTGACAAGCTCGCTGTACCGCGAAGTATACACGATCCCCGGCGTATCAATGATCGCCCCGCCATCATCGAGCGGAATTTGTACCATATCTAAGGTCGTTCCGGGATAACGCGATACCGTCAGCTCCTGATCCAGATCGCTATAATCACGAATCAAGCGGTTGATCAGCGTTGATTTACCTACATTAGTGGCACCGACGACATATACATCACGATCACCCCGATGCTTCACTACCGCCTCCAGCAGTCTGTCAAAGCCGCTATTCTGCTTGGCGCTGCAAAGGATGACGTCCTCCACTTTCAGGCCCATCTCCTTGGCTTCCTTCTGTACCCAATTACGAATCTTGTTCCAATTCGATACCTTGGGCAGCAGATCGGTCTTATTCACCGCGAGCAGTACCGGGTTATTCCCGATAAAACGCTGCAGACCGGAAATGATGCTACCTTGAAAATCAAATAAATCGACGATATGAACAACGAGTGCCTTTTTCTCGGCGATTTGACCAAGCAGTCTTAGGAATTCACTCTGTTCCACTGCAATGCTAGATGCTTCATTATAGTTCTTAATGCGGAAGCAACGCTGGCATATCAACGGCTCCCTCTCCAGCGCCTGTGCCGGAGTATATCCCGGTTTGGATGGGTCCTCCGTCTGCAGCTTCACGCCACATCCACTGCAATGAAGGGCTTGTTCTTGTACCTGGGCTTCTGTCATTTTGTCTTATCCTCCTCAAGCCATAATCCCGTCTTACCCAGACGTCGTTTCACGATGCGCTCCAGCCTGCGGTTAATCCGGGTACCGAAACCTTCATCGGTTATAGAAATCGGCAGTACCAGAACCGTATATAAACCTTGCCGATTACCCCCGAATACATCCGTCATCAGTTGGTCTCCAACGACGATCGTTTGCTCCGGACTGAGCTCCATCATCTGCATCGCTCTTCGGAACGGGGCTCCGACCGGCTTTCTTGCCTTATGCACGAATTCAATATTTAAAGGGGATGCGAATACAGACACCCTATGAAAATTGTTGTTCGACACAATCACCAGCTTCATCCCAGCTTGCTTCACCTTCTCGAACCAATGGGTTAACTCTGGTGTAGCCGATGGTGCTTTGGCTCCTACGAGGGTATTATCCAGATCGGTAATAATCCCGCGGTACCCCTCGGCATATAGCTTATCCAAATCGATGTCAAACACGCTATCTACACGCAAATCAGGCAAAAACTTCTCAAACAATTCGTTCACCTCGGTTTCATACGACACACTATACCATAATCTTTCCCCGACTTCCTTATATTTTAAAAAAGAAAATGCCCCCGGCGCAAGCGCTCAGGGACAAGCCTGTTACATTTGTTGAGCCTATGGGTTGAACTGAGGATTGTACGGCTTGAAGCAGCCTAGTCCTTGCTAATTCTTTAGCTCAACGCCTTTAGATTGTTCCTTCCTATGACCGATGCGAGACAGACTGTCACAGAGCTGCTGTACGCTCAGCCAATCATCCTCTGTCGCCGATTCGGGACTGTAGAGCGCTCCTTCATACTTCTGTAACAAATGCTCAAGGGTGACCGACAGCTCCGGCTGCTTCGCGCTGATTTGCTCGAATATTTCGCGGACCGTCTCATGTTCCTTCCGCTCGAAGCCCTGCCGCTGCCATTTTTTCACGGTGCGTAAGGTCGCATAGACCATTTTATCTCCGTAAGTCAAAGGTCTGCCCAAGCGCCAACGAAGCAGCCCGTAATAGATCCGTTGCCGATACTTGAACAACAGCCAGCAGAGCATGACCAAGAGAATTCCCAGCGATATATATCGAATCTTCTTATAATGTACGGTCATGAAGGAAGGGGTCATGTCTTCTGTTTCCTCTGGCAAGATCTCTTCTTGGTTCAATTCATCCGGGGCGATCTCTTCTTCCTTCTCGCCCTCATATAATAACGGAGCCATGAAACCCGGCGTTGCTTCGAATGGAATCCAGCCATACTCCCCGAAATATAATTCAGCCCAGGAGTGTGCATCGGAATTTTTCACCTGATAAGCCGTATTGCCTGGTCTAGCCCTCAAATCCTCGGGGTCTGCCTGAATCCCCGGACCATACCCCTTCACCCAGCGCGCCGGAATGCCTTGTGACCTTGCCATCATCACCATCGCTGTCGAGAAATAATCGCAATAGCCCTCCTTCACTTCAAACAGGAAGCTGTCGACGAAATCCTTGCTCTTGCGCAGAGATACGTTTGGATTATTTGTATATTGGAAGCTAGTACGCAGATACTCCTGCAGCAGCTCCATTTTCTTGAAGGGGGTATCCGCCGTAGCCGTAATCTCCGCTGCCAGATCTTTAACCCGCTGTGTTAAAAAGGACGGAACCTGCAGATACTGCTCATCGATCGCAGCTGAATATAACTGTTCATAACTGGCACTGCGCAGCTTCTCTAATGGAATAACAGGTATTCTCGAGGTCACCTTATATTTAACCGGGTAGTCCGGCTGATCGTCGCGGAAGCCTCCTCCCCAGCGAAGCTCCGCCTCCTCCCTAGCCCAGGACAGCTTAGGTCTGCCTTGTCGCCGCTCATCCAGCAGAGTGATCTCTGTCATGAAATAACCACCGAACAGAACGGGATAGACTTCCTCCGAGTCCATCGTAATGATCTGCTCCACTTGTCTCATTTCCATATTTCCAGTCTGTTTCTCAGTAAGAGCGATGGTGTCATTTAAACCTCTAAGCACTTCATAATCTCGATTTTCCTTGTCAAAATCAGCCCAGCCGTTCCCGGTATAGATGCGCCTGGTCTCTCCGCGCCAATAAGAAGGCAGTGAGGATTCGATCGACATGACCGGATCATAGCTGAATTCGAAGCCGCCACCAAGCTCGGTATCATCCCGGCTATAGCCGGAAGTAACCGCCTCTTGTCTGGATTGATCCTTTTCCTTGACCGCACTCGATATAGCCGTCTGTGCCTCTACGCTGCCAACTTGTCCGCCGCTGCGTCCCTTCCAAGCTGTGTATGGATCAGTCAATATCGGAGCCACCGGGGGTACACTCGTACCGATGAATAGTATGCCGGCAAAAAGGAGCAGAATATTGGAGATGATCTTGAACGGATGCTTGCGCAGCTTAAGCCAGCCATAGGGATAAGATAGTTGGTAATTCCGTAAGTGAAGGCAGACTAGCCAGCCTAGTCCGGCGAACACCGTCCAGGCTACATTTTTCCATAAACGATAGGGAGAAAATGAATCTAATATAGCAAATGCAATCAAATCTGCAGCCAGAAATAACAACACGGTCCTGTGTGTTCTCAGCAGTCTGAATATTAATTCGAACAGAAGCCAAGCCCCTAATGCGAACCAGATATAGGGAACGAACTCCGTGAATATTTGCCAGATCTGATCTGGATAAAGCTCTCCATACGGCATATAGATCCCGTACCTGATTAGCATCATTCGACAAATGAGAATAATGGAAATTAATTTAGCGATATTCCGCCATACAACATGCAGAGGCAAAAGATCGATAATCGCAATGACGATCAGCGTCCAGGCCACGATATCGGTCGTCTGCTGGAACCAGATCGGCTCCGTAAAGGAAACCCACTGCATGACCAAAATGACAACCCATACCGTCATTAAGATGCGGTACCAATACACCGGCTCATCCGGATGCTTCAATGATAGCCACCTCCTAACTGAACAGGCAGCTCTTGCAGCGCCGATATGGCGATCCCCTCGATCCCATAACGACCATGACCATGCATGGATTCAGAACGAATAGGCGAGTCTATCTCCCTTGAAGGACACGCCGTATGAATATGGTAGGGAATCAACTGACGGCCTTTCGCCCAGCGCACCATATTGAATAAATTCTCATCGGCCAGAGGGGTGACAATAATAACAAATGCTCCTGCCGGGAATAGTTCATGTCTTTCCTCCAGTTGGGTAGTATAATCCCCGGTACCATCCGCATTAACATCTATTAATCGCTGCAGCATCTGATGGCGGTCAAATGGACTGTCTGTAGGCGCGTTGCCCCATAACTCTCTGCCGAGAATACAGAGCCCCATACTGATCTTTTCCCGGCCGCCATATTCCAATAGAGAAGCCGCTGTCGACACGGCCAGCTCAAATTGCTCCCGCTGGGTATAATGGATCGTATGAGCATCCAGGACAATCATCGTCTTGGGAATCGACTCCCGTTCGAACTCCTTGGATTTCCACTCACCGGTCTTGGCAGTTGCATTCCAATGAATTCTTGAGATTCTGTCGCCGTAGATATAATCTCTGACTCCGTTAATCTGTGTCGTCTCCCGGCAAGACTGTAGCAACGTCGTCTCAGGCCCTGAATATCTTGAATGATGACCAAGCAGCTGCCAGCGCGGGATAAAGACCCTCTGGGGCAGCACGTAAAACTCTCCTTCCGTCTGGAATTTCCCTTCATGCTCCAGCAGCCCAAAAATATCTTGGGAACGGCATTCCGTCGCCTTAAAGTTGTAGCGTCCTCTTTCCAGTGGCGGCGTCTGATATATTAGCTCTGAATGACTGCCCAACCTGGGTACAACACTGTCTTCATATTTCCATGAATCTCCGTTATGCTTCTGCAGTTTCTCTCTGACAATCAGATAAGGCAGCGGCACAAATGTAGGCAACTGTAATCTCAGCCGCACTTCAACCTGAGTGCCTGCTTGCAGCGCTATTTTGGCTATGGGCTCACCCTTTACGGTCAGAATTCGCTGTCCCTTCACCCGCTCAACGCCTGCTATACTGCAGATGAACCAATAGATCATGAGCACATTCACCATTGCAAACAGCATGATCGATGTTTTGCCGCCCTGAAATAATACGTACAGCAGGCATACCAGCCATAATGAAGCCGCTTTCCAGAAATTGCGGGATACGAGTCCTGTTCTTACAGTATTCCACATTACACGCATCATTTATCTCCCTACGGCCACGGGTACATGAGTCTGCCGTAAAATCTGTAAGAGCACATGATCTCCGCTCATATTATTATTCATTCTGGACTCCGGACGCAGCAAGATCCGATGCCCTAGCACATAAGGACCCAGGATTTTGACATCATCCGGGAGCACGTACTCACGGCCTTGCAGAAAAGCGAATGCCTTGACCGCGCTCAGGAAAGCGATCGAAGCCCGGGGCGAAGCACCGAGCAGAACATCTGGATGCTCTCTCGTTCTCCGCACAACCTCAAGCAAGTAATCCATCACCATTTCACTAATATGAACAGTTCTGATTTGCTGCTGGATCTGCGCAATCTTCTCCATGGTCGTAACGGATCTTAATTGCTCAACCGGCTGTCCCTGCATATGAGAGAGCAGCATGCTCTTCTCCGTGGCCGCATCGGGGTACCCGATCTGAATCTTCATCATAAACCGGTCCAGTTGGGCTTCGGGGAGATGATACGTACCTTCAAAGTCAATCGGATTCTGCGTCGCGCAGAGCATGAAGGGATGCGGCAGTTCATAGGTCACTCCGTCAGCGGTCACACAGCGTTCCTCCATGACTTCCAGCAAGGCGGATTGGGTCTTCGTCGTCGCCCGGTTGATCTCATCGACAAGCAGGATATTCGTCATCACCGGACCCGGCCGGAACACAAAGCGCTCTTCATGCGGATGGAACACCGAGACGCCTGTAATATCGCTAGGGAGAATATCGGGATTACACTGTATTCTCCGATACTCGCCATTGATCGATTTGCTCAGAGCCTTGATCAACTGTGTCTTCCCGGTGCCAGGGACATCTTCTATTAAAACATGCCCTCCAGCCAGCAATGTCGTCAACAGAAGCTCAATTTCAAATGATTTGCCAAGTATACAAGCTTGCAGGTTATCTCTGATGGCAGATAATGCTCTCATCAATGGTTCATTTTTTGGCATGAACTCGTTCCCCTCCAATCAATGCATATCCTATATCTACCTATTTTACATGATTCAGCTAGACAAAGTACACCAAGGTTCTCCATCGAACGGTAACGAAATGTTAGAAGAAGTCGATGGATTGGTGTGCAGGATGAAAAGAGGCTAGGGGCTGTCTCAAAAGTCGATCCTCCGACTTGGGGCCTCTTTTGCGTGCCCAGAAATGTGAACATCCCCTTGTTCTGGCCGGGTCACTCGGACACGGACATTATTGTCCGTTAGCGTTGATCCTGTGATACTCCCGCCCTGTAACGGACAATAATGTCCATTACAAGAGAAATTGCCGCGAAAAATTGCATTTTGCGCTTCTAAGGGTCAAAAGTGTCCGTTGGAGGAACATAGTTGTTGTTTTCATGCCCTAACGGTCATTTCTGACCGCTTGATCCGTGCGATCACATCACTCCTCTGATTAACGTTATTTCTCGCCAAAAGGGGCTGCCCTTATTGGACAGCCCCTTGATTAGTTATGGAATTATCCCTTTGGCCTTACGACTAGCGCGGCGAGGAAGGAGAATATTATCGCCGCCGAGATCCCGGCGCTGGTCACTTCAAAGATCCCGGTGATTACCCCGATCCAGCCATCCCGCTGCAGCTCTGACAGGGCTCCATGAACGAGGGAATTGCCAAAGCTGGTGATCGGAACGGACGCTCCGGCCCCGGCGAATTTGACGAGCGGATCATATAATCCGAACGCATCCATCACTGCGCCGAGCACAACCAGCGTACTCATCGTATGTGCAGGGGTTAATTTGAAGATATCGAACATAATTTGCCCGACAACACAGAACAGCCCGCCAACCACAAAAGCCCACAGAAAAATCATGATGAGCTCGCCTCCCTTTCCAGAGCAACCGCATGGGCGATACAAGGAATGCTCTCCCCTTGCTGATAAGACAGCGGAGATAGCAAGGCCCCCGTCGCAATGACTAAAACGCGGTTCAGCTCACCTTTTTTCATTTTTTTCAGAATATGTCCATAAGTAACTACTGCTGAGCAACCACAGCCGCTCCCCCCGGCCAAGACAAAATTCTGCCTGTCCCGGTCGAAGATCATCAGGCCGCAATCATTGAATTCCGTCTTATCGATGGATAAGCCATCCTTGCTTAGAATATCCTTAACGATAGCATGTCCAACGGATGCCAGATCACCCGTTACGATTAAATCATAGTCCTCCGGCTTCCGACCCGTATCGCGAAAATGAGCTACGATCGTATCCGCTGCAGCCGGGGCCATCGCGGCTCCCATATTGAAGGGGTCCTTGACTCCCATATCCTGAATTCGCCCAATCGTCGCATGGGTAACACGCGGGCCCGAGCCTGCCGAGGCAACCACGGCACAGCCCGAACCCGTAATGGTGTACTGAGCGGTCGGCGGCTTCTGAGAACCATATTCAGTCGGGTAGCGAAACTGCTTCTCCACCGTGCAATTATGGCTCGCTGTCCCGGCCATAGCGTACTTGGCTCCCCCGGCATCAACGATCATCGCAGCGAGCGCCAGGCTCTCCATGGAAGTTGAACAGGCGCCGAATACTCCAAGATATGGAGCGCCAACATCACGGGCGGCGAAGGTGGCGCTAATGATCTGATTCATTAGATCTCCGCAGACGAAGAATTGGAGCTGTTCCTTACTGATGCCAGCATGTACAAGCGCTAATGAGGAAGCATGCTGAAGCAGCTTGCGCTCCGCCTTCTCCCAGGTCTTCTCATCGATCTCCAAATTGTCGTAAATATGATCGAAGGTTGAGGATAGCGGTCCATCCCCTTCTTCAGGCCCTACTACAGTCGCGGCCCCGATAATCGTCGGTTTACTGCGAAATTCCCAGGTCTGTGAGCCGATCAGCATGCTAATGCACTCCTCCCAGACCAAAGATCACATGTACCAGCCCGACGATAAAAGCCGCTACCACACCGAAGACAATGACGGAGCCTGCTAATTTAAACATGTTGGCACCTACGCCTAGCACCAGTCCCTCTGCCTTGGATTCAATCGCTGAGGAGCACATGGAATTGGCAAATCCAGTGACTGGAACGGCCGAGCCTGCGCCTGCCCACTGGGCGATCTTATCATATACTCCAAGGGAGGTCAGAATCACGGATATGATAATCAATACGGCGACGGTCGGGCTGCTCGCCTCCTTGGCTGACATTCCGGCAAAGGTCATAAATAACTGCTGAATGCACTGGCCAATGAAGCAAATGAAGCCCCCAACCAGAAAGGCCTTCAGGCAGTTCCAGAAAATATTCGTCTTCGGCTTATGAGAATCGGCGATCTGCTTATAGTCCTGTTCGGTCAAGGATATGGAGTTCAGCCTGAACCGGGTGCCTGATTTTGATTTGGTTGGCACGATTGTCCCTCCTTCTTACAACTTAATTCCTCTCCTGACGGTGTATATTCATTATTTGCCACATCGCCGCTTGTTATGTTTGGAAAATCATCCATATCGATTGTTCGAGCTGTCTTTAAAGCAAAAAACAGTGTCTCCCAGTCGCCTGAGAAACACTGTTCATCTAATTGCTGTATGAGCAATCTACAGATACTGCAAGATAAGAATAAGTAAAATAAATAGCAGAAAGATGACGATCCAATCCTTGGAATAGCGCTCCATCTTCGTTGCCTCCCAATAATATCCTTCACTTAATCGCAGTATATGCTCCAGTCATGGTCGATGTGCGGTATTCGCCTAGCTTGGGCTTATCCGGGTTAATAAATAGACAATACGAGCAAGATGGCGCATACTTAAAGAGGTTGTTCAACTCGCAATTTATTTAACGCAAGGAGAGATACGAATCATGGACAAAAAAACGCTGGAATTATTCAAGCAATTAACCGAATTTCCTGCGGCACCGGGCTTTGAACGTGAACTGCGTGCCTTTGTAAAGGATAAGATGTCCGCCTATACGCCGGAATTCCTGCAGGATCGCCTAGGCAGCTTATTCGGGGTACTGCGCGGAGACGATAACGGCCCCAAAGTCATGGTAGCCGGACATCTGGACGAGGTCGGCTTCATGACGACGGGAATCAGCGATCATGGCATGATTTCCTTCCAACCGCTCGGCGGCTGGTGGAGTCAGGCTGTACTGGCGCAGCGCCTGCAAATTATTACACCACAAGGCAGAATCATCGGTGTAGTCGGCTCAACCCCGACTCATTTGCTGAGTGAAGCGGATCGCAGCAAGCCCGTCGATTTGAAGACGATGTATCTGGATATCGGTGCGGATAGCCGCGAACAGGCTGAAGCAGCAGGCGTCCGTCCAGGTCAGCAAATCGTGCCGATCTGTGAATTTACCCCTATGGTCAACCCGAAGAAAATCATGGCCAAGGCATGGGATAACCGCTACGGAGTCGGCTTGGCTATCGAGCTTATGGAAGCACTCCACAAGGAAAAATTGCCGAATACGCTCTACTGTGGCACAACGGTTCAGGAGGAGCTGGGATTGCGCGGAGCTCGCACTTCCGCTAATATGATCCAGCCTGATATTTTCTTCGGCCTGGATGCCAGCGCAGCCAACGACACGACCGGAGACAAGAAAGCATTCGGACAGCTGGGCGGAGGCGCTTTGCTGCGGATCTTCGACCCTACGATGCTGACCCATCGCGGCATGGTCGAATATATCCAGGACACAGCGGATACACATAAGATCAAGTATCAATACTTCGTATCCCCTGGCGGTACGGATGCCGGCCAAGTTCATCTAAGCGGCAGCGGCGTACCTTCCACCGTCATCGGCATTTGCTCCCGCTACATCCACACCTCGTCATCCATCATCCACACCGATGATTACGATGCCGCCAAGGAACTGCTGATCAAGCTCGTTAAGGGCCTTGACCGCACAACCTTGAATACGATTCTGGAGAATAGTTAATTAGATGAGAGGCGAGTCCCCCGTTCAGCGGAAGCTGGGTGGGGGACTTTTTTGCTTTTTTGGGAAAGGTCATCGCGCATAAACGGCGCTTGGTGATAAAGCCTGCAAATATGCAGGAATTTAGTAAAAATTCCAACTCAAGAGAGTAAATTCCTGCGAAAATGCAGGCTTTTTCTTCAAATCAGCTCGATTTCAATCAGAACGGCCTAAAAGCCTGCACATTTGCAGGAATTTCTTAAAAATAGGAGGTTTCGGGTTAAAAACCTGCATTTTTGCAGCTTTCGATTTTGCATGGAGAGTTTGTACGCGGTATATTGCATCAACTTAACTGAACACAGCTAAATTCGGATTCAATTGAGAAGGCGAGTTAAAATATAGCCTGCCATCCCACAGAAAAATAACAGGTAAGCCCAAACTTCATAACCCGTGTAGGTACCAAAGGCCAGAGCAAGGAGATGTTGGCAAATGGTTAAAAGTAGAAACACTAGAACACCTAATAGAATGAAGAGAGGTTTATCTAAAACTGCTGCAAACACAAACAACACTAATGTCGATACATTCAAAATCGTATAAATCCAATTGACTGGAATGATAAAAAGAACTCCCATTCCATATTCATATTTCATTTGATGCTTATCCATAATCTCAACCATAATTACAGTGTTCAAACAGACCAAATAAACGACTAATAAAACTGTCCAAATTATCGCGTGCACTCTAGCACTACCTAGAAATTCCGGGATTATATTATTCAGAGCCATCCCTCCCTTTTATCAGCTGGAATTTGTAATTTTGGGCATACCAATTTCATGTAATATTACTCATTCCAGAACTACAATACCAATTTATTGTATAAATATACACCATAGTTGCAGCATCGTTTGTTCAGTTTAGGCTGCTTATCACTTTTCACAATCTGATACAGCCTTTTAGCCTTTTTCTTGATAGTATCTTCATGTTTGCGAATGAACAAGGCTTGCTGCATTAGTAGTTGTCTATATTTCTCGTCCGATACTGCGGCAATATCCATCGGAATAATAACCTCAGGAATTGTAGGAATCATGTTGTTAAGATTGATAATTCCTAATTTCCCCTGTTTTATTTTTATGACATCAGGTGCTGACTCTGCTATGTACTCATGTTTTGGTTTAGGGGACGATAGTGGAGCGAAATAGGAAAGGCCGTTAATTTCCAATACAACGCCAATAAATTTCCTGTTTTGAGAGGGTCCTTAGATACTAGATGGTCAAACTGTCGAAGATAATCCAGATAAACTTTTTCGATTCCGCAGATTTTGAGTGTTTTACTCATCAGATCCTTCCTCTTTTAAAAATAAGGAGAGTAGCAATAAACGCCACCCTCCTTTTGCTTTTTCCGTACCTCACTTATACGGCAGAGGATATCCTACTTTTTTCCAAAACTCTCTTTAGAGAAAGCTTAACCAATGGATTGGTTCTTGTCAAGAAGCTTAAGGTTCTTTCCGTCCCGCAGAAAAGTAGAAAGTGAGCCTGAATCTCATGCCTGCACCACGCATCCAATCCTTGAAGATCGTTACTGATCGTTCGCTCATTTATATCGAACGAACAGGCTAGAAAAGAAACCGTCGATGGGTGTCGGCTTTCCTACAACTTCTGAAGCACCAAATATTCGCGTATAGTAAGCATCGCCAGCTCTGTTCTGTCCCTGCATACTGTCTTTTGAATGCCAATTATCTAAAGAGTACTAAGCAAGATAAACTCACTATACTTCCGCTAGCAGAAAAGCCTCCGCTCCCCAATTTGTAGGCGGGACGACGATCTTTGTAGCTTTTGGATATTGCAAAAGTTGAATAATAAGTAAGGTCAATTAAATAACCCACTTGCTGGGAATAGATGCTTCCCTGAGGATCCTCTTTATAGAAGTTTTTAGTAATCAACTTGATAATGTCCGCTGTAAGTAGCAGCAGGCTCTTTAGGCAATTAACAACCGAAATTGGATATCGATATTTCACTTAAGATAGTTTGGCCGAGATTTATACCACTGGTTTCCCCATACATTTTTTTGCAGCATAATGGCCATAAATGAATATCACTCCCAAAGCGATTATTCCTCTGAACCATGCTTCTGTAAAAATCACAGCTACAGGCAATCCGGGTACAAACATAAAAAATAAGATCCAATTTTTAAAGGAATGTTTAAATCGTTTTTTGACAAAGCCTTCAGTAATAATCAAGTACAGCAAAACAATATAAAAGAGTGCCGCGAATACCACGGAAAATATCCAGACTTGCTCCTTAATCGATGTGGCACTTAGTAGAGATATAGCAAACAGTACTAACAACATAAGGAAAATTATATTCACGTAAGTATGAATAAAAGGGACTCCGAATGGGGCTAATTTTGTTTTTATGTAATGATCAACAGCCATAAATATGTCTTTATTTTCTTTTAATGTAACGGAGTCAAGTTGTTTTAATTTTAGCCTCAAGATTTCTTCCTTTATCTCTTTATGAAACTCATTTAATAGATCCTTTTTCACAGCTTCATCTGTTATCTCTTTAAATTTGTTGTATTTTTTTATAAATTCATAAGGAAGAATAGATGTAGCTTTAGAAATTTGTTCGGTAACCGTAAACAAATCAGACTCTTCATTAAAGTATTTATATATCTCTAATTCTACATCCGAATAGATGTCGAGTGCTTTTTCTATCCGTAGTTGAATTGATTTAGTATCTTCGAGGTAGTTGCTTCTGAGCTCCTTATACATCCAGAAAACTAATACTAATAGAACTATAGCCACAGCAGCGGTTATAGTATCTGGAAATAGTGATTTGACAAGATCAATTATATAACTCAATCTATCACCCCTTAATGAACGCTGCTCTATCGATTGAACTATTGTTTAATATAAGATGACTCAATGGCTTTAAACTCCTTAGTTGTTTCTACCAATATTACCTTACCTAACTGCCCAATTATATAGTTCCGCAGCTCCGGGTTTCGGCAATACAGGAAACAACCTTTCATTCCTCTAGAGATTAACACTTTGTATATATTTTTAATTAGCTTTGTCAGTTGGTCATTGTCCTTTTTAAGTCCCTTTTTCCCTTGTTTGTCCTTATACTCTTCATAGTCAGCATAAATACGCATCGATTGCGGATCATATTTCAAATCATTACCGATGATGACGCCAACATAATCAAATTCCAACCCCTGCGAGGTGTGAACACAACCAATTTGTTCTAATCCTCTTTCGTCAATCGCCCAAGTGGAAAGGGCACGTCCATTCCAAGGCATCTTAAAATCATGTTCTGGAATATCAACATCCTCGATTTCTCCATTTGGATTACCAGCTTTGGCATTCGTCCATTCCCAAGCGTACCCCGCTAGCATTCTAGCTTTGTAGCCTTCACTTACTTTCTCTTTAATTAGTTCATAAACAGAATTAGGATTATCCATCAATAAGAACTGAAACGCATCTTGATCCCATCCATCAAAGTTTCCTGTCTCTCTAATCTGGAAAATATGATCAATCCAATTCAGAAATCCTTCTGCTCCCGAACATCTAAATTGTGCAGACAAGGTGTACTCAAAGACTTGTGAATGATTCATTTCTGCGATTCGCTTAATTTCTTCAACTGTACCAATGTCATCAGGCCTAATACGTTGATTATCATCAATAAAAAATACATTCACTTTGGATGCTTTAATAATATCCTCAATTTGATTCACGCCTTGATACATATATGCACCCTTCCCCTTAAGACGATGAGCCTCATCAACGATTAGTACATCAAAGAAATCGGCAGGAGCATTGTAAAATTGACCTGAGCCAGCGAATAGTCCTCTAGCTCTTGATTTATTTTTTGTCTGTTGTTTAACTAAGGTCTCAACCATAGCTGTCCTGAATGAGGCATTGGGAGCAACGAACTTTACATTCAGCTTTTTCTTTAGAAGGCCGCCTAATGCATTCATCGAAATGACAGACTTCCCTGTCCCTGGCCCACCTTTTACGATCAATGTCTTCTTACTCGTTATTTCCTTAGCCTCACTCATAATTGATTCATATGCAATTTTCTGCTCATCTAGCAAAATGAATTCAGAATTTCCTTTAAATAACCCATCAATATGTTCAATTAGCTTCTTGGAAGGACGAATTCTCCCATTTTCAATTAAATAGAGCAGGTTTATCCCGTTTCCTTTGCCGGTATGCTTGTGGATAAACTCCTGCAGCTTAATGGTATCTTCAGACAGAAATAAAGGTGATTGCTTGATGATCGAATGATATTGTTGGCTTTGAAGTGGATCTGGTTGTGGAGTTCTATAATTATGTAGGTATGAGCACGAATAACTATGAATATTTTGACTTTGAATCGCCTCATTCATATCCTCTAATTGCTGTCGATATGACCATGCCTGATAGGAAGGATGTGTCATTTCTCTTTCTTTTCCTCCAACATAAGCAAGTACCACATCCTCACGGTCGGTTGCTTTTGCTGAATCCCATTGCTTCAACTCTACGATTATAAAATTATTATATCCGGCATCGTCCTGCCCGGTTACAATAAAATCAACTCGCTTGCTCGTAGCTGGAATATTATATTCAATCATAATTCCACAATCATCTGCTATCCTTGAGTTACGAATGACACGCTCCATAAATTGCATGGAATTATTCCATGCTCTAATTTCACCACGACTCGGTCGCATTCCCATCTTTTTGATGAATGCCTCTTCTATCGATATAGTCAATAAATTACTGTCAACTTTCTCACGAAATTCAAGAGCACTGCTGCTATAAATAATCATTAGATGCACCTCTACAAGTCAGTATACTTATCCTTCTTACCATACGCCTTTTCTACGGGATATTTTACTTCATTCTTTTTCAGCTTGTTTAGAATCAACTCTTCAATGCTTATATTTAAAGTCTCCGCCATATAGATCGAATAAATGAGTACATCTGCTAACTCGTCTGCAATATTATCTTTCTTCAAATCTAGAGCTTCCTCCGGTGATTTCCATTGGAAATTCTCTAGGAGTTCAGATGACTCTATGCTTATTGATATAGCCAAATCTTTTGGATTATGAAATTGCTCCCAATTACGGTTTTGACGAAAGGCAAGGACCTTTCTTATGAGTTCTTCATTCATGATTTAACTCCTTTCGATAAAATATCTTAACAGTAGATTGTTGTAGTGGCGTATATATTATTTGTATCTAATGGAATTTATTAGCACAAAAAAACCAACATCATCAACAACATTCCCAGAATCCCCAAACATAATACCGCATTCATCATCGATATCCAGTTGTAACAAAAGGAAATTATCATCATCAAAACCCATATATTCATTCTGAATAAAATAGGGATAACCACCAATTCTACTATCACTACTATAACAATCATCACTCAGTTTCTCATATTCTACTTCTGAAAGCTCATTCATAAAAGTTCATGAAATAAATCTAATGAAGAAGACATAGGCATTTCCCTTGTTTAAAAATACATTTTTCATTTTCATAAGGATTTTTCTTTAATAACTGTTCTTCATTTTCTTCATGATCTTCTATATATTTTACCAGGATAGGGCTTTCTAAACCAAACATGTTTACTTAAATCTATAGCATCATCAGAACCCAAATCGCTAGCGAAGTTATTTATATCAAAGTTCTTAGTAATACTTCTAACTTCATCATATGTTCGTTGAGAAGGACTCCTTTTTCAATCTGTAAACGAGCTAGAGTAACATAAAATATAGTCTTCTCAGTTTCCCCTTCCTCAATAACATTGGCAAATTCATACAAGCATCGTCCTCCTGCCTGAAGAGCATTTAGCCCATCTGTCATATAATTTTCGAAGACTTCATTGATATATTCTGTTAGTTCTTTATAATCCCACTCCTGCATTCGTTTCTCCTTCCCTGCTGTCCTATTTAACTACTTTACCACCGTTTGTAAAAACGTTTCTGTAATATTCGGGTATTCTCTTCTAAAGTCGAATATTACATCAGTACAACTTTGGCAAGTAAGTCGCTCTGTAAACAGATTTATTGTCCCTTCCTCATCGTTCAAGTTGGAATAAGCCTTTAAAAGTTTATCAAGTGTTTGTTAATTGTTTAGTGTTTGGTTGGTTGTATTGCACGATCTTGTTGTTGCTCTGTAAACCCGCAAGTTTTAATCTTTAACGATGATCAAAATTATAACCGCCTTTTCTTGGTAGCAAGTCTTCAAAATCGCACGATGCTATTGCTTTAAAATCAGCGTCCCATAACCCTGTCAGCAAATTAGATATTTCAAATACATAGTTACGGTCAATCACATTTTCAGTTGGTTCAATTTCAAGGTAGTACTTGTAATATAGAAAGCCATCATTCCCTTGATTTCTTTTGTCTTTATCGAAATCACCGTTATTGAAAATAAATATTCCTGCTTGCTTCGTCAATATGCTCGAACCGCTAATAGTACCCATAACAATGTTTGAGACTGTATCTAGTAACATCTCTTTATCAACATCGCTATCTACAAAAATTTTAGTAAATAAATCATATTCTTCTTCCAACGAAATCACCTCAGATCATTTGATTGGTGTAAACGGGGGATTGTCAAAAGGTCCACTGTTTTAATAATTGAAATATCGACATCCATACCTAGCTCTTGTTGGAGTTGTTCCCTAAACTTGCTCAATTTCGCTTCTCCTGATTGAATTTTCCCTGTTTCAATAGCATGAAGCATTGTTTTCTCCTTAGCAGACCCTGGATTAGGTGGTTTAACTTTACTAAAAGAGCTTTGTATTAATTCATCAAATTTCTCAGATAGAACCCTTATAGATATATCAATATCAGAAGTTGGTTTTGCAGTTCCCTTTTCCCGACTGCCTTGAACAAATATATCATCACTTATATACCCTACTTTTTCTCGTATCATTGATGATACTTTATCAAATTGTGCCTGTGTAAGTCCTTGAGGTACTTTAAGAGCTTGTCCCGTCCTCTCAATCCCCTCTTCAATCCCTCTTCCGATCTACTTCATATTGCTTCCTCTGAATATTCCGATTCTCCGGAGTCTCGATGCGATACGTATCTGGAACCTTGACTTTCATTCCACCTTCAGTAACCACCACGGCTCCGCCGTTCAGCTTAGGCAGTAGCTCGGAGAGCTGCTTGCTCAGTTTGCCGGATATCTTAACTCCCGACTTTACTGCTCCTTCCACTAGTGTCAGAGCCAGAAAGGCTTTTACCAAGGCGCGCCCATATCGCTTGCTCTCTTCATAGCTGGCCTTTTCGCTCAATATTTTCTCCTGTAAATCATAGACATCCTGGAACGGAACCACGAACTGCAGTCCCTTCTTTTAACGTGACTTTTGTATGGTTGCTCCTCGTGGTTTCGTATCTGCTCTGGAAAGTGACCGTGGTTGTAAGTTTGAATCGGTGGGCTGCTAAAGCGCCTTGATACATATATTATTATTCGAATTGATGTGCCTTACGCTGTTAGTATCTGCGCTCGTACTCCTTCGATTTCAAACGATTCTCCGACTTCTGTCGCCATTTGCGACTGTACTTCTTTTACTATTCGTTTCGTACTCCCTCTGATTTCGGACATAAAAAAAGCTCATTCTTACTCATAAAACAAGTTGGAAGGAGTCTTTGAAGGTTTATTAAGTTGGCTGGTTTATTCGTTGTATTGTACGATCTTGTTATTAAAGTTATAAATACTCTATTTATTAGAGAAAATAGTTAATTCTATATTTGTAATTTTTTTAAAACTTCTGCCTGTATATCACTCGTAATATTCCCATTCTTACAGTCTTCCAATAAAAAAACTATTCTCTGAATATAACTATCTGATTCCTCTACACATCTTTCAAAGCAGTCCATAAAATGGTCTACTAATGTATCATCGACTAAAGCAATTGGTTCTGGATAATATTTGACGCCTTCTTTTTCAAATGCTTTCCTACTAGTATAAGCAACTGCATCAATAATACAGTTCCAAGCTGCGACATCCGTTTCATTATCTGACATATCTTGAATTATTGTTATACTATTTTCCTCATTATCCAAAGGGGCTGCTTATTATCTTGTAACCATTTTCTAGCTTCTTCACCTACTAGAATATTTGGTTGTTCTGGCGTCCCAATATTGATGCTTTTTATAAAAGCCTCTTCTAGCCCCCGAACCCCAGTTAATTTAGCTCCTTTTAGCAATACTCTTTCAATCGTAGCTAACCACACATCAGCATTAAACAATATTGCATTGCGAAAATCCGTCTCATCAAAAAGACCAGCCACTAAATTAGCATCTGATAAATCTGCTTGAACAAACACCGTCTCAATACATTCACTATCAGCAAGTCTAGCAGCTTTAACATTGGCTTTTGTGAAGTCCACATACGAGACATTAGATTTACAAAAGTCCGCCCCTTCTAAATTTGTAGATATAAAAGTTGATGAACTTAGTAAAGATGAAGAGAAATCTTTGTGATTTAAGTTCATGCCATCAAAGATACAAGCTGTTATATATGCTTGGTCTAATGGGTATTGTGACAAATCTAAATTTCGCAAATCAATTTCATCTATACCTAGTTTTTCTCCTTGTTCTCCAATAGTTTCAATCCAAAGGCGTTGAGATTCTAATCGAGTCATAATTCTTTGATATCAGTTGTCATACCTAATCCTCCTATTGATACCAAATAATCCCACCTGATATCCCAGCTTTTTCCATTGCCTCTCTTAACTGTTCAACATGCTCAGGAATCATGTCTCTTTTATCCACAATTACATTGTAAGTTTCATCTAGTTCTTTATAAATTGCCTTCATCCCGTTATTTACTGTAAATGCGCCTTTTTTGGGTGAAGTATGACCATTTGGATAAGATACGAAACTTTTAACGTCCCATTTAACTTTATTTGTTGTATCAATAAATTCTACTCCTCCGTTTCCTTGCGGGTCACGTACTATCTTCCCTAGTTTTCCTTGTTGTTCCAAATCTAGTCCTAATTTTACCGCCATGTGAAGGATCGCCTGCTAAATCATCCAATTCTTTTTGCGTCCTACCACTCCTTCACCCCTCTTCCGATCTACAATATTATATGAGGATTAAGCGGAGTTATATTATATTCTAGAATTCTCGCCTATATAAAAGACATATACCGCCTACCTAGGATATCAAAACGTGACGTATGGCCTTTTTTGATTGAAAAATCATCGACACTGTAGCGCTGCTTGTGTCCGACGGATTCGTACGCCCATACAAACCCGATTTTGCAACAAGTACAATACATCCGAATGGACGGTACGTGCAGATAGGTTTTCATCTCAAACACAGGAAGATGCCGAACAGTCCGCATATTATTGCTTCCTTTACGAATGACATCTTGATCCGACCTACAGCAGAGGCAACATTGTCTGACGCTGACTGGTAAAGCTTCTATGTGAAGTTCATCGGCATCAATTGGTGAATTTTTAGTTCTGGTAAATCCAGCATTTCGTTGATATATTTGTTTCGTCAAGCACTGATTTCAGTTTTGAGCCACAAAAAACAGGTCAATCATGGTGGTATCTGACCATAATAAACTGCTTGATTTATCGGAATAGCGTTATTTAGGGTATAAAATTAAAGCATTTGATGTGCGTACAACCGAAATGAAGAAATCTTTATACGGTTGTGTGTTGGGCTCATTGGGTTCTGGGTAGCCCCCACTTATTAAAGTAATGTAGTTTTTATTTGGTTTAAAAGAAGTTCAACTTTAGATTGCTCCATAGGATATGAAACAAGGTACTGATGTGTTAATTTATCAAGAAAATCAATGAAGTCTGTATTCGATACTATTTCATATTTAATTTCATCGACTGCTGGCGGTTCAACTTCAAATTTCACGCCCGTATCTCCAAAATACCCCTCTTCCCATGATTCATATTCAGATGGAAACGCACAACAGATAAACTCTGAAATACCATATCCTACCGTGTTTGAAAAATCTTCAAGGGCATCTACAAATTTATCCTCATCAAGATAGAGGAAGTAAAGCTCCATTGCAGTTAATTCATCAAAATTCTTATCTATTTTCATAGTTTATCTCCTTCAGTCTAGTTTTGGATAAAATTTTGTAATAATACCATTTGCATCCATATACCCTTCGAATTTCAATCCATTTGGAGCAATACCAGTTATTTTTCTTCCGACAATACTACCAGAATCAATTCCTTGTTGCATAGCGGCTTTACCCCATTCGATTATTGTTGCCTCAGAAATTTTGGATGAGTCATACACAGTTTTTGGATTTTTGAAGTACTTATACTCTCCAGTCAAGTTGCCCTTATTATCAAGTTTGGGTATCTTGTAATTAATTTGAATAATTCCATCAATTGTTGGGTGGGGTGTTACCTTGTTAATAAAATCCACATCATCTAACTTCAAAACATTTCTGAAATAATTGTAGAACTCACCCATATTGTGACCGCCTGTAATACCTTTGGATGGATCTCGGTCAAATTTCTTAACGTTTATTAAATGGTCATCATAATCTGATTTGAAGATTAGATTACCCGTCCCCTTAGTACCCTCTTCACCCCTCTTCCGATCTACCTCATATTGTTTCCTCTGAATATCGGGACTCTCTGGAGTCTCGATACGATATGTGTCTGGAACCTTGACCTTCATTCCACCTTCAGCAACCACCACAGCTCCGCCATTCAGCTTAGGCAGTAGCTCGGAGAGCTGCCTGCTCAGTCTACCAGATATCTTAACACCTGACTTAACTGCACCTTCTACTAGTGTCAGCGCAAGAAAAGCTTTCACCAAGGCTCGTCCATACCGCTGGCTCTCTTCATAGCTGGCTTTTCCACTAAGTATTTTCTCCTGTAAATCATAGATATCCTGGAACGGGACTACGAACTCTTCTGCAGCCCCTTCTTTCAACGCTTCCTTGATATCCTCCAGGGTAATATCTCCATTTGCGATGGCCTTGGCTAGATCATAATATCCCGGCATCGTCTCTGTCCAGAACTTCGGATTCGTTGGATTGACGGACCAGACCTGCTTCACTAGCCCGCTGCCTTCATCCCAAACCTGACTCACGATTCCATCCCCGACTCCTACCGTGGTCATCGCTACCCCAACCCCACTGGCTTTCACACCAGGATCATTCCAATAACCTAGTTCTCTCTCCGCATCTGCCACCTCTATTAGCTCTTTCGTAATCAGCCCATCTACTTCAAATTCCTTACCCTCATGATAACCACTTAATTCACGCCATACGGCAAACAGGGTACTATGATTATTGGCGATATACTGATAACCCGCTACAGCAATTAGCAGCTCTTGATTATACTCACCGGTGACTTCTCCATGATACAGATTCATATCTTTAAGAAGCTGCTGCATCTTCCGGATGTCTTCCTCAGCGACTAATTGATTATACTCCTCCAACTGCTGCTCTAGCTGCTGACGTTGAAGTACCTTTACCTCCAGTTCGTCATATCTCTGACGAAGCACATCCAGTTCAACTTCTCCCAACATCCCCTGCTCCAGCAGGGCTCTGATCTCTTCATCATCTAACAGCAGCGATCGGTCATTCTTTAACGGATTGTATCTACAGGCTTCCAGTAACCCGCCTTGATAAAAATCACTCAGATCGATGCCTTCTTTATACCATTCCCCCGACACGCCCATCTCTTCGAGCTTCTTCCGCTGGGCTTCGGCATATTGATGAGCTGACTCCATGTATTCACGATGACCATAGGCCTGATAGACAACATAGGCTTTCTGACTGCGGGCGATTTCCGTAAAGGCCTCAGCGATTTTTTCTAACTCCAGCTGGGCCAATCTCTGTGCCATGGAATCCCCATTTTGCATCGTTTGCAAAAGGCTGGCAATTCGCGGATCTTCTTTGACGGGAGATAGACGAACCAGGAGTCCTTGTCGCTGGATCGCTTGAAGCTGTTCGAATAGATTGGAGAACGCGATGGAATCTGGAGAAGAAGAATTGGTGGGACTGAACAAACGGTTTCCTGTCAAATCCTGCAACGGAGCAAAAGGAGATCTCTGATCGAAGTGTGATGTGGATATCTGTGATTGGGACAATTTCTCGGCTTGTCTATCGGTATCTGCATAATGATTGGTGGCATACTTCAGGCCGCTTACCTTTTCTCTGAGCTGCTCATCGATATGCCTCGCAAGCATTTCAATCTCGCGAAGCAGGCTTGCGGTCTCTTGGGTAACTGTACGTACGTAATACTCCGAGTAATTCGCTTCTGTATCGTGGAGCAGACGATTCACATCCCTGGACATGCCGGTAATCTCCTGTTCCATCGTTTGGCGCAGATGCTCCACGACACTAGCCAAGTGGTCGAGCCGGTCAAGATCTATCTTTTGAATGGAAGGGCACCTCCTGTACACGGTATTTAATTCATAATTTTGGGAATTCATATGTTGTAAGGAAGGTAGATTCAAGAGGATTATACATAGATGAAAAGAGTAAATATTATATATATTTTATCTATTGATAATACAAAATACAATATTTCCCTTTGTTTAGCTGTAAAAGACAATCACAGCATAACGTCCGTCCGACCAGCCACTTACATGATACGCATAAGAACTCGGAAATGTCGTAGTCCATAGGGGATTGGGGTGCCAAATGGATATCTGGCACCCCGTGAATTCATTAGGAATTGATAAAGCCTAAATATTGCAGCATCCGCTTCACAGCCACGGCTGCTTGTGCACGTGTTGTATCACTATCCGGTTCAAACGTCGTACTCGTTACCCCTTTCAAAATACCTGCATCACGTGTCTCCGCGACTGCTGCTTGCGCCCAAGCACTAATCAATCCCTCATCATGATAGACGGTCGCGTCAAGCGGAGTAGGAGCCTGCACTGATTTGCCGACAAAAGATAGTGCTCTGCTAATCATGATTGCCATCTGCTCTCTTGTAATGGAATCATGAGGTCTGAAGGAACCATCCTCATTGCCTTTCGCGATGCCCGCATCTACCGCAGCACCTACGGCACCAGCGAACCAATCGGAGGTAGACACATCATGAAACGTCGTTTGGCTTGTGTCCGAGTTTAAGTCTAATGAACGAACCAATAGGCTCACAAATTGGGCACGTGTAACCTTTTGATCCGGAGCAAATTGATCTGCGCTCATCCCTTCGATCAGACGCTTGGATGCAAGCAGCTCAATATCCGCTTTTGCCCAATGATTCTCCAAATCCTTAAATGTTCGGAAGGATTGAATTACGGCGTATTGACCGGTACCATTACGCTTTATCATCACGACCGTCTGACCGCCTTGTGTCGTAAATATAGAAGGTACGAAAGAGAACCTGCCTGTATTCGGATCAATATAGACCGCTGTTGCCGTATCTGATGATATCGGTTGATCTAGAATGATACTGCGCTTCATATGCTTATTTCCTAAATTCGAGAAGGTCTTCGTTTTCCCATTCGCCTCGACTCGAACAGAGAAGTCCATCACCCGATCATCTATTAGTGTGGTGTTTTCCCGTTCGGTTTGACTCCGAACCTGCTCTAAATCTTTTCCTTTCACTTGTTCGATCGTGACATAAAGAATCGCATCCTTGGCATCCGCCCCAAGCTCCTTGATGTACGTGGACAAATCAGGTAATGATACCGGCACTTCAAAGACAGCGTGATTTCCTTGGATTACGATGGTTGCGTTCGGTACGATCGCCAACGCATCAATGAGCGATTGTGCCGGAATACCGACTTGTTGGATATCATCTTCACCCATCAATTCAATCGTGACAGAACCGGGCGACTCTTTACTCTCCTTCAACTTTTGGAAAGCTTTATTCAATTCATCTACGCTCACTATAGCAGTTAGCATCGTTTGTCCGTTGGGTTTCTTTTCCGACTTAAGCGATAGTGCACTGCTGTCGAGCTTCCCATTTGTCGAAGGTTCCTCTTTATCTTGAGGTGGTGTTGAGATATTACCACCGCCACCGCCTCCATTGCCACTGCTACTACCCGAATCTCCCTTAGAGGCACGGTATATCGACAGATTATAATTTATTGTCAAACCGTCTTCAGACATCACTTGAAGGATCACCGAATTCAATCCAACTTGGAGCTGCACAGGAATCGCCGAGTCATTCGCGTAGCTCTTCCCGTCCACAAAAATCTGAGCTGTCTTGTTGCTTGCACTCGCCGTAATGTCCAATGCAGTAACCGCATTATCTACATCAACCTGATAGGCATAGATCGACGGGTCGAAGGAAGGGCTCAGCTTCCCCTTACTTACCGTCAGTGTGCTCAATTGCGCTTTCGATGCGGCTTTGGAGAAGTAGATACTGACCATTTTGAGTCCGTAATCCAAATCATGTGTCATTCGGTTCTTCACTTCGGGATTAATCGAGCTGTTGGCCTCAAGTTCGCTTCTCAGGGCTTCGATCTGTTGTTTAGCGATCATTGCTGTGTCGGCTCTCATATCCGCATTCGTATTCAACGCTTGAATTGCCGGTTGAATTTTGTGGATAAGGGTATCCCCTTCTTGTCTGCTCATCCCTTCGAAAGGCACGTAAATCTCATTGATTTTACGGATCATTTCTTCCATCACAGTTGCTAGCGGCTTGGTCTTATCATATTCAGGCAAAATGGCTTGATTACGATACACCCCAATCTTCAGTACCTTGTCATACTTATAATTTAAAAATAGTCCTTCAAATTCAAATAATGCGGCTCCAGCTCCACCATTCTTTGTCGCTTCGGTAATTTGATCCACTACAGCCGATGTAGGATTGCCTTGGAACGTGTCTAGACCTGATGAGACGAATGCATTGTCCCCTGCTAATGCCATCGAGTTTCTCAAGTCTGTTACCGTTAATTCCGAACCCGGCGCATAAGACATATGGAACAAGTGATCGATCAAATGATGATCTAACCAGTATTTCGCTTCTTGTGAGTGTGATTTCGGTGCTTCTTCATAATTCGGCCATACCGCAGTTGTAATTTGTAGCTTTGGTTTGATCTGATGCGCCTCGTTAACTACCCGAACGACCCAGGTATTGATCATGTCCGCACGGAATTGTAGCCATTCATCCCAGTAACGATCTCCTGCATGAAGGTCGAGCGGATCAACGCCATATTTCTCGCTGAACAAATTTCGGGTATACGTGTCGTAACCAAAATCATTCGTGTAATCTCCGGAATCGGGATACCTCAAATAATCCAAATGCAGTGAAGCAATATCATATTTCGTGACGAGTTCATTATATACAGAAGCAACGAAATCTCTAGCTTGCGGTAGCGCTGGATTAAGCCAATACCACTTGGCATTGTTCATGCCCACTTCATAATCAATACCTTGTCTGCTGACCAAACGCCAATCGGGATGGTTCTCCACAACCGGTCCGCCGACAAAAAAATTCTCCACCCAGGCATGAATTTCAATCCCCTGTTTCTTGCCTTCCTCAATAAATGCCCCAAGTACATCAAAGCCTTCATACAAAGGATTTAATTCGGTATCGGGCAAAGACGTTGGCCAAGTCGTATATCCATTCCACCACGTTTCCAGATAGATGGCATTGATACCGGTCTCCTTGATTTTCTTCACATGATCTCTGACCTGCTCCAGATTCTTTTCCTTCGGCCTCATCCAGAGACCTCGAGTCTGTACTCTCGGAGACTCAAAATTCATGTAACTTGCATCCGTCACTTTCTGATCCAAGTCATTCAGTAAATCCAACAATCCATTGGTACCGCTTTCATTTAAACGCTGTTTGACCAGCTCATAAACATCCTTCGCTTCTACAATCTTCTGTTCAATATCGGCATAAGGCACATCCATAAATTGATGCTTGGATAACTGAAGCGCCTTCTCTGCGCTGTCGATACTAATCGATGCTCTATCTAAGTAAGATTCCGGAGTGAAAATAGCCAACACTTCTTTTTTAGTAAAATCCAGACTTAATTTAGCTCCGACCAGGGCGTTATTCTTTAGCCATGTGTTTTTAACACCATGACCGGATAATACATAGCCGCCTTCAGGAATTTTACTGTTGTTCCCACCGTTGCTCGTCACATATCCATTCGCATTAACAATCACTTCATTGCCCCATGAGTTTGTGCCAGTCTCCTCGCCATAATTACGATCATAGACGATCAACTGATCCGATCCACGAAATCCTGGATAAGGCACATTGCCATCATTGTCCCAGCCTGCGGGATTATCTTCTTTTACTTTCGGATTAAATGCGTCAAACGAGGTTCTAGCTGCTTGGTAAATTAAACTATCCGTTACTAGCTCAACCTCTGCACCAATATGCACTTGGCCCGCTAATTGGTTATAGAGTGGACTTGCCGCTTGAATAGACAGTACATATCCATCCGCTGGAATGGAGGAGTTGTTATCAAGATACCCCCCTGTGTTAGGGTCGTATGCAATCTCCACAACATTGGTTACCTTATTGCCAACCACTGTAATCTCCATTCCCCAAGCATTCTGATTGGTGGTTGCGCCATAAGTAGGCTGGTACAACACTACTTCTCCCGATCCACGCGGTCCATTTATTTTATCAATGCCTACCGCAATACCATTCACTTTCAAATATTTGCTAGGCAGAATAGGAATATCTACATTAATCGCTTGTACGGACTGCCCCACCACCAAATTCAAGGATGACGCAGCGTTGCCAGAAGCCGAAATGACATAACCGTTCGCAGGAATGTAGGTTCCATTCTGACCATGAACATCATATGTGCTTTTTACAACTACCACATCATTGGTAATGATATATTGAACGGTATCTTCAGAGAACGGTCTTGTCATCTCCCCAAAATGACGTGTATAGACCGCGATGGTATTGGTCGGTTGATCCTGATCTACAACGTCGATCGGTATGGAGCCCTGCTCTGTGATGAGCTGTGGACCTCCGACTACTGGATCAGGCAGCGTATAGCCAACAATCTCAACCGGATCTCCCGGACTCATATTGTCTTTAATCCACTGTTCACTCGATCCGTGACCAAACAGTACAAAGCCATTCGTCGGTATTTGTACAGCGCCTTCACGATAAGTGACGTCCGTAACGCTGTAAGTACCTTCATGGTAGTCCACGACGGCGGCAGCCGCGTAAGGGTTCGAATCTGTGAGCTTACTACTGTTTTCCCTTGTAAACAAAATCATTTCATCCGAAGCTCCGATGGCTCGATTCACTGCTGTAATACTGATAGTGTTGCCATTTAAAGCTTTCGCCGTGATGGCTTCATCGGCCGACACACTCAACGTCATACCTGAAAAAATGAGAACAAAACATAAGATGAAAGATAGCGTATTCTTTAATCTCATTACCGTACCTCCCCATATGATTCATGAAAAGAACAGCTTCCCCAGCACTCCCTCTTTATCTACAACTTATCTCGTCTACAACCCTATTTCTTTGCTAAATATTTCTTACAAGCATCACCTCCTATATGATTATGGAATTTTCCTCCTTATAATATATTTTCGGAGGAATATTCCCCTTTTATGAGATATCATAAATCATATGCCCTAATCTAACAAGGTTTTTTAGACATAGAAAAAGGGGGACCTTTCCAAACCTCGACGAATAGGTCAAGTGAATCGCAACAGCTGTACTTCCAGCCAAGCCCTGCACAAGTTCACCAGCGCTGTCTTTGCATCTTCAAGTTATAGCAAATTAAAACCCGAAACTATATGAACAAACAACGGTATGTAAGTCGCGTGCTGATGAGAAATGTCGCTAGAGGGCTTACGATGAATCTCTCGTTTTCCGTAACGAACTCATCCGTGTTAAGATACGAATAGATTGGATTTCTGTTTTATGCTTTATAAGGGGGACGTAGAATTGGCGGAATGTAAGACTTCATTTCATTCGGATGGACTAGACAATATCCTAGTGCTAGATCGCACGCAACACCTGGATGAGCCTGACATTCTGTATCCTTTTGCATTAGATGAACTGCTGTGCAGACATGCAGGCAAGGGAGGTCCCGCTGTATGCCATCTATGGCGCCATCCGAGAGGCTTCGTGATGGGACTTCGTGACAGCAGACTGCCGCATGCAGCAGAGGCGCAGAAATGGCTGGAATCGCTTGGCTACTCGACGGCTGTCCGCAGCACGGGCGGGGCTGCCGTACCACTCGATTTGGGTGTTGTGAATATATCCTTAATCCTTCCGAAAGAAGGTTTTGGCGACAAATACTTCCGCTCGGACTATGAGCGTATGTATCAGCTAATCAAACTTGCCCTGCAGAATACGGGCTACATGGTCGACAAAGGTGAAATTGATGGCGCATACTGCCCTGGCGATTATGATCTCAGCATAGGCGGCATCAAATTTTGCGGCATTGCGCAGCGTCGTCAAGCTCATGCTTTTGTCGTACAGGCATTCGTCATATGCGAAGGTTCTGGCAAGGAGAGTGCAGGGCTCGTCCGCTCCTTCTATGAGTGTGCTGCATTAGGCGTGGCGCATGCGGATCATCCTGTCGTCACCGAAGATAAGATGGGCAGTCTGGAAGAACTAGCTTCGCTCGGCAGCAGTGTTGGAAGCGATGCCGCGCAGGTATTCATAGAATCTATTAAACAAGTGATCCGGGGACGCCAATCTGAACTTTCTCTCGAGCAGACTGCCTCAGGATTATGGCTTCCAGAACCAGAACAAGTGCATGCCGTCATCCATACACTGCGTGAACGTTACGGAATCAAAGCGTAAAAGTGAATAGGTGAGAATGGTCCCCCTCTCCTATTCCTTATACTGTACAAGAGATCCGATTAAAAAAGCACACTCCTACTATCAAAATAAGTAGAAGTGCGCCTCTCCGCTTCAAAAACACTTAAAACAGCTCCATCTGATCCACTCGCGAATCGATCCGCTCTAATGTATCTGGGGCATTGTCTCTGAAATAGGCGTGTCGTATCTGCCTTATCGGTTCAATGATTTGCTTGGAAGCATCCGTTGTGCTACGAAGCCGGCAGCTATAGACAATCGGGAAATAATCCTGCAGGAATTTTCCTTCTGCATGAGCAGTTAAGGCAATGATCTGGAATCCCAGTTGCTCAGCGATAAAGAATACGGGGCTCAGCACATGATCACTGGATGCCTTGCCGAAGGGATTGTCCAAAATGACTGTGCGGTGCAGCTTCATATTGGCTTTAATATACTGCCGCCGCTCTGCGACATAATTGAGAAGTCCAAGGAACAGCGTCATATTTTTGCTCCATTTCTCCCCACCAGACCAGCGATTGGACTGCTCCCAAGAGTATGCCGCTCTCGTCACTTGATAATCATTCATCACCTTGCGGCAGGTGACCTTCATCACTTCACCTTTCAACACGACTTGAAGCAATTGTCTTGAGTCGAGCCACTTCTCTAGACTTTTGCGCACATCAGCTTCCTTCGTCTTGCCCTGCTCATCCGTATACTGGCTCCGTTCTAATTGTGCTACAATCCATTCAACATGGCTGCGAATCCGATCTTTGCCGTCTTGATCTTCCCATTCCGGGATAGAGAAGCTATACACTTCTCGCCATCCGTCCGCTGTCTTGATCCGGGTCTTCTTAGGCAGTTCTTTCAATTCCTGCACAATATGCTTCAAATGAGTATGAATTCGATGTATGAACTCCTGCAGAGTACGATCTTCATCACGGATTGATTCCTCCATAATGTGAATCGCCTTCTGTATTCTCGTCTCCATCGCCTGTCTGAATTCGATGACTTCTCCATAGGACTCCTTCAGCTCAATCCCCTGGATCGCCATCTGTCTGAGCTTGACATCCTGAACTTGGGAAATGCAATAATTTTTGAAGCTGTCTCGGCCTCTACTGACCAAGCCCTGCTCTCTTTCCATCTGGCGAAGACTCTCTTGCAGCCCGCTGATCGAACGTTCACTAAAGTCCGTACGTGCATAGGTGAAATCCATCAAATGAGCTTCCTCAAAATGAACAGGACGCAGCCGCTCGTCATCGAGACGGTGCAGCAAAGTATGCCTATCCCACAGCTGCAGCACAGCTTCAAGCTCATGGAGCTGACGCTCTACCGCGTCATTACGCCGCTGCCATTCCCGCTGCTCTTGCTGTAACTTTGAGGTCTCCCGCTCCAGCAGGAGCCGGGCTTCATTCAAATCACCATCGAAAGAGGATGGCTGACTCTCCGGAAACCGACCATTAAATTGCTGCAGTAAAGTCGCAACTCGGCCCTCACTCTTCTGCAGCTCTGCCCTTTGCTGCTGCAAATGTTCTTCCATCTGCTCCAGCTTGGCACGGAACACTTCAATCTGCTGCCATAGCGTATGCTTTTCCCCTTCTAGTTCAACGGGTAATATCCACTGTGGATCCAGATGTGGATGCTCTCGAAGCAGTTCGCGCATCCCCTTCTCCGCCAGCCCTTTCTTATCCTGTTCATGCTTCTGTTCTATTTCCAGCTGATTACGTTCTTTCAATATACCAGCACGTTCCCGTTCCAGCACTTTATACTCTTCCTTCAGCTCAGCCAAGGAACGGCTAGACTCAACATACGCGAAGCTCTGAACTGGACTATAAAATTCATCATTACGAAGCAACTGTAGCTGCATATTCGCATTGTTATATTCCTGCTGGACATTCCTCTGCTCTTCTTCTGTCCTATCCAGGCTGTATTGCTTCATCCTAAGCTGTCTCTGTAGACCGGAGAGCTGTTCCTTAATCGGGCCGAGTTCTTGCTCCAGCGTTTTCTTCTCCACACCGAGCGTTATATACAGATGACTATCTTTAAGCCAAACGTCTAGTTGATGAATCAGGTCCTGCATTTCACTAAGCTCAGTCCGATATTTATCAATCGTCTCTTCAAGCTGCTTCAAGCGCCGCTCATTCTTCTCTTGCTCCAGCGTAAATCCGATTAATTGTTCCCTGCCGGCCTGCAGCTGTTTCTCCAGCTCTTGAGAACCCGACAACGGATATTTATGCAAAAATTGATAGAAGCGTTGCTGTGTCTTTTGCCATAGCCCTAAGTCCGCTTCCTTGCTCTCCCGTTCCTGCTTCATCAGCTCAGCTTGCTCTAGCAGTCCTTGTTTCCATTGCTGGAATGAGACATCATCCTTATTTTGCAACCAATGCTGAGGAACGACCCACTGCTCTCCCGAATTAAGCATCTCGTTCCCTTGTACAATCGCTGCTGCCTCCATCGTGCTAAGCACGCGGATCGGGTAAGCAAATTCATGTCCTGAAGCAGCCAGCTTCTCCAGCAATAACTTCTTTTCCGCATCGGTCGTCACCAACGTCACTGACCAAAGAGGATCTCCTACCCGGCTAAGAGCCTCATCGCCTAGATTTAACGCACGGACATATTCAACACCCGTCTGGAGTAAATGGAGCTGTCTGGCCCAGGTTTGGATCAGCCGTTCGATGACAGGATCAGCAAAAAATACATCCTGATCGTAATAGTCATCCACATATCTATAGGCGAGTCGTTCTTTTTGCAGGTAGGCTGTTTTCTGGTCCTGTCGCTTCATAATTCCCTCTTCCAGCTGCTCCGATATGGATACCTCCTTATCATATAGGGAAGTCAATCGTTCCCAATTCGGTCTCAGCAGAGCCAGGTCTCGAATGATCGAATCATGCTCTTCATGAAGCTGCTCTTGCCGCTGCTCCAATCTCACTTGCTCTCGTTCCGTTCTGCGAATCGCTTCCTCTACCACTCGCCGACGTTCGCGTATCGACCCTTGTTCTTCTGTCATTTGCTTGATCTGGCCAATGTACTCGATCCGCCTCTCCTCCAGCTTCTGCTGTCGTGCGGACCATACTGGAATTTGTTCCTCCACTTTCTCTAGTGCGGGGTTAGCCAGAATGGTACGGGCGATTTTGAGCTGCTGCTCTTGTTTCTCAAGTAGTCTGGTCTGTTTCTCCTGCAGTTTCAACTCCCAAGTCCGCAGCTCTGCATGAAGACTCTCAATGATCTTCCCCGTTTCTACCTGTTCTGTCTTTAGACTGTCTAGCTCGGACTTATGTCCCTGAAGCGTCTCCGACAAAACCTGCTCACTCTGAGCAAATACCGTCCGCAATTCCCCGCATGTCCGCTCCCATCGCTCCTGAAGCTGCTGTTCGTCCTCACTTTGGTCCAATCTGGCAAGCTGCATCTCTAATTGAGATAGACGCGCCTCGGTCTGCTCCTGACTCACGCGATATTCGGCATATTTCAATGAATAGAAGGCCCGCTCGGCCTGCTTAAGCCGCTGCTGCAAGAGATCCGCCTCTTCCTGAAGCTCCTTCAGGCGTTCCATCAGCTTAGACTGACCGTGCTCAGCTTCGGCAATCTCCAAAGATTTCAACTTCAGTTGCAATGCTTCATTCTGTTCCGTCCATCGCTGCCATCGCTCCGCAAGTCCAGCCTGTTCACCCTTCTGCTCCTCATGCTGCTGCAAGATTAATCTCTTATAGGTCGCTGCCTCGGCGCGCGCCTCGTTATATCGTTCCTCGGCCTGATGCAAGCCTTCATACAATCGCACGTACTGGCTAAGCTCCTGCAGAATCAGTTTATTTTCCTCAATTTGCTCCTTCAATTCCTTATAACGCTTGAACCCCTCTTGACGAGATTCAAACAAATTCGCAAAGCTTTCCTGCTCAAAGCCTTCCATCGCCTGTTCAACGGTTGGGATGAGTAGCCTGTCAAATAACTGTGAGGTTGATCGGCATTCATCGAAGAAGTTCTCAATCCCTCCTTCAGTCCCATTGATCTTGGCGACAGCAATCCACTCGGATTCTATGATATGGAAATGCTCCTCCAGATGAGCTTTGTACTCTTTAATCGTGCTAAAGGTTCGAGCCGTAAGGGAGTAGCGCTGTACCATTGAAGCATAATACTCCTGAATTTCTCCCTTATCTGCTGGACGAGTCCTACCCATGTATTCTTTTGCGAAGGGAATCTGGTCAAGGCCATGGGGATCATTCTCACCGTATTCATACACATAACGATAAGAATCAACTCCGCTTGCGGTCAGAAAAAGACTAACACAGGTCACTGCATATCTGCGGCGCGGCTTATCATTCAAAATCCATTCAATCGCGATATGTGCAGGACCATTCTCCAGTAGCAGCGTGTCCCTCAGCTTACGTCCGGCCAAATCCGTATGCGGCAGCATCGCCTGCAACGCCGTCTGAATAAACACCGTCTTACCGCCGCCATTCTCCAGCACGATCGCCCCATTATGACCGTCGAACAGAAATGTTTCGTCATTATATCTTTTGTTGCCACCTTCATACAGCACGTGGGTAAACCTAATTTTCGAGATCGACGGCATGGCGCGCCTCCTCCTCAGATCTATTTTCTCGTTCATCAAGGCTATAAAGGAAATTCAGAATCCCCCGATTGTACTCCAGCTCCATAAAATATCGCTGCACGATCACCTTGGTCTTCTCCGTTAAACCCAGCTCTCCTGTGCCAACCTCTTCCGCCAAACGCTGCTCCAATAGAAATCGCCTGACCGTATCGAGGAAGCTGAGCCGACTGATCGTGTTTCCCGTCTGCCGCTTCGCTGTCTCTTTAATGTCGTCCATCGTATCCCACTTCTCAATGATGGCCGACCAATTATAGGAGAACTCGCTCTCATAGCGCTTCAATTCTTCCTCATCATGCTCCTTGAGAGATTCGATCCTCTCCTGTACAAGAACCGCCCACTCATCCAGTGGTAAGAAATTCCGAGTCGGTTCCAGACTCTGATAGCTGTCATAGAAAGCGCCAATAAATACAATCATCGCCAGATACATGAGATATAAATCGGCATTGACCGCCGAAGCACGCAAATAGGTCTTCTTCATATGCTCATTACTCACGTGAAATGGGGATAGACGAACTAGCGGGATCAGATGCAGCTCATCTCCAGCTGCAATGACTGCGCAATCAACCTCAGACGCAAACTGGTCGACAAGCCCTCTGACCTCATCATCCGCCATATATTCCTGCAAGCGTTCCTTCTCTGCCATTCCGTTCATAGCAAGCTGTGAGTATAGCCGGAACGCCTGCATCACTGTTTCATTACTATAGGTAAAGGCCATGCTATTCATCCCCCCACTTCAGCTTCATATTCTGGATCTGATAACGTGTACCCGTCTCGATAATACCCGGAGCTTCTTGAACAAGAAGGCTTCTACTTCCAAGCAAGCTGAATACCTGATCCAGCCCGGCGTTATCGTCATTTGCTTGCACAGCCGACGCTTGCACAGCCGACGCTTGCACGGGACTTCGCTGATGCAGAATCAGCCAGAAGTCATAGAAGCTGCGCCGATCCAGCCACTCACGATGTCCTTGTGCAGCAAGCTTTTCGACAAATTGACGGAGTTCCATCTCCCTGACCTGATCTAATTCCAGAATGAATAATTCCATAATTTCTATAAAAAAAGCAGCTCGCCGTATTGTAAACTGATGACCATATGCTTCATCTGCTGCTTCCAGGAACCCCTCATCACGCGGCTCTTGTTCACCAGTACCGGTAATATTCTGTTCGGCAAACAGGGTCAGCAGCGACCAGCTTCGTGCCTGCTCCAGACCCATGAATGGGGATACAATTCCTCTCATGGACTCTAGCGGAAGCGGCAGGCCGAATATAACGCCGGCGACATCCTGTTCAAAATTGAATGAACTGAGTCCTGTATAATATAGGGATTCCTTGGCGGAGTGCAGCGCCTGATTTTTGAGTTCTATACTCTGCTGCAATAAGCCCGAATGCTCAGCATGTACCTTCTCCAGTTCACTGGCAATCCGCAAAATATATTCATAAGCGCGTTCCTGCTTATCCGGATTAATGTCGGCATACAGGCGCGTCCTGGTCTCTTTTACAAATTGTCTTAACTCGTCAAATTCTTCATTTTCACGCTGAAGTCTTGTATATATATCCTCCAGCAATCCGCTATATCTCTTCAGTGTGTCCTCCGACACGATGCTGCGTTTGATCTCATGTTCAAGCTTCACCATGCGCTCCTGTAGAGACTCCACATCTACACGCATTTCATTGATCTGGCGCAGCGCTCCCTGGAACTCACCTTTTTCCAGTTGCTTACGCAGCACGAGCTGATGAATCGACAGCTGAAACTCCGAATAAAACTCCTTCGTTGCGAACACGAGCTCCAGTCCATCTTCATCCAATGCATAATATTGAGTACTGGTCTTGGAGTCAAAGGCATTCGCCCGCAGAATGGACGTGTATACGGTCTGCTGTTCACGCGCCTCCCAATTGAAGAATGTGAAGCCGCGTTTTTTGCCTGAAGCAGGACGAAATACCTGAATGATATCCCTTGCCAGATCCTCGCATTGTGGGAGTTCTATCTGCAATTTTCCGTTCATGATACGATGCAAATACTGAGCCAGATCCTTGACGCTTACCTTCGTATTCCTGATCAGCTTCTGCTCGAAGAAGAATAGCAAAGTTAGCAAACCCAATTCCATCATATCAATCGGTTGCCCGTTCAGATCCGACTGCTTTTTCCGCTGCAATTCAAATAAAGGATCGAATAATGCAACCTTTGACATTCTCTCCTGAAAGCCGGACAAGGTGCCTGCTATTTCAAATTGATCCATCGCTTCCATTCTTCGTTCCTCCATATTTGCTGCAATTGCTGCGTGGTTAATTTTTCTTGCGGATAGTAGCCGCCTGATCTCAGACAATTCTCGATCTGAGCTTGCTGATCCGATGCAAAATACTGAATAAACGCCTCCACCGCGTCATCATGTCTGCGTTGGTTCGTCTTTCCCAATACATAAGGCTCGACCAGACACGCTGCATAGAACGGAAGTGCCGGAATCAATGGCCACAGCTTATTACCCTCATACCAGATACGGATTCCTTCGTAGTCAAGATCGCCGAAATAAAGAAAATAATGCTCCCGATCAGCCACAGGATATTGCAACGGGAACATATCCAGGTTGCCCGTAATTTTATTGCCGCAACCGTAAATTAAAGTGCTAAATGAGCTGGACGGAAGAACAGGAAGCAAGGCTTGAAATGTCGTCTTATTCTCCACAATCAGATGGATGCATTGGGAATGAGATTGAGATTGTTCCATAAGAGAGGAAGGATTGACAGCCAGCATTAAAGGGTCAGATACAGGATGAATGCGCAGTAGCTCCCACAGACCAAGTCTCCTAAGTAATGCATATCCACCAAGGTCGGTAATCCACTTCTCATTGCCAGTCAGTTGGAAGCTGCGTTCCGGTGCAGGGACGGTAGATGAAGGAATTCCCTTCATTTTCAAATAGTGATCAATCTGATCGATCCACGGTCTATCCTGCACGAATTGCTGCTCAGGCAGTGCAAAATAACTATCCAGTTGAATCGCCGGATGAAGCTCCAGCCGATACTGCTGCAGCCTAATCGTATGCTTCTCGGTTAAATATTGTTTATTCACGCGATAGCGATAGGCCAGTGTAGGTGGTTTCATCGTCCGACCAGCGGATTTAACAGCTTCCAGTACGCCAATTCGTTCTAGATCAAGCACTGCCTCGGCAAATTCGCGCGAATCCACTTCCACGCCGACAAACAGCGACTCAAGTTCCTCTAGCTCAATCGTCATTTTTTTAATGCAGTCAAGGTGCTCCTCTATCATTTGTTTAATCTTCATCATGATGGTCCCCCCATCCCATAACTCCTGCGTAATTCCATTTACATTCATTCTAGCAAAAATATAATGCTTACGCAGTGGGACTTTCCAGGTTTCTAGTGAGGGAATAAATGCAAAAATACATCTATTTAACCCCTTGCTGCCCGAGACAGAGAATATAAGTGCAATTATGCAATTATTCACCTTCATTCTCTTGCGATCCGTCCTAAAATCAGGAAATAGATGTATAAACGCATTTATTTTCAGATTTCAAGCGGGATCCCCAGAAATAAGTGTATTTTTACAACTACTTTACGAAATCACAGCCTTTCGCCCAGATAAATATCCCCCGATGGGTTATGTACATATATTTTAGTCATTTCGCACCATTATTACTGCCCTAGAACGAAAAGGAGAAGATACAGGAATAGTCTTTACGATGGGTCATGAGGTGGCCCGTCAGATTACGCTGATTGTGCTGCCTTTTCTGTAATTTTCAGATTTTTTCCGAAACCATCTTCCCCATTATCCCGTATACTTAAAGGAGAATAATACCAAGCTGGGACTAGGAGCTCAAATTGCGTATTCATTCTTAATACATAACAGGAGGAAACAACGTGAAAAAGATTATTGCTCTACTACTATCTTCATCATTGTTGTTGACTATGCTGCCGACAGCCGGACTAGCTCAAGCAGCACAGCCGAACGTAACGCGGGGAGAAGTAGTGAATTATCTGTTGAATGCGGCAGATGATTACAACCCTGGCATTAAGAAAGAGGATATTCTGAAAGGCTACGGCAAGGGGGATGCCAAGGAAGATCAGTATGTATCCAGAATTGAAGCATTGATCATGCTGAGCCGGGCTTTCTCGGACCTGCCTGAACCTAAAGGCAACGACCTGAGGATTTCCAACACCTCTGCAGAATTCACAGACGTACCTAAATGGGCACAGGACGAAATCGACAAGCTCGCAGCCACAGGCATTATCAATGGTTATCCGGATGGTAAGCTCGGTGCTTCCGATCATATCACGTTAGAGCAATTAAACACTCTGGCTAACAGAATCATGGCTCTCAAAGGCTCAAATCCACGTGACGACTATTATGAATTCGTGAACAAAGAATGGCTCAATGCATCCACCATCCCGGCTGGGGAAATGACCAACGGTGTGTTTAATGAGCTAGCTAAAGTCAACGAAGAACGGGTTAAAGCTATCATTGATGAAATTGTGAAGAAACCTCAGCAAGCCGGCTCCATGGAACAGAAAATTGCCGATTTCTATAAGAACACACTCGATGTAGAACACCGCAACGCTCAAGGCATCAAGCCTATCGCTCCTTATTTGGCCGCTATTGATAAAGCCACTTCGATTCAACAGTTGTTTGACGCAACGATTGAAATTGAAAACGCCATGTCCAACGGCTCAATTCTTTCTTTTTCTATCTCGGGAGACGCCAAGAACAGTAATGTGAACGCCTTGTATTTCTCAGGTCTTGGCACAACACTCGATAAGAACAGCTATGTTTCCGGTGATGAGAAGACGAAGAAGGTCTATACCAACTATTTAACCAATTTGTTCAAGCTGTCCGGCGCCGATGAGAAGTCAGCAAAGGCTCAAGCTGAAGCGATGTACTCCTTCGAAAAAGAACTGGCCGCAGCGACCATGGACATTCAGGATCAAGGGAATGTGAATAATTTCTACAATCCTTATGCTAAGGACAAATTTATCGCGCTGTTCAAGTCCTTCGATATGGCAAAAATGATGAAAGAGCTTCATGTCGACAAAGCGGATAAAGTGATTGTGACGGATGTCGGGTTAGTAAAAAAATCAGCTGAACTGCTGACTGATGAAAATATCGATACCCTCAAAACTTATACGAAAGCCCTATTGTTAATGTCTGTGGGCGGCTTGCTCTCTGAAGATTTCAGTAAAGCCGGACAGGAATTCCAAGCGGAAATGTTCGGAGTTGAAGGTGAAAAGACAAATGAAGAGATCGCACTGATGACGACGAAAGCCATCATGAGCGACTATCTCAGCCAGGAGTTCGCTGAGCGCTACTTCACGAAGGAAGCCAAAGCAGACGTCGAGCAAATGGTTAAAGAATTCATTGAGGTTTATAAGGAACGGATTAAGAACCTGGACTGGATGTCCGAGGCAACCAAAGCCAAAGCCATTAAAAAGCTGGATAAAATGACGATCAAGATCGGCTATCCGGATCAATGGAATGATCCACTCAGCAAGGTTACTATTAAATCTTACGAGGATGGCGGGTCATTATTTGATAATATCATTGCCATCGTCAAAGCCAATAAGGCCAATTCAGTGGCTTCATTAGGCAAACCTGTTGATAAGAACAGCTGGATGATGAGTGTATATGACGTAAATGCTTACTATAATCCGCTGAATAACGAAATCGTATTCCCGGCAGGAATTTTGCAGGCTCCATTCTATGATCTCAATGCGAAGCATGAGACGAATTTGGGAGCCATCGGTATGGTCATTGCGCATGAGATCAGCCATGCTTTCGATAATCTAGGCTCCGCCTATGATGAGAACGGAAATGCAGTAGATTGGTGGACTCCAGAAGACTATAAGAAATTCCAGGAAAAATGCGAGCAAGTCATCGCTTACTACGACGGAGTCGAAGTCATTCCAGGCGTATACAATAACGGCAAACTGACCGTAAGTGAGAACATCGCCGATCTTGGCGGTATGGCGGCTTCGCTGCAAGTATTGTCCAAAACGAAAAATCCAGATTACAAAGCCTACTTTGAAGGCTATGCAACCATCTGGCGCACCACAATGAACAAAGAAATCGCGGCGTACATGTCAACCGTTGACACCCATTCCGCGAACAAGGTACGTGTCAACCGCACCGTCTCGAGCTTCCCAGAATTCTACAAAGCCTACGAAGTAACCGAGAAAGACGCCATGTACGTCGCCCCGGAAGACCGCGTAAGCATCTGGTAATCCTGCACGGACTTAACCTAAACGAAACAGTATTTGTAAATACAAAGCTGGCGTCGATATATTTACTGACGCCAGCTTTGTTATGTTTCGGCTTCTCAATATGGAGGGTACGATTACCGCACTTTCGGCGCACTATTAGCGCGCTTATTGCACACTATTAGCCACTTTCCACATATTTCAAAAACAGCTGCTAAAATGCAACTATTCTCGGAGATTCCCCCTGAAATCAGGAAATAACTGCGCATATACAACTATTCCCTGATTTAAGCCCCAACCGAAGCTAATTTCATCCAAATAGTTGTAGAAAAGCAGTTATATCTACTAGGGAGAGCATAATGCACCAATATAGTTGTATATTTGCACTTATGATCTGCACCACGGTACCAATTGGATGATACTGGAGCGCTATCGCAATAATGTTGCGTGATGTCAATAAAGTAACTTGCCGATTGGGCGGCCTGACCAAGCGAGGCTCTTCCCCGCTAACGTGACCTCTAACTGCATAAAGCACAGCTAAAATATCACATATCCGCTCCAGCCTCACCTTAATTGCAAAAAGTACACTTAGAATAGCAATTTTCCTAACTAAATCAAGAATCGGCTATTTTAAGTGTACAAAATACACTTGCAAGACGAGATTCCCAGTAATCCTGCAAAATAAATGTACCAACTACAACTAGACTAGGATAGAAACTTCCGACATTTGCACATTTATCCCTTCAACCACGCATCCGCGTAGGATGCGACGGGAGAGCATAATGCACCAATATAGTTGTATATTTGCACTTATGATCTGCACCACGGTACCAATTGGATGATACTGGAGCGCTATCGCAATAATGTTGCGTGATGTCAATAAAGTAACTTGCCGATTGGGCGGCCTGACCAAGCGAGGCTCTTCCCCGCTGACGTGACCTCTAACTGCATAAAGCACAGCTAAAATATCACATATCCGCTCCAGCCTCACCTTAATTGCAAAAAGTACACTTAGAATAGCAATTTTCCTAACTAAATCAAGAATCGGCTATTTTAAGTGTACAAAATACACTTGCAAGACGAGATTCCCAGTAATCCTGCAAAATAAATGTACCAACTACAACTAGACTAGGATAGAAACTTCCGACATTTGCACATTTATCCCTTCAACCACGCATCCGCGTAGGATGCGACTCTTAATACGCAATTATCGACAGCAATCGACAATACTTTCAATCCACGCATCCACATAGAACGCGACGATAGCCGACGCCATGGAGTCCGTGGAGATGCAAATCTTTCAATCCACGCATCCACATAGAATGCGACACTGGTGAAGGCGTCCTTAAACAAGTCGAGCGAGCTTTCAATCCACGCATCCACATAGAATGCGAC
>NZ_KZ987724.1:2550624-2553780 GCF_003614185.1 Paenibacillus aceti
TGGAACAGAAAATTGCCGATTTCTATAAGAACACACTCGATGTAGAACACCGCAACGCTCAAGGCATCAAGCCTATCGCTCCTTATTTGGCCGCTATTGATAAAGCCACTTCGATTCAACAGTTGTTTGACGCAACGATTGAAATTGAAAACGCCATGTCCAACGGCTCAATTCTTTCTTTTTCTATCTCGGGAGACGCCAAGAACAGTAATGTGAACGCCTTGTATTTCTCAGGTCTTGGCACAACACTCGATAAGAACAGCTATGTTTCCGGTGATGAGAAGACGAAGAAGGTCTATACCAACTATTTAACCAATTTGTTCAAGCTGTCCGGCGCCGATGAGAAGTCAGCAAAGGCTCAAGCTGAAGCGATGTACTCCTTCGAAAAAGAACTGGCCGCAGCGACCATGGACATTCAGGATCAAGGGAATGTGAATAATTTCTACAATCCTTATGCTAAGGACAAATTTATCGCGCTGTTCAAGTCCTTCGATATGGCAAAAATGATGAAAGAGCTTCATGTCGACAAAGCGGATAAAGTGATTGTGACGGATGTCGGGTTAGTAAAAAAATCAGCTGAACTGCTGACTGATGAAAATATCGATACCCTCAAAACTTATACGAAAGCCCTATTGTTAATGTCTGTGGGCGGCTTGCTCTCTGAAGATTTCAGTAAAGCCGGACAGGAATTCCAAGCGGAAATGTTCGGAGTTGAAGGTGAAAAGACAAATGAAGAGATCGCACTGATGACGACGAAAGCCATCATGAGCGACTATCTCAGCCAGGAGTTCGCTGAGCGCTACTTCACGAAGGAAGCCAAAGCAGACGTCGAGCAAATGGTTAAAGAATTCATTGAGGTTTATAAGGAACGGATTAAGAACCTGGACTGGATGTCCGAGGCAACCAAAGCCAAAGCCATTAAAAAGCTGGATAAAATGACGATCAAGATCGGCTATCCGGATCAATGGAATGATCCACTCAGCAAGGTTACTATTAAATCTTACGAGGATGGCGGGTCATTATTTGATAATATCATTGCCATCGTCAAAGCCAATAAGGCCAATTCAGTGGCTTCATTAGGCAAACCTGTTGATAAGAACAGCTGGATGATGAGTGTATATGACGTAAATGCTTACTATAATCCGCTGAATAACGAAATCGTATTCCCGGCAGGAATTTTGCAGGCTCCATTCTATGATCTCAATGCGAAGCATGAGACGAATTTGGGAGCCATCGGTATGGTCATTGCGCATGAGATCAGCCATGCTTTCGATAATCTAGGCTCCGCCTATGATGAGAACGGAAATGCAGTAGATTGGTGGACTCCAGAAGACTATAAGAAATTCCAGGAAAAATGCGAGCAAGTCATCGCTTACTACGACGGAGTCGAAGTCATTCCAGGCGTATACAATAACGGCAAACTGACCGTAAGTGAGAACATCGCCGATCTTGGCGGTATGGCGGCTTCGCTGCAAGTATTGTCCAAAACGAAAAATCCAGATTACAAAGCCTACTTTGAAGGCTATGCAACCATCTGGCGCACCACAATGAACAAAGAAATCGCGGCGTACATGTCAACCGTTGACACCCATTCCGCGAACAAGGTACGTGTCAACCGCACCGTCTCGAGCTTCCCAGAATTCTACAAAGCCTACGAAGTAACCGAGAAAGACGCCATGTACGTCGCCCCGGAAGACCGCGTAAGCATCTGGTAATCCTGCACGGACTTAACCTAAACGAAACAGTATTTGTAAATACAAAGCTGGCGTCGATATATTTACTGACGCCAGCTTTGTTATGTTTCGGCTTCTCAATATGGAGGGTACGATTACCGCACTTTCGGCGCACTATTAGCGCGCTTATTGCACACTATTAGCCACTTTCCACATATTTCAAAAACAGCTGCTAAAATGCAACTATTCTCGGAGATTCCCCCTGAAATCAGGAAATAACTGCGCATATACAACTATTCCCTGATTTAAGCCCCAACCGAAGCTAATTTCATCCAAATAGTTGTAGAAAAGCAGTTATATCTACTAGGGAGAGCATAATGCACCAATATAGTTGTATATTTGCACTTATGATCTGCACCACGGTACCAATTGGATGATACTGGAGCGCTATCGCAATAATGTTGCGTGATGTCAATAAAGTAACTTGCCGATTGGGCGGCCTGACCAAGCGAGGCTCTTCCCCGCTGACGTGACCTCTAACTGCATAAAGCACAGCTAAAATATCACATATCCGCTCCAGCCTCACCTTAATTGCAAAAAGTACACTTAGAATAGCAATTTTCCTAACTAAATCAAGAATCGGCTATTTTAAGTGTACAAAATACACTTGCAAGACGAGATTCCCAGTAATCCTGCAAAATAAATGTACCAACTACAACTAGACTAGGATAGAAACTTCCGACATTTGCACATTTATCCCTTCAACCACGCATCCGCGTAGGATGCGACGGGAGAGCATAATGCACCAATATAGTTGTATATTTGCACTTATGATCTGCACCACGGTACCAATTGGATGATACTGGAGCGCTATCGCAATAATGTTGCGTGATGTCAATAAAGTAACTTGCCGATTGGGCGGCCTGACCAAGCGAGGCTCTTCCCCGCTAACGTGACCTCTAACTGCATAAAGCACAGCTAAAATATCACATATCCGCTCCAGCCTCACCTTAATTGCAAAAAGTACACTTAGAATAGCAATTTTCCTAACTAAATCAAGAATCGGCTATTTTAAGTGTACAAAATACACTTGCAAGACGAGAATCCCAGTAATCCTGCAAAATAAATGTACCAACTACAACTAGACTAGGATAGAAACTTCCGACATTTGCACATTTATCCCTTCAACCACGCATCCGCGTAGGATGCGACTCTTAATACGCAATTATCGACAGCAATCGACAATACTTTCAATCCACGCATCCACATAGAACGCGACGATAGCCGACGCCATGGAGTCCGTGGAGATGCAAATCTTTCAATCCACGCATCCACATAGAATGCGACGGGGCGAGGGGCTATTGTTTATCTTGACCCTGGACTTTCAATCCACGCATCCACATAGGATGCGACTTGAGCGGCAAGCTGCAGTTGAGGAGGAACGTCTGCTTTCAATCCACGCATCCACATAGGATGCGACTGC
>NZ_KZ987724.1:2553790-2656198 GCF_003614185.1 Paenibacillus aceti
AGTCCTTCGATATGGCAAAAATGATGAAAGAGCTTCATGTCGACAAAGCGGATAAAGTGATTGTGACGGATGTCGGGTTAGTAAAAAAATCAGCTGAACTGCTGACTGATGAAAATATCGATACCCTCAAAACTTATACGAAAGCCCTATTGTTAATGTCTGTGGGCGGCTTGCTCTCTGAAGATTTCAGTAAAGCCGGACAGGAATTCCAAGCGGAAATGTTCGGAGTTGAAGGTGAAAAGACAAATGAAGAGATCGCACTGATGACGACGAAAGCCATCATGAGCGACTATCTCAGCCAGGAGTTCGCTGAGCGCTACTTCACGAAGGAAGCCAAAGCAGACGTCGAGCAAATGGTTAAAGAATTCATTGAGGTTTATAAGGAACGGATTAAGAACCTGGACTGGATGTCCGAGGCAACCAAAGCCAAAGCCATTAAAAAGCTGGATAAAATGACGATCAAGATCGGCTATCCGGATCAATGGAATGATCCACTCAGCAAGGTTACTATTAAATCTTACGAGGATGGCGGGTCATTATTTGATAATATCATTGCCATCGTCAAAGCCAATAAGGCCAATTCAGTGGCTTCATTAGGCAAACCTGTTGATAAGAACAGCTGGATGATGAGTGTATATGACGTAAATGCTTACTATAATCCGCTGAATAACGAAATCGTATTCCCGGCAGGAATTTTGCAGGCTCCATTCTATGATCTCAATGCGAAGCATGAGACGAATTTGGGAGCCATCGGTATGGTCATTGCGCATGAGATCAGCCATGCTTTCGATAATCTAGGCTCCGCCTATGATGAGAACGGAAATGCAGTAGATTGGTGGACTCCAGAAGACTATAAGAAATTCCAGGAAAAATGCGAGCAAGTCATCGCTTACTACGACGGAGTCGAAGTCATTCCAGGCGTATACAATAACGGCAAACTGACCGTAAGTGAGAACATCGCCGATCTTGGCGGTATGGCGGCTTCGCTGCAAGTATTGTCCAAAACGAAAAATCCAGATTACAAAGCCTACTTTGAAGGCTATGCAACCATCTGGCGCACCACAATGAACAAAGAAATCGCGGCGTACATGTCAACCGTTGACACCCATTCCGCGAACAAGGTACGTGTCAACCGCACCGTCTCGAGCTTCCCAGAATTCTACAAAGCCTACGAAGTAACCGAGAAAGACGCCATGTACGTCGCCCCGGAAGACCGCGTAAGCATCTGGTAATCCTGCACGGACTTAACCTAAACGAAACAGTATTTGTAAATACAAAGCTGGCGTCGATATATTTACTGACGCCAGCTTTGTTATGTTTCGGCTTCTCAATATGGAGGGTACGATTACCGCACTTTCGGCGCACTATTAGCGCGCTTATTGCACACTATTAGCCACTTTCCACATATTTCAAAAACAGCTGCTAAAATGCAACTATTCTCGGAGATTCCCCCTGAAATCAGGAAATAACTGCGCATATACAACTATTCCCTGATTTAAGCCCCAACCGAAGCTAATTTCATCCAAATAGTTGTAGAAAAGCAGTTATATCTACTAGGGAGAGCATAATGCACCAATATAGTTGTATATTTGCACTTATGATCTGCACCACGGTACCAATTGGATGATACTGGAGCGCTATCGCAATAATGTTGCGTGATGTCAATAAAGTAACTTGCCGATTGGGCGGCCTGACCAAGCGAGGCTCTTCCCCGCTAACGTGACCTCTAACTGCATAAAGCACAGCTAAAATATCACATATCCGCTCCAGCCTCACCTTAATTGCAAAAAGTACACTTAGAATAGCAATTTTCCTAACTAAATCAAGAATCGGCTATTTTAAGTGTACAAAATACACTTGCAAGACGAGATTCCCAGTAATCCTGCAAAATAAATGTACCAACTACAACTAGACTAGGATAGAAACTTCCGACATTTGCACATTTATCCCTTCAACCACGCATCCGCGTAGGATGCGACGGGAGAGCATAATGCACCAATATAGTTGTATATTTGCACTTATGATCTGCACCACGGTACCAATTGGATGATACTGGAGCGCTATCGCAATAATGTTGCGTGATGTCAATAAAGTAACTTGCCGATTGGGCGGCCTGACCAAGCGAGGCTCTTCCCCGCTGACGTGACCTCTAACTGCATAAAGCACAGCTAAAATATCACATATCCGCTCCAGCCTCACCTTAATTGCAAAAAGTACACTTAGAATAGCAATTTTCCTAACTAAATCAAGAATCGGCTATTTTAAGTGTACAAAATACACTTGCAAGACGAGAATCCCAGTAATCCTGCAAAATAAATGTACCAACTACAACTAGACTAGGATAGAAACTTCCGACATTTGCACATTTATCCCTTCAACCACGCATCCGCGTAGGATGCGACTCTTAATACGCAATTATCGACAGCAATCGACAATACTTTCAATCCACGCATCCACATAGAACGCGACGATAGCCGACGCCATGGAGTCCGTGGAGATGCAAATCTTTCAATCCACGCATCCACATAGAATGCGACACTGGTGAAGGCGTCCTTAAACAAGTCGAGCGAGCTTTCAATCCACGCATCCACATAGAATGCGACGGGGCGAGGGGCTATTGTTTATCTTGACCCTGGACTTTCAATCCACGCATCCACATAGGATGCGACTTGAGCGGCAAGCTGCAGTTGAGGAGGAACGTCTGCTTTCAATCCACGCATCCACATAGGATGCGACTGCGGAAGGACTTGCGAAGTATAGCGGCGTTTCAACCTTTCAATCCACGCATCCACATAGGATGCGACTGCTAATTTACCATTATCATCAACAAACTTTAGGCTTTCAATCCACGCATCCACATAGGATGCGACGGTCCTCCAAACATATTCCCACTTCCTTTAGGTCAGCTTTCAATCCACGCATCCACATAGGATGCGACGGGAAACGTGGAAAGAGACTGTTCGGCGCGCAACGCTTTCAATCCACGCATCCACATAGGATGCGACCGGCGCGACGCGAACAAAGGACGACGTCTCTGCCGCGCTTTCAATCCACGCATCCACATAGGATGCGACGAGGGAAACGAGCTATTCGAGGGCATGTATTTTATCTTTCAATCCACGCATCCACATAGGATGCGACGAGAGTTGTACCGCGTGAAGTTGCATTTGCTCCAAATCTTTCAATCCACGCATCCACATAGGATGCGACGACGATCTTAAGAGGATGTCTTATTTTCAACTTCAACTTTCAATCCACGCATCCACATAGGATGCGACTTCGATACGTTCGATATTGCGGACGCAGGTGGATGGCTTTCAATCCACGCATCCACATAGGATGCGACCCTGGCTTAGTCGGCATTCGGCGCCGCTGCACAGACTTTCAATCCACGCATCCACATAGGATGCGACGGTTTAAAGAACATTAACAAATTCGTGATGTGCGATCTTTCAATCCACGCATCCACATAGGATGCGACAATTTCGTCATGGATGCTTGTATTACGGCTAAACTTTCAATCCACGCATCCACATAGGATGCGACCTTCTCTTAACGCAATCGCTTTGCCGATTTCTGCGTCTTTCAATCCACGCATCCACATAGGATGCGACTGAATCACTACGTTTGTCACAACGTAAGACAGTACTTCTTTCAATCCACGCATCCACATAGGATGCGACAAGCTTACAGGGATGTACGGACAGAAAGCTATCACTTTCAATCCACGCATCCACATAGGATGCGACTCGATGGTTTTGGTTTCGGTGCACCTCGGCTTCGTCACTTTCAATCCACGCATCCACATAGGATGCGACGCGTTTAATTTTTTCCTTATCTTCATCATTTATTGCTTTCAATCCACGCATCCACATAGGATGCGACGAGGTTGTAAAGACCATGCGTTTATATGATCTGACGCTTTCAATCCACGCATCCACATAGGATGCGACTTTCATTTTTCACCACTTGTTTTAATACGCCTGAAGCTTTCAATCCACGCATCCACATAGGATGCGACTAATACTGGATATGACTTTTTATCTGATCTCGTTCTTTCAATCCACGCATCCACATAGGATGCGACCACATTGCAGAATACCAATCACTTTCAGATGGGTTCCTTTCAATCCACGCATCCACATAGGATGCGACAGGATGTCGCTAGACTATAAATCTTAGTTTTCTGATCTTTCAATCCACGCATCCACATAGGATGCGACAATCGAATTTCTTGCTACAAAGGCGCACTCTAAAGCTTTCAATCCACGCATCCACATAGGATGCGACGTGTTGGAGTGACGTAAATTATGATGACTGTACACTCTTTCAATCCACGCATCCACATAGGATGCGACAATCGATTTTCTAGAAAGTGCAACTGTATCCGGAAACTTTCAATCCACGCATCCACATAGGATGCGACGGTATAGATTAGTTCGTTATTGCCTGTATTAAGGTCCTTTCAATCCACGCATCCACATAGGATGCGACCATTCCATTCTATCGCTTGCCTAAATATGCTCGCTACTTTCAATCCACGCATCCACATAGGATGCGACGCGGAGGTGTTAATTTGGGATGTATACCTCGTCCTTTCAATCCACGCATCCACATAGGATGCGACTATTTTTAAGCGGGGTATTTTTTAGATATTCTTCTCTTTCAATCCACGCATCCACATAGGATGCGACACATGGTAATACCCATTTTCAAACATTGGGGATTCCTTTCAATCCACGCATCCACATAGGATGCGACGGCTGATCGTCCCCCAAGCCGCTGTTGCTACTGCCTTGCAATCCACGCATCCACATAGGATGCGACGGCTGATCGTCCCCCAAGCCGCTGTTGCTACTGCCTTGCAATCCACGCATCCACATAGGATGCGACGGCTGATCGTCCCCCAAGCCGCTGTTGCTACTGCCTTGCAATCCACGCATCCACATAGGATGCGACGGCTGATCGTCCCCCAATCCGCTGTTGCTACTGCCTTTCAATCCACGCATCCACATAGGATGCGACTAACAGGGGAGGAAAACGGTGTGTATGGCTAAAAAAACTTTCAATCCACGCATCCACATAGGATGCGACACTAATTCGACAAGAGAACCCAAAATCCTATTACTTTCAATCCACGCATCCACATAGGATGCGACGGTGGCTATAAGCACCGAAGACACTGGCGAGGTGCTTACTTTCAATCCACGCATCCACATAGGATGCGACACTAATTCGACAAGAGAACCCAAAATCCTATTACTTTCAATCCACGCATCCACATAGGATGCGACGGTGGCTATAAGCACCGAAGACACTGGCGAGGTGCTTACTTTCAATCCACGCATCCACATAGGATGCGACGTGTTACATGTCGATCACATAAAGCCTGTAGCTCTTTCAATCCACGCATCCACATAGGATGCGACGGCCCGACAGTATTTCCTTGACCTCGAGCGTAAATGCTTTCAATCCACGCATCCACATAGGATGCGACGCAACGGAAGCGCAGTTTACTCAAATGAGTAAGGCTTTCAATCCACGCATCCACATAGGATGCGACGTGGGTTTTATTCCTTTGACTCGTCTTTCTTTATACTTTCAATCCACGCATCCACATAGGATGCGACCGGAGTCGATGCTCCGCCGGATGCCGTTGTAGATTCTTTCAATCCACGCATCCACATAGGATGCGACAGGTTATGCTTCGTGGCGGCGGCATGGAACCGGATCTTTCAATCCACGCATCCACATAGGATGCGACTGTTGAGGTTTCGAATGGTTCGGTTGCGGATTTCTTTCAATCCACGCATCCACATAGGATGCGACACAGGGGGTGAGGATAGGAAATGTCCGATAACATTCTTTCAATCCACGCATCCACATAGGATGCGACGATGCACTTGTTACTGCTTTGAAAAAACAATATCTTTCAATCCACGCATCCACATAGGATGCGACTTGCTGCTTTGATCGCTGCGGGCGTTGCATTGTACATCTTTCAATCCACGCATCCACATAGGATGCGACAACAATCTTACCTGGACAGACCCAGCAACCGGAACTTTCAATCCACGCATCCACATAGGATGCGACGCGATACGAACGATTTAAGCAAAATTGCCAGCATCTTTCAATCCACGCATCCACATAGGATGCGACCAATCTGCCGTTCAGGTCCTCACCAATAGCGTAGATCTTTCAATCCACGCATCCACATAGGATGCGACGCCTCGTTTAAAATCGAATCCGCTTTTGCGTTTGACTTTCAATCCACGCATCCACATAGGATGCGACAAGCAAGGCGTACAAACAAAGCCTGATATGACAAAACTTTCAATCCACGCATCCACATAGGATGCGACGGGCCTATGGACAGAGTGTCAAGAATCAGATCGTCCTTTCAATCCACGCATCCACATAGGATGCGACTCGCAAATCGGATAAACAATGTCTGTGATCAAATCCTTTCAATCCACGCATCCACATAGGATGCGACAGCTGGCTGTTTATATGTGCCGAACTCCTCAAAGTCTTTCAATCCACGCATCCACATAGGATGCGACTACATTGTTAGTTTGTATCTTTTGCTTGAGCAACGCTTTCAATCCACGCATCCACATAGGATGCGACCCTATCATTCTGTTTACTAGTCACAGCTTTTATAGCCTTTCAATCCACGCATCCACATAGGATGCGACAAAATTCCTGGGTCTGCTTTTGACCCCTAGGCATAGCTTTCAATCCACGCATCCACATAGGATGCGACATTTAGTAATTAATACAGGTGAGGATGCTATCAAGCTTTCAATCCACGCATCCACATAGGATGCGACCACCCAAACCGCGCACGGATCGCGCAGCTGCTCCAGCTTTCAATCCACGCATCCACATAGGATGCGACGCGGTTCGGAAAACATTTAATAGGGTTGGATATGGCTTTCAATCCACGCATCCACATAGGATGCGACGAGTAATGTTTCTAAGACGGATCGGGACCGTTACAGACTTTCAATCCACGCATCCACATAGGATGCGACAAGAAACCACGCCTTAGTTCGGATGGTGCGCCTTCTGCTTTCAATCCACGCATCCACATAGGATGCGACCGGAATCGATATGTCTCGCGGCGATTATTGCCTTTCAATCCACGCATCCACATAGGATGCGACTGTCCTGTATCACCTCAATTTGTTTTTTTCGTATACCTTTCAATCCACGCATCCACATAGGATGCGACTGCTCAAGAGAGGGCATTCAATAGAGATGGAGGCTTTCAATCCACGCATCCACATAGGATGCGACGCAAAACATCAAAACATAGGCCAGCGTATCCATCTCTTTCAATCCACGCATCCACATAGGATGCGACTAACAAAATGGGCTAAAAAATCTAATGTTCCACGCTTTCAATCCACGCATCCACATAGGATGCGACAGCTCTGCCCGATCTCGACGATCCTGAGACGGTTTGCTTTCAATCCACGCATCCACATAGGATGCGACACCTTTTCGGATCGTCCGGGAAAGCGATATATCGCTTTCAATCCACGCATCCACATAGGATGCGACGGACACTGGTTTCTGAACCAGTTACCTTAACTGGATTCTTTCAATCCACGCATCCACATAGGATGCGACATCATCAGCCAGAAGGGTTGGAGCGTTGTTGTTAACTTTCAATCCACGCATCCACATAGGATGCGACAGCCTTAGCTGCATTGGCAAGTCCTGTTACTAATCTTTCAATCCACGCATCCACATAGGATGCGACTCCGAATTTAAGGTGTGAAGACCTCAAAATCGGTACTTTCTTACTAAAATCAAAAAAGTATCACCTGAAAATATTGAATTAAATTCCAATTATGGATAAATCGCAAGATATTTCAGGTGCGAATCCCCCAGGGATTTTATGTTCACTTGAGGTTCGCACCAAATTATATTGTTGTAGACTATTAAATTTCGACTAATAATATTATATTCAACTCTCCAGGTCAATTTTCCTTTATTCTACTATAATCATATGTCAATGTGTCACCATCGATTGAAAATCATCCCGGCTCGATTGATCCGCATGGTAGAATACCACATCTCCGTCCAGCAATGTAAAATCACGACCATACGGGTCTGTAACCTTGCGTTGGAAACCCTCCATCTGCTGCCATTGGTTCATCAGCGGGGCATGGATATACTGCAAGTGTGGCTTGCCCATCTGCCCTTCACGGATTGTCTCAATATTAAAATTAACAACAATATACCCGTCCTTCAGAAAAACAGGCGATTTATCGGTTAATCCCTGATGGGTGCGTCCATATTCGGCGATATTCGTTCCCGCCTCTACTGCAAATAGCTCAGCAGGCAAGCTGTATTCCCCATACCAGCGCTGAATGGAAGCCAATGCCCGCGTGGGGTCGGCGCCTACCGGTATACTGGACTTCGGTCCAATCAAAGTACGAACATTGGCCGGAAGTTGGAGTAGACTAAGACGACCAACTGGTGTTTTTCGCTTCGTCATTTTCTCCTTATAATACTGGACATATTGAGCCCTACCAATATTCGCGATCTGCCCAAACGTATACTCATGATCATACTTGTAGAGCGCTGTATCCGTCAGTTCCTCATCAGGCACATTCCGCAATCGTTCGTTCAGGATCACGTAGCGCTGCACCTGATCCAGTGGCGAGCCGATCTTCACATAGCTTTGACGCCCTGTATGATAGTACAGATCCACTAGGCTGCGCTTACCATCCTTTGCACTTATGAAGTAGAAGGTCGGTGTAATCCTGATGTGATCCTGTACGCCGTGCATATTTCCCTTTGTCTTCAAATCGAACTTAAAATGATAGCCCGGTTTGATAACCACATTTTTATAGACAGGATGGCTCCCTGGACGAATCGGTAGCGTATATTTCTCTATATTACCCCGAGGCGCTCCGTCTATGCCGTTCCTGCCAACCCAGTAGGATATCCCTGTCTGATTCGCGCTCCCCTTCTCGGTGCGGAACACCAACTCCCAATTATAATCCATGATATCTGTAACCTGAAAATCATACACCCGACCGATCACATCGACCGGAAAAGTAGCATACGCCATATGGTGCACAAGATTCAAGTTAGCCTTTGTCTGATGAGTGGCCCCGACAGGAGCATTATGGGCAATCGTTCGAAACTCCACATCATAGAAGCCCTCATCTACCCACACCGGTAGATAGAAGGTAAAGCTCTCCTGGGACTTCTCAACTTCAATCCAAGTATTCTTGGGATAGAAGCTCGTCCTTGTCTCGTTGTACACGTCAAACGGAAAGCGAATCTGTTTGCTGCCTATGTATTTAAAAAAATTACGATTCCCGTAGCCTAGATAATCGGTATGCTGTCCACTGTGGGGCATCTGTACTGTAAACGGACGCTCCAGTATTATCGCTGAACGATTCAGAGCAGGGTTTGTCTTCTGGTTATGAGATTTATCATCGGAAACTCCCGGATAAATCACGGCCGGTGTATGTACAGTAATCGGGTTAATACCATAAATGCCAAAATTCATCGCCCCTGTCCCTTTGACCTGCTCATAGTAGATCGTGCCTGAGCTCGATTGATTTCCTTTATTGGTTTTGCTCATCGGGACCACATTACCTGATTTATATAACACGTTATCTCCAGTCATTACAGCCGTAGGGATCGGTCTTGGCGCGGGTCCGCTACTTCTCGTGGTTGACCCATTCATTAAAGTTTGATTATAGAAGGTGAAGGTGTCATTCCTGACGTTCACATGCACCGCCGATTCGGCAGCCGCTTGAGGGTTCCCAGTGTGACTCACCCTAATCCCTTCTGGAACCGGACTGGGCTCATATCTACCAGTTTGGGCTGTGGCGTAATAGGGAGCATTATACCCGCTTGGCTGAATCCGAATGCCTCCAGCATCGAACGCATAGTTCCACAGTGCAGCTTCCTTGATCTGATAGATTTCAATATTTTGTATAGTCCAATAGGAATAATCTTTGTCTACGGTAACTGTAACGATTTCCTCCACACCCGGTGTTGGATCTGGATCCTTCGGATCGGGCGGCGGTGGCATGACCGTCACATCTACCTGAAAAGTACATGTCCCAACCATTTGCTGATACTGGTACTTATTAAGATACTCTTTCGTCCACACATTTCCATACAAGCTCTCAGTTGTTGGAATACCGTCAAGGACATTGAACCTTTCATTCCCGCGGCTATCAGCTCTAATAACTGCGCTTGGATTCGGATAGAGATCCTCCCCAGTCATCGACTGACCAGAAACTGGTGTTGAGCAGTAGACACTTCCTCCGTGGCCACCACCGCCACCTCCATCTCCATCGCCCCCACAACCAGGTGCATTCGGATCGACAAGACACGGATTCGGTTCATCCCCAACGGTGATGATGGCTGTGGATTTTAGATGATAAGGTCCTTTTTTCCACTCCGCGCTGATGGTCGTTTTTCCCGGTTTCTTTGCAGTAACTTTGCCTCTAGCATCGATGCTTGCCACACTAGAATCACTAGACTCCCACTTCGTCTCAGAAGCCGTAGATACATTCACCCATTTATCATTCCAGTCGGACATATCATATTCCAAGGTTCTGACCTGGGCGAGCATATTCTTCGTTTCACCGACTTTTAGAGAAGCAGCTTCTAGCACACGAATTTGTTTCTTTTCCACAATATGACCTGTAAAGTTCACATCCATGGGGATCCAATATTCTACGATAAATTTAGGGTTACCATCAGGGCGAGTAGAGTATTTGTACTTATCGGTATATTCCTGTTCGTGACCTGTAAAAACCTTGATATTTGCTGTTTTTTCTCCTTTTTTGAATTCAGGCTTTGCCCCAATTGGTTTATATGATTTAGCTGTTGTCCAATCCATATCTTCTATTCCAAGATCCTTAATATATTGTTTGCGAAATGGATTTCCATTATTGTCTTGCATCGATGCTGGGGCATAAACAGTCATATCTATGATCTCAGAGGTAGGTTGTGTTATAGGCAATGCGTCCCAACCTTTCTTGAAAGTTTCGGTTGAAACTACCACACTCCCAAAATCCGCACTCCATCGAGTTCCATCTGATTGCACCCAAACCACTTTTGGTTTAGCCTCGGCTCGGCCAGTAACTCTTGCTTTCAAAGTTTGCATATAAGATGGACCTGCTGGACTGACTTCAATTCCTGCAGTTGGGTATCCATTATTAAAAGCAGCCTTCGAAAAATGCGGAAAAGTACTTAAAAAAAGTGAAATTATCACAAGACTGCAAATCCACCTTTTCATCATATATATTACTCCATTTACTTTTTAATTTTTATACTAACAAATGAATAATCATCTGTTGTTAATTGATCTCCAATTTTGTTATAATCTAAAAATCGCTCTACCCATAAAGTAACTCCATCGTTTTCATCTAGGTTGTCATGAAAAAATTGTTCACTATTTGTATTTGGCAAAGTAAGATAACCATATTTCCCCACAATATTCTTGTTGCTTACTCTACTTCCACTAACAATTCCATCAATTACACCATTCATGTAGTGGCCGATTCCAAATTTCTTCGATTTAGGATAAATTGTAATTTGAATATAGGCTCTATAGATCCCCTTTTTATCAAGACGCTCAACATAATCACTTCCATCTATAAACATCGGAGCATAAATACTTTTAATTTCTTTAAAATTCTCTGTATCGATCACGATATAATTGTGAAGCTTCAAGCTTCCAGATTTATTGCGAAACGTGTAAGTCTTGTTCACAACATCATTGAAAGAATTGTATCCTGTCGTAAACGGACTAATCGTCTCCATATTCGTCCGCTCGGTGCCGACTTGGCGCAGTTCTTTTAGGCCCAGGAAGTCATCCGCCTTCTTATCGCTCACGGACTCATATCTTAATAATATGGTAGAGGCTTCGGCCCGGGTTGCATGGCTATTAAGGCCAAACGTTCCGTTAGGATAGCCGCTGAGCAGCTTCGTGCCCATGGCCACGGCTACATAGGGAGCCTTCGATTCGGGAATGCCTGGTGTAAAATACTCTCGCACCGGAATGACCGTCGTCTTCGTGTCCTCCAAGGCCTGCTGATAATCGGCATCCACGGCCGCCAGGCCAGAGGTCATCCATTTGGCAATTTCAAAGCGTGTAATCGGGGTGTTCGGTTGGAAACCCTTCGGGTAATCCTTAGGATCGATAAAGCCCATGACTACCGCTCGATTTACCTCCGCTTCACTCCAATGACCAGATAGATCGGCAAAGACTTGTTCCGTGCTTTCGGCAGCATTCATCTTAGAGAGCCGTGCTAATGTCGCAGCAAATTCAGCCCGGGTCAGAGTAGCATTCGGTTTAAATGTACCGTCGGAATAGCCCTTGAAATACCCCTTACTCGCCGCGGACTCAATCGCTTTTTGGGCCCAATGGTCTGCCTTCACATCCTTAAAACCACCATTCGCCCCAGCTGATACAGGCATAGCCATACAGATAGCCCCTAATCCAATCGCTCCACCTAAAAGAACACTTAACCACTTTTTCACTAGCAATCACCCTCCCGGTATTTTTTCATAGAAACGGTAATTTCCAAGCTTTATATAGACAAAAAAACACACCCCTATTATCGCGTTAACAATAGTAGAAGTGTGCTTCACTAGTTCCAGTATATAACATTTATGTCATATCGTAAAGATTATTGCTCCAAAATCATCACTCCACGGCCCGGCACAGAAATTTTACCCGTCACCGTCTTGCCAGTCAACAAATCTACCGCTCCCGCTAAACCAAGATCTACCTCAGCCTCTTGTGCGTTATGGTTCAGCAAGAACAAGTAAGGGACACCATCCTTAACACGACGCGTTGTTTCCACGCCTGCTGGTGCATTTAGCAGCGGCTTTACGCCCTTCTCAGCACATAAGTTAGCCAGGAAGCCTTCCAGGAAGGAAGCGTCAGGGCTGCTGGCTACATAGTACGCTTTTCCTTTTCCATAGTTATTGACCGTTAGGACCGGCATCCCTTGGTAGAAATCCGAACCATATTCCGCCAAAACTTCGGCACCCTCTGAATGGATCAAATCACAGAGCAGGCCGCAGTTATATTCGCCATCCAGTTCTCCCCAAGCCTTCTTCAACACAATCTGGTTGTGCTGATCCGGGAACAGGGCGTCGATCTCCTCTGCCCAAATCCCAAGCAGTGAACGAAGCTCACCCGGGTATCCACCCAGCGTCACCAGATCATTCTCATTGACGATCCCGCTAAAGAAAGTCGTTACAAACGTGCCTCCAGAGGCGACATAATCCTCAACCTTCTTCGCAAAGCCCGGCTTCACCATGTACATGACCGGAGCGATGACGATATCATACTGGCTCAGATCCTCATGAACGCCTGCCATATCCACTTCAATATTTTTGTTAAAAAGAGCATCATAATACTTATGAACTTCCTTCACATAATCGAGAGCCACAGTCGGCCCACTCGACATCCCGACAGCCCACCGATTCTCCCAATCGAACAGGATAGCCACTTTGGCCTCGGCCCGTGCGTCGAGCAGCTTATCAGACAAGCCTTGTAGTTCCTGCCCCAGCTCGGCACATTCGCGGAAGACGCGGGTATGCTCATGACCGACATGCTCGATCACAGCCCCATGGTACTTCTCACAGGCCCCTATAGAGCGGCGCAACTGGAAGAACAAAACGGTATCCGCACCATGCGCAACAGCCTGATAGCTCCACAGCCGCATAACACCCGGACGCTTCAGCGAGTTATAGGCTTGCCAGTTCTGCTGGCTCGGCGTCTGCTCCATGAGCATGAATGGCTGCCCGCTCTTCAAGCTGCGCATGAGATCATGCGTCATCGCCGTATAACTGATTGGCGTATCAAGTGCAGGATAGTTGTCCCATGAGACGACATCGACATATGGAGCCCATTTATAATAATCCAATTCGTCGTACAAGCCCATCATATTCGTCGTCACTGGCACATCCGGCGTATGCTTCTTGATCGCTTCATACTCCCATTTATAGGCTTCCAGCAAGCTATCCGATTGGAACCGACGATAATCCAGAGAAATCCCTTGGAAATTCGTACACTTGACGTTCCAATACCATTCCTCACTCAATTCATTAGGAGGGACGATCTCATCCCAATCATAGAAGGTATGCCCCCAGAAGCGAGTATTCCAGACCCGGTTCACTTCCTCGATAGTTCCATAGCGCTCCTTAAGCCAAACGCGGAAGGCCTTCGCACAATTATCGCAATAGCAATAGCCGCCGTATTCATTAGAGACATGCCAAATCAAAAGACCCGGATGATCTTTATAGCGCTCGGCCAGCTTCTCGGCCAGAAGAGTCGAATATTTACGATAAGTAGGTGAATTCGGACAGGAGTTATGACGTCCCCCGAATTTGTGTTTTCTACCCTGTACATCGACCCGCGTCACATCTGGATATTTCTTGGCCATCCATGCCGGATGAGCGGCAGTACCTGTCGCCAGACAAGCATAGACTCCATTCTCATACAAGCGATCCATCGTTGCATCCAGCGCAGAGAAGTCATAGGTTACCTCGTCTGGCTGAATCATCGCCCAAGAGAAAACATTGATCGTCGCCACATCGATCCCAGCGAGCTTGAACATGCGATCGTCTTCCTTCCAGGTTTCAGAATCCCATTGTTCAGGGTTGTAATCCCCGCCGTACCATATCTTTGGAAGTTTGTGATTGATCATTGCAAGCACATCCTTTTATTCAATAGTATAATTATATTTCAATTGTAACCCCATCACTTTCCGCTTTATATATAATATAATTGAAACCATATATAATAATATGGAACTGGAGGAGAAAACAGACCCATGGATGGAACTATGGACAGATCTATGAAAACAACGGATACCTCGGCATGGCAGCGCTTTGTATTCTCCCCATCCGGGAACACGCAGCTTCCGCTCCTGATCGAGAGCCTTGGGTTCAATCCGGATCAGGAGAAGATCGACCGGCCCCAAGGATACCCCTGCTATCATTGGCTGCAGACGGAGGCGGGTGAAGGCATCATGTCCTACGGGCATGACAAATTCACACTGACTCGGGGCAGCGGCGTATTACTTCCGCCCGGCATGCCTCATGCTTATGAATCGGCTAAAGACCATAGATGGACGACCTTCTTCTTAACATTTGGAGGGGAAGCGGCTGGTTCAATCCTGTCTGCCTTCGGCATTCGGGATGCTCATTTTTTCCGCTGGGAATTGGACTCGCCGATCGCTTACTTCCTGGGAGAAATGATTGAGAGCTTCGGGACAGGCCCCGATTTATTCGGTCTTGAAGCGTCGGTTAACGCTTATCGCTTCCTCGGTCTGCTCGGCAGATTCGGACAAGTCAGCAATCCATCCGTATCGCGCAATATGGAGAAGCTCGCTCCGCTGCTCAGGTGGATGGAAGTCCATTATGACAATGCTGATATTGGGCTCGACGATTTGGCCGGGGTGCTGGAAGTGTCGGGCCGACATCTTAGCAAGCTTTTTCAAAATACATTCGACCTCTCCCCTTATGCCTATTTAGTACAAATGCGAATCCATAAAGCTAAAGAGAAACTGGCCGCCGACTCCATACAGACGGTTGCCGCCATCGCTCAACAAACCGGCTTCCGCGATACGAGCCATTTCATAGCCACCTTCCGTAAACATACTGGCATGACGCCGCAGCAATTTCGCAGACTGCACTAACGCCTCCCCTATCGAGTAGGAGGGGGCGGCAAGCTCCCGACACCTCTCGCAACATTTCGTACCAAATAGAGGTTTAAACGTGTTATATACTCCTCCAGGAACTACAAGAAAAAGAGCCGCCAGAAGGTCTACTCCTTCCTGTGGCTCTACTCTACTTTTGTCACTTATCTATAGCTTAAGTCCATTTAGGAACATCTCCGTATAGACAGCCGCCACCTCGGTATCGGACTTCGATCCGTCAGGCTTGAACCAGGTGTAGCACCAATTGCAGGCCCCGAGAATGCTGAATGCCACCATTTCAGCCGGCAGATCATCCCGAAATTCACCACTCTCCATTCCCTGCTCGATGATAGACTGTACATTTAACCGGAACTGGTCCCGCTTCTTTTTGATCAAGTCGAGACTGTCCCCCGTAATATGAAGAAGTTCGCGGAAAAAGATACGCGCGCTGCTTCCCCGATCTTCAATGGCCTGGATGGTCATGAGGATGACCTCTGACAACTTATCCTTCCAGGTTCGATCCGGCTGCTCGATGATGCGCTGCTGTTCCTCCAGCATGTAATCAATATAATTCAGTTGAATCTGCGTCAGTAGTTCTTCCTTGCTCGAGAAGTAATAATAGAAGGTTCCCTTAGTTACGCCCAGCGTATTGACAATGTCCTGGATCGAGGCCTCACTGAACCCTTTCGATTCAAAAAGCCTGATGCTATGCTTCATAATCTTCTCTTTCATGGACGGCTCCAAGTATAATCCCCCCTATTACCGAAAATGCCTCGCTTTAGTTAGAGTGCCTTTCCCAACTCCTCTAGTCTTCCAGGCTCGCTTTGTTCCTGGCCTCTTCCTGAAGCTTGCGCCATAATATTTTACCGCTTCCGGTTACCGGAAGCGAAGCGACAAATTCGACCTGGCGCGGATATTTATAGGCTGCCATATGCTGCTGTGCCCAGCGGATAATATCGTCCGCCTCCACCGTGCCGCGCTTGTCTTCCTGCAGAACGACGTAAGCTTTGACTTCTTCTCCTTTTTTCTTGTCAGGCACCCCGATCACGCAGGCTTCCTTAATCGCAGGATGCTTATACAAAATCGACTCCACTTCGGACGGCCACACTTTGAATCCGGAAGCGTTAATCATCCGTTTCACCCGATCGACGATAAAGAAGTAACCTTCCTCGTCACAGTAGCCGATATCTCCAGTGCGGAAGAGCAGTTTTCCATCTATCTTAACAAAGGCATTTTTCGTCTCGGTCGGGTTGTTCCAGTAGCCTTGAAATAATTGGGGGCCAGTGAGCATGATTTCCCCTTCTTCGCAGGGACTCTTCTCTTCCAGCGTGATCGGGTCAATAATACGTGCATCTACATCAAAGGACGGAACACCGAGACATTGCGGCTTCGGGCGGTCAAGCGGGTTGAAATGGGTTTGTGCCATCGTCTCAGACAAACCGTAGCCTTCCACGAACCTGAGTCCGGTAACCTGATAAAGCTTCTCGCCGACCGCCTCTGGCAATCCGGCGCCGCCTCCGGTCAGGACGATAAGTGAACTCAGATCGTATTGCGCAAGCTGGGGATTGGAGAGAAAATCAATAATCATCGTACTGATTCCCGTCCAGTGTGTACATTTGTGAGTTTCTATGAAATGAGCCGCTGTACGGCGATCCCACCGAGTCATCATGACGATGGTGGCTCCCATATAAATTGGCGCGTGCATGCCGTGGATCATACCGGTTACATGAAATAAGGGAAGTGTGCCTAGCACGATCGACTCTGGTGTCACCTCTCCCCAAAATGCCGCCGAAATCACATTCGCCTGCACCGATTTATGGGTATGCATGCAGCCCTTGGGTTCTCCTGTTGTCCCGGATGTATAAGGAAGCACCGCGAGATCGCTTCCTGCCATCTCCGGAGAGGGCTGCACATCGATCGCCATCTGCATCGCTTCCATCCATGGGATGACTTGAGGGGAAGCCACTTCCAGCCGTGGAGCCTTGACGAAGTCCGGGGCATCCACGCTTGGATTGACGCAATAGTCGGCATAAGCAGCGAGAATAATGCGTTCAAGACAGCTCGCTGCCAGCAGCGGCTCGATGCGCGGATACAGCTCCTGGCTGACCAGCCCCGTCTTGATGCTGCCGTCTTTAATATAGAAAGATAGCTCATCCGTGAGATTCATCGGATTGATCGGAACAACGATCCCGCCACACAGCAAAATCGCATAGTAGGAAATGATGAATTGAGGACTGTTCTGCATATAGATGAGCACGCGGTCGCCTTTAGTAACGCCCAGATGCATTAAATAAGCGGCCATGCGGTTCACTTCATTATTTAATGCTCGATAGGTAATTACCTGATCATAATAAATGATCGCCGTCCGATCCGGGTAGCGGCGGGCGCTTACTTGCAAATTGTCACATAGCGTCGTGTCCGGTACCGCAAGTGTAACCGGCATACGTGCAGGCCAAAACGCAAAATGGGAACATGTCACACAAATCTCCCCCTCAAGGAAATGGATGTCAAAGGATTAAAAAAGCACGGTCAGTGCTTAGAACTGCCCCCGTTTCGTCTGCCGCCAAGCATGGGTAATTAGCGCCCGGACGGTATCATCGAAGCGGGCAAACCGCTCATCATTCGTCTGTCCTTTTTTATAACGATAAAAAATCTGCTGACATATCACGGCAAGCTTGAAATAAGCAAACGTCAAATAATACGAAATGCCGGACACATCACGTCCACTCCTAGTCGCGTAAGCTTGCAGGAATTCTTCCCTCGTTATGAAGCCCGGATTCACCGTCAATGGCGAATGCCCCAGCCCGCTTAGTAGCTCCGGCGGATCTTCCGGTTCGAACCAATAGCTCAGCGCCGCGCCAACATCGGCCAGCGGATCGCCGACCGTTGCCATCTCCCAGTCGAACACGCCGATAATCTCGCTTGGGTGGCTGCGGGAGAACATCACATTGTTCAGCTTGAAATCATAATGTATGACGGTCGGGTTCGGCGAGACAGGCAGCTTATCGATCAGCCACCTCTGAAGGCTCTGCGCTTCTGGAATCTCCTCCGTCTTAGCCCGTTCATAACGTTCTACCCAGCCTTGGACCTGACGACGCATAAAACCCTCCGGTTGGCTGATCGCCTGCAGCTGTGCCTCTTCATAAGGCACTTCATGAAGCTGGGCGAGTGTCGACACCATCATTCCGGAAATCTCCTTGCATAGCGCGGGCGTATAATCCACCTGCGGAGGAAAATCCCGGTCTAGGGTGATTCCTTGCCGTCTTTCCATCACAAAAAACGGGCTGCCGATAACCGAAGATTCTCCGCAGTACAAATATGGACGTGGTGCAAGTGGAAATAATGGATGGAGCTGCTTCAGAAGCGTGAACTCGCGCTCCATATTATGCGCCTTCAGCGCCACTGGGCCGAGAGGTGGCCGGCGGAGGACCGCTTCCCACTCCCCAGCGCGAATCAAGTAGGTCAAGTTGGAATGTCCCGCCCCGAACTGCTCAACCTCCATCGAGTCGCCGCTGGGAAGGTCGAGATGTTCGCGTAGATATGCGTCAAGCGTGATCAAATCCAGTTCTTCACCCCTTCGTACAGGGATCGTATCCTTCGGAACTGCTTTTTGCTCAGACATCGTTTGAATAAGCCCCCTTTTCCATACAAAATCCTATTTTGATCCCGACATAATATCTCCTTCATCAGTTTTGTCCGCAGGCGCTAGGACGCTGACATGCCTCCATCCACAGGCAGAATCGCCCCAGTGATATAATCAGAAGCGGCCGAGGCCAAAAATACGGCACTTCCCTTAAGATCGCTGTCTGAGCCGAGTCGCCCAAGTGGAATCCGGCGGAGAATCTGTTCCTCCCCATGCAAGATGACATCCCGGGTCATTTTGGACGGGAAAAATCCTGGTGCAATCGCATTGACGTAAATATGATGCTCGCCCCATTTGGCGGCCAGATCCTTCGTCAACGCAATGATCGCTCCTTTACTCGTGTTGTAGCCGATGGCATCCAGGATTTGCGGATCGGTTCCGCTCAGTCCCGCTACGGAAGCGATATTGATGATTTTCCCGCCGCCCTGCTCGATCATGATCCGACCGACCGCTTGTGACATCAGGAAGGTACCCGTCACGTTAATATCCATGACTTTGTTCCAGGCTTCGAGCGGCATCGTGGCAGCTGGTTCCCCCCAGGAAGCCCCGCTGTTATTGACCAAAATGTCGATGCGACCATAAATTTCTGCCGTTTTCTCAACAACCTGTCGTACATCATCCGGATCTCTGACATCGCAGACAAACGCATGACAGGTTGCGCCCGTACTCTGTTCGAGGAAAGCAGCCGTCTCGCGGCATGTTTCCACTTTCCTCGAACATAGGACCAGATTGGCCCCTGATTCGGCCAGACCTTGGGCAATTTGTGCCCCAAGCCCGCGTCCGCCGCCGGTGACGATGGCCGTCTTTCCCGTCAGGTCCAATAGTTGCCTAACATTCATCCCTATATCTCCCTTCCCAATGGCATATAATTCAATTCATTCATTTCATACAGTGCATTGCATAATCCAGTACGGAATCGCTTTCATTTCTCACCATATTTGCGAAGCTCCAGCTTGGCGATGGCAGCCTGATGTACTTCATCCGGGCCATCCGCCAGGCGCAATGTTCTCGCATTGGCCCAATGCGAGGCAAGGGGGAAGTCTTCGCACACGCCTGCGGCGCCAAAAGCTTGAATGGCCCGATCCAGCACCCGCAGCGCCATGTTGGGCGCGATGACCTTAATCATCGCGATCTCCGCCTTGGCGGCTTTGTTTCCCACTGTGTCCATCATATAGGCCGCCTTCAGCGTCAGCAGACGCGCTTGTTCAATTTCAATTCGGGACGTGGCGATCCAGTCCTGAACAGCCCCCTGCTCGGCAAGCGTCTTGCCGAATGCCCTACGCTGAGTCACCCGTCTGCACAATTGCTCAAGCGCCCGCTCCGCCGCACCGATCAGGCGCATACAATGATGAATACGCCCCGGGCCGAGCCGACCTTGCGCAATGGCGAAGCCTTTGCCTGCTTCCCACAGGATGGAGTCCGCCGCTGGCACGCGAACGTGATCATATTCAATTTCGGCATGACCATGCGGTGCATGATCGTAGCCGAACACGGGAAGCATGCGATGAACTCGAACGCCGGACGCATCGAACGGAATCAGAATCATGGACTGTTGCTCATAGCGCGGCGCGTTCGGATCTGTCTTGCCCATCACAATCGCCAGCTTGCAGCGCGGATCTCCTGCCCCCGAAGACCACCATTTGCGTCCGGTTACAATATAATCGTCTCCCTCGCGCTTGATCGTAGCCTCGATATTCGTCGCATCCGAAGACGCGACATCAGGCTCCGTCATCGAGAAGCATGAACGGATATTCCCCTCAAGCAGTGGCAGGAGCCATTTATCTTTCTGCTCTCGCGTCCCATACCGGACAAGCACCTCCATATTGCCCGTATCCGGTGCCGAGCAATTAAACACCTCCGGAGCGATCAGTGATCGTCCCATAATCTCGCACAGCGGTGCATACTCGAGATTCGTCAGACCCGCTCCGTACTCCCTCTCCGGCAAAAACAGATTCCAAAGCCCAGCCCGCTTGGCCTGCTGCTTCATTTCCTCCATAACCGCCGGTACCGTCCATCTACTGTCGGCCTGCTGAAGCTGTTCTTCATACAACTTCTCATTTGGATATACTATTTCCTCCATAAACTCCAGCAACGAACGCTGCCGCGACTTCACTTTTTCCGAATAATCAAAATGCACTGAGATTCCTCCTTCAACCGGAACATACTGACCGGATAGTATGTCGACATGTTACATACTTACTAAGTCAAAACGCGAAATATTCCATGCGTTAGGAGGACTAAATAGAAAAAGCGCCTCCTGATCGGAGACGCTAGGGATAAAGAAAACGAGCTAGATCTATTTAGTTAATCCAAAAATCGGGCGGTCACCATGGCCTTTATGACCCGATGCCCTTGTACGAACATTTCCACTTCGATTCTGCAGAACCTGCGGCTTAGCTCGATAACCGTCGGGATCATTTCCACGATATTCTCGATTTCGATCGGCGTCAAATAATAAACAGAGGTGTGGTCAATAAGCAGGTCCTTTTTCTTATGCTGCTTAATGGTTCTGGTCACGGCAAGAGTGATCATACTCCCCAGAATGCCCTCGGAAATATATCCCATCTGATTGATCATCGAGGTATGGACAGGTCCCCGGAAATAAAGCCTTCCATCGTCGTCCCGAACCTCCTCGAACGCCGACCAGATCTGATCTTCTAGCGTCTCTCCCTGCTGAGGCTGAGAGTGAACCGATTGCATCGCTTTTAATATATCCTTGCGGCTAATCACACCGATCAGTTTTTCCTTCCCGTCGACGACCGGAATTAGCTCAATACCTTCCCATACCATCATATGTCCCGCCGTAGCAATTGAAGTATGAGGCATGACCGTAATCGGATTGGAGCTCATTAAGTGCTTGATCGAATCATCGTCAGAAGCGCCGATAATATCTTTGGCGATAATCATGCCGACCGGCTTGTTCGCATCATCCACCACGGGAAAGCGGTTGTGATTGGTCTCCTCAATCAGCTGTTTCAAATGCCCAACCGTACTGGACTCGTGAATCGAGGTAAGCGGCATGTCCTGCCGAATGATATCTCCAACCAAGATAATCTGCTTCTTGATCATCCGTTCGGATAAAGCACGGTTCAGGAGCGCCGCCACTGTATAAGTGTCGTATTGGCAGCTGATGACCGGAAGCGCAAGCTCGTCCGCCAGCTCGCGAACCTCTGCCGGAGTATCGAAGCCTCCCGTGATCAGCACCGCTGCACCCAAGGTCAGGGCGCTGTGATGGGCTTTGTTCCGGTTCCCGACAATCAGCAAATTGCCCGGTTCAATGTAGCGGATCATCGCTTCGAGCTGCATGGCCCCGATCACGAACTTGTTCAGCGTCTTGTCAAGACCCTTATGACCGCCCAGCACTTCTCCGTCCACCAGGCTTCGTATTTCTTCAAAGGTCAGTTTGTCGATATGCTGCGGTTCCTTCTTCTCGATTCGTACGGTCCCCAACCGCCCTCTGGTATTAACAATGCCCCGGCCTTCCGCTTCCTTGATGGCGCGGTAAGCTGTTCCCTCGCTTACGTTTAAGGCCTGTGCGATTTTGCGCACAGAAATGCGTGTCCCAATATCAAGCTCTTCGATGTATTGAATGATTTGTTCGTGCTTTGTTGTCATTTCATTAGAATTCATAGGCTATCCCCTCTGTTATATAGCGGAATATATCTATTATATAGCATGGGGAAAATATTGAAACTATAGACCAGGGACCCGTTCGCGGATGAACGGGTCCCCTTGGAATTATGTCTCGCAAGTTATTCCTCAATCATTGCGGTAGAAATAATAATTGTTAATGAAATAATGCGACAGTGGCAAGGAGGATTGCTGAACTTCCTCACTACTCGAATCATATTTCGAATCCAAGAGCTCGGGAGTCAGCGGATAAAACGCAGTACCCTCCATCATCTCGTCTTTTGCAGCGTTGTTGACCTTGTTCATCGCCATTTGCTTCAACCTCCTTAGGAAAAATGAGTGCTTTCGGATAAATGCAGATAACCTGGCCCGGTTAAAAACGACTCAAACGTATCGGCCACCGTCATATTGCGAAACAAAGAGGCCGCCAGCGCGAACCGGGAACGGGAGTCTTGCCCTTCAACGCTGTGAAGACGGAGATTCTCCAGCTCTTCCTGAAAGATTCGATCGAAGAGCTTGATCGTAACCCGACGCCCATCATCCAGCACGCCGCGCGGATGATGAATCCACTGCCAGAGCTGAGCTCTCGAAATTTCAGCGGTCGCGACATCCTCCATTAAGTGATTAATCGGCACCGCCCCCATACCTTGAAGCCAGGCCGCCAAATATTGAATGCCGACCGACACATTCAATCTCACACCTTCCTCGGTAATGGACCCCTGAGGAACCTCCAGCAAATCTGCCGCCGTGATTTCACGCTCCGGCAGCTTCTCGAGCTGGTTCGGTCCCGGCATATGGGCATCAAACACCTCCATCGCGATCGGCACGAGACCGGGATGCGCTACCCATGTGCCGTCATGACCGTTCTGCGCTTCCCGCAGTTTATCCTTCCGTACCTTCTCCAGCGCCGCTTCATTAGCCGCCGGATTGTTTTTAATCGGAATCTGGGCCGCCATCCCCCCAATGCAGTAGGCTTGACGCCGATGACAGGTCTGAATGGCCAGCAGCGAATACGCCGTCATAAATGGCGACTCCATCGTCACGATGGCCCTGTCGGGCAATATGACATCCGGCTTGCTCCGAAGTTTCTTGATATAACTGAAGATATAATCCCAACGCCCGCAGTTCAAACCAGCCGCGTGATCACGTAGCTCGAACAGAATCTCATCCATCTCGAACGCAGCCAGGATCGTCTCGATTAAGACGGTAGCTTTGATCGTGCCGCAGGGAATCCCCAATTCCTCCTGCGCGAATGCGAACACCTCATTCCACAACCTTGCTTCAAGATGGCTTTCCATTTTCGGCAGATAGAAGTAAGGACCACTGCCTTGCCGAATCAACGCCTCCGCATTGTGGAAAAAGTACAGGCCGAAATCGAATAGCGATGCTGAGACCGGCTCCCCGTCGATCAACAGATGCTTCTCTTCCATATGCCAGCCCCGCGGCCGCACGATGAGCACAGCAGGATTATCATTCAATTCATAGGTTTTGCCTGCTTCGTTAACGAACTGAATCGTGCGGTTGACCGCATCCCGCAGATTGACCTGACCTTCCAGCGTATTGGACCAGGTTGGTGAATTGGCGTCTTCGAAATCCGCCATAAATACTTTGGCACCCGAATTTAGCGCATTGATAACCATTTTTCGATCCCCGGAAGGGCCTGTAATTTCCACCCTGCGATCCTGCAAATCAGCCGGAATGGAACCCACCGTCCAATTCCCTTCCCGGACATGTGCCGTCTCTGCCAAGAAATCCGGCCACTCGCCCGCGTCCAGTCTTTGCTGTCGTTCATCCCTCATTTGGAGTAGTTCCTTGCGCCGTTTCCCGAACCGCCTTTCCAACGCTGTCACGAAGTCCAGTGCTTTAGTCGTTAAAATAGTGCGATGCGCATCGGAACTGAAATCCCCCTTCAATTCACGGTTTGACTGGCTCACACGGTTCATAGATGAACCCCCCTTTTTTTAAATGGCTGAAATGTTACGTATGATTATTAGCGGGAAAATTGCTCCTGCTCTGTCGACCCTGTCAACGCTGTCGTGCTGGACAGACCACCGGCAACAATCTGAGTCACTTCGTCAAAATAACTGGTGCCCACTTCCCGTTGGTGGCGGACCGCCTCGTATCCTTCCGCCTCGCTGGCGAATTCCGCTTGCTGCAGCTCGGCATATGCTTCCATCCCCCGCTCCTTGTACCCTTTCGCCAGACTGAACATACTGTGGTTCAATGCGTGGAAACCGGCCAAAGTGACGAATTGGAACTTATAACCCATGGCGCCGAGCTTTTGTTGGAAGTTGGCAATCTCCTTGTCGCCCAGTTTTAGCTTCCAGTTAAAGGAGGGCGAACAGTTATACGCAAGCAATTTACCGGGATAACGGGCGTGAATAGCTTGTGCGAATCGTTCTGCTTCCTCCAGATTCGGTTCGGCTGTCTCGCACCAGACCATGTCGGCATAAGGGGCATACGCCAACCCCCGCGAAATCGCTTGATCAAGCCCCGTCTTTACATAATAGAAACCCTCTGACGAGCGTTTTCCAGTCAGGAAAGGCCGATCATTGTCGTCGATGTCACTGGTGAGAAGCTGCGCCGCATTCGCATCCGTTCGGGCTATCAGAACTGTATCCACTCCCATCACGTCCGCCGCTAGCCTCGCAGCGATCAGATGGCGAATGGCCTGCCCCGTTGGCAGCAGCACCTTGCCACCCATATGGCCGCATTTCTTCTCGGAGGCAAGCTGATCCTCCAGATGGACGGCCGCCGCCCCCGCCTCGATCATGGACTTGACGAGCTCGAATACATTTAGCGGCCCTCCGAAGCCTGCCTCGGCATCTGCGATGATGGGCGCGAAGAAATCGATGTCATTTTTCCCCTCGGAATGCTGAATATGATCGGCTCGCTGCAGCGCCTGATTAATTCTCTTCACCACATGGGGAACGCTGTTCGCCGGATAGAGACTCTGATCGGGATACATCTGTCCGGACAAGTTGGCGTCCGCTGCTACCTGCCATCCGCTAAGATAAATGGCCTTCAGTCCCGCTTTGACCTGCTGAACGGCTTGATTGCCTGTCAAGGCCCCCAGCGCGTGGATATAATCTTCCGAATGAAGCAGCTCCCATAATTTAGCGGAACCACGCTGGGCCAGCGTATATTCGATTTTCAATGATCCCCTTAGTCTCAGCATGTCATCCGGTAAATAAGGACGCTGAATCCCCTCATAACGGCTTCCAGACCAGTGCTCCTTCATTTGCTCGTTTTCCGTTCTTCCTGTACCGCTCATCATCTAACCTCCCTTTATCGATTTAAAACTCGTTTCATGCTTCCTGCTCCAGATAACCGCTGCCGGAGCAACGGCTGCAAGGGATAATTTTTTTGCCGTCGCATAGCGGGCTATCGTATTGTTCCTGGTTTTCAGCCAATGGGGTCAAGCATTCCAAATCGCCATTGCCGCCGCATACAGGACAATCCATACCGGGCACCCCCTCTTTATTGTTATATAACATTAATATTTTGTTGTTGTCATTATATAACAGTAAATCAAACTGTTCAATACTGTTTTATTAAAATTTTATTGTTATATAATAAATTAGGCTTAAGCATACGACAAAAAGGCAGGATGAGTCGCATCACTCACCTGCCTTGCTTGGATATGGGCAGCATCTTCCACCGACGATGGCAAGGGGCCGTAATTAAAAGTCGATCTTCCGACTTGGAGACACCTCTTTTGCGTGCCCAAACGTGCCCCAAAATGTGAACATCCCCCTGTTCTGGCTGCGGATCACGCAGACACGGACATAAATGTCCGTTAGCGTTAATTCTGTGGCACCTCGTTCTTGTAATGGACATAAATGTCCGTTAGCGTTGATTCTGTGGCACCTCGTTCTTGTAACAGAATAAATGTCCGTTACAAGGGAAATTGTCGCGAAAAATGGCATTTTGTGCTTCTAAGGGTCAAAAGTGTCCGTTAGAGGAGCGAAGTTGTTGTTTTCAGGCTCTAACGGACATTTTTGACCGCTAGATGAGAGAGGAAGGTTGCCATGCGATAAGTCTTGCGTCTGCCAGAGCAAGCTTCGCCTTGCACGACGGATTAAGCCCCAAGAAGCTATTCGCCCGCCTCCCGCCACTTGCCCAGCAGTTGCTCACGATGCTCGGCAGCGATGTCGAAGCGGTACGTCGGCAGCAGTTGATCAAGGTCAACCGCGGCTAGCAAAGGGTGAGCCTTAATATCCGGCAGCACGGGAAAAGAGAAGGCCGAGTTCATATAATCGGTCTGGGCGCTCCGCGACAGCACGAAGTAAACCAGCTTCTTCGCCCCTGCCTTATTGTCGCTGTTCTTCAAGATGGACACGGCTCCGACCTCCCAGCCAGCCTGCGGGGGAATGGCGGAATGGATGGCGTAGCCGGAATTGCGGAAGCGGAGCTGATCGCCCATGAAGCTCACAACCGCAGCGACCTCGCCCTGGGCCAGTCTCTGCGCAGAGCTGATGCCCGAGAACGTCGTCGTGGCGCACTGCTGCTTCAACGACTGCACCAGCTTGATCGCCTGATCCTCACCGCGTTCCTGTGCGATCGAAGCCAGCAGTGTATATCCCGTTCCCGATGTCTCTGGATCTGGAATCTCTATCTTGCCTGCCAGCTCGGGACGCAGCAGATCCTCATATCGTTCCGGCAATGGCAGGGAGGCAAGCTGCGGATCCTGCTGCCACACCTGCTCATTGACGCCGATCGCCAGCGGGCCCATATACATTCCGGTCCAATAGCTGCTGCGATCCTTATATTTATCAGGAATCTGATCACTCTGTCTCGGCGCATAACGGATCAGTTTCCCGCTATTCTTCAATTGCTCATGCAGGTCTGCCGGACCGCCAAGCACGACATCTATCCCGGTTTTGTTCATCGACAGCAGATGATAGCTAGCCTCACCGCCGGACATCCGAATCACCTCATAGGGTATCCCGGTTTCCTTCTTGAACTTCTCCAGCAGAATACGCGATTCATCCTCCTGGAAGATCACGTAGATCTTCAGCGGCTGATTGCTGGACTGCCCTGGATAGAACCAGACCACGGCAAGGATGATAAGTACGAACAATGCGAGCATAACGCCCCTCTTCTTCAAATGAACCACTCCCCCTGTTAAAACAAGTCTGAACCAGCCCCGCACGGCTATGTTTCCGAAATACATAAAAACACGCCAAAAAAGGAAAACCATCGTTTTCCTTTTTCTGGACTTCTAAACTCATGAGTCTGATCCTGATCGATTATGAGTCCGTCTTCTTGATAATATGAATTTTCTCGGCAGCCGCAGTTATCCGCACGACCCCTTCAAAAGTTTTCTTACCGATATCATAAGCATCGACAATCCACTCTTTGCCGATCTCATCGACGAGGAAGTAACGCTGCTTCTCACCTAAGAACATCGAGGATTTGATGAGCCCGGTCATATGGAATTCACCAATCTCCGGCTGTTCAATCCGTAGCGACTCCGGCCGAACGCATAGCAGAACCTCTTCACCGACGGCAAGCTTCTCACTGGTCTCGGTCGTCACTGTATCTCCAGCCTGCCCGTATTGAACCGTCGCCATCCCGCTTTCGTATTTTACTACCTTCGCATCGGCGAAATTCGTGGTTCCGATAAAGTCGGCGACATACTGCGTCTTCGGCTCATAATAAATTTCATGCGGCGTACCATACTGATCGATGGCTCCTTTATTAAACACCACAATCTGATCCGACATCGACAGCGCCTCAAGCTGATCATGTGTCACATAAATGACGGTCAGTCCCAGCTCCTGCTGAATCGCTCTAAGCTCAACCCGCACCTCTTCACGCAGCTTGGCATCGAGATTACTGAGCGGCTCATCGAGCAGGATGATCAGCGAGTTCATAACCAGAGCCCGGGCCATGGCGACCCGTTGCTGCTGACCGCCGGACATTTGATGCGGATACCGATCTTCCAGTCCGGTTAGCTTGACCTGAGCCATCGCCGCCTCGACCCGCTGCTGGATCTCTCCTTCAGGCCGCTTCATAATATCCAGCCCGTAGGCGATATTATCGAAGACGGTCATATGAGGGAATAGCGCATATTCCTGGAACACCATCGGGGTGCCGCGTTTATATGGAGGCAGATCATTCACCATCTCTCCGTCGATCCACACCTCACCCTGATCCACGGTATAGAAGCCTGCGATCGAGCGCAGCAGCGTCGTCTTGCCGCAGCCGCTCGGGCCAAGGAAGGTAATGAATTTGCCCCGTTCAATTTGCAGGTTTATATTTTTCAGGACATGGTTATTGCCGAACACCTTATTAACATCTTTCAAATCGAGCAGAATATTGGTTTCCATCATGTCCACTCCTTTCTTTTATCGCTAAAGTAAATGTTCCCTCTTAAAAATCGAATATCTTTACTTTGGAGCGGAAGATTAGCTTGATAACCCCCAGCGTACCCAGCGTTGCGCCCATCAGACCGACCGCTACCGCAGCGGCCCAATAATAGGTGCCCGTCTCCGCATAGTTGAAGATCGAGACAGAAGCAACGACCCATTTCGGGGTGATCAGGAAAATAATCGTACTCAACGTATTCATATTTTTCATGAACGCATAGACGAAATTCGCTACAACCGTCTTCTGCAGCATCGGGAATACGATCGTCGTCAACGTCTTGCGGCTGTTCGCGCCGAGATTCGTCGCAGCTTCCTCAATCGATTTATCGACCTGCTTGAAGGCTGCGGTCAAACCGCGGTAACCGACAGGCATCTGCTTCAGCAGCATGGCGATGATAATCAGCGCCGCCGTCCCTTGCAGCACAATCGGCCCCTTGCTGAACGCCACGATCAGAGCCAGACCGACGAAGGTACCTGGAAGAGCAATCGGCAGCACGGCACTGAAGTCAAGCAGCTTCTTGCCCGGAAAAGGCTTGCGGATCACGATATAAGCAAGTACCAGCGCAAAAGCAACCGCCAGAATAGCACTGATCAACGACAGAACCAAGCTGTTCATGACCGCCGGGCTGGATGAGCTGAATACGACCTGCCGGATATGATCCAGCGTAAAGCTGTTATTGCGGCCGAAATTCTTCGTGAAGGCAAACAGAATAGTCACGCCAAACATCAAAATGATGAATAATGAGATCAGGCTGTTGAACGTAAATAGCAGGGCATCCATTTTCTTAGATGTAGTAATGCGCTTCAGACCGGATACCGGCTTCCCTGTAATCGTCGAATATGAACCTTTGGATAGCAGCTTATTCTGCATCCAGAACACGAGCAGTGCTGGAATAACGAGGATGATCCCCATGACGGACGCAAGTCCTGGCTCATTGTTAATAATTTCCCCGTAGATTTCCACTGCGAGCAGCGAGTAATTACCGCCAATCAGCTTCGGATTCCCGAAATCGGCGAAGCAATTAATCGCGACTAACAGGAAAGCATTGAGCACACCGGGAAAAGCAAGCTTGAGCGTAATCGTACGGAACAGCTTGAAGCCCCGCGCCCCGAGATTCTGCGCTGCAATCTCCAGATTCGGTGAAATCGAACGCAGCACACCGGTGATTGTCATATAGGCCAGCGGAAAATAAGAGATCGTCTGAACGATCCACAGCCCCGGCAATCCATACAAGTCGAGCTCAAAATGGAAGTTCGTATTCAGCCATTGCGAGATCATCCCGCCACGGCCAAACAGGAGCAGAAACGCCAGACCACTCATAACCGAAGGGGCCAGCAGTGGCATAAAGGCGATGAATCGGAAGAATTTCTTCCCTCTAATATTGCTGTAATGTATCGCATAAGCGTAAATAAAACCGACCGCCGTCGCCGTAAATGCCGAGAGCGAGGAACTGACCACTGTATTTAATAAAGCTCTGCCGTAGCGCGGCTTACTAAAGAACGTCCACCAATTATCGAAGCCGGATGAAAATACGACCACGATCAACGGATAAATGACGAACAAGACAAGGAAAATAAAGCTGGTCAATACGAGCACAAGCGTTGACGGATCCTTGAAGAGCCTCTTGATCGACTCCCCAATGCCTGTTTTTTCTTTCATCATAGGGGGCGACTCCCACCTTTCTACTGTCTATTAGGGGCACTTGCTAACCGATCGATCCGGTAGACCATGCCCCTCTCCATCTAGATGGCTCTCTTATTTCAAATCCTTCAACGCGCTTTGCAATTCCTTGCGCTGCGCAGCAGCCTTCAGCAAATCATAGGCTGAGTTGTAATTCGTCGATTTGATGTCAATCCCGCCTTCTGGAATCGGCACCGAATCTTTCACAGATACAGCATAAGCGGACTGGGTATAAATCTGGCCTGGCTCGTTCGTAAGCATGTAATCCATCAGCTTCTTCGCAGCTTCCGTATTCGGGCCATTCTTGACGATAGACAAAGCGCCCACTTCATAGCCAGCAGCCTCAGGTACAATACTTACAATCGGATTCCCTTGATATTTGATCTTCAATTGGTCGCCGAGGAAGGTTACCCCGATCGTGTACTCCCCTTTTGCCGCCTTTTGAATCGGTTCAATACCGGATTTCGGTCTCTCTTTCAGATTAGGCAGCAATTCTTTCATATAGTTCAGCATTTCATCTTCGCCCCATACTTGAGCGAGGGAAGCTACCGCCGTATAAGCCGTACCTGATGTCGCCGGGTCAGACATACCGATTTCACCTTTGAATTTCGGATCAGTCAGGTCTTTGAAGGACTCAGGATAAGGTGCGTCGCCATATTTTTCTTTCCAACGATCCTCGTTAATGCCGATAGCTACAGGATTCAGATAGAATCCAGTCCAATAGCCCTCTTTATCCTTCACATTGTCAGCAATGTCCGCCGCATTCGGGGACACATAGGCCTCAAGTGTACCTGCTTCCTTCAATACCTGGTGGGAGTCAGCCGGGCCGCCCATCAGGAAGTCAGCTTGCGGATTTCCCGCTTCATTCTGAATCCGGGATACAGCCTCGCCGCTAGGCAAGCGGAGAATATCATAGTCTATACCGGTTTCCGCCTTGAATTTGTCCAGAATTTTACGCGCTTCTTCCTCCTGGAAGATAGAGTAGACGGTAATTTTCTGTTTTTCTTTTCCGCCGAACACTCCAGATTTGTACATAAAGAACCCCGCTACTAATACGATCACAACGACTGATAAAATGATGACCGAGCCGCTATTTCTTCTATTTCTCGCCATTGAAGTTAACCATCCCTTCATGTTTCAATATGAGGCATCGTTTAACTTGAAATAGGCTCTTTGGTTCGTCTCATCCAGCAGGTCATACACCACGATATAAGCACTGTTATACCGATCCAGATGAATCCAGTGCTTCTTCGCCTGCTCGCCGCCTTCCAGCTGAATGACAAAATGTGCATCCGGTGGCTGCTGCAGATCGGTAAAATGGCTGAAATCGATAATTCGCGTAGCCGCCGTAATCTGCGCTGCAAGCTCCTCCCTCTCGGCTTGTGACAGTACCGTCAGCTCACCCGCTTCCAGCGTGAACACCTCATTCCCCCCGTTCTCTACCGCAGAACTGATCATCGCGGCCGACAGGATTTTATCAATGAGAGTGCTCTGCAGCTTGCGGATTCCCGCGCTGACATCCAAGGAATTAACCGTCTCTTCGCCAAACTGGAATGCACTTGTCTCCACCTGAAATGGGGTATCCTCCTGATCCAGATAGGTCATCCTTCCCGTCAACAGCAGCCGTGGGGTCTGTTTCTGCTCGCGCAGCTTGCCGGCGGACAGCAGGCCGGAGAAGGAGGATTTCAATTTCAGCAATTCCTTCGGATCCTCAATGGAGATCGTGCCGAGCCCCGGATAGGTAATATCGACACGCATCGGTACCCCCGATATACGCTCAAGCCGATCCTGCTGCTGTGGCACAATCTGCACCACATCAACAGGTACCCGGAAGGAGTACGCGCAGATGCCGATGAACAAGCATCCTACGATGACTTGCAACAGGATGAGGCGAAACCATGAAAGCCCTTTCTTATCCTCTGGCATTAACTTTACCCTCCATATATATCAAAAAAATTTTAGATTTGTATCAGTTTTGTAACAGCGCTTACATTCGGCGGATTCATCGAAAACTCCAATCTGACCTCCGTCCCCTGCCCCGCTTCGCTGGCTATGATGATGCTTCCCCCCTGCAGCTCCATGAACTGTTTGCAGATCGGCAGCCCCAGACCATGCGAATCCTCCGAGATGACGCGATCCTGCTTCTCATCCGCAGGCAGGAATAACCGCTCCTGCTCAGGAATCCCCTTGCCGTTGTCCACAATGCGGACGATACCGCAGCGCTCCTGCTGGGCAAGCTCAATATGAAGCAGCGTGCATTCGCTATGCTTAGTCGCATTATCGATGACATTGAACAACACCTGCTGCGCCCGCTTCGGGTCCAGGTAGACGATACAGGGTGATATTTTCACCGAGGTCGATATATTCGACTTCTTGAGCGTTGGTTGCAAGACATGTAGCGTATCCGATATAATGTCGCCCAGCTCGGCCTGCTCCACCAAGATATGCCAGGCTTCCTCGCCTTTCAACGAGGTCTGCAGCAGCTCCTCGACCATGTTCAGCAACCGGGTACTCTCCTTGCGAATGTAGAAGTTACAGTCCTGAATATCCTCGATCCGCTCCATTCGGGCTATAAGATCGGAGAATCCGATAATGGAGGTGAGGGGTGTTTTTAACTCATGGGTGATGTTATCGTAAAAAGCTTTCTGCTTGCCCCGTTCATAGTGAAGCATATCGATATGATGCCGCAGTGCATCTGACATATGGTTGAAATCTCTGGCTAACTCGCCGACTTCATCCTGCGTGTTCACTTCAATCCTCCGGCTGAAATCACCGACAGATACTAGCTTGAGTGCTTGCTGCAAGGCATGCAGTGGCCGCATCAAGAAGGAGGAGAAGGAGTAGCTGGCTAACAGCGATAGCGCGAGACAGCCCAGCGCCGCTCCGATGAACCAGATACGCATCTGATTCATGGTGGCGATATTCTCATGCAGATCCAACAAATAGCGGAATCCGTCTACGATTTTCCCCTCATACCAGAAAGGTACGGAATATATTAAATATCGGGTGCCGTCCCCCTCGGCCATCACTGTAGCCGTCTCTCCGGCCAGAGCCGCCTTAATATCATCCCGTTTCAGCAAATTCTCCTTATCACTGCTGCTGCCGACGATCGTCTCATCCGGCGCGAACAGCTGCACCTGAAAGTTAATGCTCGAGGCCAGGTGGGACGCGATGAAAGGGGCATATTTGCCGGAAAATAATTGCTCGATATCGATCTTCTGATCATTCACAATCTTCAAGGCCTCGATCCGATGGAGTGCAGAATACTGGTTCAAGGTCTGTGTATCGCTCTCGATCATGCTCTTATTGAGCGTATAGGTGACGATGAAATACATCGCCGTCAACAGCATCACGATCGTAACCGCGTGCTGGATGAACATTTTATTACGCAGCCCCATACCGTTAAACCTCCAGTTTATAGCCTGTACCATGCACGGTAGCTACCAAATACTCATGAGGCTTCAGCTTCTCTCGTAGCCGCTTCACCATCATATCGACGGAGCGCGTATGGCCATAATATTCATAGCCCCAGACCTGGTCGAGCAGTTCCTCGCGGGTAAATACCTTCTTGGGATTGCTGCACAGCAGCCACATGAAATCGAATTCCTTGCTGGTCATCCTGAGCGGCTGGCCCGCGATCATGCAGGAGCGTTCATCCTTATCGATCTCGATCACCCCGAGTTGAATCATCTCGGACGATGTAACCGTTTTCTGCATTCGCCGCATGACAGCCTTGATTCGTTCAATCAGCTCCCGGGTTTCGAACGGCTTCGTCAAGTAATCATCTGCCCCGAGCTGGAAGCCTAATATTTTGTCATTCATTTCATTTTTGGCCGTAAGTACGATCACTGGCACAGTTCTATATCTCTGCTGCAGTATTTGAAGCAGCTCAAAGCCAGAGCAGTCCGGCAGCATAAGATCGAGCAGGATCAAATCGATGTCGCCAGCCTCTAGCTCCTTCAAGCCTGCCGCGACAGTCCCGGCAACTCTCGGGTGATACCCCTCAACCTTCAAGCTCAATTTCAACAGCATCTGAATGCTGGGATCGTCCTCTATAATTAATATGTTCATACGTATCCCCCCATTTTATCGCTTTATGACCTACCTTTATCATAACGGATGGTTCGGCTGTAGCGCATTATTTTCCATTAATTGTTATTTTCCGTTCGGTAGTACAAGTCTCTCGAAGCTCTAACGAAACGCCATATCGTTATTTCGGCAAAATCAGCAACTTTTCAAATCTAATGAAACACCTTATCGCTATTGGAGTAAAAATCCACCGTTTTGCCCCTTTTCTGCGGCAATAGCGATACCCAGTTTCGTTACATTTTAAAATCGCCCCTTTTGGCGAAAATAGCGATACCTAGTTTCGTTATAATTCCAGGGGCAGGTATTTACCTTTGGAGAGTGACAAGCGGATATATACACGTATGCGGATTCCGCAAGTTATGCTATGATTTGAACCATAGTTTAGTTCATTTGCACAATTCATTATCCAAATTATGTATATCACCCGAAGTATTCCAGCAGATAGAGGAGGAGCCACATTGTTTCAACTTTCGCGTGAGCAAGCCCAGAAGATTGTCGATCAAATGATGGAGGATATCCCTTACAACATCAATATTATGAATCACGAAGGCATCATTATCGGCAGCGGAAATCCGTCGAGGGTCGGGACCGTTCATCAGGGAGCTGTCCAAGCGCTGGCGAGCGGAAAAATGGTGAAAATCTGGAAGGATGGCCGCTATGAGAAGCAGGGTACTAACGAACCGATCGTCATTAACCATAAACGGGTCGGGGTCATCGGTATCAGCGGAAATCCAGAGGAGGTCAGCCCGTTCTGCCGCATCGTGAAGACGACGGTCTCTCTCCTGATCGAGCAAGGAATCGCCCTGAAGAGTCTGGAGGATGAAGCGAACCGCAAAAAAGCCTTCCTGGAAAGCTTGCTCAGTCATGCTGGCGCTTATTCCCAAAGGCTACAGAAAGAAGCTCTGCAATATAAAATCGATCTGCTGCTTAAATCTACCGTACTGCTCGTTCGAAATTGCAAATTAGGCAAGGAATATTCCAAGCTATGGCTTCTCGCCCCCTCGTTCATGATTGAAGAGAATACCCGGATGCTGGTCATTCAGGATAAGGGCAGTGTAGGTAATTTCATTGAGCGACTGCTTGCTGGTCAGCCGGATATTCTGATCGCCGCCGGGAATCATGAAGCTAATATAGCTACCAGCTACGTTCAGGCCAAGAGCACGATGAATGTAATGCAAGCGCTTGAGCTGCCCCAACAGATCATTCACTATGACGAAGTGGAGTTTCTCGTCAAGCTAAGCGACGCTCGATTGCATGAGAATGGAAATATCGTCAGCAAGCTGGAGGACACCGCCGATCTCTTGGATACACTGCGGGTCTTCATCAATCAGGATGGCAGCATCTCCAATACGTCCGAGCGATTGAATATTCATCGCAACACCCTGCAATATCGGCTGAAACGGATCAAAGCGATCACCGGCAAGGACCCGAGGAACCTACTTGAGCTGTTCGAACTGATGCATAGCCTGCTGGCTTTATACAGCTAGAGTGAAAAAGTGCAGAGGGGCGGTCTAAAGTCGATCTTCCGACTTGAAAGACGCCTCTCATGCGTGCCCAAAGATGTGAACAGCCCCCTATTCTGGCCGGATCACTCGGACACGGACATCAATGTCCGTTAGCGTTGATTCTGTGGCACTTCTGCCCTTGTAACGGACAATATTGTCCATTACAAGGGCAATTGTCGCGAAAAATGGCGTTTTGTGCTTCTAAGGGTCAAAAGTGTCCGTTAGAGCCGCGTAGTGGTTGTGTCATTGCTCTAACGGACATTTTTGACCGCTAGATTAGCGGAGAGTCCTGACCACTTAGAGCGATCAGTCTGGCGATATTCTCGCAGGTACGTTCCACATTCTGCGCACCTTCGGCCAGTACCTTCTCCAAATTAGCAGCTCCCGGCACTATGCCGAATACCGCGTCGATCCCTTCATCATAGAGAGTATCGATGCCCTCGCCGAGATAACCAGCCACGGCGATCACCTTCTTGCCTTGCTCCTTGGCCGCCTGGGCCACCCCATAAGGCGTCTTACCGAACTTCGTCTGGAAGTCGATGCCGCCTTCGCCAGTCAGTACATAGTCGGCCTGGGCCAGCTTATTCTTCAAATCGGTATGCTCTATCACGATTTCAATGCCCTTCTTAAGCGTAGCTCTGGTGAAAATGAGCAGGCCCGCTCCAAGCCCCCCGGCTGCGCCTGCGCCGGGATAATCACGCACGTCCTTGCCCAGCTGCCGCTTGACAACCTCGGCATAATGAGCCAGGTTATGATCCAGCTGCTGCACCATGTCCGGCGTGGCCCCCTTCTGCGGGCCGAACACCCGCGATGCGCCATGCTCGCCGCATAGCGGATTCGTGACATCGCTGGCTACGATCAGGTTTACCTCCTGTAATCGCGGATCCAATCCGGATACATCGATCGAAGCCAGCTGGTCCAGCCCGCCGCCGCCGCGCGGAATCTCCTTCCCCTCCGAGTCGAGGAATCTCGCGCCGAGCGCTGCGGCCATCCCCGCGCCACCATCATTCGTGGCGCTTCCGCCGATGCCGATAATGATCCGCTGCACCCCGCGATCAAGACACTCGGCAATCAGCTCTCCCGTCCCGTAGGTCGTCGTGATCAGCGGATTCTTCGTCTCCTTGCTCACCAGATGTATCCCGCTTGCCGAGGCCATTTCAATAGCCGCGGTTACACCATCGCCAAGCATCCCGAATTTCGCCATAACTCGCTGCCCCAACGGGCCGGTAACTTCCTTCTCGTAAATCCGTCCGCCACTCGCATCAACGAGCGACTGCACCGTGCCTTCGCCGCCATCCGCCATCGGCACGTGGATATAATTCGCCCGCGGATACACCTTTCGCAGCCCTCTCTCCATCGCCATACATACTTCCTTGGCCGTCATACTCTCTTTGAATGAATCCGGCGCCAACACAAATGTCTTCTCCATCATTCTCTCACCCCACCCGTATCTTTTGTTCCTCCTAAGTTGAATTTTTCTGTCTCTATCTATTGGATACGCTTTCATTATAGGGCTTTACAGCTTATTTTTATATTGATTAACGGACGAAATTCATTGTTCAAATGCACAATCAAGTATCAAATGATCAACCCAAAAGAGACCAGCCAAGGCTGATCTCTTTTGGGTTGATTCCCTACTTACTCTGCTCCAAATTTATTTAAAAAATGCTGGTAAATATTGCCTGTTACATTCCAGCATCTCGTCCAGCAATATCTTGGCTACCTTGACGGATGGAACTAACGGATGGCTTGCCATCGCTTGTAGTGCGATGGATCTGTCACCAGTTATTGCGGCTTCAATCGTGAGTCTCTCATAGGTTTTAACCGCTTGGATAAGACCTTTCGTTTGCTCAGGTACACATGTGACCGACACTGGAATGGGACCATTACTCGTCACGAGACAGTTCACCTCAATGCTGGCATCAGCCGGAAGGAAATCGAGAATATTCCCGTTCGAGACATTCAAAGTCTGAACATCGCGCTTATCATTACATAGCGATTCCATCAGATTCACAGCTGCTTCAGAATAATACGCACCCCCACGTTGTTCCAGTTGCTTCGGCTTATCTTGCAAATTGGGGTCCTTGTAAAGTTCAAATAATTCATCTTCGACTCTCTTCACGACATCGGCACGAGTACCATTGGCGTTCAATGATTCTATTTGCTCCTCAAGCATAACGTCCGTCATGTAGAAATATTTCAAATAATAAGAGGGATATCCGCCTAATCCACTCAGGAATTCAGGATCCCATTCAGATGGGGGAACATTCTTGGCGGAATAATCCTCACGATGATCTAGCATTTCCTGAAGCTTATCCTCACCATCCACCTCGATCCGAGTTACCCAGTGCAGGTGATTCAATCCTACAAACTCCGTATAGATGTGATCGATCGGCGTATTGTACTGTTCGCTTAATCTCTTCTGGAGACCAATGGGCGCATTGCAAAGTCCGATACTTTTTACATTCGTATGCCGGTTAATCGCCTCGGTAACCATCCCCGCTGGATTTGTAAAATTCAACAGCCAGGCGTCAGGACTTAACTCCTCGATATCCTTGCAAATATCCAGTAAGACAGGGATGGTCCGCAGGGCCTTCATCATTCCCCCTGGTCCCGTCGTTTCTTGACCGATCACCCCATGCTGGTTCGGAATATGCTCATCCCATTTCCGCGCCTCCAGCAGCCCCACTCTCATTTGCGTTGTAATAAAATCAGCTCCAGCGATAGCTTCACGGCGATCCAAAGTCAGGAAAACTTGAATCGGAAGGCCCGATTTAGCCACCATACGTTTAGCTAGTTCTCCGACAATTTCAAGTTTATGTCTGCCTTGCTCAATATCAACCAGCCATAGTTCTCTAACTGGCAATTGTTCATATCTCTGAATAAAACCTTCTACAATTTCCGGAGTGTATGAAGAGCCCCCACCGATGACTGCGATTTTCAAACCTTTACGTCGTTCCATGCTGATTCATCTTCCCTTCAACTAATGAATTATGATCATTGTATTTTTGAACCCATTACACCAGATTGTAATCCGATACCGTCCGAAGCTGCTCATATACTTCCTCAGGAAGAGAGCCCCCCTCAGCTTCAAAAGCCAACCATAACGCTCCCACGACAGGTTCCACTTGAAGCTTCACAAGAGAAGCATGAGGGGCGCATCCCTTAACCGCTTGCTCAATATAGGGATGAATAAACCGCGCTTCACCTCGGGTAATAACGCTTCCTGCCAGCACGACATCAAACTTGTCATTCTCCATACCCAAACGTCGGATGACAGCCTGTGCCGACTTGCCTAGCTCCTCCCCTTGTACTCGCAGTATATGGGTGGCCACTTCATCTCCTTCGGCTGCAGCCTGAAAAATCAATTTCACGGTGCTAAGCGGAGGATACTTGTCATGATCCAAATAATCATTAAACATGGTCGATACATCGTTATATCCCAGATGCTCTAGAAGCAGTTCCGTTAACCGTGTCGGCTGCTCACGTCCGTCCCAAGCCCGAATAACCGCCCGAAAGGCCTCGACACATAACGTTGCGCCGCCGCCGAAATCCCCGAACATATAAGAAAAACCACCGCATTGATAAAATTGTTCCCGGGGACTAATCCCCGCACTATTCGTGCCCGTTCCGCAGATCAACACAATTCCATACGGACGATCTGTTCCGGCCCGAAGAGCAATCACCGTATCGCAGTTCAGATCATATTTCGGAAATTCCATTTCTGCGAGCATCGGTCTCAATATTTGATAATCTGCTTCGCGATCGGCACCAGCTAACCCAAAATAAGCAAAGGTAATGTCGTTTCGACTAAGGCCCGCTTGACCGAGTGCCATCTCCACGGACTCCCTGAGACTATATTTAGCTTCCTCATAATCGATTTGATGATTGCCGTTCCCGCTATGCCCTTTTCCAATGATCCTTCCATGTTCATCAGCGATCAGCGCATACGTCTTGCTTCCGCCAGCATCTACGCCTAAATAATATTTCAATGGATCCACTCCTATGATTGCATGTTTGTCTGAGTCTAGATGAGTTATTTAGTGAGAGTAAAAATGAGGGAAGGGATGACTCCACTCCCCCCACCATATCGCACTCCAGTTGCCGGATGTTATTTGTTCACACGTTCCAACAGTTTATCTAATTTCTTCTGAATTCCTTGCATCACTTCAGGTACTGGTTTCGTATTATTCTCAGCGGCGGCAAACTCATTGATGAACAGTTCATTAATTTGCGAATAGTTCGCTACCAAGTGGTTGTAAGACTCCACGCCGTATTTGTTCGCGCCATCATATACATTCTTAATGGCTTCCGGATCAACACCCTCGAAGCTGTTATAATATTTATCTTTCGCTTGATCATTAATTGGAGGTGTCCCCCCGCTGAGCTCGATTGACTTTTCCTGAACATCCTTGGAAATGAGGAACTTAATGAATTCATAGGCCTCTTTGGGATGCTTGGAATCCTTCAATACGAATAAGGGGTCAACATACAGCACGCTTCTTTCTTCATCATTGCCGCCATAAGGAACAGCCGCTACACCAATTTTAAAGTTGAATTGGTCTTGACTCGCCAGGCTCCATGAACCGCCAACCGTCATCCCCACTTTACCGGACAAGAATGGATCTCCAAATTGACCTGCTACAGATTTAGACCATGCTGGAGTTGGGGATACCTCTTTATCCCAAATCAAGTCGATCAGTTGCTGGTAAGCGTCAATCGCTTCCGGGGAATCGAAATGTGTTTCACTTGGTTTACCTCCATTGGTCCAGGTGTCATCGGAGTATACTTTGACTCCGAAATACGCTGGTCTCATATCCAATTCGCCCCAACCAAAGTTTACGCCATAAGCTGATTTTTCAATATCATCATCACGAACGGTCAGCTTGTCTGCAACTTCGACCATTTTGTCGAATGTCCAGCTTTTGTCTTCATAATCTGAAGGGGGATACGGCAAGCCTGCATGATCAAACATATCTTTGTTATAGAGCAATACGGTCACATAGTTGCTGAAAGGAATACCGTATGTTTTACCGTCAACCTTGTAAATGTCCATGAGTTCATCTTGAATGCCAAAATCAGAAGGTTTGAAGCCATCCTCGTTCATAATATCCGTTAGATCGGTTAACAAGTCTTTATTGTAGTATTCCGCGAAACCACCGTAGCCGAAATGAGAGGTGATATCCGGTGCATTTTTCGCCGCGATATTCGCTTGTAGCTTGGAGTCGAATTGCTCGTATGGGGCTTTCTCTACCTTCACCTTAATATTCGGATGAGCGCTTTCAAAGTCAGGGATTAGTTTCTCTACATAAGTTCTATCTGGAGAGTCGATGGTATAGTAAGTAATGGTTACAGGGCCTGAGCTTTTTTCTCCAGTACCGGAGCTCTCCTTGCCACTACTATTACTATTACCACCGCAAGCAGACAAAACGAAAACCAATACCAGAATCAGACCTGGAAGTAAGCGCAACTTCTTCTTAGCTTGTTTCATTCAAATATCCCCCTTTAAAAAAGTTTGTATATATCAAATAATTGAACGCATCCTTCGATCAATTACTTAATACCGGTAAGGACAATCCCTTCCGTAAAGTGCTTCTGTGCTGAGGCAAAAATCGCTATTATCGGCAGTGTCGTCATGATCGAGGCACACATCAACAAGTTGTAAGGAGCAATCCGGAACTTGGATGACATCATGGCTGCCAAACCTACAGGCAAAGTGAACTTCTCCTGAGAACTCAGGTACAATACAGGGCCGAGCAAGTCATTCCATGTCCAAATAAATGTAAAGATCGCAACGGTAGCAAGGGCTGGGCCCGAGAGTGGAAGCGCTATTTTCCAAAATAAACGAAATTCCGTGCAGCCATCGATTCTTCCTGAATCATACAGTTCATTAGGTAGCGACATGAAGAATTGTCTTAATAAGAAGATTTGATAAGCTGAGCCTAAGAAAGTCGGTACGATCAGCGGCAAGAATGAATTGACCCACCCCAAATTAGAGAAGAGAATGAATTGGGGGATCATCACGGCCGGATAGGGCAGCATCATAGTAGAAATCATCAGCATGAACAGAATTCTCTTGCCTTTGGCCCGATATCTCGTAAATCCATAAGCGACTAAGGCGGATGAGAATACGGTACCGATCACAGATACTACGGCGACAATGATACTGTTCTTATACAGGATGCCGAATTTGATTTCTTCATTCGCGAAGAGTGTCCTAAAGTTCTCCCAAGCGAACACCCGCGGAATAATGGTAGGCGGAAATTGCAGCATTTCCTTCGATGTCTTAAGGGCTGTGGATACCATGAATACCACGGGGAAGATCATCGTGATGGTAATGCAAATTAATAGAATAAAAGCAATAATCTCGCCAATTGTCATTTTCCGCCGTGAATCCGCCTTTAAAGCTGCAGGGTCCATGGTGACATGCGTATTTCTCTCAGTTACGGAGTTACTCATTAATCCCGTCCCCCCTCATAGTAGACAAATCGATTTGATGATTTCATAATGATCACGGTTACGATGAGTATGGCGAGCAGCAGTAGCCAAGCCATCGCAGAAGCATACCCGAGTCGGAAGTCCTTGAATGCGCTTACATAGACGTTAAAGACGTAGAATCTTGTTGAATAGTTCGGCCCCCCCTGCGTCATTACGTAAGCTTGCGTAAATACCTGGAAGGACTCAATGACAGCCATAATCAATTGGAATAAAAATACGGGGGAGATCATCGGGAAGGTGACGTTCCAGAATGTCTTCCATTTACTTGCCCCATCCAATCTTGCTGCCTCAAGCAAACTCGCCGGAACACCTTGCAAGCCAGCCAAGAATATAATCATCCCTGCTCCTACGCCCCAAAATGTCATGATGATTAGTGCCCACATAGCGAACTTCTCATCTAAGAACCAAGCGGGTCCTTTAACCCCGAATAATGAAAGAATGTAATTGAAGATTCCTGCCTCCGGATTAAAGATCCAGAACCATAACAGGGACATCGAGACGCCGGATATCATACTTGGAAAGTACATCGCTGTTCGAAAAAATCCTTGAGCCGGAATTTTCATATTAATGAGCATTGCAAAGATCAAAGAAAGGAATAGGCCCAGAGGAACACTAATAAAAGTGTATTTCAACGTAACTACAATAGATTTGTAGAATAATTCATCCTGGAACAGTTCCCTGAAATTGTCCAAACCGATAAATGTAGGCTTACTGATAATGTCGTAATCTGTAAAACTATAATACAGTGATGATAAAATTGGATATAACGCAAAGACTAAAAATCCGATTAACCATGGCGAGATAAATAGATAGAAATAGAAATTCTCGCGTTTGGACTCAGATAATTTCATCCTTACAATCCCTCCCCTTTTTTGTGTTTTTGCAATGCCCTGATTTTTTATTAAAGTTAAAGGGCTTTAACTTTATCAATATGTGTTAATCCTAATCATATTCATGACATTTGACAATACTTTTTTAACTTAAGTTAAACTTTCGGTTTATTTTCTGGATATAACTTGATAAATTCAACCTTTTCTCTTACAAGTTCTTTGTAGAACTATAGGATTCCCCTCGGAAATTCTGCTGATTTTATCGAAATATATTAAAGCGTTTAAACTTTTATCGGCAAATTATCCGATGGATTGTCCCGCCGCGGTGTTCCCGTAGATTCTCTTACAATTAACTCGGGATCAAACTCCGCAATTATATTTCGCTTAGCTGGCTCTTCGATCAATTTCAGCAGCATCTCGACGCCTTGCCTTCCGATCTTCTCAACGGGCTGACGGACCGTGGTTAGGGAAGGATGAAATTCTTTGGAGTATATCTGGTCATCAAATCCAACCACCGAAACATCTCGCGGAATCCGTATCCCCTCATTCTTAAATGCATCTATAATGCCAAAGGCTATAAAATCATCCGCTGCGAATACCGCGGTAGGCAATTGCCCTGACTCCATCCAACGCTTCGCGATCTCATAACCTGAAGTAATACTGAATATGCCTTGTTCAATACTGAATGGTTCCAGCCCAGCCTCTTCAAGAGCAGCGAGGAAGCCTCTCTCCCGTTCTCGGCTGCTTAAAAGCGGTTCAGAACCTCGAATATGAGCAATTTGAGTATGCCCGAGCTCTATCAAATGCTTGGTCGCATCATAACCCCCTTTGTAATTGTTCACAATAACGGAAGGCACTGTAGGATTACGCTGCTGGTTATCAAGAATCACAAAAGGGATCTTCCGTTTCTTAAGCTCCATTAAATAGATATCGGCATTAGTCGGTGACAGCAAGATGACTCCATCCACCCGATCTTCTTGAAACATAGAACGATGAAAGGTATCTTCATGCTGCGAAATAGAAAGTGCCAGGAAATAATCATGCTCCGCTAAACAGTCGTTCACTTCTGTAACTATAGCATCAAGAGCGGTATCATGCAGGGTATTCAACATGAGCCCGATGATTCCCGTTTTGCCGCTTGCCAAGCTTCGAGCAGACGAGTTCGGTCGATAATCTAACTCCTTCATAGCCTGTAATACCTTTTCCCTGTTCTTCTCGCGCACGGAGGAAGCATTATTAAGCACTCTAGATACGGTAACAACGGATAGTCCCGACTTCTTGGCTACATCAAAAATACTAACTCTCATGACAAACCGCCCCTATTTACCACGATTTTACAATAACATAACATATTTCGAGTGATTTATCACATGCAACGTCAGGATTTTCTGAGCCATCCAATATTGGAAGGTAAGATAGAAAGTAAGATAAGTAGAAAAAAAGAAAAATGAGTCATATATGTGATGAAAAATGATCCTATCCTACGTTATAGTTTGCTTCAGACCGACAAACCGTGGGAGGATTTGAACTATGAAATTTGATTTCCATACGCATCATGAACGTTGTGGCCATGCTACAGGAACTTTGCGGGATTATGTTACAGCCGCAGTGGAGAAGAATTTACAGAGCATTGGACTTTCCGACCACTTGCCATTATTCGCAGAGGAAGCCGATCATCCTTCTCCTGATGGATGTATGGCTAAGAGCGAGTTTCCCCATTATGTAAAAGAAGTGCTGCAATTAAAACAGGAATTCGCAGGAAAGATCGATGTTCTTCTAGGCGCAGAAGCCGACTTTATCCCAAATGGCTTAGACATTTACCGCGAGATCATCACGAGTTACCCGTTCGATTATGTCATCGGCTCCGTGCATGAATTCGCTGGCCATGGTCTCTATGATTCCGAACATTGGGATCGATTGACCACGCAAGGCAAGCTCGACTTTAAGAATAGTTATTACTTCCATGTTGCCCAATCTGCAAAGACCGGCTTATATGATATTCTAGGTCATGTTGATGCTTTGGATCGTTATTTATCCGACTATAAAGCGTACCACACAGAAGTTGCGGATGAGACACTTCGGACGATTGCTGAGCATGATGTGGTGATCGAGATTAACTCCTCGGATGAGCATTGGGTACCCAATGGAGCATTGCTGGAGAGAGCCTTCCATTATGGTGTAAAGGTTACTTTCGGGTCCGATGCCCATGAACCTGAACAGGTAGGAGATCATTTCGAGGAAGTAAGACAACATCTGTTACAGATTGGATATCGTGAATGGGCCTTATTCAAGCAACGAAAAAGAACGATGATCTCTCTCTAATCTGTGGTGCAAACGCCATCTGCGTTCGAATAAATCACAATGACCAGCCAGCTAACCTCATTATGAATCAAGGTTAGTGGGCTGGTCATTTTTGCGCATTACCTGGGAGTCTTCTTCCCGCGATTCTGCTCTAGCCTAGGCAGCATAAATCTTAATTAAATGGAAGGGTTCGTTTATAATAAAGAATAAGCCTGCCATTTGTTCAAAATCTGCATGATCAATGACCAGGTATACGGCATTCCAAGCCATATGTATGTTACACTCATGCTATATAAACAAGGATAAATCGCGGAATATACACGCAAGGAGAATGTAAATGAAGGTAAGCATTTTTGATGTTGCAAAAAAATCCGGTCTATCCGTTGTCACCGTGTCGCGTGTATTAAACGGGGCAGAGACCGTACGAGAGAAAAATCGGCAAAAAGTGCTGGAAGCCATCAAGGAACTGAACTACCAGCCTAGCGCAGCTGCTCGTAGTCTGGCCCGGGGAAAGACGGGGATCATCGGCCTGATCGTGACGACGCTTCAGGACTCCTTCTTCGACGCGGTCGTTAAGGAACTGAATGAGATTCTGTCGCTGCAGGGGTATTTCCTGGCCGTATCGGTATCGACCGGTATGAACTCCGATGGCAACCATGATCTGTTACAGGAAGATCGGGTCGACGGCCTGATTCTCCTCTCTCCGATGGAGGAGAGCAAGTATCTCTTGGAATTGAAGCGGCGTGCCATCCCCTATGTATTGATCGATAACCAGCTTCCAGAGAATGATTCCTATTCGATCACGGTCGACAACTATGATGGCGGATATGCAGCTACGAAGCATCTGCTAGAGCTTGGCCATACTTCCATCGCCCATATATGCGGAGAGGAAATGTTCCGCAGTACGCGGGAGCGGCGCAGCGGATTTCTTCAGGCCCTTCAAGATCACGGGCTGGCTCCATTTGAAATCGTGCATGGCGAATTCGATATTGCCTCTGGCTACGAGGCCTGCCAGCGTTGGCTCGCTGAGGGGAATTTGCCCTCGGCAGTCTTCGCCGGAGACGATCATATCGCTCTCGGCGTGATCAATGCTCTGCTGGAGGCCGGAGTTCCCGTGCCCGGCCAGGTCTCGATCGTCGGCTATGACGATCATTATATCGCTTCCCAGCTGCGGCCGCATTTGACGACCGTCCGCCAGCCTGCGGACAAGATCGCCCTGGCAGCGGCCGACATGCTGCTGAGCCGCATCTCCGGCAAAATGAAGCGCGGCGCCGGCATCCGCATCGATCCCGAGCTGATCGTGCGGGAATCGACCGTCGCCGCCGCAGATTAGGTTAGAGAAGCCATTTTGAATTCTGTAGAGTAAAGGGCTGGGTTTACCAGCCCCTCCTCATCAAACCGTACGTGCGGTTTTCCCGCATACGGCTTTCCGACATTCTTCACCTTGGGCAGTACGTACTTTTCCTTTTCCACGTCGTAACCGAGTTCAAACCCTCTCGTTGGAGTAACTCAAAGATCCCCTGGCTCGGTCTGCGTCTATGGTGTTTCTTCCTCCAGAAGATTAGCAATCTTCTTCGAATATACCAATCGATCTTACTCAGAAAACGGTTTGCTATCCCTTTATCCGCTTGGGTGTAGTAGTTCCTCCATCCTCGGATTTTTGGATTGAGTTCCCCGATCAAGTCATTTATTTTCTTGTGGAGTAGATGTCGTGAGCCCGTTATCTCTTTCACCGTCGCTCGCATTTTCTTCATCGCCTTCTTGGATGGAAAGCTTCTCAAAATATGAGCTTCCTTTCCCCCTTTGCGAGCCACTTTTAATCTCCGAAAGTGATGTCCCAAGAAATCAAAACCCACATCATCGTCCCATATGTTCACCAGCTTACTCTTCTCTAGGTTCATTTCCAGTTCCAAGCGGGTGAACACCGTTCTTAAGATGCGAATCGCCTCCATCGCTTCCGTTTTTCGGTAGCATAAAACGACTAAATCGTCAGCATACCGGACCAGCGTACCGATATGGGAGAATTGTTGCTCCCATATCGTATCCAGATAGTTGAGGTAGATATTGGCCAGTAATGGAGATATCACGCCGCCCTGCGGACTTCCCAGCTCTGATTCATAAAACTGATCATCTTTTATGATTCCTGCCTTTAACCATCCGCGGATTAGTTTCAATACTCTACGATCGTTTACTCGCCTCTCTACCAGCATCATCAGTTTCTCATGCGATATATGATCGAAGTATCCTTTGATATCCACATCGACGACCCAGTATATTTTCCCTTCATTGACCGTCGTCATGATTTTCTGGATCGCATCGTGGGCACCTCGTTTCGGGCGGAATCCATAGGAGAAGTCCTTGAAATCTGCCTCGAAGATCCCTTCTAGCACGATTTTTGTGGCCATCTGTACCAGTCGATCTCGCAGGGTTGGAATCCCCAAGGGTCTTGTTCGACCATCCCCTTTAGGGATTTCGACTCTCCGAACGGGAGAGGGGCGGTACGTTCCATTTCTGAGTTGACCACAGGTTTCCTGGATAAAGCGTTTCTCTCCATATTCTTCGGTAATCTGCTGGATCGTTACTCGATCTATCCCCGCGCTACCTTTGTTTGCTTTGATCTGTTTCCACGCGTAGGTCATGATATCTTCCCGGTAGATCTTGTCATAGAGGGCATGAAATCGACGTGTCGGTTTTTCCTTAGCCGCAAGGTATAGAGTTCTTTGTAGTTGTCGAGCTTTTTCTTTGGCGTAGTTAGCCTTTCGGGCATTCACTCGCTCTTACCTCCTCAGTTCCCATGAATGAAGTGGGGTATTGTCTTTTGACGCCCTTCCCTCCGCAAGGTTATGTTGTCCTTTGCCTCATCAGTACTATGGCCCCCTCCGACTCCCTTCCCACGGATTCCCATTTCACCTATTTAGGCTTATAGGTTCACCATTTACGTATTTTTTTCGTGTGGGTGAGGGTCTCCCTAGTTCCAGACATAACTTTCTCCACATGCCGACCCCTATACACCGGAGAGTTCTTCCGCACTGCGATCCAAGTTCTTCATGCGTTCCATGGCCTTCACCCTTTCGCTCGGGGCTCGGCACTCTCTTTTCCTCCCTTTGAGGTAGGTTAACCTTGACGATGCGGTAGGGTTCATTTTCATTACGGCCTGTGGATTTGCTTCACATGTTTTTTTTTACATGCTTTTTACAGGGCTTCAGTCCACGAATTTCGTCGTAGACTGCCTGCTAGCTACGGGGCAGCTTGGTCTTTACCCCGACTGAACTTTCATCAGTTAGTTATGCCTAGCTTGGCTAGGCGCGCAACGAAACCAGGTAACGCTATTTGCACCAAAAGGCGCCTCAAAAAATGATAACGAAACTGGATAACGCTATTGAGCATGATTGGCTGCTTAAAGCCTGAATTTAGCTCAAATAGCGTTATGGAGTTTCGTTAGATTCGAGGGAGCTTTGTTTTGGAGCAAATAGCGTTCTGTAGTTTCGTTACGATATCAATTGCTTTACCAAGCGTAAGCTTGCGGCGCAGAACCACCAGGGCCCGGGAAAATCTCATCGAGACGCTTCAGCACAGCTTCATCCAGCTCGATCTCACAGACACGAAGTGCGCCTTCCAGTTGCTCCAGGGTACGCGGGCCGATAATCGGAGCGGTCATGGCAGGGTGGACCAGCGTCCAGGCTAGGGCAACATTGGCTTCGCTCTCGCCAAGCTCATGGCAGAGCGCCGCGAACTCATCAAGCTGCTTCGCATGCTGCTCGTAGCGCGGGTTCCTCTCGGTTCTCGAGCAAAATTACTGGAACCGAGATAGCCGATCTTCCCAAAATTAATCCCCGCATCCAAAGCGGCATCCATAATCCGGAAAGCTTCCTTCTCATCCGTCGATACGCCAAAATTCATCGTACCCAGGCATAATCGGCTTACCTTCAATCCTGAACGTCCCAGCGCAGCATACTTCATCCGAACACACTCCTTATCAAAATTCTTCGGAAAGAAAATAGTTGGTTCCCTTTCCATTATAGGGTTAATATGGTTCGGATACTACGCCTTTTTTCAGAATAATATTGGCATACAGGGCACGCTCTCCAGTGGAGACCACCGCGTAAGCCCGCTTGGCCCGTTCATAGAATGCAAATCTCTCTATCTCTTCAAAAGCATCCGGCTGGGCATGATACTTCGCGACGATCCTCCGATAATGCTCCCATATAGGCGTCTCCACCGGATCTCCCGGAGTTACAGCCATAAGCGCAACTGGATGCTCCACATACGAGTCGAGGGGAAATAACGGTAATACGGCTTCTAGCAGCTCCGATACACCATGCCCGTCACAGCGTACCAGCCGCTGGGCATGGCTCGCCGCCGGGAAGTTCCCGTCGGCGAACACAATTTCATCGGAGTGGCCCATTTCCATCAATATTTTGATCAGCTCGGGCGAAATCAAGCTGGAAATTCCTTTTAACATGGCATGACCTCCATCAGTTGCTGATATCGTGCGTAAGCATTCTGCCATTCGGCCTGCTGCTCCGGTTCATAGGTGCTTATTGGAAAAGAAGCCTTCACCAGCTCCACGCCCTCCTGCATATCGGCTAGATAACCTGCGGCCTGCAGCTGCACCAGCATATTGCCGATCGCGCTAGCCTCCACCGGCCCGGTCCATACTGGTCGGCCGATCGCCCCCGCCGTGAAGCGACATAGCAGTTCATTCTGAATGCCGCCGCCGACCATATGCAGCCCCTCGAACGCCGCTCCCGTCAAATGCTCGGCCTGCTCCAGCACCATGCGGTATCTGAGTGCCAGGCTCTCCAGAATACAGCGCACCGTCTCGCCGATCGTCAGCGGCTCAGGCTGCCCGGTATCACGGCAGTAGCTCACGATTTCCTCCGGCATACTGTCCGGGTTCATGAATCGCAGATCATCGGGATCGATCAAGCTGCGAAAGGGCTCTGACGCTTCGGCCTCAGCCACCAGCTGCGGATAAGTGAGTGATTGACCCTCCAGCTCCCAAATCCGCTTGGATTCCTGGAGAATCCATAGGCCCATAATATTTTTTAGCAAATGGAAGGTTCCGCCTGCCCCTCCCTCATTAGAAAAATCCTGCTTTAATACCTCAGAATGAAGAAGAGGCTGTTTCATCGGGGTTCCGAGCAAGGACCATGTCCCGCAGACGAGATAGGCAAAGGTCTCCGATGAGAAGGGCACGGCTGCCGCCGCCGATTCCGTATCATGCGATGCAGCAGCCATCACCTTCAATCGCGGTACGCCCAGCTCTGTGCTAATCTCCTCCGTCAGTACGCCAATTTCCGTTCCCGGTTGCACCGGATCGATGAATATGGAATCAGGCAATCCCAGCTCCTGCATCAGTGCCCTATTCCATGCCTTCTTACCCGGATCATATAACTGAGTCGTCGTCGCCATCGTAAATTCACAGGCCATGCGCCCCGTCAGAAAATAGTTCAGCAAATCAGGCGTCAGCAGCAGCGTCTTGGCTGCATCCAGCTTCGGAGAGTTCGCCTTCTTCATCGCATACAGCTGGTACAGCGTATTGAAAGGCATGAATTGCAGACCGCTCTCAGCGAATAGCCGCTCCGCCCCCAGCTTGTCGGACAACTCCTCCACTAGCCCCTCCGTCTGACGGTCACGATAATGATACGGGATGCCAAGCAGCTCACCATTTGCATCCAGCAATCCGAAATCTACGCCCCAGGTATCGATCGCACAGCTCTCCGGTTTGTAGCCAAGCTGAAACGCCTTGCTGATGCCCGTTTTAATTTCCTGAAGCAATCCAAGCGTATTCCAGTGCAGATGCTCGCCGATCCGGACAGGGGTATTGGAAAATCGGTGAACCTCGGTCATCCTCAGTTGCTTGCGACCACCTGCCGGGTTCTCGACAAGCTCGCCAATCATAGCTCTCCCGCTGCCCGCCCCCAGATCAAATGCCAAGACCGTTGGTATGTGAGTCATTCGTGGCACCGCCTGTTCATTTCATTTTTTGCAGCAGCTGAATCCGGTAGTCCTCGCTCTCCAGCGCCGCAATAGCCTCTACCTCTTCCTCCGTAAGCACCGATAGCGTGCCCGCAGCCTTGGCGGCCAAATAAATTTTGGCGCTCTCTTCCACCACTTGCGTGCGATAGTAGGCCTCACGCAGATTCCTGCCCGTAGTGACAAGCCCATGGTTCCCCAATAAAATCGAGCTGGCCTCGTTCACCTTCGCGGCTACGGCATCAGCGAGCAGATCGGTCGTCGGGATGACATAAGGAATGAATGCGGTGCGCCCGACCAGAGCGGCTTGATCCGGGAACATGATCGGCAGTTCTTCAGCGATTAGGGTAAAAGCAATGCAATGCGACGGATGCGTATGCACGATCGCTTGAATATCCGGGTTGCAGCGGTAGGCGTACAGATGCATCAGCACTTCGGAGGACGGGCGCAGACCATTATCACCTATTTCACCGCTTGGGATGTCCACCTCGACCCATTCCTCCGGCCGGATCTCCTCCAGGGCAAAGCCGCTGGGCGACAAATACATTTTGTCTCCGGCACGGGCACTGATGTTGCCGCCCGGTCCTACGACAAGGCCGTGGTCGACAATTTTTTGCGCATATTTGCATAGTTCATTGCGGGTATCTATATTTTGCATTTTGTTGTTTCTCCTCCTATTTATACAACGGTCCGAAGTTCTCGCAAGCCCGGAAATCCGCGCCCTCGCTCTGCTCTGTACCGAATAAGCCCCAGGCGCGTGGACGGAACACCTTCTCCTTCGGCACATTATGCATGCTTACCGGAATCCGCAGCATGGAGGCGAGTGTGATCAGTTCCGCGCCAATATGGCCGTAGCTGATCGCCCCATGATTAGCCCCCCAATGATCCATCACATCATAGACGCTGGTGAAGGCGCCGCTTCCCGTCAGAGTCGGTGCGAACCAGGTCGTCGGCCAGGTTGGATCGGTACGCTTGTCGAGCGTATCATGTACTTCCTGCGGCAGATCGACCGAGTAGCCTTCGGCAATTTGCAATACCGGGCCAAGACCTTTGACGATATTAAGTCGGGTCATGGTCATCGGCATGCCGCCGCGGGTCAGATAGTCTGTGGAGAAGCCACCGCCGCGGAAATATTCCACCGAAGCCGGACGCCATTGGGTTGCTTTCAAGGTGGATTGCACCTCTTCATCAGTGATTTCCCAGAATGGCTTCATCGCAGGCTGGCCATCGATCTGCTGCTCGCCCGTACCGTCCAAGGCTGCGGAGCCGGAATTGATCAGATGAAGGATACCGCCTGCTGCGCGACCTTCCAGCTTATAGCCGGTGACGCGCTCCACGGAAGCTGGGCTCCAGTACGTTCTAACGTCGGCAAAGATTTGCGCCGTATTCGTAAGTAGACTAGCGAACAGCATGCCGACCCCGTTCAAGCTGTCATTCTCTGTGGCAACTGTAAACGGCGCTCTTTTCCCGTTCCAGTCAAAGGAGGAATTCAGCATCGTCTCCATAAAGTCGCCGTTCGGGAAGTGATCCGTCCACTGCCGTTGGCCCTGGAAGCCCGCCGCAATGGCGTGATGTCCATTCGCTTCCTCGCCGAAGCCCAGCTCCGACAGACGTGGATTGCCGATCATCAGATCGCGAGCGATCAGCGTCATTTTGACCACAGTCTCCCACTCCTGATCCTTACGCTCACGGGAAGTCTGCAAATGCTCCGGATTATTATCAGGCCCCTCTGCGCAATTCTCTTTCACCCAAGTGAGCGCCAATTGATATTCCTCAGGATCGTAGATTTCCTCTTCAATCCGTCTCGTAAATTCACTCATGTCGATATATTCGTTGCGCATGCCAAGATACTCCTGGAAGAAGCTGTCGTCCACGATCGAGCCGGCGATGCCCATCGCTACTGAGCCCATCGACAAGTACGCTTGATTCCGCATGATCGCTACAGCCAGACCACTACGGGCAAACCGCAGCAGCTTCTCCTGCACATCAGCTGGAATTTCGCTATCTCCCTCATCCCGCACATCCTCACCATAGATGCCGAAGGCCGGAATTCCCTTCTGGGCGTGTGCCGACAGCACGGCTGCCAGGTAGACCGCTCCGGGACGTCCTGTTCCATTAAAGCCCCAGATCGCCTTAGGCGTACTGGCGTCCATATCCATCGTTTCCGTTCCATAGCACCAGCAAGGGGTCACTGTAATCGTCAGGCCAACCTCAGCCTTTCTGAATTTTTTGGCAGCCGCTTCCGCCTCGGCGACCCCGCCGATACAATTATCCGCAATCACGCATTCTACCGGATCGCCATTCGGGTATCTGAGCTCAGACGTCAACAGCTTGGCGACAGCCTCCGCCAGATTCATCGTCTGCTCCTCCAGTGATTCCCGCACACCTCTTCTTCTACCGTCTATCGTCGGACGAATCCCGATCTTCGGAAACCCGTCTTTCCATCTGTAATCGCTTGCAACCATGACTATTTCCTCCCTTTACTGTGATCTATCTTCATTCTAGTAGGAGGCTGGAAGGGCGATAACCCACTATGCTGTCTTTTAACTGGAGGGGGTGGTCAATATAGTGTACCTGGGGGAGGGAGTGTAATGTATAATAACAATTATAGGAATATATTCAAATGAACATCTTCTTTAAGGAGGATTGAAATGCTTAGTAAATTAATGTCATCCTTCATATCGGCTCTGATTATTTCATTGTCATTTACGTTCTTTAGCGAACAGGGTAAAGAGGCCACCAGCGTTTTGTATTACACGGCGACTCATAAATTTATGACAGGCTTTGTTATTCTATTGCTCTTATATATCTGTATTGGCATCCCGGCTTCATATGTCGTTGACAGGGCGATCTATCGAGCCAGAAAACCGCTTATCACATTGCTATTATATTTCGTCATGGGTTCCATCATTGGCATGGCTTTCTTAATCATGAACCCCTCAAATCACCCTGCTTCAGCAATACAACTCATTGTTATTTTCGGATGCGCCAGTACAGTCTTCTATTTATGTCAATACCTAATGGATAGACTGGCGAGAACATTCCGCAAACCAAGAAATTAATAGGGAATCATAGGGTATGGGGTTAACCTTTTTTCAGATGACCCAAGATTATGGCATAATGAAGTTAGAATGCTATGTTATCGGGAGGGAACCGTTATGCCCAAGATTGAGATCCCCCATCAAAAAAGCGATACCTTCCGCTTTAAAAGAATCCCGGAGCTGCTCTTCGCCGGCAAGGTGGAGGATGAGAGCTTCTTCTATGCGCCACCGCAGATTCATGATTTTTGCGAGATCATCTATGTTGTGGAAGGAACCGGTGAGTTCTCGATCGGTGGAAAAAACTACGTTCTGCAGCAAGGGGATGTAGCCATCTATAATCCCGGCGTTCCTCATGAGGAGCGTTCTTCGAGCGAGGTCCCGTTCAAGGTATTCTATTGCGGTCTGGATAACCTGCATATCGAGGGGGTCCCTTACGGGATGCTGCTCCCCCCTTACGTAGACCCGGTCATTTCCTGTGAGAAATACGCTTATCGGGTGGAGAGCTATCTGTCGGAGATGCTGCAGGAATGCGATTCCCAGGTTCTAGGCTATGAGACGCTCAGCAATAACCTGTTGATGTCGCTGATTACGCTGATCTATCGCATCGTCGATGTGAAGCATCAGTTCCAGGAGCTGAAGGGCAAGAATGAAATATCGCTGCGGACGAAGGAGTTTATCGATAAGAACTATACCCAGAGCATCACACTCAAGGATATCGCCGACACGCTCTATGTCAGCCAGCACTACCTGTCCCACCGCTTCAAAAAAGACCTGGGCGACTCGCCCGTGAATTACCTGATTAACCGCAGGATTGAGGAAGCCAAGCGACTGCTGGTGGATAGCAACATTCCGGTTCACGAAATCGCCGCCCGCGTCGGCTACAGCAATGACAAATATTTCTCGATGCTGTTCAAGAAGGTCACTGGCCAGACGCCGACGGCGTTTCGGGAGGGGGAACGCAGAAAATAGTTATAAGTATTGACGAGCAGTTTCATTCCGTAGTATTGTTCTAATCTTGGCCGTAAAGGCTGACTCCACTATGACATAAATAATTTGGATGATTATCAACACCCCAAATACAATGAAAGCATTCGTTTGAAATGGAATGTAGTCGCCTGTCTGTAAGGATAAGCTTCTCTGTATTTCTTTGCATATAGCTATGCTGGGGTATAGCATTAGCAAGAAGGCGATCATAAATATCGGTCTATAGATGCTTATCAGCATTTTGTTAATTTCTTTGGGGGTATACCCTAAAAAATCTAAAATCAGCATTTCTTTGGTGCTGTCCTGAAAATTAAGAAGTAACACTAAATAAATCAGTATGCCTCCGGCGACAATGCCAAGCAATTGATTGATAATCGCACTCATTTTATTGGAAACCACGTCCTTCTGAAGTGCGGACAACCGTTCCTCCTGGGTAATAACTGTCCCGATCCCGGGAGAGTTGATGCTATTACTGTAAAGTCCATTATATGATGATTCAGCTATCCCCATCCATTTGGCTAATTGTTTTTGTGACAGATAGATGTGATGGGTTTCAGCATTTACCGCTACATCTGCAACCACAGCCGAATAGCTCTCACCGGATATTGCAATTATGATTATATCGCCTTGGTTCAGCCCATATACCTCTTGAAGCTCGGGGCCAATCAGTATTCCGTTACCGTCTGGTATAGATAATAGCTCACCATGTTTATCATAGAGCTCTAATAAACCACCTGTATGAGATAAACCGACGAACTGGTATGGAACTGGGGCATCGCTATGGCCGAGATATAAGGAAGCCGGGGTTTCCAAGTATATAAGTGCATCGGCATCGGTATAGTCTTCTGCTTTTTCTTGATAGGTCTCAGCAAATTTGATGTTATAGGAATAATGATGCCCTTCGGTCTGAGACTGGTAAACTTTATGGCTGCTCATATATAGAGAAATACTCATGATGAAAAGACTTGTGCTGACGCCAACAGCAAGTATACTTAATAAAATGGTTGTAGGCTTGCGAAGCGCGATCCTTACAGGAAATTGTTTTCTGGCAGGCAAAATAGAAGCTATTTTATCAGATACCGAGGCAATGATTCGATTTTCTTTTTGCGTATCCGAGTTATTGATTAGTAAAGCAGCCTCTTTTTTGAGAAATACCTTACAGGAGAGTGCGGTTGTTCCGCATAATACAATGACGGCCAGGAAGACTCCGTTAAATATGTGGATGGCATGAATGCCTCTTGTTACATCAGTAATGCCGAAGGAAGCGGTGTAGTCTTGCAATAATACACCTGAGGCTGCCCAGCCTAAGCACATTCCTACGACCGTCGCCAAAATGGACAATAAGCAAGTACAGGTCACGTAAGCCTTTATTATAGAAGAATTCTTAAAGCCTAAAGCCTTAAAAGTACCAATTTCCTGTTGATGCTGACTAAAATAATGCTTGTAAAACAGAGATGTTACCAGAACAGTTATCAGCAAAAGACATATCAGGAATGTCGCAGCCAAGGACGCATTGGATCGCAAAGCAATCAGCAGGGCATGTTGTTCCTCTGACAGCGCTCCGCCACCGCCATATTGTGAAATAGTATTTAATCTATCCAAGTTCTTATCTACGGAAAACTGAACGAAGAAATACATAAAAGAAGTTAGCATGATGAATAGAAAAATAAGCATGATGTAGCTCTTATTTTTGAATATGCTCCTTATGACTTCCTTGCAAAAAGGCCTTTCACGCCCTTGAATAATCAACATGAAATCCCCCATCTAATTTCATCTGCACGAAGCGGATTTTCATTCCATCTGTCATTATGAATAAATCCGTCCTTCATCGTAATTATGCGTTCAGCAGTATCTGCAATTTTTAGATTGTGAGTTACGAAAATAATCGTTATACCGTACTGCTTTTTTATGAGGTGCAGCAATTTCAAAACACGTAGGCTGTTTTCTTCGTCTAATGCTCCCGTAGCTTCATCACAAAACAGAATTTTAGGATTCTTAATGATCGCCCTGGCGATCGATGTTCTTTGCTGCTGTCCACCAGATAACTGCGAAGGGAATTTGTGCAAAATGTCATCAATTCCAAGCATCTCGGTAATATCCTTAAAGGGCAACGCTTTATTGCTTTGGGAAATTCCGATCCGAATGTTCTCAGCTACTGTTAAATTAGGGAGCAGCAGATAGTTTTGAAACACACTACTGATTTCATGCTTCTTAAATTTAGATAGCTGGCTATCATTCAATGAGGTCACTTCTAAATCTTGATAGAATACTTTCCCTGATGTAGGACGTAACAGCCCCGCCATAATATTTAACAATGTAGTTTTGCCTGAACCGCTAGAACCGATAATTACATTAAAAGAATTGCGATAAATCGATAGATCTACACCTTTTAATACCGTTTCATGATGATTGAATTTCTTTATTATTTTTTCAGCTCTTATTAGGGTCTCCACTTAAATCCCCCCGTTCCCGTTACATAGATTAGCTTATTAATTTTTTTAGTAGCTCGATCTGCTCTTGAATCAAATTCGGTGAAATGGACGTACTCAGCGCCAAAATATTCAATCCTTCAAGTGTAATCACGATATGCCTTGCCGTTCTCTCAACGTCCTGTTCATCCAAATGCACAATTTCCTTCCGTCTAATGCCATAGAATAGAATTTCTGATAGAATGGCTACCGCATCATTAAAATATTGATCTAAAGTTTTCTGGGAACTTCTCTTTCCTTGGGACAGAAAGTATTCATAGACGGCTACTCTAATCGTATTTTGGGTATTTAATAATTCATTCTTCTGCGAGCTGAAAAACTCGTTTATCGTCTCTAAAGCACTTACTTCATTTTTCATGCTCATCGCAAAATAAGAATAGTCCGCCTCTTTCCCCATTGCCAAAATATCCTCAAAAATCTGCTGTGTGGAACCATAATACTTGTATAGTCCCCCTCGGCTTATGCCGCATTCTTCAACGATGTCTTTCATTGTTACAGTGGTATATCCTTCGCGAATGAAGACATTTGTGGCCTTCTCCAAGATGTATTTCTTTTTCTCCATCGCTTTTGGTGTTAAAGACATATAGGGCTCCCTCCAATATCGAAAAAGTGACACATGTGTCGATAATCATAATTTACGACACGCGTGTCACTTTGTCAAGATGCATAACGGAAATGAGGTACGCTATTTAGCGAGAACAGGCTGCTTCTCTACGGGATCAACCCACAGGAAACAGCCTGTTCGTGTCAGAACGCTATTTTCACGTCGCCAAGTTACATTTCATAATTCACCACATAATTCTGTAGTGCTGTGTTGTAGTAGCCTACGCTGAACTCGATGAGTCTTCCCAGCAGATCATACGAGTAACGCAGCCGCTCTAAGGCTGGGGTTCCAGCCGTTAGCTGCAAGGCTTGCAGCACCGGCTCCGGCGGTACAGTAACTCCGAACTCGTCACGAAGCTTGTCGAGACTGAGCTCCCGTTCCTCCAGCAGCTCATATAGGGACCCCGCATCCAAATCCTCCAGACTGATCGATCCCGCCTCTGAAATCAGATAATGCGTATAGTGGATATAAGGACTACCATCCAAATAATAGATCCGTTCCAAACATAGGCACTGCTTCCCGAACCGACGATATAACTCGCTGTCCGCATCGTTCTGGATCATCTCGGCGCGGAGCCATTTTTTCTCGATACGATGCCCCTGCTCCACCAGAATCTCGGTAAAGTGCTTCCACTTGGACAGCTTGGACGCAGCTCTATTGCGGATCACCTTCGTTCCCCGCCCGCTGCTCTTCTCGACATAGCCCTCCTGGGCCAGCTCCTGGATCGCATTGCGAACGGTAATCTTGCTGACAGCAAACTCCTGCTCCAGCTGCGGCTCGGAAGGGATATTCTCGCCCAAAGGATATACGCCGTGCAGAATCCGTTCTTTGATTATATTTTTAATTTGCAAATAGAGGGGTTTATCTTTACGGGACAAGCTCAACTGTCGTTCAACTACCTTTCTACGTCACCTGCGGATGCCGTCATTGCTCGCAGCACCTCCGGCTCGGAAGCCATCGGCGTATCCCCGGACACTGTATGGGCCAGCATCGCTGCGGCTGCGGCGAACTTAACTGTCTTCTCCAGCTCGAAGCCCTCCAGCACGCCATGGATAATTCCGCTGGCATAGGCATCTCCAGCCCCTATTCTATCATAGACGGAAAAGGTCAGCCTATCCGAATAAGCAAAGCGACCGTCTCGCAAAAGAAACCCGCGCAAAGAATGCTCATTACTGCTATGAATGGATCGATGAGTTCCGGCAATTACAGAGATTTGATAACGCTCCGCCACCTGTGGCAGCAGCTCCTCAAGCTGATCCTCGCGCTGCTCCTTGGTCGTGCTCATGCCAAGCGTATGCAGCGCATCCTGTTCATTCATCATCACGATGTCTGACAGCTCCAGCATTTCCTCATAATGCGGCTTGGCCTTGACATGGCCGTCTTCTCCCCACAAGGAAGGCCTGTAATTGCAATCGAAGATCACTGTCCCGCCGCGCTGCTTGACCGCCTGGGCCAAGGCTTTTATATGCTGCCGCACCCCGTCGTTCATCGCCAGAGCTATGCCGCAAAAATGCAGCGCATCGATTTCTCCGGCAATCGCTTCATAATCATAGGCATCCGCCGGAGCTGTATTGAAGCTGCTCTCCAGTCGATTCGTATACGTCACCCGGCTCGGTCTGGCGCCGAATCCATTTTCGAGGAAGTAAAGGCCTATATATTTTCCGTTTCGTTGAACCAAGGAAGTATCGATCCACAGCTTGCGCAAGTAAGCCTCGGCTGCATCGCCAAGCCCATTCTCCGGCAATCTCGTAATCAGTTTCCCTTGATGCCCGTAGCGAGCCAGTGCTGACACCACATTAACGCCAGTTCCGGAAAAAGAATAGTTCAGTGTGCTTGCTTGCGACAGCAAATCATAGCCCGGCACCTGCAGCCGCATCATCACTTCGCCAAAGGCAGCGATACGCTTAGGCATATTGATCCGCCAGCCTCTTCATAATCGCGGTCAGCTCGCGTACTTGCTCGGTATTAGTCTTTCCTGTATCTTTATCGATAATCGAGGAGTACACATGCGGGATAACCTGCTTCACTCCAGCTTCCAGGGCAATCGACAGAATCGGCTCAAAATTGTCCATATCAATCCCGCCGGTCGGCTCCAGTGCGAAGCCCTCTTCAGCACAGGCTACCGCCAGCGCGCGATACTCCTCTTCACGGCTCAGACCCTGCATCGGGAAGTATTTCAGCGCGTTACCGCCCATGTCTCTGACTAGAGCAATCGCCGATTTCACCGGCACAATCGCCTGGTCAGTTGCGGCCGCACTGATCGGTCCTGTGGAAATATTAACGAAGCCTGGCTGCCCGCAAGGGGAGACGAGGCTGTTGATCCAGCTGTCCTTATCGCCCAGATTGGCGCGTGTTGCTCCTACTGCCGGGAACACTTGATTGATATGGCTGCCCGGGTAATGCTTCACTATTTTTGCCACGACTGCTGCCTGGCGGTTATCCCCCGCTCCGAGCCCGATAGACACCGCTTCCTCAATCCCGCTGCCATGTTGTTTCATCGACTCGACAGCTTCTTCCACGGAGGAATAGTTTTTGGAGAGAACGCCGACCAGGACATAGCCTTCCGCCGCTTCGAAAATCTCCTTCGCATTGGCAACATCCTTCGCCAGCACATTCAGGGCCACACGCCCTCTATAGAAACGCTTATCAATTAGAGCCATCTTATTTACCTCCTGCTAATTCACGGATTCTGGATTCAATAACGTGGATATCATCGCCTAACAGCGGGCGCGGATCGATATCGAAATAGCCTTGTCTTACCCCGTAATCCCGTGTATATACGGCAATGTCTCCATCCTTGAGACCTGCTACTACATCCTTGGCTGTTACGCCAGCTTGCTGCGGATCAATTTGTACTCTAGCCCGGAAAATAGCCCGTCCCGCCTCATCCTGCACGATTGTAACTTGGATTCCGGCTAGCTCGTTCAACGGCATTAACACTTGCAGGGCTTCTTTTTCCTGTTCACTATGGTCTTCCTTCACCATGTATTCATCCAGCGCCTGCAGCAGGCCGAAGGATGTCTCCTTCCCGACCTTCATGCTGCGGCCGATGCCTGACAATTGCACCTTCACCCATTCGATATAGGTACGTTTGCCAGCCACAATGCCTGAGGTCGGGCCTTCGATCGCTTTGGAGCCGCTATAAATGGCCAGATCAGAGCACTTCACGTATTTCTGCAGATCCTCCTCAGCAGCCGCATCCACAATAAGCGGAACTCCGTTGCGCTGTGCCACCGTCCACGCCTCTTCAACCGAGATCATGTTCTTCTGTACAGCATGATGTGATTTTACATATAAAATAGCTGCGGTCTTGTCGGAAATCGCGTCTTCGATATGCTCAGCGCGGCCTTCATTGGCATAGCCGACCTCAACCAGTTTGCCGCCGCCCAGATAGACCATCGTCTCCACCGGAGCGCCGTATTGTACATTGTGGCCTTTGAGAATAATGATCTCATTCTGATAGATCGCTTCCTGATGAAGCCGCTCGCTGGGGCGTCGCTTCCCCTTGGTGACGATCCCGGCGACAGAGAGCGCGATTCCGCTGGACGCCGAATTGACGACAACCGCCGCTTCCGAGCCTAAGATCCCGGCAATGTGGTCTCCGGCTTTATCGACCAGATCGGCGATTTCCACATAGCTCTGCCCACCCTGCTTCATAGCCTCCATCACGGTATCGCTCGGTGCGGATACGCCAAGAATGCTCATGCGCCCACTGGCATTGATGACACGCTTAAGGCCGTACTTCGCATTTAATGAATGTCCCATTCGTATACACTCCTTTGGCTTTGATGAGCTGATTCGTCGTCCGCTGCTCCCCTTCCGAATCGGTCAGTATGGCGGATTCCTGCTCCAGACTGAATAGCGTTAAGTTGGCCACATCTCCGGTGCGGATGCGTCCAAGATCTGGCCGACCCAGCCATTCGGCAGCATTCGTCGTAACAGCCGCGATGATCTGTTCGAGCGGATAGCCGAGCAGCAGAAATTTAGATAGCACATTGGCCATACTGTACACAGGGCCGTTCAACCGGTTGCCGCGGTATATGTCCGTGCTGATCGTATTCGGCGAAATGCCGTATTGCTTGGCCGCTTCAGCTACTTGGAAGGAGAAGCTGGCTGTCCCATGGCCCACATCCAGATGTACGCCCCGGGCTACCGCCTCCTGCAGTACCTGGAGCGGCTGTCCCTGCTCATCGAACAGTTTGTTCTTCTTGCCATTTAAATAGTGCGTAATAATATCTTTTCGCTCTAATAATGGAATTACCTCCGTAATGTCCGGAGGAGCTGAGCCGATATGCACCATTAACGGCAATTCCGTCTCGATCGATAATCTCCGCGCCGTCTGCAGCGGCTTGACGCCATTCCCGCCGACCACGCTGTTACTGATCCGCGCCTTCAGGCCGACGATTACATCGCTGAACGTATCGACAGAAGCGAGCACCTTGCCGCGGTCAATCCACTCGAGATTAGACAGCTCGTCGATTCTTTTGAGGCCGATCCGCGAAATGTTCAGGAACGCGAACAGGTTGGTCATCGCTTCCTGGCTGCTCCGGGCCAGATCCATGATCCGGTCCGCCCCGCAACTCCCGGCATCGACGATCGTCGTAACGCCCTGCTTCACGCCGATCTCATCAATCTCGTCCCCATAGGGATCAAACTCCGGGAAGGCATGCACATGCATGTCAATCCAGCCGCTGGAGACATAGCTCCCCTGACCGTCGTACACGGTGATGCCGTCTACGGATTGACTCTGACTGGGCGTTCCCAGTCTATCATCGGCCGTAGTAGTGTCGTTCTCCACTTGAGTCTGAGCGGGGATCCCCTGGCCTACCGGAGTGATCCCGATAATCCTGCCATCCTCAATCACGATGTCGATTTCCTCTCCATCCACGCGCTTGACGTTGTGAAGAATAAATCTATCATCCATCCCTTTCACCACACATTTCAATAGATAAGGTAGTTCAAAAAGTCCACCTTTGATCCCTTGGTAGGCTGGGACTGGACAATTTGAACCCCAACATAACATTATAATGTTTACGATAGCACGGAATCGGCGATTAGTAAATATAACGTTATAATGTTTATGGGGAGAAGGGAGAGGGTGAGTGCGAGGAAGGGAAGGACGGTGGGGGCGAAATTTCTAATGCAACTACAGAACGCTATTTGCCCAAAAACAACGATAAAATAATTTTAACGATACACCATATCCTTATTTCAGGGAAATCGGGCCTCAGGAGCACTTATGTAAACCAATAGCGATACCCCGTTTCGTTACAATTTCCATGGGGCTGTTTAGGCGCAAATAGCGATATGACGTTTCGTTAGAAAGTGGAGAGTTGAAGGCAACTGCCGTTCGAGTTAAAAATATACTGTCCTGACTGCGTCCGCTATAAACCAGACATAATAATAGAAAGAAAGCCTGGTTGATTACGTAAGAAGGGGGACATCATGTCATGCCTAAATCGAAGAATGGATTCCGTAGTTGGGGAAAAGCGGTATTGTGGATCTGTCTGTTCGGCATTTTGCTGGCTTGTTGCTATGTAATGTTGATGTTGGCGAAGTGAGGAATAAGATATCGCCCTTCGATCATCGGACCGAACGGGCGATATCTTGATGGTATATTCAATTCGTCCAGCCCTCTCTTAGTGTAAATAAAGCTTGTTAGAGATTATATCCGCCGCTGTTCGGCTTGGTCGGGTTCGAGATAATGCCCAGAGTAGCCAGAAGACCCAGAATGACATCCGTGATCATCAAGATTTCCTGCTTCATCACATCCGTTAAATCGAATAATCCAGTCAAATGTCCGATAAGCTGAATAAGGAGCAGTAATTGAGATATGATACTGACCCATAGCGCGTAGTTGCGCCATCTTTTCTTATTCATCGTATTAGCCTCCTTGCTCAATCTGCTTCAATTTTTCTTCCAGCTCGCTGATCCTCGCTGTGTTGCCTGCAATTAATTTAAGGAAATTTGCTCTTAATCTATTTATCACGATTGCTGTCTCTTCTCTCGTAATCGGCGCTCCCGGCCTGGTTCCATCGAAGTAGCCGTTCGCCTTGGCCTCCACCCAATCCTTAGCAGCCCAATTGCTGACTTGATTCACATCGCGTTCGCTCACTTCCGTCTCCTCCTTCTTGGATCCGTACTTCCTCCTCAGTTCAGCCACGGTGCCGTCGAATTCATTCAGATCTACCTGACCGTTAATCCCACCCACGATCCTCGATCCATTAGGTAATGTGCCTCCGTCTTTGCCATCGCTATATTGCCAGAATTCCCAGCGGGTCCAGCCAGAAGCATCCACGGGTGTCTGCGTGCTGTACCTTGCGATCCAGAGCGGGTATTGACTCAATCCGCTGAAGTTGCCAATGAAAGCCGGATAGGTGTAGAGGATCGGCCGGACTCCGGTTAATCGTTCTATCTCAGCTAGAAAAGCCTTGGCCACCGCATTAGTCCCCGCCGCGCTTAAGCTGCCGGACTTCGATTCGTAGTCCAGAACAGGGGGCAGGTCGAATTTTACTCCCTCCGATTGCATGGCGCTGAAGAATAACTGCGCTGCAATTCTCGCCTTAGCCTCTGTTACAATCGAATTGTCCAAATAGTGATATGCACCAACCAATAATCCCGCGGCTTTAGCGCCCCGAGCATTTTCTATGAATCTTTCATCTATGCGGTTCTGGGTCGCCTTAATAAAAGCGAATGAAATCCCGCTTGCCGCCACCTTCGCCCAATCAATCTTACCCTGCCAGTGAGAGACATCGATGCCTTGGGCATTGCCTTGTTTTCTCATTTGCATAGCTATCACTTCCTTTACTGTAAAATATGCTAGATACCGCTAGCGGCTTGTACTCACGCCCCACCCTGCAACTTAATTGCCGTTAAAATAACTCCGATGACAATCGTAATAATCGACGCCGCGATGGTGCGCCAGAGCCACTTCTGGGCATCTTCAATCTTGTCCAATCGGTGGTGGGCCGACCGCGCCGAGGATAGCGCCTCTACCGCCGTCTCATTCGCCGCAATCGCTCGATCCAGCTTATCGTCCATATTGTCCACCTTGGTTTCTACTCTCGTAATCCGCTGTAGCACCTCAGTTTGCACCCCGTCCATCCCCTTTCCCCCTTTCAAAAGAAATGCCCCCGGTATCCGAGGGCAAAAGAATAACCGCTTCCATTATGGTTTGCGGTTTCTTCTAGTTCTACTTCTTCATAATTTTCTGTGAGGTATTCGAGATCACACACCGATCTCCCCGCTGCTGTTCTTGTAAATAAATTGCCCTAAGCCAGCTAATTGAACGTTCGTAGCATCTTTAATTAGTCTAACTCGTATCAAACAATCAGGTGCATACCTTCTAAATTTACGGTCATGCCGGACAATGTAATGATTGATTGTATCGTCGCTTTGTCGAAATCCGCAAATTTTACAGCTTCGACGACGCCCTTTGATTTAAATATTATGATCATCTTCAACACCTTTCTTTTTAGGCGGTTAAACCCAAGGCCAGTTTGTGCTTTCACTGGTAGGCAAGCCAAGTGTATGTTCCCGGCGACATTACGGGCAGCAGGAAGTTACGTGCGCCCACAAAGGCGGGATCCCAATCTACGATAGCTTTACCTGATACGTTCCCGGTGTTAGTAATAGTTAAGCTCAGTATATCTAGCCCGCGACTAGCGAGGAGTCTCATATCGCGCCTGTACACGCTCACATAGCTGTTTCCCGATACGTCAGCGAACATGACTATGATGCTTGGCTGGAAATATAGACCCGTAGCCTCTTTGCCGTATGCATAGATAGACGGGCCGCCACCTAATGTGTCATCCTTGTGGAAGAAGTATTTCGAGTCACTTGACGCCACAGCTAGCGTTCCAGTGGCAAACTCTTTGCCCGTTTTGATCAAGGCAATCTTACTCGCCAGCTGCGGAAATGTGTCGCTGCCTGATGCTGATACCCCTTGGTCAGTAATGGCGGCGGCGACTAGGCTCTTCCCATTACTGACATTTATAAAAAGCTCGTTGAGAGCGGCGACCGTGTTGCTCTTATCGGTAGTCTTGAGATTTGCCAGATTACCTACTGCATTGTTAACGGTATCCAGTCGCGCAATGTCTGCCGACGCTGCTGGAGCGGCTACTTGCGCCCTTCCTGTACTGTCTCGCAGAACTAACCGGTTGGCAGTCACTGCGGATGTGGCTCCATGGGCCGTTGTAAGGTTAGCATGATCATCTACCGTACCCTTAATTGCAATGTCGTCGGCAGCGTTTGGCGCCGCTACCTTAGCTCTTCCCGCGCTGTCGCGCATCATAATCCGGCTAGCCGTTGCGGCATTAGTAGCTCCATGCACGGCTGTAGAATCAGTGTGTGATTTTAAAGTATTGTCAACATATGCCTTTGTCGAGGCATCAGATCCGTATACTGGGTCTGCTACTTGGGTTCTTCCGTTAGCTGACCTGGACATTAAGGAGTCGGGTATCGGTGCGTATGTAGCCCCGTGTACGCCTGTTGTTGCTGATGCGTGAGAATCTAAGTCTTTACGATTATTTTCGGTGTAGGCTTGAATGTACATGTCCGCAAAGTCCTGACGATCATTCTGAGCTTTTAGCTCGTCTGAACTACTAACAACATCGGATAACGTGGCGCTAATACCCGCTTTATAGCTTACGTCTAATAGCGTGACGTTGGCTAAATAGTTGTATTTGTCTAATGTTGAGTAGGTCACGTAGTAATCGGCGTTGGGTTCAATGGCTGCCTCATTAATAGATTTAGCGTTATCTGCTCCTAACTCCCACCAAGATGCATGTGAAGGTGCTCTAGTCAAGATTTGCCACGAATCATTGTCGAAGTCAGCTCCTTTATACACGGCTAATATCTTTGACACTCGTCTTGATAGCTTGGTAGTATCTGTGCCATTGATATAGTAGGCTTTTTCATTCGGGCTGTAGTGTAGGCACGCCTTCTCCCTCTGAATAATCCCAGTCTCGACCGTGAGCTGATTGCCGCCTGGATGAAGCAATATCCCCCCCTCAGTCTTGATCTGCTTGATCTCAGGCACGCCAAGTGCATAGTCAATAGTAGCCCATGCTGTCCAACCTGGTGCCTTATTCTTGGACACGTAGTCACCTGTATTTGTTGCAGGTGCTTTGCCATCTAAAATGGAAACCCAACTGTTGTAAATCGATCCATTATTCCCGTTAGCTTTCCATCCATTCATCAGAGCTTTTAGAGCAATCGCATTTGGTTGTAAAGCTGTCGTCCAACCTGCAATTGATCTATCAACGGTAACATAAGCTCTAGTAGAAATCTCCATCTGATCAGGTCTTGTCTTCACCACACCTACATTCCCCAACACCTTACCATCGTACCTAATTCCACGGGACTTACGAGCCTGCCATGGCGGATTACTATACACATCCGTCAAGAGTAGCGCAAAGGCATCGGTACTGTCTGCACCGTAATTCCACGGGAGAGACCCATCCAGCGCAAATCCCCGTTCAACACGCTTAACCAACGTAGCGCCTTGCAATCCCACTCGTACCTCGTCACGTACACCCTCAACCTCTGCAAGTTTCTCAGAGATGATAAGTTGTTGCGGCTTCGCGGGTTCAAACGGCGTGGCTTTATCTCCAAGTTCAAGTTTCCAGTTTTTGTAGGTAAATGTTCCGGCAGCCTTAGTAGTGAGTGAGACCATGAGTTGGACTACGCCCTCGGGGACAGTAAAAGTGTGCGGGACTGGATGATCACTGTATTTGAGTGCAACTAAGTTAGCTCCATTTTTGTCTTGCCCGGTGATGCTAGTAAAGCCAGTAGCCTCTATGTTAAATGTATACTTTTGTCCTTTTACTGTGGGTACATACATGTGGGTATGCTGATTTGGCCCGGTAGCATTAAGTGTCATTTCGTAAGGAGCTGTCAGCGTAGCCCTAGAGTTTAGAGCGTCTGGCTGACTAGGTAATAAGTTTTTGCTGGGATGAGATACAACAACACCATCTGCATGCTGCACACCGTCCACATGCGGAAGGTAGTCCCGTATGTTGGCTGCTGTAATGTCTACTCCTATACGGTTGTATAACTCTTCTGACACTTCATACAGACCAGCCCCATCCCATATCACTGCTCCTGTGCCGCCTACAGGCTCTTGGTTATATAGGTATAGCCCGATGTTGTCATAATCCTTGGTGGTCGCAAGCTTAACATATGCCACTCCGCTGCCGGTAGTTGTATTACCAGATGCAACAAGTTGCTGAGAGGCTGCCCTATCAAAAAAACTCAATCTAGCGTTTCCGGTTGCTATATTGGTGTAGTCAGCGATAAAAACGTACCACTTATTAGCTGTTAATTTAATAGGTTCGGCATGTGTGCCTTTATAAGCAGATGCTACACCTCTTTGCGGGTTAGAGTCAGTTACCAGAGCATTAATTCGCTGAGCTTTTAACCCGTATTTCACGTTTTCTGAGGTGATGGAATATTTACCAGAAGCCAAGCCACTCCACCAGATGGCCACTCCGCTATCACCATTAGGAACCTCAAAATTCCCATAACTCCCCAGCAAATTCACCAACGTATTACCATACACCCTAAACTCCGCCCCACTAGCCTGATCCACATCGATCACGGACGTACCAGGGCCTAAGGTAGTAGTGAGGTCCACGCGATCAAGCTTGCCATCGGTGTAGGCTTTGGCGTTGTCTTCGGCGGTTTTGACCGCCTTGGGGGTGGCGGCACGGTCCTCGGCGGTGCTGTTAGTGGCACTGAATAGTTGAACAATTCCTGGCTTGGTTAGGGATGCTGGCTTCGTATTTTGCTGCAGATTGTTAATCTCTTGGCCAAGGCTATTCATGTCTTCGGGCTTTACGGTGTCTGTTAATTTCCAATTTGTCTTTGCCATTAAGCACTTACCTCCTTCACTTGAATATTCTGTACAACAATAGCGCTACTCTCGCTACCCATTTTCTTTGAATGCTGCAGTATTATCCATTGATCAAAAATTATATTTCGTACGTAAACCTATAATCCAAATGCATACCAGTTACGAATATATAAACTTTCATAATAAGATTGGCTAATATTTGAACGCAAACTAACAGTGAATCCATTAGGCGACCAAGTAATGGAAGTAGATACTCTTAAGTTAGAAGTTCCATCCCTACCTGTGGTAGTAGATGAATAAAGTTCGGGGGACCTATTAACTCCTTTAATAAAACACGCATCCCCCGAAACATTCATATACTTACTATCCCAACCGCTATCATAATATTCGAAACCACCGCCATAATTAATCATGACTACTATTGGACTAAAATCTAAGTTATTAATTTCTATAGACTTACCCTCTGTATTTCCAGAGGCCTGCTTGATACTGATCTGCCCAATTTTTTGAGCTAGTATCGAGTTTGAATCAGCCGCACTAGCTGCCACACCTTTCGCAACAATTGCTGATATAATAGCATTACGATCTGCTGTAGTTAATCGTTCTAATAATCCAGTAATCCCAAAGATACTTACGTCCTTGGGAAGATTACCAGCCACTAGATTAGGATCGCCTTTTACATACCCGTTGCCATTATGGTATCCCGATGCAATAATTTGATTAGCTGTATTGGGTGTAATTATTTTGGCACCTTGATTGGGCATCGTACCAGTTAATCCATTTTTACCGGCATTGCTAAATGTTTTTCCAGCTAATACATCCCCGGCCGTAACATTGCCAGTTGCTTTTATTACTTTAGCCATCTTACTAATTAATTCATCCCAACTGTCTTTCGTGGACGCTGTCACTCCCAAGGCAATGAGGGCGTCCACTACTTCTCGTTTACGCTCATTGCCAATTGTAAAAGTTTCATTGATCGCAGCAACTAAGCTTGTCTTATTCGTTGTCTGCAAATCAGTTAGGGTACCTATATCCTTACGGTTATTCTCTGTATATGCTTGAATATATGTGTCCGCAAAGTCTTGACGGTCGTTCTGAGCTTTTAATTCTACTACATCATCAACAACATTAGTTAAAGTAGCGCTTAATCCAGACTTGTATTGAATAATCATATAGAGCGGATTAGTTGAATACTGTTCTCTGTCTTTGGGTAAATAAGTGATATAGTAGTTGGCATTAGGATCTACCTTTTCTGCCGGGGCTTGAGCGTACTGAGTACCGTTATTACTACCAGAATTCATTACAATCCAAGAATGATCAGGCTTGTCATCTTTATATACAGTTAAGATTCTTCCAGGCCTTCTAGTTGGTTGTGTACCTTGTGTTTGGCTATTAATAAAGTACATAGCTTTATTTGCGCTGATTTGAATTTTAACTTTCTCTCGCTGCACCACACCAGATTCTATTTCCATCTGGTTGTTTTCTGGGCTTAAAGATATGCTCCCTTCAGTCTTAATTGGCTCAATTTCTGGTACAGACAACACATAATTTATAGTAGCCCAGCTATCCCATCCCGGTGCCTTATTTGCTGATACATAGGCTTCTGTATTGCTTGCGGGTGCTTTTCCATTTAGGATGGATACCCAACTATTGTACACAGATCCATTGTTTCCGTTGGCCTTCCAGCCATTGGCTAAGGCTTTGATCGCATTTGCCCCTGGTTTAAGAGAACTATTCCATCCAGAATCCATATTATTTACTGACATTGCAAGGCCGTTTGAGCCCGTGCTGATCTGATCTCCTGCAGAAAACTTAACTAAACTCATAGATGTAAGCCGTTTTCCGTCATAACGAACACCAGATAGCTCTGTAGTGTTTGGTTTAGCTCCGGGTAGTTTGGTAAGAGGTATATAAAGTTGTCGATAGGTTTTTCCAGTGTCGTCCCCGTTGAGCTGAGTTGGATATGTTCCATCGATGTGTACACCAGTAACTACACGACGGATAAGGGTAGATTCTGTTTGGCCTACTCGTACTTCATCTTTTATTCCTTCTACCTCAGCAAGTATCTTCGGGATAATAAGTTGTTGTGGTCCAGCTATTTCAAAGTCAGTAGCCCTGTCTCCTAGTTCTAATTGCCAGTTTTTAAAGGTAAATGTCCCCGCTACAGAACTTCCAAAGGCCAGACTAAGTCTCGTACAATTAGGCGGAGTCGTGAAAGTTGTGACATATCTTCCAGACCCCGAGTTCAGTTCACCCAGGTATTGGTTAGTTCCATCTGCAAATAAGTTACGGTAGCCTAAATATGCTTGTCCAGCAGAAGCTTCCATACTCGCTTTCAATGTGTAGAGGGTGTTAGGTTTGACATTAACGGTGACGAGGCTGGCTTGATATTTCTCTGTCGCGTTAAGCAATAATTCGTAGGGAGTCGTTACCTTTGCATTAGCATGTATTGTATCTGGTTGACCAGGCAACAAGTTTTTACTTCGTTTGGTGACTACCACTCCATCTACATATTGCATATCGTCTACATGCGGAACATATTCTCTAATGTTAGTTTCATTAATATCCACACCTATTCGCTTATAAAGCTCTTCAGATAGCTCGTAAATACCTACTCCATCCCATTGAACCCATCCTACAATCCCTTTAGATACACTGTTATAAATAAGAACTCGAAGATCATTTGTGTCGGTGGATGGAGAGTATTTTATAAAATGAACCTTGCTTGAATTAGACTGTGATGTCTCCGCTACGTAGTTACTAGCAGTCGTTCCGTCTCGATATACAGCCATTTTTGCTACGCCTGTACCATCTGTAACTGCATCAGCAATAATTACATATTTTTTTCCAGCTACTACGGATAATCCTGATTGCATAGCATAACGAGTTGATCCAGTGTCATCTGCACTAGACGTAATTCGTTGCGATTTCACACCGTACAAAGCATTAGTACTTACGAGAGTAAATACTCCAGCCTGTGACTTAGTCCAACTATCAGCCAAGCCATCATTATTACTATCCACCTCAAAGCTACCATTTTTCACCTGGTTAAACTCTGTTCTCCCATGAATAACAAAGTTAGTCATACTAGGCTGATCAGTTGAAACTATAGTTACTCTTGGTAATAAAGGTTGGCTAATATCCGTTCGATCAATCTTTTCACTGATTAAAGACTCCAAATCCCGCCGCGTATCTTCAGCATGAGCTTGGATGTAATCATCCGCGAAGTCTTGGCGATCGTTCTGAGCTTTTAGTTCCGATATATTGCTAACTGCATCAGAGAGTGCGGCATTAATGCCCGCTTTATAACTTACGTCTAGCTGATTGACGTTGGCGGTGTAGTCGTATTTGTCTGCAGTAATATAAGTTACATAGTAGTTTTTGCTAAGGTCTACGTTTTCAGGTACTGCTTCCGCCCATGAATTATTATTAGTGTTATTTACGAGAATAGACCAACTACGATTATCGAAGAATGACTCCTTGTAAATACTCAATATCCTTCTTGGTCTGCGGGACAACTGTGTTCCTGGAGTATTGCTGTTAATATAATACTTGTTGGTTCCGGTGCTGAAATGCAGTACGGCTTTTTCTCTTTGTATAAAGCCTGTCTCGACTGTTAGCTGATTTCCCCCCGAATGAAGTGATATAGTCCCCTCAGTCTTAATAGGCTTGATCTCCGGTATGGCAAGCGCATAGTCCATGGTAGCCCATGCAGTCCAACCATGAGCTTTGTTCGCGGCTACATAAGATTCAGTGTTGGTCACCGGGGGCTTACCGTCTATGATGGATACCCAGCTAGTATATTTTGTGCCATCGTTATTAGTGGCCTTCCAACCGTTCATTAGTGCTTTGATTGCGTTTGGAGTTGGATTCAAAGTTTGTATCCAACCTGATTCAGAATTTGCGACCGTAATACCAGCTTGACTGGTAGCTGTATAACAATTGATCAAGTCAGCTTCGTAATAATCAACACCAAGTAATTTTCCAGTTGACTTAAGTGCTTTACCAGTGTACTTAGTTCCTCTAGCGATATTAGGTATCCTATTGTCTATAGGTGTACTAATTCTCATAAAACCTGAATAGTGAGTTAGGTTATCACCGGAACTTGTCCACTCTCTACTACCATCCAGCTTAACATCTCTTTCAACATGCCTAATCAACTCCGCTTTATCTAGCCTGATCCTTACCTCGTCACGATAACCACCAACCTCCGCGAGTACCTCCGGGATAATGAGGTGCTGCGGCTTCGCTGGCTCAGAGTCTGTCGCTTTATCTCCTAGTTCTAATTGCCAGTTTTTAAGGACGAATGTTCCCGCACCTTTGGAGTAAAACACGATTCGAATAAACGCCGTGCCCGCCACGGTTGTAAAAGCAAGACTCCCGTTTGTAGTATTAGGGGAGTTTAACAGCCTCAAGTCCCGGTCATACTGCTGCAATGTGCAAAATATGGTTACGCCATTTGTCCCTGACTGCTCTGCTGTGTACACGTACTTAGTGAGCGGAAGAGCAGGGATATAGCCAAGGTATGAAAACTGGTCAGTCACTGTAGCATTAAGGGTTAATTCATATGGCGCTGTCATCCGGGCGTTAACGTGTAGCGTTGAAAATTCACTAGGCAACAAGTTTTTACTAGGATGATAGACAGACGCTCCCTGCACATGCTGCACACCATCCACATGCGGCAGGTAGTCTCGGATGTTGTCCGCTGTGATGTCTACGCCTATACGGTTGTATAGCTCTTCAGAGACTTCGTAAAGCCCCACGCCGTCGTATTGCGTCCACCCGACCACGCCCGTATCTATAGAATTGTACACCAAAATGCTTAATTCGATAGCGTCACTAGGTACGACAAACTTAGCAAACAGCACCGTATCTACGCTGGAATACGACGAAGAGATTATATGGTTAACGGCTTCTTCGTTATTTTTAAATACACGTATCCAAGCGCGACCGCCATCAACAGCAGCGTCAGCTATCATTACATGATACGATCCGCTTTTTGGTGCTGTAATCCTTCTATATACGTACCTATATGGAGTTGTATCACTCTCTGCTGACGTGATACGTTGGGCTTTTAGTCCGTGTTTGACTCCGGAAGTCTCCAAAGAACAGGTACCTCGTGTTCCGCCTGATGGCTTAGACCACCCATCCGCCACTCCATCCCCATTACTATCAATCTCAAAATTCCCATAACTCCCAAGCAAGTTCACCAACGTATTACCATACACCCTAAACTCCGCCCCACTAGCCTGATCCACATTGATCACGGACGTGCCAGGCCCCAATGTTGTAGTTAGATCCACACGATCAAGTTTGCCATCGGTGTAAGCTTTGGCGTTGTCTTCGGCGGTTTTGACCGCCTTCGGTGTGGCGGCGCGGTCCTCGGCGGTGCTGTTGGTGGCGCTGGATAGTTGGACAATACCTGGCTTGGTTAGGGATGCCAGCTTCGTATTTTGCTGCAGATCGTTAATCTCTTGGCCAAGGCTGTTCATGTCTTCGGGCTTTACGGTGTCTGTATATTTCCAATTTGTCTTTGCCATTAGGCGCTTACCTCCTTCACTCGGATATTCTGTAGAAGCAATGTGTCGCTGGTGATAGGAATATAGACATTATTCGTGCTTATGACATTGTTGCTGCTGTCTTTCAGCTCAATTTTATTAATGGTTGACACCAGGGTGGCGGGGACGATGTACTGCATTTCGATCGTTGATTTATTTACTCTTTTCAGAGTGAAGCTAGTTATTTCCTCTTTGCCATTCAAGACTACCTTGGCTATCTTTCCATTTGTATAATTGGCTATTTCCGTTAAAAAAGAACTAATCATCATTTCACGACCACCTCCGCACCCAGATCAGCAAATGCCTTACTTCCCAATTGCCAGCCCCCGTCCAATTTGTAATTCCAGGTTATCGTTTTCCTGGAGATGTGCTCACTGAATAAGAGTTCATCCTCCAGGCTTGTCTTCTGCTGATAGACTATATTTACAGGCTTTATGACCCTTATCGTATGTTCAACCTCTTTAAAGACTGCGGCATTCTCCATACTCGTAGTCACTGTTAACATAAATTTCTGCGGATCCACACTAACGATGACCAGCCCCGCCCCCACCAGAAAATCCAGCCGCTGCTGCAAGTATCGCACCGTGAACGGCGGTTTGGTCGAGTAGCGGTTGATCAGCCGCTTGCGACGGAAGTCCAAGGTCTCGGCCTGTGGATCGGCCTGGATGCCGAGCATTTTCTCGCGCCGCTTGATCGCCTGCTCCGAGGCCGTCAGCACGAACTGATCCTGCAGCAGCCGCTCCATCGCCTGTTCAACGCTCATCAGTTCCCGAGCCTCCGTCTCTGCCAGCTCGCGAAAATCGAGAATATCATGATAATATTCCGGCAAGTATTCAAGCAGCCTATTCATTCAGCTTCACCTTCCCTAGCTGTGGAATCTGCTCCTCTGTAAGTTGAATATTGCCAGCCTTGCCATTAAGCAGCGTTTGGCTAACATCAACTACACTGGCTACCGTTAATATACGGGCGTCCACTTGAGCGACACGTACAGCCAGAGCCGATTCATTGGCCCAATTTTGCCTGAGCTGTGCAAAATAAGACTGCAGCGCCTCCTCCACATCATTCTGAACCTGCCCGATTGTAGTATCATTTGCGAGCATAAGCGTGGCCGTTACGTCAATCACGACGGCTTCCGCGCCGGCAACGGTCACCGTATGCCCGATCGGAGCAAACCCAATCCCCTCACCATGATTCGTCTCCGGATCCAGGACCGTCTGAACTTCTTCCATTAAAGCCTTGGATGGAGGCGTATACTGCGATGAGATCATCGTCGCCTTCACCGTCCCGCCGCCCTTCCAGACCGGGAATATTTTCACCCCGCCAACTCCGTCCATCGCATTGATCTTCTGCTTGTAATCCGCAACATTTCCGCCAAAAGGCTGCTCATTGACGATCTCCAGATACCTCCGTCGCAAGGCTTCATCACTCTCCGCATCTTCCCCGGGAACGAGCACCTCTGCCAGTTCAGCCCGAGCAAGACCGTCGATATATTCGATCGGCAGCAGCGTCCCGAACTCCTGATTACCAGCGGTTCCCGCCGTCTCGCATTCGAGAATCCATTCCCCGGTCTTGATTTTGCTGATCGCGGTATAGTCGAGATCACGGATCGAGAATCGGCTTCCAGCCGGAACATCTGTCGGAACTTGCCCGGATGCGAAGAACAGGCCTTTCCGCCTGGCTTTGGTCGCCGGTTCCCGTTCGATCCCGAACTCCAGCGTCCGCCTCTCCAGATACTCTCCCGTAGCCGTATCCGCAAAAGACAGATTGCTGTTCACATCCAGTTCCACATACATCTGGGCCAGTTCAGCCGCCGCAGGAGCCAATGCGTCATAAATGATGCTTCCCTCCCGCTTATCGATCTGCTCCGGCACCCGTCCCAGCATCCGCCGCAGAATCGCTTCATACGTCTGATGCTCATACATTTGCATTCACCTCCATCCGAAAATCGCCATAAAGCGAGTGAACCAGGAACGAAGCCACGGCTTGATCCTCTTGAATATCTACTTGAAATTCCGTAATCTCGGAAATTCGGTCATCCTGCAGAAGCGCTTCGGATACCCGTCTGTTCAGCTCCGCTCTCACATAACCACTATTCCTGCCAATCAAGCTATGTCCCTCAAATCCGTAATTATTGCTATAAATCAGATGAGCGAACCGCTCTGTTTGCAGGATTTTATAGACAGCTTGTCTTACAGCATCCAGTCCATCTGTCATACCAGCCATTCGGTTATTCTGAAAATCCAGCCTGTAGGTCCGGCTCGTCTCTTGAACCTTCTCCAGCTCAGGAGTTAAGTTGCCTCCAATCGGTATCATGACTTCACCACCCGATCCCATACGACATATTTCTGTCCACCTTGAACACGTAGCAGCAGCACCGAGTCTCCCACTTTCAGACCTTTTCGGATAACCACTTTCTCCAATAACGCTTCTTTGGTGGGGGCTTCACTCGTATCGTGCTTATGCTTCAGGTCAATTTCATATTTCTGCAGACTTTCCGTCACCACCAAAAAATCCTCTTCGAGCGTGAATCGTTGATCGACATTCACCTCAAGAGGATTTACTTTTACTACGGTCCCGAACATCACCGCCACCGGATTACCGGCGCCCACGGCTTCACTGCCGAGCTTTCTTATTTTATCTCCAAGTGCCATTAAATCACCTTCAAATCCAAGCTAATCGTATAATCTCCCCCGCTGAAGCGATGCGAGCACTCGTCGACCAAGTAGTATTGATCGATGCCCAAATCGGTAATTTTCACGTTAATATAGGACCCAGCCCTGACGGACGGATGCCCAAGAGCCTCGAGCTTGAGCTTCTTCGTCTCCCGGTTCTTGATTTGCTGCAGCTGGTCAAGCAGTTTATTGATCTGGGCCTCATTCATATTGTCATCGACCTTCTCGAAATACTGCAGTCGTCCCCACTTGGCGATATTCGCGCTGTCCTCTGCGGTGTATACATCGCGATGCCCCGTCTCTTTATTGTCCTGCACCAGCTTGAAGCGGTTATACGTCTCATTATCGATACTCTTCTCAAAAGAATACCCAAACATATAAGCTTCATCACCAAGCACCAGCTTGAGCCGCATATCCTTAGCATCACGCACCGCCAGCGCCCCGAATTCATCAAAAAAATTATAGATTTTGCCCGTATTAACCACGGTGTGATCGAATGCTTTACAAATCATATCAAGCAGCTTCTGATTATCCTCCACCATCGAGGGAATGCGGTACTTCGTATCGACGACATGCCCCCATTTCAGGCCCGAATCATCCGCAATGCGCTTGACGATGGCTGCGGCCGTCATATTCTTGAACACATAGGTCTCATTCGTGGACAAATATCGAATCTGGTCATAGCATTTGACCTTAATCTGCTCCTCTTGATCGCTTCCAATAGTAAAAACATAACCGTAAAAAATCGGTGCATCATCCCACTTTACTCTCACGATATCCCCATTGTTAATCTTGATATGATCAGCTGCAATAAAGGAAAAATCAAAGCTGCCCGGCTTGCCGATCCGAGAGGTTTTCCAGGTTGCGTCCGTGACCAGCTCGGATAGATCCCATATAGAGCCTTCCTTATTATCCAGCAGCAGCTCCAGCATCCGGTTGTCCTCCCTTCTTACGGCAGCTTAATGATTTTGCCGATCGGTAATTTCCTTAACTCACTGTCCTTAATGCCATTCAGCTTCTGAATCTGCTTATACTTGGAGCCATCACCCAGGAACTTCTTGGCTACCTTCCATAACGAATCCCCGGCCACCAATTTATAGGTCTTGGGCTGAACTCTTGTATCCGGGCGAGTCTTTGATTCGGTGCCGCTCTTTTTATCCGTTTTAGCTCCGGTCTTGGAATCATCTAGGATCTCCGTCTTAATAGCCGTATAGAAGCGATATTCCTTAAAAGAGATTTGATACTTAATATCACCAACCGCTCCACTGCTTTCCGACCAGGAGAACTTCTCCACACTGACATCCATGAATATATCTATAGAACCTCCAGTGAAGACCAGACGCATCGGCTGCTTGGAACGCGACCATTTCTGGATCCTCTCCACATAATGCTCCGGTTCGAACAACCTCTCTTCCGCTACACTCGCCCCCGGGAACCAACTCGCTGGAAATATACCCTCAAAAGACAGCTCAGCAAGCTTCACGTTCCTGAGCACGTTGATCTCACCGAGCTTCGATATGTCATAAGTTTTATGATTACCGGATTCGGAAACCTCGATCTTGGCCGGTAGCACCGGAAACTCAATCGCTTCCTTCTCGTTATTGTAAGAGAGCGTCAAAGAATAGTTACTCATCTTATCCATACACCCCCGCAGCGGAAGCAGCGATTTCCTCTTCCAGAGTCTGTTCTATACGAGCCACGATCGTATCGATATCCGCTCCATTGTTCACTGGGCCTGTCGTTACCTGAACCGTCGGCGTTAGAGAGACGAAGTTCTGAATCGACTTCATTTCGGCCAGCTCCCGCATCATTTTCAAATCTTCACTGCTAATGTCTACCGAATTCTCGATCTGCCCTACTTTATCGACTTTTCCAACATTGGGGATGGAGTTTAGTCCGGGGATCATAGAAGAAGCAGCGCCTGGAATCTGAGAAGCTGGTTTATAAGGACTAGATGAAATATCTAAGCCATCCGTCGGATTTTTGAACTTATCAGTGAGAGAGTTCTTAAATTTATTTGCCCCATCCATCATTTTTCTTGTACCGTTAATTCCGATACTTTTGCCCTTATCATAATTTTCACCTACATCTTTATACGCAATATGACCGAAATCAACCTCCGTTTTTACAGGCTCTTCCAGCGAATTTCTTATGCTGTTCACTTTATCGCTAAGGGCATGGATATTATTCTCGTCAAACAACTCAGCCGTTTTAAAACTTGTCCCGAATATGTTATTCACACCATCAACGAACCAATTGAAGCCTTTCAAGGCTCCGTTGATAGCTGATAAAATTGTCGTCATAAAGCCACCAGCAAACTCTTCAACAGACAGTAACATATTATAGAAATGGTCAATGAAGAATATGGCCAAATCATAGATCAGCTTCTTGACGTAATAAATAGCTTCAAAGAATAAATTTACTGTAGACTCAGCAAATTGAACAACCGCATTGATAATTCCTACAATGATATTGTAAACAATCGCATACAATGCGAAAAAAGCGCCTACGACTGCCCCGATCACTTCCTCTGCAGAAATTCCAAAATGGATCATAGCAGCAACAAGGAGACCGATTATAGCAGCTACTAGAAGAATCTGCCAATTTGCCATCATCCAAGCCCCTACTGCGGTCAGGATCGGAGAAACCATCCCCCAGAGCTGTACAATTAACAATGGAATCAGCGCAGCTAATGTAGTCAATGTCTGTTCCATGATAGGCCAATGGGTCTGAGCCACTTGTCCCAACCAGATTGCACCGTCAATCAGCATATTGATTAGCCCCATAACCACACTTAGCCCTGTTTCTAACCCGCTGAAGAAAGAGCTTACTCCCGGGCTATTCAACAGTTCACTCAGTTTCTGGATAATAGGATCCAGACCGCGGATTGCCGTGTTTTTGATGCTATTGAAATGATCACCGAATGTCTGCGGAAACTCAGAGAACTTCTCATTGATCTGATCAGATGCCGCGAACATTGCGTTTTTAATAACATCGGAGGATAGTACACCGCTGGATGACAGATTGACCAGTTCCTCCCGCGACTTTCCGGTATAATCGGATACCGCCTGTGCTAGCATAGGGGCATACTCCACCATCGAGCTGAAGTCGCCACCGCTGAAACTTCCCGCAGCCATCATTTTCGTAAGGTTGTTCATGCCGGACTTCTGATCGCCTCCGCCCATACGTATGGACTGCTGCGCTAATTCATGAAAGGCTATCATTTCATCATTATTATTGAATGCATCTGGAGCCATTTGACCGAGCTGACTGACCTCCGCCGCCGCTTCCATGTAATTTCCCCGTGAGCGCTGGGCCGAAGCAAATACTTTATCCTGCAACTTCTGCGTCGTCTGAAGATGATCATTAATCATATCAAGGCGAGCGAATGTATTTACATAAGCATCACTAAAATCCATCGCTGAACTTATACTTTTTACAGCAGCTTTCGCTATTTTGAATGCCTTGACTATATCTTCAAGATTCTTTTTAGTTTTCTCACCTAATTTGTCTTGCGCTTTGGCGCTAGCCTCGATATTCTCCTTAAACTCATCCTCCACTGGAATAATTTCTGCGTCAATGATGATTGGCGGTTTTTCCAGCCTTGAGGTAAGAGCCTCGCCCGGATTTATCACTGTCACTTCAGGTTCATAAACTACAGGCAGCGAAAAAGGGCTCGGAGCATCAAATACCGGCTTGCGCATGTTAGCAGCAGAGTCGAATAGAGCAAGGGCATTCGTCATCGTCGCCAATGGAATTCTACCTCCCTTCCAAAATAGTAAAAGCACCCTCCTAAGAGAGTGCTTAGATCCAATAAACTCATCTCTTTCCCGCTTTCTTCTCCGCCTGAATCCGCACCTGGATCATGGCGATCAGCGCGGCCTTCTTGCGCGGTTCCAGCTCGACGAAGTCCCAGGGCATAATGCGAAGCTTGTGGAGGGCGTAGTAGGCGTAGTTCGCCTCACCGTCGCCCTCTTTAATTAGTTTTTTACTTCTTCAGCGAGGTCATTGACATCTCTGTCGAAGCCATTAATCTCCTGTACCTTCTGCAGGAGAGTCGCATACTCTCCTGGCAGCAGCATTTTGCGCAGCAATTGATCGGCACCGAGCACGCCATAGGATTTCTGCAGATCAGCATCCTTAAGATCAGGAAACACAACGCTGGCCACGACGAGCTTGGCCAAATATTCATCCGAGTTCGTGTCCAGGGTGACGATGCCCTTTTCCTTGATTTTGCGCTGGGAGGACTTCCGGATCGCCTCATTCTCATCCTCCGTCATACTACGCAGCTTCCATGGCACCGGCTTGCCGGCTTCATTCTTGAACCGATCCGAAATGATAACGTCCTCTGTAATCTCCGACACTACATTCTGGGCAAAAAATACACTTAAATTACTCATGCTGCTCCTCCTTAAATTCCTTGAATAGTATTGAACGCATCGAGAATGTCATAGTCCTCAAAGGTGAACGGTAGTTCCTCATCCAGCATGTCGTCGCTGGTCGCATCAAGCTTGGCCGCAATGACGCTGTCGAGATTACAATTCTGCAGAATAACGGTCTGTTTGCCCGTCGAGCTGCCCGGCTGCTCATTCACAATCTGCAGGTCGAACCAGAAATCCTTGCCTGTACGAATATAATCGCGCATCAATTGGCGGAATACCGAGGATACATAGTAAATGGTTAATGTGCCGCTGCCCTTCCAACCCGCAGAGCGCTGCGGAGTATTCGTCTTGCCTAGAACAGGAACGTCAACCTTATTCTTCTCGATCGTCGCTTCGATCGTCTTCGCATAGAAGAGCTCCTCATTCCGCCCGTCGATAATGACGAACGCCTTCCCGTGTTTACCGCTAATTGCATCTTGTTTATTGAAAAATGCCATGGTCTGTCCCTCCTTATTGAACTGAAATGCTCATGTAAATTTTCTCTGCACTATCGACTGGCTGAACCGCAAGCTGAATCCAGACTGCATCTACATCCTGACCCGGCAGCACCTCGATATCACTCTGCGAATCGAAATTCTGAATCGCTCCGATTCCCTGCAAGTTATCCAGATAACTGATAACCTCACCCTTCAACAGATTGCGTCCGTCCGCATTGTTATCCGTCTTGCCAACATAGTTCTGGCTAAAGATATATTGAATATCCTTCGCCATCGAATCGAGAACACGCAGCACCCGGTTCTTGCTGAACTTCTTATCCTTATCGGCTGTAAAGGAAGTCAAGGTGTTAATGTCCTGTTCGATGACTACATGCCCATTAACCACACTGAGTACCATCTCACCCTTGTTCAAGGCTTGTACGATCTCGGAATTTGTAAATTTCGGCGCTACATCAACCGCATTCGGGATCGTCGTATAGGTCAGCGACTCATTCACATTGGCCGCCGCTTCCATCGCCGCGATTTCCCATAGCAGGTAGGTAGGCTCTACCGTCAAGCCATCAGCAGTAACGATGCCGTTCTTGAGACTAATGACGCCTTCATAATCGGCTCCAGGGTAGTTATGAACGATCGTCTGGAACTTCTTGCCTTCCTGCTCGCGCAGACGCTTCGTATAAGCGACCGCCAGCTGCTTCACAGCACTATCGTCCACTGGAATACCGAGAACATTGAAATCTTCTGCCTCAAACGCAGCCAGTGCATCGGAATATTCACCCGCACCTCCGCTGCCGTTCGCTCCGCCTGCCAGAGAAGTTCCTGCGGTCTCCGTCAATGCGCCGCTTCCCGCGAACTCGACGAACTCATTCGCCAACAGCTTCTCGGCCGTTTCAACGGTCTGCACATCCACCTTCTCACCATCGAGCAGCGTCTTCACCTCGAAGAAGCCTTCATAGTCCAGACTGGACTGAATGACGATCTGCAGATCATTCCCGCGCGTACCGCCATACTTCGCTGTTGCTGTCAGGCTCCCCAGCTTAGCCGTCGCCTTAACGGCACTGTCTGCCCCAAGACGATAAATCAGAATTTTGCTGGCATGGGCCATCGCCGCCGTAATATGGCGAATCCTTGCATCGGTTGGTCGGAAGCCAAGTGATGGCAAGCACTGCTCCAGGAAGATCTCGCTATGCAAGACGGTAATCCCGCTTTTCCCCCATGAAAGGGGTGCCGGAAAAGCAACGATCCCGCGTTCTCCAAGAGCGCCGATCGATTTTGCCTCCGATTTGAAATTAATATAAACGCCAGGTCTTACCTTGTTCTGAACTGTAAATGTTCCACCCGCCATTTTACTTCACTCCTCTATGTTTAAATTGATTGATTCTCGCTTCTGCTTCCAGCTTCGTGTAACGCTCTCCATCCTCCAGCACGACCGCCAGAATATCCTTCAGCACGCCGGGATAAAATTGCGAAGCCAGAAACTGTGCCTTCGAGTACCTGACCTCCGAACGCACTTGATCCTCCGTCTGTGCCTCAGCTGACATATCCGCTGCTGCATCCAGATCCTTCACCTGCTTAGTTTTCTTGTTTGCTTCCATCTTTCAGAATCCCCTCCTCCTTGAGCGTTCTCATTTTGGATTCATCCACCGGCGGGAGCCAGACCAGGAAATGAAAGCTAAAGTCAAAATGCAATATCCCATTCCGGACCTCATGCCTCATCTGCGTCCCTGTATATCTGGCACCGTCGATATCGAGCTCTCGAAATAATTCGTAGAGCTGCTCCGCCACGTCAAGCACTGACATATCGAGACTTTCAGGCTCAGCCCTGGTCACGTACTGCACTTGAAATGAACAAACCCGGTGATAGCGCAGATTTAGCTCCTGCTCCTGAGATGTTTTTAACAATTCGGCATAAAAATAAGGCCCTTCGGCCTTCGCGATCCTCCCGCTGTACACCGGGATCTTCGGGAAACGTTCAGCTAGCGACCGGATGACTCCGGTCTGAATCGTATCGAGGCTTACCTCAATCATGCACTCGCTCCCTTCATCCCTTTATCCTCCACCACACACCGCGGCAGGCTGCAAAATTGCTTCGTGCCTTCGAGCCGCCCCCATATACAGCTGATGCACAGCTCGGGCTGCTTCCACTCCGTCTCGGTGAGAGGCGCTGCGGGCGGATTTTTGTTATTTCTGCTGATTGGCATTCGCTACCCTCCCAAATAAGAAAAGCCGCTGCAATTAGCTCAGCGACTTCTCTCGTTCTATCGGCGAATCGGGCTTCATGGCCCGTCCGCCTGATTCTCACAATACAAATTTAACACGCCTAAAAGGAAATGAACGGTCATGCAGAGGACAATAAGCGGACATATGTTCGTATTTTGCATTCTACTGAGATTTAGTTAATTTGGTACAGGACAAAATGACTAGAAACCCTTTTGCTGTTCATCACGTCTATAATATAGACGGCTATTCATTCTATGACTTTGGAGGTACATATGCTGAAAAAAATGATCTTATCCATACTTGCTTCGGCCCTACTGGCGATCTCCGCCATTTCGACCTCCAGCTTTGCGAGTTTTGCCGCTGTGAAACTGGACAATGGGAAGCTGCAAAATAATCGGGTGCTCATTCCTCTACGCGATGTATCCCAGCATTTAGGCGCTCGGGTAGAATGGGAAAGTCAGGACCAGCTGATTACCATTATCAAAGATGACACCACCATACAATTAAGAGTGAATTCCAATCAGGTTCAAGTTAATGAAGCCGAGGTCATGCTCGATGTTCCGGCGCAACTGGATCATGGGGGAACGACTTATGTGCCGCTGCGTTTTGTCAGTCAGACCCTCGGGGCAGACGTGAATTGGGATCAGAAGCTCAAGCAAGCAGCGATTGCCTTAGAAGATAAAGAGATTGTGATAAGTATGAAAGTGGAACCCCCCTCTGCCGCGCAAAAAGCCACGATGATCCGGTTACAGCAGCTGGCCGATAAATTGAACGAGGCTAATGATATTTCGACCATGAAGCAGGTTCGCGAGTATTTCCAGCCCTACTTCACGGATAAATTCATTAATTTGATCATTAAGGATAAGGGGCTGCAGAATAAGTACGAATTTAAGGATCTTACCTCCCCAGCCTTCTACACAAGCATGACAACAGGGCGATTCTCACAAGCGATTGATATAGGAAGGAACGAACATGGGAATTTGGTGACGATGACTCGACAGGCTCAGCTAGTCAATATCGATGGGCTCTGGAAAATCGATAGTGTGGTCTTCAAAAAAGATGAGATTCCTGTTTCCGGGGTTTAGAATGTGGACCTCCTACCCACCGTCAAGAAGGATAGGAGGTTTTTTTGAGTGGGATTAATGCAAAGTGACCTCAGGATTCAACGTAATTTCAAAAGCGCGCCCCCATAAAAAGTCTGGATTTTCATAGGGAAGGACAACGCTGCTATAACCCGCCAGACTCCCTGAAGCTCCGCGGATTTGCTTGATATTCCTGGCGCAATCTGGACTGCCGATCAAGAAGGCTGGCTTGCCTCCCAGTGTCGCTACATGAGTCTGCATCCGATCGCGAAGTACACCGCGCATATACTCATAATCCTCCGGCGGGTTGAACAACAGCATGTTCTGATCCGTAAACCCCTGCGGAAGATTGCTGTATTTGCCGTGGCTGCGGGAGTAAGTCCGAATTTCGCCAATGGCCACCGCTTTATAGAAGTAATCCTTCAAGAAGCGCTTGAAGAGCAGTGATCCGTGGGCATTGACAGCTGCTCCAAGCGCCTTCTTCCTTGTCTCCGAGACCAGGAATGAGTAACGCGCCTCGCCCATCCCTAGCGAAATTCCGATTTTATTCCCGGCTGTATTCCAGCCACTATATCCCAAGAGTCGGCCTGTGTATGGGCTTTCCAGCAAAGCTTCCGTTACGGCGGCATTCGCAGCCCCTTGCCCCACAAAATCAACGACTACCGTCGCAATGCCATGGGCTCCATTCGTATTAATCTGGTTCATCGCACTGGTCACTTCAGCAGAGCTCGTGATGGCAATAATTTCGATATCCGGGCAATGAGCTACATATTGACCGCCGATGATATCAATATGTCGCAGGATATTATCATGTACACTCATATATTCATAAGGGTTAATAATCGTAGAACCATGAGGGCCATAATATCGAACCGCAAATTTAGTTCTGGTCCTTCTCCGATGCAATTGATGGGCCATACGAGCCACCAGGGAATGACCAAGACCGTCTGCATCAGGTAAAATAACTGCTCGATCCGGATTCTGTCCCTCACAGCCTCCAAGTGATTGGTTAATGTAGTTCTCCACAAAGCGGATTTCATTAATTTGCACCCCTTCTGTCTTGGCATCATCGACGCCAATAGCCAGAAAATCGATATACCCCTGGCGCACCAGCCGATCCAGCACGTAATAATTCGTTTTGAATTTATGCTGCCGGGTGTTGTAGTAGGCTGTCTTATCAAACTCAGTGGTATCCCCGTACTGTGTGTCATCATCTGATGTGTTATAACCATTCAGAATATCGTCGAAGGTCGTATACGCTTTGCGTGGCTGGCCCATGAAGCTGCGGGATTCCACATAGGTATCATAAGTAAGCCCCTCGGTATAGGTCGTTGTAGCCAGGCGCATAATCGTATCCAGTACATAGATCGGCTTGCGGGGATAGTCCTGTTTGATTTTACGAATGACATCGAGTAGCTGAATAGTAGTAGCGTCATAGTTCGGATAGGCTCCTCCTCCATCCGCCCGTAATCGCCTGCTGCCAATCAGTCCACCATACGCCAGCATATCCGTCGAAATAATGAAGCCGTCGACCGCCGCCGCATGGTCCAGAATGAACTGACGAATCTTCGCTGTATTCCCGAAGACCGGGGAAGAGGTGCTGAGAAGCTGATCCCCTGAAGCATCCGCTACAGAATCGAGGCGATTCCGAATGTCGGCCTCATGGGGTGTAATCAAATGCAGACCTGCCGATTGACCTTGCTTGACCACATCATCCAGATTCACAGGACGGTCATCAAGCGGAACGTACAATACTTTTTTCATCACATAAATCTCCTTTTTCAATGTTCTCCTTATAAATAGAGAAGAGCCGCTGAAATATGCTTCAGCGACTCTCCTGTTTATAAGGGTGGTATGGCTCAATACCAATTTAACATGCTATAAAGCTAGTCAGCGGACATTCAGCGGACAAAATGCGGACATATGTTCCTGTTTTATTATTTATGAAATCATGAAAAAAGTCGGCATTTCAGCCGACGACATGCTTCGTATTTCTCCGCTCAGTATATTCTTTTACCCTCCCGGGCACCTCATCTTCATATACTTCCAGCTTCATCGCCACCGCCAGAATGCGAAGCGCGCTCGCCTTGATCCGTCGATAGGTTCTATCGCTGATCCCCATCTCACCACAGTTGATGAAATCATATTCTGCCTCGCGGCTCAGATAGCTCCGTTCAATAACCTCACGCTGCACCACCGATAAACTGTCCATCGCCTTGTCCAGCAGCTCAGATTTGCGAATCAGTTCCGCCTCCCGATCCACATTCGAGATGGCCAGATGCTCCGACGGCTTGTTGATCTGATTGGTATTCCCGTGATACCTTGGCTCGTAACTGGCCGTTATCCCTGCTTCACGGCGGATAAAGCCGACCTGCCGGTAATGTCGCACCTCTTCCAGGCGCTGTTCGACAGCCGCTCTGGTCGCAGCCTGATGAATGGGCAGATTATCAAATACAGTCAGATAAATATTCGTGTTTCGCTTCGCCACTTCAATCCCTCCCAAGATTCACAGCTATATATAATAATGAGATCACTTGAAAAGCTAATGCCATTTTGGTAACTTATAAAAGGCTACTATTCGAACTCTTTCTCAACTATCACTTTATACTTGCAACAGCTCAGCCCCTTCTTCAGTCATTTTTACCGATTCGGTAACTATATCTCGATTATATATTACCATTTCGGTAATGTCAATCTATGTAATTCTGCAAATATACCTTACCATTTTGGCAACCTTATGCTATAATAGTCTAAACGGTGAAAGAGGAGTCATTATGCAAACCCTTGGTGATCGTATTAAATATCTCAGAGAATTAAAGCAACTTACCCAAAAGGACCTGGCCGCCAAAGCCGGGCTCACGGTCGTCCAATTGTCGCGTTATGAGACGAATGACCGCAAGCCTGATCCGGAGTCGCTGCGCCAAATTGTCGATGCGCTGGACACCAGTGGGGACTATCTGCTAGGCCGGACCCAGGACCCTGCGCCTATGAAGGAAGCAGCCACCAATATGTCTTTTTATGGTGGTCCGGAAAGTTATACCGATGATGAAATTGCCATGATGGAAGCAGCTCTGAAGGCGTACCGTGAACAGAAGAAGAAGCTGCTGCATACAGACCAAACAGATAAAGAGGATGCCGAATCAAAATAATATAGAGGATTCTTGGTCTCTGACGAAGAATCTTTAATCATGGAAGCTTAATCCAGCCCTTACCGTAGAAGGGCTATTATTTTCAATACATAGCGAACATACATTCTTATTCGAGGTGGATTTATGTTATTCTCCTATTACCAGGAAACTCCTCTGGAGCAATGGATCAGCACGGAATATATGAGTCATGGGATTATGGCTCCAGAGCAGCTAGATATCGATCATATCGCCCAGGCCTTTGGCGTGGAGCTGATCTACGAGGCTTGTCCCTCCTTCTCCGATAACGAGGATAAAGTGATTTTTCTGAATAAGCAGACGCAGGAGCTCAATGCCCGACTTATCTTCTTCCATGAGCTATGCCATGTGCTGCGCCATGCCGGGGATCAGCGGGTCATGCCTCATCTTTTCAAGCATGCACAGGAGACGGAAGCCGAGCAATTTGTCCTCTATGCTGCCGTCCCTTTCTATATGCTATCGAGACTTAGCATTCCAGATCAGCACTGTGAGGCGATTCCCTTTATAGCAGAACAATTCCAGGTAACGCCGGAGCTTGCCGAGCGAAGACTGGATCAGGTACAGCGCCGAGTCCTATACGGCACTCTGATCGCGGCGACCCGCGAAGCAGATCGGAAGCAGGCAGCCCCTTCCTGGTCCCCGGAGACCAAGCGGATGCTGAGCCAATTGGAACGTCAAATCAGCGGCGGTCATGGAGGACAAGGAGGGATTTAAGCAATGCGGTTAGCTGTATATTGTGATTTCATATCCGAAGGCATGCATCCCTTCCAGCTCATTATCCGGCCTGAACCTGGGGAATTGGACTGGAGTAAGACGCTCTATCTACCGTTATCCGGCCCGTTCGAACCATTTGAAGCCGAGCAATTCGGCGACCTGATCGGGGCCTCGATTTTGCTCGAGGATCTCGTGGTCGGCAAAGACTCCCCGCAGCAGATCGGCATAGCGCTCCCTCAAGTCGCCGAACGTTACCCGGGGGCCGACATTTCTCTGCTTATCCTGCAAATTGCCGATGTGGAGGAAATATTGGGGTACCGCTGGGGGCAGCAGCTATAATTTGTCTACTCTCCCTTCCGTACAAACTCAAGAACTGCAAATATACGGGAGGTTCGCCAAAGTTACCCATTCCGAGAAAATTCCTGCAAATATGCAGGCTTTACGACCGGAACTCACCTGTTCTGGGGAAATTCCTGCAAATATGCAGGTTTTTCTAACCTTTTCCGCGAAACCGGACCGAAACTTAGAAAAAGGATGCATTATCGCAGGAATTTACCAATATCGAACGTGATACTTGCGAAATTCCTGCATATTTGCAGCTTTGGAGAAACGCGGACTTTGCACCGAGCTCTAGCGAAACGTGGTAACGCTATTCGCGCCCAAAAGAGCCCTTCGAAAATGTAACGAAACTGTTGGAGCGTTACTCCACTCAAATAGCCGCCTAAAGCCCGTTTTTTGCACAATTAGCGATATGGTGTTTCCTTAGATTCGAGCCAAGCTTGTTTTGGAGCAAATAACGTTATGGTGTTTCGTTAGATTAACATTGTGAGCGACATGAGGATTAACCCGTGGATTCATCATTGAATTTTTTCTTTTTGCCTAGATCAGAATCACGGATGGAATCTCCCATTACGCCTCTCCTGCTCAATATCTTAATATTGATTACTGTTTCAAAAATTTCTTAACTAACATTTAGTTAGGTACTTGATTAAGTAAATACAGTGTGTTATATTCATATCGTGATTAAAAAACACCATGAAATCATTTGTTCATTAAGGATGAAAACATACTCTGTGGAAGCTATTAAGTAAGTCGATCCGGTCTCCGGCCGATCCACAGAATGTTCTTATTCTTAACGAAAGTTTTTTACTAAATTAATATTTTTGAGGAGGATTTACTATGTCCAAGTTGAACATCGGTATTATTCTAGGAAGTACACGTGATGGCCGTCTAAGCCCGCAGGTTGGTGAATGGGTGAAGAAAATCGCTGACGAACGCGGAGACGCGAACTATGAAATCGTAGATATCGCTGACTTTAAGCTGCCATTGCTGGGTGAAGCTGATGCGTCGGAGCAAGCAGCGGCTTGGAACAACAAGCTGAACAGCCTGGACGGATTCGTCTTCATCGTTCAAGAATATAATCACAGCATCTCGGCGGCACTGAAGAACGCCCTCGACTATGCTCGTGAAGCGTGGTTTGATAAAGCGGCTGGTATCGTAAGCTACGGCTCTGTTGGCGGCGCTCGTGCTGCTGAGCATCTGCGTGGAATCCTTGGCGAATTGTCCGTTGCCGACGTTCGTGTTCATGCGGCATTGTCCTTGTTCACAGATTTCGAGAACTTCTCGGTGTTCAAGCCGGCTGATCTCCACCTGACTAACCTGAATGGGATGCTTGACCAAGTTCTCGCTTGGAGCGGTGCTCTGAAAACTTTGCGTCAATAATACCTTCCCCCCGAACCATAACAAAAGCCCTCATCTCTCTGTGTAGGAAGAGAAATGAGGGCTTTATTATGATCTAATGATGCGTCGAGAACTTCTCTTTATACATTTGCGGCAGATGATTGATCTTGTATTCAATCGTCTCCAGGCTGCGCTGGGTGTCTCTGATCTGCTGCTCTACATTATGCTTATGCTGAATCAGAATCTCCAGCCCCTTATCCACAACGGCATCATTATCCGTGCAATACTGGATGAAGGTGCGGATATCCTTGATCGGCATGCCTGTATTTTTCAGACAGCAAATCAAGTCAATCCATTCTATATCCTGATCGTGGAACACCCGCTTACCCTTCTCACGGTCTACAAAAGGCAGCAGCCCTTCTTTATCATAATATCTGATCGTGTATACGGACAGGCTCGTCTTCTCGGCAACTTGTGATATAGTATAACCCAACCTGATCTCTCCTTTTATTACACGCGATTTGACATAGAGTTCACTCTAGGCTTTATTCTATTATTGTAGAGAATATGAAGGGAGAATGTAAAGCATGAAGTACATTAACATCGCTGGTACAGATTTGAAAGCGTCAAATATAGTCATGGGCAATATGCGCCTGAAGCAGCTATCCTTGTCCGAGGCCGAGAAGCTGATCCGCACTGCGCTGGACCATGAGATCAACTTCTTCGATCATGCGGATATCTACGGACCTTCCTACGGAGAGTGCGAATCCCATTTTGCGGAAGCGATCCAGATGAATCCTGAAATCCGGGAACAAATGATCCTGCAGAGCAAATGCGGTATCCGTCCCGGTTATTTCGATTTCTCCAAGGAACATATTATTGAAGCAACGGATGGAATACTGAAGCGCCTGAAGACAGAATATCTGGACGTGCTGCTGCTCCATCGTCCCGATACCTTAATGGAGCCCGAGGAAATTGCTGAAGCGTTCGATCAACTGCACCGCAGCGGCAAGGTTCGCTATTTTGGCGTATCCAACCAGACCCCGAACCAAATCGAGCTACTGCAAAAATATACTTCCCATAAAATAATAGCTAACCAGTTACAGCTCAGCATTACGCACACTCCGATGATCGATTCGTCCATCGCCTTCAATATGGATGTCGATCAATCCGTAAACCGTGATAGCGGTGTTCTGGAATACTGTCGTCTGAAGGACATTACAATTCAGGCCTGGTCCCCATTCCAGAAGGGCTTCTTCAACGGGCCTTTCCTTGGCGATCTGGAGAATTATGCGGAGCTCAATCAAATTATCGATAAGCTGGCCGAGAAGTACGGTGTCACCAATACCACCATCGCGGTCGCCTGGATCACACGCCATCCTGCCAATATGCAGGTCGTGCTCGGAACGACAAATGCACAAAGGCTGATCGATTCCTGCCAAGGCTCCGACATTCCGCTCACTAGAGAAGAATGGTACAGCATCTATAAAGCAGGCGGCAAAATCATACCGTAAGGGCCAACAATACGGGTCCTCTCAGGGAGAGAAATTTCTATCATTTCTCTCCCTTTTTGCGTTGTCTGACTCTCTACGAGCAGGGAGTGCCATCGTTTCTGTTGAACACATCATACATAACAAAAATAAAACGGGGAATTTTGAAACGCTTTTGGATCTCGAGAGTCTTATGAATAGGAGGTGAGAAAGTGCCAGATTTCGGTCAGATCTACTCGGAACATTTTTCCGATGTTTATAAATACGTATTGTCCCTTAGCAGGGATGAAGCGATCGCGGAGGAAGTGACACAGGAAACCTTCTTCAAGGCCATGCAGCATATCAACCAATTCAATGGCTCCTGCAAACTGTATGTATGGCTCTGCCAAATCGCAAAAAACACATACTTTACATTTTGTAAAAAGCAAAAGCGCAGTATAGCCTTGGACATGAATCCAGAACAGCCAGATACAACCAACCATTTGGATATGGATTATTCAGATAAAGAAACAGCCAGACGGCTGCATGTTCTGTTACATGTTCTTAACGAGCCGTATAAAGAAGTTTTTACTCTGCGTGTTTTCGGCGAGCTGCCTTTCTCACAGATTGGAGAACTGTTTGGAAAGACGGATAGCTGGGCGAGGCTGATTTTTTACAGAGCAAAAAAACAATTACAGGAGGCACTAAAATGAATCTATCTTGCGAAATTATTAGAGACCTGCTGCCGCTATATCATGATGGAGTGTGCAGTAATGATAGTAAGGCTCTGGTCGAGGAGCATCTGATGTATTGCGCGAACTGTAGGACCGAGCTAATAGCAATGGATCATACGTTCCCTATGAACATGATGGAACAGAATTTAAAAGAAGCCGAAGCTGTAAAAAAACTGTCTAAAGAATGGAAGGCTGAGCAGCTGAAGTCGTCACTAAAAGGAGCGTTATTCACGCTATTAACGGTTATTGTTTTCGTTCTTGTTCTTTATCTATTCATCGGTATAGAGATAGGCTGAACCGCAATCCGAATTAATATTATCCAAGCCCAGACTCATAGATATATGCTGAATGGGCTCAAAAATGATGCCCAGACTCAAGGAGGGATCTCATTCATGGCGAATTCGGAACAGAGTAACTGCGAGCCCCCTCGCATTCCCCAACCGATCCGCCGCGACGGTGCGGGTGGGCCGGATTATGGGCCGCGGGATGTGATGAGAGACCGGGAAAATCCGGATATGCTGGTGCCACCGGTCACCGATTCCGGGCTGCTGCCCAATCTGGTTATGTCTTTCTCCGACACCCATATGCAGCTCAACGAAGGCGGATGGTCGAGGGAAATTACGGTGCGGGATCTACCTATCGCCAAGACACTCGCAGGCGTCAATATGAGTCTGGTGCCGGGAGGGGTGCGGGAATTGCACTGGCATCAGCAGGCGGAATGGGCTTATATGCTACTGGGCAGCGCTAGAATCACAGCGGTGGATCAGGAAGGGCGGAATTTTATCGCCGATATTGAGGCAGGGGATCTGTGGTATTTCCCACCCGGTATCCCGCATTCCATTCAAGCGCTTGAGAATGGATGTGAATTCCTGCTCGTCTTCGATGACGGGAATTTCTCGGATCTCAATACGTTATCCATTTCAGACTGGTTCGCCCACACGCCCAAGGAGGTTCTATCCGCCAACTTCGGCGTCACCGAGGCTGCATTCGCTGGTATTCCCAACGAGCAGCTATATATTTTCCCAGACAAGGTTCCTGGACCGATAGCCAGTCAGGAAGTCAAGTCCCCTTACGGAACCGTTCCGGATCGATTCAACCATAAGCTGCTAGCGCAAACTCCGCTGAAGACGCCAGGAGGGAGTGTTCGCATCGCCGACTCCTCCAACTTTCCAATTTCCAAGACGGTCGCAGCGGCATTGGTCGAGATTAAGCCCGGCGCAATGCGGGAGCTGCACTGGCACCCAAATAACGATGAGTGGCAATATTACCTGACTGGCCAGGGCCGGATGACTGTATTCGCCGGGAATGGAGTCGCACGTACCTTCAATGTTCGCGCAGGAGATGTCGGTTATGTCCCCTTCGCCTTCGGGCATTACATTCAGAACACCGGAGATCAAACACTATGGTTCCTGGAAATGTTCAAGAGCGACCGCTTCGCAGACATCTCATTGAACCAATGGATGGCTCTTACGCCGCGCGAGCTTGTGGAGGCAAATCTGAACGCTACTCCCGAATTGCTGGATGCCCTCCGCAAAGAGAAATGGCCCGTTGTTAAATATGACATGTTAAAATAAACTGAAAAACAAGATAGCAAAAGAGCTTATTCTCTCGTTGAGAATAGGCCTTTATTTTCTTCCGAAATTTCGTTATCTTGCTATTACAGCCTAAAATCAAGCTTTCATCATCGATTGGGAGTATATTAATATACGAAGCTGACATAAAACCGGGGGGATACACTTGAGGAAGCCAGCCGAATCAGGAACTTTACCAAATACTGAACCATCCAGTACTGAGCACGAAGCCATCTCCTTTCATCCAATAGAGCTGACTAGCGAACGATGGAATGCGGTAATCAACAACGATCCAGCTTATGACGGAAAATTCTTCTATGCTGTCAAGTCAACGGGGATCTTCTGTCGTCCCTCCTGCAAGTCGAGACCACCGAAGATCGAGAATATCCGCTTATTTGACACGGCTGAGCAGGCACTGGCACACCATTTCCGCCCCTGCAAACGCTGCAAGCCTACTGGCGAGCGGATGCCCGACGATGAATGGATACAGCTTGTCACCGATTATATCGAGCAGAATTATGGAGCGAACCTCACACTGGAGGTTCTCGCCGAGGCCAGCCACGGGAGCCCCTACCACCTGCATCGAACTTTCAAAAGAGTCACAGGCCTCACCCCGGTCGAGTATATCCAGCAGGTACGAATGAACAAGGCAAAGCAGCTACTGCTCCAATCCGAGCTAGAGATATCCAAGATCGGAGCTAGTGTAGGAATGGCCAATACATCTTATTTCGTCACTCTTTTCAAAAGACTTACCGGGCTCACCCCGGCGCAATATCGCAAACAGCAGCATCCCCCATTAGGAGGTCATATATAATGAAGCAAAAATCACAAACGACGGTATATTGGTCACGCTTGACGTTGGCAGACTGGAGCCTTTATCTGGCGGCTACGGCTCAGGGGCTATGCTATGTGGGTTCTCAGAATAAGGATTTGGAGGAACTGACCGACTGGGTATCCAGGCATTACAAGGAATATCAACTTGAGCAAAATGATCCATTATTACTCCCTTATGCAACCGAATTAACGGAATACCTGCTGGGAAAAAGACAGGGCTTCACACTCCCGACCGCACTTGAGGGGACCGCTTTTCAGAAAAATGTGTGGAATGCCCTCACCGCAATCCCTTATGGGCAGACCTGTTCTTACTCGGACATTGCCAGTGAGCTCAATAAACCAGCGGCAGTTCGTGCAGTAGGCACGGCAATCGGGGCGAATCCCCTCCTCATTACGGTCCCCTGCCATCGAGTGATAGGCAAGAATGGAGCCTTAACCGGTTATCGCGGTGGGCTCGATATGAAGGCGCAGCTGTTACAGCTTGAACGGAGCTGCTCGGGTAATTGAGTCTTACTGCTGCTTAAACGCTTTATTCAACAGCACCATGAACCAAATCAGAGCGAGCCCTATAATCCCATGGGCCATGCCTGCCATATGGCTCAGTCCATTCAGATCATTGCCGTTCACCTGCAGGATTCCGCGCACGGTCATGGAGCCGATGGTCAGCACGAGACCGATATTATAGACGATGAACCAGGCATTATAGGACTTGACCTGATGCACTGAGAAGAGCTTCGACAGTATCAGACTGATCAAGAAGAACATAAAACCGAGAATCAGCACGTGGGTATGCAGGACATTGAGCACGGTATACCCATCAAAGCCCTGGATTTTCGTAAATTCCCGTGAGAACACGCCGAAGCCGAGACCGATCAATAAATAGATAAATGCGGCTATGTAAGATTTTTTCATCGATACCCCTCCAAATATTTACTTTACTTCAGCCCCTATTGTAATGAACTTATCGCAGGATTGTAATCACCCGCACGGGTTGTTAAAAGATTGTTCACATTTGCGAACCGGGAGAGCTGCCGTTCTTTGTTAGAGTGTCTATTGAGATAAATGTCACATGAATTAAGAAAGGAATGACAGCACCAGCATCTCCAACTTCCTCGAATTCGAGCTGGAGGTTGACTACGCCCAAGGGCAATATGAGGTGGATTTCAGTAATCATCACGGCAGGATTCAAGCAGAGATCGAGGATGAACGGGGACAGACGAATAGCAAGCTGCAAGGAACCGCGGCGCTTAAGCAGCTTGAAGCGATTCTGCCTAAGTTAGAGGTTGAGAAAACGACCGCTAAGAAGGATGCGATTGCCCGTACCATGTCTGCCTTCAAATTAGCCGATAATTATCGAGAATTCGAGCTTGAAATCCGTTTTCCCGACGGGGATAAAATCACCTTCAAATCCAATAAGTAAGCTATAAACTTAAACCCACCGTTAGTAGGCCATCAACCTTCAGCGGTGGGTCTTTATTGACTAAGGTAAGGAGATTATCTAATCAGCTTTGCGTTTCATGCCGCGAATGATCTGCTTGGTCGCTGGGGCTATCCGATAAGACTCGGTAATTTTCTGCAGGGCCTTATTATAGGTGAAAAGATCGAGCGAGCTATGCTGTAAGTAGGCCATCGTCGGCTCCGGCAGCTTGATAAAGCAGATGGAGATCGCCCAGGCTACGGCCATTTTGACATAATAGCCCTCATGCCGGATTCCATCGAGAATTTGCAGCACCCGATCGATATATTCCTCCAGTACATAGTATTCAAGCAGCATGACCACCCCGAAGCGGAGCTCATATTCCTGGTCAGAATGAAGATAAGGCTGCAGGAACGTCCACACCTCGTCCAGATGCGATTTCGTTAGCTTTAGTCCGACGCAGAAGCTGTCGCATACCGACCAGTTATTTATTTTGGGCACAAACTGCGCTGTGTATTTCAGCATTTCATCGATATCCTTCGCCGCATAGCCGATCACCATCCCTTGGAGCATCGTCTCTTCGAAATAGTCGTCCTCCGTCTCAGCCAGATAGGCACGCCAATCGGTACGGGTGATCCGCTTCGCGATTTTCCTCAAGGCCGGCAGACGTACCCCGACGATATTATCGATATTCGGAATCAGCTTCGCATTGAACTTGCGGTAGTCCTCCTCAGCTAATTCGAGAATCTGTTCCTTGATCGTCTTCCCCATTATGTATCCTCCATTCTATATACAAAGAAAAAAGCCCAACGGCTCTTGTGCATCTCACAAATTACCGCCAGGCTCCCTTCCATGATATATATCGATTACTTATTAGCAGGCTCGTAAACGTCGAAATCCTTGACTACTTCATTCGTCTCTGCTGCCTTGAATATAGCCTCGATCAGATTCAATACACGCAATACTTCTCTATTCTTGACGATCGGCTCTGCTTTGCCTTCAAGCACATCCGCGAAGTTATCGTAGAAGCTGCTCGGACGGTGATATGGCTCCGGCAAAGTGCCCGTAATCGTCGCTTCTTCGGATGGAGGTGCCATCGTCTTGGTTAATCCGACACCGGCACGGATTGGTTTAGGCTCTATTTTGCCGACTTCATTATTTCGGGTTACCGTTCTTCCGGTCAAGGACCAGTCTTCAATAATCGCTGTTCCCTCTGTCCCTTTGACATACCATCTTGGCAAGGTGATGAAATTCGTCGTTCCTACTTCAACACTGGCTGTAACGCCATTCTCGAATTGCAGCACAGCTTCGAAGCCGTCATCGACCTCATCGCCGAGAATAAAGCTAAGCCGACTCTTGACGCTAGTAATCTTGCTGTCGATCATATCTACCATTTGGTCGAGCAGATGAACGCCCCAGTCGAGCAGCATGCCGCCGCCATATTTCTTAATATGACGCCAGTCGCCCGGAATCCCGTTCGCGCCATGCACTCTGGATTCAATTTGGAACAGGTCGCCGATCGTTCTTTCATTATACATTTGCTTGATGATCAAGTAGTCCTCATCCCAGCGGCGGTTCTGGTGCACCATGAACACCTTGCCCGCTTCATCTGCGGCAGCGACCATCTCTTCGAAATCACTAGTAGACATCGTAACAGGCTTCTCGCAAATGACATGCTTGCCAGCCTTCAAGGCTTGAATAACGAGCTCTTTGTGCACGTCATTAGGTGTTGCGATCAAGACCACCTCTACCGATGCATCGTTCAACACCGCTTCAAAACTATCATAAGCCGGGAAGCCCGCTTGTCTCGATACCTCGCGACGCTCCTCCAGCACATCATAAGTACCTTTTACTTCTACTCTTCCATTCTCTGTGATCAGGTGGCCGTGATAGCTGCCCATTCCCCCATAACCTACGATGACTACGGAATGCTTAGCATGACTCATGATTTTATCTCCCTTCCCTTGTGTAAAACAGTATGATATATTTCATCCCTCAGAGCGAAGCAATCAAGGGAATTCACTTGATTCACTGCACTGTTCTAGTTTATTTTCTAACAACCCTGTTGTAAATGCAAGCGGATTCAGCGAATTCGACATAATTCTTACTTTTCAAAATATCACTCTACTCAGGATGATTATTTAAGCTCATTCTATCAGCATTAGCCCCATCTAGCTATTATAAAATTGCGACAAAGTGAGATCGATCTACGATTCACGTATTCCTTAAAATTCATCTGGGGAATAGGTATCTCTCCATGCTCACCCTAATATATTGTAGGAGAAGGGCGGGATGTATGTGAGATCACAAATGGAACTGGAGAAATGGTCGATCTTTCTAGCTGCAATCTGCGGACAAACTTATGAACAATTCTCGAATCCGGATGGTTCCTTCGTGGTTCCCCCTAATTATTCGGTCAGGGATACCATCGAAGCGAAATCCATCATTAACGAATGGGAGCCCTTCGGGTTCATTTTGGAGTCTGCGAATGATATTATCGTAGCCTTTCGCGGCACCAGTACGGCAACGAATTGGATCTCCGACATCATCGCCACCCAGAGAAAATTCAAATATGTAAAAGAGAACTGCCTGACGCACCGCGGCTTCACGGACATTTATTACTCCGCTCGAAGCCGGATCATGTCCACACTGGCCAAGCTGCCTTCTGACAAAACCTTGTTTGTCACGGGACATAGCTTGGGCGCTGCGCTGGCGACATTATGTGCGATCGATATAGGAGCTAACAGCGAATTTGCTTCACCCTATCTGTTCACATACGGGGGGCCTCGTGTCGGTGACCCTGCCTTTTCTAAGGCTTTTGCCAAATACGTTCCGAGCAGCCATCGCATCGCCAATGAATTTGACGTTGTAACCCATGCTCCGCCCTCCATCTACAAGCTCCCCAAAAGCCAGAAAAGATACTACTACAGCCATGTCCCGACCATCTTCACCCTTAACTTCCAAAACGGCTCCTTCGGCGGCAACCATGTGATAAGCAGCTACTTCGCCGCGCTCTCCAAGCTCCAGCCACAATATGCCCAATTGCTCTGTTCAGCAAATCCGGGATTCTGTCCGGTCGGGGGATCGGAGAAGGATGAGTAGCTGTTCCGAGGGTAGGCCAAGGAGGGGGCAAGGCGGCTCCAAGGTGGCTCCAAGGAAAATTCCTGCAAATATGCAGGCTTCCCCCCTCAAAACCACCCACTCAGAGGAAATTCCTGCGAATATGCAGGCTTTTCCTCACTTTTCTTCTGAATCAAGCTGATATTGAGAAAATACCTGCATTATCGCAGGAATTCACTCCCCCAGGTCGCAATATTGGCAAAATTCCTGCATAATTGCAGGCTGTTGATACCCCCCTGAAAAGTCTTCGCTTATTCGAAAGATAAATCTTTGATCCAAGAGTAACTGGTACTATATAGCCACTTTAACTCCTCCTAAATACGTTACGGTACAAAGTACGCATGACTTTAACAGGGCGCTGACGTTTACTCATAATATCAGTAATTGACTGATAAGCTAGATTAAGTCCGGGGTTCATGGTGGCAATGAGCGAGAAGATGGCAAGTGCCCCCAAAGCTAAGGCGACATCTGCAATATGCATATCAGGATACAAATACTCGCCCCCAAAATAGCTCATCGGGCCTGGACCAAGATAGATGCCTTTGGCGCTAAAGATCATATTAAGCAGGAATGCAGGTATAAAAGCAGCGATCAGGGCACCTACCGATAAGAAGAATGCTTCATTAAAAATAATTCCATAACATTGTATACGGCTGTAACCAATTGCACGTAATGTGCCAAACTCCTGCATGCGTTGATAAAGATTCATACGAATAGCAGAGCGCATTCCGATAGCTATAACCATAATTAGGAATATGATAAATAGATTAAACAACCCCTTCAATGCCATCGACATCGTCGGGTACAGAAGAGACGCTGACTGCCCTGTTTCAGCATACAGTGCTCCATCTTCCAATGCCGCATTCAACTGTTTGGCAAATTCCTTACTGTCACTGGAATCGTTAAGATATATTTTTACAATATCGAAATATCCTTTGTCATACTGAAACATCTCACGAGCATCCTTATCCGATGTGAATCCGTACCAATTGTCCCAACCTGCTCCGTTGTTATAAATTCCTCCAACCATAAATTCCTCTACACGAATTTCTCCAGCAGGAGTTACTGCATTAAGATTCACTTT
>NZ_KZ987724.1:2662867-2667423 GCF_003614185.1 Paenibacillus aceti
GCAAATTCCTTACTGTCACTGGAATCGTTAAGATATATTTTTACAATATCGAAATATCCTTTGTCATACTGAAACATCTCACGAGCATCCTTATCCGATGTGAATCCGTACCAATTGTCCCAACCTGCTCCGTTGTTATAAATTCCTCCAACCATAAATTCCTCTACACGAATTTCTCCAGCAGGAGTTACTGCATTAAGATTCACTTTGTCCCCAAGCTTCAGGTCATAGATTAATGCCTTTTCTTGAGAAACGGCAATAGAGCGAGGAGAATCGGAGAGTAGTTGCCCCTCCTGCATCGAAATTGATTTTGTGGTTAGAAGCTGGTCTTTCAATTCCGGCGTTAAACCAAACACTGAAAATTGCGCATCGCCCGTATCGCCAACCCCAAGTTCAGCATTCCGACGTACTGTTGGATAATAGGACTTGATTGCCTGCTGATTTTGAACAAGAAAACGTTGGAGATTCTCCATGGCTTGACGGTTTTCTGTTTCATTTTTTACCTCAAAAGAATTATCCCCCAAGAACAAGAGACGTGTTGCATCGGTTTTCTCCATATTTCTCAGTCTTTCCCATCCTACTATGACATCGCCTGCTTGCAGTTGAGAATAGGCTTTGTTGACTTGATAACCGACGCCGTTAACGAATGCGTTAGCAATAAGCAATAGGAAAGCTGCTATAAAAATGACAAAACCTATCAGAAATGAACGCCTGCGGTTTGCGACAATATTTCGAATGGCGATTTTGGTAATCAACTCGCTTCCTCCTCTCTATGAACCTTCGCGAAGTGTCTCAGCGGGATTAACCGACGCCGATTTGATAGATGGGTACAAAGATGATACTAAGGCAAAACCATAGATAATAATGAATACCAAGAATACCTGCGACCCATCAAATTGAATATTGAATACTTTGCCTAGCACAAGATCAAGCGGCGCGCTCAGCGGAATCCCCAGTTGAGACAACAGCAAAATCAAAGCGATACCAATAATCAAACCAATAACAAAAAAGATCGTTGTAATAATTACTATCTCCCCAAGGAAAATCATGACGATTTGATCACGTGAATAGCCGATTGCCCGCAGTGTTCCAATCTCTGAACGCCGTTCGAGCCCCATCATAAAGATAAGATTGATAATCAGAATAGCCATTATGACAAGAAGTATGCCGATAAAGGCATAAAGAATACCGACATAGATAGAGATAATACTGTTTAGAAATCCTCCCATCTCCTTCAATGTACTCACTTTAACCTTTGTACTGTCCAAGCCGTTGATAGAGAGCGCTGTTTGGAGATCTTTTGAAAGCTGTGCTGACTTACCTTTGCTGGCATATACGATAAAGTCCGTTATCTCGCCATCTTGAAATCCTGTAAGCGCTTGTGATCCTTGCAAAGAGGTATACACGGGATAGAAGGAAAAGGAAGCGAGCCGATCAACCTGACCTGTCCCTGCCACGATAAAGCTTGCCACAGCCTCTTGATTATCTTTTGTTGCAGCCATTAGATCGATACTGTCGCCTACTTTGACGCCAAGCTTGTCCGCATAGTTTTTAGGCAAGAGCACTTCATTAGTGCGTACAGGATTCAAATAGCTACCCTCGCTTAAAATAAACGCTTCCTTATATGCTTCGAGGTTCGGGTCCAATCCAATGACCATTGTATGCTGCTTCGTTGATCCTTTCGACAGCATCGCATCATTGCGAATACGTTTCGTGTAGCTCTCGATGCTACCATTCTCATTTAATAAGGTCTCGATCATCACTGCTGTCTTCGCGTCCAAATAAGCCATCTGTCCCCACTTCCCCTTCAAGGACAGCATATCACCTTCTGTCGTACCGCCTTGACGGAGCTGGATATCGCCAGACAGTGAATTAGATATCGCCTTATTGAGATCATTATGCATCGTTGAGATGAAGCTTGTAAAAAACAACAACAGAAACGTAGCTAAAAAAATGAATGTTCCCAGTGACAACGAGCGTCTCCAAGATTCAAATACATTCTTTCTAGATAGTTTGAATATGTTCATCGGATATTCTCTACTTTCTCGATCTTGCCATCTATTAAGTGAAAGATACGGTTGGCACGCTGCATCACCTTCGGATCATGTGTGGAAAAAATAAAAGTCGTTTTCTCGTGTTCATTGATTTGCTGCATCAAATCAATGATTTCAATTCCTGTCTTTGAGTCGAGATTTGCTGTAGGCTCATCCGCCAGTACAATGCGAGGCTTGGTGACAAGTGCGCGAGCTACGGCCACACGCTGACGCTGCCCCCCGGAAAGCTCTGATGGCTTTCGATCAGCAAACGCGGAAAGACCCACCGCTTTTAAAAAATAGTTGATTCGCTGCTTGCGCTCCTTCTTAGAAATTTCCTTCATAATTAATAAGGGAAGCTCTACATTCTCGTATACATTCAGAACGGGGATAAGGTTAAAGGATTGAAAGACAAACCCAATTTGCCGTAATCGAGTTTCATTTAATTGTTTATCATCAAGCTTTGAAACCCGGGTGTCACCAATCCAAACCTCACCTGTTGTCGGATGGTCTAAGCATCCGATCAGGTTTAATAGTGTAGATTTACCACTACCAGAAGCGCCCGCCATTGTAACGAAATCACCCTCTTGAATCTCTAAGTCTATTCCGCGCAAGGCAGGAACGCTTGTTTTGCCCAATTCATAGTTTTTGAATACCTGCTGCAGTGATACAGTTGACATAGAATCTCCCCTGTTCCATTATTTATTCCATGAAACCTCGTTAATGTTCCAAAGAGCCCCTGCTTGGGCTGCCCTTTTTCGCTGTCTGATGTGTAGAACATATTCTCCAACAACTTCTTGTAACCTGCTATTCTTGGAAAAAAGTCCTTTTTGATACGTATTATCCCTTGATCATTCGAATTAGCCAATCAATATATAAATACATTATTTATAAATAATTACAACTTTTTGATTAGTGTGATAATATCGATTATAGTTAATTATTTCTGCAACAAGTTAACAAACTCTGAGGGTGTTCGAGGACAGTGTGAGCCATTTGTCCACATAAAAAAGACTGCCACGTCTCCACATGACAGCCTTAGATTCAATCCACTTTTAATATCAACGCTTGGATTTATAAAACTCATGATACAGCTTCATCAAAGCCCGCTTCTCAATACGGGACACATAACTGCGGCTGATCCCCCAGTTCCCTGGCTATTTCGCGCTGCGTCCGTTCCACACAACCATTGAAATCAATCACAATATTTACAATTTCTCGGTAAAAAAAAGGGGGGGGGTAAGATCATATCTCATTATCAACTTAAACGATATTTTAATAAAGTAGCTGGTAAACCATCATAAGGTAGTTCGACCAGTTTCTCAGTAGCCACACTATTTTCTATCTGGTCAACCTTGAGAATCTGCATCCCAATCGATCGTGCTTTAGTTTGCTCTTCTTCAACAGGTTCTTCTACATATTCACCAGTCGGCGGATCTTCAACTGGTAAAACTTCAACTTGTACTTCTCCTATTACATTAGAATTATCTAAACGGAACGAAAGTAGTTGTATTCCACTCGAGATTAGTGTTAATGGAGTAGTAGCAACTCCATTTAAGAACTCAACATCTACAATAGTCGAACCTATAATGGAAAGCTCGGTATTTATATACTTACCTGAGCTTGTTTCTGATAAAACCTTATATCCAGATATTTCTATCTTATGAAGACCAGTAAAATCAACGTCGATTAAATTATTCGGTCCGTATACAGTAAAGGTAACTGTTGTTTCTTCATACACCTTAAAAGCCTTATTGCCATTAATATCTGCTTTAATTTGATAAGGCATATTTTTTAGAGACATTCCAGAATATCTCACCCAACCTACGTTCGACCACTCTGACCACAACTGCTCATCATACACTTTCACCCGTACTTGGAATGCTTGTCCCATCGGTAATGGTTCAGTCACTGTCCAAGTATTAACCGTTGCTGTAACTGGTTGTCTTACCTCGCCCGAGTCCACCACTACAGCCCCACTTTCATCCAATATCTGGACTTGATACGCTGAGAAGTTTGTTAGGGCCGCATCCTCTTGTGTCCAACGAATCACAGGATTGCTTACACTACTCTCTTCCGGTGCCTCTTGATTTCCCAGGGGATATGTCAAGGTCGCTTTTGGCGCGGTATTGACCTGTACTAAAGCTGGAACTGAATGCGCTACAGTCGTTCCATCTCCTAATTGTCCTAAGTTGTTCTTACTTCCCCAAGCATATATACTCCCATCCGCTTTAGAAGCTACAGTATAATACGTTCCCACCGCTACTGCACTAATATCACTTAAACCTGCCACTTGAACCGGCATACCGTCATTCCAAACCCATACATTTCCATCCCCATCAATCGCATAGTTACTATGACCTCCAGCGATATATTGAATTCCACTCAATCTGCTCATCGAAGTGAAACCAGGGTAAGAACCTCCCCATACCCCTACACTTCCATCCTTCTTTAACGCTAATCCATAGTTGGATCCATAGGAGGCTGCTACTTTCGTAATGTCCGTAAGTCCGTCCATTAAAA
>NZ_KZ987724.1:2669766-2701546 GCF_003614185.1 Paenibacillus aceti
CGCCTTTAGAGCATACGAACCTCTAAAACCAAGAATTTGCTTATTGGAGTTACTTCCCCATCCCCAAACTGTTCCATCTGTTTTAACTCCATAAGCATATCCGTCACCAGCTACCAACTCACTGACTCCTGTTACTCCTTTTACCTGAACTGGAGTATCCCTGTCCACTCTTGAGTCGTCTCCTAATTGGCCAGACCCATTCTGGCCCCATGACCACACTGTACCGTCATTCTTCAAGGCATAGCTACTTTGTCCATTAGCTGCAATTGCAATAATATCTGTCAAGCCTTTCACTTGCACTGGAATCAAGCTATCCTTATTGCCCCCATTACCCAGTTGTCCAAAGAAGTTTCTTCCCCATGACCACACCGTACCATCGCTCTTCAAGGCCATACTATGTCCTGAACCAGCCGCTACTGAAAGAACATGGGTCAATCCCTGAATCTCTACTGCTGTCGTCTTAGCTGTCGTCGTTCCATCCCCAAGTTCTCCATGGTTGTTAGATCCCCACGCAAGTACGCTTCCATTTGCTTTTACTTGCAACGTGTGGTTACTCCCTGCCCCAATTAGACTTTTGGGTGTTCGGACAATAAATACCCCTTCATGTGAGGAGTTAGTAGCTTCATCTCTAGCGACAACAGAAAAAGTGTAATATCTGTCAGGAACTAAATTATTGAATGTGAACTCAGCCTCAGTTGTACTCCCAACAAATTCAGAATCCTGGTAAACATCATAACTAGTTACACCTACATTATCGTTAGAAGGCAACCAGGAAATTTTCACCTGATTATAATTAAATAATAAAATTTCAAAACCGCTAGGCATAGATGGCTTCGTTTTATCAACTTTAGCAACATCTACAACTTCATCACTTAAATTAAATACATTATCTACTGTTCTTGCATAGATGTTATATAATCCTTCAGTATCAATAATTATTGGAGTAGAATAGTCTTTCCATTCACCATCTTTTCCTATTTTGTATTGATACTTTTGAAATCCACTATCCGCATCTTGTGAATCAGATAAAGTAATACTTACAAATTTATTGGTCCATTTCAGAGGGACGATTGTCATCGTAGGCTTAGTTGGATTCGTAGTGTCTACTTTTACAGTCTCTATTAGTATCTCTGAATCGTTCCTATTTTTATCTCTGACAAAAGACTTGAATTTATATATTCCAGTGTCAGGTAATGGAATAGGTCCCGTATACTCTTTGTACCCAGAGTCGTTTAAATCATAAAAAATCTTGTAGACACCAGACTCATTATCCTCTCCCAAAATATTGTAGTATACGTCTTTACCATACCATTCGTTCACACCTTTTACTCCGTCAATTTTTGAAGTAATAGTTGGTATTGTTTCATCTAAAATATCTTCTCTACTTAATTCCACAGAAGGCAGTAGATTACGATCAATAACTCCATCACCGTCAATATCAATATGAAGTGTAATTTGTCCATCTCTATTCGTTTCTGAAGTCAAAACTGACTTTGGAGTTATCCTTATAGCATCGAATCTAACCACTTTATCCTCTATCTCATTCTCATTTGTCCACGCTAATGTATAAACTAAATATCCATACCCCGTTCCTTTCATTTTAACAGTATAATTATCCTCATCTAGAGTTATAAATCTATTGTCACCATCGCTGTAATAATTACTATATGGAATGTTTTGATCAAAATCTTCTCCATTTATCCCCACATGGTTACCTAATGTATCATTAACATGTAATTCAACTGGCCCTTCACTTTGAAGAGATACGGAAGCAACACCTATTTTCTTCTTACTAATTTTAGGAGCTAGTTCATTCGGCTTACCATTTAGAATGTTTAAAACTTGCATTTGCACATTTGAATTACTTACAAGAGATGTATGGTCTTCTCTGATATAATACGTTCTACTAGGATCCAATCTATTACCTACTGTGGCACTATTTCTGAGTACGGTACCATCACCTTTTTGATAGGTTATTTTATCGATTCTCGGGAATCCAGAGTCCACCCCAACCATTGTTAAATTACTTACAGAATCTATTCCATCACCTATAATATAATATGAATTTACTGAACTAAGACTTTTTAAGATGTTTAAACTATTATGAAAAGACTCTGATTGATCTACCATCTTATTATTTGACCAAGCTGTATTTTTAAGAAACTTTTTTGTCTCATCGTAATTTAAAGCAACAGATTCAGAACGACCAAACCATGGTAATCCAACGTATGATTTTTTAGTAACATATGTTGCAGAATTATAATCAAAAAAATTTTTCGATGGTAAAAGCTGATAAGCAGAATATACATTTCTCATAACCTCTCTGAAAGCATCACCAGTAAGAGAATCTTCAAATGTTCGCCCAACAACATGACCAGTTGTAAATATGTATAATGCTTGTGGAGCCCCCAAATATGGGGTACCGATAGTAACTAACTTATCAATATTCTTGCCATGACCTTCATTTATATATTCTGTTGCAAGTAACCCCCCCATACTATGAGCTACTACGAATATCTTACTACTTGAATGTTTGTTTTTTACTTCTGTATCCACTATCCTTTTTAATTTTGCTACATTTTGCTTTATATCAGCTCTCCAATCGTACCCAACATTCACAACTTTAAAATGTTTTTTTGTAAAATAGGTCTCAAAACTCTTATAATAATCTGATATTGGATCCCCAGGAACTATTGTATTATCAACACTTTCCCCACTTTCATACATCTTTAGCTGATTTATATACTGGTTGACAAAAATAGCTTTTGGTAGATTATCGGGAGGAAGCCAAATTTTTTTGCTTCCAGAGTATAACTCTGTACCCATAATCCCAGGAATAAAAATTATTCTATGTTGATAAACATTAACTGAAACGCTAGCCGAATAATTTTCCCCATTGTCAATATCAATAGGAGATATTTCGAATCTATACGTACCATCCTCACTATACTGATTAGATTTAAACTCGAAAATATCACCTAAGTTTCCGCTATACTTATAATATGTATTTTGAAATTTACTATTCCGATAAACATCGATCTTTACTGTATGTGGTTTATCATCAAAATAATAAAAAATAACTATATTTTCTCCAAACTCAACTTCACTTTTTTCGGCATATGCATGCGTGCTTCTGGTTCCTATCGAACCGAAATTTAAATTTTCACTACTAGTCGAATAAGTACTTTTTGCTAATGAAATATTGCTAACAAAAGCTTGCAATAGAATAATACATAAAAAAATAGAGGACAGTTTTTTTTTCATTATTTATTCCTCCTAAAAATGATTTAGTAGCTCTCTTAGGTACCAAATACATCTACTGTTCTTTATAGACCTAATTTCATTGAGTTCATTCGATGAAAATGACAGCTTTTCTTAAATCCATTAATCACTTTTTTTATTGCTTGATTTCTATCCCAAACTCATCGCATTTTGTGAATGGGTAACAGTATTCGATTTCCCGATATACATTAAATTTAATACTAAGAACCCAATTCTCATCGTAATCAAAAAATGAAATGAACATATCCTTACTGAAAGTTCCACTTATAATTTTATCTATTTCATTTTTTTGAATCTCCTCATTCTTGGTCTTTACTATTGCAACAACTCCACTTCTCTTTTGATTAGTCATTTCCTTACTTATTTTAAAATTAACAATATATGGAATCCCTGCTTTTTCTATAGCATTAATAACTTCCTGATTCAATTGTTTTTGCACCTGATTTGAAGGAATTTCGAAATAATGTCTTATTTGGATTCCAACTTGCTGAATCTGAGGACCACTGACAAACAGAATAACGTACAGAAGTATATTCAAAAACAAAAAGGAACTGGAATACCTTCTTTTAAGTACTATCAAAGATGCTACATAACATAAAAAAATGGCTAATGTTACAGCTAACCAAAATAACGCAACTTTCCTATTACTGTTCCAAAAGAACATTCCAATAAATGTCGTAAAACTAAGGATAGCCATTAGACTACTCCACAATAACAAAGATATTTTTTTACACATATTTCACCTTCCCCCCCAAAAAATCCATGAATATGGGTAAGCCATATTATTACTAGTATAATTGATATAGAAGTCGAATGTTGTCGTTTTATGGATAGCTGAAGAATAACAAATATTTTTTGAGGTGATTCCCATATTGCCGCTTAACCCCTTAGCCTTTACTTTTGACTCTTGTTTCCAGTAGATTTCACACCTTTTGAAGCTAAGCTTACATAAAAAAAAGACTGCCACGTCTCCACATGACAGCCTTAGATTCAATCCACTTTTAATATCAACGCTTGGATTTATAAAACTCATGATACAGCTTCATTAAAGCTCGCTTCTCGATGCGGGACACATAGCTGCGACTGATCCCCAGTTCCCTGGCTATTTCGCGCTGCGTCCGTTCCTCGCCTCCATGCTCAAGACCGAACCTGCCTTTGATGACTTCCTGTTCCCTGGAATCCAGAATATCCAGGTTCTGATAGATTTTGCTCTTCTCCATTTTAAGCTGAACCCGGTCTACAACATCGTCCTCTTCCGTCCCAAGAATGTCAATTAATGTAATTTCATTTCCTTCTTTGTCAGTTCCAATTGGATCGTGCAATGAGACGTCCTTACGGGTTTTCTTCAGCGACCGGAGATGCATCAGTATTTCATTTTCTATACATCTTGCCGCAAAAGTTGCCAGCTTCGTTCCTTTGTTCGGGCGGAAGCTCTCAATCGCCTTGATCAGCCCGATCGTGCCAATGGAGATCAGATCCTCCAGGTCTTCACCGGTGTTATCAAATTTCTTCACGATATGTGCCACAAGCCTTAGGTTATGCTCAATCAATATGTTGCGGGACATCGCATCGCCTTCAGCCATCCGCTGAAGGTGCTTCGCTTCCTCTTCTTCCGTTAGCGGCTGAGGAAAGGCATTATTCTTCACGTAAGAGACAAGCAAGGTCAGCTGCTTAATAAACAGCGCAATCGCGGATACCAACTCCATGAACAGCACCCCCACGTCGATTGGCTGAAGGGCAAGCACACTCCGGTACGCCGCTTCAGCACACTTTAAAGTTCAGTTGTACATTGTATGTGGGCGGCGGCCCAGATGTGCCTGTTCAAGGGGAATTGATCCGGATAATAAATGTGGCGAAAAATCAAAGTAAGTACACATACGGTCGATACGGATATGCGAAGAGCATATCAAATCCATCTTATTAGAGTGTACAGTTCAGACATATTAGAATGGAGACTCCAGCCAACTCCTTCTGTCTTCGGAACAATCGCTTCAATTCTTTCCTCGTATTCGTCGAACAATTCTCCCGTTTCATCTTCATTCACTTGTTCAATGATAGTAGCATACATGGATACCATGCTGTGGTAAAAGCGTTCATCAATGTCCCCATAGCTTTGGGTGAAGTCAACACCATTTTCAACATAAATCAGCCTTAGCTCCAAGGCGTATCTGGCGCTTCCGGTCAATTTTTCGAATTCCGCAATTGCCTTTTTCGCTTCCTGAAGTTTCAGTTTGCCAAATCCTCGTTCAGGGAAAAACTCTTGCTCGACCTTCTTGCGATACTCTAGAAATAATGATTCTACCGCTTCATTCCCCAGTATTTTCACGGCCAGAAACTTCTTCACATCATTGCTGGTACCATAACAATCCTTGACAAGCTCGATCAACTGATCATGACTAAGCTGTTTCAAATGCTTATTCAGAACGGATTTCGTCAGCTTCACAGGCTTTTTGTCTTCCGGACGCCTATTTAGTGATTTGGGGAGCAACTTGTCCGTTTGCTTTTGAAGCTCCAGGTTCATTTCTTCACGGGAGAAATATTCAGGATCATAACCTTCGCGAACCCAATCAATAAACTCATCCCGCTCCGGATGTTTGGGATCAGACAATATCTCCAGCATATGCTGATGCCCCCAGATGCCTCCCACATCTTCCTGCGGGCAACTTCGAGCTCCCTCCAAACACAAGGGTGCCGGGTTGGATATCGATGGATCGATTTTGACCAATGTAACCTTATGCTGCCAATCATCTCCGAAATCATAGACGTAGGTAAAAACAGTGTTTTCCTCGCAAACCTGCCTCCGGACAATTTCTCTTCGTGCATTCAGCGTCTCGTGATGTTCCATATGCTCAAATACCGGATCGGGCAGACCAATCACCGTTTTATTTACATGAAACTCGTACAAATGGTAATTTTCCCACCCCATGACCACTTGGATAATTTGGTGAAGTTGATGAAACGTGATGTCGGGATGGAATTGAAATTCTCGCCATATTTTGGGTGTGATTTCCTCAAGTTCAACTCTGCAAATATATACCATTATCTTCTACTCTCCTTTTCAGTGTTCCGTATTGACATGTCAAACATCGTTATAATCCTTTTGTTAACCTTTTAGAAGCGCATATAAGGCCCAGATCTTCGCTTGCGATAATGAATGAAGGCTCCCGCGATGGCGTAGCAGAGCACGACCAGGGCAATTCCGATACTATCGATCCCCACATCAATGGTATGGCCTGTGCGATTTACAACAAAGGTCTGATGCCATTCATCGGTCACCGCATACAACAATGCGACAACAGCTCCTCCTGCAATGGCGGACGCACGCTTCCACTTCAGAGCGAGCAGGGTCTGTATGGACAAGAATGTAAGCATGGCGAAGATACTAACATGGGCGCCCTGCGAATAAAAAATTCGATAAAATCATAAGGCTGCTCCGAACTAACAAATTGACCACTATAATAAAAACCCACATCCGGCAGACTCTGCACCAACTTTTCGGGAAGATGAGCCGCTAGCGAGGGCCTGAGATCCTGTTCATAGTAGGGCTGCGAGGATTTATAGAAGATAAAGGCCATACAGAGTATCGTTAGCAGAAGCCAGATCAGAAACTTTTTACGCTGATAAGTCATGTTTTTGTGAGACCCTCCTTCTTGATATTTTCTTATTCTATCTATTGTTGCTCCAAAAAGAAAGAGACCGAAGCCTTGTAGCTTGGTCTCACGTAGTGCAGCACTTACCCCTTGCGCTTCACCCTAGCGAGCAATGGCAGAATCAATCCCAGTCCGAGCAGGATGAAGGGGGTCGCGATGTTTAAGCTTAGCTGGAAGTACCATTCCCCCGTGAATGGTTCGACCTTCGGGAACATTCCCATCAAGCAGGCGAAGGCCGTAAATAGGAAGCACCATAGGCCGATGATAAAGCCAAGCGTATTGTTTTTCACAAATTGATAGGTCGTCTCGAACTTGTGGGACATCAGCATCAGCGCCATAAAAGCGGCAAATACCCATAGGTAACGCAGCGGCATCACAATTGAGTTCAGATCGAGCAGCCAGTTGAACAAGGTATTCATATTGCCAATGCCCAGCGCTGGCACAATGATTATGATTCCCACCAGGATGGAGGTCATGATATAGCCATTAACCGGTGTACCCCGCTCATTAATCCTTAGCAGCGATTTGGGGACGTAGGTCTCATCGGAATCCGACAGCAGCACACGCAACGGGGCATCGATGGAGAAGGCTAGGGCTGATATTTGCGCCAAAACATTGGCAAGCGCGTAGATGATCATAATCCAGTTGCCAAGTCCATAATACTCGCCGAGAATCTGAAAGGCATAATATTGCCCGTTCATCTTCAGGTCTACAGGGATCTCATGGGAATTGAACATGAGTCCCATGGCATAGGAGCCCAGCAACGCGCAGATCGCAACCATAATCGCCAGCGTGAGCATACCGCGCGGGAACTCCTTCGATGGATTGTATGTGTTATTCACATATGGTGATATTTTCTCCGCCCCGCCTACAGCAAAGACAAGCATAGATATCGTCGTAAAATAGGCAAAGTTAAACTCCGGAATGAACGTCTTGAACGTGATGTTCGGCGTTGCCACCTCAGTTCCCCGCAGCGCAGGCGCCGCAATCGCGAGCACAATATAAAGAATGGACATGACGAAGACGGACATGCCCGCGATCGTGCCGATTCGCTTCAGTGAAGTAATTCCGCGCGAAGCCATCCATAGAAAAATCAAGAATATGACCAGGCATAACACTTGAACGAGTAAGGTAGACATCTCTTTGACAAATGTGCCGTTCTGTTTCGCTGCCCATCCCAACGCGATTAGTATCGCCTGCGGCTTCTGCGCCAAGTAGGGGATATGAACGACCCAATAAGTCCACGCTGCTAAATAGGCGACCTTGCCGCCCATCGTTTCCTTGATCCAGCTGCTTACCCCGCCCTTGTCATGCCTGAATGTCGAGCCTAACTGTCCGACCATCAAGGAGTACGGCACAAAATACAGGGCGATAATGAGAATCCATGAGGTGATTACAGTTAGCCCTTGGTTGGCGAAATTGTTGACCACATTCCCGAAGCCCCAGACAGAAACAAACGCCATCAGTGCGACGTTATACCATCGCAACTTCTTTATATCGTTGTCATCCATACTACTCAATCTCCCCTTCTATCTTGCGCAGGGGTGCAGCAGCAAAAATAACTTCGTCTGCTGTCCCGGTTCCCGACGCTGGCATAATTTAGGCCTATATGTCAGTTTTAACTTTGCCTGTAATATGCCACTTCATGCATGAACCGTGAGATTGAGCTGGAGGCTTGCCCCCTACAACGTAAGGTGAGAGCAAGGCCCTTGTTCCTGGTCACTCCTACTCCTAAGTAATTGCAGAACGTACACTTATTTGAGGGATGAGCGCTGGATTCTCTTTTTAGTTGCATTTCCTACATTTAGAATCACCTTTTTCTTATAAATCAAGGTCAACCGTTATTTTAACTGTACTTTTTACAATTAGAGTGATGCCGCAGCCGATTTGTTGGATTTTAGTTGTACTTTATGCAGCTAGCAAACCGCTCACACCGTCTCATTACTTTCTAAGGAAACTACAGAGCCATATTTACTCCAAATCAGAGGCATTTCGAATCCTAACGAAACACCATAACGCTATTTGAGCTAAATCGAAGCTTTGAGCGACTATTTCGGCGGAATAGCGATCCCCTGTTTCGTTAGAATTCGATGCTAAGCCCTCCAGGTCACCCAAAACTACCGACGGGATGATGAATGGATAACCCGGTAAATACATAACTTCATTAAATAGCCCCCACCTTGTCTTCAAGATGGGGGCTATGATTAGCTTATAGGTTATTCGAAGTCAATCATGATTTTTAGTGCTTTTTCCTTCGCTGCATTACCGAATGTATGATAAGCATCCAAAATTTGATCGAATTTATAACGGTGTGTTACTAAAGCTTCAGGCTGGATTTTACCGCTTTGTAAGGTTTTTAACAACATAGGTGTCGTGTTGGTGCTTACCAGACCTGTGGTAATTTTGACGTTACGGATCCATAAGTCCTGTAATTGCAAATCAACGGGCTTGCCATGTACACCAACATTCGCTAAGCGACCACCTGGCGACAACATACGTTGGCAGAGATCGAATGTGGCCGGAAACCCAACGGCTTCGATTACTACATCCACACCGCGGCCATCTGTTAACTCCTTAATTTTCGCTAAAGCGGCCTCTGCATCTTTCGAGTTGATGGTGTCAGTTGCACCAAATTTCTTAGACTCAGCCAAACGATTGTCATCAAGGTCAATCATGATGATTCTGGACGGAGAATAGAATTGAGAGGTCAATAAGGCGGACATCCCGATGGGACCTGCACCGACGATTGCTACAACATCACCTGGTTCGACTTGGCCATTTAATACGCCTATTTCAAAGCCTGTCGGCAAAATATCGGAAATCATTACCGCTGCATCATCGGAAATCCCCTTCGGAATGTGGTACAAGCTATTGTCGGCATGTGGAATGTGCACATATTCAGCTTGCGTTCCGTTGATCAAGTGCCCCAAAATCCAGCCGCCATCTTCACAGTGCGCATACATAGATTTTTTGCAATAGTAGCATTTACCGCATGAAGTTACACATGAAATGATAACTTTGTCGCCTACTTTAAAGTTGGAAACGCCAGCGCCGACCTCTTCTACAATACCGATCCCTTCATGTCCCAAAATAGTGCCTTCTTTAACAGCCGGTACATCTCCCTTAAGGATATGCAAATCCGTACCACAGATTGTTGTTTTTAGAAGACGGACTACAGCGTCGTCATCCTTAATAACTCGTGGCTTCTCTACCTCGCGTACTTCTTTTTTGCCTGGACCAGCATAAACTAAAGCCTTCATGATTATTACCGCTCCTTTTTGACTGATTTTGAAGATATTTTTGGCGCAATAAAATTCATTGAATATACAATTTTTAATGCGCTTTCAGTGACAAATATAACATACTTTCATAATTGGGACAACCATCCAGTCAATTTTAAAATAAGGGGCTGTCTTAAAAGTCGATTTTTGCGACTTGGAGACGCCCCTTTTTAGCGTTAGATTACTAACGGAAATCACCGCCGTTATTTAGCTGAATTTCCCTCACTTTAGAAGTGTAAAGGAAATAGGATTCGTTATTAGCTGAGTATAGCTCTGTTTTTGCTGGAATCACTCGTAATAAGGTCGCTTTATTTCCGTTACATTTTTTACAGGCACTAAATTGCCCTAATAGCGCACTCTATTTCCTTTAGAACTGCTAGCTAGCTAACTAGCGACTCTTGCTGCGAAACAATCGTGACGCATTTAGCTCGAGATTACATTCTACCCCCTTGCAGAGTCCCTTTTAGACGCGAATAGCGTTACCCTGTTTCGTTAGAATTTGCGAAGGCTCCTTTGGACACGAAAAGTGTTAGTTATTTACTCCGCCTCCACCTGCGGTACAACGGCCTGATGCAAGGCTACATCCAGCTCTTCAGTATACTCGGCGCGCTGCTCCGCCGTCCAGCCGAAAGCAGAAGCCATATATTCAATCACGGGCTCCTTCCATTCGCGGACCCACTGGATATTAAAGAAGAGCGCTCCGGTGCGGCGGATGAAGAAGTCAACCGGCTTCACCGTCATCTCCTCCTCGATGGCATATACGAGCGGGACGAGCACTTCGAGCGGCAATCCGCTTGCTTGCTCCTTCTCCCGATAGCGCTTCGCGATATCGAAGAGGCGGTCTACGTTGGAGCCGTAATGACGCGCCCAGCGCTCAGTCAGCCCGGCGTCCAGCCCGCGGCGCGCACCTTCCTCTTTTTTCTTCTGAATGTAACTCGGGAATCGCTCCGATCCACCCACTTGTCCACCGGAGATCGGCAGATGCTTGGTCATCACCGGAACGAACGACACGCCCTGCTCTTTTCCCAGCAGCTGCATGACCAGATCGACGATCGTCTCGGCCATTTTGCGATAGCCTGTGAGCTTGCCACCAGCGATTGTAATCAGGCCGGAAGGGGACTGCCAGATCTCGTCGCGGCGGGAAATTTCCGAGGCGTTCTTTCCCTCTTCATAGATCAACGGCCTTACGCCCGCCCAGCTGGATTCGATATCCTCTACAGTGAGTTGAACGCTGGGGAACATGTAGCGAATCGCCGCCATGATATAATCGCGATCCTCCTTGGTCATAAGAGGCTGGATTGGGTCGCCCCCGTAGAACGTATCGGTCGTTCCTACATATGTCTTGCCATCACGGGGGATCGCGAATACCATTCGGCCATCCGGCGTATCGAAATAAATCGCCTGCTTCAAAGGAAACTTCGACTGATCGATGACAAGATGAACCCCTTTGGACAGTTGAAGATGCTTGCCTGTCTTAGAGTGATCCTTGCTGCGCAGCTCATCGACCCACGGCCCTGCCGCATTGATAATCTTCTTGGCGCGGAATTCGTAAGACTCCCCGTCCAGTTGATCGACGACTCGTACCCCGACGATCTTATCAGTCTCATACAGGAAAGATTCCACCTTCATATAATTCAGCGCCAGCGCTCCGGTACGAACGGCCTCCTTCATCACTTCGATCGTCAGCCGGGCATCATCTGTACGATATTCTACATAGTAACCGCCACCCAAAAGCCCTTCCTGCTTCAGCAAAGGTTCGCGAACCTTCGTCTCCTGCTCCGACAGAATCCGCCGCCGCTCACTGCGCTTGACGCCAGCCAGAAAATCATAGACGCGCAAGCCGATGCCTGTGCTGAACTTGCCGAACGTCCCACCACGATGCAGCGGAAGCAGCATCCACTCCGGCGTCGTCACATGCGGGCCATTCTCATATACAATTGCCCGTTCCTTGCCCACCTCAGACACGGTTTTGATATCAAATTGCTTCAAATAACGAAGGCCCCCGTGCACCAACTTAGTCGAACGGCTTGAGGTGCCTGCCGCAAAGTCCTGCATCTCGAACAACGCCGTCCTGAGCCCTCTCGTCGTCGCATCCAGAGCGATCCCGGCGCCGGTAATCCCTCCGCCTACTACAATCAGATCAAGTGCTTCCTTCCCCATTGCTTCTACCATCGATTTGCGCTTCGCAGCGGAAAATGTAACTGTCATGCGATGATCCTCCCTCGTCGATAAGACGGTATGATTTGAGTAACAAAAAAACCGCAATAACACTAAAGTCATAGACTAAAGTGCAATTGCGGTTTCTCTATTCTCCAACCGAATTTAAATATTAACTTATTAAAATTTTAGCATATGAGCGCAATTATTTAAATACTTTTGTAGCTTCTATCGCTTTGGCCCAGCCCGCATACAATTCATTACGACGCGCTTCCGTCATGGATGGGGTGAAGGTGCGGTCGATGCTCCACTGCGTCGCGATCTCTTCCTGGCTCTCCCAGTATCCGACAGCCAGACCAGCGAGGTAAGCTGCGCCAAGCGCCGTCGTCTCGAACACTTGCGGACATTCCACTGGCACGCCGAGCATATCGCTCTGGAACTGCATCAGGAAATTGTTCTGAATCGCCCCGCCATCGACGCGCAGGGTCGTCAGTCCGATGGAAGAGTCGGCTTCCATCGCGTTCAGTACATCCTTGCTCTGATAAGCGAGCGATTCCAGGGTCGCGCGGATGAAATGCTCTTTGCTAGTACCGCGTGTCAGGCCGAAGATGGCTCCCTTCACCTCGCTATCCCAATAGGGGGTACCCAGCCCGACGAATGCAGGTACAACATACACGCCATCTGTCGAGTCTACCCGGCTTGCATACTGCTCGCTATCCTTCGATTCCTTAATCATACGCAGTCCGTCGCGAAGCCATTGCACCGCAGATCCTGCTACGAACACGCTGCCCTCCAGCGCATACTCCACTTTACCATCGATCCCCCAGGCGATTGTCGTAAGCAGCCCGTTCGAGGAGCGAACCGCCTGTTCCCCGGTATTCATCAGCATGAAGCATCCCGTACCGTAGGTATTCTTGGCCATCCCCTGCTTGAAGCAGGCTTGCCCGAACAAGGCGGCCTGTTGGTCTCCGGCAGCACCGGCAATCGGAACCTCTTCACCGAAGAAATGATAGTTCACGGTCTTGCCATAGATCTCAGAGGATGAACGTACTTCCGGAAGCATCTGCTTCGGAATCGTAAGCAGCTCAAGCAGTTCATCATCCCACTTCAATTCATGGATATTATACATCAGCGTGCGTGAAGCATTACTGTAATCCGTGACATGCACCTCACCGCCAGTGAGCTTCCAGATCAGCCAGGTGTCAATGGTACCGAAGAGCAGATCGCCACGCTCTGCCTTTTCCCGGGCTCCAGGAACATGATCGAGAATCCATTTGACCTTCGTTCCCGAGAAATAAGAGTCGATCAACAGTCCAGTCTTGGAGCGGAATAATTCCTCATGCCCAGCCGCCTTCAGCTCATCACAGATAGACTTCGTCTGTCTGGATTGCCATACGATCGCGTTATAAACCGGACGTCCCGATTCCTTATCCCATACAACGGTCGTCTCACGCTGGTTCGTGATACCGATCCCGACAATTTGCTCTGGCTTCACCCCGGACTCAATCAGACAAGTCGCGATCACAGCAAGGATCGTCCCCCAGATTTCCTGGGCGTTATGCTCTACCCAACCCGGTTCCGGGAAAATCTGCGTAAATTCCTTCTGAGACACATGCACAATCTGGCCTTCTCTATTGAATAAAATCGCTCTGGAGCTCGTTGTACCTTGATCTAGAGACAAAATGTATTTTTCCATCTTAATTCCCCCATCTAAGTATTATAAAACCAAATTATGATTGAAATAAAATCCTTACATCGACACGCTGCGGTTTGCGCTTCTCCCGGAGAGCAGCAGCGACAGGACCAGGATCACAAGCGCTATACCCATCACTACCCAGATTGCGACATCCTGATGTCCCAAGAACACCGTCTTGTAAAATAATGCGCCAAGCGCGCCTCCAAGCATCGGTCCAACAACAGGGACCCAGGCATATTTCCAATTCGAGCTTCCCTTCCCCGGTATCGGGAGCAGCATATGGGCGATTCTCGGCCCCAGGTCACGCGCTGGGTTGATCGCATACCCTGTCGCTCCGCCTAAGGATAGACCGATGCTCACGATGAGGAAGCCTACAATCAGCGGGTTCAACCCATCCGTGAACTTGTTGGCGCCGATAGCCAGAATGCCGAGCACGAGGATGAAGGTTCCGATCATCTCGCTCATCAAATTGGAGAACGGATGATAGACAGCGGGACTAGTTGCAAATACACTAAGCTTGGCTTTAGGATCATCCGTCACCTTCCAATGCTGCAAATAATGGAGATACACGATAACTGCGCCCGCTATGGCGCCAATCATCTGCGCTGCCACGTAGGAGGGGACATCCGCCCAAGGAAAGCTGCCGATTAGCGCAAGCCCCAAGGTGAGCGCCGGGTTGAGATGGGCCCCGCTGATCGGACCTACCGAATACGCCGCGATGGCGACGGCTAACCCCCAGCCAAATGTAATGACAATCCAGCCTGAATTTGCTGCATAAGACTTCTTCAACGATACCCCTGCACATACGCCCCCGCCTAGCGCAGTCAGGATCATCGTTCCGATTAGCTCTCCCCAAAATGCTGACATATCAAGACCCCTTCCATGGAATATGGCTGTTAAGAACACAAAGAGACCTACATCGATTCACACACTGTCTCCAAATTGCAGGAAAGGCAGTGCGTTCAAATGTAGATCTCCAAGTCTCCATAACATTATTAACTTGATTCAAATTTTAATTAAAATTGTAAACGTTGTCAATCACTTTTTTTTCACATTCTGTCCACAATCTCTTGTTGGAGGTAGTAACTGCTTCAGCTCCAGCCTCCAGAGCCAGCCTCACATCCTCGCTCGTCGAAATAAAGCCTCCGGCCAGAATTGGCAGATTCGTCCGCGCCTTCACCTTGCGGATGACGCTCGGCATACCGCCAGGCAGCACCTCGATAACATCCGGCTGCGTGCTCTCTAGCAGCTTGCAGCTCTTCTCCAAGGCACTGTTATCGATGAGGAAAATACGCTGAACCGCTATGACTCCTTTTTGCTTGGCCTTTTGGATGACACTGGACTTCGTAGACAGAATCCCGAATGGTCGATACTCCTGACACAGATACTCCGTCGCATGTGCATCACTCTGCAAGCCCTGGATCAGGTCGATATGTAGGAACAGCTTCTTGTTTGCTTGCTGTACTATGCTGCAGGCGTGCTTCAGCTGGGCGATGTGAACATCGAGCAGCACCAGATATTCATAGGGTGACGCCACGGCCTTCTCCAAATCCTTCATTTGCCTGGATGCGGGTAAGATCCGCTGTTCATAGAATTTCATATGCTTAGGCCCCTTTGCCCTTTGGTATAATCTAATCATGATGCTCTAAATCCTCTGTTAGCTGCACATCCCATGGTAATTGTGATTTAGATCATATGCAAGCCTTTTTCCATTCTATTCTCTATGAACCCAGGAAATTACGAATGATTTACAGATACTCAAGCGCGTATGTGGTCGTCATCGTGAGGCGATCTGGCAGATGATCGAGCGGGAACCAACGTACATCCCCAAGAGCCTGCGGCTCCTGATTTTCTGCCTCCCCAGCCACAATATGAGCGAGGAAGGTCGGCGCCACATAATGCGTATTTTCCGCCGGGATGATGTGATTGGTGACACAGAGCAATTGATCCAATGCTATGTCAATGCCCAATTCTTCCTTGATCTCGCGAACGACCGCCGCTTCTATCGTCTCCATGTACTCCACCTTGCCCCCAGGCAGGCTCCAATGGTCTGCTTCAGGCGCTCTTTTGCGAAGGACGAGCAGTATACGGTTATGATCATCCTTGATAACAGCACCGACTCCGACCCTTGGCAAGTTCTCCATATTCTTCATCACTCTTCTTCCTCCTTAAATCCTCGATCTATGAAAAAAACAGGGCCGATCCCTGTTCAGAGAACGGCCCCTTCATATTTTATAATATGTTCCACAATAATACTATCCTACTAACTATTTAGCGGTTTCCCGACCATAGACTTCGATCTGAGTAAGCGCCGGGAACGGAGACGGATCATCCGCCTTGATCAGCTCTTTCAGCGTCACCCACTCCACCTTACGCGATGCGATTTCAAAGGTCTGCTTCATATGAGTCTTCACCAAATCCAGAGTCTCCTTGCTCCCATCCGAGAACGCTAATGTAACCCGCTCCCAATGACTATCATGCGGGAAGTCCGCTCGAAGCGTCAGCGCAACCTTATCAACCTCTACAGTTCTGCCGAAATCCACAGTCATCTCCGCATCAGGATTCTGGTTAATGCCCCAGGATTCGAAAGGCCATTTGCCGTGGGAGTAGTTCACACAGTTGCCGTTAATCGCATTGCGCGCAGCAAATACGGATTCGCCACGGGTCTCTACGTTAGCATAAGCATGGGGATAGCATGTGCTGTTCTCATGCTGATTATATACATTTAACGCCATGTTCCGATAAACATAAATCTCATCCTCGGTTGCCAGACGTGCTGTAAGCGTATGCAGATCACCTATGAACGTTTTCGGGGAATATGATATTTTCTTCTCATCGAACGGAATAATGAACCGGAAGTCTGGCCCTTTCAGATAGACCAGGGCAGGGTCCATGGCATCATCGAGCTGGATCATCAGAAATACGTTTTCATTTTCACTCTTCAGAACAATTTCGTCACCAGGTTCGTAGTATTTATCATAAACCAGATGGGCTTGTCCCTGATCTGAGCTGCTTGCCAGCACCGCACCATTTGCGCTTTGAATTTCAAGCGTAAGTTGAGTCATGTAGCATTCTCCTAATCTAGTTATATATTTGAATTATATTAATATCTTATCCTATTGCCAGATAGGAGACCAGTCTAAAACGCCAAGTGGTATAGATATTGCACTTACCAGGTCAAACATTGGCACAATTAGCGCTCAGTTACTCATCCGTAATTAAACCATCAAGAAAGCCCGATCCCTGAAACGATCCTTTTAGGTTTGAAAATATAAGTGCATTTTTGCAACTACATGCACCCTTTATTCCCTGAACAGAACAAATAAATGCAATTATACAACTATTCACCGGATTCATCCCCTGATCCACGCTTTTATAAGGATATAATTGTACATTCGCATCTATTTTCGGATTTCGTACAGGCCCTCCCTGGAATAAGTGTATTTCTGCAACTAAGTGCAAAACTGGTCGCACACCACTCCCACATCTCTCAATCATGCAGAAGCCTGTGTGGCAGTAACGCCTAACAGCTCTTGTTCATACTAGATACCTGCAAGAAAATCGGAAATCCGGTTGACCAAAATTACACGCATGAATACGGAAATTTCCGGCTTATCTGCACATCCTTTTACATACTTTGGACCACATTTGCGTAAGCTTCCGATAGAGAGACGAAACTGTACCGCTTTAGTCATAAAAAGCTTTTAATAAGTCCCCGAAACTAATAATTCCTGCTATAATGTAGTTGATGTGATGACAAAAATGTAATATTCCATGGTTTTCTAATCTTTGTGATCCATCTCATAGTTTCGCTACTTGATAAAAAACATAATTTAGTGTGATAATAATATTCTATTGACTACCAAGAAAAGAAGGCTCTCTAAAATGAATTTGGGCAAATACCCTACATTTATTGGAAAACCGATCAAGGCTTCATTCAAGCCAGTTCATGAGGTATGTACGATCTTGCTATCTGCGTTCCTCGTTGCTGCTGGTCTTAACCTGTTCCTCGTTCCGCATCATTTGTTGTCCGGCGGGATCACAGGTGTCGCCTCAATTATTGGCTATATCACCGACTGGAACATTTCCCTGCTGTACTTCGTGCTTAATTTACCGTTGATTATCTGGGGCTGGAAAGCGGTGGGAAGACGCTATATTATCCTAAGCTGTCTTTCAGTAATCACTACAACCTGGTTCATGACGATTATCCCTGAATACCAGGTGACCAAGGACCCGATCCTTGCGGCAATCTTCGGCGGAATTATCTCTGCGGTCGGTATCGGTTTTTCATTACGTGTAGGCGGTTCTACCGGCGGTTTTGATATCGTCGGTTCGATCGTAACGTACAAGCATGACTTCGCCATGGGCAAATTACTGTTAATTATGAATGGGGTTGTCATTCTTATTCTGGGCTTCTACAAGAGCTGGGACCTGGCTCTCTACTCGATGCTATCCACCTACATCAAGGGGAAAGTCGTCGATATGATCCATGTCGATCACGTGAAGGTCACCTGCTTCATCGTCACGAAGAAGAAAGACGAGATGCTCTCCCAGCTGCGTAAGCTGCATCACGGAATCACCTGCATGCATTCCGAAGGCGGCTACAGCGAGGAGGATAACTACATGCTTATGACAGTTACTACTCGCTATGAAGTGCCTGCCGTCCGGAAGACGGTCATGGCGACAGATCCGCAGGCGTTCATGAATGTCGTGCAATCCACGGAGATTCTCGGCCGATTCACCCGACCGCGGAGATAATAAGCAAGTTTCAAGTCATCCAGAATACAGTTAAGCCAGTCCGCTAGCCATGATTATCAAATGGCTGCCGAACTGGCTTTTTTGATACACTCTAATCTTCATCGGTGTTCTGCACGCCAATCATCCAGCTGTCGCTGCACCTCAGCCTGCACTTCATCGATCCCCGCCTGCTTGAGCTCATCAATGAATTTGGGCAGCTCAACCTCCACATCGACGCTGCCTGTCATCAGGCTAGGATAATATTTCTCCCAGACCATCTCAATATTCTTCCGCTGAATCGGCATATGGGAGAGATCCGGCGTAAATCCAAGCAAGCTTGACTTCAGAGCATGACTGTTTGATTCGCGGAATTGCTCCCACTTGTCAAGTGGGTCCGGGGTCTCTCCCCCCATGGTCTTCAGAATGAACCAGTTGCCCTGGGTATACTGAACTCCCGCATAATCTGGCGGTGCGTCCGGGACCGGTTCTCCGTTGCTATCCTTCGGCCTTATAAGGACGACCTGACCATTAGAATCCAGATCATAATGCACCCCTTCGATCCCATAATTGAATAGATTACGAATCTCAGGGTTGGTATTCAATTCATTCAGGAATTTCATGCACTCTACGGGATGCTTCGTATCCGCACTAACCGCCATGATTCCTCCACGGACCGACTCGGTCGTGACCTTCATGGGGGTTACAGGATAAGCCACCACCTTATAGCCGCGATCCTTACTCCAGATGTTCTCCGAGAGCGGACCACCCCCTGCCGCCTTCCAGAAGACTCGTTCATTTCGCTTGAGTCCCTGGAGCTCACGCAAGGCAGCGTCTTCATTGATATACCCCGCCTTATAGTAACGTCTGAGCGTATCCAGCACCTGCCTTGCCTCCTTCGTCTCGAAGATATCGACGACCGGGGCATTGGGAAGTTGAGACAAGACCATGAGCGGAAGCTTCTTATCGATAATGTATTCATATCCTTCCAAAGCAAAGAAGTTATGCGAGTCTTTATCCAGCTCCATCGGCAGATAGGAAGGCTCCTTTACTCTGATCAGCCCAAGCAGCGGTTCCAGCGACTCCAGAGTAGTATACTTGGAAATATCGATATCGTACTTCCTTACAAGCTCATCCGGATACATCCAATGCTCCCGCGTCGCCAACTCCTTATTGGTCGGTACCCCATAAATACCGCCATCCGCCATTCGCACGCCTTCCCAGAACACCGGATCGATCGCATCATACATTTCTTTACTCACGCCTGAGAGATAATCATTCAGTCGCAGCCAGGCCCCCCGCTGAATATAGGTTGCATATTCCGGAGTAAAAGCGATATCAAAGGGGGTGCCTGCCGATACCATCGTGTTCAGCCGCTCTTCATACTCCTGCCACCCTACCTTAATGTAAGTAATCGTAACTCCGATTTTTTTCGCCAAAATCTCATTGATCTTATCATTCACCAGTTTGAGATCCTTATCCGGCTCCCCGATCGTATAATAGATGAGATTCACTGTGTCCTCCTTAGAGGTGCTCTCCTCTCCATTGCCAGCAAACCAAGTACAGCCTGCCAAAGACAAGACAACACCCATCGTGAACATAAGACGAAGAAGCCGTCGAGCCCTCCCCAAGGTACGCTGTTGCCGCATATTATATCTCCTTTCCGCCCCCTGCCAAGCCTGATGTCTATTTTCTTAGATCCGATGGCGACTTGCCGAAGAAGTTATGAAAATGCGTGTAAAAATAGCCCTGATTCGAATATCCCACCGACATCGCGATACTGGCGATCTTCTCGTCCGTAGACAGAATCCGTTCACGTGCCCGAAGCATCCGATAGGCCATCACATACTCCGAAAATTTCATCTGCGTCTCCTTCAGAAACAGCTGCCCCAAATAGGTTCCATTCATGCGGAATTGTTCGGCCACCACCTTCAACGTGATATTCTGAGCATATTCCGTCTTCACCATCAGCAGGATCCGATTGATCAGCTTGGACAGACTATCGTAACGAACGCCCAGCACGGGATCGATGTTGACATCCTCATGATCTGCTCCTTCCAGCGTGCCATGCAGGTCCTCTACAATGATCTTCTCCACCACTTGCTGCAGCTTGACCCGATTCACCGGCTTGAGCAGATAATCCTTAACCCCGCACCTGATCGCTTCCCTGGCGTATTCGAATTCGCTGTATCCGCTCATGATAATATATTTTGCCGGAAGACCCAGTTCATTCAGCTTGCGGATAGCATCATAGCCCAAATCCTTGCCAATACGTACATCGAAGATCGCCAAATCCGGATAGATCTCCACAGCCTTGGATATCGCATCCTCTACCGTTTCACTTGTCTCGATACAGCCGAAGCCATATTTCTCCCAATCCAGGGTTCGTCGCATCCCCTCTAAAATCTGCGGCTCATCATCCACAATTAGAAGTTTGTACATGCTGATTGACCTCCTTTGGAATGATTACAGTAATCTTGACGCCGGCTTCTTCGTTATTTCCAATCTCCATGGCAAACCTCTTACCATAGAAAAAATGCAGCCGAGTATATACATTATGTAGACCAATGCTCTTCACCGGGGCATCATCCGTGCGCAATAAAGTGTCGCGAATCTCCTTCAAACGCTCCTTGGTAATCCACTTGCCATTATCCACAATTTCAAGTCTGAAATGCTTCTTTTCTTCCCAACCTTTGATCACTAACAAATTGAACTCATTGCTAGAGTTAAAGCCGTGCACGAAAAAGTTCTCAGCGAGCGGTTGCATCCAGAATTTCACGGTGGGTACAGACAAAAGTGCGTCATCCACATTAAATTGATAATAGAACCTGTCCGGATATTTGAACTCCATAATCTTAAGGTACTCCTGCAGCAAAGCCAGCTCCTTGCCGATCGTAATAATGTTCTCTTGCTTCACAATATCGCGATATAGAGCGCCCAGAGTGGCAATCGCATCGGAAGTTTCAACATCGCTATTCACTAGTGCTCTGGAGCGGATCGCCTCTAACGTATTGTATAGGAAATGCGGATTAATCTGATTTTGAAGCGCTTTCATTTCGGTTTCCTGCTGCTTTAATTTTAACAGATACTCTGTGCGAATATATTTATCCAGTTGCCGGACCATATCCTCCAGTTCTCTTGATATCACCCCATATTCATTGCGCCGATAGCGCATTGGGGTCTCTGGCGTGAAATCCGCCGTTTTCACCCGGCCCATGGAATGAATAATGTGATGCAGAAATCGGGCATCCTCTCTTAGATTATGGACGATAAGCACCAGAACGCTGATCATCGCTGACAGAACAATGAGGAACACGGTCAGAAGCACTCCCGCTTGATCGCGGATCATTAAGCCTAAATCCACCAAGCTGACGAACTGATAATCGAATTTGGTAGAAGAAAAGGTAACGAAAAAAACACCGTTAAGCCCACCCGTAGAAAGATAGCCTTGACTGCGTTCATCCGCCACCGCCTGTCGAACCAGCTCTTCAGTACGGTTATTTGTCCCAATGATGGGGTATACATCGCCAGAAACATTAACAATCGCCGCTTGATCGACGCGGTAATTGCTCACATTTTTAAATATATGGTCACTGCTGACCAAGAAGCGAAATTCACCCAGTTGCCGAGAAATCTGATTCGGGTCCGACAATTTCTTGCGATAGACAAATCCCTTGTGAATGGATTCCTGGAAAGCTTCATCCGTGTTAGGAAGCCGAAACTTGAAGCTGGCTTTGCCATTGCTGTCGAAATGGATGACATTCCCCTGCTCCGTGGTATGCAAGCTTACTTGAGTGATATCCCCTTGCCCCCCGCTATACAAAAAAGACTTCATATCATCCGGAAAAGAAACGAGCGGCTGGTTATAGCGACTTTCCTGAAGCCTGCCGGTAAGGTATCCTTCCGCGCTATGGCCAAGAAAACAACGGACATCGGTCATTAGACCGCTGTTGGAGTAGACCCGCTGCATATACGCCTCGATCCGGTCGGCATTATATTGGAAAGCATTCTCCACGCGGATGAAGGCACTGGTCGCCTCGTTCCGGGCATTATCCACCCATTGATACAACAGGATGGCGCAGGTAATCAACCCGATGGCCAAACCGATAGAGACCACAAATACGGTATAAGCAATGAATTTGCCGCGATATATTTTAATCTGCAGGAAGGACATGAATGCGACGCCTCCTTTGCTCTAGGCTTATGCTGTTATGTATTTATTATATAAAATAGTATGCAATCAGAATAGGAAAACTCGAACAGAGGATTCAGCCCCTGTCCGAGTTTGCCCGAACTATCGAAATAACATCGTCATTTCATCATTATTGGAAATAAGCGCTGATTTGCTCCTCAGCAGCCTTCATGATGGTGTCCATCCCCGCTGCTTTCATCTCGGTAACGATCTTCGGAACCATAACCTCCGGATCGGTAGCGCCTGTCATCAGCTCATAGCGGTATTTGTCCCATACGGCCTTAGTGTTAGCTACTTCAGTCGTGAGATTGCTAATATCCAAGCCAAAGCCCAAGCAGGATGAAGCGGTGGCTTCCTCATTCAGCTTACGAACCTGCTCCCATTGATCCTCAGGAGCACCCTTCGTTACAGCCAGATCAAAGAATGTACCTTGGGTGTAAGCAGCCAGCGGCCAAGTATCGGTCTTCCGCTCGATCACTTTCTCGCCATCTACATTGACATAGTCCACATCAAGCTCACCAAAAGCCAGCATATTACGCAGCTTCGGATCGGTGTTGACCAGCTCAAGATATTTTAGAGCTTCTTTCTTGTACTTAGAGTTAGCAGAGATTGCATTCAAAGAGCCTTGAATCGTACTGGTCGTGTACAGAGGTCCAAACGTCTGCACCATATCGTATTTCTCTACACCTTCCGTAATCTGCCAGTTGGCTTCAGCACCAGGGAATGCTTGAGCACTGAAGAACGCACGGCCTTTGTCCGGCTCGCCCTTGGTAGGAGCATCCGGGTTAATGATGCCATCCTTATACCATTGATGCAAGAGCTTGAGGTTCTCCATTACATCCGGTTGCTCCAATGTCGATACAACTTTACGGGATGTATCATCGAACTTCACGCCGATTGGAGCGAGACCAAGAGTGAGATCATCATAGTTATTCATGAAACCGTTGAATCCATCGCTTTGCGTCAAAGGAAGCGGATAGAAGTTCTTGCCTTCCCCGGCCTTGATATCATGCAGAGGCTTGTCAAGATCCTGTAATGTTTTGATGTTATTCAGATCAATTCCGTATTTCTGTACGTATTTATTATCGAATACCCAATACTGAGTGATTGCCGAGTCTTTATAGGTTGGAACGGAATAGATCTTGCCGTCAACCTTGGTGCCGTTCCAGACCAGCTCAGGAATGAGCTTGTGTAATTCAGGCGTTTCACTCTGAACCAGGTCGGTGATATCGGCAAAAGCCCCCATCGATACCTGTTGATTGTATTTCGTATTGTTCGTGAACATAATATCAAATGGCTCGCCGGTATTTACAATCGTGTTGATCTTGGTATCCCAATCACCCCAGCTGGCTACCTTGATATCGATCTTTACACCGATTTTCTCCGCCGTATACTCATTCATCGCTGCGATCGCTTTATCAAAGTTATCAGGAACCTGACCCCCGATCGTCCACCATACCAGAGTAGGAATATCCCCCGATTCTTTCGGCTTATCCGTATTGCCCGAGTTCGTCTGGGCTGAGGAATTCGCCTCCCCACCAGATCCTTCGGACTTGGAGTTGGAGCCGCCGCATGCCGCCAGAGATGACATCAGCAGCATCACAATACAGAGTGTAGATAGAAGTTTCCATGACCTTTTCATTGAAGTTTTCCCCCTTCTAAGAATGTTCTACCTTCTTGTGCATGTTCTAAGCTGATTTATGATAAACCAGAAGCTCTGGTCTATGCCAAGTTCAGGTCAACCCTTGATCGCCCCTACCGTCAAGCCGGAAATAAAATACTTCTGGAAGAACGGATACGCAAAGGCTACAGGAAGTACGATCAGAATCGCCACAGCCATCCGTGCGGTTTCCTTCGGCATCGTAGCCACTAACATCGCGTAGCTGACGCCCATGCTGGATGCATTTCGGGCCAGCGCATCTACGTTGCTCATCAAGTTATTCAACAGGGCCTGCAGGGAATAGAGATCCTGATTGTTGATATACAGCATGGATTGGAACCAGTCATTCCAATAAGCAAAGCATAGGAACAGACCGATGGTTGCCAAGACCGGCAATGATATAGGTAAAATGATCGAGAAGTAAATACGCAGCTGGCTTGCACCATCGATCTCTGCCGATTCGATTAATCCATCTGGAATCGTGCTCTTGAAGAAGGTCTTGCAAATAATTACGTTGAAGGATGAGACCGCCAAGGGTAAAATAAGCGCCCATACCGTATCCTTCAGTCCAAGCAGATTCGCATTAATATAGTAGCTGGAGACCAAGCCGCCGTTAAATACCATTGGGATAAAGACGACCCAGGTCAGGAATCCTTTCAGTTTGTAATTCGATTGTGAGAGTACGTAGCCCATCGATGTGGTCAACAGCACCCCCAGAACAGTCCCCACGACAGTAACCAATACCGATACCCCAAGCGCCCGGATAATCATCGTCCCCTGTTGAACGACAAAGCTATAAGCTTCGGTAGAGAATACCCTCGGAATGATATGGTATCCTGTCTGCCGGATCGACTCTTCACTCGAGAACGAGATGGAGAGGATGACCAACATAGGGGCCACACAAACCAGAGCAATCAGTATAAAAATCAGGTGAAAAATAAGATTCATGCCTTTGCCGATCCGGTTAAATTTCTCCAGACCCGTCAATCCTTCTGCCTTCGATGCCATGTGCTCGCCCCCTTTACATCATCGCGCTGTCCGGATCTATTCTGCGAACGATCCAGTTGGCAAGTAGGATGGTCAGACAGCCCATTACAGATTGCACAAACGCGGCGGCGGAAGCCATACCTACCGTGGCAGTTTTGAGCTGTTTATATACCAGCACGTCTATGGTGGTGGTCACGTTAAATAGAGAGTTGGAATCCCTCGGAACCTGATAGAACAGACCGAAATCCGTATAGAAGATCCGGCCGACAGCCAGGATGAACATCATCACGATCACCAGCTTCATCATCGGCAATGTGATATATTTGGTCTGCTGCCAAATGGATGCCCCATCGATGACGGCTGCCTCATAGTAAGTGCTGTCGATGCCCGTAATGGTAGCCAGATACACAACCATCCCGTAGCCCAAGCCCTTCCATATATTCATGAACACCAAGAAGTACGGCCAATATTTAGGCTCCATATACCAGTTCACAGCTTCGCTACCCATCTGGATCAGCATCTGATTGGCAATCCCCTTGTCGAAGCTGAGAAAAGCCCAAATAACTGCTGAAATGACGACCCAGGACAGAAAGTAAGGCAAGAACATCATCGTCTGATAAATTTTGCCCGCCTTGCGGTTATGCAGATGACCGATCATCAGTGCCAATGTCACGGGAATTACGATATTGAGGATAATGAATATGAGGTTATAGCCCAACGTGTTGCGTATAATAATCCAGGCGTCATTCGATTTGAATAGAAATTCAAAATTTTTGAATCCGGACCAGGAGCTTTTGAAGACATTACTCAGAAATCCTCCTGATATTTTAAAATCCTTAAAGGCGATAATGATCCCGAACATCGGCAAGAAACAAAATAATATATACCAAATGGTAGTTGGCAACGCTAAGAGCGTTAGCTCGGTATCCTGTTTGCGCCAGCGCGTCCCCTTGCGTCTTGATCTCGCCTTTTTCATGTTCACCCCGTCCCCCCCATTGATGTATTTGATGTAATATTTGATACTTTAATTGTAGGAGAAACCGTTTACATCTTCCTAGACAATAAACGTTAGACTTCAGTCCAAAAACGTTAGGTATTTATGACTAAAGTGAATCAAACCGTGCAAATACGAATAGAGGCCCCCATCCCTCATCAGGTTGAGTGCCTCCCAGATACTGACTTAACTAAAGACGTGCCCTCCAGCCACGCCGCCGGGACATGACCTCAGTGGCAAGAAACAGCAAGCCTCCCAGCAGCGAAGTAATCGCTGCAAACAAGTACATGCTCGCTCCTCCGAACAGCTCGGACAGTCTTCCGCCCACGATCCCCCCAGTCATCCCAGCTAACCCCAGGTATACCATGCTTAACAAGGAGAACCCCGTCGCTCCTAACTGGGGAGGAAGAATCCGTGCAACGTAGTGCATACAAGTAATCCAGAACACGGCGTAAGTTACAGCCGCCCCAGCTTGCAGCACCAACAATACCCATGGATCATCCGATACGTAATACATGAGCCAGCGTAAGGTGTATATTATGCCGGCAATGCCGATCAGCACATATTCATGTATCCGGTGCAAATGCTTGCCTAGCAAGGCGAATACAGGAATTTCAACGGCGGCAGCCAGAGCCCAAGCCCAGCCGACCATAGCGTCAGAGGCCCCCAATTCCTTCATATATAAACCGAGCATGACATCATTCATGCGATGGGGTACCGAAATAATGAACACTAGAAACAGAAACCATAGGAAAGGCTTGTTCGTGAACAGCTCCTTTAAGCTGGCCAGTGTCATACCTTCCCCTTCCGTCGGTTCATCTCGCAGGATGATCAACAGCAAGAGCGGCAGAACCCAGACGGCCCACAGCAAATAAGGTAACTGACCAATACCGCCCAGAGCAGCCAGCAGCAGCCCACCCGATAAGGATATTATCGTATAGCCTATAGAGCCATATAGCCGCAGCGAACCATAGGAAATCCCTCTGCGTGACGCTGACAGGACAGAGATACTGTCTAACAAGGGCATGGTCGGCTGAAAGCAGAAGTATAAAGCGAGTACGAAGCAGAGCGTAAGAGTGTAGCTACCGCCGGAATTAAACAATAATACACTGCTAATAATCGCTAGAATCCATAGACAAAAGATCAATTTCTTCACAGTCTGCAACCGATCACTCAAATACCCCCAGAACGGCTGAATCATACTGGCAACAAACGGGCCGATCATCATAAGGAAGCCGACCTGTGAAGATGAATATCCCAAGTTGGCAAAATACAAGGGTAAAAATGGCGCAAGCACCGCTAAAATCGCATACTGTCCAAAATTCATTCCACGAAGGATCCATATCTGTCTATCTTTTCGTGCTGCAGCTGTCTTTTTTATTGTCAAAATGATCTCTCCGCTTCAATATGTAATACAAGCTCTGGCATCTGCTTCCTGTCTATTTCTATCAGAAATCAAACTAGTGAATATGATATATCAGTAGGCCTCCCCACTTCAAGATATCTTTGTCTCATTTCTGCGGTGATTTTGAATAATTGAGCACACTTTAGATGCTAGCATGAGGAACCCAGAATGAGAATAGCTTCTGGAGTGACTGTCAACAAAAAAGGGCATAACCCCCTTCCTCAGCTTGCAAGAAATAGGGCTACGCCTCTCTAAATAAACGATGGGTACTATGTCCTGCGATCCTACGCCAGCTTCACCAAATGATACTTCTTCTTCCCTTTACGGATAATGATGAAGCGGCCTTCAATCGCCTGATCTGCACTAACCTCGAACTCCAGCTCGCTGACGCGATCCCCGTTCAGAGTGATGGCGCCATTCGTAATATCTTCACGCGCTTGACGCTTCGATGGCTCGATCCCGATATCCACCAGCCAATCTATGATATTCTTGGATTCTCTGGTAGCTTCGAATGTAGGCATTTCCTTGAAGCCTTGCTCGATTTCATCGGCTGTGAGCGATTTGATATCCCCGCTGAAGAGCGCTGCGGTAATGCGCTGAGCTTGCGCCAGCATTGCCTCGCCATGCACGAATCTCGTCATCTCTTCGGCGAGCGTAATTTGCGCCTCGCGCTTATGCGGCTCGGTTTTTACTTTTTCAGCCAACGACTCGATCGTCTCTTTGTCCAGGAAGGTGAAGTATTTCAGGTATTTCACAACATCACGGTCATCGGTGTTCGCCCAGAATTGGTAGAACTCGTATGGCGTCGTTTTCTTCGGATCGAGCCAGATTGCACCGCCGGCTGTTTTCCCGAATTTCGTACCGTCTGCCTTCAGCATCAGTGGGATCGTGAGTCCGAATGCTTGTGCTTCAGGGCCTTCTTTTTTACGGATCAGGTCCAGACCGCTGGTGATATTCCCCCATTGATCGGAGCCGCCGATTTGCAGTTGCACTCCCTCTTCCTTGTAGAGATGAAGGAAATCGATAGATTGCAGAATTTGATAGGAGAATTCGGTGAATGAAATCCCGCTCTCCAGACGGCTAGACACGATATCCTTGGCCAGCATCGTATTGATGCTGAAGTTCTTCCCGTAATCACGCAGAAAATCCAATATCGTCAGATCATGTGTCCAGTCATAGTTGTTCACCATGCGCAGCTGATTGTCCCCGTCCGTGAGGAACAGCTTCTTCATTTGCGCGGTCAATGCATCCACATTAGCCTGCACCTGTTCCATCGTCTGCAGAGTCCGCTCGGATTGACGTCCGCTCGGATCACCGATTGTGCCTGTCGCCCCGCCGATCAGAATCACAGGCTTATGGCCTGCCATTTGAAATCTCTTCAGCATCATAAAAGGAATCAAGTGACCGATGTGCATGCTGTCACCCGTCGGGTCAACGCCGCAGTACAATGAGATCGACTTCTTCTCCGTCAGCTTGCGAAGTCCCTCCGCATCCGTCTGTTGATTAATCGCCTCGCGCCATTGTAGTTCATCGATAATGTTCATGTTCATCTTTATTCAACCTCCTAAATTACTGTCTTATGGGCTTTCATTCAGATATACGTTATCCCACCAACTAAAAAATCGCCCCCAGTCTGCATCAGACCCAGGGACGATTGAATAACCGTGTTACCACCCAAATTGTATGAGAAGCAAGGAAGCTTCATCATACCACTCTCAGCTATGTAACGTTAGCTAGCCCGCTTGGCATTACCCAAGATACTCCAGAGTGTACTTCGCCAGTAACCGGTATGCTGCCAGGTTCCATCAACCCCTGGCTTTCTGAGAACAGTGACCGTCTGCTACTTCGCTCTTTCAACGTATATCATTTAAATTATGGATACAAATGAGTATATGGGAGACTATGAAAATTGTCAAATGTCCATCCATCCCCTCCCATTGGAACCTCTAATGAAACTACAGAACCTTATTTCAGCAAAAACAGCGACATTTTAAATCTAGCGAAACACCATATCGTTATTTAGGTAAAATCCGGCCTTTTAGTCACTTATTTGCCTCAATAGCGATACCCTGTTTCTTTACAATTTTTTGGAGCCCTTTTTGGCGCAAATAGCGATACCTAGTTTCGTTACAGCTTTTTCGTCAAAAAGACATGTGATCCAACTAAGTTTTCCTACGGAAAAGGCCTGGATGCGTAGGATGCATAAGGCTTTTTGAGTGGATGACCTTCTAGCACAACCCAAGCTTTGGTTTGATTTCACTCTCGCCTCCGAGCCTTTTTTGAACACAAAAAAGAGAACATTCCCAAAAGAGAATATTCTCTAGTTCTATTGCTAGTATTTGTTGGCGTTCCTCACCGTATACTTATACCAATCGACATCATTATAATCCGGGAGCCCTTCAGGATCACTATGGCATCTGTAAACTTTCGCCCCGTGGTATGCTCTAGTTCCGGCGTGGTCGACTTTTTAAGAGAGTTGTTGTGAACGGATTTGTGTTTTTCCGATTAAATTAACACCTTATGTGTTAATATGTCATTAGGTAATTCTTTTAGCTGTTTCTACTATTCAAAAAGAACAGAAAACAGTAAACACGTTAGAACTAGCCTGCCCATTATTAATAGTTAAGGAGTAGGAGTGCTCTTATGACCGAACAGATTCTAAATCAAATTTTAGATAAGCTTGATGAAATGAACACTAGGATAGGTGGTCTCGAATCTGGACAAGCGGAGTTGCAGCAGATCACCAGCGCAATCCGCGATCGCCAGGAAGAGACAGACGCGAAGCTTGAGGCTCTTTCAATGGATGTTCACCAGTTGCACGGAGTTGTGGTGGCTATCAAAGAAGAAATAGCTGAGCTCAATAAAGGTCAGCAGCGACAAGATAGAATACTTGAAGCACTTGCAGTTCGATCTTTAGAGCAAGAAACCGATATTCGACATCTTAAAGCGAATTAAAAATACACTTTATTCTGCGCTAGACGAATAATTAAATATTGGGTTTTAACTTCACTCTTAAAGATACATCAGAACCAGTTTTGCCGAGATGTGATTTTTTCGTGATTTTATTTAAATAAGGCTCCCTCTCGGGAGCCTTTTAAACATTGATATTATACGGTTTTTGATGATTTACTTACATCATTCCGCCCATTCCACCCATGCCGCCCATATCTGGCATAGCTGGTTTTTCTGGTTCTGGTTTATCAGCAACAACTGCCTCAGTAGTCAAGAACAGGCCTGCTACGGATGCTGCATATTGCAGGGCGGAGCGGGTTACCTTCGCAGGGTCAACGATACCCGCGTCGAACATGTTCACCCATTCGCCAGTCGCTGCGTTGTAACCTACGCCTACTTCTTCTTTCTTCAGGCGTTCTACGATTACGGAGCCTTCTTCACCCGCATTCGCTGCGATGGTGCGAACTGGCTCTTCCAGCGCGCGTAGTACGATGTTCGCGCCTGTCTTCTCGTCGCCGCTCAGTTCAAGTCCAGCTACAGCGTTGTATACGTTGATAAGCGCTACGCCACCGCCCGATACGATCCCTTCTTCAACCGCTGCTCGAGTTGCATTCAGGGCGTCTTCGATGCGAAGCTTGCGTTCCTTCAGCTCAGTTTCTGTGGCTGCACCGACTTTGATGACAGCTACGCCGCCAGCCAGCTTAGCCAGACGCTCTTGCAATTTCTCCTTGTCGAAATCGGAAGTGGTCTCTTCCAACTGCGCACGGATTTGGTTCACGCGAGCATCGAT
>NZ_KZ987724.1:2701732-2860978 GCF_003614185.1 Paenibacillus aceti
CTGCGCACGGATTTGGTTCACGCGAGCATCGATATCCGCTTTGTCGCCGCTGCCGTCTACGATCGTCGTGTTCTCTTTCGTGACGATCACTTGACGAGCGTTACCCAATTGTTCGATCGAAGTCGTCTTCAGATCAAGACCGAGCTTCTCGGTGATCACTTGGCCGCCAGTCAAGGCTGCGATATCCTGCAGCATCGCTTCACGACGGTCGCCAAAGCCAGGAGCCTTCACGGCTACCGCATTGAAGGTACCACGCAGCTTGTTCACGATCAGCATCGCTTGTGCTTCGCCTTCGATATCTTCGGCGATCACCAGCAATGGTCTGGATTGTTGTACGATCTTCTCAAGCAGTGGCAAAATTTCTTGCGTGCTGCTGATCTTCTTATCTGTAATCAAGATGTAAGGATTGTCGAGAACCGCTTCCATCTTGTCCGTATCTGTGATCATGTATGGGGATACATAGCCACGATCGAATTGCATCCCTTCTACAACTTCAAGCTCAGTGTGGAAGCCGCGCGATTCTTCAACCGTGATGACACCGTCTTTGCCCACTTTTTCCATCGCTTCCGCGATTTGTTCGCCGATTTCTTCATCTGCTGCAGAGATCGCAGCTACTTGAGAGATCGATTGCTTGCCTTCGATCGACTTGGAGATCTTCTGCAATTCTTCAACGGCTACCTTCACCGCTTTGTCGATCCCTCTGCGCAGTCCAACTGGGCTAGCGCCTGCAGTTACGTTCTTCAGACCTTCGCGAATCAAGGCTTGCGCCAGAACCGTTGCTGTCGTCGTTCCGTCACCAGCTACATCATTGGTCTTCGTCGCCACTTCCTTCACGAGCTGTGCGCCCATGTTCTCGAAGGCATCTTCCAATTCGATTTCCTTAGCGATGGTAACGCCGTCATTCGTAATCAGCGGGCTGCCGAATTTCTTCTCCAATACTACGTTGCGACCTTTTGGTCCCAATGTAACTTTTACCGCATCTGCCAAAGTATCTACACCACGAAGCATAGCGCGACGTGCATCTTCACTAAACTTAATAACCTTTGCCATGAATGATTACCTCCCTATATTTTAAATCATGCCGTTATATTTAAGTATTTGGGTTGTTATTCAATAATCGCGTGAATATCGCTTTCTTTCATAATCAAATATTCTTTACCTTCATACTTCACTTCAGTACCGGCATATTTGGAGAACAGTACGCGGTCCCCAACTTTCACTTCCAACGGAACACGAACCCCATCCTTCAACGCACCGCTTCCGACTGCAACGATTTTCCCTTCCTGTGGCTTCTCTTTGGACGCCTCTGGAAGTACAATACCCAATGCTGTAGTCTCCTCTTGCTCGATTGGTTCTACCAATACGCGCTCGCCTAATGGTTTGATCATGAAAAAGAGCCTCCTTCAAATTAATAGTTTTAGTTTTAGCTACCGCTTCAACAATTAGCACTCGATGAATCACAGTGCTAACAACATCTATAATGATAATAAAATCGCATCCAAATTTCAAGTTTTTGCATCATTTTTTTGACCAAAAAATTTATTAAATTAATGTTTAAGGACATTCTACGCTATTGCAGTCAGAACCAGGAACACCCATTCGATAAACCATGGATAATAACACCGGGCCAGATCGAATGAGTTCGCTCGTAAGCCCATGCGAAGATAACACCCCCAGGAAAAGTAGCCCCCACCTCAAACCCATGCGTGTTCTCAAACCAACGATAGATAAAGCCGCGATAGAATGGTGATTCAGCAAGGAATCCCGCCAGAATCGGACGAAGGCTATAAAATTGCTCTTGAATGGATTGGGATTTCAAAAGATACGTTCAGAGGGGACGAGGAACTTATGAATAAGTTCTGGGAAGTGAGGAAGAAGCCTGCGGAAATAACAGGTCTTTATCCCGTTTCCGAAGAAGTGTTAGAATTTACAGAACGTTGTATGGCCTACGCTTGCCCCTAACCTAATAGCTGTTCCAAAACTGTAACGAAACAAGGTATCGCTATTTGCATCAAAAGGAGCCATTTCAAAATCTAACGAAACGGGGTATCGTTATTGAGGCGAATAAGTGGCTAAAAAGCTGATTTTCACCCGAATAACGATATGGTGTTTCCTTAGATTGGAATCAGTGCTGATTTCACGAAAATAACGATATAGAGTTTCGTTAGAGCTCCGGGCTCCGAAAAACTGCCCAGCACTTTTTCAACAGCCTGCAAATCGCAGGGATCATCCGCTATACTCTTCCGCACGCTTGGCATCCGCAGCCAGTTGCTTCTTGTACACCCGACTGGAGAGCAGCACGCTGATCTCATAAAGAATAATAAGCGGGATAAGCACGAGGAAGGCTGAGAATAAATCCGCCGGAGTAATCATAGCTGAAATAATGACCAGTATAAAGTAAGCGACACGCCGCATCTTGCGCAATAGCTGTGGGGTCAGAATGCGCAGCTGTGTCAGGAATAGAATGACCAGTGGCAATTCAAATAGCAGCGAGATCGGAAAAATGACGTTCATCAAAAACTTGAAATAATCCGCCATTCCATAGGTCTCGATCAAGCCCAGCTCCTGGTTCAGCCCTGCAGTAAATTTCATCGCCAGCGGGAACACCACAAAGTAGCCAAAGGCGATCCCGATGAGGAAACACAGGAACACATAAGGAATATATCGGAGCGTCGCCTTGCGTTCCTTCGGCTTCAGTCCCGGACTAACAAACGCCCATATTTGATATAATGTAAAAGGCAGCGTAATACCTAGAGCGACGACCATAGCGATTTGCATATATACGCCGACGCCATCCCAAAAGGAGAAAGCGTTCAGCTTAATCTCTACACCTGTGATCGTATTGATCGTCAAATATTGATAGATCGGACGGACGACAAAAAAAGCAGCGACGAGAACGACCGTAAACACAACAGCCACATAGATTAATCTACGTCTCAACTCCGATAAATGCTCGACGAGCGTTACAGTCCCTTGTTCATCAGCCATACCTGTCCTCCTCTTAAGCCAGTAAGTCTGGTCAGCACAGCACAATATCATAACTATGGCGATTCAAACAAAGCCCCTCCCTATAGACAGGAAGGGACTTAACCTCCAGTATGTATCTCAATTATGATATCACTCTACTATTCCGGTAACCGGCGATCCTCCTGCTTCGGTGCCTCACTCACAGGCCCAGGCGCCGCTTCTGCTTTCTGAGCTTCGGGACGATCTTCTACAATATCGCGGGTAGCATTCTTGAACTCATTAATCGTACGCCCAACAGCGCGGCCGAGCTCCGGCAGCCTCTTCGGACCAAACAGCACAAGAGCCGCTATAACAATCAACAGAAAAGTACCTGCGCTCATGTTCATTCTCCCCCGTTAGCATAAAATAATGGACTCGTGATGACAGCGCCATCACGATACGCCCACATCATACCATAACAAAGATCACAGTTACAGCCTGTTTCGCAAATTTTTTTACGAATTTTATATTATGCCAACGTATATACGACAACCCCCGGTGCAGCCGCAAAAACAAGGCCTGCCTACTTCCATAACAACAAAGGAGATCAAAGGCGGAATTGGCCCGTGACCATAAGCAACGCTTCCGGAAGCTGATCCATAATCGCTGCCAGGTTCTCATGCACTCCCTTGGGAGTACCGGGCAGATTAACGATCAGAGTTCGTCCGCGAATTCCGACGATCCCACGGAACAGCATGCCGGCCGGATTCTTCTGAGTGACCTTAGAGCGCATCGCTTCAGCCATCCCAGGCACCTCACGTTCAATGACACGTCGGGTCGCCTCCGGGGTCACATCTCGAATCGCCAGCTCGGTGCCGCCTGTCGTCAGGACAAGATCGGCCTGGAAATAGTCGGTCATCTCAATCAGGGCAGCGATAATCTCGTCCGGTTCATCCGGCACGATACGATACTCGATAATTTCGCCCCCCAATTCTTCTTCGACCAGTTCCCTAATCACCTGTGCGCTCGTATCTTCACGCTCGCCCCTGGCTCCTTTGTCGCTTGCCGTAAGAATCGCAGTTTTCCAAACCATGAAGCCATCCTCCTCACCCATTTAGGAACTTCTATTTAAAGATGAACTTTATAAATAATTTCTTGATCTATACTCCCCGCTAGCTCCGCCGCTCTTGGCGAGCAGCATGGTCGGCCCGATAACGATATCCTTCTGCAGGGATTTGCACATGTCGTACACTGTTAACGCAGCCGCTGATACGGCGGTCAGTGCCTCCATCTCCACGCCGGTCTTGCCCTCGGTCCGGACGGTTGCTTCTATATATAGTTCGTCTCGATCATTATCTGCGAAGACGATATTCACTCCAGTAAGCAGCAGCGTGTGGCACATGGGAATCCACTCTGACGTACGCTTCGCGCCTTGAATTCCGGCAACCTGGGCGACGGCAAGCACATCTCCCTTGCCGATTCTCCCCTGCTTAATAGCTGTAAGCGTAGCTGGCAGCATCGTTACCGTTGTTCTGGCGACGGCCACCCGGGCCGTGGAGTCCTTCGCCGAAATATCGACCATCCGCGCCCGGCCCTGTTCATTAAAATGTGTCAGGGCTTGTCCTGATTCCGTTTCCATAAATGCCTTCACTACTTCCCTTCATATATATCATACCAGATGCCGTAAATAGCATATCCAGTCTAAAATCATGCTCTTCCATCGGAACCCGCTCAGGAACAATCTGCTCCATAAGCGCAAGTGAAGCCTTGATCGGGGATATAGTGCCGTTCTTACCAGCCACAGATACCTGCTCGATAAAACGGTCATAATATCCGCCTCCGTAACCGATCCTTCCACCATACCGGTCATAAGCGAGCCCTGGAACAATAATGATGTCTATTTCCTCATAGCGTGCAGCCGGCCACAGCGGCATATCATCTCCCGGTTCGAGAATACCCCAGACTCCCGGTGTAAGCTCATCTATAGCTTTCATTTCATGAAGCGTCAGCTTCCGTCCTTCATTTACTTTGGGAACAAGCACCCGATCGCCATGCTTGAGGCAGGTATGAATCAATGGCATTGTCTCGGGTTCATCTCGAAATGACATGTAGCAGAATACATTCAGTCTTCCGCCACGGCTCAGTCTTAGGGGGGACAGCACCTCATTCTCTGCCAGCCTGCTAGCAGCCAGTGATTGTTCCTTGCGAGAAGCTGTAGAGACACGGGAGCGAATCGCTTTCATCCTGTCGCGAAGCTCTCTCTTTTGTGCCGCAATATCCCTCACGATGCATCTTCCCCTTTCCATCAAGAAGGACATATTTCAATGGCCAGAAATAAATATTCTTCCCTCTAGTGTATCATTGTTAACGTAAAATGAAAACCAAGCTTCTTTTCACAAATGATATGACAACGGGCATAATGTGCGGTGCATTTGCAGGTTTTTTCATGTACACTACAATATATAGTTGGACGGTTACATTCTCAATAATTCGTGGAGGATCAAATTCATATGTTGCTTCAAGCTGCTAATATTACTAAATTATATGGCGTCACTCCGGTATTGGAGGGCATCAATCTGCAGATCCTGGAAAGAGATCGGATCGGCCTGGTCGGTGTTAATGGCGCAGGAAAATCAACCTTACTACAAATCATCGCCGAAGAGATATCGCATGACGGTGGCCAAATCTTCAAAGCCAAGGAGACGCGTATCGGCTATCTGGCTCAGAATAGTGGTCTACAATCTGACCGCACGATCTGGGAGGAAATGCTGAATGTATTTGCCCCATTGTTAGAGACTGAGCGCGAACTGCGGGAGATGGAGATGCAAATTGCTGACCCTGCTACAGCCGCTGATGAGAAAGCCTACCAGGATCTGCTGAATCGCTATGCCCTGAAATCAGACTGGTTCAAGGATAATGGCGGCTATGAAATCGAGACTCGTATACGTAGCGTGCTGTATGGTATGGGCTTCGGAGACTTTCCATCGGATACCATCATCTCAACGCTGAGCGGCGGGCAGAAGACAAGGCTCGCATTGGCCAGAATTCTGCTCCAGGCTCCCGACCTGCTGATGCTGGACGAGCCGACCAACCATCTGGATATTCAGACCTTGACCTGGCTGGAGGATTACCTCCGCAATTATTCCGGGGCCTTGCTGGTCGTCTCCCATGACCGTTATTTCCTTGACCGTCTCGTTACGACCATCGTCGAGATCGAACGGCATCAATCGACCCGCTACACCGGCAATTATAGCCGTTATATCGAGCTTAAGGCGGCTGAATATGAGAGCCGCATGAAGCAATATGAGAAGCAGCAGGACGAAATTGCCCGGATGGAGGATTTCATTCAGCGTAATCTTGTCCGCGCTTCAACGACCAAGCGAGCGCAAAGCCGACGCAAGGCATTGGAGAAGATGGAGCGGATCGACCGTCCGCTCGGCGATCTGAAGCGAGCCAGCTTCTCCTTCGAGGCGGAAATCCAGACGGGCAAGGATGTACTCCGTGTGGAGCAGCTATCCTATGCTTATGATCATAGCAATCCGCCGCTGTTCCAGAACGTCTCCTTCGACCTGAAGCGCGGCGAGACGGTAGCTCTAATCGGGCCGAACGGTATCGGTAAATCTACTCTGCTAAAAATATTAACCGATGACCTGAAGCCACGCTCAGGCTCATTAACCTGGGGAGCCAAAGTGAAGATCGGCTACTACGATCAGGAGCAAACTCATCTGAATCGCAACAATACGGTACTGGAGGAAGTCTGGGGGACTTTTCCGCATATTGAAGAGGCGCGTATCCGCAGTGTGCTTGGAAACTTCCTGTTCAGCGGCGAGGATGTGCTGAAGAAAATCGCTGCATTAAGCGGCGGTGAGAAGGCCCGGGTAGCACTGGCCAAGCTGATGCTGGAGAAGGCTAATGTCCTGATCCTTGACGAACCGACTAACCATTTGGATTTATTCAGCAAAGAGGTGCTGGAATCGGCCCTGCTCGATTATGACGGCACATTACTGTTCATTTCTCATGACCGCTATTTCCTGAACAAGATGGCTGAGCGGATCGTGGAGCTGCATCCGAGTGGCGCCCAGCATTTCCTGGGTAATTATGATGACTATCTGGAGAAGAAGCTGGAACTGGAAGAGATCGCTGCGGAGAAGGCAGCGCTGGAAGGCTCCAAGCAGAAATCATCCGAGCGGAACACCACTAATCAAGAGACTGACAATGCCTCTAAAGCTAAAGCAGGGGCAGCATCCTACGAAGCGGACAAGCAGGCCAAGCGTGAGGAACGCAATCGTCAGCGTCGTCTGGAGCAGCTGGAAGAGCAAATTGCCAAGCTGGAAAGCGATATCGCTACACTGGAGCATGAGCTCACCTTGCCGGAAATATATCAGGATTACACCGCTGTTCAAGAACGGCAAGCAGCGATTGATGAGCATAAGGAGCAGCTAGCGAGCTGCTATGAGGAATGGGAACAGCTGATGGAAGGCTAAGATTTTCATAAAATCGTAATAAAATCTATAATCACAGCTTTATCCACAGCCATTTGATAATATATGTAAAAAAACGACCAGCCAGGTCGTTTTTTTATAGCTTAAAACGGGCTTTTCTTGAGATTTCCCAAATTATCCACTAAGTTATGCACATTATCCACAATTTTTCTGAAAAAATTATTAGACTTGCAACCGATAAATTCAATCCGTTGGCGCACAAGACTTTTTATGATTTTCATTGCATAATCGTCCCGAATCGCCCTTCTCTTGTCCACAACTTGACAAAGTGCCTAGAAAGGTGCCTTGCCCTTAACTAAAATTCATTTCCTGCACTAGACTTCAAATACGCTTCCTGGACATGAGGCAGCACCGTTACAATCTCAATTGCCAAGCCTAGAGCAATGTAGAATAGATGGATGAATGCAACCCCGTTAAGTATATAGGTCTCGACCGAGATCCAAATGATTAAAGTAATTGAAATGTACAGCGAGAATGCCCAGGACCAATGTAATTTCTTGAAAATATTCAATCGCTCCGCCCAACCACAATCCCGCATCGTGATAAGTCCCCAAGCGGTGATTAATGGCCAAATCCCTAGGCACACCAGCAGAATGATGCCGGGAATTAGATAGTTCGGGAATAGGGGAATCTGCATAATGTCAGAAGGCAGGCCTAGTAGATCCCCACTCGGATCAATCACTAATATCCCTCCACCAAATACTGCACCGATCCCCAGAAACAACTGTAGTCCGATCAACAACCAGCATGCAAAGGAACGCCGTGGTTTACTCTGCACATCCATCATCCTTTCGATTTACATTTGTGATAATTTTCACTAAAGATGAATCAGAAAAGCGATATTAGTTGAATGTAGCTCTATGTTGATTCCAATTTATCATATGCCGCCGATATTAGGAATTGAAATTCTGGACTCCAATCGATAAGATAGAAAAATATCACATCGAAATGAGGTCATACAAATGCGAGAGATCATCGCAGGGATTTCCCATATAGATAGCGCTGAATTGCAGCTAATACTTCAAAATCCAGATAATAAAACTTTAATCATCGATGTTCGTGAGCCCGGAGAATACATAGCGGGTCATATTCCGGGCATACCGCTCATTCCGATGAATGATATTCCGGACTATGTCCAGGAGCTCGACGCGGATCGGGAATATATATTCGTGTGCCGCAGTGGAGGCAGAAGCTATGAAGTCGCGAGGTTCTTGAAGCATAATGGGTTCGAGAAGGTTCATAATTTTTACGGCGGGATGCTCAGCTGGAGCTATGAAGTTACGGAAGGCCCGGAGAAGATTATTCAACAATTTGATCCAGCCCTGCTGGAGAGAAATTAAAGGCAACACAACCTTCTGGCAGTTGAAAAGCTAAGACCAGGCTTTCGAAGCGCGCTCTAACGAAACACCATATCGTTAATTCCGCCAAATCAGCACCGCTCATAATCTAACGAAACTCCGTATCGTTACTCGGGTAGAAACCAGCCGTACAGCTCCTTTTTCACCCCAATAGCGATACCCTGTTTCGTTACATTTTTAAATCGCTCTTTTTGGCGCAAATAGCGATACCTGGTTTCGTTACAAATTAGGGCAACCAAAGACCTCGTATTCATGTGAGGTCTTGGCTCGTTATTTTACACTCTACCGTCCATTCGAATCCTTGTTCTTCCTATGGAGAGGCAGCCAGGCTGTTCCGTAATCGACCAGGGCCTTCTGCGGAATGAGCATAGCATCGGCCCCGCCGATCTTCCCGCGCCTAACCAGACCCGTCTCCCGCTCGAAATCCGCACCGATATCCGCAAAATCAGAGGCATCATATTCAATATCCTTGAACTCCACCCAGCACTTTGCCCTATCGACCTGCATCGGCGCCTTGTTCCCTATTTCCCGCCTGGTCTCATACTCCGCCCGAATTTCCGATAAATGCAGTGAAGTGTTACAGTCATTGCCGACGCCGAGCAGCAGCACATAGCCTTCCAAATCATAGATTCGCGCCAGAGGAGACTGCTCACCTAAGCTGTATTCCAAGGAATGCTGTCCGCTAATAAACTCCGCCTTAGCCCCCCAGGCTGCAAAAGAAACCTGCGGGTGATCGCTACGGATCACAGAGCTCTGCTTGCGGAAGATCTCAGGAATAATCCCCATATACCACAGCGGTGTGATGTCCGGGTCATAAGCCGGCATCTGTTCCCGAATTGTCTCCCACCATTCCTGCGGCACAGGTGGATTCTCCCAGCCCGCAGGATCGCTTAAATCCCCGGAATGAGTCGGCATGACCACATTTCCTTCATTACCGACCACGCCTTCTAGCGCCAGAAAAACAGCGGGCGGCCCTCCGACTACGAAGGAACCGAGCGCTTTATAAGAAGAATGCATAATGACCGTCATTCCCTGACGAACTCCTAGACGGATAAAATCCTCCTTCAAGGTATCCACCGTAATCAAATTTCCCTGGATCATTTCCATAACACCAGCCTCTTCTCTCAATAAACGAAATGAACAAAATGCACTATATCCCTTAGAATATATCATAGAGTAAACGACAAAATAAGACATTCTCCTTTTTCCACAATGAATATAATGGAGAATTTGTACAAATGATAAGGGCAAACATCTGACAATTTTCTGTACAAGGCAGGGATTTGGAAAGTTTTGACGAATCATAGCTATTAGCTTATCGTCAGGAAGTCTTAGTCCCATAGAATGATTACAACTTCGTTCAGGAGGATTACATGAAATTCAGATTCAAACCGATCAACAAGCGGTTTACGGTTCTGATCGTGCCGGAGGGCACCAGCCCGGTATTCCGCTTCAAATTAAAATTCACTCTTCTGCTGTCCATGGCTATAGCCGTTGGAAGCATAGCTGTACTGCTCCTCGTTCTGTTCATCGTGAACCGCAATCACTCCGACCGGATCACCTCTTTACAAGCAGAGCTCTCCCAATCCAATAATCAGCTCCAGAGCACGATCGACAATAAAGAGCAGACCGTTGACAAGCTGCTGTCCGAATTGCTCGAATTGTCGGAGAAATCCAAGGACATCGAGATCAAGATCAATGAGCTTGAGCAAATTGAATCGGAATTGAGATCCTTGACCGGCAGATCTGGATCTGGCCTGGCTTCGGATTTGACCGCTCTGCTGCCGCTAACTGAAGGAGGCATCGGCGGCGAGGACATTCCGCTTACCGAGGATGAGATCGTATCGTTAGCCGCAGAGACGAAGGAGAATCTGGCGGCTACTCTCGATAAAATGCCAAACATACAGACAAGACTCGATCAGACGAAGCTAAATCTGCAGAAGTACAAGCAATTGCTGCGCATTCTGCCTACCTATTGGCCTACCACTTCCGTGCGTACCACCTCGGATTTCGGCAAGCGAGTGGACCCGTTCAACAGGAAGATTACCTTGCATAGTGGGCTGGATATTGGCGGAAAGGTAGGGGATCCGATCTACGCCGCGGCGGACGGCGAGGTAACTGATGCTGGCTACAGTCCAGCACGCGGGTATTACGTAACCGTATCCCATCCATCGGGAACAGAATCGATCTACATGCATCTTAAGAAAGCACTGGCCGATACGGGCGATGTGGTGAAGCAAGGCGATGTGATCGGACAGCTCGGGAACACGGGCCGAAGCACGGGCCCGCATCTTCATTTTCAAGTGATGAAGAACGGTGTTGCCGTCGATCCACTACTCTATTTAAAAATCCCTGAGGAGGATGACTAGACCTGATGCTACGAAGTAAAGGCTCCAAAATCAAAATCGACCCGAATGCGACCGATACCTTGATCGGAGAGGGCAGTATATTTGAAGGTAAGCTGAAATCGAGCGCAAGCGTGCGCATCGAAGGCCAGATGAACGGCGATATCGAATGCAGCGGTGATGTAACGATCGGAGAGAAAGGCAATGTGACCTCCGATATTATCAGCGCCAGGAACATAACGATCGCCGGGCAAGTGAACGGCAATGTACAGGCCAGCAATAAATTGACGATAACGGCGAAGGGCAAGCTATATGGAAATATAGCTGCCGCCTCCCTCTCCATCGAAGAGGGGAGTATCTTTGAAGGGACAAGCCGGATGGAGAATCTGTCGTCGGGCATTACGGAGGCTATGAAGGAGGCCGCCGCCTCTTCCGAATAGCTCACCGCCACAGCCAGAACACACGCTAGCAGCAATCATCCCTAATTATCGAATGGGGCTGTCTCAAAAGTCGAGCTTCCGGCTTGGAGACGCCCCTTTTGCGTGCCCAAACATGCCCACAGATGTGAACATCCCCCCTGCTCTGACCGGATCAACGCTAACGGACAATAATGGCCGTTAGCGTTGATCCGGTGGTACCCCGCCCTTGTAACGGACATAAATGTCCGTTACAAGGGAAATAGCCGCGGAAAATGGCATTTTTCGCTTCTAAGGGTCAGAAATGTCCGTTAGAGGCACAAAATTGTTGTTTTCAGGCTCTAACGGACATTTTTGACCGCTAGATCAGGGGGGAGTCCTGACCGTCCGTCCATGTTTGTCTCTTGCGCGAATAAATACGGAGTTTGGGATCGCGGCTTTGGCCCACAAAAAAAGTTGGACGGAAAACATGACGTTTCTCCGCCCAACTTTTTATTTTTGGAGGCGTATTGGACAGCCCCACTTTTTATAGCCATTCCTCTAAGGATAGGGAAGGATCGGCCTTCAGCTCCAGATCGGAGAAGCTACCTTGCTTCCATTTAAGATAAGCCGCAGCGCCGATCATCGCGGCGTTATCTGTGCAGTATTTAAAGGGCGGGATCACCAGCGCGATCTTCTCGCTGGCACAGCGCTCCGCCAGGCTAGCCCGCAGACCGCGGTTAGCCGCGACTCCGCCGCTGAGCAGAAGCTGCTTCGCCCCTGTAGCCCGCACCGCGCGGATCGCCTTCTCAACTAGCACCTCGATCACCGACTCCTGGAAGCCGCGGGCAATCGCTGCTTGATAGCCTTCCTCGCCCCGCATCTTATGCTGATTGACCGTATTCAGCACGGCTGACTTCAAGCCGCTGAAGCTGAAGTCATAAGAATCCGGCTCCAGCCAGGCGCGGGGCAGATGCTCGCTCTCAGCGGCTTCAAGCGCCAGCTTATCGACATGCGGACCGCCCGGATAAGGGAAGCCGAGCGCGCGGGCAACTTTGTCATAGGCCTCGCCGACGGCATCATCCCGGGTCTGGCCGATCAACTGGAAGCTGCCTTCCCGCTCCATCAGGACAAGCTCTGTATGTCCGCCAGATACGACCAGAGCCATACATGGGTACTCAATCGGCTGAACGAGCCGATTGGCATAGATATGCCCGGCGATATGATGGGTGCCGATCAACAGCTTGTCCAGCGCAAAGGCCAGGCTCTTCGCCGCCATAATTCCGACGAGCAGGGCACCGACCAGCCCCGGCCCTTCGGTCACCGCAATCGCACTGAGCTGATCTGGCTCAATCTCGGCTTGCCGGATCGCCTCGTCCAGCATCAATGTAATATTCTCTACATGCTTACGCGAAGCCACTTCAGGCACCACGCCGCCAAATGCTTTATGCGTCTCGATCTGGCTGGCGATCAGATTCGACATCACTTCTGTACCATTCTTGACAACCGCGGCAGACGTCTCATCACAGCTCGTCTCTACCGCCAATATATAGCAATCTTGATTTAACAATATTCCTCTCTTCCTCTCTCTTTCACGGCTCAGCCCTGCTGTACCCGTACCGGCAAGTCACACCACATGATCAGCGCATCCTCATGATTATCTGAATAATAATCCTTGCGCCTCCCCGTAGGAACAAATCCCATTTTGCCATAGAGTGACTGTGCGATGTAATTTGAGACTCTAACCTCCAGGGTCATGCGAACCATGCCCAGATCCACAGCCCAATCCATCATAACTCTCAATAGATGCTCGCCAAGATGTTGTCCGCGCATAGCTGTTCTTATCGCGATATTCGTAATATGGGCTTCATCGACAATCGTCCACATACCGCAATATCCGACCGGCTTGCCCTCCACCTCCAAGATCAGATATCTGGCAAAATGATTCATCGTCATTTCATTGCGGAAGGCTCCCTCGCTCCAGGGCAGCGTGAAGGACTCATGCTCAATCACCATCACATCCGGGATATCCTCCAATGTCATGGGACGAAATTCTATCTTACCAAGCTCAGCATCTTGTATAGACCGTATAGACCGCATACATGGTCTCCTCCTCTATGCCTTGCGGAGCAGCTTAGCTTCCGCTTCGGCAAGCTGGGTATAGTTCGGCTCCAGCGCGTGAACCTCATCGCCTGCACCGCTGCAGCTCCTCGCCGTCCCGACCAGCCCCATCCAGATCCCTTCCAGTTCATAGGAAGTGATATGAAGCCGATCGCCGACGAGAGGACGCAAGGCCTCCGCGGATGCTTCATGCAAGGCGACATCGCCGACGAACCAGATCGCTGCCGGACGCTCCTCTGGAGCATAGGATTGCAGCAGTTCGCTGAGCTGCGCGACCCAGCGATCCATCAACCGGATGCCATCAAGCTCAAGCCGCCGCGGCAAACTGCCGCTCTGGGCGGCAAATAACGCGGTATAGACTTGTCCGCGCCGGGCATCCACTAACGGGATGATCCAATGCTCGCCTGAGTTGGCTTCCGACCGCGAAGCCGCCCCTATAGCTGAGGCTCCCAATACCGCCGCATCCTGGTTCGTGCCTTTGGCCCAGGCCCCAAGCGCCGTCGCTTCCAGGCTGGACACGCCGAACACCGGGACATGCAATGCCCAAGCCAGTGTCTTGGCCGTCGTCACGGCGATACGAATCCCGGTGTAAGAGCCGGGACCGATGCCTACGGCAATGCCATCCAGCTCCTGCTTCGTTATTCCGGCAGCCTCAAGCGCCTTTTCAATCGCTGTTACCAAATAAGCTGAATGATTCCGTTCGGCATGTATATTTTGCTCCGCCAGCAATGTACCATTCTCCATGACCGCTACAGCCAGGGAAGAAGTTGAAGTATCAAACGCTAATAGCCGCTGCTGCGGCCGACTACCGTTCTTATTCATTATTCAAGGACCCCATTCTCTATTAAAGTGTTCATCCATGCCTCATAGGGCTGACCACTGGCATTCAGATATATTCTCCGCTCCGTGCCCGAGATCGTCTCCAAATAAATATGGAGCAGATTCGGCGGCAGAAGTTCGGTAATCAGGCTGGCCCATTCCACCAAGGTAACGCCCTGCCCATAGAAATACTCATCCAGACCGAGCTCCTCGGCTTCATCCAGCGATAATCGATATACATCCATATGGTAAAAAGGCAGCCGCCCTTTATACTCCTTAATCAAAGTGAAGGTCGGACTGTTCACCGTTCCCTGGACTCCCAGATGCCTGGCGAACAATTGCGAGAAAGCCGTCTTGCCCGCTCCGAGATCTCCATCGAGCGCGATTACTGTCCCTGGCAAGGCTTGTCCCGCCAGATATGCGGCCAGCCTCTCGGTTCCGGCCAGGTCTTTCACCTCATATACGAGCTTCGCCGACAATTTATCGAATTCCATACGTTGATCACCCTTATCTGCAGCATTCGCCAGCGAAATTTATCAATTCCTGTTCCCGCGGGCAGCTGCGCTTTTACAACAAAAACCTATAAAATTAGTGTTTCCCGGTCATGCTAAAAGAAAATCGTCGTTTTGCGTCAAACGAAATGCTGTTCTAAATCATTATATCGGTCTGTCAAGACAGCCGCAACACACGGATGAAGGGCCGCAATAATGATGATGTTGAATATCCGAGCAAACTTAAATCGCTTGAACCAAGAAAAAGAGGATGGAAAGGAGTGCCCAGCATGCATACCGTGTGGAAAGGCGCGATCAGCTTCGGGCTGGTCCATGTGCCGGTGAAGATGTTCTCAGCTACGGAGGACAAAGACATATCGATGAAATACATCCATAAAGTGTGCGGAAGCCCGATCTCTTATGTGCGCCGCTGCCCTACCTGTGATGTAGATGTCAATTGGGAGGAGATCTCCCGAGGCTATGAGTATGAGAAAGGGAAATATGTACTATTTACCAAGGAGGAGCTGGAGCAGTTATCCGCCCAGACCCAGAAAACCATCACCATTCTCGATTTCGTAGATCTGACAGAGATCGATCCGATTTATTTTCAGAAAACCTATTATTTATCCCCGGATCAGGCCGGCGGCAATGCCTATCGGTTATTGCTCGAGGCGATGCGGGATTCCGGCAAAATCGGTATAGCCAAGCTCGCCATCCGTTCCAAGGGAAGCTTGGCAGCGATCCGGGTGATGGAGGACTGCCTTGTGATCGAGACGATCTTCTATCCCGATGAGATACGTCCCGTCTCTCAGGTTCCTAATTTGCCGCAGGCGGCTAACGTGAATGACAAGGAGCTGATGATGGCCAAGCTCTTGATCGAGCAGTTGTCCACCCCGTTCGAGCCGGAGAAATACACCGATGACTACCGAGAGAATCTGTTAACCCTGATCCAGCAAAAAATCGCCGGAGAGGAGATCAGCCTGGCCCCGGCTAAACCGGAGGCAAATGTCATCGATCTGATGTCTGCGCTGCAGGCGAGCATCGAGGCCGTCAAGGGGCCGATCGTCACAGACCCGGGCGAGACTAAGCCCAAGCCGAAGCGCGCTCCGTCCAGGAAGCGGAAGGAAGCAGCTGCAGAGACGGAAGAGGCCAAGCCCGCCGCGGTGACTGAGACCGTAACGAAGCCGAAACGCAAGACCACCAGCAAAACGTCGAAGAAGACCATCTCCTGAGCTGAAAAAACAGGCTACATCCCATTTAAGTCTGCTGTGTGAGGACACAAGCCTCGGGCGGAACGTTGGCCCAGCCCTGAAGTACCGGCTGGCGCATCGTTCCGCCCGAGGTCCACTCGGCAAATTGCAGCTTGACCGTGAGCTCAGGCTTCAGCCATACCGCTCCCTTCACCCGTCCCGGGAACTCTGCAAAAGGACGCTGTGGCACCGCCAATCTCCGCGCCTCCTCCGTAATCCGAGTCAGATCATCCCCCTTCCATTTTCCCATCCCGGCATTTCCAATATATATAAGCCTGCCCTGGCTGTCATATAAGCCGAGCAGCACAGCATTGACCATCTCATCCCGATACGTAACCCCGCCAATTACGGCGTAGAGATCATAAGCCAGCTTTATTTTTCGCCAACGATCATCCTTGCCGCCAATGGCATAGCTGCTGTCAAACTGCTTGCAAACGATCCCTTCCCAGCCGCGCTCCTTCATGACAGAGAACAGACGGCTCGCATCATCCACATTAGGGACAAGCTGTACAAGACTGCTCGGCAGCACATAATCCTGCAACAGCTGCTGACGCTGAACGAGAGGCTGATCCGTAACCCATTGTCCATTACAGTACAGAATATCGAAAATCATATATACGACTGGGATTCGCTGCACCGCGAAGGTAATCTCCTGCTGACGGCGCAGGCTATCCCGCTTCATCACTTCCTGGAAGGAAGGCTTGCCTCCGGCAATCGCAATCATTTCACCGTCCAGGATGGCGGAATCCGCCCGGCAATATGCTGATGGGTCCATGAATTCAGGGTACTGGAGAGACCGCTCATTTCCACGTCGATTAATCAGGCGTACCTGTCCATGCTCAATATAAGCAAGCATCCGCACACCATCCCATTTGACCTGCGCGATCCACGGTTCTCCCTGCGGAAATTCAAAGACACGGATCGGTTCAAAAGGCACCACTGGGGTTATTTTCATCGCCATTCTCCTATTCTCCCCTCTTCTAGTGAAGGGACTCTTCATCCGTCTGTCCTAAGGAACTTATAGTTTGCGGACTTATAGTTTGCGGACTCATAGTTTTCGTGGATCAGGTTAGCCTAATCATTAGTAAACTCATCGGAAGTAACGATAGTCAAAGACTTTCATATTCTGCAGCCCCAGAGAGGAGTATTCCTATGGCACGAACGATTAAAGGCTCCATTCAAATAGAAGGTGAAGAGGTCACGATCACTAACCCGGACAAGCTGCTCTGGCCCGAGGCCGGGATCACCAAGCAGCAGTATCTACAGAAGCTGGCAGAGCTATCGCCTTATCTGCTGCGCTACTGCCACAATCGTCTGCTGACGACGATCCGTTATCCCGGGGGAATCCACGGCAAGTTCTTCTATCAGAAAAATGCCCCCACGCCGCTGCCTGAATTCGTCAGAACCGCCCGGCATGATGATATCCACTATATTGTGCTCGATAATCTGCCCACCTTGCTCTGGCTTGGCAACCTGGCTGCCATCGAATTTCACCCCTCCCTTCACTATGTCGGAGAGAGTCTGCCCTGTGAATGGATGATCGATCTGGACCCGAGTCAGGAGGATGAGCCACGAATTATGGAGGCTGCTGCCTATGTCGGCGATGTTCTCGCCTCCCTGGGTATCTCGTCCGTTCCCAAGACTTCAGGCGCTACAGGCATCCAGCTTATCATCCCGATCAAGTACGGCGTCACCTTCGACGAGCTCCGTTCCATCGGGCATTTCGTAGCCCGCTACGTCACGGAGAAATACCCGGACCTCTTCACCATTGAACGCTTGAAGAAGGATCGCGAGGGCAAGATCTATTTCGATTATCTACAGCATTATAGTGGCAAAACATTAGCCGCTCCCTATACGCCACGTGCCCGGACAGCAGCCAGTGTATCGACCCCGTTAACCTGGGAAGAGGTACGAGGCAATCCGCATCCGTCCGAATTCAATCTGCTGAACATAAGTGAACGGCTGGCGCAGAAGGGCGATCTGCTGCAGGAGGTCGAGCCGCAATCGCTTGAGCTTATTTTGCAGCACTTACAGTCAAAGGCCTAGGATTTAAGATTAGTTTTATTCCAGCCTTATCCACTTTGTCCGGGGTTTATTCATACCATCGAAACGCATCGAAGCCGATTGAAGCCTATCGGCTCATCACTCTCTAACGGAACGGGATATATCAGACAAGACAGTTTTTTGACATGATTTAAGAGATAAAGGAATAGATAAGATATATGAGCTCTATTAAACGTGCAACCGTGGTCAGAAGTAACTACTTCTATTGTAAGAGGAAAGGAGATGCCATGAGAAGTGCCACCTTACCGAATCCTAATCGGATGACGCTGCTCGTCCTTCGGGAAGCGGGGCAGCCCGCCAAGCAGGTTCAGATGTCGAAGCCGTTGATCGTCGCTGTCCCGCTCATCGCCATTCTATCGATCTCTGGCCTCATTGTAAGCCTGCAGCTTCAATCCACCCAGACCATCTCCAGACTGGAGGATCAGCTGCAGTCCCAGAATCTCAGGTTCGAGGCCATCGTCTCTGACAAGAACGCCGCAATCGAGAGATTGCAGAATGAAGTCATCTCCCTCTCCAGCCAGTCCCAGAGCATGATGAACCGGATGGAACGGGTAGCCGAGCTGGAGGATCAGCTACAGAAATTCATCGAGAAGTACGGGGAATCCGATGCGATGCGCAATTTATCCGCCCTGTCCCTGGGGGAGGCCGAGCTGTATCATCCCGATGATCCGGTGGGGGTGGGAGGAGAATTCATCGCTGTTCATGAGAATGAGATCGAGCAGCTGGCTGCACAGACGAGAGATCAATTCCAGGAAATGAACGCCATGCTTGACGAGATGGAGAAGAATGTCCCTCTGACTCTCAAAAAAGCCAAGCAAACGCAATTCTCGCTATCCGGGACCCCTTCCGAATGGCCGACTCTATCCAAACGCCTCACCTCTAACTTCGGCTACCGCACCGATCCATTCTCCGGCCGCGCCTCCTTCCATGCGGGAATTGATATCGGCGCCAAGCAAGGCGATCCGGTATACGCCGCTGCCGCTGGCGAAGTGCTGACGGCTGCACAGGATAACTCGCATGGCAAGTACATCGTCATCCAGCATCCCGGAGGTCTGCAGAGCTGGTATCTTCATCTGAGCAAGGTCAGCGTATCCGAAGGCGACTTCATCAAGAAGGGACAGACGATTGGCAAGGTTGGGAGTACCGGCCGCAGCACGGGCCCTCATTTGCATTTTGAGATTGTCAAGAATGGCAAGACGATTGACCCTTTGCCTTATTTACAATAATGGAATGGATGATGAACGGAGGATGTTAAGATGCGCAGAAAGAATGCGAAAACCCACGGGCTCACCGATACCTTGATCGGCCAAGGCAGCCTCGTCGAAGGCAAGGTGCAATGTGAGACGAATCTGAGGGTTGACGGAGCTATTCATGGAGAGATTGATTGCACAGGACAGGTCATCATCGGGGAATCCGGGGAGGCTCGGTCCAATATCAGAGGAGCGAACATCATTGTGGCTGGTCGCGTGATCGGAGACGTTTCTACCCAAGGCAGACTTACGATTACGAGCAGCGGTCAGGTGGACGGGAATGTGAGTGTCGCCAAGCTGGTTATTCTCGAAGGCGGCCTACTTAATGGCGTGAGCACGATGGAGAAGCTCAAAGTGGTAGCCCCGGCCTCCAATAAGGAAAAAACGCATAAAGCGGCGCAGCCTGAAGTGGGGTAATGCAAATTGAACAGATATTAAGGAGTTCCCGCCTGCATAGCAAACGGGAACTTTTATTTTTAGCCTATGCAGCAACATCGCGCTTCTTGAATACAAGCCAAGATACAAGCAGGAAGAGCAGTACATAGCTGAGCAGTACGGTGATCGAGAAGCCGAGCGTCATGCCGGCTACGCCCTCCTGTCCGCCCCGATACTGACTTAGATCCATATTGACGAACAGCGTATATTTGGCCCAAGGATAACGAACCGGATTGAACAGCATCGTGAAGATACCGCCTGTGAACAGAATGAACATCGATAAGCCGATAGCGATTCCGCTGGAGCGAAATACCGCTGAGATCATGAACGAGAATAGAGCAATCACCAGCAGATCGATATATCGGTACAGAATATCCTCCAGCATATAAGCGAGCGGACTAACATCATCCGAGTACATCAAGGAGGTGGTATTCTCCGGATACATGGCAAAAGAAATCAGCGAACTAGCCAGGAAGAACACGACCGTAATCAGCAGGGTGAACAGGATAAGCGCCAATAGCTTCGAGGCCAGCACCTTGGTTCGCGTCCATGGACGGATCAGCAACAGCTTGATCGTGCCCCAGGTAAATTCCCCGGCCACAATATCAGCCGCTACAACCGCAGCGAATATCGTTGCCAGATAATACAGAAAAGAGAGCTGGCTGATCGCATCCCAGGAGCTAATCGTCGAGCTGCCTCCGCCCAGGCGGAACAGGATGCTGAAGAACAGCACCATAAGCAGGATGACCCCGAACATAACCCAGGTGCGTATACGCCGATATATTTTCATATTCTCGTTCTGAACGAGCCTCATGAAATTACCCAATTTGTCCGCCTCCTGTCAGCTCGATAAATTGATCCTCCAGCGTTCTCGTAACGACCGCAATCCGGTACACCGAGATTCCCGACAACACTAGCCTCTCATTGATAGCCGCAGCGGTATCGCGATCGATATCCAACAGCAGATGGCTATCCATGATCTGACCCTGCCCGATTAATTCCCGGGCGCGCTCGGGATCACTGACCTCGAACATCGTCTTCTTCTGTTCATTCGCCACGGCGTCCTGATCATGAAGGGATCTGACATCGATTAACCGTCCTTGCTGGATGACGGCTACCGTATCGCACATCAGCTCCATTTCCGATAATAAGTGACTCGATACGAATATGGTCGTGCCTTCCTCCTCGGCCAGCTGACGCAGGTAGCTACGCAGCTCGCGAATCCCCTGCGGGTCAAGCCCATTCGTCGGCTCGTCCAGAACGAGCAGCTTCGGGCGGTGCAATATCGCCTGAGCCACACCGAGGCGCTGCCGCATGCCCAGCGAATACGTCTTCACCTTGTCATGAATCCGCTGCTGCAAGCCTACTAGCTCGATGACCTCCGCAATTCTCTGCTTCGATACCCCAGGCGACATTCGCGCATAATGCAGTAAATTTTGATATCCACTCAGGAACTTGTACATTTCCGGGTTCTCAACAATCGCTCCCACATGGGAGATTGCGGTCTCGAATTGCTTCGTAATGCTTGCACCCTGTATTTCAATATCCCCGGCAGTGATCGCCATCAGTCCAACCATCATCCGGATCGTCGTCGTCTTGCCGGCGCCGTTCGGCCCCAGGAATCCATAGACCTGCCCCGGCGGGATATCAAGTGTCAAATTGTCGATAATCGTCTTGCTGCCAATCCGTTTGCTTACCCCCTTCATTCGCACCACAGGCTCTAAATCCATCAAAGACATACCTCCTAACCATCCGTGCACCAGATTCACTTCTTATTAACATGTACACACGGAATTTACCTCATTCTACCACAAATCTCAATTTTCAATAAAATATTCCACTTGGGAGCCCTAACGAAACTACAGATTGACCATACATTTTATAAACGCAAAAGGGCCTGAGTTGGTTACACCCCCACTCAGGCCCCTACGATTGCCCTGCTGCTATAGATCCGATCGACTTGCCCCTTATTTGGCAGTTCCAGCTCGGGTCAATTCCTGCGCATTCGCTTCGAAAGCGGCCAGGATTGCGGCATCGCCTTGCAGGCCCGCCTCCTCCGCCTTGCGAATCTGCTCCAGCATCCGCTTGTAATCCTTCGGGATGACACGGATGAATTTCGGCAGCATTTCGTCCCAGTTATCGAGCACACGGCGCCCTATAGCGCTATCCGTTGATTGTACATGACGATCGATCCAGGTGCGGAGCTGCTCGATCTCCTCCAGGGACTCCATCTGCTCCAGCAGTACCATATCCAAGTTGCAGCGCGCCTTGAACTTGCCGTGCAGATCGAGGACATAAGCGATGCCGCCAGACATCCCGGCTGCGAAATTACGCCCCGTCTCTCCGAGGATCACGACCCGGCCTCCAGTCATATACTCACAACCGTGATCGCCAACACCCTCTGCTACGATATACGCACCAGAGTTGCGAACCGCGAACCGTTCACCGGCGATGCCGCGAATATAGGCTTCCCCTCCGGTTGCCCCGTAGAAGGAAGTGTTGCCGATGATGACATTCTCCTCTGCGGCAAAGGTCGCACCTAGAGGCGGCTTGACGATAATTTTCCCGCCCGACAGTCCTTTGCCGGTATAATCATTCGCATCGCCCTCTACCGTAATCGTAATGCCCCGTGGCACGAATGCGCCCAGACTCTGTCCCGCCGAGCCTGTGAAATGCAGTTTAATCGTATCCTCTGGCAGCCCGGCTGCGCCATATCGGCGGGTAACCTCACTGCCGAGCACGGTGCCCGCCGCACGATTCACATTGCAGATCGGCAGGGAGATGCTCACCGCTTCGCCCCGCTCCAGAGCAGGAGCCGCCGGCTCCAGCAGGCGGGTTACATCCAGCGTTTCCTCAATGCCGTGATTCTGCGCCTGTGTATTGTAGCGGCTGGCGACGTCAGCGACCTCCGGCATATGCAAGAGCGAGCTGAGCTCGACACCCTTATGCTTCCAGTGATGATCGACCTGGCTCGCATCCAGGCAATCCGTGCGGCCGATCATCTCATTCAGGCTGTGGAAGCCGAGCTCCGCCATCCATTCGCGCAAGTCTTCGGCGATAAATGTCATGAAGTTCACGACATGCTGCGGATCGCCGCTGAAATTCTTGCGCAGCTCCGGATTCTGCGTCGCTACACCGACCGGGCAGGTATCGAGCTGACATACACGCATCATGATACAGCCAACAGCGACGAGCGGCGCGGTGGAGAAGCCGTATTCCTCCGCCCCGAGCAAGGCGGCTACGGCCAAATCGCGGCCGGTCAGCATTTTGCCGTCCGTCTCCAGCACCACGCGATCACGCAGCTGGTTCAGCATCAGGGTCTGATGCGTCTCGGCCAGACCCAGCTCCCAGGGCAGACCCGCGTGGCGGATCGAGCTCTGCGGCGAGGCCCCGGTGCCGCCGTCATAGCCGCTGATCAGAATGACATCGGCCCGCCCCTTGGCCACGCCAGCCGCGATGGTGCCCACGCCAGCCTCGGACACGAGCTTCACATTGATCCGCGCGCGCCGGTTGGCATTCTTCAGATCGTAGATCAGCTCGGCCAGATCCTCAATCGAGTAAATATCATGGTGCGGCGGAGGCGAGATTAACCCCACGCCTGGAGTAGAACCGCGAACCTCGGCCACCCACGGGTAGACCTTGTTCCCCGGTAGCTGCCCGCCTTCCCCAGGCTTCGCCCCCTGGGCTATCTTGATCTGGATCTCATCGGCATGGATCAGATAATTCGAGGTCACTCCGAAGCGTCCGGAAGCGACCTGCTTGATTGCACTACGCCGCCAATCTCCATTCGCATCCCGCTCGAAGCGAGCCAGGTCCTCTCCGCCTTCACCGGAATTGCTCTTGCCCCCGATGCGGTTCATCGCAATCGCAATCGTCTCATGCGCCTCTTTGCTGATCGAGCCGAAGGACATCGCCCCGGTCTTGAATCTGCGCATGATCGAAGCTGCGGATTCGACTTTTTCAAGCGGCAGCTTCGGCCCTACCGGCCTTAAGGAGAGCAGGGAACGAAGCGTATAATGCTGCTCGTTCTCCCCTTGCACCCGTCGAGCGAATTTCTTATATAATCCGTAATCGCCGGTCCGGACTGCCTGCTGCAGCAGGTGGATCGTCTGCGGATTGAACAGATGCTCCTCCCCTTCGCTGCGCCATTGATACTCACCGCCTGAATCCAGGACTTTGGCGCTGCCACCGATTTCCGCATAAGCCTGACGGTGCGGCGCCAGGGTCTCAGCCGCAGCCTCCAGCAGGCCAATTCCTCCGATGCGCGTAGGCGTCCGGGTGAAGTATCGATCCACGAATTCCTGGTTCAAGCCGACCGCTTCGAAGATTTGGGCTCCCCGATACGATTGGATCGTGGAGATGCCCATTTTGGACAAGGTTTTGACGACACCCTTCGTTGCCGCCTTGAGATAATTCGCCGCAGCTTGATCATAAGAGATGCCCTTCAGCATACCTTGATCGATCATATCCCGCAGGCTGGCCAGCGCCAAATATGGATTCACTGCATTTACGCCATAGCCAAGCAGCAAGGCAAAATGATGCACCTCTCTAGGCTCACCGGACTCCAGCACAATGCTGACCTTCGTGCGCGTCCCTCGGGATATGAGATGATGATGCAGACAGGAAACGGCAAGCAAGGCGGGGATCGCCGCATACTCGGCATTCATGCCGCGATCCGATAATATGAGAATCGGCTGGCCTTTGTCCGTCTCACGCTCGGCTGCCAGGCAGAGGGCATCCAACGCTTGTTCTAGTCCTTCCGCCCCTCGGTCCGCAGGGAACAGGATCGGAAGCGTAGCCGCCTCGAAGCCCGTACGCTTCGAATGACGCAGCTTCGCCAGATCAGCATCCGACAGCAGCGGGGAGTCCAGCTTAATCTGCTGGCAGCTCTCTGGCATCGGATGGAGCAGATCGCGCTCCGGCCCGATCAAGGTCAGCGTCGAAGTGACCAATTCCTCGCGGATCGCATCGATCGGCGGATTCGTAACCTGGGCGAACATTTGCTTGAAGTAATTGTACAAGCGCTGCGGCCGGTCCGATAAGACAGCCAGCGGCGCGTCATAGCCCATCGAGACCAGTCCTTCGTTCCCGGTCAATGCCATCGGCTCCAGCACCTTGCGAAGGTCCTCAAAGGAATACCCGAACGCTTTTTGCCTAATGGTCATCTCCTCATGCGGAATCACCGGGGGTACCGGAGCCTCAGGCAGCTCCTGCAGCGATATCCGATACTCTGCCAGCCACTGCGCATAAGGCTGCTCCTTAGCGATAGAAGCCTTCACTTCCTCGTCTGCTATAATTCTCCCTTGCTTCGTATCTACCAGCAGCATGCGCCCCGGACGCAGTCGATCCTTATACAGAACTCGCTCTGCCGGCATATCCAGTACGCCAACCTCTGAGGACAATATGATCAGATCGTCCTTCGTCACATAATATCGTGAAGGCCTCAGACCGTTGCGATCCAGGATCGCCCCGATCTGAATCCCATCCGTGAAGCCCATCGCGGCCGGCCCATCCCAAGGCTCCATCAAGGAGCTATGGTATTCATAGAAGGCTCTCCGCTCCCAGTCCATCTCCGCATGCTGATCCCAAGGCTCGGGAACCATCATCATAGCCACATGCGGAAGGGAGCGGCCGCTTAAATATAGAAATTCAAAGGTATTATCGAACATGCCTGTATCAGAGCCGTCCTCTTGAATAATCGGCTTGATCTTCTCCAGATCATGTCCAAACACCTCGCTCTCGATTAATGACTGACGAGCATGCATCCAATTCACATTTCCACGCAGCGTATTAATCTCACCATTATGGATCATAAAGCGATAGGGATGCGCCCTCTCCCAGCTAGGGAATGTATTCGTACTGAAACGAGAATGGACGAGAGCGATTGCCGATTCCATCGCTTCATCCTGAAGATCCAGGTAGAACTGGCCTACCTGCTCCGTCGTCAGCATCCCTTTATAGACGATCTTGCGACATGACAAACTACATACATAGAATGAGCTCGCTTCGCCGCGATCCGCCGTATAACGAATCATTGCTTCCGCACGACGGCGGATCACATATAATTTACGTTCAAAGTCAAGCTCCTCCGTCAGCTCCGAGCTGCGGCCAATGAACACCTGCCTTACATAAGGCATCGCGGCACGAGCGGTCTTGCCAAGCATCTCAGCATTCGTCGCAACATCGCGGAAGCCTATAAGCCGCTGCCCTTCTTCTTCAACGATCCGAATGAGCACAGCCTCTTGTGAAGCACGTTCATCTGACTGTTGTGACAGGAACAGCATGCCCACTCCATATTGTCCTGGCTCTGGCAGCTGAACTCCAAGCTGCGCTGCTTCACGTGCCAAGAAGCGATGCGGAATTTGCATTAATATACCTGCGCCGTCTCCAGAATTCGGCTCGCTGCCCTGTCCGCCGCGATGCTCCATATTCGTCAGCATCGTCAGCGCCTGGGTCACGATAGAATGGGACGCCAGTCCTTTGATATGCGCCACAAAGCCCATGCCACAGGCATCTCTCTCAAACATAGGGTCATATAATCCCTGCCGGGGTGGTATAACAGTATGGTTCATAATAGCGCAACCTTTCTATTTCATGTAGTAACTTGCCCGAGCTTGCTCCGTAGGTTTATTCTAACGGAAAACGGCTTCCGTGTTTTTGCACTATAATCTCTTTCTTTTGCACTATTACTTATAAAATTTTAAAAAAAGACCTGTCACCCGGAACAGTACCGGAGGACAGGCCTCATGATTATTTATGAAGTTCGTAAAGCTTAAGCTTGCAGGCTTGCTTCTGCACTTACTTCAGGCGCTGTATCTTCTTTATGCGCGACGAAGTACATAAGCGTAATTGCCAGGAATACGATGGCTACGATAGCCAGGATAAGCGTTTCATGCCAAGCTACGCTCATATCACCGGACGATACAATCGCTTTATAGCCTTTAACACTGTAGGTCATCGGCATAAATGGATTGAACGGCTTCATCCAGTCAGGAAGCAGTTCCAGCGGGAATGTTCCTGCAGAGGTTGTCAATTGGAAGATAAGCAGCAGGATCGCAAGGAAGCGTCCTGGGTTATCCAACCAGGTAACAAGCGCCTGGATAATGAACATGAAGCACAGGCTAGTAACAAAGGTGAACAGATAGAACATCGGAACATTCGCTACTTCCAGTTTCAAACCGTACAGAACCAACAGAACGGCGAACAAGGATTGGAAGAGGCTCATTCCTGTGAAGGAAAGTGCTCTACTTACGAAGCGATTCCAGCCGCTAGCTTCCTCTACGGAAGATCCGCGAAGCGGAACGACAAGCGTAGAGATCAGAGCGCCGACGAACAGGCCAAGGGACAGGAAGTAAGGTGAGAAACCAGTACCATAGTTCGGTACTTCATTCAGCTTCTGTTCCTCGATATCAACAGGTTGAGCATACATGCTAACGAGTTCATCGGTCTTCTTCACAGATGAAGTCTCATCTGCAGCTTCAGTCAGCTTGCTAGCCAACTCTCCAGTTCCTTCCGTCAGCTTGCTGGTGCCGTCTTTAAGTTCCCCAGCACCTTCGTCCAATTGCTTGGAGCCGTCAGCCAATGTGGCTACACCGCTGGACAATTGCCCCATACCGCCTTGAAGCTGCTTAGCGCCTTCGCTCAATGCACCAGCACCAGTTGCGAGTTGTTTGCCACCCGCCGCAGCTTCATTCAGCTTCACGCCGAATTGCTTCAAGCCGCCGACCAGTTGGCCTTGACCAGTGGTCAATTGTTCTGCGCCCTTGACCAACTGCTGTTGACCTTGGACGAGTTGCTCGCTGCCTTGTACCAGTTGCTGTTGAGCGCCATGCAAGTCTTTGCTACCCTTCAGCAATTGCTGTTGACCTTGAGACACTTGCTCACTGCCTGTCGCAACCGCTTGGCTTGCTGCCAGGAGCTGCTTCACTGCAGGATTCTGTGCCAATTCCGGGCTTGCTTGGGTCAATTGCTCAAGACCTTGAGCGACTGCCTTCGCGCCTTCAGTTACCTTTGCGCTGCCTTGAGCCGAAGCTTCCAGACCAGCTACAAGAGAGGCGCTGCCTTGTTCGGATTGCTTCAATCCTTGATTCAACTGACTTGCGCCTTCAAGTGATGCGCCAAGTCCAGCATGAAGCTGTGTACCACCTTCATTTGCAGCTGCTGCACCGTCAACCAGTTGCTTATTGGCAGCTGCCAATTGATCCAAGCCAGAGGCAAGCGTAGAAGCGCCTGTCTTCAGATCATTGGCCCCTTTATTCAAGGCACCGACACCCTCTGTTAACGGGTTGATTCCGTCTTTCAGCTTGCTTGAGCCGTCTACCATTTTGGCCAGGTTCTCTTTCAGCTTCTGAGCGCCTTCATCCAGCTTGGTGGCTCCGTCGTTGATCTCAGTTGCACCTTCACCGGCTGTGTTAAACCCGTCGGAGATTTTCTCCACTTGGTCGAATAACACTTCCGTGTAGGCTTCTGTTACTTTGGCCGATACTTTGCTCTTGATTTCCTTCACTGCGGTACCGCCGATTTGTGCAGCGAGGAAGTTGAAAGCTTCGTTCGGCTCATAAATGATCTGAGCAGGCTGTGGATGATCATCCATCAAGGTTGTCGCCTTCTCTGAGAAATCCTCAGGAATCACAATGGTCATGTAAAAATCATTGTTCTTCATACCTTCATCCGCTTCAGCGCGTGAGATGAATCTCCAGCCGAATCCGTCGTTCTTCTTCAACTCATCGACCAGATCATTACCGGCCTGGAGTGATTTCCCCTCGTACTCAGCACCGCGATCCTCATTGACAACCGCGACAGGAACTTCATCCATTTTCCCGTACGGGTCCCAAAATGCCTTCAGAAACATTCCGCTATATAATACGGGAATGAACATGACGACAAGAATTGGGATAATTACTTTTGGTTTTTTGAAGGATGCTACCATATCCTTAAAAAACACCGACATTGATCTCATATTATTTCTCTCCTTATATCCCTGAATCTTATCTCCCTCTGTCTCTCATTACCGTACGGGTCCTTTCAAACTTAAACTACGTCTTAGACAACCCGCCTGATAAAAAAACTCGTGAAAACTCTCTAATTTGATCTTTGCTTAGTGGCTCGTGAATTTTGTTCCAATCCGAAGTGAGCGCAATGTACAGCTTCACAAGCACAAATGAAATGACTTTAGGATTGAACTCTCTGATCTCTCCGCGCTTGGCTGCCCGATCAATTTGACGTTCCAAGTAATCAAGGATCGCCGCCTCGATCTTATCCAGACCCTCTCGCGCTTGTGGAGTTCCAAAATCCCGTACCTCCTGGAACAGCTTCACCAACAGCTCGTGTTCACTTCTGAATTCCAGGAGTTTATCCATGCTCTGGTACAGATTCTCGAAGAAAGGTCTATCTGATTGAACTTCATGCTCCGTAATATTCTTCATCTCTACAATCACAGAACGAAGGATCTCATCAAACAGCTCTTCCTTGTTCGCAAAAAACGTGTAAATCGTTCCTTTGGCTACATTTGCGATTTTAGCCACATGATCCATCGTTGTCGCTTTGTAACCAAATAAGGCAAATGATTTTTCCGCCGCTTCAACGATTAGTTTTCTGCGATCCACTACAGCCAAAAGAAGCACCTCCTTCACACTGGATTTACTCTTTTCTTACGAAAATGACTAAAAGTCTGTTTCGGTCATTCGGTCAATTATCACTTTAACACGTTCTTAAAAGCATTGCAAGTCATTTTTTTCAGGTTTTTTCACCAATTTTCACGTCTTTTTTATCGTCTGTGTTAAATATCACACTTGTATGCTAGCGATCTGCTCGTACATGGGCTGTCTATTCATTTGCGTACGGTAAATCACCAATGCATCTACTGTCCATGATCCAAATCGCGGGCGTAACTCTGTAATATCTGCTGCAAATCTGCTGCCTTCGCGATATTTACGAGCCAATGTAATATGCGGTCGATAAGGACGATCCTCTGGAATAAAACCGAGCTTTCTATTTTCCTGTGTTATGTTATTTTGCAGCTGCTGCAAACTCCGAATTTCCCCGTCTACTCCTGCCCAGAGCACTCTAGGCTGGTCCGGCCGTCCGAATGTCCCGCAGCTCCGGGCCTCGATAGAAAAAGGTCGTATTCCTGAGATGACCCGTTTTATTGCCGCGCCTATCTCATCCACTCTGTCTGGACTCGTATCGCCGAGAAATTGCATCGTAATATGATAATCTTCACGATGCACCCATCTCTGAAACCTGAATTCCTCTCGTCGCTCGTCACACCAATCCGCAAGTGCAAGTTTAATATCTGTTGGAATCGGTACAGCAATAAAAATCCGCCATTTTTCTACATTTCCCACATTACTTAACATGAAACATCACATCCCTTGTGATTTTATGCGCAAAGTTTCGCTTTTCCGACACAAAGCAACAACATTACTTATTATTCCGCGTACAATTCCTCATTATAATGTTGAATAGATGTGCCTCAAGTTCAAACAAAATTATCATATAGAGATAGGAGATACTTATGGGATTTGCAAAAAAAATAACACTAGCCATCATCGCCCTGCTCGGCCTTGTCTGTGCTATAACCGGGGCATTCGGCTACCGTACGACCTACCGTCAGGTTGAGAAATCGGTTGGGGTCGAGACGGTAGGCTGCGCGAATATTACGACAGGCTTAGTTGACCCTGCGGTTATCAAATTGCTGGCTCTAGGAGATGCGTCGAAGCTAAGCGAAGTAGAGCAGCAGTTAAACTGGACGGTCGATCATAAACCGCTATTCAAGGAAGCATTCATTCTGTCGCTGGATGGAAATATACTGGCTACGGATCAGCATTTGAAGCAGCGCGGCTACGCTGCGGGCGATGCCTTCTATTTCAGCCCGGCTGACCGGGATATGATTCAAGAGATGAAGCATTCTGTATACACGAAGGTCTATACATACGATGGAGAGAAGCTGTTGACGGGCTATGGCCCGATCTTCGAGGATAATGATCCGGGCAAAGCTATCGTCGGTTTGATGACCATCAATTTCGATGCATCTATTATTCATGAGAGAACCTGGGAGATTATCGCTCTGCCCTTTGCAGCAGGTGCTGTAGTATTCTTAATCGCTGCACTTGTCGTCTACTTCTTCATTCACCGCTTGATCCGTCCATTGGAGGAATTGTCGCTGCAAGTGAATCAGATCGCGAATGGAGATCTTACCATCACCCCTATGGTGCTGAATTCCAAGGATGAGGTAGGCAAGCTGTCACGAGACTTCGGCAATATGGTGACCAGTCTTCGCAACCTGATTACAGAGGTCAGCTCCACCTCAATGCAGGTGGCCTCCTCTTCTCAGCAATTGTCCGCTAGCGCAGAGCAGACGGGCAAAGCCAGTGAGCAGACGGTGAATATCACTCAGGAGCTGGCAGAAGGCGCAGAGAGACAGCTTCATAATTTGGAGCAGGGCTCAGACCGGCTGCATTCCATGTCAGCATCCACGAAGCAGATCGCCACTGTCATGGGGCATGTATCAGAGACAGCCGAGAGCTCTTCGGCAGCCGCCGGGCAAGGCGTGGAAGCGATTAAGCAGAGCGTTCAGCAGATGAATAAGATGGAGAATAAAATACATGAGCTGTCCGCCAATATCACCGAGCTTGCTGGCCATTCGAAGGAAATTCAGAGTATTCTGGAGATCATTACGGCGATTGCCGAGGAAAGTAATCTGCTGGCGATCAATGCAGCGATCGAAGCAGCCAGGGCAGGCGAATATGGCAGCGGCTTCGCTGTCGTCGCCAATTCAGTAGGTAAGCTGGCGGACCGTTCGGCCGAGTCTGTCAAGCAAATCGCTACGCTGGTGAACTTCATCATCACACAGATGGAAGTGACCGGGAAGACTATGGTTGAGACGGCTCGAGAGGTTGAGGTGAGCACGGCATTAGTGCGTAGCGCCGGGGCAACCTTCGGCCAGATCGATACAGAAGCCAACTCGACGGCAACGGCGATTAACAGTATTAGTGAAGCAGTGAAGGATCTCTCCTGTCAGACCGAATTATTGGTGAGATCGCTGGAGGATATCGTGGAGGTCGCCAATAGCAATGTGGATGGAGCTCAAATGATGTCCGCCGCATCCCAGGAGCAGCTTGCTGCGATGGAAGAGGTTGACGCTTCGGCCAGCTTCCTGGCCAATTTATCGGATAAACTGCATAATCTGATCGAGAAATTCAAGATCTAAGCAATAAGGGACTTGCCCGTGCTGCTCTAAGAGCGACGCACGAACAAGTCCCTTACTTTATTAAGTAACAATCATTATTTGCCCAAGTATGCATTCAGCATCCAACGATGTTTCTCAAGCGTAGATACTACGCCCAGCAGCAAGTCGCTAGTTGCTTCGTCTCCCGCTTCTTCAGCGATGGACATGCCTTCACGCAGTTCCTTATCCAGCACTTCGAAGTCAGCTACAATGGCAGCGACCATATCATCAGGAGATTCATTGCCGGTAGCTTCCTTAATGCTTGCCAGTTCCAGAGATTCACGCAAGGTTGCCACTGGCTTGCCACCGATCGAGAGTAGACGTTCTGCGATATCATCGATATATCCTGCAGCTTCATCATACAATTCTTCGAACTTAACATGCAAAGTGAAGAAGTTATGTCCTTTGACATACCAGTGGAAGTTGTGCAACTTCGTATACATGGTTGTCCAGTTTGCAATCAGAAGATTCATTTGTTTTTCCAAAGCTTGATTTGCCATTTCGAGTTCCTCCATTCATGATAAGAAATCTGTTTCATAGAAGCGAAATACTCGCAATGTGAAACATTTCTTTAAATTTAGACTAAATCTAAATCCTGTTTATATATTACCACTTCCTTCACCCAGTTGCAATGATTAAAAACATGAATATACAATGAAATTACAGAAAATCACGGCATGCGGCCTTCTGTGTCAATCGCTTGATATTTCAAGTTTGCGTTGGAATGGATACTCTTATACACAAAAAGAGCCAGCACCTTCATGCCAGCTCCCTATTCTTACTTCAGACCACCATTAATAAATTGCTTAAAATGCTCCAGACTGCGTTCCAATTGGCGGATTCCGTCATCGACGAGACGGCGATCTACCGCGTTCTCCATATCTGGCTGCGGCTTCCGGGCAGTCATTGCCATTATCTTCTTCTCTTCTTCCCAATGGGCCTGCCTGCGCTGGATTTCTTTATATTTGTCCAGCAAATCCGTGATAATATCGTAGAACCGCTCATAATCAATGATGATATCGTCCAGGAAACGGTCCACTTCTTCCTTCTCATAACCCCGCATTTTTACATCAAAGTCTTTCTCGTGAATGGTTAGCGCATCCAGTTTAATGCCAAGCTGCTTGTACAGACTCTTCTGATCCTCCAGCTTGCGCGCATAATCATCCTGCATCAGTATCCCTCCATACCCAAAGGCTTGCTAATCTCTTCAGACATTACTTCATCAACCTTATCGGTTATCGGTGCTGAAAACCGATCTATTCGAACATGCATTTTAAAGATACCATATTTACATTCAATTATCGACTTTTCGCTATGGCTCTCAAGTATTATTTTATGAGAATATTCCTAAAAAAAGAACACCCCTGGCAGGTGCTCCAATATAGTCTATGATTTATTCGATTCTTGAACCGGCTTGGCCTCTTGCGGACTCTCATCTATGAAGTCGCCTCGTGCTCCCTTTCTGAACTCTTTCAGCATTGTACCGAAGCTGCGCCCCAATTCCGGAAGCTTACTCGGCCCAAACAACAACAATGCCGCGATGACCACCAAGAGCAGATGTGACGGGCGCAAAAAATTCTCAAGCACATTTATCACTCCTCCGGTATATCTTATTGAAGATTATACTACTATATTCTCCAAAATGGGAACTATTATTGTAAAAAATCCAAAGATTAGTCCCCAGTCTCATCCAAGGACAGTACAAGAACCAATCTGGGCTCCTGGGCATATGCTGTGGCATCAAGCCATATAAAGGAGCGAATCTCATGGATTCATACAGCCTAACTGCTATTGTCATCATCGGCCTGGCCTCAAATCTGGATAATGCCGGTGTAGGCATTGCTTACGGTGTCAGGAAAATTCGCATCCCCTGGTACTCTAACCTGACCATCGCCTTCGTCTCTTTTCTGGCCACTCTGCTCTCGGGTCTGTTCGGAAATTGGCTCTCGGTGTGGGTTCAACCCTGGATTGGGCAAATGATCGGAACGGTCGTCATCGTCGGGGTGGGGATCTGGGTCATGCTGCAGCCTTATCTGGAAAAGAAGCCCGTCCAGCACGACAATGATACCAATGCGCTTACCCGATTACTGCGCAACCCTGAAGAAGCTGACAAGGACAGCTCTCAATCGATCAGTCTGGGCGAATCGCTGCTGCTCGGGATCGCGCTGGCCATGAATGCACTGGCCGGGGGATTCAATGCCGGCATTACCCGCATCAGCATATGGGGTACCTCTCTGTCCGTAGGCTTATTCAGCTTCATTCTGCTCGCCATCTGCGCTGGCTTCGGTGAGAAGTTCGCCGCTGAGAAGTTCGGTAACCGAGCTACGGTCATATCGGGATTACTGCTAATCCTGATCGGCCTGCACCAGCTCTTCTGAATCCATGCTTGCTGCCGCTCCTTCCCCAGGCTATCTGGACAAGATGAAATACGGACGGAGGGCAGCAAACAGTTCAACTATGGTTATAGTACAATCACATACATACAAATATAGGTTACTATAAGTTACACTTTTTACCCTGCACTGCGCCCTTTCGATCCCTTAGTAGCACCATTCGCCCACATTCGGCCATAATTCGCACCGCTTCTTCACACAGTTTCTTCGCACAGCTTCCCCCTGTCTCGCGAAAATTCCTGCAAATATGCAGGCTTTCGTCTCAAAAACCTCTTTTCTTAGTAAATTCCTGCAAATATGCAGGTTTTCCCCTCGTTTTCCTGGAAATCAGACTTGTCTAGAGAAAATAACTGCATTTTCGCAGGAATTTGCCATTTGGGGTCGAAATACTTGCGAAATAACTGCATTTTTGCAGGTTATTAGGTTGTTGATAAACGTATGTCTTGTAGAACGCCAACCGTGTTGCCCAAAACGCGATTGCCCAAAATTATAACGAAACTAGGTAACGCTATTTTCCTCTAAAAGGGCGATTTACAAATCTAACGAAACTGGGTAACGCTATTGTGGCAAATAAGGGGCTTGATAGCGGCTTTTTACCCAAATAGCGATATGGAGTTTCGTTAGATTCCAGTTGGGGATGATTTCGCGAAAATAAAGATATGGAGTTTCGTTAGAATTCAGGGAGGCTCGCTTTTGCTCTTTTCAACAACCTGATCTTTTCGACTTTTCAAAACAATGAACTCAACTATGATGCAAGGAGAGGTTAAATTGAAGTGGCTTACTAATTTTGAAGAAAATTTGGAGCTTGTCTTTTCGCGGGCGGAATCCATATTGGCGACTTTTCCCGACCTTTTCAGGAATCCTGCACTTCTATACCTGGACAAGTTCCATCCGTTGAAGGAGAATCGCTCCAAGAACTATATATGTTACCTGCTCCCCTTCTGGCTCAACGAAGAAATCCCCATCAGCCTGACGGAGGTTCAGCGAATTACTACCGCTAATATCATGGGTATGCTGTACTATCACCTAATTGACGAAGCGATGGACAACCCGGCCCAAGTATCTAAACAACAGCTCCCTCTGGCTCAGCTTATCCACTCGGAACTTATCAGATCCTATAGCGGCCTGTTCCCTGCTTCATCCCCATTCTGGACATATTATGATAAGTATATTAATGAATGGGCCCATGCGGTAACGTATGAGAATGAACAGGATTTCTTCCATGAGAATCCCGTCCGCATAGGACATAAGGCGGCGCCCGTGAAATTATCGATCGTTGCAGTAATGCTTCTGTCGGGACGTGAATCGCTTATCTCTCAATTGGAAGACGCTGTCGATCTAGTGCTCGTGACATTGCAATTGCTGGACGATTGGCAGGACTGGGAGAAAGATCTTAGTGAAGGAAGCTACAATTGTCTCGTGTCCTTGGTACAAGCGGAGCTGAATTTACAGGAGCGTCGGCCTACGGTTGAGGAGATGAAGCAAGGCATCTATGTGAAAGGATATTTGCTCAGATATAGCAAAAAGGCGGATGCCAATCACCACGCCCTATTTAATATCAGTTCCAGCTTCCCGCTCCTCTATGAATTTCACGCTTATCTCTGCAATCAACTAGAAGAGGGGGCTCAGCAAATTGAAAAAGATCGCAACACATTACAGCGTGGCGGCCTCGAATACTTGCTCTCTCAACAAATGACTAAAGGTAGATAGTATCACTAGTTAATAGATTTGCTATATGTTCCATGCTATACTAAGTAGGAAAATTTAACTATCTGTGAAAGGGTGATTATCTATGACATCAGGATCCGTTCTTCAAAGTCAGGTAATTCAACGCGCATGGCAAGACCCCGATTTCAAGGCACGATTACTTAGCAACCCGAAAGCAGCTATTCAAGAAGTGCTTGGTGTGATTCTTCCGGATCATATTAAAGTAACGACCGTTGAAGAGAAGTCTAATGAATTGTATTTCGTTCTGCCACCTGAGCCGGCAGATGTCATGCAATCAGATGAAATCAAACCTAACGCAGTCTGGGGATCGTAAAATAAAAGTTGAGCAATAAAGGAGAATCCGAGGCCGTCGTAATTGCTACCTTCAAACTTTAATTGCTGGGAAGCAAATACGCACCTCGGTTCCAACTCCTTTTGTGCTTGTAAATGAAATTTCCCCCTTCATAATCTCGATAATTCGGAAAGTAACCATCAGCCCAAGCCCCGTGCCCTTTGTCTTATTCGAGAAATAGGGCTCGCCCAGACGTTCTAGCACTTCGGGTTCCATCCCCTCACCGTCATCCTTTACATAAATAAATACCTTTCCATTCTCCCCATGGGCCCAAATCTCAATCTCCCCTTCTCCTTCCAGCGCCTCGATACTGTTCTTGATAATATTGATGAAGGCTTGCTTGAATTTCGAAGAACTCCCCTTAATATATAGGTCACTTGGAATATGAACTGTGATCTTCCCACCTTGCAAATTCACCAATGGCATGAGGATCCCTTCGATATGAATAAACTCCTCCAATACGTTAAGAGTCGTAACCTTTCCGACTTCTGGTTTAGCAAAGGTCAGAAAATCAGTGATAATAGTAGCTGCTCGATCCAATTCATCCAAGGCCAGATTCAAATACAATTGATTTGAGGTCGTTTTCTTCTCGACTAGTAACTGTAGGAACCCACGTGTTACTTGTAGAGGATTACGCACCTCATGCGCAACAGAGGCTGCCAACTCACTTATGATCTCCATTTTCTCGGAGCGTTGTAATTCATTATTGAACATCTCTAATTGTCTCGAATACTCTACAACTTGCTCATGGTTACGAGCAAAACGTTTAGCCATAATAACTATAAGTGATATAAGGAAGCTAACCACTCCCCATTTCCACAAGAACAAATCATAATATTCTCCTCGGAAATAGAACCAAAACAACTCACCGAGCCCCAAAACAGAGAAAATCGCAAATCCAAATGAGAAAATAAGAGCTTCTTTACTCCCTTTAATCGAGTATGAAATTGCAGTAACGATTAAAAGAATAAATTGCACCATCATTATGAGACCAAGTAACGTTGCCGAAGCAAACCTATAAAGATAATAAATATGATTATTGACATTTGAATTAATCACCATTAAAACTATACAGACCAATGAGTAGACTACCTGGAAATTTCGAAATTTATGAATAATCGACCGATAGCCACTCCCTATAACCTTTTCAAAGAAATAAGTAAACGAAGGCAATAATAGGAACAAGGATAAATCAAATAAAGCCACATATATACTGCCGTACTCGCCGTATATCGAATATATGAATGAAGAATATGTAATTATAATAATACCTGAAGATAGAATAACTAAGCATAGTGCTATCCAACTAGATGCGTAATCCGAATTAAGAAAAATAGCGCAAATAAACATAGTAAATGCGATGAACAATAGGCTACTGCCAATTATAAAGTCGGTTAAACTATTCTTGACATACATATTATGTAAATCATGATAATTACCTACATAGATTTCACTTTGGATACCTATTCTGAACGGTGATTTAATACCAAGGTATATTGGTTCTCTATTATTGATCGAATCAAATGGCAATAGTATGACATTAATACCATAGTTATACTCTCTATGAGATTCATAGATATTCTGGTTACCCTGTTTGATGATAATATCATCACCATAAATCTTCTTGAAAAGTAATGCGTTCGCTCCAGAACTTGCTGATGCCTCTATCTTGACCCATTGAGAAACAGCATCAGCAGGTCTCTCTATGGCCCTATCATCCGCCCTTACATGGAACCACCCCTTCTCATTCTCAAGTTGCTCCATAGTCATTTTCGGATCGAAATGATCCATCCATAGAATCTGCCACTCATCAATCGTCTGCTCTGCACTATTTTTATTATTTTTGCTTTCTATGAAGAAGACACCGAAGGTTGCCACCAACACAACAAAAACAGTAGCTAAAACTCTTACAAAACCTTTCATCCCAGCACCTCTACTACTAAATTCACTAGCTACCATGTCACAATATAGAATTCGATACTTTTCACGCCAAACCTTCTATTATCTGGGGAAATATAAGTATTAAATCTGCAGGACATCAAAGTGTAACAAACAAAACCATTTTAACGTGTATGCCATATTTAATCCATGAATACTTCTGCCAATTCCCAATAAACTCATCTGGATAGTAATAGTTATGAAAAGCCAACTTTTAAAGGAGGGTATAAACTAAGCAGCTTTCGAAGAATAGAATATTCGGATATCCAATATATAACAGACAAAACCATTTTAACGTTATTAGCACATTTAATCCATGAATAATTTGGTGAAAAGTAAATGTTGCTGTGTTTAAGGCATAAATCATGACTCAACCTACCTGCTGCCTCTTGGTTTCTCCGGAAACTATAATATAAACGTTCTAATTGACTTTCAGGGTTCATCCCGTCGCATCTCCAAAAACTAAAAGTAGGACAGCCGACTCATCGACTGCCCTACTGTATATTGTAGGGTTAGCTCCCCCTTGTGATTTGCTAGATTATCGATCCGAGATGTGTACAATCAGTCCATCTTCGCCTACCCCTAACAAGTTTCTTCCTGTCCAGATCATATCTTTTAATACATATACTTCATCAGGAAGTTTATAAAACACCCAATCGGTTAAATCCTTCGAGACGGCAAGAACGCTTCTGGTATAATATCGATAGTCTTTACCTGTCCACAAGATTCGTCCATTCACCACGGAAGCTTGATCATACCGATCGCTAACATATTCACTATAATCGCCTTTGATCACCGACCATGTAATCCCATCTGTCGAGGTATAAATATGGTCTGACAATAGGGTGAATCTGTTGTTGACCCACTGCACATGCATGAAGGCTTGTGCATAATTCTCACTTCCGTCATTCGGATCGGGATTCCATTTCGGACTATCTTTCCCTAATGTGAAGGTCTGTGTCTTCCAATCCTTCAAATTCGTACTTCGCACAATAACTGCTTGCTTATTGTTCGTACCTACAGCTAGCACTATGCCACCATGTGCAGCAAGGTCATACAGTTGCCCCCTCCATTCCAGTGCCCTTTTCCACGATTGACCGTCTGTCGAGGTATATAAGATCGTCTTGGATTGCTTTCCCTGATTCGTGAAGGTGTTCGCTGAAGCCAGAAATTGTTTTCCAGTCCAGATCACTTTAGTAAACTGATTGTCTGTTAAAGGCTTGCCGGTCTTCTTCCAGGTTACCCCGTCCTTTGATATCCAAGTGAGTTCTCCACCTACCGCAACATACGTTGTACCACTCCATGCGACAGACTTAAGTTCACGACTCGCACTATAATCTGAGTAATCGATCTGCAATAGACTTTTCCATTGTTGCCCATCGTTGCTTGTCAATATTGCTGGACTTATCTCTGTCCCTACGGCCATATATCTATTATTAAATTTCTGCACCTCATACAAGGAGGCTTCAAAGGAAGCCGATCGTTTGATTTTCCAATTCAGTCCATCCTGTGAGGTGGCTATAATTCCAGACTCTGTAATACCTACGAAAGTCTGCCCTGACTTTACCACATTCATTCGAACCGGAATATTACTGATCTTCTGTTGTTTCCAGTGTACTTGATCGGTGGAGACTTGGACATTCGCTTCCCCACGTACTGAACTTGTATAGACTAGATACTGTCTTCCATTCCAAAAGATTTGGCTATGTATATCTTCTTTATAGAATACACTAGGGCTTTTCTTCAGGTTAAAGGTGATCCCATCTTGTGAAGTCAGCATATTATCATACATATCCAGGAGCACAATAACCCCGTTCTTATCAACTTCCCACACTTGATAATAGTAATTCTTCACAGGGATTACATTAAAACCCGCATGAGGCGCTGCTCTTTTGGCACCGGATTGATGCGTCCATGAAGTGAGGTTATCTGAGGTATATACAATGATTTCTCCATATTTTCCTTTATCATGCGGGCTTGATTGAAATTGATTCTTCCCCGTTTTCTTATGAATTTCATATCCACCACCAAACGCAGTATACCGTTTACCATTCCATACGATTTCTTGCATTGTATCTTTAACGGTTCCTGCAAGTTGCCACGAAGCTCCATTCATCGAGGTATACACCTTCGTCTCGAAGTCTGTACTCAACAAAGCAATAAACTGCTTATTCGTCCAACTAATATTTGTGATTGATAAATGCTTCTCATCCGCTACTGTAATGACTTGTTTGGTCCATACCCGCCCATCCTTGGACGTATATACCTCAGTAGAGTCGACATTTGACCACAAATAGAATCGATCATGCACATAGGAAAGCTGACGAGAATACGAAACGAAAGGGAGTTGTTCGTTCTCCCATGTTTGTCCATAATTATGGGATACAATTAATTTCTTCTCTCCTACTATAACGATATTACCTTGGTTATCACTCGCTTGAGTGGACAAGGCACTCCCCTTTTTTCCACTATACTGGAGTGTAAATCGATCTTCAAAATCGTGAAGAGGTGGGGGGAATCGAATAACCGTCGGAGTACTTATTGATACCTGATCACAAAAAGAAATAAAACAATCTTCGAAACTGCCCCACGCCTTTACCGTACCGTCGCTAAAAATAGCAAATGTCTCGTCTAAACTTGATGAACTAACTAATTGTCCAACATGATCCAGCTGCTGAATAAGAACAGGAATTGAAGAATGTTTTTTGGTTCCATCGCCAAGTTGATAGAGTTGGTTTAAACCCCAAGCCCATACGGAGCCATCTTCTTTAATCACCGCAAAGTGCTGATTGCCAGCCATGATATCCTTAACCTGATGAAGATTCTCCATATGTAATGGGGTGTCTAGATATTCAGGGGAACTGGATAAACCATCCAGTGGCAATTCCCCACTTGTATGAAAACCCCATCCCCATACTTCCCCATCCTGTGTTAATGCGTAGGTAGTTGAACCAGTGTTTCCTACCACTACTTTCTTAATATTCGTGAGACCCTCGATTTGTTCGGGTACATCTCCTTTTCCATAAGGATAGAGATCCCACACGGTTCCATCTGTTTTTACCACATAAGTATCATCGAATTGGACAACATCTTGGGCTCGAATTCCCTCAATTCTTACCATTTCAGATGATTCATACGGTGAGAATCTCCATACGGTTCCCTCTGCGGTCATCGCATAGGATAAGCTGCCATTCGCATGTATGGAAGTGACATCTTGTAGCCCCGGTATTTGTTCAAAAAGTTTCTCTTGTTTCTCCGTATTGCTATGTTTCCATACTGTACCATCCTTTAGAAGGACAAGTAGATGCCCACTATCCGTCTTCAAATCCTGAATGGGCTGGTCTCGGAAAAATTTCAGTACATTTGGCCTGTATCCAGCGCTATAACGAACTATTGACCAGATGCGGTTCTCTGAATCTAGTGCATACACTGCATTAGTTGCTGCGGTCATCTTTTTGATTTTCACCTGTTTATTGGATGACGAAGCTGCCCCCTCAGCAGCAATGGATGGCGAATTAGCAAGGAATGTAGTGAGAAATACTACACAGCTAAGCACCCCAATTAAAACTCTTCTTGTACAATTCAGCATATTTCCTCCTATTAAGTGTATTTCGTAGCCATTCTTAATCCCCCTGGATTGTCAACGGTTTTATTTGAAGACCAGAGGTATCGTTACTCACTACACAATTCGACAATCAGTTATATTTTACCTTTTTATCCATGCCTATTACCTTCCTAGAGGAATATGTGTTCCATCAACGTTCTTTAATGCTTATCAAGTGAGCTTGACTCAGCACTACTTTTTCCAATTATGCTACCATAAATATAAAGAAGCCGAGTGCTGAAACACCCGGGCTGAACAATTGGCTTGGATGGGTCTATCCCTCCAAATGTCTTATTTGAAGAGAAACCACCTGTGGCGCTAACCTTAGGGTGGGTTCTTACTTTTTCCTGTTTTCGTGTGTTCCCATTCTGGCTCTTAGCATTGAACTTTTAACTTAGATTGATACAAATCTGAATATGCCTTAAACCAATCAGGACGTTGTGCTTTAATCAAAGACAGCGCTTCGTTTAATGTAACACCTTTTAAATTTGATGTTTTTTTATAATCGATTCGTTGACTGGTCAGCCATATGCGAGCTATAGACTCACCACAACTCGCCGCAATCATTCACAAATCTAGCATCGAAACGGGGTTGATTACTTCCTGTGCTCAAACCTTCTCTTGTACTCGCTTGAGGTTTAATTTTTAGCCTCAAACTAAACGTTTCATCAACGTTCTTTACACCCCATTGCTCGACACCTCCTGAACTATTTTGCTTTACCCATCCATTTCCTTTTGCCCATGCCCTCAAGTTTGCTTTGGTAATGGTGAGGTAAAGTGTTTCATTCAGCACTGGAGCTAATCAAGGTATGAAGTATCAAAAATCAAGTTCATTCCATAATGCTAAGATTGTTTTACCTTCTATTCGTCCATTTTCAAATAGTTCACCTGATGTTTTGAAAGCCTGTGAGTTGCTGTCCTTAACCCTAGTTAAATAAAACCCCTCTTGATTTCTGCTTATCCAGTAACTTTCACCTTGATAATAAAATTGAAACTCTTCCCCCATAGATACTCGTTGCTTTAACTCCTCGTATTCCATACTTCCACTCCTCCTTTATTACCTATCAAAAGTTCCGTCTTTGTACCATTTGTAGATATGTTCATGTGGCCATTCAGGATGGTTTTTTGCGTTACCATGATTAGTATAGTCTACATCCCTAATTGCCCTACCATCAGGCCCATAATATCTCCTTGTTTTTATCTCTCCAGTGGTTTTATCTATGATATCAACTGTAGAATTAGGGGTTCCCTTATATGGACTTGGTACTGATGTAGTTGTTGTGTGAATTGAAGTAGGTGTTACATCAAGTGTCTTACCTTTATTTGATGTCACTGTTTGTTTAGCAATATTTCCCGTCCTCTTAGCGCCCTGCTTTAATCCCGTTGAAGGATTACCCTTCGGCGACACAAGTCTACCTTCCCCCATGTCCGTCTTTCCTACATTCGGTACCCTTGTCCACTTTCCTTCTGGAGTTTTCCCAAAATAAATTGGGCTTGTGCCTGGTGGTAATCGAACAATTTTTTTGGGTATTCCAGCTTATTTGCTGCCCTCGCTATTGTGCCTAATTTTGCAGCCTTCTCCAGCTTATTAACCTGCATTCCTGGTACGAAGAAGGAGGAAACCACACCTAGCATTCCTGCCTTCTGCTCCGGAGTCCCCTGTTCAAAATCTTTATACAGTTTCTTTGCGACTTCCCAGATCACTTGCGGATTTCGAATCAGATAGATCGCAGAATTCAGGACTTCTTGCGTTGTATTCACGGGATCTGCCACGAATTGTAACACAAGCTGTACCGTGCCAATCGCACCCATGACGGTCTCTCTAGCTACGGTTTGTCCAAACGTACGTATGACTGAATCGACGCTTTCCACTTTCTCGCGCCATTCTGTCTTGCCGTAAGTCTCCTCTAGCCAGATCAGATATTCCAGACTTGGATTCACCATCTGCTCATGCTGGATATGCTCTTGAAAGTATGTAAGTGTCGTTTCGTTCTCTTTGTTATAGGGATCGATAGGTGTTCCATCTGGTAATTTCCAGGGCGGGCTGTTCGCTTCAATTTGCGCCTGCATCTCCATAATAATCGCAACAATCTGATCATCGTTAACTAGCGCCCAATCTCGATCCCCCTTTTCTTGCATCAGTTCGTGAAGACGATTCATGATCCCTTGGCGTGGGAAATCCTGAAGTAATTCAAACATATTGGGGAACTTAATGGATTCGGAAGAAGAAGATTTCGTGAGGTTGAACAGACTGTGTTCTTTCAAATCCTGCGACTGTGCGGCAAAAAACGGGAAGGTATGATCGAAGTGGGCCGTGGTAGATTGGGATTGAAGCAATTTCTCGACTAGCCTATCGGTATCTGCATAATGGCCCGTGGCAGCTCTGAGTCCGTTTACCTTCTCTCGCATCTGGTCATCCAATTGCCGAGCTAACATTTCGATCTCACGCAGCTCCTGTTCCATGGTCTGGCGCAAATGCTCCACGATACTAGCCAAGTGGTCGAGCCGGTCAAGATCTATCTTTTGAATGGAAGGTCACCTCCTGTACACTCTATTTATTTCGAACGTATTGGAATCACATGGTGTAAGGAAAGCAGTTCTAAGAGGATAGTCATCCAGGACGAAGAGGGATTATATTACATATATTCTTTCTATCAGCAAGGGATAATACAATATTTTCCTGAATTTTTGGAGTATATAAGAAGTATATTTAAGTTAAATTATGATATAATTGGTATTTTACCGTCCTACTCCCACTTTCTGCATCCAAATCTGACTGATACTTCTCATTTCCTACTAGCCTCTATGGAAGGACTCCATCCACATGCCCTCCATCTTCCTCATTACGTTCAACAATATTCGATCGAAATATTTTTTCCATGTAAGGAAGTTCCATAATTGGATTCAATGTAATTTTCAGTATATGATATAGTTGGATAAGTTTGGAGGAAAGAGGAGGTAAAGTAATGCGTATTCTGATGGTCATAGTGATCTGTCTATGTCTTGCACTCACTGGTTGTATCCGGGAAAATAAAGGAGCTAAAGAACAGCCTGAATCTGTTCCCCCAACGAAGCAGCAAGATCAAACTATCCCACCAGAGGAGCCACAGAATGATTCTGACGAAGTGGTTATTGATGATGAACCTGTGATCGAAAAAGTGAAAGCAGAGATTTAAGCACAAAAAATCGATGAAAACATGAAGTCATGGTACTATATTGCAAACGAAGATGGAGTGTGGATGATAATGGATATAGACTAAGATTCTTCCCTTCAACTTCTTTTGTTAACCCCCATAATAATCCCCCTGGATACGAATGATCATGGAAAATTCTATTTTTTTTAAAAGAGAGGTATCCTAGATCAGTGTCACTTAAAAAAATCCTCACTTGTTGCCTTTTCGTCACCATTTCTTGCATATTATTTATTTCTCACAAGTTCTATTTTGTTTTGTATTCATTGGCATCAGGGATTTCTCCTGAAGTTATGAAAAACGACGAACGAATAATGTTAATTTCGAGTATTATTTCACTAACAATTGCGGTCATTATCATTTTCATACCAGAGAAGAAAGTGTTAGATGGCTCAGCCCCATCTACAAAGGAGATCCCTAAATGAGAAAATTAGGCTTGATATTACTGATTGTAATATCACTAACTGTTCTAGGGTGCGAAAGCCTGAGAGATCTAAATATATGAACAATCCTCATTACATTGATGAAAGTCTCTAAGAAAAGACTGAAATCCTTTACTTTTATATTTTGATGTAAATCCATGATTGAATTTACGTACTACGGGGCACACTTCCATATAGCGAAGTAACAACTATGAGAATGGAAGGAGGTTCCTCTTCATGGATGAATATCCTAAGACGACAGGAGACCATGTATATGAGCAGTACAAGCTGCTCGCAGAATACCGCTTCGAGAATGATATCCCACGGGATGATGCGCTGCCCTTCGATACTCGTATAACGCAAGGGATTAGTGAACCCGGGCCTAGGAGTCAGGCGGAGGAGGATACCGAGGAAGAGTTGCCTGATATTCCCGATGCGGATGAGTTGCAGATGAATTCTCCCGTCGATCCGGCCGCCCCTGATACTGATGCGATGCATGGCACGGATTTGCTGAACGGGTATGATGGTGATGAGGCAGAGGAAGAATGACGCTAGCACCTTCCTAGATTGTAATGAAACTGGGGATCGCTATTTGCCGCAAAAGGAGCAATTTCAAAATCTAACGAAACGGGGTATCGCTATTGGGGCGAATTTCTGCTTTAAACCCCGGATTTCATAAAATAACGATATGGTGTTTCGTTAGATTCCCATTCCGCTCATTTTTGCGGAAATAGCGATATGGTGTTTCGTTAGAGGTCCGTGGGACTTTCGGACGAGTTGTTTCTACAACGCAAATAGCTCATACGTCTGTGTTGCTCCATCCGCCCCCCTTAGTAGCCTGCTGTAATCCCCGCCCCGCCACCTCACCGACCGCCTTTGCCATTTGCGCTATAGACTCTAACAGTCCACACACAGCCACATGTTTTAATTACTATACCGCTCCCCTACTCGTCGCCGCCCACCTGATTTCGTCCGCTCTTCTTGGCTAGATACAGCTTCCCGTCCGCTACCTCCAGCAAGAGCTCCTTGTTCGTATCCGGGTAGGTCGAGCAACCGATCGATACGGTGATACTTAGCTCCGATCCATCCTTCAAAGTGAAAATAGTGCTCTCCACCGTGCTTCTCATTCGCTCCGCCACCATTCTCGCCTGCTCTGCATCGCAATCCTCAACAAGCACCACGAATTCTTCTCCGCCCAACCGGATGAGATGATCCCTCTGACGGAATGTACAGCGCATCACCTCGGCGAACTGCAGCAATACAGCATCCCCTGCCGCGTGCCCGTAAGTGTCATTCACTTTTTTGAAAAAATCAATATCTATCACTAATAACGAGAAGGGTATACCACAACGGTCGGTAGTAGCGAACTGTTGATCAAGAATAACCTCAAAGGTCCTGGAATTATAAAATCCGGTCAGAAAGTCACGACTAGCCGCTTCTCGCATCACACGCAAGGATTCTGCGGAATGACTCAAATACTTCAACATAATATAAAGAAACAACCCCACTATACTATAACAAACCGTGAACAAGCCTAGTGAGGCAGTCACCTTCTGGCAGTCATACACTATATTATAAATAAGATCCGACATGAGCAGCATGATGCTCAGCGTTAAGAGCCATCGGGTGAAGGAAAGATTTCTGCATTTGAGGATTAAACATGAAATAATGAAGGTCGCGATACTGCTGAATACGCCGATCCACGGGAGGAAATTATCCATATTCTGAATAAAGAATAGTTGAAAAATGATAATCATTAATGTCGTGATAAGCCCAGATACCCAGCCTCCCACATAGACAGAGATCATGATGGCGAATTCCCTGAAGTCCACAAGGATCGCTTCTTTTAGAGGAAAAGTGTAGTACATCAGCAGAATGCCGAGAAACCCGAGGAGGAACCCAATTAGCAGCAAAAATCGCAGCTTATGCGTCAAATTCCTGAGTTCAAGCTTACCCCAAATCATGTTTCCAAAGAATAAAGAGGCCGTCAGGAGCGTAAAGTTGTTAACAATATTTACAATCATATTGGATAGATCACTCCAAGTTGTTAAGAATCCAAAGCTGTTGTGTTCCTATAGTAACATAAAAAAAGGAAAGAATAATTGTAAAAGAAGAGGAAATTCGCTATTTTTCGACAATCCTCTCCTATTGTTCTAGCTTCGACAAACTCTTAATGATGAGAAACGAGGAGGTTCATTCATGCCTGATTATCGCATTATCGTGGATTTATCGGATCGCCATCTCTACTTGCTGGATGGGGATACTGTGGTTAAAGGATACCCGATAGGGATCGGAACCATGCTCACGGGTACTCCAACCGGAGATTACGTCATTGTCAACAAGCAGGATAATCCCGGCGGCCCGTTCGGTGCCTTCTGGATGGGACTATCCAAGCCACATTACGGCATTCACGGAACCAATGATCCCTCCTCGATCGGCCATCAGGTCTCACATGGCTGCATCCGCATGTATAATGAAGATGTACTGGAGCTCTCATCCCAAGTTCCCATCGGAACCAGAGTAACCATACGGGATTGAGTAAGGCGATACTGCCGTCCATCCCATACGGACAAAATTATTACGCATTCAGGATCTCTCATGATATAATGACTGCAGTTATTTAGAAAGGACGGGGAGTAGTTTGGATAGCAAGGCTGCAGCTATACGTGAGCCTATCGAGATATGCCTACTGGCAGGAAAAATCATGCTGCAAAGCGGGGCGGAAACCTATCGTGTGGAAGACACCATGACTAGGATGGCTGATGCTTTAAATCTGACTCCTTCACAGAGCTATGTGACCCCGACGGGCATTGTCTTCCAATGTGGAGAAGACCAGCAAGCGAAGCTGATCCGCATTCTGGACAGAACGACGGATCTGGAGAAGGTCGCCAAGGTGAACGACATCTCCAGAAGACTATGCAGCAACGGGCTGGCTGCAGACGATGCCTATGCCCAGCTACTCGAAATCGATACTGTTAATGAGGCCTATCCAATCTGGATGCAAATTGCGGCTGCAGCTCTCTCAAGCGGCTGTTTTACCTATATGTTCAAGGCGGGGCTATCTGATTTCATACCTGGTGTGCTATGCGGCGGGCTCGGCTTCTCAGCCTTTATCGTGTTGCACCGCTGGGCCAAGGTCAAATTCTTCGCTGAATTCGTGGCCTCGCTACTGATCGGACTGTTCGCATTTCTACTGGTGTCCATCGGAATTGGATCCCAATTGGACAAGATTATTATCGGCTCGGTCATGCCGCTCGTTCCCGGCCTGCTGATCACCAATGCGGTCCGGGACCTGATGGCCGGCCACTTGGTCTCAGGCTTATCCCGTGGAGCGGAAGCTTTTCTGACCGCCTTCGCCATCGGCTCGGGTGTTGCTGTTCTGTTCACGATTTTCTAATTTCCTCGGAAAGGGAAGGCTTAATTCGCAAATGACGCTTCTACTGCAGCTTATTACAAGCTTCTTGGCCAGTGCGGCGTTCGTCGTGATCTTCAATGCGCCGCGTCGTACCTTATTGCAATGCGGCATCTCCGGAATGCTGGGCTGGGCCGCCTACTACCTGCTTAATCCCCGATTAGATACGATATTCGCTGCGGTAACAGCCACCTTTATCGTCGGGGTCATCAGCCAGCACTTCGCTAGGGTATATAAGAAGCCTGTTATTATTTTCAGTGTGGGAGGGATCATTCCTCTCGTTCCGGGCGGACTAGCCTATGACGCTATGCGCAAATTCGTCGAGAATGACTATAATACTGCGATCCAACTTGCTGCCCAGGCATTTCTCATCTCTGGATCGATTGCCATCGGTCTGGTGCTATCCGAGGTCATTAACCAGTTAATCCGCAAAATAACACTCCGCAAGCCCTTCAAAATCCGCGGCAAATAGACCCCTGCTTCCGAAAATGAAAACGGGGGTCTATTCTGAAAGTGATCAGTTATAGTGACATACCTGTACTCTTATTTCTCTTCAGCCTTGACGAATTGCCCCTTGGCTTCGCACTTCGGGCACTTCTGTGGCTTGCAGCGGCCTTCCTTCGTTTCTCCACAGGCCTCGCATTTCCATACAGCCATCTTAGTCCACCCCCTGTTCACTGTACTCAATACCTCTATTCTATCAGTCAATATTTTCCTATAATGATAACTAAATCACATTGTCAGCAATTTTATGACATTAAACAATATGGGAAGATAACATGATATAATCCCTTTGTACTGCTACGTACACAGATATAAGCTGCGAAAAGAGGATTGAACAAAACTAAGATGATTATCGAAATATTGCTGGACGTCGTGTTGCCCATTTTCGTGCTAATTGGAATCGGGGCAGTTATGCACCGTGTCTTCCAGCTTGATTTATACACATTAGCCAAAATTAATTTCTACTATATAACTCCAGCAGTCGTATTCCTGAGCATGTACCAGTCGGAAATGTCACCGGAGCTGCTCGGCAGCGTGACCTTATTTTACGTACTATACATCGCCTTGCTCTATGGAATCAGCAGCCTTGTCAGCCGCAGAATGAAATTCAATCAAGGCATGAAGGCTGCTTTTACGAACAGTCTGCTGCTCGATAATTCGGGGAACTACGGTCTGCCCATTAATCAGCTCGCCTTCAAGGGCGATCCACTGGCGATGTCTCTGCAAGCTCTAATCATGACCTTCCAGAGTCTCGTTACTTTCACCTATGGCGTAATGTCTATACAGAAGGCCAAGAACGGGGGGAATCTTAAGGCAGCCCTGACCGGGTTCCTGAAAATGCCTGTACCTTACGCGCTGGTTCTCGGACTAATCTTCCATGTACTGCACCTGCCGCTGCCTTACTTCGTCTCGAAGCCGCTAGGCTATATGGCCGACTCTATGGTCAGCATCGCACTCTTGACCCTCGGAGCACAGATCATTAAATACCCGCTGCGTCTGGATCGGTTGGACGTATATCTCAGCGTACTGCTGCGCTTACTCATTGGACCGGTGATCGGCTTCGCACTGGTTATGCTGCTGGGCTTGCGTGGTGTTCCCGCTCAGGCGTTACTGATTGCCTCTGGCATGCCCACTGGGGTCAATAGCACCATCTTAGCCGAAGAGTACAATAACGAGCCTGATTTTGCTTCACAGACCGTACTGATCTCAACCCTGCTGAATATCGTGACGATTACCGCGCTGATCTCCATTGCGAAGCATCTTCTGTAACAAAGACAAAAAATCAGGGAGCAACCGACCAACACTTACGTGCACAGCGGCCTTCCCTGATTTATTTCATGTAATGTTATATATATTTAGGCTTGAGTTCTACCGTTCAGCTCAAACGCAGTCTGATGCAATTCTCTGATCGTCATCTGCAGAAAATGGCTTTCTTGCCTTCCTAATCCATATTGGTTCTCCTTGGCAATCAACTCACCAATTCGACGTTTTAGCATTTCACTTCGGCGCTCCAACATATCATTATTACGCAAGCAAAGTCATCTCCTCTAAGTTATGATCACGATTATGTAACACAGCTTCTAGTATAGAGGTTTCAAACTCTCAGGGAAAATCCTATACATCGCCTTCTGCTTAAAAATACAACTATCCAGCGCGGCCTGATTATTCTCATGAATAACATCCGTAGACATTCTCCTTCATACTCACGCATAGTCCCGATCTCTTCTGCAAACCCTCATACATTTCAGAAAACAGATACTTTTTTCATAATTTTTTGAAACTATGCGCTGGCTCAAGCGTAAAAAATGATTAATCGAGAACAAATTCCGCAAAGGTTTAGTTTCCGGGAATACAGCACAAGTTATAATCATACTAGCGACAAACTGAGGAGGAGAACTATGAATTCAAGAAGAAAAGGCTGGTTAGTGCCGGTTGTAATTATCGTAGCCGTAATCGTTATATTCATCGCTATGTTCGCCGGCAAATATAATAAGTATGTCACTGCCGAGGAAAATGTAGATCAACAATGGAGCAAGATCGATGTGCAATTACAACGCAGATATGATTTGATACCGAATCTGGTTAACACGGTTAAAGGCTATGCCGAGCATGAAAAAGAGGTTATTAAATCTGTCTCCGATGCCCGTGCTGCCCTGGGTGGAGCACGTACTCCAGCGGAAAAGGCTGACGCCGATTCCCAGCTCTCCAGCGCACTGAGCCGTCTTCTGGTCGTCGTGGAGAATTACCCTACGCTCAAAGCAGATACGCAGTTTACCCAATTGATGGATGAACTGTCCGGAACGGAGAATCGCATCGCTGTGGCCCGCAATGACTATAATACGGCGGTTGCCGATTATAATAAGCTGATCAAGCGTTTCCCGGGCAATATTCTGGCAGGCATGATGGGCTTCGAGAAGAAGGCTTATTTCGAGACGACGACGGAATCCAGGACGAATCCTGAAGTCGACTTCGGTACTGGAAATACAAATACATCCCTTCACTTCGATAACGAGGCTGTTTCGGCTCCTGTAGTAGTCGGAGCATTGACAGCTATAACCGGGCCCATGGCCGGTGCAAGCGCATGATCAGGCTCTCGAAGCGGCTTCTGCGGAATCTGTTTCGGCCTGTTCTACTGCTCCTGGCACTCGTCTCTCTGCTCGTTCCCTATAGCCTGACCGCTGAGGCAGCGCCGAACATCCCTGCCCCGCGCGGCGATATCTACGTTCAGGATTTCGAGAATCTACTGTCGCGAGATCAGATCAATGAGCTGAACAGGCTGGGCAGAGCCCTGGAGGATAAGACAAAAGCACAAATCGCAGTATTGACGGTAACATCCCTGGACGGCTATACGGTCGAAGATTATGCATTACAGGCCTTCCGGCAATATGGTCTGGGAGATCAAAAATTGAACAACGGGGTATTGCTTCTGCTCTCGATGGAGGATGGAGAGCCCGGGAACCGACCGCTGCGGATCGAAGTCGGCTATGGCCTCGAAGGCGCTCTGCCTGACGGCAAGGTCGGACGAATTCTCGATCAAGTCACAATTCCGTACCTGGTACAGAACCAACCGGGTGAAGCTATCGTAGAGACCTATAAGGTACTCTATAATGAAGTAGCCAAGGAATACGGAGTTGAAGATCAATTAACTCCGCAGAATGTAGTCGTACCCGAATCCTCAAGCGGTGAAAGTAGAGATCTTCCGCTCGGCTGGGTAATTCTGCTTATCGCCTTTCTCGCTATCGATTTCATCTTCTTCGGCGGGAGGATGACCCTGTTCCTGCTGGCCATGCTCAGCCGCGGCGGTGGACGCGGTGGAGGTGGCGGGGGCGGATTCGGTGGAGGCGGATTCAGCGGCGGGGGTGGAGGCTCCTCAGGCGGAGGCGGAGCAAGCCGGAGATTCTAGAATTAGCGGCAAGCTCAAGCTACAGTAAAAATTCAGCGGCGAACCCTTTATCCGGGTTCGCCAACTTTGCATTACAAATCATCAAATTTCTTCTTTACCTTCTTACGCAGTCTGAAGCTGAATCGACCGACATAAGGCTCCATAAAATCCGTAGTCGAGAATTTCTTCTCTATTCCAAAAGACAGCATTCCAGCAATAAATAAGCCGAAGCCGACCAGATTGATCGGGAAATATTTTTTCTTCAAATTCTCATATCTTATGTTCAGCTCTTTCAAGTATCTCTCATCCAGCAGCAGAGCTTCTGTCGTCAATACTTTATATTGGTAATCTTCTATAAAGCCCGATGATATAGACACTCCTAATCCGCATGTAGCCAGAATGATCGTCGGGATCATGAACATGGCGGGATCAGCCTTGACCATTTTCCCATTTGCTGACGGCTTGCCTGGATGTGTTTAACTTCTCGGCTAGAGCCTCTTGGGAGAGCCCATTCTCTTTTCTCAATTTATATAGCTTCTCACCGATCCCCCTTCTCCTATTCTGAATTTCTCTCCTGGAGCTACCCTAATCTTAGGAAAACACCACGCGCCCTTCTATTCCACGGGGGTTGCACTTTGTCAACTTGCGGTTGCACTTATGTTATTTAGCGCTGAACAGGCCTGTTTATACGCAAAAAAAACGAAACGCCCGATTGGCGCTCCGCTAATTCGTTCACTCTATTCAATGTACAAATATTACTCCTGCAATTACAAAACCCGGGTCAAAAAAGTCTTCGTCCGCTCATGCTGTGGATCGTCGAATACTTGCTCCGGTGTCCCGGCTTCAATGAATTCGCCATCCGCCATGAACATGACCCGATCAGCTACCTCACGGGCAAAGCCCATCTCATGCGTGACCACGATCATCGTCATATGCTCCTCAGCCAGCTGCTTCATCACTTCCAGCACCTCGCCAGTCAATTCCGGGTCCAGAGCGGATGTCGGCTCATCAAAGAGCAGGATCTCCGGGCTCATCATCAGAGCTCTTGCAATCGCCACCCGTTGCTTCTGTCCACCGGACAGATTCGCCGGATAGACATCCGCCTTATCGATCAGCCCTACCTTCTCCAGCAATCCTGAAGCTCTCTCGCGCAGCTCTGCTGCAGGAAGCTTCTTCACTAACCGGGGCGCAAGCTCCAGATTACCGCGTACCGTCAGATGAGGGAACAGATTGAAGTGCTGGAACACCATTCCCATGCGGGACGTAATCTCCTTAATCTTCGCGGCCGAAGAATAATGCCCGTCCTTCACCAGATATTCATCGCCAATTCGAATGCTGCCGCCATCGATCTTCTCTAAATGGGCCAGGCTGCGCAGCATCGTGCTCTTGCCTGAGCCCGAAGGGCCGATGACAGCAACGACCTCCTGCGCCTGAACCGATAGAGACACATCCTTCAATACATCTACAGCGCCGAACGATTTTTTCAGATTCGTAACCTCTATGATTGCCATAACTATCTTCGTCCTTCTACTCGAATTTAAGCTTCCGCTCAAGCGCCTTGAACAGCAAGGTCAACGCTAATGTCATTAATAGATAAATTACCCCGGCTACAAAGAAAGGCACGATCGTAAAGTCGCGGTTAACCGCCGTCTGCGCAAAATGCAGCAGCTCAGGCACAGCCACTGCATAGAGCAGAGCGGTGTCCTTCACAAGCGTGATCGATTCATTCGCCACCGCCGGTAGTGCAATCCGGAACATCTGCGGCAGGACAATCCTCGTCGTAGTGTGCCATTTGCCGAGTCCCAGCACTTGCGCAGCCTCATATTGCCCCCGATCAATGGCCAATAGACCACCGCGGAATATTTCAGCGAAATACGCGCCATAGTTCAGAGTGAAGGCCAGACAAGCAGCAACGAAGCGATCCATCACCAGATACTGGCCAATGCCAGGGATGACCGGCAAGCCGAAGCAGATGACGAGCATCTGCAGCAGCAACGGCGTCCCCCGCATCACATAAATATATATATTCGCCAGCCAGGCCAGCGGTTTGATATGGCTCCTCACCATAACGGTAACGAGGAATCCGAGCGGGATCGACGTAATAATAGCCAGGAAGAACAACAGCACGGTCATTCTCACGCCTTCCAGCATCGGTCCGATAATCTCTAAGATGTAGTCCATGCTCATACTCAATTCTCCTCAAAATCTATTTCAGAACTTTATCCTCGCCGAACCATTTTTTGGAGATCTCTGCCGCCGTTCCATCACTGTTCAGCTCATCCAGAGCTTGCTGCAGCTTGTTCAGCAGTTCTTCATTTCCTTGCTTCACGCCGATTCCATATAGCTCAGGGGCCAGCGATTCATCTAAAATCTTGAAGGTGCCCTCCTCCTGAGACAGATAGTATCTCGCCACGACCTCGTCGATAATAACCGCATCCAGACGCTTCGTCTTCAAGTCACTAAGTGCCAGCACATTGTCCGAAAATTCCGTCACAGTTTTGATTTTCTCCTTGATCGGGTTTGCATTAAGTGCATCAGCCGCCGATGATTGGGCTTGCAATCCTACCACCTTACCTTCCAGGTCACTGACTCCGGTCATTTCTGAATTAGTCAGGGTTACGATCACTTGGCTATTCTCCAGGTAAGGCTTCGTGAATAACACCATCTCTTTACGCTCGTCTGTAATCGTATATCCGTTCCAGATCAGATCGATCCGGCCGCTCTTCAGCTCCGACTCCTTCGCCTTCCAGTCGATCGGCTGGAAGACCGCTTCCTTGCCCATCTTCTCCACCGCTGCTCTAGCGTAGTCAATATCGAAGCCTACAATATTATTGTCCTTATCCCGGAAACCTAGCGGAGCAAATTGATCATCAATCCCGATAATTACCTTATTCTCATTCTTGCCCGAGCCCGCTGCTCCACATCCCGCTAATACAACGACCATTGCCAGCATAATCAAGCTGATTAGACCTTTCTTCTTCATACTCTCTCCCCCAATAATTTATATACTTTGGTGCTTTGGTTACTTGGATCGTTTTAGTTAACTTTAGCTTACTTTAGTTCGTTAATGCGTTATCAGATTCTCATAATACCATACTACCATGAAAGAGTCGAGGGGGAGTAAAGATTTCCAGGCTATATTTAGCTAAATTATGTCTTTGATAAGTAACAAAATTACATTTCAGCACTCTATATACTTCTGAAGCTGCCTATAGATCGCCACAATCTCCTCCATCGGCATCCGTACTAATCCGCTTGACGACGGAGCTACGAATTCACGCACATCCGGGATTACCGGATTCTCCTGGAAGCCCCAATCCACCTTCGAACGCTGACTGAATTCCGTGTAGACTCCCTTGCCGACGAAGCAGGCCACCTGTGGACGATACAACGCCAGCTTGTCGCGCAGAATTTGCCGGCCTTGTTTATACTCCTCACGGGTGATCTCATCCGCTGCTCGCGTCGGCCGCGCTACAATATTCGTGAAGCCATAGCCTAGCTCCAGCAATTCATGATCCTCTGCGGCAGTATATAAGCGGGGTGTCAGCCCCGAGCGCTGTAGAATCCGCCAGAAATTATTGCGTGGATTCGCATAATGATGACCGACCTCTCCCGATTTCAGACTCGGATTGAAGCCTATGAACACGATAGATAGACCTGTTTGCAAATGATCCGGTATTTCCTTCATCATCAGGAACGAACTCCTTTCCGACTGCGGCTATGCCGCCTTATTTTATCGGGTATTAAGAAGAAAATTACATACATCATGATAAACATGAACAGAGCGATCCCTTCCTCTACGAGCAAATAATAAGGATAGGGTCCCAGCAGATCGAGTAAAGATGTCGTATCCGGCTTATGGGTCAAGAACATATAATTAGCACCTATTAAGTAATCAACAACCCCAACTGCCCCGGCGAAAATATTAAGCAGCAGCATCGCCCAGACAATGGACTTCCAGTTAGGTCGATACCCCTCGATCCACGTCATATAGAGGGAGGCGAGCACTATCGCACCATGCGCTATAAAAAAGTGGAAAAAGCGAAAATGCGGAAATCCATAAACCAGGTTAGGAGTCAGCAGAGCCTGGAGCGCCCCAGCGATCCCGGCGAAGAACAGGAAGGGATACAGCATCTGGCTGGCGTCAGCAGCATCACTACGGAGAGCAGCAAGGTCAGACTGCAAAGCTCAAGCGGTAGGGTGTAGTGGATGTCCCAGAGACTCTGCTTCACATACCAAATATTCAGACCGACCTCAGATAATAGCAATAGAAGGGCCAATCCGATTCGAACAGCCCTCCTCAGTGCTGGGTTAGCGCGTATGGTAAATCTCATGAGATACAGGCTCAAAGCCAGAAGTGTAATTACTGCAAGCGCAATGTCATGGGAAGGCGAGAAGAGGTCGAACTCGGTCGTATCCCGGGAGTCAAAGAAAGAATCCACAATCATACCACTCCTTAAATCCTGAATAAGTCTTATAATAGTATGCTTCGATAAAAAGAAAAAACCCGAGAGATAGGCATTCCTGAAAAGATGCTTATCATCCGGGTTCACATTATATTATACCAGATACTATGCTAGCAAACGCAACAGCAATATGCCGATCAGGGCAGTCGACAATCCAGCTATCTCTCGGGGGGACATCGCTTCCTTCAGATAGAACCGGGCATACAGCAGCACGAACACTACGTTCATGGCACTGATGGCTGAGACGATCCCCGTAACTCCCCCACGAAAAGCAGGAATAAGGAAGATCATGCCAGCAATATTGGAAATCCCGACGAACATGCCCCAGCCGAGGGTTTTGCTACGGCTCCATTGGGTGGGAGCAGCCTCCATCTGCGCAGCAGCTGATACCAGGCCTTCGGCGGACTCTACTGCTTGTATTGGTGTGCGGGCCATTTTTCTGGAAGTTTTATACTGACTGATCACCCACTGCAAACCAAATAATATTGCCCCTGTTCCATACATGACAGATAGCAACGGAAAGGTATTAGCGCCCGCAAGAGTAGCCTGCTTGGATGATAAATCCGTCATGCTGAAGAACAGCATGGTCAGGACTCCCCATTGAATCCCTTTTAACTGCCCCTGCTTCAAATCCTGAGAATACTTAATGAGCAATAGACCGATAATCACTATGATAAAAGAAAAAATTTGCCATGCATTCAATGTTTCTCCCCAAATCAGATAAGCCGCAATAACCACGACGACAGGCGGTAGCCCAGTGAATAAAGCGATTAACGATGCCTTGCCGACCGCATAGCCTTTATACATGGCAGCATTGGCGACGAATGAGAACGCCCCTATCAATATACCGATCATCGCGCCCTTACTCCACGCTTGACCTGCAAACAGGTTGCCCGCCAGAGCAATCACCGTTCCCGATAAATAAACGCCAAACAGCATCAAATTCCGATCAAGCGGACGTTGAGACGTCCACTGATACAATATCCCCCGCATCCCAAAACAAGTTGCCGCAGCCACGGCAAATACAAACCACATTCTCTCTGCCTCCCACTCTGTGCTCTCTACATATGTATCTTTCATCGAAACCGCATACATTCCGTAGAAAAAAAGCTGACACTTTCGTGCCAACTCCTTATCTTGACATGATTATGTATGAAAACTCATCTTCTGCTGTCCAATATGCGGCTTAAATCTAGATTATACACTAGAATTGGGGGGAGGGGTAGATAATCCTAAGCCTATTCTCTATACCAGACTTCAATATTAAACGCTCTGACCTTATAACCATCTTGCTGCTTCTCAAAAATAAGCCAGTCCCCTACCACAGTGTTGTCCTCCTCATTAGCACTACTTATAACAAAAGCGTATATATTATTCCCTGATCCCTTCATAATCTACACTAATCTCATTACTAGGTTCATAATTAGAATCAGATGGATCTAAGGCTTTGAAGCTTCCTTCGATATCAGAAATGCTTCTGATCATTCTGATATACTCTTCATTATCTACTTCCTCTAGCCCTTTATAGATGTTCTCGGTTGGTCCATCTATTACGAAAACATTTTCTCTAACCATACCAACCTTTTCAAAAGGAACACCTTCGGTTTTTCCTCCTCCCTCCCACCACTCATCCCATTCTGACTTGGTTCCAAATACATAAATTTCAAATAGTGTGGCTTGTTCAAGCAGGTTGTTCTGAGGGATATATTTCACTTTAATTCCATTCTCAATTTCAGCAATTTCATATCTAGAGGAATCCCATGACTTCGGGAATGTTATCTCAAATCCGAGCTGTTCATGCTTGTATGTTGTATCTTGCTTTTCTGGGCTAGTTACGATATCAACGATGCTATTGGAAGTAGAATCTATAGGAGAGCTTGTTGTTTGATGGTTGTTTGAGGTGCAGGAAGTTAGACTCATAGTTAAGAGGAATAGCATAGTTGTTTTTGCAACCAAATTGTTGATATTAATATTCAATCCAATAAATCTCCTTTTTCTCTATTGATATAACTTTATTCGCTCTCAACAAATACTTTAGGCTGATTTATTGCTCTTTCAAAGTATGATTGAGAACACAAAGTGAATGGTTCTCCCACCTTCATTGAAAGATCATTTACAAAAAAACAATTGGAAGAGAGTTAATTCTCCATCCCTCATTCCTAGTGAATTTGTATTCGATACTAATCGTTTCAAATTCCCCGTCGACATCAGGCACTCGAAATTCAACAATCGTACTATTTGAATGGTTTGGATCATCAATCATTTTAATAATTTGCGCATTATCCCATTCTAACATTGAGCCTATATCACTTGGTCTAAATGCCAGTTTCGTATTCATTATTTTTATTCCATCCGTATCGATTAATTCTCTCGCTATGTTTTCTGAATAGCTTTTTTGAAGAAACATCTTGATTTTTTCTCTAGTATCTAAATCATTACAAAAATAGTAGTAATAATCCCATCTTCAACAAGACGTTCATTTATAGAGGAAGAACACTCTGTCCCACCTTCTCCAAAAACAATATGATACCTTTCTACAGCTTCGTTCCTTAATTTTAGAGCCTGCTCTTCATCCAAATGAGAAATCATTACTTCTTCCTTTATGCTTCTCATAGAATTACACCCCGTAAATATAACAACAAATAATGCAGTCAACAAAAAAACTCTTCTCATTTGACTCACCCTTTATTTATTACTTAAACCGTTGCTATATTCTACATAGGCCTCAGCTATGTCTCCACTTGGCTAAGTAAATCTGAGCTAACCTACTCTACTGTCTATTCAATACGACTTGTTCACCATTTAAAGACACTGCGATAACAGGATCATAAATTAAAGTTCCGTCATACGCGAAAGCGTACCATTTGCCACTTTTCAATTTATTATTCAATATCTTTGCTCGTTTATATTTATCTGAAATATCAGTTATTTCTTCTGTAGAAAAGGCAGTTTGGGTGTTAGAATCGTCAGAATTTGATACTATTATTTTGTCTATTTTCATCTCATCCGAATGAACTAATGTGCCCTCAATCTTTAGATCCAATCCTACCAACAAGGAGCGTTCATCAGACTGCTGTGTAATATAAGATAAAAACTCATATTCATCTTCTTGATCTGCAATCAGATTTATAGCCTCTTGATAGCTTTTACTCTCATAAGATAGTGGAGAGATTATCGCTATAACATGCTCACTGTTTGATGAATATCCAGAATAGACAACGGAATGTTCCAATGCACTCCTCAGTTCCTCTCTACTTTCATTTACTTGATTGAATTCATCTTTACTCAGTTCAAGAAGCCCCAGCTTATTTAAAGAAAGCAATGCTCGTGCCCGATCCGAAGCCAAGATTTGATAATATTTTGAATCATCACCTGTAGGAATTAGTTCTAAATAACGCTGATATTCTTCCCATAAATGTTTTTTCATTGGATTTCCCTGCTTACTAATTACGGTTTGGGTGTAATCTTCAGAAACCGGGCTATTCGTACCAAGTTTGTATTTAGACATTACCCAGCTAGTTATTTTAGAATCGTTAGCAAATACCTGTAAATAATGTTCCTCCATCCGATATTCATATACCTCTGCTGTTAGACTCTGAGACTCCTCAACCATTCCCATACCTACAAGTTCTTTAGATGAGTACAATTTATATTGATTTCCATACTTCTCTTTCATAAGTTCTATTCTGTCTCCAGCTTTAACCCCCAATTCAGTTGTTTCATCGTTCTCATACACAATTTCATACAAAACACCATTTTGATCAAAAGAGAAACTGACACCTTCTGTCCATATAGATTTATTTCCCCAGTCCCATGCTTCTGAATCCCTTGTATTCTCAATCTCATTGATTATTTCAATATGATGTGCCTCAAGTACTCCTCTGACTTCATCAATAGTCATTCCCAGATGAAACAATTGCCCCACCCCTAGTTCATTCTCATTATCGCTCTTCTCCGTATTCGTTGATACGCTATTATTCACTGAAACATTTCTGTTTGAACTTACACCGTCGTCACATCCGATAAATAAAAAAGATGTACATACTAGTAGAAATGTAATTAACAAGTATCTCACAAATTCCACTCCTTATTTTATTATTACCTCTACCTAGTCCTTTGATTATCTCCAGAAGAAACGTTCTCTGGAATTGTTCCAAATCCTATTCCACCATTTACTCCATATCCGACAATATAATTCTTCTGTTCTAAATTGTAAGATCTTCTTGCAACTTTATCTGAAGTATTTCCCTCTATAGTGTAAATTGTTTTCGTCTTAGGGTCGTATCCTGTTACAATCCCCGTATGATTTTGATTGTTTTTACGAAAAAAAATAGTATCTCCCGCTTTAGGAATATAATCTGAAGAACTATCTTTATATCTTTCTTCTTTTTTATACCATTTCTTCCCTTCCTCAACACTTGCGAACTTTGGAACAATCGTACCTAAAATTCCTGCTTGGTTTGCACAATAAGAAACAAACATTGCGCACCACGGCTGATAGTTCTTACCATACCATTTACCATAAGGTGTATTATTATCACCTTCTTTTTTACCTTTTGGCACGTTTTCTTTAAAGCCTTTCTCAAGTTCCTTTTCAGCACTGGACAGAAATCTCCTTATCCCCTCATTTTCTACAACTATATTAGAAGTGATCTCTTCACCCGGATTCAGTTCATTTATCCCCGGTTTAGAAAGCTGAGAACATTTTGTATATGTCAGTTTCCTTCTTTTAACATATTTCCCCATTACGTCATCTGATAACGAAACTTCATGAATGTTCACCAATGTAATCTCTTTCCCAGAGACTTTAATTTTATTTATTATTCTTAAAGCTCCCTTAGGAGATTGATTATATAAATCGGTAAAATAAATGAGTGCCTTCTCGTCTGAAATCCCCTGTTTTTTACCTATATTTAGATATTCCCGCATATCAAGCCTAGCTTGTTCATCTTGGTATTTAATTCCGATATCGGTTGATATAAGCTTTGATATTGCCTTTGCTTCTTCATCCGTCAGTACTCTGGCTTTCCAGCGATCATTTTTCTTAGCTAATGCCTGATCAGTTAATTCCTTAAAAACATTAGAGTTCTCACCTAATATTTTTTTTGCCGTTTCTATATCTTGTTTAATTATTCTAAGAAGTAGATCGTATGCCCTGCTTTCGTGCCACTGCAATTTCCCTATGCTAATACCTCCGGGATACCCCTTTTGTAAGTTCTTCCCATCATCTTTAGAAACTGTACTATACCCCCCCTCATTCCCGAATACGATTTGCTGCGCAACCGATATTAAATCAAAGGCTTGTTGTCTTTTTCCAGGACTTAAAGGAGTTGATGATGGATTTTTCCCCTCAACATTCAAATACTTCCCCGCTGCCCCCGCGCCAGTCCACATAAATTTATAGTCGGTGTCGTCTACCATTTCGGAGGATAGGGAATACTTCTCCTTCAGGATGGTACGGAGTTTCTCGGCATAGATGTGGGCTCCGTCCATTTCCTTTTTCATATCTTTAGCCTTGTATTCATACCAGGCGACCTGCGCTCGGCCGATCTCGCTTAGTAGTTTATGTATTTCGTCCAGCTGCTTTCTAGCCCATGCTCCCGAGGATTCCCCCTTTTTAATCAAACTTAGTAAATAAATATACTGGTTATCCAGTGGCATTAGAATCAAGATGGGTTTGTTATCCTTGATGATTTGAAGGGAAGGGTCGTAGGAGCAGGCTGACAAGGGTGAGCCCGGATAGAGGTGGTCCAATTTAACCCGCTCACCATATAGATCTTCGTGAATTCCGTATTCTTTCAGAATTTTTCTTTGCTTTGTGGCTTCTTTATGAGCATGAGTCATTAGGGCTTGATTTCCAAAAGCCTTATACACCGCATATGCTACCTGGGCTCGGGCAATCGTATTTCTTGCCTGGAAGATCGCATCCAGCTTCTCCTTCGCTTCCTTCTGTTCCTCCTCGGTACCGTTCATCGCCTTCAGGTGTAATTCCTGCACTATGGGATTTTCAAACCATTGATCTTTTAAGTAGTTATCGGCCCCTTCACCAGCAAGCCCACCACCCGGCGTATAGTAGGAAGATGGAAGCTGATATTGTTCAATCATCGCCTGGGCTGTTCTTTCTTTATCTTGATACTGCCCGGCTGCTTGCGATAGAGCACTTGATTTTCTGGCTAGCCCTTCGGTTACTATAGCCGCTTGCTTCCTAATCTCTCTCAGATCATCCTCCACCTCGTTTAGAGCCTGCTGGACTTCCCATTCGGAATACTCACTTCGTATCTCTCGAATCAGCTGTGAAATGACGGAATAGATCTGATGCTCCCCACCTTCAACGGTTCTCTCTAGCTGCTTCAAATGGACAGAGAGGTCCTCCAGTTTCGTAGGGTCCACTTTAATACTCATGAACAGAGCTTCCTTTCTCATTCCAATTTCTAAAAAACATGGCGACAAAAGTTTATATTTTGCCGCCATGTCGAGTCTAATTATTCAAATCGTCAAACATCGAACCCACCACTTTCACCTTGATCGATTCCATGTTTTCAATACCTTCTAACTTCTTCAGTTCCTTATACATAGGATCCATTTTCTCTAAATCTGTTTTATCAAACCATACTTTAATGTTGTAGTCACCGTTTGGCATATTAGCATGGGTGTATAATGATATGTTTGTAGGGTTCACTTGGATCGTTATTCTGGATGTTTCCGTAATTTTGTAAATAGGCTGCCCTTTTTCAACATATTCACGATACACATACTTCGAATGGCTGCCTTGCGTACGAGATTCGCTATAGCCTTCCATCATCATTTTCCAGAACTTATGGGAGTCGCCATCCCTTTGATCAGTTGACTCAATAGGTTCTACTGTTTGTTTGTATCTAGATTCTTCCCCTTTTACATTCTGGTCAATGACTTTAAGCAGTTCAGCCCCATTGACACTCTTATTATTCTTTAGCGATAACACACCACTCTTTCGGATAAAACCGCCGCCTTTAGGTATAAGCTCGTCATCACTAATATTCACAGGCTGTTTCTTGTCATTGATATACATCAGGTCAGATTCATAACGGAAAGAATTGATCAGTTCATTTACTAAATCCCGATGATCAGCTGTACCCTTCTTATCGGGTTTCTTATCTTTGAAGACTACCGTCTCTACTGTAAATGTATAGCTCCCAGCCGGGTTAAAATAGTAACCTGATTTTATGGGGTAATCATACTTCTGGAGATCCTTATCCGTGGCGAATACCGCTTTGTCATAGCTAGACTTGACGTTCTTCCTATCGCTAGCTGCTTTTCTTGCCGGACCGTACTCATCCCCCATCTTACTTGTTATGCTGTAATTAATCACAGCGCTTTCTTGCTGGGTGAAGTACCTTTTGTACTGACCTGGAACCTGCTTCCAAGGGTCTTTTTTCCCTGTCTCATTCTGATGATGCATCCAGCGGATGACATTAAAAGGATAGGGTTTATTCACCCAATACATCGTCTTCGATTTGGAGCTTTTTGTGTTATTATCGATTTGCTGTTTGAAATCTTGTTTAGGGAGATCCTTCTTTCCGTTGTACACATACATATTGTAGGCTTCGAACACGGAGTTGGAATCGAATTCAGCTGTGGCTGTTCCTGTTTCGGTTCTGGATTTAGTCGTGCAAACTTGCTCTTTGCCTACACCAGTACAGTCAGTCCAAGTTACTGTATACGAATAAGGCCTGCTTACCGACCCCGAATAAAATATTTCCCCGGTTCTCGTTAAGGGCACATCCGGGTTACTTAGATTCTTCCATTTCTTGTTGACCGGGTCATCTCCGAAATCTTCCCTTTTAATTGTATAGGTCACATAAGGATGAACGGTTACGACTTCGCTATTCACACTAACTTTGTTATTATGCTCTTTAAAATCCTTAAACAAATCCGTAGTTCTATTGGTAATAGTCAAGGTGCCTGTCGCGGGACCCGTCCATCTGACATCCGTCAAATCAGGTAAGCTTAAGGTCGCGGTATTACTCGGTAAATCAAATTTAACCTTTTTCGATAACATGTCGTACGGCAATGGTTTAGGGGTGACCAACTTGACGGCTTCTGGATCCGAATCGAGTACATTATTATAGAGCAATTTCTCTTCTGGATCTTTTCCATCCGCATTGATCTTGAACTTGATTCGAACATCACTTTCCGGCATCGTGAAGGAAATCGCTAATCGTCGTATATTCTTTTTCTCTATTTTTAGTGTCCCTGTCGCCGCAGTAATCGCGCCGCCAAACCGCAGATTATCCTTTTCCTGGGTTAAGGCTCTCCCCTGTTTCTTATTGATCACTTCCAGAGAATATTGAGGATTTACTTCCGATGGAAATGTAGAACGGACAACGATGGATACGGAAACTTCATCTCCAGCTACCGCTCCTGATGGAAGGTTCTCAAACTGTGCAGATATATCACTTCCCGGTGATCGTATGAAAGGCGCAATCGGAATATCCTTATAGGTATGTTTCATATACACTCTGCCAAACCCTTGAGACAAATACGTGGGGGGTTGAATTACATGGACACGGCTTATCCAACCACCTTCTGGGGCTCCATTCTCTGAATAAACCTTTTTATTCGCTAATGAACTGTTCTGGTTATTATACATGTATTCAGAGTAGGTCTTCCCTAAGTACTCATCATTAAGAGCTGTAAGGATTTGTTGTTCAAAATTACCGTCCTGGAGGTATTCCTTTAATTTATCCGTAATTTCTCCTTTGAAAGAATCAGGAAATAAATCGAAATTCCCCCTTTTTACTCTTCCTTCCTCCCAAGGTAACTTAACCATTGAAAAATTATGAAGCAATTGTCCACTCCAACCAGCATCCCAAGGAAACCCTCTAGTAGAGACATCGTCACCTTCCGAGTTATAACCAGAATATCTATACATTTCCTTCCCTTTATGAAATATTTTAGTACCATGGCTACTCCCATATACTATATCGAAACCTTTAAATTCTTGAGGTTTTTGAATTGCTTCATTGATTTGCTCCTGCACTAGAGCAGCATTAAATTTACCCTTTTCTGTTGAAGGGGGGAAGTAGTTATCTAAATCGTACAGTTCCTTCATATCTTGATTAGCTCTTTCTCGTACTTTCTCTGGTGTAAGTTCCTTGAAGTCTATTTTATTCGCTTCTTCATTACTTTCAGAATATGTTCTGATTTCAGGGATAACTGTACAAAATAAAATTACTGTTAGTAAAATTGTAACAGCACGTTTCATAGAATCTCCTACTTATACCATATTTCTATGTTAACATCTCGCCAGTATCTTGATTCCACCACTATCTTATAAGTATCATCTTTAAATGTTTTTTCTAGTAATATATCCTCTCGATTTTTCTTCTCCCTAACATATTTCATAACTTCATCTACCGTTTCTTCGTTTACCTGTTGAAGTAAGATTTCCTCAAGATCTTTAGCCTGTGCCTCAAGATCATCCCCTTCAATATTCCCGACAGTCATGTTTATACTTAAGATTGTTCTTGTATTTCCATACTCTGGTTTATAATGACTCACACCTGGCAACAATCCAGATTTATAAACACTATAATAACTAAAACCCTCCGTCGTTAATTTGTCAGTCTTCCCTTCAATAGATCTGGTTGCCTCCCATGCATCCCAATCAAAATTCTTCGATCCTGGCTTAGTCGGATCGTCCTCCACCTTCTCGCCAGAGGCCGTTGTTACTGTCCCCGTTGTGATGCTGACCATATAATTGCTAGAGTCCCACTTTACCTTGGCTCCCAAGCCTTCGCTGACAAAGCGCAGCGGAACGAAGGTTCTGTTCGCTTTTCTTATAGCGGCGGTATCCATGAGTTTCGTAGAATCGTTGATTTTATAGGCTTTATTGCCGATCGTCAGGATGAGCTTCGTCTCATCATGCTCAATCGTCACTTCCTTCGTTTTGTTCTTCCAGCCAACCTTGGCTCCCAGCGCTTCACTGACAAAGCGGACCGGGACCTGTACCCGATTTTGCTTATCCACATACGGCTGCGCATCCGGGAATATTATTCTTTCCCCATTCAGCTCCACCCGTAGCGACAGCTTGGCCTTTCCCGCAGCAGATGATAATCCCGGAGCCATCACAAAGATGAGGACCATGGACATCAATATCAGACTGATTTTCTTCAATTTCATGTTTTTCCCTCTCCTCAATAAATAATATATATTGTAAATTCACTATTTTGTCTAAATAGCGATACTCTGGTTTCGTCCCTATTGTTGCCCTAAAACATGTCAGACATGGAGGCAGTTTAAGCTGCCTCCATGTCTGAGCTTGCCCGATTACAGTCTAAGCTGATTTGCAAGATCTGCATCGCTTTGTTGCTTGATTTCGGCGATTTTGCCGATAAGCACCTTGTATTCTTCGATCCATTTGTTAAGACTTTGTGATACTTGAGTTTTCGTAGTTTGGAAATTAGCAATGAATGCTTCTTCAGAACCGCCGGACCACCAGGACTTTACGCCTTCTACCATCGTAGCCATCCGCTTGAGGTCTGCATCGATTTTTCCAATCTCTGATTGCAGTTTTGTTTTCAGAGCTTCCGCTTGCTGAAAATCAAATTTTTGTTGGTTCGCTGCCATTTTTTGTTTCACCTCCTTTCAATAGCTATCTGTACTTGATCTTAATACCGCACAGCATTCCTGTTCTGAGCTCCTGCCCTGGCAGCCGCTTCGGCAGCTCTTCTTCTCTAGTCATCAGCCCGCTGAACTTGGGTGCTCAATCTACCTAAACGAGAAGAAAGACTGGTCATCTTGCTGGTCAACGATTTAATTTCGGTATGCAATTCCCTATACCCAGCCCTAAAAGCCTTGCCTGCATCGCCCTGCCACCAGGAGCTCGAATCATTGACCTGCCAATAGCAACGTGAGCTTTCACTATTAATGTCACCTTTGATTTCTGTGACCCTGCTGGCCTTGCTTTTGATTTCTGATACAGTTGACATATCCATTTCTCCTCAGAAATTTAGGATCTCGGCAATGAAGTAATGTCAGTTCGCAGGCACCAAGGATGGCGCGGCACTATTAGCCAGAATAGTCGCACATCTCATCCCCGTAAATTTATTCTTGTTGATAAAATAGCCATCGAAACTCTCCATCTCTTTCTCAGATGCCCCATAAGGCAATCTTGCCGAGAAAAGTCCTTGTTCCTTAATGCTCCCTAGCAGAATTCCTGTCTGCTCTTCCTTGACTGCCTTGCCAAGGCTATCCCAGTTTCCGGAGAGATCGGAGATGGTATCCGCAGCGATCACGGCTACCTTCATTCCGCGCTCCTGCTTCACAATCCGTTCGAGCAGTTCCTTCAGCGTATAGTTATCCCCATCCGTGAATTCGCTCAGCTTGTCGAATACGAATACAATTTGCTTCCATGAGCTCAACAGTTGCTTAATATCTCCGCCTTCTCGCCGACACTCCGCCATCTGCCTGCGGCGTTCATCCAGCAGTTCCTTCATTTCTTCGATAAAGGCTTCCTCAGTCTCGGCCAAATCAGTGACATAAGGAAGATTCATCATCTCGAACAATCCCATACCACTGGAATCCAGGGCATACACCTCCACTTCATCCAACATACTGACCCATGAACGAAGCAAGGTACTCTTTCCAGACATCGCCTCCCCGGCCACCATGATGACGGGCGTAACATAGAGATCGACATAGACTGGCTGAAGGTCATTATTAGCCAAGCCGATCCCAAGCTTGCCGACCTCTCTATTGATCTGCTGTATATCGATACTAGACGGCATAATAGGGATAGGTTTGGCCCTTGTCGTCTCAAGATTGGCAAACCTATTCAGAAGCTGGTCGCAAGTTATTCCTTCATATTCCGGAAGTGAAGCCTGGAATTCCAACGGCGGCTTGCCCCGTACTAGCCCACGGCCAGGAACCTTCATAGGCTCAAGCCCTTCGGTCCGTCCAACCACTCCATCGTAATCCCCTTTATCCGTCATCTGGAAAGTCACTGCGAGCTTGAAGTTAACACTGAATTTATATCTTACAAATGCCGCGTTAGATGCTGTCGCCACCAGGTAAATACCGTATTTCGTCCCTTCCCGGGCCAAGAGCATCATATGGGCATCCAAATCCTCATAGGACTCCGATAGCGCAAAATAATTGTCAATCATCAGTACAATCGACGCCAGCTTCCTCCCACCATGCCGATAAGCGTTGAATCCACTGCTGCCACTCTGCTCGAATAGTACTTTCCTCTCTTCCATCTCTCTGAACAAGAACATGACGAACTGATCGATCTTGGTCTTCTCTTCGATGGTCATCACTCCGCCTACATGTGGAAGCTTCTCGAAAATTCGCAGCGAGTTACCCCCGAAATCCATGATGTAGATGTTCACGTCTTCAGTAGAGTAGTAATGCGCCATAGACATGCACAGTGTTTTTAGAAACTCTGTCTTCCCCGTACCAGAAGCACCGTATATAAATAAATTTCCTTCATTGGCAAAATCAATCTCCAGCACATCCTGGCTCTGACTTCTTGGATCATCCAGCCTGCCGACAGGCACTTTTAACAGGTTCTCCTGCTCAGTCCAATGTCCAATCTCCACCCCTGATCCCAAAACACCATCAAGGTATACTAATTCTGGAAGCGGAGGCAACCAAGGGCCCTTCAGCGCTTCAATATCGGACCGTTCAGCCGTTTTAACGATATGCTCAACCATAGCGCCAAGCTGTGAAGGCAACTCATGCTTGACAATTTTCTCCTCATAGCGAGGGTAGATCTGTTCCATCCTGCCATTCAAAGAAATTTCGTAGATTCTTTTAACCTTATTTTCACTTTTCTGCAGCTCACCTTCAGGGTCATAATCTGCTCCCGAATAAGTCGATTGGAATAGCTCGAATATTTCATCATTACCGACCTGGATGAACGCACGACCCGGCTCCTTAATCATCGCTGCGTCAGGACGCTTGATCACATCCTTACTGTCCCGCTCATCCTGTACCTTGAGACAGATCTTGAATTTGGAGTTACTCCAGATCTGGTCATCCACGACCCCGGCAGGCTTCTGCGTCGCCAATATCAGGTGAACTCCCAGGCTTCGACCTACACGGGCCGCACTGACCAATTCCTTCATGAAGTCGGGCTGATCCTGCTTCAACTCAGCGAACTCATCCGCGATCATAATCAAGTGAGGGATGGCCGGCATATGTCCGCCTTCATTACGGCTATAATAGAGCTTCTGATATTTATCGATATTATTCACACCGAATTCCGAGAACAGACGCTGCCGCCTCATCAGCTCACTCTTAATGGACAGAAGTGCGCGGGTAGTCTGATTGCCCCCCAAATTCGTAATCGTTCCTACAAGATGGGGCATCCCTTGGAATATATCTGCCATACCTCCACCCTTGTAATCGATGAGCACAAACACTACGTCATGCGGGTGATAGTTAATCGCTAACGAAATGATAATACTCTGGAGTAGCTCACTTTTCCCCGAACCGGTCGTTCCTGCGACAAGTCCGTGCGGACCATGCCCGGTCTCGTGCATATCCAGATGGAACAGGCTGCCCCCAGCTTTCGCACCGATCGGTACACTCATCCCTTGGAACGGCTTATTTATACTCCAGCGAGATCTAAGATCGACTTCCCCCGTTTTCTTCGCTTGCAGCATATCAAGCAGGGTTAGCGAAGTAGGTAAGGTGAAGCTGCCGCCGGAATTTTTGATGCGCAGTGGAGCCATTCTCCGTGCAGCCTCACTCAGCTGCTGCAAATTCACGCTGTCCGGATTAAATGTGGTCTTTTCTCCCGTTTCCCGGTCGGCCAGCTCTCCGGTTTTGCCCTGCACCAGAATAACCTGCTTGCAGTTCATCGGAAGATAGGCTTGATGCTTGGCCATATATATGGAGGAAATCCCAAGTGAAGCACACTTGTTATAAAGGAATTTATTAATCGGCTCCTCTTCTAACAAGGACGGTTCCTCAACAATAAAGACATAGTGGGGAAGTGGAATTCCACCAAGCTTCTTCATCTCCCGCTCTTTGAAGACGGTGTTCAATTCACCGAATACTGCATGAGCGATAGCCTTGCCGCATAGCAGAAAACGAATGCCATATCCTTCACTCCACAGATGAGGCAGATGCTTGAGCCAATCCCATTTCTCCAAGCCTTCTTCCGAGGCCAAGATAACAACCCGCACATCATCATAGCCATGATGAGTGATAAGCTGCAGCAGCATTTGAGTCACCATCTCAAAGGTCTTGTCTTCCTCACCGGCAATGCCGACGATTTCGGAAGCGATAAGATCTACAGAGACGGGAACGCCCTGCACACGGTCGAACTCAAGCGCCAGTCGCTGCGGCTCCATTAAGAGCGGATCGGTCTCCATAATGATGGCTTGCTTCGTATAATTAATCCGCAATGCAGCCGGAACACTCCCTACCCCGAGACGGAGCGATAGGAAATCCGGGGATGATGGCGTTCTCTCCCAGAGACGATTGTCCAGCTCCTGTATTCGCTGCAGACAGGCATTAGGATCGGGATTCATCTCATTCATCGCTTTGATCTGCTGCTCTCTGGCAAGCTGCAACTCACTGCGGCTATCGGCAATGAACTGCAAATACTTCTGCTCCCGTTCCTTCTTCTTCTTCTTGTACTTCTTGATCTGGGATGCGGCACTAGTCAAGGAGACGAGCAGGGTCATGATCGTCATTGAAATGGATAGCATCATGAACATCGAATTGGAGCGCATCGTCATCGCTAACAGCACCGAGATGACGAGCATCACCGCGGGTGGAGCCAGTATGGCGAACCATGATATTTCCGGTTTCTCATAGGCATTAGGCGGGTTAGGAATTTCAAGCTCGCCCCTCGGCATTTCCGGCAAAAACCGCGGCTGACGGCTAAATTCATATTTTTCGTTAATCATAATTACCTCTCAGAACCTTCGATTTTGAACGCTTGACCCCCGGATAACGACATTCTGTACCATTCTCTGCGGCTGCAGAAGTAGATCATGTCCTCCATAATATGGAGGTAATCCGCGCTTTCACCGCAAATCCGTATTTTATGCCCCGTCTCCGGGTCCATACGATAAATGGTCATCTCATTGCTGCGGTTGGCACAATACAAATAACGCCCGTCACTATTCAGACTATTAGGTACAATAGCTCCATCCTGCTCCGTAGTTCCTGTATGTAGATTCAAAAAGGTTAATAAGTAATGCTGCTTCTTATTAGCGTAGACTAGCTTATCGCCGATTCTAAGCATATGCACCGCCTGATCCTCTGCGACAAGCTCTCTGTCTCTGCCGATTAGACTACAACTTCGAATCCCTTGCTGAGTCGTATAATAAATGCGTTCCTGATCGATGAGAAAAGCTTCAACTCTATCATCCACAATCCTCGACTTATCTTTGCCACTCAAGGAACAGCGATAGATAGCGTGGTCAGTTTCATTGAGATAGTAAATCCAGTCTCCGTGAACTATGACCCCGTACGCTGGCTGATCGACGAGCACTTGTGAGACATAGGTTCCCAGATCGATACAGCATAATTGATTCCCGCGCGCTTGGTCGCTGTACACAATCCTGTTCTCCTCCGCTCGGTTCATGAACCAGAACACGCCATCTAGCAGCTTCTTCTCTCCAGCGGCTTCATAATGCAGCCATGTGCCAGAGTAATGCTTAATATCTGTCAGAAGCAGATTTCTGCCGGTTCGTAGAGCTAATCCACCGTTACTACTATTTCCCATCATTCAATTCGGCCCCTTCTATATGAGAGTAAGCAGCGCTCCATCGGCTACGCCCTCCTCTTCAAGTGTCCGGGTGTGCTCCAGAATCCGTCCCAAAGGCTCCGCCTGAATCCGATTCTCAGCTCTGATCGGCAGGCCCAACGCCTCAGACAGCATAGCCAGAAGCTCTTCCGGGGTCACGAATACCGGAATCTTCAACTCCTTCGTCATATGTGCCCCCGCCTGAAAAGTAACTATGATATAGTCCATGCCGTCACATCCTTATGCTTAGTTCTTTATGGAGAGGACGAGGGTGCGTTCCTCAACCAAGGTATTTTTTTTGTTGATTCCCATCTTCTCTACCAACTGCATCGCTTTAGTTTTAAACTTATATTCAGTCTCGGCTTTCATTTTTACCACTGTTACATATTGATCTGATATTCCGTCCCCTGGTTCCGCAAAGTCCAAGGTTACAATAATATCATTATATTTGTCATTCTGCGGTTTGAATCTGTATTCATTGACGCCATCTAGGCTCATCAAAGATAGATTCATTGATTTAAGAAATGCATCCGCAAAATATTCAGCAAACAGTTTTTCATTAACTACGGCATTTAAATCTCTCTGGAATTTATACTCCAAACTTCGGTCCTTGGCTGAACGAGCTGATGTAATAATCGCAGAGCTAAGAATTATTTTCTCACGTCCCAGATTAACTATTTCTATTAATGGCTGGACTATAACGGAACCTAAAATTAATATTAATAAACCAATAGCGACATTTCTCATGGCTGTCCATTCCAGTATTTTAAATACTCTTCATATTCCAGATCTTTATAGTGCTTGAGCCCCGTTGTTTTTAACGCAAAAGATACTGGTATTTCCCTTTCATACTTCTCCCCCCATAATTTAACACTTAGTGGATATACAGCACTTATCGTTACTATTACTGATTCTCCCCGCTGCCTATAAGGTTTATCTGCATCCGGCATACCCTCATAATCTGAAGCGTCGTCGTAACCTCTCGCGGAATGATGGTCTTCATGTTCAGCGAAGATCTCAATATCATTGGCTTTTTGAGAAAAAATAGGACGTTTCTCTAATCGGTCCTTGGTATCATCATAGTAGGTGTCTTTTAAGTAATTGTCACTTGCTACGTACTGAGTAACATTAAAAGTTTCAACCACTAAAGTCATGTACCAAGGAAAGAAAAAGACTAAGTTAGTAAATAGCATAATAACGATGACAGCAATAATTGAAATTAGTATTGATTTAGCAAAGGCTCGCATTTATGTTCTATCCTATTGTATGAGACCGTCGATATATCCCATAAGCGTATCGAATATTCTAGTTAACCAAGACCCCATCTGACCTTGCATAGCGCCAATAATAATACCTATGACGACAATCACCCCAACAGTAATCGCTATCTGTTTAATTCCAATATCCCCCTGTTCATCTCTCCAGAAAGAGGTTCTTTCGTTATTTCTTTGACTTTTTTGTCCCATAAATAAATACCTCCATTTATTAAATACATTTTATAGAAACATTTTGATAGAACTCATAACCGAAAAAGCAAAATAAACCACTATATACAACCCCAACACCCCGATCAGCACCAGCTGAATCCTTGAATTCGTCCGCTGTCGGCGCTCCAGATCCTCTTCCAGCGCGAGGATTCGGTAGCTATCGACCTCGTTCTTGAGGTAGACCATCTGCGAGATGTTGTCATAGCCCTTGAGCCGCGTCTCCATAAGGTCACAGAACTTGATAATATAATGAATCGGCACGCGCTTCTTCAACTGCTTGAGGGCATATTCCTCGCCATACTCGATGTTGTCAAGCATCACGCCAAGCTCTTCGGCCATATCCGTCTGGGCATTCGGCAGATAATCTCGGATGACATCCGCCAGATAAATGTTGATCGATTTCGAATACTGGTAGTAAATCATACTGTAGAAGGCCGGGAACTCAAAGGCGATATTCTTGTTCTTCTTCTCGATCTTCTTCTCGATCTCCGATACCGGGTACATCCAGCCCAGCACGATGAAGATCGCCGTTACATAGCCGAGCAGTTGATTCGCCGTCATCATCACCATCGTGGCAACTATTCCGCAGGCCATATAGAATAATTGCTCTAATCGCAGCTCCTCCGGCTTCATCGTTAGATCGAGCCGATCGATCATTTTCTGGAATCTTATTCGTTCCGCATTACTCAGCAGCTTGCTTACATATTTCTCTGCGAAGCCGCGTTTGAAGATCTTGAATTTCTGATTGAATTGCTCGCTCTTGCGCTCCTGCAGATACTTGCGGTTTCGCTTCTTCTGCCTGCGATTGACTGGCTTGAAATAAGGATAGATAAAGACCTTGATCAGATAAATCACACAGCCCAGAGCGATCAACTTCACCAACAGACTCATTTGCTATCACTTCCAGGTCCCAGATTCCCCTGCAGTGCCTGCGTACGAGCGAAGCTAAGACAGATAATGCTAATCATGGAGGTGTTGATGACTTTGCCGAAGGTGGTATAGAGCATGAACTCGCGAAAATCCTTGACCGACAGGGCATATAGGAAGAACAGGACGATGATTACGGTCTTCAGCAGGAAATCACGATTCATCTTGCGGAAGATCCGGTCCTTCCTGGCATTGATCTCCCGTAATACGGCATTCTCATCCACGATATCGAGGAAAATATCAGCCATCCCTTTGCGCTCATTGTATTCGAACACGATTGCCTTCTTGGTGAAATTATCGAATTTCGGACCAAGCTGACGGTTAAGCAGCGTGATTGCCTGCTTGAAGGAATAACCGTTATTCTCACAGTTATCGATGAATTGCTGGAAATACGGTCTGATGCCGGGCTTGATATATTCATCACTCTCCATCACCTTCTTAATCGCTACGAGCACTCCCTCTCTAGCGAGGGGGCAGATGATATCCTCAGCATCCATAATGCTCTCCAGCTTCTCGGCCTTGATCGCCTTGGACTGCATAACGAAGTAGGTCAAAAGTCCAATGAAGATAGCAACTGTTACGACCACCGACAGAGTCACGTTCTGCATGAAAATCACGATAACCAGCACAACAATCGCAAAGCAGATACACAGCAGGGACGTGAAGCTCTCTAGTGTCAGCGGCAGATTGAAGTCAATGATCAGTCCCTCCACAAGCCGATTGTACTTCGCATACACATTCTCCTTCTGCTTAACAATCCGTTCCTTCTTCATCCGCTCAACATAGCGTTTCGTATTGTATTTCCCTAAGTATTCTGCAAAAGTATCCAGCATGCCAAGGAAGAAGCGACCAGTCCCCTCGAAGAAACGAATCTCAAACATGGCATTCAGAATAATAAATGCTGCTATACCGAAGAAAAGACTAATGATTGAAGTTGTATCCATCGAACCCATACTCCTCTATCTCATCTTCCGCAGGTTCCGTCGTCAGAAACTCGAATCGGCTTCGCTTAATTCCCGCCTTGATCATCGTCTGCTGCACCTTCTCCGATAACATGCCCACCCGCTTATGCTTCCCGATGATCTTCAGCACCCGATGGGTATCCTCGTCTTCCACCACATCCTCAGAGATAAATTTATAAATCGGATTGATAATTGGCTCTAGTCCCTCGGAACCGATGATCTCGGAGACGGAAGTTACTTTACGTGTCCCATCGGCAAGCTTCTCCTGGAACACGACGAACTTGACTGCACTGCATATATTGCGAAGAGCCAGTTCTGCGGGTTCATTCGAAGCCATCAGATAGGCCGTCAGGAAGCGGAAAATCGCCTCCCGATCTCCTTCCGCATGCAAGGTTGTGAAGAAGAAGTGTCCTGTCTGGGCGGCGCGGAGTGCGGTCGCGAACTCGCCTGGAGTTCGCAGCTCCCCGGGACCAATCCAGTGCGGAGATTGCCGCATCGCGTTAATCAGCAAGTTCTCCATCGTAGCCGGGCTAGCATCATCATCATCCGGAACGGATTCATATTGCAGCACATCGTTGATAATCCTGCCATGCTCCTGATTCCCTTCCCTACGAAGCAAGCGCATTTCCGACGGATTCTCGATCGTGATGATCCGGGATAGCGGGTTAATCTCCTTGACCATCATTTCGTTGAGCGTTGTTTTGCCGCTGCCGGTCGGTCCTACTGTAATCCAGGACAGGTCAGCCTTGGGGAGCAGAGACAGCAGCTTGAACATGTTCACAGAGAATGATTCATTCTTGATCATCATTTCCGGCGTGATACTCTTCTTGCTGAACTTCCGGATGACAACCGCGGGCATATCGTAAGGGGATATATCCGCATGCGTCGCATTGACCCGGTACCCTTCAATCGTTCTCGCATTGACCATCGGAATCTTGGGTGTCAATCGCACCTTGGAGACGCCGAGCAGCTTGGAGATAATTCTCTCCAGATGCTCCCGATCCAGGAAGTGATGCTCCCATGGCAATGTCTTGCCCCCTGTCTCTACGAAGATCTGCTCGATTCCATTAATGCGGATCTCATCGATCGTCGGGTCCTCCATCGCCTTCGTAATCGGGCCATAGTGGGTGATCTCGTCAATCAGCGCTCTTTTTAAATCAACTAATTCGTAATAGCCTTCAACAACCGGTTTCTGTGAATCTACAAACTCGTTAATATACGCCTTGGTCATCTCCCGCTTCCGTCCAGGATCCTGTTCCCGTCTGAAAGCATGCGTCGCCACCTTGGTGATATATTTCTGACAATGCTCTAATGCCTCTTCAAATTGGATCGTCGTATATTTGTTCTTCAGGTCGTCCATGTCTTCTTTTTTGCTGACCTGATGACTAACCTTCTGCTGCATATCACTGATTTTGGCGCGAGTAAGCAATGTATCTCCCTCCTTACTGGTTACAGAGGATATCCGTTAGGCGCCTCATTTGCTTAAGAAAATATCTATTAATTAGTGGATTATCCCTGACATACAGCTTGCCTTCCAAGGAATAAGCATAAGCTGCTTTCACATACGGCAATGCAGCGACAATTTTAAGACCGAACTCGTTGATCGCCTTGTGATCATAGTTAATATCCTGGATGTTCATCAGAATGACACTGGTAAACTTGGCTGTACTAATCCCGACCGATGAAGCGAAGTCGAGCAGGCGGACCATATTACTGGTTGCTTCAATCCGCTCTGTAGAAATGAAGAACCCGATATGTGAGAATTTCATCGCCCCCAAGCAGAACTCCAACGGAGGATTATTCGGTATATCCACCAGCACGATATCGAACATGCTCTTGAGCGTATTGATCACATGCTCCAGATGATCGAATTCGAAGTCCAGGTATTCTTCAATCAGATCATGCGGACTCGGGGAGAGCAGATATAGCTTCTCGTACTTGGTAGCCTGAATCTCTTCGCGGAAATCCACCTTGTCGCTCTTCAATACACGAATCAGACCCCCGCCCTTCTTATTCGGCTTGGCATCCAGATAGTGATACAGATTGGGATTGAAGACCTTCAAATCCAGCACACAGGTGTTCAAACCCTTCTGGGCGAGTAAATAGCCCAGGTTGCTAATCACAAGCGCATTGTCAACCATATCGCAGGCTGGTATAAATCCGATCACGCTATAGATGAGCTTGCTCTCCTGGAACTCGGAGCCCATATATTCCTTTGGAGATATTTTATGAAGCACCTGGTCGAGACTTAGTCTGTCGTTTTGATCCACGATTCCACCTCCCTCTGCAAGGTAGGCAATTGATCCAGGATCACCTGACTGTTCTTCCGGCTAAGGATCGTGATCAAGTATTTCTTGCCATCATATCCGTTATACTTGGCGAAATTATCGATCTGTTCCTTCGTTCCCTCGAGCAGCAGCGATCTCGGTTGAATACTCTTCAGAAAGTCACCACTCTTCATCACTTCCTGCCGTTTATCCTCGCTGAGCTTAAGCACCTCTTTATAGACTTCATAGATCGAATGGCTGCTAGAGTTGAGCATATCGCGGACTTCGATGCTATTGAACAATATTTCAGTCTTCATCTTAGATCCTCCAGATGAGTACCCCGCATTGGGATTCCCCCCTGACGAACGCTCCTCCTGTTCATAGGAGACACGGATCCTCACCCGATCTCCCGGCATCAGAATATCTCCCCCCGCCTCGAGGAAGTTATAAGGCAGAGTAAGGACTTCATGCTCATCCGCCATTTCATAGAGCCATTCGTTCTGCTGCGGCTTCTCATCCATGAATTGATCCTTATAGAGGATGCTTTCATCCCGTAGATAGTACTTCGTGAACTTGTCGACTACAGAATTCATATCCTCAGCAAGCACCATATCGTTGGAATATTCCTTGCGAATGATGGAGTATTTCCTGATCTGCTTCTCGGTGATGGGGACATAAGCCGGAATGCCTCCAGACTGATCTATCCGCAGCACCTCCACCGTATCTTTGGCCGCCTCATTGGCATTATTCAGGACAATATATGAGACAATAATGATGAAAATACTGAGCAATAATGCTAAAATTTTCTTGAACAGCTTTCTGTTCGGGGATACGTTCTTTACCGTACTTAAGTCCATAGTGTTATGCACCCTCCATTAGTCTTAGAAGCATCTGACCGAATGCTCTTTCGAATTCAGCTCCTGTATTGGTAAGTGGAACATCCGTCTCTATCTGGGAATCGAACCCGGAATTATAAGGAACTGACCCTGCCGTCCTCATTTCATAGCGCAAATAATCACTGAGTCCCGAAGTCAACACCTCACTTACTTTATCCGCAGTAAAAAGTTGATCCTGAAATCTGGAACGATCATTATACTGTGTGACAATCACCTTCGACTTAGCGTTCAGATAAGTTGCCTTCTCTTGATCGAGCACCACTTCTACATTCCGAACCGTACTTAATACCGCATGCAGGTTGTTAGGAACGCATAGCCCGAACACATCGATATGAATCATCGTCTCTTTGAAACTCCTGAATAAATCCAGTGGCATATCCAGCAGGACGAGGTTAAATCTGCTTCTTAGTACCGAGATCAAGCCAATTAATTTCTCACTGTTGTAGAATTGCTCAAGTAGTCTGTGGTCGTGAAAAGAATATCCCAGGGAGGTAAGCCATAAGTTGTCTTTGATATTAAAAGCGGTTGTCATGTAATCTTGAGGTCTGGCGAGTGTGCGGATGAGCGACGCGCTCATTTGTTCTTCCTTGTTGGTTCTTTCGTGGAAACGGTCAAAGTACATATTCATACTTCTATACTCCGTATCCATATCGATGATAATCGTACTTAAGCCCCGTTTCGAGGCTTCATAAGCTAAATTCACAATCGTGCTCGTTACTCCACTGCCACGATGGCCGGTAATCGCGACAATTCGGCTAATCCCCCGGCTTATATTGGCCAGTTCGCGGCTTAAGCGATCTGTAGCTTCTAATGATTCAGCAGCACCATCCGGCTTTGAACGAAAACGATCGAAGAAGGATCTTCTTTTGGTGGTGGGTTCTTTATCAACTTGCTGTTCATCCTGATTCTTATGTAATGCTTTTGAATTAGAATTAGTATGTATCGGGGGGGACTTGTGCTTAACAGCAATATCTAGTTCAAATTGATATACATCCATGGGGGCACGGATTTTATCAATAGTTATGACTCTAAGGCTGCTATATCGAGAGGACAGCGAGGCGTAGTCTTCCACTTTCATACTGTCTCTGGTAATGAGAAGCACCGGAGCTCCTGGACGCTGACTTTCTTCCAACCACTTCAGTAAATAGGCCAAATTGTCACGATCCTGTCCCAGCTTCTGAGAAAAGGCCTCATCGGTAAGCAGAACCGCATCCACTACAGGAACTCCTTCAGCTATGAGCTCCTTCAAGTCTTGTAGCTCTAATCCTTCAGAATTAATAACCGTAGTTCTTCTTGATAGACTATCCAATACTAATCTATGAAATCCACCGGCTACCACTAGTAATTTCATATATTCACCTGCTAACGAATTATTTCCTAAATAATTAGTAAAATCTACCTCTTTATCTGAATGCTATTATACAAGTAACTACATATTCAGACAATACCTTATATGGTTAAATTACCCTTATTAGGGACTATATAACTAGTGTCCGACGAGCCCACCCATGCCTAAAATACCTGTTTTTGTGCTTTAATGACTACACGCTTTTTTTCAGCATCTACACGCATTTTTATGCAGATGAGCTAACCCCTCCTTAAGTCCTAAGTTGGAGTTAGCTTTTTTGAAATCACGACTTAAATTTGAAAAAATTAATATCTTGAATATAATCTTTGTTTTGCTATAATAGCTAAAATATTACTATTCATTCTTGGTTTTCTTCTGCTACTACATAACTAGAAGGGAGGTGAAATAATGAAAAAAGTTGTATTGATCTTATTACTGGCCTTATTCTCTTTCTCTACTAGCGCATTTGCTGCCTATACTGCAACATCACATGATTTGACAGTCAGTCAATCCGCTCAATATAAATTAAGTGTGGGGCTATGGAGCTCTACGAATGAAACTGTTGAATTATCACTTTATTCCAAAGGGCCGTCAGGTCAACTTAACAAAGTCTTCTCGACTACTGTGAATATCGGGCCAACTTCTCCGAGCCCTGTCGAGTATTCGGTAGGTTATCTTAGTGCAGGAACTTATGTCCTCAAAGGGCAATTCGAAGGATCATATGGCAGTCTAGGACCTGTCAGTTTGAATCAAGTTTATTAATATTCGAAAACGGCAGACGAATTATTTCAATTCCCTAATTGCATAAAGTACAGCTAAAACAGCATCAGCCCGCTCCACCTTCATCTTAATTGCAGAATGTACACTTAAAATAACACTTTGCCCGAATTTCCTAAGAATGAGCTACTTTAAGTGTACAAAATACATTTGAAGGAGAGCACTTACCACAATCAAGGGAAATAAATGTTTCTTTTGCAGTTACACTGTCGCGCAAACAAAGAACAACCCGAGATCATCGTCCCGGGTTGTTCTCTATATCCTCTATCCCATTAAGCCATCGCGTCATTGTTCTGTCTGGAGATGGCGAACAATACGAACCAGATCAGCAGGAAGCCCAAGGCTTGGGCGACAGTTACGATCTGCTGGAAAGCGATCCAGTTGATCAGGACGCCGACCATCGGGAAGCTGAGCTCTGCCAGTGTGGCTACAGAAGCCTTCGTCGTGGTCAGCCCTTTATAGTACACCAGAATGCTGAGCAGTCCCGGGAGCAGCGCTTGACCGAGCAGGTTAAGTCCTACTGCGGCCAGCTCGTAGGAGCCTGACGGCAGATTCCAGGCGGCGCCTTCATTCCAGGTTACCGCGAACAAGAGTGGAAGTGCTACGACGAACCGCAGCGAGGTCACTGTCTCATACTTCATTTGACCGACCATCAACCGACCCATCACTGTGGAGCCGCCCCATAGAGCAGCAGCGCCCAAGGATAGCAGGCTTCCGACTTGCACGAATTCACTCCAGTGACCGATCGGAATAGCGAAGCCAAAGGTTAAGAAATAAGTTCCGGCCAGCGCAATCAGGAACAGAATCGAGAAATGACGCGGCAGTCTCTCTCTCAGCAGCAGTCTTGCCAGAATAATTGCGAATAAAGGCTGCAGCTTCTGCAACAGCAGCACTGCATTGGCGTTCCCATTTGCCAGTCCCATGGTGAACAGAATCGTCGCAATCGCCGACCCACCCCAGGAAATGAACAGCAGCGCCCCAGCCTGCTTCAAGCTCATGCCCTTCAATTCGCCACGATTCTTCCATAATACCGGAATAGCAATGAATGCGATGATAACATGCTCTAACAGAACGATTTGTGCAGAAGTGAGCGCACCCAGCAGAATAATTCTGAATAACGGATCGACTCCCCATAGCGCCGCTCCCAATACAACTAACCAAAAACCGTTTTTGGCTTTGGCGGGACGCGCCGAAGCCGCCTCCTGCACTTTATAGCCTGTACCTACGTTTTCCATCTTGCTGTCTCTCCCTCTCCTTGAATACGGAGTCTTGCAGCAGAAAACCCCCGTGAAGCGACAACAGTCGACATCTACGGGGGCTGATCAAATAAGCATGCGCGGGGGACAGGCTAATCACCTACCCGCACAGACTTATAGTTGATCTTCTCCCATCCGGACTTTACCGTCGGCTCTGGAATTGCACCAGATCAGTCGCTATCGTCCAACAGGACGGACAGCGAGTCGCGGGCTGTGATTCAATCGCCATGCTATGCATCGCTTCTTCAATTGAACCATTCACCGCCGGTCAGGAATTGCACCTTACCCCGAAGATCCATATTCAAATTTTAAATGATTTTATAATAACAGATTATATTTAGTATATGACTTGTTTCATGTAATTTCAATGATAATAATTTCAGCTTTTCATGCTATTTAATATACTTTATGGATGATTTCTTCGAAATCCGGCTCCTTCATCTCGAAATCGTCAATTTCGCCCCAAGTTCCAAGCTCCCGCAAAATATCAACCGTACTCCGTTCCTGACGGTTAGCTTCAATCGTCACGATCTCATCCTCACGATTGGTCACTCGAATCGCCGGATCAAGGGTATCGGGCAGTTGAAATGGACCGCGGAATGTAACGCGGATTTCAGTCGGCAGACCGATCGTCTCCCGGAGTGAACGAGCCGTGCCATCGAATGTCAGCTCCCCATGATTGATCACCATCACACGGTTGCAAAGCTGCTCGATATCGTCCATATCATGCGTCGTCAATAGAATGGTTTTACCGAAATCCTCATTCAATTGCTTGAGAAATCTCCGTATATTCCGCTTCGCATTCACATCGAGCCCAATCGTCGGTTCGTCCAGGAACAGCACATCCGGATCATGCAGCAGCGCGGCGGCCAGATCGGCTCGCATCCGCTGACCTAGCGACAGCTTGCGTACGGGCGTAGTCCAGAACTCATATAAATCCAGCAGCTCGGCGAGCTGGTCAATACGTCTGCGCTTATCGCTCTCTTGTACATTGTACATTTTCGCTAATATATCGTAGGAATCCTTGACCGGCAGATCCCACCACAATTGACTGCGCTGTCCAAATACAACACCGAGGTTGCGCACGGCCTTCCGCCGCTCCTGATGAGGGTTATAACCACCTACAACGACCTCCCCCGTGGTGGGATGAAGAATGCCGGTTAGCATTTTGATGGTCGTCGATTTTCCGGCCCCGTTAGGTCCGATATAGCCGACGAACTCCCCCTGCTCGATCTGGAAGCTGATGCCGCGCACCGCTTCTTTCCTCGTATATTCTCGCGCGAATAAAGTCCGAAGGCCGGAGAAACGCCCCTCACGGACTACCGGGGTTTTGAACACTTTGTATAAATTATTGGCTTCGATCATTAGCCTGCCCTCCCTTAGCTTCCTGTACTCTGATATTTCGTAATGCCAAACCGCCAGAACCGCAGACTTGCCCCTAGACAAATCATCGCCACCACGGCCACCGCCGCCAGCACCCAGACTCCAAGCTCACCGCGAATAATGTACAGAGCTGGAACATAGTTCACGAAGCCGACGGGGATAACGATCAGCAGCATGGAAGACATCCATTTCGGATATAACGTAAGTGGATATTGCCCAGCCGTGCGGGCGGCATCCTCGGTGAAGGTCTGCAATTCTCCGATCCGCGTCGTCCAGAAGCCAATCGTCGCTGTAGCCAGCCCAATTGAGAATAGAATGACCGCTCCAGTTACAATAATAAATAGGGTAAATGCGATGGACATCCAATCGATCTGCCCACTACGCCATAATCCGTGCAGCGACCAGCCCAGGATGAAGCCTCCCTGCAGCACCTCTCCAAGCATAATACGGAAATTACGCGGCATGATGGCGAGAAGCACGGGGACAGGCCTGGTCAGAATCTGATCCAGGTCACCTTCGACTAGATATTTTTCCAAATGATGAACCTCGTCGGCGAAGGTACGATACAGCGTCTTGGATAGCGTCATCACCGAGAACAGATAGCCCATCTCATACATCGACCAGCCTTGGATCGCTCCAAATTTATACAGGACAATGGCGACCATCAGAAACTCTGAAATTTGAATCAGCGCCGCCAGCACAGAACCGAGGAGAAAATTGAACCGATACTGCATCCGGCTGCGAACGCTCGTCTTGATCAATAAATTGTACAGCTCCAGCCATGACTTCAGCTTGCTGCTTAGCTTCAGGTTATCCTTCATCCGCCCTGCACCTCCACCTTATGCCGCAGCACTCGGGTGGCCAGCAAGCAAATTAGCGTCAAAAAGGCGCACCAAAGCAGCGTCCCCCATATATGAGAGCCGTGTTCATAACCGAGATAAATACGCGTGGGAACATAGAGGAGATACGGATACGGTGAATACCAGGCTAATTGAGACAACCAGGATGGCAGCCATTCCAACGGGATGAAGAAGCCGGCCAGCAAATTCACGAGGGCGTGATTGGCCCAATAAAACCAGGAGGATTCAGTAGTCCATAATGCGGTAATACCGATTAAATAATTCATGCAGATCGATATGTAAGCCGCGCCGACAACACTGATTGCAACAAGTGCAATCACAGATCCACTCTTGGGAAATTGAAGCGGAAAAATAATGAGATACAAAATGTAGATGGGAATCGACTTGTAGACAAGCTGGTAGGCGATTTGCCCCCATTCACGAGCAGCCATATGGCTGAATAAATGGATGGGCCGCATCAGATCCAGCGAGATTTGACCGGTCCGCACCGCTTGCGGAATGCCGAGTCCGTTTGAGATGAAGCTGGTAATCCACAGCAGGCTCTGCGTGAAGCAGATGTAACTGATCATGCCATGGGTTCCATAAGCGCCGAGGGGATTGTCCCTGCCGAGCCCGATCCAAATACTGGCGTAGATGAATCCGAACATCGCACTGGCGAGGTTGTGCACCATATGTGCACCACGGTACTGCAAATTGCGTGAATAGGCCTTGGCAGCCAACGTAAAATAAAGCATGAAGCACCTCCGATAAGCATTTTTGACGGCTATTCCGTCCACTTCAGACAAGGGCATTTTGCAGCAGTAGGGACAATCATCATACATTAATCATCCAGGTAAGGCAACCCGTTTTTTTGCACGTACGTACGCAAATGGCAGCAAAGCCGCTATATCACTGCTTATCGCAGCATAGCGGCTTTCGATTGCTTCACTATGAATATCCCGCACCCGATCACGAACAGGAAGATGGCTATAAATTGTGAAGTCGATAATACACCGACACTCCCACGCTCGATGTCCCCTCTATAAAATTCAAGTATAAATCGGCCTGCGCTATATAAGATCAAATAGAGAGCTGCGACCTGACCGTCGGCTTGTTTTCTTTTGGCATAGAAAATCAGTGCTAAGAACAGAAGAAAATCCAACCCGCTTGAAATTAATTGTGTGGGGAGCAGCCGTACGCCTCCTGGGGCAAGAGAGGTCGATGGAAATACCACTCCGAACGCGCTATCTGTCTCCCGACCGTAACAGCAGCCTGCCAGAAAACAGCCAATACGCCCAAAGCACTGGGCTAGCGCAACAGAGGGGATCATCAAGTCAAAATACTTCAAAAAGCCTATCCGCTTCTTGCGGCAATAGATATATCCGGCTAAGATACCGCCTATAATGCCACCATATACTACAAAACCATCTGCGAGCGTCAGCAGCAGGATTCTGGGATTATGCATAATATTCTCGATCTGGGTGAGCCAGAACAAGATTTTAGCGCCTAAGGCCCCGCCCACCAGAACCCAAACCACCAGCGAATCAATAGGATTGCGATCGATGTTGAGCCGCTCGGCCCGCTTCATGGCCACAAAGTAAGCCGTCAGGACTCCAATTGCGATCATCACCCCGTAACCATGAACAGTAAAAGGCCCTATTGAAAATAAATCATTATACATCCTATCCCTCCTCCTCTATCAAGTTCAAATATTCTCGTCAGTCAGTATCCCCATCCAAAGAATGAGAACATGCTCGTAGCGCCATGGTAGTGATCAGGAATGAATGTCCAAGTAATAAGGCACACGCTGCCTGAAAATAACCCATCGCTTATATCCTATTTTCGCTAGTGTCCGGCGAACTTCCTCCCATTCATCTCCGACCCGCAGGGGATCGTGAGCATCCGAGCCAAAGGTAATATCTACGCCATAATGATAGGCTTGCTCGAGGATATTAAGCGAAGGATACCAATCATTCGCGCTCTTCCGGAACCCGCCCGTATTCACCTCCAGCACGGCTCCTCTTTCGGCCATCGTCTTGAGCAAAGTTGCAATATGGGGCGCATATAAATCTTCGAACGGCGGATTCCCGCGATGAACCCGGTCCATATGCCCGATAATGTTCACCCAATCGCTCTGTACAGCAAGCTGCATCAGCTCGATGAATCTCCCGAATTCCGCCGCCTGCTCTTCCTCCGAAGCTGTGCTCCAATCCAAGCTTTTGAGAATCAGAGATGGAGAGGTGAAGTGGATCGAGCCTATCACATAATCTAGCGGAAAGCTGCTATATACTTGGTTGTACAACGCCAAATGCTCCTTGAAAATATCCGATTCAACCCCGATTAACAGCTCGATGTGATCCTCATATTTCTTTTTTAGTTGCAGAGCCTCTTCCACATAGCGGACGAACTCACTCTTGGCCATAGCCAAGCCTGGATAGGGATGATCCTCATCTGCAAAAAAGTACGGAGAATGATCGGTTATCCCCAAAATCTGTATTCCCTTTGAGATGGCACTTTCAATATACTCTTCAATAGTCCCTTTAGCATGTCCACATCGTTCGTGATGGGTATGTAAATCAAACATAGCTCCTCCTCCTTCATTTCTATGCCCTACCGCGCAAGCTCAAAACTGCAAATATGCAGGAATTGTCCTCAACGCTCAGCTCTAACGCTCCACAGATCGCAAGAGTCTACTGCTTCCACTATCCGTTCACTGCCGCGAACTGGCTGTTGTACAGCCCGGCGTAGTAGCCGCCGCGTTCAAGCAATTCCTCATGGCTGCCGCTCTCGACAACATCGCCGTCCTTCATATAGAGGATCACATCCGCCTCGCGGATCGTGGACAAGCGGTGGGCGATGACGAAGCTCGTGCGGCCCTCCATCATCTTCAAGAACGCCGCCTGAATACGGATCTCGGTCAGCGTATCGATGCTGCTCGTCGCCTCATCCAGAATCAGCATCGGCGGATCGACCAGCATCACGCGGGCGATCGTCAACAGCTGCTTCTGCCCCTGCGACAAGCTGTCGCCAGTACCGCTGATCACCGTATCATAGCCCTGCGGCAGCCGCTTGATGAAGCTATGCGCGTTAGCGGCCTTCGCGGCGGCGATAACCTCCTCCTGGCTGGCCTCCGGCTTCCCGTAAGCGATATTGTCGCGGATCGTGCCGCCGAACAGCCAGGTATCCTGCAGCACCATCCCGAAGGTGCGGCGCAGGCTGTCACGGGTCATGCGGTTGATATTCGTTCCGTCAATGGCGATCTCGCCATCCTCGACATCATAGAAGCGCATTAACAGATTCACTAGCGTCGTCTTGCCTGCGCCGGTCTGCCCGACGATGGCGACCTTCGTGCCCGGCTCAACGACCAGATTCAGATCGGTGATCAAGGGGCGATCGGCCTGATAAGCAAACTTCACATGATGGAACGTAATCGTCCCCTGTGCTGCCGGAAAATGCACTGCCTTAGGGTCATCCTTCGGCTCCTCTGGCTCATCGAGCACCTGGAACACGCGCTGTGCCGAAGCTGTCGCCGACTGAAGCTGCGTAATGACTCCCGTAATCTCATTGAACGGCTTAGCGAACAGATTCGCATAGATCAGGAAGCTGGACAGCTCCCCGATCGAGATCCGGGACATAATGACCATGATACTACCGATTAAGGCGATGATCGAGAAGGTAATATTGTTAACCAGACGGGTCGAGGGATTGGATAGCGAACTGACAAATTGGGATTTGACCCCGGTCTGGTATAGTTCCTCATTGCGTGCCGTGAATTCTGCAAAAGAATGCTCCTCATAGCGGAAGGCCTGAACGACCTTCTGACCGCCGATCATCTCTTCGACATAACCGTTCAAGCTGCCCAATATACGGGCCTGATCACGAAATAGCTGCTGGGAGCGGATCGTTATGAAACGTGCCACGAAATACGTCGCCGGCGCAGACAACAGCACGACAATAGTCATCATCGGACTCGTATAGAGCATAAGCACGATCGCGCCGATGACGGTGACGATCCCGGTCAGCAAGGTCGAGAATCCCTGCAGCAGACCGTCCGAAATTGCGTCCATATCATTGACGAATCTGCTGATGCTGTCCCCCTGCGGGTGATTGTCATGATATTTCAGTGGCAGAACGTTCAACCTGTCGAACATCTCGTCACGTAGATCATTGACCGTCTGATAGGCCAGCCGATTCGTCAGGTAAGTCAGCACCCAGCCGAACGCGCTGCCGACCAGATACACCAGGCCCAATATCGTAAGTAGACGAAAGATTTCTGCAAACTGGACCTCACCTATTCCGATCATATGATCGATCGTCTTCCCGATCAGATAAGGACCGATCAAGCTCGCGGCCACGCTGATGATCGCACTGAGGCAGGACCATGTGGCGTAGCTTTTATATTTTCCCGTGTAATTCAATAGTCTTGTCCACGTCTGCTTCATGTTCATGGTTGCATCGCCTCCTCATTGGACAGCTGTGAGCGGCAAATCTCCTGATAGACACTGCAATCGCGCTTCAGCTCGGCGTCGGTGCCGATCCCGGCGATCCGGCCGTCCTCGAAGACGATAATCTTATCCGCCTGCTGAACCGTGCTGACCCGTTGCGATACGAGGAGAACCGTCATTCCTTGGCTGCTCTCGCGGATCGACCTTCTTAAGGCCGCATCAGTGGCAAAATCAAGCGCACTCGAAGAATCATCAAGGATCAGAATATCCGGATCAGCGACGACAGCCCGAGCAATCGTTAAGCGCTGCTTCTGACCACCGGACAGATTGAGGCCACCTCTGGAAATTTGGGTGTTGTAGCCTTCAGGCATTTTGGATATAAATTCATCCGCCTGAGCGATCACTGCCGCCCGCCGGACCTCTTCATCCGTAGCCTGCTCGTCTCCCCAGCGAATATTGTCTGCAATCGTCCCTGTGAACAGCAGCGCCTTCTGCGGTACGATCCCGATCCTGCCGCGCAGCTCCTGCAGGCGATAATCTCGTACATCGATCCCGTCTACCCATATCCGCCCGGAGGTGACATCATAGAATCTTGGAATCAGATTCACGAATGTAGATTTTCCCGATCCGGTTCCCCCGATGATGCCTACTGTCTCCCCACGAGCGATCTCTACGGATATATCACTGAGGGCCGGTTCCCCCGTTGTACTGTATCCGAAGGAGACGTGGTCGAAGACAATCGCCGGATATTTCTGCTCCTCCGCAACAGCCGGAGATACCTGTTGCTGCCGCTTGGCAGGCTCTGGATCAGCAATCGAAGGTACCGTATCCAGCACTTCATTGATCCGCGCCGCCGATGAAGCCGCCTTGGTAAATAGAATAATCAGATTCGACACCACGATCAAAGCGAGTAAAATCTGTGTCACGTAGTTAATGAAGGCGATAATCTCACCGGTGGACAATATCCCCTCATTAATATGAAAACCGCCGACCCATAGAATCGCGATGATCGCCCCATTCACGACGAGCGTTGTTACCGGACTGAGCAGCGCCGATACCCGTCCTACCCGAATTGCCGTCGCAGTAATATCGTCTGAGGCCGCGCGGAATCGCTCCTTCTCGGCCTGTCGTTTGGCAAAGGCGCGAATGACGCGAACCCCCGTCAGATTCTCACTTAACACCTGAGCAATCCTGTCCAGCTTATTCTGGTATAAGCGATACAAGGGGGCAGATTTTGCAATAATAAAAAAAAGAATAATACCGAATATCGGAGTCGCCGCGAGCAACACAAGCGACAATCTGAAATCAAGCAGCATCGCCATGATAATCGCGCCAATACAAATGAATGGTGCTCGAATCACAAGCCGGATCAGCATCGCCACCGCTATCTGCATCTGATTGACATCATTCGTAATGCGGTTAATCAGAGAAGGTGTCCCCAGGCGGTCAATTTCCGCATAGGACAGCGTAGAGATATGGCTGAACAGCGTGTTACGCAGGGTCGTTCCGAAGCCCTGGGAAGCCCGGGCCGCATAATATTGACAGATGAGCGAGCTGCCGAAGCCAAGCAAGGACATCACTACCATCAGGCCGCCCATTCTCCATACATAATCGATATCGTTATTGCCGATACCATGATTCACAATTAGAGCCACGATCGTCGGCAGAAGCAGCTCCAGAATCGCTTCCACCAGCTTGAAGAAAGGACCCAGAATACTTTCCTTCTTGTAAGGTTTTAAGAATACTGCCAGTCTGAACAAAATACCATCCCCATCACAGCATAGTTGACGATTTATAGTTACCGGATATGATTATGACATATCCCCTTCCATATTAATAATATTTGATTTATATCTTATATATATGAAATACATATGTCAGGCGCAGACACGGAGGAGGTCTATATGGATATTAGGCAATTAAGGTACTTCCTAACGATTGCAGAGGAAGGGCAGATCACATCCGCCGCCAAAAAACTGCAAATGGCCCAGCCCCCTCTCAGCCAGCAGCTGAAGCAGCTGGAGGACGAGCTTGGTGTTAAGCTGGTGGAGCGCGGTCCGCGCAGCATACGCCTTACGGATGCCGGGGAAATACTGCGGCGCAGAGCCCAGCAGATTCTCGATTTAGCCGACTCAACCTCTCGGGAAGTCAGTGATTTTGCCAAAGGCTTGAAGGGAACGCTGACGATTGGCACCGTCTCCTCCTCAGGGGCAACCTTGTTAAAAGATAGATTATCCGATTTTCATAAAACCTACACGGGGATTAAATTTGAGATTCATGAGGGCAACACGTTCCGAATTATAGAATTGCTTCAGAGCGGCGTTATCGAGCTCGGTATCGTCAGAACCCCGTTCAACACTAGTGGTATGGGCTACAAATACGCCGAGACGGAGCCGATGATTGCCGTCATGAGCCCGGAGCTGGATTGGGATCCGGAACAAGAGCGCATCCCCATCGCCGAGCTTCGCAATCGCCCTCTGATTATCTATCGCCGATTCGAGCAGCTGATCCGCGAGACCTGCCAGAAGACGGGCTTCGAGCCGAATATATTCTGCAAGAACGATGATGCTCGCACGACACTGCTCTGGGCCAATGCCGGGCTTGGCATCGGGATCATCCCGAGATCCGCGTATAAGTTGGCGAACAACAGCAATCTGATCTATAAAGAAATAGGGAGCTCCGCGCTACAGACCCAAGTCGCAGCGATCTGGATCAAGGATCGGTACCTCTCCTCCCTGGCCAGAAAGTTTCTGGAGAGCTTCAGTGCTGCAGAACCGGGAAGTAGTCAAGAAGGCGGAAGATCGCTGTAACGAAACTGTGGAACGCTACTTGCCTCAAAAAAGGCGATTTGAAAATCTGAGGAAACTGGGTATCGCTATTGGGGTAATTTTCTGCATAAAACCCAGGATTTCACCGAAACAACGATATGACGTTTCGTTAGATTTCGGTTTCCCCCTATTTTGCGGAAATAGCGATATGGTGTTTCGTTAGAAGTCAAAATTCACATAGAACGAGGCTATGGAGCGAGTTCCTGCTCCAGCTCACGAATACTGAAGCGCACCATGGCACCGTTCGCAGTGCCGACATAGAGCTCATCTCCAGACCTATTCATCGTCCCCTTACGGCTCACATCCTCGCGCAGCTCCGCATAACCCATTAGCAGATCAGGAATCCGCCCTAGCAAGCTGCCGTTCGACCTGTCGATCACTAGCAGATTAGCGCCGTAAGGAAGCAGCAAATCATCGCGCAATACGATATAACCGCCCCCGGCACAGGAATCCATATTTTCTGGTACATCTGCTGTCTCTTTCATTTTCCATATCAGCCTACCACTCTTCAGTTCTATCGCTGTAGGGGCACCGTCGCGGAGCAAGTACAGCATGTCCCCGGCGATGACTCCTTTCGCAGCTTTGCCCGAGATCGACCATAGTTCCGTGCGGCGCTCCGTATCATACAGTACCGATTCATACTGTGGATTATTTTTTTCGTAATCTGGAATTAGGCGGTTTCCCGCAGTCTCTCCGCTTTGCAGGCGATCTCCACTTACCTTCGGTCGCATTAGCCGCTGCACAAGCAAATAGCGTCCATCGATCACTTCAAAAGGTTCACCCGGTACAGCAGGATATTCCGCCAGGCTGCTTCCCGTCTGCATATTGAGCCGCACCCAGCGGTCACCTAGCAGGAACCAACGATCGGGATCAGGCTCTGCGAAAGGGCCGGATCTTATTCCTCCAGGATAATAGATATCATAGTCTATAGGCCCCGATAGCTTCCCCTGTAGCTTAACCGACCACATCACCTGTCCCGATTCCGGGTCATAAGCCTTCAGTGCCTCATCATCCCGCACAAGCACATAAGGGTCCGCGCCTCCTTCATTGAGCACCCGGGCCTCGGGAGCCACCTTCCGCTTCCATTTCAGCTTGCCCGTATTATGATCAAGAACGGATAATTCCGTGGTTGCAGGTTTTTGCGTGACGGAATCGGGACTGCTCAAGAGAATCACAGAATGACGCGCCAGCCACATCCCCATTCTGACGTCTTCCTCCGGGACTAGACCCCATAGTATTTTGCCATCGGACAGACGAATTTGCTGTAATCTATTCTCATATCGCTTCGCCTGCGGGTTATAGTCGGTCAATACCGTTACCCTATCCCCTGATTCCGCAACCTCTACCTGCAGAGTGCCAAAGCCTGCCTCTACCTGCCACAGCTTCCTGCCATCAGCCCTAGAGATCGCATATAGATGGGAGTTATGATGCATTCCGCTGAATCCACCATCATCCCCCAGAACTAGCAGTTCTCTAGGAGTAGCCGCGAGCAAATAAGCAAAGTCCAAATCCCCCTGCTGTCGCCATACCTGCTTCAACGGTAAAGTCTTCGGCAATGGAGTATTGAGGAATTTATAAGAGAAGCGGGATTCCGCTCCGCTATAGATAGTCTGGGCCTGACCTGTACCAGAAAAAATCCAGCTCGTTCGCTCCAGCTTACCCTCGTCCGAGAAGGAGACCAGGAAATGCCCATCTGACCGCTCATATCGCCAAGTCTCCCCCAATTGCATCGGCTGGCCATCTATCATTTGCAAATTCTCCGATATCTCCGTAAATAACGGCGCTCCGAGCAGCTTCTGAACAGAAGCTCGATCCATGCCGGGAACGAGTAGCCCGCTCGTCATACTCCTGAACCTATCCGTAGATATTCGGGAGTCCTGGGCGAAGAGCCCTGAAGGAGGCAGCGGTTCTTCACTCGCTATATCCTGCTTCTGAACCCACAACAGGATCGGTTGATAGATCTCTCCATCCTGCTGCCAAGGCTCTGGACCTACGAGTACGCCTGCCCAGCTCTTCCACTGAGCGACAGCGACCCAGACGGAAGCATCCTTCCTATTATCCCATGCTATTGAGCTGTTCGGGGCTAAGACCAGCTTAGCTCTGTCGGTCAGAGTAACCAGTCGCGGCTCATTCGGCGGCTCCATCAGAACGGCATCCTTTGACCAATACCATAACGGCGTCCAGACATTGCCCAGATCCTCGGAATGAAGCTGAAGCAGCTCGCCCTTCCTATCACGGACCGTGAATCTGTCTCCCAGCTGTCCGTAGGATGACACATTAAATTTATAGATGTCACTCTGAGCGGTAATTTGTTCTGGAAAAAGAGGAATCCGCTGCTTGGCCTCCAAGGAGTCCCCTTTTCGCGGAAGTATATTGCTGGAGAGGTCAGGTGCGGCGGTTCTAAGATTTATCCCCGTGTGATCAGCATCAGTCCCCAGAACCGTGGCTGGTGAAGGCAGTAATAATATGGAACATAGAACCATTCCGGCGGCCAGTCTACTTAACTGTATCATCGCTTTCATCTCCCCCATGCCCTGTCAACAGATTTATACTTTTTCATTGAACTCGCCAGCATACCGTCATACGCCCTGGGCTGAAACGTATTGCCATAGCTACTGTAATAATATTATTTCCTATTATATGGTTTATTTCAATTGATTTCTCTAACGGAATTGAGCGACGCTATTCCCACTTATTTCGTCTATTTGAAAATGTAACGGAAATAGCTGACCTCATATTCAGATTTTCTCCGGCTGCTCATCCTTTTGGGAGCTAATAAGTGCTCTCACTTCCGTTAGAAATAAGAAAAGCCCCCAGTTCCCTACGATTGATCAGGGAGCCGAGGGCCTTATTTAAAAATCAATAAGCTTTCTTGATGGCGATCGAGAAAATCACCGTCTTGGCCGGGTTATCGACCAGGACATTCACCGTGTAGTCTCCGACATCCGCCTGCTTGGAAGCTAGCGGTCTGCCCGCCTCTACCTCGGCGCAAATATCGTCGAACCAGCGATTGAAGGCAATCGCATCATAGGAGAACAACTGGTTGGCGAAGAGTTGAATCGGCTCCTTGTTCCGGGCCAGCGTCCCTTGCCGCAGACGTACCGTGATACCATAGGTATTGTAAGTCGGGTCTAACCAGATTGCGGCCTCTTCGGTTGCGGCTGTAGCGCTTGTGTTGCCCTGCGCTGTACTCTCCTGTACCGCCTTCTTCTCCTTCTCGTCCTTGAATAGACGAAGCGTCGTATCCAGCAGATCATAATTGGTGCCGCGAAGCTGACCTGCCTGCTTCAAAGTGTCATAGGCATCCCACATTTTTCTGTCCGGGAAGGCGACGATCTTCTGTCCGCCTCCAGTCGTAGGCACTAGACGCTGGAGCTTCTCAGCCTGGGGTAGAACCGGGATGCGTTTCATTTTGTCGGTCAGTCGGTTCAAGATCACGAGCGACTCAGCCCGTGTCACATAGCGGCCAACGCCGAATTTGCCATCTGGATACCCTTCCATAATCCCTTTGATCAAGGCTTCCGCGATGAACTTCTGCTCCCGATCCGTAGCACTTGTCAAATCCCCATAGCCCTGCGCCACCGTGCGGCTGAACTGTTCATCCTCCAGATATTCGGTTTCCTGCAGCGTATAGAACAGCACCTCCGCCACATTCTCACGGGTCATATTTGCCTGAAAATCACTGTACCGACCTTTATTCAGAAAATTCAAATCACTGGCAACGTCTATGTAAGGTTTGGCCCAATACCCGGTCATTGCAGGCTTGAAATTGAAATAGCGATAATCCTGCTTCAGAATCGTCCGATTCTCCTCGGTAAGTGATTCCAAGAAAGAGCTCTTCCAGCTTCGTTCCAGGTTCGGATGCTGCTCGCTGTAAGACAGAATCAGCATTTTGATAAATTGATCGACCTTCACCGGCTCGTTCGGGCGGAAGCTTCCGTCGGGATACCCGTCCAGAATCCCCTGTTCCACCATAGCCTCAATCTCTTGCTTTGCCCAATGTCCTTTAATGTCACTGAATACCGGATCCTTCGCTCGCACAGGTACCGCCCCAACCTCAGTCTGTGATACCCCAGCGAATAGTCCGGCGATCAAGCTCAGAGATAGGAGGATACGCACACCCCTAGGCTTGAAGAAGTTTATTCTCATAGAAATGCCTCCTGAATAATATAATCAAGCTGCAATGCAGCAAAATCTTGCACCATTATTCAGAAAACCACAATTTATGACAATTGTGAATAGGCCGTTCGGGCCGCCGAAAACCGTTACAAATGATCGAAATCCAGCGCCCTTTAAGCGGATCTTGCGACCCGCTGTGCAACTTTATACCGAACCGCAGGGGTATTTAGAAGGATAACTTAGTGCCTATGTAGATCATAGTAGAGATAAACAGATGGGAACTGTCGGATAAGCAGCGCTCTTTTTTTTCGCAAAAGATGGGGTTAATAATTGATTAATTTCTTACCTGCCATGAAGCTAAGCGGAATAGTCGCGACCAGTATCACCGCCATCGCCAACGTGCTGATGATGAATTGGGACATTGTAATTGTACTGCTATCGATTCCGGTCTTGATGATTAAGGTATGTATGGGAAGGATGACTAGAATTCCAGTGAGCAACCCGGGAGAATAGCAGCGTTCGATAATCGTCACGAGCAAATGTGGGAACACGATGTTCAGGAGCATGCAGCCGACGTAGCCGAAATAAGCATATTTCAGGAGCTCCTGGTTTGGATAGAACATGTACAGCGCCGTAATCAGATAAGCCAGTCCAGTCACCCAGAACAGACCGAACATGAACTGATCCTGGGTAATCGTCTTATGCAATTTAGTCTTGCTCACTCTGGATGATTGCCTGATCAGCCAAGCAGCTTCCTCCAGATTATGTATCGTAAAAGCAAATAAAAAGAGCAGTAGAATCGAACGATCCATACGAATCCCTCCCTTACTCGAATTATACCACATGTGATCTGCTTATTTAGTTCGACTTATGTAGATCAGCCGTTATAATGTAATGTAAGGTAATCCTATTGATTTACTAGTATCCGATGAGGAGGAAGAGAGACATGAACCATATATCTATTAAATTATCGCAGAGTACTGGCATTTTGCTGGAGCATGCCCGTAGGGCCGGAATGTCCGATCAGGCGATCCTTGCTGCGGTTGAAGCCAAAGATTCTGCGGCCTTTCAGCAGGCCCAGGATGAACGCTTCAGGTATGAGAATTTCATCAGTTATGCCGATGAGCATGGGGAGAGACTGGCCGAAGCCGTCAAGGAAGGCTACCGTCTGACCTTCAATACCCGGAATGGGCTAAAAAGCTGGCTAGAGCAAGCCTTCGACCTGCAAAGCGGACAAGATTTCGAAGTCGGAGAGGGGATCATCGAGAAATTGCGGCTCACCGAGCAGCAAGCTGAGCTGGTTGAACAACGCCTGGCCGTGAACTGGACTGTAGCTGAAACCAAGGAGGTCCCCGGCGGTAAGGAATTGACACTGAAGCTGCGTGCGCCGGAGGTTAGGATTTAAGGAGGTATTTCCTCTTGTCACCTCGCGCGAAGACAGGGCAAAGAGTCTGCCTGTGCAGACTCTCAGCTTCCCCTCAATCTATTCTTGGATCATACTCTCCGCAATCGCTACAAGATCTTCCTGTGTCAGCGGGCTTTTCTTATAAGTGGATATCTCGTATTCGACTTGGTTCTCCGGATCCTCCCATCTTAACTTGGTAGAATATAAATCATTGGAATTCGTCGAGTAGAGCGCATCGATCCCATGGATACTTAATTTCTCGAACTTTTCACCTTTACCCGGGACACGGGTGACTTCCGTAGTGAAGGGCTGAATTTTTTTAGAGCTAATCCGAATCACATCTGAATCTTTAGGGAAGATTATCGCCGCCCCGCCTGCTTCGGTCCAGTTTAGCTTTTTCGCGTAGTATTTCTTCCCTTTTGCCTCTGCTTTGAGTTCCTTCAACATATTTTCATATGACTTGGTAAAAAACAGGGGGTACGGCGGCACAATCTCTCCAGACTTGAACATATACCCCTCCGGTAGTCCTTCCGGTTGCTGCAACTCTGGCGCTTTGTATTTGGACAACAGCTGTGTACTCGTCGTAATCTAAACTGGTTATAGAGAGATAGTTAAAAGACAGCGAATTATCAGTCCCGTTATACATTACGGTTAAATGACCCGGTTTCTTATCTTCGGGATGGAAGATGTCCATCGCCTCTTTTTTCTGACGTTCGAGGTTGAGGTTGCTCTTGCTTGATGTCGCCCCTGTCTTCGACTGTTTCTGCGAGGCAGCGCCTGCCTCTGCAATAAATCCGCTTGCTGAGCCCAATACTAGCAGAATGCTTGTGGTGGCAATGATCATTTTTTCGTAAGAGTCATTGGATGAGTCTCCTTTCGCCATAGCGGCTTGTGGTTTGGTTTACTTATATAACCCCTGAGCCTCTGGAAAAGGGACATTTCCCAAAAATTAAATGAAGTTCGCACAGAAAAAAAGCCATGATCTTATGGATCATAGCCGCATCTGCTATTTGAGAAATAATAATAGGAGCAATCCTCCGATAATTACTAAGGTCGTTATGATTCTGGTCAGGAATCCTCCGCTTGTCAAAGCACCCAAGTTACCGATCTTCGAACGATTGACTGAATCAGCCATATTGATGGTTGGGTTCTTCTTATATTCTTCGAGTTGCTGCTTTTCTTGTTCTTCCCTATGGTTCATGGGGAGCCTCCATTCGAGATACTTATGTGGTCGGACATGATGAAATCACAGTCTTTATTGAGTCGACATCAATTTGTTTATAGCCCCGTTAGTTTCGCCATAAATAGTTCAATCATTTGTTCTATTTTTTTATTAGATAAATTTCTTCTACCATGTAGATAAACAAAGTTCTTTATCTCTTCCCAATTTCGATGTTCGCTAATTTCTTTAATTTCTTGAACCAGACCTTCCACATGTAATGATGACTCTCGTTTTTTATACTCCTCAATCAACTCGCCTAGATCTGCATAATCCATACTCCAATTAAAGTAACTTTCAATAAAATATTTTAAGTTTTTATATTGTTCTTGTTCGTTAATCAATATACTCTTCTCCTTATTCGAATACTGGGTATCCGGTAATAATTCTATAACCCGCAGGCATTGAGGTGTCTTTAACCAAATACAACTGAGAGGTAATTAAATTATCGACCACTTGCTTTGAAGCAGAATTCCCTCCATTTTTAACATCTACACCTTTCCCAATCGAATATTCATGCTGGACCTTTGTAATCAAATAGCCCTTTGAATTCTCATCATTTAACCAATCGGAAATTTGCTCTGCATTTTTTCTAATATTTTCTTGTGTTGCTTTTAATGCAGTACTCTTATTGTAAAAGGTAGTTGAAGGCACTCCTTCTTGAGCAGCACGCTTTAGCAAATCTTCATTAGTTTTACTTACATGTTTATCAAGTAAATGACCACCTTTAGACTCCATAGCATCTAGTATATCGTTACTAACATTATTCCTAATAGTAGAAGCACTAAATTTATTCGTTCCCGCAATATCTTCTTCAAATCTCTTCCGATCTAACCTATACTGCTTCCTCTGAATATCGGGACTCTCCGCAGTCTCGATGCGATAAGTGTCTGGAACCTTGACCTTCATTCCACCTTCAGTAACCACCACGGCTCCGCCGTTCAGCTTAGGCAGTAGTTCGGAGAGCTGCTTGCTCAGTTTGCCGGATATCTTAACTCCCGATTTTACTGCTCCTTCCACTAGCGTCAGAGCCAGAAAGGCCTTTACCAAGGCACTCCCATATCGTTTGCTCTCTTCGTAGTTAGCCTTCCCGCTCAATACTTTCTCCTGTAAATCATAGATATCCTGGAACGGGACCACGAACTCTTCTGCAGCCCCTTCTTTCAACGCTTCCTTGATATCTTCCAGGGTAATATCTCCATTGGTGATGGCCTTGGCTAGATCATAATATCCGGGCATCGTGTCTGTCCAGAACTTCGGATTCGTAGGATTGACAGACCAGACCTGCTTCACTAACCCGCTGCCTTCATCCCAAACCTGACTCACGATTCCATCCCCGACTCCTACCGAGGTCATCGCTACCCCAACCCCACTGGTTTTCACACCCGGATCATTCCAATAACCTAGTCCTCTCTCCGCATCTGCCAGCCCTATTAGCTCTTTCGTAATTAGTCCATCTACTTCAAATTCTTTACCCTCATGATAACCACTTAATTCACGCCATACGGCAAACAGGGTACTGTGATTATTGGCGATATACTGATAGCCTGCTACAGCAATTAGCAGCTCTTGATTATACTCACCGGTGACTTCTCCATGATACAGATTCATATCCTTAAGAAGCTGCTGCATCTTCCGGATGTCTTCCTCAGCGACTAATTGATTATACTTCTCTAACTGTTGCTCTAGCTGCTGACGATGAAGTACCTTTACCTCCAGCTCGTCATATCTCTGACGAAGCACATCTAATTCAACTTCTCCCAGCATCCCCTGCTCCAGCAGGGCTCTGATCTCTTCATCATCTAACAGCAGCGATCGGTCATTCTTTAACGGATTGTATCTACAGGCTTCCAGTAACCCTCCTTGATAAAAATCACTCAGATCGATGCCTTTGCCTTCGTTATACCATTCCCCCGATACCCCCATTTCTTCGAGCTTCTTCCGCTGGGCTTCGGCATATTGATGAGCCGATTCCATGTATTCACGATGGAATGGGCTTCGGCATATTGATGAGCCGATTCCATGTATTCACGATGGAATGGGCTTCGGCATATTGATGAGCCGATTCCATGTATTCACGATGGAATGGGCTTCGGCATATTGATGAGCCGATTCCATGTATTCACGATGGCTATAGGCCTGATAAACAACATAAGCCTTCTGACTACGAGCGATTTCCGTAAAGGCCTCGGCGATTTTTTCTAATTCCAGCTGGGCTAGTCTCTGTGCCATGGAATCCCCGTTTTGCATCGTTTGCAAAAGGCTGGCAATTCGCGGATCTTCTTTGACAGGAGATAGACGAACCAGGAGTCCCTGCCGCTGGATCGCTTGAAGCTGGTCGAATAGATTGGAGAATCCGATGGAATCTGAATTAGGAGAATTCGTAGGGCCATATAAAATATTTCCTGTAAGATTCTGCAACGGAGCAAATGGAGAGTTCTGATCGAAGTAAGGTGTGGATATCTGTGATTGGGTCAATTTCCCGGCTTGTCTATCGGTATCTGCATAATGATTGGCGGCATACTTCAGGCCTCTTATCTTTTCTCTGAGCTGCTCATCGATATGCCTGGCAAGCATTTCAATCTCACGGAGCAGGCTCGCGGTCTCTTGGGTAGCTGTGCGCAAATCATACTCCGAGTAATTCGCTTCTGTATCATGGAGCAGACGATTCACATCTCTGGACATACCGGTAATTTCCTGTTCCATGGTCTGGCGCAAATGCTCCACGATACTAGCCAAGTGGTCGAGCCGGTCAAGATCTATCTTTTGAATGGAAGGGCACCTCCTGTACACGCGCTATTCACTTCATAATTTTGGGAATTCACATGGTGTAAGGGAAGAAGCCAAAAATTAATATCGTATGAGGATTAAGCGGAGTTGTGTTACACATATTCTACCAATATGTATGAGATGATACAATATTATCCTGTATATTCTTGTTCTGGACTAAAGGGCAGTATCTCTATATTTCTATCTCTTTCTTATACCAATATCTAGGATTACCCGCCTATATAAAAGAAATAGACCGCCCTACCTATGATATGCTCCCATCATAGTAGACAGTAGAAAAAAACAAAAACTTCTACTTCTATAATGATGGGAGTTTTTCTAATGTCCAAAAAGAGTCCAATTTCTTTTGAGATCAAGTTACATGTCGTAGAACGTTGTCTTCAGAATGAAACTAACCCAACTCATGAAGCGAAACGGCTTGGGGTAGATAGGCACACCGTCACAGAATGGGTTAGAAAATATAAAGCAGATGGTTTTGAGGGATTAAAGAAGTCTAGAGGGTGGAAAGCCTATTCAAAGGATCTGAGGCTTACTGCAATCATGGATGTCCTATCCGGTAATCATTCCATACGGGAGGCGACGAAGAAATATCATATTTCGAGTAAAAGTGTTTTGACGAGATGGATTTCCAAGTATACTAGTGGGGAAGAAATGAAACCTACTCGTAAAGGAAAAGGACTATCTCATATGAATAAAGGACGTAAAACCACTCTCCAAGAACGTATTGAAATTGCTCAATATACGATCGCTAATGATTTCGATTATCAGAAGTCGATTGAGAAATACAAAGTTTCTTATCAACAGGTGTATGCATGGGTTCGTAAATATCAATCTGGCGGTGAGGATGCGCTTCATGATCATCGGGGACGTAATAAGCCTGTAGAAGAGCTAAATGATCATGAACGGCTCAAGCTTCGGATCAAAGAACTAGAGGCGCGAAATGAGTACCTGGAAATGGAGAACGCCCTTGCAAAAAAGTTGGCAGAGATCCGGCGACGAAATACACGTTAACCTTAGTTCGACATGTAGACTTGTATCAAGCCATCCAAGAACTGCACTCGGAGAAAGGCTACGCCATCACAAAGCTGTGTAAGCTAGCTGGAGTCGCTAGGTCTGCCTATTATAAATGGCTGAAATGGAAGCCATCCACCAGAGAACTTGAAATGATTTCACTCGCTAAGGAAGTAAAGCTGCGCTATGACAAGAGAAAAGGAGCACTCGGATACCGTCAAATCCGCACCCAATTAAACCGAAAACTCAAGAAAAATTACAACAAAAAGCGTTACTATCGAATCATGTGTGCTCTTGGATTGAAAGCAGTCATTCGCAGGAAACGACCCAACTATGTGAAAGCTTCAGAAATTCATGTAGCGGAAAATGTAATGAACCGTGAATTTCAAGCAGATGCTCCTAATATGAAGTGGTGTACCGACGTTACAGAATTGAAGTACGGGAACGGTCGTAAAGCCTATCTGAGTGCTATTCTCGATGTATACGATAACTCTATCGTCTCATGGGTGTTAAGCCCCTCCAACAACAATAAACTCGTCATGGATACGGTGAAGAAAGCCTACTGTAAGAATTCGGGGGTCACTCCACTTCTTCATAGCGATAGAGGCTTCCAATATACCTCACATGAGTATAATTGGCTCCATATAAAATACGGATTTATGAAAAGCATGTCTCGTGTAAGCCGATGCTTGGACAACCAACCTATTGAACGATTCTGGGGCACTTACAAATCAGAAAGCTATTATCTTACAAAGCACGATACCTATGAAGACGTCCTCAAAGACGTTAAGGAATATATTCATTATTACAACAACTATCGCTATACAGAGTGTTTGGATGGCTTGTCACCTAACGAATACCGACGTGCTGCATAATGAAAAAAACTCAGCTCGGTTTAACCGAGCTGAGGAATGCAAACTAACTATTTTGTTTTTTACACTGTCTACTTGACAGGGAGCACTTCATCCTTCGGAATAGGAGGCAATTTTCATCTTGCTTATACGCTCTGCGCAAGTAATTCACTCATCGTAATAAAGTGGTAATTGCGACTTTTCAAGATCGGAATAACCCGGTCTACCAGTTCTACCGTCTGTTCTCTATTTCCCCCGGCGTCATGCAAGAGAATAATGGAGCCGTTGCAAACATGGCTTAAAACCTCTTCCGCCATTTTATCCACACCCGGCAATTCCCAATCATAAGCTTGCACATCCCTGGACCAAAGCGCAAATTTATATTGCAATGCTTCTACGACTCCCACAGTTTCCGGGCTGAATATCCCATAAGGGGGCCGGAACAATTTACATCTATAATCCACTATAGATTGAATCGCCTGCTCCGCCTCTAGAATCTCTCGTTCAATCGCTGCAAAATCCAGAGAGGTTAGGTCCGGATGCGAATACGTATGATTGCCGAGCTCATGCCCTTCTTTAGCAATCCGGCGTATGATCTCCGGGTGCTCGGTCGCGAATCTTCCAAAGATAAAAAATGTCGCCTTAGCCTGATGTTTATTCAATATATCGAGGATTTGCGGAGTATAGTTACTCGTCGGCCCATCATCAAAAGTGAAGCATACATAGGCTTCCTCGCTGTCGGACAGATGAACGCCCTGAATAACACGTGGATCGTCGATCCCTGTAAAAGCTTTGTCTTTGCATAGCTCAATATAATTATAGACTATAGAATGCATATTCCCCTCACCATCCCGAACGACGACGGCGCAGCCATCATGATCTCATTTGAAAATAGACACGCTCCAAAGCGAGTAACCAAAACGGGTCGCTTTTTCCTCACAATATATTCTGATATATCTTCCATATCCTTGGATATCTGTAATTTGCTCGATCCCGCCCTGACCGTTATTCCTTCTATAAATATCTGTCCATTGCTTCGCGTCATTTGAGCTTTGGATTGTATATTTCCGGGCATAGGCCGCCTCCCAGTTCAGTACGACGGTAGAGAACCTGGTTGCCTGCCCAAGATCAACATAGATCCATGACACTTCCTCCTCGAACACACTGCTCCATCTCGTCTCTGCCACACCGTCTACGATATTATCCTTGCAGAACGTTATACCATCTTCGGAAGAAGCAACAACCGGCTTGTACAACGCCAAATTCTCAGTTGGATTAGGATTGATAGTGATTAGACTTACCAGACTAGGCTCGCTCACATTTCCAAACACATCTCTCGCTCGGACTGCGATAGCATAAGTTCTTTCAGGAGTTACCTGGTTAATCGTACCGTGCAACTGCTTGGAGTCGCCTACCAGCTCCCCGTCCTTAAAAATCTCATAGGAGGTGACCCAAAGATGATCCTCCGGCTCGTCCCATGCGATCTTCATATTCGTATTATTCGAATCGAGCAGAACTGGCTTCCCAGGGCGCCCTGGTCTGAACCTCGAAGTATCGATTACGCCAGCCTTGAGTAAATGCAGCGCCTCTCGCTCCATCCGTTTTATTTTTAGAATCAAGTCCAGGCTCTTTTGATAGTCATAGGTTCTGGTCACCGCAGCCTTCATGAAAGTCAGCTTAAGTATCTCTACATTTCTGGATATGACCATATACAGATCGTGATACCTCTCGTGGAAGCCGTATTTCAACAAAGCCTTGGCAAATAAAAACCGCGAACCGGCAAGGATACTCAGTGCATCATCTAAGTGGGGGTATAGTTCATGGAGTTCTGATCCAACCTGACCATCGCTCTGGAGAAGTGCTATGAAGTAGTCGAAGAAGATTAAGCCATCCGTGTAATTATGAATATAGGCCTCTAATTTGCTGCGCAGCTTGTCCACATCCGGGCCTGCTACAGTCTCAAAGAACAAGAAATCTTTATGGATCGGCAAAAGATTATTACACATCGTCGCCAGATCAGCCTCATCGTAGAAGAGCTCTGGATAAAGAGGGATATCCTGAATTCTATATTGATGGCTCTCATTATAATAGTCGGTGATCATGATGGAATGTATTGAGGCCGCTTCCAGATTCAGATTATGCAGTACATCCTCAGCGTTAACCCATACGAATACGCCCTTATTATTGTTCAATAGCTCTAACAGCTTATCCTTCACATCCGCAAATTGCTGGAATAGAACCCGGATCGGCCTTAGACCAAGGTCTTGCATATCTGATTCTCGCAAAATATTGGACGGAAACCGCCATTTCCGTTTTCTGAGCCTGATCATTTCATGAAACACCTTGTCGCTGCTCTCCATCGCTTTGTATCCATAATAATCGACGGGCATCCCGCTAGCTTTCAGGTAGTTGATGACTTGTATGGTCCTGCAGTCCAAATAATTTAGCGAAAAATTTTTGAAAACAATCTCCAACAGGATCTCCCCTTGTTCTAGGCTAAGTCAACAGGTACCCCCGTCTTCTGCTCTTCCAGCAATAATCGATTCAGCTTCACATCATCGTCGAATTCAGTCCATAATTTCACGACTCTGGTCTGGTACTTCTTAAGCAGATATATCTTCTTCTCATCGATATGACGGTCTGCGACATCACTCTCATTGACGAAGTCGAACTCTTTTTTATGCGGGTAATGAATGCTCTTAGCGTCGCGGGCGAGGATGAACTGGGCTCCATATTTTTGCATCGCCAAGCCGATATCGCAATCCTCTCCTCCCCAACTGGTAAAGCTCTCATCGAACATCCCGACATCGATTAATGCTGCTCTGCTCATCGATACATGACAGGTCCAGAAAAGTACAAACGGTGCCGGTAATTTACTGATATCATCTGAAAATTCCGTGTAAAACTTCTCTCTTATATCAAGGATCTGCTTACGGTCCAATACCTCAATCGCATCCTCAATCGTATGGCTATCCACGATATGAATAATGTCCTGCTTGTTGCTCTCCACAACATCAAAGCCATATACATATCCAACAACGGCACAGGGTCTGGCATGGCTCTGATGAATACGAATATGCTCGTTCAGAGCATCCGGATGCAGGATAATCCCATTATCAATAAAGACGCATATATCGCCCTTGGCTTTTCTAATCCCCATATTTCTTGCGGCGGCCGCCCTGAACCCCTGATCCTCCTGGAACTGATAGATGATATGAAGGCGATCCTGATATTCACAGACCAGCGAAAAAGTATCTTCACTAGAACCATCATCACATACGAGCACTTCATAATCATCTCTAGGCAGGTCTTGTTGAACCAGCGAATCAAGCGAACGTCTCAACCCGGCAAGTCGATTGTAGGTTGGAATAATAACCGATATCACAGGTTTCATATCTATCTGGCCTCCTTTAGTATTCGCTAGAATGAACAGAGCTTAGTGAACCTTCTGATGCTCATGAATATATTTCACAATATTATTAAATGTAGTGAGCTTTCCGGCGAGCAAATCCTCATCCTTGATTTTAAATCCGAACTCATTGGAAATATCATTCAACATTTGCACATAAGAGATCGAATCAAAGCCGAAGAAGTCGTCAATGCTGTCATTCTTCTCATTCTCGGAAATCGACACACCATGTTTCAAAAAGATACTGTTTAGCTTCTGTAATACTCTCTCATCCATCATCCATCCCATTCCCTTTCTAAATGTTTTCTAAATTCTATAGTTATTGTTCATTTGCTACCGTGGACCACATATCTTGCTCGATCATCAGTAATTCCTGGGCCTTAGCCCGGATCAATGGAGCATCTATATCTTTATCCTCCGACACCAGCTTGTTAATAAATATTTGCTTGATCATCTTCCAGCCAAATTTGAGCTTCTTTGTGCTTTTAATAACATACTGATGTAGCGGTTCGTCGATGAGTTGCAGCTCGATTAGCTTATTGAATAACAGCTCGTTCCCGAGGTGCCGATTCTCAATAATATTAATTCCGATTAAGGCAATTCTTATATATTCATCTATTTCCGGTTTGTGTTCCTCTTTAAAGTTCCATAATCCATCGAAAGAAAATGCAGATAGCTCCTCTGCCAATCTCTTCGCATGATCGATCACTTCCGACTTATCTAATTGATAGGGGGCCGGTTCCTCCTCGATTTCAAATATATAAGCATGCGGCAGTTCATAATCTGGCTCAGTCATTGCCCATGAATTCGTAAAAGCCTGGATCACCCGCTCTTCCGGGATGAAATGAACCCCGTATCCATCGATATCATCATCCAATGCGGAATACAGCTTCCTCTGCAGATCGAACCCATTCACTATCGCATAATGGCTCATATGAAACCGATCCCAGGCGATATTCTTGGGCAGCCAATAGAATAAATCGACATTCAGTTTAATCCACTTCTGATTGGAAATCATTCCACGCAGCTCGGTCAAAAATTGAGCGGGGTCCTCGAAAAATACCGGGGTTTCCCCTTTAATCACTCTGCTCAATACAAAGTTATCCCAATCATCGGCATAATCCAGTACCTCGAGGGTAGGGGTGATAAATTCCATATCCATAAAAGCGCCCCAACTCTTGTAAGAGTAGTTGTTCATATAGGCTGCCGACGCATAGCTGGGATCAACACTCGTAGCAATCGAATAGGCCGAATTTAATATACAGTTCATCCAGAACTCATTGTACGGTACTAACTTCCTGAAATATTCCATTTTATCCCGCCTCTTAATTAAACTTTGTCTACAATAAATGAATAAACATAGAAAAGGATTAACTGGTAAGATTAGACGGACAGCTTAATGGGTGACAGATAAGAAGAGAAATGATACCAAGGGTGATGTGAGGATCCTGAGGAGAAATCTGTTGGTACTGCAACGCATTACTGCGGATTAAATCTATCATACAATTTACAACAAAATAGATCAATAGTGTAAAATAGTATCGCTAGCTATCCTCTCTTTTGTAGGATTAAGCAAGAAAATGACGTATTTTGTAAAAAAAGAGGTGCTGTTCGCACCTCTTTGCATCGATCATATCCGGCCTCACTCTACTATAATATCCTCTCTCCGGCCCAGGTACCATTGATAAAATGTAACCGCCAATCCGTTGGGAACATCCTTCATTTCTGTATGATGCACAGACTTCGCCCGATTGACGGTTTCCACAGTAGCCAGGCCCAGCCATTTCTGGTAGAAGGAGCGTTTGACTTTCACTTCAATGATTTTGTCCCGCTTTGAAATAAATAGCGTAGTCGTCAGACTGCCTAATCTGAATTGAACAAACTGCTGATTAATCGAGTAGCGTGTATTAAAGTAAGCCAGAATTCTGCACACAACAATCAATAACAGCAAAATGACAGAAATAAGCCACCAGGCTTGGGAAATGCCCCAGATCACTGGCTTAAAATAAGCTAAGGCAGCTGTCGCAATGATCCAGGTCCAGCTCGGTCTGAACAAGCGCACCCAAAATGAAACCTTCGGGAGAGCCGTCATCTCCTGGGTTACTTCATAAGTAGGCAGAAGCTCCGATATCATTTCATAGGCACGCGGAGCAGGCAGAAAGGGATAGAGTGAATTCATTTCCAATTTATCCCTTTCTGAATCCGTGTTGCCGGCACTGATCAGCTTAACTTCAGCCAAGCCGAAAATTCGCTTCATAATAGACTGTGTAATCTCTATGGCTTGCACCCTATTTTTAGCAATCTTAAAAGCCGTTTCATCAATGACCCCTTTGGTGATATAGATCGAGTCATCATCGGAGGAAATCTCGTATTTCCCATACTTCATGAAAGTTCGAATTACCCCGAAGGCAATGCAGGCAATCAGTAGAAGGATCGCGATCCCCGTAATTACCCACCATGAATTCGCAATGGAGTTCAGGGCTCCTTTGGCCTCATTCTCCACATGGAAGATATCATTAATCTTCGAATAAATCGACAGGGTCAGTGGAATCAGCAGGAAGAAGCTGAAGGATGTGAAGGAAGCTTTTAACGTATCCCTTCTCGTTGGGCGAAAATGAATCCTTCGTGCTGGTGGTGCATTACCACTCATCTCTTCATAGGCCGTTTCTCCAAGTTCAGCTTCAGCGCGGATTTCATCGCGCACCTCATCACGAACTTCACTAACTTCACGTGCATCACGAACCGAAGCCTTCAGATGCTGCTCCAGACGATCTGCTTCCCCCCGAGAGATGACCTCAAACTCAACCGCTGCGTCATCTCCCCTCATGCCCGTCTCAAAACGGATCGAGGTCACCCGGAATATCCGATGAAATACAGATGTACGACGATTTATATTCTGAACCTTAGAAAAAGGAACCGTCCGATTCGATTTATTAAAAATCCCTGAATAAATATGAAATGAAGTATCATCGAGCTTATATTTATGGGTAAACCACTTCAGAATAATATAAACGATACTGATTACCCAAAATAATAGAAAAGCGATTCTACCATACTTAATGAATGCTGAGTTCGTGCCTTGTTTGATGATAAATAATAAAGCGAGAAAAAATGTATTTTTGATTAGCTTCCATAGATCATATAGAATATTTATTGGAGAATAGCGCTTCGCTCCCGTCATTGCTCAACTTCCTTTATCTTCGCATAATGCGCAATTTGATTCCTTAACTTGATGGCAACATCTTTAGGCAGCGCTGGTATCGAATGAGAAGAACCCATGGTTTTCACAGATATAGAATAGAGCCCATACTTTCTTAGAAACGGACCTTGATTGGTTTCCACCGATTGAATTTTCGTCATCGGGACCAGCTGATGCACCTCGTTAATCGCCCCTGATTTCAGCTGCAGGAACTCAGCATTTACATCGTATCGCCAATTTTTATATAGCAAGAAGGGTTCAATAAAAATAGACCAAATCGAAAATAGAACCGAAATGATCGTGAGTACGATTATAATCCAGCCGATCCATTCCCTCCACGCATATGAATAATCGAAATATAACAGCACCCCAAGAATCATCAACATAATTAGACTCGAAATCGTTTCCTTAAATATCCATACCTTAACCGCATCTTTCGACAGACGCCCTTGGGGCATCCCGATCTCACTATCCATCTAATCCCACCTACCTCATCTTCCTCTTATATTTACACGTTTGTAATAGCAAAAGGTTTCATGAAACAGAACAATGTAGCGTCAGCGTTTGCTAGAAAAGCTCTGCAAAAACAAAGAAAAACCCATGTCTATTATTTAGACATGAGTTTCACTTTCGTATGCGGTAGAGAGGACTCGAACCTCCACGGGCGTACGCCCACTACCCCCTCAAGATAGCGTGTCTGCCATTCCACCACTACCGCATATATGGTGACCCGTAGGGGATTCGAACCCCTGTTACCTCCGTGAAAGGGAGGTGTCTTAACCCCTTGACCAACGGGCCATATTCAATTCAGTTTCAAAAGCAGCGACAAGAATGAGTATAGCAAAAACTAATAAACATGGCAAGAAATTTTTTTGATTTTTTATAGTTTTTGAGATATGCCCTTTATCAAGAGATAACAAAAGCTCCCGGCGAATACGCGGGAGCTTCTTGTTACTACTTCAGAACGGAGAGAGGGATACTCTCACTTCGTTGGAGACTGCGACGTATCGCTATCGAAGCCTATGCTCCGACGAACCCTCCTTCTGAGGATTCTCATCCCTTACAAGTGAAGTTAATTCAGAACGGAGAGAGAGGGATTCGAACCCTCGCACCGCTTACGCAGTCTAACCCCTTAGCAGAGGGTCCCCTTATAGCCACTTGGGTATCTCTCCAGAAATGGCTCCCCGAACAGGACTCGAACCTGTGACAACTCGATTAACAGTCGAGTGCTCTACCGACTGAGCTATCAGGGAATGCTAAATAACTACCAGAGTAAGACTAATTTTATTACGCTTTCATCAGAAAGTCAAGCCACCTCCAGAAGAGACATGCCCCTCAAAAAAAGGAATAGCTTAGGCATTTTCCCCCTTGCCAAATTCCAGTTCGTGAATATAATGAAAGAAACGTCAAAATTATTTTAATGTTAAATAATATTTCACGTTTAAAATAATTGAATGAAGGGAAGATGTTTATGCCTGAAGCCGTTTTGATGAAAGAGAAGAAGCTCTCCAGCCTGCTTGCTCACAAATCATTCATTTATTTGCTGCTCGCCAGAGTCATTTCCCATTTCGGCGATTCCATCGATTCGATCGCCTATAGCTGGATGGTCTACATGCTGACAGGATCAGAGATCATGATGGGCACACTCTTCGCCCTGAATTTCGTGCCTGGTATTCTGTTCAACTTCTTTTCCGGGGCTCTGGTCGATCGCTGGCCGAAGCGTAATGTCATCATCATTACCTACTCCTGCCGCGGTTTGCTCGTCATCTTCACTGCTCTGCTGTATTGGCTAGGCTGGCTCCAGCCCTGGCATCTGTATGTCCTAACATTCACGATCTCCACGATAGAATGCTTCTCATCCCCTGCCGAAATGGCTATCATTCCGGCTCTGATTCCCAAACCCAAATTGTTAAGCGCCAACTCGATCAGCACCTCTGCAACAAGAACAGCCGAATTGGCGGGCCTGGCGATTACCGGTGGCATTATCGCTTTTTTCGGTATTTCTGGAGCGATATTGATCGACGGCCTTACCTTTTTCACGGCCGCCGCACTGATCGCTTTCATCCGTACTGATGAAGTAGAGGGCATACCGACTGAGAAAGACGAAGCTAATAAATCAGCCACTTTTATAGGGGACATTAAAATCGGACTCAAATTTCTTCTCTCGAACCAGCTGATCGTCACCATCGTTATCGTATCTGCGTATGTGAATTTATGCCTGGCCCCCTATAATGTACTGATCCCGGTCTATGTGGCGGAAATTCTCAAATCCGGTCCGCAGGGACTCAGCCTGCTCGGTATCGGTCTGATCAGCGGGATGATCGTCAGTGCGCTATGGATAAGCCGGAGAGGAGACCGTTTCAAGAAAAGCCAGCTGATCATGCTCGGCTATTTGATGCTTGGCCTAAGCTATGCGCTGCTGTATCTGCCTACTTTTATCCCTATCCATGCGCTCTATTTCGCGACCGCTTTTACTTTTTGTATGGGCTTATCCGTCTCGCTTGTGAACACCCCTGCTTCCACATATTTCATGGAGACCGTGCCGAAGGAGCTGCTCGGAAGAGTCGGCGCGATTTACAGCATGATATGTACTATAGCCATCCCCATCGGCGGATCACTAGCCGGGATTCTGGGGGAATCGATCAGAGTCAATATTTTGTTCTTTGTTTTCGGTCTACTGATGATCCTCCCTTTCTTCTACCTACTCACCCAGCGCAGCTTCCGCCAAATCTGACAGAATCGGCCTGTCTTGTGCTTTCCCTTGCATGAGTTATACTAAAATGAGCAGTACTACGAATTCATTAGAGCTCAGGGGGTAAGCCGTAGCCGTGAAGAAGGAACTCAAAACCTTAGAAGAAATCCGCATCTACTCCGATCCCTACCGGATTCAAATCTTAAGTGAATTTCATAATTTCAATCGCCCTGCAACGGTAAAAGAAGTGGCCGACGCGCTACACGAGGTGCCCGCCAAGGTGTACTATCATGCCAAGAAGCTGGAGAGCATAGGGATGCTGCAATTGGTAGATACCCGGCTGGTGAATGGGATTACCGCTAAATATTATGAGCCTTACCGGGGGCAGGTCGTTATTAGCAAGAGTGGGGTCGATGACAAGATCAAGCAGGTGTTCCAATCGGAGACTGAGAAGCTGGTCTCGAACATCTATGAAGATAGCAGGAAGCGGTTCATGGAGAGCTTCGGGGCAGGCAAGCAGCGAGGAAATCTGACGAATGCGAGTGTTTATTTAACCGAGGATGATGCCGAGCAATTATTTGCGATGATCAATCAGTTCTGTGAGGAGCATGGTCAGCCCTCTGCTGGAGAGAAGCGGGATCGGTACGAGCTGCTCTTCACTCTTTTACATAATCCAAAAGGCAAATAAAAAGAACCATCTTCTCCAGGATAGAAATGATGGTTCTTATGCTTATTTCTATTCAGTTGCTCCAGCTTGCTCTTCGTCCGCCTTGTTCTCATATCTGCGAATGCGAAGGTGCCTCGTCCATCCTCCGGGTTACGCTTGCCCTCCCTGACCCATTTCTGGCGGAGTTTCTTTGCTTTTGATATGGCCATACATAACTCACTCCCTATGCTTTGATACCTCTAGTATAGCATAGAATCTATCCCTTTATCGTATGCAGCTTCAACACACCGGAGCAGCGTCCGCAGCGATACCGTGCAGGATCTACCTTACGCTTGCGCATATACTCGGTCCCGCATTGTACGCAGATTAGCTTATACCGATAGGGTAGCGTTCGGCGTTGGGCTTTCCCCGGCAGGGTCTGGCAATAACGGCTACCCTCCACCTTCTGTAGCAGCGCTTTGAATTCAGGGTCCCGATGCTTGTACCCTCTGCCAGCCAGATGGAGATGGTAATGGCATAATTCATGCTTGATAATCTTCTCCACCTCATCCGTGCCATAGGTCTGCAGCTGCGCCGGATTAATTTCGATATTATGACTTTTCAGAAAATACCTGCCCCCGGTCGTCCTCAAACGCGGATTAAATGAAGCCTGGTGACGAAAAGGAACCCCGAAGCTCCGCAATGAAATTTCCTCCACCCAGGCCTGTAGCTGTGTATCGTCCATCGTTGCCTTTTCCTCTCTTTGGATTGCTCTCTTTTTGCTACCCGTCTAATGTACCTGCCAGATTCCGTCAATGATGATGTGGATGATATGGATGATGCCGATGATACTACGGATTATACTTGAATTTTAACTTCCTCTTACGCTACACTGTCAAGTAAGTAATGACCGAACAAAGGAGATTATTCGTGATGCCCTCAATGAGATATGTGATTCTACAGCAAAATACTGACCTGAGATTCGTTGAAATGCCCGAGGAATATGCCTATCAGTTAAGCGCCTTAAATCTGCGTCTGAATAAGGAAATCGCTAAGTTAACCGCAGCTAATGTTCCTAGCCTACCGCTGGCTATCGCTGAGTGCGACCGTCTCGATCTGCTGCAGCCATCCCTGCAGATTACTAGCGGAATGGACTATATCAATGAACTGGAGGCCGTCTTCGCGGCGATCCGGGAGGAGAATTATCCGCTGGTCTCTCTGCTCACCGAGATTCGCGCTCTGCAGGCGCAGCTGGAACAGTGGTATGAGGAAGAAGGGGTCATTTAAAAGCGGAAAACCCGTCACCGTGGAAAAGTCTGTACATTTCAGGGCAATTCCGGCTGTTGCAGAAGCCTTGGCCAGGCTTCTGGAGCTTTAACGAAACTCCATATCGCTATTTCCACGGAATCGGCACCTTTTCGAATCTAACGAAACACCATATCGTTATTCGGGCAATAATCGGCCATTTCGCCCCATATTTGTCCCAATAGCGATGCCCAGTTTCGTTAGATTTTGAAATGGCTCCTTTTGACGCAAATAGCGATACCTAGTTTCGTTACGATTTTGAGCAGCAGCTATCTACAATTTGAAGCCTGTCTGAGCATATTTGCAGGTAGTTTTCGAGCTTGTACTAGCCTAACTCGCGCTAATTCGCACGGGAAGTTCCCCCGAATCGCGATCACGTATCACGATCACGCGGTCGCGATCACGTTTCGCGGTCACGAGTCACAAATCCCGATCATAGGTTCAAACGGCACTCTTCTCCTCTAAATGGGCGGACCTGCACTTTTTCCGGCATTCCCCCATATGCTAAACGTACTAAGCTTGCCGGAGGAGGAGATATCATTGCCAACTTGGCTCAGTAATCAAATCATGCGCGCCTTCCATAAACGGGATCGCCGTCAGATACGGTTGCTCAATGATTGCTGGTTCTTCTACTACAACCGCCAATGGACCAATGCGGATCAAACTCAACTGCCTCGTTCTAAATCATAGCCTACACTAAGAAAGCCCGCCGTACCCCGGCGGGCTGCTCTGTTATTCAGGATTAATTACCGGCATCAGCTGGCTTGCGCATCGTCAATCCAACTCTGCCCTTCTTCAAATCTACATTCAAAACCCAGACCGTCACATTATCCCCTACGGAGACGACGTCCATCGGGTGCTTCACGAAGCGATCGCTCAGCTGTGAGATGTGTACAAGCCCGTCATTCTTGATTCCGATATCGACAAAGGCTCCGAAATCAATCACATTGCGCACCGTACCCTGCAGTTCCATCCCCGGTGTTAGATCCTCGATCTTGAGTACATCAGTACGGAATATCGGCAACGGCAGCTCCTCGCGCGGGTCACGTCCCGGACGCTGTAGGCTGTCGATAATATCGCGCAGTGTCGGCACGCCAACGCCTAGCTGTGCAGCCATCTTCTCCAGCTGCACAGCAGCGAGCTTGCTATTCAGCTCCTTGGAGCCGAGCTGCCCCATATCGACATCCAATTCTGCGAACAACCGCTCCACGACAGCATAGGACTCCGGATGGATCGGCGTGCGATCGAGCTCAAAGCTGCCATCGTTAATGCGCAGGAAGCCGATGCACTGCTCGTACGTCTTGGCACCTAGACGCGGCACCTTCTGCAGTTCCTTCCGGCCCGAGAATTTTCCATTCTCATCCCGGTACTTCACGATGTTCTTGGCGATAGTCGCATTCACACCAGATACATAAGACAGCAAGGATGGCGAAGCCGTATTGACGTCGACACCGACATGGTTAACCGCCGATTCCACGACATTCTTCAAGCTCTCGTCCAGATGCTTCTGGGATACATCATGTTGATATTGCCCCACACCGATCGCCTTCGGCTCGATCTTGACCAGCTCGGCCAGCGGATCCTGCAGCCGGCGCGCAATCGAAGCCGCACTGCGCTCGGCGACATCCAGATCAGGGAACTCCTCCTGAGCCAGCTTGGACGCAGAGTATACACTGGCGCCTGCCTCATTCACGATCAAATAAGCAAGCTCCTGATCCTTCCTTCCGGCGATGACCTCAGCTACGAATTGCTCCGTCTCCCGCGAAGCTGTACCGTTGCCGATCACGATCAATGAGATTCTATACTGATCGATCAGCCGATTAAATATTCCGGCAGCTTCCTGCTTCTTGTTGTTAGGCGGTGTCGGATAAGTCACGGCCACCTCCAGCAGCTTGCCTGTCTCATCCACGACAGCGAGCTTACAGCCTGTGCGGTAAGCAGGGTCTACCCCAAGCACCCGCTTGTCACGCACCGGAGGCTGCAGCAGAAGATTCCGAAGATTGCCGGCAAAGATCGCGATCGCCTGATTCTCCGCCTTCTCCGTCAGTTCAGCGCGCACCTCCCGTTCGATCGAAGGGGCGATCAGGCGCTTATAAGCATCCTCGATCACGATATGAAGCACATCCTCCACAATCGAGCTGCCCTTGATCCAACGCCCGGCAATATGACGGTGAATCGCCTCTGTCTCCACCTCCAGCGACACCTTCAATACATTCTCGCGCTCTCCCCGATTCATAGCCAGAATACGGTGGGAAGGCATCTTCTTCGCCGCTTCCCGGTAGTTGTAGTACATCTCATACACCGATTCTTCCTCCGGCGTCTTCGCTTCAGATACCATGAGGCCGTGATCCATCGTATAACGCCGTACCCATGCCCGGGTCGCCGCTTCATCAGAGATCTCCTCGGCGATAATATCCATAGCGCCCTGAACCGCCTCTTCGGCTGTCTCAACGCCCTTCTCGGCATCTATATACTGGGCTGCCTCCAGCAGTAGATTCCCTTGCTTCGGCTGCGCTAATATCCACTGGGCCAACGGTTCAAGCCCCTTCTCCTTAGCCACGCTGGCCCGGGTCTTACGCTTCTGCTTATATGGTCGATACAGATCCTCGACCTCCTGCAGCTTCACCGCTTGTCCGATCGCCGCAGCAAGCTCTTCGGTCAGCTTGCCCTGCTCCTCGATAATCCGCAGCACTTCACGCTTGCGTTCTCCTAAATTACGCAAATATTGCATCCGTTCTGCGATATCCCGCAGCTGATTCTCATCCAGCTCTCCGGTCATCTCTTTCCGATAGCGGGCGATGAACGGAATTGTATTTCCCTCATCCAATAATGAAGCCGTCGTTCTTACCTGCTTCAGAGACAGATTCAGTTCCTTGGCAATTTGCCGGACAATTTGTTTCTGCTCCTCGGCCCCTGATGGCCCTTGACTTGCTGTTGTGGTTGCAGTGCTATCTAATTGTGACAAATGCGATTCCTCTTTCGTATCAAAATACAATTGTCTATATTATCACAAACTTTTCGGCGCATTTCCAGCATTTCCAGCGCTTCCATCCCGCACCGGCCGGGACAAAAATAACAAAGCACCGGGTTATACCACCCGATGCCAAGTCTCTCGCAAGCTAGAAATTGGAGTAAATCTCATTACCTCCGGTTGATCCAGCATAAATCACCAAGACCAACACCATGAAGATAAGTATAATTCCCGTAATAATCGTTCCGATTATCCCGCATACCATCCCCGCGATGGCCATACCCCGGCCTTGTTCGTATCTCCTCTTGATCTCTTTAAGTGATAGGCTTGAGAATATAATCGCCATAATTCCCAGGATAATCCCGATATAAGGAAACAAAATGAATAAGGTTGATAAAATTCCCAAAACCAATGCCGCAATCGATTTACCATTCGTCTTCGGGACGACCGGAGGGCCCGGCGGAAATGGCGGCGGATAGTTATTCATGACTGAATATTGATACTGATCTGACGGATTTTGATCCATTCAAAAAGGTCCTCCCCAAAAATATATAGTTACATTATAACAGATATCCCCAATCGTGAAGAGTAGCCTCCAATAAATTTCTTTCAGCAAACATTCAGCTTCTATTCAGATCATATTCAGCCTGGCCTCACCCCGCTTTCATCTTCACCCAATAAAATAACAATATGTTGTGAAATCATATAAATATATAAGTTGAACCGGTGACGCCGAAGCCAAGGCCTTGCTGACGGTTCAGCTCATATAGGAAAGCTGGAGTGATTCAATTTGCGGAAGAAATGGTTATGGATTGGCATTATGTTCGTTGCACTAGCTCTTATTGCAGCCATATTGTGGCTGACTCTCCCCGGTAAGAAGGACACGGCGGAAGCACCACAGCAGAGGACTACCAAAGTGAGCAAGGGCAATATCACCGTAAGCGTCTCGGGGTCAGGCTCTGTCATTACTACCGATAGCGAGAGCATCCGCACGAAGGATGAAGGTAAAGTTAGCAAGGTCCACGTCAAGGTCGGGGATACCGTCAAGAAAGGACAAGCCCTGTTGACCTATGAAGCCGAGGATTTCTCCGATAATCTGGAAGATCAGGAGACGACACTGCAAACGCAAAAATGGGATCTGGAGGATTTGCAGGATCAATACAAACAACATGTTCAGGCAGGCGCTTCTGAAGAAGAGCTAAAGCAGATCAAGAAGTCGATCGATAAACAGGAATTGAATATTGAGAAAACGGAGAAGAATATCGCTTCTATTAAAGAAGATATGCTTCCTCCCGACCCGTTAACCTCGCCGATCGCCGGTACAATTACGGCCGTCAATATTACTTCAGGAGAGCAGACTAAAGCGGGGACTGAATTATTCGTCATTACTGATTATCAGAACTTAAGTGTCAAGACACAGATTGATGAATTGGATATCTCGAAGGTTCAAAAAGGCATGAAAGCGAATATTCAACTCGATGCCCTGCCCGATCAGACGATCGAGGGCGAGGTTAACCATATTTCGAATGAAGGCACCGCATCCAATGGGGTATCTCTGTTCGATGTGACGATCAAGATGAATCCTACAGATAGCGTGCGGGTCGGCATGTCCGCTGAAGCAACGATTATTGTGGATGAGCAACAAGACATCCTTAAGCTTCCGATTGAAGCCGTACAGAAAATAGGCGAGAAATATATGGTTATGCTGCCTTCGTCTACGGAAGATGCGACAAAAGCAAGTGATGACTCCGCTGTTCCAAGTTCACCAAAAGGTCCATCACAAAGTTCAGCAGAAGCTTCAACGGAGGCTTCAACAGAGATTCCAGCACGCAGCACAGAAGGTGGAAGACGAGGCTCATCAGGAAAAATGACAGAAGTCAAGGTGGGCGTTCATGACGAGAACGATATTCAAATCGTCAGCGGTTTAAATGAAGGGGACGAGGTTATTATTCCGACGATCGTCAAATCAGCGAATAGCAATGCATTACAAGAGCAAGCGATAAAAGGTGGAGAGATGAGGTTCGGCGAATCTGGCGGCGCTATGTCTCAAGGAAATTTAAACAGAGGCAGCTTCCCTAGCAGCGGAGGCGGAATGTCCAGAGGAGGTGGCCAATAATGCCGGGTGCAGCAGTTCAATCAGCAGCTCAATCGCCCTTGATTGAAGTCAGACAGCTCGGTCACGGATATGTGATGGCCGGAGAGATGATGAAGGTGCTTACCGACATTAACTTTACGATCCATTACGGCGAATTCGTCGCGATTATCGGCCCCTCGGGCTCGGGCAAATCCACGCTTATGAACATGCTCGGCTGTCTTGATATCGCCAATGAGGGCACCTATCGATTAGAGGGCGTGGATACCAGCAAGCTATCCGACAATAAGCTGGCCAAGATCAGAAATGAGAAGATCGGATTTATTTTTCAATCCTTCAATCTGTTGTCCAAGCTGACAGCTTATGAGAATGTGGAGCTCCCGCTCATTTACCGTAATATCCCACATAAAGAGCGGGCGAGCATTGTCGAGAAGTCCTTGCGAACGGTCGGTCTTCACGACCGCATGCACCACAAGCCGCCGCAATTGTCAGGCGGTCAGCAGCAGCGTGTAGCCATCGCCCGCGCCATCGCCGGTAATCCTCCGCTTCTGTTAGCCGACGAGCCAACTGGAGCGCTCGATAGCAAAACCGGAATCGAGGTCATGGAGCAAATGAAGCAATTGAACGCTCTGGGGCACACGATCATCCTTATTACACATGATCTGTCGATTGCGGAGCAAGCCAAACGGGTCATTCGTATTCAGGACGGCAGAATCGTAGAAGATCGAGGTGAGGCAAGGTGAATCTGCTGCAGAGCATCAAAATGGCCTGGAAGAGCATTATAGGCACCAAGGTCAGATCCCTATTAACCATGCTCGGAATTATTATCGGCGTCTCCTCGGTCATCGTGCTCGTCTCAGTCGGGCAAGGGACTACTTCACAGATTACTGCCCAATTAGAAGGGCTGGGGACGGATTTATTAACCGTCAATATTATGGGCAGAGGTAACACGACCTCGCTTTCATTAGATGAGGCTATGGAACTAGGTGAGATCGCTGGTGTCAAAGCGGTCTCTCCCGTGATCAGCGATTCGGTAACCGTCAAGAAGGGCACCACTAATGACTCTGTGTCTATTGAAGGGATTGTTCCTTCGTATGAGGAGGTGAAGGACTTCCATGTTCAATCCGGCCGCTTTATTATAGATCTGGATAATGAGTTTCGGATTAAGGCCGCTCTCATTGGTACGGAGGCAGCTCAAACCTTCTTCGGCAGTGAGGATCCTGTAGGGCAGACCATTCAATTGAACGGAACCAGCTTTCAAATCGTCGGCCTTCTGGAATCCAAAGGCTCAAGCTTGACAGCTTCTAACGATAATAAAATACTCATTCCGATCACGACCGCCGAGCGTACGCTGCGCAACGGTGGAATTCGTTCCATCACCGTCCAGGCTAATGATTCGAAGCAGATCAGCACCGTGAAAGCCTCGGTTGAAGCAGCGCTCGATAAAAAATTTCAGAATGCTGATAATTCCTACAGCATCTTCAATTCGCAGGATATGCTGGATACGGTAAATTCCACCACCCAGACGCTCTCCCTAGCCCTGGGGGGAATTGCCGGTATTTCTCTGCTGGTAGGCGGCATCGGCATTATGAATATTATGCTCGTCTCGGTCAGCGAGAGAACGCGGGAGATTGGAATCCGGAAGGCCATCGGCGCCAAAAGGATGAATATTCTGTTGCAGTTCATGGTTGAATCGACTTTCCTCAGCGGATTCGGCGGATTGGCTGGAATCGGCTTGGGCTATGGATTAAGCGCCCTAATCGGTCACTACACCTCGCTGACTACGACAGTGCCATATTCGATTGTGCTGATCTCGTTCCTCTTCTCCTTATTCATCGGCATCATTTTCGGCGTGATCCCGGCCAATCAGGCCGCCAAGCTGCGCCCGATCCATGCTCTGCGAACCGAATGAAGAATGAGCATACCGCAGCCCACGCTAAAAACTCAAAAGCCTGCAAAAGTGCAGGCTTTTTCACATTTTCCTATAAAATCAAGCCGATGTGGCACAAAAACCTGCATTCTCGCAGGAATTCACCCTCACAAGAGCAAATATCCGCGAAATTCCTGCATATTTGCAGGCTTTAAAGTCTCCCCATCCTTCCCACAAAAGAAAAAAGCACCCGAATCATCGAGTGCTAGCGTGAAAGGCTCGCTTCCATGCTTTATCATTAAAAATCAATCAAACCTAGACTGATTAACAATGCGTCATTGACTTTCTTCATCGTCTCATCGTCTAAATGTGTGATTTTATCGGTTAATCTTTGTTTGTCGATCGTTCGAATCTGTTCCAGTAAAATGACGGAATCACGATCAAATCCGTGCGTAGCTGCATCAATTTCGACATGAGTCGGCAGCTTGGCCTTCTGAATTTGAGCTGTGATGGCAGCAACGATAGCTGTAGGACTAAATCGATTGCCGATATCGTTCTGGATGATTAGCACCGGTCTTACCCCTCCCTGTTCAGAACCAACTACTGGGGAAAGGTCTGCAAAGAATACGTCACCGCGCTTTACGATCAATGGTTACACCCCGCTTACTAGGCGGTCCAGAGTGATGTCTGCATCTTCCTCTGCTTGGAACGCTTCAGAGGCCATGGAAAGGTTAATCTTAGCCATCTCCATATAGCCTCGCTGCATTGATTCACGGATGAATCTCTTCTTCCGCTCATTTAGGTACAGCTTCATGGCTTGCCGGATCAATTCGCTGCGGTTGGAATTCTCCATCGCCACGATTCCATCTACCTCCTGTAAAAGATGATCCGGTAAACTGATCATGATTCGTTTGGTATTGTGCATATTGGCCATCTTTACTTCCACCCCCAAAACCTTATCGACCCAAAACCCTTGCATTAAAACTCAGTATAGCATTATTCAAGGGAATTTATACAAGAAAATATATGCCGAGAGTATATCAAGTATGCTGCATATCATTATAAACAAAAATGATAGTAGCGTACACACCTGATTCTTTCCATATTCCTATCATTCGATAACCTCAGCATAAAATCCTTCAAAGTCGCAGAAAGTTTTTGTTGGTTTTTGTCAGGTATCTACGAAAGAAGCGGATTAAGCACTAATTCCGTCGCCCCTTTACGCTTATACACCCGTGCAACCCGATGGGCCATCATGCATACCACTTCGTAATTGATCGTTCCAAGCAAAGCAGCCAGTTCCTCGGCGGTAATTTCCTCGCCCGATTGCTGACCGATGAGTACAACCTCTTCGCCGGCTTGAATTTCTTCGGCTTGTTCCGCCAAAGTTTGTAAAGAAATCATACATTGATCCATACAAATTGTTCCCACTACAGGGACGCGGTTTCCGCGTATCAATACCTGTGCCTTACCGCTCATCATTCGGGAATAACCATCAGCATAACCAATCGGAAGGGTTGCAATTCTCTCTTCCCCAGCGGTTACATACTTGGCCCCGTAGCTAATAGCTGAACCGGGCGGTACGGTCTTCACGTAGACTGTCTGAGTCTTCAGCGACAGCACCGGCTTCAGTGGAACCCGCTCCTTCACAACCTCGCTGGAAGGATACAGGCCATATAAAGCAATACCAATTCGAACCATTCGGCAGGTAACTTCTGGTAAATCGATGGCGATAGCGCTATTGCCCGTATGTATTATAGGGATATGTATCCCCTGATTCCGAAGCGCTTCGACCACGCCCTGAAAACGTTCGTATTGTTCCAATGTATAACCTTTGTCTCTTTCATCCGCAGTCGCAAAATGGGTGAACATCCCTTCCACTTCCACATGTGAAATTTGCATAGCCCGACGGATGAAATCAACAGCATCTTGCCCCGGCTGCAGACCAAGACGTCCCATGCCGGAATCGATTTTGATATGGACCTTCAGCTTGTGTGCGAAATCTGCAGGATCCAGTGCCGCAATCTTATCAAGTACATCCTCACTGAACACGTTAAGGGTAATATCGTGTTCCCAAGCGGTTCGTACTCCTTGCGGGGAGGTATATCCCAGAATCAGAATGGGCAGGGTAATTCCGGCCTTCCTTAGCTCTAGCGCCTCGTCTAAGAAAGCTACGCTAAGATAGTCGGCGCCCAGCGCCTCCAGTTCCCGGGAGATCGGAACTGCACCGTGTCCATAAGCATTGGCCTTCACGCATGCTAACAACTTAACTTCCTCCGGTAGTCTGCGGCGAAATGCTTCATAATTGGCACCGAGTGCATCCAGATCAATTTCCGCTTGTGTGGGTCGATAATTCACTTGCACTTTCAAGTCACCTTCTCCAATGTTTTCAAAAAGTCCATGCCAAACGATACAATTATCGTAATGTTATGAGGTTCTCATGTCAATTCCGCTGCAAGCCCCATATTTGCAATTATGTGAAGTAATATTTTGGACGAAGAAAAAAAAGACGGATTAACGGTACTCCTGCCGGGATCATATCACCGTCAGGCTGAACCGAAAACCGCCCTATTTCCCCATTATTTACCTGTCTGATCCTGCATGGAGGCCGCGATCTTCACCATCTCCGTCACCGGCAGATTATCGCTAGTAATCCGGAACTCAAGCCCCTCGGTCGTCCATGTCAGGGTCTGCAGATCAATGCCAGTAAGCAGGCCTGCTGTGAAGCCAAGGTCTACCACTTGACCCGGAACGAGTGAAGTAGCCCGGTCAGCCGCCCTCGTCTCGGAAATCGTAAATTGATAGGCCCCGTCATACCTTAGCATGACAAGACTGCGATCGGTATCTTCAATCACTTTATCGTCCTTATATACTACTCCGTCTGGTAAATAAGTCGGAATTATGATTCCAAAAGGATCTGACATTGCCGGCAAAGAGGGTACTTCCGTCCCTTCTCCGCTGACGGCTGCATCCGGCGAATCCGTTCCGATTCCCGCTGCTGCCTCATCCTTAGACGTCACTTTCTCGATCAGCATTCCCGTCTCATCCACCTCAAGCAGAGTTCCCTTCGCATCCTGGGAAGCTGCATCCAGATTGCGCTGCATATCGAATGACTTATCATCGAATTTAGTATTGAAGTCGAACTTGTCGAACTTCACCTCTACGACCACCTTGGCCTGGGCATCCGATACCTGAACTTGCTTCGGCGCATAATTCTCCTTGTTCAGCCAGATCTTCTGACGCACCAAGGCATGGGTGTTGTAATTCGCCGCTACATCGAATACATAATTATCCTTGTCGCTTACAAACTGCCTTGAGCTGTCGCTTAGAATGCTTCGTATCAGCGTCTGATACAAATATACCTGGCCCTGATTCTCGGGCCAATCGCTCTGGAAGCGGAAGCTCTTGTTGAGGCTTGGCGTCAGCACATAGACGCCCTGATCATTGCGCAGGACAATCTGAGTAATATTCTTCTGCGCGTTCGTGAGTGCGATCCGGTAGTAGGATGGCTTCTGATGCCATACCTCCACCTTGTATTCTTGCGGACTATCGCCAGTGTACAAGGTCATCGTCCCGGAAGTCTGGTAGCTCTCCAGTTTGGTAACGACTTTGTCCAAATCCTTAACGACACCTGCGGCGTCCTTTTTCCCGCATGCGGTCATTACGATGCCAAACACGATTATGATGGTCAGCATCCACGTGATCCGACGCATGAGATCATCCCCTCTGCAGTTTGATTTCCTAAACTGATACATGTCTATGAGGGAACTTGGCCGATTATGCAGACTAGCTTGACAAGCCAGCAAGGAAGTCCACGAAAGCATAATCCCGAGTATCCTTGAGTATGAACTATTTCTGATATATGAACGATAAAGAGGGTGTCCCTAAGCCATGGTCATGGCTTGAAGGGACACCCTCTTGGATTGATTAACGGTTCATAGCAATATAGATCATCTTCGCAACTTCCGCACGGGTAAGCTCGCCCTGCGGGTCAAATCGATGATTTTCTTTACCATTGATCACATTTTGCGCCTGCAGACGGTCTACTGCTTCCTTCGCCCAGGCTGAGATCTCAGCACGATCTGTGAAGGTCGTATCCACCGTGTCTGCCGAGGATTTATGCAAATAAGACATCCAGCGGTCTATGACAACAGCTGCTTCCTCACGCGTAATCTCAGCCTGTGGACGGAATGCGCCTCCGCTTCCCTGGATTAGTCCGAGCTCTGCAGCCACTGTCACATAACCTCCGTAGTAGGCGTCCGAGGCTACATCGTTAAATGGCGAAGTCCCTTCCTTCGCTGGTAGCCCCGATGCCCGGACGAGAAGCGTGACGAAGTCGGCACGGCTAATCTCCTGATTGGGCTGGAAGTGCTGCGAATCAACGCCGGTGATCACATGCTTGGCCGTCAGCTTCTGAATGAATTCCTGGGCCCAAGTACCTGTGACATCCGCAAAATTCTTATGGTACTCAAGTACGGCGAATGAAGATAGCTGATCCGTTGTAAATTCCAGGCTGCCTTGATCAAAGGCACCGCCTAAATATACAGCTTGACCGCCAGCAATCCGATAAATACCGGCATAATCCCAATTAAGCTGTCTAGGAGCGAGCTTTCTCTCTACCTTAACTGGCCCAGCAAGACGCTCGATCGCTATCTCTTGGCCTGCTTTCACAGCAACCATTCGCAGTGTATAGACAAGGCCTGTAGAGCGATAATCTGCATTACTGTTTATAACTTTCTGTAAATCGGTCCGAAGAGATTCATGGGTAGTCGTCTCGATATACAAAGTGATCTTATCCGCTTCGATTGCATCCCTCGTCAATGACGTTGCCGGAATCGCGAGACAGATAGACCCGGCTTCAACACGAACCGTCAGCCTGCGTTCTTGTAATTGTCCCAATACTGCTGCGTCCAAATCAAGCTTGGACGTCTCACCCGCCTCCTGCAATCGAATCAGGATTGTTCCATCTGCAGCTTGAATCGCCTGCTCCAGAACCGACTTACTAACCGAATAAGTGCCATCTTCCCCCGCTTCAGCTACAATAACTCCATCTTTCAACTGGCTCGAGGAGTCCGGATTTGGAATAGTTCCTCCATTGCCGCCCGTACCCGGAGTAGTTGTTCCTGGATTTGGATTCGGGTCTGGATTCGGCTCAGGATCAGGGCGACTTGGTTCTGTTGCGCTCCCTGTGTAGAATCCCCAAATATCCGAGGTGGCGCTGCCGCTGAACTCGTCATTGGCTCGAACATACCACTGATAGTAACGGTCAGAGGTAAGTCCGTTCCAAGCCACTGAAGCATTTGCACCGCTTTCTACCTGCGCCTTCTGACCGATCAGCTGGTCGGTATAGACCTTCACACCGATATAATCCGTAGCAACGCGCTTCGTCTTCGGCTGTAGATCTATATCCAGCGAGAACTCATCTTTGCCAGGGTAAACTTCCGGATCATAATAATTGTAATCATCCAAATAAGGTGAATAAGTCTTGATGTGCAGCTTGTTATTCTTCATATCGAACTGCATCAAGCGGATATATCCGAGTCCACCTTCCTCTGCACCCTGATAATCGGCCAGCATTTGATATACCTTGCGGTCGCTGATACCATCCCCATTATCGTCCAGCTCATCAATTTTCAGCTGGGCGTCATGATAATGACCACTCAAAGCAGCAATCACGTTCTTATTAGGCTTTATCACCTTCTCGAAGATTTGATCCGCGATCGGGGCGCGATTGTTCGATACGAGCAAGTATTCATGCAAGGCTAGAATCGCCTTTCTCTCCGGATATTTGGCAACGACCTGATTCATCCATTCGATCTCTTTGTCACCCAAGCCCCAGCCCATATAGACGATGATAAAATCATTACCTCCTGCAGATACCAGGTCATAGTGGCCGCGGTTATTATCGTATGAGCCGGCAAATGTCGGCATATTCTTAAATCTGTCCTCACCAAAGTATTTCCAGTAGTTCGTATAGTCATTTTGCTGGTGGCCTACATCATGATTGCCAGCCAATACGCCATAAGGAATGTTGGCGTCCTCCAGCACCTTCATATCCTTATCCGCTTCCAGCCACTGATATTCCTGGTATTCCTTATCGACGATATCGCCGGTATGAATCACGTATTGCAATTTGATCCTGTCCTTATTGTCAGCGATCCACTCCACATTCTTCTGATAAATATAAGGATAGTCCTGAGAGTAATACTGGGTATCCGACATCCATAAGAAGGAGAAATCATATGGATCATCACTAACTGGTCCTGATTTGGAGACCGCAGCAATCTCATCCTGAATCATGATTTGTATCGTATTGGCCTTCGCCTGTTGAATCATGTAGTCACCAGCCAGGACAGTAGCGCTAAGCTCGAAATCCTCTGTTCCGGCAATTTTGTAGGCAAGCTGCTCCCATCGCTGTGCAGACTCGCTCCATGCATACAGACTGACTTTCCGTCCTTCAAGAGAATGCCCGTTCCATACGATGTCTACTTGATCAGATAACTTGATAGTCGGATCCAAAGTGATCTCATAACGCTGATATGGGAACTGATCCACTGCATCATTCACCAAATACTTGCCATCCACCGCGCGGATATCTTCATATTCCTGTGCAGTCAAAGCCTGTTCGCCTTGCGGAACCATCATCTTTGGCGGTTCGGTATCGGAGGCATTCTTATAACCTACGAATCCTTCCGAACGATTCCCGTCATATTTAAATCCTCGATAGAAGAACACATTCAGCGGATCTTCGGTCGGGTCCGTCACTGTCACGGTCAGATCAGGACGAAGCGATACGTTCTCCTGGCCCTGCTGCGGAGATACGAGCTCCGGCTGGTTCGGATTCTCGTTCGGCACGCTGAAGCGAATCGTCTGCTGCGACTTATTGCCCACTTTATCGGCGGCTTCCAGAACGAGAACATGCTCTCCATCCTTTAATTTTCCTGACGAAGTTGCATAAGGCAGGGCGATGGATTGATCATCCAGCTTCGCATCCAGCCGATCGATCCCTGCCCCATGATCCTCCGCGCTCGCATTAATGGTGAACTCACCGCGATATTCCTTGCCATCCTCTACAGTGGCCTGGATCGAAGGAGCGGTATTATCAACAATCACCTTGGACGTTAATTTATCTGTACCATGCAGCAACTCAACAGTATGCTCTCCATCGGCTACTTTGCGGGTGTCCCAGGAGTAAGCCTTTGATTTAAGCAGCTCTGGCGTCAAATTGAAACGGAAGCCGATCCATTCTTGTTTACCAGCGCTGTCTCCCATCTTGATCTCTTTGTCACGAACCGCATAGTTAGTATCCCAGATTTCTGTGCCATCAGCGAGAAGCAACCTGACATTTTTAATCTCAAAATCATCCTTATTCTCTTCTACCCGGTCATCAAAAGGGGAAGACTTGGACCCTGCGCGGATATAGATGGTGTTATCCTCTCCCATTTGCAGGCGGCTGGTTTCAATCGGGAATGATAGAGTTGTATAGCTGGTGATCGGATCCATAAAGGTATAAAGAATCGTCTTGTCTTTTAATGACGGATCCCCCATCGTAATCGCATTTTTAAAATAATAGTCTACACTATTCGCTTCAAATACGAAGTAAGCATCCTGCTCGAGCGCCGGGAAAGTATCCTGCTCGTTCAAGGCTTGTCCATCTATGCGAAGCTGCAATTCATCCGGGCCTGCTTGCTCAGCTGTTCCTTTGAGCGTCATCTCTCCGTGAACAACCTCTCCAGCCTTCACATTTAGACGAAGCGAAGAGTGGTCCGGACCGCCAACCACGTTAACTCGGACCATCTCGGACTTGATCTCATTTGTACCGTCCGAAACTACGAAATAATACTCAATATACGAGCGGCCGATTAAATCGGCTGATGTTAATTTATAGTGATACAGCTTGTCGTTATAATCCTCTATTAGGTTATGCTGGATATATTCAGGCTGCTTGTCAGATCGGACAAATACCTGAACAGAAGCCACCTGACGATCATCCTTGGCAAAGGCCTGAAGGTGGAGCATGTCTGCCTGATCGACTACAGTTACTCCAGTCATGTCTTCTATCTCTGGCTCGATCGTATCAGGAACCACTTGGACTGGAACAGCCGGTACCTGCGCAGGATTCACCGCACCAGGCGTAGGCGAATTAACGCCTGAGCTTATCTTAATCATCGTCGTGCTGCCATCTACAGGATATTTGAATTCAATCGCTTTATCTTCTTTCGTCTCATCTCCTGCCGTTCCGCCATCAAATAGGGTAGCGCTGTTATAATAAGCGGCCGAGATTTCTCGCTCCGTATTCGTCTTGATCACGACGCCTCTGGAGCCCGAGTTGGCCATTCCATCACTCTGAATTTGGAATAGATTATCATTCAATACTAGATTGGTATGATAGAAATTGTTGAAATCTTCTACTTTATAATCGCTATTCATGCTATTGATGATCCAGAAGACCACTGACTTCTGAGCTGGAATTACAAAATCAGTTTTGGTCGAAGCCCATTTCACATCTGATTCGGGCCCCTTATCGGGGTAGCGATAATAGATTTTGTAATTGTTGAAGTTTACCGGTTGATCGGTATTGTTATATATTTCGATAAATTCATAAGCGTCGGTAGAAGTCCCCGTTACATTCGTCGAGTTCGGTACAAGCTCTGTAACCAGTAACTGAGGTGCATGATCCGCATTAAATTCCGGGATATTCACATTGACAGAAAAGCTTTCCACCGTGCTTCTAACCCGGATCTTATAATCCAGTCTAGACTCTACCAGAGCAGCTGCCGGAATCGTAGCGCGATATTGCTCGCCGCCCGAATTGCTCATCGTAACTACCGTATAACGTGCCTGTGAAGGCGTTTTGTACAGCAACTGGACTTCCGGAACAGGGTTGACCCCATCGGTAAGGTTCTTCACCGTAGCCAGAATTTCCAAGTCCTGTACATTTACAACTCCCGCCAGATTATGAATAATTTCAGGCTGAGTTCCTTCTGCCCTCTGGGTCAACTGCTCATCCTGCACAATCCCTGGTGTTGCCGGGTTCTTCCCGGCGGTGGGAAGGAGAACCATCTCCACACTATTCGAATCTGGAAGCTGGTACACGATCCCCTTATTTAAGGAGACATGTTCTTTATCATAAGATGCCGATACGATGACGCTGTCATCCATTGCGCTGCGGATTTGAATATTCCGAGATGCCGTATTGGCCATCCCCCCGTTACCATTGATCCGAAATAGATTCACACCTTCTACAAGATCAGCGGCCGCACTGAAATTACGGATAAAATCCTGCTCATCGATCGTCTCGTTCACCCCATTCATAACCCAGAATACAATAGGTGAACGTGCTGGAATGGAGATACCGGGGGCCGGTGTCCATTTGTCTTTATTGTTATAGTAGAAATAGTAATTTTGACCGAATTGAATCGTCTTGTCCGTATTGTTATATACCTCTACATATTCATAGGCATCCGACCCAGACACATTTTCCGTATCCGGTACTAACTCCGTGATTAACAGCCTTGGAGAACTATTATCCTCTTCTGTCCCGCCGTCAGTCTGCTGCAGTTCAACGTGGTATGTCTCTGACTGAACTGACGCTCTATCTTGTTCGGTCGCTTCGATATAGTAATCGAGCTGTTGACCGTCAAGGCGATCCGCCGGGATAACGGCCTGATATGTACTATCTGCTATCCAATCTAGCGAAATCGGAGCTTGTGGTTGTGCATCGACCGCATAATATACCGCTGCCGTTACTGACTGTCCCTCACTAGGAATAACAGCTTCAATCGTATAATCCTGCTGCTTATATGCAGCGGTAGGGACATGATTAATCTGCAAATCCATTGCCTTCGCCAGTCCAGCTGGCACGATCAGTCCCATTAGCAAGCAGCTCATAACGAGCAATGAAATCCACCGTGTGCCTCGTACCAAATTTTTCAAGATCCTAACACTCTCCCTATTCCATAATGTAAACCCGATAGATTGCTTAGCTCCCATCGACATTTCTACTAGGGTACAACTTGTATATTTGGACAGTATTATGAAATTGTTAAAAATAAATCTACCAAAAGTTAAACAACATGAGAGAGAGTTCATAGAATCTACTTAATCAAAACAAAACCGGCGGATATAAACTCCACCGGTTTTCCATTCCATTCTAATATATTCTTCTACTTTGAAGATCCTCATAACAAGAGGATAATAGCGAGTAAATCGAATAATGCAAGCGGCAAAATGAACGGGAAGAATGTAGCGTGCGCCTTGCTCCCCTTGCTATGGACCCCACTCACCTTGAGATACACCTTCTTGTCCGATACCTTAACGATAGTCCCGTACAGTACAGCGCCCGTCTTCGTCTTGACCTTAACACGTTTATTCACATATTTGCGTGCTTGCTTATAGCCGACTGCTGTTGCCAAACGCGCTCACCTCCAGTAGTGTTGGCACAATATATGCGCTTATTCCAAGGGAAGTGTGGGCTAACGCCGACAACCTCGATATGATCCTGGGTCGCGGCATGCCGTCGCCATAGAGTTATATCACTTTCTACGAAACGGATTTTATTGTATGATGGGACTCGGTATATTTATTCATTACAACAGCTATGGGAGGACTCTCATTGGACAAGATCAACAACGAAGAATCATCATCCCTGCAGAAGAAGCTGCTGCCGCGCCATATCAGCTTCATGGCTATGGGTGGCGTGATCGGTACAGGGATATTTAAAGGAAGTGCAGAAACGGTAGGGATCGCGGGGCCAGGCGTTATCTTCTCTTATATCTTCGCCGGGCTTCTGCTCCTGGTTGTGATGAGCGCGATCGCAGAGATGGCGACCGTCCATAAAGGCAAGAATATGAAGGAATTCATCCGTGAGGCTTTTGGAGAGCGCGTCTCCTTTGTCATCGGCTGGCTCTACTGCTTCATGTGGCTATCCGTCTGTGTGATCGAGATTATAGCCGCCGGAAGCTTCCTGCAATTCTGGCTGCCGGATACTCCGCTCTGGCTGCTAAGCCTGGCTTGCGCGGTATTCATTATCCTTATTAACACGATGAGCGTAGGCGGCTATGGGGAATTTGAATTTTGGCTGGCCGGTATTAAGATCGCGATGATCATCGTCTTCATCGTACTTGGCGTAGGCATTCTCTTTGGTATGATCCCGGGTGCAACCGCACCGATGCTGCATAACTTTACGAATTACGGGGGCTTTCTCCCCAACGGCTGGACGGCGATTTTCTCCGCTCTGCTGGTCGTTATGTTCTCATACGGCGGCTCGGAGCTGATCGGACTGACCCTATCGGAGACCCAAGATGCTGAGAAAGTATTGCCTCGTGTCGTGAAGAGCTTCATATTAAGAGTTATTCTTTTCTATACCCTTCCCATCCTGGTTATCTGCGGGCTTGTCCCATGGAACAGTCTGAGTGAGCATACCAGTCCGTTTGTGCAGGTACTCACCTCGGCCGGGTTGCAGGGTGCGGCTCACCTCATTAACTTCATTCTGATTACCGCCGTGCTGTCCGCAGCCAATTCCGGAATTTACGGAGCAACGCGGATGCTGCACTCGATGGCCAAAGACGGGGAGGCTCCTGCTGGACTGGGCCGATTATCTGCGAAGGGCGTTCCGATCAATAGCCTGAAGCTTAGCGCTATCGTGCTGATCGCCGGATCGATGATCGCCTATTTTGCCCAAGACGGATTGTTCCGATTGCTGATGGCCGTGCCTGGCTTTGTCGTCATACTCGTATGGATTAGCATCTGTCTGACCCAGCTCAAGCTGAGGAAGAACTACCCGCAGGAGCCGGGCTTTAAGGTATGGGGCTACCCCTATATCACCGCAGTTACAACGATTTGCTTATCTTTGATCGCTCTAATGTTCATATTTGATGCCAGAAACCGGATCAGCATCGGCGTATGTCTCGGGGTACTCGCCGCTCTGACCCTATATTCTATCGTCAAGTTCCGCACTGGAAGCAAGCAGGTAGATCGTTAAAATATACCTATGCATTTCTTCTTTGAATCTCCTGGTCTAAAAATGTTACAATAATGTCATCTAAGGACGGGAGAAAATATGGATTTACAAATACAAGCTGAATTTTCTTTGCGTAAACCGCCGTTTCGTACTAGAATAATGCGGCGCATCCGACGGACGTATCAATACGATACCCGCTTCTGGAGAACGAGTATTGCCGGTCCCTGGGGGGTCGGCATGTTCGCATTTGCCCTGGCTGCGCTCGGCCTGCCGACAGGCTTGGGCCTGGGGATGGATCTGCTCTTGGCCCTCTTCGTGGCAACGATCGCGATGTTCATCGTAGCGAATGCGATCGCTGTCCTACTGGCCTTGACCGGCTTGCCAGCGCCACGTCTTTTTATCGGAACCGTATTATTCGATCTTGGTACGATCTTCTTCATCTTCTATAACGAAGAATCTTTTGCAATCTCCAGCGTAGTCGCGGTCACTCTGACGCTGCTCGGTGTTATCGCCGGTTTATTATGGGGACTGCTCGCTAAGATTTACAACAGCCACCGAACCAGTAAGCGCCTGAGAGCTGGAATGAAGATCGCCGCGGCCCTATGCATCAGTATCGTCATGTGGACCGTTGTCAGCGGGGGCATTCAATCTGTCCAGAGTATCGCTGTTTCAGATCATGTCGAACTTAACCCGGCCCTGCCCGGAAGCTATTCTGTGCAGTCCTTCAATTATGGGAGCGGAACGGATATTTGGCAGCGGGAGTTCGGAGCGGAAGTGGATCTGTTATCGCAGTCGGTCGATGCTAGCGCCTATATCAGTAAATGGTCCAAATACCGCAAGCTATATCTCGGATATGACCAGCATGCTCTGCCATTGAATGGGCGCGTCTGGATGCCTGAGGGCAGCGGAACTTATCCGCTGATCCTTATCGTTCACGGTAATCATCTGATGGAAGATTGGTCAGACGCGGGTTATGCTTATCTGGGCGAGCAGCTCGCCAGCCGGGGATTTATTACCGTATCCATCGATGAGAACTTCCTGAATTACTCCTCCTGGACCGGAATTCCTAATAATGATATGAAGGTGCGCGCCTGGATATTGCTGAAGCATCTGCAGCAAATTCAAACCTTCGCCGAGTCACCTGGCACTCCGTTCTACAGCAAGGTCGATATGGACAATATCGCCCTGGTCGGCCATTCCCGCGGAGGTCAAGCGATCGCCATGGCAGCCGACTATACGAGGTGGTTCAGCTCAGACAATACTCTGGATAACATGGAACTGTTCAATATTAAGGCACTAGCCGCGATAGCTCCAACCGACAAGAAGGTGGATGAGACCGGAGCCAAATTGAAGGATATTAGCTATTTAACGATCCAGGGCGCCAATGACGGCGATGTCAGTGATTTTGATGGCGACCGGCAATATAACCGGACCTCCTTCAGTAAGGGGGCCAATGCGTTCAAGGCCTCTCTATATGTTAGCGGCGCTAATCATAGCCAGTTCAATACGGAATGGGGACTGCGCGACATCAGCTTTCCTAAGGGAATTTTATTGAAAAGGTATAACTTCTTAACGGGTGTGGAGCAGAGAACGATCGCAAAAGGGTATATTTCCGCCTTCATGGAAACCGCTCTGCATCAGCAAGAGCAATATTGGCCTATGTTCCGCGATTATCGCGAGGCCCTTCGCCTGCTGCCGGAGACGACCTATATCAATCAGTTTGAGGATGGTCAGTTTACGATGTGGACACGGTTCGAAGAGGATTCCAACCGCAAGACACTGCCGGGAGGCGGCCAAGCCGAAGGCACTAACATCATCTGGCGAGAAGAAGAGACGAAGAACCGCGGAAAATCCAGCAAGGGCGATCATGCCCTGGTTCTAGAGAGAAGCAACTCCGGCTCTGCGGAGTCCATTTACAGCATGAGCTGGGTATTTGGCGCACCGTTACCTGAGAATCAACCGCCCGACACTCTCTCCTTCTCCTTAGCGGATCAATGCAGATTGCTGTCCGAGCTAGAGGAGGAGACAGATCATGGAGATTTCCATATCGAGGTGGAACTGACAGATACGGATGGCGCGAAGGCGCGCTTGCCTCTCTCCCATTTCAGAGATCTGCCGACCGTGCCGGAGGTGCAATTTACCCTGCATCCTTGGCTAGAGCAGCATATGTCAGATGGAAAATACAAAAATCCAACCGAAGCGATTTTTCAGACTTATCGTTTGCCCCTTACGGAGTTCATAAGCGTTAATACCAAGTTCGCCCCTGAAAAAGGAATCCAATCGCTCTCATTCATTCTTAGCGGAGATCGGGGTCGGATTATGCTTGATGATATCGGTATTTACTAAACAAAAATAGCCTCTGTCTGTGCTGTTGAGTCCTCGTATGGGGTCTATGCACAGATGGAGGCTATTATAATTACTCTTTGGGAACCAGATCGTAAATCTCACCATTCTCCATCGTGTCGATCAGACGATCCAGCCAGGTATAATATTTTATCGCTTCATTCATCTTGCGAATGTCCTCCTCAAGGATCTCACGCATGGCCGGGTCGATATCCTCGGTTAAATGATTGCTCATTTCTTTGATCGAACGCTTGAGCACCAGGATATTCCCCTCCACCGCCTTCCGCCACTTAATCGCAAAGAAGTCGGTAAACGTCTGATACCAATCGTATTCTACCTCGTATAAGTCCTTGCGCGATCCCTTCTCCCATACCTTATTCACCATTTTCAAATCTAGCAGGGTTCTCACGCCTGTACTCATGCTCGTCTTGCTCATCTTCATCCCCATACCCATTTCATCCAGGGTCATCGGTTTATTGGCAAAAAAGAGCAACCCATACAAATGTCCCGTCGATAACGGAATCCCATACAGATTCATATTTCTTCCTATCGCTTCTATAACCCGTTTCCGCACATTAAGTACTGCGGCTTGCTGTTCCGGGCTGAGCTGGTCCAAGCTCATGCTTGCAACCTCCTATCGTTCCGATCAAGCTATCTAGCTGTGGCTGTAATAATAAAATCATAAAGTTAACATTTATTTAATTGTTATTTTTATCTTATGAAAAGCATGCCCAAAAGTAAAGAAGCGAATTATACCGTAATTCTAAGCATATGGGAGTAATCGGAAGTTTCTTTACGTTCAGTTTTTACTGTACATTCTTTACGTACGGATTTTACCTTTGATTAATTTCCGGTTCTTTTGTTAGACTATAAAACAGCAAAACACGTCAACCTGCGTGGTAGTAAATTGTTGCCAAATAAACAGTTGCGGATACTACAGGAAGCTGCAAGGAACCCACAAGTTCTGGCTAACTGTTGAGCGGAACTCTGAGAGGTGAGTATATGGAACAAAATATTCTTGAGATTAAAAATCTGAGCAAATTGTTCGGTCCTAATACGGAACAAGGCGTTCGGTTACTTGAGCAAGGCTATAACAAGGAGAGATTAGCCAAAGAGAAAGGGATCACCGTTGGGGTCAATCAGATGAGTCTGAGTGTCAACAAAGGAGAGATCTTCGTCATTATGGGCCTGTCCGGTAGTGGTAAATCCACTCTGGTCCGGATGCTTAACAGGCTGATAGAACCTACTTCCGGCGAAATTTTGCTGCATGGCAAGGATCTGCTGAAGATGAATAAAGCGCAGTTAAGAGAAGTGCGGCGCAAACATATTACGATGGTATTTCAGAAGTTCGCCCTTTTCCCACATCGGACGGTGCTGCAAAATGTGGAATACGGCCTTGAAATCCAGAAGGTCAACAAGGAAGAACGTAAACAAAAGGCGATGCAAGCGCTGGAACTGGTCGGTCTTAAAGGCTGGGAAAATAAATACCCCGATCAACTGAGCGGAGGCATGCAGCAACGGGTCGGACTGGCACGGGCATTGGCTAATGATCCGGAAATCCTGCTGATGGACGAGGCCTTCAGTGCCCTCGATCCGTTAATCCGGCGGGATATGCAGGATGAATTGATTGAATTACAAGAGAAAATGAAGAAGACAATCATCTTCATCACCCATGATCTCGATGAAGCGCTACGTCTTGGTGACCGGATCGCTCTGATGAAGGACGGCGCGCTGGTTCAGCTCGGAACCCCCGAGGAAATGCTGACCCAGCCAGCCAACGGATATGTCGAACGCTTCATTGAGGATGTTGACTTATCCAAAGTCATTACAGCATCCAGGGTCATGCGTCGTCCAGAGACGGTTACTCTTGATCGCGGGCCTCGCGTTGCTCTACAGCTTATGCGCGAACGGGGGATATCCAATCTGTTCGTCATCGACCGCGGCAAACGGCTGCTGGGCGTGATCACGGCTGAAGATGCCGCCAAAGCGTTAAAGGCTGGGCAAGGATTGCAGGATATTCTGATCACGGACGGCCCGAAGGTATCGCAGGATACATTGTTAGGCGACCTGTTCGAGGTTACCAGCTCTGCCAAGGTACCGCTGGCTGTAGTGGAGGATGACGGCAAGCTGCTCGGAGTCATTGTGCGCGGAGCTGTACTAGGAGCGTTGGCCGGCGGGCTAAGCGATGAAGTCAGCGATCTGGAGGTGAAGGAGCATGAATAATATTCCGAAAATACCGATTGAAGCTTGGGTAGATCGTCTCGTCGATTGGATGGATACTACATTCGGAGGTTTTTTCGATTCCCTATCCACTATTATTGAATTCATCGTGAATCTCTTCTCCAATTTGTTCCTTCTACCTCATCCATTGCTATTTATCGCTATTCTAAGCGTACTAGCTTTCCTGATTGGCAGATGGCCGCTGACTCTATTTACTGCGATCGGCTTCCTGTTAATCGATAATCTCGGCTATTGGACAGAGACGATGAACACCTTAGGGCTCGTTATTACTTCAGGATTAATCTCTATTCTATTCGGGATACCGATCGGAATATGGAGCGCCTATAGTAAGGCGACGCACCGGATCGTATTCCCGCTGCTGGATTTCATGCAGACGATGCCTGCATTTGTCTACTTGCTTCCAGCCGTTACCTTCTTCAGCCTTGGCGTTGTCCCAGGCGTGATCGCCTCGGTCATCTTCGCGATTCCGCCGACGATCCGTCTTACTACGCTAGGGATTCAGCAAGTATCCGGCGAACTCGCCGAAGCGGCAGATGCCTTCGGTTCCACTTCATGGCAGAAGCTGTTCAAGGTTGAACTGCCTTTAGCAATGCCGACGATGATGACCGGGGTCAACCAGACGATTATGCTGTCGCTCTCCATGGTGGTTATCGCCTCCATGATCGGCGCTCAAGGGATTGGCGCAACAGTATATCGCGCCGTCACACAATTGAAAATCGGCCAAGGCTTCGAAGCTGGACTCGCTGTCGTCATATTGGCGATCGTTCTGGACCGATTCACTCAAGGTTTATTCAAAACCAAGAAAAGGGGAGATTGAATATGAAATTAACTAAGAAAATGCTGTTGATCGGGGGGCTTGCCTCGATGCTGGCTCTATCCGCCTGCGGTCAGGCCGCCAATACGAATAAGGCAGGCAACGATACTGCCGGAAATACTGGAGCTGCCGCCATTGGCAAGCAGGTCAATTATCAGATTATCGGCATCGATCCCGGTGCGGGAATTATGAAAGCGACCGACGAAGCGATTAAGCAATATGATCTAAGCGATTGGAAGCTGATCGAAGGCTCGGGGGCAGCGATGACCGCGATGCTGGACAAGGCGATTAAAAAAGAAGAGCCGATCATCATCACCGGATGGACTCCGCATTGGATGTTCTCCAAATATGATCTGAAGTTCCTCGATGATCCGAAGAAGGTGTATGGCGATGCGGAGGAAATCCACACGATCGCTCGCAATGGTCTGAAGGAAGATCAGCCAGTCGCCTATGAATTCCTCGATCGCTTCGAATGGACCTCTGATGAAATGGGAGAAATTATGTCCGCTATCCAAGACGGCAAATCCCCTGAAGCTGCCGCTGAGGAATGGGCCGAGAGCCATAGCGATCGCGTTAATGCCTGGACGGAAGGCTTGACTCCAGTAAACGGAGCTGCGCTTAAGCTCAGCTATGTTGCCTGGGATTCTGAAATTGCCAGTACGAATCTGTTGAAGTATGTGCTGGAGAGCAAGCTCGGCTATAAGGTTACAGCCTTGCAGGTTGAAGCCGGACCGATGTGGACTGGCGTAGCCAGCGGTGATGTGGATGCGATGGCAGCCGCATGGCTTCCTTTAACCCATGCCGATTATTGGGATAAGTATAAGGATCAGGTCGAGGATCTTGGAGCGAATATGACTGGAGTACGGACAGGGCTGGTAGTACCCGCCTATGTCGATATCAACTCCATTGAAGATTTGAAATAATCAGGCTCTATGAAAGAAGAAACCATCCCGCACGCGCGGGATGGTTTCTATGTTTTATATATAATGAAGAAGAGGGAGTATACTTAATGTATCATTGCATCCTTAAATAAACCTTACTGTAACCTGAAAATTAAATTAAAAACATCAAATCCTTGGAAATTCCCCGCCCATCAGGGTACTTGCCGTTACTGATAGTCATTCTCCTCATACTTTATTCTATGAGAGGTAATTCATAAAGTCCGCTTTTGATCCTGAAGTGAATCAGGAGTGGAGCCTTTATAGAAGGAGGGGAAACCGCTTGATTGAAGAAGCTTATTATAATTGTCTGCGTTGCAAGAACAGACGTGTTCGCCTTTTAACCACTGATGGGAAGCATTATGTAGGTACGGTCGTGGACGTAGACTATAATAATGTATATTTACGGCCAGATAGAGGCGTAGTGAAGACTTCGGCATTCTATCCAAATCCTTATGCAGCTGACATTCTGACCCTGAGCCTGTTCACGCTGCTAGCGATCGCTCTGATCTAATTCAACCGCGTAATCTACAGTTCATTATCGACATAGTCTCATACGCACTGAAGGCCCCGCTCTTAGCGAGGCCTTCACACATATATAATTTATGGGGTACTCTTATCCTACTTCTCCAACCTTAGAATTTGCTTAAAGGAAAATTAGAATGCCATAAAAAAAGAAAAAAACTCTCCCTTGACCAGGTTCCATGTTCTAACCTGCTGCGAGGGAGAGTTCTCGATTATTCGACGGATTTCAGCGCTTCGATCATATCGATCCGCTTCAGTTTATAGTGCATCGTCACCATGACGATGCCCGAGAACAGCAGTGTGAGAGCCGCAGCATAGCCATAGCTAAGCCAGTGCACCGTAGGACTGAACATCATCACATCGACCTCCGCCGTCTTCAGCACGAAGCGATGCAATGTAATTCCGAAGAAATCCCCGGCTATAATCCCCAGAATCGTCAGGATCATATTTTCCCGGTAAATATACATCGTCACTTCCTGGTCATAGAAGCCCAGCACCTTGATTGTGGACAGCTCGCGAATCCGCTCCGATACATTGATATTCGTCAAATTGTAAAGGACTACGAAGGCCAGAGCAGCAGCTGAAACAATCAACACCACCACGACCACATTCATACTGTCCATCGTGTCCTTGAAGGAGCCACTTACTCCGCTAGTGAAGCTGACCATAGCCACCTGCTCATTCGCTGTCAAGCGTTCTCCAAGCCGATCCTCAAACGTTGGCTCCGGATCGCTATAGTTGATCAACTGCATATTGACACTCGGCTGCTTGCCGAAGATCGTCTCATAATAAGCTGGCGTCATATAGACATAGTGCATCGCGTAGTTCTCTGTGATACCCGCTATTCTTACTTCAAATGCATCATTGCTATTATTCTCGATCACCAATTTGCTGCCGATCTGAAGATCGAATAATTTAGCCAGCTTCTCTGTGACGATCGCCCCGTCATCCGGCAATTCTTGAATCTGCTCCTGTCCTCTTTCCCGTAATACTATAAAATCGGAGAGGTGCTCGGTTGAAGAAGGAACGAACAGGTGGATATCCTGGCTGTTAACGCCCTTTCGGACCGCTTGCATCACTTCCTGCGCCACATTCAGGGTTCCTGTGACCTCTGGAGTATCCGTGATCAGCTTATTATAAGCAGTCATCCCTTGGGGAGTCTGATCCTCCTTAAACACCACTGCCATATTGTACTTCATGATCTTCCCATACTGCAGTGGAGCGATATCGCGAATAGAATCCTTAAGTCCGAACCCGGTCAGAATAAGCGCCGTACAACCTGCTACTCCGCATACCGACATGAACATGCGCTGCTTATAGCGGAACAAGTTCCGAGCCGTAACTTTCCCCGTGAAATTAAGCTGACGCCAAATAAATTTGATCCGTTCGAGGAAAATACGCGATCCGCTCCGCGGAGCCTTGGGACGCATCAGCACGGCAGCATTACTGCGCAATTCCACCCACGCGGCCGCGAACGCCGTCACGGTCGTACATAATACAGCCACGAGCAGGGATAGCAAGCTATAGCTCATGTAAAAATTAATTCGCACCTCAGGCAGATTATACAAGGATCCGTATGCGTTAAAAATAATCGTCGGGAACAAGGTAAATCCGATCGCCAACCCGGCAGCCGTCGCCAGGACACTGGCCAGCGTCGCATAGACCAGGAATTTCCTCATAATATCGGAATTGCTGTAGCCTAGCGCCTTGAGCGTACCGATCTGCAGCCTTTGCTCCTCGACCATCCGGGTCATCGTAGTCAAGCTGACCAGCGCGGCGATCAGGAAGAAGAACACCGGGAATGCCTTGGCGATCGAGGCCAGCCTCTCGGCATTATCCTCAAACTCCGTGTAGCCCGGGTTCGATCCGCGCTCCAGCACATATACCTTCGGCGGCTTCAAATCATCCAGCTCCTGCTGACCATTCGCCAGGTCACGCTCGCCATCGGCTATTTTCTTAGCGGCATCCTGCTTCTCCCGGCGGTAAGTATCCATGCCCTCTTCATAATCCCTCCGGCCCTGATCCAGCTCGGCCTTGGCCTTAGCCAGTTCTGCCTCGCCTTCCCGCTTCGCCTTAGCTAATTCCTCCTGGCCCTGCTTCCTTTCCTTCTCGCCTTGGGCTAGCTTCTTCTCCGCAGTTTGTAATTGCGCTGCTCCGGCTTCCAGCTCCCGCTGCTTCGAGGCGAGCTCCTGCTCGGCTGCCTTAAGCTGCTGTTCTCCCTGCTTCAGCCCCTGCTCGAACGCGCTTACGGCTTGCTTCAGCGTCGCCGCCTCGACCTTCCCGGCCATGTATCCGGCCACTGCCTGGCCGAGAGAGGCATCCGCCGCATTAGCGGCAGAGATCAGCTGCTCTTGCTGAGCCTGCGGAAGGCTATCCGCTGGAACAGTAGTGATCTGCTGCAGTGAGGCGACAAGCTCCCGACCAGCTGTAAGCTGCGGCTCCACCTGCTGCTTCCGGGCAGCCAACTGTTCCCGTGCCTGTTTAAGCTGGGCTTGCCCGGCAGTTATTTTTTGCTTGTTCCGCGCTAGCTCTGTCCGGCCGTTTTCAAGCTCTCGGGCTGCCTGATCCAGCTTGGCCTGACCTTTCTCCAGCTCGGATTGCAGCTTATCAACACCTTCCTGATAGCTCTTCTCTCCGTCATCAAGCTTCGTCTTGGCATCGCTCAGCTTCTTCTCCGCATCGGCAAGCTGTTGCTTGGCATCCGTGATTTGCTGTCTTGCCTCATCCAGCTTGGCCTGGCCCTCTTCGCGCACCTCGTCCAAACGCTGCGCCGGCATTCCCGCCATCGCTTGCTTAATCGCCTTTGTATGCTGTTCAATCTTCACTCCATACTCATCTGAGTATGCGAGCAGACCAGCTGTATCCTTGAAGCTCATATAGGCTTCCGTGTATACAGACATATCGAAATTCTGCTCAGGTATGATCACGAACACATCCGCCGTACCTTTGCCGATCTGGCTAGAGCCGCGTCCAATGTTATTGATGAACTGGGGGCTTTTGACGAACCCCACTATTTTATAGGTAAGCTTATGAAATGTATCATTCAAATCTACATCCGGGTCAGGATTCGTGAAGGTGATCATATCCCCCAGCTTGTAGTGCTTGGTCTTTCCGCTCGCATCCAAAGCTACCTCTCCAGAGGCTTCAGGCAGTCTGCCCTCAGTGATCAAATAGCGGTTCAATGAATCATCCGCTTTATACGACTGAACCTTCGCAATCAAGCCGCTGTCATCCAGGAATACATCTGCGCTATAACCTGGCTGGACGGCCTGCACATCAGGGACCTGCTGCAAAGTCTCAATATCTCTCTGCTTCAGTCCATAGGTGGTCTGAACCTTCAGATCCATCAAATTGTACTGCTTGTAATATTGTTCAGCTGTATCCAGCATGTCCGGGCCCGTCGCCTTGATTCCTGCAAAGAAGCCAACACCCAGCATGATAATCGCAAAAATGGACAGAAATCTCGTCTTTGTTCGCCATATTTCCCGGAAAATATCTTTCCAGAGCTCCCTTTTATTCATGCCTACAGCTCCTTACCACTCGATATCGTCTACAGAGATTGGGCTCGGGTTCATCACCATTCTGCGGACCTTCGCATTATTAATCTCGATCACCCGATCCGCCATCGGTGTAATTGCAGAGTTGTGGGTGATGACAATGACCGTCGTCCCTGTATTACGGCAAGTGTCCTGCAGCAGCTTGAGCACCTGCTTACCGGTGTTGTAATCGAGCGCGCCAGTAGGCTCGTCGCATAGAAGCAGCTTGGGCTGCTTCGCTAACGCCCGGGCAATCGCCACCCGCTGCTGCTCCCCGCCGGAGAGCTGGGCCGGGAAGTTATTCAGACGCTCCCCCAGACCGACATCACGCAGCACCTGCTCCGCATCGAGAGCACGGGGAGATATCTGGGCTGCCAGCTCCACATTCTCCTTCGTCGTCAAATTCGGCACCAGATTATAAAATTGGAACACAAAGCCGACATCATTGCGGCGATAACCGGTGAGCTCTTTACGATTGAACTTGGCGATATCTGTCCCGTCTACGAGCACCTGGCCTTCATCCGCCGTATCCATCCCGCCCAGAATATTCAGCACCGTTGACTTTCCGGCGCCACTGGGGCCGACAATAACCGCGAAATCCCCTTTTTCTATTTCAAAATTAATGCCATCATTGGCTACAATCATCGTCTCGCCCATCTGATAACGTTTATATTCATTCTTGATTTCTACAAATGCCATACCGCCCACTCCCCCTATCCTCATGACGAAACCATTTGCTCGCATTGATCATATAAGTAACTTTTAGTTGTAGTTCGTTAATTCGTAGAGTAACCGCCGGTTTTGTGCAAAAGTAGCTATCTGACCTTTAAGTGCCTCCAATTGTAAAGAAGGTAACTATCAGTCCGCTAAGTGCCGCCAATCGTGCAGAAAGTAACCATTCAGTTCGCTAAGTAATCGCCGCTTTCGTGCAAGAGAATCATCAGTCCCGTTCCATCAGATCGCTAAATAACTACCAATTTATGTAAACCACTTCTCTCAACTGGAGACTCTCAATCGTACTAAATGTACCTATAAATCCAGTGTATCACAATCGACAATGTGAATAAAAACTCATGGAGTCTCCGCCTAAAATTAGCGTTACATTACCGAGTTACTTCCTGTTCCCCCACCTGGTTCAGAAAATCTAGCAATGATCAGGTTGTTGATCAAGTTATAACTCTGAGAACGCGAAACAGCGGCTACTCCATTTGTAACGAAACAGGGTATCGTTATTTGCGTCAAAAGGAGAAATTTCAAAATCTAAGGAAACAGGGTATCGCTATTGAGGCAAAATGGGGGCGGAATGACGTGTTTTTACTCCAATAACGATTTGGTGTTTCGTTAGAGCTATGAGCTACGGAAAACTCCCCTGTACTTTTTCAAAAGCCTGCAATTATGCAGGAATTTCACATATTTCCCGCTGAATATAGAAAATTCCTGCGAAAATGCAGGCTTTTGCTATAAACAGGTGGTTTGAGACTGAAATTCCTGCATTTTTGCAGTTTTCGAGATTGCGCGATGCGCTGGCTGTTGCCCCTAGAGCCAAAGTAAAAAGGCAGCCGCCCCAATCCCACATTTATTTTAATTCCTGCGCATAATTCGTTGTAAGTTCCGTAAAAATTGTTTGCTTATTTGAATTTTCAGCCAAAATGTCAGCTGGATCTGTTCCATCAAGATTAAATTTGCCAGCCTGCATATTAATTACCCCGTATTGGCCAAAAGCGTTTTTGCTTAGAAATATTACATATTGGCTGCCTTTTTTCATTTCGGTATACCCCGCACGTGCGATTCTTTTTTTACCTTCAAATGTCTGATATATACCAATGGGTTCGATTACAGTAAGATCCACCCCATCCTCTTCCGGTCCTTTTAGAACCTTTTCAACTTTAATCTCTGTGAACGTAACGATATCCTCAATATGACCCGTAGAGAACCTTGTTAAATGTAACTTTCGATCTTCAAAATCTTTAATTGGACTACCAATAACAACTAGTTCAGCCTCAGAGAATAATGCTTCTGCGGATGAGAATCCTTTATAATCCGAGGCTAGATATACATCATGGACAGAATTATAAATAGCAAAATAATAGTAACCTGATGCTGCCAGAATGAATGCTAGAACAAAAGAAATAATGACATTTTTCTTTTTTAATAACATCACCTATTCCTCCAGTATCATTAATTCCTGCGTAAACTTCGTTGTTAGTTCCATAAAAATCCTCTGCTTATTTAAATTTTCAACTGAAGCATCATCAGGATCTGTTCCATCAAGATTGAATTTACCAGCCTGCATGTTAATTACCCCGTATTGACCAAATGTGTTTTTGCCCAAAAATATCATATATCGGCTGCCTTTTTTCATGGCGGTATACCCGTCATGTGCGATTCTTACTTTACCTTTAAACGTCTGATACACGCCTACAGGTTCGATTACCGTAAGATCTACCGCATCCTCTTCCGGCCCTTTTAGAACCTTTTCGACATTGAGCTCTGTAAACGTAGCAATATCCGCAATATGACCCGTAGAAAGCTTTGTTAAATGCAGCTCGCGATCTTCAAATTTTTTAATCGGACTACCGATAATAACCATATCCGCCCCTGAGAATAATGATTGTGCAGATGAGAACCCTTTATAGCTCGAGGCTATATTTATATCATGAACGGAATTATAAATAGCAAAGTAATAGTAACCTGCTGCAGCTAGGATTAAGGCCAAACTAAGTGCAATAAAGATACTTTTCTTTTTCAATAACATCGGATTCCCCTCCTCTATCTTAATTTCCCTTCGAGCAATATTTGGTATTATAGTAGTACAGTACAACCCCAAAACAATACACAAATACAAAAGGTGATCGATGATGGAATTTAAAACGAATGTGATGAGGATTTTGGACAAGTTAAAAGTGGAATATAGAAGCTACAGTTACGCGGATACGGATGCGATTAGTGGTACCGAGGTGGCCGAAACGCTAGGCCAGAACCCCGAGCAAGTATTCAAGACCTTGGTCACCGTCGGAAAGTCGAAGAAATACTACGTATTTATGATCCCGGTGGCTAAGGAGCTTGAATTGAAAAAAGCCGCGCAAGCCGTCGGAGAGAAGTCCATTGAGATGATCAAATCGAAGGATTTGCTGGCGATTACCGGCTATGTTCACGGAGGCTGCTCCCCGATCGGGATGAAAAAAAGCTTCACCACCACGATCGATGAATCCGCCGCCGCTCATTCGACGATTATTTTCAGTGCAGGCAAAATCGGCTATCAGGTCGAGCTGAGTCTGGATGATCTGCGAAAGGCCATTTCTTTTCAATTAGGAGATATTTCACAATAAGTTTGGAACGGCGGCTTGTGGATCATTTGGTTCCCTTCCCTTTTAGGTAACGATCGACATATCCTTCAATCCAGCTCCAGGCCAGCCACCGTTTTCCGATCGCTAGCGTCTTTGCTCCCTTACCGATGGGATAACGAAATCTAGGCTTCGACTTTTGGGCGATGTGCGCGACCAACCTGGCGACCTCCCGGGGATCGGCCCCGTTATCTCTGGATTTCATCGCTTCCTTAACCAGATATTGCTGAAAAGCATTGCCGGTTTGCAGCCCTGCGACTTTCTCCAGCCCCCGCTCCCAAATTTTCGTCCGATAGGCTCCCGGTTGAACGAGGGACACCCAAATCCCTTCGTTCATCAGCTCCAGCCGCAGGCTTTCGCCCCAGCCTTCCAGCGCAAATTTTGAAGATACATAAGCAGACATGCCTGGGAATCCAAAAAATCCGCTCACACTGCTGATCGCAATTATTTTCCCGCTTCCATCTCTCGGTATGAACGGCAGCAAAGCCTTCGTCGTCCGCACAGCGCCAAAAAAGTTCGTCTGGAACTGAGCCTGCCACTCCTCCTCCGTTAAATCCTGAAAGAAGCCGCTTTGGCAGTACCCTGCATTATTCACCAAGACTTGAACCGATATGGAATGCTGTTCTAAATAGGTCGCCACCCGGTCCAGATCCTCCTGCTTCGTCACATCAAGCTGTAATACGGTGAGTCTCTCCAGTGTCGCTTGCTCTCGGGCAACCCCCTCGATCTGGGTGCGATTGTTAACATCCCGCATCGTCGCCAGTACATGATAGCCCTGATAGGCCAGTTCCAATGCCGTGTACATCCCGAAGCCACTGCTCGCCCCAGTCACAAGTGCATATTTCAATTGAATCCCTCCACTTCCTCAGCATAATTCGTCGTTAATTCTGTGAAAATCTTTTGCTTGTACGGGTTTTCTCCTGAAAAGTCGTCTGGGTCCGTTCCATCAAGATTAAACTTACCTGCTTGCATATTAATGACACTGTATTGACCAAACGTGTTTTTGCTCAAAAATACCAGATATCGGCTATCTTTTTTCATAGCGGTATACCCATCAAGCGCGATTCTTATTTTACCTCTTAGGGTTTGACGTACACCAATAGGTTCTATTACGTTAAGATGAACGGTCTCTTCTTCCGGCCCTTTTAACACCTTTTCGACATTCATCTCTGTAGACGTGACAATATACTCAATAACACCTCTAGAGCGCTCTTTCAAAAGCACCTCTCGATCTTCAAATTTTTTGAGCGGACTACCGATGACAACCAGATCAGCCCCTGAGAATAATGATTCTGCAGACGAGTATCCTTTATAATCGGCGATTACATATCCGTCATGAACGGAATTATAAATAGCAAAATAATAGTAGCAAGCGGCAGCAAGAATTAAAGTAAAGACCAGGGCAATCACGATGTTTTTCTTTTTTGATAACATTTCATAATCCCCCTTACTTTAGTGCTCCTCACGAGCTTCATCTTACCTCCACAATTTACCACGGATTCCGACTGATTTGTACTACAATTTAACATTTCAGGAAGTTGAGAGAATATCACTGCAAATAAAAGAGCTTCCCCAAAAGTCCAAAATGCTACTTGTGGAGAAGCCCTGACCTTATCGATTAGTGCGGCAAATCATTAGATACAACGGATTGTAATGTGCGATTTCTGTCCGCATTTAATTCCCAGAACATCGCGCCGCGAAGCCCTTTGCTCTGGATGAACTCATTTTTCAAATGAATGGATTGCTCGTCATCGTACGTGATGAAGATTTTCGTGGAGGGATTGTAGAGAAATGGCGTCTGGGTTACGTTGTTCCAATAACGAGTATAGCCTTGGCCGGCAACGGTATATTTACCTGTGGAATCGGCGGATAGCATACCGTTGTTCTGCATATGGGCAAAGTCATAGGTCGATCCATCGGAACCGCCCGTGGCCTCGCCGGTACAGCTTTGATACAAACCGTTGTTATTCGGGCCTGCGTTGCATCCTTTCCAGCCGTAGCCATAGAACGGTTCGCCGATGGTTATTTTCGTGGGAGAAATGCCTTTGTTCAAGTAGTTGGTTACTGTGGAATTAATATTGAATTGGCTGTTGCCATAGGGGTTGGCCGGGTCGTTATACAACGGCGATGTGATGCCGCTAGTAGCATCCCAAGGACCATAGTAATCATAGGTCATGATATTGATCCAGTCCAAATACTGCGCTGCGGTAGACAACCAGTTGTTCGTGCCCCCTGCATCGGCAAGGAAGCTGGAGTTCGCACTGGAGGCGATCGTAATATAGTAATGCTTGCCATCCTGCTGTCCGGCTATATCCAGAGCTTGGCGAAGGGTCTGCAGTAGCAGAATATAGTTCGCTTTATCGGCGGTACGTTGACAGGTTTGGCCTGACGCGCAAGGTACACCAATGCTATTCGGGTATTCCCAGTCGATGTCGATCCCATCGAATTGATATTGACGCAAGAAATTAACGGCGGAAGTAGCGAAGTTTCCTCTGGTTACCGGATCATTCGCTGTGTTGGAGAATTGGTTGGACCAGGTCCAGCCGCCGACAGAGGCGAATAATTTAAGATTTGGATTGGTGTTTTTGAGCTGTCTTATCGTAACTAATTGGTTGTATCCACCATCAGCTGTACCGTCTACAAGTGGATCTCCAAGCACGATAGAACCGTTCGGGGCATTATTGGCTGTACCGTCGCCGTTTTGACAGGGCCATGTGTTTGGATTAGGATTATCGGGATCTCTAGAAGGATTACCATGTTTGCCGTTCCAACAGATATCGAGGAATGCATAGTTAATTACCGTTACTTTGGAGGGATCAACATCGGCGGGTGTGAAGGACGGGGTATTGTAGGCGGCCCAGCTGGGGAAGTAGCTGATGATCTCATACTGGGTTGAATTTTGCGCAAGGGTTGTTACGGTGAGTTCGCTGCTAGCGGGGGATATATTGCCTGCTGCATCTTTGGCTTTCACAGTAAAGGTATAGGAAGTCTCTGGGGTTAAGCCTGTAACCATGTAGGAGGGCGTTGTTGAAGATCCGGACAGCGTGGTGCCATTAAAAATATCGTAGCCTGTGACGCCAACATTGTCGGTTGAAGCGGTCCAGCTTAAGGATACGGAGCTTGTAGTTATTGCGGATGCTGTTAAATGGGTCGGCACTGTCGGTGACTCTGTGTCTACAATTGGCTCGCTCGTTGTTACGTTGACGGGGGCGCTGGCTGGTGATCGGTTACCTGCAGCATCCTTGGCTATGACAGTAAAAGTATATGCTGTACTAGCGCTGAGCCCCGTTGCTGTATAGGAAGTCGTTGTCGAAGAACCAGCCAGTGTCGAACCGTTATACACCTCATATCCCGTGACATCCACATTATCGGTTGAAGCGGTCCAACTCAGCGTAACTGAACTACTGGTGATGTTGCTGGCTGTTACATCGGTAGGTACGGTCGGTGGCTGTGTGTCAGCCGGGCCGGATTGTTTGCTCCAAAGTGCCGGGACGTTCGGTGGTTCCCAGCCAACAAGAGAGGTATGCCCTTGCACACATTGGTAGGTATCTGTTCCATAGGTGACGATATCGCCGGTTTTATATACTGTATTCGGCTCCCAGGATGCCGCGCCCAAGGCGGTCAAGGGTACGGCTGTGAATACCATGACGATGACAAGCAGCAGGATCACACTAGCTTTTTTGACCTTTCTCAATTCGGATCACACTCCGCATTCATATTGGTGGATGGCTCGTCAAACCTGAGGAATACGTTGCACCTCTCCTTTCACTAATAAATCTATGTAATCGCATTCCAAATTTCCTAGAATGAGAGAAGAAGGTAGTATGATTGGGCGGGGATAGAATGCGAAATTACAAGCCAGCATGCGGGAGTGTGGGATTGCACTTCGAATCAATTTCACGGAAGGATGTTAAAACTGGGTCAAATCGAGGTCAAGCGAGTCCAAGGAAATCCGGTAAAACATGTAACACGAAAATAAATATATGCACTATGGGAAAACTACAGAACGCTATTTGCTCCAAAACAAGGCCCATTCTAAAATAACGAAACTATATCGCTATTTGAGCTAAAATCAACCTTTAACCGGCTATTTGAGCCCAATAGCGATATCCAGTTTCGTTAGTCTAACTCATCTTCCCTACAACCTTAACTCTTAATCGAGTTGCATTTTCCGGGTGATAGGCAAGCGGTATCTCTTCAACTTCTACCAATTTTATCGTAGTAGGTTCGGCTCCGGCGATGACCGCCTGTTTCACTGCTTTTTCCTCAGCGTCCTTAAGCGACTCCTCTCGCGGTTGACGAGAATAAATGTAGATCTGTTCGTACTGTCCACTAATTTGAGAGATCGATGCTCCGATGGCATTCGCAACTCCGCCGTTCTCCACTTTCACGATATCCGCTACTCCAGGAATCTCAGCTGGAATAATCACGTTACCTCCACCTACCAGCACGATCTGTACATCTCCGGAAGAAGTTTTCATCTTATCAATCGCATTGGCAATGATCGAAGAAATTACGGATTGGACTTGTTTGGCAAATCCTTCATCGATATGACTAACTAAGCTCTTGTCTCCCACGTCAGCTAGTCCGAGACGAACCGCAATGTCTGTCGCAGTCATGGTGTTTCCACCAAATACAAGCGCTTCTTCTCCGATCTTATAGCCTACACTATCTGGACCAACCGTTATCTTGCCTCCCTCTACACGTACAATGCTTCCGCCGCCGAGTCCTACTGAGATGATATCCGGCATTCTGAAATTGGTACGAATATCGCCTATTTCCACGGCTACAGAGGATTCTCTTGGAAATCCATCCTGCAAAACACCGATATCCGATGTCGTACCGCCTACGTCGATGACCATCGTATCTTTAATGTTCGCTAAATAGGAAGCTCCCCGAATACTATTCGTTGGTCCGCAAGCTATCGTAAAAATCGGGAATTGCTTGGCATATTCAATCGACATGAGCGTGCCGTCATTCTGGCATAGGTACACTTCGACATCTTTAATCCCTTCCGCCTCTAACGCATTAGCGAAACCGGTGGTGGTGGCTTCGATGACATGACATAAAGCCGAGTTCAGAATCGTTGCATTCTCTCTTTCAATCAGACCGACAGATCCGATCAAGGACGAACAGGATACCGTATAGTTCTCCCCGTAGGCTTCCCAGATTAAGTCTCGTACCTTGAGTTCCTGATCATTTTTGATGGAGGAAAATACACCAATGACCGCTATAGTTTCTACTTTATCACGCCACTTCTCTAGCAAATCATTAATCTCCTGCTCATCGATCTCACCGAGCACCTGACCATCATATTCGTAGCCACCTTGAACTAGAGCATAGTTGCCTGTGAGTTGTTCTACCATGTCTTGAGGCCAAGCCGTATATGGAGGAACAGAAGCGGTTGCGGGGAATCCCAAGCGAATTACGCCGACTTTGGCCAACTTCTTCCGTTCAACGATCGCATTGGTGCATTGCGTTGTCCCCAGCATCGCATGCGTGATTTTCGTCTTATCGACCTTCGCTTCCTGCAATACTTTTCGCAGCGAAGTCACAATCCCTGTCTTTATATCCAATGTTGTTGGGGATTTCACGCTATGAATTAACTGGTTATGCTCATCCAAAATAATAGCATCTGTATTCGTCCCGCCTACATCTATTCCAATTCTATACATGGCTAGCCACCGCCTTACTTATCAATTTTTCAATCGGAGCATAATCGTAATCATATCCGAAGTATCTCGGTCCCACCGTCTTGATTCCCATCTCGGTTCTCCACTTGGGATGCGCTGGCAACCCGATAACGCGGACGCGTTTTCCATATTTCAAGCTCTCCGTGGTGACGGGAAGCAAGGTTTCATAGTCGACCAAACAGATTAAATCCGGTGTCATCGCTACAACCTGACCGTTCTTCTCGGCAAGCAGGTTCTCATTCTGAAAATAAACCTTCATCTGCTCGTCTTTGCTCATCTCGATGCCTTCCAGATTCATTTTGCCAAAATTAAAGCCGCCCTTCGTTTCCCGGATGACATCTGTTATTTTCCCCTGGAACAACTCATATCCGGAGGTCAGGCTTAAAAGCTGCTCAAGCTTGTCTTTTGCATCTCTGTTTTTGGCAGAAATGATCTCTCCGATCTGCTCCGATAGAGTTACGATGTGATGGACACCGCTTTTCTTGATTTGAGCTCCCGTCGTCGAATACAGGCTTACTAAAGCACTGGCCCCCATTTCCACTGTGGCTGTACGTGCTAACCGTTCCGTCCATTTATTGTCGATCGTTTCGAAGATGCCGATGTTCCCTTTCTCATCTGTAATGGCGATCGGTGCAGCCGAAATTCCGTCGAGGTTGAACGTCACCATTTGCAGCTCTGGAAAAGCTCTGCCCATGCCATCGCAATCAATCAGTGGTAAATTCAACTGTGCTGCAACGACGATCGGAATCATGGAATTGACCCCGCCCGCTTCCATCGGGAAGGTGCCTGAGATTTTCTCTCTGCCCAAATACTTGGCCAGCTTCTGAAACACCTTGACGAATTCGTCTCCTTTCGGAAATTTCTCCACCAATACGGAAGGCGCGCCCATCATGGCAGACGGAATGAAGAAGTCTTCGTCTTCAATTTCATCCACAGAGTAAAGTTTTACGGGTCCGTTTTTTTCAATAGCTGAAAGAGCCATGAGTTTACCAATGTAAGGATCTCCTCCCCCACCTGTCCCTAAAAATGCAGCGCCTACGGCAATATACTCAATCGCTTGTTGATCTAAATATCTCATTTGATTTCCCTCCAATAGGACTGACTTTCTGGAGTCAATTTTTCTTATTATAGAGGGCTTCATAGCGTTACGTCTTTTGCTAAAACCCAAAAAAAATCCGTAATTTTTGTCTTTTTGACAAAAGTTACGGATTAGACTAGCTGTGTATCAGTCGATAAATCATACAGGCGATGCAAACCTCATAAAATTCGGAATTCACCGTGACATCATAACCGATTAATTCGCTGATCTTTTTAATGCGATATTTCACTGTGTTTTTATGCACGAACAGCATTTTTCCACAGGCATCATAATTCCCTTTGGCATCTAACAAGAAGGTCATGAGGGTCTTAAGCGAATCTGGATCACCTAGAATGGGATCAATCACAGCCAACCATTCCTCAAGGACTTCTTCTCCTTGTGCGCTCAAATCGATCGCTTGTTTCATCGAACGCATCTCAGCTGCCGTATACAATTTACGATGCTCATAAATCAGATGGACCTTCCGTCCCACACTGTTCACCAGCCGGTACATACGCCGTACATCTTGCGTATTTCTCATTCTGGGGGCATAGACCATCTCGGAAATAAGGGAGGAAGAATTCGTTGTTTCGATATACTCGGCGGCAATTTCATACTCATTGTACTTATAAGAGCAATTTCCCATGAGGGCAATGACACAATGATCGACGGTTTGAATGACCGCTGTTTTATAATATTTGAATAAATACTCTTCCAACTCTTCGCGAATCTGCTTTTCTTTCGATAAATCCTGAATAAATACTAACCACATCATCTGAATGGAAGCGACATCAATATGGAGAAGATGAGCCAGCCTGCGCATTTTATCGCTCTCATCATTAATAATCGCTTTTACCAGGGCGTATTCGCTAACCTCGTTATGCTTATCCCCCCACAGATTGATGGCCACCTGTACAACCTCGCTGATTTTATCGATAGTCTTCGCAGGTAATTTTGAATTCTCTTTAATTAGAAATAGATAGAGCACTTCTCCGTTTTTTTGGTGAACACTCTTGTATTCTACATAACAATCGGAACTAGACTCTGCTTGCCCCTTCGCCCCATTCAATAAATAGGGAGCATATTCATTTATAAGATGAGCCACATCTAACGATGAATTACGAGGCCACATCACTTGATTCACGATCTCCATATGCGTGTTCGTCAGGATGAGGTTCGCTTTCAGCCGATCGGACAGAAATTTAAGAGTAATTTCGACACTTCGTGCGTGTTCTGGCAGTAAAGATACTTTCTCTAAGGCTTCATTTACAAAATTATCATTGAACGTCTGGTTGTTCAGAACAATCGCTTCTATCACTTCATAGATCACTTCATTATAACGAAGTGAAAAATCATTTTCAGGCATGCAAATGATGATGAAGTTTTTGGACTCTGCTAATTGCAGCACCTCTGCGGCTACTTCCGGAATAATGATTCCCACATAATATAAAATCAGTCCGACTTCACCGAGCTCATACAAATACTCAATCGCCTCACATTGTTTCTCAATACTATCTTTAATGGAGTAAAAAGAACTGATCACCATCTCTTCCGCATACCACTCTTCTTGAACCGAATTGACGATCCGGGAGGAATAATCCGCGTTTGAAACCTCCAGTACGGATAAAGAGGAAATGGTACGGTGAAGATTACTCTTTCCAGTCAGTACCTTGGCTCCTCGAAAGGAAGGTAATTGCAGCATATCTTTTACAGTTATCCCATTTTACTCACCACTTCTTCTGTGTTCTCTAAGGTTTTTCACGAAATGAATTATCGATCAATATATCAAATTAAATGTAATATGTAAATTCAACTGCTTACAACCTGCTAGATAAGTCCCATTCAGGCCCTAGTAAATTAGACTTATATATTTACAGTAAATGGATTGACTTAATCTGGCGGAGGCTATAAAGACTGGTTTATCCAAGAATTTGGCCGCCCTGGCTTTACCATCGAGGTGGCAGAATACGCCGGGGAACGAAGCGTGCCCTTAAGTGCTTTTAAGGGAATCTGTTCCAAACATAAAGAGGTTCCGTTATTTACTGCGCAGAAATCTTATACTCTTTGGCTGGAGAAACAAAAGGTTCAATATCTCCAGCAATCTATGAGTCTATTAGCAGAAACTAAATTGTATAGCAAAATTGGAGTTGCAGACAGCATCTCCAATCTGAAGCCACAACAGGTTGAAGTTACCGCTCAGAAGGGCGACTGGTATAAGGTAATAAGCGACCAGGGAACGGGTTGGATTCAGCCGTCGCCAGGAAAACTGGCCGTTGTTGAGAATATGAATGCAACTGCCGAACTTAAGGATAACGCTTATACCTATAAATATCCGGATGCTTTCTCCCCTAAGGGATCCACTCTGAGTCCACAAACCGTTCAGGTCATTGGGCGTTGGTCTGACTGGCTGCTTATCAATACTAACAATGGCAACTGGTGGATTGACGGTCGCCATATAGAGCTAAATTCGGCTGCTGAGGAGGCAGCACCTGAGATAGCCCCTGAAGGAGAAGTGCCAGCCGCTTGATGCTGAGGTCCAAATAGTTACTCAACATTTAAAGAAGCCTCTCATCAGTCCAAATGAACTGGTGAGAGGCTTCTTTTATAGAGAGTATGTTGCATTGTTTAGTCAGATAGATAAACACTCATAATGCACATTGCATATTACAAAATAGCCTGTACACGCCCTACGGTCCCGTCTGTAAGCCTTACTTTAATGCCTCTCGAATGATTGGGCGAGTTCGTCAGCAGCTTCTCGACCAGGCCCTGCGTCCGTTTGCCTGTACGCTGATCTTCCTTTTTCACGATTTCTACAGTCATTCCCGGCTTGATATTCGCCCGGATCATATGCGACTCCATACCTTTCACGATCCTCTCTGTCTCTTATCAATCTTCGTAGTATGTCCTTTCATCATTGCATAAATGAAAATGGTTTTCCGTTCAGGTATAATAAAATCAAAACAACTTGTGGAGGCTTCATGGACATGGAAGAAGAACAAAAACAACAGGCCATCCCGGCTGAGGATGAACAAGGTAATTTCAAGTTGCTCGATGTAGAGTGTATCCTTTCGATCACGTCAGAAATCGAAGGCGATGAAGACAGCGCCGCAATTTTTAATTACAAAGATGGTAAAACGTATAAATACGTTCACAGTGAAAAAGCAATGAAGCAGTTCGGTGAATGGATTCAAAGAGGAGAAAGCTAATTATAAAAAGTTACGCCCATTGCGAGACATCTGTCTAGCCTTGTCATTGTCCCATTCGGAAAAAAATCCGCCATTCACTAGGAATGGCGGACCTCTAAAGTCTCTCAGATATTGCTCCTGAGAGGCCTTTATTAAATAATGTGCTCAAACGGCGTTTCCCTTCCGTAAAACCCTTAATGCATAAGGCTTTGTGAGCCTTTATTACATCATTCCGCCCATTCCACCCATGCCGCCCATGTCTGGCATAGCTGGCTTTTCTGGCTCTGGCTTGTCGGCTACTACCGCTTCGGTAGTCAAGAACAGGCCTGCTACGGATGCTGCATATTGCAGGGCGGAGCGGGTTACCTTCGCAGGGTCAACGATACCCGCGTCGAACATGTTCACCCATTCGCCAGTCGCTGCGTTGTAACCTACGCCTACTTCTTCTTTCTTCAGGCGTTCTACGATTACGGAGCCTTCTTCACCCGCATTCGCTGCGATGGTGCGAACGGGCTCTTCCAGCGCGCGGAGTACGATGTTCGCGCCTGTCTTCTCGTCGCCGCTCAGTTCAAGTCCAGCTACAGCGTTGTATACGTTGATAAGCGCTACGCCACCGCCCGATACGATCCCTTCTTCAACCGCTGCGCGAGTTGCATTCAGGGCATCTTCGATGCGAAGCTTGCGTTCCTTCAGTTCAGTTTCTGTGGCTGCACCGACTTTGATGACAGCTACGCCGCCAGCCAGCTTCGCCAGACGCTCTTGCAATTTCTCCTTGTCGAAGTCGGAAGTCGTCTCTTCCAGCTGCGCACGGATTTGGTTCACGCGAGCATCGATATCCGCTTTGTCGCCGCTGCCGTCTACGATCGTCGTGTTCTCTTTCGTGACGATCACTTGACGAGCGTTACCCAATTGTTCGATCGAAGTCGTCTTCAGATCAAGACCGAGCTTCTCGGTGATCACTTGGCCGCCAGTCAAGGCTGCGATATCCTGCAGCATCGCTTCACGACGGTCGCCAAAGCCAGGAGCCTTCACGGCTACCGCATTGAAGGTACCACGCAGCTTGTTCACGATCAGCATCGCTTGTGCTTCGCCTTCGATATCTTCGGCGATCACCAGCAATGGTCTGGATTGTTGTACGATCTTCTCAAGCAGTGGCAAAATTTCTTGCGTGCTGCTGATCTTCTTATCTGTAATCAAGATGTAAGGATTGTCGAGAACCGCTTCCATCTTGTCCGTATCTGTGATCATGTATGGGGATACATAGCCACG
>NZ_KZ987724.1:2860988-2861310 GCF_003614185.1 Paenibacillus aceti
CGTTGATAAGCGCTACGCCACCGCCCGATACGATCCCTTCTTCAACCGCTGCGCGAGTTGCATTCAGGGCATCTTCGATGCGAAGCTTGCGTTCCTTCAGTTCAGTTTCTGTGGCTGCACCGACTTTGATGACAGCTACGCCGCCAGCCAGCTTAGCCAGACGCTCTTGCAATTTCTCCTTGTCGAAGTCGGAAGTCGTCTCTTCCAGCTGCGCACGGATTTGGTTCACGCGAGCATCGATATCCGCTTTGTCGCCGCTGCCGTCTACGATCGTCGTGTTCTCTTTCGTGACGATCACTTGACGAGCGTTACCCAATTGTTC
>NZ_KZ987724.1:2861320-2862060 GCF_003614185.1 Paenibacillus aceti
AGTACGATGTTCGCGCCTGTCTTCTCGTCGCCGCTCAGTTCAAGTCCAGCTACAGCGTTGTATACGTTGATAAGCGCTACGCCACCGCCCGATACGATCCCTTCTTCAACCGCTGCGCGAGTTGCATTCAGGGCATCTTCGATGCGAAGCTTGCGTTCCTTCAGTTCAGTTTCTGTGGCTGCACCGACTTTGATGACAGCTACGCCGCCAGCCAGCTTCGCCAGACGCTCTTGCAATTTCTCCTTGTCGAAGTCGGAAGTCGTCTCTTCCAGCTGCGCACGGATTTGGTTCACGCGAGCATCGATATCCGCTTTGTCGCCGCTGCCGTCTACGATCGTCGTGTTCTCTTTCGTGACGATCACTTGACGAGCGTTACCCAATTGTTCGATCGAAGTCGTCTTCAGATCAAGACCGAGCTTCTCGGTGATCACTTGGCCGCCAGTCAAGGCTGCGATATCCTGCAGCATCGCTTCACGACGGTCGCCAAAGCCAGGAGCCTTCACGGCTACCGCATTGAAGGTACCACGCAGCTTGTTCACGATCAGCATCGCTTGTGCTTCGCCTTCGATATCTTCGGCGATCACCAGCAATGGTCTGGATTGTTGTACGATCTTCTCAAGCAGTGGCAAAATTTCTTGCGTGCTGCTGATCTTCTTATCTGTAATCAAGATGTAAGGATTGTCGAGAACCGCTTCCATCTTGTCCGTATCTGTGATCATGTATGGGGATACATAGCCACG
>NZ_KZ987724.1:2862170-3061813 GCF_003614185.1 Paenibacillus aceti
GAGATCGCAGCTACTTGAGAGATCGATTGTTTGCCTTCGATCGACTTGGAGATCTTCTGCAATTCTTCAACGGCTACCTTCACCGCTTTGTCGATCCCTCTGCGCAGTCCAACTGGGCTAGCGCCTGCAGTTACGTTCTTCAGACCTTCGCGGATCAAGGCTTGCGCCAGAACCGTTGCTGTCGTCGTTCCGTCACCAGCTACATCATTGGTCTTCGTCGCCACTTCCTTCACGAGCTGTGCGCCCATGTTCTCGAAGGCATCTTCCAATTCGATTTCCTTAGCGATGGTAACTCCGTCATTCGTGATCAGCGGGCTGCCGAATTTCTTCTCCAATACCACATTGCGACCTTTTGGTCCCAATGTAACTTTTACCGCATCTGCCAAAGTATCTACACCACGAAGCATAGCGCGTCGTGCATCTTCACTAAATTTAATAACCTTTGCCATCGTTACGATTCCTCCTTAAGTATATTAGAACTTGACCAAATTGACCGAAATGGCCGAAAAAAACGTAAATTAACCGATAATCGCGTGAATATCGCTTTCTTTCATAATCAAATATTCTTTACCTTCATACTTCACTTCTGTGCCAGCATATTTAGAGAACAATACGCGGTCTCCTTCTTTCACTTCCAACGGAATGCGAACGCCATCCTTCAATGCGCCGCTTCCTACGGCTACAATCTTGCCTTCTTGCGGCTTTTCCTTCGCTGTATCTGGAAGCACGATGCCAAAAGCCGTCGTTTCTTCTTGTTCGATTGGTTCCACCAAAACGCGCTCACCCAATGGTCTAATCATGAAAAACAGCCTCCTTTAAATATGTTGTAATGAAATCATAGACATATTCTTCTATGTATTAGCACTCGACATATCCAAGTGCTAATAACCAATATTATGATACTCAAATTAGGGACAAATTTCAAGTTTTTGATTATATTTTTTTGCGGCGCCTTAAAGTGCTATTTCCCTGGCTATCACTACGTAAAAAGGACGACCCCCATTTGTATGTATCTGCTTGGGATCGTCCTTTGACTTTTTAATTCTAACCTTTTGTCTCTTCTCTACCTGAATATGTTTATTGGTTACTTACTGTTTATAGCTTATTTAAGAGTTGCCTTGAGCGCTCCGTTCTCAGTCTTCTCGATACTGCCTTGAAGGACTTTGCTAACGAAATCGGCAGGCACATACATATTCTTGTTATGCAGCTCTGGAGCGGCTCCGAGGGAGAAAGGTGCTACCTTTGCGAAGAAGTATTGATCCTTGCCAAGCTCAACCGCTGTAAATACCGCGCCTTTGGTCAGCTCTGCTTTTTTGTCCTTCGCATTCCAGGTCAATTTGAAGCCGAGACCTTCGATCGTGGAACGCAGCGGAATCATAACCTGGCCATTGTCCTTCGTATAGTAGTCGCTCTTGTTAATTACAATGCTTGCTGGTGCGGCTTCATTCGCTTCGCCATTAGCTGACGTATCCGGCAGGGCAATGCTGAATTCCGGTGTTCCCGCTGCGCCCGGCGCAATCTCGTATTTAGGGAATACGACTACCGCTTTACCGTCCTTCACATAGAAGTCTTCCTCTTGATTGGATTCAATTCCCTTGAACTGATCGGCGAAATAATCTTCCGGCTGCTTAGCGATTTGCTCGCTAATTTGCTTGTCCAGTGTTGCTTTATAATCGGCACCGAACAATCCTTTGAGTGTCACCCGCTCAGCCTCAGCCTTATTCCATACATTGTAGAAATATTGGATCGGCATCGAGGTTCCTCCGCTGAAGCCCTCTTGGGTAACTACGAACGAGAGCAGTTGCTGCGGATTTGCAGAATCAGAGCCGTCCGATTTCACTTCATAGTTAATGTACAATTCATAGGGACGGAATTCATAATTATTCTCTTTCGCATCCTTGGCTCCCTCAGCGGCCAGCTTCTCCCACTCTTGAATGGCTTTATCCGCATTGCGCTCGATAATATCATTCATTTCCAAGCCATATTGCTTATCCTTCAAGCCTTCTACAACCGGAATCTTAACTTGTGCCTTCAGATAGGGGCTATCCGAAGAGAGCGTCTTCGTCTTCACTGTAACCTTCTGTTCCTGATTATTAGTCAATGCTGCTTCAACGGCGTTCTTCGTTGGGGAAGCAACCTGACCTTGAGCTGCCTGTACCGGATGGGCCAATTGTGTAACCCCCGCACCGGAGATCAGCAAGCCGCCAGCCACTCCCAAAGCTATAATTGTTTTTTTAGTCATCCATGTTTTCATGTCTATCGCCCTTTCGATAATAGAATACTGATGAAGTCAGCCTGAATTTATTTGAAGATCCTCTTTCAATTGGGCTAATCTTCCTGTGAATCTATAGTAACAGGGGCGGCAGAGTAGTTAGTTACAAATCAACAACAGCCTGCTTCAGATTTGTGAATCGAGTGGTAACCGGATTGTAACCATCGTACCCTTATGTAATTCACTTGCCATACTCATGCTCCCCCCATGCAGCTCGACGATCTCCTTCGCCAGGGCAAGCCCGATTCCACTTCCGGATTGCTTGCTCTTCCCCTTGAAAAACTTGGTCATCATCTTCTCCAAATCGGCAGGCGCGATCCCCTCACCTTCATCGATCACCTCAATTACAAGCTCCCGCTCCAGTCGCTGTGCCCGAAGCAGCACTAGGCCTTCCTTATGCGAGAATTTAATCGCATTATCGATAAGATTAATAAGCACCTGCTTCACCCGGTTGCGGTCCGCCGTAATCGTGCCGACATGATCGTCGTACTCTGTCTGCATTTTCACACCTGTTTGCTCCAGATGGGCTGAGAACTGTATTTTTAGTTCGCTAAGCAGTTCCGCCACATTCCAGCGCGTCGGGTGCATCTCCAGATGCTTGGCCTGCAGCTTGGAGAAGTCGAGCAGATCATTCACCATACCGTTCAATCGCCGCGCTTCATCACGAATCGTCTGCAGCCCATCCAGCAGTTCTTCCTTATCCTGCAAATCACCGGTAAGCAGCGTCTCTGACCAGCCCTGGATAGACGTAAGCGGTGTCCTCAATTCATGGGACACCGTCGAGATAAATTCATGCTTCAGCTTGTCGGTCTTCTGGATTTCCTCGGCCATGACATTCATCGTCTGCCCGAGTACAGCGATCTCATCCCGCTGCCGATTCTCAGAACGGACGTGGAAATCCCCTTTTATATACGCATTGGCCACGCGACGGAGCTCTAACAACGGCCCGACCATTCGACTGGACATGAATAAGCTGACCATGAAGGACGCGACAATAATACCGAGACTGACCGTAAGCGTAGCAATGACAATCTCCCAATAGAGCCTGTCGATCGCTGCCAGGGAAGTAGCGAAGCGGACGACGCCCACCGCGCTCTCCCCTCGATATAGCGCATAGCTATGCGCCATGACATGCTCCCCATCCTGACCAGATTGGCCGATCCATTCCCCTTCGCCTTCCTGAATAGCCCTGGCTATATCCGGTGTAGACAAGCTCCCCTTCTGCTCGAAACCGTAAGCGTCCATCAGCACCTTGCCTGATAGATCCAGCACCTGAATGCTCATATAATCAGCCGATGGGAGCTGCTGGAATATCTCTGTCGCCTTCTCCCGCAGCGTCTCATTGTTGATAAATTTATTGTAATAGGCTGATAGCACATCCACCCGCTCGGCGAACGCCTCCTTCGCCCCCTGATAATAATAACGATGCGCACCGTACAAGAAGAGCGTCGAGAACAGCGATGTCACCAGCAAAATAATGAAAAAATGGCTTAGTAACAGCTTACTCTTAATGCTCTTCATGCCCTGAGCTCCATTTATATCCATGTCCCCATACCGTATGAATCCAGCGAGGTCTGGAAGGATCATCCTCCACCTTATTGCGCAGTCGCCGCATATGGACATCCACGGTCTTCACTTCCCCCGTATAATCCTGTCCCCATACCGCATTCAATATGTCATCCCTGCTGAGACTCGCATCCGGATTCTCCAGGAATAATTTCATCAATGCGTATTCTGTCGGCGTCAGCTCCACCTCTGCTCCGTTCTTCCACAGCTTGCGTTCCTTGGACGACAGCACAAAAATACCCGACTGAAGCTGGCCGCCCATCTCATAGGCTACCGGATGCAATCTCCGATAGAGCGCATTAATCCGGGCGAGCAGCTCGGTTGGGCTAAACGGTTTACATATATAATCATCGGCCCCCATCTCCAGGGCTGCCACCAAATCCTCCTCCTGCGTCAACGCCGTCAGCATAATGATCCCCATTTTCGGAAAAGAACGTCTTATCATTCTACACACATCAAGCCCGCTAATAGCGGGCAGTTGAATGTCGAGCAATGCTATGTCAATATCCTTTTCCTTCTCAACGGCTTCCATCGCATCCTCTCCGGATTCCGCTTCCACGACGACGATGCCCTGCCGTTTCAAGTTGATACGCACGAAATTGCGAATCGGACGCTCGTCCTCCACGATCATTACTTTCATCTATCATAACCTCCAGCATAGCCTCAAAATTTCATATCTTTAAAACCACGGGCCAGCTCCTTCTCTGAAATGGCCAGTGATTTCACCGCTGCCGCGTACTGCTCCAAGCTTTCCGGGAATATGCCGACAATCCACTTATCCTTGCCTTCCCGCAATGAGACAAACTGGAGTCCATCCTGCTTCCATTTTTCCGTTTCCCGGGTCTTGTCAGCCATCGATACCACTTTAATTTCAAGCAGTGTCACCCCATGGTTCAGCAGTGGCTTAAATGTTATGCTCTCCTTATTATCGCCGCTATAACGGAGTGTTACCTGGCTAGTCCAGCGTTCAGGCAGATCAAAGCGATAGCTACTCTCAAAATTATAGAAGCTATTCATCACCGGCTGCAGCTTGCCTCCTTCACTCCATTGCAGCCATTCATGAATAAATGGCATCTCGGCATATGGAAGGTCTTCGGTTCCCGGTGGTTCCTTCATCCGATCGATCTCCAGAATTCCGTCACCATTCACATCCTCGCTCAAGGTCGTCTGGGCATTATAAAATTCCGGATCCAACGGATCAGCATTCAGCACATCCTTAAGCTGCCCCTGCTCCTTGATCAACATCGATGTATAAGAGGAGTGGGCTCCGATATCCGCTACAATGACGATACCTTGCCGCTGTTCACTGACTCGCCCGGTAACCACTTGTGCATATCCATTGATTGCCCCATCGAGATCAAGCGCCGTCTGTTTGCTCAATTGTCCATCGCGATATTCATACAACGCCGCTTCTGCCACCATCTTCTCGGAATCCCAGGACAAATTAAATAGCTCCGGCCAGTTATCCCCATCCAGATCAGTTACAAGCATTTTCGTGTACAGCATATCGCCATCCAATTCCAGCTTCTTCTGTTCATTCAGCGAATGAATCTGGAGCTCATTACGACCACGGATGCCGCCTTTCCAGCCGGTAATGATCTCATTTCGACCATCTCCGTTCAAATCAGCCAACTGGAAGAAATCGACGCCACGGCTAGGTACATTCACCTGATCCAACTCTTCCCATTCCCCATTGTTCTCCCCAAGAACAATATAACCATGTTCAAATTCATCGGCTTCATTCGCATAAAAAGCGATCACCTGCCGCTGGCCATCCCCCATCATATCCTTAATGAATATCGCCGTTGCTCCGTAAGGTCCGTTATCTGGAATCACTAGCTTGGAATGAGGCGGCAGATGCTGCAGCACCTCCTGACGGATATTGGACTGCTGTTGGGATTGGGCGGGAGCCTGTAACAGCTGAAAAGGCGTGCTACTAAGACTGCAGCCCCCCAGAAGCAACATCGCACCGGTCATTATCACTAAAGTAACTACTCGACTTATTTTCATGTCATCACCATTCAATTCTAGATTCATCAACCTGACTATATCTTTATCATAAAGAATGACGAGATGAAGAGGTTACAGAACCATTACATGACAAAGGCTATCCTCTTGAGGCTGAGCAACAGCAACCTCAGGATAGCCTGTATTTACTATAAATCAGCAAAATGACATCCCTTTGTATTATAGCAGTTCATGCTAGTCATTTTCCAAGTTCGCCGCAGATCCCTCACTGTCCAGTATTTCCTTCTTCAATCGACGTCCTGTAGGCGTATCAGCCAGACCGCCCTGGGCCGTCTCGCGCAGAGCAATCGGCATCGCCTGACCGATGCGGTACATCGCTTCGATGACTTCATCGCAAGGAATCGCACTAGTTATACCCGCCAGCGCCATATCCGCCGCCACCATCGCGATCGCTGCTCCCATCGCATTACGCTTCACGCATGGAACCTCGACCAGCCCGGCCACCGGATCACAGACCAGGCCGAGCAAATTCTTCAGCGCGATCGCCATCGCCGTAGAGGATTGCTCCGGCGTTCCACCAGCCAGCGCCACAATAGACGCTGCCGCCATGCCAGTCGCTGACCCGACCTCTGCCTGACAGCCCCCCGCAGCACCACTGATCGAAGCGTTATTAGCCACGACCATGCCGAATGCCCCTGACGTAAACAGGAAATCAATCATTTCATCACGGGTCGGGCGAAGCCGATCGACGAGAGCAAACAGCACCCCAGGGATAACTCCTGAAGATCCGGCGGTTGGCGTAGCACAAATGAGTCCCATCGCCGCATTCACTTCATTGGTTGCAACGGCCTTACTAACTGCGTCCAGAACCGGATAGCCGCTTAGGCCATTACCTTCAGCGAGATATTGCCGCATTTTTACGGCATCCCCCCCGGTTAATCCGGAATGAGATTTCACTCCGTTAAGCCCTCGCTCGACTGCCTTCTCCATGACATCCAAATTACGCGACATCTGCTCGCGGATCTGTTCCCGGCTCTTGCCGCTGACCTCCATCTCCTGCCTGATCATAATTTCAGCGATCGAACAGGAATGTTCCTCCGTTAACGCTATCAGCTCTGCTACATTGGAGAACATCGAAGTATCCCTCCTTATTTTGTCATTCCCAAGCTAGTCCTCCATCGACAGGACCCGGTCAACTCCCTCAAGCTGCCTGATTCTGTCTATAATACTGCCGCTTATCATTTCATCGGTTTCGATGACCATCAGAGCCATCTTGCCTTTCTCCTTACGGGACACCTTCATGTTACCGATGTTGACATGCTGCTCGCTCAATATCTGGGTTACTCTGGCGATAATACCATACCGGTCGTGATTAATGATCAGGATAGCGGGACATTCGCCGGACAGCCCCAGCTGAAAACCGTTCAGCTCGCACAGCTCCACATTGCCGCCACCGACAGAAATCCCCACTACTTCCATCACTTCAGCGCCGACCTGCATCGAGATCCGAACTGTATTCGGATGCTCAGGAATCGCCTCTTCCGTCCTGAGGACAACCTCCATTCCCGCTTCCTTGGCATATTGCGCAGATTGGGGCAGACGTGGATCATCCGTCTCATAGCCCAGTAAACCAGCGATCAGAGCCACGTCTGTAGCATGACCTTTATAGGTGCCGGCAAAAGAACCGTATAACGATAGAACTACCTTGTCCGGCTGTTTGCCGAATATGCTGCGCGCCAGCCTGCCGATCTTGGCTGCTCCCGCGGTATGGGAGCTGGAGGGGCCTACCATGATCGGACCGATTACATCAAACACGCTACGGTATTTCATTATCATTCTCCCTTATCTATAAATCATGAAATATCTCGAGCATTTAAAATCACTAATTTATAATATGCCCTTCGCAGAGCCAATGCAATAAATTTATAGCCATCCAGCCGTCCGTCTGGTAGCCGCCCGGAGCTGTCCACAACTATACCCGCAAACGATATACTGCCTTGTTCTCCAATCCGCGAATCATCGGGGTCCAATCCTCATTCTCCGGCGTCGTGTTCAGCGCATCCTCGACCATTTGCAGCTTCGCGTCAAGCGCATCGATATGATGCAGTGCCACCGCTTCAGCGGTCTGAGGCTGTACCGGGCTACCCCATTCGCCCAGATTATGATGAGAGAGCACCAAATGCTGCAGCCCCATAACCTTCGGTGAATCGAGATCGATCTCAAGGCGGATCGCCGCCTCTGTAATCCAATTGGAAGCCATCGAAATATGCCCGAGCAATTTCCCAGGTGTGCTGTACTCGGATACAATGCCGAGCTGGGCTACCATCTCCTCCGGTTTCGCGATATCATGCAGAATAATTCCCGCCTTCAACAAATCCGGATTTAAAAAAGAACGCTGCTGACACAGAAACTCCCCGAGCTCCAGCATCCGTACCATATGATAGGCGAGTCCGCCAAAATAAGCATGATGATGCGTCTTCGCCGCCGGATAATGCGTCAGCTTCTCCTCGACCTTATCCACGCAATAAGATACGATGCTGCGAATTTCAGAATCGGTAATACTGACGATGGTCGAACGAATCGTATGAATCAGATCCACCGCCCGGATCGGCGCGGAGCGAACAAAATCCGTCAGCTTGATCCCATCCTCCTCCTTCACCGGCCGCATCTGCATGATCTTCATCTGCAGCCTTTCCCGATAGGTCTGTACCATACCACGTACCTTAACGAGTCCCATCGGGACGAAGGTCTCTCTATCCAATTCCGAAGCATCCCATAATTTCGCCGAAATTTCCCCGCTGGAGTCACTTAGCACAATATCCAGATAATGCTTGGGAGGCGTACTATTCGTTAATTTAACTTCCACTTCCTTCAGTAGATAAAAGCCGATAAATTCCTCTTGCGTTACAAATTCTTTAATGAGTGTCATGATTTCAATTTCTCCCCCACCTCGTAATCATATCTCCATTATACTATGGGTCCGGGCTTGAAGCTCTATTTCTATATAGATTCCACCGTATGGTCACGACATGAGAAAACCGACAGCCCCAGGAGAAATCCCGGTTGGCTGTCGGCCGCACTACTTATACTACCTATTCCTTATTTCCGATGGCGATCCAGGTGATAAAACCGTAATTGACCTGACTATCCTTCAATCTGGATATTTCCACGGTGGCCATATCCGGGGCTCGATCCTTCAAAGTCACATAATAAGCGGGGTGATTCGCCATAGCGACGAGTACGTAGTGAGCATGATCGAAAGGTTCGTCGAACAGGATCGTGATCTCCGTCGATTTCTCATAGCCCTGCAGCAGGAATGCCGACATGCCGAATTGCTGCACCGCTTGCTGACCCGAGACCGCCTGAATCGGATTAATGCTCAGATGCTCGGCTCCTACCGATTGTGGGGACAGATGGTTCGACGTGACCGCTCCATCAGCCAAATGGCGAGACTGGACGGATTCGTCGACCAGGTGATAGCCGAATATCGCGCCTTCCTCGATATGCTCAGAGCCGACAGCATGCTGCGACAGATGGTTCGACATGACCGTTCCGTCAGCCAAATGGCGGGACTGAACGGATTCATCCACTAGATGGTAGCCGAATATCGCGCCTTCCTCGATATGCTCCGAACCGACGGCATGCTGCGACAGATGATTCGACATGACCGCTCCGTCAGCTAAATGCCGAGACTGAACGGATTCGTCGACCAGATGATAGCCGAATACCGCGCCTTCCTGAATATGCTCGGAGCCTACCGATTGCTGACGAAGAGCTTCAGAGTCTACCGAGTCATCAAGCAGATGCTCACGGGAGATGGCTCCAGCCTGGATATTAGCCCCGCTGATTCCGCCTTCAGGCAGCAAACCTTCCGTTTTTAGCCCTTCGCTTAAATGCCCATGTCCGACTGCTCCCGGTTGAAGATGCGTTGAGGCTATGACTCCTTCACCGATATGCTCACCCTCGACGCAGTTCTCGTTTAAATGGCGTGAGCTAATTACCTTCTCTGCCAGATGCTGCGGCTGCACCACGGCATCGGTCAGATGGGCGCTGTAGATAGAACTCGGCTGAAGATGGACTGAGCTCACCGACTGATTCCTAAGCACTTCCGAATCGACCGCATGCTTCTGCAAATGCTTGCGGGTAATCGAATTATGCTGTATATCCTCGCCCTCAATGCCCTTCTGAGGCAGTAAGCCCTCCTGCTGGAGTTCCGTGGACAGATGCTTATGCGATACGGACTCGGGTTCAAGATGCTTCGCCCCCACTACCGCTTCGCCGATATGCCTAGCATCAATGCTGCCTGCCTTCAAATGCCCGCCTTCGACCACTTCGCTTGCCAAATGCTTCGACTGGACGGCTTCCTCTGTCAGATGCAGGCTGAAGATGGAGTTAGCCTGCAGATGCACGGCTCCGACGGAATGGCTCTTCAGCACATCCGCATCCACGGCATTCTGCTCTAAATGCACCCGCCCGATCGAGCCAGGCTGCAGATCCTTGCCGCTAAGCCCCTCCTGCGGGAGCAGCCCCTCTTGCTGAAGCTCCGTGGATAGATGGGCATGATGGATAGAACCACGGCGAATATGCGGTGAACCGATCGCCGCTTCCTGGATGTGGGTATCATGCACGCTTCCCTCGGTCAAATGCTGGGCTCCGATCATCTTCGGAGTTAAATGCTGAGCCTGCACGGCTTCATCCGCCAGATGATAGCCTTGCACCGATTTCAGCTTCAGATGCAGCGAGCCCACCGATTCATTCTGCAGCGCTTCATCATCTACCGCGCCTTTCTGCAGATGCTGTCGGCTGATCGCCCCGACTTGCAGGCTTTTCCCGTCGATGCCGCCTTCGGGCAGGATGCCCTCACGCAGAATCGCTTCATCCAGCTGTACCTTCGAAATCGTCCCCGGCTGAATATGCTCTGCCGTTACCGATTGCTCCGCAAGCAGACTACTATCGATGATTCCCTTGCTCAAATGTCGGGACTGCACACTCTCGGCCGCCAAATGCTCGCTCTGCACGGAGGAAGCCGCAATATGCTGGCTCTGCACACTATGGGCCTGCAAATGCCCTATCCCTACGGAACCAAGCTGCAGCACCTCACCGTCTACCGCACCCTTCTGCAGATGAGCGCGGCGGATCGACGAAGGCTGAATGTCCATACCACTGATCCCCGCCCCTGGCAGCAAGCCGCCTTCCTGCAGTTCTGCCGATAAATGCTCCAGCTTCACCGCTTGGGAAGCGATATGCTGCGAGTTGAGCACAGCACCTCCAATATGAACTCCCGTAACGCTTCCTTCCGCCAAATGCTTGGATTGGATAGCTGCTGCGGCAATTTTGTCAGAGGTGACCGCTTGATGCTGCAGCGCTTGCCCTGATACAGACTCCGCGGTAAAGTGCGATTCCCTCAGCACCCGATCCTGCAGATGGCTGGAATCGATCGTCTCAGGAGCTAGATGTCGGGATTGGACCGCGCCTTCCGCCAAGCCTTCCGCCGCCACGGCTCCCTGCGCCAAGTGCCGGGATTGGATGGCTGCCGGAGCAATTTTCGATGCGCCAACGCTTCCTTCCGCCAGCTTGCTGCTTGTGATCGACAAATCTGTGATTTTATCGCTGCTTACACTCTCCGGCGACAGCTTCAAGGCAGTTACTGCGTGATCCTGTAAATGATAAGAGAAGACGGCCCCCTTATTCAGATGGTCCTCCCGGATTGAATCCTTCTGCAGCTGCCCACTGCCGACGCTGTTCTCGGCCAAATGATGCTGCTGAATCGATTCATCCGCAATATGACGGGACAGCACCTGATTGTCACCGATCACTCTGCTGGTCACTACGCCCCGCGCTAATTTATTCTCGGTTATACTGGCATCCGCTATATGCTTAGTCTCGACGCTTCCCGACTGCAAATGTCTCTCTGCAATGGATTCCTCTGCGATATGATCCCCTGAGATCGCCTCGAAGTCGATCTTATCGCCCGTAACAGCTGCGCTAGTGATATGCCATTCCTGAATCGTGCCCTGAGAGATATGGTCGCGATGCACCGAGCCCTGCTGCAGATGGGATGCATTAATCGTACCGGCTGCGATCTGCGGCCCTTGTACAGCGCCCTTGGCCAAATGCCGAGTGAGCACAGATTCTTCCGCCAGCTTATGAGGCAGTATGCTCTGATCGGCAATTTTTGAAGATGTCACCGCCTGTTCAACGATTTGCGAGGTTCCGACGGACTGGTCAGCCAGCTTGGTAGAAGTGATGATCCGATCAGCCAGATGACTGCCCTTGATCTCACCGCTGCCGATCTGTTCCTCCCGGACGCTTCCGGCTTGCAGATGAGCGTTCTCGATCGCGTCAGGGACGATATGCTGCGCCTCGACCACCTGCTCGCCAAGATGATGCCCAGCCACGCTTCCCTTCTCAAGCTGCTCAGATCCTACGCTGGAAGGAGCCAAATGCTCCTTCTCAATCAGTCCTGGAGGCAGATTATGAACCGTGATGGCATTCTCGGCCAAGTGGCGGCTTTCAATCACTCCATCCTGCAGCTTGGCTCCCGTTACTGCGCCATCCCGCAGCTTCATGGAGGTTACAGCGCCATCCCCCAGTTTGGACGCATCCACCGCTCCATTCGCAATGTGATAGGAGTGTATGGTTCCGCTGCGCAGCTTATCGGCCGTAACCGCCTGATCCTGGATCAGATCCGTCGTCACAATCCATTCCCGCAAATGACGGCTCTCGATCGAGCCATCCGCAAGCTTCTCCCCGCCGATCACGCCATCCCCGAGCTTATCAGCCGTGATGCTGCCATCCTCCAGCTTGCTTCCACTGATGGAGCGCTCGCGGATCTTGCGTCCCTCGATAGCCCCATCCACCAGATGATCGGCGGTAATAGAGCTGGCCGCAATCTTGGAAGCATTTACGGCCGCTTCGGCGATCTTGATGCTGCTCACCGCATAATCCGCAATCCAGGCGGTACCGATTGCTCCATGCTTAATCTTGGTCGAGTCAACCGCAAATGGAGCAATTTTATCGCCAGTAACCGAGGAATTGGATAGATCATCCGTGTAAATAATGCCTTTCTCAAGCTGAGAAGCCCTCTTCTCCTGCAGAGCTTCCCTTACGATTTGATCATGCCTTGCCGTCTGCTCAGCCGCTTTCTCCCTAGCATCTTGCTCTCTGGATTCCTTCGATCTGCTACTCTGCTCAGACTTCTCCCTGGTGTGGGAGCCTTGTTCTCGCTTCTCTTCCAACCTGTCGTCTTCAACCTTGACCATAGCAAGAGACTGATGGAGCTTAACCTCCTGCTCCTCCTGCGGGCTCTCGGTCTTGACGGAATTCAGCAGCTTCAGTTCATTCTTATCCGGGTTATCCACGAAGTATAGCGAGTTTTTAGACCTGCTTTGTTTCGCGGTTTTTGTTCGCTTTTTCAGAGCCGTCCTCCCCTTTGCCAAAAGATGAATCTACTTAGGCATCATATGCGGACAGTTAGGCACCTGTCACAGCAACTAGCGCGACTTCGCAAGCTTTCCTCTTATTTTTTGCGTTACCGCCCCTGAAACTGCATTTATGAATTTTATTTTTCATCATTTCATGAGCCTAGTGTCGCCCGCCTGAATGCGGAATGAGAGAGGGAAACTTATCATGACAAGGAACAATTGGAGGGATAACGCCAGCAGAATTCCCGTCAGCAGCCCCAACTGCAAGCTCTGGCTGATGGCAATCAGCGCGCCGCCGATCCCGATGCTCATCCCTGGGCCGAAGGCATCCGTGAATTGCAGACTGGCGGAGACTTCTCCTTCTTCTCCCCCCTTGGCATGCTGCAGAGCGAGCGCTCCCGTGGTTGGATGGGCCAGACCGATCCCGAAGCCCATGAACATTTGCGATAAAAGTGAATAGATGATTCCGCCCTTAGGCAAAGCGATAGCCAGAATGACTGCGATTAATCCTATCATCATGAGACAAATGCCGATCGTCACCCGTCTGTTCCGTCCCGTGCCCTGATCCTTGGCATCCAGCTTGGACTGCAGCCATGCCGCTAGCGACCAGCTTAATGAGCCTGCGGCCACAATTAATCCAGCCAGATCTGCAGGCAGCTTTTTCACTTCCGTTAAGGCCAGCACGACATAGCTCTCTGTCGCCGTATAACAGGCGTTGAACAAGCCCCTTGAAGCAATGATTGCAGGCAAGCCTCTGCTCGCGCGGAAAGTCCCCTTAGGCAACAGCTTGCGCAAGGGCTGAATCATGATGCACACGCCTACTACGGCAAGCAGGATACCTTTCAAATCGGTGATATAGCCCAAGCCACTGAGCAGCATCCCTGTCCCAATGGCCAGCAATATTGCCCAGCCTTCCTTACGGACACGGGTTCCCCTGGCTGCTCTCTTTTTCCGTTCCTTATCCTTCAACGAGAATTTGCGAAAAGCCGGGAGCGTCAGCACGACCGCCAAGCCGATAAAAGGCAGCACCAGCCAAAACACAAATCTCCAGGATGAGCGCTCAGCGACAAACCCGGCGATATAAGGGCCGAGCAAGGCGGGCAGGATATACGCACTTGAGAACATCGCCAGGACCTTCGTTCTTAGCTGATCGGGATAGCCCAGGGTAATGCTGTAGTACACACATGTAATGATTGCCCCTGCACCTAACCCCTGAAATAGTCGCCCGATGATCAGCATGACCATATTGATGGAGGTGGCCGCGATTACAATCCCGGCCACGAAGAAGAGAATCGCGGTAATAAAGGAGGCGAATACGCCATGCTTATCGATCCGCTGGCCGGTGACCATCGTGCCGACAATTTGGGCGAGAAGAAAAGCGCTAAAAATCCAGCCGAATAAATGAAGGCCATTTAGCTTTTGCGCCAGGCCTGGAGCTATTGTAGTGATCGCGAGCCCTTCAAAGGCTACGGTCGTTACAGCAAGAATAATTCCGATCGTCAGTTTCCTGTAGCGGGCACCCAGTACCCCGGTTTCTTTTGTCGTTGTCCCCATATTTCTATTCTCCTTCATATTGCTACCTTGTCATACTTACGCAATAATCCTATGAAATGTTATACGGGGACTTACACACCGAAATTCCTGCGATCATCCGTCAGAGCTCTAACGAAACTCCACAGGCATCTACACATTTTCCTCATGTGACTGAGGCTCTACTGGTTTCTCAGCGCGCAGCAGCCTGCTCGATACCCTCTGATAGAGGTAGGATATACCCAATAGCAGCAGGCCGAAGCTGAAATAGGCGATTATTTTGCTGCCGGTCGTCATCAGGGACAGGTCGTAGAGCAGCATTTTTCCGGTAGACAATAAGGTTAACCCCAGACCCATCCGACGGATGAACACATATCTGTTGCGGAACCCGTAAGCGATATAAGCAATCGCGAGCAGGAGATAGACCAGGCTGAATAGCCAGCTGACATCTCCCAGCCTGAACTGAATAGCGAGGAAGACGGTTGAGATGGCGAATAAATAGACACCGAGACATACCGGAATCCATTCCAGCCCTAAGGCCCGACGGCCGAGAATACGCAGCAGCAAATCACGCCCGCTGAAGAAGATAAACACGTTGAATACGATCAGAATCACGAGCGCCATATAATTCTCCGCCGAATTATATTCTCCATGCGCATTTAATGCCGGTATGCCCAGCGTGACCCCGAGACACATCACATAGCCAATAGCGTGCAGACTACGGCTATAATACTTGATTACTGTATCGTACAATATCCTGGCCTTCATCAATCCGTAGGCTAGCCCGATCGTCACAGACGCAAAGAGCAGCCAATGATAGAAGTGGTATAGAATCGCATTCACAGGCATAATCGCCTCATAAATTCGATTCATTTCATATAGTAGATAGAACCAAATATTGAACGCAGCGATATATTTCAGGATAGCTAGCAGCGTCAGCTCGGATCGTCTGTATTGCTTCATCTCTTGCTCGGCCTGAAGACGGACGCCGTAGAAGCAGACCAACCCCAGCAGCCCCAACGAGATGAGACTATATTTCCAGGCAAAATCAAGCTCGGATTCCACGAACAGCCCCGCCATTATATCGACGAGTACAAATGCGCCCATCGTCAGCGCCACAACGCCCCAGCCAATTCTCTCCACCAGCTTCGAACGCTGCAAATGCCCCAGCACCGAGAACACGATACCCTCGATCAGCCAACCCAGAGACATATAGCTGACCCCGAACTGGAACGGGATAATCAACAAGGAGAAGGTAAGAGAGGTACCATAGAACAGTAACCGCGTCTCGATCTCCTTCTCCAGATACTTGCGGTTGAACCGACCCAGCCCGTAGTAAACCAGACAGAATATGAGTGCGAGCAGGCCTCTGAGCTGCCCCCAGCCCGCCTTGTCGAACAAGCTGTACAGTATATTGCAGCTAATGAGCGTATTTAAGGCCAGCAAGGAGAAATCAAGCCAATTCAGCTTGGATTTATAACGGAATGGCACCCATAGCGTTATGCCGAGATACATCATAAAGGTGATAAGCGCATAAATGATCGCGACGACTGTTAAATCCGCCAAACTTACGAGAATTAACATCGATAGAGTATTCAAGCCGAAGCTGATATAATGCACGATGGGCCAGCGTTTTTGGAAGGAAATAAGCAGGATTAGCGCGTTCAGCAGGAATAAATACCCCATTGCCACATATACCGCACTTCCTTCCAATCCATAGGCCAACAGGTAGGAGAAGAAAGGAAGATAGCCCCCCACCAGTCCGAAGGAACAGATGGTCTTCGATTGATAGCGCAATGATAACAATGCGGCGACGGCGGTTATTAGTACCGATACTGCCATCCCCAGCGCTAAATTGATAATCTCCAGCAGGAAGTAACTATAGAACACAGAGCCATAAAGTACCGAGATCCCGCCCCCTAGCAATCCGAGAGCAAAAACCTGCTTATTTTTACGGAACAGCCACTCTCCCCCGGCCAGCATCAACAGCCCCAAGGCAAAGAAGACCGCCCCCTTCGTGTATTCATTGAACCAGTTCGCATATGTATATTTGAATGCCGCCCCCATCCCAATAATGAGCAGCAGAATTCCCAGCTTATTAATCCAGTTCAGACCGATCTTCATCTCAAGCTGATTCTGCTTGACACGGCGCTGTATCGTATGTTCGTCAATTCCTTCCAGTTCTAAGGTCCGGTAACCGTCCGTAGCCTCTTCATAAATTAACCGCTCCTGCTCATATACACGCTGACGATGCTGCTGGATCATTTGATGAACTTCATTCTGGACGTCGTCCAGTTTAGCCGTAATGATCTGCTTATCGGCCTGGAAATGCCGCTGAGCCTGTTCATACAACTGCTGAATTCTCTGCCTGCTCGTATACTCAAGTGACTGAAGCCGATTCAAATGGTGATGAGCAGCCGAGGTAAAATAGGTATTCATCTTCTCCTGAGACACTCTGATGAACTGCAGCTTCTCATCCAGAATCTGCTCGGCTAATGCCTGGCGGAGCCCGCCATTCTCCTGCTCCAATTGCCGCAGCCTGCTCTCCATAGCTGTTACTTGCTGCTTAAACTCCTCATAATCACGCCTAAGCGTCGCATTTTCCTGCACCAGGTCACTGGACTCATATTCTTGTAGCAATATTTCATAGTCCTGGGCAAGCATCTTCTGATGATCACGAATCATATTGAGGCGATCCTTGAAATCCTCCATTTCATCCTCCTTCTACTTCTAGATCAGGTTCAATCTATATCTTACTATAGGACTCCGTTATACTCCATAAATTTCCTTTTAATTCTTGCTGAATATGATTGAAATTCCGACTTGGGCAGCAAAAAAGGGAGAGTAACGTCTCCCCCTCAAAAGATCATTCATCTATGAAGCTAAATAGAAGCAAAATTTACAGTTGCTCTGTCTCTTCGATTTCTGTCGTTGGTTGCACTGGCACAGCGCCGCCGCGAGCGGCGAACAGGAAAGTGATAATCAAAATAAACGCGATCAGGCACATCAGCGGAATCGTTAGAAATCCGAACCAGTTCAGGTAATCAAAATCACAGGGAACGCCCACCTTACAGGGAATCGCCTTAGCCAAGGCCGGAATCTTCTGTTCAGCATAATGATACACCGAGATGGATCCGCCAATGAAACTAAGCGGGAGGATGTAAGGGATCACATTTCGATCATTCCGATAAGCGGCAATTCCGAGCAGAACCACCTGTGGGTACATAAAGATACGCTGGAACCAACAGAGCCTGCACGGCTCATAATGCAGCACTTCACTTAGATATAAACTGCCAGCAGTAGCAACCATGGATACGATCCAGGCAAAATAAATCCCATAATTTCTGAACAAAGAACGCACGGTTCTCGCTCCTCCCTTAATTTACGGATTCAGTACAGTATTCTACTCCTCCATTGCCTTCTGAAGCTGCTGCTCAAATGCGGCGTAATCATCATATCCACCCATGTATTCTACTCCATTGATGAAATAAGTCGGTGTACCTGAGACGTTCACTTTCTCCGCCTGACTCTTATGCTCATTCACTTCGTTCAGATAAGTTTTATTATCGATATCTTGCCGCAGCAAGTCAAAATCAATGGACAGATTAGCCTGTTTGGCCAAATCCACTAAATAATCCGGAGTCGCCCATTCTATCTCCTCAGCCTGCTGATAATCATACAGCGCATCAAAATAAGTCCAGTAATCATCGCTATTCTGGTGGAATACCGATTGGGCCGCTAAAGCGGCTGTCGTTGAATCTGGAGAAATGAAAGGCATATTTATGAAATAAAATGCAACCTGTCCCGACTCGATATAGTCCTTGACTAACGGTGGCTTAATCTTCTCATTGCCGATTTTACAAGCCGGACATTTGAAATCGCCAAATTCTACAACCTTAATCGGAGCATCGGCCTGTCCTAATCTAGGAAGCTTCTCATAATCAAAAGTTGCTGCCTTAGCCTCTGGCCTAATCGATAGCACCACGATAATCAGGATCAACAAAATACCGACGGTGGAGAACCAGATAATCTGCCGTTTCCGCTGCTTCTTCTTGGCCTGCTCCGCTGCGTATGCGTGCCGTGCCATGGCATTTTTTTGCTTTTTCGGTGGCATTCTATTCCCTTCTTTCTATCAAATTTGAATAGCTTATTTAAGAATATATTAAATTGCTTCAATCCTGCAACCATTCTAGTTACAAAAACCTCTTTCGTCAAGGAAATTCATATCTGACATGAAAAAGGCGACCTCCCGGTCGCCATGAATCATCGTCATATAAATTGAAATATATCCGTGTCCGTCTTCTATTCACCGATATCTCGAACTAATTCAACTACTTGTTCCGCCGTCTGCATGCCAATCGCCTGAGCTGCCAGCTGCTCCATCTCCGCTTTGGAGAGACGGGCAATCTGCGAACGGGCTGGAAGAATCGATGTCGCACTCATACTGAACTCATCAAGACCCAGTCCCAGCAGCAGAGGGATCGCTGTAGCATCCCCGGCCATCTCGCCGCACATGCCCACCCAGCGCCCTTCCCGATGCGCCGCATCGATCACCATCTTCACCAGGCGCAGGATCGCCGGATTATAAGGCTGGTAGAGATAAGCTACACGTTCATTCATCCGGTCGGCAGCCATCGTATACTGGATCAGATCATTCGTTCCGATACTGAAGAAATCTACCTCTCTAGCGAATTGATCCGCCAATACCGCTGTCGACGGAATCTCAACCATGATTCCAAGCTCGATCGACTCCGAGATTTCCACACCTTCCGCGACCAGCTTCTGCTTCTCTTCGAGGAGCAGGGCCTTGGCCTGACGAAATTCATCGAGGGTGGCAATCATCGGGAACATAATTTTCAAATTACCGTAGATGCTCGCTCGGAGCAGGGCGCGTAATTGCGTGCGGAATATGTCCTGGCGTTCCAGGCATAATCTTACGGCACGGAAGCCGAGGAATGGATTCATCTCCTTCGGCAAATCCAGATAAGGCAGCTCCTTATCTCCGCCGATATCAAGTGTCCGGACGACAACCGGCTTACCTTCCATCCGTTCAAGCACTGTCTTGTAGGCATTGAACTGGACGTCTTCCGATGGCAGCTCCGAGCGGCCCATGTACAGAAATTCCGTCCGATACAGGCCGACGGCCTCTCCGCCATTCTCCAGCACGCCGGTTACATCATTCGGAGTGCCGATATTCGCGGCAAGCTCGACATGAATCCCATCCTTGGACTGCGTCGGCACTTCCTTGAGCTTCTTCCATTCCTCCAGCTGGCGAAGATACTGATCACGTCTTTGCTTGTACTGCTCCAGCACCTCCGCCGACGGATTCACAATCACCTTGCCATCCAGACCGTCCACAATCACCGTATCGCCGTTCTGAATCTGTGCCATTACCTCTTTGGTGCCGACGACCGCCGGAATCTCCAAAGAACGGGCCATAATCGCCGAATGGGAGGTTCTGCCCCCCACATTCGTCGTGAACCCTTTGACATATTGACGATTCAATTGCGCTGTATCCGATGGCGTCAAATCTTCTGCAATCACGATAACTTCCTCGCTAATATCCGCCGGGTTCACATAATTCAAGCCGAGCAGATGAATCAGTACCCGCTTGGTCACGTCCCGCATATCGGCAGCGCGCTCTCTAAGATAAGCACTCTTCATGTTCTCGAACATCGAGATGAATTGCTTCGACGCTTCATCCAGCGCATACTGGGCCGTCACCTTCTCGGAAGCAATGCGATCGCGAACCGCATCCAGCAGCTCCGGGTCGCTTAGAATCAGTAAATGCGACTCGAAGATCTCGGCCTTCTTGGCTCCAAGCTGCTCCTCAGTACGCTGCTTAATCGCTTTCAGCTCCTGCTGTGCTTTAGCCAGGGCTGCATCAAGACGCTTCAATTCCTCTTGGGGGTCATTTACACTCTCTCGTTGAATGGTATAATCGGGATGCTCCAGTCTGAAGGCAGACGCAATCGCCACTCCCGCAGAGGCAGCAATGCCTTTAATTTCAAGCATGTACTTCGCCTAGCCCTTCATTAACCATCACTTCCGCGAGCGCTTGAATCGCTTCCTCCGCTTGATCCCCTTCAACGATTAATTTCAGTGCATCCCCCTTCTCCAGACCAAGTGACAACACACCGAGTATCGACTTCAAAGTTACCTTCTTGCCATTCGCTTCAGCAAAGGCCTCGGAGCCTTTGAACTTATTCGCTGTATTGACCAGAGCGGTAGCTGGGCGGGCATGAATTCCATCCTCATCCGTAATTCTAAAATTCTTCTCCATGTTGATTTCATCTCGCTTTCCACAGTTTTATGTCTGCTAACTTTTCTCCCTTAATAATACGGGAATGCGACATTATTTGCCAATTTATGACCTCATTAATTCTCTATATATTTCACATTCTTTAAAACCCATCATTGTTCACATTAAGGGAGCGTTCCGGCGACTCCTTAAGCTTGAGCAGCATCCCTCCTCGAGCGTACTCTTCATGACCACTGTTAAAATGCAAAAAAGACATGAGCAATAAAGTCCTTCATTGCAACCGCCTATCGCTTAGGGTATTATCCCCAATTCATAGCGTTACAATCAATGCACTTTAATCAACTCATGCCTGATCGAATCAGTGACACATTGTGATGTTATTCTGCTATTGTATTACTTATCAAAAGTATAACAAACCTCTATGGCAAGCGCAAGTTCCCAAGCTAACTGGTCTGCGATGCTACAATACGATGTAGATGCATAGTCAAATAGCTAACTTCAGCATGAAAGACCGGCTTATGCAGACGCTGCTCCATAGCCTCAGTCAATCTGGTTGCCAGAATATACAAGCTCGGATACTCCTGCTGTAGCAGAGCATCCAGACGCTCAATCTCTCCAATACATTCACCCCTGCGCACCCGTTCAATCGCAAACCTCAAATGGGTAAGAAGCCTGGAATAATCCAGTGAATTTCGGGAGATCGAAATTTGCAGCTCCTGCTCAATGATCGCCACTAAATCAGCAATCAATTGCGCGTGTCCACGAACCTCGCTAATATGCCGATTAGTGATTGCGCTGTTGATGTGAAGCGCAACAAAACCAATCTCATCCTCGCCAAGGTCGACCCCTAATTTCTTATGAATCAGATCGATCGCATATTCAGCCAGTTCAAACTCTAGGGGGTAGATCTCCTTTGTCTCATATAGAAAAGGATTATGGAAGGCAATATCCTGTTCAGCACGCTTAATAGCGAATGCGAGGTGATCGGTTAGCGCAATATGTATATGTTCATTGAGCTCCGATTGCGTTTTCCGGGAAATATACGAGATGATTTCGCCAATGACCTCGATCAATTGTTCATCGATCTGCGGAACGAGCTGCTTATACTGCTCCTGCTCCATTTGATCTGTAAGGATGAACATTTTCTCAATCGCGTCCAGGAGAATGGAATCTCCGCTCTTCCGATTGAAGCCGATGCCTTTGCCGATCACTACAACTTCACCGTGCTCAGGATGCCGAGCAATAATGACGTTGTTATTCAACACCTTGGCCACTCGTAGGCTCTTCAACATTTGCACCTCATTTAATTGATATTCAGTTGTCCGGAACGCTTACACTCATTATAACTGACCCGATAAAGCGTTACCAGCGATTATAAGAAACAATTATTGGGTGGGCCTATTTAAAAGGAAAGAACGCCTCATATAACATGAGACGTCCATAGATTGTATACATTTATGAGAAAATTATTCCTGTGTTGGACTAGGTGGAGCAATAGGGGTAACTGGTTTAGCGGCGTTAGCTGGAGGTGTTGCAGGAGCCGGATTAGCTACTTTCCTCTGAGTAAACCCCTTGATCAGCTGCTCTATTTCGATCCCCGAAATATTCTTGATCATTTCCGGAGCCGTAGCCATCAGCTCAGTTACATAATTGCTGACGCGAGCCGCGCCTTCTCCCTTGCCGGTATCCACAACGGTAAGCTTCTCGATCGATGCGATCGGAGCTGCGATTTTCTCCGCTAATTCAGGCAGCATCTTGGCGATGATATCGAGCACAGCCGCTTCGCCGAACTTCTGGAACGCATCGGCCAGCTTCTCCTTGGCCTCCGCCTCTGCTAGACCGCGAAGACGGATAATTTCCGCATCAGCCGTCCCTTTAGCCCGCTCCGCATCAGCAACGGCTAGACCATCGAGCCGTATCTGTTCTGCCTCCGCACGCGCTTGGGCCTCGATCGAATATTGCAATGCATCGGCCTCACGCATTTTACGAGCCTTATCGGCTTCCGCCGCTTGTTCAACCGCATAACGATCCGCATCGGCCTTCTTCTTCACTTCAGCATCATACTGCTTCTGCCGGACGATGATTTCCTTATCCTGCAGATCGATCTCCCGCTCTTTACGAACCAATTCTACCTTCATTTGTTCTTCGACCATCGTCTGTTTGGCACGGGCTTCCTGAATGTCATATGCCTGGTCCGCCTCTGCCTTGGCTGTATCCTGATCCTTCTTGAAGGCAGCGATCTTCAGTTCCTTCTCCTTGGTCGCTTCCGCGATATTGGTATCGCGTAGCAATTCAGCCTTCTGCCCAGATTCTTCAGCAAGCGCCTTCTGAACTCTTGCGTCGCGCAGCGCCTCTGCCTCAGCGATATCGGCATCACGCTTTACAGCAGCAATCCGCGGCTTACCGAGTGCCTCCAGATAACCATGCTTATCACGTACATCCTTAATCGTGAACGACACGATCTGCAGCCCCATCTTCTTCAGATCGCGAGCCGCGACTCCTTGTACCTCTTGCGCAAATTTATCGCGGTTACGATAAACCTCCTCCACTGTCATTCCGCCGAGGATCGAACGAAGATGACCTTCCAGCACTTCCTGAGCCTCACCCTTGAGCGATTCAATTGGCTTGCCCAGAAATTGTTCCGCTGCTGTAGCCACATCTTCCACCGAGCTGCCGACCTTGATAATAGCGACTCCATCCGCAGATACTGGAACCCCCTGCTCGGTATAGACCTCCGGTGTCATGACGTCCAGCTTATGCGACAGCAAGGACATGAACTCTGCCTTCTGGAAGATCGGCCAGATAAAAGCGCCACCACCACGAACAATCTTGATCTTACGGCCGGAATCATCATCGGAGACATTTCTGTTCCCGAGGAAGGAGCCTGTCACCAGCATCGCTTCGTCCGGGCTTACCGTCTTGTAGCGAGCCCAAAAGGCGATACCTAGAATTAGAATTACCGCAATGATAATACCTGGGATTAACAAATAATCTGGAAATCCTTCGATCAATCAGATCATCTCCTCTTCTTCATTAGTTCCATACAATTCGGATACTAGTGCAACTCCATCCTTCATATCCACAACCACGACCTCCGAACCAACTGAGATCTCCCTCTTATCCCAGCTAGCTGCAATATGTAGCGTATTTCCCGCCACTTGCTTAATCATGATCTCGCCGAACCCCCCAACGCCTATGGGAATAGTAACTTCCCCCAGTTTGCCGGGCAAATCGGCCTCGGAGTAGCCAATCGAATTCTCGCTGTTCTCCATCGGTTTGACATAGATGAAATATACAAGCACTGACAGTAGAAGGGCAATAAGAATAGACAAGATAATAATCGGGGTATTGCCCAGGCCTGTATACTGACTTAACAGAATACCGCTTCCCCCAAAGGTCGTTACCGCCGAAGCAGTGATGATAGGCTTCAAGAAATCAATGGAGATCAGATCGAAAATTCCATCGATCCAGCTGCCGATAATATCGCCCAGAAGTGTGCTTGCCAAGGCGAATACCGCACCGCCGATAAAACAGCCCCAAAATAATCCGTCCATCTCCTTCCCTCCTTAGTAACTTAGTAAAAGCGACTGACCATATCATGATATGTAATATCTACTACGTGATATCCTGGATTCGGTTGCATTTCAATTGCAATAACTCTTCCTCTTGACGAATTCTGCACCCATTTCCATTATACTTGTAATTTGGGTATAGCAACAGGAAATTCCTGCGAATATGCAGGTTGAATTCTGGCTCTAAGCTGTTCTGAGCCATTCTAATTTATAACGAAACTAAGGATCGCTATCTGCGTCAAAAAGAGTCCTTTGAACATCTAACAAAACTGGGGATCGCTATTGGGGCAGAACAAGGGCTAAATGCCTGACTTTCACCCGAATAACGATAAGTACCACACTAACGGTAATCTGACCGATCCCCCCAGCAAAACAGGGCTAAGCTCCAGAATTCTGGAGCTTAGCCCTGTTCATTTCTATGATTCACTCAACGGTTCATACCCAGCGCTGGTCACAAAGCGGCGGAAAGCTTCGCGCCCTTGCTCCGTGGCCTTGAACACACCTGCATGTCCCAGAATCTCGGCGAACTTGCGGCCGACCTCGTCACGCAGCAGCGCTTCTGCCTCTTCCTTGGCCATCGCCATTCCATGGGCGTCTACCAACTGCTTCACCCATGTGGCATGCACCGCCAATTTGGATTCAGGATTGGAGGTAACTTCATCATATAGAACTGTATCGCCGCTTAAAATATCAGCGATTTCACCCAGCTCTTCCTTCAACCGCCCAGGCAGGATCGCCAGACCCATCACCTCAATCAGGCCGATATTCTCCTTCTTGATATGATGCATCTCCCGATGCGGGTGGAAGATCCCTTCCGGATGCTGCTCACTCGTCCGGTTGTTGCGCAGCACCACATCCATCTCGAAGCTGCCGTCCGCACCGCGGCGCACGATCGGAGTCACCGTATTATGCGGAACCTTCTCGCCGCCTGCTACAGTATAGGCCAACACCTCTGCGGCTGGATCACTGTATGACTTCCACTGCTCATATACATCATTCGCCGCTTCCAGCAGAATGTCAGGGTCCTGACCGCTCAGCCGCAGCACTGTCATCGGCCAATGAACGATACCGGCTGTAACGCCTGCATAGGACGGATGCCGGAACTTTGCGACCTGCGGTGCCTTCTCCAGCGGAAACGTATGTCTCCCCCCCTGGAAATGGTCATGCGTCAGGATGGAACCGCCGACGATCGGCAAATCTGCATTAGATCCGATAAAATAATGCGGAAATTGTGCCGTAAATGCCAGCAGCCGCTTAAAGGTATCCTTGGTCAGCTTCATCGGTACATGATCGCGGTGGAAAACGATGCAATGTTCGTTATAGTACACATACGGCGAGTATTGGAAAAACCACGGTTCTCTGCTCAACTCAAGCGGGATCACGCGCAAATTCTGGCGAGCAGGATGATTGATCCGTCCGGCGTAGCCCACATTTTCCCGGCATAGCTGGCATTTGGGATAGACCGGCGGCGGAAGCAGCCTGGCCATCGCGATTTCCTTCGGGTTCTTCTCCGGCTTGGACAGGTTGATCGTAATCTCCATCGGACCATAGGCAGTGGGTTGATCCCAATAAATATTCTGCGCGACCCGATCCATACGAATATAGTTGCTCATCACCGACAGCTTGTAAAATTCATCCGTCGCCGCCTGAATCCCCCGATCAGCCTCCGTCTTGTGAAAAGCTGCGATCGTCTCGGACGGGCGAGGCATCAACAGCCCCATAATCCGCGCATCGAGCAAATCACGATAAGTAACTGTATTTTCAGGAATAAGTCCGATTTCATAGCCATAATCAATCAGCACCTCAAGCGGCTGCTGCGGACTGGACAATACCTCTTCCGGCAACTCTCCGGCGAAAGGCTCATCGAAAGAGAATAGCTCCAGCAGACGGTTGCGGGTATAATCCATATCCCACCAGTCGATTAATCCTTGTTCCAGTGCATAGTGAAGCAGTCTTTCGATCGCTGCCTGTGCATTCTGACTGTTATTCTTGTCTTCAGCTCTCACTTCTGCCCACTCCTTAATCGTTATAGCCTTCCGGATGATTGCTATGCCAGTTCCAGGCACTGCCGATAATGTCATGCAGATTGTCGCGCGAAGGCTTCCAGCCAAGCACCGTTCTTGCCTTGTTGGAAGAAGCGATCAACACAGCGGGATCACCCGCACGGCGCGGTGTTGTCTGCACCGGGAAATCACGGCCGGTCACTTCACGCACTGCCTCGATCATCTCTTTGACCGAGAAGCCTTGGCCACTGCCGAGGTTGAATACATCGCTATCACCACCAGCGATCAAGTATTCAACAGCACGCAGATGAGCGTCCGCTAAATCACTGACATGGATATAATCGCGGATACATGTCCCATCTGGAGTATTATAGTCATCACCAAAAATCTTGATCGATTCGCGCTGTCCCAGCGCCGCCTGCAAAATAAGCGGGATGAGATGGGTTTCCGGTTTATGATCCTCGCCAATCTTGCCGCTGGCATGAGCGCCAGCTGCGTTGAAGTAACGCAAGGCCACATATTTGATGCCGAGCACCTGATCGAACCAGGCCATCATCCGTTCCATCGTCAGCTTCGTCTCACCGTACACATTCGTCGGATGGGTTGGATCGCTCTCCTCAATCGGCACCTTCTCCGGCTCACCATAGGTGGCTGCCGTGGAGGAGAACACAATTTTGCGGACATTCGCCTGATCCATTGCTTCCAGCAAGCATAGCGTGCCGTACACATTGTTGTCGTAATATTTTACCGGGTCCTTCATGCTCTCTCCTACCAGAGAATTCGCCGCAAAATGAATGACCGCCTCGATCTCATTCTCAGCGAATAGCTTCGCCAGCAGCTCCTTATCACGCAGATCGCCTTCATACAACTTTCCGCCCAGGAGCGCATCCTTATGTCCAGTCTGCAAATTATCGATAACGACTACTTCCTTACCTTGAGCCAGCAGCTCTGCTACCGTGTGGGAACCGATATATCCTGCTCCGCCAGTGATCAAAATCCCCATTTTAATTAGCCTCCTTCATTTCATGGACTCCATCGCCCACGCCGCATACATAAAATTCGCCCTTCAGGCCCGTTCTCTTCTCATAAGCTGCGCCTACCTCAGCTAAGAACCGCTCGACAGAATCCTCATGAACCAGCGATACAGTACATCCGCCAAAGCCAGCGCCGGTCATCCGCGAACCGAGTGTGCCTTCGATCTTCTGCGCTTCCTCAACCAACACATCCAGCTCCATACAGCTAACTTCATATAGATCACGCAGGGAAGCGTGGGAAGCATTCATCAATTGCCCGAAGCCAGCCAAATCATTAGCGCGCAGCGCTTCGACCGACTTCAGCACTCTGGCATTCTCTTCAACGACATGGGTCGCTCTTTGCAGGAGCACTTCATCTGTGAATTTGCCCTTCAACGGCTCCAATTGCTCTGTGGACAGATGCGCCAGGTACTCCAAGCCAGGTACGTCCTGCTGTAAAAGCTTCAAGGCCGCGTCGCATTGCTCACGGCGCTCATTATATTTGGAATCCACTAGCCCTCTGCGCTTGTTCGTGTTGCTGATGACGAGCTTATAAGCCCCTGTTACAAAAGGCACCCATTCAAACTCCAGCGTGTCGCACATCAACAGGATCGCATGATCTTTAGCCCCGTTCGCAACTGCGAACTGATCCATAATTCCGCTGTTTACACCCACGAACTGATTCTCAGCCCGCTGCGATAGTTTAGCGATTTCCACCTTATCGGCAGGCTGCTTCTCCATGATCAGCAATCCATAGGCCGTTACAACCTCGATAGAAGCGGAGGATGAGAGACCCGCTCCATTAGGAATTTCACCATGGAACAGAATTTCATAGCCACTGTTTAGTTGAACGCCAAGCTTGCCAAGCTCTACGATGACGCCGATCGGATAATCCACCCACTCGCCGGTCTTGCTGCTGCCAAGCTGCTGTACATCGAACTCAGCCTGATAGGGGAGGTTTGTAGAAGCGAATAATACCTTCTGGTCAGCGCGCTTGCGGATCGCCATCGTCGTGCCAACCTCCAATGCTGCTGGCAGCACATATCCGCCGTTATAGTCAATATGCTCGCCGATCAGATTCACGCGCCCCGGCGCATTGAAGACTGATACAGCTTGCGTGCTCTCACCGTACCGTGATATAAACAATTGTTCCATCTCTTGTCGTCTCATCGTTATGGACACCTCATCAATCATTTTAATTCCTTGACTTAAGTATAAGAAATATAGGCCGCATTCGTAATGCATCTATGCGAGCTATATATGGATAAATGTGACCCCAGATAGTAGAATATAAGTAGTATAGATAGAGGAGGTTGCCCTATGCTCCAGGAAACCTACAGCGCTGCCGCGAATCCGGAGGTCTTCGAATCTAGTGATCTACATGTGCTGTTCGCGGGAGAGAGCCAGACTGCAGCCGATCATCGACTCGGTCCAAAAGTATATGATTATTTCCTGCTGCATTTTGTTGAGCAGGGTAAAGGAAGCTTTCGGACTGAATTTGCCTACTACTCACTTCGTGCAGGAGATTGCTTCCTGATCCAGCCTGATCAACTGGTCAGCTACGCCTCGGATAAGAGTGACCCTTGGCAGTACCGCTGGATTGCCTTCACGGGCGATAAAGCAGCCGAGCTTGTCCAGCGCGCCGGATTCACTCCGCAGACCGCGGTGTTCAGCTCCAGCTCAGACAGCACCATTCCCGGGATGTTAGAGTCTGTGCTGCAAGTTTTTCGGACACGAAAACCTAGCTCTCATTCCGCCTCACTAGGTTATCTGCACCTGATCATGGCCGAGGCGGAAGAGAAGCTGGTGCGCGAATCCGCTCTGCCTGCCGGAGAATCCGGGGTCCAGCGAACCGTCAAGCAAATGATATATTATATGAGCAGCCAATATGCGCATCCGATCTCTATTGAACAAATGTGCTCTAGCCTCGGATATAACCGTGCTTATCTGTCGCGCATATTCAAGAAGGCTACCGGCTTGACTCCGGTCACTTATTTGCTCAAGCTCAGAATCGATAAGTCCCGGCAGCTGCTGCGAGAGAGACCTGAACTATCCATCGAACAGATCTCCGCCTCGGTCGGACTCACCGATGCCTTGTATTTCTCGCGTCAATTCCGCCGATTTCACGGTGAATCTCCCAGCGAGTACCGTAAAAATGCAGCAGGACAAAACTGACCTCCTGACTGCCTAAGAAAATCTACAAAAAACACCCTCACAGCCTGATCGACTTGATGAGGGTGTCCGCCAATAATTTCCACTTACGAAACATATCATATCCGATGTCATCCGATATATCAAGAAAGCAAATAGATGCGGGCTCCAACCCTTGCTACGCCTTGGCTCAGCCTTTGGGTATAGGCAAAATCCAGGGAGTCCACAACATCCATCAGGTAGGCTGAAGTCGTGCTGCCTGGTTTTCTTTTGGCATTCAGGGAACGTATGATATAATCTGCTGTCACGATACCGATCCCGTGGGCATAATAGAGTTCCTCCGGTAGCAGAATGGCATTCTCCCCCTGCCATTGTGGTGTAGAAGGATCAAAATCCGGGTTCTTGAAATAGAGCACATCCCCAGGGAAAGCCTCAACCCCGCTAAATGAATTAATGCGCAAATCACTGTCATACTTCCAATCATACAGCACCAAATCAGCAAAATAGGTATTAAACGACTGATCACCAATCATCTCTAATACACCATTGTACAGAACAATCACCATAGCCGTTGCACATTCGAATGCATACTTCGGACCATTTTTGAAAATATCGCGGATCGCCTCCGCCGGGGTCACATCACTGCGCTGTTGGAATCCCCCATTAGCGAGACGAATCCAGTAATCCGCATTACAGCGTGAGGTTTGAAAAGTAGCAAATCTCGCACCGCTATCGTATAGAGCATGGGAGGACTCGACAATTTTCCCTCTGGTCCTTAGCTCAAACTTCAGATTATCTATAGAACTATAATGATATTCCTCTGGGCTTTCCTGCTTCATCCGTAAAATCTGTTGCTCGAGGGCGGTTAGCTCCATCCGCCCGATCTGCTCCGCTTCTCCTGGCGGAAGAATGATCATCGTACCCACCTCGCAATGTTGTTATAAGCTTATTGTACGCAGGCAGGTGACGATAAGTGCCTATAGGAATTGGCTGACTTCCGCCATAACCGCACCAATCGGGTCCGTAATCAACAGATCGGCACGATGATCATAGGCAGTTGGTGAAGCATTGAGCAGCACCGTCCGTCCTCCATTGAAATAAGTCACTAGATGCGCCGCCGGTTGAACGGTCAAGGATGTGCCGCCGATCAGCAGCAAATCCGCCGCCGCGATCGCTTGAATACTCTCCGACAGCACCTGATTGTCGAGATTCTCGCCATACAGGACCACATCCGGCTTGACGATCCCCCCGCAAGCATGGCAAGTCGGTACAACGGATCGGCTCTGCATCACCTCATCCAGGCTATGAAATAGTCGGCAGCTCATACAGTAATTGCGATGGATTGAGCCGTGAAGCTCGAGCACCTTCTTGCTGCCAGCCAGTTGATGCAGGCCGTCGATATTTTGCGTAATGATATGAGTCAGCTTGCCCTCCTGCTCCAGCTTGGCCAGACTGACATGAGCCGGGTTAGGACGAGCCTCCGTATGAATCATCTTCGTCTTGTAGAAATCATAGAACACCTCAGGATGACGGTCGAAGAATGGACGGCTGAGTATCTCCTCTGGCGCATAGGGAGAAGCCGTCTCCATTTGATAAATTCCCGCAGCAGACCGGAAGTCGGGAATTCCACTCTCGGTCGAAATCCCCGCCCCACCGAAGAATACGATCCTCTCGCTCTCTCCGATCCATTTTGCCAACAGTTCTATCTTCTTCTTTTCCATCTTTCAGATCCCCTTTGTTCTTATTTAATACTTACTGAGCCGACAGAACTGATAATTCCGAATAGCTGCGAATGATAGCATCTGCGTCCAACAAATAGCTCTCACCAGTTCCATCCTCAGCGATGCCGATCATATATGACGCCGCGGCCAGTCTTCCCATCACCATATCGCCATTACTGTCTCCGATCACAATGCATTGCTGCGGTAGCAATCCTATCTCCTTAATGGCCAGCTGCGCCATCTCCGGGTCGGGCTTCCCCTTACGGACACGATCACGACCGACGACGCTTGAAAAATAACGGCGCAGCCCCATCCAGTCCAAATGCTTCTCAGCCTCCCGCGTGGTATCCGATGTAACTACAGCAAGCTTCATCCCGGCCTCATGACAGGCCTGCAGAAATTCAGGCAATCCCGGCAGTGGCACCGTGTTCTTCTGCTTGGTCAGTTCCTGCATCGCCCGCTTATTATGGCGTCTTACCTGCATGGTCGCTTCATTCCAGGGAATGCCCACGGCATATAGCTTCCAGGCCAGCAGCGCTGTAACCTCTTCCTCCGTCCCCATCGCAATCGGGCCGGTCTTATCATAGCCGATAATGCCTCTTGTCGGATCGATGATCAGACCCAGCCGCTCACTCTGTTCTCTGATAGGCTCCGCTCCAAGTTCTGTCAAATCATTATCCAGTAAAGCGATCAGTTTCTCCGCCCACGATCCCCACATCTGCATAAAATCTAACAGCGTACCATCCTTATCGAACAATATCCCGGAGCAGGGAATCGTCTGGCCTCCTATCCGGACCTGCGTCATCATCTCACCTCCAACGTTTCTCCTCATGTTTATTCACATTATTTGTCTCTTCTATTGTACCTTTAAGTGCTGATCCAGACAAAACGCCCATGATCCACACTGAAATAGAACATATGTCAACAGATTGACACAGCTTAACAAACTGTTAGCGCTTTCTATCGTGATTATAATCACAAAGTGGCTTCTATAAAGATAGTACCTTATAGCTGAACGATGATTGTCAAAATTTTTATTAATTTATTTTAAAACGTAATGACACAACCTGCGCAATCCGGCAGAGCAAAAGAGAGGTATCGCCTTCGCCATGACTAACCATTGTATAAGTTCACGGGGAGAGACATTTTTTCTGAATCTGCGCTTTTTACTGATCGTTTGCGTCTTTGTCGGCAATGCCATTGAACCGTTAATCACCAGGCTCGCTGGCATGGAAGCTTTATATATGTGGATATTCACTTTTCATATGCCGCTGTTCGTCTTAGTTACAGGTTATTTCGCAAGGAGCAATCTGTTCGGGGACTCCGGTCGTAAGGCGCTATTGCAAATCGGCTTGCAGTACGCTATTTTTCAAACCTTATATTTAGCTCTGGACGCTCTCTGGTTCCATGTCCATAATACCCATTATTCCTATTTCGCCCCTTACTTGCTGCTCTGGTTCTTGGCAAGCCATGTTTGCTGGCGCCTGCTGAAGATGCTCATTCACAGGTGGTCGCTACCTCAGCAGATCATTACTTCCATACTACTCGGTATCTCGGTCGGCTACTTGCCGGTAGACGGTGTCTGGTTCAGCATTTCACGGACCTTCGTCTTCTTCCCATTCTTCATCATCGGCTATCACTTGTCCTTCGCCCGCTTAAGAGCATTCTATACCCGCAATGTGAAAATACTCTCTATGACCGCTTCCGTCCTACTGCTCCTATTCATCGCGATCGGCGGTATGAACATAGCTCCTGGATGGCTCTATGGCAATATGACTTACGTTCAGTTGGGTGAACCGGCCTGGTACACAGGTTTCTTCCGGTTGCTCTTGTATTTGCTGCAATTGGTCGCTGCTGCTTCCTTTCTCGCCTTTGTCCCCTGGCACAGAAGTGCGCTCACCGATATGGGGCGCAGAACCCTGTATGTATTCTTGCTGCATGGCTTCATCATCCGGCTGGCGGCGCTCTCGCCCATCTATGACTGGATTCATAGCGACGCGGCCTCCTTGGGGATCATTGCTGCTGCCGTTGCCATGACCCTGCTACTATGTCAGCCGTTCGTCCGCAGGCTCAGCTCGCCGATGATCGAACCGTCCATCCAATGGCTCCTCAATTTGGAGCGCCGGGCCACACATTCCTTCGGTACTAGGTCGGCCAGCAAGCCCTGAGTTGTGAACCGTTGATTTCTAGCGGTAAAACCTGCATTTTTGTAGGCTTGGAGCTTGTGCAGACAGGAGCGGTTTATACGGATATTTACTATATTTGATTGCTAGAAAAAGCAGAATACATATGATAGACTGTAAAGAAAACCTTTAGCGGTGTAAAGTTCCAAAATCTAAACTACATTCTACTCATGGGGGGATCGTCTATATGACAGCCAAGAAAATGCGTTCAGACATGATCAAGAAAGGCTTCGACCGTGCGCCGCACCGCAGCTTGCTCCGTGCTGCTGGCGTTAAGGAAGAAGACTTCAACAAACCTTTTATCGCCGTATGTAATTCCTATATTGACATTGTCCCTGGGCATGTTCACTTGCAAGAGTTCGGCAAAATTGTCAAAGAGGCGATCCGCGAAGCCGGCGGAGTACCGTTCGAATTCAATACCATCGGCGTTGATGACGGGATTGCGATGGGACATATCGGGATGCGCTACTCCTTGCCGAGCCGCGAGATTATCGCCGATGCGCTGGAAACTGTCGTATCCGCCCACTGGTTCGATGGCATGGTCTGCATTCCGAACTGTGACAAGATCACTCCCGGTATGATGATGGGGGCGCTCCGCGTCAACATTCCGACGATCTTCGTCAGCGGCGGACCGATGAAAGCCGGGGTGGACAGCAAAGGACGCAAGCTGTCATTAACCTCTGTATTCGAAGGCGTAGGCGCGCATCAGGCCGGCCAAATCAATGATTCCGATCTGCTGGAGCTAGAACAGTACGGCTGTCCAACCTGCGGGTCTTGTTCCGGCATGTTTACCGCCAACTCCATGAACTGTCTGGCTGAAGCGCTCGGGCTCGCGATGCCAGGCAATGGTACGATTCTGGCTGTATCGGAAGAGCGCCGCGACTTCGTTAAGAAATCTGCACAGCAGCTGATGGAATTGATCAAGCTTGACCTCAAGCCGCGTGACATCGTCACCAAAGAATCCATCGATAATGCCTTTGCCCTGGATATGGCGATGGGCGGATCGACGAACACCGTATTGCATACCCTTGCCCTGGCCCAAGAAGCAGGGATCGATTATCCGCTGGAACGGATCAATGAAGTCGCGAACCGCGTGCCTCATATCGCCAAGCTTGCACCGGCTTCCGATATCTTCATCGAGGATGTCGAGCGGGCAGGCGGTGTCAGCGCCGTCATCCATGAGTTATTGAAGAAACCGGGCGCCTTCTTCGGCGAACAAATGACGGTGACCGGCAAGACGATTGCCGAGAATGTCGCCGGCTGTGAGATCAAGGATACCAGCGTCATTCATACGCTCGATCAGCCTTATTCGGAGAAAGGCGGCCTGGCTATCTTGTACGGAAATCTCGCGCCGGAAGGCTCCGTGATCAAGGTCGGCGCTGTCGATCCAGCCGTTGGCGGATACCATAAAGGCCCAGCCGTCTGTTTCGACTCCCAGGAGGAAACGCTCGAAGGAATCGCCAATGGCAAGGTCAAGGAGGGCTGTGTTGTAGTCATCCGCTACGAGGGACCGAAGGGCGGACCGGGAATGCCGGAAATGCTCGCGCCTACTTCCCAAATCGCCGGCATGGGCCTCGGTGCCAAGGTCGGTCTGATCACCGATGGACGCTTCTCAGGAGCTTCGCGCGGCATCAGCATCGGCCATATCTCTCCGGAAGCAGCTGAGGGCGGACCGATCGCTTTCGTAGAGGACGGTGACATCATCGAGCTGGATCTCAACAATCGCAAAATCGAGCTGTTAGTCGATGAAGAAGTGCTGGCCGCCCGCCGTGCCAACTGGAAAGGCTTCGAGCCGAAGGTGAAGACTGGATACCTGGCCCGTTACTCCAAGCTCGTTACGAATGCCAGCTCCGGCGGAGTTATGAAGATTTAAGAGAACAGAAGATAAAAGCCTGTTGTCTCGTCAAGAGACTCAAAAAGCCTTGCCCCATCGGAATCAAAGGGGCAAGGCTTTTTGTATAAACAATAGATAATAACCGTTATCTGCAAGGTAGCGTCGTACTGATTACCGACTCCTCTTCATCCTCCTCCATCTGTCTCTCATGGCGAATGCGATGATGTGAGCCATCCTTCAGATATTGCTTCAGCAAATGATCCATCGACATCAAGATCAGCTTCGGCACCAGCTGCTCGGGAGCCTGCTTCAGTCTATTCCCCCCGTCCGGATGAATGACTCTCATCAGAAACTTCAAATAAATTCGTGAAGAGCTGGAGAAGAATCCCTTCGGTAAATCTGTCACGATAAAGCCGAACTTCTCAGGTCCCCGATTAATCATCGTGACCCCATACAGCGCCTTGACATCATGCAGTTCTGGATGGTCGACCACATATTGAGCAATTTCCGGTAAGGCCTTCTCAACCTGCCTGATCATTTGAATGGCCAAATGAACCGTCGATTTCGACTTCATTCCGATCTGGAACAGCTTCCTGTTATCGAAATGCAGCTCAAGCACCTGATCACCGGCCTGCAGCATAGTCCCTTCCGACAATTCCACGGTCTCCCCATGATACGGACGGCTGCGGAAATGAAATATCGGATCCTGCGCATTCGCCGTATGCAGATGGAAGATGAGATGAAACAGCTTCTCCCACAAGAACCACAGCGCCACTACGGATCTCTTCCACCAGCTCAAAGCGCGCACACCATTTCCTGCCTTATGCTTCGCCTTGGTATCCTTCTGGCTGCTATCCGTCTCCATCAAGCGGTCGATCCGCACACTGCGCAGCCCGCGCTTCTGCGCTTCCTCCAGCACCCGTTCCAATGCGATCAGCATCTCGCGGGGAGCTTCATTATCCGCACCGAGCGTAGCCCCGCAATCATGCAGCAGGAATACCTCTCCGCCGCGCAGCTTCTTCATCATACGCTGAGTTAAGCGCTTAGCGCCGACACGCTTACGCCAATCGCTGAACATCGCCGACCAGAGCACGATCTGCACATCGTTCCGGCTCGTGAAATCGAACATATTCACAATTCCCCATGGCGGTCTGTAATAATGCGTATTGTGGCCCGTCACCTCGTGAATAATCTTATTGGTCTTATGAATTTGCTTCTTCACCGCACCCGGACCCATCAGCCAGTTCGTCTTATGCACATAATTATGGATCCCGATCAGATGTCCTTCCTCATACATTCGTCTGATCAACTCAGGATTCCTCTCGGCATTGGCGCCGACGACAAAGAAGGTCGCCTTCGCATCATAACGCTTGAGTAAATCAAGGAGCTGAGGAGTGTAGTAGTGATCCGGGCCATCATCAAAGGTAAGGGCAAATTCATCCTTACTTGAACCATGCTTGAACACACGATAGCCAAACAGCCGCGTGATCAGCCCTGGTATAAAAGCATACAACGATGAAATGTAAAACAGCCATATCAGCAAAGTCTCCATGTCGCTTTCCCCACTTCTCTCTGATTCATAGCTTTTCTCACGCTCTATAGAGGCAGATCAAAAGGTTCCCCTTCAAACCTACACATATTGAATAGCATCCTAACTATTTTATCACACCCTGGGTATAATTAGCGCATTTTTTGAAAAATGAATCTGAAAGCTTGCTGTCATTCGCTGCATCACATCTGTCCCGGCTGATAAGCGGCGAGAAAATCCATCGTCCTTCTGAACAATGCCATGGCCTTATGCTCCGAGCCCTCAGGTCGGTTCTGCACAAGCACACTTACCGCATATTTGGGATGACCTACGGGCCCGTAGCCGATGAACCATTGATGATTATAAGCCTTGCCTGCCTTGGTGACCTGAGCGGTCCCGGATTTCCCTGCCAACTGCCATTCGGCTTGTCTGAGAGAACGCCCTGTCCCCGACTGGACGGTCTCACTCATCCATGATAATAATAAATTGGCCGTACTCGGTGCAATTTGACCGGCCGATGAGGTTAGGCGATGCTCGGGCATGCTTGTGAACAGAGAGCCGTCACGGAAGCGGATCTCATGGACCAGCCTCGGTGAGGATACCTGCCCCTGATGAAGCAAGGTTACGATCAGGTTCGCCGCCTGCAGCGGGGATACAAGCACATCTCGCTGACCGATCGCTGTCTGGGCCAGAACCCCTCCGTCCACCAAGCCTCGCTCTTGTCGAAAAACAGCACCGTCCTCCTCATGATCAAATTGCCAGAGATCAGCTCCGCCCATGAAATTCTTCTCATGCCAGCCGATCTTGCGGCCGAGGCCGAGCCGGGCAGCAGCAAGCTCAATGCTCTGCGCCGATAATCGTTCTCCTAATGTAGCGAACACGATGTTACAGGAATGGGCATACCCCTGCTCTAGCGTAATCTCCCCATGTCCACCCTTTTTCCAACAGGATAAGCCGTACTTGCCATAATGTCCGGAGCAATGGAACCTCTCCCCTGGATGGGTGACCCCGCTCTCCAGCGCAGCCGCTGTAATAACAGTTTTGAAGATCGAGCCGGGCGGAACTGCCTTGAGTGCACGATTGCTCCAGCTGCCCCCGGCCAGATCAATATGATTGGGATCGAAGAAAGGCCGCGATATCATCGCCAATACATCGCCCTTCTCCGCATCAAGTACAACTACAGCCCCCTCGTCCACACTCATCTCTTCCGTAAGCGCCTCTAGCTTCTGCTGCATGACCATATCGATCGTCGTTCGAATTTGCAGCGGATAGAAACGGTCCTCAGGCCCTTTGACACGAGTGCCCACATCCGTGAAGGGCTCCCGCTTCCCATCCACCGCATAATATACCCGTGTACTGCCAACACCGCGCAAGAAACGGTCGAAGGTCCTCTCTAACCCAGCAGCTCCGACCTGCATCGAAATAGAGGGCTGTTCATTCGCTTTGCTCTCGCTGCGGATTTGCCGGATCACATCAGGACGCTGTGCCACATAGCCAAGCCATTGCTGACCAGACTGACCACTGGGATAACGGACGACATGCGGCAGCACCTCAAGCCCTTCCAAACGGGTAAGCGATTGTTGCCGAACTGCCGTTGAAGTCATCGGAAATCCTGTATCTCCGCCTGAGCCAGACCAAATATACGGGGTCTCTAGACTCGCCCATTTCCGCTTCAATTCCTGCACAGAGACCCCCAGCATATCGGCGATCCGCGATAGATCATCCTGTTCCGGCAGCTTCTTCACCGGGAACAGCACCGGTGACCAGGTGGTGGAACCAGTTAATTGCCGCCCATACCTGTCGAAGAAGTTACCTCTGCCGGAGTCAAGCTCGACGCCTTGCTCTCGCTGCCGTACGGCCAGCTCATTTATCGTTTTGCCTGAAGCGGTCACCGCCACCAGAGCAGCGTGAGTCTGAATCCAGGCGATTCGCAGTGCATACATCACAATAATAGAACTGAAAGCTATTAGAATATAAAATATGCGCTTCTTTCCGCCTAATGACATGCATATCCCCTCCGTGCTCTTTTGTTTCATTATTTCCCTGGAGAGGAATGTTAACCCGCGAGGGAGACTGCGGATCTTATAACAATTTATGTCACATGAAAAAAACTGCCCCAAGTATCTTCTACTTGAGACAGTTCTATGCTTCATCTTAACGTTTATACTGTAAATCTGGCCAAAGATTCCTTCAAGCCGTTCGAGACATTCTCCAGCTTGTCAGAGAGCTGTACCAGCTGCTCACCAACCGTCTGCTGCTCGCTACTGAGCGAAGCCACTTCCTCAGAGGTTGCCGAAGACTGCTGCGCCACGGCGCTTACATTGCCCATCGCTTCGGAGAGGACGTTCTGTGATTCATTCAGCTCATCGATCGAAGCCGTCACCATTTCAATTTGCTTCACGAAGCCCTCCATTTGCTGTTGAACGGAGACAAAGATCTGGCTCGTTTCCTTTACGGAGCTGATCTGCTGCTGGAACAGCGGGCTTGCATCGGATAAGGCCTGTACCGTCTCGTTCATCTCTTGCTGGATGTTGTCCGTGATCTCCCCAACCATCGTGATGGATTGACGGGATTGGTCGGCGAGCTGACGGATCTCATCTGCAACCACCATGAAGCCGCGCCCTGCCGCGCCAGCACGAGCTGCCTCAATCGTTGCATTCAAGGACAGGATATTCGTCTGCTGCGTAATATTCTGCATAACCTCCAGCACTTTCATAACGGAGGATGTACTCGATTTCAATGCATCTACTTTCTCAGTCAAGGAGTTAACAATATCCACCGTTGTATTCGTCTTATCGAGCAGTCCGTTCAGGTAGACCGTACCCTGCTGACTGGATTTCTCTACTTGATGGGCTGCTGTCTCCATTTGTTTATTAGCAAGGACAACCTGTTCCATCTGTTTGGAAATATTCTCTGTTAGCTCATTGCCACGCTCTGCCTCATTGGCCAAGCTGGTTGCTCCATTGGCAATTTCCTCGGTGGCAATAGCGATCTCCTTCGCGGAGATGGCTGTTTTATTAGAAGCCTGCGTCAATTCAGTCGCAGTATCCAGCACATCCTTAGCCGAATGATTCGTCTGCTTCACCAGTCCCGTGATCTGCTCCATCATCACGTTGAAGCTGTTCGTCAGCTGACCGATTTCATCCTGGGATTTCGCCTTCAGGCGCACATTAAGGTTCCCCTTGGAGCCTTCCTCCATCAAATTCTTCAATTGGGCAAGCGGATGCGCAATCATTCTGACCATCCACATGGCAAGTAGGATCGTGATCAGAGCTACGACAGCTGCCGCTATGTATGTTGTGACCAGGATTCCCTTGGCATCCTTCACGAGCTCGGCGGTGCTGACCGTCCCTACAAGTCTCCAGTCTGCAGCACTAAAGTCATTAAATACTGCCAATACTGAATTCCCGTTAGCATCCCTAGTACGTAAACTTCCGTTTAGCTCGGCTCCGGCTTTGGACAAATCATATTCTGACTTAGTTGTAGCCTCTTCATTAACCGAAGAACCGACCACAATATTATCTTTGTTGACAATTTGAAGCTTGGAGTTCGCCCCGAAGTTAATTTCCTTCAAGTAGCTCTCCAATACATCTACATTGAGGTCCTCCACTAGCACGAAGCGCTTGGAAGTCGTGACACTGGATAAGGAACGAACCAGCCGGACGATGGACTTGCCATTGCTCTTCTCCGGTACGTTGATCCAACGGGTTCCTACAGCCTTGGACATTTCATCAAACCAAGCTTCTTTACGCGCATCATCAATGAAGGTTGGGTTGGAGCCGCCGGTAGAAATATCATCCGTGCTTCCATCCACGCTCATCATGTATACTGCTTCAACACCTTTGCTTGAATAGACCAGTGAATTTAATCGATTCCGGATATCATTGATCGTCGTAAAGCGATCATATTCCGATCCCTTGGACATTGACGCGTTCATAATAGCTTTCTGCATCTCATTGTCCAGGAATGTCTGTTGCAGATTCTCTTCATACTTCTGTAGGATGATGTCCAGCTTCTGTGAAGTCTGCACAATCGTTTGCAAATTAGAGTTCTCGGCATTTTTCTGGATAGTCGACTTCGCCATTTGATAGGACAATAGTCCGATAGCTAGTACGAAGAACATAATCGCCACGAAGAAAATAAGAAACAGACGAACACCCACAGATTTAGAAGGATTTATTTGGGTTGGAAGATGATCTATTATTTTGCCTTTCCAACTTGAAATAAGCTTCTTGTTCCCACTTTGTTTCTCACTTGATTTAGTTTGCTTCTTCTGTCTGTTCTTGTTGTCAGCTGTTTGGCTCTCCTTCTTCGGAACCAGACCCATGTCAATCACCCACCGCTCATAATAATTGTATGCTGTAAACTAGGAGAGAGGTCATGCCTCCTGCCGTTTACTACCAACATCGTCTGCATTCTTAGTCTATTCGACAAACAATGTCATACTCCTATATGTATCGGTATATTAGAAGTGGATTTTTATTGAATATTGTTGAATTTTATCACTTTCCATAAAAAAAGGGCCTTTCGTCCTATACGAAAAAAGCCCTGTAATACGATTCTATTTTCACATTTATAGTTTATTTCTTCTTGCGCATCATATCGAAATAGGATACGGGATGGTCTACCTTCATCTTAATCCTCTGTAACGGGTGGCGGGCTGCATCCAGCTCATTGCCCTGCTCGTCCCAGATCTTGCCCACGGTCTGCTTGAAGAAGGTGCCCTTGGGCCCGAAGAACTCGATTTCCTGTCCCGGCTTGAAATGATTGCGCTGCTGGATCACGGCGATTCCGGTGGCTTGATCATATTCCATCACCAGACCGGCGAAATCATAAGGCATCGCCTTCTCTTCCGGCTCATAGATATGATCCTCATGGTCCGGCACATCGTAGAAGAAGCCTGTATTTACCGGACGGTTCGCTGCCTTCTGTATCTCCTCCAGCCATTCCTGCTTCAGCACATAGTTATCCGGATCTGCCATATAGGCATCGATTGCCTGGCGATAGACATTCACGACCGTCGCCACATAGTGAATCGACTTCATCCGGCCTTCGATCTTGAAGCTATCCACGCCGACATCGATCAGATCCGGAATATGCTCAATCATGCACAAATCCTTGGAGCCCATCGTAAAAGAATTATCCTCTTCATTGAAGAGCGGCAATTGGTTCACACCAAGCTGGAATTGGCGCAGCACAGAATTGTCTCTGGCCTCCTCCTCCGAAATCCAGGCCTCAGCCGGTCTAGCATCCTCGAACAGATCATATTTCCAACGGCAGGACTGACAGCATCCACCCCGGTTGGAATCGCGATCTGTGAAATGATTGGACAGTACACAGCGTCCGGAATAAGACGAACACATCGCCCCGTGGATGAAGGCTTCGATTTCAACATCGACATGCTGCTTGATCTCTTCGATCTCCTCCAGGCTAGTCTCCCGTCCCAGCACGACGCGTGGCAGCCCTTCTTCCTTCCAGAACTGAACCGCCTGCCAATTCACGGTCGACTGCTGCGTGCTGAGATGGACCTCAAGCTCAGGCACCACACGGCGAGCCGTATCGATAATGATGGGATCGGCGACGATAATCGCTGCGATTCCAACGGAATGCAGGTCGCGCAGATAAGCCTCAATCCCGGCTAAATCCTCATTATGCGCATATATATTCGTAGCGACGAACACCTTCGCCCCATATTTTTTGGCAAATTCTACACCCTCGCGCATTTCCTCCAGACTGAAATTGTCGGCTCCTGAGCGAAGGCCGTATTTCTGACCCCCGATATAGACAGCATCAGCCCCATAGTGGACTGCGAATTTCAATTTCTCGAGGTTCCCTGCCGGAGCCAGCAGCTCTGGCTTCTCCAAACGGTATCGCTTGCCGGTATATTTACGTATATGTTTCCCCGCAGTTTGCATCTGTTCGTTCACCTCTAGAAATTTATAATCATTAAATGGCCTGTTCAAAAAATCCGGTTTCAGCACCGATAAAAGTTAATATACTTGTTCTTTATAGAAAAAACCAAACGACAACTCTCGCTCCGGATCTTGAACCTGGCGGATCGCCTCGATCCACGCCTCATCGAATTCATAGGCTTCCGGATCGGCGAAATAAGTGTCGATCGCCTGACGATAGACGCGAATGACTATCTCATTATAGCTCATCGGCTTGAGAATCGTCTCAATCTTCATACTATCTACATCTGCCGCAAGCAGCATATGCAAATCTTCAAGAATGCAGATATCGTCAGAGCTCATAATATGAGTTCCATTGCAGTCCTCGTAAATCGGAAACTTCTCTTCCTGCCGCTCCGCCTCGATCAGGAACAGCCCGCGTTCCTTGCCTACGGACTCATTCTCTCCGATGACTCGTCCCTGATGTGCCATGTAGTTACGGACCAGACTGCGCTTGGAATGATAAATATTAGTCATCCCATGCACCTGTACCTCGGACTCAATCTCCAAATGCGGCTGCATTTCCGTAATTTCGTCCATATTTAGCTCACGGGCCAGGACGACACGGCTAGCCCCCTTGCTTCCCCAATAGTTCGCTGTCGAATAATTGGTTGAAGTCATCTCCGCATTCCAATGCAGACTTAGCTGCGGAGCCACCTGCTTGGCGATCTGCAGCACCGCCGGATCTCCGAATTCTACACCATCCACGCCTGCAGCGGCAAGCTGCTTCATGTAATCCTGCAGATCCTCCAGCAGCTCATTGCTCACCAAATTGTTGACACAAGCATATACTTTAGCTCCGCGCGCATGCGCTATCTTGACAGCTTCAGCAATCTCAGCAGGTGTAAAATTACCTGGCAGCCGCATGCCGTATTTATCCTCGCCAATGAGGAAAGCATCCGCTCCGCAGTCAAGATATGCCTGCAGCTCCACAAGGGAGCCTGCGGGAACAAGCAATTCCGGTTTTTTACCCATCTTATACACCTCAGTTATTTAGCTGTAGCTTTACTTTTCTCGATATTCTTTAAATGCTCTTTGTAGGTCTTGGCGAATAAGTGCTCGCCGCTCCCATCCTTCTTCGTTACATAGAATAAATATTCCGAGGTCTCCGGCGCAAGCGCCGCCTCAATGGATTTCAAGCTCGGGGCAGCGATCGGTCCAGGAGGCAATCCCTCATACAAATAAGTATTATAAGGGCTGTCCACCTTCCTTAAGTCCGAATTCATCAGCCGTTCCTTCGGTTTATCCAGCAAAAATTGCACGGTAGCATCGATTTCCAGCTTCATCCCCTTATCCAGACGATTATAGATCACTCCAGCCACCGCGCTGCGCTCCGAATCTACGACAACCTCGCGCTCTACAAGTGAAGCCACCGTCATTATCTCGTTCAAGCTCAGTCCGCTCTTCTTCAGCTTCTGCTCATAATCAGGAATTTTGTGCAGACGGCTCTCTGTCTCCGCGATCATCCGGCTGATAATGTCCAGCTCCGTGCTGTCCTTCTTCAATTCATACGTCTCAGGGAAGAGATAGCCTTCCAGTCTGAATTTCAGCTCCGCGCTATCGGGGACATCAGCGAGCAGCGGACTATCGATCCCAGCCGCCGACTTGGCGATTTGCAGGAAGGTATCCTCCTTCACAAGCCCCTGCTCGGAGAGAGCCTCGGCCATCTGCTTCACGGTATAGCCTTCAGGTATGGTAAAACGGAGCATCTCGGCTTTAACGACATCCCCACTATTCAGCTTGGCGATAATCTCATCATAATCCACCCCGGGATGGATGTCATACGTTCCCGCCTGGAAATGGCTGCCTTCGGATTTCAGCTTTAAATAGGATTTGAACAGAAAGGCGTTCTTGATAAGTCCATGCTGCTCCAGAGCATTAGCTATGCTGTTCGTCCGCATGCCCGGCTCGATGGTGATTCTCACCGCTTCTTCCGAAGCCTTCACCGGCTGTATGCCAAAATAAATATAAGCACCGCCCGCACCTACTGCAAGGATGATAATCAGTAGAAATGCGAGGAACCACTTCAACGCTGTCTTCATAGCCCACTCCTTTACAGCAAAAAGAGCGGTTTTCCCGCCCTTATGCTAATTTATATAAGTCTCACAAGATATAACACAATCGATCGTCATTCAAGAGGTTGCTTCAGAGGTAGTTCCAGCAAGCTTATTCCGGGAACGTAAGTTCACCGTACAGCTCGGACACATTCTCCCATTCCTCATCATCTTCAATCGTGACCAATTCAAGTGAACCATCATCGGCTTGAATAATTCTGAACAGCTCCGGCTCATCTTCAGACGAGCCCCGCTCGGGGCGAAGCGCAGCATAAGACGCCCCCGCTACATCAAATTCATTCTCGACCGTATAATAGGACCCCTTGCCTTGTTCATCCTGAAGCTCGACGATAGCACCGTAAGCGTCGCGAACGCGCGACGCCCACACTGCCTTATCCGCTGAGAAATCAGTCATCGTTGTCCTCCCCATCGAATTCATCAATGAGGGTATTGAAGGTCTCCTCTACGATTTCCCACTCTTCATCGCTCTCAATCGTGTACAGTTTAAGGTCATCGCCGTCTTCCTCGTAGCGGAACGCATATACTTCTTCGCTCTCTTCATCATCATCATGGTCTTCGGAATCCAAAGGAACGACCATCATATACTTGGCGTCGGAACCGTCAACTTCGAACTTCATAATAACTTCGAATTCTTCCTCATTTCCCTCTTCATTGGGGATATAAATAATTTCCGGTTCTTCTTCATAGCCAATACGATCTTTAGACATAGCGATCACCCTCACTTTTTACTCTTAGAGTCCAAATAATTTTGCAGAATCAAGCTCGCGGCCATTTTGTCCACGACTCCCTTGCGTTTCTTCCTGCTCACATCCGCTTCGATCAGCGTTCGATGCGCTGAAACCGTAGTCAGACGTTCATCCCACAGATGTACAGGCATCTGCAACATGTCATGCAGTTGCTCCGCAAAGGCCTTGCATATTTCACCACGGGGGCCGATGGTACCATTCATGTTCTTCGGAAGACCGACAACGACTTCTTCAACCTCATGCCGCTGTACTAGCTCGGCAATCCGCTCCAGGTCAGCCCCTTCCCTACGGCGCTCAATTACTTCGAGCCCCTGGGCGGTCCAACCCAGCTCATCGCTGATGGCAACTCCGATCCGGGCATCCCCGTAATCAAGACCTAGAATTTTCATGACATCTCCTAACGATGACCAGCCAGGTAGTATCTTACCAGTTCCTCAATCAGCTCGTCGCGCTCTTTCTTGCGAACCAGGCTTCTTGCATTATTATGCCGTGGTATGTACGCCGGATCACCCGACAGCAAATACCCGACAATCTGGTTGATCGGATTGTAATCCTTCTCCTGAAGCGCCTCATATACCGCCAGAAGAATGTCCTCTGCCGACGCTTGCTGTTCATCACCTGTTACGTTAAACTTGACGGTTTTATCCATGGAGTCCATGACGACACCTCGCTTCCTCAGACATCCACCATCTGCCTTAATCGTCTTGATCTAATCTTACTATATCACATCACGGGCTCCATAAGTAAACATTCAACCGAATTAATAGCCCCCCAGGCATAGTTGGCTGAACTTAAAGTCAACCAACATGAATTAGGTCTTTACGCCTGGGAAACGATCCATTCTTCTGCCACTTTCAGGGCTTCCTCCAATTTGGAAGCATCCTTGCCGCCGGCTTGGGCCATATCCGGGCGACCGCCACCGCCACCGCCGCATACCGCAGCGACTTCCTTGACCAATTTGCCGGCATGCAGCCCGCGCTTCACTTCCGATTGTGGTACGACAACCACAAAATTAATTTTATCCTGCATCGGCGCCCCAAGTACAAGCACGGCATCCGGGAGCTTGCTCTTCAGCTCATCTGCCAGACTGCGCAGCGCCTCCATGCTACCAGCCTCTACTCGTGCAGCAAGCAGCTTGGTCTCGCCGATCGTTACGACCTGACTGGTTAATGCTCCTGCCTCGATCGAGCTCAGTTTGCTCTGCAGCGATTCATTCTCGCGCTCAAGCTCCTTATACTGATGCTGCAGACCTTCAACCCGCTTCGGAACATCATTGATGTTCGACTTCAACAATCCAGCGGCCTGCTTCAGCAAATCGAGCTGATCTTCCATGAACAGATAGGCACCGCGTCCAGTTACCGCTTCGATCCGGCGTACCCCCGAACCGATCCCGCTCTCGCTAATCAGCTTGAACAAGCTGATCTCCGAGGTGTTATTGACATGACAGCCACCACATAGCTCCAGGCTGTAGTCGCCTGCTTTTACTACGCGAACGATATCGCCGTATTTCTCGCCGAACAGGGCCATTGCGCCCAGCGCTCTAGCTTCATCGATCGGCATTTGCTCAATGACGATATCCAGCGCATTCCAGATTTGCTCATTAACTCGGCGTTCGATTACAGCAAGCTCCTCCGCGCTAATGCTGCCCAAATGGGAGAAGTCGAAGCGCAGCCGTTGCGGTTCTACCAGGGAGCCTGCTTGATTGACATGATCGCCAAGCGTCTCTTTGAGTGCTTTATGAAGCAAGTGAGTAGCTGTGTGGTTCTTAACGATATCCCTGCGCAGCTCTTGGTTAACCTCGGCCTTCACTTCAGCGCCAACGCGTAGCTCACCGGATTGCACCGATACATGATGTACATGCTGACCGCGCGGAGCCTTGAATAATCCTTGTACTTCCGCGCTTGCCGAACCATTGGAGATGATCCCTACATCGCTAACCTGTCCGCCGCTTTCTGCATAGAAAGGCGTCTTCTCCAGAATAATCTGGCCGGTCTGCCCTGCGGACAATCCATCGACAAATGCATCCTCGAATATGATCGCCACAATTTTAGTTGTAACATTAAGCTCATTATATCCAACGAACTCCGATTTAGTCGTGAAGTCGGGGAGAACGCCCCCCTGAATATTCATGCTTGCCCCGTCATGACGAGCCGAACGGGCACGTTCACGCTGCTCCTCCATCGCGGCTTCGAAGCCCTCACGGTCTACAGTCAGGCCGTGCTCCAGTGCGAAATCCTCCGTCAAATCGAGCGGAAAACCATAGGTATCATAGAGCTTGAAGGCATTCGCTCCATTAATAACCGTCTCTCCTGCCGCCTTGGCTTGTGCACTCATATCAGCAAGGATTGCCAAGCCTTCGGTCAGCGTCTCATGGAAGCGTTCCTCTTCGTTATAGACGACCTTCTCGATGAATTCACGCTTCTCCACGATATCCGGATAGTAGCTTCCCATCACCTCGCCGACAGTAGCCACCAGCGTATACATGAACGGCTTGTCCAGACCCAGCACTTTACCGTAGCGGACTGCACGGCGCAGCAAACGGCGGATAACATATCCACGGCCTTCATTAGAAGGCAGCACCCCATCGGATACAGCAAAGGTAACGGTACGGATATGGTCAGCGATCACCTTGAAGGCTACATCCTGCTCTTCATTTACTCCATATTTCAGCTTGGACAATCGAGCTGTCTCCTGAATCAGAGGCTGGAACAGGTCTGTGTCGAAGTTGGAATCCACATCCTGCAGAATCGAAGCGAAACGCTCCAGTCCTGCGCCTGTATCAATATTCTTGTTAGGAAGCGGCGTATAGCTGCCGTCCTTATTGTGATTAAATTGGGAGAATACGAGATTCCATACTTCCAGATAACGTTCATTCTCCCCGCCCGGATACATCTCCGGATCTGAAGCATCCCCCCCATAGGATTCGCCACGGTCATAGAAAATTTCCGTACAAGGCCCACATGGGCCTTCACCGATGTCCCAGAAGTTATCCTCCAGCTTGACGATATGATCAGCCGGCAGGCCAATCTTCTCATGCCATAGCTTATAAGCTTCTTCGTCCTCAGGATAGACAGTTACCGACAGGCGGTTCGGATCGAAACCGATCCACTCCTTGCCAGTCAGGAACTCCCAAGCCCAAGTGATCGCTTCTTCCTTGAAATAATCGCCGATGGAGAAGTTCCCCAGCATTTCAAAGAAAGTATGATGCCGGCGCGTCTTGCCCACATTCTCGATGTCATTGGTACGGATACATTTCTGTGAGTTGGTCATGCGCGGGTTCTCCGGTTTCACCCGTCCGTCGAAATAAGGCTTGAGCGGCGCCATACCAGCGTTGATCCACAGCAGAGACGGGTCATTATGCGGTACGAGCGAAGCGCTCGGTTCAATTTTATGCCCTTTGCTGGCGAAGAACTCCAGCCATTTAGAGCGGATTTCACTTGCTTTCATTACTACTCCTCCTAATTAATAAACGTTTTGAATGGCTTGTTTGCTACAGTTATTGTTAAATAATTGTGAAATGTGAAAAACAAAAAACGCCCTCTGAAATTCAGGGACGATTTGATCGCGGTACCACCCTGGTTATCGCTAGAGCTTCTAAAGTTTCATAGTTTCAGCTTCTGGCGATCGCCTTGTCGATCCGATAACGGGGATCTGCCGGTGAATTTGTACTCACACTCCGAAATCAGCTTTCCATCCACACGTATTTCGGGTTCTTCCAGCCAGCACTCTTCAGATGCCCTTCCAGCGGCATTTCAAGAGTGAAGGAACCCTTCTCTGCTAAATCCGTCTGCGGATGTACTTCATTTCATCAACGCTTTGCATGTTATATTCAGGGAAGCAGTTCCCCTGATGTAAGACATAGCTCTCAAACATAATATTATAAGTATATAAGGCGGTAATCTCTATGTCAATGCAGCTTGATTAGCCCAGTCATATCTCCAGTGGATACATTGGCAAGGTTATTGATCGACGGATGGAGGCCACCAACTTTTAACGAATCTAGGTATTGCTATTGCTTCAAAAAGAGCGAAGGAACCTTCAACTACAGCCGCGTTGTTGTATGAAGCAAGATGTCATCTCCAGCAGCTGCTTATATCCGGTTCCTTCGCATCTTCTCTAATTACAGTCTCTCTATATAAATATCTCTATTTTTGGGTTACAAGCTCCAATTCAACTGGAACCGACACATCAACTTTTTCTCCGCCGGCAACCTTCACCGCTGTCTCAATCGCTTGTTGACCGATCAGCTCCGGCTTCTGTGCTACTGTAGCAGCCATTGTACCTTCATTTACCGCATTGACAGCATCATCCGTCGCATCGAAGCCGACCACGACGATTCCTGTTTTACCTGCAGCTTCAATCGCTTGCAAGGCACCGAGCGCCATTTCATCATTATGGGCGAAGACCGCTTGAACATCGCTGTTGCTCTGCAGAATATTCTCCATAACGGTCAGACCCTTAGCCCGGTCAAAATCCGCTGGCTGAGATGCAACCACCTTCACACCGTCTTTGCCATCGACCGCTTCATGGAAGCCTTGGCCGCGGTCCCGTGCTGCCGAAGTACCGGCAATCCCTTGCAATTCAACGATGTTCCCTTTGCCGCCGAGCGCATCGAGAATATAATCGCCGGCCATTTTACCACCAGCCACGTTATCGGAAGCGATATGCGATACCACTGTACCGCCATTTGCTGCACGGTCAACCGTAATGACTGGAATATTGGCATTGTTCGCCGATTCAACAGCTGTAACGATCGCATCACTGTCCGTCGGGTTGATCAGAATCACGTCAACCTTCTGTTGGATCAAATCCTCGATCCCCCCGATTTGCTTGGAGGTATCATCCTGTGCATCGACGACGATCAGATCAGCACCCATCTCTTTTGCCGCCTTCTCAGCGCCCTGTCTTAGGGTAACGAAGAATGGATTGTTCTGTGTTGAGATCGAAAGACCGATCTTAATTGTACCTTTGTTACCTTCATTACCGGCGTTTCCGGATTTTTCTGCCGTGCCGCCTTCATTTCCTGTCGTACATGCCGTTAGCATCAGAAATGCTGCAAGAAGAAGCGTCCATGTGAAAGCAAATTTTTTCATGTACTTTAGTCCCCTTTACCTTTGAATTAGGCTGTTCTTTTCTTAGAACGATCGAGAAGCACTGCAATTAGAATGACCAGACCCTTTACAACTTGTTGATAGAACGAAGACACATTCAGCAAATTCAGACCATTGTTCAGTACGCCGATAATCACCGCACCAATCAATGTTCCTACAACCCAGCCCTTGCCGCCGGACAAGCTGGTTCCGCCGAGCACGACCGCCGCGATGGCGTCCAGCTCATAAGAAGCACCTGCCGTCGGTTGAGCGGAGTTAAGCCGCGATGTCAACACGATGCCGCTGATCGCTGCCAGCAAGCCGCTGATCGAATAGACCAGCACTTTCACTTTAGTGGTACTAATCCCGGATAGCCATGTCGCCTCCTCGTTACTTCCGACCGCGTAGACACGCCGTCCGAAGGTAGTATGTTTTAAAACAATGTATACAACTGCAAACGCAACAACCATCCAGATAATCGGGGTTGGAATTTGCAGAAAATACCCTTTGCCCAGTAAGGCGAAATCCTTGTTCAACCCGGTAATCGGCTTCCCGTCCGTATATACGAGGGTCAAGCCGCGGAAGATCGTCATCGTAGCCAACGTTACAATGAATGGAGCCAACCGGCCTTTAGCCACGATGAAGCCGTTAATAGCCCCCATGATCAGCCCGGCTCCAAGTCCGATCAGCACTGCCAGCCAAGTGTCCATGCCTCCAGCCATCATCCCTGCTGTCAGAGCGCTGGATAAGGCGAGAATGGAACCGACCGACAGATCGATGCCACCGGTTAAGATAACGAAGGTCATACCGAAGGCAATCAAGGCATTGATCGATACCTGACGCAGTACATTTAGCAAATTTTTGACCGTCAAGAAATTATCCGCCGAGATCGCCAGCACCACTATAATTAACAACAGACCAATCAGCGAGCCTATCCCTTGCAGCTTGACCCGTTTCTGTTTTTGAACATCTCCCGCTTTAGCTCGCATGCTGTTCTCCTCCTCCTGTAGCGCACTTCATTATTTTCTCCTGAGTAGCCTCTTCCCTATTAAAATGCCCCGTTAATTTCCCTTCACGCATAACGAGGATGCGGTCGCTCATTCCCAGCACCTCCGGAAGCTCGGAGGAGATCATCAGGATCGCCACCCCTTCCGAGGCCAGCCGGTTCATCAAATCATAAATTTCTTTCTTGGCACCGATGTCAACACCCCGAGTCGGTTCATCCAGAATGAATACCTCAGGCTTCGTCGCCAGCCATTTGCCGATAACGACCTTCTGTTGATTACCTCCGCTAAGCGAGCCAACCTCTTGACCGCTGTTGGGTGTCTTGATCCGTAGACTGGTGATCATCGATTCCGCGAGCTCATCCTCTTTGGTATCGTTCAGGAAGCCCAGTTTAGAAACCGCTGCCAAACTCGTCATGCCCAGATTGTCGCGAACGGACATCGACAGGATCAAGCCTTCATCCTTCCTGTCCTCGGTCACCAAAGCCAAGCCCGCGCGGATCGCATCCATCGGCTTGCGAATCTGAACTGGCTTGCCCTGCAGGATGATCTGGCCGCTATCGACGGGTGTAACACCGAACAGCGCTTTGGCAAGCTCTGTCCGCCCTGCCCCCATCAACCCGGCAATGCCGACGATTTCGCCAGCTCTGACCGAGAAGGAGATGTCGTGCAGAACCCCTTTTTGCGATAGATTCTCGACCTTCAGCTTCTCTTCGCCAAACTCGATCTCTACCTTCGGGAAACGGTCCTTGATCTCCCGTCCCACCATCATCTTCACGATTTGATCCATATCGGTATGGGCCACTTCCTCCGTGCCCACGTATCTTCCATCCCTCATGACAGTAATCCGGTCGCAAATCCGGAAGATTTCCTCCATCCGGTGGGAAATGTAGATCATGCCTACTCCCCGTTCCTTCAGAGAGAGGATGACCTGGAACAACCCTTCAATCTCCCGGTCGGTCAGCGCAGCGGTAGGCTCATCGAGCACCAATATTTCCGTGTTCATCGAAAGCGCTTTCGCAATTTCTACCAATTGCTGCTGACCAACAGACAAATCCCCAACCAATGTCTCCGGATGAATCTCCAGCCCTAACTGAGACAGATAGCGAACCGATTCCTGCTTCATCTTCACCCAGCGGATCAAACGGGTTGGGCCGAAGGTGAACTCCCTGCCCAGGAAAATATTCTCCATGACCGTCAGATGCGGAATCAGGTTCAATTCCTGGTGAATCATCACGATTCCAAGCTCCTGAGCGGCGGAAGGAGAAGAGATGGATTGCTCCGTTCCCTTGATCCGCACCGTCCCGTTATCTCTGGAGTAAATGCCGTTAAGGATCTTCATCAGGGTGGACTTCCCCGCGCCATTCTCGCCCATTAACGCATGGACTTCTCCGGCCTCCAGTGAGAACTGGACCTGCTCCAACACTTTTACACCAGAGAAGCTCTTGTCGATATCCTTCATTTCCAACAGTGGCGTGTTCAACTTCATGACCTCCATTCTTCCTGAAATTTATTCTGGCTCAAAATACGACGCCAGCATGCAAAATAACGTTAGCATAAGGAGTGAATTCCCCGGTCCGAATGACCGCCTTGGCCTTCCCCATCATTAGCTTGAACTGCTCATGAGGAAGAGTCTCCTCAAGCGCAGGATTCAGCAATTTCTCTGTCTCCTGATACAGCTCTGGACTGATGTCTTTCATCTCAGTAGCGACTGTATAGCGTTCCACCTGTAATTCCTCCAGAATCGTCTCCAGAGTCTCCAAATATCCCGGCACGCCTCTCTTCAAGGCCAAATCGATCCTTCTTACGCCGACAGGAATCGGCAGCCCGCTATCGCCAATGACTATCGTATCTGTATGCCCCAGCTCACTGATTACTCTTGATAGCTCACTATTGATAACCCCGATCTTCTTCATGTCCGTCTATTCCCCTATCTGCTGATGTTCTGCTGCGAAACCTCTTGCTTCCTCTTCAGTAGGCATACCTGTCTGGGCGCCGAATTTGGTCACGGCAAGTGCGGATACAATCGCCGCATAGTCAACCGCCTCACGCAGGCTTCGCCCGCTTGCGATAGATACGGCCAAACCGGCATTGTAGCAATCCCCCGCTCCTGTAGTATCTACCACCGGCACTTTATAACCCGGAATGATGCATGCCTTACCTTCATCATCAAGATAAGCCGAGCCAGCTTCCCCTAGTGTCGTAATCACTTGAGCCGCTCCCTTCGCCTTCATGCGAAGCATCGCAGGCTCCAGCGCCTCCCCTTCCGCATCCAGCCCCGAATAGCGGCTAAGCTCGGTACGGTTCGGCGTAATATAGTCAACATAAGCGAATAATTCATCCGGCAGCGGCTTGGCTGGCGCAGGGTTGAGCACGACAATCTTGCCGAGCGCTTTGGCCTTCTGCGCTGCATAGAATACCGTCTCTACCGGAATCTCCAGCTGTAGCAAGACGATGTCCGCTTGCTTCAGCTTCGCTTCATGCCGGTCGATATCAGCCGGCTCCACCTGATTATTCGCGCCAGGGACGACCACGATGCTGTTATCGCCTTCAGCGACATAGATCGAAGCGACCCCTGTCGTCACTCCGTCCAGGCGTTTCACGCCATCCACATCGACGCCGTCTTGCTGCAAGGAGTGGATAAGCTCCTCACCGAAGGCGTCGCTGCCAACTGCCCCGATCATCGCTGTCTCTGCTCCCAACCGTGCTGCGGCGACAGCCTGATTCGCGCCTTTGCCGCCAGGAAGGAAGCGAACCCGCTCACCCGACAAAGTCTCGCCCACCTGGGGATAGCGCTCGGTCTCCACAACAATATCCATATTTAAACTGCCGATAACTACCACTCTAGTTTTATCCATATGCATTCAATCCTTCTTGAGCTTTATTGAAGAGCTTAGTTACGCCAGATGCCAGTTCGATGACGATTCGCGCTTAAGCCTTGGCTCTAGGTGAGAAATCCAAGGTCGAGCCGCGGGCCAGCAGTTTAACGTCCAGCTCATACGTCAGATCTTTCTCCAGCGTGCCTTCGATCTTCTTGATTAACAGACGCGAGATCAGCGCCCCCATCTCATACAGCGGCTGGGCAATCGTCGTCAGCTCCGGTGAAGTAATCTCCGCCGTCTGAATTCCGTCATAGCCGCAGATCGCGACCTCTTCCCCAGCCTTGATGCCCATTCGGCTCAACGCCTTCAGTGCGCCGATCGCCATCAAATCATTGCCGGCAAATATCCCGTCAATATCCGGATGACGCTGCATCAGCCGCTCTGTCGCGCTGATCCCGCCGCGAATTCGGAAGTCGCCCTCTTCAAGCAATGATGGAGTGAACCATTCCATCGCATGCACCGACTTCTCGTAACCGATGAGGCGATCCCTTCCGGTAATCAAATGCTGCGGCCCATAAATATGAGCGATCTTCCGGCAGCCGATATCTAACAGATGCTGGACGGCCATAGATGCTCCTTCTATGTTTTTCGTTCTAACGACGCTGGCATTCTCCTCGGAAGGAGCGCGGTCTAAGCATACGAATGGAATCCCCAGCTTGGTCAACATTTCCGCTTCCTCCGGCCCAAATGTCTGCGAAGCAAATATAAAACCGTCAATATATTTCTTCTTAAGTGTCTCAATATATCTTTTCTCTTTATCCGCCCGATCATCCGAATTACCCAAAATAACGGTATAGCCATAGGTAGCCGCTACATCCTCAACAGCCCGGGCCAAATCCGAGAAGAACAGGTTGGAAATATCAGGTAAAATCAAGGCGATCGTATTCGTCTTCTTGCCAGCAAGTCCGCGGGCCACCTGATTCGGTGCATAATCAAGCTTCTCGATAGCAGCTTTGATGGATCTCTCCGTCTCAACATTGACATAGCCGCTCTTATTCAAATACCGCGAAACGGTCGAGACCGATACCCCCGCCAGCTTCGCCACATCACGAATCGTAGCTATAACAATCACTCCCCATCCATATGATGGTATCGGTTTCATATCAATACCATATACGATCTTCTCTATTAATATAGCTGTGTTCATTAGTTTGAATATGAAATGTGGAACCGTTACCACATTTCTCACCGTAAATATATCATACCGACCTGTAAAAATCAAGAGACTGTCCAATAAGCCTCTCAAACTCAGTATTTAATCGCGTTGGCTTCAATCCTTGTACCATCTATTAAGCCTGCGCGGCGCAAGAGACAAACACGGACGGTCAGGACTCTCCACGGATCTAGCGGTCAAAAATGTCCGTTAGAGCATGAAAACAACTACTGCGCTCCTCTAACGGACACTTTTGACCCTTAGAAGTGAAAAATGCCATTTTTCGCGGCTATTTCCCTTGTAATGGACATCATTGTCCGTTACAAGGGCGGGGTGCCACAGAATCAACGCTAACGAACAATGATGTCCGTGTCCGAGTGATCCGGCCAGAACAGGGGGATTTTCACATTTTAGGGCATGCAAAAGGGGCTTCTCAAGTCGGAAGAGCGACTTTTGAGACAGCCCCTAATTCTTAACCAATCTTACTACACTGTTTTCCGTCTCACATAATAAGCATAGAAATGCTGGATAATCACCTTGCCGACGGCAAATGTCGGGACAGCCACGATCAGCCCGGGGACACCGGCGATTTCACCACCGACGAGCAATGCGAATATAATCAGCATCGGGTGAAGATGCAGGGTCCTGCCGACGACCTGCGGCGAGATCACGTTACTCTCGATCGTTTGACATAGCGTATTGACGAGCAGGACGAGCAGCACCATTTTCCAGGAAATCGTTAACGCCATCAGCATCGCTGGAGCCGCTCCGAGAAAAGGTCCCAGATAAGGTATGATGTTGCAAACGGCGACGACCCCCGCCAGCAGAAGCGCGAACGGCATGCCAATGATCATATAGCCAATATAAGCCAGCACGCCGATAATGACGCAGACAAGAAGTTGTCCGCGGATATAGTTCCCTAGCGCCTCATCGATCTCTTTGAGCAGAGACACGATAGATTTACGATGGGATCGGGGAAGATATTGCAGAATCATGCGCTCGAAGGCTTCAAAATCCTTAAGTATATAGAAGATCAGGAACGGAACAATGAAAGCATTGAACACGATATTAATGGTCGTTCCTATATTGTTCAGGAAATCGGAAATGGCCGTCGCCATACGCTGCTCCACCTGGAAGAACCAGTTATTCATACCCATGCGGAAGCCTCCCGGGAGAATGCCATGATCAAAGCGGCTCATAAATTGCTGCGTATGCATCGTAAGCTGCGGCAAATGCTCCCCTAATTCCTCGAGTTGCTCTACGAACATAGGGATCACATTCATCAGCACGACAGACAGGCTCGTCAGGAACACGGCATAAATAAGCAGCACCGCAATTGTCCGCGGCACTTTGCGGCCTCCGAGCATTTTTACAATTGGATTAAGTACGTAGGAGATGATCATGGCGATCACGAACGGCGCAAAGATGGCTCTTAAGAATCCATAAACGACAGCAAACATCGGACGAAGCTGCCAAATAAAATATAGGATAATAAGACCTAGCAGCAGCCAGACTCCATAACGGAACAGCTTGCTTTTCAGGAACGACTCCATTCTCTCTATTCCTCCCTGCATATGGACCAGCTATGGAAAGTATATGCGAAGGCTTGGGAAAATAACCGCCACTCATGCAAAAAGCCCTTCCTCCACATGGGAGAAAAGGCTTCTAACAGACCATCAATCTTCAATTATGAAAGATGCATTTGGGAATAATCCTGCATGGACTCTTCCCCGAAAAACAAGTCATCCAGGGAGCTCAGCGTTCCATCCTCTTCCACTTGGTAGACCGACATTTTGTCCCCGTTCACGGTCAATTCGATGAAGCAGCCCCAGCAATAATATTGGTGTGAACCGATCTTGCCAATATCCTTGGAACTGCAATTTGGACATTTCATCATACACATCACCTATCCTATCCGTTAACTAAATTCATGGTTCTCCAGGAGCCTCTGCTCACTATTTGCTGGTACCATGATTGCACTCTCACCCTTCATCATTTCCGGAATATAAGGAAGCTTCTTACGACCTTCCATCAGATCCGCCAAGAAGCCGTCACTGATTTCAACACCTGTAATTGTATTTCCCATTTCTTGGTCAAAATAAACATCGCTGACATAACCTATCATAAATCCGTCCGCTGTCAGGACAGGAAGCTCTTTAATTCTGCCGCTACCTGATAAGAAGGTAAGCTGTATATTCTCGGCATCCCAAATCTGGATAGCCTGTTGATTGCGGATCATCACAGCATCTTCGCCATAGGCGACGATATCATCCCAAAGGACTGCCTTCAGATGCGGGGAAAAGAACATTCTCCCCTCCAATTGAATGCCAGAGATTGTCCAATCCTTGTTCAGCAGGATATCAAGGACCTTCCCGACTCGCTTGCCACTCTCTATATCAAAGACGGCAAGTCCTATTAATTGCTGCAGTCTCACAGTATGCGGTCCTCCTAAGCAGGACATCCCCGCGTACCGACCATAGAAAACCTAATCCTCCCTCCTTTGCATGGATAGAATACGACTAATATTTTCTATTACGGATACGATCGAGAATGGTTGCAATTTTTTTTGCAGTAATTTTAACTTCTTCTATAGTATTGCCCAAGCCGAAGCTAAATCGAACCGCCGATTGCAAAAGCTCAGGTGCCAGATGCATGGCCTCAAGTACATGGGAAGGCTCTAGCGAGCCGGAGGTACAAGCCGAACCGCTGGCGATAGCAATCCCCTCCATATCGAGATTCATCAGCAGTGTCTCTGTATCGCATTCCGGGAAGCTGATGTTCAGAATATGGGCCAGATGATGCTCAGGATCTCCGTTGATTTGATAGCGGCTGGAGCCGATCTGTTCGTCAAGCTCCACAAGCATTGTCTTCCGCAGCTCTTCATCACGGCTTGTCCGCGCGGACCATTCGCGCTTAACTAGCTCAGCTGCTTTGGCGAAGCCGGCGATCCCGGCTATATTCTCAGTGCCAGCACGCCGTGTCCGCTCTTGCAGGCCGCCGTATTGCAGCGGCTCCAGCTTGATATTGCGCTGCACATAGAGAGCGCCTACGCCTTGGGGGCCGTTGATTTTATGGGATGAGAAGCTCATTAAATCGACAGGAAGCTCGCTGAGGCGAATCGGTATGGCTCCCAGCGCCTGTACAGCATCAACGTGAAAAGCGATGCCACGCTCCCTCGTGATCTGCCCGATCTCGGCAATCGGCTGAATCGTGCCTACTTCGTTATTCGCATACATAACCGAGACGAGAATCGTGTCCGGGCGGATCGCCTCGGCAACTTGTCCCGGATGAATTCTACCATAACGGTCAACCGGTAAATAAGCGACTTCATACCCATCTTTTTCCAACCTTTGGCATGTATGCTGGACTGCATGATGCTCGACCGTGGTTGTAATGATATGCTTCCCCTGCTGCGCGCGGGATGCTGCGATACCAAATAGAGCCAGATTATCGCTCTCGGTGCCGCCCCCGGTGAAGACCAGCTCTTCCGGTCGGCAATCGATGACAGCGGAGATCTGATCCCGCGCCGAGCTGATCAGTCTTTTGGCTGCCCGCCCGAAGGAGTGGATGCTGGAAGCATTCCCGTACTGCTCTGTCATCACTTTCATCATAACTTCAGCCACCTCCGGATGAATCGGAGTCGAGGCCGCGTGGTCCATATATATATTGTTCATTTTCATGAATATCACCTTATTCCTAAATTTGTGACTGTGGGAGCGCGAAACAGAAGGTTGCACTATATAGTAACGAAACTACGTATCGCTATTTGCGTCAAAAAGAGCGATTGGGAAATCTAATGAAACAGGGTATCGCTATTGGGGCAACTCAGGGTCGAAATAATGGCTTTTTACCCAAATAGCGATATGGTGTTTCGTTAGATCTGATTGGGTGCTGATTTCGCGAAAATAACGATATGGAGTTTCGTTAGAGAACGTTAGAACTCTTTAGAACTCCGAATACTATAGCACCGTTGCCGTGGATCGGCAATGCAGCTCTTTGCTTCTCGACCGATGCAAAAATGACCCCGAGCATGGAGTCATTTTTGTTGATTATTTTCTCTTATAGCGGTAGTTCAAATGAACTCGAACTTATAGCAGCTTCCGATGTAATTAAATGTAAAACATGTAATTTTCTTCGGTACTTTGCTCTTCGAATGTAATCAGATCCTCCAGGGTCGTAGAATCCAGCACCTCAGCGATACCATCACGGATTCTAAGCCACAGATCACGTTTGGCCGGATCATCCTCCTCCGTGAAATCCACCGGTGAGATCGGTCCTTCAAGTACGCGGATAATATCCCCGGCCGTAATTTCGGAGGCGTCGCGAGACAAGATGTAGCCGCCATACGCGCCGCGCACGCTTTTGACTAAACCAGCATTCCGGAGCGGAGCGATCAGTTGTTCTAAATAATGCTCGGACAATTGATTTTTCTCGGCAATACTCTTCAGGGAAGTGGGTCCTTCACCGAATTTTGCTGCTAGCTCCATCATGATCGTTAAGCCATAGCGTCCCTTTGTAGAAATCTTCAAAGAAGCCACCTCTTTCAATTTTCAAATAATCTTTATATAATGGAACCTTGATCAAGAAGAGAATAGTATAACTCTCTATTCCTATCACTTACCTCTGCTTATCGTATCATATCCTTTATAGCTTTGGGAAATAAATCTCTCATTAAAATCGCACAATTTGTGCAACGTTGCTAGCTAAGGCAATCTGATCGTATACAGCGCCGGGGTATATGTTACAATAATGAACAGGCTTGATATTGGCCTAAAAGGAGTGATCACATAATGTCTAAACCAAATAGCGAGACCCGCATCGTAGTTGGCATGTCCGGCGGCGTCGATTCCTCGGTGACCGCACTGCTGTTGAAGCAACAGGGCTATGATGTCATCGGAATTTTCATGAAGAATTGGGATGACACGGATGAATTCGGAGTCTGTACCGCAGAGCAGGATGCAGAGGATGTACGGCGCGTCTGCGAGCAGATCGATATCCCTTACTATACAGTCAATTTCGAAAAAGAATACTTCGATAAAGTCTTTGCCTATTTTCTCGAAGAATATAAGCGCGGCCGCACTCCAAATCCGGATGTCATGTGTAATCGTGAGATCAAGTTCGGGGAGTTCCTTCATAAAGCGCTCGATCTTGGCGCCGATTATGTCGCTACCGGCCATTATGCCCGTGTAGTCAATGAAGCAGACGGATATAAGCTGCTTAGAGGTGTCGATAGCAACAAGGATCAGACTTACTTCCTGAATGCACTGAATCAGGAGCAGCTGTCCAAGGCGATGTTCCCGATCGGCCATCTGCCGAAGCCCGAGGTGCGGCGGATCGCTGAGGAAGCCGGACTATACACGGCGAAGAAGAAGGACAGCACTGGCGTATGTTTCATCGGCGAGCGGAATTTCCGCGAGTTCCTGAGCCACTATCTGCCAGCCAAATCCGGTGAGATGATCGATATCGTCACTGGCGAGGTCAAAGGCCGGCACGACGGGCTGATGTACTACACGCTCGGTCAACGGCAGGGACTCGGCATCGGCGGCTCAGGAACTGGAGAGCCTTGGTTCGTCGCCGAGAAGGATCTGGAGCACAACATCCTGTATGTTGTGCAAGGCGACAAGCATCCAAGCCTCTACTCGACCGAATTGACCGCTTCCGGCGTCAACTGGATCGCTGGCCAGGACAAGCTGCCACAGGAGCCGTTCAAATGCACAGCCAAGTTCCGCTATCGCCAGCCTGATCAAGGCGTAACGATCATCCCGAACGAGGACGGCACCGTGCGCGTTGTCTTCGATCAGCCGCAGAAGGCCATTACCCCAGGGCAAGCAGTCGTCTTCTACCACGGCGAGGTTTGCCTCGGCGGCGGCACGATTGAGGCTCCTAAGAAGGTCGCTACGGCAAATTCTTGAGCCAAGCAAAAAGGCAGATTCACTCTACACGGTGAATCTGCCTTTTATAATCTCTAATGCTCCAACGTGACATAATAGAACGCCCACATCGCGCTATACCGCATCATATCACGATATACCGCACATTCCTATGCCATACCGCGCCATCCGGTGCCCTGCCCAACTTGCGTAAATCCGAAAACCTGCATTTCTGCAGGCTTTTGTGTCCAAAACCACCGGTTCTGAGCAAATTCCTGCATTTATGCAGGCTTTGGAAAGCACCGACAAGTCTCCTGAGCTCTAACGAAACTCCATATCGTTATTCCCACGAAATCAGCACCTATCCCAATCTAACGAAACACCTTATCGCTATTTCGCTGAGAATTCACCATTTCGCCCCTGAATTGCCCCAATAGCGATACCTGGTTTCGTTAGATTTATAAAAGTCACCTTTTGACTCAAATAGCGATACCCTGTTTCGTCACAATCTCAGAGCAGCCTCTGTTCTGTTTCGTATTCTTAAATCCATACACTTACCAACCACCTGATCATTGAAGGCTTGTGAGGTCGATAACGATGGTACCTATCCGTTCGGAACATTCCGCATCCATATCCAAGCACTCTCTCCACTAGCTTGCAAAACAGAGATTCCCGTTATCCACTACGACCTACGCCGCAGCTCCTGATTATGTCGAATCTTGATCTCATTGCCTTGCTCGGTAGCTTCATAGAATACCTGACCTGACAGGCTGTCCGGCAGATACTGCTGCTTCACATAGTGGCCCGGATAGTCATGCGGGTACTTATAGCCCTCATGCCCCAGCTTGACGGCGCCTTTATAATGCGTATCCCGCAGATGGAGCGGCACCTCCGCCGACTTCACCTCGTTGATGGCCGTCAACGCCTTATCGATCGCCATCGTTACTGCATTCGACTTCGGACTCTCAACCGCGAACAGGATAGCCTGCACAATGTTCAGCCTGGCCTCAGGCCAGCCATTATTCCGGTAGGCCGCAAGAGCGCTGACCGCCTGTACCATCGCCTGGGGATTAGCCAAGCCGATATCCTCACTGCTGGCCGCGATCAAACGGCGGATGAAGGTCATCGGGTCCATGCCCAGCTTCTCGACCGCATACAGGAACCAGAATACCGCGGCATCGCTGGAGCCGCGGATACTCTTGTGAAACGCAGACAAGACATCGTACTGCGTGGACTCATCCGCCTTAACCAGCGGACGGCGGATCGATTCCACCGCTACCTCCTGCGTCACATGGATCGTGCCATCCTCCAGCGGCGGTGTCGTCAGCGCCGCCAGCTCCAGCGCGTTCAAGGCGCGGCGGATATCGCCGTTCGCCATCGTGGCGATATGCTCCAGCGCCTCTTCATCGACACGCAGCTTCATAAAGCCGAGCCCCTTCTCGCGATCCTCAAGCGCTCGGCGCATCGCCAGCAAGGAGTGCTCCTTATTAAGCGGCTCAAGCTGGAACAGCGTCGAACGGCTCATCAGAGCCCCGTTCACATAGTGGAACGGATTCTCCGTCGTCGCCCCGATGAAGATGATCGTTCCTTTCTCCACCGCCGGCAGGAGCGCATCCTGACGGGAGCTATTGAAGCGATGCACCTCGTCCAGGAATAGAATTGTTTTGGTCCCGTAGAACGCCTTATCATTCTGCGCCTTCTCAATCACTTCGCGCACATCCTTAACGGAAGCATCCACCGCATTCAGCCGTACAAATTCCGCCTGAGTATGATGAGAAATAATATGAGCCAGCGTCGTCTTGCCGCAGCCCGGCGGCCCATACAGCAGAATCGAGGAGATTTGATCCGCTTCGATCGCCCGCCGCAGCAATTTACCAGGGCCGACGATATGCTCTTGTCCAATATATTCATCCAGGGAAGAGGGGCGCATCCGGTCCGCAAGCAAGCGGCCAGACGGCTCCTGTTCCTGGCTATACGTGAATAAATCCATACCGTTCACTTCCTTACTTCAAGTTCAATAGCCATCGTTGCATAACATCAATTAACTCATAATGTGAATACAGCTCATTTCCACCATACACCATACACCCTACAATGTAACAGAACTGTATTCCTAGATTGTTCAGCCACTCCTTCTATTCTAGCACACCGAAAGTAAAAAACATTTATAATCATTCTTTCGCTTCCAAATGCTGACTATATATGAGTTAATATAGATGTCGGGCCGACGTATCACGGGAAAGGAGGCTGATCGAAGTGATTTCAGTGAGTGAGGTGGTTTCCGCGTAACGCGGAAACACTAACAGCGAGGGTGGCTTTACAGCCATCCTCTTATTTCCGTTTGATCCAGACTATGCTAATATAGATGTGATGTACGACCAATAAAATTGCCGAAAGGGGGACTACGTGCCATGTTGACTTTACTTGACCTGCATTTCAAATTCGAATTACTATGCAAGGAGGAACATGACCGTGAATTACAAAAATGGGAAGGATGTGCTTCCCCCTAGGCTGCTGAAGGAGCTCCAATATTATATACAAGGAGAGCTGCTTTACATCCCCAAAACGGAACGCGCGAAGGCGCATTGGGGAGAACTCAGCGGAACCCGTAAACAAATTGCCAAACGTAATGAAGAGATCTATTATCATTACCGTACCGGACGCTCTGTCAAGGATTTAGCAGAGGACTACTATTTATCCGACGAGAGCATCCGTAAAATATTATGTAAAATGCGCGCTTCCCTCAAGGAAGTCGCCTCGGTTACCGAATGAAGATGATGAATAAATTAAAGAGACCGCCTGAGCACATTGATCTGTGTCCAGACGGTCTTTCATTTATGGAGGCAGATCACTTCGCCCCCCTTATACCTCTGTAACTACATAGTCTGGAGCATGATCTCCATAGAGCAGCCACAATTCATGCAGCGCCCGCGTGCATCCGACATATAGCAATTTTGCATCCTGCGGCCGGTAATGCTCGGCATCCACATCTGTAACAATGACCGTATCGAATTCAAGCCCTTTGGATAAATAAACGGGCAGTACCGAGATTCCTCCCGCATATTGCGTCATTTCGCCATCGATCAGATTCACCGACAAGCCCTCGGCCGCAAGCGCCTCATGCAGTATTTTCGCGTCATCTAATGTTCTCGTCAGAATCGCCGTTGTACGGTATTGTCCCTCCAGCAGCTTCGTTAAGCCCTGCCTGATCAGCGCCAGCTTATTCTCTTCCGACGCATGCAGCAAGTGCACAGGATCACCGCTACGGAATACGGGAACCGCCAGTAAATCGGTACCTACTCCTCGTCTTAACACTTCATTAGCGTATTCGATAATTTCCATTGTGGAGCGATAGCTTCTTGTCAGCGCGTAATAGACTGTCTCTTCCTCAGCGAATAAGGATTGCATCTCCTGCCATTCTCGAATTCCTTTATAGTAATGAATCCCTTGCGACAGATCACCCAATATAGTAAAAGAATGCCCCCTCACAAACCGGTCAAGCACCGCTACCTGAAAGGGACTGAAATCCTGAGCCTCATCGATTACGATATGGTCAAAAGTCAGCTTGCTATCCAGTTCATTAGCTCCGGCATAGAGATATAATAGTGCGGCAAGATCCTCTTCCTGCACGTTCCCCTTCTTCAGGCTGTCCTTCGTCTCCTTCCAGACCGCTGTCGGTATGCGGGCCTGCAAATCCTCCACCGCAAAATCAGCATTCTTCTTCACCTGGAACAAATTCCGGTACAATTGCAGCGAATCCAGATCAGGCCACTTCTTCGCATAAGCCTTCTCGCGCTGCTGCGCCTTCTTCTTCCGCTCCTTCAATGCCGCCGCCGAAGGCGACTTCTTCAGCTCCATTTCCACCCAGCGGTGAATTCGAGCCAATACCCGCTCTTTGCGCCGGGCCACCGGATAATATTTGTACTCCCCTTCGAACCATTCCATGATTTCGTTCCGCGATAGCCGCTTGCCATCCCATGGCTCAAAATCAAGCTGAGGAACACACTCCGCCTCAATTCTCAATAAATAATCATCCAGTAGCTCCTTGAACTCGATAGAGCCTTTATATCTACCTGGATAGATCGGCTCTGCCTGGCTCCCCGCATTGCGAGCTTCATCGTCGAACCAGCGCCTCAGCCCTAGAGACCCGTCTGACGGAACCGTCTCCAATCCGATGACCTTGGCCGCCCAATCGGCAAAGGTACATTGCTGAATATCGCCAACTCCGAGCTCAGGCAGCACCTCAGATATATAATCGATAAACATCATATTCGGGGCAAAAATAACCATCCGCTCCGCCCTAATCTGCTCCTTATACTGATACAGCAAATAGGCCAGCCTGTGCAAAGCGACCGTCGTCTTTCCACTACCAGCCACCCCTTGAATGATCAGCGCGGTATTCTTCATCGCCCGGATAATCTGATCCTGCTCTGCTTGAATCGTCGAGACGATGTCGCGCAGCCGGTTATCCTTGTTCTCCCCAAGACGATATACCAGGAACTCATCAGACACCACCGGCGTATCAGCCTGCTCGCTAAAAGTATCAACAACCCGCTCTAGCTCCCTCTGGCGGATCACGATATTTCGCTTCAGAGATACTTTTCCTTCTATCAAGCCCTCCGGCGCCTCATAAGAGGTCGAATTTCCTCCGGTAAAGGAATAGAACAAGCTGGCGATCGGCGCCCGCCAATCAATGACTAGCGGCTGCTGGCCATCCACATTACTGACGCCCAACTTGCCGATATAGAGCGGCATGAGCTCCTTGTCCGTCTCCTCGAAATCCAATCGGCCGAAGTAAGGCTCTTGCGCAGATTGCGCCAGCTTCCGGCGCCGCTCCTCTCGGCTGGCTTCAAGCGTCTGCTCTGTGAAGTCATCCCCTACATATACCGGGATACTCCTGAGCTGCTGCAGTTGGGCATCAATACTCGCCAACGCGTGACCGAGCCGCTGCTCTTCCTCTTGATAGGCACTTTGAAAATCATCCACTTTCAGTTACCTCCTAAGATTTTATGGTGTATTTTTCCCTTGTCGAAGTCAAAAGGAATTCAATTATATCACTACCATCCCTAAAAAGCGAATAAACTACGCGTACATGAAAAAGACACTTGAGCTTATACCACTCAAGCGTCTCCTTCTGAGTAAAATGTCCAGTTGTCGTTATTAATCTTGTTGCCCCTTGGCAAGCAAATCACGCACCGCCACACTGACCATAATCAGGCCGACTACCGGAGGCACGAAGGAATTGCTGGCAGGAGGCTGCTTCGCCTTGCGAATTTCCGGTGCATTATCAGGCACGATCTTCTTCGTTACCTCTGCCCGTGGCTTCACTGGCTGCTCTGTTGAGAAGACAACCTTAACCCCTTTTTTAACTCCCAGCTCCCGCAGCTTCGTGCGCACCACTCTTGCCATCGGGTCCATATGCGTCTTGGAAATGTCGGCAACCTGGAATTTCGTAGGATCCATCCGGTTCGCCGCCCCCATGCTCGATAGCACCGGGATGCCTCTCTTGCGGCATTCGAGAATAAGATGGATTTTATAAATGATTGTATCGGATGCATCGAGCACATAATCGATATCATATTTGAACAGCTCTTCATACGTTTCTTCCGTGTAAAACATATTCAAAGCGATCGCTTCGCACTCGGGATTGATTAATTTGATCCGTTCGCACATCAAATCGGCTTTTTTCTGGCCGATCGTCGTCGTCAGCGCGTGGATCTGCCGATTGATATTAGTAATATCGACAACGTCCTTATCGATCAGAATGATGCGGCCTACTCCGGTCCGGGCCAGAGCCTCCACCGCCATCGAGCCTACGCCGCCGATCCCCAGCACCGCAACCGTGCTCTTCTTTAGAATATCCAGACCTTCAGCCCCGATAGCCAGCTCAGTTCGTGAAAATTGATGAAGCATGATATATACCTCCCATTTAGCTCTGACGATAAATTCAATTCCTGTGTATGCAGATTAACAGTATTTAAATATACAGAAGTTTGTCCCGTTTGTCATCATAACACCTCGATACCGCTCTGCTCAAGATGATAGTCAAGTTTTACATAAAATGTACCAAAGCCCCCCCTGACCATCCTCATGACCATGCTCACGGCCTTCCTCACGCCACCCATTCCTGCAAATATGCAGGCTTTCTACTTATTTGGCATACGTATGTAACACTATAGACTTCTAACGAAACGCTATAACGCTATTTACTCAAAAACAAGGCCCTTTCGAATCTAACGAAACACCATATCGTTATTTGAGCTAATTCCAGGTTATAAAGGACGATTTGGACCCAACAGCGTTACCCTGTTTCGTTACATTTTCTCGCGACCCTTTTGGGCGTGAATAGCGTTACCACGTTTCGTTAGAGTTCATTGAAGCTCGATGCTAGTTTCACTGTACAGCCGTTGTTTCCCCAAGCTTGCAAAATGTGAAACAGTTCACGCTACATGCATCATGCAGTTCGAGGAATCAGCCATAGCAAAAAGGACCTCGCCTCCGCAACGTAGCGGGGTAAGGTCCTTTTCATCAAGAGCAGGCTCAGCGGGATATCCCGCAGCTGCTGTTATTTTTATTTTGCTGCCACTGGAGGTTTGGTTGCCAGCTTGATATGCAGCTGTTCCAGTTGAGGCGCATCCACCTCGGACGGTGCATTCATCAGCAGATCGGTCGCACTCGCCGTCTTAGGGAAGGCGATCGTCTCACGCAGATTGGAACGGCCAGCCAGCAGCATAACCAGGCGGTCGAAGCCGAAGGCGATACCACCATGTGGCGGAGTTCCGTATTCGAACGCATCCATCAAATAGCCGAATTTGTCCTTGGCTTCTTCCGGAGACAAGCCGATCGCATTGAACATTTTCTCTTGTACATCCCGTTTGTAAATACGCATTGAGCCGCCGCCCACTTCGTAACCGTTCAATACGAGGTCATACGCTTGCGCCAGGATCTTACCCGGGTCGGTATCGAACAGCTCCAGATCTTCATCCCGTGGACGGGTGAACGGATGGTGTTCTGCGACATAACGTTTCTGGTCTTCATCCCAGCCAAGCAGTGGGAAGTCTACTACCCAAGCGAATTTGTATACATTGTCGTCGATCAGGCCGAGATCGCGTCCGATCTTCAGACGGAGTGCGCCGAGTACATCGGCAACGACCTTCTTATTGTCTGCGGAGAAGAGCAGCAGATCCCCATCTTCAGCCCCGGTCCGTTCTTTCAACGCCTCAATTTCTTGCTCGCTCAGGAATTTGACGATCGGTCCGCGGAAGGTTCCTTCCTTCACCTGAACCCAAGCCAGACCCTTAGCACCATAACGCGCCGCATAAGGTCCGAGATCATCGATATCCTTACGGCTCCAGGTTCCACAGCCCTTCGCATTCAGGATCTTAACCTCTCCGCCCTTCTCGATGACCGAGGAGAACACCTTCACACCGCTTGTTGCGACGATATCACTAACATCAACAAGCTCCAGACCGAAGCGAAGATCCGGCTTGTCAGAGCCGTATTTGCCCATAGCGTCGGCATAAGTCAGACGTTGGAACGGAGTTTCAATGTCGATTCCCTTTGTCTCTTTAAACAGACGGACAACCAGTTTCTCCATCATTCCCAACAGTTCATCCCGGGACAGGAATGAAGTCTCAATGTCCACCTGGGTGAATTCCGGTTGGCGGTCAGCACGCAGGTCTTCATCGCGGAAGCAGCGAGCGATTTGATAATAGCGCTCCACGCCGCTTACCATAAGGAGCTGCTTATACAGCTGCGGTGATTGCGGCAGGGCAAAAAACTCACCAGGATGCACACGGCTAGGAACCAGATAATCACGCGCCCCTTCTGGAGAGCTCTTCGTCAGAATCGGAGTCTCCACCTCGATGAAGCCTTCCCCATCCAGGAAATCACGGAATACCTTGGCTGCCTTGGAGCGGAGCCACAGCGTCTTCTGCATCTCCGGACGGCGCAGGTCCAGATAACGATATTTCAAGCGCAAGGATTCATCAACCTCTACCCCATCCTCGATGAAGAAAGGAGGCGTCTTCGCTGTATTTAATACTTCAATTTCCGTAATATGCACTTCGATATCACCTGTCGGCAGGTTCGGGTTGATCGTCTCCGCATCCCGCTGAACGACTTTACCGCTGACAGCAAGGACAAATTCACTGCGCACCTTGTCAGCAACCTGCAGGGCTTCACCGGAATAAGCAGGGTTGAATACGATTTGTACCAAGCCGCTGCGATCGCGAAGATCGATGAATAGCACGCCGCCCAGGTCACGGCGGGTCTGAACCCAGCCATTAAGAGTGACTGTTTCGCCAATGTTTGCAGCACTCAGTGTTCCACATTGATGAGTACGTTTCATAATATAAGTATCTCCTTTGCATTTTTGCATTTTTTATATAGAGGTTGTTCAGAAAAAGTTAGTTCACTTCATCATTACTTCTTCAATTCATCTACCAGATCACTCAGCTTCACCGTCCGCTGTTCACCGGTCTCCATCATTTTGAGCACGATCTCTCCACGCTCCAGCTCGTCATCCCCGAGAATCGCCGTATACTTGGCCTGCATCCGGTCAGCCGATTTCATCTGCGCCTTGATCTTGCGTCCCAAATAGTCACGGTCAGCAGATAGGCCTGCCTGACGAAGCTTGGATAACTGGATAGTCACCTCAGTATCGGCCGACGAACCGAGCGCTACAAGGTAAATATCAAGTGGTCTGACCCCGCTGATCCCGATTTCCTGCTTCTCCAGGATTAAAGCGATCCGCTCCAGACCAAGCGCCATGCCGATACCCGGTTGATCCGGTCCGCCAATTTCACTCACCAGTCCGTTGTAGCGTCCGCCACCGCCAATCGTATCGATCGCACCGATTCCTTGAGCTTTATATTCAAACGCCGTATGCGTATAGTAGTCAAGCCCGCGGACTAGACGATGGTTAATTTCATAATCTACATCCATCGCGCTGAGCAGCTCCCGCACCTTGGCAAAATGCGCCGTACACTCCTCATCCAGACTGTCCAGAATGGACGGAGCATTCACGAATTTATCCTGATCCACCTTGCAGTCGAGTACACGCAGCGGATTGCGTTCCATACGGGATTGACAATCCTTACACAGCGTATCCTTCATCGGAGTAAGAAAATCGAGCAGCGTCTGGCGATAAGCAGCCCGGCTCTCCGCATTCCCTACCGAGTTAATCTCTACCTTAACGTCTTGGAGACCAAGCTCTCGGCAGAATTGATAACCGAGCGCCACCACCTCGGCGTCGATCGCCGGGTCCGTTGCTCCGAACGCTTCCACACCGAATTGGTGGAACTGTCTTTGCCGTCCAGCCTGGGGACGCTCGTATCTGAACATAGGCCCGATATAGTAGAGCTTGCTAACATCAGGCTCCCCGTACAGCTTATTCTCTACATAAGATCGCACTACCCCAGCCGTTCCTTCCGGCCGCAGCGTCATGCTACGATCCCCTTTATCGGTAAAAGTGTACATTTCCTTCTCGACCACATCCGTCGTCTCACCAACGCCGCGTTCAAAAAGAGAGGTCTGTTCGAAGATCGGCGTGCGGATCTCTCTATAGTTAAACCGCTGGCACAAGTCCCGTGCCTTCTCTTCAATGAACTGCCATTTTTCCACCGTGCCCGGCAATAAATCCTGCGTACCTGTCGGTTTCTGAAAAGCCATAGTCGCTATCCTCCATCATTATCTATTTTCCTGAAAATAAAAAAATCCCGCCCCTGTCATCACAATAACAGGGACGAGAGATATTATTTTCATATCACCCGTGGTACCACCCACATTCCGAATACATGCGAGGAATCCGTGACATATGCATTACATACATGTACACAGGCTCGCTTCTACAAATATTCGCTCCATACGATTAACGCCCGTTAAGCGCCGCACGTCTACTAAGCTCCTCGCGCACTATACGTGTGAAGGCTTTTCGTCGCCAGTTCTCGGGGAAGTCCTTCCTTCAATCATCAACCAGAATCCTTCCAGCCGGCTAATTCAGATGCGTAAGCAGCAACTTGCTTCACCCTGCGCATCGAAATAGTCTGGGATTCTTCTCTGGGGCTGTGGGGTTGAATTACTCGTCCCGTCATCAAATCTTTATAAAGGTTGTTCAAGGCCGCTGAAACTGGCCATTTTTGAACTCACACTTAAACTAATATATTTTTTGATTTTAAGTAACTAATGGGATAAAGTCAAGCCTTAGCTGCAGAAATGCAATTATTCCCGGAGATTTATTCGGGCAGAGGGCTATAACTGAGCTGATTCGGGACGGAGTATTCTGAGCATGGGGCACTAATTGCATGTAGTGTACTTAAAAGTTACAAAACAGGCTCGAGCTTCATTTTAATTGTAAAACATACACTAAAAAATAACGATTTTCCTCGATTCATCCGATATGGTTAGTTCTAGGTGTACAAAATACATTTACACGAGGGGACTTCCGATACATCCCGGAAAATAAGTGTATAACCTGCAATTACACACACACGCAGTAATCTGAAATTAAAGGCTATAGACAGAAAAAAACCTGCTACCAACGGGGTACAGGTTCAAAAGGTATATATTAAAAAGGGGGTCATGCTCTTATTATAAACAGGCTATGTTAAAGGACTGTGAAGCCAATGTTACAGTTAGATTACAAAGTTTATCGTCCCGCTGTTTCAATAAAAGCCCCCAAAGAACGTAGTTTATGCACAACGCTCTCATATTGTTCATCACTGACTTTTGTACTGAGCACATACTGATACTCATCGGTTTCATCCGTTACAGCCTCATCAAGCACATCATCTCGAACCGTCTCTCCGCGATCCGCATCAAAGCTATTGCTCCCATCGAGATCCCCTCGCACCTCGCCATCCCCCATATCCACTACATGAAACAGGCCTTGTGCCGACATCGTTCCCGGACCGCTGGCCACAGTAAATCCATTGTTGCTCATCGGATAGAAGGCCGGCGCAGACCAATCGCTGGCAGCTACCGAGTCAGACAGCCGCCCCACTTCAACCTCTGCAGTCGTAACAGCAATCAGGCTCGCTCTAGCTCCTTCGGCCTCATCTTCATTACGGAAATAAGCTTGTATATGCTTGGACATCCCAGTCACTCCCTTATTCAAGATCAATCTTACCCCCGCCCACATTAACGGCGTAGTAAATGCTCACTGGACGGTCTAACCTCCTGCAAGCAGGCTCGCTCCTCACCATGCCCGGCCTTCGCAAGCCTCTCGGCTTCCCTCCGCCCTCCGGTCGGCAGAAGCGGGAGGCTCTGCAAGGCAGTTGATTTTAAAGATTGGCGCATAACAAAAGGCTCCCTCACTGGTCACTTCCATCATCGTTAAAATCCAGCTGCTCATGAAAAATCGCAATTATCTCATGGCTTGCTGTCTCTTTACTTAGAAGGGTATCCAGTGAAGGAGCCAATTATCCGTTATTCAGTTCAGTCCGTTAATTAAACAGCAGGGCTGTCCAACACCAGGGTAACCGGCCCCCAATTCGTCAAGGCCACATCCATAAGAGCGCCGAATTGACCGGTTTCCACCGTCAGGCCTTTCTCCCGCAGCATTTCATTGAAGCGATCATACAGCGGTTCGGCTTGTTCGGGTCTGGCAGCCGCTATAAAGCTGGGACGCTTGCCTTTGCGGCAATCCCCGTAGAGCGTAAACTGCGATACCGACAGGATCGATCCCCCAACATCGGTGACACTAAGATTCATTTTGCCAGCTTCATCCTCAAAAATCCGCAGCCCGGCGATTTTCTCAGCTAGGTAAGCTGCTTCCTTCTCAGTATCGTCATGGGTAATACCTACGAGCAGCATCAACCCTTGCCCAATAGAGCCGATAACCTCATCGTCAACCGTCACACTAGCCGCCTTACAACGTTGTACAACTACTTTCATTTCACATTAACTCCGTTTCTTCAATATGTGAGTTTTCAGCACCGAGAAGGTTGGATGAAGCAGGGCATGAGGAGCGCAGCGTACGTTGTGGGTACGTGAGCACCTGAGATGTTTCCGTAGGAAACATAACTTCGTAAGCATCTGCTTAGGCCACTGCTGAATTCAAGATTCTATGCCGAATCAGCTTATTGGCTTACTTCGTGATCAAAGGTGGAGTTTTTGAACTTCCGCTATTGAATGATGCGGTGGACCGTGTAGACATCCTTCACCCTCTTGATCTTCTCCACAACAGACTGTAAATGATCCGTATTGCGGATCAAGATCGTCATGTGAACCAGCGCCATCTTGTTCTTATCCGAGCGGCCCGACACCGCCGAAATATTCGTCTTGCTCTCCGATACAGCTTGCAGCACTTCATTGAGGAAATTACGCCGATCATGACCGGTGATCTCAATGTCTACACTGTAATTGGCTTCGATCTCACCGACCCACTCCACCTCAATAATCCGTTCTGCCTCTTCCCCATCTCCGTCATGAGGAATATTCGGGCAATCGCTGCGGTGGACGGAGACTCCCCGCCCCCGGGTAATATAGCCGATGATATCATCGCCTGGAACCGGATTACAGCATCTGGCGAAGCGAACTAGCAGATTATCGATCCCTTTCACGACAACACCATTAGTTGGACGCGGCTTGCGCGTCTCCGGCGCCGGCTTCACTTCCTTGATTTCCGAAGTAAGCTCGATCGAGTTGCTGCTCTCTTCCTGCTCCTTACGTAGCTTCTCTGTCAGCTTAGTGCATATCTGCGCCGCAGTGATTCCGCCGAAGCCGATAGCAGACAGCATATCATCGATATCATTGAAGGAATACTTCTTGGCTGCATCCAACAATTTATCATCCGTCATCCAAAGAGAGGAATCGATCCCGGCCCGCTTCAGCTCCCGTTCAATCGCTTCGCGTCCCTTCTCGATATTCTCCTCGCGCTTCTCCTTCTTGAACCACTGCTTGATTTTGCTGCGAGCGTGGGAAGACTGCGCAATCTTCAACCAGTCCTGGCTCGGCCCGTAAGAATGCTTCGAGGTCAGAATCTCAACGATATCCCCAGTCTTCAGTTTACAATCCAGCGGCACGATCCGCCCGTTCACCTTGGCACCTATCGTCCGGTTACCAACCTCGGTATGAATCCGGTATGCAAAATCAAGCGGAACAGAGCCCGCAGGCAGCTCGATGACCTCTCCGGATGGCGTAAAGACAAACACCAAATCGGTAAAAAAGTCCATTTTGAGCGATTCCACGAACTCAGAAGCATCCTTGGCCTCATGCTGAAGCTCCAGAATTTCATTGAAGAACGTCATCCTGTTCTCCGGACCGCCTGCATAGTTGCCTTCCTTATAGGCCCAGTGCGCCGCGATCCCGTACTCCGCCGTACGGTGCATTTCCCAGGTACGGATCTGCACTTCCGTAGGCTCGCCATTAGGACCAACCACAGTCGTATGCAAAGATTGGTACATATTGGCCTTAGGCATCGCAATATAATCCTTAAACCGTCCAGGCATCGGCTTCCACAAAGTATGAATAATGCCAAGTGTCGCGTAACAGTCCTTAATATTGTTAACAATGATACGGATGGCCAGCAAATCATAGATTTCATTGAATTGCTTATTCTTCGTGGTCATCTTCTTGTACACGCTATAAATATGTTTGGGCCGGCCCAACAGGTCGGCCTCTACGCCCATTTCCTCTAGCTTCTCTTTGATCCTTGCGATAACATTCGCAATATATTCTTCCCGTTCCGCCCGTTTCTTCCGCATTAAATTAGCAATCCGATAATACTGCTGCGGGTTCAAATAGCGCAGCGCAATGTCTTCCATCTCCCATTTAATAGCGGAAATACCGAGCCGATTCGCAATGGGACAGAAAATTTCCAGTGTCTCATAGGCTATACGCCGCTGACTCTCTTCAGACTGATATTTCAAAGTCCGCATATTATGCAGACGGTCGGCAAGCTTAATCACAATCACACGGATGTCCTGTGCCATAGCGATGAACATTTTGCGGTAATTCTCGTTCTGCTGCTCCTCCTTGGAACGAAATTTGATTCGCTCCAGCTTGGTTAGCCCGTCAACCAATAAGGCGCACTCCATGCCAAACTGATTCTCGATCTCCTTCAGAGAAACGGTAGTGTCCTCTACCACATCATGAAGAAGCGCAGCAATAATCGACAAAATGTCCATTTGCATGCCGACGACAATATCAGCCACCGCTAAAGGGTGCAGTATATACGGTTCTCCAGACTTCCGCAGCTGACCGTGATGGGCCTGCTCTGCGAAGTCATATGCTTCCCGAATGCGGGGAAGATCCGGTTCTTTTATATAGGCGGACGCCTTTTCAAGTAATCGCTCTATGCCCATTGAATCCTGTCCGAGTCCTTTCTATATATAAATCTAGATTGAGTTCTGTACGTCAGAGGGCACTATACCCCCATTTTTGATTTCCTATAATTATGACTCTTACATACCCTTCCGTCAACTATTCTCTCTGGCTTCCAGCGATTCTGTGAAATTAGAGCACAGCCTTTTCGACATCTTTCAAATTTTTTCTTGTTTATTCGAAAACAATGTTTCATTCGTGGAAGGAATTACCTACCAACTTAACGAATATCCATGTATCATATAATTACACTTTATCTAGGAGGAATCCCATTTCCATGAACAATTTGAATGCCGAACCATCCTCGACCGGATTAGACCCCAAGGTGGCCGGTCTGCTGTGTTACGCATTTAGCTTCATCTCAGGTATTATTTTCCTCGTGCTCGAAAAGAACAGCCACTTCGTTAAATTTCACGCCGCCCAATCCATCATCGTATTCGGTTCCCTAACACTGATTAACATCATCGTAGGCTTCATCCCTATTATCGGCGCTTTAATCTCCTTGATCATCTGGCCGTTAATGTTCGTTCTGTGGATCGTCCTCATGTTGCTTGCACTCCAGGGGAAACAGACCAAATTACCGATCGTCGGCGATTTTGCCGAGCAGCTTAGCAATAGCTTCTAGAATTTCACATCATTTCGCATAAAGAATTATAGAGAACCCGACGTTTGCGGTAGGTGCAAATGCCGGGTTTTTTATTTGTCTGGAGGCCAGGTATATTCAATCCGCTTCAGGGAAATCTGGAAAAAGACGCTCAGCAAGCAAAAAATATTGTTGAAAAATGTCGGGATTGTCCTTATCATATTAAGGATGCCATAAGAACGTTTAATTATAGAGGAGTGACCCTGCTTGCAACGTGAAATTCAAGTTAATGAGAAAGTCCCTGTCGGGCCTGGCGCCCTGCTAAGTCTCCAGCATTTATTCGCCATGTTTGGCAGTACCGTGCTGGTACCGAACCTGTTCGGCGTAGATCCAGGCATGATTCTGCTGATGAACGGGATCGGCACCTTGCTCTACATTCTGATCTGTAAAGGAAAAATACCAGCCTATCTCGGCTCGAGCTTTGCTTTTATCGCACCGGTACTTTCTGTAATCGAGAGAAATCCAGGCAACGGATATGCGCTCGCTCTGGGAGCTTTCATCATTACCGGTCTTATCTTCATCGTAGTAGGATTACTCGTAAAATATGCGGGAACCAAGTGGATTGATGTCGTATTCCCGCCAGCAGCTATGGGCGCAATTGTCGCGCTGATCGGTCTTGAACTGATCCCTGTTGCTGCCGGTATGGCTGGCTGGATCTCTAAAGATCCAGGCGTATCGTTCACTCCAAATGCAACGAATATTACCCTCTCACTGGTCACCCTCGGTGTAACTATTCTGGGAGCAGTGCTATTCCGCGGCTTCCCGAAGATCATCCATATCCTTATCGGTATTGTGGTCGGTTACGTGCTTGCCTTAATCCTTGGTGAAGTGAAGACCGAGGTGATCGGAGCGGCTCAGTGGTTCTCCATGCCGACCATAACAACGCCAAAATGGGATTTCTCGGTCATCGTTTCGATCATTCCGGTTGCACTCGTCGTCATCGTTGAACATATCGGTCACTTGCTCGTTACTAGCAATATCGTAGGTAAAGATCTGTCGAAAGATCCAGGCTTGCATAGATCCTTGCTCGGGAACGGTATTTCTACCGTGATATCCGGGTTTGTCGGCTCCACGCCGAATACGACCTATGGCGAGAATATTGGGGTTATGGCTTTGACCAAGGTATATTCTACCTATGTAATCGGTGGAGCGGCTGTCTTTGCTATCCTGCTCTCCTTCTCCGGTAAATTCTCGGCCGTGATCGCTAATATTCCTGAACCGGTAATGGGCGGAGTATCGCTGCTCTTGTTCGGCGTCATCGCTGCTTCCGGGCTTCGTATCTTCGTCGAACAGAAGGTCGACTTCTCCAAAGCCACGAATATGATTCTGGCCACCGTCGTATTTGTCGTCGGACTCAGCGGCGCTACATTAAAACTCGGCAACGTGGAATTAAAAGGGATGGCTCTTGCAACGATTGTAGGTATCGTGCTCAGCCTGTTCTTCAAATTTATTCAGCATTTTGGTCTCTCCAACGAGAGTGAAGATGCCGCTTAATTAAAAATAAAAACGAGGGCGGTCCCCCAAGTAGTTAACTTACTATCACTACTCGGGAGGCCGCCCTTCTTATAGATAAATCAGAGGATCTGCTAGGCTCTGATCAATAATCATACTTCGCAAGTGAGAATACGTTGATGTCCGGCAACTTGGACCGTCCGTTCAGCTCGCTGAGCTCAATCAGAAAGGCTGTCCCCACAATATTCCCACCGAGCTCACGAACGAGCTTGACGGAAGTTGCGATCGTACCGCCCGTTGCCAGCAAATCATCAGCGATCAGTACGTTCTGACCAGGTTTGATCGCGTCCTTATGCATCGCCAGCTTATCCTTGCCATATTCAAGATCATAGCCTGCTTCAATCGTCTCATAAGGCAGCTTGCCGCTCTTGCGGATCGGCACGAAGCCAACCCCGAGTGCATAAGCAAGCGGAGCGCCAACGACAAAACCGCGGGCTTCCGGACCAGCGATCACGTCTATTTTTAAATCGGATACCAACTCTTTAAGCGCATTAATAGCCGCCTTGTATTTCTCACCATCATTCAATAAGGTCGTAATGTCCTTGAAGCTGATACCCTCCTGCGGGAAATCGGGGATTACGCGAATATAAGGTTTTAAGTCCAACAAAATCTCCTCCATAAAATTAAAATATACTACCATCCCTTGCTTGGACAAAATCTATTATGAAACCCCCTGTAATTGGCAGGTGATCCATTCCGTAATTTGTGGCACTTCTTCATAAAGCAGGATTTGCTCCATCTCCGCAAGCAGTCCCAAGGCCTGATAACTCTGCGCGGATTCCAACGGACGCTTGGAAGGCTCCGGATTGACCATAATCCTTCCTTCAGTCCGGCTTACGAAGTCCAGCTCTGTAAATATGTCCAGAATAAAATATACCATACGGCGTGTAATTCCTAAACGGGACATTATATTTACAATCACCTGTTCCTCGGAGCATCCATCCGGGCCAACATATTTCCTGAGAAATACATAGACCTGCTTGAATCGTTCGCGGGACGGCGCCTCGATCACTTCCACGGATGAACGCGGATGAAGCAGGAATACCCGTTCCAGATTGGCGAAACCAGACAGCATTTTGTTCCAAATATCCGGTGACTCCGGCAGTTCCATAACGAATAATGTTTTTACTGTAACCGCTTCGTCCCATTCCGATTCAGCGCTGCCAGGATAGATTCCTCGCTCCTTGTCATAAACCCACGCCGATATTCCCGGTAAATGACCGATCGAGAGCAGATCCGCCCGACGTGTTGAGACAACCGCGAGCGAGCCAGCGCTGCAGTATGAGATGTTTAGCATTTTGCTGCATAGCTCTTCGATTTTCATCCCGGGATCCAGTGGATCTCGATAATCGAACACCTGCAGATCAGGAATCGAAATATCCTGAATGAATAATTGCGGCTTACGCCGCCCATTCCATTCGTTAATCCCCGCTTCTACGACTAGATTGACTCTCGCTTCCGGAGATAACAGAGTATAGATCTCACCTTTGCCAAAAGCTACGGCCTCCATCACATTCCCATCCTGACGGATCGTCAGCTTCAGATGCTTGCTATCCTTGCCCATCTGTCTGTAATCCAGCAGTTCAGCTTCCCGGAGAAGCAAGCGCGGAGAAGGATTTCCCATTCCGAAGGGCTCCAGCTGGGCCAATTGTTCAATCACAGGCAGTGTAATCTCTCCCAATCTGCACTCCAGCTCGGCCTGCAAGGACGGAATGAAATGCTCCGGCTTAAGGATAGCCTGCGAGAAATCATTAAGTCTCTGTTCGAATTCCTCCAGATGGCTAACATGTAATGACATCCCGGCCGCTGCAGGGTGACCGCCATAATGATCGAGCAATTCATCGCAATGCGTCAAGGCTTCGTAAATATCAAAGCCGGGTATAGAACGCGCAGAGCCCTTACATTCCCCTGTAGCTGAATTGATACCGAGCACTAGAGTCGGGCGGTAATAGCGTTCTAATATTTTTGAAGCGACGATACCGACCACGCCCACATTCCAGCCCTCACCTGCGACGACTAGCACATTCGGCACAGGCCCGACAGCTTCTATCGCCTCGATCCGTTCGAAGGCTTCGCGCACAATGTCATCAACCAGTTGCTGACGCTCCCGGTTGAGCAGATCCAGCTTCTCTGCCGCGGCTTCCGCCGCCTCCATGTGGGTCGCTGTCAGAACATCAAGCGCTTCGAAGGCATGGCTCATGCGACCAGCCGCATTAATACGCGGCGCAAGACCGAAGGCCACATTCGTCGCAGAGACCTCGCCTGGATTCCAGCCAGCGATGTGAAGCAGTGCGGACATTCCCGGAAATGAAGACTCCGTCATCTGCTTAAGTCCTTTGCGGACAAGCACTCTGTTCTCATCTATCAATGGCATTAAATCTGCAATTGTCCCCAAGGCTACAAGCTCCAGCCACGCATCCGGCGTGTCCTCACCAAGCAATGCTGAGGCCAGCTTATAGGCCACTCCGACACCCGCCAGCCCCTTGAAGGGGTACGGGCAGTAGGGAAGCTTCGGATTGATAAGCGCATAGGCTTCCGGAAGCTTGAGCGGCGGCTCGTGATGGTCAGTAACAATCACATCGATTCCCAACTCAGATGCATAGCTGATCTGTTCTACAGCGCTAATTCCGGTATCTACGGTAATAATCAGACTGATTCCATTCTCATGAGCTTGCTTCAATGCATGATTATGTAATCCATAGCCTTCCTTCGAACGATGCGGAATATAGAACTCATAGCTCGCCTTAAGCCTGCGCATCAGCTCTATCATAAGTGCGGTAGAAGATACTCCATCCGCATCATAGTCTCCATAGATTAATATTCGTTCACCAGATTCAACAGCCTGGCGGATTCTTGGAACCGCTTCCTTGACTCCGCTCATCTGATATGGATCATGCTGGTCCAGCAAGGACTGATCCATGAATCTTGAAGCTTCCTCGGGATGCTTGATCCCACGCGTCACCAATAGAGAAGCGAGCAAGGGTGGAATACCTAGCTGCTGCTCCAGTCGACGCGACGCTTCAGCATCGCAAGAAGATAGCTTCCACTGATACTTCGATTGTAGCAACGACTTCACACCTCTTTCTCCGGTCGATCCCTCGATTTTCAGAATAAATAATTACTATTGCAGGAGGTTAGGCATATCATCATTCGCTCCCAGTTGATTGCTCTTGTAGGGATACCCCGGGTCATACGGCAGTACAAGAATACTGACATCATTCACATGAGAGAAACGGTGCATAAGCAGCACCTTCGCCCGATTGGCTATATCATTCGCCTCTGTAACAGTGATCTGCGGATTTACGCTGATCTTGGCGACCACCCTCACATAATGCCCGTGCTCGAGGGCGCGCAAATCCTCAACGGTGATAATCCCATGGACGCGCTGAACCGTCTCTATGAACCGTTCGGTATCCTCTTCCACGAGCGTTGTAGCTATCAAGCCGCTGATCGTTCTCTTCACCATCAAGTAAGCGCGATAAGCCACAATAAAGGCGACAATAATGGCTGCAATCGGATCAAAATATAGCATCACGGGTACATCTAGCGCATGACCCGTCATCGCTCCAAATATACCAAGCATAACGATAATAGAACAATATAGCGAATAGCGGTGGTTCTCCGCATAACTCTCTCGTTCCTTCTCCGATTGTGCAGAGGCTGAACGATACTGAATTTGAAAGAGCACTTCCTTGATCACCAGAGCCGCGACGACAACGACCCCCGCAACATAATCGGGAGCATGAATATCTCCTTCAACAATGGCTGTCATCGTCGTAATGATGGTCTGCAGTGCGCCGAGCAGAATCAATACTGCGATGAATACTGCGATGGGCAGATTCAGATTCGCCTGCTGCGTAGCGTTTGGCCGGGAAGCAGGTTGCTTATGGCGATCATACAGCCTCCATTTGACATTCATCAACGCATTGGCGACAGCAGACAACACCTCTGATAACGAGTATATGGCATCTGCCAGCATAGCGCGGCTATTAAACAATAAACCTACAGTCCCTTTTAGAGCAGCTAGGGCGAAATTGCATACCATACTGACTGCAGCAACGGAATCTGTAGCAACAGTTTGTTCGCGTCTCATTATAACCCCCCTGAAGCCCGAGAACTAATCATAGAATGACAGAGCCGCGTCGATTACGACGCGGCTCTCCATGCCCAGCAACAATACACTTATATAATCGCTTAAGCCGCCTTAGCCGGTTTTTTCTTTTTTCCAATCTTAAGTAAATACCACAGCGGACTGGCAATAAAGATACTGGAATAAGCTCCGAACAGAAGACCGATGGACATCGCCAGGGAGAACATCTTGATAGATTCCCCGCCGAGTAAGAATAAGAAGAAGGCGGCGATGAACACCGTCAGAGCCGTGTACAAGGAACGCATGATCGTCTGTGCAATACTATGATCGACCAGCTCCTTAAGGTCCTCATCGGTCTTCAATTTGGCAAAGCGCATATTCTCGCGAATCCGGTCAAAGATAACGATCGTATCATTGATAGAGTAACCGATAATAGTTAATACAGCAACGATAAACGTAAGGTCGACCTCCAATTGGAAGATCGAGAAGACCGCTATAACCAGAATAGCGTCATGCAACAATGATGCAACTGCAGCTACAGCAAACCGCCATTCAAAACGGATACTGACATAAATGATAATCCCCAGACAAGCGAACAGAACGGATTTAATCGCATTATGAGCCAGTTCCCTGGCCATATCCGTATCCACAGTATTGATTTCAAACGCAGCATTCGGATCAAGCTTGCTGATCTCCTGCTTCAGTACCGAATCCTGATCCTCGCTAAGCACTTCGTTGAACCGGATCGAGATCCGCTGCTCCCCTTCGTTAATCGTGGTTCCATGAGCAATATCTAGCTTCTCCAGAATCGGAGTAATCTCGTCCTTGGTCATCGGTTTCGTAATGTTAATGTCAACATTGGAGCCGGATTGAAAGTCTACGCTATAATTCAAACCAAATACAGACAGGAAGACGACACCGATCACCATCAAAGCGATCGAGAAAGCAAAGAAGTATTTACTTAAGTGTACATAATCCAGTTTCTTAATGCTCTTATCAAAGTGCACGAATTTCACTCTCCTTAACACCGAAGTATTTCGGTTTCATCAGCTTACCCGCTTTAAGCAGCAAGTGAAGAAGGAACCGGGAGAAGTAGATATTCGTGGCGAAGCTAAGCACGATTTCCACAATGAGTACAAGGGCGAAGCCTTTTACCGATCCTGTTCCATATGCGTACATCACGATGGCTACGATAATCGTCGTAATGTTGGAGTCCATAACCGTACGGAAGGAATGCTTGCCCCCCGCTTTAACCGCGGACATTACGCTCTTACCGCTCTTAAGCTCTTCTCGGATCCGCTCATTGGTAATGATATTGGCATCGACGGCCATCCCAATCCCGAGTATAATCGCCGCAATCCCCGGCAAAGTTAGCGTGAAATTCGCCCAAGCGAACACGGCTATAAGCAGCCAGGTATGCAGGATCAGGGAGAAGCTGGCGATTAGGCCTGGCACCCGGTACATCCCGATCATGAATATCAAAATAAATGCTGAGCCGATCAAACCTGCCTCAATCGTAGAGGTCAAAGACTGCTGACCGAGAGTTGCCCCGATACTTTGTGAGTATTTCTCTGTCAGCTTCAGTGGCAGAGCGCCCAGGTTGATAACGTCGCGAAGCTCATTCGCCTTAACCCGATCGCCACCTACGCTGATTGAAGCTGTTCCATCAGTAAGGACAGCTTGTACAGTTGGATCAGAGATCAATTCATCATTCATATAAATAGCAAGTGGTTGACCGAGCAAACGTTTCGTTACTTCAGCAAATTTATCTTTACTCTTCACTTTGATGCTGACCAGAGGCTCGTTCATCTGTCCGAGCTCGACCTTGGCGCCGTTCTCAGCGAAGTCAGTACCGATCATTTCAATTTTGTTATATTCATCTGCATTCTTCTCAGTTCCATCTTTACTACGGAACGTCAATTCCGCAGGCTCTTTCATCATTTTGCGGACCTCAGACTCATCGGTTACACCGGCCAATTTAACACGAATCCGGTTCGTTCCCTCCGTAGTAACCTCAGGCTCGCTCGTTCCGAGCTTGTTGGCGCGTTTCTCCAAGCTTTGCGCTGTTTTGACCAGCGATTCCTTGGTAACTTTTGTCCCGCCCTCCAAAGGTGAAGCCTCATACAAAATCTCGAAACCGCCTTTTAAATCCAGGCCGAGACGCATGCTTTTCAATAAACCTGGGGTTGACCAACACATTATGGCTGTTACGACAACCACCACGGATATGAATGCCACTATTCTTTTCATCCCGTACTTCGATCCCCTTTCAATTCTCAATATTCCTATTATAGCTACGTGAGAATCGACCGTCAATTTGACCAATTTTGTCAGTTTTATTACGGCGGCTCTCAACAGTGTGTTCAGGAAGGTCCATTTTCAGCACCAAAGCTATTGAACTTCCCTTCCTAGAACACAAAAAAGACCCCTTAATCTAAACGGGATCCACGATAAGCGGAAAGCGTTAAATAATTCATAAAATGGGTTATCTTCAAAGAAAGGATATCATTTACCAATTTGTATAATGGCGGAAAGCCATCCTTCTCATACTTCTGGCTGACGCAGCTCCATATTTCCTCTTCTGTCACATGTTCATATCCGATCAGCCGGAATTCATCTACCTTGCTACGGCATAGATTCTCGATCGTCTCGAACAGTTCCTTCCTCGTGTAATCCTCTTCAGCCATTCTTGGTGCCTCCTTCCTCATCCCCATCTACATTAACATTCTACTTCATTTTCCCGATTCCTGCTTGATAGAATTATCGACTATAAATAAGAGATGAAAATGCGAGGGTAGTGGACTTTTTGAACTTTCTCTTAAATAGCTTGTTCAAAAAGATCGGTTTTCAGCACCGAGAAGATTGGATGAACCTAGGGCCTGAGGAGCGGAGCGTACGTAGTTTGTACGTGAGCATCAGAAGGCCCGGGTGAATTCAAGATTCGACGTCGAATAAGCTCCCCGTGTTACTTCGTGATCAAAAGCGAACTTTTTGAACTTCCTCTAAAGACAAGTCATGAATTGGGAGAGGACTAGCATATGGTTAATTAACATCGCTATTCGGGAGATGCTCATTTAGGGGAGAGAGGTAATCGATTTGAATAAACAAACCTTTATCCAGGGCACGATGATCCTGCTCTTGGCAAGTATTATTAATCGCATTCTAGGCTTCATTCCACGTATTATGCTGCCGCGGATCATCGGTACAGAAGGCGTCGGCTTGTATCAATTGGGTTACCCTTTTTTCCTGGTGATTGTAACGCTTATAGCTGGAGGGATTCCTCTTGCCATCGCCAAGCTGGTAGCCGAGGCAGAGTCGACTGGGAATTCTCAGCGATCTGCTGCGATTCTAAGGACGAGCCTGGTCTATGCGACTGCTATCGGGTTCCTGTTCACTTTTATATGTCTGTTCGGGGCCCCGTGGGTAAGCCAGCATATTCTGACCGATCCGCGTGTCTTCCAGACATTCATCGCGATGAGCCCGATGATCGTCATCGTCGCTGTATCTTCCGTATATCGCGGATACTTCCAGGGCAAGCAGAACATGGTGCCCTCCGCCGTCTCCTCCGTCATCGAGACCGTCGCCAGGATCATCTGCGTTCTATGGTTCTCCTACTTGCTGCTCCCCTGGGGAATCGAATATGGCGCAGCCGGAGCGATGCTCGGGGTTGTCTTCGGAGAGATTGTCGGCCTAGCTGTTCTGCTCTGGCAATATCAACGTTTTCGCGGCAAAATACAGGTCAAACCAAAGCCAGATTCTACAGCATGTACGGATACCGCCGTTGAACAACAAAGTAAAGTCTCCTTCTTCTCGCTCCTTAGACAAATCTTTAAGGTGGCCCTGCCTGTAACAGGCGGCCGTCTGGTCGGCTCCATGTCCTATCTGCTGGAATCAATCATCACAGCACGCAGCCTCGCCATAGCCGGAATTGCTACGGCAGTCGCCACTTCTCAATATGGCGCATTGCAAGGTATGGTCATCCCGCTCATGCTGCTGCCCGGTGCGCTTACCTCGTCGCTGGCTATCTCGCTCGTCCCTTCTCTGGCAGAAGCTCAGGCCAAAGGAGATATGCGAACCATTCATCTGAGATTGCATCAGTCTATCCGGCTGGCACTGGTGACCGGCGCTCCGTTCGCGGCCATTATGTATGTCCTGGCTGAACCGCTGTGCTTGCTTCTGTATGACAATGTTAGTGTGGCCGGAATGCTTAAGGTCATGGCCCCTATCGCTCTCTTCTCCTACGCTCAGGCTCCGCTGCAAGCCACGCTGCAGGCACTCGATAAGCCTGGACGCGCGCTGATCAATACTCTGATCGGTGCGGTCGTGAAGCTCATTCTCATCTATTATTTGGCGTCGAATCCTAGCCTGGGCATCTATGGAGCTATCTTCGCGATTATTATCAATATCATTATCGTAACTTTACTGCATGGGATCAGCGTATCAAACGCGCTTCGCTTCCGCTTCCCCACTCTGGACATCATTAAGGTTGGCGGCCTGATGATCATCATGAGTGCAGCAGCGGCCTATCTTTACAATGAGCTTGTACTCATCAGTAACCAAGGCCTTCATTTCATCGTTACTTGCTTAATCGCTGGCGTTATTTATTTGATTCTGGCGGCTTGTCTGAGATTGATAGATTGGCATGATATTAAGCGGATTCCAATTTTGCGTAGATGGATCAAGAGCTAACTTGTCATAACCGTTCAAGCTTGACCATAAAATAGGTACCATTAATATGGAATGGAGGATCGCGTCATGAATTTCATCCGCCGTATAGCTTCAATTCGCATTTCCCATCCGACTTTGTCCGGCCTGTGGTACGCTTTTCTCTGGATGATGATCGGTGCTCTCGCATTATCCCTGTTACTGCAATTCGACATGCTAGAGGAACAAGAGCTCAACTTATACACATACATTGTTCATTCGATTGCTATTCTGTTCGGAGGGCTAGTCTCCGGCAAACGGGCGCAAATGAAGGGATTATACCAAGGCTCCATAACCGGTCTGATCTATGGCATTCTCGTCTTCGTGATCAGCTTCCTCGCCCTGGACAGCTCGATTCAATGGGCTACACTAGCCTGGCTGCTCCCGGCACTGGCGATCGGAGCGATCGGGGGCGTGTTCGGAGTGAATTTGAATCGACGATAGTTAGGTACTGACCAGTTGCACATCAATTGCTAATAGACGAGCATTAGGTCGCTCAGTATCGTAATAGCAGGCGCGCATTAGACGTACATTAAGACCTCTGCAAGCCCACCAAATGTACACCAGAGCACAGCAGAAAGACATTAGATCGCTCTGCACGCACGACAGATGCACACCCGCACCCCCAAACACACATTAGGACGTTCAGTATACACACCTCAGACGAATACCAGATACGCATTAGGACAGTACGCGCACATCAGGACACTCTGCACACCAAACGCAACGCACACCGGTACACCCAAAACACACATTAAGAATTCAGTATACGCACCTCAGACAAATACCAGACACGCATTAGGGCGGTACACGCATATCAGGACACTCTGCACACCAGACACATCAAAAAACCTGCAAATATGCAGGAATTTAGTAGATACCTCCGCCCGAAAGAGTAAATTCCTGCGTAAATGCATCCTTTTTCTCCAAACTAGCTCGATTCCAGCCCAAAGTGGGGAAAAGCCTGCACTTTTGCAGGAATTTCCTCAAAACAGGGGAATTCAGGTGCAAAAGCCTGCACTTTCGCAGGCTTTTGCAAAGCACCTAAGTGACCCCGAGCTCTAACGAAACTCCATATCGTTATTCTCACGAAATCAGCAGCTACCGGAATCTAACGAAACGCCATATCGTTATTTGGGTGAAAATCCGCCATCTAGCCCCTTTTTTGCCGCAATAGCGATACCCTGTTTCGTTAGATTTCCAAATCGCTCCTTTTGACGCAAATAGCGATACCCTGTTTCGTTACAATTAGTTAGAACGTTCGAGCATCCTCAGTTTCGTGTTCGCCAAGTGACACATTTATTAACAACCTGCACGTTTGCAGAACTTCCTAAAGAGCAGGGAACTCTAATCTAAAAAGCTCACACTTTCGGGCCCGTTTAAGCATTTTCGAAGTTCTCGAAAGCACCTTTGAAATTATCAAAAGTTTCCAGTCCTGCAGCGGGAAGTAGCTTCCATATCCAAACAAAAAAAGAGCCCGATTCAGGCTCTTTTCTCATCCTATTTTTCTGGCTCGGAAACTCGGTGACTGATCGCGCTGCGTTCAAATGTAAGCTTGGTTACATCGTTGACGCGCAATACGACGATGTCGTCTGTCATCTCCAAGATCGTACCATGCAAGCCGCCGATCGTTACAATCTTATCGCCCTTTTGCAATGCATTCAGCATGTTATTGCGCGTTTGTTGCTTTTTCTTTTGCGGACGAATCAGCAAGAAATAAAATACCGCAAACATAATGATCAAAGGCACAATAAAGGATAGCAATTGGCCAGATGTCGATGGTGTTGCTGTACCTTCTGCAAGTTGAAACATACTCTTCCTCCTTCCATTTATATCCTGATCCCTTTAAAATCCTTTGTCATTGCCAAACAAACCGTACTGTTCAAAGAACTCATCCCTGAAATCAAGCAGCCTATCATCCATAATCGCCTGCCGCACTTTCTTCATCAGATTCAGAAGAAAATACAGATTGTGATATGTAGTTAACCGCAAACCAAATGTCTCATCACTCTTGATCAGGTGACGCAGATAAGCCCTGGAGTAGTTCCGACATGTGTAGCAATCACACTCGGGATCCAGTGGTCCAAAATCTCGGGCATACTGGGCATTGCGGACAACCAGTCTTCCCTGGCTCGTCATCGTCGTACCATTGCGGGCGATCCGCGTAGGCAGTACGCAATCGAACATATCGATACCGCGAATTGCTCCTTCGATCAGGGCATCTGGAGAACCTACGCCCATCAGGTAACGAGGCTTGTCTGTTGGCAAGAGCGGAACCGTGTAATCCAGAACCTCATACATAAGATGTTTCGGCTCGCCTACACTTAGTCCACCAATAGCATACCCCGGAAAATCTAGCGAAGTCAAATCCCGAGCGCTCTGCTTGCGCAAGTCCTCGTACATGCCTCCCTGGACGATGGCAAACAAGCCTTGATCATGCGGCCGGGCATGACTTTCCAGACAGCGCTCAGCCCATCTCGTCGTTCTCTCCATCGATTTCTTCACATAATCATAATCGGCCGGATAAGGGGCGCATTCATCGAACGCCATCATAATATCCGAGCCGAGCGCGTTCTGAATTTCCATCGCAGTCTCCGGAGATAGAAACAGCTTGTCGCCATTCAAATGAGAGCGGAAATGCACGCCTTCTTCGGAAATTTTCCGCATATCGCTCAACGAGAACACCTGGAAACCACCGCTATCCGTCAGAATCGCCCGATCCCAGTTCATAAATTTGTGGAGTCCACCAGCTTCGCGAACGATCTCATGACCTGGACGCAGAAATAGATGGTAGGTGTTGCTGAGTATAATCTTCGCTTCCATCTCTTTGAGCTCTTCCGGGCTCATCGTCTTGACCGTAGCTAAGGTTCCTACCGGCATGAAGATCGGAGTCTCGAAGCTTCCATGCGGAGTATGGACGATCCCCAATCTCGCCCCGGATTGTTTACAAGTCTTGATATGTTCGTAAGTAATTGCAGCTGTCACTTTCTTCCCTCATTCCTCCGTAAGCCTAGTATATAAACATTGCATCGCCGAAACTGAAGAAGCGGTATCTCTGTATAATCGCTTCCTGATAAGCATTCAATATATTCTCCCGGCCAGCTAATGCGCTAACTAACATCACCAGCGTAGATTTAGGCAAATGAAAATTAGTAATCAGAGCATCGACCAGCTTAAACTCATATCCGGGATAAATGAAAATTCCTGTCCAGCCATTGCTCTTCACAATCGGACCGTCGCCGCATTTCTGCGCTACCGTCTCCAGCGTCCGCGCCGAAGTCGTGCCTACAGCCACGACCCTGCCGCCCCGTTGCTTCGTGGCATTTAGCAGATCGGCTGTCTCCTGCGGCAGCATATAATATTCCTCATGCATCACATGGTCTTCGACCCGTTCTACAGACACCGGGCGGAATGTTCCCAAGCCCACATGCAGTGTGACAAAGGCAATATCTATACCCTTATCGCGAATCTGTCCAAGCAATTCCTCGGTGAAATGCAGACCGGCTGTAGGCGCCGCCGCTGATCCTTCATGCTTGGAATAGACCGTCTGATAGCGTTCCTGATCATCCAGTCTCTCTTTAATATAAGGAGGTAGTGGCATTTGCCCCAGCCGATCGAGGATCTCATTGAATATCCCATCGTAGGAGAAGCGCAGCACTCGGCCACCCATCTCTTCCTCCGATTCAATGACGGCCTTCAATTCATCGCTGAAGACGATTACCGCACCAGTTTTAAGCTTCTTGCCTGGTTTAACGAGCGCTTCCCAGCGGTCATTGCCCAAATTTTTGAGCAGCAGCACCTCCGCCTTGGCCCCTGTATCTTCCTTGATACCGAACAGACGGGCCGGGAGCACCCTTGTATCATTCAATACAAGCGTATCTCCAGGCTGCAAATACTCAATTATCTCAGAAAAATGGTGATGCTCGACGCCGCCGGTCTGCTTATTCAGTGTCAGCAGGCGCGAAGCGCTCCGCTCCGCTAGAGGAGTCTGGGCAATCAGTTCCTCGGGGAGCTCGAAGTCATACATATCTATATCCATATACTGTTCATTCCTTAACGATAGTCACATTTTGATAGTAGTGTTGCAATATTTGCTGGTAATCATACCCTGCATCCGCCATCCCTTTGGCTCCCCATTGAGAGAGACCGAGGCCATGGCCATTGCCGCGTCCAACGAATAAGAACTGGTTAGATTGGTCGATGACTCTGGCCGTTCCATTGCCGTCCATCACAACCATATTGCCGCCGCTCCAGGTCTGCGGGCCGGAAGCCGTCATAACTGCCGTGCCAGAAGCGGCCGTACCGCTTACAGTTGCTCCTGAAGCACCCAGTACAGTATACCTTCCTGTTGCCGCAATATCAAACAGGGTGCTTGGCAAGCTGCCTAATGCAGAGCGGTACGCATCCGGGTACTTCACATCAAGCACCTGTCCATTCGCCTTGATCTCGGTCACCCGTCCGGAAGGTCCTCTTTGGGTGATTTCCAAATTATATATCGGTGAAGACATGGGGGTGGTCGTCTTTCCTTTCAATGTCTTCAATAACTGATCCGACGTAAACGGACCGCGAAGCCAGGCATAAGTGCTGGATTCATCTACTTTATCCAGTACGATCACTTCATCGCCAGGATTCAGCTTCGCGACAGGGTTGACATCGGACTGAATCAGCGGTAGCGGTCTGACCATCACCGATTTGGTGGTCACGCTCAGCTTCTTCAATCCGGCAGCCGTAGTGCCGCCTGTTAGCTCCGCATTATCTTCCCGAACATAGCCTGTCTTCCCATTTGATAACAGAACATGATACCAGGATTTCAATGAGGCAATTGCGGCCTTATCCCATTCACTGTTCACGCTGGAGAAGGTTGGATTAACGCTGCTCCACACCTCGGAGGAGTCCGCCGATACGCCGCCGCTATTGGACGAGAAGATGGCTTCGACAATTTTTCCGTTCGCCTTGATAACCTCTCCGGCTGTACTATCTACCGCTTGAATGATACTGTCCTTCTCGTTGTCTACGCCATTATAGACCTGACTTAACGTTGAATCGACAAGTCCGGCAATTTTGAAGCGGTTGGTCGAAGCAGAATAGAGCGCATAGCTGCGTGCAGCTACTGCCTGCGCTTTTAGGGATTCCTGCGGCCATGATGCAGGAACTTCGCCCGACAGGACTGAATAGAGATACTTCTCAAGGGGAAGTTCATTAACGAGCGCAAGCTGACCGTTCACTTGACTGATCTCGAAATCGCCCCGATAACTGCGAGCCGATCTTTCCACGACTTGAGTTGCCATGGAATCATCGCCATCTATCATCAACTTGCTATTCGTCCCACTCAGCTCGTAATGATCTACTGGAGAGGGCGAGCTCAGATTAAGCGTAACATCCTGATGCACGATAACGCCTGGCTGGGAAGCATCAACGATGGACCAGGAGGCCTGCGGCAAGGAGCTTTGCACCGCTGACAGCTCCGCTGCACTAGCAGCCCCGCCAGCCCACACCGTATATTGCTGCGGCCCGGTCAGGACAAGATAAGCGTCTACGCCTGCTGCCATAGCGGAATTACGCAATGCTTCCGCTTCAGCCCTGCTGCCGAGGGTTCCCGCCGAATAATAGCTGCTGCCCTTAACTACCGGAGCTTGTCCACTCAAGGTTCCGGCCAGGCTGCCGGATACCCGGCTCACAGCCTTCTGAGCTTCTGCCGCACTGGCATAGGGCCCGGTATAGATCTGGTAGGTCGTTCCGCCCGCCTGATCTACGGCATAAGCGACTGGACGGTCTGCTGTAGCCTGCAATTTCTTAACAGCAGCAGCGATCGCTTTCCAATCGGCACTCTCTGCTGCCTTTATTTTATAGCTTCCTGCGCTGAAGCGGACAGTTTGACCCGCTGCCAAGGTCAGCAGCGGGCTCGTCCCTCCATCAGCTTGGAGTCCCATCTCCATAGCTGAACCAGGCTTCAAGGTGACCGCAGGCACCGTCGCTTTATAAGTGCTGCCCAGGTCAAGGAACAACGCTACACGTACATGCTCCCCTGCCCCTTGATCCGCAGATGCCGGGACGGATACAGGGAGCTGCAATGCTCCTGCAAGCAGAATTCCCGCTAATATCCCCCTTCCCCATTTTCGTATCTTGGCCGTTGTTTTCTTCACCTTCAATTTGTTCGCTCCTCCTTCACGCTGTCTTATATAGTGTTAACCTCGATCCTCAGGATAAGGAATTCCCAGGTGAGTGTAAGCCGCAGCCGTCACAACTCTGCCGCGCGGCGTGCGCTGCAAATAACCGATCTGCAGCAAATATGGCTCATATACATCTTCGATGGTCTGACTCTCTTCACCAATCGTAGCTGCAATAGTGTCCAGACCGACCGGGCCGCCTCTGAAGCTGGTAATCATGGCGTTAAGCATCTTATGGTCGATCATATCGAGTCCCTTCGGGTCCACCTGCAGCATCTGCAAGGCTTCTTCGGCGATCGCCTCGGTGATCACTCCGTCGCCGCGTACCTGGGCATAATCCCGCACACGCTTAAGCAGACGGTTCGCTATTCTCGGCGTCCCCCGGGAGCGCAGCGCGATCTCGTCAGCTGCATTGCCGATAATCTGAATGCCGAAGATATCCGCCCCGCGGGATACGATGTAGCTTAGCTCCTCCATCGTATAGAATTCAAGCCGGCTGACAATGCCGAAGCGATCCCTGAGGGGAGCCGACAACAGCCCGGCCCGGGTCGTGGCCCCTACCAAGGTAAAAGGCGGCAGGTCCAGCCGCACCGAGCGCGCACTAGGCCCTTTGCCGATCATAATATCGAGAGCCGAATCCTCCATCGCCGGATATAGCACCTCTTCCACGGTGCGATGCAGACGGTGAATCTCATCGATGAACAGGACATCGCCCTCCTGCAGATTGGTCAGCAAGGCTGCCAGATCCCCGGGACGCTCAATCGCCGGCCCAGAGGTTGTCCGCAGATTCACTCCCAGCTCGTTGGCGATAATATTGGCAAGCGTCGTCTTCCCCAGCCCCGGAGGGCCGTACAGCAACACATGATCCAGCGCCTCTTTACGCATTTTGGCAGCTTCGATATATATTTTCAAGTTCTCCTTGATCTGATTCTGTCCGATATATTCAGACAAGTAGCGAGGCCGAAGGCTCAGCTCCTCCGCTTGATCCTCCATCATTAAATTCGCGGAAATGATTCGATCCTCCACCGCTCTCCCACTCTCCTTCCATCCCGTTGCAAGTTAACCTGCATACAGCATCTTCAGGGCTTTCTTCATCAACGAATCTACCGCCTCATCCGGATGAAGCTGATCCTTCAATTTCGCCCATACACGATCCAGCTCAGCATCCGTATAACCGAGCGCCTTCAAGCCTTCTTTGGCCTCTGGCCAGCCTGGAGCAAGGGTATCCTCTGCCGCCGTATCTGCTGATATCGGATTGAACAGCGTTGCTCCGCCCAACCCTTCGAGCTTATCCTTCAAATCGAGAATCATTCGCTGCGCCGTCTTCTTACCGATCCCTGGCAGCTTGGTCAAAAAGGCGATATTCTCATTATGAATCGCCGCGATCACTCCGTCCGGATTCCCCCCGCTTAAGATACCGAGCGCGACGCGCGGTCCAATTCCCGACACCTCGATCAGCTTGCGGAACAGCCGCTGCTCATCCTTCGTCGGAAAACCGAACAATAGCTGGGCATCATCACGCACATGGTGGTGGGTGAACACCGTCACCATCTCCTGCCCTTTGGCCGGAAACACATACGGATTAGGACAGAACACACGGTATCCTACTCCCTGTACATCAAGCACAATATATTCCGTCTCAATATATGCAATCTGACCTCTCAAAAAATCGATCATGATCTCAGTACCTCATTTAACTTAGAATTTAAAGTATATGAATGCGCATGGCAGATCGCAACCGCAAGCGCATCGGCCACATCATCCGGCTTCGGAATCGCCTTAAGCTTCAGGAACATACGGGTCATTTCCTGCACCTGGCGCTTCTCTGCCTTACCATAACCGACAATCGCCTGCTTCACCTGCATCGGTGTATATTCCGCTACTGGCAGTCCCTTCTGAACCGCAGCAAGCACAAGTACACCTCTCGCCTGACCTACCGACATAGCGGTCGTTACATTACGGTTGAAGAACAGCTTCTCCAGCGCAACTGCGTCAGGCTTATACTTCTCGATGAGCTGAACCATTCCTTCATATACATAGAGCAGCCTGTCTTCCTCCGGCGTATGGGCCTTCGTCTCGATGCATCCATACTGTACCGGCGTGCATTTGCTGCCCTGCTTATCAATAAATCCGAACCCGACAATCGCAATCCCCGGGTCTATTCCCAATATACGCAAGGCATAATCTCTCCCTAGTTAAGCGAATTTCTTAGCTAAATTCAGGCCATAAACTTCCAGCTTCCCACGATTAACAATGGGTGCGACGCTGCTATCCAAATCAATCTGATGACCGATGATACCTTTCAATCCACACTTCAATATAAGAAAAAAACGCATGTCCGATAAGCGAACATATGTATTCACCTCATTATAACAAAAGATTTCCGCACTTGTAGAAAAAGTTTGCGCACAGCACAAAAAGAGCTGCTCCAAGTAGAAATAACTACTTACAGAACAGCTCTTGCTTAAAAAGGTTATTCAAATCGGGTCAATGTTTATTCTGCTGCAATACTTCCTCCGTCACGTCAACAGCGAAATCGCTGAATGTCGATAGTACACTATTATATTCATCCATATCCTGAACGCGGATTCCCTGCTGCAGCTGCTTGATCGCTTCTTCAGGCAGTACACTTTCCATCGTCTCAACATCTAATTGGAAAAAAGTACGCAACACCTTTTCATCCTCAGGCGGTCCTTCAAACAAGCTCAGATTACCATCTTTATCAATTCCCATATATCCTGAATGGATGATCTGAGACCACTCTTGATCCTGCAGTGACTCAAGCCGATCCGCAGACGGGTGTTCAGGCTGTTCCGCCTGTTCCGCAGTCAGACTGCGCAGCTTGCCCAGCGTTTCAAGCGCCAGCGGCTCACCGGTCATCAGCTTCTCAAGCTGACCGGACAACTGCAATCCCATCCAGGCCATGACCGCTACTAAGGCGCAGGCACTAATGGTCCAAATCGCACGTCTCCATCTTTTCCAACGTCTTCTCCATTGTTTTCTCGTTCGGAATATGCTCACGATGATCCCCTTCTATCAGCACTTTTTGAACACGCACTATCATGTACTTCTATTGTGACCGATAGGATCAGGAAATATACCGTAATATTGCCGGAGTTGTTATCGTAAAAACAAAAAAACAGCCATTCGAAAATGACTGTTCTGTGATCGGGACGACACGATTCGAACATGCGACCCCCTGGTCCCAAACCAGGTGCTCTACCAAGCTGAGCTACGTCCCGAAGTAAAAAACCTGACAAAGAAGATAATATCATAATCATCCGAGTATGGCAAGAAAAAAATAGAGATAGAGGAATCATTTCGAAAATGAATCGGCCGACCCCGGCAAGAAAGCCACGGAACGGCCGCAGAATCCATAATTATATTATTATACCGCCGGCATGGCCACCCAATGTCCCTGAGAGACCTCTACTAACCGCGAATGCTCAACCTGAAACGGATCGACAGCAGAATAGTCCTCTTGAATAACTCTCTTCTTCCTCGCTTCAATCTTCGGGTCCGGCACCGGAATCGCCTCAAAAAGAGATTTCGTATACGCATGCTGTGGGTTGGCATACAGTTCCTCGCTCTCAGCCAGCTCCACAATTTTGCCCATATACATCACAGCTACCCGATCGCTGATATGCTTCACCATAGACAGATCATGAGCGATGAATAGATAGGTCAGACAGAGCCGCTGCTGCAGCTCCTCCAACAGCTTGACAACTTGGGATTGGATCGACACATCGAGTGCGGAGAGCGGCTCATCACAGACGATGAACTTCGGCTCGACCGCAAGCGCACGGGCGATTCCGATCCGCTGCCTCTGTCCGCCCGAGAACTCATGGGGATAGCGCATCGCGAAGGCCGGGTCCAGCCCTACCATATCTAGCAGCTCCTCCACCCGCCTCTTGCGTTCCTCCCGGCTTCCGACTAGACGATGCACATCCAGCGCTTCGCCGATAATATCCAACACCTTAAGGCGCGGATTCAATGAGGCGTAAGGGTCCTGGAAGATCATCTGCATATAACGGCGCATCGTCTTCATCTCCGATGAAGACAGGCGATTGACCGCCATCCCCTGATACAGCACCTCTCCCCCTGTTGGCTGATGTAATCGCAGAATCGCCCTCCCGGTCGTCGACTTGCCGCTGCCAGATTCACCGACAAGCCCCAGCGTCTCTCCCTCATGGATATGGAAGCTGATATCATTCACCGCCTTGAGCACGTTCCCCTTGCCCAGATCAAAATGCTGTCGCAGTGATCTAACCTCTAGCAACGGACGAGCATCATCCGCACTGGTCAATATATGAGGCGCAGGCTTTGCCTTCTTCTTCTCATCCAACCTAGGCAGCGCATTTAATAGCTTCAATGTATAGGGATGTGTCGGCTTCTCGAAGATTTCCTCGGTCGTCCCACTCTCCACAATAACGCCTTCCTTCATGACAACAACACGGTCGCACATCCCCGCTACAACCCCAAGATCATGGGTGATCAAAATAATCGAGGTGCCGAATTTCTCCTGAATATGCTTCATCAGACTAAGAATTTGCGCCTGAATCGTCACATCGAGCGCCGTGGTCGGCTCATCGGCAATCAATAGAGCCGGTCGGCAGGCCAGAGCAATTGCGATCATGACGCGCTGACGCATCCCGCCGGAAAATTCATGCGGATATTGATTGTACCGCACCTCCCTATTACGAATCCCCACCAATCTCAGCATCTCCATCGCCTGCAGCTTCGCTTCCTTTTTCGATAAATGCTGATGCTTGATCAGGCTCTCGGATATTTGTTCTCCAATCTTAATCGTCGGATTTAACGAGGTCATCGGATCCTGAAAGATCATGCCTATGTCACGGCCGCGGATATTCTCCATTTCTCTCTCGGAGTAATCGGCCAGATTTTTGCCCAAAAAAGTAATTTCTCCGTCTTTCATATAAGAAGGCGGTGAGGGCAGTAGACGCATAATCGACCGGGCCGTTACACTCTTCCCACTGCCGGATTCGCCAACGATTCCCAAGGTTTCTCCCTTGCCTACCTCAAAACTGACCCCACGGACTGCCGCAAATTCCTGCTCCCGATTCTGAAAAGAAACCGTTAAATTTTTCACTTCGAGGATAGTTTCCATATTAATCACACCTGTCTACTATGAAATTTATGTAGATTATCCTTAATAACTGTTGACAGAAAAACCATGCTACCATAATATATACTATATCCATCGGAATAATGCAAATTCATACATCAGGAGGGGAAGCCGTTGTGGGAGCTGCCAGAATCGCCAAGCCATCTCATGGATCAAATCTCAGCTGTTACATAAGTGATGTCTATGCCAAAATGCTGCTCAACCCATCCTATAAGTACTGGTTACTAGTCCTGGGTGCGCCGGTCAATCTCATAGTTCTGCTCTATTATGGGCTGCACAGGAAAAATGATATCTATCATGCCCTGATGAATGAGACCCGAAGCGAGTTGCTGGAAGCCGGATATCTGACTCAACTATTAGAAGAGACGCAGGAGCAACTGCTTAGGAAGCAGCAATTCTTCAAGCAGCATGTGAGCGCTGAGCGTACAGAACGTCAAGCGAAGCATATAGCCGAAGCCAAATTCAAAGAGACGCTGTTCGAAGAGACGAACCGCAAGCTGCAGTCAGGCGGACAACAGAGATTAAGCTATGCTGCCACCTTCGCCAAATTGATCGAGAATCCAGTATTTCTGCTCCTCTCGATCCTGCCGGGCTTGCTGATGTACCTGCTAATTGGCCTCTATAGCAATCCCTATGTGAAGTATGTGTTCGAGAGACTCATCATGAGCCTGTTCGTCATCCTTGGTGTATCGGTGCTCGTATTTACGATTCTATACTTGTCGCCCATGAATCCGGCGGCCAATATACTTGGGGAAACCGCGACGGAGGAACAGATCGCTAACTTCAACCGAATCTATGGGCTCGATCAGTCCTATCTGTCGCAGCTATGGAGCAATATCAAGGGAATCGCCAGCTTCGATCTGGGCAAATCCTTCTCTGGGAATGAGCAGGTGACGGCGACCATCGCCAGAAAATTCCCGATTACTTTTACACTGACGGTCATTTCTCTACTGCTGTCTATGCTGATCGCCATCCCCGTCGGAATCATCTCGGCCACGAGGCGCAACTCTCTCTGGGACTATACGTTCATGTTCATCGCGCTGATCGGCCTGTCGATCCCAAGCTTCTGGCAGGGGCTGATCTTCATCTTGAATTTCTCAATCAAGCTGCACTGGTTGCCGGCAACCTATAATCCGCAAGATTGGCTATCGATTATTATGCCGACGATTGTGCTCGGAACCGGACTTAGTGCTTCCGTGGCCAGAATGACCCGATCCTCCACCTTGGAGGTTATCCATGAGGATTATATTTTGACCGCTAAAGCGAAAGGGCTTAGCAAGCGTCAGGTTCTGCTCCGGCACGCCGTTCGCAACGCTATGATTCCGATCATTACTGTCATCGGGCTTCAATTCGGCGGAATGCTGGGCGGTTCGGCGGTCACGGAGAAGGTGTTCAATATTAGCGGACTCGGCAGCTATATCGTCGATAAGCAATTTATACCCGATATTCCGAGTATTATGGGCGGAGTAGTGTATACTGCAATCACCATTTCACTGATCAACGTCATTATCGATATTTTATATGCCTTTCTCGATCCGAGAATCCGAACCAGAATGAAACAATACTAAAGCAGGTGTAGATATGATCCAGACAAACTTGAAAACTTCCGGGGGATACAGCAAGGCTGCCTTACAGCGGGTAAAAAGACACCGAACTACAGAGTACACATTAGCGGTACATACGTTGCTTACAGGGCTGCTCGTCCTGGCGGTGTCCGCACTCAATCTGTTCAAGCCTTATGTATCGGATACTTTTCTGCCGGCGATGTCCGTTTTGCTAGTGATCTCCCTGTTCCATGCCATCGCGCTTTTGCTAGTCCTCAAATTTGTGCGGCGCAATAAGAGGATCGCTCCACGGATGGCAGCCATTGCTGGTCTACTTATCCTAACCTCGGCGACCGGCAATCTCTTCGCCCTGCTGCTCGGTATTCAATTACTCAGAAGAATCCGTGGCCAGGAGAATCCTACTTCGGCAAAATGGGAGGATATTTGGGAGAGCCTCACCCGAAATGTCGCAGCGATGACAGGACTATCCTTCATTATTTTCCTGTTCTCGATCTCCGTCTGTAGTCTGTTCACCTTCGACTATAGCATGGCGACCGAGAACAATTATAGCGCCATATTGCAGCATCCTAGCCTGGCTTATCCGCTCGGCACAGACAATTTCGGCAGATGTCTATTCTCACGCATCATCTTCGGAGCGCGGACCTCCTTGATTGTCGGGCTGATCTCTACCGCGATCCCCGTCGTTGTCGGCGGCATCCTTGGAGCCGTATCCGGCTATTACGGGCGCCGCACCGACAATATCATCATGCGGCTGCTCGATATTTTGTACGCCATTCCAGGGATTCTGCTGGCGATCGCGATCATCGCCGCCTTCGGCGCGAATACCGTGAATCTGATTCTGGCGCTTAGCATCGGCTCCATACCTACTTACGCCAGAACAATGCGGGCGAATGTGCTGCTGGTCTCGACCTATGAATATGTCGATGCCGCCCGGGCCTTCGGATCTGGAGATGCCAAGATCATATTCAAGCATATCGTGCCTAACTCGCTCGCCCCGATGATTGTCAAGGCTACCCTGACGATCGGCGCAGCGGTCATCTCCACGAGCAGTCTGAGCTTCCTCGGTCTCGGCGTAGAGCCGCATATCCCGGAATGGGGCAATATTCTGAAGCTGGGCAGCACTTATCTGGAGACAAATTCTTATCTGGCCATCTATCCGGGCCTGGCCATCATCGCCCTCGTCCTGTCCTTTAACTTCCTTGGCGACGGACTTCGCGATGCCCTGGACCCTAAATTGAGTTAATTACATTTACAGGAGGAAATGAATCATGAGAAAAACATCTTTGCTCGCACTATTACTTACCTTTGTACTGGTGGCCAGCGCTTGCTCCTTAAAGACCAAGACGGATGTGGCAAATAAGCCCGACAACTCCGGAACAACAACAGCCGCCCAGAATGATACCCGAGTCGACATTGAATTGCTCAGCATGAGCTCTAATGAATCGGAAATTAACATTATTCGTGACCAATTAACGAAGAACGGCTTCAATGTGAAGCTAAACCTGCAGCCGGATTATGGCAGCTTCAAGGCGCAGGAGGATGGCGGCAACTTCGATATCGCTCTTTCAAGCTGGACCACGGTGACGGGGAACCCCGATTATGCTGTCAGATCGCTGTTCAAGACTGGCGGGGATTACAGCATTATCTCTGATCCAGAGCTCGACAAGCTGATCGATGAAGCTGCCACCGAAACTCCAGAGCAATACACAGATACGTATAAACAATTGGAGCAGCATCTCGTGTTTGATAAGGCCTATATCGCACCGCTCTACATTTCCTTGAAGAGCCAAGCCGTCAATAAGGAGGTTCTGAACCCGGATACAGTCAGACTCTCTAAATCCCGCGCGCTGGCTTGGGAGACTATCGATTTCAAGGATACCTCCAAACGGGACAAAGAACCGCTGATTCTGACGCAATCATCTTCGGTGCTGACCTCCCTGGATCCGATCAAAGGCAATGATGGCTCGATCAACCAGCTCAATACGAATATGTATGTACGGCTGATTAATCTGACGGATGATGACAAGATCACCTCCGACGGCTCCCTGTCCTATAACCACAGCATTGCTGAAGGAAATACGGAATACTACTTCCTGCTTAGGGACGATATCAGCTTTGCCAAGATCGACAATAAACAAGCCGTTGACACTGGTGAGCGCGTAGGTGCCGATGATGTGATCTTCTCCCTCGACAGAGCCAAGGATAAAAACTCCGTGCCGGATCATCGGACCTATAGCTTGCATGAGCATATTAAAACCATTGAAACGGTGACCGATCTTGCTGCTCTAGACAATGTGAAGCAATCCTCCGGCAAGGGGAGCATCCGGGAAGCGCTGGACGCCGGTCTCGACACGAAGATCAAGGAACTCGTTGCCGACAAAAATCAGGCGGATCATACAGCAGGTAAGTATCAGGTCGTTAAGCTGACGACAACCGAGCCATTCCCGCAGGTGCTGAACTATCTCGCCCATCAATCCGCCGGGATCGTCTCCAAGAAGCAAGTGGAGAGCATTAACACCTATGATGTCGCCAAATTCGATGTTAACAAGGATATCCCTTACGGCGATCAGAATACGGTGACAGAAGGCAGCAAATACAATAATACTTTGTACGCCAGCGGCCCTTATATTTTGTCCTACAAAAATGACTATGAAGGCATCTTCTACAAGAACCCGGGCTACCGCAAAGGCTCCAAATTTGAACCGAAGATCGCAACTGTGAAGGTGCGCTTCATCGCGGATTCCGATAGCGCCCTGTCCGCGTTGCGCAGCGGGGAAATCCACCTCTATTACGGGGTCCCGGAGACGAAATATGACACGATCGAGAGCGACAGCAAATTGAAGCTGCAGAGCATCGAGAGCAACGCCGTATCTTATCTGCTCTTCAATACGAGCAATCGAGACGTCGCCAAGAACGAGGATTTGAGAAAAGCGGTCCTTTACTCGATCAATCAGGATGATTTCCTGCAATTCTACAGCAATAAGAAGATCAAGGCAGTATCTACCGTCAGCCCGATCGTCAAGACGGGTAATGAGCTGACAGCTGATCCGGCCAAGGTGAAGGAATATCTGGATAAATACAAGGCTACAAAATAAGCCGAAAAACCCTTGAATCCGCCAGTATCTTCCTGGTAGATTCAAGGGTTCTTTATTACCCTAGCCAGCTTACATCCTGAAGAGAACCGTCAGGAGCGAGCCATATCTCTTTAGGTAAGGTGTGAGACAGGAAATAAAGATTGCCACAACTCAGCCCATAGGCCCCGGAATTAGGGAAAATAAGAATATCCCCCCGATCCAACGCTTCCGGCAGCTGCACCCCGCTCTGGACAACATCCGTAGGTGTGCATAGTTTGCCTACCACATTGGTAGGCACATGCCCCTCATGAGCACCGCTGACCTCCTCCCTAATCGTATCCTTCTTGTCCTGCAGAATATAACGGATCGGAAGATGAGCTTTGAAGCTTCTGCCCATGACCGTACTGAACGCCCGATGGTGGGTGCCCCCGTCGATAATGGCGAATCTTTTGCCATGAGAATGCTTGACGTAAAGCACCTGACTAATATAGCAGCCCATTCTGGCAGTAATGAACCGCCCCGATTCCACAAAAATATGAGATAAATTCAAATCTTCATTTTTGCGCAGCTCTTCCGCTACGATGCGGCCAAATTCCATGATTGGAAAGGGCTCATCCCCAATGAAATGCGGAACTCCGAATCCCCCGCCCAATCCGACTGTGGAGAGATGCAGATCGAACTGGCGATTGATTTTACGCACCCAATCGAACATTCTCGGCACACTTTCCCGGTAATAATCCAGGTGGAAATTCTGGGTTCCCTGATACGTATGCAGGCCGATAAAATGAAGCTGCGGCTTCATCAGCAAAGTGCGGATAGCATCCTCCAGCTGATCCTCGTCGATTCCAAATTGAGAAGGGATGCCCACCGAAGCCATACGGGAGCCTGCACGGGTGGTCTTCAGATTGACTCGGAGGGTAACAGGTACCGTTGCGCCAAGCTGTTGCGCTTCCTCTTGAATCACTTGCAGTTCCTGCACCGATTCGGCGTTAATGCAGAATATGCCCCCTTCGATACATGCACGTATCTCCTCGCGGCTCTTGCCCGGGCCAGTAAACACAATTTCCTCAGCGGGTACACCGATAGAAACTGCCCGCCGATATTCCCCGATAGAAGCCACCTCGATCGGAGAGTCCAGTTGATGGATCGTACTGCAAAGATAGGGATTGGGATTGGCTTTCATCGAGTAATAGAGCCTTACTGCCTGGGGCAGAGCCTCCCGGATCGAGGCATAATTGGCTACCAGCCTGGATTCGTCATATAAAAATAATGGAGAACCGAAACGCTCGATCGCACTTACAATCGTTTGGGCTTCATGAACCGCTACTTGCATACACTCACCTCTTCTCCACCAGCTTTTTGGAGTCCATCATCCCCTGCATATATTCGATTAAATTCAGCAGTTGCTGTTTCTCCCTCGCCCAGCACAATACGAATACGCGATAAACATATATTTGCTGCTTCGGATCAAGCACTTCATGAAAGCCATAGATCAGCGCTCCTCTTTGACCCGCTAAATCTAGCTCTTCAAACTGCTGCTCAAGCGAGCTAAAGGGAATGCGCTCAGGCGATTTCAAATCATAGAACCGGATGGCGATATAAGCGAAACCGTCGCTAATCAACTGATCTCTTATAGCAAGCATATACGTGACCATAGTTAACCTGGCATTAATTTCAATGACCGGAATCAGCCTGCCCTGCTTATCAATGATGGAATCTACACCGGCGAAGCCCTGGTAACCCTGCTCTAATAGAATGCGGCCAAGCTGCTCCAGCTCGCTCTTGTAAGCTTCCATGATCTGCTCCGGGACAGCCGGATTCAAGTCACTTCCTTTATAGACACCTACATCATTAATTTCTTGGCTAGTGATGGCCAAAATTCTGCATGTCCCGTTCCACAGCAATAGCTGCGCATTCAGATTGTAATCCACCTCATGCCAGCGCTCGATAGAAACCATGAAATCGGCCTTTTCCCTCTGGCGGGATAAGTAGGCGTTAATAAACTCGAAGTCCTTCGAATCGCGGATATGAAATAAATTTTTGCCGGAAGAGCCATAAGCGGTCTTCAGTACAAAACGGCTCGCCTGCGTCCGTTCCTGTAATGCATGAAACTGCGGGGCCAACTGTTCATAATGATGACAAATCACCCCGTCACTGACAGGGATCGAATGCGATTCGCATAGCATCCTTGTGAAGATTTTATTGTTCAGATCCAAGGCCAAGGTAGGCGGTGGGCCGATCACCGTACTATGATTTTCACGAAAAAAATCAAAATTACTGGCATCCAGCAGATAAGGGATAACAGGCCTGTCCCGAAATTTATCGGGATGCTCATAGGGATTGCCGATAAAAAGCTGCGGAAGGCGCACCCCCTGCCGCTCCAAATAAGCCAGATAGTCCGGGTTCGGCGCTTCCTTGATGATGACCTCATCATGTTCATCGGCTAAATAGACTTGATGCCAATGCATCTGCTCGACAATAGCGTCACTGGCTGCGTTCTTAAATTGAGGCAGCCGTACGCCCAATTTGATTTTCTGCTCCCAATTGAGGTTGGAATACCACAGCTTCGACTCTGGCACATCAAGTAATTTTCCAATAAATAAATCCTTCTTCATCCGCTTACCTCAAATGAGGTTCGTCCAGATACGGTACGAATCCAATCCATTTCGGCGCTTAAATATTGAAAAGGCTGCGGGCCGAACCACTCGATCGAAGCTGTACACTTCATCTCATCCTCATCCAGGCAAGAAATAATGCGGGTGTAATCGACCACCCCTTCACCTAATGGCACCATTCCATCCCGGGAACCGCTGGGCGAATAGACATTGTCCGGGCTAAACTGGCCGAGCCTCTCCTTACTGCTCACGTTCTTCATATGAAAATGAGCGACCCATGGTTTTAAAGCCTGATAAGCTTCCACCGGGTCTGTCCCTCCTTCCCACATATGGAGGAAGTCCAGATTAATCTGCAAGGCCTTATGATTCACCTCATGGATCAAGCGCAGCGTAGAATCCAGAGTGTCAGCAAGGGTATCCGGATGGGTTTCGATAACGAGCACAAGCCCGCATAGCTCCATTAATTCCGCCAGCCTTCCGAGTCGGCTGATACATAACCGCCATTCCCCTTCATTAACCTGACCACTACCCCGATGACCCGCAAAAATCCGGATATACTTTGTTTCGAACTTTTTGGTCAGCATCAGCCACTCAGCCACTTTTCCTTCCAACACCCCACTTTGCATCTCTTCATCCAATAGATTCACATAATCGCTAATCATCGGGATCTGTAAATCTTGGGCTTTCATCTTCGCGATCCAGGGATTAGTCTGCGCTGCGGAGACATCTATAAGTGCTCTGGCATGAACGCCCCATAGCTCGATTCCAGAAAATCCGGCTTTTCCGGCGAAATCTATCAGATGATCGAAGGAAACCAACTCATGCCGAAATGAAATCGTGCATAAATTATATTTCACGAAGTTCACTTCCTATCTGTTCTATTTTGGTAAGGAACTGTATTTCTCTTTGCTTGATCTCCTCTAATTTCTCCAATAGACTTTCGAGTAAATGGGTATCGCCGTTCTTCTTATATTTAATGAGTAGAAAATTCACGGTCGTCCATAGCTTCACGATGGAATCAATCCATGAATTCCCCTCCTCGATTTGCGACGGGCTCATCATATGCATCTCGCGGAAGCTGTTCCAGACAGCGGCTCTCGTTTTAACAATCGAGGAAATCGTAATATTATTTTGAAAGATCCATTGATCTCTGAGTTCTTTGTTCCAGTTCGCGGACTGCACCAGCTCTTCCGAAAATTTATCAATCGCTTTCCGCCCGAAGTTATGATCGCTTTTCACGTATAATTGCAGATTTTGGCTGGCGGCATAATGAAAAGCCTCCTTAGGATCAGGCGATACAAAGTCAGAGGACGACGGCTCCAGGGTATGATAGTACATAGAAACGCTGTCCTTCCTATCCGCACCGGCTTTGCTTAGCTGCGCGCTGGTGATCCGCCCCGTAAAATCAGCGGTAGGATCGGCGACCAGGAACTCATCCTTGTCCTGATCATAACCCTGGATCAATATGAAATGGCGGATTCCGTTCCCTTCATGAGTCATTAATTCCCGTGGAAAATAATCCAGATTGGTCGTTTTGCACATGAGCATCGCCATAGAGCCGCTATCCAGTAGATGAATAAGAGCATCCTTCGTACCTTTCTTCAGCTCCGAACGAATCCCGTAGAAATAATCAAGTCGGTACAAGCGAATCTTTTTGCCTGACATAATCAGCTTCGAATCATAGACCAGGCTCCAATAGTTCATCAGAAAATAACGATAGCTCATGCCTTTCATTTGCAAGTACGTCATTAAACAAGAAGCAGCGCATTCCATGGCGGCAAGCTTAACGACAGTTTGCTTCGGTTGCTTCACTTCTTTTCCACCTCCTAGTTGCGCATACGCCATATTAGACAAGACTTATGAAGGATTGCAGCTTCCCGTTATTCGAAGGGAGAATGCCGTCCTTCCTCTCGATGGTCAGCCTCACTTCCGTCGATAGGCTCTGGCTTAGAAACTTCTCCAGTTTATTGTGCAGGAGAGGCTCCTCCAATTGCTCTGCAACGACTAATAATCGAAAATCGGTATAAGTCTCCTGAATGACCTGAAATTGTCGGATACGGTTATGCTCGGCCAACTCATAGAAGAACTTGTCCAGGTAACGGAATATGGAAGAAGGAATTTGACCGTTCGGCAGCTTGATCTGTTCGTTCCGGACCGGGAACAGTTCCAGCAGCAAAGCTCCTGAAGGATCGCGGAATATACGGCCGATATCTCCTGTCCGATATCTGATAAAGGGGATGCTCCGCATCACGAAGGAAGTCACGACCACTTCTCCGTACTCTCCCTCCTGAACTGCTCTGAAAGTGCCCGGCTCCAATATTTCCAAATATACGGATTGCTCATCCACCTCCAGTTGGCCGTTTCGGTTGGAGAAGGCGATGGCCCATAGCTCTTCCAGCCCGTAATAATCAACGAACGGAACCTGGAACACCTGTTCAATTTCTTTCTTCTGAAAAGCATGGACAGGCTCGCCCCAATTCTGAATGAAGAGCAGTGAGTCCGGCACCTGCACCCCTTGATCCGAAATATATTGCGCCAAGGACAGCAGCGCTGAGGCTCTTCCCTGGATCATGTGATAGCGGTTCTTCATCAGCTTGGATACGTAATGACCCAAATGATGCCCTTCTGTCAAGCTGCGATTGCTTAATAGGAGCATCTGGTGGTTGGCGGGCAGTCCCCATTTTTTCCTCTGGCGGTACAGGGCCATTGACAATTGCAGTCTTTCTTCCGCGGTTTTGATGCAGCGAAAGGGGATTCCCGTCGTTCCCGAAGTAAAGGTTTCGTAGATTTTCCCTGTCACTGGCCGTTCAAACTGCTCCCGTTGCTCGTTGATCATTCTCTTGTCCACGACAGGCAGTTCATGCAAATGAGCCACCTTCCCGAACGGCCGGTAAAAAGGATACTCCTGCAAGCGATCCAGAACGAACCGCTGCAAGCGTTGTTCGACTTCGTAAGAATTATTCATTCGCCCGTCTTCCCCAAGACAAAATGAATCACGGATTGAACGGACCGGAACCGTTCGGGCTGTAAATCATCGACTTCCATTTCAAAGCCGAAATGCTCCTCCAAGGTGGAGAGAAGCTCCAGAAATTGAATCGAGTCGACCGCTAGATCATTGGCCAGTGATTGATATTTAGCAATCTCTGTCGCCTCTCGCTTGCATAATTGGGCTATGATATGAATTACCTCTTCTTCAACCTGGTGAAGTGAATGTTGCGGCATCTTCCCACTCCTTTGCCATAGTTCTTAGAGCCAGTCTGTTTATTTTGCCAACGATCGTTCGCGGCAGCTGCTGTTCATCGACAATGATCCATTTCCTGGGCCGTTGCACAGGTTGGAGATGTAGCTTGCTGAATTCAGCTAATTCACTGATCCTGCCGTTTCCATCGCTCAAGACGACAAAGGCCACCATCCTCTCTCCCCAGATATCATCGGCCACGCCGGTAACGGCTACCTCTCGAACAAAAGGAAGGCCAAGGAGGATGCGTTCGATCGTCTCAGGATAGACGGTATGTCCCCCCACATTTAAGGCGTTATCCATCCGCCCAGTGATATAAATAAATCCGTCTTGATCGATATAGCCGATATCCGAGGTATACAATCCTTCGGGCTTAAGCTGTTCTGAGGTCAATCGGTCATTATTGTAATAACCGAGCATGACATTGGGGCCAGTGACGACAATTTCCCCATGCTCTCCCGGTTCCGCCACAACGCCGCTCCGATACACGGATACCTGCACCCCCTTCACCGGAATGCCGACGGAGCCCGGTCGCACCTTTAACTGCTGGGCAGGCAGATAAGTCACCCTGGGCGAAGCCTCGGTCAGCCCGTAAGACGGCATCAACTCAACCGAGGGCATTCGCGAGCTTAAGTGGAGCAAGCTGTCACTAGGCATCGGGCCACCCACAATCGTCATCTTCCTCAAGCTCGCGACATCCTTCTCCCCCCAACGCTCCGTCTTGACCAAGGGCAGAATGGCGGAAGGGACTGTACACATAAAAGTAGTGCCATATTCTCGCACGAACCGGAGCATCTCGAACGGATGCATAAAAGCATCGGTCAATTGCAGATCACAACCCGCAAATAGCGCCGTTAGCCATTCCCCGGTAATAGAGGAACAGTAGCCTAGCGACTTGAAGGCAAGCAACTTATCGCCCCTGTTAAGCCAGACGTAATCCTGGATCGATTCGACATTCGAGATAATGTTATGGTCGCTCAGCATAATGCCTTTAGGCCATCCCGTAGAGCCTGAGGACATAAAGATCACTGCGGTCTCTGTCGGAGGCGTATACTCCCGTTCAGCGAATTTCCCGCCACCATGTCCGCTACCATGTGATGCGTCAGATCCATCCGAGCCTGCTAACAACCGTCCGGTATCCAGATCAATCCAATAGGGCGAGCGCTGCACATCCATTAGTGATAGAGAAGAATGAAACATGCGGAACTTAGCTGTCGACACCACGACCATATCCGCCTCCAGCCTGCGGACCGCTCCCGAAATATCTTCGACGGCTGAAAAAGAATGCATCGGAACCGGAATCCCACCAGCGAGCACGACAGCCAGAAAGGAGCGCAAGCCGTCAAGACTCTGTTCCATCCATACCACCGCAATAAAGCGTTCCCTGAGCTTCAGTGTCCGCCAGGATGCAGACAGCTCCAGAGCGGATTGATACAGCTCGCTATAGGCTATGAATCGCTTATTCTTCTTCTTCACTTCATAAATGCCACGATCTCCCCGGGAAAACTGACGGATGAACGTACCGAGATCATTCATACTCTACACCTGCCGCAACGGGAACCTCTTCATGCTGTTCAGCCTCGTCTCCATCCTCCCGATTCATATCGGCGACTAAGGAGGTATATAAGGGACTGCGCTCCAGCAGCTCGGTATGGCTGCCTTGATCCACGATCTTCCCTTTATCCATCACGAAGATCGTATCCGCATAAGCTATTGTGCTAAGCCGATGAGTAGAAATCAGGATGGTCTTATCCTTCATCACATTCCTCAATTCTCCCATCACTTCATTCTCTGTAATTCGATCCAGAGCGGAGGTCGGCTCATCGAGAATTAGGATATCCGGCTTCTTCAGGATCGTCCTAGCAATCGCGAGGCGCTGTCGCTGTCCTCCGGATAATTGAAAGCCTTTATTATCGATCATCGTATCGATTCCCTCTGGCATCTGATCGAGGACCTCCTGCAAACCTGCGATGCGTGCCGCTTCATGTACTTCCTCTTCCGTAGCCTCCAAATTTCCCAGTTTAATATTTTCACCGATCGTCCCTTTGAAAATATAAGATTCCTGAAAGACGACACCGATCCGGGAATTCAGCTCTGCTCTTGTCATATTATCCATGTCTCTGGAGTCAATCTTGATCGTTCCTGACTCTATCGGCATAAAGCCCGCTAACGTTCTGAATAATGTCGTCTTGCCAGAACCGCTTCGCCCGACAAAGGCGACGGTTTCATTGTGCTTGACGCTGAAGCTGATATCCTTCAAAATATGAGCTCCATCATAGGAGACATTGACTTGCTCTGCATCGACAGCGATATCAGAACCAGCGTATGGCGAGGCTTCATCCCCTTCCTGACCAAACTGAGCAACCAATGCTTCAAAAGGGGTCTCCAGGAAGGCTTCGATTCTTTGCAGCGCTACCTCAGATCTTTGCAATTCAGCGTAAAAATTATTGATCGCTTGCACTGGATTGAGCGCGTTGTGCAAATAGTTAACCGAGGCGACCAGCATCCCGATCGATAAAGATTCATACAGTACCTGATTGCTGCCGACCCAATAGACAAACACGATCACCAGACTGATCACCAGGCTGCTGGCCTGATAAGACAGCGTCCGATAGAACGTCTCCTTCGTGCTGGATTTGACCAGACCCGCATACATCTTCTGATTCCGGCCCCTCTCCCATTCCTCCAAGCCGTACACCCGAATTTCCCTGGACCCGTCCAGGCATTCTAATAAATGCGTTCCGATTTGCTCGTTATGCGTTCGGACATGATCGATGTGGGTCGTCAGCTGTTTCTTGAAGATCCGGGGTAGCCACAATAAGACAGGCAAGCCTACCAGGGCGAGCAGCCCTAGCTTCCAATCCATTGTAAAGAGCACGCCGAAGGCAAGTAACATGATGAACAGCTGAGAAATCAGCTCTACGAGGACGTGATTCATATAATCTCCCATCGTAGCTGTATCATAGCCCAGCATGGCCAGGAATTTGCCCGCCCCATGTTTCTCAATCTCCGGAATCGGTATTTTACGGATATGAGAGGTCAGCACCTCGCGGATATCAAGTGTATGCGTAATGCCAAGATAGCGAAAAATTCCGGCACGTATGAGCGAGAAAATGACGGACAGGCAGGCCAAGCCTATAGAAAGGAAGATGAGAAGCGGAAGCAATTCTGTTTTTTTCTCAATGAGAACTGTATCGATTAAATAAGCGAAGATCAGGGGCTGTCCCATCAAGGAGCCTAAGTGCAGGAAAGTACATAAATAAGCGACTCCTGTCAGCCTCCAGCGAATCTTCACATATGGCGCCAGACGCAAAAACAATCTAATGCTGTGCATAAATCATTCCCTCCCCCGCAAAATGGCGGATTAACGGCTTTACCCTGCTCATCCACTCAGCCAATGGCTCAGCGCTTTCCAGCGACAGGATCGACAGCGGCGTCTCATGCAGCCAACCTGATGGCTTCAGGCGCTCTATATCGTAAATATGCGGCAATTCCCGCAACGGAGTAGTCGCAACGCTCTCCAACGGGAGCTTGTTCTCGATCCGGCCTGATAAAGCTAGATGAGCTTCTACGGTTTGAACAATCTTGGGCATGATCACTCTATAGTCATAAAGAAGAGCGTTCTTCCGCGCTCCCTCAGACAGTTGCCGCTGCAGCCTGGAGTCGGTCAGAAGCCGAACACAGGCTTGCGCAGCTTTCTCCAGATCTATGCAGGGCTTCTCCCCGTTCCAGCTGCTATCCACCAATAATCCGTCCTCGTCCGGGGAGACCAGCGCCTGAAATCCGTCCCACTTCGTACATACCACGGGCAAGCCCCATACTTTCGCTTCCAGTAGATTGAAGCCAAAGGTCTCGCCGGGATCGGTGGAGAAATTCACAAGCAGGCTAGCCGCCGAAAATAACTGATCCTTCGCCTCCCCCGTCTTTGGCCCAACGAATTCCACAGCTTGATGGAGCTCATACCGATCCATTAGCTCTTCAAGCATCTGCTTATATTCACTTATTTGCTGCTGCGAACCGGTAAATTCACCGGCAATCGTTAATTTAGCTCCCGGTACCTGCTCGCGAACTCGGAAGAAGCAGGAGAGCAGAGCATCGATATTCTTCACATTCTCAAGCCTGCTGATCGCTAAGATCCGCTGCTCTGCCGCTTCAGAAGGCGCTGTGTTCCGCATGCCAATACATAGCGGTATTTCGGTAGCAGACTCATACACCGGCGCGATATTGGTCAGCGCTCGCTTACATGAGCGGGTACTAGTTAAAAGGATATCCCTATCCGTCAGGAAGGGAGTGATGCCGATCCATTGCTTCAACCAGAAGGGAGAAGCGACCGAATGCGCCATGAACAGTATGCTGAGATCCAATTGCTTATAGTTCCTCGCCATCAATAGAAAGGGAATCATCATCGGAAGATTCATATAGAGGACTTGAACATCGTACTTGGCGCATACTCGTCTTAACCCTTCCCCCAGCTCATCCAATCCATCGGGAAATCGCCTCATCCATTTATTAATGGAGCCGCCGAACAAGCGGATAAAGACAAAGGGAGGAATTCTGACCAGATCCGTATATTCCCCGAGGTAGGCGGTCCACTGATCATCGATCACCCGCTCATTCACCTTCGCTGAGTGTCCGCCTACGTATCCGATTCGTAAAGGACGCATCCTACTGAGCCTCCTTCCACTGCCGCTGTACAGACCGCAGGCATGCTTTGATTTCTTCCTCCTGCTGCTCCAATTGCACCGCTTTATCCCAGAGCTGCTCCAGCTTGGCTGCCCCCATCGACGCTTTAATCGCCATATATCCAAAGGCATTCCAGCCTTTGACTAACGACTCTACCTTACTGGCAAAGTCATTGTCAGGGGATGTTGAGGCTACAAGATAGTCGTACAGCAGTTGATAGCTAAGCTTCCTCTTGGCGAGGATGCCAATCTGGGAAAAGGTGCGCACCAGTCGTTTTTTGGGAAATTCGGCTGCGTGATCGGTAAATTTGCGGATCGTCTCTTTTACTTCCTGTACCAGGCTGTTATGCCCCTGCACAAGCTCTTGCTCTAAATAGCTGGATACGGAATGGATGTCGGGCCTGGAGAGGTTCGTGGTATCCAATAGAAATCCTTCGCCCAAGGGGTTCTCACAGAAAGCGGATGAGATCTCCTCTTCATGCAATCTCCCTTCCCATGAGAAATAGGGGTCTACGACGGACCAATGCTGGTCCTGTTCTTCAAGAATGATCACGAAATGCGGTTGATGAATCTTGCGATAGCACCTCGTCTCATACTTCAGATAGAATAAATCCAACTGTACGAGTAGGTACTGATTCGGCTGAATTCTCATAATCATACGCCGTAGTCTCTCGAAATTCTGCTGCTTGTTCAGCCTGTGATCGTACCAGGCATGGAGCTGCTGCCGATAGAATTGTTCGAACATCGTCCTGTAAACTTCATTCGTAATGGAGGCGGAGAAATAAGAGATACGCCCATCCTCCTCCACCTCGAAAGGGGTATTCCACGCTCCGATGAACAGCGGACGATAATCTGTCCCCGGATGCAGGGCATAAGCCAGACAATCTAGCAGACAATGAATTTGCCGTAACATTCAGACCCCTGAGCTTACTTTGTCATTGATGATTTGGCCGATCTTGCCGATCGTTGCGAAGTTCTCCTCAAGCAATTCATCATCTTCATAGAAAACCTGATATTCCTGTTCAATGTGAACCATGAGATTGACCAGCATCACCGAATCCATGCCGATCTCCGATAGTTGTGTATCGGCAGTCAGTTCCTCCAACAGCTCCGGACGCTCCAGAAGGCTGGAAATTGCTTTTTTCAAAAAAAGATGAATATGCTGTTCGCTCTGTACTGTCTCCATTAGAATCCTCCATCATTAAACTTGTATTGTACCTAGCACGGCTCTGAGTTCTTCTGCCATAAACTTCACATCTTCCTCAGTAATCGAAATATTCATAGGCAATGACACGATCTCCCGGGCATAACGCTCGGAAACAGGGAAAGCTCCTTGCTCATAAGGCAGATGGGCGAACGCCTCTGTTAAATGCACGGGACTTGGGTAATGGATCGCGGTTAGCACGCCCTTCTTCTGCAGATGCTTCCGGACTTTATCCCTTATAGCCGCGTCAACCCTGACAATATATAAATGGAATACATGGCTCTCATCCTGCCGATGCTTCGGCAGAACAATTCCGCCTAGATGCTGCAAATAATGCTCGTACAAGGAGGCTGCGTGGCGCCGCTTGACTGACCATTCATCCAAATGCTTCAGTTTGAGCTCGAGGGCAATCGCCTGCAACGGGTCCAGTCGGCTGTTGAAGCCGGGGAATTCATGACGATACTTCGCTTCTCCCCCGTGATTGCGTATTCTCCTTAACCGGGAAGCCAGTTCGGGGTCAGAGGTTGTAATCCCTCCGCCGTCTCCGAGAGCGCCGAGATTTTTATCGGGATAAAAGCTGAAGCAGCCCGCAATCCCCAGCGTGCCCGCCATTTGACCATGCAATCTGGCTCCCGCCGCCTGCGCGCTATCTTCCACAATAGCGATATTCCGCGCTTCAGCCCAGACTGTTAATTCCGACAGATCCACCATCTGGCCATATAAATGGACGGGGAGGATCGCCTTTGTCCTTGGGGTCACGGCCTGCTTGGCCCGCTCCAAATCGATCAGATACGTATCGGGATCACAGTCTACCAAGACCGGTGTTGCCCCCGTATGATGAATAGCTTCGACCGTCGCAATAAAGGTATTGGCCGCGGTGATCACTTCATCTCCCGGTCCGATCCCAAGCGCTTTCAACGTTAAAAACAAGGCATCTGTTCCGTTACCGACACCGATCGAATAAGCACTGCCCGTGTACTGTGCAAATGCTGACTCGAAGGAGGTCACCGGTGTTCCGCCAACAAAGACACCTCTGCGAGCTACTTCCTCTACCCCTTCAAGCCATTCGTCTCGAATCACTTGAAATTCAACCTGTGGACTTGAAAACAATATCCCCATGAGATTTCCTCCCCTGTTATGATCGATGCGACTGACGGTTCCTCGATATTTCCTCCAATATGCGCATACTATCCACTGCTTCCGGCAATGTAACAGCCAACGGACCATCCCTTAGAAGATGATCGCAGACCGATTGATAGATCGGCAGAGCCGACTCTCGCGAGACAGGCTCCAGCACCAGCGGTTCAGGCTGCTTTCCTTTCTCCAGCACATAAGCTTCACTGGGAGATACAACGATCACCGTCCCTTTATCCCCTCCCACTACCCACATAGGGGCAGCTGCCAGAGAGCCGAAATTCACTTCCATATTCAAGATGATATTGTTGTCCAGCACTATATTGGCGCGAGCATAATCATCTACCTGATTCTGATCCCAGTCATAGCAATGCATGAAGGAGCTAATTTCGCGGACAGTTCCCAATTTCAGCTGCAGCAGTTGGTCGATCAAATGCACTCCCCAATCAAAAAGAGCGCCTCCGCCATATTCGGTAGTATTTCGCCATCCTTCATGGAAGGACTTGACCCCAAAGGTCGCCCCGGAACCGAACATGTGATGACGGCGCTCCACGAACAAAATGTCCCCGATTGTCCCTTCATCCAGCACTCGCTTGACCAGCTTGAAATCTGGATCATAACGCCGATTTTGAAATACCGTCACGAACCTTCCAACCTGTTCCGAGGTCTTCAATAGCGATGAGGCTTCCTCGTAGGTTACGGTGACCGGCTTCTCGATGATGACATGCTTGCCAGAGTGCAGCGCCTGATTAGCAATCGCATAATGTGAGTTGGGAGGTGTCGAGACCAGGATGATATCGGCATCGCTTGCCAGCAAGTCATCCAGGCTGTCCAAGGTATGAAATCCTCGTTTGGCCGCCAAGGCCTGCCGTTGTTCGGTTATATCATGCACTCCGCTCACTTCTATTTCAGGGAGCCGCTTAATTAAAGGCAAATGAACCAATTCTACAATTCTGCCGAAGCCGACGATTCCAAGCTTGATTTTACGCTCCATCATGTTCTCCTAAGCCGCATTCGCTTGCAGTTCTTCGATGAAGGTAACCAATGAGCCGAGCGTCTGAAATACCGCTGGATCTACGTCCTCTTCAGGGACATCTACCTGGAATTCCTCTTCGATATATACAACCAATTGAAGCACCATAATCGAATCGATGTTCAGATCCTCGTAAATGCGATCAGCCTCATGTATTTCCGCTGGAAGGGAATGCTCCAGGCTATCCGTAATCAGCTCTTTTAACTTATCCATAATCTCCGTTCTACTCATTAGGTCTTCTCTCCTTTTGGATTAATAGTTCTCGCTTAACCATTTTCTGCTGATCTTGCCTGATGCTGCTCTAGGTATCTCTTCTACAATGTCAAAAGCGCTGGGGATTTTGTACTGGGGAAGATGCTCTATGCACCATTGCTTTGCCAGCTCTGACGACAGGCTAGAGGTGCCCACGATCATCGCCTTCACCGCTTCCCCCCAAACTTTATGTTTAGTCCTGTAGACGACTACCTCTTGGATTTCTTCCATCCCGAGCAGTACCTGCTCGACTTCATAAGGAATGACCTTCTGCCCGCTGACATTAATCAGATCATCGATTCTTCCCTCAACCTGAATTCTCCCTGCGGAATTTATCCAGCCCAGATCGCGGGTAAACACAGGACTTCCGTCCATCATCACAATGATTTCATCCGGTGACTCCGCATGACCATCGACGGTTACTTCAAGATGCTGCAATGGCGTGCCCACATCTGCGTGGGTAGCCGGATCGAAGCCTAGCGAGATACAGCCGAGCTCAGAGCATCCGTACTGCTGAATGACCAGCTCAGAGCGAGCTTTCACGGTATCGAATACTTTTCCGGTAAAAGGGGCGCCCGAACTGATGATTTTATGGAATGCCCTTTCATTTCTCATGACGGACAGCAAAATATGAAACAGATAAGGCACACCATAAACGATAGATTCTCGTGTTGATTGAATAACATGGGCTGCGAATTTAGGGTTCTTGTCGGTCACAATCACCGGCTGCGCCTTTCGCTCCAAGGCTGCAAGTACACCTGTAATCAGACCAAAGGAATGTGAGACGGGAACGAGAATAATTGGCACTTCTGAGGAATTGGATGATAGTCTAGCATTATAATTGGCAATCTCTCTTTCTACTTGCTGCCAGGATCGCCTTATAATCTTGGGGGTGCCAGTTGTTCCGGAACTGAATTGAAGCAATGAGGGAGTATCGATCACGGTGCTGTCGGAGAGGAATTGGACTGGTTCTGACAAACTCCCGTATAACAGTGCAGTGCTGCCAGCTTCCTGAGCCAGCTTCAAGGCTTGTCCTCTTGGCATTTCGCCGTTGATTAGAAGAACGGAGCCGTGACAGAAAATCACTTGCCTGAGTACAGACATAATTTCTGGAGGATCCTTCAAGCATATGGCTGTGATCCGGTGCATCATTTGCTGATGCGGAATCATATCGGCAACATGCCTCCTGATCCGTTCCAGATCATCGACGGCGAAAAATTTCGAGTTTACAAATAACATAAATTTTCCTTTCGTGGAAGGATGTCATTTTTCGTCAATTTTCTAGTTGGTAGAATCAAGTTTATATTAATCTTATTTATCCAGACAGGAGCTGTCAATATCTGCCTGATAAATGACACGTATTTGTCGACAGTTCATGAGTTACAAATTGGGTTCAATATGGGTCCGCACCTGATCCGGCGCCTCTAATTCCTTGCCAGGGATTTCGTCAGCAGTATGGAGCATTAGCTCATTCGTCCCCCACTGCATGACCAGTGAAATAATCAGTACCTTCCCTTCATAATACATGCGAGAGAAATTATCGGCGGGCTTGGAGGCGCAAATCTGCTTCACTACCGAGGCTTTACCTCTGGGCATCGATACGATTGATGGTGAGACGGGAATTCAAGGAGCTGAGAACAGCAAAAACCGAGGAGTCCGAAGCAGCAGGGCAGCTTAGTTGTACTTAGACTAAGCTGGCTGGCGCTCGGTCTCCTCGGCCGTTGTGTCTTATAGAAGATAGAAGTAGTCGAAGCTTACAGTAATGAACTCAGTAGTTCCACATTCAATCCCGCGGTATTCGGGAGCACGATATCGGCGCCAGCAGCCTTCAATGCCTCTGCTTCACCGATGCCGACAGCCTTCATACCAGCGGCCTTGATCGCTTCGATTCCAGCGGTGGCATCCTCGATGCCGACGCAATGCTGCGGATTCGCTCCTACTTCTTCGGCGCCGCGCAGGAACAGGTCTGGCGCTGGCTTGCCCTGCTTCACGGAATCCGGGTGCACGACATAGCGGAATAGCTTGTCGATCTCCAGCGAGCGCAATATTTGCGGCGCATTTTTGCTTGCCGACGCGATAACGGCCGGGATTCCTTGAGCATTGAGCTCGCTCAATAACTCCGTGATCCCCGGATAAGTATCAGCCGGAGTAAGATTAACCAGCAAGGAGACATAATGCTCATTCTTCTGCCGAGCCAGCTCCGCCTTTTCCTCCGCAGTGTAGTCATTCTCCTTGCCGCCCAGCCGCAAGATGCGCTCCAACGATTCACCGCGGCTGATGCCCTTCAACGTCTCGTTAAAAGCACGGTCGAATGGAATGCCAATCGATTCGCCCAGCTGCTTCCAGGCTACATAATGATATTCCGCGGTATCGGTAATGACTCCGTCAAGATCGAAAATAACTGCTTCCAGCTTCATGCTCTCTCTCCAACTCCTCTAGTTCATTGAAATTATGTCTTTGCGTATGGCCTCTGTTATCCGAAAAGCCTGCAATTCTGCAGGTATTTCGGACATTTTCCGATCCAAGCTGGTAAATAAACTCCCACTCAAACTCGACGCAGGCTCATGTTCGTTCCCCTGCTAGGGTACGGTACCTTCGCCACGCAATTAAGATGATTGCCCTGACATAGTCAGTTCAATTAGCTTGTCTTCGCTCGATATAGTCTGTCCATTCCATTCCACAGTTACTTTCCAACCCGCTTCATTGCGGATATACCCCGTCAAGGCGCCTGACTTCTCAGTCAGAGACAGGTCGAACTCAGCGTCGGCGATCACCAGTTGCTCAAGTGAGCAAGCTTTACCGCTCCAAGCGGAAGGCAACTGCGGACGCAGCTTCAGCTCCCGGCGGGAGGCAAATGGCTCTACGCCGAAGAAATGGCGTACGAACGGTACGGCCAGTGCATAGATCGTCCAGGCCTGCACCACACAGCCATAGTCCGGCGACATCTCGGAAAATGAGCCCGGCAGCACGCGTGAGAAGCTGCGACGCATCCGGTTCAGAAGATCGAGCGCAGCGTTTGCATTTCCATTGACTGCCTCGGCCACTGCATGCACGCCGGTAGAGATCGTCATCGTACCTTGCTGGAATGTTCCAGACAAATAGGTCCCGTATTCCCCGATAAATGTGTCGTTACGCATATGATTCAGCGCTCTGCGCGCTTTATCAGGATCGGCGATCCCCGCTTCCATCGGGGTCACGATAACCCAGTTCTTGTTCAATAGCCAGCCGCGATCCTCGCTAGCCGTCCCGTTAGCGTTGGCCTCCGCCAGCAGGCCCTCTACATATTCGCGATAGCCCGTCACACCCTGTGCCTCTGCTAATGAAACCAGATAGTCGACCTTCGGAGCTACATCGCTGGCCGGGGCTACTGCATCAGCGTACAAGCCTTCCTCCTCTTGCCAGAACGAGCGGTTAACAGCTTCAATGCAGCGCGTTGCCAGTTCACGGTACTTGCTCTCTGCAGTAGCGTCCTGCAAAAAAGCGCTCATTTCCGCCATAGCTTGCAGCGCCTTTGCTGTATACACAGCACTGTCGACCAACTCCATATTTAGCCCGGCGATTTCAATTATGCCGTAGCCGGATGGGAATAGATCTTGATCCGGGTCCATCTCCTCTAGCAGCCAATCGATACCCTTCACACAATAGGCATAGTGACGACGAAGCAGTTCTTCATCCCCGGTCCAGCGGAATAAATCCCAGACAAAGGCGATATAATGCGCTGTCTCCTGCGTATTGCCCGGATTGGATACAGCACCGAGCGTTGTCACCTCATGAATGAAGCGGCCGTTGCCGTTCACCTCTTCGGACTTCTGCAGCAGTAAATTCAGTGTATCCTTGGCAAGCTGCGGGTCGCCAATCGCTAGCACACCTTGCAAGGAATACGTATTGTCACAGCCGAACCACCAAGGATAAGTCGGCCCACCAGCAGTCAAAGCCCGTCCGACCCCGTCTACCTTCTGGATCAGCCATTGATTATTCCATTTGGCCCAGGTGAATACCTCGTTCCAAGCGTCTTCTCCTTCGATGGTAAGCCTGGCTCGGTCAGCTACAGCATGGTATACCGCCAGCTTCTCGGCAAGCAGCTCTTGATGCCCCACAGCAAGCTGGCGGTAAGAAGCAGTGCATTCCTCTGCGGAAACATAGGAACCGGCGACGAACAGATTGAAGCGGCGGCTCTCGCCTGCCGGAATCGTCAACTCCGTGTGGAAGGCGATGCCACAGCCCACACCGGTCGTAAATTCTGGCCCGTACAGCTCGGGGCCCACCTCCAATTGATCTCCCGGCAAATCTGTGCCAACCTGCACGAACCAGTCATTCTCAGGATCGCGAACCAACACTTCACGCGGGTTCAACACCTTAGCCTGATCTCCGCTTCCCTTGTGAACGCCGACTTCATCCGAGAACCAGACCGCCCGCAGATCGGTACGCACGAGCAGTTCCACCTTCAGATGAAGCTCACCCTCACCGTAATGACGAAGCTCATAGCCCGCGGTCATGCCTTTAACTTGCTCAGGTGCAAACTGTGTCCGCTCCATCGCAATCGGAATATGGCTGAGACCATGGTCATACTGGAATCGGCTGCCCCACGGCTCGCTTGTAAAGCCGTCAGCCCGGGACCAGACGGAAATATTCCGTTTCGTGTCGGTCAGCTTCAGCCAGAAGCCATCCAGCAGCTTGATCGGATGCAGCCAGATCCCGCCCATTTCATTCGCCACATGATGGCCGAAATCCGGAAAATAACCGTCCTGCGAGCCACAAATTTTAACGTATTCTCCGCCGTTATAATACAAATTGAATGGATGTTTGCTAGTGATGCCAGCCATCAATATTTTCTCCTCCATTTATAAGAACATGAACGCATTTCGCCGCATCAGCCTTTCACAGCCGAAGAGATCGAGATGCCTTCGATGAAATATTTTTGCGCAATAAAGAACAGGATCAACGCCGGTAGCATGATTAGAATCGTCGCCGCCATCAGCATGTTCCACTCGACATTATACATCCCCTTAAACATAGATAGTCCAAGCGCCAGCGTATATTTCTCATTGGAGTTCAAATAGATCAACGGTCCTTGGAAGTCATTCCATACCCCCATGAAGGTGAAAATGGAAACCGCGATGAGCGGTGCCTTCGAGAGCGGAACCATAATCCGGGAGAAAATCTGCCACCGGTTCGCCCCGTCCACAAACGCCGACTCATCCAGCTCACGTGGAATACCGCGCATGAACTGACGGATCAAGAAGATATTAAACGCCCCACCGCCGAAAAATGCAGGTAAAATCAACGGTAAGAAGGAATTGGTCAAGCCGACCTGTTTGAAAAGCAAGAACGTCGGGATCAGGGTGACCTGGCTTGGCAGCATCATCGTAGCGAGCAGGATGAGGAACAAGGTTTGCTTGCCGCGGAAATTAAAGCGCGCGAAGCCATAGGCACTAAGCGCCCCTGTAAAGACGGTCCCGATCATCGTAGGAACGAGAATAATCAGTGTATTGCGAAGAAATAAAAAGAACGGAATGGCCTGAACTGCATCCGAATAGTTAGACCAGATCCACTTCTGTGGAAAGAAAGAATCGCCGAATACTTCGGCTGGTGTCTTCAATGAAGTTGATACCGTCCACAGCAGCGGTACCAGTACAATAGCCGAGCCCGCGATCAGAATAAGAAGAGCGAGCCACTGGGATGGATTGAATTTTCTCTGTGTTGCTTGCATAGTAGGGCCTCTCCCTTCCTTTTAGTCTCGATCATCGCCCTGGTAATATACCCAGAAGGACGAGCTGCGGATAACCAGAAGCGTGAATAATAGAATGATAATGAACAAAATCCAGGAGAGCGCGGAGGCATACCCCATATCGAATTCGATAAATGCTTTGTTATACAAATACAGATTGTAGAACAAGGTAGAGTTGAGCGGGCCCCCATTCGTCATCACGAATGCCTGGGTAAAGTATTGAAATCCGCCGATAATCCCCATAATCAGGTTGAAGAATACTGTCGGCGTAATCAGCGGCAAAGTGATGCTGAAGAAACGGCGGAATACGCCAGCGCCGTCCAGCTCCCCGGCCTCATACAAGTCCTCAGGCACGCCCTGCAAACCTGACAGATAAATAATGATCGTATTGCCGATGCCCCATAACCCCATGACGATCAGCGCGCCGAGCGCATAGTTAGGGTCCTGCAGCCAAGCCGGACCTTGAATGCCGAACCAGCTTAACGCTTGATTCAGAATCCCGTATTCCGGATTGAAGATCATCACCCACATCATCGAAGTGGCAACAGCTGGAATTACAGATGGCATAAAGTAAATAAGGCGGAAGAACTTCATTCCGCGTGAACGCATATTAAGCAGTACGGCGATCAGAATCGAAGCGATCTGGAACAGCGGCACCGACACCAAGGCGAAGATAAAAGTAACTTTTAAAGATTGATAGAACAGTGGATCGTGAAAGATAGCTTTAAAATTGTCCAATCCTACGTATTGAATGGATTCAACGCCGGTGATAACATCCCATTTGCTGAAGGACAGGATCAGCGAAAAGATCATCGGTCCAAGCGTGAAAATGATCAGTCCCAGCAGCCACGGGAGAATAAACCAGTATCCCGCCCGATCCGATTTGGTATTGTTCATGACAGCCTCCTTGATGGGAAGCGGGCGAGGCACTGATAGTAGCACCTCACCCGCAACTATTTTTACTTAACTTTGGAATCTGCGGTTTTAGCCGCTTCATCGAGTGCACTCTTCACGTCCACCTTGCCAATCAGGATCTTCTCAAGAGCTTGAGTGAATGCATCCTTGAAGATCGGACCGTTAGCAGAGCGCATAGTTACCGGCTTGCGGGCAAAGCTCATCATCTCAATGACCGGTTTATCCTTCTCTTCCGTCGCCTTAACTTGATCCAGTTCTGCTGTAGTAGCTGGCAACACTAGACCGTCTTTGGAACGAAGCTTCTGAGCGTCGGTACCGGATAACCATTTCATCAATTCGAAGGCTTCTTCTTTATGCTTCGTCTTCGAGTTCATCGCCCAGCCTGCAGCTGCGATAATACTTGCGCGGTCACCATTCGGGCCCTCTGGAATTAGCGCGGAACCATACTCTACATTCGATTTATCCAAGTCAGACTTGATCCAGCGTCCCGTAATCATCATAGCCAGCTTATCCGTCATGAACATCGAGGAGTCGCCGCCCATCGTCTCCGTATCTTGCGGAGTCGGGGAGACTCTGTTCGCGCCGATGGACAGGTCTACGTATTGCTCCATCGCTTGAACCGTCTTATCGCTATTCATGAAGCCTTCCGCCTTAGTGCCTTCTTCGTTCGCAATATCTGTTCCATATGCCCACAGATAAGTGTAGATCGGGTATTCCCAAGTTCCTGCGTTAAAGCCGAATTGGGTGTACTTGCCGTTCTCTTGCTTCGTCAGCTTCTTCGCTGTCGTGATCAGATCATCCCAAGTCCAGTCATCGCTTGGATAAGCTACGCCCGCTTCGTCAAAGATACGCTTGTTATACCATAGAGCCAGCGGATTGAAGTCCTTCGGCAGGTAGTACAATTTGCCGTTGATACGCTCCATATCGATCAGATCCTGCTGATACATGTTCAAATCGAAGGATTGATCCTTCGCAACATAATCATCAAGCGGCTCAACCACGCCTTTATCTACATAAGCGTAGAAGTCGCCTTCGCCGATCAGGAACACGTCAGGAGCCGTACCACTAGCGAGCGAAGTCGTCAGCTTGGTCGCATAACCGTCGCCAGGGACTGGCTCGAACTTCACTTCGATATTAGGGTGAGCGGCATTGAATTCATCAGCCAGCTTTTGTTCACTGGAGCTGCTGTTTACGTCTCCCCAAGTAGTGAAGGTAAGCTGAACCTTCTCTTTGCTACCGCTGTTGCCCGCAGCCCCATTGCTTCCTGTATTAGCTGCATTGCCACCTGAAGAACAAGCGGACAGTAACAGAACCGAGCTTAGAATCGTTGCCATTGCAATAGACCATTTCTTTTTCATTTCAATGACCTCCCTTAATATTTGAATATATGATTAAAAAATAGCATGACCTAGAACTTCCTGGAGTTCACCGTTAACGAATAGTTGTACCGGCTCGCTGGCCGTATTCATGATGGAAATCTCCTGGGGCGTGATGCTGATCTCCAATAGCTTGCCCTGCCAGTGCAGCGGGAAGCTCAGTTTCTCCCAATGCTCTGGCAGCTTAGGCGCCAGATGAAGCTGGCCGTCCAGCATTCTCACTCCGGCAAAGCCCATCACGACACATTCCCAGATTCCACCGAGAGATGCGGAATGAATACCGGCATCTGATGAGTGCACCTTCGGCCCCAGATCGATTTCAGCCGCTCTCTTGAAGAGATGATAAGCCAATTCTTTGTCACCGAAGTCGCTGGCCAGAATCGAGTGGGTCGACAAGGACAAGGATGAGTCATGCAGCGTCTTCTCCTCGTAATACTCGTAGTTTGCCAGCTTCACTTCAGGGGGGAATTTATTTTCCAGCAAGAAGAACAGCATCATGATATCCGCCTGCTTCGAAATCTGCATATTCCCAACCTGATCCAGGTTGTAATCATTGAATATGCTGCCCACTTTTTCCTGATCCTAGTAAGGCGTAAGATCTATAATTTCTTTTTGCAAATACGTATCGTCCTGCGGAATAATCTTGTTCTCATTCGGCTGTGGCAGATAGATCAGATCCAGCTTGCTCTCCCATACCTTCCGCGCCTCCTGCAAGTTAAGCAGCTCATCATAACGCTGGAACAGCTCAGGGCGTTCTTCTTGTAGCTTGCTGTAATATTCCAACGCCAGCTCGATATTGAAATGTGCCATGTAATTCGTGAAGGCGTTGTTGTCCACATGCTCTTTGTATTCGTCCGGACCAACGACCTCGTTAATCTCATACCGTCCTTCGGCTTCGTCCCACTCCAAGCGACTAGCCCAGAATATCGCCGTATCGAAGATCATCTCGTAACCGTAGCGCTCCATGAAATCCTCATCCCCAGTTGCCCGGAAATAATGCCATACGGCATAGGCAATATCGGAGGTAATATGCTGTTCGATAAAGCCGGACCAGATCTTCGTCTGCTCGCCTGTGACAATATCCACCGCGCCCCAGACCGGCGTCACTTCACCATCGGATGGCCAAGCAGCTTCCCAAGGATACATCGCTCCGGCATAGCCGTTCTCCTTCGCCTTGCGACGTGCCCCTTCAAGACCCAGATAACGGTATTCCAGCAGCGAACGTGCCGTCCTCGGATTACTGTAAATGTAGAATGGCAGGATGAAGATTTCCGTATCCCAGAAGGAATGTCCCTTGTAGCCTTCACCGCTCAGCCCCTTCGCGCCGATTCCCATTCTCCGATCATGGGCTGGCGTCATAACAACGAGATGGTACAGAGCGAAGCGTAGGGCCAAAAGGTCAAAGGAATTCTTCGATTCGATCATAATTCCGTATTCCTTCCACACCCTCGCCCAAGCGGCAGCATGATTACGGAACAGCGCATCATAGCCTGTAGCATACATGCTCTTCAAATCGTTAAGCGCATGCTCTCTCATCACTGGCAAGCTGTATTCTTGCATATAGGCTTGATCACGACTGGTATGAACCGTTGATATCTTCTCGAAGCTGAGGGTCTGTCCTTCTTGCAGCTCCACGCTGTAAGCGACTGCCACCTTGCGGCGCTCGATCTCCATTACCGGACTAATCTCAATTTCTTGGCCGTCCAGCTTCAAGCGATGGGCAGTACCAATGACAAAATCAACTTTGGATTCGGTCGTCGTCTGGATCAGTTCCAAGTATTTCTTATCATAGATCCGTTTCTCACCCTCATGGAAATGCTGGCTGCCGCTGTTCGTGAGCTGGGCATCGATGCCGGAGGCGATCGATAATTTCACCGCTCCACTTAAAGCCTTCACTTCTACCTTCATGCCGATCAAATGTAGATGATCCAGAGATACGAATCTACGGAATGTAAATTGCAGCTGCTTGCCTTCCTCATTGCTCCAGATCAAGGAACGAACCAGCTCCGCATCACGCAGGTTCAAGCTACGGCTGTACTCGGTCACTTCTCCCTGCTCCAGAGTGAACCGTTTACCGTCAATCCGGATATCCAATGCGGTTACATCCGCCGCATTCGGCAGCTCACTCACTTCAAACTCATCGAAGCGATTAAAAGTACCGTTCACGAACAGATTGCGCTTCTCTCCTACATAGGATTCTTCGGCGGCGGAACGCAGTCCCATATAGCCGTTGCCTAGAGACATTACAGCTTCGCACTTTCCGAGCGCAAGAGCCTGAAAGCTCTCCTCTGTAACTACCCAATCCGATGCTCCGTCCGGCAGTTTCTTGTTGTATTTTAGCATGGCGTAAATTCCTTTCTACTCCGAAATTTCTCTTTAAATTTTCTGTAAACGTTACCGAAATCGTTTTCGAAACTCAAAAAAATTCGAAACGATTCCGAAAAATATCCTTTTGGCTAGATTTTTATGCAAAGGTTTTCGAAAACGTTTTCGAACTTATTATAAAGTCTTAATAGACTCCCTGTCAACTATTTTGAAGGGAAGAATTTTATGATACCCTGGCAAATTATCCTCCAGCATCTTGACGACCTGCTCCAGAGCCGTAAATCCGATACTCGCAAAATCCTGACAAACCGTGGATAGCTTGGGCGTTGTATAGCTGGACAGGACAATATCATCAAAGCCCATAATGGAAATGTCCTCGGGAATGCGCAAGCCAAGCTCCTTGCAGCGGTTCATAAAGCCGATCGCCATCAAATCACTGGCCACGAAGACCGCGGTTAATTGCGGATTGTCATTCAAATAGGCTTCCGTAAGCTCATAAGCCTTCTCTTCACTAAAGTTAGCTTCTATCACTCGGTTAGCAATGAACGGCATTCCCGCCTGCTCTAACGCTTCACGATACCCCTGCTCCCGCGAAATACTGACCGTCGCATATTTATGCCCGTTCACCATGCCGATCTCACAGTGCCCTTTGCTGATCAAATACTGCACCGCCTGCCTTGCTGCCAGCAGATTATCGGTAATTACAGAGCCTGTATGTGGACCGACGGTGTGAGCATCGATGACAATACATGGAATATCGCTCTCCACCAGTTCCTCAAAATAAGGGTCTGTCGTCCGCAGACCTGAAATCACGACGCCCGCTATTTTATGATCTTTGCAGAATTGCCAGTAGGATCGATCCTGTTGCTCAGATAAACTGCGCGTATAAATGACAACCTCATAATCATACTTGGTAGCCGCAGCGTATACTCCGCTCATAATTTGGAACATAACGCCGTCCTTACCGCTCGTCTGCTCGAAGTTGGAAATGATCAGCGCGATCGTCCTCGTTTTTTTGTGCTTGAGATTCTTCGCCAGCATATTCGGAGAATAATTCAGCTCCTGCGCTGCCTTGAGAATCTTCTGTCTGGTTGCCTCACTAACATCGCTATACCCGTTCAAGGTCTTGGAGACCGCCGAAATAGACACATTAGCATGCTTGGCCACATCTTTAATAGATACCATGTTTTCTGCACTACCATCCTTATTCAATTTTCATTTACTTTCTGATTCGTTTTCATTATAGCATATAGGTCAAAAGCAGGAAAAAAAGCCGGTAAAGCTTTATAGGGAGTAATTTAAAAGGTCATATTATTCCAAACAACATGAATCCGATCGCGTTGATCGCAAGATTAGCAAACATATGGACCATCCTTTAAGCGGCTTTTGCGATTCGATATATTAAATTTCTATACTCGCCCCTTAATGACCTCCAAAAAAAAGAAAACGCCCCGGTGTTATTACAACACCAGAAGCGATTTCCTCATTCATAAGCTTTATGATGCATAACGGGTCAGCGCTGCTTGATACGCGCTCTTTGGCCGCAGTCCAATCAGTTTATCCTTAGGTTCTCCGTTATAAAAGATGATTACCGTCGGCATGGACATGATGCCGAATTGAGCAGCAAGATCTGGGGATTCGTCACAATCCACCTGGTAAACATCGAGACGCCCCGCTTCCTCTTGACTCAGCTCTTCCAAAATAGGAATCAGCGCTTTGCAGGGAGGGCACCAGCTAGCCCCAAATTCGACAAGCGTGGCTCCATTCTGTTTAATCGCATTTTGAAAGCTGGCTCCATCTATTCGTTGTAAACTCATTTTTATTCCTCCATTTCATCCCATTGTCGTTCATCCAGAATCGATTGCATGCGCTCCTCCAGATTCATCTTGATATGATTCAGCTGGTTTATTTGCGCCTCGATCTCAGCTATTTTTTGGCGGAATATCGGGAAAACCTCTGTGCAAAACGCCTCTTTGTTTTTCATAACGCAATTCAGGAAACCGGCAATCTGCTCGGTCGTCAATCCAAGATTCAGATATAACTGGATCGTGCGCACCTGTTCTTCTGCGAATATGGAATAGTCCCGGTAGCCGTTCTCGTCTCGAGCAGGCTTAAGCAATCCTTGTTGCTCATAATATCGCAGTGAACGGACGCTGACGCCAGTACGGGCTGCAAGTTCTCCGATTTTCATGCTATCTGGCCTCCTAGATGAACGATTCGATTTCATTGTAAACCCTGACATTAGTGTCAAGGTCAAGGGGATTTTGACTATTTTAATTTTCCATAATTTATAGTTGATAGTTGCATCCGTTGAATCTTATTTTCTTCTCTTGGATTTACCTTTAGAGCTCTTACCCCATTGGGGCCAGCGATGCGGCGGCACATGCTGGAGCATCGTATGGAACACCGTTCCCCACTGCTCTTCATTCAGTCTACCTATGGGATATTCCTGATTCACCTTCAACATTCTAACCAGCCTCGCAATCTGGGGAGGAGTAAACACACCCGATAGAGCCGCAAATAACGGTAGCCGTGGATCCCGCAGTCCGTAAGCTGCCAACGACGTAAACTTCGGCTGATGCTGTGTAAGAACGAAAGGCTCCTCCCTTCGCTGGATGAGAAGGATGGCGGAATCCACTTGGGGAGGCGGTGCAAAATGATGAGGAGAAACCGTTCGCACAAGCCGGATTTCATATTGCATTCTCCAGCTCAAAATGCGCGGATCTATAATAGGAACTGCTGTAAAACGTTTGGCTGCCCCCTTCTCCACAAGCAGTACGGCTCGCTGCAGCGGAACTCCGGGATGATCCAATAACTTCCCCAAAATCGGAGTAGTTATTGAATAAGGAATATTGGCGACAACAGTAAAAGGACTTCTAGGGAGAGAGACCTCCAAGAAATCAGATTGCTTGATGCGAATGTTGCTTCTATCCTGCATCTTGCTGAAGAGTCTGTCAATAAATGCCGAATCTGTCTCTATGGCAAGTACATGTGCCGCTATCTCTGCAAGCGGATAGGTTAATGCCCCCGTCCCGGCCCCGATATCGAGAACGGTATCAGTAGGGCTAATCTTAGCCAAAGCGATCATATCATGAATCAGCCGTTTGCTGATTAATAGATGCTGCGCGGAAAAGTTGGATTCTTTCTTCCAATTTTCACGATGATTTTTATTATTTTCAGACACCAAAAAGCACCTCATTCATTCGTATAGTAATGAAAAAGGTACAGCACAAATAATCCTGCGCATTTCATAAGAAAATGCCTGGATTTAGATGTTCTGTACCTTCATTAACGAATACGTATGAATGCGATGCAATACATGTAAGGACAATCCTCCCTTATATGAAACGGATCCTATTACAAGTACAGTATAGCATAGCCCCTCCGCCGATCTCATGGGGAATCTTCAATATAACGATTCTTTACCATCAGCAAACTTGTGAAAAAACCTCTCAAGAGGTTTTTTCACAAGTCCGTATTGACTGCTATTCGTACACACGTATCTCTATAATCTCTGCCCGGGGGCAACCGTTGGTAGCATCCACCACCAAGCGGAGCCGTTCCGAAGAAAGCCAACGATCCAGTGTATGTACTGCTCTGCGCTTCCGGTTATTTCGGACTTCGGCAACGGTGACCCATTCACCATCTATATAAGCCTGCAATCGGTAATCCTTGACCAATTCTGGAATTGCCTCAAACGGTGTGCGGTGATGATGTAGATTGATCAGATCCTCATTCACATCATCGTTAAATGTGAGATGCACCGTGCGAATGGTGACCGGTGCCGGCCAACTTAGCTCCAGCCACTCCGACGAGTCCTCCTGCAACAAGGCGGACGACCACAGATGCGGCCCCGCATACGGCCGATGATAACCGTCGATCACCTTATCGGGCGCAAAGGTATGTGTCGGCGAGAGAAGACGGAAGCAGATGGACTTGCGGACAAACGGTCGCATATTCCACTGCACAACCGGCTGAGCTGATTGTTGATCGCCAAAGTCCGGAGAAACGATAGGCTGCGGACCTTTCTCGAACACAAGTACCCCGGATTGCGGCTCATCAGACAAATGCAAGGTAATTCGCTCATTTGCTTTAATGATAAGAAAAGCGTTCTGTGAAGCGCCCGGCTTCCAATGTAAAAGCAGCTTAGCCCACTGCCCCACTCCTTGCTTAATCGGAATCGAAGCCGCCGTCTGCATCGTATGCGGGACATAGTTCTCACCGCGTCCGGTATCCCATAGCTCCAGCTCCAGTCTCGTGTCCTCCGCCGCATCGATGAGTAGTTCAATCCCCCTCAGCTCCGGGTCAACAGGCAAGAGCAAGCCGATATCGGAAGCAAGTCGATAGGATTCAACCGACTTTTGCACAGCTAGCTGCGTCAATGTGCTGGAAGCCGTTGTTTTGGCGTTCCGTGCCAAATCGTCCGGATCCTCATTGCGGAAACCAATGATGGACGCCCCCTGGCGAAGCAGTGTTTGCTGAAGCTCCCGCATATGAGTCTGGTAGAGCTCACGCGGGAAGATCCCCTTATCCGCGCATAAAGCCGCCCCGGTGCCAGCGGCTTCACCAATAACGGCACATGTCGCCATCACACGGGTCGTTCCAAACGCTACATGCGAAGCGCTGATGTCACGTCCGGCCATCATCAAATTGTTCACATTAACGGAGTACAGGGAACGGAACGGAATATGATAGACCCCATCCGCATGCAGATGCTTCGAGCCGTTTTCCGTCGAATACATCCCTTGCGGAGGGTGCAAATCAATAGACCATCCGCCGAAGGCAACGCCGTCTTCGAACTGGCGCTGCTCCACAATATCGCTCTGGTTAAGCACATAATCGCCAAGGAAACGGCGGTACTCCCGTTTGCCCGGAATCGAGCCCACCCACTCCAGCGTCATATTATTGGCATCGAATTTGCCCGAATTTTTAATATAGTCCCAGATGCCATAAATCACCGCCCACAATTCGTCGCGAATCCGCTCATTATCGTGAACCGTATCCATTTTCCCGCCCCACTCGATCCACCAATAAGCACATCCGTTATCCCCGCTGCGGATAACACGCTTCAATGGAATCGTCGTCTTCGTGATATCCTTTGCAAAGCTTGGCGGTATAAATTTTACCGGCTGTCCCGCATCCTTCGTATAGAAGAACATCGTGCTTCCCAGCGTGATGTCATCTGCAACTTGCGGTGCCCAATCCTCGTTATACTCTTCCTTCGCCTCTCGACCAATGCGATACCTCGCCCCAGCCAGAAAACCGACCAAACCATCGCCTGTACAATCTAGGAATATACCGCTTTCAAAACGAATATGCCGCTCAGAGCCCATCATCCAACCGGTAACAGAACGGATGATCCTGCTGTCCGTATCGCCTTCGGCCTCCACTTCATGGACATCGGTATTCAAAAATAAGCGGATATTAGGCTCCGCGCGTACAGTTTCCAGCAAAATCATGTCCCAAATATACGGGTTCCCGTCGATATTACGATATTGGTTTTCAACGAATAGCTCGCCCATGATACCAGTCTCTCGTGCATAACGATTCGTTCCATGAGCGGTAGCTCCGCACACCCAAACTCGTACCTCGCTGCTCGAATTTCCGCCTAGTACAGGACGGTTCTGAATTAGTGATACTGTCTTGCCCAAACGGGCTGCGGCAACAGCTGCGCTCACTCCCGCCAAGCCACCGCCAATCACTGTAATATCTGACTTGATAACTTCCTTCCTCATGATTGAACCTCTCCTTAAGGCAGTATTCAATATCCTTGATTTCATCTTATACTGGACACTTCCTTAAATACATGCATCATGTTACGATGGGACATATACTTTATTTCATATATCGGTGGCGATAAGATGAGAAGTGACTTTGCGATCCGGCTGGTGACGCATCTTTATTGGATCAAGAAAGAAGCATTTGCTCTCGAACGGGATATTTACTCTTATTGGACAATATTTGCAGTGGAAGACGGCAGGTTTATTTACCGCATCGAAGATCGGCAGGGTGAAGCTGGACTTGGCAGCTTGGTGGTCTGCCCTCCGAACACCTGGTTTCATAGAAAAACACTTGAGCCTTTGAGCTTTCACTTTATTCATTTCATGTGGAATGCGGAGCCTTCCCTTGAAGAAATACATTCATTGAGCGGGAGTCTGAAGATCATCGACATTGAGCGGCTGCGTTCCAACTATCACTACCTGCGCCTGCTTGCGTTAGAACAGGATGAAACTGCTATGGAGCGAAAACAACATCTGGTAAGCGATATATGGCGTTTATACGAACTGGAGACGAATATACCCAGGGAAATAGGGTTAAATGGAATGCTGGCAGATGTGGAGATGCGAACGGCTGCCCAATTTATCATCGACAATGCATTTGGTCCGATCGATTTGAAAAGTCTGGCGCTCTCGCTGCAGCTTACCCCGGTACAGTTGACCAGACGCTTTCGCGCAGCTTATGGAATGACTCCCTCTGAATATACAACCCGGCTCCGGCTGGACAGAGCCAGCAAATTGCTGTTAGAAACAGAGCTTAGCATCGACAAAATTGCACAGCTCTGCGGATATGAGAACGGCTTCTACTTAAGCCGCATATTCCGGAGCAAACGGGGAATGCCTCCTTCACAATATCGCAGCATGCCTCGTGTCTAGCTACTTCTCTACCATGATTCCTATAAAAAAAGCTTGTAGAGTTGTTGGTTCAACTCTACAAGCTCCCATGCTTAATTGATTTGTGTACCGGTTTTCAGTTGCTCTAACGGCATATCAACAATCGGCAATAGCGATTCTCCTCGCTACAGAACCGTGACGGATACATTAAAGTTATTTCCTGCGGTGCCAGTCTTCATGATTCTTAATATATGTGTAGTGGTATCAAAAGTATAATCCGCTCCCGGAATCAAAGAGACTCCGTTCAACTTCACATTCGATAAATCAGACAGCCCCGTATAGACGTCCAATTCCTCAAAAGGATGATCAAAGCTCATATTGAGTGTCTTGGAGCCAGTATCCCAATTCATGGACTTAAGGTTAATATCCTGATAGGAATGTCTGGTGTCCGTTCCTATTAGAATCGGGTAGACTCCCCCATAGCTCTCCTCCAGCTGGTTGAACAGGATTTGCCCCCAGGCCTGGGATTCGCCCATACCGGCATAACCCAGCTCATTTCGGATAACGAGCGCATCCTCTGTATCCCATTGCGGAAGCTGCAAGAAATAACTCAAGGCGCTTAGCGCCTTTGGGCTCTGCTTGTCGCTATATCCCAAATAAGTTTTGGTAGTGTAGTAGCCCTTATTATTATTGGCATTAATGTCCTGCAAATGAGATTCATAGTTTGCCGCTTTGGGATCATCAATTCCTTTGAATTTCCTTATACCAAAAATCGCATTCCCCAGCCCATCATTGTCATTAGCAAACAATCCGGAAGCTTCCGCAGGCAGCAGGTCATATATATATTGAGCGATCTGCGCATAAGTTTTTCCTTCTATAGTTGTTGTATTGTCCAGATCCGCCATAACGGATAATCCATAAAGAAGCGGCCCCAGCTCGCCCCAATATAACGAACCGTTCGACTTGTCATCATATGACGTCCAGTTATGCTGCCCGTAATTCATTAAATTCCGATAATAAATACCGATCGCCTGATTCAATACTTCCCTTGCATCGTTATCCGATGGATGGCTGCTGCACCATGAAGCTAAGCCCATGATCGGGTAGCCGTAATTCATAAGCCTGCCAAACAAGTAATTATCATACTTGGTCGAGTTATATTCTGTCGGTTCATAGCTGTTAGCGGTTCCTCCCAGCATATGAGAACCAAATCTTATTTTTTCAAGGTATTCGCTCCAGGTTTCACCCTCAGCAATTGTTCCATTGTATTTGAAGTAAGAGCTGCCGTTGGACTGCAAAATCCCCTCGAATCTGTCCGGGTTATTCTTCGCAAGGTCTTCTCCCCTTACAAAGCCTTTTCCGTCATCATAGAGCAGCCAGGCATCGCTTCCCCATTGTTTGACAGAGTCGAAAAATTCCGGTTCCCCAATGCCGTCGTCGCTCAACGCTTTTACAATTAAGCGCGGATTGGTAATCGACCCGCTGGTAGGCGTAATGGAGCCCTCAATCTCGGCTACACCGCCATGAATGCGGACCTTAAAATACACATGGACATTGTTTTCGTCTTTAGTGAACTCGACGACCATTGTATTGGTATCTTCATCAAAGGTAACCGATCTGGTCGTCGGATTGGCAATTTCCACGGGAGTCAAACCATCATAACTATAAGCAAAGCGAAGAGCTCCCAACGGATCGGAACCATAAGTGCTCTCCGCAAAGGTTAATCGAGGAACAGATAGATCACCCGTTACATAATACAGACCATTATCAAACTTTAGCTGCGGATCCACAAACATACTTGGACCCTGTCCGTACCTGAAATCAGACCATCTGTGAGTTGGCAAGCCTCTTGGCATGCTCTCCTTCACGAAATCAACCAGATTTTGCGTCGCATCCTGCGCATAGGTTTCAGGCAATGTCTGCAAGCTCAGCAATATCTCGGCGGAATCCGTGCTCCATCTTATACTACTCTCAATATAACCTCTGGTTTCCGTATTCCTGTAGTCCCCTAATTGAGGATCATAATAAATTCTCTGGCCCCTCTCCTGAGGCTTGACGGCATAGCTGGATACATTTCTGACCTCCGCCTGATTTGATCGCGCAATGGTGTCCCCATTTAAATCGCAGACATCAACAATATAGACATAAGTTTTTTCTGCTTCAAGAGAACTCACGTAGGACAGCGTATTTACATCTGTAATTGTGGCATCAAGGTAATAAGGATGCATTTGGGGCAAATATTGAAAATTTTTATTCCAATCTCCCCCCGTGTAATATCTAAGGCCCGGATATGTCTTGGGAAATTTATAGACTTTATAAGACCCGAAATCATCCCCCTCATACTTCACCCAGTTGATCGTTGCTTGGTTGGAAGCGGGAGCACCCGCAGACAGGGAAAATTCAGGGTATGGGACCACATTAATATCAAACCATATCCCCAGATCAGGCAAAAAGGTGCCATCCGCCTTAATAGGACGCAGATAGATTCTGCTTGTCCCAAGCTCCTCCTGGCCTGTAAAGCTGAACATAAACCTTCCTGTACCTCCGGTTTCGATCCCGGAATAGTTTGGCGCAGCCGGTCTGCTGAACGTAAGCCAATTATTGTAGCCGGTAAATATAGAGCTTGTCTCATAAGAATAGCTGGCGTCCGTATTTGCCAAGACGACTTCATTGCTTGGCCATCCGAATAGCCATGGCTTGCTGCCGTTATTTTTGAGGTCAACCCAAAACTCTCCCGTCTCACCTGGATGTACAGTAATGGACGAAGAGCTCTCTTGAACATACTGGGCGCTGAAATTAGCATTCGCGTAAGCTCCTGGCACGAAGGCGGATAAAATCAAAAGGATCAATGAGCTTGCAAACAGAACCTTCCATCGTTTTCTCCCTTTTCTCATGTTAGCTAATCATCCCTTTCGGATTGAATCAGCACGGTTTCTCCCTCATAACTCTATTTTTCTCTATCTATTCCTTGGCGGCAGATAGGAATGCGTCGACCTGCTTCTGATACTCCTCAATTACTTTATCCAGTCCGGCCTTTTTAAGTTCAGCGCTGTATTGGGCAATCGCTTTTTCCGGCTCCAATACGCCCGCTGCAATTCCGTATTTGTATTTATTCTCTATCGTACTAAGAGCAGCCAGCTCGGTCTTAACCGGTGTTTGATCGAAGTTAAAGCCCATAATCGGACTCAACAGCTTGGTATCCTTATCGAAGTTCAGCAATTGCTCCATAAAGTCCGGAGCATCGGTAGCCTTCGGCTTCAGGAACTTCGGATTTTGCCACATCCACTCCGGCGGTGCATATCCAATCGTCGAAGCATCTACTCCATCGGGAGTAACAATCTTGCCGTCCTTAATATCAAAGTGAGTGCCCTTCAACCCATTGGTCATCATATCGTAATTATCTTCGTTTTCCTGAATCCAGTTCAGAAACATAACGGCTCTGTCGATATTTTTCGATGTTGCGGCAATGCTTTGGAAGTTCCAAGTGGTCGTTGGCATATAAGGCTCATCGGTTAACAGTATTTTTACGAACTCGACCTCGGCTCCAGGTACGGAAATATTCCGATAATAGTTGTTATATTCATAAACATCCCCGCCGCCGATCGCTGCTTTCCCTGAGTTAAAATCTGCCCGGATGTCACGACCAACCATGACGTCTTTATCGATATATCCTTTTTCATAAAGCATCCGCAAATATTTCGCATCCTCCAAAGTGCCTGGAAGGTCGTATTTAGCCACTGCTTTCAGCGTCTTGAAGTTAAATACAATGCCATCAGAAACTGTGCTTTGCAGCACTTCCCCTGTCTGGTATTGGGCAGGCGGTTCGTTAAATACGATCATTTCCGGATTATTCTTCTTCACCGCTTCGGCATAAGCTAACAGATCATCCATAGTCTTGATCTCAGGCAGGCCGTACTTTTCACGCAAGTCCTTGCGAATTGTCGCCGTATAGTAGCCCTTGGTCGTACCTAACGCCCCTGCCGGCACGCCGTACTTCTGACCGTTAATCGTCACCGGAGGCCAGTATTTGCTGTCAAGCGCATCCATTATGGCTGATCCATATTTGGAGAGAGGCTCATCCAGCGAGGCAAGCGAGTTGGATTTGCCGAACGTACCCAGAAGTCCCGGGTCCGTCCACATAATATCTACTTGATTTCCCGTGGCCAGCATAATCGGCAATTTTTGATAGTAATCCCCCCAAGGAATGTATTGATACTTCAATTTCACGTTAATGCCGTCCTCGGCCAGCTTCTTCTCCAAGGCCGCTGTTACTGTATCCTGATCCGGTTGCGGATCACCCGGATATACGATGTTCAGGGTAACTTTCGGCAAAGACTCCGTGCCGCTGCCCTGAGCTGGTTCATTCTCTTTGCCAGCGTTTGTTGCCGCTCCATTTCCCTCATTGGGTGAGCAAGCGGCCAAAGCGGCTATCAGCAGTACACTTGCCAGAAAAACCCCAAACGTTTTACCAAATAATTTTTTCATGACCAGACCTCCTGTTTATTATGAGTGCTATCTATACAAACCCTTCCGGGGTGTATACAAAAGGAACTTGCGCAAGCAAACCCTTTCTCAACCTTTTACACTTCCAATAGTCAAACCTTTGACGAAATAGTGCTGCAGGAACGGATACAGTAAGATAATAGGCCCGATGGTCAGAACTGTGGTTGCCATCTTGACGCCCTCCTCTGGAATAGATGCAGCTGCAATCGATGAATTGGCTCCGCTTGAGGTCGCGTAAGAAATATTGGAAGTAATCGCCCGAATGAGCAGTTGCAGCGGGTAAAGCTCCCTTTCGTTGATCAGCATAAGCCCGAGCCACCAATCATTCCAATAGCTGATTGCATAAAACAGGCAGATGGTGGCCAGCCCGGGCAATGCGAGCGGTAATGCAATCCGGAATAATAGCTGAAATTCATTTGCTCCATCTATTTTCGCGGCTTCAAAGATTGAATTGTCAATGCCAGATATGAAGCTTCTCAGCACAAGCAGATTAAATGCGTTAATGGTGTAAGGAATAATCAAAGCAAGCAAACTATCATGCAGCCCCAGATACTTCGTCGTTATGATGTACCATGGAACAAGACCTCCATTAAACAGCATGGTGAAATAGACAAGAAACGAGATTGGCACCGCCATTTTCCATTCCTTTCTCGACAAGGCGAATGCCATCATGGTGGTAATCAGCATGCTGAACAGCGTTCCAACCACCGTAACAAAAGTCGTGACTTGGTAAGCGTCCAGAATGGTGGAGCCTCTTCCAAGCACATATTTGTATGCCGCCCAGGTTACTTCATGCGGGAATATATCGAAGCCGTTCGCACGAATATATTGCTCATCTGTAATCGATGTGGAAATAATGGTCATGAATGGAATAATGGCGACGATAACAAACAAAATCATATAAATATAGGCAAAAGCAGAAATGATCTTATCACTAGCAGACTTGGTTTTCATTCATTATCACACCTATCTGGATTTATCTTTTAGAACAGCGCGGCATCCTTGTCATACTTTCTCACTACGGCATTGGCCGTATAGACAAACAGGAAGCCAATAACGGATTGCAGCAGTCCGATGGCCGAGGACATCCCTACGTCATTCAAGGTTCGAAGCGCCCGGAAGACATAAGTATCAATGACATCCGTCGTGGAGAACAACAGGCTGTTATCGCCAACCAAGCCATAGATCATGCCGAAGTCGCCATAAAAGATCCGGCCTATAGCCAGCAGAAGCAAAATAATGATCGTCTTGGAAATACCGGGAATGGTAATATGCCAGATTTGCCGGAACTTGTTGGCACCGTCAAGTGCAGCAGATTCATATTGCTCCTGATCAATTCCCGTGATGGCGGCAAGGTAAATAATACTGTTGAAGCCAACCGACTTCCAGGAGTACAACAGCACGAGAATGGCCGGCCAATACCCGGCCTGGTTGTACCAACTGACCCCTTCCAGGCCCAGGTTCTTTAACCAATTGTTCACGATGCCGAAATCCGTATTCAGGAAGTTGTACGCAAATACAGCAACAATCACCCATGAAATAAAATTAGGGAGTATTACGAGCGATTGGGATATTTTCTTGAACCACACCAACCGGATTTCATTAATCAGAACTGCGGTCATTACGGCTAATGCAGTACCTATACCAATGAATAAAACATTTAGGAATAGAGTGTTGAAGACAACCCTCAATACGGAAAGCGTATCTACGGTTAGAAATTTAAAATTGTTCAGTCCATTAAACGGGCTCCCGAAAATCCCCAGATCCATACGGTATTCCTTAAAAGCTATGACAATACCAGCCATGGGCAAATAACTGAATAACAGGAAGTAGATTAATCCGGGTAACACCAACAAATATAAAAATTTGTTTTTGACTAAATCGGTAAACCTTACATGCAGGGCTCTCCTCATTTTTGTACACCTCATTTTCTCTATGTCGATTCTCTTGCCTCAGGGCCAAAATATAGCGCTTTCAATATCAAATCACAAGTTTAAAAACTAAATATTCCTTTTAATAATGTAGGTTGGACACGGCAAAAAAACATACATAAGGCCGATCTATGCATTTCAAACCTTAATCTGTGTAAATATCCTCAGTATCTTCCAGAAAATCGCCATTAAAAAAGACGTCCCTGGGGAACGTCTCAAACTCAAAAGCTAGTGTTTCTTCCGGTATTCAGTTGGAGCCAAACCCGTATGCTTTTTATACCAGGTTACAAAATAAGAGGAATTCAGGAACCCTACTTTTTCCCCGATTTCCTTGACCGTTAGCTTAGAATCCTTCAAATATTGATTCGCCTTCCGTATTCGCAGCTCCGTAACATACTCAAGAAACAGACAGTTAAACAATTCCTTGAACAGCCTGCCGAAATAAATGCCGTTGTAGTGAAAGCGTTCGGCAACCATTTCAATAGATAGCTCGGGATTACCATACTGCTCCTCAAGAAAAGCGGCAACCTTCTCCGCTAAATCCGACTTCTGCTGCTTTTTGTTTTCCTTTGAGCGGCAAATGGTCGTCCTAATGAACTCAACAAACCAATCCTCGATTTGCTGCAAAGATTCCTTCCGCTCCAGGCTCCCCAGCATTTCAATAAAATTGGAGGAGGTTGTCGAAACCGAGGGATTAGCAGAGGTAGCTGTAATCACGGAAAATAATAAATGATGCACCGAAAGCCGTATCTTATGATATGGCGCGAGTCGCAAGGAAGCAAAAATGTCTGCTACAGCCGCTTCAACCTTATCCTCCCTGCCTGCCTTGACGATCTCAAAGAGTGTTTTCTGTTTGGCATTTGGATAGTCAAAATCGTTATTCAGCCGTGATATCGCATCTTCGTAAATAATAATGCTGCCCTCTCCGCGAACAAGCCGATAAAGGGAAGCTTCTTTCGCACTTAAATAGGAGTCGCTAATCTCTTGAGCGCTCAGAGCAGCGCGTCCAATACCGATGGTTACAGTGATCCCATAAGTCCAAGCAACCTCCTGCTGAAGCTCCAGCATCGCGCTCATCACGGCATCAGGCAGAGCCGCTTCTTCTCCGCTGAATATAAGCACGATATCATGATCTACCTTAACCATTTCACTGAGAACCCGGGATAGCATAAACTGCTCGGTGAAGCTATACAGGACCGTGCTGATGGTATGGTCAATCTCTTCCTTCCGTTCGGCCAGTTCACGAATGTTATCCAGCTTCAGAACAGCCACATACAAAGCGGCGCTTTTCAGTAGATCGACACGCAGCTTATACTCCTCTGTATCCTCTGGCTCCGGATTCCGTACCCCATGCAGCAGTTCCTTAAGGTATTCGGCCTTTAGTGATACTCGCGATTTTCGGCTAGAAGCTTCCAACTGTTCAAATTGTGTAGCAATATTGGAATAAAACCTTGTCAATATCTCCATTTCACTAAGTTTCCCTTCCGGCAGCTCCCCCGTATAGGCCTGGAAGCGAAGCGTATTCCGGGCAAGCCTGGATAACGGTGAAGACAGCAGCCCACTCAGGAGCGCAGACACGCCCATGGCCAGAACAAGCAGCACCAGGCAGGTTATAATCGCCACCTGTCGGATTGCTGCGATCTGCTCTGTAGCCGTATCGTATGGAATGATAGAGACAAAATACCATCCAAGCTGCTCCGAATAAAGGGAAGACACCATGGACAGGGACTGATCTATCTTATCTGTAAAGCTTTCATTTCGATCTGCTTCTATAATACGCTGTACGTAATTCCGCTGGGAAATATCAGCAAGGAAACCGCTCTGCTCGAAGCCGAACACGATATGTCCTTTCTGGTCCAGGATCATAAGACCATCATTGCTCTTCATCTCATCCTCTTGATGATTAACAAAGCTGTCTATGGTCAAATTGACAATAATAGCACTAGTGATTTCGTTGGTTTCTAGATTTTTATCATAGTAGAAAATAGTATATACGTTCTGAACAGACCGCGTCGCTCCCTCAATGGACAGCTTGCGAGGGACCGCCCGACCCAGGCTCTGGACGGGAGCCTCCTTCAACCACTCGATCGTTGCGGCTTCGGCGTAGGCTTTATCGCGATCCGTACCGATTAATGTTTTACTTTGTCCGTTATATAGCGTTATAGAATAAATATTTTTATTGGTCAGCATCAGGTCATTTATTTTTCTTAAGGACGCGTTGTTCAGATAATAGTCGTCCGCCGCTTCACGGCTGTTGATGGATCTTATAATGTCATTATCCACAGATAATTGCAGCGTAATCAGTCTGGCCTGATCGATGATAAACTCGAACATGCTTGAGCTTTGCTCCAGCCGTTTTTGCGAGATTTCATTGATCTGTTCCGTCGAGCTCTTGGAGAAAGCATGGTACAGCAGGACGGTCATTGTTAAGGTAACAGCGACAAGCAGCACAACGAAAGAAAAAAAGAACTTGACAAACAGCGACCCCAAATGGATTTTCTCTCTGATATACTTCATCCCAGTCCCCCTTGTGTTGTTACCCGCCACAATCGTTATAAAGCGCTTTCATAATAATTGTAATTAACGATGTTAATTATACCACACCTGTAAATTCATGCTTCCCTCGATTCGTATCCGGGCCCGGATAGTTGTCGATTTAAACTCATACCGTAGAATTACTTTAAAATGATGCTTCCGTAACCAGCAAAGGGGTAGTCGATCACGATTCTTCCTGCCTCTGTATCTCCTATTCCGCTATACAGGTCGCATTTTCCGTCCTCGCGCATCACGATGCCTGAAGAGAAGGCGCAGTCCGTCAATTCCGGCTTTTTAGCCGCACCGTCGGGATAGCAGGTTCGGGTACCAATGATTTTCTGATCCATAGCAACATGATGAGCCACATCCAGAACAAATGAAAAATTCATATAGACCTGCTTCATCCCGCCGTCTTCCTCAGTAGTCTTGTAACAGATATGACCAATGACGCCAATATTTCCGCTGTCCAAATAATAGGCCTGGTTACAGCCCCCCCACTCATTTTGCTCAAATAAACCATAGATGTAAGGCGCATTCTCGACTACCTCCATCGTGAGCTCGTCAAGACTGTTAATGACGGTAAAGCCGATCATTGATTCACTGCCGAATGTCCTGCGGATCTCCTCGCTTCGTGGTCTGGAGAATACCCCAATCCTTCCCCCATCCATTTCAACCAAACGTATATCCTTCATATACTCGGGTCCTGTGGTGAAATAATGCAAATCGTCGATTTCCGTACCTTTGTAAAAATATCCGAAATACGTATCTACGCTATTTTGCTGGTAACGCACATGTGTTCCGCCCATAACCAGGGTATCGCCGATCAGGCTGATATACGGATCTTCCAATGGATAGATCATAGAATCAGGAACCAGCGTCCATTGGTCCTTGCCAGTCTTTTCAAATAGCCGTACCCAGGATCGGGCCCATTCGCTGCGTCTTTCCATTCGACCGAAAATATATTCCCGCCCTTTCCACTGGAACGGTATCGAGACATTATATACATCGTAGCCCTCTACTCCATAAAATGTAAGCTTTGCACTTTCATAAATAGACTTATTCATCTCAAAATGCTCTCGCCGCTCTATCAAATTCATTGACTATCATCCTTCCGTTTGTCTTCGTGACTTGTCGATTACTTGTCGATTAGTTTATCATGGACCGGCATCGGAATCTTACTTATATTTAGCCACAGACTACGCTATTTTCGCATTTATACAAACACCTATCGAACAATATACCAACAGTTCAGGCTTTATCTAATCCAAATAAGCTATACATTATTAAATAGAATATGCTATTTTGATGTAAGGAAAGGAGAGAGCCGAAGGAATGAACATTCAGATTCAGAAGCTGACCGCAGATGGCGGAATTGACGCCGAGTCGGAGGGACATTACAGAGACATAACGGGGATTGAAAATACATCAGGACCACACACCCATGATTTTTTTGAGTTTTTCGTCATCATTGAAGGAGCGGCTTATCATTGCATTAATGGTAAAAGAGAACTGCTGAATGAAGGCGCGCTTGTGTTCATGCGTCCGCAGGATGTCCACTATTATGAACAATTGCCCGACACAGATTGTCGGCTGATCAACCTGTCATTTTATGAAAAAACGCTGCTGGATTTGCTTGCCTATCTCGGTCCGGGATTTCCTAAGGAATCGTTCCTTAGTGCGGCTTTTCCCATCGTCATCCAGCTATCCCATCAAGAAAAGCGGCTGCTACAGCATCGCATGGAAAAGCTCTATCGGATTCCCCAGTATGAGAAGCAGTGGTATCGGGCCGAGCTTCGAGCTCTTTTAGCCGAAGTATACTGTCATTACTTAATGCATTCCGTTATTCCGGGAGTTAGCGAAAAGCCCGCATGGTTTCTCGATCTTTGCAAAGAAATGAAAAAGCCGGAGCACTTTATTGAAGGTGTCCCGGCGATGATTCGGTTATCGGGCAAATCTCACGCCCATTTATGCCGTATGTTCAAAGAATGGGAGCATGAGACGCCTCTGCAATATTTGAATCGGATTAAACTGCAATATGCGGAAAATTTATTACTCCATTCCGACTGGAGCATACTGGATATCTCATTAGAGGCGGGGTATGGAAATCTGGGACATTTTTATAAATCGTTTAAGAAGCTGTTTGGTAGAACACCCCAAGCCCATCGAAAAATGCATCATACCAAGCTCACTCCATTGATATGAGTTTTATAAATCGTGTTCAGTCTCGGATTTTTCAGGTTAACTATTCAGCTTGTACGATCGTGAGGCGGACACAAAAAGCGCAAAGGCTGCTTGCCTTCGCGCTTCACTTTTTGGTCTTATTCCAGGAAAAATTGCATCGTCCTGTCCGACGACTCCGGCAGATACTCATGTCCGAAGTCAGGATAAATAACGAGCCGCTTCTTCGTATTCATTTTATTGTAGGCTGCAAATTGCGTTGAAGGCGGACAGATGGTGTCCATTAATCCAACGATCATCATCACTTCGCCTTTTATCCGTTCAGCCAGGAACTGTATGTCGATATAGCCGAGCTTCTCGAATATTTCCTGCTCGCGCTCATGCAGCAAATCATAATAACGGAAATATGTGCGCAGTTCACTGTAGGCTTCCTGATCCAGATCCATGTCCCAGGTGCGTTTGTAATCGCTAAGGAAAGGGAAGATCGGCGCCAGTTTCTTCACCCTTGGCTCCAATGCGGCACAGGCTATTGTAAGCCCGCCTCCCTGAGATCCACCTGCTGCATATACGCGATCCGGGTCAACTTCCGGCAGTTCCATCGCTATCCCAGCAAGCTGTGCCGTATCCAAGAATATGTGGCGGAATAGCAGTTCATCCGGACGATCATCCAGACCGCGGATAATATGTCCATGGTGGGTATTGCCCTTCACCCCGCCTACATCCTCCGAGCTTCCCCCTTGGCCGCGGCAATCCATAGCAAGCACAGAGAATCCTAGCGAGGCATAGGCCAGTTTCTCACTCCAATCTCCGGCATGGCCAGAATAGCCATGAAACATAACTACTACCGGGTGAGGCGCCATTGTATGCTTGGGTCGCACATATTTCGCGTGAATCCTCGCTCCCTTCACACCGGTGAAATACAGGTCGAAGCATTCTGCATTCGGTGCTTGAAAGCTGCTAGGAACAAGCTCAATTTGCGGGTCCACCGTACGCATCTCCGCCAGAGCACGCTCCCAGTATTCATCAAAATCCGCCGGACGCGGATTGGTTCCTTGATAGGTCCTTAATTGCTCCAAAGGCATATCGATAATTGGCATATTTCCTCTCCTCTTCCCTTCACATTCGGCTCTCCTAACTTAACCTTGAACCGGCAACACTGATGCAGTTATTGCCTTCCTACTTTCTTCAGTTCACCCTCAGCTTCCCTATGGCTTATCTTCGTGTATCGGGAGGATAATTGTCACCGTGGTGCCTTGAAATTCCTCGCTCTCTATCGAGAGCTTCAACGGCTCCCCATAATACAATCGCAGACGCTGATAGACATTTATTAGTCCCACACCGCTGGAACGGCCCGTTGAATTCCGAACCCGAGACCGCTGCTCAGCCGCTGCCTCCGGCTCCAACATCAGCGATTGTCTGACCCGCTCCAGCTCCTCCTCGCTCATGCCGATGCCATTATCTTGTACGGTTAGTATCAAGACAAGACCAGACAACTTGGTGCGAATAAGCAGTTCGCCTTCGCCATATAAATCCTCGATTCCATGCTGCAGTGCATTTTCAATGATCGGCTGTAGAATGAATTTCAGAACGGGCAGCTTCATCGCCTGATCATCCAGCTCCCAGCGCACAATGAATTTGTTCTGGAAGCGCAGCTCCTGAATCGTCAAATAATTACGCGCATGCTCAAGCTCATCAGATAGGGCTACAACCTCACTGCCTGTATTGATCGTGAACCGGAATATTTTGGCCAGCGATTTAACCATCGTGCTTACTTCCGTTGCTCCATACTGACGGGCCCGCATATTAATCGCTTCCAACGTGTTATACAGAAAATGCGGATTGATTTGTTGCTGCAGCATGCCTAGCTCAGCCTTCATCCTGGACGTAACAAGCTTCTTCTCGCGAATTTCTTTATCTACATTTTCCTGCATTAGCTCGTGAATTTGCCGAAGCATTTGATTGAAACTGGCAACGAGCCGGCCGATTTCATCGCGAGGCTGCGCTTCATCGGTATCCGTTCTTCCCACCAATAGCGGTTCCTCATTCTCGATAGCCTGCTTCAACCGCTCGATCGGTCTAACGAGCAAATAAGCGATCTGTCTCATTACAAGGAGTATGATCATTATGATGAGCACAAGTAGAAGGCCGAACCGATAGAACATCGAATGGATCTTCAGATAAACGTCATCGATGGTCATGAAGATATACGAATACCAGCCTGGCTTCTCAAGACAGCGTTGAATAACCACTTGGTTGCTGCCTTCCACCTGTTGAATCTGCACGTCTAGTTCTTCCTTATCTGGAACGCTCCATTGACTGACCGCAGCTTCCTGGAATGATTTGGGTGTAAGATGCGAGTAGATTAATTTACCCTCATGATCGAGGATAACGAAGCTCTGCTTACGGTCTGTCGTCGCATACGAGAAGGCATCCTCCTTCAATACCACCTGTAGGAAAGCCGTAGTCGGCCTGTCCGCCACACCGGACGAAACCTCCAGCTTCTTCACAAGCATTAGAGCCGGGTGGCCGTATACATCCTTGAGTCCAGTCAACCAGACCATCTCTTCCGCTTCAAGCTGCTCCAGCACACTCTTCTCATAGGAATGCAGCTTGAACAAGGTGCGATTATTATTAAAGACTGAGGAATATTTGGCTACTCCGCTCACATCATAGATTACAAAATAAGAAATATCATTGAGTCCCGGATAGCTTGATACCGTGAAATCATCCATATTTCCTCTATACACATAAGGTGAGGTCAGGTTCGTCAGCCTGCTGTCCGTGGACAAACGATTTGTTAAATTCTCATACCGTTCCACTCGGCTCTGCAGCTCAGTAACTACATGATCCGAGGACTCTACGGATAGATCCACCGCTTTATCGAATACGTATCTGTACATTAAAAAAGCGTACATGACGATAGCAAGCAGCACGGGAATCAAGACCGAGGAGAGCAACATAATGAGCATCTTCTTGCGGATCGTAAACCTTGATAACCAGCCGTGCGAGAAGCGCTGTTCCGGTATGCTCCGAAAATCAAGATCATTCTCCTTCTTCCATACTGCTCGCGCCAAGGCCTGATAGGGATACATCACCGCATTGGCCAGTCGGTAGGCGATCACCAAGCTAAGCAGCAGACTGCAGGCAAGGAAGATAATAAAAGTATAAGTAGTGCCCCACTTCCCGATTGAATCATATTGCATCTGCTCGAAGATAATGACACGTATGCCATAAGGGGGAACGGGAACCGTCCTGACATAGTAACGGCCGTCCAGGGACTGCTCCCATTCCGTCTCGCCGGAAGCGGCCAGCTTGACCGCCTTCTCCATAGCTTCCCGTTCAGGCACATTGGTCCACAAAATCTGCTGATTCTCATCCAGAATCCCCGCGTACCCGCTCCAGATTCGGGATGAAGGCAGCTCGGCCGTAAGGATACGTTCGTCGAATACTATGACTGAGAGCACATTAAGCGCATTGACTCCGTTATTAATAATTAAATGTCCTTCGATGCTGGAAGCGAATTGATTTAACCGTTCCCATGTCTCCGATGGCAGTAATCCCCTCTTCTCCTCCAGCACGCTGGAGAGCATTCCTTCTGGAATATAAGCCGGCATACCGTAATAACGAGTCAACAAATCTAACAGCCCGGCATCCTGCAGATCCTCAATCCACGGAATTTGACTGTCATCAATCGATTCGCCTGATTTCATTGACTTACCGAAGTTTTTCTGGTTGATGTTATCGCCTATGAAATAGATACGTTCCACCATCTCCGGCGGCAGATGAAGCTGTTCCAGACGCGACGACAGCTCCTGCCGTGCGATCAGCTCTTCCTCAGGAGGGCGAAGGCTATAGAATGAACGTGCATACAGAATAAAGTCGTTCTGCTCCAGCTGCAGAGCCAGCGAGTTCATTTCATTCAGCTTCGAGATCATTTGGCTCTCGATATGCCGTGCAATATTCTGCTCGGATGCCCTTCTAATCTCGGAGCCTGTATCATTAATATTCCAATAGCCAATTCCGAATATAGTGATCTCAGATAATAGTGTTAGCAGCAGCGCTACACTGATAAGCATATTGCGGTGATAGCGGAACCTCACGACAGTTCTCTCCCATAAGCCGCATTGCGGTATTCAAGCGGAGAGAGCTGATTATATTTTTTGAATACTAATGTAAAGTATCTTGGATTCTCATAGCCGACCATTTCACCCACCTCATGCACCTTGTGATTGGTATGCCGGAGCAGGCTCTTGGCCTTCTCAATCCGGAAAGATGTAATATAATCGATATACTTCTGACCCGTCAGTTCCTTGAACAGGAAGCTTAAATAGCTGGCGTTCAGGTGTACATATTCGGCTACGTCATCACGCGTTATCGTCCGGTCATAATTGTGCTCAATAAATTGCTTAGCTTCTTGAATTAAGCGCTGTCCGTTGTTAATCTGCTCCACATTACACGCAGCCTCTTCCGGGTCTGCCGCCTCTATGCCCGGCAAATCCCTAAAGGATGTATCGTCCTGCTGAAAAAGCGCAGCTGCCTCCTGATAGGATCTGCAAATTTGGTTTGGCTGTTGTACAACTGTCCCAATGGTATAGATCAGCTTAGATTTAAACAGGCCTCGGAATCGCTTCAGACGTTGTATCACCTGCTCAAGCTCAACAGCCAGCGACTGCGGATCTTCCTTATAGCCGTCAATCGCCGCCCGATCCGTCCAGATCAGCGCACATTGCCCGTCGACATCGACATAGTGGTAGCCCTTACCCCATAGATCCTGCATCAAATTATCCAACGTAAATAAAATAAGGGCCCAATCCTTATCTCCAACCCCTCTCGGCCGTCTCGGATATTCTGTAAAACGCAGCAGGCACACAACATACTCTGTGTATTCCTCAAGCATAATTTCCGCAGCGCTGCTCTCCAGTTCAATCGTATCCTCTTTCATCTCGCTATACAGAAGATCCCGTAAAAAGCGCTTTCGTAAATGCTGTACCGATAGCTTTGCTTTGCGTTCCCAGGCTGCACGCTGCAGCTCATGCACCCGCTCCTGCTCGACCATCCGCACCGCCCTGGCCAATATTTTTCCGTAATCCTCGAAATCGAGCGGCTTCAGCAAATAATCGAGTGAGCCATGTTTCATACAGGTTCTCGCATATTCGAAATCATCATAACCGGACAATACGATAATCTTCATATGGGGATATCGGGAGGCAACCTTCTCCGCCAGCTCCAAGCCATCCATAAGCGGCATACGAATATCTGTCACCAGCAGGTCGATCTGCTCATTCATCATCGTCTGCAAGGCAAACAAGCCATTCTCACAATCTGCAACAACGTCAATATGATAAGAGGAATAGTCAAAGCTGCGCAGGCCTTGTCTAATTTCATATTCATCGTCAACGATCATCAATTTATATCGGTTGTCACTCATAGCTGCCCTTCCTTTCTTGTCTGCCATGCTCTGGATGCTGGTATATAGGATCTACAATCAGGAAACCGTCAGATTTTTTACAAATTCATTCACTTTGAAAGGCAGATTCTCCAGCATTTCTGCCTGCTTCCCGCCGATAACCAATCCTTCAATATGGACGCCATCAACGATATGCGAAGCATCAGAACCGTGAAATAACGAAGCTGTCCCCTCTGGAATCTTAATATTACGGAATGTAATATTAAGAATCTGTCCCGGCTCCTGATCGATCGACCAGCGGTCCTTGAAAATAAGACAAATCATCGCATGCTGCCGTTCTTCCTCAATGGTTATATTCTCAAAGCGGATATTCGAAATCGTTCCCCGATCACCAACGACAATACAGAGCGAACCGACCTCCTCCGTCCATACTGCTGTCATGTGAACCACATTGCAGTTTTCGAATATGACGTCTGAAATATCTGTTCTCGTCTCTCCGGCAATTCCGAAGCAGCGTACTTTATCGTTCCATACTGTGCAATCGGATACATAAATATCACGACCTCCTATCGCTGGCGGCGCATCCATCGCCTTTACAGCAACGGCATCATCGCCAGTACGAATGAAGCAATCGGTCACCTGAATCCGCTCGCAGTTCACAATATCGATTCCATCACTGTTCTCACGATAACCGATCAATGTCAGATCGGCAATGGAGGAATCGACACAATTGGACAGATGTACTGTCCAGTGTGAGGTTCCTACAATCGTCAGACCTTCTATCGATACATCTCGGCAGCCTGTCAGCAGCATCGCCTTGCGTGCATGCCAGTCCAGCATCGACATATCAATAATGCCTCTGCCATGAATTCGTATACTCTCAGCTTGCTCAGCAGTAATAAAATCAACGTAATTCGGCTTATTCGCCCAGTCGCTGGCAACAACAGGTGCTTCATCCTCCGGTACATACAGCTGCAGCACCGCTCCACCGGCAATATATAAAGATTCGCCGGACTGCAGTTCAAACGAGCTTACCTTATGCAAACCCGGACCATAATATTTCACCTTGCTATCCGTCGGATCGGCTGCCCCTTCTTCCTTGGCGTGCAAAGTAATAACTAGAGGACGCTCCGTATTCCCATTAGCCTCCACAATGATTTTCGCGGGTCTGTCTACAGGAATATGAATCTCTTGCCCAACCAACTTCGCCTCGATCCCTAAAGAGAGCGGGCGGATCACAGCCGAATCGGTACTCCCTCTTCTCTTGGCAATCAGATTGAAGCTTCCTGGATCACCGACGAAGCTTAAGGAGGCAAAAGAGAGCGGCCCTCCATTCGTAATTGGCGCAGCATATACAGGCACTGCCTGGCCTTCTACATACAACTCCCAATCACGGGACAGCACAAGTCCTTCCGGATCAGGTGCAAATGCGTCTTCGCCCTGCGTTCGCAATCTTTCCTCATCCGCGGCATAACCTATTCCAACAGGTGCACGATCTATTTTAATGATTGTTCCATTACTATTTATGATAATTTCTGCTTCCATCTTGATCTCTCCTCTGTAATTCTGCAACTCTCGCTGCGGTTTAAGACATCAGCATTAAGCTCCCCGCCTGATAGGCTGTCTTAAAGAAGGCCGGACGTTCATAAGGATGTGTATTCGGCAGATGCAAGGAGACAAGCAATTGTCCCTCAAAGGTTCGAAACAGCATGCCATGACCGCCGTTCTTCTCGAACAGCTGCTCACGCTCCTGAACCCATGGCCCTGTAATGCTGCCGCTCTCAGATCGGGCTATTCCGATTGCGTAGCCGTCCTTACCGTGGCTGGACCAGATCATCAGCAGCTTGTCGTCAGGTGCATGATAAAGGAAGGGACCGTCGGTTACAAAGTTCCCAGGCCCTTCTTCCTCCACTGGCCAATGTGCATCGGCAGCCCGGAACAAGACGAGCGGATCACTTGCTGGCTCAGACAGATCCGCCGCAAGGCGCATCGCACACATCTCGCCATTTCCCACCTGCGTCCATTCATGGCAGAAGATCATCCACGGATCACCATGCTCATCCGTGTACAGTGTACCGTCAAGGCATTCCCAATTCGCCGGCGTAACCGGCCCTTCCCCCATAGGCACAAATGGCCCTAGCGGAGCATCCGCTTTTAGAATCTGAGTCCCCCGGCATTTGCCCTCAGCTTTAAAGCTGGCGAACATATAATATCCGCCCTCATAATAATGCACCTCTGGCGCCCAGAAATGATGGTCCGCCCAGAAGCCCTCAGGCTTCCGGAATACGGGGAAGGGGCCTTCCCAATGGTGCAAGTCGCGGCTGCGGTAACCGTCAAAGCCAATAGCAGCGCCGCCCCATGAAGTCACACCCATCGTTCCGTACATGTAATAAAAGCCAGCGCCTTTATCGGCAAATACGAACGGATCACGGATGTGTATATCGCCAAGCTGCAGTAGCTTCTCTTGCGCTTCCTGATACGGCAAGCCTCCCGGCTGCATAGTATCCTGCTTCATCATATCTCGATTCAACCTACCCGCCCCCTACTTCACTTCGATATTCTTAACATAATCGTTCACGGTAAATAAAGGATCGTCTTTCTTCAGCTTCTCGCCGTTTACTCTTATATTCTCGAACCGGACATTTGAGATCAGCCGATCCTTGCTCCAGCCCTCAAGCTTAATTTCATTAGAACCGTCAGAATAGGATTCGATATTCCGATATGTGATGTCGCTGATCTGTCCAGGCCAAGTCCAGTTGCCCTGCAGCGCACCGAAATAGAACGTATCTGCCATCTGAATATTGATTAGGCGCTTCGCCTTTTCAACCCGGATATTCTCAAAAGTTATTTCACTGATCTCCGTCCCATGCAGCGCAAATATGTTGATGGCCGACCGGTCCGGCAATACATCAGGATGATCCCGATCATCATAATTGTGCAAAATATCAATATTGCTGAAGGTGATATTCCTGAAATAAGGCGCTACGGTCTCTGCACCAATACCAACCGCATTATTCGCATCCGCCCAGAGTTGGGCATTTTTGTACGTAATATTGTAGATAGGCAGTGCATCCTTTGGCTCCTCATGGGACAATCCCTTAATAGCTACCGCATCATCAGCGGAATGAACAAAGGCCCCGTCGAACACAATGTCATGGCTGCTGTTAATGTTAAATCCGTCACTGCTTGCAAACCGTGGACTTACCGCCTTATAGTTAGTCACCTCTATATTGCTGCTGCCATGCATCGCCGCTGTCCAACTGCTGGCATCCCGGTTGACAATAATATCCCGAACGACAGAATCGGTTACAAAGCCTAAAGTCAGAGCTATATCATCATATTCATCATTGGAACGGTAATCATTAAGCAATATGCCTCTGCCGCGGATCGTAATATTGCTGGCCTGATCCGCCCGTACTCTGCCACGCACCACAGCTCCACCGCTAATATAGAGCGTCTGCTCCGATTGCAGCATCAGCGGTGGTTCACCGTAATCTCCCAGATCATAAAAGCCCGGTTCAAAAAATATGACATTCGGATCATTCTTACCAGGGATATCCTCTTCCGGCTTCTGCGCGAACAAGTGCAGCACCTTCCCCTGATAATCGCCGTTGAGGACAAGCGTAACTGGAACCTGTCTATTTAATTCAAAGCGAATGGTATTCCCTTCACGTTCCCCCTTAATCCCTAATGATCTTGGAATAATCTCAAAGCTCTCGAATGGAAAATCCGGTGTAATCGCCATTTTACTGCGGCCCGGCATGTCAAAGTAACCGTAAGAAATCGGCTCATTCCAGCTATTAAGACCCGCGTTATACAAATCTATCTCCTGCTCTCCGGCAAAAACTTTGAAATCATAGGAGCGATAATTAGCAGGTAGGTCCTCAGGTGCTTTATAGTTGATAATCGGCTGGTCCTCCTTCAGTTCAGGAGGCAGGAGCGCCTGCTGTCCCTTAACGCCTGCTGAAGTGCAGCCCGAGATCATAGCTGTTAATAGACCGATCAACAGAAGTACAGTCACCACACTGTTACCGTGAGCTTGTGGACAGAAAACCGCTGGCTTCTTATTTCCCATGACATGTCACCTCTCAGCCTTCAATTTCTTTTTACCAGTCAGACACTTAGGCCCTTATAGGTGTTTAGCCTTTTACAGCAGAGGCTACTACTCCTTCTACCAAATAACGCTGGCCGATAAAGAAAACAACAATAATAGGCAGCACGAACATGACCAATCCAGCGCTCTGTACCTGCGTCATTGTAATATCCTTCTGTCCCGGGAAGACATAACCGATCGAGAACAATGCGGTGGCCAGCGGATATTTATTGTCCTGCAGGAACATAAACGGTGTAATATAGTCATTCCCCCATGCACCGTTGAAAGCCAGGATCGATACAGTCGCAACTACAGGTAAAGAGATCGGTAGGAATATATTCCAGAAAATACGGAATGTCGTGCACCCGTCAATTCTGGCCGCCTCCTCCAGATCACGCGGAAAACCCGCGAAGAACTGGCGGTATAAAAAAATGCTGAATGCACTACCGCCCAGGCCCCAGAAGAACCAAGGCCAAAATGTATTAACAAGACCTAGCTTAAAAAAGATGACGTAGGTCGGAATTTGAGTTACGATCCCCGGCAGCATCATCGTAGATAGCATGAGTAGGAACAGTACATTTTTGCCGGGTCCTCTTAATCTGGCGAAGCCATAGCCGACGAACGCGCTGGTTACTGTAGGAATAATGACCGAGAAGGCCGTAATAATGATTGAGTTCTTCGCATATCCCCAATAATCGATAAATGTGAGGGCATATTTATAGTTAATAAAATGCAGGCCCGTCGGTAGGAATGTTGACGCTGCTCCTACCTGCTGCAATGAATTCGTAACCAGCCAATATAGAGGCATCACGAACAATACGGACAAAGCAATGAGCAAAGCATATACCGTTATTCGGAAAGGCAGTCTCTTCATCCCCGCGTTTACCATGTTATTTGCCCTCCTGATCTACTTCATAAAATACCCAGAACCTGCTTGTCGTGAATACAACAATGGTTAGAATAAGAATCATTACGAACAGCACCCATAACAGCGCCAGACCGTAGCCAAACCGGCCGTAAGCGAAGATTTGCTGAAAAGCATGCACCGAATAAACATAGTTCGGCCGAAGCGGCGTCGAGAGCAAGCTGTTCGAATTGGCCGCAAGCAGAATTGGCTGCACGAAGATCTGCAGCGAGCTGATAATGCTCATAATAAATTGGAAGAACAGCACTGGCGTCACTAAAGGAATCGTTATTTTCACAAAACGCTGTATTGTCGTTGCTCCGTCAATCGCTGCCGCCTCATACAGATCCTTGGACACCCCCTTTAATCCTGCCAGATAGATAAGTATCCCTCCGCCAACACCCCACAGGAGCATAATAATCAGCGGATAGATCGCGTAATCGTATCCAAGCCAATCCACCGCCTCCAACCCCAGAGCTTCCAGCATCTTATTCACAATGCCATCATCGACGAACAAGGAACGCCACATCGTCCCTACAGCGACTACGGGAATAATCGACGGAATAAAGAATAGAGTACGGTAAATGCCGATGCGCTTAATATTCTGATTCAGCAGAACAGCTAACAGAAAGCCTAATATAATCGTAGACGGCACCATAATCACCGTAAAAAATAAAGTCCTGCCCAGCGAATACATCGCATCATTATCCGTAAAAACCTTGCGGTAATTGTCAAGACCGACAAACACCAGACGGTCCATATTGAAGCCTGCATAATTGGTAAAGCTCAAATACAGGCCATATAAGAGCGGAATTAATCCGAGCACAATAAATACGATGAACCATGGAGATATGAACAAATAAAACTCTATCGCCTCTTTAAAGCTTCTTCCGCGAAACCTGCTTCGTTTGCTGTGGAAGGCAGCGTCTGTCCCATGCACAACCTGTCTGTTCACCAAAAGCCCTCCTTGCTTCCGAGTTAAATTTAAGAAGGGCTGCCGAAAGCAGTGCTTCCACCAACCCTTCTGTGATTCCCTTATGGGCTAACCAGCTGCTTGCCTTCCGTAATGAGTGTGTTCAGCTCCTCTGTCATTTTCTGAACAGCTCCGTCGACTGTGTCCTTATCGAAATATACAGGTGTAAAGTATTTATCGATAATGGAGTTCACGGCTTGATAGTTCAAATAAGGGTTATAAGGCAGACTTCCATCTGTATACTGAAGTTCATTTTGAATAAAGTCATAGTTCATCTTGTCAAACGCCGATTCCTGAGGGAGCATTTCCGTCAATGTCTTCGTGCCTGGCAAGCCATAACCTGCTTTAGCACGTTCAACGGCAGGCTCTGCTCCGAAGAACCATTCAAACACTTCCCAAGCTTCCTTTGGATGCTTCGTATTTTTATAAATAATCGCGCCTGTGCCTGCGCCTGTCGGCGAGATTCGCTTGCCACCTTCCACTACCGGAGCTGGTGCTACGCCAAAGTCATCCAGACGGTCCTTTGTCAATTCATTGGTCTTCAGGAAACCAGAGAACCAATAGCCTGCAATAATAATCGCTGCCTTGTTATCTACGAACAATTGGCCGCCCCAGTCTGTCTCCTGCTGCAATGGGCTAGGCCCGATTCCCGATTTTGCTGTATCTACCCAAAAGTTCAGCAAATCCTTCGTTCCCGGTTTATCCAGCTCAGCTTGGCTGAAATCGGTGCTGAACATGCTGCTGCCCTGCTGGAGCAATTGCAGGTTCAACAAATCCTGATTCGCTGCGATCGTACTGTTGTAATAAGCAAGACCGTACTGTGTTGTTTTCTTGCCATTTTTTACAGTCAGCTTATTAGCAAGCTCAACCAACTCCTGCCAGGTCATAGCTTCTGTACTGCTAGGGAACGGCACTCCGGCCTCTTCAAACAACTTCTTGTTGTAATAGATCGTATAATCCGGCGACCAGTCTTTAGGGAAACCGTAGATCGCTCCCTCGCCATGCTTGCCGGAGGCAATATCATACTTAAATTGATTCACTACCGGAAGGAAATCTTCTATGTCAAACACTTTACTGGCTTGGAAATTTTCAGTCAGATCCATCGCCATTCCTTTAAGTACAAAGCCTGGAAGCTCTGTAACGGAATTGGTACGAATAATATCCGGGCCGTTGCCCGCAGCCATCATAGCCATCAGCTTGTTATAGTCCGCCGAGACAATCTCGACCTTAATATTTGGATGCGTTTTCTCAAATTCAGCTACGAGCTCACTAGTAAATTCCGTGTCGTACATCGTATGACGGATGACCACCTGTTCCCCGCTCTTCGCCGTATCCTTCGACTCTCTGTCTGCAGCGTCGCTGCCCCCGTTATTGCCCGGTGAATTAGCCCCATTACCTCCGCCGCATGCGCTCATCAAGAGCAGACTTGATATTACAAGTACAGACAAGCATGCAGTCCACCAAGATCTTTTCATTGAAATCCCCCTCACAATCACTTCTGTTGTGTTGTACACCTCAAATTATAAAATCGATCTATACCTCCAACAACGTCGTATCTTTTTTGATTCGTTCATATTTATTTGGGATTTGCCACTCCCATTAAAAAAAGCCCGCTTCTCTCTAACTAAATTAGAGTAGAAACGGACTTAGTAATAATATATAGCGATTCCCGGCCTTATTTAGGCTGGATATATCCTTCCGCTTTCAGCAACTCAGCGATTAGGACAGCACCGCCAGCGGCGCCGCGCAGGGTGTTGTGCGACAAGCCGACGAATTTAAAATCGTATAATGAATCCTTGCGCAAACGGCCGACGGATACACCCATACCGCGCTCGATGTCGCGATCCAGCTTCGTCTGCGGTCTGTTCTCTTCTTCAAAGTACGTAATGAACTGCTTCGGCGCACTTGGCAGACCAAGCTCCTGCGGACGTCCAGCAAATTGGCTCCAGCGCTTAATGATCTCTTCTTTCGAAGGTTTATTCTCAAACGAGACAAACACTGTAGCCAAGTGACCATCTGTTACAGGAACGCGAATGCATTGAGTTGTAATCAACGGCGAGCTGGCCTTAACGATTTCTCCGCCTACAACATGACCCCAAATTCGCAGCGGCTCCTGCTCGCTCTTCTCTTCTTCCCCACCGATATACGGAATTACATTATCCAGCATATCCGGCCAATCTGTGAAGTTCTTACCTGCTCCAGAGATGGCTTGATAAGTGGAGGCAACAACTTGGGTTGGCTTGAAATCAAGCAAGGCATTCAGCGCAGGGACATAGCTTTGGATCGAACAGTTTGGCTTCACCGCGATAAATCCGGTCTTAGTACCAAGGCGCTTTCTTTGGGCAGCGATGACCTCGATATGCTCTGGGTTAATTTCAGGAATCACCATCGGAACGTCTGGCGTCCAGCGATGAGCTGAGTTGTTGGAGATGACAGGCGTACCTGTCTTGGCATAAGCTTCTTCCAAGGCAAGAATCTCATCTTTTTTCATATCTACAGCACAAAATACAAAATCCACGTCAGCCGCAACTTCTTCTACCTTTGCAGCATCCTGTACGATAATATTTTTCACTTGTTCCGGAATGGGGCCGGCCATCTTCCATCGATCCTGGACTGACTCTTCGTAAGTTTTGCCCGCTGATCTGCCGCTAGCTGCAATACTTACCACCTCAAACCATGGATGACCGTCCAACAGCTGCACAAAACGCTGCCCGACCATGCCCGTTCCTCCGATAATCCCCACTTTAAGCCTTTCTGCCATGTTATCTCCATTCCTTTCCTCATTAGCTTAATATTTTGTTTATTACATCCGCCGGCGTGTTCCGAACGGTAAATCCCATCACTTTTAAACACGTACTATTAGTAGATGCTTATGCGAATCCTCTGTAACAGGTACCACAGCTTTATTATACAAAAAAATCTCACCCCTAAGACTGTAGTCTCAGGGACGAGATTTGGATTCTCGCGGTACCACCCTAAATTTACCGATATGTCGCCATATCAGCCTCTTCAAGTACAGCAGAAGTGCATATACTTTAGCTCTGTAACAGGAGCTCCTGGCACACCATCTCCTGATGATCTCAGGTTTCGGAGTGCTGCTCAGAGTCTTTTTTCGGATAAGCGATTCTTTGCTCCTTTTCACCGCAGCGGAGCTCTCTGGAAAAGAACCAGTTTACCTACTCTTCTCTTCATCGCATTTGGTATTACTGTTTATAATATATAAAAATCGGCCGGAGGTAAACCATTTTCTATTCTTTTATTCAATCTCCGGCTACCCGATGTTCTCAAATGCCTCTAACCTTTGGAAGCCCCTGCAGTTAGACCTTCGACCAGGTTGCGCTGAAGGAGCAGGAATAGCATCGTTATAGGTACCGCGACGAGCACGGCTCCGGCAGCGAACATCGTAAATTCGGTCGAATTCCTCTGGCTCACCATTCTGTATAAACCGACTGCTAACGTCCGCTGATCTTCCGTCCTCAACACCAGATCCGCGAAGATAAAGTCGAGGAAGGCACCGTTAAAGATCATGAGGCTCGCATAGGTCAGCATCGGCTTAGCGAGTGGGATAATGATGGAAAAGAACACTTTCAGGTGGCTGGCTCCATCGATTCGTGCCGCATCTTCTAGGCTTTTCGGGATCGTATCAAAAAAACCTTTGGCTACGAATACATTCGATATAATCGCACCCGAGCTATAGACAAGAATCAACGCCCAATGAGAATTGAGCAGTCCCATCGTATTCAGCAGAACGTAAATAGCAATCATAGCCATGAATCCTGGAAACATCTGAAGCACAAGTAAAGTGTTCAGGGCGAATTTACGGCCCGCGAAGCGGAATCTTGAGATTGCGTACGAAGTAAGCAGCAGTAGAAACGTACCGAAAAGGGTTGATAGTACCGCGACCTTCAGCGTATTCAAGAACCACAGAGGGTATTTGGTCTTCTCGAATAAATCCCGATAATGTTCCAACGTAAAGCTGCGTGGAAATAAAGTATCGCTGTAAAGACTGTTGCCTTCCTTTAAGGAAGACATGATAATCCATAATGCGGGAAACAAGCTTACGCAGGATAAAATGATAAGCAGCATATAGCTGATCCCAAGCTTGACCCGAGCGGACCGGCTGTTCATGCTATCATATCCTCCTCTTTATAAGATCTGGTGCGGCGGTAGCTAATAATTGATAAGGTAGCGATGATTAGGAAGATAATGATACCGATCACCGACGCGAAGCTGTATTGCGATTGATTCAAGGCCAGCTTGTAGAGCCAGGTCACCAGCAAATCCGTATGCCCAGCGTATTGGTAATTCGAATTGACTGGGTTGCCGTCCGTCATTAGATAGACGACATTGAAATTATTTATATTGCCAGCAAATTGCATTATTAGAATAGGCGCCGTCGAGAACAACACCATCGGCATCGTAATGGAGCGGAATTTCTGGAACGAGTTCGCTCCATCAACATCAGCCGCTTCGTACAGATCCCTCGGAATCGTCGTTAGCACCCCAATAGCCAGTATCATCGTTACCGGGATACCGATCCACATATTTACAAGAACGAGTGTGACCCTTGCCCAGATCGGATCTGTAAGCCAAGGTATTCCATCAAAGCCGATCCAGCGCATGATTTCGTTAACCGGGCCAAACTTGTTGTTAAACATATTCCGCATCACGAGCAGAGAGATCATGCTTGGAATCGCAAACGGAATGATCATAATCGTACGCCAGAACATCTTGAAGCGAATCCGGGGCTGTTGAATCAGTACTGCGATTAGGATGCCGCCAATATAAGTCGTCACCGTAGCCAGAATGGCCCATATAACTGTCCATAGCAGGACGCCGAAAAACGTGTTGCTCCACACCTTCAGGCTGACCAGCTTGACAAAATTGCTGAAGCCAACCCAGTCAATCAGATTGGCAGGCGGGAGGATCGGATCTGCATAATTTGTAAAGGCCAACAAAATAGAGAAGATTAATGGAAGAATCGTCAAGAACAGAACCGTGACGGCGGGTAGCGCAAGTACGAGATAAGCAAAGTTTTTCTGATTTATTAGCTGCAGCGACTGTCGGAAGTTATTCGGGGCAACACCCGCATCTCTTTCCTTCCCCACTTTGTAGGCATCCCTGATATTCAGGACGTATATCACACCGACGAGAAATAAAGATAAGGCCGCCATTAATCCTTTGATCATAAGAAATATCGAGTGGTCGCCTTCGACCATCTTCGTAATTTTACCTACCTTCACCAATCCACTAGGTTGTTCTCCCAATGTAATAAGCCCCTTCAGATAAGTAGAAAGTCCAATCACCGAAGATAAGTATATCGCAGCGAGGCCTGTCGCCAAGAACAAAATCCCTTTCATCCATTGCCGATTGTACAATTGCCCGAGACCCATAAAAAGAACCGACAGGGTGGTACTTATTGTCTTTCTTTGCATGCGTTAAACAACCTCTTTTCTTGCGATTTGACCGACTTCACCCGACCGCTGGGGCGATCGGGTGGAGTCTTTTGAAAAAAGATCGAACTAATTGGATGAAATACTTGTCTTGATTGTATCGACCATCGTATCCAGTGTGGTCTTGACGTCCGCCTTCGGATCGTCCCAGATTGTTCTAAACGCCGCTTGAAGCGGATCCCATACCGCATTAATCTCCCCGATAGTCGGCATCGGCGTGGAGTGAGAGAACTGCCCATAGAACCCACTGATAACAGGATCATTCTTGATTGTAGGGTCCTCTCCTGCTTCCTTGTTCGCTGGAATGGCTCCCGTCATCTGGTAGTTCAACAACTGGTTCTCCTTATTAGCCGCGAAGTTGGAGAAAAGGCGAGAAGCAATCGGATATTCGGTGTAAGAGTTAACAAAGTAAGCTTTCACGCCAGAGAAAGAATGAGATACTTCGCCGTTTGACATCGCTGGCAAGGGAGCAACTCCGAAGTTGACTTTGTCTTTGAATGCCGCTATCGACCATGGCCCGTCGATATTCAAAGCCAACTTACCTTCCTGGAACAACTGCGTCTTCACGTCATAGGACACATCTCCCGCATTCATAGGCAGAATTTTTTTAAGGCTCTTCAGCAGCTCAAACCCTTGAACCGCTCCTTCGTTATTCAAACCGATATCGGTTGGATCGGTGTTATCATTACCGAAGAAGTAGCCTCCGAGCGTGCTGACGAATGGATAGGTATAATACCCAACGAACTCCCACATAATGGCGTATTTATTTTGCTTGGTATCCGTGTAGGTCTCCGCGAAGCTTATAATTTCGTCCCAAGTTTTCGGAGCTTCAGGGAAAATGTCTTTGTTATAGTACATGGCGTACGTCTCAACCGATTTTGGATAGCCGTACAGAACTCCATCATAAGATACTGCTTTGATTGCGGAATCCTCCATGACAGCGCGTGTCTCATCCTCGAACAAATCGTTAGGCAGAAGAAGACCTGCTTTAACCGCTTGAGCGATCTGATCATGAGGCATTGTAAGGACATCTGCTGCAAGCTTCGATGGTCCGTCAGTCGCTAGACGAGTGCCCTGATCCCCGCCGGCTACGACTTCCAGCTTGACCTGTACTCCATACTGCTTCTCGAATTCGGCCGCGACTTTCTCCATATACTCCATTTGCTCTTGTGATTCCCATACCGTCAACTTGGCTCCAGGTTCCGGTAAATACTCCTCTTCGTTCTCGGTAGAAGCCGGAGGCGTATCGGATGTGTTAGATGGTTGTGCACTGTTCGGGCTTGAATTGCCTCCGTTGCTGCCCCCGCATGCCGCCAGACTGAGAACCAACATTACACTAACCAGACCGATAACCCATTGTCGCAACTTCGCTTTTTGTTTCAACCTCACATTGTCCACCCTTTCTTGATTGAGTTTCTTTTTCTTTGTGCAAACGTTATACCAATTCTGTAAAAAATACCTCTACCCACTAACTCCTTGTGACTATAAAAAAAAGAGTACAACTCTCTACAAATCGAATGATTGTCGAGGTTGTACCCTTGGGGTAGCAGCGCCTTTAAATTGTCTCAAGCGGTTGTATTCTCCACTAGAACTATTAAGACACTTTCATTATAAGATTTACGAGAAAACGTTTGCAAATATTAAAATTGAGGGAATTTATCGTAATATTACTTAAATTCATTGAAATCATTAACTTTTCCTCTGTTATAGTCCAATATCTCCATTTTCTTCTTCATTACTCACTAAAGAATAATTATTTTAAATAAATACCTGTCCTCCAAGCCGACTTATTAAAGCTGTTGCCAACATGGAAACCATGTGTTAAGATGGGGGAAATTTAAAGGCAATGAAACTTTCGGGTTCAACCTCGGTTTATTCAGAGGTTGGACCCTTTTTGCGTTCTCTTGCCTGAAGGAGGCCATCATTAATGATTGAGCTGGAAGCGGTATATCATCGCAGCGGACTGAATTGGTCCTATGCCTATAACGAATCGACCGTACACATCCGTCTCCGCACGAAACGTGGCAATGTGACGCAGGTACGGCTGGAGTGTGGCGACAAATATAACTGGGATAAATATAACGAATCCATTGCCATGGAACGGTTCGGTTCAGACGGCCTGTTCGATTACTGGCAAGCCACTATATCACCACGATTTCGGCGGGTTGTCTATTATTTTGCCCTCTATGGGGAAGCGGGCGAGACCGTCTATTTTCTGGAGAAGGGATTCTTCAATACGCCTCCAACGATTCTTTATGAGGGGCTGTTCGATTTCCCATATCTGAGCCCTGAGGATGTTCACTCCCCGCCAGAATGGGTCAAGGAAGCAGTCTTCTACCAGATCTTTCCCGAGCGATTCGCCAAGGGCGATCCATCCATCGACCCGGAAGGGGTGCTGGAATGGGGCGATGTGCCGAGCCCAACCAATTTTTTTGGCGGCGATCTGCAAGGCGTGCTTGATAATCTAGATTATCTTGTTGAGTTGGGAATCAATGCGATCTATTTCAATCCATTGTTCGCCGCGACCACTAATCACAAGTACGACACGCAAAATTATATGCTTGTCGATCCACAATTCGGCACGAATGAGAAGCTGAAGGAACTGGTTAACGCCTGTCATACCCGGGGCATCCGGGTACTGTTGGACGGCGTCTTCAACCATTGCGGGCACACATTTCCGCCCTTTGTTGATGTTCAGCAGAACGGACCCGCCTCCCGCTATGCCGACTGGTTCCATATCAGGGATTGGCCGCTCAAGGAGGAGGACGGCATTCCGAACTATGCCACCTTCGGCTTCGAGCCGATTATGCCAAAGCTGAACACGGGCAACCAGGAGGTCAAGAACTATCTGCTGGAGGTCGGGCGGTATTGGATCGACGAGCTGGGGCTGGACGGCTGGCGTCTCGACGTGGCCAACGAGGTGGACCATACATTCTGGCGCGAGTTCCGGCGCGAGATCAAGAAGGCGAATCCAGACGCCTACCTGCTCGGGGAAATTATGCATGATGCGATGCTGTGGCTTCAGGGCGACCAGTTCGATGCTGTGATGAATTACCCGTTCACCAACATCGTGCTTGATTTCTTCGCTAGAAGACGCATTGACGCCATTCAGTTTGCTCAGAGCATCAACGCCCAGTTGGCCAACTTCCCGCAGCAGGTCACCGAGGCCGCGTTCAACCTGCTGGGCAGCCACGATACCGTCAGGTTGCTGACGCTGTGCGGCGGCAATAAACGGCTGATGAAGCTTGCAGTGCTGTTCCAGCTGACCTTTCAGGGGACGCCCTGCATCTACTATGGGGATGAGATCGGCCTCGACGGAGAGCATGATCCCTACAACCGCAAATGCATGGAGTGGGACCCCGGTAAGCAGGATCGCGAGCTGCTGGGCTTCTTCCGCCGCCTTATCGCCATGCGCAAAGCTCACCCTGCATTACGCGGTAGCGGCCTACGCTTTCTAACAGTCACTGGGCACCCTCAGTTGCTCGCTTACGAACGACGCGACGAACAGGACCGCTTTCTGCTGCTCCTGAACAATAACGAGAACGAATGCTCCGTCACCCTGCAGAGCAGCGGGATGAACAGAATGTGGCTGGATGCCTGCAGCGATGCCGATGTCCAGAGAGACGAGGGGACGATGCAAGTGGTACTCCCTGACTTTGGATACGCCATCCTGCATATTTCTGCGGATACTGGCAGCGACGCAATCCTTCTATCCGCTCGTTAGAGCTCGTTCCAGACCCGGTGTTGCCCGGCACTGTAGTCCAAAACTTTTTACTGTTAGTATTTGACAAAAATAGAATGGCCATTTAAAATGAAGGCGCATTCTTGTTTTTATTCTGCAAAGCTGGGCAAGGGTGCCGATCTACAATTTGAGGGCGCTGCTTTCCTGATCATATTCCGAATCAGGAACAACCCCGTAATCTTCAAGAGAAGATTGCGGGGTTATTTGCATTGGCGTCGAGAAAGGAGGAGGCCGACTACATTCAGCGCTTGGCTTGGTGTCCATGGTAGTGTGTACGTGCAGAAACAGTATAAAAAGCTTGAAAGGCGGTTTGATCAATGAAACGGATGATTAAAAAATCAATTATCACACTGCTTGCTTCCACCTGTCTCTTTACAGCATGGCTCGCTCCGTCTTTTGCTGTTCCTACGGCAAACGCCGCTCCCGATACATCGGTTCTGAACAAGCAAGGGTTCTCCACCGATGTCATCTATCAGATCGTTACCGACCGCTTCGCGGACGGAGATCCTTCCAACAATCCGTCCGGTGCCGCATTTTCTCCGGGCTGCACGAATCTTAAGCTATACTGCGGCGGAGACTGGCAGGGAATCATCGATAAAATCACCGACGGCTATTTTGCGGGAATGGGCATCAGCGCGCTGTGGATCTCCCAGCCTGTAGAAAATATATACAGCATCATCGACTACTCCAGCGTAAACAACACGTCTTACCATGGCTATTGGGCTCGCGATTTCAAACGGACAAATCCGGCGTTTGGCAGCATGAGCGATTTTCAGGAACTGATCGACACCGCTCATGCCCATAATATTAAAATTATTATCGATTTTGCGCCGAACCACACTTCCCCGGCTTCCGAGACGCAGCCCTCCTTCGCCGAGAATGGGCGGCTGTACGATAATGGCAGCCTGATCGCCGGTTACACTGGGGATACGAACGGAATTTTCCATCATAATCAGGGAACGGATTTTTCATCGTTAGAAGATGGCATTTATCGTAATCTGTATGATTTGGCTGACATCAATCACCACAACAACAAAACAGACGCCTACTTCAAGGAGGCCATCAAGCTTTGGCTGGATATGGGCATCGACGGCATCCGGGTAGACGCGGTAAAGCATATGCCGGAAGGCTGGCAGAAGAACTGGGTAGCTTACATTTCGGGATATAAGCCGGTGTTTACCTTCGGCGAATGGTTCCTCGGAGTCGGCGAGAATGATCCGAGCAACGTCAGCTTCGCCAATGAATCGGGCATGAGTCTGCTGGATTTTCGATTCGGACAAAAGGTTCGCCAGGTATTCCGCGACAACACTGACAATATGTACGGCTTGAACAGCATACTTGCAGGAACCGCAGCCGATTACACGCATATTCAAGACCAGGTCACATTCATTGACAATCATGATATGGACCGCTTCAAGCTCGGTAACAATAACCGCCGCCTGGAGCAGGCACTGGCCTTTACGCTTACCTCGCGCGGTGTTCCGGCTATTTATTACGGTACGGAGCAATACATGGCAGGCAACGGTGATCCGGCAAACCGCGCCTTCATGAGCAGCTTCTCGACGGCTACCACAGCCTATAAAGTCATCGGCAAGCTGGCTCCGCTTCGCAAGTCCAATCCGGCTATTGCTTACGGCAATACCCAGGAGCGCTGGATCAATAACGATGTTTATGTTTACGAGCGGAAATTCGGCAGCAGCATCGCGCTGGTGGCCATTAACCGCAGTGAGACTGCCGCCGCATCGATTACCGGCCTACAGACATCACTTCCTGCCGGCTCCTACGCGGATCTGCTGGGAGGATTGCTCGATGGTAACGGCATAACGGTCGGCAATACGGGCTCCGTAACGGCCTTCAACCTTCCGGCCGGAGCCGCTGCCGTATGGCAATTTACCACTGACGAGACGGCTCCGATCATCGGCAATATCGGACCGGATCTGGGGACAGCCGGGACGACACTGACGATCGACGGGCGGGGCTTTGGCAATGCCAAAGGAACCGTCTACTTCGGCACAACGGCGGTCTCTGGAAGCCAGATCATTCAGTGGGAGGATTCCCAGATTCAAGTGATCGTTCCGGCGGCTACACCCGGCACGCATAACGTGAAGGTTCGTAGCGCCTCCTCCGTAGACAGCAACAGCTACAGTAGCTTCAACTTACTGACTGGGGATCAGGTATCGGTCCGTTTCATCGTGAACCATGCCAGCACCGTATACGGCGAGAATGTTTACCTGACAGGCAATACTCCCGAGCTCGGCAACTGGGACCCGAACAAGGCAATCGGCCCTTTATTCAATCAGATCATTGCCGCCTATCCGTCCTGGTACTATGATGTCAGTGTGCCTGCCGGAACGGAACTGCAATTCAAATTCATAAAAAAGAACGGTAGTGCTGTCACCTGGGAAGGCGGAGCCAACCACAGTTATATAACACCAGCCAGCGGTGTCGGCACTGTTGTAGTCGACTGGCAGCCGTAATCCCCAGCTCAAGAGCACAAAGGTCCAGCCGGGGCATCCCCTCGGCTGGACCTTAATTGGAATCAAATGATTAAACGGATTGTTTAACTACTTCAAGACCTAAAGTAAAAATCAGTTGGCCAACGCTTTAGCGGCCGCACGATCGCCGCCAAGACGACCGGAAGTAAATGAATAACCGATTCCGACGCCGTTGCCGACATAGGTATCATTAAACAGTACACCTTCCGATTCCAGACCTACCGCGAACAATCCAGGGACCGGGACGCGCTTGTCATTCAATACCTGAAAATCGGTATTAACGAGCAAGCCGCCTACTGAGCCGAGGTTGTTGATCTCAGCGATAATGGCGTAATATGGACCGCTCTCTCCCATCAATTGCAAATAAGCCTTGGATTTGCCGAACTCGACATCCACCCCGGTGCGAATAGCTTCTTGATATTTGTTGAAGGTGTTCTTAAATACATCAGTATCCATGCCAGCGTTCTTCGCCAACTCCTCGATAGTGCCGCCCTTGTATCCGTCTCCGTTCTCCACCATCGAATCAAAGACTTGCTGTGCATTTTTCCAAGGCGTATCCAGCTTGAATTGATCCTGGAAGTCGGCATAAAATTCCGGCGGCATGCCTGGAAGTCTAGGCGCTTTCACGCCATTCATGCCTTGTGCGGTCAGTGCATCGATTTGTGATTGAGACACGATAACCAAATGATAAGGGCCATTAAAAGCACTTGTATTAGCGGCAGCTACCGCTTCCAATGTAGCCGCCTCGTCGCGGAATCTTGCCCCGGATGGCCCGACATTGATAAAGTTCGGCAAATAGCTGAGCATCAGCGGATAGCTGGCTTCAAATGAAGAGTATTGCTCCTTCAGCTTGCCAGTAGCTCTGGCAAGCGTTTGGTGCAGCATTTGGCCTCCGAGGTTGTCTGGAACCTTGGCTCCAGCCGCCCATGCCATCTCCAGCCCTTCGCCGATATTTTGTCCCAGCCCCCCATTGATGCCTTCGAATCCAAAGACTTCCTTAACCATCTCTTTGTTGGCCGCATAACCACCGGTTGCCATCACAATGCTCTTAGCTGTAACCTCAAGTGTAGTTCCGTCCTTCTTCTCTGCTATAACTCCTGTAACTTCGCCATTCGTTCCAGTCATCAGCTTCTTAGCGGTCGTCTCGGTAATCACCTGGCCCCCGTTCTTCTCAACGGATTCCGCCAACATGTTCCTCAGTAATTCCTGACGGGTATCATAAGCAGGAAGCACGTGCAGCGGCTCGCCAGCGAAATTCATGAACATGGTCTTATAACCTTTATCCGCCAGCCAGTCATACGTTTCTCCGGACTTCATGACATATTGCCGGATCGCAGCAGCGTCAACGCGCCAATGATTGTTATAGATCCAATCGGCTATTTCCTGCTCTACGTTAACTTTCAAGCCTTCATTCAACGATGCGGAAGAATTATAAAATTTACCGGCCCAGGACAAGTTGCTCGCACCGCCGATCGTTGCCGTCTTCTCAATAATAATGACTTTGGCCCCTTTGTCTGCCGCCGATACGGCTGCCGATACGCCTGATGCGCCTGCGCCTACGACAACTACGTCCGCCGCAAGCTGCTCCGTTAAACCTTCGCCCGGCTTCTTTACCGCATTTGACTTAAAAGCTTCAACGTCCCCTCCTGCCTGTTTCACGGCATCCTCCACCGCGGCCAGCAAACCGGCACTTGTCTCGGATGCTCCGGATACGGCGTCTACGGCTAACGTCTGGCCATCAATAATTTGCTCCTTTAAGGTGTCGAGTGCAGCATCACCAATTCCTGCGGTTTCGCCTTGGCTCAGTACTTTAATATCCGTAAGTTGATCCTCCGTAAAGGTAACTTCGATCTGAATCGTCCCCTCTTTCCCCTTGGACTCCGCTGTATAGATTCCGGGTATAAAGGACATCTTGTTTACGGTATTTTCTTTTTGCGGCGTTAACTGTTCCGAATTGCTGTTCGCTGAATTTTCTGCTTGCGGCTTGTCTGAATTCCCTTTGCATCCCCCTAGCATCGACAGAATCATAACCAGGCATACTGAAATAATCGCAAATCTGTAAACGGATTTTCTGCGCATTTCTAATTCCTCCTCCTTTTGGTTTACGCAGCCCCCTCTTCTTTTGTCCCTAAGGCTACAGCCAAAGCTTAAACATTGGTGCAGCTCCAAGGTCAATGAAGATCTAGAGTAAAGGGCTGAAAATTTCAGCCCCTCCTCATCAAACCGTACGTGAGGTTTTCCCTCATACGGCTTTCCGATGTTCGTCATTCATGTGCATGCAGTTTACAAGAGCGTTTTAAGTCCACATTGATTGGCTATAAGCCTGACCTCGCGAACGGAACTCATCCATCGCGCACGTTGCCGCTTCTTCGCATACCATCTCGCAAGTCTTTGCGTGATGTACCAATCCAACTTTGCCATTTTCCGCTGGCTGTAGGCGGTGTAATAGTAGTTCCGCCATCCTTGAATTTTGGGGTTTAGCCATTCTACGTGTTCTAAAAATGACTTATGCCGCATATTCGGTGGTGCCAAACGGTCCCTCACGACTTCCCGGATACGCTCTTCTGCTTTCCGTGTCAGCCATTGCTGGGTTGTGTAGTACGCTTTTCCTTTTGAGGTTTCAGCCCTCATCTTGCGATGATGCATGCCGAGAAAATCGAAGCCTTCTTCTCCAGTCCAGAGTCCAGCAATGCGCGTTTTGGTCGGATGCAATGTGAGTTCAAGACGCTCCATGATCGCTCGAATAAGTTCGTACGATCGGTCTGCGTCCTTCTTCGTCTTGCACACGACTACGAAATCATCTGCGTATCGCGTCAGTTCTCCGTATCCACTGCCATGTCTTTCCCACAGAATGTCAAAGTAGTTCAGATAGATATTTGCCAAAAGCGGAGATATGACCCCGCCCTGTGGCGTTCCCAAATCTGAGCACCTGACCGTTCCTTCCTCCATTACTCCCGCTTGTAGCCACTTCCGTACCAGTTTCAAGATACGTCTGTCGCTGATTCGCATTTCTACCAGCTTCATTAACTTCTCTTGGTTGATGTTGTCGAAGTAGCCTTGGATGTCGACGTCGACCACCCAATTCCCTTTGCGATTGCATGCTTTCCGGATTCGGTCGAGTGCTTGCTTCGCGCTTTTCTTCGGACGAAACCCAAATGAGCTATCCTGGAAATCCGCTTCAAAGATCGGTTCCATAACCAGTTTTGTTGCCATTTGTATGACACGATCTCGAACGGTGGGGATGCCCAGCGGTCTTTGCTTCCCGTCTTTCTTCGGGATGTAATGACGGCGGACAGGTTGTGGCTTGTAGTGTCCTTCCTTAAGGATCCGGTGACATTCTAGCAGGAAGTAACTCTCTCCTTGCTTCTCAATGTCCGAAAACGTTTCACCATCGACTCCCGATGATCCTTTGTTAGCCCTTACCCTTCGCCATGCCTCCCACAAAATATCCATTCGGTAGACCTTGTCGTACAGCGCGTGGAATCTGCGCTTCTTGTTCTCCTTGGCCGCAAGACCTAGTTTCTTTTGGAGTTGTTGAACGTTTTCCTTTGGTGTTGTTAGCCGTTTGGCATTCACTAACTCGTACCTCCTTAAGAAACATGAACAAAGTAGGGCTCCTTTCCTCCCGCAGGTTGTGTTGTCCTGCGGTTCTTCGGTAATATGGGCCCTTCGGACTCCCTTCCTGCAGACGACTCACTTCACCTTTTGGGCTTATAGAGTGCCTCTTTACGATTTTTTTTCGTGCAGGGGAGGGTCTCCCCAGTTCACTGCATCTTCTTTCATACCATGCCGCTCCCTATACGCCGGAGGATTCTTCACTGTCGCTCCAAGTTCTTAACAGCTTCCATGGCCTTCGTCCATACATACGAGACTCGGCTTCCTCTTTTCCCTCTTGCGAGGCCTTTTTGACGACGCGGCAGGATTCACTTCATGTTACGGCCTGGTATGTCGCTCGCCCTGTCTCTGACAGGTACTTTTGTCGATACGCTTTTACGTACAGATTTCGCCGTCCGCAAGTATCCTAGCTACACAGGGACTTGGCTCCTCCCGTGGCCGGACTTTCACCGGTTAGAAGATGCGTGCCTCTGGGCACGCTATGTGAAAAAAATCTCAAAGCAGGTCAAAAAAATGACCTACCTTGAGATTTAATCATTCGCTAAATATGATGATGCATCAATCACAAACTGGTTAGCGGAATTAATAAATTACTTAAAAAGGAATATTAATTTCGAGATAAGAGCCCTGGGCCTCCTGAATATATTCATTTAGCAATAATTTCCCCGTAATATCTCCTGTAACCTTATGCCCTTTTGCAGCCAATTCATCCAGCATAAACCGGAAAGCATCAGCCGAGAAGCTATCCTCCGCCGAAGTCCGGATTACCGAAGACAGACAGCGGACAGGAGGAAGGTATTCCACGCGATCGCTAACCCCGACATTCAAATTCAGCAAATCGTCTTGCGTCAAAGTCATTCCCCAGCTGTATTTAAGAAGATGATTGCCCGGCGTATCATTCCAGTTCTCAATCCGGAAGCAAAAGAATGTGAAGGGCAGCAGTTCCATCCATTCGTTTACCATTTCTTTTAAATACGGCTCCTTCAATAAACGGTCCTGACTCGTTTGCTTAAGCCGGTATCTAGCCGTTAATTGCTTGATCCGGCACTTATACAATCTTTCCTCAATCTGCTCCAGTTCAGCCTGGATCTCGTTCATCTTATTCAGAAGCAGCGTACTCCTGCGAATTTGTCCCTCCAGATTCGTCTTCGACTGAAGGATTTGCTGTTGAACCCGCTGCGCCGTCGCTCCATTAATCAATTCAGACACGTCCTGCAGCGGAATATTCAAGCTCCGGTACAACCGACTCACCAGCAAGCTTCGAACATCCAGATCATAATAATACCTGTAATTGTTGCTGTGATCCTTAAGCGGCCTTATAATGCCCTGCTTCTCGTATAACCGTAAAGTATCCGCCGATACGCCGGTTATCGATGCAAATTCTCCGATAGAATATCTCATACGAGCCCCCCCTTGTCACAAAAACACCCTAAAAATATAGTTATCTATATCTTAGGGTAAATAATAAAATGATATTGTGAATTTTTTCTCATAACAACGTGCTTGTTGGGGTAGCGGTGGTTTCATCACCGTTTCTAATTGTCTTCGTGGGATCTTCTGGCGTAAATGCAGTCCCGACTGCTACAAACTGATACCTCAAAGCCTGTAAAGGGGAATGTTTTGCAACATCCCCCTAAAAACGAAAAACAGCAAAATATCATAATTATTCATCTTCTTTGTTTATCGGTTTCAGGATTAGTTCAAAGGTGATCTGTTTCTCTTCAATCCGATACCTTTCGGCCAGTTCCGGTCCGCAAGAATTTGAGCCGACTCCACTCATCCGATAATCCAGATGGACATAGGTCTCTGGCCGTCTCTTCAGCTTGTGAAGGTGAGTGGCCGCAGTGAGATCCTGCGCCTTATAGTGAGTAGCCTGGAATGAGAACGGCTGCGGTGCATCAATGCGCAATCCCATCCCCTGTTCATTTGAAACAATGGCCCAGTTCGTATCATATCGTGAACCAAACTCCTGCGGCACAATGTAAGGTACAAACATATGATCTACGTTGGTTAAATAGACACCCCGTCGTACACTCAAGCGCTTGTCGATATAGCTCTCGTGTGGCCCGAACCCGGAGTATTCCACTTCCTCATTTCCAGGCGCTAATACAAGCTCAAGTCCAAAGCGCGGCAGCCAAGGCAGCTTCTCCCCCACTTCTGCTGTCGTCTTCAAGGTCAATTCCCCGGATGAGGCCACCTTCCACTCCATCCGTCCTCGTAAAAACGGTGCATGAATATAAGCCCCGAGCGAGTACTCAATACCAATGCAAATGCCACCGTTCGAGTCTACCTCCCATTCCGACCGATATACCTTCATCGCCGCCTTGTCATAGCCTAACTGCTCCCATGCCTGTCGGATATTACGATCATTGTCTGTAGGCGCACGCCAGATGCTTAGCACCGCGGGGGCTGCCAGCCGCTCGAGTCCGTCCCGTTCCAGCTTAATAAGAGCCCCCCGATTCAGATCAAACTCATATCGGAAGTCGAAGCCATTCAGCAGCAGCTTGCCGTCAGCTTCTTGGGCGCTAAGCCTTCCTTTGGCAGGCAATGTCCGACTTATAGTAGCTTCCCTTGCAACCCCCGACTGTTCTCCTGGAAATTCCAATTCAGCAAATGTCAATTCATAACCAGGCCCCTCCCACTCCATCTCCCGGTCAAGCCGGAAGGAGAGCTGGAGCACCAGGCGTCCAGGATTAGAAGGGAGTGTGTATGGCAGAATTACGGTCTCCCATTCATGCGGCGCCGCATTTAGTCCGTGTAATTTGCCTTGATCAATAAGTACATCATCCTCCAGGAGTCTCCAATAAGTTGCAATATGAGAAAGATCCATAAAATCATAACGGTTACCGATTCGCACCCGGCCGGCAGCAAGATCTACCGCCTCCACTCGGACCGGTGCAAGCACTTGCTTCAGCTCCAACAATCCGGCATGAGGTACACGATCTGGTGATACCAGTCCGTCTATGCAGAAATTGCCGTCATTCGGCTGATCTCCAAAGTCTCCGCCATATGCATAATAAGGGGTTCCATCCTCTGTATGGGTCAGAATTCCATGGTCCACCCATTCCCACACACAACCACCCATCAACTTAGGGTAGGTCTCGAATACTTCCCAATAATCACGCAGATCGCCCGGACCATTGCCCATGGCATGACTGTATTCACATAGAAAGAGTGGCTTCCTGTTATGTTCGTCACGGCCATATTCGGCGCAGCTCTCTACAGAGCCATACATCCAGCTATCAAGGTCGAGGCTTCGGGTACTTTCAGGTTCGGACTGTGAACTAGGTGCTCCTTCGTAATGGACCAGACGGGATGGATCTCGCAGCTTGATCCATTCAGCCATAGCGATATGGTTAACCCCAAAGCCTGACTCATTGCCAAGCGACCAGATCAGTACCGAGGGGTGATTCTTATCTCGCTCCACCAAACGCTCAGCACGATCAAGATAAGCATCCCGCCAGTCCGGGTCCTCACTGAGAGCATCCGTCTGAGCAGAAGTCCAAGGAGTCCCTACACTCATTCCATGACATTCCAGATCCGCTTCATCGACCAGATAGAAGCCTAGCTCGTTGCAAAGCTCCAGGAAGCGAGGATCGTTCGGGTAATGGGAAGTCCGCACCGTGTTGATATTATGCTGCTTCATCAGCAGCAGATCATGCTTCATATGATTCAGCGGAACCGTCTGTCCCAGCAGCGGATGCGAATCATGCCTATTAACGCCTTTCAATTTTAAGGCCTGACCATTCAGCTTGAATACACCGTCCGCTACTTCCACGTGGCGGAATCCCACCTGAAAAGCTAAGCTCTCTTCACCAGCCCGTACATACAAATCATATAAATACGGCTGTTCCGCATTCCAGAGGACAGGACGCTCTACCTTAATCACCAGAGTGGAGGAATCGTCGACGAACCCTTCAGCAGAACCTATGAGCTGCGCTTCTGCATCCCGGAGCTCGGCCTGCACCTGTAGCGGCCCCGTTGTATCCACTTCAACATGCAGTGTGGCTTTTTCGTAATCAGCCCCAAATTCCTGACGGTTAAACACGTCGCGAATATGTACCTTGTCACGAGCCAAAAGATAGACATCCCGAAAAATTCCTGAATATCGCCAGCAGTCCTGATCCTCCAAATATGTACCGTCGCACCACTTAAGCACCAGCACAGCTATCCGGTTGACTCCCGCCTTGAGATAAGGGGTGAGCATAAATTCTGCCGGATTGCGGCTGCCTTGACTGTAGCCGACGTACTGTCCATTTACCCATAGATAGAAGCAGGAGTTAACCCCTTCAAATACGACATATTGCTCCTTTGCAGCCCAATCGACAGGTATCTGAAAATCACGCACATATAATCCTACAGGATTATCATCAGGCACATAAGGAGGGTCTACGGGAAACGGATATCTCACATTCGTGTAATGAAGCTGATCGTATCCGTTAACCTGCCAACAAGATGGAACGATGAGATCGTCCCAATCGCTCACATCATTCTCTTCGGTGTAGAATCCATCGGGTGCATTGACCACACTTGAGAAATATTGAAATTTCCAGTTCCCATTCAAGGTCTGATAAAATGGCGAACGCCCCCGTTTCCTGGACTTGGCGTGCTCCACCGCCGCATAGGGAATATAATGAGCGCGTGCCGGCTCTCGATTTTCGTGAATTTCCCCTGGATCTTCCCACAATTTAGGCAGGTTCTTCATGAACACTCATCCTTTCCTTCGAATCATAAGATAACAACCGCAAACCTTTGAGTAAATTAACTAGAGAAACTTATTTCGATAATCGGTCGGTGTTAATCCATAATGCTTCTTGAAGCTATCCCGGAAATGATCCTGATCTGTATATCCGATCTGATCACATATCTCATAAATTTTGATCGTCGGATCCTTAAGGAGCTTAACCGCTGCTTCCATCCGCACCTGGATAATAGCATGGTTCAATGTCGTGCCAGTCACCTCTTTGAACACCTGGTTCAGATATTTTTCACTCAATCCAACATGGGAGGCAATATCGTTTAAGGTCAAGTTCCGCTTCATGTAATGAGCCAAAACATATTCAAGGGCCTGATCCACCAGTTTTTTCTTTTTAACATTACCGCCTATGCTGTTTAGTGGCATTTGACCTGATAGATTGGGGAGTTGCTCTCTCACCAATTGCTCCGCCATAGCAAGCCCATTGCGCTCCTCTTCTTCCTTGCGGAGCTGAGCAACGGCAAGCCCTACCACTCGTTGAATCTGCTCCGGGTCTACCGGCTTCAAGACGTAATCCAACACTTGTAGTGAGATCGCCTTGCGGGCATATTCAAATTCATTCAAGCCTGACAGGATAATGCATTTCATATCTGGATACCGCTGCAGCACATCTGTGATCAGCTCGATGCCATTTACCTTTGGCATACTAATATCTGTTAATAAAATATGAGGAGCAAGGGCATCCAGCTGTTCTAGAACCTCCTCACCGTTACTCAGTGCTCCGATGACCTCTACATCAAGCGCACTCCAATCAATGGAGCGAACAATGGCTTCCCGAACAGTCCTTACATCTTCTGCTACCAGCAGCTTATACATTATTCATCCTCCATTCTCTCTTCCGGTGCAGGATTTCCGAACAAGCTAGGCCTAAGTTCACCTTCATTCTTGATTGCTTCATCAATGTCTGCGATTAATGGCATAACCGCTTCCACACAGGTTCCGTTAGAAACTCTGATATACCGCAGACCATAATCTCCCTTCCGTTCCTTGCAGTTCAGCAAAATTCTACGATGCACATTTAAAGTTCCATAGCCCCCCTCCGAACTCTTCTCCTTGCTGCTCTCTCTAGCTAATCTGTAGTTCATCAAGTCCGGATCTACTCCACTTCCATTGTCCTCCACTCGGAGGATAACGCTTTCAAATTCTCTTCTAGCTGAAATCTCGATTCGACAATCGCTCGTCTTATTGGCAAATCCATGTACAATACAATTTTCCGCAAGCGGCTGCAGAATTAAATGAATCACCTGTACAGCGGCCAGTTCCTCCGGAATATCTATGCTGATCATTAGGTCATCCAGCATTTGCTTCTGAATGTCTAAATAAGCTTCTACCTGACAAGCCTCATCCTTAAGGGGGATCCAGGTCTTGCCTTTATTTAATCCATAACGGAACACATTGGCAAGCGAACGGACGATCATGCTGGTCTCCATATCCCCGGAAATCAATGCCCGGCAGTTGATCAAATCCAATGTATTATACAAAAAATGAGGATTGATTTGAGCTTGCAACAATTCCAGCTGCAATTGGCGCCGCTCAATTTCTTCAGTGAAGCTCTTCTCAATCAGTTGCCGAATCATAACCAGCATTGCTGAGAACTGTTGGTTCAATTCGTTAATCTCATAGATTTCTGAGATGTCGCTTGGCAGGGGCTGCTCCAGCTGCAGCACATCCTTCCGCTGCATGGCTGTAACTAAACGGGATATGGGAACCGTCACACGAACAACAATCGAATGCATCCAGAACCCGGATACCAATAGCGCAATGATACCAATAACTGCACAGATCATCGAGATCATAAAGGTATAGCGGCTAAAATGACTCTCTGGAACCAAGGCCACCAGCTTCCAGCCATTATCGAACGAGTCGTACATAATTCTGTACGATTCATTATCTACAGTTGCTTTAACGGTCCCTTTGGCTCCATGAAGTGATTGAACATATGGCGTTCCGCTCAAATTCTCCATAAATGAATGCCGGGCGCTATATATTACCTGGTCCTTCTCATCCAGCAGCAGATAGTAGCCTTTATCAATAGGCGCATTACCAATCACGCCCTGGATGCTTCGAGTATCCGCACCAACCATCACCGTGCCTATATTCCGGCCATCCTTATAGCTGAGCTTGCGACTAGCCAAATACACCACATTGCCCGTACCAAAAGGTTGCGCCCACCACACGCCTTCACTCTCATTACGATTCAGCCGTTGGTACCATTCTGCATCTGTCAGGTCATTAGCCTGGTAAATTCCAGTTCCGCCGAAAAAATGGGCGGGTGAAACACTATAAAGACTGCTGGTGGGCTCCAATATCATAGATACGCTATACGTCGTCTGAACTGCATTATTTGAAGCAACATTATGGAGCAGAGATAAGAGAGATAGATTTTGCAAATTCTTCTCCAGCTCAAAAAAATCACCGATCGACTCATAATCATCCTTATATTGACGATCAATGAGGTTATCAATAAATTGATTAGATCGCACGAACGCACTTACATTTTTCATGGTATCAAACTGATACCAGACATTCCGATGTACAAACTCCATCGACTGCTCCGCCATTTTTAGCGTATGGTTGTTTTGAACCTGAATCAGAATATAGCTGGAAGCCGTCGTGGACAGGACGATAAATACCACAATCAAACCTAAGAGTGGCAAGCTCAACTTGTTGAACAAGCGTGAGGTTTTACGCGATGCGGTCTGTCCCATTTTCTCATCCCCTGCACATGGAATATCACCCCTTAACTGAGCCTACCATCATCCCCTGATCAAAATATTTTTGAACAAAAGGATAGATTATCAGCATCGGCAAAGCCACGATCACGATGGCTGACATTTGGATGCCGATCGTTGGCGGAGGTGTAGTTCCGGCCGCCTCTAACAGCTCAGGAGGTAAGCTGGAACTGGCTATTATGGTGCGGAGCACTAATTGCACTGGAGCCTTGTTCCAATCCGTCACATATAGCATAGCATTAAAGAAATCATTCCAGTAGACTACCAAATACATTAAACCGATAGAAGCCAAAACCGGCATGGACAGCGGTAAGACAATTTGCCACAAAATGCGGAATTCCGAGGCTCCGTCGATAGCGGCAGACTCCTTCAAGCTTTCTGGGATGCCCTCAAAGAAGGTTTTCATAATGATCATATAGAACGCGCTGAACGCCATAACCAGGATTAATACATACGAGGTGTTCAGAAGCCCTAATTGCTTGATCGTAATATAAGTAGGGATCATTCCCCCTCTAAACAACATCGTAAATACAAAAAACAGAATAAGAATTCTACGTCCAGGCAGCTTTTTCTCAGCTAATGCATAGGCGGCGCCGGAGGTCAGAATTAGTGCAAGAATCACGCCCCCAACTGTATTCTTCAGCGTATTACCATAGGATTGATATATCAGTGAACCCTTCTCTAGCAAATACTTGTAATACTCTAGGCTAAACGAAGTTGGGAACAAGACCATGCCATTCTTGGCACTGAATATATGATAAGGAGTAACGGATACAGTAATGACATACCAGAAGGGCAAAATAATAATAACTGTCATGAGCGACAAAAGAATATAGTTAGAGACGACAAATAATTTCTCTGTAGCGGTAAGCTTCATGATTCGGTCTCCTCTCTAGAAAATGCCCGAATCATTGATTCGTTTGGCAAAATGATTGGCTGTAAGCACCATCGCTAATCCGATAATTCCTTTGATAACATCTGCCGCAGCGGCTACGCTAATATTGAATTGCTCCACCCCAACGCGGTAAATATACGTATCCAAAATATCACCAACCTGCAGGACCATGGGATTGTACAAATTGATCACCTGATCAAGACCCGCGCTCATAATGAAGCCAACCCGTAAAATAAACATGACTACGATCGTACCTGATATTCCCGGCAGCGTCATGTAAATGATGCGCTGGAAGCGGGTGGCTCCATCCACAACAGCCGCTTCATTAACTTCCGGATTCAGGCCAGCGATGGCCGCGATATAAATAATTGCCGCCCATCCCATCTCCTTCATCGCGTCGGTCACCACCAAGATCGTTCGGAAGTAATGATGATCGGCAAGCAAATAAGCAGGATTTCCGCCTAGAAGCTCAATTAGCTTATTAACAATCCCGGTTTCCGGAGAGAGAAGTAGAGTAATAATTCCCCCGTATACGACCCAGGAGACGAATCTCGGCAAGTACACGGCCGTTTGCAGCGTCTTTTTGAACCATTTAATGCGAATTTCATTTAAGGCAAGTGCTAATAGAATTGGACAGATAAAACCGCTAATCATCTTGTACAAATTAATGATCAACGTATTTTTAAAGGCCGTCCAGAACATATCGGACTCAAACAATGCATGAAAATATTTTAGTCCTGCCCATTCACTACCACTGATTCCACGAATAAAGTTGTAGTCCATAAAGGCTACGCTGATCCCTAAAACCGGGAGATAATCAAAAATGAATACCCACAAAAATGCCGGAAGTAAAAGAAGATACAACAGTTTAAACTTCCAGATCCGATCCAGCACTTTCTTTAATCCTGATTCAGGCACAGTTCCAATGATCATTTGCGCCGATTTCAACTCGCTCCCCATTCTTTTTATGCCTCCTTGTTCCTTCTACAGCCGTTTCGACAGGGCTTTCATAAGTAATATATCTAATCCCCCCTTATCCGAAAACCGGACAGAAGCGAAGTATTACAGGGGAAAAGTCCTGTTTTCGGTTATTGAGAAAAAAGGAAGGGAACAGGCTGCTCTGGAAGGAGCGGACCTATTCCCGTTCTTTGTTTGTGCGTTCAATGGGCCTGTGATTTGCCCTACCCTAAAAAGGGATTACTTGCCCTGTTTTTTCATGAATGATGCTTCCAGCTCGCTTAAAATTTGCGACCCGCCTTGTGACTTCCACTTTTCCACGAATTCATCGAATTTCTTGATATCCCCGCCCATGATAATCTGAGTAAACACAGAGTCGCGCATCGTATTCAGCTCTACCAGCTTGGCAATTTTGGTCGGAGAATCCAAGAAGTTGGAGGCATCTGTGATTTGATACTTATTAGTTATAGCCACATCAAGCGCCTGGGAATGCCGAAGCGGTAACGATTCTAAGTAACGCGGCCAGCCTTTCAGACCAGGGGCAAACAGATAGCTTTGGATACCCCGGAAATTACCGTCTTTGTCTTGCATTGTTTTAGGATCTACCAGATCAGTCACAACCGACATTTTATCATTCTCAATTTTGTAGTCTTCGCCTTCAATTCCCCACACGGTAAGCATCTGATTCTCCAGTGACAAGGAATCCTCGATAATCTGCAGCACCCAAGCAGGATCTTTCGTCTTGACGCTAATTGCCGTCATTTGGTTGAATGGGGCACCTGCAGGAGCTACTGCCGTACCATCGGATCCGACGAGGGAACCTGTTAGTGTTAAGTATTTGAAAGGTGAATTGGATTGGTCAGGCAAGCTGCCATCCGATGCCAGCTCTCCGCTTTGCTTCAACAGATTCGTCTCGATTTGTGTATCATAATCGTTAGCTGTAGACCACCAGCCCATCCAGGAGAACAGCTTGCCGCTATACAGCTTGGTCCGCAGCTGTTCTTCCTTGATCGTCGCGAATTCCTTATCAATAAGTCCTTCTGAGTACATCTTTTGCAGGTAAAGAAGCGCATCTCTCATTTTCGGATCGATATCATAATTGCTGAACTTGCCATTCGCTTCCGTAAAGAAGCCTGGCGTCACCCCGAATGCGCCAAAAATATGGTCAAAGGAATTGTTAGCATATTTTTGTTGGCCGACCTCCGCGTTGTAACCTCCGAGCGGAATGACATCGGGATTCTCTGCCTTGATCTTCTTGAGCAGATTGTAATAGTCATCAAGCGTCGTCGGCACTGGTGTGTTTCCCAGAAGATCTGTACGCATTACCAGATCCCAGCGGTAGCCAGCTCCCGGACCGCCCTGATAAGGGATTCCGTACAATTTACCGTTGACCATGGCCTGTTCGAACACATCTGCAGGCACTTCTTTAACAATGTTTGGCGTATCTTTCTCATTGATCAGATCGGTCAGGTCAACAAAGGCGCCCTGCTGCGCATACTTTTGAAAGTCATCGGCAAAATCAATTCTGACCACATCGGGAATGTCTCCGCTGGTCATCTTCAGATTCAGCTTCGTCTTGTACTGCTGCACATCCACCATTTCAGGTACGATCTCAATGTTCAGCTTTTTCTCAATCGCCTGCTTTACGACATCCTTGGAATAATCATACGGCTTCGATATATCCTGCCCTTTCAGCCAATTCAGCTTATAAGGCTGATCCGCAGTGTTCGTCTCCTTTCCCTCAGATGGTGAAGAAGACGGCGAGGCAGACGGTTCTCCGGAGTTGCCACATCCCGTTAATGCTACCGTACCTGCCAGAACAACAGCCAGCATACCACTAGTCAACTTGCTTCTTCGTTTTGCCATTTACTAGAAGACCTCCTCAAATTGTACTCTATTTCCCCTTAAGACCTAAAGTTAAAAAGAAAGCGTTCACATGTCAAAATTAATAAAAAATGCCTTCCCTGAAAACCGGGGAAAAGGACGATAATACCGGATAAAAGTCTTATTTGCCTGCTATGAGTGTAACAAGCCCTGCGGGCGGAACAGAAATTTGCTGTATCCCTTCTATTCCCAGCTTGTACTCCTGTACCACACATCCGGTAGTGTCTTGTACCGTAACTGCTCTAGGACCGGCGTTAACTGCCCACTCCACAATCATTCCATTCTCTCTCGTACCATTAATCAGCACGATGGTCTCCGGCAGCTCCCTATCAAGGGTAACTACCGTCCGCTCATAAGCAGCGGCGATTAATATATCACTCGTTACAGCTACTACCACAGGGTATAGAAGTTCCGGATGATAAGGCTCGAGCTGTCCATCCAGCAAAACATGTCGATATTCTCTCCAGAAGCTCAGCCAAAAAGCTGCCATTTCTTGATGTCGCACAGGAAGCTGATCCAATCTAACCGAGATTTGCGGCACAGCAAACAATACATTGATGAGCTGAAGTGCTGCCGACTCTACCGGCTCTTTAATACTCCACATTATTGGATCAGCGTGTGCAGCCGTGCTGCCGCACAGAAGTCGAATATCCAAAATGCGTACCCGATTCTCGATAGAATCATTTGGGCAATCGGACGCTCGGAACATATTGCCGTATTTACGCATATGCGGCCCAATATAAGATTGGCGGAACTCAATCATCACATTCGGTTTGATCATGCGCAGACGATGCATAATATCAGTCATCAGCCGGTCTACCGCTTCCGATACCGACACATAATCCCGTCCATTGCCGTACTCCGGCTTCTTTCCCCCTGGAGGCAGAAAGCTGTCCATAAAATCCAGCTTGAAACCGTCTAGATCCCATTCTAACAGTGCCTTTTCATAGATTCCGATTAAATATTCACGCACCTCGAGATATCGGGGGTCTACGATTCCCCAGCCCCGCTCTTCAATCGTATACAGCATTTTATCCTGAAATTTGCTCCAGGCCCGGCTGTGTATACCTACAAAAGGAACAGAATACCAAAGCAAATATTTCATTCCTAAGCGATGAACCTGCTCTACATGCTCCTTCATATCCGGTATTTTATCAGAACATACGATCCAATCACCGCAGTATGCATATCCTCGCATATTGTCCGCTGTTTGCCACCCGTCGTCAACAATGACGGACTCACAACCCATTTTCTGGGCCAGGCGGCACTGTTCCTCAATCTCCTCCGGCACTAGTCGCTGGTGATAGCTGTACCAAGTTGAGTACATCGGCTCGCGGGCAGAGTCTGGAACCGGGGCAGGAGTCAGACCAGAAATGCCGCTCCACCAGTTCTGAACTTCATTCAGGGCCTCGTAATAGAACAAGTCCCGGCAATCCACTCTAAGAGTCGCCTCATAATGGCTTAGCGGTGCCACCGGCTCCTCAAACAGGGTCACCGAACAATGAAACTCCGCGGTCTCCTCATGAATACCGGCCTTCATCACAATCGGGTTCAGGGCATCCGAGAAGGCAAACGTCATCTTGTTTCGGCCAGCTCCACTAAAGAGACATACCACTGGAGAGGAGTTCGTCAGCCGGCTGGCATAACCAGCACCCCAATCCGGCACAAATCCCCGATTCCTACCGCAGTTCGGATGCCATACCCCATGAATATCAGCTACCGGATGCTCCCAAGTCAACTGAATACACGGTGGTATGGCAGGCTTCTCCAGGCTGATTCGGATGTGAACAAGCTCCAACCCAGCTTCAGGAGTCTCCGTTGTGATCTCCGACTGAAAGCCCTCGCTTCCGTTAGTCCAATGAAAGTGGTGTTGAATCATAGACATGTATAGCCCCCCCTGTATTCGCTTACATACTTTTAAAGCATACTGCCCCCTAAACATATATCAATCTAAAATAAGCGAAAACCGGGGAGAAGAACGATTTTACCGAGGGAAATCCTGATCTCGTGTCACACTTATAAAAAAACGGCCCCGCTAATGCGAGGCCTTGTTCCAATCGAAGCCGATGACGTTTAGAAATGCTTTGGCCAATACCATATGGCCGACTGCATTCGGATGAACCCGATCCCAAGCTATCGTCGCCGGGTAAATGGACTCAAGCACAGAAGCAAATGCTTGCTGTGTATCAACGAATAAACATCCGTAATCATCGGCAACGCGCTTCACGACAGAACCATACCGATCCATGGATGCTCTCATCAGATCATTTGAATTAGGTTCCAGATAATACGGAGTCATAAGGATAAGTCCTTTCAAAGAAGGATGCGTCGATTCTACCAAATCTCTAAGCGTCGACTCATATTCCTCCAGATATACATGCCCCTCCGTTATATGAGGAGTATCAAATTGTCTCCACACGTCGTTGATCCCAATCATAATAGACAGCCAATCCGGCTTTAAGTCTAGTACATCTGTAGTCCACCGTTGATGCAAATCCCGGATCGTATTGCCGCTCGTGCCCATATTCGTGATCCGAATGCCTCGCTCAGGATATACGGACTGGATCAGGGCGTCTACCATCATGACATACCCTTTTCCAATTCCCCCAAATAGGCCTTCTCCATAAGGACGCGCCCTCTCACAATCTGTCACAGAGTCGCCAATCATGATCAGCTTCTCGTTATTACCTATTAACATAGCTGTCTCTCCCTTCGTCAAATCAATTACAAGAGAACTTCACTAGAAATGTGTTAATCTCATAAGGTTTGAACTTGTGACGGATCTCAGGACCGTCCACTGTTTCCATTAGAGGGCGTTCCATCAGATCGCATACCTGCCAGGAGTAGACCGGGTAATCGCTGGTTAATGTGACCTCACTACGTCCACCCAGATATTCGTGTAACCGGACGATCAGACCGTCGCCTTGCTCTGACAGCTTCACCGCATCAATCGCGATGCCTTCGGTATCAGTCCGGATCAGCGACCTGCCAGCTCCGGTGGTATATGCCCCCTGCACCGCCTGCAGCGGGTTATTCAGCGACCACGCTTCCTCCACCGTTCGTCCGGCAGCCCAATCTCCCACATGCGGAAGCAGAGCGTAAGTGAAGCGGTGCTCACCCTGATCAGCCTGCCAATCCGGCTCCGTGGCCGACTTAATCAATGACAGCCGCATCACATGATCCTTGATGTCGTATCCATATTTGCAGTCATTGAGCAGGCTCACGCCATATCCGCGCTCTGACAAATCGGCCCATTGATGCCCCACACTCTCAAAGCGCGCATAATCCCAGCTTGTATTCCAGTGGGTCGGCCGTTTCACATTACCAAATTGAATGTCGTAAGTAGCTTCCGTGGATCTTACCGCTACCGGAAACGCAACCTTCAACAGCTGCTGCCGTTCGTGCCAATCGACCAGCGTCTCGAAGTCGATCCGCCGAATTCCCGAGTACACCTTAACCCTCTGGGTAATGGTAGAGTCCATATAGCCCCATTTCAATTCCAGTACAGCGGCCAGCGGTCCGCTCTCAATCAAGGATATAGACTGTAAATCCGTAATCTCCCGCATTTTCTCCTGATAGAACAGATCAATATCCCATGCCTCATACATTTTTGGCTTATCCTCGAACACCTGCAGTACATTGCCGCACTCTCCCGTCGCAAGTACCTCCCGCTCCGCTTCACGATCGTAAATGCGGGTTAATTGTCCCGACCTGTTCCATTCCAGAACATAAAATGGAGTGATCAGCCGGGAATCTTCCCAGTGGAATGGCACATCCAACTGAGCTGGTTCAGCCGGATAGGCTTTAAGGATTGCAGAACCCATCATAGGAAGATCAGGAACTTCGATCAGCCATTTGTCTCCCTGTCTTTGTGAACGCAGCACACGCCCGCTTCTGTCTCTCCATTCCCTGTCTTGGCACTCCGCATCCGCTAAAATAACAAGATCGCCCCGGTTATAGAAGGCACCATTGAACACTGTATATTCCATTTCATCTCTTCCGCCGTTTAAGGTCATTAGACCCGCCTTGGCCGAAGCGGCGGCTTCCTCGCCAATCCGAAGCGCTTCCGCATACTCCACCCGGGAATCCTCATATACCTTGCGGATGGATGAGCCAGGAATAATATCATGGAACTGATTGCGCAGAATGATTTTCCAGCCTTCATACAGCTGCTGAGCCGGATACCTGGAGAAGTCTCCCGTCTCCGCAGCCAGCATCGCTTGCAGCCATTCGGATTCCCGGTACAGAAGTTCCAGCTTCCGATTCATCCGTTTGTTATATGCCTGGCTCGTATATGTGCCTCTATGGTATTCCAGATACAGCTCTCCATCCCATGTGTGGACATACTCGTCAGTGCTCTCAATCGTTCTCTGCAACCGTTCAAAATACTCATCGGCCCGCCCCGTCTTCACGTTTGGAACTCCTGGAATCTCATCCAGTCTGCGGCGCATTTCCAGCATCTCACGGTTAACACCGCCGCCACCGTCGCCATACCCGTAGGACAGCAGCAGCTCCCGGTTCAGATTTTTGTCCCTGTATTGGTCCCAAATGCCCTGCACGGAGAACGGCTCGATCAGCCCGTTGTATGTATAATACCAAGCGCTGGACTCGGGCCCTTCCGGTGTCGTAATGAAATGGGCCAGCACCTCGGTACCATCGATGCCTCTCCAACGGAATGTGTCATGCGGCATACGATTGTATTGGCTCCAACTGATTTTGGTCGTCATGAAGGTGTCAATGCCTGATTTGCGTAAAATCTGTGGTAGCGCCCAGCTGTAGCCGAACACGTCTGGCAGCCAGAGATATTTGCATTCCGCACCGAATTCCTCGCGAAAGAATTTCGTACCGTACAGAATCTGACGGACCAGCGATTCGCCGCTCGTCAGGTTGCAATCCGCCTCTAGCCACATCGCCCCGCCAGCTTCCCAACGCCCTTCCTTGATGCGCTCGGCAATTTCGGCGTAAATCTCTGGATAGTCCTGTTTGATATAGTCGTACAGCTGCGGCTGGGTCTGCAGGAAGATGTACTCGGGATACTGCTTCATTAGCCTCAGGACGGTGGAGAAGGAACGGGCCACTTTCTCCCGCGTATGGGTCAACCGCCATAGCCAGGCGACATCGATATGGGTATGGCCAACTGCCGTAACCATAACCGGATGCTCTCGCTTCATCGCCGCCAGTTTCGTCTGCAGCAGGGCATTACCAGCGGCGACGGAGGAATAGAATGCCGCGCTGCCGGGCCGCGTCCAATCCAACTCAGCAAACGCACGATTCAGCGTTGCAGTTAGCTCCTGCTTCTCCGGCTGGCTGTCCGCTAGCTGTCTGATGACGGCAAGTACAGCCCGACCTGTGAAATATAGATGATCCGCCGCTTCGTCCAAGTAAGCCAGCTCTGCCAGCTTGATGCGATGCTCCTGTGGCGTTGGCTTACCTCCACCTTCAAGACCAGACCATAGACGAAAAGCAAAATCCAACGTGCTTCCCACAGTATCTTCCTCCAGAAACACCTCCTGGTGATTGGAATCCACGCCTTGATACGGCTTCCCGTTCAGGAACAGCAGGGATTCAAATCCGCTATTGTTGCCTCCCCCTGTCCGTCCGAAATCAAAGCGGCCCACAATCCGCCGGCCCTTCCAGTCCGCCGGCACATCCACCCGCTTGTACATCCACAAATAACGGTCGCGACCGGTCCAGCATTCCCCCAGGCGGATAACCGTATGGCCGTCTGGCTGCGAAGGATATTCTCCATTGGCTCCTTCCTCATCCTCTTGTACCTGCCATTCCACCAACTGTATAGCTTCTCGGTAACGATAGGTCCCCAATTCCTTAATGCGCGCTTCCAACTTCTCTTCCGTCCAAAACATCCACTTCTCCTCCTTTGGTTTATAACACGTGTTATATGCTATGAAATAAGCGGTTACCCACAAAATGGGACCGCATTTTATAACCTAATGAAGAACTAAGTATATCCTCTACCTCTTCCTCACCTGCACAACCTGTTATGCACTTTCACCCGGTCTCAGGATAGCCGGCAACCATACCTTTTCCGACATCTCCTGTTCCTGCTCTATCTGTCCCAGTACACAGCGCACCGCTTCCTCCCCCATGCTTACATAGGGAATCTCTACGCAGCTTAGTGTGGGAAGACTTAGACGATGGCCCTGAATCATATTGTCCGCAGCCATAACCCTTAGCTCATTACCGATGTGCAAACCCAAGCTGTGTGCCGCCCGGTAAAGATCGGGAACCGCATTGGACCAATTCACGAGCACTGGAGGCAGCGTTTCTCCGGCTCCAGCTTTGGCTACACCCTCCAGCCATTCCAACCAATCGACTTGGCCTTCCTTCTCTTCATGACGGGATACCTCTGGACTCAAGTTATATTTGCGGCACCAGTCCATATAAGCTTCTCTGCGCATCTTTTCCGCCCAGATTACACGACCTGCAGGTGCTCCGTAAACTTCAGCATATAGAGGAGCCGCCTTCATATCGGGGTTACGCTCCAACAGATAGTCCAGCGCCATCGTTACACTGCCTTTATAATCAGCCAGCACGGAAGATACGCCTGCCGTCTCCGCGTAGCCTTCAACCGATACGTAGGGTACACCTGCAGCTTTGACTTTCGCAGCCCATTCCTTGCTGCGATAGCTTGTGCTATCCAATGTAACGATTCCGTCGATCTTTCGCTGATGGTAGAGATCCAGCAGCTCATTCCTCGCTTCTCCTGATTGTCTATAACCTGGAGAGCATAGTAGAATATGATATCCTCTGGCCTCGGATTCCCGTTGCATGCCCTCCAACAGGCGAATGAACAGCGGATGTCGGGTGTCGCCAAAGGCAGCCAGTGTCATACTTCGCCCCGTCTTCATGCTGCGCGCCTGGGCGTCTACATGATAGTCCAGCTCGCGGATCGCAGCCAGCACCTTCTCCCGTGTCTCCGCACTGACCCCAATTCCGGGCGTCGCGTTCAGCACCGCGGATACTACGCTGCGGGATACGCCGGCCAGTCGGGCCACATCGTGGCTGGTAATTCTTTTTTTCCCCATATTAGCACCTCGGCAAGAGTATAACACGTGTTATCAAGGATGTATAGGCGTTTTTTTCCGTACGTAAAAAACCGCTTAGCCCTGCCGCTAAACGGTTCATTACGCTACATCTGCATCGATTCAATCATCTCATGAACGGAATTCTGCCATTCATCCTTCATATTAGCTGGAGCAGTAAAATCAATCTCAAGAAGCGCGCCATCTAATTCCGCCCATGCCTTGACATGATAAGTGCCATTACCTTGCTCGGAGGGGATGATGACTTCATTAATCGCAATATGCTTCCCATGAACAAGCTGCGTCTCATCCTTCAACCACTCTAACGTTCCCCCAGGATGGTCCTGTTCGAAAATCGTCTTCATCTTCAATCGGCCCCTATCGATTTGAGCATCAGTCAACTTTTGCTCGGGATCATGTTTTATCCCAAGCCTGACTTTCTTGCTATGATCCGCAAAAACAAGACTGGAGTTGGTTGACTCTTTTGATTGTGCTTCAAGACCCTGTGGTAACTTCAGTGACATCAAATTCGAAAACATTTCAGTCATCTCTTGCTCGGCTATCTCATGATTCAGCTGATCAAAAGTCGTGGCTTCCCCCTCATCAGCATCACCCTCTATAGTTCCCTGGGGACTACAAGCAGAAATGCTTACTGCTATAACGGCGGTTATCAAACATACAGCCAACCATTTTTTCATCTTGAAGCATCCCTTTCGTTTCAAATTTGAATTTTCTATCTACTCATTCAAGTAGGTTGTTATACGGTTTGCGACTAGATCCGCGACCGCTTGTGCCGATTTCTGACCGCTATAGTAAGCCCCCGCTTCCTCCTCGATGATCGCTTGAAGCTTCGAATCATTTTTTTGCGGCGTAATCGCCTGGGCCAGCATCTGCTTGATCATGTCGATATCTTCCTTCTGAATCGGGATCAAGGATCCCATTGGAGACTCGATAGCGCCTTTGTCCTCAAGCTCCTTGAACATCTTCTCGTTGACCTTTTTATTGACAGAGAATCCTTGTAACCCAGGCATGGTCTGTATTTCTTCAGACAATAAGAACTTCATGAAATCCCATGCTTCTGCCTGCACATTCGAATTCCTATTTATCCCTAGGTTCTTATGCATCACGAAGGTGCCTCCAGCCTGCTGCCCGGCAGCAAGCGGTTTACGATAGATCTTCCCTTGCTCATAGAACATCGCCGGCCCTACGAAATAATCTTCAGGCGACAGAATCAAAGCAGGTGCAAAAAAATAATCTCCTGCATTAACTTCCGCATCCGTAACCACCTTATCCGCATACATTGTCTTCACTTGCTCCATCAGTCCGACAAAAACATTGACATCGAAGCTAGCAGGGCGCTTCTCTCCGTGGATAATGCGAGTGTAGTTATCAACGAACAGAACGTTCAACATCTGCTCGGGTGCCGTATTCCCTATCGAATACGTGTGCTCTCCGGATGCCGCCAGACGTTTGCCCACCGCTGTGAACTCCCCCCATGTCCATGTGCTGTCATCAAATTCCACGCCGGATTGCTCAATTGCATTTTTATCGCCCATCAGGCTGTCTAAGAAGAACCGCAGGGGCAGCGAGTAAAGCCCCTCTCCCATCTTGGCCCCTTCCAGAATGTTCATCTCATACGAATTGGAATTAAAGCCAGGATCCTGCTTCATCAGCTCGCTCAAGTTGACTAGCGCTTGCTTGTCTACATACTTTTCAACCGGCAGACCGCTCACATCCAGGGTAATCAAATCGGCCCCTTTTCCTGACAGCAGCTCTGTGGTGGTGGTCTTCACATATTTTTCGAGATCACTTTCTAGATCGGAGGCCTCCACTTGGCTGTATTCTTTGATTTGAATATCCACATCGGAATGTTGCTCTTCATACTTTTTCGCAGCTTGGGTATATATAGGATCCGCTTGGAATACGGATAAGACCACGATTTTCTTCCCGTTTTGTTCCTGCTGCCCTTCCGGCTTCGCTTCATCTCCCTGTCCCTGTCCCTGTCCGCCAGCGCATGCTCCCAACGTCATCGTCATGAGGACGATTAAACTAAGTACGCCACTTTTTTTCATCCTAACCTCTCCTCTACAATCTCTATGTGATCGATACTGACCAAGCGCTTTAGCCCCTTACGCGTTGACCTTCTGTTAGCGGCTCGCTGCTCTCGACAATAATGCGATCTTTCATGTATACCCCTTGTAACACTAGTGTTTCTTGGCCATTCGTTCCCCCCAATTGGACGGGAGCCTTACGAACTATAAAGGTATTGCCTAATGGACCTGAACGTTCTTCCATAACAAGGACATAGCTATTCCTCCCCTCCTGATGAATCGCTTGGCTCAACACCAGCATGCCTCCCTCGCGCTTCTCCGATTGTGTTATTTCCACGCTTACGAGATCATTCGTTTGAATATTCGGATGTTGGACTTTTACGACAACCCGCCTACTCGCAGCTGCCTGATATGCCTCTTCTCCCGTCCTCTCTTGGTAGGAAGCCCCTGCATCAACGCCTGTCATCGGGTGAATTTCGGTAATGATCCCTTCAACCGGAACTCTGTCCCCTTCCCGTTCGATCTCAACATTCATCTTCTCCTCGGTACGCAATTTTTGACCCACGTCATCCGGGATGAGAATCTCGAATTGATAGCCTTGCTGCGCATTCATTAAGCTGATATCTGGTCCGCCGCTCCCCGCAGGCAGCTGCGGGATCGCATTTACTACTGTCACAACCCCGTCAAAAGGCGCGATAATGCGTCTGCGATCACTCGCCTCCGACTGCATCGTGCTCACTTTTCGCTCCTGGACATCAATGGCTAATTGCGCACGTTCTAACTCCCGCTTCGAGCGGCGCACTTGCATCTCGTCGCCATTTTGTACGGCTTCAATATATTCATCTTGCAAGTCAACTAACGTTAGCCGCTGCCCTGCGAGGCCCGCCTGTACATCCAGGATTTCCTGCTCAGCAGCAGAGTTCTCATAGGTGATTAACGTTTGCCCTTTAGCCACGTAATCCCCCTCTTTCACATGAACCTCGCTAATTGACCATTCCCCCTTGTTTGATAAATCAACATGTTGCCGGGGCATCAGCCTAGCCGTGCCACGCCACGTGGTTACTAACGCTCCTTCCCTCCCTAGTTCTGTTCGTACCTTAGGTAGATGTAACGTCAGCAATGTATTACTCGCTAGAGTAAGGAGAAGGAGCAAACCGATGAACAATCCAGACAGCCACACGATTACTCGTTTTTTTCTTGCATCCAGCGCTTCTGCGAGCTCTGTTGCCATCCTATCCCTCCTCTCAGGAGCTACCCTTTGATCCCCGACATTTGAATTCCTTCGATAAAATAAGACTCCGCATATAAAAACAGTAGAACCATTGGCGTCATATAGATCAGCGATGCGGCAAAGCCGATGCCTTGGGCGTCCTTATGAATTCTAGATAAATAGAGCGATAATGGCTGCTTGAATGAATCCTCCAAGAAAATCAAAGGCTGCTCGACCATATTCCAATAGTCAACGAACAACAAGACGATCAGCGCCGCTATCCCCGGCTTCATCAAAGGCAGCATTATCCGATAAAAAATGCGATAATGACCTGCACCATCCATCTGGGCTGCTTCAACCAGCGCATAAGGAATCGAAAGCATAAATTGCCTTAGCATGAAAACTCCAAATGCCGCAAATATCCCTGGTAGAATAATCGCGCCAGCCGTGTTCATCAAACGAAGCTTGTCAGCAATAATATAGTTCGGAACCAAGGTAACTTGAAAAGGCATTAGCATCGTCATTAAGTAAACCCGAAACCATTTCTCTCTCCCCTTGAACCGGAGCTTCGCAAAAGCGTACGCTGCTAGCGCACTTACAACCGTCTGTCCCGCGATGATCGCTACGACCATTGCAACGGAGTTCCATAACATGAACAAATACGTCGGCGTCTCAAGCAATACGCTCCCGTACTGCTCAAAGGACAACCAATCCGGGATGAGCTTCAGATTCACAAATACATCAGGCTCCCCTTGCGTAACGACAGGCATTTTACCCACCAGTCCGTAATTGCCTTGAATTTCATGCTCCGTCATAAATGAATTTGTGAAAGTAATCACAATAGGGGAGAGAATCATGATCCCTATGCATGCCATCAGCAATGTGACCGACAGGTTTCGAATGAAACCCTTCTTCTTCATTCTTCCTCCCGTATCATTCCATAAAGTGTGTATAGCGCTTCTCTAACCGAAGCAGCATCGCAACGATGATATAGATACCTATCACCATAAGCGTCGCAGCCGCAGACAGCTTCTGTACATCCATCGCGAGGAACATATTATTCATGTAATGCTGAAGCGTATAGATGCTGTCATGCGGGTAATCGCCTGCGATCAGGTACGTCTCCCGAAATATTTTGAACGTATTCATAATAGACATCAGGACGACGAAAACCATCATCGGCGTTAAATAGACAAGTGTGATTCCATAACATTGGTACCACTTGCCCGCTCCCTCCAAATCAGCCGTCTCATAGTAATCTCGCGGGATGCTTTGCAGTCCTGCAAGGAACAAGATGATGTTGTAGCCGATATGTTTCCATAGGTAGAACACTGAGACTACAACTCTTGCCCAGGCCGATTTCATCCAGTCTACCTGTTCAAGCCCGGCAGCATGCATCCAGGCGTTAAGAGATCCATTCCAATCAAAGAGTACCTGCCACACCATCACGACGGAGGCTACGGGTACAACCAACGGCAGGACATAAGCCATCCGCAGAAATCTGCGCAGGTAGAGATTCCGGTTCAGCATGAGGGCGATCCCGAGTGACAGCATAAGCATCACTGGAACATTCACCGCCGTGAACCAGAACGTATTCGAGACGGCTTTGCGAAAAGATCCGCTGCTCAGCAACTCCTGATAATTCGAAAGTCCAACAAATGAACCGCCGACAGTATGGTCCAGCACCGAGTAGACAAGCCCCATTCCAAACGGAATGAGATAGAATAATGCAAAGCCAATGGTACTCGGCAACAAAAACGTCACGGCCACCATACTTTCTCTACGACTGAGACGGTTCCACTTCATGGCTTATCCGAAGAAAAGAATGCAACACTTGTACTTCCTTCCTGGAGGTTCACTTGGAACATCTCCTTCCCATCCTTTACACGCTTGTAGATGACGATGGGCAGACCTTTTCCTTGTACTTTATCCGTATCGGCTGCTACCACTTCCGGCTGATATCCATCGGAACGAACATCCAGTTGCTTCAGGAATGCATCCGCCATAGCGATCGCTTCTGAATCCTGCAATTTCGGAGCATGCGGAGCAAATGGCTCTATACCAATCGTTTGTACAAAATAGATCTGTCCTGTCTCCACATCGACATTGGCAACAACTTCTTTATGCGGCTCTTCGAATGTTTTTCCTTTTTCGATCAGAATGATATTAAATTGATGGATTTGCGTTCCTCCATTGATTCCTTTGGCGATCTGTGCGCTCGCGATGTCGAAGCCCTTCGTCTCAGGGAACCCGCGGTTGATGCGCGCCAGCACTTCTTGTGCCGTCTTATTGCCGCTAATCTCATCCGCATATAAATTAGTAGTGGTATAATTCGAATCCTCATCTTTGGTCTCGAAGCTGCGCAAATCTTCAGTCCCGGACAGATTGAGCAAAGCTCGAATCTGCGCCGCTACGGCAGGCCCGGTATAGATGCCAACCGACGTGAGAAGTATAACCGCAAGCACACATGCAACCATGCGAACTTTCAGAGTTGATTTTGCTTTATATTTATCATTGCTATAACGTTCGTAGGAAATTTCTTGAATGCGCTCCTGCATTTCGGAGGGAATTTCCATTGCTTCCGCACAATCCTGCAGCTTATCACGTAGTTGTTGTTCAATGGACATAAAGTTCTTTCTCCTTTTCTGGCTCACTATATGGGCTAAGCTTGCGAAGCTTCCCCAGTGCTGCGTGATGCCTAGATTTGACCGTGCCTATGGGTATGACCAACAATTCAGCGATTTCATCGAATGTATAGTCGTGATAATAGCGTAGAATAATCACCGTACGAAGTTTGTAGGATAACTGATGAACGATGGTCAGCATCTCGTGATGGAACTCTGCCTCAAGAACCTGATGATCCGAGAAAATATACTCTTCCACCTCCAAGAGCTGCTTCTTCTCGAAGATTCGGAACCTCCTCCAGCTTTTAGTTCTCCACTTCTGTACTTGCTTCAGTACGATGCCATGCATCCAGAATCGGAAGGGACGATTCGCATCGTAATTGTCGATAGACCGCCACAGCTGAAAGTAAATCTCGTTCATTACATCTTCTATTTCATTTTTTTCCGTCATTAGAAACACTACAGAGCGGTAGATTTCGGGGAATGACCATTCATAAATCACTCGAAATGCAGATGGATCCCCCTCCTTCATCCGCTCAATCCAATGTTCTATATTGATGTCTTTCATCAAAAAAGGGCCCTCCTTTGTAAGCTTACAATCTATATTGCCACGTTCATTCGAAAAGGTTCGATTTATGGATAAAATCTATAAAACATTGATAGGCTAGTTGTGGTTGCACTCGTGTTATAAAGCCGCCTTCATTCGCGGTAGTATGTATTCATGTGTACAAATGATATGGCTGGGAATCCCATCGTCGCCGGCGTACCCTACATTCAACATTAGCACAGGGTTAACAGTACGAAAATTACTTCTACCCATGGTATGAGCAAATGTTTGAAGATAAAAAACAAAAAAAGCCTTCAGGGATTTTTCAATCCAAGAAAGCTTCACTGTTTGTAAGTATAATGTTGATGAACTACCCTTATTTATTTAAAACTGCGCTGAGCTCGTTTCAAGATTCGCATCGTTTCTCTCGTTCGAGATTGCTCCTCCCATGCCTGACAAACTTGAACAACCCATTCCGGCTTCGATTTTCCGGCATCGTTCAACCAGTTTCCTACAGAGTCTTGAACGTATTTCGACGGATCCGATTTGACGATATCAAGTAGCGGCAGCGCAAAGGCAGGATTTTCCTTCAGAGCGACTATATGTTTGGCCCATACTCCATGAGGACGCGTCACTTCAACAGCAAATCTTCGAATATTGGCGTTATCGTCACGGGCCCAGTCGACAAGCATTCGAATAGCCTCCTTAAGTTCTTGCGCAACATGCTCCCTGACAGCCATCCACGCGATTTCACGTACCCCAAAATGTTCATCGGCAGCAAAAAAACGGATTCTCTGCAATTTCTGATCTAACGTAAGCTCATCCAAGCCTACAATGTAGGCAGCCCAGCATCTGACGCTATCTGAACGATGAGTGGAAAGTCTGTCCATGACCTCGATTCGTTTGAACTCTGGCATTTGGTTCAGAAGACGAAGCCACGCACCGGCAATAGCCGGGATCATCTTCATAATCTTTGGAGGAATACTCTCCAAATCGGACAACATCGCCTTTGAATGCTGTTCTAGCTCTAGCTCGTCCAATATATGAAGCAACAAGGTGATATGGTCGATCGCCAGCCATTCAGTCAAGTTTACCGTCTCCAACCGTCCTTGCTGCAGCAATTGGAGTAATTCTGGATGGATCTCGCTAACCTTCTTTGCTCCTTTTCTGCCCATATAGGTATCTAGAGCAGGAAACGATTGTTTTTTATTGATAGTAAGCACCTGCCTTTTACACTGGTAACTGACGGCACTGCAGCTTGGCCAGCTGCAAGCCTTTATACTATCCAAATTATACCTGCATTTCATGTGAGAGGATGTAATGTGGATAACAACTCTTATTTATATTAAATGTTCAAATGCTCGCAGTGTATATAAATTGTCCGAAAATCGGTCTTGATCGCTTTCGCTTCAGCTAACTCTTGTAATGCAAGTGTGACAGCCTCCCTCGATGCACCAACAAGGTGAGCGATTTCCTGATGTGATAATGGGGTATCAATCCTATAGTAATCATTGTCTCGTTGGTCACACTTAACCCCGAACTGACGGGAAAGCCTTTGAAGAACATGCATGATTCTCTCATGAAGTCTCCCAAGTGCGAGGTTTTGAGCGAGACTGCTTATATACACTAAGCGTTCACTTAGAACTTTTAACATATTCAGCAAAAAACGCGGATGTTCGACCAGGAAATTCTCAAACCGCTTCTGATCGATCATACAGATATCGGATTCCACAATCGCTTCAATAAACAGGTCCCGGGTCCCCAGTGAAATGCCGTTTAATTCGCCAAAAACATTTCCCTCACTTAATATGTCCAACGTAAATTGCTTCCCTTCGGTGTTGATCCGGTATAAGCGAACCCTTCCCTTTTTGACGAAGTACAACTTTTCTTGAAATGATTCCGGGGTTTGTATATACGTCTTTGGGTGATAGGTCGTAATTAAGGTGAGTTTATCCATAACAATTAAGTCTTCTTCAGATAATGCATGCAGCAAATTGAACTGTGATAGGTATTGGATTTTATCCATTTTTCCCTCCAGAACCATAGCAAATAACAACGTATTGTGGAGTTGCTTAATCATAAATCGTTAGGCTAAAGTCAACGTATATTAGTAGCAGTCAATAATTTTTCCTTTTCTCAAGGGAGCTTTAAATACAAAAAAAGTTCTTTAGGTTATCTCCTAAAGAACATCCTTGTAATACTATGATGCCGGTGAAGGGACTCGAACCCCCACGGTTTCCCTCACGATTTTGAGTCGCGCGCGTCTGCCAATTCCGCCACACCGGCTTATAAGTGGCGCGCCCTAAGAGATTCGAACTCCTGACCTTTTGATTCGTAGTCAAACGCTCTATCCAGCTGAGCTAAGGGCGCATATTTAGATGGAGCGGACGACGGGAATCGAACCCGCGACCCTCGCCTTGGCAAGGCGATGCTCTACCGCTGAGCCACGTCCGCATAAAATTTAAAAAACTGGTGAGCCATGAAGGACTCGAACCTTCGACACCCTGATTAAAAGTCAGGTGCTCTACCAACTGAGCTAATGGCTCTCATAAGTAAATCTGAGATGAAGTAAAGAGCCTTAAGCACATTCTATGGCAATACATCTGCAGTACCAAAGTGTCAATGAATCATTACTTCTAGGAAACATATAATTTCCGTCTCGTAATTAAGAGAAAATGGCGGAGCCGACGGGATTCGAACCCGCGGTCTCCTGCGTGACAGGCAGGCATGTTAGGCCTCTACACCACGGCTCCACACTATGAAATTGAAGCTAATTGCGGGGGCAGGATTTGAACCTACGACCTTCGGGTTATGAGCCCGACGAGCTACCGGACTGCTCCACCCCGCGTCAATTATAGAAAATATGGTGGAGGCTAACGGGATCGAACCGCTGACCCTCTGCTTGTAAGGCAGATGCTCTCCCAGCTGAGCTAAGCCTCCACATTTTGGTAGCATTAATGAAAATGGTGACCCGTAGG
>NZ_KZ987724.1:3061823-3063781 GCF_003614185.1 Paenibacillus aceti
AATGGCTGGGGATATAGGATTCGAACCTATGAATGACGGAGTCAAAGTCCGTTGCCTTACCGCTTGGCTAATCCCCAATAATTCATATGGTGGAGGCTAACGGGATCGAACCGCTGACCCTCTGCTTGTAAGGCAGATGCTCTCCCAGCTGAGCTAAGCCTCCACATTTTGGTAGCATTAATGAAAATGGTGACCCGTAGGGGATTCGAACCCCTGTTACCTCCGTGAAAGGGAGGTGTCTTAACCCCTTGACCAACGGGCCATGATTAAATTTGGGGTCCCCAGAAAGTAATCGGAATATGCTTCGAAGCAAAACGTCACTTTCTGGGGATTTGACTCCCCGAACAGGACTCGAACCTGTGACAACTCGATTAACAGTCGAGTGCTCTACCAACTGAGCTATCAGGGAACACTGCTTGGCGGCTTCCTACTCTCCCAGGACCCTTCGGTCCAAGTACCATCGGCGCTAGAGGGCTTAACGGTCGTGTTCGGGATGGGTACGTGTGGAACCCCTCCGCCATCGCCACCAAACGTTCAAGGTTAATCCTTGAAAACTGGATACGAAACTCATTTGCATTTTAGATTTTTGGATAAGCCCTCGACCGATTAGTACCTGTCAGCTCCATACATTGCTGCACTTCCACCTCAGGCCTATCAACCTCGTCGTCTTCAAGGGGTCTTACTAATTGGGAAATCTCATCTTGAGGGGGGCTTCACGCTTAGATGCTTTCAGCGCTTATCCCTTCCGCACTTAGCTACCCAGCTATGCTCCTGGCGGAACAACTGGTGCACCAGCGGTGCGTCCATCCCGGTCCTCTCGTACTAAGGACAGCTCCTCTCAAATTTCCTACGCCCACGACAGATAGGGACCGAACTGTCTCACGACGTTCTGAACCCAGCTCGCGTACCGCTTTAATGGGCGAACAGCCCAACCCTTGGGACCTACTTCAGCCCCAGGATGCGATGAGCCGACATCGAGGTGCCAAACCTCCCCGTCGATGTGGACTCTTGGGGGAGATAAGCCTGTTATCCCCAGGGTAGCTTTTATCCGTTGAGCGATGGCCCTTCCATGCGGTACCACCGGATCACTAAGCCCGACTTTCGTCCCTGCTCGACTTGTCAGTCTCGCAGTCAAGCTCCCTTTTGCCTTTGCACTCTGCGAATGATTTCCAACCATTCTGAGGGAACCTTGGGGCGCCTCCGTTACTCTTTAGGAGGCGACCGCCCCAGTCAAACTGCCCGCCTGACACTGTCCCCGTACCGGGTCACGGTACTAGGTTAGAACTCCGACACGATCAGGGTGGTATCCCAACGGCGCCTCCACCGAAGCTGGCGCTCCGGCTTCCTAGGCTCCCACCTATCCTGTACAAATCGTATCAAAGTCCAATATCAAGCTGCAGTAAAGCTCCATGGGGTCTTTCCGTCTTGTCGCGGGTAACCTGCATCTTCACAGGTATTAAAATTTCACCGGATCTCTCGTTGAGACAGCGCCCAAGTCGTTACGCCATTCGTGCGGGTCAGAATTTACCTGACAAGGAATTTCGCTACCTTAGGACCGTTATAGTTACGGCCGCCGTTTACTGGGGCTTCGGTTCATAGCTTCGGGTTACCCCTAACCACTCCCCTTAACCTTCCAGCACCGGGCAGGCGTCAGCCCGTATACTTCGCCTTGCGGCTTCGCACAGACCTGTGTTTTTGCTAAACAGTCGCTTGGGCCTTTTCACTGCGGCCCCCTCGTGCTATTCACACTACCGGGGCACCCCTTCTCCCGAAGTTACGGGGTCATTTTGCCGAGTTCCTTAACGAGAGTTCTTCCGCGCGCCTTAGAATTCTCTTCTCGCCTACCTGTGTCGGTTTGCGGTACGGGCACCTTCACCTGGCTAGAGGCTTTTCTTGGCAGTGTGAGATCATGACCTTCGGTACTGTAAATTTTCCCTCCCCATCACAGCCCAGCCTTA
>NZ_KZ987724.1:3067323-3208891 GCF_003614185.1 Paenibacillus aceti
TTACGCCCAATAATTCCGGACAACGCTTGCCCCCTACGTATTACCGCGGCTGCTGGCACGTAGTTAGCCGGGGCTTTCTTCTCAGGTACCGTCACTCCGATAGCAGTTACTCTACCGGACGTTCTTCCCTGGCAACAGAGCTTTACGATCCGAAAACCTTCATCACTCACGCGGCGTTGCTCCGTCAGACTTTCGTCCATTGCGGAAGATTCCCTACTGCTGCCTCCCGTAGGAGTCTGGGCCGTGTCTCAGTCCCAGTGTGGCCGTTCACCCTCTCAGGTCGGCTACGCATCGTCGCCTTGGTGAGCCGTTACCCCACCAACTAGCTAATGCGCCGCAGGCCCATCCGTAAGTGACAGATTGCTCCGTCTTTCATTATCTTCCCATGCGAGAAAATAAATTATCCGGTATTAGCTAACGTTTCCGCTAGTTATCCCAGTCTTACAGGCAGGTTACCTACGTGTTACTCACCCGTCCGCCGCTAACCATCAGGAGAGCAAGCTCTCCATCAAGTCCGCTCGACTTGCATGTATTAGGCACGCCGCCAGCGTTCGTCCTGAGCCAGGATCAAACTCTCCAATAAAGATGAAAGGAAGTTTTACCCGAAGGTAAAATCTCTTTCAACTAAACAAGTGTTTGACTTGCTCATTTTGAATCTGACTTATTTCTTAGATTTCACTTGACGTGAAACACGCTCACTCGTTGTTCAGTTTTCAAAGATCAACTTCGTTTTCGTTGCCGTCTTTCGTTCTCGGCAGCAACTCTTATACTATATCATGTTACTCATTGAAAAGCAAGTGTTTTTTTGAAAGTTTTTAAATCCTTGCTTGCAACAGCTTGTCCTTCTCACATCCGCTGACGATGGATTATCGTTCAACGGATTATTAATATACCATACAATAACTCTCCCTACAACCCTTTTTTTCAAAAAAAAACATAGAAATAAAAGAGCAGGGCATCTACCTCACTCTGCCCCGCTCTTTTCTATTTCTATCGTTATCCCCAAGGATTGCGCCGAGTCGAACTCTTGCGGCTCTTTTGGGAGGTAGATCCCGACTTGGAGCTGGAGCGTTTACCGCTTCCTTTCCTGCTTACGGAACCTGATTGACTTCCCGAGATTTTAACCTCTTTTTTAGCAGTTGTCTTTGATTTGGTTTGCGGCTTCTCAGCTACATCCTCCTCGGCGACCCTACCTTGTTCTGATGCGAAGCCTGCTTGTTGTTCTCGAGCACCGCCCAATTCATTGAATGTGCCAAATCCTCCCTCAAACGTTACAGGAGCTACAGGAGCATAATATTGAGGCTGCTGAACGACGGGAGCGCCATAATATTGGTTAGGAGCATAGTTAGCAGGATTAGCCTGGAACGCAGGGTCGAAAGGAGCTACTGGATACTCATAACCATAAGGATACCTATAATGGCAGCCGCAGGAATACATCGGCCATGGCCCAGGTGCGGGTCCATATCCAGGTCCATACCCTGGCCCACACTGCTCCGGAGATAGCCCTGGAAAAGGACTGTTCGGCGCAATCGGCGCTACGTTGTTATCACTATTAGGTGTTGGGCCTCCCCAGCCACTTTGCCCTTGTGCCCAAGGTTGATTGTCCGGCTGCCCTGATGGCATCCATCCCATTCCCATCATATTCCCCATCATGTTATTGCCTTGCTGCATCCAATCCTGGCCTAAACCTGGGTATCCTCCGGTCATAGCCTCGTTCTCCATCATCGGCCCCATCATAGAAGGACCCTGGTTGGGAAGCTGCGGGAAATCATAGAATGAAGAGATTTGGTGTGATTTATGGTGCATCTTATGGTCATCGCATCCATGGGTGGAAGACGGGTACATCGGCATTCCGCCCCCATAAGGATCTACAGAATAATATGGAGACGACGACCAAGGCTCCGGACATTCTGGAACTGGCTTGCACGGCGGCTCTTCTGACTTAACGGATTGGAACTGTATTTGTTCAACGAATTCCAGTTTGATTGGCGGCATCGGATTAGGGGCAGGCATTGGCGGGTTGGAATTTTCAATCGGTGAAATCGGCTTCGGCATCGGTGGATTTGGGTTCGGAGCTGGCGGGTTTGGAGCGGGCATTGGTGGATTCGGATTTGGCGCTGGAGGTGTGGGCTTTGGTTTTGTCATTTCTTCCTTAGGTGGATTCGGTTTCTGCTCAGGTTTCTGCTCAGGTTTCTGCTCAGGCTTCGCCTCTGGTTTAGTTTCCGGCTTTGTCTCTGGCTTTGGCGCAGGTGCTGGTGCTGGTGCCGGTGTCGGCTTCGGCGCAGTATTCTTCTTGCCTCCTGTTCCGGGAACCTTCCCTTCACCACTATGCCCTGGCGGATTCGCCATGCCTCCCCCCTTAACAGGGATCAAGACGATATCCCCTGCCTTCAGCACATTTGGATCGCTAATTTGCGGATTAGCATTGATAAGCGTCTGCAACGGGATGCCCCAAGCTTTTGACAGCTTCCACAGCGTATCCCCTTGTTTGGCCACATGCTTGTAGCCTTCACCCTCAACCTGAACCGCACCCGCCGGAATCTTCACCTTCTCTCCAAGGGTCAGTTGATCCGGATTGGCGATTTGCGGATTGGCTTCAATCAACTTTTCCAGCGGTACATTGTACTTTTGAGATAGCTCATATAATGTATCGCCTTTTTTCACGATGTGTATTTTCACGCGCTAAAGACCTCCTAGGTTTCTTCTCCGGTACGTGATATTCGCCCGGGGCCCAATTAATACATCCTATGCAAAAAGCCCAGTTTTGACATCCTTGAAAATAAAAAAAGCTAAAACAATCCCGCCCGAGGATTTGAGGCATGAAAAACCCCCGCCATCTCATCAGATGCACGGGGGCCATGACCTTAACATTAATATGAATTGTCAAAATAGGATTACCAGACCTTCAATCCATCCTGATCGACGATACTGCGGAAGTCTTCAAGCAATTCCAGTGTAACCGGGCCTGCCGAACCGCCGCCAATAATACGTCCATCTACCTCACGAACCGCGATGACCTCAGCCGCCGTCCCTGTCAAGAATACTTCATCAGCTACATAGACATCATGCAGAGTGAACGGCTCTTCCTTCAGCTTCAGCCCCTTCTTCTCGCAAATTTCAATGATCGCCTGACGAGTAATCCCCTCCAATGCTCCCAGATAACAAGGTGGCGTCGTAATAACCCCGTTCTTCACGATAAAAATATTATCGCCGGAGCCTTCCGTAACATAGCCTTGGGCATTCAGCATAATCGCCTCGCCAGCGCCAGCCAGGTTGGACCTGAATTTTCACCAGAATATTGTTCAAATAATTTAACGATTTGATCTTAGGATTAAGCGCATCGGGAATATTGCGGCGCGTCGATACGGATACGGCCTTCAATCCATTCTTATATGCTTCCTCCGAGTAGATCGCAAGCTGCTCCACAATAATAATGACAGAAGCCTTCTCGCAGCGATTAGGATCAAGCCCTAAATTGCCCGCACCGCGAGATACAATTAAGCGAATATAACCGTCGCGCATCTCATTGCGGCGCAGCGTCTCGACCAACGCCTGCTCCATCTCTTCATAGGTCAATGGAATTTCAAGCATAATCGATTTAGCGGAATCATACAGGCGGTTCAAATGCGCTTTGCATTTGAAGATATTCCCGTTATAAATGCGGATGCCCTCGAAGATCCCATCGCCATACAGGAAACCATGGTCATACACCGAGACTGTCGCTTGCTCCTTCGTAACGAATTGACCATTTAAATAAATCCATTGTTCTGCCATTAATACTACACCTCCGAATTTAATACCTTGCTAGAATAACTAGGATAGCTTCCAAGCACTCTGACTTGGCATCCTAAGGCCTCGATTTCTTCTATAGCAGAGGGAAGCAGTACCGCGTCCAGAGCGGCCAATACATCCATATAAAAATAATAACTACCTAATCGCTTCTTCGTAGGTCGTGATTCTATTCTAGATAAATTCAGCTTGCGCCATGCGAATGCGGATAGCACCTGATGCAGCGCACCCGGGAAGTCCTCCGGCAGAGTCACGAGAATACTCGTCTTGTCCTGCGCACCCTGTACTGGAATTTGCAACGGCTTCGGACCGATCAACACAAAACGCGTGTAGTTATTATCATGATCCGTCACTCTGCTTGCAAGGATGTCCAGAGCATGCTGCCTCGCTCCAAGCGAAGTACCGATCGCTGTCCAGCCTTCACCTGGATTATGCTTGACCAGTTCGATCGCTTCCGCTGTACTGCCCACATTCTCCAACTCCGCGTGCGGCATATGCGTCTTGAGAAATTTCATGCATTGCGCCATCGCTACCGGATGGGATAGCACTCTGGAAACCTGGGAATAATCATTCTCCCCCGCAGCGCTAACAAGCTCACTGCGCCGTCCAATCAAATTCTGAATGGAAGGGTAGACCCATTCCACCTGCATCGGAACATCCACTTCATGGACGAGCCAATCCATATGCAGACTCACCGAACCCTCGATGGTGTTCTCCATAGGAATAACGCTATAATCCGTCTGACCCTTCTCCGTTGCCAGAAAAACGTCGGAGATCTGCTTGAAATGATGCAGCTCCACAGGCTCCTCGCCAAATAAGTGAAGAACTGCTTCATGAGACACCGTCCCCTCAGGCAACAATGCTATTCGTTTCATGCTTTGACTTCCCCTCTTACGTAATCCAGTAGTGAACTGTCATTATCCATAGTAAGCTCCTGAGCTCCATATGTGCAAGGTTTAAGCCAAAGCGTTCTCGCCGATATATCGTGAGACTTAAGCACTTCTATCAGGAAGCCTTCCAGCTGTTCTCGCTTTCCGGCCTGCCCATCCACAAGCGCGAGCAATGTAGGCCCTGCTCCGCTCAGCGCCGTCCCCAGCGCGCCATGCTGTGAAGCCTCCTCCAGAATTTGCATCATTCCAGGCACCAGCGGAGCCCGATAAGGCTGATGCAGCCGATCCCGCATAGCTGCGGAGATCAGATCGAGCCTTCCCATAGCCAGAGCGGCCGTCAGTATTGAAGTATGACCGACATTATATACTGCATCACTTAGACTAACCTGCTTGGGCAATACTTCACGCGCCTTGGAGGTAGATAATTGGAATTCAGGTATGGCGACCAATACCTCCAGCTGCTCTGGCGGCTCAATGCGCAGAATATCAGCATGGACTCCGTCCCATACAGCTGTAATTATCCCGCCATAGAGTGAAGCCCCAACATTGTCAGGATGATGCTCCAGGGCAACAGCCATATCAAGGAGCTTAGAAGCCGATAATGGCGAGCCAATTAATGCATTCGCGGCATACAAAGCCCCGACTATAGCCGAAGCACTGCTGCCCAGACCACGAGTCAACGGGATATCCGAGTACATGGAGATCTCCAGCTCGGGAATGTCCACCCCCGCCTCAGCAAAGACGGATTGGGCCACAATGTATACAAGATTACTTTTATCCTGAGGAAGACCTTCCAGATTGTCACCATATAAATGAAAAACCGTCGAAGCTGCAGGCTTCATCTCCACCCACGAATAGAGAGACAACGCCATGCCTAATGTATCAAAACCCGGCCCCAAATTCGCCGTGCTTGCCGGAACCCGAACCCGAACACCCGAGCTGCGAATCATACTCATAACCAACCACCTTCATATCTGTCACCGATCATAGTCATCATGTCATAAACCATATCCTCTTCTAGCCTTCCACACGGTATGCACTCTTCACTTTGCGGATAACATCCAGCGACTCGAAGTGATTCAGCACTTTGTCCATGGCCGCCTTGCTTGCATTATGCGTTACGATAATAATCTCTGCATCGCTCGTGCTTGCATTCGGAGACTGCACCACCGATTCCAGGCTGACATCATATTCAGCAAACACCTGAGTAATCTTCGACAACACGCCCGCTTTATCCGCCACCTGAAGCAGCAAGAAATTTTTATATGCGATCTGTTCGTCTGTTCTCAGCTTCTTCGGCTTATATGGGCCGATCGCTCTCAGACCGTTGACACCGAGCTTCTTATTCTTAATCACTGCGACCAAATCAGCTACAATCGAGGTCGCCGTAGGCATTTCCCCTGCACCAGGGCCATAGAACATCGTCTCGCCTACCGCCTCGCCGTAAACATATACGGCATTAAATACACCATTAACAGCGGCAATCGGGTGGCTATGCTTCACCATTGTCGGCTGCACACTGATACTATACTCATCATCCTGCCGTTCAGCGATTCCTAGTAATTTAATCTCATAGCCCATTCTCTTGGCATACAGTATATCTTCCTTGCTAACTGCAGTAATGCCACGTACCGCCACATCCCGCAGATCTACGTTCGTCCGGAATCCAAGCGATCCAAGGATCGCCATCTTACGGGCGGCATCCAGCCCCTCAACATCAGAAGTCGGATCAGCCTCGGCATATCCAAGCTGCTGTGCCTCCGCTAATACATCATCATAAGAGGCACCTTCCTGGCTCATTTTCGTTAAAATATAGTTTGTCGTTCCATTCACAATCCCCATGATCTTCAGAATGCGATCCGAGGAGAAGCCTTCGATCAGCGTGCGAATAATCGGAATACCTCCGGCTACGCTGGCTTCATAGAATACGTCGCATTGCTGCTCCATCGCCTTCGCCAAAATTTCCGCACCATAGAGGGCCATTAAATCTTTATTGGCTGTGACGATATGCTTGCCGCGGTTCAGCGCCTCCAGAATATATTCCTTCGTCTGTTCCACGCCGCCCATCACTTCGATAATGACATCGATCTCCGGGTCATGGATAACTTCCCAAGGATCCTCCGTTAATTTGTTACGTTCGATATCAATGCTGCGATGCTTATCTATGTTCTTCACCGCGACCTTCTCAATGACAATCGGTGATCCGACCTGACTGCTCAGATCCTCCTGATGCCCTTCCACAATCCGGACGACGCCGGTGCCAACTGTACCCAGTCCAAGCAGACCTACCTTTACTGATTTCACTCGCTGTCCCCTCCTATATCCCACTCTCGGGTAATCATTTTGACAACCTATCCTTGACCGACGATCTCTGCCTTTTTTACGCCGGGGGTTCCCTGAAGCATCTCAAGCATCCCGTCCAGCTCCTCGGTCAGACGCGATGTTTCCACGGAGATAACTACATTTGCCTTGCCTTGCAGCGGAATACTCTGGTTAATGGTAAGCACGTTGCCGCCAGAGCCAGCGATCATTCCCAACACCTTGGATAGAATACCGGAGCGATGCTCCAGATCGAAAGATATCGTGACAATGCTCTCGCGTTCAATCTGATTCAACAGATGAATTCCGTCCTTGTATTTATAAAAGGCGCTCCGGCTAAGTCCTACTTGTGCCACGGCTTCATTGACTGTCTTTACATCTCCTGAAGCGAGCAGCTGCTTAACCTGAAGCGTCTTGAGCACAGCATCCGGCAGAATATCCTCGCGAACCAAATAGTAGCGTTCCTTCACAAACGTCCTCTCCTTAGAGACTTATGTTTTTGTATAGTGGACATTATAACGGAAATCTACTATTCCGGCAATCCATTTTTCGCATAATTAACGTAGACTTCCACCCAAATCTATATATTCAGAAGGTAAATATACAGAAAACGGCTACTGTCCACGTAATGGGGACGTACCCGTCTCTGTATGCTTTATTTATCCATTAATAGTAGTAACTGCTGCCTTCCACAAATTCGAATTCAAAATCACCGATGCGCACAATGGTCCCGTCCTCGGCACCGCGCTTGCGCAGCTCATCATCAACGCCCATATGGCGAAGGGTGCGGGCCAGCTTAAGGATAGCCTCATGCGAATTGAGCTGCATCCGCTTCATCATGCGCTCGATCTTCTCGCTCTCGACGACGAAGGTCTCGTTCTCCCGACGAATTGTGAAGCTGTCGTCTTCCTTCTTGTCCAGCTTATAGATCTTACGCTCTGTCTGTTCAGCAACTTCTTCAACCGCTGGTGCATCAGGGATCTGATCTAGCAGATCTGCTGTCTTATACAGAAGCTCCTGAACACCCTGGCGGGTCAGAGATGACATCTCCAGGATTTCGAGGTCAGGATGTATCTTACGCACCTGCTCACGGAATTCCACCAGGTTGTCCGCCGCTTCAGGAATATCCATCTTGTTCGCGACGACAATCTGTGGCCGACTCGCCAGCTCAGCATTGTACTGCTCCAATTCGGCATTGATCTTCTGCCAGTCGTCGAACGGATCGCGGCCCTCTGAACCGGCCATATCCACGACATGAATAATCAGCCTTGTCCGCTCGACATGGCGCAGGAACTCATGTCCCAGGCCTACGCCTTCATGTGCCCCCTCGATCAGGCCAGGCAGGTCAGCCATGACGAAGCTGCGACCGTCCCCAACATCAACTACACCCAGATTCGGCGTAATCGTCGTGAAATGATAAGCACCAATCTTCGGCTTCGCGGCAGATACGACCGAGAGCAAGGTTGATTTGCCAACACTCGGGAAGCCGACCAAGCCGACATCGGCCATCACCTTCAGCTCCAGCACGATCCAGCGCTCTTCGCCCTCTTCACCATTCTCGGCCAGCTCTGGAGCCGGATTATTCGGTGTAGCAAAACGGATATTGCCACGGCCGCCACGGCCGCCCTTGGCCACTACAACCTGCTGCCCGTGCCGCGTCAAATCGGCGATAACCTCCTGGGTATCGTCATCGATAATGACAGTCCCCGGCGGAATGCGCACAATCATATTCTCTGCATTCGCGCCGTTCTGGCTCTTGTTGCGTCCCTTCTCTCCGCGAGGCGCCTTGAAATGGCGCTGATAGCGAAAGTCCATCAACGTACGCAAACCTTCATCCACGCGGAATATAATGTCGGCTCCTTTACCGCCGTCTCCGCCGGCCGGACCGCCCTCTGGTACGTACTTCTCCCGTCTGAAAGCGACGATCCCGTCTCCGCCGTCGCCTCCTTTTACATATATCTTCGCCTTATCTACAAACATGCGTTCACCTCATTCGTATTATGCACTGAAGTCTTTACTGGAACTCTAAGTCTGCAAGAGAACCGATTTGAATCGATACGCTCCGCCCGGACGCTCTTGCCAGACTGCCAATCATCAATATATTTCTGTAATTTATCAGCATTGCCCGCTTCACCCTCAGGATAAAAGGCTACGACTACCTCGCCATTCTCCTGATACATGCATAGATGGAGTTCTAACACCTCATCCCATGAAGAGCGGCCCATGAACTGAAATTTCTTGATTGTATCCACAATCGCTTCCGTCAACTCTTCAGCATCCTCTGCCCGAAGCATTACATCCAGTTGCAGCTCATCCCTGATCTCTATTCTGAGATCAATTGATCTGTTCACCTCACGGAAGGATTGTAGAAAGAACACGAGCGATGGAATGCCCAATCTTGAAATTTTACTCTCTAATACCATATGTTCTTTTATTCTTTCCACACAGATACCCAGTTTATCATATTTCCCAAGCTTCATATAGCCATATATAAGCTGAAGATCATTCATCCAGTCATGCCGATGATGTCCTAAAGTAGCTGTAGCCGTTCTCTGTACCGATTCCAGCAAATGCTTGCGCTCAACTGCGGCCCGTCTCTGGATGTATCTGATGTAGCCCTGAAATAGGATCAATAAGCATAGGGCGATAATGATATACCCGTAGAGTGAACGAATGAAATACATAGACGTCAGGCAAGACAGCACCAGCACCGCATAGAGAGTTGGAACCGCGAATCGATGTTTCATAGCCTTCCTCGTTTCTGCACAGATTAGGTAAAAAATGTACCTTAATAACATACTCAGTATATCACAATCCTTGTCCAAAAACGCTTTTCAGCACATGGATCTCTGCCAGAAAATTCCGTCTAAAAATTAAAAAATCCCTGGCACCTAGATGCCAAGGACTTTGTAAACCTTCGCTATATCAGCAAAGTTCTTAAGCTTCGACTGCAGCTGCTACCGGAGCAGCTTCCACTGGGTAGACGCTCACTTTTTTGCGGTCGCGGCCCCAACGTTCGAACTTCACTACGCCGTCAACTTTTGCGAACAGCGTATCGTCTTTACCGATGCCCACGTTAGTACCTGGGTGAATTTTCGTTCCGCGTTGACGAACGAGAATGCTTCCGCCAGTTACAACTTGACCGTCTGCACGCTTAACGCCAAGGCGTTTCGCGATACTGTCGCGTCCGTTCTTCGTGGAACCTACGCCCTTCTTCGAAGCGAACAACTGAAGATCCAATTTCAACATTGTCCATCTACCTCCTTCTTCAAATAATAACGTTCTGTATCTGAATATACGTTCCGTATGAATCCTCGATACTCTTAAGCATTACAACCATAGACGAGAGCAATAGCTGCACCTGGTCCGAGGCCTCTGTCTTCACATCAGCAGGCAGCTTCGCATTAAGAAAGCCGCTCTTCATCTGACATTCCATAGCAACTCCAGCGAGTTCCTCGATGGAATTAACGGTTCCAACAGTGATAGCCGATACCCCAGCACATACTATATCTTTCCCGTGATCCGCGTAATTAGCATGACCTGACACTTTAAAGCCGACTATACTGTCATCCACTTGACGTAAAACAGAGACGATAATCACTTATCGCACCTTCTTACGCTTGGATTTTCTCGATAGTTACTTTAGTGTAAGGTTGACGATGACCTTGTTTCTTATGGTAGTTCTTCTTAGGTTTGTATTTGTATACGACTACTTTTTGGCCCTTGCCGTGCTTCTCAACTTTCGCTGTTACACTAGCGCCGGATACCAATGGAGTTCCCGCTACCAAACCTTCACCTTTGGATACTGCCAATACACGGTCGAACGTCACGCTAGCGCCGTCCTCAGCATTCAATTTCTCGATGTAAAGAACATCGCCCTCTTGAACACGGTATTGTTTACCACCAGTTTCGATAATTGCGTACATTTGCTTGCACCTCCTCATGTCTCAGACTCGCCTAATTCAGGTGCCGCTCTCCAAGGAAGCGGTCTTGCATACCCGATCGGAGCGGTTACAGCATGTGTACAAGGCTCACTCATATCACATACCCTAGTATATTACCACGACGAGATATGAAAATCAACTGGGATCATCACCGCTGCCAATCAACACCTCGACATCCAGCCTGTTCAGAGCTTCAATCCATTCCGGCGAGCAGCCCGGATCGGTTACAATCATGGAGATCTGCTCCAGAGGAGCAATATGTGCGAAGGTCGTGACTCCGAATTTGGAGTGATCGGCGACCACGATAGTTTCCTCGGTCCGCTGCATCATTTTTCGCGATACCAAGGCTTCCTCCAGATGATAATCAGTGACTCCATCGACGATTGAAATACCTCCGGCTGAAATAAAAGCTTTATTCACTTTAAACTGCTCCAGGAGTTGATGCGCGATCGCATCGGTCGCCGCTTGACAGTTCTTGCTGACCTCGCCACCGGCAAAGATCACCTTGCCCTGAAAATCCTCCAACGCACAGGTAAGAATCGGTACGGAGTTGGTAATGACCGTCACATCGGCGCGATGCTTCAACTCCCGCATGATCTCCAAAGTGGTCGTACCGTTATCCAGCAGGATCGTCTCTCCCTCTTTCACCAACGAAGCCGCGAGCTTGCCAATCGACTGCTTCTCCGCATAATGCATTTGCGACCTCTTGAGGAAGGTCGGTTCAATCCACTCCGAGCGAGTCTGTACCGCTCCGCCATAGACCTTGCGCAGCTTCCCTTCCTTCTCCAGCCGATCCAGATCCCGGCGTATCGTCTCGGTCGAGACGTTGAACAGCGCCGCGAGCGCATGCACCTGGACCTTACCTTCAGCGCTTAGCTGGGACAGTATAGTCTGACGACGTTCCTCGTGAGTTAAGGACATAAAGACTCCTCCTATATAAATTGGTTTGGCGAATTTAGCAGGATTTATCAGGAATTAGCAGGGGCCATTCCAACTATATCTCAACTATATTCCACCGACACATTCCATCGAATCAATTCCACCGAACCTATGTGTTTTGTTGTTGTTTTCATTTTTAGTTTATAGGTAACTCACAACCGTTGTCAAACTGCTGCGCATTACCGGCAAGGCCAATTGTTAACGCAATGTATACGAAATTTGTATTATTGTAAAAAAGCATTGACAAAACGATTCCCTGAGCATAAAATCAACACGAAAACAACATTAAATTAACATAAAACAACACCAAAACACCAAGGAGGGGCATTATGAGCCACCGCTTAGCTTTTCGACAGGATGGAACTTTTACAATTGTACAATTTACGGATCTTCACTGGAAGGACGGAGGAGACGCGGATCTTCAAACCCGTGAATTAATGAAGCTGACACTAGATGCGGAGAAACCAGATCTCGTCGTATTTACAGGAGATGTGATATACACGGGTCACAATACCAATTGCACCGACCCGGTTCAAGCCTTCCGCGATGCGGTAGCTACAGTAGAAGGATACGGCATCCCATGGGCAGTTGTATTCGGCAACCATGATACAGAGAGCATGATTACTCGGGAAGAGCTTATGCAAGTCATTCTCGACCATCAGCACACTGTAACGGAAGCTGGACCGAAGGAGATCTACGGAGAAGGCAATTATACGATTGAATTAATGGATTCCAAGGGACGTCCGGCAGCGAATCTGTATTTCCTGGACTCGGGCAGCACCTCGCCTCTACCGCATGTTCCCTACTATAACTGGGTACGCCGCGATCAGATGAACTGGCTGGCTAGTGAATCGGTCCGGCTTAATCCGGCGGATCAGGCGGAGAAATTGCCAGCGCTTGCTTTCTTCCACATTCCTGTTCCCGAATATCAACAGATGTGGGATACCGAGGTCTGCTACGGCCATAAGCATGAACCTGTCTGCAGCGCGCCCGTCAATTCAGGCTTGTTCACCACCTTACTTGAGATGGGGGATGTCATCGGTACCTTCTGCGGCCATGATCATGTGAATGATTATCACGGTACACTTCATGGCATTCGCCTCTGCTATGGCAGAGCAACAGGCCTCAACACTTATGGTCGCGAAGGCTTCCCGCGCGGTGCCCGCGTCATCCGTCTGACGGAAGGCGAGAGAGATTTCACTACTTGGCTACGCCTTGAGAACGGTTCGAAGATCACTGAGCAGCCTATCCATCAACCGGAGAATGCAAAATAACAGAAAGGCTAACCTACAATGCTGATACCTATTTTACTTGTTCTCGCATCCGGACTATGTCACGCTGTCTGGAACCTCTTTACGAAACGGAGCATTAACAAAGGCGTCTTCCTGTGGACGATTATGATGATCCCCGCGGTCCTTCTACTGCCTGTGCTAATTGCAGAGCTCTGGAGAACTCCGCTATCCTGGGGTGACTATGGACTATTAGTGCTGTCCGTTGTGTTACAAGGTGTATACTCCTGGCTCCTGTCCAAAACCTATGAGCTAGGTGATCTATCGCAAATTTATCCGATTATGCGGGGCACAAGCACCTTGCTGGTGCCTTTGATCGGGGTTGTTTTTCTCAAGGAATCCTTGTCTCTATTCGGTTGGACCGGAATCATCCTGATGATCGGCGGGTTCTTCGTACTTAGTGGAGTCACTGTCGGAAACAAGCAGACCGCTAGACAACCACAAAGTCTGAAGCCCTTCGCCTTGGCGCTTCTGGTAGGGCTGTGTACGACCAGTTATGTATTCGTAGATAAGCTGAACCTTCAGAATATCTCTCCTCTGGCTTTGCTCGAAGTGACCAATATCGGTTTTGTAGCGGGTCTGACCCCGCTCGTGCTGACTTCAAAGGCATTGAAGCGAGAATGGAAGGCCAATCACAAGACGATTCTTCTCGGTGCGATCCTGAATCCTGGCTCGTATCTGCTCTTCCTGTTTGCGATGCAGCAGGCGCCGATGGCTCATATTAGCCCATTGCGAGAAATCGGGACGGTGTTCGCTACTTTCCTCGGCGTGCTGATTCTCAAGGAACAGCAGGGCCTGAAGCGGATTGCTACCTCGATTATCATCTTCTGCGGAATTATGCTGATCGGGATATTGGGATAAGTCAAGTTCATAGCGTTAAGTGCATAAGTCGAGTCTGGAGCGTGATCTCCGGCTCGGCTTTTTGGCTTTTCACCCCACGAGCATTGTAATATTTATACATATTAGGTATCCTGAATTTGAATGAATTGCTTGAGTTCCTATTATTTAGTCGAGGTGAAAATATGAAAAAAAGACTTTCTAGACTGCTGGTCTCGGTCTGTTTTCTTGTCTTCATCGCGGAATGGGATCGTCAGGGATATTATACGATGCGCTATAATCTGAGGAACTCCCAGGTCACCAGACTGTGGGATAACGATGATGGCGGAAGCACGTCCATCCGTGCTATTCATCACCAGAGGATCTATTTCGGTTATTACTATCCTTCTGAGGAGAGAGGGATTTCAGACCTGCTGGATGAGCGAGCGCTTAAGGTTTATTCCTCCCAGCTGAACGGGAAGGATATCCAGGAAGAAACGGGCATTCCGCCGGCACCGATCATTTTCAATACGCTGATCGATGATCAGTACAGCTATGTGCGCCCTGTATCGTTCCAGTTAAAGAGGATTGAAGGGATTGCTGACGAGTTGAAAATCTACAAGAACTCTAAGCTTGTTCACAGCATCCCTATGTCCCCTGAATCCGTGTATCAATCTATAATCGTCGGAGATGAGCGTTATATGTTCATGACAGGAACCGCTGATAATAAGAGCTATATTCAATATTTAGATAAGCAGGAGATCGAGACGGGGACAGCTGATTTCAAAAAGATACTGGAAGATTAGGTAGAATATTTCTAGCTATCAAATAGAAAACCCACACTTCCATGGAAGTGTGGGTTTGGGCTAACAATGCCTATTCTAATGAAACTGGGTAGCGCTATTTGCGCCAAAAAGGGCCGCCCGCGATTCTAAACGAAACTAGGTAGCGCTATTGAAGCAAATTTGGGGGCTAATGCCCGGTTTTGACCAGAATAGCGATATGAGGTTTCGTTAAAATTTTCTTATCGCTGATTTGGCGAAAATAACGATATGGTGTTTCGTTAGAGATTCCGCAACCCCAGCCAGCCGATTATTCACTCAACAACAGTACATTTTCTTCACGCACCCGCTTGCGGGTCATCTCCAGCAGGCCAAGCTTGGTCCAGCCCAGAATATGATGCTGGGTCCGGTCGCCCTCCAGCGAGGATTCCAGCATATCCAATACAGCATTCTGATGCTCTTCCCGGTCCATATCTATGAAATCGACAATAATAATGCCGCCGGCGTCGCGCAGCCGTACCAATCTGGCAATTTCCTGCGCCGCCTCCATATTCGTCTGGAACACCGTCTCCTCCAGCGTCTGTCCGCCGGTGAATCTACCGGTATTTACATCGATCACCGTCATTGCCTCGGTATTATCCCATACTATGTATCCGCCGCCCGGAAGCCAGATTTTCCTCTGGAAATCCTTCTCTAGCTGCTGGCGAATTCCATAATGCTCGAACAATCCTTCCTCGCCGCCATACACCATAAGCTTGGGCGATTTGCCTGGAAGCATCGTATCCAGAAAAGCCGTAGTCTGTTCTAATTGCTCGCGGCAATCCATAATCAGCTCATCCGTCTCCGGACTATAGATGTCCCGCATTAATCGCTGGAGCATCCCGAGATCATGGTGAAGCAAGCTCGGCGCTCTCACATCCTCCGCTTTGCGCTGAATATGATGCCAACGCTCCCGCAGCATCCCCAGATCCTCTGCTATAGCCTCCGGCTCCGCATTCTCCGCCACCGTGCGCAGAATAAGTCCTTCCTCTTCGTCTCGCAATTCCTCGCCAATCGTCCTTAACCTTGCTCTTTCCTCTTCCAGCCCAATTTTCTTGGAAACCGCAACATAGCCTGCCGTAGGCATGTAGACGAGCCACCTGCCCGGCAAGGAATAATGAGTCGTTACCCGAGCCCCCTTATTCCCGAAAGCATCCTTAACCACCTGTACAACCAGTTCTTGTCCCGGTTTGAGCAGGCTTGAAATCAACGGCTTTTGCCGCGGCTGTTTCTCCAAATGCGGGTGAAGCAAGTCATCGATATAAAGAAATGCATTCTTCTTCTGTCCGATATCGACAAAAGCAGCCTGCATACCAGGAACTACATTCACAACTTTGCCCTTGAAAAAGCTGCCCACCAGTCCCCGTTTCTGAGAACTTTCCGCTGCATACTCCACCAGTCTGCCATCTTCCAGCAGCGCCATTTGGGTGGAATCAGGACCGCAGTGAACAATCATTCGCTTCATCATCTCACCCTTTGCCTTACTTTCTATCAAAAAACTGCCCTACCATTATAACATGACATAGGCATGCTAAGCGCCTGGCTTTCCCCGTAAAAAAGAGGAAATTATCCGCTGCTCCGGCAAGACAGCCACGATATCCCCTTGTTGATTCATCACATAGACGAAATGATACTTCTGTCTTCTAAATAGACGCAAAATTTGCTCCAAAGGTTGCGATTTATTCGTTACAATCGGCTGGGCCAGCCCTCCGTTCATCCAATGGCGTACATACACTTGCTCCCGATTCACTAGAAAACGCATAAAACGGTACATAATATTGCGATAATCCATCCAATTTGAATAGAATAGAAAGATTCCGACCAACAGCAAATTTAAATTGGGCATGCCTTGTCCAAACATATATGGGACTACTGCATACAGGATCACTAACACGCTGAACAGTAGACTGATCCGCAAGGAATAGACGAGTGTGAGGTGAAAGGGAAGTATCGTGCTGCAGAGTGATTGCCATACCTTGCCTCCATCGAGGGGCAGAATCGGCAGCAGATTAAATAGAGCGATCAGGAGATTACTATGGATAAAATAAATAAAGAAGGCGCCCTCCCATAATCCACAAACCTTCAGCAGCAAGGATATACCTATTAGAATGACATTCTGCAAAGGCCCGGCCAAGGCGATCGCGATCTCCCGGCGCACGGTCAGATGACTCGTATCCTCCATCTCCGCCACCCCACCGAACGGAAGCATCTGGATGGACAGCACATTTACGTCGAAGCATCTGGCGGCGAATACATGGCCTAGCTCATGGATGAATACGATCGCGAACAAGGCGATCAGCTCCAGGAAATGCCCGGTCAGCACCGAAGCGAGCATGATGATGACAAAAAAGGGATGTACCGAAATCTTGATGCCACTCCACTTAATCAAACGAAATCACATCCGCGGGATCGATATATCGATCATTCTTTTTCAAGGCAAAATAGAGGGTTGGAAGTGCATCTCCTTCACCAGCAGCAAGGCTTCCGATGGACTCGCCCCCTTCGATCCAGTCTCCCCGGTTCACCGTGGTCTGCTCCAAATATCCATAGATCGATTTATATCCATTCGCATGCTGAATCGTCACTGTCATCCCTGTCAGCGCATCCTGCTTCACATCCAGTACACGGCCTGTATCGATGCTTCTCACTAGCAGGCTATCCGCCGCAAGCTGTTTCGGAACTAGCTCAACCCCCTTCAGATTCAAAGCAAAGGGATTAGCCAGATGTCCGCTCAGCGGTGAGATAAACCCCCTGGCCGCTCCAACCTTTACCCCCTTCTCCTCATTATGCTTGAAGATCGGGATGAAAGAGGGTGCTCCGCCTATATTTTTCTCATACCATGCTTCGATCGCGCCAAAGTCCATCTCCTCCGTCATGGCCTTGGCCACGAAGACTCTAACGGGAAAAGCCCAATCCGGTTCATAACGCTCTATCCCCCAGATGCCGATAAAAATAAGCGCACTGATCAAAAGACGCAGAAACATCGCCGTCCAGAAGCTGATACGCCGCTTCCCGCCAAAATAGTCATCCCTTTCACCGGAGTAATAGCTGGGGCTCTCCTGCCATCGTCCTTGCCCCCGCTTCCAGAGCAGCTCAGGATCTGCCTCTTCCTGCTGATCTATGATGTTAGGGTAACGGTTGGCAGGCTCCCGCTGCACCGACTGAGCCGACAGGCGATAAGCAGGGTCGCTCCATTCCTTCTCCTGGAGGACTGGCCTGTGCGCTTCCGGTGAGGTTAACTGCTTGATCCTCTCTTCCCGCCGCTTCTTAATATTCGACTTCACATCCATCGTCCTCATTCCTCCGCTCAGACTGCTTGTCATACTCTATATTTATGAGCGGTCGAGCAGGAATATGAACAAGCTTCCCCCGCCTGACAATTCAAAAAAAACCGATGCTAAGCATCAGCACCGGTTCATTTCTATTTTATCTAATTAGCCCATTCCAAAAAACTTCTTGAAGCGCTTGAAGCGCCCCTGCTTCTGCTCTAACAGCATCAGCGGCACGGTATCTCCCAGAATACGACGCGCGATATTGCGATAGGCGATGGCAGCCATTGATTCTGGATTCATCACCGTAGGCTCGCCAGTATTGGCCGCCTTAATGACGAGTTCATCATCCGGTACGATCCCCAGCAGATCGATATTCAACACCTGAAGAACGTCATCGATATCGAGCATATCGCCCGTCTTCACCATATTCGTGCGAATCCGGTTCACCACCAACTTCGGCGAGGAAATCTGTGAATTTTCCAGCAATCCGATAATCCGATCCGCATCGCGCACGGCAGCGTTCTCCGGTGTCGTCACGACAATAGCCTGATCGGCGCCAGCGATGGCATTTCTAAATCCTTGTTCGATCCCGGCAGGACAGTCGATGATAATATATTCATATTCCTTCTTCAGTTCCAGTACAATATCCTTCACCTGCTCAGGCGTCACTGCATTCTTATCCTTGGTCTGCGCAGCTGGCAGCATGTACAATTCATCAAACCGCTTGTCCTTGACCAGCGCCTGATTCAAGCGGCAGCGTCCTTCAGCCACATCGATCAGATCGTAGATGATTCTGTTTTCCAGTCCCATGACGACATCGAGGTTCCTAAGGCCGATATCCGTATCCACCAGACATACCTTCTTGCCGAGCAGCGCAAGCGCTGTGCCGATATTTGCCGAGGTAGTCGTCTTGCCGACACCGCCTTTGCCAGACGTGACAACGATAGCTTCTCCCATCAATTACACCCCTTTGAACACGTTTAAATCCGGCCTCACCCGGAGCAAATTCGTAATCTTATCAATCTGCATTTGCCCGTCACGTAAAAAAGCGAACTCCATGCTTGTCTCCCGATTCTCCCACTCATCCGGTGGCCTGCTGATAATCTCTGCGATCCGGAGCTGGGTAGGTGCCAGATAAGAGGCCGCGATGACCGCCTCCTCATTGCCAGCTATGCCCGCATGGGCCATTCCCCTAAGCGCTCCCATTATTAAAATATCTCCGGTACACGTAACCGTTCCCCCTGGATTGACATCCCCCAGGAAGAGCAGGTTGCCTTCATGATGCAGCACCTGCCCGGAACGAACCATTCCGCACATCGTGGCAATTTTCGCCGTGTCCTCTTCCGTGATCATGCCTGGTGTGTCCACGGAGCGAATAAGCAGATTGCCTTTTTGTCTCAATATATCAAGCAGCGCTTCCTTCTCTTCGTCCGACACGATCCTCATCCCGAATTTCACATCAACATGAATGATCGGGCCAGTCAGGATGTTCTGATGGCTATGCTCCAATTTATAACGCAATTCGTCAAGCAGAGCCCCGAATTCGCAAGTATCGTCAAACAGGAAAACCAGGCCATCCTTGATGCCCTTAATTGTCACATGGTTGGATTTCACCGTCATAAGCCTGTCCCTCCCTCTTATTCAATTCGCGTAGATGCGAACAAGTTCCTGCTTGCATTCCTTGAAATATGCGAAGTCAGGACTTCTGTTCCGGGGAGCGACGCTTGGTGAGAATCTCAAGCTGCCGTCTTAGCGGCACATAGATTGCCAGTGCGAACACAAATTGCACGAACATATTCGGTATGATGTGATTGACGAGCGCCCATGAATAGGCCTGATGAGTTAGCTCGAACAAGGAATAGATGCCGAATATTGTAGAGTCCAGCAGCAGACTGCCGAAGATGATGAGGATCAGCACCATCGGAAGCGGGATCGGACGGGATCTCGATGGAAGTCCCACCAGATACCCGGTAAATCCCATGGCAAAAGAGTAAGGCCCAATGATAGCACCATAGAAGACAACATCATGCAATACTCCAAAAATCAGACCGAGAACTAGCCCGGTATGTCGGTTCTCAAAAATGGAAAAATACATAATCACCACAAAAACCAGATGAGGAAATAGCCGCGTCTGCCATGAATATGGAATTAACCAGGGGACAATCGTTCCCTCAACAATGAACAGGACGAACAGCAGCAAGATTAATATCGTTTTTCTCTTCCTCACTATTCTTCAACCTCCGGAGCAAACACCACGAACAGTTCCTTCCAATCAGTAAAGCTTGCTGCCGGTTCTACCGTAGCGGTGTAGGTCAGACCATATTGGCCGACTTCGATCTCCTTCACCTTACCGATCACCATCCCTCGAGGGAATACGCCACCGATGCCCGAAGAGACGATCAGATCATCCTTGGCAAGCGGAGTAGGCGATGTAATCCGTGACATGAGGAAATAACCGGTTGTCTGATCATAGGACTCAATCATACCGAATACATCATTCTCCTTGCCTTGAGCGGTCACAGCAATCCCGTTGGAATTGGGATCCTTGGCATCCATCGTGGTCGCCAGTCTGACGGTAGAGGTGAAGTTACTCACATGGCTAATGACGCCGACCAGCCCTTCTGCAGACGATACAGCCATTCCTTCCTTAACCCCTTCCCGTTCACCGATGTTCACGACGATCGAACGGTTAATCGGGTCATCATTGATGCTCACGACCTGAGCGATCTTCCATATATAGTCATACTGTTCTTTCTGAGCCTTGGTAAAATCAAGATCCTTCTTCAGTTGCTCATTCTCCTGCTCAAGCCGATTGAATCTCGCTTTGTCGCGTGTATAATGAGCCAAGGCGATCTTCAGTTGTTCATTCTCTTCCTGTAAAGAACGCAGGTTGGAGATGTCCTCAACCACACCTGCTATGTATGAGGTGGGTCTATAGAATAAATTTTGCACGAAGCCAACCGTATCCTTCACAAATTTCTCCGGCCAGGACAAGCCTGCTCTCGATCCGAGGGTAAAGCCCATCACCGCGATAAAAAGAATAAGTCCGATCAACAAAACAAATAATCTTTTGTTGCCAAGTAGCTTAAACAGTTTAAGCACCCTCCAACCTTACGAATTTCTTCTATTGTAGCTCCTCACAGTTTGTCTTTGAAACAAGCAGAAACGAATCCTCGTCCTCTGACGAACGGTATCCGTTTCTGGCAATTAGCTACACAAATAGAAAAGCGGCTTGGCCATCCATAGCCGGATGGCGCCGCTAATCAATATTAATTTCCGCATCTATCCCGCCGTTATTAGCGTCTGGAACGAAGCGTCGAACTGTTCTTCGTCTTGAACAGATGAATATTGTCCAGGGCACGGCCTGTACCGATAGCTACACAGTCGAGCGGATTATCAGCAACGATCACAGGCATCCCGGTTTCACTGGCCAGCAGCTTGTCCAGGTTGCGCAGGAGCGCACCCCCGCCGGTGAGGACGATACCGCGGTCCATAATATCGGCCGCAAGCTCAGGAGGGCATTTCTCAAGGGTTACTTTGACAGCATCTACGATAGCGCTGACCGTATCGTTAAGAGCTTCTGTAATTTCATCGGATGTAATCGTGATCGTCTTCGGCAATCCGGTAACGAGGTCACGACCGCGAATTTCCATCGTCTCTACCTTCTCAAGGGCGAGCGCAGAACCGACATCCATCTTCAATTGCTCGGAGGTTCTCTCCCCGATCATCAGATTGTATTGACGTTTAATATACTGAATGATCGATTCGTCCATCTCATCACCAGCGACGCGCACCGATTTGCTCGTTACGATGCCGCCGAGGGAAATCACAGCAACCTCTGTCGTACCGCCGCCGATATCGACGACCATACTGCCTGTAGGCTCCCAGACCGGCAGATCGGCACCGATGGCCGCTGCGAAAGGCTCTTCAATCGTATAGGCCTCACGAGCTCCTGCCTGCTTGGTCGCATCCTCAACAGCACGCTGCTCTACCGCAGTAATTCCGGAAGGAACACAGACCATGACATTAGGATGACGCTGGAACATCGAACGCTGCTTCTGCGCCGAACGGATGAAATATTTGATCATCGTCGCCGTCGTATCAAAATCAGCGATAACCCCATCCTTCATCGGACGGATCGCGCGGATATTGCCAGGCGTTCTGCCGATCATTTTCTTAGCCGATTCCCCTACAGCAACGATGTTCTTATTATCAGTATGGATGGCAACCACCGAAGGTTCCCTCACAATAATTCCTTTGCCACGGATATAAACAAGGGTATTTGCAGTCCCTAAATCAATTCCTAAATCTTTCGAAAAGCCACCAAACATGCTGTAATCTTCCTTTCTTCCTGTATCTAATCAATTATATTACATCAAACCCTGCTCCTTCAAACTCACGAATTGACCGTCTCCAATCACGATGTGATCCAGTACATCAATTCCCACAATTTCACCCGCTTCGCACAGACGGCGCGTCATGCGGATATCTTCCGGACTTGGCGTCGGATCTCCGCTCGGATGATTATGGGCGCAGACGATCGATGCACTACTGCATTTAATCGCAGCGCGATACACTTCGCGAGGATGAACGATCGATGCGTTCAAGCTACCAACGGAAAGCGTCTCTTGAGCAATGATATGATTTTTCGTATTCAAAAAAAGACATACAAAGTGTTCCTTAGGTAAGTATCTGAGCTGCTCCATCAATACGTCTGCCGCGTCTTGCGGACTACGAATACTCGCAGTCTCCGGCAAACGTGATTTAGCCAGTCTTTGTCCAAGTTCGATCCCAGCCTTGATCTGTACAGCCTTGGCCGTACCGACCCCTTTCATTTGCGTTAAGTCGTCTAGACTACGATCTACTAGGCCGCGAATGCCGCCGATCTCAGCGAGAATCCGCTGGGCCATATGGACAGCCGACTCATGCTTCGTGCCGGTCCGCAGCAATATCGCTAACAGCTCGGCTTGGCTGAGCGCCCCTGCTCCATATTCCATCATCCGTTCTCTCGGGCGCTCCTCGCTAGGAATGTCACGCAGCATATAAGGTGCCAAATTCATCTTGAACCCTCTCCTCCGAATATTAGTTCAGTACCAAGTCTTCTAAAGTCTTAGTCACAAGCTTCATTCGGAAGGATATGCTTTATCACTTCCTAGTATAAACGGATTTATTTTCTTTTTGTTACATTTCTACAATACATATACTCCAAAATTGCGAAGCATATCAACGAGCAAGGATAGCGGAAGACCGACAACATTGAAATAGCAGCCTTCTATACCAGTTACGATCGTTGCTCCCAAGCCTTGAATGGCGTAAGCGCCAGCCTTGTAGTGCACGATGGTTCTTTTAAGCTGACAGTATCATTGACGAGTTCCCCGCCATAAAAGTTTGACGCCAAAGTAGAAACTAATGTTTTGATTACCGCCCCCGCTTTATAAGTAACGGTGGCTTTATAGCCGTCACCGTTACCATCAGGGTCATGATCCCCACCTTCGTACTGTAGCAATTTCTCAATATTGGCTTTCAAGTAAATTGTAGGTTCTCCGTCTTCGTTGACAATTATTTTATCAACTAACAAACTAAGATCCTTACGATCAAACATCTCTTTTCCAATAAGTTCATCAAGAACACTCAACGCAGTAACTGAACCTTCCTGAAACCTTGAAGATTGCTTTTTAATTTCAGTTAAATCATCAATCTGCCTTTGAATATCTTTGATTAGCAAACGCTTCTCAGCTTCAATTTCTGCATATGCTTCTGAGATAATTTCCTCATCTTCGGGGCGTCGAGCAACTTCATTTATCCTCTGCTTCATTGTTACTTTCAGTTCATCAGAAAGTTGCTTTAGACTTGAATTTAGCCTCTGGAGGGACTTATCTAGATTGTCTGTTCTTTTCACCTGATCTTTCAATTTACCATCGAAACCACTAATTGCATTGCTCAGTTTTTCTCTGAGGACAACAAGGTGGGCTTTTATTGCAAGCAGCAATGTTCGATCTAAGATGTAATGTGTTGTACAAGCTATTTTACCTACTCTTCTGTATGTCCCGCATATGTAGGACTTGTGTTTGCCTTCCTTATTAAGAGCAACAAATCCACGTCCGCAATCGGCACAAACAAGAAAGCCAGTGAATAGGTTTACATGCTTATGTCCCGAACCTCTATAATGCATGGTGAGACGTTTTTCAGCGATCTCCTGTGCAAGTTCGAAATCCTCCACACTTACCAGAGGTTCGTGATTATTTGTAAACACATAGTGCTGAGACGGATCGACCCTCAGAATTTTCCCATTGATCTCAGCAAGCTTATATTTACCTTGTCGAAGTACTCCAATGTAAAAGTCATTTCTTACGATTCTTTGAACCATTCGCTGAACCCAAACATGTGTAACATCTTTTTTGTAAACTTTACCTTCAGCTTCTTTATTTCTTTGGATAACCATTGATGGAGTAGGCACTTCGTTTTCAGTCAGATAAATACAAATTTTTCTGTAGCCGTCACCTTGTAAATACATTTCGAAGATCTTCTTAACCACCCAAGCAGTTTCTTCATCAATAATTACTTTCTCTCGGTTAAGCGGATCTCTCTTGTAGCCGTAAGGAACTGCTGACAAATACTTGCCATCAATCATTTTGGTCTTGTTGTTATCTTTTATTTTGGTGCTTATATCTTTGACATACCTCTCATTATACCACGTTTTTATTCCAAGTATCGAGTCGTCATCAACGAATGAGTCGTAGTTATCACTTATCAGAATTACTCGAACACCTAACCTTTGCATATCTTCGAGAAACAGCAATGTATGAGCATTATGCCGTCCGATACGTGATATGTCCTTTACCAAAAGCACAACTTTATACCCATTTTCAATTGCAAAATTAATATCTTTTAACATCCGAGCAAAATCAGGTCTGTTGAAAGAATATCCGCTGTAATTATCATCTTCGTACAAATTCTTTTCAGAAATTTCTTTCCCAAACACCTCTTTTGCATGATTCGAAATTATCTTCTTTTGGGCAATAATTGTAGCGTAATTCTTCCTATCTTCATCGCGGCTAATGCGTGTATAACCAATCAACAAACACTTATCTCCAGAATTTACAACCTTAAAATTAGTCATATTTGATACCCCATTTCTTATATTTTCATTGGATTTGGGTCATTGTACCTTGGTATCGAAAACTGGTTCAACATTGTTTTTGAGTGCGTTTTGAAGCACTAATTTTTCAAGACCAACAAGGACATCATCAGTCCCAGAAACGAATGTGATCAGTTTATAGGACTTGAATTTTCTGGTCTTGAGATCTTCCTTGAGTTCCAAAAATTCCGCCGAATCCTTATCCTGCTCAGTCATCCAGACATACACCAACTTATTTGCATTATCCATCTTCACTTTGATCAAGATAATGCACCTCCAACGACCCACAACACAGACATGTTGGAATACCAGATCTTGGAGAGGAAGGTCTTTCTTGACTTGACTAACTTACTAATGATCGCAGACATGTTTAACACTCCGTTTTCACTATATTTGGAGCGGTAACTCCATGCCTGCTTGTTAAGGACTCTTGAAAAATATCCGTAACACGAACTCAACTCAAGACAGGTGCAGATCAATTGGACTCAAAATAAGAAAAAGCACTCACTTCCTGACTAGAAACAGTCAGAGAGATAAGTGCTTCATAATTGAAATTCTACAAAATAGAGCTTTCCTCCTTAAGCTCGCAAGCGAGCTACTTCAAAAACTCACTCCGGATAATAAAAGTAAATCCCAAGCCCCTCGACATAAAAATCACCGTTGATTTTCTTCTCGCGAACTTTAATGCCTTGCTCGATGAGAACTCTGCTGAACATCTCCCAAAACTTTGTGGAGCCTATGGACTTTACATTGTCCAAGCCATTATTATCTGCCCATCTTGAAAAATCTCGCTTAAAGTCTGATCTTAAGGTCTGTTCACCTTCAGCCCAAAATACCCGCGCTTTGAAATACTCGGGGATCGGGTTTTGACTGACCTTATAATCCTCTAATGCTTTTTCACACACTTTACTTTCGGTCAGATTAAAGTTGTTATCGATTAAACGAGCCAAGCCTTTCATTGCAAAATTCAGTATGCCTGGTAATTCTGTCAGCAGCTTATCGAGAAGTGATTTGTCCATGTAGCTTACCCCCTCAATAGGGGCTTCGCCTGCTCTCAACTCCCGATAAATTTTGTTGAAAGGAATGATTTGAAGTCTTCGGAAATACCCATTTGTTAAATCATTTGAATCCATCATACTGTTCAGCAATACAATCGTCTTAGCAAACAATCTTGTGTTGAAAGAAGCTTTGAATTTCTGCTCGACGTTTACCGCATCTCCACCAGTTAAGATTTTGAAGTTCTGAGTGTTGAATTTCCGATCAAATTCATTCTCGGTCGAAACATTCACCAGCTTTCCCGGCAGGTTTTGCATACCAAAACGACCACCAAGATCTTTCAACGAGACATTTGACACATTTTCAATTCCGATAAGGTGACGGATGACTTCTGATAATACACTCTTACCATTTGACCCCGAACCTATGAAGAAAAACGCCTTTTGAATCTTAATGTCCGGTATAAAGCAGTAACCCATTATTTCCTGAACAAGTATGATACGCTCCCTATCACCTTCAAAGATGTCGAATAGGAATTCTTCAAACTTCGGACACGATGCTGATCCGTCATATTCAATCGGAATTTGAATGGTGGATAAGTAGCTTGGGTCATGATTAATAAATTCCATCGAATAAAGATTTAACATTCCATTCGTTAAGTTTATAAGCCCCTTTTCGGGATTCATTTCTTCAACAAATGGTATCTCTCTCCTTAAAGCCTCGAAGTACTCACCCTCCCATTTCCGACACCAGATATCCGCTTTTGCTTCATGAATAATACCGCGGCAGATCGCCTTTAACATCCTGTCGTTCATTTCGATATAATACCCCTTACTACAATAGGCATAAATCTGCGCATTACCTAGTTGAACGAGATGCATTCGACTTAATGCGTAAGTGGCGAATGTATTAGCGTTCATTTCTAGATCTCTCTTCCCGTAAGTAATCCCCCGTTCTTTAAGCGCGAGACGCTCATCGAGCTGCTCTACAATTGGTGAGACACAGGATTTCATGACTTCAAGAGTTTGATATGATGCTGCCATTTTTAAGCACACCTTTCTCGGGTTTGTATATCACTCTCCGAGACTCTTGAGCACTTTCCCAATTTTCGTCTCAACTCCTGCATAAAAAAATGACCCTAATTTATTTTGGATGAATAAAAACAGTGTAGACCACCAAAGGTATTCTACACTGTAGTCAGGTTTTTATTTGGATGTTAAATGCAGTTCCCTCATGCTTTGTGCTTTCCTCTTCTTGCCTTCTTCTCTCTTTTTCAGTAGATGCTCCAGTAATGGACCATACTTATCTGCGTACTTCGGTATTACCTTCCATTCACCTTGAACTTTCTTGTCGATTGGGATGATCTGTTCAGTAATTGGAACAACATCTTCTCTATAACCTGATTTGTTCTTGGGCTTATTTCTCTTAAATTGAATCGATGGTGTGGGTAACTTGGCGTCTCCTTTTTCAAATGCTTTCAAATATAAGGAAACATAGCCACCTCTAGGATCATCATTAGCTTCAAAAAAACCAGCGTACTCATCCCTTAACATCAAGAACATAAACTCGTAATAGGTAAGATCAAACTTTTCATTTGCTTTTACTTTACGTTTTCCGATCTGATCTTTACTTATTCCCGTATACTTATCCAAACGAACATCAATGACAGGAACATCGTCAATATCTACATCAGAGATCAAGGTGATACCTACCTTTGTAGGACATGGTTCAGATTTCCTCACACCATCTGCGACATTACGCTTTGACTTAAATGATTGAAATCCGAGTAAAGTAACAAAATGTAGAGTATGAGACAATGAACATAAATTCTCTTTTCGACTCTTTGGCATATCCGCTATTATCTGATGACCGATTTCTAGAAATCTTGAATTATATTTTGTTTTCTTACCAGCACCCATTTTACCCCTCCTTCGGATCTAATAATCTAATCGAGTATCCTGGCTTTCTGTTTTTTGAATAATAATACTTCTCTAGGAACCTATCTTTTTTATACTCAACATTGTAATCTTCGAACACATGATAGACCGTATCAATTGTTGAGAAGAAGGCTAGTTTGTCTCCTTCATTTGTGGGAATGAACTGATAGCTTCCATCTGTTTCAAATAATTGTTGAAGAAAATTATTTTCATTGTATGTATACCGCTCTACACCAAAATCATTTAGATTGAACTTTACTGTCTTTCCAAAAAAGTAAGTCTCTTGATCGTATCTCATAATTTTATCATCTCGATGACTTATAAGAGTTCGATTCCCTTTTTCCCTTACATACGTAGGTATCTTTTGGGCTACACGCAATTCTTCGGGAATTGAATTTATGGCTTCAATTTCAATTTCCTCTGTCAATCGCGTCTTGACTCTTGGATAGTATGTTAATGAGATAGAGTCTTCATCAAACCCTTCAATTACTGCAGGGTAGCACTCAGAAAGTTTACCCGGATTGGACTCCGTTGCACCTATACGTTCATACAGCAGTACGACATCACCTATCTCGAATTCGCTTGTAAGATATTGAAACTTTTCTGCTTTATTGTAGAATCGGTTCATCCATCCCCGCTGTCTGAATTGCATAACGAAAGCTATCCAATCAAATTGATGCTCTTTAATTTCGGATGGACCATCTGCGGCTTCATTATAGAATTTATCAAGTTGTATTTTATCTGTGCTCGATTCTTCAAGATACCTTATCTCGACTAATCCATCGAGCAAACTATTTCCGAATCGCATAAGGATGTAAAGATCCACATATTCGAAACCATCAGGATAAACTGCCCCATGATCAATTATTAATTTCGGAATAGGTTTGTTGACCTTAGCACTTCTTACCATGATATAAGCAATTAAGCTGATGTATCCTGCAGATTTTTTACTTGAAGCATTCAAGACTTGATTAGCCATAATATCTGATTGCAGTTCAAACACTACTTCATCGTCGGTATCTTTCTTAAAGTAGACTCCCTCAACCGATTTTGTAAAGAAGTTCCTATCGGAGTAAGGTTTCAATGTCCCGATTGGTTTGAACCCCACATCAAGCCCGTTTGTTACCACGAAACTGAAGTGTTCACCGATGAGCAATTCCTCTGAAATTGTTACATCGGACAAAACCAATTTCTTCTTAAGCAAGGTTTGGGCATACTTGTCGAGTTCATAGGCAAGCAGAAGCTCCGAACCTGTATAAATAGTGGTTACTTTCTTGTCTAAAGGTAATAATTCGTTTAATCTTATGACATCCATTTTCAATTCTCCTTTCACATGAAGCAATCATTGGTAGTATTCTCTATATTTTAACCCATCGATAGTTTTGGCTCAATTATAGAAAAACCACCTTCCAATCGGATAAGTGGTTACGACCTGTTTCCAATCTTTACTTAATGAATACGACATACACCTTATCTGTCGTTAGCAGGTTACTATCTTCATAAATTTCGACCTTCTCCTTAATATCAGCCTGCAAATTCTTTATTAAGTGCTGCGCGGCGGATAAAGTATGGTCGCCAAAATCATAGATCACCAAAAATTTGAACGCTGCCGCGGGATCAATCGATTTTACTTTTGATTTCCCTTCAAGTAGCCCCCTGATATCTTTTACGATTCCGTTTCTTTGAGCTGAACCAAATTTGTAACCATTATTGATCGGCTTGTTACATTTGATCTCAGCAATAATATTGACCTCTCCAGTAACGATGAGATCGTATCCATTATCATTCGGTCTGCTTTTAAGAACTTGTTCCAAGTAAACTTGATAATTCTCCTTCACATAAGGGAAGCGATCACTAACCCAGTCAATAAATCGGATGGTCGTTTTGTATGTAATGATGTTATGGATGTCCTTCAACGTAGTCTTTATGTCTTCGAAGTCTTCAACTGACATCCGAGAATAGTAATCTTCATTGGAGCCGGTTATTTTATTGGCTACGAACTGGTTGAAGCGTTCTTTTAACTCGGATTCTCTATCATAAGGTAAGCTCATTTTTTACCCCCTGTTAAGACAAAATAGTATGTTTATCCACTAATTGTATCTCGAGTGGCTCCTTTGGCTCAACAAAAGAAAATAATGCTACTGAAATCCGCTTCCTTCGATGCCCCCTAATACAACAAGGGCAAAATAAAAGATGGTGCCTGTTACAGACACCATCCGAAATGGAACCCCTAATGGTCAATTACTCTTCATCTTTGTAATCAATCTTCGTGTCGATTCCAACTGTATTTGTTTTACTATCCCACGTTACGCCAATGTTGAACGCTTTTGCGATGTCGCGGAGCTTGAAGTAGTTGTTACCATCTATTGTGTAGGCGACCAAGCTTACTTCCTTGCCATCAATATATAAGGTGGAAGAAGTAGGCTTGGCTTCTTTTGTTGCTGGCTTAGCGGATACTTTAAGCTCTCCACCCGCAGGAGTGTACGCTTTACCGGAAAGAAGACTAATTGCATTCTTTGCTCCATCCCATTTCACTTCAAATTGTTTCTCGGTGCCATTCACAACAGATGCGATGTCGCGAAGCTTAAAGAAGTTGTTGTTATTGATGTTGTAGGCTTCAAAGGATACTTCTTTGCCGTTGACGATAACCTTGGAAGCGGTTGGCTTGGCAGATACAGGCTTGCTCGACTGATTTATATCTGCATCAACCACTTTGTAACGATTGAATCCTTCATACATGAAGTAAATATTCTTAAACGAGTCGATTACATTACGATCTTTGTCATAAACCTCTATAGATGCAACTAAAACATCGTCTGTAAGAACAGATTCGAATGTAACACTCGGCATATATACTGAAACTTTACCATCTTTGAATTCCTCGTCTACATATTTCATTTGACCTCCAAAATAGCTGTCGACACTCACATAAACTGAATGAGCCTTTGGGTTTGTAGTTACTAGATCGAACAAGAATACATTAGAGTCCTTCTCAAATTTCGGAGTCTTTAAGGTGATCGCAGAGACTTCAAAACCACCGATCTCATCGTCATTTCCCTTAACTTTCTGAAGCTTTAAAGAACTGCTCGGGAATTTAATCTTATACCCCGAATTTTCATTAAGAACATTTACTGTCGACATACCTTGTTCGGCTTCACTGTTACCGGATTCGGAGTTAGTCTTAGGATCATTACTTGCAGTTCCTTCGCCTACAATCTGCACCACGAATTCGGCAACAGTATCAGGTGAAAACTCGCTGCCGAAGCGCACGTTCACCCCATAATAGCCCTTCTTGCTGAGACTTACGGTACTGCCTTTTACAGCGATATCTTCGGAAGCTTCTCCCATAATGAAGGACTCACCACCAAGCTTCGCGTCAGGGAGGAAACTGATACTCGGATGCGGGTCTTTTCCGGTAATAGTAAGCGTTACTGGCTTGTCGGATACAAAAACCGTATCTCCAACACCTGATCCTTCATCAATAAACTGCTTTTTATCAGTTACGTTTGAGATTGAAACATAACCTCCTTGCTTCGTCTCAACTTTCGCTCCACTCTCAGCCATAACCGTTAGTGAAGTAAACAGGGAAATAACCAAAGACAAGACCAACATCATAGATATCTTCTTCATTTTCCATCACTCCATTTTCATTGTTGTATGCTTATCATGAGCAATTGCTCTAAAAGCCAAGTTATTGAACTGTTCTCTTCGCCTGATACATCGATTGGATAAATAACTGGATATCTGATTTTTCAAAGTGGTGTTCGCTAATACAAATCCTTTTCCCTACAAAGGCGACTTCGAACAGCTTGTACCTCTTAAATAGATAAAGAACCAAGGCGATAACAAAGACTCCTGCCAATATCGAGCTATAAAGCTTAATTTGGCTAAAATGCGCACCATATTTCTTCATTCCTCTAGAGATCTGCATTAGGATCGTGATTAATACCCCGACCGTTACAAGGTAGTAGAGATTACGTCTCGATCTTTTACGTATGTAGCCAGCACCAATGAAATCTTGAAGCGGTATCGATTCGGGTTCGAATATTTTTCTGGAAGTGTCGCCATTATCATACCGATAATGTTCACCGAAAAAGTGGATGTACTTATTGGTAAGAACTACTACAGGCTTTTGACCCTTGTTCCCGATGTTACCTTTACCTAATACCGCTCTGATCTCCTCACCATTGCTCAAGGTTAATCCTTTAACGACAGTACTCATTTGTTACCATTGGACAGGAGATTCTTTTTTGCTTCGTCAAACTCTTCTTGGGTGATAAGCTTCTGCTGTAGTAGTTCGGAGTATTTCTTTATCTCGTCAGCAATTCCAAGTTTGGAGTTAGTTTCAGTGGGCGTTTGTGGCGCGGCTGCCGCTGCAACCTGAGTAGGCGCTGATTCTACAACATGGTCTTTAGCCCTTCTAAGTTGCTTCTGAAAATCGTCGATCTCTGCTTTATCATACAAATTGATGTTGAAGGCAATCATACCCCCTGCGAAGGAGATCTCGAACAAATTTTTGCGTTTCAATATGTATGCAGTTAGCGTGATTGAAAAGCTCAATATTGAAGCGATCAATACAAATGTCAAAATGTTCATAACTGTTGCCTGATCACTACTTCCCAAGCTACTTAGAACACCGAAAAGAATGATTGATAAAACTAGTGAAGATAAAGAAGTAATCAACAGTGATATCGGATTAACCCTGGTGTAACCTGTTCCGGTCACATCCTTCAGATCAACCATCCGCTCTTCAAAAGACTTTTTCAACTTACCAGCTTCTTTGTAGTAACACTTTCCTTTGAAGTAAACCCGCTTGTTACTAATGACGGAAAATCCACTGGCAAGCGAACCCCCTGATAGGAAGTTGATGATATAACCATTACCAATTGAAGCAATATATCTCTCCGTTGGTTCTGCGAATACTTCCCTGAACTTTTTCAATACTTCTTCCGATAAAATTGCACCTCGACCTAACTTTCCCTCAGCTGAGACTTTAAAGAATGCAATTAGCGGTGGAACAATAATCACGAGTAAAAAGAATGTGATGATTAATTGTGGTGCTGAACTCGACAAGTGCATCTTCTCCTTTGGTTAGACTTTATTTAACACTGTCCCACTGCCCCTTCTAGACAAATCCTCATTATTCCTTACCAGAGTAGGCATTTCGACATATATTGATAAGTATAATATAGGAACTATACTTCGCCAACTATAATTAGTTATCAAAAATTCGCGTATTCCCTAACATAAAGGAAACGAATGCAAGGGGCTGTATCCTTTATGAAATTGAAAGAAGCTAGGGAAAAGAAGAATCTTAGCCAAGAGAGCGTCAGCCGCGCTGTTAATATATCTTTGAAGCATTATCAAAACATTGAACACGGTCTGACAACTCCAACTGTCAATATTGCATTGCATATCTGTGAAGTGTTGAAGGTTGACCCCCGAAAAATTGATGAGTGGAAAGACAGACGACCGCCTGTTTAATCAGATAACCCTTAGTCCATGATATTTAGAACCTACTCCTTAGTCAGTTGACTTTAAGTCACATCGAAAACACCACCTCGACTAAATTATCCATCATATCTATAACTTTTGACCTACTATCCCGATATACTTATTAAGAAGAATATGGGAAGGAGGTCTTTTTGTTTGTGGACATACGGAATGAATTTGGGCAAAGAGTCCGTGAATTGAGGGCGAGAAGTGGCATGTCTCAGGAATCGCTTGCATATCGCGCGGGGCTTGATCGTACATATTTAAGTGGTGTCGAACGGGGAGAACGCAATGTCAGCCTGGTTAATATCGAAAAGATCGCCGCGGCGCTTTCTGTATCGGTTGAATACATGTTCTCTAGTGAACGCTTCTCATCAACCCCTGCATATCAACCTAATGACTTCACGATACCATTTACAGAGCGGTTTAAATATCAACTCGATGGTGACCGAAAGATTCTCGCCTTTCAAGTTTATGGGTTACTTACAGGAGATAATGTTGATTTTATGTCTAAGACCCTTATGAGGATTTGTAGTTCCTTTGGAAAGGGTGAACTGAACGTTTTTGTTGATCACCGTGATATGAAAGCTTCTGACGGGGAGCCAGTAGTTTACTCACCAGAAGTTGCTGAACGAGCTATAGCTTTTCAACGGAACTTGCTTTTGTATAGCAGTAAAGCCGTGGTGCTTTGTAATTCAGAATTTCAGGTTCATCAACTTAATCGAATTACCCAAGAAAGCGGCATTCCTACAGTCCCACTATACGGTCGAGATAAAGATATGGTCGGACAAGCATACGAGCTGCTCAACATTAACGGGAATGACTTAATTAAAGTGCATTAGTTTGAGGTGGATTTAGTGAATGTAAGAATTGAGTTTGGGAATAGAATACGTGAACTCCGAGCAAGAAGTGGTATGTCTCAAGAAGTCTTGGCTCACCGAGCAGGAATGGATCGGAGCTATCTAAGTGGTGTAGAACGAGGATTACGCAATATCAGCTTGGATAATATCGAACGACTTGCTAAAGCATTGAATGTGTCGATTTCGTATATGTTTGCAGTCGAAAGGCTTTCAGATACCCCTGCTTACCAACCGCATGACTTTACCGTTCCACTCTCTGAGAGGTTCAAATATCATGTTGACAGTGATAAGCGGATTCTGTCATTTCAGGTAACTGGATTGCTAAATGGTCAACATGTAGACCATATGTCGAAAACCTTGCTGGGGATATGCAACGCCTTTAAGAAAGAAGAACTAAGTGTTTTTGTTGACCACCGAGATATGAAGGCTGCCGATGGAAAGCCAGCTGTATACTCTCCAGAAGTAGCAGAAAAAGCAGTTTTATTTCAGCAAGAGCTTACTACATATAGCAATAGGGTAGTTGTACTCTGCAATTCTGAATTTATGGTACAGCAAATGAATTTTGTCACTGCGACAAGTGGGATTCATGATAAGTCGATTCACTTGTTCGACCACGACAAAGAAATGGTAGGGAAAGCATACGAGTTGCTCGACATAAACGGGAATGACTTGATACAAGCTAAAACTTAAAGCCGCCAATAACTGGCGGCTTTAGAATTTCACAGGATGCATGTGTATAATAATCATAAAACAGGGAGATGTTGAATTGGTTCAGATTTATGATTTTCTTTCTCGTCAACCACTCAGTAAACTCAAGCAACACAACTATGAGCAGAACGATAAGATTATCGAACAACACGGCAAATACATTGGAGTGCTTACTAAACAAAGAACTGAGTCGCTACGGGAAATAATTGATTTGATGAAACTTAAGAAAAATCAGATTAAACAGTTAGTGTCTGAGTTTGAGGAATTGCGCTCTGGATATGATGAGATGGTTCAAGAAGCAGTGAGCTTTCTTGAAGCAAAGAAAAACGGAGTAGATTTCGATCCGGAAACATGGGATTTCTACGTGGACGTTAAGGGGCATAGTTGGGTAGTAAAGAAGGAGAAAGAAGATTGACGGGTCAAATGGAAAGTTCCAATTGACCCGTCTTTGTTAAATAAACATTTGTTGCATTAATCCAGCTTTAAGCTGATTAAGAGCCTTCACTTTGGTTTCTTCTTTCAAGATTTTTTCTTCTAAAGTAAACAGAAATGAAGCAATTTTTTTCTGTTCTTCTAGTGAAGGTATTGGAATGTCTAGGCTTCTAATGGAATCCCACTCAGTTCTCGGCATCTTGGAACCTGAAGATACATTCGCTGCCTGTTGAAACATATCACTTTGTATTATAAAGTACAAATACTCATTGCAAACTTTAGAGTTAGTTGTTGTTATAACCCAAATCTCTGATGAGCATATCCCATCGAAAGTTGCAAACCAATACTTCTTAAGATATGGTCGTAATTTCCCAAATAAAACAGCACCTTTACTGAATTGATTTTTAGTGCTTTGCTGCTCATGCGATGAGAAATATCCGTTGATTTGACCTCTATTACCAACAATATTCTCGAGCTCAATGCATGGTATGTTCGTCTTACTTTGTGGATTTATCTTTTTGGAACTGTTTGTGGCTATTTGCTCAAATATTTCTATGTTCCATTCAGGAAAATCCTGACCTCTATCATCTTTGAAACGGAGTTCCTGCGAATAAATCTTTTGTAACATACCCTTCTTGAACAACTCCAATTGTTCGATCTTATCCTGTTGCTTCTCAATCTTTCGATCAAGTAATGAAAAGAAGTCCCCGATCTTTTTTTGCTCTAAAAAAGTTGGAATTGACCGTTTGATTTTTATGAATTGCGAAAAGTGAACTCTTTGCTTTTCGATTAATGAACCAGTAGCAATTGATTTATATTGTAAAATCATTTTTCCTGTCTTCAATAAATTTTCAAAGAATTCACTATTAAATCCTTCTTTTGTTCTAAAGACATTATAATAGCCAGAAACAGCTATACTCTGACCCCCATTATATTTTGCAACTGCACCCAATGTAAGGTTCATTGGATTGTACACAAATTCATCGTCTTTGACAATCTTATAATTATCCTCATCTTTTTTTAAGAGAAAAGAACGTTCATACCGTTCGCTTTTTGGGGTAACACCTTTCTCTAGAGTCAAACTAAAAAGTGGGTAATTAGCTGTATCACTAGTTCGTTCATTTACTTCTTCAAAAACCTCGCTGAAGTCCACTTCTTTCCACTCTTCAGTAAACTCATTGAAACGAATCGATGGCACTCTAGTACTCATCCGCTTACCCCCAATTCCTTTAAATATGAAGCTAGGGTAGCATCAATTTGAGCAAGTTCATTATCAATTTCTTGTAACCGAGTTTTAACTGACACAATATCTATCACTTCTTCATCATCAAATGTATCGACATACCGTGGAATGTTCAAGTTATAGTCATTGGTCTTAACTTCATCGATACTAGCTGCATAAGAGTATTTGTCTATCTTACTTCGATTGGCGTAAGTATCGACAATTTTGTCCACATCTTCATCACGAAGTCTATTCTGATGTTTTCCCTTTTCAAAATCATTGGATGCATCGATAAATAGAATATTGTCATTATCTTCCCGGCATTTTTTGAACACAAGGATGCAAGTCGGAATATTAGTACCAAAGAAAATATTTGCCGGTAAGCCGATTACCGCATCCAAGTAGTTTTTTTCTTCGATCAAGTATTTACGAATTACTCCTTCCGCCGCGCCGCGAAACAATACCCCATGAGGAAGGACAACTGCCATTGTTCCGTTATCATCAAGATGATGAATCATATGTTGAACAAAAGCGAAATCGGCTTTGGATGCGGGAGCTAGTTTACCGTAGGCACTAAACCGCTCATCTTGCAGGAACTTTTCATCAGAACTCCATTTCGCTGAGTATGGAGGATTTGCTACTACAGCTTCAAAGCGCATATCAAGATGCCGCGGCTCATCCAAACTATCGGCATTTTGAATATCGAAGTTATGATAAGACACATCATGCAGGAGCATGTTCATACGAGCCAAGTTATAAGTAGTTGAGGTTTTCTCTTGCCCGTAAAACTTTCTGACTCTCGCTTCCTTGGCAACCCTCAAGAGCAACGATCCTGAACCGCAAGTCGGGTCATAGACATTTCTTAAGTCATTCTTACCCAGTGTAACTATCTTAGCAATGATTTTGGAAACTTGTGGTGGAGTATAGAACTCACCAGCTTTTTTCCCCGCATTGGCAGCAAACTGTCCGATCAAATACTCATAAGCATCGCCCAGAACGTCAATGTCCACATCATCATGTAAGAAGGGAATATCATTGATATTGACCATGACCTTAGCGATCAGCTTGGAACGAGACTTTACATCACGACCCAATTTCGAGGAAGCCAAGTCCATGTCATCGAAAAGGTGTTGGAAGTCATCTTGACTCGTCGCTCCGAGTGTAGATTCGGTTACTTTGTTGATTGCTGCTTGCAGCATTTCAATATCGAAATTGCCTTGCTCTCCCTTACCAATTTCCTCAATCATGCTCGAAAAAAGGTAGTCTGGTTCAATGACGTAGCCAATTTCCTGAATTAGCTGATCTTTTAAAGCGTCTCGATATGCTTGATCCTTCCAAGCATCTCTGTAAGAAACATTATCTTCCTGAAGAAGACTATTAACCCGATCTTCCGTTTTGTCCGACAAGTAACGATAAAAGATCAGACCAAGAATATATTTCTTGAATTCGTAAGCTTCAAGTTGACCACGAAGATCATTCGCCATATCCCAAAGCTTCTTATGTAACTCGGCTTGTTGATGACGCTGTAACTCAGTCGTTGTCATCTTTTTACCTCCTCCTTTAGATACCCTATCAATAGCTGTTTGATATATTGCTGTTCCCATACGATTCTCTCCTGATGTAGACGATTTTTTCGATGTAATAATCTGTGGACGCTACCAATCTTCACTTGATCGTCCATAGGTGGCAAAATAATTTCCAATGCCCTAAGCATTTGAATTGACAAAGCTGCTATACTGGAACCCTGCGTAGCGATCTTCAATTGTTTGCGACAGTCTGGATGATCATTTATAAACCACTCCAGATAGTCGGGATGTAATTCACTTGTAGGCTCGATTATGGCAAAGTTAGAAGGAATCAACTTTCCGACATGCTCCTGCTGCAATGCTACTGCTCGTTGTCCAGTCAAGCTAATTAGGACTAAACCCTCCCTAGCGAGCGGTAAAGACCCTAAACGATCCTGATCTACATGAACATCTTGATGATTTTCTACCGATGAAGTGGGATCAGGACTTAACCACTCATTCATTTCTTTCATCGTGTAGACCGGAAGCTTTACTGCCTCTAATGAAGGTGACGTCTGGATACGAGAAAGAAACGCCCCTTGCACCACCGTTGCACATTGTTCTAGATTCAAACCAACCCTCCCCTTTGCTATTTTTCCAAATAGCATTGAAACCAACAATTTCATGATAATAAAAAACAGCAGAAAAGGCAAGTCCTTTTCTGCTATTTTTATAAATAGCACTATGAATAACGTGTGGTGTGCTCGGTAATGAACTCAATGATCCGTTGAATCATTGCTCTTTTTTGAAGGAAAGGCAACCTAACAACATCGCTTATCTCTTGTTGGTTAACAAGCCCACCGTACTCATATTCCTGCACAAAGCTTTGGATTACTTCAGGCGATAACCCCACTTCACCTGCAAATGCCTCGATTTCCTTCATACGTTCTTCTTGTTCGAAAGCATTGTAGTTATCGTCTACCGAATCTGCATTGGTTAATGTCGGTACTACTTTCCGCAAGAAGTCCTTCAGCAAATTGGCTTTTAGTCTGAGTTGCTCATTGTCAGCCCGATCGATCTCATCGACAATATCTTTTACTGACTTGTCTCGCTGCTCCTGATTATCGAAATCAATGTTTCGGATCAGATTCATAATGTAACTAACATTAATCCGATCTGTATGCATCAGCTCGATTAGGAAGTCAACGTTCGCCAAGATCGATTCTTTACCTCCGCCGCGCTTAACTTCATCATAAATACGGAGATACTTGCTCTTGTAATCCTGGTACTCCTGTTCAGAAATACCCAATCGAGCCGGGTCGAATTCAAACTCGGTAAAAGTTTGGAGACGAGTCAGATATTTGGTAAGCTCACGGAAGCTAACCACAAACTCTTGTTTTTCTTCCTCCCGCTCCAAAGCATCTACTTCCGCTGGCGTAGCGGCAAGAGCTTTGACTTTTACCAGAGCTGCCCTGAACATTTGAAGGTATTCTTCGTAACTCTTCATCAGGACATCATCGACGCTATCTGTCTTTGAGAACAACTTGATTGCCTCGTCCGTATCTTCCTTGAGATTGCGGAAGCATACAATATTCCCATAAGGTTTGGTCGCTTTCTCTGTCCGATTGGTTCGGGAGAAGGCTTGAATCAAATTATGATATTTTAAGAAGCGATCCATGTAGAGAATATTCAAAGTTTTGCTGTCGAATCCTGTCAAAAAGATGTTGACTACCAGTAAGATATCGATCTGAGCAGTCTTGACTTTACGAGAAACATCGGCAAAATATCCTTGGTACTTATCTGTTGAGAAGTTGGTTCCAAACATAGCATTGTAGTCCTTGATGATACGTTCAAGGCTATCCCGAGAATGCTCGTCTTGTCCATCGCCTTCACTGTCCTCATTCTGCCCATAGGTGAAAATGCCGGCAATCTTCAAGTTATGTGACATTGACTTGAAGGTGTCGTAGTACTTAACCAGCATCGGGATGCTATCCACAGTGAATAGTCCTGTATACCCCTTACTGCGTGACTTCCGATCATGATGAGTTATGATGTTCTCAGCAATCAAACGAATACGATCATCATGCATCCAGACTTCATCAGTCAGAATTCCTTTGACGCGGGTCTGATCCTTTTCGTTAATTGAAACATCAACCGTTTGTATGTAATCCACCGAGAACCCCAAGACATTGCCATCATGAATCGCATCTTTAATCAGATACGTATGTAGACATTTCTCAAAAATATCGGCGGTTACCCGACCGTCTTGGCTTTTGTTTTCCTCGAACAATGGTGTCCCCGTGAAACCAAAGTACTGCGCCTCTTTAAAATGATTGTCAACGAGTCTTTTCATCTTACCAAACTGACTGCGATGACACTCATCAATAATGAAGACAACCCGCTCCTGTTGATACGGCTTCATGATCTCCTCATATCGAGGATTTTTTATTGCGTTCGCCATCTTTTGAATTGTAGTAACGATCAACGGCTTCGTTAAGTCCGAAATTTGTGCCACCAATTTTTCAGTATCGTCTGTCATGTCTACTGAATCCGGTTCAAATTTGTTAAACTCCGCCAAGGTCTGACTATCCAAATCCTTACGGTCAACAAGGAAGAAGACCTTCTTTATATGCGGTTCGTTCGCAAGGATTTGACTCGACTTAAATGAAGTTAATGTCTTTCCGCTACCAGTTGTGTGCCAGATATAACCGTTGTTCTTGGTTTCCAAGGCACGCTTAATAAGTGCTTCAACTGCATAGACCTGATACGGTCGCATGACCATTAATAGCTTCTCGGTCTCATTCAATACCATGTACCGGGCTATCATCTTAGCCATGTGGCACTTTTCTAGGAAGTTGGACGTGAAATCACTTAGATTGGTGATACGATTATTTTCTGCATCCGACCAGAAGAAGGTGTGCGAAAACAAGATGTCACCATCAGAGTTTGCAAAATATTTCGTATCAACCCCATTGCTGACAACAAACAGCTGCAGATAGCGATATAACCCCCTGAAGGAGTGTTTTCGATACCGTTGGATTTGATTGAATGCTTCTTTAAAATCTAAGCCGCGGCGCTTTAACTCGATCTGCACTACAGGTAAGCCGTTAATGAAAATTGTTACATCATAACGATTTTTATACGTCCCTTCGACTGTTGTCTGATTGGTGACCTGAAAAATGTTTTTACACCAATCACGGGTATTCATCAACTCAAGATAGACCTCTGTTCCGTCATCACGCTGGAACACTTGTTTATCCCTCAGAATCTTTGCTGAGTCAAAAATGCTCTTCCCATCAATCTGTGTTAGGAATCGGCTGAACTCCGCGTCTGTTAACGGCTGACCATTTAATTTCTTCTCATTGAACTTATTCAGTTGCTGTTTGAAGTTTCCTAAAAGTGAATCGTAATCATTTATTGTTACTCGCTCGTACCCTTGACGAACAAGTTGCTCGATTAGATTTTTCTCAAGCTGGGCTTCCGACTGATAGGACAAATGTAAAACCTCCTCAGGTGTTCTTTACCCCACTCATACACAGGAGTCTTACAATATTCTACATTTCCCAGCCGATATCCTTCTAAAGCCCCATTTATTAAACTTCTCTTTCAATGGACTGCTCTCGCAATAGATGCAGCAGTGTCTGATCCAATGCCTCCTAATCGACATTCTTCATCACAATTCTGGAAATGTGATACAATAGTTTTAATATTCAATGTTCCTTAGAGGGGGGTTATTATGTCGGAAAAACACGCAGATAAATTACTTCATGTCCAGAATGGAGTTATACGTCACCTGTTATATTCAAAGGTAGACGAGCAGGATTTAATCAACCGTTATCGTGTAGTTGTCAAACGTGAAGTTAAACGAGATTTAAAAGTGGCTTTGGAGCGACTTGACAAGCAAAAACTAGTGGAGATTGTGGCTATCTCACCAGAGATAACTGAATCTGATATCGAAACCTGTTTTGAAGATAATCGATACAGCCGCAGACCCAATTTTCGGCTGTATATGCTGCGTCCGCATAACCCTCAACTTAGTTCATCCTCATTCATTGCAGATCACAAGAATAATACTGGTGTGTCCAAAATGAATGAGCTCCTCAAGCCAATCACTTACCCCAATGACAACATATTTGGACTACTTGCTATTGACCAAACAGTTGTCAATCACGAAACGGTAGAAATCTCATTACAATATCAAGAAAGATATAATTACATCAATCCTGAAACCGAACAGTCCGATTTTATTTACGAATTGAAGTTCGGCTTCTTATGGATCAACTTTGATCAACGCTTTGTGAGCATTAGTATACCTACTGAGTCACTGGTTGGAACAATATCCAAAACTCTTGAAAGAGCCTTTGATTGCTTTGTTTCACCTGTAAACATCACCAAAAAGATTGTCGACAGTGTGTTTAGCAAAGAGTCAATGAAAAGAACCACTTTGAGCAATCCTGACCCCGAATCAGGTAAGCCAAGCAAAGTTACTTTGGCTGACAGTGATCTTGGTAATAAGGTTGGTCAACTTACTGAATTCGATGGGTACGACTCGCCAAGTTCAGTTTATCAAGAAGCAATCGACGAGGACGGAGACTTCTTCTCAACTCTTGGGGTCAACAATGACAAAGGCAAGATTTATCTTACCCGTCAGCTTAAAGCCTCTGAAATGAGACGTTGGGGGATTTGGCGAATCGGACAGATCATGAATTACATAAACTCCATACAGGAAAATGGCGAAATCGATGATAAGTTCGAATCATTTGGACTTGATGAAGATCCCGATCTTGTTGCCTTCACAACTACAAATGACGAGAAAAAAGTTATTTTGGAAGTCATTAAGGCAGTTGTCACCTGTAAGGTAAAAAAGATTGATAGCTTCAAGCTCCACGACTTAAATGTTGATAAAATTGTAGGTTCACTGAAGAAGCATACCATTTCCCACTTCTATCCTTACTGCGATACTTGCGACCATTATGCAGATATCACCTGTAATAACTGCGGAAACACCGACTTGTTAACGGTTTCCGTAAAAAGAGGACAGGCTCCAAAGGTCGTATGTTCATTCTGTTACACTGAACTTCAACAGGATAACGTTCGCTGCTTAATGGATCATAAGGTCAGAATCGATTCCTGGTATGATGGAGTCGTAATTAATCCTAAATCAACTTTAGTCGAACTTACCGAAAAGATCATAAACAAGTATTTTCCGGATGAGGGATTTTCGCACGAAGAAGAATCCTTCTATCTTCAAAACAATGTCGTTCACTATTCATCTAGAGTCGCTTCGAAAGTCATGTTCAAAGTGAGAGAACTACAACAATTTAAGCCCGTTTGGGATCGGAGAATTACCCCTAAACGCCGCGAAGAACTTGCTGAAGTGTTGAGCTTACTTAGAGAGAAATGTTCTAAACATAGTGTAGATGCCTGCCAAGCCTGTCAGCATGAAAAAAGCGTCCGCTGCATAATGAAACCTTTTGTAACGTTTACTGATCATAAATTACATCCGCATCATGGACAAGAATACGGTGACATCAGCTTTACCATCCAGATGCTTGGTATGGACGATGCCGTATTTGTAGGGATAGCCAAGAGTTATGAGAAGAAACCGATAAAACCAACAGACACAAAAGCTTATGAGATGCTTCAACAGTTTGTTTATAAATGTAAGGACACTACTGTCAATGTTTTAGGAATTGTGGTAGCAGGGGAACTTGAACAGGGTTTTGTAGCCGTGTTGCAGGATCTTGCCGGAAGGTACAAAAAGAAAGTCGTAATGTGGACTTACGAGGAATTGATGTTGGTGGTCGATTTTGCCATCAAGAAATATGATTTATCAATCGCTGAGGTTGTTGAAGAACTAAAGGCAGACAAAGTCAAAAGAAAACGGAAGCCTGCCAGTTAATATTTCGCAAAATCAACCCTGTCAATTCGACTTCGACAGGGTTGATTCATTTGCTATCAGACAGTGGGCAGCCTAACTATGTAGCACATCAACTTAAGATTCATTTTTGGAACAAAATACCCCACCAGACGAATTTCTTGATGCAATATTCGACAGATGGTGTATTATCCCTTCCTGTTACTTGAAATCATGTCTTTAGCATCAGTTTCGTTAACCTCTAATACATCAGTCGAAACCTTCTCTGGCTTTTTGCCATCCCTGAATGCAGAGTTACCATCAAGCTTCGCCAACAATATTTTGCGGGTTGTTTTATACTCCTCTCCCACCATACCGAGCCGGATCAAGAAAAGTCTGAAGGTAAACTTACCGTTGTCGGTGTCCTTGCCTTTGGGCGATGTATACTTTAACTTCATCGCAGTCTGGTTTAACAGTCCGACAAGCTGCGTGTAGGCATGTATCTCTTCAGGACTGCGTTCTGCTTGGAAAAACTTAAAGATGATCGTACTGCTATCAAAACTGAACGTGATGCCTGGGCAGTATTGTTTACCAATTTCTGATATCACTGTCTTGAAACTTTCCAGTGTATCGACATTAGCCTCATTGATGGCTTTAGCAAAATTATCTTCGATAATATTCGATTCAATACCAAGTGATCTTTTTACAAGTACTTGTTTGCTGTAAAGCAAATTAACCAAATTTCTTAGGGATACCCCTGTATGCCCTTCCAGCGGTACGACTACTTCAAGTAGGGCGTTTGAACTTATTGTCGAATCGGCTGGATCACCTGATTCAACTTGAATGACTTGGTCATTGGGTTCGAGCGGTTCGTCTTGTATGGCAGCAACCTGTCCAGTTAATACGCAGTCGAGATCAGCCTCCTTGCCATTCGAAGTCGTGATCTTGCCCGCTCTGTCAATCGAGTAAATCTCCGTATCAGTCTCAATCTGATAAATGAAGCTCGGAACCCCCATATACTTAGGCTTTACTCCAAAATGATCGCCTAACGTCTTTATGATTTCTTTTCTGTCCATAACAACCTCCAATTAGAATTTACATCTTCAATGAGATAGGCGTTACCGCCTTTCATTGAGGTTGTTGTAGTTCTAACTTGGACGGTGTTTTAATGCAAGTAATTGTTGAGCATACCCCAAATAAATACAACTTGACGGATATAGAAAGCAGATGTACTATGTAACTATAAGCTACTAGCCACTAGCTATTAGCTACTATGAGTAAATCTCGAACAGAAAGGAGAATGTCAAATGAGAATCGATAAAAACACTTCTCTGGAAGACTTGATGAACATTGCCAAAGCAACTGTTCCAAGTCTGGATCAAGGTGAGGAGTTCCTTGTCAAAGACCTGTTTCGGGGCTTTGAATGGAACCGGATCGCTAAGGGCAATCGTACTAAGCTTGGCTCCATGTTCTTAAACTACGCCGAGAACCATGCGAGTAACTCCCTTGAGATATTAGGGAAAACGCCGCAAAATCAGCAGATGTACAGAAAGCTGTAGCTACAAAAAGAACCGAATCAGTGTGCATCCATACCACATCGATTCGGTTCTTTTCATTTGCCTAAATGTTCTTGAGATGAAACCAGCATGACCATTCCTTTAACTATTTTGACGCGACTTAGTGAGATCCCTCGCTTCGGATATCGTTGAGCAAGTGAACAATGTATCCAACATACACCACACTCTGCCATTGGGGTATATGTTTCCGGTCTTAACTTCATTACTTGGAGCAAATGGAACTCCTAAGTGATATACGAAACTTGGTTTCCACTCCTCGTCTTTAGCCTCCGTAAAAACTTTAGACATGTTAGTGACAACCTCATACCCTTCTATGTGATGAATCGATTGCAGTTTTCCATCATAACGAAATGCAATGTAGTTAGGTGGCTCTTTTACCCATCCATTACCACCGACAGGGTGAAAGTATCTCCTCTTCTTGCTAATAATGTCTCTCCATGAAATTGACCAACCATCAGGAGATCCAGCTCCAACAGATACTACATACACCATATTCGAGTCTTGCTTCTGCATTGTCATCAAACTCCCCAAATAAACATTCAATTCTTGCAATAACCGCTTCTCAGCATGTGTTCCGAGTGGATGTGCCAGCTTGGAGAATTGGTAAAAGTCCTTCCATGATAATACCTCAACCGGAAAACCATTTACTTGATCTGGGACACGGTGCTTGGCGTAATCTCTGCTGCATTCGCTCAATACAATCAGTCGCTTATCATGGCAAGGATTTTGTATGAAGGATGTTCTGGTTGCATACTTTTGAAGCTGTGTGATGTCTGGAAGGTTCCAGCCTCTCTTCGCCTCAATAATTAAGTGAAATTCTTGGGTCAACTCAATTTCTATATCAGTGAATCCTTTGCCCTTTTCATATTCCTGCATCCGAATTTCAACTTCATTAACATCACCGTTCCATTTAAGAACATTTTGGAGAAAGACCTTCAGAAATGAAGGGCACTGCGTCAACCCCCATGCCACACTATAGCTTATATCATTCTCGTGTTCACCTAAAAGCTGAAATACGCTTCTCATTTCTCGACTATGTAAAAATAATTTTGTCATGTCATTTACCTCAGTCGCTATGATATCATTCGTTCAGGCACTGCTTGAAACTTATTCAAGCAACCCCTCACCTGAATGTTATTTCCCCAAATATAGAACTTCCAATGCTCACCTTCTCTAGGATTCACAATCTGATTATCAAGAGTCATCATTGTACGCAGTTCTTTGAAATCTACAATATAGATATTACCCCCTTCCAAACGAACCACTAAAACTGCTATGTCCGCATCATCCAAGAGTTCGACCTGTTTTGTCGTAAGGTCGAACCAACCCTTACCGATCGTATGAATCTTGGAGTGTGGAGTGCAAATGACAATCTGTTTTCCATCCACAATTCCCTGATACATAATTTTCTTCCCCTTAATCATAGAAAAGGAGCAGCCGTACTTTTTCTCCAACTTGTTAATAACAATTTTCTTGTCAGGAACAGGCATTGTAATACCCCCTTATTCCGTCTTTTCCATATCATAGCATATGGTTTTGTAGCCTGCAGATGATTTTGCATGGCTAAAAGTTGTTGTTAATCTGCCGCGGCTAAACACTGTTACACTACTTATTTCTGTCCCCAGGCACAAAGTCATTCCGACACCACCTGACAAAATTGGCTGAATGGGTTAGGTATGTCTTGGCGGTGTTCTCTTTAAGAAGACCGGCTTTCAGATTCTCGATTACCTCTTGCTCGTACTGCTCATACAATAACTCCAATTGCTTAATAAAGTCTAGCGATGCTTTCATCCGGTTAGCCCCCTCGAGATAAGTCTTAAGTTCATTATAATGAACTGGTTCAGCCATTTTTATCAGTAGTTAAAGTCATAGTCGTTTCCTCCAAGATAAAATCTTATAATGATTATCGTCATTTAGTACAAAAGCCAGATGCATATATTTGCACCTGGCTTTAAAGAATCAATTACTAGCTTACCATTCAAGCGCATCGTCTTCTTGATAAATTGAGATTGCGTAATCGATAAAATCCATCAATTTTCTCCTGCTAATTTTATCTATACTGATTTGATATTTTGTACCATACTTCATATGGAGTTCTAGGGCAGTAATATCTAAACCTAAAAATCGGTCTTCGTTAATACTTGTATAATCAATATCCTCATATTTTGCTATGAATTTTGAAGTGAAGTTTGCCGAATCCTTCACGCAAACTGAGTCAATCGTTAAGACTAATCCAGACTTTCCATTGCTTCCAATGCTCGTATCAGTAATATCGATTATTTCATCCTTGCTGTATTGACCTTGACAAATAATTGCCCTGGCATTTTTTACTCTTGGTGCATATTCATCACCGGGTGTATAGCCAAAGATCTCTTCAAACTTTGCAACCAGTGCAGACTTTAAATCACTCATTTCATTGCTCTCCAATCTCTTAAGCATGTCGCATGACTTATAGTTTATTGCGTAGAATTGTTCGAGAGTCATTTGATCTTTAAAGAACAACTCGTAGGATTCATCTATTCTACATATGACGGGGCGAGTTTCGTAAATACTACATAGATTCGTCTCCACGTCAAAATGAAGACATACCCCATCGCCCCGATCCAAATGTTTGTATTGCTCGGTCATCCCTACCTTTTTACAACACAATCCGCATTGATCACAATAAAACATTTATTGATTCATCAGCGAATTAAGATACTTATTACCGTTCTCAAGCACATATTCTGTCGCTTCATCCAATTGACCCTCTTGCTTAAGAAGCGGCGAATCGAGAATAACCTTAATAGCCTGAGCTAATTGGACGCATTTGTATATCTCTTCTTGTTCTGTCTTAGAATAATCCTGCCAGTTAACCCCTTTTGAATCAATAATATCGCGTAACACTCCTACTTGATAAGCAAAAAAGACATCTAGCTTTTTTAATAGCTCAGTTAGCTGATTCGCTCGAGTAAAAATTGCTTTCAAGGCTATACCGATGTTCCTTGCCTGCTTCTTAAAAGCCTTGGCTTTATCATAGTTGCCGTATGCATCGTTTAAAGCGGATTTAGCTTGGCTCGCAAAAATAGCTCCACCAATGGCAAGTGCTGGTCCAGCCACAATACCCCCAAGAACAACCATACCGCCTGTTACTCCTAAACCGCCTGCGGTTAAAGCCCCTCCACCAAGCCACGCCAGTGTCGCGTTTGTCGCGGCTACACCTGAAAGGGTACCTAATGCCGTACCAGTCGTAGCTGTAACTATAAGCCCACCAAGTCCACTCATAACAACACTGTATGTACCGTAGGCAAGTAAAGCCCCAGACCCGATTGCCGCTAATCCGTTAATCGCTATTTTCTTCGCTTCAAATGATGCCTCCTTTAATTGCTTAAAACTCTCACTTGTCGGATTGAAGTTTTTGAGTTCATCGATCCCTTGGCTGTTTTTAAGATCGATATTCTTAATTTTTTCAAAATTCAATACAAAGTCATTGATCGACGTTGTAAGAATTCGAATTTTCTCCTGTCCAAGTTCTGTAATGGCTTCATTTGTACTTTCCCTTGCCATTGCAATAAAGTCTTCCGACTCTTTTGCAATGTCCTGGGACGTCTGGTTAATGGATTTAGCTCTATCCATATCCCTCTTTGCTTCGAAGCCTTTCTTGACTCCTGCCGCGGCAGTAATAGCCGCTATCCCTGCTGCAATTGCAGGTATTAATGGTAATGGCATGTATACTCCTCCTTGATAAAATTAAAATTCTAAGACCGCATTCTTGTCGGACATAAAAGTATCAAACTCTGTGAAATTCTTAAATTTTAAGGCTCCACCCATTTCAATCGCAATATTACTTAGCCCTTGCGTGAATAACTCAATATTTTCAAACCGACTTGCAGTTTCAATCATAGAAAGTGAATCAGTAAAAACCTTCTGTCTTTCAGCGTAAAATCTTTCAACCATTTCCTGTAGTTCATTACCCTGTTTATTCATCGCTTCTATAGCGGCTGATGCAATTGCACTTATCTTTGCCCTTCTTTCTGCTGAAAATCGTTCCTCTCGAAGGGTCTGCATACATGCATTATAGATTGATGAGCTTGCTAAATATCCAACCATACCCCCAATGACTGTTCCTACGCCTGGGAATACTGCTGTTCCTATTGCCGCACCAAAGCTGGCTGCCATCATGCCGGTACCTTTTTCACCTAATTCTTCAACAAGCTGAAGGCTATCTATTTCACCTTTGGCATATCGAATTAGCGATTTACCCACTTGAACTGTGGCAGTGGCGATCATAGCAGGCATGTTGCTCTTTGATAGGTTAACAAAGACACTTTCCTTACTTGCTGCCATGAAACCCCTGATAGCAGTATCAGTAGCACCTATGACATATGCAGTAGCAGCTCCTGCCGCAGTATCCTTGGCTACATCCACAATCGCCTCTCCGACACGCTTCTTACCTCTAATGAGACTAGTTACGTTTTGGGCAGTTGAAATCGCTACAGAAATTACAGCTGCACTCTTTGCATTTTCAAGACCCGATTGATGTGCAGTTTCTAACACATATTTTGCAGTTGCTAATTTGGGATGTTCGCGCAGGAATATGGCTTCTTTTGAAGTAATTCCGCTATCCTTTAAGTCACTCGAAACTTGACGATACCTCTCTGCCTTCTCTTCTAAGATACCAGCTTTATCGAACTGCCCTTGTGTTCTAAGTTTTTCAGCTTGCTCAGTCAAGTCCCTTGCTTTATCCTCGGCGTACTTCTTTGCAATTTCGTACTGCTCTTGTGGGACTAAGACATCATTCCCACGATATCTATTCCAATCATCTTTCGTCATTTTCCTTACCAATTCTTCTGAACTCTTCTTTATTTCTTCCGGAGTCTCAAACTTCCCATAAAACTTCATTTGAGCACCCCACGTAGGGTTGCCCGAATCATCAATAGATAAGACGTCGAATTGCGGGTCATTTCCTCTACCGATATCATTAGATCGGTAGACTCGAGTGTCGTTCTTATTGATAATATTTTCGGCGTTCGTTTTATCAACATAATGGATCTCGGCTGAAAATCCAGCTTGCTGCTTTATATTCTGATACTTAAAATCAGGATGCACCTTCGATTCGGACATCTGCTTGAGTCCTTTTCTAATGATGTCTCCATCGGCATCGACAGATCCTTTATACCCCTTGATAAACTCCGATGCTGCACGACCATAACGCTCAATATTTTCTGTTGTTGCTGCTCCAATAGTCGAATCAATTAAACCGTTATGACCTTTTTTCTTATCTTTATCGCCCATAGAAATATCCCTTTCGAACGAATGGTTATAGGTATATTGTACCAATTCGACAATCTGCAATAAATACCTGCCTGCTTCATTATGTGATACTGCAAAAATTTGCATTGATGCTAAGGTACTGCTTACGCTTCTTATTTTACAAGTGAATTTTGACATAAGTCTGTCAGCGAATGTTTGTTCTCAATAAAAATTGTGACTTCTTACATGGGGAAGGTGGATAAGTGGGTAAGCTGTGTAGGACAGTTCGTATTGAAAATCGGGTAAACCTAATACAGAAAAGCCGCCAAATTAGTTGGCGGCTTTGCTTACCTCTTATAACGCGATTTTATCCAACAACACTAAACTGTACCGATTACCTAGCTCTGATACCTTAGCAAAATCTCGGGTCAAAGATCCCGCTGAAGCAACAATGATTGTATCTCCGTTCAGGGCGGTCTTCAAGAGCTTTTTGTAGCCTGGTCGATCATTGTCTAAGCCGCTAAACCCGTCATCGATGAATACTTCTTCAATGAGAAACCCTTTTTCATTGGCATACTGCATGCACTTTTTGACTTGGGCTATGATTGCATCAGGGGATTGCATTGCACTTCTTGCATAGACGTAATATTTCATTGTAAATTCCTCCGTTTGTTTTATTGGTTAGGATTGGTTGTTCTCTGGCTGTTCTTTATGGGCATCGAAAGAGGATACCCCTAAGGGGGATTAGGACTTGTTGTTGTATACCATGCTTCCGACAAGGCTTGCAAATGTCGATTCGATAGGGTGACCGAACAGTAAGCCCGAAAAGATTAGGTCATAATCACTCTTTGGATTAGTGAAATCATACCCCGCAAGGTAGTCTGATAGCTTTTGGTTACTTAAGGCGCGGATTTTACTTTTAACATACTGATTCATGAAGTAACCTCTCACTTCATCGTAGCGAGCCTCTTCCAGCAGCTCATACGATTTGATGAGGGCTTCTAAATCCAAGTGCTGGCTAATGGTGCCGCTTAGGGCGAAGCCAACTGTTTTCTGATCAGCAATTTGTGTTTCCTTGGATACTAAATCCGATTGTCGAGCCAGCTCATGGTAATCATTCTTGTCATGGTTGGCTACGGTAACAAATCCAATTGGCTTGAGTCCAGCCAATACTGCTCTAATGAAGTAATCTCCTCTGTTTTGCCCTTCTTTGTAATGCCATTCCCCACAGAAACCCATGTTAAGCCAGCGGTGCATTTTGGACTTGAATGGGAGATCTACTTTCGGAAATTTGTAGGTCGCCACGATGAAGCCATTGTTAAAGACTCTAACCACAATTGAGTTCTCCTGTTTCCGTGTGACGAAGGCTGATCGTCCTACACCTGGTTTGTCCATAACCTTTCCGGTCAAATTTGGGTTCGAGCTGCTCCATCCATCAATCGCGAGAAATTGGTTCATCATACTGTTTTGCCTCCTAGTTTTTATTTGCGTACACTATCTTGCCTGTGACTCTTGAGCAATATGTAGAAATTAAATAAGATGATGCCGGGGAGACATCATCTTTAGATTATTTTTTTTTACTGAATGCGCATTACCGTGAAGATGCCCCACGCCGAGCTATCTGAACCTTCTTTCTGAACAATGCTACACGCTCTTTAGCTTAGTGACATATGCCCAATAAAAAAGATGGTGCCTTGGGAGACACCACCACTTGATATTTTTTATATTGCAAGAAGACCCCTCATAGTCTTAATATCATCTCTCATCTTGTTAACAGAATCTCTGTTTTTCTGAACAACTTCTGATAGATCACGAATGACTTTTTCAAGTCGATATGTTTTTGATTCTTCTGAACCATCAGCGGCTCCACCGTCTTCATCGAAGTTTATATACCCATAATACACTTCGATTTCACCTTCTGAAATTTTTTCTGCATTCTTATGGAGCACAACCCATAAAGAATCCGAATCGTCATCCCTCGGATCGAGTTGACCTTCCACAAATAGCTTGACTGTATTACCTTCAAGATCAATAAAGCTTAACAACTCATCAACTGCAAAGTAATCCTTGTATTTTATACTGTCTCGAGTGATTTCTAGATCTTCTAATGAAAACAAGTGTTCATTCACGAATTCCATAACTGCATCTCTTACTTCTTCTTCCGTGAAACTAATATCATGATTGATTTGTAAGAACGGCGAGTTTACGTTATAAATCTGAATCTTTGCAACTAAGTCCGCAATGGGCTTAGCATTGCTATCAGTTTCAAACTGATAGTACTCATCAATGGCATCTTCAATCTCGGCACCTAAAGAAGAAAGCAAAGACTCAATCGTATTAGTTAGCTCTTCTACCTCAGTGCTCTCACTAATACCTTCTATGTATGCATCATCAGAGGATAATGACGACAACCCAACTGATTCTCTTTCCATTTTATTCAAATCTCGACGAGAATCCTCGACCATCTGCCTTCTTTCCTCTTCCTCCTCTTCTATCAATTGTTGATAAATGTTAGCTTCTTGGGTCTCTTCGGAAAAATCCTTAATTAAAGTTTTACTGTAGTGTAACCTGTAGTTGAATAACTGAAGTAAGTTATTTTGTCTTAGTGCCTCTTCGATATGTGGGTGAATCTGTTCTTTCTCCGTCTTATCGGTTCCTTTTGAGAAGTCTTTGTGATTTCGTGTGATAAAATAAATTCGATCTTCATCATTAATAGTCACAAAATCGCGGATATTTATTAATGTCTCAATAATCGTAGCATCTGCCCAAGATTCCTTACCCTCGATATGAAACGGACATTGCTTATATAGTTTTCTTCTCTGAACTTTTAGTAATAAATCTCTGTTCTCCTCAAGTCTTATCACATTTCTGTATTGCAATAATCCCGTTATCTTTTGAGTAGCATCATTTATATATCGCTCTTCATTTCTTCCAAACTCATCAACCATATTTCCAAGAGCTTGCTTTAACGGGCTAATCTTTTCATTATACTTCCTGATCTCCTCTACGTGATTTATCCAATAAACTTTATTAATTGATTTCCCAGCTTCCTCCACCAATTTACCTACATTCTTGACCTCACCAGCAATATGTCTCTTTACTTCAGTTTCAATAATAGCAGGTAACAAAATCTTCACTTGATCATGATCCAGCAACATTTTTAACGTCTCGTAGGAATCTGCCGTATGTGATTTATTCCTAGATACGATCATGTCGATATAGATGTTGGTGTCAAGCAGTAAATACTTCATTGTGATATCCCCTTTATCTTTCCAGCTTGACTTCAACAGCGGAAAGTACGAGTATTGAAACTATTCGGACAAATAATCATAACAGCCTTTGCATTGTTAGTGTCGAGCTGCCCCTTAATGGGCAGCTATTACGTGAACTGGACTGACCTTATCAGAATCGATAATCGGTAAGTTCAGTTCTTTTAAGAATCTTGATCGCCCACATGGCTTATCTTGAATTGTCTTAGGAAAGGTCACATATAGCTTCTGTTTGGCTCTTGTAACTGCAACATACATCAGTCTTCGTTCTTCTTCCATCGTTGTCGGTGGTTCAGCTTTTTCTCTACACGATTGAACATCCACATCTTTGAGTTCTTCGGCATATTTTGAAGGCAGACCCCCATCATTGCAACCAATGACAAATACATTTTCAAAAGCTAACCCCTTGCTTCCGTGAATCGTTAAGAAATACAGGGCATTGTACTTTTTGTCATGGTACTTCTCCAGATTTTCCTTCATTTCATCCTTACGCCGCTTCATCCTCTCATGGAAACCGAGTAAGTCATTCCAAGTGCTGTATTTTTCGAGTTCCTTAAGAATCCATTCCTTTTCCTCATCAGTTACATTATCTTTAACTCTAGGAAAAGCTAAGAATTGCTCCGCGACTTCCTTCATGTTAACCGGCTTTTCTTGTTTCAGATTAATAAGATGAGTCAGGTACTGTTTTAGTGGGAGCGTGTCCTTGGTTTTAGACTTTTCAATGACTAGCGCACAAGCCTCGCGAATAACGTCAGATAAAGTAGCGATGTCTAAGGTTTGATACCACTGTTCAATAGCGTGCTTACTGACGAAATGATGTCCTAGTGCGTTAGTCAAAATGGACCTCCACAATTGAAGCTTGTTACCTCTTGAAGCCATTAACTCTTGCCACATACCAAACGCATTATTAAAATCCTGAATAGAAAAGATACCCATAACATCGTCCATTTTCTCGATGACATACGGAACCCCTTTAACATCTAGGGCTTGGAACATACTTTGAAGCTGTCTTCTCGATCTATACAGAACTGTTGACTTTGTATAGTTGATGGGATCGACTTTGCCCTCCAATACAAAGGGTTCTAGCTTACCGATCTCCTGGGATCTCGACAAAATCCAGTGAGCTTCTTCTTTGGTATCTGGACAGCCTACGATGATCGCTTCGCCATCATCTTTATGGAATGCATCCATCGACTTGGGTATACGATCATGCTTATTCTCAGAGATAACCCAGTTACCAGCATCTACAATCTTCCGCTTTGAGCGATAGTTCCTCATCAATCTTATCTCATGACTGGTGTAGACTTTTGGAAGATCCTTAATATAGCTAGGATCTGACCCCCTAAAAGCATAGATCGACTGGTCATCGTCCCCCACTATGATTAATTTCGAAGCACTTGTTGGGGGACAAATTAGTTTGACCGTTTCCATCTGTAACGGATTAATATCTTGGAACTCATCAATGAAGATATAATCGTATCTGTTCTGGACGAACTCTCTTGCTTCTGGATACTGAAGCAATGCATCGTATAAGTTAATTAGGAAGTCATCATATACAACAATCTCGTTGTCCTTCCTTACCTGATTCAACTCATTAATCATCATGTTGAAGCGGACGCTAACAGGAATATCTTCCTTATCATCGATTACACTGTCGAAATGCTTCTCGATATAATCGGTCATTTGGTCAACTGAGAACCCCATATTAATCCAGAAGCTTATACGATCAAAAATCGTCTTTTCGTTTTCCTTGTCAAACTTAAACAGTCTGTATTTGTTAATCAGCTTACGCAACTCTCTCTTGTACTCAAACTCGCCTTCATCAGCATTTCCGTTTTGAATCCCTATTGAGGAATAAGCAGGATTCTGCCTCTTTAACTGATTGAACAAGCTCATGAAAGTGCCATGAAAAGTACTGACATTGACCTTTGAATTTTCCACCCCAAGGAAGAGATTTACTCGTCCTTCCATCTCTTCTTTAGCCTTACGAGTAAAAGTCATCATACAGATCCGATTGGGGTTAACATTCTTCATCTGAATAAGGTAAGCAACCTTCGCACAGATCGTTTCAGTTTTACCACTACCAGCACCTGCAATAATTTGAAGATGCTTTTCCATACCGTATCGGATAGCTTCAACCTGATTTTCATTGAATGGGTTACCTTTTATCTTTTCAGCAATTTCAAAGAAGCTGCTGTCCCAATCTGTCTTCGCTACAGGATTATCTGATTGGGGAATCTGGATTTCTAAGATTTCACCGAATCTCGACTTATAATAAGAATGTTCACTTTCGATCTTAAGGTGCTTTTGCTGCAGGGCTTTATAATTATTCTTAGTCGCGGTTAGTTGATTCGAGAGTTCTCCATGACTGTCCGATAGATCAGAGTACTCTTTCTGCAGCTTCTTAAAATCAGAATCCCTCCTATAGAATTCTTGCTCAAGTGATTTATACTTTGTCACCATTTCAGAATTTATTTGCTGCATTTTCTCGATGGTTTTCCTTGCCGCGGCGAAATCATCACTAACTTTATTAAGCTTGGACGCTATAATAGCATTCTCATAATTGGCTTTGTCCAGCCTACTACGGAGATGAGTAACCTCTTCCAACAGTTTGTCTTTGCCTGTCAGCTTATCAACCAAGTTCTTCAATACCTTTAAGTCCTCCAATACTTTTCTGGTTGGTTATCACATGTGAGCGCGGCTCACGAAATAGTACTATTGTCTTGTAAATATTCACCATCGAGAGCCTTTTTTCCTGCTTTCTGTAAACAACAATCGACAAATCCCGCGCGTAAAGTCTTACGCATTTTCAAGAAAATAAAAAAGCGGCACCCCCTATTAGGTGACCGCTTGCATTGATTTATTGTCTTCATAAATCGAACCCTTAATTGATACTATACTTCAAACTATTCCATAATCTCCGCATATCCTTCATCACAACCGCTACATGGATATACCGCGAGAGTACTTCATCGTATTCAAGTGGAATTACAGGGATATTCTCTTTCGTAATTGTTCTCCACTTGCCATCCTTCTTTACGACTATCGCCCCTTCAATAAAACCTTCGAATCCGGGATGGAATGTGTTCATCATATCATCGTACTCGAAAGGAATCACTACTTCTCCAGCGGTATCAATGCAACCCCATTTGCCATTCGAATCTTTGACTGCGGCTAACCCCTTGTAGAAGCATTTGGCATCTTGATACTGTAATGGGATTAGTTCGTTACCGAACTGGTCGATGAAACCGAAATATTTGGGGCACTCTTTAATACAGAATAAAGGGGAACGTTCAGTGCCGTTCACTGGGTCATCGAGTAGATCATATTGATCGAAATCATCATCTTCAAATATGGCATCGATAAAGTCATCCAACTGCTCGGTATATTTGCCCACGATTGCTAACCCATTAATGAAAGATCCGGCAAATTTGTAACCCCTCGAGAAGGGAACTACTTCTTTCCCTCGATGATCCAAATATGCGTAGATACCGCTCTGATTCTCAACCCTAATCAAACCGTAATCAACCATCTGCAAGTTAAGATACTCGCATGGGATTATTAATTCGTCTTCCTCATTCACTAAGCCATACAGACCATACCAAGCCAGCCCTTCTTCATTGTCCTTGTTTACGACGATTCCTAACCCACCGATGCGATCAACTACTTCTCCGAACTTGGACTCTCGTTTTTCCATGCCATTCTTCCTCCTTGATATTTGTCATTAAAATTTGTTTCTACTCTTATGTCTACGACTCTTGAGCCAACTCCGTAAGTTGTTTTCAACTCACCCAATCAAAGAAGAAGTTCGCATGAAAAGATCGTGAAACCCCTATTGAAGTAGTACAACGCAAAAAAAAATCACACCTCGGTGAAGTGTGATTACCGTTGAGTCCGACTATCTAGTCGAGGATGGCGGGATGGAGGGGAATCGGAGAAGTCGTATAGATATCCTCAGGAGCTTACCTGTTCTGGATTGTTGTTCTTTCTCTGCTCGATCTTTGTTTGATTCTTTACAGTCGTTGTCTTGTTTATATGTTTTGTTTCTGCCATCATGTGCTGAAATTCATTTGAACTGTAGATTTATTAAAAATTCTTCAATGACCAACTATCTACCCGTCTTTTTTCTTAGGCAGATATTATGAAAAACTGGCTAAGAGCTTTAATCGATCAAGTAAAATAATCATCCGGCAAACGATAGATGAGGATTTTATCGACACCTTCAATTACCGGATAATTAGATTAAATGACCCCCATTCCAACAACCACTCTTCTCAATTGCATCCCGAACTCCATCGGTGCAGGGATGTTCAAATCCGACAAACTTATCAAATCGAATTCTTCCTTCCGTTTCCTTAGGTAATGTCTAATTTTTATAGCATCCTGTTTAATTGAAGGGCTAGTTGAAATTATGGGTAGTCCAGATGATGACATCGCAGTATAATTCTTGAGAACGTGATCCAAGGCATCAAAGATTGTTATCCAGTTTATCCTTACGTTCTCATTTGTTAATTCAATTACTTCCTTGAAATCCTTTTGGGTACGTATACAATTATGAAGCATGATACATAGATATCTGCTGTCCTCATAGTATTTTTGGAACCTCTCTTGATTGTTCAATAGATTTACATCGGGGCGGAACTCACTGTAGTTACCAACTAACGTTCCAGAATGACATCTCTGGTGCTTATCGATAAAAAGAGCTATCAGTAAATTATCGGGTCTTCCTTTCATTTCTGCGAACCCCTTTCTATAGATACTTCTTCTCGAACGAGAAAATCGGGCAACCATTACAAATAAAGATTTGCATTATCGTGTTCGGCTCAACTACATGTTTACAACACACTTTGCCGCATAATCGAATGAGATTCTGTAACCTTATAAAGTCCCATCCATCCATAAACCTTTTTATGTCATTATCCGTTCTGATTGATAAGACTCTTTCCTTTAATGCAGAAATATCGTACGGCTTGATTTCATCATTACTAATTCCAATTTCAAGTAATGACTCCAGCTTAGCTATTACGTTCAGGCACTCATCTTTGAACTCCTTTACACCACTTTCAGCCATAGTAACCTTCTCCCTTATTACGGTTTCATTTTGCTTCGTACTGCAGAACATTGATTTCAACGACCCCAAATTCATAAAAACTATCCGAATCAATATCCCCGCAATGAAGAATTACTCGGTACCGACCAGTCCTTGCATCCTCGAGTAGCCGGTTCCTTTCAGTCTCGCTTCCATCTCTTTCAATGTAAGAATCGATTAGGACGATGTTGTGCTGATCAGCGAAAGAATGTATCTGGTGGAGCTGCGCGGCGATAACTCGTTCAGCTTCCTCTCGATCCATGTTTACCACTGATATATAGACCGCCGCGGCGATTACTTCATTGTTTTTATGGAGTTGCCCCAACAAATTCATCCTTGATCACATCCCCTGTCACTGATAAGCCATTTAACATCTTGATAGCTTCAATATATTTAGCGCGAACGTCGAACTGCTCAACCAACATTTCATTTGCTCCAATGGCGTCCATAACTTTCTTACTCATCCCATCTTCAAGATGGTCTTTCCAGTACTCGATCATAGGTCGAGTGTACGTCAAATCTGGAATACGCCCTTTCAATCTGCCGAAGTGGAATTGAGCATTCTCGACCGAATTTTGGGTCAGGTACTTGATAAAAGAAAGGTAAATGATACTAACAACCTGTCCGAATGTAATCCCTACTAATTTTTGTAGGATCAACAGGCTATGAGCGATGCTCTCTTTATTTATCTCCAGCTCATAATCATCCTCTGCTTTCAAAATGTGATTGATTACCGTATCGCGAAACCTTTGTACAACATGGACGTCACCTTTATCAATACCGTAACCCCTCAGGGCTTTAACAATGCGCTCAAAATCAATCCGCATAACTACTTTGATAAATTCAGGACTCTTGATAAACTCATAACGGACACTCCGGCATACATTCTCAAATGACAGATACTGCGCCCACCCTGTCTTACAGTCTTCTGAAGCCTCATAAAATATCTGATGCCCTTTGTCGATTAAGTCGAACCCCCACTTGATAACCAAATTGATAGTAGGGATATACTTTTCAATAGCTTCAAAATCATTTTTATTAATGATCTGCTCTAACCGCTCAGTACGCTTTGCAACTACTATTTCATTCTTCAACTTGTTGAAATAATCCTGAAGGATACTTGAATCCATACTGTAGAATTGAGGACGAAGTGAAGTTCCAGACCACCAATCCTCTACATGAGGTTCGATGAAATGGTGAATCTGAATACCTTCTTCCTTAATTGCATCCAGTACTAATTCAGTTGGCTTTCTTGTCCTTTCAAGAAGATCCCACAGTTTTTCCACCGTGCATGAACAGTATGAAATATGCCGAAGTCTCGGAAAGCGAGTATTGTAATTCGTGTCTCCATCAAGCAGATCTTTGAGAAAAGTGTCACTGGAAAGCATTCTCTTGGGATATTCCTCAGTACAAAAAACGATCTCCTCAAGTGAAGAAAGAATACGCCCTGAGATAACCGAAGAAAGGATCGACTTGTATTTATGTGCTTCCGAATCTAATAACTCCTCATCCTTTTTACATACTGTTCTTAAATCAACACGTTCAATTAAAGTACGTGAACGCTGACTCGTAACAAAATGCTGAATAACTGCCCAGTCAAACCCAATGATGAGCCGACGAAAATTGTTCGGTGACCATTCATGTATGATCGGCTTAGGTTCAGTTGGTGAGGGCTTTTTGCGCTCGCCAGCTGCTATGCCTTTATTGATGGACTTTACAAGTTCTCGCAATCGATACATTGCCTTACCCCCTATCCAATCAAATTCACTCACCTCATCAACGCCCCGTTGTAATCAAGCTATCAAATAGGACTTCTCCTTCGTCGAAGCTCACGTTTCAGAGTACTTTCACTGATACGTGTTATGCCTACGACTTCATTCATGCTGTGGGTTTGGAGCAAATTAATCGCGTGATCCAACTGCAATTTAGTAAATTTAGGTGGACGACCTTCTCGAAAACCAACTTTCTGCTTAGCAATGGCTTTCCCTTCGGCAGTTCGCTCAATGATCATATTTCTTTCAAATTCAGCGAAAGCGAAGAATATGGTACGAATCAGAATACTAGTCGGTGTGTTGTCCAAAATCCCCATATTAAGAATGTGTATACGAACACCTCGCTCGATCAAATTCTTTACGATCTTTTCGCCTTCGACTGTGGAGCGAGCAAACCTATCCAGTTTGGTAACGACCAGAGTATCGCCAGCCTTTAAAATTTGTAAAAGCTTTGTGAATTGAGGGCGATCCATTTTCGAGCCAGTAAAATTATCTACAAAGATAAAGGATTGAGCGACCCCTTCCGATAGTAGTTGATTTACCTGATGCTCCAGACTATTACCATGCCTAGACTGACCAACGGTACTTACTCGGGCATACCCGTATTTCGGCATATTACAGACCACCACCTACAAGTTTTTAGATTTACTTATGACCCCCAGTTATGACACCGACTAAACCCGCATTCCACCGTCCAAAAATCGGGCGGAATTGAGAGGGGCAATACTCAAGAGTTATGACCCGAAGGACAAACCATTTTAATACGGCTCCGCTAACAAAGAAGGAAATGTGTTCTTTTAAAACAATCCTGATAACTATTGGCACGACCTGTTAGGAACGGAGAACGAATAACTTTCTTATATAGAAGAAAGATATTCGGGAGCCATCCCCCCCGAGGGGAGGGATCATTAGGATTGGGCAACCAAATGGCAATACCGCATCCATTACTTCTATATAGTTAATCTAGAAACCGATGCTGAATTCGGACTTGCCCTCGACCGTTCCAGCAATTATTTTTACGAGCTATAAAAGAAAGGCAGTATAAAACTCGATGAACGAGTCCTATACTGCCTTTTTCCAACTTATATGATATTTAACACTGACTCTTTTCAAATTCCTCGATTAACTCAAGCAAAGTAAGTTCAAGATCTTCGAGATCGGTTCGCTTAAGTGTGCGAACCGCATGATTCACATCAGTATCCATCAATATATTTTTCTCGTTTATTATTCTTAGACACGTCTCCCGGTACGGTTCCCATCGAAGCCCGTAGAACAAAGCCACTCTTTGTTTCAAGTCCACAGCGATCATCCTTTGCTCGATTCATACAATAGAAATTTGTTTGGTAATATAGCATGATTCGCTGGTTATTACCAACATAAAAGCCGACAGCGTCCCAACCGCAATTTAAACGCGTTCCTTCTATTGTAATGTAATCAGAGCCGAACCTGAACGACAACAAAGCAAAAAGCGATAAGCCTTACCCCATAATGAATTAAACGCCTTGTAATCGATTTAATTTCGATACCAAAGCCACCAGTACAAGAAAATCGATTTGTGAACCTCGTGGAGGAGACTTACAATTTTTGAAAATAAATTCTACAAGGCTACGTCGAGATCAGGAACTTTGAGCCGAGAAACCTTTCCAATTATTATGAAAGTGACTCATTGCACTTTGGATACCCCGAACCGTTTTTGCCCTATTTATATTTTCAATCGTCCTTTCGCCTACAAAGACGCGCATCTTATTATCGACTTCGGATAGGGTATTTCTTAATTGTTCTTCTGAAATGCGTAGCTGAGCTGCTGCAGCTTTAAGGTTACGCTTGTTTGAAATATAGCTTTTTACGCAAAGCTGAAATTGACCAGACAAGCGACTTGTGAAGTCATTAACCATAAAGAACGCAATAAATCTTAAGGCATTGAACTTTTCCGTAATGAGCGGTCTCAACATCGGATCAGCCCCACTTGAACTCATCAAATCCGAGTAGCGAATATAATTACTCTCAAGTCTCGATAAGAACTTCATTCGATCAAATCCTTTCTTCGGAAAAATATAGTAATTGAAGATCGAACCCCAAATGACGCAACAAAAGGGCATCGGCTACTTGTATAAGATTGATGTCGTAGCAACTGCCAAATTTGGATCAATGTCATGAATGAAAAATACACTTGCTAGAACAGTTATGCAGAAATAGAGTACCGTTTTAACATTTTATTGAAGCCCCTCATGGCTTTATGAATATCCCAAACAGTCCTAGCCCTGTTGATATTCTCGATTGTGCTTTTACCGACAGTCATCATCATTTCTACATCAACACTGGTTAGAATCTTCCTTAGTGTGTCCTCCGGCAAGTTGAGATCGGATGCCGATTCAGGAATACTGAATTTGTTCATTTGGAAAATCTCCACACACTTCTGATTATGAATTGTAGTGTTATCTAAGAAATCTCCGTACAGGAATATGATAATCCGTCGAAGGGCATTGTGCTTCTCACTGAGGATCATCTTCGTCCGTCGATCGATACCTTTTGAATGTAATAATCGCTTGTAACGCTTATAGCTCTTTTCTACGCTCATGAGGAACTTCATGGTTATCATCCTTCCTTACTCCAAGATTTGGAGGACAGTAATGTCCTGTACTTATAGGCTTAATGATTTATTAACTGCTAAATCAGAATCATCTCTGAGAATAAGAAAAAGCAGTACAGAACTCGACATGCGAATTCTGTACTGCTTTTCCAACTACTTTACCTGCAGTTACTACACTCGATTAAGGTTAGCTTTTCCTTGTAGCTAATATCGTAAATGTCTAGGGCTTCCTCTTTTGACCGAAACAGATTCCAGTTTCCTGACCCCTGTTGTTTCTTCCATCCAAGCTCGGTTCTCTGTTTCATTTCCGTGACATACTGACATAAATCATGGTCAAGGTGCACGGTGTACGTTTTCAATGGAATGTCGATATTTGCCCAGGCTTTCATCTACTCACCTTCTTTGATTTTACACTTCCTTCGATTAATTCTATGGCATGCTTAGCAAATGCATCGGTCAGTTGTATTCTGTCTGACCCACGTTGCAATGCTCTAAGTGTACTTCCGCCAACATTGGTTACAGGATTAACATGGTCATAAGATGCTACGACACTGGATATCGTATTATCAAATGTGACCCAAGATTCACTATACTCTGGACATAAGTTCTTTGCTTCTAATTCCCATGACCATCTGCTTGTGCTATCCCAAATGTAAGGATCGCTGACTACCTCAAAATAACCTAAGAGCTTCGTTGTGCCAACCCCATAACAGATTAAGATGTCTCCGATTCGGACAGGATTAGGTCTTCGAGCAAAATGCATTTTTTCTATACCGTTGTTCAGTTTCCTTGTTGTTGCGAATGGACGGTCGGAGTAACCGACAGGCTTAATGAAATACCGAACATCTGATTTAAGTTCCACAGTTTTCTTCTTAAAGAGATGACCCACCTCAAGGTCAATCTTTGTTTTCTGCTGAGCTGCTACATTTTCAGTATAGTTGTCAATCTTTTCTATGATGCCTTTAAGCTCCTCGTGAGTAAGAGCGTGGCTGCTAACATTGAAGATATCGGCAATAACCTTCTTCAACGATTCTTGATCCTCAATTAGTACGCCCCACTCATGATTTTTGTTTAGCCCACTATCTGTAAAGTTTGCAGAAGTGATAATACCCCTCAGAGGGATTCCATTCTTTCGTGCAATATAAATCTTCCCATGTAGCTTATTGTCTACATGAACTCGAAAAGCAATGGAATGAGTAACACAATTTAAAAGAAATGAATGTAAAGAATCAGCCTTTTTCAGCAGGTCAGGATCATTGTCCTTTAAGGTTGTTACCAGTACAACCCGCTTCACATCTGAAGAAGCGATAATCTCGTCAAAGAAAACATCAAATGATTCCATCAGGAACGGACTGACAATATGTAGCTCGTCCGTTCCATCTACAAGTTGCTTTAGCTCATCAAAATGTCTGGAATCAATGTTATTCAGAATCCTCATGTATCCTCTTCCTTTATGTTTGATTGTTCTAACCTACCTATGTATATTCCAGTCACTTTTGCATTATGACAAAACCTAATAAAATTTTATGAGACTCACTGAAAATCGGTACCTAACAACAAAAGTAGCAGTATAGATCCCATTAAAGAGTTCTATACTGCCTTTTATTTACCTTCTTGCTAAATAGATTACTTCTGAGGTTTGATGTCGAATAACTTATGAAAGATTTGAGCGCTTTTCGTAACGTACTCTTCCAACTTCACCAAAAGTGTGGCGGTGAATTTCAAATCATCTTCTTCTGCAAGCCAGTCAAACCGAAGATCAAAGTGATGATGTACATTGGCATAATCATAGAATGCCTTTACAGAAAGTTTATTTGTCTTTGGCAAATTAGCAAGGTATAAACGGGAACCAACCGGTAAAATCTTCTTGTCACCTGATTCCTTAAACTGACCTTTCAGTTCCGATGGAAGCTTCTTAAAATGATCCCCAATCTTCTTTAGAACATGGGTTTTACTATCTTCCTTTTCTTTGTTGAAGCTTACCCCTAACTGAGCATAATCTTCTCTATACTTTGAATCAATATCGTAATCCTCTGACATGAAATGCACCTGCATCGCTCGGGCATACTCTTTACCGAACTTCTCGATGTTATAAAGATTGATGTAGTCCTCGAGCATCGGCTTCAAGTAATATCTTTTAATCGAGTACAGGTCAGGCTCATCATGTAAGAGCGCACTGACTATATGAGATGAACTCCTTAATACCCCATCGTATAAGGAGCGACTGAAGGCTAACCGCTTGCATTCCATATTCTGCTTACTGTCAATATTCTTTTGAATAAACTCCGAATTTACTTCCATTAAAACTACCAATTCGCTTATTAGTTTCAATACCTGATTCGCCTTATCTCGCATAACCATCACCTCTCCTCACCCCATCCTAACATGATTTGGATGGTCATTCCACTTCGCTATCCTTTAGAAGAACTCCTTTTCAATTAACTCAGCTACTTCGTTAAACGGAATTACCCATAGGAATCCTGCTTCCTTATTCCCATTTGACAAAATACCGAGAAGTCTGAAAGGTGTCTCAGTATCCCGCCTATATGAATATGCAAAGGAACCGCTCATCCCATTGAAAGTGGGCAATTTATGCCCGTGTTGACCAAATTCGTTTATTCCATCCGTACCTGCTAGAAGCACGATCCTTTTAGATGCATCATCCACCCGTTCAATAAAAGTTGTATATGGTGTTGTTTCCATTTCAACAATGAAATCTTCATAGTTAATGTTAGTTTCTTCACCAGTAATACCGTGTAGAAAAACAACATCTGAGATTTTGTCAAAATAGCCCAGTGGATCTTCATCAATTAATGTATGATCTAAAAAACATTTTCTATTTTCTTGTTCCATTAACCGAGCCGATTGGGGATCTATCTCGATTACTGCAATATCGCTTTCTTTATCATCCACATGCTTAATAAGCGTCAAATACTTCGTTTCGATTCCATACTGATAGGGAATTACAACATCCGTCAGCCGTTCTTCTTCCGAGACTAAACTTAATACGTGACTTGCAGTTACCAAAAAATATCTATCTTGATATTTAAGAAAACCCGCTGACCCTAAAGAACCAAGTTCGAATCCTGGAACCCCAGTCTTATTAAATACGCGTGTGAGAATCGGTCCCGACCATTCTTTACACTCTACTGTTTTCTGTAACAGTTCTGCTTGCTCTATTATTTTTTCCATTCTGTGATGCTCCTTCTCGGTATAGCTTAATTAACCTCGCCATTTACAAGCTCGTTATTTACCCAAAGAATAGTACCTTTCTTATTCTCATGATCGAGTTGGCAGTCGAAACCATGTTTTCTGTAGAAATGTTCCGATCTATCGATATGATCCCAATCTACAGAGGAAATCCATCCTGTAATAACTTCGATTTGCATCTCATGGACAATCTTCATTAGCCCTTCCATCATGATCGACCCGTAACCCCTATTAACCCGCTCTCCTTCAATCTTTATATCCGCAATATCCATATGCTTGTTCTCAACATGCACGTGGACATTCGAATCAGGCACTTTTACCCCATCTTTAGATATGACCTTCACCTTAATATGAATGTTCACATCATCCATACCGTCATCATACATTAAGCGGTAAATCATGACGCTTTCCCCGAATCGGTTCTGGGCAACATGAATGACCTTATGCCCATCCTTTTCAAGATCAGCCGTGTGCCAGCTGACTTCATACTCAATATCGCCCTTTTTCTTCAACGGGAGCGGTTTGTACTCCCTTTTCAACACTGGAAACGGATCGCTGTCTCCAAACAAATCCTTAAATATATCGGTAAGCTGCTTTGAGCTCTTTTCATCAAGCGGGTCATTTCTCTTCATCATTTAATCACTCTTTTCTGCGTAGCTATTCATTGAATCTATAATAGTAAATATTCTCCACTTCCTTCTCGAACCCCTTCCTAATTTCGACTCGATTCTACATAAGGAAAAAGGTATGTGGCATTCAACTTTTACAACCATCTTGACTTTATAAAAACGTATTCTAAGCAGGCTAGTGGTTTATTAATTTTCAATTCGGAATTTATAAACCACTCATATTCCTAATAAATTTCTGTTCGGAGGATATAAAACACTCAAGACAAGTTAAAACCCCAAACCACATCGTGATTGGGGTTAATGTAAAGTTCCTTCCTGGGTAGACCGGGTAGGGTGGGTTCTGTGGTCAGACTGGACTATTTAATAATGTAGAAATCATTATCCGTTTTTACCACCGAAGTTCGATGATACTTCTTTATATAAGGTTACCAATACTTTCTTAACGGCTTCGTAAGCTTGGAATATCATATCCTCTGCAGACTGTCCAGAGTCTGAGAAGTTACCTATCAAAACGTAAAAACATACTATTAAAACGATACTGAAGAATCCCCATTTTAGCAAATTTCCGATTGAACTAAAGAAACTCTTTATTCCATTGTGTAATACTGTGAACACAACTTTTACTGGGTCTTTGACGAGTGTCCGAATCGTCCAATCTACTGCGATACCAACTCGGTCGGCTGCAGTTTTCTTGTTAGCTTCGACATGCTTCTCAACTTCAACCATTTTCTCTTTAACAGGAATGATCTTATCTTGGTACTCTTCCTCCAACTTCTCAAATTTTTGAAGGTCATCTATAAACAATGTGGGTTCAACATCATCATCAGCTATGTTATACAAGTCCTGGTTTGAAGGGGCTAATTTCTGAGCGATCATAGCGGAATCAATTCTTAAGCTGTCTACTACTAAACGAGAATCCACTGTATCCATTGCTTTACGCGTTTCAGCGAAAAGCTTGGTGCTCTTCTCGAAAATATTATCAGGTTCAGGCGGACTGGATTCAGTTTCTATTGACTCGTCAGAATGAATAATTAGTCCAGATGAGCGTTCTCTCTCCGGCTCTGCCGCGGGAGTGTCAGGTTCATCGGTTTGATGTTCGGGAGTATCGCTTTCTAATGTCGGTACAGCATCATCGACTTCGGCTACTTGAACGACTAATTCGGCATGGTCGTCAAATGGTTCAGTGTCACTCTTCTCCCGGTCAAAATTGTGACTCGGATCGATGCCCATCCCGATGCCAGCATTGATCTCGCTTTCGTCAGTGGAGAAGAACGAGAAGTGCAGGTCGTCAATTGTATCGGATTGTGGAGTATGCGTTTCGTCCTTTGTCTTGGTTAAGGTGCTTGCTTCATTCAGTGTAGCTGTCATTATCATCACCCTTTCCTCTTGTTGTTAATAAGATTTTTCTCACATCAACTCATGAAATCGTTAGAGGTCAAGAACGTATTGAAAAACTGTTGCCTATATAAAATACCAACTAGTTTCATCGGCTAATTATCGATGCTTTGTATTTCAAGAACACAAGAACATCGGTCAGACGATATTAACTCAAAAATTCTCGAAAACCTTCGCGCGGCGGGATCTATACCCCTGAACAGAAGAAAACACCTCGTTTAGCGCGAGGTGTTTCTGTATTGTTGTATTTAATTCTCTGGAGAAAACACGATGAAGTTTAGATCGTCTGCCAACTCGACTTGCGTAATGGTGTCGCCATATTTAATGTACAAATCAATATTCCTGAAGCTATTTGGCTTTCGGAAAACCACTTTGAATGCACTTGCAGCATAACCAGTAAGATCAATGACAGTTTCAGGCTTCGCCTTCACCCTAATCTTTTTAATCAGCAGATTAGCTCCGTTGTAAATCACCACATTCCTTCTTCTGGAATACGCCAGAAGAATTATGATTAGCGGGGGAGTCGCCACTATCGGAACGATAGGGAACTTCTTGTCAGGCGATACCGGTTCTGGTTGTTCAATGGCTTCAATAACGAAGTCAACCCGTTGAGTACTCATTGATTCATTTAATTCGATTGACCGTTTTACTTCTTCTGCTACTTGCACCGATTCAACCGTAGTCGAATCTGAGTCTCTGTAGTCCTTGTACGCAACAACGTTGATCCGAGAAATTTCTTTGTCGGTAAATGGATTTTTCAATATAACCGTATGCTTCCCAAGCTCGACATTCTCAAAGCGGTACTCGCCGTTCTCGTTGGTAAAAGTAATTCGTGGATCGGAATGAAGTTCGACTTTTACTCCCTGCATAGGATTACCGTTCGCGTCCTTCACAACCCCGTATACAACACCAAACAGTTCGTTCGGCTCAGCTTCTTTCAGATACCTGAAGGTAACTGTTAAAGATTCACCATTCTCGCTGATAAATACCGTTTGCTTATCCGATCCGATCAAAGAGTAGCCAGCGATAATGGGGGCTTTGACCTCATTCAAACCTAAGTGCAAGGTATCGATTTCCTCAGTTTGGAGAAACTCCTCGGACTCATGATCTACAGCTTCAACGAGCAAAGTATCCATTTTCTTTTCAACCACTGGAGCAGGCACTGTGCTCACATGGCTGCTTCCTTCTCGGTCTGGATTAAGATCCTGATCCTTTTCATTCGATTTTGTTTCAGGCTCCGGCTGTGACTCTACCTTTGGTAATTCCGTCTTGGGTGTCGGTTCAGGTTTCGGCTCTGGTTTCGGCTCTGGTTTCGGCTCTGGTTTCGGCTCTGGTTTTGGCTCAGGCTTCGGTTCCGGTGTTGGTTCTGGCTTCGGTTCTGGCTTCGGTTCTGGCTTCGGTTCCGGTTTCGGTTCTGGCGTTGGCTTTGGTTCAGGATCAGGGCTAGGTGTCGGTTCAGGATTTGGCTTCGGCTCTGGTTCAGGTGTCGGAATGACAACGTCTTTCTTATAGAAATAGGTCAGCTTTCCGAATGGCTCGGCTGCTGTTAGTACGACATTTTTAACAGCTTCTCCAATTAGCTTATATACCCCGATAAACGCATCAGCTCTATATGAATGATCACCTAACGGCAAATCCGACAGAATTACATCTTCTTTGAGCTTACTGTTCGTTTCCCAATCAACAAATTCAACTGCTATACTACCTTTCGGTTCTGGTGATGGAACGACTGGCTCGAAATAGGCTTGGACGATCTTGTCCTCATCCATCTTAAACGAGAGCGACTCTTCAACAATTTCCTGTCCATCCATCATCCATTTAGTGAATTTATGCCCCTTAACAAAATTCATTGATACGGATATTTCAGTGCCTTCCTTAAACTGTCCTACTGCGCCGCGCACATCTTGGAACACTTCTTTCGTTTCTTCATTTAGAACATTGACTGTACCTTCACCTACGACTTCAACGATCAGCTTGAATTCCTTGGGCGGTGATGTAATGGGGATGAAGTGCGCTATCGCTTCAACATTACGATCCATATACAAGGTGAGACTCTGATCGTCTGACTCTAGCCCATTCACGACCCATTTCTCGAACTTATATCCCGGCGAGGGATTAGCCATCAGGCTGACCGATTCAAACTCGGGAAAATTCGTAACACTGCCAGCTGCGAACGGAGTAACTGTTCCCATTCCAACTTGATTAACCGTTAGCGTATACCGTGTAGGCTGTGGTTGGTTTTGCTTGAAGTGAGCTATTGCTGTTTTGTCGCTGTCCATTTTCAAGCTTACCCCATAACCAAAGGCATCGAAGTAATCCTCGCCATCAATCACCCATTTTTCAAGTTCATATCCTGGTACTGTATTCCGAGCAGAGATGGAAACCCATTCTCCGTCATCGTATTCGTAAGTGCCAGTTGCAGGAAAGGTTGTACCTTGCCCTTCCATACCGACTGTTAACTTATGCTTCGCTAATGAAGCAGAAGATTGGTAATAGAAAACGATGACATTGTCCTTGCTTCCAAAGGTGTCGAAAGTGAGCGGATAAATGCCATGAGATACCCCTTCGCTATGAATATTAACCTCTGTAGTTCCTTTACCAACAATGTTGTATTCGCCCGCTGTATCGGTAGTGGTCAATATCCCTTCATCCGTAATTGAACTAGTCATATTATCTGGCAGTCCTACATTGGAGATCGATAACCCATTTCTTGAATTAACTAAGTGACGCTCTGTGCCGATTTTGGAAGTGAAAATATGATCTTTGTTTAAAACATACTTACCTGAATCACCAATGAGGGAATAACCTTCAAAATTCTTGGCATTGTACGTAATGGAAGCGTTCAAGTCCAAAGACTTGTCCGCTGTCGAATATTCCTCAAAAGATAGCAATTCATCTGTTCCTTTGACACGATGCTCGACTCTTAACGTGTCAGCACCTTTAACGAATCGATAATTGTATTGCGGAGTATTGGCTCGGTTGTCGCCCCTCGATAGACCGGATATTTCTAACCAATCGTTGTAGAACTGTTTACCTGCTGCCTGGTCGTCAATAAAAATATAATTGTAGTCGAACAGCAACTGAGGTTTTGCTACTTGGTCGAAAAGTTTGAACAGCTTCGATAAAGTGGGAATGTTACTATTGGTTAAGAAATTGTAACTGAAATCAACCTTATTTGCATTTAGTGTATCAAGCATGCTTACATTGTTTAGCCCCTCGATGTTGGAGAGCCGGTTATGACTGAAATCAAGAACACTGGTCGTTGTCGCCGCTGTCTGCGGCTCGATCAACCTTCTCAAATTATTCAAGCCATCTAGGTCGGTTAATTTGTTATTGGACACATCTAAGTGACTTAGCCTTTCAAGACCGCTTAGCCCGTCAATGTTCTCCAACTGATTATTACTGAGATCCAGAAAATTTACCCCATTCAGGAAGCTCAGGGCATTCACTTCACGAAGCTGATTGCCGCTAAACTGAAATACTGCATTGTCTGAGAACTTAGGGTCGCGAAGGATACTGTCCTTGAATAGCTGCAGACCCTCTAAGCTTGTGAATCCCTTGAAATCATCGGAGCCGAATGAGAAGTGTCCTTTATTCTGGTAAAACCTTTGCATCCTCATTTCGACATCACGCTTATTGATCGTATCGTTGATCGTCCCGTTCCAGACTGGTGTTGTCCATAGTCCCCAAAGCTCGCCCATCCAATGAACAAAATAATCTGCCAGCTCACTACTTTGGAACAGCTCGCTCACGACAACATCTTCACCTCGATGGAAGCGAGACATAGCATCTTGTGATCCATAGTCTGTTTCTGTAGTCCAAGGCTCATCAATACTCAAAAAATTGATGTTTCGTTTACGTGCAAAGCTTTCTGCGGTCGAATTGTTATGTCCGATAATTGTAGCTTGGTATGGGATCACAATGTCCCAATCAGACAAACCATTCTTGTCACCAATTATCGTATCAGGATTTTTAAATACAATACTTTTAATTCCATAGCTGTACGCAAACGCATTAACCTCGACTCGCTCAACACTTTCAGGTATAACTACGCTCGTAATACTTTGATTACCCAGAAATGCTGCTCCAAAAATCCTTGAAACGGGTCGCCCTTCGATTGTCGCGGGGATGACCACATCTCCACCTGGTCCGATATACTCTCGGATATAGGCATAAGGTTCATTCATCCATTCCGGATTTAACTCGTAAACGAAGTGACTCGGATCGGAAGCGTATACTGCATTCGTAACACTGGTTTCACCGTAAACGGCATCCGTTACGCTCACTTCATTTCCGTAGTCGCTGTCACTTGGTTGATCATCAGCAAGAGCACTCATTGGGAATAACCCGATGAGTAGAGCGATCACCAAGAGAACTGAGATGATCCTTTTTCTTTCCTGTTTACTGTTTGCCACATCCTTCATCTCCTTACTTGTGCTTATTCTTTTTCTCTTGGTCTTATAAATTTGCTCTTGCTGACTGTCTTGAAAATCATCTAATCTCCACAACATTTTGAAATTTTTCTAGTAACTAAATGCCAGCAAATCGTGCTTCGATTAGCATAAAAGAAAATGCAGTGACCCCTAACTGGGAGATCACTGCACACATAAAGAAAAGAGCCAGATGCTCAATGCATCTGACCCCAATTTGGAGAATTATTCTGATTTAATGATTGCAATAAAATTTGTTTGATCCCAACTTACTTCGGCTCCAATAGATTCACTAGCAAATCTTAAAGGTACATAGGTTGATGAGTTATTGATAAACGGTGCTGTCGAAAGTGTAATCGCCTTGCCATTGACATACGCAGTCTTACTGCCGATTGTCAGCTTAACTGTAGTACTTTCTCGAACAATAGTTACTTCTTGCTTGTCATTATTCCACTTTACTTCTGAGTTGAGCTTCTCGAAAACTCCACGAAGTGGGATGAAGGTGCTTCCGTTGACGATCTTCGCAGGAGGATTCAAACTTACCAAATCGCCATTAATTGTTACACCGACATTGTCCTTGTTAAAGTTACCCGTGATTGCAGAAGTTGAACCGCTCGGTGGAGGGTTTACATCTCCACCTCCAGTAGGAGGGGTAGTTACGTTCCCATTAGAGCCGCTTGCTACAGTTGTGAAAGACCAAGTCTTGTTGAGAGTTTTGCCTGCATACTCGTCCTCATACAACGGCTTGTAATTGACAGATACCGTGTAAGTTTCACTGTTTTTCAAAGGTTGCTTAGTGTAGAAGAACCAATAACCCATGTACCATTCAGAGAAGAAAGGTACACTAGCGCCCTTACTATCTTTGATAGTTGCATCAATATTTTTAGTGTCTAGTACATGGGGCGGATAGAACGAGATAACATAGCCCGATCTTTCAATACCAAACTTTCTTAGCGGGTTAGGGTCTTCATCTGCTCCGACAAACGTTGTAGGTACATTCTTTTGACCATTGTAAGGGTACATCGAAATATCCGTTGTATCCGAACTACGGGTTTTTGATACCATTGCGAATTTCTTTCCCTCAAGTCCCACGCCTACTTCCGATGCGTAAGGATCTAGGAACGGTGTTCTGTGGTACGCCGTATTGACTAGGGTATCAATTGCTGCCTTTACAGTGGAGTTATTAACTGTAAGAACTTCAACTAATCCTTGAGCCAATTGAGAATCCCCACCTACCGCAAGTACTCTGTCCTTGGGCGTTACACCAGTGAAGCCCTTCTTACCCTCAATTTCATCATGGTCATAGGGATTACCAGCATTGAGGTATTTCGCATGGTTTTCAGCCGCTTTCGTAAGGAATGGGTTCAGCTTTACTTCGCTGAGTCCTGCATCCTTGCGGATTTTGTTGATGTAATCTAAGGCTTCTTTTGCTTCTTTTGAGTAACCATCATTTGAATTCGATACTTTATTATCAGAACCACTGTTAGATGAGCTTCCTGCAGTTGTGAAAGACCAAGTTTTGTTGAGTGTTTTTCCTTCATACTCTTCCTCATAGAGAGGTTTATAGTTTACTGACACCGTATATTTTTCGCCATTTTTTAGCGGTTCTTTCGTGTAAAAGAACCAATAACCCATATACCACTCAGAAAAGAACGGTACATTGTTTCCCTTGCTGTCCTTTATAGTTGCGTCGATATTCTTTGAGTCGAGTACATGCGGAGGATAGATTGAAATCACATACCCCGATTTGCTAATACCGAACTTACTCAACGGGTTTGGATTTTCAGCTCCAGTAAACGTTGTTGGTACATTTTTCTGCCAGTCATATGGATAGACAGAAATCTTAGTCGAATTTCCAAAAGATGAGTCCAGCATAACGAAATTCTTACCAACCATGCCAATACCAATCTCAGTAGCGAATGGGTTGAGGAATGGAACCCTATGGTACGCCGTATCGACCATAAGATCGATAGAGCCTTCTACAGTTGTCTCCGAATACGAAATAACCTCACTAGCACCTTGTGCTATATTTGAACCTCCAACAGCAAGAACCCTATCTTTCGGTCCTTCACCAGTAAAGCCTTTCTTGCCCTTTACCTCATCGTGACCTGTTTCTCCATTCGCGTCTAAATATTTAGCATGATTCTCTGCGGCTTTTGTAAGGTAAGGATTAAGCTTAACCTCATCCAGTCCTGCCGACTTACGAATTTTATTGACGTGAGCCAAAGCATCTTTTGCTTCCTTGGAATAATCGAAGTCCGCAGAAGCAATTTGGACTGGTTTTTCAGACTGCGCCGCGAGTGCGCCTTGACCCCCTAAAATAATTGAGAATGCAAGTATTACTGCTGTTAACTTTTTCGTTTTCATATTGACCTCCGATCTACAGGATTCGCTAAACTTTAAAAGAAGGAACTGTGTATCTGTCCCTTATTCCCACTCCATTCCATTTAGAAGGCATCATCTTCATTATATAAAGAACCCGAATAATAGTCTGTTGTATTTAAGTCACATCGATCCTACAATTTCAAACTCTCGCTACTTACGTGATTAATACTCATGCGGAAGCATGAATGTATAATACTTCATCTTCCCCTCATCGCCGTATACTGCCCAAACTACTTCTGAAAATAACTTCTTGTTGTCGATAGTGAGTAAATGACCGTCATTCCCATTCGTAACTACCGTTTTCTTCCCAACAGTCTTAAAAGACAGAAACTCTTCTTTGCCATAAAAGTGCTTGATGATTAATGAAATAACCAGTTGCCAATCCCTACAGCCAATCTCTCGAACCCCATGAGTCATTACTATTTGTAGGCTCAAACACTTACCTCCTCCGTCTAGCTGTTCTATAACCTTCATAATAATCCGTGTCCCTATAATCGCTTTTAATAGCTGCAACAGAAAGGGGGCGAACATCAATGTTGTTCTGTTGGTAGCCTTCAAGAATAGTCTCATAGTATATCCGAGTAGGCGCCGATATTGGTCTTGATTCGGCATTCATGATATAAACCATCGCTCCTAGTTCAATTGGAAGATCACTTTCATTAAACACGTCATTTTTTACACTAATCGATTCTAACTTTATCTTAATGATCTCTTTTCTGTAGAGTCCAACTGAAACGCCTTCATAATGATCTAAAGCGATTTCATCCCTTTCGGAGATCATCCACAACACAACAGGTACAAATAGTCCGATATGTTTAGAGATGGTGGCTACGCGTTTAAACACTAGCTCATGATCTTCAATACACCCAATCCCGATGATATACGCATCAGGACAACGCATCTTCATTTGCTTAATGTGCATATTGCTCCCGTAAGCTACATAAGGCTTCATACTCGGTACCTCCAATATCAATAGTTAGTTGGTAAGTTTACCTTGGATTACGATTGGTTGTACAGTGTTCAATAACGGTCAGGATCGCCCAAGAATACCCCGAATGGGGCTTACTGCGCTTCGACGTCTGACAAGCCCCGAGCGTCATCATTCGTTGGCGGCTCCCTCCATGCAGAATTACCTTCAAGGTACTTAAGTAGGTGATAACGCATGGTTTTGAACTCATCACCAATACCACCAAGTCTGAGAAGCCATACACGAAATGAATACTTCTCATTCCCGTTGTCAGGCACTGTTACCCGACTGGTTGCTTTCTTTTGGTTAAGGGCTTGAGCCGCGATGAGCAAACTCAACTGGATACTTGCTTTCACTTTGCCGGCATGCAAAGTTCCATTGAATAAACGGAACTCTACTGTCTTTAATCTGCCGCTTAATAACTGGTGCAAATTCAGTATCCGGTACCTGGAGTCGTTATATCGATCGTTTCGACGGAAGGGTAAAGCATTGAATCCGTGATACCAAACTTCTGCAAACTCCCCCATCGTCTTCGGCTTCTTTTTATTCAGCTTCTTTATAAACTCATCCGAAAGATCCAAGCAGTATCTGCGCCGATCCTGTCTGCAATCCAATGCCTTGGTCAGCAAAGATTGTTTTGCGTAGATAATATTACAAAGAGTTCTCAAGTTATTTGGGGAGAATCTCTCAGCTCCTACATGTACATGTAATCCGCAACTCTTGTTTACTAATGCGCCGCTTTCCTTCAATTCTCGAATTAATCTCTGCAATAAAGGAATATCAGAATACCCCAAAACAGGGGATACAAGTTCACACTGATAATCATCCGATACGATTACTATTTCGGAGTTCTCTTGTCGAACCGCTTGAACTGATGCGTCCTTAACGACTCTCCATATCCGTCCGGATCGATCCTTTATTTCATAAGTATCATGACCCCATCCACCAATTTGTGTTGGTCTGCCTGTGTCGAAGAAGTCCGCAACAACATGAGCTGCCACTGAACGTTTTATCCCCGTGAATTCTAATTCAAAACCGAATGATAAACTTGTGTATTCAACATGCACTCCCTGAGCCTCCTAACCAACCACAATTAACTGGTTAGTTATGTAATTTTTCTCAGGTTTGAAGTTACTTTTTGACGCACTTTTCATAGGTTTTTTGAAAAAATGTTGAGCCTAATTTATCTAAAATCAAAAATAAAGATCACCTTAGTGAAAGGTGATCACTTTGTAAGCTATAGATTAGACCCATGCCCCCAATGCCCTTAAACGAACATCAACGGGAAATGCTGACGAATTTCTAAATCACATTGATTACAAACGATAAAGTTCTTTTCTCCTGTTCCTATAAATTTAATCTCAATCCGATAATCTACATCAGGCATCACTTTTTCAGGTAGAAAGCTGCCGCGGCAAACTCCGCATGATCCGTGTAGTTTCATGTAACACTCTACGCAAAGCGACCCAATATCATGAGTAAGGTGATTAAACAGTACTTCAGCTTCGCTAGAACAAAATGTACAACATTTCATAAGAATCATCCTCCAATTGTCATTGAACGCAAAAAACCGCAGACTACGCCCGTTAATAGGCTTGTCTGCGGTGCTTCCGCTTCCAAAGAATATTTTATTAGTTCCAATATACCCCATCCGCGCACAAAGGACAAGATATACCATTTCATCGAAATGAACGACTTAAATCAACTTTTACCTTCAAGAGCCAGAATAAAGAGTCACCTTAAGTCCCTTAGCTGGCTGTTTTTACTACTTCTCAAACAAAAAAAGTCGGAAACTCTTCTATTGAAAAATTTCCGACTGTTCCAATCTTTACTTCTCGGATTTCTTTTGCTGGCTTTGATCGGACTTTATATCTTTACCAACAGAATCACTTTTCTTAGTTTGCTTTCGCATCCCATCGTCTTTCCTATCAGTACTCTCTGCTCTTCGGGATGACAGATCATCAATATAATTCTCAAACTTACGATCTTTCTCATTAGGTAGTACGGCATTATTCGATTGCCCATCTCTGCCGTTCATCGAAGGGTTACTCTTTTCATTACCATCTGAATGGCTCAGGTTAAGCTGATCGTGGTTATACATAATTCCTTTTCCGAATCTCGATCTCAACCCTGAAGGCTTATTACCACCCATCGGTCCACCATTAACTGCATTTTCACCTTCTGTATCAAGAGCGTGACTTAGAGCTCCATCAAATGTCCTGCTCATCGATGAACGCATATATTGTTTAAATGCAGTCATTGCACCTACTGCAAGCCCTACAGTTGCAAAAACAGTTGAAATAACATGCGACTTCAATGATGCGATGAGTAACTTCGCAATTTTCCAAAGGATAAAGACGTACAAAACGTCAACAGCCACCATTAATAACATGACTATCGAAGGATCGCTAACTCCGAGTGATGGCGTTCTTCCTCCAACATATCCCGTTAACCCTTCACCCATGAATAGTGAGATCACAAATGCAAACCCAATACTCGCTGCCAAGAAGATCAGAGACGGTATAAACAAATTCTTACTAATGGTTCTTGTCAGTCTCTCTGGAGGAACCAACACACTTGATAAGCAAATCGCAATGGTTAAGAACAAAAGCAACAGCAATACGAATAACTTCGCTACTGGCACAACGATGACAGCCATCAAATCACACAGAATCAAAAGTAATCCTGAGAATATCGACGTCTTTTCAAGAACCCGTGCGTACAGGTCTTGATCGTCCATTAACGCTTCTCCAGTAGAATTCATTAAGATCAGTCTCATGAAAGCATCGTAATTAAAGTTTTTTAGCTCAAAATTTTGCGGGTACAACGTACTACTTTCTCCAAGGAGCCTATTTTCAGAGAATTCACGATTAAAGTTAAATGTCGCCATCATTGCTGCTGCAGTAATGAGAACCTCATTATCGAAATCGTAATAGTTCGTTAAATACATTAGATCCTTGTACGTTGATTTCAGTGTGGACTGGATTCTCCGTTCTACATCAGTAAGCTGAGAGTAATTATACCCCTTCGCATACATATCTGCCTCAGAAAAGATCATCGGTCTTCCGGCATCATCGTATGCACCTGGGTTAGCCGTATCAGTAACATACACTTTTTTATTGGCAATTGGAACTTGTTTCCCCATTACATCGAGAGAATAAATCTGGTCAACCCAAGGTGAGTACAACTTCCAAACAGCTTTTAAGTCTTCTTTACGTTTCGCTTCTTCGTTAAATTTTGCCTTCATCGCAGGATCGGAAGGCTCTAATGCGTTTTTGAAGTTAAAGGTATCGACACTCTTCCCATTCGTTGCCGTCCACCTATATACATAGTCATTTCCTTGGTATAAATACGGAATCACGTAAGTAAATAACCCCTCCAGATCGAGGAAATCCCTCATTGAATTATTTACCTTCAGGTTATCACTTGAAGCCCTGAACACTTCTTTGGAAAGTAAGGCTGATTTAAACTCTCCATCAACTCTTGAATATCTGCTCTTCAATGCATTGTAGAAGTAATAAAACGGACTTTCAGTTGATAACAGGAAGGCTTCGGAATGCTCATCTGTCGCGGCACGTAATCCTGCATTAGAGTTGATATCATTTCGGAAAATGGCTTTAGAAACATCGGAACTATTCAACGCCCAATACCTATAGCTCTCCTCCATTTCAGAATTATCGGTGACTGATAGTGTTGCACTCGATTTTATTAACTGATTTTGTTGATCAGAGTATTGAACTTTCTTATTGTCGTCCAATAAAGACTTAAATCTGTACTCAGGGAAAACGAAGGATGACTCTTTAGCGTTTAATAATTTGTTGGCAGACTCATTTCTTGATACTGCTTTTTCTGTAAGTTTGGAGTACGAATTTTTGGCTGCTGTAGCTATAGCGTTATATGGTCTATATAAGTAGGTGACCAGTGGATCATTGAAAACATACTCTTCTTGGTTAATAAAACTGCTGAATAACCACCTAAAGATGTTCAGATTTTCATTTAACGTTTGAGTTATTTTCCCTTTGTTAAACATATCATCGAAAACATCATCTTTCTTAGGTGACATCCATTTAACCCGAACTCCAACATCTGAGGAATATGCCTCCCTTGCTAACTCCATGTTTTGAGCAATAATATAGTTTTTCTCATCATCCATAAGCTTTACATTACGCATAGAAGACAGTGCTTGCTGATGCTGAGTAATTGCCCAATAATTAAACCTCCCAGAATACAGCTTATCTCCTGCAGTATTTGATAAATTTACTACACTTGAAATAAAGAACTGAGGAATTATCAGTACGAAAGCCATTACGATGAAGATTAATACCCCTTCTCTAATTGAACGCACATGTGTTATGACCATTATTATCACGATCATCGCAACAAATAAGATCAGCAACAAGTATATTGACATGTAATCGTCCAGTAACCAAGAAGTTATAGGTAACTCCGTCAGACTAGGCGTATTGATGTAACCAACAATCGAAGCATATGATTGGTTTCCGCCTGCACTTACACTTAAAATATTTCCGATCCACGAACCGGTAATGCTTCTATGGGTGGATATAATCCAGCTGTCTTGTGCAGATTTGATCAGCTTATCTCTGTACTGATTTGGACCGTCCGAGAGAAGACCATAAATCTTCTTAACGATATCGGTTTGCATTTCCTGCATGGTTTTTTCTTCGGAAGCAACAACCCCCGATCCTCCGATGATCGTAACAAGGTCTAATCCCCCACCCATCGTATTCAATATAATTGTGGGCAATAAATCATTCTCGAAACGTTTGCTATCCCATTTTTCCTCACCAGTTTTACTGTCTTTACTCTTTTCGATGCCGAGTAGTTGCACCATGTAACCCCAATAGATACCTGGGTAGTTATTGACATCATTCATGATCGCAGTCCGAGTAGTATATTTACCTAGAACGCCATCTACTTCTGTTCCAGCGTACATGTTGCTCGTTAATTGTCGGGTAAAGGTACTATTCATTCCAAATACCCGATACACCATAGAATTATAGAACAGAGTAGAAATTGCATTTTGTCCGTTTGTCCCAACAACCTTCTTACTCGATCCTTTGACAGTATCATGACCTACGATTTTTCCGCCATTTCCTGACTGAAAAAGACCAGCACCATTAAATTCAAAGTAAGAATAATCATCAAATCCGTTATATTGTTTAAAGAAAGCACTCTTTCTTATCGCAATTGAAATATACCCCAGAAAAGAATCATATTCAGTTAAACCAAAGCTAGTTGGAGATATAAGTTTTGGTTGGTACCAGTTTGATCGTATAAGATTATCCTCGACGAGTGTCGATGAGGGCAACACATTATAAACGAAATTATTACTGTCGAATTTCAATAGCTTTAGCGCGGCATTAATTGTATCAGGATCATCTGTCCCAAAACTTCCCGAATCCAAAAAACTCTTTAACGCTTTAAACTCAGCAGAAGTTGAATTTAAAGTTTTATTGGTCGTGTTATCTTGAAGCCATTTCACTAAAAAATCTACTTGATCCTGTTCGTTACCAGAACTCTTGCTATCGTAATAATAATGAAGAAAGCCGTTGAAGGGTGACGAGAAGTAAGAGCCTTGATAAAACTGATATTGACCCGATACTTCTTTGGCGAACATCTTCTGCCTCATCATCAAAGCATCATCATCGGTTTTCCAATCACCTTCACCGCCGCTGGCTCCAGTTGGTACGTTGAAATAGTACATATCGTCAGCTAATTCATCCAATGAAAAAACACTGCCACCGAATAAGTATTTGGACAAAGTATCCTTCTGATCACTGTTGAGTGCTTCTTCATCTACAAAATATTTTTGTCCATTGGTGAATTTACTTGCATCAATGGTCAAAAAGATAAACGAATTGTTACTTGAAAAAGTGCTAGATACGGTTTCGTTAATATACTTCTGAACATCTTGATACGGATTTGAGGTGACCTTATCACTGTTCATGATCAAAGTGTCTGAATCGCCCAGACTTCGGAATGCTGAACCCCCTGATAGCTTTGTCATACTGGAATGCGATTGAATACCAAAGATACTAAGCATATTACTTCTGTTCATTGTGCTTCCTGCCGAAGAACCGTTCGTAAAGTAATCCTTAATGTTATAGTACGGAGTCATGAAGGGTTTTCCGTCTAAAAAGTTTTCCGTAATCTTAACTATACCGCCCATAACAAATACGTTTGCGACCGGAAACTTACCCCCAGTAGCGGTTCCAGAGAACACAACCGGATTTAATGCTGCAGGAAGAATCAGTACATACTCTTCTATTGCGACATTATCGTAAGCCCCCCAAATGTTACCTAATCCATCGATATACATGGCGGTTAAAGCCCTAAGTCCTTTCTCCTTATCCAAAATCAACTCTGGCGAATAAGAGAACAGTACTTGAATAGCTGCTCTTGTTGCTTTATCGTTCAAGTCCATTACAACATTGTCGCCTGAACCATTCTTCGCATATATTTTTCGATTCGTGTCTACTCCTGCCAGTTTGTTGTAAAAATCTTCTCCTGACATTGGAAGTGACCCATCTTGAGGAACGGACTTAAACAAACCGAAGGATGACTTTGAGGATTGGAATACCTCCATGATCGCATTGTATAACTTCGTATTGACGTCCACGATCTGCTTATAATTATCAGGCGATCCAAAAAATTTATTGCTCACAATCCTTGGAATGGTGTCCTGCTTATCCGTTGAAGCATCGACCATATCACTTAACTTGGTCTTCCCTGGGATAAAGAAATTGGAAAGAAATACCCCATACACCATCAATTCATCTCTAGAAACCCTGTCTACAGCAAGCTCCGTTCTGTCTTTCCGGAAGAAGTCAATCATCGAACGTGCCATAGCATTTGGGGAGTCTGTTGAAGGAGTACCGACTGCAGAAGCCGAATTTAGCGGTATGGATGTTATTAGAAGAAATACGGCAATAAGCGCCGCTATAAATCGATTTATACGCTTAGGTTGCAACCTTTTCACCTCCATCCTTTTCCCTGGCTCTTATTTCGATTTTGAAGCTCGCTCCTCAGCCCAGTGCTGAACTCGATCCAACCATGCAGTTATTTTCTCTAAGCGATTTAGCCACTTTTCGGCTCGGATCATCTTTTTCTGAAACTTTAAAAACTCCTTGTCACTGAGTTCATCTGAATGCATATCTGCTTCGACACCTTCACCGTGATCAATAACGAACCCATTGACCTGACCGCTCTCAATACCCCTCATTCCCGTCATCTCCTTTTCTGAAAATCGTTTTATTTATGTGCTACTTTTGTAATCCTTCTGCAAAATCAGATGTCGAAGTTGTGTTAATCTCAAACGTCATACAAAGGTATTTCTAGGTTTCATGTGTTGCGGGGTGATAAATGAACCACTCGAGGCTTCTTAACTCGACGATTTCGGTATTACTGCTGCTTAATCTAAAAGAAAAATCCCCTCATGAAATGAGAGGATTAATGTTTTATACAACTCCACTTCCAAGACTCAGGAGCCATGCGATAAGTCCGCCAAGCTCTCCGCCGATCAGGTAGAGCAAACAGAGCGAGAGGATAATGTAGGTCAGAACCCTTCGTTTGAAGTAAAGCATGTACGCATTTTTATAGCTGCCTGTTGACTTTAATGAAGCTTCTGTTTCCCTAACAGCAGAAATAGCATCATTGCTAATTCCGAATGGCTTCTTTCGCCTTTTATTATTCGCCTTCATGTCCATTGACTCTCTTGCTACAGGTAGTCCAATGTAAAACAAATCGGCAATCGATGTTGCAATCAGATAAATTGTAAGTAAGATCGCCCCTATGCCGAAAACTACTCTAACGTAAGGCAAGATCGGATTGATCCATATCATTGCAGTATACATATCTGCTGAAGCACTTTCCGTAACTAAAGGGATCAGCAACATTGAAACTTCACTGTTCAAAGCAGATATTGAACTCATTATTACTTGTTGCGTTTGATCCGAGACTGCCGACCCCTGAAGCGCCTCAACGAATTCCCTTAGCACTCTTTTCCGTGATTTTTCAGTTGCATCCTGAAAATTGGTATTGTTGAATTTTACCGTTCCGCTCGTACCATCGTAGACAAGAAGCCGAGAATCGGGATGATCTCCTGTGTTAGCTTCAAAATCAAGGTTAAGACGACTTCCTGCATTCCCTAATTTGCCCCAAACGTCTTGCATATGCTTCTTATCGCCTGAAGGAATCTCAATAGATTTTATATCTGCATCTGCTGCGGCGATTACTCTAGAAGAACTTAAGCAGATGAATACGGCACAGATAATCAGAAATGAGACTCTTATCTTAAATTTCACTGTATCAACCCCCTTCGGTTTGAACATCGGAACGTGATCTGTATGATCATGTCACTAGTGGCTTATAGTTGTTGTAAGGTTTATCTGGTAACAACTCTTGAAATGAAAATGCTATATGCAAATGGGCAAAAAAAAAATTCCCCTCTGGAATTGAGGGGAGCGAATGACTTACTCAATATTAACTTGCTAGTCCAACACGAGCATACATTGTATAATCAAGTACTTTTGATTGTTTAAACGCCATTCCATGTTTCCCATCCAAAGCAAATACCTTTGTACCTAGCTGATCAATCCTCACTGTATCAATCACTGAACTCGGTTCTTCTGTAGTTTCTGCTGGCGACCAGTAGGTCTTGCCATCAGTTTTAATTCCAAGTGCAATTTCAGTTTCGGATTTTGAAGTAGGAAGCTTACCCCAATCTGGATACTTATCTGCATTTACAACCTTAGCTGTCGTTCCTTCTTTGGATTTGAATCCTAAAAATGCGATTTCTATAGGCGAGTTGGTCTGATTCTCTACACTAAATGGAGCACTGATAAACGGATCAGTTTCTGAATTAGTCTTGATTGCGAAGCTCAGTGTAGTAGGAACGGTTACCACAATTATCGACGCTGATACGCTTCCAGTAATATCAATATCTCGACTAGATTCAGAATCTGAATTTCCTTCATCCCCACCGCTTCCCATTAATGAAAATGTAGGGAAGCCGTTATTTGTGTTACTCGCTAATAACCATTCAGCCTCTAATGCACCTCGGTTACTATTTAACAATTGTGCAAAATCAGCTGATTTCATTTCAACAACCGTCTTTGCAATTGTCACAACATTGTCGCTGCCGACCCCAAGCTTTGGATTTTGAGGAATGTTACTCTCTTTTATGTCGCTATCTGAATTCCAATATGAGGACGTGATCCTCCCATATCCATCACTATTATATCCAGAAAAGCCGCCGATTTCCCCTTCTCCCGAAAGATTTCCTGTAGCATAAGAGTTAGAAATAAATCCGCCATTTACTCCGACAAAACCGCCCACACGGATTCCTCCTGTTACATTTCCAGTTGCATAGGAATTCCGAATGTCTGAATAATTATATCCCGTCAAACCACCGATATCTACGCTGCCTGAAACACTTCCCGTTGCAAATGAATTGTAAATTTGACCCCCGCTATTATATCCAACCAAGCCTCCAATATGCCTGTTCCCTGTGACAGTAGCTGTTGAATACGAATCATAGATTCTACGATTATTATCACCAATTAAACCGCCAATTTTGTCATTACCTGACACAATCCCAGTTACGTATGCATTTCTCACCTCTCCAAGTGTACGCCCGATTAGACCTCCTACGTTATCCTTTCCTGAGATGTTCGCATTTACAATCCCTATGTTCTTAATAGTAGCTAAACCACTCGAAACCCCGAATAAGCCAACATAATCAGATGAAGACTTATTGATCGTTAAGTTACTAATCTTGTGATTCTTACCGTCAAATGTCCCAGAAAACATTTTCGATTGGGTTCCGATTGGGGTAGCCTCCCAACCTGACGCATCAATATTCTGAGATAACTCCAAAAACTTATTTTCAAATGAGTTGCCCGAGTTAACTTGATTAGCAACCCATTCCAAATGACTTACTGAACTAATCGCATATGGATCACCTTCCGATCCCGAACCTGAAGGAACCACTGGAGCTGCGTGAGACTTCATCGGCGTAAACGATGCAATTACCATGAAACTGAACATTGACATAACGAGAAACTTTGCAATGGACTTCATTCTCTTCACCATCCAATTCAAATTTTCAATCAAAGTAAAATGTGACGGGATATACACTCCCGCCACGATTCGTTAACTCCATATTTTAGTTTTCAGTCAGTGCAACTCTCGTATAGAGCTTGTAATTCAAAGTCTTAGCCGAACCCCATGCGTTACCATGTTTCGCATCTACCATAATGTCCTCTGTGCTGTTCGGTTCGAGCTTGATTGTTCCGGCTACAGTTGATGGTGTGACTCCATCACTTTCGGCAGGCGACCAAATAGTTGTCCCATTTGATACCCCCTTAATACCGAGGGCGATTTGCGATTCTGTAGCTGCTTTACCTAAGCCCTGCCATTCTTGATCAATATGCATCGATTGATCTACAACCTTAACAGATGTACCTGGCTCAGAAATAATACCAAGAATCTGAAAATCAATTGGAGCATAAGTGCCATTAGTTACCGTTGCAGGAACGGATGTGAAAGGAGCCGGTGAGTTCGGATCGATGGCGAATGCTAAAGCTGTTGGTGTTGTTACCACAATAATAGTAGAATCGGCGGTACCTGATACGTCAATCGTAGATCCGTTCTCGGGATCGATCGTTTGGTCTGCCGCCGAAGCAACAGCTGAACTTAACAGCATCGTCATCAACATTGCACTAACTGTGAACTTCTTTAGCATTGATTTCATCATTGATTCTGCCTCCTGTATTTGTTTTAGGTTCACTTCTAACTTTTTGCTCTTGATTATTCAAGAGGTATCGAACCAAATTGGCATTCCTAGACCCCCTTAGATTTATTAACTGCTTGAATCGCAACCTCAACTACACCAATGATATTGTCCTGATAAACCTCGTTATACCGGACGATCAGCTTGTTTATGTCCTCAGATAGCACCTTGGAAAGCTCTGCACTTTGGATGTATTGCTTTGGTTTTAATAATGGGGAAGTGTAGATGACTTCTCCCGCGTCTACAATTTCGAAGTAGCAGTCCACTGAGTTCTTTTCAGGATTGGCAACCATCAGATTCAGTACATTGCTTCCAGTTTCAAAAGTGGCTTCCGCATTAACTGCAGTAGTAAAAAGTGAAGCATCTTGTTTCTTCTTTAAATACTCTCTAATTTGCTCGTCCGACATATTCGGAAGGTCGCCATCAAGTACTTCACCTACACCTGGTCTTGCAATAGGATCATTGCGTTCCACTGGAGCTACGGGATCAGAAGAACAACTCCGAATAATCATCAATAAAATCGCTATAAGAACAACGATTCCAATGAGTAAAGTGACCTTCTTTTTCTTCTTTTCTTTACTTTGATTTTGATCAGAATACTGTTCATTGTCTTTGCTCACCTTGATCATCCTTTCATATCTGTATTTGGTTCCCTCCATCATCCTTTGTGTTTCAAGAGCAATCATCAATTACTGTTGCAAACATCGATGAAGTGTTCTTTTAGAAACTTCCTAAAAGATCCCACATGCAGGAACTGCACATGGGCAAAGGAGATTGAAATGCGGCTAAGATATTGAAAATCGGACCAATGGCTAATCTGATGTTCAATATCCACTTAATATAAAATTGATCAGCTATCCACTCCTAAAATTCATTGGATCTCGAGACTAGTTTTCAAATTTTCCGTAAAAATAAAAAAGTGCATCATACCCCGAAGGGAGATGCACTTGAAGATTTAGCAACTAATGTGTGTTATTGAGCAAGATCAGTTTCAGGCTATTGAAACATACTCGCCAGAAGGAAACATAATACAAGCAAATCGGTTTAATTTACTTTGCAATGGAATTAAATCACTCACAAAAGCACAGATATTCTTGGCTTTAGGCGGAAGAACGACCATAAAATATACACCCTGTAGTCTTAAACTTCGAAAAATCATCCTAAGTCGGCTTATTAAAAACTAAACCTTGACCTGTATTGTTCGTGTTTAATATCTTTCACTTCTCTGCCGCTGAGTATCGCCTGGAAAAAATCAACTGGATTATAAAACAAGGTGGTCGTTACTTTACAGGATCTTATTTTTGCAACTGGAGGAAGTAATAGTTTCACTTGAGCAAAAGCAAGTTCCCATTTATCCGGCTTTACGACCGCTATGAGCAAACGATTGAAGGGATTGCCACTCTGGAGACAGTATCTTGCTATTGAGGTAATTGATCGTATCTTGTCTCCTGAAGTGCTATCAGAAGATAATTTAATCGTATATACCCCGATGCCCCCGAAGAAATGCTCTCCTGAAAAGAATTTGAATTCGCGTGAACAATCGCAAGTTCCTGGGGAACGGAACGAAGTGTCGAAATATAAGCAGTTTACAGACGATACCGCGTTGACTATCTTGCAATCCCCATAAGCGAATTGATCGACCGTTGACTTCCTCTCCACTATTTCTGCAAAGCTCTCATCAATATATGGACGAAAGGCTGTTATTGAAACAGAATATGCAAGCCTTACCCAGTTCTCATCTCGATATGGAGCTGCCGCTAACTCACTCATTTCATCATATTTCATTTGTTCAAGGTTGGTTTTGAGGAAATGAACAGAAGTATCAGCAGGTAATTTGTATAGCGGAATAGCCTTTAAATACATGTGCTTACCCCTCCTTGGAAGCCAACTCAAGCCCTGAACCGGCATCATGGAATATGTGTTGTCTCCGTACCTCATCGAGTGCTTTCTCGACTTGATACTTGTTACTTATGGGTTCACCATTGTCCGTCGTACTGAATTCTCCATTAAATAACTTCAAGATAGCTTGGCGTTCAATGGCTACTTTCTCACGGCTATGATGCCCATTCTCAAAATACGACTGAAGAACCTTATCATCGCCTGCTTCCTCAATCAATTTCTTAGAATTATCCGAAATCAGATAGAGAATATGTGCCAATTTCTCCTGATCACACTCCTCAATCGTGTTTTTCATTCCATGTTCTGTTAGAACATTTAAAAAACGAATCTCAGAACTGCATTCCTCTAGGGAACTGAACATTCGATACTTGGGTTCGGGCAAATACTTTGCCGCTTCCGGCAAGAAAAACCCCTTTGCTGATTCGTTTAATATCCCTGACCTGAATACTCTTAACGCCTCCGATACCTTATCTTGAAGTATCATGTCGATGGTCTCTTTACCGACAAGTGACTCTAACTGCCGCGAAACCCGTGATACCATAACATCAATCGAATTACGAGATGTCCCGAAGTGGGTCGCTGTTTCCTGATAATCATATTTGGATCGAAGGAAGAAGGAGAATTTCTCCTTTACCCTCGGACTTTTAATGTAATTCATCTGCTTTACAAAGTTCACGATCCCCATCAGAGCATCCAATTTACTTTGTTGGATTTGCGTTGTATCTGAGAAGGGGTCGCTCTCTGGCAGTTTATTTTTAACTGTAATAATTGCATTCTCCAGCTTTTTTGGGAAGATCACATAAACACGCCCTTTCTCTCCTTGGCATTTTGTATAAATTGATTCATTATTGCTACTAGCTGCTCTGCGGATGTAGCGGAAACTATTGAAGCAATAGTCTGATCACCCACCAAAACTCTGAGTTTGTTATCAAAGTAAATGATCTTGGATCGTAATGAGTCAGTCGTTATGCCGTACTTCGCTGCCTGTTTTGAAGAATTTCTGCCTGTGCTTTTGTTTATCCACATCTCGTACCTTAGTTTTGACTTCTCACTTAGATTGCTGAGTTCTCCTAATGATAAAATAATAGTTTGAATGGTCTTATACTTCTGAAACTCTAACTCCCTGTCTGCATCATTGAACTCCTTCGACTTTAGATTTTTCTCGATTGTCGAAACAGCTTCAGTTATCTGCCACCACAACATTTTCTTTGGCTGATCCATTCGATCAAATCCTTTCTTCATGTAATACTTTCGACTGGTATTCGGCTAAATCGGCGTGAAACGACATAATAAAAGCATCTTTCGTTAATTCCATACCGACTTACTTAAATTAGCCGCATATCGGGCTGACGTAAGTCCTCTGATTTTCTTTTGAAATGAAAAACCCTAGAGCCAGAGAGGAAAATCAGGGCTAAACTGAAAGCACAATCTGAATTTAAGTCAGTTTTGAGAAAGTGAGCTTGTAAGTACTGTAATTTTGCTTCATTTTCAATTCCTGAATGCGATCCTATTTCGTGAGTAAACCGAAATTATCTCAAGATTATTTTTGTTGCTGCACATTGGTTCGGATTAAATCAAATTATGTCAGGAAAGAGTAGAGGGATATTAATTCAACTGACGAGAAATCAACAGTTTTCCGAAGGGTTGGGAGGAAAATGGTTCTAGAAGGTCATGATTCAACTCTGGATTATATTTTTATTTCGACCTATCTAATAAACGGATCAGATAGAGACACACTAAAGCCTCGATTAAGAACATAATTTAGGGAACGAGTAGTCTAAACAAATCTTAGAACTGGTATTTGATGTGACAGCATAATAAAAAGACCTAGCTCTTCATATGCGTTTCTGACTCAGTTTTTGAACTGCTCATATCTTTTATAAAATTGTGTTCGGCTGGGTATATCGGCTCGACACTATATAAGGCTTCTGTTCGTTCCTTCTGAATCCACTTCGCCTTGTATAAAATTTCTGTTCGCTGTTCTAATTCCACTTCGCTTATTTATTCAATTTCTGTTCGGTTGGATAACCAAACTTCACTGTTTATGAAAAGTGGATTCGCTCTTCTAAATTAACTCAGTTATTTTCTCAGGAATTCACTTCAAATATCCCGTTCTTAAGCTACTCTTAAAAATCAAAGTTTTAATTAGAACCACGATAAAACCTTCGCGGCGGTGCATGTTAGTCCAGAATTTCCGATAAAGTTCGGTCAATACCCCTGAGAGGATAAAAATAGCGAGATCTCTGGATACGAGTCTCGCTACACTATAGACCATTTTCTTAACATTTAACTACTTCTCCTAATCATTCGTATATCTTAACCACACTGCTCATCTTCCGATTCGCCTAAACACCATTCAGCAAATACAACTTCTCCGTTACGAACTACTAACATTGGACGTTCTCTTAGATATTTTTCGTAATGTGTTTTATTATACGATCTAGTTCCGATCTCTAAGTTATCCAGTCGGCAGTTAGTTGGGTCACCATCAATATGATTAATATCAAATATCCGACCTTTTTGCCCCAGTGCATTGATTGCCATTTCCGATCCGAAACACATTAGAATGACCAATTGATGTATTCTGGGAATAAAATGTCCCCTCTTCCTAGTACCAAGTTTTATGCATTTGTATTTGTTGTTCCCTCCTGCTTTAGAATAGCCATTCAATAAAAAGCTTCTGTCAGTGGGATAAAAAACCCCATCTTTATAAACAACAAGAGATTTCTCTTTCTTAGCAAGTATCAATTTATTTTCCTCATATGTTGCTGAGTAGAGTCGATTGTTGAACCAATATGCTTCCCCGCTCTCCGGATGTACAAGAATTGTATAGTTTTCATATGTTGTCTGGGCAACTCCTGGAAAAACTTCAATTGCTCGGTTATATGCATATACCATCTTTTTCTGGCTCGGTTCCCACGAATGTCTAATTTTGATTTTCCTGCCGAGACATAAACCAGTTGATTTATAAGTTATGCTTCCATTCTCCATGTTAGTTATGATCACTTTTAACCCCTCCTCAACTATGAGTTAATCACATCAAGACAATCCAACAGCATCAGCTGCCTTTTTATTTGTAATGATATACCCTACTAAATCCCTTAAACTGTGTTCCTCCAAGTAGATGATTACTTTTTGAATCATGTTTGGGTTGATAAATGACTTGAAACACTCTTTATCTTGCGATACAAGCGGCAGTCTGCTAAAATCGTTGAATTCTTCAATCAATCTTCCAAGATAATCAATATCTTTTGATCTGCCTGTTCTTAAAGCAATTTCTATAACTAAGCGCAACCACTTTTTCTTATGGTTATATATCTCGGTCTCCACCAGTTCAAATACAGCCTTGATTACTTCGTAATCAGTGTCTAACGATTCAAGCCACCTGTCATTATCAGAAAAATCCTTTATCTTAAAGACTGCTTCCGATACCCCGCCTTTACGACCGGCTTCAATTTCATCAACCGTCAGAATCGGAACCTCCTTGCTGCTAATAGCCATTTTTGTATTTTTCTCAACCACATATCCAAATGCGCCTACTTTTATGGGCTGATCCAAATACCCATCAACCGTTTTAACAAAACCTTCGCTTATTCCTAAACTTTCAAAGCGACTGTAATGGGCTACAGGTTTCTTCCTAGGTACAACCCTTACTCCAGCATCTCCAATCCGCTCTTCTGTCGGATTCACACTAAAAGTTATCACCTCCAACTCTCTCCTTTCCAAATTAAAACCTAAATTCAAAAACAATAATCAAATCTCGAAATGTATTAACACTAATTTGTAACTTCTTTGCTGCTTCCAGCCTGTTATATTCCTTATTCCGATATCCCTTATATACTTCAAGGAAGTTGGGAGGGTAAGGTTGCACAGGTCTGCCTTTTCGCTTCTTCTTTTCCCGAATTTGTTCCTTTTCTTTTATGAAAGTATCTATTAACGTGAGGATCTTAAGTCCTTCATCCGAAAGGACACCTGTACTGACTGAGTTCAGAAGATGTAGTTCAGTACCTATATCACGCAAAGTCGCCATTAATGAACGTAATTCGGCTACGGTATCTGCCAGTTCACTCAACCCTCGAACAACAACCTCATCACCACTGACTAACTTTTCGAGCATTACTTCAAGCGAATTGTTCAAAGTAACACCGAATTCGTTAGCCAAATCAATAAATACTTCATCTGCCTGAGCTTGCTGCTCAAATTCTTCGATTTCCTGCTTGCGTTGACAGCGGATATAGGCAAGTCGTGCCATATTTTTACCCCTCTCTTATACATTAACCATGTACTTAGTCCCTTTTCTTAAATTGAAGCTGATGCCTTGAATGACTACATACCAATCATGGTCTAGCTCAAGCCGACATGGAACTTGATCACCACAAATGTAAAGCTCAAAGCCTTCACCGCAATGCATCCAGCATTTCTTATCATTGAGAATCACATACCACCGATCTGCATCAGCATCATATTGCATAGGAATTTTGTCTGCCATGAAGTTCGCTCCTCTCGTTCCATCTTGTTCTTTTACAAACTTCAAGTTCACTGTTGCAAATTACAAGATTAAAATCACGGCTAATATCCCAATCACTGCCGCTTCAATGATCAGTGCATATCCGGCAATGTGTCGATGAGTAATCGGCACTTCTCTGTTAATACCAATCTTCACAAGTTCCAAATTCAGAAGTACAAATGGCAGAAACAAAACAATCCCCAAAACCATCAAAGCTATAAACATCTTTATCATCCTCCCGATTATTTTTACTTAAATTTACTTTTTTAGTAAATTTAAGTTATTTAACGTGTATCAATAATAGCTTCATTTAGTGATTAATTCAAGTGTTTTTTGATCTTTTTTAGGGTTAATTTTTAGAACCAAAAAGCCCGAAAACCCTTGATACGACTGGAAAAACGAGAACCCCATACAGAGCGACAAGGCGACAACTGAGCAGGACGCCCTGAAAGCCCCTGTAAGCGACCGAAAGGGCAAAACTAAGGGGAATAGACCTGCCAAGGGAGTCGGCGGCTATACGAGCCGATTTAGACCGCCGAGCAAAAGCCGCCGCAGAAAGGAGCAGGGCGACCGATACTGGAATAGGTTTACATTCGGAGAAAATCAGGAGTTACGGAAAAACGGGATCACAGAATATCGAACTGATGTTGCTTAACTCAAAATTTCATCGACTCCTTCAACCGAACATGGAATCCCCTCGAAATCCCTTCTTCATCGTTCTTACTGACAGCTTTCGACACGAATTGCAAGAAATTCGCGTCAAATAAGGAGCGTAGTGTGTTTTAAGGCATACCTCGAGATAGTTCGAATGGTGTTCTGCTCAAAAAAGTGTGTTTATAGAAGGGTTTGCGACAACATGCTGTCAGTTGCAGCTCTCGTAATTGCAAAAATTACGCCCATTTTGTTCCTTTAGGCATAAGAAAAACACTCTCAGCACAGATTGCCTGGTCGAGAGTGTTTTCTGATCGTTACTGGTATAAGGCTGTCGTTATGCCGTTCTCAAGGATTATTGTGACAAATCAAGATAATTCAACAGAATCAGCATATTTCGAGTTCAACAGGTTGGAGGGATGGAGGAAGTTCAATCCTTCTACTCGGCATTATGTGTCCAGTCAAGAACCCAATCTGGAATCTTGATGTTACTCCAAATATACTCGGCAATCATCTTACCTATCCCTGAACTCGGGACGTGAACCGTTCCAACGAAATACCTGTAAAACCCATTCTGCTCAAGTCGCCTATAAGCATCATTTTTATAGCCACTTACAATAATCTTGTTCTTACATTCAGGTGACGTTATGTTGTCGATCATTAATTCATGATCCTCTTTAGTAAACGGATGGACATAACCGTTTGTAGCTTTTGTTTTCTTCCGATTACCCCTCTTCCCCTCAACAGCTTCCGTAGTCAGATACGGGGGATCTAACCACACAAGAAGGTCTTCCCGATGCTTATACTTATGGAACTGTTCTTTATAATCTCCACAGTAAATCTGAACATCGCCAATGATTTCATCGAAACCTACCAACTTGTCCAGACTAGAATGAATTAGTTTGGTTCCTACGTTTGCTTTGCAGAAATCCTGCCTATTTGTTGCCCTGCTATGCATGGTAACGATATACGTCAAAGCGCCTGAGATAATTTCATCGGTTTGCTCATCCAGCCTTATTTCACAAGCAGTTGTAAAGCGCTCCTCAGTATCAACATAATCCGCCAGCTTCCAAATTGAATCGATTAGTTGATCAGTCTTGTATGGGTCTTGCAAACATTTGAAAAAGGCGACAACCCCTCGATCGATCTCATTAGCCAGTTTGAACTTAATTTGGTCACAATCAAGGTGGAGGAAAAGCCGATTACCACCCATGAAATAATCGACTGCTCCTGTCAAACCATACTCTTCAATGCAATAATGGAAAATCTCAACCATTCGATCAATGATCTGCGATTTTCCGCCAAGGGTCGGGAACGGATCTGGTCTAGTTGCCATTACGCCAGTTCCCCCTTGAATAAAGATGGGTCAATACGAATCATAAAGAATTTCACTTCAACCCCTTTTGACAAGGTGCGTTCAAATGTGAATGCCTCCGACTTCTTTTTCTTTTTGCCTGAATTCGGAATCAGAACCCCAAGAGTATGCAAAGCATCAAGAATTTGATTGTACTCATTGTCATTCCTGACACTGAACAGACTCCTAAAGTCTTCGCGCAAAAACGCAATTGTCAGAACGCCTTCTTTGTCGACAGGGTACTCTACATCAAGGATTGCTCCTTCATGTTCCTCCGAATTGAAGGTGTTGCTGATCTTTGTAGGGAACTTCTCCTGGTTTTCCTGAAAGTGCCGATAAACAAGTCGATAATGCTGCAGGGCATTCAATGACCCCAAGTCAAATGGAACATACACATCGATACAGTCCATCAATTTCTGCTTCTTTTCCATGATCATTCCGTCAGCAACATCGACAAAGTGCTTAATGTAACTGCGCTTGATGAGAGCAATTGAACCAAGGCTCTTAATAACCAGATCCGTCTGCTTGATGTCTCGCAGGTCTTCGAGTAGATAATAGAACTTTTGACCGTCCAGCTTACAAGTGACTTCCACTACGTTCTTTTCACGACCAGATGCTGACTGCCATCCATAAAACACATCGACGCTCCATATAGCATCGGCTTCCTTAGCTGCACTTCCTTTGAACTCGGCAATCTTTTCATCGTTGCCTTGAACCTCATTTGAAACCGATAAGTCTTTCTCATTCATACCGCTTACCTCCAAGTGATTGAATTTTAATCACTTAGAAGCTGTTGACTCTTGAATCATGTGTTGAAGTTAAGTTATGTAAGCCCCTTGTCGTCCCAACTCCATACAAATGCTTGTAAATAATAGTTGTGCGAATCCCATTCAAAGGTTGGAGGGATGGCGGGGAATCAAAGGAACCTTATCCTGCTTGAATCGATTAGTAATAAGCTTCTACAGGAACCCCATTAAATCGAACTAAACAATCGAGCGCTTATAAAATAATCGTCACATAAAAAGAAGATGCCGATTTTCTCGACACCTTCCACAAAGTTAAAACAGGTTTTCGGATAGCTTCTTGTACTTCTCTACGATCAGGTAGACTTCCTGATGTGGACTGTACATCTCGACATGGAGCCGGTCGAATACTTCCCTGATTTCATAAATTGCCACTTCTACTGGCATGCTCCTTGAGGAAAAGAACTCTTCGATTTCAGCAAGCATCTGTTCAATCAGTTCCAGCACTGGCTCATCAAAATCCCAAGGCTTGGGATCACTAAAGAATCCCTCATCCTTTTTAACTGTGGGAACGACCGGAACCGCCCACTTGAATCTGGCATACAACGACAACTCGGATAATTTAGCCATAACATCACCTCATTTCAAGAATGGTAGGAAAATAAATGTATCTACTATAACTTGAAACGAAGGTGAATTGAACCCCAAAAATAAAGAAGGTGCCGATTTCTCGACACCTCCCATTAAGGTAGAGCTTTATTGAACTGTACTGAACGTGTCCATTATCGAAGTGTTACCCACTATGAAGTCAGTCGACCGTTTACCGCCAAAGTCGCCCTTGGAGCTGTCGAACACCATGCCGACATGACCAACTTTGTAGCTCAGCTTCGTATGCCCAGTGAAGCCCTTGCTGAAGAATTGATTCTTGTCGCCAGATACCTCAAGCCCTGGAATCTCCATCGGTATTTTGTCGACATACATATGGCTCGGCAATTCGAAGGTTGTTGTATAGACACGAATGACCAAGGTAGTCGTATCTTCTGCATACCATCCAGAACCAACCTTCAGATCATTCGAACCCCTTACCGCGTTACCGAGGGTCGCTACGGCTTGCTCAGTAAGCTTATCACCGTTGCCGCTCTCGAAGGAACTGAAGATGTTATCGTTACCGAGAATATGCATCCGAGTGAGAGCGTCCTTCAATTCTTGCGGAAGGCTGTCCAAGTTTCGATTGCCATCAACCCCGACCAATTTACCGCCGCGCACTTCCAATGTATGTTCGGTAACAGTTGATTTCGACTCTGTTGCTGTCAGCTTGGCAGATTGACCGCCATGCTCCTTATTGTCGATGACCAGTTTGCCATCAGCATCGAAGGTTACTTGCCATTTACCAGTAGCTTCATCCTTTGTAGCATACTCGCTCAAGTATGTTTCATTGATGGCATCCGTACTATAAGCCGAGGATGGATTCCAAGCGTTCTTAAGTGCGGAAGAACCGATGTCGAGAGCAAAGGTCTTCAACTCCAATTCGCCCGTCACTTCAAAGTTCGTGGTTATCGCTGACCCCTTATAGATGACCTGCTTACCTCCAGCGTTCAGATTCTTCGCTAGGGCTTTTGCATTTGCATCGGTCGCCGTACTTGCGCCGACTACTTCTGGCTTGACCCCGACATTAACGAATTGAGCCAGATTGTAGCTCACTGGACGAATTTCTCTCAGCTTGTCGCCCGCGGCGAAGGCAACACTTGTGTTTCCTGACGCATCATCGTAGGCGTATAGAACCTCTGGATTCACTTTTAAGGTTTCTTTGCCTTGTTTGGCTTGCCAGAACATACCGTTAGCTGAATCGGAAGCATCGGCAATCGCTTTTGGAGCCGAGCTATCTTTCGGAATGTAACGGTTAAAGCGGATGCTTGTTTCATAGTCTGCCGTCAGATACGACGGTGTTGCCGACCCCGACCAAGTATATGGAACATAATAACCACCATACTGCGTTGAAACCCAATTGTATCTCGTCTCGCTGTACGTATAGGAGGAATAAGGGCTTTTTACCCCATATTTAAAATCATGTGACTTCGATACAACTGGCTTATTCTCAGCTGCGCCTGTACTTGCTGAAGCGATCCTTCCATCAAATAAACTGAAATTGTTCAACCATGAAGCCAGTTTGATATTCGCTACCGAACTGTTGTCTCGAACAGCTAACAGATCGCCAGCTAAATTGAACGATGCTGCAGGGTTATATACCGAGATGTTCTTAGTTGGTGTATCATTAAACAGTTTCGCTCGGCTTAATGCCCAAGGTGTATTGCTCAAGTCTGGATCAACTAAGCTAAACAATGTGTTTCCAGAAGGACTAAGTTTAGGGTTCGTGAACGTGCTGATCGGTAAAGACAAATTGAACCTTGCTTTGTTGATACCCTTATCCGAGATGTTATCCCAATACTTCGAAAGTCTCCATTGAGGAACATCGTAGTTCGAAGCGATTGGCTCAATTGAGTCCTCTTTAGCTTTCACATACAAAGTGAGTTGAGCATTGGAGTAAGCATCCGAACCTTCATATTTGTTCTCGACTGTAGAAGAAGCTAACGAAGTCGTTCCTCCTAAATACTTATGCAGATCAAGTGGAAGCGGAGTGTCCCATCCAAGCTCAATTTCCCAAAGGTCTGAACCAGATGTAGGAATGGAGACTGTTCCTTCTTCACCGGCTGCTTCTTTCGTAAGCTGTCGCTTATTGATATTTTCTTTATCCTTCATATCGATAAGTTCGAATTTTGCTTTTTCGTCTGGAAGAATGTCGTAGGTCTTTCCGTTATGCCCTACAGACATACCCCCTGCGATGAATACATCGCTTGCTGACTTCAAATCACCCAAATACTTCTGGCTTTCTTCTGACCATCCATTGACTGGAACCGTGAACGAATCCTTTGTTGGGTTACCGTTTTTGTCAACTACCGTTACGTTCAACTCAGCCGTGATTGCAGGTTTTTTCGCAGCTTCTCCGTCTCCGTAACCCCAAGGTTGATAACCCCAACCGCCGAATCCATTGACCGAAGCGTCCGATGACATCGGGATTGCAGAACTTACTGGCTTCAACGTTCTGGCGTAGAAGTCTCGGGCATATGTTCTGAACGTATTCGGGAGGTTGCCGTTCTCCTTGTAGGGAGATTGGGAACCTTGCTCGGCAGAGGTAGCTCCACCTTTCGAGACAGCTTCAAATTCTCGATTTGCTGTTAACCCCTGCAGAACGGAATCGGTCGGACGAGCCTTTTGTCTTGTCCAGAGATACCAGTCCGTTGCATCGTGCATCGAGATAAAGGCATAGTCACGATCATATGCACTACGACTATCCTTGACCGAGATACCGATAACTGTTTGGGCGAAGAAGATCAGTTCATTCTTGTTGAACTTGTCACGCATCATTTGTTCGAAAGTGATGTAGTCCTCGCCTTTCAAGATTCCTTTTGACTTGATCAAGTCCAGATACCCCGAGAACATCAGACTGCCAATAACTTGGGCATCGAACTGCTCTCCTGCATCTTGGCTACCGTGACGGAGAATGTAGGCTTCGATCATCCCTTTCAAGGAATCACCAATCACCTTCACGTTACCTTCACCGGAAAGAGTACGGTTCGAATCGCTCGGAGCGATATTGTACAGCGTATCGGCAATGATTTGCTCGAAGTAGTTGATGTTGCTCGATTTGGCTATGGCTTTGTCGGCGTAATCCAAAGTACGCTTCATCAACTCGGCATGGCTCTGACCTTTAGGGCTATCTGGATAGAGTGGGTTGTTTCCGTAAAGAGTCGATACTCCAGTTCCTCGCTCAAAGGTGATTACGCCTGAGCCAGCTTTACGGAATAAGTTGTCCGAAGTCTTGCTCGGAGCCATGTAGAACAACAGGTCTTCATAATTGAACTTGAACGGATCTTCGAGATCAGCCTTCTTCGAATCAGGATTCAGAACCCCTTTACCATCCGATTTGACCTTGTTCGGGATGAAACCAAACTGCAAAACGGCGATCCGCTCGGAGGTTTGGAACGTTCCTGCCGCAGTTGATGAATTAGCACCGCCCGATGCAGGTGGAGTACCTCCCACGTTTGCATCCGATGAAGCTGCATGAACCCCTGAAGGGGCAAAAAGCGGAGCTACCAACGCGACCGCCAGCATAATACTCAATGCCGAAATCTTAGGTGAGGAATTTTTACGTTTTCTGTTGTAGAGAACAAAACATCCTGCCGCTACACTCAATGACAAGATAAAACCAATTACTAAATAGATAATGTCATCCCCTGTATGGGGTGTGCTTGCCGAACCGCCGAAAACGACTCCTGCACCTAAAACGACTCTAGTGATCGGGGAGTTGGCGTCGATGGCGACTGTCTCTACTTTACCTGTATCGTTATCCTTAATCATAAACGATTCTCCCGGCGTTACCGCGAATGAGATTGGATTAGTGCCTTTGTATTGCTTGTCCGCAACCTTCTCAACGTTGATGACAGAGAAGTTGAATGATTTGCCGTCCTTACTAATTTCGAGGAGATGCTTCGGCTTAACGATGCCCCCGATGCCCCCTTTACCATCATTCAGGGTAACAAGGGCATCGGAATTGAGCTTGACCTCTGCATACTTGGCTGTGACCGATGCCTTGTATTTGCCGTTTGCAATTCCTTCGATCTCAGTGGTGTCCAGACTCGCAGTGAAAGTGCTGGATACCCCATTAGGATCAGAAAGAGCAATATCGAATTCTGACCATGCTTTACTCAAGTCCGTATTGGCTTCGGTCGAGAAGTCTACCTTTAAGCTGCCGCTTGTTGACTCAGTTTCAAATACGATTGGGAAAGTCAGGACGCCCTTCTGCGTGTTGGCTATAACGGTTGAAGGAAGCTCGATTTCGGCTTTACCGTTCGAACCGTCTTTGACGATCTTTCCTTCCGCTGAAACGAGGAATTTCCAAGTTAGCTTGTTGCTGTCGAGCCATACCATACCGCTGTCATTTGACTTGGCTGTTAGGGTTCCCTTGCCTTCCAATAGCTTGATATTGACTGGTAGCTGCTTCAAGGGTGTGCCTGATTCAGATTGGAGCTGCAGTCCAATCTTTTTCCCGTTGGTCTTAAGCGAAGCCTCGATGGGGTTAAGCTTCGTGGCGGTCAGGTATTGGAAAACCTTCTCGTCATTTACCCCTTCATAATAAACGAATGGCTCAATGCCGAACTTGAAGTGGGTGTTTACCTTCACGCTGTAGCCATTGAAATTAATCTCATCAATGATACCGTCAGCACTTCTTAGGATTAGTGCGAACTGATCACCTAGCTTGAAGCCTGGGTGATTGAAAATCAGGCTGTACTTGCCGTTACTGAAGTTCTGGCTGTTGCCTACCGCGCTGCTAATTAATTTGTCTTCGGCTACATTCCATAGTTCCAACTTGAACTCGGGGATGTAGGAGTCTTGATCGGACTCGTAATAAACTACAACATGCAGACCGTCTGTTACTGTTCGGGCTGTGTTGTCGGAAGAGACTGTATTTGTGGTCTCTTCGGGTTGTGCGGTCTCATTGGGTTGAGTGGTCTGACTGGTTAAATCATTGGGTTCATCTTCGGTCGAGATGGCTTCATTGACTGAATCGCCCCCTTCGGGCTGTGTGCCTCCTTCTGCTTCAATTTCGCTCTGGACAATTTCGTTAGGCTCAACTTCACTCGCAAAGGCTGAAGCTGCGAATAACGAAAGAAGCAGGGCGAGGACTAAAATGCTGGAAACTATCCTTCTCATCCTTCATTTCCTCCCTTTTGCTGTTCTTGTTTTGCTCAACTGTTTTGGATGACAGTCTTTTGCTTGTATCTATAAGTTAAATGTCCCGCCAACTCTTGAAATTGGGCTTAAGTCTTGAAAAATTTTCACAAAATTAAAAAGACGATGCCGTGAATGACATCGCCTCATACTGAATTTATTATTTGCTTATCACTGATCCGAAGGTCGGCTGAGTATGAATACCCCGATCTGGATTCTCTTTCAGGAACTTTGAAATATCTCCACTAGTTCCTGCTTTAGTGAACGTGCCTGAAACGATTGAATACCAGATTCCATCAATCTCAACATAAGGATCAGCATGATTTGGACTGGAGCCAATCATCGTGTTATAGCCCATTGCGTCAAATACTGCTGAAAATACCTGGCTATCGGAATCGCAATCTGTCATGCGCGGGGAACGTGCAAGGGCATCAAAAGCAGATCTTGGAGAACCATCTTTAGGGTCTGGTACCCCTCGTAACAAGTCGTAGGCAATCGAAGCTATTGTGTCGACCTTTACGATCTCCTCTTTACTGACTCCAGCCTTTATTAAATCGCCAATTGAATTCTCTGCCGCATACAAGCCACGATTTCGGTCGGATCGATCCGATTTATCTCCTGTCCATCTGGCTCCATCGAGGTATTCGTAATAGTACTTCTGATATACCCCTCCAAAACCAGATTCGTCATAGCCGTTTACCGCATTCTCAACAATTTTCATTACTTGATCGTACTCACTCTGGTTTCGACTTGCGTATGTGTGTTTGCCGTGTTTTACAGAGATACCGTCAACTGCCTGGTGCTTAACCGAATCAGATACTTTTGCACTTTCAATATAAGCTGTCATTGTTTTCGAATCCCATTTAACCTCTCCCCCAAGGGCTTCGCTGACAAAGCGAAGCGGAACCATTGTTGCCCCATTTATAACCTCGCCTTTAGCGGCTAATAGGACTGCTTTCCCGTTAACATAAGCCGTTGGTTGTCCAATAGTTAGCTTAATGGTCGTACTTCCTTTTGTTGCTGTGGCTGTTTGAGTTGGCTGATCCCATTTCACATCTGCTTTTAACGCTTCAAATACCCCTCTCATAGGTACAAGAGTATTTCCATTCTTTACGATTGCTGACTGCGGGAAATTTTGCTTCACACCATCGATAAAGACTGTTACCTCGTCCTTGGCTACTGAAGCTATCCTTACCTCGTTCTTTTGAGCAACTGGCGCTAAATTAACATTATTCCGGTTGGACTTCATTCCAAGCATTTCCTGCATTCGATACAATCGTTCAGGAGCATCATTCTCGCGAAGGGTAGACAATCCATCAGCCCCATGAGCCGTAAACACTTTTTCAGTTTCGGCAAGAGCAGTTTTCAGAGGGCTTCTCAACTCCTCTTTGCCCTTGAAAATATTCCCTTCAAATAACCTGTCCTCAATCAAGGTTAATTGATCCATGATCTTGGTCAATCTTTCTATCGTCCAGCCCTCTTCCTTAATCGCTTTAACCGCCATGTTGAGATTGGCTATTAATGTCGCCTCATCTTCGAAATTGACTTGAACTTGTTGCGCGGCGATGGTTGGAGGGATGGAGGGATTGGGCGCTGCATTAGCCGGAACCCCTCCTGAAGCTATACCAGCAAGAAATGCTGCGCTTATTATCATACCTTTGATTACAAAACTGAAAGTCCGTTTAGAACTGCCCTTAGTGTATACAGTCGATGAATAAATCTTGGTATCCTCATTTACATAGGGTGGCATTGGTCGTTCCTCCTTTACGCTTGTTTTTCCTTTGCATGTAATATAAATTAGCTCGGATAACTTGTCCTGAAGTTCAGTGAATTTTCAATAGCATAAATTGAACAATCATCTATAAGCTCATGTACCGATTAGCTAAGTCAATTTTATTCGACAAGGTCATACTGCCAGTTCAAGGTCAGCGTCTAGTTCGCTTTGTCCCTTGGCGATATCTTGGGTCCTGAGTTTGCTGTTGCTGTTGCCATTGCCACTGACTTTGCCTTTGTTGTTGAGTTGGCATTTGCCCTTTAAGGTGTTTTGGCATTTGAGTTTGTTTATGTCCTTGGCGATTTCTTAGTTCCTGATATGCTTTATAACCTGCAAGACCTGCGAAGACGATACCCCAAGGACCGAGTAAGCTCGCTGCAAGCGTCATCCCCTTGAAGGCTAATGTCCAGCCTACCGCACTTCCCATGACTCTTACCGGCTTTGAATCCCAAACCCGCTCCATGTGAGAGGACGAAACCACATTTACCCCAAGACCGAATGCATTTCTCAACTTTTCCGTTAACGTGAATCCGCCGCGACCACGATTGTCATACTCTTTAGCCGTCTCCTCATCCGCAATAAGCTCTCCACCGATATACAGTTCACTAAGATGACGGAAATGGTCGAATAGCTTGAACCATGACTTTCTCTGATCCCAACCAATTTCGCGTCTTACACGCCCTTCTGCAAGACGGGCATTATCGATTCGAAGACAAACTAAATTTTTGAACCTAAAGATGTTTTTGAAATGGAATAGCTCTACGACATTCCCTTTCTCTGCCTTCACCCTTATTGCATATGGCATGGATTTCAATACTTCTTGACTGAATGTTGGTCTAAATGCAACATCGTTGATGATAAGACCATTACCAGTGACCTCAAAACTTTCAATCCTTTTCAAATCTCCAACCATTTGCTTAATCTGCTTCATAAGCATATCCGACATCATTCTGAATGCAGTCATAGATGAGAACGGATTGAGGTTATCTCGATTCTCAACTTTGAATACTTCAAATGGATTTACCTCGGGATCAATCTGAGCTTCATAAATTGCTGAAAAAGCATTCTGTTCTCTTGGTGAAACGTATGGATCTTGGAGGACGTGATTTTGATATACAGGTCGAGCATTCTTCAATTGCAAGTGGTCATCGGGTACTTCTCGTCTTTCGGTTAGAATCGTCCCACTAGATGTTTTCTCGAGTGGACGATTCTGCTCAACTACGTTGGTCGGGGTTGGACTCTTTTTAACAGAATCGGCTTCGTAAACATTCAATGCATCATCAAGTACGTCCGATGCGTCATTGTTATTTCCGCTCAATACACGTTCGGTGTAGTATTCAAATTCCTTTTGCGAGATAACCCCTAAATTACGAAGGGTTGCATACACAATGTTATTGGGTTTACCTAATGTAACTTCAAATGCATCAAAATAACCTTCAGCCAAAGCCAACCTTACGATTTTGTCCAATTCTTGCATGCCGCTGAGTGAAGAATTTAGGTCTCTGATTGCATCCAGACGTTCATCCTTCGAAACAAATAAACTTTTAACCAAATCCGTTTTCCCTTTCGGTCCCGCGTAAAATACCCCCTGGCTTAGGATTGGATTCGGATTATCGAGGGCACCATGCTTCTCCTCATAGCCTTGAACCGCTTGATTCTGAGTGACCCCGAAATACTCATAACGCTCGTCTGCCATCTTACCGAAGATATTGTAGTTATAGTTGCTTCGCTCATCACTGGCAATTAGCGTCTTACTCGGATCTTGACCACCTAATAACCAGTGAAAGCCGCTTGTTCTGGTCAACCTTGCTAAAATCAATCCTTTGTAAACACTCTGCGGAATTGCAGGATCACCTTTGATGCTTGCATAAAGAGAATTCAGCTCATCGACCAAAAAGAAGATGCGCGGAAGCCTTGTGATTCCCTTGTAATTGTGATTGCCTTTATTAAACTCGATAATGTCAGAACAGCCTGTCTCCTTGAGAATAACCTGAATCGTTTGATAAACCACTCTGGCAAAAAGGATACCCCCGATATAAGCATTGACCTTAAAGGGAATATTCTCGACTATTCTTTCCCCACGCTTGATGTCGACCCACTTCAATTCGGCAGAGTTCAGTACTTCTCCGTCAAAACCGTAAAACGGTACTCCTAAGCTGTTAAATACCTTCCTCCAAATCGGAACCCATTCTTCCTTTTGGTCGATGAGAACCACAGAGCCGTTTCCTTCAACCCCCTGCAGGGCAACTGATTGCACCAATAAACTGTCATACATTGCGGTTTTACCTGAACCGGCTCCTCCACCTACAATACCGCTCACATTGTATTTTCCTGTACAGTCAAATCGTTCGGCTTTCAAAGCTCCTAGCATAACACCGACAACGATCTTCTCACCTAAAGACAAATCATCGAATGAAGCAAAGTCGTTCTGTTCGCCCTGACAAGCTCTGATGTAATCCCGCAACGACCAATTGGCGTTTCGGAATGCCAGTAAGTCCTTGGATAAAACCATCTCGATACAATCGTAGGCTGCCGTAACTTTCCTCGTTGAGCCTAAGTTACAGACTCTCGGTTGTTTCATTAAGGAACTGGAATAGACGGTTCCCGCTGAAGGATTCATGTTGCTGAATAATAACGGGATAGCGTCCAATTCGCTGGACTTCCTCGAGAAATCAAAATTGGTGACTCCTACTGGTAGCTTTATCAGAACTGTGAATGAAATATCGTCTTCTTTAATGAATACTCGGAACATCAAATCTTCGTCCAGAGTGTATGTTGCTGCGTTCCAGATATCGACTCCTTTTGGGTTAGCACCTTTGGACTCCAAAAGGGATTGATTGACCATGTACACTTTATCCTTGAAGCCAAGACTACTAACTGGTGACTCCGAGTAGAACAGCTTGATTAAGCCAATCAGAGTGTCATGAATACCTGTTTTCCCTGCAACAGAAGTCTTATTATCCTTCGGGAAAAAACCCTTTGATGCAAGCTCTCTGATATAGGTTTGCTTGTCTTGTGTAGGTCTAGCGGCTCTTTCAGAAACAACCGATGAGTTTCCTGTTCCGACAGTGTTCAAGGCTTTCAATACCCCAAGCAAATCTGAAATGACTTCAAAATCACCCTTCTCTACGGAGCGGCGCTCTACTGCAACTGATCTTACAAAGTCGGTAATCGGAAAGACTTCGTTTTCAAAATAAACCGTAGTGTCACAAACTTGTTGGGTAACTCCTTGAAACTGCTTCGTATCGATTGACTTCGCCTTTACTTTATTCTCGATTTCGTTCCAAACAACTAATGACATTGCAACTGTAAGAAGCTCCTGTAAATATAGACGATTCTTTGAATGATCTACATTGTCCACCAACTTAGCCAAAGTCGGATATAGCTCACATACCAACGCTTTGTACTTATCATCTTCGTTGTTATGAGAAAGGATTATTTCGTCGGTCATTCCTTTCTTCGCAGCTAGTGGCAGTAATGTCCTTTCTATAAGATGGTGTCGCAATTGACTCGAACTAAGCCCAGTTAAAGCTGCAAAGTCCTGTGCCATTGCCGCTATAGCGTTCAAACTTAGCTCGGTAGGCACGGCGGCATCTTCGTCATCCATGTTCATAGGATACTCCTCGATCCATTCTGGTTCACTCAACTGTATCCCTCCGTTCTTTTAGTTTGCATTGTTTAAAAATTGTTCTTACTTAATATGTTTTTGGTCGACTTTCAGGTGTTGAAGTATCGAGAATTTTCAAGTCCCTAAAAATTTTTATTTGAAGAAATAGTCACTCGCAGTATGTTAAGTGCAAAAAATCAAGACAGCTTGAGGACTTAAGCTGCCTTGATTGTGTATTTCAATTTTCACTTTTCTGGAGTTCACCATATTTCATTATTACTTCTTGCTTTCTTTTGTAATGATCCATACCCCATATATCCCTGCATATAAAACCAAATCGACTTTCAGATGAATACCCAATTGGCTCTAGGAATTCAAGTGCCTTTACAGTTCCACTATTGATTGACTTACGTTTGACCATATTCATTAAAATGTCAGCGACACTAAGATCAGAAGGTTTGATCTCAGAAAGATCATCATCTCGAAAGGTAATTTGCTTTTTGCCTAAAAGTGATATTCTCTCATTCTGATGCCTCCAGTGAAATGTATCAATTATTTCTACATAAGGGTTGAACCAAATTAATAATCCTGTTCCGTTAGGAAAGAAAGCGATACCTTCTTCCTCCATATGTGTATAAATGATTTCTCCTTGGCTCCAGTAACCCGTAATATTTGCCACAATTCTCATTCCTCCAAATTACGTCCGGTTATCGTTTTTAATACATTAGCTTGAACGAGGTCGACTTGAAAAGAAAAACCTTAAATAAAAAAAAAAACAAAGCCCCACACTTAGTGTGAAGCCTTGCCAGTGATGTAGAAGGGAGTCACCCACGAATTCCTCGATACATTCTGCAGATCTTTATTAACGTTACCCACTTTCGAAGGATGGTAAAAAGCCATCGAAAATACCTATAATATTAGACATTCACCCTAATCCTACTCTTGCTTCTTCAATCCGCTTATCGTAACAGTCATCGCATAATGTTGTCCAGTAATGCACTCTCCGCTGAATGCTACTCTCAATACCACATCCCTCGCATATCTTTACCGAAATCTCTTGATACTTAACTATCAGTTCATTGACTTCGGGAAGTGCATCGTGAATATAAACTCTCAACTCTCCGAATTTTTGTTTGATTTGCCCAACAGTTAGTTTGATCTTGATTCCATTATTTTTATAGACTTCTTCTATTTCAGTGAACATGTCCCAGAGGATTTGATACCAGCCGTCCCCACATTCAAAAGTATATTGTGTCCAAGGACTCATGGTGTCAGATTTGTCTGGTATCGACCAAGGGAAGCGAGTGAACAACTTTTCTTTTAGCTCGAGCTTCATTGGAAATCACCGTCCTTCTGATGTTCTCTTAAACGCGTTAGTTCAGTTTCAACATAAGGTCGCATTTCGTGGTCGACCAACCCCCACGCCATAAAATATAAGTATTGTAAAGTTGTTGTGTATTCTAGCGTACTTGTTTAAATCGTACAAGTGTATCCAAATCCGAATTTCAAATTCTCTACAAAATAAAACACAGCTTATGGATTTCTCCTTTAGCTTTTTAAATGTGCTAACATTTTGTCCTTCAGATGAAACCCAAGTATATAAGGTCGAATACCACGAAAAAGGTGCTAAAAATTTTAGCACCTTCCGTTAGAAAAACTCTATTTTTCTTGAAATGGACTAATACCAAATTTCAGGAGCATTTGGTACAACAGGTTTAAGGGTAGCCCCATTATACTGAAAAAATCACCCTCAATTTTTTCAATAAAAACAGCGCCCAACCCCTGTGCCCCGTAACTTCCTGCCTTATCGAGTGGCTCACCAGTTTTTACATAAGCTTCGATTTCCGCGTCACTCATAGGTCTAAACGTTACTTTACTGACAGTATGTCCCACAATTACCTCTGGCTGTCCGCTTGGCGACTGAGATAATACACGATACTGACCAATGTCTCCAAGGTGCATTGTGGTGTCGTAGTCCCCAGCTTTGTCGAGCCCTTCGCCACTGGCCGCGTAAGCTTCAATTTCCTGCTCCGTCAGCTCCTTCATCGTGACGATCGTCGAGCGGTAGTCTACAAGACTCTCACCCGTCCGACTATCTATGCAAGCGACTCCCGTATACACGGTGTGGCTTCTGCCTTGAAGTGAGCGCAGCATGGATGCCGCTTCCTGCCTATTCTCCGGCTTACCTAGCACAATCTCATCTCTGACAACCACCGTATCGCTGCCGACGATAATTCCGGCAGAATCCTCATGGAATTGTCCGGAATGATATACCGCCTCGGCTTTCCGTCTGGCAAGCTCCTGTACAATTTGCACTGGTGTCCACGTCTTTGGTGTGCTCTCATCAGCATGGCTTGGAACAATGTCGAATGGAATTCCCAGGGAAGCTATCAATTCACGGCGACGCGGTGAGGTCGATGCCAATATGATATGGCGTGGTGCGTTGGATTCCAAGACCGGGTCTCTCCTTCTGGCAATAATATAGTAGTAAATGTCGAAAAAATCAAATGATGACGACAGCAATATACTAATCTGTTGTCAACCTCGCCATTTTTTGACACTTCATTATTATAAGGTTATTTCACCCGCAATACAAACACAAAAAAGGCAGGGGGAACTATTTCCAGTTCCGGCTCCTGCCCGTTTGATCGTTATTCCTTCACTTCACTGCTATTTTACCCTTGAAGCAGCTTCTGCTCCGTCAGAATGAAACGCATCAGCTCATTTTGCACTTCCCATAAGAGAGATTTGGAGGGCTTCTTGTTGTATTCAGACAAGGCTTCAATCGCACTATTCATCGCCTTCTCCATTTCGCCCGTCTCGGTTTCCATCCCCTGGGCGATCTTGCCCCGGATCGCGGCGGCACTCTCTGTCCATAGCTGGTGCTTCTGACTTAATTCCGCGATCTCGTCAGCGCTCTGAGGTCCTGGCTCCACCTCGCTTAATTTTGTAGCCGAGAATGTACTAAGCATGTCTACCAATTCTGCGCTCTGGGCCATATATTGCTCAAGTGGCTTGATATCCCCCGCATACTCCAACGCCGCTGAAGCGGGCAGAGAAATCTCATGCAGGATCAGATGAACCCCTGCTGACTTAAGCTGGCTGCTGAGCAGCTTGGCCTGTTCGCGGTCGACAGAGACCCCTGCGTAGACCCGCTTGGTATCCACCGTATCTCTAGCCGCTGCGACTCCCGACGACTGGAGCTCCTGCTGGGCAAGCTCGACGCCTTGGGACGTACTGAACACCCCATATTGGAGGAAATGATAGGTCCCCGAGGGCAGTGCAATGTTCACCAGTTCCTTCTGACTAGCGGCCCCCTGCTCTTCCTCACTGATCTGTCCCATGACGGGAATATCGGTGGATTGACTAGCTGCTGATTGCTTCGGTACGTTAATCCCGGGGATCGGCAATGTAATCTCTTGATTAAAAATAGAGAGCACCACAAAGCCGAATAGTGCACCGGTCACAATCGCGCCGGTTACGGAACCGACCATCTTCCACCAGGGGTTTCTAGGCGGACGGTCCGTATACGAAGGAATCACAACGCCACCGGCTCCTGTGTATTCCGAAAATGGATCACCGTAATCCAGCGCCGTCTCTACCGTACGATAAGTATCCTTTGTACGATCATAACCGTCATCCTCCGTTGCCGGATCGGTCGCTTCCGCTTCTACTATTTTCAATTGTTCTGGTGGTCCTGGTAGGACGTGATCTGCAGAATAGTCATAGTCTGCTTCTCCATGGCTGGGCCATCGGGGGTAGGATTCACTTGCGTCCCCTTGCTGATTATCGCTTGTTACTGAGGTATGCACATCCTGCTGCTTGTCCACATGGAAGGATCTCCATTCATAATCAGAGTCATAGCCAGCAGTCTTGATTATGGGCTGCTCCGCAGCGCCTATTTCCTTACCCTGCTTATCAAACCGGAAGGTCATCTTCGCCTTGTTCACGATCCGCACGCTCCTTGTCCATTCTCCTAACATACCTTATGTCTGGAAAGAGAAATATATGCTCTTCAAATGGAAAGAACCTTCATCTCCACAAATTCATAGAGATAAAGGTTCTGTATTACATCCAGGCATCTGCGGTCGTAAACCGTGCTTATATTACTGGGAGATTCGCTTCGCCAGCTCGTCTCCAACTCTCCATATGTCACCAGCGCCCATCGTCAGTACAAGGTCTCCGGATTCAAGCCGATTCTCAAGATCAGCGATGACATCCTGCTTGGTCGGCAGATATCTCGCTCCGGCATTACTATTCTCCTTGATCAATTCAACCAGCTTCGAGGAGTTTATGCCTTCGATTTGCTTCTCCCCGGCAGGGGAATAGATATCGGTGATAATGACCTCATCGGCCCCGCCAAACGCTCTACTGAAGGCATCCAGCAGGAAGAAGGTTCTCGTATAGCGCTGTGGTTGGAACACAGCGATGATTCTTTTACCTGTAGCTTTAGAGGCAGCAATCGTCGCTTCAATCTCTGTAGGATGGTGAGCATAATCATCGATAATCAGAATGCCCCGACTCTCGCCAAGCACCTGGAACCGCCGTTTGGCTCCATGGAATTGCTTGATCGCTGCAGCGATCTCCGCAAACGGAATGTCCGCTTCCAGACAGACGATCACAGCTGCCATGGAATTATAGACATTATGCTTGCCAGGAACTGATAACTCTATCGTTCCCAGCTTCTCATCGCCACGCTTCATGGTATAAGATACATGGCGATCCCCCAGTTCTATATCCTCAGCGGTATAATCGCAGACGGAATCAATCCCGTATGTGACGATATTGCAATTCAGCTTAGGCAGCAATTCGCCCAGAATATGATCATCACCGCATACGATAGCAGCTCCATCAGGCTTAATTTGATTCAGGAACTGCACATAGGCGTCCTTCAGCCGTCCGAAATCCCCGCCGTAATTCTCAAGATGATCCGCCTCGATATTCGTCACGATCCCCAGCGCCGGATGGTATTGGAGAAATGAGCCATCGCTCTCGTCCGCCTCGGCGACGACATACTTGCCTTTTCCTGCCTTGGCGTTCGTGCCCATGTCCATAATTTCCCCGCCGATAATATAAGTCGGATCAATTCCACACTGTTCCATAACTAACGCGATCATCGAAGAGGTCGTCGTCTTACCATGCGCTCCAGCAACAGCGACCCCAGTCCGTTCATTCAGCAGACGCGCCAGCATCTGCGAACGATGCAGAACCGGAATTCCCCGCTCCTGTGCTTCAACCCGTTCTACATTATCCTTCGGAAGAGCTGTCGAATATACGACCAGATCGGCACCGTCGATTTGCTCAGCCGTATGGCCGATATAGATTTTGGCCCCTTTCGCCTTCAGCTTCTCGATCAATTCCTGGGAAGCTACATCCGAGCCAGTCACCGTGTAGCCCATCTCCAGCATTACACGTGCGATGGCGCTCATTCCGTAACCGCCGATCCCAATAAAATGTACATGTTGTTCTCTAGTATTTAACAATATGGTCACCAGCCTTTTTCAGAATCGGTGTGATGTAAAAGGGTCGCGCGCACGTCAGAAATCATATACAACGTACCAGTAACCACTCCTAGATCCTCCCGTTCCGTCCGCGACATCAATAGCTCCAGAGCCTTTTTCCAGTCGCGTTCTACGATAATTTCCAAGTTTTCTTTTGCTCTTGCTGCTTTAAGTTGCTCCACAATATTGTAGAGCGCCTCCACATCCATTTTCCTGCGAAAATCAGGCTCGGTCAAAATAAGCGTATCCACTATTGGTAATATATGCTCCAAGTAGCCGCGATGATGCTTATTTGCCAGCATCCCCATCATCAAATTCAATTTGCGATATTTATAGATTTCCGGAATGCTCCTGGCGAGCGTCGCTGCTCCTTCAGGATTATGCGCTCCATCCAGAACGACCCGCGGCTCGCGGCTGACCTGCTCCAATCTTCCCGCCCAGGCCGTGCTGCGGAAGCCAGACAGAACGGCCTCATCCTCAAGCACAAAAGCCATATATTGACGAAGGACCTCAAGCACCATCATAACCCCGGCGGCATTCTTGCACTGATGCTCACCCAATAGGGAAATATTCAGCTTAAGCTCCCGGTATGGTCCGCGGAAGTTCATAGCCTGCTCGTGATCATTACCTTCAAGACGCTCGTAAGAGAACTGTTCCCCGAGCAAATACAAGGTTGAATGCTTGGCCTGGGCTGTCCTGCGCAGAACCTCGATCGCCTCCGGCTGCTCAACACAGCTCACGACCGGAACGCCAGGCTTGATAATCCCCGCCTTCTCCGTAGCGATTTGCTCAATCGTATCCCCCAGAACATCTGTATGATCCATGCCGATATTCGTAATCAGCGAGACGATAGGCGTAACAATATTTGTTACATCCATCCTTCCCCCGAGACCTGTCTCCCATACCACAACATCAGGATAACATTCTTCTGCAAAATATAAAATCGCCAGCGCCGTGCTAACCTCAAACATCGTGGGTGAGCCTAGCTCAGAGGCTGCGATTTCCTCGATCAAAGGGAGGAGACGGTTCGATAGCGATACCAGCGTATTCTCTGGAATATCTTGGCCATTATACTGGAATCGGTTCGTAAACTTAGTGATGTAAGGAGACGTAAAGGTTCCCACATCAAAGCCACTCTTCATCAGTGTCGATGTCAGAAAAGCGCAGGAGGAACCCTTGCCATTCGTTCCTGCCACATGGATAAACTTCAGCTTGCGATGCGGATTCCCAAGCCCCTCCATCAATCGTTCAATCCGTTCCAGTCCCGGCCGTATACCGAACGGGATCAGCCCATTGATCCATTCTACCGCCTCGTTATAATCTTGCAGCGTTGTCTTGCTATCTTCCCCAGTACGAGCCCACATGAAATTCACCTTCGTCTATTAGTCGTGTTCAAAAAGTCGAAGCCTTATCAAAATATTCCTGCCCAGCGCAGAGCAATCGGACTGTTACCATTGATAACAATCCGATTGCTCCCTGACTTGGACGTAGAAGCTAGGGTACTAAGCTTTTAATTCGTTAATCCGCGCAAGCACCTTGTCACGTTTGGCGGAGTAATCATTCATCTTGGCCCGTTCTTCCTCAATCACCTTGGCTGGTGCTTTGGAGACAAAGCCTTGATTGGACAATTTCTTCTCCACGCGCTCTACTTCTTTATTCAAATGGTCGATTTCTTTCTCCAGACGAGCGATTTCCTGACTGATATCGATCAGACCAGCCAGCGGCAGATACAGTTCTGCGCCGGTGACAATCGCCGTCATCGCTTTATCCGGTGCTTCCAACTCGAGCGAAGCGTCATATTCAGACGTGTTGCAGAAGCGGCGAACATAGTGCCCATTACGGCTAAGAATATCGAGTAATTCTGAGGAGCCCGGTTTTACGAGCAGCTCGATCTTCTTGCTCATAGGAACATTCACTTCGGCCCGAATATTGCGAACTGAACGGATAATGTCGATCAGCAGGTTCATTTCCTGAACCGCATCCGGAGCTTCAAGAACAGCATCATACTTAGGCCATTCCGCCAAAGTAATCGTCTCGCCACTATGCGGCAAATGCTGCCATATTTCCTCGGAAATAAACGGCATGAACGGATGAATCAAGCGCAATGTACGGTCGAGTACATAGGCCAGTACGGATTGGGTCTTGCGTTTCGCCGCTGCATCTTCACCGTAGAAGCTCAGCTTCGCAAACTCGATATACCAGTCGCACAGATCATCCCAAATAAAGTTATACAATACACGGCCCGTTTCGCCAAACTCATAGGAGTCGATCAGACGAGTCACATCACGCGCCGTCTCATTGAAGCGATGCAAAATCCAGCGATCCGCCGTCGACAAATCCCCGCTAATATCGATGTCTTCGTAGGTTACGCCTTCCATATTCATCAGCGCGAAGCGCGAAGCATTCCAAATCTTGTTGGCGAAGTTACGCGCCTGCTCCACACGTTCCCAATGGAAGCGCAAATCCTGCCCCGGCGTGCTGCCGGTAGAGATCATGTAACGCATCGCATCTGCGCCGTATTTTTCGATAATATCGAGCGGATCTACACCGTTGCCGAGTGATTTGGACATTTTTTTGCCTTCGCTATCGCGAACAAGGCCGTGCATCATAACATGCTTGAACGGCATTTTGCCCGTGAACTCCAGCGAAGTAAAGATCATACGAGCTACCCAGAAATAAATAATATCATATCCGGTAACAAGTACGTCTGTCGGGAAATAGCGTTTGAAATCCTCGCTTTGCTCATTCGGCCAGCCCAGCGTAGAGAATGGCCACAAGGCCGAACTGAACCAGGTATCAAGAACATCCTCATCCTGCTTCAGATCATCGCGTCCCAGCTTAGCGCGAGCTTCTTCCTCGCTGCGGGCGACAACCATCTCTCCCGTCTCTTCGCTATACCAGGCCGGAATACGGTGTCCCCACCACAGCTGCCGGGAAATACACCAGTCGCGGACATTCTCAATCCAATGCAGATAGGTTCTCTCGAACCGATCCGGAACAAATTCAACACCTTCACCCGCGTTTTGGGCGGCGATAGCAGCTTCAGCGAGCGGCTTCATTTTGACGAACCATTGCAGGGACAAGTAAGGCTCGACGACAGCCCCGGTCCGTTCACTATGACCTACTTGATGCACATGATCTTCAATTTTGATCAGAACGCCCATTTCCTGCAAATCCTTAACGATCTGCTTACGGCATTCAGTGCGATCCAGGCCTTTATATTTGCCAGCGGCCTCATTCATCTTGCCGCCCTCATCCATCACGGTAATTTGCGGAAGATCATGGCGCTGCCCTACCTCGAAATCATTCGGGTCATGCGCAGGCGTGATCTTAACCGCGCCACTGCCGAATTCCTTATCTACATACTCATCGGCAATGATCGGAATCTCACGGTCTACAATCGGTAGAATAAGCGATTTACCGATCAAATGGCTGTAGCGCTCATCCTTCGGATGAACCGCAACCGCCGTATCACCTAGCATTGTCTCCGGCCGTGTCGTAGCTACGGTAATGTAGCCATCCCCGTCCTTAAGCGGATATTGCAGATGATACAGATGTCCGTTAACTTCCTTGTACTCTACTTCGATATCGGACAATGCAGTACGGGCAACCGGGTCCCAGTTGATGATGTATTTGCCTCGATAAATCAAGCCTTTCTCATACAGCTTGACAAAGACTTCACGTACAGCCTCGGACAGCCCCTCATCGAGTGTGAAGCGCTCGCGGGAATAGTCGAGAGAGAGCCCCATTTTCGACCATTGCTCGTGGATCGTATTAGCGTATTGCTCTTTCCATTCCCATACTTTGTCGAGGAACTTCTCGCGACCCAGATCATAGCGACTGATACCCTGCTCCCGCAGCTTCTGTTCTACCTTAGTTTGGGTAGCGATACCCGCATGGTCCGAGCCTGGCAGCCATAAGGCATCATAGCCCTGCATCCGCTTGGTGCGGATCAGAATATCCTGCAATGTAAAATCGAGCGCATGCCCGATATGCAGCATACCGGTTACGTTAGGCGGCGGGATGACGATCGTAAAAGGCTCGGCTTCAGGCCGCATGCCTGCCTTGAAGAACTGGTTCTCCATCCAGTAACGGTAGCATTTGTTCTCCGCAGCTTTCGGATCATACGTTGTTGGCATTTCTGCCGTAGTTTGTTGCCCCTGGTTTTCTGTCATTTTTGCTTCAACCTCCATTACAATTCAGCGTAGCCTTGGCGAAAGCAGACAGCTATCTTTCAGAGTCATAGCCGCTATCTTCGCGACGGCAGAAAACACAAAAAACCTCTCGTCTCAAAGGACGAAAGGCTTTATCTTTCGCGGTACCACCTTTGTTTCGTAAGCTGCTGGCCTACGTCTGATATTTCAGCCTGATATGATATTCCAGGCTCAGACCTAGCTAGAAGCTCGCGACACTTATACAGATAACGGCTGCGACCGGCCCGTTCTAACCGAATGAAGATCAGCGGTTCAAACGGACGACTCCCGGGCGACTTCGGCCAGCAGTATCCTGCGGAATCTTCCAGCGATACAACTCCGCTCTCTGAAGGGCTAACTGCCTACTATTCCCGTTCCAAGTCTTTAGATTAGTTTGTTCAAAAAATTCCATTTTGATAACGATGAGCACCTTAAAATATAAAATCAGAGAAATTCATCATTTGTAAATCTATATTATAATAACTTGGATGAAGCCGGGAGTCAATAGTGTCCGTGTCTTCCCGGATCATCCATGGCAAGCAAAAAAAGACCATCCATATGGGGCCTGAACGGTCCTTTGAATGGCCTTTGCATGATCCTATGGTATATACAACACTTGTCCTTCCGCCAGATTAAGCTCTGACAAGCGGTTATATAGCTGAAGCTCCCGTGTGCTAAGCTGATAACGCTCTGCAATATCATCGAGCGTCTCCTCCCGCTGTACAATGACAAGGCGAACCTTGCGGAAGGGAGTCTGTTCCTCGGTATTGCCTAGGAACAGGCTCTTCCAGCGTACTTCCTCGCCATCCTCCTGAGCCACAACGGTGTTCTCCTCAGCATCTTCCACGAGCTCTTCCGACTCTTTGCCGGGACGGTTAGATAGCAGTTTGCTAATTCCGAAACCCTCGCCCGCTTCCTTGCCGTTATACTTCTTGCTGCCAAATGCGACCTTCAGTTCCTTCTTCTCAGTTGGAGAAGAGGTCTCCTCATGTTCTACAGCGCTAACTTCCTCAACAGCTTCAACTGGCTCTGATTCTTCTAATTCCACGGCGGCATGGGCGGCCTCAAACTCAGACTCTTCAGGGGCCTCCGACTGAACCGCAGCCTCTGCTTCATCTGCACGCTGAGAATGAGTATGCACCTGCTCCTCTTCCTCGAACCAGGTTGCAGTCTCCTGCTCCGAAGTTTCTTCCCAGTTGGCTGCCGTCTCTTGTGCTTGTTCCTCTTCATCAGGCTCCTTGTCCGCCGTAAATGTCGGTGTCAATAACGGAGCAGAATCCAACCAGGAGAGCGTCTCCTCCCCATGTTCATTACGCTGCTCACTAACCTCATCCGGATCATCGACAGCGAAAACCTCCTGGGCCTCGTCTGTCTCCTCCTCGGAAATTCCCGAGACTGGCTGTGTATACATGTCCTGTTGAGCCTCAGCATCTTGTTCTTCTTCCGTTCCAAGCACAGGCTCATGCGCAGCAACATACTCCCGGTCCGTCCACTCCTCAGCCTCTGAACGCATAGAAGCCGTCTCAATCCCCTGTAAAGAGAGCACGCCTGTAATATTCAAGCTGCGTGCGCTTAGCAAATCTACGTCGAAGTTTTCAATTTCAACGGTGATCTCCTCCAGCCTGTTAACCCGACTGAGTGGAATCGTAATTTCAACAGGGATCCAATGCTCCAGCTCCCGTGTCTCACCCTCACCACGATAAAGGCCCGACAACAATAAATGACCGCGCAGAGCCGCATATTCATCACCGGGATATACTTGGATTTTCGGGAAAAGCTCAATCTCTTCCAGTTCCTCGATACCGATCACATCTTCGGACAGATGGACGCGCTCATAAATATCAAAACGCAGTCCGTAGGAATGATCAACCAAGAACACTACCTCCTTTTTTAGCAAATCCGAAAATGACCCACATCCCCATAAAGAGGTCGTTCAAAAAGTCCACTTTTGATCACGATGTAAATCAGGAAGTTGTCTCGGTGCTGAAAACCGACCTTTTTGAACACGTACTTAAAGATGGATGGTCCAAATCTTCGCTCGTTCTATCTATATGCTAAAAAAGGAAGAGCATGCCTGCTATTTACTCGAATAGCGATATGGTGTTTCGTTAGAGCTTCCGAGAAACTTGCCCGTACTTTTCAACAGTCAGAAATATGCCCAAATATGCAGAAATTCACCCTCCCTGGGTGAACCTCTACATCCAGCTCTAACGAAACGTGGTAACGCTAAACGTGCTCAACCGCAGCTAAAAGAAGATTACTCCTCAAGTCTGGCCTGACTATGCAAACTATTGCGCAGCCCCTGCCATTCCTCCGGCCAGGGATCTTCGACGCAGATCCTCTCTCCGGTTAGCGGATGAGAGAACGTCAGGCTCTCGCCATGCAGCGCCTGATAAGGCAGCAGCTTCGTACTCCCTCCATAGAGCGCATCTCCGACCAGAGGATGCCCGGCAAAGCTTAAATGGACGCGAATCTGATGAGTACGCCCGGTCTCCAGCGTCAGACGCACCAGACTCGCCTGGTTCATCGTCTCTAGCAATTCGACATGGGTGATCGCCCTTTTCCCAGAGGGGGAGACGCGCCGACGCTGATTGTGATGGCGATCCCGCCCGATCGGCTCATCGATGACCGTAAGTTTGGGACTTACGATTCCTTCTACCAGCGCCACATACACCCGCGTAATCTCCTTCCGGGACATCGCCGCATCCAGCTTAAGCTGGGCATAAGCGTTCTTCGCATACAGCACGGGACCAGATGTATATTCATCCAGCCGGTGGATATGCATCGGTGCCACCTTCTCCCCGCGCTCCGCATAAATAGCGGATACCCGATTCGCCAGCGTAGGCTCCGAGCTCTCGCCATCCGGATGGATCTTCACCCCGGCCGGTTTATGCACAACGAGGCAGAAATCATCCTCATACAAAATAACCGGCGGCTTGCCTACCGGCGCAAAGGACAGCTCCCGCGGAGGAAACAAACGAAGGCGGAGGCGATCCCCCGCCAGCTTGATTCCCTCCTCGGTCTCCAACTGTTTCAGCAGCTTGGGCGGAGCCATAAGCTCCTGCTGCAGCCAGATCATAGCCGCCTCATATCGACCGCCGTTCTCTGGAACCGGCAGCTTGCCGGGCATCAGCTCAATCCATTCTCCCCGCCTCTGCCCCGCCGCCTTCTTCAGACTCACAGTCGTTTCAGCGCATTGCGATGCGCTTCAATCGTCAATTCAATATCCTCATCTGTGTGCACTCCAGAAATGAACATGCCTTCGAATTGCGAAGGAGCTACGTTAATCCCTTCCTCAGAAAGTGCAGCGAAGTAACGGCGGAACAGATCAAGATCACTGCTCTTGGCCGTGTCAAAGTTAGTCACCTTCTGATCCGTCAAGAAAGGACACATCATCGAGCCTACACGATTAATCGAGCAAGGAATTCCCCGTTCCTTGGCATTGGCGGTAAAGCCCGCCTCCAGCTTGGCCGACAAAGTCTCAAGGCGATCATATACCTCTGGCGTCAAGAGAGACAGCGTTGTATAGCCTGCAGTCATCGCGAGCGGATTACCGCTCAAGGTTCCTGCCTGATAGATAGGACCGGATGGAGCGATCTTGTCCATGATCTCCTTCTTGCCGCCATAAGCACCTACAGGCAAGCCGCCGCCGATAACTTTACCGAGACAAGTCAAATCCGGCGTAATGCCGAAACGTCCCTGCGCACAGTTCAGACCCACGCGGAAGCCCGTCATAACCTCATCGAAAATAAGTACACTGCCGTACTCCGTCGTCAATCGGCGCAGACCTTCAAGGAAGCCTGGCAGTGGCGGCACCACGCCCATATTACCGGCGACAGGTTCAACAATTACACCGGCGATCTCTTCGCCGAAGCGCTTAAAGGCCAGCTCAACCGATTCCAGATCATTATAAGGCACAGCGATTGTACCGGCAGCGACCCCAGCAGGAACGCCCGGACTATCTGGAAGTCCCAGAGTAGCTACTCCAGAACCTGCCTTGATCAGCAGGCTATCTGCGTGACCATGGTAAGATCCTTCGAACTTGAGGATCTTGCTCCTGCCCGTATAACCGCGGGCCAGCCGAATGGCACTCATCGTCGCCTCTGTACCGGAATTCACCATCCGTACAATATCCATGGACGGCACACGCTCAACGACCAGCTTCGCCATCTTCGTCTCCAGCAAGGTCGGCATGCCGAAGCTTGTCCCTTTGGCAGCAACCTCCTGCAGCGCCTTGACCACCTCAGGGTGAGCATGACCCATGATCAGCGGCCCCCAAGACCCTACATAGTCAATATAGCTATTGCCGTCGATATCATAAATTCTTGAGCCGGAAGCATGATCCGCATAAATCGGAGTTAATCCGACAGACTTATAAGCCCGCACCGGACTGTTCACCCCGCCAGGCAAATATTGCTTCGCCTCTTCAAAAGCAGTATAAGACTTACTATCCTGTTTACGTCCGAGCATTTCATTCATTACAGCTTCACTCCTCACCTTGTTCGGTAGATTCAATAAATTAATTGCCTTCACGCAGCCAACGCGCAGCATCCTTGGCAAAATAAGTAATGATCATATCCGCGCCCGCACGTTTCATCCCCAACAGCATTTCGGTAACAATCGCCCGCTCGTTAATCCAGCCCTGCATGGCGGCAGCTTTCACTAGAGAATATTCTCCACTGACATTATACGCTACAAGCGGCAGATCAAATTGATCGCGAACTTGACGGAGCACGTCTAGAAAGGCCAGCGCCGGCTTCACCATCAGCATGTCAGCACCCTCTAATACATCAGATTCGGACTCCCGTATAGCTTCTCGAACATTCGCAGGGTCCATCTGATAGGTCTTGCGGTCTCCGAACTGCGGAGCGGAATCAGCTGCTTCGCGGAACGGGCCATAGAAGGCAGAGGCATATTTCACGGAATAGGCCATAATCGGCACATGGCTGAAGCCAGCTTCATCCAAGCCGGCACGGATCGCCGCAACATATCCGTCCATCATATTGGAAGGGGCGATGATATCCGCTCCCGCCTCGGCTTGAGACACCGCTGTGCGCACCAGCAGCTCCAGCGATTCATCATTCATCACATCTCCGCATACATGGCCGTCGCGCTCATAAGTATGCACCATTCCGCAATGCCCATGGTCGGTGAACTCGCACAAGCAAGTATCAGCTACAACCAGCAAATCCGGGTATAGTGCTTTGATCTTGCAAGTAGCCTGCTGTACAATACCATCCTCGGCATAAGCACCCGAGCCCACGCTATCCTTGGATTCCGGAATACCGAAGAGCAGCACCGCTTTGATTCCTAGCTCGGCGATCTCTTTTACCTCGTCCTCTAATGTATCGAGTGAGAAATGATATACCCCCGGCATAGAGGAAATCTCATTCTTTATTCCACTGCCCGGAACGACGAAGATCGGCTGGATGAAGTCATCCACCGTCAATACTGTCTCGCGTACGAGACTACGAATAGCAGCAGATTGGCGTAAACGACGATGTCTTACAATTGGAAAAGCCATATATAATTCCTCCTAGGTGGTTCATGTTTATTATGAATTTTTGTTGAGCTTCCAGGCGAGAAGGCCATCTACCAGGCTAGGGATTGTAGATTGCTCCGCCATAACCGTTACATCCAGTCCTGCCTCACGCGCCGTCTTGGCCGTAAGCGGGCCGATACAACAGATAGCCGAGCCTTCAAGAGCCCGCACAGGATCGGCAATGCCCATGTTCCTCAGAGCGGCCAGGAAGTTGGTTACTGTCGAAGAACTGGTAAAGGTCACCGCATGAATTCCCCCTTGCGCAAGTAGCTTAAGTAGTTCCTCATCTGCTTCACCTACCGGGACCGTCTCATACATGACCGCATCAGTCACCTCGAGTCCTCTAGCCTTCAACACCTCAGGCAGCCAGGCGCGAGCCAGATTGCCGCGGGGTAGAAGCACCTTCTGGCCCGTTGTCATTTGATGATCATATGCTTCGAACAAGCCCTCGGCCTGAAAATGGTTCGGCAATTCCTCCGCAGCAATCCCGTAGCGCCGTAGCGCTTCCTTCGTCGCCGGACCGACAGCGGCAATCCGGGCACTGTGCAGCCCCCGGATATCCTTCCCAAGTCTGTCCAGATGCTTGAAGAAATACTCTACGCCATTCACGCTGGTGAAGAATACCCAATCGTATTGTTCCAGATGCTGCAGAGCCTTCCCCGTCTCATCCAATCGCTCCGGACTGGTCGGCATCACCGTCTCGATCACGGGAAATTCATAGGTCTCCCCGCCTAGATCCTCGATCTGCCGCACCAGTTCACTGGCTTGCGATCGGGAACGGGTCACAAGTATCCTCGCTCCGAATAACGGCATGTCCTCGGCCCATTTCAGCCGCTCACGCTGCTGGACAGCTTCGCCCACCACAATGACGGCCGGGGGTTCAAAGCCTGCCGCAAGCACCTTCTGTTCGATATTCTCCAGTGTGCCAGTAAGAACAGCCTGCTCGGCCCGAGTCCCCCAGCGGATCAGGGCGACAGGAGTCTCTGGCTGTCTGCCGTGCTGGATCAATTGTTCGGCGATATAGCCGATCTTGGTCAGGCCCATCATAAATACGAGCGTACCAGTAGTCTGGGTCAACTTATCCCAATGGATCGATTGATCCAGCTTATCCTGGCTCTCATGTCCGGTAATAATCGATAGGGAAGATGCGATGTCTCGGTGGGTAACAGGAATCCCTGCATAGGCTGGTACTGCTATCGCGGCGGTAATCCCCGGTACGATCTCATAAGGTATCCCATGCTGCCGCAGCACGCCGGCCTCTTCGCCAACCCGCCCGAAGATGGTCGGATCACCGCCCTTCAGACGGACGATGGTTCTCCCGGACAGCGCATGTTCTACAAGCAGGTTGTTGATCTCCTCCTGCTTCATCGTATGTCGGTTCAATGTCTTGCCCACGTAAATTTTCACAGCACCGCGCTTCATTCTCGTCAAAAGACTGGGATTGGCCAGTCGGTCATACACAACTACGTCCGCCCTCTCCAAGCATTCCAGGCCTTTCAGTGTTATTAACCGCGCGTCTCCCGGACCCGCCCCGACTAAATATACCTTCCCTGCTCGAGCCATTCCTCCATCACTCCCTGGCTGCGGCTAATATCCGGTCCGCACCTTGTAAAATCAGCTTATTCGCTACTTTCTCACCGAGCGAAGCCGGATCTTCCCCGGTCAGAGTCTCCTTCAGAATCAGACTCCCGTCAGGATCGCCGACCATCCCTGTCAGCGTGATGGACCCAGCTCCTGCGGGAGAATTGCCTCCATTCATACCATTCCAGACGGCATACGCCCCGATCGGCACCTGGCAGCCGCCATTCAGCACAGCCAGGAAGCGCCGCTCCGCCGTAACCGTAAGCGAGGTAACGCGGTCATTGTAGAGCGATAATAAATGCCTTAGCTCCGCATCATCTTCACGGCATTCCAGGCCGAGCGCTCCTTGGCCGACCGCTGGTAGACAGACATCAACCGGCAATAGCGAGGTAATCCGGTCCTCCCAGCCCATCCGCTTCAGCCCGGCAGCCGCCAGAATAATCGCGTCGAAGCCTTCCGTCTCCAGCTTGCGCAAGCGGGAATCAATATTCCCGCGGAGCGATTCCAAGCGTAGATCCGGACGGATGGCCCGAAGCTGGCTGGAGCGGCGGAGACTGCTCGTCCCCACCTTGGCGCCGTGAGGAAGCTCCTCCAAAGAGAGTCCTTCTCTGGAGATCAGCGCATCTCTAGGCTCGACCCGTATCGGGATCGCTCCATTGATAAGCCCCTCCGGGAGCTCCGAAGGCATATCCTTCATGCTATGTACAGCCAGATCGATCTCCTTATCCAGCATAGCCTGCTCGATCTCTTTCACAAACAGCCCCTTGCCGCCAACCTTGGATAGCGTGACGTCCAGAATCCTGTCGCCCTTCGTCAAAATTTTGCGGATTTCAAAGGCGAACGGCAGTCCGTGCTCCTGACACAGCTTCTCAAGTGAAGCTATGACCTGGCCCGTCTGGGTCAGAGCCAGCTGACTTTGCCTCGTCCCGACTACTAATATACGCTTCGTCATTCCCTACCCCTCCTGATATTGATCAATCCAGCATATCATTTCTTCCCCATCTGGCGGCGAGAATTTCCCCGCCTGGATAGCTCTTAATATATCGATCTCTAGCAATTTCTTAAATAATCTTCTTCTCCGCGAGGCATCCTGTACCTGATCCTTAATCACCGATCTGGCTTGGGATAGGAAGTGAATGTATTCCTCGTATTCATCTCCGAATCGCGTCGCAATCTCGTCGCATATCTGCTTCGCTGCCCCTGGAGCCGCTCCTGAAGTAGATACAGCAACAATCAATTCTCCTCGCCGGAACGAACTGGGCGTAATAAAGGAACTGAGCCGCCCCTCACTGGCCTGGTTGACCATCACTCCCAGCTCACGCGCTTCAGCCGCAACCTCGTCATTAACTTCAGGCTGGTCGGTAACAGCGTAGACAATCCATGCCCCCTGTAAATCCCCTTTTTGATAGCAGCGCCGGGTCCAGTTGATCTGCCCCTGCTCCCAGGTCTGAATCAGCCAAGGCGTAAGTCGGGGACTGATAACTTTAATCCTGGCCCCGGACGGCAGCAATGAAGCCACCCTGCGTTCCGCAACAGCACCACCGCCAACCAATACGCAGCAGCGATCGCGTAAATCAAGTATGATGGGCACATAATATGTCATCGCTCCAACACTCCCTGACCAGCTTTTTTCCACATAAGCCTATAACTAATGCGCATTAATTATAATGAGTATAGAATAACCTACTCAGGGGGATTTTGCCATCGAGCTAGGGGATATCCGTATCATTTTCTCCATCTAAAAAATAAGCCCTGTGCCAGTCTGCTTGACTCTCCTGCCTGCAAAAGCTGCATTAGCAATTCGGAATTCAAAGCAGTGGCCACAGGGCAAAGCTTCTATAATTTATCATTGATTGGGAAATTCATCAGACAGATGCCTTCATCATCGGAACAGGTACCTGGTCCGAACTGGCTTCTACCCCTGCAGCTACTTGCTCCTGCAAGACAGGCTCTGACGGTGGCAATTCCTTAGATGCGCTCTGTTCCTGCAAATGCTCCTCCAGAGCAAATATCTTCGTGAATATATCCAACGCCGCTGAACCGCTCTCCTCGCCGCTCATTTCCTTAATTCGCTTAATAGGATCATGCATCATCTGATTGACGATGCTCTTCGTCAGGCGGGTGATCACCTTGCGCTGCCGATCATCCAGATCGGGCAGCTTATTGAATAAGCTGTCCAATGTGCTCGCATGGATTGCCGAGGATTTCTCCTGCAGGGCGCGAATCACCGGCTGGACACCCAAGGTCTGCAGCCAGCTTCGAAACTCAGCGATCTCTTCCTCAATCATACGCTCGATGATTACAGCTTCATTGCGCCGCATTTCCATATTGTTCTCAACGATCCCTTCCAGATCATCGATATCATAGAGGAAAACGTTCCCAAGTTCGCCGATCGCCGGCTCAATATCCCGCGGTACGGCGATATCGATAATAAACATCGGACGCTCCGGCCGAAGCTCCATGCTCTTGGCTACCTGTGCTGAAGTTAGCACATACCCTTCCGCCCCGGTGGAGCTGATCAAGATATCTACCTCGGACAGCCGCCGCATCGCGGCCTGCATCGTGCATGGCGTTCCGTCGAACTTGCTGGCCAGCTCCTGCGCCCGGGCGAAGGTGCGGTTCGCTACCAACACCTCTTCCGTTCCTCCGCCCATCAGATGCTTCGCCGTCAGCTCACTCATTTTTCCGGCGCCAAGAATGAGGACCCGCTTGCCCGAGAAGCTTCCAAATACCCGTTTGCCCAGTTCCACCGCCGCGTAGCTGACGGATACAGCACTCTCGCCGATCGCGGTCTCCGAATGAGCCCGTTTGCCGAGGGTAATCGCCTGTTTGAACAGCATATTGAACCATTTCCCGGTAGCCTTCTCACTCTGGGCAAGCAAAAAGGCGCTGCGAACCTGACCTAATATCTGGGTCTCGCCGAGCACCATGGAATCAAGCCCGCTGGCGACTCTGAATAAATGGCGGATCGCTTGATCCTCTTCGTACATATATAAATGCTTGGTAAATTCCTCACGCGGAACCCCAAACCACTTCTCCATAAAACTGCGAATGAAATATCCGCACATATGCATTCGGTCAACCACGACATAAATTTCCGTTCGGTTGCAGGTCGCGAGTATAACTCCTTCCATCACACTCTTGGTACGTGTTAATTCCAGCAGCGCCTGCGGCATATCCTGTTCCGAAAATGAAAAACGTTCTCTGACCTCCACAGGTGCCGTCCGATAATTTAGCCCGACAACGACAATGTGCATAGAAGTTCACCTGCCTCCCCAAGTCTTTAAGAGGTTGTTCATAAAGCCGCTTATCCCGCTTAATGAACCCACATTATAAAAAGATATCCTCACTCTAAGCATGAATCGGGTACAAACAATGTTAATTATATCACAGGGAAGACCTATTACCCGGTCATTTTAACAGCCTTTTTTGAATTATTTATGAATTTCCACAAATAAACAAATAACCATGGAAATCTCCCATGGTTATTCTATATTTTTCCAACTTTAATCTGTATAGAACAAAGTTATGTTCAACTCTAGACTAACTCCGCCTCATTGATCTCCGGCGTTTCGACTTCCATCTCGCCCAATCCGCGAACCAACTTCTTCGCAAAGGCTTTCTCCGGTTTCAAAACGGACACCAGGTAATCGATCGCTAACTGCGGATCAACCATCTCTCCACAAGTATAACAATCAATAGCAGCAAACCCTCTCTCAGGATACGTATGAATCGAGAGATGGCTCTCCGACAGTAATACAAGCACTGTAGCACCTTGAGGCTCAAATTGCCTGGATTGCATGGATAACACGGTAGCGCCGCAAGCTTCGGCAGCTTCGACCATATAACCTTGAAGAAGCTCGGCATTATTCAGCAACTCAAAATCTACTCCCCAAGTATCAACAGCAACGTGTCTTCCGAAAGTTGAATATTCCATCTTCCGGTTCCCCCTTCCTAGGAATAAAATGTTTGAAAAAATTTCATCCGCTAGGACCTACGTCATTCACTTCCCGAGGGAAAAATGTCTCGCAACATCTCCATGTCCTGAGTGAATCCTGGTTCCTATATTGTTTTCAACGAGATTAAAAATAACATCTATTGCTGACAAATGCAACACTTTTTTTTACAGCTGCGCCCAATTCGGGCCTGTAAAAAAAGCTACCCTAGCTAAAGGGCAGCCTACAGTAGTACATTATGTGCTATTTAATATGTTGGTGACTTGGTTAAAAAGATTATTAGACCCGATGGAGTTCTATGCCTCTAAGACGAATAACCGCCGGGAATGCTCGCGAAGCTGATCATCGATTTGATCGACTACCGCCGAATCATTCGTTACAAAACGAGAATCAAGCAAAGTATTGATGCTCTCTTGAATGCCGCTGATTTCCCGCTCTACTTCATCGCTATGGAACATGGTCGTAAGCTTACTCATCGTATCCTTATGCTCAAAGACGAGCTTATAAGAGTCCCGGGAGTATTCCACAATCTTGCGAACACGCCCATCCTGATAATAATACATCATCATGAATCCGCTATAAACCCTAGTGACTAGACCAGAGCCTTTGAAGGCAGAAAACAATAATCTCATAACGTTCGTTAAATGTGGTTTTTCCAAGCGGAAAGACAATTCACAGACGTAGTAACCGTCTAGGCGATCAAAAGGCAGATGAACTTCTTCACCCCCATCATCCTCAAGTACAACCTCTTGATTCCCGTTTTCAAGCACCTTTACTCTCTGACGGACATGGGGATCATAGACCTTATGAACAAACTGCGACATCTGATCTTCTGACAAACGCAAACTGGCATTAACATATTCTGTGGCTAACCGCTGAGCCATAAAAATCTCCTCAATTCTTTTAACGATCATTTATAATAATTATACACTACTCCTCAAAGAATTTGCTCAGCCATCAAACCTTGAATTCCAGCCATATTTCATAAAAAAACGGAACCAGCAGTTTTTTTCTGCAAAAATCCCCCAACATTCTCACTTTCCTACCGTATGTTCTCCGAATCCCTTCTTAATCCGTTGAAAATGGCTTTCGTTTATTCTTCGATTTCCTCCGTTTTGGGCTCGTTCGAAGAGATAAACTGACCGATATGTGCCCATAACTCGTCCTTGCCAATTCCGGTTTCCGAAGAGAACATGATCAGTTCATCGCCACCGCGCATGACCAATCCTTCCTTGATAATCTTGATATGCTTCTGCCAGCGTGAACGGGGAATTTTATCCGCTTTGGTGGCTACCACGCATACCGGCAAATCATAATGCTTAAGCCAGTCATACATCATCTCATCATCTTTGGTAGGCGGATGTCTCAGATCGATTATTAATAGGATCAGACGCAAGGTTTCGCGTTCCATCAAGTATTTCTCAATCATCGTTCCCCATACCTGCCGCTGAGTCTTGGAGACTTTGGCATAACCGTATCCCGGCAAGTCCACAAAATAGAGTTCATTATTAATTCGGTAATAATTCAGATGCTGCGTCTTCCCTGGCGTAGAGCTTGTCCTGGCCAAATTTTTGCGGGTAATCATCTTATTGATCAACGAGGACTTGCCCACGTTGGAACGCCCTGCCAGAGCAATCTCCGGCAAGGCGTCCTGAGGGTAACCGCTCGGGCCTACAGCGCTGATTACAAATTCTGCGTTCGTTACTTTCATTCGTTCAAATTCCTCTCTATTGCAGCTCGCTTCGTTCCACGAGCGCATGCCTCAATACCTGATCCATATGCGCCACCGGCACAAATTCAATATCTTCTTTCACACTGTCCGGAATGTCGCGCAGATCGCGCTCATTATCCTTCGGAAGCAATATTTTCTTATAGCCTGCCCGATGGGCCGCCAAGGATTTCTCCTTCAAGCCCCCGATCGGTAGAACTCGGCCGCGCAACGTAATCTCGCCAGTCATCGCGATATCCTTCGATACATGGCGCCCGGTCAATGCCGAGATCAGAGCGGTAGCAATCGTAATTCCTGCCGAAGGACCATCCTTAGGGATCGCCCCCTCCGGAATATGGATATGCACATCATTCTTCTCATGGAAGTCGGTCGGAATTCCAAGCTCCTCCGCTTTGGAACGAGTGTAGCTGAAGGCCGCCTGAGCCGATTCCTTCATTACATCGCCCAGCTTCCCGGTCAGAATCAGCTTGCCGGTGCCAGGTACGACAGTTACCTCGATCACCAGCGTCTCTCCGCCGACTTCTGTCCAGGCAAGCCCGGTCACAGTACCGATCTGATCCTCCAGTTCAGCTACGCCGTAACGGAATTTAGGGATACCTAAATAATCCTTGATTTGCTCAGCTGTAATCTCCAGACTGTCGTTATGCTCGGAGACGATTCTTTTGGCTGCCTTCCGGCATAATGCCGCTACCTGTTGCTCCAGATTCCGCACTCCCGATTCCCGGGTATACTCACGGATAATCCGTAGCAAGGCCGATTCATCAACCTTCAACTGCTCGGGCTCAAGACCATGCTCCCGCTTCTGCTTCGGCAGAAGGTAGCGCGTCGCAATCTGCAGCTTCTCCAGCTCGGTATAGCCGGGAATGAATAGCATTTCCATCCGGTCCAACAGCGGCCGCGGGATGTTATGAACGGCATTGGCGGTCGTAATGAACATCACATTGGACAGATCGAACGGCACTTCGATGAAATGATCACTGAACGTATTATTCTGTTCTGGATCAAGCACCTCGAGCAGCGCTGCCGATGGATCGCCGCGGAAATCGGAGGCCATCTTATCAATCTCATCCAGCAAGAACACCGGATTAAGCGTTCCAGCTGTCTTCATCCCTTGAATAATTCTGCCCGGCATCGCACCGACATAGGTTCTGCGGTGACCGCGAATCTCCGCCTCATCTCGTACGCCGCCTAAGGAGATACGTACAAATTTGCGTCCCAGCGATCTGGCGATCGAACGAGCTAGCGAAGTCTTCCCTACCCCCGGTGGACCGACAAGACAGAGGATCGGCCCCTTTAATTTCTTGACGAGCTTCTGCACCGCCAAATATTCGAGCACCCGTTCCTTCGGCTTCTCCAGACCATAATGATCTTCATCAAGCACCTGCTCCGCCTTGGCGAGATCAAGGTCATCCTCGCTGCGTTGATCCCAAGGCAAGCTTAGCAGCCAATCCACGTAATTGCGGATCACTCCGCCCTCGGCCGAGCTCATCGGCATTTTCTCCAGGCGGTCGATTTCCTTAAGTGTCTTCTCCCGTACCGCATCCGGCAATGTCTTCGCTTCCAGCTGGGAGCGCAGCTCTTCTACTTCACCAGCCCGGCCTTCCTTCTCGCCAAGCTCCTTCTGAATCGCCTTCATCTGCTCGCGCAGATAGTATTCCTTCTGCGTCTTCTCCATCTGCTTCTTGACGCGCTGGCTGATCTTCCGTTCCAGCTCAAGCACTTCGCGCTCATTATTCAGAATATCCAGCAGCTTCTCCAGACGCTCTCTAACATCGATTGTCTCCAGAATCTCTTGCTTATCCTTGATTTTCAGAGACAAATGGCTTGTGATAACATCAGCGAGCCGCCCCGCTTCCTCAATATCGGATACTGCCGCCAGTGTCTCGGGAGTTACCTTCTTGGATAAGTTAATATAATGTTCAAATTGAGTCAGCACTGTGCGCATCAAGGCATCCACTTCCGGTTCAGAAGGCTCAGCTTCCGGCCTTTCAATAGCGATTACCTCGTAATATTCTTCATTATCCACATATTCCAGAATTTCAGCGCGTTCCATGCCTTCTACCAGCACTCTGATCGTTCCGTTGGGGAGCTTCAGCATTTGCCGGACCTTGGCTACGGTGCCGATTCGAAATATATCTTCTTGCGTTGGTTCTTCAATGTTCACTTCGGATTGAGAACAGAGGAGAATCAAATTGTCGTCAACCATCGCTTTTTCCAGCGCTTTAACGGATTTTTCCCGTCCAACATCCAAATGCAGCACCATGCTTGGATAGACGAGCAAACCTCGCAAAGGCAACAGAGGAAAACGACGGCCTTTGTTTTTATGAGGCCCCATCGCTTTCGCACCTCCAGTCGTTCTCGTAAGATATCATTCATATTTTAGCAAATGTTACATGAAAACACCAATGAAGAGCGGCTGCACAAAGGCAGCCGCCAGAAGGAAAAAGCTGTAGCGCAAGTTCACATTGAACTGTTCTGCGGAGGGGACTCCGCATGTAGAAATGGCGTTGGCGACGGTGAAGGTGAGGGTGCTGGCGTTGGCGCGAAGATCTCATCCTCACTAGGTACAAGCCCAAGATCCTTCTGTACCTCTGGACCGAACACATGCTGAAACACTTCATTGATCGACTCAACAGGGATTACTCTTAATCCATTCAAGCCCTCGAATAAGGATTGCCAGTTCTCCTTAGGGATCAGCACCGTCGTCGCCCCCGCTTGGAAAGCCGCCTCCACCTTGGCCACTACGCCGCCGACCGGTTTGGCATTGCCATAGATACCAAGCTCCCCGGTCATGGCGATCCGGTGATCCACCGGGATCGATTTGATCGCCGAGGCTACAGCCGTAGCGATAGCGAGTCCTGCAGACGGGCCGTCTATCGGAGTTCCTCCCGGAAAGTTAATATGGATATCGTATCGGCTGACATCGAGGCCAATCCGCTTCATAACGGTAAGAACATTCTCGACGGAGCCCTTGGCCATACTCTTACGCCGTAGCGTGCGATTTCCGCCGCCCAGTTCTTCCTCATCGACGACGCCGGTGATCGTGAACCCGCCCTGCCCCTTCTCGACAGGGATCGCCGTGGCCTCGATCTCGAGTAAAGTACCTTGATTCGGCCCATAGACAGCCAGACCATTCACAACGCCGATCTCTGAGCGAACCGGTATCTTCCGTTCCGGTCTCGGCGATAACTGACTGCTTGTCGCCACCCACTCAAGATCCGAGGCGAGCAGATAATCCCGCTTCTCCGTCAGCGCGAGGCCAACAGCTAATTGAACCATATTGACGGCCTCACGCCCGTTAGTGGCATACTTCGTAATGACTTCCACCGCTTCCGGGCAGGGCTGGAAGCCGATTCGCTTGATTGCATCCGCCGCGATCTGGGCAATTTCCTCAGGCAAGAGCGGGCGGAAATAGATCTCCATGCAGCGCGATCTAAGCGCTGGCGGAATCTCTTGCGGTGAGCGGGTGGTTGCTCCGACCAATCTGAAATCTGCAGGCAATCCATTTTGAAAGATATCATGGATATATGCCGGCGTATTCGTATCCTCGGAGCTATAATAGGCACTCTCCAGATACACCTTGCGATCTTCCAGCACTTTAAGCAGTTTATTCATCTGCATCGAATGTAATTCGCCAATCTCGTCTATAAATAAAATTCCGCCATGCGCCTTAGTCACCGCTCCCGGTTTAGGCTGCGGAATCCCGGCTACTCCCATGGCGCCAGCCCCTTGATAAATCGGGTCATGAACCGAGCCGATCAGCGGGTCGGCGATTCCGCGCTCATCAAAGCGTGCGATGGTCGCGTCGATCTCAAAAAACTTGGCATCCGCCTTGAAGGGAGAGACTGGATTCTTCTTGGCTTCTTCCATTACAACGCGAGCTGCGGCTGTCTTGCCGACTCCGGGCGGCCCATAAATGATCACATGCTGCGGATTTGCACTGCATAGCGCCGCCTTTAGCGCCCGTAGCCCATCCTTCTGGCCAACGATATCATTTAATGAGGCAGGTCTGGTCCGCTCAGCCAACGGCTTCGTCAGCGAAATTGCCCGTAGCTTGCGAAGCTTCTCCATTTCTTTACGAGATTCGCGATCAACAGCGCTGCGATTTCCCTTTTGGCTTCGCAGTTGGTTCCAAAAATAAAGCCCGATCACTACCGCAAAGAACATTTGAACGGACATTAGAATGACACTCAGTTCCATAATCCTCAAGCCTCCCACACTTTGACTGTTACAAGAGATAGTTACTCGCACTACAAGGTAGTATTGCCTTTTCGTCCCATCGTAAAACGCTATTAAACTCTAAAATGTCAGGAGATGCATAATTCCTATTTGGAGTTAGTGTTTAGCTGGATAAGTTACTTAATTGCAGGATAGGATGGGATGTCGGAGTGGGGGGAGAGTGGACTGATGCCTCATTCGTAGAAAGCCTGCAAATATGCAGGAATTTGCTCGTAACCAGTGGCTTTGCGTTAAAGAAACTGCATTTTTGCAGGTTTGGAGTGCGTGAGAGGTATGTGCGACTGGTTTTGCACCGGAAAGTGTGTGACTAGTTTTGTCGTGAGTAGTTTATAAGCTTATGAAAAAAGCCGTAAACTGCAAGTCACTGCAGTCTACGGCTGATCTGAATCTTGATTATACTCCGGCGTTCTCCTTCATCTTCGCTGCGATCTTCGCCTGATGCTCTTTGCGTCCCGGAATTTCGCCTGTTGCCTCGTATACCTCGACGATATGGTCGATTTCCTTCTTCAGTTCGGAGACGAGATCCGCCTCCGGAACCTTGCGCACCATTTCTCCGTAGCGGAATAGCAAGCCTTCGCCACGCGCTCCGGCGATTCCGATATCCGCCTCGCGCGCTTCGCCCGGGCCGTTAACGGCGCAGCCTAGCACCGATACCTTCAGCGGTACCTTCAGCTTGGAGAGGTATTCCTCGACCTCGTTAGCAATGCTGAACAGATCGATGTCCAGACGTCCGCAGGTCGGGCAGGATACAAGGGTCGGCGCATTGGCAATCAGTCCGAACGCCTTAAGCAGCTCGCGTGCTACCTTGACCTCTTCCACCGGGTCTGCACTGAGCGAAATCCGCATCGTCGATCCGATTCCGCGCGAGAGCAGGGCACCGAGCCCCGCCGCGCTTTTTACAGTACCTGCGAACAATGTACCAGCCTCGGTAATTCCCAAATGCAGCGGATACGGGATTACTTCAGCGGCCTTTGTATAAGCCTCGATCGCCATAGGCACATCCGACGCCTTCAACGATACGATAATGTCATGGAAGTCCAGTTCCTCCAGAATGCCGATATGATACAGCGCGCTCTCCACCATAGCCTCCGGTGTCGGGTAACCGTATTTATCAAGCAGATGCTGCTCCAGCGATCCGGCGTTAACGCCAATGCGAATCGGAATTCCCCGTTCCTTACAAGCATTGACAACCGCTTCCACCTTCTCGCGGCGACCGATATTTCCCGGATTGATCCGGACTTTATCAATTCCGTTCTCAATCGCTTTAAGTGCAAGCTTATAATTGAAATGGATATCTGCAACAAGAGGAATATGAATCTGCTTCTTGATATCTTTGATCGCAGCAGCCGCTTCCTCATTGTTCACTGTTACACGTACCAGTTGACAGCCCGCTTCTTCAAGTCGAAGAATCTCTGCCACCGTTGCGGCAACATCCGCTGTCTTGGTCGTGCACATACTCTGAATGATTACTTCGTTGCTACCGCCGATCGTTAAATTGCCTACTTTGACCGGACGTGTATCTTGTCTCAAGAATGTCATTTCACGTCTCTCCCATAACGTCAAAGCTCCACCCCTATCTGTATAAACCGCGAGAAAACCCGCGCCATACATCCAAAGGTGGAGGAATTGACATTTATTTAGTAGCGCGAACAACGCTATTTCAGCTTACTTATGCGCTCTCTTCCTGCTTCTTGCTCTTCTTTGCTCCGAGTTCAGGAATCGTCTTCTCTTCGACGACCTGCTCGGTAATGACGCAATCTTCAACATCGTCTCTGGATGGGACTTCATACATCACATCCAGCATGATGCCTTCGATAATCGCTCGAAGTCCGCGCGCACCCGTATTCCGCTTAATAGCTTCTCGGGCAATCGCTTCTAGCGCCTTCGGCTCAAAATGCAGATTCACATTATCGAGCTCAAGCAGCTTCTGATATTGCTTCACGAGTGCGTTCTTCGGCTCGGACAGGATACGAACCAGAGAGTTCTCATCCAGCGGCTCCAAAGTCGAAATGACCGGCAAACGGCCGACAAACTCGGGAATCAATCCGAATTTAAGCAGATCCTCAGGCAATACCATGGACAAATATTCGCCCGGTTTGAGGTCCTTCTGCCCTTCGCTCGCTGCGTTAAAACCGATAACCTTCTTACCGATCCGACGCTTGATCATCTGCTCAAGGCCATCGAAGGCACCGCCGCAAATGAACAGGATGTTCGTCGTATCGATCTGGATAAATTCCTGATGTGGATGCTTGCGTCCTCCTTGCGGTGGAACCGAAGCGACCGTGCCTTCAAGAATTTTCAGAAGTGCTTGCTGAACACCTTCACCGGATACGTCACGGGTAATCGAAGGGTTCTCGGATTTACGAGCTACTTTATCGATCTCATCGATGTAGATAATTCCGCGTTCCGCCTTCTCCACATCATAATCAGCTGCCTGGATCAGCTTGAGTAGAATATTCTCTACATCTTCACCGACATACCCTGCTTCCGTTAATGATGTAGCATCCGCAATCGCGAATGGAACGTTAAGAATCTTGGCCATCGTCTGTGCCAGCAATGTCTTACCGGAACCGGTTGGTCCCAAGAGCAGAATATTACTCTTCTGCAATTCTACATCTTCAATTTTGCTCTGCGTATTTACGCGTTTATAGTGATTGTATACCGCCACTGACAAGGATTTCTTCGCTAGATCTTGACCGATGACATATTGATCGAGAATCTCACGGATTTCTCTAGGCTTTGGAATCTCTTTGAGATCCAATTCCTCTTCATGTCCCAATTCTTCCTCAACGATCTCCGTGCAGAGCTCAATACATTCATCACATATATAAACGCCAGGTCCAGCAACAAGCTTGCGAACCTGATCCTGTGATTTGCCACAGAATGAGCATTTCAATTGCCCTTTCTCATCGTTGAACTTAAACATGTAAACACCCCTTTAACATTTAATGGGCCTGATGAATCACCTTATCAATAATCCCGTAGGCCATCGCCTCTTCCGCGCTCATAAAGAAATCGCGGTCTGTGTCTCGCTGAATTTTGTCCAGGGGTTGACCCGTCCGATCCACATAGATCTGATTCAACTTCGCTCTGGTCTTAATAATCCAGTCAGCGTGTATTTTGATATCGGCCGCCTGACCTCGAACTCCTCCAAGAGGCTGGTGAATCATAACCTCACTGTTCGGCAGTGCAAAGCGCTTGCCAGGTGCACCCGCTGTAAGCAATAAGGAGCCCATGCTCGCAGCCATCCCCACACAGATCGTGGAAACGTCAGGCTTGATATATTGCATTGTATCATATATACCCATTCCGGCAGTAACTGATCCACCAGGCGAGTTAATGTACAAATGAATGTCCTTTTCAGGATCTTCCGCCGCCAAAAACAGCAGCTGAGCAATCACGAGATTGGCTACTTCATCATCAATCGCGTTGCTTAGAAAAATGATGCGATCCTTGAGCAGCCTTGAGTAAATATCGTAAGACCGTTCACCCCGATTTGTTTGTTCAACGACCATTGGAACCAGACTCAATGCGACCAACCTCATTTCTTTTTCATTTTCTTTGCTGCTCTCACCAAGTATTTTATCACGTTCAAGGGTCGATGTCATTTTTCAGACGATACAGTTTATGACCTCAGGAACAGATTTTATACCCTAGAGCCAGTCCATGCAACATGGAAATAATTGTATTACAAAAAGGTGAAAAATTAAGGCACGCATTTAATATACGTGCCTTAACATTTAAATGTTGCGCTGTTATGTTACGGCCGGAGAAATGCCGCTGTTTCTAGATGTTGCAAGGAGAATAATTATTCACCTTGTTCCTCTTGAGCCGCTTCTTCTTTAGCTTCTGACTTTGCAGCCAGTTGCTCAGCTGGAACTTCCTTGCTGTTATCAAGAAGGAATTCAATCGTCTTACGCAAGAGAACTTCTTCTTTCAAGCTGCTCAACGCACCGTTGGCTGCAAGGATGTTGCGGATTTCGTCAGTGGAACGCTTGTAAGCTTCCGCCATATCGGCAAGTTCTTTGTTGATCTCTTCTTCAGTCGCTTCGATTTTCTCAGCCTTAGCGATTTGTTCCAGAACCAAGTTGTTGCGAACGCGTTTCTCAGCGTCTGCTTTCATTTGGCCTTGCAAATCTTCGATAGTTTGACCGGAGAAATTCAAGAACAGATCAAGGTTCATGCCTTGGGCACGAAGACGGTTGTCGAAATCGCGAACCATGTTCTGTACTTCACTCTGTACCATGGCTTCAGGAATTTCAACTTCAGCATTCGCTCCAACAGCTTCTACAACTTCACCTTCGCGAGCTGCCTTGCCTTCTTTTTCCTTACGGTCGGCGATCTGCTTCTTCAGATCTTCCTTGTACTCGTCAAGGGTATCGAATTCACTAACATCCTTAGCAAATTCATCGTCGAGTTCAGGCAATTGTTTACGTTTGATTTCATGTACCTTCACATTGAAGACTGCATCTTTACCAGCAAGCTCTTCTGCTTGATACTCTTCAGGGAAAGTCACTTTTACATCCTTGAAGTCGCCAGTTGCCATGCCGACAACTTGATCTTCGAAGCCAGGGATGAAGGAATTGCTGCCGAGCTCGAGCGAATAACGCTCGCCTTTGCCGCCCTCGAATGGAACGCCGTCAATAGAGCCTTCGAAGTCGATTACTGCGATGTCGCCATTTTGCGCTGCTTCTTCATCGACAACGACCAACTCAGCATGACGTTCTTGCATACGAGCAAGCTCTTCATTCAATTCTTCTTCACTTACTTCGGTATCGATCTCAGCAACTTCGATTCCCTTGTAATCGCCAAGTGTAACTTCAGGCTTAACGGTTACTTTCGCCTTGAATTTGAAAGGTTGTCCCTTCTCAAATTGCTCAACGTCTACTTCCGGACGATCTACCGGGAAAATGTTAGTCTCATCGATCGCTTCTGTGTATACTTCTGGAAGCAAAATATCAATTGCATCTTGGTACAAGCTTTCTACGCCAAAGCGAGCTTCAAAGATAGTCCGAGGTACTTTACCTTTACGGAAACCAGGAACATTAATCTTCTTCACTACTTTTTGAAAAGCTTGATCCAGTGCAGAGGCTACACGTTCTGCCTCAACTTCAACCTCGAGAACGCCGAGGTTTTTTTCTATTTTCTCCCAAGTCGCTTTCATTTATGCCTTCCCCTCCAAAATTCTTATATACTAAAGTAAACTGAAACCGAATCGCGATAAAGCAGCTATTAAGGTTCCAGTATAGCTGTCCTTATTCCACGTTCAGAATAACCATTACATTATAAACAACAATGTATCTTTTTACAAGAGCCGACAGGGAACTGGAAAGGATCGCCACAGCCTGTATCAGCACCTCGCCCTATTTTATCCCATAGCTTGCAAACTGGCGCATCGAACGATAGGCCTGCTCATACCGCAGCCTTAAGTGGTCGGTGATCCCGTACAGCGTACGGATTTCCTCGTCATCCTGGCCGCCCGGCAAAGTATCCGATACCATCTGATGAAGAGCCGCCGCCCATATATCGATGGTCGCTTCCTCCTCGGCCAGCATGGACCGATAATCGAGCGTACCGTACATCGCCATCACGAACTGGAACCACAGCTCCTGGGCAAAATAAAACAGAGTCGGGTCATGAATCTGAGTCTGGCTGCCTACCCGCTCCAAAATGCTATGCACCGAGGGAGGAAAATCCTCCGGCCTCAATGGGACGGACTCCACTTCGATCTCGACTCTCTCGCCCAGACGTAAGAACGAGACATTGCCCGTCTTCCCCCTGCGCCGCAAGGTTTGCAGCACTCTGTATTGCAGCAAGGGATGCAGCTTCTGGCGTCCGAGCCACTGGACCAGAACTTCGTCCACCTCAGGAGAGTCCAAATAAGAGAGCTGGTCCAATGCCAGAAAGGTCTGTTCCGATAACGGCTTTCCTGTTACGGTTTGAAGCAGCTTGGCCGCATATTCTTTGTCCTCGGCTGCTTTGGCTTGGGCATGCTGTCTGGCGATTTCTTCTTCATCGTGGTCGGCCAGATCCGCTTCGTAGTCTTCCAGCGATCCGTCCTGCAACCCCGGAAATGCACTGACCAGCCAATTCAGTAGAGCCTGCCATTCATCGTAATTTCTCTGTTCCATACCTTGGCATTGCAGCAAAAAGCGCAGGAGGCCCGCTGCCTCTTTGTATTGTTCCCGCTCCAGCATCCTGGTGAGTTCAATTTGATAGTAGTCTAAGGTTTTCGGGAATAAAAAAACATTATCCCTTTCATCGGGGCTTGAGTTTTTTATAGGAGCAGCCTCCTTTCATCCGGAGTTAATTAATGACTTCTTATCACAGTTGCTGTACCCTTCTACCGGACTTCTAACGAAACGTGGTATCGTTATCGACGCCCAAAAGAGCCTTTTCAAAATGTAACGAAACTGGGCATCGCTATTTCAGCAAAATAGGGGTCTTTACGCTCGTTTTCCCGCAAATAACGATATGATGTTTCGTTAGATTTAAAATGATGTCGTTTTTGAACAAATAACGTTCTGTAGTTTCGTTAGAGAAGTAATATGCCATGCAAATCGCAATAGTGTACCTTCAAATGATAAAGAGCATCTAATTCGGAACTACCTCTTATAGTTAATTCTTTTGAAATTATAGCATACACTTTAAGCAGGACAAAAATTTACTCACTTTTACCCATTATTGTCTCACCGATTCCCATCAAAAACTTTCTATTGCTTAACCGCTCCCTCCTATGTTATGATACTTTTTGCTTGCCTTGTTTGTCCCAGTAGCTCAGCTGGATAGAGCAACGGCCTTCTAAGCCGTCGGTCAGGGGTTCGAATCCCTTCTGGGACGTATATTATAAAAGCTCTCCATACGGAGAGCTTTTTTGCGTCCTTTGGGATGAGAACCCCTTTAGGGGTTCGTCGTAGTGA
>NZ_KZ987724.1:3209089-3225308 GCF_003614185.1 Paenibacillus aceti
TTGGGATGAGAACCCCTTTAGGGGTTCGTCGTAGTGAGTCTAACTGTGTTTGCCCGAAAGATTGCCGATCCGGTACACCTGTTGGCTGAATTCACTTTCCAGCTGCGTGTAAATATTACTTTTTTCATCTATGCTCAGGTCATTCATTTGAAAAAGTTTGCTTTGTACGGTATTGTTCATAATAATATTTTCACTAAAGGTTCCATATTGCTTCAGCTCTCTGGCCGCATTTCTCGTGATCTCATCGACAAGCTGCTGCGAATAGGTGCTGATTTTGTTATTTACGGCCTTTTCATGCTCGCGATAGGAATAGAATGCCACGAAAACGACGGGGAGAAGGGAAGTTATCAAAAACGCGATCAATAAGCGTTGTTTAATAAAGATGTGGCGAAGAGAAAGACCGTAACGTTTAAACGCGTTCCACCAAGAGAACGACATGTCTTTTCACCTGATTTCTTAATCTGCACTTGCATCTTGATGCGGAATCTCTCGACTATCTCTACTCTATCATATCCGGAGAAAAAGGAGGGGGTATTATGTGCAAGAAAACCTGGAAACAAGTGGTGCTCCGCTATGGTATGACGGGGTTGGCTGTCTACTTCATTTATATCATTGCTCTTGGTATCCTACCGTACGCCTTCTATCCCAAAGTGAGCCAGCAATTTAAGGAGAGCTTCAATCCCAAAACCTTCTATGGTACGGACAAGCCTTCCGTGGACAGAGCAGGGATTATGGAGAAGGGTGAGATGGGACTGGAAGCCAGGCTAGCTATGATCCATGCTGCCGAGAGCAGCCTCGATATCTCGTATTATTCGGCCCATTGGGGAGACAGCACGCAGGCCTTCTTCGGTGCCATGCTGGACGCCGCCAATCGCGGGGTCAAAGTCCGGTTTCTAATCGACGGAGTTGCCCACCATCTTACAAGCCAGGCCAAGACTACCGTTTATGCACTGGCACAGAATCCGAATATAGAACTGAAATTTTACAACCCGATCCATCCGTTAAAGCCGTGGACCTTCAATGGGAGATTGCATGATAAGTATATCATTGTCGATGACAAGCTGGTGCTGCTCGGCGGGCGCAATATCGGGGATAAATATTTTGAGACAGAAGGGTACAAAAAGTCCTACAGCCTGGATCGTGATGTGCTTGTATACAACACCGTGGCCGGAACTTCGCAATCGCAGCAGAGCGTCATCTATCAGGTGAAGCAGTATTTTGGGAATATATGGGCACTTGATACATCCAAGTATAGATACCGTAGGCTATCTACGGTGCAGACTGCAGCTGGCATGGAGCAAACCGACCGGCTGCTGGAGAAGTACAAGCTGTTCATGACAAGCAGGCCGCATCTTGCATCTGAGAAGATTGATCTGGACTCGCTCACCGTACCAACCGCAAAAGTCAGCTTCCTTCACAATCCCATTCATACTCAGAAAAAAGAGCCCCTGCTGTGGTACCAGCTCAGTGAACTCATGCGGAATGCAGAGCATAAGGTGGTCATTCAAAGTCCCTATACCGTTCTGAACCGGGCGATGGAGGAAAGCTTGCAGCAGGTCGGCGAGAATTTGGAACAGTATGGCCTGTTAACGAATTCACTGGCTTCTTCGCCTAATATACTTGCCTATTCCGGCTATGTCGCGGCGCGAAGCTCTCTAGGGGATATTTTTCAGCAAATCTATGAATATCAAGGAGATCATTCGCTGCATGGCAAGTCTTATCTGATCGATGAGGATATGTCCTTGATCGGCTCCTATAATCTGGATCTCAGGAGTACCTATATAAACACTGAGGTGATGTTGGCGGTTCACGGAGAACAATTCCAGAGATTACTTGAACATCATATGGATGCTTATCAAAATACCTCACTCGTGTATGACAAGCAGGAGGGGTATCTGGAAAGTTCACAGGTTACGCAGCGCAACACCCCTTCATATAAAAAGTGGATTTCTTATCCGCTGCAAAAGTTATCGTGGCTGTACAAGTTTTTGCTGTAAAATCGAAGTGGGGGCATATAAGTGCTGATATACAACTATTTGCCCCCGTTACGCTCCAAACCGGAAATATAAATGCAATTATCCTATCTCCGCACCAAATCCTCCCGCACTGGTGTAAAGCAGTCCAGCAGAGCGCTCGGCTCCAAAGCCTTGGCACCATGTCTGGCTCCGCTCGGGATGACAATCGTCTCACCGGCCGCGATGACCGTCTTCTCGCCATCAATCGTAAACTCGACTCTACCCTTCAGGCAGTAGGACATCTGCTCATGCGGATGCGCATGCTCATATCCTTCCGCGCCCGCCTCGAAATGAACCTCCATCATCATCAGCGCCGCACCCGGCTCCATAATTTTGCGTGTAACCCCCGGCTCGGCATTCTCCCATTTCCCTATGTTGCTCATCTCGCACTCTCCCCTGTCTGTCTTCTTATTTAAAAAGCTTTGCCGATCTACATCTATCAGATTAGCATTCTTCGAATGCGTCTGTCTGCGCCAATTCACATGCATGGAGCTGTTAGGGCATTTCTTGGGGGCAACGCCCATTAGAGCTAAACTCATGCGTTTATAAATGCTAATATGCAACTATTTCGGCCCATCCTAGCTTCCAAAGAAGATGTAACTGCGTTTCTGCAGCTATTCGGCTAAGTTTTCCTCTAAACAGCGCTTTAACAGGAAAATAGTTGTACATCTGCAGTTATCTCCGCACCTCAGGGGCATGTCCACGAGAATAAGTGTATTTCTGCAGCTATATAAGCCCAAAGAGAGCCGTTCTGCTGATTAAAGACCGGAGGCCTCCTTCATCCTTTCTTGTCGCTGTACTGATTGCCCACTTATCGGCCACAGAACCCGCTGCATAGCCAAGCATATAACGCCGATGAGCAGGACCAGCGCTCCCAGCCAGAAGAATACTTGGCTGACCCCCATACCGTGAATGAGTAAGCCGCCAATTAAGGGGGCACCGATCATCAATGTGCTGGTGGACATATTTTGAATGCCGAAGATGCGGCCTGTCATGCCCTCCGGGGTCTCCTTCTGCAGCAGGTAGTTGTAAGTCACGATACAGAACCCGTTGCCGATCCCGATCACAAAGCCCAGGGCGATGCTCCATATTTCATGTGAGTCTGCCGTCAGCAGCCCCATCCCTCCAAGAGCAGCCCCAATCAATGCGGCTCCGCCGCCGATGCCAAGCCCATACCTCACATGACCAAGCCGATTCAGCAGCAGGATCGTCATGAACGCTCCAACTCCAGTAGCTGCCACCATCCAGCCCAGCAGAGATTCGTTATGGGGAGCGATCTCCCGATACAATGTCGGAAATTGAAAATCGATCATCAGGATGATCAGCATCACGATCATATTAACAATAAAACTGCTGCACAGAACCCGGCTCCTGACGAGCGCCGCCCAGCCCTGCTTCCACAGGTGGATGAATCCCTGCTTATCAGCAGCAGCATCAGCCCCTGTTCCTTCTTCGGCTCCCCCTTGTTCCGCCGCCTTCTCATTCTGATCGATATGCCGCAGAGTGAACAGCAGGATACAGGAAATGGAGCGTGTAATGGCATTGACGAGGATGCATAATTGCGGGGAGATCAGCGTTAAGGCCACGGCCCCGAGAAGAGGACCGGCAATTTTGGAGAATTGATTGACCAGCCCATTGTACGAGGTGGCCTTGAGCAGCTGATCCTCCCGAACAACCTGACGTGTCAACGCTTGATGCGCCGGAACGCGGAACACGCCCATGGTGGCCCGTAGTGCAAGCAAAGGCAGCAACCAGTACATGCCAGGGGCGAAGAGCAGCGAAATGGTAAGCAGTGTCTCAGCCATATCCGCCAGCATCATCAGATTGACCTTCTTCCAGCGGTCAGCGATCACGCCGGCGAAGGAACCGAATAGAATTCCAGGAAGAGCTAGCATCACCGGAATCAGGGCGATCATGATCGGGTCCACGCGCCAGCGAAAGGCCACCAGAATCTCGATCGCAAAAGCATCGAACCAATCACCAAAGGATGAAATGGCGTAAGCCGAGTACATTCTCGTAAAAATCCGATTGCGCCAGACAGAGATCTGGGACCCTGTTGAAACAGATGCAGTTGTAGACATGTGTATTCCTCCGCTATATAGAATTAAATCCACTCTAACGGAGAAATATCAGAGGAGTATCAGACAGACCCCAAAATCCGCTCGATCATCTGCTCGATAGGTTGCTTATGTGCTGCAAGTTTATAGGTCCGTTCCAATTCATCATACCGGGCTTGGAACATCTTAAGCAGTTTTGGATCGGTATATTTCGTCTGTAAAAAATAAAGCGTGCCTACGACCAACCGGATGAGCAATGGCATATTATGCGCTGTTTCAATCGCCTTCAAACTGTACTCCAAGGCGGAAACAGCCTCTTCACGCCGCCCCTGGAGGAGCAGTAATCTGCCCTTTAAGTTGTAGTAAGCTCCAATTTCCCGTAAATAAGGTGTCTGCACCAGCATCTCTTCAATCATCATTGAGCAGCGTTCGGCCTCAGCGATATGACCTGCGAGCAGATGGATCTGCATCTCCGACGTCGTGATATGAACTTTGAAGATATCCAGCTCGCCATTCGCTTCCTCCACAGCCTGATATGCTTGCTGAACACGCTGCAGATCCTCTTCTACCCGTCCATTACTGGCGTATAAACCAATGATATTTAATATTTTCAGCTCCCGATGCATCTCGAACGGCAATATCTTTAATTCAATTGTCCGTTCATAGTAATTCAGGCTTTTTTCCGGTTCCATATAAAAAGAACAATAAAAATTCAGCAGCCAATATAATTTTCCACACTCTTCCTCATCACTCTCCAGAAACCAATCCAGATCCGCGCGTACAAACTTCAGGAACATTTGATGCATGGAATCGATACTTACGCCAAGCATTTCTTGCTGATTAACGAGGGCCTGCATCGATTGGCTCTGTCCCAGCCGCAGGTAAGTATCGAGTAGTTCTCCAATCTGCTGCTTAACCCCGCTATCCGTCAAGGAAGGTATCGCAAGTCCTGGCGATTCTTCAAGCGTAAGGCTGTAACCCAGCCCCCGCACCGTGCAGAGCTGTACTTTCCCGCTCCATGGCTTCAATTTTTTGCGTAGCCGATACACATGATCATCCACGGTACGCTCCCCCGGATATTCCATCGGCCACACCTGATCGAGCAATTGCTCCCGGCTGAAGACCTGACCGCGATTCTGGTATAGAAATTCTAATAACGCATACTCTTTGGCTAGCAGACCTATCTTCTCAGCCTGAAAGCTGACGGAATAGTCGCGAGGTTCAAATTCAAGCCTGGACATACCTCTTCTTCTCCCTTTCTCCAATATGAGCCATCATCTCAAGTTCTTCTAAATCCTATTAAAGCATGTTTGAGAAATGACCCACAACCCTTAGAGCGAATCGTAAATTCCACAAAAAAAGCAAAAGACCGCCCACGTCTAATGTGAAGCGGCCCTGTCTATTATCTCATGCTTATTCCGGTTTATTCCCCACACTGGGGTCAGGCATGTATCCGTTCTGATAGCCATTGTACTGCACATCGGTGACCATCCCCGCTGAAGCATGATGCAGATCATGGCAATGGAACATCCAATCCCCCGGATTATCCGCCTCGAAGGCGACCACATATTTCTCACCCGGCTTCACATTAAGGGTATCCTTAATAATCGGCGCTCCTTCGAGCGGCTGTCCATTCTTGCTCAGTACCTGAAAGAAATGACCATGCAAATGCATCGGATGATCGTCTTTAGAGGAGTGATTCATAAAAGTAACCTTAACCTTCTCCCCTTTATCCACCTGGATCGGATCGGTATCCGGAAATATTTTGCCATTTATCGTATATACCATCTCGCCATCCTTCATCGCTGTATTCAAATTCAGCAGAACTTCCTGATCAAAGGATTGTTCGAGTGAGAAGTTAGTCTTCGCCTGTTGGCCGTACTTAAGCAGATCGAATTGCGGTAATAGCTCAGAAGCGTTAGAGGCATCCATCACCTTATTCTCTGCCCCCTCATAAGCAATGACAGCTCTCATCCCTTGTATCCTCGCTTCACTACCATGCTCCTCGAGCAGCCACTGGCCAGGATTGTTCACTCACGCACCGTCACGATGATCCCGCCCATATTATCGCCGGAAATCTCATACGCCTTGTTAGCAGGAAGCTCTATCATCCTGATGTCTGATTCCGGATAAAAAGACACTGTGTATTTTTTTCCCTTCACCTTGGCCGTGATCTTCTTCTCCTGCCGCAGAAAGCTTAAATATTCCTCCAGCGCATCATTTCGCTCATGCATGATCGCACTGTGGGGCAAGCCGACATAACGAATATGCCAAGGCTCATACTCTATGCCGGTAATATCGATCTTGTCCTTGGGATAGCGTAAAATAAAACCGTACTTCCAGGCGTTCTTCTCGATCCACCGCCCTTCAGGCGCCTCCGACATCTTCGACTGAGTGGACCCAACATCCAGCGATAAGCCTAAATTATGCTCGCTATTGCCCGCTGGAAGAGCATAATCGGCCCCCATCTCCTCATAAAGTGAGCTCTGCTTCTCGAAGTCCCGATAACCGCTGCTGATTAGAAAGCCGTCGATCCCGTCCTTGGCCGCAGCGGCAACCATGTCCATGAACCTTTGTGCTACTTCTTCGGACAGAAGAATGTTGGAATCAAGCACACCATACCCCTTCATCAAATCCTGTCGATCGAATATATTCACAATATCCGCTCTTACACTCTCTTCGCGCACCGCGAATTGCTTATTTACCAGCAGTAGATCGCCGCGATGGATTTGATCCTTGGCAATGACGATCGTATCGTTGCCAGCAGATGCCTTTTGTAAACCCGCGCTTTCATTTACGATTTGCTTCAGGCTTTGGATCTTCACCTGATCCTGAAAGAACGGCTCGATTTTAAATATTAAATAACATAATCCGAGCATAAACAGTAAAACAAAAACCCTCTTCTTCATCTTCAGCTTCCTCTCAGAAATCTGCTTCTTCTTTAAGAGTAGAGAGAACTTATAAAATAAAGAGTAGGGTAATCTTAAAATATTTCTTAAATTAGAGAACGTCAGATGTAACTGCTTCGCTTCCTTGCGGCAGGCGCACCTCGAACACGGTTCTGATCAGGCTGCTCTCCACGCTGATAATTCCATCATGCTGCTCCACGATATTTTTGGCGATGAATAGTCCGAGCCCTTTGCTATCCTCCTGAAGCGTGCGCGCCTTGTCACCGTTGTAGAACATATCAAAGAGATGGGGTAAATCCTCAGCAGGGATGCAGTCGCCATAATTCACAACTTGCACGACGACCTCCCCCTCCTCGACAAAACCGTTAATATCGACGAATTGACCGTCGATCCCGTATCGGCTCGCATTGGTCAGAAGGTTCTCGAACACGCGAGCCAATAAATCGCCATCCCCCTGTATCGAGAGCTGTGAGGTCATATGAACGCGAACCTGTAGATCATTTCTCTCGAACATAGGATACAGTTCCTCACTTAATTGGATGAGCAGCTCATTGATGTTGATCGGTGTTTTCTTCAGCTTCAGCACACCATAGTTCATACGTGTAATTTCGAATAGTTCATCGATCAGCCGTTCCAGACGCTGTGACTTGGTATAAGCAATCATAAGATAATGGCGGACCTGCTCCTCGGATAATTGTTCATCCTTCAAGAGGAGATCGAGGTAACCGAGAACCGAAGTGAGCGGAGTGCGCAGATCATGCGCCAAATTAACGACCAGCTGATCCTTGCTGCTCTCTGTGAAATCCCCACGCTCCACAGCTTGTCTTAAATTCTCACTGGCCAGGTTGATATCCTCCGCAATTCTACCGAATTCATCCTTCGAGGAAATTTCCACCCGCTGTTTGAAATCCCCATAGGCGAGATGATTAATCCCTTGAGAAATCTGCTTGAAATAGACTGAATACGGTTTAGAAAGCAGGTAGAACAATAGAATAGACAGCGGAATAAACAGCAGCAGGAAAAAGTTAACGTCGCCGATATTCTTCATCACTTGTCGATAATAGGCCAGGGAATCTTCAGCCCGCACATTTGAATGATAATACCCCTGCAAGGCCTTAAAGATAATATAAGTGATCGCTGCGGACAAGCCCATGCTTGCTCCGAACAGCATCAGCATCTTGGAACGAAAACTGTGCATAATCCTATCCATTGAACGAATACCCTACTCCCCAGACCGTCTTGATCCATTTATCCTTCCGCTTATCCTCTTCCAGCTTCTTGCGCAGCGTACGGATATGGACCATAACCGTATTGCTGCCCTGGAAATAAGCCTCGCCCCATACCTGTTCAAAGATATTCTCCACACTGAACACCTTCTTCGGATGACTGGCCATTAAATATAAAATATCGAACTCCTTAGGGGTCACAATGATATTCTTGCCATACAAAGTAACGGTGCGTTCATCTGCAGAAATGACCAATCCGCCGAATTCAAGCGCCGCAGTCTGCTCCAGCATAGGCTGATTGAGCTTCATGAATCTCCGCAGCTGTGCATTGACACGAGCCACCAGCTCGATCGGGGTAAATGGCTTCGTCATATAATCATCCGCACCGATCACCAGACCATGCACTTTATCAAAATCCGAAGTCTTGGCGCTAAGGAAGATAATAGGCATATTGAATTGCTCCCGAACCTGACGGGTCACTTCGTACCCATCCATGACCGGCATCATGATATCCATAATCAGTAGATCGATCCGCTGCGACTGAATCACCTTCATGGCTTCCTGACCATCATAGGCCTTGATCACTTGATAGCCCTCTTTTTCCAGATGAATCGAGATCAGTTCAGCAATTTCCACTTCATCATCAGCGACCAGAATCGATATAGGTCTCACAAGTTACACTCCCTTATTAAGTTCCTTACGATAGACACCCGAGCTACTATGCATCTTAATACTATTCTCTATGATTTCCTCGGGTTGTTCAAGGCAGGAGGGGGTCGGATTCAGAAATCCGGTGGCAAAATCGAAATAAAAGCCCACGCGAAGCGAACATATGGGAAGTTCTGAATATGATGAGGATATAGCGCCTATTTAACAACACCGCAAAGGTGGAGAAGATATGAATATGATGATGGCAATGATATGTATCGCTGCAGGAGTGATCTCCGTAATCTTCCCCAGCTCGGCCTGGTATGTGTCGTATGGATGGAGGTATAAAGACAATGATCCGAGCCAGGCTGCCCTGGTGACGCAGCGCATTGGCGGCATTCTGCTCATGCTCATCGGCTTCATCATGCTCGCTGCCAGTTGTTCAGCTTAGCCAAAAAAGGGAGGGGACGAGTGCATCCCCTCCCTGCTGGCTTCCTTGCCACCGTTCGGCAGGCCTATTCTCTCGTTCACAGCATCTCCATGAATTCAGAAAACATCTTAAATATCCGCCACACATCTTGATCTTGCCGTCTGTTAGGTTTATAATAGATCATGCACTTATCGATGCGGGTGTAGTTCAATGGTAGAATGCCAGCTTCCCAAGCTTGAGGCGAGGGTTCGATTCCCTTCACCCGCTCCATACAATCACTCATATCCAACCTCTGGAGAGACCCAGAGGTTTTGTTACGTCTCCGGATGGCCGGATGATCCGCGCCGCCGCTCACCTGTTAGTCCAACTCCCAGGCGATGTCGTACTTTCCCTGATGGCCTTTTCCTTGAATCGAGATCACATATTGGCTCGGATGATCCAATTTCACACTAAATGACGAAGTAGGCACCCCGGTTCCCGTATAGTAGGAATTGCCCTCTTCATCCTTGATGGAAATATTTAACTTCCCACCATCGGATACAATGTCCAGCTTCACCTCTGCGGTATGACCGCTTTTCACCTGAAAGGAACGTTCTACAAAACCATCAAATTTCTCGTACTTCATCACGGTAGAATTTGGGGTATCCCCGCCCTCGCCATGGATCGTCGTGTATTCTCCCCTCATACAGCCTGTTAACGATAGCAACAAAATCAAGATACCAATAGAACTTACTGCCGACTTTAAGACTTTCAATCCGTTTCCTCTCCCTTTAGATAAATGTAATTATTTAACAATTATTATCTGTGAAAAAAGTTGATGTAAACCACCGCCCGATGTACAATAGATAGCATGCTTTCAAATAAATACGTAACTATTTTTAATATCATAATCTATAGAAAGGCTTTGATGATGTGACTAAGTTGATTGAGCGGCTCCCAGAGAAATGGAGAGGATGGCTGCCACTACTACTTATGCTGATTTTTCCTGTGCTCGGCGCTCTTTATAAACTAGTGAATCGTCCGACCGAACAAGTCTACTATCTTGGCACCAAATTTGATGAAGCGACTCCTTTTATTAAGTATTTTGCGCTCCCTTACGGGGTTTGGATCTTCTTCATTTATGTCTGTATTGTTTATTTCTTCTTCAAGGATCGTAAATCATATTACCGGGCTTTGCTGCTCTATACCGTCTGTGCCTTGTCCTGCTACATCATTTACATGGTGTTCCAGACATACGTGCCCCGGCCGATAGTGACTGGCAACGATCCCTTCAGCTGGATTGTAAAATATATCTATAACCGTGATCAACCGTTCAACTGTTTTCCGAGCATTCATTGCTTCTCAAGCTATATGGTCATGCGGATGATCCTGTCCAGCCCGGCCCGGAATCGGGTTAATGCGACACTGATTAGCAGCATGTCGCTGATCATCATCGCTTCGACTTTGTTTATCAAACAGCATGTTGTAGCTGATGCCATCGGCGGCGTAATTCTGGTTGAATTTTATATCTTCATCTTCTTCAGTTTGCCAAGTCTGTACCGCAGCCGTTCCTCCAAAGGTTCTGTGCATCAGCGCGGCTTTAATGCCTAAGAAGGTGCAAAAAAGCTCTCCAATTGTGGAGAGCTTTTGTTATTCTAATTAAGCAGTAAGCTGTTCCTCTGCCTGCCACATAGCCGCATATTTCCCGCCTTTTGCGATCAATTGGTCATGGGTGCCCTGCTCGACAATTTTGCCATTGGACACGACGAGAATCGCATCTGCATTCCTTACGATAGATAAGGTATGGGCAATCATCACTACCGTCTTCTTCTCTTTAAGTAGATGGGTGATGGCCTGCTTCACCGCCAATTCATTCTCGATATCCAGATTTGCCGTCGCTTCATCCAATAGCAGGATGGGACTATCCTTCAGGATCGCACGGGCGATGGATAAACGTTGGCGCTGTCCCCCAGATAACAGATTGCCATTCTCCCCGATCGGAGTGTCATATCCCTTCTCCATCTTCAGGATGAAATCCTCGCAATTCGCCTCGCGACAAGCCGCTTCGATCTCGGCATCCGTGGCGTCCGGGCGGGCATAGCGGATATTGTTGCGGACCGTATCATTGAACAGAAACACCTCTTGATCCACCATCGAGATCTGCTCCAGCACTCGTTCCGCTGCGACATTACCAATCGCTTTCCCCCCGATAGAAATCATGCCGGATTCCGCCTCATAATATTTAGAGATCAAATTCAGCAGGGTAGATTTACCCGATCCAGAGTCACCTACGATCGCCGTCAGCTTCTGATTTCCTATACTGAACCCAATCTTGTCTAATACCGGTACCCCTGGGTCATAGGAGAAGTCCACATCTTTGAAAGTAATTTCGCAGGTGGAGGGATGGAACGGCTCCATGCTTCCCTGCTCCTCTGTCTCATCCATCACGCGGGTAATCTGTCCCTTGGAGATCATCAAATTCCGATAGCTGGTCAAATCGATAAAGATACCATTGCCCAGCTTCGCGTGAAAGAGCGGAAGCATACAGATCAATAAGTATGAGACGGTATCCAGTGTTCCCGCCCGCCAAGGCGTTGAAGCCGACCACATGATTAAAGGAAGAGCCGACCAAATAAGTATGCCTAGCATCGCTCCTATAGGCAGTACCTTAGCTTCATAGATAAAGCTGATGTCACTAAAATCCTTCATCGCTTTAGTTACGGTCTTATTCTTGGTTCCCGCGACCCCATAGGCCCGGAAAGTCTGAATCCCGTTCACATACTCCACGATGCTGCTGACATTCTCAGCACAGATCGCGGCTTTCTGATGGCCATACTTCTTCACAGTGCGGAAAGAGAGCCAAAGAGCAGGGATCAGCAATAGATCCGCCACGAGCAGGATGACCCCGGCGGGGAGCCAGATCGTTCCAGCGAAGAGAATTAACATTACGGAAAGCGAAATATTTTTGGCCAAATCTCCGACCTTATGAGTCAGAATCTTCTCATAGTTGTTTACTTCGCTTGTTACCGTATTGATATAATCCCCGGTCTGCCCTTGCGTAAAACGGAACAAAGGGATTCGCTTGATCTTATCGCCGAGGAACAGACGAACATTCTTACTGACCTGCGCACCGCCGATTTGGGCCTGTACATAGCCGGTACCGTAAATAACAAGCCGCAGGGCGAAAATCCCCGCCAGAGCCCCGGTAATCGGGAGTATGCCTCTCATACTGATCGTGCCGGACCACACCCGTTGCATGACGAGAAATAGTAATACGAAATTACTGCCCGACAGCACCCCCTCCAGCACGTTTAAGGCAATCCCCCAGTAAAAGTGACGGTTTTTCCGCAGAGGATGACTAGTGTGCATGGGCAGCTCCTCCTTTCAGCTGATAGGTGATATGGCGAGCCTTCTCATAATCCGTCCAGGCTTGATTGTAATATTTATTCTTCTGCCTGACTTCCTCATGAGTTCCCACGCAGGTAATTGTCTGATTCTCCACCACGGCCACGCGATCGCATATTTTTAGGGCGGCCAGACGATGGGCCACTATGATGACCGTCTTATCTCTGCACAGATTGTGAATGGCCTTATCAATTTCCACCTGATTCTCCGGGTCAGCAGCAGAGGTAGCTTCGTCCAGAATCAAGATCGGAGCGTTCTTCAAAATAGCGCGGGCGATGGCAATCCGCTGTTTCTCACCGCCGGAGAATCTCGCGCCGAAACCGCCTACCTTCGTGTCATAGCCATCGGGCAGAGACATAATGAACTCGTCGATCTGCGCCTGCTTCGCCGCTGCCCTTACCTCCTCCAGGCTGGCCTGGCTGCCCATGCGGATATTCTCGAATACAGTGTCACGGGTAAGGAAGGTTTTCTGGAAGACAATCGCTATATTTTTCAAAAGAGCCTCGTAGTTTATTGCTTTGACATTTGTACCGCCGATCAGAACTTCGCCACCTTGCACATCATAGAAGCGGGAGATCAAACTGATCACCGTGCTCTTCCCAGCCCCGGACAAACCGACCAGAGCGATTTTCTCCTTATTATTGATCCGTAAATGGCAGTTCTCTAATGCATTCGTTACCCCGTCATAGGAAAACTGGACATTTCTCAGCTCGATATCATGCTGCGGCGGGAAGTCCGTACCGCCCTCCATCACTGGAATATTCATGATCTCTTCGATCTTGGCCACCTTGGAGAGCACCTCGGCAAAGGCGCTGCCTAATTCCTGCAGAGGCCTTATTTCAGTCAAATATAGCGAACCGACATACGCGAACAGTAGAAAAGCACTCGCCGTCAGCGAGCCCTTTAGAAAGAACATCCCGCCAAGGGGAACCATCAGCAGCATGCCACATTCAATAATGAGAATAAATGCAGCATACGGCGGCCCCATTTTACGCGACATTTCGTTCCAGACATCGTTCTCCTCTTTAATGGCGCCAGCGTATTTTTGAAAAGATTTGCTCCCCATGTTATAAGCCTTAATCAGCTTCATCCCACTGACATATTCAATCATGACCGAGTTGAGATTCGTAATCGAGCGATTCGCCCTATCCATCATCGCATCCGTGTTGCCGAACATAATGGCCATAACGGCTGCGGCAAGCACTAGTGGAATCAAGGAGATCAAGGCCAAAGGGATATTGACCGTCAGCAGATAAATGAAAATCACGACCGGGCCGCACATGTAGTGGACTAGATCCGGTAGATTGTGAGCCAGGAACAGCTCCAGCTTCTCAATATCTTCATTGATTACGGTTTTTAGTTCCCCTGTACTGCGCTCATTCAACGCTCCCAGCGGCACCTTGGACATGCGGTCCACAACCATACAGCGTACGCGAAACAAGGCGTTATAAGCCCCTTTATGGGAGGCTATTCCGGATAAGCCGAACAAGACGAAGCGAATTAGTATAGAAGCTACAATCATGAAAGCATTTTGCCAAATAAACTCCGGAGAGCCCGTGCCTGCAAATATAGCATCGATCAACCGATAGATCCCCAAATAAGGGATGATCACACAGACCCCGCTGATCATGGAGAGCATCATCGACAGGATTAACCAGTACCGATCCCTTCCCGCCCAATGGAGCAAGAGAGCCAGCGGATTTTTCTTCTTTATTTTTTTCATCTTCTTCAACAGCAAACTCCTTCCTGTTGCCTAAGCCGGCTGCTTAGGAACCACGAACAGCTCACGCAACTTCTCTTCATTGTGATGCGAGTGATCAGAGCCGTATCCGGCTTTTTAATACCTAAGGAGCACTCCGCTTCCACACTTTCAGCGAATAGTTGATAGCCAACGTCCTGCATAACCATATATGAACGCTTCAGGCGAGCTTTGGCATCCTGCGCTTGCCCCTCCCAGCCCTTTTTAATTAGTAGACATTGAATCTGTCATTTCGCGGTCTCTCCTCGTATATATTTTGCGGAAGGTATAAAATTGACGCTATTGCCACGGCATGCTAGCATGTAGCGAGAAGTCGCAAACTTCATAACACAAGATACACTTGATAATGATTATCAATCAATACTTTCGGCATATTCTCGTCCTTTCGTTGTAAAAGTTCGTCTAATCATGGCAAGATTAAGCGGGTGATCATGATGAATATGATTGAAAATTTTTATAGAGCTGAATTTGAAAAAAGAGGCTTTTCCTTGAATCCAGACTGCTCCAAATACTGTCGGATCGGTTCCTGTTGGAGCTTGTCTGATCAGATCGGCGAAGGGGCTTTCTGGATCTATAGTCAGAAGGATTTATTTGATATTAAAATCCATGATTTTTTCTTTTATGAGGATTTCCTCATGGAATTTGAGCTGCCGGAATGCTTGAGCATTACTCATTATGAGTCGATATCCGGTGAGGAGCTGGCGCCGTATCGGCGCTTAAATGCCGGCTGCATCAAGACATTCATCGGTGGCGGTTATCCGCCTTATCGAGCCTTGATTCACAAGAATATTCCCATTCGTTCTATCGGGATTGAAATTATGCCGGCTTACTATGAGGATTATTTGAAGAGGCAATATCCGGGAGAGAATCTCAGGCCGAGGGATGCCTTCTCCCATGTCGGGCAGACGATGGATTTCCCTGAAATGGTCGTGCTGCTGAACCAGGTGAAGAATTATCGCGGGGACGGCATTGCGGCGAAATTATTCTATGAAGGCAAGGTGGCGGAGAGCGTATCTCTGATCGTCGAGCGCAATAAGAACAGCAAGCCGGAGTCGCGCTCTTCACTGCATATACAGGATATCCAGAGGATCGAGACGGTGACGGCCTATCTGAACGATCACTATGCCTACGATATTCCGTTAGAGCGATTAGCCAAAATTGCCTGTATGGGCATGACCAAATTGAAAACATCATTCAAGCAATTCCATGGCTGCACCGTTACCGAGTATATTCAGCAGCGGCGTATAGGGCAGGCCGAGCATCTGCTCTCCGATACTGATTTCTCAATCGGACAGATCGCGCAAACCGTCGGCTATTCCAGCGCCAGCCGCTTCGCCGAACTCTTCCGCAAATTCACCGGCCTCCTGCCAGGGGAATTTCGGAAGATGGCTAAGCGAGAGGCTTAGCCGGGGTTACAGGGCGTACTGTTTGCTGGCGGAGCGGGGGCTGGACACGCTGACGAGCAGAGCTGCTGTGGTTATGTTGCTTCTTTATCCGTTAACATTTTCAACCTATTATTCCGAATAACCCCATAAGTCAGCCAGTACCGGATCATCATCAGAGCAGGCCATTGAATTCCGAACCTCACCTCCTCATACATTTGGGAAGAAAGCATCGATTGGTGGATGCTACGACTGTCGTGCTAATGCGGTTATTGTGTTGGTGGGATGCTGCGACTGTCGTGCTGGTGCGGTTATTGTGTTGGTGGATGCTGCGACTGTGGTGCTGGTGCGGTTATTGTGTTGGTGGGATGCTGCGACTGTCGTGCTGGTGCGGTTATTGTGTTGGTGG
>NZ_KZ987724.1:3225318-3409378 GCF_003614185.1 Paenibacillus aceti
GTGCTGGTGCGGTTATTGTGTTGGTGGGATGCTGCGACTGTCGTGCTGATGCGATTGTTGCGGGGGCTCTGTGGAGACTATGGGGCTGTGAGGTAGATAGAACTTGCTGCGCTGGCGGGCAGACCGGCAGGAATACGAAAAGCCTGCATTTCTGCAGGCTTTTTACGCACTAGACGCCCCTTTGAGCAAAATTCCTGCAAAAGTGCAGGCTTTTCCCTAAATTTCGGTGAAATCAGGAGAAATCCGTTAAAAAACCTGCAAAAATGCAGGAATTCGTGATTTCAGGCCCATTTCGGGCGTAAAAGCCTGCACTTTTGCAGGCTTTTGCGAAACCTGAGTTTGGCGGCAAACTCTAACGAAACTGTGTATCGCTATTCGCAACAAAAAGCGCCTCTGAAAATTGCAACGAAACAGGGTATCGCTATTGGTTGACATAAGTGTTCAAAGGGCCTGATTACTCCAAAATAGCGCTATGGTGTTTCGTTAGATTTGAATTGGTGTTGTTTGGGAGCAAATAGCGTTATGGTGTTTCGTTAGAAATAGGACCGCACAGTTGGGTGCAGTTGGGCTCACTACGACGAACCCCTTAAGGGGTTCCCATCCCAAAGGACGCAAAAAAAGCTCTCCGCACGGCTTGGAGTGCCTTTTGACTACCGACCCAGTCGGGGTACTCGCACTTCCGTGCGAGACTCCGTTCGCCCCCCATTTGCTGATGCATTTGGGCTCACTGCGACGAACCCCTAAGGGGTTCTTATCCCAAGGGACAAAAAAAGCTCTACCATATGGCGAGCTTTTTGACTACGTCCCAGAAGGGATTCGAACCCCTGACCGACGGCTTAGAAGGCCGTTGCTCTATCCAGCTGAGCTACTGGGACATGAAAAAGAATGCGATATTAATTATATCGCATCTGGCTTATTTTTCAAGAGGTTTTATTTAACGTTAATTTACATATTGTGGATCACAGCAACGCGGCAAAGACAACTGCGATCAATTCTCATACCCGACACGCTGCAGAAGCTGCCTCGTCTCCTCGGTGCCAAGTCGGTAAATCTCCCGGTACAAGCCGTCAAGTACGCTCTGATAGCTGTGGTTAACCACATCCTCCGGGCTATCTGGCCAAGGGAAAGTGTATGCGAGGAAGGTGCTCTCTTCCTTCTCACCGAGCTGCTGCAGCTTATACCTGATCGAATCGGCTTCCTCCGGAGTCGCACGTATCACCCATTCATAAGAAGTGGCCTCTGGATCATCGAGCACTGAACGTCCCTGAACGGACACATAAAACATCTTCCTGTCCATCTTTCCGCTCCCTTCAAGCTTGGTCATCTATTTTAGTCATAGTTTTCCGTAGAGGACAGACATTTTATGCCCCTTTCCGGCATAATTTGTTATTACTTTTCGCCCGGTTGCTACGGGGACGGAAGCCATCATAGAGAGGAGACACCACAAATGTGCGGAATTGCCGGCTTTATCGAATGGAACCGGGATTTGACTCTGGAGTCGAACCTGGTCTTGTCCATGACATCCTGCCTCGAATCCAGAGGACCGGATGCTGAAGGTACCTGGATTTCCGGTCCCTGCGCCTTCGGCCATCGCCGACTGAGCGTCATGGACCCGGAGAACGGGGCTCAGCCGATGGTCATTCAGGAGGAAGAAGCTACCTTTACAATCGTGTATAACGGAGAGATTTATAACGCCCCGGAATTAAAGGAGGAATTACAGCAGCGGGGGCGCCGATTCAGGACAAACTGCGACACCGAGGTTCTGCTTCAGGCCTATATTGAATGGGGGCCGGATGCGGTACAACGGCTGAATGGGATATTCGCCTTCGCGATATGGGATAGCGTGCGGGAGCATGTCTTCCTGGCTCGGGATCGGCTAGGCGTCAAGCCTCTTTTCTATAGTGAAGCCGGGGAGACATTTATTTTTGGCTCCGAACCTAAAGCGTTGCTCCAGCATCCCAAGGTAGAAGCGGCCGTTGGCCCCGAGGGGCTGGCTGAAATTTTCGTAATCGGCCCTGCCAGAACCCCCGGACACGGGGTCTATCGCAACATCAAGGAGCTTCTGCCCGGACAGGTTATGCTCTTCAGTCGCAACGGACTGCGCCGCTTTTCCTATTGGAAGCTGGAGGCCCAGGAGCATGAGCACAGTGTAGATGAAACCGCCGCCCATATTCGTGCATTACTACAGGATACGATGGACCGCCAGCTCATTTCCGATGTTCCCATCTGCACTCTGCTGTCAGGAGGACTTGACTCCAGCGCTCTGACCGCCCTCGCGGTCGATTATTATCGTAGGACCGGCCAAGGCCGGATGCATACTTATTCAGTCGATTATGAGGACAATGACCAATACTTCCAAGCCCATAGCTTTCAGCCCGGGGCGGATGCCCCCTATATCCAACGCATGGTCGATGGGTTCGGTACCGAACATCACTGGATTACCTTCAATACTTCAGAACTCGTCGACGCTTTGACAGACTCGACTCTGGCTCGCGATCTGCCAGGTATGGCAGATGTCGATGCTTCATTGCTGTTATTCTGCAGAGAGATCAAACAGAATGCGACCGTCGCCATTTCTGGTGAAGCCGCCGATGAGGTCTTCGGAGGCTATCCCTGGTTCCACCGCAAGGAATTGCTGGAATCCGGCACCTTCCCCTGGTCAGTAGCGACCGATCTGCGATCCAGTCTGTTATCGCCCGAGATCAGAGACTGGATTCGCCCAGAGCAATATGTCGCCGACAGATACAGCCAAGCCGTAGCGGAAGTTCCTCATCTAAACGGTGAGGATGAACAACAAGCCCGCATGAGATTGATGTCCTATCTTAACATTACCCGCTTCATGCCGACTCTGCTGGACCGCAAGGACCGCATGAGCATGGGTGCTGGGCTAGAGGTCCGAGTTCCCTTCTGTGACCATCGGCTCGTTCAATACGTCTGGAATATCCCTTGGGAGATCAAGACGGTCGGGGGACGAGAGAAGGGCATTCTGCGCAAAGCGCTGGAAGGTAGCCTGCCTGAGGACGTACTTTACCGCAAAAAAAGCCCCTATCCGAAAACCCATCATCCCGACTATCTAGCCAAAGTGAAGGAGCAGATGCTCCATATTCTCGATGATCCTGCTTCACCGATCCTGCCGCTGATTGACGCAGATAAAATACGCTCGATCGCCGCCTCGCCGGAAGCTTCCACTAATCTGCCCTGGTTCGGCCAGTTAATGTCAGGGCCACAGCTTTTCGCCTATCTCACGCAGGTTAACTTTTGGCTATCGCACTACCGTATTTCCATTCACTAATCCAAAAGAGATCGCCCCCCGATTCAGGTCGATAACCTGGCCGGACGGGGCGATCTCTTTTATAAACTATGTTAATTCGATAATTCCAGGGCGCGAAGCATTCTCATCACCGTAACCGCCATCTGCGCCTTAGTCACATTTGTTCTTGGAGATAGAGAAGTATCTGAGACTCCCTTCATAATATGATGTTCTACCATCAGAGCCATTGAGCTCTGTGCATATGCAGCGATTTCCGCACTATCTTGATATTTATCCAGTAATGTCAGACTTGCCGTATTCTCCTTGCCGATGAATTTCATCGCATTAGCTAGCATGATCGCCAGCTCTTGACGGGTAATTGCCGCGTCTGGATCGAACCGGTCCGCGGATTTGCCTTGCACCAATCCTGCCTGCTTCGCCGCCTGGATTTCCTCAGCAAATGGAGAATCAGGACTAACATCGCTATAAGGAGCCGTGCTACTCTCCTGCGAAATAATTCCCAAGCCTCTGACGATCATTGCGATGACCTCGGCTCGTGTAATATGGCGCTTGGCCCCGAACTGATCAGAGGAATCGCCGGAAGTAATCATCTTCGTAACGACCGCTGAAATATCGGCAGCCGCCCAGTCGAGAGCAGCATCCTTGAAGATACCACTTCCATTTTCGAGTAATACGAAGATTCCGTTAGCATTCAGCTTCAGTTCACCAGTTATAATCCCTTCACCCTTCGCGAACAAGACTGGTACAGAATGCAGGTGATCCTTGCCCGGTATATACGCCGCGCCTGTAATCGAGTTCATATTTACACCCTCGGCCTTGAACTTCACCTTGCCGCTCACATAAATATTACCGAAGGACACAGGCTCCGCTGTCTTCCCGTCTGCGGATAATTTCTCTAGCTTGAGCTTGAACGGTTCCCCATAAGTCTTCCTGCCAGCCAGCAATCCTTGCATAGCCTCTACCGCCGCCGAATCAGCCGAACCTAATGACAGCTTGAGCGCCGCATCCGCAGGAAATACCGACACAGGTAGTACATACTCCATACCATGGATCACTACAGTCAATCCCGCATGGTCAATTTGGGATAGAGCCGCAATCACCTCTTGCGGAAGAAGGATTTCCGCCTGCTTCACCCCATCCTCAATGGCAATTCTGAAGGAATCGGTGCCAGCATTCTTAATGGATTTCACCGTCTCTGCAGCAGGCAGGGTAACGACCGCTTTGTCCCCTTCCTTAGCTACCTTCACCGGCAACAGCCCTTTATCCTTGGATTCAGGTGGAGTTGAAGTTGTACCCGAACCAGAGCTGGAGCTTGGTGGAGTTGACGGCCCAGTCGAATCCGACGACGTCGTAGCATTCAATGCTCCCGAGGCCACGGACACTCTGTTGATCTTATCCCCCTCCCGGTCTACTGCCAGAACATGAAGTTTATAATTGGTGGCAGGTGTCAATGACGACACCGTATAGCTGGTGGTATCGGTGGAACCCGCGAATTGGTCGTCTATATAAACCTCATAGACCTTGGCTCCTTCTACGGCAGCCCATTTCACTTGTACCGAGCTCGCTGTGATTGAATTCGTCGTAAGCAGCTTCGGCGCGGCTAATTCCTGCTCATTCACCCGGCCGTCGATCGGCAGCGCCTCGTTCAACACCGTAACCAGCTTATTATCGCGATCCCCGCTAATATCCCAGTTCATCGTTCCGGCGATATCCAGCGTTTTTACCAGGGAAGCCGTATACGCCATAGTATTCTCATCGTTAAAAGTAATGAAGACTTGTTTATCCGGATTGTACACATACGCCACCTTGGCCGCATCATTCCAATAACGCTTATACCCTTCCTTATTCACGTAATTGCGATCCAGATCGAAATAATCGAATAGTCCGGTCTCATAGGTACCAAAGGAGGTCGTCGTTGTCGTACAGATCTGGTACTCTCCATTGGCTGGACAGCCTTCCCAACCCTTTCCGTAAAAAGGCACACCCGCAACCAGCTTGTAATTAGGAACGCCTCCGTTCAGATGGCCCAGAAGCGCACCTCTTACATTATTTCTCGGGGCACTTTTAGGGGCGCTTTTGGCAGGTAAATTCTTGTCATAGTACAGTGGCGAATTATGGTTTGCTAAGGTCTGCCAGCTGCCGCTGAAGTCATAGGTCATGATATTAATGAAATCGAGATAAGCCACAGAATTGGCAAAATCAGCGTTCTCAATGAAGCTTTCCGCTTGTCCCGATGCCATCGACAGAAGATAATACTTCCCATCCTCTGACCCTGCCGCATCCAGCGCATCTCTGATCGCCGACATCATCAGCGTGAAATTCTGCTTATCCTCCGGCCTTCTGGAGTTCGATTCATCTCCCCCCTCAACCGGGTACTCCCAGTCGATATCAATGCCGTCAAATTGATACTCGCGCAGGAATTTTACGATCGAATTAGCAAAAACGCGCCGAGTAATCTCATCTGCAGCCATATTGGAGAAATTCTTCGACCAGGACCAACCGCCAACAGAAGCCATGAGCTTCAAGTGCGGATGAGCCGAACGAATCGCCCTGAATTTAGCAAAATTATCTAAATCGACCTCGTTATCACCGATGATAATCTCACCATCGTAGACGTAATCTTGTTGCAGGGGAATATCCTCGTTCTGGCATGCATTTGGCCTGGAGCCAAACTTCTTCCAGCAAATATCAGCAAATGCATAATTGATATGGCTGCTCTTCGATACATCTACATCCTCGGGATAAAACTCCCGTCCATACACCGACCACGCGGTATAATAGCTAACCAGTGTATAATCGGCACCTGGTACAGCTGATACAACCTGGCTCAGTGGTGACTCCCATAGACTGTTCTTGGCCATGACGGTGAAGGAATATGTCTTGCCTTCCTCCAGCCCACTCGCGACATAGCGGTTATTCTCGCTACTGCCGAGATAGGTACCGTCCATGTAAATATCATACGCCGTAGCTCCTGATACTGGCGCCCATCCGAGTGAGACGGTCTGCCTCGTCGCTGTAATGACCTGCAGAGCCTGCGGCGCTTCCAGTGCTCCCCACGATATTGTCACTGCATTACTAGGAGCAGACGGCGGAACTCCCTGATTCTGAGCCCCGACCCGGAAAGTAAGCTTGGTTCCCACCTCAATCGAGTCGCTTACTGAATAAGTAGCAGTCGTCGCGCTGTTCTCCCAGGTACCCATGATCCAGTTATCGTTAACATATAGATCATATCCTGTTGCCTTAGGGCTTGAACCCCAGGACAGAGTTATGTCCTGATCGGTGATATCGGTGATTCGCAAATAGCTCGGCGGGGTTAATGGCGGGTCCTTATATTCGCTCGTATCGGCAGTGGTGGTGAACTCTAAAATATTGCTCTTATAATCATGCGAAGGTCGATCTTTATTCCAAGTAATATATACTCGATAGGTTGTCTCCGGCTCTAAACCACCAACAGATCTGCTCCAGAGATTTCCCCAATTAAGCCAACCTCCTGTATCAGCATCCCAAATATCGATGTCATTATCATCATCCTCAATAAAATCCCAGGCTAACTTAACACTGTTATGCGTCACTTCCTCATACCGAAGATTCGTAGGTCCCGTTTTCACCTCGGCATCTTCTTCGCTGTTTATTTCTTCTTGGGGATCAGCCTCCTCTGTTTTAGTCTCAATACTCTCTGTTTCTTTGCTGTCTATCGATTCGGGTGGTTCTTGCTCTATCGGCTCTACGGGTTGAGTTATTTCAAGCGGTTGATCTGCAGGTTCTGTCTCTGCGGCATAGATTTGCGAGGAATCCAGCAATGGGCCAAAGGCTAGGAGGAAAGTTAGAACAATGATTGTGGCCCGGAAAAACTTTTTACGAAAAAAAACGCGCATTTAGTCACCCCTCTATAAACTTAAATTTCCATATTCTATTTCAAAATCAAGTTTGTTGAAAGCGGTTACCTAAAACGGTATATAAATGCTGTCTCCCTCCTTTATCGCTGGACGTCAGATTCACTAGTTCACTTTCTTGTAGTGACATCTCCCCTTTTTATCATGAAATGGTCTCTAGGGTTATCGGTTTCTTGGGAGTTACATTAAATCATGCGACCTCTCGAGAAAGAACGGAAGGGATAATTTTATATTATTCAGGGATAAAAACTTACAATAATGAGGGACCATAACACAAAAAAGGCTTGACCCGAAAGGAGATTTCCTCACGAGTCAAGCCTTGTCTGCTCCAAGCTTCTATTGACGATCACGCTGCTCCAGCTTCTCGGCCAAGAGACGAAGCGCAGCCCCACGGTGACTAATCGCCTGCTTCTCCTCAATGCTCAATTCCGCCATCGTCTTCTCATACTCCGGCAGATAGAACAGAGGATCATAACCGAAGCCACCTGCCCCCGCAGGGTCTGCAGTAATCCAGCCACCCACGGAGCCCTCAGCTTCGATAAACTGTCCGGTGGCCGGATCATACAGTGCCAAATGGCATACGAATCTCGCCGTGCTCAGCAGCGGCTGGTCGGTGTCCTCCCCTTGCTGTATGCGCTCCAGCGCTTTCAACAGCTTCTCATTGTTAGCTTCATCCGATGCGTCCTCCCCGGCATAACGGGCCGAGTAGACTCCCGGAGCTCCATCCAGCTGATCCACACAGAGCCCGGAATCATCGGCAAGCACGGGCTGACCGAGACGATCACCCACTTCTTTAGCCTTCTTGCGCGCATTATCAGCAAAGGTCTCTCCGTCTTCGATCACTTCCGGTACATCGGGAAAGTCATACATGCTCTTCACCGGCTTGTTCAGAAATCCAAGCGCATGGGCGAACTCACGAACCTTGCCCTGGTTCCGGGTCGCTACTATAATCACATTACCGTCCAACCCCACTATGCCTGTCCTCCTGTCTGATCCGCACTGATTTTGAGAGCAATCGCCCCTAACGCCTCTTGCTGCTGTGATATCATCTCATGAATGCCTTGCTCTGCAAGCTCGAGCATACGGTCAAGCTCCTGACGCGAGAACGGGTTCTCCTCCCCGGTTCCCTGCACTTCTACGAACTGACCTTGCCCTGTCATCACCACATTCATATCGACCTTGGCCTTGGAATCCTCTTCATATTCGAGATCAAGCACGATATTCTCCCCGACAATGCCTACACTGACAGCAGCCAGGAAATCCTTAATCGGAAATGTAGGCAGATTATGCTTCTGAACCAGCTTGTTAACAGCGAATGCCATCGCCACAAATGCGCCGGTAATCGACGCTGTGCGCGTCCCGCCATCAGCTTGAATCACGTCGCAGTCAACCGTAATAGAGCGTTCTCCAAGCGCATGAAGGTCGACGACCGAACGCAATGAACGGCCGATCAGCCTCTGGATCTCCATCGTTCTGCCGCTAAGCTTGCCGCGGGCCGATTCACGCTGATTACGGGATTGTGTCGCCCGAGGTAGCATGGAATATTCCGCAGTAATCCAGCCTTTTCCCTGTCCCTTCATAAACATCGGAACCTTCTCGTCAACGGTTGCCGTGCATATAACTTTGGTATCCCCAACCTCAATATACACAGAGCCTTCTGCATATTTATTTATATTTACGGTCAATTTCATCGGCCGCCGTTCATTTACTTCACGTCCGTTAGGTCTCATTATAATTGCCTCCTACATTTATCATGCTGTCTGTTCGCTTCCCTATTCTACCAAAATGTAAAGATAAAAGCATCTTTTCGCTTCATTTGTGGGAAAGAAACTTCCTTTTCCAGACCATTCTTTACCATAGCCTAATCTTCCTGTAATTATCCAAAATAGGCAGGGAATCCGTTCAAGCAGACTCCTGTAAAAATAAAGGAGGGACACGATTTGCGCCCTCCTAAGCTTAAATTTATAACGGAATGTCGTTGATCCCTTGCGGGCGCATCACAGGCTGTCCATAGTTCTGATTGTCCGTTCCGAGCACATCCTTCTCTCCATTTAGCCAGATACGCACCTTATCCTGCGCGGCATTCTCCGATATGGTCAGCACCAGCGACTGCATCATTTGAGCGGGCAGTTTCTCCCCCGGCTCGAACATATCATCCTTGATGGATACCGTAACTACCCCGTTGTCAGAGCGCTCTACTCCATCGAGAAGCGTATTCTGGGTAAGCACATTCTCCAGCCCGTCTCCCTTAATAGGCCCCTTGATCATCTCATCAATCGCAGCGGCCACAAGATCGCTCCCATAGGGGACGAAGCGAGTCACCGGTACGAAATACGCGGTCCCTTCCTCCGTAGCCGCCGAGAAGAAGATCGTTACCGGGCTCGATTGAGATAGATTCGTCTCCCGGTCAAGCTGCAGATTGATACCTAATGAACGGTTTAGAGGTCTGTCCAGCGGCATCCCGGCTACAGGCATTTCATTCAGCTTGGCCCCGTCCATCCATAGCTGTACATTCTGGATTTCAGGATTATCGACCAAGGTCCAGGTGAGCGCCTCAGCAATTTTCCGTTCATCGGCTGCCGAGTAATTGCTGAATTCCTTGTTGAATTCCACGACCGCCAGCTTCTCATCGGGCTTCAAAGTCACGGCCTTCACTTCTGTGCCCTTGGGGAGCACTCCTTTGAATTCTGCTGGGATCAGCTTGGCATAGGCGCCTTCGCTTACCAACGCCTCCAACGCGGCCATCGTCTTCGCTGTCGCGTCCCCTTGCGGCAAGTGCAGGGATACGGGAGCAAGCAAGCCATGAGCATTCTGCAAATATACGGTCGAGACTTCAGCTCCAACGGCCAGGCTTGTCTGATCGACAGAGCCTGTACTCTGCATCATCTGCGCTTCGATATCTGCGGGCGGCGGATCAATCTGTTTCGAGGGGCTTGTACCAAACAGGCTGCATCCTGATAATACGAGCGGCAAGGCCAACATACTAGCCATGGCCGAATTTCGAATCTGGCGGTTCCATTTCATAACCTGGGTTCCTCCCTAACAATTTTCTACGCTTTGTATTACTATATATACGAGCCCCTTTTTGAAAAATAACTATATTATTTTTGCGGGAAGAGGAAATACTGCATCATGCCATCATGATGGAACTATTAAGGAGTAGAGGTGACGGTACATGGATCAACCAAAAGAAAAAACGCCTTATAGTCTGAACAGTAAGAAAGTTGCCGATGCGACCAAGTCCTGGTTACATAAACGCGGCGTAACCGTTGAAGAAATCGCAGAGCTGGTTATGTTTCTCCAGCAGAAATACTATCCGAACCTGACGATGGAGGAATGTGTACATAATGTCGAACAGGTGCTGACGAAGAGAGAGGTGCAAAATGCGGTGCTTACCGGGATCCAGCTGGATATCCTGGCGGAGCAAGGCGCGCTGATTCCCGAACTGCAGGACATGATCTCCCATGACGAAGGGCTGTATGGTGTAGATGAAATTCTGGCCTTCTCGATTGTGAATGTCTATGGCAGCATCGGCTTCACCAATTATGGTTATGTAGACAAGCTAAAGCCAGGTGTGCTGGAACGATTGAACGACAAGTCGCTCGGACCTATCAACACCTTCCTGGACGATATCGTCGGTGCTATCGCCGCCTCGGCCAGCAGTCGGATCGCCCATCGCAAGCAGGCGGAACGAGAGCTTGACAATGGCGGGGAATTTGACGAAGAGGATCTTAACTAATCTTAATTAAAACGGATAACAATAAGAGGCTGCTTGTGAAATCGACAAGATTTCACAGGCAACCTCTTTATTTTTGGACAAATAACGCCGTCTCCCCTTCAGCAGGAATCTGTACAGCATAACCGCGCCGCTCTAGCTCCACCAGATGTGCTAACGCCTCTGACATGGCAAATCGCATCTGATGAATACCTAGTCCGGTTCCGAACAGGCCTGTACAAACCGCAAAGCCACTCAACGGCTGCTTCGCCAGCATCGCTGCAATGACCTCCAGGCGCTCCTCATGATGCTTCAGCAGCATGGAGATCCGCTCAGCAAAATGCGAGAACGGCCGTCTATGGCCAGGAAATGCAAGCGCCACTTCATATTGCTCCAACCTGCGAAGCGAGTTCATGAAGGACTCCAGCGGCTGCGGATCGCTTCCCGGCATCAGACTCACATTCGGCGAGATCTGCGGCAGAACGGCATCCCCGCATAGCATTAGCCCCCGTCGCTCATCATAAAAAGATAAATGGCCCGGCGCATGCCCGGCAGTCTCTATCGCCCGCCAGCTCTGCCCGCCCATCCTAATCTGATCTCCTTCATGGATATATGAAACCTCAGCAGTCGGATTCACCTGCGGCATGAAGCTCTCCATATGCGCCGGAAGCTGCGCTGTCCAGTCAGCCGGCATGCCATGCTCCCTATACAGCTTCAACAGATCTTCATTCATCGTGCTCGCTGCTCCCCACATCCGCAGCGTCTCTTCATGCGCACGGTGCGACATGTAGACTGGCGCTCCGCTCCACTGCTGCAAATACCCGGCCAGCCCGTAGTGATCCGGATGATGGTGAGTGATAATGATCGAGCTCACATCCTTCGGGTCAAGCTTCAGCTCCCGCATAAATTCGCGCCACTCTGCCTCCGTGGCTGCCGTATGCGGTCCGGGATCGATGATCGTAATTCCTTCTTCGCCGCGCAGCACATAGCTGTTCACATAACGCAGCGGGGGCGCCATCGATACAGGAACGCGGGTAAGCCCGTATTCCTCCCATGCCTCTATTTGTGAATTCATTCCGCAATCGCTCCTACCATAATCATCCGCGGTGATGTAAGTGGATCGAAGGAATCCTCGTCATAGCTTCCATGGACCTTCTCTAGCACTAAGCCTGCCTCCGCCAGCATCGCAGCGAACTGCTCCTGAGAGTACAGCTTGATCCGCTCCAGATAATGCCTTGGTTCAGCTGCTGAACCTGCGGCTTGCGTCTGATCGATAATCTCAATTCTTTTTTTCACATAGCCGTCCTCGATAATACGCCGCTCTTTGATCAGCTGCCCCTCATCCAAACGCTCGGATTCCGGCACCAGATGCGCCTTCGTATACTCCGGATTCAAGAAATCTATAATGAATTGTCCGCCCGGCTTCAGCATTCTGCGCACTTGCTTCAGCACCTTGATGTGCTCGGCATCCTGTTCGAAGTAGCCAAATGAGGTGAACAGATTCACCACCGCATCAAACCCACCAGACAGCGGCAAATTTCTCATATCTGCCTGCAACCAGGTGATCCGCTGCTCGGGATCATTGCTTCTTGCTTCACGCAGCAACACCTCGGACAGGTCAACACCCGTCACCTCATACCCCGCCTCTTCTAGTGCCATCGCATGCCGGCCCATCCCGCAGCAGAGATCGAGCACTTTGGCTCCCGCCGGAAGCCCCAGCCAGGAGATCATTTTATGTACTTCATGCTTCGCCCCCTGAAAATCACGATGCTTATATACGAGCAAATAGTCCTCTCCGAAGCTCTGTTCATACCATTCTGCCATTACCCTCTTCCCCTCTCTAAGCAGCTCCATCCAAGCTAAAGCATTCATTTTCCCTTCATTGTACCGAATCTCCTCTCGAACTCAAAGCGGCAAATTGAATTATCCGAGTAAATAACGATATAACTGCAAAAAAAGAAAGGAGCATACAATGATGCCCCTCCCCTTCTAGTTCAATATTTTATTTTGCAGCAGCCGTATCATTCGCCTTTGCCGTTGTGTCCCCCTGATCCGTTAGCTTATTCGTAATTTTTGCCTTGCTGCGTACTTCTTCTAACCAGGTGGAGAATATTTTCGAGATTTCCTGTGAGACAAGCCCTTTGCGGATTTCATCCTTCTTCTCTTCCAGGGTCGCTTGATGGGCTTCTTTATGCTCAGTCAGCTTGATAACCTGATAGCCCTCTTCGGTCTTGATCGGAGCGCTAACCTCATCCTTCTTCAGTTTGAAGGCCACTTCCTCAATGGCCTCTTCTTTAGTTCCTTTACTGAATAAACCGGTATCACCGCCGCTTTCCTTCGTGGCTGTATCGAGAGATTTAGTCTTGGCCAGCTCAGCGAAATCCGCTCCGTCCTTCAGTTGCTTAACAATCTCCTTCGCCTCATCCTCCGTACCTACGAGAATATTAGATAGACGAACTTGCTCCGGTGTATCAAAGACTGTTTTATATTGTTCAAAAATTTCCTTAATCTGCTCATCCGTCACAGTAACCTTCGATTCAAGCAGCTTAGTCAATTTCAATTGCATATCAATCTGCTCTTTTAACTGATCCAATGCGATGCCGGAAGACTCCAGCGCCTGAGTGAACGCTTCCTCCGTGTCGTAGCCCTCTTTGTATTCCGCGATTTCATTATCAATATCAGCAGCAGTAATATTAATATTCGCTTTCTTCGCTTCCTGATTGACAAGCTCACGGTTAATCAAGTTATCGAGCGCAGTCTCGCCGCCACCGGAAGAAGCTAATTCCTCAAGCAATGTATCCTTCGAGATCTCAACTCCATTCACGGTAGCTACAGCCTCCGCTTTATTGCTGGCAAAAGGCGGTTTAATCAGCACAATAACGAGCAGGACTGCGAGCACCAGCGATACGATCGGCCAAACCTTGGAACCTGACTTGCTTGCACCCTCCGGCTCTTGAGATGAAGTCCAGCTAGGATGCTCCACCCGATCATCTGGTTCTGCAATCGCCCCTTCTTCTTCTCCAGCCGTAACGGCTTCCGTCGAGCTCTCGTCTTGCGTATCTTGTATATTTGTCTGATTCTTCTCCAGAGCCTCTGCCAGAGCATCAGCCTCAGTTGAATTCTCATTATCCTTCTCGGGAACAGCTTGTCCGGTCAAATCCTCGTGACCGTTCTTCGGTTCGCCTTGCGGCTCCCCCTGATTCCCAGTCCCTTTCAGATCCTTCTCTTTGTCTTCCATTCAGCCTGTGACTCCCTTCTTAAATTCCATCTCTTATTTGTAAACCATTTCACTTCTATGACTTTAACAGATTTGTCTGAGTATAACCTTAAAGAATCATAAAAAAAAATATTTGGATGGTTTTTTGTGTAAAATCAACACTATAGGAAGGTACATTTCTGTTCTTGCGCAAAAAGTAGTAAAATGAAAAGGAAAATATGTTCGGGAGGAACTGTCAAAATGGATTATCAAAATTATTTCCAAAATAACCGCCAGACTCATCTGAATGAACTGACGGAACTGTTAAAGATTCCTAGCATCTCGGCTCTGTCCGAGCATAAAGGCGATGTACAAAAGGCGGCCGAGTGGATTGCCGAAGCTATGCGTAGCGCCGGGATGGAGAACGTAGAGGTTAACCCTACAGCTGGACATCCTATCGTATATGGCGAATATTTGCATGCCCCTGGGAAACCAACCGTACTCGTATACGGACACTATGACGTACAACCAATTGATCCGCTGAATCTGTGGGATACGCCACCATTCGAGCCTTCGATTCGTGACGGCAAGCTCTATGCCCGTGGCGCTACAGACGACAAAGGACAAATGTTCCTACATATCAAGGCTGTGGAAGCCATCCTGAAGCAAGAGAAGCAGCTCCCTGTGAATATCAAATTCTGCATCGAAGGGGAAGAAGAAGTGGGCAGCCCGAATCTGCCGATCTTCCTGGATAAGAATCAGGATAAGCTGGCAGCGGATGTCGTCGTCATCTCCGATACTTCACTGCTTGCCCCTGGCAGACCGGCGATCTGCACCGGACTTCGCGGCCTCTGCTCTCTGGAAGTCAGCGTGCATACCGCGAATACTGACCTGCACTCCGGTACATTCGGCGGCGGGGTTCCTAATGCCTTGCATGCCTTGGTTGCCTTGCTCGCTTCATTGCATGACGACAAAGGGCGCGTAGCTGTGGATGGCTTCTACAAAGGCACGCCTGAGCTATCTGCTGAATTGAGAGAAGAAATCGCCAAGAGCAGTCAGGATGAGAGCAAGCTGGCAGCAAGCCTTGGACTGGATACACTCTATGGCGAAGAAGGCTACAGCTTCACAGAGCGGACAGGTGTACGGCCAACCCTGGAATTGAATGGCGTCTATGGCGGTTTCCAAGGAGAAGGCAGCAAGACGGTTATTCCGAAGGAAGCTCATGCCAAGATTACCTGCCGTCTGGTGGGCGAGCAAGATCCGCAGGATATTCTCGATAAAATCGAAGCTCATCTGCAGCAACGCGTCCAACCAGGTGCCAAGCTGGTCGTGAAGCAAATGGAGAAGGCGCATGCCTTCAACATTGATCCGGATATCCCACTGCTGCAGAAGGCTGCTGACGCTTACTCGAAAGTATATGGAACTCGCGCCCTGTTCACCAAGGATGGCGGCTCGATTCCAATCGTAGAGACGTTATCCCGTGTTCTCGAAGCACCAGCCGTCATGATGGGCTTCGGTCTCCCAGACGAGAACCTGCATGCTCCAAACGAGCATTTCAATCTCGATAACTTCGACAAAGGTCTGTTGACCATCGTTGAATATCTCAAATCCCTGTAGTATGGGGGAATGAAAAAATAAAAGGCTATCCTCTATCATCCACAGATGAACAGAAGGATAGTCTTTTATGCTACAATAAAGATACTATAAACAAGCGAGGTGAAGCCGATGAAATGGGCAGAAATTACTGAATTACACCCTTGTCGTTTTGTATTGGTGGAAGCAATCAAAGCATACTCTAATAACCAAATACGTCAATTGGAGGATATGGCGGTTATTCAGAATTACGACAATCCTCAAGAAGCTTGGGATGGCTATAAACATTTGCATAAGCTGCACCCGACACGTGAACTTTATGTATTTCATACCAGCCGAAATGATGTAGAAGTTGTTGAAGAATTTTTCTCAGGGGTTCGGCAACGTGCATGAAGATACATCTACAAAAAGGATTGCCGATTGTCTCTATGAACTTATCCTGCAACAATCAATCGATTCTTTTGCCTAACCTCCTCTTTGATACTGGCTGTGCCGCAACCGTATTTGACACCGACGCGCTCGCCCAATTAGATATTCCATTGACTTCATAAACGGCAAAGCAAAACGAATGTATGGAGTAGGGGGAAGAAGTGAAATTTGTTATGAACAAATCATCCCTAAACTTCAATTTGAACATTTTGTTTTGAATGATTTTCCTATACAACTCGGATCTATACAAGAGTCTTATGGATTTGACGGAATAATCGGCATTGATTTCATGATTAGAACGAAATGCAAAGTAGATTTCCATATCATGGAAATTAATTTGTTAATCTGATGCCAACGCATTTTCACAAAGACAAGCCATTATCTCCACTTCTTTAGTCCAAACAAAAAACCTCCTCTTTCCAGATAAGCTATTGGAAAAAGAAGGTCCATGTTCTCTGCGCCCTTGGTAAAACCGTCAGATTTTTAGCTCCCCAAGCTTGATCAGCTCAACAACCGCCTGCGCGCGACCCTTGACATTCAATTTTTGCATCACGTTGGAAATATGGTTCCGGACGGTTTTCTCGCTGATGAATAATTGGCCGGCAATGTCGCGGGTCGTTTTATCCTGTACGAGGAGTTCGAAAACTTCCCGTTCACGATGAGTTAACAGAAATTTGCTGTTACGATCGCTACTCTTCAAAATGCGTCACCCCTCCTTGCTCGGGTTTTGTGGTTTACAAGGTTAAGGGATACAGTCAAGACATTTTATGAAGAGATCAGACTATTGGTGCCGTACATCAGCAAAATAGGCGCTAAATGCATGGTTCGCGGGCTTATTAAGACTTCACCCAATAAAAAACCGTCCCCGGATATCACTCCCAGGACGGTTTCCTATTTCATGTAAAGCTTAAGTGAACTTTCAAGCCGGGGCCTCATGAGATTGTCCCATATTGGCCAGCTTCTCTGTTACCTGAAGCAACACATCAAGTTGATGAGAGCTAAGCTCCTGGAGGTAGCTCTTGAGCACTTCCCTGGATTTCTTCCCTGCCTCCTCGAATACTTCCGCCCCTTCCTCCGTCACCGACAGAAGCACCGATCTGCGATCCTGCTCATCATGACGGCGCTGAACATAGCCATTCTGAACCAGGCGATCGACCATAACCGTGATGGCACTAGGCTTTACTTCCAGCGCATCAGCCAGATAGCTCACATTGCATGAATCTGTTCGGGCTATCAGAGCGAGCATATGGAACTGCGGGCCGGTTAAGCCAAGATCCCGATGCTGCATAATTTCGCTCTGCATTTTGCGGAAGGTCTTGGACCAGGAGGTCATTAGCCGCTCTACATATTCATCATCAAGATTCGAATTCAATATTATCCCCCTCTTCGAACCGTAATGCCTGATTCAAGTGTATTATGGCGACGTCGAAAACACAAGGAAACTGTCATATTTCCCGGCTCGATGTGCGTTTATTACTTGATTTTCACAGTGAAATCAACTATGATGAAGTCGAAATAATTTTCATACATTTAATAATAATCATAAAAATAATTTTCATCAAAAATTCACCATAAAAGAAGGTGATTCCGTTGCTCACCCCCATCTTGCATGCGCTCTCCAGCAACCTAGACCATTTACCTCCCCAAGAGCGCAGGCTTGGAGAATACATTTTGCAGGCCCCTTCCTCCGTGATTCATCTGGGGATTACCGAGCTGGCTCTGGCTTGTAGCATCAGCCCGTCAACCGTAACCCGATTTTGCAAAACCTTTCATTTCAAGGGCTTTCCCGATTTCAAAATGAAGCTCGCTGGTGAATTAGGCCAGAAAACGGAGGTAAATCAATATCAGGACCTGAAAGCAGGTACTGATCTGCATGAAATTGTCAAAGCTATTGAGGCCAATCATGTCGCTTCCATTACCGACACAACGAGACTGCTCGATATGAATGAGCTTGAGCAGGCGGTTCGAATCCTGTGCAAAGCCGGGCGTATTGATCTCTACGGGGTGGCAACCTCAGCGATGATCGCCCAGGATTTCTACCAGAAATTAATCCGTATCGGCAAGAATTGTACGGCCTTCTCAGATTCGCATATGCAGATCACTTCCGCATCAACACTGGGGGAGGACGATGTCGCGCTGGCTATCTCCTACTCTGGAGAAACCCCGGAGACGATCGACGCGCTTCGATGCGCCAAGGATAGCGGTGCTATCACGATCTCACTGACGCAGTATGGCAACAATCAACTCGCTTCTCTTGCTGATATAACCCTATTCTCTTCTTCACTTGAGAAAGGTATGCGCCGTGGCGATATGGCGTCACGCATCGCACAACTTCACGTGATCGATATTCTGTTCACAGGCATGGTCAGCATGGAATTTGAAGATTTCATACCTAAGCTGGAGAATTCTTACCAGAATGTTCAAACCTACAGAAAACGACAAGGAGGTTATTAATTATGATAAACATTATTAAAGTTAACAATGAGCAGCAATTTAACGAGACAGGTGCAGGTATCATTGCCAGCCTGCTACAGACCAACCCACGAGCCAAGCTGGGTCTGGCCACCGGTAGCACACCAGTCGGGGTGTACAAGAGATTAATCGAGCTGTACAACGAAGGTGTACTTAGCTTCAAGCTGGCAAGCAGCTACAATCTGGATGAATACATCGGGTTGCCTGCGGATCATTCTGAGAGCTACAGACGCTTCATGAACGAGAAGCTGTTCAACCATATTGATATGCCGCTGGAGAACACACATGTTCCTTCCGGCAGTTCCAACGAGGCTCAACAAGCGGCCGATACCTACAATCATCTGCTGGATGAAGTGGGACAGCTTGATCTTCAATTGCTCGGACTTGGGCATAATGGGCATATCGGCTTCAACGAGCCAGACGAAGAACTGCAAGCTCAGACGCATATCGTCACGTTGGATGAACGCACACGCCAGGCGAATGCCCGCTTCTTCAACTCCATTGATGAAGTGCCGACGCATGCGATCACTATGGGGATCGGTTCAATCCTGAAGGCAAAACAAATCCTGTTAATGGCCAAGGGCAAAGACAAGGCTGAAATCGTAGCCAAAGCGCTCAAAGGGCCGATCACTACCCAATGTCCAGCTTCCTTCTTGCAGACTCATCCGAATGTCGTTGTAATTTTAGACCAAGAAGCAGGGAGTCTTGTATAATGTGCAATTATAATTTTCAAATCACTCATGCCAAGGTTGTAACCCCTAAAGGCATCATCGCTAATGGAGCGGTCACCATACAGGATGGAGTCATCACTTATGTCGGAACAGCAGACGGCGTACCTCCTGAAGCAGCACAGCTAGAAACCGTCGATGCTGCGGGCAAATATATTTTGCCTGGATTTATCGATGTCCATGTACATGGCGGCATGCTGGAGGATTTCTCCAAACCGAGCAAGGCGGGCTTTGATGCCATCACCAAGCTTCATGCCAGTCAGGGAACAACTCTCATGTTAGCTACGACAATGACCATGCCGAAGGATGTACTCGATGGAGTCTTGGCTGAAGTCAATAACTACATGCACAGTGATATGCCGTATGCTCAGCTCGGCGGTGTCCATCTGGAAGGACCGTTCATCAGTCCCAAATGGCCTGGCGCCCAGAACCCGACTCATATCGTTCCTCCGAACAAGGATTGGATAGAGCAATGGGAAGAGCAGTATCCCGGCCTGATCAAGCAAGTCACCTTCGCACCGGAACGCGAGGGCTCCCATGATTTGATCCGTTACCTTCGTAAGAAGGGAATTGCTGCGGCTGCGGGACATACTGACGCTACCTATGAAGAGATTATGTCTGCTCAGGCGGTCGGACTGAACCATTCCGTGCATATGTTCAATGCGATGACTCCACTGCATCATCGTAAACCGGGCACAGCAGGAGCGATTCTAAGTACTCCGGCGATCAGCGCGGAGATTATCGCCGATGGTATTCACGTGCATAAAGCGGCGATCAAATTGCTGGCCAGCGTGAAGACAGACCATAATCTACTGTTGATCACGGACGCGATGTCAGCCGCTGGACTCGGCAACGGCGATTACATGCTCGGCGATCTTCCTGTAGTCGTTAAGGATAATGTATGTACGTTGAAGGAAAGCGAAGGAACGCTTGCCGGCAGCACGCTTACGATGATCCGCGGCTTCCGTTACCTTGTACAGGAGGTTGGCCTTTCAATCGAGCGAGCTTCCGAAGCAGCGAGTGTCAACCCGGCCAAATTACTGCGCATGAGCCATATCACCGGCTCCATTGAGACAGGTAAGCAAGCCGACCTACTTATGATAGACAACGATCTTGAATTACAGCAGGTCTGGATTAAAGGACGTAAATTCGAGGAATAACAATAACTTCTATAAAAATATACAGAGGCTCCTTTGTTGATAAAGGGAGCCTCCTTTTTTTCGTTCAAAAGAGATACTTAGCGATGCATATTCGTGCGGTATCCATCTGTAGTTGTATTATTCACTCCACTCGGTGTATACCCGCTTGGCCCCGTCATTGTGCCCGTCCGCCCAGGGAAGATACGCTCCACGATCCGTTCGAAATTGCTAATAGATCCGTTAAGCGAAGCTCCGTCACGGGATTGGGTCGTATATCCACCTGCCTCCGTTACAAAATCCGGATCGGAGGAGATATAGACATTCTGGATATGCGGTGCGGTCTTCTTGATTTTCTGCGTAATCTCATCCTTCACATGCTGCGGAACATGATCCCTTACAGTTCCAGTGTTATTATTCGTGTTCGTGCTGAACGGACTCATGGAACGATTCATGGTTCCTCCACGGGTTCCCCCCATATTGGTATTATAAGTTCCATAGGTCCCGTTAAGCCCATTCGTGTTGACCCCATGCAATCCATTGGTGCCATAAGTCCCGTTCATCCCGTAGGCACCGGTTCCTCCTCTTGTACCATTAGTAATCCCATTCATGCCTGTTCCCCGAGTACGAGAAATTCCTGTAGAGTTTAAAGGGTTCCCCAGTCCCTTTGCTGAAATCCCGGAGCTACGATTCACCCCATTGTTGTCATGCAAAGTCAAGGCTACATACGCATCTCGATCTGATACTAATACGTGCGCGGTCCGCACATCGGCAAGCCCGGAAATTTTATTGCTCAGAATCGGACTGGATTTCAAAGAATGAATGCGTTGTGTTGTTCCATGGCCAGCACTGCGCGTGAACATCCGGTTTCCAGGTTTCACGGAATTTACATCATAGCGATGCTCGGTCTGACGTAAACTTTGGGTCCGGACATTATTGTTCTTCGTCGTTGTACCGCATCCCGTAATACTGACCATACCTGCGATAAGAGCAGCAGAGAGCGATAAGCTGATGATTTTGTGTCCTCGCATGTAGTCATCCCCTATCTCAATAATTTTTATTATGAACAGGACTTAGGATGCGCCTATCGTGAATACGAAATTCAGGTAAAACTTAACCGCACTGTCTATGCTTGGCGCCAAAGCCTCCGCCTCCACATACGATACATATTATGCGGATTTTAAGGGAGGATAAAGACTTGAAGAGAGTAGTCATAACGGGCGGAGCCGGCTTTATCGGCTCTCATCTGGTGAAGCGATTCATTGAGCGGCAGGATGAAGTCCATGTTATAGATAATTTAAGCACAGGAAGCAAGGAACGCTTGCATCCGGAAGCGAAGCTGCATGTGCTCGATATCCGCTCTGCCGAGGCCAGGGAGCGGATCACCGAGATCCAGCCTTCATTGATGGTGCATCTAGCGGCGCAGGCCGATGTACAGCGTTCTGTTCTGGACCCTGCCTTCGATCTGGATGTCAATGTAGGTGGAACCTTAAACATGCTATTTGCCTGCCGGGAAGCTAAGGTTGGCAAGCTGATATTCACCTCCACCTCAGGAGTTTATGGGGAGACTGACCAGGAATTGCTGCTCGAATCCGCCCCGGTCAAGCCGATTTCCTTCTACGGGTTGTCCAAGCTGACGGCAGAGTATTATATAGCCCTATTCAACAGCTTATTCGGTCTGCCCTATACCATATTGCGTCTTGCTAATGTGTATGGACCGGAGCAAACCGCTAAAGGAGAAGGCGGTGTCATCGCCATATTTATGGATAAGTTAAAACAAGGGCTCCCGCTTACCGTGAACGGGGATGGAGAGCAGACCCGGGATTTTATTTATGTGGAGGATGTCGTAAGCGCGATTATCTCCGCTGGCAGCGATGAATTGCGGGATGTGATCCATGCCAGTACGGCCAAGCGGACGTCTCTGAATGATCTGATCAAGCTGCTGGGCCAACTCCATCCAGAGCCCATTCAAGTGACTCATCGCGCAGCCAAACCAGGAGATATCCGGCATAGCTGCTTGTCCAATTCCAGAGCCTCTCAGTTGCTGCATTGGCAGCCCTCCCATACATTGCTTCAAGGCTTGGAAGAGACCTACCGCTATGTGATGTCATCGCCCCCCTTCAATCCACCTGTTACCGAAAAATAATACAAATAAGCCGACCCTACTAGCCATGGGCCGGCTTAACAATACTAAATTGAATAAGTCAGATAATAGGGTCCTGTCATAACCGCTCTGGATTCCTCGGAGCGCACGCTCAAATAGTAGCTATGATGGTCCTTCGTTGCCGCTTCCGAATAGGTGTCAATCATCAGGCACTTCTCATAGCAGGCCTCTTGTGTCCAGTAGATAATCGGGCCCTTCGGCGTATCCCTGCTAACGACGATCTCCATCTCTCCCGTATCCCAATGGATCGGCTTCTCCCAACCAATTTCAAGCTTGAGCTGAATCTGCTGTCCGGGAACCACCCTGGCGATATCTATGGATGTCAGAGCCACTTCTCTCGGTCCGACGATAAAAGGCTCAAAGGTTCCTCTCGCAGCCCCTTGCTTCATCTATATCCCCCCATTCAAATACTGTGCAGCATATGGATGAAATTGTTACAGTATTGCTCAATTCCAAACTCAGTCCGGATATGGTGATACGCAGAATCCCTGATATATTCCCTTCTCGCATGATTCTCGATCAAATCCCTGGCCTCGATGATCGCCTGGCCGATATCGCCCAAGGCGTAACTCTTCCCCGTTACATTATGAATAATGGAGGTAGCTACCCCATCTGAATCTGTAGCCAGCACAGGACATCTACAGCTCATCGCTTCCAGAAGAGATTGCGGCGCTCCTTCCACCTTGGAGGTGGAGATCAGAAAGCCGCCGGATTCGCCCACCGTAGAGAAATAATATTTCATATCGGAATTGGGCACATTCGAGAGCAACCGGATCCGACTATGCAGATTCAAATAACTCGCGATCTGCATGAACTGCTCACGTTCCGACGGAATTGATAAGTTGATATCTTCGAACATCAGAAGCTCAAGATCCGGATAATAATGGCTTAGCTGATGGCCAATCACGAGGAATTCCCGCCAGTTTTTATTGTCCTCCATCCTTCCTACCCAAGCGATAATCGGATGCTGTGGACTATAGACAGGCTGATATGTGAAATGATCGGAATCGAAGCAATTGTTGAAATTAAAATGCGGAATATAGGGATACAATTCATTGAATAGAGCAGCAATATGCGGTGTTCTCGGATTTAGTAGCGCCGAGGCATGCGTATTTACGATAGGTATCGCTTCGGTCAACTTCTGGCGGGCGACCTCCTTCGGCCCATATCCTTGAATTTCCAGGATGAACTTTCCATAATAGCCCAGATTGCGAAATCTCTCAAAGCATTTATGATCCGTCGTTACAATAATCGTCTGATAATTTCCCCGATCAAGAATTTGCTTAGTTTCATAATCGTCCTCTGTAATATAGATGGGAAAATCAGAAGGGTTCTGCATCCCGGCACCCCAATTATAGTACAGACAATCCGCTTGAATTCCGTAACGGCGCAATGCCTGACAACGCTGCCGATTGATCGAATCCATTCCACCGCTCGGTACGAAAAATACAAACAGTACGTTCAGTGCGCCCACCTCCACCAGCTAATTAATTCTGACGGCCTCTTCCTGAGTGAATATAGCCACAGGCTGGCCGCCGTTCCAGGCTCTCATCGTTACAGCTGTAGTGTCATACTTATTAATATTCGTCACCATTATTAATTGAAATGGCAAGAACTGCGTCGTAATGCGCGGAATAATCACACTAACGCCCTGGGCCAAATGATAGAGCCCGCGATACAATAAACCGCTTGGCGTATAGACCGTAACAAGCATCTCGAATCCTTCGCCGCCCAGATTGCACAGCTCCAGATCAAAGGCTTGAATATAACGTGAATCCACCGCACCATGATCTACCGAATTTAATCGCAGAATGGACATGACTAGGCCTCCAAGAATCTAATAATTTCTATTATCGTATGCTTGCTGAAGCAATTTGCACAGGCTATCCATCTATCTCCCCCACCTATTTCTCTAGTCTTCATACATTGGTCCAAGCAATGATCCGAATGAAGCATCTAATAGATTATAGAAAATACTAGGAGGCTTCCAGCCATGCTATTTCATGAATTAAAAGGGAAATATCAGGCCGTCTTCAGCTTAGGGAACAATTGTCTTCCTGCCATTCAGCTGGAAAGAAACGGATTGCGCCCCTATTCTGGACCTCTCGACTGGCTAGCTTTTAAGCAAATAGCCGACCTGAACCGGATGCTGCTGAACCGTTTTGAAGGATTTATGGATTACAACCACTTGAGAGTCGAATCCAGAGTAAGTGAACGCCTGTTCCTGGTAGAAGACAATTATTATCACCTATACTTCAATCACGATTTCTTCACTCATAACAACACGGAAACCCAACTGCTCGCTTACCCGGAAGTCAAAGCAAAGTACGATCGTAGAGTGAACCGTTTTCTGGAGAAAATATCAACTAGTAAACTCATTCTGTTCGTTCATACGGGCAGCACACTTGAGGAGATTCGTACCCTGGACTCCGTATTATCGCAAATTGTCGTTCATGATTATCGTCTACTGCTAGTTAACCACGCTGCTGTTCCAGGGATTGTTGACAGCCACTCGCCTCTGGACAAGGTATGCTCTCTGCTCATTCCAGATGGAGAAGTATGGAACGGGAATAATCGGCATTGGTCGCGAATTTTCAAAGGAATCCGTATAGAAGAATAGGCCGGGAAGAGCCAATGGGTCCAAACTGTGCCAGCCATCGAACCCATTGGCTAAATCATGTCTTATAGCTTAGGATCACCGGGGCGCAGGGATAGAACCGTGTTGTCGGGCAGCTGGTAATCCCGCGGTAACAGTGCAAATAGCCGATTCCATATTACATAATCCACCTCTACCTCCGGATTGGAGGATTGTACGGTGAAGATCCGATTATACAAATCCGAGGCGACCATAAAGCGATTGCTCATCACATCACCCCCCCTAGCAGTATTAATGGTATTGATTTAGAGCTGTACGGTATACCTCCAGCAGCCGATCAATCATCAGATCCATCGACCAGTGGGAGGTAGCCCATTCCTTGGTAAGCTGGGACATGCTCCGGCGGAACGGTTCGTTCTCCAGCAGGAAGCGCAAATGCTCCGACAAAATGAAGGGGTCCTTGACTGGATGAATCAATCCCGTCTTACCGTGCTCCACCATTTCAGGCAATCCCCCGGCGGTAGAGACGCATACCGGAACTCCTGCCAATTGGGCCTCCATCACTGAGAAGGGCTGATTATCTTGAATACAGGAATGTACGAAAATATCGGACAGATTCAGCAATGCAGGCACATCATCCCGCTCACCCAGGAACAGGCAATCCTCTTGTAGCGACAGTCCTCGTACCTGATTCTCCAGTTCCTCTCTTTTATCACCGGCTCCGACAATCCAGCACACCCAATCATTACGATAATTCTTCAGAATACCTAACGCTGAAATCAGAATATCGATGCCCTTAACAAAGGATAAGCGCGCCGGACAGATAATCACTTTCTTGCCGGGGGGCTTCCTAAGATCCGTGCCCAGACTAGCCTTGTGAGAGAAGGCCTGTGCATCGATTCCATACTGAATCACCTGAATATTCGGATTGGACACCTGGAGCTCATTCATTAACGAGTTTCTCATCCACTGGTTTGCCGTAATCAGCGGCGTTCCGGCCATAGCGCCATAGTGCTCAATCGATTCGAAATATTTCCAGGGTGGATCATTCTCCATAATCCCAATTTGAGGATTCAGCTGAAAGAATCGCTTCAATTCACCAGACACCGAGCCATGAACATGCGCAATTAATGGTTTATTACGGGGTTTCACCCGATGCAGTGCTCTTGCTGCAAAAATATCCTGGGTATCGATGATGTCATATTGATGGAGGCCAAAAAAAGCCGCAGCGAGCTCTAATAAGTAACGATCCATCTCATAGTGGGCAATTAACGGGGCTGAGAACAAGGCAGGCGCCGTATTCGCATTCAACTTGGCATCGAGCATCGGGCGAAGCAAATCCTTCGAGATTTCCCACCCGCGGTTAATCACATGAAATTTGGAGTAATCCGGGCTGTTCCCCAACAGATCCACTTCATGGCCTCTAGCTTCGAGCGACTCCTTGATCTGGGTCATATATTTCCACACTCCGCCCACATGCGGAATTAACCAGTAAGTGGCCAGCAATATTCTCATATTCTCTCCTTCCCAGACGAAGATCCGTTCACGAGCCGGATATCTCCTCTACAACAACGTCATAGTACAATATATTGACATCATGGACAGCAAGACACGACACTTGAACCCCTGCCCAGAAAAACAATATGGCTCCATACAAAAAGCCAATCATCCACCGATTTGACACCGGGAATACATAAAACAGGCGACCCTGCATTCAATTGAGAATGCGAGTCGCCTGTAAGAGTTTCTGAATTAGTCTGAATATGCTGCGGCAATCATGCTTTCAGGACCGACACGAGTTGGGAATACGACGATACCCAAGTCTGGTGGTACACTGATAAAGGCTTCATATACTAGGAAATCGGCTGGTGGCAAGTAATCTACTCCGTTGAAGGTAATCACCGTGTTCGTCAAAGCACTGGCGATAGGAAGGTCATGGGTTGCACTGTAGATCACCGTAGGAACACCAGAAACTACACGCACAACAGTGATTACCACTGGGGTAACGAGAAGCGACACCAGTATAGAGACTGTAGCAGTTACTGTGAATTGTACCTCAAGGTTGCTGCCTGCATCGGTAGCATCCAGCCCCAGAGTTGCGAACAGCGCTGGAGTTGTTGTCAGCGGGACTGCAATAGAATCGGTGGTTGAAGAGTTCATGGAAACCTGACTATCTAACAAAATTTTTGGCATTTGGAATCTCCCTCCTTTCTGATGCTATTCTATGCTGAGAGAATGATTTGGTATGGACATACTCTCATTCTTCGATAAAAAGGCATCCGTTGAAGGGAGATTCCTCTATGAAAATGTTATGAATTGATTAACTTCGAGATTACTGTCCGCGCCCGCTCTTGAATATGATTGTATTCATTCTGGATCGCATCCATATGACGCAGCGTCCCCATCTCATTATGCCAACGATACATCGTCAATGTCTGATGCAGGTAAGGAAAATGAATTCCCGCTTGAATGGCGCGCAGCCAAAACTCCAGATCATGCGTATAGCGAAGCGATTCATCGAACATTCCAATGTACTGGAACAGCTCCCTGCGCATCATGACTGTGCAGCCATTAACGGGATTTACGTGCAAGAAGGAGCGATAGAAGACCTGCGGATATTGATAGCGACTATCGGGCACAACATCCGCTTTCGTAACGCGGCCCATCCCATCAATATAATGATAATTGGTATGTGAAATCAGCGCTTTATGCTCGATCATGAACTTAACCTGGTTATTGATTTTATCTGGAGCGAACAGATCATCGGAGCTGAGCCAGGCGATGTACTGTCCTGAAGCATGGCGGATGCCATGGTTCAGCGCGGTGGCCGTTCCCCCGTTCGATTTGCCCAAGTAATGCACACGATTTAAATAAGGGGCCACCAGCTCCTGATGACTGGTCGACCCGTCGTCCACAACAATAATTTCTATCGGCTGATAGGATTGATTCAAGGCGCTTTCTATCGCCTGATTGACATAAGAACAGTTATAGAAAGGGATGACAATCGTAACTAGAGGATTCATCGAATCACTCCTTCCGTAGCGCGATAGTATTCTATAATATCCTCTAGCGATTCCATAAGCGGAATCTGCGGACACCAGCCGAAGCCTTCTACCTCAGCCGCCCGTTCCGATGAGCTGGCACCGGCGGATGCCCGCTCATCCCCCCAAATAAGCGGGATATTCCGCTCGGCGACATTCAACATTTTATCTGTAATCTCTTCCAGACTGCGCTCGATCCCTGAGCATACCGGGTAGACCTCCCCATATGAACCGAAGAGGAGCAAATATCCGTAAGCGCGGACAGCATCGCGCACATCGAGGAAATCACGGCGTTCTGCTCTGGATGAGATACGAAAAGGAGCCGTCTCCTTCCCTAGCTCGGTGCGCACTACATGCCTGCCCAGCAATGAGCAGAAGCCTGTAGACGCACCGGGACCGATTAAATTAGAGGGCTCCGCCAATATAACCTTCTGATGGAATAGCCTTCGCCAAGACAGGGTTGCCGCTTTCTGCAGACTCTTGCTCAGGCCGTAAGGATTCGTCACCTTATCGAACACGGTCAGCTCTAACGCCGCCCGCGAGCCTACGACCAGCATGATGCAGTCCGGTCTCGTACGCATCGCGTCAAGCAAGTACAGCGTCGGCAATAAATTGGACTGTAGATAAACCGTGGGCATTTCCCAGGATTCAAAGACTGAATTTTTTCCTCCCAGGTGGAGAATGTAGTCAGGGGCAATTTCGGCAACGAGATAGGATAAACGCGAATAATCCAATAAATCACAGGAGTAATAATGAACCCGGTCTACCTTGTCAACTTTATGCTTATCGCGTACTAAGGCAGCGACCTGCATCCCGAGCCTGGAGAAGTATTCGCATGCATGTCGGCCGGTAAAGCCAGAAGCGCCGGTAATGAGAATTATTCGGTCCCGGAGAATTTCTGTCTCATCCATATCTCCATCTCCTTCAGCATATCGCGATAGTGAGGGACCTCGTATTTCCAATCCGTACGGGTAGCTATAATACTCCGATCGAGGACCGGATTATCACTTGGTATGATCTTCACCCCGGTTACCTTCCATATCTCCTGCATCAGCAGGAGCAGCTCATATTTACTGATCCGTTCCGGATAGGACAGATGCACGAGACCCGAGACGGGAGAATCTAATAATGAATCTATCGCTTTCGCCAATTCGAGCGTAGTAACCCCGTTCCATAGTACATTCGTATAGCCCTGGATTTCACCCTTGCTACGCATGAACCATTGCATCAGGCCTATTCCCTGTTCGCGTAACTCAGGACCGATAATCGAAGTGCGGATAGTGACATGGCCTGGGGCCTGCACTTCTCCTAGCGCTTTCGTGACTGCATAGACACTGACCCCATCGGGCTCATCATCTTCCCGGTAACCCCCACGAGTACCCAGGAATACACAATCCGAACTAATATGAATTAATCTTGCGCCCAGGCTGTCTGCCATCCGTTGCAGTCGATGCGGGAGGAAACCATTGATATGATAAGCATTGATCTTGTCATTATCGGCAAATTGATTCAGGACTCCTACAGCGTTAATAATGACCTGGGGACGGACGGCTTCAAGCACCTTCTCCAGCTTGTAGCAATCCGTCACATCCAGCAATAAACCGCCTTCGTCTGTTGCATCCCGGGTCGTATAGAATACGGTATGTCTCCCTTGTCGCCGGAAATATTCAATAATGAGATGGCCGGCCATCCCCTGGCCGCCCAGCACGAACAGTTTCATGAGAGGAAACCTCCACGCCTTAATATTTCCTTGATCTCTTCCTTCGTCATTAAATTCTGATCTGAGCTGAAGCTGCTGAAGGAGACTGGCGGGCAGTCCTTATAATGCTCCTTTAATTCCGGCATATTGATGGTAGGCAGGATGACCAGGTATTGCTCATCATATACCACGGTATTCATGCTCTCGAAATCGCTCATTAGAATCTCATGGATTTTCTCACCCGGGCGAATTCCACTCTCCACCAGCTTCACTCCAGTGATACCGGAATCTTCAATCAGCACTTCGGCCAAGTCTACAATCCGGCAGGTAGGCATCGTCATCACGAAGATCTCCCCGCCGATACTCTCTACTGAGGCCTTGAACAACAGGGTAATCGCATCCCGCAGAGTCAAGAAGAAGCGCGTCATGTTAAGATCGGTTATGGATACCTGCTTCTTCTTCCTGATCTGATCCTTGAACAGATGAACCACACTCCCGTTCGTTCCCAGCACATTTCCACCGCGAACGGTAACGAATCGGGTCTTGCTATGCAGTAAATTCGCGTATACGATCAACTTCTCTCCGATCGCTTTGGTCATGCCGTAGAAATTGGATGGATTCGCTGCCTTATCCGTTGAAATATATATGACCTTGCTAACTCCATTCTCTATCGCCGCTTCGATCACATTTTGCGTGCCTAGCACATTGGTCTTTAGCGCTTCGTACGGCTGATCCTCACATACCGGAACATGCTTGAGCGCAGCCAGATGGAACACATAATCCACGCCCTGGCATGCCGCCTTGAGCGCCTCCTTGTCACGAACATCACCGATGCAGAAGTTCAGCCTCGAATCCTCGAATTTACGATTCATCGCGACCTGAGTGGATTCGTTCCGCGAATATATAATAACCTCCTTAGGCTGCTGAGGCAGCAATTGGGTAACCAATTCATACCCCCAAGAACCAGTGCCTCCAGTCACCAATATACGCTTGTTCTCAAACATGCCATTTCCCTCCAAACATAAATTTGACTACTCTCTCTGCAACCCGCTCGGCCATATATTCCTTCGGACATTCCCATTTCCGGTCCATCCCGATCATCAGCTGTACCGCAGCGAAAATCCTCTCTGCCTGGAGACCGGACACGATATTGCTACCGCAATCGACCGTCTCCGGACGCTCCGTCGATCTTCGCAGTGTAACCGTAGGAACTTGCATGATGCAGCATTCTTCCTGAACCGTCCCGCTATCCGTCAACGCGCATAGCGCATGACGCTCCAGCATCACGAAATCGAAGAAGCCGAAGGGTTCATGAAATTCAATCAACGGATGCAGCTTGAGCTTGAAATCATCCGACATTCGCGACCTTGTACGCGGATGAAGGCTGCAAATCAGACGATGCCCGAACTTCTCTGCCACCAGATTGAGCCCCTTCATAATTTCCAGCAGGTTCTCTGGATGATCCACATTCTCGGCACGATGCGTCGTAACCAGGAAATACTCCCGGGGTCGGAGCGACAAACGCTCCAGAATGTGACTTCCGGAAATATCCTCCCAGTAATGCTCGATGACCTCACGGATCGGATTTCCGGTCGTTACGATCCGATACCCGGGAACTCCTTCGGCGATCAAATGCTGCTTGCTCTGCTCGGTGTAAGGCATGTTTATTGAGGAAATGGCATCAATCACTTTCCGGTTCTTCTCTTCCGGCACCTCCAAATCGAAGCAGCGATTTCCCGCCTCCATATGGATGACCGGATAGCCCATGCGTTCGGCAAGAATAGCACATAGCGCACTGTTCGTATCTCCCAGCAGCAGCACTCTGTCCGGCTTCTCCGTGTCCAGAATTTCCTCCATCTGTGAGAACATGGCCGCCAGTTGCTCACCAAGAGTTGCTTGCCGATCCTGCAGGACATAATCCGGTTGTCTTAGCCGTAATTCCTGGAAGAAGATGCCGCTCAGGCTCTTCGTAAAGTTCTGTCCGGTATGCACAAGAATGTGCTTCTCTGCATAACGATCCAGTAACGGAATAATTAGGCTTAATCGGATAATTTCCGGACGTGTCCCTAAAATCGTCATGATTCTCACATTCTCAACCCCTTTGCATATATAGTGAACGCGCCCTTTGTACTCGCAAGAACAGATCGATGCTCTACCGCCCCTTGCGCCGCCGGGAAGATCTCCGTCGCTTGCCTCGGAGTGAGGACCGCTTCACCGTCTTACGTCTCAATAGCAATAGCCCCCGGCCTTTGACCCTCTTTCGTCTGCCTGATCTATGACGGCGTCTATGTCTACTGCTCTTCACTGGGGATTGCGACGCACTTGCTTCATCCTGTGCCATCGCAGCAGGGATATCCCGGGGCGGTGTGGCGAACGGTGCAGGAGGCATAGGAAGATGAACCAGCTTCCCGGTCAAACCCTGGATTTGGCGGACGATTTGCTGGACTCGTTCGCCATACGCCCCTGCTCCGAATCGGGCCATCGCTCCGTGATGATTGTCCCTGCCAACCTGCTCCGCCACCCCCGGGTTATCAAGCAGCTCCCTTACTTTGGCAGCTAACTCCCCCATATTTCCGGTTGGCACCAAATAGCGTCCACTTCCGACAGCCATAAGGATCTCTTCCAGCCCCCCCGAGGCATAAGCTACGACCGGCTTGCCGAAGATCAGCGCCTCCAGCGCAGTTAATCCGAAACCTTCCCTTACCAGTCCGGGAATCACTACGATGTCCATCGCACAATAGGCCGCCTCAATATTCAGCTCATGGTCGACGAATATAAACCTTTGCTTCATGGCGGAGTAAGTGACCAGACGTCTGAGCTTGCGGGCAAACCCCTTATTAATCTCTCCTCCGATAATGACGAACCGTGCCTCCGGATGCCCTGCTCCAATGATCGTAGCTGCTTTGATGAAATGATCCGCACCCTTCTCGGGAGTCAGGAAGGACGAGATATAGCCGATCAGCTTCGCATGCTCTGGTACCCCCCATTTCTTCCGCTTCTGCTGTCGGAAGCTCTGCCATTCCGCAGGACGGAATTCTTCATGATTCCATGAGGGGTAGAACAGTGCCAGCTTGCTCTCCGCCAGATAACTCCGAAATGGCGACATCGCCGATGTAGAAATACATATGATCAAATCGCTATACCGGTCGATGGTATGAATCGCATGCTGCAGGTAAGCATCGGCGAAGATGACCTCGGTAATATGCCAGATGACGGGAATAGCCAGTGATTTGGCGGCAACCGCCGGTATGACATTCACACAGGTATTTACAAAAACATAATCCGGGCGTTCAGCCTCAAGAAGAGCGATTGCCTCCTTGCACTCGGGAGATAGTGCATAGGCTTCTACATCCCGGGGCAACCCCTCATAGGGGGTAAACATACCGTACAATAGCGGGAATTCCCGAATGATCGTTCGAATCCCCGCATCGGTGGCCAATTGGGTGAGTCTTCCCTCATGCGGCGCAACGATCGTGCAATCGAAATAGGAGGAGAATGTCCGAGCCAGAAAGAGCAATAACTTCTCTGCTCCAGTAATGTTCCGGATATTACTCACATGTGAGAAGAGCATCAGCTTTTTTTTATCTGACATATCAACTTCCTCCATATCCCTACATCCTTCCTGATTGCTCCAAGAAGGTGATAACCTGCATGCATCAGAACTCTTATTAGAAAATAGTGCCGAGCAGTTCATTCAGACGATGACTGTACGTGTGCTCGCGGAAGGTTCTTTCCAGAGCTCTTAAAGCGATCTCCTGACGTTCTTTCTCGTGGGACAAGTAGAAATTGATCTTGTCGATCAGCTCATCGCCATTTGCGAAGGTCTCGATTTCGACTCCTGGCTTGTAGAAGGAGGCTAAGTCCTCACGAACATCGACAAGCTGCAGCGTGCTACTAGCCGAGATCTCGAAAGTACGCGGATTGGGAGAGATTGCCCCGATCTGTAAAGCGTTATTGTTCACTGAACTATCGAGTGCAGAGCGATGCAGATTAATGACGATCTTCGTCCCGCTGTAGACCTCTGCCGTCTCTACGGGTCCCATCCACTTGCCGATTTCAATCCGGTCGGGATATTGAGTATATTCGGGCAGTCGATCCCACCAGATGCCGTTGATCATTAACCCCTTCTCCATCAGAGGACCGATGAGCGGGCGCAGGAACTCTACACGATTCCAGTAAGCTGAACCGATAAAGCTGACCTGGCGACGAACCGCGGAACGGGTTAATGTTGGCCGGTAGTGGCCTGTATAAGCAGCGAAGGGTAAATAATGAACATTGCGGCAGCCAAGAGAGCGGTATAGATCCAGGCAATTGCGCTCCAATGTGAAGACATAATCATAGTGAGGCGCAATCTTGGTCGTCATGTCGGTATAATAAGGATCATCTGTCAGCCAGATAGCCGTTCTAATGCCCAGTGCGCGGACAGCGTCAACCTGTTCAACCGGCAGATCCATGCCATCGAGCGCGAGCAATAAGTCAGGTCGGTGCGCTGCCGCCAATTCACGGATCGGCTGGCTCACTTCTGTCGTCACTACGCTGGCGGTCAAGGTCTTCAGCGTCTCGATCACCGCCTCATCGATCGGCGAGTAAGGAAATCCCTTACCTGAGCTTACGTACAGAATCCTGATTTGCCGGAACGGCAATGGCGGTCGCGCCTTTTCCACAATGCTCTTCGAGCGCCCCCGCAAATACCCCTCGGCATATCCATCCTTGAGCCCGTCTTCCCATCCTCTGCGCCCGGTATCGTCTGATGGATGCCCCGGAAATGGATGGACGGAATGTCCTCCTGGTTGTATCACGATACTGTCACTCCTTCTTTCGTAATGGAAATCTAGAATACGAACTCAAGCAGCTGACTGACTCGATTCGCAAATGTGTGATTCTTCCGTGTGGTCCATAGAGAACGCCAGGCAATCTTTACCCTCTCTTCCTCATGTTTAAGATAATGATCAATCTTGGACCGTAAATCATCGCCATCCGTAAAGGTCTCGATGTCATAGCCGGGACGGTAATGCTTGAACAGATCCTTGCGAACATCCGTGATCTGCAGCGTTCCACAGGCGGAGATTTCATAAGTCCGCGGGTTGATCGAGCTGCCGGAAATGCCCCTGCCGTTCCGATTGTCCGATCCTGCCGTTGTCGGACGATGCAGATTGATTACAATCTTGGATCCGTTGTAATAAGCAACGGTCTCGGATACGGGAATCCAGCCGCTGCGGATGAAGCGCGATAATTGATCGTGATGGCTGAGCCGATCCCAGTGGCCACCGGCAATCAGGACTTTCTTGTCCTGCAGATAGGAGGCCAACTGATCGAATAGCTCCACCCTGTTCCAAAAAGCATTGCCTATGAAGCAAATATCGAACTTCTGCTCCGGCTTCGTCCTTACCGGAGCGAACGTATTTGGAGATATGGCCAGGGGTAAATAATAAACTTGTGAGCAGCCTGCCTCTTTATAGAAAGAAATGCAGTCCTGCTCATGAGTAAACACTACATCATAGGCCATGGATAGCCTCGCCGTATCGTCTGTAAAATAAGGATCATCCACGAACCATACTGCCGTCTTTATCCCCATCTGGCGAATCATCCTGATATGCTCCTCATGTTCGGCCGGAAAAACATGCAAACCATTCATAACAAGCACCAGATCTGGACGCCCCGCTCTTGCCGCCTCAAGCATCGATTCCGGAGTCGTGACGATGCACTCTGCCGTCAGCTCCTGGAGCGCTTCACTAAGCCCCTGGTCGATCGCTTCGAATCCTTGGGGGACATACAGAACTCTAATGTTCTTCTTGCCGGATATCCTCGGTGGAATTCTGGCCAATATGGCCTGGCAGCCGCCATAACGGTACCCCTCTTGATATCCAGCCCTGTAATCCTCACTGGAGATCCGCATCTTAGCATTCTTCAAGACATTCATCCTATCTGTGAATGGATTTCCTAGGTCTGTATAAATATATGCTAGGGGTACACGTGCATCATGGACGACTACCCCGCGTCCGCATAAATTGGCGAATGCCTTCTATGTATAAACAGAAAATCCCCTATCCAGCCGTGCAGCCGAATAGGGGGAGTGCTCCTTAATTTTATGAGATTCATAGATTTAAATTTAGGCCTGATCTTGATAGCCTATTTTATGCCCGTCCTCAAATCCTTCGGAGAACCCTGAATCAAAGCCCACTTGATAGGCATCATTATAGGAAGTTTGATAATCCGTCGATTCATTTGAGGGTTCTTCCGGTACGGTAACCTCTACAGGCTCCGGTACTGGGGTCCCTTCTGTACGGCGGCGGTTAGGGTAGCGGCTGCGACGCAGCCTGCCCCTCCGTCCCGATTTAAGCCTGCGGCTGCGTCTACCTAGTAGCCTGCGTCCGCGTTTCAAAGCAATTTTGCGCCTGCCCTTACCCTTACGGGCTCTACCCAGCCGCTTCGATTTGGAGCGGCTACCGGCGCGGACCTTAGCTTTTAACATATTGCCTCTTCCTCCTGTTCTCCTCGGGTGACATCTGCTGCTGCATAGCAAGAATCCGTAATCCAGGGCGTTGAAGGAGTTCCATAATGAATGCGATGTAAGGCTACCCCACATACTGTATGGGCAATCGCTTGCTGATATTTCACAAGTATCTTCACATTTTCAGCCAGATGACGGGCTGTATCTTCGGAATGATGAGTCATGTCTGCCATGCTATCCAGAATGCGCGCCAACGCCATTTGGCTCTTGGCAATGGCTTCTACAACATTTATTTTGGCCTTCTCTCTAGCATGAAGATCGATCATCATTTGTCTGTATCCTCCAAATCAAAGCCGCCGTCACCGAACAAGCCATCCAGGCTTCCTTCCTTCTCGCTTTCCTCTTCTGCCGAGATAAGCACGGTTTTCAAATTGCTGCATAAGCCGTTCTGCAGCTTCGTCAGTCCCTCCACCACCTCCACGACCTGATCATGAATATCGAGCGGCTCGGATAACTGCTTCTCATGCTCATCAAACGAGTGATGATGAACATGATTTAATATCCAGTTACGTACCTTCTCGGCTTCAATAGCCTTCGCCTCCAGAATCATGGCAACGTTCCACTGGACCTTGGAGGCTGCATCCAAAATGTGCAAATAAGCATGCTCCCTGCTCATGGCACCCTCCCTGCTTCGCACTCACTACTCTTCATCCTGGCTTCTCATCTCTTTCAAGACGAAGCCCAAATTCTCGGCCATAGCCTCTTGAAGATCAGCGATAGCATTCAAATAAGAAACGACGCTTTTGTTGACACGGCCTGAGTTCTCGATCAGACCAGGTACTCCCTCAAACCCAGGCTCAGTATCAGGGATGGCATGGACGACCTGTGCCATGCGAACGGCAACCTGCCGTTCGGCATCTATCACTCTTGCCATTTGTTGATGGGAATGAGACATATGGGTAATAATTTCTGTAATTTTCTGCTCCATCCTGATTCCTCCAAGCCTTTTTGTATGCTTATAATAGACGGCACAGGCTATGCCCGGCATTCATCTTGGTTCAGCATATGCACGGTAATAGCCTGTCGTTCCAGGAAATGAACCTATAAAAACGGCGATTTCAGTCGGGTGGGCGGAGCGATCGGAAGTCCCTCCGGCCAGACGCTCCAGGATTCTGAGGAAGCTGAGCGTTCTGGAATAGCGAATCCCCAGGCTGTGCAGGCGTAAGCGGATATAAATTCTCTCCTCGTCCCCCGATCGAGCTGGCATATCGCCCCATTTTCCAGCATGACCACTTTTCCATCCCCTGACTGCCCGGCCATAATCACGTCCAGCTCAGCCTGACCATACTCACTACCCGTAGGAATTTGCTTTAACTCAATCACGGATAGCCTGATGGAACGAGCCTTAATCATCTCATTTTGTACTCCGGCAGCTAACGGGTGCTTCACTCCATGCTCCAGCCAGAACAGCTTTCCACCTACACTGCTGATCCAGATATGGGTCGGGAAGAAGTCAACAGCTTTATAATTAGTAGCCGACCTGTCTGTCAGCTGCCGCGCCGATTCATAGCGTTCTCCCCATTTATAGGTAAAAAACTGCTCATTCCTGTCGTTGACAGCGGTAAATTGCTGCTGGCCAAGCCCCTTCATCGTGACGCTTCCTATATGATGAACAAAGGTGTCAGCAGCGATCTTCATCCTCTTGCCTTGCAGGCGTAAGCGCAAATTCCAATCATCATCCTCAAAATTCCCGACTTCATAGCCCTCATCCAAATATCCTACCTGTTCAAAGGTGCTGCGCCGCAGTAGAATACAGAAACCGACCAGCCTGCTCGTATCCCGCCATTTTCCGGGGTCACTGTGATTATAGGCAGCGGCAAATTCCAGCATTCGTGCAATGTCATCATAAGGAACACCGATCTGCTGCTCCCCGCTAATGTAATTAGTAACCGGGCCTACCGCCGCCGCATCCGGACATCCGTGGAGACAGGCCAGCATTTGTGTCAGCCAGCCCTCCGTCACGAATACATCATTATTCAACAGCACCATCGTCTGTCCTCTCGCCATCATCAGCCCGGTATTGATCGCCTGGGCAAAGCCGAGATTTGTCGGATGCGCCGCGATACGAATCGACCTGCAGCGACGGCGTAACTCTTCTACCGTTCCATCCTGCGAGCCATTATCGACAATAATGATTTCATAGGGAGATACCGTATGCGCCGCGATATAGCTCAGACACTGGAGCAGGAGATCTTTCTGGTTATAGGTTGGAATAATGATGCTGGTTCCCTCGAACCAATTACCATAGGTTGCTTGCCCAGCTTTAACCCCCTTGTCATATCCCGCTCGATACCCGCGTTGATAGTCGTTAGGATTACTTGAGTTATTGTTGCCTCGCCGACTGCTCCGCAAGATGCAGCCTCCCCTCTTAATTGAGCGTCATTTCTCCTGAATTGAATTTATCCGCCAGATGGCCCATATCGAGCGCAACCTTGCCCCTCTCTTCGGCGATCCGCACACATAGAATTACAGCCGCGATTCCCGCCGCCACGAACGCAATATCGAAATCAATAGCGGCAATCTGCTCCATGATGCGCTGGATATCAGAGACGCCGCGAACCGGAGTGACCACTCCCTGAATCTGTAGCCCATTCGCTTGCAAATACACGGCCAGGCGCGGAGACTCATTGCCGATCAATAGAATTTTACGTCCGGTCAGCAGAGGTCTCAGCCATCCTTCCTCATTCAGCGCATAGTTCACAATAGATGAAGCCAGCCTCAGCTTCCTGTAGTCAATTCCATAATATCGAAGAACTGGAAACAGGAGTCCTTGATAGGAAGGATGCCGGGATTCAGGGATACCGACGATACTTGCCCGCGAGATCGCCCTGGCCATATCAATTCGTGCGTGAGGGTCCGGAAGATTGACTCCTGCATACGGCAAAAAGGCCCCCCAGCGCTGTACCTGCTCCACTGGCATGACCGTATCATGGGCTAACGTCAACAGCTCGCCATCACCGAGTCGTACCAATGAGAAGGATCTGCCCTGTATAAGCGCCTCATTCAGCTCCCGACTGACAGCATCAGTTGTAATGAGCGGCACCAATGAGGAGGTCAAGCTGCGCATTCCGGCTTGTATAACGTCATCCACCGTCAATTCAGGCAAGATCATTTGCTTGGGTATCAGCTGACCTAGCTTGGCCTCTCCGCCATCGTACACCCCCTGCCGATATCCTTCCTCATAGGCCGCAGCTTCGGCCTCCTTATGGGAGTTGTCTAGATTTGGCGGCGTCGGTGCCACCCAAGGCACCTCGACCGGATCGCTCATACTTTTATATGTTTTTTACTCATCAGACTCCCGAATTTGCTCATTTGCCCAATTCTCGCCCGTCCCTTTTGCTGTATAGATCCCGCGGGACGAACCTTGATTAATCTGGCGGGGGCGCCGCTGGCTTCTGCGTTTTTTCCCCCTCGCCAATCCGCTCCGCGGATGCCAAGTCGATGTGCTTTGCCATGGACCACGCCGCGACCTGCGCCCACTGCGCTCTCCGTATGACAAGGGGCCGGCCAGACGAGGCACCCTCCTTATTCTCCGGCTCTTGCCGACCTTTCGGGAATTATATCCTCTGACCGACATCAATCCCGCTCCTCTCCAGACTGGTGAAACGATCCATCCTGACTTATGACTTAGGGCAGCACGCCCCTCATATACACTTCCGCCTCACGCAATGACTCAGGGGTCCCCGCGTCGCCCCACCATAGCTTCAAAATGTCATATTCCAGCTTGCCTTGCTCCGCGTATCGGTTATTGACATCCGTAATTTCCAACTCTCCCCGGGCCGAACGGCTTATCCCCTTAATGATGCTGAACACCGTGTCATCATACATATAAATTCCGGTTACTGAATACTTCGATTTGGGATGCTTCGGCTTCTCTTCAATATAAGTAATAAGCTCAGGTTGCTTCTGATCGAAGACAGGAACCCCATAACGTCTCGGATCATCCACAGGCTTGAGTAATACTCTGGCGCTGCCACTCTGCTGCTGTTCATATTGCTGCACATAAGGTGTCAAATCATCGAGGAATAAGTTATCCCCGAGCAATACGACGAACTTCTCTCCAGCAGCTATGAATCCCTCGGCTAATTCCAGCGCTTCAGCGATCCCTCCGGCGGATTCCTGAACCCGGAAATTCAGCTTGACGCCGAAGTTCTCCCCGCTGCCGAAGAAATCAGCATAGAGACCCGCCGATTGTTTGCCAATCACCATGAGAATATCGTTGATTCCGGCCTGACGCAGCCGTTCTATGCCATAGCAGACCATAGGGTATCGCCCGACCGGAAGCAAGTGCTTATTAATTAATCGGGTTAACGGATACAGACGTGTTCCGGTGCCGCCTGCCAAAATCACACCTTTCATGAACTCCCCCTCCTTCAAAGTAAATACCTTCTTATATAAACTGCCAAGGATCCACGCCCCATTTTTCGATAAACAAGCCTCGATTCCGTCCGACCAGATCCTTCCAGCCGTCGGGATGATGCTGTTTAAAGCTGGCGCTTCCGGCGTGATAGACTAATGTATCCCCGCTGATCAACAGGCGGTATCCTTGCCTTCGAGCCCGATAGCAGTAATCATCATCTTCATAATGCCCCGGTGAGAATCGCTCATCGAGCAGCCCCATCTCATCGAGCAGCTGGCGCTTGAACAGCAGACACATTCCAACGAGCCGCTGAACCTCCTGCCATTTTGCCGGATCTGATCGATTGTATTGCTCAGCATGAGCATAATACTCTTCAAGTCCATTCCAGCTCACCTCCAGCTGCTGTCTGCCGCTGCAGTAATTCGTTACCGGCCCTACCAGGCCGACATGGTCCGCACTATGCAAGGCTGTTAGCATATTGCTAAGCCAATTGTGCGATACAATCACATCATTGTTCAGTAGCAGAATCTGATCGCCCGCAGCAATGCTCATTCCCCGATTACATGCAGCGGGAAATCCCGCATTATCAGCTAGAGATATAACGATAAGCCCTTCACGCAGACCGTATTCGGCGGTTCCGTCCTGAGACCCGTTATCCACAATAATGATCTCGTACGGAACTTCAGTGAAGCGGCGAATCGCCTCCACACAAGGGACCAGTAGCTGCAGGCCGTTATAGGTCGGAATAATAATACTAGTCAAGCTGAACTCCCTCAACGTCCATTCCTCACTTTCGCCAGCTCGCCGCGAGTGAGCCTTGTGAAATTCAAGCGCGTGCCGCAAGCCTTCATCACTTCCGCCAACGCTTCAATATGATCACCCTTAATCAATCCGGCTACCGCATTGGTCGGCCCTGTATTCGTGCTGCGAATACGGTTCTTCTTCACTACATTTACAGAATGAGGTGCTGTGACTGTAAGGCCATGGAGGAGTGCCAATGCATGTGCCTTGGGAGGTACGATTAGACTGATATGACCTAGCGTATTCAGAGCTTTGCGGGACAGGGCGTGGGGAACTGCAGTAAGAGAATTGGCTAATAAGTCCCTCCGACCGAGCGTCATATTCAGGAACATCTTGCTGTATGTCACGGCATCCTGCTTCATGAAGGATGGCAGAAACGGAGTGATATCATTGAGAGCCACATCGCTCCCTTGCTCAATCGCGAGCAGGAATGGAGCCAAATCCTCCGCGGCGACTGGCAGGTCCCCGTCCACGAATAAGACGGAATCACAGGTCGTCATTGCCGCACCCAGAGCTCGGCCTACATCATGGCCTAGTCGCTCCGGGAAGCTCAGCTTAATGAGGCGGGGGTGATGCTCCAATGCTGAGAAACTGCCGTCACTGCAGCCATTGAGTACCACGATAATCTCTTGGAGCGGCAGACGAATGAGCTCCTCCACGACGGAATTCAAGGTGGCTCTCTCATTACTAGCAATGACGACCGCCGCCGCTGTTCCCATAAACGAGAGCGGGATGTAGTTGCCAGGCTGAGCTTCTCTTTCACCCTTCAGTACCAGTGACTCGAGCTCTGGCGGACTGCTTGATCCTGCACCTCTCATGCTGCTATCCTTGATATCATTATGCTGCCGGGTCCTTCGCCTTACGGAAGGATGATTTCTCGCAGAACGGCTTCTTGCCGGATTGATTCCCGCAAGCTGTCGTCTTCGATGACGTCCACTATTGCCGTACTTCCTCGTCTTTTTTCTACGTGTGATCATTCGCATTTTTCGCATCCGCATCCGCATTCGCATTTCATCACCTCACCTTGCTTCGTAATCTGCCCAGATCCCTATAGCCACCGCGTTGTCCACGCTCTTGAATCAGCCAATGGATCGCTTCTAAATGATCGCCGACCACGAGTGAAGTTAACGGGTCCTGACCCCCAAACGGCTTGCGAACCGGGTTCATTCTTCCTACATCCACCATATCTGCTATACGCACATCCAGTCCCTTTACGATAGCCACAGTATGAGCTAATGGAGGCACCTCCAGCGATTTAGAGCCAATAGCGAGGACAGCGCGCCGGCTTAGAGCATGGGGGACTGCCGTCAAGGAGCCACCTTGCAGATCCGGGCGTGCCAGCCAAGCATTTAACGTATGCTTCGCGATCACCACCGGATGCGCATCCGTCCTGTTCACCGGACCGGAATATCCATTTAAAGCTACATCCATACCGGACAGCACAGCATTCACAAAAGGCCTCAGCCGCGCCGCTGGAATGATCATATCGGCATCGATGAACAGCAGCACCTCTCCCCTGGCTGCCTCTGCACCGATACGCCTGCCCACATCATGGCCTAACGGCTCGGCATAACGGAGCACCTTGGCCCCTATGGCGGCAGCGATCTCCGCTGTGCTGTCCGTTGAACCATTCGCGACCACAATCGTCTCACTGCACGGATGAACTCGGCCAGCTTCGCGCAGTACAGCGGGAAGTCGGGTTCTTTCATTCATCGCCGGAATGATGATAGATACTAGGGGATTCGGGTGATTTACGATCTTCGGCAGCCTTCGCCTTGGAGCCGACTTTCTGGTACTTGGGACCAAGCCTCTCTTCCTTCTTCTGATCAAGCCTGCACCTCCCCGTCTTGTTGTACCAGACTATATAGAACAGTGTATGTCAGCTAATAAACGGTGTAACGGCAAATGTACAATCATGTTCAATCGCAAAAAAATAGCGCGGGAACGTCTTCCCCGCGCGCTAATAGCTATTATATTCCATCAGTTCCTCTTATTAAATCTCCCCACCGCTTTGCGGTGTGCTGCCAGCGAAATCGAATTCGGGCCAATTCCCTGCCAGCGCAGCCCATCCTCCGTCGTAAGTCCTCATCTCCAAGCAGATAGGTTACCCGCTCAGCCAATCTGTACGAGAGACCTTCCGAGGGAAGCAGGAACCCGGAGCGACCATCATCGATGATCTCGGGGATTCCCCCTGTATTGGCAGCAACGACGGGAATCGCTGCGGCCATCGCTTCCACATTCACTAGGCCGAACGCTTCCTCCTCGCCTGAAGGAACGACCACCACATCGGCTAGATTATACCAATCTGCCACTTTAGGATACTCAATATATGGAAGGAACACGATACGATCTTGATAAGGCTCAGCGAGTTTCTTCAGCTTACGGACATAACCGGTCTCCCGCTGAGCGCTATAGAATGCACTGCCCACGACGATCAGCATCGCATCAGGTACCTGCTCCTGAATCGCGGGCCAGGCATTCAGTATATGGTGTACGCCTTTTGTCGGCAGCAGTCTTCCTACATAGAGCACAACCTTCCGGTTCTCCCAGCCGAAATCCGCTAGCCTGGCCTGACGCAAGGATTCGCCAAGCGGGGTCCAACGAGGCAGAAAATCCTCCAGACTTACTCCCAACGGATTAACCTGGATCGGCACCTGCAGTTGGGGAAAACGAAGTCTAAGCTCAGTGCTCAAATATTGGCTATTCACTATAATGCCATCCACGCTGTTCAACCAGTGGAAGGTCTCGGAGCTAGGGCGGTAAGTAGCGCTTATAAAGGTTGTAGAATGAAGGGTCAACAGCACGCGAGTGAAGGGCAGCTTGCCTTTGATCTGGGAAGCCAGTCTTGGGCGGTTATGCACATCTACGGTATCCGGATGCCATTTACGCAGATGCTGCAGAACCGATTGTAAATAACGGCGTCCGCCTGGCAGCCGATAGCAAGGGACAGAGCCTACCATGCCGATATTCGGAAGCTGGCGGTCCGCTACTCCGAATATGCGAATATTCAATTCATCTGCGGCAAGCGGGGCAACCTTCTCAATCACCCTCTCGACGGAACTGCTCCTGCCTGACGGAATGACAAAGGAGCCTGGAGTAATCACCGCTACCTTCTTACGTCCCGTCATCGACTTTCTCTCCTGGTCAACCATTACAACACTATTCATTTCCAGCCCTCCGCATAAATCTCTTCAAAGATTGCTCATCAAGCCACTCGGGGATCAAGCATGATCTCTGATAAATATACGGCTGCAATCTGTAAAAGGTGACTACCAAGCCCGCATCATAAAACAGGCTGTTGTCGCAGAACAGTCGTCCACGCTTTCGGGTCAGTCCAACATAGAGTGTTAAAGAAGGCTCAAGGAGGAAGGAGGAACACTATGGGGCAAAACCACGTCGGAATCCTGCTCAATTCCAGCATGTTTCGTGGTATTCCCACAAGACGTACCGGTCAGGAATCGATCAAAAATTACGAGGAAGTCGCTAAGGAATTCAATCTCATTCCCTGTTTCCTCCGCCTGGGCGATATCGACTTGAAACAGGGAAAATGCATTGCCTATATGTACAATGGCCGCGAATATGCTAAAGCTGTCATCCCTATCCCAAAGGTCATCCACAATCGGGCTTTATACTCGGACCCGGCCGTCCACAGGAATGTCCTCCAGCTTATTTCGCAAGGAACCAGCGTGTTCAATGCCAATAACCGCTACCGTAAGGATCTGATCCACAAGCTGCTGTGGAACAATAAGTATCTTCGCAGCTACCTGCCTGTCTCTGTTCCCGCAACCTCTTCCGGACTGCAGCAAATGATGGAGCAGTATACCGACCTTATTCTTAAGCCAGTACGCGGATCAGTAGGTCATGGAATTATACGGCTGCGAAAAGGAAGCAGAGGCTGGGAGATGATTCATTACTCCTCACGAAATAAAGGCTGGATCAACTCGCAATTATACCCTGGCGATCTTCCGCTATGGGTCAGGAAGCTGCTCGCCCGCACTCCTTATCTGGTACAGGATCGAATCCCTCTACTTGAATACAATCATCGGCCGCTAGACCTGCGGGTTACTGTACAGAAAGGAATTAACGGCATATGGAATGTGACCGGTCTCTATGCCAAGGTTGCCCCCTCCGATAGCTTCGTCTCCAACATCGCTAAGGGAGGGACAGCATACCCGGCAACTCTGCTGCTGAATGAATTGCTGCCTGCTACTATCGTAGCCGGCGTCCTCGCTCATGTTAAATCTTTATCGCTCTCTATCGCCGCTGAGCTATCCGCGAATTTGCCGCTGTTAGCCGATCTGGGGCTAGACATCGGTCTTACGGGAAACGGACGCCCTTACTTTATAGAATGCAACGGACGAGATCAACGCTACGGATTTCGTAAAGCCGGGATGACAGAAATTTGGAAGGACACTTACCGCACACCTATGGCCCATGCCCGTTATTTGCTGAATCATCAGCAATTAATAGCCACTAAATAATTGGACAGGAATTTCGTTAAACCGTCAGGGCAAATCTCCCTGACGGTTTTTTGAGATCAGCCTTAACGGTACCTTACATCGGTAATTCCGAACGGAGGCAGCAGAATCGACATTAGCAGCGCAGCGGCAACGGCTGCACTTAACAGAAGAATAACCCATATGTCACTTTTTGAATACTCCGAGGGATAGTAATAGCTCCTCTCCCCCTGTCCATCGAAGGCCTTCGTCTCCATGGCAACCGCTACCCGATGGGCACGTCGAATTCCCTGAGCCAACAAGGGAACCATGTATAACTTGAGGATTCCAAGCCATTTCATACCTCCCCGCAGGGAACGGACACCGCGAATTCTCAAGGCATTGCGACGGATAAGCAGCTCCTCCCAGACCATGGGCAGCAGCCTGATCGAGGCCATGAAGCTATAGGCATATTTAGGCGGCAGCTTCGCCTTCTGCATCAGCGCATAGAACAGGGCGACTGATGGCGTTGTCAGCACGAATAGCAAACCTTCCATAGCGAAGGTTACGGACTTGAAACCGATGTGTATACCTCGATAGAAGCTTTCTTGCGAAATCTGAATAAGCCCCCACTTCCACCAGACTGTATCCCCTTTGCCGAATAGAATCATCGTTGAAGAAGAAGCGATGAAGACCAGCAGGAAGGGGAGGATAATAAGTGATATTTTCCAGAATCTATGGCCACTGAAGAGGAGCAGCAATAACAGGAAACAGGCCATCTGATAGAAGACAAAATCGAGCCGATGAGTAAATAAAGTAAGCATGAACAGCAGGATCATACAGAGAAGCTTGGCGACCGGGTTAGCCCGGTGAAAAGAGTTCACATGCTGCGGAATCAGAAAATCATTCATGCCCAGCCACTCTCCTGTTCCCCACTCTGCGCTTGAAGGCCATTTCCTGACCGCGCTTCGTCAACTTGGTTGAAACAAGCCGTCCGTCCGCTACTTTCCACTCCAAGGTTGCTATAGTATCACTAAGCTTCTCCTCATGGGTGACCATCACGATGGCCATTCCCCTTCTTCGCAGCTCCTCGCATAAGCTTAGAATGGCGAAGGTGTTCACCGCATCCTGCCCGAATGTCGGTTCATCCAGCAGCAGCAACGCCTTATCCAACACGATAGATCCGGCCACACTTAGACGCCGCTTCTGCCCGAGCGAGAGTTGATAAGGATGGCGATGCTCCAGACCTTCCAGCCCGAATTGACGCAGGCTCTGCCTGACCAAAGACGATATATCCTCTCTGGCATAGCCCTCCTCATACAGCGAGAAGGCAATCTCTTCACTCACCTGGTCCGCTACGAACTGCATCTCTGGATTCTGGAACACAAATCCAATCTGCTGTGCAGCCTGCTCAGTCCTTCGCTTGCCTGACTTGGCAGCATGCATATCCTTCCCCCTCAGTCTGTACACACCCTCAGCAGGAAGAAGCCCCATAAGACTAAGCAGCAGAGAGCTCTTACCCGCGCCGTTTGGCCCCGTAATGACGATGAAATCTCCGGGGTATACTTCGGCCTGCTCGACCTCGATCACAGTAGTCCGCTGCCGGAAGCCGCGGAATTGCTGCAATTCAATGAGTGGCTCTAACGAGAGTCCGCTGATATCCTCCATTTGGTTATCCAGCAGCAGTTGGCCTGAATGGGACTTGAAGAACACCTCCCAGACCCCGGGATACCAGATCCCGAATCGTCCCAATTCCTCACGATAGGCACTGAATAACCGCCCTGGAGAAGCCTGACCAAGCACTTGACCCTCCGGGCCGAACAACACAACACTATCGACCAGCCCGAGCATCTCCTCAATCCGGTGCTCCACGATCACCATCGTCCGCTGATCGGCAATGGAGTGAATGGCCTCCCATATTTGCTTGCGACCTTCGGGATCAAGTAATGCCGAGGGCTCATCGAGGAACAGCACCTCTGGATCAGCAAGAAGCACGGATGCAAGCGCCAGGCGCTGCTTCATTCCCTGAGACAGAGATTGGATTGGAATATGGAGCTGATTGAAGGACAATCCCACCTGCTCCAGAGCCTGCCGCATCCGTGGCTCCATCTCCTCTCGCGGGACACATAAATTCTCCAGGACAAAGGCCAGCTCTTCATCGACATAAGGCATGCAGAATTGAGTATCCGGGTCCTGAAACAATACGCCTCTGGATTTCGGCACAATCCTCTCCTTGCACTTCATCGGAACCTCGACCAGTTCAGGCATAATTCCACTAAGCACTTGCAGGAGTGTAGATTTGCCGCAGCCGCTCGGGCCAAGCAGTAGCACTTTCTCACCACGCCTGACTGAGAAGGACAGGTCCTTGAACACGAAAGACTCTTCCCCCGGGAATTTCAACCGAAGCTCCTGCACTCCTGCCATAATATCTAGCTCTGTCATCATCAATCATCCAGGGCAGCCATATCTTTAGACTCAACCGGACGAAGCAGGCTCGTCACTCCGGTCTTCTCCACCGCCTTCGCCAGACTGTAGGCCAGGAATCCAGCGATCACAACCGAACTGACCGCACGCATCGAATACTTGGCGATGAACATCCAAGGCTCATAATCCGCAACATATCCATAGAAAATATCGGGAAGCAGCGAGCCGACCGCCGCAGCAAACCCGGCCAACCCAGCCACTGGCGCAGAAAATTTGCGGTAGCGGAACGCGGCGAATACCAGCTCCGCAGCCAGCCCCTGGAACAGACTATAAATGAGCAGCTGTATGCCCCAGCCACTGCCGAACAGCACTTCCACATGAGCTGCTGCCACCTCGGCAATCAAAGCTACGCCCGGCTTGCGGATCAAGAGAAATACTAGCGTGGAGGCGATGAACCACATGCCGTATACCAGTTCATCCGCCTGGAAGAACAATGGAGATAGCAGACTGTACACCGAGCTCCAGAAATGGTATACCACCCCGAGCACGACGGATATAAGCACTGTGACCAGAAGATCGCTAAGCTTCAATCCCTTACTTCCCTTTTGCAATTGAACCTCTCCCATTACCTAACACTCCTTATTTACTATATTATTGCGGGGATATTCGGTTTAGAGAACAACAAAAAAACCGGCTGAATAAGCTCAGACGGTTGTAAAGTCCCTCCCATGCAGACTCGAAGAGTCTACAAATAGACATCAAAGGACGATAGATTCTCTACGCTGGCATTATCCAGATCAGATTAACGGTCTGCAGCGGATTATGCTGCCATCTCAGCCTGATTCACTCAAGCCCCCGTATCCCTATGCAATTAACAATACAATACACTACATCTTTCCTAGTTAGCAAGTATCAATTACAATTTTTTCATATTTATTGCTTTCGACCCTATTCTATGTCAAGATAGCGGAAGTAAATATGGCAGCTCTATCTGCCCTTTAATTATGGGAGGAAATAACAATTGGCTACCAAATGGATGATATGGATGACAGAGCTTTCCTCGCGGAAATCAATTTGCCGATTAACAGGCCGCTTTTCCCATTCTAAATGGAGCAGGTTTGTCATTCCACGCTTTGCTAAAGCTTATGGGATTGCATTGGATGAAGCAGAGAAAGGCATTAAAGAATATCGTACGCTCAATGAATTTTTTACACGTAGGCTCAAAGCGGGAATGCGTCCGATTTGCCCGGACCCCGATAGTCTGATAAGTCCCGTTGATGCGTTGATCACAGCCATGGGCCAGGTTCAGTCTAGCACGATTCTCAATGTAAAAGGACAGGATTATTCCATCGATGAACTGCTCAACCATTCTCCAAGAAGCGAGGCCTTTCGGAACGGATACGTCTTTGTCCTCTATCTAAGCCCAACCGACTACCATCGTATTCATGCACCGGTTGGCGGTAGGAAGCTTGAGAGCGAGCATATCCCGGGTAAGGTATATCCTGTGAATGATTTCGGCATGACCCATATGCGCTCTGTACTCTGCCGCAACGAACGGCTGATTACTTATATGGCCCATGAATATGGGGAAGTTGCCGTCGTCAAGGTCGGTGCGATGAATGTGAGCAGTATTAAATATGTGGACAGCGAAGCTAAGCAATGGGAACGCGGCGATGAACTGGCTTATTTTGAATTTGGCTCAACCGTCGTACTCCTGACGCAGAGCGGTACCTTCGAGCCTTCACCTGATCTGGAGATCGGACAGAAGGTCAAGGTCGGCACGCAGCTTGGACATTTCCACAGATCCCCAGCCTCGTAGTTAGGCCTGTGCCCCACCAAGAACTGACCTGAGCATATGTGAGGTTAGTTCTTGGTTAGCGGATTAGCGAATTTCCGAAGGACTCTTGCCAGTATACTGCTTGAACTGCCGGCTGAAGAAGAATATATCCCGGTATCCTAGCGCATCAGCCACCTCGGTTACGTTCATCCCTGCATGTAATAGCAAATGCTGGGCCCGGTCAATTCTGCATTTAATAATATATGACTGGACGGACATGCCGATAATCTCCTTGAACTTGATCGAGAAATAACGCGCCGATAATCCCGCCCGACTAGCCAGATCCTCAACCCTATGGGGCAGTCCAGGATGCTGCAGGACATAATTCGCCACCTCGCGCACCACCTCGACCAGTTGATTACTCGCTTTTTTCTCCCGGGGCACTTCACGTTCCTCGCGCAGCAAGTGAATAAGCAGCTGCTTCAAGATCAGACGAGCCTCCTCCTCCGCTCCATAAGCATTCACCAGGAACAGACGCACATAACGGGACAGCATGTATTCAAAATCCAACGTATGATCCAATACCCGATACGATTTCGGAACCTCCAGCACTGGTTCATCAATATCAAAATGAATATAAGTTAGCACGAGCGGACGCTGTGAATTATGCGTCGCCGTTGGATGATCCCCTTTACGGAACAGGAAGCAGCTCCCTTGACCTACCTGATAGGATTGGTTGTTCAGGACAACATTTCCTTCCCCGCTCCACACATAGAACAAATCATAGTTCTCCAGTGCTTTCTCTCGTTTGCGCCATTTCCAGTTAGGTTCGCATACAATTTTGGCAAATGCCGGCTTCAGGATAAAAGATGATGGTGAAACGTGAAGCATGTCCTTCCCTCCCTCAAAATCAGTTCTTGTCAGTATTATACTCAATTTTGCCATAGCTTGAACATCTTCATATGCAGCCTCGTGACGGCCTATGCTCTAAATGATATAATGTAAGGCAGTTTAAGCGGAAAATGTCCCTATAGTTACAGAATATGAAAACTATATTTCATTTCGGAAGGATGGAACGAGAATGAGCCTGAATCCACTCGCAGAGCAGTTAAATAATACTCTGCAGCAGAGCAATGTGTATAATATGTTATCAACGCTGGGCAAAGAGATCTATTTCCCGAAGGAAGGGATCCTGAGCCAATCCGCCGAAGCGTCCGCAGGCGCCAAGAAATATAATGCCACGATCGGGATCGCAACGGAGAATGGTGTTCCTATGCATCTTGCCGCTATTCAGGACACCTTGTCCGCCTATAAGCCACAGGACTTATATCCTTATGCACCGCCTGCAGGCAAACCGGAATTGCGGAAATTATGGCGTGAGAAAATGATTCAGGAGAACCCGGCTCTGGCAACTAAGAGCTTCGGCAGTCCGATTGTTACCAATGCGCTAACCCATGGTCTGAGCGTCGTTGCCGATCTGTTCGCGGATGAAGGCGATGCTGTCATCTATCCGGATAAGAATTGGGAGAACTATGAGCTAACCTTCGGAATTCGCCGTCATGCCAAGATCGTCAATTACCCGCTTTTTACGGAGGATATGAAGTTCAACAGCGCAGGCCTTCGCGAAGCTCTGCTGGCGCAGAAGGATAAAGGCAAAGCGATCGTAGTCCTGAATTTCCCGAACAATCCGACGGGCTATACACCTGGAGCGAAGGAAGGTCAGGAAATTGTAGCTGCCATTCACGAAGCTGCTGAAGCCGGTATCCAGGTTATTGTTGTAACAGATGATGCCTATTTTGGCCTGTTCTTTGAGGAATCCTTAACAGAATCGCTGTTCGGCCAGCTCGCCGGGCTCCATCCACGGATTCTCCCGATCAAGGTCGATGGCGCTACCAAGGAAGAATACGTATGGGGCTTCCGAGTCGGGTTTATTACCTATGCCCATGAGGATCCGGGGATTCTCGCCGCATTAGAGCAGAAGACGACCGGGATCATTCGCGCCACCATATCCAGCGGATCGCATCCGTCACAGACCTTCGTGCTGCAGGCGCTCAAATCCCCGGATTTCCGCACGCAAAAGGAAGAGAAATTCCAAATCATGAAAGGGCGCGCCAACAAGGTCAAGACACTGCTCAATAGCGGAAAATACGGAGATGTCTGGGAGTATTATCCGTTCAACTCCGGTTACTTCATGTGTCTTAAGCTGAAGACGGTGAATGCCGAAGCACTGCGCCAGCATCTGATTCATCAGTACGGCGTCGGCACGATCGCCCTTGGCGACACCGATCTGCGCATCGCCTTCTCCTGTATTGGCGAGGAGAATCTCGAGGATCTGTTCGACCTGATTTACCAGGGCGTGCGGGATTTACAGCAATAAAATTGAATTTTCCTTAGACAACCGATACATTCGCCCAAGCACATTCCCGGCTATAGTCATACCATACATTGTATAAATCATCTTCTTAATCAGAAAGGGGAATTGTACATGAGCGGAGTTATCGAAGAAGGAAGAGGCGGATTCGGAGGACTGTGGACCAGCACAGGAGTTATTCTCGTACTCTTCATCCTGCTTGTCATTGTCAGCCGTACATTCATCTAATCGACCTTTAACTTCCAACTAGTTCAGAAGGCCAGCGGTGCATCACCGCTGGCCCATTCTTTGTTCTATTCATCCTCTTCCTTCCACTTCTTGACCCATGTCGCCTTCAATCCCCATACCAGAACGATAGCGAGCACAAGACTAAGCAGCACCCAGGTCAAATTATCCTCCCATGACGCCGCAGTTAGAGGAATCCACATCAGAACCGCCAGCACTAGCAGCAGTCGCGATGCCAGCCGTATCGTCTCTGCCTTATGTGCTCCGGCAGGCAGCGGATAAAAGGCAGCCGCTGGAGAATCGGCATGAATCTGATGCAGCGATGTCAGCTGAGCGCCGATCAGAAAAGTAAAGAACAGATACAAGCCGATGCCGAGCCAGGAAGCCCCGTTCCAGCCGGTCAGCAGCATGCCCAGTAACGTTAATCTCGCTACGATTCCTAGCAATTCGCTGCGTATGAACGTCTTTGTAATTAAGAACCGATACGCGGTCGAACGCTGCCAAGGCATACGATTTCCGACCGAGGACAGCCAGCGTCTACGGATGACCTTCTGGCCATCAGCAGGCACTTCCACAAACCAGCCCAGCCACATCATCACTTTGGCGGCTCCCGTCTTCTCCGCGGCGATCAGATTGTCCCACGGTACGGCGTGTTTCATTGGAAAACGCAGGGCCAATATGTAATTCACGCCCACCAGCACCGTGAAGATGCTGCTCTTCCAGGCAGGCTGCCATAACCAGGCGGCCAGCATGAGCAGAATCACGGACCAGCGAAGCAGACGGTACCACATTCTGGCCCGGGCTGTCGTCAGCCTAAGCTCCTGCCATGAGCCGTAAGCGCTGAGCAGCTTGAGCAGCAGAAGAAGGAGCATGACCAGCCAGAGCGGCTTGGAGTCTACATCACTGCGAATATACAGCGGCCACACAAGGATCAGAATGATATATAGTCCAATCAGCTTATATATAACCCCGCTGCGGTAAGCCGGAGACAGATACGACTTCATATCAGCTTCCCGAGGAAGCAAGAAAATAATATCTGCAGGCTGTACATAGGTCCGGAATCCGGAGTACACCGTCATCGGACCGAGTAGGAACAGCATGATCCACAGGACCGGCAGTCCCGGCGGAATATGTTGCAGGAAATTTGTGTACCAGGCCGCGAAGGCTAGCAGTAGCAGCAAGAATAGAACGGCGACTCCGCTCTGAATGACGTAAGGTACAAATGGCAGCACCTTGCTCCAAAACGACGATTTGCGCTTTCTGCGCAGTTCTTGAAGCTCCATCTCCTAATCTCCGCCTTTAACTAAAGAATAGAAAATGTCTTCCAGCGCTGCTCCCGGTAGCTTGGCCTGCTCTGCAATTTCAGCAAGCGTCCCCTGAGCGATGACCTCCCCCCGGTGCAGCACGATGAAGCGATCGCAATAATTCTCGATCGTAGACAGAATATGTGAGCTGAGCAAAATCGAGGAGCCCTGGGATCTCATCTCTATCATAAAGTCCAGCAATGAGCGAATGCCCAGCGGATCCAACCCGAGGAACGGCTCATCGATAATATAGAGCGGCGGTCTGGCTACGAAGGCGCACATAATCATAACCTTCTGCTTCATCCCTTTGGATAGATGCATAGACAGGCTATCCGCCTTCTCCTCCATATTGAAGAGCTTGAGCAGCCTGGCCGCCCGCTCCTCATAATCTTCCTTCGCTACATTATATGCTCTTGCCGCGAATTCCAAGTGCTCCCGTACTGTCAATTCCTCATACAATAGCGGAGATTCCGGCACAAAAGCGAGCGAGGATTGATACGCCTCCGCATCCTCCTCGCGCTTCTTGCCCTGTACGGTAATTGCGCCGCGTTGCGGTGACATCAGTCCGAGAATATGCTTCATCGTCGTGCTCTTGCCTGCCCCGTTAAGACCGATCAGTCCGACCATTTCGCCCTTGTTCACCTGGAACTGAATGTCATGCAGTACGGGCCGTCCAACACTATAACCGCCGCTTAAATCCTCTACTTGCAATACGGGTATCTCACTCATCGATGAATTCCCCCTTAACATCCATGGATTAATGATTGTTCTGCTTGTCCTTCAGCCATTTTGGCGCCCCTTTATTCTTCCGGTCCTGATCCCGGGACTTCTTGCGCGCAGGGGCGGGCTTATTCATACGCCCTCCGCCGGAATTACTTGTCTCTCTGGCTTTGGTTTTGATAGGACGTCTCACCTGTTCACTTGCCAAGGTATGAGCCGTCTCCGTGCTCTGCTCCTTCATCTTGGAGCCGGATCTTCCAGCAGATGTATTGCTTCTCTCCCTGGAATCGGTATCTGTTCCAAGCACTTGTCCTCGATATAAACTGCTCGCCGTGATATCAATACCCAGCTCGCGCGAGAACTTGCGCATGATGAACTCCTCCTTGGGAGACACGAGCGAGACCGCCAGTCCGTAACGGCCCATCCGTCCTGTCCGGCCTACACGGTGGACATAATGCTCTGCATCGATCGGCGGGTCCAGATTGATAACGAGGGTCAGATTCTCAACGTCTAGTCCGCGTGCTGCCACATCACTGGCGACCAGCAGGCGGATCTTGCCCTCTCTGAAGCGGCGCAGCGTCACGCTGCGCACAGTTTTGTCCGCGTCTCCATAGAGCGCTCCTGCGCTTAAGCCCACGTAATTCATCTTCGCTTCGACCTCAGCGATATCCGTCGTATTATTAATAAATACGATCGCGCGTTCAGGATTATAGTGGCGTACCACTCTACGCAGCATATCGATTTTATCCCGCTCTTCACATTTGAAGTAGATATGCTCCAGGCTGCGCGATGTCCGCTGCTCAGGCTCAATTTCAACCTCGACAGGCTCCTTCATTTCCTTGCCTGCCAGAGCACGGATATTCTGATCGATCGTTGCAGACAGGAACATCAATTGCCGTTCACGTAGCGTGCCGCGTAAAATCCGTTCCACATCAGCTGTTCCGCCAAGCTTGAACATTTGATCGACCTCGTCGACGACGACCGTCCGCAGCGTATGCAGCTTAAGCTTCCTCATCTCCACGATCTCGCGAATTCGTCCCGGCGTCCCGACGACGAGCTGAGGATGCAGGCGCAGGCGCTCCAATTGCCGCTTGATCGCCGCCCCACCGATCAAAGCTTGAACGGTGATGCCGAGCCCTTCGCCATACTTCTCCGCCTCACGTAAAATCTGCATGGCCAGTTCCTGAGTAGGCGCTAGAATCAAGCCTTGTAGCGTTTTATCATCAGGGTTCATCCGTTCGAGCAGAGGAAGCAGGTAGGCGAGTGTCTTCCCGGTTCCTGTCTGAGATTGGGCCAGTACATCACGGCTAGCCAGAGCCGCCGGAATACATTCCTCCTGTACAGGAGTCGGCTCTTGAATGCCATAGTCAGCCAGCTTCCCTGCAAGTAATTCTCCGATGCCAAGACCGGTAAAAGTTGTATTAGACATTTTTTCCATCCTTATCTTAAAAGTTACAATGTTTTGTTAGAAATAGCAGATCATTGCTTCCATTATATGCGATAAAGCTAGGATACAACAAATGCTCATTGAAAATACAAAGACCAGCTGCTGCCAGCCGGCCTCATTGTCCGCTTTTGATCACATTCTTTTGATCACATTTTAGTTGTGTTATTTCTTGTTAAGCATCCGATAGCTCAAGCGATCCGCAAGTCTCGGGAACATCTGGTAGAGCTTGACACCAATCGCAGCGCTACGCGGCAGATTAACCTCAGCCTTCCCTTTCTCAATAGCTGATACCATGGCTCTGGCTACCCGCTCCGGCTTCATCATGAACCATTTCACATTGTTCACATAATTTCCGTCCGGATCCGCAATATGGAAGAAAGGTGTATCGATCGGGCCGGGATTAATCGTAGTTACCTGGATTCCATAGTCCCGCAGCTCCTGCCGCAATGAGTTGCTGAAGCCTAGCACCGCATGCTTCGTCGCAGCATAAGCCGTAGATTTCGCGGTGCCGAGCTTACCGGCCATCGAGGCCACGTTGACGATGATTCCGCTCCCCGCCTTCTTCATCGCAGGAAGAACCGCTTTGGTGCAGCGAACGATACCCATATAGTTCACATTCATCATTTCCGCAAATTCAGCTACAGGCATCGCATCGCAATATTCGAATTTCCCATAGCCGGCATTGTTGACTAGACAATCGATATGCCCGAATTCCGCTAGAATCTGCTCAAAGGCAGACTGAACCGATGCATCCTTCCCTACATCGAGCTCGATCATTCTACAGGGGCCCATCATTCCAGAACTGACACTCTGCAATTTCTGTAGCGATCTGGCAGCGATAATGACCGTTGCCCCCTGCTGAGACAGCAATTGCGCCGTCAAGGCGCCGATTCCGCTGGAGGCCCCTGTCACTACGATTACTTTATTATTCAGTGACATGATTATTCAACTCCCAGCTTCTATTCTAACCCAAGTTCATCACTCAAGTTCAAAAAGTTTGCTGTTCAGCACCGAGAAGGTTGGATGAAGCTAGAACGTAGCTTCTATGACACCATGACTTGAATATCCAGTTCGCCAATTCCCTCCATTAATAAAGGAATGCAGAGCGCCTTCCGTGCAGGCAGATCGTCCTGATCCGTCTTAATGACGCGAGGCGGTGTAATATCCACCATGATCCCTTGATTCGACAGAATCGTACTCGCGTTACCGCTAATCATATTTCCAAGCTCAGAGATCGCACTCTGCCCCATTTCGTCCATTTCCGTCAATACGAAGCCGCCCATCATGGCCGATACGATTCTCAAGGCGACGCTCTCCTGTAAGCCGAACACGACCATACCGCTAAAATGACCGCTCATATCAATTTGAATCCAAATTTGATCCCGGGCAGGCACTACATCCTTGACATCTAAACTGCCAGTCGAAGGACAGACCTGTACCACTTGTTCAATCACTGACCGAGCCGACTCAAGAAAAGGATTTATCATTTCCGCTTTCACTATTTGGTCCCCTTTTCACAGAAAGTTAATCGATACTAAAGTCCCGTAATTTATTAAAATATATTATACTTTATTCCCAGATAGAAGTCATTACAATTCGATCTGCGTATAAGGAACTAGATCATTGTGATCGGCATATCACGCCATTGCCTTGCGCCCTAATCATCACCTATAATTATTAAAATAAATATAATAAGATTCAAGACCGCCCTCAAGCGGATTAAAAGGAGGACGGAGGAAGAAAGGAGGACATGGGATGAATATCAGTCAACTGGAGACACTAATCACCATTTCCAAAACAAAAAGCTTCCGCAAAGCGGGAGAACTGTTAAATCTGACCCAGCCTGCCGTCTCAGCCCAAATCAAAAGCTTGGAGGATGAGTTCAAAAGCGTCCTGGTCGACCGCAATCAACCGGTGACACTGACGGACCGAGGACAGGTATTCCTGGAGAAAGCGGAGCAAATCCTCGATATTGTCGAAGAGTTGAAGCAGAAGCTCTCCGATATGGAGCATACACCACAGGGGCATATTGTGCTTGGAACGACGACCTCGATCGCCATCCAAATCCTGCCCCGGATTCTATCCTATTTCCAGGATCAATTCCCGCTGATCAAGACAACGATCCAATCCATGCCTTCATCGCTCATTTATCAAAACGTGGAGCAGGGATTAGTAGACATCGGCATAGGCTATCTAATTGAGAATAATCCCCATGTATTATCCTCAGTACTGTACTATGATACGTTTGAACTGGCTGTATCTCCGCATCATCCATTAGCGACGACGCCCGTGCCCACCTTGGAAGCGTTGAAGGATGTTCCGTTAATTATGCTCTCCCCGGATACTGTAGGAAGAATGTTCGTCGACGATCTTTTCAAGAGGCATGGTATTGAACCCCACATCGTCATGGAATTGTCCAGCAGTGAGGAAGTGAAACGGATGATCGAGATTAATCTCGGAGCCGCAATTATCTCCAAGCAGTCCATTCTGCGTGAGCTTCGTCAGGGAAGTCTGAAGACGATCCCCATTCCCGAATTGGAAGTCACCCACCCTGTCGGCGTCATCTATAAATCCAGCAGATATATCAACTCTGCCATGCAGCAATTTCTCGGTGATTTGAAGGGAATGCCGGAGACCCATTTTATCAGCACGGAATAGTAACAGAAGGCAGCTAAGAAAGGAGTCCTTAATATGAAATTTGATCTTCATACTCATCATTTTCGCTGTGGTCATGCCGATGGTACGATCCCGGATTATATTGAAGCAGCCATTGCAGCCGGGCTGTCTGTCATCGGAATCAGTGATCATACCCCCTATTTTGGGAGTGAGGAGGATCAAGCTCAACCGCGCATCGCAATGGCGAAATCCGAATTTGCCAGCTATGTGGAGGAAGTCCTGTCCCTGAAGCAAAAATACGCAGGTAGAATCGAGGTGCTGCTCGGTATCGAATCGGATTATTTCCCCGAGCATGCTGAGGTTTATAGAAATATACTTAACCGATATCCATTCGACTATGTCATCGGCTCTGTGCATAGCGTCAAGAACGTCAGCATCTTCAACAAGAACCGCTGGAAGAAGCTGAACCCCGAGCAACAAATTGCCGATAAAGAGGCTTACTATGAATTGATTCGCGATTCCGCACGCTCCGGGATGTTCCAGATTCTCGGCCATATCGATGCGATGAAAGGCAATTACCCCGCCTTCTCCGAAATTCCCGCCACAGCTGCGATCGATGAGACCTTACAGGTCATTGCCGAGCAACAGATTGTGATCGAGATCAATACATCCGGTAAAACCAAGCTATCCGGTGGATGGTATCCGGCCGACTCGATTCTCGAAAGAGCACTGCATTTTGGCATCGATGTGACCTTCGGCTCAGACGCCCATACCCCTTCGCGGGTCGGTGATGAATGGAACGAGGTGGCAGCTCGACTGCGCGAGATCGGGTTTGATCATTGGGTATATTTTAAGAATAAGCAAAAAGTGAGCGTGCCCTTGTAGTAACTCCATCGACCTGATAAAAAAAAGGGAACCCGAGCACTCTCGCCGGATTCCTAATACAAATATATTCAAAAGGGGGTCATGTATTAAGTGTACCCCCTCACTATTAGAGGTTCATCACAGTAATATTTCATTTGTGTAACAAATCACTAGTCTTGATTAAAGAATATACTTTAAGTCGATTGTGATCCTCGCTCTCTCCGCGATAACCGACCGTGTTCCCCACATAAGCGCGGAAGGACAGGCCTAATTTCTGCAATACTCGCTCAGAAGCGGGATTGTCTACTGCACACCGCGCCTCCACTTCATGTATCCCAAGGGTATTAACCCCGAAATCCAACACCATTCCCGCAGCTTCGGTAGCGATGCCCAGATTCCAGAAGGAGGGCGATACTAAGTATCCAAGCCGGGCTTTGCCAGCCTGGGTCGACCACTGCTGCAAAGAGCAAATGCCCACAACCTCCCCCGTATCTCTCCAGATCATAGCGAAATGAAGATCACGTAGACTCCTGTAGCTCTCCTCAAAATAGCGGTACAGGCGCTCTGGAAAGAGCAATGTATCCGATTGAAAGGACATATGCTGCCCGACCAGAGGATCTGTGACAAATTGAAATAGAGTATCGCAATCCTTAGATTCGATTTTTCGCAGCAGCAGCCGCTCGCTTACCAATTCGGGAAATCTCACTCTCAGCCGCTGCTGAATGCTTAGCTGCTGTTTCATATTCTCGCTCCTTAGGAATAGAAGCCATATTGCTCCCCAGTTTACCGAATAAATAGAGTAACAAGTAACTGAAAGCGGTAATCAGAAAAATCCATTTGCAGAAGCCTATCGCATGCTGCATATTATCTACATCCGTGAAGTAATTCTTCGTCTCCCGCAGTATAGTGAGCGGGCTGCGCAGGATATCCCAGCTATTCCAGCGGATGAACCTTCCCAAGTAAATGCCAAAGCTGCTAAGCAGCAGAACAGAGATGGCAAAGCACCAGCCGATGAACCCCCCGTAAGCCCGGCGTACTAATTGATGAACCGAGGCGAGCGACAGTGAGCCCAGAGCAAGACCGAGGATCGCGATGAATAATACCGTATTCAAATGGTTCCAGAAAGGGATTGCCTCCCAGAACCGATAGCTGTCCGTAGGGTAGCCTATAAATGGATGCAGTAAATCAGTGATCAAATACGCGGCGTTCGGGTAGAAGAACAACCACACTGCGCCGACAGTCAAATACAATCCTCCCCTGGCGATACGTGATCCCAACAGGCTGATCAGATCCAATATCACTGCGAGTCCCAGTGGAATCCAGGCCAGGAAGGTGTTCCATATCAGAAATAAATAGGGTGGCTTGCCCCCACCCGGAGATTTAAGCTCTACTGCATATTTTAATCCGATGACGGTAGCGATCAGCAATATTAAATAGATAACCAGTTTCATAGGATAGCCTAATTCTTGTAAACGGCGCTGCAAAAGCTATCTCCTCCTCTCTCTGCCTATTAACGCAGTATGTTCAGATCTGTACCTCATATACGTATCGGGTGAACAGATAGTTACGATTTCTGGTACAATTCAGGATAGATACATCCTAAGGAGCGTTATCAGATGCAGCCATTTACCACGCAAGTTATCCATATTATATCATCCATTCCCGAAGGAAAGGTCATGACCTATGGTCAGATTGCCAAAGAGGCCGGAAGTGCCCGGGCAGCCAGGCAGGTCGTCCGTATTCTCCATTCCATGAGCCGTAAATATCAGCTTCCATGGCATCGAGTGGTGAACTCAAAAGGAGAGATCGCCCTCCAGGACGATGAGGGAGCCTCTCTGCAAAGATTGCTGCTGGAAAGCGAGGGCGTATATATCCAAATGGAAGGAAGGATTGATCTTGGACAATATCAGCATCAACCCCAGCCCTTACCCTCGCCTGAGCAGCCTAAGCAAGCAGAGGAGGAATCATTTTAACTTATATTCCGTCAAAAATTGGGTGATTCGCTGATTAAGCTCTTTCACATTCGGCCCTTTGGCTGAGTCATCGCTTAGCTTAAACTTCTGTTTCAGACTAAGCACTTCATATACTCGTTGATCCAGGACATCCATCGGGATAGTTCCTTGCTCTACGGCTTCGGTGATCGCTTGAATCGCCGCTTTTTCCTTCTCGATCTCATGTCCGACCAGGACGATATTGCCGCCGGCCAGAATGAACTGAACCGCTGCCTCCCCGATTGGATAGTGCTCGGAGATCGCCCCCATCGTCATATCATCAGAGATTACGACCCCCTTGAAGCCAAGCTCATCGCGCAGCAGATCCTGAATGACCGCTTTGGAGAAAGAAGCCGGGCGATCCGGATCCAGATGAGGCATCAGCAGATGAGCGACCATGACCACGTCAGCACCCGCATCAATTGCCGCCTGAAAAGGCACCAGCTCAAGCTCTCGCAGACGCTCCATATCATGCTCGACGACCGGTAATCCCAAATGTGAATCCACCGATGTATCACCATGTCCCGGGAAATGCTTGACGACCGGAATGATCCCTTGTCCGCTCAGTCCCTTCATTTCCGCAAGCCCCATCTGGCTGACCACATCGGCGGAATCGCTGAAGGATCGATCTCCGATGACGGGATTATCCGGATTGCTGTTCACATCCAGCACAGGAGCAAAGTCCATATTCAGTCCGAAGCCTGTCAGTTCCGCACCGATCAATTCCCCCAAATTCTCGGCAGCCTTCGAATCCTTCGTAGCGCCGATTTTTCCCGCCGCAGGTAGCTTCACTAGCTCAGCCGGCATCCGTGAGACCCGTCCGCCTTCCTCATCCACACTGAGGAATAACGGAACCGGATTGTGCTTGTTCTCCTGCTTGAGCTTATTCAGCAGGCCAACCGCCTGCTCTGTATTCACGATATTGTTCTTGTAGAGAATAATCCCGCCGACATGACGCTTCTGCAGCAGTTCGCGAATAGGTTCATTGCTCTCAGTCCCGTCCATACCGACAATGAACAGTTGTCCGATCTTCTCCGCTGTGCTTAACGCAGCTAGCTGCTCTTGAACAGGATCTGTCGGTTCAGGGATCGACAGATTAGCATTCCCACCGCTGGACTGCCCGTTAGTCGAGTCTCCCTCCGTCTTGTCCGCTGGAGTATTAGCGCCATTAATAGCGCCAGAATTGGCGGCTCCGCCTGCCCCACAGCCTGCAATCAGTATAAAGGTAGCTAGCAAAGGAATGGCCAGGTAGCGATTTAGCCATCTATCTCTCATACGTTATGCCTCCTGTCTATTTCTTAGTGTGTCAAGCTCGTTGTATGCTAGGATTCCCTGCCCTCATCATTACATCCACTATGAGATAGAAAGGAGACATCCTCCCGTCAGATGTCCCCTTGCACTCAACTGTTTATTCTCTAGGGTAGAGCTTCTGCAAGAGCTGCTCAACCTGCTGCTCCGCTTCCTCCATCGTCTCTGCAGCAATCGTGATGAAATCACCATCCCCGTAATATTGCTCCGAATAAGCATACCGTTTGTCATAGTAATGGAGCAACAGCAATTCTACGGCCTGCTCATATTGTTCTTGCTCCAAGTACGTAGCAATATCTGCGGCGATCGGAACATGGATCTTGGAACGAATCCTTTGAAAAGCTTCCTTGCACTCCTGCGGATGCTTTCCGGGTTCATAGTCTTTGATAATATTCTGCACTCGTACTTCCAGCGGTAGTTCGAGCTTGACATGATAGCCTTGATCCTTCTTCGACAGGATGAAGTCAGGAACGCAAATTTTGCCGATTCGTTTGCTCTCCGCTTCCAGCATGACATAATCCGCCTGCTTCAAGCGCAGCAGCTCCTCCAAAAGCAGAGCATCGAACATTCTCTGGTTATGGGCTCTCAGTCCGATCTGTCCGAAGGCCGAGCCGCGATGTCCAGCCATCCCCTCCAGATCAATGACCGGGTAACCCTTGGCCTGTAAATTGCGTAGTATATTCGTCTTGCCATTCCCTGTATCCCCATGGATGACCAGAGCTTTTGGTTTAAACTCCAAGCTTTCCAGGGTCGAGACGACCCATTTTCTATAATTGCGATAACCGCCAGCCAGACGACAGACATGAATATCCATCAAGGATAATAAGGTCGCTGTCGTCTTGCTGCGCATCCCCCCTCGCCAGCAAAATACCGTCTTGGGTCCTTCGATATCCGCAAATTGCCGAATAAAGGCTGGCAGCTTGGCCGACACAATCTCCAGTCCTCGCTCTTTGGCTGCCTCTACGCTTACCCGCGTATATATCGTTCCGATCTCAGCCCGCTCTTCATCGTTAAATAACGGAATATTAAGGCTGCCCGGAATCGTCGCATCAGCATATTCCGAGGGGGAGCGAACATCGATCATCGTCATTCCCTTTTCCCGTCTCTCCAGCCATTCCTGTATGCTAAGATCCTGAAACATCTGCTTCTTTCCTTTCTGGCTGCATTTGATCTATTCAACCACAATATGGCTTGGATGCTGCTCTGTTACCTCCCCGATCAGGCTCGCTTCCACCCCTGCCTGAACTAGCTCGGCCAGCAAGGAATCCGCCTCTGCGGCCCCGACGGCGATCAGCAGCCCGCCCGAGGTCACTGCATCGCATAGAATCCAGCGATCGATCTGATCCATCGCTTCTGGGAATGTGATATCCGCCTCCACATGGGCGAAGTTATTCTTCGTTCCGCCAGGGATGAATCCACCCTCTGCCAGCTCCCGAACGCGCGGCAGCACAGGAACCTGATCCCGCTTGATCCGAATGCCCGTATTGCTGCCCTTGGCCATCTCGAGGGCATGTCCCATCAAGCCAAAGCCCGTTACATCGGTGCAGGCATGCACATCATAGGGCTCCATGATCTCCGCAGCTTTTTTATTCAACGTCGCCATGACACGGGTAACCCGCTCTGTCTCTTCTACAGTAAGCTGCCCCTTCTTAATGGAGGTCGTCATGATTCCAACCCCGATCGGCTTCGTCAGGATCAGCTTATCGCCGGCCTTGGCGCCAGCATTCGTTCTGACCTTGTCAGGATGCACCAAGCCAGTTACCGCGAGACCGAACTTCGGCTCCTTATCATCGATCGAGTGTCCACCTACCAGAGTAGCTCCGGCTTCGCGAACCTTGTCCGCAGCTCCACGCAGGATATCCGCTAGAATACTCTTATCCAGCGTCGAGATCGGAAAAGCAACTATATTCATCACCGTCAGCGGTTTCCCGCCCATCGCATATATATCACTGATCGCATTGGCTGCGGCAATCTGTCCGAAGGAATACGGATCGTCTACAATCGGCGTGAAGAAATCCAGCGTCTGCACCAGCGCAAGCTCCTCACTCAGCTTATATACCCCCGCATCGTCACTCGTATCTAGACCAACCAGTAAATTTGGATTTGCTTCAGCAGGCGGCAGACTGCGAATCACCTGCATCAGATCGGCCGGACCGATCTTGCAGCCGCATCCCCCCTTGCTGGATAAAGCTGTCAACCTTACGGTATTGGGAGCTTCCATTTGAATTCACTTTCCTTCCTCTCAATATTGCTTGCCCTAAAACCTACTAATTAATCGTACCTCTAACCCCTTAAAAAAGGCAAATTGCAACGAAACAAGGTATTGCTATTTGCCTCAAAAGGAGCGATTGCAAACTCTAGTGCTAGTGCTTGTTACTCATCTGCTGCTGCGATGTCAGGATTTGTTGGCTTACTGTCCGTTTTGATCCGAAAAATAAAATAATAATACATAAAGCACATAATGAGCACGATCGAGGTTCTGCCGATCCAGTTATGCATGACGATGAACGAAATCGTCATCATCGTGGTCGCTAGGGCCAGAATGCTGACCTTGGAGCGCAGCGTTAAGGAACGGGAGATAACATAGCTCTCCAGATGTTTCTTATATAGCTTCGTGCCGCGGAACCAGTGATGAAAGCGATCGGAGCCTTTAGATAGAAAGAATGAAGCCAGCAGCAGAAATGGAGTCGTCGGCATCACGGGAAGAAACGCACCTATAGCACCGAGTCCCAGGCACAAAAAGCCTAAGGTTAAGTACAGATATTTCATCATTGGCCTCCTTGATTCAGGTCAATAGTATAAACCGTATGTATAGTGAATTTTATCACATAAATAGGAAAGGTACAGAGCTTTGTCAGAGAAATCAATCCTAGCAAAAAAAGGGTGCCCCGAGCCCGTTCCAGACTTCAAGGGACACCCTTCCACACACCATCCGCCCGTTACATTCCTAACCAGCGCTTGAACATATGCTTGGTGGTCGCTTTATTCATCTCAGCGATAGATGTCGTCAACGGGATGCCCTTCGGACAAGCCCGCACGCAGTTCTGCGAGTTGCCGCAGCCTTCGATCCCGCCATCCTCCATCAGTGCCTCCAGCCGCTCCTCAGCGTTCATTTCCCCTGTCGGATGAGCATTGAATAAGCGAACCTGGCTAATCGGGGCCGGTCCGATGAAGTCCGTCTTCTCATTCACATTCGGACAAGCCTCTAGACAGACGCCGCAGGTCATGCATTTCGACAGCTCATAAGCCCATTGTCGTTTCTTCTCCGCCATCCTCGGGCCTGGGCCGAGGTCGTACGTACCATCGATCGGAATCCAGGCTTTTACCCGCTTCAGAGCGTTGAACATCCGGCTGCGGTCGATAACTAAGTCGCGGACTACCGGGAAAGTACGCATCGGTTCAATACGGACCGGCTGCTCCAGATTATCAATCAGAGCGGCGCATGCCTGACGCGGCTTGCCGTTAATTACCATCGAGCAGGCTCCGCATACTTCCTCCAGACAATTCGATTCCCAGCATACCGGGGTGATATGCTCCCCCTTTGTGTTGACCGGATTACGCTGAATCTCCATCAAAGAGCTGATCACGTTCATGCCGGGGCGATAATCAAGCTCGAATTCCTCTGTATAAGGCTTCGTCTCAGGGCCGTCCTGGCGTGTTATAATGAACTTCACCTTTTTACCCGTTGCTTTTGTTTCCGCCATTGCCATTGCTCTCCCCTCCTACTTTTCCTTCGTATAGTCGCGAATACGCGGCGGAATCAGTGACACATCTACCTCTTCATAAGAGATCTGTGGGCCGTCCGGCGTCCAAGTTGCCTTGGTCGTCTTCAGGAACTCCTCATCATTACGATCCGGATAATCCGGCTTATAATGAGCACCGCGGCTTTCATTCCGGAGCAGCGCCCCAAGCGTCATCGCTTCTGCCAGCTCTATCATATTCCACAATTGACGTGTAAAGGAGGCACCGGCATTACTCCAGCGCGAAGTATCATTGACATTGATATCGTTATATCGAACCTTCAGTTCCTTAATTTTGTTAATCGTCGCTTCCAGCTTGCTGTTAACACGAACCACGGTCATGTTATCCGTCATCCAATCGCCAAGCTCTTTATGAAGCATATAAGCATTCTCTTTACCATTCATATTAAGCAGCTTCTCGTATTTATCCTCTTGAACCTTACGTTCCCTGTCGAGCACTGCTGAGCCCATATCATCGATAGACTTCTTCAAGCCGCGGACATATTCAACAGCCTTCGGTCCGGCTACCATACCGCCGAAGATCGCAGATAAGAGCGAGTTAGCTCCAAGCCGATTCGCTCCGTGGTATTGATAGTCACATTCTCCAGCTGCGAACAAGCCCGGGATATTCGTCATCTGATTATAATCAACCCACATGCCGCCCATAGAATAATGGACCGCCGGGAAAATCCTCATCGGAACCTTACGCGGATCATCGCCCACAAATTTCTCGTAAATTTCAATGATGCCGCCGAGCTTCACATCAAGCTCCTTCGGGTCCTTATGCGACAGATCAAGATACACCATGTTCTCGCCATTGATGCCCAGCTTCTGGTCAACGCAGACGGAGAAGATCTCCCGGGTCGCGATATCCCGCGGCACCAGATTGCCGTATGCCGGATATTTCTCTTCGAGGAAGTACCACGGCTTGCCGTCTTTGTAAGTCCAGATCCGTCCCCCTTCACCACGGGCCGATTCTGACATCAGGCGCAGCTTGTCATCACCAGGAATGGCTGTCGGATGAATCTGAATGAATTCGCCGTTAGCATAATGCACACCTTGCTGATACACCGCGCTCGCTGCCGTTCCCGTATTGATAACGGAGTTGGTCGTCTTGCCGAAGATGATCCCCGGCCCGCCCGTCGCCAGAATAACAGCATCGGAAGCGAAGCTCACGATCTCCATCGAGCGGAGATTCTGTGCGGTAATACCGCGACAGGCTCCTTCATCATCAAGAATAGCCGACAGGAACTCCCAGTTCTCATACTTCACGACGAGCCCCTCTGTCTCATGGCGGCGAACCTGCTCATCAAGAGCGTAGAGCAATTGCTGTCCGGTCGTCGCCCCGGCGTAGGCAGTGCGGTGATGCTTCGTACCCCCGAAGCGGCGGAAATCAAGCAGTCCCTCAGAAGTACGGTTGAACATCACTCCCATCCGGTCCATCAGATGGATGACGCCCGGAGCCGCTTCACACATCGCTTTAACTGGCGGTTGATTGGCGAGAAAGTCTCCGCCATACACCGTATCGTCAAAGTGCACCCACGGGGAGTCGCCTTCCCCTTTCGTATTGACCGCACCGTTAATTCCGCCTTGCGCACAAACCGAGTGCGATCTCTTGACCGGAACGATGGAGAATAGATGAACCTGAACGCCGGCTTCAGCCGCCTTGATCGTAGCCATTAGCCCGGCCAGCCCTCCGCCGACGACAATTATGCTTTGTTTCGACATCCTTTTCAACTCCTAAAAGTTTTGTGAGCAATGCTTCTTTGATCTACTTTCTTACGCTATTTACTTCGGTAAACAATTCATTCTTCCTAGCCTATCATCCTGATATTTTGCAGCAGAGCCGTAGCCCCTGCGAATTCCTCAGTACGGAAAGTGAACAGCGACCATACGAACATTACCGACACAATAACGAACAAGGTCATACAAACATACGAGGACACACGCTGCGACCGAGGTCCCACCGTGATTCCCCAGCTAACGAGAAACGACCACAGACCATTGGCGAAGTGGAAGGAAGCCGACACAACTGCGATAGCATACAGAATAAAGAAGATCGGCTGCGTCAAAATCCCATGCATCACACTGCCCATTTCATCATGTGTTACCTTGCCAAGAGCCAGTTGAATCCGCGTCTCATACACATGCCAGAAGACGAAGACGAATACGATGACCCCGGTAATCCGCTGCAGCAAATAGCGTAGATTACGCTCTGTCGCATAGCTGCCGTTGTTCGGCTTCGCCTGAAAAGCGATATACATGCCGTAGACCCCGTGATACAACAGCGGCAAATAAATACCGACAATCTCCAGGACTAGCAGCAGAGGCAGACTATTCAAGAACGCCACACTATCCTTGAAGCCCTGGCTTCCGCCTTCCACGGCGGAGAAGTTCGTAAGCATGTGCTCCAGAATGAACAAGCCCAACGGAATGATGCCCAGAAGCGAATGAAGTTTCCTGGAATAAAACCCTTTCATAAGTGCGTGTACCCCTTTCTCATTTCCATCGTTCCATATTAACTCTCAATCATCACCATTCGACAACTATCTGCAATTTAAGCGTAAATGATAAAGCGCACAAATAGCCGCCGGGAAAAGTATGTTACAAACGTAACATGTGAACATCTTGTGTCACTTTCAATGTTACTCCTTTTTAGCTTATAATGGAATTGCAATATAATTATTAACTGTTATAACAATTTTGCATAAGAGAGTCTATTATTCTATAAGAATGAGGGGATCAGATGCTTGAAGATTTACTCGTTTTTACAACCGTTGTAGAACAGTCTAGCTTAAATAAAGCTTCAAAGCTGCTTAATTTGTCTCAGCCCGCCCTATCGAGGAAAATAGCCAAGCTGGAGGAAGAATGGGGGGTCGCCCTATTTAATCGTAACGGTAAAAAGCTGGAGCTTACACGTGTCGGTCATGAAGCCTATCTGTATGCACTTGAGCAGCGCCAGCGGCATCAGAACTTTCTGCAGTCTGTCTCCCGATTCAAAGCTGTTGAACGCAGCACCGTAACCCTCGGAGCAAGTCTCACTACTCTTCAAACTACGCTTCCTCCCCTGGTTACAGCACTGATGAATAATAATCCGGATATGGAGGTCAAGCTGATCACCGGCAAAACCCATGAAATTGTCTCCTATGTAAAAGAGAAAAAAGTCGATATCGGCGTAATCGCTTCTTCCATCAGTGAGTCCGGCTTGAAATGTATCCCGCTGTTCCAGGATCATCTCGAGCTTGTCGTCCCGCGCGGTCATGAGCTTGCGAAAGGCAGACCCGCGACGATGGACGATCTGAACGGACGCTCCATGATTATTTTCTCCAAGGGAACCTGGTACCGCAAATTGATCGAGGAAGTATTCGTGCGGCACAGTATTATCCCTGACGTCAGGATGGAGATCGATTCCTTCGAAGCCATCGTCCGGCTGCTGCCCACTTGCAAAGCCGCTACATTGCTTCCCAAATCATACTTGCGCAAACAGCTGCTTAAAGACAATGAGCTAGTCACTTTGCCGATGAAGGAGCTAGAGCAGACGCGCAGAGAAACCTGCCTGATTTACGGTAACAAGACGAATTTGAGTAACGAAATCAAAGAGTGGGTGAGCGATATCCGAAGCCATCTCACTGAGGTTCTTACTGTTTGATGGAGCGGCCCAACAGACACTCCCTGTAATTGGCGACATAGCTGCAGATATACACTTATTTTCGGAGTGGGGGCCTGAAATCGGAAAATAGCTGCGTAAATACAACTATTTCCTGACTAAAGCCCCGTTTATGAGAAAATCCGTCTGAATAGTTGTATAAAAGCAGTTATCTCTCAAGTGGGGAGCGAAAGGCACCGATATAGCTGCATACTTACACTTATACTGACTAGCTGGCAGGCTCGCGATATTGGAAATGAGGACAATCCTCGCTCTCAAGCGTATAGATCGTCCTCATGTCTAGTCTATATATTTAAGCTCCCGGCTGCTCGGTCAGGCTCTCTTTAACGAAAGCCTCCTCGCGCGCCACGACAGTATATAGATGGTCTCCCACCTTAACTACGCTGCCTACAGGAACAATCGCCTTCTGACCTAAAGAGACGGTTACACGATTAGCATAAACTGGCTTCTGCCCGTTATTATCGATGCCAGCCCCGTTCTTGTCCTTGGCTTCAGCTGAATCAACGCCATTTACCGCAGTTTTATCTGACGCACCATCCGACTCATTATCTGAAGCTGCGTTTCCCGCGGTATCCTTCGTAGCTGAACCAGACTTATCGGCTCCGTTTCCTGCTTTCGTCCCCTTTTCGGCCTCTGCTCCTTTTTCAGCTTTTGTCCCTTTTTCAGTTCCAGTATCCTGTTTAGCAACCGTGCCTTTTGGGGCTTCTATACCGTCCGTATCTGCGCCATCCGTATCTTTTGACGCGACTCCGTCCGATCCATTCCCAGCTGAGCCTTTTTCACCTTTATCCAGTCCAGCCGCTTGTCCGCCCGCGGGAACCTTATCGCCAGCCTGACTCTTGTCCGAATTCTCTCCAGACATTTCGCCCGCTGCACCGCCTGCACCCGCTCCATCGCTCGGGTTGTTCGAACTGCCCGGATCCCCTGGATGATCCACACCATCTCCACTGGAATCTCCGCCACTGCCACCGATCCCGTCCACATCATCCGCACAGCTAGCTGTAAACTTCAAATTTGCAAACTGCTGAACCGCCTGATCTGGCGACTCGATCTCCAGCGCTGAAGGAGCGAAGGCTTTGCACTTCTGCGCCTCAGCAAACTGGAATACGAGCGAGGTCGTCTCCGCTCCATCGAGACCTGTCACATTTTCCGCATAGACGAGCACGTTGGGCTCTACCTCTGCATTTAACGGAGGAGTGGCCTCCACAGACGGCTTGGAACCGCCGAGCAGCCCTTGCTGCTGCATCACCAAAATACCTGTAAGTACCACGAGACTAGCCACCAGAACAAGCGCAGTCACTCTGACCTTTTTCCCGTTCTTCGCCAGAAATCGCTTGAGCGGCGAGGATAACTCCAGGCGTATTTTCGCGAATACCGCGGCCATCGGCGCCCCCGCCTTATCGAAATAGCGGGTCCGGTAATCCCGGCTCTTGAATGCATTAGGATCATGCTTCTTGAAATAATTCAGCAAAGCAGCTGTGTAGGCTGGAGCAATTCCACGAGAATTAGCAAATAACTCCTGCCCCTGCGACCAGAGTATGAATTCATAGATTACCTCCGGACTCTTCGCATGCTGCTGCAGATAGTTTAACAAAGCGGCATAGTCCATATTGCCGTTTTTGGGGGTGTAAAAGGCCAGAATGATCTTGCAGAACTGCGTTAGCTCAACCATCGATTGCAGCCATTCCCTCCCTAACTGCTGCATCTGCTTCACATCTGCTGAAGGCAAGCCATTAAAGATATCTTCTGTTACCTCCCGCTGAGCGAACCACTCATATAAGGCTTGCAGCATATCGACATGCCTGCGCTGTTTGTCCTCAAGCAGCAGCCCTTCAAAAGCGTCCGGCCGCGCCAGAAAATCAGCCGTCGTAATCTGCTCGAAGGTCAGCTTGTCCAGCTTCAGCTCGTCCAGCAGCACCCGCTTGGCCGCAAGGGCGATATCGCCTGCGAGCTCGGAGTCCGCCAGAGTCATCCCGCGGTCGCCCACCGGGGTTCTCCCCCACTTGCGGACATTGTCCAGCACCATATGCACGGCGGGCAGCAACTGCTGTTCCTTCCGCAGCTTATCCTTCAAGCTGGCTACCGCATATTCCTTGAACGCCGTATTCCGCAGCACATCAGGATGAGTGATGGCCCAGCTATGCACCACGTTTAATACTTCGCGCGCTCCGCTTGCTTCTGTAAATTTATTTTGAATAAAAGGATCGAATAAGGCATGCTCCAACTCATTGTGCTTCATTACCAGATCAAAAAAAGCTCTGCTCAATTCAGGCTGGCTCTCCACCAAACTATATAACGGACGAGCCAATTCAACCTTGCCCCCGGCCAGGGCGTTATTGATGGCATGGATCAAATAATTAATCAGCTTGATTCCATAGCTCCGGCTATCGAGCTGATAATAATCCCGGAAGCATTCCACTACACTTAGCTCAGCCATGTTCCGCAGCTTCACCGCATCAAACTCGCGGTCAAAAGCAGCGAGAAATATATCATTGAGCCGTATTCTCGAATCCAGCGCTCCCGCAGGCTCCAGGTAGTTAAGCAAGCCACGCAACACCGTAACTTTATGGGCCTCATACAGGTCCCAATCCCCGGCTTCGATCTGGTAGAATACAGACAGCTCATGATAGCTGGACAGCAGCGTCCGGCGCTGCGAATCCATACCTGCCAGCATCTCATCTGCGAAGCGATGGAATTCCTCCAAACGCTCGAGATCGCCTATAGACCTCCAGACCATGTCGAGATATGGCTGCCGTCCTTCATCCAGCTCATCCTGGGGCACGCGGCCGATAGAGAGATCGAACACATAATCTTTCTCAATCTCGCGATCATTCGGGCGAATGCTGCCGCGCTCCACAAATTGCAGGTGGATAAACTTGCGGCTCTTCGGCTCCTTCGCATAAGTGATAAAGCCGAGGCGACGGCGCAGCTCGAATGGCAAGCAGGCAAATAGCACCTGAAGCAACGCCGAGGCCGAGGCGGGAATCTGCTCTGCCGGAACATCCAGCGCGACATAGACCTTCTTCCGTCCCTCGCCAACCGCAGTCATGACAGCGAACAGGAGCTGCTTGAACGTCTTCTCGTCCAGCTTCAGCTCATGCAGCAGCTTCTCAGCCATCAGACGTGGCAGACCCATCTGCGCATAACGCGGATTCTGCGGAATATCCTCCAGCTCCGGCAGCTGTCGGCCGATCTCGGGGACATACATTTCCGCGAACGCCGCTTCAAGATACTCACGATAATGGGTGACGATCTCATCTTGCCGCGCAGCTGGTATGACATAGTTATGTGTCAGAAAAGCGCTGCGCAGACCGGTGAAATCAGCCGACTGGTGAATACTGCGGCCCAGCACGGTATCCCCATTCTCCGCATGGAATAAATGGAGGGCCGGCGGGAAGCTTGCGTCATCCTTCTCTCCCCGGGAGACAAGCTCTGCTGGCGCATCATATCCGCAGAATGGATGCAGTTGCTTTTTGATAAACACCGCATCCAGTCCATCCGAGACCGCCACTGTGTCAAAGCCTTCCGTCGAACGGAAAATACCGCTCCGCTCCCGGGTGTAGATTTGCTGTTGGATCAAGTCAGGGGATGATCGCCTTATACTCAAAACGCCTCTCTCCCCTCAATATAGTTCAGCTTATACAGCAGCCAAATGAACGGTTCATCCACGCGAATCGGCTGCACCACGTCCTGCAGCTTCTGGTCTATCGGGTTGCTGCCGAGCGCAGATACTGCGAAATATCCCGTATCCTTAAAATATACGTCCATCGTCCCTTTGAAAGGGCGATCCACCTTTTCGATAAAACGGCGAATTTCCCCGTCGATATTCTCGAACTCGGTCAAATTGAAATATTTACGATGCACAGCATTGTTAAATATATTACTATTCGACTTGATATACTCTCCTTCTTCATCCTTCAAGACATGCAGCATATCACTCTTCGTCAGCACTACCGCCGTCGGGATATCCGTCTTGTTCTGCTCCTCATAAGCGATGAAATCACCGAACATAGTCAGCACGACATCCCGCGGTTCATCATACTGCGATACCCATTCCCCCGGCTTGTCGCCGACATTAATGCGAATCTTCTCGCGGATCGAACGGATCTGCAGCGGGTCCACCATGAACAGCAGACCTGAAGAATTCTTGATATGCTGCCCCTGCAGGCCCAGATAGTCCTGATCGACCATACCCTCTCCGGCGACATCGAAAAAGACCAGCGTCAGCGGCGGTTTCGACTCATCCTTGAACACGAATTGGAAAATAAACGGCTCCTGCATCTTCTCCTTCTGCGTGGAGGCCAGCAAATCACCGCGTTCAAACAACGGCTCCTCATACATCGTGCGGAATTTGCGGCTGATCTCCGCATTGAGCGGCATGCAGGCCGCATCGAAATGATCGGCCGTCGTATTCTGGAGTGTATGAATCAATGAAGTCATATACACGGATTTCCCCACTTGGGAAGCACCGACGATCGAAATAATGTTGCTCGGCACTTTGCCTGCGGTCACCGGCAATTCATTATGGCAATGCGGACATAATCTCCGCTTGGTCACCTCGCCATAACGGTCATTCAGCCCGATCAAAACATGATCGGAATAGATCAAATGCTCAGGCGGTACATCCTGGGGCCGCAGCACCGCCTCCATATCGTACACCGTATCCAGTCCGAACCGCTCCCGATATCTGTTCAGTTCCTCATCTTCGCCCAGCGCATAATCCTCATCATCCTCACGGTAATGAGTCGCCCGGAAGACCACCTGATCCGGGGTGAATTTGCTGAAACAGTACGGACAGACAATATCATAAAATAACGGCCGCGGCTCGGCCTGCGGTTTCCTTTTGAATAGATCTAAGAAGCCCATCGTTCATTCCTCCTCGCTAGCAGTGCATTTATTCCGGGATCAGCTCAAAGAAGCGGCCATACCTGCGCCCATCCGTAAAGAATAGCCGCACATAATCGTTCTTGCCGACCTCGATAGGCGGCAACGTGCTTCTTCCCGCCGGGAAATCCCGGAGAAAAGGATACACCGTCCCGTCTTCAATGCTTGCCGGATAGCTGTCCTGCTTCTTCACATAGCATAAAACTTCCTTAGGGACCTCTATCTCGGCTAGCACCGAGATTTGCACTGTTTTATATTTACGCAACAAGCTGCTCTTCTGCCGGATCGAATAACGGATCTTGGCCCGTCCAGTGCTGATCTCCACCGTATTCTCCGCCCCCGGCTGACGAATAAGCAGCTTCTCCCCGTTCTCCATCATGCAGGCATATACGGTGTAGACCACCAGACCGACCTTGTCGATCCGGTCACGGTACCCGCCCGCTGCCTTATACTCTTCGCGCGTATACAGTCTCAGACCCTCGCTCGGGGATGGATATTCATCCATCCCGTACGATCCGCGATCCGCTGATCGCTCCTCGATATAGACCGCCTGCAATCCATCTGGCCATTGCCAGCGGAGCAAACAATGATCCTCATCGAGCTTGTAGCTCAGCCCTGTGATGAGCGGCAAGCCGTCCTCAGCATCAATATAACGCATCGCTTCGCCCCCTTACGCCTTTAAAATCCTCTGCTGTTCCGGTCCCTGGCAGGCTCTGTATATCCTGCTCCAGCATTCCTCACCGCAGCTCCTCTACGGCGAATTCCGGTTCGTACAGCATTCTCATGCATCGGCACCACGACCGTGAACATCGTCGTGACCGCTGCCAGAACCAGACAGGCGAGCAAGCGGATCATCACATCGCCGATAAAGCTGCCATTCAGGCCGAATTCCAGCAGCAGACCAGCAAGCAGGCCGGATACAGCGCCGCCGATCGTGAAGCTCTTAGCCAAATAGCGATTATCGAACATGAGACCCAGAGATAAGCCGATAAGTGCCCCGAGCAGCAGAACGAGTACAATTCTCAGAATCATGTAATAAACGCTGTTCTCCATCATCCCGGTGCGTTCCGTAACTAATGTACGATCATCCAGATTGTCATAAATTTGCCGGAAAACAAAGGACAGATTCTTCGCATCGGCCTCGTCATAATACCGTCCTCCCGTCTCGCTGGCGATATCCTTAAGCAGAGTGGCCCCTGCGGAATTTCCATATCGGCTAAGTCCAAGACCCACTGTGTTGATAACGACTCCCCGCTCCTGATAATCCGCTAGAACTTCGGCCGTATTCACATCGCTGAAGCCATCAGACAGCAGCACAGCCATCGCTCCTTTGGAGCTGTTCAGCCCTTTCAGCTGATCCATCCCCAATTCCAGAGCCGAGGCGATATCCGTACCAGCATTCGTCGGCTCCAGCGCATCGATAGCCGCATATACTTCATCCTTCACCCCTTGACCCTTAACCTGGACAAAAGGCTGGATTAACTCAGGTGCGTCATTGAATACAATAACGGATACCTGCTTACTGCTATCCATCTGCTCCACGAATGATTTGGCCGCTTCATAACGCAGATCCTCCGGGTCCGTCTCCAGCATACTGCCGGAGTTATCAATGATCAGCACGATGTCCTTGGTCGTCTTGGCACGGCCGACATTCAGTTCATATAAGAATTCAAAGGCCGTTCCAGCCAGAAGCAGCATCACCAGTGTAGCCGGGATTAACAGCTTCCAGGAGGTCCCCATATACCTTTGCCGCCAGGATGCTCCGTTCAACCGCGGAGAGATCATCTCCGCGATCAGGCAGAATAGCCCGATCGATAGGGCAAGTATGCCGAAATACAGACCGATCAATAAGATTTCCGGCATCCGGCCAGAGAGTCTGCCTAACAGTACCTCGCCGATTACGAACCCGACCGCCCCGCCAATAAGGCTGAATAGCACCAATAGCCAGTTAATTTTACGCTGCATATACGTACTTCCTTCCTACCATTTTTATATGACGGATTGTCAAGGCAAGTGCGACAGTTCCTCTGAAAAAGATTCGCGAGCGGTTCTCCATCCCAGACATTTTCGTGGTCTGTGGTTAATCAGATCAAGAGCATGGTGTAAAGCCTCGTCCGTAACTTGAGCGAAGTCCGTTCCTTTGGGAAAAAACTCTCGCAAGAGGCCGTTGGCGTTCTCATTGGAGCCTCGTTGCCAGGAGGAATACGGATCAGCAAAGTACACCTGTATGCTATGGGTGGCCTCCAGATTGGTGTAGCAAGCAAACTCCTTGCCACGATCTGCTGTAGCGGTTTGAAAGGCTCCGATAGGATACTCAGAAGCAACTACACCAAAAGCGATCTCCATAGACAACGCTGTGCGGTCTGGCATCCGAATGGCTTTGTACAAGCGCGTTTTACGCTCAATGAACGTAGCTACACAGCCCTTGCTTTTCCCACGGCCTGAGACCACCGTATCGAGTTCCCAATGACCAAACGTTTCCCGAGACCGTACCTCTTTGGGACGCTGAGAGATAGACTTGCCCACGGTAAACTTGCCACGCGTCTCAGCAGGCTTCTGCCGCTTGCCTTTGTGTCTGAGAACGGTGAGGATGCCTTTGGACAACAGGCCCGCGTACAGCCAGCGATAGATCGTTTTAAAGCATACGATGGCTTGCTTCTCCTGCCGAAACCGCTGTGTGATCTGCTCCGGAGACCAGGTGGCCTGAAGCTTCTCTTCGATGACTCTAGCCAGCTCCGGCGTCCACTTGCCTTCGGGAACCGAGGTTTTACGACGCTGGGTATAGCTCTCCTGGGCTCGCTGTGCACCATAGGTCTCCTGACCCTCGTGACGCTCCAGTTCACGGCTGATGGTGGAATGATGTCTGCCGAGCTCTCTGGCAATCGCTCTGGCACTTTTCCCCTGCTGGTGGAGGATTTCTAGCTTGCTGCGCTCGATTATGCTAAGATGTGTGTAGTTCATGGTGGATTCTCCTTGTGTGAATGTAGGGTGTAGGAACTTTCATTCTACACGAATCCGGCCATGGGCTCTTTTTTATTTATTTCCAGCAGGTGTCGCACTTCATTTTACAATCCGTCATATACATGCAAGAGCTCCTCCAATGACCCCATCATCGCAGCCATCGGAGGGAACCACAGCAAGTCTACGCAGGCGATTAACGCAGCTGGGGCAATGAAGCCCGATCTATTCCGTGAAATTCATAACCGTTCTGCAAGTAAGACTCATAGTAAACCTTCCCGTTCAGGTAATACACCAAATCCTCTATGTGGAAGCCGCCCATCAGGTTGAGCTTCTCCAGACCGCTGCTCCTCTGCTCATGAACACATCCCAGCTTGTAAATCCGCGATGACTCATCTGCCTGGAAAATATGCCGTACAAGCTCACTCGTATAGTCCCCGAACACATACTTCTCCTCATAACGATGCTCCTGGGTGTAATCGTACAGACGGACCTGAATCGCGGCGTTGTCCTCCAGAATGCGATACAGCTTCTTGAACAGTTCTTCCTTGGTCAGCACCGTCTTGTTGCCGTACTCTACTGCGACATTAGCCCGCTGCAGCAATTCTTCCTCGAAGGTGCGCTTGAACAGCGGTGAAGCCAGGATCGCCTCCCTGCATACCTGGATCAGCCGATCGATCAGTCCTTCAGGACCTTCCTGCAACAGCAGCTGCGAGTCACCGAGCGCGCTCTCAGCAAAGAAGGCATTTCGCCCTCGCTTCGCCTCCCACTGCTCCATCAATTCAGCGGTTACCCGCTCATAATACTCCATGATGTTCTGACCGATATAATCATCCGCAGTCTTGATGCTGCTATACGCAGTATCACGCAGCTCACGCTCCAGCGCCTCCAGCTGCATAATCTCGGCGCGGTATCGGCCATGCATGCCCCGCAGCGCTTCTTCAAGCTTCGTAATCAGCTTCAGCCGGATCTCAAGCCGCAGTATATCCCGTCTGCGCGAGTACACATTGCTGAACAGATAGTGGATGAGGCTACGCAAATTATGCCGATCCATAAGCGGAATGCGCGGGAATGCCTGCTCCTCGACCCGCCCCTGGCGGAATTGCTCCAATTCAGCCTTTGCCGAAGCTAATAACATCTCCGCCTCACGGCGACTATTGCGCAGCAGATCGGCAACGCCCGTTCCCTCGTCTCCCGTCCAGGCAGACAGGGAATAAATCTGCACTTCCGGACGCTGCTCCAGCGAGCGCATAACTGCCTGACTAAGCCATTTGGTCGCGTCGAATTCCTTCCATTGCCGGGTCGCTTCCTCCTCGAAATTGCTGCGGAAGAAGGCCTCTCCACCACCGCCAAATAGCGTCTCCTCCGCTTCCTTCAGCGATAGCTTGCGAACCGCCCCATAGCTGACATCATTCGTCATCAGCCCGTGCATTTCGTTTAAGCCCTCCGGCGAGGGCAGCATGCCCTCCACCGCCCGCTCCAGAGAAGCCGCATCCAGGCCGAAGAAGCTCAGCTTCTCAGCCAGGGTCAGCGGCGGCTCTTGCTTCATCCTCTCCAGCAAGCCGCGATAGAAATGATAGAGTACAGCGAGTGCAATCGACTGGTTCGGACGCTTCACGCGGGACAGACCAGCAGAGACCAGGCCCTGGCGCCCCGATTCGGCCATAATGTTGTTCTTGAATGAAGTATTGTTGTAAGCCGGATTATTCGCTCCCCAGGGCTGTTCCTTCTGATGTCTGTTCTTCAGCAAGCTGATATGCGAGATAATCTCGTAGCAGCTCTGCATGCCGTTCAACGAAGCGATTCCCCGCTCATCCCGATCTGACAGCACATAGACGAGGTCGAACAACGGGGACGGCGCATGCGTAACCGGAATCGCAATCCCATCCTCCGTCACATGCAGCGGTGCGCTAAATTCGTAATCAGACTGCTGCATCATTTCTAGCTCGCGAAGGAATGCAACCCCCAGCGAGCTGCTGTAACCGAAGGCTTCAGCCCCTTCGCGCTCGCTAATCAAGGCGTACAGATCAAGCTGTACCGCCTTGAACGACTGCCGGAAGATCGCTTCCGCCAGCAGCGCGATTTCCGGGACAAACACATTAAGCGGGTCATCGACCCGCGTAATGATCGAGAGACGTACCCGGTCAAAGGACGGGTACAGCCGCCCATACTCTGCCAGGGCGCCGCTCGCCTGCCGCAGAACCCGGTTCAACGCCGGCAGGCATTCGGCTTCCTCATAGAAGCGCCGGTAAATATCGCGGCGCAGCGCAGGTTCAGCCGAACCCTCCTGCATTACGACCGGAATGCCATAGTGCAAGAGGCCAGGCTGCGAGGAGGAAGTGCCAGCAGGCTCAGCCTGAGCGCCAACATGAATGTAAATCAAGCTCTCGCTGTTCTCCCAATTCTTCTCATTCATCTGCATGATCGGCTTGATGGCCTCTTTGCTCTTGTCTCCAATGAACAAGAACACTGCGGGATAATGAATGATGCTCTGATCATCGCCGAGACCTGTGTTCCGTTCCTCTGCCAGATCATAGGCAGCGGCGAACTGCTCCAGCTTCGGTCTGATCATCATTTCAGCCTTCTGCGAATATCGTTGAGATTCGCGGACACCTGTTTGTAGAACTGATACATATCTTCTCCGTTGGCCAGCTCCACCTTCTCATATTCCAGCGAGTCCCGCCCCTCCTGGAATCGTTCGGCCAGCTCATCCAGCGTCTGCAGCAGTGGCTGAATATCTTCGGTAGCCGTAAGCTCGGCAGCGCGGCGAGACGCTTTGCGCATCAAGGTGCTGCGACTCTTCTCATCCAAGCCATGGAAGTGCATGAACACTTCATATTCCACATAGTTGCGGCTCTTCATCAGATTCGCGAACGGCTCCCATGCCTCTTCCTCCGGATCACGGTCATAGACATAGAGCGCGCCTTTTTTCGTAATCGTTCCAGTATAGAACGCCTCGATGAACTGCTCTAGCCACTTCTCTTCGTCCTGATGCTGCTCCAGCACCGCTTCCAGCTTGGCAGCCATAGCCATAATCTCGTCGTACTTGGCGATCTCCTGCCGTACACGAATAATCAATTCAGGGGAACGAATCAGGTTCTCCTTGGCTAAATCCCCGTTAATACTGCCGAAAATGTCCTTGTCTCCCTCCCGCGGCAGCCCTTCTGTCAACAGCCGTCTGAGTTCATCTGTCGCCCGCTTCACTTCGCCCAAATTCGGCTTCGGCGCATCGAGACGCATATCATAAGCCGCCAGCATGTTATTCAAATCGAACGGCTTCGTCAACACCACCGAATAACGATTGCTCGTATTGTGATCGACATCCTTCTCAAGGATTACCTTCAGCTTAAGTGCCTTGTCAAACTCTTCGCGTACGCGCGCGTTATAGCCCTGCACCCGCGAGTTGACGTAGGTGTCGCCCCAGGATTTCTCCGGAATTGGCGAAGGCAGATACGTCCAGTTATTCTTGTCCGTCTGCACCAGATGGCGGCCAATCCCTTCTTTATCGAGAATCGTCCGTTCATAGCTCTCTTCATAGACCTTCAGCGGCGTATAGACGAATAATGGCACCCCGTTGCGCGTGTTCAGCCAGAATATTCTGTTCTTCACTTCGCTTTCCTTCACCGTGAAATGGGATTTACCAACCGCATTATTCTGATAATTGCGAATCCCTTTGAGAATGCTCGGCGCCTGGGTTGGAACCGATACGAAGCCCCAGGAAGGGAAGTGCAGATTGCCTGTGCTGTTGGACAAATGGAAGACAGGAACCGCCTCCTCATCCAGCTTGCTGGCAATGAAGCGCTCGACGAACTTCTCGATCGACTCGTCCTGCCCGTATTTGATGACCAGGAAATCCTCCATCGACTTCGTAATGAGATCCCCGAATTTCTCGGTCAGGAAGTCGGAAATGGAGCTGACGATATCGATTTCCTGCTCCTTCACCCATTGATTGGAGTTATTCAGCAGCTCCATAGAGAAGTCGCGGATCAAATCATCGACATCCTTCTGGTCCATAATGCTGCTGACCACCTTGGATATGTCAGGTACGCTGACGATATTCCAATAGTAGGTTTTATTCCCTTTATGATCGACCTGCTCATCACCGCTCGTCAGAATGTCGCCATTCTTGGAGAAAATCGAGCTCAGCGCGTTCAAAATTTCCGTAAACACCCCATAGATCCGGTTATTCTCCGAGTTCAGCAGCTGATACAGATCCTCATAGAATTCAATCATCTGTTCTGTACGCTCAACATCGGCATGCAGCCAATACTCATTGATCTTGGCTTCAATATACGCATTCTTCTTCTTCTCTTTAGAGACGAATGCACTCTTGGCATCGCCCAGCTTCTCATTCGCCTGATCCTGCGCGGCCTCAATGTCACGCGGGATGCGCAGCAGGTTCTCCCGCAGTGCTTCGATGTAGGAGAGCAGCATCTTGAGCAGACAGAAGCCTTTTTCCGTATAGATCAAGCGGGACACGTAGAACGGCCCTTGCTCCGGATGCAGGAATAGCCGGCGAATCTGCTCGCTGAATTGCTCCAGCATCTCGCCTGGCAGCTGCTTCTTGGCCTTGATATACTCCTCTCTTGCCCGGGCCAGGAAGGTCTGCTCCAGCTCTGTGTCCATATTCACAACCTGGGATTTAACAACATTAGCGTAGCTCAAGCGCTCACTATTCTCGAAGCCCGGCAATGGCTCAGGAACCCGGGACTCGAACGTCTTCACCATACTATCCAGGTCGATCCCCAGCTTACGGGCGAACTTCTCGACATCTTCCTGGCTCGGCGCTTGCCGGAACATCTTCTCCATCTTCTCGAACAGCCGGTACGCCAAATACGTCGTCATTTCCTCGATCGGCAGGACAGCCGAAGAGGCACCGATAATGTTATATTCATAATTCGCCGGATATACCTTGTTCATCTGAGCGATATTCGTGCGAATATTGCTGATATAATCATGGATGGCAAATTCCTCGCCGGACTGCTTCTCTTCGCTGGCCATGAAATTCGTAATATTCTCTGCGGTAACATTCATGCAATAGTCATAAGCATTCTCGAGCAGCTTGCCCTCGGTATTCGTCGCCGAGATCAAATGGCAGAGATTAAACGGCGGCAGCGGAGAATTAACGGTAAGGATATTGCCGTACTGCTGCTTGAACCGCTCACCGCGATTATCTACGTTCATCCAGTAATCGAGCTCTTTCAGCGCGGCATAGCCGTTCTTCTTGATATATTCGCGCGTATGCTCGCTCAAGCTCTTGTTGGACAAGTTAATGTCCGGCGTGAACAAATAGCCGAGCGTATTCACCCGGTCGATCCCGGCCGAGCCGTGATCACGCTCGATAATGCCGCGGACGATATAAGCGATGTCGAGGAAGCAGCCGCTTCCTGTACCGCCGGACAAGCCGGTCAGCAGGAATACCATCAGCTTCTTATTCGTACCTACGGACAGCGTCTTGATCTTCTTGTCGATGGCCTGCACAACCTGATTGATCTTCGTGAACAAGAGGAGCCGTCCTGCTTGACGCACTCCCGCCGCTCCATTCATCCCATCGGTGATACTAAGCTCCGGCGACAGCCAATCCGTAATATAAGGCTCCAAAATGCTGCGATTCTGCAGCAATCCGCCGATTTCCGGATTCGACAGCAGCACGAATTCATTGATCGGATCGAGCCCGATTCCCTTATAACGCTTCGTCCGATCCTGCTCATTCGTCTCGAAGGCGAGGAATTCTACATTGTCGGGCTTGTCACGTCTCTTCTTAGTCAGCGGGTCCTCCGGCAGCTTGAAGCGTCTGTTGATTTGATATTTCAGCCGCAGCAAGGCATCGATGCCTGTTCCGCCAAGGCCGATGATAAGGATCGGATTGTCGATGGTATCGACACGGATCTTGTCGCTGACGATCCCTCCCCCCAGCGATACGTCCAATTGCTGAATATGTTCTCTGACTATCGGTTTCATATACTCTCCCCCTCAAATTTATACCAGGTACTCTATGAAAATCGTCTTATCAATATGCTGCAGCGGCAGGGTAATTCTATCTCCGCTCTTCAGCTCCAAGCCCGCGCTGGCATCTACGACCCGGCCGGACTTCTCGACCTGGGCTTCTGAACCGTTGCGCAGCATGATCTTGTCCCCCTTCGCCGGCGTAAAGATAACCTTCTCGGTCTCCTTCAGCTCTGGCGCGAGCTGCAGCAGCTGATGCAAGTTGAACTTGCCCTTGAACGAGGTCAGCTTCTTATACTGCGGGAAGGACTTCTCATTTGTGTTCTCGTCGCGGATTTCTATGACGATCTGCCCGACGAAGCCGCGATTGGCCTTCTTCACCGCCGTCGCAATGAAATAACCGGCTGCCCCCAGCACAGCCAAGGATACGACCGCGATCACCCAGGTTAGCCATGGGAATGGCTTCTCCTCCTCAGGCGCCGCTGGTACGGACGGCTTCGCCGCAGCTCCCGAAGCTGAATTAGCTTTGGCACTGATCGTAACCGGCTCCGATTCCCGGTAGAAGCTGCGCTCTTCAGCACGTATCTTCAACTCATAATCATGGGCTTCGGGAATTTTAAAGCTTCCCTCGAAGCGGTCGCCTACATTGTTCAGCTTGATTTCCTCCGTCTTGCCGCTGTCGATATCCTTGGCGAGCAGAACGGCCTTCATGTTCTTGTATAATTCGGCGCTTTTCAGCTTCTGGCCGTTGCTATTCAGATAGGCGCCGATCTGCAGCTTATCGCCAGGCTTATGGCTTCCAGCCGCGAGCGGCTCCATCTCCAGCTCCAAGTCGTAGTTGAACACGAGGTTAATGTCGATCTTGTCCTTGGAAGCCCCCTTAACTCGCAGCTTCCAATCTCCCTCCGCCGGACTCAGCATCTTAATGAGAGAGTAGCTCTTCGACTTCGACAGCAGTACCTCATCCGAAGGAATCGCTACCTTGTCCCCGGCCGGGTTCACCAACTCCGTCTCTACCGGCTGTGCCGACATGATCGAAATATTCGCTTCCAGCACATTCGCATTCGGCACGTTGACCGTAACCTCCTGGAAGCTGCCTGTACCGGTCATGCTCTTGATCGGCACAATCTTCAGCTTCAGATGACTGGCGAATATCTCGCTGAGGATGCGCGGGAGATCATCCGCCGAGCTGGTAGAGAAGGACTTGGCGTCTGTCTGCTTGGCCAAATCCTCCAGCGGCGCTTTGTTCAGCTTGCCATCGGCATTCAGCCCGATCGTATAGATGGGAATGCCTGCGGCCTTCGCTTCATCAACAGATTTGGCGAGCTCTTGATCGGAGGCCTTCTGCGTACGGCCAGAGCTCTTGTTGAAGTCATTATTGCCGTCCGCCAGCAGAACGATCATCGGTTCGTGGTTCGGATCAGCGCCCTTTTGCAGGACCTTCACCGCTTCCTTGACTCCGATAGCGATATCGGTGTAGGGACCTCTATCGAGGCCATCGATGAAATCCTTCAGATCCTGTTTATCTTCAGGGCCTTTGATTTCAAGCAATGCCTTCTCGCGCTGGACCTTATCCGTATAGGCGATAATTCCTACCTTATCCCCTTGCGCAGACAGCATATCGATGAACATCTTCATCGCTTCATTGCCGACTTTATTCGCGTCACTCTTCTTCATAGAGTTACTTACGTCGACAACGAGTACAGCATCGATTCGCGAGCTGGGCTGACTCCCTTGGCTTCCCTGACCTGCTTGACTCCCGTTCGCGGCTGACACGGCTCCAAGCATATGGGAACCCAGTGTAGACACGAGTAACCAAAAGACTATGAAAACCGTTAATATACGTAAAGACTGCTTATATCCTTGCTGCATGATCGTGCTCCTTTATTCATTTTTAAGATTCATATAAACTAGAGGTAGTTCAAAAGTCCGCATTTGAAAAGATCCCTGAAATAATCTCTATATCATTGTAATCAACATTCCTTAAGAAAAGGTTAAGAGGTTGTTGAATTTCGGCTCGCTTTATTCGTCAAATTCTACCAATCTTCTCGATGCCCATATGATATAATTAATACCTTCATAATTCAATTACGAAAGGAAACTGCATATGGTTACATACGGATGCCTGGCTCTTATGTTTCTATTCGTTATCATTAAGTCCATTCTATACTACACGCGCAGAAACAACATCATCGCTCCTGAAGAGCTCGATGAACAATTGCTGCAGCTTATCAACCATAAAGAGAGAATGCCATGAATAAGAAAAATATAGTATTGCGTCCTCCAATAAAGACGAAGTATGCCTATGAAAAGTTAAGATGCTGCAATAAATGTCATAATTACACCGCGCTCCAGGAGGAGAACTGTAGCATCTGCGGCAAGTCTGCCCTTCTGCCGATGCTGGAGGTTGCCAAGCGTGCAGCCAAACGCTCGATGGGAAACGATCTGCTGTTGACCTTGCTGCTGACGCTGCTCTCGATAATATTCAGCCCGACTCTGCAATGGGTGATCATATCGGCGATAACCGGAGCTGTGCTGCTGGTAGTATTCGTGATCGTGCATCGTATAGCACTGCCCAGCCGGACATCCATCGAGCTGAGCAAAATATTCGTCCGCGACCGCGATCGCATCGCTGAGGGGCTGCTGCGTAATCTCGATACTGCTGTCGCGCAAGAGAACGAAGCCCGCTCCTATGAATTGATGCGAGAAATAGCCGCCATCATTCACGATGACCATATTCGTAAATTGCAAATCATTCTTCTGCAGTCGCTCAAGCTGCGCAAAGATATGGAGTTGGAACTGGAGCCGCTGCTGGTGAAGGACTTCGACCCGGAGCTGGCCGACTACATCGGTGAGCTCGCCAAAATCAAACGCGAGCTGATCAAAGACCACACCTTCCAGTATGTGATCAAATACGAGGCGAAAATCTCCGTGATGGAGCATGGAGACGACATTCTCACCGGAGTTGCTGGAGCAGCAGTAAGAATGAAACGCTATGTACTGGCCTATGCCGACTTCATCTCCCGTCACGCCCGCAAGCTACCCAAGGACCGATTCCTGCGACTATACCGAATCGTCATGGAGAACCCTAATTTAAATTGGGGAGCGCTCAAAGCAGAGACCGTACGAGTCTATGAAGAGAAATACCAGTGGGATGCCGATTTTCAACAAATAAAATCGAGGTCTAATATACATGACGTTTAAAAAATGGTTAACCCTGCACCATCTGCTCATTTTATTATGTCTATTATTGATTCCACTGCTTATTTACAAAGGAATAGGAATTTCTCAGAAAGTAAGTGCTGTTAAAAAGGCTGAGGTCTTCTATGGGGAGAAAAATCTGATCGATGCGGAGACCTGGTATCAAGAAGCCCAAAAGAACAGAATGATTCAATATAAGGAAGAGCTGATCGCCTCTCGATTAGAGGAATTAGCGCCGATCACAGCGATAAAGGACAGCTTGTCCAATATTGCCTCGGAGGCCTCCAAGGCGGCCCATAAAAAAGATTTCGAACATCTGATGACCGCCTATACCGAGCTTAAGCAGGTCCGCAGCACCTACCTCAAGGCTGAGGGAGTCTACAGCGAGTATTATAAGCAGCTCTCCAAGCAATACGGGATCTCGCATAGCTTCACGGACTATTTCCAGCAATTCCGCACCGATCTGTTGAAGCAGTCGCAGCAAAATTTAACCCACCATAATTATGAGAACGAGTCGTTCAAATGGAAGCTGCTGCGTATCCCCGCCCATTTCTTCGGCACCGAGCAAGAATGGCTCGATGAGCTAAACTCCGTGTTCAAGCAGTACGATGAGGCTAAGCTGGAGAACCTCGCGACACGCGGAGATATAGAGAATATGCTGCGGCATACCTCCTCGATGCTGAAAGAATACAAGGAACATAGCCATGAGGCTCCCTGGGTGACAGCCAAGATGGACGCCCTGATGCAGACACAGTTCAATCAGGACTGGAGCCGTGAGGATTACGCCGCCTTCGCCCAGCATGCGCGCCAATTTGATACTTTCGCCAGCTCGGCCAATCCCCATTCCAAGGTGCTGACCTACGCCAAGCAGGGGATCGATAAATTGCTGCGCTCCGCCGAGAAGAGTGTGAGAAGCAGAGATTATCAGACAGCGATCGATCTGTATACGGCGCTCGGTAATTATCAGGATACTAAAGCAGATATCCACGCGGTCGAACTGGCCTGGACAGCCGCCGAGCCTGTGAGGCTACTGCCTGCACTTAACAATGGGGAAGGATATAAGCATGTTGCCGGAGGGGTAAAAAGATTCGGCTCCAGCATTTACGTCGCTGCTACCGATGTGAATAATCAGCTATTCTTTGGCCGCATGAATAATGAGGAAAGTGTGCAAATCTTATCAAATCGGGACTTAACAGCGAACGAGCAAATCCGCAGCCTGAATATAGATCCGAATCTGAGCACCTCGGACATTCCCGTCGTGACCATCGAAGCGGAGTCTAAGACGCGAACCACACTCTATATCGCTTTTGAAGTGCTCGAGGATCGTATTTCGCTGCTATATTGGATTGAGGCGGATGACTTAAGTATCCAGACGGACGGAACACTGCAGGTCGTTAATCCAATCGGGGAGGGCGAGGGGCAGACTGCTATTTTTGAACGTTATGGCGATACCTATCAATTCATCGGAATCAAGCAGGAGTTCAAGGACATCGCCGCCGATGATGTCAGCTTATATCCCGATATGCTCGTCCGCTTCACCTGTACAGTCATTTCCCCGAGGACGGGAGAGGCGCTTGCTCAGGGTGAGCAAGGCCATATGATACTCCAGGGCGATCTCACCTTCAACGAAGGGAAGGCTGTTGTCATTGGGCGCTTTACGCATTACACCGAGCTGATGACCGAGGTTCAGCCTGGGGAAGAAGGCACGGAACCCAATGCAAGCTCACCTGATGAGCCTGCTTCAGGCCAACCCGCCACCCAAACCATACGTGTCCCCGTCATCAAAGTAGAGTCCGTGAAGCAATGAAGGGGCTGTCGCGCCACTGCTGGTCGCGTGCCCCATCCCTGCTTGTTCTGCCAGATCGAAGCCCATGGCTGGAGAGCTGAATGGGTCACGATTGTTGCGCAGCAAATAACGAACCCTATTTCCGTTAGTGAGCTACCGCTAAAAAAGGGGCGTCTCCAAGTCGCAAAAATCGACTTTTGAGACAGCCCCTTATCTTGTTCAGGAAATATTCTCGTTAATCATCATTTCGAATTCTTCAATATTGTCATTGGAGCCGATTATAACCATAATATCCCCGGTTCTTAATTGATCCATCGCCGTCGGGGCTACGATCACGCCATCCTCGCGATGAATCGCGACGATACTGCAGCCGTACTGCGTCCGCGGGTGGAGATCACCTACATTCGTACCATGCAGAAACTCCGGAACCGTCATCTCTACAATACTGTAATTCTTCGAGAGCTGAATATAATCGAGCAGATTGGGCGTGACCAATTGATGTGCCACCCGTATCCCCATATCCCGCTCCGGGTAAATGACCCGATCCACTCCCAGCTTCTCCAAGGCACGGCCGTGCAGGATGGAGATCGCCTTGGCTACTACAGTATTCAGGCCGAGATCCTTCAACAGAATCGCCGCTAGTATACTCATCTGAATGTCATTGCCGATAGCTACGATTCCGCAATCAAAATTACGCACTCCTAATGATTTCAGAACTTCCTCATCCGTCGCATCAGCCACGACGGCATGAGTAAGACGGTCACTCCATTCGTTCACCACCTCTTCATCCCGGTCGATCCCCAGTACCTCATAACCGAGATCCATCAGTTCCAGTGATAAACTAGCTCCGAAGCGCCCCAGTCCAATCACCACAAACTGCTGTGTCTTCATTCTCAACTTCCCCTTATCCAATAATAATTTTACCTTCCGGATGTCTATATAATTCTTTGCCCTTCTTAGGGCCAAGCGCAAATGCCATCGTAAGCGGCCCCAGTCGTCCAGCGAACATGGTGAAGCTGAGAATGATCTTCCCGAAGATTGTCAGCTTGGCCGTCAGCCCCATGCTCAGACCTACTGTACCGAAAGCCGAGGTCGTCTCGAATAGAATACTAAGGAAGCTGGCATCCTCTGTCGTCGACAATACCATCGACACTGTAATCACGAGGAACAAGGCCAGCATCGTAAGCGTAACGGCCTTGAAGATACGATCTTGAGCCAGCCGATAACGGAACAATACGAGATCTGAACGCCCGCGAATCATCGATATCACTGCACCGATCAGGATCATGAAGGTCGTCGTTTTGATCCCGCCCCCGGTAGAGCTTGGTGAAGCACCGATGAACATTAGAATAACGATAAAGAATTGCGAAGCTTGCCTGAGCGCTCCAATATCCAGCGTATTGGCTCCGGCCGTACGTGCCGTTACCGATTGGAAGAAGGATGACCAGATCTTCTCCCCCCAGCTAAGACCGGATAGTGTGCCGCGATTTGTCAATTCGAACACGAAGATCACTAAGGCGCCGATCAGAATCAACGACCCGGTCATTGTGAGTACGACCTTGGAATGAAGCGATAATTTGCGATGCTTCCTGAAGTCAACCAGATCTGACAGCACGATAAAGCCGAGACCGCCCGATACGATCAGGAACATCGTCACCAGGTTAACGATTGGATCGCCAACATACTTCGTCAGGCTCTGATAATGTCCAAACAGATCAAAGCCCGCATTATTGAACATGGAGACCCCATGGAATATTCCAAAATACAGCGCACGACCAAACGGCATGTCCAAGGACCAGCGAATCGTAAAAATCAATGCGGCACTGCTCTCGATCACTAGAGAATAGAGCAGCACCTTGCGGATCAAGCGAACGATCCCTTCCATCGTGTTCTGATTCATCGCCTCCTGCAGCAGCAGACGGTCCTTGAGCGATATTTTGCGTTTAAATACTAACGAGAACAAGGTGGCTACGGTCATGAAGCCAAGTCCGCCAATCTGAATTAGCAGCATAATAACGACCTGACCAAACGTAGAATAATATGTCCCCGTATCCACAACGATCAAACCGGTCACGCAGGTCGCTGAGGTTGCCGTAAACAGCGCATCTACGAATGGCAGAGACTCCCCTGTCGTGCTTGAAATAGGCAGCATCAATAACAGGGCACCAGTAAGAATAATAGCTGCGAAGCCTAATACTAATATTTGCGGCGGGGAAAATTTGAACCATTTTACCCACATATTTAACAGCAACTCGGGTCACTCCCATCCTTTTTGTAGCAAAGAAAAAAAGCACTGGAAATCCAATGCCTTTTGATTGGTCCCTGCTCAAAGGCCTACGAGGTTAGCTGACGGATTCGGACATGAACGGCTTGCCCTATTCGCTTTGATCCAGGCCGTGAGCCAGGATTAGCGAAATTCACCCCTAAAAATCGGTTCCCCCGTTTTCGGTTGAAATTCGGCCATTTTTATTTATTTGTTATTTCATTATTTTCATTTCATTTTCGTCAAAAGGATTATAAGCCTTATCGCTAACTATCACAAAGTTTCTAATGGATTAAATAACTCGAAATAGACGTATATGGAGCGAAACTATGATCATGGTACTCTGTTCTCTGAGCTACGCGAGTCATAGCCGATGTTATTGCGTCTTTTCGCAAACTATTGTTCGATTGGCGAAGTCCTGTTCCCTATGTTATCTTTAATTGAGCTATATGAACGCCTCTTAAAAAAAGTATTAAAGGAGTTGTGGAGATGCAAACTACCAAGGGTTCGCCTGGTTCGTTATTAAAACAGCCTAAGGTTCTCTGGACACTGGCTGCCATCGGATTGGTTGTCTTCTTCGTCATACAACTGCTGCTACCTTCACTCAGTGAATCTCAACAGCAGCTGACTAGTAAGACAATTAGCAAAGCTGAAGCAAAACAAGCCGCTATTACATTCGCGCAGACAGAGCTCGGGATCAATGGTAATTTTGAGGACGCTCTGGTTACATACGATACGCAGTCCGATTTGTTCGGATACTTGACTAAGGAAGATCTGGTCGATAAATATGCTAAATCTTATGGCAAGCAATTCCCGTACGACATATTCCATGTTACTTTTACCGACCCGGATGAGATATTAAGCCTGTTAAGCATTGACGTTAATATGCAAGAGGGCAATGTCGTCGCTTTTGAAAAGGTCATTTCAACGAGTAACGCCGCCAAGCAGGCCTTGCTGGACTATGGGCGGGAAAATACGGAGTCGCTGATCGCCCGGGAAGGCGATATCAGCCTGGCCGATAAGGAACTGCTGGCACGGCCTTATCTGCAAGCATTGGGCTTCAGCCCGAACGATCTGCAACTGGCCTCCAGCGAAGGCCAATACGGCCTTCTCTATGAATTGCCGAATTACAAGATCGGACAGTCACAGGCACAGCTCCAATTCCATTATGAATACGGCGCGGTGTCTTCTATGTCTTCGCAGTTCACGGTTCCTAAGTCGTACAATGATTATGTCGGGAACCAGAAGATCATCGCCTACATTCTTACCTTTGGCGGATATGGGCTATTGACCTTCGTTCTGGCCATCCTGGCCGTTGTATATAGCATTCTGACGAGGGCGCATACCTCTTTTAGACGAGGTCTCTTCCTGTCTTCTTTATATTTTGTCCTAAGTATGCTTGGAACAATCAATATGCTGCCCTATTTGCAGAAGGATGGCACTAGCGACACTATGCTCATTTTCACTCTCGCTCTTCAAAGTGTGTTCACTCTCCTGCAGTCCGGAGCGATCTACGTATCTCTGGTCGGCGGCGACGCCTTATGGAGGCAAAGGGGACATATCCTCTGGCCGAGAGCGAAGGAGCAAGGTTATGGCCGCCATGTGCTGACGGCGATGAAGGACGGCTACGCCTGGGCCTTGATTCTGCTCGGCGCACAATCGATTATTTTCCTGATCCTGGAGAACACCATTCAGACCTGGGCGACTACAGATGCTGCACAATCGACTTATAATATGTATCTGCCGCTGCTCTTCCCATTGCTGGCCTGGGTGGCCGGGATCGGTGAGGAAGCGGTCTACCGCCTGTTCGGGATCGCCATGCTCAAGAAGATGTTCAAGAGTACATTTGTGGCCAGCCTGCTCACTTCGCTGATCTGGGCCTTCGGCCATACGCTGTATCCGATATATCCGGTTTTCTCACGTCCGATCGAGCTGATGTTTATCGGTTTATTATTCAGTTTCGTCTTCCTGCGTTACGGGTTTATCACCGCTGTCTTCGCGCATGTTATCTTCGACTCAATTCTGATGGCGATCAGCCTGATGGTGATGGGCGGCGGACTGAATATCATCGGCGGTATATTCTATATCGTACTGCCTGCGATCGTCGGCTACCTGATCTATCGCTTCAACCCGAAATATAAGGAGCGTCCGATACCACCACAACGCAAAGAAGAGGAGCCGTTTATTCCGACTCCTCATCCCGAAGCGAATCTATAATTGTCTGTGCAAGCTTGTCACCAATAGAAAGAGGCCGAAAATCTTCGATTGAGGCCTCTTTTATTTTTTTGAGCGAGCCGAAATGCTTCAGCAGCATTTTACGCCGTTTCTCGCCCACGCCAGGAATGGCGTCAAGCTGAGATACGACCATCGATTTAGCGCGCTGTTCGCGGTGGAAGGAGATCGCGAAGCGGTGCACCTCATCCTGGATGCGTTGCAGCAAGTAGAACTCCTGGCTATCGCGGGCCAGATGCACCGGCTCCGGCGGATCGCCAATGATCAACTGCGCCGTCTTATGCTTCGTGTCCTTGACCAGACCGCAGACCGGAATGTACAGCCCCAGCTCATTCTCAAGCACATCCTTGGCCGCAGCCATCTGCCCTTTGCCGCCGTCCATGACGATCAAATCGGGCATAGGCAAATTCTCCTTCAACACCCGTTCATATCTGCGCCTCACTACCTCGCGCATCGTCTCCACATCATCCGGGCCCTGAACGGTGCGAATTTTATATTTGCGATATTCCTTCTTGGCTGGCTTACCATCGATGAAGACCACCATCGCGGATACCGGATTGGTTCCCTGAATATTCGAGTTATCGAAGGCCTCAATTCGCGACAGATGCGTCAAGCCAAGAGCCTCCCCCAGGTTCTCGGCCGCTCTGGACGTTCTTTCCTCATCCCGCTCAATCAGGCGAAATTTCTCATCCAGGGCAACCCGGGCATTCTCAACAGCCATCTGCGTCATTTGCCGCTTCAATCCCCGCTTGGGAACCAGCGTCTTCACGTTCAGCCAGTTCTGCAGCGCAGCAGCTCCACTCTCCGCATCAAGCAGTTCATCCCTCTCTCCCTCACCGGAAGACAGGCTCTCCTGCCCCTCCTGTTCCTCTTGCTTCATCAGTTTCATCTCTGGCAGCAGAATCTCCTGCGGGAGGGCAGGATTATCACTGTAGTATTGCGTCACGTAGGATAGGAAATCACTATAGGCTTCTCCGTAGAATGGAAACACCGAGGCATGCCGTTCGATCATTTTCCCCTGACGCATGTACAGAATCTGCACACACATCCAGCCTTTGTCGACCGCGAAGCCGAATACATCCCGGTTCTTCGCATCATTCATCGTGATCTTCTGCTTCTCCATCAGCGCGTCAATGCTACGGATCTGATCGCGTAATTCCTTGGCCCGCTCAAAATAGAGCTCTTCCGCTGCTTCTTCCATCTTGCGCATCAGTTCCTGCTTGATCTCCTCATGCCCGCCGTTCAAGAAGGAGACGATCTCCGCGATCATCTCTTCATACGTCTGCGGCTGCACTTCCTTCACGCAAGGTGCCAGGCATTGCCCCATATGATAATAGAGGCATACCTCCTTCGGCATCACATTGCATTTGCGCAGCGGATACATCCGGTCAAGCAGCTTCTTCGTCTGCTGCGCCGCATAGGCATTCGGATACGGACCGAAATATTTGGCCTTATCCTTCAGGATTCTGCGCGTCACTTCCAGCCTGGGATGGGTCTCATTCGTAATTTTGATATAGGGATAAGTCTTATCATCTTTGAGCAATACATTGTAACGGGGAGAATGCGTCTTAATCAGGTTGCACTCCAGAATGAGTGCTTCCATATTGCTGCCGGTCACGATATATTCGAAGTCGCGGATTTCCGAGACAAGGCGCTGGGTCTTTCCATCATGACTGCCCGTAAAGTAGGAACGCACCCGGTTCTTCAGTATTTTGGCTTTTCCGACATAGATGATCGTGCCGTTCTTATTCTTCATCAAATAACAGCCCGGCAAATCGGGCAGCAGCGCGAGCTTATGCCGGATCGCTTCCAGCGCTTGCTCCTGCTCCTGCACTTGCTTGGCAAAGGAATCTGAGTTATGTCTATCGCTAATCGTCCTCTCCTCCTCTCTCTTCACAGCTTACCTGCACAGAAAACGCCCCCGGACATGCCGGAGGCGTAGATGTAGCACCTTCTGAATCAGTGGCCAATTAATGCTTGGCAATCATGTTCTTCAGCGCATCTTTGGAGTTCAGACCAACAACCTTATCCACAGGTTGGCCATCCTTGAACAAAATAAGTGTCGGAATGCTCATTACGCCAAAACGGGATGCAGATTCCGGATTTTCATCCACATTCACCTTCGCGATTTTAACGGAGTCGCCCAAGTCGCTGGACAATTCTTCGAGAATTGGAGCAATCATTTTACAAGGACCACACCAAGGCGCCCAAAAGTCAACCAGAACGGTACCTGTACTTTCGACTTCGCTATTAAAAGATTGATCGGAAACATTTACTATTGCCATGATATCTCCTCCTTGTATGTTACTGGAATGCCTGCATAAAGCCAGCTAACAGCATTCCTTAACTGGTTTGTTATCGGTTAGTATGCGCCATTTGTAGCGCTACGGACTTCATTATAACATAACTTTTTAATAAATGGGAATTCACGTGCAGACATTATCTTTACAAACTTTAACGGGATTAGGTATACTAAGAATATCCAAATCTCGGTTTGTCTATGATATTTTTAATTGACATTACATAAAATTTGGTCAAGGAGGCCTCGCCCATATGGACGCCAACACGCAAGTGAACGACCCGCGCCAGCATATTAACGAAGAGCCACGTAATGATTTCTTCGATTTAATGAACGGTTTCTTCGGTATGCTTACTTTTATGGCTGTTATTTTCTTCGGTATGGTGATCTTGAAGTTTATCGCCAGCTAGCAGTTCACTCACCGTCAGCGGCTCTGCGTGTTAGGCCTGCTGATCCGAATCGACACAGTGAGAAGACCCCGGCATTCAATCCCCAGGATTGTGGGCCGAGGTCTTCTTTTGTTATGATCCTCAGGATCTTCATGATCTAGTGCCGCGTTTATTGCTACCCTTAACCGTAACTACGTCCACGAACGGAGCGATCCGATCCATCAACCGCTGTCCTTTATGCCGCTCTTCTCCGTCCTTGCTCGTAAAGCTCAAATGCTGCTCCAGCGCTTCCAGAGAGTAATTGGAGGTATAGAAGGTCGGCTTGCGATTCATGCGATAGTTCAGAATAGAGCCCATCACATGGTCGCGTACCCATGGATTCAAATTCTCCGCCCCGATATCGTCGAAGATGAGCAGATCCGCCTGCTTCATAACCTCTACCGTTTCCTTGATCTTCTGCGAATCCTGAAGCATCGATTTCAAGTCCTCTACGAATTCCGGCATATATACGATGACGCCAGAATAGCCTGACTTGGCTAGCTTATGCAGCAGATAGCACATCAGGAAGGTCTTACCCGTTCCGAAGCTACCTTCCAAATACAAGCCGCGTGACTGAAGGCCATTCTCTTCAGTATTCGTAATATACTGCAGCACCTGTGTTACGGCAGGGGCGCGGACGCGATCCTTGGTCAGAATCTCGACCTCGTCATACCCTTCCTGCAGTGCACGTTCATCGACATAGAAGCTGCGGATCTTCTTCTGGATCAAGAGCTCATTTTCTCTTTGCAGCTGCTTGGCGCAGGGAACCTGGCGATCGACCATTTGCGGACCGAGCACATTGCTCTCTACCGTCAGCTTCGTGAAATGGCCGGGAAAATCATTAGGACATTGATCAAGACCCGGACAATGGGCGCAGTGGCGACTATCATTCACATATTGATACAGCTTGGCCATATCGCGGATCAGCTGTTCTTCCTTCAGCTCCGGATGCCGCGCGCGCAATTCAAGTACCAGCGGGTCATTCAACAGCTCCTGCTTGAGCTGCTCTGTACGCCGGCGCAGGTCATTATTCTTCATGCTTGACAGGATTTGACCGAGCGAATCCATACTATCCCCCCCTCCGCATTAAGCCTCATTATTTTTCCCGGATTGCATCCGTTCAGCAAGCTTCAGCATCTCAGCAAACTCTTCATCCGAGACTCCACGTTCCTCTGCCGAGCTCTCCATGATCGGGATTTCCGGCTTGGGCTTATTAGCGGCTGTGTTCCCTTTATAAGAACGCCTGCGGCTCGTCCCCGTCTGCGGCCCAGTCGATGACTTCATCTTCACCTTCGACTGCTCTCTGATATAAGCTACGGCCTTCTCATAAGTATTAATCTGCTTCATCAGCATATTCGATGCGATCGCCTCGACAAAATTGCGATTAATTCGCTGCTCCGTATTCGAAGTGAGCAAAGACATTAAATAATGAATCAGTACGTTGATGACTTCTCCAGGCAATTTATAGTTCAGATCGATCTTCGTAAATATATCCAACAGATTATCCGGCACCGCTCCCGGGAAGAAGGTTTTGAGCAAACCAGTATAAGGCTCGTTGCGAAGCATCATATTGTATTGGTGAATATCGCATTTATCAACAAATTGCTTCGGCACCTCCAGATAATACTCCATCTGCACGGGGTGCTCTTCCAGATGCCCTTCATTCTCAGGCTGGGCAGAAGGGCCAGGGACCACCTTCGCATAGGCGATCTCCCGTTCTTCCTTGCGTCGCTTGCCTTGACGAAAATGAAGGTTGGCCCGGCGCTGCAGCTCGTCCAGCAGGATTCCGCCGCTCGGGTCGAAGACTCCATCCTCATCCAGCAGTCGGCACAGATCCTGCACGCTTAAATCGAATTTACGGGCTACATAGTTCAAGACGCCCATCTCTTCCGGATTGAAGCGAAGCCCCTCCACATGAGCGCGGTTCACCGATTCCCGGGGAAAGCGAAGGATAATGTCAGCGTAATTGATTCTATCTTCTTCATCCGCTACATTTCCCTTCGTCTGTCTTGCCATGGCTGTCTCGGCGATCGCCTGCTCCAGCTCATAGTCTATCGAGTGAGTGTTCAGTTCGAAAATCTCATAGAACGGCACCGTAATATTCTCTTTATTATAGGACAGAGCGTACATATCCCCCGGCTCCTTGCTGAAGAACCGTTCACGCAAAGATAGAACCGCAAATTTCCCGATCTTGTCCCGAAGCAGCAGCGTTAAGTGCTGAGTATAGAAAAATTCTGTCGGTGACAAAGGCGGCTGCAGCTCATATTCATACATATATTCATCGCTATCCGTCATATACATCCGGCTGGTCTGCAGCAAACCGACCGCTTCGAGCCTGGAGGTCTGTTCAACCAGATAGGAACGCCCCTTCTCGCTCGGCTCGATTCCAAGCGTCAAGAACAGCGCCCGTTGCTGTTCAACCCGAGAATAACCAACCTGATCCTGAGGAACCTGCTCCACAAGCAGTCGATATAACGAAATAGCAAAAGCCCCAACCATGGGCTGATAAATTAAATTTAGCGTTTTCCCGTCAACAGGACTGAGACTGAAGTCACGATATACGCAATAACGGTGATTTTCAGTAAAATGCAGCATGTTGTTCATGCGCACGGCTTCATCGCTCCTTCCCACTTTTAGAGGACATTCAAACCTCACCCTTTGATCACGAAGTAACTCTGGGTAGCTTATTCGACATCGAATCTTGAATTCAGCCGGGCCTTCCGGTGCTCACGTACAAACTACGTACGCTCCGCTCCTCATACCCAGCTTCATCCAACCTTCTCGGTGCTGAAAGTCTGACTTTTGAATTCCCGCTTTTTACGATCCATGTAGATTTCTCTATTCTATCACAAAATGATTCTACTTGAATCGTGCAAAGCATACAAAAATCGAGAGATTTCCCTGGCAATAATTATAGAGCACGCTCCAAAAAATAGACAAAAATAGAGCCGACAACGCTGCATTAAGCAATCATCGGCTCATTATGATATCTATATCCATACCTATGTCTAAAACATCTTATACCCTGCGAATCGCAGCTTGCGAATCGTCCACCCGCTCAGAATCGCCCCGGCTAGCCCCGCTAGCGCTGTCAAATAATCGACCAGACGGAATGAGGCCAGATATAATCCCAGGCTCATATCATGATCCCAAATTGTATAGACAACGATCGGGAGAATGACAATAATAAAGATATAAGCGGGAAACCAGGTCGTCTTCATCAGCATATTAAGAATGAATCCGATCCCGAACATCATTACAAAAAACAATACCATTAATATCAATACGACGAGCCAGCCCAAGTAACTCACCTCTCACGTTCACACTATAACATAGGTCACACTATTTATAACTAGTAGATAGTTTACTAAAAAAAATGTTGCAAAGCAATGAACTTTACATATAATTATACCGTTTTCATTTGCCCCTGCCGATCATATTAGGATACAATGGTAACAGCGCATAATTTGTGCCTACCTAATGATTATTTAGGAGTGATCATAAAATGAATGAAGCTGCATTAACCTTGGAAGGCTGGTACGCTCTCCATGATTTCCGCACCATGAACTGGACGGCCTGGAAAGAAACAGATGATGAAGAGCGTGCTGGTGCCCTGGAAGAGCTTCACAACTTTCTTCAAGAGTGGGATTTAATGGAGCAAGACAAGACGGGCAGCACCGCCGTATACTCCATCGTTGGACAGAAGGCTGACTTTGTGTTCATGCATCTCCGCGAATCACTAGAGGAGCTTAACGCTCTAGAGAATGCTTTCAATAAAACTACCTTTGCAGAATATACTAACAAGACTTATTCATACGTTAGCGTAGTGGAGCTGAGCAATTATCTAGGTTCCGGCGGCGGAGATCCAAGGGAGAATCCGGAAGTGATGGCCAGATTACAGCCTATACTCCCGAAATCCAAGCATATCTGTTTCTACCCGATGAACAAAAAACGTGATTTAAGCGATAACTGGTACATGCTCTCCATGGATGAGAGACGCGCTATGATGCGCAGCCATGGAATGATTGGCCGCAGCTATGCCGGCAAAGTCAAACAGATTATCACCGGCTCGGTCGGGCTGGATGACTGGGAATGGGGCGTCACTCTGTTCTCTGACGATCCGCTGCAATTCAAGAAGCTCGTCTATGAAATGCGCTTTGACGAAGTCAGTGCCCGTTACGGCGAGTTTGGCTCCTTCTACGTAGGCAATCTGCTGAACGAGCAATTATTCGAAGATATACTCAAGCTCTAGTGGAAGCAGTCATAGAGCACGCTTTTCAACTACGATTAAAGTAATTTCAAAAAAGGGGTACCCTCTGATCTTATGATCGGAAGGTGCCCCTTAGTCCTCTTATTCTTCGTTGTCTTCTTCTTCCTCCAGCTTGCGAAGAGATTCCAGGAACTCCGCTGTCATGCGATCGCGGTCCCTGCTCTTCTGCTTCAAGCGCTCAATGGCAGGTAGAATCAGAATATCGACTTCCTTCTGAACTATATACGATAAGTCATACTGCCCCTGTGACTCCAGATAGGAGCCGACCTCCATCAAGTCATTATAGCGATCCAGTTCCTCTCGGGTTAATAATCCCCGTACCTGCACACTGCAATGTCTCATTTTACAGGAATCTGCCTTTCTTCAGGACAAGCGGAATCCCGCCGATGGTGAACAGATAGCGGATATCGACCAGCTTCTTGATCTGCGCAGCCACCCAGCCCTTGTACTTCTTGCCAAATGCGCTTGCCACAGCCTCCCCTTTGCCCAGAGAAGCTACTGTCCCTTTATTGCTGAAGACGAATTTCTTAAGCTCTTTATTACGGATCGAAGCGACAACATTCTGTGCACAGGTAACTCCTTGCTGCATAGCAATTTGCGCTGTCGGTGGATAAGGCCGACCTTCGGGGTTAAGCATAATCGAGTTGTCCCCAATAATAAAAATATGGTCATAACCCGGCGCATGCAGATACTCATCGACCTGTACCCGGCCTCTGGAAGTCTCGAAGCCAGCAGCTTCGACCAGACGATTACCGCGAATCCCGCCGGTCCATACGACGGTAGCGGAGCGGATGACCTCGCCGTTCGCTAGTACCACCCCATCCTCCATACATTCCTTAATCGCTACGCCGATCTTGAATTGAACGCCTTTCTTAACGAGTATATCATGCGCATATTCTACCAATTCAGGATCGAAGCCCGGCAATATGGCTGGAGCCGCCTCTACATTATATATATTAACGAGACCCGGATCGACGTCATATTCCTTACATAGACGCGGGATGCGGTCCGCTAATTCAGCCACGAATTCAATACCGCTGAAGCCTGCTCCGCCAACGACAAAATTCAGCCGATCAGTACGGCTCTCATCGAGCTTATACAGAGCGAACTGATATTCAATATGCTCGCGGATCAAGCGTACGGAATTAATACTGCGGATCGTCATCGCATATTCCGAAAGCCCTGGAATGCCGAAGGATTCCGGCTCCCCACCCAGCGCAATAATCAGATAATCAAAAGAGAGCGTTCCATCCTGCAAAATGACCTTACGATCGGACAGACGGATTTCTTTGACATTGGACTTGACCAAAGCTATCTTAAATTCATCGATTAGCTTCGAGATAGACACCCGGGTATGCTCGATTGAATCCGTACCGGCTGCCGGCATATGCAGATGTGTCGTAAAATAATGATAATCATGGCGATTGACTAAGGTGACATCCGCTTCATTATAATTCAATTCCTTCTGCAGACGCTGCGCCGTTAAAATTCCGCCATATCCAGCACCGAGAATGACGATTTTAGGTATGGTACTCATCTTTAGTGCTCCTTCCAGTCTGAACCACTCTATATTTGTATTTTTCTATCCGGTATTAATTTAATGTGAAAATAACCACATAAAAAAATAATAGCCAGTTTAAATGTTGTTCCACATGAAATTTACGATATTTGTCACAATTATTGTAACCCTTCTTTCCATTTCAAAGCAAAAAATTAGCAATAAAAACTTCCAAATGTACTTTTTTCGTCACAAATATATGTGCATACAATTTGAATAATATCGACTTTTGTATAAAAGATCAAGTCTTATTTTACGCCACTTGCGGGCATTTCCTAGGTCGCATAAATTGGAAATTCGACGAATATCGCCTTAGCTTTGCAAGTCTTCCGCGGACGATTATAATAAAGTAGAAATGACAATATAAGCTTCATGAAATGATTTGGAGGTGTAAGTCTGTGTCATCCCTGAATGCCAGCGGAGAATTTACCGACCTTCTCATTATCGGAGGAGGACCGGCAGGTATGTTTGCCGCTTTCTATGGCGGAATGAGAAAGGCTTCCGTCAAGTTAATCGAAAGTATGCCTCAGCTTGGAGGGCAAGTGGCCGCTCTCTATCCTGAGAAATATATTTACGATATTGCCGGCTTTCCTAAAGTAACCGGTCAGGAATTGGTTAACAATTTAACGGAGCAACTCAAAATGTTCACCCCTGACATTCGTCTTGAGGAAAAGGTACTACAAATCGAGAAGAAGGATGAGCGACATTTCGTCGTAACCACTGACAAGGGCATTCATCACGCACATGCCATTATTATAACAGCTGGTGTCGGCGCATTTGAGCCACGACGTCTCGAGGTAGAGAATGCACTGCACTTCGAGAAAAGCAATCTGCACTATTTCGTTAACGATATGGAGAGATTCCGGGGACGGAAGGTGCTGATCAGCGGCGGCGGTGATTCCGCGGTCGACTGGGCGCTCATGCTTGAACCTATCGCCGAACAAGTTACGCTTGTTCATAGGCGTGATAAATTCCGGGCCCATGAGCATAGCGTAGAGAGATTGATGTCTTCCCGAGTCCATATCATCACACCGACAGAAATCACGGAGCTTCACGGTGAGGAGCAGATCGAGCAAGTCACCCTCTCCCATGTCAAGACGAAAGAGACTACGATCGTTGAGGTAGATGATGTCATCGTGAACTTCGGCTTCGTATCTTCACTCGGACCTATTGCAGAGTGGGGGCTCGATATTCAAACGAACTCCATCGTCGTTGATTCGCGGATGGAGACCTCGATTCCGGGGATCTTTGCCGCGGGGGATATTACGACCTACCCTGGCAAGCTGGATTTGATTGCGGTTGGCTTCGGAGAAGCGCCTACAGCCGTGAACAACGCCAAGGTCTATATCGATCCGGAGGCGAAGTTATCACCAGGCCACAGCAGCAACATGAAACTATAATATGTGAACCAAATCTACATTAGATTCAAATAAAAAGGGTATCTTAACTTTACGCAGGAAAATGATGTCGTAAAGGAGAGATACCCTTTGCCTTATGTCTGCCCGTTGTGCAACGGCCTGGCCCCATTAACTGCAGCTTGTCCTGATTGTGGATATACTCTGGATAACGAGGGCAAAAGAGAAGACTATGCCGGACCATACAGTCCCTATGGTTCAGCGGACCAGTACACCTCTGCCCTTTCACTCCACAGCCTGGAGGGCTGCGAGCATGTAGTCCAATGTCCACACTGCCATGAAGCTTATATTTATCGTGTTAATCTGTGGGAATCCCCTTAACTACGAGTGAATGGATACGAGATTTTGACTGGAAGCGAGGCTTGTCCAATTAATGCAAAATAGAACTGTCCGATGTATTTAAGTCTCGTTTATGGATCTCTGCCAACAGAAGTGCAATGAACTCCCGATCCAGGTTCAGCTCTGTGGCCATATGATAGGATTCAAGCAACATTTCATCTGTTAACATCGCCATTGATCATACACCCTTTCTATTTTTTTCCTAATCATAACAAGAATCTCTCAGCAGAACAAGCGTTCTGTTATCCACAATCACCTGTGGAAATCCTGTGAATAACTTGTTAGTAAAGTGTGAAGTCCACTGTAAAATCTGATTGGATAATGTGGATAAAAGTTATTCACAGGATTTTTGTGTCAAAATTTCTCGTAAAATTTTTTTAGATATTTTTTTGGAAATAGGGCTTTTTCTTATTGCGGTCTTGTATTCACTTCAAAAATCCACACCCTGCCATTCACATCGATCCCATAGTCGAAGCCGAGCTGTTCAATTCCCGGGAAGGAACTTTCCATGATCCCAATGCAGGTATTCGTTAAATTACGCATCTCCTGCCGCTTCCTCTTCGCAACCCCTCTCGACAACGAACGACTCAAGCCTGCACGCGCCGTTAGCAGAGTTCCTCCCTTGCACAGGTTCGTAACGAAGAGACCGGGACGGGCCAATCGGCCTACCATAGCGCGATATACCCAGTTCCCGTTCTGTTTGACAACCTTTACACGGTAATCGATCGGCCGGCCGCCAATGCTCGCCAGATGGATTCCCTGTTGAATAATATAAGAGCGGCGAACCTTCGCCCGGTTCAAAGCTCGAAACATGGCATCATAACTTGCGAATGATACTCTTCTAGACATATTCGTGAAAGAATAAACTCCGCCTGAATATGTTACCTTGATTACACCATAACCTCCACCGCCACGGACCGGCTTGATGACAACCATACCGAACTTATGAAGCATCTGCCTTAATGCTTCCGAACTATACATCCTGGTTTGTGGTATGTGGGCAGCTACACTTTCGTTACCGAGCAGCGCTTCCGTCTTGAGCCACTTGTTGGCAAACTGTCTTCCCACGGGTGACATCCCCCTTTCCGTTATGTGTTATTCATACTCTAACTCTCGTTTTTATTCTTGTATGTTTGTCCAAGGCAAAGGCCTGTTTTACTCGCAACCACTTTCTATGCAAAATTTCAAATTTGACGTATAGTATGTAGCAGGTATATTCGCAGTATATTAAGCTGCTGGGGAGGGTCTTTTTGCTATGTCCGCTTTATTTGAAGTATTGTATTGGATCGCCATGGTTGCCATGTCACTTGTTCTGGCTGCAATCACGGTAGCCATGTTCCTGTTCGGCTTCAAGGCAATCAAGACAGCACGCAAAGGACTTGGAATCAGTTGGATCGCCTTCTCGGTCGTTGCTGCCGGAATGGTCGTACTCATGATCAATAGACAATTTTTCTAAGCGCATATCACGTATCCAGGCAAAAAGAGATTCGTTCCTTTCCTCTTTTGAAAGGTGCGAATCTTTTTTTTCTGAAAAATTTGAAACTATCTGAAGATAAATCGTATTATTTATATAACATGCTCTACAGGAGGTTCTACAACTATATGGAAAATACACAGACATGGAGCGGACGGTTCAAGAAGCTGTTCATCAATAACCGTTTTGTTCTATTCCTGTTGATCGCGCTCTTGGTCGGTTTAAATATATTGGTGTTCAACAAAATTTCCTTCGTCTTCCGACCGTTAACTGTATTGCTCAAGACCGTGCTTCTGCCGATTATCCTGACGGGGGCGATTTATTACCTGTTGAATCCGCTCGTGGATTGGCTGGAGAAGCGGGGCGTTAAGCGTGTATACACGATCGCCGCCCTATACCTGCTGATTATCGGCTTGCTGACGATCATTATCGTCTCTGTCATGCCACTCCTGCATGAGCAGATTATTCGACTGATCGATAATTTCCCGAAATACAGCTATGAGGTGCAGCTGCAATTTGAGAGCATGATTGGGAGCGACTTCTTCCATCAATTCCAGACAACGACGGGCTTCGATCCGTCCACGGTTGGGCAGACCTTCTCCAAGCAGGCGACCACCATCCTGAATAATGCCTGGAATGGGATCGGTGGCTTCCTTGGCACGATCAAGGATGTCGTTCTGGCGATCGCAACGGTCCCTTTTATCCTGTTCTACCTACTGAAGGATGGAAGGAAGCTGCCGCAGTTCATTCTCAGATTTGTACCGAGCCGACTGCGCGAGAGCACTCATACTGTGATGTCTGAAATGAACGGACAAATCAGCCATTATATCCGTGGCCAAATTATCGTCAGCTTCTGCATCGGTATTCTGATGTATATCGGCTTCCTGATTATCGGGCTGGATTACTCGCTGATTCTGGCTCTGATTGCTTCCTGTACTAGTATCGTTCCTTATCTGGGACCAGCGATTGCGATCACCCCTGCACTCATCATCGCGACCGTAACTTCACCGTTTATGCTGCTGAAGCTGATCATCGTATGGACGGTTGTGCAATTAATCGAAGGCAAGCTGATCTCGCCGCAAATTATGGGCAAGACGCTGCGGGTGCACCCGATCACGATTATTTTCGTCATTCTGACCGCAGGGAATCTGTTCGGCTTCTTCGGAATACTGCTCGCGGTTCCAGGATATGCGGTGCTTAAAGTAGTCGTGACACATTTATTCAAATGGTTCGAGCGCCGCTCGCATCTATATGAGCCGCTTGAGTCGGATGAGCAGGACGGGGATAAGCCTGATGGGAATGGGAATAACCTAGGGCTAAGATAAGTCCCTCCTAAGGAGGTAAAATCGATATGAAAGATTACGGCATGGAAGAAGACGGAGACGTGATTCCCGAACCATCTCGCTCAGCCGATATCGTTACAGAATCAAATCAAGTCGTTGTATTAATTGACGTCTGGATGCCACCGGTTCGCGATAATATGGCGGGGCGTGCAGTCAAGAAGACGCTGACTATTCCTAAATGGCTCGACGATATAGCCGCTGAAAATAAGGTTAATTACTCACACATCTTACAGGACGCATTAAAGGATTATCTCGGCGTAAGTGAACGGAAAAAGATCCGCGACTAATCGCATAATTTCACATAAAAAAACCGGATCATCCCCTATACAATAGGAATGTCCGGTTTTTTCGTGTCATAATACGTGTTTGCTCAATCGCAAACTTCCGGTTTGCCCTCTTCATCCCGCATGCGGAACGATTGTCCACAGCCGCAGGTGGCGATGGCGTTCGGATTATGAATGGTGAAGCCGCCGCTCATGCCGGATTCCTGGAAGCCGATCTCTAGACCGCTCAGATAGCGAAGCTCTTCCTTATCCACCACGACCTTCACGCCTTTGATGTCCATATAGACATCTGCCTCGCTCTCCTCATCATCCAATCCCATGCTATATGAGAAGCCGCTGCATCCGCCTGGTTTCACTGCTAAACGCAAGAACATACCCGGTATTTCCTGTTCAGCCAGCATATCTTTGATGCGCTCGATGGCACTATCCGAAATTTCAATCATTTTACGCCCTCCTTTAGATTCCTTTCAAGAGGCTATTCAAAAAAATGAATCATGTTTTTTGAATTCTCACTATTAAAAGTATACTCCACATGGCAACTCCCCTCAAGAGACGCAGGTATAACTCCCTTCCAATTGTCACGTTTTTCCTCTAAAATTTTAGTCTTTTCTCCCAGACTTATTGCCCCTTCCAAGAACCAAGGTTTATAATAGGGTGGGATTCAACAGCTTCAACGGGATATGATCGAAAAATGCATCTATATAAGCCGGGCACATGCTCAGGCTATTTCGTTAAAACCTTCACAGGCATATCCAATAGAAACGGAGGTATAGTCATGATTCCAACAGTGATCGAAACAACGGATCAAAGAATGCTTGAAATCATTCATAAAGTAAGAAATGGCGAGAGATTAACCCTGGAGGACGGGGTTTACTTGTATGAGAGCGACGATATTCTGACCATCGGCCAGCTGGCCAATGAGGTCAATTTAAGAAAGAACGGCAAAAGGGTTTATTTTATCGAAAATATGACTCTGTACTTCACCAATGTCTGTGAATCACACTGCGCATTCTGCAACTTCAGACGTGATGAAGGAGAAGAGGGAGCTTATACACTATCTGGCCAGGAAATGATCGCTTATGTTGAGCAGCATATTCATCCCGGAGTGCGGGAGTTCCACATCACAGGCGGGCATAATCAGCATGTTCCCTTCCAATATTATGTGGATTCCCTGAAGGCGCTGCATGAGCGCTTCCCAGACGTAACGATCAAGGCCTATACGGCGGCAGAGATTGAGTTCTTCACCCGCATCAGCGGACTTAGCACGAAGGAGGTACTCATGGCGCTGCAGCAAGCCGGGCTGAAGTCGTTGACCGGGGGCGGAGCGGAGATTCTATCCGATCAGTATCGGCAAAAGATGAAGGTAGAGAAAGCTAATGTAGATCAATACCTGGACGTCCATCGCACGGCCCATCAACTGGGGATGAGAACGCACACCACGATGCTCTATGGGGCGATCGAGACCCATGAGGACCGTGTTCGCCATATGATCCAGATCCGCGAGCTGCAGGATGAGACCGGAGGCTTCATGGTCTTCATTCCATTGTCGATGCAGCCCCGCAACAAGAATGCCGGGATCATGCGCCGCAACTCCGCATTCGAGGATCTGAAGACAATCGCCATCAGTCGGCTGATGCTGGACAATATTCAGCATATCAAGGCCTACTTCATTAACATCGGTGTTCAGCTCACCCAGATGTCGCTCGCTTTCGGAGCATCCGATGTCCATGGCACGCTCGTTAGAGAACGGATCAGCCATGCGGCTGGAGCCAATACGCCTGAAGGATTAACCCGCAAGGAATTGATCTGGCTCATCAAGGGCGCGGGCAGAATCCCGGTAGAGCGCGATACCTTCTATAATGAGATTGAGGTTTACGAATAGTAAATTCCTCGGTACCATGCGCCGTATTATGGGTACAATACTCAATAATGCCCGCAAATGGATCTCCTCCATGTCAAAGGATTCAAATTTAAAGTTTTTTGTAATATAATAAGAGGCGAAAGGAGCTGAAAACAATGAGTGAAAACGTACAAGATAAATTATATGACGAAGTATCCGAAGTTCTGGACAAACTCCGTCCATTCCTGCAACGTGACGGCGGTGACGTCGAACTGGTTGACGTTGAGGACGGAATCGTCAAGCTGAAGCTGATGGGTGCTTGCGGCAGCTGCCCAAGCTCAACCATTACGCTGAAAGCAGGGATCGAACGCGCACTGTTCGAAGAAGTAGAGGGCGTTCAAGAGGTTGTACAAGTATTCTAATGAAAGCCAGCTAACCGGGATATCCTATTCCGGGAGAATAGGCAGCCATGATGAGCCTGGCCCCTTCGGCATAGCCGAAAGGGCCAGGTTTTTTAGATATCCCCTATATCAAGAACGCTTCACCACCCATGGACGAATCGGGTCCAACCCACCCGAAATATCCATCACATTTCCTGTAATGAAATCCGAATCTGGATGGCACAGAAAGGAAATGACGCGGGCGACATCCTCCCCGCTGCCCGGCCGTCCCAGCGGCGTCTCTCCATCGGACAGCTCCCGGGCCTCCTGTATAGAGATTTCCTTATTGCGGCCGCGAATATCTCCAGGACAGACCATATTCACTGTAATGCCATAAGAAGCTTCCTCGACCGCCAGCGTCTTCGTAAAGGAGACCAGTCCGGTCTTGGCAGCAGCATATACCGCCCGATGCGGCCAGGCCCGTGATTCTGCGGCATGACCGAAGCCGAAATGAATAATTCTCCCCCAGCCCTTCTGCCGCATCCCCGGCAGGACCTGATGATCTAGCAGCATCGCGCCGACCAGATTGCCGTCGACCATCGCCAGAATATCCTCCTGATCATAGTCAGCAAACATACGCCGCTCGCGAATAAAAGGGCCTGCATTGTTCACAAGAATGTCCACGATGCCCAACTGATCATTCACCTGCCGCACCAGGCCTTCAAGCTGCTCCCTGCGGGAAATATCCGCTCTGACTGCAATAGAACGAACGCCTAGCCCTTCAATCTCGGCCCGAAGCTGCTCAGCTTCCTGTTCACTATGTACATAATTGATCGCAATATCGCATCCCTGCTCGGCCAGCATGAACGCAGTCTTCTTCCCGAGACCTTTGGCGCTTCCGGTAATGAGGGCGACTTTTCGCATATTCCGTTCTTCTCCTTCTTATAAGAAGTTATTTAAACTCGCAAGTAAACTCTTTTTATTTTAAGTATAAGAGATTTGAAGAATTCCCTCAAACAAGCCCATGCATTAAATCCTCCTCTCTCCCATTTATTTTCCAATAAAGATAGACTATTTTATTATTTTTATGGATTATTCTATCCTGTCGTGGCAAAAGCTACCGTATTAACTGGTCGGCTCCCAAAGCTATGATAAAATAATGAATAACAAATTGAAGGGGCAATTCTATGTTACGTCAATTCAAAATACAGCATCGATTAATTGGAACCTTCTTAGTCGTATCTATATTGCCGATCCTGTTCCTTGGCTACTACTCTTATCAATTGTATTCGGAATCCATCAATGACAAGCTGAGCAAATCAACCTTCCAGGCACTCAGCCTGGTCAATAAAAATCTGCTCGCCGAGCTGCAGAACTATCAGTTCCTATGCGGCTCGATCTCGACCAATGAATTTGTACAAGAGAATCTGTCCAAGGGTTTGAAGCAAGAGCCCATTAATGAGAAGGCAAAAGAGGATGCGATGGATGCCATATTTCGCACCATATTTCCCTCTCATGTGATCAATGTAAGCATATTTGATGCCGAGCATCGGCTTTTTTATGAGCTGGGCTTCGAGACAGTCGATAATCATTCCTTGGTACAAGCGATGCGGGACGTAGATGCGAACGCCCCTTACGACGGCCTGACCTATGTCAAGACGATGCGGTCCTATGATACCGTCGTCCTGGGCCGTAAAATTCACGCCATGGAGGACAGTACCGTTCCCATAGGCTATGCCTTTATTTTTATTAGCGGGGATCTTTTCTCGAAAAATATTTTATCAAGCGTCAATCTTGGAACCGGTTCCAAAATGATGATTATGGGGCGAGACGGAACCGTGCTATCGGCCAATGACGAAGAGACCCCTCTAGGCGGCCCTTATCTGGACCCAGAGCTTATCCGGCAGATTAAAGATCATCAGCAACAGGACATTCATTCCTTCTCATTACAAGTGAATGGTGCGGAGCAGCAGGTTTCCTATATATATAATGAACAAATTGGCTGGTACCTGATTTCCTTACTGCCCTTCTCCTACATCAATTCGGAGACGAGCAAGATCACCGTCAGTATGACGATTATCATGATCCTGATGGTTATATGCTGTATTATCATTATTTCCTTCATGAGCAGCAGCATCGTTAAGCCGATCAAGAAGATTATCAGCTTCTGTAATCAAATATCGACGGGCAATTTCTCCAGCCGCATCAAGGATGATAAGGAAGATGAGATGGCGATTCTATCTTATAAAATCAATATGATGGTGGACGAAATCGAGCATCTGATGCAGAACCAGAAATTAGACCAGAAGCGCAAGCGCGAGCTTGAGCTTCAGATGCTGCAGTCGCAGATCAATCCTCATTTCTTATTCAATACCCTGAATACGCTGCGCTGGCTCGCCATCATCAATCATGTGCCTGTACTCAGCAACGGGATCAGCTCCTTATCAGAGCTATTGCGGAGCACCATTCTGGATCGTGATGAACAGATCACCATCCGGCAGGAACTGGAGAACCTGAGCAATTACTTCGAAATCCAGAAGATCCGTTATGCGGATAGCTTCCAGGTTGAATATGATCTGGATGAGAAATTGCTGGATTGTCTGATTCCGAAGCTGATTCTCCAGCCTGTTGCGGAGAACGCAATTATCCACGGTCTGTCTGAGCATAGCAAAGCGATCGAAATCAGGATAAGCGTCCAGCAGCAAGAGGAACTCATCTGCATCGAGATCACGGACAACGGCAAAGGCTTCGATACCAGCGCAGTCCAGGAAACCGATCGAACGAGCAATAAGAAGCTGTCCGGCATCGGAATAACCAATGTGGATGAGAGAATCAAGCTCTATTACGGAGAGAGCTACGGGCTATTCATTACTAGTATTATTGGCGAAGGCACCTGCTGTAGAATAATCATTCCGGTGCAGAAGACACCTTAGATAAGGGGGTAATCTTAGTTGTATAACGTATTGCTAGTGGATGATGAACCGATTGTGAAGATTGCGCTGCGAACGATGATCGCCTGGGAAGCGCTTGGATTTCCGATTTGCGGAACCGCTTCCGACGGAGCCGAGGCGCTGGCTCTTATCGATAAATTGCAGCCTGATATCATTATCACCGATTTGAAAATGCCCAATATGGACGGGCTGCAATTGATCCGGGAATTGAACAATTTGAATTATCACGGAAAGGTGATCGTGGCCAGCAACTTTGGCGATTACGAGCTGGTACGCGAAGCCCTGCTACTCGGCGCGGTCGATTATATGCTCAAGATCAGCATCAAGACCGATGACCTGATTAACCAGCTTCATAAGACGGCCAAGCTGCTTGAGGAGCAGCAGCATTCATTAGAAGAGCAGGAAATGAGACAAATGATGCAGAGCAGCCTCAAAAGCGTGAAGAACTCGATTTTAAAAGATTATTTTACAGACACCTATTATGAACTTGAGCATTTCGTACAGGATAAGCAGATCGCCCTCCATATGACGGATACCCCCTGCTACCTGTTCTATATTACCTTTAATCTTGAGAAATCAACGGATCATAAAGAGAAATCGGATATTTCCCTCGCCTTCATCGAGAATACGATTCTGGACATCATCGAAGATGCGGCTGATATAGAACTGTTCCAAGTAGATATTAACGGCATGGTAGCGATGATCTCGAAGAGGCAATTAGAGCAGCATCATAGTGATCCGGTTAGCTTCAGCAATAAAATACGCAAGCTGATCCAGATGTATATAGCGGTGGAGCCTGTCATCGTCTATTCCCAAGAGATACATGGGTACAAGGAGGCCAGAGCTAAATACTGGAGCTGCAGAAATGCCCTGAATATCAACTTCTATGAGCATCAAGCCGTGATCTACGAACAGGATGTGGCGTTCAGACAGGAACTGAGCAACATCAATTATGTCGACTATTCCAACTCGCTGCTGCGCCATTGGCAGGAACAAGGTAAGGAGGCAATCCGGCCATTGATACAGGGCTTCATTGAGCAGTGCCAGGATCATCACATCCATCCCGAGACGGTGAGAGTGTTCATGCTTAAATGCCTCGACTATATTCCATTATGTAAAAATACGATCCGAATCACTCATGAAGAGCAGTATGACACCGAGAAGAAGGCTCTTCTGCATTGCATGGATACGGCTTCATTACTGGAGGATACGATATCCGCCTTCGATCATCTTAGCTTGGTTAACGAGGCTACCGACTTGCCAGCGATGAAGAAGGTGGTTCTGGATGTGATGGATTATGTGGAAGCCCATTACCAGGATAAGATTACACTGGAAATGATCTCGACCTACGTTAATTTCAGCGAAAACTACCTTTGCCGCGTCTTCAAGGAACAGGTGGGCATGAGCCCGATCAGTTACATCAACACTGTGCGCATGAACAAAGCCGCCGCTTTGATCTCCAACGGGCATACTTATATGAAGGAAGTGGCCGCTCTCGTCGGCATCAGCGATCAATTCTACTTCAACCGCCTGTTCAAGAAGCAATTCGGGGTCTCTCCGTCAAAATATAAAGGCCAAAAGCAACAGGTTAATTGATGGCTATCTGATATCCGAACTAAATCAGGGCTGTTCTGTCAAGTTACCTCCAACTTGTAGAACAGCCCTTCATAGGCTTCTCTATAAATTATTCCGCCGCCATCTCTGTTTGGATTTGGGCAAAGACCTGCTCCACTCGTTCCATCCACTGCTCCGTCGTCATTTTTCCTGTCATAATCTGGGTCATGTAGTCCCTGAACAACACATCCTTAATAATAATCTTCGAGCCCTTGGGCAGTGCCTTCCAATCCTGAAAAATCGCCGTCGCCCCATCATAGGCGCTGAACATTTCATATACCCCCGGGGTTAAATAAGGCTTCGATAGTTCCTGGGCTCCCTTTAGAGCAAAAGCCCCGTTAGATTTCTGTGCAAACAGCTTAACTGATTCATCGGTGTACAGAAACTTCAGGAATTCCTTGGCCAGTTCCGGGTTCTTGGCACGCACAGGGATCGAGAATTGCTCGTAGCTGGACAGAATATAGCGCTCGTCATCTTGATGGAAGACCGGTACAGGAATCATACCGAATTCGAAGCCTTCCTCCCGCGGCGAATCCTTCATCTCATTCTCCATCCAGCTGCCATTAACAATGAAGATGGCCTTGCCCAGCATCATATCTGTCTGGGATTGCGTATGGTTCAAATTCAATGTTCCGTCCATTAAATATCCTTCAACGCCGATCTTGGCGAACATATCCAATACCTTCTTCACTTCATCGGTGTGGAAGGAACCCGGCTCGTAAGCGAAGATTCGCTTAAGCTGCTCCATCCCGACGGCATTAGCCAGCGAAGGGTACATGATTTCCTCCAGATAATCTGGATAGATACCTTGGTAAGTGAACAGAGCCCTTTTTACCTTATGACCATTCTGATCGGTCAGATAGTTCTCTTCCTTCTCTAATTCCTGACCCAGAGCGAAGAATTCCTCCCAGGTCTCCGGCAGCTTCCACCCTTTCTCCCGGAACAGATTTTTGTTATAGATCAAACCCATCGGTCCCGCATTGAACGGAGCCATATAGATTTTGCCGTCCTGATAAGGCGAGAAACGGGTGCTCTCCAGCATCCCCGGCAGCACCCTATCCTTCAGCTTCATATCCTGATCGAGCGCCTTGCTCTCGAAGACATCAGTGATATCCAGTAGCCCCTTCTCTTTCACTAGCGAAGAGATCAAGCCGCTCTGCTCCGTATCCGCGACCGCCAGCAGATCCGGCGGATTGCCAGCAACCAGCTGCGGTCTGACCACATCCGCGATTCTGGGACTAATCGTCATATTCACTTTGACTCCTGGATAAGCCGCCTCGAACTTGCTGATGATTTCCTTCCAATATTCCGGGCCGTAGCCCCCCATGAATACAGCTATATTCAATTCCTTGTTCTTGAAATCAGCCGCTGGATGATCACTATCTCCATTCGGAGCAATAGAAGACGAAGGCTGCTCCGCCCCGCGGCTGGTTATTAAGTCACTGCTGATATAGACGATACCGAAGATACAGATCAAGACAATCGCGATCATGCTGACTACTTTTTTCATAACGTCGGCTCCTAATTTCCATTCTGTCCTCTCAATTCTACTATAACATTCGTCCACTCACGGTAAATGCAAAAAATAATAAATCCATGTACAAAATTATCTTTAATCTCAGGCTGCAAACCGGCGTTGTATCGCTCATGGATTCCAAGTATAGATTATCTTTGCAGATGCATGGACGATTCTCTTCACATCGCTTGAACCCATTGAAAGCATCGATCAGGATGAGCTAACTTGAATATGCCGGAGGTCATTCCGGTGTACGCTCCAAGTTTCGTAAGCGTATGCAAGCTTCGATAAGAAAGACATATACAGGAGGGTTAATCATGAAAAAGCTACTTAGCCTGGCACTGGCAGCAACACTGACTCTAAGCCTGGCAGCATGCGGCGGCAATAACAGCGGATCAGGCTCCGACTCTGCAAATGCACCTGCTGCGAACAATACTGAAGCAGCCAGCGGCTCCACGCGGACTTTAAAGGTTGCCGCTTTGGAAACCGCTTACGGTGCTGATGTATGGCAGGAAATCGCCACCGCCTATGAGAAGGTGAAACCGGAGGTCAAGATCGAGCTAACCATCGACAAAAACCTGGAGGATGTGATCGGCCCGGGCATGAAGTCCGGTGATTTCCCGGATGTCATTCACCTTGGGGTCGGCCAGCCAAAGGGCCTGACGGAGACCTTCGTCAAGGACAACAATCTCACCGATTTAACGGAAGTGCTCTATATGACCGTTCCAGGTGAAAGCGCCACCGTGCGCGAAAAGCTGATTCCAGGCTTCACCGATACAACCATCACCAACCCATATGGAGAGGGCAACACTTATCTGATGCCTATGTTCTACAGTCCTTGTGGCTTGTTCTTTAACGCTGGACTCTTCGAAGAGAAGGGCTGGACAGTACCGCAGACTTGGGATGAAATGTGGGCGCTGGGCGACAAAGCCAAAGCCGAAGGCATCGCTCTGTTCTCCTATCCGACCACTGGCTACTTCGATGCTTTCTTCTATGCGCTGCTGAACGAGGCAGGCGGTCCTGAATTCTTCACCAGAGCGATGAATTATACGGAAGGCATCTGGAAGACGGAGGAAGCAGCCAAGGCCTTTGATGTTGTCGACAAGTTGGCTAACTATACAGAAAAAACCGTTCCGGCTAATGGCAACAAGGATAACTTCGTGAAGAACCAGCAGCTGATTCTCGATAACAAGGCTCTATTCATGCCGAACGGGACCTGGGTTGTCGGCGAGATGAGCAAGGCCCCTCGCGCTGACGGGTTCAAGTGGGGCTTCACCGCATTGCCAGCTCTGACCGATGGCGGGGATCGTTACTCTTATACCTTCTTCGAACAAATCTGGGTTCCGGCCAAGGCAAAGAACGCCGATCTGGCCAAAGAATTTATCGCTTATTTGTATTCCGATGAAGCAGCGTCCATCTTCGCCAAGGTTGGCGCGGTTCAACCGATCAAGGGCATGTCGGATAAGCTGGAAGGCGATAACAAGCTGTTCTACAGCGTATATGATTCCGGTGCTAAGGCAGCTATGGGCGCATTCGCAACCACCGACCCGGTCGAAGGCGTTAGCATTTCGGATACAGTATTCGGCACCGTTGATTCATTAGTAACCAAGTCCAAGACGAAGGATCAATGGATCGAAGCCATTACGAAAGCAAGCGACTCCCTGCGCGGCGCCCTAAAAAAATAAATAAGCCCGCTAACAGCGTTTCGCCCGCAACATGTAAATAATGGTGGTCAGCCCGGCTGTCCACCGTTATTTTTACCCTAGGAAGGAGATGAACCCATGGATAACAGAAAAGGACGGGGGCGGTTCATATTTTTCTGTCTTGCACCTGCAGTCATTCTCTTTATCATCTTTCTGATTATTCCTACGATCGATGTATTCCGCATGTCTCTCTATAAATGGGGCGGCTATACGGATCATAAAACCTTTGTAGGATTGCAAAATTTCACCAAGCTGTTCCAGAGTGAGAAGTTTTACCAGACCTTTCAGAACAGCGTTCTGTTGATCGTCGTGGTGTCGATCGTTACCTTTGCCTTTGCACTTCTATTTGCCTCTATGCTGTCCCGTGAAAAATTGATCGGACAAAATTTCTTTCGGATCATCTTTTATATTCCAAATATCTTGTCCATCGTCGTCATCAGTGCGATCTTCTCTGCCATCTACGACCCGAACAACGGATTGCTGAATGCGTTCCTGAACCTCTTCCGTTCAGCCAGCTCAGACCCAATCCTCTGGCTCGGCGATCAGAAGATCGTCATCTACAGCTTATGCGGGGCCATGGTCTGGCAGGCGATCGGCTACTACATGGTGATGTATATGGCCAGTATGGCCAATATTCCCGAGAGCTTGTATGAATCGGCCGAGCTCGAAGGCGCAAGCCGCAGACATCAATTCTTCGCGATCACCATTCCGCTGATCTGGACGAATATTCGCACCACATTGACCTTTTTTATCATCAGTACGATTAATATGAGCTTCCTGTTCGTGATGGCTATGACGGGCGGCGGGCCGGACGGAGCTACCGAGGTTTTCCTGAGCTATATGTACAAGGAAGCCTACACCAACTCTTCGTATGGATACGGAATGGCGATCGGTGTCGTGGTATTTCTGTTCTCCTTCGCGCTGGCGGCGGTTCTGAACGCAGTCACCAGGCGAGAGCATTTGGAATATTAAGGAGGGGACAAAATGAATACAGATCATCAGCATAGCAGCAACAGATTCTATAAATTCATCATTTACATCCTGCTGATTGCACTTGCGATCATCATTATCGTCCCTGTCGGCTGGGCATTCCTGGCTTCGATCAAGCAGGATGCTGAATTCTATGGCAGTCCATGGGCTCTGCCGGAGGGAATACATCTACAGAACTTCACCGATGCCTGGCAGAAGGCCAAAATGGGCAGCTACATGCTCAACTCAGTCATTACTACAGCGATCGCCCTCAGCTTGCTGCTGGTCATCGCCTTGCCGGCCGCCTATGTGCTGGCCAGATATAAATTCAAAGGCAGCACCTTCTGGAACATGCTGTTCATGGCGGGCTTATTCATCAACATCAACTATATCGTCGTTCCGATCTTCCTCATGCTGAACAATGGGGACAAATCGATGCGCAGCATCCTGGGCCAGCCTATTTTCCTCAACAATCTGTTCATTCTGGCACTCGTCTATGCTGCGATGGCTCTGCCTTTTACGATTTATCTGCTATCGGGCTATTTCAAGACCCTGCCTAAGGAATATGAGGAGGCCGCTTCGGTTGACGGGGCCGGATATTTCCGCACGATGGTCCAGGTGATTATGCCGATGGCCAAGCCCAGCATCGTCACTGTCATCCTGTTCAATTTCCTCTCCTTCTGGAATGAGTACATCATCTCGATGACGCTACTCACCAAGCCGGGGCTGAGGACGCTTCCGGTCGGGCTGATGAACCTGATGGCAGCTCAGAAATCCGCTGTTCAGTACGGCCAGATGTATGCAGGTCTGGTGCTGGTGATGCTGCCGACCCTGCTGCTCTATATTCTAGTACAAAAAAAGCTGACCCAAGGCATGACGATGGGCGGGCTGAAAGGTTAGGTGCTCATGATGAACGATTCTTCGAGAACTCGGCTGCATCACTTACTCATGCTGATCGTTTTTGTGATTGCGATCGCGTTGGTGATTACCGGCCAGAAAAATATTGGAGCAACCGGGCTCGGGACGATGCTGATCGGCCTTGCCCTGCTCATCGGCTTGCTCTGGTTCTATAATCGACAATATAAATAGGAAGGAGCTTCACCATTGCTAATAAGCAAGGTCGTGTTACTATTCCAACGGATCTGGACGTGATCTCACAAACCCGGGAGATCATGGAGCGCTGGGGCGCAGATGCGATCCGGGACTGCGATGGCACCGATTTTCCAACGGAGCTGAGCCAGACCGATGCCAAAATCTATTCTACGTATTATACGACTCGCAAGGATAATGAATGGGCTCTGGCTCATCCAGATGAGATCCAGCAGATGTACCTGATGACCCCCTTCTATACAGCTACAGATACGAGGCTGACTATCCCATTGATGAAGGGCTTATATCCCGATATGCTCAAAGTCAATGAGCGTGATGATATAACGCGCTGGTGGGAAGTGATCGACCGCACGACAGGCGAGGTCGTGCCTACTGCGCAGTGGAGCTATGATCCGGCAACGGTGAGCGTTACGATCAAGGCCGTGCCGTACCATGACTATACTGTGAGCTTTCTCGCGTATATCATGTGGGACCCGGTGCATATGTATAATTCCGTCGTCAATGACTGGCAGGATGTCGAGCATCAGGTGACCTTCGATGTCAGGCAGCCTAAGACGCATCAATTCACGATGGAGCGAATCCGTAAATTTATTGCCGACCACCCTTATGTTAACGTGATAAGGTTCACAACCTTCTTCCATCAGTTTACGCTTATATTTGATGAACTGGCCCGGGAGAAGTATGTAGACTGGTACGGTTATTCAGCCTCGGTGAGCCCGTATATCCTGGAGCAATTCGAGCAGGAGGTCGGATACAAGTTCCGGCCAGAGTTTATCATCGATCAGGGTTATTTCAACAATACGTATCGAATTCCTTCGAAGGAGTTCCACGACTTCCAGGCTTTTCAGCGGCGTGAAGTCGCCAAGCTGGCCAAGGAAATCGTCGATATTGTCCATGAATGCGGCAAAGAAGCGATGATGTTCCTCGGCGATCACTGGATCGGGACCGAGCCGTTCATGGATGAATTCACCTCAATCGGTTTGGATGCGGTTGTCGGTAGTGTAGGCAATGGTTCAACCCTACGGCTGATCAGCGATATTCCCGGAGTTAAATATACAGAAGGACGTTTCCTGCCTTACTTCTTCCCGGACACCTTCCATGAAGGCGGAGATCCCGTCCGCGAAGCCAAGGTGAATTGGGTGACCGCCCGCCGGGCCATCCTGCGCAAACCGATCGACCGGATCGGCTATGGCGGGTATTTGAAGCTGGCGCTGGACTTTCCCGAGTTCGTCGATTATGTGGAGAGCGTCTGTGATGAATTCCGAACCCTGTATGACAATGTGCAAGGAACGACACCTTACTGTGTAAAAACGGTAGCTGTACTCAACTGCTGGGGTAAAATGAGAGCCTGGGGCAATCATATGGTTCACCATGCCCTCTATTACAAGCCCAACTATAGCTATGCCGGGATCATCGAAGCCCTCTCCGGGGCACCGTTCGATGTCAGATTCATCAGCTTCGATGATATTAAACAGGATGCCTCGATTCTCGAGGATATCGATGTGATCCTTAACATCGGAGATGCCGATACCGCATATACGGGGGGAGACTGGTGGCTGGACCCGGACATCATGACCGCGATCAAGCGCTTCGTCCATGAGGGCGGCGGCTTTATCGGCGTAGGCGAACCCGCGGCTCATCAGGCGAATGGACGCTATTTCCAACTGAGCTCGATCCTCGGGGTGGAGCTGGAACGAGGCTTCACGCTGGGCTACGATAAATACAATTGGACCGAGCATGATCATTTCATTACCGCTGATTGCAAGCTCGATGAACAAGGGCATAAGCGGATAGATTTTGGTGAGGGTAAGAAGAATGTGTTCGCCCTTGAAGGCACGACTGTCCTGCGCCAGATCGATAAGGAAGTACAGCTCGCCGTCCATGAGTTCGGCCAGGGCCGCGGGGTCTACATCAGCGGTCTGCCATACAGCTTCGAGAACAGCCGTCTGCTCTATCGCGCAATTGTATGGAGCGCCCATAGCGAGGATGAGCTACAGCGCTGGTTCAGCGACAACTATAATGTCGAGGTTCATGCTTACGTGAAGAATGGCAAATATTGCGTGGTCAACAATACCTATGAGCCACAGCAGACGACCGTCTACCGTGGCGACGGCACAAGCTTCGAGCTGCAGCTAGCAGCGAATGAAATCAGATGGTATGAAATCTGATAGAATCCCGCAATAAAAAAGAAACCAATCCCGGCGGACTTGGAACGTCCGCGTTGGGATTGGTTTCTTATATTTGACACCCTCTCCATAAATGAAGCGGTGGCATGGTATTACTTTATGGTTCCTTAGAACGCAGGTACTAACGCACCTTTGTAAGTATCCTCGATAAATGTCTTCACATCGTCGGAAGTCAGCGCCTTGGCCAGCTTCTGGATAGCATCGGACTCCTTGTTATCCGGGCGAGATACGAGAATATTCGTATAAGGGGAATCTTTATCCTCAATGAACAGAGCATCATTCATCGGATTCAAATCCGCTTTGAGCGCATAGTTCGTATTGATCAGAGCCAGATCCACCTCGTCCAATTGGCGCGGCAGCATAGCGGCATCCACTTCTTTAAATTTCAGGTTCTTTGGATTTTCCGTAATATCCTTAGCGGTAGCCGTAATACCTGCATCCGGGTTCAGCTTGATCAGGCCTTGCTTCTCCAGCAGGAGCAGCGCACGTCCGCCATTTGTCGCATCATTCGGGATCGCAATCGTAGCGCCATCGGCGATTTCATCCTTGGATGTATACTTGTTGGAGTAAGCGCCAAATGGTTCAACGTGTACGCCTACGACCGAGACCAGATCGAAGTTATTCTGCTCATTCTGTGCATCGAGATAAGGCTGATGTTGGAAATAGTTCGCATCCAGTTGCTTCTCATACACTTGAATATTAGGCTGCACATAATCAGAGAATTCCTTCACTTCCAGCTCAACTCCTTCTTCCTTCAGAGCTGGAGCAATATGCTTAAGAATATCTGCATGAGGCGATGTCGCCCCAACGACCAGCTTCACCGGCTTATCCGAGCTTGCCGTATTCTCAGTTCCAGCAGCATTGCTGCTTCCCGCCGTATTATTTGCCCCCTTGTCTCCGTTGCTTCCGCAAGCGGACACCACCAGCACCAATACAAGAGTTAACAGGGTAAGACTCCACTTTTTCATACAGTATGACCTCCTATTAATTAAATTTGAATAAGGATAGCAGCTTCTATATTTAGTAATTCCTTATTTCCGAGTAAAATAAATGACCAGCCGATCGCCCAGCATCTGCAGTACCTGCACCAGAATAACCATGAAAATAACCGAGACGATCATAACTTCCTTCTCATAACGGTAATAACCGTAACGGATCGCCAGGTCCCCCAGGCCTCCGCCGCCGATCATCCCCGACATCGCGGTATAGCTGACGAGAGTGACTACCGTAATCGTAACGCCCGCGATAAGTCCAGGCAGCGACTCCGGCAGCAGCACCTTGCGGATTACCTGGAAGGGCGTTGCCCCCATCGCTTGCGAAGCTTCGATCACTCCGCGATCCACTTCACGTAGCGCCGTCTCCACGAGACGGGCGAAGAATGGCGCAGCGGCGATGACAAGCGGAGGAATCGTCCCCTGTACACCGGAGGATACGCCGACGATGGCCCGGGTTAGCGGGATCAAAGCGACGATCAGAATAATGAATGGTACTGAACGAATAATATTAACGATAAATGACATTACTCTGTATACCCACTGCAATACCGCGGAATTGGACCGTGAGGAGACATACAACAGTACCCCCAACGGTAAGCCGATAACGAGAGTGAATAGCGTGGAGTACAGCATCATCTGCAATGTATCCACCGAAGCCGTTCCCATCTCGGTCCAATCAATCTTCGAGAAATCCAGACCTCCCATTATTTCACTACCTCCACATCTAGCTCACGCTGTCGTAACAGTTCAATCGTCCGCTTCACATCTTCATCCTTGCCCTCAAATGCTACTGTCAGCTTCCCGTAAGGCGTATCCTTGATTGTAGATATGGTGCCCTGCAGAATAGCAAAATTAACGCCTGTCTCCCGCACGACCTGGGACATGATCGATTCGTAGGTCTTCGTACCGAGGAACGTAATTCTCGCCAAGCGGGAGCCACTCGCCAGCGAAGCCGCCGCCAGATTGAAGCCTTCCTCCCCGCGCGCATCCCGCTCGATGAACTCCTTCGTCACCGGATGCTGCGGCTTCAGGAATACCTCCGTCACCGGTCCCTCTTCTACAATGCCGCCGGCATGAATGACAGCGACACGGTCACAGATGCTCTGGATCACATGCATCTCATGCGTGATCAGCATGATCGTCAGATTAAACCTGCGATTGATATCGAGTAGCAGCTTGAGAATGGAGTCGGTCGTCTGCGGATCGAGTGCAGAGGTCGCTTCATCACATAAGAGCACATCTGGATCACTCGCCAGCGCTCTAGCGATGCCAACCCGCTGCTTCTGACCGCCGGACAGCTGGGCCGGATATTTACTGCCATGCTCCTGCAGCCCGACCAGTTCGAGCAGATCATTCACCTTTTTCTCTATCTCCTGCTTCGGTGTATGAATCAACGTTAACGGAAAAGCGATATTATCAAATACCGTCGCCGAGGACAGCAAATTGAAATGCTGAAAGATCATGCCGATCTTCCGCCGCTTCTCCTGCAATTCCCGCTTGCCAAGCCGGGTCAGCTCTACACCACCAACCCACACCTCGCCTTCCGTCGGACGCTCCAGCAGATTAATGCAGCGGATCAAGGTGCTCTTCCCTGCCCCGGAATGACCGATTACACCGAATATTTCACCTTTGCCAACGGATAAATTAAGCCCGGATAAGGCGGTTGTTTTTTTCTTTTTGTCGCCGTAAGTCTTCGTCAGCTGTTTGAGTTCAATCAAGTCAATTGCCCCCTAAATGCAGTCATGTAATGCGGTACGCCCGCTCTTCACATCACTGTTATTCCTAGAATATCTACCAATTAATACAAGAAAAGAGCCCCTCACAGAATCAAAGGGCTCTCTTTACGTAAAGACAATGCCTTCTCATCTGCCAAAGTTGTCCGCCGGAAGCTGAACAAACTTTGAAGGAATTAGCACCATGACATTTATCTTGATCAAGGTATCATACCAAAGATTCAGATAAATCGGTTGCCGGGCTTCATCGGGCCTTTCCCTCCACCACTCTCGATAAGAAAAGTTATGAAATTATATACACGGGTTTCTGAAACTATCCTGAGTATAGTAACATTCTCACAGTTTGTCAAAGGAAATTTGACACAGTCGGCAAAAAGAGCGTCGCACGGGGGATTTATTACCCAGAAGCAATTTGCTTCCATCTTTGATTCGTGTACTCAAATACCGTCTCTAGCGTCTCGCACACCATCTGATAGCCCTGATCGAGATCACGGATATGCAGATCCAGATTTTCAAGCTCTATTTTGCCGAATAAAGCCTGATGCCGCTGCCACAGATCATCCCTCATCTCAGAGTTCATATAATGGATTTCTGTATTACGGCGGCGTCTTAGCTCCGATAGCGCTTCATGGTATTGACCCTTGATCACGGCCAGTCTCTGACCCAACTCGGCATACTTGGGCGCGGCTTGAAGCTGACGAAGCACCGTAAAGTAAGAGAAATGCGTCTTGACCTTGCCCATTTTCATATCGAACAGCTCATTAAGCACTGTACCGAGCTTGTCCAGCACAGCAAACACTCGAATGAATCCATCTTTATAGAAAAACACATACCTGGCATAGTTCTCGCGTTCCGCCGCATCCATATCTGTGACCGAATCATGGACGACCTTCCTGCGGAAGAAGCTTGAGGCGAAATAGCATTCCTCCAGCTCATCAAGCGAAGAGATCAAGCCGAGAATCCAGATTTCCAGCTTGCGGTAATCATGGGTCGGATCATGGTGAAGCTCAATTTCCTTACGGACATGGCGAACCGTCTCGTTCATCGCCTTTATCGCTTTTTCTAGTCTGTCCTCGGGTTGTCTGGGCGGCTCTCCAAGTAAGCTACGCAGCATTGTCATTCCTCATTTCCTGCAAGTGACTGGGTGTCTATGCTCTTGCTCTATTCGTGCAACCATTTATATATACAGAATAAGACTTCCAGCGTTCATTCACCAATTTCACGATATCCTCACGCGGGAATAATTCATCAGACTTCACTCTCCGGCTCGTCCTCATAGGATGCACCAGATCCGACAAGACATCCATCATGGGAGGCAGAAATTTGACTGATCTTCCCCCCTGAATTTGTAATGAACGTGGTATCGCTATTCGCCTCAAAAGGAGCGATTTCAAAATCTAACGAATCTGGGTATCGTTATTAGAGTAAATCAGGGCCTAAATAGCCGTTTTTTGCCTGAATAACGATATTTCGTTAGATTTGAGTTGATGCTGATTTCGCCGAAATAACGATATGGTGTTTCGTTACTGCTTACACATCCAGCTGCTCCCCGCCTGGCTTCTCACTTGGCTAGACGGTTAGCTGCAGCCTGCTGAGCTGCCAGGTTCTTACGCTCAGATAGCATAATACGCCGAACAGCGAGGCCAACACGACAATATGGGCAAGTGAGGTGAATAGGTAGACGTTGTAATTAGTCAAGGTAAGTGCAATCCCGGCTCCCGTGAACACCTGAATGATAATCAGGACCGTGGCGGCAATCCCCAATTTGCGAATCTCCTTATGATGCGGGTGCTTCCAATAAGCCAAATGCCCGACCAGCGCAATCAGCGCGAGCAGCAGCAAGGCTGCGATCCGGTGCATAAAGGCAATGCCCGTCCCCCCGCTCAGATCCGGGATCAGCTCATTGTTACAGAGCGGCCAGCCGCTACAGCCTCCCGCTGAATCCGTATGGCTGACATAGGCTCCTATGTATACGACGATATAAGTATAAATCGTGGCGAACCAAGTCAAATTGCGAAATCTGGCCGATACGGGATAAAGGGGGACCCCTGCCGACTGTGGTGTGGCATTCTTCTCCGCGATTTCTTCCTGCCGGACCCCTAGCGCGAGCATAATCGAACTGGCAAAAGCGACCAGCGAAAAACCGAAATGGAGCGCCATTACACCGGATGAAGTCGGGTAAATCACCGCCATCGCCCCCATGAAGGCCTGGACCATTACGAAAATAAGCGCCAGCAAAGCATAGAACTGCAAATCCTTGCGCTTCTTGCGGAACATCCAGAAGGCTACGAAGGCACCGACCGCCAGCAAGCCCGCAGCTCCGCTGATAGCCCGATGGGAATATTCAATCATCGAAGCCAGCGTATGAGCAGGGACGAACTTCCCGTGACATAGCGGCCATTCATTGCCGCAGCCCAGGCCCGACTCCGTCTTCGTCACCACACTCCCGCCCAAGGTTGCGAGAAACATAACAAAACAGGACAAGTAACTAAGCCATTTCAAATGCTTGGTCTTCAACGATTCTCACCTGCTATAACAAAGTGTTAAGAAATATTCACAATTCATACCACTTCATTATACCCGATATCCCCCATGCAATCATAGGGGAACATGACAAATTATTCAAAAAAACAAAAGCACGCCGGACTCCATCATTCTGGAGGCGGCGTGCTGTTCATCCAAGCTTTAATTGTCTTAGCCCTTCGCGGTATCCTGCAGAGCGGAATAAACATCTAACGCCTTATCCAGGAAAGCCTCGATCTCCTCACGGGATTTGCGGAGCTTATTAACAAAGCGAACCAGCTCCCTGCCTTTGGTATAAGCGATGAAGCTCGGGATTCCGAGAATATTCTGCTCCTGGCTGACATCTCCAACCTGATCCACGTCAACCTCCATCAAGGTCAGACGACCCTCATATTTCTGCTCCACCTCAGGCATGAACGGGTCGATGAATTTGCAATCTACACACCAGTCCGCTTTAAAGACGGCCACAACCAGATCGCCGGCTTGAATGCTAGTCTGGAATTCCTCTGCCGATGTAATTTTTCTCATAGCTTTTCATTCCTCTCTCATATCGTGTATTTCCCAAATCGATGTATCTCTAGTCAACCAAATTGAAGTGTGGAAGTCAAATGTTTCGAGCATACTTATAACATCAGAAATTATCGACATGATTTACTACTCCAGACCATTATTACGGTGACGAAAGTGAGGTTTACCAATGACGCAGCAGATTCCCCCTGATCCCGAGAGCACGAACAAAGACGGTCTGAAAAAATTGATCCTTCGTCTTCCAATAGTAATTGGCGAAGCTGTTAAAGACAAAGCTGCACAATGGTCGGATTCCAGCAAATTAAGGGAAGAGCGGGTCGCACTCGAGTGGAACGAAGCCACAGTTAATGCCGTTAAAACGGAAATTGAGGATTTGCTGCGCCGTAAATTCGCACATGGAGGCCTCGCGGAGACATGGACGGAGGACGAACTGCAGCTTGCCGAAGAGATTGCTAATGCTACCCGCAAGTCGGAAATCAGCAATATCACCCGCACCGAAGCCTACTGGACGATATATGAGCAATACCCTGAGCTACATTGGGCTTTCCTAGCTCATATGGTATCGCGCAATGCTGGCTGGTGGATGACCGACCTCAAGGGGAGCAGGTTGCAAAATGTACTCGATGAAGAAGAGAAAAAATCCATCTATCGTTTTTTTGAGCGCAGTAATGCGCTTATTTTCCAAGATGCCTACCCGCAGCTCCTACTATACTCCAAGAGCCGCGAAATTGGCCGAAGCTTGTTCCACCTGCTTCCTTACTTCCATGTTTCCCGCTTCATGGAGCCATTTTGGCAGAGGTTCTGGATCGACCGCAGCAGTCCGCTGCTGACCGTCGGGCTTATTATAAATGAGCAGAACTATATAGATAAACAGGTATTTCGTCATCCGCATTATCAAATATCCTTGGATGAGATCCATGAATCATTTCTGATTCAATTGCTTAGTATGAATCATATAATATTCCCGCTGCTCGAGAACAGCGGGAATATATACGGACTCAAGCAACAGGAGTCTGCAGCCAGCGGGCGAGACTGCCCTGAATCTTACGCTGCGCACCGTTTGGCCGGTCGCAGCGTCATCAACCCGGTCAGTCTGCCCGCCCGCATCGCGCTAGGCAAGAGCCTATACGCGATGCTGTTCGGGCTGCGCGCCGTGCACAGCGGCGCGCAGCGCTTCGCCGCGTGCGTGCCGCACACCGGCTCGCGCGCGGACTATTGGCCGGACCTGTTCACGGCCAATAAAGCAGAAGCTCTGACCCCTGTACGTGAGGGGTCAGAGCTTCCACAGGGCGAGACGCTGCCCGCAGGCCAGCGTCTCTATAGCCCCAAGCTGCTGGACGCTTGGGGCGATGCCCCCTATGAACCAATCCTACGCGAGGATTGGTTCAAGGACCACAGCGCGCTGGATGGCATCAGCGCGCCGCAGCCGCCATACCTGTGCGACGTCAGTCGCGAGCACAGGTATGGCGTCATGCGGTCGGCGTTCCCGGAGGGCGCCGCCGACTAAAGCCGCTCGCATTTACATCGTTCCGCCAGTGCCAGTACGCGCCGAACCGCGCTGCAAACGCATGAGCGGGCGGAACACTTTTTGCAGCGCTCGCGGATAATTCCCTAGCTCGTCCTTCCGGACCACTCGCAGCACGACCAGCAGCACCGGATAGAGCGCTACGACAGCTGTGCCGACGATACAGCAGGTCAGGAAGAAGGCGATCCGGCCAGGCATGAAGGCTTCCATGCCGATGCCGAGCTGATTCAGTCCATAACCAACTCCCGCTAACAACACGACGGTAAGCAGAAATCCGCCCCAGCGTCCTTCCATGATCGAGAACGGAACAATCAGTTTCATCGAACGCAGATTAAGCAAAGTGATCACGAGGAAGCACAACGCTGTAGCGATTATAATTCCGTAGATGCCCAGCAGCGGAGCCAGCGCATAGCTGGCCACCAGCTTGACGATGATCCCGATAATTACATGCACCATCGAGAGCGTGGCCTTGTTGATGCCCAGCAGGATCGAATTACTGGTCATCATCGTAATTTGAAAGATCGTCGCAAAAGTAAGCATAGCCACAATACCGCTGCCATCACGAGTACTGAACAGCAAGCCGTTCACGGAGTAAGCCGCTGTTCCGAGCGCGAGGATGATCGGCATGCCCGTAAGCACAGCAACCTGCATCGCCAGCGTAACTTGGCGCTTCAAATGCGCCTGATCCCCGCGAGCGAAGGCCGCGGAAATGATCGGCACCAACGACTGGCTTAGCGCAATCGCCAGGATCGGCGGTATCCCGGCGATCATTTGCGCCCGGTTGCCGAGAATCCCCAGTACATAAGTCGCCTCAACCGGACCGATCTGTCCTGACAAAAGCGGCTTCAGAATCGAATTATCGATGAAATTCACCGCCGACACCGTCATCGAGGAGACGACGATCGGGATCGATAGCTTGAAGATCTCCGCATAGATGTGGCCATAGGATATCTTGGCCTGTCCCTCCTGAACTTGCAGCTGCAGCTCCATCCGGTCCTTGCGGCGCACCTTCATATTGTAATAGAGCATGACCAGCAAGGCAGCCACCCCGCCGATAACCGCGCCGAAGGTAGCCCCGGCGGCGATTTTCTCGCCAGAATATCCCCAATGATAGAACAGGAAAGCCAGAACCAGTCCCGTCCCGACGCGGACGATTTGTTCAATCACCTGCGAGATCCCGCCGGCGATCATAATGTTGCGCCCCTGCAAGTAACCGCGGATAATCGCAATCAACGGGAACAGCAGCAAGGCAGGCGCCAGCGCCCGGATCGTCACCGCTGTCTCAGGAATCCCTGAAGCACGGGCATACGCCGGTGCAAACATATACAGCAGCACAAACATCACGATGCCGGACACAGCTGCGAACATCAGCCCGGCATGATAGATTCGTCTCGCTTCCATAGGACGGTTCAGCGCATGCCGCTCGGATACCATTTTACTTAATGTACTAGGAATCCCTGCCGTCGCAATGGTCAGCAGCATGAAATAAGCGGCATTTGCCTGGGAGTAGGAGGCGTTCCCGATATCCCCCAGAATATGCTCCAGAGGGACGCGCTGGAACAAGCCCAACACTCTGGCGATCAATGCCGCTCCGGCAAGAATTAACGTGCCTTTAATGAAAGATTCTTTCTTAGACAAAAATGATTCCTTCTTTCCAGGATTACTGCAAGAGTAATGCGCGTTAAGATAAATAGTGCGAAATAGAGCGCGGATGCGCTCTACGCTATAATCTGTGACTTATATAATCCAGATAATGAATAGAATGATCATGACGAGCTGGAGGATAATTTTCACGACAAAACTGCTGAATAAGCCTACTACAGAGCCAATTCCTACCTTAAAGGCTCTCTCGATGCTCTCCCCGCGGATCAGTTCCCCGATCATTGCGCCGAGCAGAGGACCGAGCACCAGACCAAAGGCAGGGATCACGAACGGGCCGACAATAATACCGATGGTACTAAGCCAAATCGACAGCTTGCTGCCGCCGAACTTCTTGACACCCCAGGCTCCAACCGCATAATCGGCCACCATCAGCACGACGACAATCAGCGTCTGGATGGTCCAGAACACCCAGCCAAAGGCTTCGAATGAGAAGAACCAACCATATACGAAGAAGGCAAAATAAACGGCAAGTACCCCCGGCAGCACGGGATAAACTGCCCCTGCCATCCCTACAGCAAATAAAAGGATGACCAATATCCAGCCCAGCACCGTCATTAGACGCTCACTCCTCCGTCAAAATATAATCGCGGATAATCAGCGCAATCCCATCATCATTATTGGAAGCGGTGACGACATCCGCATTTTCCTGTACTGCCATTTGCGCATTACCCATCGCAACGCCCAAACCAGCAGCCTGAATGACAGCGAGGTCATTTAAGCTGTCGCCAATCGCCACAACCTCTGACATCTGTATGCCGAGAAGCTCGCAGACATGTTGAATTCCACTCGCTTTATTAATACCAGGAGGATTGATCTCCAAATTATAAGGGGATGAGTTCGTAATCTCAAGTCCGCCGATATTTTGCAGGCTCAGCATTATCTCATGCCGGATATCATGATCTTCCGTATGATAGCCGAACTTCAGCCATTGATTCCGCTCCGGCAGCCCTGGCTCCCAATTCTTCTCATTATATTTTCCTTCCACCGCATCGGCCCAGAACCAGACATTCTTATCCCGGGACAGCCGATACATTTGTGAGACGACAGCCGGATCAAGTAATTCACGCCGATACAGCTGATAAGGAGAACGCCAGACTTCACTTCCGTTCACCGTTACCATAGGCGTCTCCAGTCCAAGCTGCTCGCCAAAGGGTACGGCCTCCGTGTACATGCGTCCTGTTGACAGGCACACATGGATTCCGGCATCCATCGCTTTGCGAATCCATTTTTCCGTCTCCGGGGAGATCTGGTGTTGGTCCGTAAGTAACGTCCCATCCATATCTAACGCTAGTAATTTATACCTCAACAGTAGTCCCCCATTCTGTAGATAATATTCTAGGCACACATATCGTCATTTTATCATAATCCTACCCGATCACCTAGCTACCACTCACAGCCGCAAAATTTACGGAGCGCAGCCAAAAAAGAGGATCTCCCCCCAAAGGGAAATCCTCCTGATCATTTTATATATCGAATACCAATTCAAATAAAAGTTCAAAAAGTCCGGTTTTCAGCACCGAGAAGGTTGGATGAAGCCGGGACTGAGGAGCGCAGCGTACGTAGTGGGTACGTGAGCACCGGAAGGCCCGGGTGAATTCAAGATTCGATGCCGAGTTAGCCTCCTGAGTTAACTACGTGATCAAAAGCGGACTCTTTGAACTACCTCTATATGACTTGGTTTAGATTGCCGCCGCGCATCTGCTGCCGCTTCGTCCAGCGGGAGATCAGCCCATGGGAAGGCGAGAACAGGAATGTCAGTACGAACAGAATTCCACATACCGTGATCATCGAGCCGGCGATCGAAGCGTCGAACAGTTTCGCCATATAGTAGCCGCCGGTAGAACTGATAGCTCCGATAATGACGCTGTATAGCAGCATCAGACCGAGACGGTCTGTCAGCAAGTACGCTGTCGCTGCGGGAACAATCAGCATCCCGACTACGAGAATAGCTCCTACGCTCTCGAATGAAGCGACCGTTGACAAGGAGACTAATCCCATCAATAGATAGTGGAACAAGGCTACCGGTATGCCCAAGGCTGCGGCAAGCGCAGGGTCGAAGGCACAAATCTTGAATTGCTTATAAAATAACGCGATCGTAATCAGCACAATGAGGAAGGTTCCTCCTAACATCCAGATAGCGACAGGACCCAGATTGTAGCCATTCCAGATCAAAGAATCCCATGGCACATAGGCTATTTCACCGAACAACACACAATCCAGATCCAGGTCAATATGCTGGGCATTTCGGCTGATCAGAATGACTCCGATCGCGAATAATGCCGTAAATACGATGCCGATCGAGGCATCCGATTGCAATCCGCTACGTTGCAGCAGCTGGATTAGCACCACTGTAATCAGCCCTAGCACCGCCGCTCCGAACAGCATCAGAACGGAGTCCCGAGAACCGCCGAGCAGAAAGGCTATGGCAATGCCGGGAAGCACCGAGTGACTGATCGCATCGCCGACCATCGCCATTTTCCGTAGAACGAGGAAGCAGCCCAATATTCCACAAGTCGCCGCTACCAAGGTTCCGGTAAGAATAATCCAGAAATCCATCATCAGTCGAGCCCTCCTTCTACAGTTCGTGAACGCTGCTGGGCCATTTCAAGCGATTGGCTCTGCTGAATCTGTTGTCTGGTGCGGGCTCTGCGCCATACCTTGGCCACCAGGCCGCGATTAGGGGCGAAGATCGCCGAGACCAAGAATAAAGAGGTCGCCGCCAATACCGTAACTGGCCCTGTAGGCAGGTTGGATAACGTACCGCTGATCAGCGTTCCGGTCACACCGGAGAAAGCGCCGATGAAGCCAGCCAGCACCACCATTACCCCAAGCGAATCTGTCCAATATCTGGCCGATACAGCCGGAGTGATCAGCAACGCCGCTACCAGTACGACACCCACTGCCTGAATGCCTACAACAACAGCTACCACCGTCATGAATAACAGAAGCTGCTCCAATAGCCCAACCTTCATTCCCATCCCTCTGGCGAAGCCGGGATCGAAGCTGACGAGCTTGAACTCTTTGAATAAAATAAAGCAAACTATAATCAAAAGCAGCGAGACAACTCCCATCATATATACGTCCGATTTCATCATGGAAGCCGCTTGCCCGAACATATATTTGTCGAGACCGCTCTGATTGCCGTTCCCGCTGTGCTGTATCTTCGTCATCAGCACAACCCCGATTCCAAAGAAAACAGATAAAATGATCCCGAGTGCCGCATCCTGTTTAATACGGGAATAGCGGGTAATCGCATGTATACCGAAGGTAGCGATCATCCCCGAGATGATCGAACCGAGCATGAATAATCCGATCGACTTCACGCCCATGAGCATAAAGGCGATACAAATTCCGGGCAATGCGGCATGGGCGAGCGCGTCCCCCATCAGGCTCTGCTTACGTAAATAAGTGAACGAGCCGATAACTCCACTGCCGATGCCGAGCAATAAAGACCCCATCAAGATCCATTGCATGTTAGGATCGGCAAACCAGCCTAGCAAAGATGACATCATGTGCGGCTCACCGCCCCAAGCGGTACATCCGCCCCTTCCGCTTCATCCGGGATATCCACCCCATCCGCTGCGTTCGTCATGCTGGACTTTCCAGCCTTTCCAGCTCTCCTGGCTGTCTTCGATCGTCTCGGCGACGATTCACCGCTTACTTCTGCCTCATCTGACCGATCGGATGCATTAGTCACATCCTGCAGCATAGCGATCCGTCCTCCGTAAGTCTTCTGCAGATTAGCAGTCGTGAACGTCTCCTCGGTCGAGCCAGCGGCGACCAGCTTGCCGTTAAGCAGCACTACTTCATCGAAATACTCTTTGACCGTCGAGAGGTCATGGTGAACGACCAGCACTGTCTTGCCTTGCTCTCTCAGCTCATGCAGCAGGCTGATGATCGCTTTCTCAGTGGTCGCATCGACCCCGGCAAACGGTTCGTCCATGAAATATAAGGTAGCATTCTGCGCCAAGGCCCGAGCCAGGAACACCCGCTGCTGCTGGCCTCCCGATAATTGGCTGATCTGCCTGCCGGCGAAATCCGCCATGCCAACCTTAGCCAAGCATTCCATTGCGATCCGGCGTTCCTTGGCCCCCGGGCGACGAAACCAGCCCAAATGTCCATATCTGCCCATCATCACCACATCCAGCGCATTGGTCGGGAAATCCCAATCGACCGATTCACGTTGCGGCACATAGCCGACTTTTTTACGACTTTCCTTATAGCTTTGACCGAAAATTTTGACCGATCCGCCCACCGTCGGAATCAGACCGAGAACGGCTTTGAGCATCGTCGATTTACCAGCACCGTTCGGGCCTAGCACACCGATCAGCTTCCCTGAAGGAATCCGAAAGGATACCGAACTTAGCACCGGCTTCTTCTGGTAGGCTACCGTTAAATTATCTACTTCAAGCGGGTATATCCCCATGATTATCGCGCTCCTTATCTCCCTGGCGTCCCTTATCGCCTACATTTTATTTCAAGGCATTTACAATCGTGCTTACGTTATGCCGCACCATTTTGATATAAGTATCCGCATCAGATCCCGGTTCCCCCAAAGAATCAGAATACAACTCCCCTCCGATTTCAACAGCATGCCCCTTCTCTTTCGCTCCGGCGATGACAGCTTCCATCGATTTCGTCGGAATACTCGATTCCACGAAGACCGCCTTGATCTTATTCTCGACCAAGTAATCACGCAGCTCGCTGACATCCTTGGAGCCATACTCGGCAGCGGTACTGATTCCTTGTAGCCCCATAACTTTGATCCCATAGGCTTCGCCAAAATATCCAAAAGCATCATGCGCCGTTACAAGCACACGACCGGCTTCGGGAATCTCGGTAATGGCCGTCCGTACTTCTTCATCCAGCTCCTCAAGCTGTTTAATATATTTATCCGCATTCGCCTTGTAGAGATCCGCATTCGCCTGATCATAGCTGACCAGCGCATCACGAATCGTCTCCGTCGCCGAGATCCAATGCTTCACATTGAACCAAATATGGGGATCGTATTGCGTTCCCCCAGCATCTTCCCCAGAGCGGAGCGCCGAGGTATCGATATCCCTGGATACGGCAACCGTCGGTTTCTTACGCTCCAGCTTCTCAAAGATCTCCGTCATTTTACCTTCCAGATGCAGACCGCCGTAGAAGATCATATCGGCTTGATCCATTCTGGTCATATCCCCTTGTGAAGCCTTGTATAAATGCGGGTCTACCCCCGGTCCCATCAGACCGATGGCCTCTACCTCATCCCCGCCAACCTCCTGAACGACATCGGTAATCATCCCGATCGTGGAGACAACTTGAATTTTGCTACCATCCTGAGCTCTGGTAAGCTGAGATGGTTCCCCTTCCACCTTCGAGCAGGCTGCAACGATGATCAATACCAGCACGCTCAGTGTAATTTTCGCCCTTTGCAAGGGGCTTTTCTTAACCCGAATTTGTTCCATAGATTATTCCTCCCCAATATACCGAGCAGCTTGCCCTAGTTTTTGCATATAAGAATAAATGTTTCTCCCTTATATATATTTTGAACTACATTAAAAATGTTTCCCTAATGCAAATTTTAAACGATAACAGGGCAAAAAGGCAAGTGGAATTTTCAATCTAGCTTCCACTTGCCTCCCTATTATTGATTTGTCCCTTTCGGTACGCCGTCCAAGCCATACTCCTGGTCATAGGCATCGAAGATTTTCCGCGCCACGGGAGCAGCGCTCCAGGCCCCGAAGCCACCCTCCGGAATCACCACAGCGACGGCCAGCTTCGGGTTCTCGCGCGGGGCAAAAGCAATAAATACACCGTTCTCCAGCCTCTGGCCTCTATAGTCCTGCTCAGAGGTGCCTGTCTTACGGGCATAATCATAGGGAAATCCCTCAAATGAACTCACATTTGTCTTCATCCCGCTGATCACTTTGTCCCAATAAGCGTCATTTAGCTTGACTTCATTCAGTACGGTCGGCTCGAATTGCTTGACCATATTCCCGGATGAATCCGTAATCTTACTTACGAGGTGTGGCTCCATACGCTTGCCTCGATTGGCAAGCGTAGCCGTATACTGTGCCAGCTGCATAACTGTATATCTACCTTGCTGTCCAAACGATGCATACGCCAGTCGCGAAAGAACACTTTCTGATTCCGAAGTGTATTCCAGCTTGCCCAAAAATTCATCCGGCAGATCAATACCTGTCGAGGTTCCAAGCCCGAATTCCTTCATATATCGATCCCAGACCTCAATCCCTTTGGCATTATATTTGTAATACAGCTTCTTCCCAACCATATCCACCATAAAAGCGTTGGAGGAATTTTTGATCGCCATAGCAGGATCGATTCGCCCATAGACACTATTCCCTGAATTTCTGACTCTCGAAGAATTATTCTTGCCGAAATAGGCCGCTCCCCGGTCAACATAATAATCGGTGGTCTTAAACAGGCCTTCATTTAATCCGATCAGCACCGACAGCGGTTTGATAGTCGAGCCGAGCAACACCGTTGAATCGAGGTCATGTCCAGAACGACCGGAGCTAAACGGGTTGATCGTTCCATTTCTATAATTATCCTCAACCTTGCGAAATTGCTCGGAATCCATCCTGCCCGTCGGCCAGAGGTTCGTATCATAATCCGGCATACTCGCCATTGCGACGATATAGCCGGTGTCTACCTCGATCGCCACTGCATAACCAGTCTTGGCATGGGGATGTAATTTGCCGGCTACCGGGTGAGTATGCAGCCAATCGATTTGATCCAGAATGGCACGCTGGGCGGTCAATTGCACTCTTTTGTCGATCGTGGTATGCAGGTCATAGCCTTTCTCCGGTGGGGTAATTTCCGTTATCCCATCAGCCATATTCCTCGGGTCGATCGATACGCTTTTGAACCCGTTCTTACCACGCAGCTCATTCTGATAGTACAATTCCAGACCATCAAAGCCGACGAATTCCTCCTCCGTATATTGCAGAGCAGGATCATTGCCTTGCGATTCCCGAATCGGCTTGTACCTTGGCAAATCATAAGTGGATCTGTATTTTTTCAGATAGCCGACCGTCTGCACCGCGACTCTATCCTTGTCGTAATGCCGAACACCCTCCTCCACAATATCGATACCTGAAAATTCGCTCCTCCGTTCCAGGAAATAAGCCACCTCTTCAGAGGTCAGACCTGTCTTGATCCGCCGCGGGGTGAACCCTCCATTAATCCGGAAGCCAAGATCCATACTATCTATAATTTCCTGTTCAGACATCGTCTTGTCGGAGCTTCCATACTTATCAAAGGCTTGCTTCAACTCCCGGGCCAGTCTGACGGCTTCCTCATAATTCTGTCTGCCAGAATCGGATGACGGATCATAATTACTTTTTTGTAAAGTCAAATACAAGGATTGAACCGGGATCGAATACGCCAATTTCTCTCCTTTGGCGGCAAGGATCGCTCCTCGCATCGGAGGCATCGGCACATCCCTCACTCTTAACTTGGTCTCGACCAAGGACAAACTCGGCCCCTCCACGAATTGCACGATGGCCAAACGAATAATAATCACTGTAAAAATGGCAAAGGCACTGAAGAAAAACAAATTCAGCCTTACATTGGAATGCCTTGGTTCTAGCTTGTCCCGCTCGTTCAAGCCCGTGATATAGAGCTTCTTCACATCACACCCTCCTTTCTAATAATCCACCCTACAAAAAAAGCGATCTTCCGCAGGCTCTGCTGTGAAAGATCGCTGATGTGAATCCATTATGATTTTTAACTTACTTATTCCGTTGTATTATCCTGATTAGCTGACTGTCCATCCGTTTGCTGATTTTTGGCTTTCTTCGGGATTCCGTCCAGTCCATATTCCTGATCATAGGCATCGAAGATCTTACGAGCTACAGGCGCTGCACTCCAGGCCCCGAAGCCGCCTTCTGGAACAATAACCGCTACCGCAAGCTTCGGATTTTTGCGTGGAGCAAAGGCGATGAACACCCCGTTATCCCGGTTGGCCCCAGCCCCCCATTGCTCCGAAGTCCCTGTCTTCCGGGCGAAATCATAAGGGAATCCGGAAAATGCTGCTTGCACGCTCGTCTCCATACCACTGATGACTTCATCCCAATAGGCATCCTTGAATTCAACCTTATTGAGAACCTTCGGTTTGAATTCCTTAACTATATTGCCATTCTCGTCGGTAATCTTGTTGACGACATGAGGCTCCATTCGCGAACCGCGGTTCGCCAGCGTCGCCGTATATTGAGCCAATTGCATCGCCGTATAACCAGCCTGCTGACCAAAAGAAGCGTACACCAGCCGTGATAAGGACGTTTCACGTTCCGCATTGATATAGTTAAGATTACCTAAAAATTCCTTAGGGAGATCGACTCCAGTCGATACGCCCAAGCCAAATTCCTTCATGTACTTATCCCAGACGTCGATCCCCTTATCCCCGTATTTTTTCCACAACTTCTCACCAACCATATCGACCATAAACGCATTGGAGGAATGGCGGATCGCTCCGGAAGGTCTCAGAGGACCATAAGCATGCCTGCCTGAGTTACGCACACTGGAAGAATTATTTTTACCGAAATAAGCAATACCCGAATCAGAGTAATAATCCGTAGTCTTGAACAAGCCTTCATTAAGCCCAATCAATACGGACAGAGGCTTGATCGTAGACCCCAATAGTACCGTCGAGTCAAAATTATGCCCGGAACGGCCCGAGCTGATCGGAGTTATAGTCCCGTTCTGATAGTTGGTCATGATCTTATTCCAATCGTCCGAGTTAATCCCCCCGGATTGCCATACATTCGTGTCATAATCCGGCATGCTAGCCATCGCTACCACATTGCCCGTGTCCACTTCCATCGCTACAGCATATCCTGTCTTCGCATTGGGATGAACCTTGCCGGATACCGGATTCTTATGCACCCAATCGAGCTGATCCATAATGGCCTGCTCCGCAATGAGTTGAATATTCTTGTTAATATTCGTGTGCAGATCATAGCCCTTCTCCGGCGGTATGATCTCCGAAACTCCGGTAGCCATATTCCGCGGATCAATCGGAACCTTCTTGTAACCATTCTTGCCCCGTAAATACTCCTGATAGTACATCTCGAGCCCGTCAGCACCGACAAGCTCCGAAGCTGTATAATCCAGAGCAGGGTCCTTATCCGCAGAGTTATTCGCCTCCCGGATGGGATCATACCACTTCACATCATCCATCGACTGGAATTTCTTGAGATATCCAACTGTCTGCACAGCTACCGTATCCGTATCATAGTGCCGGACGCTATCCTCAACGATATCAATTCCCGGGAACTCCGATTTGCGCTCCAGGAAATAAGCGATTTCCTTCTCATTTAACCCTGACTTGATCAATCTTGGCGAATAACCGTTGCCCTTGTTATAATCCAGGTCCATCGCCTTAATAATGTCTTCCTCCGTCATCGGCTCACTGACCTTATCCCCATACTTATCGAATACCTCTTTCAGCTTCTTGGCGATTTCCAGCGCTTCAGGCCGATTCTTCTTGCCCCGTTCCGACTTGCTATAGTCCTTCTGCAGAGTAATATAGAGAGACTGCACCGAGGTCGAGTAAGCGAGCTTCTCGCCGCCTGCTGCTAATATAGAGCCGCGCACCGGCGCCAGTGGAACATCCTTCACCCGCATGCTCGTTTCCTGCTGGGATAGGCTCGGTCCCTCTACGAATTGCAATATAGCCAGACGGACAATAATCACCGTAAAAATTATAAATGTGCTGAAAAAGAACAAATTCAAGCGAATATTAAAATGACGCTTCAGCTGGGCTTCCTGTTCACGAGGATCGTCATTGTATGAATTTTTCATGGGCGTTTCTCCTCTTTTAACCTTCCATATTTCATAATTATATTAACATAACGATGCGATGAGATGCGAGGTTACACCCCCGTGCCAACTTGCCACTCAAGTCATTTTATCGGGAATATGAGTGTCATCGAAGGCTGGCGGATTGAACCAGTTGCCGCTGCGCGCCCATGTTGAATCAAGTGGAATCCACTTGTCCTTCTCCGTTAAATACACTTCATTCCAGGCATGAGGCCCATATCCGCCCCGCCCGTCATAGCCCAGTCCGGTAACTACCTTGACCTTCAGCCCCTGAGATCGGGCCATGACCGCATACAGACGTGAATAATCAATACATACCCCAAGCTTCGTATCAAAGGTCATCTGCGGCGTCTGTTCATGCCAAATCCCCCGCTCTTCATAATCCTTGACTTTGTCATAGTCATAGCTAACCCGGGACCCGATCCAGTCATACAGACGCTTTGCCTTCTCCTCATCGCTACTCGCTCCTTCGGTCACCTTGGCAGCCGCTTGTTCAATATCCCGAGGAATATTAGCATCGATTACCTCATATTTCCGCTGCAGGATCCCATTGAGCTCCGCCTCGACGCTGCGCGTAAATACCGGCAGCTTCTCCTTGATCAGATCACCAGTCAACGGCTCGATCACCGTCCGCGCCCCCTGCTGGTATACTGTGGAAGCCTGCACGTACTGGCTGAAGCTGCTGCTTGGAAACAGCGTCACCACAATGAACAGAATGACGATGACCATCAAGCATCTGACGCTCCCAATCACGGAACCGATGCAAGCACCCGCAATTCTGCTCAGGAAGGATGCCCTGCGGCCTCCGCCGAACGGAACCCGCTCAGACGTTGATCCTCCACCCAGCACAAATGCCGAGGCAAGCCCTAAAACAGTACGAACCAGCCAATAGCTGACAATAAAGAGCACAGCAAAACGCATCAGCGGAAAATCGCGGATGGCAGTAACCAACGTATAATAGACCTGCTCCCATTTCGCCATATCATGCTCCGGATAAGCAATTCCAGACAGCCAATCCTGCACCTTCGGCGATAACCAGACCGTCAGGGGGATCGCACCGATGATACTTACCACGGATAAGATCCCCCCACTGAGGAGCGTGAACAATCTTCCTGCTGAGCGCGAAGCCCCACGCGCCCATCCCTGCAGCACAGAAATAACGAGAATACATATCAGCAATGCGTTTATCCAATTGATTTGTTGTATATTTTGAATCCAGACCGTCGTCATGCTTGCCCCCTATCTCGATGACTTATGGCCATATTCGTTCGACAGACCTATCATGCTATTTATTGCGCTTCGCTTCTTGAATAAATGCCTCTATCGTATCATTTATCTTCCATTCCCCTAGAGCAACGCCGTGGAACTTGACCTTCACCTTACCATCCCCATCATTGCCTGTGACTTCAAGATTAGGGGTCTTAATGGTAAATGTCCCGTCGCCATTCTGGGTAATTTCAGCTTCTGTCGCTTCCTTCTTCATCATTTCCAGGGCTTCCGATTTGGTAATATCGACAGCCTGATCCGTCACCGTTGTAACCGCATCTCCAATATCCTTAAGTGATATCCCGCTGTATATGATAATAAATGCTGCGATCACGGCTACTAATGCCCATTTAATCACCGTCTTCACAAAATTAAGCACCAGAAGCAAGACAACCAGGGCCACGACAATCACAAGCCAGTTCTGTTTCAGAAATTCAAACCACACATCTACATTCAAATCCATAAATTAACACCTACCTCTGATAGTTCAGATTATATTAGAGCTGCCCGATGAAAACGGACGCCTCCTTATTATACATGATGGCCCTGTTCAATGACAGCTTAACCCCAATTTAACAAGAAATCTCAGAAACATACTGCCCTGTTCAAAAAAGCAAGACTTTCAACACCGAGAAGTTTGGGGGAAGCGAACTTTTTGAACTTCCGCTAAAAGGGGTATAAGTTCGTCCATAACAACGTACAAGTATAGCAATAATGAATTTTAGAGGAGGGCAAGGCAGTGAAAATCGCTTTCTGGCTTTATTTCTTTATGTTCCTCGCTTTCTTCGACCTGCATGCGCAATACCCGATTCTGACCCCCTTTGCACTGTCGCTCGGGGCAGCCCCCGCCTTCATCGGCTGGATGATGGGGATTTATGCGCTGACACATCTGCCAGGCAATCTTATCGCCGGACAGGGTGTAGACCGCCATGGAAGCCGCGGCTATATGATATTCAGCCTGCTCTCAGCCGGGGTAATTCTGCTGCTGCAGGCCCATGTTACCGAGCCATGGCAGCTGTTAGTGCTGCGCTCGATCAGCGGATTCGTGCTCGCCTTCCTGTCGCCAGCCTGTCTAGCCCTGCTGGCATCTCTGGCGACCGACGCCGTGAAGCAAGGGAAACTAATGGCTGGACACGGCGTAATGCACACTCTGGCTTCCGTGGTCTCCCCGGCTGCCGGTGCCTTTCTCGTGGCGCGAACGGGCTTTACCCTCACCTTCCAGGCGCTCGGCTGGCTGATGATCGCTACGGGCGTTATCGCGATGTTCACGATCAAAGAGCCGCCAAAATTAAAAACAGCCCTGCAGCAGCAACCCACGCAGAAGGTGCCTGTAAAGCTCAATGTCATTCCCGTTTATTTCTATCTGCTACCTTTTGCCGTCTCCTGTGCTCAAGGGATTCTATACTTTGAACTTCCGCTCCAAGCCGGAGGGGTATCCGGAATAATGCATACCGGGCTCTATTTCTCGATCATCAGCCTCGGCGCCCTGGCGACGCTATCGCTATTGTTCCTGAATCATTTCTCCCCTTATATCAGAACCTATCTGGGGATACTCGGCATCGCCCTGTCATTCTTCTCGCTGGCTGCGCTCGATTCCGTCCCTATTATCGTCTCGCTGTTCGCGCTGGGGATGGCTAAAGGCGTGATCTTCCCGGCCATGGCCTCCGTCTTCATCGATCTTTGCGGTGGTCAACGGCTCGGCACGGTGTTCTCCCTGCAATCTATCGCGATGTCGATCGGCTCTTTTCTCGGCCCGATTATCGCCGGAACGATGCATAACACCTACTCGCCATACTTTTTCGCCTTCGTGATCCTGATGCTGGTGATCATCATCGTCCCTGCATGGAAACGGAATATTCCGACCGCATATACGATCCCGACGGAGAGATAAAGAGCTAAGACATAGCATAGCGCTCACTTATTTTTCAGACAGTTAGGCCATTGCACAGGGCAATGGCGTAGATTGAACATAGTATATTTTGTAGTTACCGACCCAACCGATAAAGGGAGGTGAGCAATCATGGGTCATATCGATCCTTGTGGACCATGTGGACCGGGCCCTATCGGCCCAGGAGTAGGCGGTTTCTGGACGACAACAGGGACCATCCTTGTACTTTATATCTTGCTGGTGATCATTCTTCGTGCCCCTCTCTGTTAGGTTTGAATTCATGGCTGCGGTCTGCCACCCTCCCGGCAGGCCGTTTTGCTGTGACTTTGCATGGTAGACCCGTCCGATATACACTATAAGATATGCGATATTGCAAGCATTGTAATCGAGGTGAATTCCCATGTCTGTCAGTATGATCGTCGAAGGCAAGAATGACCGCAGTAAGCTGCGCAGGCTGCTTCATGAGGACATACATATCCTCTGTACCTTCGGAACCTTGAACAACACCAAGCTGGAATCGCTCCGCAAGCAGGCCGGAGATGATGATGTCTACCTGTTCATGGACAATGACGCTTCAGGCAAAAAAATTCGTGGCATCTTACGAGATACCTTCCCGGACGCCATCCATATCTATACGAGAAGAGGCTATGCCGGTGTGGAGGGGACGCCTGATGAATATTTAATCGCCCAATTAGAAAAAGCCGGGCTAGAAGAATATATAATATATCCTCCCCCCGGCTTTGCCTGATCCTAAGACAAGCCCTGACTCTTCAGCAGAAGAGCAGAAAAGCAGTTATTCCTTCGCCAGATCCATAACCCCTTGAGCGATTTCCTGGGCAGTGACTTCGGGGCGGTATATTTCCCGCAGATTGCCATCCCGGTCAACCAGGCCAATGAGATCCATATGGACGAAATTGTTATTCTGATCTTTGTTAATTAATATTTTGAAAGAGTTCATCGCCAGATCAATCGTCTTCTGCTGATCCCCTCTCAGGAAATACCAGCCTGAATAATCCGCCTTGAATTTATCTCCAAATGCCTTGATCGCTTCCCGAGAGTCCCGTTCCGGATCGAAGGAAATCGAGATAATCTCTGCATCACTGGTGAACAGTCCCTTATCCTTCAACAGATCCTGCACCTGACTCAGGCGAAAAGTCGTTACTGGACATACATCCGGACAATTGGAGAAGAAAAAGTAAAATAGCCTAACCTTACCATTAGTATCCTCTAAAGTAATATTACGTCCATCCACATTCTCCATGCTGAAGCTCGCCACTGGCCGGATCACCGGCAGCTTAGGCTTGGCGTAGGTAGTCCATAGCAGATAACCTGCTAAGATGATGCACACTGCAAGCAAAATCCAGGTCCACTTATATTTCTTAAGCAGAGTCATTCTCCGACCTCCATTACAACCATACTGTATCGAGTATCATGACGATCATGCTGACAGTTAAATAATTGATTGAGAACAGGAATACCTTCTTCGCCCAAGCCTCATTCTCCTGAGATTTGAAGCCCATGAGCGCCATCAGCAGCCAGGATAAAGACAGAAGCTCGCCGATGACAAGAAACCATAGTCCGGTATAGCCATATACATACATTAAAACAGGAATGGGTAGCAGCAGCACCAAATAAGGAATCATCTGCACCTTGGTTCTCGGAATGCCCTTCACCACAGGCAACAACGGGAATCCCGCTGCCCGGTACTCCTCCACGCGACGGATACCCAGCGCCCAGAAATGAGGCGGCTGCCACAGGAACAACATCGCGAATAAGAGAATCGCCCCGAGATCAACCTTGCCTGCAGCGGCTACATACCCAATCACCGGAGGCATCGCTCCCGAAATCGCTCCGATGGACGTGCTCCATGTTGAACTGCGTTTCAGCCAGAGCGTATAGACTACTACATACACAAGCATCCCTAAAGCACCGAAGGCTCCAGCCAGCCAGCCATTGCCGATAAATAGTACAGATAGGCCCAATATGCCTAAAATAATGGCGTACCAAAGCACGGTTTTCGGTGACATTTTCCCGGTTGGAAGCACGCGGTTCTGCGTCCGGGACATCTTCATGTCCATATCACGGTCAAAGTAGTTGTTGAACACGCAGGAGGATGCCATAACCAGCACGGTTCCTAATAACATTAAAATCAGTTTGCCGTATTGTAGATGCCACTGAGAAGCCACCCAAAAGCCAGCAAAAGCCGCGATGAGATTTGAACGCAAAATCCCTGGTTTGGTTAGAGCGATAAAATCCTTCCAAGTCGCTGTTTTTCCTGGAGGAGTAGGTCTCACGGACAATGCTGCCGATTCTGTAGGTGCAGAGTAAGAAATTCTGTCCATGTTGAATAATTCCCCCTATCTTTGTCATTGTTTTCCTATATAAAGAAATTCACAGATAATTCAATGATTTCATATTACACTATAAACTTTATCATACCAAGAAGCAGAAATGTTTGACAATCGTCCGATAAAAAGGGGATTATGTGACAAAATGATGACAAAGCACTCTGCGGTTTCGTTCGGAATACAAACAGCAAAAAGGCCCGAGCATGAGTCATGCCCGGGCCATACTTTGGCTTATATCTTAAATAACAAATCCCATCATCCGCTGTACATCCTGTAGAACCTTCTCCGCTTCTTCGGAAGCGTTCAAGGCACCTTGACGCAAAATATCATGAATTTCTCCAGAATTGCGGATTTCATGATAGCGATTTTGGAGCGGTTCAAGCACGCTGACGACAACTTCAGCCAGCTCCTTCTTGAACGGCCCATACATTTGGCCTTCATATTTCTGCTCCACCTCGGCCACAGACAACCCGGATAGCTGACTATAAATCGTAATAAGGTTGCTGACCTCCGGCTTCGTCTCAGCATCAAATCTGACCTCACGTCCCGAGTCTGTCGTCGCCCGGCTGATCTTCTTGCGAATTTCATCCGGCGAATCCAATAGCGAGATATAGCTTCCTGGATTCGGATTACTCTTACTCATCTTCTTCGAGGCATCATCCAAGGACATAATTCTGGCGCCAGACTTCGGAATATAAGGCTCTGGAAGCGTGAAATATTCGCCGAAGCGGCTGTTGAAGCGCCCTGCCAAATCCCGGGTTAACTCAAGATGCTGCTTCTGATCCTCGCCCACCGGGACAAGATCAGCATTATAAATCAGAATGTCTGCAGCCATCAAGGACGGATAGACGAATAATCCTGCGCCAACAGATTCTTTACCTGCCGCTTTATCCTTGAACTGGGTCATCCGTTCTAGTTCACCCATCGATGTCAAGGTCGTCATCAGCCATCCCAATTGTGCATGCTGACGGACATGGGACTGCATATACACGTTCGCTTTGCTCGGATCGATGCCTGCGGCCACAAACAGAGCAGCTACGGACTCGGATTGCTCACGCAGATTAGCAGGATCCTGAGGAACTGTAATTGCGTGAAGGTCAGCCACCATAAAATTACATGAATACTCGTCTTGCAGCGAGACGAAATTTTTCAAAGCTCCAATATAGTTACCTAGCGTCAGCTTTCCGCTTGACTGGATACCTGAAAGAACTTTTTTCATAAAAAACTGCCTCCTCCATATATTTAGATTTAAGTTTAAAGCAGGGTTTCGAAGGCCGATTCACAGCACTTGTTCACTTCACGCGAATAACGCAAAAAAGCCCCACATCCCCAAAGGGACGTGAGACCGTGGTGCCACCCTTATTCGTATAGAACCCTACTGCTATGAACTATACCTTTACTCCCCGTAACGTGGAAACTGCCGTCCGGTAATACTTACATAAGGCTTCATTTCCTTACGGGTTCATCCGGAACTCCGGGGTCCATTCGTCAAGGCTGTTTCCACCGGTTCGCATCAACCACCGGCTTTCTGGAGGAATCAGAAGCATTGATTACTTGTCCCCATCATCGTGTTCATTTATGATATTCTAAGTTATACTCATCATAATTGGCTTATTCTACAATGTCAAATCTATTTTTCGTCCCCGAAAAAAAGTGTTATGATAGTGCTAAGCTTTTTGAAAACCGATTATTTCAGATGAATATGTGGGAAAAGGAGCAACGATATGAAAAAAGTGACCAAAGGACAATGGAACGGTTATGATACGTATATCCTAAATAGCCGTGAACTTGAAGTCACACTGCTACCCCGCCTTGGTAATAATGTAATCAGCATTTGGGATCATATTGAGCAGCGCCATGTGCTTCGCCGTCCCGAGGAGAGCGAGCTTGATTTCTACTTGCAGAAGCCGTACCATTTTGGCATTCCCATGCTCATTCCGCCGGGCCGGATCCGCAAGGGACATTTCACTTATGCCGGACAGGAGTATCAATTTGACCGCAATACGGCCAATGACAATCATATTCACGGACTTCACCGTACTCAGAGCTGGTGCGTTAGCGATATCGAGGAGGACGATGAAGGCTGTGCCGTAACAACTGAATTTATAACCTCAGACGATCCGAACTGGATGCGCCAGTTCCCGGTTCCGCTTAAATTAGAGATGACTTTACGTCTCCAAGGCAGTTCTTTGAAGCAGACGTTCAAAGTAACCCATCTGGGTGACAAGCCTGCCCCGTTCGGTCTTGGCTTGCACACCTGGTTCTTGCTGGATGGCAAGCCTGAAGATTGGACGCTTAAACTGCCGGTATCCGCCATCTATTCCTCGAATGAGGAACTGATCACTACCGGAGACATCGTGCCACTAGGCGAGCTTGATCAGCTGAATACAGGGATGAATCTACAGGGAACCAACTTCGATACGATGCTGCAAATTGGAGATAAACCTGTATCGGCCGAGCTGCTCCGCAAGGATGGTTACGGACTGCACTATTCCGCTGATCCCGCCTATTTCAAGCATTGGGTTCTGTATACGAAAGGTGATGCGGATCAATTTCTATGTATCGAGCCGTATACCTGGCTGCCGGATGCCCCGAATTCCAAGCACCCTGCGTCAGTCACCGGACTGATCGATCTTCAGCCTGAACAGACCGTCGAATTCTATGTGAACCTGGATATGATTTATCCTTCCTGATGAAGACTGTCTGATATTTTCAAGAGCCCTTCCCGTGTAGGGCTCTTCGTATTATTAGGCCAACCAGACATTTCTGGCTGGCTTTTTTCTGCTTGATCACGCTAGACTTTTCAAATAATTACCACTTTGCAAATTAGCAGCTATACTGAATATTTTATTCTGCAAAAACCATACTAACATCACAAAGGCCAAAGGAGGTGACAAACATGGCAGGTCAAAACCAAAGCCGCGGAAGCCGTTCCAACAACCTTGTTGTTCCTCAAGCAAATGCTGCATTGCAACAATTGAAGATGGAAGCTGCACAAGAGTTGGGCGTAACGATCCCACAAGACGGTTACATGGGGAACCATACTTCTCGTGAAACTGGCTCCTTAGGAGGATACATTACAAAACGTCTGGTTCAAATGGCAGAGCAGCAATTGTCGGGTCGTTCTAACCTGTAATTCACTCTCTCCTGTTTCAAACCTATAAAAAGACAGGTGATCTGCATTCGCAGGTCGCCTGTCTTTCACTATGATCTATAAATTTATGACGATAAATCTGATTCATTGTATGTATTTGCTGCATTCATTCTTGGGTATCTCTGTATCATTAAATTCGCCATATTATAATTGGACTCTAATATAGCGTCCACCATAATAGTGCTCTGCTTCAATGCAAACTCATAGCTGATTTCCCCATGAGTCCAGTAACGCTTATGCTTCAATGCTTCAAGTGCCATTGAACGAAAAGTATGAATCTGTTCGGAGGATAAGCCTCGTCCTTCTTCCTCTAACCGGCCATTTCGACCCGCAATCGGGTTATGACGTATGCCAAATTTACCAATCGTATTATTGCGTATTTGGATGAATACGGTGCCCGATGTCATACCGCCAAGTTCTACAGCCAGTTCCTTAAATACGATATCGACTTGTCTTGCCAGAGAGAGCTGATCGGCAGTCAGCATATTCACCCTCCCTTCCTCTATAATTTCCCTAGAACTAGGGCTTATGTCTCATTATATGACAACTGACGACGGGGTACAACATTTTAAAACAAAAATGGTTATATATGACTATACAAATAACGACTTTATACCCTGTTTTACCACTTACAATACATAATTTGTAGATTAATTACAATGTTTAGGCGGAGAAAAAAGCCCTCCTTCGGTAGCAAACTACCTCAGGAAGGCTATGAACTGTTCTATTTCGTCAGATCGAGGAACATTTGTGCGTCCGCAACAGCCAGTGCCATCGCCTCACGCCAGAAATCAGGCTTCGTCAAATCTGCATTCAGATGCTTGGCCGCCAATTCTTCTACCGTCATACGTCCGGTATCGCGAAGCAGCGCATCATATTTCGCTGCAAAGCCTTCCCCTTCCTTCAGCGCCCGCGCATAGATGCCGGTGCTGAACATATAGCCGAAGGTATACGGGAAGTTATAGAATGGCACATCTGTAATGTAGAAGTGCAGCTTGGAGGTCCAGAAGAGCGGATGATAACTTCCCAACGCTCCATGATAGGCCTCGCGCTGCGCTTCCTCCATTAGAGTCGATAGCTCGGAGACATCCAGCATCCCGGATTTCCGCTTCTCGTAGAAGCGGGTCTCGAACAAGAATCTGGCATGAATATTCATGAAGAAGGAGACGCTGTTCTGCACCTTCTCTGCCAGCAGGGCCAGCTTCTCTTCCTCGCTTCCCGCATTCTTCAGCAGAGCATCCGCCAGAATCATCTCGGCAAAGGTCGAAGCCGTCTCGGCCACATTCATCGCGTAATCCTGATTGAACTGCGGCAGTCCATCCATCAAATGCTGATGATACGCATGCCCCAGCTCATGAGCCAGCGTAGAAACATTGGAGTAGTTGCCGCCGAAGGTCATGAAAATCCGCGTCTGCTTGCTGACCGGAAGAGGGGTACAGAAGCCGCCAGGACGCTTCCCTGGACGGTCCTCGGCTTCAATCCAGCTACGATTGAATGCCTCAGTTGCGAAGTCGGCCATCTTCGGGCTGAATTTGCTGAATTGCTGTACGATATCCTCCGCCGCAGCTTGATAGCTTATCTTCGTCTCTGACTTGGCCAGCGGCGCATCTACGTCGCTCCAGCTAAGCTGGTCCACGCCGAGCAGCTTAGCTTTACGCTCCAAATAGGAGACGAAGATCGGCTTATTCTCTTCAATGACCTGCCACATCATATTCAATGTCTCGCTAGACATACGGTTAATCTGCAGCGGCTCCTTCAACGCATCTTCCCAACCGCGCTTCTCGTACAGCTTCAGGCGGAAGCCGGCCAGTCTGTTGAGTGTATCCGCGCTATAATCAGCCACTTGGGCCCAGGCCTTCTCCCACTCTATGAAGGTTCTCTCCCGCACCTCACGATCCGAGTCGCTCAGCTTATTAGCCGCCTGACCGACGGATAGCGTAGATTTCTTCCCATCCTCATCGGTAAATGCCACACCAACCTTGGAGACGATCGTATCATAATGCTGTCCCCAGCCATGATATCCGTCCACCGCCAAATCTGCAGCCAGACTCTCCAATTCCGGAGACAGCTTCTCCCGCGCAGAATCACGCTTCTCATTCATGATGAAGGCGATTGGAGCGATCTCATCACGAGCGATCCATTCCTGCCACACCTGATCATCTGTATCCCGCAGCAAACTGTCGAACAAGGTCATCACATTATCCATCGCTGCACGCAGCGTAGTAACCCGGCCCGTCAGCTGAACCGCCTTCTTATCATGTTGATCCTGGGCGGTCAGGCATTCGACGAAGGCACTGGCTTCAAGCGCTCTCGCCCGCGCACTTTGTAGACCCTGGATCGTCTGGTCCAGAGCTATCGTTTCCTTCAAATTTTGGGGTGCTGACGTTTGCTCTAATACTGAATGTAGCTCGGCAATATTAGCTTTCAATTCATCCAGGAACTTGGCAAATTGCTCCGAGGAAGAACCTCCGGGAAAGATAGAATCCAGATCCCAAGTCTCTACAAGCTGGTCATTTACTGATACCTGTTTCATCGAAATATCATCCTTTCTTTATTTTAAACTGTCCCGCAGGAACTGTGGAACTGATCCGATTTAAAGTGTATAACTATAAGTATACTCTTGATAGGAGGCATGTTCCATTATGAAACCATTGCAAATCTCGCCGGAGACGGCCGTGAAGCTAGCCGCAGAGCTAAAAGTACCGATCGAGCACCTGATGCATATGCCGCAGCATATTCTGCTGCAGAAGCTCGCCGAATTGGCCAGGAAAGACAACGGGAACAGCCCTTCCGAAGGTAAGGATGAACCGAAATGATCCCTTTTAATAAAGCACTGCCTTATGACATCATCATGGGTGATGTTTATGTCCCGCTATGTCCTTTCTGCCAAAGCGACAATGTGCTGATTGCGAAGTTAAAGCCGACCGATATTATTCGGGCGCGGGAGGGCAAGAAGAAGATGCTGGTCTTCCCTTGCTGCGGTAATAAAATTACTGTGCTGGATAGCGACAATGATTATTTATTAACCGACACGATCGTTCGCAAAAATTAAATAAACCAACGGTTAATTCATATGCAAAAAAATAGGGGCTATTCAATTCCTGTTCAATGAACGATCCAAGGATCGATATGCCCCTATTTCAGTTAATCTTGCATTTCCTCTGGCAGCTCATGCCCGCCGTTCAGCATCTCTTCGCGTAATAAAGCCCATTGTTCCCGCGAAGCCCGGATCATGGCAGCATCCATAATCCTCTTGTCATTGATCACTCTGGAGAACCATTTCACCGCTTCATTCAAATTCCCCGTACGGCGATTCAATTCTCCGATCAGATACATCAATCTGGCGTCATTGCCTAAATCGCTCTCCGTCTCGAATACTCGTATGTACGATTCCAAAGAATACTGCAAGAACCGCTTTTCCTGCTCGCGATCCTCTTTGTATCTATACAACCATGCGATATGATGCAGAAGACTGGCAATAATCCGTTCTTTCTCATTGATCGTCTGGGCGCATAACAACCCTAGCTTATAAGTCTCAAGAGCCGCTTCCCAGTCCCGTTCGCCTCCGTAATCCCGCTTGATCAGGCGTGCTTCAATTTCTTCGTGGAAACGGGCTTTCTGACGATCATTCAGCCGTTCGGTCGAATTCTCCGTAGAGGCAAATCCACAGGAAGGGCAGACCCGCACGACGTAATAATCAGGGTTCTCATTTCGGTAATATCCACAAAAATCGGTATCCGTCTTTATCGCTCTTTTGAAGCTGGGACGAACTCGCGAAGTCGTGAATTCTTGATCACAATAATGACAGTTCACTTTAATCGTAAAGAGAGGTTCTAGTTCCAAGCTGCATACTTCCTTTCCATCTCTCGTTAAAGATCATTGTTATCGCTGCTTGCCGTGTTCACAAAGTGATGGGCAGGACCTGACAGCCGCTTAATAACAACGCTGCGTAACGGCTCATCCACTCCGATCTCCTCAAGCGCCGCCTGCATACAAGCTAACCAAGCTTCCGCCCTCTCCGGGGTCACTTGAAAACCCATATGACGCGCCCGCATCATCGGATGTCCATACGCATCGGAATACAGGGAGGGCCCTCCGAAGAATTGCGACAGGAACATGTACTGCTTCTCCATCACCGGATTAATATCCGCAGGGAAAAGAGGACCGATTAGCGGATCGACGACAACACGCGGATAGAAAGCCTCTACCAGGCGTCTAAGCGTCTTGGCCCCGCCAAGATTATCGTAAATGCTCAGATTAGGGTTCACCCTGCATTCATCTCCTAACTTGTTGGCACTAAGATAAATTATACCAAAAAAAAATAAAAGCTCCTATCGGAGCTTATTGCAAGATGGAAATTTAGTTCATTAGTAGCTACGCCAGTCCTCTTCACCCGGATGGACGAGAGAGGCGCGAATAACGTATACAAAGGCGCATACGAGAAGCCCGGCAACAAAACTCATATTCAACCACCCCATCCAAAAATGAATTTTATAGTGCTATTTTACCATACGCATATAAAAAAAACAGCACCTTATGTAATCGTTTTCTTATTTTTTTGGTGATGTTTGTCCTGCCGATTTCATACACTTCATTATGACCCAAGTGGAGGCGTTGATTCATGAACAAGATCTGGACCACCGCTATGGTTCCTCTAATCGCTCTAATCCTCGCCGTCATGATGCTGATTTATCCGTTGGCCTCATGGGAAGCCGGTGTCCGAGGCTTGGCGATTTGGTGGGACGTACTGTTTCCGTCTTTGTTTCCCTTCTTTGTAATATCCGAGCTGATGCTCGGTTTTGGTATTGTTCATTTTATAGGCAAGCTGCTGGACCCGTTAATGCAGCCTTTATTTCGCATTCCCGGGACAGGCGGCTTTGTCGCGGCCATGAGCTTCGCTTCCGGTTATCCCGTCAGTGCCAAGCTGACAACCCAGCTGCGCAGACAATTATTGATAGGACGGGAGGAAGGAGAACGGCTGGTTGCCTTCACTACGACTTCAGATCCGATCTTCTTGATCGGAGCCGTATCGGTCGGCTTCTTCGGGAACCAGAGACTCGCGGGTGCTCTTGCCCTCGTTCACTATGGCAGCGCAATTATCGTCGGCTTAATCATGAGATTTTACGGCAGAAAGCAGGAAATCCATGCTCCTCGAACGACCTCTTCTTCCCCGACTGAAGCGCGATTCAGCCTTAAGCAGGCCGTTAAAGCGATGCATCAGGCCCGGATGATGGATGGCCGGAGTTTAGGAGAACTGATGCGCCAGTCTATCCTCTCTTCATTACAGCTTATGATGGTTGTCGGAGGACTGGTCGTATTTTTTTCCGTTATATTAGAGGTCCTGACATCCGCAAATGTCATGAGCTTTTTCTATAGCGCTGTAGAAGCACTGTTGACCTTCTTCCATCTGCCGTCTGACCTGGCCCAAGCCTTCGTCGGAGGGACTTTCGAAGTGACGCTTGGGGCAAAAGCCTCAGCGGCCCCGACCGATGTTCCGTTTATGTTCAGAGCGGCGGCAGCAGCCTTTATTCTCTCCTGGGGTGGTCTGTCCGTACATGCCCAGGTGGCGAGCATTTTGAATGACGCGGATCTGCGTTACCTTCCCTTCTTATTCGCCCGACTATTGCACGCATTTCTGGCCACAGCACTCATGCTGCTTGTCTGGAAGCCGCTCATGCATACGAGTCCATCATTCAAGGGTCTGGAGCAGCCGGAAAATCTGCTGCAGAGATGGAATGAGGTACCGGGACTTTTCATCCTGTTTGTGAAGATCGTGCTGACACTGCTTATTTTATCTCTTTTAGCGCGAATCATTCAGCAGCTTCTCAGTTCCCTCCCCTGGCAAAAAGATAAAACGAAAAAATGAGACATTGTGTTATTTTTCATAATTGATTATGATCTTTACAGGTATTATATAAAGTTTGCAAAGGAGCCCATCAACTTGAGATATTACGTTCTGGACCGCGGAGATCAGCTATCCCAGGATCTCAGCAGGTCCTTTCACGAATTGGCGGGGGCGCAAGGATTGAAGCTTGATGCCGAGTCCCCCGATATTGTTGTGTCTATTGGCGGGGATGGTACGATGCTCCACGCATTTCATACATTCATTGACCGTGCCTCTTCCATCGCCTTCGTCGGAGTACATACCGGTCATCTCGGCTTCTATGCCGACTGGAAGGCGGATGAAATTCCTGAGCTTGTCCAGCTGATGAGCGGACAAAAAGACAGACGGCAATTAAACCCAAGGATTGTCCATTATCCCCTGCTGGAAGTAGAGGTGATCAAGAAATCCGGTACTTCCTCCTTCATCTGCCTCAATGAATTTACTCTAAAAAGTGTGGATGGCGGCACGATCGTGGCCCAGGTAGACATTAACGACCAAATGTTCGAGATGTTCAGAGGTGACGGGATCTGCGTATCTACTCCTTCAGGAAGTACAGCTTACAACAAGAGCCTTGGCGGTGCTATGGTCCATCCGTCCATAGAAGCCATGCAGATTTCCGAGATCGCTTCGATTAATAATCGGGTCTTCCGTACAATGGGTTCAGCCCTTGTGCTGCCCAAGCATCACCATTGCGATATCTACTCGCGTAAAGAGCAGAATCTGATGCTCACGATCGATCATATCAATACACCTGTAAATGATCTTATCTCGGTCCGATGCCAGGTAGCCGAGCAGAAGATCAGCTTTGTGCGCTACCGTCCTTTTCCTTTCTGGAATCGGGTTCGCAATGCATTTCTAGGTTAATTCTACTTTGCAAAGGATGGACGAAGATGAAGTATAATAAGTTAGGCAAGAAATTTCTGATCCCGCTGCTGGCCCTGCTGCTCACCTTCCCGCAAGCCGCAGGCGCGGCCGCGGAAAGCACGGAACAGACGGCGGATTCAGAGCTGAAGGTATTGCAGGAGGTTCTTGATTATCTGGATGCCTATAATATCGAAGGGACACAGCGACAGGAGTTCATCAACAACGCGATTCGCGGCATGGTCTACACCCTCGATGATCCCTATAGCGATTACTTGACTCCTGAGGAGATGGAAGAATTCGCAGGCAGCATCAATCAGGAATATGTAGGCATCGGCGTTACTCTCAGATATGCCAAGGATAAGCTGTATATCACTGGTATAGCCGAGGGATCTCCGGCCAAGAGTACGGGGTTGAAGCAAGGCGATATCATCACCAAAATTAACGGCGTCTCCGTTAGTGAATTGGAAGAGCTCGACCTTGGAGGACAAGCTGGTACGATCGTCCGCATCACCGTCAAACGTGGGACCAACAGCTTAACCTTCCCTGTCAAGCGTACTGAATTCTCACTCAGAACAGTGACAGGCAAGCTCATCCCATCCAGTAAGATCGGATATATCTCTATCTCCTCCTTCTCCGACACGGCCGACGAGGAATTCAGTAAAGTATTGAATACACTGGAGAGTCAGGGGATGAAATCGCTGGTGCTGGACCTACGCGACAATCTGGGCGGATATGTGGAGGCAGCACAGAATATTGCCAGTCAATTCATGAAGAGCGGCACCTTGATGTATACGGCAAATCAGAGCAATAAGCTGGAAAAGGTCAGCATCACAGGGGGCAAGGACATCGGAATGCCGGTCATAATTCTGACTAACGAATGGACAGCCAGCGCTTCTGAGATTCTTACCGGCGCACTTCGCGATAACGGAATTGCCAAGGTCGTCGGTGCTCAGACTTATGGCAAAGCGCGGATTCAGAATGTGTTCCAGCTCTCTGACGGCGGCTATCTCAAAATGACGATTGAACGATACTTAACTCCAAGCAAGGAAGACTTCAATTACGTCGGCCTTGCACCTGATATCGAAATCGATAGTAGCCCGGCAGCCCAGCTGATTACAGGACTCTATCAAGCAGGCTTACGGCATATGGAACTGAGCGGCAGCGCCTACTCGCTGAAGGTCAATGGTGCCGAGATAAACAGCTATATCGACACGATCCAGAGTGGAGATAAAGTCTATGCTCCGGCCCGGGTACTCGCCGCACTCACCCATGGCAGCACCACATGGAACCAGGCCGCTAAGAAACTGGTTGTTACCGATCAGAACGGCAAGAAGACAGGCTTTACCCTCGCATCCAAGAGCATCAAGATGTTTAATGATGAAGCGTATATCGAACTGCATGATTTCCAGAAGAAATTTCCTGAACTGAAATGGAGCTATCAACAAGGAATCATTCATCTTTCTTATTAAGGATTATGAGATCAAAAGCGGGCTTTGTGGACAACCACTAAAAAACGGCTGCCGAGTTACTCGGCAGCCGTTTTCTCTTCATGGACTGTTTTATTAGAAGATTCTTTCGGGACATCCTTCAGCTTCTGCAGAACAAAGTAAGCACATCCAAAATTGCAATACTCGTTAATGTATTCAGTGATGCCGGAATATGCCGTATCACGAGTCACCTTCGGGTGGTTATCACGTAGAAAGCCCTTTAGCCGAAGCTTCTCATAGCCCCAATCCCCGATAATGTAATCGTATCGATCAAGCACTTCACTATACCTTTGCTTGAATGCTTCCTGATTCCAAGCATTCTTATGATTGTATATCAGTTCATATGCTCTGCTGCCAATCTGAATCATCAATGGCTCTCCCTCCTCTTACACAGCCTTAGGACAACGCTGCTGCACCGTCCTTATGATCTTTAGCCGATTTAACCTGTTCATGCGCATGATAAGAGCTGCGAACGAGCGGGCCTGATTCCACATGACTGAAGCCGCGCTTCATTCCCTCTTCCTTCAGTGCTGCGAATTGCTCAGGCGTATAATACTTCTCAACACGCAGATGCTTCGGAGACGGCTGCAAATATTGACCGATCGTCAGAATATCGCAGTCTACCGCACGCAGATCATCCATCGCCTGCAGAATCTCATCCCACTCCTCACCTACACCGAGCATGATGCTTGATTTGGTAGGAATATCAGGCTGCATCTGTTTCGCTCTTTGCAGCAATTCCAGAGAACGATGGTATTTCGCCTTGGCACGAACACGGTCAGACATACGCTCTACGGTCTCAATATTATGATTAAGAATGTCAGGCTTCGCATCCATGACGATACGAAGTGAATCTTCATCCCCCATGAAATCAGGAATCAGCACTTCAACCGAACAGAATGGCAGACGCTTGCGGATAGCCTTGATGCTTCCAGCGAAGATGGAGGCTCCCCCATCCTTCAGATCATCCCGCGCTACACTTGTAATTACGCAATGACGAAGATTCATATTCTCAGCGGCTTCGGCAACACGTTCCGGCTCCTGCAGATCGAGCTCCGTCGGCATTCCCGTATTAACCGCACAGAAACGACAGGCGCGTGTACAGATATCGCCTAAAATCATAAAAGTTGCTGTGCGATTCGCCCAGCACTCATATATATTCGGACAGCGTGCCTCTTCACATACGGTATGTAAAGTTTTGGAACGCATCATTTTTTTTATGTCCTGGTAATTATCGCCGGTCGTCATTTTGATTCTTATCCAGTCCGGTTTCGGTTCATTTGCGAGTTTCGACAAGATAGAAACCTTCCTTCTTTAATTGGTTTAGGTTTGTATTGAAGAGAATTGTAATCTCACAATGACATTTATTATACCATGAATCCACTGGGAATACCTACTTAATATATTGGAATAAAAACACAAGATTTGTTCCAACCTAAAGGTGGATCTGCGTCTATGGACTGCAACCTCTAACCAAAGGAGGAGACGATACCTTGAGAATATCTTTTTCATCGATATGCAGCAAAACGGTCAGCTGTTTGATCGCCATTTCCTTAACGACAGCTGCTTGTCCTGACGGGGTGGCAATGATACCTATAGCCTCAGCCGCCGCATCTTCGGATAAACCGGACGCAGCGAGCAGCAGCCTGAGCATATATGAGCAAAGGCGGGATCTATACGAGAAGATCGGCATTCAGACGCAAATTCCGTGGTATTGGCTTGCCGCCATCGACCAATATGAACGTACAATAACTCCACGCTCACGCAAAAAGGCGAAAAAAGAAATCAAAACGGATCGCTTAACGAGTATCCGCTTCAAAGAAGGCATCTGGTCCGGCCCGATCAATCCTGATCCTGCCGATACGAACCTGACCACGATCGCCTTGTTCGGCGGCATTGGCAAGGATGCTTCGGCCGACGGGGCTGCCGATCCGACGAATGATGATGATTCTTTGTACACCATGGCCTCCTATCTGATCAGTCTCGGTTATGAAGAAGAGGACTTCCAGATTGCCCTATGGCGTTATTATCAGAATGATTCCGCCGTTAGACGCATTCGACAATTTGCGAAAATCTATAAAACCTTTGGCCCTATCGATCCTAGCGCCAGCGCATTTCCGCTACCGCTCCACAGCATATACACCTATCGCGACACATGGGGAGACAGACGCGGATGGGGAGGTCTTCGCACCCATGAAGGAACGGATCTGTTCGCCCCTTACGGCGTAACAGTACGTAGTGTGTGCTATGGAATTATAGAGACCAAAGGCTGGAACCCTTATGGCGGCTGGCGTATCGGTATCCGTGATTTGCATAATCGCTACCACTACTATGCTCATTTGCAGGGGTTCGAGAAGAAGATTGAAGTCGGAGATATGGTAACACCTGGGCAGACGATAGGCTGGGTCGGCAGCAGTGGATACGGCCCGCCAGGTACGCAAGGCAGATTCCCGCCCCATCTTCACTACGGTATCTACCGGGATACAGGGACGACCGAATGGGCCTTCAATCCCTATCCTTTGCTCAAGCAATGGGAAAAGGCTGAGCGCGCCCGCAGCAGATGAGAACCGGCTTACGGATCACTCATCTGTCGCAGACTAGCCTCAGCCCTTGCTATTCATGCTCTGGCGGCGGTGGTATCACCTCCTGCCCGATCTCCTGCTCCCCCCCATTCTGCGGGGCCTCTTCAGGCGAGTTGCTGCCCTCATGGGGCGGTGGCTCGCCTGCTTTATTGCGTTCGCTAGGCTGTGCGGGCAGCGCTATGCTCGGCGCGCCAGCCTGATTGCCTACCGGATTGCCTTTACTGTCATAGTAATACATCGGCACATCTCCCACGACCAGCAAATAAGAGACAGGGATCTCCGTTTCTACAGATTGCGGCTCCATATCGAACGGAACGACGACCGCCAGCTCCGCTTTGACCCGCAAATATACCTCCACCAGAATCATATTGATTCCGGCGTCCTGCTTACGAGTGCTCAGATCGACCTTCACATCCCCCTGCGGCTCGATCTTAATCGGAATTCTCGGGCCGAAGGAAGCCAGAATCGGACTGCCTAACGCTTGCCCGAGCGGGATCGTCTCCGATAAATGAGATACCTCTTCTAATGTATTACGCACCGTCGCAATCGTATCCGAAGTAATCTTCATATGGGAAGAGTAGTTCAGCATGAAGCCTGATACTTTTCCATTGCTATCGGTCTTCCAATCGATCAGTCGATCGACCTGATCCGTATTCGCCACCTGCGAAGTAATCGCCTCATTGATCGACTCTGTTGCGATTTGCTTGACACGTATGCTGGCCAGGTGCATAATTGGCCCCTTCATATGCCTTTCAACATAGCTATAGAATTGGAAGAATCCAAATATAACGAGCACCGTCATAATCAGCCATAACCAACGTCTGCTCCCAGACCGTCTCCTCGGCCTTCTCCTCCGGCTATGCCATCCTCGTCTGAACCGCAGCATCTCTCCCCCTCCCCGCCAGCAGACAAACCTCTATAGACTCTTCAACAACACTTCTATACAAGTTATGCTGAACCTGGCCAAAAAAGAAGGACTGCCCAGATAGCTTGCTTAGGGATTTAGAGAGAACGATTCATGCAACCCATCGATAGTATTATTCCCCTTCCATCTTCAATGTTTTTAATGCAATCTCACTTTCTTCTTGTATCGCCGCCAGCGCATTGTCTAATGTTTTCAGACCTGAGATTACCTCATATAGTTCCCTATTAGCAATTTCTGATATAGAACTATATAAGCCTCCCGGCATCTCTTGTGAGTTCTGATACATATAATCACCAGGTTTTAATTCATAAAAGGCTTCTATGTTTTTATTATTTATGTTCTCAATATATCTCGTTCTAGAAACTAGTTCATTTGATGATTTCCCTAATCTTTTCGCAAAATTATTTCCATTCACGAACTCTACAAGCTTCTTTGATAACTCAAGATTGCTTGTTTTTCGATTAATAGAGAATATCTGAGAAACATAGAAACCATTAGTTGTATTAGGATTCTTCTCATCAATAGGTAACGTTACAACATCCCAATTGACTGGCTTTGATGCTTTATCGATCATAGCAATCAGATAATAATTATCCACAGTTATTGCAGATTCACCTAATAAAAAAATATTCTGTTGTCTTAAAATTTCTTCCTGTGTAATCTCTCGTTTCTCTGTTTCATGTTTTGGATCATATATCACCCCATTTTTGTATGCGTTAACAACTAATTCGAATATCTGTTTCCACTCCGTACTATTCAAAAGAATTAAATCTCTTTTGGAGTCGTATAGACTCACCCCTTTGTAATAAGCAAGATTTTTTGCAAAATTAAAGGGATCGTTTTGAAAAGACTGCGAAATTCCATGAATATTTATTCCGGCGTCAACAAATCTCTGTGCTAGATTCATCACTTCATCCCATGTCATTTTATTAGTAGGATATGGAACTCCAAGCGAGTCGAAAAGATCTTTATTATAGAACAATGCAGTACTGTAAAATGTAGGGGCAACACCGTATAGTTTTCCATTTCCTTTGATTTTTAAATATTCCAAGACCGAAGGAAGTATTCCATCACTATCGAACCCTTGTCCATACACAAAATCAGTTAAATCATATAAGCAATTGTCTTCATTGAGCCACACATATTCAGTTGTATTTAATACAAGGACATCTGGATTTTCTTCATCAATATATTTCTTTAAGGCTTCTTTAGAGTACGTTCCAGAGGCTTGTAAAGACTTAGTTGATACAACCTCGATATCCACTTTGGGATACTTTGTTGTAAACAACATTCCATATCTCTGTTGAAACCATTCTTCTCCCCCACTATACAATACTGTAAGGGTACCCTTTTCAATGTCTTCAGGTTTTTCCGTGCAACCCATCAAAGTAGACAAAAAAACGATTATTACCAAGATAGAGATGGATAAAAATTTTATTTTTTTGCGCATAAGCCACTCCATTCAAATTTTATATATTTGGAAGCAAGCCTGTTGTAATTTTTATGAAATCGAGTATGTATATTCAACTTCCATTTTATCCAATTTATAAGATTAACTGATTTTATTATGCATTTAGGTACTATATTTGTAAATAGAAAAGCAGTTTTTGTTGAAATATATCAAATTTCTTCTAAATATTCCCTGTTTTATGTCTTCATATCAAGTTATTAGTCGGAAACTCAAAGATAGCAATAAATAGGTGGAGAATTATACCAATATCAAATAGCATCTTTATGTTATTTATTTCATAGTCCCAGCCAGACTAAGTCATCTCGTTCAGGGTGTATTTAAGTTAATATTTTATACATGGATTGGGGAAATTATCCTGCAAATAATTGAATATTTTCTTATGACTCATATCTTGACCCAATACTCAACATGATTATTCAATGTCGGATAGACTTGTATATTGAACAGAAAACAAGCTTCAGAAAGGTTATTGAAATCATTCATCTCTGTAGGGTTTTAGGAGTAAAAACTGATTCAATCATGGAATGAGATAAAACCACTGGCCGGAAGGATAATTAAATGATAACGAAAAGTTGAGGTCATTTGTAAAAGGATGAAAAAAGACTGGAAAAATGCTTGGGGAATTGCCCGTGCATTTCCAGTCTTTAGTCTTTCTTGGACACTAATTTTTATTCAGACACTTATTTAGAGTCGTGGACAGGAATTATTGTTTAGTTAAAATACCGCTGCCGCAGCCCTTCATACAGCAGGACAGACGCAGCCATCGCCACATTCAGCGATTCCGCCTGGCCGCGCATCGGGATGATTAATCCATCATCCATCAGCGCCCGGACTTCTTCGCTCAGCCCGCCGCCTTCACTGCCGAATAGCAGCCAGACCGGGCCGGTGAAGTCATATTCATAGCAGTTCGCTGCCGCCTGCAGACTGGTGCCGGCCAGCCTGATGCCGCGCTGCTTGGCCTGCTGGAGAATTTCCGGCAGCCGCTGATGCACGACAGGCAAATGGAATATAGAGCCCATCGTCGAGCGGATCACCTTAGGGCTATAAATATCAGCAGAGCCCGGCCCGACAATGATCCCGTCAGCCCCCACCGCATCCGCGCTGCGGATGATCGTACCGACATTGCCTGGGTCCTGAACTCCATCGAGCACGACGACGAAGCTATTCGGCTTGTTCAGCAGCGTATCGACCTGCACCTGTTCATTCGCCTTGCGCAGAATAGCAAATACCGGCTGCGGCGTCTTCGTATCGCTGCACTTAGCGATAACAGCGGCGGATACCGCGACCCAGCTCACGTCGAGACGAGCTGCAGCCGCAGCGGATAACTCCGCAGGAATGCCCCTATCTATCTCGTAGCAGACGCATTCGATATCCGCATCCGAGCGCAGCGCTTCCTGTACTAAGTGAATGCCTTCAATCATAAATTTATGCTGCTTGTCCCGATGCTTCTTCTCAAGCAGCAATGCCCATTCCTTCACCCGAGGATTCTGTGGTGATAAAATTTCAAGATTCCGCATATGCCAGCTCCAGCTTAGTCAAGTCATTCCGCTGACCTACGATGATCAAAATATCGCCTTCCTCCAGACGATCATCCGCCGTCGGCGAAATATTCATCCTCGTCCCACGCTTGATAGCCATAACGTTACAGCCGAATTTGGCGCGAACGTCAAGCTCCTTCAGGTTCTTGCCAAGCATGGCAGAGGTCGCTCGCATCTCGGCAATGCTGTATTCATCCGACAATTCGATATAATCGAGAATATTGGGCGAGGTCAAATGATGCGCCACTCTCAAGCCCATATCTCTTTCCGGGTAAATAACTTTATCGGCCCCTATTTTGTTCAACACTTTACCATGCAGCTCATTCTGAGCCTTAACAACGATAAGAGGCCCTCCGAGATCTTTCAGTATGAGGGTTGTTAGAATGCTAGCCTGAATATCCTGGCCGATCGCCACAACGACAACATCGAAATTTCGGATGCCCAGCGCCCGCAGCGCTTCCTCATCGGTCGAGTCAGCCGACACCGCATGGGTCACTATATTGGATACAGCCTGGGTCCTCTGCTCATTGGCATCGATCGCCAATACGTCGAAGCCCATGCCGCTAAGCGCACTCGCAACACTAAGGCCAAACCTTCCCATTCCTATTACAGCAAATTGTTTCTTCTCTGTGCGTGCCATAAACCTAATCACCCCATACAAAATGGATTCGACCTAGTATACCATATTCGACTGAAAACTTGAATTTATGCAGGCCAGATCGGGAACATTAACGACTGGGCCTATACACTATTTCAAGGAGGGTTTCTCCATGTCAATTTTGCTTGATTTGCGCCAAGCTGTTATCCACAAGGTACATGGCAAGGACAAGGACGGGCTGCGGGAAATGATCGAGGGCTCTATCGACGCGCAGGAAGCTGCGCTTCCGGGTCTGGGCGTCATCTTCGAGATCCTGTGGAAGAACATCGACCATACCAAGCAGGATGAACTGCTGACTATCCTCGATCAACAGCTGGCCCAGATCGAAATGAAGCCATTGAAATAAGTGGCTGTCCCATGTATAAAATAAGCCTTTACTCACCGATCTCGGCTAAGTAAAGGCTTGTTTTATATAGCTTAAGGCGCTGTTTCCAGGAACTTGGCATCCGGATTTTTATCCATCGCCGTCCGCATCGCGTATTCATTCTCGAACAAGACTACATAATTGTCCTTCTTGTCTTTCACGAGCGTTGAATTGATACGGAACTTGGATGGATCGATATTGTCGCCGACAATCCAGCGCGCGAATTGATATGGCATACGCTGCAATTGCACGTCTACGCCATATTCAAACTTCATTCTGTATTCGAACACCTCAAATTGGAGCTGACCGACAACGCCTAACAGCGTATCCTCAAAGCCGACCGTTGTGAAGACCTGGATCGTGCCTTCCTCAGTCAATTGGTCAATCCCTTTCTGATATTGCTTATGCTTAAGCGCATTCTTCACCGTTACCTTAGCGAATATTTCCGGAGAAAAGGTAGGCAGTTCATCAAAGGTCACATTGCCGCCCTGACTCAGGGAATCTCCGATACGGAAAATACCCGGATCGAATAAACCGATAATGTCCCCTGGATAAGCCACGCTGACGATATCCCGATCCTGAGCTAGAAATTGCTGAGGCTGAGCCAGCTTAATATCCTTGCCGGTTCTCATTTGCTTCACTGACATACCGCGTTCAAATTTCCCAGATACAATTCGCAGGAACGCGATCCGATCACGATGGGCCGGGTTCATATTCGCCTGAATCTTGAACACATAGCCTGAGAATTTCTCATTCGTAGGCGCAATCGCTCCATCGGTGCTATGCCGCGGTTCCGGCTTCGGAGCGAGCTTCAGGAAGTTCTCCAGGAAGGTCTGAACTCCGAAATTATTCACTGCACTGCCGAAAAATACCGGAGTAAGCTGACCATTCTTCACTTTCTCCAGATCGAAGGGGTCTCCAGCCACATCAAGCAGCTCCAAATCCTGACATAGCTGATCATGCAAATATTCGCCAGCCATCTCACGGATCAGCGGATCCGTATAGCCTTCAACCTTCTTCACTTCAATTTCGTCCTCATCGTCTCCCTGGAACAGCTCTACCTGATTATTCATTCGGTCATAGATACCGCATAGCTCACGGCCAGAGCCAATCGGCCAATTCATCGGCACGGAACGGATGCCCAGCACCTGTTCAAGCTCCTCCATCAGATCGAATGGGCTACGCCCTTCGCGATCCAGCTTGTTAATGAACGTGAAGATCGGTATCCCACGCTTCGCACAAACCTGGAACAGCTTGATGGTCTGTGCTTCGACCCCTTTGGCTACGTCAATCAGCATCACCGCGCTATCCGCTGCCGTCAATGTACGATAGGTGTCCTCACTGAAATCCTGGTGACCCGGCGTATCCAGAATATTGATCCGATGTCCTTTATAATCAAATTGCATTACGGAAGAGGTTACGGAAATCCCCCGTTGCTTCTCAATTTCCATCCAGTCGCTGGTTGCATGCTTGCTAGCCTTACGGGCTTTAACCGAGCCTGCAAGACGGATGGCTCCGCCGAACAGCAGCAATTTCTCAGTTAAGGTCGTCTTCCCGGCATCCGGGTGAGAAATGATTGCAAACGTACGGCGTTTCTCCACTTCCTGCTGCAGCTCTTGTTCCAATTTGCTCATGCTCACTTTCCTCTCGATTCACGAATTCATGCCTTTTATTGTAACATATTTTTTCTTCAAGTACGCATAATAGCTTGAGGACTTTCCGCAAAAAAAGACGCACCAAACGATTCAGTTTGGCGCGACCTTCAACATATACATTTATAGTATCAACTATTCTTATTTTTTAATCCAGATTACATTATCTTCTTTCTGCCCATTAACAGGCCACCAGTGGAATCCATCCTCGGCAAGCAGCTCATCCGCTTGCTCTGGTCCCCAAGAACCGGCAGGATACATTTGAATATCAGATGAGTCCTTGGCCCAAGCAGAAGCAATCCGGTCAACAAAGGCCCAAGCTGCCGCAACTTCATCCCAACGGGTGAAATAAGTCGAGTCGCCATTCGCAGCATCGTAGATCAGACGTTCATAAGCTTCCGGCGAGTTGATCCCCACTTGACTGCTTTGGCAGAATTCCATTGCGAACGGTTCAATCTTCGATTCAGATCCTGGCTTCTTCGCGTTGATCTTAATATAGATCCCTTCCACCGGATTGACGCGAATAACTAGCAGATTCGGCTCGAGATTATGCTTCTGACCGAGATATACATTCGTCGGCATTTGCTTGAACTCTACCACAACCTCCGTCGTCTTCACCGGCAGACGCTTACCTGTCCGGATGTAGAATGGAACTCCGGCCCAACGGAAGTTATCTACGAACACCTTAGCTGCAAAATAAGTCTCCGTGTTGGAGTTCGGATCTACCTTGTCCTCCTGACGATAGCCTGGCATCGCTTTGCCTTGGCTCTCACCAGCTGTATATTGGCCACGGACCACATTTGCCTTCACTTCGTCTTCAGACTCATATGGACGCAGTGAACGGAGTACCTTCACCTTCTCATCCCGGATATCCTCAGGATGCAAGCGGCTAGGCGCCTCCATGGCGATCATCGTCAGCATCTGCAGCATATGGTTCTGCCCCATATCCCGCAATGCCCCGGCATGATCATAGTAGCCGCCGCGCTCTTCAACGCCGACCGTCTCGCTCAGCGTAATTTGCACGTTAGCGATATGTTTATTATTCCACAACGGCTCGAAGAATGAGTTGCCGAAGCGGATCACTTCAATATTCTGCACCATCTCTTTGCCAAGATAATGGTCGATACGGAATATCTCTTCTTCCTTGAACACCTGGCTTAATTCTTCATTCAGCTTCCGAGCTGAGCTCAGATCATAGCCAAACGGCTTCTCGATAACAAGGCGATACCAGCCTCGCGTATCAAGCATACCGCCCTTCTTGAGGTTGAAGGATACACTACCGAACAGTTCTGGGGCGAGCGCCAGATAGAACAGACGATTCCCTGGAATGTCAAAACGGGCTTCCACCGATTCCGTCAAATCGCGAAGCTCGTGATACCCGTCGATATTGTGGATATCCAACGATTTATATGAGAAATGCTCCGCAAACTTCGCCCAATGCTCAAGATCAGCCTCGTCTACCTTGTAACGGCAGAACTCTTGAATGGAATGGTACAAGTCATCCCGAAATTCTTCGTGAGTGCGCGGTCTCCGGGCAACGCCGATAACTGCAAAATCCTCAGCCAGCTTCCCTTCGCGATATAGCGAATAGATAGCAGGAAAGAGCTTACGACGCGCCAAGTCCCCAGTTGCACCAAAAATAAAGAATACGGCCCCTGGTGTCTGAAGTGATTCTAGATTTTGATTTTCAGTCATGGCTCCTCATTTCTTTCTATATATTATAGTGTATTTTCATTTAATCCCCATCAATACCATCACCTTACAAAGGTATCACTAGGCAGTGAAGTAATTTTAGCACATTAACGCGAAGGTTGCCATCATATTCATATCAAAACTTGTAGGCTTTTAGGAAATTTCATCTAATATTAATCTAACATTAATTGAATGTTCATTTCACATCGAATTTCTAATATTCTACCGTGAGAAGCGGGGAACCCATGGAGATTTCCCGCTCGCCGCTATCTTCATTATAATGAACTGCCATTTGCAGGGCGATTTGATGCTCGCCGCTGTTCACATATATTGGCATTTCATGAGCTTCATAAGAACGGCTAACCGTCTGCGATTCCTCATCCACATATTCATCCGCGCTATATAACTGCAACTGCAGTGTCGATGCCGCTTGCTGTTCAAGCTTATTCAATAGCTCCTGAAGCGACGCGCCCTCGACCTCTAATCCGCCAGACAGACCGGATGCCACAGAACCTTGCAGAGCCGTATTCCAGTTCACATCAACGCCCTCATCCTGAAGCGAGTATCCATAAGTGGTTTGCAGTTCACTGAAATGAGCTGCATTCACACGGGCATCTCCTTCCATGAGCAGGATGACGTAATAGGAGGTCCCCCCCTCTTCAGGCATAACAGATAGTTTGGCGTTAATCCCCCCGTTAGAGCCTTGAGCAATATAGACACTATGCCCCTGAACTGCATTCTCCGTCGGGCTGGACAGGCCAAGCCTTGTAGAGAGGACATCAGCCGCCTCCCCCGGGTCCAGCAATGATTCCCAAGATCCCTGCCATTTCACGGTAGCATGAAGCCTTCCTTCCGATGCACGCTCCGCCAAGGCTAGAACACTCTGCCACTGTTTATCTGCCGCAGCTACCTTATCCAATTTACTTCCATGTAACTTTGAAAATCCAATCATCACCATAATAAGTGCAATTCCCATAATAACAAAGCTACAGCGTTTCAATATACGAAGCCATCCTAATTCTCTGCCCGGCATGCGAATTCCCCCGCTTCTTGGAATCTAGTAATCTATGAATCTAGGATTCCCTGACGGACAGCACTTTATACTTATCTCCTGCACTCAAAACGGCAAATACACAAGCTTTCCAGAATACGTCCATTCAAAATCACCACAAAAAAACTTGGCTATCCGCCAAGTCCTAAATCCGCATTATTCATTCCAGGCCTATTCCTTCCAGTGTCCTCTTATTCCGCCAACCCATTCTTATAAGCATAGATCGCTGCTTGAGTCCGATCATCTACGCCCAGCTTGGCCAGTATATTCGTCACATGGAATTTGACCGTCTTCACACCGATGATCAGATCATCCGCGATCTCTTGATTGGACTTGCCTTGGGCAAGCAGACGGAGCACGTCCATTTCCCGATCCGTAAGCTCCTCGTGGGCAGGCGTCTCCGGCTTCGGCTGTCTCAACCGGTTCATCATCTTCGAGGCGACCTGTGATTCTAGTACAGACTGTCCTCTGGCCGCCGCCCGAATCGCTTCGGCGATTTCTGAAGCGCGGGATGTCTTAAGCAGGTAGCTGAACGCGCCCGCCTCAATCACGGGATACATCTTCTCATCGTCCAGATAGCTCGTCAGCACGATAACCTTGCAGTCTGGATACAATTTCAGCAGCTGCCTCGTCGCTTCAATGCCGTCCATCCCCTCCATCACCAGGTCCATCAGGACTACATCGGGTTTATATTCCTGGGCAAGTCGTATCCCTTCTTCACCGCTGCTCGCTTCCCCAACGACCTCTATTCCTTCCTCAGTTCCGAGTACAGCGGCTAGACCAATCCGCACCATCTCGTGATCATCGACTAGCAGCACCTTGATCTCCATTTCATTCTCTATCTCATTCTCCATGATGATCATCCTCCCCGTTCTCTTCGTTCATTAACGGTATAGTAATTTCTATCCTCGTCCCTTTGCCGGGAGCGGTAATAATCTGGATGGAGCCGCCGACCTCAAGCACACGCTCCTGCATCGTCGACATTCCATAAGAGGCCTGCTTCTTCTCATCAAGCTCGAACCCAATCCCATTATCACGTAAGGTCACCTTGACGACATCTCCGCGTTTATGAATGCGAATTTCCATTTTATCCGCCTTAGCATGGCGCATCGTATTCGACATCGCCTCCTGGATGATGCGGAATAGATGGTTCTCGATGCCTTTGCCGAGATTCAGCCCCTCGTCCATCTCTAGCACCAATTCGATCGGAACCTTCACTCTAAGCTCGCCCACTAACTCCAACAGGCCTTGAGATAATTCCTTGCCCTCCAGATATACCGGACGAAGATGCAGCAGCAACGCCCTCATCTCTGACTGAGCTACCGAGGCCATCTCCTCAATCAATTCGACCTGTCGCCGCGCCTTCTCGAAATCCCGATCCATCGTTCTTCCGACCGCCGTCGCCGTCATCGAAATAGCGAAGAGCTGCTGGGATACGGCATCATGCAGCTCACGGGCCAGACGCTGCCGTTCCTCGACAATCGCCGATACCCGCGCCTGTTCAGCAAGCTGAGCATTATGCGTCGAGAGGCGCTGCAGAGAGCTGACCTGCTCTTCCCAGCGCTTGCCGATCCGCTCAAGCTGCTCGCCCAGCTGTCCGATCTCATCCTCGCCAAGCTCTGGAACCGAGCCGGTCTGATTGCCCTTCTCCCACTGCAGCAGCGCGCCGCGCATCAAGTCTACTTTCTTCTTATATTTATAACCCTGCCAGAAGCCATACACCGAACCCAAACTGATCAGGAGCGTCAGCAGCGTCAGACCTGCCATAACTCCCTTCTTCCAGGACGTCGTCGGCTGAAAATAACCATATGTATATAGGACGTACGAAATAACCGCCAGTAAAATAAAGCAAAAGAGGATCCCCCCGCGCATACTGCGTGAGACCATACTTACAGGTTTCTTTCTCTTCATGCGGCGCAGATCCTCCTCTTTTAAGATAGATGTATATCAATGTCTCCAACAATGTAGGAGATGATTATTTTCACTTTTTGCTCACAAGTATCATAATTCGGCGATTTCCAGTTCACCTTGTTCAATATGCCCGTTCTACGCTCTTGTCCCAATTCGATTTGACCGAATAAGACAAAAGCTTCAATCTCAATTCCATAGCCTTCAAATAAAGACATATCGATATCCCCGACAATGCCCTGGAACATCATAACATTATGGGAACCTTCCACAATAGCCAGTGATAAATCAATATCCAATTCACCTAAAATATGCCACATGCTCGTATTCTGCAGCACCCAGGGATCACGATCCCAATGTACGGAGGAAGTAATATTCTGCCTTTGCGTATAATTGCCTTGGGGCTGGATCTTACGTACCTTCGCAAAATATAAACCAAGAGAAATCATCAGGATAGCGACGACCAGCATGAAATGACTCACCAATATCAAGCCGCCACCCACAGCGAGCAGGGTATATCCTGTCTTTGTCTCCTCTCCTTGGCGAACCTTGTAAACTCCATAGGCCAACAAGAGAAGCGCAACAATGGTAAAGAAGCTTAGCCCTTTCCCGAATATCATCATTACACCGAGCGCAATCAACCCTGCGGCTAAGAGCCTTTTTCGCTTATCCATGTCGCACCTCCAGCCGTTCTAAGAGTTGGAAAAGCCATAACGGTATATTCTACCGTATGGCTTCACCACGTCTAGCATAACATATTGTCCATGAGACTTGTAGCCATTATTCTACGCTGTCATCAGGTGTTTCGGAAGAATTAAGCTTCGCTTTCAGAGCTTCCAGTTGAGCATCCACCTTCAATTGCTTCTCAGCTTCAGCCGGGTTGGTATAGGTCGAGGAAGGATCTCTGCGATATACTACACCTGCCACCTCTGCTTCAGCTTCCAGCTGCATAATCTTCTCTTCCATGCGTTGGAAGCCTAACGATGCGTTGCTGCTATCGATCGAATGCATGCTGCTCACTTGAGACATTTGCTTTCTCGCCTTGGCCATTTGAGCACGGCTAACGAGTTCATTACGTTTATTGCGCAGCTTGTAGAACTCATCCTTCATTTCATGGAGCTGATCCTTCAACTCAGCGGCATGAGCTTCTGAGCTGGCATGTAATTGTCTGAATTCCTCCTGCTTCTGATCGTAGTGGAGCTTCTCTTCCAGCAATCGGCGAGCAACTTCCTCCTGACCGTTCTTCAGAGCAGCTTCAGCTTGTGCTTCTCTTTGTACGGAAATGCGTACAGCTTCGTCCAGGCGCTGCTTCATTCTGCGCTCATCGGCCATTTGCTTAGCTACTGTTACCTCTGCATCACGAATTTCCTTCTCCATGTCACGCAAGTATTGATTGAGCATAACAATTGGATCTTCCACCTTATCGAGCATATCATTAACCGACGCCTTAGTAATATCCTTTATTCTTTTAAAAACTCCCATTTTACACTTCTCCCTTCTCATATTTGGAGACCTTCTTGCGAAGCTCCTCGATTTCTTTTTTCATTGCTTTCTTCTCGATATCTTGCATCATTGAATCCAGATCTGAACTTCCTTGGTTAGCGGAGTTTACTCCATTATTGCCAAATTGTCCTGACGGACCGTTATTGAACGTGCCGCCGTAAGAGCGTCCATTCCCGCCAAAGTTACCTGCGCCAAATCCTCCTGGAGCCCCAGGAGCTCCGCCACCAGCACCACCGAACCCACCGTTTCCACCATTGTAACCACCGCGGTTCTGGTTCTGCCATCCATTGAAATACGGATCATATGGAATATGCGGCTCCTTGGAAATGACGAGAGATGCAATCAAGTAAATCATGATCGTCGTTCCGCCCGTGAAGAATACACTGAAGATCATTAGTACCCTGAGTAATGAAGGGCTAATTCCGAATTTTTCACCTAATCCACCAAGTAGACCGGTGAACCATCTGTCGCGTCTTGAGCGGTACAATCTGTCCATATCCTCACTCCTCTCCCTTATCTTGCAGCTTCTGCTTCAGACGGGAGAGCTCATCATCCAATGTTGAGTTCGCTTGGCTTACGAAATCCTGTCCAGTCTTACGGAGTTCGCGAAGGCTGCGGGCTTCCCATTCCATATCGGATACCCGATCCTCCAGACGATTGAACATCTTAGGTACATCCTGTGTTCCGAAGCCATTCATCCGCTGATTCATACGTTGCTGCAAGCGAAGTGTTTCCATTCTTGCGTAATAATATTGTCTCTTGCTATATACAACTTGATATTCAGTCTTCAATTCACTTAACTGGCTTTCAAGATCCTGCAGCGACTGCCGACTTTGCTCGTAAAGATCACTGTACTGGGCAACCTTCTCCTCATACAACATCTTCTCCTGCAGCGCAAGCTTAGCCAGATGTTCCTCTTCCGCCTTGAGAGCTAGAAGCGCTTGCTCTTCGCGCTTATCGCGCATCAATCTTGCTTGATCAACCTGCTGCTTCAACTGTTTAGTGTGGCCTGCATATTGGTAATGCAATTTCTCGGCCTCAGCAATTTCTTGACGAGTCTCAATCAGGAACTGATCGATCAATCTTACCGGGTCCTGCGACTCCTCCAACCATTCATTTAAATTTGCTAATGTAATATCTCGCACTCTACGAAACACGCTCATGGCTTTCCATCCCTCCTAAACGATCGGTAGTTCGTTCCCTAAGTAATTCATGATTCATATCAATATCCATGGTTCCCTCTAAGTAAGGAGACTCCGTAGACGATAATACCAATACCGATTGCTGGTACGATCAACCAGGCTAATTTAGAGATCAAAGACAAGACCCCGAAGATCAGAACGAGCCATCCGAAAAAAGCATTTCCCCGGCGGATTCCGTAATACCCTAGTGCAACCATCAAAACTGCGAACAATATTCCAAACAAGCCGCCGAGCACACTTCCCAGAAGCGGAGACAACTTGCCGAGCAGGATCAGCGCACCCAGGGCAATAAGTATAACCGCAAAGCCATTTGACCGGTTGGTTCTCATTTCATATTCACCGCCTTTCAAAGTGATTAACCTTATGTCTATATTGTAGGTCGAATCAAGCTTCTTCAAAACGGACCGTGGACGGTTCTTTATACTAGACCTAAGTCGGGGAAACGCTCAGACCTCCGAAATACACCGCTTCAGCAGCTACCAGAAACTCCAGGTTTACATTTTTTTTCATTTATAATAAAATGATAAACGGTTATTAGTGTTGCAATAGCTATACAAACTTTTAACGTCAGTTAACGGAGGAGCCGGCCATTTGCGGGCTCTTTTTGTCCATAGATAACCTTTCTCTGGATAAAGTGGCCCCCACGTGGAAAACTAACTTTACTCCCTTATCTGCCATCATTCTAGGAGGAGAACATCATGGAGCATCAAGCGATATGGGCTATTGGCATTTTCCTGCTGACCTATGCGCTCATCATCTCGGAGAAGATTCACCGTACTATCATTGCAATGATTGGCGCCGTACTTATGATTATACTAGGTATCGTCAATCAAGAGACAGCCATTCATCACATCGACTTCAACACACTAGGCTTGCTAATCGGAATGATGATCATCGTAAACACAATGGCCGAGACCGGTCTCTTCAATTATATCGGTATCTGGACAGCCAAGAAGGCCAAGGGCAAGCCCATCACCATCCTATGCTTCCTAATGATTATTACCGCCGCCGGATCTGCATTCCTCGATAATGTAACGACCATTATCCTGATGGTTCCGATCGCCTTTAGTGTGACCCGCAAGCTCGAGATCAAGGCATTCCCCTACGTCTTCTCAATGATTATCGCTTCGAATATCGGGGGGACGGCGACCTTAATCGGTGACCCGCCTAATATTATGATTGGCAGCGCTGCCAAGGACCTGACGTTCTTATCATTTATTGCGAATCTAACGCCGGTCGTGATCCTCATTATGGCCGCGATTATCCCTTTAATAGTAATTATTTTCAAAAAAGGCATGACCACATCCCGGAAGAACCAGGAAGCTATCATGAATATGAAGCTGGACGGATTAATTACCGATCCCAGACTTATGACTAAATCCTTAATCGTGCTCGCCCTCACCTTGCTTGGCTTCTTCCTGCATCAAGCATTTCACCTGGAATCGGCAACGGTAGCCTTGAGTGGGGCGTTCGTGCTGCTTCTATTAAGTGGGGAGCAGGTAATGGAGAGAGCGTTCCGCTCTGTGGAATGGCCGACCATCTTCTTCTTCATCGGCCTGTTCGTCCTGGTCGGAGGACTGGTCGAGACTGGAACGATTAAGCAATTGGCAGAGCGTGCTGTCGATTTGACCGGCGGAGATCCGCTGCTTAGCTCGATGCTTATCCTGTGGCTTAGTGCTCTCGCTTCCGCATTCCTTGACAACATCCCATTTGTCGCCACCATGATTCCAATGATTCAGGATATGGGCAATATGGGGATTACCCATCTTGAGCCGCTATGGTGGAGCCTGTCGCTAGGAGCTTGTCTCGGCGGGAATGGTTCCTTGATCGGGGCCAGTGCTAACCTGATCGCAGCCGGTATGTCAGCGAAGGAGAACGAACCGATTACCTTCGTTAAATTTCTAAAATATGGATTCCCATTCATGCTGTTATCTATCGTGATATCCAGCGTATACATTCTGCTGAGATACTTCTAATAAAGGCGCTTTTCTTTTGTGATATCAGGCGTTTTATGCTATCTTTAAGGTATGTAGCATTCTAAAGGAGGGGCAGCCGTGACGACGAGAAATAAAAGATATGTCGCAATCATTCTTTTTATTTGTCTCGCCTTGATCACGTCTGTCTCTTTGGTCAATTTTACCGAAGACCCGGCCTCTACCAGAACTGCACATCAGAAGGTTCATAAGAACATTTTTAAGCAGGACCACCATAATCGTCATTTTGCAAGGTCCTTATTCCTGAATAAACTGCCTCTCGAGAAAGCATTCGTCCTACTTCTCTTGGTGCTGCCAATTGCGGCATTTATTTTGCTGGCTAGACCTAGAGTTTCCTTTCGCCCGCTTTTCTCATTGCGTCTTAAACGCATCCTTCTATCACCCATTAAATTTACTAGCATGTTTGTAGCTTAAGCACAGCAATCCTTGTCGATTTGTTTGCCTGGTCTAACAATCTCGGAGGGATTTATTGCTATATGCTTTTTGTTAATTAGTTATTTTTAAATACTGGAGGCTTGAAGCAAATGAATCTCAAAGAAACGGATTTGCCGGGAATCGGTAAAAAATTCGTAGTTGAAACCCGCAGTAGCGATAAACTCGCCATTACTATTCATGATGACGGTAGACGCGAGGTAATTCATTTCGATAGTGATGATCATGATCAGATCAAATCAAAGATTACGCTTGATGATGATGAAGCAAGATATGTATCAGCTATTATCGGTGGTGTAACCTATAAACCGACAGCCCTCGACAACATTGAAGTGGCTCTTGGAGATCTTATTATTGAATGGTACAGACTTGAACCTCAATACAAGGCGATCGGCAAGACCATTGGCGACTTACGCATACGTCAACGTTCAGGAGCTACGATTATCGCAGTCATCGAGAAGAATCATTCCAAGCATATTAATCCTGGTCCTGACTTGCTCCTTACCGCTGATGCCCTTATCGTCGTTCTCGGAGAACGTCTCCATCAACAGCAGATTAGACAAATTCTACTGAGTGGAAGTAGTTGACTTAGACTCAAACTCGTACGCCTGGCCAACCAAAATGCTTCAGGAAGAGAACGGTCCTTCCTAAACCGCCGTACGCTGCACCTTGATAGTTATTCATAGCTATCACGCCAGGCAATACGGTTTGGAGAGGGGAAATGAACATGGACGACAAATTCACGACATTCTCTCCATGGACCCGGAAGCGCTGGCATGCTAAAGTTCCTGATTCCCGGCCGACCAGAATACTAGGCGTCGTCGCCGGGGCATTGCTCGCTTCCATCGGTCTTGAACTGTTCCTTATGCCGCACGGTATCATTGTAGGCGGAATGACCGGAGTATCGGCTTTGCTCGCCTTCTACACAGAGATGAGACTTGGCTTGTTCTTATTCCTGCTGAATATGCCGATATTCATGCTGCAACGCTGGAAGCTGAACAGTAGCTTCTCATCTCTGTCCATCTTGGGCCTGCTTGTGCTCTCGCTCGGGTCCTTTCTGCTTCATCCGCTCCCGGCGCTTACCAGTAATCCTATACCAGCCGCACTGGTTGGGGGATTATCATTAGGGTTCGGGGTCGGTCTTGCCGTCCGTTTCGGGGGCGCTCTCGACGCTTCGGGGAGGCTGTTCGACTGGCTACGCTCCAGAAGCCCGCTGCCGACGGAGGCGATGATCTGGTTGTTCAACTGCCTTATTTTTATAACCGCCATATGGCTGATAGGCTTTGAACAAGCAACTCATTCCGTTATCGCTTATATTTTTGTATTTGAGTCGATAAAATTAACGCTCTCCGGCATCCGTCTCCACGTTACAGTGCAGATTCGCAGCCGCAGAAGCGATGATATTCAACAAGCGATCGCCTTATATTTGAACCGCGATTCCAGCAATGTCAATCAGACCGCCGATGAACCTGCAACGCTCCATTACCGATGTCATCGCTGGGAAATGCCGCGTCTCAAATCTATCGTTAAAGATTGCGACCCAGATAGTGAAATATCTATCAAGAGCTAAAGAAGAAGCCGCCCGCTCCGTAAATACGGAAAGGACGGCTTTTATATTAACTAAGCAGAACGGCCTTCTCTTCTCTCAGACTCTTCTTAACGTCAAGCACTCGCTGGTTCTCCGAGCCTCGCCACTTCAGCTTCAGATTACGCTGTTCAAGGACGAACTTCCCATCGATAAGAACATCACAGCGGGACAATAGTTCCAGCTTGGCCGGCTCCGAGACAATCTCTTCAAAAGTATAGCCAGACCATATCCAAATATCCTTCCCGGGACATTCGCTGCGCACCCTCGACGTTAGGCTTAACAGCCCCTCAACATTCTGAAAAGGCTCGCCACCCAGAATCGATAACCCCGCGATTCTTACATCAGGCATATTCAAATCGGCAATAATCCGATCCTCCAATTCCTGAGTATAGAGTGTTCCATATTCAAAATTCCAGGTAGCCGCGTTAAAACATCCCTTGCAGTGATGCGTGCAGCCTGAAGTGAATAGCGAATGCCGTAACCCTTTTCCATTGATAACATCAAACTTCTTGTAATCGACTATATACATATTTCACAGGCCTCACATATGTTTAACCCGGGACAGGACTTCCTTCTGCTTCCCTACGTTAAATGGACGTTGGCTCGGTTCGGACAAATAGCCGCAGCAGCGCCGGATCACCGACGAGGTCTTCGGATTTCTATTCCCGCAATTCGGACATTGGAAACCGTTATTGGTCGCCGCGAATTCCCCTTCATAGCCGCATTCCAGACATTTATCGGTCGGCGTGTTCGTCCCAAAGTAAGGTACTCTCTCATAGGCATAATCCCATACGGCCTCTAGAGCCTCAGGATTATTCACCAACGAGTCGAATTCGCAGTAAGTGATAAATCCGCCATTTGCGTATTTCGGGTAAGGCTGTTCAAACTCGATCTTCTCAAACGGAGTAACCTTCTTATTCACATCCAGGTGGAAGGAGTTTGTATAATATCCCTTATCTGTCACACCCGGAATGACGCCGAACTTCTCTTCATCCAGCTTGCAGAAGCGGTAGCACAATGATTCCGCAGGAGTAGAGTAAAGGCTGAAGCCATATCCGGTCTCTTCTTTCCATTGAGCGGTCTTGGCACTTAAATACTGCACGATCTGCAGGCCTTTGCGGCGCAGCTCTTCATCTTCAAACAGTGATTTCCCATATAAGGCCATCATCGTCTCATGAATACCGATATAGCCCAGCGAAATACTGGCCCGACCGTTCTCCAACAGATGATCAATCGTATCCTCCGCTTGCAGACGACTTCCAGCAGCACCTTCCATATACAGAATTGGGGCTACCTTCGCCTTGACCCCTTTTAACCGCTCAATCCGGTATAACAAGCCTTCCTTGCACACCTCCAGCAGTTCATCCAACAGACGATAGAATTGCTCCTCAGAGCCCTTCGCCCGAATAGCGATGCGTGGCAAATTCGCGGTGACGACGCCCATATTGAAGCGCCCGTCATGCAGCTCCTTCCCGTTCTCTACATATACCCCAAGGAAAGAGCGGCAGCCCATCGGGAATTTGAAGGAACCGGTAATCTCCTCCACCTTAGGTACAGAGATAACGTCAGGATACATCCGCAGGGTACTGCATTTTAAGGCCAGCTGCTTAATATCGTAATTGGGATCGCCAGGCCGCAAATTCACGCCATCCTCCATAGCAAAGATCAGCTTCGGGAAAATTGCCGTCTTCCCATCTCTGCCGAGACCGCGGATTCTGTTCTGCAGAATCGAAATCTGAATTTGTCGCTCCGCCCAGGATTGCCCCCGACCAAAGCCGAAGGTGCTGAAAGGCGTCTGTCCATTCGCGCTGACGAGCGTATTAATCTCATACTCAAGGGATTGGAAGGCATCGAAGGTTTCTTTTTCCGTCAGTTTCTTCGCGTACTCCAGGCAGCGTGGGTACTTCTCATGCAATTCAGCATTTTCCCAAGATATATCTAGCTCCTCGATTTCAGAAACATCCAGCATGTACAACCATTCAAGTCCTCGGCGATAATGCTTCTTGAACGATTCAAGGACATAAGGCGCTAGGATGATATCAATCTCATTAATCGTATTGCCACCATAGATATGGCTTGCGACTTGCGCAATGATCTGCGCCGTAATCGCCGTCGCCGTAGTGATCGATTTAGGGGTTTCGATCTGGGCATTTCCTAGCTTGAAGCCGTTCTCCAGCATCCCCTTCAGATCAATTAGCATGCAGTTGTATATTGGAAAATAAGGACTGTAGTCCTGATCATGAAAATGCAGATCCCCCTTATTATGAGCTTCAACCACCCGTTTAGGAATCATATAGGTTTGAGCGAAATCCTTGGCCATAATCCCGGCCAGCAAATCACGCTGCGTCGGGATCGTCGCCCCGTCTTTGTTGGAATTCTCCTTCAATACCTCTTCATTCGTCAGCTCCAGTAGTCCAAGTACCTTCTTGTCCAGACTGCTACGCTCACGACGCTTCAGGTTTCTTACCTCACGATAGCCGATATAAGCCTCGGCGACGTCCTTTCTTCTGCTATTCATAAGTGCAGACTGAACCTCATCCTGAATATGTTCAATGTCCACTTTTTCTAATTTGGTAATCTTGCGTGTAACCTTGTCCGCTAATTTGTGGGCAAGCTCCATGTCTTCTTTTTTCTCTGTACTGTTCATGGCTGCACAGATCGCATCAATTATTTTCTGCTGATTAAATGCTACCTCGGAGCCATCTCGCTTAATCACTAACATTAAGTTCATCCTTCATAATCATATTCTGATGTCCTCATATAAAGACAAAATCACCTGCTATCAAACATGCCAAAAGAGTATAACATAATGAAAAAATTTATACGGTGATCATGAACACTTGACAAACACTCCGAGCGGGAAGTTCATCATCCCGTCAATAAATCAGGATCTCCGGATGTCGATTTCATGATCATAGCGGTAAATTAACGACGGACTGTCCGGATCATGCTGTAAAAGCGTCTTCTCCACCGCCTGCTCGCTCTGCACAGCATAGCAATACATGCAATTGAATCTGCAGGTATTATAAACCCCAACATCCACCGACTCTACACAGAGACAGGCTCCACGTTGATTCTTATCCTTGTGGGCGCCAATTTCTCTGCCGAGCAGGTTGGAAATCAACCGTCCATCTATGCAGCTTCCATGGCGGATACCGCAATGCGCAAGCTCAACTGCCTCAGCGCAGGTCTCTACCTCCATTCCATTGGCATGGCCTATACGACTTAGCTGCCGGGCCATCTCTTCAAGCTGAGTCTCGTACTCCGGCTTTGTAATGTCCATGAAGGTGATCTCGCTCAGATCAGGCTGCTTTTTGATTTTATTCTCCGTCTTCCCGTAGAAATCCATAAAACTAATGACTAAGCGATGGGTATATGAATTCAAGCGCTGCGCCAAGGTCTCGATTCGCTGCAAATGATACTCTACTGGCGTCAAGCTGCTAATAATGATCGGATCATATCGCCAGATCACTCGATCTGCACCGATTTGCCGACTTAGCTTCTGGAATACCTCCACCCTGCTGTCCAGCGTGGGAAGATTCGGTTCAAATTCGGACGGATAATCATTCAACGTGAATTGAAAATAATAATTATATCCCTTCGCATCCAATGTAGCTAAATGCCTCATAAACGGACGCGGATTCTTCGTCCAGAACACGATCATATCTACATCCTCAGGCTTCAGGCTAAACCCGCTGACCTGCTTCGTATTAAACGGATTAACCCGGTGGAAATACCCTGCCTCGATTCTTTTCATGAACCAATCTCCAAAGAAGGCCGGGATATCTGTTCTTCGGCTAGCGCTAATGATCAACTTGTCTACCTCCACTCCTAATTCTTAAATTTTTCATAAATGCTTTTATGACGCCTATTGATAATATATACTAAAAAAGAGAACGTTCGTTCCAGTTTTCTGGCATATTATTTATTATTGGAGGTTCATCAATTGGATATTACTGAATTTCAGCGATGGGTAAAGCAGCATTACCAAGACAGAGGCTGGTCGGATCTCGATATATTCGTACGCATCGGCTTCCTGGCGGAAGAGACCGGCGAGGTGGCACGAGCTATACGGGCGCTGGAAATCGGCAGAGATCGGCCCGATGAGGTAGACGGCACCTTTGAGGAGAACAGACAGCATTTGACGGAAGAGCTGGGCGATGTGCTAGGGAACCTGATCGTCATAGCGAATAAATACGATATCTCGCTCGAGGAGATATTTCAATCCCATCAAGCTAAATTATTAGACAGATATTCATAAGGAAAAAGGAGAGAGATCCTAAGTATGAAAAGTATAGCGGTATATTGCGGCTCCAGTATCGGAGCATCCCCTGTGTATAAAGAGGGCGCGCGCGCATTAGGTTACGAATTAGCTAAACGCGGTATTACATTGATCTATGGAGGAGCCAGCGTCGGGCTCATGGGGGAAGTGGCCAGCGCAGTCCTCGAGAATAACGGACACGCCATAGGTGTGCTGCCGAATTTCCTGCAGAATCGTGAGATTGCCCATACGGCCCTGTCCGAGCTAATCATCGTCGATTCGATGCATGAGAGGAAGGCCAAGATGGCGGAGCTTGCTGACGGATTTATCGCCCTGCCAGGCGGTCCTGGAACGATGGAGGAATATTTCGAAATCTTCACCTGGGGACAATTAGCATTGCATAATAAACCCTGCGGCCTGCTGAATATCAATCACTATTATGATTCTCTCATCGCTCTATTCGACCATATGACTCAGGAGAGATTTATGCATAACAACTACCGTTCCATGGTCATAACGGACACCAATCCAGCTGGGATTCTGGAACAATTCACTAGTTATACGCCACCTGCAGTTAAGACGTACAGGACGGATCAGCAGGGTTAATGAAGTTCATACGAACTATTCACCTACCCACCTATCCACGACAAGTGTGAAAACTGCATATTTGCAGGCTTTTGGAGCTCTAACGAAACGCCATATCGTTATTACCGTGAAAACAGCACCCACTCAAATCTAACGAAACGTCATATCGCTATTGGGGTAAAAATCAGCCATTTAGCCTCCGTTTTGCCCTAATAGCGATACCCTGTTTCGTTAGACTTTTTAATTGCTTCTTTTGAAGCGAATAGCGATACCACGTTTCGTTAACCTACGAATACGTGGGGTTATGCGGATAGATGTACAAGCTTTACAACACAAATTGAGAATAATAAAACACTCGCTTAAAAGCGAGTGTTTTATTATTCTGACTATTTAAAATGATGCCGGTGAGAGGACTCGAACCTCCACGGTTTCCCTCACGATTTTGAGTCGCGCGCGTCTGCCAATTCCGCCACACCGGCATAATAAAATATTCAGTTAAATGGCGCGCCCTAAGAGATTCGAACTCCTGACCTTTTGATTCGTAGTCAAACGCTCTATCCAGCTGAGCTAAGGGCGCATGAGTTCAAACAGTGCGGAAGACCAGACTTGAACTGGTACGATAGTCACCTACCGCAGGATTTTAAGTCCTGTGCGTCTGCCGATTCCGCCACTCCCGCAAAGATCGATGGAGGCGCCACCCAGATTCGAACTGGGGATAAAGCTTTTGCAGAGCTGTGCCTTACCACTTGGCTATGGCGCCATAAACAAAATGGAGCGGACGACGGGAATCGAACCCGCGACCCTCGCCTTGGCAAGGCGATGCTCTACCGCTGAGCCACGTCCGCATAATAAGAACTGGGGATATAGGATTCGAACCTATGGATGACGGAGTCAAAGTCCGTTGCCTTACCGCTTGGCTAATCCCCAATAATTTAGTTTTTTTAGAAACAATGGGGCGATCGATGGGACTTGAACCCACGAGTGCCGGAGCCACAATCCGGTGCGTTAACCCCTTCGCCACGACCGCCATAAATTAAATATTCACTTCTGTAAAGCTGGTTTGATACTGGCAGGGGCAGCAGGAATTGAACCCACACCAAAGGTTTTGGAGACCTTTGTTCTACCTTTAAACTATGCCCCTATAACTGGTGGAGGCTGATGGATTCGAACCACCGAACTCGTACGAGAACAGATTTACAGTCTGCTGCGTTTGGCCACTTCGCTAAGCCTCCATATGGTGCCGGCGAGAGGACTTGAACCCCCAACCTACTGATTACAAGTCAGTTGCTCTACCAATTGAGCTACACCGGCTTTCTGTCATTTTAGGAATTATGGTGGCTCGGGACGGAATCGAACCGCCGACACGAGGATTTTCAGTCCTCTGCTCTACCGACTGAGCTACCGAGCCATATAATAACGACAGTATTTATGATTATAACAGGTATTTCTGATAAGTCAATACTTCAAAGATAATGGCGGAGCCGACGGGATTCGAACCCGCGGTCTCCTGCGTGACAGGCAGGCATGT
>NZ_KZ987724.1:3414432-3513055 GCF_003614185.1 Paenibacillus aceti
ACCGGTCATTCAGATGTCAAGACCTGGTAAGGTTCTTCGCGTTGCTTCGAATTAAACCACATACTCCACTGCTTGTGCGGGTCCCCGTCAATTCCTTTGAGTTTCAGTCTTGCGACCGTACTCCCCAGGCGGAATGCTTAATGTGTTTACTTCGGCACCAAGGGTATCGAAACCCCTAACACCTAGCATTCATCGTTTACGGCGTGGACTACCAGGGTATCTAATCCTGTTTGCTCCCCACGCTTTCGCGCCTCAGCGTCAGTTACAGCCCAGAGAGTCGCCTTCGCCACTGGTGTTCCTCCACATCTCTACGCATTTCACCGCTACACGTGGAATTCCACTCTCCTCTTCTGCACTCAAGCTACCCAGTTTCCAATGCGACCCAAGGTTGAGCCTTGGAATTAAACACCAGACTTAAATAGCCGCCTGCGCGCGCTTTACGCCCAATAATTCCGGACAACGCTTGCCCCCTACGTATTACCGCGGCTGCTGGCACGTAGTTAGCCGGGGCTTTCTTCTCAGGTACCGTCACTCCGTTAGCAGTTACTCTAACGGACGTTCTTCCCTGGCAACAGAGCTTTACGATCCGAAAACCTTCATCACTCACGCGGCGTTGCTCCGTCAGACTTTCGTCCATTGCGGAAGATTCCCTACTGCTGCCTCCCGTAGGAGTCTGGGCCGTGTCTCAGTCCCAGTGTGGCCGTTCACCCTCTCAGGTCGGCTACGCATCGTCGCCTTGGTGAGCCATTACCCCACCAACTAGCTAATGCGCCGCAGGCCCATCCGTAAGTGACAGATTGCTCCGTCTTTCATTATCTCCTCATGCGAGAATATAAATTATCCGGTATTAGCTAACGTTTCCGCTAGTTATCCCAGTCTTACAGGCAGGTTGCCTACGTGTTACTCACCCGTCCGCCGCTAACTCTCTGGAGAGCAAGCTCTCCATCAAGTCCGCTCGACTTGCATGTATTAGGCACGCCGCCAGCGTTCGTCCTGAGCCAGGATCAAACTCTCCAATAAAGTTGTTACTCATTGAAAAGAGCGATTAGCTCATTTTGAATCTGACTTATTTCTTAGATTTCACTTGACGTGAAACCCGCTCACTCGTTGTTCAGTTTTCAAAGATCAACTTCATTTTCGGTGTCGCTTTCGTTCTCAGCAGCGACCTTTATAATATATCATGTTCGCCTCGTTTATGTCAAGATGTTTTTTTAGTTTTTTTCGTTTGCCTCACTCAGCAACTTCTTGTTTTTCAGGGGCGAGATATAATTTATCATAGAATTGCCTAGGGCGTCAAGTATTTTATCATATTAATTTTATTGGGAAAACTTTACACTCAATTCAAGGTAATTTTCGCCCGTCAACTTATGCCTTATAACGAATCTCTCTACCCTCTCCATAACCATCCACAGCGGCCAATGTGACCTCTTTGATCAGAGCATGATGTACCAACTTACTAAGTACGAGCGGGAGATCATCGCTAGCATGATTCAGTTCAGGTCGCCGCGCCAGCTCATAGACACTCCAAGTCTCTTTACCGCTCTTTAATACACGTAACAGTGGCGAACAGCAATCCTCCATTTTAGATACGATCGAGAATTCACTCGTTAACAACAACAATTCAATTCTTTGACTCAAGGTCTCCCTGCTATCGGTAAGCTCATGGAACAGTTTATATACGACTGGATTTAGAGAATGCATCTGTTCCCAGGTTACACTCTCCGGCAAGATGCCCTGCTCAATCAGCTCGATATTGGCATAGTGCTTCAGCGCCTGCATAACACTGCAATAGGCATCCATGAAGTCCGAGGCCTGCTCGTGGTACTTCGCTTCAGTATGCGTCCGCAGCAATCTTGAATACTCCTTGAAGAGCCGCCGACTCCGTAGCTCCCCTCTAAATTGAATCAGATCGGAACGAAATTCCGCCAATTCCCCTTCTACATCCCAAATGACGTCCCCCCGCAGGAAACACTGCACAATATCCGAATTATCCCCGGAGACGATGGACCGACGCAAATAGTTCTTACCTACCTGCAATAGTTGATAACGTACTTCTCCATTGATAAAATGCTCGAACCTGACTTCATCATCAAGATCATGGCAAATCGCGATGATCAGTAAATTAAACTCATTAAGCAATGGGGAATGATACTCCCCGTTATGGCGATAACCAACAGCTCCGATTGCCCCAGGGCAATTCTCTGTATCCGGAAAAGAAAAAATGGTCGGCTCCACAATACCCTCCTACCTTGGCGTATCCCTGCCAATTCGATATAATATAGTTCTACACCATATTCAAGTTTCCTTCTTCCTAGAGACGATCGTTTCAAACTCTTTCATCTATATAGTTCAAATTTAAAATAAGAATAGGGGTTGCTGCCTATGTTTTTCAAATCGAGCAAAATTAATGAATTTCGCTTATGGGGCCTGCTTCTGACGATGATTGGAATGGGGCTAATGGTGCTGGGAACGGCAGGCATCGTCTTCTGGGGACAATCCGGCAAGATTATCGCCGGTATAGGTCTGGTCATCGGGCTAATCGCTATGTTGGCCAGTCTGGCGGTCTATTTTTGGGCCGGAATGCTCTCAACATCCGCTGTACAGTTAGAATGCCCAGAATGCCATAAATTAACGAAAATGCTCGGCAAGACTGACCGCTGTATGTTCTGCAAGACGATCCTAACCCTCGATCCTGAGCAAGCCACGATTACGGCAGATGAACTGAAGCAGCAGACGACTGCCGCTACAACTAACAGATAGGCATTTCTCCACTAATTAAGCAACCACCTAGAATCTACATAAAGCAAGGGCCCCAAACTCCACATCTAGTGGAATTTGAGGCCCTTTTTATAAAGCCATATTCTACTTGGAATCAGATACTTCCTTCAATACCTCCCAAGCCTTATCCGAAGCCAAATTACGGTTCCAGGACGCGACTCCCCCAAGCTTAAGTGACTTGACCAGTTCTACTCTCGCTTTTAAGGATACTTCATCCTCCAGCCAGATCCGGTACCGTACGCCATCTTCCTTATACTCTGCATAATTCTGCCCGGTCTCTTCCGAGAACACTGGCTTAAGCTTCTTCTCTTCAATCATTTTCCTTGCTTTGTTCATTCCGATCGCCTTCGACTTCACCTTTACCTTGCCGTCTTCCTGAGTCTCCGACCATACCCGGGTATACATCGGAACAGCAAGAATCAGCTTCTCGGCAGGCACCTGATCCTCGTCGAGAAGCCGTCTCGCCGAAGCCTCAACCCAAGGCAGCGAAGCGACAGAGCCCGCTACCGGGCTCGCCGCCCAATGCTCATCATAAGCCATAAGTATCATGTAATCTACAATCTCGCCAAGCGCTTGACGATCCAGGAAGGCAGACCACATCTCACTGTTCGATTTTGGTGTAACATCAATAGATACGACGAGGCCGTATTCTTGGGCAAGCGGACGCAGTTCCCTCATGAATTGGGTCAGATTATCTCCATCCTTGGTGTGTACATTCTCATAATCGATATTAATGCCATCGAGATCATACAATTTAGCATACTGCAGCATTTGGAGAATCGTCGTCATACGACTCTCGAAGCTGGACAACGCCCCGGAGGTTATATCCGGATCGAAGCCGTTGTTGAACAAGCCCCATACCTGCATACCCCGCCCATGAGCCCATTTCACATAATTGATATCGGCCTTGCTCTTCACGTTTCCCTCACCATCAATCAGCGAGAACCATGTCGGACTTACCACGTTCACCCCAGGCAGTTCACCGATATTCGCTGGCTTGGGCGCTACTTCATATACCGCTTCCCAGGTCAGATTGACCGTCCTCGATTCCCATTTCTGCTTAGCTGGCGACAGATCTTCCTTGGTCTGCGGGATATCTACAGATTCGCCGATCCCCACATGCTTCGCCTTCAGATACCCGGTATAGCCGTTGTCCAATTGCACATGATACCAGCCATCCGCCTCCTGCAGTATACGGAATGTCGTACCTGGCTTCACGTCCGCCACAATCGGCTTATGAATATTCGGCTCTACCCGCAGAGGAAATTTCGTGCTCTCCTTCGGCTTGGCAGGGCCAGACACTTCACCCTTCTGGACACTCTCCCCGGCCGTATACAGCAGCACCGCTCCTGAGGCCGCATCTTCATGGATTTCTATGCCATACAGTTCCTTAAGTAAATGAACAGGCAAATACAGCACTCCGTCCTTCTCTTCAGAAGAGAATCGCAGCTTGATTGGCTTATTGTTCACCTTCGCTGTCTTCTCATCTGTCTTCAGGAAGACCAGCTTCTTAGGCGTCGTTAAAATAACGGATTTACTCTCTTCCTCATAACGGATATGCGGATCAATAATTTCCTGAATCACAGGCAGAGGGAGCTTCAGCGCGTCCTCAGAACCTAATGCGGAATAATCCATAACCTCCCCTTGGTAGAAGATGGGCTTGTCGAATTTCCCTATCCACTCCGGGTCAATATGTTGACGATTGGGTAAAAATTCAGAAGAGACTAAATAAACGCCAACAACAATGAGAATGAGTCCAAATAGCCATTTTATGCCACGCCTCTTTCGCCGCCTGCCTCCGTGATATGCGCTTCTTGTGCTCTTCAAAATAAAAGTACCTCCGTTAACGTTAATAATTCGAATTTAAAAAAGCGGATTATTTGAATTACCTAATCCAGATAAGAGTACCTTATAAAAATAAAAACGTGAAGGATTCCCCCAAGGAACCCCGCACGTTCTCTCAAACATCAGGTGAAATCAATGATTACGACGGCAATCCTTACACACGCCATATAGCTCCAGTCGGTGCCCATGTACTTCAAAACCGGTTATTTCTTCAGCTGTACGCTCCACATCCTCTAACGAGGGGTAATTGAAATCTTCGATTTTTCCACATTTTTCACAAATGATATGATAGTGATTTGAAACATCGGCATCGAAACGGCTTGAGCTATCGCCATACGTCAGCTCTCTGACCAAGCCAGCCTCAATGAACATTTTCAGGTTGTTATAGACCGTAGCCACGCTCATATTCGGAAAACGCGGCTCCAATGCACGATAAATCTCATCCGCAGTAGGATGGCCCATCGTTTCCATAAGATAGCTAAGGATGGCATGACGCTGCGGCGTAATGCGGACACCGTTCATTTTCAGTTGTTCTAACGCATGTTGAACGCGCGAAGCCATTATGTCCACCGCCTTTTTGTTAGTGCAGAAGAACTACCCCTGCAATGTTATTGTACGTTTAGGTTAAAACGTTTGTCAACGCGACTTTCATCGTGTATTCAAAATGTACGATTTTCTATGCAAATTCGGTGCCAACATTTCTCCTGAGCCGCTACAGTCATCTTGTATTCACGAACAGATCGCTATTGCCCTCTACCTGAATCACATGCTCACCCATGCCGACAGTACCTGAGATTTCTTTCCCATTGACCATAAAAGGGAGACTACTTGTAATATTCCCATAACCGCTCGAACCGATAATCATATAATCGCCGGTTTCTGGCAGGGCCAGGTTTATTTCTCCAACAGCACTGTATACATTCCAATCGCCACCGACCATCGCTGATGATATTTGTATTTTACCGTTAAGCGACTCGGCCTTGAGCTTCTCAGGGACAATATCAACCTGTATATTCCCGTTCTTGGTGGACACATCGATATTCCCTTGCGAATTAAACAGTGAAATATTACCGACCATCGTAGAGAGAGCCACATCCCCCGCGATCCCTCGGGCCTTTAAATTACCGCCCTGTGTATCCACATGCACATTGCCGAAGATCCGACTCAGCTCCGCGCCGCCATTCAAGGTTCTGGCCGAAATATCGCCGACGATATTCCAGAACTTGAAGCTGCCGCCTCCCGTCTGCAATTTGAATTGATTCATCGCCTGTAGACCGGTCAATGTAATCGAACCGCTGGTCGTGCTGATATCCAGATCCAAGAAGCGGTTCTGCGGCACGATCACCGTTATATTCACACGCGGATGACGCCGGCCGCTCTCACCGTAGGTATGGTCCTGCACGGATAAATCCAAGTTGCCACCTTCTTTGACCGTGATGGAGGTATCATCAGCAATATCTCTCGCCTCTTCCGTAGAAAGCTGATCGACCCACACTGTCGATTTAACGATCACCTCATTGATCTCCGCACTCTTCACATCGATATCCCCGTTCACCCCGTTAAGAACGATCTTATCCGTATCCAGATCAATCGGAATCTCGATATCCCGCTTATCCTGCCTATACCCTGCTTCACCACTGAACTCAGCCCCCGCCGAGGCTAAATCCAGACTAACCCGGTTCCATAAATGCATGTAATGATCCTGCTGCGTAATCGCAAAGACCGAGGCCGCGATGAATACTGACAGCACTAATCCCTTGAAATCTACACGCAGTCTTCGAAGGGGCCTTAACACTCTCTTACGGCTCCACCATGCCAACGTCAGAATCAACTCTGCTCCACATATCACAAGCAGCAGCGGCCACCATTTAAGCAAGAGCAGCATGTAATCCTGTCCACTGCGGATATCGACCAACATAATCACTGCAACAGTCATTAATAAAATAGCTGCGCTGAAGCGGCCTGTGCGAATACTCCGCCGTCTTCCTTCTCTAATCATCCAGATCAGACCGGTCACCAGCAACACTACCGATACCGCATAGCTGCCATATTGCTGAAACAGCCCTTCCAGCCAGACAGGCTTCATTCTAAGAATGAAAGCAACCATCCCGCCGCTGATCAGAATGATCCCGGATAAGGCGCCCACCTCTGATCCCATATCATCCGCTGCACCCGCAGGCTCCGCCCCCGCGCCGGACTCATTTCTCTTTAGATTGGCATTTACGAAATCCGTAGTTTGAAGAACATCGTAGATGCTGTAAAAGTACACCACCGGAACCAATAGCCCAAGCACAAGCAGCAACGGCAGATTAATCCCCATACGAACCGAAGAGAAATAGACGAGCAAGGCCACATCAATCAGGAAAAAATCTATAAACAGACTGCCTTTCACGAATTTCCTTAAATATAAATGCCCGAAGCCCGGGAATAAAGCCGATAGCAGACAAGCGATGAACTTTCTTTTTCGGCGTCTTGGCTGATAACCTTTAGGGTGAACCTGTACAGGCTCTTCCGGCTGAATCAACGGATTTGAGGGTTCCATCTCGATCATCTCCTCCCCTCTTAGATTCATTGTAACCGATCGCACAGCTCCTGTAATTTGTAATAATTTCACTTTACATAAACCTGACTTCATTTAAAAATAGCACTCCCTGCCCGCTTGCGCGGACAAGTGTGCTATTTGGATCAAAAAGCAATCTAGCGATTAAGATGAAATAGCGTTAAATCGACACCGGCCACAGATTTCATCGTCTCCCCCGGCATAAAGCCGAGTTTCCGGTACAGAGCTACAGCAGGCGTATTCAGCGTCCCTGCCGTCACTGTAAAGCGCCGGATGTCGTCACAGCTGTCTAGCACATATTGAACCAAGGCGGTGCCGATTCCCTCACGTAAATGCTGAGGATGCACCATCAACCGTGTGATAGACAGACTGCCAGACGAATCTGTCGACACGGAGATCACGCCGAGCAACTCCTCGCCGTCCTCCGGCCCATCGGACAGGTACCCATAGAAGCTCTCCTCGCTATTCCTGATCGAATCGAAGGTATCACGCAGAGGCGGGTAAGAGGTAAGTCCCAGCGCCAGCGCTTCAAGACGGTAAGCGATGTGCTGCAAACTCCATATCTGCTCGACCACATCCGGGTCCTGAAGAGATAATAATCTGATCACACCGCTTCCCATCCTTTTCGAGGCCAGAATATTGTTACTTCAATACAACCGACAGCCGACAAGACTGTCTGTCGCTCTATTTCTTCAACACTTCAACCAACAGCTTATTCACCAGGCCAGGGTTAGCTTTGCCCTTGCTCTGCTTCATAACTTGTCCAACGAGGAAGCCGATCGCCTTCTCCTTGCCAGCCTGATAATCCTGAACGGAGGCCGGATTCGCCGCGACTACCTCTTGAACAATGGCCATGATAGCTCCTTCATCGCTAATCTGAACCAAGCCTTGCTCCTCAACGATCTGCTGTGGAAGCTTGCCGCTCTGCAGCATCTCCTTGAAGACCGTCTTGGCGATCTTGGAGCTAATCGTTCCCTTGTCGATCAGATTGATCATCTCGCCCAAGCCCTGTCCAGTCAGCTTAACCTCAGCCAATTCCAGGCCATTGCTGTTCAAATAGCCGAGCAACTCGCCCATCATCCAGTTGGATACCGACTTGGCATCCGATGTATGCTTAAGACTATCCTCGAATAGATCGGCCAGCGGCTTGGAGGACGTAATCACACCGGCGTCATAATCCGGTAGACCGTATTCCTTCGTATACCGCGCTTTGCGGGCATCCGGCAGCTCTGGAATCGTGGACCGAATCCGAGCCTTCCAATCTTCATCGATATACAGTCTAACCAAATCCGGGTCTGGAAAATACCGATAATCATGCGCTTCTTCCTTACCACGCATCGAGAATGTCTTGCCTTGCGCATCATCCCAGCGCCGAGTCTCCTGTATGACTTCCCCGCCCTCGTCCAAAATTTCGGCTTGACGGTACTGTTCATACTCCAGACCGCGCTGTACGCCGCGGAAGGAGTTCATATTCTTCAATTCGGCACGAGTCCCGAATTCCTTCTGTCCATGTGGACGCAGACTGACGTTGGCATCACAGCGCATGGAGCCTTCTTCCATCTTCACATCAGATACATCGCAATACTGCATAATTGCCCGCAGCTTCTCCAGGTAAGCCTTGGCTTCCTCTGGCGAGGAGATTTCCGGCTCCGAGACAATCTCCACGAGCGGAGTACCCACGCGGTTGAAATCGACCAGAGAAGCGTAGCCGCCATCCACATGAGTCAATTTACCCGCATCTTCTTCCAGATGCAGACGGGTAATTCCAATCCGCTTCGTATATCCGTCCACCTCAATATCGATATAGCCGTTCTGGCCGATAGGCTGATCATATTGGGAGATTTGATAAGCTTTTGGTGAATCCGGGTAGAAATAGTTCTTGCGGTCGAACTTGCAGACATCGCCGATCTCGCAATTAAGCGCCATCGCCGCCTTCATCGCATAGTCTACTGCCTGACGATTGAGCACCGGCAATACGCCGGGATGTCCAAGACAGACCGGACAAGTATGGCTGTTAGGCGGTGCGCCAAATTCCGTAGAGCATCCGCAGAAAATCTTCGATTTCGTATGCAGCTCCACATGCACTTCGAGTCCGATCACCGTTTCATATTTAGATGTTGACATATCGATCCTCCTGCTAACTTTAATGTGCCATTACAGCGACGGGCGTTGTTTATGGTGATCCGTATGCGCCTCATAAGCATGAGCCACACGCAGAATCGTGCTCTCGTCAAAAGCCTTACCGATAATTTGCAGGCCGACAGGCATTCCCTCAGCGAAGCCGCAAGGCACGCTCAAGGCAGGAACTCCCGCCAGACTCACCGGAATCGTCAGAATATCGTTAAGATACATCGTCAGCGGATCATCCACCTGCGAGCCCAGCTGGAAGGCTGTTGTCGGAGCAGTAGGCCCGATAATCACATCATATTTCTCAAAGGTTTGGTCAAAATCCTGCTTAATCAAGGTGCGCACCTTCTGCGCCTTCAAATAATAAGCATCGTAATAACCGGAGCTGAGGGCATAAGTCCCGAGCATAATCCGGCGCTTCACTTCCGGCCCGAAGCCTTGGCTGCGTGAATCCAGATACAGATCGAGCAAATTACCGCCTTGCTCCGCGCGTACCCCATAGCGTACCCCGTCAAAGCGCGACAGATTGGAGGAAGCCTCCGAGGAAGCCAGCAAGTAATAAGCAGCAACTGCATATTCCGTATGTGGCAGCGATACTTCCTCCCACTCGGCGCCGAGTCCTTCCAATACCCGCAGCGCCTCTAATATGGAAGCCTTGACCTGAGGATCGACCCCATCCAGATATTCCTTAGGAACCGCGATTTTAAGTCCGGAAATGTCACCGCTCAAAGCACTCACATAGTCAGGAATGTCCACATTCGTCGAAGTGGAATCCTTCGCATCATGCCCCGCAATGGCTTGCAGCACATAAGCCGCGTCCTCGACATTCTTCGTGATTGGTCCGATCTGGTCGAGAGATGAGGCAAAGGCAACCAAGCCGTACCGCGATACAAGCCCATAAGTAGGCTTCAATCCGACCACGCCGCAGTAGGATGCAGGCTGGCGAATTGAGCCACCGGTATCAGATCCGAGTGTGAAGTAAGCTTCCCCTGCTGCAACCGCCGCCGCCGAGCCACCGCTGGAACCGCCGGGAACCCGGCTCAAGTCCCATGGATTACGTACCGGATGGAAGCTTGAATTCTCATTAGAGCCGCCCATGGCGAACTCGTCCATATTCAACTTACCGATCGTCACAGCTTCAGCCTGCTTCAACTTGGTTACGACCGTAGCATCATAGATCGGGTTATAATTGGACAGGAACTGGCTGGCGCAAGTGGTTCTAAGCCCCTCCGTCACCATATTATCCTTAATCCCTACTGGCAGACCGAATAGCAAGCCTTTGGCCTCGTCGCTGCCAAGCTTGTTATCGAGACGAGCTGCTTCAGCACGGGCTCCCTCTTCATTTAACGTCAAATAAGCACCTACGCGCTCATCATGCTCCTTAATTTTGGCGAACGCTTCTCCTACTAAGTCCGTCACGGACAGCTCTTTCTTGTTGAGCTGATTATGTAGTTCCTGTAAGCGCAAATCAAATAGCGTCACTCCATCTTCCTCCTTCCAAAATTCGCAATAATTATCGTCAGTTACTCCAATATAGCTGGAACCTTGAATTGTCCGTCCTCTTCATCCGGCGCATTGCGGAATACTTGCTCCTGTGTCAAGCTCTCATGAACCTGATCCTCCCGCATTACATTACTAAGCGGAAGAACATGAGTCGTCGGCTCCACATTTTCCGTATCCAGCTCATTCAATTTCTCGGCATATTGTAAAATCGCATTCAATTGTCCTGTGAACATTTCCCGCTCCTCATCACTTAATTTCAAGCGGGCCAGTCTCGCTACATGCTCCACGTCCGTTGTTTGGATGCTCATAGTCGTCCTCCTTCTATATAGATGAATAAAATTATATTGTAGAATGGGGTCCAATTCAATCCGTTAACGCGAAACCAAGAAGAAGTCCAGCATCAGGAAAAGAAAAAAAGAGCTCGACACTAGGCCGGCTCTCTTATATCCAAGCTCTCAGATTCACTTGTTTAATGAACTCCGCCTGCGATAAAGGTTCCTTTGTAGAATCCTCTTGCTCCTCCGCTTCTTCCATATCGCCGTTCATAATATGCATGAACAGCTGTTCATTGTAAGTAGCCAGAGCATAATCGATCAGAGCTTCTCTTGTAGTCAACTCTACTTCTTGCTGGGTTAGCAGTTCTTCGGATTCGATATCACTCGAAGGGACGAAATAATTCCGTCCTGTCTTCGGAGACCGGACTAGATAATCAAAGGCATTGTCCGGATTACGGTCGTAAGCAATGACGTAACCATATTCCCCAACAGGAAGATTCTGCTCAAAAGCATCGCCGACGATTACAATTTTCTCTCCCAAAGGTAGCATCGTCTTACCTCCCTGATTAAATACTTAAGAATTAGGAGAACTTCCTATGAAGTCTCTCTCTTACTTTTATATAATCCTACTAGAAAACAAAGAGAAGGGCAAGATATCTCTCTTTTGAATCATTATATCATTTTTACCCGATTTTCATTCTTTTAACAACGTTCTCTTCTTCCATTAATGACAATAGCTCCTCGACATCCGAGCCTGCCTTAAATTGAACGGTCAGATGCAGTACCACCTCATCACCTTTGCGCTCTGCTTCGAATCCGTTAACGGTAATACGGCGTTCGGACAGCCGACCCATAAATTCATGAATAATGCCCTCATCATTATCCGCAACGACCAGCAGCTTCTCTGTCTTGGGCGAGGCCAGCCAGCTGAACCGCCCGTGCAGCACAATCTGCCCGATCACGATAATAATCATCACGCCGATTCCGATCAGATACATCCCAGCGCCAATCGCCATCCCTATTCCCGCCGTCGCCCATATGCCGGCAGCTGTAGTCAGGCCCCGAACCGTATTCTTCTGCATGAAGATCATCCCGGCCCCAAGGAATCCGACGCCGCTCACTACTCCGGCAGCTACCCTGGACGGATCGACCGACAGATTGCTCCAGCCGATCTGGTCCTGGAAACCATACTTGGATATAATCATCATCAGCGCTGCACCGACCGAGACGACAAAATGAGTCCGTACCCCGGCTTCCTTCATCCGATTCTTGCGTTCAAAACCGATCGTCACTCCGCAGATCCCGGCGATAAGAACCCGAAGCAGCAATTCGAAATTCATATTCATACGCTCACCTTCCTGCTGACTAGTTACAATCATCTGGAAATACAAGTATAACAAAGTCAAGGTGAGTTGTGGAGAAATCGTGAGGAACAAAAAACATCTATCCGGCAAGTGAAGCTGTTCGCCGAATAGATGCCCTGTCCATCTAATTATACCCTGCTCAAGGCTGATCCTGTATAACCTGGTGACGCATAATATAAGAAGCTCCCGCGACACATAACAGAATAGCGAGCGCCGTCAATAGCAGCGGTCCGGAAATGTTCACGCTGCCGCTCCCACTGAGCAGATTCATCGCAGCGGCCGCCAGTCGGGCCGGATTCCAGCCGAACCAGGAAGGGAGCAGACTATTCGTCATGGACAGTATGACCAGGAACAGGATGGAAGCAAGCGCAGCAGCTCCCCCTTTCAGTACTGTACTGAATAGAAAGACAATAGAGGCCGCCAGCAAAATCCAGCCTAAATAGATGGCTCCCGCTTGGAGGGTCATTCCCCATGCCAGGCTGCCCTGCAGGATACTGCTATAATACCAGGCCGCCAAATAACTAAGCGTATAGGAGATAACGATAAGCGTAATATGACCTAACCACTTGGCAACGATAAACTGAGTAGAGCTGACACTTCTGACTAATATTAAGGCGGACGTTCCTGAGTAGCGCTCTCCAGCAACGATATTCATCCCGGCGATCACGACGAGCAGAATACCGATCGAGTTGTATTGGTTCAGCACTTGTGCCATAACTTCGGCGGCGCTCGGCACTGTGATCGTGCTCAGTAGCTCCGGCGGTATATCGCCAGAAGCGGCAAGCAACTCCGGTAGATAATACATCATAACCGGCTGCAGAACACCGAGCAGGATGAACACGACAGGAACCCACAGTAGCTTGTAGCTCCGACCCATCTCCAGCATTTCCTTGCTATATAGCAACAGTATATTCCTCATGACTGAACCACCTTCATGAACATTTCCTCCAGTGTGGATGTACCTGCCTCAAAGCGCTGTAGAGGGATATGCCGCTCCGCTGCTTCGGATAAAATGACCGCCCTCGCTTCTTTGATATCGCTGACGGTAATGGCCGCGGAGCCTCCATGCTGCTCATATTCCAATACAAAGGGGCGCTCGCGGAGCGATCTCAACCAATTCACTGCACTCGGATTGCTGTGATATTCTAGCTGCAAATTCAATACTGGCAGGCTATATTTGTCCAGTAGATCGGACAATTCACCATTCTCGACAATTTCGCCCTCTCTCATCATCATAACGCGATCACAAACTTCCTCGGCATCATGAAGCACATGTGTGGACAAGAGGATCGTCGTCTCCCCTTTCAGCTCCTGCAGCAGCTCCATCACCTCTCTACGTCCCACTGGATCGAGCGCCGAGACCGGTTCATCGAGCAGCAGCATATCCGGGTGATGGACGAGCGCTTGCGCCAGACCAAGGCGCTGCTTCATACCGCCGGAGTAATCCGAAATTCTTCGACGGGATGCTGCCTGGAGACCCACCCGCTCCAGAACGGCTTCAGCTTCTTCCCTCGCTTCCTGCTTGCTCATTCCACTTAGCCTGGCTGCATAGACGACGAACTCCATACCACTCATCCATTTATAGAAGGACGGGTGCTGCGGCAAGTATCCGATCTGATTCTGTTCGGAACGCCGTCCCTGGTTCTGGTCCTGGCCTAATCTTGTAATTTGCCCACTAGTTGGCGCCATCAGTCCCGCCAACATTCGTAATGTAGTCGTCTTCCCCGCTCCATTGGGGCCAAGCAGCGCTGTGCAGCTGCCCTTCTCCAAAGCGAAGGATATGCCCTTCACCGTGGTGCGTTCCCCGAACTTTTTCGTTAACTGATGAACCTGTATGATCATGCTGCATATTCCTTTCTGCCCATCGCAAAATAGGCGATGCTGCCGATAATACTTCCGCCCAGAATAATGAGAACCCACAGCAGCTTAGGCCCACGGATCGTCTCCGCCTTCGCTCTGGCCAAAGATACGAGCGCAATGACGACTAATATCAATTGCAGCAAAATAATAGGCGCAATCAGCTTCCACTGAATATCCATTGACTTCCCCTCACTTCTTCGTCCTTATCGATCTACCAGTCTTCCTCCTCCGGCGATCCAACCCTATGACGGCAATCAAATAAACGATAGACGGCAGCGGGAAGCTCGTAAGTCCCCAGAATCCCCACAACCAGGCGAGCCATGGTTTTTTCCCTCTACTTCGTGCATCCAGGAAGATCCAGGTCGCCTGGATTAACAAGGTCAAACCGACTAATATCCAGCCCCACAGTGGCAAATGATCAAACTTCATTCACGCCCCTCCCTCCAGAGCTTTGGCGTTGCCCATGCGATAATGCCAAGGCCGATGACACCTGTTATCACCTGAATCATAATGAACAGCAGCGGCTCACGGTAAATGACCCAGCCCCCGCCAAGCATCAGCATAAGAGCGACGGTAACGAACAACGCCGTCTCCCAATGCTTCCAGCGCCTGCGCTCTTTACGCTTATCGCGGACGATCCCCTCCCAGGTATCCAGATCAAAGTTCTGGCTCGGCGCTACAGCCTGATCTATTCTTTTCAGATCTTCAAGCAAACCGGCAAGCATTTGATCTTCTTCCTTATCGGTAATGTTGCTATGTCCCATTGTTTGTAAGCTCCTTTCGCAGCGCGCTTAGCCCGTAGGAAACGCGAGATTTGACCGTACCCGGTGAAACTCTCAATATATCTCCAATCTCGTCATAACTGTATCCGTAGTAATGCTTGAGCAAAATGGATATCCGCTGCTCGTAAGGCAGCCGTGACAACGACTCCAGCGCATCCGACCAATCCTCCTGAGCATGAGACATCTGCCAGTGTAAAGAGCGCGCTTCCCCTTGCCTCTTCAGCCATTCCCGTTCCCTCTTCTTGCGTCGGGTACCGTCTATAAACAGACGTATAGCAATTGTGATCAGCCAGGAGGAAAACGCCGAGGTGCCGTCATAATACTCCAGCCTCTCTATACACCGCAGCATCGTATCCTGCGTCAAATCTTCGGCCAGCTTCGTGTCCATCGTCACCTTCACCAAATATTTAAATACGAAGGAGTAATGCTCATGAATGAGCAAAGCCAGGGCTGCATCATCCCCATTTTGCGCCTTGATTATCCGTTCTTTCAGCTGCTCCATCCAAGCACCCCTTTTGTTTTACCGGTAAACATCTATATTACGACTAGCTCCCCTATTTCGTTCAATCGACTTGAAAAAAACTTATGCTCACGCTGAGGCGGAGCAGGTAAATCCGCAGAAACGAAGAAATTTCAGGTAAATAAGGACTATTTTAGCATAATACGCTTAAAAAGATGCATTTTGGCAGGAATGATCGGATGTCGAGAGTTAGCACAGTTACTTGTAAAACACAACAAAGACACGTCTGGAATATCAGTGATTACGCTGTTATTCTAACGTGTCCTATGACGATCTATTAGCTAATGTATGCTGTAGTACCATATGTAAAGAGTAAATGTAACTAGCGATCTAACGGCTCACCAACGTCTATCCCTCCGGATTCTGCCCAGCTTATCATGCCAGGGCTGCCGGATCACCCCGGAGTTTAGCTCCAATTGATCCCATAAGAGTAACCTCTGTTTATAGCGCATATCTTTATCCGATTCTCCAGAGTCAGGCTTCAGCTTCCTCCCCTTATTACCGCTACGACCCTCCGAAGAATGACCCGCATCTGTAGTAAGCAGTGATCGACTTTTCATAGATACCCTCCTTCTATAAACAAAAAAAGAACGCAAACCGGGAATACTCCTCAGCTTGCGTGCTTCGCAAAAGTTACAAATATTTAATGATTACATTCTATCAAGTGAATGTATTTTTGTCCAGTATCTTTGGACTTTTGTGTACAAAATTGTTGCAATTTCTCTGCTTGAGTCGTTCCCTGCCTGACTTATGTCAAATAAGGATTGTTAGCACGCTCGAAGCCAATCGTCGTCTTCGGCCCATGTCCCGGATAGACGGTTACGTCTTCTGCAAAGCGGAACAGCTTGCCGCGAATCGAATTGTAGAGGTCGACCTCTCTCCCGCCAGGCAAATCGGTACGTCCCACGCCCATACGGAAGAGCACATCACCGGAGAACAAATCCTTGCCACACAGGAAGCTTACGCTGCCTGGAGAATGTCCCGGCGTATGATATACCGTAAACTCATGGCCAATCAAATTTAATTTTTGCCCCTCTGCCAGCTCATATTCAGCCGGTTCGAGGGCGATCGGGCCGCCGACTTGCGGCCAGAGTAATGAACCGTTCAGCTTCGGCGTTGTCAGCCACTCGCTCTCCAGCGAGTGCAGATAAACCGGACATTTCTTCAGCTTGCGAACCTCGTCCACACCGCCAATATGATCAAAATGGGCATGGGTTAGCAGAATCGCTTCTATCTCCAGCCCTTCAATCCTGCGCAGCAACGGTCCAGGGTTCATACCCGGATCGATGATAATCGCCCGTGTCTCGTCTTCTCCCCGCAATAAATATGCATTTGTCTGCAGTGGTCCCAGAGAGATTGTCTCGATCTTCAACATGATGTTTTATAAACCGGAAATGAGTGCGCGCAGTTCAGATACAACCGACGCATTCACCCCGCCTCCTTCCTTATATTTCTCAGCCATCTGCTGCCTGACTACACCGATCTTCTCCGCATAATCAGGCGCTTCCCGGTCCGGGTTAGCCTGTTTGAATTGAATCATCAGCTCCTGCACATGCTGTGGACGAGGTCCCCAGCTGCCAAGCACATGCCCGCCCGTATCCGTAAAGATAATGATCGGCACAGAGCGCCCGCCCATCGTCAGGAAATGATCCATCGTGTCCTGATGCTCTTCAAGAATGAGCACCTCTGTCTCCAGACCGGACTCCTCTAACGCACGGAAAACAACAGGAACATTGCGTACAACATCGCCACACCAATCGGCTGCTAGAATCAATACTCGCAGATCATCACGGTAATTCAAGCTTTTGAAAAAGGCCTGATCTTCTTCGTGCATCCATTTGAAGGCTTCATACCCCGCCGCGAATTCGGCCTTATTCTGCTGCATCCCCTCCATAAATTGCCGGGGAGTGATCCCTTGTCCGAACTTATGCGCCAGATTTATACTCATTTTACATCTCCTTTCTTCCTGGAAGTTCCAAACCACTTAATAAGTAGATATACGATAAGTAGAGCGAGCGCAACTAGTAGAATTGGCATGATATAAGGGCCTGCCTTCTCATCGACATGCTTCCATTGATCACCTAGCACCATACCCAGATATACAAATAATATTGTCCAAGGAATAACCGCCAGCGTGGTCAGAGTAATAAACTTGCTGATTGGCATTTTGGCCATTCCTGCCGGAATCGAAATCGCATGTCTTGCCACCGGAATGAACCGGGCGCTAAAGATAACGCCTGGGCCATATTTCAGGAACCAGTTCTCGGCTACGTCGATATGTTTTTTGTTGATGAAAATATACTTCCCGTATTTCTCCAGAATAGGTCTTCCTCCATATCGCCCGATCCAATAAATGAACAGCTGGGCAATCACACCACCGACAACGCCGAAAATCACGGCTCCGATAAAGTTAATCCGGCCGACATGCACCAGATACCCTCCGTATGCCAGTACGATCTCACTGGGAATAACCTCGATCATCAGACCAAACATAATGCCGAAGTACCCCAGTTGCTGGACCCAGTCCAACAGAGTTCCTACCACATTAGAAATCCATTCCACCGTACCGTCCCTCTCCTAACATGTCCTTTTTTTCTAATCTATTCTATCATAGGCGGGGACATGCATTCTACTTCACCCCTTCAACCGCTTCGCGTCGGTGTCGCTTGCCACCAATGACGCATATGTTGTGGGAGAAGGAGGCCTATACCTATGAAAGATTCTCCCGGAAAACAAAAACATAGCACCTCTCTGCCAACGCCGCGGAAAATTCGCCGGGGCTGCAGCAAGGAGCTATATAGAACGGTAAAAAGACTGGACATCTATATCCCGCAGGAGAAAATCGCCGAGGGAGAGACCCTGTACTACAGGAAAGTGATCGAAAACCTGCTCTGGATCGCTGAGCAGAGCAGCAATCGCAAGGCGCTGGCCGATTGGTGGGATGAGGCGGTCAGCGAAGAGCTGGCGGAGCTATGGCAGGTCGATCAGAATAATCTGAAACGAGCTTTCCGGCAGGCATTTGGAGGTTAGTCCGCAGCAAACTCATATAGTTCCTGGCCTCTGATTCTAGCTGCTAAGGTTAATCTGAATTGGCGATCATTGCGCCATGCAGGATGACTGGCAGCCTGCTCAGCTAAGCTGGCATAATCGCGATAAAGGGCATACCCTGTCGCTGCGGCCATTCTAGCTTCCATCGTCCTCTTATCCTCTCTTAGGACTCTGGCAAGCTGATATATTTCCTGCAGCGCTTCTGTCTGGACCGCTCGATTGAAGCGGTCCAGGGCTACTGCCCTCTGCAAGGCCGAGAGGGCGGTCAGGTCTCCGCGCTGCGCTGTTGCTCTGCCCAGCGCAGCCAGCAGTTCGGGATTCTCCCGTTCATAGTGCAGTCCCTGCTGTAGGAGCAGGGCGGCTTGATGCGGGAGAGACCGGGCCGCCAGAGCAAGGCGGGCGGCCGTATTGGCAGGCGATGCGGCAAGCGATCGCTGCAGCAGCAGGGCCTGGGCTGGCCCTGCTGTCGCTTCGGCGCGCGCGAGCAGCAGCTGGCCTGCCGCCAGGCGCAGGCCAGTCAAGCTTGCCGTCAGCATTAGGACGGCAAGCAATGCGGTCACGGCCAGGCGCGAAGCTGGCCTGATTAAATGGCTCGAGCGGCGGACAGGCAGGCGCAGGCGATTGACTGCTACGGATTCGGGCACGGGCGCAGAGATTGCCTTGCGATGCTGAAACTGTCCAGGTTCACATGAAGGTAAAGGTGTAATCGTTGCGGTGGTCAGCATTAGAATTAGCACCCAAAAGAGGCCGTAGCTCATATCAAAATCGATGATGCTATGTAGGGTCAGTATGATAAAGGGCGGTAGTAGCAGTCGTCGTGTATGGAGCAGGCGCCAGGCGAGCGCCCCAAGCCAGAGGCATAGAATCAGCAGCCCGGCAAGCCCCAAGTCGAGCGCGAAGTCGATGAAGCCGCTATGGACCTCACTGCCGACATAAGGCTGGCTCTGGGTGCTGCGGAAAGCTAGCTTCCAGCTGTCGCCGCCCTGTCCGATCCAGGGCGAGCGCAGGAAGAGCTTCCATGCGTCGGCATACATGCTCCAGCGCGCGGACAGCGTAGCGAAGCGTAGTCCGCGCGCCAGCAGCAGGGGGAGCGCCAGAGTCAGGCCCAGGCCCGTGATCCACAGGGCCTTGATCCCGGCTCGGGCGCTCTTCCCTGCCGCCCCGGCGGCGGCGGGGCTCTGCGCCCGCCCGCCGCGGAGGGCACGCCCGGACAGCGCCAGCGCAGCCGCCATTACGGCGGCTAGCAGCAGCAGTCCGGGCAGCGGGGACGGCGCCAGTTGCGCTGCGCTCAACTGGCGGGCAAGCAGCGCAGCGGCGGCGAGGGATACGCCGCTTAGCTGCACGTACCTGCTGCGCTCCGCACCGCGCAGCAGCAACCAGCCTGCTGCCCAGCCGACCGCGCCGGCCATGTACGCGCCGCGCGACTCCGCCAGCAGCAGGCAGAGCGATAGCAGTAGCACCTGCGCGCCATTCCAATAGCCCCTCCAGCCCGCTACCCGCGTGAAGTCAGAGCCGGAACGGCGCACCGTGAACAGCAATCGCTCCATCAACAACGCAGCCATCACCGCCCCAAAAGTGTTCGGATACTGCAGCAATCCTCCCAATCTCGCTCCTGTTGCGCTGATCTCACTATCCCCTGTGTGCAATATCGCATGAGGTATAGGCAGAAGTCCATATATTGAAGCGAGCGCAGAAAGAGTTAACAACCATATAACTATGGAGTAGCTTAGGCCGATCATCCACCTGCCTCTCTCCGTCTGGTTCAGCCGATATAATGAGAGCCCAAGTAGAGCGTAGAACAGCCATTCCAGCGTAGAAACTAGCGTTGCCTGTATTGATAATCTATTAGACAGGAGCAAATGTAGACTGTATAGTGCTGCGATCGCAAATGGTCCAGTCACAATCCATAATTGTAGAATTGAGGAGCGTTCCAGCCGAGAGAAGCGGGGCATCACACTTGTTCGAGACCTCCATAGTTGACTGATCGTTACAATCAAGGCGCTAAGAAACCATACCGACATCAAGCCTAAGGATAAAAAACTCCCCTTGAAGAACATCCCTTGATTCAGGCATGTTAATAGAACTGTTCCAACAATAAACAAGCCGGGCAGTGTTAAGCGCTGGCTTGGTCTGCCTATCCTGAGATCAGCATGCTTCCATTCTTCGTGGTTCAGCCGACCGCCGTCATGCAGCGAACTCTCAGACATTCTGCTGAACATCACATTATCTGGCAGCCTTCGCATCCTCCTTCTCCTCCCTTCCTATGCCCCTCAAACCGAACGCATCCAACCCACGGATTCCCCCCACCAATATTCCAACCATACAAAAAAGGCCAACACCTCTAGTGTTGACCTCAAACTACCTTAACAAACTACAATCCGCCGCAGCAAATTACTTATTCAAATTCAAGCGTTCCCTTTCTAACTCTACTCCCTCTGCCAAAAACAATTAGCAAGACCAGCCCAAACACTTACTTCTCGGTCGGCAGCAAATCCTGACACGCCTTCTCCAGGTACGGAGAAGCATTAAGGAAATCGCGGAAAGCCGTGTATTCACGCCATAGCGGTTCGATATTTCCTCCCGGAGATTTCACCGCACGGATCAGAATATTCTTCGGCGTATGCTCCATATCGATGAATTCAAGGAGCTGCGTCTTGTACCCGAGAATATCGAGCAGCTTGGCCCGGATCGCATCTGTAGCCAGGGCGGAGAAGCGTTCCTTCAATATGCCGTGAGCGAGCAGCGGCTCCATCACCTGATTCTCAACCTGCCCGAACAGTTCATGCTGGCAGCAAGGCACAGACAGAATTACGGATGCCCCCCAACGGACCGCTTTCTCCAAAGCAGCGTCGGTCGCCGTATCACAGGCATGCAGCGTAACCACCATATCTACCTTGCTTAATTCATCATATTCGGCAATATCGCCTACGAGGAAGCGCAAATCATGATACTCCAGCTTATCCGCCAGCATGCTGCAATACTCGATCACATCCGCTTTCAGGTCAAGCCCGACAACCTTCAATTGTCTGCGCTGTTCTACCGTCAGATAATGATAGAGAGCAAATGTCAGATAGGATTTGCCACAGCCAAAATCCACAATCGTAAGCGGACGATCTTCTGGCAGATGAGGGATAACGTCCTGAACCATCTCCAGAAAGCGATTGATCTGCCTGAATTTATCGTACTTCTTAGCCAGCACCTTCCCTTCCGGGGTCATGATGCCAAGTGCGACCAGAAAAGGAACAGGCCGTCCTTCCTCCAAAATATATTCTTTGCGCCGATTATGAAGCAGTGATCCCGGCTTCTTGCTAGGCGATTTCGTCAAAATCGACACTTTGTATTTCTTGCTGATCAAGACCTGATAATCAGCGGCCTCTGTACAGAGCAGCCCTTGCCGGAAGGTCTCTTCGAACAGCTTCATCATCTGCTCCGGCCACTGTTCAGCCGGTATATTCTCATGGGTCACCTTGTTGCTATAGTAATAAGTGAACTGATAATGCAGTCGCTGCTTCAACATTGCGGGCTTGATCGTAACCTTGCTGTATTCCGTCTCACCAGGCTTTCGCCGCTGGCTCAGCGTCGCAGTAATCAAGCTGCCCTCTTGCGCAATTTGGTGTATAAGATTTCTCAATGCTTCCATGGATCAGTAACAGCTCACTTTCATTCCAAATATACAGGCTGTTGAGAACCCGACCTCGGAAAAAGCCTGCAAAAATGCAGGAATTTCACAGATATTCCGCTCCGAAACCATAAATTTCTGCGAAAATGCAGGTTTTTCCTACGAATGAGCCTGATTCCGGACAAAATAGGGCGAAAGCCTGCATTTCTGCAGGAATTTTCGCTGAGTACCTGCAGAGTACCTTCTGTGCATCTCACAAAACGCTCCCAAACTCCTCAGATCGCCCCGATTTCGCCGAACTCTACGTGATTTCATCCGGTTTTCGGTTTTGCAGAGATTTCCACTATGCCCCGCCGGACTCTCAACAGCACTAATAAAATGTATTTATATTTATACTACTCCCTACTACCGTCTCTGTACTTCGGCCAGCCCTTCGCGGACCTCATCCAAGGGAAGACCGCCCTGGCTGAGACGCTCTGGATCATACTGCAGCAGCCGCTCATAGAAGGCGACCGCCTGCTCCTTGGAGATCGCCTCCAGCTCAAGCAGACGATATAATGCGTCCTCGGCCTTGTCGAAGCGTCCATGTGCTTCTTCATAGTCCAGGAGTAAATGCTCGGTGTCTGCTGGAAGGCGATACTGGCGCAGCCGCGCCAGCAGCTTGTCGGTCTCGGTCTCCAGATCCCATAGCGAATGATCCGCACCATGCAGGTCTGCCGCCAAATAGAGATGGAGGGACTTCATAAGCCGGAATATCCCCTCATCCTGTCGGCCCTGGGCGATATATATATCCCCTTCCTCCTGCAGCAGGCGGGCCAGGCTCTGCAGCTTATCCGCCTCCACCTTCCCACCGGTGCGGAATATCTCGACAATATCCCGAGCCGAGAGCGAGCCGATCATCCGCGAATTTAGCCCGAACTGCTCTCTATACAGATCATCCAGCTTCCATAACGCTTCGATCAGCTTATTTTGCTGCTTCAAACCGAATACTTGGAAGATGACATCCACCATTTCTTCAATCATGCGGACCAGATAATCCTTCCTCAGCACCATATTTATTCCCTTCCCCGGACAATCGATCCGGAAAATACTTTTCTATCATAAATCATGTACTTACAGCCGACAAAATCGACATCGCCAGCCTATCCATGTGCTACGCCAAGCTTCTCATGAAATCGCGAATAACCGCGGCCAGTTGTTCAGGCGCTTCGTACATGCTCATATGGCCAGCGCCCTTAATGATCGTCTTCGTGACATGATTCCCCTCGGTCGTAAAGGTGCGCTCTGCGGGAATAACCGCATCATTCTCCCCGGCCACCAGCAGAATCGGCAACGAAGACCCGGAGAGAACCTCACGGCGATCTCCGCGCTCACGCATAGCCAGAGACGCGCCCTGCGCTCCCTGAGGCGGAGTACGATAACCGAGCTGCTTGGCATGCTCAATCTCTTGCTCCATCGCTTGCCGCAGATCCGGGGCGAACAGCCCTGGCACTAGTCCGTCTACAAAGGTCTCGATCCCTTCATCACGGATCTTGTCCACTGCCTTCAGCCGCTTCTCCTTCCCTTCTGCGCTATCCGGGTACGGGGTAGAATGAATCAGCCCAAATCCGTTCAAGCGGGAGGAATAACGCTCCGCCAAAGCCAGAGTGATATAACCCCCTAGTGAGTGACCCAGAAGCGTATATTTCGCAACTCCCATCTGTTCCATCAAGGCAGCGATATCTTCGGCCATTTGTTCAATGGTATACGGGCCAGCTGGGGCTTCAGATCCGCCATGTCCACGCAGGTCGGGCATGACGATATGATACTCCGGGGATAATCGTGGCGCAAGTTTCTCCCAATAGCCCGAGCTACCACAGAAACCGTGCAGCAATACGATCGTCTGCCCCTGTCCTTGCTCCTGATATGCTACGCTTATTCCATTTGCTGATATGCTTGCCATAATAAATCCCCTCTCTATTGTATAATCATAGCGCTCATGACTTAAACGCCATGAGGATAGCGGCTGTAATCTCCTCCGCCATCTGCATCACCTTATATAATGAGGTCATTTGCAGTGTCCAATACGGCTTCGGCCCCTTCACATTAACGACCCCGGCTACGCTGTAATGCCCTGCCGCTGGCAGCGAATGGCCTACCGATTGGGCTGGAAACAGCGGCTGAGCGGATACAAGATAGTTCCCCACCGAGGTGGAGGCGCCCAAGCTGGCATCTATCGCTATAATAATATGATCCGCCGGAATAGCAGCCAATCGCTGTTCCAAATTATCAGCATCGCAAGGATACTCCAAGGTTCCGACCACATGCGCGAAACCATGTTCCTCAAGTCGAGAGCCGACTAGCGGACCGAGCGCATCACCTGTAGAGCGATCCGTTCCTATACATAGGAAGGTGATCTTCTCCTCTTCATGCCGTCTGTGAATCTCCCGAAAAAAATCAACCAACTCGCCGCCAGCAATTCTTCTTCGCTCCGTTTCCAGGACTGACATTTCCAATGAACCACTGCGTCCCACGCTCCGCCCCCCTATCTCCTACCGACTTACACTGATTGTACATTACCCGCTCTTGAACCGCAAAACACAAATAAGGCTAATTCCAGCCTTCCCGAATAAGCAACCGGATGAACAGGGCAGAAATAATAAGGAGGTTACGATCATTCATTCTTATGAAGGAGGAATTCACATGCGAGACAAGACTGCGGAAGATTGGCAAGGGGAGTATGTGATGAAACAGATCGTCAATGCGGCAGAAGGAGAATATCCCGAGCATAAGTCTGTTGAAGAGGCCGAGAACGGGTCCATGGTCAATGATATGGAGGATCTTGTCCAGCTTGGAGAGGATATGGAACAAATGAAGACAAGCTATGAAGATGAACAGCACGGGCTAAAACAAGACCCGGAGCAATAGGCAATATAAATCAACGTCCAGACGCTCTCACCATCACAAAAGCAGCTCCGATCCCGCCTTAATTAAGGTGAGCGATCGGAGCTGTTCTTATAGATCTATATCAGGAACGATACTTCTGCCAGACGCTGGCGGCGACATCTATCCATTTCACCCAGCCCGGCGGCTTATCCGCTGAACCTGCGGGCAGAGCGGGTGCCGCTTCTGCGGCCGGTGCAGCAGCAGGCGCTGGAGCCACCTCTCTCGCTTGCTTCGATCTCTTCGCAACTCGGGGCGCTCTCTTCATTCTGTCGAACAGAGCCGTCGACACCTGCTTGGTGGCCAGCGTAACCTCTGTCAGAACCTCTCCGACATTTTTGACGGACTCCAGAACAGGATCTAATTGATCCATCTTGTGCTGCAGATCGCCTGTAAGATCGTTAGCCTGCCTGACTACGCCTTTAACTTCCGTACTGAGCTCGTTAACTGTCTGTTTGATCTCCTGCAATGTCTCCGTTGTCTGATTCAATGATCGCTGCGCCGATTGCAGCGTCCTAATCAAGAAGATAACCAGAACGACGAAGGCCACTGCGATCAGAGCAACGCTAATTTGCCAGATCATCTCTCAACCTCACTTTCCGACGGATGAACTCCTTCAATATGTATGAGTTCCGAGAGCCCACATCGGACTCTCACATAACACTATACATTATTTTACTATGAAGAGGAGAACAATCTCGTGAATTTTCTTTTAAGCGGGTCGAAGAGAATTAATAAGCTCAAGCCAATCGAAGGAGAACTTGATACGCACTATTTTACCAGGAAAATCAACCTCATCGATCGTAACTCCCTGCGGGAGGTAGCTAGCGACATCAACATGCATCGGCTCCAATCCGAACTGCTGCGGTGGAATGGAAATATGGCGCACCTTCACGGAATCTGGCTGCAGTGCCAGAACTCCATTGGAATAATGGATCTGATAATGTACCTCAGCCCCAATATCGAGGAATTTCCAGGCGCCGTTCAGATTCGCGGTCACCTGATTCCCGTCCAGACTGAACTCGGCTCCTGTCACCTCTATCGGTAGTTCATGCTCGGCTATATATTCGGTAATCCCCCGTTTGGCCAGATTATTAATATCACTTTCCGAGAGAATAAGCTCGGTATTCCGATTGCTGACCATTTGACTCAGCTTGTCCTTCCAATCCACTTCAGAGTATTGCATGTCCAGTGTACGCGATGGTCTGACATACAGCACTGCCGCAATAATGATAACGACTAGAAAAATCAAGATACCGCCTATGATAAATCTGCTCTTACGCATCTTTGAAGCTCCTCTTTCTAACGATGAATTTATAATCAGGATTATACTACAAATAAATAGCCGCCGGGAAATATCCCGACAGCTATTAAAGGGGGTAACTGCTTATTTCAGCACGCTTCCTCCGAACAGGAAACGGAACTTCCAGGCGCCGTCAAGCTTATCAATCCGAACTCCGCCAGAAGCTTGGGAATAGGTATGCAGCATCTCCCCGTTACCGAGGTAGAGAGCCACATGAGTAATCGTCTCCTTGCTCTTGTCCACATTTTTATATGCCGATTCCGAGGAGCCTTTGTAGCTCATAAAGAAGACAAGATCCCCCGCCTTCAAGCTGCTGATGCTGGACTTCGCGGTTCCGTTATCCTTCACCCATGTCCCTTGCTTGCGTGAATCACTCGGAAGGGTAATCCCCAGCGCTTCCTTATAAGCTTGTCTGACAAAATCGGAACAATCGAAGGTCTTCGTTGTATTCCGGTCCGAGCCATACTCGTATGGCGTGCCCAGATACTTCTTGCCCGTACTGATCACCTTGGCAATTTTCGTCTGATTAGAGCTGGTCGACCCCTCGTTAGAGCTTGAGCCATTCCCCTTCAGCTGCAAATATTTACTGGAGCTGCTTACATAGCCAACCTGCCCGCCAGCAGTTTTGATCTTGTAGAAATCGCCGCTCTTCTCCAGAATCGTCACCACTGTTCCCTTCTTGAGCATAGTGATGATTTTGCCGGTAGAGGTGGATGGGGCGGTACGCAAGTTCACACCATAGATTACACTCGCGCTCGTCTGCTCTGATGCAGCATTTCCGCTGCCAACAGAAATATATTTACTGGATGAACTGACATAGCCTGTTTTCCCGTCTGAGGTCTTGACCTTATAGAAATAGCTGTTGCTATTCTCCAAAATAGTCACGGTCGCCCCCTTCTTCACCAGCTCGATAATTTTGCCGGAGGTGGAAGGCTTGTCACGAAGATTCACACTGCTTACGATTTGTGCCTTGGTCGCTGTCTGGGCTGTAGCTGTAGCGGCCAACGCACGGTTCTGCTCTGCCGTAGCTGCAAATGAGGTAGTCAATAAAATTGCGCTTAGTACCAGGATAGTCGTGCTGCGTTTCATAGTTGCCTCCTTGTGGATAATATTGGATTCTTTAGATGATTATTATCTAACTTCACCTTACTCTGGACTTGTCCCCATTATATCCCTTATCGAATTTTGTCTAAATCCGTCGATTTTCGTGTTATCCAGGAACTTCACGACCAAATACCTAGCTACCTTCCACAAGAACAAGGACATATTACCCACGCACGATAACTCTAACGAAACACCATATCGTTATTCAGACAAAATACAGCCTTTAAGCCCTTGATTTGCCTCAATAACGATACCCTGTTTCGTTACGATTTCCGAAGGATCTTTTTGGCGTAAATAGCGATACCACGTTTCGTTAGAAATCAAGCGGGACGCGAGAGAACAGAAAAGGGTCGGGCTCAGGTGCACCCCCACCCTGAACTCGACCCTTATTTTAAAACAGTCTCATCGCTTATCTGCCATGCAGCTTTATCGATCCGCTGTTTCGTCCTTCTCTTCCCTGTCTTCCTTAGGCTCCACATGAACATGGACATGCATCACATTCTTGATCCGGCTCATCCGTTCTTCCACCGTGTCACAGATTTTATGACCTTCCAGGACAGTTAGCTGCGGATCGACCTCGATCACGACATCGACGAGCACATGGTTGCCATGTACGCGCGCCTTCAAATCCTTAATCCGCTCTACTCCGGGAATCCGCGAGATCGTCCCGCGCAAATCTCCGAGCTGCTCCTCGTCGAAGCCGTCCGTTAACCGATAGGTTGAATCGCGGAAGATGTCCCAAGCGGTCTTGCAGATTAAGACCCCGACAGCCAGAGCGGCTACAATATCCAGCCATGGCAGGCCGAATTGCGCCCCGATGATCCCCACCGCTGCACCGACACTGACCAGAGCGTCAGACAGATTGTCCTTGGCAGCAGCCATCAAAGCCTGATTATTAATTTGCTGAGCCAGCCCGCGGTTGAATAAATATACGCCGCCCATCACCACTGCACAGATGATCGCTATCGCCGCCGACCATAGATCCGGCTTCGTCTCATGCCCGGCAAACAAGGAACTAATAGCCCCGATAATGACCTGAATCCCGACCATCGCCATAATAAAAGACGCTATCAGCGCCGCCACGGTCTCCGCGCGAAAATGTCCGTAAGCATGATCGGAATCCGGCGGTTTCTGAGAAATCCGCAAACCGATCAATACGGCGAGCGAAGCTACGATATCTGTCAAATTATTAAATCCGTCTGCGAGCAGCGCGCTCGAAGCGAACAGGTAACCACTAATCAGCTTAAAAGTAGACAATATAACGTAGGCAGCGATGCTTACCCAAGCCCCGCGTTCACCCTTGCGTATATCTTCATATACATTCAAGCTCCACACCTCCACACTACTTCCTTGCAATAAATAACAATATTATCTAAATGGCTACTACATCGTACCAGATGAAAATCGTGTGGGTCTAGAGAAACAGTGTTGTACCAAGTAAAGTTCAGCGGAATTTCTCGAAGGTTACCTGCTCCCCCCTGTTTACTGTACTTTTCAACTTAAATCATCATTCCCGTTGTCCTTGTTTTTTAAAACGTATAAAATAAGAGCATGCTTGTTCTTGATCAGAGGAGATGATATCGATGACAGAAAATAAGGAGTCGCGAAAAATTGATTTGGCCGAAGCGATGCGGCAGAGATTGCAGCAGAAAAAGGAGCAACAGGCGGCCAATAAGCCAGGGGCCAAAAATGCCAATCAAATAAAGACACTCAAAAGCCAAAACAACAAGAAGCCTAACAATCAGCGCCGCCGTACCGGCGGGTCATAAGAAAGCTCCACTCCGCATAAAAAAAGAGCCGCTTCCCTGTCTATTAAAGACGGTTGCGGCTCTTTCTTTTGGATATATTAGATTACTCCTCTTCAGGATACATGCTCTTGCGTAGCGCTTGAATCTCTTCGCTCTCCAGATACTCATCATAGCTCATCACACGATCGATAATTCCGTTTGGTGTAATCTCGATAATGCGATTGGCAATCGTCTGGATGAATTGATGGTCATGGGAAGTGAACAGAATCGTTCCGTCAAAATCAATCAATCCGTTATTCAGCGCTGTGATCGATTCCAAGTCAAGGTGGTTGGTCGGCTCGTCGAACAGCAGCACGTTAGCACCGTTCAGCATCATCTTGGCCAGCATGCAGCGCACCTTCTCGCCCCCGGACAATACCGAAGCCTTCTTGAGCGCCTCCTCACCGGAGAAGAGCATGCGACCGAGGAAGCCGCGCAGGAAGGTCTCATCCTGATCATTGGAATATTGACGCAACCAATCGACCAGGTTCAAATCGACACCGTCGAAATAGCTGGAGTTATCCTTAGGGAAATAGGCCTGAGATGTCGTTACGCCCCAGCTGTATTCGCCGGAATCCGGTTCAAGCTCGCCCATAAGCACTTGGAACAGGGTCGTCTTCGGCAGACCATTTGGTCCGACAAATGCGATCTTGTCGCCTTTATTTACGACGAAGTTGACATTGTCCAGCATCTTCTCGCCTTCGACGGTCTTCGTAAGGCTATCCACCGTAAGCAGTTGTTTGCCTGCCTCACGTTCCCCCTTAAAGTGCAGGAACGGATATTTACGGTTCGAAGGACGGATGTCATCGAGTGTAATTTTGTCGAGCTGCTTCTTACGGGAAGTCGCCTGCTTCGATTTCGAGGCATTCGCCGAGAAGCGCTGAATAAAGGCTTGCAGCTCTTTGATCTTCTCTTCCTTCTTCTTGTTCGCGTCGCGTTGCAGCTGCTGCGCGAGCTGGCTTGATTCATACCAGAAGTCGTAGTTGCCGACATAGAGCTGGATCTTACCGAAGTCGATATCGGCAATATGCGTACATACTTTGTTCAGGAAGTGACGGTCATGGGATACCACGATAACGGTACCTTCATAATCCATCAAGAAATTCTCCAGCCACTGAATCGATTCCAAGTCCAAATGGTTAGTAGGCTCGTCAAGCAGCAGATTATTCGGGCGTCCGAACAACGCTTGAGCCAGGAGTACGCGGACCTTCTCATTCCCGCTGAGCTCCGACATTTTCTTATCATGCATTTCACGTGGAATACCGAGACCGATGAGCAAGGCAGCCGCATCCGGTTCAGCATCCCAGCCGTTCAGTTCGGCAAATTCACCTTCCAGTTCGCCGGCTCGCATTCCGTCTTCTTCAGAGAAATCTGCCTTCGCATACAGGGCATCCTTCTCCTTCATAATCGAATAGAGGCGTTCATGCCCCATAATCACAGTCTCCAATACAGCGAACTCATCATATTCATAATGGTTCTGCTTGAGGACCGCCATCCGCTCATTCGGCGTCATGAACACTTCGCCCTGATTCGGCTCAATTTCGCCGGACAGGATCTTCAGGAACGTTGATTTACCCGCCCCGTTCGCACCGATCAGACCATAGCAGTTGCCTGCCGTGAATTTTATATTTACATCCTCAAAAAGTGCTCGTTTTCCGTAACGGAGCGTTACACCGCTGGTACTTATCATTTAGGCATTACCATCCTTTTTAAATAATGACACTACTGGTTCAACATTATAACATAGTTCCTTACATAAGTTGAGAGATACAGTACGGGAATGGCTGCGAAAGGCGGCAAAAAAATAAGGCAACCGCTCTTTACGGCCACCTTAATGTCTCTCCATGCTGCAACACGCGAATCTTCTCCTCTGGTATGCCGCGGCGCGTCCGGTCTGCTTCAAGCCGGTCCAGCGCCTCGCGCGCTGTGTCATCCGCCAGCCGGAACGTACCGTAATGCATCGGCACCATCAGCTTCGCTCTGACGTCCTCGAACGCCTGCAGCGCCTCCTCCGGCGTCGTATGCTGGGGCGTCATGAACCATTCCGGCTCATAAGCGCCGATCGGCAAGAGGGCGATATCGATCTCGAAGCGCTGGCCAATCTCTGCGAAGCCCCGGAAATATCCGCTATCGCCGGCAAAATAGACAACCGGATGCTTCTGTGCCCTCGCCTCCGCCGTCTCACCGCATAGCTCGAGGACGAATCCGCCCCAATGTGATGTGTTCGTATCCCAGGGTGTGCGGCGCGTCCAATGCTGGGTTGGCACGAAGCTTATTTTCACGCTATCAAACTCCAGATGCTCCCACCAGCCAAGCTCATAGACACGCGCGAAACCCTTGCGCAGCATCTTGCGCTTAAGCCCGATCGGAACGACCATCATAGTATTACTTCCATACAATTTGCGGAGCGAAGCCATATGCATATGGTCATAATGGGAATGGGAGAGGAGAATCACATCGATCTCCGGCACCTCGTCCAGCGGTATCCCGGGTGTCCCTAATCTGCGCTGAAATCCCATCCGCTTGGCCCACACCGGGTCAGTGATCACATTCAAGCCTGCATATTGAATCAGGAAGGTCGCATGACCAATCCAGGTGACAGATAGCTCAGTACGGTTCTCCTTGAGAAAATCAAGATCAGGGGGGAAATTGGGAATAACATATGAATAATCCTTCTTTTTTCTGCGGCGCTCGTCACGCCACTGCTTGAACTGCTTAAGCGTCCTGTCTGTCTTGATATCATCCAAATTGCTATAACGCTGCCTTGCCATCTTGTGGTGGCTCCTCCTTCCAGTCCCCTTCATTCTCTGAGAACCCATTCAAGTCTACCTGCATTGTTATCCCCATTGTAAAACAACTATCCCCGCATTCCAAATAGAAAACTTCAGTCCGAAGGGTCTTGATAACGAAAAGAATACAGGAAGAGAAAAGCGACGGCAAGCACGATAACCAGCTCAGGAGCTATGAAAATAATAAATTTCTCCATCTTTGCTATCCTTTCTTCGGCGAGCTGCCGCGAACATATTTGGCGTCAAACAGGAACAAGCGCAGCAGGATGATCAGCGAGGGAATCAGCACGAACAAGCCGGCGATAAAGACAATGATCAGCGCTACGGCCATCGTCTCGTTCGTGAAGCTCTCATGGATGCTGACCTGCTTATATAGAATATATGGCAGATGGGAATGCCCATAGCCGTACCAGGCGAAACCGAATTGCAGCATGACGAGGATAAAGCTTACGCCAAGCCTTCTCCGCTTCCAGACTAGGTAGACAGCGATCAGGAAGCAGATCAGTGAGAGGATAAACGCCCAGGCGATCGTCAGCATATTGCGGAAATGCTCGGGATTCTGCCGATTGATCTGGAAGAAGGCGAACACGCAGGCGAGAATCGTCGGCCCGCTCCACCAGAGCGCATAGCCGCGCAGCACCTCGAAGGCCGGACGATCCCCCGCTTTATCAGCATAGTAAGCCAGGAACATCGCCGAGATATAGAGTACAGACACGAGGGCCAGGATGATGACCGACCAGGTATACGGATTGCTGAAGAAGGAGCCCCAATTCAGATTGACTTGACCATTTATCTCGGTAATGATGCCACCTTCGGAAATGGCCAGAATCGTAGAGAGCGCCGCAGGGATCAGCAGGCCGGTCGCGCCATAGATAGCTATATATATTTTATTATCTTCCTTACTGCTCCCATAGGTGTTATATGCGTAATAAGCCCCTCTAAGAGCAAGCAGCACCGTCACCAAACTGCCGGGGATGAGTAGCGCTGTGCCATAATAATAAGCCGAGTCGGGAAAGAAACCGACCAGTCCGACGACGAAAAAGATCAGAAACACATTCGTCACTTCCCATACCGGAGACAGATAGCGCTGGATGATGCTGTGTACTTTATTCTGTTTTCCGGTGATTACACTGTAATAGCTGAAGAAGCCCGCCCCGAAATCTACGGAGGCGACGATCAAGTATCCGAATAGAAAGGTCCATAGCACTGTGATGCCCAGTAATTCATAGCTCATCTAACGTCCTCCTTCATGCCTAGCTCCCGCATTTCATCAGCTACATCCTTGTTGCGGAACAATCGGGCTAATACGATGACGCATGAACTGCATAGCACGATATACAGAACCGCGAACATGAGCAGCATAGCGCCGACATGGTTCGAAGTCGTAGCCGCGTCCCCTACCTTCATATAACCGCGCACAATCCAGGGCTGACGGCCGAATTCGGCGAATAGCCAGCCCAGTTCAATCGCCACTATAGACAGAGGGCCGAGCAGCATGATTCCTAGCAGCAGCCATTTCGGATAGCCCCCCTGCCGATTGCCCGGCAGCATGCGTCTGATCAGATATAGGAACGGAATCAGGACGAGCAGCATACCGATCGCCACCTTCAAATCGAACAGATAGTGAATGAATAGCGGGGGCCGCTCATCCTCCGGAAATTCATTGAGTCCAATCACTTTCGTGCTCGGTTTGTTCCCAGCCAGTATGCTGAGGGCATAAGGGATCTCAAGACCATATTTCACCTCATTGTTCTGATCCAGCACCCCGCCAAATATTAATGGCGCCTCCGTTCTCGTCTCGAAATGCCATTCGGCGGCGGCGAGCTTCTCCGGCTGATACTTGGCCAGGAATTTACCGGAGAAGTCCCCGATAATCGCTGTAGACAGGGCAAATATGAAGGCGGATATTACCGTTAGCTTCAACGCTTTTTTGAAGTAGATTTCCTTACGTCCCATCAGCAAGCTATAGGCCGCGATCCCTGCCAACACACAAGCACTTACCGTATAGGAAGAGGCCAGTACATGCGATACCTTGGTCGGGGTAGCCGGATTGAACATGGCGATCAACGGATGCACGTCGGTGAATACTCCATTCTTCAGCGTAAAGCCCTGCGGTGTATTCATAAATGCATTCAGCGTGGTGATAAAAAAGGCCGAGGTGGATGAGCCGATCGCTACGGGAATCAGCAGCAGTAAATGCAGCATCGGGCGCTTGAAGCGATCCCAGGTGTACAGATAGATTCCGAGAAAGATCGCCTCTACGAAAAAAGCGAAGGTCTCCATAAAGAGCGGCAGAGCGATAGCATGTCCGGCCACGCGCATAAAGGTCGGCCAGAGTAGACTAAGCTGGAGCCCGATCGACGTCCCGGTAACGACCCCGACGGCCACGGTGATCACGAAGCCGCGCGCCCATCTGCGGGCCAGCAGGGAATAATGGGGGTCCTTCGTCTGAATCCCCCTCCACTCCGCCAGGGCAATGATCAGCGGAACGCCGACGCCAAGCGAAGCAAACACGATATGTACGAACAGGGTCAGTCCGGTAAGCATACGGCTGAGCGTGACCGGATCATAGGACATGATGATCTTCCTCTCTAGTTGAACATAGTGATCAGGTTGAAACCTGCAGTCTGGTGATGGCGAGCGATATGGTAATGACGAGCAATATGGCGATGCCGAACCCCCATCAGTTTCCGTTATCCGTATCCATATCTACTCTACATGCCGCCAGTGGCTTTTAGTAATAGTTCAGAAACCTAAGCAGGCTCTTGATGAAGGCATACAGCATAATGACCGCAATCACGAGGCTGAGCAGCGCCAGCTTTTTCTCCTGTCTTTTCGAACTCAATGCCCATCGCCCCCTTAAATTTCCATGGGCTTATTGTGTCTTGCCCGTTCCTTTTTATTCCTTAGGGTGAGGGAATTGAGGTCTCTTATGCATCCTCACGCCGCACTCATATTCGCATTTGATTCATAGTTGCAGTAATAGTTGCAGAAATACACTTATCTCGGACAAATGAGCTTGAAATTAGAAAATAACTGAAAAAACACAACTATTTCCTTATTCGAAGCCTCAAATGTGGAAAATACTCCCAAATAGATGTATAAAAGCAGCTATTTTCTCTATGAAGGGCTTAAGGTGCCAATATAGTTGCACATATGCACTTATCGTGTGAAAGTACCTGAGAGCACCGCCGTATCTAGCCTCATTGGGAGTATAATACCTGTATAAAGTACAACTAAAATCTCATATAATAGGCTCTGGCTTCACTTTAATTGCAAAAAGTACAGTTAAATAACGGTTCCTCTTGATCCGTGACAAATGGGAGATTCTAAATGTACAAAATACAGCTAAAAAAGCGAATCCCCACTCAATCTCAAAACTAAGTGTATGATATGCAATTAAACTGGCGCGATTTGTTCCGCAGATAACTCAAAAGACAGCGACAAAAAAACAGCCCTGGGATATCCACGAATATCCCAAGGGCTGTTCCACTTTATATCCTTATTTTTCGTACGTCAGTTTCTCAAGCATGCGGTTTAGCATAGCGGCGCTCTCGGCCCTTGTCGCATTCGCCTTCGGTGCGAAATGGTTGCGGCTGTCGCCTCTTACGATGCCGAGCCCTTTCAAGGTCTGCACCGCAGCTTGCGCCCATGCGCCGGTAGTGGCTCCATCGACGAACTCAGCTGGCGAAGCAGTACCATGCTGGTATCCGGCGTATTCCAGCGCCTTGAATGCCATTACGGCCATCTCTTCACGGGTAATCATCTGATCCGGACGGAATGTACCGTCCGCATATCCGCTGATAATTCCGGCTTTCACGGCCGCTTGGACCTTACTGGCATGCCAGTCGGATGCCGATACGTCCTGGAAGGAGTTTGCCCCGGCTGTGGCTGGCAATCCCAGCGTCCTGACGATCAGCGCCGCGAATTCGGCACGGGTCACCGGAGCATTCGGTGCATAGTTCTGCTGTGCGCGCCCGGTTACGATCATCTTGGCAGCTAGAGATTCAATATCCGCCTTGGACCAATGGGAAGCGATATCCTCGAAGGTGACCGGGTTCTGGAGGATCAGATAAGTCCCGTTCAGCTTACTGTAGATATCAATCCGCTGACCATCGACCTTGAACGGCACTGGCGTATAGCTATTGCCATCCAAGCGAACCACTGCAAGCGAAGCCGCTGAATCCAGCTTATCCAAGTTGATTGATCTTTGCACGTAAGAGCTATATTCACTGAGAGATACTGTCTTGCCATTGCCTGCCTGAGCGGTTACAGCGAAATTCACCGCTTGCAGGGCGCGATAGCCTTGGGCTTTCGCCGCTGCGATAGCATCCGCATCCACAGCCAGCTTAATCATCAGCTGAATGTCGGCATTAGTAGTATCTGAGCCTACCTGCTTCGCCAAAGCTTGAAGATCGACTTCCTTCTGTGGCAGAGCATAGCTTCCGTAGGACGTTACGACATTCAGTACCCGGGCATCTGCCTGAGCAAGCCAAGCTTGAAGCGCAACGTTATCTACAGTAATCGCAGCGGACTGATACGACTCTTTACTGACTGCTTCAATTGTAATCTTGCCGCCAGTAGGCTGCTTCAACGCGGCCTTCATCGCCTCGGCCGTCACGGAGCCAGTCGCCTCGCCTTGCTTAACTTGAAGCTGCACCTCAATTTTCCCCGGTTCTGTCGGTGCTTTAGGCTCTGCAGGCTTGTTCGAGCCTGTTGAACTCGATCCACTCGAACTGCCCGATGTGCCTCCTGGGCTGCTTCCTCCTGGTTCTCCAGGCTGCCCTGGCTCTCCCGGAAGCGGCGCCCCCTTCAAGTCGATAATTCGACCTTCTACAGCCGAAGTTTTATCCGTAATCGTACCTACCTTTTTCACATATTCTGAGAAAACCTCGTAGTCTGGCAGATAGAGCAGGTTGACACGTCCCTCCTGGTACGCCTTTTCGAGCGAGCTATAGAAGTCGCCGCCCTTCGCCGTGAACACATTCGTAGCTACCTCGTACGACTTGTCCGGGTTCAGCGGCTCATAGCCGTTCTTGCCCTTCACCTCGATACGGAGGACCCGCTCTCCTTCCTTCTTGGTAGAGTCATAGTAGAACTTCATTCCGGCAATATGCGGGAAACGTCCATCCTGAGCAGGAATCTTGGACACGCCATTCTCCATGGCTTCCTTGATTTCTTTGCCTGTCAGCGTAATGGTGACCAGATCATTATTGAATGGTAGGACCGTCATCACGTCACCCATCGTAATTTTACCAGCAGCGATGGATTCGCGGATACCTCCCCCGTTCTGTAAGGCGATCACGGCATCCGTCCCTGCTGCCCGGGCTGCATCGAGCATACCGTCGGCAATCAGGTTCCCGAGATTGGTCTCCTTCGTCCGCACATCGGCGCGCACCCCGTTCAGCATTACTTCGGTCAGACCGACCTCGATCTGCTTCAGCTCTTCAATGCCTGGTTTGTATTTCGTATTCAGAATCTCCAGCGCTTCCGGATCCGGCTGGATGACATACTTCCCATTCGCGTCCTTCTCGTCAATAGAGATCAGGCGGCTGTCCCAATCCTGGAGCACGCCTTCGTCGTCAAAGACCACTTCGAGCCTGCCGAGGAATTGCCCCTTCTCACCAGTCTGCACGATCAGCTTCGGCTCACTGCCGCTGCGGTCCACGACCGCCTGATCCAGCTTAGTATGACTGTGACCGCCTACGACAATATCAATCCCGTCGACCGCTTGAGCCAGCTTGACATCCACATCATAGCCGAGATGCGTTATGGCGATGATTTTATTGACCCCTTCACTTCGCAGCATGGCGACGGTATCTTTGGCTTTCTGTACCGCATCATCGAATGTAACCAAGCCTGGCGATGAAATATTGGCCGTATCCTCCGTCGTCAGACCGAACAGGCCAACCTGTTGACCGTCCACTTCCATAATTACCGCTGGATAGACGCTACCGGCTTCCGGCTTCCGCGAGATTTCGTCCTTGAATTTCCCCTTTAACAAAGGATCTGCTGAGAAATTCACATTCGAGGATATGAACGGGAAGTCGGCATGCTCTATGAATTCGTTCAGCACCTCCGAGCCTTTATCAAACTCATGGTTGCCGAAGGTCATCCCATCATATTCAACCAGATTCATAAACTCCAGATCCGCCAATCCAAAATATTTATTGAAGTACAGCGTACCGGAGAATACATCCCCTGCATCCAGAAGCAGCGGGTTGACTGCGCTTACCTTCTGTTCACGAATGGCGGCGACCCGCCTTGCAATATTATCTGGCGCACTTACGGTATCCAGATGGGCATGCGTGTCATTCGTATGCAGAATCGTCAGCGGGAACCCATCTACCTTCTGCGGCTGCAGATCGATCCGGGCCACGACCGGGTCATGGTCGGACACGCGGCCTTTCGTAGGTGAGAAATCCGCATTGAGATGGACGACATCGACCTTAGCCGCCCGAGTCAGATTCTTGCTAACCAGAATATGATCAAGTACCTGCGAGTTGCCATCATAGGTGTATGTGTATTGCTCTTCCAACGGCAGAGTCTCGATCAGATTGTCCAGTTCATTTCCTTTCAGAATCTGCGCCGTGTCTGTAAATTGAAAATCATTCAAATCGCCTGTCACGATGATATTCGACTGCGGATTCCCCTTCAGCACATCCTTGACGAATCCATTGACGACAGCAGCTATCTGATGGCGCTGGGCCTCACTGCCGAGCACCGGTGGCTGCGTACTGCCAAACGGCCCCTGGTCTCCCGACTTCGAATTGAAGTGATTCGCTATGACGATCACTTTCTCACCGCGGAACTCGAACTGGGCTGCCAGCGGCTTACGTGACTCATGAAATGCGCTATGGTTCGGCTCGATCCGGCCCGGATTGAAGGTCAGCTGATCCTTGTCTGCATCATAAGCTACCGCATCCGTTGAAGAACCCTTCTTGCCCTGCACACTGTCCGACAATTGGACACGCTCGGCATTGTAGAGGAAGCCGACCCGGATATTTCCCCCCGGCGCTCCGCCGTCACTATTATCGACCGGCGCGATATCTGTGAAGCTGTAGGTTGGGCCGCCAGCTGCACGAATCGCATCGATCAGAGCTTGATAGCTCTGGTCCGCCGCTACTGTACCATCATCCTTTTGCCCATTATTGTCCTGGACTTCGACCAGACTGATAATATCTGGCGATTTCATATTGAGGACGATGGACTCCGCCAGTTTGTTGATTTTAGCGGAACCTACACCCGGGTTGAAATTCTCAATATTATAAGTAGCTATTCTTAATTGATCATCCTTCACTTCAATCGTAGATACTTCCTGCTCAAAGGAACTACTCTCGATATCAGGCAGTCCATCTTTCTCTGGAATCACTTTGAAATTCCCGTTATTGTAACCGATAACCCCGATCACATCATCAGCGAATGTATCACCTGTGCTCACTTCTGTGCCAGGATCTCCATAGGCAATAATGAGACGCTGCGGGTTGAAGTTTCCTTGTTCCTTCAGCACCAGGCCACCAGCCGGTGTGATCACATCGGGAACATCATTCTCAACGCGAGTGGCAATATTGTAAGTACCGCTGCTCGTCCAATAAGGACTGATGATCGTTGGCTCAGGAAGTCTGACCCGCATCCCTTCCAGTGATTCATAGAAGTCTATGGCGTCTTCCTCTGGATCGAAGATCTCGAATCCGTCATTGTCAATAATCGACGTGGGGATTGGACGACCGCCCTTGCCAAGTGTGATCGGCTCTGGCAGTGGCTGATTCTGATCGATGACCCTATAATTTTGAAGCTCAATCTGCGTAGACGTCAGATTACTTGCATTTCCCTCGTCATATTCGGCTACTTTACCATCAACGGATACAAGATCGCCCACCTTAGGCTGTTCGCTGCGTGTAGTGTAGACGAAGATGGCATCCGAAGTATTAGGATTTGCATCCGGGGTAGGGTCTTGGATGTAGAAGCCTTTAGTTTTTCCATTAGAGAAGGTATAACCGGATTGCGTGACAACCCCCTCGATATTCTCCACCATCTGGCCATTATAAGGAGAGATATGCCCTTCGCCCTGAATATCCGCGATCCGCGGCTGTTCAGTAGCTGTATAGACGAACTCAAATACTTGGCTTATTTCCGCGCCAGAGGCGGCGATCGCCTTGATGGTGATATCGTGATCTATCTGGATCGGCGCGCTATAAAGTGTGCTTGCCGTCGTAGGCTCCGTTCCATCTACGGTGTAATAGATCTTGGCATCCGGAGTTGGGCTGGATAGTACAACCTTACTCCCTGTAATGATTGGACCTGATCCCGGACTGGCGATTACAGAGAATAGCTCCTCGATCAGAGCCTCATCACTCAGCGGAATCAATTCATAAATCTTGCCAAACTGCTTCACCACACCCGTCACACGGCTGAAGGTTTTGCCCTCTTGCAGCTTAGGTGAACTGGAGTAAATGATAAATTCATCTCCGCCCTGAACGGCTGTATACTCCCCTGGCCGGTTCAGAGACTTAATAGAGATATCCTCCAGATAAACAAGCCTTGCTTCAAAAGCTTCTCCATGATCTGCGGCCAGGTCTGCTCCGCTAATTTGAATAGCCTGCGGAAGTCCGACATTTCTGCCTGTTACCTCAACCGGCAGAAGAGGATGCGGTTTAAGCTCCTGAAGATTTTTGTAAATCTCCATGACCCCGGCCACGCTGACCCGGTCCCCCACGCCTGCATCAAGCGAATAGCCGTATAGTACGATGCCGGCTGTATCATCTTGAATGTAAGTTTCTTGGCCTGCAACATGGGTGATAATCCCTTCCGTCCAGGCATTCTCAGTCCTTTCCTTGCTGCGTGCTTCGGCAACAGAAGTCTCCGTTAGAATGTCATATTGGAAGGAAGCTGTCGGCCCATTAACACCATCGACGCTCGCATAGGCATCGATCTGAATCGGCTCATTCAGCACGATTGGACCATTTACAGGCAGGAATTCTGTGCCTGTCTCGCCTAACGAATTAACATTCGCATAGACAGCTGCACTGACTGAAGGAGGAGCCAGCGTAATCTCTGTCCCTGCTGGCCAGGCATTCGGTTCCGGGGAAGCCGTTACTTCCCCCACCTGGGCGATCTCAATTTGATCCATTTGAGGTGAAGCTTGTACCTTTTGCATAGGACTGATAGGAAGGATTGTGCTTAAGAGCATTATGATAGCTAATAATAAGCTGATCGGTTTACAGAATCTTCTATATCGTGCGCGCATTCTGTTCATTCACTCCTCTATCAAATTTTCATAGCCTCACTCACAGCATAATCCGCAATTGTTATGACAGAAGTAATCCTGAATTTCGAAAGTAACATCGTCTGAAAAACAAGAAAAGGGCTCCAATTCTTTGGTAGAATGGTGTTTGTCCAGAACATCACCTACAAAGAAAGGAGCACCTTTTAGATGAAGTCTACCACACCCGTCAGCAAAATCAAGACCGAATTTACCTTGCAAAACGCCTCAAATGTTGGAGGAAGCAAAATCTTTCTGGAATATCTCGAAAAAATCAAGCTCGGTAAGGCTTTGCAGAATTTAAATTGTACCAAGCAAGGCAATTCCCTGTTCCCTGTTTTCCGCATCCTGCTCTATCTCATTGTCGGCTGGATACTCGGATGCGAACGCCTCTTTCATTTCCGCAGGCTGCAACATGACGCGCTCATCCGGCGGTTTCTCGGCGGGCGCTGTCCGCATCACACCCTGCTGTATAAGGAACTGGATCGACTCAGCAAGACCCGCCCAACCTTAACGCTGGATTTGCGAAAGCTGAATCAGCAGATTATTGCACCCTGTCTGCCTTCTGAACTCATCGTGGACCTAGACTCCACGGTAGAAACGGTATACGGTCACCAAGAGGGGGCGGCAGTCGGCACGAATCCCCACAAACCCGGACGTAAAAGTTACCATCCGCTGATGGCGTTTGAGGGCCAGTCGCGCCTGTGCCTGAATGCAGTACTGCGTGCTGGGAATACGCACGCTTCCACCGATGCAGCCGCCTTCCTCCGTCAGATCTTTGAGTTGCTTGGTGACCGTCCGGTAAAGTACGCCCGGTTTGACAAGGGATTTGGCGGCGAAGACTTCTACAGCCTATGGGAAGCCAAGCGAATCGGGTATGTCGGGAAATTGAAATGGACGCAGCGACTTCAGGCCGAAGTAGGGCGATGCCGCTACTGGAAGCGGTTTGTCGATGAGGATTGGGTCATCGAGGGGATCACCCTGATCTACCAAGCCACCTCATGGAAGAAACCGCGCCGCGTTGTGGTGATTCGTAAAGCGCAGGTGTTTGACGGCGATCAAGCTCGGCTTCTCCTCGATACGGACTGGCATTACGAAGCGATCGTCACCAATCTCGAGTGGGAGCCGATCGACCTTTGGCGCTTTTACAACCAGCGTTGCTGCATGGAGAACTATATCAAAGAAGCCAAACGCGGCTTTTCCATCGATCGAATCGCTACCGGTGACTTTACCGCTAATGAAATCGACCTGCTCATCAAGCTGCTCGCCTACAATCTCTACGAGAGATTCAAGCGAGACTGTTGCGAACCGGTCCATCAAGGGTATACGATTGCCCGGTTCCGTCTAGAGTTTTTCCACTGTGCAGCTACGATGATTCAGCATAGCCGACAAGTCGTTCTGAAACTGGCTAAAGATTTCGCGAACCGCTGCGCCTGGCAACGTATCGCCGCCAAAGTCGCTGCCTTAGAATGACGTTTACCACAAATTAACATGGAAACCGTTTAGCCCTGTCTTATGGGGAGGGGGAAAGACTACCCTCTTTTCAGAATCGTCGCGTAATCCACTGGGTATTTCCCTGTTTATTACAGTTGTTGCCTACTAATCCTGCTACAAACTGGCCACCATTATGGGCTTTCGAAATTCAGGGTAATCATAGGTATGACTTGTGTAAAAAGGTTCCAGACCCGCCGACGAAACTATTAACTTTTGTTTACTCCATAAAGTCGAACTATAAATGTGAAGATACAAGCACCAGGTGAAATGTTAGATTACCACTACAGCCCCCTTTCTGATCTTTTTTTATAGCGCAAATACCCCCTTACGGGTTCTTGCCTTCTGAGCCTGAACTAATGTAAGGGGGTATTCTACTATTGTGTATAGGCGTGTGAATGGTGACCGTCTAGCGCTTCCCGGAATCGAATGGTTCCCCTACGGCCTTCGGCGCATTAGAGGATTTCGAGAAGATGACCAGAGCGATCAATGTTACTACATAAGGGAAAATCTTCAGAATCACCGGCGGGAATACGGCCAGGGACGGAATGACCTGCGATACGTTAGCTATCGTACTGGCAAAGCCGAAGAAGAACGTGGCCAGCAGGATACCAAGCGGCTTCCATTGACCGAAGATCAGCGAAGCCAGAGCCAGGAAGCCGAGTCCCGCCACATTCCCCGTAAATTCACCGGAGTAGGTCAGCAGAATCGTTGCTCCCCCCAGTCCGGAGAATGCCCCGGAGGTGATGACACCGAAATAACGCATGGATCTTACATGGACACCCGCCGCTTCAGCGGCATGCGGATGCTCACCGCAGGAGCGCAGGCGCAAGCCAAATGGTGTCTTATACAGCAGCCATGCACTGAATAGAAGAATGGCTAAGACCAGCAAGGTCGATGCATAGACTTTCGTAAAGAATAGATCTCCAATGATTGGAATCTTGGATAAGATCGGGAAATCAAAGGGGGCAAAGCCCTGCTTCACCCGAATGTTACCGCTGCCGGTCATATTCCGCGCCAGGAAGATCGTCAGTGCACCAGCAATCATATTGATCGCCGTACCACTAATAATCTGGTTGGCACTCAGGTTGATGCTTGCAAATGCATGCAGCAAGGAGAACAGCGCACCCGCTACCGCAGCCGCCAGCAGCCCTACCCATAGAACCCACCAGGAGCCGGCATAGTGTTCCTGTAGCTTGGATACCACAAAGGCACCGATAAAAGAACCGACAATCATCAATCCATCGAGACCGATATTCGTGACCCCGCTCCGTTCACTGAATAGCGCGCCCAAGGCGGTTATCAAAAGCGGGATAGTGAACACGATAGCATACGGAAAAATCTGTTCAAGCGTTGTCCACATGGTCTTGTTCCCCCTGCTTTTTATTTGCGATACGACGCACCTTCAGCTTATGAATGAGACGTTCGATCAGAATGCTAGTCGCTGCAAAGTAGATAATGATAGCGATAATAGAATCGGCGATTTCCGGCGGAATCTCGGTCATCGCATTCATGAAGCCCCTACCGGAATATAACAAGCCGAAGAAAAGAGCGGATGCGAATACACCGAGCGGCGTATTGGCTCCCAATAGAGAAACAGCAATACCGTCAAAGCCTTGTGTCGGCAAAATACCGATCTGAATGCTGGAAGCATTCCCCGTATATTGAGCAACGCCAGCTAAACCAGCGATACCGCCGGAAATGAACATCGACAGGACGATGCTGCGCTGCACGGCAATACCTGCGTATTCTGCTGCGTGACGGTTGAAGCCAACCGCCTTTAGCTCGTAGCCGAGCGTCGTCTTATTAATTATGAAAGCGACAATTAATACCGCGATAATCGCGATAAAGAACCCTAGATTGACGTACGATCCCTGGAACAGGTCGCTCAGCCATTGCTGATGCAGCATAGCATCCGGCGGAAGCTGACGTGATTCCGTCTCCAGGCTCGCCCCTTTGAAATAGGCCGGGACTACGTAGTATACGGTCCAATAAGCGACCCAGTTCATCATGATCGTGGAGACAACCTCGTGCACATTATATTTCGCCTTCAAAAAGCCCGGGATCACCGCCCACAGAGCTCCGCCGACGAATCCGATGAGTATCATCAAAGGCAGGAGAATCCCGCGTGGCAGATCCAGCGAGAGACCTATAGCTGTCGCACAAAAGCCGCCAAAGAGCATCTGACCCGCTGCACCGATATTAAACAGCCCTGTGCGGAAGGCAAATGCCACCGACAGCCCTGTCAATACAAGTGGAGTTGCTGTCGCCAGAGTGTTGCCGATTCTCTCCGGGTTCTTGAGTCCGCCCTGGATCAGATACATATATCCTTCAATCGGATTATGGCCGGTCACCAGCATAAGAATGGCCCCTGCGATCAGTCCGAACAGAACGGCAAGCAACGATTTGATGCTGTTATTCATGCGCTGCCTCCTCCTTCCGGTAACCGGCCATCATCAGGCCAAGCTCTCTTTCGTTCGTCTCAGAGGATTTGACGATGCCTACCAATTCGCCGTTATTGATGACCGCGATGCGGTCCGACAGATTCAGCACTTCATCCAGTTCCAGCGATATGAGCAGAACGGCCTTGCCCTTATCCCGCTGCTCCACCAGACGTTTATGGATGTACTCGATCGAACCCACATCCAGTCCACGAGTTGGCTGAACCGCAATCAGGAGATCGGGATCTCGCTCCACTTCACGACCGATGATCGCCTTCTGCTGATTACCTCCGGACATCGAGCGAACGATTGAGCTACCTCCGGTGCCTGAACGCACATCGAAGCTCTGAATAATATGATCCGCATGCTGGCTGATCGCTTCCGATCTAAGCAGCCCCCGCTTGGAATAAGGCGGCTGATTGTAGACCTCGAGAATAAGATTCTCTTCAAGTGTATAATCAAGCACGAGTCCCCGCTTCTGCCGGTCCTCGGGAATATGAGCGATCCCACTGTTATTACGCTGACGAATGGACAAGCCATTCAGTTTTTTTCCTTTCAAGACGACTGTCCCGCTCTCAATAGGGCGAAGACCTGTGATGGCTTCCACCAGCTCGGTCTGCCCATTGCCGTCTACTCCGGCTATACCCAAGATCTCTCCCGCATTGACATTCAGGCTAAAGGACTTGAGCGCGTTAACCTTCTTGCTGTTCTTCACGTTAAGCGACTCAATCTCCAGCACGACATCGCCCGGATGTCCCTCAGTCTTGTCCACTGTAAAGGAAACGCTGCGGCCCACCATCATCTCAGCCATCTCTTCACGGCTCGTCTCGGCTACATCCACTGTCCCGATCGTCTTACCGCGCCGGATAACCGTACAGCGATCCGCTACCGCTTTAATCTCCTTCAGCTTATGGGTGATAAGAATAATGGATTTGCCTTCGCTTACCAGCTTCCTCATAATCTCCTGCAGGTCATTGATCTCCTGTGGAGTTAATACCGCGGTCGGCTCGTCGAAGATTAATACTTCTGCATCACGATACAGCATCTTGAGAATCTCGACTCTCTGCTGCATGCCTACTGAAATATTTTCTATTTTGGCATAAGGATCTACATTAAGACCGTATCTCTGTGATAATTGCTCTACCCGTTTGGCAGCGGTTCTAATATCCAGTCCAAAGAAATATTTGCGCGTCTCACTGCCCAGAATAATGTTCTCGGTCACGGTAAATGGCTCAACCAGCTTAAAGTGCTGATGCACCATCCCGATGCCGAGCCTGTTCGCTACGTTCGGATTCGAAATCCGCACTTCTCGGCCGTTCACTTTAATCATTCCGCGGTCAGGTTGATACATACCGAACAGGATGCTCATCAATGTCGATTTGCCCGCCCCGTTCTCGCCTAGCAGGGCATGGATCTCTCCCTTTTTAAGCCTGATCGTAATGTCATCGTTGGCCACGATGCCCGGAAATTCCTTACGGATGCCCACCATCTCGACAACATAGTCCATGGTTTTGGGATCTCTCCTTCTTAACATAGTAAGTAATCTGTGTGTTTCGGAAGTTCACCGGAAAAAATGCCCTGACTTATCCTTCAAAAGCAAGTCTGCGGCAAATCATTGGTTACATTCGCCCGCGATATCGAAAAAGCAAGACTTGTGTCGCCTTCTTCCACTTGTGATCTTAAAAAAAGACGGAGGCAACTCCGTCTTTTTTTTAAAATGCGATACCGCCACTCACATCAATCTGTGGATTCATAGGACCGTGATTCGAACTAGTCGATCAAATCTCCTTTTTCTCCAGCAACCTTAATATCACCGGACTTGATCTTGTCGAATACTTCATTCACTTGCTTAATGATGTCTTCGCTCAGGTTCGGATTTTTCTCAGGCAGGCCAACGCCATCGTTCTTAGCATCAATGGTGATGCTCTGTCCGCCTGGGAACTTGCCTTCGATTTCCGCTTTGATCATATCGTAAGCTGCTTGATCCACTTTCTTGACAGCGGAAGTCAGGATAACCGATTTATCTCCTTCATACACGCCATCCTCGTATTGGTCTACGTCAACTCCGACAACCCATACTTCAGAACCGTTCTGTGCACGAGTCTTAGCTTCGTTGATCGCGCCAACGCCAACGCCACCTGCCGCTGCGAAGATCACATTTACACCGCGGTCATACATCTGTGCAGCCAGCTGGCTACCTGCCGCTACGTCATCAAAGGAACCTTGGTATACTACGTTTTCTTTGTTGATGACAAGCTTCGTTCCCAAATTCTCATTGGCATAATTCACGCCCTGCTGGAAGCCCCAGTTGAACTTTTCTACTGGCGGGATCTTCATACCACCGATAAAACCAGCCTGGCCGTCCTTCACATGGAGAGCCGCTGCAATACCAGCCAGGAATCCAGCTTCATGCTCTGCGAAGTAGATGGAGACGGTGTTCTCTTTGACAACCGGCTCTGCGTTCTCTTCTCCGGAATGAGGGATTCCGTCGATCAGAACGAACTTCGCATCGGTAAATTTATCTTGCGCTCTGAAGATAGCGGTTTCAAACTTAAAGCCAGGTGTGACGATAAATTTAAAGCCTGCATCATACAGGTTACCGATTTCCTTCGAATAGTCTGCTTCGGTTGTTCCGGCCGGTTTCAAGTATTTATACTCCATCTTGAAGTCCGCATTGGCCTTCACAATCCCCTCATAAGTACCTTGGTTGAACGACTTGTCATCGATCGTACCAGCGTCCGTAACCATACCTACCTTAAAGTTCGCTTTCGGCGCATCTCCGCCGTTGCTGCCACCAGACTCTGCTGCCGGTTTTGCTCCGCATCCCGCCAGCAAGACGACAGACATCATCATACTGATTAAAGCTATGACCCCTTTTTTCATTAAGGACAACCCTCCTATAAATGTATGCCCGAACCATAACTCAAGATGCTCGAATCATAGATCGTGCTACCTCCAATATATTAATAAAATTTACACTTTTCAACATAAATTCGCGTTATTATAGCAAATTGCATCTGTGCCGCGGTAATTCATTAAGCTGTTAACCTACCTGAAGCTTTCATGAACAGGCTTGGGATTAACGCCTTCTTAAGGTAGAATAAACATAAATAGCTTCGAATTCAAATAATCCGATTTTGAACTACCTCTGAGAGGAGATGTATGACGAATCATGAAAATTGTATTTATCGAACCGACCCCCAGCCCTAACTCGATGAAGCTCCATCTGGACGAGAGTCTGGAGCCGGGAATTCGTAGAACATACACGCTGGATAACGAACGCTCTGCTCCGCGCTGGATCAGGCAGATGCTGCACATTCCTGGCGTGAAGAGTGTGTTCCACACCGCCGACTTCGTAGCATTGGATCGCAAGGGCGGCGCGGATTGGGCCGCGATTCTGGCCGCTGTCCAAGAGCAATTCGGACAGGATCATGTCGAATCCGCCTGGAATCCGGAAGATGGCGAGCCCCATGGGTTCGGTGAAGCGCAGGTATTCGTGCAGTTCTTCCGCGGCATACCGATGCAGATCCGCGTTAAATCCGGCATCGCGGAGGAGCGGATCGGGCTGGCCGAGCGCTTCGTTGCGGCCGTAACTGAGGTGGCCAGCGCCACGCTGATCAAGGAGCGCAAGCTGGTTGACTATGGCGTGCGCTACGGAGAGCTCGCCGAGATCGCCCGCGAGGTAGAGCAAGAGCTCGAGGCCGCCTTTCCAGCGGAGCGGCTGCGCGAAATTGTCAGCCAGGCGATTGCGCATGGGCGCAGCGAGGCGGAATTCGTCGAGCATCGCCGCGTGCTCAGCCTGGCCGAGGTCACAGAGCAGATGCAGGATAGCGACTGGCATGTGCGTTACGCCGGGCTGGAAGCCCTGCAGCAGCCCGGCCCGGAGGCCTTGCCGCTCATGGCGGAGGCGCTGCGCGATAAGCAGATGCAGATTCGCCGCCTGGCGGTCGTCTACCTCGGCGATATCCGCACGCCAGAAGCGATGGAGCTGCTCTATGAGGCGCTGCGCGATAACTCTGCAGCTGTGCGCCGTACCGCAGGCGATACGCTCTCCGACATCGGCGATCCTGCGGCGACAGGGCCGATGATCGCAGCGCTGCGGGATAAGAGCAAGCTGGTGCGCTGGCGGGCCGCCCGCTTCTTGTACGAAGCGGGCACAGACGATGCCCTCACGGCACTGCGGGAGGCCGCCGATGATCCCGAATTCGAGGTCAGCCTGCAGGCCAGAATGGCCGTGGAGCGGATCGAATCCGGGGAGCAGGCCGCCGGAACCGTCTGGCAGCAGATGGCGAAGCGCGAGCGTTGAGAGATCGGCTGCAGTGCAGCCCTAACGGAAATGAGCGCCTTTATTTCTGTTAGCAGCCAAGTTCATTTTAGCCGGTTGCGTAATTGGGAACTCCGCTATAGTTAATTTTTAGTGGTTGCCCTGGGGGATGGCATACTATATACTTAGCTAATATCATAAGAATCATTACAATCAAATAATTTAACCTCATCATTTCAGGTGAGGTAGAGGTCGCAACTGTGAAGAGTATACCGGAGGAGGCGTATGAAGCCGCCTGTGAATCCGGAAGAAAGGCACCGTTGCCGAAGCGTTCAATCAGCTTCTATCCGATTGAGTCGCTGGGGCTGTCATCGAAAGGGACAGAACTGTCACAATGACCAGACCATGTGGGAATTGTGTTGAGCTATCTTCATGAAGGAATGGTGCGGAGATTATATGTATAACATGACTATAACAGGACCGCGGATATTCTTCCGTGGTCTTTTTCTATTTTCAACAGCTGCGACCTCTGAGATCGGGTAATTGAAGAAGTGTTCATCCCTGAACCTTCCACAGAATTTTCTCAAAAACCCGAATGTAAATCACGACATTATGGAACATTCATCTTAAGGAGTGCTGTTCAAATGAGTAATCAACATCGTAAGACACAAGATTCATCGTCTCTAAAACCGGGACTGAAGGCTAGACATATGACGATGATCGCCCTCGGTGGCTCCATCGGAACAGGTTTGTTCCTGGCCAGCGGCGGTGCGATTGCATCCGCAGGCCCTGGAGGGGCCCTGCTCGCTTATGCGGCAGTCGGCATTATGGTTTATTTTCTGATGACCAGCTTGGGCGAGCTCGCCACTTATATACCGGACTCCGGGTCCTTTGAAACCTATGCTTCCCGCTTCGTCGATCCGTCCCTGGGCTTCGCCTTGGGTTGGAATTTCTGGTACAATTGGGCGATTACGATCGCTGCCGAGCTCTCAGCTGCTACACTAATCATGAAATACTGGTTCCCGGATAGCTCCTCCTTCCTCTGGAGCGTGCTATTCCTCGCCCTGATTTTCGGACTGAACGTCTTGTCTGTCAAAGGTTATGGGGAATCGGAATACTGGTTCGCAATTATTAAAATCGCGGTCGTAATCGTTTTCCTGATTGTCGGAGTTATGATGATCTTCGGTATTCTGGGAGGTGAAGCGGTCGGCTTCAAGAACTTCACGGTCGGGGACGCACCGTTCCATGGCGGATTCTTCACCTTCCTTGGCGTATTTATGGCGGCGGGGTTCTCCTTCCAGGGCACCGAGATGGTCGGGGTCGCTGCCGGAGAGAGCCATAACCCGCGGGAGCATGTGCCCCGGGCGATTCGCCAGGTGTTCTGGCGTATTCTGATCTTCTATGTGCTGGCCATTCTTGTAATCGGGCTCTTGATCCCGTACACCAATCCGAGCCTTCTCAAGAGCGGCATCGACAATATTGGAGTCAGTCCATTCACGCTCGTATTTGAACGGGCTGGTCTGGCCTTCGCCGCCTCGGTTATGAATGCGGTCATCCTGACCTCGGTGCTATCCGCCGGCAACTCGGGAATGTATGCCTCCTCGCGAGTCCTGTACTCCCTGGCCAAACGCGGGAAGGCTCCCTTGTTCCTGGCCCGGCTGAATCGCCATGGCATTCCGATGAATGCTCTGCTGCTGACTACGGCGGTAGGCATGATCGCCTTCCTGGCATCGCTGTTCGGAGATGGTGTCGTCTATACTTGGCTGCTTAATGCCTCCGGGATGTGCGGCTTCATCACCTGGCTTGGCATCGCAATCAGCCATTACCGGTTCCGCCGCGCCTTTATCGCTCAAGGCCATGACTTGAACGAGCTGCCTTATCGAGCAAGATGGTTCCCCTTCGGCCCTATCTTCGCGCTCATTCTCTGTATCATCGTCATACTCGGACAGAGCATGTCTCTCGTATCAGACAGCGGCGTTGACTGGCATGGCATGATCGCTGCTTATTTTACAATACCGTTATTTTTAGTTGTCTGGCTTGGTTATAAATGGACTCACCACATCAAGGTGATCCCGCTCAAGGAATGCGACCTGTCCTCTCCAACCCATGGCAAAAAACAAAAATAAAAGAGCAGCCTATGCCTGAGCTCCAAACCAAACTCAGCAAGCTGCCCAACTATTAAGCTACTCCCAGTGAATTTCGACTTGAAGATCATCGGTCCCCTCTAACGGGGAAGAGAGATAACTAATATTATTTAATTGCAACTCATATAAACTGACAAGATCCTGAAGCAATTGCCTCTCCGAGCCGTCATAGCGCACCGTTACGGTGCTCTCCCCGGCTTGAAGGCTTTGCTTCACTTTTTTTTGCATGGCCGCCGAATCGGTGATCACAGCATCAGGATAATACAGGTCATAGCCAAGCTGTTCCTCCAGCGCCTGATAGCTCTTACCCTCGACTCCCTTCTGCACAGCCATAGCCCGCAAGCTGTCTCTATACAATGTAGAAGCCTCAGGATACTGCTTCAGCCATTGATGATCCTGTCTCATCTGCTCATCGGTGAGCAGGTAATAGTTATACCTGACTCGTCCCGGATTATCCGGAGAGGGGTCGTCCCAGGTCGTATCGAGGTGATACCACTTACTATCTATATTTACGAGATTCCACGCATGGAGCTGATCTCCGGCGGTGCCTTCCACGATCATATTATTGAACCCGGCTGTCTTTAACAGCTGATAGGTCAGCAAGGAATAACCTTGGCAGACCGCTTTACCGGTTCGCAGTCCCTCGTAAGCTGTATATTTCTGCAGATCGCGATCATATTTAAGATTCAATACGACATAGTCGTGGATCGCCTTGACCTTCTGATGAACGTTCATTCCAGGTTGAATGATCTCCCGCAGTATCTCCCGTACCCGTCGTTTCACGTAGGCAGATTGCCCCGCTGTTTCCCGATAACTGACCTGCAGAGTAATTTTGGCATAGCCTGAGGTTCCCTTCCAGGAATAGGTGTAACGATCCACAATATATTTAGTGTATGGATCACTGTCCAGGGCACCGTTCACGGCCTGCTTGAGCAATTGCTCCAGCTCTTTGGTCGGTCCTTTATATTTTAAGGTGATAGAGGCTTCTCTTGCTCCCAATCCTTCGGCAAGCTTCAACTGTAGATCCTCTGACGATGTAATATAGACCGTATCTGTGGCAGCATGCACATGCAGCACTCCCCAATACGGCGGAATCACGCCGAGAAGTGCGGCACCCAATAGCCCTGTTGCTATCCAGCGTCTAACATTGCTTCGTCTCATGCCTCCTATGCCCCCTTTTGCCAAAAAAATAAATGACTCAAGTGTTGGCCAACCCTTATATAAGCACATTGTAACATAGCCTGTACTGCAAAGGTTTTCTAGTTTTGTCGAGCATTAACGAATGGCCCTCGCCGTGATCATGGCAATAATTTCAATAATATGACATGAAATTTGCGGAATTTTCTACCTAATATTGCTGAAGTTTTGATATAATAAAAAAGTTATTAAATGTGATATATGTCACTGCAAACCATAAGCGCAGTAGATTGGGGAGACATTCTAATTATGACTATTGTGGACCTTTCGGATATATCGGTCGAAATGTTCGTTACCGTCATGCTCTTTCTGCTCCTAATTGCTCCACTTGTCAGTCTGGGAATTTTACGTCTATTTCAGGGCAAGAAGAAGATCGGCTTCGGCTTGATCGGCGGCGGAGTTTTGGTATATCTCGTGTTTCAGACCGTTATGTTGCTGATTAACTAATTGGTGATTGAATCTCGTTGGTGAGGGGGATTAAGGAGATCTCACTCAAAAAATAGCAAAATTTGCGTAAAATAACTTCGAGAACGCGAAACCGAGGTTGGTTGCCCTTCTAACGAAACCAGATATCGCTATTTGCATCAAAAGACGCGATTTCAAAGTCTAATGAAACAGGGTATCGCTATTAGGGCAGATATGGGGCTATATGATGGATTTTTAGCGAAATAGCGATATGGTGTTTCGTTAAGATAGAGTGGACGCTGATTTCACTGAAATAACGATATGGTGTTTCGTTAGAGCTCGGGAAGCTCCCTGTGGTTTTTAAACAGCCTGTGATTATGCTCGAGTATGCAGGCTGTTCGCGTAGATTTCCTCCATAGAGGCACAAGCGTCTGCTTCAACCAGGTAGGAGGAAACTCTTAATCTATCAGGATTCACTCCTAGCTAGTAAGGCCGCCTTACATATAGCAATTTCAGCTGTAACATCTACAACGCTGATATTATTCTTTTCGTCCACATGAAACGTTGCCTTCCACTGTTCCCCTGTATTGGTTAAAGCGAAACCCCAACCCTTTTTTCTCATTTCCTTTACAACGTCAAATGCCGCATGTACATCTCTACTGTAATCTCTCGGGCAGAACGATGTATCGCCTCGCAGGAAGCTCCCAGGTCTATGCGTATCAGGTTGATACTCGAACACCTCTAATGCAACAGTGTAATTTAAATCTTCCAGTCTTAAGTCTAATATCTCATTACTTGTCATGCTTTTTCCTCCTTTTTCGGTATCAGATCAGCTTCAGATTCAGCCACGCATACACTGCATGGGATGAATTTAAGCTGTCCAAAGATGTACTTCGCAATCGCCGTGATACCTGGGTCACATTTCACCCTCCTCAAATAGTATCCAACTTCTCGATGGCACGATCATTTTCCGGGAATAAGTGTATTTCTGCAACTAAAAGTAAAAGAAGGACGGATCACCCGATCCGTCCTCCTGTGTCTGCTCATAGCGATCCGCCCAGTCCAATGCTGAACTTGGTGGATGTTACTTCGCGGTAAGCTCCTTCTGTTCATGCTCAAGAGCTTCGATATATTTCTCACAATCGATAGCTGCCATACAGCCGCTGCCAGCAGCAGTAATCGCTTGGCGATAACGTGAATCCTGAACGTCGCCACAAGCGAACACGCCGGGGATGTTGGTCTCCGAGGTACCTGGCTTAACGAGAATATATCCATTCTCATCCGTATCGATCTGACCCGCAAGGAAGCCGGTATTCGGCGTATGCCCAATCGCTACGAACACACCAGTGGCCGGGATAATCTCGTCTTCTCCAGTTGCGTTGTTGCGAACCTTCAGACCGGTTACCCCCATCTCATTCGTTATGACCTCGAGCGGTGTACGGTTCAGCGCCCACTCTACCTTCTCATTGGAACGAACGCGATCCTGCATAATCTTCGAAGCGCGAAGTTCATCGCGACGGTGAACGACGGTAACCTTGGACGCAAAACGAGTCAGGAAGCCCGCTTCTTCAAGCGCGGAATCTCCGCCGCCGATCACGATGATTTCTCTGTTGCGGAAGAAGAAGCCGTCACAGGTTGCGCAGGTACTTACCCCGCGCCCCACATTGTCCTGCTCGCCTGGAATGCCCAGATATTTGGCCGAAGCGCCTGTCGATAGTACCAATGACTCGGCCTCCAGTTCACCCAGTCCATCGACCTGGAGCTTGAATGGACGCTTGCTCATATCCACGCTGTTCACCCAGCCCGTGCGGAATTCTGCACCGAAGCGCTCCGCTTGCTTGCGCATATTTTCCATTAATACCGGACCCATAATCCCTTCCGGAAATCCCGGGAAGTTCTCTACATCCGTCGTAGTTGTCAATTGGCCACCAGGTTGTGGACCTTCAATGACCAATGGCTTCATATTGGCTCTGGCCAGATAGATCGCCGCCGTCAGCCCCGCAGGACCGGTACCTATAATAATAGTCTTATACATCAATAATTCCTCCTTCATCAGGATACACACGACACAGTTCAATCTAATTCTGTTATTATCCCTAATTATCTTATTAAAGGTGAGGGAAAGTCAATGTTCCTGACAGATAGGTTCAGTGAAGGTTACATGAAGGAATGATGAATTATTATCACTTAGCGCAGCAAGCGCAGACCATTAAGAATGACCAGGATCGTGCTGCCTTCATGACCGATAACCCCCAGCGGCAGAGCGATGCCCTGAACAAAGTTACTAACTACAAGCGTTAAAATCACACATCCAGCAAAGATAAGATTCTGTCTGACGATCCGTTTGGTCCGGCGAGCCAGTGAGAACGTATCGGCAACCCGTTCCAGATTGTCATTCATCAGCACGATATCAGCGATTTCCAGCGCCGCACCGCTACCTCCTCCCCCCATCGCGATCCCGACGGTAGCCGCCGCCAGTGCTGGAGCATCATTCACTCCGTCTCCGACCATAACAACATGACCATATTTATTTCTAAGCTCGGAGACATGAGAGACTTTATCCTGGGGCAGCAAATCCCCAAATACATAATCAACTCCTGCCTCGCTGGCGATCGCCTGCGCCGTAGCATTCCTATCCCCGGTCAACATCGCTGTAGCAATCCCCAGCTCACGCAGTCGGCGGATCGTCTCCCTGGCTTGCGGACGGATATTATCACGTAGCGCAATCAGTCCTACGTATTCTCCATCACATTGAATCAAGGAGACTGTATTGCCCGCCCCTGTCAATGCCCGCAGATGGCTAAGCAGCTCCGATGGCAGACCTGGATCATCCTCCTCCGCCTTGCCGATCCGCCATTTGCGACCCTCGACCAGCGCCTCGATTCCCCAACCTGGCAGATCCTGAAGCTCATCCGCCGCTCGCAGCACGATTCCTTCATCCATCGCTTTGCGAACGATCGCCCGGGCTAGCGGATGCTCTGACAGGCTCTCTGCCGCCGCACAGGCCGCCAGGACGCTCAGACGGTCATAGCCATCGAGCACGACCAGATCGGTAACTACCGGTGATCCAGAGGTCAATGTTCCCGTTTTGTCAAAGGCGACGACCTTCGCTTCGCTCAGTAAATCCATATGCGCGGCCCCCTTGAACAGAACGCCCTTTCTTGCACTTTTGGACATGGCTGATAATGTGGCCGGCATAACCGAAGCAACCACCGCGCAAGGAGAAGCGACGACGAGAAATACCATCGCTTTGTAGAAAGCATGGGACCAGGACCAGCCCAGCACTAAAGGCGTAAATACGATCAGCAGCACCGTAATCGCAACAACCGATTTGGCATAGACACCTTCAAGCTTTTTGATAAAACGCTGGGAAGCCGGAGTTTCATTCTGCGCTTGCTCTACCATCGTAATAATTTTCGAGAACAGGGTCCCTTCCGCTGGGCTGGTCACTTCTACATATAACGCGCCCTGACCATTTAAAGTACCTGCATATACTTCATCACCCATCGCCTTATCCACCGGTATCGACTCGCCTGTAATCGTCGCCTGATTAACGGCCGAGCCTCCGCTCTGCACTACACCGTCAGCCGGGATGACCTCACCTGGCTTGACGAGCAGCAAATCCCCAACGACCAGTTCCTCCACCGTGACCTTAGTGATCCCATTCCCATCCACCTTGAGCGCCGTTTCCGGTCTTAATGCGATCAAGGCCGAAATATCCTTCATACTGCGCTCACTTGCGAATGACTCCAAAGCTCCGCTAAGAGCAAATATGAAGATCAGCATCGCGCCCTCATTCCAGTAACCGATGGATGCCGCTCCGAGCGCAGCAGCGATCATCAGCAAATTCACATCCAGATCACGTTCTTTAATCAGCGTCTCTATCCCTTCACGAGCTTTAATGAAGCCTCCAACAGCATAGGCAGCGATATATACGATGATGGATAAAGCTTGCGACCAGGTGCCGATCCCCCAGGCTGCTAACATAAGCACCCCGCTGCTAAGAGCAAAGACCATCTCCCGGTGCTTGAGCAACCGCATGAAGTTCATACGCGGCTTCTGATGCGGAGCTGGCTGATTCACCGAACTGACAGCAGACTTTGATTTTTGGATAGCTTGCATCTCAAATCCTCCTTTTTATCGTTCTAAATGAGAATGAATACTATTGTTAATACCCTAAAAATGGCACATGCTGCCCCGGGATAATCCCGGAGCAGCATGCAATTGAGAACGATAATCATTTTTGTAGTTATACAATTCTTTTTCCTTGACGAAACTTTAATTTAATTTTAAATCATTCACAAATATTTGTAAATACATTCTTGCATTATTGGACAGAGAAATTTATACTGTAATCAACTACTAGATAATATACACTACTGGATAAAAAACATTAGCCGACCTCTTTAGTCCCCCACAAAACATCAAACGCAGCGAGGTAAAAAGAAATGAATATTCAATTCAAAAAAGGAGCGCTGGAACTCTGTGTGCTAGTCCTGATCGCCAATAAAGATCAATACGGCTATGAGCTGGCTCAGAAAATCTCTGAGAAAATTGAGTTGGCCGAAGGAACGCTCTACCCCATCTTAAGAAGATTGACCAAAGAGAAGCACCTAACCTGCTATCTCTCCGATTCATCGGAAGGACCGCCCCGCAAATATTATTCCATCACCGACTCCGGCCGACTCCAGCTCAAGGAGCTGATCGAGCAGTGGGTGCCTTTTGCGAATGCGGTTAATGAATTCATTGCAGAAGGGACGGAAGGACATGCAACAAGCCGAGTTTATAGAGCAGATGGAGAAACTGCTGCAGAGCATCCCCCAAGCGGAGAGGAATGACATTCTGTACGATTATCGGGAGCATTTCGAGGCCGGCAAGCTAGCCGGAAAGAGCGAAGCGGAAATTATCGACAAGCTCGGCTCCCCTGCCTTGATCGCCCGCGAATTGCTGCTGGATTACAGCATCACTGCAGCCGAGAATGAGAAGAATCTACCCAATATTGTTCGGGCCGTGGGACAAATGGCCGGGCTGAATCTCATTAATGCCATATTCATCGCCCTCCCTGCATTGGTCCTGCTCATTCTTCTGGCTTCGCTCATCATTGTCACTGCCGCTTTAATATTAAGCCCGCTGCTGATCATCGTTAATATCCTCCAGCAAGGTTTCAATCTGTTCTTCTTCTACTTATTCGCCACCATGACACTCTGCAGCCTAGGCATATTACTCGGAGTAGGAGTCAAATCGCTGTCTAATCGCTTCTATAACGTGACGCTCAGGTTGCTAAGGTCGAAATTAGGGATGCAAAGGAGTGCTGTAATATGAGAAAAATAGTGATTTTCGCGCTGGCACTGCTAACGATCGGCCTGATCGGTACCATGATTACCATGCCTAAATCGAACACGCTTGCGGCAATCGGGCTTTTTCAGGAGAATAAGCAGACCCCTGCGCCCAAGCCGGAGCAAGATAGACCGCTCGATCCAGAGGAAAGGCTTGATCAAGCGTTGCAGGGTCTGGAAAACAGCATCCTCGACAGCACCACAGGAATGGTGAGCGGGATTCTGGACAGTACCTCAGATATCGTGTCCGATACCATGTCAGACATATCCGGTTACTTGTCTAACGAGGATTTTGGCAACTTTAGCGTCAAAAAGGGAAATGCCGAGACTAAAGAGATCGATCAAATCAGCCAACTGGATGCCAAAGGGATCAGCAATTTGAATATCTCGGCCGCGATCGCCAAAGTGGAGATCAAAGTAACCGATTCGAACCAGATTACAGCTCATCTGAAGGGCGAAGTAAGCAGTCATCTGGCCGACCGATTTACATTGAAAGCAGATCCCCAGGGCGATACTCTGAATATCAAGGCAGACATGAAGAAAAAATCCCTGACGACAGCTCACAACTACATCAATCTGACTCTCACCGTGCAAATTCCAGACCAATCCTGGAGTCTAGTATCCGCTGACGTCATCAACGGGAGCATCCACGCTGAGCAGATAGCCGCAAAAACAATCGATATCCAGGCGACGACCGGAAAAATCAAGCTCGAACAGGCCCAAGCAGATAAAATCAAGCTCAGTACAATGGTTGGAGAGATCCAAGGCCGCTCCTTATCGGGCGAGCTCCAAATTGAAGCTACCACAGGAATTATCAAAATTGACCAGCAAGATATTGACCTAGCTGGATCGATTCAAGCTACTTCCACGACTGGCTCAATCGATATAGCCCTTCGTCCCGGACAATCGGTATCGCTTCTGTACACATCGAATCTCGGCAACGGAACGGTTAATCTCGAAGGAATGACCTTGAGCGAGTCTTCCAAGCACAAGCTCGTCGGTACAAGCGGCGTTGGCAAATATTCGATCAAAGCTCATACGACGACCGGAAGCTTCAAGCTTCACGAATGAATAGATAGATAAACAAAGCCGCTACCCGGTTCCCCCGAATAGCGGCTTTGCTATTTACTATTATAATTTAAGACTAGTTCTGGCTAGCAGCGATCGCCTGCTCTAGATCGTAAATAATGTCATCAATAGACTCGGTGCCAACGGAGAGACGAATCAGTCCAGCGGTAACTCCTGCCGCTGCCTGCTCTTCGGCAGACAGCTGCTGATGCGTGGTGCTGGCCGGGTGAATAATCAAGGACTTGGAGTCGCCGACATTCGCCAAGTGAGAGAACAGCTTCACGCTGTCGATCAGCTTCTTGCCTGCTTCCACGCCGCCCTTGATGCCGAAGGTCATAATAGCGCCTTGCCCCTTAGGCAAGTATTTCTGCGCCAGCTCATAGGATTCATGGCTAGGCAGTCCAGGATAGCTGACCCATTCCACTTGCTCATGAGCTTCCAGGAATTTAGCTACTTGTAATGCATTCTGACTGTGGCGCTCTACGCGCAGATGCAATGTCTCCAGCCCCTGCAGCAACAGCCAGGCGTTGAACGGAGACAAGGAAGCACCGAGGTCGCGCAGCAATTGTACACGAGCCTTGGTAATATAAGCAGCGGGACCCAGTGCATCAGCATAGACAATGCCATGATAGCTCGGGTCTGGCTCGGTCAATCCCGGGAACTTGCCGCTCGCCTTCCAATCGAATTTACCGCCATCGACGATAATTCCTCCGATAGAAGTACCGTGCCCGCCGATGAATTTCGTCGCCGAATGAACGACGATGTCCGCCCCGAATTCGATCGGCCGCAGCAAATATGGGCTAGGGAATGTATTGTCAACGATCAGCGGAATTCCATGCTCATGAGCGATCGCAGCGACGGCTTCGATATCCAGCAAGTCGCATTTCGGATTGCCCAGCGTCTCAGCGTATAACGCCTTGGTCTTATCCGTAATCGCAGCGCGGAAGCTCTCCGGATTGGAAGCATCGACGAACCTGACCTTGATGCCCAGCTTAGCCAGGGTCGTTGAGAACAGATTGTAGGTCCCGCCATATAACGTCGAAGACGATACGATCTCATCTCCAGCACCGGCGATATTCAGAATGGAGAAGGTGATCGCGGCCTGGCCGGATGCAGTGGACAATGCCCCTACCCCGCCTTCAAGCTCGGCGACACGCTTCTCGAATACATCATTGGTCGGGTTCATAATACGGGTATAAATATTACCGAATTCCTTCAGGCCGAACAGATTGGCGGCATGCTCCGTATCACGAAAACCGTAGGAAGTCGTCTGGTACAACGGTACTGCTCGGGAATAAGTGGTTGGATCAAGTTCTTGCCCGGCATGAATCGCCAAGGTTTCTGGTGCAAATTTACGCTCATCAGACATGGTAACTCCTCCTTTATAACTGAGTAAATTTAAAAACAATCACATGAAATGTTTTTCATATTCTCTCATATAAAGTTCCATTTGAAAACCATAAATCCGATAATTTTTATGCGAATTATAAAAAAAGGGGCTTTCGCCCCGAAAAATCACTTGCTTCGCGTAAATTTACGAATGAAATAAGCGTCCTCCATCGTGGGCGGAACCGCCTTCCAGCCATGGAAAGGGGGCTCCTTGGAAACGATCCGCAAATCCATCTTCCCGCCTTCCGCTTCGCGGAACTCTATCATGTTGCGATCTGTATCGAAGTATAACTGAAACTGCTCGCGTGTAATCTGACCGACCCACACTTTATATGGGAGATCCGCCTTCCATTGATGCATATTGCCATAGAATCCAGCTTGACCCTGATCCATCCAGAGCACCCGGTCACCGGCCGCCTCCCACTCGTCAAGCTCGTGAATCGCGGTCACAATCGTCCGCCCCTCCGCGTATTTATTCAAATAGGCGATGATCAGCTTGCGCTCGGCCGAGTCCATTCCATTCAACGGCTCATCCAGGAATAGAAATTGCGGGGATGCCAGCAAAGACTGGGCGATGGCGACCCGCCGTTGTTCTCCCCCGGACAGACGCTTAATGCGGACATCCCGGTAAGGTGTTAAGCGAAAATCCGTCAGCAGAGACTCAATCCGTTCAAAATGGTACATTCCTTTGAGCTCGCCTAAATATTTTAGCAGCTTATACACCGTCATATCCTCATAGAGCTCGATATCGGAAGGAACATAACCGATCTGGCTGCGCAGAAGAGGCAGATCATTCTGAACGGAACGCCCGTCATATTGAATGCTCCCCCTGCGCGGAAGCCGTACCGTAGCCAATAATTCCAGCAACGTCGATTTACCCGCTCCGTTCGCTCCTACGAGCAAGGTAATTCCCCGCGAGATCCGCAGTTCATGAATCCGCAGCGAGAATTCTCCGACCTGCTGCTCTAAATTGTCAATCGCAATCATAGCTGCCCTCGGCTCCCCCTGCTCCCGAACGGATAATTTTGCTGCGATAATAAGAACGAACCAACAGGACCAGGCCGATCAACAGCATAATTCCGTCTAGCGCGGATCTGTAACTCACGGGGTAGATGGTTGCATGCATATACTCGCTCACTATGAACCAGCATACGTACACTGTGCTGGAACATAAGATAGCCAGCTTCATGCCTTTGCGAAACAACACATACATGGCAATTCCGCCGATCAGCAGCGAGATCCCGAGCCATTGCAGCAAAAAGGGGATGAACGGCAATTGATATTCCCCCGCCACGGCGATCCGAATGCCTACGATCGTCGAGCTGACCAAAGCCCAGCTCAATATAAAGCCCATTACCATTAACATCCTGCTATACAGCACTAATGCGGGCGGATAAGGGGTTATGCTCTCCACCGCCCTCATCCCCGGATTCCACGAACGGTAGCTGGACAGCATGCAGGCGATGAGCAGGAGCGGTGTAATAACGGGAAATAAGCTGTTCGCCGAAAGAGATGGTATTAAGAAATTGTTGAACGGCCGCTCCGGGTCCACCAGCAGAATCAACATCAGGAACACCGCAGATCCCGTCAAGACAATCGTCTTCCAGTTCATCAGGAACTGGCTGCGCAGAAGTCTCCACAAGGAGGGCTCTTCCACCTGTGTATTGAATTCCAGGGAAGACATATGACTGGCCCGCATCGCATCAAATTCAGGTTGCAGAGCAGCGATCAAGGATGCTGTTTCCGCTGGGGAAGGAGGCGGTAGTACCGCCTGGCGAAGCGGCTCGGACAGTTCTTGCTCCAATTGCTCTATTTCCTGATCAATGGAGGGTCTCATGCTGAAGCACCTCTCTTTCTTGTTTTTTCATAGGTTCTCTGTATTCCGATAAAATAATCTCCTCGCGCTTGGCCAGCACACGCTTCAATTTGCGCAGCGCGCCATATAAATGCGATTTGACAATACTGAGCGGTATATCCATTAACTCGGCGATTTCCTGTAATTTGAGATCGTGAAAGAAACGCATGCGAACAACCTCTTGCTGGATCTCAGGTAGCCGCTCCAGCGACTCCGCTACCAGTTGTGCCTGCTCCTGCTTCTCAAGCAACTCATCGGCGCTAGGAGCCGGATCCGCCTCCTCCGGCATTTCTAAGGCGGCTGTCTGCTCGGAACGGTAGGATGCCGTACGCCAATAATCCCGGCATAAATTCAGCGCTACCTTATATAGCCAGGGCCGAAGCTGCTCCAGCTCGCCATACCTCTGCAAATGCCGGATCAGGCGGATAAATGTCTCTTGCACAATATCCTCCGCCTTGGCCCGATCCCTAAGCTGCTGGGTCACATAGCTGAGTAGCGGCCCGTGATAGCGCGTCACCAGTAGCTCGAATGCCCCCTGATCTCCCTCAGCCATTTGCTGAGCCAATTGTTGATCGGATATCATTTCTTTCCCCCTCTTCTCCTTACTCTTCTTCCCTCCCGATCCATCGTTCCCTATAGCCGATCAGCCATAGAGCCAGACCTAGCAAGAGCACTGAAACGAGCAGCATCGTTACCCGATTCAGCGGGAAGGAAGCCTCTCTGGGCAGATAGGCCGTATACAGCGTGAACGATGCCAACAGCCTCCCCCCACTAATCGTATCTAAAATCCATATCGAAAAACCTGACAATAACCCTCCGTAGATGCTGCGAAACACGATGATCCCCACCAGCGTTAATGAGGCCAGTAACAGATAAGCCGGTAGAGCTTGCAATAGCAGCTCCAGTATGCCCCCTGAACGAAATACCGCCTCGCCGCCATTCCACGGATAGAATTTGGTTCGTATCATCCCATATTTATAAAGATAAACCGACATCCAAATTAGACTAGCCAGCAGCGACAATAGTACAGCGCTCAACCATTTGCGCCAAGCAATAAGCCGCAAGGATACCGGGTAGGTCGCGATGATCTCCATCCCTCCCCCGCCGATCTCATGCTGGAACATCATGGTGGTGAACATTATAACGAGCGGGAACATGCCCATTTCCGCATAATAACTTACGACTCGTGGTTTATCCGCTTGACCCGTAACGATGCTGATCAGGTAAAGCAGCAAAAGAAGGATGGCCAATATCGCTACTGGCTGCTTATGGAGCCTCCAGTCAAATTGAAAGCCGCGGCAGAGACGCTCGAGCTCCGTTCTCATTCACCCATCACCTTCTCCCATTGCTCTTCCCAAGCCGCATAAGGGATCGGACGATTCTGTTCCGTTGCAAGAGCTTCCTGCTCGCCTACCCACGGAATCTCTAACCCCTGGACATAGAAGTGTTTTAGCAATATTTTGACCTGATCAATCTTACCTGCCTCCAAGGCTTGATCCACCTGGCTACGTATATACTCCCCTACTCGATTATTGTCTGGGGACCAATTATTCCTATATAACTCGGATAGCATGTATCCATAAGTGCCATCTTTGAGCAAGCCTTTCTCGTAGTAATAAACATACCATATGAGTGCTCTAAGCTGCAGACGTATGTCATCCTGGGCAGTCTCTATCAGATAATCGCCGCTCCTTGTTCCAAGCAGCATCTTATTCACTAAGATCCCGGCCATATAGTCCTGATCGATACTAATATAGTTCAGCATATATGCATGGTTCTCAACATCATGATTGACATAGCTCTGATTCGGGATATAGAGCAGTTGCTCGACTCTCCGTGAGTCGATAGGCAACCAAGCGCCGAAATAGCTCTCCAGGTCATAGATTTTCTGAACGACCTGTTCCGTCCATAGCTTGTTGTACGGAGTATACACTACACGAAGCGATGTTAAGGGTGCATTGTTACTAGCTTCTTGCTCCTCTAATCCCCCACCGAACAAGGAAACGCCGTCCTGAACTTCTCCGGAATAAATCTGCTGATCGTCTTCACGGGATACTTCCTTCAAGCTCGTGTAGATCGTTTCCTCGAATCCACGGACGGTCAGCGTGAAATTTGATCTTGGGAAGCCTAAATATACAAATGTCGCTCCCAGCTCGATATTCTGACTATCCTTCAAGTAAATAGGCTGATCCCCCGGTAAAGGATACCAGGCGAGATAACCGGGCAGGAACACATTCTCATCCGTGACAAAAGCATAATATCTCCCCGTGCCGTGAAGGGACCGCGAATAATCCATCACCTTCCCTGAATAGCTCATCTCAACCGTGAGAGGTCCATTCACCACCTGAGGCAATTCAAGGTTCAGCTTCTCCCCTCGCCGATCCCATGTCACTTCCTGCCCATTCACCTTGACCTGGCCGATCTGGAACATACGGTTCAGGGTAAAAGGCAGCTCTCCCTTGCCGCTTAAATCATCCGCTGGAATTTCCATCGTCACTTTAGCTTGTAGGGTACCATCCTTAAGCTTCTGCAGATGAACATCATAACTCTTAATTTTGTATATTTCCTGCCTTCGAGGGTAGGTAATATCTTCTAACTTATAGATTGAGGGGTCGGCCAATCTTTCATTATCCGCCGCATAGCGTTCTTGCCAGATCATCACATAGGGGATGAATGTCGCGACCGCCAACAGCACCGAGCCAATGGCCAGCGTCCATGTACGCCGATGGTGCTTGCTTGGACGTGATTGCTGCAGGATCATCACTCCGATCACGAGCAGCATAAGTGCAAAGGCCAGGACGAATCGCTGTGAAACTTGCAGTTCATTCTCGATCAGAGAAAGGCCCCATGTATCTGTATAATAACCACTGCTCACGAACAGTTGGCTCAGATGGAAAGTGCGCAGCATATCCAGGCGGTACCGATCCAGAATGAAGATTTCCATGAAAAAGGTCCCGAACATCCAGGCACAGAAGCCGATTAAATAGACGATCCGGTTCGGAATACAAATTGCCAGCAGCATGGCCAGCGCTAAGGTTACCGCATAAGACACCTCAAACGCGGTCGTAAAGAACAGCATATATTTGATACTAATGCCTACCGTGACATACTGGATGGAGAACCAGAAATAGATACCGCTGGCCAGAGCCGTAAAGCTCGTGAAGTAGAGCAGTCCAGCTGCATATTTCGCTGAGATGATCATCCCGTAGGAGACCGGCAGCCCCGCGCTCCACTCATAGGAAGGACGCCTGATATCCCTGCGGATCGTCAGAATGCCCAGCAGCATCACAATACCCAGGCTCATCGTATGAAGCAGTGAATAGAAACTGTAGGAATCAGCGAATATATTCCCCTCCGGCTTGATGCTGCTGATACTCCACAATAGCAGGGCACCGAACACAAAAGGCAGGGCAAGCATAGAGAGCCGGTGCACAATCATCCCGAGTTCAAAACGGAATTGGCGAAGCCATTTATACATGAATCGCTGCCCCTTTCCGCTCCGACATACCGTCGCCAAGCAAAGCTAAATAGCCATCCTCCAACGTCGGGTTAACCCGCCTCATCCTTGAATTCACCGGGGCCTCAGCAATGATCTTGCACAGCATCCCTTCCTCTGTACGACGAGTTGAGACGATGGACAGCGGGTCTAGCTGACCATACTCCTGCTCGGTTAAGATGCCTTCCCACACTCTTCCTTGTCCCCAGGCCTGCAATTCAGCGAGTTCCCCCGACATGCGCACTCTGCCCTGGTCGAGCACGGCGATCTGGCGGCAATTGCTCTCAATATCGGCTACGATATGTGTCGATAGCAGGACAACTCGCCCCAGGCTGAAGCGGGTAAGCAGATTACGAAAGCGTACCCGCTCCTCTGGATCAAGCCCTGCCGTCGGCTCATCAACAATAAGCACCTGCGGTGAACCGAGCAACGCTTGGGCGATGCCGAGCCGACGCTTCATTCCGCCAGAATAAGTGCGGATCTTCTTTGTCGCTTTATCCTGCAGATTCACTTGCTCAAGCAGTTTGGCAACTTCCTGAGTTCGCTGCCTTTTGCTGCTGATCCCCTTCATCACCCCAACATAGTCCAGAAATTCCGCTCCGGTAAGCTGAGGATAAACCTGAAACTGCTGGGGTAAATAACCGATGATCTTGCGCACATCCTCCGCTTTATGCAGCGGAATCCCGTTAATATACGCTTCACCAGAGGTAGGCTTGGCCAAGGTAGCCAAAATCCGCATCAGGGTTGATTTTCCGGCACCATTGGGGCCCAGCAGACCAACCATCCCTTCTGAAAGGGTCAAGTTCACATCATGCAGCGCCCAATTACCACGGTGATCCGCTTCTGTAAGTCGATCTCTTTTATTCTGATCGCGCGATGCCTTCCAGCTTCCGCCATATTTTTTGGATAATTGGTTGATTTCTATCATCGATTCATCCTCATTTCTTACGTTTTTGGACAGACCCGCGCGGTGTATCCATCGTATCTGTACCTGTAACGTAAATATGCTCCAAAAGGTTGGAGTCTGAGTCTCCCAATATTGCTCTATTGTTGCCGACAGACGATGCTCGATGGGGTTGGTGGGCTGATTTAAGCCCCGGAGATTAAAAAGCCCGCAGATTTCGCGGAAATAACGATATGGAGTTTCGTTAGAGCTCGATATCTACGAAAAAAACCTGCAAGAGCTGCAGGCTTTAAGGGTTGTATCTATTTTGTACTTTGATCAAACGGTTCGGGGCAAGACGGTTCCCTTAAGCTTCAGTAGCTTCCTTCACTGCGCTCCCCTTGCGCGATCAAGACGCCAGCGCTCGTCCCGAGACGGGTAGCACCAGCTGCGATCATAGCTTCAGCATCAGCCAGCGATCTTACGCCGCCGGAGGCCTTGACGCCGATTCCCGGACCGACGGTCCGCGCCATAAGCGCCACGTCCTCTACAGTAGCCCCTCCCGTGGAGAAGCCGGTCGAGGTCTTCACGAAATCAACCCCAGCCGATAGCGCCAATCGGCAGGCCTGAACAATTTCCTCCGGGGTCAGCAGGCAGGTCTCGAGAATCGCCTTCACGAGCGCTTTGCCTTCAGCTGCCTCAACCACGCCGATCATATCACGGACTACCAAATCATGATCTCCACCTTTAAGCGCGCCGATATTTATAACCATATCGACCTCATTCGCGCCTTCAAGAATCGCATGGGACGCTTCGAAGGCTTTAACTTCCGGCTCGGACGCTCCCAGCGGAAAACCGATTACCGTACAGACCTTGATCTGTGGCGAATCCTTAAGCCGCTCGGCAGCCGTCCTCACCCATACCGGGTTCACGCATACCGAAGCGAAGCCGTATTGTCTGGCCTCATCCGACAGCTTGAGGATATCCTCCTGACGCGCATCCGGCTTGAGTAAAGTATGATCGATTCTGGAGATAATGGACTTCATTCCCGACATTCCCCCGTTTTTTCGCGAAGCATCCTTCCCTTTTCCCCCGAATCTGTCGGGTCAGGAAGGACACTCTCATGCAATAATTGTTCCTGTTATCATACCAAGACCGCCAATCTGTTGCATAGTATATTCTTCATCTAGCGACCAGGAAAATGATTCCATGAGATCCGTGGCCGTTCTTAGTACAAACTCTCGATCGGTACGCCTTCCGGCAGCTTGAACGGATTCTCACTATTAATATGATCGTAAAACATAATTCCGTTCAGATGATCCATTTCATGCTGAATCACGATCGCGTCGAAGCCTTTGAAGCGCAGCTTAAGCTCCTTGCCCTCGCTGTTATAGGCTTTGACGGTTACTTTCTCATATCTCGGTACAAAGCCTTGGATCGCCCGGTCCACCGACAGGCAACCTTCGCTCTCCGGCAGATAGGTCATCGATACGGAAGTGCTCACAATCTTAGGATTGAAGAGCGCGATCTCCCGGTCATTGCCGTCATTATCGGTAAGCAGCGCCGCAAACATCCGTTTGTTCAGACCGATCTGATTCGCCGATAATCCAACCCCCGCCCGCAGCTTATATTTCTTCGATAGCTCCGGGTCCTGGCTGTTCTTCAGGAACAGCATCATGGAAGCCATCTCTTCACGATCCTCCTCCGTCGGCGGAATGCTGACTGGCTCGGTTACCGTCCGAAGGATTGGCGCTCCCTCACGCACGATGTCATCCATCATAATAATGTAGTCGCTTGTAAATTTACTCATAGTCTATCTTTGTCCTCCCTGCTTCTTGTAACAGAACTGAAAAGGCACCCTGAAGGTGCCTTTCATAATGAAAGACCATTTCGCAACAGTTGCTCTAATTGTCACTACTTCATAAGTATGGTCCATGTTTATTTTTTATTTATGCAAGTTCAAAAAGTTTGGTACCTCTATTTTATTTGTATTTCTGCCAATCCATGTTGCTCTTATTAAGTAGATATTCAAAATCATTCTCCAATTTCTTACGTTCAGCCCGCTTCGTTTCCTCGGCCTGAATCCGCTCCTCTTCCTTGCGCTGCTCCTCTACACGCTTCAGCTCGGTGGCTTGTGCCTTCAATTTGGAGAGCGTCTCCTCATTCAGGAGATCCTTCAGCGTAGCCGGTTTATCCTGTGCACTGGCGGCTGGACGCGGCTGTGCCTTTCTCTTCGCCATCATTGATCACCTCTGTTTCAAGCCTACGGTAGCATATAGTCAAAAACAAAGTCAACTTCGATTTGCCTCTAGCCCGGCAAATAATAAATCAAGATTGTATTCGAAGCTGTCCCTGACCTCCAAGGGAATGCCAAACCCCGACATCCGCTCCAGAGATATGAAGCCATGAATTAGGCTTCTAAGTCCCCTCACGGCATGAATCCCCTGGGGCTCCGGCAGCTGAAAAGGCTCTAGCATATCGAGACATAGCTGAACGAGCTGCTCGCTGGGCTGCTTAATCTCCTCCTCCTGCAGCGCGGTCAGGCTCTGGACCGTCTCGTATAAGCCCGGGTGTTCTCTGGCAAAGCTCATGTATCGGTGCGAAAAAGCCCGCACGGCCTCCTTACCGCATAAGCCTTGCACCGCCTCACCGAGCTGCTCATTCAGATTGCGCAGGGTGTAGGCAGCTACCATCGCCCGTAATTCCTCCAGGCTGCCAATATGATTGTATAGCGATGGCGGCTTAATTCCTAACGCCTTGGATACGGCGGCGATGGTTACCGCTTCCCCGCCTTCGGTGTCGGCGACCTGCACCGCCGCCATAAGCACTGCTTCCCGGGTGATTCTAGCTCTGCGCGCCATGCTACATCTGCTCCTTCGTGGCTGAGCGGGACGAGCGGGACAGGGACCGCTCAGCCTCTGTAATAGCCCGCGCGATCAACTGCGCGGGGTGCACTGCCATCCGGCCATGTCCGACCGCCAGCAGCGCTGGCTTCAAGCTGGCCACCTTGCGCGCGCTGGCGAGCGCGCTCTCCTTATGCCAGGTCGCCATGGCCGGGAAAGGGAACAGCGGTACCAACGTACCGCTGACTGCAATGCCGCCGCGCGCTTGAAAAGCGTCGCCGGCGATCAGGGCCCCGCTGCGGGTGTCCAGCAGCGAGATCGAGCCCGGTGTGTGCCCGGGCGTGGAGACGACCTGCAACGAACCGATGCGGTCGCCCTCCGCCAGCAGCACATCCGGCACGGTCTTGATCCGCTTCGGCACGCTGCCGCGGATCTTGAACGGCGGCTCCCCGGACTCCAGCGAAGTGTCCCCGCGCAGCAGCTTCGCATCCCGGACAGAGATGCTCAACTTAACCTCCGGGTACATCTCCTTCAATCCGTCCAGGGCCCCTACATGATCACCATGCGCATGAGTCAGCACAATATTCGCAAGCGGTTTGCCAAGCTGGCTCACCGTCTTGCTGATCCCCTTCACGCTATAAGGCAATGCCGCATCAATCAGCGTGAGGCTCTCTTCCTCTTCGACCAAATAACAGTTCACCGGAAATATCCGCGGCATGAACGATAATTGCAGCAAATGATCCTGACGGGTAATCCTCATAGATAGCAACCTCCCCAAAGTAACTAATACCATTAGTCATAATATAAACTAATATCATTAGTTTAGCAAGGGTTATTTTCCTGGTTACCAATATTTTAAATTTACGGATCTTTTGTTCCCATTTTTCACTCGTATGGTATAATTATTCGTCAGAACAATGGAAGGCAGATGATGAACGACATGGCTTTTGGCATACGCCGAGAAGAATTGAATGCTTGGAAGAAAGCCGTCTCCCAGGGCGAAATCGCCTATCTTACACACTACTGGCTCGACCGTAGATTTCCGGGGATTACCACGGTGACTAAGGTGGGCTGTGACGATCTGGACAAGCTCGCCGCCTGGTGTGTAGAGCATGAACTCGATCCTGAATATATCCATAACCGCTCCCCATTCCCCCATTTTGACCTGATCGGTCCGAAGCAGCGGGAAATTCTGGAGGAGCAGCAGCTATGGGATCAGATTAGACGATTTAAATTAATTTAATTTTTCCCTTTTCATATATTTCTAAATGCCTTATTCTTTAAGCTGTATACCTATCCATAGAAAGAGAAAGAGAAAACCATATTTGGAGGAAAACCCGATGTCAATTGAAGCTAATGCTTCACCTGCCGCATCCGACAGCTTGTTCAGGAACCGGTTTTACCAGACCATCTTGATCTCAAATATCTTCCTGCAGATCGGAATCTGGGTCAGAAACTTCGCGATCCTGATGTTCGTAACTGAGAAAACCAACAACGACCCGTTGGCAATCTCACTGATCTCTGTCGTAGAATTTGCGCCTATCTTTGTGTTCGGCTTTATCGGCGGCGCCTTTGCTGACCGTTGGAGGCCGAAGCGAACGATGATCTGGTGTGACTTCCTGTCCGCCGTTTCCGTCTTCGCCGTATTGATCACTTTGCTATTTGAATCTTGGGAGACCGTATATTTAGCAACCTTCGTATCTGCTATTCTATCGCAGTTCTCCCAGCCCTCAGTCATGAAGATGTTCAAGCAGCATATTCATCCAGATAAAGTGCAGCAAGGAATGGCGCTGTTCCAGTCCTTGATGGCGATCTTTATGATTCTTGGGCCATCGCTTGGTATTTTTGCATACCATCATTTCGGGATCTATGTCTCCATCGGGGTAATGGGCGTGGCCTTCCTGATCTCGGCCCTGGTTCTGTTCCGTCTCCCGCCGGATGCGGAAGAGAAGCAGGTGGAGAAGCGCGAGTCGAAGATTATGAAGGAGTTGGCCGATGGTTTCCGTTATGTCTGGAACAACCCCACCCTACGGGTACTTGGAGCTACCTTTGCTATCGCCGGTTTTGCGGTAGGCATTGTTCAGACGCTGGGAATCTTCGTGGTGACCGAACGGCTGGGCAAGCCGAAGGAATTCCTGCAGTTCCTGCTCATCGCGAACGGAATTGCTATGTTAATCGGAGGCGCTCTGGTGATGTCCTTTGCCAAGAAAATAGCGCCGCAGGTTCTGCTGGCAATCGGTATACTGGTCAGCGGTCTCTGTATCTTCGGAATCGGCTGGTCAACCAGCATTCCGCTGACGATCACTCTGCAGTTCATTAATGGGCTTACCCTGCCCTGCATCCAAATCGGTATCAATACGATGATCCTGAAATGGACGGAGCAAGCCTTCGTAGGACGGGTCAACGGGGTGCTGAGCCCGATGTTCACCGGGATGATGGTCATTATGATGTCGTTAGCCGGTGTTCTTAAGAAGCTGTTCCCGCTCACGGGGATTTATTCCACTTCCGGACTGGTGATGCTGCTCGGTGCGCTGATTCTCGTGCCGATCTTCAAGAACAAGCCGAAGGAAGAGAATGCCGCAGCTGCGGCCGTTGAACCTGAGACCCCATAGCAGGCCTGATCTCAGATATATTCAGTCATGGACGAGTAAGGGGCTGTCTTTCAAGTCGATCTTCCGACTTGAAAGACGCCTCTTTTGCGTGCCCAAACTTGCCCAGAGATGTGAACATCCCCTGTTTTGGCCGGATCACTCGGACAAGGACATAAATGTCCGTTAGCGTTGATTTTGTAGCACCTCGCCCCTGTAACGGACATAAATGTCCATTACAAGGAAAATAGCCGCGAAAAATGAAATTTTATGCTTCTAAGGGTCAAAAATGTCCGTTAGAGGCGCGTAATAGCTGCTTTCAGGCTCTAACGGACATTTTTGACCGCTACCCGACCGACTGTGTTTATCACTTGCGCCACGCAAGCTTAATAGATGGTACAAGGATAGAAGCCGACTCCGACGCGAATAAATACGGAGTTTGGGATTCTGGCTTTGCCCACAAAAAAAGTCGGACGGAAAACATGACGTTTTTCCACCCAACTTTTTATTTTAAAGCTTATTGGACAGCGTTTCTTGATCGATTCATCAGCGTTTGTTGAAAATATCCGTAAGCACCGGAACGATTTGCGATTTGCGGGACACCACGCCTTTGAGGACCGCCGTGTTGTTCTCAAGCTTCACATTGTAAGCTTGTTCAACTGCATCGGCAGCATTACCAACAGCCAGGCCCACAGAATCATTATTAAGGATATCTGTTACGACGAACAGGAACAGAGCAAGTCCCTTGCGATCTACAATATTCCCAAGCGCAGCCTCCAGCTCAGCCTGACGGGACAGCACATCGTTGACGTCCACCGCATTGACTTGCGCGATCTCCACTTTGGAGCCGCCCATATCAAATTCCTTGGCATCCAGTGTGATCAATTGCTCGATGCTCTTATCGCTGAGGTCTGCACCAGCCTTAAGCATCTCCAAGCCGTACTCTTCCGCATCCACGCCAGCGATTTCCGCCAGCTCGCGTGCCGCTGCCACATCCTGCTCCGTGCAGGTAGGCGATTTGAACAGGAGCGAATCGGAAATGATCGCCGATAGCATCAGTCCGGCAATATTGGCCGGTACAGGAACACCGTTCTCCTTGTACATTTTGTTCAGAATAGTCGCAGTGCAACCCACAGGCTCAGCACGGTAGTACAAAGGTCCGCTTGTCTCAAAATTAGCAATACGGTGATGGTCAATGACCTCAGCAACCCGAACTTCAGCGATATCTGCAGCACTTTGCTGACGTTCGTTATGGTCGACCAGAATAACGTCCTTCACTTCATTAGCCACCGTCTCAACCACACGGGGCGCCTTGAAGCCAAAACGATCAAGTGCAAATTGGGTCTCCCCATTAGGAGCACCCAGAGCAACCGGTTCAACATTCCAGCCAAGCTTCGCCTTCAAGTCCGCATAGGCAATCGCCGAGCAGATCGTATCCGTATCCGGATTTTTATGTCCGAAAATCAACACTTTTTCCATTTGTTAACTCCCCTTTACCTTATTCGCTTAGAAAAGTATATCCCAGAAACTGACCGACAATCAAGGGTTTATCCGCAATTTGCTAGTTTTTTACTTTTTATAACTTTATGAGATCTTGGTTATATTTTCAGCGAATATTCAGCCAAATCGTAGATAATAGATAATAGGTAAATCAGTAGCTTCGTTTATTAACAGGGGGACCCATTCATGAGAAATGTAAAAGGCGTGAGAATATTACTGGTCGATGACGAACCGAACATTATTCAATTCCTTGAGCTTGGACTCAGCAACGAGGGCTTCGAAGTCCGTACTGCCCATGATGGAATGACGGCTGTCAATATAGCTCATACGTATCGGCCCCATATCGTCGTGCTTGACGTTATGATGCCGGGTATGGATGGCTGGGAGGTATGCCGACTGCTGAGGAGAGAATTGAGCCCTATCTCTATTATTATGCTTACCGCAAAGGATGAAGTGAATGATCGGGTCAAGGGCCTGACGATCGGTGCCGACGATTATGTGGTGAAGCCGTTCAGCTTCGAGGAATTGCTGGCCCGAATCGGCGCGCGCTTGCGCAATCAGTTCCCTGCCCTGTTCGGAGAAGTGTCCTATGGCCCTTTTCGAATCGATGACCGCAGGAAAGAAATCATCTATCAGGAGCAGGTGCTGGATCTGTCACCGACCGAGCATGAGCTGCTTAAATATTTGCTCATTAATCACGGGATCGTACTCAGCAAGACGACAATCCTGGATCAGGTATGGGGCTATGATTTTGGCGGGGAAGAGAATATTGTAGAGGTCTATATACGCTCATTGCGTGAGAAGCTGAACGACCGGGAGCATCGGCTCATTCGCACCCTCCGCGGCGCTGGCTACCGGGTTGATCTGCCATGATCAAGCGAGGGCTTCAGATGCTGAAGAACGCGGTATCCCCCCGCTCTCTGCGTGCTCAGCTCTTATCGCGTTCCCTGTTCATTCTGGCCGCATTACTGATTCTGATCGGCGCGCTACAATACTTCCTGATGCTGAACTTCCTATTTAAGAACCAGGCTGAATCAATGGGGTCACAGATTCTCAGATTTCCGAAGCAAATGATGGAGAAGATGGAGCTGTACCCGAGACCTTTTGCAAATTATGGGGATTCTGCAAGTCCAACACGTCCTAATGCGACCACCCCCGACAAAAGCAAGCGCGGCCCGTTCCTGTTCCTGCCGGACACTTCCCTGGCGATCATTAACGCGGAGGGCGAATTTATCCCACGCTCCCAGCAATCAGGCTTGCCTGCTCCCCAATTGACCGCCGAGGAATATAATGAGATTCGCGAGAATTGGCAAAGTCGACAGCCTGAGCGTTACAGGGTTGCCAAGGACGGTGCCGGGAACGAACAGTTGATTGTGTTCCGGCCCCTGGCGGACTCGAATAGCTGGAACGGCATGATCCAATTAGGCGTACTGACCGCCCCGATCAAAGCGATCGCGCTGCGCCAATTTTTCATATTCATCATCTTGGCGGCGCTGGCCTTGCTTGGCGGAATTATGCTCTATCTGCCCGTACTTAAGCGCACCTTAAAGCCCCTGGATCAGATGATAGAATCCGTTGAGGAAATCGATGCGGGGAATCTCGATCATCGCTTCCCGACCTCGTCCGGGCAGACAGAAATCGACCGCTTGGCCGACTCCTTCAATGGTATGCTGGAGCGTCTGGAGGGCTCGTTCAAATCGGAGCGGGAGGCCAAGGAGCATATGAGGCGCTTCATCGCCGATGCCTCCCATGAGCTGCGGACGCCGCTGACATCGATCCACGGCTTCCTCGAGGTGCTGCTGCGTGGTGCAGCCGAGCGGCCGGAACAGCTCTATCCGGCCCTCAACAGCATGCTGAGTGAGTCCACACGGATGAAGAAGCTGGTGGAAGACCTGCTATTGCTGGCCAAGCTCGACCGTACCCCGGTCGTTCAGCGCACGGACACACGGCTGGATACGTTAATCCTGGAAATGGAGCCGCATCTGCGGATGCTTGCCAGGGAGCGAACGGTTAACTTCCGTGTCGAGCCTCAGATCCACGCCATGTGTGATGCCGATAAGATCAAGCAGGTTGTGCTCAATCTGTTCCTGAATGCCGTGCAGCATACGGATCAGAACGATGGGGTAATCACTGTTACTCTATCCGGTCATTATAAGCGAGCGATCATTACCGTGCAGGACAATGGAGCGGGCATTGCTGATGAGCATCTGCCCTATGTGTTCGAGCGCTTCTATCGCAGCGACTCTTCCCGCGCCCGCAAGCATGGCGGATTCGGGTTGGGATTATCCATTACTCAATCCATCATCTCCGCCCATGGCGGCGACATTCAGGTGAAGAGCGAACTGGGACAAGGGACGGCCTTTGAGGTACATCTCCCCGCTCTATAAATAAGAGCCGGACCGTCGCTCAGCGTATAGAAGCAGCGCTGAGCGATGATCCGGCTCTGGTTTATTTTAATAAAACAAGCTTACTCCGTTCCTTCTATAACGTACTGCTTATACTTCCCATAATCACTCAATCGGCATTCCATATACAGCTTCGTTCCTTCCTCTTCATAGGAAGTTTCGAGAATATTGGCTTGCTCATTCAAATAGGATACGACCGCTCCCTGATCATACGGGATTAACATGTAGCAGCGAATATAGTCCTTGAAAATCTGCCGCCGAATTTGCTCCACCAGCTCGGGGATTCCGATTCGACCCTTGGCGGACATGTATACCTTATCCCCCTGCACCTCAGGGATGCTGTGCTCCGTCAAATCTGCTTTGTTATAGGCATAGATTGTCGGGATATCCGTCACACCGATTTCCTTCAAAGTCTCATTCGTAATCTGGATCAGCCGTTCAAACTCCGGATTGGCATAGTCCACGACATGAATGAGCAAATCCGCCTCAGCGACCTCCTCCAGTGTGGAACGGAATGCCTTCACCAAATGATGGGGCAACTTACTGACGAAACCGACCGTATCGGTAAGCAGGAATGACTTGTTATCCTGCAGCGGGATGCTGCGCACGGATGTCTCCAGAGTGGCGAACAGCATATCCTTCTCCAGCACCTGCTTCTCCTGCGCCGGATTGTAAGTCTCCAGCATCGCATTCATAATCGTCGATTTGCCTGCATTCGTGTATCCAACGAGAGAGACGACGGGAATATCGCTCTTCTTGCGCTGTTTGCGCTGAATTTGGCGATGGGCGGCCAAGGCCTCCAGCTCCCTGCTCAGCATCGTTATCTTCTCTTCGATCCGTCTGCGGTCCAGCTCAAGCTTCGTCTCCCCTACACCGCGGTTCTTCGTACCGACCCCGCCGCTCTGACGCCCGAGTGATTCACGCAGCCCCACCAGACGCGGCAGCATATATTTCAGCTGGGCCACCTCAACCTGAAGCTGGGCCTCCCTCGTCTTGGCACGCCTTGCGAAGATATCCAGTATGAGGATCGTCCGGTCGATGACCTTGCATTTCAGATCGGACTCTAGATTGCGAATCTGGGATGGGGACAGTTCATCATTAAAAATAACGAGATTTCCCTCATTCCCCTCCAGCAGCGCGACTACCTCCTGAATTTTCCCCGTCCCGATGTAATGGGATGGGTTCACTTTGGGCAGATTTTGCGATAAGGTTGCGACTACCTCCACCTCGCAGGCCTCCGCCAAATTCGCCAATTCTTCCATGGAATATTCAAAATCATCCTGATCATTCAGGTTAACGCCCACCAGGACTGCCTTCTGTTCTAATTGCACCAGTTGTTCCATATATCGTATTCCTCCCTTTTTTCAGATAAAAAATTCTTATCAAAAGCGGACTTTTTAAACCACCTCTAAAATTAAAAAAACACAGTCCTCTGGCTGTGCTATGGTACAAACGGTGCAGCAAACAAGAAGACACCTGCAGACCTATCTCTGCAAGTGAATCTCAAAGCGGCATATTCTATTATAAAGTTAAGGTTCCCTTTATGATAGCACACCTATCCCGTTCGCCCTGCACAGAACAGAGCCTTTGAGCAGTATTCAATTAGCCGCGCAAAGTTGTAAGACGGATTTTAATGTACAACACTAGGAACCCTCCGTTCATGTAAATTATGTACATATTAACATACTTTAAACCTGCGTACAACGATGCTCGCTGGTAAAGATGACTATAATCAAGTGTGTTCATGCCTACCTGGACAAAGTCGAAAACTGCAAATAGACAGGCTTTTGGGTCCGAGACCGGCTGTTCTAGGAAAATTCCTGCGAATATGCAGGCTTTATGAGCTTTTTCTGTGGAATCAGGCTGATGCGGAGAAAATAACTGCCTTTTCGCAGGAATTTATCTTCAAGGGGCCGAATATGGGTGAAATAACTGCATTATCGCAGGCTTTTTGGGGAACTCGGAACTGGGCTGGCAACTCGTACGATCTCCAACGATCTCTAATGTGCTATAACGAACTCTAACGAAACGCGGTATCGCTATTCGCGCCAAAAAGGGCCTTTGAAAATTATAACGAAACAGGGTAACGTTATTTCGCCCAAATAATCGTGTAAAGCCTGGATTTTGCTCAAATAGCGATATGGTGTTTCGTTAGATTTGAACAGGGCCTGTTTTTGAGTAAATAGCGTTATGGTGTTTCGTTAGAGAGATCAACGGTTGGATCGCCCGCAGGCTTTCGACGGATACAGGGTAAATATGGTATTCTATGAACAGTTCGAATTTCATTCCATAACGTGACATGTGATTGGAGGTTATCCAACAATGGTAACAGGTTTCGACGGCTTCGGAGGTTCCCCGTTCGGGGGGATAGATCATTTCATGTTTAGCGCTGTCCCAGTCATTATTGGGATCATCTTCGTTGCCGTTATCATTACGTTGATTGTCAACGGAGCGAAGTATGTCAAGAACGCCACCTCTGAGAAGGAATCCAACTACGTCAGAATCGTGTCCAAGCGAATGGACGTCCGCCACCACTCGAATATGAATGACCAGAATTCATTCTCATCTTCTCACACTTATTATTACATCACCCTGCAATTTGAGAACGGGCAACGCAAAGAATATTTGGATGTCAAAAACCTGTACGGCCTCGTCGCCGAAGGGGATGAAGGCTATGCCGCTATTCAAGGTGACTGGATCGTCGCCTTTGAACGGAGTGTGCCTCAGGCTGAGCGCTCATCCCGGTTTTAAATCCGGTGCTAAAGTCATGACACCCGTTGGGCGATCAGAATTAGCTTCTCACCTTATCCAGCACTGATAAATTGAATAATACCAATGACTATTAACAATAAATACAAACCTGCAATGATCAAAAGGATCTTTTTCACAGTTTTCCATCTTTTATTTTGAGAAGATAGCTGCTTCTCGACTTGGTCCAGGCGATTTGTGATTTCTTTGACATCATTATGATTATTTTCCTCAAAAGAACTCATAATTTCGCACTCCTCCCTATTTAGATCATTCCTTATTATGAATACATAACCATATAGTTCCTATAAAATCAAGGGATTGCAAAACAGCACACGATGATCTGAATTTCGCTCAAAATGACAGAATGAAGAATTTACCTGAAAGATTTTGCAGCATTTTCTGTAAGGCGGGTTGACAAATCATTAGAAGCACTTCATCATTGTAAATAACAAGACCTCGTTAGGTGAGGCTCCTATACAAACATAAGCCACTGCCCAGAAATATCGAAAGATGCCCATGGGTGGAACAGGAATTGCCGAACTAAGGCTTTTCATAATGTGGCTAAGACGAGATAAATCGTCTTTACGTTGTATAGTGCCAAAACTCAGGTTAGGGGCTGCGCATCATTGCGTTGACTTAGTTTTCTATGGCCTCCTACCCGGGAGGCCTTTTTATTTGAACCCACAAAGGAGGGACAATTTCCATGGAAGACAGTAGTCAGTTATGTAGTCTGTCATGTAATCAGTTATGTCATCAGCAATACCCATCTAAATATTACAGCGGAGAGAAACTGCGCTTATCTCCAAGGATTGTCCCGGATTCCCTTGCCGATCGATACCCATCCATCAGGCTTATTTGAATCTGCCCATCATCTTTGAGATAAGAGCTGATAGATCACGAACTCTCCCATGAGGAGAGTTTTTTTATTTCCCTCCGCTGCATTGGAGGCGAACACGATGTTCAAGAAGAATACTACTCAACCGATCCAATCGGAAAAAATGAACGAACGGCTCATCGAAGCATCTATCTGGCATCTTGATGATGTTATGGAAATGCTCGAGACTACACCGGAAGGGATTAGCGAGGCAGAGGCCCAACAAAGAATCGAACGGCTAGGCAGCAATGAAATCCAGCTTCACCGCAGACCCGCCTGGTATGTCCAACTCCTGGGCTGCTTCAAGAACCCGTTCATCCTGATTCTGTTGGGACTGAGCCTGTTCTCCCTTCTGACGAAGGATTATGATGCAGCGATCATCATCAGTGTCATGGTATCCATTAGCGTGGCCATCTCTTTCACCCAGGAATACCGCTCACAGAAAACCGCCGAAGGGCTGAAGAATCTTGTGAAAACGACAGCAGCGGTAATCCGCCAATCACCCGACCGCGAAATTGCGGTGGAACAGATCGTTCCTGGTGATTTGGTTCACCTGTCTGCCGGAGACCTGGTGCCTGCAGATATCCGGCTGATCACTTCCAAGGATCTGTTCGTCAGTGAATCCTCATTAACGGGTGAGGCGCTGCCTATAGAAAAAGAGGATGTGCAGCTGGTATCCGGAGGCCGGAGATCTCATCCTCAGCAACAGGGGCTAAGCAGTAGAAGCCGCCGGAAGCTGAATCCGCTTGAGCTCAGTAATATATGCTATATGGGAACTAATGTGATCAGCGGCTCCGCCACCGGCATCGTGATTGCAACCGGAAGAGATACCTGCTTCGGCGCCATGGCTGAGACGCTCGGCGGCGCGCGGCCGATGACCAGCTTCGACAAAGGTGTGAACAAGGTCAGCTTCCTGCTTATCCGCTTCATGCTGATTATGGTCCCGATCATCTTTTTCATTACCGGATTTACGAAGGGAAACTGGACGGATGCCCTGCTGTTCGGTATGTCCGTTGCCGTCGGCTTAACCCCGGAGATGCTTCCGGTTGTCGTTACTTCTAATCTCGTTAAAGGCGCCGGCACAATGGCTCGCAACAAAGTCATCGTCAAGCAGCTGAATTCCATTCAAAATTTCGGAGCGATGGATATTCTATGTACCGACAAAACGGGAACCTTGACCCAAGACAAAATCACGCTCAAAAAACATCTCGATATCTACGGTCACGATAATAACGAAGTGCTGAAGCATGCCTATCTGAACAGCTATCATCAGACAGGACTGCGGAATCTGCTGGACAATGCTGTGCTGGAACATGCCGAACTGAAGCAGGGGCTAAATCTGGAGCAAGACTATGAGAAGATCGATGAAATCCCCTTCGACTTCAACCGCCGCCGCATGTCGGTCGTGCTGAAGCAGCAGAACGGCAAGCACCTGCTAATTTGTAAGGGTGCGATGGAAGAAATAATGAGCATATCTGATCAGGCCTATGATGACGGGAGCAGCGTGCCGCTTACTGAAGAAATGAGGACCCGTGTCCAGTCCGTCGTACATGAGTTGAATACCGATGGATATCGCGTCGTTGCCGTAGCTGTAAAAGAATTGAGCGAGCATGCTGAACATTACTCCGTGCAGGATGAGCAGGACCTAGTCCTGATCGGTTACATCTGCTTCCTCGATCCGGCTAAGGATAGCGCGGCTCCGGCGATTGAAGCGCTGCGGAACAGTGGCGTCGCCGTCAAGGTATTGACCGGGGACAATGAGGCGGTTACCCGCAAGGTATGCCATGATCTCGGCTTGAACACGGATCATATCCTGCTCGGGCAGGACATCGATGATCTATCCGATGAGAAGCTGGCGGAGCTAGCCGAGCAGACGACGATCTTCGCCAAACTGAATCCATTGCAGAAATCAAGGATCGTCCGCGCGCTGCAAAGTAAAGGACATACGGTAGGCTTCATTGGCGACGGTATCAATGACGCTGCGTCATTGCGTCAGGCTGATGTAGGCATTTCTGTAGATACAGCAGTAGATATCGCCAAGGAATCGGCGGATATTATTCTGCTGGAGAAGGATCTGATGGTGCTTGAAGACGGCGTTATTGAAGGACGCAAAACCTTCGGTAATATTATCAAATATATTAAAATGACGGCCAGCTCCAATTTCGGCAATGTATTCAGCGTACTCGGCGCGAGCGCTTTTCTGCCTTTCTTGCCGATGCTGCCGCTGCAGCTCTTGATTCAGAATCTGTTCTACAGCATCTCACAATTGTCGATTCCGTGGGACAATGTGGATGATGAATTTCTGGCCAAACCGCGTAAATGGGATGCTGGCTCCATCGGGCGGTTTATGATCTTCATCGGGCCGATCAGCTCGATCTTCGACTATGTTACTTTCTTCGTCATGCTCTATGTATTCAAGGCTGATACGCTGGCTAGCCAATCCTTGTTCCAATCGGGCTGGTTCGTCGTCGGCTTGCTGTCGCAGACGCTGATCGTCCATATGATCCGTACGCATAAAATACCGTTCATCCAAAGCCGTGCCAGCAGACCCGTACTGCTGTTGACCGGAGCGGTGATGCTCGCCGGCATTTGCCTGCCGTTCAGTGCATTCGGTGCAAGCATCGGGCTGCAAGCACTTCCGCTGGTCTATTTCGCTTGGCTTGCCGCCATCCTGCTCGGATATTGTCTGCTCACGCAGGCTATCAAAAACTGGTATATCCGCCGCTTCGGCGAATGGCTGTAAAAGATGGAAAACCAAGATGCAGACCCGTCGTCATGGCTGAATTCAAACTGCAACACTGAACAAAAAGAACCTTCAATATACCTCCCAGAAGTAGGGAAAGTATCTGAAGGTTCTTTATTTTCTTCTCTATATGTCCTCCACTACCCGCTCAAGCAACCCCATTTCGAGACAGGCCTTAACAGATAGCACCTTATCCCCCGCTTCGAACTGGATCTCTAGCCTATCCTCATAGACTTTGGTGATCACCCCCTCGTCAAAGCGGGCATGCTTGACTCTCTTGCCAACAACGAAGTCATTCGCACTTTGGATCGCGTTCGGACGATAGACGATCTTCGGCTTCTTCAACTTCACTGTAGACTTCTCCCCCTGCACGATCCGGGGTGCTGCCGGATTCACAATCCTCCGGATGTCATTTACAAAGCGGGATTCCACAGCCTTCTTGCCCTCCCGCTCTTGATAAGTTACCAAATTCAGCGTACGCTTCGCCCGTGTCATACCTACATAGAACAGACGGGTCGCTTCCTCCATCTGGGCAAGCTCCTCAGATGAATCCTTCAGATCCTCGTAGGAAGGCAAAATGCCATCGACCAGATCGATCATGTAGACGCGATCGAACTCCAATCCCTTGGCACTATGCAGCGTAGACAAGGTTACGACATTCTGCCCTCTCCGCCGCTTCGCCGTCTTCTGAAGCGACTCCAGATATTTAAGCCGGGCAGCGAACTCCTCCATGTTTGCTAGAGGAGCAGCGATCTGCTCCAACGTGTTCAGAATACCGATCAGCGTATCTTGACGGAAGCCGAGCCGTTCGCACATTTTCTCCAGCGCCTTCTCATAGCCGAGACGACTGCGGATCACCTGGATCGCTGGCTGCGGAGGCATTCCTCGCATCTGCTGGAAGGTCTCCTTGCTCTCCTGCAACAATTTCACTTGATATTCCTGCAGAGGTACATGGTTAAGCAGATTATCAAAGACCGATTCATGATTATGAATTTGCTTCACCTCTGCCATCTGCCGCTTGCTGATATAACCATTGAATTTCATATGAATCTTCTCGAAGACATCCACCCGTTTATCGGTGAACGTCAGTCGCATGAAGTTCAACACATCCTCAACGACCCAGTGGGAGAAGAAGCGCAGATTGGAGTCCTTCAAATAGAAAGGTATCCCGGCCAGGTCAAGTGCATTCATGAGGCCGACGGAAGATGAATTGTTGCGGTATAGAATCGCAATCTCCGCCAGATTGTCCTGCCCTGCAATCTCCCGCACCAGATAGTCACCCTGGGAAATATCATCGGCCAGACAGGTAAAGCGGATCGGCTCATGCGGAGGATTATGGGTGAACATGTTTTTGTTATACCGCTGCTTGTTGCGTTTAATGAAGCGGTTAGCCGCGTGTACAACATCCCTGGAGGAGCGATAATTCTGCTCCATATACAAGATCTGCGCCCGGGGAAATGCTTGTTTGAAATCTAGCAAATAACCCGGCTCAGCCCCTCGCCAGCTATAGATCGACTGATCGTCATCAGCAACAACACATAAATTGTGATGACATTGCACCAGCTTCTCGATAATAGCATGCTGTACTAGCGAGGTATCCTGGCTCTCATCGGTCAGCACATAATCATATCTCTGTTGATACTTCCGCAACAGGGAAGCATCCTCCTCCAAGGCTCGATTCGCAAGCGTCAGCATATCATCGAAGTCAAGCAGCAGCCTTGCTCTATCCTGACGCTTGAACTCCTCGTATGCCCGCAGGATCTGCTCAGCCCCCGGTACATCAACCTTGACCTCCGCCCACTTCTCCGCAGGCAGCATTTTATTTTTAATATAGCTAATATAGGTTGTTAGCTCGTCCATCTGATCATCTGTGATGTTATCCGAATGAATGGATTGATAGATTCTCCGTAAAATAATTCTCTTGTGCAGCAGCAACTGCTCTGCCTCGGCCCCCTCTTCCTCCTCCGGATCGATATGTCCTTCAATGATCTGAAAGTCGATTCGACATTTCCGTAAATACTCTCGGACTACTTCAAAGGCAAAGCTATGTATCGTGGAAAATTGTACGGGAGCAAGTTCTGGAAAAAAAGCGCTGAACCGCGACTTCATATCCTGAGCAGCGGCCCTGCTGAAGGTCACCGCCTTAATACGTGCGGGGTGTACCCCCTTCTCGGCAATCAAGTAGCCGATGCGCATAATCATCGTCGTCGTCTTGCCTGATCCGGGCGAAGCCAGCAGCAGCAACGGTCCTTCGGTAAGAAGAACCGCCTTCCGCTGCACCTCATTCAGTTGAATGCCCAGCTCAGCCTGCTTGCGATCTATATAAAGGCTATGATTTTTTTGATTATTCGAATGGTTATTCATAGAGCACTCCACACGGCTTGATTATTTTGAACACAAAAAAGTACCCCATCCATCCATATTTACTGAATGAAAAAGGCACAGTCAATTAACAATGAACATCCATTATTATAGCATATCCCTTATACCGCAGAAATAAGCACGATACCGAAGCTGCGCTCCCTGATCACGCGACGTCAGCGGCTCTTGACCAGCAATTCCACAGCCTGATGAACCACCTTGCTGTTATCTCTGCCCGCTTCCTCCTCGGCAAGGATGCAATGCTCCAGATTGGAGGCTACGATATAGGCCATCGCCTTATCGATCGCGCTGCGGATCGCGGACAATTGACAGACGACGTTCTGGCAGTCCTGCCCTTCCTCCATCATTTTCAGCACGCCGCGCACTTGGCCCTCTGCACGTTTCAATCTTTTCTTAATATCGTCATCGTACTGCATAGCTATTATCTCCTCTACGAACACATGTTATATCTATTATTTCCGATCTTTAGCCGAAAAACAACGTGCCTGGCAAGTACCTAAGGAGCAAATTAAGCGCATGGGTTGCTGCATTTACACTTCTGTGCGATCAGTTCTTTGAAGCATGGGATCGACAAGAACTCATCGCTGACCAATGTCAGATGCTTATACCCGCATTGTTTCATAATTCTCGCAGCCTTTTTGCCTTGAGCCTTCGTAGCGGAAATAATAATAATTTCATCTTCAAAATATAAGTCATTCTTCCGTACATACCGTAATCTGCCCACCGAGATGTTGAGCGCTCCCGGAACATGTGCCTCGTAATAATCTACCTGATCCCGCACATCCAGCAGCTTGAACCTATGTATCTCCCCCTTCAGCAGCTTGCAGAACTGGTCTTCGTTAATATAGCTTAGTCCCCGGACCGGTCTGCTCCGCCAGGCGATAATCGCAATAATCATGCATATCATAGAATAATAGATCGCCAAAATAACGACCTCCCGTTTGGTTTAGTCAATATCTCCTGACCAGGCGGACATACCGCCGACCATATTTATAACATGATAGCCGAGTTCTTTATAAGAGCCGTTCATCCCTGATTCCTCCCGAGCCTGAGTATATGATAATACCCCTAGGGGTATATAGATAATTTATAATGTTTTTCCCTCTGCGTCAACTTTAATTATAATTTTGCATATGTTTAGTACCAGATACTAATACTTAGTGCTATAATAAAAATAAAAAAGAGGTGATCCCATGAAAGCTCAGTTCTCTCAAGCACGTATAACCGCTATTGGCACCTATGTTCCCGAGCAGCGGCTGACCAATGATGATTTATCCAGACTGGTGGACACGAATGACGAATGGATCGTACAAAGAACCGGCATGAAGGAACGCCGGATTGCCGCGGAGCACGAATTCACCTCAGATCTCTGCATTAAGGCGGTACAGAACCTGGCAGAGCGCTATGACAAAAGACTGGACGATGTTGAAATGATTATTGTGGCGACGACAACGCCAGATCATCCTTTTCCGAGTGTAGCTACTAAAATTCAGGATCATTTCAGGATCAGCAGCACGGGAGCATTCGATCTGAATGCCACCTGCGCAGGCTTCGTGTATGGGCTGCATCTGGCCAATGGATTAATTACGGCCGGGCTTCACAAGAAAATTCTCGTCGTTGCCGGTGAGACGCTATCCAAGGTGACTGACTATACCGACCGCTCCACTTGCATTCTGTTCGGGGATGGAGCTGGCGCGGTGCTCGTTGAATACGATGAATCCCATCCCGGGTTCATCTCCTCGATCCAAGGCACGAACGGAGAAGGCGGCATTCATGTCTATCGCTCAGGCTTGTCGCACACATTTAAAGGAACAGAGCTCGCTGGAAACGGAAAAATGGTGCAAAACGGCCGGGAAGTGTATAAATGGGCAGTTCAGACCTTATCCACTGGAATTAAGCAACTCTTAGAGCAAGCGAATCTGAATGTCGATGATATCGACTGGTTCGTTCCGCATAGCGCCAATCTACGCATGATTGATTCCATCTGCGAGAAATCCGGTCTACCGCTGGAGCGGACATTATACAGCATGGAGTATTTCGGTAATACCTCGGCGGCTTCCATCCCGCTGGCCCTTGATCTCGGGGTACGAGACGGACGACTAAATTATGGGGATACCCTGATGCTATATGGTTTTGGAGGCGGACTCACGCATAGCAGCCAGATCATCAAGTGGGGCGTGCCCCGCGTATAATCAAGCGACAAAAAACCGGTGAAGTGGTGGGCTATAGCACTTTTTCACCGGTTTAATTATTTATCTAATGATCTGCGTTCTTCAAGGCCTGCTCCCAGCTCGGAAAATAGAACAACGCGCTTCTCATCAACTCGGGATCATGCTGCTTCACCTGCTTCTTGCTGATAGGCTCTCCATTGCTCTGAAGCTGCTTGATGCGGTTAATGACCTCATCCGCGCCCATTGAAATTTCCATCCTAATCCTCCTTTCCAAGAAGCCGTTTCCTCTATTTTCCACAATTATGCCGTGAAATATTCACCTCGGTAAGTATTTGTCTATCCTCTTCGCCTTCTTAACCATAGATACCACCCGGCGATACCAAGGATAACTGCGACGATAGCTGAACCCCACACGATATAAGATCTGCTAGCATGAATCGGCATAGCTCCTTCTGTGCCATCAACTGTAAGCTGCAATTCTCTAGCATCGAGAAAAGTGAACTCATCACCGCTTATATCAGCTACTTTCTTCGTTGGTGCGCATAATGGATTCACCCAACCTTGCCCTTCCTCGTAATTAAGAAAGAACAGATACTCTTCGTGAAGAACGCTTGGTCCCGACAGAGCCCCCCAGAATTTATCCTCGAAAATATCTAGCTTCTCTTCTTTAATCCCCTTGAAACTCCTCATCACAGATAGCTTGACCTGATTGTTCTGCCTTTTCTCCTGAACGCTCACTACCCGCCCGATGACTACGCCGTCATATTTCTGGTAGGCCTCGGGGATGGTGGGGATCTCCACACATGATAAGGCGGATGCCTGTATAGATGTGAACAAATTCAGGATCAGAATAAAGAATGCGATAACTCCGATTCTCTTCATAGTATCCCTCCTATTGCTGTAAAGACGCTGCGAGAAGTAGGAAAGGTTGCAGTACGTGCAAGTCTAACAATAGGTGAACAAGCATAGAACCCGCTTGATAGCCTCATAATAGGAACATTCCAAATTGAAGAAGGTGCATTAGGATGGGCAAAAAGCTGAGCCTGCTCATGTTCAGCGGAGAGTATGATAAAGCGATGGCCGGGCTGATCCTGGCGAATTCGGCGCATGATATGGATATGGAAGTGACGATGTTCTTCAGCTTCTGGGGGCTGTTCCTGATCAGAGATCCCGAGAAGATGACGACCGAGGACAAATCGCTGTACGAGAGAATCATGACCTTAGCGACACCGAAGGGTCCCGAGCAGCTGCCGCTATCCAAAATGAATTTCAGCGGACTGGGCAAATGGATGCTTGAGGAGATGATAGAGGATCAAGAGGCACCGAAGCTGATTCATTTCCTGAAGGGCGCGCGCAAGAAGAACATTAAGTTCTCCGCCTGCAAGCTATCTGTAGAGATCATGGGGATCAAGCCAGAGGAGCTATTGCCGGAGGTCGAAATTGTGGATGCTCAAGCCTATTTGAGGGATGCTCTAGAGTCGGATGTTCAGCTGTTTATTTAGGTAAAAGCGCGGATTCCTTTCCGCTCTTCCCTTCAGGGGAGCTAGACATTCGGGTCACCCGTACTTGATATTGCACGGTACTTGCTAATAACTGCAGAAATACAATTATTTTGGCCCCTCTATTAGAGGGAAATCCGTCTAAATAGATGTATAAAAGCAGTTATATCCTCGGATGGAGGGGTAAAGCGCCAATATAACTGCATATTAGCACTTATCAGCCACTCCCTCCCCATCCCCCATCAATGGAAGCGACAGCCCTTCCCACCCGGCTGAACTATCTAAGTGCAGCTATAAATATTTTCATAAAAACAGCATCTAGGCATTCGCCTTCCTCACTGTCCTCTGCATATACTGTGTCATCAATGATATGAGTGAGGATCTAAGACTATGTTAAAGAGCATGACTTATGCAGACGATAAGACTGGCGTTAACGAGCAGGAGTACCTTGAAGCACATTTTTTTCCTTTCCGGCGGGCAACGATCGGCATCCAGCAGCCCTACCTGACCCCATACGGAGAACAACATATGATCTATGCCGATTGGACCGCCAGCGGAAGGCTGTATGAACCGATCGAGGCGGCGATTGCCGGGAAATTCGGTCCTTATATGGCCAATACCCATAGTGAGTCCAGCCTGACCGGACAGACGATAAGCCAAGCCTATAGAATGGCGCGACGGATCATCAAAGAGCATGTGAATGCCGGTCCCGATGACCTGCTGATGCTGACGGGTTCAGGGATGACCTCCGGCATTAATAAGCTGCAGCGGTTGCTCGGCTTGAAGATCCCGGAGTGGCAGAGGGTGTCGATCAGATTAAGCGAAGCGGAGCGACCGATCATCTTCGTCACACATATGGAGCATCATTCCAACCATATCTCCTGGGCGGAGACGGTGGGAGATGTCGTGATGCTTGAGCCCGGACAGGATGGAGAAGTAAGTCCCGCTCAGTTAGAGCAAGCGCTAAATAAATATCGGCATCGCCGTTTTAAAATCGGGGCATTTACAGCCTGCTCCAATGTGACCGGAAGAACGACCCCCTATCATCAACTGGCCAGAATCATGCATCAGCATGACGGACTATGCTTCATTGATTTTGCGGCTTCGGCTCCTTATGTGAAGATCGATATGCATCCGAAACAGCCTCTGGAGCAGCTGGATGGTATCCTCTTCTCCCCGCATAAGTTCCTCGGCGGACCGGGCACCTGCGGCGTGCTGATGATGCACAGTTCTCTATGCAGCAGTCCGATTCCCGATCATGTCGGCGGCGGTACGGTGGAGTGGGTGAATCCCTGGGGCACGAGGCGCTATGTCCGAGATGCGGAGAAGCGCGAGGATGGGGGTACGCCAGCGATTATTCAAGCTATCAAAACCGCCCTATGATCAAGCTAAAAGAGAAGATGCAGCCAGAGCGGATTCAAGCCCGGGAGCATCATTTGACCGTCCGCCTGCTCCGCGGTTTACGGCATATTCCTGGCGTAATCGTGCTGGAGCGGGAATGTGAAGACCGCTTGGGTATCGTCTCATGGATCATCCCCGGTTATCACTATAATCTGGTCGTCAAGCTGCTCAGCGATCGCTTCGGCATCCAGGCCCGCGGCGGCTGCTCCTGTGCCGGGCCCTACGGACATCATCTGCTTGGCATCACCCCGGAACTCTCGCGTATGATCGAGCAAGCGGTACTAAAGGGAGATTACTCCTCTAAGCCCGGCTGGGTGCGCACCTCGCTGCATCCAGTCATGACCGTACAGGAAGTAGATTATATCCTGTACGCCGTCACAGAAATAGCCCGTCATATTGAGACCTGGCGGCATGATTATCTATATAATCCGCTCACCAATGACTGGTCTCATATGCACGGGCAATCCATACCGGATGTAGCTGCCATGTTCGAGCTGTAGCGGTCAGCGATGAATCTTCCTGACGCGCTGCCGCTTATTTGATCCCAAGACGCATCCTGTAGCTTAAGAGGATTTGCTTCGTCTCACTGTTGAAGTATTGCTCTGCGCTCCTGCGGAAAGCGGCAAGATCCTCATTCAGCTCGGTCTTGCCCAGCTTCAGCACGCTCTGCAAGCCACCTTGACTGAGCATCAATCCAACATAGCGTTCAGCATCACATTGCTCACGATGATGGAATACGACCTCTCTCGTATACCGAAAAACTCCGCTTTTCTGCAAATGCAGCAGATGTTCATCCTTATTGCGTTTCAGGGCCTGTGATTCCTTGGCTACTTCCCGCTCCAGAATCTCATCGCACTTATGATACAGCTTCATATATTGCTGCTCCAACGGCCAGCTCAGCGTCGGCGGCCAATCGCAGTCATAGGCAGCGAAGACGCCGCCCTCCCGCAGAACTCGTTGGGCTTCCTGCAGAGTGCTTACCGGCTCCATCCAGTGAAAAGATTGCGAGCAGGTGATGATATCGACCGAAGCGGACTCCACCTCAAGCTGGTTGGAATAACCGGACACGAAAGAGATATGATCCTGCGCCCCCTCCCGAAGATGCTGGAGCTTGGAGATCGCCTTACTGCGCATATCCCCATTAGGCTCTACACCCAAGATCCGCTCCGCATGCCCGTTCCAGATCAAGGTGGACAGACCCGTTCCGCAGCCTAAATCGATCACGAAGGCTGGCCTGCGCTCTAAATAACGGGTCAGAATCTCTACCACCATTTCCGGGGCTTCAGGGCGATATGAATCATACACATCCGCGAACCCCGTGAAGCGCTCGATATTGCTCTGTAAATTTCCCTCTGGAATCTCTGGAACCATCCTATCCCCTCCATCTCTATATCTGCAATGATTAAGCCTGATGCTGCATAAGCTCATACACTTGCAAATGACGGTGAATCACCTTCAGCAAGGGAGAGTCGATCCCATACTTTTGGGCCAAATGTAGCAAATACCCGTGAAGATGCTGGCCTTCGATCGGCAGTCCTTTCTCCATATCCCGCAGCATCGAGGCCTTCATGGTATCATCCGTCCTCTCCATAGTAATCATATGCTTCTCGACAATCTCCTGATCCAGGGGCGCACCATGGGCCAGCATAATGGCCTGGCCTTCCAGGAATAGGGCCCGGATGAATTCACGACCGTCCTCACTATCCCTGATCGGCCCTAGCGGCGCCCGCATCAAGGTCGTCACCCCGGCGATCACGGTAATATATAAATACTTATGCCACATATCCTGCTCGATATGAGAGCTGCGCATGAAGGAGGCTCGGGTTCCACTCAGGGCTTCTTCAATTTTGCGAATCCGCTCCGTCTCCTGATTTCCGAACTCTCCGAAGCGGACATAATGGCCTTTGCTCGTCTGCACAATATGGCCCTGCTCATTAAGCGTAGTCTCGATGAAGCATAAGCCCCCGATGACCTTATCCACTCCGAATTCTCTCTGTAATTGCTGGATATGTGCCACCCCGTTCAGCAGTGGCAGAATGACGCTCTTCTCGCCTACGAATGGCTTGACATCCTGAATCGCAGACTGCAGATGATAGGCCTTGGTAGAGAATAAGATCAAATCGAATGCTTCCGCTTGATCCTGGGTCGTGATCAGCTTAGGCTGAATCGTCAGATCTCCGTTCACACTGTGGATCGCCAGCCCCTCTTGCTCAAGCTGCTGTCTACGACGCTCTCTGACAAGAAAGGTGACATCCTCCCCCTTCTCAACTAAGCGACCGCCGAAATAACCGCCTACTCCTCCGGCACCAAGCACTAAAATCCGCATCTGTTCCTTCATCTCCCCTGCATGAATGATTTTATTTATTCTGAATGTAGTTGTCGTACACCTTCTGCAGCAGCATCCTTAGCTGCTCCTTCTCCCCCTCGTCCAAGCCTTCGGCAAGATTATAGTTGGCTTCGGCCAGAATCGAGGTCAGCCTAGGCTCGAATTGCTTCGCCTTGTCTGTGGGATATAATCGATAGGACCTGCGATCATTATCATCCACGATCCGCTCCACATAGCCCGCCTCCTCCAATTGCTTAAGACAACGGGTCGTCGTGGCCTTATCAAATTTCACCTCACAGGTCAGCTGATCCTGATTCAACCCGGGATTCAGCAGGATCGTCTTCAGATAGCTGTGATGACCGCCCCCGCCTATATTATATTGTTTCAGTTTGGCAGCCAGTTCCTTCTGATTAACTCGGTTAATAAAAGAAATAAGCTTACCGATCGAGTTCATGTTCATTTCCTTGCCCTTCTTTAATTGTGATTATGCATACTTAAAATTCTATCGCAAGTTTGTTGCATACGCAACTAATTTGGAGTACACTTGTAAATGTCGATTTAGTTGTAGGTGCAACAAATAGGAGTCTATCGCATTTATAAAGTGAGGTTATCAGCATGAGTCCAAATCCAGCATTAACACGACAAACCTATCAGGACAATCCGGATGTACAGAAGCGGCGCTGGTTAATCCTGATTGTCATTAATTTATTTACCTTCATGTCCACTCTGGACGGCAGCATCGTCAACATTGCTCTGCCGGTCATCTCCAAGCAGCTGAATTTACCGGTAGCCCAGACCCAATGGGTGGTGACCAGCTATTTGATGATGATCTGTGCAGCGATTCTATTCTTCGGCAAGCTGGGGGATATCGTCGGCAAAATAAAAATTTTCAAGCTTGGCATGATTATATTTACGATCGGATCGCTATTATGCGGATTTAGTTACAACTTGACCTTCTTGATTGCATCGCGGCTCCTGCAAGCGCTCGGCGCCTCGATGACGATGGCGAATAATCAAGGGATCGTGACCGATATCTTTCCGCCGAATGAACGCGGCAAGGCACTAGGTTTTATCGGAACCTTCGTGTCCCTGGGCAGCATTGCTGGTCCAAGTCTGGGCGGTGTCATTATTTCCAGTCTCGGCTGGGAATATATTTTCTGGGTCAATGTGCCGATCGGTATTATCGCCTTCATCATCGGCGTCAAGACGCTGCCACAGGATTTGACGAAGCTGCGGGTGAAGATCGATGTAGCAGGCAATCTATTGTTTACACTGTTTATTCTTGCCCTTTTCTCAGGGCTATTGTTGGGCCAGCAGCTCGGTTACGGAGATTACCGTATTATCACCGCTCTGGTCGTTTCATTGGTTGTCTTCGTCGCTTTTATTTGGGTGCAGATGCATAAGCAGGAGCCGCTGCTCCAGCTCTCGCTGTTTAAGAATCCTCTGTTCTCATTAAGCATCCTATGCGGATTTCTCGTCTTCGTGGCCAACTTCTGCTATAACATTATCGCGCCCTTCTATGCGCAGAGCATTCTGAACCTGTCACCGTCCCAGGCCGGCTTCCTGCTCATGATCTTCCCGATCGTGATGGTCATTATCGCGCCGCTTAGCGGCAGTCTGTCGGATAAGATCGGCTCGGAGCTATTGACCTTCATCGGACTGATCATCATGGTGATCGCTCAATTCGGGCTCGCTTCATTGCACGATGGAAGTTCTATCGCTCTGGTAGGGGTATGGATCGCAATGCTCGGGCTTGGCAGCGGGATCTTCATGTCGCCGAACAATTCGCTCGTCATGTCCAAAGTGCCACGGACCCAGCTTGGGATTGCCGGCAGCATCAACGGCCTGATCCGCAACATCGGGATGGTCGTCGGTATTACGGTGGCTACCACGACTCTGTTCAGCGTGATGAGCCATAAGGCTGGCTATCGCGTTACCGGGTTGATCCCGGATCGCCCGGATATTTTCCTGAGCGGAATGCATGTCGTCTTCCAGACCTCGGCGACGATCTGTCTGATCGCTGCCCTGTTGACAGGTTGGCGGCTCTGGTCCTCAAGACGTTCGGTGCAAAATGAGCCTGTTCAATCCAATTAACCTGAATCGTAACAGAAGCTCCACTGCTGAGGCAGTTGGAGCTTCTTCTGTATTAGCCTAATGAAACATATTGTCAATCAGTATCGTTCGAATCACTGCGCCCGCTCATTGATCTTCCCTTTTAGCATAGTAATGAAGGCATAAAGTTCATAGAGCTCCTGTTCCTTCTGCCCGTAAGCCCGAACCTGGACACTTCCATCGGCTATCTCCGCGTCCCCGACGACGAGCGTATAAGGGATCTTCTGCACCTGCGCCTCGCGAATTCTGTAGCCCAGCTTCTCCTCGCGGCAATCCGCTTCCGCCCGGATTCCCAGGTCTGCAAAGCGGTCGCGTAATTCCTTGGCATAGGCCGCATGCGCTTCGGCTACCGGGATAATGACAGCCTGCACAGGGGCAAGCCAGATTGGGAACGCTCCGCCATAATGCTCAATCAGGATTCCCAGGAAACGATCGATAGAGCCGTAAATGGCGCGATGGATAACGACCGGAGTTTGTTTATTATTTTGCTCATCTATATAGGAAAGTCCAAATTTCTCCGGCATTTGAAAGTCCAGCTGAATCGTTCCGCACTGGTGGCTGCGATGCAAGGCATCCTTGATATGAAAATCTATTTTTGGCCCATAGAAGGCCCCGTCCTCCGGATTCAGACTATACTTCGCACCCGATGACTCCAGTACTCTCAGCAGCGCACTCTCAGCCATCTCCCATTGCTCGTCACTGCCCATAGAATCGAGCGGTCTAGTTGATAATACCAGCGTATACTCGAAGCCGAAGATGCCGTAGATCTCCTTGATCAGATCGATCGTATGCATGATCTCCTCTTCTATTTGCTGCGGAGTAACGAAGATATGTGCATCATCCTGACAGAAAGTCCTGACCCGGAACAAGCCATTCAGCGCGCCGCTGAATTCATGGCGATGAACCTGACCGAACTCGGCATAGCGGATCGGCAGATCTTTGTAGGAATGCAGGCTGTTCTTGTACATCAGCATATGTCCAGGGCAATTCATCGGTTTCACCGCGAATTGATGATGATCCAGCTCAGAGAAATACATATTGTCGCGATAGTGATCCCAGTGTCCGGATTGCTCCCACATTTGCCGATCCATCATAAACGGCGTGCGGATTTCCTCATAGCCATATTTTTGTAAATATTCCCGGGACAAGCCCTCTAATTCATTACGCAAAATAGTACCTTTCGGCAAATAGAACGGCATACCAGGAGCCTCGTCAGCGAACATGAACAGCTTGAGCTGCTTGCCAAGCTTGCGATGATCCCGCTTCTGTGCTTCCTCCTGCCAGCTTAGATGTTCAGCAAGCTCCTGCTTGCTGGCGAAGGCAACGCCCGAAATTCGCTGCAGCATCGGGTTCTGGCTATCCCCCTGCCAGTAAGCGCCGGACACATTAATCAGCTTGAAGAAGGGGCGGGCTTGATTTAAAGACTGGGCTATATTGTGGGCCAGCTCCTGGCAGTTCACGTCTGGATCTGCTGAAGCACTTCCCGGATAGATATCGATGTATTCTCCCAGTTCAATCAAGAGCATGGCAGCCGCGGCGGGCTCTTCCTTCAGTATTTCTACCTTCCACTTCTCCCCTCTGGCCTCAAATAACCGAATCGCTTCATCCCGAGCGACAAAACGGCAGCTCAGCGCATCCTTCTGCTTGGCAAGCTGCTCCATATCCTGTTGAATAATCGCCACATCTTCCTCACTAATCGGCTCCACAGCGTCAAAATCATAATAGAAGCCTTGGGCCGTATCGGCAAAAGCCCCTAGCTTAGCCCCCTTACATCTATGCTGTACCGCTCTTGCCATCAGCAGGGCTGCGGCCAGTCTCACTGGCTCCTGCTTCGAAATTGCAAGTTCCATCATCCTAAATCACTCCTAAATTTATTAATCATGACCACCCGTCCAACGGGTGGTTTGCACTTGGGGTATAACCCCCTGTTGCCAAACTGCGCCTAAAGACGCTAGCCTGACCACAAATCTGTTCAGGCTCAGTGTAATTTGTCACTTTCACTAACCAGTTAAACTGGTTTATTTCTTTTTGCTCCTGTTACTGCTAAACGGATCTTCGTACTCTTTTACACTCAACTTATCTATTGCTTGGTCATGTGCTTCTTGTTCACGAATGTATTTTGCTACGGTTGCTTCATTTAGGCCCACTGTACTTACATGAGTGTTTTGCATAATTCCGTTTCAGAGAAGAAGCGATAGCATATTCACTGTCGTTAAGGGGTAATTTTCGAAAATGGTATTATATGGGTGAAGAAAAGGGCAGACTTGCAGAATTTTAGAACAGCTCGTTTTTTAAGCGGCAGCCCGTTTTGAATGATGAGAAACGGCGAGCGCAGATGCAAGCAGAACAATGGCATTCAAATACTGGTGAGTTGTGACTTTCTGAATGCCCCGGACATGTGCGGCGTCTGCCGTCAAATAGGTTTTCAATCGGGAGTTGCAGCGTTCTACGCTGGTTCGTTCATTGTAAAGTTCCTTCCAACGCTTTGTATCCCGATGAGGGATGCTGTATCGCCGGAGATCATCCTTCGCATTTACTTTGACGACCATTCCATAGTTTGAAGACGAGCAGGCAGCCATGCCAAGCGGACAGTCGACTTTACCCGTGGCATGCGGGCAGCGAAATTTATGCATATCGCCGTCAACTCCCCAGTATGTCATCGCATAACCCATGGAACAGCACGGTGTTCCGTTCGAGGTCATGCCAGCAGGCGGTTCCTTCTCCCCCCGCAGATTAAGGGGAATGATGGCTTGTGCCTTGACGTTGCGGGCGGCCTCATAAACTTTCATTTGGTCGTAGCCCGCATCGAGTATGAAAAATCGTGTGCTCGTCCTGGACGCTGTTTTCTCGATCAGGCCCGGCGCCATTTCTCCATCATTGACATGCGCCGGCGTTACTTCCAAGGCGATCGGCAATTCACTTTTCGTATCGACCGCCAGATGAATTTTGTAACCAAACCATGTGATTTTATTGCCGAAGGAATCAATTTTTGCGCCCCAGTTCGCATTACCCGTTTGCTCGCTTTTGCGTTTGGGCTGCTTTTTCTCGTAAGCGCGGAGAGCGGCGCTGTCTATGGCGACGTTACTGCCTTCTATGATACCTTCCTGCTGACAGCGTGTGACCAAATCCTCAAAAAGCCGTTTTGCCAAGTCCTTTCTCGTCAGTTCTGAGAAAACTCGGCTTAATGTGGATATGGAAGGAGCTTCTCGATCCAGCGGAAGACCACACTGATAACGAAACCGGAGATCCGTATCCAAACGCTTATGCAACCCTGAAAAGGTACTTATTCCTTCAAGCGGCGCAGCCAAGAGTGCTCGTAGAATACCTTGTCTGCAGTATCCCTCAGCGCCTCGGGGTGAACGGCTTCTCAGTTCCTTGGCATACGGTCTCAGATCGAGAGAACTGAAGAAGATCGGCAATCTCTCCTTGGGTTGAATTTTTAAAAGTTCTTCGAAGGAAAACAGACATTCTTGGAGAATATACAAAGTGACTTCCTCCATCCTTGAGGTTTTTGGGTTTGGTCACTTGAAAACTTCTCCAAGTTGGGGTGAAGTCCCTTTTTTATGTCCGAAAATCCTTACGGCTCAAGGCCTCAGATTACTGCAAAACGC
>NZ_KZ987724.1:3513065-3615170 GCF_003614185.1 Paenibacillus aceti
AAATCATGACCACCCGTCCAACGGGTGGTTTGCACTTGGGGTATAACCCCCTGTTGCCAAACTGCGCCTAAAGACGCTAGCCTGACCACAAATCTGTTCAGGCTCAGTGTAATTTGTCACTTTCACTAACCAGTTAAACTGGTTTATTTCTTTTTGCTCCTGTTACTGCTAAACGGATCTTCGTACTCTTTTACACTCAACTTATCTATTGCTTGGTCATGTGCTTCTTGTTCACGAATGTATTTTGCTACGGTTGCTTCATTTAGGCCCACTGTACTTACATAATAGCCTTCTGCCCAAAATTTTCGATTCCCATATTTATACTTTAGTTGCGCGTGCTTTTCAAAGATCATTAGCGAACTTTTCCCCTTCAGATATCCCATGAATGTGGACACGGCTATCTTTGGGGGGATCGCTACCAGCATGTGTACATGATCTGGCATCATATGACCTTCCAGGATGTCCACTCCCTTATACTTACATAAACGTTTGAAAATTTCGATTAAGTCTTTCCTCACTTGATTATAGATCTCTTTCCGTCTATACTTCGGGGTGAACACAATGTGGTATTTGCACATCCACTTCGTGTGAGCTAGACTATAGCTCTTGTTTGCCATCTAAGACCATTCCTTTCAATTGAGCCTGAACATCTCAATTCTATCGGGATGGTCTTATTGGTCAAACCCTCGATCCCTCCACCCGCATAGCGGGTGGTTTTTTGTTTCGCGCGTTTCACGCACTCAACTGGCTAAAGCCATAATAAAAAAAGCGCCTCATCCGCAAGGGACGAGCACGCTCGTGGTTCCACCCAAAATTCAATCCGCTATTCGCGAAATCCTTAGCTGTCCTGTAACGGGAACTCCCGGCAATCCTTACACTCATCACCTGCACTTTGCACAGGCTTGATTTCAAAATTGCAGCTACAAGGTGGTAAATACTTAAGTCTCCCATAGGGGCTTTCAGCCGGGGCCCCATTCTCTGATATGGCATTCGTAAGCATTCATGTCCTTGATCGTCGCTTGACCTATATAAAAATCAAAAAAGCGCACTGTCCGCATAGGGACGAGCGCGCTCGTGGTTCCACCCAAGTTCAATCCGCTGTTACTACTTGCATTCAGCCGCAGCGAATTCTCAGTGTTCTGTAACGGGAATTCCCGGCAATCCTTACACTCATCACCTGCACTTCGCAGGCTTGATTTCAAAATTGCAGCTACAAGGCGGTAAATACTCAGGTCTCCCACAGGGGCTTTCAGCCGGGGCCCCATTCTCTGATATGGTGTCGGTAAGTATTCATGTCCTTGATTCCAGCTTTTGCGATACAACAATACTAAGCAACCGTGAATTAAATGTCAACCGTTATTTACCCCGCCCGCTCAAATCGGATCGTATACGCCGTGTCTTGAAGCGGGTTAAAGCGAATATACACAAACACGCCAAACTCATTGCCGTCCTTGGTCCTGATCCAGAGCTTGAATTTCTCCTCAGCCTGATCTGCCGCAAGATTGGTTCGGCCCACATGTAAATAATCAATAATATCCGCTTGATAGTGGCGCTGAGTTTCCTTGACAGCAATCGTGCCCCATTTGGCGTATTCCGGTGCAGCAACCAGTTTCGGAGCAATGACCACTAACAATAAGGCAACTGCCATGATTACACTCCCGATTAGACCTGTTATTTTCCTCATATTCACACCCCTCTCCTAATATCCCCCCCCTACACCCAGCAATATTCTTCACTTACTTTAGTCTATGAGCTCTAGTACTTGATGACTGGTAGTTTATCCTTCTGATCTGCTACGTATCCAAATGCTCCGCTCGGTTCACAACTGCTGAAAACCTGTACGTCCTGATCGCTGCAACTCTGCTGCCTGTTCACGAAATTCCCTTGTTTGCTCACAGTACCCATGAATTTCATCTATAAGCTGTTCGTATGCTGCACGAGCCTGGGCAATAGACCTCACTTCTTTTTCTGCTTCCTGTGCTAGTTGCTGGTTCTTCAACTCTTCTGCCCCTACTTGTACACGTTTTTCCATTCGTTTCATCCTTGTTTCTGGCACACAAGAAAAGCTCAATCCTACTTATAAAACAAGTTGGAAAGAGCTTATGTAAAAATACTATACTATTCTTGTTTTTTAGCCCAATATCCTTCAATTTCATTTATTGCGTTTATTGCATCTGCCCTAATACTCCCATTCTCATGATCCAAATACTTGGTCAGATAGGATAAGTAATCCTTTTTAAAAGTGAACCCTAATATCGTCAATGCGGAGTGGAAACATTCTTCGGGCAGAGTATCAAGATTGTACGCTAAAATATCAAAGTTAATCTCATCAATATTCTTATACGTTGCTGCGGTAAGTATTGCGTTGAATATTTCCTCCTTTATCTCTAAGTTGTCTTCTTTAAAACCGAAATCAAGTAATGCTATAATTATTTCCTTACAATTATCAATTGAATTGTTATATGATTCAAATACATCACAAAGGTGGCTTAAAACTTCTGTTTTTTCCTCAACATCTGAACCAGAGAGTATCGCCCTTAATTCTTCTACCTTCATTCTTTTCACCTCACTTTTTATGGAGCAAATGGGATATGGGTCTCATTGGCAATTGACTCATTATAATATGGACTGTTCTCTTTAAGCACATTCTCTTTATGGAAGTTCCCGTTTGAATCCATTGTCCACTTCCATTTTGGGTTTACTTGTTTGATCTCTACTCTATAAATCCAACCATTTGCAGCATTGCTTCCAGGTGGGGCGGAAGGATCGATACTATGCGCGCGAACATCCCATGTCTTCCCTGCTTCATCAACCCATCTGAATTTTATTCCTTCCTTTGCCCCTCCTGTCACTTCCCGCCAAGGAATTTGTTTAGCATCTGCGGGTATCCTAGATATAAGGTCATTTACATCTTTAACATTTTGAAAGTCGCCAACCGCTCCAGTCCCAATTCTATTAAGGTCTATATTAGGAGCTTTTGGCGTCCCCTTAGTCCCGGGCTCTATTACTTTTGATGGCTTACCCGTTAATACTTCTCCATTCGGAGACACAAGTCTCCCTTCACCGATGTCTGTCCTTCCTACATTCGGTACCCTTGTCCATTTTCCTTCCGGGGTCTTCTTAAAATAAATTGGACCCATGTCCGGTGGTAATCTAACAATTTTTTTCGGGTATTCCAGCTTATTGGCTGCCCTCGCTATTGCGCCTAACTTCGCAGCCTTCCCCAGCTTATTCACCTGCATTCCGGGTACAAAGAAGGAGGAAAACACTGTCAGCATTTCTGTCTTCTGCTCTGGGGTTCCATTTTCAAAATCTTTATACAGCTTCTTCGCGCCTTCCCAGATCACTTGCGGATTTTGTACCAGATAAATCGCTGAATTTAGAACCTCCTGCGTTGTACTCACAGGATCGGTAGCGAATTGAAACACAAGCTGTACCGTGCCCATCGTACCCATGACAGTCTCTCTTGCTAGGGTTTGTCCAAATGTACGTAGGACTGAATCGACGCTTTCCACTTTCTCGCGCCATTCTGTCTTGCCGTAAGTCTCCTCTAGCCAGATCAGATATTCCAGACCCGGATTCACCATTTGCTCATGTTGGATATGCTCTTGAAAGTATGTAAGTGTCGTTTCGTTCTCTTTGTTATACGGATCAATAGGGGTTCCGTCTGGTAATTTCGAAGGCGGGCTGTTCGCTTCAATTTGTGCCTGCATGTCCATAATTATCGTGACAATCTGGTCATCATCAACTAGCTCCCAATCTCGCTCTCCCTTTTCTTGCATCAGTGCGTGAAGACGGTTCATGATACCTTGGTGCTGGAAATCCTGAAGTAATTCAAACCTATTGGGGAACTTGATGGATCCGGAAGAAGAGGACTTATTGGAGTGAAACAGACTATGTTCTTTCAAATCCTGCGACTGTGCAGCAAGAAACGGGAAGGTATGATCGAAGTGGGGTGTAGACGATTGGGTTTGAAGCAACTTCTCGACTTGCCTGTCGGTATCTGCATATTGACCTGCGGCAGATCTGAGTCCGTCTACCTTCTCCCGCATCTGGTCATCTAGTCGCCTAGCCAACACTTCAATCTCGCGGAGTATGCTTTCAGCTTCTTGAGCAGCTTCACGTACGTAATACTCCGAGTAATTGGCTTCTGTATCCCGCAGCAGACGATTCACATCCTTGGACATTCCGGTAATCTCCTGCTCCATGGTCTGGCGTAAATGCTCTACTACCTTGGCCAAATTCTCGAGTCGATCAAGATCTATCTTTTGAATGGAAGGACACCTCCTACACATGATATACCGTCAGTTATTTCATACGTTTTGGAATCACATGGTGTAAGGTAAATGGTTCTGAGGTGGTTATACTAGGGCTAAGAGGGATTACATGACATATATTCTAGAAATCCATATAGGATAATACAATATATTCCTGGATAATACAAAAATACGACTGTTTTCTTGCTTTAGCCCCGATCAAAGGAGAATCCATCCAAACAGCGGATTCTTCTGCTAATGGGAGCACTAATTGCATAAAGTACAACTAAAATCTCGCAAATCGACTATAGCCTTACTTTAATTGCAAAACGTACACTTAAAATTAGAAATTCTCTTGACTCGCAAGATATGAGTGTTTTTAAATGTACAAAATACACTTGCAAGAGAGGACTTCCGAAAGAACCAGGAAAATAAGTGTAGGTTTTGCAATTAGCTTAGGGGTGATACAGTAATTTCTTAATATTTGTACAAATAAACATTCATGATCTCCCGAGCGCAAACCAAGCATGAAAATAGCGAGCGTTTAGAGCTTCCGCCTCCATCCGATACTGCTAATACATGACGCGAACACGTTCTTTTTTATGGTGGTGTAACCCCGACAAATAAACTGTTGAGGATGAAGCTCGAATTCATCCACCGTCATGTATTTCAGCTACGGAGGGATTAAAGTATGGAAGTATTACTTGAACGTTGCGCTGGTATGGACGTTCACCAAGAGACGATTGTTGTTTGTGTAATAACGACGGATGCAGCTGGTGAGACTCACAGCGATGTCCGAACCTTTGGAACAATGACCAAGCATCTTTTCGAATTACTCAAGTTTCTAGAGACTCACGGCGTTACACACATCGCGATGGAGAGTACGGGAATCTACTGGAAACCTGTATACAACATTCTGGAGGGCTACTTCACTGTTGTACTCGCAAATGCGCAGCGCATCAAGAATGTCCCCGGTCGCAAGACGGACGTTTGTGACGCGGAATGGATTGCGAAGTTGCTTCGGGTCGGTCTTATTGAACCAAGCTTTGTGCCATCCGAGGACTTGAGAGAGCTCCGTGACCTTTGCCGACTTCGGAAAAAACGAATGGGTTCTCTAACGGCGGAGAAAAATCGTATCCAGAAGTATCTTGAAGCAGGGAACGTCAAGCTTGGCAGCGTTATCTCAGATATATTCGGTGTATCCGGACGAAACTTGTTGCAGCGCTTAATTGCGCAAGGTTACGTGGACGCTGAAGATGTCGAAGCGAGCGTCAAGGGCTCGATCAAGAACAAACAGGCTGAGGTTACCGACTCTCTTTTTGGCACAATGACCCCACATCAGATTCGTTTGATCAAAGACTGCTGGGAGCACATTGAATACTTGGAGAAGTCCATCGCTCGATTGGAAGGCGAGATTCATGAGCACTTAGAACCTTACCGCACGGAGTACGAACTACTTCAGACCATACCAGGGGTCAGCGAACGAACAGCTTCGGCACTCCTCGCAGAAATCGGCGTCAATATGGAGCAGTTTCCGACCGCTGATCACCTTGCTTCCTGGGCTGGTGTAGCGCCAGGCAACCATGAAAGTGCGGGCAAAAAAAAGTACAAAAAGCGTAAAAGGCAATCCTCATGCGAAAGTGACATTATGCGAAGCGTCCTGGGCAATCGCTCGCTCACGAAACACGATATTGGCAACGAAGTTTTGGAAGATTGCTTCACGACGAGGGAAGAAAAAAGCTTGCATCGCCATCTCGCGCAAGATACTTGTCATTGCATACCACATGTTGAAAAGCAAACAAGCTTACATTGATGGTGGCCCATTAACGACGCTCACGCAAATTGGTTAACCTAACAGCATAGACAAAACCAATTGACTTTAAACCTAGTCCCTTCAAAGAAGTTGGACCGGGCATCTTATCGGCATTTTTCAGAAATCTATTACTTTTCAAAAGACGATATTCAATCAAACGAGCGTTTGGATTTTCACAGAAAAATGAACTTTCTGCGCTCCTTGCGACTCTTACAGTTAAGAGAGGTGAAGGCATGAATGTAGCTCGACTAGTGAAAAGAGCAAAAAAAGGCAATAAAGAAGCATTGCTTCAGCTTATAACTGCGGAGCAGGATGCTTATTATCGGCTTGCTCTTACTTATATGGGAAATGACCATGATGCGATGGATGCCATGGAAGATATGATCGTCACATTATACGAGAAAATCGATCAGCTGCAGAATGCACAGGCCTTCTATAGCTGGAGCAAGACTATTCTGGTTAACAGTTGCAGAGGGCTGCTCCGCAAGCGGAGCAAGCTGGTGCTAGTGGATGAATGGGAGATGGGAGCAAATCGCCAGCGCCCTGGACAAGATACGGATCGTGGTAAGGTTATGGTCAGCCCATTTCCGATCCATCCCGCTGCGGTGGATGACTCCTACTTAAGAAGTGAACAGCAGATCGATATCCAGAGCTTGTTTCAACATATCAATGAACAGCAGAGAGAAGCGATTCAGTTGAAATATTTTCATGACCTGGACTATCAGTCGATCGCCGATATAACCCAGGTCTCCATCGGGACGGTGAAATCCCGGATTCATCAAGGGCTGAAGAAGCTTAAAGAGCATTACGGAGGTGATAGGAATGAATGAGCTTGAGCCGCTATTCGACGCTGAGAAGAAACGCATCGATTCCATAAAGGCACCGGAAGAGCTTGAAGGCCGATTAAGAGCCGCGCTAAATACCGCCCCGCCCAAAAAGACAAAGAGGATCTCGCCGATCATAAAAGCCGCCGTCGTCGTCATGCTGGTCGCCGTGGTTTTTGGATCGAACTATAATGTGCTCGCCTATTATGGCAAGCAGCTATTCGGTTTCGATGAGCTGATGGAAGATACTCTGAAACAGCTTAATGCTAAGGGGAAGGGGCAGAGTATTGAGGAGAAGACCCGATTGAAAGACGGCACGGAATTCACCATCAACGGGATTATCGCCGACGCGAATCAATTGGTGATGTATTACACGCTTTATAATCCGCACGGACTGAACCAGAACAATCTACCGATCAGTCTCTTTTCGATCAGCGGATTCTGGACTAACTCTTCCGCCGTCGGCGGAAGCTCGCTCATCAATAAGGAGCAGACAGAAATCAAGGGTATGATGACCTTTGACAGTGTGAGCCCTTTTGCCAGGAAACTAACGCTGCATTATGGTCAGTCGCTCTCGGCAGATGGACAAATGACGGAAGGAATGCTCACTTTTCCGTATAATCCGAATCAGGCGCTGCCGACACAGATCAAGCAATCGATTCACAAGACGCTCAAGGTTGATCGAGGCTCGCTTACCTTTCAATCGATCACAGCTACATCCACTCAGACCGTTATCAAAGGCACGATGCGAGTGGACAATTACGACCGGGTCCCTAATGCCCTATTCGGCATCAAATTAATGGCTAACGGCGTTGAAGTTCCATCTGTCGGCAGTAGCACCAACTCTTCTTATGGCAGCAAATTCGATTTTGATATTCGCTATGATGCCTTACCAGAGCAGCTTGATTCGTTAGAACTCGTTATGGAGGAATTCGTAGGGTATCAGGAGCTTGATGCGCAGCTGTCGCTGGAAGCAATAGACACGAATCCGTTCAAGCTGGCTGACAAGAAGCTGTGGATCAGGGATGAGTCTGTTACGGCGGAGGGCATCGAAATCAAACTGGCTACAGAGGCGGATGTCATGCTGGATGGAGTTGCTATAGAGACAGATTCAGGGATGGTCGAGTTACAAACGACAATACGACAGGATCTTATCGATCAGCAGGATGGAACTAGCTTGAAAGAACGAACCCTGCGCTTTAATACCACCCAGACGCCGAAATCCCTGTTCATCAAAGGAATGCATTACATGAAGCCCTATAATCAGGCGATTGAGATTCCGGTAAAATAGCTACGTCGAAGAGCGGGCCAGGAGTAATCCGGCCCGCTCTTTCATTATTCTGGCAATTCTCTCCGGCTCCCGCTTGGATTCTGCTCGCCCTTCTCTTCTTTAAGCCACAGCTCTTGGAAATACGGACTATGGCGGAGCAGATCCTCGAAAGTGCCTTCCCCCACGATCGCCCCGTCCTTCACCAACATAATTCTGTCCACATGCTTGATGAAATTAAGCCGATGGGCGATAATCAGCAGCGTTTTCTGCTTGAACAGATCCAGAATCGAGTCCATCACTCTCTGCTCGGTAATGTTATCGAGGGCCGAGACTGGTTCGTCGAGAATGACCAGATCCCGCTGCTGAGCCATGATTCTGGCAAAGGCCAGACGCTGCCGTTCTCCGCCGGATAGCTTGATTCCTTTTTCCCCGACCAAGGTGTCCAGCCCCTCTGGAAGACCCAGCACTTTATCCTTCAGCAGCACCATATCAAGCAGCTCATAAATTCGCTCGTCGGACATCTCCTGATCAAACACGATATTGCTGCGGATCGTCGCATCGAAGATCGGGGCATCCTGTGGAATGTAGGAGACATGATCATAGAAGCTGTCCAGCTTGATCTGATCGATATCCAGCCCATCGATGAGGATATGGCCGGATTTCTTCTTCAGCAGTCCTAGCATCAGCTTGACGATCGTCGATTTGCCGCTACCGCTCAAGCCGACAATCGCCAGTGATGTTCCTTGTGGAACTGTAAAAGAAACCCGATCTAACAGCTTACTGTTTCCATAATCGAAGGACACATCTCTGAATTCGATCTGGGCGGACAGTTGCTTCACCTCCACACCAGAATGCAAATTGGCATCCTCGGGAGCATTGATGAACTGCTCCAGTCGGACATAGGCAACCCGATTCAGCTTGTAGTCTACATATATCACATTAAAGATCGCTACCGGCGTATACACCTGATCGATGAACATGATTAGAGCCACAATAATTCCGATGGAGGTGCGACCCGCCAATATTTGCTGAACCCCATACACCAATACTGCGATTTTCAACAGCACCACAATGACAGCGAATATCGTAAAAAACGCTTCATGGATCATTCTTATCCGGCAGTTCTTGGCGACGATGTCACCTGCCGTAGCTGTGAGCCTTTCGATCTCCTTGGTATAGCGTTTGTTCAACCGGAATACGACCAGCTCCATAAACCCGCGCACAGAGTATTTTGCCAGCTTCTCCTGACTTTCCAGCAGCGAGGACTTGATCCGGTACAGCATTCGCAGCAGTAAATTGGTAAGCAGGAAAACCACGATATATCCCACAGCAATGACCAGCATAATGTTCGTGTTATACAGCCCGATGAACAGCAAGCTGAAGATCACGGTCGGCAGCAAATGATGAAGTATCTCCAGGTAAAAAGAATATATGATATTGCTTCCGGCAGAAGCACCATTCTCGATCACCTTGATCATCTGACCGGTTCCGATATTCTGATAGGCGCTGTAATCCATTCGCGAAACCTTCTCAAGCGCCATAATCTTCAGCCTCTCAAATATACCGTTTGATAAATAGGTCTGAGGATATTCCGTAAGATAGTTCAAGATAGCCACTGCCAACAGAATACCGCCGTATAAAATAATTAGCCCCAGCACATCGTTCAACTGACGAATTTGAGCCACTTGATCAATCAGCATTTGAAATATTCTGATGCCGTATGCATTCAGAAATTGAATCATAAACCCCATGACAATATATAGCATTATCGTCCATTTAAACAGAACCCAGCATTTCTTCAGCATTTTTCAAATCTACCTCCAATAAGATAAAAAGCCAAGGACAGCAGCTATAAGCAAACAGGAGCGGAAGGCTGATGTTAACACATCGATCCCACCGTTCCAGCCACATATCGCAGGGTGCCCTTGGCTCATTAAAGAAAGAAATAGCAATCGCCGACACCGTTCGAAATAATCAATTTTCTCGGCTCAAAAGGGCATAGAACCCCCTTGATAGCTGGTACGCGTCTTACCCAGCCCGAGAACTAGTTACTTCGAACGATCCGGTTTGCCATTCTCTCACCTCATTCCAGTAGATTCCATTCCATTATATCCGCTTCATTCCAGTGCCACAAGACTTATTCATCTTTCCTTGCTGCCCTCCCTTCTCCCAACCTACCAGGTACAAACTGTAACGAAACTGGATATCGCTATTTGCCTCAAAAAAGGCGATTTCAAAATGTAACGAAACTGGATATCGCTATTGAGGCAATTAAAGGGCAAAAGGGCGGAAATCCGCCCGAATAACGATATAGTGTTTCGTTAGAATAGAGTAGGTGCTGATTTCGCGAAAATAACGATATGGAGTTTCGTTAGAACTCCGGGAGCCTGCACAGTTGCAGTTTTCAAGCTTAGTGGGGAGTGGATCATATAAAAAAGAACGGCCGCAGCCGTTCTCTAATCTTACTAATCCGTATTCATTATCTCAATCTCAGTACTTGGGCCTCATAAGGGCGAAGCTCCAGCTGCTCAAGCCGCGTACCCTCCGGCAATTCATAGTTGCCGATCAGCCGCTCGTAAGAACGGTAACCGACGGATGCAGGCAGCTCGAACGTCACTGGGTCAGCGAAGAAGTTAAGGATCACCAGCAAGCGTTCATCACCCCTAGTGCGAGTATATGCATAGATATGCTCGTGATCTTCAAGTAACAGCTCGTATTTACCGTAGACTAGCACTTCATGCTGCTTGCGCAGCTCGATCAGGCGGCGATAATAATGGAAGATCGAATCCGGGTCGGCCAAGGCCTCCTCGGCATTGATCTCCTTATAATTCGGATTGACGACGAGCCAAGGCGTCCCCGTTGTGAAGCCGCCATGCTCTGTCGCATCCCACTGCATTGGCGTGCGGGCATTATCACGCCCTTTGCTGTAGATCGAAGCCATGATGTCCTCGACCGAGCGCCCTGCTTCGCGATGCTCCTTGAACATATTATGCGTCTCGATATCCTGATACTCTTCAATCGTCGCGAACTTCACATTGGTCATGCCCAGCTCTTCACCCTGGTAGATGAACGGAGTACCCTGCATCGTATGAAGCAGGGTGCCGAGCATTTTTGCCGATTCCTTGCGATATTGACCGTCATTGCCGAAGCGGGATACCATCCGTGGCTGGTCATGATTGTTCAGGAACAGGCTGTTCCAGCCCTTGCCGTCAAGCTCGGTCTGCCATTTACTCATGATGCGCTTGAAATCAAGCAGCTTCCACGGTGTCACATACCATTTTCCTCCCGGGCCTGAGTCGATATCCATCGATTCGAACTGGAACACCATGCTCAGCTCGCCCCGGTCTTCACCCACATAGAGCGCCGCTTCCTCCGGTGATACTCCCGGCGTCTCGCCGACCGTCATCACATCATACTTCGACAGTACCTCCCGATTCATCTCCTGCAGGAATTCATGGATACGCGGGCCATTCATGAAGTATTTACCGCCGTCCTTGTACTTGCTCTCTCCTTCACCATCCGGCAAGCCTTCCACCTTACTGATCATATTGATCACGTCCATCCGGAAGCCATCGATGCCTTTATCCAGCCACCAGGTCATAAGGTCGTACACCTCGCGGCGTACCTTCTCATTCTCCCAGTTCAAATCCGGCTGCTTCTGCGAGAAGAGGTGCAGATAATACTGCTCCGTCGTCTCGTCGTATTTCCAGGCCGAGCCGCTGAAGATAGAAGCCCAGTTGTTCGGTTCCTGACCGTCCTTGCCATCGCGCCAAATATAATAATCACGGTACGGATTATCCTTGGATTTGCGGGATTCAACGAACCAGGCATGCTCGTCCGAGGTATGGTTCACGACCAAGTCCATAATCAGCTTCATTCCGCGGCTATGCAGACCGTCGAGCAGACGCTCCCAATCTTCGATCGTACCGAATTCATCCATAATTCCTCGATAGTTGCTAATATCATAGCCATTATCGTCATTCGGCGATTCGTAGACCGGACATAGCCAGATCACATCCACTCCCAGCTTCTGCAAATAATCCAGCCTGGAAATAATCCCCGGAATATCGCCGATCCCATCCCCGTTGCTGTCCTGAAAGCTGCGCGGGTATATCTGATATACTACGCTTTCCTTCCACCATGTCTTCTTCATGAGTGAAAACTCCTATCCATTGAGTTATCTATTTATTTCTATATATTTATGATGCTTATGATTTAACGGCGCCTTGCGTGATTCCGTTAATAATCCATTTCTGAGCGAAGATATATACGATCACCATCGGTGCCAACGCCAGCAGGTAAGAGGCAAAGGCCAGGTTATAATCCGTGCTGAATTGCCCTTGGAATACATACTGTACCAATGGCAGAGTGTACGATTCCGGCTTGCTCAGAATAATGAGCGGCAGCATGAAGTCATTCCATGTGGACAGACAGCTCAGAATGGCGACAGTCGCATTAATCGGCGCAAGCAGCGGGAAAATAATCCGCCAGAAGGTACCATACGTTGACGCACCATCCACTGTAGCCGCTTCCTCCAGTTCTAACGGGATGGAGCGGATATAACCGACATAGACGAAAATGTTAAAGGCCAGACCATAAACGATATACAGAATAATCAAGCCAGGAACATTGTTCATATTCAGATCAGTCGTCAGCTTCACTACCGGCAGCATAATGATCTGGAATGGAATGAACATCGCGCTAATGAAGTAGAAATACAAGCCTTTGAAGAATTTATGGTTCATATTACGCGCTACTGCGTACGACACAAGCGAGTTGGTCAAGAGCACGAAGCTCACCGAGCAGAACGTAATGATGAAGCTGTTCTTAAAGGCCGAGAAGAAATCCGTCGCTTCGATCGCCCGCGTAAAATTGTCGAAATGTAGTCCTGTCGGCAGAGCGAAGATGGATTGCGCCATTTCCTCCGGATTTTTCAGTGCGATCGACACCGTCATGTATAGCGGAAATAGTATAACGAGCGAACCGAGGGTAATCAGTGCTGTGATGAGCCAATTGGTAGAATTTCTGGTTTTCATTAGGCATCCAACTCCCTCTTCTGTAAAAAGTTAAGCTGCACTACGGAGATAATTACGATCACGATAAAGTAAATAACCGCGTTCGCCGATTGATAAGCGAATTCCCCGCCCTGGAAGCCGCCTTGATAGATCAGCATAGCGATCGATTGCGTCGCACGTCCCGGACCGCCGCCGGTAAGGGCTACGATCTGGTCAAATACCATGAGCGAGTTCTTCATCGCCAGCACCATGTTAATCGTAAAGAATGAAGCCAGCATCGGGAACGTCATCGACCAGAATCTGCTCCATGTACCCGCGCCATCGATATCCGCCGCCTCGTAAATATCGCGCGGAATAGTCTGTAGACCGGCCAGGTACAGGATTGTATTGAAGGCAATCCCTTGCCATACGGCTACGATTACGATACCGATCCAGGCCCATTTCTCACTGCCGAGAATATTGGTCGCCAGCATCTCGCTGCCGAGCTTCTCGCCGATCATCGGAACAGCATTCGCGAAGATATAGTTGAAGATATAACCGACGATCAGTACGCCGAGGACGTTAGGCAGGAAGTAAATGCCCCGGAAGAAATTACGGAACTTGATGCGTGAGTTCAGCCCTAGAGCGATAAGCAAGCTAAGTACATTAATAAAAATAGTTACAACAATCGCGTATTTGAAAGTGAACATATAGGCGTTCAGTACATTGCCGTCCGTGAACAGAGAGGCAAAGTTCTTGAAGCCTACAAAGTCATAGCTGTCACTATATCCATCCCAATTCGTGAATGAATAGAATATCCCTTGCAGCGTTGGAAAGGTATGAAATAGGAAAAACAGGAGCAAGGCCGGTATGGTCATGGTATAAAACGCGGCTTTCTTTTTGGCCATCGTAATCCTCCTTCTTGAAATGGAGAAGAGCGCACAAGTAGCGCACTCTTCTCACAGGTATCAGGCTCTGTTATTTGCGGTTTGCAACCTTATCCCACTCTGTATCGAACTGCTTCACATAAGCGTCTACATCTTTCTTTTGCAGGAAGCCTTGGATGATCGTATCAGCCTTCACCGCACTTGGAATATAGTGGTCGGAGAAGTCCTCGATTGCACCGCTCTCGAATGCCGCATTGAAGCCTTCTACACTTGGATCGGATTGAGTTACACCTTTAACTGCTGAGAATGCTTTTTGTTGATCGATGAAGAATTGAATATTGTCAGGTTGCAGCATGAAGTCGATGAACTTCTTGGCTTCTTCTGAATGCTTCGTATTCTTGGAGATCGCCAGCAAGGTATCCACACCGGAGATCACTTTATTCTTCGCTTCATCATTCGTTGCCGGGAATGGGAACACGCCCAGTTCAACATTCGGGTTCGCTTTCAGGATTTCAGGAATAGCCCATACGCCTTGGATATACATAGCTGCTTCACCTCTTGCGAATGCGGTATTCCCGTCATTGTAGCCTTTGCCGAACAGATCCTTCTGTCCGAACTCAATCAATTTCAGTTGCTTCTCAGCCACTTCACGGAATTCAGGGCTATCGAATTTGATCTTTCCTTCAGCACGATTGGCATAGAAGTCGATTCCAACGATGTCACTCGACAGGGAGTTGAATGGCACCAATGTGGTCCAAGCATCCTTCAGCGTCTGATAAATAGCGACCTTGCCGCCATCCTTAGCCTTCTGAGCCGCTACGATAAATTCATCCCAAGTCTTAGGAACTTCAATGCCAAGCTCCGTGAAGATCGCTTTGTTATAGATCACACCGCTCGCATTAGCTGTGAACGGAATGGCATAAGCGCTGTCCGATCCGATCAGCTTATTCAGCATGTTCAGATAAGAAGGCTGAATGTTCTCGAGCAGAGCATCTCCGGTAAGATCGGCGAAGATTCCACTCTTAGCCAATTGAGCATAAGTATCCGTAGCACCGAGACCGATAATATCAGGAACATCTTTCTTCGCTACACGGGTTTTAAGTACAGTCTCAGCATCCGGCGGGTTCACCTGCTGAACATGAATATTCGGGTTGGCCTCATTAAACTTTTTAATAAGAGCATCGAATGAATCCTTGGCTTCTGTCTTGTTCTGGAAGAACTCCAGCTCCACCTTCTTGCCAGCTGCCTCGTTGCCGTTAGAAGTATTCGAATTTTTATTGCCGCCCCCACAGCCGGCTAGAGCCAACAAGAATAAGGCGCTCACAAGAACTAAGGATATTGTCTTTTTCATAACGTACTGACCCTCCATACTTTGTAATTTTGCTGTGTAGAATAACCAATAGCGAGTAAACGTATACTTCTATACTAAGAAAGTTCCTGTCTTCTCCGTTCTCGGCAACCACCTCCTTTAAAGATGTCTATCCGAACCTTCTACTGAATCCTCTATGAATAATTATGGAAGAATAGATTCATATAGAAGTAAACGTTTACTCTATTGTGAAAAAACTTGCCTTGGATCAAGGCATTTGACGAACTGTCTGTCTCTCTATTAAATTATGGTTCACAATACTGCTGGACACTTGCTCTGCGCCTTCGATCAAGTCGATCAGCATTTCAGATGCGGTACGCCCCATCATCGTCAATGGCTGATGAATCGTCGTCAACGGCGGATAGACCATTCTTGAGAAGATCAGGTCATCATAGCCGACGATGGATATATCTTCTGGAACCTTGAGTCCTCGCTCCAGCGCGACCCCCATCGCTCCGATCGCCATCTCGTCACTGGCGGCGAATAGAGCCGTGAACGGCGGCGCATCTTGAAGTAGCTTCTCCATCGCCTCGCGGCCCTTATCGAGACCAAAATTTCCGTAGGCGACCCTCGATTCCATAAATTCAAGGCCATTGTCTTCAAGCGCCTGACGATAGCCCTCCAGACGTGGAATCCCGGCCATCGTATCCCAGCTCGTACCGCTGATCATGGCGATATCACGATGTCCCTTGCGGATAAGATACTCTGTAGCGTGATAGGCTGCCTGACGATCATCCACCTTCACATAAGGGATCGAGTGCTTATGAGACTGCGTATTCACAAGGACGACCGGCACCCTCATCTGCTTGAGAACTTTATAATACTCTTCCTCCAGAAATCCGCTGGTGAATATCACGCCATCCACCTGCTTCTCGCCGAGCACCTGAAGATATTTCATCGTCCGCTCCCCGTCCTTGGCGGTATTGCACACGATGACGCTAAATCCTTTGTCATTCGCCGTCTCTTCCACACCATGCAGAATCTCTGATGAGAAGCTGCTCGATACGTCAGGAACCAATACACCGATCGTCTGCGTCCGTTTGTTAATCAAGCCTCTGGCAATGGCATTAGGCTGGTAACCGAGCTCTTCAACCGCTTTCAATACTTTCTGCTTAGTCTTGTCAGAATAGCCTGAAAGATTATGCAGCACTCTGGATACCGTAGCGACGGATACCCCGGATGCCTTTGCAACATCTTTTATCGTTGGAGGATTCATATTCCCATCAACCGCAACCTTCTTCGCTTTTGTATTTGAGAATTTAAGTAAACGTTTAACTTGTTTACAGTATACTTATCCATTTCCGCTTTGTCAACGCTTTTATGAATCGCTTTCATCATTTTGTCAATCGGTCACATCCCTTATGTCCATTGGGCTAGCAGCGATACCCGCCCAAGATGCGGCTTGCATTCCCATTTCTTAGTATCAGGCTACGGCGATCATTATTATGCGTTTTCGGCGATCCATCCTCTTAAGGATGAAGAGTAATGGACCGCCGATTGCGTAATCGTTACGGTAATGTTGATAAGAGCGCTTTCACTGTATTGGCAAAACTATAATTCTGCGTTTTATCCCAATTGATCGACCAGGTCATCGCACCGCGTAAATCCGGATACTGGGCTACTGGCTTATAGGTGCCGCAATCCGTGCCGCTTGTGAGACATTTCAGCGCATTGTTCACCACCGTGGCAGACACATATCCGCCTCCCGCCGCACTTGGAGTAGCAGGCACGCCGATCCCGAGTTGCGATGGCTCCACCCACTGCAGCGTCAAATCGGACAATGCCGTCAGGAAGTCGATTGTTCCCTGGGAGTAGCATTTCCCATCACGGCCGAGCATACACCCGGAATTATAATATTGCACATTCATCACAGTCGTCATGTCTTTGAGATTATTATACAGCTGCATATATGAGGTATTCGGATTCTGCATATCAATCGTCTGCGGAGCCATGGTCAGTATGAATCCCGCGCCGACCTTGGCCTGCAATTGGCGTACCGCATTCGTCAGGTTCGTTACGTTCATGCCATTCTCTAGGTCAATATCGATCCCATCCAGTCCGAACTTCGTAATCAAACCGTACATACTATCGACGAAATTGGTGACGTTCGGGGAAGGATTATTCAGATTCACATTGCCATGTTCACCGCCGATGGAGAGAATCACCTTCTTGCCTTGAGCACGCTTGGCCTGGATATCATTGATCAGATCATCATCAGAGTATCCGCCTAGCGCATTCGACAACGGTGTATCTACATGGAAGGTTACCCCGCCTGGCTTCGTCGGATCCATTTCTGCGAAGGAAAGTGCAATAATATCATACTGGCTTGGAACATCACTGAGCTTGATATTAGAGGAACCGTTGATGAAGTTATGCCAATAGCCCGTCAGTGTATGCTTCGGCAATTGTCCTCCGCCTCCACTTCCCGCCGTGGTTGCACTTACCCCTGCACTCTGTGGCGAGACATTGCCGGCGCCATCTTTGGCCGCTATTTTGAAAGTATAAGTGGTACTGGCGGAAAGTCCGGTAACTGTAGCGCTCGTTCCTGTTACGGACAGAGCCAGGCTTGTCCCTCGATAGACATCGTAGCCAGTGACCCCGACATTATCCGCAGAAGCCGACCAGGACAGCGAGACTGAGGAGGAGGTTACACCTGTAACCGTTACGTTAGCGGGCGTTGTTGGGGCTTCGGTATCCGGGCCTGCAGCCGCATTCGTCTTCACCGTGATCGCGTTGCTGGAAGGAGAGACATTGCCTGCGGCATCCTTCGCCTTCACCGAATAAGAGTAAGTCGTATCCGGGGTTAGTCCGGTATGGGTAAATGTCAGCGTCGATCCTGAGACGCTGCCGACCGATGCTGTACCTTGAGAGATCACATATTCCGCAACGCCTACATTATCTGTAGAGGCTGTCCACTGTAATGTAATACTGGTAGCAGTTACGCCAGAGGCATTCAAATTACCCGGAGCGGTCGGCGCCTGTGTATCAGTAGATCCGCCCTGCGTCTGCTGCCATAAGGCCGGCACATTAGGCGGCTCCCAGCCGACAAGCGAGGTATGCGGTTGCAGCGCTTGATACGTATTGCCTCCATAAGTTACGGTATCATTCGCTTGATAAGATACATTCGGTGCCCACGCGCCACGATCCGCCGCAGATACCAGCGAAGGCAGCAACGCTATGAATAGCGCGACGATCAGTAAGACAGGTATTCCCCGCCTTATCCCCTTCTTCGTCTGTTGCGACATTCTTCTCATCAGAACTCCTCCTTATCGTTTCAGCTAGCTACCTCCATCTCCCTTGAAACCCTGAAATTCCTCCTTTCTTCTTTCTCTATGAAATAAACTATGCGCCATGCCTTAATAGAGCAGAAAAGTGACGACATAGAATATTTAAGCAGGACATTCTAACGGAAATCAGAGTGACAAAATAAGCCCATAACAGGATGAACGAAAATTGGACCGTGGACGACCCCAAGCGAACACAGATTAGGGACCGCTAGATTGGATTAAATTGGATTGGAAAGCTTGAAACAGGAAAATCGATACTTTTTGAAGAGGGAAACTACCACCAATTGAACTCGTGATGACTGAACCTACTCCGTAAAGAGGAATACTTACCGCAGAAAAAACGAGGGTTATCTATTAATCTTCCTTCATTGTAAATAAATGTAATGAGCTTGTCTACCTCTGATTCCAGAAAATACATCAAATTTTAAATTTGGTCAAAATAGTACACGCTTTTCATAGCATAATTAGCGGCACGACAGAGAGGCGCTCTGATGAACGCCCCTTTTTCTGATCAAATCCACCCTATTCTATTACAAGAATCCGCGGAGAGGTACTGGTTACGATTCTCGATGAGACCCATGAACCCAGCCCGGAAGCAAGAGTTGTCATCAGGGCAAGCGCCACAATCCCCCACCAATTCAAGATAAGAGGCAGCTCAGCGATGCCATAATCCTTAAGAATACGGCCCAGAATCATCGGCAAAATATAAACTCCCGCCCCAGCACCTATAATCGCCCCAAGCAACGAAAGCACCATAATCCCAAGCAGGATTGAGAATCTTATTTTCCACGAGGTCAGACCTAATGTTTTATAAATTCCGTAGGTTTTGCCCTCTTTACGAATATTAATGCGGCTCAAGCTATAGACGATAATCACGGTTACCCCGGTAAATAGAAGCCCCATGATAGACATCGGCAAAATTAATGAAGCGACCGCTTGTTTATAGACCGCATCGAGCAGAGTTTGCTGCGTGGTTACCGACGCCGAATTACCGTACCCTGCGCTCAAGTCCTGAACTACCTGCTCTAGATCTGCATCATTCGCCAAATTGATGAACCCGGAATCGAGATTCTCATAATCGGGATGGTTCACTCTGACGGTATCCACCAGGATTCTTGCTGAATAGGACATATTTGCAATCGATTGATAGATTCCCGAGATCGTCAAATGATGTTCATATCCTTCGATATATATATCTACTACATCCCCAACCTCTTTGTTCAGCTGTTTCGCTACTTTCATCCCTATCGAAATCTCGTTCTTGTTCTGTGGGTTCCTCCCGCTCAAATTACGGTACCCTATCTCGTCATAACTACCATCGATCACTATAATTGAGAAGTTCATCGGCCCGGTATAACTCGCTTCAACCCCCACAGGCCGATCTGCTGTCACAACCCCATTTACAGCCCCGATCCAATTCGTATTTTGAATCCGAGGATCGGATGCAGCCTGCTGGTCGAACTCAGACCGGGAGAAGACGGATTTATTCGTGACTTGCACTACAACATCGGTTGAATCATAGCCCCATAATGACGAAGTCTCCTTAATGTGGCTGATACTATATAGAAGCACGAAGCCCAGCACCAGTACGGCCGACATCATCATAGACAGAAGCAGCATCAGCACCGTGGCTTTTCTATTCTTCAGCAGATTTCTGAATCCGATGACAGCCAGCAGCGGTGCTCTTCCAAACAGGCCTGTCGGGCTCGAACCTTTTCCCCTTGTGAGTCGTCTTGTCTTCATACTGTGCTGCGTCTCCGACATCCCATAGCGGATCGCCTGCATCGGTTGTACGTGCCGCGCTTTATTAGCATAGTAGAATACACATAGTAGAATCAGAGCCAGTACCAGCAGCGTTGTTGCGAGGGCCGGCCATCCCCCTCCTGGAGTGACACCACCGGTCTTCGTCTTCAAAGACGAGAGCGCACTATCTACGATCACCCCGGCTAAGAAGCGACTGGCTATAAATCCGGGTATTACCGCTACCGCCGCGATTGTGATGTACTGCATCATATACACGCTTGTCAGCTTCCTGGAGGTCAATCCCAATGCTTTTATCACACCGATCGTCTTATAATTGGACAATATATCATCAGATATCGTAAATCCGATCGTAAATAGAGCCACGAACATCATCATTAAGCCGAGAAACACCATGATGAACCCAATCGCTTTATTCATAATCAAGTAAAAAGAGGACATTTCCTGGAAGGTGATCTTCGAACCTAAATAGGGCGTGCCCATATCCTGCTGCCATCGTTCCCAGTACCCCAGACCCTCGCTATAGTTCTCAAATCGAAGCCCCATCATATATTGGTCCTTGCCCGGTATATCTTGAAATTGTGTTATATAGTCCTGATGGTTCATCCAGATTCGTGCAGAGGTAGGAAATGGAGCGCCAAACGGCATATCTACGACAACTGCTGCTACTTCCATAGTAAGCTTGCTGTCTCCCGTAGAGAATTCCAGCGTATCACCTGGAGATATATCGTACAGATAAGCAATCGAGGAAGGAAGCCAGACGGTTCCCGGTTCAGGCACCAAGCTCTCTTCTCCCTGTGCGAACAGAAGCTCATCCACTTCATAAGGCCTGGCCGTACTATCCATCATATACAAGTACAGGTTCGAGAGGCCGGCTGTGGGCTCGTTCCCTGGTCTCGATATACCTGATAAAGTTCGAAACGGGATCAATGGTGAGGTATCCACCCCTTCTTGCTCTTTCCACCACCCGTATACAAGCTTGGGATCATGCACTTCTCCATCCAGGATTAGCAGCTCATGGGAACCATGAGTCTTGGCATGCATACTCGTAAATAAATTGGTCGTATTAAGGATCACTGTTACTGAGGTTACAAGAAGAATCGTCGATAACAAAATAAGCAGCCCGATCAAGGCGTTATGAACCTTCTTCTTCCTTAGATTCGCCCGGCAAAGAGAGTAGATCGCGTACATAGGCGCTTACCCCCTTCCCGAAATGCAAGCAAAAATGATCTTCTCCCGATTCTCCAGCTGATCAGGCACGAACTTGCCCAGCTCCAGCACATCGGCGATCTTGCCATCTCTGATCAGAATCAGGCGGTCCGCACGGCATGCCGCTTTAATATCATGGGTTACCATGACGACGGATTGTCCCTTACGATTCATCTCGGTCAGAATATCCAGAACGGCAATCCCCTGCTCATAATTCAGGCTGCCTGTCGGTTCATCGGCAAAAATAATATCCGGGGCATTGATTAATGCCCGGGCGATGGCCGCCCGCTGCTGCTGTCCGCCGGAGGTCTGAGCCGGAAGACGCTGCTGCTGCCCCTCAATCCCCATCGTTTGCATCAGAGCTTGCACGGTCTTATCCAGTTGTTGCTTGGACTGACCGGCAATATATCCGGGTAAAGAGATATTCTCATACAGTGTAAGATCGGGAACGAGATTCATGCTCTGATAGATATATCCGATCCGTCTCGTCCTGAATTCCGCGAGTTCCTTCTCCGTATAGTTATCGATCCGTTCTCCCCGGTAATAGACCTCCCCGACTGTAATCGAATCAAGCCCGCTAAGGAGATACAGTAGAGTGGATTTCCCGGAACCTGAATTGCCCACAATCACCGTAAAATCCCCTTCATAAATATCCAGATCCAAATTGCGGATCGCATGGAATTGCTCGCTGCCGGTGGAATAGGTCTTGCACAGATTTTTCGCTTTAAGGATTACCTTTTTCACTAAATATGCCTCCTCAAGAACAACATATCCTCATTGTAAGAGGCGCTTATGTATAGACCCTTATCAAAATATGAATGAAATATTACAGGCTGCAACTCATAAAGGTATCGAGCAATAGAAGGTCGTTCCCTGTCCCTGCACACTGTTGAAGGATATGGTGCCACGATGGGCTTCGATAATATATTTGCAGATCGATAATCCAAGACCGCTGCCCTCTGCTTCGGAGTCCGTATCCGCTTTGCCCTTAAAATAACGGTCGAACACGAACGGCATATCCTGAGGCAGAATACCTCTGCCCGTGTCCGCAATCGTGATTGTCAGCTGCCCTCGCGCAAGCTCCGTGTTCACACGGATCGTATCCCCCGGGGATGTGTGCTTAAGTGCATTCGCAATCAGATTGGCGATCACCTGCTCCAGCCTGTGCCCATCCACATGGATCAAAACATCCGGGATCTCTTCCGGCCCGATAAATTGCACTCCGGTTGTGCTTACATAATGAGCGATTGGCTGTAGAATGGACTGCAGCAATTTCTTGCTGTATCTCTCCTTCAGCGTCACCGAGATCTGACCCAGCTCCCGCAGGGCGTGCAGCAGCAGATCCTCCGTCAATCTGGACATCTTCTCCGTATTGTTATGCATCACCTCGGCATACTCCATCACGCTATCCATATCCGGGCATACCCCCTCCCGAATCGCCTCGATATAGGCTTTCAGGGTAGCGAGCGGTGTCTTGAGCTCATGAGAAATATTCGAGATGAGTTCCTTCTGAGCCTGATCCTGCTCATCTCTACGCCGGCTTAAATGCTGGATTTCCAGTCGCATCTGTTCGAACATGATATGGACCTCGCCCATTTCGTCCATTCGGTGGTATGCAGTCCCTTGTTCGTAGTTTCCTTTTAGAATCGCTTCGGAATAGTCCTTCAATTGACAGGCGGGTTGGATAATATCCCGGCGGAGCTTCTTTCTCAGCAGAAATAGTAATAAGCAGAGTACCATTAGAATGAAAGCCATAACGGCTAACAACGAATAGAGAATAACGTTCGTCCTTGGCCCGAGGACATCCCTCGCCTGTAGTGTAAAGACCGCATGGCCGACCTGTACCTGTGTCGCTTCATCAACTACGGGAAAAGCGATCCGATAGTAGTTCTGATCCCTTTTAGCGTGGTACAGATCATAGTGAAGATCTGTTCTTAAATCGAGCTGCTGGATACCGTCACCTGGAGCGGTATTAAACATTACACGTCCATCCAATCCTGTATATAGGAGGTTCAGACCTTGCTCTTTAGCCATGGACTTGATCGCTTCCTGAACCTCTGCGGTATTTGCAACCTTTTGTCCATACCGCTCCAGATACCTCATAATCCCGCTGACCTGCAGACGTACCCGATTTATGACATGCCGGGACTCCTCCTCTTGCACTCGATGTTCATCATTCCAGAGGAAGCCTGCTCCACATCCAGCAATAATCAATAGACCTGTCAGCGCAGCTATCAACCATCTTTGTATCCAATCCTGCAAATACATAGAACTCTCCTAACCGTCCGTCATGCTTCATTGAAGCTGAATTTGTAACCGACTCCCCACACTGTCTTAATATAGACGGGATTCGATGGATCGGACTCCAGCTTCTCCCGCAATCTGCGGATATACACGGTAATCGTATTCTCATACCCATAGGAGCTGTACCCCCAGACCTCATCAAGCAGCTGGATCTTGGAGAACACCTGATTAGGATGCTGGCACAGATAGAATAGCAGCTCCAGCTCCTTGGCGGAGAGTGGGATCTCCTCGTCCTCTCTCGTAACCCGATAGGCCTTCTTATCGACCATAATCGGCCCGAACCGAAGGACATCCTGCTCCTTAGCCTGTCGGGATGTATGTACTGTATTCATCATGCTCTCGACCCGTCTTAAATTCGACTTGATCCGCGCTAATAACTCGATCAGAGAGAAAGGCTTCGTCATATAATCATCGGCCCCGAAGCCAAGCCCGAGCACCTTATCCGTATCGCTTCCTCTCGCGCTTAATATGAGGATCGGGACATTGCTCTGCTGCCTGATTTGCCGGCATAGCTCAATCCCGTCCATATCAGGCAGCATAATATCGAGGATGACAAAATCCGGCTGCCATGAATCAAGGGTATCCAGCGTACCCTGTCCCTGATTAATAATCGCTGCCTCATAGCCTTGCTTGCTGATATAATCCTTTATAATTCTGGCGAGATCCTGCTCATCTTCAACAATGAGAATTCTCTTATATGAAGTCATCGGCTGCTCCTAAATTGAATTTGATTATATTGCTTTACATTAGATTTCGGATCGATATAGCAAATTCCTGCCTCACGGAACTCTAAGGAAACTCCATATCGCTATTACCACGAAATTCGCGCCCACTCAGTTCTAATGAAACTCCATATCGTTATTTGGGTAAAAATCCGCCTTTTTACCCTTGATCTGCCCCAATAGCGATACTTAGTTTCGTTAGGTTTTTAAATGGTCCCTTTCGACGCAAATAGCGATACCCAGTTTCGTTACAATACACAATAAATAAGCCTGCCGAGCATACATTGCTCAGCAGGCCGATAATACATCGCTTATCCCAAATCTGGCTCGGCAACGAACTGAACCTTCGGTGCAGCGAAGCCGTGTAATTCAAAGATAATGATCTCGTTATTCCCCTCACGCAGCAGTGATCCAGGTACGTACAGCGTGCGCTGCGGACCCACATTCCAGTAGCGTCCCAGATTGAAGCCGTTGATGAATACGACGCCCTTGATCCAGCCCTCCAGGCTCAAAAAGGTATCGGCTGCTTCGTTAACCGTAAATTCACCACGGAAGAAGGCTGGCTCCGTATGACTGGACAACGGCTCGAACACTAGACCGGACAGATCGCTCAGCGGCAGCGGATGGATCGTCCAGTCCGACAGGAACTGCAGTCCATGCCTTACACCCTCTGTGATGCCTTTGCAATCCTTGATATATGGCCCGTAATTCACCCGTCCCATGTTCTCCACGAGCACGCTAAGCCGTGCGCCGCCCGTCGGTACCTCAAGCTCAATACTTGCTCCCGGCTGGCTACGGTCGAGAACACCGACTAACTCATCATCCAGGAACACCAATGCCCGGTCATGTAAATCCTGAATATAGAGCGGCTGCTTCGATCTAGGGCCTGAAATGATAGTGCTATAGTGAATAAAACCGTAATCCTGGCCCAGCTTCTCCATCGGTTCCGGATACGGGGAGTGTACAGGCTGGGAAATCCGTGGCAAGCTCGCTGATAGCGATGTCTGCCCAGTCAAAGTAACTTCACCGTAAGCCTTCTTCTGAGCAGGCGGCGGCAGCTCAATCGCTTCAAACGGCTGATGCTTCGCAATCACATCGCGAACGGCATAATACTTATCCGTCGGCTCGCCGCTCTCATCTAATAGAACATCATAGTCATAGCTCGTAATCGTTGGCTCATAGCGATCTGCGGTATGCCCGTTCGCGCCATTATAGAAGCCGAAATTCGTACCGCCATAGAACATATAGAAATTAACCGATGCGCCCATGCCGAGCATCTCATCGAGAACCTCGGCCACATCTGCCGCAGGCCGGGTATGATGGCCTTCCCGCCAGTGGTCGAACCAGCCGTTCCAGAATTCCATGCACATGATCGGCGCATCCGGCTGATACTCTCTCAGCTTGGCGAAGGCCTGAGCAGGCCGGGAACCGAAATTCACCGTGGCCAGCACACCATCGACCATACCGCCCTGCAGCATATCATCTGTCGGGCCATCGGAGGTGAACAGAAGCACATCAATCCCCCGCTTAATAAGGGCCTCTTTCATATAATTCAAATAGAGCTTATCATTTCCGTAGCTTCCATACTCATTCTCGATCTGCATCGCGATAATCGGCCCGCCCTGGGTGCATAGCAACGGCTGCAGCTTAGGCAACAGCTCGTCATAATAAGCATCGACATGCTCCAGGTATGGCTTATAGTAACAGCGCAGACGCATATCCGGCTCCGCCAGCAGCCAGGCGGGCAATCCTCCGAATTCCCATTCAGCACATATGTAAGGCGAAGGTCTAACGATAACATGCAAGCCCAGCCCTCCGGCGATCTCGACAAACCGGACCAGATCGGCGATCCCCTCGAAATTGAAGCGCCCCTTCTCTGGCTCATGCATATTCCAGGCTACATATGTCTCTACGGTATTAAAGCCGCAGGCCTTCAGCTTAAGCAGCCGATCCTCCCAATATTCCGGAAGGACACGGAAATAGTGAATCGCCCCAGATATAATCTGAATCGGCTCATTATTGTAATAGAACGAAGAACCCGAATAAGAAAAAGTAGACATAATTCCCTCCACAGGATTATTTTTTCATGCCGGTAGATCTGTAATTTCAGATTCAATCATTAATTCTTCTAATTCTCTTAATTCTCCTTACTGAAGCTTCCGACGAATTCCTGCATCCGGATGTTGCGGCCGTCAACCCGGGACTGTTCTGCCGCGAAGGCCATCAGATGGCTCTGCACGGAACGGTCAGCCGAAGTAAGCCCCTGACTCTTGCCATCGGAACGCACCAGGTTCAGGAAATCCTTCACCAGTCCCATATCACCGCCACCATGACCGACATGGCCGCCCATATCCTCAAAGGTAATCCGCTCGACCTTACCGCTGCCGAAATGGATTACTTCGATCTCATTCTTCTCCATCGCTCCACGAATCTCCCCGCGCGTTCCCATCAGCTTAATCGTCCGGCTGATATCCCGCGTGAAGGCACTCATCGTAAAGGCAGCGGTTACATGATTCGCGAATTCAAGATTGACGACCTGATGATCGACGACGTCATTATCACAATGATATACACAGCGGCCGTAAGGCCCCTCTTGCAGCGCCTTATAGCGGGCTTCATAGCTCATATCATTGCTGATCGCCGAGGTGGGCCAATCTGTATTCTCCGTTAAATACAGCCGCGGCGCATAATAGACGCATTGATCGGATACCGGGCATCCGTCCAGACAACGCAGCGGCGCTCCTTCCGGTGCCTCGGAAGCCTTGAAATGGCTTAGCGAGCCGAAGGAAGCGACCTGAGTACAGTCTGCATCCGCCAGCCAGAGCAGAATATCGAGATCATGGCAGGACTTGGCCAGAATCATCGGACTGGATTCATCCTTACGCCGCCAATTGCCGCGCACGAAGCTATGAGCCTGATGCCAATACCCTACATTCTCGTTATGCTGGATCGACATCAACTGCCCGATCTCTCCGCGATTCAATAGTTCCTTCAGCGTTGAGAAGAATGGCGTATACCTCAGTACATGACAGATCGAGAACACCCGTCCTGATTTGGAAGCCATCTCCCCCATTGTAATGCATTCCTGCGGATCCGGCGACATCGGTTTTTCCAACAGGACATGGTAGCCCAGCTCCAGCGCCTTCATCGTCGGTTCGAAATGCTGCTGATCCTGGGTGCAGATCAATACTGCGTCAGCAAGCTTCGGCTTCGCAAAGAGCTCATTCCAATGCTCAAAGCACATCTCATCAGGAATTCCATGCCGCGCCTGGAAGCTCTCTCTGCGCGCACGAACAGGCTCGGCAACAGCGACTACCTCAAGCTCATGCGGCTGCTGTATGGCGTATTCTAAATAGTTGATTCCTCGCAGTCCAGCACCAACTAATGCAACCGTAACCTTCTTCATACCCCATCGTCTCCTTTTCTGCCATGCATCTATTCTTTGACACTCCCTACTGTAATCCCCTTCACAAAATATTTCTGTAAGAAAGGATATACGAGCATAATCGGCAGCGCCCCCATGAAAATCTGCGCCGTCCGCAGCGTCTTCTCACTCAGATTCTCCATCGCCTTGATCTGCTCGATAGAAATCGAGGTCATCTGTGAATTAATCGCCATAATCAAGGTGGATAGATAGGTCTGCAGCGGATACTTCTCCGGTGAATTCAAATACAAAATCCCGTCAAACCAGGCGTTCCAGTGACCTACAATCGTGAATAGTCCAATCGTAGCGATGGACGGCAGCGACACCGGTAAATAAATCCGCCATAGCACCTTCCATTGTCCGGCGCCGTCAATCGTCGCCGCTTCGTCCAGCTCCCGTGGAATTCCGCGGAAGAAATTCAGCATCAGCACCATATTCCATACATTAAGTGCACCAGGCAGAATCAAGGCCCAGATGGAATCGATCAGACCTGTATCCTTCACAATAATATAGGTCGGAATCAGACCGCCGCCGAAGAACATCGTAATAGCGAAGAACCACACATACACAGTTCTGAATTTGAATTGATCATTTGATTTGGATAATGGAAAGGCGGTTATGAATACAAGCACCATATTGATCGCCGTTCCCAGAATGACCCGTTGTACAGAGACACCAAATGATCTGAAGAACTCCACCTTCTCGCCCAAATACCGATAAGCATCGAGGTTAAATCCGACTGGCCACAGCTTCACTTCACCGGCCATGGCTGCGGTATTCGAACTAAGTGAAATGGAGAGCAAATGGATAAAGGGAATAATGCCAAGCACGGTAATTGCGCTGAGTATCAGGGTGTTACAGAGCAAGAATATTCGTCTACTGATGGTTGGTTTATGCATTCCTCCTACCTCCTGGGCTAAAAGATGCGATAATCGCTATATTTGTAGGCCGCATAATAGGTGATGGACACCATAGCTAGAGATACTACCGATTTGAACAATCCAACGGCAGCGGCAGGCCCAAATTGCTGACTGAACATACCGAGTCGGTATACGAAGGTATCGATGATGTCACCGCCCTCATATACGGTCGGGTTATACATAATTAGGATTTGCTCGAAGCCTGCGTTCAAAATACCACCCAAGCTCAGTACGCCCAGCAAAATCAGAATAGGCGCCATCCCCGGAAGGGTAATATTCAGCATCTGCTTCCATCTTCCGGCCCCGTCCACCTCGGCCGCTTCATACAGCGTGGCATTGATGCCTGTAATCGCAGCCAGCATGACGATCATGTTGTAGCCCATCCCTTTCCAGACGTCAGAGCCGATGACGATCCCGCGGAACCAGCCATTATTGAGCATGAACATGATCGGCTCTAAGCCTATCGCTTCCAGCAGCCCATTCACCGGGCCGTTCAGTGAGAATAATTCAATAATGACTCCGCCAAGCACGGTCCATGACAAGAAGAATGGCAGGAAGATGGCGGATTGGATAATGCGTGAGAACCAGCTTTTGGTGACCTCATTCAGAAGCAGCGCCAGAATCAACGGAACGAGCAGGAACAGAACCATCTTAAATACGGCGATAAAAATAGTGTTCCAGAGCACCTGCATGAAATCTGGAAGCTCAAATACATATTTGAAGTTATCCCAGCCGACGAATTCCGATTTAAAAAAGCCGGATAAAGGCTCGAACTGCTGAAAAGCCATCACCAGGCCAGCCATGGGGCCGTAGGCATATATTAATGTAATAATGACGCCGGGCAGCAACATGAAATGAAGTAGATATTCCTTCTTGAGCGTTTTCACAGCATGACCTCCATATTTAATGTAAAACGGGAGAATTGCCGACTACTTCAGGCGGATCCTCCCGTTCCAGCATCTCATGATTTATTTCACAGCTTCCTTGCTGTACCAATCATTCACCTCTTGAGTGATCTGATCACCACCAAGGGATTTCCAGCTGTCAACAAATTTATCGAATTCGTCAAGCGGAGCGCCCATAATGATCTTGGTGAAGGATTCCTGCATCAGCTTGTCGAGCTGCGAGCCTTTTTCTACCTGGGTCGATGTTGGCAGAGTGTAAAACTCGTTACTCACAAAAGCCTGATTCTCCTTGATTGTACGGGTCATTCCCCAACCACCATCCTTGGCTGCACGGCTGAAATATTGCCCCCAGTTGACGCCTTTACTGGCGGTCATTGTATCTCCTGCGAGATAATCCTTCGTCGCCTTGAATACGTCCGCTACATTCTTGTAGTTCTCATCATCCAGCGTAATTTCCTCCTGGTTAGCATCGAGCGCTTTATTCACTTCAGTGTAGATCGTCTCGATCTGAGCAGGGTTATAGACCCGCGGATCGAACCAGTTATAGACATATCCCTGCTCCGCCTTGTTATTCTCCATATATTTCTTGTTGCCCATCTCAATATAGTAATTGATCATTTTGATGGCCGCTTCGGGATTCTTCATTTTCTTGTTCACCACATACATTCTGTTGCTCCTAAGCTTCGGCACTAAAGATTTGCCCGGTCCATCCAAGCCCGGAATTTGCAGGGCGATCCACTCTGCCTTTGGATCTTTATCGACATTCAGATTCAGCGGCCAGTTCGGATACCACCATTCCCCATAAGAAATGCCGACCTTGCCTGCTGTAATATCTTCAACCGCCTTGTTCTCGTCCTTCAGGGCGAATTCCTTATCCAGCACGCCATTGTTGTACCATTCCTGCAGCTTGCCCAGCGCCGTCTTCATCTCAGGCTGGATCAGGCCTGGGATCAGCTTGCCATCATCCCCCTTGATCCATGCTGTCTGGTTATCCCCGATTGATGGATAAGCATTGAAGCCATTGAAGAAGCCGCGAAGATCAAATCCCCAGAAGAATATGTTCTTCTGCATGGCGACACCATACGTATCGTTTTTGCCATTCTGATCCGGGTCCTCATTAACGAAGGCCAGGGCGACCTTATCCAGCTCTTCCATCGTCTTCGGCACCTGCAGGTTCAGGTTGTCGAGCCAATCCTTGCGAATCCACAGCAATTGAGTCGACAGGAATGGGTCTTCGAACGCCGGGATCGCCATCAGCTTACCGTCGGAAGTGAAGGTGCTCATCGCGAAGCCGCCGTCGGACTCCATATATTTCTTCAGCGTTGGAGAAGCGTAATTATTATAGGCATCCGTCAGGTCCGCCAGCATATCCTGCTTCTTCAGCTTCTCGAAGTTCTTCTGGTCCAGTTCCATAATGTCTGGCAGATCACCCGAGGCCATAGCAAGTGAGAATTTCTGCTCGAACTGGCTGGATGGCACCGTCCATTTATACTTAATTTCGATGTTCAACATGTCTTTTAAATCCTTGAGATAGGCATTCTGCTCTGGTGTGATTCCTTTAGGACTTCTCGGGTCCTCCGGAGGGTTATAGCCGAGCACTTCCGATACCGTAATCGTCTCAGGATACTTGCCTAATGGATCAGGAGGTGTGTTACTATTCGCACTGGCATTGGCTTCATTACCTGAATTCTGTGGCTTGGGCTCTGCCCCATCATTACTTGCTTGATTCCCGCATGCTGTAAATATCAACAGCATTGACATAACCAACATAAGCATTTCCCACGGTTTGAACCTTTTCATTGAACTGCCTTCCCCCTTTTGTATGCTGTGATGAAAGCGATTGCTTATATCTCCATTATGGGATCACTGGAAAGCGCTATCAATTTTGAGTTCTTTACTTTACTGTCACTTTATTTACCTGTTTCAATTTAAGACGATTCAGCTAGAGAATTCCGGTATTCCTGAGGAGTAACCCCCATCTTTTTCTTGAAAAAGGTCGTAAAATACGAGTGCGAATCAAATCCAACCCGGGCGGCGATTTCATTCAATTTCAGATTTGTGTCCTGCATCAGATGAATGGCGCCCTCCAATCTTTTGGTCTGGATATATTCCAGCAAATTATGCCCGGTCGCCTGCTTGTAATATCGCGACAGATAAGAGGGATTGAAATGAACCTCCTCGGCGATCGCTGTCAAGGAGACATCGCCGGATAAATTCTCGATCACATATCTCTGAATCTGGTCGATGACGAATATCCTCGCCTCGTCTTGCTCCATCCGGCCGTGCTCATACAGCTTCTCTTCATCAGGGTCAGCCTTCTCCAGATCCGCGATAATCATCGTCTGCCCCAGCGCGGCGCGAGCCTTAAGCATATTCTGTAATTGCTCATACTGCTGTCCAGCCCTGTCCCAGCTACCTTGCAGATTGGCCGATATACCGAAGGACACATGAACCCCCAGTAATTCCTCGCCCTCATTCTGCACCAGCTCCAGAATGCCCTTCATATACTGCGTAATCCCGTTCCAGTGCAGCTCGGTGGAAGCATTGGCTTGGAAGCGCCCCAGCAGTTCCACCTCCGGCTGCAGCAGCCATAGCAAAGTGTCGTCATTAATGACACTGCACTCACATTTAATCGAGGAAGGCAAGTAATTCAGGAAGGTCCGCTGCACCGCCTGTCTTAGCTCATGCCCTCGGTCCGCTTCATTCAAGGTCATTCTTCCGATCATAAAAAATGCTGACTGCTCCAGCGAAATCTGGAGACAGACCTCTTCATAGCGTGGCTGTAGCAACAGGTGGCTCAGATCCTCTCCATCCGTCATTCTCCGCAGCAGCTCCGTCTTCAATAGAGGCGCTGCGATCTCGAAATGTCGCCGCGCCCGCTCATCCAGAATTCTCCGCTGATTCTCCTCATCCAGCTTGGCTATAGCCTGCTTGACCGCCTCGAAGATCAGCTCGATCCCCTCGGTCTTCAGAATATAGTTATCCACGTTCTTGCGCAGCGCTTCATGCACATATTCGAACTCGCTGTACCCGGTCAGAAATATACTGCGGCAATGCGGCCAATAATAGGTAATCTCATCCACGAGCTGCAGACCGCTAATCTGCGGCATACGGATATCGCTAACGAGAATATCAAGCTTCATTTTCTGAGCCATTTCCAGCGCTTCCTTGGCTGAATAGGCCTTGCATACTTCAAGCTCAAGCTCGCTATTATCCTGAAACAGAAGCACCAGTCCGTTCACAATTACAGGTTCGTCGTCTACAATTAACAGTCTATACATGAAGCTACTCCTCCTCATTGGCATTAATAATCAAGTCCACTCGTAAGCCGCCATAGGAGCTGCGGGAGACGAATAACCCGCTTCCCTCACCATATTTGAGCTGCAGGCGGATATTCACATTGATCAAGCCGGTCTTCTCTATATATTTCGATGGTGTAGCCAGCTTATCGCGCAGCTGCTCGATCATCTCCTCGGTCATCAGCTGCCCGTTATCCTCCACCGTAACTCGCAATTTTCCGTCCCTATACTCTGTGCTCATATAGATGACCCCCTCCATCGTCCCATCCTCGAAGGCATGCTCGAACACATTCTCGACAATGGGCTGGATAATTAGGCGCGGTACAGTAAGGGAAGCCGGCACGTCCTTTACCTCTCCGTATTCAAATGAAATCCGGTTCGAGAAACGGATGCATTGAATCTCGCAATAATCCAGTGCATGCTGATATTCCTTACTAAAAGGCACCTCATCCGCCCCGCTCCTCGTAATATATTGATAGTATCTGCCTAGTCTCTGGGAGAGCTCAGCAGCGCTGTCCGCATCCCCAACCTTGCACATCATATAGATATTAAAGAAGCTATTGTAAAGGAAATGCGGGTTGATCTGGGATTGCAGCTGCTTCAGTTGGGAGTGCTGCAGCGCGATTTTCTGCTCGTAGTTCTCCCGGATCGAATTTTTCAGCTTGAGGGCCATATTGTTGAAGCTGTTGAACACGTAGTGGAACTCATCCTTCGTTCTCGATTGGATCATGATGTTCAGATTATCGGCCTCCAGCATGCGGAAGGCCTTGACCAGGCGCGATAACGGCCGGTGAATCATCAAATTCACAGAGAAGGAATAGAGGACCATAATCACAATCGCTATAATGAAGAGCAGATAGGACCAGGTTGTAAATTGATTAAGCGGACGGGTAATTTCATTCTGATTCACATACATAATCAAAGACAGATGCAGCGAGCTCACATCATTATGAATGATAAAATAGTTAATCCCATGAATCTTCTTTATTTCTGAGGCACCCTGTTTCCCGATGCTTTGCTCGGAAATCTGTGCCAGGATCGTGCTCGCTTCCTGCGGCTGCTCCGCGGTCGTCAGCACTGTGCCTAATTCCTTGCTGCCGAGCAGAACCTCAGACTCCTGATACAAGTCGGCAATCTGATTCAGCGCCTCCAGCAGCTTCGCTCTCGATAGCTCGATATAGGACCACACGCCGTCATTGTTCTCGCTCTCGATCAGGAAGATTCTCTCCCCGTATTGATAGTATGAAGGCTTCGGTGTTGTGGAGATCAGGGAAGCGACCAGCTCCATCTCCGGATTCGGTGTATTGGTGACCCCCGACATCGTAGAGATCGTCTTGCCCACGGCCTCGACGTAAACGCCCGCATTCACGATATAATCGCTGAAGGCGGTGAGCGTAGACTGCCTGTCCCTGACCTGTTCGATCAGCTCCACCTCCTCATAATTCTCCAGCATGCCGCCGCGGAAGCTAAGCTTCTGCAAATCCTTGTCATTCAAAAATTGAAGCTGCAAATTGCGGATGAAATACATCTCCCTGTCGAGTTGTCTGGAATAGAAAGAGGCGCCTGCCATGGAGGAATTCAAGATAGCATCCTTAGTGATAGACATGCCCTTGTAATTAAACCAGACGTTCATAGAGATGAGAGGAAGTAAGAGTAGAATGAATACGATAATCACCTTCTGGTATACGAACCATTTCGATTTCTTCCCAGCGCTCCGAAGCTTCAAAGCATTCCCTCCATTCTTGGATGATGAATATATATTCATAATAAAAAAAGAACCTTCCCTGCGGGAGATTCTTTTTTTGTTCTAAACTTATGGAAACAGCCATCGAGACACTCAATGCTTAGGCATCGGCGTCACCTGCACTGGCGGATGGACGACCTCCGTCTTGCCTGTCGCCGGCGGCACTAGTCCCTGATATTCAAAGGCACCGATATCAGGGTCACCATTGTAGAGCGGGTTGCCGAAGTAGTCCCGACAACCATGATCGGCCATCGGCACACCGGCTCCGATCAACGGGGAATCGCTCTGAAGCTGATAGCCGTCCTCCGTGTCCATCCCTGTTCCGCCGCTGCCCGGAGCTATGAGCCTAGGATCAGCAGTCACTTTATGTGCATCAGCTTTGACCAAGGTCTTCCCGCCATAGTAAGCGTTGCTGTCGAAGGTCTGCCCCCTCAAATCCCACCCCTTGTCTTTGACGCTATAGTATAAATTGTTATAGTTGTAGATATTCTTGGGTCTGCCAGAAGGCTTGGTGAAATAATCGCTCATAACCGGATTGCCCGAAGCGGCTCCAACATAGACCGTATTGTTATAGTTTATTACCATGTCTATCGAGCCGCTGTAACGAAATATACGCGCCTTGTCATTCTGGCTGATATTATATCTAACGATCGTATTGATCGTACTGTAGGTATCATTCACATAGAGCATGAAGCCGCCGGCATTATCATGGCTGTAATTGTACTGAACGACGCTATTATCGGCGTAAGCCCACCAGATCGCAGCGTTCGCCGCCAGGTAGGTAGCCTCTTGTACGATATTGTGCTCTACTATCGCACCACCCGTTACATTCCAGGCGATGCCCCCGGTGGCCGCCCGCACGACCGTATTGTTGGATATTCTTACTTCCGTAGATGGCGTCCATGGTCCGTAGGGCTTCGGGACCCATTCCCATAAGTCCCCCATGCCATAGCGGAGGATACAGTTGGAGCTGATATAGATGCCATAGGCATCGACATCGGTCAATGTATTGCCATCGATCAGAATATCGTGGAAGGCACTCGGCTTCCGGGAACCTACCGAATCGAAAGGAACTCCCTGCCCGCAATAAAATACGGTCGCCCGGCATGAATGTCGTTCCGTTCACTTTCGCGAGCGACTTCCAGGCCTCGGCTGGGCTCCTACCCGAATTATCGTCGTTACCGTTCAGATTGTCCACATAATAGATCACTCCGGATCTCGTCCCGGCCTGATCCGTTGACGCGGCTGCTGTACTCTCTGGCAATGGAAAATTCTCCACCTTATGCTCATCACCTTTCGTACTATTTTTAACAACGCTTAAGTCTCACTCACTAGAATTGTAGCCTCCGCCCATCTCGCCTGGATTAGCTGCTCATACTTGCTCGCAATATAATCATTCAGCACTCGGTCACGAATCTGCTCATAAGGCAGATACTCGGTATAGGGCTCTGTCTTCTCAATACAGCATAGAAGATAGAGGCTTCCGTTCTCTTCCACGATCTCGGAAATTTCCCCCACCCGCAATCCCGCTGCTGTCCTGGCTACAGGGCTCCGCAGGTTATGACGATCATTCTCCAGATAGAACGTAAGCTCCTGGATCTTCCTCTGGTCTGCGTAATCCTGGGTGATCTCTATGAAGGGCATCCCCCATTCGAGCCTGGCCTTCGCTTGCTCCAGCCTCTTCCGAGTGTGTTCCTGCGCCACCGGATCAATCTGTCGATCAGCATTCAGATAAGATACCGTTATGCTGTACACTTTGACCTAGCCCGGATCCAGGTAGAGCTCCGTTCGCCAGGAACAATAGTAATTCCATAGTGTCTGTTCACAAGTTGCCCGCCGCCGTTCCTCTTGCTCCAGCTTCTGCTTCACCGCTGCGGCCAGACGGGTCATATAATACTCAAAATAAGCATCCTCACTATATCGTACAGGCCCATAAACAACTTGCTGCCCAGCTATCGCCTTAGCCCTTCGCTCGTTCTCTGCAGCAAGCTGCTCTAGAAAGGCCTTGTGGCTAATATCCTGCACTACATCGTAATCCTTGGCGATCATCTGTCTGATCTTGACCATCACGCTCTCATCCAGAGCCGTCTGCTTCAGCAGCTCTAATGGAATCTCCCCGGCGAAGGATGTCGTCCAGAACTCCGGCGTCTCACAGGTCTTGAATTGTTGGAAGAAATGATTCAGCACCCGCGGCCTGTTCCTCCGCACCGCCCGTTCATATTCCGCAAGTGTGACAGGAACCCCATCTATAGTCGCGATCACAGCCTCTCGTTCAGGGCACCGGCCTTCCTCTCGTTCCGTCACAGGACCTTCCTCTCTCCCTCCGAGGATTGCTGGCGAAATTGCTGCGGGGAAGCATTATATACCTTTCTGAATATTTTGGAGAAATAAGAGAAGTTATGATAGCCCAAGGTTCTGGCGATATCAGAAATCGGCATGGTCGAGGTCATGATCAGATCTTTGGCCAAAGACATCCGCTGCTTCATGATATAATCTGTAATCGATTCGCCCAACTCCCGCTTGAACAGTCTCGATAAATAAGCCGGATTCAGGTGAACATAACTGGCCAGTTGCTCCCTCGTAATCGGTTCGCTTAAATGCTCCGTGATATAATATTGAACCCGTTGAATAATCGAATCATTCTGATGCAGCTGATCATGGATAATCCGGACGACCTGTTGCGAAGCTTCCTCCAGCTCCCTCAAATCACGCGGCTGATCATTCAGCAGCAATCCATCCCGATTCTGTAGCAGTTCGACTGCATGCAGTCCATTCTTGTGCAGAACATAGTGCACCATCTGCATAAATTCATTACGGAAGCCTTCCAGTTCAAAGAGAGATAGATTCCGCTGCTGCCCCATCTCCGATATGCGGTCGCGAATCTCCTGCTGCAGCTCCTCCAGCTTGCCCTGCTCCAGTAGGATCGTCCAGGTTGAAATCCGCGGGATCATCGCCTTGATCGACGGTGTGCCCAGTGAAGCCAGTGTGTATACCTGATTGGATTTATTCAAGTTGTTATACTCGATCTCCATCAGCTGCTGGTAAGTATCGGCGATCTCATAGATACTGGAGCTCCTGCCGACATAGCAGGAAATATTACAATCAAAATATTCATGACAGTTGCGGATGTACTTCTCACAGCGCGTATGCAGATCCCTAGCCTCGATCTTTATCTCTGGATCGCCCATAATAATCACGATGTTGACGCCCTGCTTCGTCTGGATGACCTCCCCCTTGCCCGTAGGAATCAGCATCTCCGCCGCACCCTTGCGAATCGCGTACTCAATAATCTCCTCATCCCTCGTGCTGAACTCCCGCAGCCAGGATTCCACGCTGACAAGAACGGGAAGGAAGCTGGCGTTCTGAAGACCCGACAGCCCATGCTTCTCCAGAATCCCTGTGATATTGTCCGGGCAGCACACCGTTCTGCCTGAGAACAGATCATTCCAGAACTTATCGGTAACCAGGGGCTTCTGTCTGCGCCACAGGTCATAGTAGGGCTTATATTGCTCGCGTAATTTATGTAGCTCTCGCTCTTGTCGAACCGCTTCCAAAGCTCTATAGATCGTATCCTCCAGTACATCGAATTCAATCGGCTTCAGTAGATAATCGAATCCGTCCAATTGAATCGCCCTTTGCATGAAGCTGAAGGCAGAGTGGGCGGTCAGGAAGATCGTCTCTGTCTCGGGTGATATCTTATTCACCTTCTCCAGCAGCTCGATCCCTGTCCCCTTCGGCATTTCAATATCGCAGATCATGACATCGATCGAGGTACGTTCAAATATACGCAGGGCTTCCCGCATATTATAAGCCTCATACACCTCGGATACCTGCAACCGCTCCCAATTCACACCACTGCGAATCCCCATCACCGCATAGATCTCGTCGTCTACAATCAGAGCCTTGAACATGCTTATCCCCCATTCTCATGATCAATATGAAGTAAATTGTTCTACTGTTCGAAATGGAAGTTCAATGCGAATTAACGCCCCTGCCTGAGGAACATTGTCAAATTCAAGCCGGGCATCCTGTCCGAACAAATGCTTGATCCTGTACTGCACATTGGTAATGCCGAGATGCTCTCCATTCTGATGCTCCATATAGCTGCCGGACTGCAGCTTCTCCAGCATCTCCGGTGAGAATCCATTGCCGTTATCCCAGACGGTGATCTCCAGCTGATCCTGCCCCACTAACCTGATCCTTATAGATATATGAAAGGGATGATCCATAAAATCAAAACCATGCTTAATCGCATTCTCAATAAACGGCTGAATTAAAAGCGGCGGTATAGCACCCTCTCCGGCACCCTCTTCAATCTGAATTTCATATGTAATCCGCTCCGGGAATCGGACTTGTTGAATTTTAATATAGCTCTCCATATGCTCCATCTCTTCATTCACGGTCACAAAAGCCTGATTGGTCCTGGTAGTGAAGCGGAAATATTTTACCAGATTCATGCACATCAGCTGAATGACATTATAATTCTTGATCTCAGCCAGGTTGTAGATAATGTTAATCGAATTCAGGAGAAAATGAGGGTTGATCTGCAGCTGCAAATGCTTCAGCTCGGCCTTATGCGCCTTGATCTGCTCTTCATACACGTTGATCTTCAGTTCATGGATTTCAGCAGCCATGCCATTGAAGGTCTCTTCTATAATCGCGAACTCTCTGGACTTGGAAGGCTTGAGCCGTGTATCCCAATCCCCGTGCTTGATGCGCCGCATCCCGAAGACGAGATTGTTCATGGGCTTAAGTATAATATCATTCAGATAGATCAGATAAATGACCAGAATGAATAGTGCACCGATCGAAATAAGAATAATACCTCGGCGGAATTTCTCCAGATCCTCCAGCATTTGATCCTCCGGGACGAATACACTTAGAATGACGTCCGTGCCGATAACCGGATTCGTAACGGCAATATATCTATGATCATCCTGCTTCACGATCGTATAATCACCGCTACGCTTCGCTCCCACGGATAGGGAACGGTTCGGGGTGATGGCACCCGCATTCGTAATCAATTGTCCCTGTTGATTCAGGAAGCCGGCGAAACCCTCCTTCGAGTGAATAATATCCAACGGAATCACCAGATTCTCTAGCTCAATAAAAGCTCCCACATAGAAATCATCTCCCGTACTCACCATGCGAATCAAGGCATATTTTCCTTCGTTATACTCTATCGCCTTCCACTTCTGGAAATATTCGCTATCTAGCTTGACCTCCTTGACCAAGTTCTCAATCGATGTCTTGATCGCATTCATCCGCTCGTAGGACGGCTCCTTGATCTGTGTCGTGAAAAAATCCTTATTGCGCAGCGAATAAATAAACTGCAGATCGACACTGTTATCGTAGCGATGATAACGGGAAATGGTGCTTATTAGCGTGGCTTTGGCTAGAAAATACTCATTCGGATCATCCATCAGCTGCGGCAGGGCAGCGAGATTCGGATCTTCAACGGCAATGTTGTAGAGAAAATTCGTCTCTTTGTTCAGAGCCGCCTCAATCTGATGTGAATACAAGATCATCGAATTTTTATTGGATTCGGCGACCTGCTCGCGGATCATATTGGAGGCGTAATAATTGTTATAGAGCATCAGTCCGAACAATGGAACCGTAATTACTACAAAACCGATAATCAGCTTGAAACGAAGTGACTGCTTGATATTCGATACTTTGAACATACTTATCGACCCCGGATCTATGCAAGATTTAGTATGAACCCTTATTCTAAGTAGTCCTGTACGTAATCCCTCCGATGTCCACAGGCTCATCTACCTCGAGTATAGTTTCCGGTAGAGCAAAAAGGAATCCCTAGATAGGATCCCTGCATCGCCCTAGTTCAGAATTCCTTTTCGCTTCACCTCTGTTTATTACTTCTGTGATTCCGCCCATGCCGCCAACTGCTTATCCACTTCGGCCTTGACTTTGTCAAAACCGGCCGATTTGCGTTTTGCTTTCCACTTCTCAAGCAATGGCTCAGGCTCTACTGCCCCAGAACGTAAAGTAGCTTCAAACTCTTTCATCACGTTGGTTAGGGATGCCATTTCTGATTTAACCGGCTCTTGGTTAAAGGAGAAGCCCAGAGCGATGGAACGCTCGGAGCGATCATTGAACTTCTGGAATTCCTCCCATTTGTTCGGATCCTCGTTCGCCCATAGATAGGAATTGAACTGATTACCGAACATCCAGCCACCTGGATTCGGATAGGTCTGTGTATCTGAATTTACACCCTCAGGAAAATCGATCACATTATCGCTTACCTTCACATAGTGCTTGCCTTCAATGCCCCAATCGAGCATATTTAACAGTACCGGATCTGTATAGAGCATGTTCAGGAACATCATCGCCCTTGCCGGGTCCTTGGAGGTCCGGGAAATACCGAGCATAGCCCCTTGGGCGTCACCTGTAGTTGTAAATGGCTCAAAGGTCTCCACCTGAATCATTTCAACCCCGGCGCTCAGACTCATTTCCTTGTCCTTACCAGGCTTCAGAGATTGGCCGACCGCAAAGGCCTTGCCCGCCTTGATCATATTAACGCCCTGTTCTTCAGTCGAAGTCAGGATGTCTTTATCGAACCAGCCATTCTGATTCCATTGATGCATCCGTTTATAGAAATCGATGAAGTTAGGGTCCTCCAGCATATCAACTGCTTTAAGCTCCTTGCTGTCGCGAGGAATTCCGATATCAGTTGCTAAATAGTCATAATTAGCTGCATTCCAAATGTTCGTGAATTTGGATGAGGCCACAGGGGCAACATCAGGCTCGTTCTCTTTAATTGTTTTGAACATCTGTTCCATATCCTCAATGGACTTGATGCCATTCGTATCAAAGCCATATTTATCAACCAGCTTCTTATCGAGCAAGAAGCCGAAGCCTTGGCCGAATTCTTTCTTGGTAGGAAGAGCGTACAGCTTGCCGTCAATTCTCGACCCCTTAATAAAGTCATCGCCGAGAACCCCAGGAATATCCTTGCCGTACTCGTTCATCAGATCGTCAAGCTCCAGATATTGCCCTTTGGCAGCATCCTTCGCGTATGAGAACCAGCTAGCCGTGAACATCAAGTCAAAGGGCTCATTCGAGACCTTCATCAGGTTCGTCTTGTCCTCCCAGGAAGCCCATTCAATCGGTTTCAGCTCGATCGTCGCATTGATCTTCTCCGTCAAGTATTTGCTCATTTCGTCTTGAACCAGCTGAAGATCCTTTGCGGCTGAAGCCGGGTATACCATCGTAATTTTATACGGGCTAAGCTTGCTATTTCCTTCTTGATTCCCGCTTTCCGCTGTATTGCCAGATGTGTTCCCCGAATCGGATGGCTTATTGGAATTCCCCTTGCCACACGCCGTCAGTACAAGCATTCCACATAGCATCACAATGAACAGTAAATGAACCTTCTTCTTCATATTCTGCCGTTCTCCTCTCAATTCGTACTATTAACACTATATCCCCCGGAGTTGCAGTCCATCCAATCTGTGTCAGCCCCACCTCCTTTACGGTGAACTCTCTGTATAAACCCTATGTTTCAGCCTTATACTTAGCCTTTTACTGCGCCAGATGTAATTCCGCTAATATAGTATTTTTGGAAAAACGGATAGGCAAACAATAAAGGAGCTACACCGATCATGGCAAGGGCCATTCGCACTGATTCACGCGGCATCTTGGCCAGCAGCTCGCCAACCTGCGCTGTACTGTTGGATTTCGCCAACAGGAATTGAATATTAGTCAATGTCTTAGTCATCAAATACTGAATGTTATACAAATCTGGATTATCGATAAACAGCATGCAGTTATACCAATCATTCCAGTAAGCAAGAGTATTAAAGAGACCTATCGTCGCCATAATCGGCAGGGACAATGGTACGACAATTTTGAAGAAGATCTTCAGTTCCCCCGCTCCATCAATCGTCGCCGACTCAATGACCGATTCAGGTATCGTCGAGGCGAAGAAGCTTCTCATCAAGAACACGTTAAAAGCGCCCATCAACAAGTTCGGAATAATCATGGAGAAGATTGTATTCTTCATACCTAGCATGTTGACATAAGTGATATACCATGGTGCCAATCCTCCACCAAACAGCATCGTAAAGAAGAGGTAGAAGGAAATTGTCCGCCTGAACGGCAGTTGAGCTCGCGATATAGGATAGGCAAAGAGTGCCGTAATCAGCAAGCTTACTGCCGTACCAACAAGCGTAGCAACGATGGTCACTCCGTAGGCCTTAGCAATTTCAGTAAAGTCATTGAACAGGAATTGATAAGCTCCAAAGCTGATTTCGTTAGGAAATAAGGAAAATCCTTTCTGCGCAATGGAATCCTCGCTTGAAATGGATACCATAAATATGAGTATGAACGGAACCAGTGATACGATGGTGAAGCACCAGAAGAATAGATGGATCATCGCAGGGCCGATTCGCTTGGACAAATTTAATTCTCTCACGTTGTTCTCTCCCTCCCCGGTTAAAACAATGCGCTCTGTTTATTGATTCGTCTGACTGCGGTATTGGCTACCAGGATCAGTACGAAGCAACAAACCGATTGATAGAGGCCCGCTGCCGTAGACATCCCAACGTCACCGGATTGCAGCATAGCACGGTATACGAAGGTGTCGATCGTCTGTGTCGTCGGTATGAGTGCCCCGGTATTCATAGGTACCTGGTAGAACAAGCCAAAGTCCGAGCGAAGAATCGTACTAACTGCCAGCAAGGTCAACGTGATGATGACCGGCATAATTAATGGAATCGTAATGCGCGTCATCTGCTTCCATTTGCTTGCCCCATCGATGGTAGCTGCTTCGTAATACTCCTTGTCTATACCGATGATGGAAGCGAAGTAAATAATGGACCAATAGCCGACGCTCTTCCATGCGTTAACAATGACCAGGATGAAAGGCCAATATTTCGGCTCTCCGTACCAGGAGATTCCATCCATAGAGAACCACTTCAGCAGCAATCTGTTCACCAGACCATTCTCGGCGTTCAGGAAGCTAAATACGAGATAAGCAACGACGACCATCGAAATGATATGAGGAAGCAGGAAGGTACTCTGATAGAATCGGCTGATAACTTTATCCTTAATCTCATTGATCAAAAGTGCGATGGTGACGGATAGAATTAGATTTAAAGTGATGAAGACCAGATTGTACAGCAACGTATTCCTTGTAATGATGTAAGCATCCTCCGTGTTGAACAGGAACCTAAAGTTATCCCATCCTGCCCAAGGGCTTCCCCAGATTCCGTCGACGTAATTGTAATTTTTGAAGGCCAGAATTACGCCATACATCGGAATATAGTTATTAATGAATAGGTAGATAATCCCCGGCACGGTCATAAGCAGCAGCCACTTATACTTTTTCACATCTCTCTTTAATTTAACTAGTTTCGTCATGTTCCAACCCCTTCACCCCATGATGTGTAAACCCTTACACTTCCATTCTATAATTCAGTTTCTGACGTAACCACTACCCTGGTGACTTTCTAATAGCACGTTCGTGACTTCTTCTAAACAGGTCAAAAATAAACCATTGACAGGTCAATAATAGTCATTGACACTTCTAACCGGGATCATTATGCTAGGGTCGTGATATCGCTGTCATACATCTCTAGAGGAGGGGATTATTAATCATGCAGAAGGATAAGCAAATTAAACGGGTCTTTATTCTAGGAATGGATGGGGCCGGTAACTTTATTCAAAATACGGATACGCCGAATATCGACGCTTTCTTAAGCAAGGGAGCGGTTACTTATATGGCGCAAGCCCAATCACCAACGATCAGTGCGGAATGCTGGGGTTCTATACTCCACGGTGTCGTTCCTGAGAGACACGGACTGAATAATGAAATCGCATCCACTCAGACCTACCCAGTGGACTCCCCATATCCATCGATATTCCGACTGGCACGGGAAGCCTGGCCTGAAGCCAAGCTGGCTGCCTTCTCAAGCTGGGCGCCTATCGTTAACGGAATCGTTGAAGAAGGACTCGGGATTCATAAGGAAGCCTTGCCAGACGACGAGCTTGTAAGCGCGATCGAAACCTATATTGAGCAAAATAATGACGTCAAGCTGCTCTATATGCAGCTGGATGACCCCGATGCTTCCGGTCATAAATACGGATACGGCGCGGATTCGCCAGGTTATCTGAAGGCTATTACCCGAATGGATGAACTGTTCGGGCGCATATTGCGTGTGATTGAGCAGCAAGGTCTGCTTGAGGACAGCCTCGTGATCCTCGTTACCGACCATGGCGGCGGCGGAGCGAACAAGCATGACCACGGCAGCGACCATCCGATGGACAAGAATGTATTCTGGGGCTGCGTGGGCCCGGGCGTATCAGCTGGCACAGCCTTGCCAGATATGTTCATTGTCGATACCGCAGCGGTCGCGTTGCATGCTCTTGGCCTGGAGCGGCCAGCGGATTGGGATGGCAAGGTGCCTGCTAATTTGTTCGGCTAATAGCGCGGGCGTTGGGGGCTGGGCGCTTTGGCGCGAGGTGCGCGGGCGTGGGCGTTGAGGGCTTTGTGTGGCGCAGGGCGTTACGCGCTTTGACGCAGGATGCGGACGCATGTGTGTGGTGATGGGCGTGGGGTGCTGAAAGGCTTTGTGTGAGCGCGGGGTGCAGACGCTAGGCGTTGAAGTCCTTATGTAGGCGCGTAGAGTTATGGGCCTTTTGTGGCACTGGCCGCGGGCGGTGGGTGTTGAAGGCTTTGTGTGACGCTGAGTGCGTTGCGTTCTTTGGCACAGGGGCGAGTATTTGGAGCATTACCAAGGTTCGGGATGTCGCATCTTTTGTACAGTGCTTAGTGCAGTACGCCGGGTGCTCGCTGTTCGTTTTTCGTCTAACGAAACTACAGATCGCTATTTGCCCAAAAACAACGATTAAAAAAATTTAACGAAACACCATATCGCTATTCCGAGTAAATCCCGGCTTTTGACCCTAAATTTACCCAAATAGCGTTACCCAGTTTCGTTAAAATTGGACACCGCCCTTTTGGGCGCGAATAGCGATACCACGTTTCGTTAGCGGCCGCCCTGAAGCTAGGGGGCGAGGAGCGCAGCGTACATGTGGGTACGTGAGCACTGAAGGCCCCGGCTGAATTCAAGATTCGATGTCGAATCTGCTTCCTGCTTCACTTCGAGATCAAAGGTAGACTTTTTGAACTACCGGATTCAAATAAGAGTTCAAACAAGGCCGGTTTTCAGCTCCGAGAAGGTTGGATGAAGCTAGGGGGCGAGGAGCGCAGCGTACATGTGGGTACGTGAGCACTGAAGACCCCGGCTGAATTCAAGATTCGATGTCGGATCTGCTTCCTGCTTCACTTCGAGATCAAAGGTGGACTTTTTGAACTACCTCTAAGGGAGGAATCGTGTGGGATGAGAAAACAGTTGCACTTCAGAGAAAACGGAACATTCAAGATTGTCCAATTCACGGACACTGAATTCTGTGAGCCGTGTGAGGAAGAAACACGAATGAGTACCATGATGCGGGAGATTCTTGAGGCGGAGCGCCCGGATCTGGTCGTCTATACCGGAGACGTCATTGCCAGCAACAAGAGCCCGGACCCGGTGCGGGCTTTTCGCGAAGCGTTAGCGGTGCCGGAAGAGCTGCAGATTCCTTGGGCAGCTGTGTTCGGCAACCATGATTCGGAAGCGCCGGACTTCACGCGCGAGCAACTGCACAAGCTACAGTTGACGCATCAATACTGTTATGCGAAGCCTGATCCACCCCATGTCCATGGCTCCGGCAACTATGTGCTTGAGATTCTGGATGAGCAGCAGTTGCCTGCTGCGGCGCTTTATTTTCTCGATACAGGCAGCTACTCCTCATTGGTACATCGAGGGATAGGCTATTATGATTGGATCAGAAGATCTCAGATCGACTGGTATACGAATACCTCCTATCAGCTGACGGTCAATAATGGCGGATCACCTCTGCCTTCACTCGGTTTCTTCCATATCCCGCTGCCGGAATACAGCGATATTTGGGATTTCACGATATGTTACGGGCAGAAGCTGGATCGATTAATCTGCGCACCGCCGCTGAATACGGGCTTCTTCGCAGCTATGGTCGAAATGGGCGACATTATGGGGACTTTCGTCGGTCATGACCACGGCAATGACTTCTGGGGAACACTGCAGGGCATTCGCCTCTGCTACGGGCGTACTACCCGGAATGCCTACTTGAATCAGCCGTTCACCACGGGAGCCAGAGTCATCCAGTTAACAGAAGGGCAGCGCAGCTTCGACACCTGGCTGCATCTTGAGGATGGAACAATCGTTCGCGATCAGCCTAAGCATATGCCAGAGGGTCGGCCCTTGCAGGTTGAATAGATTCCACAAAGGGGTTATCTCTGTAGTAGACCATTCTACTTACGAGATAACCCCTCTTTAATATACGCTGACCAGGCGACCAGACGATCGATCCCTTCTACTGGATTTTGGCCTTACGGAAGCCTTCAATCATACTGAGGACCACTGAGATCATGAAAATGGCAATACTTCCTGCAATAACTCCACTCTTAAATTTCTCAACCGTTACTGCGAACAGATCTGCCATAAAGGCGAGAAAATCTGGATTAAATAGATCTGGACTCAGCAAGATGAAGATCACGATAAGAGCAACCATCAGTTGCACAACTGTATTGAATATCGCCAGGCGTGGCGTCCATTGCCCGATGAAATATTTATACAGCGCCAGAGCGATCTCAAGTCCAGCCATAATGAGCACAAGCGGCCAATAACGGAGCAGTACCTCCTGGTTGAACACCGAATACAGGATTTCAAGTCCGCTATCCCTTTTCAAATGGACAACGACTATATGATCCGCATAGAAGTACAGGCTGACCCAGATCGTCGTCCACAGCAGGCTGCCGAATACACTGATCTTGGAGATGACTCGCTTCTCAGGAATATAGGCAAGCTTCTTCAAATCATCCGGTGTCCATGCTTTAAATCTTGAAGCATTCGATTCAGAATCCCGGTTCGCATCCGCCCGCTCTATAATGACAAATATCACGGTAATCCAGAAGAAAAACTGAATGATGACTCCGAATGAACCGACGATCCCTTGAACAATCAGATTCACAAAAGCATTGATCATGGTATCAGGATTTTCGCCACCGCTATAACCGATCAGATTCTCGGCTACGATTGAAATCACGGAGATCACGATGGCGATCGGTAATAGCATTTTCAGTAATGAAACATAAGACTCATAATAGCGCGGACCGATCAAATGCATAGGGCGATCCGAGTATCCGCTGGCGAGTACCGCCGGATTGCCTAATTTCGCAAGAGCCTCCTTGGCCTCATCCTCGCTGTAATCGTCAGGCAGCATATCCACGATGGTGGAACGAAGCTCCATCGACACATCTTCCCGATCCTTCTCCGGTAATCTTCTCGTAACCTCTTGAATGTAAATATCAATCAGGTTCATCGCCATCCTCCTCTTGTAATAAGCAGTAGAGTTCCTTCGAATTATGCAGCCATTCCTGCTTCAACTGTTCATAGATCTGCAGGCCATATTCACTGAGTACATAATATTTGCGCGGTCTGCTCTCCGTTGTATCCCAGCTGCTGGATACGAGCTCCTGCTTCTCCAGTCGACGAAGCAATGGATATAAGGTGCTCTGATCGATATCAATGCCCGATGCCTCCAGTAGCTGTACCAGCGAATACCCATACTGGGGTGTGCGTAATTGACTTAACACAGCCAAGGTCAAGGTACCTCTTCGAAGCTCCGTAATCAATGAATTCAATAGCGTGCTCACTCGGTACACCTCATTTTCAACTTACTGTGTATCATACAGTATATAATTTATACTATGCATCATACAGTATTGTGTTTACGAAAGCAATCCTTTTTCAACTCCTTATAAAAAATCAAAAAACCCGCACTTGAAGCTCAAGTGCAGGCTAAATCGTAGATCTGTTTACTTTCGATATCGTTGGACGAGTTCACGTAGTGCTGTAGGGACATCGCCATCATAAAGGCCTCCATGATAGCAAATAATCCGCTCAATATCATAATCGAGCAAGCGCTGGACAGAGCGCACGGCTTCTTGCAAATCCAGGGTAAACTGCGGATTGGCAATATTCAACTGACCCTGTTCGATTACAACAGCATCTGCTGCGATCAGTGTCCGGCTGGCTGGCAGATACAATGATATATGCCCTGGCATATGACCGGGTGTATGGATAATCTCGATCCCCCCACACCAGGGCAGCAGCTCATCGCTGCGAACCGTCTGATTAACGGGGGCCGGTGCGATCGATTGCAGTAAACGTATAAATTGCTCAGCTTGCGGCTTAGCCTCATCCGGTAATGACTCAAAGGTTGTTTGTGCCTGCTCAAGCCGCTGTGACTTCCTCGTGCCGTCGATATACGGCGCCTCCAGTTCATGCGCTATGATCTGAATATGAGGGTATGTCCGCTTGATTTCTGCTAATGAACCGATATGATCGATATCATGATGCGATACGATGAGCTTCGTAATCAAATCGAAGTTGATCCCATGCTTGCTGGCCTCTACCGCTAGCAAAGGCATAAAGCCAGGATAACCACAGTCAACAAGAACTGTCTCATGCTCATCCTGCAAAATAACCGGAGTTATCACCTGTTTGTACCCGTTATGTTCAAACTCAATATCAAGCAAACGATATTTGTTCATAACACCCTCCTGTGTTCATGTTGTTCAAGGGTAAGTTTAGTACATGAAACAGACCGCGGAAAGGACATACATGATGCTGCAATAAAGTCGTCCACTATACGGTTGACGAATCATGAATAATTCTCCTTATACTACGCTCGCTTAAATAATAATGCTGAGCAAGCGATTTGACCGTGATCCCTGATTGGAAACTTCGTACGATCTCATCGTTACGCTGCTTGAGCATCTGTCTATAGCCCGAGCGCTCCCCCCACGGTTTCTTATGTCCTCGACGCATCGGAATATATAAATAATTTCCCTGGGTATATTGTTGAATACTGTTAAGCAGCTCTTGCGGTAATATTGTTTCTGCATTCTGGTATTTCATTCATTCTGCTCCTATCTATATAACATGATTCAATATATAGAGGAGCAAAGAGTTCTCTCTTCAGTATGAGGAAGGCTCTAAGCAAAAATCAGTCAGAACTCTTTGCTCAGAGCCATATCCATAGATACGTACAATTACATCTACCATGCTTTCCACTCCTGTCTTGATTAAAATGCAAATTTATCCCACCAGGCATTAGTCTTTGTCCTTACTGGACTCTCAGATTCTTCGTAATGGATTCACGCTCATTCTTCGTAAGGCTGCGGAACACCAGGTCATAGGAATGATCGATCATCGCCTGCAAATCTGCAAGCGGAAGACTGCCGTTAATGACGACGGTATTCCAGTGCTTTTTGTTCAAATGATACCCCGGCAATACGCATTTATGCTGCTCTCTCAGGTTCTCAGCGATCACAGGATCACATTTCAATGAGATATTCGCTTCATCCTGCTGCCCTTGCTCGTTCAACAAGGCGAACATCTTCCCTCCTACCTTCATAACGAGCGGCTCCGGCCCGAACGGATAGTCTTGCACAGCGCCCTTCTTGGAAGAGCAATAGGCAATCAGCTTACTGTACATAAGGAACTCTCCTTCAAAAAAATAAATTACTATACTGGTGCTAATATACCATTTTGTTGGAGCAATCGCATCTTCCCCACCCATATCAGATCAGGCCAACTTCGTTCCCCAGTACCTTATATCTTTACATCCTGTTATGTAAATATTATACTTACTTTTATAAAGTAACTTATATTAAATCCAGAATATCTTTGAACAAAATAACAATAATACACAAACAAGAGGTGACCCCATGCCAACCATTTATCCAGAAAACCAATCTGAAAGAGACAATTACAAGCTGTTAATCGGCAGCATCATCCCGCGTCCGACGGCATTCATTACATCGCAATCCAAAGATGGCGTACTGAATGCGGCTCCGTTCAGCTACTTCAATGTGGTAACCTCCGAACCACCGATGATCTCGATATCGATTCAGAGGAAGAAAGGCGAATACAAGGATACTTCAAGGAATATAATCGAGACGGGCGAGTTTGTCGTTCATATATCGGATGAGGATTATATCGAAGCGATCAATCAGACCGCAGCTAATCTTCCCCCCGAGGAGAGCGAACTGGAACTGACCCAGCTTACCACCCTTGCAAGCGAAAAAATCAAGGTTCCTGGCGTAGCCGAGGCCAAAATCCGTATGGAATGCGTTCTGGAGCGAGCGATTGAGCTGGGCGGCACCCCTTCGTCTCCGACCTGTGACCTGATTATCGGTAAGGTCGTATGCTTCCACATCACCGATGAGCTGTACGAGAGCGGCCGGATCGATGCCGAGAAGCTGAAGCCCGTCAGCCGCCTTGCCGGCAACAACTACTCGAAGCTGGGCGAAATCTTCGCGATTGCCCGGCCTGAATAACTCAAGACAACGGCAGCCTCCATGGATTCACCAGGAGGCTGCTATTTTTTAGAGATATAAAGTTATAAGGCTCAAGCGATTTCAGGTGATGCCACTACGTGCCGTTCCTTCTCACCCATATCTTGTATTTCGCTGTCCCGGGCATCGGCCAGCAGTCTCACATAGTCTAGCGAGGCCTGCAAATCCAACGATTCTCCGGCAATATCATGCTTCCGCTCGTCCAGCAAAGTATAGACTTCAATGATACCTGGTGGACGGCCAAAAGCGCCATGCCAAAACACATTCGTCAAATGCGTAAAGGCCTTGACCAGCTCTTCATTATCCTCCAGGAGAAACTTCTGCACGGTTACCCGCGTCGGATCGCCCCGGTCCTGCCATAAAGCCTGAAAGATAATAGAAATTTGCATACCCAACGCGTCCGATTTCATCGTCCAGTTTTCATATAAGGCCACGGGATAATCATAAATCATCATCCCCGTAATCAAAGCCAATTGATCTACGACCCGATTATATACCTGCCAATAAAAAACAGGATCGGGAAAGTCGTTCTGATTACGCGGCCAACGCCGATTAAGCAGTACCTGGATCGGCGTACGCAGCCGCACGGCAGGAATTAGCGTGTAATAATCGTTAATGGCATGCCCCACTGCGTATTGCACCCGCTGCTGCCAGGTTACCTTCGGTTCCCCTCTCCTCGGGCTTCCCATCGCCGTCGAGTACGAGCTGATCCACCCTTCCAGCTCATAATCCACAATCCGTCTCATCATGCTTGATGGAGTCCTTCCAGGCTTTTGGCGAAATTCGCCCCGAATTCCCGACAGGACACCTTCTCTTCTGCGCTTGGCCCAAACTCTACCTTCAAGCCCTCTTGTACGACCAATGCGCCGAATTCCTTAAGTTGCTCCTCCAATTCATCGACGGCTCCACAATACAAGTGATAAGCCGTATCTCCACTTCCGAAGACTGCGCTACGGGTTCCTTGCAAATCCAGCTCCTTCATTTCGTCCAGAAAGTCCTCAAATTCATCAGGAATCTCCCCGTCTCCCCAAGTATAGGCTCCTAACAGGTAAGCATCATATTCTTGCAGGAGGACAGCATTACTGTCCTCCACCATTTTTAAATCCGCGGTCGCTCCGGTACTGCGAATACCTTCAGCGATCAATTCGGCCATTTCCTCTGTATTACCAGTCAAGCTGGCATAGACAATGACAATTTTACTCAATCCCCTCATCTCCTCCGTCAGAGTGACTCAATATATCGAAGTATAATTGATAATGATTATCATTGTCAATTAACTTTCGACCAAAACGGGATGATCATAGACCTCTTCCAAATGGCGCCGTTTCCGTGCCACCGCTTCAGGCGGTATAGCCGCTGGAGCATGAGGGTGCATCAACCATGATTTCACAAAATGGGTGTCCGATACCCGGTATAAAGGCGGCTCTTCCTTGTAATCGATCTTCATCGCGTAGGCACTGCGCAGAGCGAAGGCATCCCCCTTCGGCAGGCGAATCAGATCCGGCGGCGTACCGGGGATGGATGCCAGCTTCCCGCCCTGTCCGTCGAGGCTCGGCATCGAGGCCAGAAGTCCCCATGTATACGGATGCCGGGGATCGTAGAAGATTTCCTCCGCTGTCCCCGTCTCAACGATCTGCCCGGCGTACATCACCGCGACCCGATCGGCCATTTTGGCCACAACACCCAGATCATGCGTGATGAAAATAATCGCCGTGCCGATCTTCTGCTGCAAATCCTTCATCAGCTCTAGAATTTGCGCCTGAATCGTAACGTCCAGCGCTGTGGTCGGCTCATCGGCAATCAATAGCTTTGGATTGGCCGCCAGCGCGATAGCGATCACTACCCGCTGCCGCATTCCGCCGCTAAATTCATGCGGAAACTGATGGAAGCGCTGCTCCGGCGCCGGAATCCCGACCAGATCCAATAGCTCAACCGCCCTCCGGTACGCCGCTTGTCGGGACATTTTCTCATGGGCATGAAGCACCTCCGTGATCTGTTTGCCCACCTTCATCGTCGGATTCAGCGAGGTCATCGGGTCCTGAAAGATCATTCCGATCTCTTTGCCCCTAATCCGCTGCATCTGCTTCTCCGTCTTCCCGAGCAATTGCTGACCGTCGAACCAGATCTCCCCCCGTTTATAGATTCCATGCGGCTGAGGTATAAGCTGCATCACGGCTTGAGAAGTCACACTTTTGCCTGAGCCTGACTCACCGACGATAGCCAGCGTCTCCCCCTTATCCACGTGAAAGCTGACACCGCGGATGGCCTGCACCTCCCCTTCCCTGGTTTTGAATGAAATCGCCAGGTCCTTTACTTCCAGTAACTTGTCCATCCTATCTGCTCCTCACCTTACTAAAATAAAAAGCCGCCGTCCGCAAAACCTCGCGAACCGCAGCGGGTAATTCGAAATGCTGTCAATGTAATTATAATTGATAATGATTATCATTATTGATTATATCATGAGCTTTCCCCTGTCTCAATCGGGAATCTACTTCCAAACTTCAGGATTTTAAAAAAACAGGATAAAGCCGCGTGGCTCTACCCTGCTGATTTTTATCGCTTCATATTTCTCTTTTGTTCGAGTAATCGTTGAAATTCCATCTCCAGTTCTTGAGAAGGCTCGAGACTTAGCCGGCTTAACACCTCTGTAATTTTCGTCTCCAGTAAGAGGGATTGGTCTTTCTCGTCGTCACGTTCGCTCTGCGGTGGAGCTTGCTTCAGCTGCTGATAGGTCCCTTCGAACAGTTCAATCCTCTGATCGCGAATCGTCAGAACCCGCGTTGCAACATTATCGATGAAGCGGCGATCGTGGGAGACGAAGATGACGTTGCCTTCATACTCCCTCAGAAGTGACTCCAGCGCTTCCACGGCTTCCATATCCAGAAAATTGGTCGGTTCATCCAGGATCAACGTGTTGATGTCGCTCAGGAACAGCTTGGTTAGCGCCACCTTCACCCGTTCTCCACCACTTAGCACAGAGACAGGCTTATATACATCCTCTCTAAAAAAGTGCATTCTCGCCAGAACCGTCCGGATCACGGTCTCGGTCTGCTTGGAAGAGGCTTGGACATTGTCCAGAATCGATTTCTCCAGATCGAGAATATTTAGATTTTGGCTGAAGTAGCCCACCTTTACCGAGGGGGAAAGGGTTACGCCCGTCTCTTGGCCGATGATCTTCTTCACCAGCGTCGTCTTCCCGCTGCCATTCGGACCTGTGATCGCCAATTTGTCACCGCCCCGAATTTGAAAGCTAGCCCGGCTCCACAAATGACGATCGCCGATTCTGCCGGCTACATCCTCTAGACGAATAATGATCCGATTCATAAACGTATCGATATTCGGCAAATTCATCTTTAGAGGTGGCAGCTCCCGTACTTTTTCAACCTTTTCAAGCTTCTCCAATCTGGTCTCAATCGCCGAGGCTGTCTGCTGTAGCTTCTTTTGTTTTTTGGCAAAATAGGGCTTCGCTCCTGTAATCCGCGCTTCCGAATTGCTGACCTTCTTGGGCATCTTGGTTGCTCTTGCCGCCTTCCTCTCCTTCAGCCTCAAGGCTTCCTCCAGCTGTGCCTTCTTCCTCTCATACTGCTCATAAGCCGCCTGCTGCTGATCATGCTCCAGTTCCTTCTGCTTAAGATAATCACTGTAGTTCCCGACATATTCCTTCAGCTTTCCTTCATGGATCTCCCAGATTGTCGTGCAGAGCGCATCCAGGAATGCCCGGTCATGGGAGACCACGATAAATGCTCCTTGCCACTCCCTTAGCTTCTTCTCGATCCACTCGATATGCGGTGTATCTAGGTTCGTCGTCGGCTCATCCGCGAATAACAGCATCGGGTCTCTGACCAGCGCCTGTTGAATATATTCCTGCGTGACTTCTCCGCCGCTCTTGGTCGTATCGGTCCGCTTGAGCTGCGGCAGCAGCTCACATTGAACATGCCTAACCACACGCCCTTCCTCGGGAACAAGCTTATTCGCTAAAATCTGCAGCAGGGTTGTCTTCCCGCAGCCGTTGCGGCCCACCAGGCCAATTCGAGCATCTTTATAAACTTGCAGCTGGTCGATATCCAGCAATAAACGATCCTGCACATAATACTTGATATGTTGTGCTTCCAATAAGAACATACGAACATCCCCCTTCATGCTTTGCAGGAGACAAAAAATGCCCCCTATGTCCATTCAGAATAGGAGGCATTCGTATATATAGGTGTGCACCGAAAGAGAGTTCTAGTGTAGTGAGACTTCTCCTTCAGATCCAACTATTGAAACCCAATCCTATTCTGAGAATTAACAATCGATGGCATGACGAAATCAAGCAGCATAAAACCGCTATTCAATCACAATCACCGTCAATTGTTCTCTTCAACAAATAGGATTAGTACTTCATTTCAGCTGGTTCACCCTTTCGTTCTTTTTATCAAGATTATAGTAAAAGATGGCAGGTGTCAATATAGGTACTCTTGGCTTTGGTCACTAACCGTTCTTCCTCAGATTTCTTTCCTTAATATATCGGCTAAATCCAATTTTTATGTAATGTCTGACTTACACAGCTTCTTATTTCCACTCACAAAATACTGAATAAGCGTCTGCTGCACCTCGGAGGGTTTCATTTTTCTTTTCTCATAAAATAAATCATACGCCCTATATTCGGGCTTAGACAGTCACTAAGAAATAATACTTTTTCATGAGGTATGTAAATAATGGTTGAATCTACTGTATGGTCACTCTCCACATGATGGAGTTCCACTACTCTCGCATGCCCAGGCGAGTTGCCTGCATCGATCAATAGCGCTGCATCCTGACCCGCCACACAGCCTAAATTCGGGCGATCTGTAGCATGATTAAAAGGGAAGTAAAATACATTTGGGGTTAGTTGTTTTAGTATTTCAACACGTCCTCAGATTCACACTCGTGTAATTGCAAATTATACACTTATTTTGGGGAAGGCTTGGGGAGATCCTCTTTTAGTTGCATTTTGTACGCTTAAACTCCCCCTTTTCTCGTGAATCAAGGAGGCCGCTCTTTTTAAAAGTACTTTTTGCGATTAAAGGGAGACCCGAGTCGATTGGCGATGTTTTAGTTGTGCTTTATGCAATTAAATTAGACACTTCGTTACCTGAAGCCCTCCCCTAGACAGCTAATAGTTGCAAAAATACACTTATCCTGGGGTAGTCAGCTTGGAATATGAAAAATAACTGCGGATGTGCAACTATTTCTTTCCTGAAGTCACTTTCAGCAGATAATCCGACCAAATAGGTGTATAAGAGCAGCTATTTCCTATAATGTAAGCCTAATCCACCAGAATAGTTGCATATGAGCACTTATGCGCCGCCTACCCACCTACCCACCAACCGCCTAACCAAGCCAGATTCACAAAGTGCCCATATGCAGCGATCAACCATCCCCTAAGCGATGCGCCAACAACCAGGCATACAATTCCGGATTACTGTAGGTAATCTCCATCACCTTATGCCCCAAGCCCGGGTAGCGGGTGAATTTCACCTGGCCGCCGACCTCCAATAATGCCGTGACGATTTCCTCGGATTTCTGGATCGGAATGATGTCATCCTCTTCACCATGGAAATTCCAGATGGGAATGTCCTTGAGCCATTCGACCTTGTCCGTTCGGTACCAGCCGGAAATCGGCACGACAGCAGCGAACAGCTCGGGATAGCGGGTTGCCAGGTTCCAGGCCCCGTTCCCCCCCATGCTATAGCCCGTTAGATATACTCTGTTCCGATCCACTCTATAGCTCGCCAGGATATGGCGATAAATCGCCATAATCTGCTCCTGCTCGATAATCCAGGAGGAATGATTAGGACATTGCGGGGTCACTACAATAAATCCAAAGTCATCCAAGCTTTGCATAGCCTGCGCGAAGCCATAATTATCGAAGACGTGAATATCATTCCCTCGTCGGTTAGAGCCGTGCAGATATACGATCAGCGGCCACTGCTTCTCTGGCTCTTCCGCATACTTCTCCGGAAGGATGAGTTGGTAATCAAGCTCGTCCTCCTCTTGCTTATAATAATATTCTATAGGCAACCTCATTCACCTCCGCTTGTGTTCACAAATAATGCTGCAAGAACAGGTTTACTTCCTCGAAGGCCTGCCCAACCTCCGGGCTATGAAAGTTCTGATCGAATACATGATCCCCGCCCTCGATCGTAATAAGTTTGCAATCCACCCCAGCTTGCCGCAGCTTGGCGTACATATGAAGCGATTGCTCATAAGGCACATCAGTGTCCCGGTCGCCATGCAGCAGCAGGGTCGGCGGATAATCGTGGGTCACGCCAAGGATCGGACAATAGGCTTGCAAAGCATCTAAATCCTCGGCACGATCATATCCCGTCACTTCCTCAACCCAATTGCCATTTTGACGACAGTACATGTAATAGTCATATCGAGCCCAGGAGCCTTCCGATGCGACAACGTTCCCGATCGATGCTTTTGCCCTCTCCAGCGTCACCTTCGGCCGCCGATTATAGAACGAGCTCGGCTTCATAATCCAATCTCCGATAATATCGCCATATCCATAGAAGGATACGATCGCCTTCGGTCTAATCTCTTCAATGGTGCCAGCCAGTAAGCTCAAATAGGCCCCTGCCGAGCTGCCGATCAACGCGATTCGCTCGGGGTCAAATCGATAGTGGGGTACGGCCTGCTCCCGAACCCAACGGACAGCATCCTTAAGATCCTCTACAATATCCGCCAGCTTCGCTCCTGGCGCAAGGCGGTAATCCACACTGACAATAGAGTATCCGGCATTCTTGTACCATTGAATTTGCTGCAATGGCAGCCAGCTTCTGGAGCCAAAGATAAACCCGCCACCGTGCAGGTACACCAGTACCGGAGAGCCTGCTCCATGAGCATAGACATCCGCTCTGATCTGACAATTATCCAACTGTTTATAGATTTTAGTCTCTTTCATAAGACACCTCATCTTTAGACATGGGAATGAGCGGAGCCAGGTAAATCCCATTACTCCGCTCACCCTATAATACTTCTTACATCACCGATATCTGCTTAATTAGAGGCCGGTCTGGACACTCAGGCCCCAGCCGAAGAACTCGCTCTGGGACACCTCAGCCGTCACTGTATTCTCACCTGGCTGCCATTGCACCGGAATCCGGGCAAAGCTTGAGCGGACCCGGCCATCACTCGCTGGAGGATTCCAATTCCAATCCCCTTGATATACTTCCTTATCATTGACCCATAGCCGGATATGATCGCTGAATCCGAGGCTTAGGATCGACTCCCGCCCTTCCGGAACCGTAACGGTTCCCTTCACCAGCACAGTTGAGTCCGGCCCTGCCTTGTGAATTCTATTAATATTCAACGTCCCGTTCTCTTCCACGACAGAGGTTGTCCATTCCTGTTGGTCAGCTAAGCTACTCCCACGAGAGTACGGCTGAGAAATCTGCCATTCGGTAATGAAGGAGTCCGACTGTAATTGCCGCTGATCCGCCAGTCTCTGCTCAATCGGAGCCGCAGGAGTAATCTCCTCAATCGTAAAATTACGAATATAACTCGAGAGGAAATTCCAAATACCTACTTTTCCCGGAGCCCCCCCATGCTGCAAATTCTTAATCACAAGCTGCGGCTCTGGATCATCACCTAAATATACCGTTGCCCCGTTCGGCTCTACGTCAACCGTGAACTTCCTCCATTCACCGGTTGTATTCGGCAGGGGCTTCTGATAGGAAGGGCCATTATAGACCTGCCAGGTCATAGATCCATTCATCACCGGATCATATTGAATCTCCTCAGGGGCCAAATAGATCAGCTCGAAGTTCTCCGCATCCCGGGCGCCAAAGGCAAAGCCGATGAAGCCTACATGCTCAGGAATCACTACATCCGCCTGCAATCGATAAGAAGCGAAGGGTACCTCTTCCTGTAAAAAGATCGCGGAATTCACCTTATGAAGATGCAATGCTTCGCATCCCTGCCAGTGGCCAGGACATGCGCCAGAGTCTCCTAAATCGAACTTGCTCAAATCATCGTGCAGGTTGAACATTAACTTCGTCTTCATCAGAACACCTCATTCATTTATATTTAAATTGAAGAATTGCCAGCGGAATATATCGCCATATGCAGGTCTGGCGCGTTTGATGAATAATTCATAGCCTGAGTACGACTGATTATAAGCAGCATGGATCGTCTCCGTGATCGAATCAATATCCGGCCAGAGGATTTGAAGCTCATTCACCCCATCCTCAGACAGATCCTCCTGGTCGATATCCACCGAATAATTGCTCCATGTTGCAAATAAAGGAAGCCGGGCTATCCTCTTCTTGTTCATAAGCAGCTCAGCATAGACCGGTTCGTCCTCGTCATGACCATGACCTATCGGTCCACGAAGGGTTAATTGTCCACGCAACTTGCTCTTAGGATCAGCGATAAGATAAAAGGTAGAGATGCTGCTGCGCGCGCTATAGTAGCATTGATCCTTACTGTTATAGTCCACGGACTTCGAGCCGGAGAACACGGTAAAATAACTATTTTCCCGATAATACGTCTCCAACAGGTTCACCGACCGATGAGGCAAAGGCTGATGCTGCTCGATCCGCAGCACGTTCATCTCCGCACGGATATCCATCCCTTCCTCTACGAGACATTGAGTCATAGCTCTGGCCAGCCCCAGATCGAGTACCATACAATCCGTGAATTGGCGCAGAATCACATATTGCTTCGTGCACACCGTCTCATATTGGCGATTCAGCACCCAGGGTACCTTTCTTGAGGTCAGGTCGATAAAGGAGCGGAACCAGTCGGTCATCCCCGGCCATAATGTGATAGCTTGCTTGCAGTGATAATACAGAATCTCATACGGTTGATCCCCGATATGTGCACTATGAACCGCAGCATAGAAATGCGACTTGCTCACGGTCTCCGAAGCAGGCCTGTGGAAGGAAGGAGCGACTTCTCCTGATCGTCTTCCAAGCGACTGCAATATTTGCTCCGCTGTGTAGCTCATCGCCAGCTCAATTCCTCGGGGATTCAGATGACAATAATCCAGGAATATATTGAATGAAGGCAGTTCCCCCTCTAAATCCTCAGCGAATCGATCCGGCAAATCCACCGTCCTGATGCCAAAATACTCAGCATGCTTAAGAATCTGCTCGCGGATGAAACTAGTACAGGCTGGGGGCGGCCCAATACGATACATATTCGTATCCCTGGCCTTCTCCAGAGAACGACGTGCCTCATCCAGCATTCCGGCATTATCATAGACTTCGGCCAACAGTTGGTATCCAAGCGGGTTCGCACTGTTCAATTGAACCATTCGTGCAGCAAGCGGGGACAATTCCTCGAACCTTCCAGCTTGAAGCAGCTCCTCCGCCTGTAGTCTCAGCGCATGCCATTCCTCGCTCTCTTCCCCTGGCCAGGACAATGTTTTCTCAGACTCATTGCTCTTCCAAGCCTGCAAATTAAATTCCGGAATGATGAAAATGACCGGGATACCCCTGAGGATAAATGGCTCGTACAGCTTCTCAAAAAAAGCTCTGATCAGCGCATCGCTCTTCTGCTCAAACACCGCTCTAATTACTTCATAACGATGGGGTTCATGAAGCGATTGAAGGATGGTGCTTACCTCCCCCTCATTAAGAGCCCAGAGCGATTTTCGCCAATTATCCCCGGCATAGATGACCAGGACATCGGGCTCCAGCAGACTGCTCTGTAGACATACGCTCTGCAGATCACGCAGTCGAATGCTCACCCGAGCGATATCAACGACCTCCATCTCCTCTGCGCCCAGCGTTCCATTGAGCAACTCCTCCAGACAGGTCGCTGGGTTATGAAAGGGATCGAGCAAGAACCCTCTCGCCCCGGATTCCCCGGCGAATCCAATTCTGGTTCGCGCCCCTTTTGGGGGAATACGCTCCACCTGAGCCCAATGACAGAACTCATGCCGATTTCGCGCATCGCGTACAAACTCCCCTTGGCTGCCCGGTGCTTGCCGTCGCCAAATCCCCACTTTCTCCTCAACGCTCTCTGTCAACAGGGTTCTGGGTGGCAGAGGAGTCTGTAGATCGGCCAGCACCTCCCGGATAAACCGGGCTTCATTGCGCTCACACTCCAAAATAAAAGAGCCTATGACCAACACATCCAAATCTGTGGACAAAAAGGCACATACCGCATCCGCCGGACTTTCCACCCGAGGTTCACCATGTACCTGAAAGGGCAAATGCATAAGGCTGAAATTTCGCCCCTGCCCAGTAATTTGTTTCAATACGCGATCAAGCAGAGGATTATGATCAGGCAGGCCTACAATCTCATGAACTGCAGCAGCCCTATCCAAGCCTTCCTCATATGTCATGGCTTGTAACCGTTCAACGATCGACCCTTGATCCACTCCTGCATCAGCCAGATACAGGATAGAGCGATTGCCTTGAGATCGTGGGCCGAATTCCATTCTTCCTTGGAACCAGCCGACCAGGCGACCTTCCTCTAATAGTTGAGCCGTCCGCGAGATCAGTCCAGCCGAATCCCCCCTGAAATCAGCAAAATCCAGTGCAGCCGCTTCAAGAATGCGAACAATATCCTCGTCAGGATGCTCCGACCCTAAGTAGACATGTTCTAACGGAGTAATGACCTCTCCAGTAAGCCGAGCGTACGAAGCTGCCGCAGCCAATACAGCCGTTCCTCCTCCAATACTCATGCTCTCCTGCTGTATTTCTCCTTCCGCTAATGAGCGGGTACTGGCCGTATACAGCACATCTTGATTTATAAATTCAACAGGCCCCTCAAAAGCCAGTAATTGTCTAACCAGCAGCTCGGTCTGCTTCAGCCGTTGGTCGACCTCATCGCCAGCCCCCGCTTCCAAAGCGTCCATATAAATAGCAATGAGACTAATATCCGTAATCGATAGACCCGCGCTGTCCAGACAAAATCGGAAGGACTTGCTAGGCATCCTGGCAGCATCCTGGCTGCGTGAGAATACTTCCTCCTGGGCCGCATAACGTATCACCCCATCTTGAACCAGACAGCACGCGGCTTCGTCAGGTGCCAGCGAGATTCCGACAAGATTAAGACTCATCGGCGTCCCCCAGCTTCTGATAGATATACTGTGATATTTTCTCAACCGTTGAGAAATTCTCAAATACGAGCGAACTCTGATCCACACAGATACCGAACTCTTCCTCCAGGTCGAACAGCAAATTTACAATCTTTAACGAGTCGATGCCGTGATCATTCTTCAGGTTGGACTGCTCATGAACTCTATCCGGATTGTGAAGGGCGTTACGGCCGACGACCTCAATTACTTTATTCTTAATTTCATTCATATCCATTAGCGTTGGCATGAGCGTGCACCCTTTCATGATTGAAATAGTGGAATTGGCCTTCATTCCATAGGATTGCGCTGCAGTAGAACATAGGGTTGGAATCATAGCTATTAAAAAGATCTAACAGCTGCTGTTCCGCAACCGAGCCGTTTACAATAACTAGCAGTAAGTAACGCCTCGGGTTCAAATAACTAGTCGTTCGAATCAGCGCCACATATTCCCCCTGATAGCTTCTGCCCTGGAATACCAGCTTATTGGGCGACAGCTTCAGCTGCAGAGATCCGGTATCAAACGGCAGTGCTTCGCAGCTATCGAATTCGGCATCATGATAATAGACGATATGGCTATTCTCCAGAGCACCCACCTGCTCATCGAGGCGATGCTGAAGCATATACTTATAATTTCTTGCCCGCTCTCGCAGCGGCTGCTGCAGCAAATGAGTCATGGTGCGGATATACCGCTTCTTGTTCGGATCCGGCTCAGGCACGATGACGGTGCATTTATCGGCATATACGGCTTTGATTCCCATAGCGCTCTGATCCGGCTCCAGCTTCTCCCTCATCAGCTCGTAGGGCACTTGGCTCAGCTGCTCAACCGTAAAGCTCATCTTCCCGCCGCCAGCTGCCAATTGAATTCGAATCAAGCTGTAATCATGCAGCTGCAATGACGCTTCCTCCCCATTCACTCTCAGAACCGTATTAATGCCTAAATCCATCGCATTCCGGTCTATTAAGAGTCGAATGCTCCGGGCCTGATCCGTGTCTACGACAATTTCGCCAGGCTGAACCGCGGCGCGAACTATCGTCCGCTGGCACACATCGGCGACCGCCTCGATTCTCAACCAATAGGATGTATTGTAGATCGGCTCATGCATATGAAACACAATTTCCCGAGGATTCCGGTCCCTTATATGCTGCTGCATTAAGCGGAGCACCTCTCTCGACTGAAAGACCTCAACCGCTTCCTTATGCGAGAAATAATTATAGAGGACATTCCGCACCCGGGGCATATAAGCACTGGATTGCAGAATCCGGGTCGTGTTGAAAATATCATCTTCGATATTCAATAGCTGATATACAGGGGTTGTGCCCAGATTTTCGAGTATCGAATAATCAGGATTATTGATATCCGCCCGGAACGTGCCGACGATATTCATGACAGCGGCGAACTTGCCGGGAAAGCGGGTGGCCAACCCGAAAATTCTCAAAGCACCGGAGCAGACTCCCATCAGATAGACCCGATCCCGATCTACTCCATAATCCTCAATGATCTCTTCGATAAACCGCATAATATCCATTTCATTAATATAATCCTTGTTATAGCCGCCCCTTGCGTACATGCAAGCCCAGATGACATCCTCAAAGCGGTTGTGATACATCTCGTCCGTTCCTTCAGGAACCGTGTTGACCATCGTTCCAAAGGGCATACAGAACACCAGCGGAAACGCCTCTTCCCGCTTATAATTGCGGGGCAGAAATACCGTATAAGCGAGCTTGGCCCCATCGATGCTACTCGTACTAAGGGCCGTCTTGATTCCTCTTGGCGAGAATTTCCCTGCATCGACATCTGCCCCCGCCTCCAGCTTGCTCACCGCATCCTCATATTCCCTTAGCAAATGATAATAGATACGATCATAATGCAGCTCTACCTTCCCATGGTTAAGCCCCTTATCATTCATAGCGAGACTGAGCATGTAGCGATAGAGCTCCAATTGATCTGAACCCATCCCACAAGCAGCCAACCCCTCCAGCAAGCGTTCTCTCTCATCCTCATAATCTCCGATAAAAATATAGGCGGTCGACAAAGCCTCTTCCGTGCTGCTCTCCCCTGCTGAGACGATGAGTTCCACTACTCCTGAGGCGGCCTGGCTTAAATCGATACTCACGGGCGTACCCATGTATACGTCACTCGAATGCCAGATCACGCCCTGACGATTTCTCACTTCCAGCTTCAGCCGTTCAGACTCGCTATTCTGCAAATCATAAGGAAGGATGAGACAGGATACCCGCTTGTCGGTGCAGAAAGGGCGGTCCGGCAGTACATAATAGAGAGATTTCATCTCTTCGAGCTTGGCCGGTGTAAACACCAACTGCTCCCGATCCATCTCCAGCAGCAGGGATACCGGCTTATACGAGATCGTAAATCCGTATTCCCCTTCTGGAAGCGAACGAGTCTCATCATTCACAGCACGTTCCAGCAGAATCGTGTTCACGCCCTGCTTCAACCTGGCAATGATCTGAAACGGCTTGACATGATATTGGAAGGTACTGTGATTGATTAAATGACCGTTGAGCCATACCGTTACAGGCAGCGAGGAACGAGTGAAAATGAACACTTCCTGTTCAACAGGGCTATAGATGGAGCAGAGACAATAGATGCGCTTGTCCTCATCGATCTGGAACATGGATTCCAGCAGATTCTCTCTGCCATCCGCTGATTTGTAATAACGCCAGCTATTCTCCCTTTGCTGCTGCGAGGCGAAGGATACCTCATGCTCCAATAGAATAGGGGACGCCAGGGTCAACGAATCCTCCCCAGGGTCGCTCACACTTCTCACCAGCCATTTTGTCAGAAAATTAGGTACATCTCCGGAGAAAGTAACCGGATAATGGCTATGATTCACTATCAGCTCTAATTCATCGGCATCCTGCTTAAGCCGCACCTCTGCTCACCTCGCTTTCGTCTCCATGAACTGATGATCCGTAAAATACGAATCGACGTAAAACAGCATTTCATCCCATCCATCACGAAGGATGTGGACTTGCAGCGATTGACTTCTCATTAACTGTGAGAAGATGCGGTGATAGATTCGCCGGCATCTCCTCAAATAAAACAAATCCTTGTTTTTAATCTGTTCATTGCTTAGAATGGCTTGATTCATATGAAATAGCTTCTTGCCTCTTAACAGCATTCTCTGATAGCACTCTTCTGGACTACGATCGACAAAGAACACCAGATCCGGCTTTCTGGCCCACTTCAACAGCCAGTTTCCGAATTTAGGGTTAGCCTGATTGGCCTCATCCCTGACTAATCCAGTGTATATATACCTGTCACAGATGAGTGTATGACCCCAAGCTAGTTTTGGGATAATTATACAAAAATAATCTACCATAAAAGATATCCATTGTAAAAAACTATATATATTAGTAGTTAACCATCGCTTTTTAACCAGGTAGGCAGTCAGAGCACGGATCACACGATTTGAATTCCATTCAAATACATAAACGCTGTGACCATATAGAAGCAAATGCGGCGCCAGTTGTTCAATCAAATGGCTCTTGCCGCACGCGCTAATCCCTTCTACTACGACCAAATGGCCAGTTCTCCGCAACTACCCTTCACCACCAACCTGGATTTGCTCTTTTCTACTGCTCCAGAAGCGATCCCTCGGCCCCATCATCTCCTCACTGACTTGAAGCACCCGCGCAGAATCGAACATTCTAGTGAAGAAATCGGCCTCCCATCGGGCCGTGGTCTCATTCTCGATACCGTACTCGTCCAAATAGCCTTTATCCTCCGGCTCAAGAGCCTCCATCACCCATGAAGGAATGACCTCGCCATAGATATAATTGACATAATAGAAAGCGTAATAGATGACCTTCTCACAGCCATGCTCCTCGCAAAAGGCGAGTAATTGATCCCATTTGATCTCATGCTCATATTTCTCAATGTACAAGAGGATGTCCGAGAATTTATACAGCTTCAAATCGCGAAGATCCGCGATCCAGTTCAGCATCACCGCTTCCTTATACAGATGGCAGGATAACTGAATGAGGAAATCCTCATGATTCAGAACATAGCTCTTATAACCGAATACCTCTACTTCTCTCAAGCGGGACAACAGCAGCGGGGTAGAAATCCGATACGGGCAGTTGCCCTTCCACAATATATCGTGATTCAAATCCACCTGCAGCAGACTGACAAAAGGATGCTCTGTTTTCTTGAGACATTCCTGAAGCTCATGGGTCGCCATCTGATGCATCATCTTCTGCTTGCGCGTCCCCGGGATAATCATATCCGTGTTCCTGTCATATTCCCCCTGAATGTATCCCATATCCTCCAAAATGCGGACGAATTGAGCGCTATCCTCCATCGAAATCAACAGATCCAGATCATTAAAGGTGCGTGTCTCGATCGACGGGTAGACATTGGCGGCCAGATAATTTCCTTTTAATATAGCGGCCTTCAATCCTTGCTCATGAAACCGTTCATAGATCGCACCCAGCTCTTCAAAATAATACTGATTGCGCATCGCATACACTTTGCTCTGATTCTTCATCACCTTAACTACTTCTTCTTCCACCAGGTCGAGGAGCTTCATACGCTTCAAATGATAGTACATCATATTGAGAACCCGATGCGTTAAGCCCTGATACAATATATCCTTCCAGTCCAGATATCCGCCTAACAGCTCGCGGGCCTGATTCTCCTGTTCTTCATTCCAGTCGCCACGCGAGCATAATATGACCAACTGTCTTTCTTTTGACAAGCTCTCCACAGGTAATCGCATCATCTGACTCCTCCTCTATCATCGCTTCTTAATTGAACAGACCTGAGCCGTATCTCAAATTAATCGCTTCAATTCTTCCGTCCTCTTGAGGATTAACGACCTTCTTCTCTCGCAGATAATCTGCCAATACATTCATCAGCAGTTCGCCTGTATCGAGCACTTCGGCATCCTTGAATTCCTCATAATTGTCGCCGCCATTATACAAGTAATCGCTGATCGCCACTTTATAGAGCTTGTCCTTCGCAAGTGGCTCGCCGTTATAAGTTACCTCTACCAGCCTTTCCCCGGCCGGCTTGGAGGCATCGAACACATATTTAATGCCGGAGACCTGCAGGAAAGCACCATTCGTGCCGTTCGGATAAGCGAGCAGCCCCCGCTCTATCGCTTTATAGATCGGGTCCCCTTTCATCTCTACCACAATGAGCGAATTTGCAAACGGCAGTGCGCTGTTCAATTGGTATAAGCTGATCTCGCCCTCGTCGATGCTCTCGCGAATCCCTCCGCCATTCAGCAGCGCGATCTCCGCTCCCGCCTTCTCTCTCATTGCGTCGGCCAGCAAATTGGCGAAATTGGTCTCTTGGGTACGCAGCTGCGTCCGTACTCCATTCAGCTTGATCGCCGATGAGCCCACCACTTCCTTCGTCTGCTCCATCGCAACGGCATGATACTTATCAGCGATTTCCGCCATATCCGGATCAGCCTTACCGCCATCCCGGATCGACTTGACCATCCATGAAATGTCCGCCAGCTTGCCATCCTTGAAATACAGATTGGCGATTCCTACATGCGTCGTCCAGGCACCCGCTTCTGCAATATAGGTGTTGCGTACCTTCACTGCATTGGTATATAAGTTATGCCTGCGCCCGCTCAGAATCAGATCGATGCCGTCCACATGCTCGGCCAGCTGCACATCTGTATCATCGCCGAGGTGAGAGAGCAGGATGACCGCATCGGCCTGCCCCTTAATCTCATTCAGTACAGCAGTAACCTCTTGCTCCGGGTCCTTGATCGAGATATTCTGATGCTGATCGCCCGAGAAATTTCGCAGAGCCTGCGGGGTGAGCAGACCGATGAACGCGATTCTCTTCCCCCCGATGTCCACGATCTTATAAGGCTCGAACATTCGCTGCTCATCCATATACAGATTGGCTGACAGCATCGGGAATTGAATCTCATCCTTAATTTCCATAAATCGGTCGATACCGAAGTTGAAATCATTGCTGCCCGGGATCATCGCGGTATAGCCCATCTTATTCGCGACTTCTACGATCCCCTGGCCTTCATCCACATTCGCTTCATTAGTCCCATGGAACATATCGCCGGTATCGACAATCAGGGTATTGGGATTCGACTGCTTTTCCTTATCGTAGAGATACTTCACGACGGGAAGCCCCATCACGCCGTAGATATTCTCTGTCGTATACTGTCCCCAGGCATTATCCGCGAACATGATATGTCCATGGATATCCGCCGTATTCATAATCGTAATTTTCTCATCGTATTGGCCTACCTTTAACAGAACCTCGTCCCAGGTCACATTCTTCATGAAATAATAAACACCAAAGAAGATGAGCAGGACGGCCAGCACGATAATATTCACATATTTCCTCACGGTTTCTCCACCTCTTCGTCATCTAATACAGCTAATACAGCGCATTTCCGGTGCTGGAGTAATGTTTCAATCCATAGTTCCAGACAAGGCACACTAAGGCGAAAAGAACAGCAGCCACGACAGGGTTGAGAAACATAAAACCTGACCAGAATTCATTCATTTCCGGCTTCTTCAAAAAATACTGGGCCGGAAAATAATTGACGAACCCGAAGGGAATCACATAAATCAAAAACTTCTGAATCAATCCCGGGTAGAAGCTGAGCGGATAGGCTGCTATTTTCCGAGAGTTAAAAAACAGCATATTGCGAAGGTTCGTCGTACGAACCGTCCAGAAACAAAAGGTAGAGGCGATCATAAATATGGAAGCCTGGATGAGCGCTCCACCCAGCAGCATGAGGATGTAGAACAGAATCCCGCTCGCCGTCCATTCAATCCCCAGCTGTGAAGCCGTCTTCTGCAATAGAATAATCCCCAGCACACCATGCCCGAGTGCCGCCGTATAGTCCACCTTCGAGGCGATAACCTGAAACAGAATCCCGACAGGTCTGACCAGAAATCGGTCAAATTCACCCGAATAGACCAGATCCTCGAAATCGCGGATACCTGTAAAGAAGAAGACAAACAAGCTGTAGGACAAAAATAAAAAGCTGTACAAGAACAAAATCTCATCGATTTGCCAGCCCTTGATCATCACGAAGCGATTGAGCATAAGAATCAGAATGATGACACCGGCCATCTCCCTGATCATGACTGCCGCAGCGATTAGAACTCTGTCGAATTTATACTGGAGCGTGACCTTTAAGGTGAGTTGAAAATATTTTAGAAATAGTCGTAGAGGATACATGTCTTCACCCTCCCTGCACGATAAGTCTTCGGGTGGCCAGCTTCCACAGCACATGCCCGATCAGGCCCAGTACAGTAATCCAGATCACTTGTCTGAGCAGACTGAAGAGTAGCTGATCCATCGGAATCTGTCCCAAATAAATAGAAATGGGAATGAAGAAGATGGTGTCAAAGGGTGTAAGCTTAATAAAATGAACGAGCTGCTGCGGCATAAACCATAAAGGGATGACCGCTCCCGAGAGGACAAGCACAGCCGTATCCTTAATCGTCACGAGACTAAAGGTCTTATAGAACCAGAAGGCGCTGAGCCATACGATAAAGTTCAAGCTGTACATGACGAAATAACCCAGGATGACACTCAGCAAAAAGCAAAGGAACATCTCGATGGAAAACGGCGGAAGTACGCGGTAGACGAGTGAGTATAGTAGCAGTGTCGGAATGAGCAGCAGTACAATCCGGTACAATAACGCGCCGAAGTGAAAGGAGAATAGATGCAGCCGGAAGCTCAGCGGCTTAAGCAGGTCTGATGTGATCAGCCCTGACTTGATCTTCTTCTCGATCACATATTCATCCATCGTAAAAATTTGAAAGAGGGCCAGGGCCAGAATGACATAGGTGACGATCAGGCTGAACTGCAGATTATCGAGCCCGCCCTCTTCTTCATAGATCGCTCGCCAGATCGCCAGATTAACGAGAATCGTCACGATCGTATTCAATAGAGCTGCGAAATACTCGGCGCGAAATACTAGATTGTTGCGGAAGGACTTCTGCGCAATTTTAAGATACGCTCTCATACGCCGGCGCCCCTCCCTCATAAATCTGCTTGATGATCGATTCAATATCTGTCTCTTGAACCGTCAGATCAAGCACCTCATACCGGCTCATCAGCTCGGCGATCAGCTCGGGAATCTTAACCTCATTCGTCCGGAATTGAAAGGTCTTTGTATTCCCGGCTTCCTTGATCATCTGCGCCCCGGGAAGCTCGATACGGTCGTATTGCCGGCCAAATTTCACGGTCAGCTTGCGCTCGCTGTCGCTGAATTGCCGGATTTCATCGACCTTGCTATCACAGACGATATCCCCACGGTCGATCACAATCATCCGCTCGCAGGTCTTCTCAATATCCTGCATATCATGAGTCGTGAATAGCATGGTAATGCCCTTCTCCTGATTCATGCTGCGGATAAACTCCCTGATCCGTTCCTTGGCGACAATATCCAGCCCGATCGTCGGCTCATCAAAGAAGAGGATCGCCGGCTCATGAATCATGGCCGCGGCGATATCCGCTCTCATCCGCTGACCCAGACTCAACTGCCTGACCGGCTGATGTAGAAATTCATGAAGATCCAGCATTTCACTGAACATATCCATGTTTTTCTTGAATGTAGCGTCCGGGATTTTGTAGATGGTCTTGAGCAGATCGAAGGTATCCTCGGCGGGCAAATCCCACCACAGCTGTGTTCTCTGCCCAAAGACCACTCCGATTTGAGATACATACTTCTTCCGATTGCGGAACGGGTCCATACCGTTGACAATCACCTTACCGGAGGTCGGCTTCAATACACCTGACAGAATCTTTACGGTAGTAGATTTGCCCGCTCCATTCGGTCCGATGAACCCTACCATCTCTCCCTCTGAGATCGAGAAGCTGATGCCGTTCACGGCCCGTTTCTTCTGATATTCGGGCATCAGCAGGTTCTTGATCGCATGAAAGAACCCCTTCTGATTTTTATTCAATTGATAGTCTTTCACGAGTTGCTCTACTTGAATAAGCATGTCACTTCGACCACCTTAAGATAAAAGTACCCCGCTATACGTCTCCGCCATGTCCAGAAAATTACGAATCAACACCTTACCATAGGAGGATAAAATGGATTCGGGATGAAATTGCACGCCTACCGTACAAAATTCCTTATGTCTCACGGCCATAATCGTCCCATCCTCTGCATAGGCCTGTACCTCCAGGCAGTCCGGCAGCGTATCCTTGCGAATACAGAGTGAATGATAGCGCACCACCTCGAATTTCTCGGGAGTATGGGCGAAGATTCCCTGATTATCGTTGACGATCACCGAACGCTTGCCATGCACGACATCAGGGGCCAAATCGATCGTTGCTCCCAGGCAATAACCGATCGCCTGATGCCCGAGACAGATGCCGAAGATCGGGATCACACCGTTAAGCTCTCGGATAATATCCAGACTGACCCCTGATTGTTCCGGACGTCCGGGGCCCGGGGAGATGATAATGCTGTCCGGATTCATACGATAGACCTCATCCAGGCTGATTTTGTCATTCCTATACACCGCCAGATCAGAGGTCATCTCACCGATGTACTGGTACAGGTTATAGGTAAAAGAGTCGTAGTTATCGATTAACAAGACCATTCTTGTCACCTCTCCAACAGTGCTTTTTCCAGCGCTGCCCCTTTATCTAGCGTCTCACGATACTCTTTTTCAGGGACTGAATCCCAGACGATGCCGCCGCCCACCTGATAGCAGGCCTGATCACCCTTCACTAATATGGTTCGGATCACGATGTTCAAATCCATATCCCCATCGAAGCCGATATAGCCGATGGAACCGGTATACAAATGGCGTCGGGTCGGTTCGAGCTCATCGATAATTTCCATCGATCTGATCTTGGGCGCTCCGGTAATAGATCCGCCCGGGAATGTAGCCATAATGCAATCCACGGCATCGAGTCCTTCCTCCAGCTCACCGGTCACTGTCGATACGAGATGGAATACCGTCGCGTATTTCTCTATAGCAAACAGCTCCGGTACCTCTACGGAGCCAAATTTACAGACCCGGCCGATATCATTGCGCATCAGATCCACGATCATTAAATTCTCCGCTTGATCCTTGATGCTGTTCGCAAGCAGCCGATGGTTCTCCTCATCCTCTTCCGGGCTGCTGCCGCGGGGCAGGGTTCCTTTGATAGGACGAGTCTCGATTTTGCCCGAGCGCAGCTGCAGGAATCGTTCCGGCGAGCTGCTGACCACCTGCAGTTCCTCAAAGTCCAAATAGGAGGCAAAGGGAGCCGGGTTGATCGTCCGCAATGTCTCATAGAGATGCAGCGGATGCCTGTCCAATTTCGTCGTAAATCGCTGGGTCATATTCATTTGATAGATGTCTCCGATGCGGATATGCTCTCTGGCGTTGTCGATGGCAGCGCAATACTGCTCAGGCACGAAATTGGAGGCCAACTCGACCCGATTCGCCTGATAGGGCTCATCCAGATGGCTTAAATCCGGTATTTCCCCGGCTTCAATCCGCTGCTTGAGAGAGAATGCCCGAGCTCGGGCTGCCTCCAGATCTCCCTCTGGCAATCCCGCCGATACGGCAAAGATTCTGTTCTCCAAATGATCGATAACGATGATTCCGTCATAGAATCCCATGATCATCTCCGGCAGCTCCAGGTCATCGACGGCTCGCTTCGGCAATTCTTCGATATGATGGCATAGATCATAGGCCAAATAGCCGACGGCACCGCCGACGAAGGGAAGCCCCGTCTGATGCTCGATCCGGTAGCGACGCAGAAGCTCCTGCAGCAGAAGAAAGGGATTACCCTGGCTCTCTCTCGGTTGTCCCCCCTCTGTCACTTCAATGCTATCCCCCTTGGATTTCACCGTGATGAACGGATCTGAGCCGATGATAGAGTAGCGTCCCAAGCGCTCAGGATCCATGCGGCTATCCAGAAAAAAGCTGTACTTGCCGCCGAAGAACAGCTTATAGATGTCGAAGGGACTAAGGCTGGTGTGTACCTCTTCAAGGTGTACGCGATTCATATCGACTACCGTCTCCCCCTTTAAATATTTGTGAGATTACCAGCTTCAATCCCATATATAGCGCAGGAATAATTAATGTGATTAATATCCCGATCAGAAAGCCCTCGGTAAACTTGCCCGCCGGCGTCCTGGTCAATAATGGAGTGACTAAGCCCTCCACGATGTAATATACAAGTAGTCCGCCCAACAACAGGCCCAGCTTGGCCCCCCATCGCTTCGGAACTTCAAAATGGAGCAGCTTCTCGTCCAGATAATAAGCCAGCAAAATACTGATCACCGTGCCGATCGAAGAGAAATACCAGGTATCACTGGCAATCAGCGTGCCGAGGAATAATGCGCCAGCGACAGCCAACAGCTTCAGCTCCAGCCAGCCTTTGCTGAATGTTCCGAAGACCCACTCCGCCAGGATTACCCAGCCTGCGCCGATGATTAATGACCCGAGCACATCCATCGGTGTATGGGCACCTAGGTACAAGCGCGATAGTGAGACGAGCAGGATCACCAGGATAGCTAGTGTGTAAACAAGTTTGTACCTATAGCGAAGAATGAAGGACGTGCTGAAAGATGTTACATTCTGAACATGTCCGCTGGGAAAAGAATACCCCCCGATCGCCACCTCATTAAGAGTACGTACATCGATCTGACCGAAATGGCGCGGAACCTGAAAAATATTTTTCAAAATCGAATTCCAGGCACTGTTAGAGTAAAAAGCGAATCCCATACGATACCCGAAGTCTTTGCTAATACACCAGAAGAACAAGGCAAACAGGATGACAAAAAAGCCGTCGTCGCCAATTCGGGTCGCCTGGATAAAGAATCTATCCCAGAAAGGAGAGGCAAAGGATTGGATAAATTTAACGATCTCCATAAGCCATCCCCCTCTCTATGAGCGTGTGTAATTCGTGGAAGCTTCGGACTGCTTACGCTCTTCAACCTGGCATAGATAACGGTAAATCGGCTCCAGCAGCTTGAAGCCATGAAGCACCTCATCAGCGATATCGGGAGTGAATAGCTTCTTTACATCGCCATCATTATGAACCAGATAAATATTCTTCCTGTCATACCATTGGCGCAGCTCTTCTGAGAGGGAAGGGTCCTGCGGCTTCTTGTACATATCCCCTTCGATGACGTAAATGTCCTGCTTCTCGTAGAACGAGATGGCCTCCATGAACTTAGGAGTATCCTCTGCGATCATTTTGCGGAATACATCCATGGATTCTCGGGTCGCGCTATAATAGCCCATTCCATAGCGGAAGTTATCGGGAGAAATCTCAAAGAAGAAGGCCGGCGCATCCCGCCATTCGGACTTGGGACGCTTGAACGTCAGCCACATCGTGGAGCGATATAGCGATTTATCCTTGGAGAAGCGGGTGTCTCTGTATAATCTGGACAATGTTTTATTAACAGCAGGCCTTACTTCGAACAAAGAATCGATTTGCAAAATATCGGCGGCAAGATCGCTAACCAGATATTGAAAGGGCTGTACCAGGAGCTCCTGATATTCCTTGCGATGCGCCTCATACCATTCCTTGCTGTTATTCAATCTGACATTCTCCAGAAATTGCAGCGCCTCCGGGCGAAAGCCTTTAAATAAATTGTCGCTCATTTTGTCCCTCCGTTACTGACTGAGCCTGCTCCAGGCCAATCTGGCTCAAGATGGCATACACGAATCTCTCCAGCCCGAAGGCAATGCAGCCGGTATGCACATTACTTCCGTCCGTCGAGGTGATATTGAAAGCTTCGGCGAAGTATGTACCATGGTAATTAAAAGAACCCACGGACAGCTCCTTGCCGCTATATGGCAGTAGCATGTTCAGTTCATATTTCAGCTTCAATTTCTGCTGCAGCAGAGCCTTTGGCTCATATTCAGTCGTAAAGAACGGATCATTGCCCGTTTTAATATTCGCCTGAAGATCGATGCGCCGGATCAAATCCTCGGTCAGCTGAATGAACTCTTCCCTGAGCTTAAGAACATATTCATAGGAGCCGACCAGCACGATTTCACGCATGGTGAAATCCAGCAGCCGCTCTACCTTGGTCATATTGATGGATTCGAATCTTTTACATTTCCCTGCCGATGTCACGATGATAGGCTGCTCCGGATCGATGGCCTGATTCTCATACTGCTTGTACACATGCGGGCAAATCGCCAGTTTATTCGCATACGTGGGCTTATCGATATAGCTGCTGTTATAGCAGTCGCAGCCAGCGGACACCTCACTGGAGAAGTCTTGGATCAGCTCGATATCCTCCTTCAAGTGAGAAGCAAACATAAGATGGTTAGGGAATTGGGCGATATAGTGATATTGATTGAGAGTATCGATACTGATCAAATCAGGATATACATATTCAACCGCGCCATGCTGCTCTGCCCACTGAACGAAGGTCTGATCGAGATAACGGTACAGATTGAGAAATTGTTTGCCGAATCCAACCAGACCATTCTCATAAGGGACGACCCATTGATTGGACAGCAAAGCCTCATAGATATCGTACTCTGGAAACTTATGACCCGACTTATGCTCAAAAATAACGTCCGCCGGAACATCGATATAGCTCTCACTGGTCTCTTCTACTAAACGAAAAATCGCCGCTTCAATTTCAGCCGCCTTCTCCTCAGACACCTTGATGAACAGCTTCGCCCCTTGCTCCGTAATATCCTGAATATCTTTGGAAATATAAGCGATCTTATAACGCAGTGATTTCACATACTGTTCATTATCCAGCGGCAAATGGATACATAGCTCCTTCAAATTAACCCCGCCCTTCAGCGCTATCGTTTATGACATCTCCAGTAAATACTTGCCTTGAATTTTGCCCGTTTCCGACTTCGGGATCTTGTCCATGAGATGGACCCTTTTGGGCACCTCTACGGGTAACAGACGGGCTTTGCAAAACGTTCGGATCTCTTCCTCCGTCAAGTCAACTCCTGCACGGATTTCAACGAACGCACTCACCATCTGATGAAAGCCGGAGACCGCAGTCCCCATCACGACGGCATCGGAGATGCCAGGGCAGGCTTTGATAACATCCTCTACCTTCTCCGGGCTAATCTTGGCCCCGCCCACATTGATCACCGGTCTGAGTCGACCCAGCACTTCAATGCAGCCGTCTGACCGGATATGGCCTAAGTCTCCGAGCGTATAGGGGATCGCCGCCTCCGGGCCGTCATAGTATCGCTCCATCGTTCCTTGACTGAACAGCAGCAGCACTCCATCCTCCGAGACTTGAAAATGCCTGTTCGGTAGCGGCCATCCTACGCAATGATCACTGACCTCCAGCGGCATATCCCTATAGACGCACATCGTCCCTGTCTCTGTGCTGCCATAATTGTTGCTGAGCTGTACTCCCAGCAGTTCCTTCGCCTTGGAACGCACCTCATAGGTTAGCGGCCCACCTGCGGAGAAGGCGATCCTCGGAGTGTTGACCTCCGTACCGGGAGAGATCGCGATGAAGTCGTATTGAAAGGGCAGCCCATAGACGACGACCGGATGAAGCTCCGCCCAGATTCTGCGGCAGGCTGAGGGATAGAAGTCGTGGACGTTATATAGCGCTGAGCCCCTCAGCAGCGGCCAAATCAAGCCTCCGCAGAAGCCGTAGGAATGATGAAGCGGAGCCATATTCAAGTAAATACCTCCCGGAGGAAGGCCAGAGGCCTCCTCCAGGGCGAGTATTTCATCTTCGATCGCTGCCCAGCTCCGGATGACAAGACGGCTCTTCCCTGTCGTTCCGGATGTGAACTGTCCCAGCCACTCTCCCTCAGGGACATCAGCGGTGAAATTGAGGTTCCTCCAGACCAGATAACCTCCCGTGCAGATCCCCTCCAGATTCAGACAATCCCAATCGGGGTGAATAAATTCATCTCTGAATCGGGTCTGGTCGGTGATCAGCGCCGCACAGGGGCTATTGCTCAATGCTGCCGCTATTTCATGCATGGGCCATTTACTTCCCAGCAGCACAGGGGAACGACCTGACTGAATCACCGCGATCAGGGCAGCCACGAAGGCCGGGCCTGTGGAGCAGCAGATGGCTACCCCGCCGGATGCAGCGCCGCTTTCCTGAAGGCTCTGTCTCAAGCCCTCCGCCGTCCCCTGCAAATCCACTCCTGTAAACCACTTCCCTGGTTCTGAGGCAATCAGCCTCTCTGTGCTGCTCTGCAAATCCAAAATCTTAGTCAAAATAGACTGCATCTTTCATCACCCTCTTGACCTTGATTACTTCAAGCATGCGAAACAGGATTAACGGTATTCAGCAGGTTCAGTGCATTTAACAGTTCCCCCGGTAATTCATAAGGATCATAGGACAGGACATTCAACAGCTGCTCATCGCTGCTGAAGCCACATAATGCACAGGCCACATTCGGCTGAGCCAATACCCAGCTTATAGCCGCATCCACATATTGAACCTCATACTGATCACATAACTGAAAGAAGACTTGTAAGGCTTCGACTTTGCTGCGATCATCCGTGATTCTCTTGAGCCACTTATTGCGGTAAGGGATGTTCCCGCGCAGATCATTCGTGTTCGTGTTGTCCTCCCTATATTTTCCGCTTAAGAGGCCTTGAGCGAGGGGAGAATAGGCGATTAATCCAATCCCCTCGTCACGGCAGACCGCCAAGACATCCTCGTCGGGTCTTTGCAGGACATTATATTGCACCTGGTTGGCGACCACCTGCAGCTTCGCTTCCTTGGCCAGCCGGGAGAATTCCCCAATCGCCTCCGCGGGCCACATGCTGATGCCGGCATACAATATTTTGCCTTGATTCTTCAGGGTCGCTAGAGCATCTACTGTCTCATGGAGAGGCGTATCTGGATCGAAGCGATGACAGTAATAAACATCGATATAATCCGTGTTCAGCCTGGTCAGGCTTTTGTCGCAGCTCTCCATAATATGCTTACGGGACAGGCCCGCGTCATTCGGCCATTTGCCGACACGGGCATGCACCTTCGTAGATAATACATAGGAAGACCGGGTGATCCCCTCCAGGGATTTACCGAGTAATATCTCCGACCAGCCTGGCAGAGCGCCGTACATATCCGCGGTGTCGAAATGGCAGACCCCCTCGTCCATGGCTTTGGAGATCAATGGGCGCTGATCCTCATTCGTAGAGAAGTTCAGCCAGGTACCGAACCCGATTACAGAAATCTTCAGCCCGGAGCTCCCCAGTCTTCGATGACCGATAGATTCGGCCATTTGCTTGGCATAGATCAGCTTTCTTTCCATATCAAATACCCCTCTAAATACATAAATTCCAGAGGCGAAGCATAGAAGGATCTGATCGCTTCCTCAGGTCTGCAGACGACGGGTTCCCCCGCGATATTGAATGATGTATTGACTACGGCCGGGAAGCCAAGGGTCGTCTTCACCTGATTTAATAGATTCGCATACGGATCATTCGGGTTATTCGCCACTGTCTGCACACGGGTCGTACCATCGACATGGGTCACTGCCGTCAGGTTCTGGCGGTCCCCTGTAACTGGCAGGGTGAACAGCATGTACGGAAGATCAAGCGGCTGACCGAACGCGGTCTCTGTATATTCCTCCAGCATGCTCGGGCCGTAAGGTCTCCAGGTCTCCCGCTTCTTCACATCGATATTAAGCCGATCCTTATTAGCTCCAAGCGCCGGATTAGCGATAATGCTGCGATGCCCCAGGGCTCTGGGGCCAATCTCAATCCCACCGGAGAACCAGGCCCCGATCTTCCCCTCTCCCAGCAGCTTGGCCACAACTTCGATACTATTACTGGAGGAATGCGGTATACCGAGCTTCTTCAGCAGAGCCCCTATGTAATCCGTGCTGAATTTCGGGCCTAGCCCTAGATCCTTGAGCGGCTTCAAAGGCAAGCCGGTCGCTTGATACCATAGCTCGGCAGCAGCTCCAATCGAGGCTCCCGTATCATTAGCTGGTCCCGGGACGAAGATATCCTTGAATAATTGCTCGACCAGCACTTTGCCATTGGATGTGCAATTCAAGGCTACTCCGCCTGCGAGACATAAATTGTCCTCACCGGTTAATTGCTTGGCGAGTCTAGCCAGATGGAGAATTACGGTATCTAATGTCAATTGCACACTAGCCGCTACTTTTGTAATCCGCTCATCAAATTCCGTCTTCTCTTGGTTATAGCAAGTCGCAAGCTCATACTCATATTTTCTGCGGTTAGCAGGGCCAAAATCCTTGATCAATCTCTGCACCCAATATTGAGTCACATGCTCCTGAGTAGGCAGCTCCGGGACATCCATCTCATAGCCGTCCTCCGTCAAGCGCACATAAGGCAGTACCTCGCCAACGCCATAAGGCGCCAGCCCCATCAGCTTGCCTGCTTCCAGCTTGGAGAATCCCGCATATTGCGTAGCCCCTTCATAGAAGAGACCCAGGGACAAATTACTCGACCAGGAACGGAGCAATTTAATCGTGCCATCCGCCTGTCCATGATATAGCGTAGTTCCTACACTCTCTCCCGTTCCATCGATGATGAGGATCGCCGCCGATGGAAAACCTGAGAAACGGAAGGTAGATGCGGCATGAGACAAATGATGATCGACATCCTCAATTTGGGCGTTGCGCGGCTGATAGCCGAATAGCTCCGGCGGAAATAGTCTACGCGAGTTCACTTCATAGTTCGCCAGAGTGCGATCCTGAATTTTGTCCCTTTCCCATGGATAAGCGATCTTATCGACGTCCTCCAGCGTTAATCCGCGGCTCTCAAGGCACCATTTCGCAGCGTTAACCGGAAACTTGCCCCAGGCTCGCTTATTTCTAATTAATCGTTCTTCTTCGACGGCGCATACCAATTCGCCATCTTCAATCAAGCATGCGGAACCATCATGATAAGGAGCTGATACGCCTAAAATTCTCACACCTATTCCCCCAACTTGTGATTTCATCAGCCAATAAAAAGCTAGAATGGTGAATGGCTCTAGCCGTTCGCCGTCCCCCGAAACGCTGTTCTTGTCATGAAAGGGCGAGATTGTATCAGCCATAACGTCCCATCGTGATCCTCGGCCCATTCTACTTCCTGGTCACCCTCAAAGATCGATCTGACGCTGCTTCCAAGGGCCGCCAAGCGTCGGTTGAGCCCGGGCTCGAAAAGCTCGGCTGCCTGCTCTTCGGGATTCAACCCCCGGCGGCTTAGGCCCTGTCCGCTCTCGGCCCGCTCGCATACCTCCGTCTGGCTGCCTTTTCGCGTAATCGCATCCTCTCCCCCGGATAACGAAGCGGTCAAGAAGTCCGGATTCATCGCCCCGGAGACGAGATCGACCGCCAGCCCCCAGGCTCCTTCGGCAATAAATTGCTGGCTTGAAGGTCGGCCTGTGATCATCACCCCGGCCTTCCTCGGAGAAATCAGCTGCTGAATAATAATATTCATCTGCATTCTGGCGTTGCCGAGCCGCTCGGCATATTTGACGGCGACATCGGAATGCAGCGCTCTGACGCACTCCTCTACCGCATCAGCGATCTGATCGATACCACGCACGCCAAGTACACTCTCGAAAATTCCCGCCGCGCTGGCCTGAGCTAGATCCTCGACGGTAGAGCTTGATCGAACTGCAAGAGTTGTCGCATCCAGATCGAAATAAGCTTGAAGCTGTCCGAGCAGCCATGACTTCCAATCCGGACGATCTAATTCAATCAGTTCATAGGGGATAATGATCGCCCTTGGAACCTGTATACCTTGTTGATGAGCAACGCCCAGTCTCCAAGCTTTAGCCCCTATGAGTTCAAGGGAGACCTCCGCTGCCTGCTCGATAGATATGACTGTTCGTATATCAATACCCTCCTTTGTGAAAATTGGAAGTGGGAGGATCATACGCCAAGCTGAATGAGAAAAGCCACTTCCCGGGGCGATAAGCATTTAGAGCGAATCTCGCTTGGCTTACCGTTGCGGATCGTCTCATAGACATGGTCTGGCACTTTGCTGGAAAGGCCGCGCAGCTCTCTTAATGGCGATTTTCGAAACCAGAAAATATCTGCATATTTTTCCGTCTTCTGCTGCCAGGTCCACTCATCCACGATCCCGCTTACCTGCCTTGTCTTCGCGATCAATGCATCGACAAAAGCGCTTATCTGCTCAGTATCCACGCTCTCTCCATCGATGGTGACATGCCATGAGAGCAACGATTGATTCAGCTTGCCTGAATGGTAGATATGGTCATAGCAATCGACTTTAACTTCTGCAGAAGTCATATATTCACATACTGTAGTTATCTTCTTGTGATTAATTAGTAGAGAGGAAGGCCAAAGTTCTGTCGGGGAAAGATTGTGAAATTCGCGAATGACGATTGCCGTATTGTCTGCGGTGATGTATGGGCCATGCACGGTCTTCACCGCGTCATGTCCGCGAAACAGGATGGCTTCTGTATACATGAACAGCGCCGCTTGCAGCTTATGAATGAGATTTGAATCGCCTTGCTTCCTGCTGCTCTTAGGGGGAATATCGGGATGGATGAGAAGATTGGCGCCGTTCTTATTGAATAAATCTCCAGCTTTCAGTGTGTGGGCTGCCCGAAGCATTCTCACCACGAATTGTCTCTGCTCCTCTAGCGGCGTACGCGCTCTCCTCAGGCCGAATATGACGACATCGATGAGACGGAACAGTCTTCCGGGATATTCGAAAATTTGCGCCAGCTGCTGCGGACCGTTCTCCTCATCCCAGATGGCATTCAAATCCTCGATGAACTCCTTGGCGAACACATCCGTAAACAGATGCATAATCGATGAGATCCGTAGTGGCCAATCTTCATAATCGTTATATCCCCACGCTACCTTCAGGGATTCACGATACCCTTTGAGAAGCTCCTCATTATCCAACAACTAGCACCTCTCCTTGATCGGCATGGACTTCGATATAGCTGCCGTCTTTAATCGCCTTCGTGGCATCATTGACCTGGGTCATGCAAGGGATTCCGATTTCACCCGCTACGATGCAGATATGAGCCATCACCGCACCGGATTCACAGACTAGTGCTCCAGCATCCAACAGCATAAGAGAATACTTCGGGTTACTATGAGGAATAACTAGAATATCGCCTTTGTCAAAAGGCCTATCATTGTCCGGACCTGCCACATATGCCTTGCCCTTATATACTCCCGGGTTAATGACAATGCCTTGCAGCGTCTTATTGTTGTCCACGATCATGACCTCGCCTCTATTTTTTTGAAAATAAATTCACAGAGTTGATCATAATTATCGAATAAATCCGGGCAGAGCTCCCCGTCAAAGACAGCTACGCCAAAGCGCTGTTCAATAGCTACGACCAGCTCGATCAGTTGGACCGAATCCAGGCCAATATCGCGCAGCAATGAGGTGTCACCCTTTAGTTCCTCCTGCACCTGTGTAGAAGATAATCCGTTAGCCAGCAATTCACCCAGCTCTTTTTTTACATCAACCAATAACATTCTCTATCATCCCTTTCGGCTAATATGAGCGAGCATGTCTTCCTGTAGATGTGTTGGATAGAAGAAACGTGCCACATCATCGGCAAAATCATAATACTCGGATTCCAAATACAAATGATCTTCGTCCAAACGCAGCAAGCCTTTTCTCGTTAGATCACTGATTTGTTTACCATATACATCTGTCAGTTCAACACCGAATTTATTGATAAAATCCTGACGCTTGATCTTCAAGTTCTTGAAGCTCATGACGACGTAGCGAATAATCTCATCACGCTTCGACAGCTTGTACGATCTCGATATCGGCAATCTCCCGTTCGTCACCATATCTACGTACTCTTTCATATCCGACGTATTTTGGTACATTGAACCGTTAAAGGAGGAATGCGATGAGAGACCGATCCCTATCATTTCCCCCCCATACTGTATATTCTCCCGGTGTCTGTCGATGTAGTGGGGACTAATGACGAAGCTGGAATTGTTGGACATGAAGTAGCCCTTCGATTCCAGGAATCTCCTCGCCCATCTGAAATGCGCGGCTTCAACATCATCGCTCACTAATATTTCCGGATTCTCCCGCAGCTTCTTGAAGAGCTTGGTATTGTAGAATACCTCCATCTTATAGATTGAGATATTCTCCGGGCCAAAGCCATATAGGGCTTCCACCGAGTTCTTCCACGATTCTTCTGTCTCATGCAGCATACCGGACATCAGGTCGCAATTGTCCCAATCAAATCCTGCCATACGCACACGATCATAGGTATCATAGAAGATCTTCGAGAGGTGATTACGACCGTTCTCTTTCAGAACTCGGTCATCCAGGCTTTGAACGCCCATGCTGATTCTGTTGACGCCTAATTGTTTAAGAGTATTGAGTTTCTCTTGGGTGGCTTCTCTTCCAGGTCTTACTTCCACGTTGAATTCAAAATCGGAGGTTTTAGGAAAGATAGATTCGAGAGCTTGGACAATCTTGATGAATTGTTCTGAGGTAAGCATGGTCGGGGTACCCCCGCCGAAGTAAAGAGTTTGCATGGAACAGTATTGTACTTCCGGCCGTTCTGCCAGCAAAGCAATCTCCTGCAGCAGCACATCGACATAAGCGGCAATTTCATCTCCGCCCTTCGATTCTTCGACACGGTAGTAACAAAAGTTGCATCTTTTAGGGCAGAACGGCAGGTGGAGGTAAATATTAATCGGCCGTCTCTCCCAAATTGTGGATACATTTTTTGCTGATAGTACGCTGTACGGTGGATAAGCCGTTACAAAGGTTTCCCGCTTGAGCGTAAGTTCCATACATTCAACCCTTTCTCTTCAATTTAGCTTTTTAATAATCCCTCTGTATTGGCATATATGACTTTTTTCAGAATCATATTACATTTTCTACTTTCTTTTGTCAATTATTCCTTGTATATTTATGGGTCAATAGGCCAAATCGTGGTATATCGTTGCTAGGGAGGAGGTTGAACGATGTATAAATGCAGGCTTTTGCATGCGAAACTACCTATTTTGAGGAAATCCCTGCAAATGTGCAGGAATTTGCTTGCGCGGGTGGGGATTCGGCGCTCTAACGAAACACCATATCGTTATTTCGACGAAATCAGCACCTTCTCGACTCTAACGAAACTCCATATCGTTATTCGGGTAGAAATACGTCATTTCGCCTTGTATCTGCCCAAATAGCGATCCCCTGTTTCGTTAGATTTCTAAATCGCCCCTTTTGACGCAAATAGCGATACCTAGTTTCGTCACAATTTAGTGGGCAGCACAAAAGGCCGCCAAGATAGATAGCTCCCTCGACAGCCTTAATAGATTGACGTTATATCTGGTTTTGCAGCAGCAAAATAATGATAGAGAACAAACCGAAGCAGATATTAATTAGCGACAATACGAATACAACCTGCTTGGTGTTCAAGCCTGTTCTTAATAAGCGATAATGAGCCTGACTAGCATCCGCTTTATACACGGGAATTCCATTGATAAAACGTTTGATAACGACAAAAATATTGTCGAATATCGGAACCCCCAAAGCCAGGATCGGAATAAACAACGACAGCGTTGTTGCTTGCTTCAAGGCACCGTCCAAAGCGACAACTCCCAGCATAAATCCGAGGAAGGTGGCCCCCGCATCGCCCATAAAAACCTTTGCAGGCGGTTTATTATACCGTAAATAAGCAAGAGAAACCCCGATAAGAATGATCGCAATGATTGCGGAACCCGTCTGCCCCTTCGCTGCAGCGACAATGAACAATGTAGTAGAAGAGATACTTGTCAGCGAACCAGCCAAGCCATCGATCCCATCAGAGAAGTTGATCACGGTCGTCACGCCGAATATCCATACTACTGTAAATATCAACTGAAGCCAGACTGGAAACTGGATATATTCATCCGAAAAAGGAGCCGTGAATCCGGTAAAAGAAATGCCCGAATAGAATACAATAACGGCTGCGGCTACTTGGACAATTAGCTTCGGGAGTGCAGAAAGCTCTTTGCCCTGCGTCTTCATCCAGTCATCTACAAGACCGATGCTGAGAATCAGGCTGCCGCCAATCAATATAGCCACATATTCTTTAACATCATCCGGCTTCACAAAAAAGAGATACGCGATTACAAAGCCTATAAATATAGCGATACCTGCTGTCAAAGGAATTGACTGCTTATGTATCTTTCTATCATTATTCTTCACAGGCTTATCAACAAAATCGATCTTATAAGCAAACTTCCTCAGCGGCGGAATTAAAACATAAACGACAAGAAATGACACCACTAACGCAGCAATGTAGTTAATAATTATCCCTCCGAGATTGCTAGTGTTAAATGAACCTACCATTCTATTCTATTATATTACGCTATGCAGCTACCGTGCAGTGACGAAATCTATGAGCGATTCTTTCAATAGTATATACTAGATCCTGAATTTTGGGTATATTCGGTAAAAATTGTCGATCTGATGTACTCGGCGCGTTCTTCGATACTGCAACGCGGAAGCTCGACTAATTCGTATCCAAGTTCAGTATAAACGTCCACCATCATGTCAAAGGTTCGGTGGGCTGTTTCCAAATCCTGTTTTCGTTCGGCATCCTGTCGATAAATATCCGGCCAAGGCGGGGCGATAAAGACCCGTTTATTGTAGCGGAATAATTCGCCAGCGCGCTGGATATGAATCGGAACATCCAACCCCTCCAGTCGAAGATATCCGATGATATCAGGCACACCCCGATCAAACAGCACGGGAGCCCTATTCCCTTGCTCCAACCCTTGTCGGTATGAGCGCATTTCCCAAGATAACATGAGCTCAGCGAAGAGTATTCTGTCTTCCCAAGGCAGCGCCGCACCGCCTATCATTGTTTGCTCCTGGATGATGCTTCGCCCTGCCTCGATCGACCGCATGAAGCCTTGCTGTTCGAGATAATCGAGGAGCGTACTCTTCCCTGAGCCAGGGCCACCTGTTACGACATAAAACTGTTGTCCATCAAACTGCATAAAATCCTCCTTAGATCGAGCTTAGCTAAGCGAATTGGATCATGATCTTTTTCGCCAGACAGCCGTGCTATAATTCAATTAAGTCAATACGTTCAATACAACTCATTTATAGAATATTATAAAAAAGTAGGTGGGGAAATATGGTATGCAAAGAGTGCTATAGTGATAATCCAAGGATAACACCCATTTTAGAGCCCGAGAATTGTTTAAAAAACCATACCCAATACATATGTTCAACTTGTGGGAGATGTATATGTATTGATAGAGATGATAAAAGAGGTCTGTATAGATGGAACTTTCCATTTAAATCATTAGAGATTGCTAATCTCTATTTGAGAACATCCGAAGCAAGTTGCAAAGATACTTGTGGAATATATGAGATCATAGGGAAAAATAATAGAGTTTCCTATAAGATTTTTCATACCGAAGAAGATCTGGAAAATTATTTATTAAAGAACAAAGACAAATCGTGTAGGGATAAGAAACCTGCTTATATATCCGAACAATATATTGAAAGCCCCAATGCTCAAATTCGCAAATTGAATCCTGATGAAATAGAAATATATCTTAAGGAACAAAAGCAGTCTAAGCACTGAAAAAATAAATTACCTATATTTCATGAAAACTTTGTGCTTTTCTATTACTTCAGGTGAGAAAACATAATCGTCATTTGCAATTATTATTTTTACCCAACTATCTTGTAGGGGATCTAACTTGATTCAGAGTAGCTTCTGTTGGTTATTATACCTTATTACTGCATCAAACGTAGTATTTGGTAATGCGATTTCTTAGTCATTTTGTGTCGCTCTCCACTTGATTAAGCTCCTCTACCACATCTCGTGTCTTTCCCTTTTACCTATTCCTCAAGTTGGAATATACTTACCAATAAGGAGGCGAGTGGTTTGATCCAAGGTCTGTTTGAGACACATATCCATGTAACTAATCTGGAACGATCAGCCGAGTTTTACGAGAACACGCTTGGGCTGGAATTTGCCTATCAGGACAATCGGCGAGTAAGATTCTATTGGATTGGACACAGAGGAAAGGCAATGCTTGGCATATGGGAAAAAGAACCTGCTCAAGTTATTCGACAGCACTTTGCTTTTCACACAACGATTGAACATATGAAGCATGCAGTTCCGTTTTTAAAAGAACGTGGACTTCCTATCCGGAACTTCTTAAATGATGGTACGGAACGCCCCTTTGTCTTCGCATGGATGCCCGCCGTGTCGATCTACTTTGCTGATCCAGACGGGCATTCCCTAGAATTCATAGCCATGCTGCCTGATGAGCCGCAGCCCGAATTGGGCGTAGTACCCTGGGATGAGTGGGAAACGGCACATGGCCGGTAGGTAGACTGGTGATTGTTTGACTTTCCTATTTTCTTGATTTAAATACAATATCCCTAATTTCAACATATCATCTATCTTCATTGTTATACTAAAGCCACAATCCAAACCTCAGTGTGAACCTTCTCAGGCCCCCGCAAGGAGAACCGACGGAACGAGCCAGGACTTTCCACTGACAAACGGTCAAAAATGACCGTTAGAGCACGAAAACAACAACTACGCTCTTCTAACGGACACTTTTGACCCTTAGAAGCACAAAATGCAATTTCTCGCGACAAATCCCCTTGTAACGGACATCATTGTCCGTTACAAGGGCAGGATGCCACAGGATCAACGCTAACGGACAATGATGTCCGCTAGCGTCGATCCTGCCAGAACATGGGGATGTCCACATTTTAGGGCACGCAAAAGGCGCGTCTCCAAGTCGGGAGAGCACTGAAATTATTGTCTCAGGCTACCCTCTAGATACATTAATTTTAATTAAATTTCATGTTGGTTCCATACATTTTTATCATTAGACGCCGTGTGCACATCCCAAAAGTCGTGTTACGCCCCTGTCCCCCACCAAATCGCCCCAGACCCTTACCCCACTTGGCTTTAACGTCTCTCACCCTAACTTCCTTGCTTCAACACGAGTAAATAAAGTCGAGTTAAAAAAGCAGGAGAAAAGCTCGATTTATCAGGGATTAGAGGGTCATACGACCCGCTCGAAAGATAAAGGAAGCCGAGGAAAACAGGAGTGGATACCTGAGTTTCGCTCGGCTTTTTGATACGACTTTATAAGCCTTGGGAGAACTTAAATTTGAATTCACAACGCCACTCTTTAATTCAATCCCCTACTCCACCGTCACGCTCTTCGCCAAATTCCGCGGCTTATCTACGTCGTTGCCTCTGGCGAGGGAAGCGTAGTAAGCGAGCAGTTGCAGCGGCACTACGGACAGGGCCGGAGTGAGGATCGGCAGCGTCTTCGGAATCGCAAAGGCCTGATCGACTGATTTCAGGAGATCGGTGACATGCTCTTCATGGGTGAGCGCCATAACGTCAGCGCCACGCGCCTTGACTTCTTTGATGTTACTTACTGTTTTTTCCAGGACAGATTCCTGGGTAGCCAGAGCGATGACCGGAACGTCCTCCTCGATCAGAGCCAGGGTTCCGTGCTTCAATTCACCTGCGGCATATGCCTCAGAGTGAATATAAGAGATCTCCTTCAGCTTCAGCGAGCCCTCTAAGGCCACTGCGTAATCCAGGCCACGGCCGATGAAGAACAGGTCTTCATGCTTGGCGATATGCTCAGCATATGCTTTAATAGCATCGACATTAGCCAGTATACTCTCCACTTGCTCAGGCAATGCATGCATGGCCGCGATCACATGGGCGATCTCTTCTGCCGATTGCGTACCACGTACTTGAGCGAGGTACAAGCTGAACAGGTAAAAAGCGATCAACTGCGAGGTATACGCCTTTGTCGAAGCAACGGCAATTTCAGGCCCCGCAAGTGTGCTAATGACATCATCCGCATCGCGGGCAATCGAGCTGCCCACGACATTCGTGATCGCCAGTACATGAGCCCCGTTCGCTTGCGCTTCACGCAGCGCGGCCAGGGTGTCGGCTGTTTCGCCGGATTGGCTCACGACGATTACCAGCGTGTCAGGAGTAATCAGCGGCGAACGATAGCGATATTCAGAAGCTACATCGCACATCACCGGTATCCTCACCAGACGCTCGATGACGGCCCCTCCGACCAGACCAGCATGAAAGGCTGTTCCGCATGCTACGATATGGACGTTGTTGATCGAACGTATTTTCTCATCTGTCAAATGCAGATCCGGCAGAATAATACGGCGTCCGCTCTCATCAATCCGCCCTAGCATCGTGTCACGATAGGCTCTAGGCTGCTCATGGATCTCCTTGAGCATGAAATGAGCAAAGCCGCCTTTTTCTGCAGTGACTGCGTCCCAATCGACATTAATCATTTCCCGAGAAATAAAATTCCCTTCGATGGTCATCAATTCGACAGCATCCTTAGTCAATACAGCCATTTCTCCATCGTTCAAGATATACACTCTACGCGTATAATTCAACAAGGCCGGTATATCGGAGCCAATGAAGTTCTCGCCTTCACCAATACCAATAATTAGTGGGCTCGCTTGACGCACAGCGACCAGCTTATCCGGTTCATACTCCGTCAATACCCCTAGCGCAAAAGCTCCACGCATATAGCTAATTGCCTTCTGAACCGCCTTCACGATGTCTCCATCGTATTCACGCGCTACCAGATGGGAAATAACCTCGGTATCTGTCTCCGAGACGAATTCATAGCCTTGGCTAATTAGCTCATCCTTCAGTTCCAGATAGTTCTCAACGATCCCGTTGTGCACTACCGAGAATTTCTTGCTGCTATCCGTGTGTGGGTGAGAGTTCACATCAGACGGCTTGCCATGGGTTGCCCAACGTGTATGTCCAATCCCGGCACTGCCTACCAGCGGCGCGTCCTCCAATTTATGCTCCAGATTGGCCAAACGCCCCGTTGCCTTGGTAATCTTCAGGCCATCCTTCGTATACACAGCGATACCCGCGGAATCATAACCGCGATATTCCAGCTTCTTAAGCCCCTCGATCAAGACCGACTGGGTGTCTCTCTTCCCAATATATCCAACAATTCCACACATACTTATATAATCCTCCGTTTCAATTCTGCAGTAATTTATCGCAAGCAGAACAGGAGCGGAAGATGCTTCACGCGGTATACAGAGACAGAACTATTCAATTATCAAAATGCAGGTTCTACGATATGAAAAATAATGAAAATCACATCAGCCCAACGTTCTATTTTTCATGAATGTCCACTGCTGCTCCGTCCACCACGGATTCCTCCGCTCATTCTCTCGCGTACACTCATGAGTTTCGACTAATCGAATTCAAACTATACTGCATCCTTCCGCAAGGTTTGTCGGAACAGTCGCCTGTTCGTTTTGACTTTACGGTTACGGTGTGATGCCACACCGGGAGGTCCCCGCCGAATATTTCGAACACCCCCACCTCGTCAGCTTGCATTTGCCGGTTCAGAATCTTTGGCATGAATCAGTCTGATTAGCAGTGTTACACTACATCATGTCAAACTGACACCGAATTCCTACCCGCGCGAAACCAAGCTCTGGCGCTTATGTTGCTATGACCTCACGATCCTCACTTTCTTTACTTGAATATGCTTATTATATGCATCTGCGTCCAATTTTGCAATTATTCCTCTCATCCCTAGGCTGCCTTGTTTCTCAAGGCCTGCAAATATCAGCAATATCAGGCAGTGAGAACACGAAGCAGAGACCAGCTTGAATTGTAAGGAAACTAGGTATCACTATTGGCATCTAAAGGAGCGATTTAAAGATCTAATGAAACTGTGTATCGCTATTGGGGCAAATACAGGGAAAAACGACGCATTTCTACCCGAATAACGATATCGAGTTTCGTTAGATTCGAATGAGTGCTGATTTCATCGAAATAGCGATATGGTGTTTCGTTGCAAAAAGCCGCCCAAACAGCGCTAACTCCACTGCCCGGCGGCTCATAATTATATAAATATCGATTAGACCAGTTCTCTCTCAACTACAGCGACGATCTCTGCCACTAACTGTTCGATCTCTTCTTTGTCCGGCCCTTCAGCCATAACGCGAATCAGGGACTCTGTACCGGATGGACGCACCAGTACGCGGCCGTTGTCGCCAAGCTTGCGCTCCGCAGCGGCCACAGCCTCCTCAATCGCCGCATTGCCCGCATATTTGCTCTTATCCTGTACGCGGACATTCACGAGCACCTGCGGATATTTCTTCATGATTTTCTTCAATTCGCTCAGCGGTTGACCGGAGGAAAGCAGTGTATCCACCAATTGGATTGCTGTGAGAATGCCATCGCCCGTCGTGTTATGATCGAGGAAAATAACATGACCCGATTGCTCCCCACCCAGGTTATAACCACCGCGAATCATCTCAGCCATGACATAACGGTCTCCGACCGCAGTTTTCTCCGTATGGAGGCCTAGCTTCTTAATGGCCTTGTAGAACCCAAAATTACTCATTACCGTCGATACGACCGTACTATCCTTCAGCTTGCCCGCCTGGTTCATCGCGTTGCCGCAAATGCAGAGGATATAATCGCCATCCACTTCTTCACCCAGTTCATCGATTGCTATCAGTCGATCCGCATCACCGTCAAAGGCCAGCCCGATATGCGCGCCGAGACGCACTACTTCCTCTTTCAAGCGTTCAGGATGGGTCGAGCCGCAATGATCATTGATATTCAGTCCATTCGGCTCAGCGCCAATCGTATGCACCTCTGCGCCAAGCTCCTTGAATAGTCTTGGAGCCAGCTCATAAGCAGCTCCGTTCGCGCAATCCAGTACCACCTTCAGCCCTTCAAAGGAACGGTTAATCGTCGTCTTCAAATGCTCTAAATATTTCAGTTTGGAATCATAATCAACTGTTACCGAGCCCAGTCCGCTACCGATTGGCCGAGGGAGCTCATCAATCTCTTTGTCTAGCAACTCCTCGATCTCCAGCTCTGTCTCATCCAGAAGCTTGAAGCCGTCGCTACCGAAGAACTTGATTCCGTTATCCTCCACCGGATTATGTGAAGCCGAGATCATAACCCCAGCATCCGCGTGGAGCATCCGTGTCAACAGAGCCACCGCAGGTGTCGTGACCACACCGAGTCGAACTACGTCGGCACCGATCGACAGCAGGCCGGCTACAAGAGCAGATTCCAGCATAACGCCGGAAATCCGCGTATCCATCCCGATGATAACCTTCGGCTTGGCTGCTTGCCCTGTAAGTACATATCCCCCACAACGCCCAATACGATATGCTAATTCAGCTGTTAATTCCTGATTTGCGATTCCCCTTACTCCATCCGTACCAAAATACTTCCCCATGTTTTCACTCCTCAAGTATTTTAAAAAACGTATCATTAGCCCCCGCTATTACTATCCGTGTTGTTCCCGACATTATTCGAGTCAGTTCCGCCGCTGCTATCCCCATTGCCTTCAGCGGTAGATCCGTGATCAGATCCTTCTCCGTTATTGTTATGAGGTGGCGGGCTCTCCGGGTCCGTCGTGGCCGGATGGGAGTCTTTATCCGTTAATTCCACTTCGATCTCAAGAGGCTCTTCCGATTCCGCCAGCTTCACATAATGGGGCAATGTCACCTTTAAAGGCACCGAGTGTATACCTGCCCCGAATTTGCTCATATCCGCCTCCAGCGTAACATCCTTCGCATTCAACCCGTTCAGCTGTTCCTTCGTCCCCAAGACCGTTAAAGACAGCTTCTTATCAGAAGGCTGTATAAATCTCGCTGTGAGATTGGAGCCCAAATTAAGCAGAGTAATAGGTATATTATCGATGACCTTCTGCGAGGCAGGCTCGACCTTGATCGTCACCTGCACAGAACTAGGCTCGATTTTCTCAAATCCGGCAGGCGGAGTCAAGTCCAGCGTATATTTCGTTTCCAGATTACCCTTATAATTATTCAAATCGACGGTAATCGGGTAAGAGGTGATCTTCTCCATAGCCTCCTTAGAGCCGTATACGACGACCCCCTTCAAATCTGTATCGACACCCGCCAATACATATCCGGCAGGAAGCTGTCCCGTCTGGCGCACCTCCAGCGGAATACTTTTATACGTCTTATTCAGCGGTACATCAACATCGACCGAATCCGGCGAAATCTCTGCATTTTTCATAATCTCGCCCTGCTTGTCGTAAGCGGCCAGCTTAACCGCTTTCCCCTTGAGTGAATCATTCAATCCAGTAATATCTATTATCCCCTGTACCTTCTGCAAGTCATCGATTTCACTCTCTGGCAGCGTAACCTTCACAACCTCTGTACTCGTAAGTGGAGTTCCGACCTCGAACCCTTTCTCAGGAGTTCCCTTGGTAATAATCGTCACCGGTAAATCCTTCGTCTGCTTCGGTTCAATCGTTACATTGACAATCGAAGGTGTCATAGACACCAATTGCACGCCTGGAGGCAGCTCCGTAGACAGAGGTAGCGTGAATGTACCCGGCCCTACATCCTTCAAATTCAGCTTCACTCGATAGTTGGAGAAATTCGTAGTTAGATCTGTTTTTCTCCCTTTGACCTCGAGCCGTACTTTATCTGGATCCAGGTTATAGAGGACATAATTGTCGCTATCAAAACCGGTAACCTGAATATTGACATTATCAATCACTCGTGGCTTCAAATCCGGCGTAGTCACGACGGTAGTCCCGCTATCGATATGCACCATGGCCCATAGAATAATACTAATCACAAGTGCAATGATTTTCACAATATTGTTATGACTTAACCATTTATCCATTCTTCTTGCCAGCCTCCTTCGTACGCCAGAAGGACTTGCGCTTCTCATTCGGGCTGGAATCCGGTCCAAGCTCCTCATATAATTTAGAGATCAGTGATTCTTCCTTGATATCCCGGACGACTTGTCCATCGATCGCCAGCGAAATTTGGCCCGTCTCTTCAGAGACGACGATGGAGACCGCGTCCCCAACCTCGCTGATGCCGATAGCAGCACGATGTCGCGTACCCAGCTCTTTACTAATAAAAGGATTCTCGGACAGTGGCAAATAACAAGCCGCCGCCGTAATCTTATGCCCCTGAATAATGACCGCCCCATCATGAAGCGGAGTATTCGGAATGAAGATATTGATCAGTAATTGAGAGGTAATCACCGATTGAATCGGGATGCCCGACTCGGTATATTCATTAATTCCCGTATTCCGTTCAAAAACAATTAATGCTCCGATTTTTCTACGTGATAAATAATTCAGCGCCTTAATAATTTCGCCGATCTCCCGGGCAAATTCCTCCTCATCAGCGATTCCCCGGTTGAATAATTTTCCCCGCCCAAGCTGCTCCAAAGCTCGTCTAAGCTCAGGCTGAAAGATGATGAAGATAGCGACGACACCGAAGGTGAACATCTGATTCATCAGCCATTTCAATGTGTATAAATCAAACCAGGTACTAACCGCCCAGATCAAAACAAGAACAAGCAGCCCCTTCAGCAATTGAATAGCCCTTGTCCCCCGTACAAGCAAAATCAGATGATAAATTATATAAGTAACGATCAGGATATCGATAATATCCTTAATCCAGTCCTGCCAGCTCATATTCGCAAAATAATCCATGGTGTAACCCCCGGTTTTTCTTCTAATTCGATCAAGTCGACTAACTAGAAGACGCTTATGTATATCTAATAAGTCTGCTCAGATATACGGCAATGTAATCTATTTTATTTATTTCTCTAAACTATAGGTTATAACGTTCCCGGGTCAGATGCAAGTTTCAGGAAAATAACATATAAAAAGACGCCATCTGCTTAGAGAGGGCGCCAATCTGTTGTTATATCACTACCTGCTTACCTATAGGCGACATCTGTAAAGGTATTGCTGATTCTGTACCAAATCCAGTCCAGAGCCTGATCAATTCTCTTGACCTTACCGGAAATATGAGCCGTCGAGGCCTGATAATAAGAGCCATCGATGACGGTCAAATTTCCTTCAACATTCCCCAGAATCTCCGCTTTGCCGTTCTCCACCGTCAAATTGCCCGTTACAGTGGACCCTTCAGGGACTGTGACGATATTCCCATTGATGACGACTTGATCCAGATCGCCCACCTTCACGATCAGTTGATTATCCGCCTTCATCAAGGATAGCGTACTGAACAGCATCACGAGCAGGAATATTGCCGCCGCTGTCAGAGCTGGATGCTTCTTAATCACCTTCAGCCATACCTGCTGCTTGCGCTGCTTCGGAATCTCATTCATAATCCGACTCACTAATCCATCCGGAGCCGAAATACGAGTATGCCTTAATGTCGCGAACAACGTCATTTCCGTCTGCTCCAATTGCTGGAACTGGATACTGCATGCGGAACAAGATTGTAAATGACCTTTGAGCTCCACGGCCTGCTCATGCGTTATATCTCCGTCAAAGTAATCATGCATTAAAGTGGAGGCATGTTTGCAATCCATATCAGCCATTCCTTTCGATATCAATACTATGAAGAGCCATACACAGTATGGAAATAGTCGTCCTAACATACATTACGTTACGGAGCGAATAACGTTTCAAAAAGAAATCCCATTTAATTTAGTCCAGTTTTTTTAGAAAACTGCCTTATGTTCCAGCTTTTTGCGTAAAAATTCCCGTCCCCGGTGGACCCTCGTTTTCACTGTCGTTACAGGCATATCCAGAACATCACCGATCTCCTGCAGCGACAATTCCTGTAAATACCTAAGCACAATTACGGACTTATATTTAGCAGGCAACCCTTCGATGGCTGTATGAATCATTGCCTGAGTCTCTGACAATAAATATTCCGATTCTGGCGTTCGTTCGTCTCCCGGTATAATCGCATAACCATCCACCCCATCCTGATCGTTCATTCCCGCATCAAGATAGTAGTTCGGCTTGCGCTTACGCAGACGATCTATGCATAAATTCGTAGCAATCCGATAAATCCATGTAGAGAACTTCTGCTTCTCATCATAGCGATGGAAGTTCTTGTACACACGCAGGAATGTCTCCTGAACTATATCCTCAGCTTCATGCCGATTAGATAGCATCCGATATGCCAAATGAAATATTTTATCCTTATATAAGTCAACGAGTTCTGCAAATGCCCCTTGGTCACCTTTGCGGGCCAACTTTACCAATCTCGTATCAAAATGATCAGCCACTATGATTTCCTCCAGATCCATGGACGGGCTCCAATCAAACCCCTCATGCCTGTCCGGCCTTCTCCCCGATCTGCTATCCAGGAATAACCCGTTCATCGCCGGTACTTCATTCAAATGTTAATTCAAGTCTTTATAAAATGCAATAGAATTAGGGCTTTTCCATGAACATTATCCCTTTGGAGAGATATATTCATAAGAAAACGAGCCGAAAGCTCTCCGAAATAGGAGGGTTCGGCTCGTCAATGATTAGCGTTATATCGGAATCAGGCGAGCGAGTATCAGCCCGTATTGCGAAGCCCTGCGGCGATTCCGTTAATCGTAAGCAGCACTTCACGAAGCAGAATTGCATCATCCTGGCTCTTCTCGCGAGCGTCACGCAGTTCTGTCAGCAATTGTACCTGCAGGTAACTGAGCGGATCTACGTATGGATTCCGCTGACGAATCGATTCTTGCAGCGCAGGAGCGTCGTCGAGAATTTCCGTAAGTCCGGTAATCTTCAGAACCATTTCCTTGGTGAGATGGAATTCTTGCTCGATCTGTCCAAATACGCGATCTCTTACTTCCTCATCATCACACATTCCTGCATATTCTCTGGCGATAATGAGATCCGCCTTAATAATCGCTAACTGCAATGTGTCGATCAAGGAACGGAAGAAGGTGAAGTTCTGGTACATATCCTGTAGAACCTTCAGCTTCTGCTCATCACCTTGGTAGAAGTTATATAAGCCTGTTCCCGCAGCATACCATGCCGGGAATAGATAACGGCTCTGCGTCCAGGCGAACACCCAAGGAATAGCGCGCAAGTCCTCAAAGCGATCGCTGTTCTTACGCTTCGATGGTCTGGAGCCAATATTCAGTTCTCCTACTTCCCCAAGCGGTGTCGATTCTTTGAAGAACTTCAGGAAATCCGGATCACGGAATACGAGATCCTGATATTTATTCAGGGAAGTCTCCGAGATCTCGGCTGCAATCTTATCCCATTCTTTCTCCTGCTGATTGTTGTCTACATATAGCTTCGCGTTGATGGCTCCCTTGATCAATGCCGAGGTAGCTTGTTCAAGACTGCGGTATGCGATCCCTTTGAGGGAGTAGCGGGAGGAGATAACCTCGCCTTGCTCCGTAATCTTGATACCCCCGCCGATCGTCTCTGGCGGCTGTACCAGAATACTGCGGTTCAGCGGCATGCCTCCGCGGCCGAGCGCTCCGCCACGTCCGTGGAAGAACTTCAGCTTCACCCCATACTTGCTAGCCGTCTTGGTGATCTGCTTCAGAGCTACACGCAGCTCCCAATTCGCTGTGACCACTCCGCCGTCCTTATTGCTGTCGGAATACCCCAGCATAATTTCCTGTAGGTCGTTCATTGCAGCTACAGACTGGCGATAGATCGGCATTTCGAACAGACGACTCATGATCGCCGGAGCTTCATGCAGATCATCGATCGTCTCGAAGAGAGGAACGGATTGGAGCGTACATATAACGGTACCGTCCTGCTCTTTGCAGAATAACCCAACTTCCTTGGCGAATACCATAACTTCCAGTATATCGCTACCTGCTTCAGTCATACTTATCAGGTAGCTGGTAATACACTGCACACCGAATTCCTTCTGCGCTCTATAGATCGTGCGATATACATCGAGACATTCGGTCGTGCCCTCACTATATTCCTGATATGGCGAGGTCAGAGGCCGAGGATCATTCAACAGCTGCTCCAACAGCACCAGCTTCTCCTCTTCCTCCAACTCGGCATAATTGCTTGTAATATTCATTTTGGCCAGGATTTCCGTCATGGCTTTCTCATGTTCCTGACTGTGCTGACGAATGTCCAGTGTAGCCGTGTGAAAACCGAAGAGCTCCACCTGACGGATCATTTGACTCAGATGCGTATCCGCAACGTAATCCGCATAGTGATGACGCAAGCTGCGGTCAATAATTTTCAAGTCGGTAATTAGCTCCTGGACGCTCTCATAGCGCTCTGAAGTCCCCCTCTTGGCGTCATCGAGAACATTATGAAGCTTCTCTGTCATATAAGTCAGCTTAATACGATAAGGCTCTTTCTCATTGCGCCATTCTGGCGTCTTATTCAAGGTAACCTGGAGCCGATCCTTCTGAATCGAAGCCATTAGCTCATCCGTTACGTCAACGATCGACGTACTGAAGCTAAGGTGCTTGAACATCTCGGCCAATGTACGCTGGTATTCCCTAACGGCCAGCTTGCGCTGCATCTTCAATGTCTGCCAGGTAATATCGGCAGTCACCGACGGATTCCCGTCCCGGTCTCCACCGATCCAGGATCCAAAGCGCAAATATTTCGGCACATGCCAATGATGCTCAGGATAGTATTTACTCAAGCAGCGCTCCAATTCCTGATAAACATCGGGAAGCACGTGGAACAGCGTCTCATGGAAATAGTACATTCCATTTCTGACTTCATCGAGAACCGTAGGCTTGCGGTCTCTTAATTCGTCAGTCTGCCAGAGTGTAATGACTTCATTCAGAAGCTTCTCTCTCAATTGTTCCCTTTCACGAAAAGTTAGTGTAGGATTATCAAGCAACATGACATCGTCAGCGATCCGTTTATGAATATCGAGGATTGCGCGACGCATAGCCTCAGTAGGATGCGCCGTTATGACGAGCTCAAGCGACATTCCCTCCAGAATCTCTTGCGCCTCATCATAAGCGAACCCTTGCTCCTTCAGGAGACGCACAGAGGCCTCAATGGAGCCCGCTTGTACAGACTCGCCAGCGGAGCGCTCGTAATCCCGTTTGCGGCGAATACGATGATTCTGTTCAGCGATATTAACTAACTGAAAATAAATTGCAAATGCACGGATCACTTGGTGACGAATCTCGGGTTCAAGAGAGTTTATCATTTCTTTAAACTCTTCATGCAAATCCGGTAAGAAAACCGCCCGCAAGGACTTACTCGTCTCTCTGATTTTCTCGACGATATCCAGTAGCTCGTTCCCACCTTGATGCACTAAGACTTCTCCCAGAATATTCCCAAGAAATCGGATGTCGCGCCTTAGAAGGTTGTTCGAATTGCTCTTGCCGGCGGTTACCGCTAGTTCAGTCATATTTCTCCCCCATTCCATCCCTATTCCGTCTTTCTAAAGCCTTCCTAATATCATACAATAAACTGCCCTGAAAATCTTCACTTTATTTGTAAAGAATTCAACATTTCTCATACACAGCAAAGGAAAAAGAACCCAAAGGAAGTCTAAGAATATCGCCTCTTGTCGTTGAATGTTGGCCTGTCGGTTGCTTTGTTTCGATATTGCGGTAATGCGGTAAAACAGGTAATTGTATAGTCTTCATCTATAACAAAAAACATCATCTTGTTGATGATGTTGCAGTTATAGATTGGATGCTTATTGACCCGAATGCGCAGCCTTTAATGCATATGCAGAGCTAGATGTTCTGCCAAACCAAGCTATACTCCGTATACCATATACCGTATACTGTATATTATTACATAACATTATTATAATAGCATAGCTCTGGATGTATTTCAAATGCTTGGCGTTGCAGCTAGTATGCATTTCGCTTGAATTCATCGCTCTATATCCAGAATTGGCTCAAATAGGGGACTAGTGTTTGGTTAGAAAAAAGCCTGCGAAAATGCAGGTTTTTTCTTCTGATCAGCTCCATTTCAGCCAAAAGGCTGGAAAAGCCTGCACATTTGCAGGAATTTATTAAGAACAGGGAAGTTAGAGTTGAAAAGCCTTTTTGCAGTTTTCGAGTTTTAGATGAGAAGTTCGTTACGTTTCGAGAAAAATATAACAAAAAAACCGCCTGCTTAAGGCGGTCTGTATTATGTATGGAGCGGGTGATGGGAATCGAACCCACGCTACCAGCTTGGAAGGCTGGAGTTCTACCATTGAACTACACCCGCACAATATGAATGATGGTCGGGACGACACGATTTGAACATGCGACCCCCTGGTCCCAAACCAGGTGCTCTACCAAGCTGAGCTACATCCCGTAAAAAATATAGATATTTAATTTAAATGGCGCGCCCTAAGAGATTCGAACTCCTGACCTTTTGATTCGTAGTCAAACGCTCTATCCAGCTGAGCTAAGGGCGCATATTTAGATGGAGCGGACGACGGGAATCGAACCCGCGACCCTCGCCTTGGCAAGGCGATGCTCTACCGCTGAGCCACGTCCGCAAGTATGGTGCGCGTGGAGGGACTTGAACCCCCACGTCAAAGACGCTAGATCCTAAGTCTAGTGCGTCTGCCAATTCCGCCACACGCGCACAATCACACTATATACTCGAATGAGTATACTGGTGAGCCATGAAGGACTCGAACCTTCGACACCCTGATTAAAAGTCAGGTGCTCTACCAACTGAGCTAATGGCTCATAAAATGGCTGGGGATATAGGATTCGAACCTATGAATGACGGAGTCAAAGTCCGTTGCCTTACCGCTTGGCTAATCCCCAATAATTCATATGGTGGAGGCTAACGGGATCGAACCGCTGACCCTCTGCTTGTAAGGCAGATGCTCTCCCAGCTGAGCTAAGCCTCCATATGTATGAATCATTTTAAAGAAAGTGGTGACCCGTAGGGGATTCGAACCCCTGTTACCTCCGTGAAAGGGAGGTGTCTTAACCCCTTGACCAACGGGCCACATACGTGGAGCTCTCAACCGGGATCGAACCGGTGACCTCATCCTTACCATGGATGCACTCTACCTACTGAGCTATGAGAGCTAATGGCTCCCCGAACAGGACTCGAACCTGTGACAACTCGATTAACAGTCGAGTGCTCTACCAACTGAGCTATCAGGGAACATTGCTTGGCAGCTTCCTACTCTCCCAGGACCCTTCGGTCCAAGTACCATCGGCGCTAGAGGGCTTAACGGTCGTGTTCGGGATGGGTACGTGTGGAACCCCTCCGCTATCGCCACCAAACGTTCAAGGTTAATCCTTGAAAACTGGATACGAAACTACATTTGCATTTAGATGTTTTGGATAAGCCCTCGACCGATTAGTACCTGTCAGCTCCATACATTGCTGCACTTCCACCTCAGGCCTATCAACCTCGTCGTCTTCAAGGGGTCTTACTAGTTGGGAAATCTCATCTTGAGGGGGGCTTCACGCTTAGATGCTTTCAGCGCTTATCCCTTCCGCACTTAGCTACCCAGCTATGCTCCTGGCGGAACAACTGGTGCACCAGCGGTGCGTCCATCCCGGTCCTCTCGTACTAAGGACAGCTCCTCTCAAATTTCCTACGCCCACGACAGATAGGGACCGAACTGTCTCACGACGTTCTGAACCCAGCTCGCGTACCGCTTTAATGGGCGAACAGCCCAACCCTTGGGACCTACTTCAGCCCCAGGATGCGATGAGCCGACATCGAGGTGCCAAACCTCCCCGTCGATGTGGACTCTTGGGGGAGATAAGCCTGTTATCCCCAGGGTAGCTTTTATCCGTTGAGCGATGGCCCTTCCATGCGGTACCACCGGATCACTAAGCCCGACTTTCGTCCCTGCTCGACTTGTCAGTCTCGCAGTCAAGCTCCCTTTTGCCTTTGCACTCTGCGAATGATTTCCAACCATTCTGAGGGAACCTTGGGGCGCCTCCGTTACTCTTTAGGAGGCGACCGCCCCAGTCAAACTGCCCGCCTGACACTGTCCCCGTACCGGGTCACGG
>NZ_KZ987724.1:3617935-3683707 GCF_003614185.1 Paenibacillus aceti
ACCGGTCATTCAGATGTCAAGACCTGGTAAGGTTCTTCGCGTTGCTTCGAATTAAACCACATACTCCACTGCTTGTGCGGGTCCCCGTCAATTCCTTTGAGTTTCAGTCTTGCGACCGTACTCCCCAGGCGGAATGCTTAATGTGTTTACTTCGGCACCAAGGGTATCGAAACCCCTAACACCTAGCATTCATCGTTTACGGCGTGGACTACCAGGGTATCTAATCCTGTTTGCTCCCCACGCTTTCGCGCCTCAGCGTCAGTTACAGCCCAGAGAGTCGCCTTCGCCACTGGTGTTCCTCCACATCTCTACGCATTTCACCGCTACACGTGGAATTCCACTCTCCTCTTCTGCACTCAAGCTACCCAGTTTCCAATGCGACCCAAGGTTGAGCCTTGGAATTAAACACCAGACTTAAATAGCCGCCTGCGCGCGCTTTACGCCCAATAATTCCGGACAACGCTTGCCCCCTACGTATTACCGCGGCTGCTGGCACGTAGTTAGCCGGGGCTTTCTTCTCAGGTACCGTCACTCCGTTAGCAGTTACTCTAACGGACGTTCTTCCCTGGCAACAGAGCTTTACGATCCGAAAACCTTCATCACTCACGCGGCGTTGCTCCGTCAGACTTTCGTCCATTGCGGAAGATTCCCTACTGCTGCCTCCCGTAGGAGTCTGGGCCGTGTCTCAGTCCCAGTGTGGCCGTTCACCCTCTCAGGTCGGCTACGCATCGTCGCCTTGGTGAGCCGTTACCCCACCAACTAGCTAATGCGCCGCAGGCCCATCCGTAAGTGACAGATTGCTCCGTCTTTCATTATCTCCTCATGCGAGAATATAAATTATCCGGTATTAGCTAACGTTTCCGCTAGTTATCCCAGTCTTACAGGCAGGTTGCCTACGTGTTACTCACCCGTCCGCCGCTAACTCTCAAGAGAGCAAGCTCTCCATCAAGTCCGCTCGACTTGCATGTATTAGGCACGCCGCCAGCGTTCGTCCTGAGCCAGGATCAAACTCTCCAATAAAGTTGTTACTCATTGAAAAGAGCGATTAGCTCATTTTGAATCTGACTTATTTCTTAGATTTCACTTGACGTGAAACCCGCTCACTCGTTGTTCAGTTTTCAAAGATCAACTTCACTTTGGTGCATCGCTGCGTTTCAGCGGCGACTTTTATAATATAACATGTTGTCTCGAGTTTTGCAAGAGTTTTTTCAACTTTTTTTATCAAGTTTTGAACTCTACTGCATCCTGCGAGCTTATCCCGCAAAAATCGGAACGTTTCATAATTTATCATACTACAGATACTAAAGTCAAATCCAATTTTATCCTATTGTTTAACCCGTGGAAAACGTGAATTTCTAGCATACTTGGAGAGTTCTTTGGAAGGGGCAAATCTGGCGTACATCCGGAACACGGTTTTATATCTTTTGGCGATCGCATCACGTATATCCTGATCCAGACGCTGATCGCTCATATCAAGCAACATCTCATCCAATTCTTTGCGTAACACATAATCAAGCTCCTTGCATTCCTTATCATTAAACATCATACCTAACATAACTACAGCTCCTCTATCTACTCAGTTTATCTATGTAACCTGCCAATCCCGGACCATGCATAACGGGTCTTTGCTTACGGTCGCTTTCTGACCGCTTTACTGTTATGCACAGTTTTCGGGAAAATTATGACAGAGTCCACTAACGAACTAAGTAAAAAGTGAGCGTGCTCTCGATAACCGCTGCAACCAGAAGCAGGATTACCGTCCAGAACGCAGCTCTGACGAGCGATATGAGAAAATCACTCCAGACGATCGTCCTCTCGCCACGATCCCGCGCACCCAGTTCACCAATCCCCTTCAATACGAAATAACCGAATTGTATCCCGAAAGCGGCGGCAATAATGATTGCCGGAATCTCGATAATGCCGTGAGGCAGCAGCCCTTTCACAATAAGATCAAACATATCCGCTCCTTTCTGGGCCTGTACTGTTACTAGAAATCCAAGGACCAGACCATTCATTAACAGGAACACTGCCGGGAATACGCCGAACAGGGCGCCTAGAAAGATAACCCCCAAACTTTTTACCGAATTATTCAAAAAGATAAATTTAAAAAAACTCAGCTCCGGGGTAGCCGTCTGGGATAATTGTTCACTATAGCTGCGCAATACTTCAATATCGTCCATAACGAGATTAGCGATCCGGTCCGACTCGATAGCTCCCATCAAGATGCCAACCGCAAAGAAAGCAATCGCCACAATTAACGACCTCTTATATTTCAGTAAGTCACGGATAAATAAACGAAATGACAGCATGTATAACTCCTCCTACATTATTCTCTAATTTAATCTCTCTTCATAGAATCTCGGACAAGAAAGGGTCATAAACCCGAAAGGTACAGGCATATAGTTGTACAAATGAGCCAAAATTCAATTCTGATAACGAGAGGGGCTAAAAAAAGCATGAACAATTTCTTCTATGTCCTTAACGGGAAGAAAATCAAAAGGTTTTTCTTTGTTTTTGCCGCGGCCCTGTTTGCAGCAGGTATCGTCTATGTGGAGCAGAGCCATATCACTGTATTCTCCGAGGAGAGCAGCCCCGCCGCCATTTACAGCGTGCCTACGGAGAAGAAAGTGATCGCCCTGACCTTCGATATCAGTTGGGGAGACAAACGGGCCGAACCGATTCTGAAAGTTCTCCAAGATAAAAATGTTCAGAAGGCTACCTTCTTCGTCTCTTCCCTATGGGGAAAGAGCCATCCGGATATCCTGAAGACCATCCAGGAGCAAGGTTATGAAATTGGCAGCCATGGACATAAGCATGACAATTACAGCGAGCTTAGCGACGAAGAAATATCCAAGCAGATTTCTACAGCCCACTCTATTTTAACCGAAATGACCGGAAAAGCACCAAATCTGATCCGGCTTCCCAATGGCGATTTTGATAAGCGCGTGTTAGCTATCGCTGACGGACTTGGATATAAAGTCATCCAATGGGACACAGATTCACAGGATTGGCAAAATAAAGGCGTCGATAAAATTGTCAATCGCGTCGTCAACAAGGCTCACCCGGGAGATATCGTGCTCCTGCATGCCAGTGATTCAGCAAAACAGACGCATGAAGCCCTACCGATCATTATCGATCAACTCCGGCAAAAAGGATATGACTTTGTCACAGTAACCGATCTGCTGCAGGAAGCAAATCTCAAGGGTAATGAAGTCCGAGATCAAGCATGGCTTCGGAGACAAATCGATATCGCTGCCGGAATGTAACTCCCCATTAAAAAAAGGACCTCAACTTCGCCTCAGGCGGATTTGACGGTCCTTGATTTATTTTCAGAAAATTATGTATTTACATGGAGATTGGTTGTACTTGCTTTTGGTTTTACAAGGCGGTGCAGAATCAAAATCTGATAAGCATTACAAGCGATCAACGTCCCCGCAACCCAGACGGTCGCCTGATCCACCCCAATCTTCAGCACGCCGATCGTCTCCACAATCGTAATCGCTGTCATAAAGAATATAGTCGGAATCCAGGCTGAATCATTCGTCATCTTGGCCTTGAAATAAGCGACCCCGCACGCGATAACCAGGATAATGATCCCCAGAATCAGATCGGAGAAGGAATCCTTGTGACCGCCTACAAAAATACGCAGGAACATCAATTCAAACAGAGCCAATGCCGTTAATACAAGTTGGACATACAGCCAGGCTCTACGGGAGAAAACACCGGTGCCCATATAATTCACCATCATATACGCGAAAAATCCCATCTGGGAGTATACGCTCACCATAACCCCCGCCAAGAGCAGCATCCCGAGGTACAACAAATAATCAGCGGCACCATTCAGTTCCATCGTATTTGTCGTGTTCGTCAACTGCAGCACCAGGCCTATCACTAGCGATCCGGCGGCTCCAACCGCCAGGGTCGTCCAGAACAAATGCAGCCATCTTTTTAAATTCACAAAAGCCACCTCCCACTACCGAAATATTTTACCAATGATGTCAGAAAAACACCATCGTTTTTACTCGGATAATTCTTTTTTTAATCCACATACTACAAGTGCATGTTCAAAAAGTAATAAGGAGGCTGGAACCATGAGGTGGGTGGCTAGTTACCGCTCGTTATTATGCATAATACTTACTCTTACGCTGACCGCATGCGGCTCTGATCAAGGCTCATCGCAATCATCCCAAGGCGGATATAAAGATACAAAATCGATGGTGCTCGACATTCTTAAGACGGATGATGGAAAAAAGGCGATCTATGAAGCATTGAGCTCACCACCGAGTGATTCGGGAAGCTCCAGCTCATCCTCCGACTCGGGCTCTGGTTCCGATTCCGGGTCAGGTTCCGGCAGCTCTGAAGAACAAGGCGGCAGCGCAAGCGGATCCAGTGGGTCTAGCGGCAGCGGCGGCGGATCAGGCAGTGGAAACTACAAGATCAAAATGCTCCTTCCATCCCATACCTCCCAAGAGGTAAAAATGGCTGTAAAGGATACTATAACCTCGCCCGAGTATAAAAAGGAAATTGAAAAAATCATGACCGATCCTCAGTTTGCTGGTGATTTCGCCAAAGCGATTAGCGCTCAGAACAAGCAGCTTCATCTGGATCTGATCAAAGATCCGATGTATCAGAAGTCGATGACCGATATGTTGAAATCGCCGGAGATTATGCAGATGTTCCTGGATTTAACCAAAACCTCTGATTATCGCAAGCAAACGATGACGGTCATGCAGGAGGCCATGCAGAGCCCTATATTCAAAATGCAAGTCATGGAACTGCTGAAGACCGTCGTTCAGGAGCAGCTTATTCCTAAAGTCGAGAAATCCGGCCAATCAGGTCAAGAACAAGGTGGACAAAGCGGTAGTGGCGAAAAGAAACAGAGCGGTAGCGGCGGCGATAGCGGTTCAGACAGCGGCTCTGGTGAAGAAGGTTAAATGAAGTGTAGCAAGCCTCGAGCCTATTTACAGTAAGTAGATAAAAAAGACTGAACCGTAACGGTTCAGTCTTTGTGGACTTTCTGCTCAATCGCAGCTGCGATCTCATCATAGATACGGCCAATCGGCGAATCTGCCTTATAGACCGATGGGGAGAAATCCGGCTCAGACGGATGGTTGTCTGGAATTCCGAGCGGAATTTGGGCCAGCAGATCCGTATGGAGCGTCTCCGCTAACCTCGCACCGCCCCCGCGGCCGAAGATATAATCCTTCTTATCGCAGTCCGGGCATACATAATAAGCCATATTCTCGACCACACCCAGCACTTCATGCTCAGTCTTCAACGCCATAGCCCCTGCCCGAGCCGCGACAAAGGCAGCTGTGGCATGAGGCGTCGTAACGATAATTTCACGGCTCTGCGGAATCATCTGATGGACGTCTAGCGCTACATCTCCAGTGCCTGGCGGCAGATCAAGCAACATATAATCAAGCTCACCCCAATTGACATCGGCAAAAAACTGACGCAGCATCTTCCCCAGCATCGGGCCCCGCCAAATCACCGGCGTATTCTCCTGGATGAAGAAGCCCATCGACATCACTTTGACACCGAATCTTTCGACGGGCTGGATTGCGCCATCCTCAATAACGGGCGTTGTTTCAATTCCCATCATATCCGGGACACTGAATCCATATATATCAGCATCGATCAGTCCGACCTTCTTGCCGAGGCGCGCAAGAGCGCTCGCCAGGTTGACAGTAACTGTGGATTTCCCTACCCCGCCTTTACCGCTGGCAATAGCGATGAATTGAACACCCGATCTAGGATCGAGGATAGGCAGGCTCTCCAGCCCGGCCCCGTGTCCTCTTGGAGCCTGTTCGGCTTCTGCCTCACCTGTGGTGGCAGCTTGTCCAGCTTCTTGACGCTCCATCTCAGAAGGCTCGCGGAATCGTAAATGAACATTGTCGACTCCGGCTTCCTTCAGACGGAAACGGATCTCTTCACCCAGCTTATTGCGGGTATTTTCATCCTGCTTCAAGGAGATTACCGTCAGAGAGACCTTATCCTCTTTGATCATCATATTGCGTATCCAACGCAAATCGATCAAGCTTCGGCCCAGTACGGGCTCCGCTATGGGTCTTAGCACTGCTTCAAGCTGTTCCTTCGTTAACACAGACAACACCCCGGATCTATTAGTAATCAAATAATTTAGCAATATTATGATATTAATTATATCATTTCCTGGTGTTTTCTGCTTTGATTCCGCTTTCTTTTTTAGAAATATATTTCATGATTCCTTGATAGACTGAAGCTGCTACCTTCCGCTGGTATTTCTCATCCCCAAGCAGCCTCGCTTCCTCCGGATTCGATAAGAAACCGACCTCCACAAGTACCGCAGGAATTTTAAGCTCCTCCAATAGATACACGGATTTATCCGATTGTTTGGCCACTCTGTCCGTATTATTCAAATTTCTGCGCAGTTCATCCTGAATGAGCTCAGCCAGCGTAATGCTATCTCCATTGTTGGTCGAATAGAAGGTCTGTGCCCCACTCCATCTTGAAGAAGGTACGCTGTTCATATGAATACTGACGAACAGTTCAGCTTGTTTCTCCTCAATCAAGCGTACCCGTCGCGTCAAATCCTCGGTTTTACGCTTCTTATATCCTTTGGTGTCTGGACTGGCCAGATCGCGATCATCCTCTCTGGTCATATAGACCATCGCACCAGCCTGCTGCAAGTAGTCACGTAAATATAAGGTCACCGCTAGATTAATATCCTTCTCTATAATGCCTTGTTTACTTACAGCTCCACCATCAGGCCCCCCATGTCCGGCATCCAGGGCGATCGTTGTACCCGCCAGCGGCAGACTCCAATAGCTCGCCGTCTTAATAGCTGGAACTTCATATTTGGCGAATCCAAATAACAGGCCTAGCAGACCGATTCCCAGCAGCACTCTCTTGATATGGCTTAGCGATAACCAGACGCTTACTTTATCCTTGGAGTCCATAGAAAAGCCACCTCCATCCCTATAAGCGGTTATTCAAAAAGTTCCCCAGCTTCAGCCGAGCTTCTCGGTACAGAAACCCGAACTTTTTGAACTCACACTATAAATGACACTAATCATCTATATGGGACGAGGTGGACAAATATTACTGAATGATTAAATTACGACCTGATGACTCATCCCTTCAATGAGCACTCTTGCCACCTCGGGACGGGTAAACTCCGGCGGAGGACAGATTCCTTCACGCAGCAATCCTCTCACCTTCGTTCCAGATAAGGTCAGATGGTCCTCCTTGCTATGCGGACAAGTCTTGCTCGAGGCCATATTTCCGCATTTGGTACAGAAGAAGCTATGCTCAAAAAATAACGGCGTGATGCCCAGCTCCTCTGGCGTAAAATTGCTGAATATCTGCTGAGCTTCATAGGTTCCATAATAATCTCCTACACCCGCATGATCGCGGCCGACGATAAAGTGGGTACAGCCATAGTTTTTGCGTACAATCGCATGGAAAATCGCCTCCCGCGGTCCAGCATACCGCATCGCAGCCGGGAAGACGCCTAGAAATGTACGATCCTCAGGATAATAGTTCTCCAGCAGAACCAGATAGCTCTGCATTCTAACATCCGCGGGGACATCATCTGACTTCGTCTGGCCAACTAGCGGATTAAGGAATAGCCCATCCACAATCTCCATGGCGCTCTTCTGGATATATTCATGCGCCCGATGCACGGGATTCCGCGTCTGAAAGCCTACCACCGTGTTCCAGCCCTTATCTAAGAAGAACTGTCTCGTCTGCTGCGGATCAAAATAGAATTCCGGGAAGCGATCCGGCTGTGGACGATTCAGCACCTTGACTGCTCCACCGATATAGACCGGAGAGTGCTCCAGCAGCTTCTTTACGCCCGGATGCTCAGGATCCGTAGTCTTAAATACTTGTCTCGCTTCCTCCTTTAAATCAGCCTTATAGATGCTGCCAATTTCAATGATGGCATAGATAATGCCATCCTCTTCTCCAATCAAAGCAACCTGCTCATGCAAGGAGAAACCCGCCGCTTTCTCCTCTCTTACAGAGAGGGTGATCGGAATGCTCCATACGGTGCCGTCTGCTAGCCGCATATGCTTCACTACTGAGAGATAGTCTTCCTCGTTCATAAACCCGGTTAAAGGCGAAAATGCCCCTACAGCAATCAAATCCAGATCTGAGATTGTCCATGTATTAATGCGTAGCGATTTCATCTCCTGCGCTTCCTGGAGCAGGCTGTCCCGTTCTTCACCGGTGACGATGCGATGGATCAGCGTACCGCCATGCGGTAAAATTGAAGTCATCCTTCGTTCCTCCCTGATCATAGACATGATCATTTTTAGTTATTTATGCAGTCCGCACTCTGTCTTCTCTGATTCCGCCCACCGACCTGCCCGAGCATCTTCCCCAGGCATTACTGGCCGGGTACAGTGCTCACAACCGATGCTCGGATAATTCTGATCATGCAGCGGATTGTATACGAGGCCATTCGAATGAATATAGTTCCATACATCCTCACTGGTCCAATCAGCGATCGGGTTGAATTTTACAAGTCCGAATTTGACATCATACTCGATCTTCTTCGCATTCGCTCTCGTCGGCGCCTGATCGCGTCTGATTCCCGTAATCCAGGCCTCATACTTCGATAATACCCGGGTCAATGGCTCAACCTTGCGAATATTGCAGCAGGTATTAGGGTCCTTCTTCCACAGTTCTGCTCCATGCTGCCGTTCCTGGTCTGCCGGGCTAATTAACGGGGATACTCTAACGAATTGCAGATCATATCTGTTCATCAGCTTGTCTCGGGTTTCATAAGTCTCCTTGAAATGAAAATCGGTGTCCAGATAGAAGATATCTGTAGCCGGACTGACCTTCTGCAGAATGTCGACCAGCACTACATCCTCCGCGCCAAAGCTGCAGGCAAATGTAATGTTGGGAAACGTCTCGACGGCCCAGGCGATAATCTCCTGCGGTGTCGCCGATTCCAACTCTACGGCCTTCTCCTGAATCAACGCTTCTTTCTCCAGTAAATTCATGATTTGCCCCCCATGTCTTGGAATAAGTCCAACTAATCAGATTTGAATTATTATTTATAGTATAAATATTTCCAGCTAGAAGTCAATGCGTTCAACAAAAAAGGCACCCTAAGTCGGGTACCTCTTCTTCCTCTGCCTCTATGTTATGGTCTATGATGATTTAATATCTGAACGTGGAATCCGTTTGATTCGTAGTTTTATGCTGGGCTGCACTAATCATGAGCAGAATGGCCGTCACCAGATGCATAATCATGCCTACGAAGGGGATCCAGGCAACCAATGACGTGATAATTCCAACGATTGAGCCGTACTTGGATTCCTGATTATTAGCAGACAGGACTAAGGTTATAATATGTAGCACGAACATAATGAATAAAGGTATGTATGAAGTCCCAATGATGATAAGTCCACCGATAATAGGAATCCCCAGGATCAGTTCGAAAGAACCCGTCACCCATTTCATGGTCCTAGAATTAGACATTAGAAAATCTCCCTCTCTTCAAGATAATGAATACAACTTCAATATAACAGAATGGCAAACCAACATCCACCATTTTATCAATATTCAGGATTGTGAATATTATTCGAGATGTGCGTGAGTAGAAATTAAAAACAGCCTGCTTCACCGAAGTGAAACAGGCTGTAAATATACAGGTATTAACGTTTCGAGAATTGTGGCGCGCGACGAGCGGCTTTGAGACCGTATTTCTTACGTTCTTTCATCCGTGGGTCACGAGTCAGGAATCCTGCTTTTTTCAATGCAGGACGGAATTCAGGGTCAGCTTTGAGCAATGCACGGGAAATACCGTGGCGGATTGCGCCTGCTTGACCGGAGATACCACCGCCGTGAGCAATAACGATTACGTCATAGCTGCCAAGCGTTTCCGTCAAATTCAAAGGTTGTTTTACGATCAGTTTAAGAGTTTCCAAACCGAAGTACTCATTGATATCACGCTTATTAATGACAATGCGTCCTTCACCCGGTACAAGGCGAACACGAGCTACCGAATGTTTACGACGACCTGTCCCATAGTATTGTACTTGTGCCATGAAACTGTCCTCCCTTTTTATTATCCGCGAAGTTCGTAAACTTCAGGTTTTTGTGCTGCATGTGGATGCTCTGTTCCAGCGTAAGCTTTCAATCTCAGCTTCATCTTCTCGCCCATGCGAGTCTTAGGAAGCATTCCGTGTACAGCCGATTCAATGACGCGTTCAGGTTTCGTGTTCAAAAGGTCCTTAGCAACAGTCACTTTCAAACCACCTGGATGCAGGGAATGACGGTAATATTTCTTGTTATCCATCTTCTTACCAGTAAGAACAATCTTCTCAGCATTGATCACGATAACAAAGTCACCGCCGTCAACGTGAGGGGTAAAGCTTGGTTTATGTTTGCCGCGAATGAGTGCAGCAGCTTCGCTTGCCAGACGGCCCAGCGTTTTGCCTTCGGCATCAATGATGTGCCATTTGCGCTCAACTTCGGCTGGCTTCGCCATGTAGGTGGTACGCATGTAATGATCCTCCTTCATTCTCGTTCAAATGGTTCATTTATCTTCGTTCTTGTCATTTACTTATCAAGCAATTCGTAAATCACGAACTGTGTATTATCTTAATCGGGGCCGTGGGATAGCCATTAAGAAACACAACCTCTATTTTACAGGATAAAAAGGCAATGCGCAAGTATTTTTTATAATAGCCTGCTATTGCTCTGTCTCATTCCGTTCAAGCAAGTCCGTTCCCTCATCCCCGGCCTCATCGTAAAGAACTTCCCAGAGCATCAGCCCTTTACTCTCTGCGGTTGGCCCCGCTGCTGCACGGTCCTTCGCCTCCAGAATCCGCTTCATGTCCTCTGGCTTGCGCTTGCCTTCGCCAACCTGAAGCAGCGTTCCGACAATGATCCGCACCATATGCTGCAAGAAGCCGCTGCCGGTCATGAAGATATGAATGATTCCCTGCTCATGCGAACCGGAGCAACTACCCGATTGGTCCCATTCGATCCAGGCATCGTAGATCGTACGCACATGGCTGGCTTTGGTGGAATGACGGGAGGCAAAAGAGGTATAATCATGAGTCCCGATCAGGTGCTTCAGTCCCTCCCGCATGCTCTCGACATTCAGCCGACCGGGATGATGAACTTGATAACGGCGCGTGAATACATCCGGTATCCGATTCGCGTTGATCGTAAATCTGTACGTCTTCCGCTTAGCCAATCTGCGGGCATGAAAAGATAGCGGAACCTCTCGCACATCAGTAACCCGTATATCGGCGGGCAGACGCCCATTCAGCGCCATTCTCCAGCGATCCACAGGAATCTTGGAGTCCGTGTGCACATGGAAAGGCTGCTGTCTGGCATGTACTCCGGCATCTGTTCGCCCCGAACCGTGGATCTTCACGACCTCCCCTGTCAACTGCATGATCGCCGCTTCCAGATGGTCCTGAACGGTGTTACCGCCGGGCTGGGTCTGAAACCCAAAGTATTCAGTTCCATCGTAGCTGACGATCATTAACAAGTTACGCATCAAGATCCTCCCTCAGAGGTAGTTCAAAAATTCTGCTTTTAATCGCACTCCCCTTTGCACAGAAAAACTCTCCGCTAGCTAAGCCACATAAAGGCGAGCCGACAGAGAGTTTCACGTACAAATGGGTTATCCCCGGTAATTAAGCCCGGTCTACCAATTCCAAGTAAACCATAGGTGCAGAGTCACCGCGGCGTGGTCCCAATTTCAAGATACGAGTGTATCCGCCTGGACGCTCAGAGTAGCGTGGTGCCAGCTCCGCGAACAGTTTTTGGATTGCATCTTGTTCACCGTCGATCGACTCACGACGAACATAAGCTGCAACTTGACGACGAGCGTGCAGATCTCCTTGTTTTGCCTTAGTGATCAGCTTCTCAGCGATAGAACGAACTTCTTTCGCTTTCGCTTCAGTCGTTTGGATACGTTCATATAAGAACAGGTCGGTTACCAGGTCACGGAACAAAGCCTTACGAGCGCTGGAATTACGGCCCAACTTTTGGTATGCCATTTGAGTTTTCCCTCCTTCGCTAAAAACGATTCACAAGAGTCTATTCTTCCGTACGAAGCCCTAAACCGAGCTCCTCGAGCTTCTCTTGAACTTCTTCCAAAGATTTACGACCCAGGTTACGCACCTTCATCATATCTTCTTCCGTCTTCGTGGTCAGCTCTTGTACCGTATTGATACCGGCACGTTTGAGGCAGTTGTAAGAACGAACGGACAGATCAAGCTCTTCAATCGTCATTTCAAGAACTTTCTCTTTCTTGTCTTCTTCCTTCTCTACCATGATTTCAGCGTCCTTCGCTTCGTCAGTTAACCCAACGAACAGGAAGAGATGCTCGGTCAAAATTTTTGCCCCGAGACTAACCGCTTCTTCAGGTTTAATGCTGCCATCGGTCCATACTTCAAGCGTCAGCTTGTCATAGTTGGTCACTTGGCCAACACGGGTATTCTCTACAACGTAATTGACGCGAGTAATCGGGGTATAGATCGAATCGACGGGAATAACTCCGATCGGCTGATCGTCTCGTTTATTACGATCTGCTTGAACATAACCACGACCACGTCCCGCGAAAATGCGCATATGAAGTCTCGAACCCGGCTCCAGCGTTGCAATATGCAGCTCCGGATTCAGGATTTCCACATCGCTGTCCGCACGGATATCCCCTGCTGTAACTACTCCTTCACCTTCCGCATCGATCTCAAGGATTTTCTCCTCATCCGAATGGATTTTCAGTGAAAGAGCCTTCAGATTCAGTATGATTTCCGTAACGTCCTCCATTACCCCTGGGACAGTCGAGAATTCATGCAGAACACCATCGATTTGGACCGAGGTTACCGCAGCACCAGGCAGAGAAGATAGTAAAATCCGGCGAAGCGAGTTACCCAAAGTGGTGCCATAACCACGCTCGAGTGGTTCCACTACAAATTTACCATAGGTGCCTTCATCGTTAACTTCAACGGTCTCAATTTTCGGCTTTTCGATTTCTATCACGAAAGTACCCCTCCTTCAAACACTCGTTCCTACGCAAACTGTCATGTCTATTGAAGTCTTATCATGTAGTATGCCTAAACAACCATTCTTACCAAAATATGCTGTTGCTATACCACATTAGATGCAGCTTCATTATACACGACGGCGCTTTGGAGGACGGCATCCATTGTGAGGAATCGGAGTCACGTCTTTAATCATGTTAACTTCAAGGCCTGCCGCTTGCAAAGAGCGGATAGCGGCTTCACGGCCGGCTCCAGGACCTTTAACCATAACCTCGACAGTTTTCATGCCATGTTCCATAGCTGCTTTTGCAGCAGATTCAGCTGCCATTTGTGCAGCAAACGGAGTGGATTTACGGGAACCCTTAAATCCAAGACCGCCGGAGCTTGCCCATGAAATTGCGTTGCCATGTGGGTCTGTAATCGTAACAATCGTATTGTTGAAGGTGGAGCGGATATGTGCTACACCAGACTCAATATTTTTGCGATCACGACGTTTTGTACGTACGACTTTTTTTGGTTTAGCCATTGTCAGTTATCCTCCCTTCTTATTTCTTCTTGTTCGCTACAGTACGACGAGGACCCTTACGAGTACGGGCATTCGTTTTCGTACGTTGTCCGCGAACCGGCAGGCCACGACGATGACGTACACCGCGGTAGCATCCGATTTCGATCAAACGCTTAATATTTAAAGAAATTTCACGACGCAGGTCACCTTCAACTTTGACCGTCTTGTCGATCGTTTCGCGTAGTTTGCTAACCTCATCTTCCGTCAAATCACGAACACGAGTGTCCGGATTGATGCCTGTTGTGCTCAGGATTTTCTGGGAAGTCGTTTTACCGATTCCGAAAATGTAAGTTAAGGCGATCTCAACGCGTTTATCACGTGGCAAATCCACACCAGCTATACGTGCCATTTTACGCTACACCCCCTTCTTTAACCTTGTTTTTGTTTGTGTTTTGGATTTTCACAAATCACCATGACATGGCCTTTGCGACGAATGACTTTGCATTTTTCGCAAATAGGCTTTACAGAAGGTCTTACCTTCATGTTGACTACCTCCTCAAAGTTTTGCGAAGCAAAACTCTCTTCGTAAGGATTAGTTAGGTTTGCAAATATGCTCCTAACTTGAAAAACGTGAATCTGCTTTGCCCTGCAAAGCTCTCTTCACAAAGATTAACAAGTTTTACTGTCGTAAAACTTGCCTCGATAGCAGCCTGTATTCACAAGCAATTCCATCATACTAAATAAGCTAAACTTCACTCAACCTGAATATAGTACCACAAAATGAAAGTAAATGATATGGTATCTATTTACGATATGTGATACGTCCCTTGGTCAGGTCATAGGGTGATAATTGAACCACCACTTTATCTCCCGTCAGAATCCGAATAAAGTGCATCCGCAATTTACCGGACACGTGAGCGAGAATTTGATGACCATTCTCAAGCTCTACCTTAAAGGTAGCATTCGGCAACGGCTCTACCACCGTTCCTTCTACTTCAATAACATCTTCTTTGGACACATTCAGTCTCCTTTCTCTTCGGCATTAGCATTGGCGGATGCCATATATACGCTCACTGCATGACGCAGTTTACCGTTCGTCACCCTACCGCTTTCTTGCAAACTTTGAACAACCTCGCTGCTGATGATGGGCTGAAGCTCAAGATGCTGTATATTTTTACGTTTAGGCTGATCAAATTTACGTTTATCCCCATTCGCGATCCATACAAATCGGTCATCGACGATATCAATAATCACATAAATGTCGCCTGCATCTCTACCCTTCAACACTTTCACCAACTGGCCAACCTGTGGTACAGAGCGGTGCATTGCTATAACCACCTACTCATCCAGTTTAGTGAGAATCTCCATGCCATCCGCAGTGACTGCTACTGTATGCTCAAAATGAGCACAGAGTGAACCATCCACCGTGACGACCGTCCAATCATCTTCCAGCGTCCTTACGAAACGCTCACCGGCATTGACCATCGGTTCAATAGCAAGTACCATACCTGCTTTAAGCCGCGGCCCGTGGTCAGGCGTGCCGTAATTTGGAATTTGCGGCTCTTCATGCAGTTCAGTTCCTATGCCGTGACCGACATATTCACGAACGACCGAGAAACCCGCTTCTTCGATATGACGTTGGATTGCATGCGATATGGTATATAAGCGAACACCAGGCTTAACGAGGGCCAGACCAGCGTATAGAGAACCTTCTGTTACATCCAGAAGTCTCTGTGTCTCAGCGGATATTTCACCAACCGGATACGTCCAGGCTGAATCTCCATGATAGCCACGATATTCCGCACCTATATCAAGCGTAATGATGTCGCCTTCGTTCAATTTACGTTTGCCGGGAAAGCCGTGTACCAATTCATCGTTGACCGAAGCGCAAATGCTGTAAGGAAAACCGTTGTAGTCTTTAAAAGACGGCACAGCGCCTTGACTGCGTATGAACTTGTCGGCGATGTGATCGAGTTCACCCGTCGTAATTCCAGGCTCAATCGATTGCGCCATGAGCCTGTGCGTTTCCGCTACGATCCGCCCTGCTTCTCTCATAAAGCCTAGTTCCGTTTCGGATTTACAAATGATCATTACACCTGACCTCGCAGTATAGATACGATCTCCTTGGAGACCGAATCAATTTCCTGTTCTCCATCAACTTGACGAAGCAAATCTTTATCTTCATAAAACTTGAGGAGAGGTGCCGTTTTGTTGATATATTCGTCCAGCCGAGTGCCTACGCTCTCTTCGTTGTCGTCGGAGCGTTGGTACAGCTCACCGCCGCACTTATCACAAACACCTTCCTGAGCAGGAGGATTAAAGATCACATGATAAGTAGATCCGCAAGACTTACAGATACGACGTCCAGTAAGGCGCGCCATCAGCTTATCACGATCTACCTTCAGGTTAATGACATGCTCCAGTTTTCTGCCAAGACCACTCAGCAGATCTTCCAGCGCTTCCGCTTGCGAAAGGGTTCTTGGAAAACCGTCCAATAAAAAACCATTTTCGCAATCGGACTGCTGAAGGCGCTCACGAACGATGCCCACTGTAACATCATCAGGCACCAAGAGGCCTTTATCAATATACTCCTTCGCTTTCATCCCTACAGGAGTTCCCTGTTTAATCGCCAGACGAAATGCATCGCCTGTCGAAATATGAGGAATGCCGAATTCGTTAACGATAACCTCAGCTTGTGTCCCTTTACCTGCTCCAGGAGGCCCCATGAATAAAACGTTCATGTTTTTTCACTCCCTCCTAGAATCTCCTTACAAGAAACAGCATAATAGGCGCCAGGTGAGCTGAAGTACAAACTCGGCCTGGAACCTATCACCTATTTATTAATGAAGCCTTTATAATGCCGCTTAATCAATTGTCCTTCGATCGTCTTCATCGTATCCAGTGCAACACCGATTACGATCAGAATCGAAGTTCCGCCGATTTGTACGGTACGTGGCAAGCTAGCAAGCGCCCCTAAACCAACCGGTAGGATTGAAATCGCAGCGAGGAAAATAGCACCTGTCATTGTCAGACGGCTCAATACCTTGGTCAAATAAGTCTGTGTCGCCTTCCCAGGACGAATGCCTGGAATGAATCCGCCATTCTTCTTCATATTGTCCGCAAGCTGCTGCGGGTTCATCTGCACGAAAGTGTAGAAGAACGTGAATCCGATGATCATCACAACATAAAGTACCATACCTAATGCATGGTCAATAGCCAGGTTCTCGTGGATCCATTTTGCCCAAACACGAGTTGACCAGAAGCTAGAGATAATGACTGGGAATTGCAGAAGCGATACAGCGAAGATGACTGGAATAACGCCCGCTGAATTGATCTTCAACGGAATATGTGTATTCTGGCCACCGTACATCTTGTTGCCTACAACACGTTTTGCATATTGTACTGGAATCTTGCGAATCGCCTGTTGGATGTAGATAACACCAACGACGATAAGCACGCAGACCAATATAATCGCGATCGATTTCACCACATTCATGAAGGTTTGTCCTTCAACGATGAATTCGGATTGAGCAATACTCTGGATATGTGATGGAATAGCAGCGACGATCCCGGCGAAGATAATCAGCGAGATACCGTTACCGATCCCCTTATCCGTAATTTGCTCACCAAGCCACATCAAGAACGAAGTACCAGCTGTCAACACGATTGCGATGACGAGATAATCCGCAAATGTCGCATTGGGTACCATCTCAGTTCCATACAAACGGTTGAAACCAATCGAAGTTGCAAACGCCTGTATCAACGCCAGAACTACCGTGCCGTAGCGGGTAATTTGGGCCATTTTCTTCTTACCGTACTCCCCTTGCTTCGCCCATTCCGCAAACTTCGGAATGACGTCCATAGAGAGCAGTTGAACAATAATGGACGCCGTAATATACGGCATGATCCCGAGCGCAAAGATGGAGAAGTTCTTGAGAGCACCGCCCGAGAAAGTGTTCAGGAACCCGAACAACTCACTCCCCGCATTGTTTACCGTCTCAAATACTCGGGTGTCAACACCCGGAACCGGAACGAAAGATCCGATCCGATAGATGATGAAGATAAACAGTGTAAAGAGAATACGTGTGCGCAGGTCCTTTACATGCCAAATGTTCTTAATGGTTTTAAACATTAGATCACCTCGGTTTTACCGCCGGCAGCCTCAATTTTCTCTACCGCAGATTGAGAGAACTTATTAGCTTTAACCGTCAATTTGACAGTAACTTCACCGTTGCCAAGAACCTTGATGCCGCTTTTTGCGTTTTTCACGATACCTTGTTCCATCAACAGTTCAGGAGTAACCTCTGTACCCGCCGCAAAGCTGTTAAGTTCTTCGATGTTCACAATCGCATACTCTTTCCGCGTCGGATTGATAAATCCGCGTTTTGGCAAGCGACGATACAACGGGTTTTGACCGCCTTCGAAGCCCGGACGAACACCACCGCCGGAACGAGCGTTTTGACCTTTGTGACCACGCGTAGATGTTTTACCCATACCACTACCAGTACCGCGACCAACGCGTTTGCGTTCGTGACGGGAACCAGTAGCTGAGGAAAGCTCATGTAACTTCATCGTTCGTTGCACCTCCTTATTTATTGTTGGCATTAGCCCATAACGTTAACCCGCTTGATGCGGGTTAGTCAGTACTGAATGCAGTTATCGCTTCAGATTACTCCGCAATCTCTTGAACCTTAACCAGATGGCTTACTTGATTAACCATGCCGCGAATAGCAGGATTATCGTTGTGAACCACAGTTTGGTTAATTTTGCGAAGTCCCAATGTTTTCACGGTAGTACGTTGGTTCTCCGGACGTCCGATCAAACTACGCACGAGGGTAATTTGCAATTTAGCCATGAGAATTCCCTCCTTAACCGAGTAGTTCTTCGACGGATTTACCGCGTAATTTCGCAACATCTTCAGCGCGTTTCAGACGGGACAGACCCTCCAAAGTTGCGTTGACCATGTTGATGGAATTCGAAGAACCTAAAGATTTTGTAAGAATGTCGCCTACGCCTGCAAGTTCGAGAACCGCACGAACAGGACCACCAGCGATAACCCCTGTACCTTCTGAAGCTGGTTTCAATAACACGCTACCAGCGCCAAAACGTCCAGTTACCAGGTGAGGGATTGTAGTCCCTACGATCGGTACATGGATAAGATTTTTCTTCGCATCGTCGATACCTTTGCGAATCGCATCTGGAACTTCGCCAGCCTTACCGATACCAGCACCAACCCAGCCTTTGCCGTCACCGACAACAACCAGTGCACTGAAGCTAAAGCGACGTCCGCCTTTAACTACTTTAGCAACACGGTTAATGTGTACTACTCTTTCAGTCAGTTCTAAAGTGTTCGGATCTACACGCAAGTGATTAACCTCCTTTTATAAATATTTTTAGAATTCAAGACCTGTTTCACGAGCTGCTTCTGCCAATGCTTGAATCCGTCCATGATACAAGTAACCGCCGCGGTCGAATACCACAACTTTCTTGCCTTGTTCTTGGGCACGTTTAGCGATCAATTCGCCAACCTTACGTGCAGATTCAACGTTACCGCCGTTCTTGATGTCTCCGCTCAGTTCTTTATCAGCTGTCGAAGCGGATACGATCGTTACACCAGCCACATCGTCGATCAATTGAGCGTAGATATGTTTGGAAGAACGGAATACGTTCAGTCTTGGACGTTCAGCAGTACCGGTCACTTTTTTACGCACGCGCAAATGTCTTTTCAGACGCGCTTTATTCTTATCGCCTTTAGTGATCATGACTTCCATTTCACTCCCTTCGGTTTGCCTTCAAGCCATTTCACGATTATGCCGCCTGCAGGCAAGCATAATAAGAAGAAACATTATTTCTTCTTACCAGCTTTACCTTCTTTGCGAATAATACGTTCGCCTTCATACTTGATACCTTTACCTTTGTATGGTTCAGGTGCACGTACAGCACGAACTTTTGCAGCATATTCGCCTACACGTTCTTTATTGATCCCTTTAACGATGATCTTCGTGTTAGAAGGGACTTCGAATTCGATTCCTGCTTCCGGAGTAATTTCTACCGGATGGGAGTAACCCACGTTGAGTACCAGTTTCTCGCCGGATTTGCTTGCGCGGTATCCGACACCAACCAGTTCAAGGGTCTTGGTATAACCTTCAGTTACCCCGCTCACCATGTTGTTCAATACACTACGAGTTGTACCGTGCAGAGAACGATGCAATTTATTGTCAGAAGGACGTTCTACATGGATTTGGTTGTCTTCAACCGTTACCTTCATGTCCTTATGAATATCGCGAGTCAAAGTGCCTTTAGGGCCCTTTACTGTAATGACGCTATTATTAAGTGTGACATCCACACCACTAGGTACTGTAATTGGTTTGCGACCAATACGAGACATTTGCTGCACCTCCTTGTTTTGTGACGTTAATTACCAAACGTAGCAGAGTACTTCTCCGCCGGCTTTCGCTTGACGAGCTTCCTTATCGGTCATAACTCCCTTGGAAGTAGAGATAATCGCGATACCCAAGCCGCCGAGGACGCGTGGAACTTCGTTGCTCTTCGTATATACGCGAAGACCTGGTTTACTGATTCTTTTCAGGCCAGTAATTACGCGCTCGTTATTGGATCCGTATTTCAAGAAAATACGAATGATCCCTTGTTTATTATCATCGATATACTCCGCATCACGGATGAAACCTTCGCGTTTCAGGATCTCTGCGATTTGTTTCTTGATCGTGGATGCAGGCATTTCCACCGTTTCGTGACGAACTGTGTTCGCATTACGAATACGTGTAAGCATATCTGCAATTGGATCTGAAATGTTCATTCATGAAACCTCCTTCCCGTTGTTGATGGTTTACCAGCTTGCTTTCTTAACGCCAGGGATCTGGCCTTTATATGCTAATTCGCGGAAGCAAATTCTGCAAATCTTAAACTTTTGCAATACCGAGTGTGGACGACCACAACGTTCGCAGCGAGTGTAAGCCCGCACTTTGAATTTTGGCGCACGTTGTTGTTTAACTTTCATCGAAGTTTTTGCCACTGAACCTGACACCTCCTAAATATTTTCGGAGAATTTATGCCATTTATTATTTAACAAATGGCATTCCGAGTTGAGTCAACAGCTCACGGGATTCTTCATCCGTCTTAGCTGTCGTAACGATAACGATATCCATACCCCGTACTTTATCAACTTTGTCATACTCGATTTCAGGGAAGATCAGTTGTTCCTTAAGACCGAGTGTGTAGTTGCCACGTCCGTCGAACGCTTTGTTCGATACGCCATGGAAGTCACGAACGCGAGGAAGCGTTACATTGAACAATTTGTCAAGGAAATAATACATGCGTTCGCCGCGAAGAGTAACCTTCACCCCGATCGGCATGTTCTCGCGAAGTTTGAAACCAGCGATGGATTTCTTAGCGCGAGTGATAACTGGTTTTTGACCAGCGATAAGTTGCATATCATTAACTGCAGAGTCAAGCACCTTCGAGTTAGCAACTGCGTCACCAACACCCATGTTGATAACTACTTTCTCGATTTTCGGTACTTGCATCACTGTAGAATAGTTGAATTTTTGAATCAAAGCAGGTGTCACTTCGTTCAAATAGCGTTCTTTCAATCTAGCTGCCATGAATCATGGACCTCCTTTCTCAAGTTCCTGGATTAGTCGATTACTTCACCGGATTTTTTAGCTACACGAACTTTTTTGCCGTTGTCCAATACTTTGTAACCGATACGAGTTACTTTTCCGCTCTTAGGATCAACGTGCATTACGTTCGATACATGAATCGGAGCTTCCTTCTCGATAATGCCGCCTTGTGGATTCAATTGGTTCGGCTTTTGGTGCTTCTTCACCATGTTCACGCCTTCCACAAGAACGCGGTTCTCACGAGGATAAGCGGCGATGACGCGGCCTTTTTTGCCTTTGTCCTTACCGGAGATCACGATAACCGTGTCATCCTTCTTCACATGAAGCTTATTGTTGTGGGATTCCAGAATCTTTTTCAATCTAGGCATCTGTTTACACCTCCTGTTTCGCACAGCTTAACGTACCACTCGGATACGCCTTCTTTATTAGATAACTTCCGGAGCCAAGGAAACGATTTTCATGAAGTCCTTATCGCGAAGTTCGCGGGCAACTGGTCCGAAAATACGAGTACCACGTGGGCTCTTGTCTTCTTTAACAACTACCGCTGCGTTCTCGTCAAATGCGATGTAAGAACCGTCTTTACGACGAACGGAACGTTTTGTACGAACAACAACCGCTCTGACTACATCACCTTTTTTGACAACGCCGCCTGGTGTTGCTTGTTTCACAGAACAAACGATCAAATCGCCAATTTGTGCTGTGCGACGACCAGTACCACCCAGAACGCGAATGCACATCAGTTCCTTCGCGCCAGAGTTATCGGCCACATTCAAACGTGTAAATGGTTGAATCATCGTTATATCCTCCCTTCGATCGAAACTACGGTGCTATTAAATAACAATCGCCTTTTCAACAACTTCAACGAGTCTCCAGCGTTTGTCTTTAGACAACGGGCGTGTCTCAGCAATTTTAACAGTATCACCGATTTTTGCTGTGTTGTTCTCATCATGCGCTTTAAATTTCTTCGTATATTTCATACGTTTATGATAAAGGTCATGCTTCTTGTAGGTTTCTACAGCTACAACAATGGTCTTATCCATTTTGTCGCTTACGACTTTACCAATTTGCACTTTACGGGCATTACGTTCCTCGCTCATGGTTAGCCTCCTTCCTAAACTTTCGCGCTTGGTTCAGGCATGCGCAATATTAACTAATCCCAAGTTCTCTTTGACGTAATACGGTTTTAGCACGAGCTATTTCCTTACGCACATCACGGATTCGAGTCGGGTTATCAAGCTGGCCAGTAGCCAATTGAAAACGGAGGTTAAAGAGTTCTTCTTTAAATCCTGCAACTTTTTGTTCAATCTCAGCAGTGGTTAAGTTGCGAAGTTCATTAGCTTTCATTTGCTTCACCACCCAATTCTTCACGTTTCACAAACTTAGTCTTGATTGGCAGTTTGTGAGCGGCAAGACGCATAGCTTCACGAGCAACTTCCTCCGATACACCGGCAAGTTCAAACATGATCTTACCAGGCTTCACAACTGCAACCCATTTCTCTACGTTACCTTTACCGCTACCCATCCGAACTTCAAGAGGCTTTTGAGTAATCGGCTTGTCAGGGAAAATTTTAATCCATACTTTACCGCCCCGTTTGATATAACGCGTCATAGCAATACGCGCTGCTTCAATTTGACGGTTCGTAATCCAAGTTGGCTCCAGAGCTTGCAGACCGTATTCACCGAAGTTCAATTCAGTGCCGCCTTTTGCTTGACCTCTCAGACTACCGCGTTGTTGCTTGCGGTGTTTCACACGTTTTGGTACCAACATGATTAGTTGCCTCCTTCCTTAGCAGCTGGTTGTTTCTTAGCCGTAGGAAGAACCTCTCCACGATAGATCCATACTTTCACGCCAATACGTCCATAAGTCGTATGTGCTTCTGCCGTACCGTAATCGATGTCGGCGCGGAGCGTATGAAGTGGAACAGTTCCTTCACTGTAGCCCTCTGTACGAGCAATTTCAGCACCGCCGAGACGACCGCTGACTGCTGTCTTAATCCCTTTCGCTCCTGAACGCATAGTTCTTTGGATCGCTTGCTTCAAAGCACGACGGAAAGAAACACGACGTTCCAATTGTTGTGCGATGCTCTCAGCAACGAGAATTGCGTCAAGATCAGGGTGTTTGATTTCAGAAATATTGATGTGAACCTTCTTGCCACCTGCGATTTTCGTAATTTCATTACGCAGAATTTCTACTTCCGAACCACCTTTACCGATAACCATACCTGGTTTCGCAGTGTGGATCGTCACGTTCACACGATTAGCCGCTCTCTCAATTTCGATGCGAGATACTGCGGAATCTTTCAATTTATTTTTCAGGTGCTCACGAATTTTAACGTCTTCAAGCAAGAGATCACCGAAATCTTTGCCTGCATACCATTTGGATTCCCAATCACGGATAATCCCTACTCGTAATCCGACCGGATTTACCTTTTGGCCCACACGTTTTCCCTCCTTATTTTTCGGATACCACCAAAGTAATGTGGCTTGTGCGTTTGTTGATCCGGCTAGCACGTCCCATTGCACGAGGGCGGAAACGTTTCATTGTCGGACCTTGGTTTACGTAAGCTTGCGTAATAACCAATTTATTTACATCCATAGAATAGTTGTGTTCAGCATTAGCAATCGCCGAATTCAGAAGCTTCTCCACGATCGGGGATGCACCCTTTGGAGTATGGCGTAGAATTGCGATCGCATCGCCAACTTGCTTACCGCGGATCAAGTCAACTACGAGTTGAGCTTTGCGGGGAGCAATGCGAACAGATTTTACATGCGCTTTTGCTTCCATGTGTTGTTACCTCCTCTCAAACGAAGAACTTATCGATTAACGTCTCGTTTTCTTGTCGTCATCCGTATGACCTTTGTAGGTACGGGTTGGTGCAAATTCACCAAGTTTATGTCCAACCATATCCTCTGTTACGTATACAGGTACGTGTTTACGTCCGTCGTATACTCCGAAAGTATGGCCGATGAATTGTGGGAAAATCGTCGAGCGGCGTGACCAGGTCTTAATGACCACTTTCTTGCTCGATGCGTTCGCTTCTTCCACCTTTTTCAACATATATCCGTCAATGAAAGGTCCTTTTTTAAGACTACGGCTCCTTTAATATCCTCCCTTCACACTGCTTGGTTCGATCTATAGCTCACTGCCGTGAAGTGATCCGCGAGGCGCGGATTACTTCGTGCGGCCACGAACGATATACTTATCAGACGCTTTGCCTTTTTTGCGTGTTTTGTAACCAAGGGTTGGTTTGCCCCAAGGAGACAATGGCGATTTACGGCCGATCGGAGCACGACCTTCACCACCACCATGAGGGTGATCGTTAGGGTTCATAACAACACCGCGCACTTCAGGACGTTGGCCCTTCCAGCGATTGCGGCCTGCTTTACCGACCTTGATCAATTCATGGTCTGCATTACCTACAGAACCGATGGTTGCACGGCAAACTTTGAGGATTTTACGCATTTCGCCAGAAGAAAGACGAACGGTAACGTATTTATCTTCTTTACCGAGCAATTGAGCTTCTGTACCAGCAGCACGAACGAGTTGTCCGCCTTTGCCTGGTTGCAGCTCGATGTTGTGGATAACTGTACCCACTGGGATGTTCTCGAGTGGAAGAGCGTTACCGACTTTGATGTCGGAACCTACACCGGACTCGATTACGTCGCCTACTTTAAGCCCTTGTGGAGCGATAATGTAGCGTTTTTCACCGTCAGCATAGTGGATCAAAGCGATGTTAGAAGTCCGGTTCGGGTCGTACTCGATTGTAGCAACGCGGCCTGGAATTCCATCTTTGTTCCGTTTGAAGTCGATGATACGATATTTACGTTTGTGTCCACCGCCATGGTGACGCACAGTGATTTTACCTTGGTTGTTGCGGCCAGCTGTTTTGCTCAGTGGCGCAAGCAAAGATTTCTCCGGAGTATCTGTGGTGATTTCTTCGAATGTCGATACGGACATTCCACGTCTTGCCGGAGATGTCGGTTTATACTTTTTGATAGGCACTAGATTTCCCTCCTTACTTTAGACAATTTTATACCGATTCAAAAAATTCAAGCGGTTTGCTGTCCGGAGTCAAAGTCACGAACGCTTTCTTCCATTCCGGAGTATAGCCGAAATGACGTCCATAACGTTTTGGCTTGCCAGGAACACGCAGAGTATTCACATTGCTCACTTTAACTTTAAAGATCTCTTCAACCGCTTTTTTAATTTCGGTTTTGTTAGCACGAATATCAACTTCGAACACATATTTAAGTTCGTTCATGTAATCAGCAGTACGTTCTGTGATTACCGGACGCTTAATAATATCACGAGGATCCTTCATTACGCGAGCACCTCCTCTACCTTCTGAGCTGCTTCCTTCGTAATGATCAGTTTGTCGTGCGCGAGCACGTCAAGAACATTAATGCCGTCAGCTGCTACGAATTTAACACCAGGAATATTACGAGCGGAAAGTGCTACATTGTCATCATAGCTAGGAGCTACAACAAGTGCCTTGCGATCAACCTTCAGGTTGTTCAAGATCGCAGCAAATTCCTTCGTCTTAGGCGCGCTCATGCTGAGTGCATCCAATACGATGATATCCTGATCGATCACTTTAGCAGACAAAGCCGATTTGATCGCCAGACGACGAACTTTCTTCGGCAATTTGTAAGCATAGCTGCGTGGGGTCGGTCCAAATACTGTACCGCCGCCAACCCATTGTGGAGCACGGATCGAACCTTGACGGGCACGTCCTGTTCCTTTTTGTTTCCAAGGTTTACGGCCACCGCCGCGAACTTCGGAGCGTCCTTTTACTTTGTGGGTACCAAAGCGAAGGGAAGCGCGCTGCATAACAACAGCTTCATGAAGCACATGCGTGTTCGGCTCGATACCGAATACTGCATCGTTCAATTCTACTTCACCAACTTGGCTACCGCTAACATTAAAAAGTGCTACTTTTGGCATCCTTTGTTCCTCCTTTCTTCAGTCGATTATTTTTTGATCGTTTCTTTAACTTTAACGAAGCTATTTTTAGGACCTGGGATCGAACCTTTCACGAGCAGTACGTTACGTTCTGCATCAACCTTCACGACTTCAAGGTTTTGAATCGTTACAGTTTCGCTACCCATATGTCCTGGAAGGCGTTTGCCTTTAGGAACACGGTTCGCTTGGATGGAACCCATGGAACCAGGTCTACGATGGTAACGGGAGCCGTGAGCCATAGGGCCGCGACTTTGTCCCCAGCGTTTGATTACGCCTTGGAAACCTTTACCCTTCGAAATACCTGTTACGTCAACAAATTCGCCCTCAGCAAAAATATCAACCTTGACCTCCTGGCCAACTTCATATCCTGCCAAGTCAACACCGCGAATTTCGCGAACGTAGCGCTTAGGCGTTGTATTTGCCTTTTTCGCATGACCAGCTTCAGGCTTGTTTACTCTGCTTTCTTTCTTATCAGAGTAGCCGAGTTGGATCGCTTCATAGCCATCGTTCTCTACGTCTTTCTTTTGCAGAACTACGTTAGAGCTCGCTTCAATAACTGTTACAGGAATGACATTACCTTCTGGGGTAAATACTTGAGTCATCCCGAGCTTTTTCCCTAAGATACCTTTCATGTTGACACCTCTTTTCCTCTTTCGTTTCCATATAATAATGGATATTACAATTTAATCTCGATATCTACACCGGACGGCAGGTCCAAGCGCATCAAGGCATCCACAGTTTGTGGAGTCGGGTTCACAATATCGATCAAGCGTTTATGAGTACGCATTTCGAATTGTTCCCGGGAATCCTTGTACTTGTGTACCGCACGGAGAATTGTAATTACTTGCTTCTCAGTTGGAAGCGGAATCGGTCCAGATACGCCAGCACCCGAACGTTTTGCCGTTTCAACGATTTTCTCTGCGGATTGATCAAGAATTCTGTGGTCGTAAGCTTTCAAACGAATACGAATTTTTTGCTTTGCCATTTTATTCCCTCCTTCTATCGCCCAATTTGAGATCGGACATACTCCACGGAAATTTTCTAACCGCCAACCCATGGCAAAGGGGCCGGGTGTGTCAGTAACCTCCCGCTTCATCGCAACGTCACAGAACAACATTTATTATTATATAGAAAAGCCGTGCCCATTGCAAGCAAAATTTATAGGTTATTCAAAAAAGTCTGTTTTAAGCGCGAAGCGAGTCAGAAAGCTATTAAAAAGACCCGTCCCACAAGGGAACGAGTCTTTAAAAGCATAAGCTTTAATTATTTGTTGATGGATACAACAGCGCCGGATCCAACAGTACGTCCACCTTCGCGGATGGAGAAGCGAGTTCCTTCTTCAATAGCGATTGGAGCGATCAGTTGAACGGAAACTTCGATGTTGTCGCCAGGCATAACCATTTCAGTACCTTCTGGCAAGGTGATAACACCTGTTACGTCAGTTGTACGGAAATAGAATTGTGGACGGTAACCAGAGAAGAATGGTTTATGACGTCCGCCTTCATCTTTAGTCAATACGTATACTTGAGCGGAGAACTCAGTATGCGGATTAACGGAAGCTGGTTTAGCCAATACTTGACCGCGTTCGATTTCTTTACGGTCAACACCACGGAGCAATGCACCGATGTTGTCGCCTGCTTCAGCGGAATCAAGCAATTTACGGAACATTTCTACGCCAGTTACGACGGATTTCTTAGTTTCTTCTTTGATACCAACGATTTCAACTTCGTCGCCGACTTTAACAGTACCACGTTCTACACGGCCTGTAGCAACAGTACCGCGGCCAGTGATGGAGAATACGTCCTCGACTGGCATAAGGAATGGCTTGTCAACTGGACGTTCTGGAAGCGGAATGTACTCGTCGATGATTTCGAACATTTCAACGATTTTCTTAGCCCATTCGCCGTCTGGGTTCATGAGAGCTTCACGAGCGGAACCATGGATGATTGGAGTGTCATCACCAGGGAATTCATATTCGTTCAGCAAGTCACGAACTTCCATTTCAACCAATTCAAGAAGCTCTTCGTCTTCCACCATGTCGCATTTGTTCAAGAATACAACGATGTAAGGAACGCCTACGTTACGGGACAACAGGATGTGCTCGCGAGTTTGCGGCATTGGGCCGTCAGCTGCGGATACAACCAGGATTGCGCCGTCCATTTGAGCAGCACCAGTGATCATGTTTTTAACATAGTCGGCGTGCCCTGGGCAGTCAACGTGAGCATAGTGACGATTAGGAGTTTCATATTCAACGTGAGACGTGGAGATTGTGATACCGCGTTCGCGTTCTTCCGGAGCTTTGTCGATTTGGTCAAACGACATAGCAGCACCGCCATAAGTTTTGGACAATACAGTTGTGATCGCTGCAGTCAGCGTAGTTTTACCATGGTCAACGTGACCAATTGTACCGATGTTAACATGCGGTTTTGTACGTTCGTATTTAGCCTTTGCCATTTTAAACATTTCCTCCTTAAAAATAAGATTAATATGTTGGACTAACCTGGGAGCAAATCCTTGATTCAGGTCATCTACTCCCGGCTAGAAGATACAGAATTTATTCTGCACCCTTATTCTTCGATACGATCTCTTCGGAGATGTTACGAGGAACTTCTTCATAGTGAGACAATTCCATCGAGAACACGCCGCGCCCTTGCGTACCGGAACGAAGGGTTGTGGAGTATCCGAACATTTCGGAAAGAGGTACTTTAGCGCGGATGATTTGAGCGCCTGCACGTGAGTCCATACCTTCGATACGGCCACGACGTGAGTTCAGCATACCCATTACATCACCCATGTACTCTTCCGGAACGGTAACTTCAACCTTCATGATCGGCTCAAGCAGAACCGGTTGAGCTTTTTCCTTGGCAGCCTTAAGCGCCATGGAACCAGCGATCTTAAACGCCATTTCACTGGAGTCAACGTCATGGTACGAACCGTCAACGATCGTAGCCTTCACGTCCACAACAGGGAAGCCGGCAAGAACACCGTTCTTCATCGCTTCTTCAATACCTTGTTGAGCAGGAGCGATGTATTCTCTAGGTACTGAACCACCGACGATCTTGCTGTCGAATTGGTTACCTGTACCTGGTTCAAGCGGTTCGAACTCAACCCATACGTGACCGTATTGACCACGACCACCGGATTGGCGAACGAATTTACCTTCAACGCGCGCAGGAATCTTGAATGTTTCACGGTAAGCAACCTGTGGTTTACCCACATTGGTCTCTACCTTGAACTCACGGCGCATACGCTCGATGATGATATCGAGGTGAAGCTCACCCATACCAGCCAAGATCGTTTGACCTGTTTCTTCATCTGTATGAGCACGAAGAGTAGGGTCTTCCTCAGTCAATTTACCGAGGGCAACAGCCATCTTGTCTTGGTCCGCTTTTGTCTTAGGTTCTACTGCAATTTCGATAACTGGATCAGGGAAGTTCATCGATTCCAGAATTACTGGAGCCTTCTCATCACACAGTGTATCACCAGTTCCTGTGTCTTTCAAACCAACAGCTGCTGCAATGTCACCAGCGTATACTACGCTGATTTCTTTACGGCTGTTAGCATGCATTTGCAGGATCCGTCCGATACGTTCGCGTTTGTTCTTCGTTGCATTCAGTACATACGAACCGGATTGCAAAATACCGGAGTATACGCGGAAGAACGTAAGTTTACCAACGTAAGGGTCTGTCATAATCTTAAATGCAAGCGCGGAGAACGGTTCTTCATCAGAAGAGTGACGTTCAACCTCAGAACCGTCTTCCAAGTGACCTTGGATGCTCGGTACGTCGATTGGCGCAGGCAAGTAATCTACGACTGCATCAAGCATAAGCTGGATACCTTTGTTACGATAAGAGGAACCGCACACAACTGGGAAGATCTTAACTTCTACTACGCCTTTGCGAAGAGCTGCTTTCAGTTCTTCAATGGTGATTTCTTCACCTTCAAGGTATTTCATAGTCAATTCTTCATCAAGTTCTGCAACCTTCTCGACCAACTCTGCACGAAGCTCTTCAACTTGCGCAGCATATTCGGCTGGAATTTCAGTTTCCTCGATATTTTGACCTAAGTCATCTTTGTACATGTAAGCTTTTTGAGCGATCAAGTCGATAATTCCGACGAAATCATTCTCAGCACCGATAGGCAATTGGATAGCTACTGCGTTTGCTTGCAAACGCTCGCGCATATCTTTAACTACGTTAAGATAATCTGCGCCGATAATATCCATTTTATTGACATAAGCGATGCGAGGTACGCTATACTTGTCAGCCTGTCTCCATACAGTTTCAGACTGAGGCTCTACGCCTTCCTTCGCACTGAACACGCCTACTGCCCCGTCCAATACACGCAGGGAACGTTCAACTTCTACTGTGAAGTCAACGTGTCCCGGGGTATCGATGATATTTACGCGGTGACCCTTCCAAGCAGCGGTCGTAGCAGCGGACGTAATTGTGATTCCGCGCTCCTGCTCTTGGTCCATCCAGTCCATCGTTGCGGAGCCTTCATGAGTCTCCCCAATTTTATGGTTAATACCGGTATAGAACAAGATACGTTCCGTCGTGGTAGTTTTACCGGCGTCAATATGCGCCATGATCCCGATGTTACGTGTATTTTTCAAGGAGAACTCTCTTGCCATGCAATTTTTCTCCCTTCAAAATAGAAGTTTATTATTAGTTGCTGAATCCTACCAACGATAGTGTGCGAACGCTTTGTTCGCTTCAGCCATTTTATGCGTGTCTTCGCGTTTCTTAACGGAAGCACCCGTGTTGTTGGAAGCATCGATAATCTCTGCTGCCAGACGTTCTTCCATCGTCTTCTCACCGCGGTTGCGGGAGTAGTTCACGAGCCAACGTAATCCTAAGGAAGTACGTCTTTCCGGTTTAACTTCGATCGGCACTTGATAGTTTGCACCACCTACACGGCGAGCTTTAACTTCCAAGACCGGCATAATATTCTTAAGCGCTGCTTCAAACACTTCCATCGGGTCATTACCCGTACGTTCTTGAATGATGTTGAACGCATTATAAAGAATGCTTTGTGCAACGCCGCGCTTACCGTCGATCATAATGCGGTTGATCAGGCGAGTAACGAGCTTGCTGTTATACACCGGATCCGGCAATACGTCTCTTTTTGCAACTGGACCTTTGCGTGGCATAGTTATCCCCCTTTCATGATTAGTCCAAAACTCACTGTTCGAAAATATTATTTCTTAGCTTTTGGACGTTTAGCACCATACTTGGAACGAGCTTGCATCCGGTTGTTAACACCAGCGGTATCAAGCGCACCGCGCACGATGTGGTAACGTACCCCCGGAAGGTCTTTTACCCGTCCACCACGAATCAAAACAACGCTGTGTTCTTGCAGGTTGTGACCGATCCCTGGAATGTAAGCCGTCACCTCAACACGGTTCGTCAAGCGAACACGAGCATATTTACGAAGTGCGGAGTTCGGTTTCTTAGGAGTCATCGTACCTACACGAGTACAAACACCACGTTTTTGTGGGGAACTAAGATCGGTAGCTTCACGTTTAAGAGCGTTATACCCTCTTTGCAATGCTGGCGATTTAGATTTGTACACCTTGTCTTGACGTCCTTTACGGACTAATTGGTTAATTGTTGGCATGTTGTTGCCACCCCCTTCCTCGATTCTTCACATTCTTTACAAACCATTTGTTTAAGCCCACAGACCCAGGCGGTTCATAAAAGAACAAATGAAAAGTTTTTGCCATTAAGGATGCTTCCTTCAGCAAAAACATTCCTATCAAACTATGGTTTTACAACCGCAGCCATCGCCGCTCCAACCTCAATCCCGCAAGCCTTGCCGAGATTATGCATCGTGTCTACCAAAGTGACCTTGACCGCATGTTGATTGCATAATGCGATGATCTTCGATTTCAAACGTGGATCTGCATCTTCAGCTACATATACTTCCTCGGCTCGTCCAAGCTCCACGATACGCATCGTTTGCTTGGTGCCGATCTTAACATGAGCATCCTGTAGTCCTTTATCATAAGACATCTCATCGTCCTCCAAAGTACAGGGAATTCCGTACTCACGCACTACGATATATTAGCATTCTCATAACGCGATGTCAAGCAATTTCTATCAGACATAAATGGTGATCCGGACGGGAGAATCCTGCCCGGATCACAGATTTATTAAGCTTACTCTACAGATACAGTCTCCAGATTTTCTTCCGCCGTCTCACTGCCTTCCGGCTCTTCGAATTGAATATTGCGGTACTGGTTCATCCCCGTACCTGCCGGAATCAGCTTACCGATAATAACATTCTCTTTCAGGCCGAGCAGTTTATCCACTTTGCCCTTGATTGCCGCATCGGTAAGGACGCGAGTTGTCTCTTGGAAGGACGCCGCTGACAAGAAGGAGTCTGTCTCCAGCGATGCCTTGGTGATCCCGAGCAATACCGGTTTCGCCACGGCAGGCTCTTTACCGGACAGAATCGCTTCCTTGTTAGCTTTCTCATATTCATGCAGGTCGACGAAGGAGCCTGGCAAGAGGGTAGTATCACCGGAATCGACAATACGGATCTTGCGCAGCATCTGTCTAACCATAACTTCGATATGCTTATCGTTGATTTCTACGCCCTGGTTACGATATACGCGCTGTACTTCCTGCAGAATGTAGTTCTGTACGCCACGAATACCCTTGATGCGCAGAATTTCTTTCGGGTCGATCGAACCGTCGGTAAGCTCATCCCCAGCTTCAATATGCTGTCCTTCACTTACACGCAGACGAGATCCATAAGTAACCGAGTAGGTCTTAGTTTCTGCTTCACCATCAACCTCGATCTCACGACGATCCTTAGCCTCGCGAATTTCCTTCACGACGCCATCGATTTCACTGATCGTAGCTTGCCCTTTCGGATTCCGTGCTTCGAACAACTCCTGAATCCGCGGCAGACCTTGCGTAATATCGTCGCCGGCAACACCGCCGGTATGGAATGTACGCATGGTAAGCTGGGTCCCTGGTTCACCGATGGATTGAGCAGCGATAATACCGACCGCTTCCCCGATCTCAACGTGTTTACCAGTAGCCAGGTTACGACCATAGCACTTCTTACATACGCCATGACGAGCGCGGCAGCTAAGCACAGAACGAATCTGCAGCTTCGTAATACCTGCGTTCACGATCGCATTCGCCTTGTCGCTATCGATCAGCTCATTGCGATGAACGATAACTTCACCGGTCTCCGGATGCTTGATCGTCTCGAAGGAATAACGTCCTTCAATACGGTCGAACAGGTTCTCGATGATTTCCTTACCGTCCTCAATCCGGCTAACCATGATACCTTTATCAGTTCCGCAATCATCTTCACGGACGATTACGTCCTGCGCAACGTCGACCAGACGGCGTGTCAGGTAACCTGAGTCAGCGGTACGAAGTGCGGTATCGGCCAGACCTTTACGCGCACCGTGTGTGGAGATAAAGTACTCCAAGACTGTCAGACCTTCACGGAAGTTCGCTTTGATCGGCAGCTCGTAAATACGACCGGATGGTGTAGCCATCAGACCCCGCATACCACCGAGCTGGGTGATCTGCGATTTATTACCCCGTGCCTTGGAGTCCACCATGAGCATGATCGAGTTGAAGCGATCCATGGATTTCATCAAGACATCGGTAATTTGATCCTTCGCCTTCGACCAGATATCGATGACACGGTCATACCGTTCTTCATCGGTAATCAAGCCACGGCGATATTGATTGGTAATCACTTGTACTTTATCTTCAGACTCACGCATGATGTCTTGCTTCGCATCAGGCACGACAACGTCGGCAACCGCGATACTAACACCTGCACGCGTCGAATACGTAAAGCCAGTCTGCTTGATTCTATCAAGAATAACGGAGGTTTCCGTCGTCTGGTAGATCTCAAAGCAACGTCCGATAATTTCACCCAGATATTCCTTACCTACCCCGCTCATCAGCTTCTCGCCCATGATGCGTTCTTGCACATTCGCGCCTTTATCATGGATGAAGTAATGATCCGGAGTTCCTTCAAGCAGGTTGGTACGAGTCGCTTCATTAATGTACGGGAAGCTCGGTGGGAAGATTTCATTGAAGATAATCTTACCTACCGTCGTAACCAGCAATGCATTCTGCTGCTGCTCAGTGAAGGAAGTCTTGTTCAGCGCTCTGGCCGGAATCGCTACACGAGCGTGCAGGGAAGCCATGCCACGTTGATACAACGAAACTGCTTCATTCACAGAAGCCAGGAGCATACCAGTACCTTTGGCTTCCTTGTTATCCATCGTCAGATAATAGGAGCCGAGGACCATATCCTGAGAAGGTGTAACAACTGGCTTACCGTCTTTCGGGTTCAGGATGTTGCCCGAGGCAAGCATCAGAATCCGAGCTTCCGCTTGAGCCTCTGCGGACAGCGGAACGTGCACGGCCATTTGGTCACCGTCGAAGTCGGCGTTGTAAGCCGTACATACGAGCGGGTGAAGACGAATGGCGCGTCCTTCAACGAGGATCGGTTCAAAAGCCTGGATACCGAGACGGTGAAGCGTAGGAGCACGGTTCAGCAGTACCGGATGTTCCTTGATCACCTCTTCAAGCACATCCCATACTTCAGGGCTGACGCGCTCTACCTTGCGTTTTGCACTCTTTATGTTATGAGCCAGGCCCTTGTTGACCAGCTCTTTCATCACGAACGGTTTGAACAGCTCAAGCGCCATTTCCTTCGGCAAACCGCATTGATACATCTTCAGATAAGGACCTACGACGATAACGGAACGACCGGAATAGTCAACCCGTTTACCGAGCAGGTTCTGACGGAAACGACCCTGTTTACCTTTGAGCATATGGCTCAAGGATTTCAGCGGACGGTTACCCGGTCCGGTTACAGGACGGCCGCGGCGGCCATTGTCGATCAGGGCGTCGACTGCTTCCTGCAGCATGCGTTTCTCGTTCTGAACGATGATATCGGGAGCGCCGAGATCAAGCAGCCGTTTCAGACGGTTGTTACGGTTAATTACACGGCGATACAGATCGTTCAAGTCGGAAGTGGCAAAGCGGCCTCCATCGAGCTGAACCATCGGGCGAAGCTCCGGCGGAATGACCGGAAGCACATCGAGAATCATCCATTCCGGCTTGTTGCCGGAGTTGCGGAATGCTTCGATAACCTCAAGGCGTTTGATCGCCCGGTTACGACGTTGCCCTTGAGCTGTACGCAGTTCTTCCTTTAGGAAGTCCATTTCCTTATCGATATCGAGATCCTGCAGCAACTCCTTAACTGCTTCTGCACCCATGCCGGCTTGGAAACCGTAGCCGTATTTCTCACGGTAGCTGCGGTATTCCTTCTCGGACAATAGTTGCTTTTTCTCCAGCGGAGTTTCCCCTGGATCAGTAACAACATAGGATGCAAAATAAATGATCTCTTCGAGAGAGCGTGGCGACATATCGAGCGCAAGACCCATACGGCTTGGAATCCCTTTGAAATACCAAATATGGGACACCGGAGCGGCCAGTTCAATATGACCCATCCGCTCACGGCGAACCTTCGCCCTCGTTACTTCAACGCCGCAACGATCGCAGACGACGCCTTTATAACGAACTCTTTTATATTTACCGCAATGACATTCCCAGTCCTTGGTTGGGCCGAAGATCTTCTCGCAGAAGAGCCCTTCCTTCTCCGGTTTCAATGTCCGATAGTTAATCGTTTCAGGTTTTTTAACTTCTCCGCGGGACCAAGAACGAATTTTCTCTGGGGAAGCAAGCCCGATTTTCATATACTCGAAGTTGTTGACATCCAACAAGGAGCATCCCTCCTTAACAAGGTTTATCACCATTTGACGGCAAACCGTCAGAAACTCTTTATTCTACTCCGACTTCCGCGCCTTCTAGATTGAGGCTCAATTTATCCCCAGCAGCGTCATCTTCATCGTCAAGTTCCTTCATCTCGATCTCTTGCTCATCCTCGGACAGGATCTTCACATCCATACCCAAGCTTTGGAGCTCCTTGATCAAGACTTTAAACGATTCAGGTACGCCAGGTTCCGGCACGTTCTCGCCTTTGACGATGGATTCGTAGGTTTTCACCCGGCCGACCACGTCATCGGATTTGACAGTCAGGATTTCCTGCAAGGTGTAGGCAGCACCGTAAGCTTCCAGTGCCCACACTTCCATCTCCCCGAAGCGTTGTCCACCGAACTGAGCTTTACCACCGAGCGGCTGCTGCGTAACGAGCGAGTAAGGACCAGTAGAACGGGCATGGATCTTATCGTCAACCATGTGCGCCAGCTTGATCATATGCATGACACCAACGGTAACTTCACGTTCGAATTTCTCACCCGTACGTCCGTCGTACAAGATCGTCTTACCATTACGTTGCATTCCCGCTTCTTCCATCGTATCGAAGACGTCATATTCATTGGCGCCGTCAAATACAGGAGTAGCTACGTGAATACCGAGATGAAGAGCAGCCATACCGAGATGCACTTCCAGCACCTGACCGATGTTCATCCGTGAAGGAACACCAAGCGGGTTCAGTACAACCTGTACAGGCGTGCCATCCGGCATGAACGGCATATCTTCCTCAGGCAAAATACGGGCAACGACACCCTTATTACCGTGACGTCCTGCCATCTTGTCGCCTTCGGAGATCTTACGTTTCTGAGCAATATATACACGGACCAGTTGATTCACGCCTGGAGGCAGCTCATCGCCATTCTCACGAGTGAACACCTTCACGTCTACGACGATACCATCGGTACCGTGCGGAACACGAAGTGAAGTATCGCGAACTTCGCGGGCCTTCTCACCGAAGATAGCATGCAGCAAACGCTCTTCCGCCGTCAGCTCTGTTACACCCTTCGGAGTAACCTTACCGACGAGGATATCGCCTGCGCCAATCTCGGCACCGACACGGATAATACCGCGCTCATCCAAATTGCGGAGCGCTTCTTCACCGACGTTCGGAATGTCGCGTGTAATTTCTTCAGGTCCGAGCTTCGTATCACGAGCTTCAGATTCATATTCTTCAATATGGATCGAAGTGTAAACATCCTCTTTGACGAGCTTCTCGCTAAGGAGGATCGCATCCTCATAGTTGTAACCTTCCCAAGTCATGAAGGCAACGACTACGTTACGTCCCAGTGCCAATTCACCCATCTCTGTCGATGGACCATCAGCCAGGATATCGCCCTTCTTGATCACATCGCCGCGCTTAACAATCGGACGCTGATTGATGCATGTTCCTTGGTTCGAACGCATAAATTTGTGTAATTTATGTTTAACAAGGTCGCCTTTGACTTCCTTGCCATCCACCATCTCAACGCGGCGCAGCCAAATTTCATTCGCTGCAGAGCGTTCAATAATACCGTCGTATTTGGATACAATACATACACCGGAGTCCTTAGCCGACTTATGTTCCATACCAGTACCGACGAGCGGTGCCTTCGGAATCAGAAGCGGTACAGCCTGCCGCTGCATGTTGGATCCCATGAGCGCACGGTTGGAGTCATCGTTCTCCAGGAACGGAATCAGTGCCGTAGCGACAGATACAACCTGTTTAGGAGAGATGTCCATATAGTCAACCCGGTCACTTGGCATCGTCAAGATATTATCGGATTGCTTATTGTAACGAACGATAACATTATCGTCTTTGAATCTGTTATCTTCCGTAAGCTCAGCGTTTGCCTGAGCAATGATATAGTTATCTTCTTCATCCGCTGTCAGATAAGAGATCTGTTCCGTAACTTCTCCTGTCTTCGGATCTACCCAACGGTACGGAGCTTCGATGAAGCCGTACTCGTTGATACGAGCAAAGGTAGACAAGGAGTTGATCAGACCGATATTTGGACCTTCCGGGGTCTCGATCGGGCACATCCGGCCATAGTGAGAGTGGTGAACGTCACGCACTTCCATGCCGGCGCGTTCCCGTGTCAGACCGCCTGGACCGAGTGCTGACAGACGACGCTTATGCGTCAGCTCTGCGAGCGGGTTCGTCTGGTCCATAAATTGTGACAGCTGGGAGCTTCCGAAGAACTCTTTGATCGAAGCGATGACTGGACGAATGTTAATCAACGCTTGTGGCGTGATCAGATTGGCGTCCTGAATCGACATTCTCTCACGCACAACCCGTTCCATCCGGGACAACCCGATGCGGAACTGGTTCTGCAGCAATTCGCCTACTGAGCGAAGTCTGCGGTTGCCGAGGTGGTCGATATCATCGGTGCTGCCGATACCATGAAGCAGGTTCAGGAAATAGCTGATCGACGAGATAATATCCGCCGGTGTAATATGCTTCACTGATTTATCGATGTTGCGGTTAGCGATGACCTTAACCACTTTGCCATCCTCAATTGGAGAGAACACGTCGATAACTTGCAGGGGAACATCATCGGCATCAAGAACACCGTTAGCTACATGGTAATCCTTGAAGCCTACACCGTTCTCCAAATAACCGAGAATCTCGTCAAGCAAGCGACGGTCTACCATTTGACCGGCTTCAGCGATAATTTCACCTGTCGTCGTATCAATCAAGGTCTCAGCAAGACGCTGATTGAACAGACGGTTCTTGATATGCAGCTTTTTATTAATTTTGTAACGGCCTACATTGGCCAGATCATAACGTTTTGGATCGAAGAAGCGCGCCACTAACAAGCTCTTCGCATTGTCAAGCGTAGGCGGCTCGCCCGGACGAAGACGTTCGTAAATCTCGATCAAGGCCTTCTCCGTAGAGTCGGTGTTATCCTTATCGAGTGTGTTGCGAATATATTCATCGTTACCGAGCAAATCTAGAATTTCGGCGTCCGTACCAAATCCAAGCGCACGCAGCAGCACGGTCACTGGAATTTTACGAGTGCGGTCAATCCGGACATAGATAATATCCTTCGCGTCCGTCTCCAGTTCCAGCCATGCACCGCGGTTTGGAATTACCGTAGCGGTATAGGCCTTCTTACCGTTCTTATCTACTTTTGTACTGAAATAGACGCTAGGAGAGCGGACCAACTGGCTGACAATAACCCGTTCCGCACCATTAATAATGAACGTGCCAGTTTCCGTCATCAGCGGGAAATCTCCCATGAATACTTCCTGCTCTTTGACTTCGCCCGTTTCCTTATTAATGAGCCGGACTTTGACCCGAAGCGGCGCTGCATACGTAACATCGCGTTCCTTTGCATCATCTACCGTATACTTCGGTTCGCCGAGACTATAATCGATAAATTCCAGCACCAAATTACCCGTGAAATCCTGAATTGGAGAGATGTCCTGGAACATTTCCCGCAGTCCCTCTTCGAGGAACCACTCATAGGATTTCTGTTGGATTTCAATCAGGTTCGGAACTTCGAGTACCTCGTTAATTCGTGCATAACTTCGCCGAGTGCGTCGACCATATTGAACAAGATGTCCTGCCAACTTATACTCACCCCTTATGTCTACTCACTTTAAAAATCATTGCGAACCCGTGTTTGTACCCTTATAATAGGTTCATAACGGATTCATCCACAAATAAAGAAAAGCCCTTATCGAACACTTTCGAAAAAAGAGCGTCATTATCTGTGTCATCACTGTCCTAATGGCTCCGTATCAGTAGACTTGCCCAAAATGTACATAATATACGTAGAACTATGCGGTTTTATGCACGGTCTCGTAAAAAGTCCTTGACATTTCAGCAAACTAAAGACATAAAGAGCATTCTAATACTGACATTTTATAATAATAACATAATGAAAATACCAAGTCAAACTTTTTTTTGACTTTTTTATGTTTTCTATTTGATCGCCCGATATATCCGATAGCCCTTATCCTTCGTAACCTCTACGACCTCGGCGAATAAGGATTCCAGCTTCTGCTTGGCCGAAGGCGCCCCTTGCTTCTTCTGGATCACAATCCACAAAGACCCTCCTGAACGAAGGCGTTCATAAGCTCCCGCAAAAATAGCATGCACTACTTCTTTCCCAGCACGAATCGGCGGATTGGTCAGCACGACATCGAACTGTGAGCCCTCATCCAAAGCCGCGAATAAATCACTCTCTAGAATCGTGGCATTATCAATTTGGTTATTTCGAGCATTCTCCCGCGCCAGCTCTACCGCCCGACCGTTAACATCAATCATCGTAATATGGCCTTGAGCTGCCAGCTTCGCTGCCGTCAGTCCGATCGGGCCGTAGCCACAACCCACATCCAGCACTTCGGCTGCCTCTGGAATTTCCATCGCTTCAATCAAAGTACGGCTGCCGTAATCGACGCCCCCTTTGGCGAATACACCGGCATCACTAACGAAACGCAGCGTATACCCTCTCAGTTTCGCTTCCCAATTTCTACGATCATGAGCAGCGGTAGGCCGGTTGGTATAGTAATGATCAGACATATCTTAATCGTTCCTCCATAGTCTTCTTTTGGCCCGGCTCCCGACTTTTGAGTCTGGGGATCCCTTGCGATCCGGGCTTAGCGTATTCAATAGACCCACTGATTCTATAGTCTTTGAAAAAAACTACTGTAAAAATAGCCACAGAGAGCAAAGAGAGCACCAGGGTCAAAAATCCGGAGCATTCAAAAACAAACCCCCTGAATCATATTCAAGGGGTTTGCCATAGAAGAAACAATTATTTTACTTCTACAGTTGCGCCTGCTTCTTCCAATTTAGCCTTAACAGCTTCTGCGTCTTCTTTGCTTACTTTTTCTTTCAATGGTTTTGGTGCGTTGTCAACGAGTTCCTTAGCTTCTTTCAAGCCAAGACCAGTGATTTCGCGAACCACTTTGATAACGTTGATCTTGGATCCACCAGCGTTAGTCAGGATTACGTCGAATTCGCTTTGCTCAGCAGCTTCAGCGCCGCCAGCAGCGCCACCTACAACAGCTACTGGAGCTGCAGCAGTTACGCCGAATTCTTCTTCAATTGCTTTTACAAGATCGTTCAGTTCAAGAACAGTCATGCCTTTAATGGCTTCCAAGATTGCTTCTTTACTCATGATAGAACCTCCGTTTATTATATTTGAATTTTCGTTAAATGACTTTCTTCAGAAGATTAAGCGCTTGCTGCGCCTTCTTCTTTCTCTGCAACGGCTTTGACTGCCAAAGCAAAGTTGCGAACAGGTGCTTGAAGCACGCTGAGGAGCATCGAAAGGAGACCTTCGCGGGACGGAAGTTCCGCGAGCGCTTTGATTTGGTCTGCGCCAACAACACGGCCTTCAACCACGCCACCCTTCACTTTAAGCGCATCATTCTTCTTAGCGAAATCGTTAAGAATTTTTGCCGGAGCTACTGCGTCTTCTACACTGAAAGCGATGGCTGTAGGACCAGTCAACACTTCGTCCAGTTCAGTAAGCTCGGCAGCTGCTGTCGCACGGCGAACAAGCGTATTCTTAAGCACTTGGAATTCAACGCCAGCTTCGCGAAGCTGTTTGCGAAGTTCCGTAACTTGAGCAACGTTAAGTCCGCGGTAGTCAGCAACTACGGTAGTTGCGCTCTCACGCAGCTTCGAAGTAACCACATCAACGGCTGCTTGTTTTGCTTGAATCACTTTTGCGTTTGCCACACTGCACACCTCCTATAAGTTTGTAAGCATGTAGAGGCTTTTCTCTCATGAAAAAAGCCTCCGTAGAATTACGAAGGCTTTGATAAGTCATCATTGCAGCAAGCTGCATAAGTCGACGCTCTATCAGAACACCTCGGTAGGAAATTAAGCCTTGCGGCACCTACTGTCTACGGTAAACATATTCAAATTCAGATCTCATCTTAAAACAACTCTGTCAGTGTACCAAGAGATTCACCTAAAGTCAATCCCGTTCTCGCTAGATGCGAATGGTATTACTTGTAAGTAGCTGTGTTAACATGAGCACTTGGGCCCATCGTCGAGGAAATCGCGATGTTCTTCAAGTATACGCCCTTGGCTGCAGCCGGTTTAGCACGGTTCAATGCATCGATAAGAGCCTTGAGGTTGTCGTTCAATTGCTCTGCAGTAAAGGAAACTTTACCGATCGGCGCATGGATTTGACCTTGCTTATCCAGACGATACTCGATTTTACCCGCTTTAATTTCTTGAACCGCTTTGGCAACGTCAAAAGTAACGGTACCTGCTTTAGGGTTAGGCATAAGACCTTTACCACCGAGCAGACGGCCCAATTTACCAACTTCGCTCATCATATCCGGTGTCGCTACGCAGACATCGAATTCGAACCAGCCTTGTTGGATTTTGTTGATCATATCTTGATCGCCAACGTAATCTGCTCCAGCAGCTTCCGCTTCCTTCGCTTTCTCACCTTTGGCGAATACCAATACGCGTTGTGTTTTACCTGTGCCATGCGGCAAGACTACAACACCACGAACGGCTTGGTCTTGTTTACGAGGGTCAACGCCCAAACGAACTGCAATTTCAACGGTTTCGTCGAATTTCGCAGACGCAGCCTTTTTTACCAATTCAACAGCTTCCAAAGGCTCATAAAATGCTTCGCTGTCGATCAGCTTAGCAGCTTCCAGGTATTTCTTACCGTGTTTAGCCATGAATTCGTCCTCCTTTTGTGGTATTAGCGGAAAATCCTCCCACTAGGGATGGAATTATAAAATGCGCATCGCATATTTTAGAAATCCATCCTTGGATGAATTGTCAAGCAATCCATCCGTCCTCCAAGAATTAGTCTTGGATCGTGATGCCCATACTACGAGCAGTACCTTCAACCATGCGCATAGCCGATTCTACGGATGCTGCGTTAAGGTCAGGCATTTTTTGCTCCGCGATTTGACGAACAACGTCACGTTTAACGGTAGCAACTTTCTTCTTGTTCGGTTCACCGGAACCTTTTTCAACCTTCGCAGCAATACGAAGCAGAACAGCTGCCGGTGGAGTTTTGGTGATGAATGTAAAGGAACGGTCTTCAAACACCGAGATTTCAACTGGAATAATCAAACCAGCTTGATCAGCGGTACGAGCGTTGAATTCCTTACAGAATGCCATGATGTTGACACCTGCTTGACCAAGCGCCGGACCTACTGGAGGCGCAGGATTCGCTTTCCCTGCAGGAATTTGCAGTTTCACCACTTTAATTACTTTCTTCGCCATGTGAGACACCTCCTTGCCCTAATAGTGGTAGACGGAGCGTAACGCCCCTCCCACGTGAAACCCTAAGAAACCTTTATATCTTTTCCACCTGATTGTAATCAAGCTCAAGCGGGGTTTCTCGACCAAACATGTTGACATGAACCTTCAGCTTACTCTTGTCGACGAGAATTTCTTCAATGCTGCCGACAAAGTTAGCAAACGGACCAACTTTGATGCGTACGGATTCTTTGAGATCGAATTCTACAACTGGCTTTGGCTCTTCCATGCCCATATGTTGCAAAATCTGTTCCGCTTCTTCAGGGAGCAGAGGCGTAGGCTTAGAGCCTGAACCTGTAGATCCGACAAATCCGGTTACACCCGGCGTGTTGCGGACAACATACCAGGAATCGTCGGTCTGGATCATTTCCACCAAGACGTATCCCGGGTAAACTTTGCGCATGACAGTTTTCTTCTTGCCATCCTTGTTTACCACTTCTTCTTCCATCGGAACAAGAACGCGGAATATCTTGTCTTCCATGCCCATGGACTCGACGCGCTTTTCCAAATTGGCTTTGACTTTGTTCTCATACCCAGAATAGGTATGAACGACGTACCATCTTTTTTCCATATCAAGCCACCTAAGGACCCTTCTTAAATTATCGCTTCGATCACAGCAGAAATGCCGATATCAAGTACCCAAAAATAAACAGCGACAACTACTATTGTACCTAGCACAACAAGCGTATAATTCGTCAGCTCTTTACGATTAGGCCAGCGAACCTTTTTAAGCTCAGCCCAGCTTTCAGAGAAAAAAGAAATCAACGACTTGAAACTGCGTTTCATGCGCGACTGCACCTCCAAAGACTATCTGGTTTCGCGATGAGGAACTTGCTCGTTACAAAACTTGCAATACTTCTTCATCTCCATGCGGTCCGGGTGGTTACGCTTGTTTTTGGTTGTCGTGTAGTTTCTTTGTTTGCAGTTCGTACAAGCCAACGTAATAATTACCCGCATGATGTGCACCTCCCGAAGACTTTCTTCTACATGAGAAGTCTCATAAATTAGCCTAAACCAACAAAAGTGAATTTAGGCCTACCTAAAACACTTTATCATATGGCTTTTTCTGTGTCAACGAGTGGTTCGACCCTGTGTAGCGATTAAAATCAGTATCGGTCACTGATCTGGAAGATAAACCCCCCAAAGGCTATTAAAAAAGGGTGGCTACAAGCTCAGCCTCCCTCTATCTTCCAACTACTAAGATCCATCGCAACAAAGCTCGACTAGGCAAAATCCTAAATCCCTACATCGCGAATTTCCAAATAGCGTTCTAATTTTCGTTTTACTCTCTGCAAAGCATTATCGATCGATTTGACATGACGGTCCAAATCCACCGCGATCTCCTGATACGAGCGACCGTCAAGATACAGCATCAGAACCTTACGTTCCAGATCACTAAGTATTTCCGACATCTTGTCTTCCAGACCGACGAACTCTTCCTGGTTGATAATCAACTCCTCAGGATCGCATACCTGTGAGCCGCAAATGATATCCAGCAAGGTCCTGTCCGAATCCTCATCGTATATCGGCTTGTCCAAAGATACATATGAGTTAAGCGGAATATGCTTCTGCCTTGTAGCCGTCTTGATCGCAGTAATGATCTGGCGGGTAATGCACAGCTCAGCGAAAGCCTTGAACGAAGCTAGCTTATCCCCCCGAAAGTCCCGGATCGACTTATAAAGACCTATCATCCCTTCTTGAATGATATCTTCTCTGTCGGCACCGATCAAAAAATAGGATCTGGCTTTAGCTCGCACAAAACTTCGGTACTTGTTGATCAAGAACTCCAACGCTTCACTGTCGCCATTCTGAACGGCTTCGACAATGTCCTCATCACTTTGGATTTCATAGTCAAACCTAACCCATTTCTCGAGGTTGACACTCACTATAAATCCCTCCGGCTGCAACGCACGGTGCCCCGTCACTCATTCAAGTAATACGAACAGTATATACGATGGTGTATGACAGCGTCAACAACAAAAGTGCCAAAAGATGTAAAGTTAAGAAATGTCAAGGGTATTAAGGCGAAATTATGATAATTTTTTACCCTCTTCGCCAACGTTCGAACATTTTCCGCATTTCCGGACTCAGTTTGGAATCGATCGTATTACGGCTAGCGCTCTCGCTCCGTTCTACAATCTTACTCTTCACTTCCTTCTCACTCTGCTCGATCTGAACGAGCAACTCCCGAGCGGATATCCGAAGTGCTCCCTGGCCGAAGATCACGTGCTGCTCCACCATATCGCTCGTTGCCACATATATCTGCCGACGGGAGCTAGCGAACTCATAGCTAAGCCTTTCGATGCATTCATCCGCCGTCTCTTTCTCCTTGGTAAAGTGGATTTCCACCTGATTCTGGGTGAAGGACTTCCCAAGTCCCGGTACCCGGTAGGCATCAAAAATAACGACAACCTTCCTGCCCGAAAAGGCCTGGTAATCAGCCAAACGTTCCAGTAGTGAATCACGCGCTGCCTGCAAATCGTTCTTGGATAGAGCAGCCAGCCCAGGCCATCCTCCGATCATATTATATCCGTCCACCAGGAGAACATCGCGCTTGTCGCGCATAAGCCCTATCCTTCGGCGCGGCGAATGCGCATGACTTCATACATCATAACCCCGGCAGCGACCGAAGCGTTCAAGGAGTTGAGGCGTCCGCTCATCGGAAGCTTAAGCAGCACATCGCAGGTTTCGCGAACCAGGCGACCCATTCCTTTATTTTCATTCCCGATCACGATCGCCACGGGTCCATCTAATATTTTGCCGCCACGATATATGTCTTCCTTCGCCGCTACATCGGTGCCGACGATCCATACTCCAGCTTCCTTCAACTGCTCCATCGTCTGTACAAGATTAGTCACTCTGGCAACAGGAACATACTCCACCGCACCCGCTGAGGTTCTAGATACAGTTGCTGTGACAGCGACTGAACGGCGCTTCGGGATAATTACGCCATGCACGCCGGTACATTCCGCAGTCCGGAGAATCGAGCCCAGATTATGTGGGTCCTCTAGCTCATCGAGAATGAGCAGGAACGGCGCTTCCCCCCGTTCAGCCGCCTTCCCGAGAAGATCCTCTACTTCGGCATAAGCATATGGAGCCGCCTGGGCCACTACACCTTGGTGCTGCACACCTGGCACCATCGTATCTAGCTTGCGCTTATCGACAAACTGCACCACGATCCCTTGTGCCTTGGCCTCGGCGATAATCGGTTGGGTCAGGTGTTTCTGCGCTCCCTCCGCGATCCATATTTTATTAATCGTCCTTCCGGCTCTCAGTGCCTCCATCAAGGAGTGCTTGCCGGCAATCCATTCTTGATCTTCCATATCAGGTCCTCCCAATCGTTGCTATCAATTTGTAACGAAACGGGGTGTCGCTATTCGCACAAAAGGGGCCTTTTAAAAATCTAACGAAACTAGGTATCGCTATTAGGGGCAATATACACCTCAACCCCCGAGTTTCACCAAAATAGCGATATGGTGTTTCGTTAGATTTCAATACTCCGGTTTGTTGCGGAAATAACGATATGGTGTTTCGTTAGAGTAATTCGGTTTTCAGACTTATCGCTCTTCCTCAAGCAGTTCGAAGCCTTCGGCGATCAGCCCGCGCAGGCGGTCATGCGCCCCAGTGTAATATAAATATCCGACCAGGCTCTCCAAGGCGGTCGCTTGACGGTAATCGAGAACATTCGCGTTCTTCGGAACCGTTCCCGACTTGGCGTTGCGGCCTTGGCGAACCACATCCCGCTCATCATCGGTGAGCTGGGGCTCAAGCAGAGCGAGTAGCCGGGCCTGCGCCTTGGCGGATACATACTTCGTCGACTGCCCATGCAGATGATGTGGGCGCAGATTAGGCTTGGCCATGACATGCTGGCGCACGGCCACCTCGAACACCGCATCGCCGATATAGGCGAGCGCCAGCGGCGGAAGCAGCCGGGCCGGTTTGGCCGGCTGCTCCGGGAACCAGAGCGGCGCAGGTGCAGCCGGGGCTGCCGCTGCCGCTGGATGATCGAGCTTCGCGCTGTTAATCTCGCTGTTCGGCTCTGTCATTTGCGGCGCCACCTCATGCCTTGCGGCGTGTCCTCCAGAATGATTCCCTGCGCATCCAGCAGATCGCGGATCTCGTCCGCCCGCGCCCAATTCTTGGCCTTGCGCGCTTCCGCGCGCTCTGCGATCAATGCTTCGACCTCATCATCCAGAAGCTCCGCCTCTGCTTCAACGGCGATACGCAGAACTCCATTCATTTCCTTAAACAGTTGATAAGCTGCTTCCAGATCGGCACGGCTTGCATCGCTCTGCTGCAGTAAGCCGTTTACTTCACTAACCCAATCGAACATGGCCGTGATCGCATCCGGGGTATTGAAGTCATCCTGCATCTTCGCATGGAATGCCGCCGAGATTCTCGTCAGCTTCTGCTCCCACGCTTCGGTAATTTTGCTCTCCGCATTCTCTACTTCTGCACTATTCAGGCGATACTGCAAATTGCTCAGCGCATTGGAAATCCGCTCCACACTGCGCTCCGCCTGAGCCATCGTCTCTGCGGAGAAATTCACTTGATTACGATATTGGGTCGCGAGAATCGCATAGCGAATCGCCTCTGGCTTGTGCTGAGCCAGCAAATCCTTGACCAGAACTCCATTGCCAAGCGATTTAGACATTTTCTCGCCGTCGATATTCACATAGCCATTATGCATCCAATAGTTAGCCAGCGGCTTGCCTGTCATCGCTTCGGATTGCGCCACTTCACACTCATGATGCGGGAACTCCAGATCCTGACCCCCGCCATGGATATCCAGCGTATCTCCCAGCAATAACCGCGACATCGCCGAGCATTCGATATGCCAGCCCGGACGGCCTTGCCCCCATGGGCTATCCCAGAAGATTTCCCCCGGCTTGGCCGCTTTCCACAATACGAAATCGACGGGACTCTCCTTGCGAGCGTCGACATCGATGCGGATGCCGAACTGCAGCTCCTCGATGTTCTGTCCGGACAATTTACCGTAATCGGCAAACTTGCTCGTGCGGAAGAAAACATCGCCGCCCTTCTCGTAAGCGAAGCCTTTGTGCTCCAACTCCCGGATAAAATCGATGATCGCATCCATATTTTCCGTGACACGAGGATTTGCTGTCGCGCGCGGAATCAGCAGCCCTTCCAGATCGGAATAGAAGGCGGCGATGAACTTATCTGCTACCTCCGGCACAGGAAGCTGCATTTCCTCCGCTTTGCGGATCAGCTTATCATCCACATCCGTAAAGTTCACGACATAATTCACGTCGTAATTCTGGTTCTCCAGATAGCTGCGGACAACGTCAAAGAAAATAACCGGTCTGGCATTACCGATATGGATGTATCCGTACACGGTCGGTCCGCATACATACATTGTAACTTTTCCCGGTTCCTGAGGAACGAACTTCTCCTTCGTCCGGGTTAATGTGTTGTAGATTTGCAGTGCCATGCTCTCTTTCCTTTCGTATCGTTATATGCAACAGTTAATTCAGTATATTATTGTCCGGGTGATGAAGCCTCCGGTATTCTCTGCCTAAGCTCCTTAAGCTCGGTCTGTAGCTGTTCAATCTCTCGTTGCATCGCGCGCATGGAGTCAACCACGGGATCGGGCAATTGATGGTTCAGGCGATCCAGCGGCTTGCCATCCTGACGAACCACCCGGCCGGGAATCCCTACGACGGTGCTGCCTGAAGGGACTTCCTTCAGCACGACCGAATTGGCTCCGATATTCGCCTGATCCCCAACCTTGAAGGAGCCCAGAACCTTCGCTCCCGAGCCAATGACGACATTGCTGCCAATCGTCGGATGTCGCTTCCCCTTCTCCTTGCCGCTGCCACCTAACGTGACTCCTTGATAGATAACCACATCATCCCCGATTTCACAAGTCTCGCCGATGACGACACCCATGCCATGGTCAATAAACAAACGATTGCCGATTGTAGCTCCGGGATGAATTTCAATTCCGGTAAAAAAACGGCTGATCTGCGAAATTGTTCTGGCCAAGGTAAACCAACGATGACGATAGAAGAAGTGGGCAATCCGGTGACTCCATATCGCATGCAGACCGGAATACGTAAAGACCACTTCAAACCAGCTGCGTGCGGCCGGGTCATTCTCAAACACCGCTCGAATGTCAGATTTGATTGTTTTAAACATAGCTCCCCCTCTTTTCAATTCCAGAGTTCATTCGCCCCTGCCCTAAGATGACAAGCGACCCGAGCAGGAAACGAACAAATTCCGGCCTATGTCTACGGTCTCTACAATGATGAGCCCTTCCCGGATGTAAAAAAGCGCCCCTGCAGCCTAGAGCTGCAGAGACGCTTCATGCGTGGTTCCACTCTGCTTCGGGTAAGGCGGTCTCCCATTACAGTATATCCATCATATCGATGGATGAATGAGATCCTGATCCTTTCCCCTTCCGGAGATCCTTAACGCGGATAAGACGGCAGCATCTACCTGCCCTACGGGCGTTCGATTCTGCAGCTCCCGGGTGCATTTCCACTGTGTATATTGAGATAACTTCCAGCCTGAAGCGATGAGTATCACTTCCGGTTATCTTCTCTGTTCAATATACGGCCTAGTGTACTTCTCCCGATCTAAGCCTTATAGCTTGTTCATATTGGTTCTATCTTACCTGAAAGGCACCAAAACTGACAATACCGACAAAATAATATTGCCAGAACCGCAGATTAGATCCGCGATTTAAGCAGTTCCTTCGTACGTTCCTGCCCCAACAAGTAGATCGTCTGGTTCAAGTCACGTCCATGCATCTGTCCGGTCAGCGCAACACGGATTGGCATGAATAGTCCCTTCCCTTTGATGCCTGTTTCCTTCTGAACCGCCTTGATAGAAGCTCCGATATGATCGACACTGAACTCCTCCAGCGCTTCGATCTTGGCTAGGAATGCGCTCAGCACAGTCGGCACCTGCGGGTCAGCCAGCACAGTGGCAGCTTCTTCATCGATCGTCACTTCGGTACGGAAGAACATTTCCGACAGCTCGACGATATCCGATGCGGCTACCATCTGCTCCTGATACAGTGCGACTAACTTCTTGGCCCAATCATGCTGTTCAGCCGTCAGCTCTGCCGGCAAGCGCGATACTTCCTGCAGATGCGGAATCGCCATCTCGGCAATCCGATCAGGATCTGCATTCTTAATATAATAGTTATTCAGATGCGCCAGCTTTTGCTTATCGAATACCGCCGGACTGCGTGACAGACGGTTCTCGTCAAAGATCGAAATCAGTTCTTCCTTGGAGAAAATCTCCTGCTCTCCTTCCGGAGACCAGCCGAGCAAGGCGATGAAGTTGAACATCGCTTCCGGCAGATAGCCGAGCTTGTCATATTGCTCCATGAACTGAATCACCGATTCATCACGCTTGCTCAGCTTCTTATGATTATCGCCGACGATCAAGGTCATATGGCCAAAGCGCGGCGGCTCCCAGCCAAGAGCTTCATAGATCATAAGCTGACGCGGCGTATTGGAGACATGATCCTCCCCACGTAGCACATGGCTAATTTCCATCAGATGGTCATCCAGCGCCACCGCGAAGTTATAGGTTGGAATGCCGTCTTTCTTCACGATAACGAAATCCCCGCTGACATCAGATTCGAAGGTAATCGGACCTTTTACAAGATCGTCAAAGGTATAGGTTCTTCCCTCAGGCACGCGGAAGCGGATGCTGCAAGGGCGACCTTCGGCCTCATAAGCAGCGATTTGCTCCGCACTCAGATGGCGGCATTTCCCGGAATAGCGCGGAGTCTCTCCGCGAGACATTTGCGCTTCGCGTTCTTGCTCCAGTTCTTCTTCCGTACAATAGCAACGATAGGCCAAGCCACGATCGAGCAGGTCCTGCCAATAAGTCTTGTAAATATCAAGTCTTTCCGTTTGCCGGTACGGGCCAAATTTGCCGCCTACATCTACGCTCTCATCCCAGTCCATACCGAGCCATTTCAGATATTTGAACTGGTCTTCTTCGCCGCCGGCAATATTCCGCTTCACATCCGTATCTTCAATGCGGACGATGAATTTCCCGCCATGATGTCTTGCAAACAAGTAATTGAACAAAGCCGTTCTAGCATTGCCAATATGTAAATGTCCTGTCGGACTCGGCGCATAACGCACGCGAACTTCCGTCATAACAATCCCCTCCTGATTCATGTAAATCCAATAATACACCTAATAACTTCAAGATGATAGCATATCCTTCATCAGACATACAATACATTGTGCCGCAATTCCTTCGCTACGGCCTGTGAAACCGAGTTTCTCTGTCGTCGTAGCCTTAACGTTAATCTGTTCAGGCTTCGCACCCAGCGCTTCCGCAATAATCTCCACCATCTGCGGCACATATGGCGCCATCTTAGGACGCTCGGCGATAATGGTCGCATCGAGATTACCAAGGCGGTATCCGCGCTCCTGTACCATCTTCCAGATCTGCCGCAGCAGCTCCAGGCTGTCCGCATCTTTATAAGCCGGATCGTTATCCGGGAAATGCCGCCCGATATCTCCAAGCGCAAGCGCGCCCAGAATAGCATCGCTGATCGCATGCAGCAGCACATCGGCATCAGAGTGCCCGAGCAATCCTTTCTCATAAGGAATCGTCACCCCGCCGATAATACAGGGCCGTCCCTCCACCAATTGGTGTACGTCGAATCCTTGTCCTACAGCTATCATACCATCTCTCTCCCTTATTAGAGGTTATTCAAAAAGCCTCCTCACTCCCTAGCTTCATCCAACCTTCTCGGTGCTGAAAAGCGGCCTTTTTGAACTCTCACTTTTTGTTAAGTTGCAATATAAATTCGGCGTAATCCAGATCCTCCGGTGTCGTAATCTTGATGTTGCGATAGCCCCCTTCGACAACCTTGACGGGAAGATCGAGCCGCTCCAGCAGCATGGCATCATCCGTTCCGGTGAATCCATCCTGCGCCGCCCGTTCATGGGCATCCAGCAGCTCTGAACAGCGAAAAGCCTGCGGGGTCTGAATCGCCCACAAGCTCCGGCGCTCGAGTGTCGCTGTCACCAGTCCTTGCTCGTCGACCTGCTTGATCGTATCCTTCACAGGCGCAGCGAGAACAGAGGCGCCATGAATCACAGCCGTGTTGATACAGGCTGTAATCTGCTCCTCCGTAACAAAAGGGCGTACGCCGTCATGTACCAGTACCCAAGGACTTCCGATTTGCTGTAGCCCCCGGTATACCGATTCCTGACGCTCCGCGCCGCCCGGAATTACTTTTACCGCTTGTTGAATACCGTACTCGCTGATCCACGCCTTACAGCGCTCGACATCCTGCTCGCCGGTCACGAGCACAATCTCTCGAATCATAGGATGGCGGTCGAACTTCTCCAATGTATGAACGATAATCGGCTTATTCCGAAGCTGCAGATATTGCTTGCTCTCCTTCGTTCCCATACGGGTCCCCCGACCAGCCGCCACTATGATAACCCCGACATGAGGGCTTGTCTCCATTGCCATATGTCTTTGCCTCACCCTGACCAGAATTATGCCCCTTAGCTCTCCAAGAGCTTACAGGGTATTCTCGCATTTATTCCCATCATACCGAATTTACTGGGCTTTTTCCAACAGTTTTGGCTTGGCAAAGATCATTCTTCCTGCTGATGTCTGCAGTACGCTGGTTACAAGCACCTCTGTAATGCTGCCGATAAAGTCCCGACCGCCCTCTACCACGATCATCGTCCCGTCATCCAGATAGGCCACACCCTGGCCGTGCTCCTTGCCGTCCTTGATGACCTGCACCATAATTTCCTCACCTGGCAGAACGACTGGTTTAACTGCATTGGCCAGATCATTAATGTTCAGCACCGATACGCCCTGCAGCTCACACACCTTATTCAGATTAAAATCATTGGTAACGACTTTCCCCTGCAAGACCTTCGCCAGCTTGACCAGCTTGCTGTCGACTTCCGAGATCTCTTCGAAATCTCCTTCATAGATCATCACCTTCACGTCAAGCTCCTTCTGAATCTTGTTCAGAATGTCGAGGCCCCGCCGACCGCGATTGCGCTTGAGCAAGTCCGAAGAATCCGCGATATGCTGGAGCTCTTCCAGCACGAATCTGGGAATGACGATCGTCCCTTCAATGAACCCGGTCTTGCAGATATCGGCGATACGCCCATCGATAATAACGCTGGTATCCAGTACTTTATGATGCTCAAATTTCTCTTCCTCCTGCACAGCGCCGCCCCATTGTCCGGATTTCCATAAGGAGGATAGTTCATCCTTCTTCTCCAGAGCAACATACAGTCCTATGTAGCCAAGCAGAATTGAGGTTGCCAATTGAGCGATAACCTCCAGCGAACCTAGCCAGGACAATACGGGATAGAGCAGTAAGGAAAGAAGAAGTCCTGCAGTTAATCCGAGTGCTCCGGCCGCCATCTTGTTCATCGGTATTTCCGTCAACTGGGAAATGAGTCGTTGAATTTGTGCAGATACTGTATTAGCGACAAGCGAATACATAAATAAAAAAAGACAAGCGCCAGCTGCGGCCAGAATAAACTGTCCGAGCATGTACGGCATTCCGGCAAACCAGGAACGAAGCGGTTCCGGGAATACTCCGGTTAGCCCTGTGGCTGTATATCCGAACCATGCTCCTGCAAGACCAGATAGAATCAATAAACTTTTCTTTAACATGTCCTTTCTTCACCTCCAGAAATTGTATGCCTACTTTATCCAGTATGATCCAATTTTTCACAGTGTAATCCTGAGAGGGAAGAACTTTTTTGCTATATATTCACCAGTTTCCTGGAGCTGTGTATGAAATCCATCGCCCCTCCATCCCGCCATTATGGGATTTCTGGTTGATAAGTGGGGAAAATGTGGCATATAATGGACTCAATTCATAATATTGAGGTGGATGGAAAATGAGCGCACCAAGCCTTCATTCTTTTCAAGACCAAGTTTCTGAGCTGTTGCTCCGTCACCGCAGTTTGCTGGATGTTATGTCCAAAATGGGACAAACTAATGCCGCAGCAATCCGCTCCGTGACCAAGGCGATTACGGAATGCGGCTGTATCGAGCTGCACGCCACCAAGCAGGATTTCGAACCAGGTATGGATTTAGAACAGGCCAAAGAGACCATTAGCAAGCATGTTCAAGGCGAACTCTGCGAGAATTGCCGGGATGTGATTACGAATGAGCTTGGCAGAAGTCTGTTCTACATGTCGGCATTGTGTAACTCACTTGGCATCGAAATGGATGAAATTGTGGAACGTGAATCGCAAAAATGCGCCACGCTGGGATTGTTCAACATGTCTTGAGCTGCTTCCGGCTGGGCGTATATCAGCATATGGGCATACCAAGAACAGCAAATGGCAACAAAAAAGGCATCATCTCCGCTTAATACGGAAGGATGAATGCCTTTTTGAATTCATACTATGACGCTATTTGGAACGATACACTTTATCGACTTCATCATCCTGTGATTTGCGACGAAGCAGTTTATCGATATTTTGCTTGAGCCCATAGCCTGCGTATAGAACGAGAGGAATAAAGACCAGCTTAGAAATTTGCTCCGGGAATAATACAGCAACTAAAATCGCAATAATAATGACAAATGGAGCATAGACGATTGCTTTCTTCGGAATACCTACCTTCTTGAAATTCGGATATTTGACCGAGCTGACCATCAGGTAAGATAACAGAAGCATAGTTACGATAAAATACGGGGCTTTGATATTGTTATGGAAAAGGGCCAATGTTGCTACAACGCCGCCTGCTGCCGGGATTGGCAATCCGATAAAATACCCCGGGATTCCAGCTTGTACATTAAACCGTGCAAGTCTGAGCGCACCGCACATCGGGAATATCGCCGTAACCGCCCAAGCCAGGCCAGGCTGAATATCCTGGAAGGAAATAATGTACATAATGAGTGCGGGAGCTACCCCAAAGGATATAACGTCGGATAAAGAGTCGAGTTCTTTGCCAAAATCACTCTGAGCATTCAGGGCTCTGGCAACACGCCCATCCAAACCATCCATCAGCATGGCAACGATAATCATGATGGAAGCCAGGCTATATCTACCCGACATCGCTAGCATAATAGCGATCATCCCCATGAACAGATTGCTCAGCGTAAAAAGGTTTGGAATTGATTTTGTAATCATCTCTTCACCTCAAATTAGTAATCCAATCGCTTTATCATAGATTAATTAGATTTGCCTGTCAATGAACACCTGTTCCTGGATCCGCTTAAGCCCTTCCTTAATGGCACGCGCTCTCGCTTCCCCAATGCCGTCGACCTCATCAAGCTCTTCAATGGTCGCCATTAGTATCTCCGGCAGTTCACGGAACCGTTCAACCAAATTATGAATAATGACATTAGGTAGACGAGGAATTTTATTCAATACGCGATATCCGCGAGGGGATACGATCTCTTCTGAGGTTGCCGCTGCCGAAGGATATCCTAGCAGGCGGGTAATATGAACATCGTCCAGCAATTCGTCATCACTGGATCGCTTGAGGCCGAGAATAATTTCCCGAAGCGCTTCGTCACTGTCATCCTTGGCATAATCCTTATAGAGCAGCCAAGCTTCTTCCTCCATATTGCTGACCAGTTCTTCCATCTGCATGCTGATGAGGCGGCCCTCAATCCCCAGCTCATTGATGAAACGCTTGATCTCCAGCTTGATGCGGATGACCATCTCTACTCGCTGCATAACGTTCACAACTTCAGGAATCGTGACTAATTCCTCAAATTCCGAAGCGGATAAGTTCGTCAGCGCCTGGTTAAGCACCGCTCTGTATTTCTCAAGTGTCTGGATCGCCTGGTTCGCCTTGGTCAGAATTTCACCGCTCTCTTTCAGCGCGTAACGTAGTCCCCCTTGGTACAGGGTAATAATATTGCGGCGCTGTGAGATAGATACGACGAGCTTACCGGTCTGCTTAGCGACCCGTTCAGCGGTTCTGTGCCGAATCCCTGTCTCGGAGGATGCAATCGAGGAATCGGGGATCAGCTGGGTATTGGCATACAGTATTCGCTTCAAATCCTCACTCAGAATAATGGCTCCATCCATCTTGGCCAGTTCATACAGATAGTTAGGAGAAAAATCGCAATTGATGGAGAATCCGCCTTCTACCACCTCCATCACCTCAGGGCTATAGCCGACGACGATTAAACCGCCGGTCTTCGCACGCAGCACATTTTCCAACCCATCCCGAAAGGAAGTACCCGGAGCCACGAGCTTCAGCAAATCATTCATTTTCTCTGCTTGAGTTGTTTCTTTCATTCATTGTGCCCCCTAATCTAATGCAACAGCAAGCGCATCTGCAACGGTATTTACACCGATTAATTCGATCTCTTTGGGTCCCTGCCAGCCCTTCAGGCTCTTCTCCGGCAGAATCACCCGTTTGAAGCCTAGCTTAGCAGCCTCCCTTACCCTCTGTTCGACTCGTGACACCGCTCTGACTTCCCCTGTAAGTCCCACTTCGCCGAATACAACATCATAAGGCTTCGTAGGCATATCCCGGAAGCTGGAAGCGATGCTGACGGCAATCGCCAGATCCACAGCAGGCTCATCAAGCTTCACTCCGCCGGCTAAATTCACATAAGCGTCCTGGTTCTGTAGAAACATGCCCATTCGCTTCTCCAGCACAGCTATAATCAGATTCATCCGATTATGATCCACTCCCGTAGCCATTCTACGCGGGGAAGGGAATAAAGTTGACGCAACCAGAGCCTGCAGCTCGACCAGCATCGGTCTGGTGCCTTCCATACTGGCAACGACCGTAGAGCCAGCAACACCAAGCGGCCGCTCCGAGAGGAATAATTCCGAAGGATTCAGAACCTCCTCCAGACCTGATTCATTCATTTCAAAGATACCTATCTCATTCGTGGAGCCGAAACGGTTCTTCACCGCACGCAGCAGTCGGTAGGAATGATGGCGTTCGCCCTCGAAATACAGCACGCAATCCACCATATGCTCCAGCATGCGCGGACCGGCGATGGCCCCTTCCTTCGTAACATGGCCGACCAGTACCGTCGCGATCCCCTGTCCTTTGGCAATCCGCATAAAGCGAGCCGTGCATTCCCGCACCTGTGAGACACTGCCGGGCGCACTCGTCACCTCAGGGATGTATACCGTCTGAATAGAGTCAATCACGAGAAAGTCCGGTTTCACTTCAGCGATCGCTTCTTCAATGCCATCTACACTGCTCTCGCACATCACATATAGATTCGCAGTCAGCGCCCCGAGCCTCTCCGCCCGCAGCTTCGTCTGCCGGACCGATTCCTCGCCTGAGATATAGAGTACCCTTCTTCCGGCATTCGCCATCTCATGGGAGGTCTGCAGGAGCAGCGTCGATTTGCCGATCCCCGGGTCTCCCCCAACCAGGACTAGCGATCCGGGGACAACCCCTCCGCCCAGCACCCGATTAAGCTCGCCGATCCCGGTAAGAATTCGCGGCTCTTGGCCACTCTCTATATTTATGATCGGAAGTGGCTTTTCTTTCGTATGAAATATCCCGGAGGAAATCCCCTGCGTCTTGACCACTTTTTCCGTTTCTTCCACCATTGAATTCCATGCCCCGCAGCCGGGACATTTCCCGTACCATTTCGGCGATTCATAGCCGCAATCGGTACAGAAGAACTTTGTCTTTACTTTGGCCATTAATCTCTCCTTCTTACTTCGCAATATTTAACAAACCTTGCAGGTTGCCCCACAAAGCCAACAATCAAAGTTTATCATTGTTATTGATTTGGCGTAAAGTTCTACTTGCAATATATATGTATGTATTTAAGCCTAATTTATAAAAATAGCAGCCCCCAAAGCGATGCTCTGCTCTGGAAGCTGCTTTTAATATGTTAATCGGCAATTTCGCTGCTCTAATGAAGAGAGTTTAGGTGAATAATTGGACAAAGTCCAAAATTAGACCAGTTTCACATAATCTCCCGTCTTTTTGACCGTTAATTCGCCATTCTCCTCATCAATGGTCAGGGAATCCCCCTTCTTCACCTTCCCGGTCAGTAGCTCTTCGGACAGACGGTCTTCGATATGCTTCTGGATCGCGCGACGCAATGGACGAGCGCCATAGGTCGGATCATAGCCTTCCTTAGCCAGGAATGCCTTCGCTTGATCCGTCAGCACGAAGTCAACGTCAAAATCATTAAGCCGCTTCCGCAGTTCCTCGGACATCAGCGTTACGATCTCTCCAATATGCTTCTCTTCGAGAGAATGGAACACGATAATCTCGTCGATCCGGTTCAGGAATTCAGGACGGAAGCTCTTCTTCAGTTCTTCCATCACCTTAGTTTTCATATTATCGTAATCCGCGCCTGCATCTGCTACCGCTGTGAAGCCCATTCTCGTATTGCGGCGGATCGCCTCAGCCCCGACGTTGGAGGTCAAGATGATCAAGGTGTTGCGGAAATCGACGACACGACCCTTGGAGTCCGTCAGACGCCCATCCTCAAGCACTTGCAACAGGATATTGAATACTTCCGGATGTGCCTTCTCGACTTCATCCAACAGTACGACCGAGTATGGCTTGCGGCGTACTTTTTCGGTCAACTGACCGCCTTCTTCGTAGCCGACATATCCTGGAGGCGCGCCGACCAGACGAGCGGTGGAATGCTTCTCCATATACTCCGACATATCGATGCGGATGACGGCATTCTCATCGCCGAACATCGCTTCGGCTAGAGCGCGGGCCAGTTCCGTCTTACCTACACCGGTCGGGCCGAGGAAGATGAAGGAGCCCATTGGGCGCTTCGGATCTTTCAGTCCGGCACGTGCACGGCGGATCGCCCGGCTGACGGCCTTCACGGCTTCATCCTGGCCGATAACGCGCTCATGCAGGATATTTTCCATATTCATAAGACGCTCTGTCTCTTCTTCCTTCAGCTTGTTCACAGGGATTCCTGTCCAGCTGGCGACGACCTCAGCGATATCCTCCGGAGTCACCTCGGAATCCATGCGGCCTTGCTTTTCCTTCCATTGATTCTTCGTGACATCCAGCTCTTCACGGATCTTCTGTTCGGTATCACGCAGGGCGGCTGCCTTCTCGAATTCCTGGCTCTGAACAGCGGCGTCCTTCTCCTTGCGGATATCCTCCAGACGGCTCTCCAGCTGCTTCAGGTTAGGCGGTACCGTATAAGTGCTGAGCCTTACCTTGGAGCCCGCCTCATCGATCAGGTCGATGGCTTTGTCTGGCAGGAAGCGATCCTGAATGTAACGGTCGGACAGCTTAACGGCTTGCTCGATAGCTTCATCCGTAATTTTCACACGGTGATGCGCTTCGTAACGGTCGCGAAGACCATGCAGGATCTGAATTGTCTCCTCGGCGGAAGGCTCATCTACCGTAATCGGTTGGAAACGGCGTTCCAGAGCGGCATCCTTCTCGATATATTTGCGATATTCATCCAGCGTCGTAGCCCCGATGCATTGCAGCTCACCGCGAGCCAGCGCCGGCTTCAGGATGTTGGAGGCGTCGATCGCGCCCTCTGCTCCGCCTGCGCCAATCAATGTATGCAGCTCATCGATGAACAGGATAATATTCCCAGCTTGGCGAATCTCATCCATGATCTTCTTCAGCCGATCCTCAAATTCGCCGCGATATTTCGTACCCGCGACGACGGAACCCATATCGAGGGTCATGACTCTTTTATCACGCAGGGTTTCAGGAATTTCGTTGTTCACAATCTTCTGAGCCAGGCCTTCTGCAACGGCCGTCTTACCGACCCCTGGTTCACCGATCAATACCGGATTATTCTTAGTCCGTCTGCTCAGCACCTGAATCACACGTTCAATTTCCTTGCTGCGTCCGATGACCGGATCGAGATTTCCCTCTTTGGCGGAAGCTGTCAAATCACGAGCCAGGCTATCCAGCGTCGGAGTGTTCACATTGACCGGTGTGCCATGATGGCTGGACACGGCCTCACTGCTGCCCAGCAGCTGCAGAACCTGTTGACGCGCCTTATTCAGACTGATCCCCAGATTGTTAAGCACCCTTGCCGCTACGCCCTCGCCTTCGCGAATTAATCCGAGCAGAATATGCTCTGTACCAACATAGGTATGACCCAGCTTGCGGGCTTCATCCATCGACAGCTCAATGACTTTCTTGGCACGCGGCGTATAAGCAATATTAATCGGCTGTTCCTGACCACGTCCAATCAAAGTTTCAACTTCATCTTGTATTTTCTCTAGTCCAAGACCAAGTCCGATAAGGGCTTTGGCTGCGATGCCTTCCCCTTCACGGATCAATCCCAGCAAAATATGCTCTGTACCAATATTGTTGTGACCCAGTCTGACCGCTTCATCCTGAGCGAGCGCCAGTACCTTCTGAGCACGTTCTGTAAATCTACCAAACATCATAGACCATTACACCTCCATATTAAATCTATCGCATCGTTTTTTGATCACGAAGTCATACTGAAAACTTATTCGACTACACAGTTTATTACTTTACTGCACATTATCCTCTAAATGCTCACGGATCACCTTAGCCCGGAAAATATCCCGTTCGCCAGGCGACATATTGCCGCCTTGCTTCTTCTGCAGGAAACCCGGCTGCGTCATCACGTTCAGTTCATTTAAGGCGTGGAGCGGTACTGTGATAAAGCCGAGGTCCACACCGAGACGAACATCAGACAAGCGCTGCGCGGCTTCCTTCGAATCGATCACTGCGGCATAGGATAATGTTCCATATGAACGCATTATACGATCCATAATACGGATTCGAGAATCAGAAAGCAATTTTTCCCTGGCTGCTTTTTCATGCTCAATAATTTGTACTACGACCCCGTATAAGTTGTCAATAATCTCGGATTCACTCTGCCCCAGTGTAATTTGATTCGAGATCTGGAACAAGTTGCCTACCGTCTCACTGCCTTCTCCATAAATTCCGCGCACAGCTAGACCAACCTGGGTAACCGCCGACAGAATTCGACCGATCTGATGGGTCAGGGCCAACGCTGGCAAGTGAATCATCACAGAGGCTCTTAGTCCCGTACCGACATTGGTCGGGCAGCTGGTCAAGTACCCCCGCTTGTCGTCAAAGGCATAATCGACATGATCCTCGAATATATCATCGACGGCGGATGCCTTATCCCATGCTTCCTTCACTTGCAACCCCGGATACAGACATTGGATTCTGAGATGATCCTCTTCATTCACCATGATGCTCAGACTTTCATCATCACTAATGAACGCAGCGCCGTTCCTTGATTCAGTGACCAGGCTCGGGCTAATCAGATGCTTCTCAACCAGAACCTGCTTGTCGAGATCATCCAAATCTGCAAGCTCGATCGGGTGAAGCTTCCCGAAGGGCTTCATTCGCTCATCATTCAAGACTTCCTCGAATTTATTCAGTACCTCTTCCGACTGCTGGTTCGTGGCCAGTATAGGAAAAGGGTATTCAACCAGGTTACGGGCAATCCGCACCCGGGTACTAATTACGATATTCGATTCATTTCCGTCCCGGTTCATCCAATCACTAAGCGGCTGCTCTGTAAATTGAAGATTTCCCATAGCGCTTCCTCCTTACTCTGCGGAAATGTTCTTCTCAAGTTCGCGGATTTGATCACGCAGCGCCGCTGCTTCTTCGAACTGTTCATGAAGAACCCGGTACTGCAGCTCTCGACGAAGATCATCCAGCTTACGCTTCATATGGATATGTCCGCCGACCCGTCTAGGTACCTTGCCGACATGTGTCGTATTACCATGGACTCTCCTTAAGAGAGGATCCAGACGCTCATTAAAGTATTTATAGCAGGAGCTGCATCCGAAGCGTCCGAGCTTGCTAAATTGGGAATAGGTCAAGCCGCATTTCTCACAGCGCAGATTCTCCGCTGATTTGACGCCTGCCGTCTGCCCCGAAGCCCCAGGGTTAAAATCAAGCAAACCGGATAACAGGTTATGAATAGAGAAGCCCCCGGCTGTTCCAGGAATCAATTCCCCTTTCTCGCGGGCACAGGCTTCACAAATATGAAATTCCGTCTTCTCTCCATTCACGATCTTGGTGAAGTGGAGTGTTGCAGGACGTTTACCGCATTCTTGACATTGCATTAAGAATCCCTCCCTAACTGGATAGACTCATCAACCTAACAAAGAGATCAACATCGCCTTCATCATTTGCGCCCGGATCTGATCCCGATACGGCAGCTTGACCATCAACACTTCTCGGGATATAGCCGCCTTCATTAGCGCTGCTTCTCGTCTGGTAAGAAAACGTGACTCCTCCAACTGGTAAATAAGCCCCTCTGCTGCAGTCTGCCCCATTTCGTTACCGATAGTATGCCGCAAGTGGGTATGCAGACTAGCCGGCCCTGGAAGCTCAACGCGCCGGATACGAATATACCCTCCGCCTCCGCGCTTACTCTCCACCAGATAGCCCTTCTCCAACGTAAAGCGCGTGCTAATCACATAGTTGATCTGCGACGGAACACATGAGAACTTGTCTGCCAGATCATTGCGCTGTATCTCTATAGTACCTTCCGGGCTTTCCTGTAAAATACTCTTAAGGTGCTTCTCGATAATGTCGGAAATATTACGCATCACCCATCCTCCATTGCTCGTTACTCCAACATACAGCTAATTTGGATACCCATATACCTATTATTAACCGTAGTGTTCGGTTTGAATATCAGAGGGTGCTTCCAATTTAATACCAGAGACTTGATACATTCATTCAAAATTGTCATTAGCCGTATGTTGACTTTGACTTTCTTTGACTTTGATTTTATTATAGCACATTTTTTAAATTTGCCAATGGGTTATGCGGGGCGGTGTGACGAAGATGTAAATGAGGGGATAAGACTCGCGGTATGCTTGGGGATTGAGAGCTAATTGACCATAAGTCCCGCTTGGCTACTCATCGTCCTTGGTCGGGCCCAGGTGGCTCCGTTGGTGTGATCGGAGTGAGGAGCGCATGTCTGCCTATTTGAGGGCTGTGAGGGTAGGATGTGGGTCTCTATGGGTCTCTGTGAGGTTCTGAAAGGGGCTGAGGGGATCTGGGCTTGAGTATGTAGAGGCATATCGTAAGGCGTATCTGAGGGGCGGAGGATGTTTAGAGGTGTAGAAGGCGCGGCGTAACTATCAGAGTGGCGTATTCCGTGGGGTAGTAGTGTAGTATAGTGGTCTGGTCTTAGCGCGAGTATGATGACTATTTAGTGCAATGCTTGCGGAGCAGTTCTAGCTTGAAGTGCAAAACTGCAAAAGTGCAGGCTTTTAAGCTTGAAACACTGACTTTTGACTAAATTCCTGCAAATATGCAGGCTTTTTCATCGTTTCCTGTCAAATCTAAGCCGAAGCACGAAAAAAACTGCATTTTCGCAGGATTTTACTAATTCAAGTAGAATATTGGCAAAATTCCTGCATATTTGTAGGCTTTTGAGACAGGCTTGCTGTGCAGCGAGCTCTAACGAAACGTGGTAACGCTATTCACGCCAAAATGGGGCTTTAACAATTATAACGAAACAGGGTAGCGTTATCTAGCCAAACCGTAGCTAAAAACCTGAATTTTGTTCAATTAGCGATATCGTGTTTCCTTAGATTCGAACTGCCCATGTTTTAGAGTAAATAGCGTTGTGCTGTTTCGTTAGATATGTTGGGGAACGAAGAATCGTTAGTGATTGCCTCCTTATGTCGCAAGTAGATAACTTGGAAAATGTGCATAAGATGTGGACTATTATTTGAAATCACAGTGATAATCAGAGATTAGACTTCTCTATTGTGGATTGTGGATAAGAAATTGAGGTAATGTGTAACTTTGCTTCATTTATGTGGATAGAAGTATATAATACTGATATATCAACTGAATATGTGTATAAGGCTGTGCATAGTTCATGCTAAAAGGGTATATTGTGCTATGTGGTCTGTGCATATCGAGAATATACAAAGGAAAATGTGAACAACTGTGTACAGTTTGAGGATAACCCAGAGGCAATCATAATTTCATCACTTATCCACAGGGGATAAAAAAACCACCACCGGATTATCGGCAGTGGTTCTTGTCGCTTGGCAGCTTCCTACTCTCCCAGGACCCTTCGGTCCAAGTACCATCGGCGCTAGAGGGCTTAACGGTCGTGTTCGGGATGGGTACGTGTGGAACCCCTCCGCTATCGCCACCAAACGTGATTTTTGCGCTGCTTCCACTCCGCAGGATTTCTCCCGCAAAATATCAGACCTCAGAAAGGACTTGCAGCTTAAAATCGGTCCAGATGTTTGATCACCTGAAAACTGGATACGAAACTACATTTGCATTTAGATATTTTGGATAAGCCCTCGACCGATTAGTACCTGTCAGCTCCATACATTGCTGCACTTCCACCTCAGGCCTATCAACCTCGTCGTCTTCAAGGGGTCTTACTAGTTGGGAAATCTCATCTTGAGGGGGGCTTCACGCTTAGATGCTTTCAGCGCTTATCCCTTCCGCACTTAGCTACCCAGCTATGCTCCTGGCGGAACAACTGGTGCACCAGCGGTGCGTCCATCCCGGTCCTCTCGTACTAAGGACAGCTCCTCTCAAATTTCCTACGCCCACGACAGATAGGGACCGAACTGTCTCACGACGTTCTGAACCCAGCTCGCGTACCGCTTTAATGGGCGAACAGCCCAACCCTTGGGACCTACTTCAGCCCCAGGATGCGATGAGCCGACATCGAGGTGCCAAACCTCCCCGTCGATGTGGACTCTTGGGGGAGATAAGCCTGTTATCCCCAGGGTAGCTTTTATCCGTTGAGCGATGGCCCTTCCATGCGGTACCACCGGATCACTAAGCCCGACTTTCGTCCCTGCTCGACTTGTCAGTCTCGCAGTCAAGCTCCCTTTTGCCTTTGCACTCTGCGAATGATTTCCAACCATTCTGAGGGAACCTTGGGGCGCCTCCGTTACTCTTTAGGAGGCGACCGCCCCAGTCAAACTGCCCGCCTGACACTGTCCCCGTACCGGGTCACGGTACTAGGTTAGAACTCCGACACGATCAGGGTGGTATCCCAACGGCGCCTCCACCGAAGCTGGCGCTCCGGCTTCCTAGGCTCCCACCTATCCTGTACAAATCGTATCAAAGTCCAATATCAAGCTGCAGTAAAGCTCCATGGGGTCTTTCCGTCTTGTCGCGGGTAACCTGCATCTTCACAGGTATTAAAATTTCACCGGATCTCTCGTTGAGACAGCGCCCAAGTCGTTACGCCATTCGTGCGGGTCAGAATTTACCTGACAAGGAATTTCGCTACCTTAGGACCGTTATAGTTACGGCCGCCGTTTACTGGGGCTTCGGTTCATAGCTTCGGGTTACCCCTAACCACTCCCCTTAACCTTCCAGCACCGGGCAGGCGTCAGCCCGTATACTTCGCCTTGCGGCTTCGCACAGACCTGTGTTTTTGCTAAACAGTCGCTTGGGCCTTTTCACTGCGGCCCCCTCGTGCTATTCACACTACCGGGGCACCCCTTCTCCCGAAGTTACGGGGTCATTTTGCCGAGTTCCTTAACGAGAGTTCTTCCGCGCGCCTTAGAATTCTCTTCTCGCCTACCTGTGTCGGTTTGCGGTACGGGCACCTTCACCTGGCTAGAGGCTTTTCTTGGCAGTGTGAGATCATGACCTTCGGTACTGTAAATTTTCCCTCCCCATCACAGCCCAGCCTTA
>NZ_KZ987724.1:3686106-4061057 GCF_003614185.1 Paenibacillus aceti
ACCGGTCATTCAGATGTCAAGACCTGGTAAGGTTCTTCGCGTTGCTTCGAATTAAACCACATACTCCACTGCTTGTGCGGGTCCCCGTCAATTCCTTTGAGTTTCAGTCTTGCGACCGTACTCCCCAGGCGGAATGCTTAATGTGTTTACTTCGGCACCAAGGGTATCGAAACCCCTAACACCTAGCATTCATCGTTTACGGCGTGGACTACCAGGGTATCTAATCCTGTTTGCTCCCCACGCTTTCGCGCCTCAGCGTCAGTTACAGCCCAGAGAGTCGCCTTCGCCACTGGTGTTCCTCCACATCTCTACGCATTTCACCGCTACACGTGGAATTCCACTCTCCTCTTCTGCACTCAAGCTACCCAGTTTCCAATGCGACCCAAGGTTGAGCCTTGGAATTAAACACCAGACTTAAATAGCCGCCTGCGCGCGCTTTACGCCCAATAATTCCGGACAACGCTTGCCCCCTACGTATTACCGCGGCTGCTGGCACGTAGTTAGCCGGGGCTTTCTTCTCAGGTACCGTCACTCCGTTAGCAGTTACTCTAACGGACGTTCTTCCCTGGCAACAGAGCTTTACGATCCGAAAACCTTCATCACTCACGCGGCGTTGCTCCGTCAGACTTTCGTCCATTGCGGAAGATTCCCTACTGCTGCCTCCCGTAGGAGTCTGGGCCGTGTCTCAGTCCCAGTGTGGCCGTTCACCCTCTCAGGTCGGCTACGCATCGTCGCCTTGGTGAGCCATTACCCCACCAACTAGCTAATGCGCCGCAGGCCCATCCGTAAGTGACAGATTGCTCCGTCTTTCATTATCTCCTCATGCGAGAATATAAATTATCCGGTATTAGCTAACGTTTCCGCTAGTTATCCCAGTCTTACAGGCAGGTTGCCTACGTGTTACTCACCCGTCCGCCGCTAACTCTCTGGAGAGCAAGCTCTCCATCAAGTCCGCTCGACTTGCATGTATTAGGCACGCCGCCAGCGTTCGTCCTGAGCCAGGATCAAACTCTCCAATAAAGTTGTTACTCATTGAAAAGAGCGATTAGCTCATTTTGAATCTGACGATTATAATAATCGTTGATAAATTGACGCGTTCCATTTGTTCAGTTTTCAAAGAACTTATCCGTTCGTTTCAACCCATCAGGTTTTGTCGAACGCTTATCTATATTATCAAATCGTCCGATGCATGTCAACAACTTTTTTCGACATCATCGCGGCCGCTTCGACAATCACTTGTAAAAGCGACAAGAAATAATTTATCACGTTCACGAAAGAATTGCAAGACTTTTTTTCGTTTCTTTTTTTCAGTCCCCTATACTCTTGAAATAAGTCTTTATTGTAAAACACCGCATTTCCCATAAAAAGCTGGGGAGAGTCCGGATAATTCACCTCCACCGACCTCTTTTAGCATTTCGATCAACCCGGGATAAATTATCTCTAGATCACACTTATCCTTCTCCATTAATTCATCAAATGTCTCATAATGTTTCCTATTCGACATGCCGACTTACATATAAAAAAAGAGACCTCCCAGTCTCTCTATGTAAAATAGAATGCAAAGCAAACATTTTACCAGAGAGAACAAGGAGTGCCTCCTCAACATCATCTATTCACCAGAATTAATCTGTAACTACAACGCCGGAGTCAGTATCATTCGTACCAGCTCCCTCTTTCCCTTTGTTAGCCTCTTTCTCCTTCAAGCCTTTGTCCAAAGCTGTCTGGGCTTCCGACTGAATCACCTTGAGCGCCTCATCTAAAGTCTTCTTATTGTCCTTAACCAATTCAAGCTCTCGATTCAAAATCGTATTGTATTCACCCATGAAGTTATCCGGAAGCTTATCCATGTTCCGATAACGCTTGTTCATTTTCGGTTTTAGCGCATAGAACGGGTCCAGACTTTGTCCTTCAATCTCTTTTTTGAAGCCCATTCTAGTCATCAGATCTCCGCCGGATCTAGATTTCACGCGAGCGTAATCCTCGCCGTTAACGAATTTAATGAAATCCCAGGCCGCATCTTTATTCGGTGAAGCCGAATTAATCGCAAAAATATCGTTCAGATTCGAATTGTACGTCGATGTAGGGTCGGCCGGGTCAATGGGACCCGAGACAATGCCTAGCTCAAATGACTTATAATCCTTCAATCTTTCCTTCGCTTCCTTCAAGTTCTGAAGCATATATGGATAACCTACTGTAATTGCAGCTCTTCCCATCAGGAATGGCTGACTTTGATAGTAGTCCTCCATCGATCCGCCAGTGAAGCCCTCATCCCCCTTTGGATTGAAGACAACCCCGGCTTTATCTGTATCGATCGCCAGCTGGAATACCCGCTTCCACGAGTCAGTATCTACGGTTACCTTCATCGTCTCCGTATTTACATTCATCAGACCTTCTGAATTGGCAATATTACTGATCAGATTATCGATCGTAAGTGGGTAGTTGTCGCCATAGCCATAAACACGAGTCTTCTCATCGCCATCCGTCGGGAAGCGGCGAGCCAGATCGAGAATATCCTGCCAGCTCATTCCTTCATGTGGTGCTTCTACGCCATATTTATCGAACAAGTCTTTATTATAGAACACAGCATTCCCGTAAAAAGATGGAGTAAGACCATACAGCTTGCTGCCTCCTATCTCTTTCAACATGTCTATCAGGCCCGGATAAATCCCTTCCAGATTATATTTCTCCTTCTCGATATACGGATCCAGCTCGACCAGCTTGCCATCGTTAATGTAACGCTCGAAGTTATCGCTGCCAAGCATTAGTACATCCGGCTTCTCCTTCTCGATTAGATCGTCAAATGCCTCATCATAGCTCTTGCCTTCATCATTGCTATACAAGCCTTGGGTTGAAACGACCTGGAACTCAATATTCTCTCCATTCTTCATGGTGAACAGATCGCCATATTGTTGATAGAACCAGCTTTCATCATAAAAGACTACCTTTAACGTCGATTTCGTATTTTCCACCTTTTTGCCCGCTCCGCTTGAACAACCTGCCACGAGTACACAGCTGATGGCGAGCAAAGCGATCTTATGAAATATTTTCCCCCGCATGTTCTCCTCCTAGATACTATGAATTTTTTTTAATGTGACATTGATAAAACGTATTTGTGAGTTACAAAGTTACATTTCTTACTTAACCTTCGAGATTTTATGTAAATAAAAGAGACATCCTCGTCCACTTCAGGCAGAGTAGAAGGGCTAACCCCTACACTACACAAAGAAGAACAAAGGATGCCTTATTCATATCAATGACCTATTCAGTCGTCTCAGCGTCTGTAGCAGATTCTGAGGTTCCACCACCCGACGCATTGTCAGAGCTTGCTCCTTCTTCCCCAGCCTTGTCCTTCTTCGCTTCTTTCTCCTTTAAGCCTTTATCCAGAGCTGCCTGGGCTTCGGATTGAATCGTCTTGAGCGCCTCATCTAAAGTCTTCTTGTTCTCTTTAACCAGCCCGATCTCTCTCGTCATAATCATATTGTACTCACCGTAGAAATTATCAGGCATTTTATCCCAGTTGCGATAGTTCTTGCTCATCTTCGGTTTCAATGCATAGAATGGGTCCAGACTCTGACCATCGATATCCTTATTGAAGCCCATTCTAGTCATCATATTGTTTCCGGATCTAGACTTAACTCGGGCAAAATCCTCGCCATTAACGAACTTAATGAAATCCCAGGCCGCGTCTTTATTCGGCGAGTCCGCATTGATCGCAAAAATTTGTCCCAAGCTAGTGTTATATGTCGACGTAGGGTCCGCCGGATCAACCGGACCAGAGACAATGCCTAGCTCGAACGGCTTAAAATCCTTAAGTCTATCCTTCACATCCTTCAGGTTGCTAATCATATAAGGGCTGCTGACCATCAAAGCCACTCGTCCCATCAAGAATGGCTGGCTTTGGTAGTATTCCTCCATCGTTCCACCAGTGAAGCCCTCATCATCCTGCGGATTATAGACAACCCCGGATTTGTCGGCATCGATCGCTAGCTGGAATACTCGCTTCCAAGAATCGGTGTCCACTGTCACCTTCATCGTATCTGTATTAACATTCATCAAGCCTTCTGCACTGGAAATCATGCTTAGCAGCTGATCCATCGAAACCGGGTAATTATCACCGTACCCATAGATGCGAGTCTTCTCATCGCCATCCGTCGGGAAGCGGCGAGCCAGATCGAGAATATCCTGCCAGCTCATTCCTTCATGCGGCATTTCTACGCCGTATTTATTGAATAAATCTTTATTATAGAACACGGCATTCCCGTAAAAAGATGGGGAAAGACCGTATATTTTACTACCGCCAATCTCCTTCAGCATTTCAATTAGACCTGGATAAATGCCTTCAAGATTATATTTCTCCTTCTCAATATACGTATCCAGTTCCACCAGCTTGCCATCGCTAATATATTGTTCGTAACTATTGAGATCCAGCATCAATACATCCGGCTTTTCCTTATCAATCAGTTCATTGAAGGCTTCCTCGTACGTCTTATTTTCCAAATCATTGTACAAGCCTTGCGTAGATACTACCTCAAACTCAATATTCTCCCCGTTCTTCATGGTGAACAGATCACCATACTCTTGATAGAACCAGCTCTCATCACCAAATACTACCTTTAGCGTCGATTTAGTCTCTTCTTTCTTCTTACCTGCGCCACTCGAACAGCCAGCCACAAGCACACAGCTCATGAGTAGTAGCGCAACCTTTGACCATATTTTCCCCCGCATCTTTGCCCTCCCGAATTAAATTAAATTTTTTTAATTGTCTCCTTAACTTATACGTCTTTACCCATTTGAAAGTTACACCCCTTGATCTTCACTGCTGTCCGCCGAGGCTTCTTCCTTATCTTTTGGCGCCCCGTCCTTGGCTTCCTTTTCCTTGATAGCTTGGTCAAGCGCTGCCTGTCCTTCCTCTTCTATCACCTGCAGAGCCTCTTCAATCGTCTTCTTCTTACTCTCCACTAGGCCAATTTCGCGCGAGGAAATATCGTAAAATTTACTGTAAAATTCATAGGGAATCTTGTCTTCTACAGCACTGGAACTATCATCTATAGCAGGTTTTAATTTATAAAAGGCTTCCATATTAATTCCGTCAGAATCCTTAGTCATTCCCATACGCGACAAAATGCCGTCATTCATCGACCTTGATTTAATCTTGGCATACTGCTCTCCATTAATGAACTTGACCAACTCCCAAGCTGCATCTGTATTCGGAGAATTGGCCCGAATGGCCGTCACATTATTCAAATAGACATCCCGGGATATCTCAGGATTAGCAGGATCGACCGGACCAGCCACGATTCCCACCTGGAACGGCTTATAATCCTGTACTCTATTCTTAATTTCCTTCAGTTCGCGCAGATAATAGGGACCATTCACCGTCATGGCCATACGTCCCATCAGGAATAACTGACTCTCATAATAATTCCGCATCCCACCATTCTCAAAAGGATCCTCCTGAAGATTATAAAGGGCATCCGATTCGAGAGCTTCTTGGGCGAGCTTATAGACCTGCTTCCAAGCTTCTGTGTTAACCGTAACCTTCTTGGTCTCTGGATTCACGGTCTTTAATCCTAAAGGAGATGCGATGGTGTTAGCCAGGATATCCAGCGTCATACCACGGTAGTGTTCTCTACCAAATCCATATATTCGGGTATCCTTTTCCCCGTCTGTCGGGAAACGGCGAGCAGTATCGATAATATCCTGCCAGGTCATGCCATCCTGAGGCAATTCAACCCCATGTTCAGCAAACAAATCTGCATTATAGTAAATCACATTTCTGTAAAAGGTAGGCGTCAACCCATACAGCTTGCCCTCGCCCTTTTCCTTCAAAATATCAAGCAAAGCCGGATAGATTGACTCGGTATTATACTTATCGCGCTCGATAAGCGAATCTAGCTCCGTTAATTTCCCCTCTGACACCATCTGGCTATATCTTCCCACGTCCACCATCAAGACATCCGGCTGCTCCGTATCGATGAAATCCTGCAGTGCTTTATCATAGTCCTCGATTTCGCCGTCTCTGTACATTTTGTCTGTGCTTATAACTTCAATTTTGATGTCATCATTCTGAATCGTGAACAGATCACCATAAGTTTGATGGAAAGAATCCTCATTGTAATACATCACTCTTACAGTCGATGTTGTCTTCACATCTTTCTTAGCCGGACCGTTGGTACAGCCCGCCAATAACAAACCTGCCATCACCAAAAGCATAAACTTGTGAATCCATTTACTCCTCATCATAACCTCCCAATTCTATGAACCTACTATACTGAATCCATGCAAATCCCCAGAAAAGTTATATATTAGGTCTTCGCTTCCAATCATTATTACATAGGATGGCAGAATAATCTACCATAATCAGGTAAATAGGAGCCTGGATATCGTAGTTTAAGTCGAATATTGCCGATAATTATTGGTGCCTCGCTAGGTTGAGAGCCTGCTGCCCCTCCGTCTGCATTTCTTCTAATGCCTCGTCTATCGATTTTTGACCATCTAATATGAATTTGATCTCACGATCTTGGATACTCTGAAATTCTGCGAAAAATCCCTTCGGAATCTGGCTCAGTGCAGAACCTCCGTTAGGATCCAGCTTCATCCGCAAAGTATAGAAAGCACTCAGGTCTATTCCATGGTACTGCCGATTCGTCTCCATCCTTGTCTTCAGGCTGCGCGGGTTAGAGTAGCGAACTCGGGCAAACTCGGTGCTATTCACAAATTTAACAAACTCCCAGGCGGCATCTTTATTCTTCGCATTCGCATTTATCGCAAAGATCTCACCTAGCGTATTTTCTCGAGTCGTTCCCGGATCAGCGGGGTCGGCTGGACCAGCGGCCAAGCCAAGCTCAAAAGGAGTGAAATCTTTCAAGTCTGCCCTGGCCTCTACAAGCTCCGGTATAAATGCCCCTGTCTCAACGATCATGGCTGCGCGCCCCATCATAAAGGGATGAGATGTATAGTAATCGCGCTTAGTATATGACATACGTACATCCTGCTCTGCTTCCTCCAGACTGTGGATAGTGCCAGATTGGACTGTCTCCAGCGCTAGTTCGTATACCTTTTTCCAGGATTCTGTATGGACGGTGACTTGCATCGTACTCGGATCGACTATCGACAAACCTGCGGCTGCAGAATAAATCATAACCTGATACTTAAAGTTCGGCGGATACTGAGAAGCCAGACCATAAATCCGCGATTCTTCATCTCCATCCACAGGAAAGCGCTGGGCCAGATGAATGATTTCCTCCCAGGTGATGCCATCATAAGGAGGCTCCACTCCATGCTTGATGAACAAATCCTGGTTATAATACACCGCGGTTCCATAGAATTGAAAAGCAAGCCCATATAGCTTGTCCCCGCCGAACTGTCTTAGCTCATCCACAAGGCCAGGAAGAAAGGTGTCGATATCATATTTATCCCTCGCAATGAATGGATCTAGCTCAGCCAGCTTCCCATCTGCTATATATCTGTGGAATTCTGACGTATCCAGGATAAGAATATCCGGTCTTTCCCGTTCGACTACTTCGTCGTAAGCCTCTTCATAGGTCATGCCGTCACTACCTGCAAGCTGATTCACCTCTCGCGTGCTGACGATCTCAAATTCAACCTTGTCGTTCTTCATTTCATATAAATTTCCGTACAGCCGGTAAAAGGAGTCTGCGTCTGAGTGCAGTAGCTTGATTTTGAGCTGTTGCTTCTCTGTTGAAGGGGCCGGGCTGCCTGCACATCCCGCTATCAAGGAGCAAATCAGGAGTACGGAGAGCGTTCTGGAGTAGAGCCTTATTCCCATTCCAACCTCCTATATTTTGAATTATTATAACTTTCAGCCTAATATCTCAAATAACAAAAAAATCCCCAGGCAGCCCGCACACGGATTAGGAAGTAGCTAGCTGCTTGGGGATAGGTTATTGAGTTGGTTAGGAGAAGAAATTGCCTCCTTCTAGCAGACGTATGAATTCATCCTCGTCTTCGATGACAGTAATTCCTAGCGCCTGGGCTTTGGCCAGCTTGCTGCCGGCTTTCTCGCCGGCAACGACCACATCAGTCTTCTTCGACACACTGCCGGTCACTTTGGCGCCAAGAGCCTCAAGGCGAGCACCGGCTTCATCGCGGGTCAACTTATGCAGCGTCCCGGTCAGAACGACGGTTTTGCCGTTAAAGAAGGAGTCTGCAGGCGGGGCCACCTGCTCTTCAGGAGCTTTGGCTTCCACGCCGAGATCAAGCATCTTCTGTATGCCAGCCTGATTGAGCGGATCGGCAAAAAACGACACGATGCTGTCCGCCACGATATCGCCGATATCCGGTAGAGCCGTTAATTCCTCAGCACTGGCGTTCATCACAGCTTGTAAACTGCGGAAATGATCTGCTAGCACCTTGGTCGTTGATTTGCCGGTATTAGGAATGCCCAAAGCGAACAAGAAGGCTGCCAAATCACGTCCCTTGCTCTGCTCGATCGCTTCCAGCAAATTATTCGCCTTCTTCTCGCCGAAGCGTTCCAGCTTGATCAGATCTTCAAAGGATAAAGTATAGAGATCCGCCGGTTCATGAATATGCACTTCCTCATATAATTGCTCAGCCGTCTTCTCGCTAAAAGTCTCGATATCCATCGCATCCCGGGATGCAAAATGCGTGATCCTGCTTACAATTTGCGGCTTGCAATCGAGTCGGTTATTACAGAACAGATGCGCGCCGCGCTGCTCCAGCGTTGAGCCACAGGCTGGACATTCGGTCGGGAATATGATCTCTTCGCCATCCTGTTCATCGGTTACTTTGCCGAGAATTTCCGGAATGACGTCGTTAGAACGGCGGATAAAGACACGAGTGCCGAGGGCGAACTTCAAATTTTTGCGTTCAATGTCACCGATATTGTTCAGTGTGCAATTCTGCACGGTTACTCCGGCCAGTTCAACCGGCTCCACCTTGGCAATCGGGGTCACCTTCCCGGTGCGCCCGACATTCCAGCTGACCGATTCCAGTATCGTCGTCGTCTCCTCAGCCTCGAATTTGAAGGCGACAGCCCAGCGCGGGAATTTATCCGTATAACCAAGCGCTTCGCGGATACGCATATCTGTGATTTTAATGACAGCTCCATCAATTAGGTAATCCAGCGTAGACCGCCGTTCTACGATCTGATGCAGTTCCTCCATGACTTGGGCAAAATCATTATGATAGGTAATATAGGGATTGACCTTGAAGCGATTTTCCTTGAGAAAATCCATCATTTCGCGGTGATCCGCAAACTGAATGTTGTCCGAATAACCGACATTGTAGAAGAACGCGCTCAGCTTGCGCTCCGCCGTCGTCTTCGGATTCAGGTTACGCAATGCTCCTGCAGCGGCGTTACGGGCATTTTTTAACGGCTCTGCCGCCGTCTCATTGTATTTGCTCAGTACGGACAGATTCATAATCCCTTCGCCCTGAACCTCAATCGTCCCCTCACGATATGGAATCGTCAGCGGCACCGACTTGATCGTCTTCACCTGGGCCAGAATTCCCTCGCCAACGGCTCCATTGCCTCGCGTGGACGCCTGCACCAGCTTGCCGTCACTATAAGTCAAATTGAGGGTCAACCCATCGAACTTCAGCTCGACCACATAGGTCGGGTCCGGAAGCGGATGATCGGGATTCTTGCTGTTGTAGTCCGCGATCAAGCGCTGTACCCGCCCATTCCAGTTCAGAAGCTGCTCTTCATTCTGCGCCTTGTCCAAGCTCCATAACGGAGCCAGATGACGATGCGGCTTGAAGCCCTCAAGCAATTCCCCACCGACACGAATGGTCGGGGAATCCGGCAAGGTCACGCCAGTCTCCGCCTCAAGTGCCGTCAGTTCATCATATAGCGCATCATACTCCTTGTCACTGATCAACGGCTGATCCAACGTGTAATAATGATAACTGTAGTGATTCAATTGCTCCACGAGCTGTTCCATTCTTTGCCTAGCGTCCATGCAGGGACAACCCTCCTTATATAGTTCAAAGTATATATGTCAATTCACATAACCGAATTGATGTATGGTGATGATGGTGCCCACTCTATAGCTCTAACGAAACTCTATATCGTTAACGCCCTAAAAACAAGAGCAATTCGAACCTAACGAAACACCATATCGTTATTCTGGCAAAATACAGCCTTTAGCCCCCTAATTCCCCCCAATAGCGATGCCCAGTTTCGTTACAATATGGAACAGCCCTTTTCTGCGCAAATAGCGATACCAGGTTTCGTTAGAGTTTTAGCCGCCTCCCATCCTTACAGGATAGTCCAATTTAAGGAGCTTCTATAACCTCTGTCATGTCGATTCGAGGGTACTCTAGTATTCCGGAACCCGATACACATATTGGTATACATATTTAGACATGCGATGGTATGCATGGTATTGCACACGATCACGCACACGACAACGAGCATTCTAGAAACATATTTACGCATATACCAGAACACATACTTAGATACATAAATTGATATACCTAATAACAACCGTACTAGCGCATACACTTGGCGCAAATATAAATATATACTATATACACATACTAACACTGGCTAGCGCTGAAACTGATGTATTTACTGGTTGAAAATTGATACATACACTTATACACGTGAGGTTGAGGTGGTAATGCACATACTGATAAACATACTGTCATACATATCAATGCAACTTTGATGCGTGTACCGACATAAGTTTGTACCTCGTTGGTGGACATGCGAATACTTGTGCTAATGAACATACTGTTGATATGGGCGCTGATATAGATGGTGATTTGCATGATGGTATATACACCGACTTAGAACTCAACACATATACAAGTACACATATTGATACACTTGTTGATACTCTTTAGTACGAACATTCTAATGCGTGCATTGCTACATTTATCCATATACACTCTGATACACACTAACCTATATATGGTATCGCGACTAATTCACCCATCTATACGCCATAACTAAATCAATCGAGATCCTTCGCCAACTGAGGTTATGGATCTCGATTGATGTTTGTAACTAGAATGGAAAATATAAGATATAAAGTTACTTCATACCCGTGTTGCTAGTGTAAAATCCTCATTCAAGTTCCATGTAGAGGTTCTCCATGCACGCGGAGTCTCGAAACCTGCAAATATGCAGGTTTTTGGATCCAAAACCACCTGTTCGGAGGAAAAGCCTGCATATTTGCAGGCTTTTTCGCTTTTTTCTTCGAAATCAGGCTGATGTGGAGAAAATACCTGCATTTTCGCAGGAATTCTCTCTTACGGGGTGGAACTTTGGCGAAATACCTGCATATTTGCAGGCTTTTCTGGGGTATGGGTAAAAACTTGCTATTATGGGAACTTCGTGCGAATATCACTTGCTTGCCAGAATGATAGCAAGTGCATTGCGGCGCTGCGAGCCCGCTTACTCGATCACCTTGGTGATCGGAGCGAAGCTGGCGAGCAGGCGCTTCACGCCGACCGGCGCCGGAAAGGCGATCTGCAGCTCCGTGTCATTACCGGAGCCCTTGATCGACACGACGGTGCCGATGCCCCATTTGCCGTGCGATACCTTGTCGCCGGCATTGAAGCCGCCCGGGGCTGCGCCTGTGGCAGCCCCGGCGCCCGCCGCACCGGCTCCGCCCGGTGCGGGGCGCATTCCGCCAGCGGCCCCTGGCACGCTGACGGTCACCCCGCTGCGGCCGCCAGGCGCCGCAGCGCTTCTTCCTTCGGCCCCACGGTGGCCGAAGTTGCCCCCGCCGCTGCCGCCGAAACCGCGGCCGCTGTAGGCGCCCCCGATACCTGCCCCACGGCGGTATCGGTCGCGGGCGATGACGGTGTCCTCCTTCAAGTCATCCGGAATCTCGTCCAGGAAGCGGGACGGCGGATTGGACGTCGTCCGCCCGTACAAGGTCCGCATCTGCGCACAGGAGAGGAACAGCTTCTGCTCCGCGCGCGTAATGCCTACATAGGCAAGACGGCGCTCCTCCTCCAGCTCTTCCTCGTCCTGGAATGCCCGGCTATGCGGGAACACCCCTTCCTCCATCCCGACAATGAACACGATCGGGAACTCCAGTCCCTTGGCGCTGTGCATCGTCATCAAGACGACCGCGTCATCCAGCGGACGCTCCTCTTCGTCATCATTCATGGAATCGATGTCCGCAATCAGCGCCAGATCCGTCAAGAATGCAACCAGCGTCTTTTCCTCGTTGTTCTTCTCGAATTCCATCGTCACCGACAGGAACTCATCGATATTTTCCAGACGCGAACGCGACTCGATCGTATTTTCAGATTGCAGTTCCATACGGTAACCGGTGGCCTCGAGTATTTTCTCCGTCAATTCTGTTACAGACAGATATTCCAGCATCCGGTGCAGACCGTCGATCATATCGAAGAACTCAACTAGCGCATTGCGCGTCCGTCCAGCGAAGCCCAGATCATCCACGGTCTCCAGCACCCGGTAAATCGACACACCTCGTTCAGCAGCAGCTGCCGCCAGCTTCGCAACGGTCGTATCACCGATCCCCCGCTTGGGAACATTGATAATCCTCGTCAGACTGATATCATCATCCGGATTGGATAAAAGACGCAGATAAGCGAGCAGATCCTTGATCTCTTTACGATCATAGAACTTAATTCCGCCTACGATCTGGTACGGGATATCCGACTTGATCAGCACTTCCTCTATGACCCGGGATTGGGCGTTAGTCCGATATAGAATCGCATGGTCGCGGTATGACTTGCCTGTTTTAATATTTTTCTGGATTTCCGAAGTAACAAAATACCCCTCATCATGCTCCGAATCAGCCCGATAGACCTTAATCTTGTCGCCTTCGCCTTTATCGGTCCACAGCTTCTTCGGTTTACGTCCTGTATTGTTGGCGATCACACCATTGGCTGCGTTCAGGATATTCGAGGTGGAGCGGTAATTCTGCTCCAGCAGAATAGTCCTCGCTTCGGGATAATCCTGTTCAAAATTAAGGATATTGCTAATATCCGCCCCGCGCCAGCGGTAGATCGACTGGTCGCTATCGCCGACGACGCAGATGCGGTGATGTTGATCCGCCAGCATCCGGCACAGCATGTACTGCGCCCGGTTAGTATCCTGATATTCATCGACATGGACGTATTTGAATTTATTCTGATAGAAATCAAGCACCTCTGGCGCTTCCTTGAACAGTTGAATTGTCTTCATGATCAGATCGTCGAAATCCAGCGAATTGTTGCTGCGCAATCTTTTTTGATACATCGCATAGACCTTGGCAACAATGCCTTCAAAATAATCGCCGATCTTCTGCTCATACTGCTGCGGTGTAACCAGTTCATTCTTCGCCGTGCTGATCATGCTTAGTACAGCCTTCGGTTCGAATTTCTTCGTGTCCAGATTCAGCTCTTTCATGCAATTGCGAATGACCGAGAGCTGATCTGTCGTATCCAAAATGGAAAAATTCGAGTTGAAACCGATCCGTTCGATATCTCGCCGCAAAATACGCACGCACATGGAGTGAAAGGTAGAGACCCAAATGTCACGTCCTTCCGAGCCGCCAACGAGCCGGGAAACCCGCTCCTGCATCTCGCGGGCCGCTTTGTTCGTAAACGTAATCGCCAGGATAGACCAAGGCGCGGCCTTGCGGGTGGCAATTAAATAAGCGATGCGGTGCGTTAGCACACGCGTCTTGCCGCTGCCTGCGCCGGCCATTATGAGCAGCGGTCCTTCTGTCGTCTCCACAGCCCTACGCTGCTCCGGGTTCAGACGGGCTACCGCCTCTTGTATGTTAACAGGTTGCATTTTGTAAATCATGCTCCTTTCCAAAAGCTAAGCATTTTCCAATTCGAATTATCTTACCTCTAACTATCTATCAGCGGACGTTGCTATCTTTTATCGCTGCTACGGTCTCCAAAGCTTGATCCAGATTGCTGTATATGATGTTGCCCACGACGATCGTATCGCTGACCGCTGCAGCCTGCCGTGCCGACTCGCCATCGCTAATCCCACCACCATAGAACAGACGGGATGCTTCCAATGAACGGCGCACCTCTGCGACCAACTCCAAATCACCGAAGGTTCCACTGTACTCCACATAGACAATCGGCAGTTGGAACATCCTGTCGGCAATTTGTGCATATGCAGCCGCTTCTGGCCCTGTTAAGGAGGTTCTGGCACGCGTCAGCCTGGCTACCGTGGAATCTGGATTCAACACGATATAGCCTTCCGGGACCAGCATGTCCCAAGGGATCATATGACCATATTTCTCTGCGGCCTGTGCCTGGTACCCAATCAGCCATTGCGGGTCGCTACTATTCAGCACCGTCGGGATCAGGAACAGATCAAAGCCCGGCACAATCGCCTCCAGATCGGAAACCTCAAGCACACACGGTATCTCGAACTGGCGAATTCGCGCCAACAGCTCCGCCGTATTATCAAAGGTCACCCCACTGGAGCCGCCAACCATGATGGCATCCGTCCCTGAACAGCAGACTGCTTCCAGCGCTTGATCATCTATAGGGCGATCGGGGTCTAATTTGAACACATGTCGCCAAGTCTGCACCATTTGCTTCAACACAGCTTCCTCCAGTTTACTCGTCTGATTTGACGGGCTTCCCCTCCACGAAAAAAGGGGCTTGTCCCTCGCCCCGCCTGTCATTTAAACCTTCAATGCTGGATCATTCAATCCTATTAGAGGTAGATCAAAATTTGTGCTGTTCATCCGAACTTTGGCTTGGAGAAATGCAGGGCTTGCCCCTCCCATTCCTCTCGCACTTATTAGTCTAGTTTACCATAGAAAAGCTGTCAATGTTCGCATAAAAGGGGAACAAAAAGATGCCCCCCCAGCTAATTGGAAAGGCATCCTGTACAGACTATAGGCCCAGATAATTACGCCACCAGGAACGTGTGCCATCAGCCTCAGTCAGAAAATCCGTGTAAAAGCCGTAAACCCCCATATTTTTAAAGTTCTGCACTTTCTTTACATCATTAATGGTGTGCACATACGAAAGAATTCCCAGCTTATTCAGCTCCGACACCAGCTTCTTGTTCGCCCGGGCCTCTGACATGGTGATCGCCGCGAGCCCTTTCTCCTTAGCAAAGTTAATCACTTCTTCATCGGATTCATGCGTCTGATACAAGGTAAAAATCATGGATTCAAACGGATAGATCGCCTGGATCTGATCCCACATCGGATGATTATAGATTTGCGGGACGATCCGCTCCAATATCTCCGGGTTACGCTGCTTGGCGCCGTCCACGATTTTGGTGAAAATACGGTCGATTTCCTCCGGGGTAATCTGCTTCGTATCCGTCACCAGGTACATATCGGGATAATCCTCCATCAGATCAAGGACATCATCCCAATTCATCGGCTCATACCGCCCCATAATCTTGGCAGCCTTGAACTCCGCAGATTTCAGTACAGCCCCATAGCGCTCCGGCTGCAAGCCGTCCTCTTGCCCCATCATTTTGGTGAAGCTCTCTCCCCACTCATGGCGAGCGATCAGATCATCATCCGTACTCAGCAAAAAATCCGCCTCGAACACACGAGTCCCCTTCTCATAATTAGCGATAAAAGCTTCATAGCTATTCGTATACGGCTGCCCGCTAATCCCGCCCATAGCATGAGCGATCATATGGTGGGCCTTGAATCCCTCCGTCTGCTGCGGCAGACTATTAGACTTATTGTGGTAGAAGATTAATCCTATGAATATAGCGAGAATCAAAATTATTAACAATATGAAATAAGGCCATTTTTTTCGCATGAAAGTAATCCATCCTAGTTTTTAATAAGCATTTTTATTCACGAAGCCGTTAACGATGGTCTTGCAGATAATCTTAATATCCAACAGTATAGACCAATTCTCAATATAGAAAATATCATGCTCGATCCGATCCTCAATCGAGGTATCCCCACGCAAGCCATTAGCCTGAGCGTATCCGGTAATTCCGGGACGAACATGGTGCTTCACCATGTATTTCGGGATTTCCTCGCGGAACTGCTCGACATAGTACGGGCGCTCTGGCCTTGGGCCGACCACGCTCATCTGCCCGGCAAGTACATTGAAGAATTGTGGCAGCTCATCAAGACTCGTCTTGCGCAGAAATGAACCGAACTTCGTACGTCTGGGGTCATTTTCCGTCGTCCAGCCAGTATCCGCAACGCCCTCAGGTAGAGCTCTCATCGAACGGAACTTATACATAGAGAATTTACGACGATTCAGACCTACCCGCTCTTGCTTAAAAATAATTGGTCCCTTGGACGTCAGCTTGATCCCAATTGCGATCAGCAGCATCATCGGCGAAGTAACGATAATCGCGAACGAGGAAAATACGATATCAAACATCCGCTTCACCAGACGGTTTCCGGTCAGATCGAGCGGAATATCACGCACGTTAATCATCGGCATGCCAGCAAAATTGTCGAAATACGGCCTAGCTGGCAAGAAATCAAAGAAATCAGGGATGATCAAAGCTCGGACCCCGGCCTTCTCACAAATCGATATGATCCGTGCATATTTGGGATGGGCGTAGAGCGGCAAGGCCAGTACAACCTCATCAATCAACTTTTTCTGGAGAATTTTCTCTAGTTCATCCACCGCACCCAGGACTGGTTTATAGCGTTTAAGCTCCTCTGGTGTAAAGGTACGATGATCATCCAGAAATCCAATCACTTCGTATCCAAGCTCTGGATACAACCTTAAGTTATCGTAGAACTTGCAACCGAGCGAGCCCGCCCCAACGATGAGTACGAACTGCTTGTTGAAGCCTTTTTTGCGGAAATGCTTAAGGGATTGCTTGAGAAAGTAGCGGTAAAGCATAATGAGCAGCAGATTGAATCCCATATAGAGCGCCAAATAATCACGGGAAATGTCGACCTGCTTCACGAAGAACATGACACTGAGCAGGACGAACAGGCTTGTTAGATGGACCTGAATCAGCTTAAGCACTTCGTCGGCAAAGCGTTTCTTACGCTTGGGAGTATAGAGTGATATCAAAACCCCGGTTAGAACCGCAATCGCCCCATAAACCAGACTCCAGAACGCATAGATCTCTACGGGGAGGGCGCCTTCAAAATCCATCCAGCCACTCTTGAACTTCAGCCACCAGGCAAGAACGAAAGATACCTGGATGCAGAAAAAATCGACTAAACTATAGAGTTGTGACAGAAAACGCTGGTTTTTACGGATCATGACCTCACCTCCAGACTGGAATCCTTAGCAGGCGGCTGACTGCCTGTCGTCGGAGTCGTTCCTTTCCCACGAGGAATTAATTTATTCTTCATTAATGATAACGTAAATGATAACGTAAATTTCAGTGCGATGCCGCTATATACAGCCATATTCGTAAACCAGGAATATCGTTGTACATAATGCTTGCGATGAAATATCCACATGGAATGGTGGAATTCATATATAATCTTAAACGGCTTACGCCGGCTGCTCGCTCCCTTATAGTGAACAATGTATGTCGCTGGATGGTACCAAATGTCCCAGCCCGCTTGCTTGATCCGGTAGCACCAGTCCACATCCTCCCCATACATGAAGAACGTCTCATCCAAACCGCCTACCTGCTGCAGCGTCTCCCGCCTTACCAGCATGAAAGCTCCCACCAAACAATCGATGGCATAGCTCTCATCCGGATCCAGATAACCTAGTTGATACTGATTAAATCGCGGTTTATCCGGAAATAGCTTCGCGAAACCAAAGGCATAGTAGAAGGAAGCTGACGGCGTCGGAAATCCACGTCGGCATGCTTTGTCCAGTGAACCATCCGGCAGGATGACCTTGCAGCCTGAAGCGCCGATCTTCGGTTGCTCATCCATAAAAGCCACCATCGTCTGCAGCGTTTCCGGCTGCACGATCGTATCCGAATTAAGCAGTAATATGTAACGGCCTGCAGCCACTTCCATCGCTTGGTTGTTAGCCTTGGCAAAGCCCGTATTCTCTTGATTGGCAATCATCCGCACCTGCGGGAATTGCTCTGTAATCCTCTGTACGGAATCGTCTCTAGAGGCGTTATCCACTACAATGACCTCAAACGAATAATCCGTCTCGGAATCAAACACCGATCGCAGACAATCCAGCGTCAGCCGGCAGGTATTATAATTCACGATCAACACACTTAAATCCATGTACTACGCGCCCCTGACAAATATAGTAATCTATCGACTATCGTCAACATTATAGCATAATGTAGGGGGAGAAGCTGAGAGGTAAGGAATTCTTAAGGTTTTGATTTTAGATTATGCAGCAGAGATCTTCATTGAGTAATATTAACTTTATTTCTTCAATTTCCCCTTAATCTCGTTTCTCTTTTCTTTTAACAGCGGCAGTTCTTTAACGAATTCCCTCCATGCGCCCAAAACTTTAGGCTCCCGTACTAAAAAATAACCATTCGCAGCAATTTCATAAGCCAGAAATTTAGGTAAGTTCTTCAGCCATAATGTCCCTGCTACATTTTTATAGATCATTTTATAGCGGTTAATATATGATTTTCTGCGAATAAATAGTGGCTGTGAGTTTCTGCCGCCCTTTTTCCAACCGCGTTTATGATAGCCTATTGCCTCCGCACAATAATAAGATTTCCAGCCTAATAATTGAGCGCGCCAGGCCACATCCACATCTTCTTTATAGGCAAAGAAGTTCTCATCAAAAAACTGCCCTTGAACCGAGATATTCTCAATCATAGTACGTCTGTACATTGCAGCAGCGCCTGAAGGACCAAACACTGCACCTGACTGCTTCCACTCTTCTACTGGCTCTCCTGCCCCACGATCAAAGGCGCGCCAGATACTGTTCATTACTAACCCCGTGCTATCCACAATTTCAGTTGCAGACTGACGCAGTAAAAGCCCAGTAGCACTACCCACTTGGGGATGTTCCTCCAAATACGAAATAATCCGCTCTATATAATCAGGCTGAAGACGGACATCCGGATTTAACACTAAGGCATAGTCACTGCTAGATAAAGAAAGCGCTTGGTTATGTGCAGGTGCAAAACCTGTGTTCACAGAATTTTCGACTAACTCAATAGAAGCCTGCTGCTGCCTGATAAAGGAAAGAATCTCTTCTACCGTATCATCAGCAGAAGCATTATCAACAATAATGATCTGTTCAGGTTCAAAATTTTGATTCAATATGCATTTCAGGCAATCTATTATATCCACTGAGCTATTATATGTAACGATTTGTACACTTACAGTTGGCATTTGGGAAAATCCCTTTCTGATAGTATTCCAAAGAAAAAGAACACCATTTAACATAGTGTTCTTAATTAACTAGCTACATTATAGCAAAGCTCGTATAGTCATACTATAAAAAGGTACGCCTCAGCGATCATTCTGAGCCATTAACAAGATATTCTTGTAAAAATCCTTTAAGTCCCTCTCGCCAATGCCTTATATCCTGAAAACCGTTTGTCCTTATGCTCAAATGCTCCATTACTGAATTCGCAGGACGCGGCGCAGGACGTGGAAACTCCTCAGTAGTGCACGGGTTTACCTGAACACTATAAGCTCCGCCCAGTGAATTAGCCTCTTCGAAGATCGCCTGCGCAAATTCATACCAGGTACACTCTCCTGAGTTAGAAGCGTGTTAAATTCCGTACTGCGCCGTTTGTACGAGATCAAGGGGGAAGGCTGCTAAGTCCACCGTATAGGTCGGGGAGCCTTTCTGATCATTCACCACCTGAAGTACAGGTTTATCCTTCCCTAACTTCAGCATTGTTTTCACAAAATTATTGCCATGAAGGCCGTAAACCCACGAGGTCCGTACAATAAAGTAGGCCGAAGAAAGGCTTTGAACAAGTACCTCACCAGCACGTTTCGATTTTCCATAGATGCTCTGAGGGTTCGTATTGTCATATTCGTGATAGCCTGTAGTGGACTGTCCGTCAAAGACATAATCCGTGCTAATATAACAGAACTTCGCGCTGATCTTCTCGGCAGCGACGACCAGATTTCTCGTACCCACAGCATTCACTTGATAAGCCTGATCTATATCCGTTTCCGCTTGATCTACGGCCGTGTAAGCCGCGCAATGAATAATGACATCAGGAGTAAACTCTTGAATTCGTCTCAGACAGGCTTCGGAATCTGTAATATCCAAGGAATCGCGATCACAAGGAAGTACCTCCATAGATTGCTGTTCAAACAGCGCAACTACATCCCGTCCTAATTGCCCCACCGCTCCGGTAACCAGAATCTTCATGCTCGATCCCCTAGCCTTGTTCCATACTGCTTGGCATAGTAATCTTGATACGCACCAGATTGAATACGTGTCCACCATTCTTTGTTGTCCAAATACCACCTAATGGTCTCTTGAATCCCCGTTTCAAAGGAATGCGCTGGCTTCCAGCCTAGCTCAGTCATCGTCTTCGTAGGATCGATACCATATCGACGATCATGACCAGGGCGATCCTGTACATAAGTCATCAACGATTCAGACTTATCCAATTGCTCCAAAATCGTTTTAACGATGTGCAAGTTCGTTCGTTCATTATTTCCGCCAATATTGTACACCTCACCATTGCGTCCCTTGTGAATGACAAGATCAATCGCACTACAGTGATCCTCAACATACAGCCAGTCACGAATATTCAGGCCATCCCCGTAAATCGGAAGCTGCTCGTCTGCCAAAGCTTTTGAAATCATAAGTGGAATCAGCTTCTCCGGGAATTGGTAAGGTCCATAGTTATTGGAGCAACGAGTAATGTTCACTGGCAAGCCGAAGGTTTCGTGATAAGCGCGAACTAACAAGTCACCGCCTGCCTTGCTGGCCGAGTAAGGACTATTAGGTGCAAGTGGCGTAGTCTCACTGAACAACCCTGTATCTCCTAATGTACCGTATACTTCATCCGTTGAAACTTGAACGAATTTGCTAATATTATGTTTTTGGGCTGCATCCAGCAAAACCTGTGTACCTAGAACATTCGTCTTCACGAATACATCCGGCTCCATAATACTGCGATCAACATGGGACTCTGCTGCAAAATTGACAACCACATCAATTCCTTGACCCATCAACTCATCCATCTTCGCAGCATCACGAATATCTGCTTTGACGAATACATGGTTGGGATTGTTCTCTATCGATTTCAGATTTTCCAGATTCCCCGCATAAGTCAGTGCATCGACATTCACGATTTGATAATCCGGATGCTTCTTCAGCATATATAAAACAAAGTTGCTGCCGATAAATCCGGCCCCGCCGGTCACAAGCAGTTTCATTGGTGTAACCTCCTAATCAAAGTTCAGTTCTGCATTAGCCAGGGTTGGATGCTTCCGATCCTTGTCCGAGAGTAATGGCTCACTGACGGGCCAATCAATGCCAAGTGCCGGATCATTCCATAATATGCCGCGATCATTCTCTGGCGAATAATATTCGTCCACTTTATATAAAACTTGGGTATTCGGTGTCAATGTACAAAACCCATGCGCAAAGCCCTTGGGAACAAGCAGCTGTCTTTTATTGTATTCAGTAAGAATAACCCCAACCCACTGCCCGAAAGTAGGCGAACTCTTTCTAATATCCAGGATCAAATCATATATTGCTCCGGTTAACACGCGAATTAACTTCGTCTGAGCCTTTGGATTCAATTGATAGTGAAGCCCTCTCAGAACCCCCGGCTCAGCGGATAGAGATTGATTGTCTTGAATAAAATCATACTTCACACCTAACTGTTCCATAACCTGCTCATTATAGCTTTCCATAAAAAAGCCCCGGTGATCGCCGTGGACGATAGGTTCTATAATACGTGCGCCATCCAACTTAAGAGGAGTGACTTTCATAAGCATAATTCCTCCTATATCTAAATTTTCAATTTTCCAAACTCTTCTCCAAAGTTTAGGTTACTCGCTAACTCGTTTGCTCGTGCTAATGAGGCATGTGTCCCAGCGTCTGTCCACCAACCATTAAGTATATCATATGTCAGCTCATTACGATTAATATATGCGTTGTTTACGTCTGTGATTTCTAATTCGCCCCGGTCAGAAGGCTTTAATGTTTTGACAATATCAAACACCTTATGATCAAACATATAAATTCCAGTTACCGCGTAATTAGATTTAGGCTGCGATGGCTTTTCTTCAATAGATACAATACGATCCCCATCAAGCTCAGGCACTCCAAATCTCTTAGGGTCTTTCACTTCTTGAATTAGTATCTTTGCACCATTTTTTTGTTCCTTAAAGTTATTAACATAAGGGGATATATCATCCTCAAAAACATTATCACCAAGAATTACAACCATTTGATCATCACCAACAAACTGTTCGGCTAGATCAAGTGCTTGTGCAATCCCCCCAGCTTCATCTTGTACTTTGTAAGTAAAGCAAACTCCCATGTCAGATCCACTGCCTAAAAGATTAACCACGTCTCCCATATGTTCTTTGCCAGTAACAATTAGAATATCGTTAATTCCAGCTTCCTTAAGTTTATAGACAGAGTGAAAGATCATGGGGTATTTCCCTACTGGGAGAAGATGTTTGTTAGTAACTTTGGTTAGAGGATAAAGGCGTGAGCCTGTACCACCTGCTAGAATTATACCCTTCATAATTAATGTCTCCTTACCAATTATATTTGATTACTATAAGATGATAGCTCTGAATCTGTGCTTTGGTTTAGCCGTCTTTAAATACCCAGTACTTTGACAAAGTAAAGTTAAATATAGGAACTATAATAATTGCAATAAACTGAGCTAATAAATACCAACCTTCAAAAATATCAACTACTAAATACATTATGGCTACATTTATTAGTAATCCCACAGAACAAGTTAAAGTATATTTAACAAAATTAAGATTACTACCTGCACTTTTCGTAAAGGTCCAAACAGTGTTTAACCTAAAGGACGCAATCAGTGACAACGCAAAGCCTATAATGGTCGCCAAAACCGCAGGAAAAACAAAAAGTTCAACGCACAATGTTAACACCACAGTGTGTATTAATGTTCCTATTATACCAACTAAACCATACCTAATAAATTTACTAATTGTCGTATCCTTTTTAAGGACTTTCATTAATATTCTGATTTTTTTCATCTCTCTGCTTAATTTCATTTTTTAACAACCCTATTTCTTGAGATAACCTCTTCGTCTGATTAGTCAATTTAGAAATCAAAACAGTAAAATTATAAAGGATTATAAATACAATAATAAAAGAAATTAAATAAAGAGCATTCACTGGTGTTTCTATAAATATATTATTCGAGATGTAGTATAGAAGCTTTGGATAAATCGCAAGTACAAGTGTTACTATAACCATAATGAGCCAAAGCAATGCATACTTCAATTCCAGTTTATATTTCCTGATATTATCAACAAGGAAATATAGCAATCCTAAAATTATAACAATCAGTAAAATTTGCAAATTTAATGGAATCATATTTTTTGAATGATCTCCTTGTTGTTATCCCTCATATAATCAATCAGTATGGCTAGTGAAACTTTAATCATATAATATACAGCTTTTATTTTATTAATAGAAGAGACGCCACTTTCTCTGCTGTTCATAATAACAGGCACTTCAACAACCTTCAATTCGTTTCTCAATAACGTAACTATAGTCTCTGGCTCTGGATAGTCTGAGGGATATTTACCAGAGAAAAATTCGATCACTCTTCTATTACATGCGCGAAATCCTGAGGTAGGGTCTGTAATTCTTTTTTTAAGCAATAATTTAATAAGTCTCGTAAAGTATTTGATTCCTACTCTACGAATAAAGGTAGATTGAAAACCCTCTTTTGCAATGTATCTTGACCCAATAACCATATCCGCTTGTTCATTTATAATAGGGGATACTAAATCATTAATATAATGTGGATTATGTTGCCCATCCCCATCAATCTGTATAGCTATGTCGTAATTATTACTAGCAGCGTATTTGTATCCAGTTTGAACTGCACCACCGATCCCTAAATTACAAGGTAAATCAATATATTTAACACCATATTTCTTACAAATATCTATCGTTTTATCAGTCGAACAATCATTGATTACTAATATATCTATATCAATGTCTTTAAACTTTTCGATTAATACTCCTAAGTTCCCCTCCTCATTAAAAGCAGGGATAATAGCTAACTTTTTCAAGATTTTCCACTTCCTTAAACATTAGAGTGCTCTGTAATTTAGATAGCTTAGTATAGTTGATAGATCAATAAACCAGAATTTAAATCCTTGTATATAGGCTCGATGTTCATTTCTATCGGGATTTCCACATTAGATAGCAAATATTTTACATTTAGTTTTGATACATCCCTATAATGTATATTTAATGTAAATACATCTGGATTATCTAAAACAAAATTAGTTTCTTCATTTACAATATTCACCATCACATGTGCATATCGATTATATATATCTCTATATTTTCCTTGGGTATCTACTTTTTCCCATAAACTTATGTCAGGTGTGAAGTGAACACCATTTAGCACTTTCATTCCTAATGATACTAATAATTGCCCGTTATAAATACTATTATTCGCCATCCAAGTCTGTCCAGGTGATCTCGATTCGATATTAATAATTTCCTTACTAATTTCAAGATTTTTTATTGCTCCAGTACCTCGAGATATCGGATTAATCAACATGCCCGTTATTACAATTGGCAACATAACCACTGCAAACAATTTGAATTTTCCATTACAAATGAAATAATTGATAGTTAAAAACCATATCAAAGTAACAATTGTTAAAACAATCCCCAAATAACTCATCATTGGTGTGTTGATTAATGATGAAGCATAAATGATCGCCACAACTATACAACTACATACTTTCTCAAACTTCGAAAATGGTTTGTGTTCTATTATTATACCGATCATCCAAATACTAAGAAGTACACTTAAAAAACCTAATGCTATGTGCGCTAACCTACCTTCTTGTACATATGAGAACAAAGAAATTTTGGCTATAAAACTAGGATACTTGACAAATAGCCAACTTAATTGAAATAACATAAACAAGTATAGACTATAAAAAGTATATTTCCTCTTCTCGTATCTTATTAAAGCAACAAACGTCAACAAAAGTAATGGTATGAAATTATAATAAGAAGAAACTTCGCTATTATTACTAAAGTTTACATCTTTAAATGGTAAAAGCCAATTCACAAGATAATTTTGCAACTCTAGCAGAGAGAACCCTCCACCTTGAACGAATCTATTTCCTGGATAATCTGTCCCAAGCATAAGCTTTAAATCATCTAAAGCATAGTAGAGATAAAATAAAACAGAACCTAACGCAAATAGCACCGAAAAAAATAATGTAATAATTTCTTTTCTATTTATTTTAAATAATGATCTATTATCTAATATGAGCGTTTTGCAGTAATCTGAGGCCTTGAGCCGTAAGGATTTTCGGACATAAAAAAGGGACTTCACCCCAACTTGGAGAAGTTTTCAAGTGACCAAACCCAAAAACCTCAAGGATGGAGGAAGTCACTTTGTATATTCTCCAAGAATGTCTGTTTTCCTTCGAAGAACTTTTAAAAATTCAACCCAAGGAGAGATTGCCGATCTTCTTCAGTTCTCTCGATCTGAGACCGTATGCCAAGGAACTGAGAAGCCGTTCACCCCGAGGCGCTGAGGGATACTGCAGACAAGGTATTCTACGAGCACTCTTGGCTGCGCCGCTTGAAGGAATAAGTACCTTTTCAGGGTTGCATAAGCGTTTGGATACGGATCTCCGGTTTCGTTATCAGTGTGGTCTTCCGCTGGATCGAGAAGCTCCTTCCATATCCACATTAAGCCGAGTTTTCTCAGAACTGACGAGAAAGGACTTGGCAAAACGGCTTTTTGAGGATTTGGTCACACGCTGTCAGCAGGAAGGTATCATAGAAGGCAGTAACGTCGCCATAGACAGCGCCGCTCTCCGCGCTTACGAGAAAAAGCAGCCCAAACGCAAAAGCGAGCAAACGGGTAATGCGAACTGGGGCGCAAAAATTGATTCCTTCGGCAATAAAATCACATGGTTTGGTTACAAAATTCATCTGGCGGTCGATACGAAAAGTGAATTGCCGATCGCCTTGGAAGTAACGCCGGCGCATGTCAATGATGGAGAAATGGCGCCGGGCCTGATCGAGAAAACAGCGTCCAGGACGAGCACACGATTTTTCATACTCGATGCGGGCTACGACCAAATGAAAGTTTATGAGGCCGCCCGCAACGTCAAGGCACAAGCCATCATTCCCCTTAATCTGCGGGGGGAGAAGGAACCGCCTGCTGGCATGACCTCGAACGGAACACCGTGCTGTTCCATGGGTTATGCGATGACATACTGGGGAGTTGACGGCGATATGCATAAATTTCGCTGCCCGCATGCCACGGGTAAAGTCGACTGTCCGCTTGGCATGGCTGCCTGCTCGTCTTCAAACTATGGAATGGTCGTCAAAGTAAATGCGAAGGATGATCTCCGGCGATACAGCATCCCTCATCGGGATACAAAGCGTTGGAAGGAACTTTACAATGAACGAACCAGCGTAGAACGCTGCAACTCCCGATTGAAAACCTATTTGACGGCAGACGCCGCACATGTCCGGGGCATTCAGAAAGTCACAACTCACCAGTATTTGAATGCCATTGTTCTGCTTGCATCTGCGCTCGCCGTTTCTCATCATTCAAAACGGGCTGCCGCTTAAAAAACGAGCTGTTCTAAAATTCTGCAAGTCTGCCCTTTTCTTCACCCATATAATACCATTTTCGAAAATTACCCCTTAACGACAGTGAATATGCTATCGCTTCTTCTCTGAAACGGAATTATGCAAAACACTCAATATACTTGAAATTAAAAATATAATTATCAAGTACGCCATTGGGACTTGGACTGGAGGATACAATATAGTAACAAATCCTGTTCCAGCTAGTATAAATGCAATTATTAGTAATTGCCTCTTTATAACTTGATCTTTATACTTCATAAATGTAATAATGCAAACAATCATAGCTTCAGATAATAAAATCACTTCGGTCACAGCTGCCGATGTATCAAACCACCACTGTATACTAGGTGATAATGTAATCCAAAGGGCCCCGAGTAAAGATAATTTTTTGTTTTTTGTAATAAATACGCATATTTCAAAACTCAATAAAAATATGGAAATCAATTTAAAAGACCAATACCATGATAGTCCGTAATCGCCACCGAAAAGCAAAAATCCCCAAAAATAAGGTTTACCTAATATATCTGGACTCCACGTTGGAGTATTTAGCATTGTTGCATTTATGCCCTCTGATTTAATATTTTTATTGATTATTTCAAAACTATTCTCAACTTGTGACATTAACCACGGTGTATGGACCAAAAACTCATCTGATCTTATGTTTCTCTCTACACCAACTAAAGTCGTCTGGGTCGCACTTGAAGAATGATTGGGTTCAATTATTCCAGCCCAAAGCCCTATAGATGAACTATGTATTCTAAAAAACACCATAAGTGCGAATATCACTAGTGCTATTACATACCTTTTACGAACTATGAATTCTAGATTTGACAATATAAATAACATTAAAATATACGCTATAATAACAAATAGATTAACAATAAAAAGATTATATGGATCCAGAATAAAGTTCATATCGTTAATTAGGATTTTATCAACTACCACTTCTTGGTTTTGAATCATACTCAAGTCAATTCTTAATGCAGATATATTTTGATGATCTGTAAATGGTATTACATATTCAGTTTGATTAGTCGATGTATTGACGACATACGAATCTGATTCGTTAAATGAGTATTCATCTGGAGCAAAAAAAACCTGAAGGCGGTCATTATTAATTTTATAATTTAAAATTAATTTAATTTGAGTAATATCAACATTTATATTTTTGAATTCTAGCTGGGGATCATTATTTAACGAAACAAACGTGGATGGGCCAATCTTTTTTTAAGTTAGTACCCTCCCCTTTCTCTACATCTAACGTGAGATTAGTTGTTTCATTATATAGTGACTTAATGAATCCCATATTTGTAACTCCTAAATAGATTAACGTAATACTAATACATGCTATAATGATTCCGATAACGGCTTTCCTTCCAAACGGTAATTTCACCTTTATTCTCTCCCCTAATCGCTACTCTTCTAATTGATTATTGATTAAATATCTCTGGTCTTTAAAGCATTATTCATAAATGAGTATTTTCCATAATTCCAAATTCGCATCATTCAATCATTTTTTTAAATATAAATATAGATAAAGCGGTTGATTTTTTGAGCTACATTTTACAACATAATTACGATAAGATATTTTACCAACAAATGTTTGCAAACATTTATCGGGTAGCGTCAGGATTTTGTGTAAATAAAAATATCCTAGTCTTGTAGAAGATGGTGCTAGTACTTGGAGGAGAACTTAGCTAGTAAATCGGAACGAGCTTTAAAGTAAATTTCCACTTACCACAGAAGGTTTTTAGAGCTTCTTTACCAGCTTGCTCATCATCTGTTCGGTACACCGATTTAAAGTCTTCATAAATCTTGGCACGATCAGATAAACAGACTTTATGGGGCAATGCTTCGTGCTAAATGAATACAAAACGTTTGGTACTTTGCCTTCGGATAGACTTCTCCAATAGCGTCTAAAATGCCTACCAGTCCATCTGAGATTAAAGAGAAGGACTTCCTCTGTACCACTTTCCTGCACGTCTTGCAGAAGTTCCTCCCTTACATAGGCCGATACAGTTGGCGTAATGGCACAGGTTAAGACTTCTTTGGATCCATCCTCACAAATGCCAACCGCCAGATATATGGCTTCCTTTGACACGGTTTCACGCTTAACAGCAATGTAAGATGCATCTAAATAGACGCAAACATAATGTTTCGTTAAGGCTCGTTTCATAAAAGCTTCTTCGTGTTCGACCATAACCTTAGTCATGTTAGATACGGTTTGGGGTGTGTAATGTCCGTACATTTTTCGATCAGGTCCGAAATCTCGGTCATGGTCACATCCTTCTGGTTTACGTATCTCAATTTTTTTAGATTTATCATCTTAAAACTGTTTACTCCGTATGTCAAAATTATACTTGTGAAACTTAGACATAGAACACCTAAAACGGTACTTGTTACAGAATTGCCTCACCAATTGAAAAAGTAATCTTAATATTGATATTGCAAATTGTCCTTACATACCCTAACAGATATAGCATCTTCCGCTTGTCGATACACAGCATATTCTTCAGCAATTGATAGTGTAAAATGCGTTAATAGAAAACTGTAAGCAAGCAAAGCTATAATAATAATCCCACATAATAACTTATTATTTTTCAAGTAATGTAGAAACGACTGGAATTCAATTTTTTCTACTAAGTCATTTCTGACCGATTTTGTTCTTACCACCTATTTATATAGTAGGCATCAATTCCCCTAAAAAGATACTTTCAAATAAAAAGCCCTATCACTCTCTAATGAAAGATTAATATTATAAAATGGATCTCTCTCGATAATGCCAGGCCATTTTGATAACATATAATTAATCTCTTTCGTAAATCTCTCCCTTTTCTCAGGAGTATCCTCAGCGCCTCTAGTTTTCGACTCATGATGGTATAAACTTATACTATTTAGGCACACATTATAATATCCTTGATTCATTAGCTTAAGGCAAAAATCAACATCATTAAATGCAACAGATAGTTCCTCCTCTAGCCCACCAACCTCGTAAAACACTTCTTTCCTAACCATCATACACGCAGCAGTGACTACTGAGTAATTACGATTTGAAAGTAACATTCCAAAATAACCAGGATCAAATTCATTACATGTTCTAAATGCATGTCCAGCTACCCCGCCTAACCCCATAATTACGCCAGAATGTTGTATGGTGCGATCTGGATAATAAAGTTTTGCTCCGACTGCACCAGTATTACTGCGTAATGAGTAACCAACCATTTCATGTAGCCAATTTGGACTTATAACCTCTATATCGTTATTTAGCAGTAGTATTAAAGAGCCTTTAGACTCTTGGACAGCAAGATTATTAATCTTTGAATAATTAAAAGGAATATCCAATGTCAAAATATGAAGTTTCTTGCCCAGTACTCCCTTCCACTTTTGGAATATATCAAATGTTTGTTTTTCCTCACTGCCATTATCAGCAATAATTATTTCATAATTACTATAAGTTGTTTTGTTAATAATAGATTCTATACATTTATCTAAAATTAACCCCATGTCCCTTGTAGGTATTATAATTGAAACCATTGGTTCTTCTTTCAAGTAATAATGCAGACGATAGATATTTGAGTATCCTTCTATTTCTTGAACTTCCCCTTCGATATTTCTTCTACGCAGTGTATCTTCTAATGCTTTAATTCCAGCAAAATGGGTATAGTTTTTTGCCCCAGAACCGGAAGCAGTTGATTCCGGGATCGTTCTCCAATGATATAATATTTTGGGAATGTGATAGATTTTTGTTGTTAATTCCGTAAGTCTTAAAACCAAATCAAAATCCTGGCTACCTTCGAATCCTTTTCTAAATCCTCCTATTTTATCAACAAGACTCTTGCGATATACTCCCAAGTGGCAAGTGTACATATTAGAAAGTATGAGATCTGGAGACCAGTCTGGTTTGAAATAAGGAGAATGTCTCTCTCCATTTATTCCTATCTTATCTTCATCAGAATAAATCATATCCGCATCGGTATATGTATTTAGAAGCTTAACAACCTCATACAAAGCATTGGTCGCCAATTCATCATCGTGATCTAATAATGCAATAAATCCACCAGTTGCTATTTCGAGTGCAGAGTTAGAACTTTCTGATATATGTCCATTTTTTTCTCTATAAACAACCTTTATTCGTTCATCCTTCTTTTCATATTCGGTTAAAACCATTTTTACATGTGGTTTAGTAGATGCATCATCAGATATGCACAATTCCCAATTGCCATAAATCTGATTTATTACCGAATCAATACACTTTCTTAACCATACCTCATCAACATTATAAACAGGAAGAATTATTGATATTAATGGACGATATTCTAAAAATTTTATTTCTTTTATCATTTCATCAATATTATTATTTTCGTTATAAGAAATCCATTTCCCATAATTATCACTATTATTTTGATTTCTATTCTGAAATGCTCTTATTTTTTGTTTCATACCAACTAAACCTTCAGATTTATATGTGGTTAAAAACTTATTTGTCATGGTTTTAAATGTATAACGATAGCCTTGCTGATTACATAGTTTTATGACACTCGCTATAAAAATGTAATATTTTATAGTTTTCCTAATTTTTATTTTTTCAATATTAAATCGACTTTCTTGTTCCCCTGGATCTAGCCTTAATCTTTTAGTACCAAGAGGAACATGAAATATCGTTTTATAATGATTTGTTCCAATTTTAATAGAATCTAGCATTAAACTTTTTTCTTCGGAAAATCCCGTTCCTTCATCCAAATATAACTTAACAGGAATAATTTCATCACTAATGGAATTAAACGTTAATATATTCCAACCACAAAAAAATCTACCTTCTAGCAGAAATGCAGGGTCTATTCCAGTGGATATCCATGTACCATCGGCATTTTCTAAATCAGAAATTGGGGATAATTTCATTCGTGATCTTAATTGAAGTGCCCCTGCTAGAGCTGTTAACCCCCTATTAATTATAGACTTAATCTTCAATGTTATCCTCCTCATGTAAATCGCAACAAAAACCTTACTTACCCAAAATTTTTCTTAACTTAACAATTAAAGCCCACGCCTTTGATTCGTATATTCCTTTTAGTTCCTCTTCCATCGCACATATTCTATTGTTTAATTCGATATTTTCATTTCTGACTTTATCAGTAGAGATTTGTAAGTGATTTTCTTTCGAAAGACTTTCAATAAGCTCTTTTTCCTTAAGTGTTAGCTTTTTATTCAATTCATTATTTTCATTTTTAATATTATAAATCACCTCATTAAGCTCTTTCTCTTTAGACAATAACTTATCAATTAGTTCTTGCCTTTCTGTTTCTAGGTTCTCTGTTAAAAGTCTATTATTTTCTATTTCATTCTTTATTGAAATATTTTCCGCAAGTTGTTCACTATATTTGGTGTTTATCGAATTAATCTCATTCTCTTTATTTGACAATATATTTACAAAACGATAAGCAATTTCACTCATAGATAATTTAGAAACTGTTATCTCAAGCTCTGATACGTTAACCTTCCCATTTATACTTAATACAATGTTCGGGTCATTCTTCTCAAACATAAAAATGCTGGAGTCTTCAAAACTATAATTACCAGATATCTGATATTGGGTTACTTTTTCCTTATTAACATTATTTAATTTTAAAATTTCAATTTTGTATAACCCATGATAATTTGAAGGATCAATTCTAATCGCCTGGACATTCTCATAATTTACAAGACTCGTTGCAATATGCATGGACGATTCTTCATCATTATACTGATAGCTTTCACTCTGTGGCTCATTAAATCCTCTTCCTGTATCAACAAAAATTTGGACTTTATCATTACCGTTTTCTTTATCGTTCCTGTTTACCATAGAAAGTAAATTGTAAAATATTTTTTCCAATATATTGAGCTTTTCAAGTACACTTTCAGATATTTTACTATCCGATATTTCTAATCTAGGGCATTTTCTTGACTTTTCAATAATAACAATTTGTCGATAAGAATCTTCCGTATAATCATTATCAAATAATTGAGAATTATAGAACTTATCGATTTCTTGGCGATACGATGCCAATCCAGGATTCTTCGCTGCAAAAAAATGAATAGACATTAACCTTTCCCATATGCTAATGTCTCCATGACCAAATATCTTATATTTTATATTTTTTGAGGAAAGGTAAGACTTCAGAATATCTTTATTTGGAAGGCCATTATCCATATGTTCCTCAAGCCAGATAAAGTTCTTATTAAATAAACTTTTGTAAACTGTATTTACTCTTGATTCCGCAGCCACTGTTTGTGAAGAGTAAAATGGCGCAGTAATCACACAAAGTTGAGAACTGACGCGGTATAACTCATCTATAAATTGATTTCTTTTTTGTTCGGGAATATGCTCAAAGACATCCAGCGCAACAATTACGTCGTAATAATTATCTGGAAAATCCATTTTTGTAGCGTCACCAAGAATATACTTCGGGTCATTAAGTAATTCCTCTGGCAGTTGAATATCTAGATAGGTTATGTTATCAAGAGGTAAGAATTTTTCTAAATTACGGTGTTCATTCGCCCCTACCTCCAATATATGGAACGTTTCATTCCCCATACGTAAATTATCGATAATTCTTTTTACATTGTTATATCTTTGAAATTGATCGAAAGAAGCATCTATCTTGGTCATTGTATCACTTCCCATCTATGTTTCATGTATACCAGTCCTTCTGAAATATATTTATTAGTGATAACAAACTCTTTAGCACTCTCTTTATAACTTAGGCATACTATCCCTTCATTATTAAATATTCCTACATCGATACAAAACGTACCACCTAGTAAGGGCAGACTAGGTATTATATATTGTACTTTATGTCTCCCAAGTGTATTTGGAATATCAATTTTCTCTAAATGTGTGTTAGGGCCAAAAATATATTCCCGATCAGGAGTGTAAATTGCTACACCTAATAACAAATCATCTATAATATCTTCATAGACTTCGTATTCAACTTCAACTATTAACTCATCAAATGTTTTAAACCTCTCCTTGTTTAGTTTTACATTTGTAATCGAAGCTAGAATAGTAGGGTCATCTGGTTTCACAAAATCAATCTGCGGGCTTTCAAGCACACTTTGCTCTAGTTGAGTCTCTTTGCCTGATTTATATTCCGTACTGTATTTCATGAAGTCCTCGTACAAATCAACTATTTCAGATGATTCTCCTGTCGCTTGTATTACCCCATCTTTAAGCCATATGGCATTATTACAGAATCTCTTCACTTGCTCAGTTGCGTGCGATACAAAAAGAATCGTAGTTCCCTGACTTTTTAATTCTTTCATTTTATCTATACATTTTGTTTGAAATCTAACATCACCTACAGCTAAAGCTTCATCAACTATTAATATATCGGGCTCAACATTGATAGAAACTGCAAATGCTAGTCTAGCAAACATTCCGCTTGAATAAATCTTAACTGGCTGCTCAATAAAGTCACCAATATCAGCAAATGAAATGATATCGTTCATTCTCTGATCTATTTCTTCTCGTGTATAACCCATCATCAGACCATTTAAATAAATATTCTCTTTACCACTATATTCGGGATTAAAACCAGCACCAAGTTCTAATATTGCAGATATCTTCCCTCGAACCTCTATTGTTCCACTTGTAGGAGACAAGACGCCAGTTATAAGCTTTAATAATGTCGATTTTCCCGATCCGTTTTTTCCTAAAATACCAATTGCATCGCCTTTGTTTACCTTGAGGGAAATCCCATTTAAAGCTTTAAATTCCTTATGGTATATTTTATGAGTAAAAGACAGTGCTTCTTTTAATCGCTCCAAAGGTTTATCGTACAATTTGTAAGTTTTCACAACATTTTTAATTTCAATTATTCCATCCAAATTCTACTCCACCTTTACTACTTATATCACATCCGCAAAATGTGGTTTCAGCTTTTTAAAGCTATTAACCCCGATAACAAAGGCAGTTACACAAAATAGCCAAAAATAAATTGTATAATAGGGGTGATCTATAAAAGGTACATTTCTAATAAATGTATCTCTATAACCCTCTACAATATAAAACATAGGATTCAGCTTAAAAATTTTAACCCAAGAATTAGATAACATAGTAGGTGGCCAACCTATTGGAGTAAACCAAAAGCCTATTTGAAGCACTATTATAATAATCTGGTTTAAGTCTTTGAAAAATAATACAAAGGTTGATGTCAATAACGATACCGAAAAAGCCAGTGCAATGGTACAAAGCAAATAATAAATTAACTGAACATTATAGAAATCAGGATAATATCCATATCCAATATACATAGCAAAAATAAATATAATGAAAAATAGATGTACAAATAAAGCAGAAACTATTTTCACTACTGGCAGCAATTCAATTTTAAACACTACCTTTTTTACAAGATAGCTGTACTCTGAATATACATTTGTTGCTCCAGTTAACGCCTCTGAAAAGAAAAACCACGGAATTATTGCTACAATAAACCATAGAATAAATGGAACATCTGATACATTTCCACTTCTTAACCCAACCTGAAAAACAAACCAATAAGTTACTATTGTAAGTAAGGGTTGTATAAACCCCCATACTATCCCCAAATAAGAAGAAGCATATTTGGTCTTGAAATCATTCCTCGCTAAATTGAAAATTATACTTCTCCCTCTATAAATTTCTCTCATATACTTGCATATATCTTTAGTTGAATTAACAATATATAAGCATACCAATGTGGTTAACAAGCTTAATAAGGCAGCCTTAACTTTACTGGTGATATCTGAACTATTTATAGCTGTATCAAGAAGTGACTTAATGTCTAATGTTAAAAACGGGTCTTTATCTAAAGCTTTTATAGTAAGATTATTATCCTGCTGTTCTATAATCTCCAATTGATTTTTTAGATTAATAGCATCTCCAAGAGAAACATCTACATTAGAAGTTCCGATTAAACGAACATTTTTAACACCAATTATTGCCTCGTGGTTACCCAAATCCGTTCTTATGGAATATATATTCTTAGGAACTACATATTTTATAGTTTGCCAAATCCCAGGTTTATCATAGGTCTGATGAATCGAGTTTTCCTCTGACCACTCTTCATCCTCTTTAGTAGAATAAAAAAGTTGATAGTCATCTAAAAGATCAGATTTAACTTCAAACTGAAAAACCAACACTGAATTTTCTCGTTGATATACAGTAAACATGTTAAAAGTAAGAAATAATAAAATTAATCCTAAAACGATAAGAATTACTTTTTTAAAGTTCATTTAGATACCCCTTATTGAATCCAACATTCACCAATTTATTTCAAATCTACTTGTGAATTTAAATTAAATATAAAAAATGTAGTAGATTATACTTACATCCCCATCATATGCTAAAATACTAACGTATCTACTAGCAAAGGAGATAAATACGTGTCGAATCCAGTATACGGGAAAAAGGCCTCGCAGTCGAGAAAAGGGGGAAATTTGTCTGCGGCGGTTTGGGTGTTGTTGGTTGGTTTGATTCTGTTTCTGGTGTGGTCCCCTTTCCAGGCCGGATTGTTTAATGGACTTGTGCTTAATTTTGAGAAACCGATTCTTTGGGCCGTTCTGATCGGCAGCTTGCTGATGATCGTAGGGGTCTGTTCCTATTTTAAAACGATGAAGTTAGAGGATCAGAGGGATTGGACGGCGGCCTTGGTGCTGCTCATCCCGATTACGTATATGCTTGCGCTGATCTCGGCGGCTTCTCAGTATTTTGCGATAAATGCGGTACTGATTCAATGTCTCTATGCATTCATGTTCGTTATCGCGCTGTATTTATTGCAAAACAAACAGGCGAATGCGACGATCGAGACTTCGATCATCACTGTCGCTTACATCATTGTTATGTTCGGTCTGTTCAACTGGCTCGGTCAAGGCAGAACGGTGTCTGCAATTGTCGGCTGGTTCACGCCAACCGTGATTGATGGTCAGTACAATCAGGCGATCTGGATCGATGCCAACGGTCCACGGCTGGCCTCGGTGTTCCAGTATCCGAATACATACGCTGCGTTCCTGATGGCTTTTCTGTTCGTTGCTATATTCGCCATTACGCGGTCGAAGAGATGGTGGGTTCAGGCCATTCACGCTTTCATGCTCGTGCCGATGGCTCTGTCGATTCTGCTCACCCTGTCACGCGGGGGGCTCGTCTTCCTGCCGGTCGTATTCGTCATACTGCTTCTGTTCCTGAAGCCGGCCAAGCAGCTCTTGTGGATTCTGTACTGCATCATCGCCGGGTTGGGAACCCTGCTGATCGCTAAGCCGGTGACTGATCTGGGGCAGCAGTTCCATAACGGTCAGATCAATGACCCAGCCAAAGGATGGCTCTACGTCCTTGCAGCCTCCGTCATCATCGCCGTTGTAGCCTGCTTGATCCAGCGTTTTGTCGCGCCATCTCTGGAGAGAGCAACTGACAAATGGGCTGCGAAAAAGCTCGGCAACCTATGGCTGCCTGTCGGCTCAGTCGTAGCCGTTGCGATTATCGCCGCTCTATTCCTGGGAACGAATCTCAAGCATGTTCTCCCGGGCAATATTGGCGAACGTCTGGAAAATATCAACTTGCAGCAGCACAGTGTATTGGAACGCTTCACCTTCTACAAAGATGCTGTCAAGGTGCTCAAGGATTATCCAGTGATCGGAGCAGGCGGCGGTTCTTGGGCTTCCATTTACGAGAAGTACCAGAATAACCCGTACACCAGCCGTCAAGCTCACAGCTTCATCATGCAGTATTTAGTAGAAGTCGGAATCCTGGGCTTCATCATTATGCTAGGGTTTTTGTGCTTTATTTTCTATAAATATATCCGTGGGTATATTCGCTCGGAAGAGCAGAATCGTGATTCGTACTTCATTTATTTTATTATAGTATTCTCGATTCTGATTCACAGTCTGATGGACTTCAATATGAGCTATGTGTTCATCGGTATGCTCGTATTCATCGGTCTGGGTGGTATGGCCGCAGCCATGGATACCCACTCTGCAACACGGGTGAAGGTGAAGGCCTCGGCGTGGCGCGGGGTATACAGCACCGTCTTGGTGCTTGGCTCTATCGTTCTGATCTTTATGTCCATTCGCTATATCCAGGCTAACAATGCCATCGTCAAAGGGCAGACTTTAATGTCCAGCAGCAATGATTATCAAGAGATCAAGGCACCGCTTGACGACGCTTTGAAGAAGCGTAGCGGTCATCCGAATGCCGTTCTTAGCATGAGTACCCTGCTTCAGGCCGGATACGAGCAGACGACGGATGAAACCTTCTATAATGAAGAGTACAATCTTCTTACCAATGCTCTGCACAAAGAGCCTTTCGACAAAAATATGTACGCCAAACTCATTACCCTCTACAAGCTGAAGGGCGAGACGGATAAAGCCTATGGCGTGCTCAAGGACAATGCAGATCGTTATGCTTGGGATATGAGCTGGTATGAGGAGTTGATTGCTCAATCCTTTGAATTGGGTTACCAGGCCTTAGGTGAGCAGAACATCGCTCTTAAGGATAAATACTTCCATAATGGGGTCAGCGCATACCAGCATGTAGTGGATGGAGTGGAGCATCTTAAGACATTGCCTGAAGGGCAAATGCAAGGGAATCCATTCGAGGTCACGCAGACGATGGCGCTCAATGCCGGGAAAATGCAGTTCATGCTCGGGCAGCCTGAGGCAGCGGCTCAAATTCTCAAAGCAGGTATCAAGGAAGATCTCACCGAGCCGACCAATCAGGAAATAGCCCGTTGGTATCTGGCTGCATTGCAGCAATCAGGGCAGAACGATCAGGCGGTCTATGATCAATTAATTCAGATCGACCCTTCTCTAAAGGAGCAAATCGATCAATTAGCCACACTGAACTTCAAATAAACCAATATGATAATAAGAAAATCGGTCTCTCCTAAGAGAGGCCGATTTTCTTATCTTCTAATACACTCTGCATATAAGCTAGTAAATCCTCGCGCAGCTCCTGATTCTCCAGAGCATAATGCAAGGTCGTCTTGATAAAGCCGAGCTTCTCACCGACATCATGGCGGGTTCCTTCGAAATCATAGGCAACGATCCGCTCAAGCTCGCCCAGCCGGGAGATCGCATCCGTCAACTGAATTTCTCCGTTCACCCCGACCTGCTGCTCGCCGAGAATATCAAAGATCTTCGGAGTTAATATGTATCTCCCCATGATCGCCAGATTGGAAGGCGCCAGATCTGCAGCCGGCTTCTCCACTAATTGCTTCGCCAGATAGACACGGTCTCGTAACGCCGAAGCATCCACAACCCCATATCTCGATACTTCCTCCCAAGGAACCGGCTGAACGCCGACTACAGAGGCACGCTCATAATTGTATACGTCCATCATCTGCTTCAAGCATGGAACCTCAGATTCAACGATGTCATCACCGAGTAGCACAGCGAACGGCTCATCGCCGATAAATTTACGGGCGCACCAGATCGCATGTCCCAGTCCCTTCGGCTCTTTTTGCCGAATATAGTGGATATCCGCCATTTCCGAGGACTTGCGCACTTCCTCAAGCAGATCCCATTTCTTCTTCTCGCTTAAGTTATATTCCAGTTCGAAGGAATTATCGAAGTGATCCTCGATAGCCCGTTTGCCCTTACCGGTAACAATGATAATATCCTCAATCCCGGACGCTACCGCTTCTTCCACAATATACTGGATCGTAGGCTTGTCCACAATCGGCAGCATTTCCTTCGGCATCGCTTTGGTGACCGGGAGGAATCTCGTTCCCAGACCCGCTGCAGGTATGATCGCTTTCCGAATCTTCATCTATCCCTATCTTCCTTTCCTCTAACTTCTACATGTTGCCATTATATCACAGATAACCACAAATACAGATAAAAAAAGCCACCCCCAATGACATATTTTCCTGTCACTGGAAGCAGCGGTTTGAATGTAACTGGCCAACGTATTATCACTGATTAGATCCAGAATTTGCGAATCGTGAAGCGCTGAGAATCTTCCTCATGTCGGACGCCGCGGCTCCACGGTTCCGGAGTATGAAGATGGCGCTCGACCCCGTACTCAATCTTGTGGTACTGCTGATCGCCGTCGGCCTCAATACGTCCATTAGCCTTTGTCACCAACGTTTGCATCTCGAGGAATCCTTCCAACATCACATTCACCCTCCTACAAAAATAGGCTAGCCGATGAAGAAAGCTACTAGTTTGGCTACGCTTTCATTATATCACATAAATTTTACCTTGATGACTGATAGACAACGATTATCGCAGGTTTTAGCCTTGTTTTCACACAGTGTACATAATTGATATTTGTCTGTCCACGGCGGAAAAACAACCGTCTTCCTGCCAAATACTTCATGCCATAAAAGAAACCAAGCAGGGGCTGTCTTTCAAGTCGATCTTCCTACTTGAAAGACGCCTCTTTTGCGTGCCCCAAATGGGAACATCCCCCTGTTCTGTCCGGATCACTTTAGACACGGACATAAATGTCCGTTAGCGTTGATTCTGTGGCACCCCGCCCTTGTAACGGACATAAATGTCCACTACAAAGGAAATAGCCGCCAAAAATGGCATTTTATGATCCTAAGGGTCAAAAGTGTCCGTTAGAGGAGCGTAGTGGTTGTTTTCAGGCTCTAACGGACATTTTTGACCGCTAGATCAGTAGAGAGCCCTGACCGACCATGTCTCTCGCGCCACGCAAGCTTAATAGACGTTACGAAGATCGAAGCCGACGCGAATAAGTCTGCAACATGGGTCCTGTTCAAATCTCTCGATCAGAATCACCAGCTCCCGACAGGTCGGATCTGTCGCATTCCATAGATAAACGACCGAGGGCCCGCCATGATTCAGAATCTGATTCTCATTGCTGCAGAGAAAGGAACCAAATTACTACAGAGGCAGGAATGATCACGAAGGAATGCTTCGCTCAGATCTGTAATCTATATGAGGATATGGTCGCGGAAATCGAAATGCTTCAAATGAAATACCCCCACTGAGATCCCAGTGGGGGGGATTGAGCCTGTACGGCCTTTATTTAACTAGTTGTCCGCGGGTTACGCCGAGCTGATTCGTTGCTTTTAGCGTGCGCCATACTTGCGTACCGCTGATCTCGCCGCGAAGCGCACGGGTGTACAGATCGATCACCTCATGTACTTCCTCCGGTGTCTCTTCCAGGAACTCGACGCGATATCTGGACACACCCAGCTCAAGGAAATGGCTCAAATATTCCGCACCGGATTGCTCGATCGCATTATAGACTGTATTGCGGCAGCCCTCATCGACACGGACAGGGTGAGACATGCCGATCCGGTCCTGCAGTGAAGCGCGATGCTCCTCGCAAGGACGACCGCAGTTCGTATAGTTCGTGCCTTCACTAAGGAAGGTGCAGTATACGCAGTGCTCCGTATGGTACATCGGCAAATGCTGATGAATGACGATCTCCAGCTGATCGGTCCTGCACGCGCCGAGCAGATCAACCATCTGCTGGATATTCAAGTCATAGGATGGCGTTACTAGGTCACAGCCTGCTTCGAGGAACAGCTCCACCGCTTTGTGATTGGCGATATTGAGCGAGAAATCGCCGATTAGCTGCGGGTGAAACGCAGCCGGGTTCTCCTGCCGGTGGCGCAAGTAATAATAGAGCGCACCGGTGTTGCGTACGAGAACTGCGTCCGGCTGCAGACGCAGGATGTTGTTATGATAGCCGTTCTCGCCTGGCATATGGATGCGCGGCGTCGCCAGCGCAATGCGCTTGCCCGCGGCCCGAACGGCATCCACCGCTGCCGGGAACTGCTTGATGAACTCGAAGTCGGCGTAGATCATATCGACGCCGGCCTCGAGCGCAGCCTGCACCTGTGGCAGGCTGCGGCACAACGCGGTGAGCTCCGCTTCACCGCGAGCCACCGCGCGGCGCTGCGGCCTAGCCGCAGCCGCAGCGCCCGCGCCATGCGGCCCCTCGCCGTGCGCGGGGCCGCGATAGCCGCCGCCAGCGCCACGCTGGGCGGCGTCCGCCCCGGCCGCCCGTGTCACGTACACGGGCGGCTTCGGCCGTTCGCCGGCTAGCAGCTCCGCTGCGCGCCGGCGAACGCTGTTCAGCTCGCGGATCGGCAGGATGACGTCGCCTTGCAGCTCCGTCTCCAGCCGCTCGAGCTGGAACAGCGTGCCGCCGAGTCGGCCCAGTTGCTCCTCCAGGAGCGCCTGGTCCATCGGCCGTTTCTGGGCGACTTCGAGCAGCAGCTCGGAGTCGACCTGCACCGTCACTCCCTTCTGTACATCTGTCCAGAAGGTCTTGAGCGGCTCGCCAGCTACGCCTACGACACGGACATGAACCGGGAATACCCGGTAAGGCTTGTCCGTCTCGAACGTCTGGCGTAGCCGCTTGTCCAGCGCCGGATCATTCGTCTTCCAGATCCGGTCTCCGACATGGACGCGGCGCAGATCGATATCATGCCGCCCCGGCACAATATCGACGATCCAGCTCTCCCCGGCTTCGCCCTCGATCTTCACGCCCTTCCGGCGCAAATCATAGACACGTCCGCCCTCTTCCTTCTTCGTCGGGTCGCCCGCATCAAAGACAATACCGTCCCCCCGCTTCAGCGGAGCCTCCAGTCGGCAGACTACCCCGTCGCGCAGGATCTGCTCGACGCGTCCCAGATACACCCCGCGGCTTTTCGGAAAAGTCCCGTCTACTAGCTTCTTATTATTCGTCCCCTCCAGGAAGCCATGCGTGAAGCCCCGCGAGAAGCTCTGCTGCAGCTCGCGCATCTCTTCCTTGGACGGAGCGCTGTTATCCCCGTCAAAATACCGATCAATCGCCTTCCGATACTTGCTCACCACATTCGCTACATATTCAGGACTCTTCATACGCCCCTCAATTTTAAAGGAAGTGACCCCCGCTTCGATCAGCTCTGGCATCAAATCGATGGCCGCCAAATCTTTAGGCGAGAGCAAATAAGCGACATCCCCCATCGGCTTCTGAACCCCATCTACAATCAGGTCGTAAGGCAGACGGCAAGCCTGCGCACACTCCCCGCGGTTCGCCGAGCGCCCACCCCACATCTCCGAGGTTAGACACTGTCCGGAATACGAGACACAGAGCGCCCCGTGAACGAACACCTCCATCGGCAGCTTCGCCTGCTCGCCGATTTTCTGAATCTGCTTCAGATTGTTCTCCCGGCCGAGCACGACCCGCTCCATATCCCAAGGCTTCGTGAACTCCACCGCTTCCGGCGATGTCATCGTCATCTGCGTCGAGCCATGAATCGGAAAATCCGGCGACAGCTCGCGAATCATTTTGACCAAGCCCAAATCCTGGACAATGACCGCATCTACCCCGGCTTCGATACACGCCTCAATCAGTTCATGAGCATCCGCCAACTCGTCCTCGAACACCAGAATATTAAAGGTTAAGAACCCCTTCACTCCATAGCTATGCAGAAACGCCATAATCTCCGGCAGCTCGTCCATCCGGAAATTATTCGCCCGAGCGCGGGCATTGAACTTCTCTACTCCAAAATAAACCGCATCCGCCCCGTTCGCCACCGCTGACCGCATACAATCCCAGTCACCAGCCGGCGCCAGCAGCTCCACATCCTGTCTTGTGATCCCTAGCTTGCTCATATATATCCTCCCGCATGAATCCTGCTGATTCATCGCATTATTTATACTTCGATGATGTTCTTTAAATTTGAGATTCCTATAACCTTATTATTTTAACAGACATTGTCGCCAGACTCTAGCAACAATCCATGCCAGTTTACCTGTTCAACACCATAATAGCATCATCATCGTCAGATTCCCCGCGACATATCCACAACTCCAACACCACTCCAAAAAAAGAAGCAAGAGCCCCTTTCCGGTCCCCTGCTTCTTCTCACTTTATAGTCATCATGTTCTGCCTTGTATGTAAGTTAACTGAACCAAGCCTTGATCATAATCGCATCAGATGCCAGGAAGACAAGCAAGCTGATGATGCCAAACCCAATCGCGAATTTGTTCTTCTTCGGACGCTCCCTTAACACGCGGATTACCCCGATCAGAATAATAACCGTAAACAATATCATGAAAATATCAAAACCGTTAAAGGTCGATGTTGTCTCCCCCGCAGCAGCGAGTAACATAGCGTACCCCCCTCTGATCTTAATTCGCTTTTTTCCATCTTCTTATATGTTATCTTCCTCCCCCGCCGGATGCAAGAGAAAAGTCAAAAAAATGTTAAATTTTCCTGCGAAACAGGCTTGTAAACCTCCACTTCCATCCTTGTATTGTGCAAAATCTAATTGACATCTGCTCTTCGGGCAAAAATCCCTGCTAAAATGCAGGCTTTTATCCAGAAAATAAGCCGAAATTGAAAATTCCTGCGATTATGCAGGCTTTCCCCTGGAATTAGCCCGATTTGACGATATTTAGCGGAAAAGCCTGCATTTCTGCAGGAATCTTCCCAAAACAGGCCATTTACTTTGTTAAAGCCTGCATATTTGCAGGCTTTTTAGAGATCTCGTGTCGCAGAACATAGCGATTCCAAACAACTGCCCGGTTTTTTCACCATTCCTCCCCCAAAGACTCGTACTTCCCCAGCTTGATATACCTCTCCATGACTGACGGCCCTATCTATCCACAGCAAAAAGCCTGCCGAGAGCTCTTCCTCCTCTCAGCAGGCTTCAAATCACCAAAACTCTATTCAGCGGTAGCTGCAATCAATTCCTTGGTTCGCTCGGTATCGCGTTTAAGTACCGGGCCAAGATATCGGCCAGTATAGGATTCCTCTACCTTGACGATATCCTCCGGCGCGCCGGTAGCAATGACGGTACCACCGCCATCGCCGCCTTCTGGGCCAAGATCGATCAGATAGTCGGCGGTCTTGATCACATCGAGATTATGCTCGATGACCAGAACCGTCTCGCCAGAATCCACCAGACGATGCAGCACCTTGAGCAAGCGATCGATATCATCGACATGAAGCCCTGTCGTCGGCTCATCGAGGATATAGATCGTTTTGCCCGTACTACGGCGATACAACTCGGACGCCAGCTTCACCCGCTGCGCTTCCCCACCGGACAAAGTCGTCGCTGGCTGTCCCAGATTGATATAGCCCAATCCCACATCCATCAGTGTCTGCAGCTTGCGATGAATCTTCGGAATGTTCTGGAAGAACTCCGTCGCATCCTCGACGGTCATTTCCAGTACATCGGCAATACTCTTGTTCTTATATTTCACTTCCAGCGTCTCCCGGTTATAACGCTTGCCCTTGCAGATTTCACAAGGTACGTAGACATCAGGCAGGAAGTGCATCTCAATCTTAATGATCCCGTCGCCACGGCAAGCCTCACAGCGGCCGCCCTTGATATTGAAGCTGAAGCGCCCCTTCTTATAGCCGCGGATCTTCGCCTCATTCGTCTGCGCATACAGATCGCGAATATCGTCGAATACCCCCGTATAGGTTGCCGGGTTGGAGCGCGGCGTACGACCGATTGGCGACTGGTCGATATCCACGACCTTATCGACATGCTCAAGGCCTTTGATCTCACGATATTCGCCTGGTCTCACCCTCGCCCTGTTCAGATCACGGGCCAAGGTTTTATACAGGATCTCATTGACCAAGGTCGATTTGCCTGAGCCGGATACACCTGTCACCACCGTGAAGACACCGATCGGGAACTTCACATTGATATTTTTGAGATTATTCTCCTTCGCACCCTTCACTTCAAGCCAGCGCCCATTCGGCTTGCGTCTCTCGGCCGGAACAGCAATGAACCTCTTACCGCTCAAATATTGCCCGGTCAGCGATTTCGGATCATTCATCACTTCCTCCGGCGTGCCTTGCGAGATCACCTCTCCGCCATGAATCCCTGCGCCCGGTCCGATATCAATAATATAATCCGCCGCCAGCATCGTATCCTCATCATGCTCGACAACGATCAGCGTATTCCCGATATCACGCATATGGGCCAGTGTGGAAATCAAACGGTCATTATCCCGCTGATGCAAGCCGATACTCGGTTCATCGAGAATATAGAGCACACCCATCAGGCTTGACCCGATCTGAGTGGCTAGCCGAATCCGCTGTGCCTCCCCACCGGATAGCGTGCCTGCGGCGCGGCTCATCGTCAAGTAATCCAGCCCCACATTGACCAGGAAGCCTAGACGGCTGTTGATCTCCTTGAGGATCAGACGGGCGATAGCGAACTCCTTCTCGCTCAATTGCAGGCCATCGAAGAATTTTCTCGCCTCGCCAATCGACAATGAAGTCACATAGGCCATATTCTGATCATTGATCGTTACAGCCAGACTCTCTTTCTTCAAGCGATGTCCCTTACAGGTTCCGCATGGCTTCGAGCCCATGAAGCCCTCGATAAATTCGCGGATGCCCTCCGAGGCCGTATCACGGTAACGCCGTTCCAGATTCGGAATAATCCCTTCGAAGGTCACCATCGCGTCCTTGCTCATGCCAAAATCATTCTCATAACGGAAGCGAACCTTAATATCGCCTGTCCCATAGAGCAGCTTGTCCATCTGATCCTTCGTCAGCTCCGACACCGGCACATCCATCGGAATATCGAAATGCTCACATACCGAACGCAGAAACTGCGGGTAATAGTTCGAAGTTCCGCCAGCCCAGGCCTCAAAGGCCCCATCTTCGATACTCTTGGAACGATCCGGGACCAGCAAATCCGGGTCGATGATCATCTTCATCCCGAGGCCATCGCATTCCGGACAAGCCCCGAACGGACTGTTAAAAGAGAACATCCGCGGTGACAGCTCTTCCATACTAAAGCCACAAATCGGGCAGGCAAAAGTAGAGCTGAAGCGCAGCTCCTCCTGACCGATAATATCGACGAGGATTTGTCCGCCTGACATTTTGAGCGCCGTCTCGATCGAATCGGCAAGCCTGCTCCGCACATCCTCCTTGACTACAATCCGGTCCACGATGACCTCAATCGAGTGCTTCTTGTTCTTCTCTAGCTCAATCGTCTCGGATAAGTCGCGCTGTTCGCCGTCAACACGGACACGGACGAAGCCCTGCTTGGAAATCTCGTTGAACAGACTCTTATGCTCACCCTTCTTGCCCGACACCACCGGAGCAAGAATCTGCAAGCGGGTCCGCTCTGGATACTGCATAATCCGATCGACCATCTGTTCGACAGTCTGCGAAGTAATCTCAATCCCATGCTCTGGACAATGCGGATGTCCAACGCGGGCAAATAGCAGACGCAGGTAGTCATAAATCTCCGTCACCGTTCCGACTGTGGAACGCGGGTTACGGCTGGTTGTCTTCTGATCGATCGAGATGGCTGGCGACAGCCCCTCGATGGAATCCACATCCGGCTTCTCCATCTGTCCGAGGAACTGCCGGGCATAGGCGGACAGCGATTCAACATAACGGCGCTGTCCTTCGGCATAGATCGTGTCGAATGCCAGAGAAGACTTGCCTGAACCGCTAAGTCCGGTCAGCACAACGAAGCGATCGCGCGGAATCGTAATATCGATATTCTTCAGATTATGTGCCCGTGCGCCTTTGATTACAATGTTCTCAATAGCCAATAGGTTTCATCTCCTTGAACCTTCTGTATATTCACTGCTTTTATTCCGCCTTAAGCTCCAGAATCACATCGCGCAGTTCAGCAGCCCGTTCAAATTGCAAATTCTTGGCTGCTTCCTTCATTTCAACCTCAAGCCGCTTGATGACCGACTCGCGGTCGCGCTTGGACATCTTGCCCTTGGCATCGGCCAGATAATCCGTCTTGCTCTCCGCTACCTTGGTCGCTTCAATTACATCTCTGACCTTCTTGCGAATGGTCTGCGGCGTAATGCCATGCTTCTCATTATATGCGATCTGGATCATGCGCCGGCGCTCGGTTTCCTTAATCGCACGGTCCATTGAGTCCGTAATATGATCGCCGTACATCAGTACGCGGCCATCCGAGTTCCGCGCCGCCCGGCCGATCGTCTGAATCAGCGAACGCTCGGAACGCAGGAAGCCTTCCTTATCCGCATCGAGGATCGCCACCAGCGAAACCTCCGGCAGGTCAAGACCTTCCCGCAGCAGATTGATCCCGATCAATACATGGAAGGTACCGAGCCGCAGATCACGTAGGATGCTCATCCGCTCCAATGTCTTAATATCAGAATGGAGATAGCGCACCTTGATTCCGACCTCTTTTAGATAATCCGTAAGGTCCTCAGACATCTTCTTGGTCAAGGTCGTCACCAGCACCCGCTCATCCTTATCGATCCGGTCGTGGATCTCACCGATCAGATCATCGATCTGCCCCTTGGTCGGACGCACCTCGATCACTGGATCAAGCAGGCCTGTCGGACGGATAATCTGCTCTGTCATCCTATTGCAATGCTCCAGCTCATAGGGCCCCGGCGTTGCCGAGACAAAGATCATCTGCCCCGCCTTCTCCTCGAATTCCTCGAACCTGAGCGGTCGGTTATCCAGCGCTGATGGCAAGCGGAAGCCGTGATCCACCAGCACATTCTTGCGCGCCTGGTCCCCGTTGTACATCGCCCGAATCTGCGGGAGAGTCACGTGGGACTCGTCGATCACGATCAGCATATCATCAGGAAAATAATCCATCAGCGTATAAGGAGTTGCCCCCCGTTCACGGAAGGTCAGCGGTCCAGAATAGTTCTCAATCCCCGAACAGAAGCCAACCTCCTTCATCATCTCGATGTCATAACGGGTCCGCTGCTCCAGCCGCTGAGCTTCCAGCAGCTTGCCCTCGGAACGGAAATGCTCCAGCCGCTCCTCCAGTTCACGCTCGATATTTACGAGCGCCGCCTTCATCGTCTCCTCTTGCGTAACGAAGTGAGAAGCCGGAAAAATCGCAACATGATCCCGTTCCCCGACCAATTCACCGGTCAGTACATCGATTTCAGTAATCCGGTCGATCTCATCCCCGAAGAACTCTACCCGGATCGCATGCTCCCCTTTGGAAGCCGGGAAGATCTCAAGCACATCTCCACGCACACGAAAAGTCCCGCGTACGAAGTTAATATCATTCCGCTGGTACTGGATATCGACAAGCCGGCCCAGAATCTGGTTGCGCGGTCTATCCATCCCGACCCGAAGCGATAGCACCAGATCCCGATATTCCATCGGCGAACCGAGGCCGTAGATGCAGGATACGCTCGCCACGATCACAACATCCCGCCGTTCGAACAAGGAGCTGGTCGCCGAGTGTCTCAGCTTATCGATTTCTTCATTAATGCTGGAGTCTTTTTCAATATAGGTATCTGAGGAAGGAATGTACGCTTCCGGCTGATAATAGTCGTAATAGCTGACGAAGTAATCAACAGAGTTGTGAGGAAAAAATTCTTTGAACTCGCTCGCAAGCTGCGCAGCCAGTGTCTTGTTATGGGCGATCACCAAAGTTGGCCGATTCAGCCTGGCAATGGTATTAGCGATGGTGAAGGTTTTACCCGTGCCCGTCGCCCCTAGCAGCGTCTGGTACTTCTTGCCCGCTTCGACGCCTTCGACCAATTCGTCCACAGCCTTCGGTTGATCCCCCTGCAGCTTATATTCGGAGACGACTTCAAATTTATTGTTACTAAAGACAATATCGCTCATTGTCCAACATCACCTTTATCGTTAAAATGAAATACTAGAGGTCATCATTAGACAGCTTGTGACAAATTTCCATCAGAGGTTATTCAAAAAACCCCCTTTGAATCCGAAGTAAATCATGAAGCGATTCACTTATAAACAACCCATCCCTAAAAATGTAAAATAGGAATGGATGTTCCCGTACATTATATCTTTTTTATGAGATAGATGCAAACGATAAAGTAGGAATAGGAGTGGTTAACAAACAATGGATATCACAACGGTTATAGGTATTATTGTTGGCCTTGCCGCATTAGTCGGCGGGTTCATCTGGGAAGGGGGAGAATTAAGTGGTCTGATGCAGCTTACAGCTGCTTGCATCGTGTTCGGTGGGACGTTAGCCGCCGTATTGGTCAGCTTCCCGCTCGCCAAGCTAAAGACGGTTCCGCGCGCACTGGCTCTTGCTTTTACATATAAGAATCCAAATTTATCCGGACTCATCGATGATATTGTCAGTATGTCCCATACGGCGAGACGCGAGGGGGTACTGGCGCTGGAGAAGAAGGCAGCGGAATACCATGATCCCTTCCTCCGCGAAGGGATTCAGCTTGTCGTCGACGGTACTGATCGGGCAATGGTGGAACAGATTATGGAGTATGATCTTCAGGCTACAAATGCGAAATACGAAGACTATGCCAAAATATTCGAGTCCGCCGGTGGCTACGCACCTACAATGGGTATCATCGGTACTGTAATGGGGTTAATCCATGTTCTCGGCAGCCTTACCGAGCCCACTGCATTAGGACCTTCAATCGCACTTGCTTTTACAGCTACATTATATGGCGTGGCAAGCGCTAACCTGCTCTTTCTGCCGATCGCTTCGAAGATCAAATCACGGGGCGAGGACGAAATCCGCCGGATGGAAATGATGCTCGAAGGGATTGTATCCATTCAAAACGGAGATCATCCGATTCTGGTGCGCCGGAAGCTGGAATCCTTCGCTGCAGGAACTGTAGCTCCAAGTCAGCCGGTAGTGGAGTTCAAGGAGATCGAGCTATGAGACAAAGGCAGCATGAACGGGGCCGTAGCTGGAAGAAGACTCCGCAAAATGGCGATTCCAAGGATCGCTGGATGATTACATACGCCGACCTGATCACCTTGCTGCTGATCTTTTTTGTAATCATGTATGGCATGAGCCGTCTGGATGTGGAAAAATATGAGCAAGTCACTCAATCCCTCCAGCATACGTTCAGCAGTGGAAATTCGATCATGAGCGGCGGAAGCGGCATTCTCGATGGATCGCAGGGCTTGAATTCGGGTAAAGATCCGTCCGCACCGGATACTGGCTCCGCTGGATCGGCAGACAAGGCTGGGCAGAAGAACCCGGATGACTCAGATGACTCGAAGCCGTTAAGCGAGCGGGAATTAGCCTTTCGCAAGCAGGAAGAAGAGCTTCAGGATCTGATGGCGCGAATTGAAGACTATGTGAAGGATAACCAGCTGCAGGATCAAATCCATGTCTCCGATCTGCCCAAAGGCATCTCGATTACCTTGAGCGACAGATTTCTGTTCGATACCGGCAAAGCAGATCTGAAGGAAGGCTCCGCCAAGACGATGGCCAAGCTGGCCAGCCTGTTCAAGCAACTGGACACGGTGATCAGCATCGAGGGGCATACCGATAATCAGCCGATTGTCCGCGTCTCCAAGTTCAAGGATAACTGGGAGCTATCCGGCGCCAGGGCCTTGTCCGTGCTGCGTTTCTTCCTGGATAAGGAGAAGCTCGATCCGCAGCATTTTCAATACGCTGGCTATGCCGACACCCGCCCTGCCGCCGACAACACAACCGCCGATGGCAGGCAGAAGAACCGCCGCGTCGAGATCACCGTGCTCAGACAGCTACAGCAATGAAACGAGTGGCTCGAAGTTTGCGTGGTTTGCTAGGTTAGTGGCCATAAATAGCTGCAGAAGTACAATTATTCTCGCAAAATCCTCTTGAAATCAGAAAATAGCTGCGCATATACAACTATTTCCTGGATGAAGCCCCGTTTGGAGCAGAATTCAGCAAAATAGATGTATAAAAGCAGCTATTTCCGTTATGGAGGCCATGCGAGAGCAACATAGTTGCATTTAAGCACTTATTGTCCGCACCCGACGGTCCCCGTCCCCGCTCATGCGATTCAGCGCACTTATGCGTCTATGTAACTCAAATGCTCATACGCCCTATACAGTAGCAAACCCAAGTAACCAAATTACTCAAGTGACTCATAAAACTCAACCAGCTCAGGTCATCCAACCAATCCAAGTAACTCGCCCCATCCAGTCGCTCCCCCTACTAATGAGATAAATCCAATCGAGCTAATTCCCCAATCAGTGACCATTAATCCCGCAGTTAAGATAGGCAGAATAATGCACAGAAGCATTTTTGTGGTTATGATATAAGAGAGTAAAACAAGCTTCTATCAACTTGAAGATGGCAGGTGAGAAAGTGAACGAGAGTCATGAAACTGAAAGCAAGGGGAGAACCGCCCTGGTCGTGGAAGGCGGCGGAATGCGGGGTGTGTTTTCGACAGGAATTCTAGATGCGTTCATCAAGCAGGACTTCAACCCATTCGATCTATGTATCGGAGTTTCTGCAGGTGCTTCAAACTTGGCAGCCTATCTCGGCAAAATGTATCAGCGTAATTTCAAAGTTTTCACAGACTATTCGCTGCGGCCTGAATTCATCAGCATGAAGAAATTCGTCCGCGGCGGGCATCTGATGGATATCGACTGGCTATGGGATATTACCCTGCGAGAAATGCCTGTGGACGTAGACACCTTGTTCTCAACCCTATCCGAGTTCATTATCGGAGCGACCGAAGTGAACACAGGGAAATCAGTCTATCTAAACCCGACCCGGCAAAATTTCGACCAATTGATGAAGGCCTCCAGCGCCATTCCGGTCATTTATCGTGGTTTTGTCGAGGTCGACGGGGTGAAGTATGTCGATGGCGGAGTCACGGATTCCATTCCGGTCATCGAAGCCTACCGCCGTGGCGCAAGCAAGATTATGGTACTGCGATCCAGGCCTCATTCTTATATCATGCAGAGCAGCAAAAATAATGTTCTAACCAAATGGCATCTGCGCAGATACCCGGATCTGCTGCAAGCCCTCGAGAACCGTGTGCATACATATCAGGCAGCGATCGAGTTCATGCGCAATCCCCCTGCTGGCGTCGAGGTCATTGAAGTGAATCCGCCGGATTCCTTCCAGACAGAGCGGCTTACCAAGGAACTGTCTATCCTGAAGCAGGACTACCAGCTCGGCTATGATAGAGGTGTGCAGCTGATGGAAGACTGGGGAAAATAGCATTACTTGCGGCTTTTAGGAACTGCAACATTGCGATATTACGGCATCCAGCTTTTTTTGCCTTAAACCCTGGATTTCATCAAAATAGCGATATGGTGTTTCGTTAGAGCCTGCATATTTGCAGTTTCGAGCTGCGGCGCGGGGAGGAGCACAGCAAAGGCTGCGACACCAAAGCGGTCGCAGCCCCTGTATGTCTCAGCCCGCCGAAGGCGGTTGAGACGCCGTATCGCCGCCCCGCCCAGCTGGGCGGCGCTTCCCCCCGCGCGCGCCAGCTTCGCTGCGCCGCGGCTTCAACAGCTGCAGCAGCGACAACGGCTGCAGCCGCACTGCCACTGGCGCCTTCTCGTCAGGCGCCAGGATCACGCCGAGCTGATGATGCTCGCCGGCGTAAATCGCGCGCTGGAGGAACTTGAGCTCACCCTTAAGGTTGAGCACCTCCAGCTTGCAAAAAGCCGGATTCATCCGCAGCGCCGCATGCATCTCTTCCTTCGTCGGAACAGGCACGCCATTGACCTTGCTGATGGTCTCCCCGGCCTGAATGCCCATTTCCTGTGCCGGACTGCCCGGCAGGATCGCGAGCACCTTCAATCCCCCTGCCGGATTGACGAACAGCGGGCTCGCCTCCTGCTCCTCGAAGCGGCTGAACCAGACCAATCCTTCATGCGCGAGGAAGGATACCAGCGCCGCCGGCAGCAGCAGCCAGCCCCACCAATGGGACAGCAGCGCCAACGCGAGCACAGCTAGTCCGTATACCATCAAGCGGTTCGAGGTCAGACGCGCTTTGACCTTGGGGAGCATCCCGCTCGTCATTTCCGAGAACCCGATAATGATCGGCAGCGCGACGAGACCGAAACCCTCCTGCCAAGCATCCCCGCCAAATAGCGGCGTCCAGGGCAATACCCCTCCGGTCGTGTGCGCAGGGATCAGCAGCAAGAGCGGAACAGGCCACAGACTCTGCATCTGATAACCACCCACCAGCCTGCCCCGCTTGCCTTCGAAGAACAGCGGTCCTGCGAACGAGGCCCCCTGCCAGCGGACCAACAGTCCTTCCGCCAAATGCAGCAGACCGACAAGACATAATAGCGCCGGGATGTTCAGCTCCCGTACAGCGCGAATCACCTCGGCTCCCCAGCCACTACCTACAAAAGAAGGGAAGCGATCCAGTACAAACTGGATAACTCCTAACAAACCGACCGAATAAGCGAGGCATAGATACCTTACACGGATGAGCAGCAGAACGATCGCTACCGCCCAGATGCAGAGGATCCCTTCCACCGTCAATGTCATGCCGATGAACGCACCGATGAGCGAGACGCAGATCCCGGCCAGTAATCCACCCAGCACCGTCCGCCACGTCTGAGTAAGCCAGTTGTTCAGACGTACGTGGAACAGCCTGCGCTCCAATATCACCTGTCTGCGATAGAGCAGCAGCACCATAATTATCGAAATATAATAGAACGGCTGCAGAAACAATTGTCCTACGGCCCCGGCCAAATTCCATAATCCTTCAAGCACAAGATCCAATCGATCATCAACCCCTATTCCTTCGAGCATCAATCCCACTTCACGATCCTTAACGATCCACCATAACAGCTTGTCTACTCTTAACATCAGCTCTCGCTGATTATATTTCCACTTCTAACTATAACAGAAAAAAAGAAGGCTGAACTCAGCCTTCTTACTCATTCGACACCATAGAAGAAATTTCCTTCTGGGCCTCTTTAACTGCTTGATTCAATTGATTATCATTCTTCGGATCGCGAATTTTCTCAATGACACTATTTTCAAGGACTTCCGCCGTTGTCGCATCCAGCACGCCGTTAACTTTTAAACCCTTAGCCGCCTGGAACTTCTCAAGCGCAGCTTCCGTTTTCTTGTCAAAATACCCGTCCTTGCGGCCCGGATCAAACCCTACTCCGTCCAACATCGTCTGAGCACTCTTGATGTCCTCGCCCAGCATATCGAACTTGTATGTTCCCTTCTTATTGATCGGAGCCACCGAGAAATAATCCGGCTGCGACACCTGGATATCCGGCTCGACCCCTTTCTTGTGAATCCATTTCCCGTCAGGAGTCAGCCATTTGGCGATCGTGATCTTCACCAGACTTCCATCGCCCATCTCCTCGGGGAAGCTGGACTGTACCGTCCCTTTGCCATAGGTCGTCTCTCCGAGCAATTTGGCGCCTGCCGATTCCTTGAGCGCACCTGCCAAAATTTCCGAAGCACTGGCGCTTCCCTTATTCGTAATGACGATCACCGGATAAGCCTTGCCCTTCCCTTTAGAAGAGAGCATCTTCTGGCGATTTTTATTTTTATCTTCGATTTGCAAGATCGCTTTCCCTTTTGGCACAAATTGCTCGGCCATCTTCTCAACGACCTGAAGCACGCCGCCGGGGTTATTCCGGACATCGATCACCAACGCCTTCATTCCCTGCTTCTCTAACGCAGCGATTTCCTGCTCGAAGCGATCCGCCGTATTCATCGAGAATTCGGTAACTTCAATCACGCCGATATTCCCCTGCTTCATACTGGAATAGACCGTCTCCAGCGGGATTTCATCACGTACAATTGTAAATTCAAGCTCATTCGCCGCACCCGGGCGTCTGACCTTCACCTTCGCTTTGGTTCCCTTAGGACCACGGATCTTGGCCACCGCTTCGTTCAAGCTCAGCCCTTCGAACGACTCTCCATTCACCGAGAGCAGAATATCCTTCGGCTTGATGCCGGCCTGTTCCGCCGGTGATCCCTTGATCGGGGAGACGACGACGACCTTGCCGTCCTCTGTCGATACCTCCGCACCAATACCGGTAAAAGATCCCTCGATCTGCTCCGAAAACTGTTTAGCTGTCCTAGGAGCCATATAGGAGGTGAACGGATCACCCAGCGCGTTCAGCATCCCGTCGATCGCCCCGTCCACCAGCTTGCTCTGATCTACATCTTCCACATAATTTTTCTGAACGAGATTCATAGTCGTCTCAATCTTCTTGATCCCACTCTTGCTATTCACGCCAAAAGCATCGGCAAAAATTCCATTGCCTACCGCACCCGTCCCGGCAAAGGTCCACTGACCTGTTAACGTCAAAGTCAGAACGCTGCTGAGCAGCATCGCAACCACTACCATTAGAGCTACTGTACGTCCTTTGAACATTTTCTCTTCTTCACCGCCTATGTATCTCAAATGAAATTAGGTAATACCATCATTCCTTCAGCAGCAGTCCCTGCAAAACCACCGTCTTCCTATTATATGCCCGGCTTGTACAGATTATTTACTTCAACTTGTCCGCGAGAAGGAAAAACGGATACGCAAAGGTATCCGTGTCTTTGATATAACTATTTTATTACAAATAAGGCATGGGGTCTACCGGATCACCATTGATACGTACCTCGAAGTGACAGTGCGGACCTGTTGCTACTCCCGTCTGGCCAACTTCAGCAATCTTCTGTCCCTTCTTCACCGTCTGCCCGTTCTCTACCTTAATTCCGCCAGCGCGGATATGACCATAAAGCGTCCATACATTATTGCCATGATCGATAATTACCGTATATCCATAGCCGCTCCACCATTCTGCGACGATGACGACTCCGGCCTCAGCTGCATGGATATCCGTGCCTTCCGAAGCCGCGAGATCCACCCCGGTATGCTTCTTCACTTTGCCTGTTACCGGATGTACGCGCGTCCCGTACCCGGAAGATAAGCGAGCGCCATTTACCGGAAGCGACATGGAGCCGCCATTACCTGTGAAGCCACCTGAGCCTGAAGAGGACGAATAAGAAAGCTTCTTCTTCGTACTTTTCTTAATTTGCGCGGCTTTAATCTTCTTCTTCTCATTCTCTAGCGCGGAACGCTTGTTAGCCAACTCGACGAGCAATCTGTTCTGTTCTTCGCTGATTTCATCCGATTCGTCCATCTGATCGCTATACTTGGCAATCAATTGCTGCTTCTCTTGCTCTTTCTCCTCAAGGATGCCTCTGCGCTCCTCCGCTTGGGCATAGAGCTGCTTCACTTTGGCATAATCCTGCTTCAGCTTCTGTTCCTGATCCTGCAGCAAATCTTTATCATGCTTATGCTCGTCCAGCAGGACCTTGTCCTGATTGATGATCGCCTGCAAGGAATCAGCCCGTTGCAGGAAATCCGTAAAACTGGTGGAGGACAGCAATACATCTAAATAGGAAACGGCGCCATCCGTATACATAATGCGAACCCGAGTGTCCAGGAATCCAGAACGTTCCTCGATGCGCTGCTTCGTCTCATCCAGCTTATGTGCGGTATCCCGCAAATCCGCCTTCGTATTCTCAATATCCAGGGCGATTCGAGACAGCTCATTGCTGACGGTATCGATTTGGGTCAGGACCTGCTTCAAATAAGCTCTGTTCTTGTTCACATAATGCTGAGCTTCCTGCTTCTTATCTGCTGCCTTCTCCTGCTGCTTCTTCGCTTGCCTCGCTTGTTCCTGAAGCTGCTTAAGCTCAGCGTCGATCTGGCTGATCGTCTTGGATTTGGCATAACCCTCAGATGGATTGAAAATCGTCGCGGCTATGGTGATAACGGCAATCACGGATATCCATTTCTTCAACTTCATTTCCCCTCTTCCCCAGGTTTTACTGCATCTACACCTTCAAAAATTTACGAATTGACATCGTACTGCCCCAGATTCCAATCAGCAGCCCGAGTCCCAATAACAGACCTCCGACTTTTAATGCAACCTGCTTCATCGGAACGAGCTGGAAGGCCAGCGTCATATCCGCTGCTACCACCTGCTCCAGCTCTTGATATCCGAAGAACAGAACAGCCACAGTGACTACGGAGCCGATCAACCCGATCAGTGCCCCTTCAATAAAGAACGGCCAACGGATAAAAGCATTGGTCGCCCCCACCAGCTTCATAATTCCGATCTCACGACGGCGGGCCAGAATGGTTACCCGGATCGTATTGGAGATCAGGAACATAGCCATCAGCGCCAGTCCGGCTACGAAGATGAGGCCAATATTACGAACCGTCCGCGTAACCTTGAACAGCTTCTCGATCGTCCCTTTGCCATAGTTCACTTTGTAGATCGGCTTGTCGGGATGGGTATCATTGAGCGCCGATATTTTGCTGGCCACGAACGGAGCCGTTGTCGGCTCGATCAATTTGATCTTGAACGTATCCGGGATCGGATTCGTCTCCTCGGTGTAGCCTTCGAGCAAATCCTTACCCTCCACGCCCAGCTTGTCTTTAAACTCCTTGAGCCCTTCGTTCTTCGGAATCAAGGTTACTTCACTAACCTCAGGCATCGTCTGAATCTCTGCCATTACCTTGTCCCGCAATGCATCATCCACCTTCGATTCCAGATAGACGCTGATCTGCACCTGGCTATCCGCATCATCGGCGAAGGAATTTATGTTAATGACGAGCATAATAAAGACGCCCAATACGAGTAGAGACACAATGATAGATGTAATCGAGGCTACTGACATCCAGCCGTTACGGAACACGCTCTTGGCTCCTTCACGGAACTGCCTTAAGAGGGTACTAAAACTCATAACCGTATTCCCCTCTCATCTCATCACGAACGATATTGCCATGTTCAATAGCGATAACACGTTTGCGCATTGTATTTACAATTTCTTTATTGTGAGTAGCCATAACGATCGTCGTACCGCGGAAATTAATCTCATCCAGCAGCTGCATAATTCCCCAAGAGGTCTCTGGATCAAGATTCCCTGTAGGCTCATCGGCGATAATCACCGAAGGGCTATTCACAATCGCTCTGGCAATCGCCACCCGTTGCTGTTCTCCCCCTGATAACTGGGAAGGATCACGGTTCGCTTTATTTCTCAGGCCGACTAATTCCAGCACCTCAGGCACCCGCTTGCGAATCACCTTCTTCGGCGCTTCGACAACCTCCATCGCAAAAGCGACATTCTCATACACATTCAGCTTGGGCAGCAGTCGGAAATCCTGAAATATAACACCGATATTACGTCTGACATAAGGAATTTTGCGCTGTTTGAGCCTGCCGATATTAAAACCGTTTACAGAAATTTGTCCTTTCGTTGGTACTTCTTCACGATATATTAGCTTCATAAAAGTCGATTTTCCCGCACCGGAGGGACCGACCAAATACACGAATTCATTGCGGTCGATTTTAACCGAGATGCCTTTCAAAGCATGGGTCCCGTTAGAATACGTCTTCCATACGTCCTGCATTTCTATCACTTCATCACGTCCTAAGCTTTGATTCATATCTAGTAAAATTCACGTGCAGTCAACTACTTTCATTTCGACATCTTCCAGCCAAATCCTTTAAAAGATGAGTCAAATTTCATCAGTTCGATAATTATTGTAACAAATATGTTACCATTTGAGTACCCGAAAGTTTCCATTATTTCAGCATATATATCATAAATAAGGTTGTACATTAACTTTTTCCAGAGATGATAAGGAGCGAGCCATGAGAACAAAACGCCTCTTATTCTATGTCGCCCCGATCCTCGCTCTGGGGATCACCGTACTGATTCTGCTGCTGTCACTGCAGCGTTATGCCTTTCGGGATACCGTTCCTTCCGGGGTGATCGTCGCTGGAATTCCTATGGGAGGAATGACATTTCACCAAGCCATACAGATTCTTGATACGAAGCTGGCGGAGCTGGAGAATGAGCCGATTACCTATTCGTTCCGCGAGAAGCAGACTACCGAGACCCTATCCTGGAAAAATAGCGGCATCACCTTCGATGTCCCCGATTTCCGTACAGAACTGGCGAGTTTATCCCACGCTAGTCTCTGGAGCCGTCTCCAGATCCGCAGCCAATTCTCTAAGGAGTGGAGGTTACAGGCTCGTTACGATTCACAGCCGCTCAAGCTGAAGTTTAGTCCTGAATGGGAGAATGCGCATTTCGGCCGGCCCGTTAATGCGGTGAGAACGATCGGGGCCGATGATCGTATCCGTTATATTAATGGAAAGTCCGTGTACCGGATCGATTGGACGGCCTTGACGGCGCAGTTGCAAGCCACGCTTCCGACGGTGCTACCTGTAGGGGATGCAGCTAAGGGGAATAAAAGTTCACGCGGGACGGTGCTAAGTGGAATCAAGGCCCGATTCATGTCCAGCTCTGCGGTTCGGTCCGAAGTCCGGGCAGGCGCTCAGGCTGAGACCATCACGCTAGAAGTACCTCTGATACGGCTTCAACCCGAAGTCACGCTAGATCATCTCAAGGCCCAAGGCATTAATCGTAAAATAGTTCAGTTCTCCACCGATCTAACGACGAGCGGCAAGGGGCGTCTGCATAATGTCGCAGCCGCAGCCCGCAGCATTGACGGCATGCTGCTCGCCCCTGACGAAATCTTCGATTACGCCAAGGTCGTCGAAGCCGCTGAACAGGATTACGGCTTCCAGGAAGCTCCGGTCATCTTCGCCGGCAAGCTGGTGCCTGGAGTCGGCGGAGGCATCTGCCAGGTGTCCAGCACGCTATACAATGCCGCCCTCCGGGCCGGGCTGGAAATTGTGGAACGGCGCAATCATACTCTGCCTGTCAGTTACATCCCGAAGGGACAGGATGCGACCTTTGCGAAAGGCTATATCAATTTCCGCTTCAAGAACACGACAGGCAAGCATCTGCTGATCCACGCCAAGAGCAGCCAAGGGCGGCTCGTCATCAAGCTGTACGGTACATTTCCCGGAAATGTCACCTATGACATCCAATCCAGGACAATCCGCACCCTCCCGCCCTCCAATAAATACATCAAGAATCCCTCACTCCCCACCGGGGAGCAGGAGTTGATGCTGGAGGGCAAGCCAGGCTATATCGTGGAGACCTATCGTCTCAAGAAGGTCGATGGCGTCACCGTAAGCCGCACGCTGCTATCCCGTGACACCTATCCATCCCAGCCCACCGTTATCGCTGTACATGATGGAACCGAAGGCAGCAGCAACCGACCGCAGCAAATCGTTGAGGATGGCGTGGAGGGGCCGAGGTTTCCATAATTCTGAAGTTCTAATCTCTAGCCTGACCGATTAACCACTCACGCGCATATAAAGACCGTCAGTTCCTTATGAACAATGGAACTGACGGTCTTCAGGTTGTGCCGATCATATTTTATGCTGCTCCCAAGCCATCATCATCGCTCCCCAGGCGGCATCATGCTGGGGCAGAATGCAGGTCATACCAGCATATCGTCCGGCTATTCTCTCCCGCAGAGCATTCTGGATGTGGCTGTTATGCAGCAGTACACTTCCGGCCAGCGCCAGTCTGCCTTTCTGCAGGCCGAGCCGCTCAGCCACCGGAACGATCAGCTCGAATAGCGCAGCTGCGCTCCGCTGGGCGATATCCAGCGCTGCGGCATCACCGACCGAACAGGCCTCTGTTAGAAGCGGTGCCAGCGCAGCGATCTCCTTCTTCGTCCGGTGCGGGTCATATACGAAGCGGATGACCTCGTTCAGAGCGCCTGCGGGCAGTTGCAGCTTCTCATAGATCAGGCCGCTGATCACCGTCGGCGGAATCCGCCCATCATGGGCCTGAACGAGTGCGCTTAACAGCTCCCGGCCCACGCTATAGCCGCTGCCTTCATCATCGATCAGATGCCCCATGCCGCCGGTGCGGTGAGAGCTGCCCTGCTCATTGCGCCCGTAGCAGATCGAGCCTGTGCCGGCGATCAGGATCAGCCCCGGCGGGCGGCTGAGTGCGCCATATAGCGCGGTTTCGTGATCGCCGGCCAGCGTCAGGCCGCCCACGTATCCGGCCGCACGGACGGCCGCGCTCAAGCGCTCCGTCACCCCTGCCGCGCTGATCCCGGCCGCGCCGACGCAGATCTGCACGCAATGCTCCAAGCCGCCGCATACCGCCCCGACCCGGGCGATAATCTCGCCGATATTGCGCTCTACGACACCTTCATCCTGTCCATTATAGTTAATCGGACCCGATGCGAAGCTCTCCACCATTTGTCCGTGCTCATCGGCAATGACGACCTTCGTCTTCGTGCCACCACCGTCCAGGCCAGCAGCATATCTCATGATGATCACGCCCTTCTTAATTAGAGGTATGTAAATAGGCAGCAGTCAGGTCGACGAGCATCCCTAATAACTGCTAAAATACACTTATTTCCCGGAATAGCGGCCTCGATTCAGAAATAAGTGCGAAAATACAACTATCCCCCGCCAAAAGCCTGCATGAACGAGAAATCCGCCCGAATAGTTGTATAAAAGCAGCTATGTCTTAGGTGGAGAGCGCATGACACCAAAATAGTTGCATATCAGCACTTATAGCGCTGATTGCACTTTGGGCGCTTATCAGCACTTATCGGCACCTATTACCCCTTATCTTATTAACCTCTATCAGCTCTTATCAGATCCCATTGTCACATATTAGCAACCTATCAACACTTATTAGCTTCTATTTACACCTAGTGCCACTTACCAGTTACAACTATTACCCATTACCTATTACCACTTATCAGCACCTAACTTACTCGCACTAGCACCTATGAACCGGACTCCCCACTGGGAACGAGACATTTAATTGCATAAACTACATCTAAAAAGTGCCAAATCACCTTTAGCGCAGCTTTAGTTGCAAAAAGTACACTTAGAACGCCGACTGTTGCGGATGGAGCAAGTTTCAGTCATTTTAAGTGTACAAAATGCATCTGTAAAAGTGGCTTCCCGGTCATTTGCAAAAATAACTGTATCTTCTACAGCTAAACTAAGAGCCGTTAAAGCCCATCAACCCAGCCCAGCCGCCCCACAGCCCCCACTACAGGCAGACGACACGCGCGACCCTTAGTCCATTCATGCCATTCTTGCCTGCTCACGAATACATCACGAGTACAGATGATACTCCTGCTTCGCCAGAGCGAAGCTGCGGCTCTCTTCCCGGAACTGCTCCAGCATCGCCGTCAGGTCAGCCGCTTCGCGATACAGCTTGTCGCCGCACAACAGGTCGATGAACGGGCGCGAGCCCTCCTTGAGCGGGGGCAAATAGGCGAACTCCTCATAGTTCTGCTTCACGGTGTACATCAGCGTTACCCCTGTCTCCAGCGGTCGGAACGAACGGTGATCCGTTACGTACAATTGCACACCTCCGCATAGCTCGCCCTCGAACTTGGAGGTGGTCGGCTTGAAAAAGACCGGGCGGAAGCGCACTCCCGGCAGGCCCTTCCCGTTCATCTCAACAGCCAGCCGCTCGGCCTCGATGAACGGCGCTCCGATTATCTCGAACGGGAAGGTCGTCCCGCGACCCTCCGACAGATTCGTGCCCTCGAACAGGCAAGTGCCACTATAGACGAGAGCCGTCTCAAAACGTGGAATGCCCAATGAAGGATGCACCCAGGTCTGCCCGGTCTGCGGGAAGAGCATGCTCCGTTCCCAGCCTTCGCAAGGCACAACATGAAGCTTACCCTTCCAGCCCTGCTGCTCATTAGCCATCAACGCCACTTCCCCGGCAGTCAGGCCATACCGAGCACAGAGCGGATAATTTCCGATGAAGGACTCATAGCCCGGCTTGAGCACATTCCCCTCGACCGTCACTCCGCCCAGCGGATTCACCCGGTCCAGCACGACAAATTCCTTGCCCGCCTTGGCACAGTCCTCCAGAGCGTACAGCATCGTATAGATAAATGTGTAATATCGCACGCCTATATCCTGAATATCATAAACAACCATATCCACCTGATCGAGCATATCCGGCGTCATTCGCTTGGAATCCTTACGATACAAGCTATATACTGGCACCCCTGTTAGCGGATCGGTATAGGTCTCGACCATCGCTCCCGCCGCCTGATCCCCGCGCACCCCATGCTCCGGTGAGAACAAGGCGGTGAGATTGAAATTTTCCTGCAAAATCTGAATCGTCGATACAAACTCAGAGGTGATCCCCGTCGGCGTAGTAATCAAGCCTAGCCTTTTGCCTTGAAACAGATGTGCGTAGTCCAAAATGTGATCGATCCCGTTCTTGACCATACCCTCGGCTCCTTATCTCACATGTTCAAAAAGAGAGAGACTCCCTGCATTTCCTCCCCCCCTATGGAACACGCATTGTTATAGTTCTGACTTGATGATCCGCACCGACTCCTCTGGAATCATGAACGTCTCCGCATAGGTCTTGCGCGCTTCAATGCCGCGAACCCGAGCCAGATGCTTATAATACTCCAGATAAGGGAAGGACTTGCTGCCAGTAACGAACCAGTGCTGGGAGACCGCCTTCACCCACAGATCATACGCCTCCTGCTCGAAGCCAACGTAAATATATGGTTTATAGTCGACAGCATCCTCCCAATTCTCCGCATAATAGAGTCGTGAGGCGAAATGCGCCGGCTTCTCGCGCTCAAAGGAACCCAGCCCTGCGAAGAAGCGCGCATCGTTCACAATTCGATGAGTGGTGCTATGATCCTTATGCATACTATTCTTAAAATGGGTGATCAGGATATCCGGCTTCACCTCCCGGATTACATCGCAAACCCGGTAACGCATATCCTCGCTGTCGCTCAACTCGCCATCTGGAACCTCGAATACGATCGACTCTCCGCCGAGCATCTCGGCGAAGGCAGCTGCTTCCCGAACCTTTTGCTGACGGTATTCTCCCATATCCTGCCCCGCCGGGACGCCGCGCTCACCTGCCGTCAGGGCCAATGTTACGATACGATCGCCCTTCAGCGCATGACTGGCGAGCACCCCGCCTGCCGTTAATTCCATATCTCCTACATGACCGCCAATCGCCAGAATCGTTAACGCTTGCTCACTCATTGTCAGAATTCCCTCCTCATGATTGCAAACCGTTTGACTGTCTGAAAGCCTGCTTTTTCATAAATTCGCTTGGCCGGATTCTCGCTCCCCGTGAACAAAGATATGTACTCTGCGCCCGCCTGCTGGAAGGCTTCGCACATCTTGAAGAACAGAATACTGCCCAGGCCATGCCCTTCATGCTGCGGATGCACACCGATTCCGATGAAGAAGGCCCGCCCGCTCGGCTCGCGGATGATCGGCCCGGCGAACCCGGCCGCCTTGCCCTGATAAGCCGCGATCATCACCGGCACACCGTCAGCGGCATAGCGAGGAATCTGCTCCTGCCAGAGCGGATTATCCAGTCCGGCCAGCATCTGCTCCAGTCCGCTATGCTTCATAGAATCGAATAGCTCCACACGGTACCCCTCCGCAGCAGCCTTGCTCTCCTTGCCCCGGATCTCCTCAGGTATTGAGAATGCCCCCAGCGGCAAATACATCCCGCATTCCAGCGCCCGCTCTACATACCCGTACCGGAGCAGAAATTCATGTAGCCGACTACCTTCCGGCACGCCTGGAGCATTATTATGCTCATGCTCGTCCGTACCCGGAATCAACCAGGGCAGCTTCATAGGATTGAAGAACAGGAAGTCCGCCTGCTGCTTGCCCCGTTGCTGGAAGCGTCTCTCTATCGCTCCGATCATCATGCGGTAGGATTCATCCGTTTGAACAGATTCAGCTAGGATAATACAAGTGATATAACCAGCCCTCTCCCCGAGCGGCAAGTCATCCCCTGTACACCCGCAAGCGAAGCCCAGCACCTGAACATGCTCCCGCTTCTGCTCCTGCTGATCCCACTCCCGATCCTGATCCACCAGCACGAAGGCCGCCTCACGATCAAAATAGGGACTCAACAGAAATAAAGCTGTGAAGTCGTCCTCTGTTAAGCTTTTATAGCCATCGCGAACCGCTTGCTTGTTCCATAACTCAACTACACCAGCGGTAAATCGATCCTCCCATGCTGTGATCATGCTCTGAAACCTCCGCTTCCATTGGACTTAATACTCTCTTATCATGCATGTTCATAAAGGATAACTGACCTTGCCCATAACAGCGGGCCGCTTCGCTCCAGTCACTGCGCACAGATTGTTCGGTTGCCGGGCCATCGTATAATCTGCCAGCAGGGCAAAGGCCATCGCCTCCTTGGCATCACTGTTATGTCCAAGCTGCTCCTGGGTCAGCACCTGCACCCCGAGCGGTTCCAGCTCCTGCTGTAAATATCCGATCAATACAGGGTTATAGCTTCCCCCGCCGCCAACAATCAGCAGATCAGTGGGATAGCGCTCCATCACATAACAGCGATAAGCCTCTGCGATTGAACGGGCTGTCAGCTTCGTCACCGTCGCGATCAAATCCTTATTAGATAGACCTAGCTCCTGCTGATAACCGAGCAACCTCTCGATATAAGCCGAGCCGAACAGTTCTCTACCCGTCGATTTAGGCGGGCTCTGATTGTAATAGGGCTCCTGCATCAACAGATCAAGTAATTGTTCATCCGGCTGACCCCGTGAAGCGAGGGCGCCTCCGACATCCATCTTGCTCTCCCCGCCGCTCCAATGCACCACCAGCCCGTCGATCAGCATATTGCCGGGCCCGGTATCAAGGGCGAACACTTCCTCTGCTGTACCGCCAGCCGGAAGCACCGTCATATTGCCGATTCCCCCGATATTTTGCAGCAGCAGTGTCCGCTCCTTCTCCCCATACAGTAAATATTCAGTGAACGGTACGAGCGGGGCCCCTTGACCTCCCACAGCCATATCCGCCGGGCGAAAATCAGACACACAGGTGATCCCGGTTCTGGCCGCGATAACCGAACCCTCACCAACCTGTACGGTGTAGCGCAGAGCATAGCCTCCGATCATCTCATCTACCGGGCTATGGTACAATGTCTGACCATGGGAGCCGATATGGGCGATATCTGTCGGACTAAGCCCCGCCTTGGTAATAGCGGATAAGGCCGCTTCAGCAAACAACTCGCCGAGCCACATATTCAAGCGCCCGACCCGATTCAGCGTCGCCGTCTTCACGTCGAACAGTGCAAATATCTCATCCCTCACCTGTGCAGGATAAGGGGTATTTTCAAAGGCAAGTAAACTGACCTCCGGTCTAGTTCCGGGTTCACCGGTGATCTTCACGACAGCCGCGTCGATTCCGTCCACCGAGGTGCCTGACATCAGTCCTACAGCATAGCGTACCGCCAGCTCGGATGACTGCCTCCCATCCATCAGCCCTTCACCGCTCCCACGGTCACGCCTTCAAGGAAATACTTCTGCAGGCTGAAGAACAGAATGAACATCGGCAATGCAGAGATCGTAGCTCCAGCCATCATCGGTGCAAAATACGTCGTATTGGCGAAACGGAAGTTCTTAAGCCCAACCTGAATCGTCTGCATATCCATCGTATTCGTAACCAGGAATGGCCAGAAGAACGTATTCCAGCTATCCATGAACGTCAGGATCGCCGTGACCGCCATAACGGTCTTGGATAGAGGCACGATCACTTTGATGAAAATCTGGAATTGGTTACAGCCCTCGACCTTGGCGCACTCAATAATCTCAGTAGGTATGGACGACATAAACTGCTTGGTCAGGAATATGTTGTACACGGTTACAAGCCCCGGCATAATCAAAGCTCTGTAGGTGTTCTCGATCTGGAAGATGTTCACGATCAGAATGTAGAGCGGAACCTGGGTGACTTGATATGGAATCATCATGGCGCAGAGCAGGACAGAGAACAGTACGGTCCGGCCTTTGAAGCGAATCTTCGAGAAGGCATATCCCGCCAGGGTGGCAAAGATCACGTTGGACGCCGTAACGCTCCCCGCAACAATCAACGAATTCAGCAGCCATCGATAGGAATGTTCACTATAATCGAAGAAGAACTTATAAGACTCAAACGATATTTTTTTAGGCCATAAGGAATAGTCCAACGCCCCGGCTTCTACGGGATCGCCGAACGAAGAGATAATCATGAAATAAATCGGGAATATAGTTGCGATTGCAAATAGCAAGAGAAGAATTATGATGGTTGTATTTCTGGTGTATTTGACCGCTTTCTTGCCAGTATATTTCTTGTACAGTGCCATGCGTCATTCTCCTCTCCTATTAGTATTCGATATTTTTGCCGAAGAATTTGAATTGAATAAAGGAAATGCTGGCGATAATTGCAGCCAGAATCAAGGATTGAGCCGCTGCCTTACCGAATTCGAAGTACTTAAACGCGTTGTTGAAAATAAGCAAACCGACCATCGTCGTCGCATTATCCGGACCACCGCCGGTCATCAGATAGGCGTTCTGGAACACCTGGAAAGATCCGATTACGCCCGTAACGAGCAGGAATAAAGTTGTAGGCTTCAAAAAAGGAATAACGATATACCATAGCTTTTTCAGAAAATTGGCTCCATCCAGATCGGCAGCTTCATAATAGCTCTCATCAATCCCTAGCAAAGCGGCTAAATATATGATGATGCTCGTACCATGGCTTGACAGCCAGGCCATCAGCACCAGGGAGAACATCGCTGTCGAGCTAGCCCCCAGCCAGTTCATATTGGAAAGGCCAAACACATGGAGCAGCTTGTTGAGGATCCCGCTCGGCATCGGATCGAAGATCCACAGCCAGACGACGGACAGAGCTACCCCTGAAGCGACTGCGGGCAAATAATAGATCGCCTTGAAGGCGGTCTGTGTCCGCTTCTTCAGAGGAAGGATCAGAATTGCCACCGCAAAAGACAGAAATAAGGTGAACGGTACGGTTAGCACCGTATAGACAATCGTATTTCGAATCGACTTCCAGAACAGAGCGTCCGAGAAGGTATTCACATAGTTCTCAAAACCGATGAACACAGAGCCCAACGGGCGATATTCCTGAAAGCTGATAATAAAAGCGCTGACCACGGGATAAGCCGTAAACATCGCAAAGACTACGAGTGCCACTGCGATAAAGGCATAGCCCCATCCATTATCGCCTCTCCATTTTCGTTTTCTGGCCACTTTTGTCGTCGACGGTACTTTTGCTAATTGGCTCATATGTCTTAGCTCCTTTTCCAACCGTTTTGCCAAAATGACCCGGGCAGCCCTATGAACAAGTCATACGGCTACCCGAGCTAAGAGTATTAATCCTTCACGATACCATCTTCTCCAAAGGCCTTGATGGCTGCGGCTTTCACCGCTTCATACATATCTTCCGGAGTAATCTCATTTGCAAGCAAAGCCTGAAGCTTAGGAACGATGACTTCATCCTCAAGCTTGATCGCCTTGGCGCCAAGATCGGACGGGATATCCGGCCGCGGCGGGTTAGCGTGTGAGAGAAGCTTCTCTACAGCTGCCACGTTGTCTGGGTTACGGTTGATATCCATGCTCTTAGCAGCTTCTCTGCCGCTCTCTGTAATGTGGGCAGCGAACAGGTCATTGTTCGTCATTGCAGCAACCTTGCCGCTAGCCAGGAAATACGCAGCCTTGACTACATTGGCTTTATGCTCTGGCGTCGGCTCCTTCTTGCCACGGAAGGTCACATATCCGTCAACAACGGTACTGGAAATCGGCTCTTCACCAAGGAAGGTTGGCACTGGCAGAACGATATATTCTACCGGAATACTACCAGTGACAGCGCTTCCATCATTAGCCTTAATTTTCTCGTTATTCTGATTAGCGTTATTCTCGAACGTAGCCAGGCCTTTACCTGTAATCATCGTCTGCCCGGTCAGGAACATATTCCAGCGTTTCCCGGCGTCTACCGAGCTAAGCTCCTTCGGCATGGAGCCGTCATCGATCAGCATGCGTACAGCCTTCAATACTTCGAGATAATTTTTGCTCGTGTAAGCGAACTTCAAATCCTTATCGAATGGAGCGGGCATACCGGCGTTTTTGATCAGGATATTCAAATAGTCCTTGCCTGTAACACCAGCGGTAGCAAATACGAAGCCATAGCGACTCGTCTTATCGCCTTCCTTAACAACACCCTTCTTGATCGCTTCGCGGAACTCTTCGAAGGTCCAGCCATTCTGTTGTACGTTCTTCCAGTCTATGCCGGCCTGTTCAAGAAATTCCCGGTTGCCACCGAGCGCATGCACTTCCATATAAGCCGGGAAGCCATACAGCCCGTCGCCTCTCTTCATATACTCCAGCGGGGTCTTGTCATAGTCATTGACCATTTCTGGAGTGACGGTATCGGTCAGATCCATCAGCATATTCTGCTGCAGATATTTCGAAATGCCGTCCGAGCCGATAAAGGCGATATCCGGAGGGCTACCGGCATTCACTTGTGTATCCAGCTTCTGTGTAATATCCTCCCAGCTGGCAGGCTCGATCTTCAGCGTCAGGTTCGGATAGAGCGCACTGAATTCCTTCTCCATCTCTGCGAACATACTCTGGAAATTGCCCGAAACAGGCGGAAGCAGTGCTGTAATTGTATCTTTCTCTTCCGAACCGGAATTGTTATTAGTAGCCTCATTTGAATTGGCTGCGTTGGTTGTGTTGTTAGCGGCTGTATTATCTTTGCCGGAATTGCCTTTACCGGATGAACCGCAAGCCGTTAATGCCGTCAAGGCCATGGTTAGAGCCAAGACTAATGCCAGAACACGCATTCTTCTCATTTCAAAAATCCTCCCCCTGGAATTTCATACTAAACTACGTGGTTTGTAGTGCGAATGGCTAGCTTTAAATTTCCTTCACATTCCTGAAGCACCTGCTCTGCCTTACTGGCATCGAGGCCCGTCTTGATCATCAGAATCGCCAGCTTGCAGCTCATGGACGCCTTCTGCAAGTATTCGCCGGCCGTGTTATGATCTACTCCCGTTGCGAACTGGATGATGCGGATCGAACGGTCGTAGAGCTTCTTGTTGCTGGCCTTCAAATCTACCATTAAATTGTTGTATGTCTTCCCCAGTTTGACCATCGTGCATGTTGTCAGCATATTAAGTACGAGCTTCTGAGCTGTACCGGCCTTCAATCGGGTCGAGCCCATAATCACTTCCGGCCCTACGACTGGAGAGATACATATATCGCATACCGCTTCCAGTCTGGAGCCCTTGTTATTGACTACCCCGATCGTCGTAGCGCCCAATTCGGCCGCCCGCTTCAGACCGGCGATGACGAAGCTGGCCGAGCCGCTCGCTGAGATGCCGATGACAGCATCCTGCGCGGTCACACCAACCCGCTCGATTAAGGCAATCCCCTCCTCTGCACTATCTTCAAATCCTTCTACAGCCACCCTTAAAGCTATATCACCTCCGGCAATATGCCCCTGCACTAGCAAAGGGTCTACTCCGAAAGTAGGTGGACATTCTGAGGCATCCAACACTCCCAGTCTTCCGGAAGTACCTGCGCCTATATAAAACATTCTTCCACCGTTCTTAAGTGAACGGTATAGAATATCCACCGCCTTCGTGATTTGAGGAATTTCCGCAGCCACGGCAGCTGGAACCTTGGCATCCTCCTGATTGAGCAGATGAAGCATCTCTTCGGTTGTACATTCGTCAATCATCTGTGTGTGGGGGTTGACTCTCTCTGTGGTCAGTTCTGCAAAGTATTGTTCCATAGCTGATCCCTTCTCCTCACTGATGGTCTCAATCTCCATTTCTTAGATATCGTTCAAAAAGCCCGCTACCCAGACCCAAACCTTATCCGGCTGAAAGCGTTTTTAAGAAAGCGCCTAGCGGAGTCATAACTGCGGTGCTGTTGTTCTTTTTGAACTCTCACTCTTAGCATAAGCTTAAATGAGCGCCTACCGTTTCGTCAATAGTTTTTGTAATAAAATTTTAATATGTAATAATATTTTGTGTTTTTAATTCAGTATCGCAGGGTCAGGCATCTCTCGCTTGCAGCCTGTGTTCGAACTCGATCTGGTCTAACGGACATTAATGTCCGTTACAGCCTATTTTCGGATACTTCGGCCTCCTTACGGTCATAAATGTCCGTTAGAAGGAGGGCTGACTCAAAAAAGGACCCGTTTTCTCTCCTAACGGTCATTAATGTCCGTTACAGCCAATCTTCGGATACTTCGGCCTCCTTACGGTCATAAATGTCCGTTAGAAGGAGGGCTGACTCAAAAAAGGACCCGTTTTCTCTCCTAACGGTCATTAATGTCCGTTACAGCCAATCTTCGGATACTTTGACCTCCTTACGGTCATAAATGTCCGTTAGAAGGGGGGCTACCCAAAAAAAGGGGGGGTTCTCTCTGCTAACGGTCATTAATGTCCGTTAAGATTGAAAAGTGGCTTTTTTCCTGCTCTAACGGTCATTTTTGACCACTTGATAGGTACAATAGCGTTGTTGTTTATTGTGAACAGACAACACGTCCATTTTCACAAGTTCATTCAAAATACGCCTCGCCTGTCTATCGGATCGATTCAGGTGCGAGGCGAGCTCTTCGGATCGGAAAGGCCGAATGACCCCACGCGCAAAGCGTAGAGTCTCTGCTTCAACCCAGCTAAGTGAAGGACTCGTTGACAAGGACACAAACTTACCGACAAAGGATAGTGCCATCTGCTGGATCACCTCTGGCTCTTCCTCAATCGACAAATAGGCAACAGGCAGGAACAACCAATCGTCTAGTACAAGGTAAGCCTGTTTCTTGCACAAATCTCTGAATCGCCATGCTTCAATATCTCTCGCGTGGGACCGATATCCGTGGATTTCGATGCAGCCTTTGGCTCCGCCGGGCATATAGGCCAGATCCAGATAACGATAACGGCTGCCATAATCCCGCACCTCCCACTCCGCATATAAGTGGTTAAAGTTCCCTATAGCCGGGTACCATATCTTCCTCAAAAACTCCCTCGTACCGTGTCCAAGCTCCTTTTGAAGCATCTCGCGTCTTCTCGGATTTTGTTCTGCAGCGAGTTGATCGTTAAGCCATTGGTTCATTTTGACCTCAAAACCACTCATCGCACCTCTTCCTTTCTATCTAAAAATAAATAATGCCGCTCTGATTACAAGAATCGCCAACGATCCCTGATCAAAGCGGCATGTGCTTCACACCATTCCTCATTTTCTGTTAGTCTTGCCTCACACGCTTCACAGCTAAAACCGGCTTAGCTCTATATCTCTCAATGTCGCTTATTTGCGGCTGCGGTGCTTACTAGCTAGTATATTATGCGTCTTGGTCAAATATTTCTTCACATTCTTGTATTCTGCGCTGGCTACGCCGGCGAACAGAATATCGATCACGGTCAGCATGGCGATCCGCGAGCCCATCGCTCCGCTGCGCATCGTAATCTCTGGAGTAGTGATACCGAGCAGAATATCGGCCTTATCCGCCAGCTCGCTCTTGCTGTAACGAGTAAGGGCAATCGTCGACACATTATTCTTCTTGGCGATCTCCAGCGTCTCCAGAATCTCTACCGTATCCCCGGAGTTCGAGACGAAGATCGCTACATCCCCCTTGCCGAGCAAGGTGGCGGCGGTGAGCTGGCTATGCCCGTCCGTATATGCATGACACATTTTATTGATCCTGGAAAATTTCTGCTCCCCGTCCATACAGATCAGCCCCGAGGCGCCGATGCCGAAGAATACGATGCGATTACTGGAGCGCAGTACCTTCACCGCCCGTGCTACTTCATTCCGGTCGATGACGCTAAGTGTATCTTCAATCGACTTGATGTTGTTATGTGAAATATTCGAAATGATCGTGAACAGGTCATCCCCCGGCTGGATGTCCGTATAGACATCCTTCTGCTCATCATCGATCGAGCCCAGTGCCGCCGAAATGCTGACGATGAAGTTCCGGTACCCGCTATATCCCATCGTTTTGCAGAAACGCAGTACGGAAGCATCGCTCGTCTTGCTGAGCTGAGCGAGGCTTTTGATAGAGAGATGCGGGATTTCCTCCGTGTTAGCCAGAATATACTCAGCCACCATTCTCTCTACCGGAGTTAAATTATCTTTCATCTCACGAATTTTGATCAGAATATTATCATTTATCGCCATGTAATACTCCCCACTTACCTTGTTTAATTTATGTGACGAACTTTGAGCTATAACTCTGGCGTTGCTAGACTTGCCCCTATCTTAAGTGCTTTTCAGCGAGAATACAAGTTGATCACCCCAAAACAATTGGCAATTTCTTTAATTTTATTGAAATAATATTTCAAAAACATAATTCATTATAACATTTATTTGCGAAATATTATTGTCGAATTTGTCAACAACATGCTATAATGACGGCGATGATAATGTTGGAGCTCTACATCAAAAGCATAGGAGGATTTCAAATGACTCAGAAGCTAAAGATCTCCATTATTGGTTCCGGAAGTACGTACACCCCTGAGCTGATCGAAGGGATTATCAAGCGCAAAAACGTCCTGCCCGTCAGTGAGCTGGTGTTCATGGATATCGATGCCCGAAAGCTGGACATTGTCGGCCAGCTATGTAAGCGCATGATTGAGGCCGAGCAGCTCCCCTGCCGCATAACCATGACGCAGGATCTGGATGAAGCGCTGCGAGATGCTGACTTTGTATTGGGGCAAATCCGGGTAGGCAAGCTGCCTGCCAGAGTGCTCGATGAGAAAATTCCCCTGAAATATAATCTGATCGGTCAGGAGACCTGCGGGATCGGCGGTTTCTTCAAGGCGATGCGCACGATCCCGGCGATGCTGCACATCGCGGAGCGGATGAAGGAACTCTGCCCTGACGCCTGGCTGATCAACTTCTCTAACCCGGCCGGGATTATTACCGAAGCGTTATTGAATCATAGCGAGGTCAAGATGCTTGGCCTATGTAATGTGCCCTTTAATATGTTCAAGAGCATTCGCGAAGCTCTCGATTTAGACCATCCTGAATTCACTTATGTCGGGCTGAATCATCTGAGCTGGATTACTTCAATCAGGCAGGATGGCAAGGATTATCTCGAAGCAGCGCTCGAAATGGGTCTGAACAGTGAGGCGATGAAGAATATTCCGTCCAGCGGCTTCAGCAAAGAGCTGATCCAAACCGTAGGCGCCATTCCTTCCTCCTATCTCGAATACTACTATTTCAAGAATAAGAAGCTGAAATTCGTTCAAGAGAGCGAACTAACGCGGGGCGAGAAATGTATACAGATCGAAGAAGAATTACTGCAGATCTATGCGGACTCCAAGCTGCACACCAAGCCTGAGCTGCTATCCACCCGGGGCGGAGCTAACTATTCCGAAGTAGCGATCAGCCTGGTAGATGCGATTTATAATGATAAACAAGAAGTCCATGTCGTCAATCTGCTGAATCACGGCGCGCTCGACTTCATGGAGGACAATGATGCCATCGAGGTATGCGCCATCGTCGGCAAGGACGGGGCCAAGCCGATTGGAATCGAGAATTTCGACAATCGTCATATTATCGACTACATGCGTATGGTCAAGGCCTATGAACGCGAGACTGTCGCCGCCGCAGTCAGCGGAAGTGAGGACGCGGCGATGCGCGCACTAGTAATGAACCCTCTCGTCGGCGATTACGATGCTGCCCATAGCTGCTTCCAGGAGCTCAAACAGGCCCATAAAGCCTATTTACCGCAATTTTTCAAGGAAGACAGCAGATGAGTACAAGCAATAATTACATTATAGGTGTCGATGGGGGCAATAGCAAAACGGATTATTATCTGTTCGATCTCCAGGGCAATTATATCGATCATCTTCGCACAGGAACCTGCAGCCATGAACGGTTCGCCGATGCCTATGCCAGCACATTCCGGATCATGCAGCAGCATCTGAATGAATTGCTCCTTCCCCATGGTCTGGGAATAGAACAGCTGCAGGCTGCCGCCTTCGGGCTGGCCGGAGCCGATATTCCTCCCCAGAAGGAGCAGCTTAACGGCGTAATAGAACGGCTGGGCTTCCGTAATTATGCCGTGGATAATGATTCCTTCCTCGGCATCAAGGCTGGCAGTGAGAAAGGATATGGCATCTGCTCTATCAATGGCTCCGGCATGTCCACCGGCGGCATCACCAAGGCTGGGGACCGGCTGCAAGTCGGCGGTGTCGGCAGCGAGCTGTCCGGCGATGAAGCGGGCGGCTTCTATCTGGCGCGCAGGGTGCTGCGCACGGTCTATGATTCCTTCTACCGGATGGGCCCGGACACCAGCATGACCGCTCCGGTCATGGAGCTGATGCAGGTAAGCGAGAAGTCGAGATTCATCGAGACTGTCGTTGAAGGAGCCACGAAGCGGAACCTCCCTAATACAGAGCTAATGCGAATCCTGTTCGCGGCCGCAGATCAAGGCGATGCCGCCGCTATCCGCGTTATCGATCAGACCGCCGAGCAATTGGCCCGCTCCACCGCAGGCTGCCTGAGCAATCTTGATTTCAGCGAAGAGACCGAGATCGATATCGTCCTCGCCGGATCGGTATGGATCAAGGCCGAGAGCCCGCTGCTATTCGAGAGGTACAAACATTATATGTCCGGCTGGGCTTCTCCTTATCATTGCCGCTATATCTTCCTGCAGGTGCCTCCGGCAGCAGGCGCAGTTCTATGGGCCATGGAGCTATCCTATGGTCAGCCTGTGAACTCAGAGCTCCGCCATAAGGTGATCCGCAGTATTGAGCAGGTACAAGCCGAACAGAACGCAGCGGCCAAGTCATCATATTTTCATTAATATGAACCATTATATAAGAGCCATCCTAAGGATGGCTTCTTCTTGTAGGTCCCCCCTCCCCCATTTCCCCATAAATTAGGAAGTTATATATATTTAAGACTGGATTTATAGTAAAATTAATCCAAACCCTCTTTTTCCAATAGATTGTCCAAATCCTTATAAGGCTGGTGCATAGCGTGTCTACAATTCGGATATCCAGAATCGTCGCGAGAACGAAGGTCGAAGGGCCCGGTCTGCGTTATGCGATCTGGGTACAAGGCTGTCCAATTCGATGTGAGGGGTGCTTCAACCCCCATACTTGGGATAGGCAGGGCGGAGAAATTCGCAGCATCGAAGATATCGTCCAGGATATTAAGGCGGAGCTGAAGTCATCCCCCGAGCTGGAAGGGATCACCTTGCTCGGCGGCGAGCCGTTCAGTCAAGCCCATGGATTGAGTATTCTCGCCCATAAGGTCAGGGAAATGGATCTGTCCGTCGTTACCTTTTCAGGATATGACTATGATACGCTTCGCAGATCAGGGCATAGCGGATGGCGACGCTTGCTGCAGCAGACCGACCTGCTCATCGACGGGCCATATATTCAGAGCTTGCATGATCTAAGCCGCCCCTGGATCGGTTCCCGCAATCAGCAGTACCGTTTCCTCACGGATCGCTATAAACAGCTGGAGGACAGATTATCTTCAATAGACAATAAGCTGGAAATCCGGCTGCATCCAGACGGTACCCTCACTGCGAACGGAATGGCCCGGATCTCCGATCTGGAGCTGCTGTTGGAATTAGGTTATCAAAGCAAGGAGGCCAAGGAATGAGTGTCGAAATTGTGCTTATCCCCGTTGCGATTGCATTGACGAAGGAAATTGCGGAAGGGATATTCCGGAAGCTAGAGAATAAGGATAGCGATATCCTGATTCTGGAGACCCGAATGAAGGATGAATCGCTTCTGAAGCAGGCGTTAGAGGATTGGGATTGCTCTTTTCGTACCCTAGATGATATCGGAGACCTTACTTTTCCATCCTCAGGGCATGATGAAGTTATTTTTCTACGCAACCACACCGGCTGTTACACCCTCGTTCTACCTCACACTGCCAATCAGACCGCCTATGAAGAATGGCTTTCCAACGTTGAGAACTCCTATACCGATCTACTACAGCAGCAGGTTTATCAAAATTTGCTCGAAAGAGCGCAAAGCCAGGGATTAATCCTGGAACAAGAGGAGCGGCTGAAGGATCGCTCGATCCAACTGACGTACATATTGAATCAATAAAGGAGATTGATATGTTCAGAGCATATACCAATCGGGGCAAAGGCTGGGAAACCCTGCAGAGCTGGTGGATTCTTCTGACCCTCTTCCCTCTCGGAGTAGCCAGCTTCCTTTCGTTCTTGTACATCGGGTTGCGGGTAAAGAACTGGCGTTGGATCATTTACGGGCTCGTCTATTTAGGCGGCGCCATCGCAGTATTCGCTACCTCTGAAGGAGTTAGTGCGATCATCGCTATTACACTGTGGATTGTAAGCATCATACATGCTATCAAGGTACGATCGGCTTTTCTGATTCAACTGGATGTATACAAATCGGGTGAAAAGTCGCGAGAGCAGCAAAGAATAGACCGATTGCGCCAGGAAGCCCAAGCCAAGTTCCAACCGTCTAGTTTTCCGTCACCGACCCAACTCAAGCCCCCAGCCCCCAAAATAAAGACGGAACCTAATATGCGAAGCTTCACTGGGAATGATGCTAGCCCCAACGAAAGTCAGCAAACCGAAGCTAATCCACTTCATCCAGCCAACACATCTAACACATCCCATGCATCTGATGATTCTGCCACGAAGTTAAGCTCATCCGGCAATGGACGCCGGGTCGATGTCTAATGAAAAGGAGTGAAATTATGACATCCAGGAACGCTACTCATAAAACGAAAAAGCACCTGGCCAATCTATTTCGAGCAAGATTCCCTTATCTTTACATTCAAACCTGGGAGGAGGACCGGATTCTATCCTTGATCCGTGACGTGGCTCAGGACGCCGAGCTGATCAAGACAACGCGGGATGTTATTCTGTGGCGGGTAACGAGCGGACTGATCGACGGCAAGGGCCAGCCCAAGGACGACACGAAGCAGCCGCTGAAAGCCCTGGAATATATAGAAAAATACGATAAGCCCTGTATCTTCGTCTTGCAGGATTTCCATGTGTTCTTTGGCAGTGAATGGCGCACCCCGGATTATCTGATCATTCGCAAGCTAAGAGACATGCTGTCAAGTATTAAGCGGAGCGAGCATCCGATCAACGTGATTTTCACCTCTCCGTTTCTGACGCTGCCGGAGGATTTGCAGAAGGATGTGACGATTGTCGATTTTGAATTGCCCTCCTTCGAGGAGATCAAGGCGGTGCTGGAGCAAATGATTCAGATGAATGAGCAGAACGGGCGGATTCAGATCGATCTTGATGAGGAAGGAAAGGAACGCTTGGCCAAGGCTGCACTCGGCCTGACACTGTCAGAAGCAGAGAATGCCTTCGCACGAGCTATCGTTGAGGACGGCAAGCTGGGGGCTCAGGATGTGGAGATCGTCCTGGAAGAGAAGGAGCAGATCATCAAAAAGAGCGGAATTCTGGAGTTCATTCGCAGCGACCTGAAAATGACCGATGTCGGCGGTCTGGAAAATTTGAAGCGCTGGCTATCGAAGCGGAATAAATCCTGGCTGGATTCGGCGCGAAAATACGGACTACCTGCTCCTAAGGGCGTGCTAATTACCGGTGTACCGGGCTGCGGCAAAAGCTTGATCAGTAAATCGATCAGTTCCATGTGGCAGCTGCCCTTACTCCGGCTCGACATGGGCAAGATATTCCGCGGTATCGTCGGAAGCAGTGAGGAAAATATGCGAAAAGCGATCCAAACCGCCGAGGCCATCTCCCCTTCCATCCTCTGGATTGATGAGATTGAGAAAGGCTTCAGCGGTTATTCTGGAGGCTCGGACAGCGGCACTTCAGCCAGAGTATTCGGGCAATTCCTCACCTGGATGCAGGAGAAGACCAGTCCCGTATTCGTGATTGCAACGGCCAACAATATCTCCCAGCTGCCAGCGGAGCTGATGCGCAAGGGGCGGTTTGATGAAATTTTCTTCGTTGACCTGCCTACCCGGCAAGAGAGAAAGGAAATCCTGAAAGTTCATATTTCCAAGCGTTTAATAGATCCGGAGGTGGCTGGTGACTTTGAACTTACCGATGAGATTCTGAATCTACTATCCTCTAAATGCGAGGGCTTTGTGGGCGCGGAGATTGAGCAATTGGTGATCGATGCCCTGTTCGAGGCCTATGCGGAGAATTCATCGGTTCGTCTGGAGTATTTTGAGAGGGCGATTATGAATACGATCCCTCTGTCCGTGACGCTTGCGGAGCAAATCCGCGGCATAAGAGAATGGGCGAACGTCCGTGCAGTAGCGGCAACTCCAAGGGAGGATCGCGAAGAGTATACGAATGAAGGGCTCGCTATCCCCCATGGCGGGATTCTCTCCAGTATGGATGAGTTCGATGATGTCCGGTTCAAGCGTGGCGGAAGAACAGTTGATTTTTAGAGGAGGAGCGATATGGCGGAGAAGGTGCAAATTCGGCTCTATCCAGATGGCAGGATTGAAGCGGAGACGTTAGGTATGCAAGGTGAGAAGTGTACGGATGTTATCGCCCTGCTTGAGCAGCTGTTGAATGCGGAGGTGGTGAAAACCAACCTTAAACCGGAATACCATGAAATCGCGGAAGTTAAGTCTAAGACCCGTCAACCATTAAAATGGGAGGAATGAATTGTGTATTCTTCGAGTGAAATCCGTTCTGCTGCCAGAAAGACCTCGCAGGGTGAAGCGGATCTGAAGCGGTCCGAGAGACAGCTGAATTCTGATATTCAAGAGGCCGCTTCCTGGTGGAAAGGCAAAGCCGGCACGGCCTTCAAGAATGATTATACCGGGCAAACCAGGAATGAGATCACCAGATTGTATACGGAAATCCGCAGTATCGAATCCGGGCTGGAGCGGCTGGCTCGCGAGGTTCAGATCGCTGATGAGCGGCGTCGGGCCGAGGAGGCCAGAAGAGCTCTGGAGCAGCAAAGACAAGAGCAAGAGCAAGCCAAGCGAAAATAAACAAGGAGAGCAAATGTGATGCTGAATGATAAGCAATATTTATGGTTATGTGAGCTGGCGGATAGCGGTTTACTACAAGCGCAGCAGCACTCCGGGAGTGTATTGGAAGTCGTCCGCGGCTTGCAGCCTGCGTTAACGGCGCGAGAGTTGGATGACTTGGCTGAGGCTATTCTCGGTAGCGCCAGCTATGCCGACTTTGAGCTGCAGGCACAATCCTCAGGCGATGAACGCCTGGTGAATTGGGTTCTGCTCTTGAACAAAGAGCAGCAGCAAGGTGTAATTGTAGTAGGATCAGAGCCTGGAAAATCCGCAGTTTCAGAGATCCCTTCGCTTCCATTGGATAGTGTGGTGGATGGCGCGGCGCATTCGATTCAGGAGCAATTGCCAGCTGAAGCTGTGGTCGTCTTTACTGGACTGGGTCAATGCGGCTGGTATGCTGCCTTGTTGGCGGAGAGGCTGGATGCGGAAGCGGTTGTTTTTGGCGCGCCTACTATGGAGGAACTCCCGGGCAGAGCCATCAATTATGTGGGAGAGGATACACCGGTAGGAGAATATACGGAGAAGGTCGTATTTGTAAAAGAGATCGATGAACTCGGTACCGAGGCGGATACCATTCCGCTGTTTCGGAAGCTGGCCTTTGATGATGGTGGCAGATTAGTCGTCTCAGAGCAAAGCGAGTTCTCTCGCTTCGTAAGCTGGTTTTACAATACTGTGGGAACGGTGGAACCGGCGATCTGGAATCTCTTTTTTCCAGGGATGGAAGAGGAAGAAGCTGTTATTCTCGCCGATCTCGGCGTATACTCTGTCTTCTTGAAGGTCGGCGAGCTTACCCAAGAGAAGCTCCTCCGTTCGATCAACGACACCGTACGTTATGCTGCAGGGAAGCTGGAGTCCCAGCGCGGTCAACTGGCTGCCCAATTGGATAAACTGCCGGATGAGGACTATGATGACCGGGTCGTAGAGGTAGCGGAGAAGTATACGAAGGAAGCGGCTGAATTCATCGGGCATACCTTCGACAGTGTCCAGACCGTGCTAATGGGAGTCGCTCTCTTTACGCTGGAGCGGGCAGATGGAGGCTTCGATACGGAGTCCCTGATCGACAGTTTCCAGATACAGCTTCATGAGCTATTGGATCAGGAAGTCGAGCGCGTGAAAGATACCCTCGATCAGGCCGTCGCCCGCCGATTGGAGCAAGCTTTCCAGCTTCCTGCATTTGAGCTTGAATGATGAGATAGAGGTAGAAGCGACTTCGCGCCCAACTAATTGCATAAATACACTTATTCCCGTAAAAAGGAGTTCGCCGTCAGTAGATAGCTGCGGATATACAACTATTTAGTTAAAAAAGCTTCATTCGCACACAAACCCAGCCAAATAGTTGTAGAAAAACACTTATACTCTCTATCGAAGGCCTAAAGCGGTGATATAGTTGCATATTTGCACTTATGATCTATTATGCCTCGTCCTAATGGGATAGTCATGGGATGCAAATGAGGAAGCGCCTTCGATTTGACTTCGACTATCTTCGACTCTTATAGTAACTTGATTCTTGACGAGAACTACCTGCCTGATGGAGCTACTTAACTGCATAAAGTACACTTAACCGCAACCTATCGGCGCCAATTGTAGCTTTAACTGCAAAACATACACTTAAAATCCTATTTCCCCCGCCTTGAGCAGGTTTGAGTGATTTTAAATGTACTAAATACACTTACATAAGAGGAATTCCGGATCTTCCCGGAAAATAAGTGTATGAATATACAACTAACTGAGGTGAGATATTCTACAAATGGAACCATATAGCTATTCCAATTCAGCGTTGGGAGGGATCTGATGAATCAATGGGCAGCACGTACACTACTCGTTGTTTTAGCAGGAATGATCATTATTTTAGGAGTGAGCGGATGTATGAGTAAGAAAAAAACAACAGAAGAAACCAAACCTACCCCGGAGGTTGTCAAGGAAAAAGTGTTAACCCATCTACAGGAGAAGTATGGAGAAGAGTTTGTTCCGGTATCTTTTAGCGGTAGTAGTTGGGCTTATGCTTACAATACGATGTACGTATATCCAAAGAGTGGATCGAAATCGGACTCCGTTGAGGTCCACATCGTGATTAATAAGGATGGTACTTATGATATTAGCGACGGGTATTTCGGAATTTATATCCGTGAAAAGTATGAAACAGTAATTTCTGACTTTGTTAGTGACTTCTACGAGGATTTTAAACTGTATACGGATTTTGGAGAGGGCACTTTACCAAATCGTTTAAATAAGAATAGTGGTATTGAACAAATGTATGTTAATGAAGATGAAAATGTTTCGTCCCATACAGTTATTTTTGTCAAAGAGGATTCGGTTAAAGGCCAAGATGTAGAATCGACCTTAGTGGACATGGCAAAGAAAATGAGAGCTAAAAAAATGGTTGGTATGCTTCGATTATATGTCGTTAAAGGCGAAAAATTTGAAGGAATAGATTTGAATGCATTAAACGCAGTGGATGAAAGTGAGTACTTCCTAGGAAGCCAAAAGTCCGTCATGGTTACTCATGAGTTGAAGATAAGACAAAACAGAAAGGAGGTTGATGTTGATGGCTGAATTAAGCGAAAGTCAGTTAATTCTATTAGACAACTTAATATATCTTAATGATGTTGCTAATAAAGACGGCCAAACTGTATCAATGATCGTCGACAACCTGTTATATTCTAATGGACTCAAAAAAAGTGAATCTATAAAAGACGGGGCCGTCGAATACCCTGGTATGATGAGCAAACAAGAGTGGATATCCATTCTGAAGGCGATTGAGAAAGATCCCCAGTTGATGAATATGACGATAAAACACGGCCAAGTCGGTCACGTGTACGACCAAAAAGGAAACATCGTCGTGAATCAGCAGGGGAAGCCGTTAGAGGTTGGCGCGCGGATGGCTACCTTTGTGGATAGTAACAATAATGCTACGGTGGTCTTCCGCGGTACGGCGGGAGACTTCGAGTGGCATGATAACGGGACGGGCGGGTATTTATCCGATACGGTGATGCAGAAGCGCGCCCTGGAGTATATTGAGAGTCTGCCCTACAACCATATTACGGTTACCGGCCACTCTAAGGGAGGCAATAAGGCTCAATATGTCGGGATTCTCTCCGATAAGGTGGATCGGGTCCTCTCCTTGGATGGGCAAGGCTTCTCCAAAGAATTCGTTGAGAAGTATAAAGATCTGATCAACCAGAACAAACATAAAATCACCTCGATCTCCGCTGAAGATGACTACGTAAATTGTCTCCTGATTCCTGTTGCCGGGAAAATGATCTACATAGATACTGACTATCAAAAAGACTTCCTTAGAAACCACAGCCCGGGCATCGTTCTGGATGCTAATGGACAATTAAGAGATACTTCTACACCCGGAGCTATTCCGAGGTTCATTAATGATTTGACGATCTACTTGAACGCTCATATGAAAGAACCGCATCGCAGCTATGCGATGGATGGACTACTAGCTTTAATGCAAAGCGGAAACGAAGGGTTTCAAAAAGCAAGCGGTTTTCACACCCTGGGAAGCGCCATCATTACACTTCCCTATCTGGGGGGATATCTTCTGGAGAAGGCCGCCCAAGGAGGAATGGATTTTGGGAAGCTTCTAGCCGCCTTTCTGGGTGCCGTTGTACTGCCTCGCGAATTTATGGATGACTTTTTTCGTTATTTGAAGATCAATGCAGAGAATTTAGGCTACCTGATTCAATTAGGAAAAGAAATCGGCATGATCCTGGCTCCTATCATCATCGAAAAGCTGGCCGCCTTTGTAACTAATTTAGGAAATCAGATTGCCGATAAGGCCAAGGAAATCGCTGCAAGCATCGTCGCCTTCGCAGGAAAAATCAAGGACGGATGGGACACGATGGTGCACAAAATCAGCAGCTTTGTATCGGACCTTAAAAACGCCGCCCTGGAAAAGCTTCAGAATTTTAAAGAAAAAATGTTTCAGGGAATCAAGAACTTCAGTAACTGGGTAGCCGAGGGCACGAAAAAAGCGGTCAACGCCGCTAAAAACACCTGGAATCGCGCAGTGGATACGGTCAAAGGCTGGTTTGGAAACATGAAGGAGAAGGCCGGGAATGCGATCAGCAGCCTGAAAGCGGGAATCAAGCATACGGTCAAATTAACTCGAGCGGCCATCGGTAAATTCATCGACGCTTCGGTAACGAAGGCGAAGGAAATTGGCAACTGGCTGGTCACCAAGCTGGATCAGGCCCGAGGTAAGATACGGGAGCTAGGCGCTAAAATCCAGGCGGCATTCCATGCCTTCGTAGACAGGTTGAAGGAAGGCTGGGAAAGCCTCAAGGGTCATATGAAGAGCCTGGCTGGAAAAGCCAAAGATACTGCAGTTCAGGTTTCTAAAAACATCGCTCAGTTTGCCCAAAATCTCGTCCAGACGGTGAGAAGCTTCTGTGATAAGCTGGCCGCCGCCTATCGGCGAATCATGGACGGTATCAAGCAATCCTGGGATAAGCTCGTTGACAAGGTTACTACCCTGTACGGCAAGCTCAAGAGTACGATCAGTATCAAGGTTCACGAGTATAAAGACAAGATGAAATCGATGGTCACCCTGGCCAAGGGAAAAATCAAAGACCTCGGCAAACAAGCTTATAAGGGGATCAAGCAGTTCGCCAGCAAGGTGATAAAAGGAATGTCACGAATCTCCGGCGGCCTGCTTATGGTCAGTGTGGATCGGCTCGACCATTTGCAGACGAGGTTCAAACGAGCGGATAACGAAATCATGTCCACCACCGGACGGATTATGAGTGATGCGGAGCGTATTGCTGCTGATGTCTCGCGTTCTTATAGCGAATCCAACGTGCAGAGCCAAGTTCGCCAGCTTCAGCGGGCGATCGATGATGTGCGAAATCGCAGCAGACGAATTGCGGATGAATTGCAGCGCAAGACCCGTTCTATCAGTATCGCCAGAGAACAGTATTTAAAAATCGAGCACATGGTGAAAAGTGAGATCCGAAGCACTTAATAAGCGGGACGGTAAATCCGGTAGTTGCAAATCATACACTTAAATTCCCGAATTATCGTAACTACCTGGCAACAAATGTATTCCGTACACTTAAAATAACTCATTCCTGTACCCTTTAGGAAAAACGTTATTTTAAGTGTACTTTTTGCAATTAAAATGGTGTCGAGGCTAATTAATGCTGATTTAGTTGTATTCTATGCAGTTAGGTATAGCTCTACAGCTACAGCTACACCTACACCTGCTCCGCGCTTCCGACCGAAGCCCTGGGATCGATCTCGCAGTGCCGCTTATACTCCACCCGTTCAATTTCACAGCCCGGTCCGATCTTGACCGCATCTCCGCGCACGATTCTGGCCCGCGTCTCCTCCAGCTCCACGAGATCTCCTTCAATGCTGTCCGCCGTCAGCTTCGCCGCCAACGAAGGGGTGATCAGGCTTAACAGACGTCTCGGCGAAGACTGCTTCTGCCGTACCACAATTCGCTCACCGCCGATCTCCCGGGCCTGGCTGCTTCCTTCCAGCAGAATCTCCAGTTCCCCCGCATTGATCATGCCGTTCGCACGGATCAGACCATGTACCTTCAAGGTCTCAAACTCTGCATTTTCCCCAATCTTGATGCCACCGTCTACCTTCGCATGCTCAGCGGATACGCCTCCGCCCAGTGTCAGCATTCCGTTAATATCGATCTTGCCAAACTCTACATTTCCCTCCACCTTCATCGAGCCATCCACGCGCAGCTCACCGCCACGAACCGAGCCGGATACAGAGGCCGTTCCGTTCGAGCGTAATTTTCCCGCCTCCACCGAGTTCTTTACCTTCAGGGTACCATTCGAGGTCAATGAGTTACAGACGATGTCTCCGTTTAGCGTAGCCAATCCATCTGCTACAATCTTCCCATAGGTTCCTCCGGCCACCTGGCCGATCCCGTTAATCTTCAAGTCTTTGAATTCACTTCCCATTAACTTAAACCTCGCTCCCGTTTATAAGTAGCTTCAATGCCTCCGTACACTGTGCCAATGATAGATGGGCAGCAATCTTCGCCCCAGGATCTACGTAGATCTGCGGGTCATTAGCAACGAGAATGAAGGTGGACACTCCCTTTTTACGTATTAAAATAATCCCACCATCCATTCCCGCAATCCGCGGCAGATGCTCATTCAGCATCTCGATCAACAGCCGTCCTTCCTCCAGCGAAATATCACCGCTCTGCAGCCACTGATCCAGCACATACATGCTCAGCAGTTTATCGAACTCAAATAATAGAGATTGTGCTGCCGGATCGGCCACCTCAATATATAAATTCAAGGCAGACGATGTAACCATGTTTCGTTCCAATATTTCACCTGCGGTCAGCCGAATATCCGCCAAGCCAGGTGAGAATACATCTGCCAATGCATCCAGAGACAGATCATCCTTCATATTCAGAATCCGGTCGATACGTTGAAGAATTTTATCACGTGGAAAAAAGGTTTCCTGTCCAGTATAGGAAGATTTGCGGATGAACCACTGCTCCGGAATCAAGTTCTTGCGCTTCCAGCGATACAGCTGACCGTATGATATACCGGTCACATCCAGTAGCTCCTTTTTGGAAATCAAGTCTTCGTTCATACGTATCCCCCTTTCTCAGAAATTAATGTAACATAACATTGTTACGTAGTAAAGCGGACAAAAAATATCTCTAACGCATTCGAAATCCAAGTCCAAATACGCTAGAGATATAGTCTGCATTCTATATTATTCTTTTTCCTTATCCAGCTTGAAATACTCTACTTTACTATGCATCGATGTAGCGATTTGAGCCAAGCCCTCTGCTGCGGAAGCAATCTCCTCCATAGAAGCGAGCTGCTGCTCAGTAGCTGCCGTTACACTCTGGAAGTCGTCCTGGCTCCGGGCTGAAGTCTCCGCAATATGAGCTACCGAGGCGGCTACCTCGTCAGCACTTGCCGACATCTGCTCAGTAATAGCTGATACATCCTGGATTTGTTCCAGAATCTGCTTCGTCGATTGCTCGATCTGACGGAAGGCAACCTGCGCGTCATCGGGCACAGACATCCCGCGTTCTACATTCGTAACAACGTCCTGACTCATCTTCGTATAGGCTTCCTGAGTCAAATCAGCCATTTGTACCAAACGGCCCTGAATCTGTTCAACCGTATCCTTCGATTGTTCAGCCAGCTTGCGAACCTCCCCGGCTACGACGGCAAAGCCGCGGCCTTCCTCACCTGCTCTAGCCGCTTCAATCGCTGCATTTAGGGCTAGCAAATTCGTCTTCTTGGCGATATCGGCAACCGCTGAGCCCATCTCGGCTACATGGGAGCTGATCTCATTCATTTGACGAATCAATTCGGCCGACTCCGACGTAGAGCGATGAATTTCACTCATCTGCGCTGCCACAATAGCTACCTTCTGACTACCGGTATGGATATCCTCCTCCGTCTGAGAGGAAGAGCTTGCGATCAGATTCGAAGCCTCGGCGATTCTATAGATACCCTGGGACATCTCTTCCATCGCTCTCGCCCCTTCTGCCGAAGAGGTCGCCTGTCTCTCCGCATCCTCGGAAGCGTTCTGAACGAGCTCCACGACATGTTCAACAGCCTTCGTATTATGCTCGGTGCTCGCCGTCAGCTCTTCACTGGAAGCAGCGAGTTGCCCGGAAATATCTGCGACACTACCGATAATATCCCGGATCGTCGAGACCATACTATTGTAGTTCCCCGTCAATTGACCGATCTCGTCCTTGCTGCTGACCGCAACCTTCTCATTCAAATATCCTTCTCCGACCCGCTTGGACGACAGATTCAATCTTTCGATCGGCAGCGTAACCGCCCGGACCACGAAGTACAGCACGGCAAGCCCAAGAATCAGAGCAATCCCTGATATGATCAAGCAGTTCCAGAATATCGGCATCGCCCTTTCATCGATTTCCTTCATCTCCAGCACACCGACAATCTTGAAGCCTGTCCATTCATTTGTTATAAAATAAACCCGCTGATCATTGCCGCTAACCGGACTCTTATAGTTGATGAATCCGGATTCGGCGGCATGGATCTTATCCACCTGCTCGCCCTGAATCTCTTCACCGATCTCTGTCTCAGGATCGGCTACCACCCGATTATTCCGGTCCATCACATAAATGTAGCCTCGCTCGCCCAGTTTCGTGCTCTCGGCCATCTCATTGATTTTGGACAGATTCAAGGAGACCGTGATCGCACCTTGTTTATCCGGCAGCGCACGGCTGACGAATAGACTGTAATTGCCTGTAGAAGTCGATTTGAACGGATCTATAATAACCGCTTTATCAGGCTCATCCAACGCGGCCTTATACCAATCGCGCTCTCTGGGATCATACTCCTCCTCACCCGTCTCCACCGCCTTCATCCAGGCCCCGTTGTTATTCCCGATCACAATATTGCCTGTATCCGGGTGCTTCTCAACGAAGAGCTTAAGCAGCTTCTGAACCTCCGGTGACTTGCTATCAATCTGCTGTGAGCTGATCTGCATAGCTAGCTGATCTGCATTATCGACCTGCGCTTCGATCAACCGATCCAAAGACTCGTTGAACAGGAACGCGCTCATTTGGGTCAGATCATCCGTGCTCTCTCGCAGCTCCGTCTTCGCACTATTGAAGCTGCCGATTGCGATGACGATACTAGGTACAATAAGCATCAGAGCAAATAGAATGAATAATCGGTTACGTAAACTTCGTACTTCTACTAAAGATTTTAATCGTTTCATTAGTCCTTTCAAGAAAGCCCCTCCTCTGATTTGCAAATATGCTAAAAACTTGATAAATCACCCCTTCGATCCCTCCTGAAAATATGTATTTGTGCAGCAATGAACATGAGGTTAATTCACATGATTTTGCAGGGTATAAAATTACAAGATATCCATTTCTTCGACAGAATTCGAGCGTTTCTTAATATGTCCTAGAAAATTTTCATGAAAAATTAATAATCCTTTTCAAACTATTGCAATCCAGCCATATTATTCCCAAATCATACATGTATTGAAATGCGGAGCGCTCGTATGGACACGTTATAGCCTCTCTTCGAGAGACAGCAAAAACCACCACATCCACAGATGGACGCGATGGTTCAAAGTACAATCTGATCTTATGCTATTTGCTCTTCTCTGTATATTCTACGACCCAGCTAGCCGTAGTATGGAGCCTTTCCTCCGCACGCCCGATCGCCGCTGCTACCTGTCCCGAGGCCGTTCCGCCATAGACATTGCGGGCATTCACCACTGCTTCCGGCTGGAGCACCGCATAGATGCTCTCATCGAACAGACTGGAGAATTGCTTGAACTCCTCCATCGTCAGATCAAGCAGGAATTTATGGTTCTTAATACAGTACAGCACCGTCTTCCCGATCACCTCATGGGCTTGGCGGAAAGGCATACCTTTCCCGACCAGGAAATCGGCAATGTCCGTGGCATTGGAGAAGTCCTTGTTCACCGCCTCGCGCATCTGCTCTTTGTTCACCTTCATCGTGGCGATCATCGGGGCGAACAGCTTGAGCGCTCCTTGCAGGGTCTCCACCGTATCGAACATGCCCTCCTTATCCTCCTGCATATCCTTGTTGTACGCCAGTGGCAGCGATTTAAGGACGGTGAGCAGGCCCATCAAGTTGCCATAGACGCGCCCTGTTTTGCCTCGAACCAGTTCGGGGACATCGGGGTTTTTCTTCTGCGGCATGATGCTACTGCCGGTGCAGAAGGCATCATCCAGCTCGATGAAGCGGAATTCCGTGCTGCTCCACAGAACCAGTTCCTCGCTCAAGCGCGACAGATGCATCATCAGGATCGAAGCATCGGCCAGGAACTCAATAATGAAGTCGCGGTCGCTGACAGCATCCAGACTGTTCTCATAGACGCTGTCAAAATGAAGCTGCTCGGCGACGAAATGACGGTCGATCGGGAACGTCGTCCCGGCCAGCGCCCCCGCCCCGAGAGGCAGCACATTGATGCGACGATAGCTATCCTGCAGCCGTTCGATATCCCGCTGGAACATCGAGACGTAAGCCATCAGATGATGGGCGAACAGAATCGGCTGCGCCCGCTGCAGATGCGTGTAGCCTGGCAGAATCGTCTCCAGATTCGCCTTGGCTTGTCCTAACAGGGCTTCCTGCAGATCATGGAGCAAGCCCACGAATTCTACGACCCGTCTCCGCAGATACAGATGCATATCCGTCGCTACCTGATCATTACGGCTGCGCCCGGTATGCAGCTTGCCGCCGACCGGGCCGATCTCGTCGATCAGCTGCTTCTCGATATTCATATGGATATCTTCGTTCTCGATCGAGTATTCCAGTTCTCCGCGGCGGATTTGTCCCAGCACGGTATGAAGCCCTTCCTTAATCTTCTCGACATCCTCCTCCGGGAGAATCCCGCATTTGCCCAGCATCGCCACATGCGCCAGACTTCCCTGCACATCCTCCTCCGCCAGAGCCTGATCGAATCCGATCGAGGCCGTATATTGCTCGACCAGCCGGTTCGTCTGCTTGGTGAAGCGTCCTCCCCACAGTTTGCTCACCTGACCCACTCCTTATCTATAGATAGATCCTCCTATGCACACTCCGTGCTCTTATAGGCTCTCATTTTTCGTAAATATCGCTAATAGCTGCAATAATACACTTATCCTCGGAAAAAGCTTCCTGGACTCAGGAAATAGATGCGAAAATACAACTATCTCCTGACACAAGCCCCGATCCCACGCCAATCCGTCCAAATAGATGTATAAACGCATCTATATTCGCTATGAAGAGCCTGACGGGCCGACATAGTTGCAGATTAGCACTTATATCATCTATGACATAGCCCCGAGAAGAGTATAATAGCTTCCACTGAAGTTTCTAGTTGTATAAAGTACCGTTAGAACTCCACACTTCGGCTCTAGCCGTACATTAATTGCAAAAGGTACAGTTAAATAATTGTTTTTCCGCGATTGGGTGAAGAAGGAGAATACTAAATGTACAAAATGCAACTAAAAGTAGCCTTCCCCCGCCATCCCGCAAAATAAGTGTATAATTTGCACTTACAATACTACACTCTGTTCTACTCCCTTGCCTACTTTCAGACGCAGCGCGTTCAAGTGAATGAAGCCCGTGGCATCGCCTTGATCATAGGCCTGGCTTGGATCAGCCTCCATAGTAGCAATATCCGGATTATAGAGACTTACCGGACTCTTCACACCGGCGGCGATAATATTGCCCTTATATAGCTTCAGACGAACCGTACCCGTCACATTCTTCTGGCTCTCGGTGACCAGCGCCTGTAGTGCCAGACGCTCCGGCGCGAACCAGAAGCCATTGTATACCAGCGTGCTGTAGCGGGTAATCAGGCTGTCGCGCAGGTTCATGACTTCGCGGTCCATGGTGAGCGACTCCATCTTGCGATGCGCCGTGAACAGAATCGTTCCGCCCGGAGTCTCATACACCCCGCGGCTCTTCATGCCGACGAAGCGATTCTCTACCATATCCACCCGGCCGATGCCATGCTTGCCGCCGAGTTCGTTCAGCTTCTCCATTACGCCAAGCGGACTAAGCTGCACGCCGTTTATTGCCACACAATTGCCTTGCTCGAAGTCCAGCTCCACATATTCCGCTTGATCCGGCGCATCCTCCGGCGATACGCTGAGCAGATACATATCCTTGTTCTCCGGCGCCGCCGCATCGAACCATGGATCTTCCAGCATGCCGCTCTCATAGCTGATATGCAGCAGATTGCGGTCCATCGAATACGGCTTCGCAGCCGATGCGGTGACCGGAATCCCGTTCGCCTCGGCATAAGCGATCATTTCCGCCCGACCCGGGAAGCGATCGCGGAACTCATTCAGCCGCCACGGTGCAATGACAGCGATCTCCGGTGCAATCGCAGCCGCCGCCAGCTCGAATCTGACCTGGTCATTCCCTTTACCCGTCGCCCCATGCGCGATTGCTGTCGCCCCTTCAGCCCGGGCGATTTCCACCATCCGCTTCGCAATCAACGGGCGAGCGATACTCGTTCCCAGCAAGTATTGCCCTTCGTACAATGCTCCAGCCTGGAACATCGGATGGATGAAGTCCTTGGCGAATTCATCGCGCAGGTCATCGATGTACACTTTGGAAGCACCGGTCGCAAGCGCCTTGGCCTCCAGACCGTCCAATTCCTCCTTCTGACCGATATCCGCTGTAAAGGCGATGATGTCTGCATCGTAGGTTTCTTTTAACCATTTCAATATAACGGATGTGTCGAGGCCACCCGAGTACGCCAACACAATTTTCTGCTTCGCCATAGTCTCTCTTCCCCTTTGCTTGATATATAACCTTATAACCGGCTTCGTCTAGCCGATCAATGCCGCCATCAGCGCCTTCTGTGCATGCAGACGATTCTCCGCCTGATCAAAAATAATCGAGTGCTCGCCATCGATCACGCCCACACTGACTTCCTCCCCGCGATGGGCAGGCAGGCAGTGCATGAACACATAATCCGGCTTGGCATAGGAAGCCAACTGTTCATCAACCTGATAATCCTTAAAAGCCAGCTCCCGCTGCTTCTGCTCTTCCTCAAAGCCCATGCTGGCCCAGACGTCCGAATAGATGACATCGGCATGCTGTACCGCCGCTTGCGGATCGCGAACCACCTCAATGATCGCTCCCGTAGCCTTGGCGAATTGCTGTGCCTGCTGGAAAACCGCCGCATCAGGCTCGTAGCCCTCTGGACTGGCCACGGATACATGCACTCCGAGCTTCGCCCCGCCGATCATCAGGGAATGAGCCATATTATTGCCGTCGCCGACATAAGCAAGCTTAATGCCTTGCAGCTTGCCCTTATGCTCGTAAATCGTCTGATAGTCCGCCAGCACCTGACATGGATGCGCCAGATCGCTAAGCCCGTTAATGACAGACACCGAGGCATACTTAGCCAGCTCGACCACCTTGTCGTGTCCGAACGTCCGAATCATAATGCCATCTAAGTAACGGGACATCACACCCGCCGTATCCGCAATCGTCTCGCCGCGACCGAGCTGGATATCATTTTTACTGAGGAACAGCGCATGGCCGCCCAACTGATAGGTGCCGACTTCAAAAGAAACTCTCGTCCGGGTCGAGGACTTCTCGAAGATTAAGCCGACGGTCTTCCCCTTCAGCGGCTCATACACTTCTCCGTTCTTCTGCTTCCGCTTCAGTTCAATCGCCAGATCGAGCAAATATTGAATCTCCTCGGTGGAGTAATCATCCATTTCCAAAAAATCACGGCCGCGCAAATCAAAAGTCTGGTTTGTCAATGCTTGGGACAGGCTCATAGCTTCGCTTCCTCCTTGCTCGTATATGTGGTAATGATCGCCGTCAGTGTGTCCACCGCTTGATCGATCTCTTCATGGCTTACATGCAGGTTCGGCAGCAGCCGAATGACATTAGGACCCGCGGTCACGAATAACAGCTTATTCTTCTGTCCGGCAGTCACCAGCTCCGCCACAGTCTCCACACATTCGATCCCGACTAGCAGGCCCATGCTGCGGATGTCTTTTACGAAGGGCTGTCCGTCAAGTGCCTCCTTCAAGCGTTCGAGCAAATATTGACCCGCCTCGGCCGCTCTCTGTGGCGTGTTCTCTTCCTTCATGGTCGTCAGTGTTGCAATCACCGCGGCTGACGCAACCGGATTGCCGCCGAAGGTGGAAGCATGGCTTCCCGGCGCGAAGGCCTCGCGCAGATATTCCTTACCGAGCATCGCACCTGCGGACAGGCCGCTGGCGATTCCTTTGGCTACTGTGAAAATATCCGGCTCGATGCCGTATTGCTGGTGAGCGAACCAGGTACCGGTCCGGCCCATGCCCGTCTGTACTTCATCAATAATCAGCAACAGCCCCTGCTCCTGACACAGCTTGGAGAGCTCCTGGACGAATTTGTGATCCACCGGATACACACCGCCTTCAGCCTGAATCATCTCGATCATGATCGCTGCCGTATGCGGACCGATTGCGCTATGCAGTGCGTCCATATCGTATAACGGAACCGTCTTGAAGCCAGCAGGCAGCGGCAGGAAGCCGTCCTTCACCTTCTGCTGGCCCGTAGCCGTCAGCGTGGCCAGTGTACGCCCGTGGAAGGATTGCTCGAAGGTAATGATCTCGTAGCGGTCGGCGCCCTTTATTTTCTGATGATAACGACGTGCCAGCTTGATCGCTGCCTCATTCGCCTCCGCTCCGCTATTGCAGAAGAACACCGCATCGGCACAGCTGATTTCCGTTAACAATTGCGCCGCCTGCTCCTGCTGCGGGATCTGGAACAGATTCGATACATGCCATAGATCATCGAGCTGCTCCTTGACTTTCTGCTTCACCTTCTCCGGGGCATGCCCAAGATTCGTAACGGCGAGCCCGCTCATGAAATCGAGATAACGATTGCCCTGATCATCCCATAACCAGCTGCCATGGCCCTTGACCAGATTGATCGGAAAGCGTGAATAAGTTGGAAAAAGTGCGCTCTGTGCCATTGTCAATTCAACTCCTATCCCTTAAATGTTATCTATGCTAACGGCTAGCCCATTCGAACAATTCGCGTACCGATCTTTTCGCCGGATAGTACCCGACCCAGAATGCCCGGCTCACTGCCATCCACGATAATAACTTCGTTCACCTTGCCCTGGATACAAGCGACTGCGGCTCTAACTTTAGGAATCATGCCCCCATAAATCTCGCCCGTTAGTATCATATCCTCGATTTGCTGTACCGTGACCGTCTCCATCACACACTTCTCACCGCCGATATTCTTCAAAATCCCTGGAACATCCGTGACGACGATCATCTGCTGCACGCCTAAGACCGATGCTACCGCTCCGGCAGCTGTATCGGCGTTAATGTTATAGCGGGTGCCATCCTCTCCGATGCCTACCGGCGCAATGACTGGCATATAGCCGAGCTTCAGCACGCCTTCGATCAGCTCCGCATTCACATCCGTTACATCGCCGACCCATCCGACCTCCGACGCGGTCTGCACCGGCTTGGCGGTAATCAAGCTACCATCCACCCCGGACAATCCCAATGCCTTGCCGCCCGCTTGGCCGATGCGCCGGACCACCTTCTTGTTGATACTGCCCGCGAGCACCATCTCTACGACATCCAGCACTTCCTCGGAAGTGTAGCGAAGTCCATTCACGAAATGAGTCTCGATCCCCAGCTTATTCAAGTTATCTGAAATGGCCGGGCCGCCGCCATGTACGATCACAGGCTGTACGCCGCTGGCTTGCAGCCTGGCGAGATCATTGTAAAAAGAGTCGGGTAGCTCCTCCAGTGTGCTGCCGCCGCACTTCATGACAAATGAGCTTCTCTCCCCTTGCTGATCGTTCAATAGTGGGTTGCCTTGCACCCCCTGCTTGCCCTGCAAAGCTGTCTCCATATGGATGAACCTCCTTTTGATAGATTGATAGTTTATTAAGTGCGGTAAGCCGCATTGATTCGTACATAGTCATAGGTTAAATCGCAGCCCCAAGCGGTGGCCTGACCTGCTCCATAATGCAGTTCGACATGAATAACGACCGTGTCGCCCTGCAAATAGGCAAGCGCCTGCTCTTCGTCGAACGCTACCGGCTGCGAGCCGATTAATACGGGGATGTCGCCGAGCTTGATATCGACGGTGTCCGGGTTCACCGGCTCCCCTGCGCGGCCCACCGCCGCGATGATCCGGCCCCAGTTCGCGTCAGCGCCGAACATCGCCGACTTGACGAGGCTCGAGCCGATCACCGTCTTGGCGATGGCGCGGGCCGACTGATCCGTGACGGCTCCGCTCACCGTCACCTCGACAAGGCGCGTCGCTCCTTCGCCATCGCGAGCGATCGCCTGGGCCAGTGTCTGGCATACATGCCGGAAGGCCGCCGCGAAGCTGTCCCAATCGGGATGACCCGGGGCCAGCTCCGTATTCCCGGCCAGCCCGCTGGCCATTGCGATCAGCATATCGTTCGTGCTCGTATCTCCATCGACGGTAATCATATTAAAGGTGACATCCGTCGTCTGCCCAAGCAGGCCTTGCAGTGCCTGTTGGGAAATCACTGCATCTGTCGTCACAAAAGCAAGCATCGTGGCCATATTCGGGTGAATCATTCCGGAGCCTTTGGCCGCTCCTGCAATCGTCACTTCATGGCCATCCACGGTAAGCGTGACGCAGGACTCCTTCTTGACGAGATCCGTCGTCAAGATCGCTTGCGCGAACTGGTCGGCGCCCTCATCCCCTGCCGCTAATGCAGCCGGCAGGCCGACAATCCCGCCGACCACGCGATCCATCGGCAGCAATTCGCCGATGACGCCGGTAGAAGCGACGGCCACCTCGCTTGCAGCGAGGCCGAAGGCATCCGCGGCTGCCGCGCGCATCGCATAAGCGTCGGCCTCGCCCTGGCGGCCGGTGCAGGCGTTGGCGTTGCCGCTGTTCACGACCACCGCCCGCAGCCGCCCGTTTGACGCGATCGATTCGCGCGTCACCTTCAGCGGTGCGGCCTGGAATGCGTTGGTCGTGTAGACCGCCGCCGCCGTCGCCGGCACCTCGCAATAGATCGCGCCGAGATCATTGCGCGATGTTTTCTTCAGGCCGCAATGCAGCCCGCCGGCCTGGAATCCCTGCGGCGAAGCAACCGTGCCTTCCGGGACAACCTGAAATAAACTAACCACTTCCATGACGATCCTCTCCATTCCCCAATCCTATTTATCTTGTAAACTGTTAAGCTGCTGAAGTAATGTACTGCGGAACTACCGGACTACCAAATTACTGGACTGCTAAAAACTACTGGACTACCAAACTGTCGCCAGTACTCTGTTCCCGCCCCTTGGCTGTGAGCCTTAGCTTACGAGCTCCCCTTCTGATTTCTAAGGAAACGTGGTATCGCTATTTGCACCAAAAGCAGCCTCTGAAAATTTTAACGAAACTGGGGATTGCTATTAGAGCAAATTAGGGGGTTAACACCCCGATTTCCCCAGAATAACGATATGGTGTTTCGTTAAAATAGATTTACCGCTGTTTTTGGGGAAATAGCAATCTGTAGTTTCCTTAGAGCATCGGACGACCTGATCTTTTATGGATACACCGGACTAAACTTAAGCCCCGTCGTTTCATCCCAACCCATCATCAGGTTCAAATTCTGTATCGCTTGACCGGCAGCTCCCTTGACGACATTATCCGTCACCGCCACGATCGTGACCCTTCCAGTCCGCTCATCCACAGAGAATCCGATGTCGCAATAGTTCGAGCCGAACACTTCCTTCGTTGCTGGCCACTTCCCCGCCTCACGAATACGCACGAACGGTCTTCCGTTATAGAACTCGCGGTACAACTCCACAAGCTTCTCTTCTGTATAGTCCCCCTGTAATTTGGCGTACATCGTACTCATAATTCCTCTGGTCATCGGCACCAAATGGGTCGTAAAGGTAACCGTCACTGGAGTCCCAGCTGCGCGCGTCAGCTCCTGCTCAATTTCAGGAATATGCTGATGCTTATTTACTTTATATATTTTCAAATTTTCATTTATTTCTGCGTAATGGGTGGTCAGGCTCGTGCCCCGCCCTGCCCCGGATACACCAGACTTGGCATCGATAATGATGCTTGCTGGATCGATCCAGCCTGCAGTTAGCGCAGGCAGCAGGCCTAGCAGCGTCGTAGTCGAATAGCAGCCCGGGTTAGAGATGAAGCTGGAATCACGTACAAACTCTCCATTAATCTCACATAGCCCGTAGATCGCTTGCTCAAGCCACTTCTGATCCGCCGCCTCCTGCTTATACCACGCTTCGTACAATGCGCCATCCTTGATCCGGAAATCCCCGGATAGGTCGATTACACGCAGCCCGGCTTCAAGAAGCTGTGGGACCAGCTTGCTGCTTACCCCGGAAGGGGTAGCTGTAAAGACTACGTCCGCCTTCTGCGCAATCTCTCGCGGATCTACACCGTCCAAATTCTGCACCATCAGCTCCGACAAATGCGGAAAGCCGTCCGCAATCGGCTCGCCCGCACTGGAGGATGAAATCACCGATACAATCTCTACATGCGGATGTCCCATTAAAAAACGAATCAGCTCCACGCCTCCGTAGCCCGTGGAACCGACAATCGCGACCTTTACTTTTACAGCTTCCACTCCTCTTCCTCCTCTTCCCAGCACCTGCTTCTATATCCTTATGCATAAATCTGTAATTAATATGTATTATTATACGTTTGAACTTATATAAATACAACCATTAATTTGATTCCCTATTTGCAACCATTAAAGAATAGCCAAATATAAGGATAATTTCCCCAAAAACTTGATTTGGTTAACTAATTAGATAGATAATTACATTATCGAATTACATTTTGAAAAGGATGGTGAGACTCATTGTTTAAGATAGACAAACGGGAAGTTAAACAGGAGGTAGAGAAACTAGGGAAAAATAGAAAGACAACCAAGGGTTTGCAAGTTACACCAATAGCTAATCCGTACAAGAAAGCTGTCTGGAACCTGATGGACAAGTTACAAGAATCAGATGCGTATTCTATGGTGCAATGGTTGATTCATGTCGAAAGATGGATAGATGATCATGGGAAAAACGTCACAGCAAGATATAGTCGGGGAGATATCGTATTTATTGAACTTGGCGCAATGAATTTTGGATTTGAGGCTTCCTACGAACACCCTGCAATTGTTATTGCAAATAGTTATAACACTGTTCTAATAGCACCCTGTAGTTCGAAAACTCATGGCAAAGGCAGAAGAGATGTTATTGATATTTCTATAACCGATACATTGGGATGTCCAACAACACAACAGGTTTAACTAGTAATTCTGGCATCGGTGTAGGTGGGATTCGATGGATAAGTAAAAATCGTATACTAAATCGGTCTGGAAAGGTTACCAACCTAAAGATTTTGGACCAGATCGATGACTACTTACTAAGCCAATTATTCTTCTATAATGTAGTTTCAGCCCAGCATGATAACGAAATTTATGACCTGAAACTCGAAAACCAGCAACTAGAAAGGAAGCTCGATGAAATGAACAGTATTCTGAGAAATATTGAACAGTTACTGGCAGCTCACTCTACAGACTTACTACATTCTTTTAGATCCATTGCAGCTGGAAAAGCTGATTAGTCGAACCACTACTTATTGACATTTCATACAACTCACGTTATCATATACATAATTAATAGCAGTATATCGTCTATGAAGCGGATGCCTCTGAGAAGAGGGTCCGCTTCTTTGGTTTTCAGATCAAAATTACATAATATTTAGAAAATTGCGTCAATTTAATTGCAAATAATACACTTATATCGATGGGAATTATTGCGGATATTGTTTTAGTTGCATTTCGTACACTTAGACTCGCCCTTTTTCATGAATCAAGGAAAAACGTTATTTAAACTGTATTTTTTACAATTAAAGTGAGGCTACAGCCAATTTTGTGTTTTTAAGTGTAACCTATGCATTTATGACCCGGACATGTCTATTACTCCGAACACCATTGTCCGTCGGTTGTGGCATCGAGCTGGTACATGTAGTGGACGCTGGACATTCCCCTATTCGTTGCGGGTAACTGTTGCGTTCGTCGGCGGGTTATTGTCGCTACAGTCTCCTAACAAAAAAATTCCTACACCCTCCGGGAGAAATGGACGAGATCTAATCAGAGCTTCTCTTCCCAGTTCCCCCAAAGATGTGTAGGAATGATTATGCTAGTTATTGTACTTCTGTTCTAATCTGGCTACGCAAATACCCATCGATGAATGGATCGAGGTCGCCGTCCATAACAGCGCCGACATTACCGGTCTCCACGGAGGTACGGTGGTCCTTCACCATGCTGTAAGGATGGAATACGTAGGAGCGGATTTGGCTGCCCCAGGCGATCTCGGATTGTTCACCGCGAATCTCATCCAGCGCTTTCTGCTGTTCTTCCAGCTTGCGTTCATAGAGCTTGGAACGGAGCATGGTCATCGCCTGCTCGCGGTTCTTGATCTGTGAACGTTCATTCTGGCAAGTAACGACGATGCCGGTTGGCAAGTGGGTAATCCGTACGGCCGAGTCGGTCGTATTGATATGCTGACCGCCCGCACCGCTGGCCCGGTACGTATCGATCTTGAGATCCTCGGTGCGAATCTCAAGATCTACGTCATCAGTGATCTCCGGCACGACATCGCAGGAGACGAATGAGGTATGTCTACGGCCGGAGGAATCGAACGGAGAGATACGCACCAACCGATGCACCCCCTTCTCAGCCTTCAAGTATCCGTAGGCATTATAACCTTTAATCAACAGCGTTACGCTCTTGATCCCCGCCTCATCACCCGGCAGATAATCCAGCGTCTCCACCTTGAATCCGCGTTTCTCGGCCCAGCGTGTATACATCCGCAGCAGCATAGAGCCCCAATCCTGTGACTCGGTGCCTCCGGCGCCTGGATGCAGCTCAAGGATGGCATTCATTTTATCATAGGGCGCACTTAATAATAACTGAAGCTCAAAATCCTCCAGCTTCTTATGCAGCGAGGCTACGGACTCAGAGATTTCAGCGATTAATGATTCATCATTCTCCTCTTCAGCCAGCTCCGCCATCACCACGATGTCGTCATACTCCTGCTGCAAAGCATTATATTGGTCAACAGAGGATTTGACGGCATTCATCTCATTGATCAAGGCCTGCGCCTTGTCATTATCATCCCAGAAATCCGGTGCCGCCATCTTCTCTTCATAGTTCGCGATCATTTCCCGCTTCAGGTCTAAGTCAAAGAGACCCCCTAAGATTAGTTAGTCGCGCAGCCATTTCTTTCATGTCATGCTTTACACTTGGATCGATCATGCTGTTTAATCACCTTCCTGTATATGAGATTGTTCAAAAAGTATTTATGCTCATTTTATCCATTTATAGTTCCATCCACAATAGGACGCCCGCCAAAATACAAAACGGGAAGCCTTCCGATCACGGAAGCTCCCCGCTGGCCATTATGCGTTCTGTCCGTGGCAGTGTTTGTATTTCTTACCGCTGCCGCAAGGGCAAAGATCATTGCGTCCAACCTGTTCGCCGCGCTTCACTGGACGTTTCTCCGCTGGCTCTCCGCTGGTCGAGATTTTGTCCTCATCCACGACCGCTTGACGCTCCTGATTCGTCTCGATTTGCGCCTTCATAATGTAAGTCGCAACCTCTTCCTGGATGGCAGCAACCATCGCATTGAACATTTCATAGCCTTCAAATTGGTACTCACGAAGTGGATCGGTACCGCCGTAAGCACGAAGGTGAATACCTTGGCGCAATTGATCCATCGCGTCGATATGATCCATCCATTTGCTGTCTACGGCACGCAGAGCGATAACTTTCTCGAATTCACGCACCAGCTCAGGACCGATCGCTTGCTCACGAGTATCATATTTCGTCATTACTTTCTCAAAAATGAACTCGACCATTTCATTCGCTTCTTTACCCCATAGATCATCACGGGTAATTGCGCCATCTTCCAGCATCTTCGTATTTACGTAATCAGCAACTTCCTGCAGCTCCCAGTTCTCTGGAATATCATCCATGGTGTGAGCTTCTACAACGCGCTCGATAACTGGCTTGATCATATCTACAACGATTTGCTTGATATTCTCCGATTCAAGCAGCTCGCGACGCTGTTTATATATAATTTCACGCTGCTGATTCATCACGTCGTCATATTGCAATACGACTTTACGCACGTCGAAGTTGTTCCCTTCAACCCGTTTCTGGGCGGATTCAACAGCTCGTGTAATCATTTTACTCTCAATCGGCTGATCCTCTTCGAAGCCAAGACGCTCCATCATGTTCATGACGTTATCGGCACCGAACCGCTTCATCAATTCATCGCCAAGTGACAGATAGAATTGCGTCGAACCCGGGTCACCTTGACGTCCGGCACGACCGCGCAGCTGGTTATCAATCCGGCGCGATTCATGGCGCTCTGTACCGATAATATGCAAGCCGCCAATATCAGCTACACCCTCGCCAAGCAAGATATCCGTACCACGACCCGCCATATTGGTAGCGATCGTAACGGAGCCGGGCTCACCAGCACGCGAGATAATCTCGGCTTCTTCAGCATGGTACTTGGCGTTCAGCACTTTATGAGGAATGCCTTTGCGCTTCAGCATCTCATCAAGGAGCTCGGAGTTCTCAATCGATACCGTACCGACCAGAATTGGCTGGTTCTTTTTATGGCGCTCAACGATCTGTTCCACAACAGCCTTGAATTTGCCCTCTTCGCTCTTATAGACCACGTCCGGCATATCCACCCGCTGATTCGGACGGTTCGTCGGCACTTGGAGGACTTCAAGTCCGTAAATCTTCTTGAACTCTTCTTCCTCGGTCTTCGCAGTACCGGTCATCCCTGCCAATTTGCGGTACATCCGGAAGTAGTTCTGGAACGTAATCGTAGCGAGCGTCATGCTCTCGTTCTGAACCTCGATGCCTTCCTTCGCTTCAATTGCCTGATGCAGGCCATCGCTATAACGGCGGCCCTGCATAATCCGGCCCGTGAATTCATCGACGATCAACACTTCATCTTCCGTCACAACATAATCCACGTCACGGCGCATAATGACATTCGCCTTCAACGCTTGCGTAATATGGTGGTTCAGCAGAATGTTGCTATGATCGTATAAGTTATCGATACCGAAGGCTTTTTCCGCTTTGGCCACCCCTTTTTCAGTCAGGGCAACGGCTTTGACCTTGATATCCACCGTATAATCCTCTTCACGTTCAAGCTTCTTCACAAAACGATCCGCGAAATAGTAAAGCTCCGTGGATTTCTGAGCCTGTCCGGAAATGATCAGTGGAGTACGTGCTTCGTCGATCAGGATGGAGTCAACTTCGTCAATAATACAATAGTAGAGCGGACGCTGTACCATTTGCTCCTTATAGAGCACCATATTATCACGCAGATAGTCAAAGCCGAACTCATTGTTCGTACCATAAGTAATATCGCAAGCATAGGCCGCCTGCTTATCCTCATGCTCCATGCCGTTCAGGTTAATCCCGACAGTCATGCCGAGGAAGTTATAGATTTGACCCATTTGCTCGCTGTCCCGTTGCGCCAAATAGTCGTTAACCGTAACGACGTGTACGCCCTGACCTAAAAGGGCATTCAAATAAACCGGTAGGGTGCCGACCAGGGTCTTCCCTTCACCGGTTTTCATCTCGGCAATTCTTCCTTCATGCAAAGCCATACCGCCAATCAACTGAACATCATAGTGGCGCAGACCCAGCGTTCTCTTGGACGCCTCTCTTACTGTAGCAAAAGCTTCCGGGAGCAGTTCATCCAGAGTCTCACCCTTCTCGATCCGTTCACGAAACTCTGCCGTTTTCCCTTGCAATTGCTCGTCCGATAAAGCTTCGAATTCAGGTTCCAATTTATTGATAATATCTACCGTCTTCATAAGACGTTTAACGTCACGTTCATTCGTGTCGCCAAATATCTTCTTCATTAATCCTAGCATGATTTACCCCTTTCACGCATATACAGATGATTTGCCTAAATTGTAACAGTTTGTAATCAATGCCGCAACAAGCGACATCACCCGGAGCCGTAAGCAATTTGCTCCTATATGAATAAAGAGCCCTATCCGATAAGCGGATAAAGGCTCGTTCCTTTTACTTCAATTGAAAGAATTACCATCTACATTCCCACAATCGTCATGAATGGATACGAAGTGTTACAGCTATTTCTGCTCGATTAATCCATACTTGCCATCGTTCCGTCTGTACACTACATTCGTCTCATTCGTCTCGATGTTAGCAAATACGAAGAAATTATGGCCTACCATATTCATTTGCAAAATAGCTTCTTCCACATCCATTGGCTTCAGATTGAACTTCTTCGTCCGAACTACCTCGAATTCGTCTTCTTCCACATCGCGAGCATTTCCGTTCACTGGACCTTCAACGAATAGATTCTTCAAACCGCTCTCCTGACGGAATTTACGGTTAATCTTCGTCTTATGCTTACGAATTTGGCGTTCCAGCTTGTCCACAACCCCATCGATCGATGCGTACATATCATCACTGCGATGCTCGGCACGGAGTACTACGCCTGTAAGAGGAATTGTGACTTCGACCACATGCAAGCCTCGTACTACACTCAGCGTAACGTTCCCACCTGTAGTCGGCGGTACATCGAAGTACTTGTCAAGTCGGCTGAGCTTCTTGTCTACGTATTCTCGCAAGGCTTCTGTCACTTCAATTTGTTGTCCTCGAATACTATAATTCATAGGGCACTCCTCCTTTGACTTTGCACCTTTATTATATCACACATATTAACCCAAAGTAAAAAATGTAAAAGGCAAGTTAATGTCAATTTGTGGACAAATAGGTGGGGTAATTTCATGGCCCAATCTGACGTATAGAGAGCTAATCTGGCTCCAGCCGGAAAGGCAGGATTTCCGCAACTTATGTCGAATTTTGGATACTAGAGGGAGGTTCGAATGGGATGTTTACAAAATCCAGGCTTGAGGTATTATTGCGTCAACTTGCCACATTAAAGAGAAAATATCCAGAGGATAGCGCATTCTATGATAGTAAAATCAGTGTCATGAAGCAGAAGTACATAAATTATCGCAAAGATCTAGAACATGATTCCAAACGATATAGAGTTCTCGCTTCACAAATAAAGACCCTGGAATAGTCCAGGGTCTATTGCTAGCGAATCTTCAATTCTTAACCATCATACATTATATGTAGGTCGCGGCGATTATGGCCGGGATGATTATAATTTGATTACGTTAGCTGCTTGTGGTCCGCGAGCACCGTCAACGATTTCGAATTCTACGGATTGGCCTTCTTCCAAAGTCTTGAAGCCTTCGGATTGAATTGCGGAGAAGTGTACAAATACGTCGGTTCCTTCTTCAGTTTCGATAAAACCATATCCCTTTTCTGCGTTAAACCATTTAACTTTACCTTGCATGCACTAACATTCCCTTCATTATCAAGTAAGAGTCCGTCCTATAGAACAAGCCCTCACTGTTGACTATACCACCCAAACTTCTCCAGTGTCAATTACCAAAGAAAAGGTTTTATTGTAATTTTTTCGTTAAATCATTATTTACCAGATACCTTAGTGACTTTCTTCATCATTTCCGACTTTTTATTCGCAATTGCCTGCTTATACTCCGATTCAGCCTTCGTAGCCAATTCATTATCAAGCCCGGCTTCCTTCAGCTCGTCCTTCATTTGATCCAACAAACTGTTGAACGTACTATCTACCTTGCTCTGCAGCTTATTCGCCGCACTCATATAAGTAGATGATAGATCCGCCAAGGAGCGTCCTGTCCGATAATCCTGGAGGGCATTCTCTGCAAGCGTGTCCAGCTTGGATAGCGCCGTTGACTCCAATTTCTTGAACACCTTCGAATACTTATCTTCGATTCGCTTCTTCTCATCCTTGGGAGCATCCGAATGGGTAGAATCCTTAGCGTTCGACGATTTCCCGCCTTCAGCCTGACTGCCATCCGTACTTGGCTCTTGACCATTCTGCTCAGATGTAGCATTGCCCGATGTTTCCTGGCCATCCTTCTCACCCTTAGCCGTATCGTCAGGATCACCACTAAGAACAGAATCGAGATCACCAAAATCCGAGAAATCAAAAAAGTCCTGCTCTACGCCAATATCTGCAGCCTGGATATCCCGGTGTGATATATAATAGTACCCGCCATATCCGCCGCCGACCAGCACAACCAGAACGATCAGCGTGATCCATAACGGCTTCCGGCTCTTTTTCCGTCTCTTCCGCTTTCTTCTTACTTCATTCATCACATTACCTCACTGACATCAAATAATGCGGTTATTATATCAGTTTTCTCAACTAGCGTCATGAGTCTTACGGCGCTTATGTATCCGCTTCATCAACAAGAGCATCAAGGCAGCTCCGCAAATCGCCCCCGCTGTATCAATCAGGACATCCTGAAATAATGGCGTCCGATCCGGCGTCAAGCTCTGATGGAACTCATCCGAGCAAGCATACAGGAACGAAATTAGAACAGCGAGCACATAGCCTCGCCAAGCCTTCCTCGTATTGAGCGCATAGACAAGCGTGAAACCTAACAAACCAAATATCGAGAAATGCGCGCCTTTACGTATGAGAAACTCAATAAAACCGGCCTTTCCTAACGTTAACACACTCACCTCTTTACCTGCATAATCAAAACTCACACCTGACATTCGCTCCGCCAGAGAGCTCGCAATGAAATTCCCCTCAATATCAGGCCGCAAATCCTGTGCATGATAAGGTTGAGAGGAAAATATGAAAATGGCTAGCATAACAAGGATGGCCGGCAGCCATCGGAGTAGGTTGGACATGGGTTACCTTTCTATTTTGTAATACTGGACATACCACTCAGCAAATCTCCGCAGCCCTTCTTCAATTGATGTCTGGGGTTTAAAGCCAATAGCCTCCTGCAACAAATCCGTAGAAGCGTAAGTGGCTGGTACATCACCTGGTTTTATGGGTTCGAATTGCTTAATAAACGATACTTCTTTACCGAGGGCTTGTGTTAATGCTCCCTCTAATGCCTGAATAAATACCATTAATTTCTCAGGTTGATTATTGCCAATATTATAGACTTTGTGCTGGACACTCTCCTCTGGCGCAGGCGGATTATTTAATAGACGCTCAATTCCTTCAACAATATCATCAATATAGGTGAAATCCCGATAGAGATCTTTTTCGAAATCCCCGTCATTAAAGATCTGTATAGGTTTCCCGGCAAAATATTTATCCGTAAATCCGAAATAAGCCATATCCGGCCGTCCCATCGGGCCATATACCGTAAAGAAGCGGAGTCCTGTTGCAGGAATTTTATATAGATGGCTATATGTATAAGCCATCAGCTCGTTTGATTTTTTAGTGGATGCATATAATGAGACAGGATGATCTACAAAATCACTTTCTTCAAAAGGTACCTTCTTATTCGCCCCATAGACCGAGCTAGATGATGCATATACTAAATGATCAACAGGATAATACCTACAAGCCTCCAGTATATTAAAGAAACCAATGATGTTGCTCTGTATATAAACATCCGGATTCTCTATAGAGTATCGAACTCCAGCTTGAGCAGCCAAGTTAATAACTATATTCGGCTTATATTCTTCGAATACCTTAAATAACGCTTCTTTATCAGCAATATCACTCTTTATGAATGTGAACTGCTCATATGGGGCAAGTTGCTCCAGACGATGGTATTTCAGATTGACATCATAATAATCATTTAGATTATCTATGCCAACCACTTTACAACCTTGATTTAATAATTTATCAGCTAAATGATATCCAATAAAACCAGCTGCCCCCGTAATGAGGTACACTTTACTAGAATCAAGCGTTTTGTAATTCAAGCTTATTCGCCCCCTGCATTCCCGCTCTAGTCACAGACGGTCTTCCGATAGAATGATACTCAACCCCAGCGTCCTGCATGTCTTGGACACTATAGATATTCCTTCCGTCAAATACAAGAGGAGTCCTCATTAACTCTCTATATTTATGAGGCAATACTGCCTTCACTTCTCCCCATTCGGTAAATATGAAACATACATTAGCATTCGCTAGAGCTTCTTCAATATCAGATACATAGGTAATAGTCCCTTTATCGATTTGCCCTTCCGGGAATTCCTTGGCGAATCGATCAGCACCGACCGGATCATAGGCGTAAATATTAGCCCCTTGCGCTAACAACACAGGTACATTCTCAAGAGACGCGGCTTCTCTCAAGTCATCTGTGCCTGGCTTAAAGGTTAATCCCAGAACAGCAACCTTTAGACCATTAAAAGTAATAAGTCTCTTGCTAGCCTTCTTATACAACATCGTTTTCTGCTCTTTATTTACTTCTATAGCAGCTTTAACCGTTTTGAGTTCATATCCATTCTGCTTGGCTATGTATTCTAGCGCCTTGGTATCCTTAGGGAAGCAAGAACCACCGAAGCCGATCCCTGCATTCAAGAACTTACTTCCGATCCGTTCATCATAACTCATTCCCTTAGCAACGTCCTGTATATCTGCACCCAATAACTCACACAGATTCGCAATATCATTCATATAGGATATCTTCAGGGCAAGGAAATCATTGGAAGCATACTTGATCATTTCTGCTGATCTTCTGTTAACAGAAACAATCGGCAAATAGAATGGCGCATATATTTCCTTCAACATCGCTTCCGCCCATTCACTCTCAGTCCCAATGATAATCCGCTCAGCATGTAAAGTATCATGAACTGCAGAGCCCTGTGCCAAAAACTCAGGATTTGATGCTACTTCAACTCGAACATTGTTCACTAAGAAATCCTGAATAAACTGTTCTACCTTGTCGTTCGTACCCACGGGAACCGTAGATTTAACCACAACGAGACAATCCTTCTCAATAGATTCAGCGATCTGCCTCGCCACGGTTGCTATGTATGAAAGATTCGCAGAGCCATCTGGCTGTTCCGGTGTACCTACTCCAATGAAGATAGCATCGGCATCCCGATAAGCTGCCTTATAATCCGTCGTATAATCAATTCTTCCAGCAGCATGGTTCTTCTGCATCAACTCTTCCAAATCTGCTTCATAGATCGGAGAAACCCCCGATTTCATTAAAGCAACCTTATCTTCATCCACATCAACACAAGTTACTTGATGCCCTTTCTCGGCGAAGCATACACCTGCGACTAAGCCGACGTAACCGGTTCCTGCTACTGCTAGTTTGTACATATGTTATCACCTTTCTATACTAAATTAACTTAAATTCCGCTTATGTTTTAGCATTTAAATGACTCTCTATTCGAGATTTTACCAAAATCATACTTTATGTTATCTCTTTAGTATTATTGACTTAATTTTTTTCATTTCATTCTCGTTAAATAATACAATCTCTTTAATAGCTATGTTATACCGTTTGATAAATGAGAGTAATAAAATAATACCACTAACAGAATAAGAAATAATCGACGATATTGCAGCACCGCTAATACCCATAAAAGGAATTAAAATGTAATTACCTATAACATTTGCAATGACAGCTGCTATTAGTATAAAGAAGGAAATCTTTTGATTACCATTTGAAATATAGAGAGTATTCAAAATCTTAAAGAAAATCATAGGTATACAACCAACAAATAACAGCAATGTTACTGAATATGAGGCTATATATTCTTTACCATACATTAAATAAAGGAAATCCTTCCCTAACAATGAAAAGCCTATGATAATTATGATAGACAAATATATATTAAACTTAATTCCAAAAACAATATCTTTCAAAGAATTATCTTTAGCAGTTTTATTAAACAAAACATCTTTGAAAGCATCGGGTATTAACCAAACAATTCCTGCTAAGGTCACCCCTACACTATAGATACCTATGTCGCTATAATCAACAAATTGTTTAAGTATAATAGTATCAACGCTGTAGTTTAGGACTATCAATAATGAAGTAACCATAGGAAATAAACTGAATTTTAATATATCTAACATAAAATAAAAATTTATTTTTAAAGAATACGGATAAAGCTTATTGCTAGTAATAAATAATAAGCTTTCAAGCACAATTTTGATAATATAAATGTAGATTATGATCTCTAGATTATTATTAGTAAATAAATAGATAATCAATAAAAAAAATGCGTAGATTGCCATCGAAACAATAGTGATATAGTTTCTTTTATTTACATTTGCAACTAATGACATAAAGCTAATTTGCATGTTAAATTGACTTAATATACTTATAATCAATATAAAATTCAAAATTCTTTCTTTATAAAACACATTGATAATTAATAGTAAAACTATATATAAAATCAATTGGAAATAAAATATATTCACAAATTCCTGAGATGCACTATCCCCATTTTTTTTTTTGAAAAAAGTATATGATTGACCAATACCTAAATTTAGAATTAATGCTAGTATTCCAACAATATTTAAAATATATGAATATTCCCCCTTAAGACTAGGCCCAAGATATCTATTTAACAAGACCGAAGTAATCATACTTAAAAATACCAAAATAAACTTCGTCATTATGGCTACAAAATACTCGTTGCTTCTAACCTTATGCGCCATTACTTCTCCTCTTCTTCTCAATACAAAATGTGAATTACTTCCTCTTTTTTATAACCTTCGCCGGAATCCCTACAGCAATGGAAAAGGGAGGAATTGACTTGTTTACAACGCTTCCAGCTCCTATAACGCTTCCCCTGCCAATAACAACACCATCTAGTACTTTAACCCCTGCTCCCAACCAAACATCATCCTCGATAGTAATCCCCTCCCTCGTCTCACCTTGAAATGTAATGGGTATATTCGGGTCACTAAATATATGATTTGCCGGAATCAAAGTACAGTTTGTGGCTATTCTTACGTTATTTCCAATCTTCAGGCCTCCATTTCCATTGATATGACAAAAGGAATTAATGCTACAATTTTCACCTATTTCAATAGATCCACCATAGGGCATAATGCAAACCCACTTAGATATACTAGTATTTCTTTTTATTATTACTTTTCCTGAATTTGGCCCCCAGTATACTTTGCTTATAATGCATCCCTTTCCAATAGATAGATTGGGAACCATCATCATTAAGATAAAATTATGAATTGGGCTAGATACTCTTTTAAACCGGTATTTAAGACTTTGACATACTTTGCCAATTATTAATATATTCCTCACCCACTTTTCATAAAATATTTTTCTGTGAAAATCCAAACGCTCGTTTGATTGAATATCGTCTTTTTAAAAGACGGATTGTCAAGGCAAGTGCGACAGTTCCTCTGAAAAAGATTCGCGAGCGGTTCTCCATCCCAGACATTTTCGTGGTCTGTGGTTAATCAGATCAAGAGCATGGTGTAAAGCCTCGTCCGTAACTTGAGCGAAGTCCGTTCCTTTGGGAAAAAACTCTCGCAAGAGGCCGTTGGCGTTCTCATTGGAGCCTCGTTGCCAGGAGGAATACGGATCAGCAAAGTACACCTGTATGCTATGGGTGGCCTCCAGATTGGTGTAGCAAGCAAACTCCTTGCCACGATCTGCTGTAGCGGTTTGAAAGGCTCCGATAGGATACTCAGAAGCAACTACACCAAAAGCGATCTCCATAGACAACGCTGTGCGGTCTGGCATCCGAATGGCTTTGTACAAGCGCGTTTTACGCTCAATGAACGTAGCTACACAGCCCTTGCTTTTCCCACGGCCTGAGACCACCGTATCGAGTTCCCAATGACCAAACGTTTCCCGAGACCGTACCTCTTTGGGACGCTGAGAGATAGACTTGCCCACGGTAAACTTGCCACGCGTCTCAGCAGGCTTCTGCCGCTTGCCTTTGTGTCTGGGAACGGTGAGGATGCCTTTGGACAACAGGCCCGCGTACAGCCAGCGATAGATCGTTTTAAAGCATACGATGGCTTGCTTCTCCTGCCGAAACCGCTATGTGATCTGCTCCGGAGACCAGGTGGCCTGACGCTTCTCTTCGATGACTCTAGCCAGCTCCGGCGTCCACTTGCCTTCGGGAACCGAGGTTTTACGACGCTGGGTATAGCTCTCCTGGGCTCGCTGTGCACCATAGGTCTCCTGACCCTCGTGACGCTCCAGTTCACGGCTGATGGTGGAATGATGTCTGCCGAGCTCTCTGGCAATCGCTCTGGCACTTTTCCCCTGCTGGTGGAGGATTTCTAGCTTGCTGCGCTCGATTATGCTAAGATGTGTGTAGTTCATGGTGGATTCTCCTTGTGTGTATGTAGGGTGTAGGAACTTTCATTCTACACGAATCCGGCCATGGGCTCTTTTTTATTTATTTCCAGCAGGTGTCGCACTTCATTTTACAATCCGTCATTTATAAATTACCATCTTTCAATTTATATCGCTCATAAACCCCAATAGTCACCCCCATTAGTATCCATGGAAATAAACCCACTCTTATTTCTCTAAAAAAATAATAACCTACCGAAAAAACTTGATAGCTAGCGAGTCCGACGAAAGATGCTGTTAAGAGCATTAGGGAGGCCCTGTTTTTTGTAGATTTTCTCATGTTCTTCAAAAAGTAAATTAGCAATATTAAGACTAGAGCGTACTGTAGTATAAATCCTAATGCGCCATATGTCACCAATATGTTTACTGGCTCTACTTCAACGCCATATGAAAGGACACTTTGATTTACTACTTGTTTAGACAACCCAAACAAATAGTGAAAAGGGTTCTTTAATAGAGATACAAAATACGCTATTTGATCAACTCTACCCCCACCACTCGTTTCAAATAAAACTCCCCATCTATACACCATTTTTACAACAATTGGATTACCATTGTTATAAAGATAAAGAAATATTGAATAAATTACACTTGAAACTAAGATTAAGTATATTGTTGGCTTGAAACTTTTTCTATTTATATAAACGCTTACTACATAGAAAAGAAAAACTGAAAATACTAAAGCTAATATTCCTGCTCTGGCTTGACTTGCAAAAATATTAATAATAGATAAAAGCATTAAACTAGTTGATAAAAATTGGTGCTTTTTATAGTAACTAAATACAGAAAATCCGTATACAAAGAAAAATGTAGCTAATCCTCCGTTTGCAGTGGCATGTTGAGCTAATCCGTGAACCCTAATACCAACCATTGTTCTATTCAATTGTTCTAATTGTCCTGAAAAATCGTTAAAGGGATACAATCTCACTAAAAATTCTCTACCTGGCCATGGAATCCATTGAAATAAACCTATTAACATTCCTATATTTAAAATTATTAGGAAATACTTAATAAAAATATCTGCCTCAACTTTCCCATTATAAAATATTACTGTAAATAAGATTATTGTTAAAAATTTCGCTATATACTGTAATGAATCTGTTGGAAAAATAAATTCACCAAAAACCGTTACTGTCCCGTATAAAGTTGATAAGAAAATTTCAATTAGTATTAATAGAGAAAATAAAATCAGGGTTTTTTGAAACTTAGGTACTGTTATCCATCCAAAAATAATGCATAGGAGAATCATTATCCCTAAGGGAATGAATAAATATAAAACTGGCATACTAAACTGTCTGATGCTGATTATTGGCATTATGCTCAAAAAAAGGATTATAAACAATAACTGGTTATTAATCTTTAATGTTTCTTTTTGAATGTCAATCACCTCATTTACCTCTGAAAAACTTAACTATTCAATTTTCGTTATCTTTAGAATTTTACTCTTTTTCTATAATTTACTTTCCATAAAATCAATGATATTTTTTGCACGTTCTTCAATATTTAAAGATCTTGCTTTTTTTAGGGAACCATTTGAAAGTTTATCTCTCAAGCCCTTATTTTTATAAAGTAATTTTATTGAGTCTGCCACTTCATCAATATTCATTGGATCTATTCTAATCGAACAAGTCTCATCAATAATATCATCATTAAACGATCTATTTGATGATACTATTGGTAAACCGCAGGCCATTGCTTCAATAATAGCATTACAGCAACCCTCAGCTAATGTTGGCAGTACAAAAATATCTGCTGCTGATAGAAGTTCAGGAATATTTTCGTGAGGCTGCTTTCCCTCTAATAAGATCCCCCCACAACTTGGGCCAACATGTCCAAATCCAATAAATATTGATTTCACAGTATCAGAACCCACCATCTCTATTGCTTTTGATAGACGGTCAGCGCCTTTTATCTCTATAAATCGCCCTACAAATACAACAATAAAAGCATCTGCTGGTAATCCATACTTTTTTCTCATCTCGATCTTGTTGCGTTTATAAAAAAGTTTATTATTAATCGAATTTGGGAATACGCCTATTTTATCTTCTTCAACGATATTTTGTTCTAGCAAATTCGATTTGTTTGCGCTTGAAACTGATATAACGCCTCTTATGTCCTTCAAAAGATTTCTAGTTCTATCAATTCCTAAATAATCAATGGTATAATTAGTATTTTCACCATATGCAAAAAATGCAGGTATATTCAACTCCTGCGATATCTTAGCAGCTGAAATACCCGAGGGGAAAATAAAGTGTCCATAAACAGCATCGAAGTTAGACCCTATTTCTTTTAATACTTTTAAACAACTGCGCTGAAAAAAAAATAAGTTTAAAACATTAGTATTAATGGGGCCATATTTCTTTGAAGAAAAGGTAAGGTACCTAGGTGAATATATTTCAACAACGCCCGATTCTATGTTCTTACTCCAACGTTTTGGACTTAATCCACTATTACGAACTAGAGCTTTTGTTATTGACACTGGATTAAGAACAGTACAATCAATCCCCATATCCTTAAAGGTGACTACTAGTTGCTCGATAAATGGATTTCTAGGATTCGTTTCAGTTGGATATGCATCAGCTATGATACAAATTCTCTTGATTTTCTTTTTCATATTTAGACTTCCCTCTATAAATATTTATATCAATAGTTCACTCCAGTTTTCACCTTCCCCCTATCCCTGTCAAGAAAGTCTTGTCTACCTTTAAACATCTGTTGTAGAGCGGTTATAAAGCTAATTTGATTTGAGTATAAACTTCTTTTTCTAATTAAAAATTGAACCATTAGTAATATTGAGGTTACTCTGCCGCCCATTGCTTGAAATAGAGCTCCTCGATCAAAAAAATATTTTTCATTGTACCCATTAAACCATGTAGACTCGTTCTCCTCAATTTCAGCAATAGTTTCTATAGAAGAATAAATTCTTAATTTATTTTTCAATGCATCTCTTATAAACAAACTATCTTCCCCAGAACCATATTGAGCCCCACCGCCAAACAGTAAAGAAAAACAAATATTTTTTTTAAAAATAGAGTCTCGTTTAAACGCTATATTTACTGTTCCATATTTCAAGGAATTTAAAAATCTTACTTTTCCATTCTTTTTTACTTTCACTATAGTTTGCCCATTCCTTTTATGGATCGGTACATTAAACATTATTATGTCTGCTTTCGGATTATTCTCAAATGCATTTATTACAATATCTCTATATCCGTCCACATAAATCATATCATCGTCTGCCATTAAACAAATATCACCACTCGCCCGCATAAGAGCACTATTTCTACTTAAACCAACGCCTCGCTCTGCAAAAGAAAAGTACTTTATTTGGTTTCCTTTATACTTAAATTCCGTGACTTTATTTTCATTACACTGATTAATGATTATTGCATCGGACTGAATATTCATTTTCCCCAGCAGACTATTATCCGTTTGGTGCATTGTCGAAACTAATACTTGAAGGTTCATTATAAACTCCTTACGCGAGAGAGGTTAAACGAGTGTTATTTACTTCATAACACTGTCATTATCTTGTACTTTCAGCTTTCTCCCAGAATGGCTTTGCCTTTCCTGTCAATATGGAATAAACTCCAACCCATTGTGCAAGTATAGTTACACAGTAGTAATAAACCAAAGTCAAATATTTATTATTAGATTTTGTAATTGCTCTAACCAATGCTAGAAGGTAAAATAGGGCTTGCCCCACAAACATTACTACATAAAACCATGACTCAGATAGTAGTAGGGCATTAGTTATGAATACCAATAAGTGAGAAATCCATAATAAATATCTACACGTTCTGTGTCCAAAATAAAAATATGAAAACCACTTATACTTGAATATGTTTAGTATTCTTATATCAGGTAATATGTGTTTAAGAATAATTCGGTTCATTCTTACTTTACGTCCGAATTCGTCTTCTATAACTTCTCCAGCTTTCTCATAAGCAATAGCATCATGATTTGCTATTGCCCTTTTACCCTGAAGTGCATACAACAGTGGCATTGAACTATCATGGCATTGTATTGGATCGAAATCATAGTAATCTTTTGTCCTACATGCGTATAATGCTCCATTACCTGCAGTTACAGTCTGGATTCTACCTTCAATCTCCCGCGTAGCTAGATCACTGTCCCAGTAGCTTGCCTCAGCACTACTCACATCACTAGATGTCTGATTCACGATAGATAATCTTCCTGATACATAAGCAATGTCTTCTGAAGTAAAAGCTGCCATTAATTCTTTTACAGAGTCTTTATCTAAAATAGAATTGGCATCAGTCATAACTAGAAACTCTGTTTTTACAGTTTTTTGGGCCTCATTCTGAGCATTTGTTTTACCTTTTCGTTTCTTAACTTCATAAAGTCGTATATTAAAATTTTGATGTTCTTTTACAAACTGTTTTACAATTTCATTTGTTTTATCAGTACTATTATCAGATGCAATTAAGAATTCTATTTTTTCTTTAGGATAGTTTAACTCTATAATGTTATTTAACTTTTCTAGTATTACCTTTTCCTCATTGTGTGCAACTACCATTACAGTTGTTGTGGGCTGATGAGAAAAATCTTTTTTGAGCTCCCGTTTCTTAAATAGCTTACCAATAATTTTTAAAGAAACTGGATAGCCAACCATTGCCCACACAATAATAAACCCATTTATATAAAATATAATTTTATATAGTAAATCCATGTGATTCTCCCTCGATTATTTAATTTAGCGTAGCCTCTTTGCCGGAGTCCCAATATAGACCCCTGATTCGATTATATCTTTAATAACAACAGAGCCGGCACCTACTTTGCATTCCTTAGCGATGTTCACACCATTACTCACAACGCTACCAATACCCAGCCATGATCCATGTCCAATTCTTACAGAACCCGCTAAATGCACTCCCGGGGATATATGGACATAATCCTCAATACAATTATCATGATCTATTGTAGACCCCGTATTAATAATGCAACCTTTACCTATGTTGGTGCAGCAGTTAATAACTGCTCCCGCCATAACGACTGTCCCTTTTCCTATATTCACCTGATCCCCAATTACTGCACTTGGATGAACTAATACGGGTATATGGGCACCAACTGTTTCCAGACTCTCATAAATCCTCTGTCTTGTGTTATTATCTCCAATACCAACAAAGATTTCGTGCTCATCAATGTGCTCAAAGATTCTATCCGAGGTCCCGATAACTTCTAATCCCATTGATGATTTTATTTTTATCATCATCTAAGAAAGCAATACTCTTCCACCTCCTGTTATATTAATGACAACTGGCTTATTTAGATTACTAGCAGCGTATGTTCCATAAATATTTGGCTTAATTGTATATGTTAATATAACATCAGGGTTAACTTCCTTAATAATTTTCGTATACTCCCTTATAAGCTTTAAATCTTCGAGAGGATTCATACCTCTTCTATTTATGTGTGTTTGTATATGATTTGCACCAGCCTCAATTAATAATTTAACTTTTATATCTTCTTCTGATTCTGGCAAAGAAAATATACCTGATATCCTTGTCTTATTAATTCTTCAATTAATTCAAATCTAAAGTTATATAAGCCTACATCGTTATTAGCTAATATAAGAACCCTTGCCATTTTATCACTCCTTCATTTAGTACATTTTACATTATCAAACTTTTCTACCATTGTTTTTAAATCGTTCAAACTAATAATAGATTGACTTTCCCTGATATCACGAAAGTAGCTTCTATCGCTATAAAATCCACACCTATTAATTCTTATTGTCTTTATAGGATAGATGCTACTAATATAAAAATCTTTTTCTGGATTATCACCAATGTAAATCATTTCGTTATAATCTACATTCAACTTACTCTTGATAATCTCAAAGGATCGTGGGTGAGGTTTCCAGTATTCTCTTCCTAACTCATCGGTTACTATTATTTCATCAAAATAGCAATGAGCTTTTAGAGCATTTAATTTTTGACGTTGTGCATTGGCATAGCCATCAGTTATAATACCTATTTTTATTTTTTCTTGTTTTAAAACTTCAAGATTCGGTAACACATCATTATAAAACTCAATTGATGGGATATGGTTTCGGTACTCTTCTATTAACTGCTGAATGTCCCTATGAGTATAAATAATCCCAAATCTATCAAGAAGTCTGTTAAACACATATTTCGGGCTTTCATTAAATAAATCAATCAGAAGCTGATATAGTTCATTTTCAAATAAATGATATTTGTCGCATAGTACTTTAGAAATATGCAGGTATCCACTTTCGATATACTTTCTCTCAGAAATCAACGTATCATCTAAGTCAAAAACAACTGCTTTTATCATTTAACAAGCCTCATATTCTCATCCAAGCAAATACTGCTGTCGTATCTTAAAAACGTAATATTATCTCGATAATCCTCGTTATACGTTAGTTGCTCCCCTAACATGATTCTGTAGAGGTTCTCACATGAATCAGCACCACTTTGAATACTCATTGGTGCTCCTCCACCAAATCTAGGATTGATTTCGATATATTTTATACCATTTTTAGTTTTCATCAATTGAATGGTTATATGTCCAATTGGCTTAAGTAGTTCCATCATCCTCTTGACATCATCAATAATCTCTCTATCCTTAATAATTCTACCCTTTGATATCTCGCCATCCCGTGTGGCAAGCCTCAATCGAGGAACAACTGTGATAATCGTACTATTGAAATCAAGAAAAACATCTACGGTATATTCATCACCTTCAATAAAATCCTGAATGATAGGTTCTTTAATAATAGACCGAAAGAGGTTTAATTCTTCAAAGTTATTCACTACAAATGTATCAACACTCGAGCTTCCGGATTTAGGCTTAATGAATAATGGGAATTGTATCTCGGCATGCAGTAGTTCTTCGTCTGAATACATTTTTGGTGAGCCAAAAACATTACTCTCAAAAAAATGATGTGTCTTGGTCTTATCTCTACATATCTCTACGACTCTAGTATCTGATATCATTACCTTAGCGTTTGTTTTATTTTCGATGAAGGATCGGTATTTGGCTAGTAATAATAAATCTGTATCAATGGTTGGAATTATTAAACTAATATTCTCTTGATCACATGCTTGAATAATTGATTCTAAATAATTGGGTTCACTTATTCGCGGTAACTTATAAGTTCTATCTGAAAAATACAATGCTGGGGCTGTGTCCGAGCAGTCTCCGGATACAATATTACTCTCAATTTCCAACCTTCTCGCTGCCCTTCGGAAACTTTGTATCAATTCAACACGTCTACCTGCACTAAGTATTAGTATATTCATCTCAATCGTATTCCTCCACTTTATAACCTTCGAAATATTCCATTGTCGCCGCAGTTTCCGAATTAATTCCTTCTCTAACGAAGACTTTTTTAATAGTTAAAAAAATAATCTTCCAATCTTCAATAAAGCTTATATTGTCAACATATTGAACATCTAGATTAAATTTATCTTCCCAACTGATTGAATTTCTCCCACTTATTTGCGCCAATCCAGATAAACCTGGTCTTACTTCATGTCGTCGTCTTTGATGAGGATTGTATAGTGGTAGATACTGTACCAATAAGGGCCTAGGACCAATAATGGACATGTCCCCTTTCAGAATATTAAAAAGTTCTGGCAACTCATCAAGAGATGTAGATCGTAGGAAGCGTCCAAACTTTGTTAACCTAATGCTATCAGGTAGTAGTTCTCCATTTTCATCTTTCTCATCCGTCATCGTCCTAAACTTAAACATTGTGAATATCTTTCCATTCAATCCTGATCTTTTTTGTTTGAAAATCACAGGACTACCCAGTTTTATTCTCACAAGAAGTGCTACAATCAGCATTATAGGACTGAGAACAATAACGGAAATTAAGGCTAAAATAAAATCCATAGGTCTTTTTATAAATCTTCTATAAATACCAGCTTTAGCTCCGGATTGTAAAGACCGCTTATAATCAGATTCAAGCTGAGTTTGCATGATTACCTCCAAAGCTCCTTAATAACTTTACATACTCTCTCTAAATCCCCATCAGTCATTTTCGTATCAGACGGCAAACAAATACCATTCTCAAATAACTTCTCTGCTGCATCTGAACCAATATAATCATATTTCTCAAAGAACGGTTGCATATGCATTGGCTTCCAAACAGGTCTACTCTCGATGTTTTCCTTCTCAAGTGTGAGTATTACATCAAGAGGCCTAACATATCCACTTAAAGTTATACAAGATAACCAGTAATTTGGCTTATTCCAATCTTGCTCTGGCATCATTTGGACGCCGTCCAAGTTACCTAACTCTTGCTTATAGTATTCAAATATATCTTTTTTTCTCTGAATTCTCTGATTTAAGACCTTCAATTGACCCCTGCCTATTCCAGCTACTATATTGCTCATACGGTAATTAAAGCCAAGCTCACTATGCTGATAGTGTCTCGCTTTATCACGGCTTTGCGTTGCCCAAAACCTTGTCTTCTCGATTCTCTCTTCGTTATTTGATACCAACATTCCCCCACCTGAGGTAGTGATGATTTTATTTCCATTAAAGGAGAACACTCCATAATCTCCAAAAGTGCCTGTGTATTTCCCCTTATATGTAGTACCGAGTGACTCAGCAGCATCTTCAATCAAAGGTACGTCATATCGTCTACATATATCAATAATCCGATCCATATCCGCAGAGAAGCCATAAAGATGAACAACAATAACAGCCTTAGGTTTTTTACCTAGCTTAATATATTTTTCAAATGCCTTCTCAAGTGCTACAGGACTCATATTCCAAGTTTCATAATCACTGTCTATAAATACCGGAATAGCGTTCTGATAGATTACAGGATTAACAGTTGCCGAGAAAGTAAGAGAAGGACAAAATACAATATCTCCTTCCCCAACACCAGCTGCCATAAGTGCCAGATGGATCGCAGCTGTTCCGGAAGAAAGTGCTGCAGCAGCTTTCGAACCAATTAATGAAGCTACTTCTCGTTCAAATTCATTCACATTCTCACCTAGTGGAGCTATCCAGTTTGTATCAAAGGCTCTATGTATATATTGCAGTTCAAAACCCTCATCGCTCATATGAGGGGAGGATAGATAAATTTTCTCCTTCAATTTAAATACTTCCTTCCTTGTTATTCACTTCAGTGAATTAGAACTAAATTGGAGTTGGATACTTCCAAGCAACTCCTAACCCACTAAAGTTCTTATGTAATCAAAGAGGGGCAGAACATGGACTAGCTTCTACCCCTTCAATTTTCTACAAATTAGTTCATACGCTCGGCAAGTTTCTTGCCTGCTTCAATTTGCTTCTCGAATTCAGCACGGTATTCTTTAATGATGTCTGTGCTGTAGCCGCCGTCTTTCAATTGCTTCTCAGCATCGGCAACGATGGCATCAAATTCAGCGCTTAGTTTATCAAGCTGGTCCTGTCCTTGGGAGAGGAGCTTCTTCTTGGTTGCATCGTCGTCGGCTGCTAAATATTTATTGGCCAAATCCCACATCAGAGATTCGCTCTTGTTCTGTAGGGATACCAGTTTAGATTGAGTAGCTTTAGTGATGCTATCGTAAGCTGTATCTGCGACGGTTCCTTCTGCGCCACCTTTACCTGGAGTTTGTCCAGCGTTATCCTTACCATCACCTGGAGTTGTACCAGGGTTCGTTGCTCCAGAGTCACCTTTATCTGTGCCTTTTTCTTTCAGATAAGCCGGGGAGAAACCGGAGATAGCTTTGGTCTTAGAATCCCATTTAATAATTGCGCCAGTAGATTCCGCAACGAAACGCATTGGAACATAGATAGTTCCCTTGTAGATAAAGCTGATTTGTCCCTTAGTTACAGTTTTCGTCTCGCCATTAAACACATATTTTGCATCGATTGGCGAGATGTTAAGCGGAGCTTTAGAAACTTGCGCTCCTGCTGCATCTTGGCCCAAATTCATCATTCTTTCCTTGATAGCCACTAATTGATTGGCTGTTGGATCGGTGATATTTACTTGTAATTTCTTGCTATCCCATTCCACATTCTTCTGGAGAGCATAAGAAACGAACCGCAAAGGCACATATGTCGTACCTTTGTAATTAAATATAAATTGACCAGCCGGCGGTTGAATCTGCACTCCATCGAAGCTCATTTGTACGGATACTGGCTGAATCTTAACATTCTTAGCTGCGGCTTCTACGCTAGCTGACGACAGTGAAGCACCGCCTAGCAACAAGGAAATGGTTAATGCGACGGTTGCCAACTTCTTAGCTTTCATTCTGTTCACCTTACTTTCATTGAATTTATACTAGGTTCAGGAGACGATTTCATATCTAGGAACAAGGCGTTCAAGTATGTCACGCACAGAGAGTGTCTCGTCTTCTATCACCTTTTGTAATTTAGCTAGCTCCAATTCCATCTGATTCTTCTTCAGATTGGATGACTTGCCGATGAATATGCGATTATGTTGAGTTGATGTCGCATTCTCTTCATCTGTCAGAAGTTCTTCAAATAACTTCTCACCTTCGCGGATTCCTGTAAATACGATGTCAATCTCCGCATATGGCTCATAACCAGATAATCTTATCAGGTCTTCGGCTAGGTTAAGGATTCTTACAGGGTCGCCCATATCCAGGACGAAGATTTCTCCTCCCTTAGCTAGAGCTCCCGCTTGTAAAACCAGCTGCACCGCCTCAGGAATCGTCATGAAATATCTGACCATCTGTGGATCGGTGACCGTTACCGGGCCGCCTTCCTTGATCTGTTGCTTGAAGTGCGGGATGACACTACCGCGACTTCCCAGTACATTACCAAAACGTACAGCTACAAACTTGGTATCACTAGATGCATTCAGACTTTGTATGTACATTTCAGCAATCCGTTTGGTAGTACCCATTACACTAGTAGGATTGACTGCCTTATCTGATGATATCAGCACAAAGCGATCTACACCATAACGATCGGCACAATCAGCTACATTTTTCGTTCCGAATACGTTATTCTTTACTGCCTCCGCCGGATTACGCTCCATTAGAGGAACATGCTTATGTGCGGCTGCATGGAATACAACCTGTGGTCTATAACTATTGAATACCTGGTCCATTCTATCCAAATCCTGGATGTCTGCAATAATCGTATCATAGCGTAATTCCGGGAAATTCCTCTTCAGCTCCATCTCTATCGTGTAAATACTATTCTCTCCGTGCCCCAGCAGCAGCAGTCTGCCGGGATTATAGCTGGCGATCTGTCTCGATAACTCTGAGCCAATCGATCCACCCGCTCCAGTAATCAGCACTACTTTATGTTCTACATAATTCATAATGCCGTCGAGATCTGTAATGATAGGATCTCTACCGAGTAAATCCTCAACACTAACTTCTCTAATTCTGCTTAACGAGACCTTCCCGGAGATCAGATCATCAATACGAGGAATCATCTTAAGCAGAGCCCCGGTATCCTTAGATATCTTGGCAATTGCTGAAATCTCATTCTTCGTAGCGGACGGAATAGAGATAATAATCTCTTTCACCTTATATTTTTCAACGATTTCCGGAATGGAGTCTCTGTTCCCAAGCACGGGCAACCCACAAATCTGCAAATGCAGTTTATTAGGATCGTCGTCGATAAACCCAACCGCCCGCATGTTTCCTTTGGAGCTTCTCAATTCCTTAGCAATGATAATCCCACAATCTCCGGCTCCAACGATTAACACATTGTTATAACCATCGGATGGAACCTCCTTCGCCCCTCTTGGCTTAACGACTCTCCAGACGAAGCGAATTCCGCCAACCAGTAAGAGAATCGTCTCTATCGAGCGGAAAAATACAGATGCCGGTATCGGTCTGGATAGGAGAAGCAGCGCGACCACATAGGATAATGCTCCTCCGACAAGAACCGCTTTAAATATTGCTACAATCTCGTCGATACTGGCATATTGCCATGCCCTTCTGTATAAACGGAAATAAAACAAACTAATCCCCAGGCAGACAGTAGCCACTATACAGTACAAGAACATCTCAGATCTATGCTCTATCGGAAAACTGTAATAATAGCGGAACCAATATGAACTAATTATACTAAACCATATAATGGTTAAATCCACGAGGAATAGTAGTGCCGCATCCCTACGAAACTTCACTTTTCATGCGCCTCCACTGATGAGAACAAGCATAATCAAATGAATATTTGCTGTTAACAGTGCGGTTATCGCCCTAGTTCCCATAATAATAGTAATAGTACTCTTCACTTGCTTTACGCTTCACATTATTCAATACAACACCGAGCATTCTTGCATTCACTCTCGTCAAGCTCTCTTTGGCCTTAATCGCAATATCCTTCTTCACCTTGCCGGAATTAATGACCAATAGAACGCCATCACTCTGGGATGCCAGAAGCTGGGCATCTGTTACAGCAAGCACGGGAGGAGCATCAATCAGGATTACGTCAAACTGTTCTCGCAGCGCTTCCAGTAAGCTGTTCATACTCTTGGAACCTAGCATCTCTGCCGGATTCGGAGGAATCGGTCCTGCCGTCATTATATAGAGATTAGTAAGTTCAGACTCCTGAATAGCATCCTGCAATTCAACCTGATGTGATAGATATGATGAAAGACCATAGCGATTAGTCAATTGGTAGGTGCGATGAACGGTAGGCTTACGCATATCCGCATCGATCAGGAGCACTTTGCGTTCATTCTGCGCGTAGGTGACTGCTAGATTCCCTATTACTGTGGATTTACCTTCTGCAGGCCCGGCAGAGGTTATCATAATAATCTGAGTCTTCTCATCTACCGATGAGAACTCTATATTCGTCCGCAATGCACGATAAGATTCCGAAATGGGGGAACGGGGATTGACCAAAGTGATCAAATGACGTTTACTACTTGGCTGCCGTGACATGGTTATTATCTCCCCTCTTCGTCATAGATGCGGTTTGTGTTCGTGATGATTTATGCTGCAAATCTTCCTGACTGATTCGTGTAATCATAGCGAGTGTCGGGAGCTCCAGATAATCCTCCACGTCCTCTTCTGACTTGATGGTATCATCCAGGTATTCCAGCAATAAGGAAAGTCCAAGCCCAATCATAAGCGAAACAACGAAGGCAATCGCCATATTCAGCATAATATTGGGTTCCACAGGCTTCGGTCTTACCGGAGGATCCGTCTTGGCCATATTGAGAATGGATACGTTCTCTACATTAAAAATTTGCGGAATCTCCTGTTGGAACACCTCCGACACGGCGTTGGCAATCTCTGCAGCTCTCACATAAGATGTATCACGGACAACCACAGTCATCACCTGAGTGTTATTAACAGAGCTAACATTAATCATTCGCGACAACTCTTCAGTATTCAACTGAAACTGGGGGTAATTCCTCACAACTTCATCTAATATCGCCGGTGTCTTGATGATTTCCTTGTAAGTATTGATCAACTGAATATTCGTATTGATCTGGTTAAGATCTATTTGATTAGCTACAGATTGTGAAGGAGTCTGATTAACAACTATTTTCGTGGAAGCCTCAAATACGGGCTTCTTAATGAAGATGCTATACACCCCTACTAATAAACATATCAATACGACAACTAGGGCAATTAGCCAGATTCTCTTCAGAACAATCCGGAAATAATCCCTTAGATCTAATTCTCGTGGCACTTAAGTTCCCTCCAGCTTGTAATTAACATAAAAACTTCCTCCTCCCAATCAACGTGAGAGGAGGAAGTCCTAGTCGGTCTTATTTATTCTCGAAATTCATGGTGCGATAGATCATTACTGCTGCTTCAGCGCGAGTTGCTTGGTTGTTCGGATTGAACTTACCACCGCTACCAATCACCAGGTTATTGGAAGCTGCAAAGGCTACGCCACTCTTCAAGGAAGCTGCAATCTTGTCAGCATCACCGAATTGGGTCAACGCGCCGTCAACATTCTCAACATCGCCCAATTGTTGGCTCACCTTCAACGCACGGGAGATCATAGTCGCCATTTCTGCGCGAGTGATCTTATCGTTCGGAGCGAACTTATCAGCGGAGCGTCCTTGGATAATGCCCAACCGTGCTGCAGTAGCTACATATGGTGCGTACCAAGCATCGCTGCTTACATCTGTGAAGGTTGCAGTATCGAAACTATTCTCCATGTTCAGAGCGAGAATCAGCATTTTGGAGAACTCTGCACGAGTAACAGAATCCTTCGGAGCAAATACTCCATTGCCTCTTCCTTCAATAGCTCCCTTAGCAGCTACTACTTGGATTTGACGTCCTGCCCAAGCTTGAACACTGCTAATATCATTAAAGGTAACTTTATTCTCAACTACCGCAAAAGTAGCTAATGTGCCTCTAGGCTCAACAATATGTTGTCCATCCAGCGTGCCGCCTTCAAACTTCAGGGAACTCTCTTCCACCTTCGCTACAGTAAGAAGTTCACGATCCACTGTTGCATCACGAAGTGGCAGACGAATGGTAATTGGCGAACGGAATTCATTCTTGATAACTCCATTAACCTCTAGTTCGAACTTAAGAACGTCCGATGCCAGCTTAAGCTGACTGATGGAAGTTACTGCAGAATCTTCTTGCTTAGTAATAATGAGATTCAAGGAATCAGCGAATTGCGACAATGGCAATGTTACTGTTATTCCATTAACTACTACATTTACATTCGCGATACCAGCAGCTTTTGCCGCTTCTACAATATTCTTGGAAAGAGGTACAGAAATCGCAGCTGCATCTACTGTTCCCAAATTAAGTGTCAGAGCCAAATCAGTCTTGCCATTAGCCAGAGACTTGATCTTATCAAGCTTCTTCAAGACATCTGCTTCATTCAACTCTAATGTAGCTTTGCCATCAACGATCTTAACCAATTTGGAAACATCCATTTGGCTAAGGGATTCAGCTGTATCCTCTGTGGAAGGCTTCGTTACTGGTGCGCCACCGCCGCTAGCAGCGCCGCTACCACCACCGCCAGGACCGTTATTACCACCAGTACCTGAATCCGTAAGGAAAGCTTGTCTGTAAGCACCAATTAGGGTCAAGGCTGCCATTTTGACAGTTTCATTATTAAGTTTACCTCTAACGTTATCTACTGTGTCTTTAATATCTTTCCTTGTAATCCCTAGTTCCTTAATCACATCTTCTAACGTATGGTTTCCTTTAACGTTTTTACTCAGCGCTTCATCTAAAAGTTTATCCCTCTCAACTTTATCCTGAAGAAGGGCTACTAACTGAATTTCGCTTTTCCCCTTTAGCGAGGTATTTAAATCATTTTGAAGATCGAACACAAATTTAACAATATCATCTACTGTTAAATCCTTTACTCCGCCTGCTTTCGCCAGTTTTTTGGCTGCGTCAATATAATCCTTATTATTGCGAATTTTTTCTAAGTCTTGATACTCAGGATCGTAAGTTAACGAACTAATGTCTTTATAAAGGTTGAGCAGAACCTCATCATCGACTCCTGCTGCTTTCGTTTTTGCCAAAATACTATCAAAAGCTTCTTTCAGATCTGCATCTGAAATCTTACTGATTTCATCTTTTAAATTAGATAACTTTTCCTTACCATTCTCTTGCGTCTCTATTCCTTTCTTCAACGCATCCAACTTTTCTTTCACTTTGTCAAAATTAGAATCCGCCGCCGCTGCAGAAGCAACAATGGCACCTACATGACTTCCATATGCCTTACTACTCAATGGAATCCCTGACAAAGTCGCAGCAATCATACTTACTGCTAATGTGGATACAACAACCTTCTTTCTAATTGTCACTCGTCATTCACCTCATATATGTAATAAATTTTAATAACTCACTATGTTAAAGTTAGAGAACTCTAACTAAACACACTAAATAATCTGCTAAGCTTATTTCTTGTGCTCTTGTGTCCATCTTCGCTCAATAAAGCGATTGGAGCATCCATAATCACTTTCTCAGCGTTGTCTCTGAAATACTGTTCGATCTCAGAACCCAATTTATGTCCAATCATCTGGTAAGCCTTCGACAGACCAAAAGGGCGCCTAACAGTGTCATGTGCATCCGATGCAATCAGTTGAACCAAGTTTTTATGACATAAATCTAAAGATAATTTCTGAAGTTTCTTTCCAAATTCCCCTGTTAGCGACTGAGCAGTCAATTGACCCAGTGCCCCGTTATCTATCATATTCTGAAGAATCGTAGGATCATTTGCGATCTCAGCATTACGCTCCGGATGTGCAATTATGACTTGTAGTCCCATAAGCGATAGCTCATAAATGAATTCTTCGACATAACTAGGTACTGAAGAGGATGGAAGCTCTAATAATAAGTATTTCGAATGATTCAGTGATTCCAGTTGTCCATTCTTCCAATCATCCAATAGATTGTCATAGACTCTTACTTCTTGCCCTGGTAGCACTTCCAAATTCATGTTCAAGTCATGAATCCGGGTATTAAACTCTACGACATACTTATTGATCTCGGGTGCTGTATTATTATATCTTCCATTAGCATGGTGAGGAGTAGCTACAATCTTCGTTATTCCATCTGCGATAGCTTGTTGAGCCATCTCTATAGCTTCGTTCCAATCTGTCGCCCCGTCGTCTATAAAAGGAAGAATATGAGAGTGAATGTCGATCATAGTTAGCCTCCTCTTCCCGACAAAATCGGTCACAATATTTGCCATATGCTCTATGATATCAAGATCTTGCCAATTTTAAAAGAGAAATCATCTCTTTTTCTAAAAAAAACCTATATTTCCTCTTTGAAAGCCTTTTCTCTCACTTTTACATCATAATTTAACATATTTCTAGCCATTTGTTATATAAAATTTGGGGAATTGTCGAAAAAATGCAGACAAGACTGATGATAGCTTCACCAGTCTTGCTCCTCATTCAGTTCCTTCTATCCATTAGAATACTATCTGACGCATACGCGGATTCGTAGGCACTGCGCTGTTGCTTCGCCTGGTCCCGCTGCATCAGCCAATTGGAAGCCTCTAATTTGAGTTCCTCCATCCGCTCCCGAATCATTGGATCGTATTCCAATATAGAAGCAAGCTTCTCTTGCTGAAATTGATTCAACGGCTCGCGAGAGGCACTGTCAACGATCTGATCAACGATGATCTGACGTTTCCCGACAAAATTCACAAGCTCCTCGGTCGACAGTTGACGCAGCGAACCAATAACGGACCGTGTTAACTGGTCCAACTCCACGATCAATTCATTCATCATATTCTCCTAATTCCCGCTAGCGGCAACCATCTTGGCGGCCTGAGCCCAGGATTCCCGAAGCTCTAGCAGATACCCCAGCGCCTCTTCAGCAGGGCCTTCCTGCTTCTTAATATTAGCCTCAATCAGAAGATGGTTCATATACTCATAGAGCGCAGCCAATCCTTCAGAGACCTCGTAGCTACGGTCCAGAGTAGCCGTTAATTCAGATATAATAGCCTGCGCCTTATTCAATTGAGTATTGGTCTTATTGTGATCCTGCTCCTTGATCCCCTCGATGCCTCCCCGAACGAAGCGAATCGCTCCATCATACAGCATTAACAGCAGCTGTGAGGGCGTGGAGGTCTGTACAGAAGTCTTCTTGTACTTATCATATGGAGATGTAATCATTGTTCATTCACCTCTTCTATTGTCCAGAAAATGAGAGTAAACTCGCTGATTGAGAGTTAAACTTATTAATGGCAGTCTCCATAGACGCAAACTGTTTATAATAATTATTCTCCATAACTGTAAGTTTCTTGGTAAGGTCTGAGATCCGATTATTCAGATCCCTCAGTTCTTTCCCCATGGTACTCTGTTCATTTAACGAAACCGATACATCTGTACTATACTTTTGGGTACCTGCTTTGTCAGATAGTCGGGACAAGGTCACATTAAGACTATCATACATCTTGTCGAAAATCCCTTTGGATGATCCATCAGATGAGCCTACAAACAGTTCAAGGACCTGGTCTGGATTCTCATCGATAGCTTTCAAAAACTTCTCCTCGTCCAGATAGAGTTTTCCATTCTCTGTATAAGGACCTGTAGTAATACCTACGGATGGCAGGCCAATGCTTGAATCCCCTAAAGTTACTGTAGAGGAGACAAGTATATTTCTCATGCTTCCTAATGCCTCGACTAGAATCTCATCGTTCCGCAGCAGACCACTCTTGGCCTTCTCTTCCCAACGTTTAATCTCATCCTCTTTCATTTCCTTCTTTTCCTCAGTGGAAAGAGGACGGAAGTCGCGATATTTCTGTTCGTTGGTTTTATCGTTTAATGCCTTTATCAGAGTATTATAATCCTCAATAAATGCCTTAACTGTCTCAAGCGCCTTTTGTCCGTCTGGCTTCGTAGTAATGTTGGCAGGATTTCCATCGGTAGTTCCCAGCAAATTGATCTGAACCCCATTAACCGTCAGCTGATTTGAGGTTGGAGTATACTTAGTACCATTGATCGTAAGCTCAGCAGTCTTACCCGCTTTAGTATTGGCTGGATCAGCATTGAATGCCTTAGTAAGCAAAGTTCCATCAAATTGTACGGTATCATTTCCATATTCCTTCGACTTAATGATAATCTTCTTTGAAGCTTCGTCAAAAGAGGCACTAATATTAGCAGCCACATCACCATTTAACTTCTTCAAAACATCCTGGATAGTATCCGACTTAGTGAATGTAAATGACTGTGTATAAGAACCATCACCTCGACTCACAGAAAAGGTAAACGTATCTTCAGCACTATTCAAATCTCCTAATCTAGTCCTTACAGAAGTTCCTGCACTTAAAGCCAAGGATTCCAAGCTAGTCTGTGTTGCAAGTGATTTAACCTCCACTTCCATAGGAACTTGATTAGCCGTGGTTGTAGCTTTAACGCTAATAGCGTCCTTATTACCCGATACTGTAGAGCTAAATACATTCATCTCAGAAGCAGAGCGATACTTAGCACCTAACTTATTTTGGCGAAAATCGACAACAGCACTGTTTAATGTACGATAACTTTCTCTCTGCCATTCTAGTATTTGCTTATTCTGATTCAGTTTATCAAGAGGTGCCCGCTTAGCTGTCATTAATTGTTTTACTAAAGAATCGATATCCATACCTGTTGCTAATCCCGGAACTCTCATACTTTCCTCCCCCTATCTACGTTCGTCAATAATAAGTCCTGCAAATTCCATCATTCTAGCAACTAACTCCAGAGTCTTTTCTGGAGGGATTTCACGAATAAGCTCTCCAGTCTCTTTATTTAGCACCTTCACCATGATAGAGTTTGTCTTCTCATGAACATTAACTTCAACCATTGTCTCAGGCCCCTGGAGCGCCTTGATTGCCCGATCTATGGAACGAACCATCTGCTGTTCACCAATGGTGACATAATCTCCCTGCTTCTCCATTTGTACAAGCTGCTTCTCATCATGGATGAACGATTTTGCTTCGATCTTAGGTGTCTGAGAATAAAGTCCATTCGAAGCTGCAGGATTCCCACTGAAAGAAATTTGCAGATTCACGAATACACCCTCTTTCCGATATTCCTCATTGTTATATTTATCGGTTTTCTAGCACATATAATTTAGGCTTAGTCTATGTAAAAAAGAGCCCCGAGAAAATATTCTCGAGACTCTCCGTAGTAAATTTAAAATTAACGAAGCAATTGCAATACGCCTTGTGGTTGTTGGTTAGCTTGAGCCAACATCGCTTGAGCTGCTTGAGTCAAGATGTTGTTCTTCGTGAAGTCTACCATTTCTTTCGCCATGTCTACGTCACGAATACGGGATTCAGCTGCAGACAGGTTTTCGGAAGTAGCGCCCAGGTTGTTAATAGTGTGTTCCAAACGGTTTTGGTTTGCACCTAGTTTAGAACGTTCTTCAGAAACTTTGTTTAGGGCGTTGTTGATGGTGGTGATGGCGGTATCAGCGGCTTTTTGGGTAGAGATATTTACACCAGTATCCTCGTCGACGTCGGTTGCCGCTGCTGCATTAGCTTTTACAGTAGTACCTGCAACTGCATTATCAATTACACCAGTCGTGGCAGAACCATCTGTAGTTACCTCAACCCCAATTTTCTTCAAAGCATCAATAACATCTTGTTTCGTTGCAGTAATGTCACCAGGAGCATCAGGTCCAGTTTTTGGTGCACCCTGTGCTAAAGTAATAGTAATTTTCCCATCTTTGTCAATTGAAGCTGTTGTTTCTTTTATTTCAACTCCATCTTTAGTTTGTGGTGCGGCAATATCAATTTTAACCTCATCAGTGGATCTATTCGTCACAATAACCCCTAAATCTGCAAGGGTTGTATCCTTTTTAAGACCGTTAACGCCTAATTCTTTATTACTCATATTACCAATGCTCAATTTAATACTTTGACCCGAGTTAGCACCAATATGGAATGTTTTATCGTCAAATGTTCCATCCAATACCTTCATATTATTGAACTCAGTATCTGTAGAAATACGTTTGATTTCTTTGGAGAGTTCATCAACTTCTGCTTGCAGTTTTTGACGGTCAACGCCTTCGTTAGTATCTGAGGAAGCTTGAACAGCCAATTCACGCATACGTTGCAGGATGCTGTGAGTTTCAGTCAATGCACCTTCAGCAGTTTGGATCAAAGAGATACCATCTTGAGCATTCTTGGAAGCCATGTCCAAACCGCGGATTTGGCCGCGCATTTTTTCGGAAATTGCCAGGCCCGCTGCGTCGTCACCTGCACGGTTGATACGAAGACCAGAAGACAATTTCTCCAGGTTCTTAGAAGAAGCGCCTGTATTAGCACCCAATTGACGGTGCGTGTTCAATGCAGCAATATTGTGGTTAATAATCATTTGTATTTCCTCCTTGAAATTATTTATCCCACATCCATGTGGTTCCGCCCGCTTCCGTTAAGGTCGGCCGCCCCTCCGAAATAGCGTCTAATACATTTATCGTCAGAAGGAAGGCTTATGTTTAGAGTTTTTAATTAAAATTACAAAAAATTATTTAGGACTCTGATACTGCTTCAATAAGGCTCCAACATTAACTGAAGCTGGGGACACAGAATCCCTGTTGGCCTCCTGAATCGATATATATATCTCCTTACGGAAAATCTCTACATTTCCCGGAGCTGCAATTCCCAACCTTACGACATCCCCCTCTACACCAAGAACAGTGATCTCAATCTCGTCCTGTATAATGACCGATTCACCTTTCTTACGGGATAATACGAGCATCTTATTCACCCGCCTTATTGGCCAGAGAATGTTCCTCTTTAGACCATAGAAGATGCCGCGAACGATATTCCGTGGAATGGAGTATGACCTGCTTGGCCATATTATTCTCCAAATTAAAAACAACAGGGGCCAACAAGTTTATAGTTGACTTCGACACATCTTTATTCAGGGTCAGAATACAACGAAGCATCACGGACGACCCTAACTCAAGCTCTTCAGTCACATGATCCGACAATTCAAATTCATAATCAGGGAAGAAGAGGAATGGATCTGTAATCAATAAGGCGATTTGACTCTCGTGCATCGATTGTAAATAAGAGAAAGGACTGTCCGGAAGGTCAATAACCGCAAATTCAGTATGTTCCTCGAACCCAGGTATGCCCTTCGGAAAATGAAATATTTGTTCTTCCTTAACATCTACAACTCCAAATTGAGCTGTCTCAAGCTCCATTCTACTCGCTCCTTAAATATACAATTTTAATTTACTTCCAATAATAAATAATAAAGCTATAGATGGTCATATTGCCACTATAGCTTGTAGTTCTATTACATTTGTACATCAATATTGGGTGGTGTAAATTGAATCGAAGCATATTGCTTCACGAATATGTTCAAATGCCCGTGCTCAACATCAATTTCCGGATTATGCGATTGTCCGCTAATTTCCGGCTTTATCTGTGTAATATTAATTTCCGGCCTATGCGGCTGAACATAGATATTTACATTATCATAGGATGCCGGTGCGCGGTACTCCACGAAAGGATCTCTCTGCCAATCCCCGCCATAAACCTCCGCGATTGTACTCCCTAAATGGATAGCTGCCAATTGATTTCCCTGTTCAACTCGCTTGGCTAACCCTTCGAGAAACAGTTGAGGCATATGCGAATAAATCTGGCGATTCATCTCCAGGGCAGTGCCTCCATTGTAGGCTCTCCACGCATCATGCTGATCGATTTGCATTTCCGGTCTAGGCTGGGATATTTGCATATCAGCTCGAGGGGACTTGATCTCAAGTTCCCCTCTCGGTTGCCTGATCAATATTTGCGCCCTGCTTGATTCCATCCCCAGCAGAGACGGCTGGGTAGTTATTTGGACTTGAGGAGTCACAGAACTGTCACCACCATTCTATCTCAGGAAATCCACCAGAGATGTAGAGATGATTTTCGATCCAGCAGCTAGAGATGCGTTATAAATACTTTCTGAAATCTTGGACTGGATAATTACCTTCTCATAGTCGGCATCTTCCGTCTTCGCCTGCATATCTGTTAAATTAAGTCCCAGATCTTCAAGACGATTTCCCATTAATTCTACTCGATTCGTCTTGGAGCCTATTTCTGAACGCACAGTCATTACTTTATCCAGTCTGGAATCAAGCTTATCCAACTGTTCCGAGATCTTCGGGAAATCGCTATTTCCGAGCGCTCCTATCAATCGATCCATCATCGTAAAGAGATGGTCGTCATCCTTTTCTGACGGAGAACCAAATATATCGTTACCTGTAACATTTATGGCTAACTGAACACTTTCACCGACGATAAAGTTAATTTTCCCATCATCCGAAGAGAGATCTCCAACATTGCTTGTATCCGATAAATGATCCGCCGTCTTCGTAAAATCATAAGGCTTCTTATCATAGGTCTGCCCATTGAATATATACTTATCATTCATTTTACTGTTAGCAATATCAATTAATTGTTCCTTCAATTGCTCTATCTCAGTCTTAATACTTGTCAGCGCTGATTGAGGATTCGTTGAATTAGACGCCTGTACAGTCAATTCCTTGACACGCTTAATCACATCTCCGACCTGACCGACCATAGTGTCTGTAAAATCTAGCCACGACAATGCACTATCCACATTCGCCTGATGCTGTTCATTGGACGACAATTCGGCACGATAGCGCATGGAATAAGTAATTCCTACCGGATCATCCGATGGCTTATTGAGCTTCCGGCCGGTGTACATCTGAGTCTGCAGATCATTCATGCGCACGCCATTGCGGTTCAGGTTCAACAGCAATTGGGAATTCATCATATTATTCGTAACTCTCATCTTCATCTACCCCCTATCGGCCCACAACGCCCGTAGCGTTGATTAATTTATCAAGTAATTCATCGAAGGTCGTCATAAACCGCGCTGCTGCGGTATAAGCATGCTGGAATTTAATCATATTGGACATTTCCTCATCCAGTGAGACCCCGCTTACGGATTGCCGCCGGGTATCCACTTGAGTGACCAATATCGAGGAATTTTCAGCCTGACGGGCCGCTTCCTGGGATTGAACCCCCAATTGTCCGACCATCGCGCTATATTGCGAGTTCAGCGTAGATTCTCCCCCATCATCGGCGGTAATCTTCGTTTCATTCATAGAGGAGAACAAAAGAGCCAATGTGTTATTACCCTTAACTACAACCTGTCCAGTACCGCTCGCTTCAGTCCGCAATGATGTCGCGACCAACGTAGGGTCTTGGGCAATCTGATCATTCAGCTTAATAGTGCCGGCATCGGTGCCTGTGAAGAATGGAAGTCCGCGATCCGTCGTTCCGTTCAAAGAGAATCCTAATTGATGCAAGCCGTTCAAGCCTTTAACATCAATCTTGGCCTCTTCCTTCAGCACAGCATTAGGAGGCATCGGCGAGCCAGCCGTAAGCAGTTGATCTGCTCCTCCGACCGTGATCACGGTATTAGCATTGACGATTGTTCCTTCAGGAAGCATCGATCCCGCTGGAATGGAGACATCCTTCATCGTACCGTTCATGATCGTATTAGCCAGATTATTAAGCTTCGCCTGATAATCAGTAACATAATTGTTCCGGGAGTAGACCATCCCGTACGCTTCACCGCTAGTTAACGTCCCGGCAGCAAAGGCATTCTCTAAATATGCGCCCTTCTCCGCAGGGGTCGCTCCGGCATTGACTTCAACCTGAACTGCATCCCCCTGAACGAGGGTATCGCCCCCAAGCATAATCGTATAACCCTGCTCTGTATCCTGTACCGTTACATTAATGATCTGAGACAATTTATCCGTCAGCAGATCACGCTGATCTCTTAGATCGTTGGCGTTGTCGCCGAGACTTTCGACTCGGGTAATGGATTTATTCAAATCGGCGATCGAGGATAAATAAGACTGTACTTCATCCGCCTTAACCCCTACATTGGTCGTTAAATCCTGACTTAGATTACTTAGCTGCCGGCTCATGTAATTGAAAGCATCGGTCAATGCCATTGCATTCTGAACTACAATCTTCCGGGCCGTTACACTCTCAGGGTCCTTACTTAAGTCAGACCATGACTTCCAGAAATTATTCATTACCGTACGGAGCCCTGTCTCCGAAGGCTCGTTCATAATCCCCTCGAGCTTGGACAAGGTATCCGCTTGAAGATTCCAGTTCCCATAGGCACTGACTTCTCCCCGATACTCATGATCCAGGAATGTCTCTCTAATCCGTGTGATTGAAGAAAACTCTACACCGGTACCGAGTTGTCCCGGAGCTATAGAACGATTCATTCCATAGGCTTCGATCGGTGATGACGCTCTCATGTTCACAACTTGCCGGGAGTACCCTGGAGTATTGGCGTTAGAGACGTTATGTCCCGTAGTGTTCAAAGCCGCTGTCTGTGTAAATAAACTACGCTTTGCCGTTTCTATCGAGTGAAATGTGGATGACATATGATCCTCCTCTGAATCTTAGGCTCGTGTATCAAATAATCCCGGTTTCTTCACCCCGCCGGATTTACCGCCAGGATGCTGATAAGTGATCTCTTGGTCTTCCCTGCCACCTAGCAGCTCCAGGGAATAGTCGATAAAGACTAAGGATTGCTCTATCAATTTCTGATTTAATTCGTTTAATCTTTTTAATTCATTCAGGGTCGATGATAGCTTGGCTTGTGCATCCTGAAGCGCCTTCTTGTCGACAGGATCAAAGGCCAGACGGGTTAACTCCGTCACGGTCAATTGCAGTTGAGATTTTATCCCCTTCTCTAGCAAAAAATCCTGACAAACCTTCTCGCGCTCGCCCTCCAATTGTTCAATCTGCTTCACACATCTTGACTCCTGATTCATCACTTCGATCAGCTTCTCAACATCGTTGTTGACGATGGCCTCTTGCTTGTGCTTGCTGATTCCCAGCATTTCTTGATGAACTTCGTACAGAGAATCCAACGAATCAACTACTTGCTGTATTGACATAGCCGCCCCCTAATTCTCGTCAAAAGACTTGAAGTATGGCAGAAGCTTCTCAGCCAGCTTGCCAGCGTCTACATGATAGGTTCCTGTGGAGACCTGTTCCTTCAACTCTTCAATGCGTTGTAAGCGCTCCGGCGATTGGGCACTCTCCTGTGCCTTCAATAATTCCATACCTTCTGTAGAAATGGACAATTCGTCTTTACGCCGTGATTTATGATCTAACCCTTTGCGTTGCGACTCATATTGGCGTTGATAGCTATTTATGGCGCCGACCCGTCCGGTATCATTGATTTTCATGGGTTTCACCTTTCTTTCCAAATAAAAAAACCGATAATCTTTACTAAGTTTATCGGCGTAAGTTGATACTTATTTTATAGCGAACTATTGGATATTAAAGAATATTATGCCGCAAGATCAGCGCTGTTAGCGTTCTGGAGCTCGAAATTTGTCAACAACTCCATAGGTTCCGCCGCCCCGTTTGTCTTCTTCACCGGCAGCCTTGCTCTGTTCTTCTCGGGTAACTGCACTCAAATCACGGGCCAGACGGCTTCGGCAACTGTCACACATATTGCCTTCATAGATCAGAATTCCGCATACTTCACACGGATACATCATATTCGGGTTATCCGCAATCGAGATGCGGCCCTCTTTAATAAATTTCGTAATTTGTTTAATCGATACTCCTGTAGCGTCAGACAGTTCAGCCATCGTTGCAGATTTGTATTCGCGCAGATACTCAAGACATTTCTCGTATTCCGCTTCAATATCTTTCATGCAAGAAGGACAGAGGTCTCTGAAATTTTTGGCAAACAACCTTCCACAGCGCGGACAATTTCCAAGATTCATATCCATTCCTTCTTTCCCCTTCAAGTCATTATCTATAAATAACCATCTGATGTTAGATTACATGATCAGACAAGTTTCGTCCATCCCTTTCTCTTTCTCCCCTTCCAAAAAATCGGACAACCGACCTCTAAATCTCATCCTGCTCCAGATTCACTTCACGAGCGCGCCCAGGTCACACTATATATTTCCGCAGAACGGCCCAGCTTCCCGCAAATATCATGCAGAGCCAAGGCACAGGTATCCACCGTGCTTCCTGTCGTATATACATCATCAACCAGCAATAGACGCACAGGGGATAATGAATAGGGCTGAGCTAAAAATACCTTTTCTAGTTTCCCGGCTGCATCCGGCACTGGCTTAAATACTCCCTTCAACTCTAGCAGTCTCTGCTTCCGGTTCTTAAAACTCTGCTTCTCCGTGTGCCGAGAACGCTCGAGAAGCTCTAACACGGGAGCTTTAGCTACGTTCGCCGCTCCATAGGCCAGAGTCCGCGATTGATTGAACCCACGTTCGAGCATCCGTGCCTCACTCACCGGAACAAAGGTGATCCCATCAAAAAATCCCCGCGAAACCCCCGACCGATCGCTTAATTCCTTCAACATCCCTCTCATAGCAAGCTTCATCATCTGAGCAAACAACGGGCCTAGCGATTCGCGCCCCCTGAATTTATACTGCGCCAGCCACTCGCGCATCGCCGCATTATATTGAACCACACTACGATTTATTTGAAAATAGCGCTCCGCTTGCCCTGCCCGACTGCAATCCGGGCACCCCACCGCCCTGCCACAAACCGGACAGCGAGGTACCGTAATCCATGGGATCGAAACATAGCAAGCCGCGCAGATTTCCGTAAATCCGTTAACTCCGCAACCACCTGAGCGAATCATTTTGCCGCATGTAAGACAGGTCTGGGTTGAAGGAGCCAGTAACTGGTGCAAAGAAGAGCTTAGAATGTCCTTCCAAGACAATTTTTTCACCTCTTTCGCTATGTTTGTTGAACCTACTATTCCCGACCAAATCGCATCTCTCTGTCACAATCAAGCAACTTGTTGATACAAGCTAGTCTATATAGCCAGAGCGGACTAAAACCAATTCTAGCGACCCTCATACTTTTGCTAGCGTGCTAGTGCAAGAAGCCCTTTTTGCGGGCAATGGTGTTCATGGAGCGAATTTGCCGTACCGCACCGCGCTGTGATCGGGTCCATTCCGGGGAAGCGAACCAGACTCGGCCTGCGGGGTCATCCTTTGATCTGCCGGCGCGCCCGGCCATCTGAACCAGGGAGGCTTCATCGAACAGATCGCTATCTGCATCCAAAATAAAAACATCGCTCTTCGGCACGGTCACTCCCCGCTCCAGAATCGTCGTAGTTACCAGCATACGAATTTCGGTGGCTCTGAAATCTAGCACTTTATCGGCACGCAATTCATCCTGTGATGAGGTTCCCTCGATCCTGATGCCTGAGAATCTTCTTCTGAGTAATTCGGTCAGAGGTTCAATATGCCGGATACGGGAGACGAATATGAAAATTTGTGCAGCTCGCTGAATAGACTCGATTAACGCTGTAGCTAAAGCGGAGGGGAGAGAGTGGCGGCGAAGGCAGTTCTCCACGGGATCTATTCTGATCCGGCGCGGCACGGGGAGTGGATGGCCGTGGAACCTGGCTGGCACTTTAGCGTGTTCTATTTCGCCTTGGCGCACTTCCCGCTGCATCTGAGCAGGCGGAGTGGCCGACAGGAAAATGAAGCGGCCTGTGTTTTTGCAGGATTCCTGGGCGGCGAAAGCAAGCATAGGATCATTGTGATACGGAAACGCATCCAGCTCGTCGATGATCACGAGATCAAATGCGTGATAGAAGCGCATGAGCTGATGCGTTGTCGCCAGGATAAGCCGCGCCTCTTCCCAGCGTTGGGAGCTGCCGCCGTAAAGGACTGCAAGCTTTTGCTCCGGAAAAGCCTTGCCGATCCGCGGTGCCAGTTCCAACACCACATCCCGGCGCGGCGTAGCTACGAGCACTCTGCCGCCGGTGCAGAGTGTGTAGTCGATGAGCGGGAAGATCATTTCTGTCTTCCCGGCGCCAGTCACGGCCCAGAGCAGGAAACGGCTCTGGGCTGGGCGGCCTGGTGGAGCAAGGCCGCCGCGAGATGCACCGGCATGACCGTCGGTCAGCGCCGGTGCACAGGAATTGGCCCGCTGCCGGGGCAGGGCCAATGGAAAGCGAGCGGCATGGGCGATGGACCATGCCGCTGGGCGCGGACCGCCATGGAGCCCGCCTGGGCCATGGCGGTCGCGCGGGGCTGCTGGCGCGCCCTGCGGCTGCGCCAGAAATCGCAGCGCGGCGGAGGCCGCATCGCGCTGCGCGGGGCTTAACCCCCACCGGTCCAGCAGGGACTCGGTGGGGGCCCCGCCCGTGCCGCCCGCCGCAGGCGGCACGGCCCTCGCGCTGCCGCGCAGCAGCAGCGCACAAGACCGGCTGCGCCCCATAGCGAGGCAGGCCTCGCAATAGGCGCAGCCGCTGGACCCGCACGACCCGCAGGGCGTGCGGGAATGCACTTCGCTGCCGCAGCGCCGGCAGCGATACCGGGCCCGCGGCCGCGCCAGCGGGCCCCGGCCTCCGCGGGCGGTGGCAGCCGCCACGCCCGCGGTAATTAGCACGCGCCCCTGCAGGTGCGCGTGCTGCACGGCGGAGCGCCACACCGGCAAAAGCTCCGGCAGGCGCTCCACCAACAGCTGCTGCAGCTCCGCTTCCAGCAGCGACCTCCCCTCCAGCGCGGCTGCTATGCGCCGCGCCCCAACCTCCACCGCTTCCTCCCAACGCCCGTCGTCCGCTCGATCTACTACAGCTCCCATCACCACTCCGCTCGCGGTTATCCAATCATAAGCCTGTCTGCCCCAGGCTCCCTCACCCACAGCTTCTCCTATTCCAAGGCTCATTTTTTCAGCGCCCCTTTTCCTCCCTCCCCCAAGCTGCCCCAACAAGCTCTCTCCCATCGCAGTGATACCTTGCTGGCTTGTCCACAACAATCCACCCGACTGCAGCTCTAACAATCGCTGCTCATAGAGAAGCTCACCCGTTCTGAGCTTACGCTCCTGCTCAAGCTCTCTTTTCAGAGCATCAACAATATACCTCCTCCAATCCCTCATATCCCAGCGATCCATCTCCAATCTGGACTGGAACCGGTCACGTAAGCTAACTCCCCACCCTAATGGCATAGATGCAGACAACAGAATCATCCGCTCGCTTCGCTCCAACTGGGGCTTATTTTCAAACACACCCTCTCCCCCTCCATCGACTAGCCACCCCCGTTGCTGCAGACACCATCTGAGATCCGTTCCAACATCAAGACTGACCATCAGTTTCCAAAATGCACGCTCCAGCCTAACCACATATACTGCCGCTCTCATGCTTACCCCTCCTTCAATAATTTCTCCCTCCACCACCTAACCACCACGCCTACCCTTGCTTATGTAATGTCACCTCTGCCCCCACATCGGAATGAAATAAATGCTTAAATACACTTATTCCAAGCGGGTCTGCAACAAACCAACGATATAAATGCATTTGTACAACTATTTCCCCGATCTCGCCCTCATAACGAGCAAACTGCCACAAATAAATGTATATTTGCACCTATATCGCGAGAGTCGTCTAGCAAGTCTTAAATAGTTGCACTTAAGCACTTATCCATCCCTCGCCCTCCCTCGGTCACCGCACTCCCTACCCTCCCCCACCTAAACAGCCCTTAATTACTCACTTATCCCCACCATTCTCACCCCCGTCCCCCATCCTTGCCCACATCCATCTCCCCCTCACCTCCCTATCTCATCAATCCTTATAAGCGACCCCAATCCCGGTTCCACCTCCTTCCAAGCAATTTCCACGCAAAAAAGCACACTCCCCCGGCCTAGGCCATGAAAGAGTGTGCTTCACACTTTGAATAAACGATATTCAGTTACTATTCTCAAATTCCTGCAAAAACAAAATTTCTCCCTGACGGTTGCTGCCTTGCTATACATGGACATACGGTATCTTGTTCGCCCCCTCGGGCGAACGGAGATCGATGAATAATCGGGTCTCTTCTGCATCAATGGGAGCTTGCGCTGCCAGCATATATCGCTTCTTCTCTTCCTCGCCGACCGCAGTCAGACGAGTGAGGTTCAGGTCCATTCCCTCCCGATGCTTCAAACGCTCGACGATCGCTATCGTGTTATCGTCCGATGCTTCGTCGAGTACCGTCACCTTCACTGAATCACCGCGCCAACGTCCATACCAGTCCAAGGCCCTCAGATACCATTCCATGTGCTGCTCATGATTATGAGTCACCAGTACATAATGCATCCGCTTACGAGCCTTCGGCTGCATGCGCCGATATTGTCCGTGTACCAAGTGCACCATCGCCGTCGCCAACCCGTAACTGAACAGAATCCAACCCATATATGGAAACATGGACCCACCTCCCCATAGAGGTCATCAAACTGCCCTTTTTCATTATAAGGGGAGCAGTTCGATCTCTCTAACGACAATATATGCCGCTAGCGGCAGGTCGGTTACTGGACTCTATTGAAACGAATCAATTATAGAGATTGTTCACTATGTACCCAAGCTATACCTGTACAAAATATCCAAAAGGCGATGAACCTCGCCTCTCTTTTCAATTTAATGAATATATTGGAAGGCCAGGGTAACAAAAAGCCGGCCACTCTAATAAGCGTCGAATTTCTAGAATCCGCTACCTCTTAAAGAGTAACCCAGCCAAATTTGATCGCATTGATAACCGCTTGCGTACGATCGTCAACATCCATTTTCTGCAAAATACTACTCACATGGTTCTTCACTGTCTTCTCACTAATGAATAAATGCTCGCCAATCGTCTTATTACTGCGGCCTTCTGCCATCAATCTAAGCACCTCGGCCTCTCTGCGAGTCAACGGGTTATTGTCGCCAGCGACAAATTTAACTCCGGCTTCCCGTATCGCATGATCCTCCGAAATCGCTCCTGTCTCGCTCAAATATTCCATCCGGCGCAGCTGCTGAATCAGCTTGCCCGTTACTTTCGGATGGATAAAGGCATTTCCATCAGCAACCGTACGTATCGCGTTGATCAGTGATTCGGCCTCCATGTCTTTCAACAGGTATCCTGTCGCACCTTTGCGCAAGGTCTCGAACACATAGCTCTCATCATCGTGGATCGACAGAATGATAACCTTCACCTCCGGCAAAGCGTCGCGCAGCTCAGCCGTTGCGTCGACTCCATTCAATACCGGCATATTGATATCCATCAGCACGATTTCCGGTTGATAAAGGCGACAGCTCTCCAGCACTTGAGAACCGTCACTGCATTCACCAATCACTTCAATATCCTCTTCCATATTCAATATCCGCTTTAATCCCTCACGAAACAATTGGTGATCATCAGCTAAGAGGACCTTTATTGCCTGCCCATCATTAGAATTGTGATTATCCATCTAGGTTCTCCTTTCCCTTATCTGTGTTTGTCGGAATGTGGATAATAATTTTCGTACCCATATTTTCGGTAGATTCGATGTCCATTCTTCCTTCCAGCAGCTCCACCCGTTCTCTCATACCGATCAATCCAAAATGGGTGTGCTCCTTGGTCTTCTGCTCCAGTTGATCTACTCTGAAGCCCAGACCATTATCTTGTACGACGATCTTGACCAGATGCGCCTGATAAGTAATCTCCACGCCAACATAGGTCGGACATGCATGCTTGGCTGCATTGGTCAGTGCCTCCTGAACCAGACGGAATATCGCCGCTTCCATAGGCGAAGACATCCGCTGCTCCTTCCCCTTCGTCTCGAAGGTGGCTCTTATCTTCGTTCTCTCTTCAAAATCATGTACATATTTGCGAACAGCTGGAATTAGCCCCAAGTCATCCAGGGCCATCGGACGCAAATTGAAAATGACTTTTCGCATTTCTTCCAAGCTGAAGCGAACTTGTCTTTTCAAATCTATTATTTCGTCTTGTACCATCTTAAATTCCTGCTTCGCGAGCATTCTTTCTACAATTTCCGTCCTAAGAACTAAATTAGCTAGTAGTTGTGCAGGCCCATCATGGATCTCTCGAGAGATCCGTTTACGCTCTTCTTCCTGCGCCAAAATGATCTTTAGCCCCAGCATTTGGCGGTTTTTGGCCGATTCGAGAATTCGAGTCACTTGGCCCAGCTCGCCAGATAGGTACTCGAGAACTACGCCCATTTGCGCACTTACTGTTTCTGCACGCTCTACTGACTTCTCGACACCGCGAACTCTTTTTTGCAATTCATCACGGCGTGCTTTAAGATACATCTCCTTCTCCCGATAGATTAATAGATCGAGCTGAAGCTGCGTAGCCTTCTCGTAAGCCTGTTTGATATCCTCTTCATTATACCGCACAAAATCCCGGCTGACTTCCGTCAGCCGGATGCGGGATCTGCGATAGTTAACTTCGAGCTGGTCCACCTTCTCCACGGTCTCCGCCGTTTCCTTCATAACCTGCTGCAGTTCATTGTTCAGCGTCCTCAGCTCATCACGCGCAGATTCTAGTATTTCCAGGATTTGAATTTTGCTATTCTCCATCACGCCAACAGCGTTCTTAATAACACGATCGATTGCATCAGCCTGATCTTGATAATCTGCCACTTTGACCTACTCCGTTTCCCAAAAACCGTCTATTACCAAACATCATATCATGATTCCAAGCTGATGGATTTGGTTTTCTTGTCCCATTTTATCACGATTCCCAGCTGCTCTGATACTAAACGAAGCGGGACTAAAGTTCTATTATCTACGATGATTGGCGAGACCTCTGCCTGCTTTTTGGAGCCGTTCAAAATGAATTCCTTCTTGCCAACCGTAAGCTCAAGTACTGAAGTGCCGCGGGTTACCGTAATCTTCTTGGCTGTGTTATTCCAGGTGGAGCTGCCACCAAAGGAATCCAGCACGTATTTAATAGGAATATATGTGGTGCCATCCTTCAGTAGCGGTGCCACATCAATATTCTGCTTCTCGCCATTTACGAGCATCGACTTCTGGCCGATTGTCATCAAGGCGTTGGCACTGGGCAAGCCCGTATCGCCTCCATCTGTTACTGGCGCTGTGAAGCGGATATTATCAAAGGATACGCTGCCTGTCAGCGCACGCTCATCCTGACCTTCCTCGAGATTAACAACGTAGAGACGCTTTAATTTGGCCGGGAATTTCATCGCGCTCGCTGTCAGATCAACCGTCAGTGTTCTCCAGCCTGTAAAATCAATCTGCTTCGTTAGATCAACATAGACGCTCTTGCCATCGGCATCAGCAAATTCAGCACGCAGCCAGTTCAGACTGGAATCGCCGAGCACATCAATCGTCATCTTGGTCGAATCCTTCGGAATTTCCTTGCCCGTCGAGCCGTTGATCTGAGCGTAAGCGAATTTATTACCAACCCCGCCTGTGAGATCATAATCCAGCGTCAGTACCTTCGTGTTAGCACGATCGCCTGTCCCTTGAACCACCGTTGCACTGCCCTTCACCTCTGCTGGCAAGCCTGTAAAGGTAACCGGATAAGAGACATTCTCGAAGTTCTCCCAGATTTGCTCGGAAGAAGTGGTGAATACGATCGGCGTTCCACTGAAGCCATCATATTTCGGAGTCGCATAGCCGACCTTCGCACCTGCATTCACAGATTGCACGGACAGCACGCCGTCCTTCACACTAGCCTTCATGCCTGTGAAATCCCATTTCACGGATTCCGCCGGAACTGTAACGGTATTGCCATTCTTCAGCGTTGCAGTAACTGCTACATTAACTGAAGTGCCAGACTCAAGCGGTGCAGAGGATATGCCCGCGCTTAAGCTGTCCAGATCACTGCCTCCGAGCACCGTAACATCCATACTTTCCTTGGCGTCTCCACTAACTGCTGTAATCTTGGCCTTCCCGGATTTAACCCCCTTGAAGCCTTCCCCGGTCCAGCTTACATTCCCGTTATCCGACTTCCAGTTCGCCTGAATTCCCGAGGCATCCACCGGGTTATAGTAGTTGTCATACCCCTTCAGAGCATAGGACGCTGTTTGACCGATCATCAGGGTTGATGGACCACTGACTTTAAGGCCTTTTAACGTACCCTGTGGAGCAGTTGTGAATACGCCAAGACCATTGGCCACTGCCCGTTGACCCGCTGATCCATTGGAGGTCGTAAAGGCAAGCGTAGTTGATGTCTCGGCAAGCGGCCGGGTTACCATGGTCGTGGACCCGCCTCCATCGAGGTTCAAGCCTTTCCATACGCCGATACTGGTCATGAACTTCTGCAGTTCTGCCAGTGTCAGACCACTGCTGCTGCTATTTTTCTCCGCTGTAATCAGATAGGCTTTCTTGCCATCCTTAGAGTAGCCGACCGCTGTTCTCGCTACTGCGCTACTACCGCTAATCGAGGTCGTCGGACGAGTGAACTGCGAAGCCTTCCCCTGATCTACCAGCAAGGTGTGACCGCCGATCATCATTTTGAGATTCGCTGGGTCGATTTCCTGCCCGCTGGTGAGCGAACGAAGCTGATAGCTAGTATCGATCTGCTGCCCCACGGATAAATGACTCGCAATGAACTCCGCTGCCTGTCCATGAGCACGCAAAATATACCCATCCGCAGGTACCTGCCCAGGAATCGGCGCCTGCATCGAGATCTCTTGGATGATACCGTTCTGCACAAGCACCTCTGTCGGCGTCGTCGAGCTATCCTTCGGGCGTGTCTCCGACTTCCAGGCGCTGGTATAGATGTACATTTTATTGACATGGCTGAAGCCTTTGTCTGGCTCCGTCCGGTAAGCCTCTTGGTTAATGCCGACCAGTGGAAAGGTTGAACCGTCAGCAGCGTACACCGTGCCGTTAAATTCAAATCTATCAATCATCGGAGAACCGTCATTCGTAACGGCAAACGCGTACATCCCCTCCAGTTGGGAAGGCGTGGTCAGAATCGTCCCCTGCGAGACAGCGCCTCCCATCGCAACCCCTTGTCCGCTCATCGGAAAGAAGTCGCCATTGACCCCGGCCACGGCCCCTGTATCATTCGTCATCCCTTGCACCGACTGTCTCGTAGTCAATTGCCCCTGTTTCCCCGTCATAACATCCAATTGTACGTATGGGTTGGTTAGATCGATTTCAATCACATCGGTCAGCACCTTCACCTGCTTGCCCGAACGTGTCGTCGTATATTGATATTTGACGAGCTTGGCGCCTGAAGTGATAATATCTTCACTTATCTTCACGGTCTGCTCCGCCGCGGCATGAGCTGTTGAAGCAGGCCCGTTGAACGGCCCTAAGCTCACTACAGGCTGAATCCAGATCAATCCCGCCATCGTCACCAGCATCAGCTTCTTGCCCTGATTCGCTGCCATCCGTACCCATTTGTTCTCTTTTCCCGTCTTCTCTTGTCCAGTTACCTCTCTTCTGACTACCATTTAATTTGCTACTCTCCCATCTTTTATACGATTATCATTCCATCTATTTAATCTCTCAGTAAACCTACTACACTATTAATAGACTACTTTGAACCCAAAAAGTTACGAAAAAGCGCAAATTTCTTGGAAAAGGAGGGGATTTGGTGCAAGTATGTACTGAATGACCAGTTGGGGTGGTTTGGGTAACTGCATAATGTACAGCTAATTTAATTGTTACAAGCTTTACGAGATAATTAGTTGTAAAAAGTACAGTTAAATCTTCTGAGTTGCTTCAAAAACGGTATTCCTCATAGTTTAACTGTATAAAATGCAATTAGTTAATGTTCTCACCCCAATATGGGAAATTTAGCTGTACAAAATGCATTTAACATGACCGCATACTATTTTGTATTACCATCCCTTAGTTCTCTAATAGAAACAGCCCATGGAAGCACATATACCCCCCTATGGAAAAAGTTTATCCAACCTGTTAAACTGAGAATATTAACCCTATAATAAAGTAGCGACGTAGCACGTCCCATCCATTTTTGTAATGGTTGGGGCGTTTTTTACTTCTCACATAATAGGGTTGGTTGGATAACAATCTGAATTAGAGGAGGAATGCTAGAGTGAACTTTGAAACTGCCCACCATGCCTTTATCAATAAACATCTGGAACTAAGAAGCAGTGAACGGCGAGGTAGACTAGAACGAGGGCACGGTCATGGAGAAAAGCTATTTCTACAAAAAGTATGGTGGCCTCTATACAGAAACTTCGAATATCTACACCCGGAATATGAAATCATCGATTGGCGTAAAAGACCCTATTTCAGTGATTTTGCCTATTTACCTGGTTCGCTCAAATTTATCATCGAAATTAAGGGATATGGTCCTCATGTTCGAGATATGGATCGCCAAAAATATTGTAATGAATTGAATCGCGAAATCTATATCCAAACCTTAGGCTATCGTATCATTTCTTTTGCATATGATGATGTCTCAGAGCAGCCCGAGTTATGCCAATACTTATTACAGACATTACTGAATCGCTATCAGGCTCAGAAACAACCTGTACAACGTACAGTTATGGCAGAATCTGAAATTATACGCTACATTCTAAGCTCCCCACACCAATCGGTCAGCCCAAAGGAAATTTCACTTCATTTTCAAATTAACCATCGCACATCTGTTAAAATGCTAAAATCGCTATGTCACAAAGGCTGGCTTCAGCCCATTCACAGCGGATCGGGACAACGAATACACCGCTATGCATTAGTCGCAGGCTCTGTCGGATATTTCGCATAAAAATATCATTCATGGAGCCCTTCTCCTACATTACTTAAAAAAATCAACCTCCTTCGCATAAGCATAGGAGGTTGATTCTAGTTACACATAACTCATACCTATTCAATTGCACAAAGTACAGCTATAAAAGTAACAATCGGTTCCAACATGATTTTAATTGCAAAACCTGCACTTAAAATAATCCGTTTCCTCAATTTTACTGGAATGGACTATTCCAAGTGTACTAAATGCAGTTGCAGGGGGAGCCTTCTTGTAAATTAAGAAATTAAATGTAGCTTTTGCAATTATCCATATCACCCTGCCACAAAGGACTAAAGCTACCTCGTAGCTTCATTCAACCATTCAACTTATCCAGCACCCGCTTCAGCATAATTGCAGCCTGGGCGCGGGTAGCGTTGCCTTGCGGCTTGAAGGTGGTCTGGGTCATCCCTTGGATGATGCCCTCCTGGACGGCCTTGGCGACCGTCTGCTTGTTCTGGATTTTCGCCGCATCCTTGAACTTGACCAAGGCCTGCGTTCCAGAACCGGAGACTTCATACCCGGCATACTCCATAGCCCGCACCATCATCAGCGCCATTTGCTCACGGGTAATATTGTTGTTCGGCTTGAAGGTCCCATCGGCGTGTCCGTTAATAATCCCTGCCTTAGCCGCAGCCCCGATATAAGCTCCTGTCGCCGAGCCTGCAACTACATCCGGGAAGCGGCGCGCATTGGCCTCATCTCCAGCCAAGCCAAGCCCCTTGGCGATGAACACCGCAAACTCCGCACGAGTGATATTCTGATTGGGTTCGAATTTCGTGCTGTTATTCACCCGCGGTTCAACGATTAACTTGCTAGCAAGCTCGGAGATTTCATCCTTCGCCCAATGCTTTGTAATATCCTCAAAATAACCATATCCCACCGCAGGTCCAATCACCGTATTGCCATTCACCTTGCCCGAGAAGACAATTCCCGCTCCACGGCTACTAGCCTTAGATGGCGAATAAGCTACCACACCCGAATTGAGATCATACTTCATTAGAGAAGCTGTGCTTACCGGTACCTGCTTCGAGGTATACATATATATTTTCCCGGTATGAGCCACTTCAGCCGAACTTGAGTTATTAGCTACATTAGCAGTGATATACACTTCCACTGGATCTCCCAAAGCGCTGATCGTAACCGCTCCGCTAGAAGTGAGTGACGGAAGCTGCACCTTAGGCACGGACTCCAGCCGAATAGCTAGGCTGACGGAAGCGAATGAGTTCGTATTGACCAAACGCGAAATCTCCGTAAAAGGAATCTTCTCTACCGGAAGCTCGTATAGAACATCTCCATACTTGATTGCAAATGAAGCCGTCTTGCCGCTGCTATATAAATCCATCAACGGATTCAATGGCACAACGACATGCGCAGCCTTCTCGGTGGCTGGCACCTCGAATACTAATAATTTCTGAGCACCATTGGTATTGCCCACAAAGCTGAGTGAATCTTTCAACTTCACGCTATCCAAGTTATATTTCGTAATCGTCTGCCCATACCGCGACCGGTCTACCGAAGTCTGAGCCGAATTTAGGGCCATGGCATAGCCAGAGATACCAAAATCAATACCTGACCAGGAAGTCACATAAGAAGGCTGTCCAACGCTGCCTGGCGTAGTTGTAGAACCCGAATCCGTCAAGTTCGTAACCGGCATACTGCTATAGCCTTTCATTACATTCCCTGCGTAATCATACAACATCGTACCGCTCGACATATAAGATACAAGTACGGCCTGTCCGGCTCGCACTGGATTCACGAGCTTCAGGGTCACAGTATCTCCGCTTACGCTTGCCGATTGCAGGCTCTGGCTCATATTATCCACTGATACAGAGAACTGATTGGTCGGAAAGGCATTAACTGATCTTAAGGATGTATTGTAAGTGATCGTAATCGTGTCACCACGAACTATGGCAGAACGTATGCCTTCGATCACTACATTATACTGTACGGGTTCCAAATTGAGGTATCCCGCCAGATTGCCATTCAAGTCAGCAATACCGCCAATTCCCGACACATAGGACACAGTCACATTTTGCCCCTGATTAAAAGATGACGCTAGCGTCAGGATCACCTGATTAGACATAATCTCCACATTATTTACATAAACGGGCGAGTTGTTAACTAGTACAGAGAACTGACTTTTCATCGGGATATTCGTTGTTTTCAGAGCTTCATTATACGACAGAATAATTTTATTGCCTGAGCCTTCTGCACCTGTAAATTCCGGTGGCTTCGTATCATACGTATTTCGTACATAATAATCCTCGAAGGCAGGAATATTCTGTCCCCGATAATCCTGAAGCGGATAAGAACCCGGGTAATAAGATACCTTTACATTATCTCCATTGGATACGGAACTTGTTAAGTACAGCGTAACGGAAGAGCCACTCTGGTAAATGCGATCGATCCCTCTGGAATAACCGTCTACTACCACACGAAACTGCTCGTAAGCATAGGTTGAGACACTCTTTAGGGTATCGCTAAAATATAGGGTCAGTACACTGCCGGATACACTGCCTTCCCTCGGCTTCGGCAACACAGAATCAATCCCATTTATTACTTCTTTACCGGAAAAAGACCCTGCCACATTGCCGGACAGATCCTTAATCGGCCTGACTCCATTAGAGGTATATCCTACCCGTACATTTTGCCCCACAGCTACCCCGGTCTCCAAGGTGACGTACACACTTTCGCCAGAGATATAGGCATTACTAATACGACGGGTTTCGCCGTTCACAGTTGCTGTGAAGCTACTGGTCAGAAGATTAATCGATGAATCCAATGTCTTATTGTACTGCAGTCGAATCATTGAGTTCGTGTACATCGTTGCGCTTTGCAGTACCGGAGCAGTCTTATCTCTAGCCCCTGTCTGGAAGGTCCAGCTCGATGATCCATTTACTCCATTGAAAACTGCGCCTGTATCAGCATCAGCAATGGCCCCTGAGGCAATATCGATATAGTAAGTTGCACCTTCTCTTAAATTATCGTTTGGAGTAATATACAACTTATTGCTTGAAGCTGTTATTTTTGCTGCTATCGAAGTATTCGAGCCTTGCATTTTTAAAGTTACCTTCGACGCATCCAGCAATGTGATATTACGGTTAAATGTTGCAGTCATACTGCTTGAAACCGACACATTCGTGCTGCGATCACTAGGATATAAGTTACTTATCGATAGAGTACCGGAGCCAGCCGTTCCCGTCGTAAAAGACCAAGATGAAGAGACCGGAGTATCATTACCATCTGCATCTTTAAATGCACCTTGCGGTACGCTCACCGTATAAGCCGTGTTATAGCTTAATGCTGGCCAATCCACTGTAATGCTGCTTGTCCCCCCGCCTGTTACATTAGAGGAGGTGACATCAATCTCTGTTTTGCCATTTTTGGATTCGAGTATAATCTTCCCGAAGCTTGGATATACCGGCCGAGTGAAATTCAGTTGCCCTTTTGTCTTAATATCGACTCCGCTGGCCCCATTCCTCGGCATCGTAGGGGTAGAGCTATTCCAGCCCACCGCCGATCCTTGTACATTGAAATACCAATCCTGGGCACTGCTAATCCCGCCAAAATACTGATCATCAATATCTTTAAAAGCATCCTTATCGATCAAAATATAATAACGCTCGCCTGGAGCGACATTTGCGGTAAATGACACTTTTGCGCCTTCGATTCTCATGGTATTGGCTGAGATTGGAGTGGATTTATTATTAGATGCCTGTACAAGTGACAACTTGCCGTTTCCAGCCTGGACTGGCTTATCGAATGTTAAGCTCATCTCCTGAGAGGTTCCTGATATTGTCGTTCCTTTTGCTGGGGAAACTTCAGTAATAACAGGCGCCTTGCTCCCAGGATCGCTTATAGTCGTAAACGTAAGATCGATCGCTTCCGACCTCACGCTATCCTTAGCGGCGTCTACAAAAGCTCCTGCATTTGCAACTACACGATAGGTCGTATTGTATTCTAGATTAGTAGGGAGGCTTACTTCCATTGATTTAATAACATAGCCCTGGGAAGCAATTTTCTTCTCAGCAATCGGACTACCGTTACTGACCTGGAATACTTGAATGGAGCCCTCTCCCTCTCGAACATCACGGTCAAAAGACAGCTTGATCGCTTTAATCCCGACCTGAACCCCTTTTTCCCCATTCGCCGGGGACACTGTTACTTTAAACGAAGTTTCTTCCGCTGCCGATGCAACCATCCCAAGCACCAGATTAAGCACTAGAATAGCAGCTAGCATTACTGATAATCTTCTTCTCACTTTAGCAACCTTCCTCTCTCTATCTATTCTCATTCTTATATGTAAAAAAACATACGCGATTATACGCACACTTACTATTATTAACGGCAGAATGCAATGCCAAGTTTAGAAGCAGGCAAAATAAAACGGATATCCGCTTCCTGAACAGGAGAGAATATCCGTTAATTGTATTTGTGTAAGAGTTATAAAATTACAAACCGGCTTGCTGTTTCAAAATCTCAACCTTGTCCAAACGCTCCCAAGGCAGATCCACATCTGTACGGCCAAAATGTCCGTAAGCCGCAGTCTGACGGTAAATCGGACGGCGAAGATCCAGCATACGAATAATACCGGCTGGACGAAGATCAAAGTTGTTGCGCACAAGCTCAACCAGCTTCTCTTCCGGAACCTTACCCGTACCATAAGTATCTACATTGATCGACACTGGTGTAGCTACGCCAATCGCGTAAGCCAATTGAATCTCTACCTTATCAGCCAATCCAGCAGCTACGAGGTTCTTCGCCACATAACGAGCTGCATAGGCTGCGGAACGGTCAACCTTCGTCGGATCCTTACCGGAGAAGGCACCGCCGCCATGACGAGCATATCCGCCATAGGTGTCAACGATAATTTTACGACCCGTTAGACCTGCGTCCCCTTGCGGCCCACCGATTACAAAACGGCCAGTCGGGTTAATATAGTATTTAGTCTCTCCATCGAGCAACTCTGCAGGAACTACCGGAAGGATCACTTGTTCTTTAATATCATGTTGAATTTGTTCCAATGTAGTATCTTCAGCATGCTGGGTGGATACTACGATCGTATCGACACGCTTAGGCTTGCCATCCACGTATTCGATCGTAACCTGTGTTTTGCCATCAGGACGAAGATAGTTAAGCGTACCATCCTTACGTACCTCAGAGAGTCGGCGAGCAATACGATGGGATAGTGCGATCGGAAGCGGCATCAATTCAGGCGTCTCATTCGTCGCAAAACCGAACATCAGGCCTTGGTCGCCTGCACCGATATTTTCCGTCTCCTTGTCCATCTGTGTTGGATCACGATGTTCCAGCGCTGCGTTAACACCTTGAGCGATATCCGCAGATTGTTCGTTCAATGATGTTAGCACCGCACAGGTATTATAGTCAAAGCCGTACTTGGCGCGAGTATACCCAATTTCTCTTATGGTGTTGCGTACGATAGATGGAATATCTACATATTCCGATTTCGTGCTGATCTCACCGATCACAAGCACAAGGCCTGTAGCGACGGATACTTCGCATGCTACACGTGCATTTGGATCATTCGCCAGGAATGCATCAAGAACCGCATCTGAGATCTGGTCACAAATTTTATCCGGGTGTCCCTCGGTAACGGACTCGGATGTAAATAAATGTCGCCCTTGAACGGACATTAAATCAACCTCCCCATGTGGATAGTATGGCATTCAATACTATAAAGGTTGTTCAAAAAGTCCGCTTTTGATCACGCAGTGGATCAAGCAGTAATTCGGCATCGAATCTTGAATTCACCCGGGTCTAAGTAAATGCTTACGAAGTATGTTTCCTTCGGAAACATCTCAGGTGCTCACGTACCAACTACGTACGTTCTGCTCCTCAAACCCTAGCTTCATCCAACCTTCTCGGTGCTGAAAACCGAACTTTTTAAACTCACAATATAAATTAGTACCGAATAACGAGGAGTAAGGCCAACCAGAACCTTTAAATCAAAAAATGAACCTTTTCCTGAGCGGAAAAGGTTGATTTACAATCCTCAAAAGTCATATTAGCGTATTTAGAAGTTCATGTCAAAATAAAAAACGCGAATTCTGTTGGAACTTATAAGGAAAAGTTCCGTTCCGCCTGGGCAACGAGGCGTTTGGTGATCTCTCCACCTACAGAACCAACCTCACGGGAGGTCAAATGTCCCCAGTAGCTTCCTTGAGACGAGCCCCCGATAGCTCCCAGCTCACCGGCAAATTCCGTATCAGCACCACCTGCGCCCCCAGTACCGCCTACAGGCAGTCCGAATTCTGCTGCTATCTCATATTTCCATTGATTCAGCACCTCACGGCTTTCTGGAACGACCTTACGATTACTTCTTGCCATAACTCCATACACCTCCTGATTATAATGGGTTCAGGAATAGTATGTGTCCAGCACCTTACGCTAACCGTATTAATGTTTGTTACTTATGGAAAAATAGAGGTTATTCAAAAAATCCGCTTTTGATCACGAAGTAGATCAGGAAGTATCTCGACATCGAATCTTGAATTCACCCGGGCCTTCCGGTGCTCACGTACAAACTACGTACGCTTCGCTCCTCAGACCCTAGCTTCATCCAACCTTCTCGGTGCTGAAAACCGGACTTTTGAATCTCAATTGTTTTACTTAATTTGATATCCTCCGCGGACCATTACCGTTAAATTATATTTATTTCCTTCCTGCACCTGAATACCACGCCCAGCTCTTGGGAAGGTTAATAAATGGTTATTCGAGACGGCTCCACCATTAGGGATATCCACACCGTCTGTCAAATCAGTAACTCCGTTCTTATCTTCACTGTAAACCACCGCTTTACCGGAACGGACAACGAATTCCGCACCTGCCGAAGCGATGAGGGTTTGACCTGGCTTCACATCAACTACCTTCACCTCGTCCGAGGAACCATTGCCACTCTCCGATGGAGTAGACGGCTTAGTAGATTCTCCTGGAGTTGCAGGTACCGTAGCCCCTCCGCCCTTCAGAGCTTGCTGAATGGCTTGATCCACATAACTCTTGGTCACTACAGGGTCATCCGAGGTACCAGGCTGATTCGTCACGCCAGCCCCCTCTGCTTGCAAATTCATCAACGCTCCTGCCCACACACTCCCGCCAATCAACACAACCGCGGCAGTCACCTTCCATGCTGTCTTCATCATGTTCCTCCTCTATGAATCTATTTGTTCAATTACTATTAATGATATTCGTTTTAATAGACTGGAACAAGCAAAAATCCCCGGGGTGGGGATTTTTGCTTAGGTAATTTGTTAATCAACAGATTTATAATAATAATTAAATCCTTGTGTTCCAAGCAATAGTTTTTGGCCTTGGAATACATCATAAATATTAAGTTTGTAACTGCCAATCTTTCGGTCTTGGAATACAGCATCTTCAAAATTGAAGCCAGCGCTGCCTCCATTCATCAATTTCAAATCAGTCTCGGGTGAGAATTCTTTTTCAAAAGTGCGACCGGTGGAATCGACGACTTCGAACAAGTACTTATGTCCAAACTCTCCTATATTATAATCCATATCCCGTTTCTGATTATATTCAAAATTCAGGTTCACTGAAGTTGATCCACTTAAAGTAGCTTTTACATTTTTTATTGTCAACGTATAAGGGAAAAGATCCAAATCAGATAAGTTACCTCTCTTGTTAGGTCCATTAATCCCCAACTCCAATGTAGCGGCATTAATATATCCCGTTGGTACTTCCTTGACTGCAGTTAGTTTATTATCAGTGATACCTTCCCCGATAATCAATTTCATTTCATTTGTGTTGATCTTCTTAGGAATCTTTGCCCACAAAGTAACAACACTCTTTTCTTCCGGTCCTGCAGATGTTTCAATCTGACTTACAGAAGCTTTATAAGTTTGGCCTCCAGAAGCTTGATAGGATCCAGCAAATTGTGAAAGATCAACTTGATGATCCTCTTTATTTGTTACCTCAAGGTCTGTATAAATCAGATCCGAACCAGCACCATTATATACGAAAGAACGAAGTACTCTAATTCCTTCTTTACGTCCCTCAGTATCAATAGAATAGATTTCACCACTTGCAATTGTAGTTAATTCTGGAGCCGCCCCTACATGGCTGAATTGCATCCATTCCGAAGTATTATTTTCTCCTATCTTCTGCATCAAAGAAACCTGGATTTGACTAAAGCTAAGATAACTTGGAACTTTGGAAACTACATATACATCTGTCGACATATTACCACCTAATAAACTAGCACCCTGGGTAGTGATCAGTTTAGAATCCGATGTCAACTTAGCTTGGTCAACTTTAAGTTGACCAGTCAATTCGGGAAGTAACAACGTTTTATAGCTGGGATTATAAATTGTAATCCTTGCAGCGACTAGATCACCGTCGCTCCAAGGCAATCTTTGTAAGGATGAAAGTGTAAATCCTACAAGTCCTTGAGTAGTCTGTACAAATTGTTTTTGACCAATCATATTTTGCATCGATTGAATTTCCGGCATTGCAAAGACACCTACAGGATAGCTGAAATTATCTTTGGCATCCTCTGCAGGGGGTAGATTCATAAATAATTGTGGATCAGCAGCACTGACATTGGCAGGAATAGTTGCATTTAGCATTATAGTTTTCTCTTCTAGAGGCTGTAATGTTATATTCTCCATAACTTGCGAATCTATTGGTAGACGATAACCATCAGAAGTCTGCAAATCAAATTGATACTTAGGTAACTTTACTGTCGTTCCACTTGTGTTCCTTAAGACAAGATGCATTGAGAGATTATGTTCATCAAAACTTTGCAACATAGTTGCTCCATTTATACGGACAGCTATCTTTCCATTGCCTAGAGAAATATACTTGTCCGTATTTGCCTCAACCGCCAGCGATTTATTGGCTACGTTAGGTAACTGCATCGTAGCAATCGGTAAACTAAGCTTAGAAGTCTCGTCGTCCTGAACCAATTGAATTTCCATTTTGTTTAATTTAATACTCTTCGGAATTTGAGTCATTAAATTCAATGTTTTATTATCCTGCGGTTGTATTTTGTAATCTGTGCTTGTTGGATCCGCAGTCAATGGATAGCTTGCACCATTGGCTGTCTTGACAACAAACTTAACCTTCGGATCTTCAAATATTTTGTAACCAACGTTCTGCAAATTCAAGCCAATGCTAACATAGTTATAATCACCAGAAGCAAATGCAGCCACCTGATTCACTTTTGTTTTAATCGGTGTATCGAATACTTTTAAAGTTTTTGCCTGATTCGCCGGTGTAGAAGTCAAATAACTCGCAGGAATCTTAAATTGCCCTTTTAAACTTTCATAACCAGCCTGGTTGAAATCCCACTTTATGACTTGGAATACAAGGTCGCTAATTTTGGTGTTTTTACCAACCTTAGCCACAAACGTTAATGTTGTTGAGGATCCAGCAGATAGTTTTTTCTTATCCTTATCTTTTGTCATTAATGTGGCACTGTATTTAGTTCCATTAGCGGTTTTCACTTTAGACCAATAGTCTAATAAATCTAGAGTTTTTCCATCCCCATTTTTGATAGTCAATGTATAAGTAAGAATACTCTCCTCATCTAGGGTTAGAATATTTACATCTGTTAAAGCTGCTGTACTCTTAGCAGATATATTTACGGGTTTGAGATTAGCTAAGGTATGTACCGTCGTGGTGCTCTGTTTTGTTGTCGACTTTGTCGTTGATTTCGTCGTCTTAGTCCCCGCCGCCATCGCTCCATGTGAGCTTGTCAATAGCATTGTAATCCCAAGCGTAGCCGCAAGTGCCGAAACTTTCTTCTTTTTCAACATACTTCCTCCTATACAGTAATGTCCTTATAGAATTAAACGTATCAGGATGAAAAATGTTTCGAAAAACAAAAAAGAAAGAGGGCAAATGCCCTCTTTCTCTGAAAGCTGCAAGATATTAGTTATTATTTGCAACTCTACCGTTTGTTTCCTTTTCAAACGATGCTACTTCATTTTTCGCAATAGATGTATCTGTCAGATACTTAGATCCAAGGAATTTCACAGTATAGCTAGTGTCTTCTTTTCTGCCAGCATCGCTAAGTACGATTGTAACAGATTCAGGATTCACTTGAACTGTGTAATCAATACCTGCAACTAATTTCTTACCATCGAAATAACGAGTAATTTCGAAGTCTTTTGCAAGTAATGTTACATTTGCTGCTGGATCCAATTGGATAGCTTCTGTAAACTTAGCTTCAAGATTATTACCATTAACTGCAACGTTGTCACCAACAAACTCTGGTTTTACTTTATCCAGAACGTCAGTTTCACCAGTAGCTCCAACTCTTCCAGCAAGGGTAGTCAATTGATCAAAGTATACTTTCACTTTTAAATTAGCAGCACTAGTAGTGTTCAATTCTTTATCACCAAAGTTCAATTTCACTTTAGATGTTCCGTTCACTTCGATGTTATCTACGGTATAAACAGCGCCCGTTACTGTATTCGTAACCTCAAATGCAGATTTAGAACCAGATGTTACTCCAGCAGACAGTTTCACTTCGAGAGTGTGTTTATCAACTAATGCAGCTTTGTGAGTATTGGAAATTTCCTTGTCATATACAGCCAGTTCCAATCCTTTATCCTCTGCTAAAGAAATTTTGTAATCTGGAGAATTTGTAGTAAATTCCTTCAACAGGTTACCAGCTTCATCCTTAACACCAAGGATTTGCAATTGAGAAACTCGTTTAGCATCGGAGCTTTGTGCGCCCATTGCGTACTCTTCAGAGAATTTAAATGCAACAGCATTGCTGTCATTGAAGATCGAAATATCAGCAATTGCACTTGTCAATGGTTTAAGAGTATCGCCTACTTGAACATAGTAGTTGGAATAATCAGCCAATGTAGCAGGATCCATCTTCTTGCTGAAACCAACAATTACAGTTCTGTCTCTTTGGTTAATAAGTTTGTAATCAATAGCTGGAGATTTAGTGTCAGCTACATCAATACTTCCACTATAATCAAGCATTGTGTTTTGAAGGCGAGTGGAATCCTTAACATTTTTTACAGTCAAAGTATTTCCACCAACAGACATTTCGGAATAAAGTTCAAGAGTTACAACTTTTCCATTCAATACTGCACTCTTAACTGGAAGTACTTTGTTATCTTTATTAGTTACAGTGTAGTTGCCCTTAGTTTCAGCCGATTTACTTTCAAGTGATTTAGAGAAAGTAATCTTAACTGTCTTATTTCCATCAGAAACTGCTTTCTTAACTTCTGGGCGAGTGGTATCAATCTCAGGATTTACAATAACAGAACTATCCTTAGCAATTTCATTGCCACTGTAATCTTTTACGCCTTCAACATAAACTGGAATAGCACCAGTTGGCAAGGATTCAGTGTCTTTGAAAGTAAATTTGATCTTGTTATCTGCAATTACTTCGAAAGTATTAGCTTTCTTCTTGTCGCTACCGGATTTCCAATATACATTTGCAGCTTTAACAGTATCAGTATCTACTTCTTCGGAGAATGTAATTGTTACAGTTTCCAAAGTTGCAGAAGCTTCTGTAATTGTAGGAGCATCTTTATCTTCCACTACAGTAAATTCATGAGTGGTATTCAAAGATTTGAAACCTGCATAATCATAAACTCCGCCAATTACCAATTTGTGGTCGCCCACTGCAAGAGCACTAGTATTGTATGGAGTCAAAATTACAGTTCTTAAAGTAGGTTGTTTAACATTGCCAAAGTAGTTCTTGCCATCGAGTTCAAAGCTGGATTGAGCTGGCAATTGAACTGGTTCACTAAATACGATTTTAACGGATTTTGTTCCAAGAGATTTCACTTCGCTTACTTCAGGAAGTTGGTTATCAACAGTGTAGAATTCAACTTCTTTAGCGCTGATTACCGAATCTCCAGCTTTAATATTGGAAACAGTAAGGAAGTCCGCTTTATTGTTAGTAAGCGTACCATTCAGTGTCAATGTAACTGTCTTTTCGTCATCTGACAATACAGCCTTGCTGATTGCCTTACCAGATTTCAAAGAATAGTTAGCTACATCTTCGGCAGTTTCTTTGTCAACTTTACCATCAAAGGCTACTACAGCCTCTTTCAAGTTAGAAGCAGAGACTTTTTCAACTTTAGTTGCAGTAGTCACTACCCAAGTAACAGTGTATTTCAACACTTTACCATCTTTAGTAGTGTACTCGAGCTCAGTTGCTTTGTTAGCTTCAAGAGCTTTTTCCAAAGTTACGTCAACAACTTCGCCATTGGACAAAGTCAATTTAACGTGAGTAGCATCGATAGCTTCAGCTTTCGTTACTTTGAATTGTGCATCTTGGTAGATTGCATATGCAGCAACGATTGCTTGGGAACGGCTAGCGTTAGCTTGGTAGTTGATACCAGCATCGATGTATCCGCCCTTAACAGCTGCTTCTACGAAACCTTTAGCCCATTCGGAAGCTGTGTTGTTAGCGTCAGCTGGAACTTCAAGTTTCAGTGCGCGAACGAGAACTGCTGCCAATTCTTGAACGGAAAGGTTGCCGCTTGGATCGAACAATTTCTTCTCAGCGTTCTTACCTTCCATGATTCCTGCTTGAGTTACAGCTTCAATGTAAGTACGTGCCCAGTGCTTAGCATAGTTCTTATCGTTGTAAGAAGTAGCTTCTACTGGAGTAAGATCAGTTGCTTTAGTGATGATCTTAGCCAATTCAGCACGAGTCAGGCTTCTGTCCAAGTGGGACTGTCCATCTGGGAAACCTTCTACGATACCAGCGTCTTTCAATGCGTTAAATTGTTGCTCTGGTGTCAACTTAGCGTCAGCACCGAATGCTACAGTAGCAAACATGGAGAATGCCATTGCTGTAGACAAAGCTACGGATAAAATTTTCTTCATAACCTTTTTTTCTCCTCCTTGATTAACTATCACATAAGAGTTTTCTTTAAATGAATAGCTCTTGTTACTCATTAGCCATTGCACCCCCTTTCCAGAGTCTGAGCAGGATTCCTATAAATTAGGTCTGCGACAGGGTCACAGAAACTTATAAACTATTGAGCAAGTTAATAGAATGTACAAATAGACTAGGTTCCTAATCCTAACTTAACATTATACAATGAGTCCCAGGTGGCGTAAAGTTAATTTTTCTAAAAGATAGACAAGTTTCCCCATGAGGAACATGATGGAATGTCTAAATTTGGTCCTCATCGTCATGCTCACCATCTTAAACGCAGCAGGATCGAAAAAGTTGCGCCTATTTCAAAAAAAATTTCAGGATTGTTACCTTTTCTAGTCTTCCCCTGCATTTCATCATTTTGTCATGTGTTCCTGCTGACGGAAATTAGTATAACACCCCTGAATATCCCAAGTCACTCGCAAGTTTTTCCAGCTCAATATTTCTAATATATGTACAGGAAGCACAAATAAGACGTCCAATTCGGACGCCTTATAGGCTGAATAAACCACATACGATTGCAATTTATTATTATCTTACTCTCATCGCTAATTGAATAATCCGCTTACGCATCTTAGGATCAGAGTTCAATTTGGCATACATATCATCAATCGCTTGCTTGTTATCCTTATATTCCTTCTCATGCTTCATTGTATTATGTGACCAATCGATCAATTCATTCTCCGCATTACGCAGATCATTGAACGCTTCATGGAAGCCAGTCTCTACTACAAGGCCTTCCATAATCTCTTGAGTAACCTCTTGTTCCTTAGCGATCTCTTCAATTCTCTTCTCCAATACCTTGGATCTATCCTCAAACTTTCTCTTTGCCTGCGAATATCCTAGCTGCGGCTTCGACATTATCGGTTTCATCTGTTCAAATTCACCCTTTTTGCAAAAATGTACTTCTCAATATTTTACTCTATCTTTCTTACTCTGCCTATTGTAACTTAATCTCCAGCAAATTACAAAATGATGTAATTGGAAATAAATATCCCCTTGCCGCATACCGCTGAAGGCAAGGGGATGATTTTCGCTACTAGCTAAAATTCTTCGGGAAGATATTCGTCGTCTTCTTAAACAGCTCTACAACGATCTTACCTGCCTCAGCCCGAGTCATATTGCTATCCGGATTGAAGTTATAGGAAGGCTTCTTAGCCCCTGGCAAGGTCACTGGGGTACCGCTCATGATCTTAGCCTTGGTCACGGCCGAAATCGATGGCAGAGCGTAATAATCCATCTTGCCGGAATCAAGGAATGATTTCGCCAAATTATCCTTCAGCTTCTGATCATTCGCTGGCAATTTCAATGACTTCATCGCTCTGGAGATCATTACAGCTGCATCCTGCCGAGTAATAGGCATATTCGGCGAGAAGAATCCCTCCGTGCGACCAGTGATGATACCGGCTCTAGCTGCCGTCTCAAGATGCTCGAAATCCCAAGTTGACGTTTTGGAACCATATGGCACGTCGAAGAAGGTTTGCTGATTCTCATCGGCGTTAATAGGTATGTTCAGACCCTTGACCAGTAATGTTGCGAACTCGCCGCGTGTCGTCTGATCATCAGCACCGAAGGCATCAGCACGCAACGCCTCCATAATTCCTTTGGAATAGAGACCATTTAGAATATTTCTCGCCCAAGGATGGTTCGTAATATCACTGTAACCCCGGTTAAGCTTCATTACCGTATAATAACCAAATTCATCAAATGGTACTGTAATCGTATGTTTGCTGGAGTTAACCGACCCAGGGACTCTCTCCCATCTGCCAAAGCCCCCCGCATCAACATATCTAAATACAGTAACTAAGGTACCAGCTTGGTCCACGACATTCGGATCATAGCTCAGTGTCAATGTTCCGCGTTGAGAAGGAACTATCTTGCGTTCGTTCTCGAAAGCTGTGAAGAAGCCTTCAGTTGAATAAGGGGCCAGACCATTCGTCGAGGCCTTATAACCAATATTCCCTTTATCACCTAACTCGCCAACCCCACCGCTAATCCAGTAAATCTGAGAAATGCGTGTAAAGTTAGAGGTGTCGACCGTAGAGTTAAAACGGCTGATATAGGTGTCCGGGATAATGATATTGTTAATACCATCATTCTTGTTGATAAAGCCGCCGTAGTCATTGCGGCGTTCAACAACGCCGTCCTTCGGATCGGCAATACCGAATAGAATCTTATTATCAGGATAGAACTTCGTCACCCGATTGCTGTTCATATTGGCCGATTGAAGCACCGTCCCTTTCGGGAAGCTAAGCTCTAACGATTTATTGAAAATACTATATTTATTAGAGACCTTCTCAGCCATAAATTGAGAATCAATTTCTACAGTACCTGTATAGAAAACCTCGATCGTGTCATTAATCGTTGCATCACCGCGGACGATTTGAATCTTGATTTTCGTTGCCTTGTTCGGTTTTAAACCAACATAATCATAAGTGAATCGATCCTTCATTTCCGGCTCTGGCCGACGGGTTGCCTCACCCTTGTCGATAACAACCTTGGTAGCTCCCTCAGCCTCAATATCAAAGCGGATGAAGTTCTTATTCACCACATATTTATCGCCCACTGTTGGTTGAGGTGCAAGCAAACGATATGGTGCCAGCTCACGTGTAATTTCTAGACGTTGATTAGTACGAGCACCTGTCGAATTCACCAATTCCAGATTGTATACATGCGTACCCGGAGATTCAAATTTGAAATTACGAATCCGCAGAATAAAATCATTCTCATTACCCGTTAGGTCATAATTATATCCTTGGTAAGTGGCGATTTCATGCTTCGTTTCGATATCGAGTGGGACGGTGAATATTTTATCTGAGCCAAAATACAAGTTTACATATCTTGCCCCGCCGCCGCGAATAACTAGATCATATTCTTGTTCACTCGTCGTATATTTATCGTCCTTGAACGTAAACTCTGCAGGATGCTCAAAGATCTTGGCGATCATTTCTTTGACTAATTCTTTAACATCTGTATCTGGGGACTCAAATTGCTCCTTGGTCGGGAATGGCGCGCGCGACTTCCCTGTTGCAGGAACCTTGGCTGGATGGAACTGACTAATATTCGAGATATTCTCATCTACAATATAAATTCTAAGTTCCTTACGAACCTCACGTTTATTACCCGCGTTATCCATAGAAGTACCGGTAAATACGATTGAGTTCTCTCCGTATACAAGCGGCCCCTCTGGTTTGATGAATAAGGTCAGGCTGAACTTAGTCTGCTTGGGATTGGCAGTAAGATCGACATCCAATTTGATGTCAGTCCCATCAATCCCGTCTTTCAAGTTCTCACCAGAAATCCCATTAATGAAATATTGAGAATTCGTTAAATTCTCAAAACCGATATATTCACCGGTAATATTCATTTCGTTGGCAGCCAATTTCGAATTAAAAGTATAGGTTTGTCCATCAAACAGATTACTAATATAAATATAGTTCTTGGATACATAGGAAATCTTCACAGTGACAGGTGAAGAATTATCATATTTAAATCTGACTTGCTGCTCACCGTTGGAGAAGCCGGTTATTTTATATATCCAGGTATTTGTCATACCTTCCACTTCAGACATTCTAGTAATGTTGAGCGTCTTCGTTCCTAACGGTAGGTACTCACCGGTAAGTGACCCGTCCGGTGTGCCACTTGTCTTCACCATAATATAAAAATCGCCGTTGCTTACTTGCGCACCATCAAGCTTAGTTTGGCTGACATTATCCAGTTTCCCACCATACGAATCTTTGTAATCCGGGAGATACTTCATGTCGGTAATCAATACTTGACCGGAAAGGTACTGGAAAGTCGGCGTATAAGAAGCCGTAAAGTTCCATGCCGAACCGTTCGCTCCATAATTCACGATTACTCGTGGCGATTGAGTCGTCTTCACCGCCCCATTCTCAGTCTCCAGATTAAAAGCACTTGTTCTGAAGGTTACAAGGCGATAGGATGGATTACCACCCGAACCGGTGATTACAACTTCGCTTCCCGCCTTAGGATTGAAACTTCCCGAATCACTATATAGGTTGGAGTCAAGGATTTCGGCAATCGTTACATCTTGGCCACCTACTGTGATCTTTGAATCGGCTACAAAGTCTTTGTCACTTGCTGTAAATGGCAACAGAACTTGAACAATCATTTGCGCCTGTGTTAATCCAGTAGTCGTCAACGATGGTCTATTCTCGAATACTTTGTATTCTTGATTTCCATCCATGACATACATATCTGTAAAAGGATCAGACTGTTTGAAGTAGTATACGTCCCGGGTGATTGTTATTGAGTCAGACGCATTCGTGAATACGATCTTCAGCTTGTTCAAGCCCGGTACCAGATTCAGAGGCGGTGTCGCCAATTGATTGTTATAAATCTCGGTGGATAACGGCGCGCCTCCATTAACAGATACAGTAGCTTTCGTTGTATTATGAACTTCACCCAGTAACGAAATCGGCGAATTCTCCACTACAACTCTTGTGCCTTCGTTCAAGTTCACATCAGACAGCAGACCGCCGCCGGAAATAACGAGCTTAGATACAAAAGGAATCTTGTCATACAGAACATAGAAAGATTCAGAACCTTCCAAGTTCCCAATCGTGCCTGTAAAAGTAATCCGGTTCAGGCCAGGGAACAAAGTCAGGTTCGATGCTACAAAGCGGCTCTCTGGCGTATTGGAGTCCTTTTGAACCGTCCCAGGTGCAGAATGGACCTTATCGGTTATCCAAGATTTCTTCGCTGCGTCCCAAGTGAAGAGGTCTACCTGAGCTCTTAGCGTATCTCCAGAAACTTTAGAATAAGTCCCGCTAATAGAAATCGTCGGGTTATTGGTAATGTAAACCTCATCCCGCAAATTTTCCTTCGTTAAATCAAGATTAGATGTCTTGCGGATATCGAGGATATCCGGGCTAAAGTATGTCGTAGATGTTAAATCATTACCTGCGGCCATCGCTTGCTGCGTAAGCCCTGCCGGAAACAGGGAGCCTACCAATACCATGAGCAGAAGCCACACGATTGATTTCTTGATGCGTTGCATGTGTTTATCTCTCCTTTTTGAATGGTCTGGTGATTCCCGCATTTCCATGTCGGAAACCGTCCAAAAAATCGGCACTTATTTTTGTTATCGGACAAAAGGTGACAATCTTTTAGAATAACGGCAAAATCCATTTCTTAAATATATGTACAGCAAAAAAGCCCAACCTAATAAAGGCAGGCTTAACAGGACCATCGTGTTGCAAACGGGATTATTATTAATCAGAGACTGCTACCTTATCTCGGGCAGCTATTTTATCGCGCTCTGCGAAAAATTTGACTCTCCACAAATCTGAAATATCTGCCTCCTGCTCAATGGAGCGAAGTGACAGCTTCTCCAGGACTCTCTCGTGGTGTTCTTGACCTTCTTTAACCTGGGCAAACTCGCCACGCAGATTGTGAACATCCATGCTTAAGGCATCCAGCTTAGCATCGGTCTCTTCCTGACGATCCCGGATGGCCCGGACAATCGCATTCGTCTCACTCAGCTGTGATTGCATCAGGGTTTGTGTCTCTTTCACTGCTTCCAACTCAGACCTTAACGACTGTGTATCTGACTTTACTGCCCCTAATTCTGACTTTACTGACCCTAATTCTGACTTTACTGATTCTAATTCCGATTTTACTGATCCTAATTCTGACTTTACTGATCCTAATTCCGATTTTACTGATCCTAACTCCAACTTTACCGTTCCTATATCCGATCTCATCGCCTGCTGCTCAGTTTCAATTCTGTCCAGCTTATGTAGAATCTGCAGAAGTACCTCACTCATAGAAAGAACCTCCTTTTGCCCTATTATCATGGATCATGCCCCTAGTATAGCCGATTCGCCCCTTACTGTACATGCCAACAACAAATGTAATTTAATGGTCGAGAATGATCGTATTTACAGCCCAATGTAGGGGTTGTAGAAGTGACGTAGGATGAAGTATAGTCGCACACTAGAAAGCCTGCAAATATGCAGGAATTTCACCAACATCGCGATTCAAAATGATAAATTCCTGCGATAATGCAGGTATTCTCTCCACATCTGCTCGATTTTAGAGGAAAGGGCTAAAAAGCCTGCATTTATGCAGTTTTGGAGTTCGCAGGGGAGGGATGGGGAGATACTAAGCAACGCTAAATAAGGTACCTAATAATGATTAGGCCATCTATACCGCCACACTTCAATGAAGAACTGAATAGAATAGATGTAACAAGGTCTTACCAGCACAAAAAACAACCCCCACAGCGCCAAAGCACCCTAGAGGTTGTCCCAATATACTTCTAAATAATTTATATAATTTCTGTAATCATGACTTACGTACGAAATTTCATGCTAACCAAGCGACTTACTTCGAACCGCGTTCCTCTCCGACCTTCATGCGCAGACGTGCCAGAAAATCCAGTACAGGCCGCTTCGTCTTGCCGATCAGGCCGATAACTTCGGCTCCGATTTGCAGGAAGAAGACCATCACGCAGATCACTACGAAGGTAACCCAGTTCGCGTTGTACACCGCTGCTGAGGATTGGATAACTGCAAGCACCCCGAAGAAAGCGGCGATCCCGTAAATAATCAGCACCGTCTGCCGGTGGCTGAATCCAAGCTCTCGCAAGCAATGGTGCAGATGCCCCTTATCTGGAGAGAAGATCGGTTTCTTCTGCATCCAGCGGCGAATGATCGCGAACATCGTGTCCGACAGCGGCACACCGATCAGAATCAGCGGCGTCAGGAAGGATACGATCGCGACTTGCTTAAACCCAAGCAAAGATAAGAGAGCCAGGCAGAAGCCAAGGAATAACGCACCCGAATCGCCCATGAAGATCTTGGCCGGGTGGAAATTGAAGTGCAGGAAGCCAAGAATACTGCCCAAGAGCAGCAGGCTCATGAGAGCAACGACCACATTGCCCATGATGAACGCCATCACGGCGATCGTAGCAATCGCAATACCGGAGACCCCGGCGGCAAGCCCATCCAGACCATCGATCAGATTGATCGCATTGGTTACCCCGACAATCCATAGAATTGTGAACGGAATTGCGATCCAACTCTCGATCGAAGCGTAAGTATGGAACGGTATATTCGCAAATTCCAGCCGCACATCGAATCCGAAGACCACAACGCAGGCTGTAGCAATTTGAACGACGAATTTCAACTTAGCCGGCAAATCAAAGCGGTCATCCAACGCCCCAAGCAGAACAGTCATCGTACCGCCAACCAGAAATGCCTTGATGAAATTTACTTCACGTGCTGAGAAAGAATCAGGTACAAACCATACGATCAGCAAAAAAGCAACTATAAAAGATAAATAAATGCCCAATCCACCGAGCCTCGGCATAATCTTCGTATGCACTTTACGTGCATTAGGCACGTCCACAGCCCCGACCTTAAATGCGAATTTCTTAACAAGCGGTGTCAGAGCCAGTGACAAACCGAGAGCGACGATAAACCCGATGGTATAGATCATCCACATGTGTATTAACCTCCAATTGTTCTGCCGGAATGATTATACTCTCTTTAAAAGGAATCTCCAACCCTGTATTTAAGCAATATTACGCTGTTTTTCGCAATAATTCAATTAATTATCTTATTTTGGTCAGGTTTTCTCCTTCGCGCATCACCCGAACTGTAAATTTCGGCAGCGCCAGCATCCGCGGTAAACGGGATGGCTGTTTCAATAGACGGTATAACCATTCAAGCCGAAGCTTCTGGAATACAAGCGGTGCCCGCTTGGTCTTGCCGGAGATGACATCAAAACTGCCGCCGACACCCATCATAATCGGCACTCCTAATTCCTGCTTATATTTGCCAATCCAGGGCTCTTGATTATCCGCCCCACGAGCGACGAATAACAGCTGCGGAGCGGCCTCCTTAATCACCTGAACCACTTCCTCATCCTGTTCCGGGCCAAAAAAACCATCTCGATATCCCGCGATAACCAAACCCGGATATTGCCTAGACAAGCGGCTCGACGTCTCCTCGATCACCTCTTGCGTTGATCCGAGCAGATAGGCCCTCCATTGCTTCTGTGCTCCAAGCAGCAGCAGCTCATGCATCAAATCGATCCCCGCTACACGTTCAGCAACCGGATCGCCACCCTTCTGCGCGGCCCAGACTACGCCACTGCCATCCGGTACAATCAATTCAGCGTTCTGCATCATCTGCTTGTATTCCGGACTTTCCAGGGCGGCCATAATCATAATTGGATTCGCTGTAATAATCTGATGTGGTGTTCCCGAAGAGACCGCCTTGGCTAAATAATCAACGGTATCCTTCATTCCCCATTTACATACTGGAATGCCGAACACCGAAACTGTCGGTACCTTCGGATTCTGTGTCATTGTCATCCTTGGTTCACCCCTTGCTCCGTAGTAATTCTACGATACGCTGCGCCGGCATACGAGCCGCATTCTTCAGCGTCCCGATCTTCGCCGTATGCGCTCTGCGCCAGGCTTCACCATCCACGAGCAGACGCTCTGCCTGCGAAGCAACGATCCGCGGATCGAGCTCCTCCGTCGTTCCGACGGGAACGCTGCCGATGCGACCGAGGAAATGATCGATCTTCGGATCATACGAGATGCCGAGCAGCGGAACCTCCAGCGAGGCCGCGTAGATCAGGCTGTGCAGCCGCATGCCTATAAGCAGGCTGCACTGGCTGACCTCCCGGAGCATATCCTGCGGATGCTCCGTCTCCGCCGCAATACTGACGGTGCTGCCGTTTTCTGCCACATTTCCCATCCTCTCGATGACGAAGCGCGACGCTTCGTCATCGCCTGGGAAATGAAAGGGCAGAAAACGGATATGCACCGGCTTGCGGCGGCTCAGCGAAGCCAGGCCTTCGGCCAGCTTCGCCAGTTCGGTCCGCGCTTCTGTCCAGAAGCGGACCGACACCCCCACTACCGGCACCCCATCGCCGGTAGTGCAATCCGCAGCAGACTCACCGCCCACCGGGCGCGAGTCTAACTGCGGATCGGCTGAAGCTGCCACCCCATCGACAGGCAGCTTCAGCCCCATCACCGGATCGGGGACAACCTGGATGTCCCCGCCCGGAATGCCCATGCTGCGCAGCAGCTCCGCCGACTCCGCGTCCCGCACGGAGATATAATCGCAGCGCCGGAACACCGAAGCGATAAATGGACGGAACAGCTTGCGATTAACCGGGCCTACGCCCTGCGCATATACAAAAGTCGGCTTCCGAAGCCATTGCGCCAGCTTGATCACGCCGAGATAATACGGGATCGACTTCCATCCCGTCGCATCCTGCAGCAGGCTGCCCCCGCCGCTAATCAAGCCGTCGCTATTCTTGATAGCGTTCCTTACTTCCGCAAATTTCATCCGATGTACGGCTTTTACTCCGTAGGTGCGACTAGTCCATTCTGGATCTATCGATAACACTACCGGATCAATCTGAACTTCATTGGCACGGCCTTCTTCTTCCAGAGCAGTAAGAATCGATTGCAGCACAGCTTCATCCCCACTGTTGCGAAAGCCATAATATCCCGATAAAACTATGGTTTGAGGAGACGCGGCGACCATTTATCCCAGCACCTTTCGATAATATGCCAAATTAGAATCGCGATTAAGCCAACAATCAAGCCGAGGCCCAACCCCAGCAAGCCGCGGATCAGCGATAACACCGCTGGAGTATGAATATGAGCGAATGTATCTACCATTGATAACTGTCCCATGACCGCGACCACCATCGCGTAGAGCGCCCAACGGTAACGGAACGCTGCAAATATCCCTACCAGGAACAGCGGATGCGCAAGCAAGAACTCTTTATTTCTCGGTCTGACACCAAAAGTATTCTCCAGCAGCGATCTGAACGCTGCCTCACCAGGCAGCAGCGACCCGGCATTCCCTGTACGGGACAGATAATAGAGCCCTACCGCACCCAGCACACCTATAACCAGAACCCACAGAAGCGTAATCCGCATTTGCAGCCAACGATTCAATTCCTTCCAGATGGACTCCCCCTGATACAGGAAGACATAAATAGTAATCAGCAGAATCGGTCCCAAATGCAGCAGGCTGACGCCGCGGAACTGATTCAGAACCAGACTGTAAGTAATGTTATTAAGCAATGCGATGACAAAAGGAACCGCCGCCAGCGAAATAACCGCTGTTTTGACGTATAGAACAATCGTATGCGACAATCTTTTGCCAACCGTAAGCCCTGTCCTTAAGCCACTTACCTCATTCACCTTGCGTATCGCCAACACCATCGCAATCGTCGGCGCGCTAATCGCTACGAACAAAGCAAGCGCCTGCTCCATCAACGTCGAATTCAGCACATACAGCCCAGCCGAACCGATCAGTCCGAGCACGAAAGCCGCCAGGGTAAGCGGAGCGATAAAATACGAAATCAACAAGGCGATCATCGCGATCCCGCCAAGGACGACCAGCGCCTTCAAATATTTCTGCCAGGAAGCATCATATACATGGAAGGCCTCTGCCTGTCCGAACTCGAAGCCGTTATTCTCAATACGCTTGATCGCATTTCCCGGCTCTTGAAGCGAATTGATCAGATTGTCAATCGGGTTCGTAATCGCCGCTTTCGCAGCATCTTTGGCTGGAGAAGCATTTAAATAGATCATTCGGATATTACGATCCTTAGTAGCTAGCGCAAAACGATCCGCCAAAGTGTCCGTAGACTGACTTGCTTCTGCATCCGTAAGCGAATGCAAGCGGGCCACATTATAATCTGTTAAATAGGCCAGCTTGTTCAGGCCCTTCTGAGGAGCCTTCAAATTCTCAATCGTAGCGATCCCGATCTTGTATTTATTAAGCAGTTCGGCAAAGCCCTGCAAGCTATTCAAGCTTGCATTGTCCTGAAATCCTTTGACAGCTTCACCTTCGAACAGAATACGATTCACACCATGATCGGCAAAATACTGCAATTCCTCATCCATCGCCGCTTGATCATACGGAATATTATCCGACATCCGCGGCAATATGTAGAAACCTCTCTCTTCCAACATCGAGAACGCCATTTTATCGATCGGCATCGGCTTCAACACAGCTTCATCCGGCGACATTTCGATCACTAATCCCGGACGTCCTTCATATTCCCAAGGCCCCACCGCAACATCATAGCCGTGAAAAGCTTCTTCGATCACAGGCCGAAGCTGCTTCTCATTCTCTTCACTCGTAAAAGCAATATAACTATAGTTGTGATTTGAGTTCACGATCGATTTATTGAGCTTGGCGATATCAGCCTCATTAAAGACCATAATCCGCCTTGTCTTCTGATATTCATCCAATGTACTCTCGAACAGAGCCATCGTCGTGACTCCGGCTTCCTTCAGCCTGTCCAACTGCTCATTCATATAAGCGGCCGGGTTCGCCTGATAATTAGATATTTCCACTAAACCACGATAATTAAATACAATTTCCACTTTATTCGCCGATGATTCCGTCTCCACCCGTTGATAAATTACAGGTATGGAGGCTACAATCCCGATCACTACCAAAATCCATAGCCATTTGCGGGAAGCCTGATTCCACCGCTGCCAACTTTGTACCACAAAGCTACCTCCTCAACAAAGAAAAAATACGATTTACACTTATCCTCTATCTTACAATCTAACCGCCCCATTAATCAAAATTGGAAATTAAATTCCAAGACGGAGCTGCTTGATAATAGGATAGAGCTGGCCGATTCCATCCTCTATAACACAATTGTTTACTATATACCAAAATTTAATTTATCGCATTAGCGAGAAACTGTAAAAATGCAAATGGCCCCCTCATAATAGTCGATTACCGCCACAAGCCTAGTCCAATAATACTGTAATTTAGCCGCTAAATATTATCAAATTGTCATTTTTTAAGTTACAGCTATTTTGCCCATGTACAGCATTTAAGTCGACTTTGAGTAAGTCGACTTAAATACGAGATGTATTTACTTTAAATAACGATTCCCTCGATCAAAAGGACTACAGCAATGTGAATTATGCCAGGCTTAGGCGTCTACGCGAGCCAATACTTCCGCTTGCAAACGGTTCAATCTGGCTTTGGCATCGTCATTCGACTCGCCGCATACTGCGAAATAGCATTTGATCTTCGGCTCTGTCCCGGATGGGCGCAGGCAGAACCATGAGCCATCCTCAAGCATGAATTTCAGTACATTTTCCTTAGGCAGACCGTCCAGACCGAGCGAATAGTCGAGCATTTCCTTCACTGGGGTGCCAGCGATTTGCTGCGGAGGATTGCTGCGGAAAGCATCCATAAGTGCGCTGATCTTGGCAACCCCGTCTTTCCCTTTCAATGTGCGTGATGCCAATGCTTCACGATAATATCCGAACTTGGCATACAGCTCCTCTAGCACATCGATCAATGTCTTGCCTTGCTGCTTATAATAAGCGGCCGCTTCACAGATCAAGGTCGAGGCAACCACCGCATCCTTATCGCGCGCATAATTGCCAGCCAAATATCCGTAGCTTTCCTCATAGCCGAACAGGTAAGTAAATTCGCCGGTCTCATCGAACTGATTCATTTTCTCACCGATATATTTAAATCCAGTCAGCGTATTGAACACGGTCGCGCCATAGTGACGGGCAATCGTCGCGCCCATCTCACTGGTGACGATCGTCTTCACCACTGCCCCATTATCCGGGAAGTTGCCTGCTTCCTTCATTTGGCTTAACACATAATGGACAAGAATCGCACCGGATTGGTTCCCGGTCAGAATCTCATATTCTCCGCTCGCCGAACGAACGACCGCACCCATCCGGTCCGCATCCGGGTCCGTGCCGATCAGAATGTCCGCTCCCACTTGCTTGCCAAGCTCAATCGCCATCGCGAACGCTTCGCGTTCCTCCGGATTCGGAGATTTAACGGTGCTGAAATTACCATCCGGCAATTCCTGCTCCTTCACGATATGAACCTGGGTGAAGCCCAGTTTGTCCAGCGCACGACGCACCGGAAGGTTCCCTGTCCCATGCAGCGGAGTATAGACCACGACCAGATCCTTGGCAGCCCCGGAAGTCATAAGCTCACGATTCACACTCGTTGCCGCAACCGTCTCGGCAAAGGCTTCATCCTCCGCTTCCCCAAGCCAGATGAGTAGTCCCTGCTGCTCTGCTTCTTCACGGCTAAGACGCTTGATCTCACCAAAAGAGGTTACTTCACGAATATTGGCAATCACCTGCTCGGCCTCATGCGGCACCAATTGCCCACCGAAGGCGTTATATACTTTATATCCGTTATATTCCGGCGGATTATGGCTCGCAGTAACCACAATCCCGCCAGTTGCCGCTTCCTCACGCACCGTGTAAGATAGCTGCGGCGTCGGACGAAGTGAAGGGAACAGCTTGGCTGCGATTCCATTGCCGGCAAGTACCAGAGCAGCCTCCAGAGCAAACTCAGGTGAGAAATGGCGACAGTCATGGGCAATGACCACAGAAGGACGGCCTTCTTGCCCCCCATGCGCCTGCAAAATATATTGAGCAAACCCCTGAGTAGCACGAGCGACCGTGTAACGATTCATCCGGTTACTACCCGCTCCGATGACCCCGCGTAATCCACCCGTCCCAAACTCCAGATCACGATAGAAGCGATCCTCCAATTCTGCCGGATTACTCTCAAGCTGCCGCAGCTCCTGCTTCGTAGCCTCATCGATGGCAGGGTCCTGGAGCCAGCTGTCCAGTTTTTGTCTCACATTCAAGCTAAGTTCAGCCATGATCACAAACTCCTCCTATACAATTCTAAGTCCATTCACCAAATCTAATGGATAGACAGGTCTCTCTACAGTAAAAAATCACACATTACAAACTGCTGCTTAAGATAAAGCGAACATAATAACGCCTTCAGCTACGACCTTGTCGTCAACCTTGGCTACGGCCTTCCCCTTACCGATCGAGCCCTTCAAGCGAATAATCTCCACCTCAAGGCGCAGCGTATCGCCAGGCACCACCTGACCACGAAAGCGGAATTCATCCAGTCCGGCCAGGAATCCGATCTTCCCGCGATTGCTCTCCAAGTGTAAAATAGCCACAGCCCCTACCTGAGCCAGTGCCTCAGTAATTAGCACGCCCGGCATAACCGGATATTCCGGGAAATGACCTGTAAAAAACGGTTCATTGACGGTCACATTCTTGATCCCGACAGCCCGTTTACCCTCCTCTAATTCTATGATCCGATCCACCAGCAGGAACGGCGGACGATGCGGAATAATCTCCTGAATTTGTTTAACATCCATCATATGTATTCTCCTTTCCAGATTTAAATTACTCGTATTTAGTATAAAAACAGCTAAACTCGATCACACTTTAATTATCCTTAAGCGTCTGCAGAAGCGAAAGGTTAAGATAAGGGGCTAATCTCATGTGGCGATAGCTGCATCAGATATAGCCCTTTCTCATTTTACTTATACCAAGCATATCGTACTTAACAGTTAACCTTTAGCTCTTAACTCTTAGTCCCCCATCATTATACATTCTCCTTATACAAAAAGAAAACTCCCGTCTCCGGGAGCTATCTCACTCAAAATATGGAAATTAAATGGTCTGCTAAGGAGCAAAGACCAAATCGAAGACATGACGCCAGGTGCTCCAGTCAAGTACATCGTGGATATCCTGCTTGCCAAGCACTACATATCCGGCGATTGCCCCGCCGATCAATGCAGCCGCCAGGAACAACAGAATCAACACGATCCGAAGCAGAACGCCCCACCATGGACGTTTCTTAACAACTTCCGGGTTATTCTTTTCTGCCATGAAGCTCTCCACCTACCCGCGTAAGTTATTAGCCAAATTCATCATGGTATCGCTCGAGGTCAAGGCACGGGCTGATAACTGATAAGCTCTTTGAACCTGCATCAATTCCGCCATTTCATTGGTCAAATTCACATTGGAGCCTTCCACGGCTCCCTGACGAATCCGGGCCTGCTGGTTCATCGGAAGTCCGAAAGTATCCGCCAGCACATCGTCCTCCTGAGCTCCAGGAGCCAACACGAATAAATTCCCGTCCCGCTTCTGAAGCGCATCCGCGCGCAGCGGCGTATATAGTTGAATCTGACCTGCATCTACAGCAGCGCCAGAGGCGGCGACCGCCGTAATATGTCCCTGCTCATCAATCTGCAGCTTGGAGTGGGCTGGAACGACAATCCGTTCCCCTTCTGTATTCAACAGATAATGGCCATCATTCGTAACAAGCCAAGCAGATTCCGCATCATTAGGGTCAGGCTGAACCATGAAGTTGCCCGCCCGGGTATAGGCCTTGGTATTCCCTGCCGTCATGACCGAGAACAGGGCGTTCCCCTCAATCGCCAAATCTGTCGGACGATCCGTCAGCTTGATAGGACCTTGTTCAAAATTAACCGCAGCCCCCACCATTGCCGAACCGAATCCGAGATTGAAGCCACTAGGCGAGACACGTCCGGGCAGCTTCATCCCTTGCGCCTGCTGTTGAACCCGGGTCAACGTATCTTCAAACACCGCTTCCTTGCGTTTATATCCAACCGTGTTGATATTGGCCATATTGTCAGCGAGCAGATCGAGACGCTGCTGAATGCCGCTCATGGATACCATGGCGCTGATCATGGAGTTGTTCATGTAGCACCTCCTATATTTAAGCCATTCACCATATACTAATAAAGGTTAATCAAATTGTCCACTTTTGATCACATACCAGAGTCTTATACCTTGCCAACCTCGTTCACTGCTTTGTCCAGAGTCTTGTCGTAGAATTGTACGATCTTCTGGTTAGATTCATAGGCCCGCTGTGCGGCCATCAGATCTACCATCGCTTGCGCGGGGTCCACATTGGATACCTCAAGACAGCCTTGGCGCACCTCTGCTCCCTCGCGATTCGTCAGTTGGCGGATATTAGCGTCCGCTCCAGATACTTCACGATATACGCCATTGCCATCCCGAACCAACTCCTGAGGACGATCCGCAACCGAGATGCCCAGATTGGCTACTACCTCGCGAGTACCTACTTCATTATAATAGTAGAGTCTCCCCACGCTGTCGCTCTGCAGAGCATCGAGGGATACCCCTGCGGGCAATACAACCGGATTGTGATTCATATCGAGCACCCGATATCCTTGAGAGGTTAACAACGCTCCGTCGGCATCCACCTTGAAGCTTCCGTCTCTTGTATAGCGAAGCTGATCATTATTGTCCATCACAGTGAAGAAGGCTTCCGGGCGGTAAAATACTTCACCATTATCATCCACATACCTACCTGATGCATCAAATGGAATCAATTCGCCTGTATTCGGATGGTTCAGGCCAATATTGGACAGAAGCGCGAAGTCCGACTTCTTGCCTGTCTCTTTCAAATCCCCTTGAACAAAGGAAGGCAGACTTTCCTCAGCGAATACCCCGGTAGCTAGCTTCCCGATCCTGCGACTGTTCCCGGACTGCTTGTCTCCAATAATCGAAACTAACATTTCCGGAAAAGTATGCGAGACCGAGCTTACCTGCTTGTACCCCGGAGTATTGATATTCGAAATATTCTGGGTAACCGTATCATGACGCCGCTGCTCGGTTATCATGCCCGATGCAGCCGTATATAATCCTCTTAACATGGACACGCCTCCAAATTCAAACTTTGCTGCTCCGGCTGTAGAGCACTCTTACGCCTTACGCCAGATCAACACCGATATTCACACATAATGAATATATCGGTCGATTAGAATCTTTTCTTAATGGCCTTGTCCAAATTATCGAGCATAATCCCCGTACCTTTAACTACGCAATGCATCGGATCTTCAGCAATCAATACGGGCACATGAAGCTCCTCGGCCAATAGCTCGTCCAATCCGTGCAGCAATGCGCCGCCGCCCGTCAGAATTACGCCGCGGTCGATAATATCCGCTGACAGCTCAGGTGGAGTACGTTCAAGCACCGATTTGGCCCCAGCTACGATCGTAGCGACCGAATCGAACAGCGCTTCCTGAATTTCCTTCGAAGTGACCGTGACCGTTAACGGCAATCCAGATACCATGTCTCTGCCGCGAATGTCCATCTCGGCGATGCGACCGGAAGGATGCACCGTCCCTACGCCAATCTTGATATCCTCTGCCGTACGCTCACCGATCAGGAGCTTGTACTTTCCTTTAATATATTTAATAATGGCGGAATCAAACTTGTCGCCGGCAATCTTGATAGACGAGGACGTAACGATATCCCCCATCGAGAGTACCGCTACATCCGTCGTCCCGCCGCCGATATCGACAACCATGTTACCGCTCGGTTCGAATATGTCCATACCTGCTCCGATCGCTGCGGCCTTCGGTTCCTGTTCCATGAACACTTCCTTGGCGCCGCTTCGCTCAGCAGCTTCACGAATCGATTTCTGCTCCACCGAAGTAATATTCGTCGGAGCGCAGATCAAAATCCGGGGATGGCTGTACCAGCTCTTGCCCCCCACACGATCGATGAAATACTTCATCATCGTCTCTGTAACTTCAAAGTCAGCAATTACGCCATCACGCAGAGGCCTGATCGCAACGATATTTCCTGGCGTACGTCCAACCATTCGTCTTGCGTCCTCACCTACGGCAAGTACACGCTTGGCGTCGTTATCAATGGCTACTACAGACGGTTCGTCAAGAACCACTCCTTTTCCTTTGACATGAATCAGTACATTCGCTGTACCCAAATCAATACCAATATCCTTGCTCATCATTACGATGCTCCCCCAAAGCGTTTTTTGTTGACATTTAAAGGGACGGTCTATATGCAACGAGACACCGTTCTCTAATGTCGGCGAACAATTTGTACAGTATAGACTGCCCAGGCTGGGAAGTCAGTTAGTCACAGCAATAAAATACAAGATCCGACAGAAATGACAGTGTATCCCCCTGCCGTGATCCTGTAGAGACCAACCTGACCCCCTGGCTCAGGGCAATCTGATATGCAAAACATGGCAAATTCGTCCCCATATTTCCTGGTGCAGTCAATCGACAGAACGGTGCCTAATTCCGTGAAAATTCGGGTCCAATGGATAAAAATCCACATTGTTATACCATATTTAAAAATACCATACTTTGGGGGAGGTGTTCAATGATAATCCTAAAGTCCCATTGCAATCGCCGCGGAATGCCTGTAAATCAACGTGCTGAGCCAATTACCTCCCGTTTGTTCTGACCTTTTTTCTTATACTTGATCTTAGTCGCCTCGCCTCCACGGAGATGTCTGATCGACTTATGGTATTCGAGAATGTGCTTCACCTGATCTGCTAAATCCGGATTGATCTCCGGCAGACGCTCAGTTAAATCCTTGTGCACCGTGCTTTTCGATACGCCGAATTCTTTCGCTATGGTCCGTACCGTATGCCGAGTTTCCACGATGCAGCGACCAATTTTAATCGTCCGTTCTTTGATGTAATCGTGCACGCTCCCGCCTCCCTACTCGAGATAGTTTGGTACATTATATGAGGGGCGTGCCCATATATTCTTTGTTTCCAAGCCTGACAAGCCTAAGCGAGACCAAATATTTTAAATAAGCCTGTAAAATAAACAAAAAAAAGGACCCCATCCCATCCACTCGATTATGGATTTGGGGTCTCTTCGTCTGAACTTGGGCCATTCTCCGTATCACTGAACTACCGAGCGAAATTATACGGACAAGCCACTATTCAAATATTCAGGACTCTCGAATTATTATTCGTCCTTAGGCAGGACATGCGCCGGATTCACCGGCTCGTCATTCTCATACACTGCGAAATGAACATGGTTGCCGAGATCCTTCTCCAACTCATTACGTCCAGATACGCCGAGCACATCGCCTTGCTTCACTTCAGCGTTCATCTCTACCTTCACATCGGACAGGCTCTCATACACCGTCTTCAAGTTGTTAGCATGTGTAATCTCTACGACATACCCGACTAACGGAGCTTCCTCAGCCCGCGTAACCTTACCGCTCATCGCTGCTTTGACTTCAAATGGCTGATCATCCTTGCGCGCCAGGTCAATCCCGGTATTCGCTCTGAACGTATCATTGTACTGAACGAGCGCCGCTTGGTGTTCCTCAGCACTTCCATCCTTATCATAGAACGGCTTGACGACGGAAACATCGGCTACATTAGCAACAGGCCACGCGAAATCTTCAGCGGAAGCGACGGTCTCAGCAGCTTGTTCATCCTGCTTCCCATCTGTTTTCCCCGCTGTTCCCTGACTGTCTTCAATAGATTGCGAGACACTGGCAGGGGCGTCCTTCGGCTTTTGGCTGGCATCCTGATAGACCCACACTAACGTTAGTATAATTGCCACTGCCGCCATGTAAATTGCTGGGAATACCCATCTTTTAGATAAAACTCTCTTCCACGTGGATACCGGTGCTACCGGCTCTCCCATTGTAATTTTAGGAGATTCCTCATGGTTCTTCTTTTTGTTATTTTGTTCACTCATTGCCTCATCACCTCAATAATCATTGTTACCGAGGCAAATGCTTTTATACTTGGCTATACTAATTTTTTTTGTAAAATAAGAGCCTTGCCAGATTTAGCTCTCAATTAGCTTTCAATCTACTGCTCTTCTACGGTCGCTGTGGCTCTCTCCGGCGGGCTTTGTAGCGCTCTATGGAACTCTTTATAGTTCTCTATGGCACTCTGCAACTCTCTATAGAAACTCTGTAGCGTTCTATAAAGCTCTTGTAACTCTCTGTAGCACTCTGTAGCTTCCCTTTATAGCCCTCTACAGCCCTAGCTCATCTCTCATAGCCTCACGCTTGCAAAAAAAGTATAGTATATAGGAAGCAACCTTTGTATTTGATCGTGTTATTGTACGATCTGGTAACGCGAGCGGCCATCTACTAGAAAAGCCTGCGATTATGCAGGAATTTTCTCAACTCCAGCCTGATTCCAACCAAAAGGGAGAAAAAGCCTGCACATTTGCAGGAATTCCCTAGGAACAGGTGGTTTTGTTCGCAAAAGCCTGCAGTTTTGCAGGCTTTTAGTTTTCGGTAATTTCCACAGTTAGTTTGCGGCGGCATTTCACAGGTAGTTTTGCTTTATTAGTTTGTGTAGCTAGGTTCACAGTCTGTCTGCGCGATATTTGTCTATTTCGCGGCTGTGTGTCCACGGTTAACTTATGTGTTTATTTACTTAGTCTGTTTAGTGACGTCTGTTGGGCGATACCCAGGTCAGTGAGAACTTGCTGTGACTTATCATTTCTTTTGCTGCCCCAAAATATCGGAAATTTGACCGAATGATATTCCAGTATAGTAGTGTCTGAGAATTTGCGTCGTCGTGTAGCCCCGCTTGGCCATTCCGTTGGCGCCCCATTGGCTCATTCCTACCCCGTGCCCAGAGCCGTAAGTCGTGATCTTCACCTTCGAACCATCCAGCTCTATCGTGAATTGGCTGGAGCGCAGATCCAGCTTCTCGCGGACTTCGCGGCCGCTATAGGTGTTATCGCCGATGCGAATATCCTTCACCCGGCCTCCCGCTGTCACAGACAGCACTTTGAATAGCTTCGCCGCTGGCGTCCCCGTGCTTGCAGCTTGCTCGGAACTTCCCAGCGTACTGTTACCTGCGGCAGTTTCCGTGCCTAATCCGTTCCCAGAACTCGCCCTCTTGCCCGCACCAGTTTCCTTATCTGGACTTATCCCCTTACCAGTCCCCGTCCCTTTGCCGCTTCCATCATTTGCGCCGATTGCCGGGAGCGCCGGGGCCTGCTGTCCCAATTTCGCGAACACCTCCTTCAGGCTTATCTGCTCCGTAACTATATTCTTAGGATTAAGCCCCAGCTCCCAAGGGCTGGAGACGCTGCGAAGATAAGGTACCGCACTCGACCAGTAATCCTCTGAATTCTCGGTGTAGCCGCCGCTGGAGGAGAAGAAGGAAGCCGTGATCGGCTGACCTTGATAGGTCATTATAATGCCGCGCGTCTGATCTACAGCCTGTTGCAGCCTCTTAAGCTGCTTGCCTCTTCCGCTGGTCTTCCATTCTTCCAGGGCACTGCTAGACACATAGGCCTGATGTGAGACGGTATCGTTCACATCAGCCACGCCACCGGGGACTCCGCTAGTGTCCCCGGCGGCCAGGCGGCGGGCGATAAAGGTACGTGCCGCTATCGCCTGCGCCTTGAGGGCCGCGAGCTCGAAGTCAGCCGGCATTTCGGCGGCCAGCACGCCGGTGACGTATTCCTCGAGCGGCAGCGTCTCCACCTCGCCCGTGTGCGTCAAGTACACGCGCACGGGCAACTGTTCGGGATCGGCCGCAGCCTGGCGGCCCGATCCCTCTGCCCGGCCGCCGGCCTGGCCCGCGGCCGGCGAATGCACCGCCGCCGCAGTGCGGGCGGCGTCCTGCGCCTGCGGCGCCCCGTGCTGTACGAGCAGCACGGGCAGCAGCACCGCTAGCGCGCCTACGGCTGCGAGCGCGGCCAGGGGGCCGAACCTTCCTCCCCGGCCCCCCTTCATTTTCCCCGCCGAATTCCACCGCAACTTCGGGCGCCTCTCCACTTTCCCCCTCGGGGAGTCAGAGATAGACGGGTTCAAGCTCCTTCCTTTATATAGATCTTGGTGATCCTCTCTATTCCATGATTCTTCTTGACCACCTCTGGCTTCTTCTTTATTAGCCGGATTAGGCTGCTCTCCTCCGCTTGATGTCCTGAATCTCAAGGTGCTCCATCCTTCATTCTTCAAATCTACGACCTCCATCCGCGTTCTCGCCAGCCGCCCGCAATAACGATGAGCGCTAAACGGCATACATCCTGCTTGTAAATCCGACTTCCTATCAACCTTGCGATCACTTATCCTCTCTACTACTTTTTATGCAAAAAGTAGGCGGCACATACCATAAATCTATGGAATTCATCTTCGAACCGAAGATTCACCCAACTCTCTGAGGTTCATTTCCCGATAATAGGACAGGGGTCTAAGGAAACTACAGAACGCTATTCCTACGAAAATAGGCCCTCTCGAAATCTAACGAAACTCCAGATCGTTATTGGAAACAAATGCAGTCCTTAGAGGATGAATTTAGCCGAATAGCGATATCCCGTTTCGTTGCAATTTCCAAAGGGCCTTTCGGGTGCAAATAGCGATACCATGTTTCGTTAGAGCAGCAGGAGACAGCATAAACAGGACCGGCGTCTCTCCTACCCAAACACACCAAAAAGAGCCGTCCAGTTCCCGCATTTATCCGGGATCAGACGACTCTATGACAACAAACATTACATTTCCTTCGCACGGTAATCGAAGGGATCGATCTGCTTCAGCAGGCTCATTTCGCGTTCGGTCGGCAGTGGTGTGTAGCGAATCTCATCATAACGCAGCGGGAAGCCCGTGTTCGCGGCCACTTCTTCCAGCGAAGAGGTCGGATGGATGGAGTCCAGATACAGGCTGCCATTCTTAAATTCGAATACACACAGATTCGTAACGATCTTCCACAGATTGCCTCTTGTCGTCACGAAATCCACCTTCTCCACAAAAGTACGCTTATCATGCTTCGTACGCCAGATAATCGCCCGCTTCGCCGTAGGGATCAACACCGCGCTGCCTGCCCCGCCGGGCAGACGCACCTTCGGCTTATGATAATCGCCGATAACTGAGGCATTGACGTTACCGGTAACGTCGAACTGCACCCCGCCGAGAAAAGCGACATCCAGCCCGCCGCGCATAGACAGATCGAATACATGCTCCAGCGGGAAATAAGCCTCGCCGCTCGCCAGCAGCTCGGCACCTGCCGAAGAGTAGGACGGCTTCTTGATCGAAGCCGGATTAACGCCGCCGGGAATGTTCAGATGAACGAGGTTCGGGGCATGCATATGTCGGGCCAGCATCATCGCCACCATCGGCATTTGCGACGATACGCCATGGAACACGCGATCTTCATCCCTCAATAGCCTTGCCATGGCACACACCATAATATCGCATACCCTTGGTTCAGCGCCTTTGCTCATGAGATTCATATTCATCTTAGTCCACCTGCCTTAAAACCTCTATCCTTCAGCTCATATTCCTGCAAATAGATGTCCATCTCCTCGGCTTTGAGCTTCTTGAACCGCTCGATCGCCTTCCAATCGGCATCATAGGCCTTCTCCACCGAGCAAGGCGCCGCGCCTCTCGGGGCGTGCACCACGGCGCTGACCAGGAAGCCAGGAATATCGACCAGATCGGGACGCATCCTGATTTTGCTGCGAGGCACGATCTTCTCCGTCGTTACAATGACCTTACGTGCTGCGCGACTCATTAGCGCATCCTCAAATTTCGGCCCATAGATGACCGCATTGCCCTGTTCATCCGCCTCTTGCACATGAACGACGGCAACATCCGGAACAATTGCCTTAACGACCGTTATAGGCTCACCACTGAACGGGTCCTGAATGACGCGAAAATAATCCGCCACCTGTAACAGATCCCCAGCCTTAAGCCCGGCGACTGGCATGAATGGCGCTCCCGCTGCCGCCGCCCGCAAGGCGCAGATCACCGTATAACAGGCATGCTCATTCCCGATTACTCTGCCGCCTTCTACTGCCTTGCGATAATGCATCGCCAGACCGAATTCCGTCTCATAGCTGACGAATCCAGCATCGACAGATTCCACACAACCGACCGCGCACAGAAGGTCGATATCATGCGCCCCCGCCGTCTTTACGATGCGGAGGTTCTTCCGTCTCTGACGGGCCAATTCCCGTACCATCGCCATCGGTGCGCGATGCAGTACATTACCGCCGAAGGAAATGCGGTCGCCGTCCCGGACTAACCCTGCCGCTTCTTCCAAACTCATTATTTTCGAACTCATCCGCTTCTCCCTCCTGGCTACTTCGCTGCATTACATGCAATATGAACGGCATCCCACACCCCCGCAAAAGGCGGAGCATAACAGAGATCGACCATACCCAGCTCGCGTGTCGTCATCCCGGCGTGAATAGCGACCGCAAAGATGTCAATCCGCAGCACGACTCCCTTCTCGCCGATGCCTTGAGCCCCCAGCAGAACCTGGGTTCGCTTATCATAAATCAGCTTGAAGCGAATCGGTGTCGGATCTGGATAATATCTCGGGTGATCTCCAGAGGTAACGAACACGGTACTGTAATCGATGCCCAATCTACGCGCATCCGCTTCCGACATCCCTGTCCGGCCCAGCTCCAGCCCCAGCACCTTGATCGCAGCGCTGCCCAACGTGCCGATAAATTTCTCATGCTTGCCGAGCATATTGCTACCCGCGAGCCGTCCGCATTTATTCGCCGTCGTCCCGAGCGGGATGAAGGTATTCTCCTCCATCACCCGGCTATATACTTCAGCACAGTCGCCTGCGGAATAGATATCCTCGACACTAGTACGCATCTCGCGGTCGATAATGACAGCCCCGTTGCGGGCCAGCGCAACGCCTGAGCCCTGCAGGAAGCCGGTATTCGGCCTGACGCCGATCGCCAGAATGACGAGATCCGCCGCATAGAGGGCCTTATCTGTCTGCACGCCTTGTACTTTTCCGTCGCCCGTAATCGCCTCGACCTTCTCACCAAGATTCAACCGAACGCCATGCTGGAGCAGCTCCTCAGTTGCTATATCCGTGATTTCCTGGTCAAAAGTCTTCAAAATGCGCTCCCCAAGCTCGATCACTCGTACCCGTTTGCCAAGCTCGACCATCGCCTCCGCTACCTCGATCCCGATATAACCAGCGCCGACGATGACTACATCCTGAACATCTGGCCTGGCCACGATCTGCTGCATGGCGATGCCATCCTCCAGCGTCTTCAGCATCAGAACCCCGTCCAGCTCCTTACCTGGCAGATTCGGCACGAGCGGCCGGGTCCCCGTAGCAATCATCAGCTTATCGTAGGATTCCATGAATACCCGATTGCGTTCGAGGTCCTTGACCATAATCTGCTTGCTGCCCGAAATCACCTTGAGCACCTCATGCCGCATATTCGTCCTAATCCCCGCCTCCTCAAATTTCTCACGCGGACGGGCGATCATTTTGGTATAATCATCATTTACACCTGACACATAGTACGGTAAACCGCAGGCTCCATAGGATAAAAAACTACCCTTCTCATACACAACGACTTCCACACTCTGATCCATTCGCTTAAGCTTTGAAGCCGCGGACATGCCTGCCGCTACTCCCCCGACGACAACTATCTTCATGATGACTTCCCCTCTTTCTGCTTGGAGAGGATCTCCGCTTCTGCTTGCTGAAGCGCCTCCTCAACCGTCAACTCTGCCTGAAAGGCCCTACTTATTTTATCGTATAATACGCCTAATACTTCACCAGCATTGTCCAGCGCTGGAAGAGGCTGCGCGCAGTTCTCTATCATATTAAGATGAGCGGAATACCAATCACATCTTGTTGAGTCTATATCATAGGTGGAGCGTCTCTGTCACTTCGGCTCCCCTCCTTCTTTATGGCTGTTCAGACAAATCGATGATCGGCTCGTTATCGACAATCCCGACGACCAATGCGTCGATCGGAGCGTTCTTCGTTAACGCATGCTGATTGCCCTCCCCAAAAGACACGATCACCTGCTGCCCTATACCAGCGCCCATGACATCAGCTGCGACGATAACCTCTTGGTTATCCGTATATTGAGGACGAATAAGCAGTAATTTATAGCCCTGGAGCGTATCATATTTACGGGAAGATACCACATTGCCTACGACTCTACCAATAATCATCCCTTTGTCCTCACTTTACTATTTAATAATCTCCAGCATATCCCCTGTCTTCAGCCCAAAGGCATTACCGTCATCGGTATCAATATGCATGTCCAGCGCAAAATCATCTCTAACGCGGATCATCACCTCATCCATAAGTCCGCCCCTTTGCCCTTCGATCTTCACTTGCACCTTCTGTCCGTTCTGAACACCGAAGGCTGCTGCATCATCAGGGGTCATATGAATATGGCGCTCGGCTATAATACATCCCTGTTCAATAACGACAGTCCCCTTGGGACCGATAAGTGTAATACCCGGTGTGCCAGGGTGTACGCCGGATTGTCTGACCGGAGGATCGACACCGAGCCTCCGGGCATCGCTAGGCGCTACTTCCACCTGCGTATCCTTGCGCAACGGCCCGAGAATGCGAACCTTCTCGATTCGTCCCTTCGGACCGACCAATGTGACTTGCTCATTAGCTGCAAACTGTCCAGGTTGGGAAATATCCTTGAATATAGTCAGCTCATAGCCCGGCCCGAACAGGATATCCAGATGCTCGCGATTCACATGCACATGTCTGGCTGATACGCCGACCGGCACATGCCTGCCCGGCTCCGCGATGGGAGCCAAGCCGGCCTTGTCAAGTTCCTCCATGACAAGCTTCGTAATCGTCTCTGTCAGTCCAACCGTAATCGATTGTGTCATAGGATCACCACTTCTTAGTTCATGCTAGGGAGAAGCTTCACAACATCTCCATGCGGTCTCGGGATAACATGTACGGCGATGAGTTCGCCAATTCTCTGCGCGGCTTCAGATCCAACCTCTACCGCCGCCTTGACTGCACCCACCTCGCCTTTTACCATCACGCTGACCAAGCCGGAGCCGATCTTCTCTGTGCCTATAATTTCAACATTCGCTGCCTTCAGCATCGCGTCAGCCGCCTCAATCGCTGCCGTTAAGCCTCTGGTCTCAATAACACCTAATGATTCGTTCATGGGGGATGCGCCTCCTCAATTTATAGAAAGATCATAGAATCGATATAGTAGTTGTAGCTGTAAAAAGTACATTTAAATTCTCATATTACAAAGAAGCTCTTCGCGGAAATGCATAATGTACATTTAAATCCACCATCTTCTGCTATATGAGCGAAACTCGCTAATTTGCCTGCAGATTCTGCAATTAAAAATGTGGTAGAGTCATTAATCGCATCTTTAGCTGTATTTGATGCAGCTAGAAACTATTTCAACATAGGCAACAGCTTCGCCACATCGCTATGTGGTCTTGGGATGACATGAGCCGCTACGAGCTCACCGATTCGTTGCGCGGCTTCGGAGCCTACCTCTGCTGCAGCCTTCACTGCACCTACATCGCCGCGTACAACTACAGTGACAAGACCGGAGCCGATCTTCTCTGTGCCTACAATTTCAACATTCGCTGCCTTCAACATCGCATCGGCCGCCTCAATCGCTGCCGTTAAGCCTCTGGTTTCGATAATCGCAATAGATTCGTTCATGGATAATTCCTCCTATTTTTAATTAACTTATTTGCGTTTCTTTGTATTTTTGCGAGGGCTGGAAGTCTTCGTCCCCTCCGTAGCATCCTCGGGCTCTACCTCCTGCTGTGCTTCCTTCTGTTGTACCGCAACCTCTTGCGTCACTGTCTCTTGCGCTTTCGGCTCGTGCACTTTCGTTCTTTGTGCCTTCGGCTCAGGCCCTCTCGCCGTCTGCTCTACCGCATCTCGCGCAACTGTCTCTTGAATCAGCGCCTCCGGAACCTCCACGGCCTCCGCTTCTTCTGCCTCACGCGTCGGGACTATGAACTTCATGATCTCGACATGTGGCTTAGGGATTACCAGACTCATCTTCAGCGGGTTACTCGGCTTCCTAGCGCATACCTCTCTGGCTGCTTCAACGGCCGCCGTCACATTGGCAATGCTGCCTGCCACGATCAAGCTGACGAGCCTTCCCCCCAGATACTTCTCGGCACCTAGCAGCTGAACATGAGACGTCTTGCACATTTCATCAACCAGCTCCAACGCCGTCGTGAAATGCTGCGCCTCTACAACGCCAATCGCCTCATAGCTCTCCATCTTCATTCTCCATTCTGTCAACCGGAATTATGGGGCGGATTCCTTCGTAAGGATTGTTAATCGCATGTACAGCGATGATCTGTCCCGTGTGTCCCGCTTCTTCCTCTCCAATCTCCAGGGCAGCCTGTACCGAAGCGACAGAGCCTTTGACCAGGACCGTGACATAGCCCGCACCCGATGGCTCGAATCCGATCACTTCAACGTAAGCGCATTTGACCATCATATCCGCAGCGCGGATCGCGGCGGTCATCCCGATCGTCTCGATCATTCCTAGAGCTTCTCTCATCTTCTCCCCCCTGCTGACAACCACGCTTATTTACGCTTCACCTTTCCCAGCGGAAGCAAGGCATGTAATTCACTGGAGCTTGAAGGGATACAGCGGATCATCACTTCATTAGGACTTACATACTCACAGGCCGCTTCATGCGCCACCTCAAGCGCGATCTGTACATCGCTGATGGGTCCGCTGAATTTCACCTGTACCATCACGGGGATGACGGCATTCTTCTCATCAGGCGGATTGTTGCAATCCATCCCGTGTATCGTAATATTCGCCGCCTTGCACGCCCTGTCCATCGCGGCAAGCGCTACACTGTAGCCCTGAACCTCCAGGAAACCTAGTGCAGAACGATCCATCTCCCATCACCTCCTGATTACCCGCAATTTATACGATTCGAAATGCGCCTTCCGCGAGGACGCAGCGTCTCTGTCTTGTAAATGTTCTTGCCGAGGTCAGCCCTTCGCCTGTCGGCCCGGCAATGGTCATCGTCGTATGTCCCTCACCCTCGAAGCCAACGCCAGCCAACGAGGATGCATTCTTCACAAAAATCGTCGTCCCGATCGCTCGGGCAAAGCGCGTCAAATGCTCCACATTGCGGGAATGCATCAATGCCGTATGGCGATTGCCATGCTCCGCCTTGACCGCCAGCTCGATCGCCTCGTCCAGATTCCGTACCCGAACGATCGGCAGTACTGGCATCATTTGCTCCAATTGGACAAAAGGATGATCGAAGTCCACTTCACAAATGAGCAGTTCTACCTCCTTGCCCGGATTCACACCGAGCTTATCCAAGAAAGTCATCGCATCCTTGCCGATCCAGTCCTTCACCGTGTGGAATACCCGCTTCGTATCGAGCGAGCACCCACGGGCTACCTGCTGCTCATTCGCTTCCAAGGCGAAGCTCATCACTTGATCTAGCTCCTGTTGATCAAGACGGTATGCGCCATGATTCATCATGTGATAAATCAGGTCATCCGCTACAGAATCAACGACGAACACTTCCTTCTCCGCGATACAGAGAATATTGTTATCGAAGGACGCCCCCTTGATAATCTCCTTGGCCGCATGCTCAATATCCGCCGTCTCATCGACAATGACGGGAGGATTGCCCGCGCCCGCGCCGATCGCCTTCTTGCCCGAGCTAAGCAGCGCCTTGACCAGCCCGGGGCCACCCGTGCCGACCAGTAGCTTCGTCTCCGGAGCCGCAACGATCTGTTCCAGCGTCTCCTTCGTCGGCTCTTTCACCATCGTGACCAGATTCTCTGGGCCACCAGCAGCAAGAATTGCCTGATTAATCATTTGTACAGCGAAGGCGCTGCATTTCTTCGAGGACGGATGAACATTGAAGACCACCGCATTGCCCGAGGCGATCATTCCGATCGAGTTATTGATGATCGTCTCTACCGGATTCGTCACAGGGGTCACAGCTCCAATGACGCCAAAAGGCCCTTGTTCCACAATCGTCAGACCGTCATCTCCCGAAAATGCTAGCGTTTTCAAATCTTCGGTCCCCGGAGTCTTGGCAGCTGTCAACTCCAGCTTGGCTAGCTTATCTGCCAGCTTGCCCAGCTTAGTCTCAGCGACGATCATCTGCGCCAATTCCTGCTTGTTCGCTAGCGTCGCTTGACGAATCGCTGAAATAATCGCCTCACGCGCCTCCAGCTTATAGTTCTGCACAAACACCGCCTGTGCCTGATAAGCCGCCTTCACCGCATCCTCAGCCCGATCAAACACTCCATGGTCTCCGCCAGCAGAAGCTGCTACTACCGGTTGTGCTGACCCAGCCTGCGGAACCGCCATCGAAGCCGCTGAGGCCGCAGAGACTGATGCTGTGTCCGACAGCTTCTTCTCGATATTGGTCATGACGCTGCTAATAATTTTCTGAACATCTGCTTCTGTCAAATTCATCGATGCTTCCCCCCTCTAATCATTAACTTCCGGTCCTGCTACTTTACTTAATGATCTAATGGAAGTCTTCTCATGACTTCCTCCGTTACCTTGGCTACGATCGTCTGAATCAATTCCTGCTTATCTGCTTCTACAACCCCCTGCCGAGGTGCTTGCGGGGCAGCCTTCCCTTGGGAACCTGTACGACAGCTCAGAGTTCCTCCCGTCTTGATCCCCATCTTCTCCCGGATCTTGATCAGCTCGGTTAGCTGGTCACAGGTCAGCTCCTGCACTTGATCGGTAATCTTCTTCGTGAGGATGACAGTCATCGCATAATGCTCCAATGATTCCATGCGGAAGTAAGCCTCCGTAATATCCCTGCCCCAGGTTAGCGCACCGTGGTTGGCCAGTAATACCGCATTATAGTCCTTGCAGTAAGGAGCGATAGAATCCGGAACCTCCTGAGTGCTTGGTGTAGCATAGGGAGCAACTGGCACATTACCGAGCAGAATGACTCCTTCTGGTGAATACGCCTGGTCCAGACCGATCCCGGCGATTGCAAAAGCGGTTGCCGCCTGCGGATGCGCATGTACTACAGCGTTTACATTTGGATTTTCCTTATAGACTCTCAAATGCATTTTGATTTCCGAGGAAGGCTTCAGCTTACCGGCCAGCACCTTGCCGCTGAGATCCACCTTCACCAGCATATCCGGTGTCATATAGCCTTTACTGACCCCCGTAGGCGTAGCCCAAATTGCATTCGTCCCGGTCTTCACGGATATATTTCCATCATTCGCCGCTACAAAGCCTTTCGCATAAACCCGTCTGCCTATTTCACAGATCATCTTCTTCGCTTCAAAATCACTTAAATATTTCTGATTATCCAGCATGTAGTCACCTCCTGAATTCTCTGGCTAGCTAAAATCACAACTTCATACATCGATTTTCCTACTTTATACACTGTTTGTCAATTATTTATTTCTGTTTATGTGTTATTTTGTTGGTTTAATAAGTTGTATTTCAAGAACTACAGGGGATAAAATGCGAATAAAAGCTAAAAATCGTCCAAATCCATATCCTATCAAACAACAAAACCCACAATTATAGTAAATTCCGTCCTCAAATATGCTATAATAACTACAAACCAAACTAAATAGGGAAGTGTGATCACTTTATGTTACCAATTGCCCGTAAGGCCAAAATAAAAGAGTTGATTATAGAAAAGAAAAACGTCACTGTTGCCGAGCTGACTGCGATGTTTAATGTTACGGAGGAATCGATCCGCCGTGATCTTAAACAATTGGAGGACGAGGGAATCCTGATTCGTATTTACGGAGGGGCGTATATATCAGACGGCGTGCAGAATGACGTGAATGTCAATCTGCGAGAGCATATCCATGTGGAGGGCAAGAAGCGGATCGCCAGCAAATGTGTGGAATTCATCAAGAACGGGGACTCCATATTCCTGGATGCCTCCACAACATCCTTGTATATTGCCAACATGATCGGAAACAAACGGATTACTGTAGTGACCAATTCGATGAAAATCGTGAATACGTTAGTGGATAGCCCCAGCGTTCATCTTGTAATCATCGGCGGCGTTGTCTCGAACAGCTCCATGTCCGCGCTCGGCCGCAATGCTGAGCAGAATATGAACAGCTATTATTTCGACCTCGCGTTCATCTCCTGCCGTACGATCAGCATGCAGCATGGAATCACCGATTCCAATGAGCAGCAGGCCGAGGTAAGAAGACTCGCCGTGGAACGCGCCAATACAGTGTATCTGGTCGCAGATCATACCAAGTTCGACCGAACTTCCTTCGCAAGTATATGCGGCTTTGAGCATATCCACAGCATCATAGTGGACAAGCCGCTCAGCCAGGAATGGCATGAGTTCCTCGAAGCCCACAATGTAGCGTTAACCGAGTGCGACGAATAGTCTGCGAGCCACTGTTTCACCACTGGTCTTCCGTAGCTCTAACGAAACTCCATATCGCAGGAATTTTCTAAGAACAGGTGGTTTCGCGCCAAATAACCTGCAGTTTTGCAGTTTTCGAGTCGGACTGAGTTCGGATAGAGGTTGGACGAACCATCCTCATCTTAAAAAAGAGCAGCCCAAAGCGCCAAAAGCGAATGGGTTGCTCTTCTTCTGATTCGTACTACTTTCCGGCCTTGAACATCTGCGGCAGACTCTCCTCAAACGGCGCGTAGGCAATACCATTCTCGGTGATAATGGCCGTGATCAGGCTATGATCCGTTACGTCGAAGCAAGGGTTGTACGTCTGCACCCCTTCCGGCGCTTGTGGCTTGGCGTAGAATTTCGTAGTAATCTCTTCCGCTGGCCTCAGCTCGATATGAATATCGTCGCCGTGCTTGCAGTTCAAGTCAACCGTAGATAGCGGCGCGCAGACATAGAACGGAACTCCATAGTGCTTGGCCAAGATGGCCACGCCCGATGTACCGATCTTATTCGCCGTATCCCCATTCTCTGCCACGCGGTCGCAGCCGACGAGCACCGCTTGAATCTTGCCTTCCTTCATCACGATGGAAGCCATATTGTCGCAGATCAGCGTGACATCGACCCCGGCCTCTTTCAGCTCCCATGCCGTAAGCCTGGCCCCTTGAAGCAGCGGGCGCGTCTCATCGGCATACACCTTGAAGTTATAACCGCGCTCCTGACCCAAGTACATCGGTGCAAGCGCAGTCCCGTACTTGGCCGTGGCTATCGTTCCAGCATTGCAGTGCGTCAACAAGCCCATGCCCGGCTTCAGCAGGGATAATGCGTATTCGCCGATATTTTTGCAAATTTGCTCATCCTCGGAACGGATCAACTCCGACTCTTCAAGCAGGGCAGCCTTCACTTCAGCTACCGATTTGCCCGCTTCCCGCTTGAACCGCGTCTCCATCCGATCCAGCGCCCAGAACAGATTGACGGCCGTCGGTCTGGAGGAAGCCAAATATTCCTTCACCTTGAGGAAATCCGCATACAGATCATCATAGGCCTCCGCCTTGGATTGCTTCGTGCCCAGATAGGCGCCATATCCCGCTGCAATCCCGATGGCAGGGGCCCCGCGAACACGCAGATGATAGATGGCCTCCCATATATCCTTCATCTCCTGCAGCTCGAGGAACACCTTCTCATTCGGAAGCAAGGTCTGATCCAGAATAATCAGCGTACTATTAGCATCGTCCAAGGTTACAGATTGAATGACAGATGATAGAATATCCTGTTGATTAGGCATGCTGTTGCACCCCCTCTTTTAGAATTTCCAGGTATTTGGCCCCTGTCGCCAACTGCTCCCTTTCCATGATGAACCGCTTGCCTACAATCAGACAGAACTTCTCGGCCTCGGCCCGCTTGACCTCATCCGCGATAGACGTCACATCCTTCACATGAGCCAGCCCCAGAGTTCTGCGAATCAGCTCAAGTCCCGCCACAGCCGCGGTATCCTTAAGCACATTGCTTAGATAGAAGGATTTGAAGCCTGGGTAATGAGCCACCCGATCCGTCGCCTTCTCATCCCACAGCTTGTTCCATTTCTCCTGGAATAAATCGATGATCGACTGGATCGTGCTCAGCAACCACGCGATATGCTTCTCCTTAGCCGCCCCTGCCCCCATCGTCATTTCCGCGTTAATATAGGCGAAGATCAGGTTAGCAATCACATTGCCGATATCATAGCCCGCTGGACCATAGAAGGCGAATTCAGGGTCGAAGATCTTGGTCGAATCCCCCTTGACGAAGATCGATCCGGTATGAAGATCCCCATGAATTAACGACTGTGCATGGGTCATAAACTCAAATTTCAGCTTAGCTGTCTCCAACAGCAAGGCCTCATCATCCCATAGATGCTCCTGAGCGAACACCCGGGTCGGCCCGAACACATCATTGCGTGGACAATCATAGAACGGCTCTGTGTAGACGAGGTCCTCCGTAATCTCACAGAGGTCCTGATTGATGAAACGTTTGACGAGATCCTTCTTCTCCTTGTGATTCATGACCACATCCGAGGTGAGCAGTAAAGTGCTAGCCAGGAAGGTCGTCATATGATCGGCAAAAAGAGGGAATTGCTTATGCTCCATAAGCGCTTCTCTCATAATGATATGATCGGACAAGTCCTCCATCACACAGCAATTCATGACACTGTCGAACTTGTAAATTTGCGGAACAGAACCGGGTGCGAGCTCATACTGAATCGCCAGGATCTCACTCTCAATCCGGTTACGGTCGGTGGAAACCTCAATATCGCTCGATATTCTGGCCACGGGGCCAGCCTGCTTCACAATAATCGACTTGCCCGACTTCGGATCCTGTACCCGGAATACGAAGTTCAGATTCCCGTCGCCAATCTCCGTACATACCAAATCCGCATCCGGATCGAACATATCCAGTTGTGTTGCGGCATAAGTAATTGCATCTGATTCCTTCATCGTGAAATAAGTGCTGAAATCTCTCATTTTCCCCCAAGCCTCCTGTAAAAAATGAATAGCCATACTGCGAGAAACGATCGTTATCCTTGTGAGTTGAATGAAGTTATCCTTTTATCCCTTGTTCTTGTAATAGGTCAGAGCCAGCGCCAGCGCGAGAACGGTCCCTTTGACAATGTCCATCGCATAATACGGAACAGACATCATGACCAGGCCATTCTGCAGGACACCGATCAGGATAGCGCCGACAAAAGTACCGATCGCGTTCGGTTTGCCCGAACCGAGGACCGACAGGCCGATAAAGGCCGCGGCTACGGCATCCATCAGATAGGGCGCGCCTGCGTTCACTTCAGCCGTCATCACCCGTGAGGCGAGAATGATCCCGCCGATCGCTGCGAACAGAGCGGACAGAAGATAAGCGGCCACGCGATATTTATTTACGGCGATCCCTGACAGCTTGGCAGCCTCTGGATTGCCGCCGATCACATACATGTAGCGTCCATGCTTCGTATAATTCAGAAAAATATGAACAATAGCCACTACGACGACCATAATGATGATGATCCACGGAACTTGTCCCAGCTTGGCGAAGAGCGGGCTAATTGTGCCTGTCGCGAAGCTGCCGTCCGGCATAACCATGTTCTCGGATACCGTCGCGCCTTTGGTATAAGTGAGGGCAATCCCCTGAACGATGAACATCATGGCGAGGGTCATTAGCATATCCGGAATTCTAAGCTTAACGATGGCAAAAGAATTCAGCATCCCAACGATCAAGCTGACGGCAATCGCTACAATGATACCCAGGACGATATTCTGGCCGTACCAGACGAACATCGAAATGACAACGGCATTTGCCAGAGAGGCCACCGAGCCGACCGACAGGTCAAAGCCGTCCACTGACAGAGAGATCGTAATTCCGATGGCGATGATCGTTACGATGGAAATCGACCTCAGAATATTGATAATATTAGAGCCTTGCAGGAAGCCATCTGACATGATTCCGAAGAATGCGATCAGGATCACAATAGTAATCAGGGTTCCGTACTTGTACAGGACATCAAAGAAATCAAATTTACGAGCGGTTTGTGTCGAGTTCCCTTTGCTCATGCTACTTGCCTCCAGTCGAGTAGAACAGAATCTCTTCTTCGTTCGTTTTGCTAGTTTCCAGCTCTTTGACAACCTGTCCGTCATAGAGCACGTACATGCGATCTGTAATCCCCAGTAGCTCCGACATTTCGCAGGATGCGTAGATCACACATTTGCCCTTCGCCGCAAGCCCGGAGATCAGTTCGAAGATGTCACGCTTTGCGCCGACGTCAACCCCCTTGGTCGGTTCATCGAAAATATAAACCTCAGCATCGCCGACCAGCCATTTGCCGATAGCGATTTTTTGCTGATTACCGCCCGAGAGATTTTTAACCTTTACCTGCTCATTCGGTGTCTTGACCCCCAGACTGGCGATCATCTGTCTCGAAATCTCCCTCTCCTTCTTAGAGTTAAGGAAGGTACGCAGGCTGGTGAATTTGCCCAAGCTGACTGCGGTTAAATTAACGGTTACGGATTCAGAGACGAGAATACCTTCCTTGCGCCGTTCCTCTGGTACCAGGGCAATCCCTGCCTTCACCGCCGCATGCGGGGTTTTATAGGTCAGCCTTTTCCCGTTCAGAGTCAACACTCCCGTCCTCACCTTGCTTAGACCGAACAACGCCTTGCACAGCTCCGTCTTCCCCGCGCCCACCAGTCCGCCGATGCCAACAACTTCGCCCTTGCGTACGTACATATTCACGTCATGCACGCTCGTTCCGTCACCGAAGTCTTTGACCTCGAAGCATTTCTCACCCAGTGTAATATTGTGCTCCGGGAACTGCTGATCCATCTTCTTGCCGAGCATATATTCAACCACCTGGTTCTGAGCCAGGTTCCCTATCTTCTCTTTAATGACGAACTCGCCGTCGCGCATGATCGTAATATCATCACAAATTTCAAACAGCTCAGGCAGACGGTGAGAAATGAAGATCACACCTACATTCGCTTGCTTCAAATCTCTGACTATTCGAAACAGCTCTTCGGTCTCGGCATGACTTAGCGGAGCTGTAGGTTCATCAAGAATCAAATATTTGCATTCCTTGGAGATCGCTCGGGCAATAAGCACCATCTGCTTCTCGGCCAAGCTCAACTCACTGGCAAGCTTCTTGGTGGAGACAGGAACATGGAGTCTGGCCAGTACTTCCTTCGATTTACGATGAATCTCCTTCCAGTTCACAAACTGCTTGCCGCCCATATCATTTACGGTCTCATCCAGCATGATATTCTCGCCGACGGTCAGATAAGGGATTAAGGCTGTATCGACCTCCTGATACACGATCTGAATGCCAAGATCCTTGGCATCCTTCGGAGAACGGATATTGACCGGTTTGCCATCTATGAAGATTTCACCTGTATAGTGGTTGTAAGCGCCGGATAGAACCTTCATCAATGTCGATTTTCCAGCTCCATTAGCGCCGATCAGCGCATGGCTTACGCCCGATTCTGTAACAAAGTCAACTTCCTTTAACGCCTTAACTCCAGGGAACTCGATCGAGATTTTTTTCATTTCGATTCTGGATCTTTTCATATCGCTCATTCTTGCCACCCTCTAGCCTATGTCGTTGTAAGGAAGCGCCCTCTGTAGGGAGAGCGCTTACAATCGGGGTATTCATTAACTCTACTTCTTATAAGCGTCCTTAAGCGCTTTCATCCAGTCTGTTGAGAAGGCATCCGTTTCGCCCCAGCCCGGAACAATCTTCGACAGATTCACCATATTGACCGGCTCCGTGGACTCTTTAAGCTTCTCTTGGGTAATCAGACTTGCTTCCATATCATAGGTTTGCGGCGTTTCCTCACCAGCAATTTTGTTAAGCAGAATGCGAACATTCACAGCGCCAATCATTTTAGGGTCAACTGCAGCGGTAGACACCCATGGGCTTTCATCCATTTGCAGCAGCTGAAGGTCACTGTTCGATACGTCGATACCATAGATTTGAATTTCATCGCGTCCAGCTTCCTTAATAGCTCGGGTGGCACCGATCGCGAAGGCATCCCATGCTGCGAAGACGGCATCAATCTCGCCCTTCTTATGTTTCGTCAGCATCGCCGAGACCGCATTTTGTGTCTGTACGGAAGTATCCCCAGCCGCTACACCGAAGCGCTCCACTTCAACGATGCCAGGATATTTCTTTAAGTATTCTTGATATACATTGTTGCGTCTTACCATTGGAGGGAAGCCATCTACCCACAGATAAATGATCTTGGCGTCCTCGCCCTTCTCCTTGATCAGGTTATCGAAAGTCAACCGAGCGAGTGCTTCATCATCCTGCGATGTTAAGGTAACCCCCGGAATATTCTTCAAGTCAGGATTCGAGTCAAAGGTAACGACAGGAATGCCCTTATCAACGATCGTCTTCACTTCGTCAACTGTAGCTGTATCATCACCATGTGAAATAATAATTCCGTCATATTTTTTGTCTACAGCTTGCAAGATCGCATCATGGAACTTTGCTGTATCACCGTTAGCTGTGAAAGTATCAACCGTAATCCCCATCGATTCGCCTTCCTGCTTGGCACCGGCCAGGAACTGTGCAGTATGATCATCCCCACCGATTTTACGGACAACCATTAATTTGATGTTATCCTTGTTCTTAATGGAATCTGGCAATCCTTCGACAACCTTCTTCTCACCCGAATTCGTAGAGGAATTAGAGGAAGCAGAACCTTCAGCCCCTTTGTTATCCCCTCCGCCAGTCGAGCAGCCTGTAGCCACCAAAACCACGGCCAGCAAACTAATGATAAGCGTTTTCATGAATTTGTATTTCACCTTTCCAGCCCCCTTGCTTTGATATAGATTCATTTGTTGTTTGTAATCAAATACTATCATGTTCTTACTGACATTGCAATCAATATTTATTGTTTTGTGTTGTATTTATTCTTGTTTTATTCATTGTTTATATTGTTTTGTGAACAAACATAATATAATTCCATATATTTCTACAATTCTATTTACCATACCGTGGAGACTCAGGGATTCATCCCAAATGATGCCTCAGCATCCATGCTCTTATTATGTAAAATCTCATCACAATCCAATGAAAAAGCAAAAAAAGAGGCCATCCCTTATTTCATCGATAGATCCACAGATCTACAGATGAAGTAAGAGATGACGCCTCTTCCTGCGCAATTCTTATATAATCATGCGATTAAGCCCATGTAGGCTGGATTTTCAAAGACGGTAATTCAGTCTGTACAGCCTGAGCCGCCTTATCAGCTTTATCAGACTCGACAGCCGCTTCCTCCTGACTGATGCGCCAAATATCAGCGCCAAGCCCGGCCAGCTTCTCCGCCAAGTTTACGTACCCACGGTCAATATGATGCGTACCGCTCACTTCCGTCGTGCCTTCTGCTACGAGACCCGCGATAATAAGAGCGGCACCCGCACGCAGGTCGGTCGCGCATACCTTCGCACCGCTGAGCTTCGCTCCACCGGATACAATGGCACTGCGTCCCTCCACTTTGATCTCCGCATTCATCAGGCGGAACTGATCGACATGCATAAATCGATTCTCAAATACGGTCTCTGTCACCACACTCGTGCCTTCAGACGCGAGCAACAGAGCCATCATTTGTGACTGCATATCTGTCGGAAAGCCTGGATAAGGCAAGGTCTTCACATCGACCGCCTTCAGCGGCCCATCGGCAATAACACGAACCCCATTCTCCTCGGCTTCTACACGAACTCCCATTTCCTCCAGCTTGGATATAATCGGTCCTAAGTGATCCGCAATGGCGCCTTCAATGAAGACGTTCCCGCCAGTAATCGCCGCCGCAACCATGAACGTTCCAGCCTCAACCCGGTCAGGAATCACGGTATGCTCAACCCCATGCAGCTTCTCTACGCCTTCAATACGGATGACACCAGTACCAGCGCCGCGAACGACTGCACCCATGCTATTTAAATAATTGGCCAGATCCACAATTTCCGGTTCCTTGGCCGCATTCTCAATTACGGTCGTACCCTCTGCCAGCGTCGCCGCCATCATAATATTCTCTGTAGCGCCTACACTTGCCACGTCCAGATAGATCTTCGCACCACGCAGCCGGCCCCCCGACTTCGCCTCGATAAAACCTTGTCCCAAATTAATCTCTGCACCCATCGCTTCAAAGCCCTTCAAATGCTGATCAATGGGTCTAGTTCCAATTGCACAGCCTCCTGGCAATGAAATCCGTGCATATCCTGTCCGGGATAACAATGGTCCCATTACGAGAAAAGACGCCCGCATTTTTCGTACCAAATCGTACGGTGCTTCACAAGAAGCGATAGTGCGCGCATCGACCGTAATGACTTCACGCTCGTATGTAACGCTCGCTCCTAACGATTCCAATACTTTATTAATCGTCATCACATCGTCTAGAGGTGGGGCATCACGAATGATGCTCTCGCCTTCCTCTCCCAACAAAGACGCTGCGATGATCGGCAGCACTGAATTTTTTGCTCCGCTCACTTTTACGTTCCCGGCCAAGACATTGCCACCGCGGACGATAAATTTACTCATCTCGGTTCCCTCCGCGTGTTCATTTTCACTATTTTCCCCGACATAAAAAATAGTATCCCGCTTAATTTCCCTAAATTTCATCATATCAAATTCAATTTAAAGCGTACAAGCTTGATTTGTGTCAATAAAAATTATCATATCAAGAATTTTCTTAGCATTCAAACCGACTAAAGGAGCATTCTTATCCCCATTGTTGACACAAAATTTTGATGTTATTCGACATTTTTCATGTCCCATCATATTCTAACATACTTGGGGCCTGTTTGGCTCCTCGTTAAAACATATATCGCAGCATCTGCGTATATCCCCAATAATCCAGAACAAAAGCAGCAACAAAACGTCCCAATACTACAGCAAGCAGTAAAAGGAGTAACTTCCCTTGCGGTCCCTTCGGATTACGGATAACGAGGTCCAGCTTGAGGTTCTGCAGCGCCCACCATGAGATAGCGATACAGGCTAGCGATACAATGATCCCTGTAAGGCCGCTGATCCCGACCGACGCTGATACGGACTCGACTGGATGCACATCATTTTCCCCCTGTCACGTTATTATATTTATGCTGTAGGCCCTTAATCGGTTAATAAGTAACTGAAGAAAGGGGCTGCTCACAGGTAAAGCCCGGCAAAATGAAATTATAGACCTCCTATATCATACTTGGCAACGAGACAATAATCCAGTATTACTTTTCGTTGTAAAGGTTTCCAGTAGAATCTATTTTGTAACCTTTGCGTTAAGTTTATGCAGTTTTGCAACCGCCCTTTTCATCAGGAAAAATACTATAATGAACTGGAGAGGGACAGCCCATAACGGGAATCATGGAAAGGATGGATTCTACTATGAAAATAGAAGTCATTGCTTACACCTTGGCAGACGCCCTGGCCGCAGCTGCAAACGGAGCGGATCGCCTGGAGGTAATTACCGCCCCTGCAGAAGGAGGCCTAACCCCAAGCATCGGTCTCGTTCAATCGATTCAGGAGCAGGTCGATATCGACATCCGCGTGATGATACGCCCGCATAGCCGCAGCTTCGTCTACTCGGAAGAGGATATCGCCGTCATGGAGCGCGATATTAGCGCCTTCCGCACGCTCGGAGTATCCGGCATTGTGCTCGGTGCCTTAACCCCACAGGGAAGCGTAGACACTGCTCTGCTCGACAGATTGCTCGCTGTCTCTGGCAGCCTGCCGATTACCTTCCACCGCGCCATCGATGAAGCGGCTGATCTGGAGCAAGCTTTGCGAACGCTTGGCCACTATCCGCAGATAACCCATACCCTGACCTCCGGCGGTCTTCCATCGGTGCTTGATGCGGCGGATATGATCCGGCGATTAGGACCCGTGGCCGAGGCACAAGGCATCACTCTGCTGCCCGGAGCTGGCTTACATATCGATGCTCTTGAAGCGTTTCTGCGCCACACAGGGGTCCACGAGTTCCACATCGGCTCCGGTGCCAGACAGGGTGGCAGTATCCTCAATCCAATCGACGTAGACAAGCTGACCGCTATACGCCGTATTGCCGATCAATTCCCGGCCTCGGAGGAATAGAGCTCATATGAGCCGCATAATCTGCGATTCTCACGGTTCTCAGGCTATGGAGCAAGCCGCTACAACGATAAATCATAGTTTTATTATTCTAACGAAACGTCAACACGCTATTTGCGAGAAAACACGGCCTTTTCGAATCTAACGAAACACCATAACGCTATTTGAGCTAAATCGAGGCTTTAATTGGCTGTTTGGGCAAAATAACGTTACCCCGTTTCGTTACAATTTTCAACTGCCCTTTTAGGCGCGAATAGCGTTACCACGTTTCGTTAGAGTTTCGTTTAGAGTAGCGCTCGAGTACCGCATGCCCTCATTAGGGCTGGCTGCACAGGTTGGGTTGTGCTGAAGTCCACATATATGACCGTGGAATTGTGTGGATGATTGTGAGTTTATGCAGTGTTCTATGTAAAGTTCGCAATTAGGCTATATGAACTAGTCGCCCAGTCTATTCGGCTATAATCCTGTTTCGCAGCCTAATTCTATCAGATGAGTTCTACAGACTTAGTTCGATAGTTCGCAATTGATTGCCTATGCTAGTCCTACTAGGAAAGGTAGTTAGCTATCTACACTAAAAAAGACCGGACATCAAGAATGATATCCGGTCTTAGATATAATTATTTGGAGCTGCTGGCGACGTTAATCCGCGTCACGGCTCTCTGCAAGGCAAGCTCAGCACGGCGCTGGTCGATCCGATCCTGGCTGCCGCGCGCCAATCGGCGTTCAGCACGCTCACGGGCTGCGATGGCCCGCTCCAGATCGATATCCTCAGGCATCTCTGCGCTTTCGGCAAGAATGATCGTCTTATTCCCTTGCACTTCAGCAAAGCCTCCGTGGACAGCGACAGCAATCGTCTTACCATTGATCTTGGCCTCGATCGGTGCAACTCGCAGCGGGGTCACGAACGGAATATGTCCGGGCAAAATACCAAGCTCCCCTTCAACTCCGCGGATGGTCAGACTGTTCACTTCTTCCGTGAACACAACATGCTCCGGTGTAACGATTTCCAGTGTAAAGGTACTCACTTTTCATCCCTCCTGTTCGTGGGACGTTCATTTCTGAAGCATCCGACGTAAGCGGTGCGATTTACAGCGTCTTCGCTTTCTCTACAGCCTCTTCAATCGTACCGACGAAGAGGAAGGCCGCTTCCGGAAGATCGTCATGCTTGCCTTCAAGGATCTCCTTAAAGCTGCGAACCGTATCAGCAACCGGAACATACTTCCCTTTCAGGCCTGTAAACTGTTCAGCTACGTTAAACGGCTGCGACAAGAAACGTTCTACCTTACGCGCCCGAGCTACGATCAGCTTGTCATCCTCGGACAATTCGTCCATACCGAGGATCGCGATAATATCCTGAAGCTCTTTGTAACGAGCGAGCAATTGCTTAACCCCTTGGGCTACATTGTAATGTTCTTCCCCTACTACTTCTGGGGAGAGCATACGTGAGCTGGATGCGAGCGGGTCCACAGCCGGGAAAATACCTTTTTCGGAAATTTTACGGTCCAGGTTGGTTGTCGCATCAAGGTGAGCAAATGTAGTGGCTGGAGCCGGGTCAGTGTAGTCATCCGCAGGAACGTAGATCGCTTGGATCGAAGTAACGGAACCTTTCTTCGTCGAAGTAATCCGTTCTTGCAATTGGCCCATTTCCGTAGCCAGCGTAGGCTGGTAACCTACCGCAGAAGGCATCCGTCCGAGCAAGGCGGATACTTCCGAACCCGCTTGTGTAAAGCGGAAGATATTATCGATGAAGAGAAGCACGTCGCGGCCCTCTTGATCGCGGAAATATTCAGCCATGGTCAGACCTGTCAGAGCAACGCGCAGACGTGCGCCTGGCGGCTCGTTCATTTGTCCGAATACCATCGCTGTCTTATTGATAACGCCGGACTCGGACATTTCCATGTACAAGTCATTACCTTCACGGGTACGTTCACCTACGCCCGCAAATACCGAAATACCGCCATGCTCTTGAGCGATATTGTGAATCAATTCCTGAATCGCAACCGTCTTACCTACACCCGCACCACCGAACAGGCCGATCTTACCGCCTTTGGCATAAGGAGCAAGCAAGTCGATTACTTTGATCCCTGTCTCCAGGATCTCGGATTGCGTCGACAAATCTTCAAACGCAGGAGGATCACGGTGAATCGGGTTTTTCAGTTCATCTTCAATTTGACCTTTATTGTCGATCGTTTCTCCAAGCACGTTGAATACCCGGCCCAGAGTAATCGAACCTACTGGTACGGAGATTGGAGCACCCAAATCGATCGCTTCAATTCCACGCACAAGGCCGTCCGTTGAAGACATGGCGATACAACGAACCAGATTGTCACCCAGGTGGCTGGATGTTTCAAGAATCAGGTCGCCTGACGCATTTTGTTCGCCTTGCTTCACAATTTTAATAGCGTTATAAATCTCCGGTAGCTGGCCGCGTTCGAATTCGATATCAACGACCGCACCCATTACGCTAACAACGCGTCCTTTGTTCATCCTTTTTGTTCCCTCCTAATAAGTTTTGCGGTACCCTGCGCAAGCTCTCCCCTACAAAAAACAGCACGCTTCACACAGGGACAACTACTTCCGCAAACTATCATCGTAACCGTAACAGGCCGTCTTCATGAACAAGACTATGATTAGCCTTGTGCATTGGCTCCGGCAACAATTTCCGTAATTTCCTGAGTGATCGCCGCTTGACGAGCGCGGTTATATGTCAGGGTAAGTTCATTAATCATCTTCGTAGCATTCTTCGTTGCGCTGCCCATCGCTGTCATCTTCGCGCCAAGCTCACTCGCTTTGCCTTCCAAAAGTGCAGCGAAGATAAGCGTCTCCGCATACTTCGGCAACAGCACACCCAACACGCGCTCTGGTGATGGCTCATATTCATAGGCTGTTGTCACTCCATCATGCTCTACACTTTCAAAAGGAAGCAGACGGTCGATCGTCGGCCTCTGAGTGATCGCGTTGATGAACTTGCTGTAGCACAGATAAACCTCATCATATTCCTCTAGTTCAAAGCCCTGAACTGCTGCATAGGCAAGAGATTTAATGTCAGCAAACCGCGGAGTATCAGACAGGTCCGTCACATCGAACACAACAGGATGTTGACGACGACCCAGATAATCACGGCCTTTACGGCCAACAACGAACAGCCCGTATTCTTCCTTGGAAGCATGCTTGCTCTTGAGGTAATCTGTCAACGCACGCAAGATATTGGCATTATAACCGCCAACAAGCCCGCCATCCGAAGTTATTACAATATAAGCAGTGCGCTTTACAGGACGAGTTACTAGCATTGGATGGGAGATTTCCTCTGAACCATCCGTACCGTTCGCAATACTGGACACAACTTCACGCAGCTTGTCAACATAAGGACGGGAGGATTGGGCTTTCTCCTGAGCTCTTCTCAGCTTGGCGGAAGCGACCATCTCCATGGCCTTCGTGATTTGCCGGGTATTCTGAACGCTCTTGATCTGGCGTTTTATTTCGCGCATCCCTTTTGCCATGATTTCACCACCTTACATAGTCACAAACCGGCAATCCGGCGAGAAGCCCGGGCCGGTTCATGAATCGATTATTTAACTATAAGAGGTTACCTTCAAAAATTCCGCTCTGGGAACACGCTTTATACGGAACCAGCAAAGCCTCTCTTGAACTTCTCGATAACTTCCTTCAGTTTCTCTTCATTATCAGCGGTCAAATCCTTCGTATCGCGGATCGATTGCAGCACTTCATCATGCTGGCTCTTCACGAAGCTAAGGAATTCAGATTCAAAGCGGCGTACATCGCCAAGATTGATATCATCCAGATAGCCCTTGACTGCTGTGTACAAGCTGATTACTTGTTCCTCAACCGCGAGCGGCTGGTGAACGCCTTGCTTCAGAATTTCCATCATACGCGAACCACGGGTCAACCGCGCTTGCGTCGATTTATCCAAATCGGAACCGAATTGGGAGAAGGCCTGAAGCTCACGGTATTGCGCCAAGTCCAGACGCAAGGTACCGGCTACCTTCTTCATCGCTTTGATCTGTGCGGAGCCACCTACCCGGGATACGGAAATACCGACGTTGATCGCCGGACGTTGACCGGAGTAGAACAGATCGGACTCCAGGAAGATCTGACCGTCCGTAATCGAGATTACGTTAGTCGGGATATATGCGGATACGTCAGATGCTTGCGTCTCGATAAATGGAAGCGCAGTGATCGATCCGCCGCCAAGCTCGTCGCTCAGCTTAGCTGCACGTTCCAGCAAACGGGAGTGCAGATAGAATACGTCACCTGGGAAGGCTTCACGGCCTGGTGGACGGCGAAGCAGCAAGGACAATTCGCGGTAAGCCGCAGCTTGCTTCGACAAGTCATCATAGATGATCAGGACATGTTCGCCCTTGTACATGAAATGCTCAGCCATAGCAACGCCCGCATAAGGAGCAATGTACAGCAGCGGTGATGGTTCCGAAGCGGAAGCCGTTACCACGATCGTGTAGTCAAGCGCTCCATAACGACGCAGGGTTTCTACTACGTTAACGACAGTAGATTGCTTCTGACCGATAGCAACGTAAATACATTTTACGCCACTGCCCTTCTGGTTAATGATCGCATCGATCGCCAGCGCAGTTTTACCAGTCTGACGGTCACCGATGATCAATTCCCGTTGACCGCGGCCAATCGGAACCATGGAGTCAATCGCTTTAATACCAGTCTGCATCGGTTCATGAACCGATTTCCGGTCGATAACGCCTGGTGCGTTATTCTCTACTGGACGGAATTCAGTCGTCTCAATCGGACCTTTACCATCTACGGGTTGTCCGAGCGGGTTCACGACACGTCCGAGCAGGGCATCGCCAACAGGAACCTGCATAATTTGTCCGGTACGTTTGACTTGATCCCCTTCGCGAATTTCGCTATATGGTCCCAAGATAACGACCCCGACATTGCTCTCCTCAAGGTTGAGTGCTAGACCAAATACGCCATTCTCAAATTCCAACAACTCATTGGACATGACGTTCTCAAGCCCATAAACGCGGGCAATACCGTCACCAACTTGAATAACTGTGCCGACTTCGGCAACTTCAATTTCCGATTTATACTGTTCGATCTGACTTTTAATCAGTGTACTGATCTCTTCAGGTCTGATACTCAAGACTTTCACCCCTATCTACAGTGCTTGTCTTCGAAAAGACTTTTCAAGCCGTTCCAGCTTGCCGGATAAACTGCCGTCATAAATCACATCGCCGACTCTGACTTTGATTCCTCCAAGCAGTCCCTTATCGATCTGGCTCTCTACGCGAATCTTCTTATTCAGCATAGCGCCGAATTCAGATTCAATAGCCCGCTGCTCCTCATCGCTAAGAGGATAGGCAGAATAGACGATCGCGTCGGCCAATCCAAGAGCTTCGCCGGTTATTTTGACATAGCTGTCCAAAATATCCGCTAAAATATCAGTTCTTTCACGTTCTACCAGCAATCTGGCCATAGAAACGACTGGCTTCGACAGCTTGCCTTCAAGCACACCTTCAAGTGCATTCCATTTCGCTTCTTTGGAAATATTTGGACTTAACAGGAATTTCTGAACGCTTTCATCATTATTTAGAGCAGAGACCAGCACTCGCAATTCTTGCTCGACTTCCATCGTCTGTCCATCTTGAATGGCAATTTCATACAGAGCCTTAGCGTATCTGCGCGCTACGACTAGTGCACGGCTCATGATTTTCTACCTACTTCTTGCAAGTATTGATTCACAAGCTTCTCTTGGTCCGTAGGACTGCTCTCAACTTCACGTTCGATCAGCTTGGAAGCGATATTTACAGAGAAAGAACCAATTTCGCCACGCAAAGCGTCCACCGCTTTGTTTCTTTCACTCTCAATATCACGAACGGCTTCATCCTTCAGACGTATCGCATCAGTTTTGGCTTGTTCCAGCAAATCGCGCGCTTGTTTGCTACTGCTCTGCTTAGATTGCTCAATGATCTCGAAAGCTTCTTGCCTTGCTTGCTTAAGAGCTTCCTTCTGCTCTTCAACGTAAGCAGTCGCTTGCTCTCTGGTTTGCCGAGCTTCTTCAAGTTGGCCTTGTACCAGTTCACGACGTTTCTCCATGACCGCGAACAGTTTACCGAAAGCGAATTTATGAAGCAGCCAATAAAGAATCCCGAACGAAAGCATGGTAATCACAATGTTTTCCCACAAGACATTCACCGATGTCACTCCTTCCATTAACAAAACTTACATTGCGTTTCATAAAATTTCCAACAAAAACGAAGGCGCGGATGGCATCGGCCCTCCCCGCCAAACCGTAGCTATTATTAAGAGAACATGATCAAGAATGCGATAACTGTTGCCGCAAGAGGCACAACTTCGACGATACCAACGCCGACAAACATTGTAGTTTGAAGCTTATTCGCAGCTTCTGGTTGACGAGCGATAGACTCCACTGTACTCTTAACGATCATACCGTTACCAAAAGCTGCCCCAAGTGCACCCAAACCTACTGCAATAGCTGCTGCGATAAAATTCATCTTTAAACTTCCTCCTCAATTTTTCAGTTAATTATTTTGTTTAAAATTATAATATACCTCTGATGGATTCACTGAAGTCAGTAGTTCCTCCAGAGTTTATTAATGTTCCTCTTCGTGAATCGTAGTCTGTCCAATGTAAACCATCGTCAATATCGTAAAGATATAGGCTTGCAGCCCACCGACGAAAATACTAAATCCTTGCCATGCTCCCAAGAATGGGATACCTAGATACTTCATCTTGATAATAACCGCAATGAGAACCTCGCCCGCGAAGATATTCGCGAACAACCGGATTGCTAGAGCGATCGGCTTGGAAAAGTTCTCAATGATATTAAGTGGCAAGAAAATCGGGAATGGTTCCAAATAGTGCTTGAGGTAATGCTTCCGATTGTATTTCAGACCTAAATAATTCATCAGAATGAACACAACGGCAGCAAGTCCGGCAGTTACAGAAATATCGGCTGTCGGCGATTTCCACCAGAGAATCTCAGCGTGTTCCCCGCCTGTCAGACCTTTGGTCGCTTCGATGACATGTCCGAAGATCATTTCAGGCTTATGAGCCTCTGTGATAAATCCCAGCGGCAGGCCAAGCAGGTTAGATACAAAAATAAAAAGTATCAGGGTCAAACCTAGTGAGAGATATTTCTTACCATGCTTCATATCCATCGTACTGCCAATGATGCTCTGGACGAATTCAACGATCCATTCCATGAAATTCTGAAATTTACCAGGATTCTCTACCGATAGGTTAGCGACAGATAGTCTGCACACAACAAAAACGATCACCATACTAACAAAGAGCATTAGTACAGCAGATAGGTCCAGGTGGAATCCTCCTAGCATAATTACGGGCGCTTCATGCATTTGTCTATTTCACCCCTTTCCCCAGATGCTGTTAAGACTTACTTCTAGCTCCGAGCACAAGGCCGACCGGAATCGTTAGCAGCTGCGGGATAAAGAACCCGATTACAGCACTTATTACCGATACCTGCTCCAGCTTGACTGCCACCATCGTAACAAGTAGAATCAAACAAACCCTGGTCAGGAAACCGAAGCTAAAGCGTTTCTTCTCTTGGCTGACTGCAAATTCAACCAAGCCATGCACTTTCATTGATAGATAGCGGGTATAGACCGTCCCACCAACAAGACCAAGGATCAAGCCAGAGATGATCGGCCTGAAATCCAGGAGAAAAGCCCAGCCAAGGAACAAAACGGATAACATCAGGAAGGTCATCCTAGTCACAACTGCGACAATTGAATTTAAGTTATCCATCCTGCTCCTCCATAAATTTATAAAATATGATTGATATGTTGGTAATTCCAAGCAAAAGACCGACGATCGATCCGATGGCAACCCAGTAATTTGGGCCATCAAATCGCTCAGCCAGCCATCTGGCGCCCAAGTAACCGATTACGATATAAACAGCAAGCATCGTACCTGCCCCGCTTATGTAAGCGGCATACATCCAAGGATTTGAATTTTTATCATGATTATCCATAATGTCAATTCCCAATTCATTTTACTGAATTTTTAGACTTTTTGTCAAACCAGATAACCTAATGCCATCACCAACAAGACGTAAAACCATACAGTATAACTGTATGCTATCTTACGCAAAAACACAATTATCTATTTTTTCCAGTTGTGAACTTTTTGTGAAACTCCTCAGGGCGCTCGCTAATTAGCCCGAAATGGTGACGAATCGCATTGACAATTCTCTTCGATGCTTGTCCGTCTCCATATGGATTAGTCGCTTTGCTCATCGAATTATAAAGTTCACTATCTGTCAGTAATGCTCTCGTACGCTCATAGACCATCTCCTCATCTGTGCCGACAAGCTCCAGAGTCCCCGCTTCGATGCCTTCCGGACGTTCCGTTGTATCGCGGAGCACAAGTACGGGAACGCCAAAAGACGGCGCTTCTTCCTGTAAACCGCCGGAATCCGTGAGGATCAAATGTGTATGTGGATAGAAATTATGCAAATCCACCACATCAAGAGGATCAATAAGTTTTATACGGGGATGGTTCCCTAAAGTTTCATATGCCGGTTCTCTTACCGCAGGACTCAAGTGTACAGGGTAGACAATCGCAATATCCTCAAATTCATCAGCAATCCGTTTTACAGCACGGAAAATGTTCATATGAGGCTGCCCCTGAGACTCGCGGCGATGAGCCGTCATCAGAATAAGCCGCTTACCTGCGGCCCATTCCAGCACAGAATTGCTATAATTCGGCTGTACTGTATATTGAAACACATCGGTAACCGTGTTGCCTGTGATATATATGCTTGACTCGGATTTATTCTCTTTTCTCAAATTACCTGCCGACCAGTCCGTTGGCGCAAAATGAAGATCGGCCAAAACCCCGGTTAACTGGCGATTCATCTCCTCTGGATAAGGCGATAATTTGTTCCAGGTACGAAGGCCAGCTTCCACATGCCCCACCTTAATTTGTTGCAGGAAAGCTGCATAGCTAGCGAGGAATGTCGTGAGTGTATCCCCATGAACCAGCACGATATCCGGCTTCGCTTCCTTCAATACTCCTTCCAGGCCCTGGAGCACTCGAATCGTAATCTCATTCAAGCTCTGATTCGGCTTCATTACATTCAGATCATAATCAGGAACAATTTTGAACACGTCCAGCACCTGATCAAGCATCTCACGATGCTGGGCAGTAACACAAACCACAGACTCAATGTCCTCAGGATGCTTGTTCAGTTCCAAAATAAGCGGAGCCATCTTGATGGCCTCCGGTCTGACTCCAAAAATCGTCATTACTTTTATTTTTGACATGTCCGTTTCCCTTTCTCATGATCACATCATGATCTACTTTGTTCCGTACAAGCGATCTCCCGCATCGCCAAGTCCAGGAATAATATACCCATGATCGTTCAGACACTCGTCCAATGCAGCTACGTAAATATCTACATCAGGATGGGCATCATGTACCGCCTTGACCCCTTCAGGTGCGGCGATCAGATTCATCATCTTGATCTGTGTGCAGCCGCGTTTCTTAAGCGCATCGATCGCAGCAATCGCGGAACCGCCAGTCGCCAGCATCGGATCGATTACGATCAGCTCGCGCTCCTGTACATCCGTAGGCAGCTTGATATAGTATTCTACAGGCATAAGCGTCTCTGGATCGCGGAAAAGACCCACATGTCCTACCTTAGCAGCAGGCAACAGCTTCAGCACGCCATCAAGCATACCAAGACCCGCACGCAGAATCGGAATCAAACCGAGCATACGTCCGGATATCACTTTGGATTCCGTCTCGGTTACAGGTGTCTGCACCTTGATCGTTTCCAGCGGAATCTCCCGTGTAATTTCATAGGCCATCAATGTAGCCACTTCGTCAACCAATTCACGAAAATCCTTCGTGTTCGTGTTCATGTCACGAATAAACGTCAATTTGTGTTGAATAAGGGGGTGATCACATACTACTAATTTTCCCATTATATCCCTCCGGTGGTTGTGTATAACAAAGAATCTCTTGCGGTGACATGCTTCTAAATTAGGATGCTCCACAAATCTTGTCTATTATATCACTTTCGCTGTCGGATTTTCACCCATACATATTCATGTTGCAAATATGTTCAAAAAAATGGCTATCCCCTATAGTCCCCTGAACCGTTTGCTTACATTCAATTTTCACAGCTCCTCTGTCAAATGTTACTCGCGGCAAAAAATATTTGCCGGTGTACCTGAAAGCAGGGGAAATTGTGTTAAAAAGAGGGCGGATGGGGGAGTTGGGAGGGGGCTAGGTGTACGCTAACGCGCCTAGCCCGGCCGGTCACATGCAGCTCACAAGACAGATCAGATACAACTCATATATAGCTCAAATGCCGGTCGAGCACCGAACTCGCGCCAGTCGAAGGAGTGGCAAAGTTTCCTGTTATTTTTCCTACGTTATCCCCGTCATTGCAGACTTAGGAGAACCGAAGCTGGGCGGCATGTCCCAACGATACTCTAACGAAACGTGGTAACGCTATTCGCGCCAAAATGAGCCGCGAAAAACTGTAACGAAACTGGGGAACCTTATTGAGGTAAAAAAGTAGCTAAAAGTCCAGATATTGCTCAAATAGCGATATGGTGTTTCGTTAGAATCGAACTAGCCCTGTTTTGGAGTAAATAGCGCTCTGTAGTTTCGTTTAGAAGTAGGAATGAGAGTCATCCCCTCTTACAAAAACAAGCCGGGAAGCATCGCTTCCCAGCTTGGCATTCTCAAGAAGACTACTTAATTAATAGGTAAGGCTTGAATATAATGGGTACTGTTCCGTCAAATTGGATACCCGGGTACGGCAACTGGCAAGAACCGCTTCGTCCTCCGGCGATTTCAAAGTGGTGGCGATAATCCGGCCGATCTCCTTCATCGCTTCCTCATCCATCCCTCTGGAGGTTGCCGCAGGTGTACCGATCCGGATGCCGCTGGTTACAAAAGGACTCGTCGGATCAAACGGAATCGCGTTCTTATTCACGGTAATTCCGATCGAATCAAGCACATGCTCCGCAACCTTACCTGTAATGTTCAAGTTGCGAGTATCGATCAGAATCAGATGGTTATCCGTACCGCCAGAGACCAGATTCAACCCCTCGGCGACCAATGTCTCAGCCAGGGCCTTCGCATTCTTAACCACATTCTCGGCATAAACCTTGAAGGAAGGCTGCAGCGCTTCACCCAGCGCAACTGCTTTGGAAGCAATGACGTGCATCAAAGGACCGCCCTGCGTACCTGGGAATACCGCTTTATCGATCGCAGCCGCCCAAGGCTTGCGGCACAGGATCAGACCACCGCGAGGCCCACGCAGCGTCTTGTGAGTCGTCGTCGTCACAAAATGGGCATGCGGCACTGGGCTAGGATGCAATCCAGCTGCAACGAGTCCGGCGATATGAGCCATGTCCACCATGAACAGGGCGCCTACATCGTTAGCGATCGCAGCGATTTTCTCGAAATCGATAATCCGCGGATAAGCACTCGCACCAGCTACAATCAGACGAGGGCGATGCTTGAAGGCCGCTTTGCGGACCTCATCGTAATCGATCAGGAAGCTATCCTCTTGCACGCCATAAGCGACGAAGTTATAGAGCAGACCAGAGGCATTGACAGGACTTCCGTGCGTCAAATGTCCGCCATGGGCCAGATTCATACCAAGTACGGTGTCGCCAGGGTTCAAGGCCGCGAGATAGACAGCCATGTTCGCCTGTGCGCCGGAATGGGGCTGCACATTGGCATGCTCAGCGCCGAATAGCTCCTTGGCACGGTCGCGGGCGATATCCTCAACGATATCGACATACTCGCAGCCGCCATAGTAACGCTTGCCTGGATAGCCTTCTGCGTATTTGTTTGTCAGAACGGAGCCCATCGCTTCCATGACCGCTTCACTGACGATATTCTCCGAAGCGATCAACTCGATATTGTTACGTTGGCGTTTCAGTTCCAGATTCATCGCTTCCAGCACAGCCGGGTCTTGCTTTCTCAATTGATCCATAAATAAATAGCCTCCTTATATTAAAAAAGAATGATTTAATCACATAGATGGGAATCCGTCTGCTCTGGCAGCTTATATACCGCCCGCTCGCCGCCGATCAGCTTAGGACGAGTCCAGGCTGCGGTAACGCGCGCCTCACCGACATAACGTCTGGTCGAACGGAAAGGAATCACGACACGGCGCAGATGCATACCGATTAAGGTCTCGCCGATATCAATCCCGCCATGGGCCTCAATACTCTCCGCCAGACAAGGAGCCTTCAGTTGCTTGTATGCATAGGCCGCCATCGATCCGCCAGCCTTGCGCACCGGGACCGCCGACACTTCCGTCAGCCGCAGACGCTCCAGAACGTCACGCTCTACTACAAGCGCCCGGTTCAAATGCTCACAGCATTGAAAAGCAACGTCAAAACCATACTTGCTGCGCACACGTTCAATTCCCGCGAATAGCTCGGCGGCAACATTCTCCGCCCCGGCAGTCCCGATCCGTTGCCCGGCAACTTCACTCGTACTGGCCCCGACCACGAGCAATTGACCCGGACCAAAATTGGCCGTTGCACAGAGCTCTTCTAAGATCTCTGCAACCTGTTGACTGACTTCTGCAATATGTTCCGTTTCCATAGTATGGCACCCCTTATCTGATTGAAGTTTCACAATCTCTTATTTTCCAAGCGCATGTCCTTATTATATACCTAAACCGGCAAAAATCGTGACGACAATCTTCGTGAGAAAGAACGGCGCCTGGACTTACGCAAAAACAGAAAACGAACCTCGAACATTCCTAAGGGTTACTAGCAAAAACGAAAAAAGAGCATGACGCTATAAAACACGTCGTGCTCTTTGCCCAGGCGACCGGCCGTATATTCCGATGCTCCAGTGTGGTTTGATCCACTATCGTCGCCAGTTACATCGGATCTTCGTTTACATGACTTTAGAATAAAGCATCCACCGGATAATTGCAACCAAATTGTCACATTATTTCCGCTTCGATCATCCGGCCTCTCCCGGTTCCTCCGAAGCAGCCTGCTCGAGCTTGCTCAGCAAGCGTTCCAATGCCGCCTTGATCTCCGCTGCCGTCGCATCGTATTCCACCCGAGAACCACCGAACGGATCAGAAATATCATAAGTCGGCATCCGTCTCATAAGCTCGGCAAGCCGCCGCTGCATCGCCTCATCCGGCTTCTTGCCCAACGCGCGATCCAGCTCAAGTTCAGCGGCAATCCTCTGCAGTTCACCCTGTGCCTCAAGTACGTCTGAATCACTCTCTGCGTACTCCTTCAGCGTATATATTTTATCGGCAGACTCAGGAAAATAATGTATCACATGGCTGCGATGACCACTGGTTAACGTAAGAATCAAATCGGCCCAATTCACCAGTTCCGCGCTGAGCGGGGTGGAGGTAATAGTATCTTCAATGCCCTGATCCCTAAGTACAGCTTCTGCGTGCATAGACATCGCCGCGCCTTGTGAAGCAGCTACTCCAGCAGAACGAACCTCAAGCTGCAGTCCCCGCTCCTCTGCCAGCTTACGAAGCATCCCTTCCGCCATAGGACTGCGGCAAGTATTTCCCGTGCAGACGAACAATATTCGCATCCTCTTTCACCTCCGTTAGCAGCTGGCTCCATAGATTATTTATCAAGGGTATAAGTTCAAGTCTCAAAAACTACCTCTATATAGAGTTCATTGTATCAAAAGATAAACATCAGACCAAACGCGAACAAAATCGATCCGCCCACCGCCTCGCCATAATCCCCCAGATTGCGGCTCACTCCGCGCCCCAGCACCAGTCCGAACAAGGACATCAGCCCACCGAACAATCCGAAGGCCAGCACGGTTAACAGCAGGTCGCTATGGAACATCCCTAACGAGACCCCAACAGAGAAGGAATCCACACTAACACTGAGAGAGAACAGGAATATGCCCGGCCAGGATCGATAATTGATAATATGATTCGCCTCGCTTCTGAGCGAGCTATATATCATATGTCCTCCGAGCAGCAGCAACAGTCCACCAGACACAAACCTAGTCAGATACCCCAACAATTCACCAACATAATGTCCCGTAAAAATCCCAAGCACCGGCATCAAAATATGAAAACAGGATACCGTCATCACAATTCGCAGTACATCCCGTCGCCTGACACCATTCACTCCAACCCCTATTCCCAGGGAAAAGGCGTCCATCCCCAGGGCAATCGCCATGAACAGGATCGTCATCCATTCTCCAAGCCGTTCCAGAGCTTCATTCACACAGGGTCACCATCCCATCGATGTGTGTGTCCAGAAAATCACTTGTACAACCATATGCGACAAGCCCTGAATTCATGACATACCTCAGCAAGCAGTCTTGGAAAAGCCATTGCTCTGCCGCTTAATCGTCGGCGAACAAATCAAGCTGCTGCGGAGGCAACTCTGTCGGCTTCATCCCGAGGATAGACATCATCTCTCTAGCATTCATAGCCGCGTCTCCGCCTGAATTATTATTGAAAATCATACAGATCTCCCGGGTACCCATCGCCTGAAGCTCGGTCAACTTGTCTCGCCACTCCAGCAACTCCTCTCTACTGTAACGATACAAATTTCGCACCTCACGCCAATTCTCAGCCCCACTCTGCGCCCAGCCTTCGGCATTGCGTCCATGCAGCCGGATGAAGGTCAGCTTCGGATCAGTAGGAACCAGCACCGTCGGTACTGTGCCGAGCCCAACCTGTGGCTCATCACATATCGTATGAATCCAGCCCTGTTCACGCATGAAGTTAAGCGTAGCCTCTCTATGCTCAGAGGAATACCAGCTCTGATGGCGAAATTCAAGCGCCAGCGGCAAGTCGCCCATCCAGCGGCGGATCGCACGCAATTGACGAACATGCTCCTGACAGCAGTCGAACCAGGGCGGAAATTGGAAGAGGATCGCCTTCAATCTTCCGGCTTCTACCACTGGACGGATCGAGTCCAGATAGGCTTGGAACATCTCCCCCGGGCTGTCATAACTCGTCCTTCCACGAGAATGGCCCGTCATCCCCTGAAAAGCCTTCAGAAAAAAAGTAAAATGATCCGGGGTCTCGGCCAGCCAGCGACGATATGTATCCGTATGAAGCACCGCATAGAAGGAGCTATCTACTTCCACGACAGGAAAATGACGGGCGTAGATCGCCAGCCTCCGGCTTGCCGGTGTCCCGGCCGGATATAAATCCTCCTGATCGCCCCAGCCGACCAGTCCGATGGTAATCATCACTCCCGCCCTCCTCTCTTACCGAAACACAGCTACTATATCAAGTAGAAAGCAGAATATAGAACAAAAGATATAGAGCCAACCCCCTCTATAGAGGAGGGTCAGACATAGATCACCTGATGACCGGCGGCTTTCAGGAGCCGGTTCATCACGGCGGAGCCGAGTCCGTCCTCGGGGCAGGACTCGGCCATAATGTAAGTGACGCCGCGATCATCGAAGCGGCGGAGCGCCGCGTACAGACGGTGCGCCGCCGTCTCCAGCGCAGCCAGGCTGCCGAGCGAGAGCACGAGGTCAGCGCGGTAAGCGGCGATGTGCTCGTCGAAGGCAAGCACGCCGGTGGTCTCACCGCGCTGGGCCGCCGCATCGAGCTCGGCCTGAATTCGGGCCGCCACCGCTTCCGGGGCGGGCCCGCTCACGATACGCATCGCACCCTGCGGTGCGTAATGCGTGTATTTCATCCCGGGCGCGCGCGGCGCCGGGATGTCTGCGCTGCCGCCGCCCGCCCGCTGCAGGGCGGCGTCCAGCCGCACGCTCGCCGCGAAGCGGGCGAGCTGCTCTGCCGTGATCCCGCCGGGGCGGAGCACGGTCACGGCCCCATCACGGCCGACCTCCACCACCGTTGACTCCAGGCCCACCCCCGTGGGCCCGCCGTCAACGATGCCATCGATACGGCCGTCCAGGTCCTCGCCGACGTGGCTCGCCAGCGTCGGGCTCGGCCGCCCGGACCGGTTGGCGCTAGGCGCCGCAACCGGGCAGCCCGCTGCAGCGATCAGCTGCAGCGCCACATCGTGGGCGGGCATGCGCACGCCCACCGTGGACAGGCCCGCCGTCACGCGCGGCGAGACGGCGCCTTCGGCCACGGGCAGCACCACGGTCAGCGGCCCGGGCCAGAACGCCTTCATCAGCCGCCTTGCCGTCTCATTCACCTCTGTCACCAATCCGTCCAATTGACCCATATCGGCAATATGGACGATCAGCGGATTGTCAGAGGGACGGCCCTTGGCGGCGAATACCGCTTCGACCGACGCTGTGTTACGCGCGTCAGCTCCCAGACCATAGACCGTCTCGGTCGGAAAAGCGACCACTCCGCCTGCGGCGAGCAGCCTCCCCGCCTCGCCGATCTGCTCCCTGGCATGCTGCAGTTCCAGCTCCTGTTCCTTTTTCCCGGATAAGTCCCCCTCCTCCGCATGTACCAGAGCGCTGACATCCCACCAGCGTGTATTTTTAGACTTGCCCTGATCTGATTGATTCATCTATTATCATCCCAAACTTTTTAATATAGCAGATATGCTCGTTAAGCTTCGTCCGCATTTTTTGCCTACCCTCTATTATAACCAAACCTACGGCTGAACTCACCCCTCCATCATGCTCATAGACACCACTCCCCTAGGCTAAACAGCAAAAACTGCCCGGATAAATCCGCGCAGTTCCCGCAGCCTCTATTCATTCACGGCCACTTGTAATTAGCCGTATCACTTAGAACCATCCCACGATCCCATTCCACAGCTTCACCAGCATATCCCATAAAAAGAAACGCACCTTCGTCTCCCCGCGATTTGCTTGCTGCGGCTCATCCGAAGCCGAAACCGAATCCGAATCCGAGGCCGAAACCGAAGCTGAAGCCTTCTGCACCTTCGGACTCTTTTCCCCCTTAGATGAATCTGCAGTCTCCTTCTTGGACTCTTCTGCCTTCCCCTTCTTTGCCAGGGCATCCCCGCTGCCAGCATCCACGAAGCATAGCGGTGGGAACAAGACACACCACCAATTCTTCCCTTTGCCTTCACCCAGCGTGATACGAAGCGCCTCATAATTGCCCGCCGGGTATACCTCGCCCCCATACATCTTCGTAGGAAAAGGAACGTTCCCCAGCTCCACCTGATAGCTATAATCCTTCCCGTTCTCAGATAGCGTCTGCTTGACCTGTGCGCCGATTTCTCCTAAACGCGACTGAATTATCTCCCTGGCCATTTCAAGGCTCTGAGGGTCCTCCAGCTCGCTGACCCATCCATTCATCTGCCCGACCACCGCATCACGGACCTTCCGTTTAATCGCCTGATCACCAACCCCATCCGAATTGGCCAATATCCGTAACCGGATCGACTCTTGCGGAATAAGCCCTTCCGCCGCAGCCGTATCCACCTTCTGCCCTTCCCAGGACATCAACAAAATCACAATACTAAAAAGAATAAGTGCAGCCGACCTTCCATTCCCCTTACTTCCACTCTTCAAACGCTTACTACTTCTATACTCGCCCTTCATAAACTTATATTCTTGGTTCCTATTTTCGGCATTCTTTCGATCCTTCCGATCCTTCCGGCTCTTCCAGCCCTTCCTACTCTCCCAATTCTGTCCCATACGACTCTCCCTTTCACATAGCCCTGATGTCTATCAGTATGGACATGCCTCGAGGAAGCTAAACCTATGAATCTATCAAAATATCAATATCACCCCACTCATTATTCGCTACCTAGCACCATAACGCATCTAAGTAAAATAGAAGCATTAGGCAGCTATCTATTGGGGGGAATGTGACCAATTAACGCTACTTAGCATTGTTACTACTTTTTGCGACTCTTCTGGACGTGGCGCAAATTGCGTGACCTTTTCCGTGAAAGTATCATTTTAACTCGCTGCTATCCTTCAGTCTCGTCAAAGCCTGCAATTATGCAGGAATTTTTCCAATATCCCGCCCCGCAATAGTAAATTCCTGCGAAAATGCAGGTATTTTCCTCGTACGAGCCTAATTCCAGCGAAAAAAGCAAAAAAGCCTGCACTTTTGCAGGCTTTCTCTCAAAATAGGTAGCTTCCGGCTATAATTCCTGCATTTTTGCAGGCTTTAAGGCTCGGAGCCGTATTAGACAAATCTATTGGCACAACCGTATCATTTACGCATTCATAATCTATCGGAAACGCAACAATCAGCGACCGACTATACCAAGCATCGGCATAAAGATGACCTAATGACAATCAACAGACACACGGACTATCGACATTACGATCACCCGTTCATCAATCATCAGACGCACCAACCATCGACTTTCCAATTACCTTTTCATCGATCACTAAACGCGCTGACTGTCGACATTACGATCATCCGTTCACCACGTCACCAAACGCAACAAGCATCGGCGTTCCAGATCGTACTATATCTGCATCATCATACGCATCATCACCGTACTCCACAGCATATTACTGTGACTTAACGGAGGTCTGCCGGGTTGCCGGGACTGTCTGCTCCTCCTCTGCCTCTTGTCCATGAAGACGGATGCTCATAGCCACGCCGATACTAGCCATATTGATGACCAGGGATGTACCGCCATAGCTGATGAATGGCAAGGTGATCCCGGTCAGCGGCATCAGGCCGATGAACATGCCGATATTCTCGAAGATCTGATAGAGGAACAGAGCGACGATCCCGACGATAATGAACGGCCCGCTTCGGTCCTTGCATTCCAGTGAAATCAGAATCAAACGATGAATGAGCACGAAGTAGAGCAGCAGCAGCACCGAGCTGCCCAGGAAGCCGAACTCCTCAGCAATGACGACGAAGATCGAATCGGAGTAAGTCAGCGGGACCCGCTCGGACTGCACAGTCGCCCCTTGCATATAGCCTTCTCCGGTCATACCGCCCGAAGCGATGGCAAGCTTGGCGTTCTTTGTATGATAGATGGCCTTATCGGTCGCTTTCTCCGGCACCAGCCAAGGGTCGATCCGCTCGATCCAGTGCTCCCGGCCGATATCCGCAAAAAATTTATGAACCTCATCATAATAAATCTTATAAGCGCTGATGCCCCCAATTACGGAAGCGGCGAAGATCGTCAGAGCGATCAGAGCATGGGAATATTTCATACCACCGATCCACAGCATTCCAGCCAGAATGACAAGATAGCTAAGCGCGTTACCAAGGTCATTCTGCGCCATTACAATCATGAATGGAACGAAGGTAATCAAGCAGATCGGTATAACATCTCTCCAAAAAGCGAGCTGCGGCTTGCGCTTACGATACAGCACATGAGCCAGGAATATAACAAGCAGCAGCTTGAAGAATTCCGCTGGCTGGAAGCTGAGCCCGCCCGGGAGCGTCATCCACCCCGTCGCGTTGTAATAGGTATTCCCGATGAACATAACGACGACGAGTAAAGCAACCCCGGCTAAATAAATGTATAAGGCATATTTCACAAGCACGCGGTAGTCTACCAAGGCCAACGCAAAAAAGACGACAAACCCAATAGCATAATAACTGGCCATCCGAAGATGGTACCCTTCATATTGCGTATTAATGGTAGCACTATACAGCACAGCAATACTGATGCCCATCAGAAGCAAGAGGATGAACACGATCGTATAATCTATTTTTTTGAATTTATTAAGCATGGACCCTGTCCCCCGTCCGCTGGATCAATCTTGTTGGACATTTCCGCAGCAATATATCTCTCTACTGCAGAAACCAATCTATCTTACCCATTGTAAAAAAAACTTCGTGCAAAGTCCATTCGCCGAGGACACCATATTCCTCCAAGCTGCACATTTCAATCCAGTAACGTAAAGAGCAGCAGATAAGTTACATTCAAGGTTCATTCAAAGCTGGATATTCCTCTTCGAAAATGCTGCCCTTCACCAGAAAAAAAAATCGGGGCCCGTCCGCCGGACACTCCACCTTCATCAAGCTCTGCCGATGACATGGCGGTCGATTCCGGCCAAATCCGGAATCGTCAATATTTCGCGCCAATGCCCGGCGGCGCGCAGCATATCGGCCACAGCCGCCGCTTGGCCCATGCCAAGCTCGAAGCCGATCAGCTTCGGCGGCTGGGGCAGCAGTGCGAGCTGCTGCATCATCACGCGATAGGGGTAGAGCCCGTCCGGCCCGCCGTCCAGCGCGCCGCGTGGCTCATAATCGCGTACCTCCGGCTGCAGCTCGGCAATCGTATCCGCCGGTATATACGGCGGATTGGACACCACGATGTCCAGCGGCTCGCCCGCGAATGGTTCAAGCAGGTTCCCCTGCTTGAACCTCACCGAGAGGCCGAGCCGCTGGACATTGTCCTGCGCCACCGCCAGCGCTTCCGGCGAGATATCACTCGCCGTCACGCGCCAGGCTGGGCGCAGATGGGCCAGCGCGGCAGCGATCGCGCCGCTGCCGGTACCGATGTCGGCGGCCTGCGGAGCGCCGCCCGGCCATAACAAATCGCCCAGTCTGGCGATTTGCTCCACCAGCAGCTCCGTCTCGGGACGGGGAATCAGCACCGCCGGCGTGACCTTGAAGGTCAAGCCGTAGAATTCCTGTTCCCCGATAATATACTGCGCTGGCTCACCGGCGGCCTTACGATTGACGGCCGCCTCCCATGCCTGTTTGCTCCCGGACGGGAACGGGTCGCGCAGAGCGAGCAGATACTTCGCCCCCTCCAGCCCTAATACATGGCGAAGCAGCAGCTCGGCGTTCGATTCCGGATCTTTTACCCCGGCCTCCGCCAAAAAAGAAGAAGCCTCTTTACGGGCTTCCAAAATTGTAAGCGCTCCAGATAGTTGATATCCGTTACGTTTCAAGGCATTATTCTCCTTTTTCCATAAGCTCGGCTTGCTCGGCAATGGTAAGGGCCGATACAATTTCATCGATCTCCCCATTCATCACTTGATCAAGCTTGTGCAGCGTTAAGCCGATCCGATGATCGGTTACCCGGCTCTGCGGGAAGTTATAAGTCCGAATCCGTTCACTGCGGTCCCCGGTTCCCACCTTGCTCTTACGCTCGCCAGCATATTTCGCTTCCTCTTCCTGGCGCATCATATCCATGATCCGCGTCCGAAGCACCTGCAATGCCTTATCTTTGTTAGAGTTCTGCGATTTGCCGTCCTGACAGGTCGCTACGATGCCCGTCGGGATATGAGTGACACGCACCGCTGATTTGGTCGTATTAACGGACTGTCCGCCAGCACCGCTGGAACAGAAAGTATCTACGCGGATATCCTTATCCAGAATCTCCACGTCTACTTCCTCAGCTTCCGGCATTACAGCTACCGTCGAAGTCGAAGTATGAATACGCCCGCCAGACTCCGTCGCCGGAATCCGCTGCACCCGATGTGCCCCGCTCTCGTATTTCATTCTGCTGTATGCCCCGCGGCCATTGATCATGAAGATGATCTCTTTGAAGCCACCCAGATCGCTCTCGTTCACATCCATGATCTCAACGCGCCAGCCTTGAGAATCGGCATACCGGGTATACATGCGATATAAATCAGCCGCGAACAGCGCAGCTTCATCACCACCGGCAGCGCCACGAATTTCCACGATTACGTTTTTATCATCATTAGGGTCCTTCGGCAGCAGCAAAATACGGATCTGTTCCTCCAGCTCTTGCATACGTGCGGAAAGCTCCTCGATTTCCATTTTGACCATGTCGCGCATCTCATCATCCAGTTTCTCCGCTTGCATCGCTTTGGCGGCATCAAGCTCCTCGATGACACGCTTATATTCGGTGTAAGCCTCATAAGCCGGCTGTAAATCCGATTGTTCCTTGGAATAATCACGAAGCTTCTTCGTATCATTAGCTACATCCGGATCACAGAGCAGCTCACTAAGCTTATCGTAACGATCAGCCAGGGATTGAAGTCGGTCCAACAAGGAAATTCACCTCTCTCAAATAGCAATATCCTTAAAAATTTAGCTATACAAACAAAATTCAGCCAATTTCAGCTGACATTTAATTATACCATAATTGACATGCCCTTGCATAGATAAGCTATGACTAAGGCTAAGCCCTCCTTAGCTTCCGTCAATATAGAATTCATACAAGCAAATAATATATAAAAAAAGCCGCAAACTCAACTGTAGAAGTCAAGAATCACGGCGACACAGCTATGAAGTTAATTTAAAAACCGTTCCGTGCCTGGAGGATGTCCCGGCTCTCCTACGGGTCTAAGTGCTACAATCTGGGCGATTAGCGTCTGCTCCAGCTGATGATTCCAGCTCCTGACGATTCCCGGCAGAAGACAGGCATCGACAATAACCCATATCGTCAATCCGATGAAGCTGATTAGAGCGATAAACCCAAATATCAGACCCGGTATATACAAATTAGTATCGTAAGTGAAAGAATCATCCATCCCTATCAGCACTAAGAATAGTATGTAGGAAATAAACATGACTATAAATAATACTAACTGAAGTATCCCGGAGACGGTTCTCTTTAAATACAAGCGATGTATGCCCAAATGCCCCATAAGCAGCATCAAGTAGGCAAATACGAGCGACTTCTCACGCTTGCGCATTTCTGAGCTAAGGACGATCAGTTCGTTCGTCGATAAATCCTGTTTACTGAACAGCATTAGATCGGATACCTCTCGGAGAGTCCTCTATTCGCTAGAATGTTGTCGATGATGCGGTTCTCCACGATAGCATTGTGTTCCTTCACCCAAGTATGTACGAGGAACGCATCCACGACCCACCAGATAAAGGTAGCGATCATACCGATCACGGTAAGCGACAGAATCAATTGTGCAACCGCCGAACCTGTCTTTCCGAAATAAAAGCGATGACCACCAAATAAACCAAGGAAATACCAGAGCACATAAGCGATAACCATGTTTTTCCCTTGATTCTTAACCTCAGATTCGAGCAGCAGAAGCTCCCTGGAATCGAGTTGGCTCTTTCTCGCTACTGCATAGTCCATACCCATAAAATCCCTCCTAAATGAAAATGTATGAAAAATCTTTCTAAGTATACTAAACAGTCGAGCCACTGCTCAACACAATTTCTGGATATTTGGGCCAATCTTCGAGAAAAATTTTGCGGGATAGAAATACCGGCTAAAAGCCACGAATCCGCCTGAATAGCGGCCTCCCGTTTCGTTACCATTTTCCGAGGCTACTTTTTGGTGCTGATAGCGCTACCAAGTTCTGTTAAAGAGTAAGTGTAAAGTGGGCTCTAAATACTGAAATGCAGACTTTTGCGTATGAAACCACCTGTTTATAGGAAATTCCCGTATAGTGTCAGGCTGTTGAGAAACATTGGCAAGCCCACCGGCGCTCTAACGAAACTCCAGATCGTTATTTCCGCAAAATCAGCACCATCTCAAATCTAACGAAACCCCAGATTGCTATTTGAGTAGAAATCCGTCATTTAGACCCCTTTTTGCCGCAATAGCGATACCGAGTTTCGTATAAATGTGAAATCGCCCCTTTTGACACAAATAGCGATCCCCAGTTTCGTTACAACTTCAGGGCAGCCACTGTTCTACGTTCCCAAGCATTACGTTGAGCAGCAACCTGCCGACGTACATACTTTTTCCCTAAAAAAAGAAGCCTGCCGGAGCCCCGACAGACCTCATTCATATCTACTTACGCCTTACACGTTAAAACGGAAATGCATGACGTCGCCGTCTTGCACGACATACTCCTTGCCTTCAAGGCGAAGCTGTCCACGTTCTTTCGCTACGTTCATGGAGCCGGCAGCGACGAGATCGTCATAGGACACTACCTCGGCACGGATGAATCCGCGTTCGAAGTCGGTGTGAATGACCCCGGCGGCCTGTGGAGCCTTCATGCCTTTACGGATCGTCCATGCCCGTACTTCCTGTACTCCGGCCGTGAAATACGTGTACAAGCCCAGCAAGCGGTAAGCCGCTTTAATCAGGCGGTTCAGCCCTGATTCCGCCAAGCCGAGCTCTTCAAGGAACATCGCCTTGTCTTCGCCCTCCAGCTCAGCAATCTCCGACTCGACCTTCGCGCTGATCGGCACCACCTCGGCCTTCTCAGCCGCTGCAAATTCGATCACCTGCTGCACGAACGGATTATTGTCCGTATCGGTAACTCCGTCCTCACTTACGTTCGCTGCATAGAGCACCGGCTTCAAGGTCAGCAAGTGCAGATCGCGGATGATCAGCTTCTCGTCATCCGTCAGCTCCACGCTGCGCGCCGGCATATCGTTATAGAGAGCTTCCTTAATACGTTCAAGCAGCGCTACTTCTTGCTCATATTGCTTGTTGCCGCCCTTCATATTCTTGCGGGCGCGATCGATCCGTTTATCAACGCTCTCCAGATCGGCCAGAATCAATTCCAGATTGATCGTCTGGATATCGCTGATCGGATTGATTTTACCGTCAACATGGGTAATATTCTCATCTTCAAAGCAGCGGACCACATGAACGATCGCATCCACTTCACGGATATGGGCCAGGAATTTATTGCCCAGCCCTTCGCCTTTACTTGCCCCGCGCACCAACCCGGCGATGTCGACAAATTCAAATGCGGTCGGTACCGTCTTGTTCGGAGTGACTAGCTCGGTCAGCTTATCCAGACGCTCGTCCGGCACCTCGACGACACCGACGTTCGGATCAATCGTACAAAACGGATAGTTCGCGGATTCTGCGCCCGCTTGGGTAATCGCGTTAAACAATGTGGATTTTCCGACATTCGGAAGGCCCACGATCCCTGCTTTTAAAGCCATATCTATGACAACTCCTCAGTATTTGATAACTTGATAACTTTATTCACCTTCAACCATAGTACATATCCGCAGCATATATTTCAAGAATATCGTTCATAGGATGAATTTGTAAATCTGCGGACGAGCCGATTTGTGCCGCGCAGCTCCTCGATATTAGCAACTCCGATCCCGAACATCACGGTGCGCAGCTCCAGTTCAATCCGTTCCAGCAATTCATCGAGCCGCCGCTCGGAGTTGACCGCAGGCTCCAGCACCGCACGGCCGAACCCGGCCAAGTTCGCCCCCAGTGCCAGCGCTTTGGCAGCATCAACCCCCGTGTTCAGCCCGCCACTACCGATGATCGCTGCGCCGGGAACCGCCTGCCGTACATCCACGATGCATTCGGCGGTCGGATTGCCCCAATCGGCGAACGCCTCCGCCACCTCACGGCGCACCTGGTCCTTGTTACGGAATTTCTCCACCTGGCTCCAGGATGTTCCGCCCGCTCCGGCCACATCGATAAATGCGGCGCCGGCTTCGCAGAGCTGATAAGCGGTCTCCCCATCGATTCCCCAGCCCACTTCCTTGACGCCCACCGGGATAGGCAGAGCTCGGCATAAGGCTTCGATCCGCGATAATAAACCGCTGAAGGCTGTATCCCCCTCGGGCTGGAATACCTCCTGCAGACTGTTCAGATGCAGCACGAGCATATCGGCGCCAGCGATTTCAACCGCGCGTAGGCACTCATCCGCTCCGAAGCCATAGTTCAGCTGAACCGCTCCAATATTAGCGATGATCGGAATCGTCGGAGCATAGCGCCGTATTGCAAAGGTCGGCGCCAGCTCCTGCCGCTCAACTGCCGCCCGTACCGAGCCTACGCCCATCGCCCAACCCCGCCGTTCCGCCGCTTCAGCTAGACGCTCATTAATTCTCCCGGCCAGCTCACTGCCTCCAGTCATGGAACTGATCAGCAACGGTGTGCGGAGCACTCGATCGAGAAAACTTGCGTCTAAGCGAATATCTGCAAAATTCAGTTCCGGCAGCGCTTTATGCCGGAAGGCATATTGCTCCAGTCCTGTGCTAATTCCTGTTCCGTTTACCTGCTCCTCCAAACAGAGCCGGATATGCTCTGTTTTGCGCTCGGATGTACCGCCCATTATCCATTCCTCCTATCTTCATATTCTCCTATTTTGCCCATTTATCTGTTGAACTGATGATCGCCTCGGATGAGACAGCCGAGTCCAATGTTCTTCCGCTCGCGATTTCCCCCCTCTTCACTATTCCATCTCATGCGCAATATATCCGGCGACCAAATGGCCTGATAACGTAACATAGGGCACTCCCCCTCCAGGATACGTGGAGCCGCCTACGTACCACAGTCCCTTCACATCCCGGCTGCGATTGCTCGGTCTGCGCAATATTTGCCGTATGCTGTGGGAGGCCAGTCCGTACATACCTCCGCGGTAAGCCGCGGTATCTCGGGCGAGCTGATCAGGGGCATAGGTACTGAGCACATGCTGCTGCTGAATCCCCTGTAAACCATACCCCCGCAAGGTAGATAACACATGCTCGGAATACCTCTCACGCTGCTCATTCCAGTCCCAGGCATTGGACAGGTAAGGCGCATAAGTCATGATGAACAGATTGCTGTGGCCCTCGGGAGCGGCCTCCTTCTCAGTGTAAGAGGAATTGCATATGTATACGGATGGCTTGGAAGGCGGCCTCCGCTGATTGAAGATTTCATTGAATTCTTGCTCATAGCGATCCGAGAAGAACACGGTGTGATGCAGCAAGCGATCATATAATGAGGGGACACCCGCCAATTGCACAAACGCAGATAATGAGGGCTCCATCGAGGCGATTCTGCGGTCGTTCAGTGAAGGTCTGAACTCTTCACTCAGCAGTTGCTGACTAGTGGACAGGAGATCGCCATTAATGACGATCAGCGGAGCCTCATAGTATCCCTCACTCGTCTCCAGTCCGGCGACCCGTCCGCCCTGAACCCGGATTTGCTGCGCCTCGATCCCCATTTTGATCTCGACTCCAAGCTCCTGCGCCAGCGTCTGCAGCGCTTCTACCAAAGCATAAGTCCCGCCGCGAATACTATAAGTACCATGATCGACTTCACTGCTATGCAGCATGCCATAGATCGAAGGCGCCAGGAAGGGAGAGGAGCCGACGCGCGCCGCGTATCTTCCGAACAAGGCTAGGGTATTCGGATGCGTGAAGAAATGGCGAAGCTCGCGATTCAAAGATCTTCTGAACAGCGGGACGACGCTCAGCAGCTCCATGACCATGCTGGCATTCCACTTCTCCCTATGTCCCAGCGGCAGCTGGTTCATCAGCCTTCTCTTGACGCTCTGGAACATCATCCGTGATTCCTGCAGAAAGGCCGGATAATGCAGCGCATCGACCGGACTATAAGTATCGATCTGATGCTGCATCTCCTCCACATCCCCGGTCATATCTACGACACTTCCGTCTGTAAATATACTACGAGAACGGGGCTCCAGCGGAATCAGAGATACGTAATCCTCCATTCTGCGCCCCACGCTGCGGAACACATTACGAAATACATAGGGGAGCTCGATCGTATTCGGGCCGCAATCGAACCGATACCCGTCGATGACAACTCGCTGTAATTTCCCTCCGATACGACCTTTACGCTCCAATATCGTCACCTGATACCCCCGGCCTGCCAATCCTATGGCACAAGCCAGTCCTCCGAAGCCTGATCCGACTACCAAGACCTTTCCCCTTGCCGGCATTCTATCTGCCTCCTCTTGTATCTCTACTTCACAAGCTATAGCAATGGTGACATTAATCTGGCTGCCGATTCCATGAAACGCACATATATTTTCTTATGCATGAAAGACTTCTTTTCAATCAGCTTGGTGGTTAACAAATCCCGTTCAAAATCCTTCACAATCTTCTCTACACTGTCACTCTGTACAAGCAAAGCGTTCACTTCAAAATTCAGGTGGAAGCTGCGCATATCCATATTGGCCGTACCTACCGTGGCTACTTCCCCATCGACAATCAGCAGCTTGGAGTGAAGGAAGCCCTTCTCATATTCAAAGATCTTCACGCCGACCTCAAGCAAGGATGGAAAATAGGAGTGAGAGGCCAGGAAGGGCAGCCATTTATCCGGCCGCGCCGGAAACAGGATGCGCACATCAATCCCCGACATCGCCGCTACTCGCAGAGCCGAGAGAATATCATCATCCGGAATAAAATACGGCGTGGCCAGCCAGACCGATTTCTTGGCGGTTGTGATCATGGAGAAGAATAGATTCTTGAGCGTCCGGCTCTCATTATCCGGGCCGCTCGGTATAATCTGAATCGCTCCGCCACAACCAGGAACCAGTTCCGGTGATAGATACTGCTGATCCATGATCCGCTCGCCATATACATAATGCCAATCCTGCAAGAAGATAATCTGCAGCGATCTTACCGCCTCCCCTTGGACCAGCATATGTGTATCGCGCCAAAAGCCATAGCTCTTATTGCGGCTCAAATACTCATCGCCGACATTCAGCCCGCCGATGAAGCCCGTGGTCCCGTCAATCACCACAATCTTGCGGTGATTCCGGTAATTGACCCGGCTCGATAAGGCGAGGAAGCGCATCGGTCCGAATACACCGACCTTGACCCCGGCAGCGCGAAGCTCATTGATAAATGACTTCGGCAGTCCGATACTACCGACAGCATCATACATGAAGCGGACCTCGACCCCCGCCTGCGCCCGCTCGATTAAAGTCTTCTGAATCTCCCGTCCTATAGCATCGGCACGATATATGTAATATTCCATATGGATATGATGCTTTGCCAGCTTCAATTCCCTGAGCAGCGTAGAGAATGTCTCCTCGCCATTGGTAAGTACCTTGGTGCGGGTAGCCATCGAGAAGGGCGTGCGGGCCAGACGCTGCGACAATTGCAGCAGCCGCTGCTGAGCGGGCGTGAACTTGGACAGATCCCGTGGAAGCATACTGCCGCTATGATCGATCCGCTCGTAGCTGATCCGATCCTGCTCTGCTTTTTTATCGAATTTACGTCTCTTGAAGTAGTTCTGACCAAGCAGGAAATACAGCACCAAACCGACGACAGGCAGCAGTGCCAACACCAGAATCCAGGCTAGCGTGCTGGAAGGATTACGGTTCTCCATGAAGATAGCGAGACTGATCGTAACGACGGTCAGCGTCTGAAAAATACTAACCAGCATCCCTCCAAATTTACCGAAAATACCAAATCCGAAAAAATAGAAGGCAAATAATATAATTGCGATCAATAAGATCTGTAATCCACGTCTCATCGCTGTACCTCTCTTCAAAAATACATGATTCTATTTTACATGAAGCTTGTCCTTCTTCCTACATGATTTATTGGAAGCCCTTTATTGCCGCTTGTTTAAACGCATAGCTGAGTAAATTTGTATCGGCCCCTATTTTATAATATAATCGAAAACGACTTACGGGTCATAATGAGAACTCACAAGTCACAACTGGGAGGAGGTTACCGATTGTCAAGCAAATCGGAAGACAAAAAGAAATTAATTTTAAGAACCGCCATGCAGCTATTTGCAGCAAAAGGTTCATCAGCCACATCGATGCAAGAAATTGCCGACGTTTGCGGGATGTCCAAGGGGAGTCTCTATTTGCATTTCAAATCCAAGGATGAGCTGGAGCTTAGCCTGTTCGATTACTGCTATCAATTGCTGCAGGCCGCCCTGCTCCAAGTGGATCAGGATAGAAATCTATCGCCGAAGGATAATCTTATACGCAAGCTGGAGGTTCTGTTCGAGTTGGTGCTTGAGCTGAGAGGATTTCTGCATATGCAATTCAAGGAGTGGGTTAAAAAGGGGACGCTCTTCCAAGAGCCTGAGATTATGAACAAGCATAACGCTGAACTTCTACATTATACCAAGAATACCCTGACCGCCGCCTATGGCGAGGAAATCATCCCCTATATGGGCGATCTTATCGTGCTCTCTCACGGGATGATCGGTACTTATGCCAAAATGCTGTTCTTCCCCCATATGACTACAAATACGCGGCAGATTGCCGTCTATGTTATAAGCTTGTTGGATTCGGTCGTGGACCATCTACTGCAGAAGCGCCCTGATCCTTTAATATCGGATGAGCTGATGAATGTCTATGGGAAATGCAGAAGCTGCCAAGCTGAGACGGAGAAGCATCCCCTGCTCGTGATCAAAGAGCTGAAGGATCTGCTGGAGAAGCAGATTGTAGATGAGGAGCAGCGGCAGCAAGCCTATGAGACCCTGCAGATTCTGGAGCAGGAATTGCTCGATTCCCGTCCCCGCCGGGCGATTCTTAAAGGCATGATCGCTAATCTGGAGGATTGGCCTGAGCTGGGAGATAAGCTCCGCGAGCTGGTGAGATTGCTTCAGCCTTATTACGCTTAGACCAAGATCAAGTATTAATTTATATAGGAAATAAGAGAGGAGCAGAACCCTGCTTATGAAAAGTATTATTAACTTCTCCATCCGCAATAAATTTGCGGTTTGGCTACTGACGATCATCGTTACATTTACGGGTCTGTACAGCGGGCTTACGATGAAACAAGAGACTATTCCTAATATCGATGTTCCATTCCTGAGTGTTACAGCCATTTATCCCGGAGCAGCCCCAGAGGGCGTCGTCCAGGATGTGGCCAAACCGCTAGAACAGAGACTCCGTAATGTGGATGGCGTCAAGACGATCACCTCCACTTCCATGGAGAATGCGGCCTCGCTCTTCATTGAATTTAAATATGGCGAGAATCTGGACAATGCCACCGCAGCGGTTCGCGAAGCGCTGAATGATGTCAAGCTGCCAGATGATGCCCAGAAACCGCAAATTACGAGATTCAGCATGAACTCTATGCCAGTCGTGTCACTCAGCTTATCCGATACAGCATCGGGAGATCTGGAGTCACTAACCCAAATTATTAGCAATGATATCGAGCCAGCCCTGGAGGATCTGGATGGCGTTGCCTCTGTGCAGGTCGCTGGACAATATATCAATGAAGTAAGCCTTAAGTTCCATCAGGCAAAAATGCAGCAGCTCGGCCTCAGTGAGGACACCGTTAAGGGGATCGTACAAGGCTCGGCTCTGCGGGTTCCGCTCGGCCTGTTCAATATGGAGCAGGCGCAAAAGGCCGTCGTCGTCGATGGCAACATTACGACGGTGGATGACCTGAAGAATCTGGCTATTCCGGTTATTCCGAGCGCAGCCTCCAGTGCTACAGGCGGAGCAGCAGCCGGGCAAGGCAGTATGCCTTCTGGCGCACCTGCAGGAGCAGACGCAGCGGACAATGCAGCAGCGGCTGGTCAGGATAGCACGGATACAGGAGCGAGCATGGGTACGTCTGCGATACCTCAAGGAGCTATGGGTGCTGCCCCGGTCGGTATCCCGACCGTGAAGCTCAGCGATATCGCTGACATTGAGATCATCGGTAAGGCAGAATCCATCTCACGCACGAACGGCAAGGAATCGATCGGTATTCAAATTATCAAGGATAACGATGCCAATACTGTTGATGTCGTGAAGCATGTAAAAGATAAAACCAAGGAATTAGAGGAGCAATTCGGACATATCGAAATTTCGGTCTTATTAGACCAGGCACAGCCGATCACGGACTCCGTAAATACAATGCTGTCCAAGGCGGTATTCGGAGCCTTATTCGCCGTCCTGATCATCCTGCTCTTCCTGCGGGATTTCCGCTCGACGATCATCTCCATCATCTCTATCCCGCTCTCGCTGCTGATTGCAGTTTTGCTGTTGAAGCAGATGGATATTACGCTCAATATGATGACGCTTGGGGCTATGACCGTCGCCATCGGACGGGTGGTCGATGACTCGATCGTCGTCATCGAGAATATATACCGCAGATTGTCGCTTACTGGCGAGACGCTCAAGGGCGGCAAGCTGATCGTTGCAGCTACACGGGAAATGTTCGTACCCATTATGTCTTCGACCATTGTAACGATCGCCGTCTTCCTACCATTGGCCTTCGTCAGCGGAATGGTTGGGCAATTATTCAAGCCGTTCGCCCTTACCATGGTATTCGCCCTGCTCGCCTCCTTGCTGGTAGCGATCACTCTGGTGCCAGCACTGGCCCATACGCTATTCCGCAAAGGCTTGAAGAAGACCCATGATCATGACAAGAATCCGCAGGGCTTGGCCCTATTTTATAAGAATATCCTGAACTGGTGTCTGTCCCATAAGTTGATTACCTTTGGCGCAGCCGTACTTCTGCTCGTGGGCAGCCTATTCCTGACTCCGCTGGTTGGCGTCAGCTTCCTACCGGAGCAGGAGGACAAGTATGTAATGCTGACTTATTCTCCAGCACCTGGGGATCTGCTTGAAGATGTTGAAGCCAAGATGCTGCAGGCGGAGAAATACGTCCTCGATCAGAACGACGTTGAGAAGATGCAATACTCGATTGGCGGAAGCAATCCGCTTGGCATGAGCTCGGTCAACTCGGCACTCTTCTACATCGGCTATGACAAGGACACGAAAAAATTCGATAAAGTGAAACAGGAATTGATCGAAGGCTTGCAAAAGGAAGTGCCTGAGGGCAGTTGGTCCGACATGAGCGAGATGATGATGGGCGGTATGGGCGGCAGCACCATCAGTGTCAATGTGTTCGGCGACAACCTGGAGCAAATCAAGCCGGTATCCGATCAAATTTTGAAGTGGGTGGAGGAAGATACGAAGCAATTTGAGAAAGGCAAGACCAGCCTCTCTGAGACCTATGATCAATACACCCTTGTGGCAGATCAGCAGAAGCTGAGTTCACTCGGGCTTACGGCAGGGCAAATTGCTATGAAGCTTAGCCCAGTTCGCGAACGTCCGGTTTTGACGGAAGTGGATATCAAGGGCAAGAACTACAATGTCTACATCGAGACAGATAGCAACACGTATTCCAGCGTAGCAGAGATCGAGAATGAGACGATTATGTCCCCGCTCGGCATCGAGGTGCCGATTAAAGAAGTGGCCAAGGTTGAGAAGGGAACCTCGCCGAACTCGATTATGCGTACAGACGGGAAGATGGTCGTTGAAGTGAGTGCGAACGTCCTGACTACAGACATCCAGAAGGCCTCCACTTCCCTGCAGGATAAAATCGACAAGATGGATAAACCCGACGGGGTAACCGTTAAATTCGGCGGTGTGACCGAACAGATCAATGACACCTTCGGCCAACTCGGCATAGCTATGCTGGCAGCGATCGCCATTGTATACTTCGTTCTGGTCGTTACCTTCGGCGGAGGCTTGGCACCGTTCACCATTCTGTTCTCCCTGCCGTTTATCGTCATCGGGGCGATCGTCGGCCTGCTCATCGGCGGTGAAACACTGAACGTATCTGCGTTAATGGGGGTACTGATGCTGATCGGTATTGTCGTCACGAATGCGATCGTGTTGATCGACCGTGTTATTCATAAAGAGCGCGAAGGCTTGTCTACCCGCGAGGCTCTGCTTGAAGCAGGGGCTACCCGACTGCGTCCGATTCTTATGACCGCTCTTGCTACGATCGGCGCTCTGCTGCCGCTCGTCTCCGGTCTGGAGAATAGCGCGGGCATCATTTCCCGCGGTCTCGGAATCACCGTTATCGGCGGCCTCATCAGCTCCACCCTGCTGACCCTCGTCATCGTACCAGTGGTCTATGAGTTCCTGATGAAATTCCGCCGGCGCGGCCCGGTAACGCATGATCTTGACTAGACTACATTCTTGCTAATAAGCCTCCAAAATAAAAAGTTGGACGGAGAAACGTCATGTTTCCCGTCCAACTTTTTTTGTTCTGTCGCTTTAGTTTAGAAAGAAAGCAGACTCTCCACTGACAAGCGGTCAAAAATGACCTTTAGAGCATGAAAACAACAACTACGCTCCTCCAACGGACACTTTTGACCATTAGAAGCACAAAATGCAATTTTTCGCGACAATTTCCCTTGTAATGGACATAATTGTCCGTTACAAAGGCTGGGTGCCACAGGATCAACGCTAACGGACAATTATGTCCGTGTCCGAGTGATCCGGCCAGAACATGGGGATGTTGACATTTTGGGGCACGCAAAAGGGGCCGTCTCCAAGTCGAAAGATCGACTTTTGAGACAGCCCCTATCCTATTCTCGTTTAACCAAGCTGAGCACGCCAGGTCCGAAGCTTATGCAAATCTTCGACGAGAAATTCGCTCATCATCTCAGCCAACCCGATATATAAAGGGCTGGTCGTAGCCGATGCCAGCATAGAAGCGAACCGCTCCGTCCATGGCAGCAGATGCGACTCCAGGAACCTGATCTGCAAATTCAGGCTCTCCAGTAGACTATCGGGCAGACCCAGCTTATCCTGCATCTCCTCCGACATGACAGCCATGAACTCCATCTCCAGGGCGATATGGTCATCCCTCTCCCCGTTCAGCTTATTAAACACGATGCCGCTCTCCATATAGATTCTTCTAATATCGGAAATACATTTGAAGGCATCGATTCCATCTTCTCTGGCTCTATATAAGCTCTCACAAGTAGGTACCTTGGCATCCGAGCCCATGAATAGACGCTCGTACTCCTCCGCCTCATCATAGCAGACCCGGCGAATCTCATGATCCGGTATACTCTCCAAGTAATTCTTCAATCTCCGTCCGCCACTACTCATCGGTACAGTGTTGCTCAATGCGACCCGTTTATGCCACTGCGCAATCAGAGACATGCGCGGCGGTCTGCCCAGAAAATCCACCAGCAACCGGTATCCCCAGCCTCTAAGCTTCAACCACTTGGCCTGCTCCCGCGATATGACAACCTGTTCGTTGAACAACATGGTCATTTCAGTCATCTCCCTGTTCTATTCTGCGAGATATATATACAAGTCTAAGCTCACTTATGCATCATCGCTTTTAAAAAAAGATGACTTCCTTAATTTTGTTGGAGATCATCTTTCTTCCATATACCGATACATGATTAAGGGGTATCATGTATCTATACTGACATTATATACTAATGAAAACGCTTCAATTGTGATTTTTATTACATCTTTGTTACAGTTCGGGAAATAGTCATTTCTACTCTCCCTGGACATCATTCTGCCTCATTTCGCGAGCAATAAACCTGGCCTGGTCATAATCCGCCCGATCATTCATGTTGAATTGCAGTACCTGCTTAGCTACACCAAGTCTCTGGGCAAGAGCAGCCCCATCTATATATTCGGCACGAAGACCGGCTGCCCATTCGGTCATTCTCAGTCTCCCGCTCACCAGGCTCGTACTGAGCTCCGGCAGCACAGATCTGCTATAGGCCGCTAATAAGGGCTGAACGCGTCCGTCTATTTTTACAATAATCGCCTGAGTTCGTTCGTCCTCCTGATTCAGAGCGTTCTTCTCGATCTGAGTTGCTCTCGCAACGATAGCTTCAAATACAGCTCGACGGACAAAGGGCATGTCACAAGCTACCACCAGATTCCAGGCAGTCGTTGAAGCCGATAACCCGGCGTGTAATCCAGCCAATGGACCCAGGCCCGGATAGAAGTCGGCCACTACCTTCCGGCCAAGATATTCATAGTCTCGCAGCTCGCCACCCGCGATCAATATCGATTGCGATAGCGGCTCCAGTTCCTCAATCAGCTGTTCAATAACCGGTTTGCCATCGAGGGGCAGCAGTGCCTTGTTCATCCCCATCCTGCTAGAACGCCCGCCAGCTATAATAATAGATGTTATCTGCAAAAGTTCGTTCACTCCTATGATAAATAATGTAAAATTAAAGAAATACTGGTTTGTATCCCTTTTCATCTGTGTGTAAAATTGGATCAGTAGAAACTTTTTAGAACGACCTCAAAATAGAAAGGAATGGCGCTTTTGCGGGAAAATCAACATCGCACGTCCTCTTTGCTCACTTTGGGACTGCTTAACTTCTTCATCTATGGGACAACCGTTATCTTTGCGGCTTTCTTTCAATTATATTTGCAGGATATAGGAATGAACAAACTGGAGATCGGTATTCTTCTGGCCACCGGCCCGCTCATCTCTCTGCTGGCTCACCCCTTCTGGAGACTTATGAGCGACCGATCCCATAATATCCGGCTCATCCTGCTCGTTATGCTCATAGGCTTACTAGCGATCGGACATTTATTATTTAGAGTGGATACCTTCCAAATGCTATATTTAGTCATCATGCTTGTGTTCTTCTTCCAGAGTCCCTTGCTCGCCCAGAGCAATACGATGACTCTAGGATATACGACAGATACGAAGCAAAGATATGAAACCTATCGCCTATGGGGCTCCCTGGGCTGGGCAACCGCGGCTCTGGCTGCGGGGATTATGATTGATGCGACCGGGAAGAATGGCTTCTCCCTGCTGTTCAGCATCATGCTCGTTCTGGCCATCGGCTCCGCTCTGATTCTTCCGTCCTCCCGCTTCACAGCGGACACGCCCTGGATCAGAGGCCGGGAATTCCGGCAGGTGCTGAAGAACAAATATTTTGTCATCTTCATCATTCTCGGCTTCTTCATCGCCATCCCTAATTCGATCAATGCCTTGTTCATGCCTCTATTCATCAGGGATCTGGGCGGCTCAAGATTATCGGTCGGGATCGCCGTGTTCCTGTCCACCCTGCTGGAGATGGTCGTCTTCGTCCTGCTGGATCGTTATCTCAAGAATAGAATAACCTATTTCGTCGGTTCCCTAACCATCGTCAGTATTCTGTTCGCTCTGCGCTGGGATCTTATGGCCGATGCGACCCATCCCATCCAGATCATTCTGATTCAGCTCTTGCACGCAATCACCTTCGGCGGCTTCTTCTATATTGGTAACCGCTTGATCGCCGTATTGCTGCCCCGCTCGCTCAGAACTGCTGGACAGGCAGTCTACAGCTTCACACTCAGCGGAGTTACGGGTATTATCGCCGGTCTGCTGGGCGGATTCACCTTCCAGGATTTCGGGCCAGTCATCATGTATCAAATGGGGATGCTGATGACCTTATTCGCAGCCATCGGCTTCGGTGCTCTATGGTATCATTTCCATAAGAACGGATATCCAACGATCACATCACAGCAGCAGCCCTGATCCCCTTATAATCACAAAAAAGAAAACATCCCCTCCGACCATAACGCCCCTTAGAGGGTAACGCTGGCCGGAGGTTTGTTTTCTTCTTGCAACTTTAGTTTAAACTATGAAATGCATACCATAGCAAGCTTTTTTTCTACAGTTAATTAATCTTCGATTGACAGCTGATTCTGCGGCTGATTCTTCGGCTGGTTGCCAAGCGTAGCCTTCAGCAGCAACGGAGTCACGATCGTCGTAAGAATCACCACGATGACCAGAACGGTGAAATATCGCTGCTCCAGCAGACCGCTCTCCAGCCCGATCGTAGCAATAATCAACGCAACCTCTCCGCGTGACACCATCCCTGACCCGATACCAAGCGCTGAGCGTCTGGAGTATCCGGTGAGTCTGGCACCTAAACCTGAGCCAATCAGCTTCGTTATCAGTGCGAGAATGAAGAATAATATTAATAGTCCAATCTGGGAGCCCAGACCTTCGAAGCTGACAGAGAAGCCTACGCTGACGAAGAAGATCGGAACGAAGATCGTATAAGCAATCGGCTGTAATTTATGCTCCACCTCATGCTTGTAATCCGTCTGCGATATCGCAAGCCCGGCAGCGAAAGCGCCGATAATTCCCGCTACGCCGAACTGCTCGGCTACATAGGCGAGGAAGAAGCAGAGGATCAGGCCTGCACTGATAATCGCCTCTGTCACACGCAGAGGAGCCAGTAGCTTCATGATCCATTTGGCGATTTTCCATATGAACAGAGCTACGATCGCGAAGAAAATGAACTTGTAGCTGATGACCAAGGCCAGATTTACTTCCTCACCACCGACGATACTCATGACAAAAGCGAGCAGGATCACGACCAGAATATCGTCAAGAATCGCAGCGCCAAGCAATGTCGTGCTCTCCTTACTCCTCATCAGCCCCAGATCCTTAAGGCTCTGAACCGAGATACTGACCGATGTGGCCGAGAGCAGCAAGCCGAGGAAGATCGCCTTGGAGGAGTCCATGCCGATGGCAATCCCCGTCAAATACCCGCCGAGCAGCGGCATGATGATCCCTCCGACCGCTACCGCCATCGATGACTTGAAGGAGCGCTTCAACTCATCGACATTCGTCTCCAGGCCCGCCATGAACATGAGCAGCAGTACCCCGATCTCACTCAATTCCTCGATCATATGTGAATTCTCAACCCATCCGAGCATCGCCGGGCCGATAATAATTCCGACCAGCAGCTTGCCCACCACCGCAGGCTGCCCCAATCTAGCCGTCAAATCACCTGCCAGTTTGGTAGCCAATAGAATGATAAGAATCGTCAAATAGAACATAAATTCCTCCCCTTAAGATGTTGTTTAATATATCGTCTCGTGGACCCTCGCTTTAGTGCATAGCTGCCCTAAAAAAGACAAAGAGGAGCCTGGTTTGACCAGGCTCCTCCGTAAACGAACAGCTATTCACTTACCACCATGATAAATGATACACTGCCTAAAAAGCAAATTTATTTTTTTGGTAATTGGAACGAGCTCTTCAAAGATACGATCAGATTGAACACAGGATGCCCCGGCGTGGAATACTTCGGATCGACATTGAAATACCCATGACGGAAAAATTGGAACTTGTCTTGCGGCTTCGCATCCTTCAATCCTGGCTCGACAAATCCATGCTTAATCGTAAGCGAATTCGGATTGATCATGTCGAGGAAAGACTTCTCTTCTACCGTCTCTTCCTCTTCAGCATCCTCATTCTCATCCAGAATCAACGGCTCGTACAGGCGGAATTCCGCTGGAACCGCCCTGCTGGCATCCACCCAGTGGATCGTCCCCTTCACTTTACGTCCCGTAAAGCCGCTTCCACTCTTCGTCTCTGGATCATACGTACAATGGATTTCGATCACATTGCCCTCAGCATCCTTGATGACATCATTGCATTTGATGAAATAAGCATGCTTCAAGCGAACCTCATTGCCCGGGAACAGACGGAAATATTTGCTCGGCGGATTCTCCATGAAGTCCTCACGCTCGATATAAATCTCCCGGGAGAACGGGATTTGGCGATGGCCCATTTCCTCATTCTCGCTATTGTTCTCTGCGTCCAGCAATTCGAACTCCCCTTCAGGATAGTTCGTAATGACGACCTTAAGCGGATCAAGTACCGCCATCGTGCGCGGCGCCTTTAGCTTAAGATCCTCACGGATGAAATGCTCTAGCATCTTCAGGTCAATTTTGCCATAGGCCTTGGAAATCCCCGTCTCGAACACAAAAGCTTTAATGGCCTCCGGCGTATATCCACGGCGGCGCAAACCCGAGATCGTCGGCATACGCGGATCGTCCCAACCGTCCACAACACCTTCATCGACCAGCAGCTTCAGCTTGCGCTTACTCGTCACAGTTTGCTCCAGATTGAGGCGTCCGAATTCGTATTGATGCGGAGTGCATGGCATCTCGGTCTCTTCGATCACCCAATCGTAGAATGGGCGTTGATCCTCGAATTCCAAGGAACAGAGGGAGTGGGTAACACCCTCGATCGCATCCTCCAGCGGATGGGCGAAGGCATACATCGGATAGATGCACCATTTGTCACCCGTATTATGATGTGTCGCATGCACGATCCGATAGATCACCGGGTCACGGAGATTGATATTTGGCGATGCCATATCGATCTTGGCCCGCAATACCTTCTCTCCATCCTTGAACTCACCATTGCGCATGCGCGTGAACAGATCCAGGTTCTCTTCGATGGAGCGGTCGCGGTAGGGGCTATTCTTCCCCGGTTCGGTCAACGTGCCGCGCAGCTCGCGAATTTCATCCGCGCTCAAATCATCGACGTAAGCTTTGCCTTTCTCGATCAGCATTACAGCGCGATTATACATTTCATCGAAATAATCCGAAGCAAAATGCAGCTCTTCCCAGTCGAAGCCGAGCCATTTAACATCCTCTTTAATAGAATTTACGTATTCGGTATCTTCCTTGGCCGGGTTGGTATCATCGAAGCGCAGATGCGTGCGGCCCCCGAATTCATCAGCCAGCGCGAAGTTAATCCAGATCGCCTTGGCATGTCCAATATGCAGGTAGCCGTTCGGCTCCGGCGGGAAGCGTGTAACTATAGTTGAGTGCTTACCTGTCTTCAAATCTTCAGCAATCACATTTTTAATAAAATTGGGAGGGGTGCTGTTCTTCTCCACGGCTATCACCTTTCATTCATTTAAGTCTCTACATCGTTCCCGATTTTTCTTCTTCTAAATATACCTATATCTAAGTTCAATAGCAAGGCAGGGCCGGGATTCCCCACATAACTCCCATCATATCATACAGTACATCAGAATATCGTCGACATACTGCTCATTCAGATAGAACTCCTGGATCAGCCGGCCCTGTTCTGTAAATCCGCAGCTGCGGTAGAACTCAATGGCTCCAGGATTGGTCGCCAGCACGCGCAAGGACAATTTCCGCACGCCCTGCCGGGCGGCCCAGACCTTCAAAGCTTCTATAAGCTGGCCCCCGATTCCCTGTCGCTGATAGTCCGGATGCACCGCGATATTAATATCCAATACATGGCGATGACAGGGTAATGTCGTTGGGTACTCGAAGCCGATATAACCACCGATCGTCCCGTTAATATCAGCCACTAGCTGATTACCCGGAGGACATTTCTGCAGGTATTGCTCCCGCGAATTCCAACGGATTGGCGCTGGTGTCGTGCTCATATTCCAGACGAGCGAGTCAATCTCCATCAGCGCACTTGCATCACGCATTTCTGACAATCTGATCTCTATAGAATCCGCCATACCTCTTTTGTTTCCTTTCCATTTCTGCAATTCATATTCTTTATTATACATCTGTCTAGGCCTAGACAGGAACCTGCCTGGCTAGCCTTGGCTGACCGCACTTCCGGATCGCGATTGAAGACCGCATGCACGATGAAAGAAGTAATCGATAAGATCGAATTTTACATCAAATTCCAGTTATTTCGTCTATCTGTATCTGCTTTCTTCTTTTTCACGTGGAACTTACCTTGAATTTTTTGAACCTTGTTCAAATAAATCCAGAAAAAAACGGCGAACAGCGCGGAATTCAGACCGTTCATCATAAAGCTCAGATTATATGAAATTATGCTATGGTCGCCGTACCTCCACCACCGTAGAGAAGAACACCGCACCGCCGCCCATATCGGCCAGCCGGTCGGGGGTCAACGCATTCGCTCTGCGCGGCTTACCCTCCTGCTCCCACCACAGGCCTTGGCTTACTACGGTTCCCGGCAGCATTTTATCAGTGACTGAAGCCTTTACCTCATAGCGGCCCCGATCATTCCAGACGATCACTTCATCGCCATCGGCAATGCCGCGCAGCTCCGCATCCTGCGGATGAATCTGCAGCAACGGCTGCTTCTCCATCTCCATATGCTTGCCAACATTGGCAAAGCTGGAATTCAGAAAATGATGATTCGGCGGAGAAATAAACATAAGCGGGTATGTATCCTGTTCTCCCGGACGTCGCTCTCCGTCATAGCCCTCCTGCACACGGATATAGGTCGGCAGCGGCGGAAGACCCGCCTCGGCCATCCTGGCCGAATAGAGCTCGATCTTGCCGGATGGCGTGGTCAGCCGTTCCAGATAATTCTGCTTGGGCGCCATATTGAGCTTCAGGAACCGCTTCTCCTGCAATCCTTCCAGCGTGATGCCCTCAAGATAAGGATTGTCTGCATAATTCAGCGCCTGGCGAATCATATCCTCTTCACTATCCTTGAAGACTTCCTCCTCGAAGCCCATCGCTGCAGCCAGAAGCTTGAACAGTTCCACATTGCTCTTGCTCTCCCCTTGGGCAGGAAGCACGGGCTCTTGAATCTGAACATAATGATGCCAGTAAGAAGTATATAAATCCGTATTCTCAAATGAGGAGGTCGCTGGCAAGACGATATCAGCGAACCGTGCCGTATCAGTCAAGAACAAATCATGCACGACGGTGAACAGATCCTCACGCGCCAACCCTTGCTCCACCTTGGCTGTATCCGGCGCGACAACCGCCGGGTTAGAGCAGTATACGAACAGAGCGCGCAGTTTCGGTGTTAGCGTCAGCAGCGCTTCGCCGATTTGATTCATGCTGATCGTCCTCGCCTCCGGGTTAGCTCGCAGGTCAGGACGCTCCAGGGCATCGCTATTCACTTTGCCGTAAGCGCCGTTCGATTTATAAGCGCCCCCTCCGGGGATGAGCCATTGCCCAGTCAGCGCGGGCAGGCAGGTAATCGTCCGCACCGTCATGCCGCCATTATCATGGTGCTGGAGCCCGTTGCCAATATGGATATAGGCCGGGGAAACCTCACCATACAGCTGCGCTAACGCGACAATATCTGCGGCGGGAACGCCTGTGATCGCCGCTACGCGCTCCGGCGTATACTGCCGCACATGCTCGCGAAGCTGCTCATGCCCTAGCGTGTAGCGCTGCATAAATGCCTCGTTCACCAGCCCCTGCTCGAACAGGACATGCATCATGCCCAGGGCCAGCGCACTGTCCGTTCCCGGATAGAGCGGAATGAACCAATCGGCCCGCTGCCCGGTACGATTGCAGTGCACATCAATCACGACGAGCTTGGCTCCTTGCTTTCTGGCTTTCTCGATCAGGGCGACCTGATGCATATTCGTGCTCACGATATTCCCGCCCCACACGATAATCAGCTTCGCCTGCAGAATATCCTCAGGGCTTGTTCCGCCCCCGAAGCCCATCGTATATTTCCATCCAGTATTACCGGCGGCATTGCATATTCCCTGCTCGAGCTGTGAGGAGCCGAGCCGATGGAAGAAGCGGCGATCCATCCCATCCACGCCGAGTATCCCCATATTTCCGTAGAAGCTATAGGGCAAAATTGACTCGGGACCATACTGCTCTATCAGTTCCTTATACCGCTGCGTGATTTCCGCGATGGCCTCTTCCCAGGTAATCCGCTCGAACTCCCCTTTGCCTTTGGGACCTGTACGGCGCATAGGATATAACACACGCTGCGGGTGATAAATGCGCTCCGTTATATTTCTAACTTTATTACAAATTGCTCCCTGGGTGATCGGATGGTCCGGATTTCCCGTTACCTTCACGATCCGCCCCTTCTCTTTGTGCAGCAGCAAACCGCAGGTATCTGGACAATCCAGCGGGCATACTGCAGGAAATACACCATTCTCTTCATGAACCATCATCTCTCATCCCTCCTAATTAGGTAATTGTATTTGATAAGAGGCAGAGATGTCTATAGACTGTAACAGCACGAATGACCCGTAGATGAAGCTCTTCCTTAGAAGCAGCTATCATGCACGGGTCATCCGGATTTAGAGATGAATATTTACGCTATGCTTTTGTATTCGTTCCGGCCGCCTTATCCACCGGAATCTCCTCCTTGGCGTCCTTCAGATAGACCGCCCAATAAGCTCCAGCCACGAACAATGCCCCGCCCGTCAGATTTCCAAGCCAGACCGGGATGAAGTTCTTGATATACTCTCCCCAAGTGAAATATCCCTCGAAGATCGCCGCCGGGATCAGGAACATATTCGCCACAACGTGCTGGAACCCAATCGCCACAAAGGCCATGGTCGGGAACCAGATCCCTAATATTTTGCCACTGAAATCGTTTGCTCCATAGGCCAACCAAACGGCCAGAGCTACTAGCCAGTTACAGCCGATACCGGATATGAACGCTTGCAGGAAGCTGTCATCCAGCTTATGTCCTGCCATATCCACCAGCTTATCCAGATATGCGCCGCTTGAGGTCAAGCCGACGATATGTCCGAAGAAGTAAGCCACGAACAATGCCCCAACAAAATTGGATATCGTGATCAGAATCAAATTTTTGAACATTTCACCTGTCGTAATTCTATTCTTGAATCGGGCTAGCGATACAGCCATCATATTGCCCGTCAACAGCTCTCCGCCTGCCAGCAGCACCAATACAAGACCGATCGGGAACACCGACGCGCCGATGAAGGTAGCGATGCTGCCCCATTCTTTCGGAGCGCTGGCGATGACACGAATATTCAGCAAGAAACCGAGAGCGATGAACGCTCCGCCCAGAAAACCGAGGATCAATACAGTCAGAAGCGGATTATGCGCCTTCTTCACCCCGGTCTCCACAGTCACTCTCGCAATCTGATCCGGTTTGTTATAAGCCATGGAACTCTCTCTCCTTATGATATGTTTTTTTATATTTGAAGTTTAGCTTATTCACTTCCATGATGATTTTCATTCGCCTTTCATTGTATCGTGGGTCACCGTCTGGTTATGTGATTATTATCACAAACAACCGTTTACATGGCTCCATAATCCCTACCACATTTTCCTTGAAAATATAAAAGAACCTCTCTTCACAATCCTTCCCTTGTGAATTTAGAGGTTCTTTTTATTTGTATTATTCCTTCCCATACTACTTATTCGCTGCACGCCGTCCGTATCTCCTCATACTTGGCTTGTCTGTCCTGCTTGCTCAGCTTTGGGCAACCGTAGCAATAACCATGCCCCGTCTGATAAGCCAGACAGCAGGTCGGCTTCATGCGCATCTGTTCACCGGGTTGATACGGATCATCCAACCAGATCTCCTTCATATCAAAAGGATTCCGCTTCAGGCCAAACCACCTACTGTCAATATCCTTCGTGAGGCAATTGTAGTCCGCCAGCAATTGTTCCCGAAGCTGCTCGTCATCCAGCAGGCCGCCCATATAGTTCACATAGTATTCAGCACCGAGGGGGATCTGTCCCCATAGTTGGGTCAAGGGAAGGTGCGTAACCGCAGCGATAGTAGACATAATAGGCTGCAGCGATTGATAGAATTGACCGATCAAATCCTGCCGCCATTCGCTGCTATCCTGCTTGGGCCAAGGCAGTTCCGCCGCCGATTTGAGCACGAATCGGAGCTGCGGATACCCATTGCCACAATCCATCTGAATCACTAGATTCGCAGGCATCAGATCGAGCCTCGTCTCCGTTATAGCGATCATATAGATCATCGCCGCACAGACGGTCCGCCAGCTCGACGCAAAATAAGTACCCGCGACATCCAGCTTGGTACCGTTCAGTTGACGCTGGTACTCACGCAGGAAATCCGCCGCCTGCTCTCGATCGGTGAATCGCTCCCCATCTATCGTATACACGGCGTCAGAGCTTGGCTCCGTTACGATCGCTAGATACTGTGCAAGCCATTCGTATTGAATGCCCATTCCTGCGTTCCCCCTATGTCTAAGCGCTCGCTCATCTACTTCATCCAAAAGCGGCGCATTACCTGGCTATTTGGTTAACAAGCTCAACCTTTCTTCCGCGGAGCACTTTACCTTCGGCTGCACGATACAGCTCATAAGGAAGGCATAGCGGTACACCGCTGCGTGGGTCCGTTACGATATCTGCTTCGATGCCGAACACTTCACGCAGCACTTCCGTGGTGACAACCTCTTCCGGGGTACCGAAGGAAATCGCCTTACCCTGCTTAATGGCGATCATATATTGAGCATAACGGGCTGCATGGTTCAGATCATGCACGACCATAATGATCGTTCGCCCCAGTTCATCATTCAATTGCTCCAGCAGCTGCATCACTTCAAGCTGATGCGCCATATCGAGGAAGGTCGTCGGTTCATCCAGGAATAGAATCTCCGTCTCTTGTGCCAAGGCCATAGCGATCCAGGCCCGCTGCCGTTGACCGCCGGATAATTGCTCCAACGCACGGTCGCAAAATTCTCCCATCTTTGTAGCTTCTATCGCACAATCGATGACGCGGCGATCCTCCGCCTTCATTCCGCCGAATCCCTTCTGATGCGGGAACCGTCCGTACGAGACGAGCTCACGTACAGTGAGCCCCTCCGGCGCAGTAGGGTTCTGTGGCAGAATGGCCAGCTGCTTAGCAACCTCGCGTGTCGATTGTTTGTGTATCGATTTTCCGTCAAGCAGCACCGTCCCTTTCTTAGGCTGCAAAATACGGGCCATCGTCTTCAAAATAGTAGATTTCCCCGAGCCGTTAGCTCCAACCAATGCTGTAATCTCCCCCGCAGGGATCGAAATATTTAAATCCTGGACGATCAAACGATCCTCATAAGCTATATCCAAATGAGAGGTCTTCAATGACATATCTGCCGCACTCCCCTTCTAAATGCACAACTATAAACTGATCACATAATATCTTAAAGATACTGATAATCATTATCACTTGTCAATATTTATTTATGAGCGCCAGGGAGGATCTATTCTATGAATACTCTGTAAGTGGTCTGATCCCGTCCGGGAAGAAGGCTGGGGAACTGGCGATGGCATGTGCTCTAACGAAACGGGGAAACGTTATTTGGTCAAAAAGTAGCTTATACCCCGGATATAGCACAAATAGCGATATGGAGTTTCATTAGAAGGAGGAAGGGATGTGATTCGTCGCAGAAATGATAGAAGGTTGTCCTTCCCTCACACCAGCAAAGCCTGCGATTATGCAGGAATTTTGCCAATATTGCGCCTAGTCAGGGAAATTCCTGCGAAAATGCAGTTTTTCCCCTTGAAAAAACCTGATTCCAAAGAAAATAGAGAGAAAGCCTGCATATTTGCAGGAATTTCCTCAAAACGGACAGGTTCACGGGTAAAAGCCTGCATATTTGCAGTTTTGGAGCCGGGGCACAGGATGGGGGCGTACGGGCCACGGACATTATTATGCGCGTGTGGGGAGTTTGCATATGTTCTTACCTTCCGATCCACAAAAAAAGGCGCCGACATCGGCACCCTTTCTCAATACGATCAAATATCTATCCATCAATAAGCTCTCCCCATACTTCCTAATATAAGAAGGATGAGCTATATCACTTTCATATGAAGTACGCCATTAAGGATTAGCTGTTACTGGAATGGCGCCATAGTATTCCTCCAGCGTGATTCCCTGCTCCGCAATCTCGCTAGCAATCTCTACGCCGACATAGCGGATATGCCACGGCTCGTATTTGTAACCGGTAATACTATCCTTGCCTTCTGGATAACGGATAATGAAGCCATATTCTGCGGCATGCTTGGCCAGCCACTCCGCTTCCTTCGTGTCACCGAAGCAATCCTCTGCGGCGCATTTACCATCACTGCCTGACACATCGATCGCCAGGCCGGTCTCATGCTCGCTATGTCCAGGCACAGCACTGTAGGTCTTGGCCTTCTCTTCGCCATCCCGCTTAACATAACGATTGAATAGTGAAGTCTGTGTCTTGTGAGAGCGGTAGGCCGATACCCCGGCCAGATAAATTCCATCTTCCTCCGCGCCGGCGAACAGCTCCTCCAGAGCCTTCGCAGCTTCACTGCGCATCATCCGCTTCTCAATCTTCTCCTTGAAAGTAAAACGCACATTCGGATATACGAGATCCGCAGGATTATATTCATCCGGCAGAGCGAACTCCTTGTTCACCAGCACAGCTACGCTGTTCACATCCGAAGCAGCCGCCATATCAGGGCCATTTCCCGCATTCGCCGAATTTCCCGACGCTTCTCCATCAGTAGAGCCATTCTCGCCTGCACCTTGATTATCCGATCCCTGCTGCTCCTGGCTCTCCCCATTATTCTTAACATGATCTCCATTAACAGCGGCGGCACCGTTCTGATCTGCTCCTTGATTCGCCGTTGCCGGATTATTACCGGATGCTGCCTTGGGCGTATCTCCGCATGCTGTCACTAGCGCCATAGCGAGTAATAACGCGGACACCGTAGTCAGCGTCTTGATTCTAGTCGTCATCTTCTAGTCCCCCTGATACATATTTAAGCAGTTCATGAATGGAATGAACCTGATCTTTGAATGATTCAAAATCTTAGCTTTTCTATTGTACCAGAGTTGAAGGTAAATTTCCCACTTGCACCTTAAAACCTGCCAGATCTAAAAATAGAATATAAAAGCCAAGCTACCATTAAAGTGGCAACTACAAAGCCGATATCGATCACCGGGATATTCCAGAGCAAGATCGGCCTGTTCGTTAACGATGAGCCGACAATTACGCCGACCATAATAATACTGAAGGAGAGCAGCACAATGCTAAAAGAGAGGCGGTTCCCGATCTGATTGAACTTCCGCATCAATTCCTCCATCTCCGGGATATCCATCTCCGTCTTGATCTTGCCCTTGCTGATGATAGAAGAGAGCCGCTGCATTTGCCGCGGCAGATCGGTCAAGGATTCGCCGAGCTCTACCGCTTCACCTATCAGCTTCTTCCCGAGTCTGCGAGCATCCAGCTTCTCGCGCAACAGCTTTTTGCCGAAGGGCTCGGCCAGATCGAGGATGCTAATATCCGGGTCCATCCCCTGTACCACGCCCTCCACCGTCAACAAGGACTTGCCGAGCAGCAGTAAATCCGGCGGCAGAATGACGCCATGGCGCTGAGCCGCAACGAACATATCATTAATGGCAGTGCCGATGCTGATCTGAGAGAAAGGAATATCATAATAAGTCTCCCGTAGACGCTCCAGATCCAGGCGCAAGCCGTTCATATCCTCGACCTCATTCAGCAGCCCCATCCGCAGAATCGCCCGTACCATCCCCTCCGTATTGCGGCGCATCAGGGCGATAATCAGCGAGGATAGGTGCTCCTTCAGCTCTGAGCTAAGCCGACCGACCATTCCGAAGTCGAGAAAGGCAAGCCGCCCATCCGGGATGACCATCAAATTGCCAGGATGCGGATCGGCGTGGAAATAGCCGCTGATAAAAATCTGATGCAGCATGGCATCGACCAAGGTAGCGGCGAGCTCCTTCACATCCAGACCTTTCGCCTCGATCTCTGCTACTTTATTCAGGTGAATCCCTTCCACATAGTTCATCGTCAGCACCTTAGAGGTGGTGCAATCCCAATGAACCTGCGGAATATATATTTTTTTGTTGCCGGTAAACTGCTTGCTGATTCGCTCCATATTCCGGCCTTCAAACGTGTAATCGAGCTCCGCCTTGATCGATCTTGAGAATTCCTCCACCATCTGTGGAATTTGATAATGCCCCACCCAGACCCAGCGCTTCTTCGCGATCGCCGTCAAATTCTTCAGAATATCCAGGTCCCGCTCGATGACCGGAAAAATACCGGGGCGTTGAATCTTGATCGCTACCCTCTCTCCGCTCACCAGTCGTCCTTGATGGACTTGACCGATGGAAGCGGCAGCCAGAGGCTCTTCATCAAATTCGGCCAGCAGTTCCTCCACCGGCATATGGAATTCTTTCTCCATAATAGCCCTGGCTTCTCTGCCCGAGAAAGAAGTGACCTGATCCTGGAGCTTGACCAGTTCTGAAATAATAGACTCCGGCAGCAGATCAGATCTGGTGCTGGCCAGTTGCCCAAGCTTCACAAAGGTAGGCCCCAGTTCCTCTAATACGAGCCGAATGCGCTCGGCAAGCGTATGACTCTCTGGTTCACTCTTCGTGATCCAGCGCAGCGGAACGGAGAATAGCCGGGTAAGCCCTATCTCCTCCGCAATATAACCAAAGCCATGGCGCCCCAGCGCCATGGCTATTTCCCGGTAACGTCCGGCATGCCGTACAGTAGCTCGCATAGCTTAGGATGGATCGGACTCGGATGCGGACTCCGCCGACCTGTTCTCTAATTCTGCTACCCGGCGTTTGAGTTCCTCTACCTCTTTTACCGTTGCCAGACCCATTCCCTGCATGACCGTCCTTACCTGCTCATTTACCAATTCCTTGAACCGCTCCTGTTCCTCGGCTCCCTTATCGATCAGACGTTCCACGAACTGCTTCGACTCCGAAGGGGCAAGCTCTCCACGCCGAACCAGCTCATCCACGATACTCTCCACCTTCTCCTTGCTGACAATCGTAAGTCCCCAGCCCAATGAAATAGCCTTCTTCAACAGATCACTCATCGTTTACACCCTTTCCAGACTAGAATTTGATCCAACGGCAATCCGTAATACTACTTCTATTATATATTTATCCTTCATTTCCGGCAGTGTCTAATTCGGCACCAAAACCATGCGGGAGTACAGAATTCCCCTCAACACTATAGAACTTTGCTAATTCAACGATCATGCTGCCCATTCGTTCTTCCGCGGGCCAGACGACCCGCTGAATCCCAGCCTCAAGGAGCCCTTGCGCAGTTATTCTTCCTACCGACAACGCTACGACCGGACCATGCAGTGCCTTCAGCAGAGCCTGACGTCGTCCCTGCTTGTCCGCATATTCCAGTAAGAAGCGTACCTGCGGGCCGCTAGTGAACGCGACTGCGTCAACCTGACCGCCGAGGATATCCTGCAGCAATTGCTCAAGCGCTTCCTCTGGAGGAGCGATATGTCGATACGGCAGAATCTCTCTGCAACTGGCCCCCTGAGCCTCCAGCCATGAGATCAGCCGCGGAGCCGGGTCACCATGCAGCTGCACTACTACGGAGGTATCTCGCAACGGATGGCTCTCCAACCCGCGAATCAGTCCTTCCACACTCCCATCATCATCGCGGACTAGCGGTGTCAGCTTCCTCCGCTTCAGGGCATTGACCGTCTTATAGCCCCGGGCTGCGATTGAGGTGTTCTTGAGAATCTCCCACCACGCTTCTGCAACTCCCATATCCTCCGCCATGTCGAACAGAGCATCCAGCCCCATGCCTGTCGTGAAGACAGACCACTCCGGCGGGTTCTGAATCCAGGACACAATCCCATCGCGCAGATCGATATCATCGAGCAATACCGTACCCTGGGCAGGCCTATAGAGTGGAATACCTCCCAGATTCTCTACCAGCTTACCTAACTCCTGCGCCCGGCGCGGGCCAGTTAGGGCAATTCTCCGGCCTTCAAGCCTTTTTGCCATACCTCTCATCCCCCCACTCCTGGTCATCGTAATGATAACTGAGCTATTTTTTGACCCATTTCCATATTCATACAGGGTATAGCTACAGATTATACGATACGACAACAGGAAGTAAATCCTTAAATTGGATGAGCAGGGCATGAATTTCATCCTGGCTTCAGCCTTCGCTTCTTGCGTGGCCACAGGGCGACGAATAGCAACAGGGGAATTGCAATCTCGAATACGATGGCGAACAGCATCAGTTCCTCATTGAAATTGATCTGTTGGACCGGATTCCTGAAGAACCATATTCCGCATACATAACTTAGTGCCCCCAGCGGAGCCACCATCAAGCGACCAGACAATCCAGGAATAATGATCTGCAGCAGATTAGCCATCAGATAAATATTGAAGCCCAGCTTGCCGAATACAGTCGGTAGCCATAGCGCTACTAGTAGCAGATCGAATCGGTCCATGAAGTCCGTGATCTGGATCTGACGGACAAGCTCATAAGTCGGATACATCAGCTTCATTGACAAGGGGATACCAACGACCAGTTGAACCATAAGCATAAACACAATCAGATATAAGCCGCTGATCAGCAGGCCTGCGTACCCTCCCTTGCTCTTATAGTGCTTCCCCGACAAAATAAGCGGAAACACGATCAGTTCCCCCACACTGGAGAAAATAATCCAGAACCCATGAAAGATACCTGTCCAATCGAAGGAAAAGAACGGCTGAAGATTGCGAATCTCCGCATCCCGCCAGGTCGTCACAACGATCATTATCAGAATCAGGAACCAGATCGGTGTATAGATCTCCGCGATACCGACCAAGGATCGGATTCCTCCCTGAGCGATGAACACTACGGTGGCTGCAATAATCAGCCCGATCACAACGATAGGTGTCTTATTTAATAGTGAGGAGCTGGTAAAGTCCACACAAGCCCGCATCTCTCCTGCCGAAACCAACAGAAGAAAACCCATATATAAAATCGCTATGCTTCTTCCCATGACAGGATATCTTTCAATCATAGCGGATACGACGTTTCTGCCGGAGAATCTTTTGATAATCCTGGAGATCACCCATATCATGAAAAGAGTGACCAGTACGCTCAGAATATAAGATATATACCCGTGCTGCCGGGCCGTCTCCGATAATTTAGAGGAAATATCCAGGTAGTTGACCGAGAAAAGATAGAGAACCGATAACAAAGCGACCTGCCTCGTAGTTATTGTCTTCAAACTTCGTGCCCCCCTGCTTGTGGATCGGATCATTCATCGAAATGGAACCAGCGGACGAAGCACCTCCTGGAGCCATAATGTCGGGTAGAAAATAGGGCCGCTTGTCGTATACCCCAGAATCAGCAGCGAGATGCCCATCAGCGAATAGGTTATCCAGCGATTGACCTTGGGCTTTTGCCGCATTAACGGCCAATCTCTCCGCAGACTGTATATAATTAGCAGAAGCATCAGGGTTAACGATTCAATCATGGTTACTTTTCTCCCCTTTAACAGAGAGTGAGTTCATCAACTGGCTCGTGCCTTCCAGATGAATCGTCGAATCTAGCGAGACCTTCACGGAAGGGTATACCTCATGCCATCTGTCTTTGACCTTATCCCATTCCTGCGGGTACCGGTTTTTGATCACTTGACCGAAGCCGAAGATATCAGATTGATATTCGCGTTGCAGCTTCTCGATGACCCGACCCAGATTCTCGTTGATATAATTGCCGCATTGCTCCTCCAGCCCGTCAAGATTCTCACCCTCGATATCCTCATACGTAGTATTCTCCAGAATAGATCCCTTGGCCTGAAAATGAATCTTGATCGCCAATTGCGAATCCTGCACACTTGGGGTCCATCGTATCTTGGTCTCATTCAGATTGATCGTAATAAGCTCATCCTTGTCGCCGCGAGGAAGAATAATCTTCGGGTTCAGCGACTCGCCCATCCCCATTACGGCGAGCATCCCTTCATCTCTTTCGAGGATGCCGACGAGCTTATCACCCCTGAATACACCAAGCCCATCAACAGCTATCAAACTCTTGGATTTGTCAGGTACATCCTTGCTGCTATCTTTAATACTCATCACTGGCAGCGCAAGATCGACGCCCTCATTCAACAGCTTATTGACCATCCGCTTCACATTCACCGGGTGGCGCATCGTATTCTTGGCAAGCTCCCGCGCCATCTCCGCCGGAAATTGCTCTATAGGCGCTTCTGCGGACAGGATATCGAAGGCTTTTCCTCGGGAGAGCACAACATACGCACTTAACCGATTCTGGGGAAAGCGGCCGAGAATATCTAATTGGCTGCCAATACCGCTACGAGCAAAATCCTCTCCGAGGATCATGAGCCGCCGATGAGAGAAATTTAAAATCCGCGACAGGCCCGCCTGAATCTCCCTGTTAGCGAGATACATGGTCCGGGCCTGCTTCGAGATTAGGAGATAATTCTGATTGCCAGAGGTACCTCCCCCGCCCCCTACGCTTCCGGTACCTCCAAGCTGGCTGGGGAGAGCAATCTGTATAGTCGTAATAAACTGGTCATTCACTTTGTCGAAGGAGGAGCCTATTACAAAGGCGACATCATTGATCTCAACCCTATCCCAGCATCCGCAGAGCAGCGCTAATGATAGCAAGCTGGCACATAGAAATACTGGCTTAGGCTTAAACTTGGGCTTGGCCTTGGGCCTGCATCCAGATCCAGATCTGGATCGTACTGAGCACGCAGTCCTGACTACAGCCATACTGAATCTGCTCTTTCTACCAGCCTTCATGCTCATCGGCCCTCCCTCTCAGCTTCGGCGCCCCGATCCTGTTGCGATTCGTCTCTGAGGAAGAATTAGGCCGCTGGGACATCTTCCACATCGGCACCCGGACGAAGATATCCTTGAAGTCTCGCAGACGATACGGGGACACCCCTAGCAGATAAGGAACCCCGAAGGACTTCAATTGGGTCAAATGAACTAGGATCCAGACGGTACCGACGACGATCCCGAACAGACCGAATAGCGCCGCCAGAATCATAATCAGGAAGCGCAGCATCCTGACCGTCGTCGCCAGGTTGAACCGAGGCAGCGTGAACGAGGCGATACCGGTCATGGACACCACGATTACGATCGGGGCGGAGACGATCCCCGCCTGAACCGCAGCCTGTCCGATAACCAGCGCACCGAGGATACTCACGGCCTGACCGATCGTCTTCGGCAGCCGAATTCCCGCTTCCTGAAGGGCCTCGAAGGATACTTCCATAATTAACGCCTCAATGATCGCCGGGAACGGGATCGCCTCGCGGGCCGTGGCGATACTCAGAATCAAAGAGGAAGGGAGCATATCCTGATGATAGGTCGTCACGGCGATATACAAGCCGGGCAGCATAAGCGCCACCAGCAAGAAGAAAAGACGTATCCAGCGGATGAAGTTCGTGACGAAGTAGCGCTCGTAATAATCTTCACTGGATTGAAGCAGCTGCCATAATGTCACCGGAGCTACCAGCACGAACGGAGTACCATCGACGAAGATCGCTACCTTCCCCTCCAGAAGCTGAGCCGCAATCGTATCTGGACGCTCGGAATACTGCATTTGCGGAAAAGGAGAGTACGGATTATCCTCAATCCATTCCTCTACATAGCCCGATTCCAGAATTCCGTCCATATCGATCTGCTTCAGCCGATCCAGCACACTATCCACCAGATCCTGCTTGGCCAGCCCATCGATGTATGACACGACTACATCCGTCTTCGTTATTTTGCCGACGATCAGCGGTTTCATCTTCAGTTTCTCTGTCTTAAGCTTGAAGCGGAGTAATGCCGTATTAATCCGCAGCGACTCGGTGAACCCCTCTCGGGGCCCACGGATCACTGTCTCGGTAGAAGGCTCCTGTACACTCCGCCTGGATCCGCCCTTCACATCGAAGGTAAGCACTTCATCAGAATCATCCATGAAAATAACGACATGGGCCGTCAATATAGCTTCGATCACGCCAGGCCAATCGGATGCGGTACTCGTCTGAGTAAGCGAGATCCGGGTAAAGGGCAGTTCGCTAAGCCGTTCTACCGGCTTCTCCGCCTTGACTAGTCCTTCGATCAGCGGCGAGATAATATTCTGATCGACCAAATCCACATTGATGATTCCTTCAACATATACAATCAGACCGCGCCGTGATTCGGTGAACTGAATATCCCGATACACCAGGTCAGAGCTGTCCTGAAATATATCTTTCAGAGCTTCCACATTCTGTGCAAGCTTACGACTAAGCTTCTCTTTCATCTGGAAACTCCCCCCTGCTAAGGAAATCTGTATAGAAGTATGATGTTCCAAATGGGGATTAATATGTATTTAGCTGCTGGAAATGAGCGAAAAAAAACCGCCAGAGCCCGTCTGACGGTAAAGGATTGAGAATAGCTAATAACTGCTGAAATACACTTATTTTTTGAATACGAACCCGCTACCGGAAAATAACTGCGAAAATACAACTACTTCCTGACCAAAGCCCCATTTGTACCCTATTCCACTGGGAATAGTTGCAGAAAATCAGTTATATCTCCGTGGAGAGCAAAAATCACCAATATAGCTGCATATTTGCACTTATAAGCTGGCTGACCCGCTCTATTGGAAGTGGTAGGCTGACGGTCGATGGACCCTCGTTATAGCTTCTGAACCTTGAACCGCTTGACCAGCCCATCCAAATAAAGGGCCATACGTGATAAATCATTCGATGACGCCGCGACCTCCTGAATAGAGGCCAGCTGTTGTTCAGACGCTGCAGAAATCGTCCGCGCATTATCGAGATTACCTTCGGAGATCGATGCGATTCCGTTGATGGATTCGGTAACTCTGTCTGCGCCGTTCTGAAGCTCCTGGGCAGCGCCGGACACTTCTTCCATCTTGGCAGTGGCATTGCGAACAGCCTTACGGATTCGCGAGAAGGAGCGGCCTGAAGTATCGACGGCGATGATACCTTCATCGACCCCCAGCTTCGCATTCTCCATCGATCGCTGTGCCAACTGGACCTCGCTCTGAATATTCCCGATCAAATCTTCAATTTGATGCGCCGATTGCTCCGATTCCTCGGCCAGCTTGCGTACCTCGGAAGCGACGACAGCGAAGCCCCGTCCTTCTTCCCCCGCTCTGGCGGCCTCAATCGAAGCATTAAGCGCCAGCAGACTGGTCTGTTTGGCAATTCCGGTAATCGCGCCTACGATACCGCCTATATTTTCCGAGTGGGCTCCTAAGGTCTGAATAACATGGCCTAGCTCATCGACGGTATGCTGAATATGCTCAATCTTCTCAACGACGCTCAACACAGAAGCATTGCCTTCCTCTGCGGTCGCATTCGTCTTCTCCATCGTCTCCGTGACCTCGCGGATATGCTCCGTGATCGACCTAATCTGGCTTGACATATTCTCCATCTCTTGAACGCCAATCTCCACCCCTTGCTTCTGCCGTTCACTGCCGACAGCCATTTCCTGGATCGCTACGGTGACATCCTCGATCGCCTTCGTCGTCTGCTCCGCTCCAGAAGCGAGCTGCTCTGCCGAACGCGCTACATCGCCTGTAGTGTCACGCACGCTTGTAATCGTCTCGCTAAGATTATCGATCAGATCCTGAAAATGATTAGACAGATCGCCGATTTCATCCTTTCTATGGGTACTGGCCAGCCGTTTCGTTAAATCTCCCAAGCTTACCGTTTGTGTCATTTCAACCAGACGGCTCAGCGGAGAAGCTATGGAATGAATGGTAAACCATGTAGCAGCCAACGCAACAACCAATGAAATTCCCAAAGTGACTAGCCCACTCCCTATGCTGGCATGATTCAATATCATGCTAAGAACACTCGGTACGACAGCAACAACAATCATTGAGAGCAACAAGGTAATACGTATGCGTTTCTTCATAGATCATGGTCCTTTCCCAATATGATTACTTAAAGAGATAGTTCAAAAAGTCTAATTTTGCTCCTGATGTGAATCAGGATGCTATTCGGCAGCGAATCTTGAATTCAGCCGGGCCTAAGCAAATGCTTATGAGGTTATGCCCTAGCTTCACCCAACCTTCTCGGAGCTGAAAACCGGCCTTTTTGAACGCGCACTTAGATTAGTATTCGACATATTCCATCATTCTCCTCTCTAGGCCTTAAAGCCTAGCTCCCGGCACGACACCACCATCCATCCGCAAAACATGTAAATAGGCAAACTATGTAAAAAAGACAAGCACCGCACGGTTGGCCGGTACCTGTCTAATCATACGAAAATGCACGCTATTGCTATTAGTCAGCCAGACGATAGCCTACACCTCTCACCGTAGCTATATAGATAGAGTCTACCGCCCGGTCGCCAAGCTTCTTGCGCAGACTCTTAATATGAACATCGACAATGTTGCTGCCGCCGAGGAAGGTCGTGTCCCAGACTTCGGATAGCAGCTCCTCACGGGACATCACCGCCCCTTCATTCTCCAGCAGCTTCACGAACAGCTCATATTCCGTCTTGGTCAGCTCAATCTGCGTGCCATTACGGTATACAGCCATCTTATTGCGATCGATCCACAGGTCCTTGAATACCGCTGGCGAATGGCCCATCACTAAACTTAAGGAAGAACTGCGTTCACCTTGATTGCGGATAATACGCTGAGCGTGGTAGAGTATCTCTCCCGGTCTGGCCGGCCATACCAGCAGCTCATGATTCATTAAGCTCTGATCCAGGCCTGCGAGCACAGATTCATTGACAAGCAGAAGGCTCGGAACATCCCCCGTCTTCTCCATCAATGATTGAATCGCAGCCGCATCCTCGATCTGGCGATAGAAGGTACAGTCAAAAATAAGCAAATCCGCCGCTTGCGCATTACGTATCCCTTGCTCCAAGTGGTGGAATACGAGGACGTCGAAGCAGCCCTCCGACAGCGCCCGCAGCAACTCGTAAATTTCACTTGGATAAGGGCTGACGATAATGACCCGCTGCGTCACCGGGCACACGACCGGAACCCCGGCCAATTCCTCCAGTCCCATTTCAGAATCCTGCGTAGGGCGTCTTAAAGGAGGAGCCGTTGCCACGAAGGCACGCTCCGCCATGTTCATTTCTTCGACTGACATGCTGGGCACACCCCCCCGAATACGACGTGAGCATGATGGACATCATATCCGGTTTCTTTGGCAACAGCATCGCTCCAGTCCTCGGGCACACACGTCATAACCTCATCCACACGACCGCACACCTCGCACAGTATATGCTGATGATCATCCAGCTTGGCATCATATCGGCTGGCCGCCTCGCCCAGCTTCAGCTCGCGGATCAATTCTTTCTCGGTCAAGTACCGCAGTGAATTGTACACTGTGCCATATGCAAAATTATAACCCTGCTCTACAAGCCGGTTCATGACCTCGGCGGCGGTCGGATGGTCGTTCGCTTTGCGGACAACGTCATACACTGCTTGGCGCTGCGTCGTTAAATTTAGTGATTTCATATATATGGTCATCCTTTATTATGAATAATTTTAGAATTAGTATAAGTCTTATTCTATTATCCGTCAATGATACCTCCAGCGAACCTGGTGTTTCATCTGCAAAATATTGGAGAGAATTGTACAAGGGATTAAAATTTCAATTGAAGGAGGACCCCGTTCATGAACAACACATCCCATTCCGGATCATTGCCCAAGTTCCCCGAATCGATGTGGAGCCATACCTCTTCCCGGCCTTCGTTTTCAACCCTAAATGAGGATATACAGTGTGATGTGGCCGTTATCGGAGGCGGCATCACCGGGATTTTGACCGCCTATGTATTGCTTGAGGCAGGGCGGAAAGTCGCAATTATCGACGCTGGCCAAATACTGCAAAGCACGACGAGCTTCACAACGGCCAAGATTACCTCACAGCACGGCTTGATATACAGCAAGCTGCTAAGCCACTTCGGGAAAGAAGCAGCACGTCTCTATTATGAGGCCAACGAAGAAGCAATCCGCTTCATTGCCGATACAATCCTGAAGCATAACATCGAGTGCCAGTTCCAACGGGAGGATGCTTATTTGTATGCGGACTCCGAGGAGCAGCTTGAACAATTGAAACAAGAATGGGAGGCTTACCGTCAGCTGGATCTGCCAGGCGAATGGGTTGATGATCTGCTCATACAGGTAGAATCAAAGGGCGCTATTGTCCTGCGCAATCAAGCCCGGTTCCATCCGCTTCAATATTTGACCGCTCTCACAAGCTCCATTGTTGAGAAAGGCGGACGTTTCTACGAGCATACTACCCTTGAAGACTACGCCGAAGAACAGGACGACGGAAATCTGATTCTTAAGACCGCAGACGGGCATAAAATTACTTGCCAGCATGCAGTCTCAGCCTCTCACTTTCCTTTCTTTGACGGGGGCGGCCTATACTTCACACGGCTCCATGCCGAACGCTCCTATGCGATCGCCATCAAACCGCAGAAGCCCTATCCCGGCGGCATGTACATCAATTGCGGCGAACCGAAGCGTTCTATAAGATCCGCTATGCTGGACGGGAGCGAGGTCCTTATCGTCGGGGGTGAATCCCATAGGACGGGGAAAAATGACTGTACGATCGAGCGTTATGAGAAGCTGGAGCAATTCGCCAGGGAGACCTACGGAATAGAACAAATTCCATACCGTTGGTCAACGCAGGATTTAATCACGATCGATGAGGTGCCCTATATCGGCCAGGTGACCTCCAGACATCCTAGAATTTATGTAGCTACAGGCTTCGCCAAATGGGGAATGACAACCTCTGCAGTGTCGGCCGTATTAATAGCCGATTTGATTACTGGACAAGAGAATCGCTATACAGAGCTATTCACCCCCTCCAGATTCAAGATTAATCCGAGTCTCAAGAATCTAACGGTTCAGAATGCGGAAGTAGCCAAGGAATTGATCAGCGGCAAAATAGAGGCCGTTCATTTGAAGGTCGAGGATTTGAGGACAGATCAAGGGTCCGTCGTCAAGTATCGCGGCAAGAGGGCCGGCGCCTATAAAGATTCCACCGGCGTCGTCCATCTAGTGGACACCACCTGCAGTCATATGGGCTGCGAGTTGAACTGGAATGAAGCCGAGCGGTCTTGGGACTGCCCCTGCCATGGATCCAGATTCAATTATCAGGGTGCCGTGATCGAAGGACCGGCCACAGAGGATTTGACCCGGTTGAATCCACATTATGGTGCAGAGAAGTAAGTTATGACGGATCGTTACGTTGAATTAGCCGTATTCCTTGCTAAAACATGAGGAATACGGCTAATTCTGCATTATGGTATGAAATTAGGCGTCACTATCTTGCATTAATCAGTACTGCATGTTACTATATACACGTACTAATCATTATTCAGTACCAAACTAACACAACTACTAGAAAATGAGGCGATGATTTTTGGATATTAATGTTCAATTCAAAAAGGGCGCCCTCGAACTCTGTATATTGGTACTTATTCACGAACGCGACCGATACGGATACGAGTTGGCTCAATCTGTCTCAGAATACATCGAGGTCGCTGAAGGAGCGCTGTACCCCCTACTGAGAAGACTTGTGAATGAAGGGCACTGCACAACGTATTTACAGGAATCAACAGAAGGACCGCCCCGTAAATATTATCAATTGACCTCAGAAGGTGAATCCCATATGAAGAAGTTAATCATGGAATGGAAGCATTTCGTAAAGAACGTATCAGCCTTGATAGAGAAAGGAAGCCAGTCATGAACAAAAATGAATTTCTCTCGACCTTGAGTGCGAATTTATCCATACTGCCGCCAGAAGAACGCGATGAGCTGATGAATGATTATGAGACCCATTTTGCTTTCGGCTTGCAAAACGGAAAAACGGAAACGGAAATCGTTCAAGAGCTCGGTGATCCTCAGGAGCTTGCTCGAGAGGCCATCGGCGAGCGGCGTTTTCCGCAGGGCCCGGTTTACTGGTTCGCATCCAACCCTAACCAGGAGCAACCACAGCAACCTGCTCCCGCTGTTCCTGCGGCAAGCCCTCGCAGCATATTTGCCACAGTGATGGTATGCATCGGACTTTTCTTTGTAGATATCGTTGCCATTTCATTCCTTGCCACTCTCTGTTGCTTCGGCTTAAGCTTCATCCTGGTCGCCGCTTCAGGTATTTTAAGCCCAGTTTTAGTGTTGCTTGATTATATGATGCATGGGGCTTTCTTCCCCGCCAAAGGCTTCGCCTCGATCGCCTTCCTCGGGGTGGGTATCCTGTTCGCAATGCTCTCCTCCTACGTTATCAAGGGATTGCTAGTGATCAGCCGCAAATTCTTCGATTGGAACATGAGCGCAATTAAAGGAGGTAATACGAAATGAGAAACGGTAAACGCTGGTCTTTTCTGGCCATAGCTCTAATCCTTATCGGCGTTGCTGGTATGGCATATCAACATTTTGAGTTTGAGGATGACCTGCCGTCCTATAGTCAGAAGCTGACTTTTAACGAACTAAATTCCTTAACTATAGATAGCAGCTACGATGTAGATGTGAAGTTCATCAAGAGTACAGAGGGTACGGATTATATTGAAGTGAACGGCAATATGCAGGAGGACACGATCGACAAGCTGAAGAATGCCGATACATCGGCTAAGGATTTCACACTGGATCTCACCCGGAAAAATAAATGGAGCTTCATCAATATTTCCTTCCAGTCTAGCAAACAACGTATAACCGTGGCACTTAAAGATCCAGCTAAGCTGGACCGTTTCACCACCAAGCTAGGAGCTAACAATGGCTCCTTATCCGACATACGGGCTGGCAGTATCGACATCGCTGGTACATCTGGAAATCTGAAGGCAAACGGGGTTACCACCGATCAATTCAATGTCAACTTCACCTCAGGCAATATTAAAATCACTGACGTTAAAGGCGACACGGAAATCAAGCTCACCTCCGGCGATATCAAGATTACAAACCTGGACGGGGCGGCTACACTTCAGGCAACCTCGGGGAATATCAAAACGGAGAAAATAACGGGCACGGCCAATGTTTCCCTGAAATCAGGGGATATCAAATTTAATGATTTTACCGGAGACGGTGTCTTTAAGAGTACTTCAGGCAATATCACTCTGGACAATCAGCGTTCAGACTCACTGGATATCAGCATCACATCCGGCAATGTTACCCTTTCTTCCGATCCCGGCTTCAAGGGAGTGTATGACTTACGCACCACCTCAGGAAATGTGCGGGCTCCCGAATCTCCAGATCAGACGCAGGACGTGATCAAGATCAGAGCGACCTCCGGCAACATCAAGATCAAGAACTAATATTGGAAAAGGCTTCAGGTTCTTCCTGAAGTCTTTTTTTATTGATCCGGGAACCTTAATAATACCTGCGATTCTTCTTAAAAATAATTATAAATTACCTCTTGCTTTTCTCGTTAATAGGAGTAAAATTACTCTTGTGTTTACCAAGGGAAACTTTTTTGTACATAGGAAAAGGGAGGGACGACCATGGAAAAAGAAAAGTTCTTGCACAAAACACAAAACGGCTTAAGTCTGGCTGAAATTAATAACACTGTACCTATCCCCGAGAATGCAAGCTTCTGGCGGAAGCTACTGGCATATACCGGTCCCGGCGCGTTAGTCGCCGTTGGATATATGGACCCCGGCAACTGGGTTACCTCGATTACTGGCGGCGCTCAATATGGTTACCTGCTCTTGACTGTCATTCTGATCTCCAATCTGATCGCTATGCTGCTGCAGAGTATGTCCGCGAAGCTAGGGATTGTGACTGGCATGGACCTGGCTCAAGCGACGCGCCTCAGATCAGGCAAGAAGCTCGGCTTCGTGCTATGGATTATCACCGAATTGGCTATTATGGCGACAGATATCGCCGAGGTCATCGGCAGTGCTGTTGCACTCAATTTATTATTTAATATTCCGCTGCTGCTCGGTGTCATTATCACTGTACTCGACGTGTTCCTGCTGCTGATTCTGGCACGCTTCGGCTTTAGAAAAATCGAGGCCATCGTGGCCACCCTAATCGCCACAATCCTAGTTATTTTCTTATATGAAGTCATTATCTCGCAACCGGATGTCGCTCATATGTTCGGCGGATTTATTCCTAAACCAGAGATCGTCACCGATAAGGGAGCCTTGTTCATCGCTCTCGGGATCGTCGGAGCTACGGTCATGCCGCATAATCTGTATTTGCACTCTTCCATCGTTCAGGCGCGTCAATATGACCGTAATAACCGGAAGGCCCTTAAGGAAGCTGTCAAATTTGCTACGATTGACTCGAACATCCAGCTGTCGATCGCTTTCGTCATCAACTGCCTGCTGCTCATTCTCGGCGCTTCCCTGTTCTTCGGCTATGGCGGAGAATTGGACACCTTGGGACAGCTCTACCGGGCATTGAATGATAATGCGATCGTCGGAGCTATTGCCAGCCCGGTGCTTAGTGTCCTGTTCGCGGTGGCCCTGCTCGCTTCCGGGCAGAACTCGACCATTACAGGTACACTGACCGGACAGATCGTCATGGAAGGCTTCATCCGCATGCGGATGCCTCTGTGGGCAAGAAGAATGATCACTCGTGTTCTGGCCATTATTCCGGTTATTGTATGTATTATCCTGTTCGGGGACACCGAATCGGTCGTAGAGCATCTGTTGATCTATACTCAAGTATTCCTGAGTGTCGCTCTGCCTTTCTCGATTATTCCACTTACGCTCTTCACCAGTGATGAGAAATTGATGGGCGAGTTCAAGAACCGGAAATGGGTCGTTATTCTAGCCTGGATCATCGCTGCGGTTCTCACCGTGCTGAATATATGGCTGATTATCACTACTTTCCAATAATTCGGATAGACACGCTGTTGATGTCGCATAGAAGCTCAAGCAAGAATCAGTTGCTTGGGCTTTTTCGTGCTCTAGTGGGAGCCGTAACTTTATACTAGAGTAAAACGTTATTATAAAGGCTGTCTAAGGCTGTAGCGAACGGATTTAAGGGAAATTTGGTTGAATATCCCTATTTATGGGTATAAAATCATTTAAGTATGATCATTTAAAAATTGGAATCTATAATAGAGATGGAGTTGAACCTTATGTCAGGAACAGAGACGATGAGTCCCTTGGCAAAAAAGTGGTTGATCGGTTTAATGCTCCTCGTAGCTGTTGCCTCATGTGCCATAGTTCTTATATATAACAACTATTTCTTCCTGGGCAATCCGGATCATCCCGACAATGATGATGTGAAATACATCCAGACCTCGCGTCTATTATTAAATGAAGGCGTACTCGCCTATAATACGAAGGACAAGCCCTCCGCTTTTATTATGCCGGGGCTGCCGTTGATTCTGTCTGGACTGATGGCGGTGTTCGGGCAGGACCAGGGCGGTGTGATCGCCTTTCGTATTTTTCAATGCCTTCAGCAGGTATTATCGGTCTATTTAATTTTCTGGATCGGCAGGCGGACATTCAACGTGCGCACCGGCTTGATTGCGGCGACGATCAGCGCCTTCTATTTGCCGGATTATTTCTCTTCCGGCGTCATCCTAACCGAGACGACCTTCCGCACCCTGCTGCTGCTGCTCGTCTGCGTGACTATTCTGGCGATGGAGCAGAATCGGACACGCTGGTATGTGCTGATCGGTATACTCACCGCCGCCGCGGCCTATTTCAAGCCGCATGCCACGCTCTATCCGGCTGTTTTTCTGATCATTTGGTGGAGGAATAAGCTGCCTTGGCGCCTGATACTGAAATATACCGGACTGATGGTCGGCGTATACATCGTGCTGCTAACGCCATGGTGGATAAGGAACTGGCTCACCTTCCATGAGTTTATTCTGTTCACCAATTCTGCTGGCAGCCCGTTCCTGCTGGGCACAAGAGTCTACTGGAAGCTTCCACCCGCTGGCTTCTTCGAAACCCATCCGGAATATTCGCCGGATACTTTATTCCAAGGGGCCGACCGGAATGCTATCCGCAGAGGACTGGACGTCATCGCCTACGGCTTCACCCATGAGCCGCTAAAATATATCTATTGGTACACGCTGGGAAGATGGGTTGAGCTCTATTTCCATCCCTTCTATTCCCGGCCCATCTGGCCGATTAGTCGGCCTGTAATGAATGTTCTGCAAATCGCTCTGATGCTCTGGAATATGGCTGGCATCACCTTCGCGCTGATCAAACGCCGGTACCGCCGCCTGCTCCCGCTTCTGCTTGCGCTATGTTATTTTACGGTGATCTATATCCCGTTCATTGCCTTCAACCGCTACGGCTACCCTAATATGGCGCTGCTGATTCTGTTCGGAGCTTGCCTGATCGATCAGGCCATCACCTCCTATACCCACCGCACGCGGAGTGATTTGGAGAAGAGGAGGTTAACAACGTCATGAGAACACTTGTAATTATCCCTGCTTATAATGAGGAGGGCAGCATTGCCTCGGTGATTGAGGATATCCACCGCAACGCTCCTTCGGTCGATATTATCGTCATTAATGACGGCTCTAGCGACCACACGGAGGAGATCGCCACGCAGGCGGGCGCTCGCGTGCTGACGATGCCCTATAATGTCGGGATCGGCGGTGGGATGCAAACCGGCTACATATACGCCCAGAGGATGGGCTACGATATTGCCGTGCAGATGGATGCCGACGGACAACACCCGGCTGCAGAGCTGCCGAAGCTGATCGAGCTGGCCGGGAAATATGACCTGGTCATCGGCTCCAGATATGTAGAAGCGACGGATTACCGGTCACCTGTGCTTCGTCGTACCGGCATTCTGTTCTTCTCTGCGCTCGTCTCCCTGGTGACCCGCCAGCGCTTTACCGATACGACGAGCGGATTCAGAGCGGCGGGCCGCAAGGTGATCGATCTCTATGCCGACTATTATCCTATCGATTATCCAGAGGTGGAGTCGATCGTCTACCTGAAGCGCAAAGGTTGCAGCATCACTGAGGTGCGGGCGGAAATGCATGAGCGTAAGGCGGGCCGCTCCTCCATCACACCGCTCAAATCCGTATATTATATGATCAAGGTTACGCTGGCCGTGCTCATGAGCGCGCTGCGTTTCAATCGGACGGCGGTGAGTAAATAGATGTCGATCTATGTGCTGTCGGTAGTGATCGCCGCCCTGTTCCTGCTCTCTATTCTTGAGCTGGTCAGAAGGCAGAAGCTGAAGGAGCAGTATTCCCTACTCTGGATTCTATTCAGCTTAATCCTGCTGATCATTTCATTTAATGTCAGTCTGGTCGAACGGATTGCAGAATGGCTCGGTGTCAAATATGCGCCTGCCGTTCTATTCCTGTTCGGCCTCTTATTCTGTTTCGCTATTATACTTCACCTTACAATCGTCATTACGAGACTTAGTTCACAGGTGCTGCGCCTGACGCAGGAAGTGACGATTATGAAGGAACGGGAGGATCTCCATGGACAAAATGATTAGTTATCTGCTGCTGCTGGGCAATATCGTACTACTGGTGACCGGACAAGTACTATTCAAGATCGGACTCGGCCGATCCGGCGGCCTGCATTGGGGCAAGATTATTACTTCCCCGATGATTATCGGCGGTGTTGCCCTATACGGTATCGCAACTCTGCTCTGGTTCGCCGTGCTGACCCGGCTCCCGTTAAGCGTGGCCTACCCCATGCAAGCCTTCGCCTATGTTCTTGCTATGATCCCGGCCTATTATTTATTCAAAGAGACGATAACACCGCTGAAGCTGGCTGGCGTCATCGTGATTCTGATCGGCGTCTATATGCTGGCCAAATCTTAATCCTCAGATTTACCGAATACCTCAAAAACAAGGGCAGAACGAATCTAACGAAACTCCCTATCGCTAGCGCTAAATCCGGGCTTTCAGTTGCTATTTGCGCTAAATAGCGATATCCTGTTTCGTTAGAATTCCCCCCATATTTCCACGTTTACCTGCTATCATTCATATTTCTCCCTTCTCAATGCGATGGATTCCGATATAATAGATGATAATTTTAATACCAAAAGAGGGATAAATATGAAGCGCTGGCTGGCAAGTTCACTTAAGCACAAACTATCGTTCATGCTCGTCTGCTCGCTGCTGATTCCACTGCTGCTGCTCGGTGTCGTCTCATATCGGCTAGCCTCGTCCGTCACAGAGGAGAAAGCAAAGGAATCGGGAACCAACACCCTGCGCCAAATCCGTACCAATTTGGAGTTCATCGTGCTGGATGCAGAGAATATGTCGGTCTTTCTGATCGGGCATAGCGATACGCAGAAATATCTTACTCGCAAAGACAATGACGCCAATGAATACTTAAGCATGATCGGCTTCCTTACTAACTTGGCCTTCTCCAAAAAATACATATCCGACATTACGATCCAACCGAACGGTACAAGACCTGCCCTATCTACCTTTTTCAATTACACCGTTACCCGCTCCGGAGCGCCAGATCCAATAGAGTTAAGTCCCGACTATTATACAGAGTATTCCAAATACTGGACCTCCCTGTATGAGAATGAGACGATTAACGGCCCGAAGCGAGTGATCTCATTGATGCGGCCGATTCGCGATATTAATAACTTCCGGACACTCGGGAATCTGACGATCAGCCTCAATGAAGAGGTCATTTCCACTTATCTGAAGACATCAGGACTGGTCAGCAATGGATACGTCCTTCTACTCGATGCCGACGGAGTTATTATTTCGGGCGGCGAGCCGAAGTGGCTCAAGCATAAAGTCACCGAGCTGTTCCCTGGCTTAACCATCCCGCGTGATGGCGTACATGTAAGCGGTTACGGCGAGGGTGAGGATAAAAAGACGATCCTGTTCGATCAGATCCCCAATGTGCACTGGACATTAATGGGGGTAATTCCCTACAGCGAATACAGTGCGCAGAACCGTTTTGTGTTGTCGCTGACGGCTATAGCGTTAACCATCTCGACGCTTCTACTAGTCGGACTGGTGCTCTATCTAGTGCATCGTGTCACAAGGCCACTCTCCCGCCTGTCCGCTGTACTCAAGAGCGCCAATCCCGATGGAGAAATGCCCCGCTTCCCGGTCACCACGACGGATGAGGTCGGGCAGCTTATGCATACCTATAATAAATTCAGCAATCGAATCACTCATTTGACGGAGCAGGTCAGAGAGAATGAAGCCCGGAAAAAAGAGGCAGATATGCGGGCGCTGCAGGCGCAGATTAATCCTCATTTCTTATACAACACGCTCTCTTCCGTCCATTGGATGGCACTGATGAATAAGGATGAACGAATTGCAGAGATGGTCGGCTCACTGAGCGACTTCCTCAGATTTAGCCTGAACAATGGCGAAGAGTTCTGCGCCATATCGCAGGAAATCGCCCATGCCCGGCACTATGCGCAAATCCAGTCGATCCGCTTCCCCGATCAATTCGCGATCCATTTCATGATTCATCCTGACTTGGATCAGCAAATGATGCTGAAGCTGCTGCTGCAGCCCCTTATCGAGAACGCGCTAATCCATGGCATTCAGAAGAAACAGGAGCCAGGATTGATCCATGTTATCGCGGATTATATAGATGATCGTATACGGTTCACCGTCGAAGATACGGGGGTGGGCATGGAGCGGGAAGGTTTAAGAGCATTGCAGCGGCAGCTTGATTCTGCGCTATATGGGGATGATGCCTCGGGCAGCTATGGACTCCGCAATGTTCAGCGCAGGCTGGTCCTGCATTATGGATTAGATTCTCGTCTTACCATTGACAGCATACCGGGGCAAGGCACCAAAGCGACATTTACTATACCGGTCAGGGAGGCATCGCAATGATTCGATTATTAATCGTGGATGATGAAGTCATTATACGCAATGGACTAAGCTCGGTCATAGATTGGGAGGGACTAGGCTTTACGCTGCTCGCCCCAGCCGCATCTGCCGAGGAAGCTCTGGAGCGCTTGATAGAGGAGAAGCCTCATGTCATCTTGACTGATATCCGCATGGCCGGCCAGAGCGGGCTTGATCTGGCCCGCGAGGCGCATTTATTCAACCCGCAGATCGAGACGGTTATCCTGACTGGGTATGATGATTTCAAATATGCACAGCAAGCGATCCGCTTCGGGGTCAGCGATTATTTGCTGAAGACGAGCCGGCCAGAGGAAATCATCAAAACGATGATGAAGGCGAAGCAGCGTATATTGCAGCACCGTGAAGAAGAACGTCAGGATCATACCCATCGGGTGATCTACCGTAATCGGCTACTGGAACGCCTGCTAACCGAGTCGGCGCGGGAGGATTCCCTGCCCCCTGAGTGGGCGGAGCATTTACCGCAGATTCAGCTGTCCCCTGTGGGCGGCGAATCGCTGCAGGTAGTGATTATTAAGACCAGTGGCTGGGGGACTCAGCCGCAAATCCGCAGCCTGCTGCTCTTTGCCGTAGACAACTGCCTGAATAACCTGCTGGAATGCGAGACGCTTCTGCGCAAGGATGACATCGCTCTGGTACTGAGGAATGCCTCGGCTACGGCAGGCCAAAGGCTACTGAAGCATGCATCCGCACAAATCCGCCAGGCTCTGAAATGTGAGCTATTCGCTGCGATCGGCACCGAGGTCAAGCATATCAAGGATTTGCATAAATCCTATTGTCAGGCATTATATGCAGCTTCGTTCCAGGGCTTGACCGAGACGACGGATAGCGTCGCCTATGAGCAGATCAAGGATCGCAGCGGCGGACGAACCGTCTGCTCCCTCGAAGAGGAGGCCGAACTGGCCAGTCTATTGCAGAACGGAAGTCCCATTGAACTGAAGGCCTGGGCGACGAACATCATCGGCAGACAGCTCCACGACCCGGAACTGACCCCGGATTCCCTGCGGGCCTTCGTGATCTCCATCATCGTATCAGGCCATCGCTGGCTCGAGCGGGTAATGCGCGCCATCGGCAAGGGCGATCTCTCCCCGCTACTGTGCGGCAAGGATCTGCCTGAATCCTTCAGCCTGTTCAACGAACCGGCTGAGACCCTGTTCTCGCAATTGATCACGCTACGCGATGCCTACCATAAATCGGCCGCGGATGGCCCCTCCTCCTATATTCAGCAGGCGGTAGCTTACATCCAGGCGCATCTCGCTTGCAATATCTCGCTGCAGCAGGTAGCTGGAGCAGTGCATCTGCATCCTCACCACTTCAGCGAAGTATTCAAGCGGGAAATGGGCATCAATTATTTGGAGTTCGTCACCCGGGAACGGATGCGCAGAGCCGAGGAACTGCTAACCCAATCCCCGGCCAAAATCAGCGAAATCGCCAAGAGCGTAGGCTACGAGGATATCAAATACTTCGGCCAGCTATTCAAAAAACATACGGGCAAGACCCCCTCCGAATTCCGCAACAAGCCTTGAACTACCGATTTCCATTAGGCCGCAAAAGTCCGGGGGGGCAGACCCGAGAAGGTTGGATGAAGCAGGGGGCGAGGAGCGGAGCGTACGTTATGAGTACGTGAGCACCGGAGAGCCCTGCTGAGTTCAAGATTCGAGGTCGACTTACTCCCTGAGTTACCTAGGGATCAAAGGCGGATTTTTTAAACTCCTAATTTAAATAAAGGTTTAAAAAGTCCGGGTTTCAGACCCGAGAAGGTTGGAGGAAGCAGGGGGCGAGGAGCGGAACGTACGTTGTGAGTACGTGAGCACCGGAGAGCCCTGCTGAGTTCAAGATTCGATGTCGACTTACTCCCTGAGTTACCTAGGGATCAAAGGCGGACTTTTTAAACTCCTAATTTAAATAAAGGTTTAAAAAGTCCGGTTTTCAGACCCGAGAAGGTTGGATGAAGCAGGGGGCGAGGAGCGGAACGTACGTTGTGAGTACGTGAGCACCGGAGAGCCCTGCTGAGTTCAAGATTCGATGTCGACTTACTCCCTGAGTTACCTCGGGATCAAAAGCGGACTTTTTAAACTTCCTCTAAAATCTGAAGATTATCCCCTATGGTGCTGGATAATGCCCCCTTCTCCCCCACAGAGGATGCTCTTATACTGAACCTGAACATATAAAGGAGGGGAAGTCATGAAGAAAGTATGGTTACTCGCATTCATGTTCGTACTTACAATTTCACTAGTCGGATGCTCGGCTGGTAGCAATCAAGCTGCTAATTCCGACAAGACACCGGCTACCACTAGCAACGGGGACTCTGGCAAGAAGAGCGAAGAGAAGGTGAAGCTATCCCTATGGCATAACTTCACAGGCAATGACCTTCGCGCCACGATGATGCGGGACCAGATCGATAAGTTCCAGCAGGAACACCCGAATATCGAGCTGGACATCCAAGCCATCCCGCCGGATGGATACAAAACAAGATTGAAGACCGTGGCAGCAGCCAACGAAATGCCCGATGTATTCATGATGTGGCCCGGAGCCATGACCAAAGAGTTCCATGATGGCAACTTGATTCAACCGATCAATGCCTTGCTTGACAGCAAGCCGGAATGGAGAGATGGCTACATGCCAGGCTCCTTCGATTCCTTCACGATCGATGGCAATATCTATAGCGCCACACTCGGATTGACACCGACATCCATTCTTTTCTATAACAAAGCGATTCTTGATCAATACAAGCTGGAGGTTCCGAAAACCTGGGATGATCTGCTTAATGCGGTAAAAGTCATCAAAGAAGGTGGCCTGACGCCCATCGCCCTCGGCAACAAAGCGGCCTGGCTCGCCCAGTCCAGTATCATCAGCTCATTAGCTGATCGCGTAACCGGGACAGATTGGTTCTTGAAGGCGGCAGCACAGGACGGAGCCAAGTTTACCGATCCCGAATTCGTGCAAGCGCTGACATATCTGCAGGATCTATGGAAGGCTGGCGCTTTCCAGGAAGGCTTCAACAGCATCGACAATACGCAGATGGAAGTGATGTTCGCCCAAGGGCAAGCAGCGATGATGATCGACGGCGGATGGGCGCTCTCCAACCTGGCTGCCAACGCGACTCCTGAGCAATTGGAGGATATGGGCGCGACCGTGCTGCCTTCCATCCCTGGCGGCAAAGGGAATCCGAATTCCCTCGCTGGCGCACTTGGATCGGCCTTCGGACTCAGCAGCAAAGTGGAGGGCAACCGTCTGCAAGCTGCCTATGACCTCATCTATGCCTTATCCGGACCCGAGGTGCAGAAGATGACCCTCGATAGCAGTAACCTCGTCAGCTACAAGGCTGAACTCGACGAGAGCAAAGTATCGCCGATATTCAGCGAAGTCTACAAGCTAGTTAACAGCGTCGAGCGGACTCCGGTATATGACGGCGTAATGACCTCCGCCGGTTCGGATGCAGTGAATAACGGCCTGCAGGAGCTGCTCATGGGCGGAGATCCACAGAAGATCGCGCAGAAGATTCAGGACGCGCAGGCAACTTCCTTGCAATAGTTGAACAGAACATATTTTGGGTAAAAAGAATTCCTTAGTTCAATTCGGAAAGCGCCGTCATAGCGCTTTCCGAAATTGTTTAGGAGGATGGATTATGACAGCAAAGGCCCGTATTCGGGGAGTTATTATAGTCGGTCTTTTGCCGGCCTTATTAGTATTCACGTTCTTCGTAATCGTTCCGATCCTCTGGTCAGCCTGGTACGGCTTCTACGATTGGAAAGGCATCGGAGCGATGAAATTCATCGGCTTTGGCAACTATCTGGAGATTATTAAAGACCCTGTCTTCGCCACATCCCTACGGAATAACTTGATCGTCGTGGCTGCGTCGGTATTCGGACAGGTTCCAATCGCCCTGGCGCTGTCTCTGGTACTAAGACAGAGCACATTATTCCAACGGATCATCCGCTCGGTAGTATTCCTGCCCATGGTGCTGTCCTCCGTCGTCATCGGGATCATTTGGGGCTATATCTACCACCCGCAGATCGGTATCCTCAACTCCCTGCTGGAGTGGATCGGACTAGGTTCATGGAAGCAGGCCTGGCTGTCGAACCCGGACATCTCGATGTATATGCTGGCCATTCCGATCATTTGGAACTTTATCGGTCCGTACATGATTATGTACATCGCCGCCCTGCAGAACATTCCATCCGAGATCGAGGATGCCTCCGCGATAGATGGAGCCAAGCCGATGCGGATGCTATTCTCGATCCGGCTGCCGATGATCTGGGATACGATCAAAGTTACCGTCGTGCTATGTATCTCAGGCAGCCTGAAGACCTTCGACCTGATCTATGTCATGACCGGCGGGGGTCCGGCCCATTCGACGGAATTGCTCGCATCCTATATGTATAACAATACGTTCAGCATCTACCGCTTCGGCTACGGCAGTGCTATCTCTACTTCCATCATTATCATCAGCACCGTCTTGATCGCTGGCAGCCAGCTGCTGATGAGAAGAAATACCCGATAAGGAGGTCTGAGCCGATGATGCAAACCCCGGTCGAACTCAAGAAACCATTGGCGAAGCGCCGGATGTTCCCTAAGGTTAAAATATCACGCGCACTACTGAACATCCTGCTATCTATATACGGCTTTGTCACGCTCTATCCGCTGATCTGGCTATTTCTTAGCGCGTTCAAATCGAACCCGGAATTCTATGAATTTCCCTTCGGCCTGCCTAAGGAATGGCATTGGGAGAACTTCGCCGATGCCTGGAACGTAGCCCGGATGGGAGTCTCCTTCAAGAACTCCTTCATCGTCACCATTGCCGCGCTGATTCTCACTCTGGTCTTCGGGGCGATGGCTGCCTTTGTACTCTCGCGCTTCCGCTTCCGCGGCAGAGCAGCTGCAATGGCATTGTTCCTGCTCGGGATGCTGATCCCGATCCATAGTACGCTAGTTCCTTTATTCATTATGTTGAAAAAGATTCGTCTGCTCGATACTTATGGGGCGCTTATTTTCCCCTATACCGCCTTCGAGCTGTCACTGGCGATCTTCGTCACCATCGCCTATATGTCCTCCATCCCGAAGGAGATGGAAGAGGCCGCATTAATCGACGGCACCGGCTACTGGGGCTTCTTCTTCCGAGTCATGCTGCCGCTGTCCGCCCCGGCCTTGTCCACGGTAGGCATTCTGGCGTTCCTGCGCTTCTGGAACGACTTCGCCTTCGCGCTGGTCTTCATCAGCAAGCCGGCGCTGCAGACGCTGCCGCTCAGCCTGTCCATGTTCGCCACCGGCTACATGACAGACTATCGCCTTACCTTCGCCGCTCTTTCGTTAGCCGTCATCCCGACGATTGTCGTCTACCTGGTCTTCCAGGAGCAGGTGATGAAGGGCATGGTGGCCGGTGCGGTCAAAGGCTAAGCTAGGCGAGTGAGAGGTCAGCTCGAACGAAACACAAAAAATGCCTGCAATTTTGCAGTTTTCAGGCTGCTGAAAAGGTACTAGCCACTCTTCCGGAGCGCTAACGAAACACCATATCGTTATTTTCGCGAAATCAGCACCCTACAAAACCTAACGAAACACCATAACGCTATTTGCCCAAAAATCCACCATTTAGCCGCTAACTTGCCTCAATAACGATACACAGTTTCGTTAGATTTCTAAATCGCTCCTTTTGACGCCAATAGCGATACCCTGTTTCGTTACAACTCAAAGAGGGCAGCAGCCTAAGACAGCGTCAACCTGTACATTCGCTCTAATCAAACAAGGGCAGCCCATCGGTCGAATAACATCAACCTTTGAACTGCCCTTACTTCACTTAGCTAACTTCCTGCCCCAGGCCGCCGCCGGTAAATTGGCTGTTATACAGGTCGGCATAGAATCCGCCCTCGGCCAATAACTCGGTATGCGTTCCCTTCTCGATCACGGTCCCGTGGTTCATAACGAGGATCAGATCGGCATCCTTGATCGTGGAGAGACGGTGGGCAATCACGAAGCTCGTTCTGCCCTTCATCAGCACGTTCATCGCCTTCTGGATATAGACCTCGGTCCGCGTATCGACACTGCTCGTCGCCTCATCCAGAATCAGAATAGCCGGATCAGCCAGAATAGCGCGGGCGATCGTCAGCAGCTGCTTCTGTCCTTGCGAGATATTCGAGGCTTCCTCATTCAGGATCGTATCATAGCCACCCGGCAGCGTGCGGATGAAATGATCGGCGTGGGCTGTCTTAGCGGCCTGAATAATCTCCTCTTCAGTCGCTCCTTCACGTCCATAAGCGATATTATCACGGATCGTTCCGTTAAATAACCAGGTATCCTGCAGCACCATACCGAACAGGCTGCGCAGATCTCCGCGCTTCATATCGGTGATATTCACACCGTCGACCGTAATTCTGCCTTCCGTCACCTCATAGAAACGCATCAGCAGATTGATCAACGTCGTCTTGCCTGCCCCGGTTGGACCGACGATGGCGATCGTCTGACCTTTGGATACATTAATATTCATTTCTTCAATCAATATATTATTCGGATCATAGCCGAACTTCACATGTTCGAAGGCCACATTCCCCTTCGCTTCCGGCAAGGCCACCGAATGATCAGATTCAGCAACCTCCTCTTCCTCATCGAGGATTTCGAAGACCCGCTCGGCAGAAGCCACCGTAGATTGAATGATGTTGGCGATATTGGCGGTCTGTGCAACCGGCTGCGTGAACTGACGGGCATATTGGATAAATGCCTGCACATCCCCGATGGCGATTCTTCCCTTCGTAACCAGAATCCCGCCGACTACGGATACGAGCACATAGCCGATATTTCCGATGAAGCTCATAATCGGCATGATGACGCCAGAGATGAACTGAGCCTTCCAGCCCGCTTGATACAACCGTTCATTGACCTCATTGAATTCATCCAGCGATCGTTGCTCCCGGCCAAATGCCTTGACGACATTATGACCGGTATACATTTCCTCGACATGGCCGTTCAACTCGCCCAATTCCTTCTGCTGCCGCAGGAACTGCTTCTGCGATTTCTTGGCTATCGAGGTGATCGCCACGATGCTAAGCGGCAGGGTCAGTATCGCAATCAGCGTCATCAGCGGACTGATCGAGAGCATCATCACGATGACTCCGATAATCGTCAGCACCGAAGTGATCAATTGCGTCAAGCTCTGCTGCAGCGTGGAGCTGATATTATCTACGTCATTCGTCACACGGCTCAATATTTCACCATGCGTACGGGCATCAAAATACTTCAAAGGCAGGCGGCTCAGCTTGTCATTGACCTCTCTGCGCAGATCATAGACCGTCTTCTGGGCAACCCCAGCCATCAAATACTGCTGAATATAACCAAATGCGGCACTTAATAAATAGAGTCCGATTAGAATAAGGATGATTTGTCCTACATATTGAAAATCAATGGATGCGCCCGGCACACCCTTCATCTTGGCCATAATGCCTTCGAACAGCTTGGTTGTCGCATGTCCCATGACCTTCGGGCTCAGCACACTGAACACTGTGCTCAGGATCGCCATGAGCAGGACAGCCAGGAGCTGCGTTTTATGGGGAGCCAGGTAGTAGATCAATCTTCTCAGCGTCCCTTTGAAATCCTTCGCCTTCTCTACCGGACGTCCCATGGCTCCATGTCCGGCTCCAGGGCCCCTATGACCGCCGCCGCCCATTCTCTCTTTCGATTGTTGTCGGCTCATGCGATCTCCTCCTCTGAGAGCTGCGAATATACGATTTCACGATACACTTCACAGGTCTCCATTAGTTCATGGTGCGTACCGACGCCAGCAATCTGACTCTCATTCAATACGATAATCCGATCTGCATTCAGAACCGTGCTGACCCGCTGTGCGACGATCAAAACCGTCGCTTCCTTGGTCTCATCCTTCAAGGCTGCACGCAGCTTGGCATCTGTCTTGAAATCAAGCGCTGAGAAGCTGTCGTCAAAAATATAGATCTCTGCATCCCGCACCAAGGCCCGGGCAATGGAGAGACGCTGCTTCTGACCCCCGGACACATTCGTCCCGCCTTGGGCAATGGGTGAATCATAGCCCTGTTCCATCTCGGCTATAAATCCGGCAGCCTGGGCAATCTCTGCGGCATGCCGCACTTCCTCATCCGTTGCATCCTCCTTGCCATAACGGATGTTATCGGCAATCGTGCCTGTGAACAACACGGCCTTCTGCGGTACATAACCGATCTTCCGGCGCAATTCCTGCTGTGAGATATCGCGGACATCGACCCCATCGATAAGTATTCGGCCGCTCTCCACATCATAGAATCTCGGGATCAGGTTAATCATCGTTGACTTGCCGGACCCGGTACCACCGATAATAGCCGTCGTCTCGCCCGGATTGGCAATGAATGAAATATTCTGTACCGCTGGCTGCTCCGCCCCCGGATAGCTGAAGGTCACGTCCTGGAATTCAATCTGTCCTCTCAAACTGCTGCTCTTCGCATTAGGCTTAACCGGATCTTCGATTACAGGCTCCATATCCAACACTTCGTTAATCCGTATCGCCGAGGCGGACGCACGTGGAATCAGGACGAACATCATCGACACCATGACGAGCGAGAACATAATCTGCATCGCATATTGCAGGAAGGCCATCAAGTCGCCGACCTCCATATGCCTGGCATCGATCCGAAGCCCACCGAACCAGATGATGGCGACGGAGGATAGATTCATAACCAGCATGACCACTGGCATCAGATAGGCCATCAGCTTATTAACCTTGATCATCGTATCCGTCAAGTCACGGTTGGCCTCATCGAAGCGCTGCTTCTCATGCTCCGTCCGGTTGAAGGAACGGATAACCCGAATCCCCGTCAATCCTTCCCGCATCACCAGATTCAATCTGTCGATCTTCTTCTGAATCGATTTGAAGAGCGGAATTCCTTTTCGGACAATCCCGAAAATAATAGCCGCCAGAACCGGAATAATAACTACCAGAACTAGCGTTAATGTCGCATCCTTAGACACCGCCATAATGACGCCGCCGATGCACATCATCGGTGCCATCATCATCATCCGCAGCATCATGATCAACACCTGCTGAATTTGCGTAATATCATTCGTAGTACGGGTAATCATCGATGCGGTGCCCACTTTATCGAACTCCTCAAGCGAGAAATTCGATACATGCTGGAATACCTTGCCCCGCATCAGCTTGCCAAAGCCCATCGCCGCCTTGGACGAGAAATAGCTGCCGCCAATCGCACATATCATTCCACCGATGGCGACGAGCAGCATATAGCCGCCGACCTTCCAGATATAGGCCGTATCCCCATATACAACGCCGGTATTCACGATATCTGACATCAGCGTCGGCAGGTACAATTCGGCAAGCGACTGAAAGAACACTAGCATCATTGCTGCGATGACCAACCATTTGTATGGTTTCAAGTGTCGAAAAAGTTTCATCATTCCTTGATCATCTCCACTTATCTAAAAATCAATAGTCTTGCTATGACCGGGCTTGCTGCTGATCTAGATATTCGAATACCTGCTCCAGCAAATCGGCCAGCTGACCGCTTTTCTCTTCTCCTAAATAATCGATCAACCCATTAAACCGCCGGGTGTAGGCTTCCTGTGCCTTACGAGTGATCGCTTCTCCTTGTTCAGTAAGCTTAATACGAACCGCTCTGCGGTCCTGCTCATCCGTATAGCGGGTCACCAGTCCCCTCTTCTCCAGACTGCGCACAAGCGGCGTAACCGTCGGGGAGGTCACCTCCATCATATTGCTGATCGCCGAGATCGTAACACCCCGACTATCTTCGCAGCTCACTCTACGGATGATGAACAGCACCTTGATTTCGCTGGACTTCATCCCCTCCAATGCGGGTTTATAGCACCCGACCCTGCGGAAGCGATTGAACACCTCCATCAGGCGCTGGGCTTTCGGCGTATCACTCACAGTACTCACACCTCCTTCAAATTGTTTATATTGTTTAATATTTAGGTATGCTTACTATTTGCATGCCTAATTATATGAGCCTCATATTCCAATGTCAAGCGGACACAAATAAGGACCGTTCCAACGATACCGGAACGGCCCTTATCACCACTATTTAACGATCCATACTATCTTACCAAAGGTCGGAACGGATCGATATCCGAAGAATTCTGCAACGCATCCAGACTCTTGAATTCATAACCTTGCCGCTTGGCCTCATCGATGATGGAGCCCAGTGCAGCCGCATTATCCTTGGAAATGGAATGCAGCAGAATAACCGCACCTGGATGAAGCTGGGACACTACATTTTTATAGGCATAGGCTTCGCCTCGCTGGCTGTTGACATCCCAGTCTTTATAGGCAAGCGACCAGAAGACATTCCTATACCCCATACTGTTCGTCACCGCCAAGGTCCGCTCACTGAATATTCCACGCGGAGGGCGTAGATACTTCATATCGGATTTACCAGTAATACGCGCCGCTTCATCGTTGACCCGATCCAGTTCCTGCTTGATCTCTCCATCGGAAATCGTCGTCATATCCGGATGGCTCCAGGAATGATTGCCCACCAGATGCCCTTCGGCAACCATACGCTTCAATAGCTCTGGCTGGCTTTTTACATAATGACCGGTTACGAAGAAGGCCGCCGGCACCTGTTTGGCCTTAAGCGTGTCCAGGATTGCAGAGGTGTATCCATTCTCATACCCGTTATCGAACGTCAGGAATAGCTCCTTGCGGGAAGTATCTCCAAGGAAAATAGCGTTATGCTTCTCAATAATATCCTTGAAGCCCTCTTCATTAATAGAAGGAAGCTGCCCGCCTACGCTCTTCTTGAACCCGAAATGAAATGCCTTATCAGCGAAGGCGTTAGCAGCGGCACCATCATCCCCCCACGGTACGGAACCGAAGAGACAACTGGACAGGATCGCCACCATCAGGGCAAATTTCATGGTTCGCTCTCTCCCTCATCATAAAGTTGTTCGAACTCCCCATTAATTTCTGCCTTTTGCCGCTACAATATTCACCATGTTTATTTCTGCTTGTTCGCCGCTGTTTGCTGCGCTAATTTACTATGCCTGTGTCCGTATAAATTGTAGACAATCAGACCGAGCACCATCCAGATAAGAAAGGCTGCCCAGGTAATTCCAGGTAGACTAATCAACAAGTAACCACAGCTTAGGATAGCGATCAGTGGGATGACCGGAACGAGCGGCACCTTGAAGGAACGTTGCAATTCTGGATGAGTCTTCCGCAGGATGATAATCCCGAGCGAAACGGAGATAAAAGCAAATAAAGTACCGATACTAACCAAATCAGCCAGTCGGTTCAATGGAATCAGCCCAGCGAATAGAGCGACGATCACTCCCGTTGACCAGATGCTGGTCGAAGGAGCATCTGTCTTCGGATTCAGACGCGATAACCGCTCCGGAAGCAGCCCGTCCCGCCCGATGGCAAACAACAGCCGAGATTGGCCGAATAGCAGCACGAACAGAACGGTTGTAATGCCGACGATCGCTCCCAGGGAGATGAACCCGGCTACCCAATTCTGATGAATAACTTGCAGCGCGAAGGCTACCGGATTTTTCACATTGAGTTGCCCATAAGGAACAATCCCGGTTAATACCGCCGTCACGATGATATAGAGCAACGAGCAAATAACTAGCGACCAGATGATCCCCAGGGGTAAGTCTTTTTGCGGATTCTTCACTTCCTCTGCAGCAGTAGCCACGACATCAAACCCGATGTAAGAAAGGAAAGCTGTCGCTGCTCCTGTAATGACACCACTGAAGCCGTAGGGCATGAAGGGGCTCCAATTGGACGGCTTCACATAGAATGCGCCCACAACTACGAATAGAAGGATGACTGCGATCTTGATGATCACCATAATTGAATTGAGACGTGCCGACTCCTTGCCCCCTCTGGATACGATAAAGGTAAGAAGCAGGACGATAAGGACCGCTGGCAAATCGATATAAGTCCCGTCTGAGGGATGGAAGGCACTGCTTAGTGCGTGGGGAATCTCCCAACCAAATCCCGATAATAAGCCTTGAAAATAACCCGACCAACCGCTCGCCACCATCGACGCAGCAAAGCCATATTCGAGGATCAGATCCCAGCCTAGAATCCAGGCGATCAGTTCGCCAAATGTCGCATAGCTGTAGGTATAAGCGCTGCCTGATACCGGTACCATCGAGGCGAATTCTGCGTAGCATAGCGCACAGAATGCACATACAATTCCGGCCAGTACGAAGGAGAGAATTAAGCCTGGACCTGCATGGTTAGCCGCGGCCACGCCAGTTAATACGAAGATTCCTGTACCGACCACACAGCCCACGCCAAGCATCGCCAGGTCGAACACGCCTAGTTCTTTTTTTAATTGTCCCTGACTTGCAGCTTGCTGCTCCTCAATCATTGAGGGTATAGACTTTCTTCTGAAGTAATTCATGCTCGCGTCTCTCCCAAGTAATTTTTTTCAACAGGACTATAATTTTAGCAGACTTTTCGGTCCTCGATAGAAAAAAACAGCTCAATTATTGTGTCCAAATTTGAAAAATTTTCAGAAGAGGTGAATATTTTCATAAATATTTCCTGATCAGCACCCGAGAAGAGATGCAACATTGTATAGCGAATAAATGCTAATATACACTTATTTTCCAGAATATGGACTGAAAATGGAAAATAACTGCGTAAATACAACTATTCCCCGCCAAAAGCGCTGTTTGTGGAGAAATTCGTCTGAATAGTTGTATAAACGCAGTTATATCTCAAGCGGAGAGCAGATCACTCTGATACATTTGCATATTTGCACTTATTTACTGAAACAGGCTTATGCTGCCGCTGGTACTGAGGCCAGCACATTATAAGTGGCGCCTCACAGGGCCACTTATTGAACCAGCACCCTCTTGGCAAAACGTATCCACTCGCGGGCCGAGAAGGATAAATACCGATCCTCACGCCAGACGATACCGAGATGCCACGGGATGACCGGCTGGGTTAACCCGATAATCCGCACCCGTCTCTGATCGATCTCCCGACAGATCGTCTCGGGAAGCAGCGTAATTCCTAGTCCGACCGCCACCATCTCACTGATGAGATCCCATTGCGAGCTCTCGTAGATCACATGCGGCTGGAAGCCGACCTTGGCACATTCAGCGATAATCCGGTCATGGAGCGTGAAGTCCTCGCGGAACAATACGAAGGAATCCTCGGCGAGTTCCTTTAGATTCACTTCCTCGCGACCTGCCAGCACATGAGAAGGATGCACGACGAGATTCAGCTTCTCTTCCACGAATGGAAATACCGTGAGTCCCTCCTGAGTCGCAGGCAATACAACGACCCCAACATCAAGCGAGCCATTAGCGACGTCGTACTCCACTTTCTTCGCCCCATCCTCAAACAGCTGGATCGTAATCTCAGGATAGCGTTCGTGGAATTGACCGATCACCTTCGGGAAGAAATTCGCGCCTACCATAGGTGGCAAGCCGATACGGATATGCCCGCGCTTCAGGTTACGCAGATCGTCCAGCTCCGCTGTCAAGTTCTGAAAGGAGGCTACAATCTGCTGGGCCTGACTGACGATAATCTGTCCTGCGTCGGTCAGCTCGATTCTTTTTCCATTCCGGTTGAATAGGACGACCCCCAGTTCCTCTTCCAACGACTTGATCGTCTTACTGATCGTAGGCTGGGTGATAAAGAGCGCATCCGCCGCCTTCGTAAAACTCTGATGCCTTGCTACTTCAACCAAATACTGCATCTGCCTTATATCCAACGTGAATCTTCTCCTTTGTCCCAACTATAGCTAAATGGAATGACAATCATTCTTTATATTCATTTTACTCATGAAAGTAATTGATGTAATATTTTCATTAACGATTACAAGAGATACATCGAGAAAGGAAAGACAAGTCATGGGTAAGATAAAAAATTTAAGTATCATCGTTTTGCAGGTAGCTGTTCTATTTTTTATCTCCCTGGCGATGAATTTTATAGCAAAATGGCTGCATCTGCCGATCCCCGGCACGATTCTAGGGATTATCGTTCTGTTCATCCTGCTGAAGACGAATGTCATCAAGCTGAGCTGGATCGAACAAGGTGCAAACTGGCTATTGGCCGAACTACTGCTATTCTTCATTCCCGCAGCCGTGGGCGTGATGAACTATATGTCTCTTCTGGAGCATGACGGCGTACGGATTCTGTTGGTCGTTATCTCCAGCACTGTGGTTGTCATGGCAAGCTCCGGTCTCGTCGCAACGAGAATATCTAAACGAAAGGAGCACAGAGTACAATGATGTTAGGAATTCTGTGGCTTATCATTACTTTGGCCATTTATGGCTTATCTAAACGACTATACCGGGCTCGTCCGAGAGTGTATTTCTCACCGCTTCTGGTGACGCCTCTTACATTGATTATAGGCTTGATGTTAACGAATGTCTCCTTTGAGACCTATAACGAAGGTGGAAAATGGCTCAACACCATGCTGCAGCCAGCGACGGTTGCCTTTGCGATCCCGCTGTATAAGCATTACGAGGTGCTGAAGAAGCACGCGGTCGAAATTTTTGCTAGTGTACTGACGGGTTCCATCGTTGCCATCATCTCTTCTGCTTTATTTGCGAAATGGCTGCATCTGGATAACCAATTAATCAGCAGTCTTGTACCTCGTTCTGTAACGACTCCAATCGCGATGAGCGTGTCGCAAGTGATTGGCGGCGTACCGAATATTACCGCTGTGTTCGTTATTATTACGGGTCTGTTAGGCTCGATGATCGGTCCACTAGTCGTCAGAGCGCTTCGTATCGACGGTGAAGTTGCCCGCGGCGTATTGCTCGGGACTAGCGCGCATGGTACTGGTACCTCCAAGGCGTTCGAGCTCAGCTCACTGACCGGGACGATCTCCAGTATTTCGATGATTCTGGCTGCGCTGTTCACATTAACCGTAGCTCCGTTATTTTTGCTAATGTTTCATTAATTTAGGTTCCTCCCAAGTTTTATATAGATCTCTCTTTATTGACCTTTCCGGATGGTAAGGTCTTTTTTCGTATATGCACCTTTAAGGGTGACATTTGATAACCTGTAAATATAGGCGGTTGATGAGAAGCTTCGGCCCGAAATGCAGCCAATTTATGATAATCTCGACCAACGGTGGGCCAGCAATTTAAACCCTTCGCTGATGATCTGCTTGTGAAATCGCATACATGGTTAATTATTCCTAAAAATTTTAAGATACCCTCAAGTTGATCTAATTTAGTCATATACTTCATCTAAATAAAGCTTTGTTTGTTATATAGTTTAACTATTACAATAGATCTTAGATAAAAATCGTGGAATTGTACAAAAGAAAGGTGGAATTGTTAATGGCTATCATGCAGGAGAGAACCGGACCGGGATTGGAAGCGGCAAAACAATATGTGAACGAAGTGTATGAAACCGTGAAAAAACGCAATCCGGGAGAAAGTGAGTTTCACCAAGCCGTCAAAGAAATTCTCGACTCCCTTGTGCCTATTTTCGCAAAGCATGAGAAATACCGCAGCAATGCGATCCTGGAGAGAATCGTGGAACCAGAACGTCTGATTACCTTCCGTGTACCCTGGGTTGATGATCAAGGCAAGGTTCAAGTTAACCGCGGCTTCCGCGTTCAATTCAACAGCGCGATCGGCCCTTACAAAGGCGGACTTCGCTTCCACCCTTCCGTTAATGCCAGCATCATCAAATTCCTGGGCTTCGAGCAGATCTTCAAGAACTCCTTGACTGGCCAGCCTATCGGCGGCGGTAAAGGTGGCTCCGACTTTGATCCAAAGGGCAAATCCGACAATGAAGTAATGAGATTTACGCAGAGCTTCATGACCGAGCTATCCAGATATATCGGCCCGGACACGGACGTTCCGGCAGGGGATATCGGGGTTGGTGCCAGAGAGATTGGCTATATGTTCGGACAATACAAGCGCCTTCGCGGTGGTAACGAAGCGGGCGTATTGACTGGTAAGGGCTTAACTTATGGAGGCAGCCTGACTCGTACCGAAGCTACCGGTTACGGCCTCGTCTACTTTACAGCGGAAATGCTGAAGTCCAAGGGCGAGAGCTTCGAAGGCAAGACTGTCGTCGTATCCGGCTCGGGTAACGTAGCGATCTATGCGATCGAGAGAGCAACCCAATTTGGCGCCAAGGTCGTAGCCTGCAGCGACTCCAACGGATATATCTACGATGAGAACGGCATTGATCTGGAAACAGTAAAACGTCTCAAAGAGGTAGAAAGAAAGCGGATCATGGAGTATGTCGAGGTTCATCCTTCCGCAAAATATGTAGAGGGCTGCCAAAATATTTGGAACATCCCTTGTGATATCGCGCTTCCTTGCGCAACACAGAATGAAATCGATGAAGCCGCTGCTCTCAAACTCGTGGCTAACGGTGTGAAGTATGTAGCTGAAGGAGCTAATATGCCTTCCACCCTGGAAGCGATTGAAGTCTACCTGAACAATGATGTCTATTTCGGGCCTGCGAAAGCCGCCAATGCAGGTGGTGTAGCCGTCTCCGCCCTGGAAATGGCACAGAACAGTGCGAGACTCGCTTGGACCTTTGAAGAGGTGGATGCCAAGCTGCAGAATATTATGAAGAATATTTATGAGAATAGCGTGAATGCCGCCAAAGAATACGGCCATGAGGGCAATCTGGTCGTAGGCTCTAACATCGCTGGCTTCCTGAAGGTCGCCGATACGATGATCGCGCATGGCGTAGTTTAAGAGGTTAATCAAAAGGATAAAGGACCGTCAGAGAAAATTGATATGCTCCCATCATAGTAGACAGTAGAAAAAAACAAAAACTTCTACTTCTATAATGATGGGAGTTTTTCTAATGTCCAAAAAGAGTCCAATTTCTTTTGAGATCAAGTTACATGTCGTAGAACGTTGTCTTCAGAATGAAACTAACCCAACTCATGAAGCGAAACGGCTTGGGGTAGATAGGCACACCGTCACAGAATGGGTTAGAAAATATAAAGCAGATGGTTTTGAGGGATTAAAGAAGTCTAGAGGGTGGAAAGCCTATTCAAAGGATCTGAGGCTTACTGCAATCATGGATGTCCTATCCGGTAATCATTCCATACGGGAGGCGACGAAGAAATATCATATTTCGAGTAAAAGTGTTTTGACGAGATGGATTTCCAAGTATACTAGTGGGGAAGAAATGAAACCTACTCGTAAAGGAAAAGGACTATCTCATATGAATAAAGGACGTAAAACCACTCTCCAAGAACGTATTGAAATTGCTCAATATACGATCGCTAATGATTTCGATTATCAGAAGTCGATTGAGAAATACAAAGTTTCTTATCAACAGGTGTATGCATGGGTTCGTAAATATCAATCTGGCGGTGAGGATGCGCTTCATGATCATCGGGGACGTAATAAGCCTGTAGAAGAGCTAAATGATCATGAACGGCTCAAGCTTCGGATCAAAGAACTAGAGGCGCGAAATGAGTACCTGGAAATGGAGAACGCCCTTGCAAAAAAGTTGGCAGAGATCCGGCGACGAAATACACGTTAACCTTAGTTCGACATGTAGACTTGTATCAAGCCATCCAAGAACTGCACTCGGAGAAAGGCTACGCCATCACAAAGCTGTGTAAGCTAGCTGGAGTCGCTAGGTCTGCCTATTATAAATGGCTGAAATGGAAGCCATCCACCAGAGAACTTGAAATGATTTCACTCGCTAAGGAAGTAAAGCTGCGCTATGACAAGAGAAAAGGAGCACTCGGATACCGTCAAATCCGCACCCAATTAAACCGAAAACTCAAGAAAAATTACAACAAAAAGCGTTACTATCGAATCATGTGTGCTCTTGGATTGAAAGCAGTCATTCGCAGGAAACGACCCAACTATGTGAAAGCTTCAGAAATTCATGTAGCGGAAAATGTAATGAACCGTGAATTTCAAGCAGATGCTCCTAATATGAAGTGGTGTACCGACGTTACAGAATTGAAGTACGGGAACGGTCGTAAAGCCTATCTGAGTGCTATTCTCGATGTATACGATAACTCTATCGTCTCATGGGTGTTAAGCCCCTCCAACAACAATAAACTCGTCATGGATACGGTGAAGAAAGCCTACTGTAAGAATTCGGGGGTCACTCCACTTCTTCATAGCGATAGAGGCTTCCAATATACCTCACATGAGTATAATTGGCTCCATATAAAATACGGATTTATGAAAAGCATGTCTCGTGTAAGCCGATGCTTGGACAACCAACCTATTGAACGATTCTGGGGCACTTACAAATCAGAAAGCTATTATCTTACAAAGCACGATACCTATGAAGACGTCCTCAAAGACGTTAAGGAATATATTCATTATTACAACAACTATCGCTATACAGAGTGTTTGGATGGCTTGTCACCTAACGAATACCGACGTGCTGCATAATGAAAAAAACTCAGCTCGGTTTAACCGAGCTGAGGAATGCAAACTAACTATTTTGTTTTTTACACTGTCTACTTGACAGGGAGCACTTCAAATCACCCCTGGCGGTCCTTTTTGAGATATAAGTGCTGATATGCAACTATTTTCTCCGTTTAGCCTTTAGACAGAACATATAATTGCAATTATACAACTATCCGCGTGGTTTCTGCCCTGATTTGAGTTTATATCCAGAAATAGTTGTACATCTGCATCTATTTCCTGATGGCGAGAACATTCCCCACGGAATAAGTGTATTTCTGCAACTAAGCGCAATCGTATCACTCTCTGAACAGCTCAAAAAAGCTCTGATCCAGACAGAAAGTCCGAATCAGAGCTTCATTTTTAATAAGCCAAAGCGTCCAAAGATTTGATATGAGCCAGATAACGCATATTGCTGGCTTCCTTCATCAAGGTTGCTGGCAATCCGCGCAACGCAGTGTTGTTGCCGCCGATCGTAGCTACCGCATCCTTGCGGCCCAGGCTAGCGAGTGTACCGGAATTCACCGGATGGAATTCTTCGAGATGCTTGCCGATGATATAGGCATAGAGGTTATAGCCAACCAATTCTCCCATTTGCCAAGCATTCTGGGCAGTTGGGGCATATGGACGTCCGTCAGGGCCGAAGCTTACAGCGCTATCACCAACTACGAATACATCCTGGTGGGAAGTAGATTGCAGGTACTCATTAACAGTGGCGCGGCCACGGTTGACTTCCAGGCCTGATTCGCCTACCAGCGGATTTCCTTGAACTCCGCCAGTCCATACGAAGGTGTTAGCTGTAACCTGTGAGCCGTCCTTCAGGTCGATGACGTTACCTTCTACTTTGGTAACCGGGAGACCTGTCAGGAACTTAACGCCGCGTGATTCGAGGCTAGCTGTTGCGCGCTTGATCAAGTCTTCAGGCAATACGGGAAGGATCTTCGGACCTGCTTCAACGAGGAGCAGCTTGATCTCCTTCGGATCAACACCGTATTTCTTGGCAAGGGCAGGGAGTCCGTCAGCGATTTCGCCGACTAGTTCAACCCCTGTTAATCCGCCGCCGCCGATCAGAATCGTAGCGTCTGCTTCATTCTTTGACTTCGCATATTCCGCGATTTTGCTCTCAATATGACGATGGATGCGGTTCGCATCATTGGCGGATTTCAGCACCATGCTATACTGATCTAACCCAGGAATGCCGAAGTAAGCAGTCACGCTACCCAGACCAACGACAAGCGCATCATAGGAAAGTGTTGTTCCATCGGACAGCTTCACTTCTTTATTGTCTACGGAGAATTTCTCAACCTTGGCGATGCGAAGATCGATATCCTTGTCCTTAAAAATCTTATCCAAAGGCAACGCTACAGCGCGCTCAGCGATATTGCCTGCTGCCAGACGGTGCAGCTCAGTAATGATCTGATGCGTTGGAAATTGATTCACTACAGTAACCCGTGCTTCCGATTGTTTCATATATTTGCGAACGGTTAAAGCGCTAAGAACACCGCCATAACCGGCACCTAAGATGACGATATGTTTTGACATGACTCCGTCCTCCGTTCTTGCATATTAGTTTATATTTTTATATAAGAATTTTATTTTTGTTTATTACGTTCCCCAGAGACTTGCAGATAGGCATTAAAGAAACGGAAGATCTTCTGAGCTTCAGGATCTTTAAGCATTTTGAGCAAACCAAATAAACCGATAACTTCCTGGCTCGCATCTGCACGATCCTTGGCTTCGATAACATTGGCGGCGATGTGCTTCACTTTGTCTTTTACAGGTCCCGCAATTTCTTGAATAGCTCCAACCGTATCATTCTTGAGAACCTCATCTGTAGCTACAGACTTGGCAAAATCATAGGATTTCGTCATCACATTAACAAGCTCAGTCAACTTTGGAAGCTGCTGCACCAAGGCCGTCAAGGATTCCTGAACCTCAGGAGTAAGCAGTTGATCGGTAATATCCCGTCCACCCTGATTTGACGATACTTGTGTCTCTTGTTCAGACTTCGTTTCTGTGATCGCTTCTGACATAGCTGATTCTCCTTTGCAATAAGCATAATGCTTGAAATTTGGGGATAGTTTCGAGGCCCCCATAGCCCCCTTACTTAAGAAAAGTTAGTGAAAAACTGAACAATTCCTCACATTGAACACCCAAAATCAATTTTACCACAATTTCAATAAAAAAAGTCATTAAGTTATGAACTTAATGACAAATATCACTGTATTTATTCTGCGTTAATGAATTAGACATATTCCACACCCTAATATCCGGGATTGGAGGAAGTATTTAATGTAGAGAAAGCGAGCGCCTCCCATAACTCAAAACAGCTTAAAGTAGCTCCAAGCCCTCCTCAAAACCGAACATACCAAATTCATTTTTCAGAAACTCATAGAATAGCTTCTCGGTCGGCGGCAGCTCGCGATTGGCCGGAATAATGACACCGACATCCCGGGTTACTACCGGCTCGATCACAGGTAGAGTCATAATCGTCGAAGCCAGATGCTCATTCAGGGCGATCTCCGGCAATACAGTCAACCCCATCCCTGCGCCTACCAGACCTTTGATCGCATCCAGATCATCTCCCTCGAATGCCACCTTCGGCTTAAAGCCCAAGTCAGAGCAAGCGTCCACCACGATTTCCCGCAGAATGAAGCCTTCCGGGAACAGCACGAAATAATCATCCTTCAGTTCGCTAAGTCGGACAGCGTTCCGATCAGCCAGTCTATGATCCGCTGGCAGCATAGCCACGAATTTCTCCTGGAACAGGACCTCGCTCTTGATCAGCGGCTCATGCTGCGGAACCGGGCCTATGATCGCCAGATTCATATCCCCCTTGACCACTGACTCCACCAGTTCCTTATATGAACCATGCTGCAGCTGGAAATGAACCGCCGGATAGCGTTCCCGGAACGCCGATACAACCTTGGGGATCATCTGCGCCGCTAAACTGCTGGGAAAGCCGATGCGCACGGTACCGCGTTCGGGATCAAGATATTCGTTGATCTCCTGCTGCGCATTCTCAATCACCTTCATTAACTGCTCCATATGGGCCAGGAACAGCCGGCCAATGGGCGTGAGCTTCACCTTACGCCCTTCATGAATGAACAGATTAACCCCCAGCTCCGATTCCAGCTTGAAAATTTGCCTACTTACCGCGGATTGCGATACATGCAGCACATAAGAAGCCTCTGTCACATGCTCCAGCTTCGCTACCTCGATAAAGTACTGAATCTGTCTTAGTTCCAAATCCCCTCACCTCCGAATAATTGCCGTCCTGCCTCACTTATATCATGACTCTTCATCCGCTTGATGATGAATGGTTAACCTTCCTGGCTATAATTAATCCCCATTATATCGGCTATACAGTAGAAGTGGAAGCGAATAACCCTTTAATTGATACCGTGCGTGACTTCATCTATTTGGGGTAGTCCACCTTCTAACGAAACTTCAGAACGCTATTTACTCCCAAAAGGGGGCCGCGCAAATCTAACGAAACACCATAGCGCTATTCGAGCCAAATTGAGGTGTTAAGCTACTACTGAGGTCAAATAACGTTACCCTGTTTCGTTACATTTTGTGGAGGCTCTTTTAAGTGCGAATAGCGATACCACGTTTCGTTAGAGTGCGCCGGGAGGGAATTCCTGCAAATATGCAGGAATTCTGCCTGCCCTCCGCCCTCTAATGGTAAATTCCTGCGATAATACAGGCTTTTACTCCGTATAGGCCTCATTTCGGCAAAAACAGCAAAAAAGCCTGCAGATTCGCAAGCTTTTGCTGAGAACAGACCGTTTCGCCTTCAAAAGCCTGCATATTTGCATCTTTCAAGTTCATTCGACGACAGGGCAGCGCGCAAATAAGCCGTAAGCGGAACATCGCTCCACTTACGGCATTTGCGGCATTTGCGGCATTTGCAACACTTACAGGCAGGCACTTACGGCCACTTAATACTTGAAGCCTCAGAAGGCTCATATTCATACCTCTGGCCGATCCAGCCGGTACAGATTGCGATAGCGCGGCTCGCGCTCCATCAATTCAGCATGGGTTCCGCGCATAATGATGCGGCCATGCTCCATGAAGATGATCTCATCCATCTGCTCGGCACCGACCAGATGATGCGTCACCCAGATCAGCGACTTGCCTGCCGTCGCTTGGAAGATCGTGGACAGCAGTGCCCGCTCGGTCCGCGGATCGAGCCCTACCGTCGGCTCATCGAGGATGAGCACCGGCGTATTCTGCAGCAGCACCCGCGCCAGCGCGATACGCTGCCGCTCTCCGCCGGAGAAGCGCTGCCCCGTCTCACGCATCGGCGTGTTCAGCCCCTCTGGAAGCGAGGCGATCAGCTCGCCCATCCGTGCCTGCTCAGCCGCTCGCAGAATCTCCTCCTCGCTCGCCTCCGGGCGGCCCAACAGAATATTGTTCGCCACCGTCGTGTCGAACAGATGCGGGCTTTGGTTCAACACCGAGATAAGCTTCGGGATGTCGTCACCATAGTCAGCGGCGGCGCGGCCGTTAATCATGACAGACCCCTCCGTCGGTGCCAAAGCCCCCTGAATCAGCTTGAGCAGCGTGGATTTCCCCGCCCCGCTGCGACCGATGATGGCGATTCTCGACCCCTGCGGGATATCAAGAGATACGCCATCTACCGAATTCGCTCCGGCTCCGGCTCCGTCTTCGCCATAAGCGAACTTAACCTGATCCAGCTGCAAATGAGCATAGTCAGCTATGGCAGAGGGGACCCCCGCAACTAATGTCCCGGAAGCTCCTCCAGCCGCACTATTACTGTCTCCCGAAGTCTCACCCTGACCCTCCATCCGGGTCAGCCGCTCCAGTGATTCCCTATACTCCGGAATACGCTCGATCGCATCGGATACCGGCAGGAAGGCATCAGCAAGCGGAAATACTACGAGCACAAAAGCTGCGATCAAGGTCGGATCGATGTGACCCGCCGACGACTGACCGCTGGACCAATAGATCATCGCCACAGCAGCAAGCCCCACCACGAGCTGGCTGATCAGCCCTCTCCACCTCGACCATACATGCAGCTTATACTCCTTGCGGGCGACGGCCGCCTCAGCCTGCTCATATTCATCCAGGAAGTCATGATGGCGACCGCTAATGACCCAATCACTGATTCCCATTACTGCATCCGTCAGCTGTTGGTACAGACCGTTGCGGTCACGTTTTACCTCCGCATTGGTCCTTTGGGTCAGCTTCAGTGAAATATAGGGGAGCACGACGACAAGAATCAGAATATACAACGCAGCTAACAGCGCAAACGTCACATCGAACACGCCCAGCGCCACGACAACAACGGCATACAATACAATTGATACCAGGCTCGGGAACACGGTACGGATATAGACGTTCTGAAGCTGCTCGATATCATCGGCAAGCGCTCCAAGAATATCCCCTGTCCGGTAGCGCGAGCGGATGAATAGAGCCTGCGGCTCCAGCACCCGATACAGGCGAACCCGCATCCGTGATAATATGCGCAGCACCGCATCATGGCCGACCAATCGCTCCACATAGTGGATGACAGAACGCCCGATCCCGAACGCCCGCACACCGACAATCGGTACATACACAAGCAGAATGTTGTACGGCATGGTGGATGACTTCGTGATCAGATAACCGGAGGTGAACATCAGCATCGAAGCTGTCAGCAGGGTCAATACACCCAGGATCAAATACAGGGCGAATCGGCCGCTGTACAGCCGAAAATACGGTGTAATCCAACCTCTATCGGATAGACTCTCCCTCATGAAATCCCCTCCTGCTGCGAAACCATCAAATGATAATACGCACCCTGATCCTTCAATAATTGCTCCGGCGTACCATATTCAACAACTCGTCCCTGATCCATCACAATAACCTGATCCATCTCCTGCATCCAGTGCAGACGATGGGTAGCCAATATGACCAATTTATGTGCAAACAGAGGGAGCATTGTCTCCTTTAGTTCGTATTCCGTCTCAATATCCAGATGAGCCGTCGGTTCATCCAGCAGAATGACCGGCCGCTCGCTCAGTAATGCCCGGGCCAAGGCCACGCGCTGCTCCTGACCACCGCTCAGGGGGCGACCGCCACCGCCGATCGGCTCTTCCAGCCCCAGCGGTAATTCAGCAATCAGCCCGCCTAGCCCCGCAGCATCAGCCGCCTTCGCCACATCCTCCATAGATGCCTCCGGCCGATTGAAGCGGATATTGTCCGCCAAGCTGCTGCTGAAGATATACGGCTTCTGTGGAATATACGTGATCAAATCCCTCCACCCGGAGGCGCTTAGATCACCTAATGTACAGCCATTAAGCTCGAATGTCCCGGAGGTCGGACGCAAGAAACCGCCCAATACATCGATCAGCGTCGATTTGCCCGCGCCGCTCTCACCGATAATTCCAATTTTACGGACACCGCTAAAGGTCAGGCTCACATCCTCCAGGGAGGCGCGGCCCGCTTCTTCATACTTCATGCCTACCGAATGGAGAGCCAGCTTGCTCTCCCGATTCCAACTAAAATCAGCATCGGCAGGGACTTCCGCCGCTTTAGCGAATTCCTGCTCGGCTTCACGAATAATACTCTCCATCGCTTCTCCAGCTTCCTTGCCATCCAGCGTCGCATGATAGTCTGCGCCAACCATACGCACCGGCAGGAAATATTCCGGTGCCAGAATCAGCACCGTTAGGCCGGTCAGCAAGGTCATTCTCCCATCGATCAAGCGCAGACCGAGACTGACAGCGACCGAAGCAACCGACAGCATCGTGAAGAAATCGAGCGCGAACGAGGACAGAAAGGCAACACGAAGCGTACGCATCGTCGCCGAACGATAGGAGTTGCTGACTCCGTCGATCGACTCGATATGCGTCTTGCTGCGCCCTAGGAATTTGAGCGTCTCAAGACCTCGCAATGAATCCACAAAGTGATTCGACAGCATTCTGTACGACTCCCATTGCCGATCCATCTGCTTGCGTGCAGCTAGACCGATCAGAATCATGAAGATGATCAGAATCGGCATCGTTACGATCAGAATGATCCCGGAGGTCACATCCAATGTGAATACATAGGCCAAAATCAAAACTGGCGTAAGCCCGGTACCCAGCATCCGCGGCAGGAACAGCTCCAAATATTTACGGAACTTGGCCACGCCCTCCAGAATCAGGGTGACCAGATTGCCCGTGCCTTCCCGGCCGGCAAACCTCGGCCCAAGCTCGAACAGCTTGGACAGCACCTGCTCCCGAAGCGCACTTCCAGTACGCTCAGCAAAGCGGAAGGCGAGCTTCTGCTCGACCAATGCACATAGTTGGCGTACGGTAAAAGCAAACAGGAACAAGCCGACTGTTCCGGCCTGTTCCTGTAGCTTGGCGCCGGCGAACAGAGCGGATACCGCCTCTGCAAGCCATTTTGCCTGCAATATAATCGCTATCGTCTGAATAAAGGTCAAGCCGGCCATTAAGCATAAGACCGGCTTGATTCCTTTGAACTTCATTAATCCTTTACCCATAATTAATACTCCAAATGCTCCTTCTCGTGAACGCGCTTATGGAACACGAAGTAGCTCCAAATTTGATAAGCTAATACGAATGGAAGCAGCGTAAGTGCCACGATCGTCATCACCTTCAACGAATAGTTCCCGGAGGAAGCCGTATAAACGGTCAACGAGAAGGCTTCGTTAATCGAGCTGACCATAACGCGTGGGAATAGTCCCACGAACACGCCAGCGATCGAGAGAGCGATCAAGGTTCCTGTCATGCCGAATGCCCAGCCATCTCTCTGCTTGGACATGAACCATCCAGCCAAGAGGAAGGCAACGAGACCAACGACAGCTAGCAGAACCAGCGGCAAGCCGCGTACTTCAAACACATCTGTCTGGAAGTAAGTCATTACTGCAAAGATGACGAACAAGGCAGCCAGCGGAATTAACATCGTATGAGCCAGCTTACGGGCTCGCTTCTGTAGATCCCCTGTTGTCCGCAGCGAAGCGAACAGCAACCCATGCACCAAACATAACACAACTACTGTAATTCCGCCAACCAGTGTATAGAGGTTGACCATATCGAACAGACCTGCCTTCATCTCCATCTCGCTATCGATCGGCAAGCCCTTGAGCAAGCCGGAGAATACGACACCGAGCAGGAATGGTGGCAACAGGCTACCTAAGAAGATCGCCATATCCCAAGTGTTCTTCCACTTGGTGTTATCCACCTTACCGCGGAACTCAAACGCGACGCCACGGCCGATCAGTGCCAGCAGCAATACGACGAGCGGTGTATAATAGCCGCTGAACATCGTCGCATACCAGTTCGGAAAAGCTGCGAACATCGCGCCACCGGCGGTTAGCAACCAAACTTCATTAGCGTCCCAGAATGGGCCGATCGAATTAATCAACACCCGGCGCTCCATATCATTCTTGGCCAGAAAGCGAGTGCTCATACCAATACCGAAGTCAAAGCCCTCCAGGAAGAAAAAACCGATGAACAATACGGCGACCAACACAAACCAAAGCTCATTAAGAGACATGGTATCCCTCCTTAGAGAATGGATCGATCGAATGGCTATCATCGGTACCCTCCGCATAAGGGCCTTTTTTAATCGTTTTGACGAATAGATAGACCATCGAAGCTGCAAGCACAGTGAAAATAGCGGTAAATGCGATGAGCGAGAACAGGAGCTGCCCTGATGTTACACTTGGCGATACGCTGTCCTTCGTCTGCATCAATCCGAAGACCGTCCACGGCTGACGACCGAATTCTGTCATAACCCATCCTGCCGTGTTCGCAATGAATGGAAGGGAAATTGACCATAACATGAGTCTGTAGAACCAAGTATTTTTATTATCCAGTTTCTTGCGCCATGCCAGATATGCCCCGTACAGTGACAGCACGATCATCAGCGACCCTGCCGCTACCATGATGCGGAAGCTCCAGAATGTAGTGCGCACTGGTGGAATGTAATCCCCAGGACCATAAGTTTGTTCATACTCTGCCTGCAGCTCGTTCATCCCCTTAACTTCACCGGAGAAGCTGCTGTAAGACAGGAAGCTGAGCATATACGGAATTTTGATCTCAAAAGAATTCTCGCCCGTCTTCGGGTCGATATGTGCATAAACCGTCCATGGAGCAGGATCACCGCTCTTGCCCCACAATCCTTCGGAAGCGGCCATCTTCATCGGCTGGGTCTTCACCAGGTACTGAGCCTGTTGGTGACCATACAGCGCCGTCCCGAGGGAAGCGATCAAACCGACGATCACGCCGAGTTTGAATGATTTCTTGAAGAATTCCATATCTTTGCGGCGCAGCATCTTATAAGCGCTGATCCCGGCGATCATGAAAGCGCCTGTAGCAAATGCGCCCAGTACCGTATGCGGGAATTCTACTAACAACTGTCCATTCGTAATCAGAGCGAAGAAGTCATTCATTTCTGCACGCCCATTGACCATTTCAAAACCAACCGGACGTTGCATAAAGGAGTTAGCAGTCAGAATCCAGAAGGCTGATACAGTCGTTCCAATAGCGACGAGCCAAATACATAGCAAGTGAACTCGCTTCGACAATCTCTCCCACCCGAAGATCCACAATCCGATGAACGTGGACTCCATGAAGAAGGCGAATAAAGCTTCCACCGCGAGCGGGGCACCAAATACGTCACCAACAAAACGCGAATAATCGGACCAGTTCATCCCGAACTGGAACTCCTGAATAATCCCGGTAACAACACCGACGGCAAAGTTAATGAGGAACAGCTTCCCCCAGAATTTTGCCATGCGCTTGTATTCTTCTTTTCCCTTGACTACGTACATCGTCTCCATGATTGCAATCAGAAGAGCCAGGCCGATAGACAGCGGAACGAAGAAGAAGTGAAAAATTGTCGTCACCGCAAACTGAAGTCGTGCAAGCACTAACGGATCCATAATTTTTCTTCCCTACTTTCATTCAATTTAACTTAATGTGAATTCTAGCACGGAATTTAGAAAGTGAACGTTCAAAATTTAATAATTTTGTGACGAGAATCACATGATAAAAATCACAAAAATAATTTTAGTGCATAAACGCTGTAGTGGCGCGGGTTTTGGGACTCTCTTCCAAATTGTGAAACTTTTTTGACGGGGCTTGATTTAGGGCAGATTACCTGCCCTTCCCCAAGTTTAATTCTCCACCCGACGAGTCAGTCGCTTGAAGATCTTACGATTCGGATGCCATACCAGGAAATTGAGCAGGATCAGCACCATCGTATACGCATATACCCCATAATTAATAAACGTCATAACAAAATGCAGGACTCCGAAACCACCAAGCAGCAGTATTAACGGAAGAACCCTCAGCCCTTCATTCTGGATCGCATCAAATGGTTGAGAGAAAGGCAAATTTCTATGCAGGAACGCATAGCAGATTACCGTATATAGCAGCAGACTCAGCCCGGCAGTCACCAAATCCAGAATGATACCCGAACCAAAAATGAAACTGAATATTACACTCTGCACAAGGAACAGCGGCAGAATCAGCCGAACAATCGCAGCGATTAGGGCCCCTCTATGAACCTCTTCATAATCGCTGATGGGCAGAGTTTTATAGATCCAGGAGGCTTTATACTTATTGGAATACTGCAGCATCATAATGATTGTGGAGATCATCGCTCCACTGAAATAGATAAACAAATACTTCGGCGATCCCTGTAGCCCCTTCAGTCCATCGTCAAATCCGGAGGTGAACAGAAATAAAAACGGAAATATGATCGAAAAACCGAGGATCGGATACACCTTAAGCTTGAAATCTCGCTCATTTCCCATCAACGACCAGGCTAACCGGAAGAATCCTCTCTCTTGCGAGCCGGAACAGAATATACGGGATAGACCCTGCAGCAGTCTTCCTTTGCCCCTTACAGGTCTGCCACCCGGATCAGCCAGCTTCTGCAAGTGTCGTTCCATCGATGGCATCAGCCGGATATAAATTATAAAGGCCAGCAGCGGAACCGCGATCCCAAACAATGAGAATACGGTGAGGATCGGCTCCCCATTGCGATGCAACAGGCTCTCAAATGGAGCCGCAAACCAGGCCGGAATGATGTAAAGCTGATACCATTTGGGCTGGAATGTGACATGAAAATCGATAAGATTAAACATCCGGATTAATAATTGATACCCTATCGTCATGACGATAGTAAGACCGATCTGAACGTAATTGATAATATCCTTCAGCTTCTCACCATCGAAAAATTTAAGCACGGTAAGATAGACTAGAGCGGTGAGCGCCACGACCAGCAAGTCCATAAAGATCAGTTCAACAGCAAAAATAAGAAAGAAGAGGATTCCATGACGGATCAGTCCGGTAATTAGCGGCACAACAGCGATGGCCCCCGTCAGCATGATCAAGTAAATACATACATGCATCGTCTTGGCCATGGTCAAGGTACGATGATTCACCGGCTTGGTCGCAAGTATATTACGGTCCCGAATATCCAGCAGTACAGATGAGAAATCGGAAATCAATGAGGTCATCACAATGAACATCAGGACCCCGAAGGTCAAGCTCATTTTAAAAAAGTAATTGTCCCCGAGCCACATAAACGCAGAGCAGAATACACCAAAAAGTGCATAGATCCACAGTGATTTTGCAAATTGATTGTGATCCTCTGCATTCTGATCATCGCTTCTCTGTTTGCTTTTCCCCACGATAGTAGGTACTCTCCGCGCATCCATCGTCAGCTTCACCTGCAGTATGCGCCGCATCACGGGATAATCGACACCGAACCTGGAGAATAACCCCCGGAACCGATCCAGCACGCGCAAAGCAATCGGCTCAGTCATGCGCTTCACCTCTTACAATAGCTACAAACTGTTCAGCGATCTGCTTATGTTCATTAAACCCGGTCAATTGATTGAATATTTGCTCCAGCGAGCCTTCCTGGCTCTTCTCCTGTAGCTCTGCGAAGCTACCATCGGCAACGACCCTCCCGTCATCGAGCAGAATGATGCGATTGCTAATCTTCTCGACCACGTCCATCATATGGGAGGAATAGAATATCGTCTTGCCTGAGGCCGCCAGCAATGCGAGAACTTCCTTCACAACCATCACACTGTTCGCATCCAGACCACTCAGCGGCTCATCCAGGAAGAGAATATCCGGATTATGTAACAGGCTGGATATGATCAGGACTTTCTGCCTCATGCCCTTGGAGAAAGAAGCGATCCGATGGTCGAACACTCGTCCCATACCGAAACGATTCATTAACCCCTGCGCCTTACTCTCCGCATCATCCGTAGATAGACCGTATAATTCGCCTATGAAGGTCAGGTACTCCCTGGCCGTAAGCGTATCGTATATCTCGGCGATCTCTGGCACATATCCGATTTTGCGCTTATATTCCACGTCCTCTCCATCTGGGCTCTGGCCCATAATACGGACTTCCCCCGTAAAATCACCGACCAGTCCCAGCATGATTTTGACCGTCGTACTCTTGCCTGCGCCATTGGGTCCAATATACCCGATAATTTGCCCTGGATAGACATCGAGATCAATCCCGTTCAGGACAAATCGATCTCCGTATCGTTTGCGTAAATCCCGAATTGTTATGATCGGCATTACATTGTTCATCGCTTCATCTCCTTCAAAATCGTATTGGAGGGATCGCTCCACTTGGATCATTATGCTAGATTAACGTTCTTGATCCATTCTTGCTTCACTATATCATGACTTCAGATCGTTTCGTAGGAGAGAAATTGCATCATAAAGTTGGTTGTATAGGTATCGTGACCGGGATACAAGCAAAAAAACCACCGACAGTTGTCAGCGGCTCTTCCCGATCTAGTTATCCATTTATTCAAATAGCATTGTATTTCTAATAAATCGCTATTGGCCCATAAGGACCTTCGATAATCTCTATTTTCGTTTCAAAAATATCTGTCAAAATTTCTGGATCCATAACCTCTTCTACTGTTCCAAAAGCGGCAATTTGTCCATTTTTCATAGCACAGATTCTATCGGAATATTTGGCTGCAAAATTGATATCATGCATAACCGTCAGGATTGTTCTTCCAAATTCATCAGCAGCATGCCTCAAATGCTCCATCATTTGAACAGAACGAGCAACATCCAGATTATTCAGCGGCTCATCCAAAAGTACATATTCAGTCTCTTGGCACAAAACCATGGCCACATATGCCCTTTGCCTTTGACCACCAGAGAGCTCATCTAAATATCTATTTTCCAGATCAGTCAGGTCTAAAAAATCGATATATTTAGAAATAATCGCTTCATCCTCTTTAGTTAATCTTCCCTTTGAATAAGGAAAACGTCCAAATCCAGCTAGTTGTCTTACAGTCAACCTTGTTACAAAATGATTTTCTTGTCGCAAAATGGTCACGATTTTTGCTAAGTCTTTTGATTTAGATTCAGAAACATCCATATTAGCTACCCTAATTTGGCCTTCATCTATATTCAAGAGTCTTCCAATCATCAAAAGTGTCGTCGATTTTCCAGCACCATTGGGTCCAATTAAAGAAGTAAAACCGGCCTTTGGTATTTCAATATTCAAAGGCCCTATGCTTACTTTATCGCTATATAACTTTCTAACATTATCAATCTTTATCATAGAGCCCTCTTCCTTAAAATCACAATTAGGAATATTATTCCGCCAAACATCTCAATAATAACTGAAACTACCCCTTGAGCATTGAATACATGATACATTAAAAAGTATGCACCTGTTAGTATCAAAAAACCTATAGCAAGGGCCATAGGAAAAATATATCTGTGATCATAAGTTGGCGCCGCTTGATAACTCAAAGTTGCAACTAAAAAACCAAAGAAAGTAAGTGGTCCAACCAACGCCGTTGAAATGGACATCAGAATAGAAACTAATATAAGCGTATAAATGATACTAGATTGATGTTTAACTCCAAAAGAAGTAGAGACATCCTTACCCAGGGATACCACATTTAATTTTTTGGAATTAGCAAGAAGCAATATTGCCACAATGATTACCATTGGAATTACAATAGGAAAATAGGCAGAATCCGCATTATTGACAGAACCAAACAATCTTGCCTGTAAAATATCAAACTCGGAAGGCGAAAGAAGTCTTCTCATAAAAGTTGACACAGAGCTCAGCCCGGTTCCAATAATAATTCCAACCAAAAGCATAAGTTGCAGATTTCCATACTTTCCAGAAAGCAACCATCCATAAAGGATTAAACTCATTAAAACCATAACGATAACTTGAAATAAAAATGATCCAATACCACTAAAATTGATCAATGCACCAGCACCAAAGAAAAATATTGTACTAGTATGAATTGTTGAATAAAGTGATTCAAAGCCTAAAAGTGAAGGAGTTATGATCCTGTTATTCGTAATCGTTTGGAAAGCAACGGTCGATAAACTCTGACAAATTGCAGCAATAATCATGGCTACCAGGGCTACGATCCTTCTCATAACAACGGGGATAAAAGAAGGTGAATCTACTGGAACCGGATTGTTATAAATTAAAAGTCCATATGAAGAAAGGACGCCCAAAGCAATCAATGTTATCAGCAAAATCCAATAAGTTGTTTCTTCTTTCTTAGAACGAAAGGCTCTAGCTGATCTATTTACATTATGAAGGCTAGAATCGATTCCGACATTTTCAATACGTCTATATTCCAATGCGTTCATCTTAGCCTCCTTGTTTTCCTCTGTCTCAATAATATAGTAATAAATACGACTGCCCCCACTGTTCCAAGGATCAAAGAAACAGGTACTTCAAAAGGCATTATAATGGTTCGAGAAATGATGTCACAAACCGTTATAGTCCCCATACCTATCACACATACCCAAGGCAAATTACTCCTGAGATCATCTCCTCGAAACATGGAAACAATATTGGGTACTATTAGCCCTAGGAAAGGTAAGTTTCCAATAACAGCTGCAACAATTCCGACTGCAATAGAAATAAGAGCGGTACCCAAAAGAACGATTCTATTGTAATTTACCCCAAGACTTGTTGCGACATCTTCCCCTAATCCGGCTAAAGTCAATCGATTAGCAAAAATAAAAATAAGAAAAGTAACTATAACAATTAGCCATAAATATTCATATCTTCCAACTTGGACTGCCGCAAAAGAGCCTACAAACCAATTTTGAATATTTTGCGTCATTTGAAAAAGGAGTCCCATAAAAGTGGAAACTGCAGAAATGACTGCTCCAAGCATCAGTCCAATAATCGGGACAATTAAAGACGAACGGAGCTTAACTCTTCTTAAAAATAAAAAGAAAATCATCGTGCCTATAAAAGAAAAAATAATTGCACCGGTCATTCTTAAAACTAAAGTTGGGGCAGGAAATAATAAATAAACAAGAAGAAGTCCTAAGCCTGACCATTCAATAGTTCCTGTTGTGGTAGGTTCGACAAAACGATTCTGTGTAACAAGTTGCATTACGAGTCCTGCCATAGACATGGCGGCTCCAGTAAGCATTAGTGCCGCTGTTCTTGGAACACGAGTAATGAAAAACATATTTATTCCATCCTCTTGTCCGCGTATATCATAAACTCCAGTAAACAATGATATAATGCCTAAAATAATAACAACTATAATCGTGAATATAAAAGGTTTTGTCCATATTCTATTGTGGTTATAAAGCTGGGGTTGAGAATTTTTCTCAACCCCGGCAATTATATTTTTGGGCACTATGTTATACTCCTTTAGACTACTTAGTTAAAGTCTTTGCAAGGTTCTCAAACAACTCTAAATAAGTTTGGATTGATTCATTGGTGTAAGTGTCATTTGGTGCATAAACGATCTGTCCTTTAGAAACAGCAGTTACCTTTTGAAGAGCAGGTGAATTATCAATAACATCCTTAGCAGGAACGGCATCAGATGCAGAAGATATTGCAGCATCACGATCTAGTACAAAAATCCAATCCGGATTACTTTGTGCAATAGCTTCAACAGAAACCTCATCACCTTGATGATCTGAAGAAGAACCGTCAACTTCTAATGCTGGAGTCCATCCAAAAATTTCATACATCGGTCCCCAAACGCGTCCAGAATGAGGAGCTGAAAAACCAATATTTCCACCAGAAACTACAACACTCATCACTTTATCTGTTCCGTTATAGGCAGACTTAGCATCTTCGATAGCTTTATCGAAATCAGCTATCAATTGTTTAGCTTCTTCATTTTTATCAAAAATTTGCCCTAAAGAAGTCGTAGCATCCTTAAGTCCATTTACTAAGCTTTCTCCAGGGGCATCAGATTTCTCAGAAACATCAAAAGAAAGATCAATCACAGCTGCATTAGGCACTAATTTTTTTATATCTTCATAATAGCTAGCAAATCTTTGACCGACAATTACAAGTTCAGGGTCAGCCGCTGCTATAATTTCAAGATTTGGTTCACGGTGATTTCCGATATTTTGAACAGAATCATCACTTACATATGGTGAATCCCCAGGCATAACATCCTTTGGAACAGCCACTAATTTAATTCCCCAATCCGCTAAAGTTTCAAAAGTTCTATTATCCAAAGCAACTACATTCTTTGGGCTTACAGGAACAGTGACAGTTCCATGGGCATCAGTGATTTCAACCGTTGAAGGTTTCTCAGGCTGACTCGATGACGCAGCAGCTTGATTTGTCGTAGCAGGTTCATTTGCCGCGGCTGGTTTATTATTTGAGGTCGAGCAAGCTGATAAGACTAAAGCAAAAATAGCAAACATGGCAACTGTTAATTTTAAGTAATTAGATTTTCTCATAGATCCTCCTAAGATATAAGCTTAATATTATTGAATTAATGAAATTAATAAATATCTATATTATGTTTTATGTGCTTTTTATGCAGCTGGCCGCTGACTAGTCTTTGAATTTCAGGCGGCTTAGAATTTTCATGAATGTAAATGTACCTACCAAAGAGCATGCAAAAAATACTCGTCTTCAACAGCGACCCCGCTGAATTAACAGTAACAGAGACACCATAATACCGAAGTTGACGGAATCTCCCGTACCCGCCGTAGTCGGGATACAAATTTGTTGCGGGTGAACTGCTGCATAATGAGGCCGACGACGCTCATACTGACACCGGCGATCACGATGCTGATTAATCGGGGAACCCGACTGATCCGCAGAATCTCCCATGTTCACGATCAAACCGGAATATATCCGGCGGTGAGATATCCTTCTTCATCTCTCGTCCTTACTTCCCTTCCCCTGGCCTGGAGGAAGTTCAAGTTAATTCTGCCGGCAAGACAGACGAATTGATAGATCAATAATGATAATCATTATCATTATCATTCAGACTAAATTATACGTGTACCTTTTTCACATTGTCAACCATTTTAAATTTAATTCTCTTATAATTCTTGGAAAAATCGGCTATGACCCTTTCTAGATTCCCCTTGGCCCGGTCGGCTTGAAGCAGCGAAACCCGGCAGCATGAAATGCAGGAAATTGAGGCATAGTAACGTCTGAAGCCACTCTCTAAATGGTGCTTGTTCCAAAAAGTCTGTTTTCAGTGGACTTTTGGGACTACCTCTACTTTCTAAAGGAGGATCGTTGTACATGGACAATACCCATGAATTCGTTGAGAAGCTGCACGACAAGCAGGCCAAGGACGAGGCGGGAAAACGGCGCCAGGGCAAAGGAAATCCCGCAGGCAAGCTGGCCAGCAAGAAACATAGCACGCAGAAATAATGCATCCGCGCTAACGAAACTCCGCAAAATTGCAGGCTTTCTCACCGGGCATGAGTGACTTAAAGTGCAGACCTTGGCACGGTATAAAAACAGACCCTATAGCAGACGCTAACTAGCAATAAGCATTCTTAGCTTTATGATCTGGAGGTGAACCGCAGTATGGCGAAGAAAGATCGGCGGGCTGGCAACGGCAGCAGTAATGGCCAGAATGCTTCAACAGGAAATGGCGGCGAGGGCGGAGCTGGACGGCTCAGCCAGTTCAAGAACCATTCCAAGGATGGCAAGGGGACTTCGGATGGTTTCATCTCGGGAACTGACAAGTTCCGGGGATAGATAGGAATCGTAGTGCAACAGCAAAAAGCCGCTAATCGCAATCAACTGCGAAGCGGCTTGCTTGTGTCTGCTGTACTTGCTTCCTTACTCCTTTATCGTCACCGTTATTGGAGAATACTCGGCAATGACCGTCTGCCCATGTACGGACACACTGCCCTCCGGCGAGATATCCTTCTCCGTCATGATGCCAAGAGCGATGGTGAAACGATTGAACTTGACCGGTACACCACTCTCCCGGCGCACCTCTGCCCCGTTCAGATAGAAGATGACCTCATCCTGGGCACGGTTATAAGTGATTTTATAAGTGTTAAATTCACGGGCCTTGAAGTCCGTATCCTCCTTAAACACACAGAAGTATTTCGTCTTGTCACTATCCGGCACTTTGACGCCGGGGAAGGGCAATACCGCATATACACTGGCATATTTATCATTGCCGGCGAAGAAGTCCAGCGCCGCTCCTGTCGTGAAATCAAGCAGGTTCAGCGATACAGCCATCGTAAAGGTCACCCGGCGTTGTATTCTGTGTACGGGCGCGGATTTGCAGCTCGAAGCTGACCTCGCCTTCCTCCGGTACGACGACATCCTCAACTGAATAATACATATGCTTGGCATTATCGAGAATTTGGACTTGATCGTTCTGACGGCTCAGTGGAGCGCGGACATACAGAATCCCGTTGCGTACAATCACTACAGCCTCGGGCTCACGATACTCCCAGAATGAACCGTCGGGCAGCGGGAAGCCGCCTATTTTCCAGACCTGTCCTTCATTCAGAATCGTATGAAAATCACCAAATACCTTTTGTTCTTCCATTAAGCTCGTCTCGCTTTCTCTTAAAATTGTTGGATAATACCTTGAATCAGCAGAGTTACGATCATGACCAGTCCACAGCGGACCGAGGCCTTCTGCGAAGCCCCCATTAGCGGCAAATAGGCCGTAGAAGGATTATGGTCCTTTAATCTGCCATAGACTTGATATAGCGGCACTGCCGTTAACAATCCGACTAGGGAATAGAGCGGCAATATTCGTACAGCTACACAGAGCACGAGAAAGGCGTAAGCAAGGATCAAGAGCATTTTAGAAAAAGCCAACGCCCTCTTCTCCCCCCACACGACGACCAATGTGTTCTTCCCCGCTTGCTTGTCCGCCTGCCAGTGCAGGAAATGATGGTTAAATAATAGCAATGTCGTCAATAGCCCGATCGGCAGCGACAACAGCACCGAACGCAAGCTCAAATCTCCTGTCTGAACATAATACGAGCCCATAATAGGCATAACGCCAAAGGATAGCAGAATCGCCAGCTCGCTCAGACCTTTCCCCCTGTAACCAAACTGGATCGGTGGGGCTACATAGAAATAAGCGATCAGCCCGCCTAATACCGAGAATATGAGAATAGGCCAACCGCTGAGAATACTTAGCACGATACCGCAAAATACCGCCAGACCAAGCAACGACCAAGTGATGGTAGCGAAGGTCTTCTCGGACATCGTTCCATTCGACAGGAAGCCGGAATTGGTCGAGATGACCTCGGGGGTACGATGGGCAACGTCATCCGCCCCACTGCGATAATCCCATAAATCATTGACCATATTCGAGAACAGATGCGCCGCACCTGCGCCAATTAATGTAATTATGAAAAGCCCCGGATGAAAGACTCCCTTCCATACATAAGCTCCAAGCGCTCCAAGGAATACCGGAACCAGCATGACGGGAATTACTTTGAACCGGGAGGCCTTCTTGAATTTTGTCCATTGGCTCACTAGCCACTTCACGCCCCTTCCACAGTTGCATGTGATATTTATCACACTATCCATTATACACCTTTTCACCAAGAGTGATAGTGGTAAAATCGTTCATCCGACAACTAGACTAAAGTCTAGATTTTTTCTTCCCCCGAGACCGAAGTAGGGCTTGCATTTTTGTGATACGATGTTACCAGATTATATTTTGAGTGTATGTTCAAAAAAACGAACTACCTATCGAAAGGACGGAAATCAATAAAATGAGTAAGAAATCATGGATTGGTCCGCTACTTATCCTGCTCGGGATGTACTTGCTCTTCTTTCGCAGAGAAGCGGTCAGCGCCGGTACCCTGTTCGGGCAATTCTGGCCGACGATGTTCGTGCTGCCCCTCGGCTTGTTCTTCCACTGGATGTACTTCTCTGTAACCAATCGCAGAGCAAGCGGGCTGTTGATCCCAGGCGGCATTCTGTTCACCGTTGGCCTCGTCTGTCAAGTCTCCACTCTGTTCGATAGCTGGCAGTACCTGTGGCCAGGCTTCATCCTTGCTCCAGCCGTCGGACTATTCGAGTTCTACTGGTTCAGTAACCGTAACAAGTACCTGCTTATTCCGATTAACATTCTGGCTGGACTGTCCTTGCTATTCTTCGCTGTTTTCTCGCTAGGGGCACTGTACAACCGTATGATCTTCGGACAACCCGTATTAGCCATCGCCCTCGTGGTCATCGGCGCAGGCATTATGATTGCACCAAAAAAGCGGATCTAGTCTGATCCGCTTTTTTGTATTCTGTACCCCACTAGGGGCAGTGTTAAATTTGGGTCATAAAGATAGCCACGGTTAGAACCGCAATCCTCGCTGCATTCATCATGATGAAATTTTTGACCGCCAATCCGAAGGTGTGCTGCTTCGTCTGCTGCTGTGTGAACCGCTGGATATTCTTATTAATCGGCACTAGCGTAACCAGAACCAGCAGGCAGAGCAGCGGGTTCACCCCCACGAAGAACAGCACGAGCAGATCCACAAAAGCCGCATAATACATCAGCTTGAATAGCACTAGTGCATTCGCCTTCCCGATATAAACCGGCAGCGTGTAGCGTTTGTTCTCAATGTCTTCCTCAATATCGCAAATATTGTTGGCCAGCATAATGTTCGCGATGCCGAGGATCGCCGGAATCGATACCAGAAAGATGAGTATGACTTCAAGCAGATGCACCTGAAGCACAGCGATCCCCCCCTGCAGCGTCAGAGAGGCCAACCGATCCCCGGCCTGGATATACGCTGAGATGAACATGATCACAAAGCCCATGAACAAGCCCGAGAAAATCTCCCCAAGCGGCATTCTCGATATAGGAATCGGCCCGAAGGAATATAGAATTCCGACCGCGAACGAAAGTCCCCCGAGCAGCAAAATAAGCAGGTCTGTCCGCAGGAAAAGTACGATCCCCGCACCAACCGCAATCAGCAGCAAAATGCAGAGCAGCAAGAGAACCCGCGTCGGTTTCATTTTATAGCTCACAATCGGATTATGAACCTCGTAGCCGTAGCCGTGCTTTCGGGCTGCTTTTTTATAGTCATAGTAATTATTCAGCGCTGTCGTCGCCATGTCGAAGCTGAGCAAGGAGAACAACATGAGCAGGAAATGCTCTACATGGAACTCGTGGAATCGAAAGATAGCGTACACGGTACCGAACAGGAACGGGATCATGCTCGCCGTCTTCGTCTTGATTTCTACCAATTGCATAAATTTCTTAATCGCCATTAGATGTCATTCCTTTAAGAGGTTTTGAAAAATATAGGTCTCTCGACAGTTTTCCTGCCTATTCAATCGTTCATACAACAATTTTTCCGAGTAATTTGATGATGATGGAGGATATTTCTGTAAACGTGTAGAAATTAAGTTAGGTGTAAATCTCCTATTTTTCCACTAATTACTGTTCCATAGGGGGCAACTGAATGAAGCAAAGGAGATCAAAGAGCCTGCTTCTCGTCATCACTTACCTGGCTGGCCTCGGACTAGCCCTATATTGCGAGTCGCATGAGCTGCATCTAATTTTCAGCATTTCGTTGTCATTTACGAACGTCATTCTATTACTCATGCTCCGTTGCTTCGGGAATATGTATGGCCTTGCTGCCGCTGTGCTTGCATACGGAATGTCTATAACCATGTGGGATAAGCCCTATATCGTCATTCTATCCCTACTTGAGCTTGTAGCCATCAGCCTGTCCCTAACCTGGAGCAAGAGAGACCGGATGTTACGGACAGACGCCCTGTTCTGGCTGATCATCGGCATCCCTGCGATCTTCCTGACTTATTGGGGCCTATACCATAAGGTTGGCATCGAGCTGTGGCTGCTGATCACGATCTCTGTCACCAACGGGCTGTTCAATGTCATGTTCGCCGACATCATCTGGAAGTACCTGCCCAAGCGTTGGCTCCGGCCGGGAATTTCCTTTCGCAACGAGCCGCTGTTCTTTAGAAAAGTATTATTTCATATTATCATTGTATCGATTGCACTGCCATTCCTGATATTCATTCTGAATAATAGCTGGAGCAGCTATGCTTCAGTATCGCAATATTCCTACAAGCTTGCAACCAGCACAGCCAACTCGATAGTCAAGGAATTGACAGCATTGCGGCAGACGAAGGGCCAGCCGTTATCCTCAGCGGAGTATCAGAGCTATATTCAAGGACTGATGGATCAACCTGTCACAGGCAGCTATTATGAGATTGCGATCACTACCCAGAACGACTCCCTCATCGCCTCCACCCATGAAATGAATCTGTCCGGGAGCTCCCGGCCGTACGGCATCAACTCGCCTCATCGACTGGATCAACCTGATTTCTATCTCCATGTTCCGACCTACAAATCTCGAATCCTGCCGGTTCAAGGATGGTCCGAAGCCTCTTATGTATACAAAATGCCGCTGAATACACTGGACGCATTGCAGTTACTGATCTGCGTTCCGATGAAGCATGATCAGGAGCTGATCTACAAGCATTTCCTGAGCCAGTTCCTGATCCTGTTACTGTTCGTCATCTGCGGCTCGACGATCGGGCAGTGGCTGAATAACCGACTGCTGCGCGGATTGACCCAGCTCGCTACGCTGACCACGGATCTGCCCGATAAGCTGTACACCGTGCAGAAGATCAAATGGCCCGAGAGCTCGATATACGAAATTCGCTCGCTAATCCATAACTTCAAATACATGTCCGGCAACCTGATTCATATGTTCCAGGATTCCCTGAAGAACACGCAATTGCTGGAGGAGCAGACAGCCCAGTTGCTGCAATCGGAGAAGAAGCTGCATCATCTGGCCTATTATGATGAATTGACCGGGCTGCCGAATCGGCTGCATTTCCAGGAATATATCAAGACGCTCGGCCTGGATAAACCTCCTGATCCGCCGCTTGACGAATCCAGCGACTCCCCGGCCTTCGCCGTGATGTTCGCCGACCTGAACCGCTTCAAGCAGGTGAACGACACGCTCGGGCATGCCATCGGCAATGAGCTGCTGCATGATATAGCCCGGCGCTTCACCAGAATTGTATCGGAGCAATGCAAGGTATTCCGGCTTAGCGGGGATGAGTTCCTGTTCATTCTGCATTATGAGCATATTTCCGATGTGCAGCAAATCGCCCAGAAGATCTGCGATATCTGCGAAGAGCCGTTCGAGATTAACGGAAGAGCGCTCTATATGTCGGTCAGCGTCGGCATCAGCGTGTATCCCTTCGATGGAGACGATATCGATATCGTCATGCGCAACGCCGACATTGCGATGTATGTTGCCAAGGAGCAGGGCGATGGACTGTATCATTTCTACGACAGTCTGATTGAAAATCAGCGCGAAGAGAATATGCGGCTGGAGAACGAGCTGAAGAACGCCCTCCTGGAAGAGCAATTCAAGCTCTATTACCAGCCCAAGATCGATGCGATTACCGGTGAGATCATCGGAGCCGAGGCCTTGATCCGTTGGCTGCATCCCGAGCATGGCATGGTCTCACCAGCCAAATTCATCCCGCTTGCCGAGAATTCCGGAGTGATCCTCGACATTGATGAGTGGGTACTGGAGGAAGCCTGTCGTCAGAACAGAAGCTGGCAGCTTCAAGGGATGCCGCATTTTCCGGTCGCTGTCAATATATCGGCCCGTCATTTCTATCAGAGCAATCTCATCCCGACCATTACCCGCATTCTAGAGGAGACCGGACTGGAGCCACGCTATCTCCTGCTGGAAATTACGGAGGGAACACTGATCAAAAATGTGGAATACGGCGTACGGATGATGGAGGATCTGAGGGCGATGGGCATCCATATTTCCATGGATGACTTCGGAACCGGCTATTCTTCGCTTAGCCAGCTGGATCGTCTGCCGATCAGCGAAATGAAGCTCGACCGTTCCTTCATCCAGGGTATAACCCAGGACAGCCGGAAATCATCGATCGTACGCGCTGTAATTGAGCTTGGCCATCATATGGATCTGAGGATCGTAGCCGAAGGGATCGAGTCGCCTGAGGAACTGAAGTATCTGACTAAGCTGGAATGCGATCAGCTCCAGGGTTATCTGTTCAGCAAGCCGCTGCCGGAGCCGAAGTTCACCCGCTTCGTGCTGGAATGGGACAGTACCACTATAAATGCCGTCCAATCCTCCCAGATCAATACTTCAGAAAGCTCGGCTTAAAAAGAATCCATCGGTAAGGGAGGTCTGCTATAGCATGAAATTCGGCCATGTGAGGATCAAGCGGAGGTATGTATATCTGGGAGCAGCCCTGCTGCTCCTTCTCGGGGCGGGCCTCTATATATATTGGCGCTTCGAGCCCTCCGCCCATTTCAAGCGCACCGATATTCCCATACTGGCCACTCCTGAAGCAGATCTGCCTTCAACTGGCCCGCAATCCGGGGTAACAAAGCCTGGGTCCCCCCAGACTCCCGCTAAGGCCAATGATTCATCCCGCCAGCACAGCTTCAATATCTTGATCCTTGGGACGGATGCCCGCAGCCAGGAGCTATCCCGGACTGATGTCATCATGCTCGCTCACGTGAATCCTGACCGCCATACTGTCAATCTGATCTCCATCCCCCGCGACACCCGGGTTCATATCAACGGGGTAGGCTATACCAAGATCAATCATGCCCATGTTCTAGGGGAAATGAACGGCGGCGGCACCCATTCCGGCACTCAGGCTACGATTCAAGCTGTCAGCAATCTGTTCTCGAGTTCCATCAATTATTACATCAAGACCGATTTTGAGGGCTTCGAGCACTTCATCGATACGCTCGGCGGACTGGATGTCTATCTTGAGCAGCCGGTCAAGCTGACTTATGGACATAAGACCTTCCCTGCCGGAGATAATCATCTCAGCGGCGCCGAAGCCCTGGATTTGGTGCGCGAGCGCAAATCGCTGCCTGGAGGGGACACCAGCAGGCAAGCCAATCAGGCTATGGTGCTGAAGGAAATCGTCCGCACTGTCATCAAGCCTCAGAACCTCAAAAGCCTCCCTTCCCTGATCAGTCAGGTAAGAGAGGATATTCTCGACACGAATTTAAGCGACAACGACATGATCAGCCTGGCCTGGATGGTTCAGGAGGTGAAGGAGGACGGGTTCCAGTATGTGCAGTTGCCTGGCTACAACGGCAGAGCGATGGACCCTCTGGTCAAATCCGAGCTGTATTATTGGATGCCGGATATGGAAGAATGGGCTACATCTTCACAACATTTATTGGAGGATTAAAAGAAAATGAAACGATCTGTTCTTCGCAGTAAACTTTTTTCCATGCTACTCATCACGATCATCTGCTCTATCATTCCCGGCAGCGTACTCGCTGCCAAAGATGCCAAGAAGCCAGCCCCCTACAAAATTAATGTGAAGGATGTCGGGGCGATTGGAGACGGGGAGACGAACGATACTAAAGCCTTTATAACCGCTCTGAAGCTGGCAGCAGACAAGCCTGGAGGGGGGACTGTCATCGTTCCCAAGGGACTCTATTTGATAGATTTGGATGAGCCGCTCCGAGTCGGCAGCCATGTCCAGGTTATAGGTCAGGGAAGCCCGGAGCTGAAGTTCGTCAACCTCACCTCCTCTGCCTCCTTTGGCTATGAAGCTTTCTGGGTTGCGGGACAGAATATCGTCATCGATGGTATCCATATTAATGGCAATGAGAATCTGATTCGTGGAATCGGCGTACATACCGGTTCACGGAATGTAACGATAACCAATTCCTCGATCAAGTACATCACCCAGTCCGACAACCCGGCTGATCCGCAGTATCATGCTCTGATCTCCGGAATACTGATCTACGGCAACACGGAGAATATCACGATTAAGCAGACCCGAATCTCTAACATCTCCGCGATCCATAGCAATCCGATTGCCCGGGGTATTCTGGTGTGGAGCGAACCGGAGCAACCCTACGCCCGCAACGTGAAAATTCTCAACAATACCTTCTCCTACATTACCCCTCGTGAAGATGCAGATGCCATCTACTTCGATAAGCCGCCTGCAGGAACTGACAAGTCGAACTCACTTATCCAGGGCAATCGCATCCACCATGTGGCGAAGAGGGGAATCAAAATCGCCGCACCCGGCATTTTGGTCAAGAACAACCATATCACGAACACCTATAACGGAAATAATCCCTATCTTTTCCCGGTACAGGATCGGATTCCGCAGGATATGTTCTCAGCTATCTCTGTCTATGCCAGCCATGTAACGGTGATCAATAATCAGATCGATGGCGTCGGTAGTTATTACTCCGCGATCGAAGCCGATATGGGGAGTCTGGCGAATATCGTGATCGAGAATAACAAGATCTCCAATGGAACCGAAGCCAATCTGGCCGAGACGAACGGAATCCGCCTGGGCAGCATCCGCAACTTCAAGGTGAATAACAATACGATTTCCAATATGCGTTCCGGCATCTTCTCACCGATCAGCCAGGAGCAGGTCGGCAGTATCACAAATAACACCATCTCCAACGTCGAGCACGGAATTCTGTTCCTGGCCCCGACGATACCTTATACCGCATCGAAGGTGAAAGTGCAGAATAATAATATCGACGCGCATCAGGACCATATTCTCTCCTTGGATAACCTGGACTGATCCTGCGGCATTGGGACTTGGAACTTGGGAGTATGAGTTCATTGTAATTCCTGCAAATATGCAGGTATTTAGCAAATACCCCCGACTGAAAGAGTAAATTCCTGCGTAAATGCAGTTTTTTTCTCCAGACTAGCTCGATACCAGCCCAAGTAGGGGATAAGCCTGCACTTTTGCAGGAATTTACTCAAAACAGGGAGTTTCAGGTGTGAAAGCCTGCAGATTTGCAGGCTTTTGCAAAGCCCGGGTGAGTCTCCCGGCGCTGGCGCCGACGCTCTAACGAAACACCATATCGTTATTCCCCCGAAATCAGCACCAACTCAATTCTAACGAAACTGCGTATCGCTATTGGAGTGAAAAACCGCTGTTTGCCCCTTTTCTGCCACAATAGCGATGCCTAGTTTCGTTAGATTTTGAAGTCGCCCCTTTTGCCGCAAATAGCGTTACCTAGTTTCGTTATAATTCAGGGCAGCCTGTGTTGCGCGTTCCCAAAGCCATATACAGAGCAATAAAGCAACGAAATCTGTAATCATAACCACCCGGCTGGTTTTTTTGTTTCCCACGCTTCGCGTGCTCAACAGGCTAAAGCCTACAAAAAAAGCAGCAGCGCATCCCGCGCTGCTACTCACTCACCGCCGCTATTTCAAGCTCGGCGTCCTGCAGATACTGCTTCACATCGACGGGCGCCGCAGCTTCCGTTGTCTCCATACCCTTGGATTGATCACGCCTCAGCACAACCCCGATTGTCTGCACGATAATCTTCAGATCCATGATAGGTGAATAGTTCTTGATATACATCATGTCATATCGTAATTTATCCGAAGGGTTCGTCGTATAATTGGCCATCACCTGGGCCAGTCCGGTCAGCCCCGGCTTCACCATTAATCTGTACGTGTAATGAGGCATCTCCTGCTTGAACTGCTCTATGAAATAGGCCCGCTCCGGCCTCGGCCCGACCAGACTCATCTCGCCGCGCAGCACATTGATCAGCTGTGGAAGCTCATCCAGCCTCGTCGCCCGGATGAATTGCCCAAACCGGGTAATTCTCGCATCACTGGCCCCAGCTAACACAGGCCCCGTATGTTGCTCGGCATTATCCACCATGCTGCGGAACTTCAAAACCTTGAACTCTCGCCCATGCAGTCCTACCCGCTCCTGCGTGAACAGCGCCTTGCCCGGAGAGGTCATAGGGATGATCAGCCACATGAGCAGCATTAACGGCGAGGCCAGGATGAGCAGCAGCGAGGAGATGGCAATATCGATGCATCGCTTCACCGAGCGCTCCCAGAGCGTCAGCTCAGGAGGCATCAGCGAATAGACCATCATATCATCGATCTGCTGCATCTCGGCTTTCATTAAATAGAGCTCATAGAAATCGGGAATCAGCAGCACCTCGATATTCCGCTGTCCAGCAGCCTGAATCAGCTCTGTCTTGACCTGATCGGCAATATCCGGCCCGAACATCAGCACATCGATATCCTCCCATAAGGAAGGCATCTGCTCACGTTCCTCTCCGGTAACGATCAGTACCCGCTGAATGCAGAACCATATTTGTCCCTGGCTTAACACCTTGCGCAGCGTCGTGAGTGAGGATGCCTCAGTATTCATCACGAGCAGCACCCGCTTCTTGCCGAAGCCGCGAATTTGAATGGAGAATAACAGCAAGCGCAGACTGAAGGTCAGCAGCACCTGAGTAAGAAAAGCGATAATGACGACGGTACGAGGCAAGCTGAATGTGCCAAGCCAATAGTTCAGTACAATCAATTCTGCTACGAAGACCACATGCGCGCCGATCAAGTTGAATAGCCACTTCGTCGGCTTCTGCCGCCCGGCGAAATCATATAGATCGAAGAAATAGTATGTAACGGCCGTAAACAGGCCTAACCAAGGTGCATATTGAAAGAAGGATTGCCATTGCTCCTGAGGGACATTCCCCTGAAATTTCAGATTATACGCCAGCAGGTAGCTAACATAAATAAAAAGGCAATCCAGGATTAATACGATAACCTTCGAGCCGCTTAGACGGATTAACTTAATCACTGTTCATACCCCCGGCGATATTCCCTTTAGTTCGTATATTCGAGTCCACTGTGTCACAATAACCTCCATATCGAAGCGTTCACTCACATGCTTACGAGCCTGTTCACCCATAGCTGCAAGCTCTACAGTGGATAATGACATCATTTCCAGCATCCGGTCGCTTAACTGCTGGCTATCCTCTGGCGGAACCAGCAGACCTGATACGCCATCCAGCACAGCTTCCCGATTGCCTCCGACATCGGTCACGACCATCGGCAGGCCGCTGGCCGAAGCCTCCAGCAGCACCATCGGGAAGCCCTCCCATTGCGAGGACATCACATAGGCATCCGCGAAGCGCATCAGCGCCGGAATGTCCTTGCGCAGACCGAGAAGTTTCACTTGATCCTCTATTCCAAGCTCACGGCATTGCTTCTCCAACGCAGGCCGCTCCGGACCCGTACCTGCTACCAGCAGTACGCTACCAGGATATTGCTTCAACACCGCTGTGAACGCCGCGAACAGATTCGGATAGTCTTTCTCCGGCACAAGCCGGCCGACCGCCAGCCATACGAATGAATCAGCAGCTATCCCTAATTCATCGGCTAACCACTCCTTGTCGCGCCCCTGTCCGAAACTCCCCAGCGTAATCCCATTGGGCATAAATTTGATCTTATGTCTCGGAACCACTTTACGCTCAACGTATTGTCTGACCGCTTCCTCACTGACATTGGTCGTCAGCTCACAGAGCGGATCAGTCATACGATAGAGCCATTCTCGTAATTTACCCCCTTCATTTACATTGTGAGCGGTACAGATCAGTACCGGCATCTTCACGAACAGCCTCGTAATTCGGGCCAAAATATTGGCATGAACCAAGTGACTATGCACGACATCAGGCCCGAATTCCTTAATGATCTGCCGCAACCGAAGTATGCCCCGCGGATCGGGCACACCCTTCGCCATTCCAAGCGAACGAACCTCCACCCCCAATTCACCTAGCTCCTCCAGATAAGCCTCCGGCTCGACCATGCTGACAACCAGAGCCTGATGTCCCCTGGACCGGAAGCCTCTGCACAGCTGGACCACCTGATTCTCGGCTCCGGCGTAATTAAGCCCGGTGAGAATGAACAGAATTTTGAGCATGCTCCTCTCTGACCTCCTTATCTTGTTCCGGGGCGAGTGCGCATGCTAAGAAGGCAAGCAGCAGATACTCGAAGTTGAAGCCCATATCCCCGCTTAACAGCGCTGTTCCCAGCGTTTGAATGAGCAATACAGCTAGAGCGATCAAGAAGCGAGCCCTTATGAGAGAGAAAATATAGGCCAGGAACCACAGTCCGAAGCCGATAATCCCCAGCTCACTGGCAATCTCCAGCACGAGATTATGAGGAAAATCCCGGGCTAACGGCGGCGTCACGCTCCCCAAGCCTGCACCGAGGAAAGGATGGTCATTCCATCGTTCTAGCGACTTGGACTGCAAATCGAGTCGGCCGATATAATTGTCATCCCCCGTCAGCTGGCTGCGGTCAAAAAATATCGTAAACCGGCTGCTGCTAATCCATGCCCCCAGCTCTGCCGAATATTGGGCGGCCACAATCCCACCGATACCTATCGCGATAAAAAAGCCAATCACATATCTCTGCAAATGCAAGTGTTTAATCTCACCGCGTCTATATTTCCTGAACAGGACGAAGGCGAGCGCGAGGCCGTTGGCGAGCACGAAGGCAGCGACCGGACCGCGGGATTGCGTAGCGAATGCAGATGCGGTGGCAGCGGCTATCGTAATGATCCTAAGCGGCCAAGGAATCCTGCTGCCCCAAAGGCAGACGGTGATCGTAATCAGCGACAGTCGCGCATTGAAGATCGGGTTGCTGTTTGGCAGCGACAATCTGCCCGGATACAGCTCCGAATATTCACCGAATAGGAGATGCGCCAGCGCAAAGGCCAAGCCGAACAGCGCCAACACCGTCCAGGAGAACCTGCGGTATTTTTTGTAGACAATATAGGCATATAGACCGGGAATCACGGCGCGGATAGCCAATATGACAAGCTTGTTCAGCCCCGCCGATCCTGGCTCCGTCCACATCATGCTGGTTAGACCATAGAGGAACCATAGCCCCCATAGCCACACGCCCTGATCCTTAAGCAGCACCTGCGCCTCTCTTCCTTTGCTGAACCAGGCGATCACCGCTGGCACGAAGGGAACAGCGAGCAGCAGGAATAGAGCATTACCGGGCACCGCTAATTTATAGAAGTATCCGAACATGTCAAAATAAAGGCCGAACCCGATAATATAAGCGGCGTCAAACTTCACGTTGGAGCTCAGCATGTATTGAAGCAGGAACAAGCCTGCAACTGCGAACAGTATCAATAGCAGCACCAAATGCAGACTCATCTCCGGCCGCCTTCCCGAACCATCCGCTCCATGTAGCGCACCCGCTCGGCCTCTTTAACCGCAGTATCCAGATGACTGATCTGGGCCCGTTCTACCCGGGAGCCGCGCCAGGCTGCAACGAAAGCCTCGATTTCCTCCCTGACAGCTGCGATGCTATCCGGCTCGTTCCGCAGTTGAAGGATGAAGGGAACCGGCTCGGGGAAATCGGTATCCTTGTAGCCGATCACCACAGGCAGACCATAAGCCAGATACTCCCTTACCTTAAGCGGAGAAGCTTCCCCCATCTGCTTCCGGTATAAGGCCAGTGTCCCGATGGCGACATCCGCCTGGCGCATCAATGGCTCATATTCACTGCGCATCAGATTCCCATGAAAGACCATATTGTCAGGAGCTGGACCGTCCAGATGGGAGGCGTAAATGCCGACAAGATCGAAATGCCAATCGGGCCGGGCCGCAGCCAGCTTGGCGATCTCATCAACCCCATGCCAGGACTGACCATGCGTACCTATGAAAATAACCCGGATCCCCTCTCTCTTCTCGACCGGAGACGGCTCAACACCGGACAGATCCACCCCGTTCCCGATGATGATCTTATCGCGGACATACTTGCTGAAATGGGCTTCATCCGCCATCTCGGCGCTCACGAACACGAAGCCGGAAGCCGCCTTAAGCACGGCAGACCGGGTCAAACGGTGATACCCGTATCGGAATTTGCCACCAGCCCGCATCTCTGGCAGATCATTCGTATTCACTTCAAGCACCGAAGGAATTTGCCTCAGCAAGGCGGGCAGGCCAGGGTAATACAAATCATACCGATGGTACAGCACATCCGGCTCCCATCGTCTTACCTCGGCCAGCAGTCGGCGAAAGTCTGTAAATCGCCGCAGGCCTCCCCGATAGGACTGCACCTGCAAGGGGATACTCTTAAACTCCCTGTTCCAATCCGGCTCCCAATGGTGTGTATACAAGAACAGGCTCACCTCATGACCAAGCTCGGACCATGCGGTGACCTGGCTGAGCACCTTCTTGAACACACCGCTGCTCGGCCCTTCATTCCAATGAATCAGATAGGCGATCTTCATCTTGTTTCCTTCCTAGTCCCGTTATTTCAGCTCTTCAATACAACGTTGGTATACCTTGCGGTCTAACGTGCGCACCAAGCGACTATTATGCCATAGCAGCGTGAAATCTCCTGCATATTTAACGCATTCCCGATAGTAACGGCCTATCGTAGCGAAGGCCTCTTCCTCGGTTATATGCGGAGTCTCAAGCACCGTCAGCTCCATCACAATCAGCGGACGCTCGCGGAGCTTAAGCGATTGCCCGGTACGCAGATTAAATACCGGGTATTCATAGCAGGTGCCGCAGCGAAAGCCCGGTCGGTCCGCGCATCCCAAGGTGCTATCATACTGCAGACCGGCATCCTCCCAGCCCTGCCATGTATCCGGAGCCTGCCATCTCAGGAAATGCTGGCGTCCTCCCCACTGCTCCTGATGAATTCCGGCCAGTTCAGCCTGCTGTCGCAGCAGATGGAACTCCCGTCTGATCTGCTGGGGAGACAGATACGTACGATAGCTGGGATGCAGGCCGATCTCATGACCGCGTTCATGAATCTGGATCATCAGGTCATGAATCTCGAGATCATCCATCGCATAGTTCCCGTCGACTCCGGGCTCCGTCTGCTCCGTAATAAAGTAGAAGCTGCTGCGCAGTCCCGCTTGTTCACTAAGCCCCATGATCCAGTCGAATGTGTTGAACGGGTCTCGCTCCAGCGTCGCCACCCTTGAGCCGATCATTCTCGCTTTGCGTACCGCAGCTTCTAACTGTCGCCGTTTGAGCACATCGCCAAGGCTCTCCTTGGCGATGCTGAGATTGCTGCGCCGCATGGCGAAGAACGGGTAATCGACATCATGGCTGATCAGCTTGCGGCTCGCGCGCGGCTTCCTGTCCAGCTCCGGCCACAGCGACTCCAGCATCCTCCACAGCAATTCGGTGTATCGGTTCACGATCGGTTCATCGAGGAAGCCCTCCTGATAGGCCAGAGATTGCACGGAGGGGAAGCGATCATGATGGTCACGCTCCTGACTGACCACTTCCTCGTATCGGGTCAGCATGAAGAAGCAACTGCCGAACAAATCCAGGCTGCAATGGATGATCGGCTGCTCCAGCCGCAGCTGCTCCAGCGGAGGCTCACCATGCCCATAAATGACAGGCAGGCGGGTCTCCATGCCCTCCACTTCCAGCCTGGATAACGGCCTTGCCGGAAGGGAGGCAGGCTTAAGCCATTCTGCTTCACTCTTGGACAGCAGCACATCAGCCAGCACAAGCCGATGCTCGCTTCCCCCGGACAAGGTGATCTCTATATCATTGCGATCCTTGAATTCAATCAAATAGTGGATGCCCAGAAATTCTTCGAGCAGCACTCTGCAAATGTACTCCCGTTCTGCAGGTCTGGTTAATGGGCAACTGATCCTAAGCATCTCTTAACCTCCCTGTTCCACTTCCTGTTCAGCGGCGTAATAACGGTATTTCTGCACGGCGGCCCAGGACAGCCCTAGATGGATTAAATAGCCGATAGTAGAGGCGAGGCCGTACACCAATATGCTGGTGCTCGCACTCTGCCCCGTATAATAGGATAAGAGCAAAGCCCCCAGCACGATCAAGACCCGGGCAATCTCCCGGTATAGATGTAGATCCTGCCTCTCCATCACATCGATGGTCGAGCCTACGGAATTCGCCACGAACTGACTCAGATACATAATGCCAAGCAGCCGGACATAATTCCCTGCGTTGGCCCATTCCGCACCGAATAGCGTAGAGAACATCGAAGGGAGCAGAATGACCATGACGAATATAATCGCTAGACCAACCAGAAAAATATTCCGCACCGTTTTGATAAACAACGGATACAGCTTATGTCTGGCATGCAACATGTACTCGGACGATTCCGACAGATACACCTTCGTCACCGATGTGGTAATCAAGGTCATCGGCGAACCGAGGATACGCTGACTGAGAGCGAACCATCCGGCGACCTGCGGACCATAGAAGACGGCTAGCAGAATCGTCGGCAGATAGATGCCGAGACTATTCAGCATATTAGATGCCAGGGACAATTGAGGGAACCGCCGATAGCGGTAGGCGCTCTCCCTGAGATCTTCCCAGCTAACGTGAATCTCCTGATGTTTAACATCCCGGCGCCATAATCTCCACTGCGGGATCAGTCCGCCCAATCGACCCAGCACATCGCCGATAATGAGACCCGAGGGCCCCGGCAGCAGACGGGCCAACGCCAGCTGTGAAGAGACCAGGGTAATACTCTGCGTATATTTGGTGCGCGAAAGTTGTCTGAAATATTTTTTGCGGACGGACCAGCCATTGAGAATTTGATAGAAACCGGCACAGAGCAGGCTGATGATAAAATAAATAAAATACCCTCCGATATCCGCTTCCTTGGTCCATACAGACAATGGGTGAGCGAGGAAGTACACGCCCACTCCGCCCACGACGCTTACCGCGACACAAATCCGCAGGGATAGGCTTAACAGACTGCTGGCCATATGATCCTCTTCTGGCAGGGTGATTGCATTCTCATAGGAGAAGGACACGAGCATAAGCATGATGGAAATGATTGAAGTATACATAGAATACACGCCGTACTCGGAAGGACTGTAGAGGTGGGTGATGAACGGCAATGCGATTAGAATAATAATTTGACTGATTATGGTCCCGCTGGCCAAGACAACAACATTACGAAAAAATCCATCCAGAGATATGCGTCTGATATATTTCCACATAGATTTGATTTATGACAGCGACGCCCTGATTTTGTCAGCGATATATCGTTGGGTGGAGACCTCGATCTGCGGCCAAATCGGCAGAGACAATACCTCAGATGACAGGGACTCAGCGACCGGCATACTTAGATTCATCGACTGATAGACAGGCAATTGATGAACCGGAAGCGGATAATAGATCATCGTGCTGATCCCCTCCGCCAGTAGCTTAGCCTGTAATTCATCCCGCCTGGCGTGCAGAACGCGAATCGTATATTGATGGTAGACATGCTTCGAGTAGTCTTCTTCTACCGGCAGGACGATGCCTTCGATTCCCTCCAGCAGCTGTCGATAACGCTCCGATGCCTGATGACGGCCCTCGTTCCAAATATCGATATACGGGAGCTTCACGCGCAGGATCGCCGCCTGAATCTCATCGAGTCGGGAGTTGAAGCCGATCAGCTCGTTATAATACTTCTTCTTCGAACCATGGGTACGCAGCATCGCTGCAAGCTCCGCTAAACCGGGATCATTCGTCGCGACCAGTCCGCCATCACCATAGGTGCCAAGATTTTTGGACGGAAAAAAAGAGAAGCAGCCCATATCGCCAATCGTTCCGACCTTGCTCCCCTTATATTCGCCGCCAAACGCCTGCGCGACATCTTCTACTACGATCAAATCCCGCTGCTTCGCAAGCTCCATGACAGGGTCCATGTCGATCGACTGGCCGAATAAATGAACCGGAATAATCGCCTTTGTCCGCTCCGTTATGGCTGATTCAAGCAGGGATATGTCCATATTGTACGTACCCGGGTCCACATCGACGAACACAGGCACAGCGCCCACCCGGCTGATCGCCTCAGCCGTAGCGAAGAAGGTGAACGGCGTCGTAATGACCTCATCTCCCTCGCCGATCCCGCAGGCCAGCAGGGCGATCACCAATGCATCAGTGCCGGAATTCAAGGCGATGGCATAATCCACCCCTAGGTATTCCGCGGCTTCGCGTTCGAAGTCTTTGACATTCTGGCCCATAATAAAGGCGCCGCGATCCAGCACCGCTTCAATCGCACTCATAAGCTGCGGCTTCAAGGTTTGAATCTCATGGCTCATGTCCAGTACAGGGATTCTTCTAGGAACAGCTATCTCTCTAGGGTCCATTCTCATCTACACTTCCTTCGCTATTCTTACTGTCTCTTCTATCATTTCATATTTTCGTCCGCATTCCGGACAAGCGGCCACCTGATCACGAAAAGCAAGGGACAGCCCGCACTGGCATACCCATCCGATCTGCCGGGCCGGGACCCCTGCGACCAGGGAATAGGGAAGCACATCCTTGTTCACAACCGCACCGGCTGCAATAAGCGCCCATTCGCCAATCGTCACGCCGCAGACCACGGTGGCATTGGCACCGATGGATGCGCCGTATTTAACAACCGTCTTCTGATAATCATTGCTCGTATTCCGGGGAAAAGCGGAACGCGGTGTGCGCACATTCGTGAATACCATGCTCGGACCGCAGAATACGTAATCCTCCAGCACAACCCCTTCGTATACAGAGACATTGTTCTGAATCTTCACGCCGTTGCCTATGGTCACCTGAGAGGCGACATAGACGTTCTGCCCCAGGCTGCAGGCAGATCCAATGCTGGTTCTGGATGAAATATGTGAGAAATGCCAAATCTTCGTATCTTGCCCGATCCTTGCTCCCTCGTCAACAATCGCCGTTGGATGCACCCAGTATTCGCTCATCGCCTTGTCTCCTGGTTCTATTTTTATAGGGGAATGTAACTCTCTTACTTAAAGTAGATGGTAGTTTTCGGGTTTAGAATGATGGATCATCACATTGCGCGTATCGAACAGACTATGGCAGGTACGGCCGATCAACTCGTAGTCAAAGCGAGTATGATCCGTTGCGATCACGGCGATATCCGCCTCCTGCAGGCGGGATTCTGTCAGCTCGACCGTCTCATAGTTGCGACCGCGATACTTGAAGGAGGTAATGTGAGGATCACTGGCCCACACGGTTGCCCCCCGCTCTTCCAGCAGTTCGATCATCTTCAGCACCGGGGATTCCCGGTAATCGTCGATATCCTTCTTGTAGGCGACACCGAGAATATACACGGTAGACCCGTTAATCGGCTTCTTGTTCAGATTCAGGATCTCTGCGATCTTCTGAACGACAAACTCCGGCATCGCATTGTTAATCTCACCGGCAAGCTCGATCAGGCGGGTATGATAATTGTATTCTCGAGCCTTCCAGGTCAGATAGAAGGGATCGATTGGAATGCAGTGCCCGCCCAGGCCCGGCCCGGGATAGAAGGCCATGAATCCGTAGGGCTTGGTCTTGGCCGCATTGATCACTTCCCATACATTGATGCCCATCCGACTGCATAATACCGCCATCTCATTGGCGAGTGCGATATTGATATGGCGGAAGGTATTTTCATATATTTTCTCCATTTCGGCGACAGCTGGGCTGGACACGGTATGCACCTCACCATCCAGTACATGACGGTACAATTCCATCGCCACCTGCGAGCAGGCTTCCGTTACTCCCCCGACGACCTTGGGGGTATTCTTCGTATTGAAGGATTGATTACCGGGGTCGATGCGTTCAGGGGAGTAGGCCAGGAAGAAGTCCTCGCCGCAGACCAGTCCTGTCGATTCCAGGATCGGCCGGACCAGCTCCTCGGTCGTCCCCGGATATGTCGTACTCTCCAGCACGACAAGCATACCGGGATGCAGATATTTGGCGATCTCGCGCGTAGAATTCTCAACATAGCTCGTATCTGGCTGCTGGTATATATCCAGCGGGGTAGGCACGCATATAGCAACGGTATCCACCTCGGATATAAAAGAATAATCATCCGTCGCCCGCAGTTGGCCCTTATCGACCATCGTCCTTAAATCCTCATCGATCACATCGCCGATATAATTGAATCCACTGTTGACCATGGCCACCTTCTGCTCCTGAACATCGAAGCCGATTACGCGATATCCGGCCTTGGCTTTCTCTACGGCGAGCGGCAGTCCCACATAGCCCAGGCCAATCACACCGATCACCGCCGTCTGATTTCCCAGCTTCTTCAGTAATTCTGCGCTGTGCTCCCGAGTCTTGATCGCTCTTTCGTTCATACAGCTCCTCCCATCCCTTTAGCTTAACTGCTCACCTTGGTTTCCTGACTGGCGATATCGGTGACGAGCCCGACGGCTCTTCGCCCATCCTGTAATGTAATCGTCGGCTCCCGATGCTCCGATAACGCTTGAACCATGTCGGCTATAATGCATTGATGCCCTGGTATGCCGAATGGGTCTTGATCGATCTCTGCTATTATCTGTCTGCTCTCCTCCTCAGTCATGGAGGCGAATTTCCAATGCTTGATCCAGTTGGCCGTCTTGCCGCCGATGACGACATAGCCAGCCTCTCCGAACACGGCCAATGATTCCTCTAAATTATGCTCATACACGGTTGTGCATGCTTCGACCGTCCCTAACAGGCCTTGGTCAAAGCGAAGTACAGCTACTGCGGTATCCTCCGCTTCGATATTTCTGAGTCGGGTATCTACGAACGCCTTCGTCTCTGTGACCGGACCGAACAGCCACAGGAGCAGATCCAGGCTGTGAATAGCCTGATTCATCAGCACCCCGCCATCCATCGCCTTCGTTCCTCGCCATGCCGCCTGATCATAGTAGGTCTGCCCCCGGTTCCAGCGCACTGCAGCACTAACGTGACTGAGCTTGCCGAAGATCCCCTGATCCAGCGCAGCCTTCAACCGCTGCATCGCCGGACGATAGCGGTTGGGATGCACTACTGTCGCTTTGACCTCATTCCTGGCGACTGCGGCTATCATCTGATCCGTGTCTTCCAGGGTCAGTGCCAGCGGCTTCTCGATGACGAGATGCTTCCCCGCATGGGCCGCTGCGACCGCCAAATCCACATGTAAGCCGCTCGGTGTGCAGATGCACACAACGTCGATCATGGGGATCTGCTCCAGCATATCCGTCATTGATGTGAAAACAGGCACCTGCCAAGTTAGGGCCAGCTCAGACAGCCGGGCCTCGTTGGTATCGCATAGAGCGGCCAATGCAGCGCCTTCGGTACGGGCGATCGCCTCGAGATGCTTGCCTGCAATATGCCCGCAGCCAACAATTGAAAAATGGATCATTCCTACTCCTCCGCTTATATCATTTCGTCTATTTTCGGGTTTATATCGATTCAGTTTCGCTATTTATATGACGATGAGAACGTCTGCGAGAACCCCTCCTATGATCTAAATAAAGAACCACGATCAGCCCGGCAAAGAGGCCGATAAAACCACCGATCGCCAGATTAAGCATCTTGCGCGGACTTACCGGAATCGATGCCTCCTCCATATTGGCATAATCCAGTACGATCACATTCGCATTGGGGACGATCACTGTCGATTTCTCGATGAAAGCATTGGCGAAGCTGTTGGCGATATCTACAGCCTGCTGTGGATGCTCATGTCTGGCATATAGCTTAATGACGAGCGTCCCCGGGTCGGTCCTGACACTGATCCGCTTCAGAAGTCCATGCGCCGTCTCCGATGTGTTCAGCTTCAGCTTCGCTTCCGTAGCAATATAGCGGCTCTTGATCGCATTCTCGTATGTCTTCGTCAAGGCCTGGCTGGCCAGGAAATCATTGTATGTCCCTGATTCCGCCGAATCCAGGGTCGCTACCAGACTGGCGCTAGCTTGATATTGCGGTTCGGCCATTGAATTCATCAAAAAAACGCCCCCCACACAGACTAGAAGCGTAATTAAGAAGGCGATCATATGGTTCCGTACGGATTTAAGTAGATGGAAAATATCCAAACGCAATTTCACCCCATATCATGAATTATATGTCAAATAATGAAGAATAGTGTCGAATAGGTAAATTATCATCCTATTGGCACTTTTATATTAACATAAATTGAAAATGTGTGAAGTATTTTTTCATTCATTTTTGTAAATTTTTATGAAAGAGGCATAGGATTGCGCTTTTATCCCTTTGGGGAGTGGTTTGAGCCATGCCAGTGCAATCGTGCTGGAGCAATATAGGTGCTTATATGCAACTAAATGCTCCCTTTATGCGAAGAAAAGGGAATATAACTGCAGTTCTACAACTATTCGGATGAGTTCCCCTGCGATCAGAGCTAAATTTGGAAAATAAGTGTATATCCGCATCTATTTTCGGATTCCAAGCGGATCTCCCCCGGAATAAGTGTATTTCTGCAACTAAGCGGCGGCATATATCGGTGCATTAAGGGGATTATCAGCATTCAAAAAAGAGCCTCCCTGACAGCACTGCTGCTGCCCGGGAAGCCCTCGCATGATCGAAGCTCCTATACGTTAACTAGAGGACATTTCTACAACCTCTACATTTACATTCGACTTGGCCAATAAAATAGGGTCCGACTTACTCTTCACACTATTGTCCTTGACGACGATATCCTTCTGAACACAGTGATCGAGATAGGTGGACAGGTCGATGCCGCCCTTCGTGGTCTGAATGCGATTGTCGGCGATCGAGCCGTTCTCGGCATTATGCCAGGTCCAGATCCCCTTCTCCGCGTTCTCGATCGTGTTGGAGGAAATCGTAAATTGCTTCGTATTTCCCACCCGGATGGCTGTAGTTCCCACCACCCGGCTCTTGGGGCCCATTTTGATCTGATTGCCCTCCACGGTCACATTGCTAACGAGCTGTGAGACGCTCACCTCAATCGCCGCGTAATAGCTTCCATCCCCGCCGATCGTATTGTTACGGATCGTATTGTTAGAGCTGTATACGCTGATGGCGGAATACATATCGGGAGCGGGTTTGCCCTTGTCCTTGCCTTTGTAGAAGTTGTCATTCAGATAGGAGTTGGTGATTCGGTTATTCTCCACAGTTATTCCTTGCGCATATATCTTAATAGCTCGCTTGGCATTGTGGTCGAAGGTATTGCCTGCGATCCGGCTGTTCGTGTTCATGCCCTGGCCCTTATCCAGATTCGAGTCCTCGTAGTAAATGCCATCCCCATCATCCGCCGGACCGATATGGTGAATATGAGAATTAGTAATCGACACCTGCGCTGCCGCCTTCTCACCAGAGCCCCAGGTAGTTGTAACGTAGATCCCTCTTGAAATCAGGCTGCCCGAGGTTAGATTAACGGCCGATATATTCTTCACTTCTGTAGCATCGATCTCGATCTGATTCGTATTCCCATACACGACGATTCCAGATACGACACCGATATAATAATCGCTACCCGGATTACTGTTATGCGTTGCATTCGCGACAATGCTCTTGCTAATCTTCACCTTGCTGCTGCCCCCGCCGATAACGAGCACGCGGTTCACAGCCATATTCCCGTCCAATGAAATATTGCGGATCTCAATCTGACTTCCCGTCGCCCGCATCATTTCCCAGCCGAAGCTACGCTTGCTGGCCTGGATGACCGAGCTTGTCCCATCGCCGATAATCGTCGTATTCCCTTCAACGGTCAACGTCTTCTCCGGGTTCACAGAGTAGGTGCCTGCCGGAAAATAGACCTGCCCCCCGCGGCCAGCCGCTGCATCCAGTGCCTGCTGCACAGCAGCTGTATCATCGGTACTCCCATCTCCTCTGGCCCCATAATCCTTCACATTCAATACTTTGCTGCTAGCGGCAGCCGAGATCGTCGCCACATGGCCAGACAACGGAAAGAGAAGTCCGCAGACTACTATAATCATCAAAACTATGAAAATGAATCTTCTAACCAACAGATTTACCATCATCATCACTCCAAAGGACAAAAAATAGAAGATCCCTCGTCTCAGGACAGGATCTTCTATTTATCCTGAGAACCTTCGGGAACTGGCTGGCATGTGAGGGATGATCTTCACGAAGCCCCTATAGCTTTGCGTCCCGCGCTTTCACGCGGTTTGCCGTTTCGTAGTTCTCTTATTCAATTCAGAGCTTGATAGATTCATAGCTTTCAAGATTATAGTATGCTCTCTAGCATATGTTGGATTAATCATCGTACGGATACGTAAATATTAACATATTATTTCATATTCTGTAAATCTATTAAATCTAAATTCACATCTGCACTCATAGATCCAATCCCTGCCGCTCGCTTAGCACTACCTTGCCTACATCCCATTGCCTAGTCGTATTCGTATATATCGGGATCATCTCGTCAAGCACATAGTCTACAGAATAATGTTCGATCAATCGGCCCCGATTTGCACCGAGATCCGCCCGCAGTTGGGGCTGATTGTACAGCTCCCAGATACGCTCAGCGAATATGGACGCATCATCCAACCCGACCAGGAAACCGTGGACGCCCGGCTCAACCAAATCCCGATTGCCCCGCACATCGGTCGCTACTACAGGTAATCCGGTAGCGATCGCCTCCATAATGTTAACTGGCAGCCCCTCCTGTCTGCTGGAAGAGACGGCGAGATCCGCCAGAGCATAGATCTGCTCCATATCCGAGCGATGACCGAGAAAGGTCACGATATTATCCAGCCCCAGCCGCTCGGCCTGCTCCCGATAATCCGCTTCAAGCTCCCCCTGTCCCGCAAGAAGCAAGCGAAGCTGCGGAATTCGCGCGCTCAACGAGGACACAACCTGTAACAGGTATGACTGATTTTTGCGGCTCGACAGCTCGGCGGCATAGATCAGGACGAACTCATCTGCGCCAATTCCGTGCATGACGCGCAATCTGTCCCTCTCCTGCCGCCCGACCGGCTTATACTTATCGAAGTCAACACCGACACCATGCACGTAAGCAATCGCCTGGGCCTTGAAGCGGCGCTCCAGAGCCCGGTTGTAATCCTCCGTGTTGATCGTGATCAGACAATCGGTATAGCAGGATAGATATTTCTCTACGGGGTAATAGAGTAGCCAGTACAATGGGGAAGCACCCTGGAAGAAATGAAAGCCGTGGGCAGTATAGAGAAGTCTTGTTCCTCGACGGCGCGCCTGCCTGGCCGCGAGGCGGGTCAGCACTCCCCCCATCGGGGTGTGGCAGTGAATAATATCGTAGTCATGCTGGCGGATCAGGCTCTTCAACTGCCGGTACGCCCGCCAATTATCCAGCTTAAGTGGAGATCGATGAATAGGAATGTCGAACTGCTGGTCCACATAGGGAATCTGCTCCACTCCGTTGCTGGCTGCATGAACCTCCCATCCCTGCTCCTGAAACCAGCGCAGATAGGGCAAATGGAACGCCCTTAAATGAGAAACTACTTTAGCGCAGAACAATACTTTTTTGGACAAATGGTATCCACTCCAACCTCGTTTTTATAGTACGATTTCGCGTGGAGTCTAGTTGATTATGACTAGAATATATCAATGTTAATCCATAATTACAATAAAAACCAAGTTGGAACAAAAATTGCATGACTTGCTTTCTAATGTTTGCTATATTGTTCATAGATAATTTCAGAAAAATTTCAGCTCAACATCTACAGTCAACCTCGCCACTTCACTTATTCAGGAGGAGTTGTATGGGAAATTTCCTGCAGGAGAACGAGATGCTGACTCGATGGGCTCAATTCAATCAGGAGAAATGGCGATGCACCGCCGAGATCCTTAAATTCCAGAGGCCTGATTCAGAAGCTTATATCGAGAGCCTGTTCTTCTTCAATCACAAGGGTAAGCTCTTTTTACCACCGCTTAATCCTTTTCATCCTACCCTCTTTCACCCTACACCAACGGACAAGCCTTACCGCATCAATGAGCAATGGCAGCAGCTGGCCTTGCAGATGGTCGATGAAATCGCCAGAAATAGCGGAGCTGCAAGCTTCATTCTTCCGCCGAGCATTACCGACATCCGTCCTTTTCTACGGAGAGGATTCAAAGCCAGTGTCAGATATACATATCAACTCAGCCTGCCCTATTCATCGGAGGATGCCAGCCCCAAAATACGCGGCAGAATCAAGAAAGCGAATCAAACTGGCTACAGAACAGCATTAACGCAGAATATGAGTGAGGTGCACCCCTGTCTGGTTGCGACCGAGGAGAGAAAAGGGTTTCAACATGATCTTACCCTGGAGGATCTTCATCTGCTGCAGGAATTGTTGGGAGAGAGCAATTTCCGCTGCTATGTCTGTTATTCGCCTGAAGGTGAGGCCGTCAGCGTCCATATTGTCATCATTATGGGAAAAGACTGGTCTTTTATCTGGGTAGCCGGGAGCAAGACAGCTCATTTAAAAAACGGCGTAGTTCAGCAGTGCCACCATTATGCCTTCGAGGACCTGAGCCAGCTCGGTATAGAGAGCATTGACATGGCCGGGGCCAATATAGCCTCTGTCGCCGAAGCGAAGTCGGGCTGGGGCGGGGAGCTTGTCCCTTACTACCAGATCCGGCTGCCGATCTTCATGGAAACCTACCGTGCTTGCCGCAATTGGCTGACCTTTAACAAAAAACAGAAAATATAGTATTTTGGGAGGAATCATCTGTTGAAAGTACTTGTCACTGGAGGTTATGGCTTTATCGGCTCTTTTGTCGCGGCCAGATTCTATCAGGAGGGGCATGATGTCATTATTATCGATAATATCTCCACCGGCCATGTGAAGCATGTTGAATTTCCGCACACTTCATACATTATCGATGTCGAGAGCCCCCATTGCGCATCCATATTCACTGAGCATTCTATCGATATCGTCGTCCATTTGGCGGCACAGATCAACATCGTCACTTCTATGGAGGACCCCTATGCGGACACGAAATCGAATATCCTGGGGTTAACTAATATGCTCCAGCTCGCGGCCAAGCACAAGGTCAAGAAATTCATCTTCGCTTCCTCAGCAGCGGTCTACGGCCTGACCGAAGCGATCCCCCTCACCGAGGATCTGCCCTGCAGACCGATCTCAACTTATGGCATTAACAAGCTGCTGGGAGAATATTATTGCAGTAAATGGAGCGAGCTCTATCACCTGGACACGCTATGCTTCCGTTTCGCAAATGTATACGGCCCGCGACAAGGTCTCATCGGCGAAGGCGGCGTCATATCCATCTTCATGGGGCGGATCATCGGCGGTCAGAGCCTGACTCTCTACGGCGATGGTGAACAGACCCGCGACTTCATCTATGTAGAAGATGTAGCCGATGCGATATACACCGCCAGCCAGTCCCCGCTGACAGGGATAATGAATTTATCAACCAACACGGAACACTCGGTCAACACGCTGATCCAGGTATTATCCGGATTACATCCGCTATCAGGTATTCATAGAGCCGAGACACGCTCCGGGGATATATTCCGATCCGTGCTGGACAATAGCTTGCTGCATAGATCGCTGGACTGGAAGCCATGCTTCTCCCTGGAAGAAGGGCTGAGCAGAACTTATGAGTGGTTTGCCTCCTCAGCGGCCCTGCCGACTCCGGTATTTCACAGCGAGGCAGCCGCCACCAGCACACAGCCTAGCCTGAACGAAGCCCATATTGAGAATGAGCTGTTAAATTCCTCCCGATCACGACATATCCGCAGCTTGTACATGAACCAGAATGAGCATTATTTGGAGGGTTCTCCTGTTTTAAAGCCCCAAATCTTCAGGGCCGTCCTCTATTCACGCGAACGAGCCAAACAGAAGTTCAATACTGATTATACGATCCTTGAACTGCTTCATATGCCCCATAACCAACTTGAAGAGCTCCATATTATAGATTCACATTTACGTGAGAACGATTATATCGGGCTCGATGAGACAGAGGCGCCGCAGATTTTATTATCCAATGCCTCATCGACAGAGGCGGCCCATGTCGTCAACCGCCTTGAGCGGCATGGAATAGCTGCCCGAATACGATTCAGTTCAGATCAGGAGGAAGAGGTAGATTAATAGAATGATAGAACCATCCGCGCTAATCCGATGGGCGGAGTATAACCGCCGGAAATGGAAATGCAATGCCGAGTTGCTCCGATTCCAGCCTCCCAAATCCGAGGACCTTTACTGTGACTGTATGCTATTCAGCAAGCATGGTCGTTTTTATTTTCCACCTCAGAATCCTTACCATCCTGTCCTATTCCATTCGACACCGACGAGCAAGCTATACAGGACGAACAAACAGTGGCATGAGGTCGCCGAGTTAATGATCGATCATTTAACGAAGCTAAGGGGTCACGTATCCATCACTCTACCACCGGATATTACCGATATTAGACCCTTCACCTGGAGAGGGTTCCTAGCGGAGATCCGCTATACCTATATTCTAAGTCTCCCTTACTCGATCAACCTGGCCGACAAAGCGATCCGCAATAAGATCAAGAAGGCCCATGCCAACGGCTATCATTCCCAGCCGACGGACAATATGGAGCATGTGTATCAATGCCTGATTGAGACGGAGAAAAGAAAGGGCTTCAACCATCAGATCTCGGTAGCCGACCTGGAGCTGGCAAGAGAGATTTTGGGCGAGGACAGGTTCCGCTGCTATATCTGTTACTCGGAGAGCGGCGAGCCGGTCAGCGCGAACGTGACCCTGCTCTTGGATGCCGACCGGGCTATCGGCTGGGTAGCCGGCACGAAGACAGCTCATCTGTCCAACGGCGTTGTCCAGCAATTACAGCTCCTGGAACTCGAGGATCTCGCTTCCCAAGGGATCAAGTCCTTTGATTTCTGCGGCGCGAATATCGCGTCCATATCAGAGTCAAAGGCGGGCTGGGGCGGAGCCCTGAAGCCTTATTATGTAGTCAGGAAGCCGGTATTCAAGGACATCCTTCGCTCCGGCCGGGATTGGCTGAAGTTCGGACAAAGGCCATCCGGAAGCTCGGATCCATAGCTTCATGAAGTTTTTTAAACGGAAACAAGCCTCTCTCACCATATCTCTGGTGGAAGAGGCTTGAATTGTCTCTAGCTTCATATAGGGGATTGATCGACTGAATATCTGCAGCGCCCTTTTCGCTTCGCTTCATACATCGCTTCATCCGCCTTGCTGATCATCTGCTCCAAATCTCCACATCCGTCTGGAGAGTAGTGGATACCGATGCTGGCTGACGCATGCAGCTGATGCTCGTTGCAATGGAATGGCTCGGACAGGCTGGCATTAATCCGCTCGGCGACCTTCCTGGCCAGATTCTCATCGCTATTCACCAGCAGAATCAGGAACTCATCCCCTCCGAGTCGACAGATCAGGTCACTCTCGCGGATTTGCCGGGATAACCGCCTGGCGATCTCCTGCAGCAGCCGATCTCCCGCATAATGTCCATATGTATCGTTGATGCTCTTGAAATTGTCCAGATCGATGAACATTAACGCTATACTTCCGACGCTTTCATTGATATATTGCTGGAGCCTCATATGAAAAAAAGCGCGATTGGGTAGTCCCGTCAAATCATCATGATAGGCCAGGTACTCCATGCACTCTTCACGCTCTTTGCTATCCGTAATATCAATGATCACCCCTTCGAGCTGGACAAGATGACCGAGCTCATTCAATTGCGGCGTGCCACGAACCTGAACCCAGTAAATTTCCCCATCGATATGGCGCAGTCGGCATTCCAAGAGGACCTCTTTTCTCCGCATAATCATCTCCTTCTGCGAGTGCTGGACTAGCGGTATATCCGCCGGATCAACCAGCTTGAGCAGGGTCCGGAAGTCGGTAAGCGCCTCCGCTGGCAGTCCTGTCAACCGTCTAATCCCTGGCGACAGAATAAGCTGAGAGGAACCGAGGTCATAGACCCAGGCGGTGATATCGATGCTCTCCAGAATATGATTGATGCTCGTAAGTCCGCGCTCGGATTTGCTCCATCGGCCCTTTATGAAATGGATCAGCACCCAGGAGAAGACCACCACATACAGGACGAACATCGCTACGTAAATCATATTATTGTGCTCCGAGCCCGCAGCCATCCCCGCCCGGCGCAAGACAGCGAACCAATAAATCGCGGTGCTTAGATACAGAAGGCTTGAGAATAATACAATGCGGATATCGAGATAGATCAAGCTCACCAAGAGAGCGATACTAAGCAGAATGAAGCTGTACGGACTCAAATAAGCGGCGGATAAGGCTAGGATGAAAACATAGGGGGAGCATACCATGGAAATCATGGTGAGCACGGGATAGCGTCGTCCCAGCACAATCAGAAGCAGCACGCTACCCAAGGCGACACTCACGGGCAAGGGCAAAGCGGAGATATCTCCCCTCGCTATGAAATGGACCCCCAAGGATATAAGATAGAAGCCGCATAATATTTTTAACAATACTTCATTTTTGGAATGAACATCATGCACTCTGCTCATCATTCAATCCACGCTCTCCCAAAAAAATAGTTAAAAAGAACTAGTCCATCTATTTTCCATATTACACCTTCCACATCGATATAGATACCATTTCCTGCGAAATCATCCTCTATTCCTTTCATTCCAGGGTAAGGTCTACCCTCTAATGGAAACTTGTCATGATCCAAGGCCGAGACTTAAGTCCCTGAGCAATAAAAGAAGACCGCAAGCTTGCGGTCTTCTTCCATTTATAGAACCTTGATCTTAAGGAATATATTGCTGAACGATCGAAGTGATCTGTCCATCCTCAATCGTAATATGATACGGGAAGTTGCTAAGATCGATGATGTCACGTTGCCCGAACTTGGTTATCAATTTGTCGAGGCTGATCGGCTCATTCCAGGATATATCGCTATCGATCCCGTTACGATCATAAATTTGCATCAGCACCTCTGCGTGAGCAGCAACAGGATAAGTCACCAGAGTCTCATCATCATTTACGATATAATAATCATCCAATGGCCCGTCGATCCCAGCGTCCGGCTCGTATTTCGCAAAAGCCTCTTTCGCAGCTTCCCCTTCATACCAATCAATCGGGTCCACTACGGCCTGAACGCCATTTCCGTCCGCGCGGAGCTCATGGATGTAGACTGTCTCAGACTGGATGCCAGGCTTGGCAGTATACGGTCTATATGCGGGCTCTGCAGCCTCGGAATTCGATGCCATCGAGGACGACATCACCACAATCAGCAGCAGAGGAATCAGTAATAATGTTAACTTCTTCATGTTCTCATCCCACCCTTTTTCCAGTTCAAAAGAAAATACAACTTTTATTACCTTTATTATATTACCTACACGCAAAAAAGGATCACAACAAAGTTAAAAGGGATGACAAAATCTTAATTCTAAAAAAATTAAAGAAATTTTTTATCATATTTGGTACATTAGTATTAGTTCTTAAGATACATATACAAAATGGTAAAGGAGATCTTCAGCATGAGCAGTAAACAGTCTCATAATAAGGTTGCCCTCATCACAGGGGCCAGCCGGGGAATTGGAAAGGCGATCGCGCTTGAATTTGCCAAGGCCGGCATCCACGTCCTGATCAACTATTACGGTGATGATAAAGAAGCGATTGAGGTCAAGCATCAGGCGGAAGCCTATGGTGTCCAGGCAGAGATATTCCATGGCGATGTCAGCGATCGGCAGCAGGTAGAGCAAATGTTCAAGGAGCTTGACCGTTTATTCGGCCAGATCGATATTCTGGTGAACAATGCCGGCATCGCCAAGACCGCCAAGATCACCGAAATGACCGACGAGGAGTGGGATCAAATGATCCGCATCCATCTATACGGCGCCTTCTACACGTCACGTGAAGCGGCCCGGCGGATGCTGCCGCTCAAATCGGGCAAGATCATCAACGTCACCTCCGATCTGGCCAGCCAGGGGGCAGCGGAGCTATCCCATTACGCTGCGGCCAAAGGCGGAGTAACTGCTCTGACCAAATCTTTGGCCCGCGAGCTGGCTCCCTATATCCTGGTCAATGCTGTAGCGCCCGGCGGGACATTCACAGATGTCCGATCCTCGCTGGAGGAGAGCCATAGCAATTCCCGTTATTTGCTGGGACGGCTGGCATTTCCCCAAGAGATCGCCAAGTCCGTGTTGTTCCTCGCCTCTGATGATGCGAGCATGTTCACCGGACAGGTATTGGGAGCGAATGGCGGTAGTGTGATGAATGGATAGGAAATTTTACGATCACTCACAACAAAATAGGGGACACTGCGCTCCTGTCTATAACACCTCTGAGCCGCTTTGGGAAGCGGTTCCAGGGGTGTTTTTGGTATGGAGTGATTTCCATTTCTTCTCTTTCATTGTAATGGTGTCATGGTTTAACGAGGGAAAGCAAGTATTTGAAACGTTCATAAAATCGTAATAAATTGATAGTGAAAGTTTATTTTATCGGGAAGGATGTATTGAATATGCGTGTTGGAATTCCCAAAGAGATCAAGAACAACGAGAATCGGGTTGGCATTACACCTGCTGGTGTAAAGACGCTTGTAGGTGCCGGACATGAGGTGGCAGTAGAGAGATCTGCCGGAATTGGAAGCGGATTCAACGATGAGGAATACAGAAGCAGCGGCGCCGTCATCATGGATAGTGCTGCGGAAGTATGGGGCTTCGCAGATATGATCATGAAGGTAAAAGAACCGCTCCCCGAGGAATTCGAATTCTTCAGAGAAGGCTTGATTCTGTTCACTTATCTGCACTTGGCTCCCGAACCTGAGTTAACCAAGGTGCTGCTAGCCAAGAAGGTTCACGCTGTCGCGTATGAAACGGTGCAGCTGAACGATGGTACGCTGCCGCTGCTGACCCCCATGAGTGAAGTGGCTGGGCGAATGGCGGTGCAGATCGGAGCGCAGTTCCTCGAGAAGCCTTACGGCGGCAAAGGCGTGCTGCTCGGCGGCGTTCCCGGCGTACAGCAGGCGGAAGTGGTTATCATCGGCGGCGGAGTCGTCGGTACGAATGCTGCTAAGGTAGCGCTCGGGATGGGGGCGCATGTCACCATTCTGGATCTCAATGCTAACCGACTGAGATATCTCGACGATATCTTCGAGAGGAAAGTTGCTACGCTCATGTCCGATGCCTATCATATCGAACAGGCTGTAGCCAAAGCCGATCTTGTCATCGGTGCCGTGCTGATTCCTGGCTCCAGAGCGCCGAAGCTGGTGAAGGATTATATGGTTCAGCAAATGACAGAAGGCTCCGTCATTATCGATGTGGCGATTGACCAGGGCGGCTCGATTGAGACGATCGACCGTGTAACGACACATGCTGAGCCCACTTATGTGAAGCATGGAGTAGTTCATTACGCTGTGGCTAATATGCCGGGGGCGGTAGCTCGCACTTCAACGCTCGCATTGACGAATGTCACTACTCCTTACGCAGTGAAGATTGCCAATCAGGGGCTTGAAGCCTGCGCCAAGCGCTTCTCTGAAGTGGCGAAGGGCATTAACGTATACGATGGACATGTCACCAATCCGGGCGTTGCTGAGAGCCTGGGCTACGAATATATCAAATTCGAAGATTTGGTCCATTAAACACAACATTACACTACGATATAGCATCTATATTTCATAGTTTTCATTACTCCAACCAACTAACTGCCCTCCTTAGAATTTGCAAGCTCAATAGCATCCTAGTTTCTTCCTCACGTTCAAAATCGCGATCTGCTCATCAATGAAGCAAGGACCGCCGACGAATATTCGCCAGCGGTCCTTAGTTTATGCTGAGTTTAATTTATGCAAAATTCCGACGGTACCAGTTAGCTGCAGCATCTACTTCTGTAGGAGACAGCTGATGGCCGAAATGCTCCCAATGCACTTCTACTTGTGCGCCAGCCTCTGTGAACAATTGCTTCAATTCCTCCGTCTCCTTCGCCGGAGAAATCGGATCATTCGTTCCAGCCCCCATGAAGATCGGGACGCCGGCCAGCTCTGGAAGCTCGATACCTCGGCGTGAAACCATAGGATGATGCAATATCGCGCCACGCAAGGTATCTTTATAATGGAATAGCAGCGATCCTGCGATATTCGCGCCATTTGAATAACCAATGGCCACAATATTGCTGCGGTCAAATTGGTACTCGGCAGCCGCCTGATCGAGGAAATCATGGAGTTCCTTCGTGCGGAAGACCAGATCCTCCTCATCGAACACGCCCTCTGCCAAGCGGCGGAAGAAGCGCGGCATGCCATTCTCAAGCACATTTCCTCTTACACTGAGCACTGAGGAACCGGGATTGATCATCTGAGCCAGAGGCAACAGATCGCGTTCATTCCCTCCGGTACCGTGCAAGAGCAGCAGTACCGGAGCGTTGGAATCGGAGCCTTTCTGGAAGATATGCTTCATTATTGGTCCTCCTTCAGCACCCGAACTTCGAAGTTTTCCAGATGCTGTTCGATCAATTCGCGATGCTCTTCGTACCAAGCTGGCAGCATCAGCTTCTCGCCCAATCGCTCCTTCTCTTCATCACGAGTAAAGCCTGGAGGATCTGTAGCGATCTCGAACAATATGCCGCCTGGCTCCCGGAAGTAGAGGGCATTGAAGTATTGACGATCGACAACTGGAGTAGGGTGAAGTCCGCTCGCCGATACCTTGGTGCGCCACTCAGCATGCTCTGCATCATCCTTAGCCCGCCATGCGATATGGTGAACTGTGCCTGCTCCGGCTTTTCCTGCAGGTACAGTACCCATGTTCAGGTCGATGATATTGCCGATTTCGCCAAAGCCTTTGTAACGGGCATAGGCGCCTTCTACACCGACTTTTTCCAGACCGAGTACACTTTCCAGTACGATTGCCGTTTGTTCTGGCATGGTGCTGTACAACACCGCGCCGCCAAATCCCATAATCGCTTTGTCAGCCGGTACCCCGCCGAAGCTCCATGTGCTCTTAGGTCCCTTGCGTTCAACCAACTCAATTTGCAAGCCATCCTTATCTGTGAAATGCAAGGATTTCTCGGAGAATCTGTTTCTTTCCGTGAACGATACGTTGAATTTCTTCAACCGCTCGGTCCAGAAATCCAACGATCCTTCCGGAATGGCATAGGTCGTAATACCAACTTGACCGTTGCCGACAATACCGCGGCGGGATTCCGGCCATGGGAAGAAGGTAATTACTGTTCCCGGATGACCCACTTCATCACCGAAGTAGAGATGATACACCTCTGGAGCGTCGAAATTCACTGTTTTCTTAACCAATCGAAGTCCGAGTATGCCAGAATAGAAATCTGTCGTATCCTGTGCGCTTCTTACAAACGCTGTAATATGATGAATACCTGCTGTTGCTTTCACCATGTGAATCCACTCCTTATTCCTATTTTTATTAGTCTGAGCTATTTAAATTAAACTCATGACTGCCTGGATGCAGACAGCCGGGCGAAATGTTGTTCCGATCGCTTATTCAACTTATAAAATGGCATCCAGTGAATATGCTCCTGCACCGATCATGCTGACACCGATGACGACGGCAATAATCAGCAAGTTCATCTCGTAACCATTCGATGTGTTCCAGTATCCATTCTTACCATGTACGGAAATAATCGCGAACAGCATCGTGATTGCAATCAATCCTCCAGCGATTGGGGTGAACAGCCCTGCTGCAAATAGCAGACCGCCGACAAACTCACCTAGTCCAGCCATCAGAGCCATTAGAACGCCCGGCTTCAAGCCAAGTGAATCCATCCAGCCCCCTGTACCTTTCAAGCCGTAACCGCCGAACCAACCGAATAATTTCTGCGCACCATGCGCGATGAAGGATACCCCTACCACTAATCGGATTATTAATAAACCTAATGCTATACTCACCTTAAAAACTCCTTTTCATGTTAATTTATTTAGTTTAAGAATCTTTGTATTAAGATATATGGCGTGAAAAAAGGGATACTCCCTTCATTTTTTTAATGAGCTATTTATATCCCTCTTGAGCATACTTACCCAACTTCTTCAACAAAGATGCTGCCTGCTGCTGCTCCTCCAAAGTCAATCCAGCTACCGATTGCTCGATGGTATCCACATGATGGGGGAATACTTCTTCAATGAACTTAGCGCCCTCATCTGTTATTTCAGCATAAATACATCGGCGATCCTCCGTAGAAGCATTGCGACGCACAAACCCTTTCTGAACAAGCTTATCTACAACATAAGTTATATTGCCACTGCTCATCAGCACCTTATCGCCAATCCGTTGAATAGGCTGCGCTCCCTTGTGATACAATAACTCAAGTACGCCGAATTCGGTACGGGTTAAGCCATGCTCGCGAATGTTACGGTCACTGATCGCATTTACCCACTGGCTCGCCCGGGATAGAGCAATGAACAAATTCAAGGCAACATCTTTCTTGTTCATATGAGCTTCCTCCTTTCCATTAACCTCGACATAAAGTATCTTGATATAAAGGTAATACAAATGTTTTCATCTGTCAACACCTTCGGTTAAAGTTTTTTGAGATGCTTATATGCCACCTGTTGGTGACGGATCAGTACGTGTGGTCTGATGGATCATCGGTAGTAGTTGGGCGAATGTTCTTACGTAACGAAACTGTGGATAGCTATTGGTGCCAAAAAGAGATTTCTCGAATTCTAACGAAACGTGGTATCGCTATTGGAGCAAATTAGGGGTTAAAAGCCGGGATGCCCTCCTAATAACGATATAGTGTACCGTTAAAATTATTTTATCGTTGTTTTTGAGTAAATAGCGTTCTGTAGTTTCGTTAGAGCTCGGGCCCCGTTGCGTGGGTGTTGGAATGTTGGTGGTAGTGGTACTCGCCAATGGGTGCAACGTGCTCACGCGCGCGCTCATAAGTGCTTATTTACAACTATATTGCTCCATCATGCTCTATATAGTAGAAATAGCTGCTGAAGTGCAATTATTTGGATGAATTCTCCCATTATTAAAGATAAAGTAGGGAAATAGTTGCATGGGTACAGCTATTTTCTGATTCCGAGGCTGAATCCCCTGGGATAAGTGTACTTTTGCAACTATCGACGATATGAAGCGGCAGGGCACTTCCCACGGCCCTTTTTTCGCGTATAATATATAACTGTTCCTATCCGTATTCTAATATATATGAAATAGAAAGGTTGAAAGCTTACTATGAACTCACCACAAGTCATTGCCGCGGAGAGGACGGCTGCTAAGGAGCGATTTCCCATCGCGCTGATCTCCTTAACGGTGGGCGCCTTCGCAATCGGCATGACCGAATTTGTAATAATGGGGCTGCTGCCGAATGTTGCGGAGGATCTGAACGTCACGATCTCATCGGCCGGACAGCTGATTACCGCTTATGCGATGGGCGTAGCCATCGGGGCTCCGATCCTGACGATGCTGACCCATAGACTTCCGCAGAAGCTGCTGCTCTGCTTGCTCATGATCCTGTTTATTCTAGGCAACGGCATCTCCGCCTTCGCCCCTAATTATGGCTTCCTGATGGCCGCACGCATCATAACGGCATTGACGCATGGCACCTTCTTCGGTGTCGGGGCGGTGATCGCCGCCGGGCTTGTCCGACCGGACAGGAAGGCCGGCGCCGTATCGATTATGATGGCTGGACTGACCATCGCCAACATCATCGGCGTACCGTTCGGCACCTTCGTCGGCCAGCATATGGGCTGGCGAGCTTCCTTCGGCGCAATCGCCATTGCCGGAGTGATCGCTTTATCAGGAATCATATTATTCATTCCGAAACGGAAGTCAGAACAAGCCAGCAACATGGGCGCGCAATTGAAAGCCTTGGTACAGCCTAAATTACTGTTCTTCCTGCTGATCTGTGCACTCGGCAACTCCAGCTTATTCACGGTATTCACTTATATCGCACCGATGCTGCAGCAGATCACCGGCTTCGCTGAGCATAGTGTAACCTGGATTCTTGTGCTATTCGGCTGCGGGGTCACCATCGGAAATATCATCGGCGGCAGGCTGGCCGACTGGAAGCTGATGCCTTCCATTCTCGGCACCTATCTGGTTATTTGCGTTCTACTTACCATCTTCACTTTTACCATCCAACAACCGATACTGGCCGTCATCACGATCTTCCTGTGGGGCGCTGCTTCCTTCAGCATTATGCCGGGGCTGCAGATCAAGATTATGAGCCTGGCAGAGGCTGCGCCAGCATTGGCCTCCACTTCAAGCCATTCCGCTGGCAACTTGGGCAATGCCTGTGGCGCTTTTATCGGGGGGCTTGTAATCACCCATTTGGGGCTCCCTTCACTGCCGTGGGTAGGCGCACTGCTCGCCGCTTCGGCTCTGATACTCGGATCGGTCAGTTATATGTTGGAACGTAGGCAGAGCGGAACCGCATAATACCGCATCATCTGATTATTTTACCAAACACATCTAAATGTCTAACGCAAAATAGGGGAGCCCTGTGGTTCATCACAGAGTTCCCCCTTCTCTTCTTCTATTCTACTTCTCTCAACCTAGCCACCACAGTATCCTTCGCAAGCATCCTATAGGCCAGCACTGTAACCACAATGGAGATGATAGCCAAGAGCGGAATCGAAGCTGCGATCGGCAGCACATCCATATGGAAAACCGTAAAAGCGATATTCTCAGCGATCGATTTGATTAATCCATACGTTAACAGCATGCCGAAAGTACCCAGAATCACCGCCGTGAACACTACGACATACAGCCCTTCATAGATCAGCATCTTCCTTAGCTGCTTCTTCGTCATTCCGATGCTCTCCAGAATCGCAAATTCATGCCGCCGGGCGATGATCCCGGTAATCATCGTATTCATGAAATTCATCAGCCCGATCAACCCTATAATGAAGCTAAGACCATACCCAACGGTTTGGAAAATCGTAATAAAGCCCTGCATTTCCGCCTTATAATCATCCCGCGATTTCAAGATCAGTCCAGGAACCGAGTCTGTGTTTGCGCGGATAACCGTATCAGCTAGATCTGCTTGATTCGGGTCGACGTGAAGCGTAGCATTTAGAATGATACTATCTGGCTGCGAAGACTTGGACTCCTGGAGCGGAAGAAATGCTCTAACCCCGGCGATGTCATAAAACTTGACCCCAGCTGCATATAGTGCGTCCAATTTTACCACAGCCATCACTTCATAGCTCTTACCGCTCTGACCCCATTCGATCTTGTCCCCAGGGCGATAGAAGCTCTGCTCGCTTTCATCCAGGATCGCTTCTGAGACCAGCACATACTTGCCCGTCTTGAACTTCTCCCGATCGAACTCGCCCGCTGCAATATCGCTCTGATTCAGCACATCATACCAGCCCTCATCCAACTCATAGACCTGTATGCTCAGCTGTCCTGTCTCCAATAGCGGTGAATACATCGGCATATCGGGATTCTCCTCCTTAGCCAGAGGCTCCAGTAAAGCTCTAACTTCAGCGCTCATCGGCAGAGTATCCGTCTTGAAATACACCTTGTCTACCCGATCTACCCCGGCAATCTGGCTTAGCCCCTGGACGACTTCCTCCGTTAAAGCATAGGTACCATTCTCACTGACCCCTGTTTTTACTTCCATAATCTCGTCCTTCACCACATAATCCCCGGCAATAAAAGAATTCAAATACTTATTCACATTCATGGAAGAGATCAGCGTATAAATCATACTGAACAGGATGAGCCCCAAGGATAAGGAGGCCAGCATCAGAATGACTTTCTTCTTATTGCGCAACAGGTTGCCGAGCGCCATTTTGTATATTTTGGAGCCATGGAGGGTACGCTTGAGACCCCGTCTGCCTGTCTTGCTTACACCGGCGTATTTCACGGCTTCAACTGGCGAGATCCGCGCCGCTATCCTGCCCGGCTTACTGGCCGAGATCCGCACCGTGATATAAGAGAATATCGCTGCGCCGATGAAGATCCACGGGCTTACCGAATACGAAATATCCATCGTCAGATCCGAGAATGAGGTCAGCATCGGAATCAAGAGACAGCCGAGTCCATATCCAAGCCCCAGACCGATCGGCAGCCCGATGATGAATAACAGATTGGCCTGAATGACGATAATTCGCTTGAGCTGCCGCGGCGTCGTTCCAATGGTCTTGAGCAGCCCATAGAACTTAATATCCCTCACCACGGAAATATAGAAAATATTATAAATGAGCAAATATCCGCTCAGCATAATGACCAGAATCAAGGCCACATACGGCAACAAGTTCACCGCATCATCGAACAGGGAGACACTGGAGTAAGCCCAATTCACTCCGGTAGGTGTGTCCAGTCCGGTGTCGGCCAGCACCTTATCGAGCTTTTCGCGAATATTCCAGGAGTTATTGAACATGACATTCAAGCTGATCGTATTCACATAGGTCCCGCTAAGCCGGGTCTGCTCGGGATCAATTTGCGCGACATATTTATCGACAAAACTCGGTGATACGAAGGCTAGTCCAGCCATTGTAAGATATTGATCCGCCTTGTAGTAGCCTGACAATTTAAAGTCCTTACTGATCTTCTGCCCATTAATATCGATTTCCAGGGGAACCGTCGCACCGAGTTCAAGCGGAACCCCGAGCTTCTCGAGCGCCCAGGTGTTCATGACAATCCCATCCTCATCTACAGGCAACCCGCCCTCGATGAACTCAACGAAGCTGTGCTTGGCTGTATTGTCATCAATCGAATTAACTTCGATCGAAGAGGTTTTGAATTCTTCATTCGTAACCCAGCCCACGACGAGAGACATTCCATATTCTTTAATGGATGGGTGCTGCTTAAGCGTATCGGACTCTCCCCGGGTCAAATACTTGAAAGTCCCGTGATAGTCCCCTCCGGCCGTCCTCATCTGCGTCTGTTCCATCGATTGATTCAGACTCACGGTGACTGTGAAAATAGAGGTAATCATCAAGGCAGTCAATACGACCGCTCCGATAATCATCCAGTTCCGCACCGGACTGGCGCGCAGGCTCTTCTTGGCCAGCCCGAATACCGCACGCCGATTATTCGTTCTGATCATGATCTCACCCCGGAGCCTCTAACACCCGCTGCCTCCGACTCATTCACAATCCGTCCGTCCTCAATCCGAATGATCCGATCTGCCGTCTGGGCAATCTCTTCATTATGGGTGATCATCACAATCGTCTGATTGAATTTCTCGCTTAATTGTTTTAGTAGGATCAGCACTTCCTGGCTTGTCTTGCTATCCAGATTCCCGGTCGGTTCATCCGCGAGCACGATCGAGGGCTTGGTTGCCAGCGCCCGGGCGATGGCGACTCTCTGCTGCTGACCGCCAGATAGATTGGATGGGAGATTATGTACCTTCTCCTTCAACCCTAATGTGCTGATGAGCAGTTCTAAATACTCCTGATCCGCTGTTGCTCCATCCAACTCAATCGGCAGCACCATATTCTCATATACATTCAGGATCGGGATCAGATTATAGCTCTGGAACACGAATCCGACCGACCTGCGCCGGAAGATCGTCAGATTCTCGTCATTCATGGCGAATATATCATTGCCATCCACGATCACCTTGCCTTCCGTCGCCCGGTCAAGCCCGCCAAGCATATGCAGGAGCGTACTCTTGCCGCTGCCGCTCGTTCCGACAATCGCCACGAACTCTCCCTGCTCCACGGTGAGGGATACATCGTCCAGCGCTTTTACGGTCATATTTCCTTTTCCGTAGTATTTCTTCAGATGGTCTATTTGCAAGATCGGCATCTCATCATCCCCAATATATAAAGTCTGTACCCCGTCGTACAAACTAAATATAGCAAACGAATCTGTCAGGCCCGTGACGCAAATATAACGGAATTGACAGAATCGTCTATACCTTGGCTTGGCCGTCCGCAAGTAAGAATACAGAGAAGGTGGTTCCTTGCCCCGGCTTGGAGGCCGCCTTGATATATCCTCCCTGCGCGCTAAGGATCTCCCGGGCCAGATACAGCCCGATGCCTACGCCTTCAAAAGACGCGGTACGCTTGCAGCGATAGAAGCGCTTGAAAACACTATGAAGCTCATCCTCTTCAATCCCTATTCCCGTATCGGCAATATCAATCCGCACGAATAATTCATAGGCAGCCACCGAGATGTGAATCCTGCCGCCGGGTTCGCTGTATTTTACCGCATTATCGAGAAGATTGAATAAGACCTCACTCGTCCACTTCGGATCATGATGCGCATGAATCGCTGTATCACAGTCTATCGTAATCGAGATTCCCTTCTGCTCCGCCTGCCTGTAGATTTGCGATATCCCCCTCGTGATTGTATCGATCACAGATGTGCTGTCCGGATGCATGGCGATAATCCCTGTCTCCAAGCGGGACATCTTGATCAAGGATTGGATCAGCCAGTCCAATTTGTCGGCCTGCGTACGAATCTGTTTCACCCACTGCTGTGTGTCCCCCTCTAATCCCGATTGCTCCGCCAGCAATTGGCTATAGAGCACGATGTTGGACAACGGGGTCTTCGTCTGATGGGAGATATCGGAGATCAGCTCCTTGATCTTATTCTTCTCCGCTTCGATTTTCCGTTCATGGTGGAAGGAGAGATCGATGTAGCGGATCAGTTTATTTTCCAGGGAAGACAGGTTGGTCTCGCTATAGCCCGTTACTCTCGCCTGCCCGCGAATCGCCCCCTCGACGATCTGATCCAGCGTATCAACGATGTTCGCCATTCGCCTGCGCATCACTCCAAGCCACAAGACGCATATGAGCGCGAACAGGAACACGAACAGGACGGAGGGCCACAAGTACCTCTCCGCCTGGCCTGTAATAGACATCATCCAACCCGTATAACCCAATACAAGCGATAAAGCCGTCACTGCGAAAATAATATAGCTCCTGTTAAAATGTCCCGCATCTGCACTCCTCATCTCACACCCCCGCTTTCCGCGGCCCATACATACCCGAGTCCGTAGACCGTCTTAATATATTCCGGAGCGGAGGGCTTATCCTCAAGCTTGGCGCGAAGCCGCTTAATCGTCACGGTAAGAGCGTTCTCGTCCACGAAGTCGGCCTCGCCTGACCATACCTGATCCATCAGCTGCTCACGGGTCAAGATTTGGCCGGGATGATTCACCAGCGTCCGCAGCAGCTTGCACTCCGTCCTGCTCAGGGCAAGAGCCTGACCGCGCTTGCGGAATTCCAGTCTGTCGAAAGCAAGCTCGATGTCCCCATAGACCCGTCTTTCCGGCTCCAACGGCTCCAGCCTTCTTAATACAGCCATGACCCGGGCGCGCAGAACCATCAGACTGAAGGGCTTCGTAATATAATCATCCCCGCCCAGCTCCAGTCCGGTGACAATATCGATCTCCAGATCATTAGCAGTCAGAAAAATAATAGGCACCCGCGATTCCCGGCGTATCCGCTCGCACAGATCCAGCCCGCTACCATCGGGAAGGTTAATGTCCAGCAAGACGAGGTCCAGCTTCTCCGCCGCTAACAGCCGCCCAGCCTCAGCCACATCATAGGCCTGAAGAAGGGTCACTCCTTCATTGGCCAGCGTTAATGCGATCCCTTTGTTCAGACTTCTATCATCCTCAACTACCAGTATCGTTGTCATATCAGGGCTCTCCCGTACCATAGATTTGTTAACTCTATTCTATAATACACTTGCTCTGATCGGGCAACATCTAGGTAAGCTGATGGGCATGAGGTGTTTTTTACGACTACGAATTGGACGCTTTGCTGGCTTGCTGAACCCGTACCCTCCAGTTATTATTGCAATTGGCCTGAATGACGCGATGCTCCGTAATATATTCAGTTACCAGATCGGCCATATCGATCGTGATCTCCCGGACAACCGGCTTGCCGTGGTACATCTCATAATCCCCGCCGCCACCAGCGCGATAGCTGTTCATCACGACATCCAGCTCCTGCTCATCAGTTAGGGCTGTTCCCTTGTAGTTCAGCTTCACCACCCGCTCCCCTACAGGACGGGAAATATCCAACTCATATTCAATGCCTTCCCACATGTCATAGTTATAATGCTGCGGCTTAGGCTCCAGGTACGCTGGATTAACCTGTAGCTCGCCGTCCGCCCCAAGCTGCCAGTAATTCGCTGTCTGCTCCAGCGCAGCCCGAACGTCCCGACCTGTCAGTCTTAATACAGCCAGCGTATTCGGATATATGAAATTAGCAAGCACATCGCGGCGTGTAATTTCCCCCTGGAAGCCCTGTGACTGCTCATTCAACAGCGCCGTATTGGACACCTCTGCCCCACTGGCCTCCATCTGTACCCGATTGATGAACTCGATGAAAGGATGATCCCCCAAGCGGCAAGCCAGCACCCCCGGCACTCTCATATCGCCCTGTACCATTCCGATCGGCTCATCCAGCCAGGCTTGCGTCTCTTGTTCAATCTCAAGGCATAAATCAAGCACCTGCTGATCCGGCTCTACCGACTCATCCAGCAAGAGCAATTCGGCTCGCTTATCCGTCAGCTCCCAGCCCCCGCTCTCTCCCCGGATGAAGCTGACGCTGATTCGGCCCAGAGCCTGACCCAGGCAGCCAGGCTGCACGACCGTTACTCCATTCACTTCTCCAGCCAGGCTACGATGCTGATGACCCGTGATCAGGATATCGATTCCCTCAACTTCAGTGCACATCGCATAAGCTTGATTTTCCCCGGTTAGACGCTCCACTGGTTCCCCCGTCCACAGATCCCGCTCGAACCCGCCATGATAGGCTACCACCAATAGATCCGGCCGTTCCTCACGGCGAATCATCGGCACCCAGAAGCGTACCGTCTCCAGTGCGTCAGCGAACTCCAACCCCGTAATATGTCGGGGATTCTCCCAATTCGGGATATAGTGGGTAGTTACGCCCAGCACAGCGATCTTCAGCCCGTTATCCAGCAGCTTCGTAATATAAGGCTGACCGAATGCCGGCTTCCCTACCCCCTTGATGGTAATTCCGGCCGAGAGCCACGGAAAATGGGAGTCTTCAATCACCTGGTATAAAGTGCTCAAGCCATAATTGAACTCATGATTGCCGGGAACCGCCGCATCATATTCGAGCAGATTCAGCACCTCGATCGTCGGATGAACGCCCTGCTTATTCTTGACGAAATAAGCCGATAACGGTGTTCCCTGGATCAGATCACCATTATCCAATAGGAGCAGGTCGGGATGTGTCTCCCGCTCCCGTCGGATTAATGTGGCGAGCTTGGCCAAACCAAATTGGCACTCGTCCTGCGCGCGGTAATCTGTCGGATAGATATGTCCGTGAATATCGCTGGATACTAGCATCTCCCATGTCAGCTCATGTCTCTTTTCCATTCAATGAACACTCCCTTTGCAGCTATTTCTATTGATTCTATCAGGCGAAATGCAGATTTATATTAAATGCGTATAAAGCGGCTCGAAAACTGCAAATATGCAGGCTTTTGAAAAGGATAGGCAAGCCTCCCCGAGCTCTAACGAAACTCTATATCGTTATTTTCGCAAAATCAGCACCTGTTCCAATCTAACGAAACTCCAGAGCACTATTTCGATGGGAATCCACCATTTAGTCCCTAATTTGTCTTAATAGCGATATCCTGTTTCGTTAGATTCTGAAATCGCCCCTTATGAGGCAAATAGCGGTACCTAGTTTCGTTACAGTCAGGGATTAGGGTGACGCCTCTGTTTCGCGTTCTCAAGCCACACATGGATCAACAACCTTCTGTTATTTGCAGGCTCGTCCGGGACATAGGCAATGCGAACTTCCTTTAATTTACATACATTTATCATTCCACTGACGATCCGTTAATAAATGAGCATTATAGTTAAGCCAGCACCAAAAAATAGAAGCTGATGGAGGTCATCTCGCTTGAAAAAATTCGCTATGCTCGTTCTACCTTTATTCCTATCTATCGCCGTTCTCGGAGGCTGCGGACAGAACTCCGCTTCCATTAACAATACCGACGGCAAAGCGGCAGCAAACTCCAGTCAAACTAACAAACCTGATGCATCTGCAGATAATACTAAAAAAGATACCGGCTATGTTCCGACTACACTTACTGTACAATTCGTTCCTTCCCAAAATGCAGACACGCTCGAAGCCAAAGCCAAGCCGCTTGAGAAGCTGCTGTCTGACAAAGTCGGCGTTCCCGTCAAAGTCAGCGTCTCTACGGATTACAACACCATCATCGAAGCGATGGCCTCCAAGAAGGTTGATGTAGGCTTCCTTCCGCCAACGGCTTATGTTCTCGCTAAAGAGAAGGGTGCAGCAGAGGTGATCCTGCAGGCTCAACGCTTCGGCGTGGAGGATGAGACTGGCGCTCCTACTACAGAACTGGTTGATTTCTACAAATCGATGATTATCGTCAAGAAGGATTCCAGCATTCAATCGCTCGCTGATCTGAAGGGCAAGAAGATCGCTTATCAGAATGTAACCTCCTCCGCCGGGTTCGTATGGCCTGCTGGCAAATTGATGGAGGCGGGTCTCGATCCGCTGAAGGATGTAGAGGCTATTACCGTTAAAGGGCATGACCAAGGCGTTCTTGCTGTACTGAATGGCGATGTGGATGCCGCAGCTATTTTCCAGGATGCACGCAACACTGTGAAGAAGGACTATCCGTCCGTCTTCGAAGATACCCGTGTCCTCACTTATACGGAGAATATCCCGAACGACACGATCAGTGTCCGCTCAGATATGAGTCCGGAATGGGTAGAGAAGCTGCAGAATGCCTTCATTGAAATTGGCAAGGACGAAGAAGGACATAAGATTATTTCTGAAATTTACACCCATGAAGGCTATGTAAAATCCGATGACAGTCATTTCGATATCGTGCGGGATTATGGGGAAAAGGTAAAAACAGAATAATTCCCGGTCCCTAGCTCTAATAAGTGTTCAGATATACGCATCCACCTCTACGCCAGCCGGAGTGCTTCCGCACTGCAGCTGGCCTCTTCTATTTCATGATTATAAAGGGGACTCGCCAAGTGATCGAATTACGAAATGTAACCAAAACATACCCGAACGGAACCAAAGGCCTGAGCCAAATCAATCTGACGATAGAAAAAGGGGAATTCATCGCAATCGTCGGCTTGTCCGGCGCCGGAAAGTCTACGCTGCTGCGTTCCATTAATCGGCTGCATGACATTACAGAGGGAGAAATCCTTATCGACGGGAAGTCTATTACGAAGGCTAAGGGAAAAGAGCTCCGCATGATCCGCCGCAATATCGGTATGATCTTCCAGAGCTTCAATCTGGTCAAGCGTACGACCGTACTGCGCAATGTGCTGGCCGGCCGGGTCGGCTACCATTCCGTTCCCCGCACCCTCCTCGGTATGTTCCCCAAGGAGGATATGGAACTGGCTTTTCAAGCGCTCGACCGGGTTAATATTGTGCAAAAGGCTTATAGCCGCGCTGATGAATTGTCCGGCGGCCAGCAGCAGCGCGTCGCCATCGCCCGTGTTCTGGCCCAGGAGGCCAAAGTGATCCTGGCCGATGAGCCTGTCGCCTCGCTCGATCCGCTGACGACGAAGCAGGTGATGGACGATCTGAAGCGGATCAATACGGAGCTTGAGATCACCACGATCGTCAACCTGCACTTCATCGACCTAGCCCGCCAGTATGCGACCCGCATCATCGGCCTGCAGGCAGGCGAGGTCGTCTTCGACGGCCCGGTATCCGAAGCGACCGACGAGCGCTTCGCTGAAATTTACGGCCGGCCGATTCAGCAGGATGAGCTGCTGGAGGAAGCGGCCGTATGAAGGCGCAGTCGGAACTGAGGCAGCAGCCGCTCCGGCCCAAGGCTCCGGTGAAGATCAAGCATTATTTCACCGTGGCGATCGTACTCCTCCTGCTCTGGGGCAGTGCCGTGCAGACCGAAGCGACCTTCGGGGAGCTGATCCAAGGACTGCCGAATATGCTTGATCTGCTGAAGGAAATGTTCCCGCCCAAATGGAGCTATCTCGACAATATCTGGGCAGCGATGCTGGAGACGATCCGCATGGCGCTCCTGGGCACAACATTGGGCGCGATCCTGGCCATTCCCGTCGCCTTGCTGAGCGCCGCTAATATCGCCAAGCGCAAATGGATCTATTATCCGGTTCGCTTCCTGCTGAACCTGGTCCGCACCGTCCCGGATTTGCTGTTGGCCGCTCTCTTCGTCGCTATTTTTGGACTAGGCGCCCTACCCGGAATCTTCGCTCTCGCTATTTTCTCATTGGGACTGATTGCCAAACTGAGCTATGAAGCCCTTGAGACGATCGATCCCGGCCCGCTGGAAGCGATGACGGCCGCCGGAGCGCACCCGATTCAAATCATTAATTACGGTGTTGTTCCACAAATCCGGCCTCATTTCATCTCGTTTGTGCTCTATACCTTCGAGATCAATGTCCGTGCAGCAGCGGTGCTCGGCCTGGTCGGAGCTGGCGGAATCGGTCATTATTACGAGGTCACCCTGGGATTTCTGGAGTACGACAAGACCTGCATAATCATTATCGTGACTTTGGCGGTCGTACTGCTCATCGATTATATTAGCTCGAAGCTGCGGGAGAAACTGATATGACAAAATCATGGAATGAAATGGTACCCAAGCCTAAAAAGAACCGCTATCGTCTACTCATATACTTCGCTCTCATCATCGTCTATGTATGGGCTTTTGCCGGTATCCCTTACTCGGGAATCAAGGAGACCGCTGGACAAGTAAGCCGCTCGATTCTGGCCGGGCTATTCTCGCCGGATTGGGGCTATGTCTATCTACCGGATGGAGAGGACTTGCTGCGGGGGCTGCTGGATACACTGGCCATCTCTATTCTCGGCACCTTCATATCCACCATCATCTGCATCCCTTTCGCCTTCTGGTCAGCCGCTAATATGAGCCGCGGCAAGCTTATTTCCGGCTCTGGCAAAATGCTGCTCAGCCTGATCCGTACCTTCCCGGAGATCGTCATGGCCATCCTGTTCATCAAGGCGGTCGGGCCTGGCTCCTTCGCCGGAGTTCTAGCACTTGGCCTGCACTCGGTCGGCATGCTCGGCAAGCTGTACGCCGATGAAATCGAGAATATCGACAATGGCCCACTCGAAGCGCTTATGGCCGTAGGCGCAAGCCGGCTGCAAATTTTATGGTTCGCCGTCATTCCCCAGGTTCTGCCGGGCTTCCTGTCCTATATGCTCTATCGCTTCGAGATCAATCTCCGCTCCGCGACCATCCTCGGCATCATCGGCGCCGGAGGGATCGGTACACCACTGATCTTCGCGCTGAGCACCCGGAATTGGGACCGCGTAGGTATCATTCTGCTCGGCATCATCGTCATGATTACGGTGATCGATCTGATCTCCGGCACGATCCGCAAGAGATTGGTCTAACTATATAGGATATTCCCCGCCTCAAGCTCCCCGGAATATGAAATGACCCGAACGAATCACTTGTCATGAGTGTTTCTCCTCGGGTCATTGTCTAATTCGTATATGGTTTGCCTTGCCTCACGCCTCGTCCGACCGATTCTCCACTAATCAGCGTCACATAGATTCGTTCATGTTCGACTGATTCACCGGAAATGAGCTTGATCAGTTGTTCCGCTGCTAGCGCTCCCCACTTCCGTTTGGAGTAGTCGATCGTGGCCAGCCGTGGCTGCATATACCGGGCCAGCTCGATATTATCGAAGCCGATGAGATGAATATGCTCGCCAATTCTGTAATCGGTGTCCGACAGCCGATTGCAGAGCCCGATGGCCATCTCGTCATTCAGGCAGAAGACAGCGACCGGCTCTGTATATTCCTGAATGATCCGCTCGGCAGCCAGTTCACCGCCGCTCTTCTTGAAATTTCCGGAGAGCTCGATCCATTCCACATCCTCGGCCCGATTAGCTACCAGATGAACAGCCTTCATCCGCTGATTGGAATCGAAGGAATCCTCGGGGCCAGCCACGACATAGATCTTCTTATGGCCTTGCTCGACGAGATACTCAGAAGCCAGCGTTGCTCCCGCCTTATTGTCGAGCAGCACCTGATTGATATTAGCATGCGCCAGCTCCCGGTCCAATACGACGATCTTATGATTACGCTCCGCGTATTTGAGTAGCTCTTTACTGGAGAAGGTATGGTCGAGAATGATCGCTCCATCGATCATCCGTTCCGGCAGCATGCGATGGGACTGTTCGCCACTGCAGACGATCAAGTCATAGCCCTGTGAGTTGCACACTTCCTTCATACCGTCGAGGAGTTCGCCGTAGACATCTCCTTTGAAATCCGTGAGGAATACACCGATGATACTCGATTGCTTCTTCTTCAGGGTCCTCGCCGCCGCATTAGGGATATAATTAAGCTCATCCGCGATCTTTATGATCCGCGTTCGGGTCTCCTCCGTTACCTTGCTGCTATTATTCAGAGCATAAGAGACGGTGGAGATCGAGACGCCAGCCTTCTTGGCGATGTCTTTGATACTTGTCAATTTATCTGTGCTCCTTCACTTGCTATATGTTGAACTGATATTTGTACGGATTATGGAAAATGGCGGTCTGTGAAGACCGCCTCAGGCTTACATGAAAATGTCGATCGTATTACCTTCATGCTTCATCGCTTGTTCAAAGGACGCTCTGGAAACGCGCACCCCGCCCTGACGATAAGGATTATCCATTCTTACCGTATCTACAGGCTCTCCATTCAGAGTAACGGCATTCACCGAATTACCTGTCATGTGGTAGACGAAGGTGACCTTCCTGCCGTCGTATTGGAAGTCAAAGTGCAAGCCATCCAGCTCCATTGGCAATACCGGGTCAATGACGAGGTCGCCTTGATCCTGACGGATGCCAAGTGCATTGGAGATCAATTGGTTCATATAGATCCCCGGGCCGCTGGAATAGATTCTCCATCCGCCCTTGACTTGAACCTCGCCACGGCGCAGCTTGGCAAAATCCTTCTGAGCATCGTACCTTGTATTGAACTTCCCATCCGAGCTGCTGAAATACGCATTGCTCTGGCGAATTTCCGCATTTGGCACGGCATCCTGAATCCCGACGGGATTGATGAGCTCAAGCCCGCTCCATACATCCTCTGTAGCCCCGAGCTTAGCCATCGCCTCTACGTAGCGGATATGAGCATGCACATATTGAAGCCCTACCTCACGGCCGAAGTTGGCCGCTTGCTCCGCACGTTTGAAATGCGTGCTGACGCCACCAGCATATTGGGCAGGCTGATTCATCAGGCGCACGCCATCCGGGAAGAACAGCTTCTCCTTGATCAGATCATAGAGCGATTCCGCGCGCTGCGGATCGATGAGCTCCGCAATCATGCTCCGGGTCATCGGCAGCAAGCGATACTGGATGCCCGTCTCCGTATCTGAAGGATGCAGCAGCAGCTTGGCCTTGGCCGGGTCCTCCAGGTAGAGGAAGCCTGGAATCACATCGGTCTGGAGCATATAGCGATAGTAATCCTGTCTGATCCTGCCGCTCATCTCCTCAAGCTCTTCAGCCATATCCGGCTGTGCCGACATCAGCGCCTTCGCCAATTGATTCAGCGCCTGATAAGTCAGGGCGACTGTCCAGCTGCTGACCATATATTTCTTCAGCTGTCCGTTGGCTGGCTGCAGTGTATCATCCCAATCCCCGTCTCCATAGGACGATAGATAGGTATCATGCAAGAAGTGACTACGGATATAGTCGAGCTCCCGGTTCACATGATCCAGCACACTGTAGGCCTGCTCAGTAAACTGGAAGCTTCCCTTCACCGTATAAGGGACAGATGCATCCAAAATACTGTAATCCTGCGTAGCCAGCAGATAATCGCTAAGCACCTTCAGCGGCCAGACGATAATATCACCGTGGCTCTCCTCCTGCTGGATCGATGCATAACGGTCGAACATGAACCACTGCGGCCAATTGCCGTCATCCTCGTATTGATGGCTGTAGACGGTCAGCAGAATATCGCGCACCTGCTCGAACTTCTGTGTAGCCATGAAGTATTCCGTAGGGCCCTGGCATACATCCCGGGTTCCCCAAGCGGCTCCACCGTATTGCTCCAGACCATGCGGCACCGAATAATGCACCAGCATATTATGCGTATACCACCAGGACAGGGCATTGAACTTGAACAGCCCCTCACCTTCCTGGCGATCGGCATCCGTCAGACGGAATCCGTTCATGACTTCTCTCAGGAAGCCGCGGTAAGCTTCGATCTCCGTCTCTGCATCCGTCATCGCCTCCATAGCGATCTCTTCTCCGTCTAGCAGTCCTTGCACCGTTAGCGTCCAGTCGCTCGTAGAGCCAAGCTGCATGACGACTAGAGATGCCGCGCCGGAAGGAATCCCGTCGGCCAGCATCGCCTCGTCACCGATCTCTAGCTCTGCCCCGCGAACACTCATCCGATATTGCAGCTTCGGATAAGCCTGGGCGCGGATCTCGTCCTGGCCGCCATAGAAAGTGAGCACGCCATCGTTCAACGTCATTTGGGTCGGAGCTCCGTACTCATTTACATCCATCGTAATCTGATTCGTCACCAGGAACCTATAATTCCTGCCGCTCTCGGATTTCACATGCATGCGCACGACCGGAGCTGCCGTTGCGGTATAGTTAGTGATGACCAGAACATCGTCTGCCAGCTTATAATACCAGCGCACATAGTTGAAGCCCATCTCGAACAATGACGGCATCGTCAGCAGCCGATACTTGCCTGCTAATTCCACATAGATCCGCTGTCCGGCTGTCTTCGGCACATTGAGGGCGTTACGGGCATTGCTCATCATTTTATTGAAATTCGTATTGCCGACCACCAGATGAGAGTTAAATATCCCATACATATAAGAGGTGGTTGTAACCACATTGGCCCCGAGCTCCACATTGTTGCCACTCATCAGAATATGACCGTGCGGACGCTCTACGAGCAGCTCCTTCTCCTTCAGCACAACATGCTCATAGGTGTCTGTGAAGAAAGCGAGCAGCTTCCCGTCCTTACGTTCCTCCTGATGTCTGATCCGTTGAGGGAAGCGAGCTTCGACCTCTTCCTCTGTCAACGAGAGACCCTGCAGTGGGGTAGTAAATTCTGTTCTGAAACGCACAGGCTGAAGCGGCTTCAGATCCGCAGACGCTGGCTGCGAGATATAATCCTGCCACGCCGCAGCAATCTCCTCTTTATATTCCAACTCCGTCACAGCGGCCGCATGATCTGCCTTGAAGAGACCATAGAAAGCAAAGCGCGCTTCGCCATCCAACGAGACCAACTCCGACTGGAGCGCTGTATATGCGAATTCATATTGATAAATCTCATTAGCCAGCCTAGGCTTGCTCAAGCTGGACGGTACATTCGTCTCCTTATAGGAGAGTCCAAAAAAATGAAATCCATCTGTAGAAAATCCAGTCGCACGGGTTAGAGAGCCCTGCTGCAAATACGGAAATCCTCCACTCTGTGGCATATTCTGTCTGGAGCAGACAACATAGCCATAGTCCTCATCCTCAAACACGGAATGATCGATATATTGCGATAAATAAGCTTCATTGCTTCGTACAGCTCCAATATCGGCATTACCGATATCCTGCCCGTATACGACGTCGATGGTGATGCCCTTACCCCGAACTGTCACATCCCAGAACCAGATGCCCTGAGCTGACAACGAGAAGATGACCCGGTATTCTACTCCAGCGGCAGCTCCTTCCCATACCATACGATCCCCGCCCGCGCTTACTTTACTTCCCGAATGAATACCTAGCAGCGGGTAAAAGGAAATACCTGATTCGCTATGAATACGCAAGTATAAATTGTTAATGGACCCTTCTACAGGGCTAGTCATAAGCTGATTAATCATGGTTGGACCGCTAACAGCCTGGTGTAAATCTCCGCTCTCCCAAAAAGTAAAGCACAGATTACCGGACTGAATACTATATTTCGATTCTGTAATGGTGGCTGCCATATTCTATCTATTCCTCCTATCCCTTATGAAAAGAAACCCGGCTGCATCCTATCCTGCATGCCGGGTTCCATCGACTCGGACTGCGGATTAACGCCTCAGTCCAAATCCGTTAGAAGCGGTATCCTACTTATTCAAATTGTTCAGCTCATCCAGAACCGGTTGAACCAAGGATTGCTTGCTTTCAACCCATTTCTTCCAGTTAGCTTCCAGATCACCCGGCTGCAAAATCAAGTTAGCATATTCGTTCTGATATTCGAACGACGCTTGGCTCTTCGCCTTGGAGTCATACAATTGTACATCCCAATCGTAGGTAGCCAGCTGACCGCCCTCTACTCCCAGCTTCGCTTTGTCTTGATAAAACTTCACAGCTCTATCACGGTATTCCTTCTTGATTGCTGGATTGATAACGCTGAAGTCATCGCCAAGAACGTACAAGCCTTCAAACCGGGCTGGATATTTATCTTCCAGAGAAGTTCCTTCAGGAAGCAAGCTCACCAGTTCTTTGTTATCATCATATTTCCAGTCTGTGCCTTCAAAGCCCATATTCAATAGCAATTGGCCTTCCTTACTTGTCGAGTAATCGATCAGATCCATAATGCGCTCGAATTTCTCTTTGCTAATATCCGGAGAGAAGATCAACGATGACCAGAAGTTAGGCATTTCCAGGTTGCGGTACTTACCGTCATCCCCAAGAACGATAGCGGTTTGAACAAGCTCGTCGCTGTCTACCCCGAGATTTTTCTTCATTTGCGTATCCATATCTTTTCTGTATGACGCCAGGCCGCCAAGGCTTGTAATAGCCCCTACGCCCTTCACTCTGAAGTTATCGTTGCCTTCATTGTTCTTCCAAGTGTAGAACTCTGGATTTAAGAGGCCTTCCTTGTAAGCTTGTTGCATCAATTTAAGCCCCGTCAGCGTCTCAGGGTCCGCAGGGCCCCAATGGTACTGGCCGTCTTCGCCTTTGTAAAATGGAGAATCCGTCATGGCATGCACGCTGTTTGGCATGATGATGTTTGTCATCGCGTCAGCTGCATTGTATGAGATCGGAACGAGCTTGGAGCCCAGCTTGCCAGGATCCTTCTCTTTTACCAATCTTGCATATTCCATCAATTCACTAGTTGTATAAGCATCCTTCAGTTCAAAGCCAACAGCCTCTGCCCAATCTTTACGCAGTGCGATAACACCGATCTGATTCGTAAGCGGGTCCGCAGGTTTATTCTCGAAGTATATTGGTTTTGGCAGAATGTAAGTCCCACCCGTCAGCTCTTCCAGCTTGTCTCCAAGTCCTGTCAGCTTGTAAGCAGCCGCAACATTCGGCCAACGCTCTTTCCAATCATCCGGGAATTTATAGAGAAGTCCTTGATCTACATAATTCATGAAATCGCCGTGCACATAGTTCCAGCTTGCTACATCAGGAAGGTCGCCGGAGTTGATCCAGAGGCGCAGCTTCTCAGCCCAGGAATCCCATTGTACATAGCTGTAATCCCATTCGATATTGAACTTATCCGTCCAGAACTTGTGGAACTCGTTGTCCATCTGGCCGTCCTTGATCTCAGTCAACTGTGCAGTGGAAATTTTCAGCTTATCTTTGTATCCACCGTTTTCATCCTTGGCATTGCCTCCAGCATTGGACGCATTATCCTGCTTCGAGGAGCATGCCGTCAGCATCATCGTTAGTGCAAGTACGACGGCCAGAAGAGGTTTTACTGATAACTTTTTGTTCGTTTTCATACTTTACCCCCGTGTCAATAAGATTTTTTTGAAAATCTTGTTCAAGAAGTTCAGTTTTCAGCACCGAGAAGGTTGGATGAAGCTAGGGCTCGAGGAGCGCAGCGTACATAGTTGGTACGTGAGCACCGGAGGGCCCGGCTGAATTCAAGATTCGATGCCGAATTAGCTTCCTGATCTACTTCGTGTTAGATATAGAATTTATAAGTTATCAGCAGAGCTGATGGAATTCTATATCGCAAGAAAACCTACCTCTGAATCGCGGTCGCTCATCCTTGGATTGTCTTCGATCGGTTCTTCTTATCAAAAGTGAACTAAAAATCTATTGGTTATCAGGTCTTGATTGCCCCTGTTAACACCCCTTTGGCGAAGTGCTTCTGCAGCAGCGGGAAGAAGCACATAATCGGCAGCATCGATACAAAGACCGAGGCCATCTTCATGCCTGTGGAGAAGCCCGATTTGGCCAAGGCATCCACACTGGCAGCGTTAGAGACGTTCGTGGTAGATTCTACAATGATGGTCCGCAAGACGTTCTGCAGCGGGAGCTGCTCCGCTTTACGCAGGAAGATCATCGCATCATACCACCCATTCCAGAAGGATACACCGTAGAACAATGTAATGGTCGCCATAATCGGAGCGGCCAGTGGCAGCACGATGGAGAAGAGTATTTTCCATTCCCCCGCCCCATCGAGTCTTGCCGATTCCATCAGCGATTCCGGCAGCCCCTGGAAGTAGTTCATCATCAGTATCATATTGAAGGCACTGAAGCTTCCTACCAAGATGACGGACCAGAGCGATCCAGTCAGGTGGAGCGACTTCATCACCAGGTATAGCGGAACGATCCCCCCGTTGAATATCATCGTGAACAGGACGATGAAGAAGATACCCTTCTTGCCGGGAAACTTATTCCGGCTTAGACCGTAGGCCATCGTACTCGTCAGGAACAAGCTGAGCGGCAGGCCAACGAGCAAGATCTTGAACGTGTTCAGGAAGCCCCCGAGAAGTCTTCCATCCTGGAATAGCGCCCGATAAGCATCCAGCGTAGGCTGCTTCGGCCACATCAACAGGGGATGATCCGCATATTCCTTCTGGGTCGCGAACGATATCATAATGACGTTCCAGAAAGGAATGATGATCATCAAGGACAATACCGTCAACAGCACCAGTAGAAAATAATCCAGAAACGTCATTTTTCCGACCCGAAATTTATGTCGTTTCGCAGCTTTTGTACTCATCTATCACTACACTCCTTTCCTAACGGAATAATCCGTCTCCACCCATCATTTTTGCAATCCGGTCCGCAGACAGCAGCAGAATCATGTTGACCAGTGACCGGAACAAGCTGACCGCCGTAGAGAACGAGAAATCCGTTGAAGACTGGAACGTAATCCGGTAAATATACACGTCCAGTACCTGAGATACGTTCTGCGTAGCTGCATTCGCCAGGTTGAAAATCTGATCGAAGCCGGCTGACATCAGACCGCCCACGTTCAGAATGAACATGACCGTAACGGTCGGCAGAATGTTCGGAAGCGTAATTTTGAAAATTTGTTGCATCCGTGATGCCCCGTCGATCTGCGCTGATTCATATTGGTCCTGATCGATCCCGGAGATCGCCGCCAGGAAGATGATCGCTCCCCATCCGGTTGACTTCCAGATATCTGTAAGGATCAGCATCGGCAGGAACATTCTCTCCGAGCCCAGGAAATTGATCGTCGACAGCCCCAGCATCGAGAGCGCACTATTCAGCAGCCCGTCATAAGACAGAACATTGATCACGATCCCGGACACGATAATCCATGACAAGAATTGCGGGAAAGTAAATACCGTCTGGAATACTTTCTTCATCTTACCCATCCGCAGCTCATTCAGTAGAAGAGCAAGCAGAATGGGGAACGGAAATGAGATCAAGAACTTGATGATGTTGACGTATAAGGTTCTCCAGATCGCTTCGATAAAAGTAGGATCACGAAAAACATATTTAAAGTTCTCCCATCCCACCCACGGGCTTCCCCAGATCCCCATGTTTGCTTTGTAATGCTTGAAGGCCAGCGATAAGCCGCCCATCGGCATATAAGCAAATACAAATAACCAGATCAAGCCGGGCAGGAGCAGCGTATAGGTCATCCGGTGCTTCCAGATTTCCAAGAACCAGGACCGTGGTTTAGATGGAGTATTTATTTTTTTGTCAGGCCCTATGGCAGCAGGTTTCAAAATGCATCCCCTCACTCTACTTATTTCTTCTCATCGAACAGGAACTCAAAGGCGGTCTTGAGATGCTTCTCCCAGAAGAGCCAGTCATGGGTTCCCGGGCCTTCCACATACTCGAAGTCAAACCGGGTAGCACGCATATGATCCGCGAACTCCCGATTCATCCCGATAAAAGGATCCTCCGTACCGCAGCAGCAGAGCAGAGCCGGAAGTCGCCCGCCCTCCTTGATCCTCTTTGCCGCAAGTGCATATAAATCCTGATCCGGCTTCACGAGCAGCTCCGTTCCAAAGACAGCCTTCATCTCTCGATCCATCCCCGGCTCCATATTCGGATCACGAAGTCTCTGCTGGATATCCGTCACTCCTGACAGCGATACTGCCTTGGCATAGCGATCCGGATAAGTAAGAGCCACCTTCAGGGCACCGTATCCGCCCATGGACAGTCCCGCGACAAAGGTGCGCTGCGGGTCTTCGTTCAGCTTGAACAGCCGGGCACAGAAATCAGGAAGCTCCTCGGTAATGTAATGGAAGTAATCAAGGCCATACTCCATATCGGTGTAATAGCTGCGATTCACTTGCGGCATAATGACCGTGCAGCCGTATTTGGCCGCATACAGCTCGACCGTTGTCAGGCGATGCCAGGTGCTCGCATTGTCCCCTGCGCCATGCAGCAGATACAAGATGTTATCTGAAGGAGCTCCGCTATCAACCGGGGAGATCACATGAATGCTGGTTGTCATCCGCAAGGTTGGTGATCCTGTGTCTATAGTGATGTGCGCCATATGTAACCCCTTTCATCAATATTTGATTAAACCGCTTCGTGAGCCAAACGATCACTAATTGTATACTGAATGGTAGCAAAAATAAATACAGTAATACGAAACGTTTCCCACTTGTCTCATGGCCTTTAGGAAATAGAATGAAATCTTCTGCTTCCTTCTGCATTCTTGCTGACATAGCCCATCATACGCATAATCCGGCTTATATGAATACAGGAATTTTAAGGATATGTAAGCGATTAATTCGAATCGTTTCGATAACATCATATTCCTGATTACGTGACATGTCAATAAATTTTTTTGTGATATTTTTGGCATAAGCTGGTCGGCTCACCCTCCTTATAAATCGTACTTTCCCTTGATTTGACTAGGCAATCGCATCATCCTTCTCAAATTGGGAAACGCTTGCAAAACGAGTGTTGACAGCTAGATAAAAATGTAATAAATTCTTCTTTAATAGCATTTATATGAAACGTTTCTATTCAAATTGATTCAGAAAGAAGGTTTTCTTCTATGCCTATATCATTGGGTGGATTTGTTACTCGCATTAGCGAGCAAGAGTTAAAGGTATGGTCGGCACGGGTGCTTCAGCATGGGAAGCTGGCAGCGCAGTGGGATCTGACGAAGGACGAGCGGCGTATCCAGCATTCCATCAGCAAATCCTTCACAAGCATGGCGGCAGGACTAGCCATCGCCGAAGGCAAGCTGTCATTGCAGACGAAACTGAAGGATGTCTTCCCGCAATATGTTAAGGAAGATCCGGCGCTTGACCCGGCTATGCGCCCTGGCGATATCACGCTGTATGACCTGCTGCGCATGACCTCAGGGCATGACAATCCACCACTTACCGCTCAAGAAAGACCCGTACTAGAGGAGAAGGATTGGGTGAAATATTATATGTCCCTGCCACTAGACAGAGCTCCAGGGGAGCTGTTCACCTATAGCAGTGGAGACACCTTCATCATCTCGGCATTGATCCAGGCGGTGACAGGCCAGACCGTGAAGGATTATTTAACCCCGCGCTTATTCGAGCCGCTAGGTATCCACGATGTATATTGGGAGACCTCCCCACTCGGAATAACGCTCGGCTGTGCTGGTCTGGTTATTAGCAATGAGGAGCTTAGCCGGTTTGGCCAATTTCTGCTCCAAAGAGGGGAATGGCAGGGACAGCAGCTTGTCCCGGCGGACTGGATCGACTTCGCTACGCGCAAGCAGATCGATAATCTGGGCAGCGTGGATTGGAGCCAGGGATATGGCTGCCAGTTCTGGATGTGCACCCATGATGCTTATCGCGGTGACGGAGCCTATGGGCAATTCTGCATTATCCTTCCTGATCAAGATGCGGTGATCGCCATCAATAGCCAAGAGGAGCGTATGCAGGAAATCCTGGATATCGTGTGGGCGGAAATTTGGCCGCAATTATAAATGCAGGATATAAAAAATGGTGATCAGGAATCGCTTCCTGAATCACCATTTTCATTTATTTTCCTATAGGAGTGAACGTTTCACCATCTGCCCCGGCTCCAGACGTACTTCCTCATTATAGAGCTTCATCTCGATGGCTTCCCCTTCTATAAGTTCAAGCGTCACATTCTCTCTGTCAATCGACACGCCGATGAGACGACCGCGGAAATTCAGGCGGAAGGCGTACTTCTGCCAATCCTGCGGAATAGCCGGTGTAAGGGAGAGCCCGCTCTCCTTCAAACGCATGCCCGCGAAGCCGTATACGATGGACATCCAAGTTCCGCCCATATTGGCCATGTGCAGGCCATCTTTCGTATTGCCATGAGTGTTATCAAGATCCAGGCGCGCTGTCTCGATGAAATATCGATAGGCCTTCTCCATATTGCCGATCTTTGAAGCCATGATGCTGAAGATACAGGATGACAATGAAGAGTCATGCGTCGTGATTCCTTCATAGTAATCATATGAACGCTTGATCGTCTCTTCGCTCTGCTCATCCTCGAGCAGGAAGTGAGCCAGCACAGTATCCGCCTGCTTACATACCTGATAACGATAGATCGTCAACGGATGATAATGCAGCAAGAGCGGATACTTCTCTTTCGGTGTATTGTCGAAATCCCATACCGCCTTGCGCAAGAAGGTGTCGTCCTGCGGATTGATACCTAGCGCTTCATCATATGGCAGCAGCATCGCATCGGCCGCCTTCGACCAAGTAGTCATCTCCTCCTCGGTCACTCCGAGCCGTACACAGAGAGCCTTGAAGCCTGCGGCATTATAATCCCTCAGGATTGCGCAGCTCTTGGCCGCCCATTTCAAATTATGCTTGGCCATCACATTCGTGTAATAGTTGTTGTTCACGCAGCAAGTATATTCATCCGGGCCTGTGACCTCATCGATATGGAAGGCTCCGTTATAATAGTGGCCGATCTCAGCCCATAGACGAGCTGTCTCAATGAGCACCTCGGCACCGTAGGACAGGAGGAAGCCCTTATCCTGCTCCGCGAGATAATACTGGATATAGCTATAGGCGATATCCGCGCTAATATGGTACTGCGCCGTTCCCGACGGGAAGAATGAAGAGCATTCCGTACCTGCTATCGTACGCCATGGGAATAACGCTCCCTGCTTATGCCCCATCTCGCGCGCCCTTGCTCTGGCCTGATCGAGCGCAGAATAGCGATACAATAAGAGCTGACGGGCAATATCCGGCTGCGTCATCAGAAAGACCGGGAACATATAGATTTCCGTATCCCAGAAGTAATGGCCCTCATAGCCCTCACCACTCAGTCCTTTGGCAGAGATATTGCTATGCTCATCGCGGCCTGCGGATTGCAGCAGCTGGAACAGATTGAAGCGGATTCCCTCCTGCAGCTGAGCATCGTTCTCGATAATAACGTCAGCCGATTTCCAGTAATCCTGCAGATACTTCGCCTGCTCGGCGAGTAGATCCTCAAAGGAAACACTGCGTAAAGTCTCCTGTAGCTTCAAGCCTTGCTCAACGATCGCTTCGCCATGGCGCAAATTATCGGTATATATATTGTACTTCGTTAAGCTGACAGGTTGGGTCAATGAGAAGGTCGCTGTACAAGTAATTTGTCCCGCTCCATCCTCCAATTGAACGTCAGCATCCACATCTAGATTATGCTGTGCCGCACAGGCTGCACGCAGCTTGGAAGCCATCGTCTCATCGACGATATATCCAATACCGCCCTGGATTCCTGTATCAACCACCGTCATCCGTTCGGCATGTCCGGCACCGACGCGGGGATCATTGGCATTGGTATAGTTCGTTACCTTACCGTTCACGGTAGAGACTACTCGCACTGGGCCATTATAATTCACCGGCTCCATCCGCACATGAATCGCGAATAGTTCCCGGCGTGTGAAGGATACAAGGCGGCGGAAGGTCAATTTGATCTCTTTTCCCGCTGGAGATCTCCACTGCACCATTCTCTCCGCATAACCTTTATCCATATGCAAATTGCGCTCATGAGCCGTAATCGTCCCTTGATCTAGCCGGAACGGCTCTTCCTCATCGCCTAGGTAGATCAGAATCGTCTGGGCATCGATATTGTTAACGAGCTTCTGCTGTGTATCAGGAAAGGCGAATAATTTCTCGCCGTAAGGGATTTCAATAACGTCGTGAAAAGCGTTCAGATAGGTGCCGCGAATCGAGGTCATATCCGCCCCATAGCCTTCTTCAAAGTTGCCGCGCACCCCCAAGTAACCGTTTCCGAGTGCAAAAATACTTTCCATATTCAGCAAGTCTTGCTGTGAGAGTTCAGAATTCGATATTTTCCAGGTCATGATCTGCACTTCCTTCCTAAACAGGTTATGCTTGAATTTTAGTGCGAAATAAGGTTATGTTATACTAAAATATCAAGGTTTTTATCAATATTTTTAGGTGGTGGACAAATCGTGAAAAAGCCGTCACGTTCGGAAAATCAACCTCCGTACTATGTATCTTCCCGTATGCAATATTTGCGTGACAATTTCATTCATCCCCCCTTTGATTATGAGCATGAAATGCTGGAGGCGATCCGCTTCGGCGACGAGAACAGAGCGATGGACATGCTGCGCAAAATCAATGAGCTGGAGGCCGCGGTACTGGCCACCTATCCGCTTCGTTCCAAGAAGAATGCCCTGATCGCGTCCTGCACTTTATATACCCGGGCGATTATCAAGGGTGGCATCGACCCGGAGGTTGCCTTTCATTTGAGTGATACGATGATACTGGAGATTGAGAAAATAGGAGATGTCGAGCGGCTGATGCATTTTGAATATGAAATGCTGGTTCAGTTCGTCGCGATGGTCCGTTCCGAGAAGGCGGAGCTGCCCTACTCACATATCGTGAATCTGGCGATTCATTATATCCGTGAGCATATCTTCGAGGAGCTATCCCTGCAGAAGATTGCCGATGTGCTCCAGGTTCATCCCAGCTATCTGTCCGATCGCTTCAAGCGGGAAACCAGCTCCTCCATCACCACTTTCATCAATCGGCGAAAGATCGAAGAGTCCAAGCATTTGCTGACCCACACCAACCAATCGATCTCTGAAATCGCCTTTACATTCAAATTCTGCAACCAGAGTTATTATACGCAATTATTCAGAAATTTCACGGGCATGACCCCGGGCAAATTCCGCGCCGGTGGCGTGAATAGATCGTGATCCTATTGGCGAAATTCCTGCATATTTGCAGGCTTTGGCGAAGCCTGGGCTGTGCAGTGTGATCTAACGATGCGCCAACGAAACGTGGTATCGCTATTCACGCCAAAAAGGGCCACCGAAAAGTGTAACGAAACTGGATAACGCTATTTCGCCAAAATAGCCGCTTAAAGCGATCGTTTAGCGCAAATAGCGATATGGTGTTTCGTTAGATTCGATCAGCCCTTGTTTTTGAGTAAATAACGATACAGTGTTTCGTTAGAGATTCTGCGCCTGCTTCATCTGCTTACTTCTAAGCTGCCCACAGGCGGCATCGATGTCTGTGCCATGCTCCATACGGACGCTGCAGCTGAATTCCCGCTTCTTCAACACATCATAAAAAGCTAGCACCGCCTCTTTATCACTGCGCTGGTACTGGCTATGCTCATCGACCGGATTGTAAGGAATCAGGTTCACATTGACGTATGCTCTGCGGCTATCCAGCAATTCAGCCAATTCCTCTGCATGCTCCCGCCCGTCGTTAACCTCCCGCAGCAGAATATACTCGATCGTGATCCGCTGGTTCGTCCGCTGCAAATAGTAATCTATCGCTTCCATCAGCTTCTCAATCGGAATGCCCCGATTGATCTTCATGATTCGTGTTCGCAGCTCATTATTCGGAGCATGAAGGGAGATCGCCAGATTTACCCGCAGATTGAGATCGGCAAACTCCCTAATTTTGTAAGCTAAGCCGCTGGTGGAGACCGTAATATGTCGTGGGCCAATCGCCAGTCCCTTGTGATCCGTCATGATCCTCAGGAAATTAACGACATTGTCAAAATTGTCGAACGGCTCGCCAATCCCCATCACGACGATATGACTGACCAGTTCCTCGCGCCCGACCTGATCGAGGTACAACTGCACCTTCATTATCTGCTCCACGATCTCGCCCGCCGACAGATCCCGGCTCTTCTTGAGCAATCCGCTCGCGCAGAAGCTGCAGCCAATATTGCAGCCCACCTGAGTCGTTACGCACACCGACAAGCCGAACTTATGCCGCATCAGCACCGTCTCGATCAGGCTTCCGTCCTGCAATTTGAACAGAAATTTCACCGTCCCGTCCTTGGACTCCTGCCGCGTATGCTCGGTCATCGTCTGCATCGTCATCCGGCTTCTTAACAGCTGCACACACGGCTCCGGGACATCAGCCATCTCCGAAATGGCCTTGACCCGCTTACGATACAAGTTATCCCATACAAGCTGAGCTCTCGATTTCTTCTCGCCTTGCTCTTCCAGCCAAGCGCCCAACTGTTCTAATGTAAATCCATAAATGGATGTAGTATTCATGCTTGATCCTCTTTTCAACACTGTAGAATAGCCTCTATCCCGCAACCCGGCAGAGGATGTAATCTGTACTATTGTCCCAAATTTTTAATATTAACACAAGTGCCATACCGCGCTTGCAGGCGCTTGCTGCCTCCCAAGTTTCCCATCTGCCCAACAGTTCCCAAATTCACCCCATCCAGAAGCTTGTTTTGCTAGAAAAGAGTTGACTATTCTACCTATTCGATTTATTTTAATAGTAGATAGATTCATAATTTTTCCAATTATATTAATCTACTAATCGATCAAGGCAAACCCTTCGAAAGACGGGGACGCAAAGCTATAGGGGCTTCGTGAAGGTCACTCCTTCATATGCCTGCCAGCTGCCGATATAGAAGCGCAAACGCCATTTCGCGTGATTTTTCGTCCTTCTTACTCGGTAAGAGGGATTTTTTTGTTCTATGAAAATAACTGTTTGAACTAACTTGCTATTTTCATATTGCTCAGGGCAAACCCTTCGAAAGATGGGGGCGCAAAGCTATAGGGGCTAACGCGGACTCACCGCTAAGTCAGCCAGCTGCCGATATGGGAGTTAAATGGAGACTTCATTCATTGCTTCCGGCTCGGTGAATAACTGCGGATTTCTAGAAGATGAATGGAGGGACTCAAATGAGACTGCTGAAGCGCATTTCACTAATGCTTCTGACTTCCCTGCTGCTTATCATGAGTTTTACGCTCGGGCCTAATTATGCCCGTGCCGATAATAGCTTGCTGAAGGACATCGTTGTATTCCCCCAAGGAGACTATGACAAGCTTGAAGCAGACAGAATGCTGGATCATCTTGAACTCATTCCTGCTACTCTGCTGCAAGGACTGAAGGATAATAGTGTTCAGATCAAGCTCATTACTGGCAAAATCACGGATGAACCAGAATTCTCACAATATAAAGGAATCACTCCCCGAGGTTGGGAGAATTCCGGACTCACCTGGGACGATATTCCTGGCGTAAGCTCCAATATTGTGATTGTCAGAATCGGCCACAGTGACAAAGGCAAGGGGCATAACAGCCAGAACCTGGAGCTGCACGAGACGTTCCATGCAATCGATCGCCTCGTTCTGAATAACATCAGCTCTTCCATAAGGTTTGAGGAAATATGGAAGAGAGAAGCCAACGTAAACTACAAAGGTGATAATTATGTATCCACCTATTCCACAGAATATTTTGCAGAAGCAGCAACGTTATATTTGTTTAATGCTGAGACGCAAGCCCAGCTTAAGAAGGACATGCCGTTAACTTATGAATTTATGAAGGACTTATTCTCTAAATATCTATAAAAGAATTCAAGAGGCTCCCGCCCCGGCATACTAAAGTCCGGTCAGGAGCCTCATCTTATGAATTGCTTACCGTTTAAGGCTCGATTCTATGCGGCTTAAGTTGGTCCCAGGCCTCATATCCGTCGGCATTTCGTGAATAATCATGATTATTCGTCGCCTCAATGACATCCTCATAGAACCAGCTTGTCGCTGGGTTATCTGGCCATTTCTTGGCATCCTTATGGATTCCATCTTCCTTCACTTTGCGATTCAATACACTATTGATGAAGGACATCGCCTCCGCTCTGGTAATGTACTGATTCGGTCTAAAGGTTCCATCCGTATAACCCTTGATCCAGCCTTTGTTACCGGCCGAAAGAATATACTTCTCAGCCCAATGTCCACTAATATCCGTGAACAATCCGCTCTCCCGCTCATCAAGCTTATCGAATCTGGCAGCTATCGCCGCAAATTCAGCGCGGGTAATCGATTGACCCGGTTTGAACACTCCATCTGGGTAGCCGGTAATAATGCCGGCATTGGTCATCGTCGAAATATGCTTATTGGACCAGCGCGTGCTTTTCACATCATCATATGAATTCGTAGTTGAGTAATAGTTGGCTCGGCTCTCGCCTTCCATCAAGCGGTAGAAGATCGCCGCTACCTCTTCGCGACTGATATTATTCTGCGGCTTCACCATACCGTCTGGATAGCCCTGAATATAATCGAAGTGATTCTCGGTATCCAGCTTTGGTGGTAATGGCGGCAATGGAGGTACTATTGGTGGCGGAGGCGAAGGTGGGGTATAAGATGTGTAAGAGCCTCCTGGGCTAGGGCCGCTAGTCGAATTCTTCGTATAGTAGAAAATATACTCTTGCGATTCGCTATCTCCGATTTGATACGTATCACTTGACTTCGTCGGAGTGTACCCAGAGACGCTCACCGCCGTTAGAGTAAGAGTATCGCCCACCTTGCCCTTGACGGTTGTCGGGTTAGCAAGCTGATGATTAGTGCCCTGCTCAAGGTATTTCACGGTTACCGTCTGTTCAGCTGGCTCAGGAGTTTTCTTGTTGTAGTAGAAAATATAGCTCTGCTCCAGTTCAGCGGAGAAAGTGTATTCTACGCTCTCCAGTTCTGGTACATAGACTGCATCTGTTACTGTCGGAGCTTTAGGTAGTAAGGTGATCACCTTACCTTCGCTTCCGTATACCGCATCTGTGACTGCCACGGGTTCTCCGCTTGCCCGATCAAGATACTGAATCGTCAGCTTCAGATTCTCCTCAGGTTCACTCTTCTTGTAGTAGATTGTATAGTCCTGCACCACTTCATCTGTGATCTTATAGGAATGGTTCAGCTGCACCGGAACATATACCGTATCGGTTACCGTAATGTTCTCTGCTGTCCAGCTTAGAGTATCCCCGATCTTGCCTGAGTGAATCTCTGTGTCCTTCAGGACAGCTCCCGTACCTTCCTCCAAGTGGTGGAGGGTTACTGAGCGTTCCTCGATCGGCTGTTCATCTTGAACATAGTAGAAAATGTACTCATTTTCTCCGGCTTTCACGGTATACGTGTCTTCCGCTTTCTCAGGTGTATAGCCTGGAATGGATACGGCCTCTAACTTCACTACTTCTCCCGTCTTTCCTGCTACGGAAGTCGGTGAAGATAGCTCTTTTTCCGTACCCTTCTCCAGATACTTCACCGTAACGGTTTGTTCATTCGCCGTGTAGTAGAAGATATACTCATTTCCTTCAGCCTTCACCGTGTACGTGTCTTCCGCTTTCTCTGGTGTATAGCCTGGAATGGATACGGCCTCTAACTTCACTACTTCTCCCGTCTTTCCTGCTACGGAAGTCGGTGAAGATAGCTCTTTTTCCGTACCCTTCTCCAGATACTTCACCGTGACAGTTTGCTCATTCGCCGTGTAGTAGAAAATGTACTCATTTTCTCCGGCTTTCACGGTATACGTATCTTTCACTTTCTCTGGAGTATAGCCCGGAACCGATACCGCCTCTAGATTCACTACTTCTCCCGTTTTTCCTGCTACGGAGATCGGAGAAGATAGCTCTTTTTCCGTACCCTTCTCCAGATACTTCACAACCACGGTTTGTTCGTTCGCCGTGTAGTAGAAGATATACTCGTTATTGTCTTTGTTTTCCACTAGATAACTGTATTCTGTAGGCTCTTCTGGGGTATAGCCCGGAATTGACTTCGCTTCAAGCTCGATATGCTGG
>NZ_KZ987724.1:4061067-4278567 GCF_003614185.1 Paenibacillus aceti
GTGACAGTTTGTTCATTGGCCGTGTAGTAGAAAATGTACTCGTTTCCTTCAGCCTTCACGGTGTACGTGTCTTCCGCTTTCTCTGGAGTATAGCCCGGAACCGATACCGCCTCTAGATTCACTACTTCTCCCGTTTTTCCTGCTACGGAGATCGGTGAAGATAGCTCTTTTTCCGTGCCTTTCTCCAGATACTTCACCGTGACAGTTTGTTCATTGGCCGTGTAGTAGAAAATGTACTCGTTTCCTTCAGCCTTCACGGTGTACGTGTCTTCCGCTTTCTCTGGAGTATAGCCCGGAACCGATACCGCCTCTAACTTCACTACTTCTCCCGTCTTTCCTGCTACGGAAGTCGGTGAAGATAGCTCTTTTTCCGTACCCTTCTCCAGATACTTCACCGTGACAGTTTGCTCATTCGCCGTGTAGTAGAAAATGTACTCATTTTCTCCGGCTTTCACGGTATACGTATCTTTCACTTTCTCTGGAGTATAGCCCGGAACCGATACCGCCTCTAGATTCACTACTTCTCCCGTTTTTCCTGCTACGGAGATCGGTGAAGATAGCTCTTTTTCCGTGCCTTTCTCCAGATACTTCACAACCACGGTTTGTTCGTTCGCCGTGTAGTAGAAGATATACTCGTTATTGTCTTTGTTTTCCACTAGATAACTGTATTCTGTAGGCTCTTCTGGGGTATAGCCCGGAATTGACTTCGCTTCAAGCTCGATATGCTGGCCGACGACAGCATTATCGATCACATCCGGATCAGCGATGGCTCGATCGGTCTCGCGGTCCACATATTTCACAGTCACCGACTTCTCGATTACCTTCGCATACCCAAACTTAACAATATTGTCTGCGACCGCTTGTGGGGTAACGATTGTCGGATCATCACCGACCTTCAGTTGGTACCCGTCAATCTGCCTGGATGGGACAGAAATTGGCGCTCCGCCGACCGGGAAGGTATTCTCACCGTTGACAGCATGATAATCGCTATACAATTGTTCTGCCAGATCTGGACTCGAGACCACCTCACCAGCCGCATTGACCGGCTCTCCATCCAAGTTGACGGCGTAGCCCTTAACAAGGATTTTCACATGACCGATCTTCACTTCAGGAACTATAAATTCCTTCTCAACATGTGGATCCCCATACACATTCGTGTAATCAATCGTCGTCTTGCCGTTCGTTGGATAGAGCGTATCTGAGACAGGATTCGCGGCAGGATCAATCACCACAATATAGCTTAATGTAGCCGGCTTGCCTTCAGAGATGGTGCCGACCTCCCAACGGAATGTCTCCATCGCTTCATCCCAGACGACCTCGCCTTGAGAGACTTCATAATCCTGTCCATTCAGCGCCCCAGGCTGCAGGTTGAACTTCTCACCCATCGGGTCGCTCACTACCGCATCTCTAGCCGCAAATTTAATGTCGCTGGAGATCTCGGAAAATACCCGCTGAAGATCTTCGCTAGTTGCAGAATAGTAACCCCGATCCTGACTGTTGCCGAGTACGTATTCAGCATTGTTATTGTTGCCCACTTCCAAACCAATGCTATAAATACTAATCCCTTGCTTGAGAAGTAACTTAGCGTGGGATATCGTAGGGAGCCCATTATCCTCGACCTTATATGAACCGATTCTGTAAGGATTCGGGTTTCCGAAAAAGTCGAGAAATTTATAGCTATTCCCTGCCCCTTTTACGGAGTTAAAATCAAATTTAGTAATCGCGAAGTTGTATCTGTTATCAGGCCAGACGGAGTTCTCAGCAGCCGTCCCCTGATAGCTATATGTCGGCTCCCCATCACTTAATAGCACAATATACTTCTTATCAGCCGGACTTCTGTTCAATAGATCATCAGCAGCGTTAAGTCCCGCTTGAATATTAGTACCGCCGGAGGCCGTGATCTTGTCGATATTCTTCTTGAAATCCGCTCTCCCGGAAGCATCTGTAAATCCGGACACCTGAGACGCTTTCCCTTCACTAAACGCGACCGCCGCCAAGCGAATACCTGAATCGCTCGTCAGCAGGGAATCCGCGAAGCTCTTAGCCGCTTCCTTAGCTTTGGTTAGGCGCGTGCCAGTATTCATGCTTCCCGACTTATCAATGACAAGTACGATGTCTGTAGTAGTCTTCAGTTGCTTTCCTTCCAGGGTTAATGTGACCTTCCACTCTCCGAAGTTACCAGTAGGCTCTGCTGTCTTATTCAATTTAATAGATCCTGGATTCGGCCAAGTTGGATCACTTCCATTACTACCAGCCCCCGATGCCATAGCTGGCATACCAATCACTAGAGATATCGCGCACAACCAAGAAACGATCCACCTCATTCTACTTCTCATAGCTCCTCCTCAATTTGTTCTAATCACTCCCTGGCTGCTCATTTTTTCACAAATCTCCTCCCCTCTTCAGTACTAATATTTATCTTACGAAGGCCATTCACTGGGAATGCCTCCACAAGAGAGAAAAGCATATAAAAACAAAAAAACGGCTGCCTCACCTTGAAAAATGGTGAATGCAGCCGGACGATCATCAGACCTAACCTTAAGCAAGGGTCAGGACTATTAGACTCCAAAGCTTTGCGACCTAATCTTTCGACTAGTGTGCCCAAATAAGAAATATAAAAAGGCCCTTGTTCTCTGGATGAAGAACAACGACCTTGATGTGACAATAATATATTTCAGATTTGAAGCTGGAGTCAATCGCTAAAAAAGGTAAATATATACTAGTTTTGTCGAAGCCGGATCACTAGTTTTGTCTAATCTCGGCTCCAGATTTTGGCGATTAAACGGAGCAGTTCGAGATACAGCCAAACGAGCGTGACCATCAGGCCGAACGCGCCATACCACTCCATATACTTCGGAGCCCCGTTCTGTGCGCCATTCTCGATAAAGTCAAAGTCCAGCACCAAATTCAGCGCTGCGATAATTACGATGACTACCGAGATCCCGATACCAATCGGCGTGCTATCATGCAGATAAGGAATCTGAATGCCGAACCAGCGCAGAACGATGCTAAGCAGGTAGACCAGCGCAACGCCACCGGTTGCCGAGACTACACCTAGCTTAAAGTTCTCTGTCGCCTTGATAATTCTAGTCTTGTAAACCAGCAGCAGGGCGAGGAATACTCCCATCGTCAACAAGGCTGCCTGTAAGGTAATTCCGTAATAAGCACTCTCATATATTGCTGAGATCGCTCCGAGGAAGAAGCCTTCGCAAAGCGCATAGACAGGCACCAAATAGGGGGAAATCGCTGGCTTAAACGCCAGGATAAGCGCTATAACAAACCCGGCAATAGCTCCGCCGATGGCGAAAGGAACTACATTCTTGCCCTCGAAGAACATCATCCATGTACTGAAGGCACTTCCCAGTAAAATAATGAGCGTAATGAACGCTTTATTCACTGTGCCTCCAATCGTCATCCGGTTCATATCACTAAACTGACCGGCTCTTTCAAAAGTCTTGTCACTTAAAGTGGGATTTCCGCTACGACCTATCAAGAATAAATCACCTCATCAATGAATTTGTATCTATATTACCATAATACTTCGTCCAATCCCATAATATCCCTACCATTTTAAACAAACTATAATGCCTTTGCCCCACTCGCCCCGCGACTCTTCATGATCTTCTGCATACCCTTCGTAGCTTCCAGCGTCCCGTCAGGCATCACCCAAAGGGCCTCTACCCCATCCAACTGCTTGACCAGAGCAGCACTCTCTTCATAAGGCAGCAGGAATATCACTGTGGACAGAAAGTCAGCCAGCCCCGAGTCCTCAGTGACGACGGTAACCGCGCGATAATAATCGCCCGGCAGTAACGTCTTCGGATCGATCAGATGATGATATCTGACACCGTCTACCGTATAATACCGCTGATAATCACCGCTGCTGACCACAGAAGCATCCTTTATAAAGACCGTATCCAGCAAATTATCCTCTTCCACCGTAATCAGCTTATTCGGATTCTGAATACCAACGCCCCAGCGCTGCCTTACTCCATCCAACGGCTGGCCTACAGAGCGGATATTACCGCCTGCACTGATCATGAAGGAATTCATTCCCGCAGCCTTCATTTCCTTGGCGACCAGCTCCGTTGCGTAGCCTTTAGCGACAGCCCCCACACTAAGCGACATTTGCGGATCAGCCAGATAAACCGTACTATTCACCTCATCGATAATTACTTGGTCAAAATCGGTGTGCTCCGCAGCCTTCCTCAGCGCTTCCATCGGTGGCAGCTCCGCCTTCTCCGGGTTGGCCATGCCGGCCTCACGATAGTCATGCCACAGATCAAGCACAGAGCCCATCGCGATATTGGTCTCTCCGACCTTCCAATACCATTCCTTAGAGAACTGGATGAGTTCAATAATCTCCCGGTCTACCTTCACAGGCTGAATTCCCGCTTGATCATTAATCGTCTTCAGGTTGTTCAAGCCTTCGTAATTGTTGTAGATATCGTATAAGCAATGCAGTTCAAGAAATCGCTCGTGAATTTTCGCAAAATATTGATCGAATTGCGCTTCATTCTCCGTATACGCCACCACCTGGGTCATCGTATCGAAAGCATCAAAGAAGCTGTCGCTAAACTTAGGGTATACAACGTTCTGTTGATCCGCCTTGGCTGTACAGCCTGCCAGCATGAGGACTGCGATCATGATAGCCCATAGCCATCTGCTCTGTTTTACTATTCTATACATGGTTCACCTCTCAACCGCTTCTTTCCGTGCTTCATCTATCTTAACCCGGTTTTAAGCAAAACTCCCCCATAAATATGGGGGAGTCTGTTCTCATTACTATTTGTACAAAAGCTTTATAAAAGAGCAACCTTATTATTTCGCGTTATCATAGGATTCAACCAAACCAGCGATATAATCCTGAACACTGATCGTAACGGAGGAGGTCAGATCTGCCTCATCCGGAACTGCTGGATGTGCCTCGTCTTTTTGCTTCGTCTTCATGCCCTTGATCTCATCAACTGACTTGCCAACCATCCAGTCACCAAGTGCCTTCGCTTGTTCGTACCAGTCTTTGCCGATGGAGGAAGCCTTCTTCATGCCGTACTCGTCGCCAAGCTCAACCTTCGTCTTGATCTCCGCATTCTTATCGGAAGTCACCTTACCATCCTTGTCGAAGTTCACCTTCGTCTGTGCGTTGTCGATGATCGTTCCCGCAACCTTGCCGTCTTTGTCAAATGCGGTAACTACCATAACTGTGTTAACTTCTGCAGCTGGCAATACCTCTTGGCCATCCTTGGAGCTCAAGCCCTTCGACTTGGCGATAGAGATGTCCGTGCCAAGGCCTAATTTCTCAGCACCCGCTTGCACATCCACCGCATTATCGTAAGCTTCAGTTACACCTTCAATGAAATCAGATACGTTCATCGTAACTGTAGAAGACAAATCAGCTTCATCTGGAACTGCCGGATGATGATCATCCTTCTTCTTCGTCTTCATCGCCTTGATCTCATCAATGCTCTTGCCGACCATCCAGTCGCCAAGCGCCTTCGCTTGCTCATTCCATTCCTTGCCGATGGTGGAAGCCTTCTTCATGCCGTATTCATCGCCAAGCTCTACCTTCGTCTTATTCTCTGCATTTAAATCGGTAGCCACTTGCATATCCTTGTCATAACTTACCTTCGATTGAGCATTATCGATCTCGATCTTAACTACCTTGCCGTCTTTATCAAATGCTGCCGCAACAATCGTCGTATCCACTTGTGCAGTAGCCATCGTATCGCCTTCCATATCCTTCGAGCTGCCAATGGATGTAATGTGACCAAGGCCGATCTTGGCAATTTGTCCTGCTGCCGCTTCCGACCCTGCTGCATTGTTCGTCGAGCCATTGTTCGTTGATTCGTTCGCTGCAGGTTGGTTGGAATCACCTGAGTTGGATTTCTTGTCACCACAGCCAGCCAGCATAGAGACAGCAACCATAGATACCAACAATGCATACATCATTTTCCTCATTTTCATGTAAGCCCCCTAAGATAAACTTTTTTAAATAAAAGTGAAATATTTCACTATATAGGTGAATTCTATCACAATCTTTTTTGGTATACAATACCTTAATTTCCTGTCCCAAAAGTGAAAACTCTGTGAACCACTGAAACAACTATCTCCAGATAGTTGTTTCAGTTAAGTTATATCTTAGTATACCTCATACCAGAAAAATAGCCACCAACGTGGTTACTGCAAGCCCGATCAGCACAGGCTTCAAATTGCGCCGAGCCAGCTCAAACGGGCTAACTCCGCAGATCGCCGCAGCCGGAATCAACGCCCAGGGAATGAGCGTACCGCCTCCCACCCAAATGGCCGCAACTTGGCCCAATGCAGTCAAGGTGGCCGTGCCGGAATGAGTCGCTGCCGCGAATAGCTGCGCTACCGAGCCAGCTAGCGAAATCCCAGAGAATCCAGATCCATCCAAACCGGTGATCACCCCGATGATCGTCAGCGTAATCGCGCCAACCGCCTTATTCAGCGGTACGATTTCAGCCAGTGCAACCCCGAGATCATTCACAATGCCATGGGAGGCCTCAGGGAGTACATTACCGAACAACTCCGTAAAGGCAGCATCTCCTAAATAGAAAAATGCAGCGATCGGGATAACCGGGCCGAACACTTTGAAGCCAAATACGAAGCCATCGATTAAATAGGAAGTAACTTTCTCCAAGCCACGATTGCGATGCGCTAACAAAGTAACGACGATCAGAATGAATACTGCCGTACCGCCTACCAGAGCAGTAGCGTCGCCCCCCTGTAAATGCAGCAGGAACATCGCGATGACGTCGGCCAGAAAAAGCAGAGGAATCGCGATCGCCAATCCTTTTCTCATCCCAGGCGAAATAACTGCTTGCTCCCCATCCTCTTCAGACTGTAAATGAGCTTGAGTCTTCCCCGCCACAAGTCCGTCTCTCCATGTCCCACGCTTCATATCGCGGCGCATCATCCAGAAGGCAGTGATTGTCGTCACCAATCCCATGACGATGACGAGTGGAATACTTGCCTCCATCACACTGGAAACAGGTAATCCAGCCGCATCCGCGGTCAGCTTCGGAGCGCCCTGAATAATATAGTCACCGGACAGAGCAATCCCGTGGCCGAACAGATTCATCGCCATCGCGGCGCCGAGCGCTGGCAATCCAACCCGGACCGCCACCGGCAGCAGCACCGCGCCGATTAAGGCTACACCGGGAGAAGGCCAGAAGAACCAGGAGGTGACCATCATAATGAGGCCGATTCCCCAGAAGGCGATCGCAGGCGTCCTTATAAAATGTGTCAGCGGCGCGATCATCGCTTCATTAATACCCGTACGCATTAATATCTGGCTCATCGCCACAATGATCGAGATGATCATAATCGTTCCCAGCAGTTCTCGGGTAGCATAGACGAAAGAATTGAAGACGCCGGATATCGACCCGCCGAGGGTCTCCGTAGCGATTATCCCTAATATGAAGATCCCCGCCACACAAATCATGGTCGTATCGCGGCGTCGGATCAATAACGCCATAATCAATACGATAAAAGTCAGATACACATAGTGGATTGCCGTTAAATGAATCCCCATCCCAGGCACGCCCTCTCCTGCTAACAAAGTCGTGCTATATGCTATGCTTGGGCCTGGGCAAGGGTTCAAGCCAGACTATTCCGGTCAAGGGAGCTTAAGGCAAACGATAGGTGGCAAATGGCTCACTATATCTGCTCGATTGGCTGATTCGGTCAAGTTCCTCGGCTAGAGTCGCATCCAGCTCGATCTCCACACTGCGCAGGTTCTCCTTCAACTGATCTGCACGGGTCGCACCGACAATGACCGTACTGACCGCAGGCTGATGCATCAGCCAAGCCAGGGCAAGACTGCTCGGAGTATAGCCATGCGCAGCCGCCAGCTCACTTACTTGGTCGCCAAGCGTGACCGTGCGCTCGTTAATGAAGCGATTGAAGCTAGGGTCTTTATCCGCCCGCGAATGCGCTGGAATTTTAGCTGTCAAGCTGTATTTTCCACTTAGAATCCCCCCTGCCAACGGATAATAAGGAATAATGCCAACCCCTTGATCCAGACAGAGAGGAACCATCTCCTGCTCTGGGGTCCGATCGGCCAAGGAGTAACTGATCTGCAGTGACACAAACCGATTCAAGCCCTTCAACTCACTAATACCCAGCGCCTTCATCAGCTCCCACGCTGCATAGTTGGAAGCACCGATATAACGCACTTTACCCGCCCGGACCATATCATCAAGCGTGCGCAGCGTCTCCTCCAACGGCGTATGAGGATCGAAGGTATGGATTTGATACAGATCGATATAATCCGTATTAAGCCGCTTCAGGCTCTCTTCCAATTCATGCTGCAGATGATAGCGCGAGGAGCCGCGCTGATTCGGGCCCTCTCCCCTTACTAGCCCAGCCTTCGTAGCGAGCACAACCTGATGCCGCCTGCCAGCAAGGGCTTGCCCAATGATCCGTTCCGATTCCGTCCCGGCATATATGTTGGCCGTATCTATGAAGTTAATGCCGTTATCCAGCGCCTCATCCATAATCCGTAGTGAGGTTGGCTGGTCCGCTCTTTTACCGAATGAATTCGTCCCGAGCCCCATTGCCGATACTTCAAGCCCACTGTTACCAAGTCTGTAATACTTCATATCACTCAGCTCCTCCACGTAAAAATAACCCTTCTTGCGCCACAACAACAGGCGGCCTCACCCCAGCATATCATATCTGGAATGCATGCTACATCTTGCCGTGTATCCTTATATTCGGATGCCTGGAGCTTTAAATTATTTATTGACATCTCCTGTACCTACCTATTATATTTATAACGTCCGCAAATGATAATCATTATCATTTATTATATTTTAAGGGAGTAATAGACATGAAAAAGATTATTCTACCTCTGCTGTTGATCTGTATTTTGTTGATCAGCGCCTGTGGCAACCAAGCACAAACTCAGAATAGCGCTGCTACAAATTCAAATACCAAGACAAATGCTGTTACGAATGACGGCAGCTCCAAGGATACAATTACCTATCCATCCGAGAACGGACCGATCGAGGTGCCGGCGCATCCAGAGCGCGTCATCGTCCTGTCCAGCTATGTTGGCGACGTTCTATCCCTCGGCGTCCATCTGGTCGGCGTCGATTCCTGGTCTAAGATGAATCCGAACTTCCAGGATCAATTAAAAGATGTCGAAGAAGTATCGGATGAGAACCTGGAGAAGATCATCGAGCTTAACCCGGACTTGATTATCGGCCTGTCCAACACCAAAAATCTGGACAAGCTCAAGTCGATCGCGCCGACGGTTACCTTCACCTATGGTAAGGTGGACTATCTGACGCAGCATCTTGAGATCGGCAAGGTACTGAACAAGGAGAAGGAGGCGCAAGCCTGGATCGATGACTTCAAGCAGCGGGCAGAGAAAGCTGGCGAGGAAATCAGAGCCAAAATCGGTGAGAATGCGACAGTGTCTGTCTTCGAGAATTTCGACAAGCAAATCTATGTCTTCGGTGATCACTGGGCCCGGGGAACGGAGATTCTGTATCAAGCTATGAAGCTGAAAATGCCAGAGAAAGTCGAAGAATCGGTGCTTAAAGACGGTTATTACGCTCTATCGCCGGAAGTATTGCCGGAATATGCAGGAGACTATATCATATTAAGTAAAAATAGTGAGACCGATAACTCCTTCATGAACACGGATACGTATAATAATATCCCGGCGGTCAAGAATGGCCATGTCTTTGAAGCGAATGCTCAGAGCTTCTACTTCAACGATGCACTGACGCTGGATTATCAGCTTGACTTCTTTATTAAACATTTTCTCGGAAAATAAGTCATTTCAAAAAGAGAGACGAAACTGATGATGAGATCAAATCGACGTTCCCTATCATTCCTGATCCAACTGATCGTTGGATGTATATTATTAGTGCTCATATTTGCGATAGCGATGACATTAGGGGCGGCGGACACGCCGCTTCGCGATGTCTGGTTAGCCCTGACTTCCCATGCTAGTGGGGAGTCTATTTCGATCATCCGGGAAATCCGCCTGCCGCGAGAAATCGGTGCGATGGTCGTCGGGGCCGCTTTGGCTATCTCCGGGGCGATGATGCAGGGGATTACGAGAAATCCACTGGCCGATCCCGGTCTGCTTGGCTTAACCTCAGGGGCTAATGCCGCCTTGGCGATTACACTCGCTTTTATTCCCGCTGCGAACTATTTCGGCATTATGATCGCTTGCTTCATCGGGGCGGCCCTGGGGGCTACGCTCGTGCTTGGCATCGGCGCGCTGAAGAAGGGTGGGTTATCCCCGCTGCGTCTCGTCCTGGCTGGTTCGGCCGTGTCTGCCTTCCTCTATGCCATCGCTGAAGGAGTCGGCATCTACTTCAAAATCTCCAAGGATGTCTCCATGTGGACCTCCGGCGGAGTGATCGGTACGACCTGGGGACAGCTACAGGTCATCGTTCCCTTCATTCTTATCGGAATGATTCTGTCCCTGCTCTTCTCCAAGCAACTGACCGTGATGAGCTTAAGCGAAGAAATCGCCGTCGGCTTGGGCCAGAGGACAGCGCTGATCAAAGGACTGATGATTGTACTCATCATTATTCTGGCCGGTGCTTCGGTCGCATTGGTCGGTAACCTGGCTTTTATTGGCTTGATGGTGCCGCATTTAGTCCGCGGTGTCGTCGGAACCGATTACCGGTACATACTGCCGATGTCCGGCATTGGGGGCGCTGCATTCATGCTGATCGCCGATACGCTCGGCCGTACGATCAACGCTCCCTACGAGACGCCGGTAGCGGCTATCGTCGCTATGATAGGCCTGCCATTCTTCTTGTTCATCGTACGCAAAGGAGGTAAGGGCTTGTCATGAACCCATCCACTGCTGTTAGAAAACAACGCCAGATCGTCGCGATCCTGATTCTGCTCATTATTGTAACCACCGTGGTCGGCATGGGAATGGGGTATTCGTCATTATCCTATAACAGACTGATTCCGACACTATTCGGGCAAGGGACATTCAAGGAAGAGTTCGTGCTATTCTCGGTACGCTTACCGCGTATTGCCATTACACTGCTATCCGGTATGGCACTGGCCCTGTCGGGGGCTATCCTGCAGAGCATTTCACGTAATGATCTGGCCGATCCGGGCATTCTCGGCATTAACTCGGGGGCTGGCGTCGCCATTTCCGTCTTCTTCCTGTTCTTCCCGATCGAAGCCGGCTCCTTCATCTATATGCTGCCGATCGTCGCCTTCATCGGCGCGGTGATAACGGCCTGTCTGATCTATATTTTCTCCTATAGCCGGACAGAGGGGCTTCAGCCGGTCCGCTTAGTGCTGACCGGGGTCGGATTCTCCATGGCCTTATCGGGAATCATGATCGTACTAATCTCCTCTGCGGAACGGTCGAAGGTCGATTTTATCGCCAGATGGATTGCCGGAAATATATGGGGCACGGACTGGGTGTTCGTATGGGCGATGCTCCCCTGGCTGCTGATCCTCTTGCCGTTCACCTTCTATAAGGCGAATCGGATGAACCTGCTGACACTGGATGAGCATGTTTCGATCGGTGTCGGAGTGCCCGTCGAGCGGGAAAGGCTCATTCTGCTCCTGACCGCCGTCGCTCTGGCTGCCTCAGCCGTATCGGTTACCGGGGGCATCGCCTTCGTCGGTCTGATGGCGCCGCATATCGCCAAGGCCCTCGTCGGGCCAAGGCATCAGCTATTCCTGCCGATCGCTGTCTTAGTCGGCGGCTGGATGCTGCTGCTGGCCGATACGATTGGCCGCAATATCGCTGAACCGAGCATCCCGGTCGGGATCATGATCTCGTTCATCGGCGCGCCTTACTTCGTATACCTGCTGTTAAAGAAATAAGAGACGCGCTATCTCTTATCAAGAAAGGCCCTCCTCTCCACTACAGATGGAGAATGAGGGCCTTTCTTAGGTGGCAGGACCTAAGATCCTGCCAAGCGAACAGAAAAAACGATTAGCGCTCTGAAGTTTCCTGCTGCTGATTCAGCTTGTCAAGTCTGTCCTTCTCCACGGCCAGCATCTCCTCAGCCAGCTCGACCCCTTGGGGCCCTAAAGAACGGTTGACCTGCCGAATCGATTGCTCGGCATGCTCCATACTATTCTCCGCCTGTTCCACGGTCTGTTCCGTAGGATGGCTAAGCGCCTGGGATACGGCATGGTGCAGCTTGTTCACTGAATTTTGCGCGCGAGCTACAGTGCTATCTGCTTGCAGACTGGAATCGTAACGTTTCATGAATGAGATACTCTCCCTTCTGAAATGTTTCTGTTCCCCATTAGCATGATGTAACTCGGAGCTTCTTATACCTTACTTAAGTGGCCTTGATCCGATCCGTGGACGTGTGGAATTCGTTTCGCTTCTATCGTATCTTTTAAGGAAACATAGCCCGATGCCGTTTCCAGGGTCTGCAGAACAGCGGGAAGATCAAAGAGAGCGCCAGCGCAGCAATAACCATAAGCGTCCCCGCCTTATCCAAGGTCATCAGATAATAGACAAGATAGACAATCGGCGTTAGCAGTACAAAGCCAGGCACGGCGAGTACGACAGAGAGCCAGACCCTCGCCTCCTCCTCCATGAAGAAGAGCAAATTCAGTCCAATCAGGCTAAAAATAAGTGGCCAGGTGAATACATAGCTGCCCCCAGGCAGATAAATACTCGTTCCTACACATAACAGGAGCCACAGCGCTAATACGCTGAGCCATATATTTTCCAGACGAATAAAGCGTGAGAATATCCTGATAATCAGAACGGTGAGCAACAGCGTGACCATCAGCGACCCCGCTAAATAATATACGCTTATCTGCGGATCGGTCAGAATCTCCCGGTAGCGCTCCTCCGTTACCCCGGAACGGAGCCATTTCCAGAGCCAGGTATTTACCAAGAATATGACAACCAAAGTTAGCAGACTGACCAGCAATCCGCCTAATAGCCCTAACCAATTAACCCGACGTGCATATAGTCCATGCCACGCCGTTGCGATGAATAAAAGTACAGCCAGGCCAGTGAACCATGGAATCCAGGACTTCGGATAGCTGATCATGCTCCAGCCCAACGTATTGAAATAGACCCGATCCTGCTGCTTGATCTGATCGAGATCGAGATTGCCGAAGTGCTGAGCCAGGCTTAACATATAGTCACCTTGGTGCTGTAAGCTCGACGGGTCCAGATTCGCTGCCGTATCAAGCTCAGTATGATAGGCATTCAGGCCGAAGCCGAAGGCAAAGTTCATTCCCGGCATCCCGCTCTCTTTGAAGACCGTTAAATCCGTATCATTAGGCATCAATTTATAAATATTGTATATAAGGGAGTAGGCTACCGGATGCGGGGCAGCTTGGAGAAATTCCCGAATGATCCAGCCGTTCTGGTCGCTGGTCTCAAACATAAATGAAGGACCCTTATTGCCACGCGCCTCAAAATTCAGAACCAGGCCTACCTCACGAGCCAAGGGGTGCTCATTCACAAACGCCTTGGCGCCCAGCAGCCCCAACTCCTCGCCATCCGTTATCAATAAAATGAGATCATTCTTCAACGGCTCTGAGTGCTGCAGTGCTCTTACCGCCTCCAGCATCGCTGCGACGCCTGATCCATCATCCGCCGCTCCCGGCCCTGTCTGAACAGAATCATAGTGGGCTGCCAGCATAAGCGGCTTGCTCGAATCCGTTCCAGGGATGCGGACGATAATATTCTCGAGCTTGCCTGTATATCGCCGAGACACCCCCGGCGCGACGTCGGATTGCTGAATCTCTGGATGCAATCCGAGCTGTTTAAGCTCCGCGATAATATAATCGCGGACTTCCGCATGAGCCGCTGAGCCCGACGGATGCGGTTCTCTGGCGATGATCTCCAGCTTCTCCATCGCTCGTGCAGATGAGAAGACTTCTGGTGATGCATCCAAGCCAGTTGGCTGCGGAGAGCGAATCTGCAGCAGGCCTGCCCATATAGCTACAACAAGAATGATCATGATCAGTATTCCCTTCAACCATTTACCATATCTCGGTCCGGTCCGGTGGCTTACTCGAATCGGAGTTCCATAATAATTAGGCTTCACGGCGTCCCCCTATAAGCATCGTCATTTTTATTGGCATCGTTTATTAATTCTATATAAGGGTTAAATTACCTTTACCCATGCTTCAAATTCTCCCTAAAATACGATAAAAACCGACGATAGGAGCATCGTCGGCTTTTCAGAATATTCATTACTTCCAGGTAGCGATATCCTCTACCGGCAGACGGGCGGATTGGAACCCTTCCTCAGCGGCTTTACCGATGGAAATAATCATGACTGGATAATAACGCTCGGGGTCCAACTCAAGGGCGGCGGCAATATGATCGCGATCAAAACCACCGATAGGATTCGTATCATAGCCATAGGCGCGTGCCGTCAGCATCAGTTGCATCGCTACCAGACCGCCATCGATCAGGACGATCTCGGTCTTCTTCTGCTTCGGCATATCCTTATACAGAGGTGTGATCCAGCCTATTTGACGCTCCTTCACTTCCGCTGGCATCCATCCGCGTTCCACGGCGGTACCATATATCTTCTCGGCCATTTCAATGCTATCCATATCACCAAAGATGACGATCATCGCAGCAGATGTCTCCAGCTGCAACTGATTGGAGCGAACTAATGGCTGCAGCTTCGCCTTGGCCTCGTCCGATTCCACTACGACAAAGCGCCATGGCTGCATATTTACCGAAGAAGGGGCCGTCGTCGCATCTTCAAGAATCGACTTCATCTCTTCCTTGCTTATTTTGACGGTCTCGTCATATTTGCGAATCGAACGGCGACCCTTCATGATCTGTGCGAAATCATTCTGTTTATACGCTGGTTTCATTGGAATGTCCCTCCAGTTATTTTTTATGTCGTTCAATGATTAGCTCGAGGATTCCCGAACAATGGAAATATAACATAATTATACGGCCTATGTCCCCTCATCTGAAATATCATCCAGAACTTTTCCCCTTACCAAAAGAGCATTTTCTGATACAATAATGAAAAACTATCAAAGCGGGGGGAAATCATTCTATGCACTATAAAAGCACGAGAGGGCAAGTTGCCGGAATCGGCTTCATCGATGCCATTCTGATGGGTCTGGCCGATGATGGAGGCTTGCTTGTTCCTGAATACATTCCACAGGTATCTGCCGAGACGCTGAAGAGCTGGCAGTCGCTTAGCTATGTGGAGCTGGCCACCGAAATATTCTCGCTCTTCGTGAATGACGAAATACCGCGCTCTGATCTGGAGAAGCTCGTTCAGGACAGCTACGGCACCTTCCGGCATCCTGAGGTAACACCGGTTCGCAAGCTTCGCGACAACCGTTATGTCATGGAGCTGTTCCATGGCCCGACCTTTGCCTTCAAGGACGTCGCCCTGCAATTCCTGGGCAATCTCTATGCTTATGTATCCCGGAAAACAGGCTCGGTCATTCACATTCTGGGCGCAACCTCCGGAGATACGGGAGCCTCGGCGATCGAGGGAGTTCGCGGCAAGGAAGGAATTCGCATCTGTATCCTGCATCCTCATCAGAAGGTGAGCAAGGTGCAAGAGCTGCAAATGACGACCGTGGATGATGCGAATGTGCTTAACCTGGCCGTCGAGGGAACCTTCGATGATTGCCAGCGCATTATCAAGGAATTGTTCGCCGACGTGGACTTCAAGCATCGTTATCATCTACGCGCAATCAATTCCATCAATATCGCCCGCATTCTGGCTCAGACGGTATATTATTTCTATGCTTATCTACAACTCGCCAAGCAGGGTCTGGCCGACAAACTGAATTTCAGTGTGCCGACTGGTAATTTCGGCGATATCTTCGCCGGTTATTTGGCGCAGCGCATGGGCTTGCCAATTCATAAGCTTATTCTGGCGACGAATGAGAATAATATTCTTGAGCGCTTCGTGAACGAGGGAGTCTATCAGCCGGGTGAATTCCGCGGCACCTACAGCCCTTCGATGGACATTCAGGTCGCCAGCAACTTCGAGCGCTACCTGTTCTACCTCTACGGAGAGAATACCGAGGATGCAGCAGCGTTGATGTCCCTGGTCAAGACAGAGGGCAAACTTGTCATCCCGGACGATAAGAAAGCTACAGTTGCCGCCGATTTTGCCGCGCATGCCGTGGAGAATGATGAATGTCTGGCCGTAATCAGCCAGTATTATGATGACTATAGCTATCTGCTCGATCCTCATACCGCCTGCGGTGTAGCGGCAGCAGACCAGCTGACTGGCACGGACGAAGTGACCGTGACGCTGTCCACTGCTCATCCTGCCAAGTTCAACGAGGCCATAGCATTATGTGAGATCAAGCAGTCTTACCCAGAGCAAATCGAGGCGCTCTTCTCCAAGCCGCAGCATCTGAAGATCGTCAAAGGTACAAATGAAGCTGTTCAAGACGAGCTTGTTCGCTTCTTCTAAGCGACTAGCGGGTAAATACTATACTAAGAGCGGGGCTCGTGGATCACTTTCAACGATGTCTTCGCTCTTTTTATCATAATGAGCTCCGTCCCTACTACTCTGTTATAATAATCGACAAATACATATCACTCTCGAATTAATGGTGGTGCTCGCTTTGTTCAAGATCATGCTAATTGAAGATGATGAAAGTCTCTATCATGAAATCAAGGATCGACTGTCACAATGGTCCTACGACGTATATGGCGTTAGCGATTTCAGCAACGTGATGCAAGACTTCGCGGCGATCAAGCCGGATCTGGTCATTATCGATATTCAGTTGCCGAAATTCGACGGCTTCCATTGGTGCCGAAACATCCGTGCGCATTCGAACATCCCGATCATATTCTTGTCCTCGCGGGATCATCCGACGGATATGGTCATGTCCATGCAGCTGGGCGCGGACGACTTCGTGCAGAAGCCGTTCCATTTCGATGTGCTGATCGCCAAGCTTCAGGCGACCCTTCGCCGGGCCTACAATTACAACGCAGAGCTTGTATCCCTTAAGACCTGGTGTGGAGCAACCGTAGACTACGAGAAGAACACCGTAACTAATGAGCAAGGATGCGTCGAATTGACGAAGAATGAGAGCTTCATTCTGAAGCAATTAATCGAGCAAAAGAATCGAATTATATCTCGGGAGGACCTGATTAGGAATCTATGGGATGATGAACGCTTCATCAGCGACAATACGCTGACTGTGAACGTTAACCGTCTGCGCAAGAAGCTGGAGGCGATCGGCCTGGGCCGAATGATCGAGACCAAGGTAGGACTCGGATATATCGCCATTGAAGAAGGGACCCTACCATGATCAAAAAATATCTCATCGAACGCCGCAGTTGGATCTTTCTATTCCTGTGTTTGCAGCTATTGACCCTATTGACAACTTACCTAGACCCGGCTATTCCTTTCGGTCCACTGCTCTATATCAGCTTCCTGTCCTCCATTATTTTCGTTATTTTCCTCGCTGTCCGCTATACCAAGGAGACGAGGTTCTACAAAAGCCTGGATGAATGGGACCCCCATCTCGACTTGAACAACCTGCCGCCTGGGGATAGCCCGTTCGAACAGATTGTACAGTCCCATCTCTATGAGCAAACGGAGCGGCTGCGGCAAGAGGCCACTCTGAGTCAAGGTATGCTGGAGGCCGAGAAGGATGAGCTGCTATCCTGGATTCATGAGGTGAAGACACCGCTGACTGCGATGCAGCTGATGATCGAACGGCTCGAGGACCGGGCAGCCAGAGAAGCCATGAATTACGAGTGGCTGCGCATCCATCTCCTGCTCGACCGTCAGCTGCACCAGAAACGCCTCCCCTTCATGGAGAATGACTTATTCATTGAACAGGTGGAGCTCCGCTCCCTGCTCTCTCAGGAAATCCGTACCCTGCGCCCCTGGTGCATGCGCCGCGGCATCGGCTTCGACATAAGGCTGGAGCTAGAAGAGCTTCTATCCGATGCCAAGTGGCTCGCTTTTATCGTGAGACAGCTGCTCACTAATGCAGTGAAATATAGCGAGAATGCTGACATTATGGTCAGCAGCTATCTACACGCTGGCCACGCCATCCTGGAGATCAAGGATCAGGGCCGGGGCATCGACCCCAAGGATCTACCGCGTATCTTCGACCGAGGCTTCACCTCAACGACGCTGCACAATGATCCGAAGGCGACGGGCATGGGGCTATATCTGGCCAAAAGAGCGGCACAGCCGCTGCATATCCGCATCGAAGCCAGCTCAAAGCCCGGGGAAGGCACCTGTATGAAGTTGATTTTTCCGCTCAGAAATGAGTTCCTGCAGATCAGGGGCGTGTGACAATAATGTCACATGCCTCTATTTATTGTTAGACGAATCGAAGGATTGAAGCGGGAGGATCAATTTATAATGGAGCTAACATGTGAAGGAGTGTGGGGATCATGAGTATCCTGGAAGCAGCCAAAATTCATAAGAGCTATGGCAATAAATTTAATAGAGAAGAAGTATTGAAAGGCATCGATCTGACGATCGAGCAAGGGGAATTCGTCAGCATTATGGGCGCATCAGGCTCCGGCAAGACAACCCTGCTTAACGTCCTCTCCTCGATCGACAAGGTCAGTCACGGCAGTGTGATCATCGATGGCCAGGAGATGACAGGACTGAAGGAGAAGCAATTGGCCGAGTTTCGTAAGCAACACCTCGGTTTTATTTTCCAAGACTATAATTTGCTTGATACCTTAACGGTGAAGGAGAACATTCTGCTTCCGCTATCGGTTGCGAAGATCTCCAAGAAGGCCGCCAATCAGAGATTCGAGAAGCTGGCGACAGAGCTTGGTATATATGAACTCAAGGACAAGTACCCCAATGAAATATCAGGAGGACAGAAGCAGCGTACGTCCGCAGCCCGGGCGTTCATCCATGACCCCAGTGTCATATTCGCCGATGAACCGACCGGGGCGCTCGATTCGAAATCGGCTTCCGATCTGCTCAACAAGCTCAGTCAATTGAATAAGCAGCGCAGGGCTACCATTCTAATGGTCACCCATGATCCGGTCGCGGCCAGCTATTGCAGCAGAGTGATCTTCATCAAGGACGGATTGGTCTATACGCAGCTTCATCGGGGGAATGAGACGAGACAGGTCTTTTTCAAGGATATTATGAAGACGCAAGGGATTCTGGGAGGGGTGCAGGATGAGCCATCTGAGTATTAATTACATCATTCTTCGCAACTTCCGCAAAAATATTAAGAACTACTATCTGTACGTCTTTGCGCTTATTTTCAGCGTGTCGCTGTATTTCGCTTTTGTAACACTGCAGTTCGATCCGGCCATGGAGGAAATCAAGGGCAGCGTCAAGGGCGAAGCGGGTCTCAAAGCAGCCTCGATTCTTCTGATCGTGATCGTGTCCATCTTCCTGCTCTATGCCAATAAACTGTTTATCAAGCGGCGCAGCAAGGAAATCGGGCTATACCAGTTAGTCGGTATAACCAAGCAGAGAATCTTCCGTATTCTATCGGCGGAGAATTCCATTCTCTACTGCGGCTCTCTGGTGGTCGGTATCCTGATCGGATTTTCCTTCTCCAGACTCGTTGCGATGGTCCTATTTAAAATTACCGAAGTGGAAACCTCCGCGAAGCTGCGCTTCTCCGTAGATGCGCTTATTCAGACGGCAATCGTATTTTTGGTTATTTTCATAGCTATTCTGTTAATGAATTATTGGTTCATCCGGCGGCAGAGCATTCTGTCCCTGTTCAGGGTTCAATCCTCTACCGAGGAGACGATCAAGAAGGTTACGCTGAACGAAATGGTGATCGGCATGTTCGGCATCGCCCTGATTCTGACCGGATACTACATCTCGACCGGTCTGTTCTCCGGGCGTTTCGGCACGATGAATCAACTCTTACTGGCCATGATCACGATTCTGGGTACAGTCATTCTCGGCACCTACTTATTCTATCGAGGCTCCGTCCGCTTCATCTTCTATCTGATTCGCAAGCAAAAGGGCGGATATCTTAACATTCGCGAGGTATTATCGCTATCCTCGATCATGTTCCGCATGAAGTCGAACGCGGTTTTGCTCACGGTTATTACGACGGTGTCGGCGCTGGCCATCGGGCTGCTGTCGCTGTGCTATATCTCTTACTATTCTGCGGAGAAGACGGCCAGGGGCGACTCGCCCGCCGATTTCTCCATCGTAAACGCACAAGATGCGAAACAGTTTAAGCAGAGCTTGTCAGACCAAGGCATCGATTATAAGGAAACGCAGATCGAAGTGATCCGCAGCATCGTCGATCCCAGTGAGATCTTAGATATCTCTTCGGACAATATTGTTTTTGATCCAAAGAAGACACCCTTGTCCATAGTAAGCGCCAAAGATGTGGAGGATGTTCAACTCGCCGAAGATGAAATGCTACTGGCAGGCTTCAGCGACATACTTAAGTCAGCGTTCTCCTATCAAGGAACAGGACTTGTTAAAATTCAGGGGCTGCATAAGACTATTTCCTTGCACCTGATTGGCCTAAGGGATGAATCGATCGTCTCCTGGCCTTTCACCAATGGACGACTGCCAGTTGCCATTATCCCGGAGGCTACCTTTGAACAATTGAAGCAGGACCTCGATCCGAAGCTTCAGGTAAAGCACACTACCTATTACGGCATCGATATTACTGACCGGGAGCAGGTTAAAGCAGCGAATGAGCTCTTCAAGACTCTGCCGCCTGGAGACGCACGGTTCAGCAATGAATCCCAGCTTGAATCGGCAATCGAACAGAAGCAGATGTTCGGGCTAGTGATGTTCATCGTCGGCTTCCTGGGCCTGACCTTCCTCGTCACCTCCGGTTGCATTCTCTATTTCAAGCAGATGGACGAAAGCGAAGAAGAGAAGCCGAACCTGACGATTCTTCGCAAGCTCGGCTTCACTCAAGGAGATCTGTTGACCGGGGTACAGATCAAGCAGCTATTCAACTTCGGCATTCCGCTTCTGATCGGCCTGTCGCACAGCTATTTCGCCGTCAAATCCGGCTGGTTTTTCTTCGGAAGTGAGCTGTGGACACCGATGCTGCTGGTGATGCTGCTGTACACCGCCCTCTATTCGATCTTCGGAGTTCTCTCCGTTATATATTATAAGAAAGTCATTCGCTCGGCCCTGTAGATACAGGGCCTTTTCTTTATGTCAGCGTCTCCGGTAATCTGTCCTTTTCTATCCTGCCGGATCTTATTCCTTCGGCTCGTCCGCGGCTTCCCAGCTCGCTATTTCATCACGTACTCGCGGGGCAACCTCTGTGCCCAGCAGTTCGATCGCATGCATGACATCCGCATGCGGCATCGTGCCCAGCGGCACATGCAGCATGAAGCGCGTGATACCTACATTCTTGCGCAAGTCGATAATCTTGCGAGCCACAGTGTCGGGATCACCTACGTATAAGGCGCCCTCCGGGCTGCGGGCGGCGTCATAGCTGGCGCGGCTATAATGGCCCCAGCCACGCTCTCTGCCGATCACATTCATCCCCTGCTGAGTCGGCAGGAAGAATTTCTCCACCGCGTCATCATGATCATCCGCGATGAAGCCGTGCGAATGTGAGGCGACTGGCAGCTTGGACACATCATGCCCGGCCTGAGCCGCCGCCTTCTTATACAGCTGCACCAGCGGGGCGAACTGCACTGGTCGTCCCCCGATAATCGCCAGCACCAAGGGAAGGCCGAGCAGACCAGCTCGCGCGACCGACTCTGGATTCCCGCCGCTGCCGATCCAAACCGGGAGCGAGTTCTGCACGGGACGCGGATAGATGCCCAGATTACGAATCGCCGGACGATGCTTGCCCTCCCAGGTTACATACTCAGATTCGCAGAGCTTGAGCAGCAATTCCAGCTTCTCATCGAATAATTCATCATAATCATCAAGGTCATATCCGAATAACGGGAAGGATTCGATGAACGATCCCCGTCCCGCCATAATCTCAGCTCGTCCATTCGATATCCCGTCCAAGGTAGCGAAATCCTGGAACACACGCACAGGATCATCCGAAGATAATACAGTGACCGCACTGGTCAAGCGAATCCGCTTCGTCTGCGATGCGGCCGCAGCCAGAACCAGCACAGGCGAGGATGCCGCATAGTCTTTCCGATGATGCTCACCAACTCCGAACACGTCCAGCCCGACCTGATCGGCAAGTACAATTTCCTCAACCACCTCGCGCAATCTCTGCGCATGGCTCATCACCTCGCCTGTATGTACATCCGGCGATGTCTCTGCAAACGTACTAATCCCTATTTCCATCCTGTGATCCCTCCTGTTTATGTCAATCTGTATCTATTGCCAGCAATTAGAGGTTGTTCAAAAAGCCCGCCATTTATGACGGAAGCAACCGGACAGCGGATGATTATCCTGCTATCTGCTGCCCCGCTGCAATATTGACTATATTGTGAAGCTTTGGCGCAGCTTTTTCAAGCGATTAGGAGAAAAGCATTACGCCCTACCGAACTTCATTTCTCATATGATTACAGTGTACAATGGAGGTTAGAGAATGAATCTACTTGAGGATAAACTTACTTTCAGTCATTAGAGAAAGGAAACTAGACAGCAATGGAATTACATACAAAGGAAAAGTTGGATATGGACAGACTATCTCGGCAAGCCAAACGTGGCGATGCTGGCGCTCAATTCGCTCTAGGCGAGGTATACCGGAATTTCAAAGATAATTGGCGGGCAATCTACTGGTTGAAGAAGGCCGCCAAGCAAGGGATGGCTCAGGCCAGCCGGGCTATAGCCGATATATATCGTTCCCAGAACAAGCAGCGGAAAGCAGATAAATGGTCCGCCCTAGCCAGACAGATGGAAGCTCAGAATAGGGATGAATATGAATCTATCGGCGACTCTAGCTCTGCAAGCCCTTCCGAGACGCTGGAGCATGAAGAGGAATCCGTTGAAGATATCGAGATCGCGGCCGCTGAGGGCGATGTCGAAGCGATGTACCATCTCGGCGTTTATTACGAAGAAGAGAATAACACTCAGATGGCCGTCCATTGGTATGACTTGGCTGTGGTTGAGGGTCATGTTCAGGCCGCGTTTAACTTAGCCCTAATATATAGTAAAGCAGGACAGAAGAAATACGCCCTGGAGCTGTTCAAGCTAGCGGCTGAGCAAGATCATGACCAGGCACAGTATCGCCTGTCGCTGCTATTGGCTGCTGAAGGTCTGGTAAGCGAGGCCAAGACATGGTGTGAAATGGCGGCAAAACAAGGCCTGATCAGCGCCCAATTCCAGATGGCCGCCTTGCTTGAAGAGGAGCAGCGGTTCGATGAAGCGATCGAATGGTATACCGTTGCTGCCAAGCGCGGGGATATTGACTCACAGTACAATCTCGCCAATCTGCTTGCCCAAAGAGGAGATCGCACGGACGCGATGAAATGGTACCAGGCTGCGGCCGAGCAGGGCGATGCCATGGCCCAGCATAATTATGCGATCATGCTGCATCAGGACGGGCGGATGGACGAGGCGCTAACCATGTACAAGGCCGCCGCCCGCCAAGGCCTGGAGGCCAGCCAGCTGCTGCTGCAGCGCAATAATGAGACCTGGTGACGGGGGACGGGAGACACTGACTATTGACCTATTAGCTTACAGCCTTACTGTCTACTGACTTATTGACTTATTGGCTTATTGACTTATTGGCTTATTGGCTTACTAACCTACTGTCTTACTATCTTACAGTCTGTAGTCTTGCTGACCTACTGCCCTTCCGGCTACTGGATGCTGAACCTATACCGGTGGCTCATTTGTCACTTAACACTTGTTGCACCTCAAAACCTGCAGAAATGCAGGTTTTTCCAACCAAACCGACCTGTTTTTAGGAAATTCCTGCAAATATGCAGGCTTTTTGCCCTTTTATCCTGAAATCGGGGTTATATGAAGAAAAAGCCTGCATTATCGCAGGAATTTACTATCGTGGGGCGGATGACTGGGCAAATTCCTGCATAATTGCAGGCTTTGGCGGGGACCGAGGCTTCGATAGCAAGCGAGCTAACCCGCTCTGCCACTCTAACGAAACGTCGTAACGCTATTCACGCCAATATGGACCTCCTAAAAATGCAACGAAACAGGGTAACGTTATTACGCCCAAATAGTAGCTTGAAGCATGGATTTTACTCAAATAGAGATACCGTGTTTCGTTAGAATCGAACTACCTCTGTTTTAGCGCAAATAGCGTTATGGTGTTTCGTTAGAGCGCTAGATCGAATCAACTATGTCAACTTTTCACCGTTCTGAAGTACCTGTACACTCGCTCCAGCTTCTGCTGATGTCTCCCTTTGGCGCTCTCCATACTTCCAAATTCAAAAAATTTGACTTTGCGAACCCCTACAAACTGCAGCAGCACCCTCCGCATCAACACTTTATGCGCATTGTTCAACCAGAAAAATGGATACATCGCCGGCCCTTTCATGACCGAGATACAGACCGCCGATTTCCCCTTAAGCAGCCCTTCGGGGAGCAATCCCCCCTTCTCCCGGTACGCAAACCCGGACGCAAACATTCTATCGATATAGCCCAGCAGCATAGCTGGCGGCCGCCCCCACCAAATCGGGTAAATGAACACGATCTTATCTGCCCAAATCAGTTGCTCCCGATATAATTCCAGGCTTGGCTCCTTATGCATATCCCTTCTGCGCCGCTCCTGATTGAAGACCAGTACAGGATCGAAGCCCTCCTCATACAGATCAAGCACCTTAATATCGCTAATTGCTGCGTTCTCACCCCCACCTTGCAGGGTTCTCTGCAAAAAGGCATAACTTAAACTCTGATGGTTCGGATGCGTATAAATCACTAACAGGTTCATTCTCCTTCTCCCCCTACTTACTTATCATTTGACAACAATATCGTATCACCTGGAAACAAGTTGTCAAATGATAATTGTTAATTGATAATTAGTTTGTTATGTTGGGATGGAGGTGATTTCATGGACAAGACCCCATTATTTCAGAAATTCGTGAAGTTTATATCATCCGTACATCAAGTGACCCACAAAATTACAATCGGTGTTAGAGATGAGACAATTACTCCACTTCAATACAGAATTCTCGAATATATCGTTGTATCCGGCCCCATTACTCCCAGCCAGATCAGCGATTGCATGCATATCTCTCTGCCCAACACAAGCCGTGAGATCAAAAAACTAATTCAGAAAGATTTATGTAAGAAATATACCTCTTCCGAAGATCGACGCTTGCAATACATCTGCCTTACGGATACCGGAACAGAGATGATGAGTCAAGCATTTTCGACCATTGAGGCGCGATTCTGGGAGCGAGCCCGAAGCTTTTCCCCCGCAGAGCTTGCAGAGATTGAACAGGCTATTGAATTACTGCAAATGAAACTGTTCAATGAAACAGAAGAGCCCCCATCGCGTTGATCTCGACAGGGGCTCTTCATTTTCCCGCAAATCCAATAACCGCTATAATACACTTATTTCACGTACAATAGGAGAAGATGACCATACTGATGTGCATTTCAATGCTTGATACAGATTAATGGAGCCTGATCCCGGCTTCATGCTATATAATCATAAATACATATTGCTTTAAATTTAAGGGGGTATATTGGCCAATGATAATCAGGCTAACACTTAAAGCGCTTATCGGGATCATACTTGCACTTCTCGCGGTGATCGTTATCTTCATCATTTATATTACAGCCTCTGACTATAAGCCTGCGGCTGTGGTCGCGCTGACGACCGATAACAACCCCGAGTCCAAGCTCAAGCAAGGGGAACCGTTCTCCGTCACTACATTTAATATCGGTTACGCCGGGCTGGATCAAGGGCAGGACTTCTTCATGGACGGAGGCACGATGTCCCGCTCCAGCAGCCGGGAGCAAACTGAGGCCAATCTTCAAGCCATCATTCAATTTCTCAAAGAGTCCGCCTCTGACTTCTACCTGCTACAGGAAGTAGACGTTGACTCCACGCGGAGCAATCATATTCATGAAGTCGAGCAGATCCGTACGAATCTGCCAAGCTATGGTCAGACCTTCGCTCATAATTACAAAGTACCCTGGGTACCTGTTCCGATATCGAAGCCGATGGGTGCCGTGCAGAGCGGTCTCGTAACCCTATCTTCCTTCCATAGCTCAAACCAGAGACGCTTCGATTTGCCAGGTAAAGAGAGCTGGCCAGTTCAGCTGTTCGAGCTGGATCGCGCATTTATCGAGAGCAGAATTCCCGTCGGCCAGGATCGGGAGCTTATCCTCATTAACCTGCATCTGTCTGCTTTTGATAAGGGCGGAACCATCCGCAAGCAGCAGCTCGATTTCATGGAGGAATACATCCAGCGTGAAATGCGCAAGGATAACTATATCATCATCGGCGGTGACTGGAATCATTCTCTCCCAGGCACAGATCCGAGCGATTTCCCTACCCAGCAAGGATGGCCGGAATGGCTGCAGCCCTTCCCGGACAGCTTCGGCCCCACAGATTTCAAATGGGCTGTGGACGCGAGCACGCCGAGTGTAAGAACGCTGGATTCGGCCTATCAGCAGGGAGTTAATTTCCTGGCTGTAATCGACGGCTTCCTTGTCTCTCCCAATGTTGAGATCATCAGCGTTACAGGGCATCCGCTCAGCTTCAGCCATAGCGACCACAATCCGGTTACAGGGCAATTTATTCTAAAGTAGCAGTAGAAATCGCGTTCGATCCAAGAACATATTCCTATCTTTTTGCGCCCGAATCGAAGACTTATTTTGTGCAGCGCCTTATATTCATCTCACTCCCGGAATATAATTTCTATAAATTATAGACCCAGGGAGGGGAGCATGATGAAGAAGAAGTGGATCAACTCACCGTATACCTTCGCATTAGGCATGTTCGCAATGATGGTGCCAAGCCAGGCCTTCAGCTCTTTCTATAGTTATTTCTATGTGGAGAAGCTGGGGCTGGGCATTGGACTGGCTACACTGGCTCGAACCATCTTCCTGATCTGGGATGCGGTCAACAACCCATTATTCGGCTATTGGTCAGATCGTACGAATACCCGTTATGGGCGGCGACGGCCTTGGGTGTTCGGGACGATTCCACTCTTCATGCTGTTCTTCGTCATGATCTTCTCCCCTCCTGGCGGCTTGACCCAAAATGGACTGTTCACCTGGTTCCTGGTGGCGCTTGTTCTATTTGAAGCCGCTGCTACCGTACTATGGGTGAATTATGGAGCCCTGTTCCCCGAATTGTTCCGGGGCGATCGCCTGCGTGCCAAGGCCTCGGCAATTCAGCAGGGCTATCAGGTCGTAGCGCTGCTTATTGCTTCCGCACTGACCCCCATTATATATACCGCGCTCAACTTCAAGAGCATGGCTCTGATCTATGCTCTTCTATTCGGAATCAGCATGCTCCTGTGTATGGCCTATGTGCAGGAACGGCCGGACTCCTCCGGCAAGCCACAGCTGAAGCTGGCTAAGGCTTTCAAGCTGACACTAAGTAACAAGAAGTTCTGGATATTTAACATTTCCAATTCCTTCGCTCAGACCGTAAATGGACTGATCAGCTCCATTATCCCGTTCTACGCCAAATATGTACTGAAGATTTCAGAGGCTCATGTCTCGATTCTGCTGGCCTCTGTATTCGTCTCGGTCATTCCGCTCGTATTCGTCTGGTACTGGATCATCCGTAGAATGGATGGCGTCAAGGCCTGGCGGGTATCCCTCATCGTCTATGCCCTCTCCGTCATCCCGCTCTGGTTCGGCACGGATCTGATCAGCGGCATCATCGCCGGGATTGCCGTCGGCTTCGGGCTGGCCGGCTTCCTCGTTACTCCCGCGATGGTAAGCGGAAGAATTATCGATGAGGATGCCGAAATCACCGGCTTGAGAAGAGAAGGCATCTACACGGCAGTCGCCGGATTTATTACCCGTTCGAGCGGCCTCATCTCAGCACTGGCCTTCTTCATCGTCGGCCTCATCTTCGGTTATGAGAGCGGCGATCGCCCCGGGCCGAACCCTGAGTTAACCTTCCGTTATCTGATCAGCGCCGTCCCGCTCCTCCTGTTGAGCACAGCCGTCATCATTTCCTTTTCCACGAAATTCAAGTTCAAGGACGAACCCTCATCAGATTAATAGAACCTGCCACTGTGTGGCATTATATGGATGTTTATATAGATTATCTCATCCCTCTTCAAAGAATAATAAGAAAATTAAGCGATTCTTAAGAAATTTGCTTGAAATGAAGTGCTATAGTCTTAATAGAGCATTCTAAGTAAAATGTAACTTCTACATAATCAGGAGGATATACATGTCTGCAAGAGGAACGATATTGCTAGTCGATGACGAGAAAGAAATTATTAACTCAACTTTCGCAGCTTAATTTCGGCAGGTAGGCCTTGATGTAATTAGGCAAACCAGCGATCCATTGCTGGAGTTGTGTCTGGATGAGTATTGTGATCTTCTTACTGGCCTTCTTGGCGATATCCTCAAGCAATTCAATAAGTTGTGTTAAGGCGACTGCCCAATCTAGTTGACTTACTTCGTCGCACAGCAAATGAAATAAGCCGCCCAGCGTGCGGTTGTCAGTGCTTTGTCGGTGTTGCCATGCCAGCAAAATGTAACGTGAAAAGACAATCGTCGTATGACTAATCAGCAGGTCATAAGAACGGCCCTGAAACTCCTTTTGTAGACGCAGCAAGGATTTGGCGCACTTGAAAAACACTTCAATATCCCAACGAATTCCGTAAATCCGGATAATTTCTTCTTCGGGGATCGAGAGATCGGTGCATAGAATCGCAAGCCATTCCTTCTTCTTCGAGCGGTGGCGGACAAATACCATCATAACCGGAATCCCTGGGGATAACTCGGTACGGATGGAACGTAAGATTCCCTTGTTTTTTCCTTGGACAGGGGTTGCTCTAAAGTAAAGCTCTTGCAAAGTTAATCGGCTTCCGCCAACAAGATAACGCTTCTTGTCATCTTTAACCATGCCGATCACATCCAGACCGCGATCAAGTATCGATTGGATCAATGGGGCATGAGTGAACCAACTATCCATGAGGACGTATGAAGCCTGCACACCCGCTGAAAGCGCCCGATCAATCATCGCCGGAATGACTTCAGGAGCAGGAAGCAAAGCTTCAACTCGCCGCTTGTAGCCGGACGTACGCTTATCAATCTCTTGCATGATGCCGTTCACTTGAGACTTCATCGAAGCAAGCAAGGAGAAGTCCACCGGAATGAACGTATGGCCATCTGACCAACCTAGAGTAAGCATACGAAATCCCTTATAGTAGCACCCCGTTGCATGGTCTTTAAATCGGGAAAGCAGTTCAACCGCTTTGCTGCGATTGCGCTCGAACATGGAGTCGTCAACTACAAATACGGATACGCGATCTTCTCCCGTTAGCGGTTGAATTTTCTCAATTGTAGAGGAACTGAGCAACGACAGAAACCGCCGCCATGCATAGCCGCTGTGATTCAGGAAGCGATAGACCGCATCTTTGCCAGGAAAGGATGCACCTTTCTCGCTTTCCAGTAGACGAAACCAGTTCTTGTGGTGGAACAAAAGGACAAAGACAAGCTGGAATAAAAACGAACAGGTATAACCGAATTTCTTTTTAAAGCCCGCTGTTCTTAGGTGTTGCAGTACTTTTAGTTCTTTAAAGGCTGGTTTAATTTCATTTGGAAGTTGATTCTGCTGTACGTTTTGTTCTATCATGTAGAGGACACCTCTTCTGCGTGGTAGTGATTGCTTAGGACACTCTCACTTTACCAAACGAAGCGGTGTTTTTCTATTTTTACAACTTCCATATTGAATCGACATTCTACCCAGTAACACCATGTAATAAGGCTAGTTTTCGCTCTGCGAAAGTTGAGTTATTAAGCTAATGGATATATATCTTAAGAACGAGGGTTACAGACTCTTGAAAGCGAATGATGGTCAGGAGGCCCTTGAATTACTGGAACGTTATCAGGTAGATTTAATTATTCTGGATGTGATGATGCCACGGATGGACGGGATTGAAGCGTGCATGAAAATCCGCGAGAGCAAGAATATGCCTATCATCATGCTGTCAGCGAAAGGCCAGGATATGGACAAAATCGCCGGACTCAGCATCGGTGCGGATGACTATGTGACGAAGCCGTTCAACCCGTTAGAGCTAATGGCCCGGGTTAAGTCACAGCTCAGACGCTACCATCAATTCAGCGGTCCGCAACGGTCGGATGAGAGCGAACTTGAAATCGGCGATCTTGTGATCAATACCTCGACGCATGAGGTTACTGTGGATGGACAAGAAGTCCAGATGACTCCGCGGGAGTTCGCTATTCTGGAGCTGCTGGCATCTAATCAGGGCATTGTGCTGAGCATGGAGAGGATCTACCAGGAAGTATGGAATGAGCCCTTCATGGAATCGAAGAACACCGTCATGGTACATATCCGCAAAATCCGCGAGAAAATTGAGAAGGATACTCACAATCCCCGCTATATCAAGACCGTCTGGGGAATCGGATATAAGATGGAACGCCTCTAAACTTTCAGAGAAGGAGAACTGCTATGAAATCAAAAAAGGTCATTACGGTGCAAAGGAAATTATGGGCAATCGTACTGGCCGGCTTAGGGACGGCTATTCTATTATATATTGGATATCAGCTAAGCTCTATTCTAATCACGGTCCCTCGGTATAACGGAATTATTATTTTCTTAGTACAAGAGTACGGCTCTCGCATGGTCATGAGTATAGTCGGGCCTATCTTATTCATCATATTGTACTATCTCCTGACGCGGAGAACGAACGAGAAAAATAAAGGGATCACGGAATTAAAATGGGTCAACACGATCCGTTGGAAATTCCTGATAATCGTACTGACCAGCTTGGGACTGACAGCGATCCTGCTATATGTTGGATATCAGCTTAGTGAATTTCTGATTACGGTTCCTCCGTTTAGCAGCATTCTTATTTTCATCATACAGACGTATGGGTCCCGCATGGCAATGAGTATCGTGGGGCCATTCATATTCCTCACACTGTATTATATCTTGACGCGGAAGATCATTAAGCGACTGGATAACGTCAACCACAGTTTGCAGAAAATTGCCGAGGGCAACTTCAATGAAGTGCTCCCCGCTTCCTCGCATGATGAGATCGGACGGGTGGCGAATAGTACGAATGAGTTAGCCTCCCAGCTGCGTACCAAGGTAGATGAAATCTCCTCGGGACTCGGGAAGGTAGCCAGTGGTCAACTCGATCACCGTCTGCATCTGGAGGATAATCCATTAAGCGAATGGAGGAAAATGGCGGATAGCATCAATCAAATGGCGGAGAAGCTTGACCATTCGATCCAGGAGGAACGTAATGCCGAGAAGACCAAGAATGATCTCATCACCGGTGTATCTCATGATCTGCGCACACCGCTCACCTTGATCCTTGGCTTCCTGGGGGTCATCGAGAACGACCGTTATCAGGATGAGGTTGAACTGCGGCATTACGTCAACATCGCCTATGAGAAATCTATAACGCTTAAGAAGCTGGTGGACGAACTGTTCGAATACACCCGCATCAATAACGGTATGCCACTGCATGTAGAGAAGCTGGACATGATCGCCTTCCTTCGCCAATTGGCTGAGGAATTCGTCCCAAGTCTGGAGAAGGCCGGCATGGCCTGCCGCATTACTACAGAGCTGGAATCGTTAATCATCGAAGGGGATGGAGACCTGCTCGCCCGCGGCTTCGATAATTTGATCTCCAATGCGATTCGTTACGGGCACAAGGGAGAATATGTTGACATTCAGATTAGCCGTACGGAGGAGAAGGCCTGCGTCAAAGTGATCAATTATGGTGAGCCGATACCGCAGAGCGATCTCCAGTTTATATTTGAACGCTTCTATCGGGGAGACCGCTCCAGATCGTCGGGAGGCACTGGGTTAGGGCTTGCGATCGTCAAAAGTATTATGGAGGTACATGGAGGCAGCATCTCCGCGACGAGCGACCGAACCCAGACCACCTTTGAAGCCTGCCTGCCTTTACATTTGAATATGACGGATTGTAAAATGAAGTGCGACACCTGCTGGAAATAAATAAAAAAGAGCCCATGGCCGGATTCGTGTAGAATGAAAGTTCCTACACCCTACATTCACACAAGGAGAATCCACCATGAACTACACACATCTTAGCATAATCGAGCGCAGCAAGCTAGAAATCCTCCACCAGCAGGGGAAAAGTGCCAGAGCGATTGCCAGAGAGCTCGGCAGACATCATTCCACCATCAGCCGTGAACTGGAGCGTCACGAGGGTCAGGAGACCTATGGTGCACAGCGAGCCCAGGAGAGCTATACCCAGCGTCGTAAAACCTCGGTTCCCGAAGGCAAGTGGACGCCGGAGCTGGCTAGAGTCATCGAAGAGAAGCTTCAGGCCACCTGGTCTCCGGAGCAGATCACACAGCGGTTTCGGCAGGAGAAGCAAGCCATCGTATGCTTTAAAACGATCTATCGCTGGCTGTACGCGGGCCTGTTGTCCAAAGGCATCCTCACCGTTCTCAGACACAAAGGCAAGCGGCAGAAGCCTGCTGAGACGCGTGGCAAGTTTACCGTGGGCAAGTCTATCTCTCAGCGTCCCAAAGAGGTACGGTCTCGGGAAACGTTTGGTCATTGGGAACTCGATACGGTGGTCTCAGGCCGTGGGAAAAGCAAGGGCTGTGTAGCTACGTTCATTGAGCGTAAAACGCGCTTGTACAAAGCCATTCGGATGCCAGACCGCACAGCGTTGTCTATGGAGATCGCTTTTGGTGTAGTTGCTTCTGAGTATCCTATCGGAGCCTTTCAAACCGCTACAGCAGATCGTGGCAAGGAGTTTGCTTGCTACACCAATCTGGAGGCCACCCATAGCATACAGGTGTACTTTGCTGATCCGTATTCCTCCTGGCAACGAGGCTCCAATGAGAACGCCAACGGCCTCTTGCGAGAGTTTTTTCCCAAAGGAACGGACTTCGCTCAAGTTACGGACGAGGCTTTACACCATGCTCTTGATCTGATTAACCACAGACCACGAAAATGTCTGGGATGGAGAACCGCTCGCGAATCTTTTTCAGAGGAACTGTCGCACTTGCCTTGACAATCCGTCATATATAAAAAGACGCTGAGACTTAAAGTGACCGACTAAGACCGATTTCCATCCTCACGCAATGGTGAGCCTAAGGAGTCGGTTTTTTTGTCTTTATTCCATTGTTAAGGAAAATTTAAGGGTTTAGATAGTTAGTTATTAAGAATTCCTTCATTAGCCAATAAGAACTCTCTTATATGCTTATTAGACCGCTAGTCGGACTGGAATATAGAGAGGAGAACACAGATCACTTATGTTGTCAAATCTTACTAACTGGTCAAAGCGTCTGGCCAACCCTAAAACTGTAATATGCATATTAATTTTTGCTGTAGCTTTATTTATACGTATCGATTTCGTAAATTCCGTCAAACATCATGTCCCTCATGACAGCCTCAATTACGACATCATGGTCAGACAGCTGTTGGAGAAAGGGGTCTACGCATATAAAAGCGAAGAGCCGAATGCTCAGGTATCACCGGGATATCCGCTGCTGATGGCGGGAAGCTACCTGCTCGCTGATTATAAGAACCATGACCCCTACCCATTGATCAGATATATTCAAGTAGGATTCAGCATGGTGACGCTGTGGCTGGTATATGCAGTCGGAAGAATGCTGCGGGGAGAATGGGCCGGAATCTTCGCCGCCGCAGCCTTGGCTGTGTATCCGCCCTATGTATGGGCGAACGGAGCGATATTAACGGAGACGCTGGCAGCCATGCTATTCATGCTATATATCTATCTGCAGCTTAAGGTGTTCAAGAAGGAGACCAACGTGTCCGCCCTGCTGGCCGGGGGAGTGCTGGGATTGCTGGTTCTTACAAGACCTGAATTTCTCATCCTGATCGTACCCGCATATGCATTCTACTGGCTATGGAAGAAAAGATCGGTTCACGTTGTGAAGCTGGCGATAGTGTCCTGTCTGGGGCTGTTCCTGACGTTATCGCCCTGGATTGTACGGAATATGGTCACCCTGCATGAATTCGTCCTGACCGCTACGCAGGTGAACCCTTTCGCAGCCGGGACTTATCCGAATAAAAATTATGATGACGACATGGTCGACCGCAAAGGCAAAACCCAGATGGAAGTGGCCAAGGAACGGTTGAAGGTCGGATTTACAGAGCATACCTGGACCTTTGTCAAATGGTATACCATCGGCAAGACCAAATATATCTATGGGCGGATGTTCTTCGGAGCAGGACATGCACCGATGTATCCTGTCATTCCGTTTGGCACGCTCTATCACAGGATGATTCTCGTAGCGGGATTCGTATCGAGTGTAGCCCTGCTGCGCAAATGGCGACAGCCCGCGCTGCTACTAGTTGTACTGGTGGTGTCGATCAGCATTACTCGCTTAGCCTTTGTTCCTGAATTCCGCTACAATTTCACAGCCATGCCGCTGTTCATTATCCTTGCCAGCTTCCTCGCTGCCGCAGCTCTCGATTATCTGTTGGGACGGCGGACGATGAAGGGGCAACCATCGGTTGGAAAGGAGTTCTAATCATATGAGAAAAGAAGTGCTTATTATCATTCCAGCCTATAACGAGGCCGAGGGAATCAAGGAAGTTATAAATGATGTTCGTAGACAGGTCCCTTACGCGGATATTCTCGTCGTCAATGATGGATCGAAGGATCTCACCGGAGAGATCGCTGCTGAGGAAGGCGTGCTCGTCGTCAATCTGAGCTGTAATCTGGGCATTGGCGGCGCAGTTCAGACCGGTTATCAATATGCTCACAGGCATGGATATCTGTATGCTGCCCAGCTAGATGGAGATGGTCAGCATAACCCGCGTGACTTCGGCCGGCTGCTCAATGAATTGAAGCAGAGCAGCTCGGATATGGTCGTTGGCTCCCGCTTCATGGAGAAGCAGGGCTTCCAATCGACCTTTGCCCGCCGAGTCGGCATTGACCTGCTGTCAGGGCTGTTAACCGTGCTGCTGCACCGCAAGGTGACGGACCCGACATCCGGCTATCGCCTGTGCGGACAGCGAGCTATATCGCTGTTCGCGCAGGAGTACCCTACCGACTATCCAGAGGTAGAGGCGCTCGTGCAGCTTGACAACAGAGGCTGTAGCTTCAGCGAAGTACCTGTGATTATGCGGGAGCGGACCACCGGGTCCTCAAGCATCCGCCCCTGGAGCTCGGCCTATTACATGTTCAAGGTAATTCTGGCCGTTCTGATTACAAGAACTAAGAAGAAAGAAAAGAAGTGGGATATAGGCTATGAGAATTGATATTTTTGTACTCAGCTTTATAATCTGTTTGATTTTCCTTGGTACCATACTGTACTTGATCCGTAACGGAAAGCTGCGGGAGCAATACGCAGTTCTCTGGATCATTCTTACTGCCGTGATGATGCTGTTATCCCTGTTTCCTTCACTGATCGACAGCATGGCCAGGTGGATCGGTGTCTCTTACGCACCTTCCCTGCTCTATCTGCTGGGACTGATCAGCATTCTATTCATCCTGCTGCATCTGACTATAGCCGTATCTTCGCTCACCGCACGGTTTGTAGTATTAACCCAGAAGATCGGCTTGCTGGAACAAGAGAACCTGGCGCTTAAGAGGGGTGAAGCAGCGATCCATCCGGCTGTTCCGCCAACGGGCGCAGAGAGCTAAGAGTATGCAAGACTGCAAATAGAGAGAGGAGTGGACAACATTAAAACGATAGGTAGAATAACAACAGGACTGGCGGCGGCGATGATCATTGGACAACTGACCGCAGCCGTCCCTGCCGTCAAAGCGGAGGCTGCTATAACAGCACCGCAACAAGAGCAAGAGAGCAAGGTATCATCAGAGAAGTCGAATTGGAATCATATCATTCTTTATATGAATAGCAATAAGGTAGAGCAAGGTGGTCAGACATATCAAGCACCTCGTCCTACAGTGGTCAAGAAGGGAACAACCTATGTGGGTCTCCGATTCATGGCCGAGCGTCTGGGTGCGAAGGTATCTATAGACTCCAAGACGAAGGAGACGGTGATCAAGTTCGACAGCACCGAGCTCAGATATAAGAATAACAGTAAGAGCTTTAGTGTAAATGGAAAAGAAACCAAAATGAGCGCGGAGTCCTACACGGACAACCATATGCAGATGATCCCCTTAATTCCGTTCATTCAGAGCCTGGACATCCCTTATACCGTAGAAGAGGAGACCATTACGCTGAAGCTTTCTACCAAGCCGGTCGCCTCGTTCAAGGTACAGCCCGATGAAATTATCGCGGGCGAAACAACCGTGACCTATGAGACGAAATCTTCTTCCCCACTGGGGCTGGATATCGTCGATGAGCGTTGGGAAGGAAGACAAGAGCGATTCGATGCGCCCGGCAGCTATGCTGTCACCTACTCCGTACAGGATTCGGCAGGAGTCTGGAGCGATCCTTTCACGCTGACGCTGGAAGCCGCCAAGCCTAATGAGCCTCCGGTTGCGAACTTCACAACAGATAAGGACACCTACCGGATGGGGGAGCCTATCGTATATACCGATCAGAGCTATGATGATGAAGATGCGATCGTAGATAGAACCTGGATGAACAAGGAGGAGGCCTTCTTCACCCCAGGCGTCGTAACGGTGAGCCTTGAAGTCAAGGACCGGCATGGTGCTACGGGTATATTCAGTAAGAAAATAACGATTACCGAAGAGACTCTGTATACTCGCGATGAGTTCTATAAGCTGTTCACCCCTGTTGGCAATAAGCTGGCTGTAGACGGATATTCCGTCAAAAAGATGGAGGCCGTTCCCTATAGCTACAAGACTGAACCGATCACACTGTTCCGCAGCAGCGGACCGGAATCGATCGATTCAGAAGGGATTCTCTATCAGGATACGATCACTGGAGCGGCCCGATTCCTGCTCCATCACAAGAATAAGATGGATCAGCCAGCGAAGCTCTACACCCTTGCCGAGAATCTAGGGACTACGCCAGCCACCATCACCTTCAAGAATGAAGCGATGGCTGGTCCATCGACTTATGCGGAATGGGCAGGCAGAGTATCGCTTACCCGCTATTTCGAGGGCATAATAGCTGGCGATAGCAATAAGGAGTTGGTCCTGCAGCCTGGCGAGAGACGGGTCATATGGAACAGTATCAATAAGAATGTTATGAACCCCCAAGAGATTATTACTTTTACAGGGGAACTTAGCAGCGATGCACCTATTCGCTATACCACCTTGCTGATATCTGCGAAGCGCGATCCGATTGAAGATCTGGACTCGCTGCCTTATCTGGACCCGAATGAATCGATCGTCCGTGGAACCTTCGCCGACTCTAACCGTGTATTCGAATATAACGAGCCGCTCGGCAGCCGCTCTGTCAAATTATCTTTAACTGACAATAGAGAAGATCCCTTCCAATCAGGGTCGGACGGAATTAAGGGAACCGCTGCCATCAACTCAGGCAACTACGGCTTGGTGTACAAGCTGAAATTGAATCATGTCGCCCCTAACACGCTCATTTTGTTCAATCCACGCGGAGGATTGTTCGTCGGATCAGCACTGGTGAACAATAAAGTAGTGACCTTCGGTCATAGCGGCAAAGAAGATATCTCCAGTACCGCTAGTGTGCTGTATCGCACCGGAGATCGTGAGGAGAGTGTCGAGATCTGGATCAGCCCTGCTGCGGGAAGCAATCTCCCGTTCGTGCTGCTGTTCGAACCGATGCCACAGAAGAAGACACCTTAACACTTAGCTAGTCGGTAATGTGAAAAAAGGAATAACCCCCTTTTATGCCGAATTCTTATATATGATGCGAAAACCTAATACTTCAGCTCTAAAATATATAGTTATTATCACGTTATTTATCAGCATACTGCTCAGCCTGCGGTGGATTTGGTCGGAGCTTCTCTTCTCCCCCGCAGAGCAGCTTGCTGCCGTCAACGGTGTACTTGATCTGCGTGGCAGAGAATTCGATAACACATCAACCTATGCATTGACTGGCGAATGGGAAATTTACCCCGGGGAATTGTTATCCGCTCAGGATATACAAACGAACGGGGTCTCTTCACGTTCTATTCAGGTTCCAGGTGATTGGAGCGGGGCCTTATCTGAGACCCCGAAATCCTCCTACGGGTATGGAACATATCGGCTGCGGATTCTGATCGATCCCCTGGAAGAGCCTTTAGCCTTCTGGATTCGAGGCATCCAGGCCTCCTCCATCATCGAAGTTAACGGATTAGCCGAGTCTCCTTTTGGCCGTCCTGCTGAGGATGCACTTCATTATCAGCCGAGAAATGTATCCTATACCGTTTCTTATTCCAGGACAGGCACCACGGAAATCGAGCTGCTCGTTCGTGTGGCCAATTTCGATAATCCCTACGATGGAGGGATTGCCAAGTCGATTCGCTTCGGCTCTCAGGCGGCGATTGATCATGTTCGCTGGTACTCGATTGGATTTCAGCTGGTTACATTTATTACTTTATTGCTGCACGGTATATATGCGTTGATCCTCTATTTATTCAATCCTAGAGAGAAAACGCTGGCCTTGATCAGCCTATTAACGATAGCTGTAGCTACAGCGACTGCAGTCGGCAATGATAATCTGTTCCTGCTATGGCTGCCTCTTAACTATACCTGGGCACTTAAAACTCAATTGCTGGCTCAATTATGGCAGCCCTTGCTTATTCTGATTGTCTTTAAAGGCTTCATCTCCCACTATAAATTAATGTTTTCTTTCATTTGCTCACGTTTTCTTAGAATCTCAAACACGATGTTCTCAAGAGATGGGGATATCATGCTGTTATGACATATTTTTCTCGAGGAACCGGTGACGGGAATAAAGCCTGGAACACATTTTCCAATCTGTGGATGGTACCTATGATCGCACCTTGGATATCCACAATTCCCTCGACGGTTTACCCTCCCATGTCACACTGGGTCTATGCCCTCACATTCCTTCGTTCTACCTCTCAAGGGGTGGATGCCGCTTCTTGCTCCTTTACTGGGTCGTTGCCCTTATGATGAAAAATCTGCGGCTACTCCGTGCTTCTGTTTGTCGCGTTTGAAGTCTAAGCACTGTGAAGCAAGATGAATCGTTAATGTTTGAATTAAGCAACCATCTGTAGCTGAGACTGGCGTACCGGTCCCAATACGTCATTTGCATTGTAGCGTATCTGTTTTGTTCCCAACGTATGCAATACTCGAATGAGTTTTCCACATAAGGCTACAATAGATTGTTTCTTCTTTAGCGGGTTCTGGGCTCGTTTCGTGTAATAGTGATGCAGCGCTTTAAATTCTGTATTTTTTGCCACCATGGGCATCATCGCACGGAACAGTAAAGCTCGAAGTCGAGACCGTCCCCGTTTGGTAATCGTGGACTTCCCTTTCTTCTTCCCAGAACTGTTCTCCCTTAGATTAAAGCCCGCAAGCCGTATAATCTGCTGACTATGATTATATCCTTTGAGATCGCCTACCTCGGCCAGAAATCCAGCCAATGTTACGACTCCAACCCCAGGAACCGTTAGCATTTCTTCCGAACCAGGGATCTGTTCAAGCAGTTCTACCACCTGTCTCATGATGTCGTCTATCTGCCGAGTAAACAAAGTATGCTGCTCCAGCAAGTTCTTCAATTCAATCTTGGCTGCCATTAAACCCTCTGTGAGGCCGATAGAGTCCTGAGCTGCTTGAACCAGTTTCTCTGCTCGCTTCATGCCAACCGCCCGTTTAACCTCTTGTTTCCACCGTTTCAAAACTGTGAAAGCTCCAAGTGTTACAATTTCTTGCGGGGTAGGAAATTCTGCAAGCGTGATGAGAGAGGCTTTTCCTTCCCAGTCAGCAAACACGTTTTGATATTCAGGAAAGAACCGGTCGAGCCAATTTTGAATCCGTCTTTGGACTTGACCCAGGTTTAACATAACCTTTTCTCGATGATTCATGAGGATGCGTAAATCCGCATAAACGCTCTTTGGAAGCCGGGGCTCCGAATAATGGCCGTTACGAACGAGATCTGCAATAACCTTGGCATCCTTGTAGTCGTTTTTCGTTGGTGAATTGTCTTCAAGTTCTTTACTCTTGCTAACATGATGAGGGTTTACGATAACTAGTTTAATGCCCTCATGCTGTAGAAACTCAGCCAGGGTAAACCAGTAGTGTCCGGTTGGTTCGATGCCGAAGATGACGTCAGTCTTGGCATGTTGCCGTTGAAGTTCCTTCATCCACGATACTAGTTTTAACAAACCTGAACGGTCGTTTTTAAATACACAATCTTTTCCCAATTCGATCCCACGAAAATCGATCCCGCGTGCTACATGGGTTTCTTTGGCGATGTCTGCACCGATAACCAGTGTATTTTCGGTAATTTGTTCAATACGTTGATTCTGTTTCTTAGATTGTTTATACTTCATATTGAGCGTCCTCCTTCTAACTTAGGGAATGAATGTCGACCATTCGGAACCCAGCATACAGGAGACGCTCTTTTTATTCAAACCTCAAATTAATTCATTACAGGAATGGCTCCTTTAATCTGAATCATGGTTTGCTGAGAGCTTACAGCTCATTACTCGTTATATATACTTTGTGCCTGCTCATTGCGCCCGCGACCTTCGTTAATGGAACCGTTGAGCTGGGCATATTCAATCTGATCTACATCCTCCCCTTCCTCTGGTTCATCTATGTCATCGTGGATATGATCCTGAGAGGGCCGACGGATAGCGGCAGCGTCTTCCTGCTCTTGTCAGCGTCAGGCATTATATTGAACATTTACTGGACCCTGTGGAATTCCTATAAAGACTCAGCGATGGTCTATTACCCCTTGGATATGATGGCGGCCATCGTCGGTTTTGCAGCGTACTGGTTCAGGGAGTTCTTCCTTAATTCCCGAGAAAATGAGCTGCTTACTGAGAAGCTCAAGAAGGAAGACAAGCTGAAGGACCAGTTCCTGGCCAATACATCGCATGAGCTGCGAACACCTCTGCATGGCATTATTAATATTGCTCAGACTGTCCTAACCAAAGAGAAGCATAAGCTTGATCCGACCAGCCTTAAAGATATGGAGCTGCTGATCACGATCAGCCGCCGAATGTCTCATATGCTCGGCGATCTGCTCGATGTGGCCCGTCTTCATGAGCATCGCATTATCCTCCAGCAGGAGCCCATCAAGATTCAGTCTATCGTTCCTGGAGTGTTTGAAATGCTGAGATATATGACGGAGGGCAAGCCTATTCAGCTGCAGATGAATATTGCAGAATCGGTGCCTACGGTGATGGCGGATGAGAAGCGGCTCGTACAAGTTATATATAACTTGCTGCATAATGCAATTAAATACACGGAGAAAGGAAGAATCACCGTCTCTGCCCGGGTGAGAGATAACCGCGTCGTCATTCGAGTAACCGATACAGGAGTAGGGATGGATAAAGAGACACGTAAACGTATATTCCTCCCTTATGAACAAGGGGCTTACGGGGTAAGCGACGGCAGAGGGATCGGACTTGGGCTAAGCATCTGCCAACAGATGATAGAGCTGCACGGAGGAACACTGAATGTGCGTTCAGAACCAGGTAAAGGCTCGATATTCAGCTTCGATCTGCCCTTAGCCAGTTCATCCGATGTTCCGGTATCTAGTAACACTCCGGACCTTCAAGACATAACTAACCGGATCAAGGAGGATTACGCGGAGCTCGTACTTCCTGATACCTCAGCGGACGAGGCTATGTCCGCATTGGAATCTCCACTGCTCACGATCGAGACGATGCATATTCTCGCTGTAGACGATGATCCGGTCAACCTGAATGTGCTGACCGGCATTCTCTCAACAGAGCCTTATTCTATTACCTCGGCTCATTCAGCCCAGGAGGCACTCGAGCTGATTGGAATAAAGCCATGGGATCTAGTGATTGCCGATGTGATGATGCCCCATATGTCCGGATATGAATTGACGCAGCGGATCAGGGAGCATTATTCCTTATCGGAGCTTCCGATCCTGCTGCTAACTGCACGCAGTCAGCCAGCTGACATCTATACAGGGTTCTTGTCGGGGGCCAATGACTATGTGACCAAGCCCGTTGATGCCTTGGAGCTAAGATACCGGATCAAGGCGCTAACGGCCTTGAAGCGGTCGATCAATGAACGATTACGCATGGAGGCAGCATATCTGCAGGCCCAGATTCACCCCCATTTCCTGTTCAATACGCTGAATTCTATCCTGGCGCTTAGTGAGGTTGATTCAGAGAAGATGCTCCAGCTAGGCGATGCCTTCGCCTCTTTTCTGCGTATCAGCTTCGACTTCCTGAATACCGGGGAGCTCGTTGAGCTGTCTCATGAGCTGGAATTGGTCCGAGCCTATCTGTACATTGAGAAGGAGCGCTTCGGTAACAGGCTGAACATCGTATGGGAAGTCGAGCAGAACGTTCAACTGCTGCTCCCACCGTTGTCGATACAGCCGCTGGTCGAGAATGCGGTCAGACATGGCCTGCTAAGCCGCCTTCAAGGGGGAACCGTGCGAATCCGGATTACCCGCAAGGAGAGCGACGGTACCGGTACACTCATTGAAGTCAGTGACAACGGTAAAGGTATGAATCAAGAGCAGATCAGCCAGCTGCTAAATCCTGTGATGCAGGGCAAGAGCGGGATCGGAGTGACCAATACCAACCGACGCTTGATTCAGTTATATGGACAGGGCTTGTCCATCGTCAGCAGGCCTGGTGAGGGAACGATTATTTCTTTTGTGATTCCAGATTAACTCTCCCTAAGAAACATAGAAAAGGCACAGAGCCTGGCGCGAAACCTACGCTTTGCTCTGTGCCTTTTGGATTGACTTAGTCTGCGCTATCCTCCGCCTTCACCAGACCTTGGATGAAGGCTTCAAAATGATCTGCCAGCTTAATGACCTTATTGTCAGCTTCCCGGTCTATATAGATCACCACAGGCTCGCCATCGTTGCCGGATGGACGGTAATCCAGCATTACCGCGTCGCCTGTAGCAGGACAATCGCAGATGACCACGCCAATTTCAGGATAGTTCCAATTCTCAATCATATATCGACTGCCTTGCTTCCCGCATAGAGATTTGGGCTTGTCCCGTCCAATGCCGAAGAAGCCGGAGATGGTGATATGATTATCCCCGCGAGAAGTCTTCTCACCTATTGGGAATTTCGTGTTATGAGGCACTCCCCCATTATGCAGCTTCATCATGCGAATATAGGAAGCCGGCAGCTTGAAGACGAGTCCTTCCTCTATGGAAGCAATCTGCTCATCTGTGACCGGATCTGATACGTATTCTTTTAGAGCAGATTCACTGTCATTCCAGAATTCCGACCATTCCGGGTCTGTAATGGGTTGAGGCTTCATAGCGGGCTCTGGGCTTGTTTCGGTCTCGGGCTCCGGATCCGGTTCAGCGGGAACGCTCTCTGCGGTTTCTTGTTCCGTCTTGCTTGCAATCCACTCCAGGAACTCCAGGGTATCCTCATCATCAGGCTCAAGCTTGTCGGCAAGCTCAAATTCCTTCCGGGCTTCCTCATACCGATCCAGATAGTAATAAGCCAGCCCCATGCGATAATGCCATAATGCATCATCCTTGCCTTCCTCAGCCACGCTCAGAAACTGCTCGATCGCTTCTTCATAACGCTCAAGATTGTTCAGCGCTCTTCCCAAATGGCTGACCAGCGAATAGTCTCTGTCCTCTGCGGGAATGTCCTTAATTGTATTTACGATTTCTTCAAATTGGTCTTCTTCATGTAACGCATTCAGCTTAGCCTCAAGCTCGTCTCTCATCATCCTTACCTCCCAGGGCGATAACTCAAATTATATAAATTATACCATTCCAGGCAGGACAAAACGAAATCACACTGACGTTATGCAGCCAAATCGCCGAGCAAAAGGGATAAATTTGTGACAAACGAACAAGCAACCCGTCTTCCGCAGCTCTAACGAAACACCATATCGTTATTCCCGCAAAAACCCACCCAACACAAATCTAACGAAACACCATATCGCTATTTCGATGGAAATCCGCCATTTCGCCCCTATTTCGCCGCAATAGCGATCCCTAGTTTCGTTAGATTTCTAAATCGCCCTTTTTGACGCAGATAGCGTTACCTAGTTTCGTTACAAGACACATGACCTTGCGGTCAAATTTTAAAAACTTCGAATTAACTTTTTGGAGTGGAAAATCTTTTCGTCTCAAAAACGGAAAAGCTCATTTTCGTATAATTTAGGGCAGCGACGGCCCAAGGGTCGGTCGGCCTACATACCTAATTCTGCTCCCGCCGCGAGCAGCGTCCGCTGCAGCTCCTGCACCGATATATCCCTCACCCCGATCCCATTCTGACTTGCCTGCGCCGCTGCCGTTCCAGCCGCCTGGCCAATAGCCATACAGCTCGGCGTTAGCCGGGTCGTCGCCTGTGCCTCATGCGTCGTCGAGATACAGCGCCCAGCAAGAAGCAGATTCTCAACCCGTGCAGGGATAAGCGAGCGGTAAGGAATGTCATAGGCGCCGCCGCCTTTAATGAAATTGGCCGTTACTCCGCTCCCCTCCGGATTATGGATATCAATCGGGTAACCACTGCGGGCAATGACATCGTCGAAGGCTCGGGCACTCAGCACATCGATTCCGTTCAGCACATATTCACCGACCACCCGGCGGGTCTCCCGAACACCGATTTGCGCCCCGGTCTGAGCCACGTAAGCCGCCGAGAAGCCGGGAATATGCGAGCGGAAGAATTGCTCCAGGAGCTGTACCTGCTCCCGTCCCTCGACTTCTGCAGCAGTCAGATCTTCCGGCTGCGTTGGATCGAGTCCAGATACGCGGGACACATTGATGAGCACCTCGTCGGGCTCGGGGCCTGTAAAGAACAGGACGCCATCTCGCTGAATCGGCAGCCCGGCCTGGCGCCACTTGCTATAGAAGCCCATCACGCCTGTCAATGGGAGTTGATCCAGTTCTGAGATTAGTGATCTCTCGTAGAACTCCTCTGGATGCCTTTTCATATATTCAGTCACTTCATCCAGCCTGACCCCCTTCATTCGGAACTTCATCGTCATCGGCTGAACCTTGCCCACTTCATTCCCCTTTTCAAAGCTTGCTCCGGCTAAATAAGCAATGTCCGCATCACCACTCGCATCGACAAAGACCCGCGCCTCAATCAGCATCCTCCCCCCCTTGTTCCATACAGCGATTCCCTTCAAATGCTGGTCAGACATCTGCACCTCAGCTGCGAACGAATGCAGCAGAAGCTTCACCCCCGCTTCCCGCAGCATATGGAAAGCCAACCATTTAAATGTCTCGGGACAGAATGGGGTCAGCGTATGCACGAAGCCGATCGTATCACGCAAATGGCCGGGCGAGGCTCCAAGGGCGGCGAGGCGGTCGACGATCTCTTGGGCGATTCCCTTGACAGCCTGATCACCAGAAGCCGTATGGAAGGTCATCCATGGGTAGACCAGAGATGCTGTCGACATCCCCCCTAAGAATCCATACCTCTCCACCAATATCACGTTCGCCCCGCTGCGCACTGCCGCCAAGGCCGCCGCAATCCCTGCTGGACCTCCACCCAATACAGCTACATCGTACACTACTTTACTCAATCATCCCGCTCCCCTTCCCAGGTATTGTCGTCTGTCCATTGCCACGATGACCAATCATCGCGGGTTGCCCCGCCCACGAAGCCCTGAAATCTCCCGGTGTTGCACCATGGATCCGCTTGAATACGCGAATGAAGTTCTGCGAATTGTTATATCGCAGCTTGTCGGCGATCTCCGCCACCTTCATATCCGTCGAGATCAGCAACTCCTTGGCCTTCTCCATCCGATAGGCGATCAGATAATCGCTGAACGTCATGCCGAGCTCCTCCTTGAAAATATGGCTGAAATGCGATGGAGGCATACCCGCCAGCTCGGCCATCATCGGCTGCGACAGATCATCGTCATAATGCTGCTCGATATACTGCTGCACGGTCGTAATCGATTGATGATTGCTGTCCTTGCGGCGCAGCATAATATGGCGCGAAATGGCCGGGAATACCTCTTCCTTCAGCCAGGCGATCATCTGGCTCATCGTCCGCAGCTCATTCACCCGCTCGTACGGACTGTACGTGAACAGCAAGGGGCCACCATCCGGATCAAGCTCATACAGCTCACGCAGCAGCCGTGATATGAGCTGCATGAACGCCATTCGTACATGCTCTGTAGAGATCCCGCCCCGCTGCTGCAAGCCTTGCCCGAACTCATCGAGAAGTACAGCCAGCTGCTGTTCATTACCCAGCTTAACCTGCAGTATCATCTGCTGCTCCAGCTCGGATGGATAAGCAAAGCCTTGCTGCTGTCTATTCGGCTCGACCTGCTCCACATAGATCACCTTGCCGCTGCCAAGGATAAGACGATACTGCAGCGCATCCATCGCCTCCTTGAACGAGTGACGGATGCTGCTCAGCCCTTCATGGCAACGTCCGACGCCGATAGTAGCCGTTATATTCAACACACACTCCACCATCGTGTGAATTTCCTCCGCCAGCTGGAAGGCCTCTGTCCTCCGGGAAGCGGTTGTCCCCGATAGTTTATGATTGATCAGCAACACGACATCCGCCCTCATCTTGATAACAGTACCGCTGGCCACTCCACCGAGAATTTCTTCAGAAATATTCTTGACCGCATACACGAACAGGTTAATATCTCGCTCCGTTTTCCCCCGGACATCATCCAGTTCAATGCACATGACGGTATAATACGGGCTGATTCGCGGCAGATCATAATAATCGAACTTCTCGGTCAGCTCATGGGTCGGCACTGCTTCCGTCAGAACATGCTGCATAAATCCAGCGGCCAGCAACGGCTTCGAGTTCTCAATCTGATCATTCAATGAGTCATTGACTGTATGTAGCATTTCAACATAGTGGCGGATGAGTCCGAATTCGTCCTGCTTGCCATTCGAGAGAGGGGGCCGGTTCGCCCTGCCACGAATCAGGTCCAATATGCTCTTGATCAGACGGTAGAAATGCTTGGATAGCAGCAGCGCAGCCGTTAAGCATCCTACAATAAGCGTCAGGCATAGGATCATTGTCAGCACCTTAATCCGGACGAACATAGGCGTCAGCTCCTTAATCGGTACGATCGATACATAGATCCAGCCGTTATAGGGGGACTGCCAAATCATGACCACCCGTCCAACGGGTGGTTTGCACTTGGGGTATAACCCCCTGTTGCCAAACTGCGCCTAAAGACGCTAGCCTGACCACAAATCTGTTCAGGCTCAGTGTAATTTGTCACTTTCACTAACCAGTTAAACTGGTTTATTTCTTTTTGCTCCTGTTACTGCTAAACGGATCTTCGTACTCTTTTACACTCAACTTATCTATTGCTTGGTCATGTGCTTCTTGTTCACGAATGTATTTTGCTACGGTTGCTTCATTTAGGCCCACTGTACTTACATAATAGCCTTCTGCCCAAAATTTTCGATTCCCATATTTATACTTTAGTTGCGCGTGCTTTTCAAAGATCATTAGCGAACTTTTCCCCTTCAGATATCCCATGAATGTGGACACGGCTATCTTTGGGGGGATCGCTACCAGCATGTGTACATGATCTGGCATCATATGACCTTCCAGGATGTCCACTCCCTTATACTTACATAAACGTTTGAAAATTTCGATTAAGTCTTTCCTCACTTGATTATAGATCTCTTTCCGTCTATACTTCGGGGTGAACACAATGTGGTATTTGCACATCCACTTCGTGTGAGCTAGACTATAGCTCTTGTTTGCCATCTAAGACCATTCCTTTCAATTGAGCCTGAACATCTCAATTCTATCGGGATGGTCTTATTGGTCAAACCCTCGATCCCTCCACCCGCATAGCGGGTGGTTTTTTGTTTCGCGCGTTTCACGCACTCAACTGGCTAAAGCCATAATAATTAATGAGCATATCCTGCCCATCCACCTTCTCGGTGTAGCCGCTCTCCTTTAGCCCGCTCCTGCGGATATCCGATAAGAATTGATAAGAAGCGAGATCATCCTGCAGCAGACTTTTGTTCCAATCTGAGAAAATATTGCCCGAAGCCGTCAAGACGAGCATCTCACTGTTCACTTCCCGGTCCATCTCGCTATAGACCTGGAAGAACGCTCGATCATTCAGCTTGACTATGATGTAGCCGCGTGGATTATCGCCACGAACGGGAACTTCGCGCACATAGGTAACCTCCTGCGAGCCGCCGCGCGTCATCCTGCTGTCCGTCTTGCGATCGATCCAGAAATAGGGCGCAGAGCGGCTGCGAAGCCGAGCCTTCAGCTCAGGATCCATGCTATCCGCCGGATTCAGGCCATTCGTAACAGATAGAATCTTATCCTCTCGTACAAAATAAAGCTCGGCCGAATCGACTATTGTCGACCAGAACCTCGATTGAATTTAGGTTGGCAATCACCTCTTGATACAGCTTGATATTCGCATAGGGATCATCCAGTTTCAAAAATTCGTCCAAGGAAGGATTGAATAAATGCTGCAGGATCGTTTTATTCAAGGCAATGAGCTTATCATCGATTCTCTGTTGAACCTGCTTCAGCGTCTCACGCTTGGCCCGGCCCACTTCCTGCTGCAAGCTGGTCGACGCAACGGTATACGTTCCGATGCTAATAATTAGCACCGGAACGATCGACAATAGACACGCCGCTAATATCAGCTTCAATCGGATATTACGTTTCACGGAAAACCGCTTCATGTACGCTCACTTCCTCGGATCGTAGTCGGTACTGCTCCAGTACAAGCAAAATGGGGGACGTGAAGTCCCCACATATAAGCAAATCCGCTCTATTGTAGCTTTATTGCTGTTTATACCATTCGTTCACTTCCTCAGTCATTTTCCTGCCGCCCTTATTCATCCATTCCTCAACATATTGATCGAATGAATCGAGCGACTTTCCGCCGATCACTATTTTGATAAAAGTCTCTGTACTATATTTCTCAAGATCAGCCATCTTCTCCTGCATCGTAGGCGTCAGAGCTGCAACTGCCGGATTAGGGACGCCAAGCTGCTCAATATTCTTCCATTGATCGAGCTGGGCTTGCGCAACCTCCTCTGTCGCACCAGGCGTAGTGAAGTATGGATTATACTTGTTATGCGCGATGAGATTGATTACACCGTCAGCGTTATATTGCTCATTGACTACAGGAACGCCGTTCTCCAGCTTGTGATGCACGCCTTCTATTCCTTTCCGTTTGAATTCCAGCGCTTCATCGGTCGCTTGCCAATCGAGAATCTCCATGATCTTATCCACCTTTTCCGGTGAGGTCTTGGCACTGATTACCCAATGTCCGTAGAACCCAGCGGATTGCGGCGTGCCCTTCGTACCGCTCGGCCCTGTAGGCGGATCAATCATGATAATCTCCGCATTCGGGTTAACCTTCTTCATGTCGACCATGAATTGCCCGAAGTTCGCAATACCGCCACCGATCAGGATACCGGCCTTACCTGCGATAAATTTCTCATTCACCTGTGTATACTTCAGAACCGGGAAGTCCTTATCGATGGCGCCCTGCTTGTAAAGGTCGGCCAGCCAGCCTAGCGCCTCCTTGCGCCCCGGCGTAACATCTGAGTTCATCAACGTGCCGTCCTCCATCTTGCGCCAGCCATTTCCTGCATCAAAAGCAAGCCATAGCTGCTCCAGGAAACTCAGATTCTCACCTACACCAATACCGAATGTATCCGCCTTGCCATTCTTATCAGGGTCCTCCGTCGTAAACTTGAGTGCCACATTCGCGAAGTCCTCTATCGTTACTGGAACTGGTAATCCTAGATTGTCGAGCCAATCCTTGCGGATCAAGACCGCATTCGTCTGCAGCGGACGTGTGCGTGGGATCGAATACAACTTCTTGTCGATCTTCACATTTTCGAAGGCCTGCTGCGGGGTCTCCATCAGGTTCTTATAATTGCCGACCAGATCATCCAGCGGTAGGAATGCATTCTGCTTCACATATTTGTTCAATTCCGGGTCCGGGTATGTCGTCCACACCATCATGTCCGGTAGTTCTCCCGAAGCGACCGTCAGCCGCAGCTTCTCGGCATAACCGTTAGCCGGGATCGCCATCAGATCAAGCTCCACATTGAACTTATTCTCCATCCACTTCCAGGCCTCGCCCTTCTTCGGGGCATCTCCATTCAGCGGATACATCATGCTGATCTTGAGCCTCTCCTGCTTATCTTTTCCGCCGCTTCCCGCCTCACTCTTGCCATCCTTACTCCCGCAGCCGACGATGATCGTCGCTAGCAGAGACATAGCTACCGTGAAGCTAACGATCTTTCTCCAGTTCATGTTCATACTTGGTTGACCCTCCTTAAATGGTATATATCGCAAGCAGATTAATCCGCGACTTGCCGCACTTGTATGCGCATTCATTTTCAAATAAGGACTTACCTCAGCCCTTGACCGATCCTAACAGCACACCCTTGGCAAAATGCTTCTGCAAGAATGGATAGACGAGAAGAATCGGAACTGTAGCGACGACAATCGCTGCCATTTTGATCGTCATCGGGATGACCTGAATGCTCTCATTGGCAATAGCCGCCTGGTATTCCTCGGTAGAACCCTCGATAATCATCTGCCTCAGGATGACCTGAATCGGCCATAGGCTTGAATTAGTCACATACATAATCGACTGGAAGAATTGATTCCAATGTCCCACCGCATAGAATAATGTGAAAGTAGCCAGTGCAGGCATCGAGAGCGGCAGCACAATTTTCAACAATACTCCGAAGTGGCTGCATCCGTCGATGCGCGCTGATTCTTCCAACGCCTCGGGAATGCCCTGGAAGAAGTTCTTGAGAATAATCAGGTTGAATGCGCTGATCGCTCCCGGCATAATGACTGACCAGAATGAATTAAGGAGACCAAGCCATTTCATCACCAGGTACCCTGGAATCATCCCACCGCTGAACAGCATCGTGAACAGTACGAGGAACAGGATGATCCGCCGTCCCTTAAGACGGGTTTTAGAGAGCGGATAAGCCATCAATACGGTCAGAGCCAGATTAGTAATCGTCCCGACAACCGTAATCGATATAGTCATCCAGAGTGCCTGCATGAAATGCGAGTTGGAGAAAATCATAGAATAAGAGTCCCAGGTGAACTTCTCCGGCCACAGGATCAGCCCCCCGCGCATCACCTGTTCCATTGGAGATAGCGATACGGCTAACACATAGAGAAAAGGGAATAATGTCGCTGTGCCGCACAGTACCAAAAGGAATCCATTGATGCCCCTGAAGACCATGTCACCGGTTAAACGATACTGCCGCATTAGTACACTCCCTCCTCTCCGAAGCGCTTGGCCAGGCGATTTGCTGCCACGACCATAATCAGGCCAATCACCGATTTGAACAGTCCAACGGCTGTCGTATAGCTATAATTACCACCTACCAGGCCTTCGCGATATACGTATGTCTCGAAGACGTCGCCGACCTCATAGGTCGTTGCACTCAGCATCAGAAAGATCTGTTCGAAGCCGTTATCAAGGATATGACCTAGCCTCAGAATCAGCATGATGAGAATCGTGCTGCGGATGGCTGGCAGAGTAATATGCCAGATCTGCCTCCAGCGGTTCGCGCCGTCGACGACTGCTGCCTCATAGAGCTGGGGGTCGACACCAGATAGAGCGGCGAGGAATATAATCGTCCCCCAGCCCGCTTCCTTCCATATACTCTGCGAGACGATCAGGGTACGGAACCATTCATTCGAGGTTAAGAAATTGATCGGCTCTCCCCCGGCCTTGACGACAAACTCATTTACGATGCCCCCCTGAGTCCCCAAGAGCAGATATGTAATTCCTGCCACGACCACCCAGGATATGAAGTGGGGCATATAGATGATGGACTGAATCGTGTTCTTAAAAGCCCGCTTACGGACCTCATTCAGCATAAGCGCGATAATAATCGGCATCGGGAAGAAGAAGATAAGATTCAGCATGCTCAGCACAATCGAGTTACGGAAGATGCGCCAGAACCCGTCATACTGCAGCAGCGCTACAAAATGCTGCAGACCGACCCATTCGCTCTTCCAGATCCCGCCGAACGGATTATAATCCTGGAAAGAGATAATGATTCCCCACATCGGGAAATAGCGAAATAGAATGAAGAATAATGCTCCGGGAATCAACATCATGTATAATTCCCAGTCCTTCCATGAGCTCCTGCGCCGGACTCCCCGAGCTAGCTCAGGCCTTGACAGCAACGATGGCTGGTTCATAGAGTGGGCTCCCTTCTTCGTTGTTTAGTTGACTAGATTTAGGCTGAACGGATTATCCGGCAGAATAAGCCGATATAACTCCTTATTCTGGGCGTAATACAGCCGTCCATGATGGTCCAGCGCCATGTTGCCGACGATCGCGTTACTAAGCTGCACATATTCAAGCGTAGCCGGATCGACGACAATCAAGCGTCTGGCCAAGGTCGTATATAAATAACCATCGGCTCCCCATCGAAGATAAATCGGCCGATACTTGCTGTACTTGTACTCGCTCGGGAAGAAGACTCTACTCTTGACAATTCGCGTCGTCACCGGGTCCATCGCGAATAATGTCCTGTCGATAGCTCCCCAGATTAGTCCATCAGGCCCCGCGCTCAGTTCTCCGATCATGCAAGGCGGCCTATCCATATCTGGAATCTCCGGCACGAACTCCGCCACCTTTATCCGCTTGTCCACATCCCAGATGAACATCCGGGCAGGCCCGTCTGCGGGTGTAGCACCAAGACCACCCCATATGCTAGTTCCCCCATAGATTAAGCCGTCCTTGTAAGCCACGCCTTGGATGCTATGTTCCGGCATGATATCCGGGTAAACCTCCCAATGGCCGACGCTAGGGTCATACATCGCCAGCGCTCCGCCGCGCAATCCATAATCCGGTACCGTCCCGGCGAATACTCGCCCGCCACCTCTTGTCATGGCAAACGGGCGATCCTGCGCATGACCAAGCTCCCCGATCCACCCCGGATTATGCTCCAATGTGGTACCGAAATCGACCGGGCTCAACGGGTCAAAGCGGAACATATGGGCATGGGTATACGTCCCAAAATAAGCGACTCCGTCCAGGAAGGTCATTCCCTCCGATTGGGGAAATAGTTCAAAGGTGTGCCGAATTTCATCAGTTTCCGGATCGAACAGGCTAAATCCCCGTTGATAACCCCCGATGTACAGCTTGCCATCATCGCCGGTTTCTAAACAGTGGATAAGGATCGGCTGCGGCTCAATGTCCAAACTGCGAATGGTCACCTGACCGTCCAGGAAGCTAATAAGAGCCACCTGGGCATTTACAGTCACTAGAGCGAGTGTGGACTCTTCAGTTCCAACCTGTTGCCCGCCAGACCTAGATCTCCCCGCTCCACTCTCAGCTCCAGGCTCACCGTCCACACACACCCATTCAAGTGCCTTGACTCTGCCTTCAGGCAGTGTACAAATCTCTGTCTCGCTCCAGCTCTCCCCAGCGATATCCCAATAGCATAACTTCCTGCCCTGCTTGAAGTAGACTCTCCCCGGGTGCCTAACTCGCGAATTAATCAGCATGTTGTCATAGGAGAAAGCGCCGACCTGGGTTAGCGTATCAAGCCGGAAGACGCGGGCCTCCGTATAATTACAAGAGACAAATAAGTAACCATCGATCACCCAAAGACGGTCTACGAAGCCTTGTGAACCGCTGATTCCCTCTAGCTTCAGCTCCTCCAACTCACCGGTCGTCCGATCGATTCGTACTACATGCTTAGTAGCCCCGATTCCGGCGTAGATCGAATCTTCATCGGCGGTAAGCCCGCGTACATAATCCTGTCCTTCCTTCACAACTCCGTAGTCGCGAAATACGCCTGTCTTGAGGTGATACTCAAACACTTTAGCTCCCGGATACGTCCCGCCGAATACTCTGTCATGGGTACTGAATAGCTGCCATACCCAGCGATCCGATGGGTTCGTACCGATGGTCTGCAATCCGTCTGATGAATAACGATATAGCACACCATCATTGATTCCGCTTAGATAGATATCACCGTTTTCTGCAGCGCACATTCCCCAACAGCAGTCTGTATCAGGGATAGACTCGCGGAACAGCAGCTCGCCAGACAGCAGGTCGAATTCCTGCAGAACTGCCGGTACACCATTGCTCGCGAAGCATACCGTATAACGCGCACCATCAAAGCGGAAAGCCGCTGCTTGCCCAAAGCGGGATTGGATCATCGCCCCCAGATTCTGTACCTCCACTGTACCTACTATGTAAATCTCCTCCCTCTCCTTCTCTCTATCGTGCTGTGCTACGACGTGCTACGGGGCCTGTTGGCCCATAGCAATACGCCTGTATATCTGGATTGTAAGGGGCGTAACCCAGATAAAGAAATAATCAGATCAAATGATTACATTAAAAAAAACGCCAATAGGTGTAATGATGAGTAGATCATTAGGAAAGGACTATTTAGAAAAACAAAAAGGAGTGGAAAATGATCAATTCCACTCCATTATGATTCGCTTTTCAAACTTACCGCCTCTTCTTGAACAATAACCCGATTCCAACCAGGACGCCTATTATTGCACTGCCAAACAGATTGATGAGCACTCCAGGGTTACCGGTCCCCCAATACAATAGTACGTTCAAGACGAAAGAAACCGCGCAAATCAACAACACCCATTTTAATACTCGATATACCATCCAGATCTCGCCTCCCGCTTCTCGCTACTTCAGCACATCCACATGCTCGATGTTACGAATCGCCATATAAGCAATGCCCGCTCCAAGGAGTGCAAACCCGATCGGCACCGCAATGATGGAATACAAGGTGAAGCCATTTACATTCTGGCAGATGATTCCGACGACGATGAGCGATGATACGATGGTAGCTGCGATGGAATGCTTGCGCATGCCGAAGTATAGCGGAATGAGGCTCAGGAAGCTGGTAGCCAGCGCGCTCATCATAAACTTTAATATTAATTGGACTGCAATTGCCCCTGTGAGCGGCTCTGGAATAACAGATACGGATAGATTTAAAATATAGAAGCCTAGGCCAACAAATAGATTGGCCACAATATCCGCAACTAACGTAAACAGCACTACGATGAGTAGCTTGGCGGCGATGAGCTTTTTACGGTTGATCGGGTACATGAACAGCACCGTGATCGACTTGCTACGGTATTCATCAATGATCAGCCGTGAAATAAGCACCGAGGCGAACACGATATAGGTTGCACGAACGAATGTATCGATGACAGAGAATACCATATCATAGCTGTTAAAGGGCAATTCTTCCTTGAATTCCGTAGTAAAGCTGATCAGGAAGATAAAACCCAATATTAGAATGTTGGCGACAATCGCTCCCCAAACATAACCCCCTATCCGGAATTTACGCATTTCCAGTTTCATCAGCTTAAGCAACGATGCCACCCCCGTTCAGGATGGATAAGAAGTAATCTTCCAACGACCCTTTTTTCTTATGAACCGCCTCAATCGCTACATCGTGCAGCACTAAAGTCTTCATCAGCTCGCTCTGAGGAATACGGCTATCATAGATGCGGACCTGGCCTTCATCGGTAATGCGTACATTGGATATGTTCAAATGGTGCTCAAGCACATAAGCCGCCTTGCTGCAATCGTTCGTGGTAATCTCGATATACTCCGAGGTTTGCTGAACGATATGCTCCATCGTAACCTCCTGCAGCAGCTTGCCATCATTCATCACAGCGATCGTGTCGGCGATCAATTCAATCTCGCCAAGAATATGGCTGGAGATGAGAATAGTGATGCCATATTGCTTGCATAGCATTTTGAAGAGATCACGCAGCTCCTTGATTCCGAGCGGATCAAGACCGTTAATCGGCTCATCCAGAATCAGCAGCTCCGGCTTTGTCATAATCGCCCGCGCGATACCAAGCCGCTGCTTCATCCCCATGGAGAACTCCTTGACCGCTTTATGATCAATTCCCTGCAAATTGACCAGTTCAAGTGCCTTATCGATCGATTTTTTGTTATGGTAGCCCATGTATTCACAATGCAGATCCAGATTCTCACGAGCGGTCAGCTTGTCATAAAAAATAGGATGTTCGATAATCGTCCCCATCCGTCCTAACTGTCGGTACGATGTGTCCGTCAATCGCTCCCCGAAAATTTCAATTTCTCCCGCTGTCGGCTTAATCAGATTCGTGATCATTTTCATGACTGTTGTTTTGCCGGCGCCATTCGGGCCAAGCATGCCATAGATTTCCCCTGGCTTGATGTTAATATTGACGTTGGATACGACCTCTTTGCCCATGTAAGCCCGGGTCAACTGCTTCGTTCTAACGATATATGTCATCCGCTTTCCATGCCTCCTTAGCTAGTTACAGCCTTATTGTAAGCAGCGAATTTAGCTTTTTTCTTACTCGATTCTTACAAATTCCTTAAGTTGCAAAGGCGATTCGCTTCAGCTTAACAGTAAACACCGTTTTTTCATAAGGCTTGCTATGGATGTGGATCGTTCCTCCCTGCGCTTCGACCAGTCTTTTCGTAATCGTCAGACCGAGGCCGCTACCCTGATACGATTTATTACGCGAGTCCTCCAGTGTATACATTCGCTCGAATACCCGATCCTGATGCAGTTCGCCGATTCCTTTGCCCCGATCCCATACATCCACGTACACATACTCGTCATCGCCTCGCAGGGTTAAGCCGACGACCCTTCCCTCGCCGCCATGCTGAATGGCATTGGAGATTAAATTGTTCAGCACACGATCCAGCGCTTCCTCATTCCCCCGAGCTAGCATCGGCTTATCCGGCATCTCAATCGCAACATCAAAGCCCTTGACCGTCAACGTATCATAGAAGGTTAGCATGTTCTTCCCGCAGATGTCGTTCATATGAACCTGGGAGAGCGAGATTGGGGTATCCCCCGACTCAAGTCTGGCCAGATCAAAAAACTGACGGATCAGCTCCAATACCTCATTTGCCTTGGCATGCGCCTTGGACAGCAGGACCCGCCTCTCCTCCGCATCCATGTCCGGGTCGAGATGGATCGTCTCGATGTAACCCAGTACCACCGTCAAGGGGGTCTTCAGATCATGCGAGATATTCGAGATCATTTTCCGTATTGACTGCTCCATCTTTAGGAAGTGGGCCGCCTTCTGCTGATTATGCTCCAGCAAACGATTGATCTCGACCAGAACCGGGATTAAGCCAGGGTCATCCGTAAAAATAAGCAGCTTCTCGCTGGTGTCCCCCGTAATTATTTCTTTTAGCTTATTATGTATCTGCCCCAGGTTATAGCTTCTGACCCGATAGGTGTGATATTGGAGTGCGATGATCGCCAGCAAAATAACGACGAGTATGGATAGCGCAATTACCATATCATTCTCCTACCCATTTATAGCCGATGCCCCACAGCGTCTTAATATATTGGGGTGCGGACGGCTGGTCTTCGATTTTCTCGCGCAAGCGGCGAATATGTACGTTAATCACGTTCTCATCGCCATAATACTCGTCGTTCCATATAAAACCGTACAGCTGGGCCTTCGTGAATACACGATTCGGATTCGTAGCGAACAGCTTCAGAATTTCAAACTCTTTGGCCGTCAGCTTCAGATCGACATCGTTCCTCGACGCTGAATAATTGTCCAGGTCTATACACAGGTCGCCGAACGTCAATACTCTAGCTGGCAAAGGGGCCTGATCTCCGACCGCGACGGCGGTCTGTCCGAGAGTGGAATAGGTCGTGGCACGGCGAATCGCTGCTTTGACCCGGGCCGACACTTCAATAAGGGAAAAGGGCTTCGCGATGTAATCATCTGCCCCGAAGCCCAGCCCGATCGCCTTATCGACATCACTGTCCTTCGCTGACATGATAAGGATCGGCACGGAGCTATCCTCCCGAATTAGCTTAATCACTTCGATCCCATCCAGCTTCGGCATCATCAGATCAACGATGACCATATCAAAGCCGCCCCGCCGAAATAAGGTTAGTCCGTCCAGCCCATTATACGCTGCCGAGACAGCATACCCTTCTTTGACCAGATAACTCTGTAGTATTTCAACGATTTGGGTATCATCCTCAATCAGTAATATGTTGTACGGCATGATCTTCTCCCCTTCATGTATCAATACAAAGAATTATAGCCCAGGGTAGACAGAGTGCATAGGTATTAGTGGTTGTAGTTGATCTGGGACTCGGGCGATCACATGAAAACGAGAACCATCTCATTTATCGGTACTTACATAACGGTCTCTACCCGCACCAAGGCCAAATAAAAAGAGCAGGACGGAGGCGCCGACCAATATCCATAATGGGAGTGTCCAATCGCCAGTAATATCATGCAAATAACCGAACAGTGTCGGGCCGAGTGCGGCAAGCAAATATCCAATAGATTGAGCCATCCCGGACAGTTCTGATGCTTGATGGGCATTCTTCGTCCGTAAGCCAAAGAACATCATCGCTAGACCAAAAGCAAAGCCACCCCCGATTCCAAGTATGATTATCCATAACATAATCAAGCTGGAGCTGCCATAGAGTAGGCCGAGTGTTCCAGTCAGCATCAATCCGAACGTAAATACAACCAGCAAGCGTTGACTACGCATACGCCCGGCTATAACCGGAACAACGAACGTGAATGGAAGCAGAGCCAGCTGCATCATGGAGAGCAGCAAGCCAGATCGATCAGCAGATACACCCTGCTGCTTCATTATCTCAGGAAGCCAGGTAATGATGACATAGAACACCATCGATTGTAGTCCCACGAACATCGTTACTTGCCAGGCAAGGGGGGAACGCCATAAATTCACATGCTGGCCTGCCGCCTGACCTTGCGCAGCAGATACACCTGCAGAGCTACGTTTCAGATGAGGTAGCCAGAATAAAATAGAAACGAAGCTTAGAATTCCCCACACCCCTAGAGCCCCTCGCCAGCCTAATCCGGATGCCAGTGGAACACTGATTCCAGAAGCTACGGCTCCAAACAAATTCATAGAAATAGAATACAAGCCTGTCATCAGTCCCATGCGTTCAGGGAACTCCCGTTTAATAAGACCGGGCAGCAATACATTGCAAACGGCGATGGATAAGCCCAGAATGGCGGTACCGAGATAAAGGGCAGCAACCCCCGGAAATGAACGCAACAGAATGCCGATCGTCAAAAAAACGACAGAAACCAATATCATTAATTCCATTCCCAGCTTGCGCCCCAAACGAGGTACGAAAGGCGAGAAGATCGCAAAGGCAAGCAAAGGAAGTGTAGTAATCATTCCGGCTAAGGTGTTTGATATATGCATATGGTCACGAATAAGACCTATTAATGGACCCACCGAAGTTAAGGGCGCCCTTAAATTGGCAGCTATAAAAAGGATTCCAATGATGACTGCCCCTGCAGCAATCTTGGGCTTCGCTTGGACATGGCGTATATGGCTTTTTATTTTTGACGTACTCATGAATGTTTCCTCTCCAATCTATACTTAAAAAGTTATTTATAATATATTAAATACATTCATCGATATATTATAATATATAAATTTTAAATTTGTCCAGTTAAAAAGTATAGTATAATTTACTTTAACGTCTTAAATATAATCTATGATATACTAACTATAATGTTATTGTCATTGAAAAGAGAGGTTAGAAATGCCATGGAAGCTGATGATCCGAAGCAAGTGGTGTTACAGGTTGGAGCCGTCTTAAAGAAACTTCGCAAAGAGCGGAATATGAGCCTTAGTGATCTAGCGGAGCTGTCAGATGTTAGCAAGCTTACGCTTGGGAATATTGAACGGGGAGAGACAAATCCGACGCTAGGCATGCTATGGAAAATTTCAAAGAGCCTGTCTATTCCCCTCATGGCGTTATTCTCAAGCGGAGGCAGCGTGAGCTTGTCACGAGCTGGGGAAGGATTAAGAATCGCCGGGGATGATAAAACTTGGATTGTTGAACCGATATTCCAAAATGCAAGCGATGAGATTGAAATGTGCCGGGCTTATTTGCAGCCTAACAGCTCCTACTATCCAGAACAGCATCATTTTAATACTACCGAAATTGTCACTGTGATGTCAGGAGAAATTACAATCACGGTGAATGATGAGCCATATCAATTGAATCAATATGACTCCATAAGTTTTCGTGCCGACAAAACACATTCCTATACCAATCATTCCGATGATGTAGTGGTTCTCCATATCATTCTTAAATACGGAGTCTGAATTTTATCCACTAGTCTAGTGTCATGGATTAATTCGATTTGGGTATCATCCATAATCCGCGGTAGCGCAGAATTTTAAGTGCAACTAATACACTTATTTTGAGGGATGGGTGGGGCAACGTTCTTTTAATTGTATTTAGTACATTTAAAGTCCCCCCTCTTTTACCAAATCAATGAAATCGTGATTTCAAGTGTACTTTTTACAATTAAAATACAACTAGAGTCGATTTGTGTGAAGTTAGTTGTACTTTCTGCAATTAGCAGAGCCACTCACTCCAGAATATTAAAAAAGGAACAGCACAAGGCTGCTCCTTTTCACGAATGATATGACTTCCCTTGTTAGTTCTGTTCTTGAGACTCTTGAGACTGAAGCTGATAGACACGAATCTCCGCATAAGAGTTCCATTGATTCACACTGTTTCCATGCCCGGTGATACGGATGTACTGAGCTTCATGCTGCCTCACATACGTCTTCTCGATATCCAGGCTCTCCCCGCTGCTCTGGCCGGAATAGGCCTTATACCAGATCTGTCCGTCCACCGAGGTTTCGATATCATATTTGAAGCTGCGCTCATTCCCGCGGATAAACGCTATGCCAACACTATTGACCGTCTTCACTTCACCCAGATCCAGCCTGATCCACTGGTCGCCTTCTGCCCCCCAATAAGTATTCAGATCACCGTCAATTGCTTTATCTTCAGTATTCCCTTGTTCAGCCTGCGAGGCGCTTGCGGAGATAGCTACCACAGGGAGCTCGCTTAACCGCTCCTCTTCTCCGTTGAGAGGCACTAACTTGTAATTGAAGAAATAAATGCTCTTGATTTCCGGGTTTTGCAATGAAGATACAATTAACTTCGTTATACCCGGAACCTCATCCGCAGGGATGACCTGTACATCATTCAGCGTCTGATCATACGTGAATTCCAGCACAGGTACATCTGCACGGTCAAGCGGCAGCTGTATATCATAACTGAATTTCTGCGCATTGAACTCAGCTAACGGTACCCCGTCTACGCTGGCGCTTTGAATAACTGGAATGATGAGTTCACCGTCCGTAATGCTCCAGTTATCAAGCGGTACACTGTTAACGGTCAGATTCGTATCCTCCATCGAACCAACGATGGGGACCATCGTGACTGTCAATCTCATTTCCTTGACTTGATCCAGCTTCATAAACAGTTTGCGAATCCCGATATTCTGATTCTGCTTAGAAGGGTTAGGAGATTGTGGCAGCGGCTTTGCATCCATCACATCAAGCCACACATCGATCGGCTGGCCCGCCCCGTCACGCGCATCACTATCCAGTCCAATCCAGAGCTTCTCGCCGCCCTTGCTTAAGATCGCCGACTTGCCATCAGCACTAACTTGAATGTCAGCCTCTGTATGCATGAACCAATAGGCTGTTGAAGGATTCAAGAAGGATACTTCATCCTGAATCATGGCTCTCGTCCGGTTCGCGGCCAGCATCACGCCCCGCTTCGCTTGAGCGACATGCCTGTTATAAGCCTCTGTTAGATTAGCAATCGCAAATCCGCCAGACGGTTTGCTCTCCACCTTCTCGATCTTGGAGAAGGCCTTAATGTTCTGCTGTGCGCCCCCCTCAGGGTTGATCACCAATGTGTTATGCCCCTCTGGATTCAAACGGTAGTAAGTTAAGCGTTCCTTGTCATAATTCGAATATCCCGGCAGATTATAATCATCCTTGCCCAGATCAATCGCCCACTGCTGTCCCAAGGACTCGAACACGAAGCTACCCAGATCATAGTGACCGTGACTGACTACGTTATTACCTGCTTTGAAGCCTAAGAAGCTTGAATTGGGGTCTTCCCATTTGCTTCTGAATGTTGCTACCTCTGTTCCGCTAAAATATTGATCCAAATCAAGCGCTTGCTCCGGAATATAAAGAGCCGGCTCATACCACAGCATCTCAAACTCGGAGCCGGCATTCCTGAATTTGATTTTATTATCCAGATGAACAGAAGCTAATAATCGGTCCCCATATTTCTGCGCGATCCACAGCTCCTCAGCAGACATGACCTTGTTGCTCGACGCATCCCCATAGTTCAGTGAGCCTACCGCACCGCTTAAATACGTTGGAAAATAAGCGGTCTTATTCAGCCCTGGGGTCTGGTCATAACCATAGCTAGTCCCTAACGCAGTCTCCAAAGAAGACATGAACCGAACAATATACTCTAAAGTATATTTCCAATAGCTTGGCCCCTCCGCCCATGCTCCGTCAGGAGTAAATTCTAATAGAATATAGTCTTCCAGCGCGTTGAAGGCCGTGTCCAGTATCTTGCTGCCAAATTGCTGCATTGTTACTTTCTCTTTGGACGGCAGAAGGATCTCCTTATCCAGGTCGCCGATGGCCATCAGAGTGAGAATCGAAGCTCCATTACATACCGCATTCCAGTTATTCGTTCTTGGATACGTATGAATCCACCATATATTTTTGTTATAAGCCTCCAATGTTTTAACGAGACCCTTCTGAATCATCGCATCCTCAAGAATCTGTCTCTGCTCTGGAGTCCATGCGTCATACAGCCAGTCATAGGCAATAGCCAACCCTTCCATGAATTCTGCCGTATTCAGAAATTCATTCTCTTCATTCCAGTTCGGGAACTGAGACACCGTATAGACTTCGTCCCAGATCCGCTGCTTATATTGCTCCTTCTTCACCGCATCATCGCTAAGATGATAGAGCATCCCCAAATTAATCACGAGCGGCCCTACTTGCCTGGAGCCGATCATTCGACGGCCATCCGGAAGATCATCCGTAGGCAAGGCCATATTCACATGCTTCTCGCCCTGCTTCTGAATATCCTGATACCATTTGCTAATCGTAGTCTCTCCTGACAGAACCATCGACTTCACCCGGGCGAAGTCAGATGAAGTAGCCAGGACTCTTGGATGAGCCGCATTATGGCTTAACAGCTGAGCGATGGCTTCGTCTCCGGTGGGTCTATCGTAAACGATCTCTTTGATAGCTTCCTCAATGAAGAACTTCTCATTATTCTGGGGCTTGATGCCCTCATCCACCTTATCCAGCGCATCGTCAAACGGTTTAGCCTGATCGCCGATGACGATAAGCCCTCTGCCTTTATAATCCGTATACACTTGTTTATGAAGGAGAATGCCTGCCAGATCTAAGGGAACCAGCACATCGTCAGAAGTATACTGTATATGCGGATGGGAATTGGCTATTTCCTCACTGATCTCCACATCTACACCAAAAAATTGACCTACAAAACGAAGCGGCACAAGGACTTCTCCCTCCACTTTTCGCGGTACATTCTCCTCACTGATCGCATTAACGTCCCTCACATTATCCTTCAGCACATTGGGGCTGTTTACGACCATAGCCAGAGCCCCCACCAGACGATCTGTAACGGAAATGCCGAGGTCATTGTCAAAATCCATTAACGAGTCCGGTGCATTCAGTTCCTGTAGCTCTTCCATCGTCTTCAGCTCAGTACCGCTATATACCCTCATATTATCCAGCAAGGTTGTGAAGTTCTTATTCCCGCTGACATCGGTTGTCAGATCCGCTGGGAGGCTGCGCTTAGCCCGAATGCGGACGTAATTGATACCTGAGGCATTGCTGGTATTTTTCAGGGTGATCGAATCTATCTTTTTGATTCCGTCTACATAGACAGAAGCGGTCTGCACCGCAGATTGATAGTTGATCACAAAGGAAAGCCGGTGCCACTGGTCCGTATTCAACGGTATTTTATCGCCTTCCACTTTTAAGATACCATCAGGCCCTATGCTTCCGAGTGTAATGCCTTTATTACCGCTGTCTTTAATTTCGAAAAATCGGCTTCCATTGGAATCTAGCAGCTTAATATCAAAATCAAGGATGAGTTCACCCGTTAAGTCTTCCGTTACAAAACGCTTGGCGAGGCCCACATCAGGTTGATTCGCTACAGATTCGTCAATCCGCAGCGATACGCTGGTTCCATGAGGGGCCGTGTATTCGTTATTTAACGCACCGCTTGATTTCTTTACGTCCGTGATGCCTGTCATCTCGAACCCGCTCGGCGGAGCACCTGTCTGGGTGTAATCCTCAAAATCCTGACATAAGTACACCTGGATCGCTGAGGCTGCCTGGGCTGGGAATACACCCAAAATTCCACTCATCCCTAAGACAATACTTAACAAAAGACTAGTACATCGGAACAACTTTTTTTGCGAACTCATCCTCATTTACCCTCCCTATACTGGTTTACTAATGGTCATATCTTTGTCCATGATCTCAATATGATAACGTCTGCCATAGTTGAGCGTATAGCAGCCATCTCCCTCAGGCTCAATATTTACAGCGGGCGCATGATCGCCCTGGTAAGGCACTAATACAGTCAATAAGGTAACTACGCCGCTGTATGTCCCTTGAAACCGGACTCTTGTAGCTTCTCTGGCAATATCATTCACATCGGACAGCCTGCCCGGCAGAAGCTCTACTTGCTCCTGAGGATAGGTGTATATAGCAAGATTCGCAATCTCACTCGTAGCGATGACGCGCTCCGGTGCTGCCTCTACTTCGGTATAGTCCAGGTGGAAGTAGCGTTCAACCCTATTCTGCTCTAACCCTGTCACCCGATCTGCAATCACAAGGAGTTGATGATCCACCAAGGCGATATGGCGATGAGGCACTACAGGCTCATAATTCAGATGGTAAGCGCTTGCGATTTGATAGAAGCCCCGGTCCTCCACGTTGTAAATCTCCCCAGCCTTCTGGGGACCAAATTGAAATGAACTTATATATTCAAAATGATCTCTCCCATCGATCAGCAGAGTAGAGTGATAATTGGCACTTTTGAACTGCTTACGATCCTCATCCTCTCGATAACAGAAAATGCCCGGATCGCAGATCATGTCTTTCCCCAGGGCGGTGAAATCAAAGCTCATAAGATCGATATGAGCATGGGCGTTCTGGATCGGACTTCTGCATGTAAACAGGAAGCTCAGCGCTTTGGAATCCCACCCGCTGCGAATAATCGCCTGATGAAGCGTTCGATTCCAGAAGGTCGTCGATTTATTACACTCATAATGCTGGCCTTGAAGGGACTGCAAATCCTCATAGAACTGCTGTACGTCTAAGGCGCGCCAAGCGTGTTTGCCAGCCTCGTGCAGAACCTCCCTAGTGTCGATCAGATTGGTTGCGAGCCCCAGCCAGGTTAAATCATCCAAAGCCATGTAGCCATATACTGCCCCCATCACCGCCAAATTGTTGGCATGCGAATCTCCTACGGGCACAGATTTTCCCGTCGGTCGCAAGGAATAAATAGAGTAGTCGAGGTTCTTGCGGAACAGTCTCATATACTGCTCTGAGAACTGAAAGTGGAATCGCTTGGCCAGTACGACAGCAAGCCCAAACCAGAACATACAGCCGTTATGGTAAGACGGACAGCCTTCAATCTGCCCCCCGTCCTCTGTCAATTGGGCAAGGCCGCAGCGCTCGATCCCCTCAATGGCAAATGTCCTCCACTCTTCAGCTTCGCGCAGCTCCGGGAAATAGAGCGCAGTGGTCAATATACCAAGGCATTCCATCAGAAAATGGTTATGATCTGCCTTCGGCCAGAGCAGTGGCGATACCTTGCGCAGGATCTTAGTTTGCTTGTAGACAGCCTCTAAATACTGTTCCAATATCGCCTCTGTAAACAAATCTGTATGTCCCAAATGCTCCAATATTAGCGGCCAAGTCTTATAATTTCGAATGCCCAGCTCTAATGCCCGTAAGGGATGACATCCCTCAAAATAGCTCAGCGGATAATCTATCATGTCCTCACGAATCTCGACCACCTTGATCCAATCCAGCATCTCTTCGATGACCTTGCGTCCGTATTTCTCATCCTTCGTTAAGGAATAAGCTTCTAATAGAGCCTGCCAATGAGTCATGCGATTCAGCTGCCAGAGAAATTCATTATCATCATGTCTACGCTCCAGCCAACAAGGAGGGTTCCCTATGAATTCACGTTCTCCCCCCGTACCCGGTAGCTTCAGATATCCCCGATAAGCCTCCTCGGCCTGGATGATCGTCTCCTGCACAAGCTCTGACATATGATCCGAAATATACGCACTCTTGACGGCCATCGGCTCTAATCGGGAGCGCAGATTATTTAACAGCTGTCCGGTAGATATCGGTTCTTCCAATAACTCTTGTATTCTCATCTTTAATTCTCCTTGAAAATAAGGCTGTAGAATCTCATCTACAGCCTATCTGCGCTCGTCTATTTTTCTTTCATTTCTTCCACATACCGATCATATGCAGCTTGGTTGATTTCTACCATACGACGTGCGTCCAGCTTCTCAAGCTCTTTGACGAAGGCCGCGTGATCCACCGGCTTCGCGCCAAGAATCCATTGCTGGGTTGTCTCCGCAATATAGGTATCGATCTTAGGAGAAATCTTCTGAATTTCTCTCTGTTCCTCCGTTGTAAATTTCAGAACAGGGAATTTATCCATGAATACTTGCTTCTCTTTATATGCATCGATACCTTCCTTGGCCAGAGGCAATGTCCACTGTTCTTCATAGAAGTAATCCTGCTGGAAGCCGAAGCTCGATTGAGCTCCTGTCTCACGAATCACATCGACTGGCGCTTTATCGGACTTCATTACTTTATCGGTAAAGATCGGCTTTCCGTCCACCATGGTATACGTATCGCCTTCAATACCGAAGTTGGCCATCCGTCTGCCTTCCTCAGTGAACCAGAAGTCGAAGTATTTAATCGTCGCTATCGGATCAGAGTTGCTGTGCGAAATTCCCCAGCCGAAGTTTCTAGCACGATCCCGCTTGGAGGGCTCCTTCACCTTGCCGTTCACGTCCGCTGGCGGAAGCATCGGGTTAAATTGGAACCCTTCTATTTTCCCTTCCAACTGCTCATTGTAATTCCCTGTTGAAGCGAAGAAGTCATGGGTCAAGCCGCCGACATTGTCAGCAAGCAGAATATCTCTCGCCTTGCCTCCGCGGGTGAAGATCTCTTTATCGATCAGCCCTTCCTTATACCATTGTGCCAGGTTCTCCATAGCTACGCCATATTCATTCTCCAACGGCCCGTAGATCACTTTGCCGTCGAATGCCCGATAACCAGGATAAGCGTTCCAAAGCGCCATAAGCCCTTCAATACCTAGTGAAGTATTTCTGTGGAAGAACCCGATCTCATCCTTCTTGTTGTTGCCATTCGGGTCATCATTCACAAATGCGGTCAGCACACTATGCAATTCGTCCACACTCTTCGGCTCTTCCAAGCCTAACTTCTCTAACCAATCCTTACGGATGAACCAGCCCTTCTCTGCTTCTCCATCCTGGATAAATGGAATAAACCAGATCTTGCCGTCTATATCCGAAGCTGCGCTACGTACATCTGGATTGTCTTCGAAGAACTTCTTCAGATTCGGGGCATGCCCGTCAATCAAGTCATTCAGCGGAAGGAAGGCCCCTTCAGGACCATACTTCAAAAAGTCGCTAGATAGCGCTTGCATAATGTCTGGAAGTTGACCCGATGCCATAACCACACTGAACGTCTCTGTGAAATCGGATACCGTATTCGGCAATGTACCTTCCAGCGTTACATTCGTCAGCTCTGCCGCCTTCACGAAGATCGGCCAATCATTGTTAAATACACCAGATTCCTTCGTTCCCAGATGGACCTTTAATTTCAACGGATTCTCCGAAGCCAGGTATGGATTCTGATTACTTTCCTGTGCCGTCTCGGCGGGTGCTGGTGCATTTTCTGCTGGTTCTTTAGAGGATGAGGACGAGGATGAGCATCCCGCCAGAGCCCCTGCCAATAAAGTCGTTGCTGCTAAAACACATAACATCTTCTTCAATTTCATGATAGTCACCCCGATTTAGAATATATGATTTATCCTTTTACTGCGCCTACCAACATACCTTTTATGAAGAACTTCTGGATATATGGATACACAAGAACGATCGGTATAACTGAAACGATAATCGTAGCGAAAGTCACCGTCTCCGCCGAGATCGTCGAAGTAAAATCCAATGCCGCCGTAAATTCCGATTGCAGATCATTTTCTACGATCATCTTCTTCAGTAACACCTGAAGCGGAATCTTATCTGTATCCGTCAGCAGGATCATCGACCAGAAATATCCGTTCCATCTCTCAATCGCGTAGAATAAGCCAACGGTGGCAAGTCCAGGCTTGATTAGCGGCAAGTAAACTCTGAGCAGCACATGCAGATCATTACCGCCATCTACCTTCACCGATTCCTCCAGCTCGTCCGGCAATCCTTCAAAGCTCGTACGAAGCAGAATCACCTTAAAGGCGTTACAAGCAAAAGCAATAACAATCCCTGTCCGCGTATTAATGAGACCCAAATCCCTTAAAGTCAGATAGAAAGGAATCATTCCCGCATCGAACCAAAGGGTTAACGTGACTAATATCGTAAAAAACTTTCTTCCTCTCAAGCGTTTCTTGGACAAGGCATAGGCACCACAGATCGTAAAGAGCATCGATACCGCCGTTCCTACCACCGTGTAGAATATCGTGTTGCCATAAGCTATCCAGATGTCTGGATTGCCCAAAACCTCTCTGTACGCATCGAAGGTAAAGCCCTTAGGGAATAGAAGCACCTTACCGGTAATTACGTTATAAGGCTTACTGACAGATGCGGATAATACATACAAAAAAGGATACAGCGCCGCTGCGGCTATCAGGGCCAGCAGGAAGTTATTGATAATCTTGAATATCTTCTCTCCTCTGGACTCAATCATCCATATCACCTACCATAAACCTGCGTCAGTTACTTTTTTACTAAGCTTATTCGCGGAAACGACCAGAACTAGAGCTACGATGGAGTTGAACAATCCTACAGCTGTCGCGAAGTCATATCTACCATCGATGAGCCCGGAACGATAGACATAGGTGCTAATGACATCCGCTGTCTCATAGGTTGCCGGCTGATAGAGGAGAATGATCGTCTCATATCCGACGCTCAGCAGGCTGCCGATCTTCATAATGAACATCACTACAATTGTGGGCAGAATCCCCGGCAGTGTAACATGCATAATCTGTTTGAATTTGTTGGCTCCGTCCATCTTCGCCGCTTCATAGAGCTGTGTATCTATACCGGCGATGGCTGCGATAAAGATGATGGAAGCAAATCCTGTCTCCTTCCACAGATTCATCGTAGTATAGATGCCCCGGAAATAGCTCGGATCGGTCAAAAAGTAGATCTTCTCCATACCCAGCTTCTCTAAAATAAGGTTAATCAAACCGTTGTCTGGTGCGAGGAAGGTCGTTACGATCCCGGCGATGACCACTGCGGATATAAAATGCGGCAGATACGTAAGCGTCTGCACCACTTTTTTGAAACGTTCCCGCGTGACCTCACTGATCATAATTGCTAGAATAATCTGAGCTGGAAAGCAAATCAGAAGCCCATACAAGCTAATGATGACGGTATTCTTAAATACTCTTAGAAAATATTCGCTTCCAATAAATTCTCTAATATGCTCGGTTCCGACCCATTCACTGCCTCCTATTCCTCTAAATAAGCTGAAGTCCTTGAAAGCAATCTGGATGCCCCACATCGGAAGATACTTAAAGACTAGGAACCATATTAGAAATGGAATGATCAGATAGTACAGTATGCGGTCCCTGACGATATCTCTCTTGAGTTCCTGAAAGTACGCTCTCACATCTCCTTTGGGCCTCATTCTTTTATTCAATGGGGTTGATGATTTGAGCGGCGCAGCAGAATTTCTCATATTCAAGTCTCACCTCCTGTGATCGTGCTCTGCCATACCTGAATCCTATAAGAGATCAGGCGAGAGGTATATCTTGAATATTTGATATCATGTCCGTTTTATCGTCTCAGGACTAAAATTGGGGAATCCCGCCAAAATGGAGACTGAACAAAAAATGATTATGATCCGATATAAAACACAAATAAAGCGCTTTCTATATAGGGTTTGCGGCGAGTCAAGAAATGAATACAACTGCCATTTGTTAATTTTTTCATTAGGAATTTACATAGGGAATGAGATAGACTCGATTCATAAGGATGATTCGAAGAGGAGTTTGAATGATGGTCAAGAAGAGGTTTTTATATCAGATGCTAACCTTATTTATCGTAATTGTTCTGCTCTATTCATTAATTACTTCATCTATCATTTTCTATAAAAGCTACCAGATGACCGATGCCCAGAGTAATCATAGCAACAAGCTCTATATCGAGCAAAACAGCAATTATGCCGACTTCAAGCTGCGTACAGCGATGGAATTTGTGTACAAAATCTCTACGCTGCAGGGCTTGATTGATTATCGTTACAGCACAGATACGAATTATCAATATATTGCTACGCTCTACAATGAGCTGAACGAGCAAATGCGGGGATTCGGCCAGCTAGGCTTCACCTTTGGTATTACCAAACTCACCGATGACCTCGTGATCACGGCTGCAGGAACGTATAATATCAGAAATTATTTGAATGAGCTTGGCATCGATGCCGAAGCACTGGAGCGACTTCAGCAGATGGAAGGTCCCTTTCTTGCTTCGAATACCTATGTCGTTCCGGAATCCCTGTCCAGGAAATCTGGAAATATCGTGATGATTCATCAGATGGTGAACTTAGATTTGGAACCGCTTTATTTCTTTGTTGTGATCGATAGAGTCTCTCTCCTTCCCGGCATTGCCGATAATCCGAAGGGCAATTTCTATCTACATACGAATGAGACGATCAGTTCCTATATTCATGACAAGACGTTGGATACTGACATCTCGGCTCGGATCAATACCTTTTACAACCAGGAGAGTCCGGAAAATATGAATCACCGGAGAGTGGGATCGACGATCAATTACATCCATCCTTCCAAGGTGATCCCGAATCTCAATTATGTATACTCCAGTAAAGTGACTTCGTTTGGCACGATTTTTGCTCAAATATGGAAGGCCGCGCTATTTCCAAGTTTACTCTTACTACTGTTAGGGCTCGTACTCGCTTATATGGCTACGAGATCCAGCTATAAGCCGATTCGTCAGCTACTTCATTTTCTAGATGAGCATAAGGGAAATTCCGCGCCTCCCTCCAGGGAACAGGCCAAGCAAATTCACGAGCTTGATTATATTAAATCCAGCATTGAGCAGATGTACTCCATCAATCATGCCTTGCAGGATAAGCTGGATGATTCCATAGTGCATTTACGAGAGGATTTCTTCCGCAAGGTGATCTACGGGATTGCCAGTGACGAGTTTATTCAAGAGAATCTCGCTGTATTGCAATTGGAGAGGTTTGGAGAGGATTTGAATGTCATCCTGTTAGAATGCGAAGGGATTGGAGCGCTGGATCAGACGGTGTCTGCACCGAACTTAACTTTGATCTTCAATACACTGATCCGTAATATGCAGGGCGAATCTGGGGATTTCTTCACTTTGCCATTAGACAAGACGAAATACTGCATTATATTCACTCACGTATCCCAAGAGTGCTTGAAGTCAATTGCTGAAACGGTTGTACTTACGATAGAGGATGAATTATCCCTTGATATTACAGCATGCATATCCAGTACATATCCGCTGGGCGAATTAACCTCTGCCTTGCAGGAACTTCTGCGGATGAGCAATTATCAATATGCGACACACAAGGTATTAACACCGCAGTACGTTCAGGATCTTGAAGAAGTCGTTTGTTACTATCCGATTGAGACCGAGGCCTGTCTGATTAATTATGTCAATTCCAATGAATTGGGCAAAGCATATGATCTGCTCAAAAATCTGCTAGATCAGAATTTGAACCAGCCCACACTAAGTTCGGTGACTCTGTCGAATCTGAAGCATTCCTTCTTGACTACCTTCAAGCGGTGCTTGAATACTAGCGGGACGACGCTGAACCAATTTGTTAAGGAATACCCGGACATATTGAATGAATTTATGGAGGCGTCTGTCTCCCAATTTACGGAGAGAACATTCACACTGTTTGAGTTAGTCTTCAATTATTGCAACAAGGATAAGTTCTGCTTGGAGAGTTCTACCGCTTCGCAAATCTTCATTTATATCCATAAGAACTTTGATAAGGATTTATCTCTCACCGATATTGCCACTGAGTTCAACCTGTCGGAGAGCTATGTGAGCAAGCTATTAAAAAATTCGCTGGACATTAATTTCAAGCAATATGTGAATACATTGAAGGTGAAGAGAGCGAAGGAGCTTCTGAATCAAGGGAAATATAAAGTGCATGAGGTGGCAACCATTGTCGGTTGCAATAATACCAATACGTTCATACGAATCTTCAAACAGTATATCGGCGTATCCCCGGGGGAATATGTCAAGAATCTGAACCATCTCTAAATGGACTGCTGAGCGGACTTAAGATCACGATTTCTTGATGTCATGTTGAAATTCGCAACAACCACAAATAGTAAGGATATCACTCTCAGACTGCGGGCCAGTACAATACAAGTATCGTTAGACCTTACAACCATAGATTGAGAGGAGATACCTCATATGAACGTTCACCCGGATTGGTTAGATCATGCTTATCAGGCATCGTTGAAGAAGGTCATTACATTAAGCCATAAAATCGGTGTAAGCTTCCCCCATGTATGCCTGAATGGCAGCTACAACTGTGAAGACGTCTCCTTCTGGACCTCGGGGTTCTGGGGAGGCCTGCTGTGGCTAACCTATCGCGAGACCAAGGATGAGGCTTTGAAGAAATTGGCTATAAACATCGAGCAAGAGCTCAACGTTCCGTTGTTCGACTTCTACGATATTCATCATGATGTCGGATTTATGTACTTGCCGACGGCCGTTGTGAACTATCAGTGGACTGGAAATGAAGAATCCCGGCGAACTGGCCTGATTGCGGCCAGCCACTTGGCGGGCAGATTTAATCTGAAGGGACAATTCATCCGAGCCTGGACAGATCGCGTCGATCCGAATAGTACGGGCTGGGCGATTATCGATTGCCTCATGAACTTGCCATTGCTATTCTGGGCCTCGAAGGAGGAGCATGACCCTCGGTTCAGACATATCGCGGTGGCCCATGCAGACACGGTACTGAAGCATTTTGTACGGGATGACTGGACTGTTCCTCATATCGTAAGCTTCAATCCCGAGATAGGGGAGAAGATTGAGAACCTGGGCGGGCAGGGCCTCGGTCCGGATTCGGTGTGGTCAAGGGGACAGGCATGGGCCATCTATGGCTTTGCGATCGCAGCCCGTGAGACAGGTAAAGCCGAATATCTTACGGCTGCTAAGAATATCGCCAACTACTTCCTATCGCATCTGCCTGCAGACCGGGTTCCTTATTGGGATTTCAAAACGGCGGAGGCAGATAAGCATGTGCGTGACTCCTCAGCTGCCGCCTGCACAGCAAGTGGTCTGCTGGAGCTAAGTATGCTGCTCGAGGATCGGACAGAGAAGGCCTATTACTATGAGAGTGCGCTGGCAATACTCAAGGGTCTCTATGACAACTACGCCGATTTCAGTGACCAGCAGGATGCGATCCTTACCAAAGGAACTGTATCGTATCCGGTAAATAAACATGTGAATGTACCTATTATCTACGGGGATTACTATTTCGTAGAAGCGCTAGCCAAAGTGTATGGGCATCCCGGGCTGTTCTAATAGAGGTGATGAGTATAGGGCTCTGTTGGAGAGCTCTACCTTGAAGAAATAAACTCTCCAAAATCAATTTGACGCAGCTCATAATCCGCACCGATGCTTTTCAGATCCGCTTCTATTTTCATGGCGCGCGATTCAATTCCTTTAAAAACCTGTAAAGGCAAGGAACTCAAATAGACTTTCGCTTGTGAATAATCACAGGAGAAGGTCTTTTTAATGAATAACAGCGTCTTGATCTTATCGCTACCTTCGCCAGTAATAAATACTTTATAATAGTTGTACTCTTCCGTCTCGTCGGCCTCCCCATCCCCAGAGCCGCGCGGAAGCAAGACACTGTGAAGAAACTCCTCCAGGTTGTCATAGGCAATGTCAAAATCCCAAGAGCCTGTCCCGTGCTCGGCAGTATATATGGTGGTATCCCCTCTGGATAGATCAAGGCAGTAAGGGTCTCCTTCATCTGAAGCAATGACCAGATAGCTGTCCGGCCATTCCGAGATAACCTCATCCGTCACAGGATTATAGCTGTACCCCAATTGACCCTGCACGAGGTCTCTAGCACCGTAAATATCAAGATTAATATATTCATCCGTGCTCCACCCCAGCGATTCAGGGACATAGTGCTGCAAGAAATAGAGGTATTCATCTGGCAAGCGCCATTGCTCAGTCACAGTACGTACATCATGCTCTTCAGCTTCAGTGATCAGGTGCATTGGGTATTTAGCGTATAATTCCGGATTTTGTCCGCGTATCGCGTCCAGCACCTCTTGCATCTTCTCTATAATAGCGTCGATCTTCGGATGGTTATTCTCCAAAACGTTTCACCTCTCTGGATCCACAGATTCATTGGCATTTTCTCGTAGATATCATAACATGGTTCAAGGTCATTGCTAACAAAAAAACGGCCTTCATCCCTAGAATTCGGGAAAAAGGCCGCCTACGCTTCACTATATTATCTCATTGTCTATTGAACAGCTTGCGGTTCACCATTCAAACCCAGCGCCCGCGAGGTTGAAGTATGAATCTGCTGAATCAGCTCCGGCTGGCTTAAGAGACGTATGCCATAGGAAGGGATCATCTCCTTGATCTTCGGCTCCCACGCCTTGATATGCTGCGGGAAGCATCTATTGATCACCTCGAGCATGACAGGAACCGCGGTGGAAGCGCCCGGTGAAGCGCCGAGCAAGGCCGCGATGGACCCATCGGCAGCGCTGATGACCTCCGTACCAAATTGCAACGTTCCTTTGCCAGAAGCCGTATCCTTAATAATCTGCACACGTTGGCCTGCCACGACCAGATCCCAGTCCTCACTCTTGGCGTTCGGCACAAACTCCCGCAGCGCCTCGATGCGCTTCTCCTTCGATAGCATCAGCTGCTTGATCAGATAGGTCGTCAATGAAGCGTTCTTCACGCCTGCCGCAAGCATTGTTACGAGGTTATGCGGTTTGACGGAAGTAATCAGATCGAACATGGAGCCGAATTTGAGGAATTTCGGTGTAAAACCGGCAAACGGGCCAAATAACAGCGATTCCTTGCCCTCGATTAATCTGGAATCCAGATGAGGAACTGACATCGGCGGAGCCCCCACTGGAGCCTGACCGTATACCTTGGCATAATGCTGCGCGACTACATCCGGATTCTTGCAGACCATGAACAATCCGCTTACCGGGAAGCCGCCGATCCCCTTGCCTTCGGGAATGCCCGACTTCTGTAGCAGGTGAAGGCTTCCGCCACCGCCGCCGATGAAGACAAATTTAGCCGTATGACGCGTAACAGCACCGCTCTCGGCATTACGAACTTTCAATTCCCATCTGCCATCACTCGTCCGCTTCACATCATCCACCTGGTGGTTGAAGTGCAGATCAACGCCTTTGCTCTGCAAATGCTTGAACAAAATGCGCGTTAAGGCTCCAAAGTTAACATCCGTTCCCGAGTTAATCCTCGTTGCGGCGATCGGCCCACTTACCGTCCGATCCTTCATCATCAGTGGAATCCATTCCTTCAGCTTCGCTGGATCATCGGAATACTCCATCCCTTGGAATAGCGGGTTGCTGGATAACGCTTCGAACCTCTTCTTCAAAAAGGTAACATCCTTGGCCCCTTGAACAAAGCTCATATGAGGCACCTGTACGATAAAATCCCGCGGATTACGAATCAGCTTACTGTCTACAAGATAAGTCCAGAATTGCTTGGAAACCTGATACTCTTCATTGACTTTAATCGCTTTGCTAATATCGATGGAGCCATCCGGTTTCTCGACGGTGTAGTTAAGCTCACATAATGAAGAATGCCCGGTTCCCGCATTATTCCACTCATTGGAGCTTTCCTCACCTGCGCTGCCGCGCCTTTCGAACACCGTCATCTCCCAGTCCGGTGCTAATTCCTTCAACAGTGCCCCTAGGGTTGCACTCATAATTCCGGCACCGATTAAGATAACGTCTGTTTCGGTTTGTCTGTTAGTCATTTTGCCGTCCGTCCTTACATTCTAATATTTGACGAAAAGATGTAAGCGCTCTTATGCAGACTTCCACAACATGCCGGGGTGAACTTGGCCGCACACCTCTTCTGGATACATAATGATTTAATTATAGGGATCCCTATAATTAAAATTAAAGATTTATTTTTATTATATGATATTTAATTTCCATTTAATAGACATGAAGCTACAAATTTAAATGATAGGCTGTATCAAAATATTCTTTCAGTATGCAAAAAATGACGGCGCAGGGGTTAAATCCTTACCGTCATCTTACTTTTTACACACTATTTATTACTTCTTAAGCATCTGGAAGACTTGTTCGACATCCTTATCGCCACGGCCAGACAGATTCACGATAAGAATCTGATCCTTGCGCATCGTAGGAGCAAGCTTCTTGGCGTAAGCCACCGCATGAGCACTCTCCAAGGCAGGGATAATCCCCTCCGTACGGGACAATTCCTGGAACGCTTCAAGCACTTCCTCATTGGTTATGGTCACATACTCAGCTCGGCCTGAGACTTTCAGGTGGCTATGCTCCGGTCCAATACCCGGATAGTCCAGCCCTGCCGCAATCGAATAGGTCTTCCGTGGCTCGCCCTGCTCATCGAGCAGCACCAGACACTTGAAGCCGTGAATGACGCTTGGCACACCTTGCGTTAGGGTCGGCGCTTGGTCAGGCTCGACGCCGATCAGGCGGACAGTAGGCTCATCAATATAATGTGCGAACGCGCCGATCGCATTGCTGCCGCCTCCAACGCAGGCTATCACCCCATCAGGCAGACGACCTTCCTTCTCCAGGATCTGGCGTCTCGATTCGTCGCTAATGATGGATTGGAAGTGCTTGACCATCGTTGGGAATGGATGAGGTCCTACAGCGGAGCCAAGCAGATAGAATGTGTTCTGATAGTTCTTCACCAGATCATTCAGCGCTTCATCGACCGCATCCTTCAAACGGCCCTGCCCCTTACTTACCGGAACGACGGTCGCTCCAAGCAGTTCCATCCGGAACACGTTCAGCGCCTGACGGCGGGTATCCTCGGCGCCCATATAGATGACACATTCCATATCGAACATCGCGCAGGCTGTCGCTGTCGCTACACCGTGCTGCCCTGCTCCGGTCTCGGCGATAATCCGTTTTGCGCCCATCCTTTTGGCTAACAGAATCTGACCGATCGCGTTGTTGATTTTATGCGCTCCTGTATGATTCAGATCCTCCCGCTTCAGATAAATCTTGGCGCCGCCCCAAATGTCGGATAATCGCTCCGCATACGTTAACGGACTCTCACGACCCACATACTCGCGGAGATAGTAACGCAATTCTTCATTGAACTCCGGATCGTCTTTGAATTTGTAGAACTGTTCACTTAAATAGTTCATGACCTCTTGCAGTTCCGGCGGTACGAAGCTGCCTCCGAACTCCCCGAAATACCCTTGTTGCTGCATCTGCTGGCTCATCATGTAACACCTCCATAATTGATACAATTGAAAATTTTTCTTACTATCGTACCATAATTTTCTGCTTATGAGAGGTTTATTTTCGCGAGCTCTATATACCTTCGATGTGAACTGGAAGCGGCGCATCAAGCAGGCAGGTCTCTTCTTCAACTACGGCGTCATAGGCGAGAATTTGTACACCCTGGAGCGACGCTTGCCGTAAGGCATCTGCAAAGGTGGGGTCCATCTCCCGATAAGGTGTAAAAGCGTGACAGCCTTTCATTTGCACGATAAACAATATTGCAGCCGTGTACCCTTCCTGGACGGCCTTGATAAGCTCCAGTACATGCTTAGACCCTCTGGAGGTTGGTGCATCAGGAAACATCGCTACCCCATCCTGCTCAAGGGTAACCCCTTTGACCTCAATAAATCCTTTTTCCTCCCCCTTCTCAAAATAGAGATCAAATCGCGAATCCCCATAGGTGACTTCCCTTTGTACATGGTTTACCACGCCAAACTCCGCCAACTTTCCTGCCTGAAGCGCCTCAAACGCCATCCTATTGGGAGCCTGGGAATCGATGTTGACCCAGCTTCCGTACTTATCTACGGCAATTAGTGAGAATCGGGTCTTCCGGCTAGGGTTATCACTGGACTCTAGAAGCACCTCGACGCCGGGTTGAAGCAATTCGGTCAAGCGTCCGGTATTTTTGATATGCACCTGTTCTTTGATATCCTGGATGAACACCTCGGCGATGAAGCGATTCACTTTCCGCTCAAACCGGCCATGTACTATATTCGTATACTTCATGACTCCTGCATCTCATCTTCGATCCGCTGCATGAACTCTTCTGCGGCGCTATAGCCAAGCTGCTTCAGGTACCAATTATTGGCCGCTGCCTCGATCAAACCAGCTACGTCGCGCCCGGGTTGAAGCTGAATCTCGATATGCGGGATTTTCACACCTAGATATTCCGTGAATTGCGGCTCGACCTCCAGCTCATTATTCAGGCAATCTCCTTGCCACGGGGATAGCTCGATATCGAGCACAATCCGCGTCTCATCCTGAAAGGCCCTGCGCCCATATTGGCGTACGACATTAATCAGGCCGACACTGCGCAGAGCGAGAAATTCGCGTGTCGTCTCATTATGAGTTCCAAGCAACGTTGACGGGCTTAGCTTCTTAAGCACAACGATATCATCGGCTACGAAACGATGTCCCCTTCGGATCAGCGTATGAGCCGTCTCGCTCTTGCCGATCCCGGATCTACCCCTGAGTAGGATGCCGATGCCGGAGACGTTCACACATACCCCATGGATGGATACCTCCGGCGCCATGGCCTTGACCAGATAGCTGTCCAGTCTGGCAATAAACTCCGGTGTCGTCTCTGGCGTCCGCAGCAGCGGAATGCCCTCCTGATCACAGAATAAGGTCAGAAAAGGGATCTCCTGCTGCCCGGATGTCACAATAAAGCATGGTGGATGATATTTAACGACATTCCCGATATGCAGCTTGCGCTCCTCAACCGTACGTGTCAGCAAATAGTTAATTTCCTTGCGGCCCAGTATTTGCACCCGCTTCATCGGAAAGAAATCAAAATACCCCACAAACTCCAGCCCCGGTCTATGCGTCCGCGGACGGGTAATCTCACGATCCATCCGGCTTGCTCCCGCAAGCACCTCTAATTTGAACACTTCCTTAAGGGTTTGAACAGTGATCGTCTTCATGCGTCTCTCCTCCTGCAACAGGCGCACCCCAAATACGCCCGAAATTCAATACTGCGGTTCCAGATATATTCAATAGTCAGTAGGCTTGTTCCTTTAAACTAGTTGAGTTGATTTTAACAGAAATCCGGCCTTAGTTCCCTTTCGTGTTCCAACAGTTATGAGACAGTTCGCTTTTTTGTGGGCAAAGCCACGATCTCAAACTCCGTATTTATTCGCGTCGGCTTCGATCCTTGTACCATCTATGGCGCAAGAGACAAATACGGTCGGTCAGGACTCTCCCCTGATCTAGCGGTCAAAAATGTCCGTTAGAGCATAAAAACAACAACTACGCTCCTCTAACGGACACTTTTGACCCTTAGAAGCACAAAATGCTATTTTTCGCGACAATTTCCCTTGTAATGGACATAAATGTCCGTTACAAGGGCGGGGTGCCACAGAATCAACGCTAACGGACATTTATGTCCGTGTCCGAGTGATCCGACCAGAACAGGGGGATGTTCACATTTTGGGGCACGCAAAAGAGGCGTCTCAAAGTCGGAAGATCTACTTTTGAGACAGCCCCTTATGTTGCGTTCATTCAAATGTTAAGCGTTCTGCATAATCATTCCATTTACTTCGTCCAGTACGGCCTCAAAGGTCGTTCCCAGAGCGATTGAGATCTCTTTGAACAAAATGTTCTGCGTCGAAGTTAGCATCGTCTGGTCTTGATTGCTCAGCTTTTTGTTGTTACTTTCGGCCTTTCGCTTTTGACGAATTAACGTATTTATAATTTGAGCGATTTCCTCCCGGTTGCCAGAACTAATGATTTTGGAATAGGTTTGCTTGCGATCATTGTTCTTCTCGATCCATTGGAGGCCCGGAGATTTAAAAGATTGGATAATTTCCATTGCTTCCTCTCTGCCAATCAGGTTTATCATGAGCAAGTTGTGGTTGTCTACCGGAGTGCTAATCTTTAAATTATCATCGCTCAATGGATGCAAATCGTAATAAAGTTTCACTGTGCCGGCAATTTCCTTTTCACTTATACTATCAATTCTGCAAATGCCATGTGCTGAATATATAACCAAATGACCCACTTCAAACATGCTGTTACCTCCCTTGCCTTCGTCAACCTAGTTGACATATAACTCTATTATACACCATTGTCAACCTAGTTGACAATGGTAAGGCGCTTTTTGTATATTGAATGAGGATATGCCGAAAGGAATGATTACAATGAGTATGGAATTGCAAAATCTAAATTTGATAGACCTGATCAGTGAACGTCATGTCCATCTCCGCAGCTTAATCAATCAATTGTGGAATACAAGCTCCGATATTCACATTTCCAATTCGGAGTGGTTCATTATGGCAAGAATCTATAAGAAGCAGGTCACCATATCTTATGTTGCCAAGCATGTAGACATCTCCCGCCAAGCCACCCATAAATTGATTAAAAATATGGAATCCAAAGGCCTAGTAGAAATCAGCAAAGCGCAGCATAATAACAAAGACAAATGCATCCAGCTAACCGAGCTCGGCGAGGAATGCTACGAACGAAACAAAGCGATTAAAGCAACGCTGGAGGCCAAGATTATCGCCGCTATCGGAGTCGAGCAAGCAGAGCATCTTATGCAAGTTTTGAAGCTGAATTGGGGATTGGAGATGGATGCGTAAACAACGCGAAAGGCATGAAAAAAACTCCCCCGTCCTGCTTCCAGGACAAGGGAGCACAAGTGCCAACGGATTATGGCTTCATACTTATCCGTTTACGGCCTAACCATAGACCGAGAATGATCAGCCCAAGCCCCGCTAAATAGAACGGATAAGGACTGGCTTCTCCTGTTTTGGGAAGCGTGGGTACAGAAGCCTTCGATGACTTCGTCTGTGAGGTCTTACTCGGTGGTTCCGGCGTTTCTATGGCCGGTTGCTCTGGATTCGATGTCTGCGGGTCCGGCTCACCCCTCGGAATATCCTCATCCGGCACTTCTATCTCGCCAGGTGATGTTCCAGGATTGGACGGGGTTACCGGTTGCTCCGGACTATGATCCGTGGGATCAACCGAATGATCGGGATTCGATGGATAGCTCGGATAGCTCGGATTGCCCGGATTTTCTGGATAGGTTGGTGTAGAAGGCTCTACTGGCTTAACAGGCTCTTCCTTGCTGTTCGTCACGAGTACCTTTTTCATATTGTCCTCGCTCGTAATACTGGAGTCAATCGTTACGCTCCACGTGGCCTGCTCGATCTTATATCCTTCTGGAGCGGCTAGCTCCTCCAGAATATATTCATCATACAGCAGCTTCGTAAACAGGATTTTGCCGTCTGCGTCCGTTGTCTTTACAACTGGCGTCCGTTTACCTGCTTTATCATAAAGCGCAAACTTCGCTCCTGCCAGTGGCTTCGTCTTATCAGCCTGATCAACCTTCGTTACTTCGAGGCTTCCCGTTACGCCGCCTCCCGAACCTGAACCAGAGGAAGTACGAACAATAACCTCTTCCGTCGTTTCCCTCAGCTCAGTCTTCAGTTGATCTCCTTCAAGGGCCACTTTATTCTGTACTGTTTCCTTATCTTCAGCAGTAATGAAAGATTGATACTCCAAAATATAAGCCGTAGAGATATCGTCCGTGAACTTTAATTCAAACATCTCTTGATCCCCATCCAGCCTGGTGATGGTTAATGTATAGTCCTTGCCTTTGGTCAGTTCATCGGCCTTTTCTATCTCGCCGTCGGGATGAACCTTGGCTGCATAGAGATGGAATGAATCCTCAATCAAGATTTGATTAGGGCTTGGATAATCGATGATCGTGGCGCCTGAAATATGCGACTGACCTTCATTGATACGAATCGACCAGTCGATTTTATGTCCATTCTGCACGCCGATCTTCTTCACGTATTCGCCGCCGTGCGGAACCGTCACACTACCGATCCAGGTGGCCGCCTTATCACTGCCGTTCCATAATTCAGCTGTATTATCAATATCCTTGACAATCAGTGAGCCCTGTAGCGATGTTCTGAACTCGATCCAATATGGAGATGAGATAGGACTAGTAAAATGAATAGACAATTGATTTCCGTTCGCTTCGGATGGTTCCGTCAACTCATATTGAGAAGCTGGTACTTCAGCGCCCTTCGCAACCCCATTTCGTTCCCCGGTCAGAGTCATCTCGAACACCTTAACCGAATTCGACACAAGCTTCTGCTCATGCTTCAGTACATCGGTAACGATCGCTTCAGCAAATGAGTTGAGATTGTAATTCATTTTGATGTTCCAGGTAATCTCTTTGCTGACAGGATCATAGCTCCCATCTTTGCCGCCGTTATTCTTCATGTAGTCGTCGGCGCCGAAGCTCGCATCCCGATCCTTCAGCTCTTGCTGCTTACCCTCCTCGATCCACGTCATGGAGGCTCGGTTCATGAAATCCAGATTTCGTTCCTTCAGCCAGTCGATGTTGAACTTCGTCTTATACCAGATCCTATACGTAGTATCAACAGTCGTGGAAAACTTGATCACAAAGCCACTGCGTACATCATCATACTCGACCGTATAGTTAGACGTAGGAACGGTCTCTCCATCCGCCTCAATGATCACAGAATCCGGAATAAACTCAAGACCGCCCTGTGGGAACGTATCTGTAATGATTACATTCTCTAAACTGTGTTTGCTGCCATCTGGCTTTTTATCGCCATTGACTACGATGACCCATTCCGCCGTTTTTTGGGCAAAATCGACGGTCCAGACTCCTTTCACCAGACCACCGCTCTTCAAGATCGGGGTTGTTACTTCAACAAATGAATCCCCCGATTCAACCCTGTTCTTCACCTGTTGCCCATCAGCAATCATCCGGTCGATCGGCTTCGTCTGGTATACGATGGTATATGGCGAATCAATATCCTGCTCAAATTGCAGCTTGAACCCATTCGTACCTGTCGCTGCAGCCGTGTATTCCTCCGATGAGACTAAATCCTTGGCCTCGGTCGAATTCCCCTTATATACCTTCAGTGAATCAGCAACCCATGTATGGATATCACTGAGCTGATCCGTAATTACCGCCTGGTCTCTGGGAATTTTCTGCTCGCTGAAGTTGTATTTCACCTTCCAGGTTATCATCCCGGTATCTGTATCCAAATCATACGATTTACTCAGAAATTCACCACGATCCACAGTTACCGTAGCGACCGACTGGACATCTCCTATTCCTTCCCCAGACAGTACAGCCGTGTTCTCGAAGCTCAGCTTCTCACCGGTAACCTTCGTCGAGAAGCGGATTTCATAAGCTCTGTTGATCGTTTCATCCTGAAATGCCAGCTCTAACCTGGCAGCATCGTCTGTATTAACCGTATACTTGCCGGTATCGAGCTTGTCGCCAAGGACTGTCGATCCGTCGCCATTAACCTGCAAATAATAGACCTCTACAGAGTCCGCAATAAACTCCAGGCCTTCAGGCAATGTATCCGTGATAACGGCATGCTTGATTTTATCCAGTGACTTGTTGACCTGAATCGTCCAATCGATCTGATCCTTGCTAACCGCTATCCCTTGCTTATCAAGCAGCTTGCCACCCTGAGGCTTCAGATTCACGATAATGGTCTGTACCCCGCTTTTTAACGGAATGGCAATAATGACTTCTGTGCTTCCTGTAAGGACTTCCTTTGAAAATTCAGTGCGAATTTCCAGTCTGCCGCTTACATTGGAGTTGTTCTCCACATAATCATTGAAGGTCATAACCACTTTTCCGTTCCGATCGACGGTAAATCTGCCAACTTCGCCTTGACCGGCAACGAGTGGAGCGTCAATATCCGTAAAGATCTCAAACTGCGGCGGCAGCTCAAAAGTAAAGGTGTCCCCATTCTTATAACCGTGTCCGTTTGGAAGCTCCCATTCAAAGCTAAGGTTAACAGCTGCACCAATCTCCAGGCTACTGTCCGGATTATAGACCGCATCAATCACCGTGCCGTTGACATCAGTTAACACTACTTTGGTTAAAATATTGTCTGTAATGGGAACTGACACGGTTGGGTCAGAAACATCCTCCGTCTCTGCATATACAGACTCCGTTACACTTACTGACTTCGTTACATTTTCTTGCTTACCAGTCGATGCATTGGCCGGCCAGTTGGCTACGCCAAACAACGATTGAATCAGGAGCAACAGGACCACAATGATTCCAATTATTCTTGTCTTCATGAATCTCTCCCTTTAGTCTCTACATCACCCTCATAATGTTCGGTTCCGATCTTGCTAGTCGAGCGTGCGCAAATCGGGCCTCATATGTCACTGAATTGTATGCCGTCAAAAGAACTTCCCTGTCCATCACCTCCGCCATATTTTTTTGGCGCACGATTCATTATGTTTGTAGTTTCGTTCAGAACCAAATGGGCTTCTTGCATTATACCTGGGGAATCTTTACAATTTCTGAACAACACGAACAAGCCTTGGACCTTTCGTCCAAAGCTTGGGAGAATTCTATTCGGATTAGTAATATTTGGCTGCCGAATATTGAGAGGCATCCTTCATCATTTGAAATTCAGACTTACTAGCTCTCCAGCCCGCATCGACGGTCGTATCCACGGTTACCCATTTGCCATTCAAGTAAACCTCATTCCAGGCGTGATATACATCGACGTATTGCGACGTTCCCATCACAAGCTTAGTCGGTATGCCGATACTCCGCAGCATAGAAGCGAATAGAGAAGCATAGTCGTAGCAAATCCCTTTCTTCCCTGTCATCGTGCGATTAATATCAGGCAGATAGTCTGTCAGCTTGCTGGATGCAAGCGACTTGTCATATCGGATCGTTCCGATGATATATTCATAAATGGTCTGTACCCTCTCTTCATCCGATTGGGCAGACCGGGTTAACTTCTTCGCAAGCTGGATAGGCTTGTCCCCTTCGCTCCAATTGACGTTCTGTATAGAGTTCAGGAACACCTTGCTGTCATTCTCCAGTTGAAGCGGAACTACCGCTTTGTGACTAATCTGATATTTCGTACCGCTGACTTGTTCTAGCACGGTAACTGTATAATCCCCATTGCCCATTTGCAGTGGAAATACTTCCTGCGGCTTGCTAGCCGAAAGCACATAAGTATATTGGCTCTGATCCTTCGCGACAATAAGCTTCGTCTTGACACCAGCCTTCACATCATACCGGATGGCGATCATTCCACGGTCCAACTGCTCCAAGCCCAGCCAATCCGCAGATTGCGCGGCTTCTACACCCGGTACCGAAACCCAGCCCAATAACACAAAAAGTCCGACGATCATGATCAGTGTTCTGCGCATACTATAAAACTCCCTTCGGTAGCCAGGCTGCCATTGACTTTACATCAAGAAGGCCCTGTAGCTTTGCGTCCTAGTCTTTCGACGAGTTTGCCGTTATCGTATTAGAGTTTCACGGAATATAATGGATGCTTGTCCATAAAAACAAAAAAAGCATATCCATTCGGTAGCTGGCTGTCATTGACTTTCCGTCAAGAAGACCCTGTAGCTTTGCGTCCTTGCCTTTCGACAAGTTTGCCGTTATCGTGAGTCGCTTTTTGTTGAGTCTATCATATCAAACTAGTAAATTTCCATCAAGAGGAAAATAACCCAGGCTATATGATAGAATAGCCCGACGCAGAATCTCAAATATTCTCAGCAACGTTTCGCGCCTGCTCGTCTAGCTTCTGAGCGAAAGTAACAATGCTGTTGAAGTCTTCCATAGTGACACGTATTTGCTTTTGGCTCTCTAAGATCGAAGACTCAGCGCGATTGATTCCTTTTGAAATCTCAGATATTTCCTTCGTAATTCCTCCAATGGTTCCCTGAACCTTGATGATGGATTCAGACACTTCACCGGATAGCTTGCGCACCTCCTTGGCTACTACGTCAAACCCTCTGCCATACGGACCCGCATGAGCGGCCTCAATCGCTGCATTTAAAGAAAGAAGATTGGTCTGAGATGCAATATTACGGATGGTTTCCACAATCCCCTGAATCAATTTGGCCTGCTCCTGTAGCCCCTTAAGTGTAAGAATGTTATCCTCTGAAATCTCTGCAATCCGATCCACGCCGAACAGAAGTTCCCGACTCCGATTAATTCCCACTTCTGCTTGCTGACTCAGAACTTGGGAGGTAGACTCCAATTCCTTAACCACGGTAGCTAGGCTGAACTGACGTTCGGAAATGTCCGTTGCTATTTTTAATATGCCAATGATCTCAGAGTCCAGATCATCATATACCGGCATATAGGTTGCCTCTAACCACACTATTTCACCACGAGCATTTCTCCGCTCAACCTTATCCTGGAAGCTCTGCCCGGACAGTAGCTCACTCCAGAACTGCTCATAGTCTGGTGAACTTGCAAAGGAGTCAAAACATAAGTCCCGATGCTGCATTTTTAATATATCCTCAATGGAGTATCCCATCGCACTGGCGAATACCTCGTTAACATAGGTTACTTTTCGATCGATGCCGAAACGGATCATGGCAAGATTCCGTTCCATCGCCTTGACGATCAATTCGTTCGTTATCTGCTGTTTATTCATAGTTAGCATTCTTAGTTACCTCCACTTTTTACGTCTGCCTCCACTTGTTAAATAGAGCAACTTGCTTATACCTCAAAATTATCAGTTTACCAGCTATAACTTTACAATATCTATACATACTGCTGAGCTATTTCTAGCGATTGAGTAATAGCAAATTTTAAGGGCACCCGTGGGGGTGCCCTATAAGATCAGTTCTATAGTTACATTTATCTTATCAGTCCCGGCCCGCCTCGTAAAGCTTCTGCGCCACCATCGCTGGCCTTGTCCGCGAATCTGTCATGTGGTCTCCATCACCGACGATCAGCCGGAACTGACCTAGCCGTGTGGACATATGCGGATTCCAGCCGAATCCTTCTCCCTGTGGCAGTACGTTATCCTGATAAAAATAAACATAGCTTTTCGGTGTTGGCAATACGTAGAACGCTTTAAGATCCAGTTTCTCAAACAGTGGCTTAGCCGGTTCAGGAACAACGCCTGCATAAATCTGCCGGGCTACATCCAGGTTAGCCGTATTGACAAACAGATCCCGGAATAACGGAAATGGAAGCATGATTGTATCGTCCTTCGAACTAGCTCTGAGTTGCTCGAATCCTTGCCTTGTCTGAGGCGGTACCTCGTCGGAAACAGATTCACCGTCCTTCAATACGAAGGCATCCCAAAAGATCAGGCGCTTAATGCGATCGGGTACCTGTTCTGCTACCTTTTGAATTACTGTTCCGCCAAAGCTATGCCCGACCAGAATGATATCGTGGAGATTCAACCTCGTTATAAAATCGACTACAGACTGCGTAATCATCGCATGCGTCACATTTCTGTTAGGATCTTCTCCATGACCCGCATATTCCGGGGTATAGACGGTATGCCCATTCCTGCGCAACGCCGCCGCTATGCCATCCCAGAAATGAGCGTCGGCCCAAGAGCCATGCACAAGTACGAAGGTAAGCCTCTGTTGCGCATGGGGCGGATTGCTATTCTCGGCTCCCAAGGCATCTTGCCGCCAGAACCATCTTCCTTCCTTAAGGGAGTAATATCCGCAAGGCATATGAGGCAAAAATCGATAATCAACATAGGGAAACTGATGGATTCCCAGGCAATAAGGATACATACTGAAACATCCTCTCAAATCAGCATATATCAGCTTATGCCCAATGGGTTGGAGGGGTTCGTATACAACTCAAGGTATGATTGGAAATCATATCGGATAGGATAAGGACATAGATTAGTTATAGTTTACCTTGTAGTTTCATTGTACTTCAACTTGCAGTTTGCTAAGATGGGAGGTGAGAGACATTATAAACGAGAGGGTGAGTTTAGTGACAACCGTAGAAGCCCGGGATCAAACAAGAGAGTTGATTAAAGCCATCACGGAAAAGGAAGACAATGAAACTCTTACATTAAACGCCCGTTCTTTAAAGAGCTTGGTTGAGCTGATGCGTGATTATGCCATCATTACACATGCCAGTGATCCTGAGTCAGAGGTTACTGCTGCCGTTGAAAGTCTGATTGACTATGTGGATTTAAATGCGCGTTCGGCTGCTGAATCAACAATGTATGATAGCTATAAAACAACCTATCTGGCTGAAGTTTTCAATGTTTCAGTGACTGCTATTAATAATTGGATTGATGAAGGCCGATTTATTAACTATCAGCGCGAGCCGCATAAACATGCGCGAATTCCACATTTCACTCCATTTCAACATCGCGATAGGCGTATTGAGCCACTTGGACTGATCGTCGAACGTTACAGACGCCAAGAGAACAAATCATTTGCCGATGATGATGAAAGGGATATGCTAGTCGGCCAAATTGAATTGCTTAAACAAAAGTATGGTGGGAAGGATTTCAACGATGCATTTGATTGTGAAAACCTCACAAATGAACAGGAAAGCGACCGTTCCCGTTGGCGATTTTACATGGCGAGGCTTGAGGAGCTTTCATGAGTCGATATAGTGAATACGTCGAAAACCACGTACCTAAGCCTCCCATTGTCCCCACCGATTGGGAATACGTACGTAACGAATTTGATGATATTATTGATAGCGATATTATTTCTGGTAACAAAGAGGGGCGTGATTGTTATCCACAAGTTCGAAAGACGATTCGGGTCAAACATAAAGGTGGAACCCTGCACGCCTCTGAATACATACAAGATCGTAGAAACATTGCACCTCATGTGATTCAATTTGAATATGATTGGCAATACGACCCGGGCAACCCCGAGGCAATTTGGAAGTTTCATTACGATACATTACATCCCGAGCAATATTGGCCGGCCACAAGGCACTTCCATCAACATGATCAACCAAACCCGCTTAAAACAAATCACGGAAGAACTTCCAACTTTGCCGCCCGCAATGTTTGTGCTGTACTGGAAACAATCCGCTGTTACATGCAGAAGCAGCCGAAGTTAAGACGACAAAGTTAATAATTCCGGCGGCGATTGGAATCCCAACCAGACTAAATGTCTTTACGAAAGGACTTTCTGCCGGACTTAGTTCCGTCCAGGGGTTAATACATAATAGGGCAATAATTGCACCCACATATAAGAACAGTATCCTTAGAGGGATTTTATTGATCGCCGATGGGATATTCTTCTCTGGATTGGACGTTTCCGCTGCCGATACGCCCACGAGTTCCACGCCGACAAACGCAAACACAACCATTTGGAATGAAAGCAAGAAACCTGTCATCCCGTTTGGAAATATTCCTCCATGTGACCAGATATTTTGAACCGAAACCTTTCCTGCATCTGTTTTGAAACCGATGACTACTAGAATAACCCCAATAGCAATTAATGCGAGTATCGTAACTACCTTAATTATGGCGAACCAAAATTCCAACTCCCCAAAACTTTTCACAGTTAACAGATTGAGCCCTAGTAAAATGATCAAGCAGATGATTTCAGGCACCCACTGCGGGATATCAAACCAGTATTGAACATAGATTCCGACCGCAATAATGTCAGCCATCGCTGTCATTATCCAGCAGAACCAGTAGGTCCATCCGGTGACATACGCCGCGCGAGGCCCAAGATAATCTTCAGCTATATCTGTAAACGTTTGGTACCTCCGATCATAAAAGGCCCCCTTAAGCATTCCAAGGGGGCTTTTCCTCTTGCGATTATGGTGTTTTTCCTTCTGTCGCTGCAGCTTCAGCTGGCGTCATCAAGCCCTGAACGGCGCTGAAGAACGGGCGGATGGACCTGATCATGCCGTATCCCAGCTTTACAACTGGCATGAATCGCTGGATCATGCCGAACAGCCGCATGCCGCCGCCCAATACACCGCCGAGCGCTCCTGTACCAGCTCCGCCAAGCCCGCCTAATCCCCCAAACAACGAGCCCAACATCGGCAGAAAGGCCGATATCTGGGCGTCCGGTTTGCGGGAACGGGCGGAAGGCTTGCGTGCGCCGCTCCGGCGGCTGCGGGAACGGCTGCCCGAGCCCGAAGCGCGGGAGCCAGCTCTGCGCTGCTTAGGCCGGGAGCCTTGCTTCCCGGATGGGGTGCGCGGCTGAGCTCCGGCGTTAGCCAGCGTCAAGCCATTGCTGTTGACGTCGGTAATATAACCGACGTAGGTCTTACCGCTGTGCAGAGTGATACATACCGGTTGACCCTGCAACCTTCTGGCCCGTGTGAACACCTCTTTGGATGGTGCCATGGAAGTTCACCTCGCTCACTAATTATGGTTCATTGTACGCCAGGAGCGGATTGGCTGCCTGTGCGGATGCAGCATGCGCTTAAGCCCACTTCGTTTCACTTACCTTTTCATTGAGTATTCTAGAAAAATTGATGTATCATAGGGAATAGTACACACATAACCGGAGGTATACACCGATGAGCAACCATGATGCACAGTATTATATAACCAAGCTTGGGCTCGAACCCCATCCAGAAGGCGGATATTACAAAAGAACGTTTGAATCTGAGGAAAAGACCTCCGATCAACAATTGTCTGTTTCCTTTGAAGGAACAAGATTGCTTTATACAAGCATCTACTTCCTACTAGGCTCAGATAACATCTCTCATTTCCACCGTTTGAAGTCTGATGAGCTATGGTATTATCACGCAGGAAGCCCATTAACGGTACACGTTATTGATGAGAATGGAAACTATAAAGAATTTAAATTAGGTACAAACCTGGATCAAGGTGAAGTCCCGCAAGTGCTTGTCCCAAAAAACAGTATCTTCGGTTCATCTGTTACGGATCTAGATACCTTCTCTTTAGTAGGCTGTATGGTTTCACCCGGTTTTGAGTTCCGAGATTTTGAGCTATTTACTCAGGACGAGCTCCTGGCTAAATACCCGCAACATAAAGAGGTCATTATGAAGCTGGCCTATGAAGTAATTCCTGCATAGCAATTAGGGGCTATCTCGAAAGTCAACATCATTGACTGAAGGATAGCCCCTAACTTTTCTTAGAAGATGGCCTTATTTTGCTGTTCTCAATTGACTACATTTTTAGGGTCTCCAGCAATAAAAGCTTTCAGATTGCTCACTGCTACTTCCATTAGTCTTTGACGGCTTTCTTTTGGTGCCCACGAAATATGTGGAGTAATAATGCAGTTTTTTGCTTTCAACAAAGGATTATCACTTCTAATAGGCTCAGAAGACACTACGTCAAGGCCCGCCGCAAATACTTTACCGCTGTTCAATGCTTCGGCCAAATCCTCTTCCACAATTAATGGACCTCTTGAATTATTTAGCAGGATAACCCCATCTTTCATTTTAGCGATGGTATCACGGTTAATCAGGCCCTGTGTCTCAGGAAATAGCGGGCAATGCAAGCTTATTACATCTGATTTAGCAAACAATTCTTCTAGAGAAACATACTCTGCTATTTCTTGTCCAGCTTCATTCGGATATGCATCATAAGCGACAATATTCATACCAAGCGCCTTGGCAATTCTTCCGGTAGTTTGTCCAATACTTCCAAATCCAATAATACCCATTGTTTTGCCGGAGAGTTCTATGAGTGGATAATCCCAAAAACACCAATCTGGACAAGCCTCCCAGCGACCAGCAAACACGGCATTGCTGTGGTGACCGATATGATGGCAAATTTCAAGCAATAATGCGATAGCAAATTGACCAACAGCATCCGTTCCATAGGTTGGAATATTGCATACCGGGATATTCTTGGCTCTTGCCGCCTCCACATCTACAACATTATAGCCAGTAGCAAGCACTCCAATATATTGAATAGATGGACAGGAATTGATTGTTTCTGCTGAGATAGGGGTCTTATTGGTAATTACAACGTCGGTACTACCTATACGAGTAATAATCTCATCTTGATCTATCAATGATGTTCTATCATAAACAGTGAGTTCTCCTAATTGCTCAAACCCGTCCCAACTCAAGTCGCCTGGGTTTTCTGTATAACCATCTAATATAACAATTTTCAACATAACAGCCTCCTTAGTCAATCAGATATAATATAAAGCATTAATCCTCTAACAATGCCCATGCTCGATTGAGTACTCTTTTGGCATTTGCTACAACAATATCAGGATCTTCATCTTTCCACGGTTTCACCTCAAAGGAAAAGACATAAGGATCTTCGGATTTAAAGAAACCTTCATTCTTCAAAACACGCAAATATTCAAGTACTTCGTTAGTATCATTCGAACCACCCGGAAATCCAAAACGCTGATGCTCATCTCCGTAGCCCTCATCAGAAGTATTTGTACACACTGTATTGCCTACATGAAAATGTGTAATGTATGGACGAAGTGTTCGTACCACAAATTCTGGAGTTTCATATGTCATCGGAATATGAGAAAGATCGATCATCAATCCAAAATTGTTGAAACGCTCACGCACATCTGCTGCAAACCGTGCGGCCAATGGGGCTGGTCCGATAAGTGAAGCTTTGGCAATATCATAGTCAAAGACTTCCAGTTCAACCATCATATTTTTCGTTTTCGCATATTCACAAAGGTTACAAGTCGTTGTTAACAACTGTTGATATGCAAGTTCCTTGGTTGCTTCTTCCCATTTTCCAGATAGAAATGCAATACCTTGAGAACCAAGTTCCTCTGCTTCGTCGATAGCTCCCATCAATGTTAATTCGGCTTGTTGACGCTGCCCTTCGTCTATATGATTTGCATTCAGTCCAGTAGTTAACAAGTGCGGTTGAGCACCATAACATACTGTTAAGTGAGAAGTTTCCAGCAATCCAGCTGCCTCTGAACGTATTTTCTTATCTTTTATCCAATTGACCTCGATCGCATCAAAATAATCATCACATGCAATCTTGCGTATTATTTCAACTACATTAGGGTCTTCACCCCTAATTGTCGACGGATAAGCCATAAAGCTTACTAACCCAACTTTAAAATACTTATGAATGGATTCCTTCATCCAAAAACACTCCAATCATATAATTTTTAAGGCTGTCCCATTGGGAAACAGCCTCTATTAAAAGATTAGTATACAAATTCTCTACAATTATCGAGAGCGGTGCCCATCGAGCAATCTACATTTTGATCACAAATAATATCAATTACAGCAGGTTTGCCGGATTCTTGAGCTCGCTTTAAAGCCGCTGGAATTTCTTCGGGATCAAAAACTCTTTCACCATAACAAGCAAAACCCTCTGCTACTTTTACATAATCCATCATGCCTTGATTTTCTTCCATAGCCACATCACATTCATAGCCATAAGCATATTTTTGATTCTGGCGAATAAGACCAAGGTATGCATTATTCACTACAACAACGATCACAGGTATCTTATTCTTGGCACAAACCGCCAATTCCTGAGCGTGGAATGTAAAGCCAAAGTCACCCATCACTGCTACTGCTTGTTTTCCAGTTGCCACTGCTGCACCAAACGCGGCAGGAATATCATAACCTAATGTTCCAGCACCACCAGAGGCCAGATACAATCGCGGTTGATTGATTTGCTGGAGTTGGCCAGACCATATTTGTGTAATTCCACAACCGGTAGTAAATATTGCGTTATCACCAAAATACTTATTCAGTTCTTCAAATACTCGATGTGGAATAATCGGTTGTTGACTATAATTCGTTTTTCTCGCCATTTCACTTCGTAATTGTGGAAGAGCTTCTACATCAACATGATTGCTCTTGTAGTTACATTTTTGTGCTTCAACAAGCAGGGCGTCAATGGCAAGTGCTGCGTCAGCAACAATACCAAGTTCTGGTTCGAAAATCTTCCCTATTTCTCCCGGCTCAATATTAATGTGAATGAATTTTCTGTCTCTGCGATATACATCAATTGCACCTGTATGCCTATCTGTGAATCTGCAGCCAATACCTAGTACCAGATCAGAATCCAGGAAAACTTTATTGCCAATTGGCTGACCAACTTGGATTCCACAATGTCCAGCATTTAATTTATGGTCTTCAGGAATACCTCCCTTCGCCATATATGTAGTAATTACTGGCATATTCAAAGTTTCCGCCAATTGCACACATTTCTCCGTAGCATCGGCAAGAATTACCCCTCCGCCCATAAGCAACAAAGGATTCTTCGCATTCCTGATCATAGTGATGGCCTGTTCAATCTTATCCTGATCTGGAGAAGGAACTTCATAGGACAATGATTTGTAAGTAGTCGGATCAAACTCAATATCACTGTTTTGTACGTCAAGCGGCAAGTCAATAACTACAGCACCAGGTTTTCCCTCACGTGCAATACGAAACGCTTCGGCAAATGTCTCAACAACTGCTTCAGGATCGGTGATGCAATAAGTCTTTTTGGTAACGGGTTCACATATTTGGGCAATATCCACACACTGAAAAGCATCCTTGCCCAGTTGGGCAGTCACCGCTTGTCCTGTTATCGCCACTACTGGAATGCTGTCAATATTACATGTATAAACGCCAGTAACGAAATTTGTCGCTCCAGGACCTGATGTGCACAAAGCCACTGCCATTTCACCACTGGCACGGAAATAACCGCCTGCCGCATGAACGCTGGCTTCTTCATGACGATTACAATAATGTTCGATATTGCTTTCACCAAGATACTTATAAATGCCGTTGATGCCAGCACCCGGTATTCCAAAAGCAGCCTTGATACCGTTGATGCCAGCACCCGGTATTCCAAAAGCAGCCTTGATACCTTCTGCTTCTAATATTTTCACAATTACCTCCGACACTTTCATCGTGCCCATTATTTTTTCCTCCTTATTAATTTTGATTATTGAAATTAAGTTTTGTTTATCAACAATATACCATAGCATATTTCAGAAATCAATTATTAGTTTTAATAACAACATCTAATCTTGATTATTGAAATCATAAATGGTATCATTTGTTGTATAAACAATAGTTCAAAAAGAAAGGAATATCATATGTGCCCAGTTCAAGAAAGCCCAAAAAAACCTCAAATAAATATGTCTTCAGAGAAGCTCCTTAGTATATTGGAACTGTTAGCTGAAATAGGCGAACCTATAAGATTGCTGGACATTTCCAAGGAATTAGGGATTAACAATAGCACTACACTCCGCTTTTTGAATACAATGATGAAGTGTGGTTATGTAGCACAAGATCCTGAGACTCTTAAATACTATTTAACTTATAAAATATGCAATATTGCTAATAAGGTTAGTTCGAAAACAAACATTCGCTCCATCGCAGCAGATTACTTGAAAGAGATAACTAAAATCTTTGGTGAATCGGTATGTTTATCCTTGGAGCAAGATATGAAGGTAGTTTATATCGACGTGGTAGAAGGTCCGGATCAAATGATACGATCTATGCAAAGAATTGGAAATGTTGCACCCTTATATTGCACTGCGGTTGGTAAGGTCTTCCTTACCCAGTATTCAGAAAAACAATTGGATCACTATGTTGAGATATGTGGCTTGTCCCGAATTACGCCTAAGACCCTCACTAGCAAGCAACAACTTCTAGATGAGCTTGAGCTCGTAAAAAAGAATGGATACGCTATTGATGAGGAGGAATGCGAAATCGGAGCACGTTGCGTAGCATCCCCTATATATGACTACAGCGGTAAAATAATAGCCGGGGTCAGCGTAACTGGACCTGTTACACGATTCACTCAATCATTTATTGCAGATCGAGTTGAATACTTATTGAAAGCAACACATGATATATCTATCAAACTAGGTTATGATTATTAATATCGAATTTCATAAACGTTTAAAGTTCTTTCATATAGCAGTTCAAAATCAGCGGTGATACAGAGGAAAAATCTCTGTTACCGCTGATTTTTTATTGTCACAAATTATAAAATCTATGATATTGACAACTAGAAGATTGGGATGATAATCTATAAATGAAATTAAGTTTTGTTTATTGAAACTTTTCCGGAGAGGGGTTGGATTACTCGACAACATTCTTGCTCCATTTTTTGCTTATTCTCTTTCCTACAATAATTTATTAAAAAGCGTAATGATGAAAGGGGTATTTTATGGCAAAAGCAATGAATAATAGCAATTGGAGAAAATGGTTAATCCTGGTGCTCCTCGGTATAGCTGGAAGTTTGATCTATAAACTGCCTTACCTTCGTGAAACCTACTACGCTGCGATGCAAGAAGCTACGGGGGCAACGAATGCACAACTTGGGTTACTGATGAGCGCATACGGCTTAATCAACTTCATTCTATACCTTCCCGGCGGTTGGGCCGCCGACAGATTCTCTGCACGTAACTTATTGACATTTTCATTGGTTTCAACTGGTTTAACCGGTTTTTACTATGCAACATTCCCGTCCTATTTTATGATAGTTCTTCTTCACGCATTGTGGGCAGTCACGACGGTCTTCACTTTCTGGGCGGTGTGTGTGCGGATTATCCGTGAGCTCGGCGATAGTTCTGAACAGGGGAAACTTTATGGTTTCTGGTATTTAGGCAAAGGACTTACATCCATGATTGTAGGCTTTATCTCCGTTCCAATTTTCATGAAGTTTGGAGAAGGAGTTGGCGGCCTTCGAGCCACGATCATTTTCTATTCGATAGTAACAATACTTACAGGGATTGCATGTTGGTTCTTCATCGATTCGGATAAAAAAGACGGTGAGAAGAGCAACTTTAAAGTCGCTGATATGAAAGAAGTATTGAGGATGCCTGCTATGTGGATGGCCGGTATTGTCACATTCTGTATGTGGAGTATTTACATCGGTTTTGGCATGGTTACACCTTATCTCTCTGATGTTTTTAATATGAGTGAATCTAATGTGGCGCTTGCCAGTATCATGCGTGCATACGTCTTGTTTGGTGTGGGTGGTCTTCTAGGGGGTTATATTGCTGATAAATGTAAATCTAGAACACGATTCATGATCTATGCGTTTATTGGTATGATTATATTCACTATTGTTTATATAGTTTTGCCAGGAGAAGCTGGCAGAGTTGGCCTCGCTCTTACCAATATGGTAGCTTTAGGTTCTTTCATTTATTGTGCAAACGCTGTATTTTTCTCCATTATCGATGAAGTCAATATTCCCAACCGTCTCACCGGTACTGCTGCCGGTCTGATGTCACTGCTAACCTATTTCCCTGAAATTTACTTATATACCACGGTAGGCAACATGGTTGATAGAACGCCGGGTATTGGTGGGTATCGTCATGTATTCCTATTTATGCTAGGTTGTGCAGTCGTTGGTCTTATTGCGTCATTTATTCTACAAAACATGAACAAAAAGGCAAAGCTGAAGAAATCAGCTGGTGTCGATGAAGCTGCTGCCTCTGTTAATTAAGAATGAGCTCCAGCATCCGCCCATTAAAGACCGTATTCTAGATATTACTGCAATGTACACTTAGGCTACATAGACAGGGGTGATCTCGTGCAGACAAAGGGCCAGAAACCGCAAATCGACTGGTCTATCACAATTCCGAGTCTTCTCATCCTTTTAGCGATTTCCTTCTTTTTCCTTTTTGCAAATGTGTCAAGCAACTCACTATTAAGTACAATATTTGAACTAACAACTAATGTGTTTGGTGGTATATATCAAATTTATATTTTCTTAGTTCTGTTGTTGCTTGGTTATGTAAGCGTTTCGAAAATTGGGAATATTCGCTTAGGTGAGGGTCCTCCGCCACATTCTACATTAAGTTGGGGCAGCATGTTGTTCTGCTCTTGCATAGGATCAAGTATCCTCTACTGGGGGCTTATTGAATGGGGTTACTATATGATGTCTCCTCCCTTTGGATTAGAGCCTATGTCTTCGCAAGCAGCAGAAATATCTGTAGGCTATACAATGTTCCATTGGGGTCTAAGTGGGTGGGCAACTTATGCGATGGCTGCTGTTATAATCGCATTCTATTATTTCGTGAAGAAAATACCTAACCTGCGTATTAGTGTTGCCTGTGGATTCACCAAAGAAAACGGCAAAGAAAAATTCGGAAAAATAGTAGATACTTTTGTGATTATAGGCCTTAGTGCTGGTGTTGCAGTTAGTGCTGCAATTGGTACTCCAATGATATCCCAAGGGTTATACCATTTATTTGGTATTGTACCCAGCCTAGTAGGAAATATCATTATTGCTCTCTTTTTGGCTTTTTTATTCGGGGCTAGTGCTATTTCCGGGATAAACAAAGGAGTAAAATTCCTAAGTAACTTCAATTCGATTATTGCTCTAGGTTTTATTCTATATGTCGCCCTTGCTGGCTCTACTTCTTTCATTGCGAATAATGCCGCTAATAGTCTTGGAGTCATGCTTCAGAATTTTTCCTATATGAGTTTCTACACAGATCCAATTAACAAAAGCGGTTTTCCTCAGAATTGGACGGTTTTCTATTGGGCCTGGTGGATTTCTTATGTACCAATTATGGGTTTATTCATAGCAAAGATCTCTCGCGGACGGACCATAAGGCAAGTTGCTGTAAGCACCACTATTATGGGCAGTGTAGGCTCCTGGTTATTCCAAACTGTATTAGGTGGTTATGGGATTGATAAGCAGTTGAGTGGCTCTGTAGATACTATAGGAAAATTGCAAGCTGGAGGAGATTATGAAGCCATTATAGCACTGCTAAATTCACTTCCTTTTGGAAACATTGTAATCTTCGCCTTCATTATAATTACTTTCATCTTCTTAACTACTACTTGTGATTCTTCTGCATATATCTTGGCGTCTATCGCTACTAAAGATATTACCGACGATATGGATCCAAGTAAATTTTGCAGATTGCTATGGAGTATTGCAATTATTGCATGGCCAATAGTCCTCCTTATAGTAGGTGGTATCGATGCAGCAAAGTTATGTTCAGTCCTAGGCTCCATTCCGATTTTATTTATCTTTTATAAAATGATACGTAATTTCCTCAAAGACGTTCGAAAATATATAGACTCTGATTGAGAGACAACTATGAAAGGGTGATTTAATTGGATTTTGTTCATGAAAGCGGTCGCAAAATTCCTGTACATGCCGAGGTTGATGTATTGGTGGTAGGAGGTGGTCCATCAGGTCTTGCAGCCGCTATAGCTGCAGCACGTGAAGGAGCTGATACCATGCTTATGGAGCGTTACGGATGTTTTGGCGGCGTAATAACCCATGTTGGTGTAGAAGGCTTCGCATGGTATCGTCATGATGCCACAATTGATGGACGTGGACTCATAACAGAATTTGAAGATACATGTGCTGAAATAGCTGGAGATAATCCTGAGTGTCAGTCCAATAGTCAGGCATTAGATGGCGAAATGTTTAAATATGTCGCTGATGTAATGCTCGAACAAGCAGGTGTTCGCCCATTGCTACATTGTATGGCAGTATCTGCAATTGTAGAAGATGGTGAAATAAAGGGTGTTGTCGCTGAGAGTAAATCGGGTCGTTTCGCTGTTCTCGCTAAACGGGTAATCGACTGTACTGGTGATGCTGATATTGCAGCACTCGCAGGAGCTCCATATACAAAAGCACCCAAAGAAGAGTTAATGAGTGTGACCACAATGTTTCACTGTAAGGGAGTAGACACTAAGCGATTCAAAGAATATATTCATAATGATTTGAAACCTACCTACAAAGATTGGGGCGGCTATTGGGAGATTCAAACAGGTGGTAAAGAAGACGATTTATTTAGCCCCTATTTTGAAAAGCCATTTGTAGAAGCTGTACAAGAAAATCTTGTTCCCAATGACGAAAATGTAAGCCTGGGGGGGACGTGGAGTAGTATTACTGATGAAGGAGAAGTGACCCAGTTAAATGTTGTATTCATCGGTAATATAGATTGTACGGATGTAGTAGATTTGACTCAGGCGGAAATTACAGGGAGACGAAATGCTTTGCATTGTGTAGAAATATTGCGCAACAAGGTACCGGGGTTTGAAAAAGCAAAGCTTCGTAATTTTGGCATGACGCTTGGAACGCGGGAATCGAGAAAAATCGAGGGGCACTATTATCTCACTGCTACCGATGTAATGGAGCAAGCCCGCTTCGAAGATAGTGTTGCTATTTTCCCGGAGTTCATTGATGGAATTGGCTATCTTATCAAGCCCACGACTGGTCGCTACTATCATATTCCTTATGGCTGTATTCTTCCGAAGAAGATTGAGAACCTTCTGGTAGCTGGGCGATCAATAAGTGGTGATAGAGTTGCTCATGTCTCTTTCCGTAATATGGCATGTTGTGTTTCAACTGGACAAGCGGCAGGCGTTGCCGCAGCAGTATCAATAAAGGAACAAACTCCAACCAGCAAAGTCAGCGTGAAAAAGGTCCAAGAAGCACTGGAAAAACAAAACGTTAGATATCTTTAACTCTTTAGCTTTATCAACCTTTTATCGCTACAGCTACAACAATAATTTGGTGAGCAAGGTACTTTATATAGTACTTGCTCACCATCATTCCTCCATCGCGCCGACAGCTCGCAGATCGTCTCTGCCTTCCGATGAGGATATGCCGTCGCGGTCGGAGATACCCGGCCCACTGCACTGCCCGCACCACCTAAGCTTTGACACCACACGGTAGAGTGCTGGTTAGGCGCATGAGACAGAAAATCACGGATGACCCTGACGCCTCAGCGAGGCAAAGGTTTATACCCAAAAGCCCCGGAGATTTTAAACTTAGGCTCCAGATTGAGATCCCTCGCGGCAAAAAACTTGGTCGCCTCGATAAAGGGCACCGTTCGTACCATCACCTTCACCGGAGTTCCGGTTCGCAGCAATGGTCTGATCAATCCTCGCAGGTAAGCTGAACTGCCCAGCAATTGCCCGGTCGACTCGATGGTCCCTACCTGCTTGGCGGCCACCTCAATGGTTGAGGTTAAGCGGTTCGTGACCGAAGGTGCCCAGCGCTGCCAAGCCGGAAATACCTTCTCCAGATCGCACCATTTCCAGGTAATACTGTAGATCGACACCGTCCAACGTTTTCGTATAGACATACTCGATGCCTTCCACGCCCCGGATTGTATCCACGACGTCGTTACCTTCAGGGACAATACCGATTTCACCTACAACGTCGGCCTTCAACAATGTACTTGCCGACCCAGTGTCCAGCAATACCTTGCGAAGTTCAAGTTTCTTTCCCCGATAGTAAATCCTAACCGACACGAACGGCAATCCATTCTCCACGGCTATATTCACCGTGGTCCCCTAACGCCGACATAACGCTCCCTAGCATACATTTTAGCACTTGACGCTGCGATAACTTCAAGAGGGCAACTTTCTGAAAATAAGTATCAGAAAAGGCGAAAAACAAGGAGTCTAGGTTTAAAAGCCCCTTGTTTCATTCGCTGCGCATCGGAAGCATGCACCTACGTACATATTACAAATCCGTGCCCTGCTTTATGTATCCGCTTAAGAAAAGAGCACTACACCGGTCCGAGATTTTTTAAAATCTCACGATAGCGCATAGTCGCCAGAGAACTAGGCTGGCCCTTTTTGCAGAAAAAAAGCTTGGCTAGCTTAGGAACGACACGTTCAACGACAATCTGTCCATCTACCAGTTTGGATTCCAACGCTTCTAAGGCTTCCAAGAAACGTCTATCCTTCTTGGCACGGTCATAAAAAGATAACACATAGACCTATACAAAAAGATTGTAGCTTCGAAATGGATATTCCACCTGCATGAACAATGTTCCCATGCCATAGTGACATGGACCGATCGGTTTTCGAATGTCCCAGTGCTCGAGCAGGAGATCTACAGCACTATCAAGGGCAGATTCATGATTGAAATCGTTGCTAAAGCGAAATGCATTCAAAATTGTGAGAGTGGGGAACGGATTGGAGTACTCAGTCTCAGGACCACGGCCAAAGCTAAATTTATTGCATCGCCAGCCTCCATCAGAATATTGGGTATCCAAAAGGTATTGGAAGGTTTTTATCATTCGGGTATCCGACGCGTACCCCAAGTGACAGAGCACCTCAGCCACATGTGCAGTATGGCAGGGATAAATCCCACCTTGCGGATATACCTTGAAACGTCCGTCATCCTGCCAAGTACTAAGGATCAGCTCTGCCGTTTCCTGAAGTATCGATTCTGTTGGCTTCATACCTAATTCCAATAGATACAATGCGCAGTCCAAAGTAGTAAAAGGTGAGCCCTTCATGAGGCGTTTATCGGGTGTAGTCCAGTAGTCTGAGCCCTGATCGTATCGGTGGGACAATATTGCTTTAACATCTGAAGCATATTGCTCTTCTATAGCCATCTTCTCTCCCCCTCGCAAAGTTCATAAGCCCATTCATATACCGACATGCCCAATCGCTGTCACAAAGAGGAAGAGGAATACAGCCATGGATGCGTTAATGACTTCGAACAACGCGAGCGGCTTGGACATTTTAGTCGGTGATTTGGGAAAAATACCAGCTAAGTCGATCATGTACACGATAAAGTATAAAACGGCAATGATTTGCGTAATGAAAATGGCATTAGGATGTGATATCAACAAGAGATAGCACACGATAAACGACGTAATTCCAAGTAAGATAAGTAACAGATTAAATCCCCAAAACACAATCCCTTTTAATTTTGAGAAATCTCTGTTCTCTATCGGTCCTCCTGGAACCAATATCGCCAATAAGGTTACATTTAAAAACGATAGCAAACTTGCCATGATCATAATATCCTGCATTGTTATCTCTTCCTCTCATCGGTTGGTGTCTCCAGATTAACCGGAAGGAAAGAGCCTGTATTGTAAAAAATCGGCATCGATGATCAGGCGTTCATAACTCCTGACCATGCCATACATAACGAAGGGTTAATTCATCTGGCAGCTTCTCTAACTCTTTGACGGTTCTACCGGCAAATTTTTTCGATGTTTTGATGAGGTGAGACTGATCATAGTAACGATACTGCATATTCTCCCTCAATCCTTCATCCTCAACATATTTTCTGAACTTCACAATATCTCCATAGGACTTTGGGGTTAGTCCGATATGTTTTTTGAAGAAACGCTCCAACGTACTTACTGAAATCCCAAAAAACTTTGCCATACTCACAATGTTCAAGTTTTCATACTCTCGTTCTACATAAGTAAGCATTTTCTCTATACGGTCGGTATTCCTCTTATTCAACGCTATTCTATGTAACAAATAATGATTGATTGCTAAGATATGTTGCTCCACATCTTTAAATCCCATCATCTTTTGGTATAGTTCGTCCAGATCAGGATCCACATCGTAGGCCTGTACGATTCGCTCTGTCAGTTCAAGACTAGATACCTGAAACAATTGAATAAACCCTAACGGAGTTAATGTAATCCCGATTTGATACAGCTGTTGTCCATATCGAACATATTTCGCTCTTTTCATTTGACCAATTACAGCCGTATTGGGAATTACCATTTCTGGATCTTCTCCCACCAGCCGATAAGCAGACCCATAGTTGAAAATGATATTAAAATACCCCAACGGCATAATAACATCCTCTCTATGGTCATCAGCGAGAAAATCGAAGTCAACGACCCAAATATAGTCCACTAACTTGCGTAAAGTAGCTATAGGCTTAAAGGTTCGAATCATCGTTTGCCTCTCCTTTCGGTGAACGGCAAGTTTTAAGAAAAATAGGACACCCTAACGGATAGCCCCCGAAGTTAGGATGCGTTTGCCTGAATTAAGTAGTAGGACCCTGTCCAGTGGACCTTATAAGGAGAAGGTTAATTGCTTTGTATTTCAAAAATATGCTTTTATTGAATCATTGAGCCGTCTCTTCATTTCATTGCGCACATGCTCAGGCTCAATGCATTGGCATTTATCTCCGAAGCTCATTAGGATTCCGTAACCATAATCATCTTCAATAAAATCAAAATATGCATGGAATTTGCCATTACCGAGGGGAATAATGTTCTCTTCTCCGCAATAATCCAACATCCGGTCGAGGATGGAGTGGTCGAACTGCAATATTATTTTTTGCATTTTTCTGGACATGGTATCTGTAAACTCTGAAAAAGCTGGGGGAATCTCACGCATGACAAAACGGTCTTCTGTTCTCTCCAGTTCAGATATGCGGGATAGCTTAAATACCCGAAATTGCTGCCGGCTCAAACAATACCCTTGCACGTACCAATGATTTTCTTTCAATAAAAGACGATGAGGTTCCAGGGTCCGCATAACCTTGTCTCCTTTAGCGCTTAGATACATAAAAGACAGTATGCTGCAATGTTCCAAGGCTGTTCGAATCACTTCAACTTTGGTTTGCAGATCATTGCTGCCCAGCCAAGCGGATAAGTCACCGTAACACTAGTATTGCCCTAGCAGGCCTTTCTTCATGGCTATTCTCTCACAGCGATGAAAAACAACGAGTCCTAAAATCAGATATACTAGCGAATTCAATAGTAAAACCCCATAATCTAATAAAGGTAACTGTGTCAATGTCAGATCCTCTATCATTACGGTTCTTACCATATTTACGCCTTGAACGAATGGGGCGAATGCCAGAAACGGAGCTGCCGTTAAAGGAACAAATACAAGCCCCATCAAAACAAACTGAAAAATCTGCAAAAACGCCTGAATTTGCTTTACGATAATAGCTAAACCAGCAATCATAAAGCTGATACCTACCATACTTACCATAGTAACTAGAATAATCGGAATCGTTGTCAGGGGGTTAAGGCTCAGCCACTGTCCGGAGGTTAGCATTGCACCAAAAAGCAAGATGACCATAATTACAGACTGTAAGCCAAATTGGGAGATGATCCTCGTGAGCATTATTTTCCACACGCCCCTGGGAGACATATAGATTTGTTCCAACGTACCACGCGTCGCTTCTGTTATTACCGAATAACCAATAAAGTTCATCGTCATCATGGTTAGTCTCCAGAACATTACACTTACAATGGAATATTGAACATTCATTTCAAAATTGGCGGGATCACCTACGAACATAATTCCAAAAAATGCAGCCAGAAATACAATATAAAAAGTGACCACTAACGCAATAGTGTTCGGCAGGTAGCGTTTCATCTCAATATATTCCTTACGAAAATTAGCATTGAATAAGTGGAGCCATTTCACTAGTCATCCCTCCCTTTACAATCTGAATAAACACTTGTTCAAAATCGATCGTTATACGATCAATACTCTCCACCATAGTTCCTTCCTCTTTCAGAATATCGAACAATTCGTAGATATCCTGACCCTGCTCTAAATTCACTTCCACGATGGTTTCATGAGAGCTTGCTTTATAGGTACTTAGAGGAAATCTAGTTAACAACTTATTCTCCTGCTTTACGCTTAACTTCTCACCCAACTTAATGGAATAAGCCCTGGTCTCGAATAACTTCAATAAATTCTCTACCCTGTCGTCAATCACGACTTCCCCTTTATTAATGATAATGGCTCGGTCACACAGCTCCTGTACAACAGGCATATCATGGGAACTAATAATAATTGTGCGCTTCTCTTCCTTAACGATCGTTTTTAGAATGTTACGCAATTCATAACTAACCTCAACATCAAGACCGAGAGTTGGCTCATCCAGCAAGATGACATCCGTATTAGCTAGGAGTGCTACCGCAATGGCCAGCTTTTGTTGCATTCCCCGTGATAACCCATTGACAAGCTCATTCTCCTTTTCTTTAAGGTTGAATTGCTCTAATAATTTCTCCGCTTGAACGGCGACTTGCTTCCGAGAGCAGCCTCGGTTACCAGCAAAATACTCCAAGTTTTCCCGAACGGTAAGACGCCAATATAAATTCCGATTCCCCTCTAATACAGCACTAATATGTTCAAGCGCCTTAAGTCTCTTCTTACTAATATCTAAGCCATTAATATGTATAGAGCCCGCATCCGCATCTAACAAGCCACAGAGCATCTTGATCGTTGATGTTTTCCCAGCGCCATTGGGCCCTAATAAACCGAGAACCTCTCCTCGATTCACATCAAAAGATACATCACGAACGGCATGTACCTTCTCTTTCGTTTTTCTTTTCCCATACACCTTGCTAATGCCCCGTACTTCAATAATCTTCTCCACTTCGCAACCATCCTCTCCCGTAGGATACTAACAGTGATTCCATTGATTTATTTAATTCTATTGCAGTATCCCGATATAATGAACTGGCTCTGGATGGATACTCCCTCCGTCTAAGGAATGAGATTTGTGTATTGAGGAGTAGGACTAGCAGATGCGCCATTGGAATTATTTTACCACCTTTCTATACATTATCTGCCACATTATCCGATAATTATTGGTGTCCCCTTAGAGACATCAATTTACTTAAAGGAGCGAGATGATGATTAGCAAAATGTTTAAGCGGTTAAACCGAAATGGAGAGGTACGGAATCATTCTTGGAGGAAAAGGACGCTACAAGTAGCACCGCTGCTCGTATGTGGAATCATTGGATCCATTATATTTGCAGATCAAGTATCTGCTCATGGTTATATTCATTCTAGTCGTGCTGCTCTGTGCAAGGATCTGACGAACACAAAATGCGGTCCCGTGCAATACGAGCCACAAAGCGTGGAAGGATTAGGAAGCTTCCCGGCTAAAGGACCTGCTGATGGCCAAATTGCTGGTGCTGGTGTGTTCCCGCAGCTTGACGAGCAGACAGCTAGTCGCTGGAGTAAAGTAACGATGAATGGCGGTAAGAACACCATTAAGTGGACATTAACCGCACCACACGCTACAAGAGAATGGAAATATTACATTACCAAGAAAGATTGGAACCCGGACAAGCCGTTAGCTCGTGCTGATTTTGAGCTTATCGAGACATTTAACGATGGAGGAGCCAAGCCGCCAACAACGGTTGTACATCAAATTGACGTGCCGACAGATCGCAGCGGCTATCATGTAATTCTGGGTGTATGGGAAATTGCGGATACGGTGAATGCTTTTTATCAGGTAATGGATGTGAATTTGATTAACGATGATAACGGGAATCCAAACCCAGGGGACACAACGGCACCAACGGCGCCTACTGCTGTGACATCTCCTGTGCAAACAACGAACACTATCGAATTGCGCTGGAATGCGGCTTCCGATAACGTAGGTGTTAGTCATTATGACCTATATCGTAATGGCGTGAAGGTACAGACGGTGATAGGCACATCGGTTGTCGATACGGGCCTGGAAGCAAATACATCCTACACGTATACAGTAAAGGCTGTGGATGCGGCAGGCAATGTTTCCAAGGAAAGTGCTGCAATTACAGTGACAACGAAGCCAATCCCGGCTAACGATACAACTGCCCCAACGGCACCGACATCCTTGCACACTATGGGACAGACGACCTCGACGATCCATCTGATGTGGGGCGAATCCACGGATAACGTAGGGGTGAAGCATTATGAAATCTATCGTAATGGCGTTAAAGTACAGACGGTAACAGGTACAATGACAACAGACAGCGGCTTGCAGCCAAACACAGAGTACACGTACTTTGTGAAGGCCGTTGATGCAGCAGGCAATGTATCGGATGCGAGCAACTCTATTACAGTGAAAACACAAGAACAGCCAACCGGCGATTTACCAGAGTGGGAAGCAACCAAGGTGTATACAAGCGGAAACCGCGTTCTGTTCCAAGACGCAGAATATGAAGCAAAGTGGTGGACGCAAGGCGATCAGCCAGATACCTCTGATGCATGGAAGCTTTTGAGTAGCGACATAACGCCAGTATGGAATGCGAGCAAAGCTTACAATGGCGGAGATCGCGTCATATATGAAGGTGTTACGTACCAAGCCAAGTGGTGGACACAAGGCAATGTGCCTAGTAAACTAGATGTTTGGCAGGTTGTACAATAAAGAATGATTACCACTTTTGTGGCATAAAGAAAACGGCTTTGCCGTCCTATTGGGACAGTGAAGCCGTTTTTGTTTGTTTGGGACCGCCCCTATAAACGCCGCCATTCCATGCGTTATAATTATCGTTGATTCATGCCATTACCTCAGGATATTGTTCCTTCAGGACAATTATTGACTGTTTTCAGAGGTATCCCCCCTCAAAAATAAAAGAGATCCATGCGTTCTAATAACGCTAGGGTCCTGATGCTACGGCGGTCAAATCTGATGCTCTCTATGAAATATTTCGCCGCTTATCCGAGAAAGCCTTTCTTGAATATGGTGAGCAAGTACTCGAGGGTTGTCGGATCACTGTACGAGGAAGCTTCCGAATCGATCTCGATGACATGCTTGTTCTTGACGGCCGGGATATTGTTCCATGTCGCTGTCCTCATAAACGAATTATCGTTCTTGGAGCTTCTGCTTAGAACAAGAAAGTCACCGGCATAATTACCAAGTATCTCCGATGATAGCGTATAATAGCCGGGACCCAGTGCATCGGCTTTGACCTTCTCCGGCATGTTCAGCCCCATTGCCTGATACAACACTTCGGTTCCGCGCGCCCAATTGTTACCGAGCACATAAAAACTCTTCGAATCCGTTTCAAAAACGGACACGGTCACATTATCTCCGAACTTTGACTTGATCTCCTTTCCTACCTCAGCAGCGCTCTGTTTGAATTCGTCGATCCAAGCCTGAGTTTCCTGCTCTTTGTTCAGTAGCTTTCCGATTTCCAGCTGCTGACTCAGATAGTCCAGCTTACCCCACGTATACGTGACGGTTGGCGCTATCTCTTTGAGCTTGCCTATATTTTTACTGTCGGTGCCCGTGATAATGAGGTCGGGATCCAGCTCGATTATCTTTTCCAGATCGTCTGGCGATACGACCTTCACGCCCGACAGCTTGTCTGTAAACAACGGGTTCTTGCTCGTCCATTCATCAACACCCACCAGTGTACCGTTAAGCGAAAGCACGTTCGGCCCATTCGTCAATGCGACGATTCGCTTGGGGTTGGCCGGAACTTCTATGGGGCCGGACTCGGACTGGTACGTCTTGGTACCGACATTCGATTCGGACGCCGTGTCGGATTTCGTAACGTCATTGACCGCTTGACCAGCATTTGACGAGACGGAGTCAGTCTGATTGTCGTTTGCAGCTTGGTTCCCACACGCGCTGATTACAATCAACATTATCAGCAGAAATGGGAGGAAGAGCTTTTTATTCATGTTCAATCCCCTTATATCGATAATGATTATCAATATCATACAAGGATTACTTTATCTGTTCTTTTTCCAGTTGTCAATAGGAACTGCCCTTGCAAGCCATTCAATCTCTATCCATATAAAATAGATAAAAGCACTCAGACGAACCCGTTCGACTGAGCGCTTCTTCATATGTTAAATAGTTTGTGTTCCGTTAATTATTGTGCATTTACATCAGCAGTTTTAATTACTTTGTCTTGAGAAGCATGAATTTTTACCATCGCAAATCGTGCAATGGGTTGAATTACTAAGCTTTCAGCGATCAGTACAACTAAGAGATTTCTTGGCCAATTCGTTAAGAAGTTGCTAAAGATTTCAGAATGAAAACCGTTTCCTACAATACCACCAATAAGCATCATACGGGCTGACATTCCAATTACAGTGAATAAGATGCGGAATAAAATTTTGGCATTAAAGCTATCCGTTGATTCTGTAAACTTGGCAACCAATTTTTCTGCAATACGGTCAACGAGAACGGGTTCAAGAATCATAGCAGTAATCCACATGATTGGTAACGTCTTAAGGATTGTTAGTGCATCGACTTTATTGAATTCACCAAAAGCTAGAATGACATTTAATACATGTGTTGAGAACCTCAACGATTTAAGCTTCAACCTGCAAATTTATTGCTACCGCTTCGACATTCGGTTCAGTCCTCTGCTTTACCACTAGCGATGATACGCGTCACCGTTTTTGATTGTTTCCGCTGGATTTGCTGTAAGATTAATAACATCCAGAATCATCTTATGGTCTTCCCTAAAGAAATATAACCTTTCTATTTCTTCATTAGAGGTATAGAGACATATCATTCTTTCTTTAGGAATAAAGGGCAGTATTTGTTCGGGCATTATTCCTAAATCTATTATGATTGGTGTATTGGTGGGCATTTTCAACAAATCGATACAAAAAACTCCATCATTTCTTCGACAATTTGAAAAAGCCATTCACAATGTTCATCATTAGGTTTATTAAACCATTTGTCCCAATCCAAACCAGGATGGGGATATTGAAGGGCGGGATATTCAACAGGGCTAGTGAATGGCCTATATTTTAAGACATTATCCTCTAACGTTTGAAATCCTAACTCCTCAACAAATTTCTTCGTCATTGTGGTCTTACCAGCACAACAACCACCATTTAACCAATAAACATGCTTTAAATGTTCTTTCAGATAATTATTATTAACTTTCATATTTACCCTCCTCAAATTTTAATTTTGAGGAAGTTGGCGGATTCTTATCGGCTTTCTATAACTGTGAAAGTACATATTAAATTCTCCTTTCCGAAACATAGTAATATTATTCCATCCTAGCTTTATCCCCGCTATTTAACCTGTTAGGTACATGAAAGGTTACCTTTGTCCCTGTACCTAACGTACTTGTGATATGAAGTCCTGTTCCAAAGTGTCGTTTTAATCGCTGATCCGTATTAATCAATCCGACGCCTGAACGACTATCTGCTTTCCTTTCTAATATTCGTTGCAATTGAACCTCGTCTATTCCGTCCCCATCGTCTTCAACGATTATCTCTGCATGCGTCTCACAGACGGAAATCCGAATAAGAATCGTTCCTCCACGATTGCGCTTCATTATGCCATGTCTTATCGCATTTTCAACGAGGGGCTGGATTGTAAGAAATGGGACTATTATGTCCCCGCCGCCATCTATCTCCCAAATAACCTGTAACCTTTCTTCAAACCGAACCTTTTCAATATATAGATAAGAACGTACTAGACTTAACTCCTCTTCGATCGGAACAAGCCTGTCCATATTTTGGAATTCAAATTTATTCCTTAGAAAATTACTGAATTCATCGAGCACATTACGCATCTTATCCAAATTAATCTCACTTAAAGCTGTTACAGCATTCAACGCATTAAATATAAAATGAGGCTGGATTTGCGCTTGCAGCCATGCAGCTTCTAATCGCAGTTGATCTCGAACGGATCGTTTAATCGTAGTTAACGCTTCGATCCGCGATTTTATTTCTATTGCTTCCACTGGCTTCGTCACATAATCGTTTGCCCCCGCTATAAAACCGCTCTGAATATCTTTCGGTTGGCTTCTTGCGGTAAGGAGCAATACCGGAAGCTCCGTGAGTGTAAACCGCTCACGAATCATTCGTGTCAGCTCATACCCGGACATCTGTGGCATCATGATATCGGAGATGACCAGATCCCATTCCTTTGTATCTAGTACAGCCAAAGCTTCTTTACCGCTCGTTACCATCGTTATCTCATATTCGTCCGGGGGTAGTATGGCTTCAAGTACTTGAAGGTTGATAGGATCATCATCAACTATCAGTAGGATCGGACGGTCACGATTCATTTCTAATAAAGTTGTTGGTTTCGCAGCCATCGGGATGTCAGCCTTTTCCGCTTTTATCGAAATATTTTCTTGAATCGGCATGGATTGTATTGGTAAAGAATCAAATGAGTTCGTCACATCATTCTCTTCCACCGCTTTCAAATCTGCTAGCTTTAATGAAAATGTAAATGTTGAGCCTTCTCCTAAAGCAGAGGACACATCTAACGTACCCCCATGAAGCTCAACCAGTTGCTTACTTATGCTTAAACCTAACCCAAAGCCGCCTTCAATCATGGTCACACTCGTACTGCCTTGCTCATACGGACGGAATAAGCGCTTAAGCATGTGCTCATCCATTCCGATCCCCGTATCAGCAATCTCAATATACGCTCTTCCGTCTTTGGCAAAAGCTTGAATCGAAATTGTCCCTTCATTCGTATATTTCACAGCATTATGAAGTAGATTGAACACGATTTGGATCACCCGATTTTCATCCGCAATTACTGGGGGGAAATCTTCCGAAATCTGATTTGCAATTGCGACAGACTTTATTTCTGCGTTCAATTGCAGCATATCCATAACTCCGGTTACGATCGGCTGAATTAATATGACCTTTTTCTGTAGACGCGGATTGCCTTCCTGTAAACTCATTACATCAATCAAGTCGTTTAATATCCATGTCAGCCGACGTCCTACCGATAAGACCGTTTCAAGCTCCTTGATGCTCCGTTCCTGCAATAAATGCTGCTCCCTTTTTAAAACGGATTGTGACATGTTAAGCATGCTATGCAGCGGATTTTTAAATTCATGCGAAGTGTTTGCCAGAAATTGATCCTTATGATCATTCATTCTTTGCAAGGTTGCAGCAAGCTCTTTGGTGTTCGCATGCATGATAAAGTATCCCTTAAACCATTCAGAGGATAAACAGCCCATCGCAATAATCATATCGAACGGATAGTAGACAAGACTCAAGCCGCTATTCAGCAAGAATAACGACCAAAGAGAATGGTTCATCAACGCAAGAAAAGAGATAAGCAGTAGAAGATTACTCTTTAAATCTTTAATTACTTTTTTAAACATTGTAATCAACGTGATAACCCCAGCAATACCTACTAATAGATAATAAATTGGAAAGAGCATAATCACTTGAGTTGGATCTAAAAACAAAGTGATGCCGGCAGTCCCTAGATTCATTACTTTATAGACGGGGTACATCCTACGCCAATATGGAAGCTCGCGATGATTCGTACACTGGAGCAAAGCATAGGCTGCAATAACAAAAGCAATATTAGTCAGCCTAAAATCCCAATTAATCCCAATGTAAAATAATTGATGGAACAACTTCTCATTCGTACTAAAGACACTCGTGATCGTTACACTTAATGCAAGCAAACTGAAATAAAGCAGCTTCTTTTCCTTATTTCCTAGTAAATACAAAAGAAGTGCATAGACGGCATGCATAATAAATATAATTGCTGCCAAAAACTGCATAAAAATGGAGGCTTTCATCTCTTTGGCAATGGCTTCTTCTGAACCAAATTTAATGGATTGGACTATGCCCCCGCTTCGACTATCTACATAATTTGCCGCCTGAATGACGAGTTCGATTACACCCTTTTCGTCTGCTGTAAAGGTTGTAGAATAGGGTAGGTCCTTCGAAGTATATTCATCCTTTGTTGTCGCCACCTGTCCGGATTTAGTAAGCAATCGACCGTTTACATATAATTCTGATGCAGTGCGTACGCTGGGTACACGAATACTATAATTAAGGTTCTTTGCCGGGTCTACATAAAGACGCAAACGATAAGACCCATACCCGTATGGAGATGGCTTGTCAGCATGCAAAGCTTCACTCCATCCTCCTGGTACCTTAATATGCCTTGGCGCATTATCGCCTAACAATTGTTGCCGACTACCATCTATCAACCATTGCGAGGGATAAAACTCCCATTCCCCATCAAGTAAGAGAATGCTGCCATCTTCTGCATTCCAATTGCGCAAATCGAATTGCCCATTATGAATTGACGCCTGTTTGGGATCATGAAACGTTTCCATCCATAAAATGCGCAAACCAGTTAAAACAACCAATATGAACACTAGCAATAAAATAATATGGCTCTTTTTCATTTGATATTTGGATGAGTGAGTTTCCAAGAAGGTATTTCTCCCCTAGTCATTTTCTTATAAGACATTTATATAAGTACTTTACTACTAATGAAGTTCCTTATCGAGTATATGTTGCGACTTCCCTGGTACAAACCCATCCGAGCATAGAGCATAGATATCGGCAATTTTTTAGGCCATCCCTTGTGGGGATGGCCTCTTCAGTACATCTAATGAACATCAAACATCTGAACTCAATAAGCTACTGTTTTCCTCAAAGTATGGATACTTTCCTGAAGGAAGCTTTGGTTTTTTTCAATTCCTCTCTTTTTACACCAAACAACAGCACTGAACGCATCGTAAAAATCATAAAATGGCAGCACTGTGTCCAGAGCTAACATGGGTCGAATCGTCTGATATCCTTCTATGTAGGGTAACTTAGTTCTCGGATTGACTTCCCAAATGTATCGATTGACTTTTGTAAAATCTATTTCAGAGGATCCACCACGGGCACTTTCAAAATCAATAATGCCTGTAACCTTGTTACCATTCACCAAAATATTACCCGGCCTAAAATCCATATGGACAATGCATGGCCCATCGGGATTGGGTAGAGCAGAGAAAACGCCGTCAAAATGATGGATACATCTTTCATACAGTTCTGGATCGAGGATCTCTTTGCACGGCTCTCTCCACTTTTCAAAATTACTTTTGATATGTAGTCTCCAGTCACTTTGGTCAAATAACTTAAACCCATCGGTTGCATGATAACCGAATCCTGGAGTCTTTACCTCATGGAGCATTGCATGATACACACCCATTTGAAAAGAAAGTTCCTCATCAATATCTTCTGTACAAGGCATACCTTCAATCGCCGAAAGGAGCAAAGCTCCAGTTGTATTTTTATCTCCATACCAAATGTCCAATACCTTAGGAACAGGAATTACTCCCTTCAATGTTTCAAGCACCTGAAATTCACGAACGAGTTTATCTTTGTTAAATGGAATTTTTACATAAACGTTTTCTCCGCTAGTAAGAGTAAGTTTGTATACCTCTGAACTAAATGACTCTGGAACATCTTCTATATTCGAGACGTTCAACTTTAGCTTTTCTATAACGTTAAGAATGGAACTCATGTTGTACCTCCTGTTTCAGATAGCAAGTGATAACTCGATTCTCCAAAACCGAATCAAACCCAAAATTTTGCGTATTCCATATTCTATATTCTTGACCTAGTACCAAGCCCTTTTTTTAAGAGGTTATTTCCATTTTTAGAAGGAATGCAAGGAAGAGATTATTCAAGTCATAGCACGGCGGAGCCGTAGGCAACGCCTTCCGCTGGGTGAACGAACTAGGCGAGCCTTTCCATTGTCAGTTAAACTAGCCCCTTAGTCAAGGACACTTTTAAAGAGCTAGCCGCAATCGAACGTGAGCTGAAATGCTGGATATTCAGAAGCAAAGGTACTGGAATTTGACGAGACGCTACGACAGTGTCTGGTCGCCGCTGCCCCCACCGACAAGGTGGACGGGGCTATTTCTTTGTAACCAACACAAGTATCCCTCCCCCTTCACGTTCGTAATCCAGAACAGCTCGAAACCTAACACATATATACAAATTCTTTCCCCGCAATGATACGGTTCTCTGCGCTGTCTGGAACGGCAAGTTCTATACAAAAGGTATCTACTCTAGTATTTTGTTGTAAAGGGAACGTATGATGTTCCTTTCCGATGAGCCATCATCTTTGTACCACTGATTGATTAAACGGAAATCCGTATTATCGGTAATTACATCAATACCGCCAATCAAACGTTTCTCGCATAATTTGCGAATAGCTTTATCGGTTATCGAACTTGCGATGGCTTGCGCAAAATCCTGCCCTTTTATGACCTTAAAAGGCCGATCATAAAAGAAGGAAACCTGTTCTGACAGCTTTTCGGAGGTACCTAAACGATTGTGTCTGCGTGCTATGAGCTCATAGGCTTTGCATAGCGCCTCTTCCCGCTCCCTCCAAGTCTCAGCTAACTGAACGCCTCTTAAGATCGGCAGCAATTCGTTAGCACAATTCAGTTCCTTGAATGCTGTTCCGAACCATTATTCACACTTGCCAACCCTTCTGGTACCTTACCGTCATTTGCCGCTATTATTGTATTATTCTTCACATGTAATAGGTTTTTACTATGATAGGTTTATAATGTATGCCTTATTACACTCTAGGAGGTAATAAAATGAGCAAGTACGACGAAGCCATGAAGCTGCTGGAAGATAAAGTGGGCAACAAGGACGGCCTGATCTCTCTGTCCACTATCGCGCTGGAACCCGGGGCCGATGGCAAATACCGACCTGCCGCCCGCATTGTGGACGCCTATTATGAGGACGGCGCGTTCTACACCGTCACCTACGCGACCTCAGGCAAGATGCAGCAGATCGCCAAAAACCCCGAAGTCGCCGTCTGTATCATCGTCGAAAACTTTACGGCCGATGGTATCGGTGAAAACCTGGGCTGGGTGTGTGACGAGAAAAACGCGGAAATGATGACAAAGCTGCGCACTATATTCGCCGCGTGGTATAACGAAGCCAATAACGACGAAGACCCTAACACTTGCCTGCTGCGCATTCGCCTGACAAAGGGCCTGTGGAATGACGCCCACAAAGGGATCAGAAATGAGATTGATTTTGTCAATAAGACAGCCAATTAAGTGGTCTACGTGGTTTCTATATTTTGCATATTAGGTTGCTGCCGTAAGGGTATAAACATACTGTGTGGTTCGCCTTATTGGATTAATGTGAAGTAGCCATTTGATAACAGACAATGTTAGCTCAAAGGGAGTGTCCGCACACTCCCTATTTTTTGTCGTTACTTGTGATACGGTTCACCGTATCTATTGATAGGGTAAACTCAGACGAATCGGATACCACCCTACTTTAACATTACAATACAAGTACGCCAATTCACTTTTGCGTGTCTGCTTAATGTGTGATTAAGAACCTGTGGGCATGATATACTATTAATGAATGGAGCTGATTGCAGATGAATGAACTGCTTGACCCTCGCAATGACTTTTTATTCAAACGGATTTTCGGCAGTGAGGAAAATCGTGACTTCTGCTTGCCTTCTTAAACAAAACCTTTATGGAGGCCGACAGACACCTTTGACAGAGATCATTTTGCTGAATCCTTATACTGAAAGGGACGCTCCCCGCGACAAACAGTCGATATTGGACATTCGCGGTAAAACTGCGGATGGTGAACTTATCAACGTTGAAATACAACTATTCAACAAATACGATACCGAGAAACGTACCCTTTTCTACTGGAGCAAGCTATACAGCGGACAGCTTCAAGAGGGCCAGTCTTATAAAGTATTGAAGAAATGTGTCACCATCAATATCCTGAACTACTCATTCCTGCCCAACAGCCAATATCATAACGTTTTCCATCTGCGTGAGGATCGAAGCGACATCCCGCTTATAGATGACATGGAATTGCATTTTCTTGAATTGCCCAAGCTTGGCGATCATGCGGCTCCTGTTGAGAGCGGTTGATTGGTTAACTGGTTACTTTTCTTGAGGGGTGTTGATAAATCTAATTGGGAGGTACTGGCAATGAACGAGCCTGTGTTGAAAAAAGCAATGGACACATTGGAATTTCTTAGTCAGGATGCCGAGGCCCGCCGATTGTATGAAGACAGACAAAAGTATCTGCATGATGAAGCTTCCATGATTGAAGGAGCATTGGCTGAAGGCGAAACTCGAGGCGAGAAAAAGAAAGCGGTCCAGATGGCTCTGGAGCTTCTCAAGCTTGGAGTGGATAAAACTATTATAGCTAAGGCCTCCGGGCTGTCTGAAGCTGAAATCATCGCTTTAAAAAAGAAAAGCTAAAGTGAAATGGTGAAGAGTCAGTCCAATGGAGACTGGCTCTTCATACTATTTTAAGAACGCGAGGTAAGTTTTTATGAAAATTAGTGTTTATACTGTCGGCGACAAAATGGAAAAATTCTATCTTGAGGCCATTAAAGAATATGAGAAGCGACTGAGCTGCTACTGTAGCATTAAGCTCATTCACTTGAAGAAGGAACGCGATCTGCAAAAGAAGTTAAACCCCAGCTCATTTGTTATAGCCATCACAACTTCGGGGAAAAGCATCTCTTCGGAAGAACTGGCAGTTAAGCTCGATCAGGACGCATTATCTGGAGTCTCTGACATCTCCATTGTTGTTGGTGCAAATCCACCTGAATACAATGAAACTTTGACACTGAGCCAGATGGAGATGAATTTCGGGTTACAAACCACGGTTCTTTTTGAACAGATTTATCGGGCATACCGAATAATCAATAATCACCCATACCATAAATAAAACAATTTAAAGGACGTTCCTTTGATATTACTTCAAAAGAACGCTCTTTGAAGTTTGAATTGAATTTTAATAATTGTAGCCTCCAAATGACTCTGCTGCAAGAAAACCTTCTAAATTTGATCCTTCAGGAGCAAGACACTTTTTAACAGCCTCGTTCACACTCTCACAATACAGAGGAAATGCTCTGCCGTTTTTAAGCACCCACACAGTGAAACCAACATTTTCTTCTTTCTGTATATGAGTATTCCAACGACCTTCTGTAACAAGTCGAATTTTTATTTCTGGCCCATTCCCGTATTTTTTTAAATCAAGTAACTTCCTACCTGCATCTCCTACTATGAGATGATCACCTTTTGTGTCAATGGCTACTATCGCATTATCAACCCAAACAATAAAATCAGGGTTGAAATGGTTAGTCCCGCCCATATCTAATAAAGGAATCTCAAAAAAACCTCTTGACGGGTTTCTGAACCAAACTCTTTTGGTAGTATCAATTGCTATTGCAAACTTCTTCTCTAATTTATTCAACCCACTGTAGCCTTCATGTATAGCATTTTTAAATTCCACTAACTCTGAAGGATTTACAGTGAACTCAGGAACCTTGTATGTGCTTAAATCGCTGTGTATAACTACCGAATTATCAATGTAAGCTTTAACTACCTTTTTTGCAGCTTCTCGTATATTGTCCGCTGCTCGACTGCTATATTCAACTAGAGCATCAAATTTGGGGTTCTCAATGTCACAAAGATTGACTGCCTTCGGCTGGTATTTAGAAATTTCACGTATGAAAACCCATCTTGCAGTAACTCTGTTACTATGTTCAATTTCAACCCATTCTTCTTTCTGGCCGTTACTAGTTCCAATCGTTTGAAGTATTTGAATTCTGCCACCTTTACCGACAGTATTAACATCATCATTTGTATAATCGTGTATCTGTTCAATAATTCGTCTAATAGGCTCTTGAGCATTAGCTGAATAAACTGAAATCTCAGGAACAAACCTTTCCTTCTTAGGAGGAAGTGTTGGTTTCTTATCGGATTTTGACCCGCCTTTATAGATTGTTAAATTAATATCTGGTGATTCAACAATTAATTTAGACTCAACCTCAGCAAGCACTTGTTCAAATACACTTTTTTCATCAGTACGAATATAAAAGTAAGCTGTATTCAGTTCTGGACTTGGATAATGTTGGCGGCCAGGCTGCCTCAATACACGGCCAATAATTTGAGTAACCTGATCCTTTGAGCCCATGTCCTTGTCAATATAAGCAAAATATACTTCTGGATCATCCCATCCCTCTTGTAAAGAAAGGTTAAAAATAACATGCTTAAAATCCCCAGATATGAACTTATCATAGTCCGCATCGCCACCTGAAAATAAATTAAACTCAGGTGGGGCTGGCTGTTTGGGACTAAACTTTAGATCACAATATACAGCTATGTCCGCAGGGTCTATCCCCTTCGTCTCAACCAAATACCTCCAAATTAAGATCGGGCGTGCACTCCGCTCAGAAAAGGGCTTATCCTCACTATCCTTAGCCAAACCCGTAACAACATTTGTATTACTGACATAGATAGATTTTGGTGTAAATGAAAGCCCTAATTCAGCAGCGGAATCCCCGACTTTTTCCATTTGCTCTAACATCTCATCAATAGCTATTTCCATCGGGGTTACGTAACCGCCCAAAAGAATATTCTGCTTAACAAGATGTGAATTAACAACTTCTGAGCTTTTCACAGATGTTACAAAATCACTTTCACTCCATCCTTTATCTTGCTGAAGTCGATCAATAGTTCTTTTTAGAGCTTCGGGGATTCGCAGAGTTGCACTTGCAGCAATCAACGCATCTGGTTCGAGTTCCAACAAAAGTTCAGTCTGCTGATTAGATAGGTTATGTCCTTCATCATATACAATGACAAACGGCCTTCTTCTTCCATGACTATCTCTTCTTTGTTTTAGCAGCTCCCAAAGAGATTTATCCGCACTATCAAGTTCAACTTGATAGATTTTACGATCTCCCTTTTCTTTATCTTTCTGATTAAATTTACCTATAGTTGCAACGAGTACAAGACCTCTATCAGTTCTTTCAATATCCCAAAGCTTACAATCCAATAAGGGTTTTACATCAAAACCATCAAGCAAGTTTGCATACTTCCCAGACATTAAGTTGTAGTAAGTCTGCCAAACTACAACCCGACCCTTAGATAACCACAATACTATCGGCTCAACCGGAAGAGTAGAACGAATCTGTGCAATAGAATCGGCTAAAATCAATGTTTTTCCACTACCCGTAATAGAAGATAGGTTCTGGTAAAACGGGACAATCTTTGTTCTAGTAATTGTAAGAGGATCCTCCAGGTAATGTACAAACCTGTCTGTTATTGTTGTAGAAGCCTTGATTTGAAAAGGCAGGAGCTCCACGATCATTCACTTCCTTCATCATCGTTAAACCGGTCATTGTTCTCATTTAAACCAAGATGAGCAAGTATTTTGTCAGGTATCTTGTAGAAGTTTACGCTCTTGGCTTGATAGACTTCATATCGGGCGTACACATGATATGGCGGCTTTAAGCCTGCTTTCTTGGCCTCTTGAATAATCTTACTATAAGTGTCAATATCTAGTTGTCCTACAGAATCTTCACCATTCCATACTATGAAGTACCCTTCATCTAAATCATTTTTACCAACTAAGAACTCAAACCCGGGTTTATCTATTCTTTGTAAATATAGATTTGCCCTTTTTTCATCTTCCCAATGAGAAGTAATAACGACATCAACCAATTCATCCTTCTTCATTGAAAGAACAGTGTTAGCATCTATTTGCTTAGTGAGCAACTGGAATTGAAATCCAGCATTGATGGGTTCAGCCACTTGTACTAACCTACCATGTTCATCTGGTCTTTCCCCAGTAATCACCCTTTTTAACCTTAACTGTGTTAAACTACGGGCATATTTATCCCCTTTATCAGGACTCCCCTGCTCGATAAGAATGAATCGTCTTTGGGCAGCAGTCTCCTTGTTTAGCTCAAGTACCGCATGCCCTGTTGTCCCCGATCCTGCATATGGGTCAAGTACGAGTCCATTGGAAGGACACCACAGTTGAATTATTTTTTTAATCAATTTAAGTGGCTTAACTGTTTGAAAATTATGTCCTTTTCCTACGATAGCATCAAGCTCATTTATTCCCGACTGGCTGTGCCCAGACTCTTCATGGTCCCAAGACTGGGCACCAATGACATCAGGCTCGGTGTAATCGTCGTCCGCCCAATACGTCATAGGTACTTTACCTTGCTTTACTTTATTTAGATGTCGTTTTATATAGGGTCTTCCGAAGCCATCTCCAGAAAAGTAGAGTATTGGCCAGACCTCTGTATCCCTTACTCTAATGGCTTGATCTCTAGACTTTTTAATTATTTCGTGATTATAAATCTCTTCATCTGTTACTACAGGATTATTATCAAGGTTATGCTCAGACATTACTTGTGGTATAGGAGCAGACTTTATAACTAATGCCTTAACTCGACCATCTTGAATATCCTTCTCAACATACTTACTTCCCCAGGCCTCCAGCCAACTTTTCATAGTTTTTTTAGGATTGGACCATGCTCTTGCACCTGGATAATGTAGTGCTCCAGTGAAAGGAGATTGTATTGCATATCTATCCTTTTCAGATGGAGTTGCTACTGTAGGATCACCGTTTGTTTTCCATGGACCGTCTGGATCATTATCAGGATTTCTATACTTTTGATCCATTGCTTCATCCCGTGATAGAAGACCTGTCTTTACCAACGTCTTATCCTTTGCATAAACAAGAACATATTCTGTTGCCGTGGACAGGTGTTTACTATCATTCTTCGGAGAATAAGACTTCTGCCAGTTAATAATTCCTATTCTGTTTTGTTCGCCGAATACTTCATCCAACATCATACCAAGATGGAATAACTCATTCTCATCTATACATATAGCCAACACCCCGTTTGGCTTCAGCATTACCCTCATCATGTTAAGACGCGGTAACATGGCCTTCATCCATTTAGTGTGCCTTGAACCATCTTCAAGAGAAACAAGCCCCCCTAATTCCGGATCATTAGGGTCTGTATCCCATTTATCGTTGTAACGGAAGTATTGCCCAGTATTATACGGTGGGTCTGTGACTATCAGGTCTACTTGACCTCGATATTTATATAATGTGACCATGGCTTGAAGATTTTCACCTTCAATCAATAAATTCTTGCTTTGTTCATGTTCCGACCCCACGGACAAGGACTTATTGACACGGGTAACTCGTGGTCTAACCTTTTTATCTATTTCCTTTGCAGTTCTTTTACCGTAAAAGCTCAGAGCAACTCCACCACTTACCATACTTTTAACAAGCTTTATTAAATCCTCTTTGTCAAGAAGATCAAGTTGATCCAGATCATTTGCCGATACAGCTCCATACTGCTTTTTGAGCATATAGTAAAACCTCCAATTTAACACTTGTATGACTTTAATTCAAGAAGCAGTTTAAAACCTACACCTTTAAGTATCTCTTTTTTACCGAAGATAGTCAAAACCTTATTCTACAAATCTCCCTCTTGATACACTAAAACTGCAGTATTAGGTTTGCTATTTTCTATAGAAATATAGATATAATAAGCTGATTAGTAACGCAATCATTACTAAATAGAACTAGCATCCATATTCCAGTAAAAGATGAACTACACATATCTGATTTATCGTGATTAACAATAGTGGCTGCACAATACTGGCTCGAGCAAAAATAAAGAGAGCAACCAATTCCTCGCTTGCTCTCTTCAGTCGCTATATCTAACACCCTCCCGCCTTCCGGCGAGCAGCTCATACGCTATATGGTACGATGAACCATTTCATGTACGTCGTACCATATGCCGATTATGGTTCTTTATCACTTCGTTATAAACCCTTTCAAGCTTTCTTCCTGATAGAATGGCCTATTGATCGAGGTTTTCTAAAAATACGATGCTGCGATATACCGCACAATGCTCTTCGTCTTCTTATTAAGCAACAACCTCCATGAATTGTAACATTGGAATAATGCTTTTATGCACTTTCCTCAAACTTGTAATTGCAGAAACGACATATCTTCGCTCTCGCCTTTACGATCTCTGCACATTGAGGACATTCTTTCGTGTCGTTGCCGCTGTTGTTATATTGCTTAAGGCTTTCAACCTCGCTGGTTATCAGCTCTTGCTGATTAAGCATATGCTGCTCATAATTGCTCTTGGTTTCATCTATCAAGGCCTCGTAATGCTTATGTTCTCGAATGATTTCGTCTCGCAAAGCGTCTATCTCTTCCTTGAGTGCATTTTTCCTCACTTCTGCTTCCTGTTGCCGCTGCCTTGCTTGTCTAAGCATCGCCTTGGCCTTGCTTTTCCATTTAAGCCCGAACAGAAAGACGACGATCCCAAGAATAGCAACACCTACGACAGCAGCGAGAAAATGATTCAAAGCTTCTTCATCTACAAGCCCCGTTATAACACTGAAGAAAAAAATAAGAGTACCGACGACTCTAGCCAGTGAACCGAAAAAGCCCAGCAAACCGCCGCCAACTTCGGTTCCTAATGCTACAGCCTTGCACTGCTCGTATTCCTTCTCAAGACTCTTGAGTTTGGCCTTCATTGGCTCTGTTTTAAGCTTCAAGTCCTTCTCTAGTTGCTCCATTTTTATCTTGAAGGCATCAGAGGTATTTATTGTCCTGATAAATTGCTGCATACGATTGTTCACTCCTTTCTTGGCTAAAGGGTTGCTCGTATATCTACAGATTGATCCGCCGAATCGAATTGTTCCCGGCATCGAACAGAATAATGTTCCCAGCTTTATCAAAGGTTATCTGATCTATTGACTCAATAGGGTTGCCGTCGTTATATATCAAATCAGTGCCGCGGACAAAATAGTTGAGGTTGCCTGCCGTATCCATCTCATATACGGTATCTCCACTCGAAAAGTAAAACTTGCCATTGTACGATGTAATCGACTCAAGTGCAAATGTATTAATCGTCTTGATCGTTTTGATCTTCCTTGGGAAAAGCTGAATAGCATTCAATGTCCGTGTCCCGGCATCCAGAATATAAATCGCTTGTTCATTGTAAACAATTGCCGCTTTCCCACTGAAAGCACTGCTGCTGTTTTCCTTGGTGCTAGCGATAATTTTGCTTTGTTCACCTTTCTTGGCTTGCAAAATATAGCTATCAAGTACTTTGTTGTTATCGTCACGGGACACGATGCCATATATCACTTCATCTTCACGAATGGCATGCACAAAACTGAGGTAGCTTTGATACCCAAACCCTTCATCGCTACCATACGAAAACAGGTCTACAGAAGGCTGCACCTGATGCAAGCGTGTATCCGCAGTTGCGGAAAAATAACCGCCAGAAACGTGAATAGACCCTACAAGCACCTTGTCTGCCTGATAATTGTACGCCAGCAATTGCTGTTTGCGGTTTTCCTTATCATTCAGGGGAAATAAATCATCCGGCTTGTTGTCTCTCGTATCCATCGTGCTGACAGTCCCATTAGCAGACGTAAATTTGCGGATGCTTCTATTCCGGCTGTTTAGAAAATAAATGTTGTCCGCTTTATCAATCACCATACTGTCAATGTAGCTTATCTTGGCCTGCGACACAGGGCCGTCCGTGTTTCCCGATCCAGTACCCCCAACCAGTGTGTCAACGGTAAACTTGTCGGATTGCTCTGGCTTTTCTGGTGTTTGTGGCAATGAAGGAGCCGGGTTGCTTGGCGTTTTATTGTTGTCTGGCAATGTTGGCGTTGGCGTAACTGGTGTTGTCACATCCGTATTATTTCCACCCACATCTTTGTTGTCGTTGCCATACTGATATGCTCTCCAAAGAAGCACAGCGGCCTCGGCACGAGTAACTGTTGCTTGGGGGCGGAAGGTCTCGTCCTGATAGCCAGATACCAAGCCATTCTCAATAGCGATGGCAACATAGTCCTTGGCCGATTCAGAGATTCCCTCATAATCCTTGAACATAGCTTCCAGTGTACTGTGGTCAGGCAGACGGGTTGCATCATACCCTTTCAATTTAACCAACGCCACAGTAATGTCTTCTCTGAGTGCAGGCTGATTAGGATTAAAAACATACTGGCCGTTCGCAGTTCGATACCCTGTCATATAATCTTTGACAGCTTCAACAAATGGGGATGCCCAATTGGTTACAGGAACATCGGCAAAGGATGAGTAATTGACCTTCTTCACTCCAATACCTGATGCGGCAATCATGATCTTGGCAAATTCAGCCCGTGTAATCGTATTGTTGGGCCGAAATTTACCGTCAGGGTAGCCACTGATGACTTTGCGATTCACCATTTCAGCTATGTATTTGTAGGCCCAGTTGGTTTGAGGTAGATCGGTGAAACTTACGGTTTGCTGTGCTGCATCTGCACCCTGCCACTCCTCGCCATAGGATGGCAAAGCAGCGAACGCAGTTGTTGCGATACTTGAAAATGAAAATATTAACGCTGCGATGCCAAGAATAAACTTTCTCATCATGCTTTGTATCCTCCTGTACATTTGTTTAGTGCATCTATCATTCATAGATGTCATTAGGCATATTTTACTATATCGATCAAAAAAGGTCACTTATAAATGTACTTAATATGAACTTTGATGGTGTTATGCTGATCTTTCAACTCCTCTACGCTTTACATTAGAGGTGATATCATGTCGGAGTTTGTAAAGCTGGTAGGTGAGAATATCAGACTTGTACGTAAAGCACAGGGAATAACTCAGGAGAAGCTTTCAGAGATGTCCGGATTAAGCGAAAAATACTTATCAGATACAGAGCGAGGAGTACGCAATATCTCGTTGGAGTCTTTAGAAAAAATAATGCAAGCATTGAAGATCAAGCCTTATGAGCTGTTTCTATTTGCAGGTGCGGAAGAAGCCATTACGGACAAGCAAAAACTGATTGAGATGTTCCAGCCTTTACTCGCTGACCGCAATGTCAATGAAATTCAGTTTCTGCTTAGAATCGCTCAGGATTTTGTTAGTACGTTTGAGAAATCGAACAACCATTATACAGACTAAAAATACACATATTTTCCCGAGGCACCACGTCTAATATAACAAAGGGGGTCGTCTTCCGTTTCATGCCCCACCCCTATTTCCAAGGGCTGCTTTCTGCTGTTGATACAGCGGATTGCAGTCTTTTTTGTTTCTGCGACAAATCAGTAAAATTCAATTCACATAGCCTGCTCGCTTGATGAGCGGGCTATTTGTCGTTGCTTGACAGAGATCAATTTACTGGCTGTGAGATGACGCCGCACAAGAAAGGAGATGAATGCAGATGTCTGTTAAGAAAGGTTTGCCTGCGGAGATGGAGGAGCTGTTGAAGCAACTTGTCATGAATGGGGGCATCCGCATGGCCGGGATAGTGCTGTTTGCCTATTGCCGCAGGATGTACCAAGTGGATGAAGAGACAGCTGCTCGCTGGATGGTTGCCTACTTCGAGCGTGAATTCCCTCGGCAGTTGCAACGATATCGTAATCACATCGCCAAGTCTTAATCCAACTATATTCAGAGAGGAAGATCGGACAATGAATTATCAATCCTTCAAATGCAACAGCTCCAAGGAATATTTAGGATTTTGTGACCAGAAAGGTTTTATCTACAGCGTGCAACTGGACACTAACAACTATGCAATCGTCGCTCTGTACAACGGAGAGGTCACAACATTGATTCACTACACTGTTCAATCGTCTGCAGTGCAGAAGAAGGCATAAGTCAGATTGTGCAAATTTCCGTAGTTTCGATCCCAAGCAATATCATAGAGACTCAGATGGGGCCGTATCGTCAAATGACGAGAAAAGGCTATTTTATTGCCTTGAAGGGAGGTGAAGGGCTATGAAAACCGTTGAATATCTGGAAGCACAGAGAGATCGTTTGAAGACCATGATACAGAGGATGAACACAAATGCCGGATTTGACTCGGAAGATGGGAGAAAGTACACTCAGGTTCTTGTGAAGCTGGCTCTGACTCATATGCAGATTGAAGAAATAAAAAAAGAAGCCGCCCGCAAATGAGGCGACTCAACAAAAAAATAATCTTATATTCATCATACTGAACATCATCATATCACGCAATAGGAGGAGTCTAATCGGGCTTCTCCTTTTTGCATTTCAGGAGGAAATAGCCGTGAACTATTCATACGAAATGTCATCCATCAAACCTCTTTTGATCAACGCTTTCGCTGAGAAAGAAGGCTCCTATATAGTACATGAGATCATTACCCGGTTTCCAACGATGCGAGAGCTAATAAATGTTTCCGAGCAAGAGTTGCTTTCTATCAAAGGCGTCGGCAAGGTTAAAGCTCGACAGATCGTCGCCGCGTTGCAGTTGGCACAACGTTTAAGCAGGCCTGCTTGCAGTCAGCCGCGAATCATCCGCAAACCGCAGGATGCCGCCGATTTATTAATGCAGGAGATGCGTTATCTTCAGCAAGAGCATTTTGTTACGCTGTTCCTGAATACGAAAAACCACGTTATCGGACAACCCGAGACGCTCTCCATCGGCTCTTTAAACGCGGCAATTGTTCACCCTGCTATTGTGTTTCGTGCTGCTGTAAAACGATCGTCTGCATCCATCGTGGTCTGCCATAACCATCCCAGCGGCGATCCGACTCCATCCGCAGAGGACATCCAACTAACGAAACGATTATCCGAGGCTGGCGACGTTATAGGTGTAGACGTACTTGATCATATCATCATAGGCGACGGCATCTTTGTCAGCTTGAAAGAACGTGGATTAATGTAGCTTGTGTTTATTGTGTAGTATCAATAAAGGGAAAGGCCGCTCGCTGACGTCGCGGCCCACCCTACGGCGATACAAATAAACCACCCCTCCGCCCCTGAGGGGAACGCAAGGACTACTGCCCTTGCATCCCATCACTCGCCGTGCGGCGTTCCTTGGCTAACGCCAAGGAGTCAGAGCAGTGTCGGAGGTGAAAGACGCCTATCAAGCCTGTAATGAACTCGCTATCGCTCGGGCTTGACAGGCTCCTGTCCTAGTACAGAGGTATAACATGCTCTGAGAAATGGTTGCTTCTAGTCGGACTGTATACCTTGTTAAAACCAATCAAAGAGGTGGTTATTGGCTTGTACTCTGAACATATCGGATTCACTTTCATATCAGTTCTATAACTTATATCCTGATTATTCCAACTCTTTTCGACAGCATCAAGGTTCGTTTTCATTAACCTTAGGATCGGCGATGTAGATAGCCAAATATCCAAATCAGTTCTGAAAGCTTCAAACAGGTTCATCTTGGGATTCTTGAAAGCCTCATGGTTCCTTAACTTTCTTTTTTCCTGTGCATTTAAAGACATATATGCTGCCTGAAAGGTGCCATATTTCTTTATTCTGCGGATAATTTTATCCCGGCCACTAAATCTCCCGGTATCAACTACCAGCATATTCTTTAATGCGTCAGATCGATCATCGAACAGAAATTGGAATACCGTTAGTCTTGCGTTCTTGTCTCTTATCTTTCTCGTTTTCTCAACCCGAGTCCATGTGATATCAGAAATCCCCTGTTCTTCAGCCTTATCATAATTCTTTACCTGTTGACCTTTGCTCTTGCCATATAAAAAGGTCTGATCTAGCATCATGTAGTTTGTCGGCGGCTTTTTTTGATATCCTACGAAAAGGCACTTCGATAGTTCTTCTGATGTTACCGTATGGAGATAATCAACCTTGTCGTCGCTTTTTACTACGTATGCAAAATGATGACTGCCTATTACGAAGTCAATTATTTTAAGCACTGCGGCAGGAGTGAGCCTGTGTTTCCATGGATTCAGCATGATTGAGGTCGTCGCCGCCTTAGGGTTCATCTGCTTCCACTGCACACTGAAAAGCTCATATACCAACCTATATCTATAGTGCGTTTCGTCGTCTTCAGTTTGATACATTGCAGGCTTTATGATAGCGAGAAACTCCTGCGACGGTAGCTCTTCAGAACAAATTATCAACTTATCATAAGGACATGAAAAGCTATCATCAGTATCATCAGTTATGATATCCTTTAAAGCTTGGACTGTGTTCAATAGCTCTGATATTTTTCGCTTATTATACAAATACATGAGAATTCACTCCAAATATCAAGAGGCCTCAAATCCAGACGTAGCAAGGGATTGAGGTCTCTTGCTTGTCATTCTTGTACACCCGTTGTTAGAGCCGATAAACCTGTTCTTTAATCTCAGCTTCCACAAGCAAAGCCAGCTTTCTTAGGAATTGCTCCTCAGCCCTGTGCTGACCCTCTTGCAATTCAACAATGCTTTTGTCTAACTCATCAGGAAGCTCAGCACCACAAACATGGTCCTTCATATTCATTTAAACACCACCATTTATATTTGTCTAAGTAAATATATTTGCTTATTATCATATCAACACATATAATTGGTGTAAAGAAAAATTAGAAAGGGGATGCCGACCATGGCCTCCAGACCGATAACTACATTTGAATTTCTAAAGCTTAAGGAAAGCACTCTTGGTGAGCGTATCCGCTTTTTCCGTGAAGAAGTCGGCAAACTCAATGCAAAAAGCGATTATACAACGAAAGCGATCAGTGAGAGGTTGGGAGTGACACCGCAATCTATTACCGCCGTTGAACGCGGAGATTCAAAAAATCCTTCATATCAGCTTGTTTATGGATTAACCAAGGAATTAAACATTTCGCTGGATGTTCTGAATGATGATTTTTATAGGGGTGAAATAAAGACATTCACAATTGGCTGTTCAGAATTAAAACCTGCTTCTCAACAATCTTCATCTGCTGAACGCCAATCCGATTTGCCATCGGACTTTCATTTCGGATGCTACATTTATCAGCTCTTTCCGAACGGCAGAATGCGGTTTATTTACAATAAGGATACTGTCAACACAGTAGATCACAAGACCTTTATTGACTGCCTGGCCCGTTTTATTGCCGAAGTCGAAATGCACAGTCGTTCAGGAGATTTATTTGATGATGCTATTGCAGACCATCCTTCACCACTGCATCATGCTATTGAATTATTTAAGGCCTCTATTGAACATCCAAATGTATTCCCTCTGTTCCCAATAAAGGACTGGAATCAACTTTACAACGATTTTCTGAGCAAATATGAGCAACAGGAGGACAAGCAGGATGAGCAAGCTTAAAGCGGTCATATACGCACGTGTGAGTACAGAAGAGCAAGCCAAGGAGGGCTTTAGTATCGCCGCACAGATCGCAGAACTGGAGAAATATGCAGGGCTGAACAATCTTGAGATTGTGGAGCGATATATTGACGAGGGAGCCAGCGGTAAAAGTATCAAAGGAAGATCGCAACTCATTAAACTGCTGAAGGATGCCGAGCAGCAAAAATTCCAGATCGTTATGCTGTATAAGCTTGACAGACTTGCCCGCAAGTTGCGTGATCAATTGGAAATCAGTGATACGCTGGTCAATTCCAATATCAAACTGGTCAGCTTGAAGGAGAACTTCGATACATCAACACCTACTGGCATGATGACCTTTCAGATGTTTGGCATGATTGCAGAATTGGAACGAAGCAATATCATCGAGCGAGGAAAGCTTGGACAACAACAGCGGGCACGCGAAGGAAAATACAATGGCGGCGTTGTTCTCGGCTATAACAACATCAACAAGGAGCTTGTGGTGAATGAATCCGAAGCAATCATCGTCAAGAAGATATTTGAATACGCCGACCAAGGTTTGGGGCTGAAGGCAATCACGCGACGGCTCAATGAAGCCGGATACCGTTCCAAGCAGGGCAAGCCCTTCTCTACCAACGGCATCAAAACGATCCTGAGCAATCCGATCTACATCGGCAAGATTCGCTACAATCAGGTTGAGAACTGGTCTGAAAAAAGACGCAAAGGAAAGAACGCCGACTTCATTCTGACAGACGGCATCCATGAGCCAATCATTGCGAAGGAGCTATGGGATAGAGTCCACTCGGCGATTCAGAAACGCTCCTACAAGCCTTCACGCTCGTATACGCCGTACATTCTTAGCGGAATATTGAAATGTCCCGCTTGCGGCCACGGCATGGTTCCTGCACGTTCCAAGGGAGGCAGTGGAGAGCAATATCGTTATTACGTCTGCGGGCAGTTTCATAATAAAGGGGCGAGTGTATGCCGCTCCAACATGATCAAGGCTGAATACGCCGAGCAGCAAGTGATGGATGAGTTGCATCGTATCGTAGCAAAGCCATACATTTTGAGAAAGCTTGTTGACCACATAAATCAGCAACGATCAAATGCAGAGTTGCCCCTGCTAGATGAAAAGAAGGTGGTTGAGCAGCAAATTGCCAAGATACAAAGAAAGCTTAAAAGTTTGAAAGAAAGCATTATGAACGACCCTGACTTGGCTGATATCTTCAAGCCCGATCTGCTGGCGACTCAATCCGAGCTGCATTCACTTCAAAAACGCTTAGATGAAATTGTAGTCAGTGAAGCACAGTACGATAACAAATCTGTCGATTATGACTCTCTGCATAACTTGCTCACCAAGGTACAGGATGCTTTAAATCACGCCGACAAGGATGAGCAGAAAGCCTTGCTTCGACTCCTCATCCAGAGCATTCTTATATCCAAGGACAAGCCTTCCAGAAGGGAAAGCCGCCGCATAGAGCGAATCATCCTGCACTTCGACTTTGCTATCGAATCGCTTCATAGCGACACGGCAGAGCTTGTAAGACGCATGGCGAATTACTCCAAATCCATTGCTCCTATTCATCCATCTGCTTTGGATTGTATAAACAATTTAACAGAAATCAGCTACGGGGACTTGATGGAGTCCCTTTCTATTTTACCCTTAAAGGCGATACGGTTCCCCCCGATTGATCTTCACCGCGCGATAAATCTGCTCGGTGAGCACCAGCCGCATCAGCTGGTGCGGCAGCGTCATGCGCCCGAAGCTGAGCTTCTGCTGGGCGCGGCGCAGCACTGGATCGGAGAGCCCATGGCTCCCTCCGATCACGAACGCGACATGGCTCGACCCGTAGGTGCCGAGCCGGTCGAGTTCGGCGGCCAGCTCCTCCGAGCTCCAGAGCTGGCCGCCGATGGCGAGCGCGATCACATGCGCGCTCTCCTTCACATGCGCGAGGATGCGTTCGCCCTCGCGCTCCTTTACGATCGACACCTCAGCTTCGCTCAAGGTGTCCGGCGCCTTCTCGTCCGCTACTTCAATCATCTGAAATTTGATGTAAGGGTTCAGGCGCTTGGCGTATTCCTGGATGCCCTGCACCAAATATTTTTCTTTTAATTTGCCAACGGCAATAATCTGAATCAACATATAAATCCTCCGTCTCGACGATTAATCCTCATCATTCTTACTTTTCTAACGAAACGTCATATCGCTATTTACTCCAAAAAGAGCCACCAAAACTTCTAACGAAACAGGGTATCGTTATTACGCTCAAAAAGTAGATTATAGCCGCATTTCTGCCCAAATAACGATCGACAGTTTCGTTAGATTTAATTTGCCACGATTTTTGCCTCAATAACGATATGGAGTTTCGTTAGAACAATTACCCGCTCCATTTTATCAAAAATCCCCATCGAAGTATTCCAATCACGCAAATAAAACCTGCAATAAGCTCGTATCTCCTGCATATCCATATATCAGCATGACCGAGTAAGGTTGCGGCCCGCAGACCCATTGCTTAATTCTGGACTTACAGCTGAACATGGCATCGAACCGCCAGACTATCCCTTAATACGGAGGTGTTTTAAAATGAAGGCTAAATATGTAAAGGAGTATTTCCTGTTCCCCGACATCAGCATCATGTGCTTGATCTTCCTGATCAGCTTCGGCTTCCTGATTCCAAATCTGACATCCATAGGCCTGTGGATTGCACTGGTCGTAGGCATGGCCGCTTATTCAGCTGCCGAGTATTTCACTCATCGCTTCCTGTTTCATATGAGAACCCCAAAGAAGCCCTTCTTCCTAAAAATACTTAAGCGTTTACACTATGACCACCACGCCAGTCCGAACGATCTGCATCTATTGTTCCTGCCCCTATGGTACTCCCTGCCGAACATGGCTATCGCCGGAGCAGCCGCCTACCTCATCACATCAAGTCTTGTTATTACGATTGCTTTTATCGATGGGGTAATCCTGTTCTTACTGTTCTACGAAATGGAAGCATTATATCGCCCATCGTCCAGTCAGCCCAATCTCCCCCTGGGGGCGTTGGATGAAGAAAGTCCACCTATGGCATCACTTCAAGAACGAGAATTACTGGTATGGTGTCACAAACCCGGTGTTTGACCTAGCCCTGGGAACCTTCGAGGATCACAAGAATGTCGAGTTAAGCCAAACCGCGCGGAATCTTGAACAACGTGAAAATAAAAAGCACGAGCTATAATCGTTCCCCCCATACTCAGTCATAGATCGTCGAACAACCCCTGGACGAACTCAGCCCGACAAACACGAAACGGTTTGCGGGCTGCTTTTTTCATTATTTTAACTTACTGCTGCTATTTCTTAAAATTCGCCAGCTTCTGCTGCGACATGCGGATCATCTCACGCACCATAGAGCCGCCGATCTTACCGCCGATTTTCCCGACCGATTCAGTCGTCAAATCGCTGTTGTCCCCCTGTGTCAGAGGAATACCCATCTCCTCGGCCACCTCAAACTTCACATCATCCGGCCGGTTGGGGTCAACGTCGTAGCCCTCTTTTCTCATCACTTCAGCCTTAAATGACTGCATCTCCTGCTCAACTCCAGGGACAACATACCTTCTGCGTCTTCTAGACATATCCTTGAATCACTCTCCACATCTATTTTGGCCTAATATGCCCGGAATCGGCAAAAGATATCCCTTATCATACCTCACTATTCACTTGATTCTCCTGGTTCGAAGTAATGATACAAAAAAGAAGGCTTGTTCCTACTCATAATTCAAAGTAAGACAAGCCTATTTTTCTTCAATTATTCTTTACATATTCCATCATTTTATTAATCTTAATTCTATCACTTTCATCTTGTGGGATATTATTCAAGTATTTATTTTCCCAATACTCCAACCTATCTGAAGGCCCAAAACCTGACTCTCCCCATCTTGTATAATCATATTCTATTTTTAATTTCCCTTCAAATGTCAGTTTCATAGTCATTGAAAACCAAGGTTCTTGACCATTTTCCAAAAATACATTCTTCAGATCAATTATAGCTCTAAACAATTTGTCCTCTAATTGATTGTATATGTCTAAATTAATATTGTATCTACTTGGAATGTCTAAAGAATAAACATAGTCCTCTCCATTCTTAGGTTTAAAGAAAAAGAATACCCCTCCTTCTCCATCTTCTACCTCACCATTGAAATAAAAATCTTCCCATTCTGTCGGTATCATTTGATCTACTGTTTCTGCAATTTCCCTGTATAAATTATTCATTTTCTTCTCCACTCAATTAACCTCCCGATTGATTTAATCCTGAATTTCGAAAGTAACATCGTCTGAAAAACAAGAAAAGGGCTCCAATTCTTTGGTAGAATGGTGTTTGTCCAGAACATCACCTACAAAGAAAGGAGCACCTTTTAGATGAAGTCTACCACACCCGTCAGCAAAATCAAGACCGAATTTACCTTGCAAAACGCCTCAAATGTTGGAGGAAGCAAAATCTTTCTGGAATATCTCGAAAAAATCAAGCTCGGTAAGGCTTTGCAGAATTTAAATTGTACCAAGCAAGGCAATTCCCTGTTCCCTGTTTTCCGCATCCTGCTCTATCTCATTGTCGGCTGGATACTCGGATGCGAACGCCTCTTTCATTTCCGCAGGCTGCAACATGACGCGCTCATCCGGCGGTTTCTCGGCGGGCGCTGTCCGCATCACACCCTGCTGTATAAGGAACTGGATCGACTCAGCAAGACCCGCCCAACCTTAACGCTGGATTTGCGAAAGCTGAATCAGCAGATTATTGCACCCTGTCTGCCTTCTGAACTCATCGTGGACCTAGACTCCACGGTAGAAACGGTATACGGTCACCAAGAGGGGGCGGCAGTCGGCACGAATCCCCACAAACCCGGACGTAAAAGTTACCATCCGCTGATGGCGTTTGAGGGCCAGTCGCGCCTGTGCCTGAATGCAGTACTGCGTGCTGGGAATACGCACGCTTCCACCGATGCAGCCGCCTTCCTCCGTCAGATCTTTGAGTTGCTTGGTGACCGTCCGGTAAAGTACGCCCGGTTTGACAAGGGATTTGGCGGCGAAGACTTCTACAGCCTATGGGAAGCCAAGCGAATCGGGTATGTCGGGAAATTGAAATGGACGCAGCGACTTCAGGCCGAAGTAGGGCGATGCCGCTACTGGAAGCGGTTTGTCGATGAGGATTGGGTCATCGAGGGGATCACCCTGATCTACCAAGCCACCTCATGGAAGAAACCGCGCCGCGTTGTGGTGATTCGTAAAGCGCAGGTGTTTGACGGCGATCAAGCTCGGCTTCTCCTCGATACGGACTGGCATTACGAAGCGATCGTCACCAATCTCGAGTGGGAGCCGATCGACCTTTGGCGCTTTTACAACCAGCGTTGCTGCATGGAGAACTATATCAAAGAAGCCAAACGCGGCTTTTCCATCGATCGAATCGCTACCGGTGACTTTACCGCTAATGAAATCGACCTGCTCATCAAGCTGCTCGCCTACAATCTCTACGAGAGATTCAAGCGAGACTGTTGCGAACCGGTCCATCAAGGGTATACGATTGCCCGGTTCCGTCTAGAGTTTTTCCACTGTGCAGCTACGATGATTCAGCATAGCCGACAAGTCGTTCTGAAACTGGCTAAAGATTTCGCGAACCGCTGCGCCTGGCAACGTATCGCCGCCAAAGTCGCTGCCTTAGAATGACGTTTACCACAAATTAACATGGAAACCGTTTAGCCCTGTCTTATGGGGAGGGGGAAAGACTACCCTCTTTTCAGAATCGTCGCGTAATCCACTGGGTATTTCCCTGTTTATTACAGTTGTTGCCTACTAATCCTGCTACAAACTGGCCACCATTATGGGCTTTCGAAATTCAGGTTAATATTCTTTTAGAAACGGGCCTCTTATTGCCTATTTGATAAGTGACTTTGAATAAATCGGGTCTCAATGAGTCCCTGTCCATATATAATTGCAAATAACTTTGAAGCTCCTTCATTTGTCAGTTCCTCATATTGGAACAATTCGGACTGCTTTGGCTCAGGTAAACATTGAAGTATTTCGTGAAACAACGATTGAAGCCTCTTTGATTTAGCTCGATACTCCTCATTTCGACTCGATACAATGCTTCCGATTTCGTCAGCTCGCATTGTAATAAATTCATCCAAGTAACTCCTTAACATTTTCACTGGCCATCACACTCCGCTTCTAATTGACATCATTTAGATGTCAATATGAATGTATAATAAGCGCACTCACATTGATATAATATTGACATCACTCTGAAGGAGCAGATCTCATGGCTACGAATAAACGTGTATTCACATTGCGCTTAGAAGAAGAGAACTTTGAAAAGATCAAATTCATAGCGGATAAAAATAAACGATCCATTGCCAAGCAAATCGAATACTTGATCGAACAACATATCGAAGATTATGAAACAAAGCACGGAACCATCTTACTCCCCAAAGACTTCTAACAATCAAAGTCTCGTGACCTCTAGTTCATCCCATAATTAAAGGCAACCCATCACGGTCGCCTCTTTTACTGGTTTCTAAGGATTATAGCTTCCATATTATTCATAATAACAAATTCAGAAAGGAATCTGGTGCAAGCCGTGAATAAGATTCTGGTGATCGAGGATCAAGAAGATGTGAATCACTTGCTGGCGGAGGCGCTGAACACGGCGGGCTATCGCGTTAAATCCGCATATACCGGCCTGGAGGGGATCCAGGAAATTCAGACCAACGCCTATGATTTAATTTTGCTGGATATTATGCTCCCTTACAAGAGCGGAGACGAAATTCTGAGAGAAATGCGAACCTTCTCGGATGCGCCAGTCATTATTATTTCCGCCAAGGATATGGTCGGGGTGAAAATAGATCTGCTGCGGTTAGGTGCGGACGACTATATGACCAAGCCCTTCGATTTAGGAGAAGTGATTGCTCGGGTCGAGTCTAACTTGCGCCGCTCTCATCGACAGATTCAAGAGAACCCGATTCAGACCTATAAAAATATTACACTCGACGAACGCACCAAGCGAGTTTGTGTGAGCGACAGCGAAATTGAGCTGACTGCCACGGAATATATGATTCTGGAGCTGCTGATGAAGCACACGGGCAAGGTGTTCACCAAGGCCAATCTATACGAATCGATCTGGCAGGATGAATATCTCGGCGACGACAACGCCGTCAAGACTCACATCAGTAATCTGCGCAGCAAGCTCAAGAAGGTTAGCCCGGACGAGCAGTATATCGAGACTGTATGGGGACTTGGGTATCGCTTGTACCAGGAATAAATTGAAACTTTACGGCGGCGCGCTGAAGAGCCCTCCGTCGCCTTGAACCCACACTCAAATTATCGCTTTCCTAACACTTTTTCGCGTGGCTCTTGACCTTTTCTTAACCTTTACACCCTATACTTTAGCGTATAGAAAGGACAGGTGAACCATCATGGCAGAGCATGTACTACGAACTACGAACCTGACGAAGAGCTATCGCGGAGCCGCTGTATTGAAGCAGATATCATTGAGTCTAGCTCCAGGCAGAATCTATGGCCTCATCGGACAAAATGGGGCGGGGAAAACGACGTTAATGCGGCTCATCACCGGGTTGAGTTTTCCCTCAAGCGGAACGATTGAGCTATTCGGCCATCAGGGCGAGAAAGACCTGCAACTCGAACGTAAACGAATCGGCAGCATGATTGAATATCCCAGCTTAACCTTGAGTATGACCGCCCAGGAAAATATCAGGCTTCACCGTATTATGCGAGGTATCCCGAACAAGGAAATCGAGGACGAAGTATTGAAGCTGGTCGGCCTGGCCGGTACCGGGAAGAAGAAAGCCAAGAACTTCTCGCTTGGCATGAAGCAGCGCTTGGGGATCGCGATCGCCCTACTCAGCAGCCCCGAATTTCTAATTCTGGACGAGCCGATTAATGGCCTTGATCCTGTAGGGGTCATAGAAATCCGCAATTTGCTTAAGAAGCTGTGTGAGGAACGGCATATGACCATCCTGATCTCAAGCCACAACCTGCCAGAGCTGTATCAGACGGCAACCGACTATATCATCGTCCATCAAGGCGAATTGAAGCAGCTCCTTACACAGGAACAGCTGGAGGAACGCTGCAAGCATCATTTTCTCATCCGCAGTAATGAACCGGAAAAATTGGTAAGCGTACTGGAAACGCAGCTGCATACGACGAATTACAAAGTAATGCCTGATCAAAGCGTGAAGCTATACGATTATCTCGATGACAAAGAGAAGGTATCACGTGTCCTGTACGATCACGGAGTAGTGATCACTAATCTCTCTAACGAAGGAGACACGCTGGAGAACTATTTTATCTCGGTCATAGGGGGTGAGCCGCATGCTTAATCTGATTCAGGCCGACCTGTATAAACTGCGGAAGTCCGCGCCTATTAAAGTGTTGCTGGCCATCACAACGATCAGCGCGATCATCATGGCAGTAATGGCTTATCTGATCCCCCAAGGCAAAATAGATCCTAATCTGACCGGGCTTGGATTCATGTTCTCGGATGTCAACGTCATCAGCATTCTGGGCGCCGTCATGGCTGCGGTGTTAATCTGCGGCGATTTTGACTCAAGGACATTTCATGATGCGGTGGCCAGCGGCTCCAGCCGGGCTTCGATCATCCTGGGCAAAACCGTCGTCTTCTGCTTCTCCATCCTGTGCATCCTGCTCCCTTATATCATCACAACAGGTATTGTCCTCGGCACGGGCTTCAAATTCAGCATGGGTTCCGTAGCTGTAGGGTTCCTGAATATGATGACAACAGAAGCCGGGAAGGCACTAACAGCGGCGGAAATGTGGAAAATAGCCAGTATCATCTTAAGCATAACCCTGGTCTATATAGCTCAAGTCAGCATCTGTATCCCGCTTGCTTTTACGTTGAAAAAGCCTGTACTGGTCGTCGCCATTTATTACGGATTTTCCATCCTGATGGCGCAGCTTGGAAGGCTGAGCGAAAGCTCCAAGTGGTTTGACCGTATTTTCTCTTGCACACCCTATGGAGGGAACTATACCTTTCTAACACTGGCTTCAGAGACGGGAGAGATCATCAAAGCCCTCACGATCAGCTTGATATTCATCATTCTCATGCTCATTGTCACCTACAGCTTGTTCAGAAAGTCGGAGATTAAATAACGGAAGGTCGGTGAGACGCGGTGGCCATTGCAGCAGGATTCCTAAGTATTCTAGTCATCGGGCTTATTCTATATTTCATATTCATCCTGCGGCAATTGCGCAGCATCAACCGGCAGCTCAGCAAGCGTCTGAGCGAACAGACGCGACAACCGATCAGCCTACAGCTCGTAAGCAAGGAACTGAATGATTTAGCGATCCATATCAATCAATGCCTGCAGGCGGAGGAGACCCTCCGTCTTAAAGGCATTCGCGAAGAAAAAAGCCTCAAGGAAATGATCACTAACATCTCCCATGATCTGCGGACCCCCCTTACCGCTATTAAGGGCTACCACCAACTGCTGGCCCAGACCGAATTATCTGATGACCAGCAGAAGAAGCTGGAAATTGCCCAGAAGCATGCCAATGAGCTGGGACTACTGGTCGAACGCTTCTTTGAATATTCCTATCTGGTCAATGCTGAACCGGCGCTGGATCGGAAGCGAATCAACCTGACCAATCTAGTAGCAGAATGCCTTGCCGCATCCGTTCCTGTGCTTGAAGAACATAAGCTGGCTGTGCAGCTTGAGGAGTCTCCGCCCATCTATGTGCTTGCCGATCAGGAGCGGATCACTCGAATTATCCATAATTTGATCCGCAATGCGATCCAGCATTCAGCCGGAACTCTACATGTCAGTCTATATGAGGCCGATCAGGCCATTCTATCCTTCCGTAATAGCATTAGATCCGGCTACAACATCGATGTGAAGCGGCTGTTCGACCGCTTCTATACAGGAGATCAAGCGAGAAGCAGCAGCACAGGGCTCGGCTTGTCTATCGTGAAATTATTGGCCGAGCAGTTGGGCGGAAGCACGGATGCAGCGCTGCAAGACGGTTGTCTGGAGATACGAGTTCATTTTCCATTGTGCCGGAATGAGCATTAGAGCGCCTGAAACAACCGCTCCCCTCGGGTCGCAATATACCTATACATCACATAACATAGCGCAAGCAGGATGACTCCAATGCCTGACAAGACGAGATTTCCGTCCACATGGGATAACATGAACATAATCGCCAACGGAACCACTACGCTGATGAAGCCTAGGAGCATAGACACAAGCACCGCCGCGCTTTGTTTAATCACAGTGACTTCCGTGGTCCACTCCAGATTAGGGAGCTTCAAATTAGCAATTACTCCAAGCATCGCGGAATAACAAGCGTAGATCACAGGAATCACCATCAACAACAAGCTCTCCACCCATCCCGTACGCAAGGAAATTATAAGCATCCCGCAGCTGATCATAGAGATCGGAACAGTGATGGTAAGATTCACCGCGACTTTACTGAGCAGAATGTCTTTTTGGGATATAGGCGAGCTTTTGAGAATCCATAGATGATTGCCTTCCAGAGAAATAGAACTTGATGCGGTACAGCTTAATATGACGAACAAAGAAACAGCCAGCGGGACCATTCTGCCCAAGTAGTCAGTCAATTGCGGGACTTCTATCAGCTGCCCCAGCCTCTCTGGGTTCATGAACAACAAAGCAATCGATGTCACCAGCAATAGGATCATGCCTATGCCTGTGTTCAGCACATATAAGGAAGAACTGTAATATCGGCGCAACTCCTTGAAATATAAGGCACGGAAAGGAGATGATGTTCTTAGCGACTTCAGCACATATTTACTGTTGGTATGAGAAGTCGTCAACCCGGTGTGTATCGCCTTATATTTCATACCAAGTACAGTAGAGAACAAGATGAACACCAGTAACGATATAGAAATAAATAACAAAATTGAGAAAACTTGAGACGAACAAACAGCATCAACATAGATCGCTGCCAAAGGATACAGCTTAAAGATCATATCCCCCAATTGTGCACTGACATCCGCAAGCACCTGCTCGCTTCCATTCATCCGGAACGAAGCCATGATTATCCCTATCGTTACAGCCATAGTTAGAATAAGACTGATCAATCGACTCGCTCTGAACCGGGAGGATATCCAACTGATCAGTGCGCCAATCAAAGTCGCAGCGATGATCGGTAATAACGGAATAAATAGAAGCGTGATCAGAAAGAACAGATAATATGACGCTCCAGGACTCACTTGTATCGCATACACCGCACCAGCTGGCAGCATCAGCACGAGAGTGAAAAATAAATTCAGCATATAGAGCAGAAGAACACGGCTCGCTACCACATGACTAGTTCTAATCGGCAACGACATGACCAGATCATAATCTTTATAGCCAAATAATACTCCACTTGCTTTATAGATCGTTGTAAAGAACCCTATGACCGATGCCGCCGACATCATAATCGCCAGTAGCAGATCCATACGGCCCATTTGTTCGAAAAGCTGTGCCATCGCGTAGCTATATCCAAAGGAAGCTGCCGCTACCATGAATATGCCTATCAGGATGCTAAGACTGAGCAGAAGCAGCTTGCGCCTTTCCTTTGTATCTTGGGTATGCAGTGCTTTATTCAGGCCAAAGGTGGATAGCAGCTGTATTTTCGTTAATCGCCATATATTTATCATTTGTCCACCAACTCCAGGAATACATCTTCAAGGCTATGATCCCCCTTCACATCCTCTGTCTTGCCATGGGTAATCAACCGACCTTCCTTAATGATCGCAATCTTGTTGCACAGCTTCTCTGCCACATCAAGCACATGGGTGGAGAAGAAGATCGCACTGCCATTGCTGCACAGCTCTGCCATAATCGTCTTCAACATATGGGCCGCCTTCGGATCAAGTCCGACAAAAGGTTCGTCCAGCACTAACAATTTAGGCCTATGAATAAGAGCCGAGATGATCGCCAGCTTCTGCTTCATGCCATGAGAGTAAGAGGAAACCAGATTCCCCAAACTGTCTGTAATCTGAAAAGCATCGCCATATTTCTTAATTAGCAGCTCCCGGTCCGCTCGCGGTACACCATAGAGATCACCGATAAAATTCAAGTACTGTATGCCAGTAAGATGATCGTATAGATCCGGGTTGTCCGGAATATAGGCAGTAACCCTCTTGCAGGCCACCGGGTCCTTCTTGATCGAGATACCATCAATTTCAATATCCCCTTCTTCAAAGTCCAGAACACCAACGGCTGAGCGGATCGTCGTCGTTTTTCCTGCCCCATTATGTCCGATAAAACCGTAAATATCGCCCTTCTCAACCACCAGATTCAGGTCGTCTACAGCCTTCTTACCGCCCTTATACCTCTTAGTGAAATGTCTTATTGTAAGCATCTTCCCTCACCCCTCCATGGATATGTATAACCTAACAGAACAAATATAATACGATTAATCTAGGTTAAACGTTCAATTGTATCCATCCACTTTGGGGTAATGTAGATTTTTAGGCTCCAATTACAGATTGTCTACACTATTAAAAATTAAAATCAGCCCCACAATGCACATGATCCACGAAAGGGCCGATCCGGTATTCGAGAGCTTGATTCGCAGCCGCTCCAACGGTCTTTGCATGACCCTACCAAATAAAGCATGTAGGATAAACAATACTAGTGGCGGCAGAATCATGATGAAATTATAGCCGCCTAGAATGGTAAGCCACTGATACGCGGGTAAATTGGCGGCAGTCATAAGACCAATCGCTGCAAAATAAGGAAGTGCCATCCCCACTTCAACCACGGATGTCGTAAATCCAAGGGCAATCATAGCGGCTTTACTTTTGGACTTCGGTCTTGGCAGATCTGTCCTTTTTTTCTTACTTGTAGGACAGAAGAAGCTGGCTATGAATAAAATGGTGCCGATTATCATCATCGTCCAGCTAATGGACCGATGCTCAAGAATCGAGGATAGCGTTGACAACAGCTTATCCAGACCTAGCATGAGCGCAAAGCCTACCGCGAAATAAAAAGCGGCAACCGTGACCAAATAAATCATTAAGCGTGAACCTAATCGCTCCTTTTCAGATAGTAGCAAATAAACCGTTACTCCCAGAGTTGCCGGACTCAGTGTATCTAATAAGGCTAGTCCGCCGATCATACCTAGTAGTTCAAGACTCACGATATTCCCCCTTCCCTCCTAACCGCCCTTGCAATAAGACCATATGAGCCTCATAAGCCTGCTCCATAAAATCAAGAAGCTCCTGCTCAATCGGATATAGTCCGAGCAGCTCGGATTGCTGCGGGGATTTTCTCACTTCCCACAATTTATCGATAAATTCATTTTCATCTTCAAATTCCTCCGCTTGCTTTTCCAGCATACGGCGTACAATACTTTGAACCTTAGGTGAATCAGGCCCATCCTTCATATGCTGCTTCAACTGGCCCAGCAAAGCGATCCACTCCATTGTATCTGGATCTTCTCCGTTCATTTTTGGAACCCTCGCTAATAGCTCCCTCTCCCTCTTGCTAAATATACTCTGCTCCAAAGAGGGCGATCTTTTCTTGTATTGCTGGGACAACTGGATTAGCTTCTGCACTGCCGCCTGTTCATCCCCGCCTTCGACGACAATTCCATGAATTAACTCCCGCAGAGAAGACTCCATACGCTTTAGTCTCTGCTGCTCTTCGAGGATACAGGCCAATTGGTTATTTAGACTGTCCCGCCAATTCCAATTGGGGTCAGATAGCATTTTTTTGATCTCTTTCAGACTGTAGCCCATCCCTTTTAAAAAATGGATATATTGGAGTCTCTTCAGCTCCTCTTCCGTATAGAGACGATGTCCTCCCTCTGTTTTGGCAGGTGCCGTCAGCAATCCGATCTGATCATAGTAACGAAGAGTTCGGACGGAAATGTCTGTCTGCTTGGCAACTTCTTTAATATGGATCAAGACAAGGAACCTCCTCGTGTTATTCTTCTCTATCCTTAATTGCAGCATATTTCAGTAAATACCCCAGCCCTAGCCCAATAATGACCCCAGGCAATGCCTTATCCACGATAAAGCCAAGCCCCGCGCCAATAATGACACATCCATAAATAATGGCATCATCTTTCTTCATAACCGCAGCCCCTCCATAAGGATTAGAAATTAAGTCATTGTCTCGATTATACAAAATGACGTAACGTCACTTTCAAGGGCTTTCGTCTTGAATTTACGTGTTCCCTCCAAATTGACTTTTTAGTGAAAAAAATAAGCCCTCCCAGCAAGGGAGAGCTTATTGTTCTTCACTATAGTTATCACACAACCAAGAACCGCGCCTCATGCTGGCATTCCTCACATTTTACCGGCGGCTCCCAATCAATAAATTTCGTATGTTCCAAATCTACAACGTCCGGTGCTTCCTCGAACTCTTCAATGAACTTATCGATAGCTACATCTACATGATCTTTGCACACTACATACATATACGTTAAAGCATCCTCTCTGTTGCCGCAGCTACTAAAGCATACGCTTCTAGAATTACAAATATCCTGTATCTGTTCTACCACACTCGGACGCAAAAAGGAACCAATTTACGCATACTTTCTCGTGGAAAATATGTCCCTCACTTCTACCGATCCTCAAGTCCCGATTCGATCTCCGCTTCGGACGGCTTATCCGTCAGCTTACAGTTGGCCGTCTGTACCTTACCATCGCGGTAAAAGGTAATCTCCAGCGTATCCCCGACCTTCTTATGATCATACAGATACTTGCGGAGCTCCCGCGTCGAGGCGATCGGCTGTTTATCAAACTGCACGATCACATCATTCAGCCGCAATCCCGCCGACTTGGCCGGGCCATGCGCCTCCAGTACAATTACACCCGCTGTGACGTTCTCCGGTAAGTTCAGCTCCTTGCGCTGCGCCACATCAATCGGGGCATATGGATTATCCAGATCCAGGGAATACACCCCGAGATAAGGACGGATGACCTTGCCATATTGCATAATGCCATCCACCGTCTTCATCACATCATTCACCGGAATGGCAAAGCCCAGCCCTTCCACACCGGTATCGGAGATCTTCATCGTATTGATCCCGATCAGATGCCCCTTCAGATCGACCAAGGCACCACCACTATTGCCTTCATTGATCGCCGCATCAATCTGAATGACCTCTTGCTCCCAATCATACACACCATCCTGATTCAGTGATATGGGAATCAAGCGGCTCGTATAACTGATAATCCCTGACGTCAATGTCCCCCCAAGACCGAGTGGATTACCGACAGCAATCACCGTCGCTCCAGCCCGTAATTTATCAGAATCTCCAAGCTCAATGACCGAATCGCTCCCCTTGCCTTCTACGCTCAGCACCGCGATATCATCGATGGAATCCTGGCCAATGATCTCCGCCTTCCGCGATAACCCGTCACTGGACACGACCTCAAGATCATCCGCTCCGCTAATCACGTGGCTATTCGTAATTATGAAGGCCTTGCCGTTCTCTTGCTTGAAGATTACCCCTGATCCCAACGCAGCATCCTCCGGATTTATCCTCGAATACTCATTATGATTCAGAATGCTGACCACACTCGGCGACGCCTTATCGGCTGCCATACTAATCCGGTTGAACGGATCAGTCGCATCCTCCCACGCACTAACTGTATTAATCAAGTCCACAGGATTCTTCGAAGCGTTAAATCCCGAGAATAATATAAATAACAACACAACAAAGGTCGCACTAAGCAAGGAGGAGATCAATGAGACTTGCCAAGTGGACAGACCCTTTTTCTTATGCTTCGGCGCTCTCCAGCCCGGCTTCTGATTCTGTGACCTGCGCAAATACCGCCTTGAAATCTTTGTGGAGTAAAAATCATCATCGAACAATCCCATCAAGTCTCCCCCTCCATGACTCTGCCCTGGGTATGTGTCTATGTCCATCCAGTTTTTCAGCTGGTCAACCCATCAGAGTCTTCAGTTCCCCTTCAAACTGTATGCCGGTACAGCAAAGCCATATGACCACACAATTCCCTAAATGATCTGACGTTAAAATCGACTTATAGGTTGCTCTCCTGAAGCAGTTATAGATCTTTTTTTATGCTGAATCAGGAATGTTTGTCCCGATCCTGGACTACACTAAATTTAGGCGATAAGTTTTAGTTTCATTCTACCATATCCTGAGCAATACCGGATGGGACTATAGTATTTTCAATTCAGGGAAATTTAACTAGATATCGCTTCCAATTTACCCTATTCATAAAAAAGGAGAGAATTATCTTGAATACCAACTCTTTATCCCTGCTCCAGGAAGTGCATATGCTGGCCAAGCTGGCCGATATAAAAGAAGAGCATTACCATCAACTGGTAATGCTCAGCGCTATGATAGAGCTATTAATCGAGAAAGGGATCATTACTCGTCATGAAATTGAGGCCAAAGCGGCCGAATTGAACTCTTTTATAAGTCCGCCACCTTATCCCATGGCGTAGGCCGATCATAATAAGTATCACAGAGCTTGAACTCACTGTCCTTATAGAAGCAACCACGATCCTCCATGGCACCGCGCACGGACATTCTGGCCAGATCCGGCATATTATGCTCCCGGCTTAGATGAGCTAGATAGACCCGTTTGATGCGTCCGCACAGAATCTCACTCATTAACTCTCCGGTTGCTTCATTGGACAAATGGCCCATATCCCCGAGAATACGACGCTTAATATTCCAAGGGTAACGCCCCATGCGCAGCATCTCGATATCATGATTCGCCTCCAACACGATCACATCGGAGTCAGCGATGGCCATCTTCACCTTATCACTGGCATAGCCCAGATCGGTGCAGACACTCAGCTTCTCCTTGCCGTCATAGAAACAGTAGGCTACAGGCTCGGCGGCATCATGCGAAATACCGAAAGACTCGACCCGCAGTGAACCGAAATCCCGGGACTGACCAGTTCCGAGGATACAGCGGTTCTCTTCGGCGATCTTACCGACGGCCTTCTCCATCGCGGCCCATGTCTTCTCATTGGCATAGATCGGCAGATTATATTTTCTCGCCACCGGCCCAAGGCCTTTAATATGATCTGAATGCTCATGCGTGATTAGAATCCCTTGGATCTCCTCTCCGGCAACTCCGCGCTCCTGCAACAGCTCGTCCACCCGCCTCGCGCTGAAGCCGGCATCCACCAATAACGTCGTCTCTCCATTAGTAACCAGTGTCGCATTTCCCGTTGAACCGCTAGATAATACTGTAAATCGTAGCCCCATTCCCCATTACTCCTTCACTTTCTCTGTATTCGGACTGATGACATCCCCGCTGATTCCCTGCACGTAATACTCCTTACCGCTCTCCAGGATGAATCTCCAGGCTGGCGCCGCAGGCAGATGTGCATCCGAATTGAACACCTCTCCGTAATAACCGAGTTCGATCTCTGTGACGACCGAGCCATCCGGCAGGAAATTCTCGATCAGATTGCCGAGCGCCTTGGAGGCGGACAGCACTCGCTGCGCCTTCTCATCCCCCGTGTCACTAATCTCAATCCTCGGCTGCCGATAGGAAATGATCTTCTGCTCACTGTAATAGAGCGTCAGATTAATCTTAAACAACGGCCATTTGCCATCCACTAGAGGATGGAGGATGAACTCTCCCGCCCGGCTGGCCGCTTCATCATATCTATATTGCCCGATATCCGGGATACTTGCCTTAAGTGCGTTCACAAGCTCCTTGCTCGTAAAGATCAGCTTGCTGTCGATAGGGGCTTCAAGCTCGACCATCCGGTCATGGTAATCCCCGTTCACGAAGCGATAAGAGATCTTCGGTAATGCCGGCGTATCTCCGGGAATTTTGGCCAGTACCTTGATCCCCTTCTCATCCATCGCCTTCTGAATATTACTCTCTAGCGAGGTGAAGTCCAGATTGGAATCCGCCTGCTCCTGTAGATCATTCCATAGCTGATAGCCAAGTACCAGATTCAGCAGCAAAAAAGCATAGATTAACACATTCTTCGCGCGGCTCCAATCCATCCTCCAGCCTCCTTTCCATACTCGTATTGTCAAACCGAATCAAGGCAAAATCCGTGTCGCTCCGTTCTGCAGCTCAGCCACCCACATCGGAGTCAGCTTAAGCCCATTCTCGCCAAGCGTAGGAAGGTAAGCCGGATACAGTCGCTTGATGACGGATTCATGGCTTAACAATTCAATCTTCCGGCGAAGCTCATCTCCGCCGGCCAGCTTAATGACCTGCTTATCCGCCTTCTCTCCTAGCGAATAGATTAATGATCGTTCATACCCGGTAATCGTCCCCTGACGCAATTCAAGAGAGATCACCCCATAATGGAAGGTCGATTGATCGATGATCGGAAAAGCCCCATACTGCCCCGAGCCATAATATTGCTGGAACATCACAGTCTGCGATTCGGCATTAGGCCCCTCACTCTGATCTAATCGATATTTTCCGTTCCAGCCGCCATGCTGATTCACAAAATCAACAGCAGACAGCGCATTCCGACCCGGACTACTCTCGCCCGTCACGGCCGCCGCCACAGGATCCGTATAATTGATCCAGTTACGGCTCTGACGAACCTGGAGACTGCGCCTGCCATCAGTATATATCTCCGAGCCATCCTTCTCACGAATATAGCGGGTGATGCTCGGATCAAAGAATATGCTCTGCATCTGCTCTGTAGAGAACAACCCCGTACGCAGCGTTGTCTCGACCATTTCTATAGATTGCTCAGGGATATAATACCCCTTCTCCAGTGTATAAGAAATCCAATCCTTGCCGAAATCAGCCTGTTGCTTCACATACTGCATCCTCAAATCGGCCTTAGTGGCTTCATAGACGACATCCCCCCGAGAACTGAAGAAGAAGACTCTCACCTGCTCCTCGGTATCCGTGCTGTAGATCAAGAGTCGGCTAATGCTCTCCCCTTCGAATAACGGGTCCTTGGTAATTTGCATCACCTTCTGCAGCAGCTCTACCGGCATTCCCTTGCCGAATTCCAGTTCAAGACCGATCTGCTCACTGCGGATCTCCGACCAATTGATGTTGTTTACGGGATAGCGCTGAAAGCCGTCAAATTGCCGACCCTTCAGCCGCGAATAGATCAAATTATAGAACGTCGATTCCGGGTAAAAGACCGTATGGCGGTTGTCCCCCAAATGCACCGTAATCTGCGAAGGATACAGCAGCTCATCCGCTTCCAGCTCGGTACCCATATTCTCCGTCTTGATATATTCATTCGCCGTCTTCACCACCGGATTACTGCCCGGCAGGCGATAGATCAGGAAATAACTTTGCACCAAGCTGCAGACGACTAATAGAACAAGGGTTATCGATTTTATTTTTTCCTTCATGTCATCCTGCCCCCTTGTTCCTGCTGCGGCAGTGTGAAGATTACCTTCGTGCCCTTGCCCACTTCCGATTGCAGCCAGATCGAGCCACCATGCGCCTTCACAATTTCCCGGGCAATGGATAAGCCAAGCCCCGTACCGCCCATATTCCTCGAACGAGCCTTATCTACCCGGTAGAACCGTTCAAAGATTCGCTCCTGATCCTTCTTCGGAATACCCATCCCGTTATCCTCTACCGAGATAGCGAGCATTCCGTCGTCGGCATTTCTGGCCTCCAGGGAAATCGTCCCGCCCTCCGGCGTATACTTAAGTGCATTCGAGATCAGATTGTCCAGCACCTGGTCGATCTGATCGCGGTCAATCCAGATCATGCCCACCCCATCGCCAATCGATAAGCTAGGTTTAATCCCCTTCTCCTGCATCTGGAAGGAGAACCGATCCGTAACCTCCTCCAGCATATCCACCACTTGAGTCGGACGCTTACGAAGCTCAGACTCCTTCGAATCCAGCCGCGATAAATGCAGCAGATCCGTGACGAGCCGGATCATTCGCTCCGTCTGATTCTGAATCACCGATGCGAACTTCGGACCGAGCTCTGCGTCCTGCATCGCTCCATCCTCCAGCGCCTCGGTATAGCTCTTGATCGTAGTCAGCGGCGTCCGCAATTCATGAGACACATTAGCCACGAATTCCCGGCGTGACGCCTCCAGTTTCTCCTGCTCCGTCACATCCTGCAGCACAGCGATGGTTCCGACGATGCCGATCTCACGGCGATGAATCGGCGTGAACGTCACCCGGATCATGAACTCATCACCCTCCGGCGTTTCGTTCTCCAGCAGGGTAGAATGCATCGTCCCCTGAGACAGAATAAACTGCTCCTCCTCCGTAAGATGAAGCAGCTCCATAATGTCCATATTGCCGACCCGTTCTTCCTCGACCTTAAGCATTTCACTGGCTCGCTTGTTCATCAGAATGACTCTATTATTCTCATCCGTCGCGATCACGCCATCGCTCATATTGGTCAGAATCGAAGCGAGCTTCTCCTTCTCCTCTTCGTTCTGAGCCAGCGCTTCCCGCAGCCTGCTCGTCATATAATTAAATGCCTTGCTGAGCTGACCGATCTCATCGCTGCCGAATTCCGGCATCTTCTGATAGAACTGTCCCTCCGCTACGGCCGTTGCCCGCCGCGTCAGCTCCTTGATCGGCGAAGTGATCGTATGGGCCAGAATTACGCCCAGCACCGCCGTCAGGCCTAGCGCCAGCAGGATTCCGGATATGAATATATTGTTAATCCGCTCCATCGTTGCATAGAGCTCACTCATCGAGGCAGCGATATAGATAGCCCCAACGATCTTCCCGTCACTAAGGACCGGCTTGGCAACGACTTTCTTACGGATATTATCGTCGTCGATAATGTACTCCTCGTTATCACGAATGCCCTGCAGCGCGCGGCTGACCACCGTCTGCGTATTCTTCGTGCCGACATAATCGGCATGAGATGGCTTAGAGGTCGTCAGTACCTTGCCGCTGGCATCCAGCACTTGAATCTCGGCTCCGTTAATCGTGAACAGATTGTTGACGAGCACGCGCAAATTGTCCATCGACTCTTCCGCCGATTCTCCGACCACGCCCAAATTCTGTGCCGCCAGCACCGAGAGCAGCTCCGCCCGCTCCTGCAATTCCTTCGTAAAATTGCTGGTAAGCGAAGTCTTCATCGCGCTCACAAAATAAACCCCGATCAACTGCATGGCAATCAGGATCAACAGCACGTAAATAATGATCAGCTTCACTTGGAGCGTACGAAAGAAAGCGGGCAACCGCATCTAAAAACCACCCACCTTGGAGCTGCGCATCATATACCCAAGTCCGCGCCGCGTCAATATGTATTCCGGCTTGCTTGGATCCTGCTCGATCTTCTCCCGCAAACGGCGAATCGTCACATCCACCGTCCGCACATCTCCGAAGTATTCATATCCCCAGACCGCTTGTAGCAGATGCTCCCGGGTCATTACCTTGCCTGTATTCCTGACCAGATAATAGAGAAGCTCGAACTCCCGATGCGTCAGATCAAGCGGCTCTCCATTCTTATAAACGGTATACATATTCGTATCTATAAACAGCTCGAACAAGCTGATTCCCTGACGTTCCTCCGGCTCCTCAAGCTGGGCCGGCTTCTGCTGCCTGCGCATCTGCACCTTCACCCGGGCCAGCAGCTCGCGCGTACTGAAGGGCTTAGTCACATAATCGTCCGCACCCAACTCAAGCCCCAGCACCTTATCGATCTCGCCATCTTTGGCAGTCAGCATGATGATCGGTGTCTGCAGCTTGGCCCGAACCTCCTTGCATACGTCCATCCCGTCCTTGCCGGGCAGCATCAAGTCAAGCAGAATCAGATCGGGTTGCTCCGAGAAGGCAAGCTCTACAGCCGCAATACCATCGAAGGCAAGAATAACCTCATATCCCTCTTTTTCCAAATTAAATTTCAGAATATCTGCAATTGGCTGCTCGTCATCAACTACGAGAATCTTCCCTTGCATACTATACTCACCCCACACCTTCAGGCTTGACCAATCTCTTACTATCTTACCATATCAAGCAATCCTCTTCATAACCTATCCGTAATTGCTCACCAAGTCCGGAGATAACCCGCATATACACACAGACCAAACTATGTGATCTCATATAAAAAGACCCAGTCCAACATCGACCAGGCCCTAGAGTCAAAGCTATTATATGAATTAAATATCATTGCGTTATTATAAATATTTCAGAGGATTCTGCAGATTGCCATTCTTATGGATCTCAAAATGAAGATGCGTTCCTGTCGAGCGCCCTGTATTGCCCATGACACCGATCTTCGTGCCCTTCTCGACAACCTCGCCCTTCTTGACGCTGATCTTGCTCAAATGACCATACAACGTCTTATATCCATTCTTATGATCAACAATAATACAATTGCCGTATCCCGATTTCTTTCCAGCGAAGCTGATCACGCCATCATCCGCAGCCTTAATCGTCTTGTTGGAGGATACCAGGTCAACCCCTTTATGCGTTCTTCCCCAACGCTTCCCGAAGCTGCTCGTCAGACGGGCTCCCGATACCGGCCAGGCAAAATCCCCCGACCCCTCGCCGAGAACGATCTTCGTGCCCTTCACAATAATCTTCGGCGACGCCTTCTTCGTCACTTCCTGACCCAGCCATTCCTCGGCAATGACCTCGCCATTCTCTTTCGTAATCCGATATTCCACGGTCTTGAGACCGCTGCTGCCTTCCGAGATTACCTTCGACTCGCCGGAACGCATATTATCACTCTTGCGAACCTCGATCTGCGGCTCGGTTACAATCTCCTCGGACACCCGTTCTACCGTACGAACCGTAAGAGATGGCTGCACAGCCTTAATGCTCAGAACCTCGCCGATCTGCAGGGTGAATTCCTTAATTCCCGGATTATTCACCTTCAGCTCATGCTGAGTAATCGCGAATTTCTTGGCGATCGATGAGATGGTATCTCCCTCGCGAACCTCGTAGGTAATCGCTGCCTCGTCGCCCTGCAAAATCCGCTCGACCGCTTCATTTGCATCCAAGACCTTGTTCGGGTCTGTCTTCGTCGCAAACCTGGCCACATTCTCCTTGATCTTCACCGATTCAAGCGTAGATCCAGATGAGCCAGAAGCCTCCGCCGTCTTCTGCTGAATACCGCCCGTCTTCTTCACTTTGGCAGCATAGCCCTGTGCGGCCGGCGCCTGTGGGGCGAACTTGTTCTGAAGCGTACTTAGCACCTGATCCGCTGCCGCCTGATCCTTCACAATCCCGATCAATTTGCCATCGACTCTGAGTTCTACGCCTTTGGCATAGCCCTTCAGCATGCCGTCCAGCTCCTGCAGCGTCTGCTCGGTATTCACCTCGGCCTTATACGACTTCTCCATCACTGTAGTGATGCCCTCTGTATGTAGCGCCATCTCCACTTGAGGATATTTCTCGTTATATTCCTGCTCTTTTTGCTTATATAGAGCTTGTAATTGTCCTTCATCGGCAATGGTCCCAATTTCTTGCCCATTCACATACACCCGGTAATAAGGCACCATATTCGCCTCAACATATTGTTGACCTGCAAAATAAACCGTACCCGCAAGCGCGATAGTCGCAACCGCACTAATAGCAATAATGCGGGTCTTGCTGCGGCGACGGCCTGCATCAGGATTGGCCTCTTGGTGCTCGGACATCTCTTGATCGCTTTCCGGGCGACTATGATCTATGGACGCACCTTCTTGCTTCCCGCGCCATAGTTGCCACCGTTTTCCCCTGAAACCTCTCATATTGATCTCCTTTTCAATCGACTATATACGACATCAAATAGTATCAAAATTTTAACCATTTACAACTATTTAATACTTTATCATAGCCAGGTAAGGGATTTCAACTCGCGCCAAAAACACCGAAACCCCACATACAATGCGGGTTTTCAGTGTTTTTCATATAATTGGCATGTTTAATATATAATTTACAATTGTGCTAACATTGTCGAGATCCCCGGCCAAAAAATCCATAAATAAGCTATTTTTTTAATATATTCATCATTTTCGTATATTCCGTCTTATCCAAGTATTTGGACAAAATTTGCTCGATCTCTATCAATTCCTTCTCCGTTAACCCATCTTCCATCGACTCGGTCAACTTCTGCATCTCTTCCTGAGGAAGTCTCGTCATTAAGATCTTGAACACTTCCTCCTTCTCCTGATCTGGAATTTCATCCTTCTTCGCAATCAGGTCCTCCGGCGTAACCAGCACATTGCCCTGCTGTCCTGCGGCATTCTGCTCCGCTTGAGAGGATATACCTCCCATCGCAGCTACCGAATCTTCCGGCGGCTGATCCGTCTGATCCTGATCCGCCCCCGCTGGCTTGTCAGCTCCAGCTTGATCACCTCCGGTAGTCCCGCCGCCGTCGGATGCCCCTGCATGCGAATCAGAGCCACCACCAGAGCCCGTCTCTAAGCCGCCCACCGCTTCTCCGCCATTACTAGTACCGGAGGACTTTTTCGGGTCAGAATCCCCCCCTACCGTGCTTCTATGGAGATCAGCTAGCGAATCCTGGGCAACCTCCTTCTTATTGCTTATATTACTACCACCCTTGCTATCTCCCTTACTTCCGAACCCAAGCATTCCTTTGACCATACCGCCCAAAGTCGGAGCTTCATTGGCCATCGGTATATTATAGCTGCTCAGCAATGACTGAACATACGAATTGACGACATAGCCTGTCGTCATCACCGTCAGCAAGCTTATGACAATAGCTGTAATAGATAACTTGAATAGCCGCCACATCCACTTCATTCTCTTTCCTCCTTCTAGCCTACCTACCGCCCTATTCTTCTGTTCTCGGCATTCTATCATCAGTATGGACGGCAGATGGAGAATTCAACCGCTAGGATTCAACATTAAATCCTGACGATCGTCTCAGGGACATGGCGCATGAAGTCTAAGGAAACTCCATATCTCTATTCTCGCCAAAACATGAGTAAATCAAATCTAACGAAATTACAGATCGTTATTGGCGCTAAAAACGGGCACAAAGTAGCTAAATCCGCTATATAGCGATGCCCTGTTTCGTTACGATTTTTAATCGGCCTTTTGGGCGTAAATAGCGATATCCAGTTTCGTTAGAAGCGGCCGCCACGGCACACAGGACCATGCCAAAAAGCCGCTCCAAGAGAGGACTAATCCCCCCCTTGAAGCGGCTATAAAAGTACCCTTGTATCGCGCTCGCCTATTCGTAAATCGGCAATACTTGATTCGTCTGACTACGATTACGGCCCACGGAGAAGATCGCGATTGGAACCCCGGTCAGCTCAGAGACGCGCTGCACATAGTTGCGGGCGTTCTCCGGCAGATCCTCCAGCTTCTTCGCCCCGGAAATATCCTCCGACCAGCCTGGAAGCTCCTCATAGACCGCTTCGCATTCCGCCAGCATCTTCAGACTGGCTGGATAATGCGTAATAACCTCTCCACGGTACTTGTAGCCGGTGCAGATCTTGACCGTCTCCAGTCCCGTCAATACGTCGATCGAGTTCAATGACAGGCCTGTCAGCCCGCTGACGCGGCGAGCATGGCGCACGACTACACTATCGAACCAGCCGACACGACGCGGACGGCCCGTGACCGTACCGTATTCATGACCCGTCTCACGGATCGTATCGCCGATCTCATCATTTAACTCTGTCGGGAACGGTCCATCCCCTACACGGGTCGTATAGGATTTGGCAACCCCAATTACCTGGTTAATCCGCGAAGGACCGACGCCCGACCCGATACATACCCCGCCAGCAGACGGATTAGAGGACGTTACGAACGGATAGGTACCTTGGTCGATATCGAGCATTACACCTTGAGCGCCCTCGAACAAGACTTTCTTGTCAGCATCAATCGCATCATTAAGCACTACAGAAGTATCCGTCACATATGGGCGAATTACCTCGGCATATTCCAGATACTGCTTCAATACTTCTTCTACATCAAGCGGCTCCGCACCGTAGACCTGCTGAATGACTTGATTCTTCTCCTTCATCAAATGACGAAGCTTCAATTCGAATTCCTCTGCGTCCATCAAGTCAGCGATACGAATTCCGTTCCGCGCTGCCTTATCCATATAAGCCGGGCCGATCCCTTTGCGGGTCGTACCGATCTTATTCGGTCCCTTGCGATCCTCTTCAAGCGCATCGAGCAGCATATGATATGGCATAATGACATGAGCACGGTCACTGATCACCAGATTCTTCGTGCTGAAGCCATTGTCATGGATATAATTGATCTCTTCCAGCAAGGCGGCCGGGTTCACGACCATCCCGTTACCGATCACACATTTCTTATCTTCATAGAAGACCCCTGACGGAATCAGGCTGAGTTTGTACTTCTTGCCGTCAATCAGAATCGTATGACCGGCATTGTTACCCCCTTGATAGCGGGCCACCACATCAGCGCTTTCCGCTAGATAATCCGTGATTTTTCCCTTGCCTTCGTCCCCCCATTGGGTCCCTACAACGACTACCGTTGACATGTACATTCCCCCGCCTGGTGCGTAAGCGCACCTGTTATTCATATTGATCATACAACCACAAATAGCGCTGCTCCTGAGCAGCAATACAAGTTTACCAGCCTCATTTTTCAAAGTCAAATAAAAAACGAACAATCAAACGGATGTCCGTATGATTGTTCGGGATTATGGAAGATGTTCACTATTCATATATTATTATACCCTGAATTAACCTATTTATCCGGCAAACGCATCCGAATGGGCACGTTCATAATTTGCAAATTTATTGAAGTTCTTCAAGAACACAAGCTCTACCGTACCGACAGGGCCATTCCGCTGCTTCGCGATAATGATCTCGATAATATTCTTCTTCTCCGTCTCCTGATTGTAGTAATCATCACGGTATAAGAAGGCAACGATATCGGCATCCTGCTCGATGGAACCCGATTCCCGAAGGTCAGACATCATCGGACGCTTGTCCTGACGCTGCTCCACACCCCGGCTTAGCTGAGACAGAGCGATGACCGGAACCTCTAGCTCCCGGGCAATCTGCTTCAGCGTACGGGAAATTTCCGAGACCTCCTGCTGGCGATTCTCGCCGGGCTTGCCCCGCCCATGAATGAGCTGGAGATAATCGATCACGATCATACCAAGCCCCTTCTCTTTCTTCAAACGGCGGCATTTGGAGCGTATATCCGCTACCGTGACCCCCGGGGTATCATCGATATAAATCTCGGCCTCAGACAGGGCTGCAATCCCCATCGTCAGCTTGGACCAATCTTCATCGCTCTTGAAATCTCCGGTCCGCATCACGCCCGCATCAAGATTGGCTTCAGCGCAGATCATCCGCTGAACCAGCTGAGGGGCCGACATTTCCAGACTGAATATAGCCACGGTCTCCTTGGCCCGTACCGCCACGTTCTGGGCGATGTTCAGGGCGAAGGCCGTCTTCCCGACAGAAGGACGAGCCGCCACGATAATGAGATCGTTGCGCTGGAAGCCGGAGGTCATCTTATCCAGATCGACGAAGCCGGAAGGAATTCCTGTCGTCGTCCCTTTATTCTGATGCAGTACCTCTACACGGTCGAATACTTCCATCAATACATCGCGGATGGCAATGAAGCCACTGCCTGAACGGCGGTTTGATATTTCCAGAATACGCCGCTCGGCATCGCTTAATAGCGCTGAGACATCCTCACCGCCGGTATATCCCTCGCTCACGATCTGAGTTGCCGTCCGGATCAGGCGCCGGAGCATCGACTTCTCTTCAATAATCCGTGCATAATATTCCACATTCGCGGCTGTAGGAACGGCATGAGCAAGCTTCGCTAAATAGCTCACACCGCCGGTATCCTCGAGTTCACCCCGGTCCTGCAGGCGTGAGGTCAGCGTGACCAGGTCGATCGGCTGACCTTCCTCGCCCAGCTGTACCATCGCCTCATAGATCAATTGATGGGGCTTATCATAGAAATCCTCGGTCCTCACCCGCTCCATGGCGGTAATTAACGCTTCGGACTGAAGCAGTATCGCTCCGAGCACGGCCTGTTCTGCCTCCAGATTTTGCGGGGGGATCCGGTCGTAAAACAGATCTGTGCTGCTCATTTTATTCCTCCGTTACATGAACCTTAAATGTTGCCTTTACCTCAGGATGAAGCTTCACACTAACCTGGGTTACACCAAGGTTGCGGATCGGCTCATCCAGCTCAATCTTACGCTTGTCTATCTTCACGCCAGCCTTGCCCATCGCTTCGGCTACCTGCTTGCTCGTTATAGCGCCGAACAACCGACCGCCTTCGCCAGCCTTCGCCTTCAGCTCTACGGTCATTTCCTCCAGCTTCTTACCAAGCGTGATCGCCTCTTGCTTCTCCTGCTCCTTGCGCTTCTGCTCAGCCGCTGTCTGGTGCTCCAGTGTTTTCACATTACCTTCCGTCGCGGGACGAACGAGTCCGCGCGGGATTAGAAAATTCGTTGCGTAGCCTTCTGAGACTTCCTTGATTTCCCCTTTTTTGCCTTGGCCCTTAACATCCTTCAAGAATATAACCTTCATTCGAATAACCCCTCTTCCTGATCTATTTGCTCCAGTACCTCAAGCAGCCTCTTCTCTGCATCGGCCTGGGTACCCTCTAACTGTGCTGCGGCGTTCGTTAAATGACCGCCGCCGCCAAGCCGCTCCATGACGACCTGGACATTCATACTCCCGAGTGAACGGGCGCTGATTCCTATCAGACCATCCGGGCGCTCGCTAATGACAAAGGAGGCGAGCACATTGGTCATATTCAGCAGCGTATCCGCTACTTGGGCAATCAGCATCTGCGGTATTTTGCGGTTAGGCTCGGTCACAGCCAGAGCGACATGACCATAGATGATCTGCGCATGCTTGATAATATCCGCCTTGGCGATATATTCCTGCAGATCCTCCTTCAACAGCCGCTGTACCATGACTGTATCTGCGCCCATGCGGCGCAGGAAGGCCGCGGCCTCAAATGTACGGGAGCCGGTATGAAGCGCAAAATGCTTCGTATCGACAGTAATCCCGGCCAGTAAAGCTGTAGCCTCCAGTTGACTGAGCTCTACCTTCTCATGGATATACTGTAGCAGCTCTGTCACTAGCTCAGAGGCCGAGGAAGCATACGGCTCCAGATATACCAATACCGCATCATTAATAAATTCTTCGCCGCGGCGATGGTGATCCACGACGACGACCCGCTTCGCGGTATGCACAAGCCTTGGCTCGATGGTCAAGGACGGCTTATGCGTATCCACCAGCACGAGCAAGGTGTTCGGCGTCATCATGCTCAACGCCTGCTCTGGCGTAGCGAAGCGCCTCACCAAGGATTCATCCTGCTGAATCCGGTCAAGAAGGCGCTTGATGCCCGGGTTCGGGCCGTCGAGGACGATATGGGACTCGACATTGAACATATCGGCGGCCTTCAGCACGCCGATCGAGGCGCCGATCACGTCAAAGTCAGGGACGCGATGGCCCATAATAATGACGCGGTCGCTCTCCTGCATCAGATCGCGCAGCGCATGCGCGATCACCCGTGCGCGGACCCGCGTCCGCTTCTCTACGGCGCCGGTCTTGCCGCCGTAGAAGGACATGCGTTGACCCGCCTTCACAGCGGCTTGGTCACCGCCCCGGCCGAGAGCCATATCCAGACTGGACTGGGCTAATTCGCCCAGTTCACTCAGGCTCTCGGTGCCGAAGGCCAGGCCGATGCTCAGCGTCATCGGCACCTTCAGGTCCGCAGTCATCTCGCGGACCTCGTCCAGAATCACGAACCGGCTCTGTTCGAGCTGGTTCAGCGATTTCTGATTCATGACCATCAGATAACGCTCGGAGGACAGTCTGCGCAGATAGAGGCGATAATGCTTCGCCCAATCGGTGATCGCAGTCGCTACGCGAGCGATCAGAGCCGCTCGCTGCTGATCATCCATGCCCTGCGTAGCTTCATCGAGATTATCCAGCATCACGATGCCAAGCGCGACCTTCTCATTCTCGTAGCGCTCGCGCAGCCCAGCCAGCTCGGTCATGTCATGAATATAGATGAGCCGCTCATCGGCATCGATGGTCAGCTCATAATGCCGCTCATTTACGACCACCTCGACCAGCGATTTACCATGATGATCCTTCTTATCATGCGTAAGCTGTGGCAGCGGGGGCAATAGCTCCGTTAGAGACGCCCCGACGACGCTATCCCGCCCGAACATTCCATTCACGAAGCGGTTATGCCATTCGACTGTGCGATCCTCGCCATAGAGCAGAAGGCCAAACGGCAAGCGACTCACCGCTTCGCCTTCTACCCGCTTGATCCGATAAGTCAGATCCGTCACATATTTCACTAGCTCCTTGCGGAAGCGCCGCTCCGCTTGGAGCATCGTATAAGCTAATGCACCAACCAGGCAAAGGCTGACCAGACCGAGAATCCAGTTGTAATAAGAGATAAATATGACGAGCAGCAGCTCGAGCATAAATACCCATACCGTCTGATACCCATACCAACGTTTTTGCAGAAGATTAGGCATTCCTTTTCACCCTATCGTTTTGATTTCGTAATCATGTCACGCAGTGGAAAAGCAATGTCCGCGATCCCGATAAGCCATAGTGGCAGCAGCGGTATGAATACCATAACAATGACGAGCAGGACGGGGAATACTGGATTCCACTTACGTTGATAAGCTATGAAAAAGAAGAGGCTAGCCGCCTGAATCATAAATAAGAACTGTAATAATGGTATTAAATTAAGTATAATCGTGCCCAGAAATCCTTGTCTGATCGCTGCGCCGCCCAATAATTCAAGCAATAGAGCGATTAAATAATACCAAATCAGAGAGCGCGGCAACCGCCAATTTCGGAATGCCGGCATTTTTGGAACGATCAGCCCCATGCTGCCGAGCGTCGGGCGTGAAATCGCCTGAGTTACAGCCGAAATAGCGAGCGAGCAAACAATCAGTGTAAACGGAAGCAAGCGTACGGTTAAACTGGAGAATTGCTGAATCATCTCCTGCGACCATACGATACTGCTACCCAGCGAGCTATCCGCCATATTCCTGAACGGGTCCATCGCTGTATTAATCATATCTTCAATAGCCCATGACAAATTAAAATTAAACATGACCGTACTAATTAGCAGCACCAGCAGAAATTCTACCAATATCGTGCCTGCTCCCATCATTACTGTTCGGAAAGCAGGTGCCCGCTTCTTATATAACTCTCCCATCACGATCGATGGAACGATAAAATACAGGGCCTGCAATAGAATGATCGGTCCGCACAGAAGAGCCGCCAGAATCCATGCCGGTACGATATGCAGCAGGAACGACCGCCTCGATAAAATGGAATAGAGCAGAACGGTCGGAACCAAGAGAAAAAATACCGTAACCACAGCAAGTGGAGTAGCTAATGATAATAGGAGCAGTAAATAAACAACGCTCCAAGCGACCGATGTCCAGCGCAGTTTCAAAATAGGTTCACCTCTTACGCATATGATCTTCAAGTGTAGAAATATCCTGATACCAATCCTCGAGCTGATGTCCGTCTTGTTGATGCTTCTTTAACTTCTCCAAAATCGAATCATCTAAATCCCGATAAGAAATCCCCAGCCTGCGTCCCAGTACATAACTGCTGACGACCAAGCTAGCCAGGCTATCCGTTATCCGTGTCGTGCTGCCTTCCCACAATGCCTTGAATAAACGGGATACGTGATCGACTACTTCCGTTTTGAGCCATTCAATCACCTTGGCGCGTTTGGCCACATCCATTTCCTTGTGCATGGCAGACAGCCTCCACCCTTCCCCCAAAAAACTTGTACTCTTCATTATAGCATAATGCAATTAGGCCTATCGTTGCAAACCGTATAAGAGGTGCCATGTGATTTATTTATTGACTACAGAATCATCTCTGGTGACGAATTTCTCGCAATATTCTATGATCTGGCTGCGGCGAACAATACCGATGAATCGCCCCATATCATCAACGACAGGGACAAAATTTTGCACCTTGGCCAGATTAATTAAATCCTCCATATCGGCATCAATCGAGACAGGCTTATTATCCATCCGCAGCGGCACATCCTCCAGATAGAATTTTGAAGCGTTCTCAAAATTAACCTTGCCGTCCGAATTTTTCATATACCAGAGCAGATCGCCCTCCGTGACCGTTCCGACATATTCTCCATTGTGACCGATAATTGGAACCGCCGTATACCTGTGATATTCCATCCGCTCCAATGTCTGCCTTAGCGTTGAATCTACTCTCACCGCAGCTACATCATTCTTCGGCAATAGAAAAAACGCGATATTCATACGAGTGAAATCCTCCTCTATTCTCTTCATACTCCCCAGTTTAGGGATGATTATAAGCATTAGCAATACGTATTAATACAATCTTCGCTCCGATTATTTCAATGGGCTCTCCATCGCGACAAATCGGCAGCCGGGAACCGGACTGCCGAAATATAAAGTTGCTTATAAGAATAGATATGATTACTGTGATGCTGAAATGTGCTTATTATTGCGCTGCTGCAGAATTATCCGCTTCAGATTCAGATTCATTACGGGACTCCGGTAAGAGCAATTGCTCCGGCTTCGTATCTGGGTCCGCCCAACTGTCGATCATTTGCTTGGCGAACTCAAGATCCTCTTTATTTACAGCATCATAATAAACGCCATTCTTGCGGAAGCCCTCGCCCATGATCGTGAACCCTTTGATCGTCGGCGAATCGCCTAACATGACTTGCTTGGACAGATCGATAATCTGGCTCGGCATCATATCGGTCTTGAAATTCTCGCCCATCAGATCCATTAAATCAGGAATCTTCGAGACCTGGTCCAGCTTCATCATCCGATTCACAATCGCATTCAGGAAGATTTGATGCCGCCCTGTCCGGTTGAAGTCACTATCCTCGCGGTATCTTACATAATTCAAGGCCTCTTCCCCGCTATAAATCGGTTTATTCGCCTTGATTGTGAACTTCTCGTGATACTTCTGCTTATTGACGATATCCTTCGTAATCGGCAGTTCAACTCCGCCTAAAGCGTCAACCACATCACGCAGTCCATGGAAATTGATCGCGGCATAATAATCCACGGGATGATCTAGCAGTCCTGTAACGGTGTCTTTGGCCATTTTCGCTCCGCCGAAGGCATAAGCATGGTTGATTTTATCCTCACTGCCTTTACCTACAATCTCGGTATAAGTATCCCGAGGGATCGAGACGAGCAGCACCCGGGATTCCTCTGGACGGACGACCGCATAGATCATCGTATCCGAACGAGCCGGTTCATTATCCCGCTGGTCCACGCCCAGAAGCAGCATGCTGAACGGCTTGAACTTCTCCTCGACTGACACCTGTTGAGGCTCCTTCTCCTCCTCGACCGGAGCGTAGGATTTCTCCAGCTTCTTCTCCACCTGGCCCGACAGGAACAGATCGAAGGCCACGACCGTCAGCTCTTTCCTGAAGATATATCCTCCTACCCCAACGACTAGAAGCACCGCCAGTGCAATCAGCGCCCGTTTACCTAGATTACGCTTTTTGGACTTGGCCTTGGATGATTTGGCTTTATTTTTTAAATGTTGTTTTCGTTCTAGCATCTTTGCCTCCAGATTTAAAAAAGTTAAATTAGACCGCTCATGATCTCTTCTTAATTACTGCGCACCCTAATCCTTATTATTGTAAACGGATATCTAGCGAAAAAAGCTACAAAAAAGACACGTTCCTCTTTTAAAGCAAAAAAATATTCTATCGTCTCGTAATATATCATATTTTGGAATTTGGATACAACTTCGCTTATTACACTGAGCTTACAATCTGCATAATAATAGCAAAGGCCTTGCTCTATTAATAGAGTAGGCCTTATCTCTTTTCCATAAATTTTATGTTGTCTAACTATGAAACTGGCTTCGCTTCATTATCCCAGTGGATAATGGCAAGCTACCTGCCGTCCGGGAACAACCTCAGTTAATTGAGGCTCTACTTCAGAGCATTTGCTCTGGGCGAAGGGACAGCGGGTATGAAAACGGCACCCGGAAGGCGGATTCGCTGGCGAAGGGACATCTCCCTGTAGCACGATCCGTTCCCGGCGATCACTAATTCTCGGCTTCGGAATTGCAGAGAGAAGCGCGGCGGTGTATGGATGCAGCGGCTTTGCGAATAAGCTCTCTGTCTCCCCGACCTCGACCAATTTACCGAGATACATCACACCAACCCGATCCGAAATATGTCGAACTACATTCAGACCGTGAGCGATAAATAGATAAGTCAGGCCCAAATCCTTCTGCAGCCTCATCAGCAGATTAATAACCTGGGACTGCACAGACACGTCCAAAGCTGATACAGCTTCATCCGCTACGATAAACTTGGGATTCAGGGCAATTGCCCGGGCAATACCGATCCGCTGCCGTTGACCGCCGGAGAATTCATGCGGATACCGATTTCGTCTTGAAGCGTCAAGACCTACGAGCTCCATTAACCGTACGACCTCTCGATCGATCTCGTTACTGGACATACCGCGATGAATACGCAAAGGCTCACCGATAATATTACGGACGTGGAAGCGCGGATTAAGCGATCCAAACGGATCTTGGAATATAATCTGCATTTCCTCACGCAAAGCTCTAAGCTCTCTAGAATTCATTGTCAGTAAATCCTGTCCATCGAAGTGGAGTTCGCCGCCCGTGGCATGCTGAAGCTGGAGAATCACCCGGCCCAGCGTGGATTTTCCACAGCCAGATTCACCCACCAAGCCGAAGGTCTCCCCTTGCTTGATCGTCAGCGAGACACCATCTACCGCCTTCACATGTCCTACAGTACGATTTAATATGCCTTTACGGATCGGAAAATATTTCTTGAGATTCTTGATTTCCACCAAATCTTTGGCCGGGGTCTCTTTCGTGACAATACTCATCTATCTATACCCCTCCTTTTACCTTACGCTGATTAGATTTGTTCACCTTGTTATCTTCGAACAGCCAGCATGCTGCGCGATGATCCTGCGTAATCCAATAATCGCTCGGCTCTTGGCTTCGGCATATATCCATAGCATGGGGGCAACGCGGATGAAAACGGCAGCCGGTTGGAATCTGCCCTAATCCCGGAATACTCCCTTGAATTGTAAATAACTCTTTGCCGCGGTCCCCATCCAATCCCGGGATCGATTGAAGCAATCCAACGGTGTACGGATGAGACGGGTTATTAAAGATCTCCTGAACGGTACCTTCTTCTACGATCACTCCCGCATACATAACCGCGATCCGGTCAGCCATCTCCGCAGCCACACCCATGTCATGGGTAATGAGAATAATCGACATCCCCAGCTCGTCTTTTAAGTTCCGCAGAAGGTCCAGAATTTGTGCTTGAACCGTTACATCGAGCGCAGTTGTCGGCTCATCGGCAATTAGCAAGTCCGGTCTGCAAGCCAGAGCGATCGCGATCACGACCCGCTGACACATACCTCCTGACAGCTCATGCGAGTACTGCTTAGCCCTAAGAGCGGGGTCTGGTATGCCGACCAGCCTTAACAGCTCCACCGCTTCCTTCCAGGCTGCACTATCGCTTAATCCGCGGTGAAGTCTAAGACTCTCTGCAATCTGATCTCCAATGGTGAATACAGGGTTCAAGGCGGACATTGGGTCTTGGAAGATCATCGCTATTTTATCGCCGCGAATTTTACGCAGCTCATCCTGACCTATCTGAGCCAAATCCTTGCCATGGAACTCAATGCTTCCTTCTAATACCATGCCTCCGGCATAATCAATCAATCGCATAATCGACAGCGCCGTCACACTCTTACCGCTACCTGACTCACCAACCAGACATAAGGTTTGCCCCTTCTCTAACTGTAGCGATACCTTGTCGGTCGCTTTGACAATTCCCTTCTCAGTTACAAAGCCGGTTGTTAAATCTCGGATTTGTAGTATTCTTCCCGCCATTTGTCCAGCCTCCTCCGGGATATCATAACTTTATGTCTAGGGTCCATGGCATCACGAATCCCGTCGCCGATAAAGTTCACTGCCAATACCACAATCAGAATACATAAACCAGGGTAAACCGCCTGCATAGGATCAACCAGCATAAACTCCTGAGCATTGCTGAGCATAATCCCCCAGCTTGTCATAGGAGCTTGGATTCCTAATCCAAGGAACGAAAGAGCTGATTCAGCCAAGATGGCGCCGCCTACCATCAATGTTGCGTTAACGATAATCGGAAAGCTTGCATTGCGTAGCAGATGACGGAAAATAATCCCCCAGTTGGAGACACCAATCGCTTTAGCTGCTTCAACATATTGCATTTCACGCAACTGCAGGAATACGCCGCGTACAAGCCGTGCTACACCCATCCAGCTGGTCAAGGAAAGAATCAAGATCATATAAACAAACTTCGATCCGAATATAGCTAGCACCAGTATGTTAATAAATAAAGTCGGAAGCGAGTACATCACATCGATGATACGCATAAAGATCGTATCGATAATACCGCCAAAATACCCTGAAATGGCCCCGAGTATGGATCCAATACAGACAGCAGCTACAGCTACAGAAAATCCAACCATCAACGAAGTTTGACTACTATAAACAAGCCTGGAGAAAATGTCTCGGCCCAGTTCATCTGTCCCTAGAAGATGCCCTTCAGATCCTGCTGGTAAATTAGCGAACATATAATCGATATAAGTTGGATCATGTGGAGCAATCAGACGGGCAAATAAAGCGACTAAAATAAAGAAGCCAAGCACGATCAATCCGATAACAGCAAATCGGTTACGAGAGAATTTGCTCCAGAATAGACGCCATGCACTTGATGGAGCGTCTGCAGCCTTGGTAGCTTCTCCCGAACCCAGCTCAGGAGTACCGAGAGATGGATCCAAATTAAGCTCTGTCATGCCGCTCTCCCCCCCTTACGTCCCAGCTGTACACGGGGATCAACAATCGCGTATAGAATATCAGCAACAAGATTCCCAATAATGACCATGACAGCGGTTACTATAGTGATGGCCATTAACACTGAATATTCCCGCGCCAGAGCCATCTCAATAAATAAACGCCCCATCCCTGGCCAGTTAAATACCCGCTCTGTTAAAGTCGCTCCGCCAACAAGAATTGGCAGATCCAAACCGAGAACCGTTATAATCGGAATTAGCGCATTGCGCAGGGCATGACGAAATACCACCTTCCGCTCCGGAACCCCCTTCGCACGAGCTGTACGAATATAGTCCTGATCCAGCACTTCAAGCATGCTTGAACGTGAATATTTCACATAGGAAGCAAGGAAGCCCAAAGAAAGAACCGTTACAGGCATGAGTAAATGCAGGATCAAATTGCCGATGTTGCCTTCCTCCCCCATGGTCCACATATCGGATAAAGGCAGTAAATTCAGCTTAAGCGCAAATAGCTCCTGTAATAGAATCCCGAACCAGAACGCCGGCATAGCAAATCCGACATAGGACACAAAAGATGCCACCTGATCGGAGATTCCATATGCCGAGGTACTATTATAGATCCCCCAAGGGATTGCGATAATCAAGGAGAGTAGCCAAGCAACCGCCATGAGTACCAGCGTATTGCCTACCGTTGGCCAGAGAATATCACCTACTGGAAGGTTATTCTTAAAGGTATAGCCAAGATCCCCCTTCAGCATGTCACCCAGCCAACGGATATATTGAATATGTAATGGCTGGTCAAGCCCAAGGTTATGAGCTTGTACTTTAAGAGCTTCCGGAGATAGACCCGGGGATAGCATAATCTGCGTCGGACCGCCTGGTGCTGCATGGATCAGACCGAAGGCGACTAATGTAATCAGAAACAATACTAGGACAGATTGAAGTAAACGCCGAACCAAATACTCTGTCATGTCTTTCCTCCTCAAGTTTTAGAGGTTACCCATCTTCGTCACTCCCAAGTATGGAAATAGAGGAAGGAGATTGGTCTCCTCCCCCTCCACACTGACACCGGTGGCGTAACCGCTGCTATATTATTCGACCCACCATTTAATAATATGGAAGAAGTATCCGTGAGCTCTTGTAGGCTCTGGAGCATCCTCCTCTGCATATTTAACCCGCGGGCCGAGTCCTTGAGGTGTTCCGTATTGATAGAGGAATACATATGGCAAATCGGTGGACAGCTCTTGAGCAGCTTCGGCATAGACTTCTTTACGTTTGTTCTGATCTACGGTCGAGTAGCCATCGACCCACAATTGATCCAGTTTCTCATTCTTATACCAGCCCATATTCTGACCTGCTTCCGGGAAGTAGTTGGATGAGAAGATACTCTCTTGGTCAGGGTCCGGATTCGTCAGGGACCAACCGAGCAAGATAGCCTCAAATTTACCCGGTGTCAGATTCTGTTCGGCCCATGCCGAGAAATCAATCGCCTTCGGAATCAACTCGATGCCCACTTCCTTCAGGCTTTGCTGAGCGATCGCTGTAACTTGCTCACGACGGCTGTTACCTGTGTTGTATTGTAATTCGAATGAGAAGCGATGTCCGTCTTTTTCTAAAATTCCATCTTTACCAGCGACCCAGCCATCTTCTGCGAGCAGCTTCTTGGCGGCCTCTATATCATAAGCATAGTTCACTGCCTTATCGCCTGGATCAGCCCAGGAGCCCGGCAGGAATGGCGCGTTCATCAGAATAGCGGTTCCCTTCAGTACATTATCGACCATACCTTGACGGTTAAGCGCGTGAGCAATCGCCTGTCTGGCCTTCTGGCTTTCGAATGGAATGAACTTATCCTTGAAGTTATTCTTATCGAAGTTGAAACCGATGAATTCATAGGATGCGCCTGGTTTATTGGAGATTGTAATCCCCTTCTGCTTCTTCACTGCATCCAATTGAGTCAATGGAATAGATGTGACAGTATCTACATCACCCTTGAGCAAGGCTTGAACCTCTGTATTCTGATCCGCATAAATCTTGTATATTACCTTACCGATATGCGGCTTAACTTCGCCCCAATAGCTTGGATCTGCTTCAAATGTCAAGTATTGCTTCTGCTTCCACTCAGTCCACTTCCAAGGACCATTCGTTACGGTCTGGGCCGGATCTACACCGTACTTGCTCTTCTTCAGTTCTGTAGGAGGAACATCCTTCAGAACATGAGCCGGCACCAACGAGAAGTTAAGCGCATAACCGAACGGAGCATAGACTTCTTTCATATGAATCTTTACAGTCTTCTCATCAACCTTCTCGATCTTGTCTACTTTGTCATATTGGCTGATGCCTGGTGCACCAACTTCTGGATTACTAATGGTATTAATCGTAAAGATAAGGTCATCGGCAGAAACAGGCTTGCCGTCATTCCATGTTGCCGCTTCCTTTAATTTAACCGTGTAAGTCTTCCCATCCTCCGAGATTTCTGGAAGGCTCTCTGCGAGAGACCAAGGCTCCACGACAAGATTACCAGCGCGGTCCAAATCATAAACTTTCGCGAAAATTAATAGCTCAGTATCTGCTGAAGGCGTATCATTGATAAATATTGGGTTAATACTTACGATGTCCGAAGGGCTACTGAACGTGAACGTTCCTCCATCCTTAGGTGTACCTGTATCCCCTGTGTTCTCGACCTCACCCTGCTTATTATTATCTGTCTGCTGATTCGTGTTCTGCGGCTTATTATTGCCTTCCCCGGACTCGGTCTTCGAGCCCCCGCAGCCTGCCAGTAAAGCACCGAATAATGAGAGTACCATGAATAGAGATAACCAATACCTTTTCCTTTTCTTCGCCATTCTTACATTCCTCCCCTTAAATGAATGATCTTCTTACAACCATGCTTCGTTGCTTCCGATTCTCTGTGTACTACTCAAGCCCCCTCGGTAGAATCATTGCATCTTCGATGGTTATACAATGAAGAAATATATTATAAAATAATATATCCGATAAGTATGATGCACTAACTTGGTTTTGTATTTTTGAAAAAAGCTGTTGTTTGTTAAATTTTATTAAGAGTTGTAGGGAACGAGAAATCGATAAATCATACATAATCTAAAGTGTGGGTATCACATAAGATGTAAAGAAAGGTAAGAGTTTCGTGGATGTATATTGCATAAATAAACCAAAGGTCAATTGAATATGCAGTCATATCTTAGAAGGTATTCGCAACTTTTTTTAATTTAGTTAATAATATAACCTAATTCCCCTAATATTCCAAGTCTTTTATTATATTTTTTAACGCTTCATTTTAAATATTTTCTATATATTAACACCGCTTGCGTAAGAGAGCCTCAAATCACAAAAAAAGTGCCAAACGCTAAGCGTCTGACACTTTGGTATTTCTATATTACTCCGTAGTGTACGGAAGCAATGCGACTTGACGAGCGCGTTTGATCGCAACTGTCAAGAGGCGTTGGTATTTTGCGCTAGTGCCGGTTACACGGCGTGGCAAAATTTTACCGCGTTCGCTGATGAATTTCTTCAACAGCTCAGTATCTTTATAGTCAATGTGAGTAATCTTATTCACAGTGAAGTAGCACACTTTACGACGTTTGTTACGTCCGCCGCGGCGAGCCGGTCTCTTGTCGTCTCCGCCTTCTCTTTGCTTGAAGCTCATGCTTTTCAGTCCTTCCTAATTAAAATGGCAAATCGTCATCCGATATATCGATCGGTTTCCCGTCGTCAGAGAATGGATCATCCTGTTGATTGCCGCGCGAATAATTACTATTATTGCTACGGCCTGCGTTACCGCCTCCAAAAGGATTATCCTCCCGTTGTCCACCACCAGCTCCGGCTTCACGGTTTGATTCCAAGAAACGGACATTATCAGCAATGACTTCGGTGACGTAGACACGTTTACCTTCGTTATTTTCATAATTCCGCACTTGAATGCGTCCTTCTACAGCAACCAGACGACCTTTACGCAAGTAATTCGCACACGTCTCAGCAAGCTGTCTCCAGGTTACAACTGGAATAAAGTCTGCTTCGCGTTCGCCACTTTGCGAGGTGAAGGGTCTGTCAACAGCTACAGTAAACTGAGTAACAGCCACTCCGGATGGTGTATATCTTAGCTCCGGATCCCGGGTAAGACGTCCGATTAGAATAACACGGTTCAACAATCAAATCCCCTCCTTCGGGCAAATGTTCTTTACTAAACTGGATTACGTATTAGGCTACGTCTTTTGTAATGAGATAACGGATAACCTCGTCGGAAATCTTCAAAATCCGTTCAAGTTCTGCAACAACATCAGGAGTTGCTGTGAAATTCACGAGCACGTAAATTCCATCACGAATTTTGTTAATCTCATACGCAAGCCGGCGTTTGCCCATTACGTCATGCTTAGTAATTTCACCGCCGTTTTGGATGATGCCTTGGAATTTCTCGACTGTAGCTTGAACAGCTTCTTGTTCAAGATCTGGACGAAGAATGTACATCACTTCGTATTTGCGCATTTGTGTCACCTCCTCTTGGACTATGGCCCCCAAATCACTTCGCTTGGGAGCAAGGAACGAGCATAAACTCGAACTATACTAATATACCAAATCAGAAGCGCCAACGCAAGCTCACACATGATTACGGGTCAGCCTGCGCACAATAAAATGCAAGCTCAAAAATGAGGGTTTCAGCATCAAGAAGTTTGAAGCCAGCTGGGACTGCATCATTTTTGAAACAACCTATAGAAAGGAGAATTTTACCTATGGGCGAGAAAACCGAATATGAAGAAGGGGACAAGGCTCCAAACCCGGGAATGTACACGGAGGTGGGCGAAGCACGGAGCTTTCATACCCAGATTCAGAATCCGAAGCGGATCAGAATGGAGAAGGGCGACACTTTCCCAGAGACAAGCAATAAGAACCGCAAATGGAAAAAGGCCGAAAAAGCCCGTGTCCATTGATCTTGTCCCCATTGCGGCCTAGCGTAAATGGAATATCCGAAATTTTATTTGTCCAAACCGCATAAAAAGGGGTAGGCCCGAGCATAATACACTCAGACGGCGTTGCGCAGAGAGGTGTGGTTCCGTTGGGCCAATCAGCGAGTAACAACGCTTTAGGAGTCTTATTCACTGTCGAGAGTAGAAACCAAGATAATAACGGGTTATTGAAGACCCCTCTTCGATAAGACGTGCTGCGATTCATCGCATATCGACGTTTCTGAGTTCGTTAGAAAAAGAATTCCATTAAGCTTCGCCGTCAACCAGAAAAGGACCTGTAAAAAGGGTCCTTTTCTTTTTTGCGTTTATCGTTTGGGCTGGCCCGTATGGCCCGTGGCATTTGCGTTTTGGCCTGGCGCGTACCGGCCTATGGCTGTGGCTAACGAAACTGGGGATCGCTATTGCCCTGCTTTACTCCCTTTTCACCTGAATTTGCCACGAATAAGGTTATGGTGTTTCGTTAGAGATATCAGATATCAAAAAACCTCCTACGTTTAATTCACGTAGAAGGTCATTATTGGTTGTATCTATGGCGGAGAGGGTGGGATTCGAACCCACGCACGCCTTGCGACGCCTAGTTGATTTCGAGTCGCATACCTGCGTATTGATTTCGGAAATTGTCCGAACTATCAACGTTCAGTTTGCGAACACATACCGGACTGACTCCGATACTGCTACGTTGTTCCAATTATCTACTATTATAATAGAAGAAACTAATCAGTCAAGCGTAGCATTTTACATTTTATACCTTCGAGTCGTGGAAACTATCTAGATTTAGCGAGTGCCTGTCGACGGCCCCTCGACGGTACCCCTTGGGGGTAATGCGTTACCGCGATAAAGCATACGGATGATACCTAGGTGATTGATAATCATGTAGATGTAACCCACACCGCCGGAACCCGCGCCCCGTCTAAGTTCTCGCCATTTGTCCGCGTATACAGAGCGTAGGATAAGCGATTATTTGCACTATTATACATAATTCTGGCGCACCCAGCCGCTTGACCCCCGAGTTTGCAGGCGCGTGTCTGCCGGGAGCTGCGTGCAGGTGAATCGCGTTATTAGTCCGATTTAATCCGAAAATAAAGCGCCTGTAACACGCATGATTACACGTTATCACAGGCGCACATATCTCGGACTCCCTACGTCTTAGCTCGCTTTTTCTCCGTTAATCATCGCATCTAATTCGCTGATCTCCGCGCGAATCTCTTCGTCAGTCTTAACTCGCGTCTGAACGGTATCACGCATATCCTCAACGACAGTACGATCGGTGAGCAATCCGTATCGACGAAAGAATAAGTCGAGCGCTTTAACGGAAGGAACTCCGTTTGCTCCTCCGCGAATCAATTTCATTAATTGAACGTAAGCTTCCGAACGCATTGCGTCGAGATTACGTTCAGATAAGTAGTTAACGTAAGCTGCGAAATGCTCTTGCGATTTCCATTCGAATAAAGTCGAGCGAGCAATTCCTAACTCGTCCGCGAGCTCCTGCATTGTCTTCTTCTTTCCACCCTCGCCTAGCAACTCGCCCCATTCGTTCTGAACAAATAGCTGCGCGGCCTTCTCTTGCTGCGGTGTGAGCTGCGCCTCTAATACCTTTCGTTGTCTACTCATCAATATCGTCCTCCTCTATAATCTTGTTCGCGGCATCAATCGCAGCCTGTAACGCGTCCGGATCGGCCAATAGGCGCCTGGCTTCCTTCTTCGCGTCCATATCGTATTTACCGTATTGATCGAGCAAGTCATGATCTAAGCTGTCATCCTTCGTCATCCATTCGATATAAATACGAATCTTGCGCATCTCGTCGCTTACGTTAATTTCTTCGGTTCTGCCCGCGTCAATCATTTCGGTAATATGCTTCATCGTATCCAGTACAGCCCCGGCCCCAAGCGCATGTACTCCACAGAAAAAGCCGACGGAGTGATCCAGCAATCGAACCGCCTCAACGTATTCGCCAAGCTTACCCGTATCAATCCGCGTCACTTGTCCGGCCGCTAGGATCGACGCATATTTAACCGCGATTGCTCGGAACGGCTGCAGGCGCTCCACTAGCGCAAGCGATAACGGAATATCTACGAAATCTTCTCGCTCCGGCGGATCGGGCGTAAGTCCCTGTTCGATACGGATTTGACGCAGGCGCTCCGTTAATGCCGCGATGTCAACACGAAGCTCATCATTCGTCATCCTCTTCACCTCCCTCTAACGCAAGCAGCGCAGTCGTTACCGCGTCGTCCAGCGCTCGTAAAACGGATAGTCGCGTATCGGCATCAGGCAACGCGGATATAACTGCGCTGATAGTTGCGGTAAGCTCCGTGTATGGTTGCGCGAGGTCTATCGTACATTCGATTAAATTACGTTGAATCATGCGATTCCCTCCGTTTTTAAACACACGAAAAAGAGCCCGCATAATTGCGAGCCCCTTTCGAATATGTTCGTTATTATTTTCCGAGCTGCGCTTCTAATTTCGCGATTTCCGCCTCGGCTGCGGTTATTTTCGCTTGAATATCGGCGATTTCATCCTGTGCCTTTTTTAGCTTTTCTTCCGCGCCAGATGTATCCATCTTTATAACGTCTTCACCGGCTTCTTTATTCCAGGCTTCGGCTCTTTCGATTGCTGATTCAGCCTGTTTTATTGTTTCTTTATTACCGTCAATCGTAGCTTGCCAAAAGACGATATTATTTCGCAGTGTATTGATTTGGTCTTTTACCTTTAGTTCCTTTACAACTTCTTCCTCTGTGCGGTTTATAGTTTCAGGCATTGTTAACTGTACCTCTCCTTTCTCAACCTTAACCGTGTAGCCGGATGCCTCTGAAAAGCTCCGAACTGGTGCATAAGTCGTTCCGTCTATTACTACGGCATCTTTCACGGCCTTTCCGTTTACAGTAACCGCGATTACGCCCTGTACCTTCTTTCCGATTAACGAACTCGTTGCGGCGGATACAACTGCGGTCAGTGAGCCCACTAATACTATTGAAGCAACTAACGAATAAACAAGTTTTTTCATAATTCTACCTCCGCTATCATGTTTATCCGTAGTATACATCATAATTGCTATTTTGGGATGTTTACTATCGCGAGTGTTTGGCCGGTTGTACTATATAACTTTAAGTTTCGCGTAGAAGTATCAAACGTCATATTTGTCGCCGTCTCGCTCTTACTCGGTTTATCGCTTATTAAGCTTCGTAAACTATACAATTCGCTTTGCAACCCGTCGACATTCGAAATAGAGATACCTGTCGCGCCTCTTCCAAATTCTACGGGGTCCGAAAAATATGTTCTTCCTTGTACTTGAACCGTCCCTCCGACAGCCGCGAGAAAAAGGTTTCCGGAAGCGGCTAACGTCATTAGGCCCGGCTGCCCGTTCAAATAGCCATCAAGCCCTCTGGAACTCGAAAAGTGAATTGCATTTGATCCGTGTTGATTATTTTGGCTTATCGAAATGCGGACGGTATTACTCGAATCGTATACGCGCCATCCTCGAGAGTCCGTCTCCACACGCTCCCCACTCAGGGCCGTCCTCATGAGCGCGCCAGTTATTGTGCCACCAGTCAGCCCGCCCGACATGCTTTCCATATCAATAATTGGATACTTAACGACCTCATTGATTTTTTCTCGACTTAGCAACTTTGCTCCGAACGCATCCATACGGTATAAAGTAAGATCGCCCCCAATATCCCCGCCGGCCAAACTTTCAAACACGCCTTTAATTAATGTCCTCGGGTTTTTAACACCCGCAAGATTTGACGCAGTAGCTAATTCAAGCGCTTTGTCAGACTTACATCCACCTGCAACAAGGTGTGTGAAACCCTTCTTACCTATTCTCTTTTCATCCTTAAACCCGGTATTATAATTAAATGAGTGGGAAACGGTTCGTCCACGCGAATCAATCTCAAAGCAAGCCACCCCGAGCAAAGACTCCCCTACTTCTTCTGCTGCTTTAACTTTCTCTGGCGTCTCCATCAGGATTTGACGGTATCTTTGTTTTATAATCCGCTGTAAATTAAAAATTGATTTCACTTTTTCGCGTCTAAATGAACTAACCACGTCAAGCGCGGCGGATAGGTCGCCACATATAAACAGCAAATACTGGTCAACCTGCACCAATTTTTCAATCCCTTTAGCGCCTCTGCACCGTTTTCCGTCAATAGTGTGTGAAATTGCAGTATCCGCTCCGACAATAATGTGATCCTCGCTTTGCAAAAATACGCATAAGCTCAAATAAACCCCTCCCAAATTAAAGTAAAAGCGGACCCAAAGGCCCGCCAATTCATCCGTTTAATCAATTTAATAGTCTATTCTGTAGCCTTACTAGCTTCACGCTCACGGGCATCCTGGTTTATCCTCCGCCAAAAATCCCTTTGTTCTTCTGTCCACTCAAACGGGTCATTCTGTTGCTTTGGGTTTGCATCCTTCTTGATTTCTTCTTTCGGTCGCTCGTCTTCGTGAGCTGCGAAATAATCGTCTGTCCGATTTATATAAGACCCGTAATAAGTTCCCAATGTATCGTTAACCGCACCGCGTACAATTTCGTTAAAAAAGGCCGTCTGATCCAAGGCGGTGGCTGTCTCTAACGAGTCTCTAGCTGCCCCGGCTTCCGGAGATTCGTATTTCGAGGTTAATCCGCTAAATTGCTGCGATAAAGCATACCGAGTTTTGGCGAGTTCACCAGGCTCCTCTACTGCGAGAATCGATCCAGCCAACTCCCCGAACTGTTCAGAAACTTTATGCGCGAAGTAAGGTTCTTCGATTCCTTCGATAAACGCCGTTAGTTTGGCCGCCGCTGATTTCGCGTTATGTGTTAGCATAATCTCCGTTTTAAGTACGCGCAGGGCTTCGTCGAAACGATCGATCTTCGTTGCGTCCGGCTTCGGAATCTTTGTATAAATTACTTCCTCGGCGTGCTTTCTAGCTTCGGACAAGTGCGCGCGGAACTCTTGGCGACGCTTATATACTTGCTGCATAAGTTCTTTACCGCGCTTTTCCTTAATCTCAGAGACTTTGTTTGTTTGGCCTTCCGGAGATAGATTGCGGTCTTCTTTAACTGCGGTGATCTCTTTGCGGATAGCGTCGTTAAACTCTCGATAAAAACGTGTATTGTCATTCCGTAATTCGTGCGCTTTCAAGATACTTTCTTTAGCTTTTTGCTGGCTCATTGATCATTTTCCTTTCTTATTTGGATTGTAGTTATTTCCGTTTAATACCGTCCGGTAACTCACGTCGATTTTTGATATTTCTTATGTCCATCTCTTTTACGAGTGGAAGGTTATAGTCCTGTTCAATCTCTGTAATGTAACGTGTCGTTCGTCTCTCTGCGTTACTTTCTCGATCTTCAAGTTCGGCAATTTCGCGACGAAGAGGGTCATATTTGTCAACCAATTCGTAAAAATCAAGTAATGCGTTGTACATATCACTCCGGGCGGACGCGAGTCTCCCAACAATAGGCGCAAGCTCTTTTTCGCGAACGCCATTAATAAAGTTTTCATTCCAATCAAGCGCAAGATCGAGCGCCTTAACTCGTCCCTCTTTCGACTTCTCAACTGTATAAGCAAATGCAGCGTCACGGAGTTCCTTCGCTTCCTGGACGGCCTTTTCTGCCTTATCAATAGCTGCCGTCGATTTTGCACGCTCTGCGGACAAGTCTACTCCTTCCTCAAACTCTCTCCGCAATAACTCCTGTTTCTGTGCGAGTTCCTCTGCTAGTTTATCCTCTGCGGCCTTCACGCTGGCCTCATGTTTGGCGCGCAATTCCATAAAGCGTCCTGCGTATCGTATTTCTCTTTCAGTTCCCATTTAATCATTGTTTGAACACTCCTCTAATAAAGTTAATAATTCGGGCCCACCTGTTCGGATTCTCTGGCATCGGTTCCTCGGTATCTTCTGCTCCCTCTTCTTCCTCCGGTTCGTATAACTCCGCAAGTATTGGGTAAATAGGGGAGTCCGGCTCGAATTGCCGATATAACGCGCTTAGATTATGACGGGAGGTAAGCGAAACGTTCACGCCCGGCACCGCCAAAAACAGCTTAAATAGCGTGTCGTTGTCGGTTTCTATATCCACCGTATCGAGCTTATGAACGTGCACTGTACCTAACACCGCATCAATCAACGCCAGTTCCTCATCGTCGCCCACTGCTCCGATATGTTGGTCCGCGTGTGCCCCGTTTTCGTCAAAATAATTAATTGCGACGAGCTTCTCCGGCCCGAAATTGACGGTTATCACCTGAAACAGCGGCCTCATACACGCACCTCGTATCCATCCGCGGCTAAATCATCTTTAAAGCCCATTAACCGCGTAATAATCACATACTGCATGACCGGCTGTGTAGTCCTAAACGATTCCGTCCGGACGACCTCGCCCGTGTTTTCGACAATGGCCTCGAGTGTCACTGTTGCGTGAATACTTCCCGGCTTCGCCTCGATCTTTCGCTGGATCGTTACGGGCTGCGCGGGCTGTTTCGACTGCGGTTGTGGTGCTGGACGCGTGACGACGCCGGACGTTTCGCTTATCAATCCGCGAGCCGTAATCACTGTGATAACCTCACTTTCTTCGCGCAAACCCGGCCCCGGCTGTCCTCACCAATCTCAAAGGTAACGCGGTCTCCGCGCATAAATTTCTGACCGTTTGCGGCCGACTCGTTAAAATGCACGTCCTCCGCGCCATAAACCGAGATAAATCCGAACCCTTTACTCGCGTTGATAAATTTGATCCGCCCCTGCTTGCGGCTTGCTTTAGGTTTCTTCTCTTTGGGCGGCGCGACCGGCGACCGATAACCCGTCGGCACTACGCGGCTATAAACAGCCGCCATTTCTGTAGCAGGATAGCCGCCCCAGGTCTTTGATTCAATGAACATATAATTACCTCCCGTTATATTTCGCAGCTAAAAACGGCGCCCTCATTCGGATCGTCGCCTCGCTGACGCTATCCCCGTAGTAAAGCGTGTATTCCGCGCCTGTCTTCGTGTTCCGTAGCGTTACGCGCCGACGATAGTATTCGGCCGGTTCGATGGCGGTTACGACCACATGGTCGCTTTTCATCGCATATCCTCCCCTCCGTAAAAACTGTGCATAATCGGTACGCTTTTGGTTGATTTCACACGTTTTCAGGCACGCCAAATAATCCGGCAAGGTGTTACATCCTCCGGACATTAAGCGAGCTATTATCGCGTAATATTTACGTTAAACAAATGACGCGCCGACCGCTTTCGAACGGAAGGAATACGGTACTGACGTGCGAAAATAACGCCGTTCTTCTCATACGTCGCCATTTCCACGAAGTCCGGATATGACCGCCTTATCTTTCGCATAACCTCCGCGTCCTCTGTGTATCCGGCCAAGTTGTCCGAATCTAAACGCCAAACTACGTTACTCAAGTCGGCCCCTCCCGTCCTGTACAAAGGTGTTATGCCTGATTTCGTAGGCCGTCGGCCATTCTCCGGCAGCAATACCGGCTTGTAATACAAAAAGAACGATCCCGCGAATCTCCTGTTTTGAGACGCCCCAATTACGAAGCGGCGAGAACTTGCGGCAGGCCATGACGGACAAGCGTTCGACCAAAGCGTAAAACTTCGACTCCTCCATTTTGGCGAGGTGATGCGGCGCGTTCGATTCGCGAACCACAAAGCCCATAACTTGCTGCAGTATTTCCGAGTCTTCCTCGTATTTAATAACAAACGGCTCGATCTTTATCGGGCGCTTGTCTCCCGCGTATTGAATTATCGTGCCGTGTTGATCCTGGCTTATGGTAACAGCCATTAAAACCATCCATTCAGCGGCCTAGCAGTTTTGCCGTGGATTTTCCCTGCGTATTGACCGAGGATTATCCGCCTCGTACGGATGTTTTTGCGCAAAATAAAAAGCGCTTCAATGGCCTAGTTGAATAGTACTTTAATACCCGCAAGAGTCTCCGCCTTACCTGCGAACACGATACGCGGATTAACTATGATTCTGCGTTTTCGTTTATCGTTTACATCAGGAATTAATAAGAATACAGGCTTACCGTCGAGCTTGAGCGCGCCGAGTGCGGTACGCAGTTTATGCGTATCCTTATAGTTAAGCAGCGCGGCCAAATTCTCTAAATCCATGGGCTTTACCCGATCTTCGTCAATCTCCTCCGGATTGAAACAAACGACGTTGAACGCGAAATTTATAAACGGTAGTACCGCGAAAACAATCGCCAGTTGCTTGATAGTCCGGCCGTTATATCGCTCGTATAGGTCACGAACCGTTTTCCGGAATAAGCGCGTGTGGCGATAATCATCGAGCTTATACTCCGCGTCTCCAAGTTTTCCGCGATAAAATATCGATGGATTAATATAAATGTCGCCGTGCTCATTCTCGTCTTTTACGATCTCTTCTATGAGCAGCTTTTGATATAACTCAGAAAACCGCGCGCGATTCATCCCGAGAAGTGCCTCAAGTGCCTTACGGTTAATCGGGCGGCCGTTGTCGTATTGGAGGCGTCCATCATAGTTCGTATATGTCCCAATAAACATCAGGCGCGCGAGATCGGATTGAGTAAGCGACGGGAAACGCTCGGCCATCGTCATACAGCCGTTAAATAGCGCGAATACGAATCCACCGTTTTCCTCCGCGTGGGTCCGGATTTCATCGAGAGACTTTTTGCCGCGGACTTGAGACTCTGGCGTTCTAAGCACAACCTCAAAATTCGCCAGACGCTCGCCAAATTCCGATTCGATCACATCTTTCTGCGCCAGTATTCCGCGCTTCGTTCGCGGTGTGAGGTTCATCCAATACCGTTGTTCTCGCATTCTATCGACTGCCATTCTACCCCTCCTAGAATAAATACACTGCTTTTCAGGAACAAAAGTGCCGAATTATACTGCTTTTCGGGAACATGCCAAAAAACCGAAATCCCACGTCCTGTGTGGAGTTTCAGCTTTTCTACTGCTGCTATCCCTATTTATTAGTCCAATTATTCTTTTCTTCCGCGAAGGAAATCTATCACACTACTATAAGTTGATCCAGTAATGCTCGCCGTCACCTATCGGCTCCGTCAGTCTTGTCGCTCTCGCGCCATCGACACCATATAGTTTCTAACCGCGGCATAAATCTCAATAACTTATCTCCGCGGATAAGAATTTGATATCCCACAAGGACACGGTTTGGTCCGCAGTGGTGAGGAACGAAGTGACGAAAGGTTGTTCGCGCTTGTTATTACGGGAACATTACGCAATATACCGGCATTTGTAGCGTCTTACCCGGCGGTGTTAATTCTACGATTCGCTGCAACAATATCCGCAATCTGTCCGTCGGTAAGCGGAATAGCTTCCCGGATTCTTTTCGCAACGTGCGGCAGTAGCGCCCTGTCTTCGCGCTCGATCGCACCGAGTAGCGGGCAGGAAATCGCAGCCTTTCTTGCGAGTTGTCCCTGTGACATTCCGAGATTGACGCGGCAAATACGAATTACTTCCGGTGTTAGTGTCATAGTAGTACCTCCTTTGTTTGTGGTAGATTTTTTTTCTTACATTGCTCCAAATAAAAAGAACCGCGCACATACCGTCAAGCACGCGGTACGTTTGCGATTTAGCTTATATCCCTCTATATTCTTAGTCCTGAAATCGAACAAAATACAACCTATTTACTATAACTTCCTCATAACCCGTAGACAACTGAGCGCACAAAATATAGCCTATCCACGTCAAAAAATTTCTTTCTATACCCGTAAATAACTAAAGGCGTAAAATACAACCTCACGTTGCAAAAATCTTTCTCATAACCCGTAGACACATAATGGCGCGAAATACAACCGTCCTTACAAAACTTTAAACCTTCGGTTGTAACGTAACGGCGTTAAACTACCAATAATACAACCCTTTAAATAAAAAAACAGACAGGGCGTGCCTGAACCACGGAGCTACCCGCGCACCCTATCCGTGCCTATATCGATAAATGCGACTTCCCGATCCGGGCGTTGCCGCGCCCGAGCCGCAGAGATTAGCGATCGCCGGTCGATAGTTGGCGCTACCGGCCGGAAAAACGACGACGTCGTCGCATTTGCCGAGCATTTGGCGCTACTCGACGTTTGAATTACGTGGTACGTACCACGTTTAGCGCCGCGAGATACTACGGGCTTGAAACAGTGACCTGGCGTCTCCTCCCCTTTACGGTGTTAGCGCACCTTTAGCCGTGGCAGCGACGTTAGGTTCATCGGAGACGCGGAGTTATCTAACGACTCGAAACTCTTCGCCCGCCATCGGGTCGGACATTACGCAGTCAATAAGAAAGTCGAGCGCTGACATTCGTAATAGGCAGGCCGCAACCTCCGCAACAAGCTCGTCCGTTTGGTCGATACCTTTCGCGACCCGAACCGAATCTTTCAGTTCCTTTGCTATGTAGAGCCGCGGATGGTTAACCACGTCTGTATGACGCACGACACACCGTAAAACTAGTTCGTCACCGATAAAATATAGTGCGAGGTCGCTGCGAATGAGCCAAGACTCCCGGAGTTCATAATCTAGCGGACCGTCTCCGAAACAACCATCAACAACGAGGACACGTTCAAGATTGAGCTTCATGTAAACTACCCCTTTCGGTTATGATCTGCCGCGTTACCGCGGCCTTATAAGCAAGTAAACGTTTATAGCGAAGTGCGGGCGGTCTCTTGGCGGAGCGGCCGCGCAAATAATCGTATCGGAGCGCCCCGTATTCGTTAGCCTTGCGTGTAAAAAATGCTATGCGCTTAGAAATCATGTGCCGGGACCTCCTTCCAGCCAACCGGTGCGAACTCGTCCGGAGTCGCTTCGATGCCGACGTGCTTCAAGTCCTCAATTGCCCCCGCAATAGCAAGCGGAAGCAGTTCATCGTTAGTTACCGGGAGCGGCGTGTATACGTCGAGTGTGATTCGCCAACCTGCGCGATCCAAGACGCAAGTGTAACGATGTTCCTCGTGTCTCATAGCGTAACCTCCCCACCTATTCCTGCAGCGACTGCCAAGAACTCAAGCGCGGTCATAGAAGCGAGCTTTTGGATTGAAATCTTACCCGGTAATACTACGTCAAACAGTAGAGAACCTTTATAGTTACAAACGTATACCTCGCCGTCGATTTCCTCCACGCGCTCAACCACCAAATACGTACCGCTCACACTCTCGCTTCCAAGATCGACGGACACCGCGACTGATTCGGTTAACATGATACCTTCTCGAATAATCGTCTCGTCCTCGTCGCAAATCTCCGTTACCTTTACGAAATTCATCTCATTAACCCTCCAATACAGCCATAACCAAGTCGAGTTCATTTCTCGCAGTGTGAATCTCGTGAAGTAATTTAAGAGTGAGGCGCGTCTCAAAATGTAAAAATCTGCACTCGTCGACCTTTCCTTTTTCATTGAGGCGTGTTAGAATCGCCGCCTCTTCTTCTATGTCGATAATCACAACAAGATCACCCTTCACCACATATGCATAACAGCCTTCCATCTCAAAACTCACCATATCGAAATCCCCCTTTAGTTATGAATTAATAGTTCCAGCGCGATCCAATTACCGCCGCGAGTCCTTACATAAAGCCGCCCGTTGATTTGTCTACCTCCGCTGTACATGATCCGGCCCCCTTGTCCTAAAAATGGCATGACAAACAAGCAGAAAGTTGTGGCTTTTTCTGTAAATAGACTGTATACTACAACTGTACGCATTTACGTACAACCTGTGATTTGATTATAACGTACGCTTATGCGTACAGTCAATACCTATTTTAGAGGAGATATTTATGGGGATAAGAATTAAGGTTACTTTTGGCGAGTTATTAGAGCAACGGGGAATGTCTTTGAGTGAATTATCCGAACTGTCCAACGTTAGACGCGCGGCTCTCTCCGAGTTAGTAAACGGCAAGCGCGAAAATATTAACTTTGAACACATCGTAAAAATCGCGGAAGCACTCGGGACAACTGATATTAATCAAATCATTACTATCGTGGGAGATTCCGAGGAATAATCGCTATCCTGCGGCGATCGTTATTGCCGGGACAGCGAGCAGCTATCGTTTTGGAATTTACGGAGTTGGTCGAGGAGTTGCGGGAGAAGGCAAGGTCGCAGAGGTTTGCGAACTTAAAAAAAGGTGAGGAAGTCCCCGAAAGCCCAGCTTTGGGCGCTCGGGAGCTCCGGGGTAAAATCGCAAGAACACTCGCAGAGAGAGCAGGTATCGGAAAGTCGTCGATGGAGTACCTAATCGCAGTCCAACGCGACGAGCCCGGATTATTCGAACGAGTAAAATCCGGAGAGATTACGATCAACTAGATGCTCCCCATCTGAGTTCCTTCGTATAAAAGAGCGGAATATGCGCGAAATTGTCAATAGGGCATACACGGATTTGGGACGGGAGTTAAAGGAAGCACAAGATACTCTAGCGGGGAAAAATCAATATAACGGGCTGTTTGTCGCGTGGCTTGACTACATGGGCTACCCTCGGCGAACTGCTTACGAACTGATAAACAGGTACGATGAGCTTTTGCGGATTCCGCAAAACCTTAGAGATACTTTCGAGGCTCTCCCGATCAGTCTTTCAAAACAGATATCTACACCTTCGGCAGAGTCCACGGAACCAAAACGCCAGCACTAACCACCGACCTCCCGACAATCACAGCCGAAATTAACGCATACAAACGCGTTGCAGGCGAAGCAATATTCGAGATAGGCCGTCGCTTGAAGCACGTAAAGGAGAACGACTTAGCCCATGGGTAGTACCTCGAGTGGCTACAGACCGTTGATATGACACCGCGACACGCGCAGCAGTTTGTCCAGTTGGTAGACGAGTTCAAGGTAAATGCGAAATCGGTTGCGCATTTGGGAATCGCAAAACTCCTGCAAATCGCGCAACTACCGTCTGATGTTGATCGATCTGATTTCGTATCAGAAACGCACACGATCCCGTCAACCGGCGCAACCAAAACGGTCGACGAAATGACGGTCCGTGAGCTACGCGAGGTTAAATCGGCACTCAAAGCGGAAAGGGAGGCGCGAGAAAAAGCGGAGGCGGATTAGGAAGCCGTTCGAGAAGCGTTAGATAAACGCCCTCTAGTCGAGTACATGGACATAGAGCCGCGGATTAGGGCGCGTGTTAAAATGCGAAACTGGACTCGCGCGGGGATGCTGCGGAGCCCAGTGTTTGAGAGGTTTATAATCTAGTTTTTAGTTTTTGAAGTTCTCATCTTACGGTATTCTTTAGCAAGAGATTGCTTTCTTTCTTCAAGTAGATTATGTACCTCTATGGCCCTATCGAGGCTATCCTTAATATGTTTTTCTACTTTAGAGTTATCATTTCGAGGAGACGATTTAAATATAATTGTGTCTCCATCGAGAGTTCTAAACTTTGCATCAAGGACCTCAAATACGGACCACTCTAATTTTTCCGCCAGCTCGGGCGATTTGGTGTTTATAATATCAATAAATTTATCTATGGCCCTCTCTTTGTACTCGAGAGTCGCGCCCTCGTCGGGAGTATCATCATAATTGACGAATTCAGTCCGCTTCACTGCTGATATAAATTTCGTTTCACGCGTGATAACATACAACATACTAATCTCAGCGCTGTAGTTTTTTAAGAACGTATCCTTTCTTTGTTCGTCAAGTGTTTTCTTCACACCAAACCACGTAAATAACCCTCCAATTATTGCACCCAAAAAAGCAAGAATATCCATATCCTTAATGTTTATTATTGGACCAAGTTTAATCAACAGCGCCAGAAGAATTAAAAAACAGCAAGAACAAGCAAGTACCAGAAAAATATTAACTAAAAGATTTCTTATTGGATTAGTATAATCTTTTTTGAACATAAAATGATTTCACCCTACATCGCATATTTAAACGTACAACTCTCGCGGAGATATCGCTCTCCTCCGATCCTCACGCTATTTTCCGTTATGTCCTTGATCTTCCCGCTTCCGACAAGCTCGTCCGCGACGAATACAACGATTGGCGACCGGTCTCCTTTCGTATATATACCGAAATTTTACCATATTTCGCGGAGAAATGTCTCAACGGAAATTTAATACGTGCACAAGCACGTATTAAACTATTGACACGTATCATCATACGTGTTATATTAGAAGTGTAAGGACGGTGTCGCTATGAAAGGATACTCTTCGAGGGAATTAATAAAACTAATCGAAGCCGACGGGTGGTACTACATAAGAGCAACAGGCGACCACTACCAATTCAAACATCCTACTAAACCCGGCAAGGTTACAATCCCTCACCCGAACAAAGATTTACCGCAAAAGACAATCGCAAGTATTCTGAAACAGGCGGGGCTGAAATAAGCCCCTCCTAAGGAGGTTTATATATGAAAGACCGCTATGTTTACCCCGCAATTTTCGATTATGCGGCCGATGGAATTTCCGTAGAGTTCCCGGATTTGCCTGGCGCAATCACTTGCGGAGACACAGACGAAGAAGCGTTGTATATGGCGAAGGATTGCCTCGGCCTACACGTTTACGGAATGGAAGAAGACGGCGACGTAATCCCCGAACCATCTCGTGCAGCCGATATCGTCACAGAACCGAATCAAGTCATCGTATTAATTGATGTCTGGATGCCGCCGGTTCGTGATAACATGGCGGAACGTGCCGTTAAGAAGACGCTAACCATTCCGAAATGGCTTGATGATATCGCCGCAGAAAATAAGGTCAATTATTCGCACGTCTTACAGGACGCGTTAAAGGAATATCTCGGTGTGAGTGATCGTAAAAAGGTGCGCGACTAATCGCTCAATTTATGCGAAAAACCGGAGCGTTCCCCGTATGGAAACGTCTGGTTTCATTGTTATTCCCCCACTGTTCGGCTTTCAGTATTTAGTGCTAAGTAAACTATTTGTTGATAAATCAGTCAACAATGTGTAAACTAAAATTGACAAAACCGATAACGAAATTATCGTTACCGGCTAATTCGCGAGGTAAGGGTATTTAACTAAAATCGAAGAAGTAATACAAGTAGTAGTCGGTTTCTCCGCCAAGAGACCGGCTACTTTTTCTTTTCTACTGACTTAATCAAGTCAAGGATAAACTTCATAAAAGTTAACATAAAAATCATTGCTGTAAAAATTAATGTTATTACTTGATAGGTGTCTATTACTATCACCACCGGGCCGCTTACCTCGCAGATATATTATACCAGACTATATCTTGTTGATGCATCTGAAAAGGACGCCATTTTTATTTTTACGAGATTTATATTTTTTCATTTCGCGGCCCTCTTCCGTTTGTACCGAAGCGCCTTATATTGCGCCAGCGCCGTCTTATATGCATCAACAAATAGGCCGACCGGATTTTTAACGTCGATCCGGGGCAGATTGGTGCGCATGTCTATCGTCATCATGACGTACTGCTCCGCGGCTAAATCTATTATTTCCGGATCGAGACGGTCGGGAAAATGGCGTAGAAGTGCCGCATATATATCCGCGAAATAAAAGTCACCGACTGCGTGCGTGTCGTTAAGTGGGATTGTGGATAGACGACGAGATAAGGCGGAAAGAGTAGCGTCATTCGTACAATCATTCTTAAAGTCATTATTATTTAAATCATTAATTACTAGGGGCGGTTTCACCGTAGACGGTTTTTCCATATCGGGAATTTCCGCTTGTGGAATATCCGCACTTGGCTCCGGCTCTTGTGGCTCGATCGGCTCAACCGGGCGCTCAAATACAACCGTCTCATATCCGGTTATACGCTTCGTATCGGGGTCGCGTGTCTGGCGGCGCTCAATGTATCCCGCGGCTTCTAATTCTTTAATCGCTGAATAAACCGCGTCTTTGCCGTCTTTTGAACGTTTGACGAGGTCTGAAACATAAACGCGCCAGTCTGACGGTTTAGAGAGCAAATAGCCGAGCAGCCCCTTCGCTTTCCACGAAAGGCGCTCATCTGATAGAAAATATGGGTCAATAATCGCGTAAGAAGAATCACGCTTTGATACGCGGACAATACCGCCCTTACGTTGTTCTGTCGTCATTAGTGCGAGCCCTCCCGCTTCATAATCCGCGTAAGAGGCGAGTGTTTCCGATGTTCGTCAGCAATACTTTCTTCGCTAATTTGGACGTACTTCCGCGTTGTTGATATGTCCGCGTGCCCCATGATCTTCTGTAAATGAAATATACTCATCCCGTTCTCTGCCGCCATTGTCGCAAAATTGTGGCGCAGCACGTGCGGCGATACACTCCGCCCCAGCTTAGCCTTCTCCGCGTATCTATCAAACGACTTTTGGATCGTCTTATCGCTTAATTGGTCCCCGTAATTCGTTGTAAATACATACGATGTCTCGAAATGCTCCGCGGACTCTGTTATCAACTGCTTCAATAGGCGCGCAGTTTCTGTTGACAAGGGAAGTATCCGAGATTTCCTATTCTTATTTTTCGCGGCAGGTAATAGTATGAGCTTCCGTACGAAATCAATCTCTGACTTCTCAAGTGCGCATATTTCATTAAGTCTGAGGCCAGTGTCCAAAATTAACGTCATGATTATCGCGTCCCTCCACTGAGCCCACTGCCGTTGATCAGGCGCCTTTAAGAAACGACGCAGCTCCTCCTCTGTCAAAGGCGTAACTGTATCGACGTCCTGGCGCATTAGAGACAGGTTAGCGGCCGGATTACGGCTTATTCAAAACGGCAAAGAACGTCCTTAGAACGCGAATACGAACGTTTACTGATGCCGGAGAGAGGCCGCGCCGATCCTTCTCAAACTCCGCTTTATACGGATGCCCTGCGTAATACTCCTTTTCTTTCGCGCACCATATTACATAATCGCGAAGTAAATCCGCGGTAACGTCTTGGATCGATATCTCTCCGCGATGGTCGGCTACCCATTCGATAAAGTACCGCATGTTCTTAACGTAGCCCTCGATCGTGCCTTCCTTGAGATTGTTTGCGCGCTTAACCTTTACTACGAAGTCTACCGCCTCATTGAGCGTGTACGATGGCAGGCCAACATCCGCAATAGGCTCCCGTTGGTTCAGCGTCTTTTTTCCAGTACGTTTATCCATAACAAAAAACCTCCTACGCTTTATCAACGTAGAAGGTCGGAATCACTCAGGTATGTTTAAATCAACTAGCGCTCACTCGCGTCCAGTTTCCGTACACATAACGTACTGAAAACGTGATAATGACGCGGTATTAAAGCTATGGCGGAGAGGGTGGGATTCGAACCCACGCACGCCTTGCGACGCCTAGTTGATTTCGAGTCAACCCCCTTGGGCCTCTTGGGTACCTCTCCACAGCAAAATTGATTGTATCATGATTTAAAAACAATTGCAATAGGAACGGTTTCCATCCCAAACGGGGCGAATAGAGGGTGGAAAATACAAGGCTACAGCCCTCTCTCCCCTTCTCCTTCGTCCCGCTAGCTTAACGTACACGAACGGGTTGTACGCTCTTCCTATTCACTGCTCGAAGCATCCGTCTCGGAGGCGGCGGAACGCAGCACCTTCTTCATATTCTTCTCAAACTTGGCTCGCGGAATAAGCACACTATGCTTGCATCCCACGCATTTGATCCGGATATCCATGCCCATCCGGATAATCTCCATCTCATTACTGCCGCATGGATGATTCTTCTTCATTTGAACGATGTCACCTAACTGGAACTGTTTCCGCTCCATTTTTGCCTCCTCCTTTATATTGAAAATATATTACACAGACCCAGCCGCCAATCTCCTGCTCTCCTCTTGCTCCAGCGCCTCCTTCGCATACATTTGAATCAGCCGCTCCGCTTCGGACCTGGCCCCTGGCTGACATTCTACCGCGATCCGTATTACATATTCACTGGACGTCAAGGATTGAATCCCCAGTACATTCGGCACCTGCTCGATCTCTTCATGCTTCTCCTTCAAGTCCAACATCGCCTTCTCCAGCAATTCGATACTGTCCTCAAGCTTCCTCGTATTGCTGAAGGGCAGGTCTACAACCGCAAGTGCGGTCCCAATCGAATAATTGGTCACATTGGTAATCATACCATTAGGGATAATATGAACCTCCCCTGTCCAACTTACCAATCGCGTCGAGCGAAGCCCGATCATCTCGACCGTGCCCTTTAAAGCTCCTGTCTGAATGACGTCACCTACCGCAAACTGATCCTCTAATATGATAAAAAATCCAGTTATTACATCTTTAACCAAACTCTGTGCACCAAAAGCGATGGCCATCCCCAGCACCCCAGCCCCTGCGATCAAAGGTCCCAGCTGGAATCCCAGTTCCCCGAGTACGATCAGAACCATAATAAAGTTACTTATCACTGAGGTCATATTCTTCAACAACTCGCCCACAGTAACAAGTCTGCGCGGATTCACCTGCAGTCTACCCTTTTCTTTCCTCTCTAATGAGCGATCAATAATCCGGTAAACAATACGTACCAATATGCGTGTTAACAGGAATATCAGTATAATCCGCAATGCGGACCACATGAAATGCTGCCACATATCCATATCGGTGAACCAGCTTGCAACCCCATCCGTCCATTTCTTCGCAGCCTCTACCGGATCTTCTTGCGGATTCTCACTGCTTAGCCAACTTCTCATCAATCCAATCCCTCTCCTATAGGCTGATGCTATCATACTCTCCTGCTGTACTCCGCTTATAGATTCCACGGATCTCCACCTGTTCCGAAGTCACAATCTCCTTAACCAGGCGCAAGGATCCCTGAGGAAACTGAATCGATAATGCGCAGCCCGCTGTAATCTCTTTCGGGGTCGGATATAAATCGATTTCTACCTGGGCATATTCCAGCAGCATCTCAGCACGCAGTGCCTGTTGGGTAGAGTCAAAGGCCATAACCAGCCATTCTTCTTCCAACTCTTCCTCTCTCCCTCTAATACTCCATTATTATGAATTATGACTTAAGTACGAGTATATAATCCCCTTAATTTCCATATACTATCTACTACAATAAGCGAACAGGTTCATATCTATGTAACCTATTTTAATACTCGTGAAAGGAAGATTCCATGTCTCAGATCCAACCGTCGCTGCCAAGCCAGGAGATCCCTTACTTGAAGATTGCTCACACCGAGCCTGGCATTAAATCTGTCATCATTCATCGCCTTTTGCTGCACTTTGCTAAAGTGTGCCCAGGACAGGAGATCGTCATCGTCTGCATCGGTACAGACCGGTCTACCGGAGATTGCCTCGGACCTTTAGTAGGTACCTCACTATCGAAATGGAATAGCAAGCACTTTCACGTCTATGGCACCTTGGAGGAGCCTGTACATGCGATGAATTTAAAAGATACGCTACAACATATCAACGAAAAATTCAACCTTCCCTTTATTATCGGGATCGATGCTTGCCTTGGCCAGACCTCTAGTGTCGGCTCTATTCAAGTGGTACAGGGCCCCTTGCGTCCAGGAGCAGGCGTAAATAAAGAATTACCGCCGGTCGGCGATATCCATGTTACAGGTATCGTCAACGTCGGCGGCTTTATGGAGTATTTCGTATTGCAGAACACAAGACTCAGCCTTGTGATGCGTTTATCTGAAATCATTGCCAACAGCGTCTACGCGGCTATCAAAGAATGGAATCGCTCGTTCATTCCCCTAGGCCAGCGAGAGCAATAGCTTCCAGTTCCTCCGGGGAGAGCGCATGCGGCGACTCTCCCTTGGTCAGAGGCTTGGCATATACATAGGACCCGTCTCGATTGTAGAGTCCTGTAATGACCACACCATCTTTATCATCATTCACAATCGCAATGGAGAAGCTCAAGTCATTTCCCCGTTCGCCAAAAGCGTTATAACGCTTGATGCCAATCTTGGACTTCTGTTTAGGCAGCCATCCCTGGATAGCTGCTATTTCTGCATCCTGCTTCGTCTGTAACTCTTCTATGCGATCCTGCCCCAGCTTCAGATCAATAAGCAAGCTCTCCAGATCTTCCACGCCGGTACCGCCCATCATTAAGTCATACTTTTTTCGCATTTTTCTCAATTTACTGCCTTGAATGAAGTTCCAAATCAACAGCCACAAGAATACTACTGCCAAACCAACAACAATCCATACCATTTGATCTAAAAATAGCTCATTCCATTCCCGCATGCTACTTTCTCCTCTATGCCTAAATATCACTCAGTAATCCTCTTTATAGCTAACACTAAAGCGTCAACTTCATCAACCACAGTATTGTAACTAACACTGGCTCGGACTGCACCGCCTGCCATAGTTCCGGCCGTCATATGCCCTAATGGAGTACAATGATAGCCTGCCCTCACGGCAATTCCGTAATTCTTATCCAGTAGAAAAGCCACCTCGGAAGCATCCCGATCCTCTAACACAAAAGAAACTAGGCCGGTGCGTGGTTTCCCAATCTCCGGTCCCAGTAAGGTTACCCCTGCTATCCCAGATAGCTTCTGCATCAAATGCTGCGTAAGCTCCCACTCATACTGATAGATCTTCTCCGGGCCCTGCTCAAGAATATACCTAACTCCTTCTCGCAAACCGGCTATGCCGACTGTATTCGCCGTTCCCGCTTCATAACGATCCGGACGTACTGCCGACTGCTCAAGCTCCTCCGACTGACTGCCCGTACCCCCATGTAGCAGAGGAACCAGGTCAATCTTGGGGCTTATATAGAGGCCTCCTGTTCCCTGAGGGCCAAGTAAACCTTTATGTCCGGGAAAAGCAAGCATATCCACGCCCAGTTTCTCGACATCGATAGGCCAATTTCCAGCGGTCTGAGCCGCATCCAGTAAGAGCACTGCCCCATGATCATGGGCAAGCTGGCTGATCTCCTGCACAGGAGCAATGCTTCCGAGCAGGTTCGAGCTATGGGAGCATACCACTAAAGATGTATTAGATCGGAAATTCTGTTGCATCTTCTCCAGATCTATTTTCCCTGATGGACTAACCGGCACATAATCCACTTTGATTCCTTGCGTCCTGCGCAAATATTCTAGTGGTCTCCTGACGGAATTATGCTCGACCATCGTCGCCATCACATGATCTCCGGGCTTTAACCATCCCTTAATCGCCAGATTAAGCGCCTCGGTCGTGTTCGAAGTAAATATAACGTCATTTGGATTGGAAATATGAAACAATTCTGCCAATAGAACTCGGGTGCTAAATAACTGCTTTGCAGCCGTTAATGCCATACCATGGCTTCCACGTCCCGAGCTGCCGATGGGTCTGTCTATCATTTCCAGCATTACCTTACCTACTCCAGGAGCCTTCGGCCATGATGTCGCGGCATGATCCAAATATATAGTGGGTTTGTCCTCCATCATTCTCCTAGTTCGACCCCTATCAGCAAGGTAATATTTTCAAGTAGAACGCCACTTTCATTTTATTGACTTAGCAAATCTAGCAATCTTTGTAGATCCTGCTTACTGTAGTAATTGATCTCAATTTTCCCTTTATCTTTGCTTTCTTTTATTTTAACCGTCGTTTTATAGCGCTCCCGCAAGCCTTCCTCTACCTCTTCGATATATGGATCACGCTTTTTAGCAGCACTTTTCTTGATTTCCATCTTTTTCTTATCCAATTGTTGGACCGCGTTTTCTAAATCACGGACGCTCCACTCATGATCGATACATTGCTTAGCTAATTGTTTGATCATTGCGGAATCCTTCAATCCAACCAATGCTCTGGCATGGCCCATTGATAATGTTCCACGTGAAACATATTCTTTGACTTCATCAGGAAGGGATAGTAATCTCAGGAAATTCGCAATATGAGAGCGTGATTTCCCAACTTTGAGAGATAATTCCTCTTGCGTCAATTGAAATTGATCCATCAATCCTTGATATGCAACAGCTACCTCCATCGCATTCAGATTTTCACGCTGAAGGTTCTCAATTAAAGCAATTTCCATAACCTGTTGATCAGAGAAGGATTTAACAACCGCAGGAATCGTGGTATTCCCACAATATTGTGAAGCACGGAAACGCCGTTCTCCGGCAATAATTTCATAGCCCTTCAGAACACTACGAACAATAATAGGTTGAATAATGCCATGCTGACGAATGGATTCTGCCAATTCCTTAATCGATTCCTCATCAAAGGCTTTACGAGGCTGATATGGATTAGCACGAAGCTGATTCAAAGGGATCTCAATCACTTTCTCATCTTCTTCAATAGAAAGCGACGGAATCAAAGCATCCAGTCCTTTACCCAAACGCTTACTCATTAGAAACCACTTCCTTTGCCAACTCTAAGTATACTTCCGCCCCTTTGGATCTCGGATCATACGTTATTATCGATTGACCATGCGATGGAGCTTCGCTCAAACGTACATTCCGAGGAATAACTGTCTTGTACACTTTTTGCTGGAAATACTTCTTCACTTCTTCAATAACCTGAATTCCCAGGTTAGTACGGGCATCGAACATCGTTAATAGAACACCCTCAATTTGCAATGAAGTGTTCAAATGCTTCTGAACAAGACGTACCGTATTCAATAGCTGGCTCAGGCCTTCAAGCGCATAATATTCACACTGAATCGGAATCAATACCGAATCCGCAGCCGTCAGGGAATTCAGTGTTAAAATGCCGAGGGATGGCGGGCAATCGATCAGAATATAATCATAGAAGCGCTTAACCTGCTCCAAAGATTTCTTAAGACGAACTTCGCGGGAAACCGTCGATACCAGCTCTATTTCAGCCCCTGCTAACTGAATCGTCGCTGGAATAATATCCAGTCCCTCAATTTCAGTAGGTGAGATAGCATCCTTAGGGTTCACTTCATTAATAAGCACATCATAAATGCAGTTTTCCACATCGGCCTTATTAATGCCAACACCGCTAGTCGTATTCCCCTGGGGATCGATATCTATGAGCAGTACCTTCTTACCAATTGTTGCTAGACCCGCCCCCAAATTCACAGAAGTCGTCGTCTTCCCGACGCCGCCTTTTTGGTTAGCTATGGCAATGATTTTAGACAATCCATTTCACCTCAATATATAAGAAGAATCTTCTTGTAGATTTTCTATGATTGTAAGCACTTAGCTGCAGCTACAAAAAGACCAAAAAACCTTGGTTGTTTTCGCTAAGCTACAGAATTTAAATAATATTTTCATATTTTCAGAAAATGATCGAAAAAGAAGCTGACCCTCAACCCTGTCCGGTTATGGTCAGCGAACATAAGAACTTATCTCTTCGGAATCTGAATGACGATTTCATAATGATCTTCATGATCCTTCTCTTCCGTCTTGATCTGCAATCCTGAACCGGACACCATATCAATCGATTGACGTATCGTATTCAAGGCCAGCCTTACATCCTTGGTGAACGAGATCCGTTTAGATTTCTTCTTGTTCTTATTCACTTCTTTGTAAAAAGCTATTCTTGCTTCGGTTTGCTTCACATTTAATTCTTTATCGATAATTTCCTTTAATACCTTAAGCTGTAGCTCCTCTGTATCCAGAGATAGCAAAGCTCTGGCATGGCGTTCCGTGATCTTACGCTCCATCAAAGCGGCTTTGGCAGGTTCAGGAAGATTTAACAACCTGATCTTATTAGCGATCGTAGATTGGCTCTTGCCTAACCGTTGCGCTAGGCTTTCTTGTGTCAAATGATGTAAATCAATTAAGTTCTGATAGGCTAACGCCTCTTCCAGAGCGGTCAGACCTTCCCGCTGCAGATTCTCGATCAAGGCAATCGATGCCGCCTGAGAATCATTGAAATCCCGTAAAATAGCAGGAATACTCTCCATTCCCAACTTTTTCACAGCACGCCAGCGTCGCTCACCAGCTATAATCTCGTACTTATTATTGCGATAACGGACAACGATCGGTTGAATAACACCATGCGTCTTAATCGTTTGGCATAGCTCATCAATCTTCTCATCATCAAATATGGTCCGGGGCTGATAAGGACTTCCAACGATGTCTCCCACCGGAATTTGCTTCACTTCATCACTACTGCTTCGTTCGGCTAAGCCAAACAATTTGGAGAATTGTTCTTTCATTCTGTAGATTACCACCTAATTTCATAGTGACATAAGGCCAAACCTTACTAATAGAACTATAAAAACTCAAAATAAACACGATGAAGTATAAGGGTAGCTCTCAGCTATCAACAGAATTGTTATGCTGATCCCTATGTAAATATTAACTCTGTAACGTTATATCTATTCTACCACTTTTTTCACTATAATCCTATTCTCTTATGAAATGTATTTTTAAAAGATTTATCCCCCTTAACGATGTTTCACGTGGAACATTTTGTTAAGAGGGATACAAATTTTTCTAAATGATTGGTGACTTTAACGGAGTACCTGCCTTGCGCGGATATTTCTTAGGAGTCGAAGCAATCTTATTAATCAGAATAATATGACGTTCAGAATTTTCCATCGGTAGTGAAAAATGCTGCGTTGCAGACAACTTACCCTTAAGCTCAGTCATGCTCCGCGCTGCCTCCTTCACCTCTTCCTCTGGATGAACTCCCTTCATAGCAGCAAAAATACCGCCCGTGCTAACAAATGGAAGGCAGAACTCGTTTAACACTGCCAAACGTGCAACAGCTCTGGCCGAGACCAAATCAAAGGAATCTCGAAGCTGATCTTTACGGGCCAAATCCTCAGCTCGACCATGTAGTAACTGTACATCCTGAAGACCAAGCTGATCTACAACATTTTGCAGAAATTGAATCCGTTTATTTAATGAATCGATAATGGTAAGCTTCAGATGGGGAAAACAAATTTTAAGTGGGATTCCAGGAAAACCAGCGCCAGATCCAATATCTGCCATTGTCGATATCTGATTAAAGTCCACATAGAACGACAATGTAATCGAATCATAGAAATGCTTGATATATACCTGCTCCCGCTCCGTAATCCCCGTCAAATTCATTTTCTCATTCCAGGTTACCAATTCTTGATAATACCTTTCAAATTGCTCCAGCTGCTCCGCAGAGAGCTGAAGCTGACGTTCACTTAATAAATTCTGAAAATTCTCCTGTACCTTATCCAATCGAAGGTCCTCCTGCAGCCGTAACACGATTATAATGCTCCAAGTATACCAATAAAATGGAAATATCCGCCGGTGTCACACCCGAAATTCTCGATGCCTGACCGATGGAAATCGGGCGAATCTTGGCTAGCTTCTGTCGTGCCTCAATAGCCAAGCCCTGGATCACCTCATAATTGATATTGTCCGGGAGCTTCTTCCGTTCCATCTTCTGCAGCCGTTCCACATGCAGCAGCTGCTTCTCAATGTAACCGGCGTATTTGATTTGAATTTCAACCTGCTCCTTCATCTCGTCATCCAACCCTGCCTCAGATGGAGAGAAGGAATCGATATGAGCATAGCCCACTTCTGGACGACGCAAAATGGTCAGCAGATTGCTGCCATCTTGAATAGGGGCAGAACCAATCGAGGTGAGAAGCTCATTGATCTCCGAAGGACGCACCTTCGTTTCCTTGAGCCTGATAATCTCATTCTCTACCTTCTGCTTCTTATCCAGAAATACTTGATATCGTTCTTCACTAATCAGACCGATCTCATGTCCAATCGGTGTAAGGCGAAGATCCGCATTGTCATGGCGTAGCAACAGCCGATACTCCGCACGGGAGGTAAGCAAACGATAAGGCTCGTTCGTGCCTTTTGTAACCAGATCATCGATCAAGACGCCGATATAGCCTTGGGAACGATCGAGAATGACCGGCTCCTTACCCTGGATCTTGCGGACTGCATTGATCCCGGCCATAATTCCTTGTGCCGCTGCCTCCTCATAACCAGAGGTACCGTTAATTTGCCCCGCAGTGAACAGACCAGCTATACGCTTCGTTTCCAGCGTAGGCCAGAGCTGGGTCGGCACGATCGCATCATATTCAATCGCATAACCATTGCGCATAATCTCGGCATTTTGCAGCCCTGGAACAGAACGGACGATTTGGACCTGAACATCCTCCGGCATACTGGTCGATAAGCCTTGGACATAATACTCCGATGTACTCTTCCCTTCCGGCTCCAGGAAGACCTGATGCTTCGGCTTATCGCTGAAGCGCACGATCTTATCCTCAATCGATGGGCAATAACGCGGTCCGGTTCCTTCTATGACGCCAGAGAACATCGGCGCGCGTTGCAGATTGGCATTGATAATGTCATGAGTTTCCGCAGAGGTGTAAGTCAACCAGCAAGGGAGCTGCTCATTATCCGAGCTCTTCGTCTCGTAAGAGAAGAATTTCGGATTTTCATCTCCAGGTTGTATCTCCATCTGCGAGAAATCAACCGTATTCTTATTCACCCGCGGCGGAGTTCCTGTCTTGAAACGCACTAACTCGAAGCCAAGCTTCTTCAAATTATGGGACAATTGCACGGATGGCTGCTGATTGTTCGGCCCGCTCTCATACATCAGTTCACCCATAATAATTTTGCCGCGTAAATAAGTGCCTGTTGTGAGCACAACCGCCTTGGCCCGATACTCCGTCCCCGCCATCGTGATGACACCCACGCATTTATCGTCCTCAACGATCAGATCCTCAACCATACCTTGACGAAGCGTCAAATTCGGCTGACTCTCAAGCGTCTCCTTCATCGTATGCTGGTACGAGAATTTATCGGCCTGAGCACGCAGAGCATGTACCGCAGGCCCTTTACCTGTATTTAGCATCCGCATTTGGATGAAGGTCTTGTCGATATTCCGGCCCATTTCGCCACCAAGCGCATCGATTTCCCGGACAACATGGCCCTTAGCCGGACCGCCGATCGAAGGATTGCATGGCATAAATGCAACCATATCCAAATTAATTGTAATCATCAGCGTCTTGCTGCCCATACGAGCCGCCGCCAGAGCAGATTCACAGCCTGCATGTCCAGCACCAACGACAATGACGTCAAAATCACCGCCATAATAACCCATCTAACAACCCCCCTGCATATTTGTCATCATACCATGATCTGAAGATTATAATACACGCGGCATACGCACCGTTATTTTCCAAGACAGAATTGTGAGAAAATCTGATCGATCAGCGCATCCGGTGCGGAGTCGCCGACTACTTCACCAAGCTGCTCCCAAGCAAGCCGCACGTCAATCTGCATTATATCGATCGGAATTCCTGCATCTGCTGCTTCATAAGCATCCTGCAGCGATTGCTTCGCTCGCTTCAGCAGCGCGATATGTCTCACATTGCTCACATAAGTGAGATCGCCTGACTCCAGCTCCCCGCCGAAGAATAGCTGAGATATAGCTCCCTCTAAATGATCCAACCCTTCCTCCGTCTTCGCCGACAGCTCAACAATCGCTTCCTCAGGGAAGTAACGGTTGACCTCGCTACGATCCAATTGCTGCGGCAGATCGATCTTATTCAAGATCACGATCACCGGCCGACCGGATAACTGCTTCAGCAACAGGATTTCATCCTCATGCAGCTCCTCCGCATTATTCAACACCAGCAGAATCAAATCTGCTTCGTCGACCGCGGCCTTCGAACGTTCTACACCGATCTTCTCCACCACATCAATCGTCTCACGAATCCCGGCCGTATCCAGTAATTTTAGCGGAATATTGTTAATCGTCACGAACTCCTCGATCACATCGCGCGTCGTCCCTGGAATATCCGTAACAATCGCCTTATTCTCCCGGGCCAGCGCATTAAGCAGCGAAGACTTCCCTACATTCGGTCTGCCCACGATCGCCGTCGTGATCCCTTCCCGGAGAATCTTGCCCTGACTGGCCGTCTTCAGCAGCGAATCAATCCCCTGCATCACCAGCGAGCATTTCTGCTTAATGAACTCCGTCGTCATCGACTCCACATCATGCTCCGGGTAATCGATATTAACCTCGATATGCGCCAGCGTCTCCACCAGCGTATGCCTAAGCTCCCCGATCTTGCGCGATAGCGCACCTTCCACCTGCTTCAGAGCTACTGAGAACGCCCGATCCGACTTCGAGCGGATCAGATCGATCACCGCCTCCGCCTGCGACAGATCGATCCGCCCGTTCAGGAACGCCCGCTTCGTGAACTCCCCCGGCTCCGCCAAGCGAATATCACGCTGCTCCAGCAGCAAATCCATCACCCGCTTCACGGAGATAATCCCCCCGTGCGTGCTGATCTCCACCACATCCTCGGTCGTAAACGACCGTGGCGCTCTGAACAGCGACACCAGCACCTCTTCCAGCTTCTCGCCCTTCTCCGGATCTATAATAAATCCATAATGGACCGTATGACTATCCGCTTCCGTCAACTTCGTCTTCGAGCGAAATACCTTCTCGACACTTGCTATCGCCTCCGGCCCGCTCACCCGAATCACAGCGATCCCGCTCTCTCCTACCGCTGTAGAAATCGCCGCAATCGTATCACTCAACATCTGTTCTCTCACCCCTACCTCATCAAATATCTATCCTAAACAGCGAATACTGTTATCTTCAATTATATGATCCTCATCCCACCCAAACCCTCCCTTACCGTAAGGAAGGGCCCCAAGGGCTGCGCCCTCTGGACACCCGCAACTGGACTAACGTGGGAGAGGGAGAGGCGCACCAAGAAGACTATGGATCGTGGAACGCTTTTCCCCCTTAGGGTACGTCTTACTAATGGAGCACCCGGGTCACCTGCACAGGTTGAAAAAAGACGCAACACAACATCCCCTAAGGAAACGTCGCTTGCGTCTCATCCATCATTTACTGTGCTTCAGTGCTATAACGACCCGCCGGTTCGGCTCTTCGCCTTTGCTGAACGTCTTAACCTCCGGATGATCCTGAAGTTTGGAATGAATCACTTTACGCTCCTGTGGCGGCATCGGTTCAAGAGCTACTTCCTTACGAGTGCGAACGACTCGATTGGCCAGTCTAACGGCCAGATCCTCCAGCGTCTTCTTGCGTCTCTCCCGGAAATTCTCCGCATCAAGCGTGATACGAATATAACTATCAGAATAACGATTCGCGATAATATTCGCCAGATATTGAAGCGCGTCTAGCGTCTGCCCCCGGCGCCCGATAATCATACCCAGATCGCTGCCTGATATATTGAGTACGGTAGCATCCTTCTTCTCTACGATCTCCACATCTACTTGAAGACCCATATTCTCGCCAACGTCTCTGATGAATGACGCCGCCTCTTGATAAGGATCATGATCGGTATGAGAGCTGAGATCCTTCCGGGATACCAGACTGCGATCCTCCGAATGATCTCCCTTTGGCGGAACTGATGGAGCTTGAGGCAATAGAGTAAGCTCTACCTTGGCCTCCTTCACTCCGATCAATCCCAGGAATCCTTTTGATGGCTGTTCTAACACATTAACGGCGACTTGATCCTCGGTGGTGCCAAGCACAGCCAATCCCTGTCTTACAGCTTCTTCAACGGTTTTCCCTGACGTCACAATTTTATTCATTTCGACTTTTTGGCCTCCTTGGCACCTCTGCCGGGATGACCGGCTTTGAGATTCGAACCGCCCCGTTTCTTTCCTGATGACGTATTGCTACTGGTTGCTGCGACAGCAGGTACAGGTTCTTTCTTTCTATAAATGAAATAATTTTGACCTATCGTATACAAGTTAGAGAAAATCCAGTACAGCGGCAGTGCAGATGGGAATTTGAAAGCCATAATGAAAATCAGCACTGGATAAACCCACATCATGAACACCATCGGGTTAGGGCCGCTCGTATTCGTATTCATATTCGACATCATCTTCGTCTGGATGAATGTCGTAAGCGCCGCTACTAACGGCAAAATATAAGTCTTGTCCGGTTCTCCGAGCTGCAACCACAAGAATGAATGGTCACGGATCGCCGAATTATAATAAATCGAGTTATAGAGCGCGATAAATACCGGCATCTGAATCAGCAGTGGGAAACATCCCGCCATCGGATTAACTTTATGCTCCTGGAACAGCTTCATCGTCTCCTGCTGCTGCTTCTCAGGATTATCCTTGTAATCCTCTTTGATCTTCGCTAGCTGCGGCTGAATCGCCTGCATCGCTTTTGAACTCTTAACCTGCTTCAATGTAAGCGGAAGAATTAACGTACGAACAATAATCACCATAATCAACACGGCGATTCCATATGCCCCATTGAACCACTTCGCAAACGTATCCAAAGCTAAAGAGAAATAGTAGACGACATTAGAAGTCCAGAATGAACTACTATTCTTCATATCTTCAGTAGTGGTTGCCAAATGGGCGTTTTGCGTTCCACAACCAGCCAGTAATACTACGAGACCGATTGCAAGAACTAGGAGGACCAGTTTCCTCTTGTTATTGGCAATTCGCGACACTTCAAAACCCCTCTCTTAACCTATCCGTCATCGTAAATCATAACATATTTATAGGGACAAAGAAACAATCATGCTTGGCGTCCGGAAGGCTTGAGCAATGAGGCTTTACGGAGAACGTGAAGTACGCTTTTCTCCAACTCCTTATACTCCATTCCGACTGCGCTGTTACGTACAATGAGAATGATATCGACATGATCCTGAATTTCACTTTCATGCGAGCGGACGATCTCCTTCAGCAATCTACGCATGCGATTTCGGACCACTGCATTACCGATCTTCTTACTTGCCGATATACCTAGCCGGAAACGCTCAATATCCGGTTTTCTTGACCAATAAACAACGAGTTGACGGTTAGCAAAAGACTTTCCATGCCGGTACACCCGGCTAAAATCCGCCCGATTCCTTAATCTTAACTTTTTTTGCACGAGCAATCTCCTCAACTCTAGACCTGCTAACTGCTATTGTAATTATAAACCATCCATTTATGCAGTAAACCTGATTTTTTGCAAAATCGAGTTCCTTCATATTATAGTCAACCAAATTGTCACATAAAAAGGGTATTTTAATTCTTAACCATTTGGCGTACAAAAAAAGACCACCGCAGTGGTCTTCACGCACTATTTTACGCACTCAATACTTTTCTTCCTTTTTGGCGACGAGCAGCAAGAACCTTACGGCCATTCTTTGTGCTCATTCTTTTACGGAAACCGTGAACCTTTTTACGTTTGCTCACATTTGGTTTGAAAGTCGGTCTCATCTATTGCACCTCCCTTTACAGGAATCACTCACTGTTATATTCACCATTTTCATAATCCACAGAAAATGCCTTTTTACATTTAAACACAAGCACCATAAAAAGTCAACTGAGCCCGGCATATCTGCACCCAGCCAAATTTATACACAGCCCAGGCTTCTCCCCCTTTTATATCGGTTTTCCACAGGCTGAACTATAATATCTCCCGGAATAAAGGTTATACACATGTGGAAAAGTATTTTTATCTGCTTTTTTAATTATTTACAGTCCCTGGGGTTCGGAGTATGATCTGTAGTGTATAGTTGTATACAAGTATACTGAGAGGATGTATTTTATGAAACTAGGAATGATAGGTCTAGGAAAAATGGGCCATAATCTGGTCATGAACTTGCTGCGCCACAATCACGAAGTTGCAGCCTATGATATGAATTCTGACGCAGTAAGTAAAGTGGCCGAGCACGGTGCTATCCCTGCATCCAGTCTGGAGCAGCTGGTCGCAGCCCTGGAAACGCCGCGAATTATTTGGATTATGGTTCCGGCCGGTGCCGCCCTTCATTCGGTCATTACAAGCCTAACCCCTCTTCTGAGTGAAGGCGACATCGTCATTGACGGAGGCAACTCTCATTATAAGAATTCCGTTCAACTGGCCGATGAGCTGGCGAAATCCGGCATCCATTTCTTCGATATTGGAACCTCCGGCGGCATTGAGGGCGCTGAACAAGGCGGCTGTTTCATGATCGGCGGAGACGAGGCGGTATTCCGCAGCATCGAACCGATATTCAAGGATATTGCCGTAGAGAACGGCTATATGTATACAGGCAAGCCTGGCAGCGGTCATTTCCTGAAGATGGTTCACAACGGAATTGAATATGGTATGATGCAAGCAATAGCCGAAGGTTTCGAAGTTCTGGACAAGAGTCAATATGAATACAGTTATGAAGATGTAGCCCGAGTATGGTCGAACGGATCAGTTATCCGCAGTTGGCTGATGGAGCTTATGCAGGATGCCTTCGCCAAGGATCCGAAGCTGGAGAGCATCCGCGGAGTGATGCAATCCTCGGGAGAAGGGAGATGGACTGTGGAGACAGCGCTGGAGCTGCAAGCAAGCGCACCGGTCATCGCTATGTCCCTGTTCATGCGCTATCGTTCCCTTGAGGATGACACCTTCCATGGCAAAGTCGTTGCCGCACTGCGCAATGGATTTGGTGGCCATGCTGTCGAATCAAGCAAATAAGGAGTTAGAATCATGAAGTTTCCCTCAAGTTGGTTAAAGGGCAGTTCACTCGGCGAATCGATCGCCAGTGAGCTGCGCCTGCAAATTATTAGCGGATTTATTAAACCGGATACGGTTCTATCAGAGAATCGCATCGCTGCAGATTTTGGAGCCAGTCGCTCTCCTGTGCGCGAAGCCTTGAAAACGCTGTCTAATGAAGGGCTTATTACTTTGCAGAGAATGGGCGCGGTGGTGAATGGACTTCAAGTACAGGATATCGAAGAGCTGTATGATGTTCGCTACCTCATCGAGAGCTTCGCTTGGAAGCGCCTCGCTAGCGAAGATTCAGCCCCATTGATCCTGCAATTGCGGCAGATTATCGACAAAATGGAGCTGGCGGGCAAGCACCGTGATGTGGTCGAGTTCGCTTACCAGGATCTCTCTTTTCATGAAATGATCATTACCGCTGCGCATCATACCCGGATTTGGCATCTGTGGCTGAGTATCCGTCAAATTGTGATGACCGTCATGCTGATTACGACCGAGCAGGTCTTATCCCAGGATGATTACAAGGTCAATTATGTGGTCAATAAGCATCGCAAGCTGTTAGCAGGCCTCGAATCCAAAGATCCATACATCATCGCCAGTAATGTCGAGGAATACTTCGAGGATTCCATCCAGACCTTACATACAAGCATCCCGGATTCCCATTAGAGCAATCGTATTGACTTACTAACGTAACGCCTGGATTTATGGAGCAACCTCTTATACCTCTTTTATAGAAAGAAGGGTAGTTATGAATACGTCATATATGATCGGTGTTGATATCGGAACAACTAGCACGAAGGCGGTACTCTATGAGGAAAACGGTACAGTGATGGCAAGCTCAAACATAGGGTACCCACTCTACACCCCCTCTGCCGATATTGCTGAACAGGACCCGGAGGAGATCTTCGCAGCCGTCCTGCAGGCCGTGAAGCAAGTGAACGAGCAGGGTAAAATGAAGCCAGGTCAGATCATGTTCGTATCCTTCAGTACGGCAATGCATAGTGTAATTCCGGTAGACCGAGCTGGAACACCATTGATGCGCTGCCTGACATGGGCCGATAACCGCAGTGTTGGATGGTCAGACAGACTGAAGAAGGAAATGGGCGGGCATGAAATCTATCTGCGCACAGGGACCCCGATCCATCCGATGTCGCCGCTCACGAAGATCCTGTGGCTGCGCCACGAAAAACCTGATATTTTCAATAAAACTAGCAAATTTATATCTATTAAGGAATACGTCTTCTTCAAGCTGTTTGGAAAATATATCGTCGATTATTCCATCGCTTCCGCTACGGGTCTAATGAACCTGAAGCAGCTGAATTGGGATGCAGAAGCTCTGCATATCGCCGGAATTACAGCTGAGCAGTTATCACCCCTCGTATCGCCGACGCATGTTCTGCATGGGATTGCCCCTGAATTTGCCGAGAAAATGGGGCTGCCCTCCTCTACCCCGTTCGTCATCGGCGCCAGCGATGGAGTCCTCTCCAATCTGGGTGTCGGGGCGATTGATCCCGGGGTTGTCGCTGTAACCATCGGCACTAGCGGAGCGATCCGCACGGTCATAGATGAACCGAGAACCGACCCGAAGGGCCGGATATTCTGTTACGCTCTCACAGAGCACCATTGGGTGATCGGCGGAGCTGTGAATAATGGCGGTGGCATCTTCCGCTGGGTCCGTGACGAGATAGCTGCCTCTGAGGTAGAAACCGCTAAACGGCTCGGAATCAGCTCTTATGATGTGCTGACCAGGATCGCCGAGCGGGTTCCGCCTGGCTCTGACGGCCTTCTCTTCCACCCTTATCTCTCGGGAGAGCGGGCTCCGCTGTGGAATCCGAATGCCCGCGGTTCCTTCTTCGGCCTCACCCTGCATCATCAGAAGGAGCATATGATTCGCGCAGTTCTGGAGGGCGTGATCTTCAACCTCTATACCGTGCTGCTAGCGATGGAGGAACAGATTGGCCAGCCTCTGAAGATTCAGGCAACGGGCGGCTTTGCCCGTTCTCCGCTATGGCGACAAATGATGGCCGATATCTTCGATCAGACCGTCATCATCCCGGAGAGCTTCGAGAGCTCCTGTCTGGGAGCTGCCGTGCTAGGCCTCTATGCTTTGGGCAAAATTGACTCCTTCAGCCAGGTTGCTGACATGATCGGTCAAACCCATGAGCATAAACCCCTTCGCGAGCATGCCGCCATCTACAAGGAACTGCTTCCGATCTACATCCGGATCTCCCGCAAGCTGGAGGAGGATTATCAAGCCATTGCCGAATTTCAGCGTAATTTCCACGCTAACTGAACTGATTCTTAATTATATAAGATGGGCCCTGACGAATCGTCAGGGCCTGTTTTTGTATATCTATACAACATATACACGAAATTTGGGGCAAATAAGGGCAACTTCCCATTAGTCATCGATCAACGTATTATACACACCTCTCAACTAACATTTTTCGATCCCTCGGTATAAGCTGTGCATATTTTTTTTCGTAAATTAACACCTTCTGTCGATTTTTAAACAGATTATAAACAATATATAGTGTTGTTGACGGAATTTATACACAAGTTATTGAATTTGTGGATAAATCCGCGCATTCCATTGAAATATAAGGCTTCTTTTGCTATGATTATATTGCTTTCACTGTGAATATCTAAAAAACACTATAAAATTATCAACAGGCTGTGGATAATATTGTGAACAATTCAAAGTTATCCACTTTTATAATGATTACATTTTACTTAGCTATGGGGATAAATCTCCCCTTTATTTATGTTTTTTCGACTTTTTTTGCATGGCTCATGCCACAATTGGATGATTTAAAAGGAGTGACAGTCTGTGGATAGCCATACCTCTGAAATATGGCAGAACATTTTATCCATCATCAATACCAAGCTCAGCAAGCCCAGCTTCGACACTTGGTTCAAAGCAACCAAGGTCGTATCCATCGATGATCATTCCATCGTAATCTCAGCTCCCACCACCTTTGCCGTGGAGTGGCTTGAGAGTCGGTATACGAAATTAGTTGCTACCACGGTCTATGAATATCTTGGTAAGCAGGTGGAAGTAACCTTCGTTATTGAGGAATCAGCCCCACCCGAGCAACCCCCAACCAATAAGGAACCGCAGGCCCCCGTCCAAACCGAGGAGAGCATATCTCATATGCTTAATCCCAAGTACACCTTCGATACTTTCGTTATTGGGTCCGGGAACCGATTTGCACACGCCGCTTCCCTTGCCGTTGCTGAAGCACCGGCGAGAGCTTACAATCCACTGTTCTTATATGGTGGTGTGGGCCTTGGCAAGACGCATCTAATGCACGCCATCGGGCACTATATTCTGGAGCATAGCCCCAGCAGCAAGGTCGTATACATTTCCTCTGAGAAATTTACGAATGAATTCATTAACGCGATCCGGGATAACCGGGCGGAGAACTTCCGCAACAAGTATCGAAATATCGATATATTGCTGATTGATGATATTCAATTTATCGCCGGGAAAGAGTCTACACAGGAGGAGTTCTTCCACACCTTCAATGCACTTCATGAAGAGCGGAAGCAGATTATCATCTCCAGTGACCGACCGCCTAAGGAGATTCCGACCTTAGAGGAGAGGCTGAGATCCCGGTTTGAATGGGGACTTATTACCGATATTCAGCCTCCAGATCTGGAGACGCGGATCGCTATTTTGCGTAAGAAGGCCAAGGCCGAGAATCTCGATATTCCGAATGAAGCGATGGTATATATCGCCAATCAGATCGATACGAATATCCGGGAGCTGGAAGGAGCGCTAATCCGCGTCGTAGCTTACTCTTCCTTGATTAATCAGGATATTACGACTCATCTGGCTGCGGAAGCCTTAAAGGACATTATTCCTTCCAGTCGTCCGAAGATGATTACGATTCAGGATATTCAGCAGAAAGTCGGGGAATATTTCAACCTCAAGATGGAAGACTTCAAGGCACGCAAGCGGACGAAGGCCATCGCCTTCCCGCGCCAGATTGCGATGTACCTATCCAGGGAATTGACCGATTTCTCACTGCCGAAGATTGGCGAAGCCTTCGGAGGCCGCGATCATACAACCGTCATTCATGCTCATGAGAAGATATCGAAGCAGATTAAGAATGATCAGGAGCTCAACAAAGTTATCAACAACATCACAGAAAAAATAAAAAATTCATCCTGAATAAGCTATAAGCCTATGCACATGATATGCACATGTGGATAGGCTTCATTTCATATGATTTGACTTGTTATCCACATATTCAGGGTACCTACTACTACTATTACTATAAATTAATATATTTCATCTTAATAATAGCGGCACTTGCCGCAACTCAAATCGGCAGGTCTGCCCCTTCCCACGGAACAAGCTAATTGTTTTACTTTTATGCTTATATGAGATGATATAGAACCGTTAAATCTTTAAAATGAGAACAAGATACTTTCCTTAGGAGTTGAATTTATGAGAATCCGCGTTTTAAAACATGAATTGAATGAATCGATCCAACATGTCAACAAAGCCATTTCCAGCCGTACAACGATTCCGATTCTGACCGGGATCAAGATTGAAGTGAATTATCAAGGAATGACGCTGACTGCCAGCGATACAGACATATCGATTCAAGCCTTTATTCCCGTTGAGGATAGTGAGAAGCAAATCGTGCAGGTAGAGCGTCCGGGGAGTGTCGTACTACCAGCCAAATTCTTCGTAGAGATTATCAAGAAGCTGCCTTCCTCAGAAATTGAGATGGAGGTTCAAGAGGGATTCCAGACAAGAATTACTTCCGGCTCAACCGATATCCAAATGGTGGGGATGGACCCTGAGGAATATCCAGTACTTCCTAGCATTGAGGAGAATGAAGTGATCTCGATCCCCGGCGAATTGCTTAAGAATATGATCAAACAGACGACTTTCTCGATTTCTACGCATGAGACTTCGCCGATTTTGACAGGTATTTTATGGGACATTCAAGGAAATGAATTTAAGCTGGTTGCCACTGACCGCCACCGGCTGGCTAGTCGCACCGCCCAAATTGATAATGCGGATGATGTGCGCGTCAGCAATGTCGTTATTTCCGGTAAGACACTCAATGAGCTGAGCAAGATCGTGCCTGACCAGAATACGATTGTGGATATCGTAGTCGCCGATAATCAGGTATTATTTAAAATTGACCGTGTACTGTTCTACACACGAATTCTGGACGGGACTTATCCGGATACCTCCCGCATTATCCCGACCAATTATAAGTCGGAGCTGATCATCGATACGAAGCAGCTGAGCGAATCCATCGATCGCGCTTATTTGCTGTCGCGTGAGGAGAAATCCAATATTGTCCGCCTGCAAACTTTCGATAATGGTACAATAGAGATTTCCTCCAGTTCTACTGAACTCGGGAAGGTTGTTGAGCAATTGGAAGTCGCTCAGTATACCGGAGATCCGCTACGGATTTCTTTTAACTCTAAATATATGCTTGATGTGCTTAAGGTGGTTGAGAGCGAGCAGCTGCATATTGGCTTTACCGGGGCGATGAGCCCGATGATCGTCAAGCCTATGGATGATAGCCAGAGCCTCTATCTGATCCTGCCGTACCGCACCACCAATTAACTTTATAGGGAGTTCAAAAAGATCGCTTTTGATCACGAAGTGAATCAGGATGAATCAGGAAGTGGATTCGACATCGAACCTTGAATTCAGCTGGGCCTTCCGATGCTCACGTACACACTACGTACGCTGCGCTTCTCAGTCCCAGCTTCATCCAACCTTCTCGGTGCTGAAAACCGATCTTTTTGAACCTAATGAGTAGAGAGGGAGTTCAAAAAGAGGATGAAGAAGATTAGCATCTCGGATGAGTATATTAAGCTGGATCAATTTCTGAAGCTGGCTGACTGTGTGAATACAGGCGGTATGGCCAAGGCCCTCCTGCAAGATGGGGCGGTTAGCGTGAATGAGGAGCCTGAAGAGCGTCGCGGCCGCAAGCTGTACCCTGGGGATATTGTCGAAGTGCGGGATTGCGGTATTTTTCAAGTGGCCAGCAAGTAGCTCCCTGAACCTGATCAGACGGGTGGAAATGAGGGCATGAATTATCGTGTTTGTAAATAAATTAAGCTTGCAGCATTATCGAAACTACGACTCACTCCATCTCGATTCCTTCGGGGATGTCAATCTCATCCTCGGCCGCAATGCCCAGGGCAAGACTAACTTGCTTGAGGCCTTGCTTGTCCTTGCCCTGACCAAATCCCATCGTACGAGCAAAGATCGCGAGCTGATCTCCTTCGGACAGGACCATGCCATTGCCTCTGCTGAGGTAGAGAAGAAGTATGGTACAGTCCAGTTGGAGCTGCGCTTCTCCAGCCAAGGCAAGAAGGCCAAGCTTAACGGACTGGAGCAGCGCAAGCTAAGCGAATTCGTCGGCGCGCTCAATGCCGTTATGTTCGCCCCGGAGGATCTGGAGATTGTGAAGGGAACCCCTGGCGTAAGGCGCCGCTTCCTGGACATGGAGATCGGGCAGGTACAGCCTAGCTACTTATACCATCTGCAGCAATACCAGAAAGTGCTGGTCCAACGGAACAATCTGCTCAAGCAGGCTTGGGGGAAGGAAGCGGAGCTTTCGGTCATGCTGGAGATTTGGAATGAGCAATTAGCGGAGCATGGTGTTAAAATTATCAAGAAGAGGAAACAATTTATAAAGAAACTGCAAAAATGGGCGGAACAGATTCATGACGGCATTACCGGGGGGAGCGAGAAGCTGAAACTATCCTACCTCCCTTCGTTCGGAGAGCCTGAGACGGAAGATGAAGCTGTCTTATTGCAGCAATTTATGATAAAGTTATCACAAATGAAAGATCAAGAAATCCGCCGCGGTATGACCCTTTCGGGTCCTCATCGCGATGATATAACCTTTTATATTAATGGCAATGAAGCACAAACCTATGGTTCACAGGGACAGCAGCGGACCACGGCATTATCACTTAAATTGGCGGAGATTGAGCTTATTAACGAGGAGATCGGCGAATATCCGATCCTGCTTCTGGATGATGTATTGTCCGAGCTTGATCCTTTTCGTCAAACCCAATTGATTGAGACGTTTCAGAGCAAAGTGCAGACGTTCATCACGGCTACGGGAATTGAGAGTATTAACGAGAGCCGGCTTCAGAACGCCAGCATTTTTCATGTTCAAGAGGGACAAGTCCAGAGATAAGGTGGGAAGATAAGGCGATGTACATTCATTTAGGGGGAGAAAGGATCATTCTCTCATCGGAATTGGTAGCGATCTTTGATATATCGATTGAGAAGTCGTCGAAGATTTCCAAACAGTTCGTAAGTCATGCGATCGAGGGGAAGAATGTGGTACGAATTGGAGAGGAAGAAGCCAAATCGATCGTTGTCACCAAGAATATCGTGTACTACTCGCCGATCTCCTCCTCCACATTGAAGAAGAAGACCAACCTCAATTATTTGGTGTGATCTTGAATTGAATCTATAGAAGTAGGTGAAGGCATGTCTATGAACGAACAATCGTATGATGAGAGTCAGATACAGGTATTGGAAGGCCTGGAGGCTGTCCGCAAACGTCCGGGGATGTACATCGGTTCAACCAGTGCACGGGGCTTGCATCATTTGGTCTGGGAAGTCGTTGATAACAGTATTGACGAAGCATTGGCCGGCTACGCTGATAAGATTGACGTAATAGTTCATGAAGATAATAGCGTGACCGTTATCGATAACGGACGCGGCATTCCGGTCGGTGAACACCCGAAAATGAAAAAGTCAACCCTTGAGGTTGTTATGACCGTTCTCCATGCGGGTGGTAAGTTCGGCGGTGGCGGGTACAAAGTATCCGGGGGGCTGCACGGGGTCGGCGTGTCTGTTGTAAATGCCCTGTCCGAGAAAATGGTCGTAGAAGTGAGACGGGACGGTCATACCTATCAACAGGAATATCGCCGTGGCGTCCCTCAATATGACATCCGCGTTATCGGCAATGGCGATCCGGAAGAGACCGGAACGAAGACGACCTTCCATCCCGATCCGGAGATTTTTACAGAGACGACCGTCTTTGACTATAACACGCTGTTGATGCGGATTCGTGAGCTTGCTTTTCTGAATAAAGGCATCAATATTTCCTTGACAGACAAACGCTCGGGGGTCTCGGAGACCTTCCACTACGAAGGTGGAATTAAGGAATACGTCAGATATTTGAATCATAACAAAGAAGTGTTGCATGAAGAGCCGATTTACGTGGAAGGCCAGCGTGATATGATTCAGGTCGAAGTCGCGCTGCAATATAATGACAGCTACACGGAGAATATCTTCTCCTTCGCTAATAACATCAACACGCATGAGGGCGGTACGCATGAATCGGGCTTCAAGAGTGCGCTGACGAGAATTATTAATGATTATGCCCGCAAGAACAGTATGATCAAGGATAATGACTCTAATCTGAGCGGGGATGATGCGCGTGAAGGTTTGACGGCGATCATCTCCGTGAAGATCCCTGAGCCACAGTTCGAAGGCCAGACGAAGACGAAGCTTGGCAACAGTGAAGTGCGTGGAATCGTAGAATCCCTGTTCGCGGAGAAGCTACAGGAATTCATGGAAGAGAATCCGGCGGTGTCGCGTCGAATTCTCGAGAAGGCCTTGCAGGCCTCCCGTGCGCGAGAAGCTGCCCGCAAGGCGCGGGAATTGACACGCCGTAAGAGTGCACTTGAAGTGAGCGCCCTCCCAGGTAAGCTGGCTGACTGCTCCTCCAAGGACGCAACGCTTAGCGAACTGTATATCGTCGAAGGTGACTCCGCAGGCGGATCGGCCAAGCAAGGCCGTGATCGTCATTTCCAGGCGATTCTGCCGCTGCGCGGGAAGATTCTGAACGTAGAGAAGGCGCGCCTCGATCGCATTCTTGGCAATGCGGAGATCCGGGCAATCATTACGGCGCTAGGTACCGGGATCGGGGAAGAATTCGACCTCTCCAAAGCCCGTTACCACAAGGTCATCATTATGACCGATGCCGATGTCGACGGTGCTCATATTCGTACCCTGCTATTAACGTTCTTCTTCCGTTACATGCGGAAGATCATCGAGGCAGGATATGTCTATATCGCTCAGCCGCCTCTGTTCAAGGTAGAACGCAATAAGGTCGTTCGTTATGCCGGTTCTGAAGCGGAGCGCGATGAGATCATCGCTTCATTTGGCGAAAATGCGAAATACAATATTCAGCGTTATAAAGGTCTCGGCGAGATGAACGCTGAGCAGTTATGGGAGACAACCATGGATCCGGAGAGCCGCACTATGCAGCAGGTATCGATCTCCGATGCGATGGAAGCAGATAAAATATTCGATGTGCTGATGGGTGACAATGTCGAGCCGCGGCGCGACTTCATCCATGAACATGCCAAATATGTGAAAAACCTGGATATCTAAGCGATATAATCCCGGTGACGAAGGCCGAGAAGAGGTAGTAGATCCTCAGCTCGGCCTTCGTCTATTCCCGTATTGATGGGGACGCTCTATTTTAGTGATTTCAGCCGCCCGTAGTGGACAGCGTAGCGACGAATTTTTTTATAGATACTCTTGTTATGCAGATGCTTGAACGGGAAAAGTGCGGGAAGAGTGTTAACCTCCAGAATCCAGATATGAAGCTGCTCATCGATCGCCAGGTCGAGACCGATCTCTTTCAGATTCGGAAATCTGCGGGCGAGCTGGGCGGCAACGCGCACCCCTAGTATTTTCATTTCCTTGTACACAGAAGTAAACTGCTTCGGTGTGAGATGGGGGGCGAATAAATTCTCAATCGTCATAATGGTGCCACCGCTGCGGTAGTTGGTGATGATCTTCTGCGGAGCTGCCAGCCGTCCGATAAATCCGGTCGTTTCCCAGTTCTTGTGGGGTGTCTTCTGGACGAGGGCGCGGATATCAAATTTGGAGCGCCGGAAGGTCAGAGTACGGATTCCAGTTTGAATCAGGTACAATCTTTTGCCAATATGAGGAGTGATCGCCGCGTGTAGTTCCTCGAGCGTCGGAAACATCTCAGTGTGAATGCCATGCCTGAGTTTATAATTGGGGTTGGCACTAGAATCAAGCTCGTCACGCCACAGTTCGGCACTCATAACCCCAATCCCGTAAGTTCCGCAATCCGGCTTGATAAATACGACGCCATAAGTATTCAACATATCTCCAAGATGTTCGACAGAGTATTTTCTTGTATCTGGAATGTAAGGATGTATAAGTTCATTCTGCCGTAAAATGACGGTCTTCTCCCATTTACTTGCTATGCGCTGTATCGCCAACGACTTATCCTTCCTTTCTGTACCCCGGATGCTGCCCTAACGTATGAAAAACATAGGACAGGAGAGATAAACAATGATATAATTATAAGATGCGGGGATTTTATAAGTTTTTTGATGAATCGAATAAATTGCCTATATTTTCAGTGTATGAAGATACGTAACAATGGGAATGGACACATCCCCATTTAATTGTGATCTATGAGAGATAGGATGAAAATCGTTACGTTTATGTAAGCCGTTTTTGTGCAATTATGTTAATGACTGGCTTTTTTCATAATCATCCTTGCATAGGCACATGGATAAATTTCTAGGAGGTCCAGCATGGCGGAGGAAAAATTTTCGCAAATCGTAGATAGGGACATTAATGTTGAAATGCGCGAATCCTTTATGGATTATGCGATGAGCATCATTGTCAGCCGTGCTTTGCCCGATGTTAGGGATGGTTTGAAGCCTGTCCATCGGCGCATTTTGTATGCGATGTCCGAGCTCGGTATGTATCCAGACAAGCCGTTTAAGAAATCAGCAAGAATCGTCGGCGAAGTAATCGGTAAGTACCACCCTCATGGTGATTCAGCTGTATATGAGACTATGGTACGGATGGCGCAGGATTTCTCGATGCGTTATATGCTCGTTGAAGGGCATGGTAACTTCGGCTCCATCGACGGTGACTTTGCAGCAGCGATGCGTTATACGGAGGCGCGTCTATCGAAGATAGCGATGGAAATGCTGCGCGATATTAATAAAGAGACGATCGATTTCATGCCAAACTATGATGGTGAGGAACATGAACCGGTGGTTCTCCCAGCGCGTTACCCGAACTTGCTCGTTAATGGCGTATCGGGGATCGCTGTCGGGATGGCAACCAACATTCCACCGCATAATTTGGGTGAGGTCATCGATGGGGTTCAGGCAATGATCGAGAACCCGGACATCGATTCCTTGGAATTGATGGAATATATCAAGGGACCGGACTTCCCGACTGCTGGCTATATTGTCGGACGTTCCGGTATTCGTCAGGCGTATACGACGGGCCGCGGCTCGATTACGATGCGCGCTAAGACGACCATTGAAGAGAATAACAATAAGGCGCGGATTATCGTTGATGAATTGCCTTACCAGGTCAATAAAGCCCGCCTCGTCGAGAAGATCGCCGAACTGGTTCGCGAGAAGAGAATCGACGGCATCACCGATCTGCGCGATGAGTCAGACCGTAATGGAATGCGGGTTGTTATCGAGCTGCGTCGGGATGTTAATCCTAACGTTGTATTGAATAACTTATATAAACATACTTCCTTACAGAGTACCTTTGGCATCAATATGCTGGCGATCGTAAATAATGAACCGAAGATATTGACGCTACGGGAAGTGCTTCATCATTATCTGCTGCACCAGGTTGAGGTGATTCGCAGACGGACAGAATTCGATCTGAAGAAGGCCGAAGCTCGCGCTCATATTCTGGAAGGCTTGCGTATTGCGCTGGATCATCTGGACGAAGTTATCGCCTTGATCCGCAGCTCGCAGACTGCCGAGATCGCCCGCAATGGCTTGATCGAACGCTTCGGTCTGAGTGAAGAGCAGGCACAGGCTATTCTGGATATGCGTCTCCAACGTCTGACCGGCTTGGAACGTGAGAAGATCGAGGCTGAATACCAGGAGCTGCTGATGAAGATCGCAGAATACCGTGAAATTCTTGCCAATGAATCGCTGGTATTGCAGATTATTAGCGATGAACTGCAGGAAATCCGCGAACGCTATTCCGATGATCGCCGTACGGCAATTATAGTCGGCGAAGAGAGCATCTTGGATGAGGATTTGATCCCGCAGGAGGAGGTCGTCATTACGATCACTCATACGGGCTATATCAAGCGTCTGCCGGTTACGACCTATCGCAGTCAGAAACGGGGCGGCCGGGGCGTCGTCGGGATGGACACGAAGGATAATGACTTCGTCGAGCATCTGTTCGTGACGAATACGCATCATTATCTGATGTTCTTCACCGACCGGGGCAAGGCTTACCGTCTTAAAGCTTATGAGATTCCAGAGCTTGGCCGGACAGCACGTGGGACGCCTATTATCAATCTGATTCAGATTGAGCAAGGCGAGACGGTTAATGCTGTGATTCCTGTGGAGAAATTTGATGAGAGCAAGTATCTGTTCTTTGCGACCCGTCACGGGATCGTGAAGAAGACGCCGCTTGAAGATTATGTTAATATTCGCAAAGGCGGGCTCATCGCGGTTAATCTCCGCGAGGATGATACTCTGATTGACGTCAGACTTACGGATGGCGAGCAGGAGCTCATCATGGGTACGGCCAAAGGGATGTCGATCCGCTTCCCAGAGAGCGATGTACGATCGATGGGACGGGCAGCTACCGGTGTGAAGGGGATTACGCTCGATGCGGATGATGAACTGATCGGAATGGACGTGATCGTTCCAGATCAGGAGATTCTGATCGTCACGACGAAGGGCTATGGTAAGCGTACTCCGGTATCTGACTATCGCATTCAGAACCGCGGCGGTAAAGGGATCAAGACGATCAACATTACTGACAAGAACGGCCCTGTAGTCGGCCTGAAGGTTGTTAAGGACGACGAGGATTTGATGATCATTACGAGCAGCGGAACCTTGATCAGGATGAGCATGGAGGGGATCTCCACCATGGGACGTTATGCGCAAGGGGTTAAGCTGATTAATATTCGTGACGAAGATTCCGTAGCTACGGTCTGCCGTTCCGACAAGAGCGATGACCACGATGATGAAGAGGCGGATGAACTGAACGAGATCAATGGCGTTAGTTCCAACTTGAATTCAGAGGAAATCCCTACTGATGATGAGAGCGAAGCATCTGGAACAGACGAAGAATAACAGCACGTATTTAAGGGGGCTTCCATCAGGAAGTCCTCTTTCATTACATTACAGCGTTAAAAAGGAGGATTGTTGGTCTAGTTAACTCGTAATATAATGACTATAGCCTTATAGTGCTTTGTAACTATAATTCGCATATTTTCACATATCATATCAATCTGAAGATTTATCCAAGGAGAGATTAAGAACATGGCGAGTATCCCTGTAGCAGATTTAAGACCTGGTCTCAAAATAGCAAATCATGTGTATACCCCACTTGGCGGGCTTTTACTGCAAAAAGGGAAGGTGCTCTTACCACGAGATTTGGATATACTTCATGCTTTTATGGTCGGATATGTAGAGGTGGATGAGACGTCCGTGAATGGGCAACGGGAGGCCACAGGCTCCCATGCTGCAGATCTATCGAA
>NZ_KZ987724.1:4284532-4355152 GCF_003614185.1 Paenibacillus aceti
AGTTTCGTATCCAGTTTTCAGGTGATCAAACATCTGAATGATTTTGAAGGAAGCTGTGATTCACAGCCAGCACAAAATCCCGTTTGGTGGCGATAGCGGAGGGGTTCCACACGTACCCATCCCGAACACGACCGTTAAGCCCTCTAGCGCCGATGGTACTTGGACCGAAGGGTCCTGGGAGAGTAGGAAGCTGCCAAGCGACAAGAGCCACTGCCGATAATCCGGTGGTGGTTCTTTTTGGTTGTCTCGTAACAGAAACGAGTAACGTTATTCTGGCCCCTATAGTAGCTTGAAGTCCAGATGTAGCTCAAGTAGCGATAAAGCTGTGACTAGAACCGAATTAGCCTTGTTTTGGAGTAAATAGCGGTCTGTTGTTTCGTTAGAGTCAAATCCCCGGCTGTATCCTCTAAAAGCCTGCAAAAATGCAGGAATTCTGCCCCTAATCGGCTCCAAGACGAACAATTCCTGCAATAATGCAGGTATTTTCTCCGCGCAGGCCTGATTTCACAGAAAAAGAGGGAAAAGCCTGCACTTTTGCAGGTATTTGCTCGTAACAGATGGTTTTGGATGATAAAGCCTGCATATTTGCAGGAATTTCTCAATCTACCATTAATGTAATCAAGTGCCCTTACGGAGAAGGCGGATTTGTCACCCATTAATCGAGAGAATCGAATACAATAGGAATAGGTACTCCATTAAACTCGATATTTCCTAAAAAAACAGCTTATTTGCTCATTTGAAGAATAGAATAGAGTAAATATAACGATAAGCTTGAAATAACTAATGTAACCTTTTTGTTACCGACAGCTATAGGACTATCGGTATAATTAACTTGGTGTCTTATTACTCAGGAAATTGAGCCTACTCATGAACTATGTCTGGTGGAGAATGATCATTTCAAATATTACTGGGTAAGGAGGAATATATAATGTGGCAAATGAGAGTGAGATATTCCTTCTATGTGTTGGGGATGATCTTGATGATCCTTGTCATTGTGGGCTGTAGTTCCTCTAATTCCAATTCTTCTTCCTGGACGACCTTCGTAGGGGCATCGGTAGAGAAGAGCTTTCCCGTTCCGAAGGAAGCGGATCGGATAGAAACTGCACCTAATAACTCGAAGATGGACTACGTACATTATTCCTTGTCTGGCTTGCAGGAGGATAGCGGCGTACCTCCGGCCTATCGGAAGATCATTAAGGAATGGGGCTGGAACGAGAAGGTAGAAGAGGGCAAAGGCACGACGACAGTTTACGAGAAGGATAAATTGACTGTACAGCTTACGATCCATAATAATAGCTTCACAGTGCTCGTTCCCAAGAAAGAAAGCAAGGCCGTCGTACAAGGCTTGGATAGCGGTTCATGATCATGCGGATCAATCGGCAGCGATATTCTTACAGTTCTTACAGCGATGCATAAAGCAGCCTGTCCCCAGGAATCACGGGTGACAGGCTTTTCATTATGGCTTTAGCCAGTTGAGTGCGTGAAACGCGCGAAACAAAAAACCACCCGCTATGCGGGTGGAGGGATCGAGGGTTTGACCAATAAGACCATCCCGATAGAATTGAGATGTTCAGGCTCAATTGAAAGGAATGGTCTTAGATGGCAAACAAGAGCTATAGTCTAGCTCACACGAAGTGGATGTGCAAATACCACATTGTGTTCACCCCGAAGTATAGACGGAAAGAGATCTATAATCAAGTGAGGAAAGACTTAATCGAAATTTTCAAACGTTTATGTAAGTATAAGGGAGTGGACATCCTGGAAGGTCATATGATGCCAGATCATGTACACATGCTGGTAGCGATCCCCCCAAAGATAGCCGTGTCCACATTCATGGGATATCTGAAGGGGAAAAGTTCGCTAATGATCTTTGAAAAGCACGCGCAACTAAAGTATAAATATGGGAATCGAAAATTTTGGGCAGAAGGCTATTATGTAAGTACAGTGGGCCTAAATGAAGCAACCGTAGCAAAATACATTCGTGAACAAGAAGCACATGACCAAGCAATAGATAAGTTGAGTGTAAAAGAGTACGAAGATCCGTTTAGCAGTAACAGGAGCAAAAAGAAATAAACCAGTTTAACTGGTTAGTGAAAGTGACAAATTACACTGAGCCTGAACAGATTTGTGGTCAGGCTAGCGTCTTTAGGCGCAGTTTGGCAACAGGGGGTTATACCCCAAGTGCAAACCACCCGTTGGACGGGTGGTCATGATTTTAGTGAATTTAGATTAATCAAGTTAAGGCATATAATAGGAGGCATCTTGCGGGTTCAGCTTAATAATCCCGTCGCGAGGCTGTTTTCTGAAACGAATCAGCACGATCAGCCTAGGGGCCATAATCCAGAAATGCCAGAAAAATAAGGCCATCGTAAAAGAAACCGGCGACCACGGGATCAGAGCGAGAATAATGAGGCAACTGATCCAAGTCGTATAGTGCTGGGTGCGGCGGAAGTTAGGATAACTGACGAATTGCTCTGGCAAGTAGCCAATCCAGGGCATTCGCAGCCTAAAGTGCCAGCGCTTCTTATAGGAATGGCTGATAATAATTAGAACGGAACGGGTAATGACGAACTGAATCCACAATATAATGAAAAGCGCCAATATAAAAGTAAAAATACTTGTCCAGGAAATGAATATAATTTCAGCCAACAGCCAAATGAAAGGAAGCGTAAGTAAGCCGCCGATCAGGGCTTTGGGGATGGTAACTCTTTTGAGAAGCCTGTAGTTATAAAAGGTTGCGCTTCCGGACTCTGCAGGCATGAGTGTGGACGACCCTCCTTTTTGTCATTAGAACTAAAAAAATGTAAATCCCTGATTAATATATCGGATGAAAGAAGAAAAAATTAAGATTTACTTACGTACAAACACAGTCATCAGGCTTCCGGCATATATATAAAGTAGGAATCTAACTATGAAAGGGTTTAAATAGTAGAATTTGTATCATACTGGTAGTAAAACGAACAAGGTGGGATCGCATATGGATGAGCTTACCGGGAACACATGTATCATTTGTGGAGAGACCAAGCAAGACGGCATTCATATCGTATCAGAATTTATATGTGATGCTTGCGAAGCGGAGATGGTCCATACGGATGTTCAGGAAGAGAAATATCATTTTTTCATCCATCAGATGAAGCAAATCTGGATGCAGAGAAATGCATAGAAGCAAATTATTATCCCTTCTATTCCTTTATAATAAAAGATGGATGCTGGACTACTGTGTAGAGAGGACCTGATCTTAAGTGATGTCGGGTCCTTTTGTATTGCCCTGTCAGGCGATTAAACGGTAAAATGGAGAAAAAGAGCATCAGGAACTGCATGCGGGAAGGAATCGATATTAGCGATGGCAGAAAATAAGCCACAGGCTCCGTTATATGATGCTCTGGTACATTACAGGGAGCGGAAGGACGCTTCCTTTCATGTGCCGGGTCATAAGGACGGACAAGCCTATCAGGATATAAATGAACAGATCGCCTTGATCAAGGCGATGGAGATCGATGCGACGGAGATTACAGGGACGGATGATCTACATCATCCCGAGGGAGTGATATTGGAGGCGCAGCAGCTTGCGGCGGAGTATTTCGGAGCCGCAGAGACGTTCTTCCTGGTTGGCGGCAGTACGGTCGGCAACCTGGCCTTGATCCTGAGCGTGTGCACCGCTCCAGGCGATGTGTTGCTCGTTCAGCGCAATATACATAAATCCGTGATCCACGGATTAATGCTCGCTGGCGCGAACGCCGTGTTCCTCTCGCCGCAGATCGACGCGTCGAGCGGTCTGGCTACCATCCCGTCCGTGGAGACAGTGCGTGAGGCCCTGAGCCGGTATCCCGGCGCCAAGGGACTGCTCGTCACGCACCCGAACTACTACGGGATGGGCACGGCCCTGCAGCCGTTAGCGCAGCTATGCCACGGCAGCAGCGTACCGCTGCTCGTGGATGAGGCGCACGGCGCGCACTTCGGATTGCACCAGCAGCTGCCTCCCAGCGCTCTCGCGCAGGGGGCGGACGGCGTGGTGCAATCCACGCACAAAATGCTGACCGCCATGACCATGGGCGCGATGCTGCATGTGCAAGGCGGTCTGCTCGACCGCAGCCTGATCCGGCAGCGGCTCGCCATGGTGCAGAGCTCCAGCCCTTCCTATCCGATCATGGCTTCGCTGGATCTAAGCCGCTGGCTGCTTCAAGCCAGCGGAGAGGAGCGATTCGCGCAGGCATTAGACCTAGCCTCGCGACTCCGCCGCGATATCGCAGCCATGGAGCGTTTCGGTCTTGTCGAAATAGGCGCAAGCGGAGGAAGCGCTGCATATTCTATACAAGACCCGTTCAAGCTGGTGCTGTATGACGCGGCGGGCGCGCTTAGCGGCTACGCGCTGCAAGAAGCGTTGGAGGCGCTGGGCTGTGTTCCAGAGATGAGCGACGATCGCTATGTCGTGTTGGCTCTTGGACTCGGCACTTCGCAGCAGGATGCCGATCGTCTGCTTGCAGCACTGCGGCAGTTGAATACTCAGTTGAATACTAATATTTCCACGTGGAACATCACAGATGAGCCGGACACTGCATCAATGCTTGAAGCTGATCGGGGTCAAATGGCTGCTAGCGTGTCGGCTCCCACTTTATTCAGTCTCAGGCCAGTAGCTGCGTCAGAAGTGGAGAAGATTCCCGTAGAGGAGAGCGCGGGGCGAAGAGCCGCGGAGATGGTTATTCCGTATCCTCCCGGGATTCCTCTATTGTATCCGGGCGAGCGGATCACCGAGGAAGTAACGGCCGGGCTAATCCTGCTCAAGCGTTCCAAGGCGAAATGCCAAGGGGTGGAGGACCCTTCTCTTCATACCATCCGAGTATATCTAAGTAAAGAATAAAGGCGGGACACATATTGAAATTTGGAAATAGAGGAATGTTCATTACGCTGGAAGGCGGTGAAGGATCAGGCAAGACGACGATGATCGGGGAATTGGCGACGATCCTCGAGGAACAGGGAATCCCGTATATTACGACCCGTGAGCCTGGCGGCATTGAGATCGCGGAGAAAATTCGCGCGGTTATCCTTGATCCGCAGCATACCGCTATGGACCCACGCACCGAAGCGCTGCTCTATGCAGCAGCAAGACGGCAGCATCTGGCCGAGAAGGTGGAGCCTGCATTAGCTGAAGGTACCTTCGTCATCTGCGACCGATTTATCGACAGCAGCCTTGCTTATCAGGGGTATGCCAGAGGGCTGGGGATTGAGGAAGTATTGTCGATCAATCTGTTTGCGACCCAGGGGCGGATGCCGGATATTACGTTTTATATGGATATTGAGCCTAGACTGGGCTTGGCGCGGATATCCGCGACCCAGGGGCGTGAAGTGAATCGCCTCGATTTGGAGAAACTGTCCTTTCACGAGCAGGTTCGTCAGGGATACCAGCAGGTAGCCGCCATGTATCCAGAGCGCATTCAAGTGATCGATGCCTCCGGCTCCAAGCGAGAGGTAGCGGATATCATGAAAGCTCAACTTCTGAGGGGTATAGAGGAATTTGGGCGTTCTTTGTCAAAATAATAGAGTAGTCGGACAGAGATCAGTCATGGCATCTCGTCTGGTGAATCTGGTTCACACAAAATAAGGAGGGACTGCAATGAAATTAATTGTTGCGATTATCCAGGATAAAGACAGTAACAGATTGTCTAGTGCATTAGTCAAGGAAAATTTTCGGGCAACCAAGCTGGCCAGTACCGGCGGGTTCCTGCGCGCGGGCAACACAACATTTATGATCGGGGTCGATGATCAGCAAGTAGAATCTGTATTGGATGTGATCCGCAATAGTTGTAAAGTACGTGAGCAGTTAGTAACTCCAGTGACGCCGATGAGCGGCACAACCGATTCCTATTTGCCATTGCCGGTCGAAGTACAAGTGGGCGGCGCGACCGTCTTCGTATTGCCGGTAGATCGTTTTGAACATTTCTGAACATATTTTAACTATAAATCTGCTTAGTATGATAGAATCATAACAATTAAGGTTAGATTGGCAGGTGATAGCTTTTGAAGATAGATCCGGGTTACAGGCCGCTGAATAGCCGTCTGGGCGTTAGCGATAACACGACCAAGCCGACGCAGGCCAAGAGCTTCGCAGATGTGATGCATAAGCATGGAGAGCAGGCCAGCAAGGAAGAACTGAACCGCAAATTCAAGGAGATCCAGCTACAGGGTGATCGCTTGGCGCGTTCAATGACGGTGCGGGAGCTAAAGGCCTACCGTCTATTGGTCAAGGGCTTCCTGGAGGACACGGTTCGTCGCGGAGTAGGCATTAAGGATTCCCGAGGCTGGGATCGCCGTGGCCGGGGTAAGCGTTACAAGCTGCTGGATGAGATCGACGCAACTTTATTGCAGATGGCTGATGAACTGCTGGAATCGGAGCAAGGGAAAATTGAGCTTCTGCAGAAAATTGGCGAAATTCGCGGTATGCTCATCAATTTATGTTTCTAGGAACACGATTAGAGGTAAGGAGACATCATGGCTTTTAAAGATATCATCGGGCAGGAGGCTGCTAAACAGCAGCTGCAGAGCAGTCTCCGCCGTCAGCAAATATCGCATGCATATATATTTAGCGGGCCACCGGGAAGCGGACAGAAGGAAGTTGCTATGGCGTTTGCCCAGGCCCTGTTCTGTATTCAGGGAGGGGATGAAGCATGCGGGGAATGTCTGGAATGCCGGAAGGTGCAGCATGGCAACCACCCCGATTTGCACAATATCTCCCCGGATGGAGCGAGTATCAAGATCGAACAAATCCGCGATTTGCAGCGGATCTTTTCATATCGTTCGGAGACGGGGAATCCGAAGGTATATATTATCGATGAAGCGGACAAAATGACCGTCCAGGCAGCGAATAGCCTGCTGAAGTTCCTGGAAGAGCCGCCATCTCCGGCTGTAGCGATCCTGCTATCCGATAATGGACGAGCTCTATTGCCGACGATTCAGTCGCGAGCCCAGTGGGTCTCCTTCATGCCGCTGGACCCGGACAGAATGCTGCAAATTTTAACCACAGAGGGATATCCTGTGAACCTGTCCAGATGTGCTGTCCAATTGGCAGCAGGACTCCAATCCTGCCGGGATTTACTTGACCAGAATTGGTTTGCAGAAATTAGAAACGTAGTGTTACAATTAGGGAAGGAAACCGCTGGCCGTGGCGGATCTCCATTAATTACAGCGCAACAGAGCATATTCAAAGCCGGATTAGCTGAACATTTAGACGTATTGTTCAATCTTTTCCATTTATGGTTCAAGGACATGATTCAAGCGCTCTATCATAGACATGACCGAATCGTTTTCATAGATGAGCTGGAATTTATCACAAAGCATGCCTTTTCACGACCGGAAGGTCAGTGGATTCATGCGATGGAACTCGTGGCGGAAAGTAAGAAGAAACTGCGACAAAATATGAATGCCCAGCTTTGTCTTGAACAATTTCTGATTGGAGTAGACGAGCGTAATTAAATCGGTGGCAGTACGTATCGTGTCAGACAGATAGATAAACTTTTCTCCCGATAAGCAGGGGTTTGATTACAAGTGATGGCCTTTATTCGAGGCCCACCAAGTTTTTATCGCTATACAAGGGGGTAAGTTTTTGTATACTGTAGTGGGTGTCCGCTTCAAGAAAGCGGGTAAAATATACTATTTCGATCCACTTGATTTTCCTGTTGAGAAGGAACATAGCGTTATCGTCGAGACGGCGCGCGGGATCGAATACGGCAAGGTTGTGGTGGGCAAGAAGGTGGTTGAGGAATCCGACGTGGTTCTCCCCCTCAAGAAGGTGATCCGGATTGCAGGCGATGCCGATGCCGATATTGTTGAGGAGAATAAGCTTGCGGCAAAGAACGCGTTTGCCACATGTTTAAATAAAATCAAAGACCATGATTTGAAGATGAAGCTGGTCGATGTCGAATATACATTTGATCGCAACAAGATCATTTTCTATTTCACGGCAGAAGGACGGGTAGACTTTAGAGAGCTGGTGAAGGACTTGGCCAGTATCTTCCGTACCCGGATCGAGCTGAGACAGATCGGCGTCAGAGATGAGGCGAAGATGCTCGGCGGGATAGGCCCTTGCGGCCGGATTCTCTGCTGCTCTTCCTGGCTTGGCGATTTCGAACCTGTCTCCATCAAGATGGCCAAAGATCAGAGCTTGTCGCTCAATCCAACCAAGATCTCCGGTTTATGCGGGAGATTAATGTGTTGTCTCAAGTTTGAGCATGATAACTACGAGAGTGTGAAGGAAGAAATGCCAACGGTGGGCAAACAGGTGATTACGTCCCTGGGAGAAGGCAAAGTCGTTGGAATCAATGCCGGTTCACGGACGGTGCATGTGCAGTTGTTCGAGGTTAATAAGGTCAAGGAGCTTTCATTAGACGACGTAGTTGTTAAATAGTTAATAAATATCATAATTTTCAATATATTTGAGAATGACTCTGGGGTGGGAACTTGGAGAATAAAGATATTTTCACTTATATGCAAGCGCTGGAAAAACAAATAGCTAAAGTACACGGCGATTTCGGTACTCTTATGCTTGAGGTGAAGAAGCTGATGGAAGATAATCAGCAGCTCAGGCTCGAGAATGAGAAAATGCGAAAAGTGCTGAAGCAGGAGCAAGAGAAGGAACCTTCATCTTCCGATGACAAGAAGGATCGAGCGCAGTTGGAGGATAAGGATAATACCGATATCGTGGGAGAAGGATATGACAACCTGGCGCGTTTGTACCACGAAGGTTTTCATATTTGCAACGTATATTATGGACATTTACGTACAGAGGGCGATTGCCTGTTCTGCCTGTCTTTTTTGAATAAATAACGAGCCGTAGGGAGAGCTTCCTACGGTTTTTTTTAGATCAGACGATTATTCTATGGATGTATTTGTTCAGCTTCTATATAAAATTGAACAGAAATGGACGAAAAAGTTGATGAGAAATGTAGAAATTCATGAGTCTGAGCGAGTGGACGATCTGCTCACCCATGAGCTGCGGATTATCCAGAGCGAACAAGTATTCAGTTTTTCCATGGATGCGGTTCTGCTGGCGAAATTCGCGAATATTCCGAAATACGGTAAAATATTGGATCTATGCACCGGTAACGGGGTCATCCCCCTTCTGTTGTCGACTCGGACGCAGGCGCAGATCGACGGTATCGAGATTCAACCCCGGCTGGCTGATATGGCTCAGCGCAGTGTGGACATGAACGGGCTGAGCAACCGAATTAACATTATAGAAGGGGATTTGCGCGAACTGGCCAAGACCGGCGGGAACGGCGTATATGACGCGATCACCGTGAATCCGCCTTATATGCCGCTAACGGGCGGGGATTTGAAGCTGAACGAGCATCAGCGTATCGCCCGGCATGAGATTCATGGCACACTCGAGGATATTGCGGCGGCGGCGATGCGGCTGGTCAGGCCCGGAGGCAAAGTATCGATGGTTCATAAGCCGCAGCGTCTAGGAGAGATTATAACCCTGCTTAGAGAATATCGGATGGAGCCTAAGGTCATCCGGTTTGTCCATCCTAGAGCGGGCTCAGAGGCCAATATGGTGCTGATTGAGGCGCATCGGGACGGCAGGCCGGATGTGAAGATATTACCTCCACTTGTCGTATATGAGGAGAACGGGGAATACTGTCAAGAAGTGATGGAAATTTACTATGGATCGGAAGAGGAGAAGGCATGAGTATAAGCGTACAGAGAAGTTTTGAGGACCATATAGAAGCAGGGAATCCAGGTAAGTTATTCCTCGTCGCTACGCCGATCGGCAATTTGGAGGATATGACGTATCGGGCAGTACGAACCCTGCAAGAGGTGGATATTATCGCCGCAGAGGATACACGGCAGACGCGCAAGCTGCTGAGCCATTTTGAGATATCCCCAGGCAAACTGCTAAGTTATCATGAACATAATAAAGCGGCAAGTGGACCAGAATTAGTACGTCTTATAATAGAGGGAAAAAATTTGGCCCTGGTCAGCGATGCAGGTCTGCCTGCGATTTCAGATCCAGGTAGTGATCTAGTTAAGCTGGCGCTGGAGGCGGGGATATCCGTCATTCCGGTTCCAGGCGCGAATGCCGCTCTATCGGCTTTGATCGTATCAGGCTTGCCCACCGATAGATTCACCTTCCTTGGCTTCCTGCCAAGGGATCATAAAGATCGGGACAAGCTGCTGAGCTTGCTATTGGATGAACAGGGGACCTTGTTGCTCTACGAGTCGCCTCATCGCTTAGTGAAGTCACTTGAAGCGCTGCTAAGTGCTTGGGGGGATAGACATATCGTCTTGGCCCGAGAACTGACGAAGCGTTACGAAGAGATGGTGCGCGGGACATTAAGCGAATGTCTGGAATGGCTTCAGGAGCATCCACCGCTTGGCGAGTATTGTATTGTCGTCTCTGGTGCTCATCCGGAGGAAGTGAAGGAACGAAGGGATGCCTGGTGGCAAGAACTTACTGTCGAGGAGCATGTACGTCATTATGAGGAGCAAGAACAGCTGACTAGAAAAGAAGCGATGAAAAAAGCGGCAGGAGATCGGGGAGTCTCCAAACGGGATATTTATAAGGATTTACTATAAATTAATAAAAAACCCATATTTTGTATTCCGGGGTCAAAAAAGGGGCCTTCGAAGGCCGGGTTCAAGCCTGGAAGGCGCCAAGGAGATATGAAAAAGGTTAGAATTAACATATTCAGTAAATCTATTATATACTATTTTTATTAATTTGTCACAGGGGTAGGCAATTCACTTAAACATTCATGGCAAACAATTTTTCCCTTGAAGTAAGTTACGTTCTCGGCGTTGCCACAGAAGATACAAGCTGGCTCGTATTTCTTAAGCATGATCCGTTCTCCGTCAACGTAAATTTCAAGAGCGTCCTTCTCACCGATACCAAGAGTACGGCGTAATTCGATCGGAATTACAACACGTCCTAATTCGTCTACTTTTCTAACAATACCTGTTGATTTCATCATAACTGATAGTAGCCCCTCTCGCTATAGTTTAAAAGTGTCATTATTCGACAAACTTCTATCTTTTATGATATTTATGATACCAACCATTGCCAGAATAGTCAACCTATTTATGGTAGAGTTCAGTTTTATTTCTATTTTTTTGGGTTTAAAAGCATAAATCATCCTTTAATTACAGGAGGTTAGGGCCATTTTACCTAGAAAAAACGAATTATATCATTCGACAATTTGGAAGACGTAGATTCAACACTATTAGACAAAATTCGACAAAACTAGTCGACAACAGCGTCTTTTTCGCCAAAATTTCCTTATTGGATAAGCTAAAAAAATGGATCAAGGAGGGATTTACCATGTATCGTCAGCTTCGTGAAGAGAAAGTATTCAAGGACCCGGTTCACAATTATGTTCATGTTCAGGATGAAATTATTTGGTCACTTATCAATACTTCTGAATTTCAGCGTTTACGCCGGATTCGTCAGCTTGGCACCTCCTATTTAACATTTCATGGCGCCGAGCATAGCCGATTCTCCCACTCTTTAGGAGTTTATGAGATTACCCGACGAATTATTTCTAAATTTGAGCGGGCAAAGTACGAGGACTGGCCGAAGGAAGAAGGGACGGTAGCCCTATGTGCTGCATTATTGCATGATTTGGGACATGGCCCATTCTCTCATTCTGTTGAGCAGGCTTTTCAGATGCATCATGAGGATTGGACCTGCCGGATTCTGCTCGGCGATACAGAGGTCAGATCGGTATTGCGCCGGATGGGTGATGATTTTCCGGAGAAAGTAGCAGCGGTTATCCGCAAGGATTATGAGCATCCGATCGTCGTCAACCTCGTCTCCAGCCCGCTTGATGCGGACCGGATGGATTATCTCTTGCGCGATGCTTATTTTACCGGTGTCAATTATGGTACGATCGACATGGACCGCATCGTGCGGATGCTTAGACCGTATAAAGGGAGAATTGTCGTCAAGGACTCAGGCATGCATGCCGTAGAGGATTATTTAATGTCAAGGTATCAGATGTACTGGCAGGTCTATTTCCATCCAGTGACGCGCAGCTCGGAGATTATATTGCGCCAGATCTTTAGAAGGGCGAAGGAGCTATATGAACAGGACTACCCATTTAAGTTCCTGCCGGAGCCTCTCCCGTCCTTATTTGATCGCAGCCTCACGGTGCAGGAGTATCTGCAATTGGATGAAGCGTTAGTCCAGACAGCCTTTATGCAATGGAGGAAGGAAACGGACGAGCTGCTGGGTGAGCTATGCTCTCGCTTCATAGATCGTAAGCTGTATAAGTATGTAGAGATGGGTACTCTCGATAAAGAGACTATAGAAGAGATCCGATTTGCCTTCGCTGAAGTGGGGCTGGATCCAGAATATGATTTGGAAATTGATTTTCCAACCGATCTGCCGTATGATGTGTTTCGTCCGGACGGAGAGGGGCGGGAGAAGCAAATTCTGCTTCTGGACCGACAGGAACGCTTGCGCGAAATTTCCGAAGTATCGGATATCGTCAGATCGATCAGCGGTCTACAGCGCGGCAAAATTCACTTATACTTTCCAGACAAGAAGGTTCGTTCTATAATCGACAGGCTTCCGCATGAAATTGCAGAAATTTTTGCAGAACAGCATTAGATTTCAACGGTAAATTTCTACTTTCCTTTCATCCGGCTGCCTTGATCTGGATAATTATTAGTTACAGGAGGCGCAATGAACATTGATGCTTATTGATACACATACCCATTTGGATGCTCCGCAGTTTGACGAAGATCGCGAAGAAGTCATTCAGCGGGCGCTGGAGCAGGGCGTTACACGCATGATCAACATCGGCTTTAACCGGGAGACGATTCCGACGACGATGGAATTGGCGGAGAAATATGATTTTATCTACGCAGCGGTAGGCTGGCATCCGCAGGATGCGATCACTATGCAGGATGGAGACCTCGACTGGATTGCCGAGTTATGCAAGCATGAGAAGGTCGTTGCCATCGGTGAAATCGGACTGGACTACTATTGGGATACCTCACCAAAGGACGTGCAGCATAAGGTTCTGCGTGAACAAATTGGACTTGCCAGAAGCCTGGGGATGCCGATTTCCATTCATAATCGCGATGCGCATGAAGATATTGTACGAATTCTGCGGGAAGAGAAGGCCAGTGAAGTGGGTGGTGTCATGCATTCCTTCTCAGGTAGCTGGGAAATTGCCAAAATGTGTCTAGATATGGGATTTCATTTGTCGTTTGGCGGCCCGATTACTTTCAAGAATGCCAAGCAGCCGAAGGAAGTCATTGCCAAGGTCCCGCTGGACCGTTTATTGATCGAGACAGACTCCCCATATTTAACTCCACATCCACATCGAGGGAAGAGAAATGAGTCCGGTCATGTTAGGTTGGTTGCCGAGGCAGCAGCGGAATTAAAAGGAATTTCTTTGGAAGAAATAGCCAGCATAACGACCCGAAATGCAATGGAACGATTTGGCATTCGCTGAATTCTTGAGGAAAAGCGATGAAAAAATGAGTAATCGAGAAAGATTAATGGATTTTAACAATTAAAAGTCCGTTTATTACATTTTTTTAACCAATTATTAAAATAAACGTTGTTGATTCGTCCTTTACAACATGCATCGAAACAAGATAGAATTTCTTCAGTAATCGATTTGGTGCTATCTTAATTTTTAAGATTCGCCTCGATTGCCGAAGTTCCATAAACCAGTCTCGCTGAATCTCCGAGTATGGAGAACGGGGGAACCGATTGCGACAAACTACCAAAGTGAACACGGATTTCAATGTCGCGAAGGATTTCTTTGTAAGGGTCTATGGGGTGAATTCGAGGTCATTGCGCCATGAGCGAATGAACTGAGAAAGGGCGACTCTCTACGTCCTAACCCGACAGCTAACCTCGTAGGCGTATCCAGAGAGGCAACAACTCGTGCATCTATACATCATCGATTTAGTCCGGAAGCCACGAATAGAGTTCCTCTGACTCTTTCTTTAGGCTTCTTTTGTTTTGAATAAACATACTAGGGTCATCATACTGTTGTTTACAGGGGGTGACCAATGCCGAGAGGACTGGGACAGGAATGCGAAATGCGCTTAATGGCATTTCGTAAAAACGATCTGTAGTCACGTCAATTTCATGATATCTCGATCTAGACGGCGGGACTATGTAAGGAGGACGGAAGATATGGGATTTTTCCGTAACCAGGATACCCATGAATCACGCTCATCCAGCATGTCTTACGCAATGCGGTGGAAGCAAGAACATCTGCGTCAGGTTTTGCTAGTAGGAGTTCTGGCCATCGCGGTAATTACCATCATCCTGATTTGGTTTTACGCGCAGAATAGTAAAAAAATATATTTGGTTGTGGATGGCAAGACCGAATCCATTACAACCAGACATTCGCAAGTCGACAAGCTGTTGGATGAACAGTCCATTGTGCTGCAGCCAGGTGATGAAGTATCCAAATCCCTGTCGAGCGCAATTAAGGACGGGGACCGGATTGAAGTCGTTCGGGCCGTTCCCGTCAGCATCAGCGCGGATGGCAGCAAGAAGCTGACCTTCACGACAAAGGCGAAGGTTCAAGACGCTATTCAAGAATTAGGCGTGGATGTAAGTCAGGAGGATAAAGTTTCTCCAGGCCTGAATCAGGCCATTACGGCTAACATGGTTATTAGTATCATTCGTGTCAAAAAACATAATGTACAGCAAAAAGAGACCGTACCATTCCAAGTCGTCAAGACGAGTGATGATAAATTGCCTAAGGGTGAAACAAAGGTCGTACAGCAAGGTAGCAAAGGCCTGGTCGTACACAATGTCGAAAAGGTGTATGAGGATGGCAAATTCGTGTCTAAGCGTTGGCTAGGCAAGGAAGTCGTCAAGAAGGCGACTCCTAAAGTGATTGCCGTCGGCACGAAGCCGAAGACTGCTGTTATGTCCGCCAGTATTTCACGTTCCTCAAACGAGGTAAGCATTAGCGGATTGACTACGAAGAGCGGAGTCTCGTTCAAATATAAAAAGGTGCTCAAAAACGTAACCCTGACTGCCTACTCTGCAGAGGAGGATGGAATTGGCACGAAGACAGCTTCCGGAACCCGCGTGAAAGAGGGGAGAACGATCGCTGTTGACAAGAGTGTAGTTCCGTTAGGTTGGTGGGTGTACATTGAAGGTGTCGGGTTCCGCAAAGCGGAGGATACCGGAGGTGCCATCAAGGGTAACAAGATGGATGTGTACTTTGATTCGCTCAAAACAGCAAATAAATTCGGCCGCAAGAAGGGACGCACGGTTTATGTGATCGGCCCGAACAAGCCGGAGTTGAACTAAGGGGAGTTCAAAAAGTAGACTTTTTGAATAACCTCTATTAGGATGATGAATAAAGACAGTGGATAAGAAGAGGATATATTCCTCTTCTTTTTGTTTTAGCGGTTAGAGCGTATAATTTTCAGGGATAAATGAGTGTTCAAAAACCTCTGTATAGAAGGGGAGACGTATATGATCAAAGAGGTCATCGTGGTTGAAGGCCGGGACGACACCGTCGCCATCAAACGGGCGGTAGAGGCGGACACGATTGAAACCGGCGGTTCAGCGATTAACGACAAAACACTGCGCAAAATCGAGCTTGCCCAGGAGCGGAGAGGGGTTATTATATTTACAGACCCGGATCATGCCGGTGAGCGGATTCGCAAAATCGTGGCCCAGCGCGTGCCGGGATGCAAGCATGCCTTCCTGCGGGAAGCAGATGCGACCAAGCGGGGCGATATCGGGGTCGAGAACGCATCGCCTGAGGCGATACGTGAAGCACTGAGCCGAGTACGCAGTGAGACGGAGGGAATGGACCCTCTGATCGATTGGGAAGACTTAATCGAGGCGGGGCTTATTATCCACCCGCAGGCGGCTGCACGACGCCGTGTCCTCGGCGAGCTGCTAGGGATCGGGTATTGCAACGGCAAGCAGCTGTATAAGCGCCTGACTGTCTTTAAGATCAGCCGTGAGGAATTCGCGGCCGCATTAGCACAATTGGAGGATGAAGGGGTAAATCATTGATATGACGATAAGAGAAGATATAGCGACTCCGCGGCGGACGAAGGAGATTATTCAGCGCCACGGATTTTCGTTCAAAAAAAGTCTCGGTCAGAATTTCCTGATCGATCAGAATATACTCGGCAAGATTGTAGCTGCGGCCGGATTAGATAAGACCAAGGGGGCCCTGGAGATCGGCCCGGGCATCGGCGCACTCACCGAGAAGCTGGCTGACGAGGCGGGCAAAGTAACTGCGGTAGAAATCGACCAGCGTCTGCTGCCGATTCTGAGAGAAGTGCTGGAACCGTATCCGCATGTGCAGGTGATTCATGGCGATGTGCTGAAGCTGGATCTGAAGGAGCTATTCGCTCAGCAATTCAGCGATGTCGAAGGCGTTAGCGTAGTAGCTAACCTGCCTTATTATGTGACGACACCGATTCTGATGAAGCTGCTGGAGGAGAAGCTGCCACTGGAGCATATCGTCGTTATGATCCAGAAGGAGGTCGCTGAGCGGATGGCAGCTGCTCCTGGCGGCAAGGAGTATGGCAGCCTGAGTATTGCGGTGCAATACTATAGTGAGCCTGAGCTGGTCTGCACGGTGCCTCATAGCGTGTTTATCCCGCAGCCGAATGTAGAGTCGGCGGTGATCCGGTTAACGGTGCGGAAGCAGCCTCCAGTCGAGGTTGCTGACGAGGCCTTCTTCTTCGAGGTGGTACAGGCCTCCTTCGCGCAGAGACGCAAGACGATTTCCAATAATCTGAAGAGTCGTTTCTTCCCTAAAGAGGGCAGAGAGCGTCTGGAAGCGTTGCTGGCAGAGGCTGAAATAGCCCCGTCAAGGCGGGCCGAGACTTTGGATTTGCATGAATTCGCCCGGCTGAGCAATGTGCTGGCGCAATTTGGGTTGAACGAAGCTTCGCTGTAACCAATCCCTCTATTCGCCCATACGATGGGGGTAGAGGTGATGGATTTGACGAAATTGGGAGACTTGGTCGTCCGCAAATCCTATGGAGGGGATGTTACCTTCCGGGTCGAGAGGATTGAGCGGAGCGTGGCCATCATAAAGGGAACGGAATTTCGTCTGTTGGCGGATGCACCGCTGACGGATTTGCTTGAGGTAGACCCGGGCTCACCTGGGGAGAAGACTGAGCGTGCGCGGATCAAGGCCACCGAATCGCTGCAGCGGCTGCGTCAGGATCGCCAGGAGCTGGCGGAACGCAATCAGGTGGCGATACAGCAATGGTCTCCCGCAGCGCAGGAGCCGTCCTACTTCGAGGTGCCAGGCAAGGTGCTGCATCTGGACGGAGATGAGAGATACTTACAGAAGAGCCTCGACCTGTATAAGAAGCTCAGAGTGCCGGCGGAGGGCTATTATGTGAACGAGTCAGCTATGGCTAATGTGCTATATCGGTTGCTGCCAACCGTTAATCCGGATATTGTGGTGCTGACAGGGCATGATGGGGTATTGAAGAACCCACCTTCCAGAGACCTGTACAACTTGACCAACTACAAAAATTCCAAGCATTTCGTAGAGGCTGTTCGTATAGCGCGTGATTATGAACGTAATTTCGATACACTGACGGTCGTGGCCGGGGCTTGTCAGTCGCATTTTGAGGCCCTGCTACAGGCGGGAGCCAATTTTGCGAGTTCCCCTGCCCGGGTATTGATCCATGCCTTAGATCCCGTCTATATTGCGGCTAAGGCCTCGTTAACGTCGATCCGGGATACGATTCATATTACCGATGTGCTGAACCAGACGATTAGTGGCACCCAGGGAGTCGGAGGAATCGAGACGCGGGGGAGCTATCGAATTGGACTCCCAACGCTCAAAGATTTGTCTAAATTGAACGTCGTTCCGACCATGTAAATTACTCATTTTAAAAAGTGTCGAAAAAAAACCGTTGACAACATTTTTTTCATGCTGATATAATTATCTGTTTGATTTGACAATCGTGGCCTCCTTCATGTATAATGGACAAAGAAGGAAGGTGGTCACAGGCCATGGCTAAAAATGCACTATCAGAAATTAAGAATAGTCTGGAAGCTCACGTTGGTCAGAAAATCATGCTACGGGCAAACGGAGGTCGCCGAAAGACCGTTGAACGTACTGGAGTGTTAGAGGAGACTTATCCTTCAGTCTTTATCGTTAAGCTTGACCAGGACCAACAAAGCTTCAAACGTGTGTCCTATAGTTATGCCGATATACTGACCGAATCCGTTGAAGTTATGATTTACAATGACGACAATGGAATGGGGCTTTCGTATATTAAACCGTGAACATCATGACATGACAGCAAGCGATCTATCGCAGTTTCTGCGAAGGTCGCTTTTTTCATGGATATAACCGATAACGAAACAAGATATGGAGTTTCGTTAGATCGCCGTGGCTGTAATTCCTCTGCAAATCGTATGAAGTAGCCCCGAACGTCGCATACTACGAATGTTCCTTTTTATTTTATAATCACAAAGGGGGAAGTGGCTATGGCACGCAGACGGCGCAGTGTGATGTCGGAGGAATTGAAGGTCGAGCTCGCTAAGGAACTGGGTTTCTATAATACCGTTCAGCAGCAGGGCTGGGGTGGTATTCGAGCCAAGGATGCTGGTAATATGGTGAAAAGAGCCATAGAGTTGGCGGAGCGGGCCGCCGCAAAAAATTCACAATAAATCATGCACATGTCAAGGCTTCTCCCGGAGGGGGAAGCCTTGTTTTTGTATCAGGATAAAGTAATATAGAGAAGGCAGGTTTGTCTACAGCAGATGGACGTGATGCGTGAATTTTTTTAAAATAGATACAGTGAATCAATTTCATAATGGATTACTACGGGCGCAGATAGCAACGAATTAGCAGCATTATGAAATTGATCCTTAGTGTATGGATATTTGAGGACAGGTGAATGACCTTGAAAATTTATGAGAAGGCTCCGGCGAAAATTAATTTAATGCTTGATGTATTATATAAACGGCCTGATGGATATCATGAGGTCGAAATGATCATGACTATGGTTGATCTGGCGGATCGCCTGGAAATGAGCGAGCTTCCGCGGGATACGATAATTATATCGAGCCAGGCCGGCTATATTCCGCTTGACGAGAAGAATCTGGCCTTTAAGGCGGCCAAGTTGATTAAGGAGCGGTACAAGGTCCCGAGCGGTGTCTACATTCATCTGGACAAGAAGATTCCTGTAGCCGCAGGACTTGCCGGTGGTAGCAGCGATGCGGCGGCCACCTTGCGGGGGCTGAATCGCTTATGGAAGCTGGGCATTTCGGACAGAGAGCTGATGGAGCTCGGCGCCGAGTTGGGCTCAGATGTCCCTTTTTGCGTTACAGGGGGGACGGCACTGGCTACTGGTCGGGGGGAGAAGTTAACTCCAGTCGGCAGTCCGCCGCAGTGCTGGGTCATTCTCGCCAAGCTACCGATCAATGTATCGACCGAAGAGGTCTATGGCCGCTTCCGCAGCGACCGGATTACGGAGCATCCATCGGCTAGCAGAATGATCCAGGCGATCGACAGCGGCTCTTTTCCCGGAGTATGCCGTGAGCTTGGCAATGTTCTGGAGGACGTGACGCTACAGATGCATCCAGAGGTGGCTCATCTCAAAGAGACAATGCTACGTCTGGGAGCGGATGGTGTGCTGATGTCTGGCAGTGGACCGACTGTTTTTGGTCTGGTATCCAAGGAATCCAAAGTGCCGCGGATCTATAACGGATTAAGAGGCTTCTGCAAAGAGGTGTATGCCGTTCGCCTGTTAACTTAGGATTTTTACAACAAAGCTTGTGTAAACCCGTACAAAAGTGGTATATTTTCATTAAAATATTCGGATTTAGCGAGGGGTCTTCGTGAAAAAATTAAAAAGAAGCGCTCGATTGGTTGAAATGACCCAATATCTGTTATCCCGTCCGCATCATTTGATACCTTTGACGACATTCGCACAGCGGTATGGCGCGGCCAAGTCTTCGATCAGTGAGGATTTAGCCATCATCAAAGAGGTATTCGAGGATGAGGGGATCGGCGAATTGCAGACGCTGGCAGGCGCTGCCGGTGGGGTCCAATATATTCCCAAAGTAGGACAAGAGCATGCGCTCACATTTATCCATGAGCTGTGCGAGAAATTATGTCAGCCGGATCGTATTCTTCCGGGGGGATATTTGTATATGTCGGATTTGTTGGGACAGCCCGCATTAATGAATGAGGCCGGTAAGCTGTTCGCCACCGCCTTTGCCCATGTGGATATCGATTGTATTATGACGGTGGAGACGAAGGGGATTCCGTTAGCTTACGCGACCGGGGCCGAACTGAACCTGCCCGTTGTGCTCGTCCGCAGGGATCATCAGGTGACTGAAGGCTCGGCAGTAAGTATTAACTATGTATCGGGTTCTCATAAGAGTCTGCATACGATGACACTATCCCGGCGTGCGCTGAAGGAGAAGTCCAAAGTGCTGATCGTCGATGACTTTATGAAAGCCGGCGGTACGATTCAAGGAATGGTAGATTTATTGGCTGAGTTCGATGCTACCGTAGCTGGAGTCGGGGTTCTGGTAGAATCTGGGGAAGTTGAGTCGGAACAGCGTCTGCTGCAGGATTATGTATCCCTGGCAACACTTCGAGCGGTGGATGCTAAAGAAAAGGAAATATCAGTAACTCCCGGTAATTATTTTAACAAGTGAGATAACCCAAAAATTAGTCGATTCCCTGTAAAAACTACCGGAATTATGGCGAATTCTGTCGAATAACACAATATTCCAAAAAAATTCTTAAATTTAGCCTATTTTATTCTCGAAAAAAAAAGGATTTCCGTTTGCTATGTGGAATATTACACCAAGTCTCTGATGGAAAAAGGTGGTGAACACATATGCAAATTACGGATGTAAGACTCCGCCGAGTCAGCTCTGAGGGCAGAATGAAGGCGATTGCATCCATTACCATCGATAACGAATTTGTTGTTCATGACATTCGTGTCATCGATGGTAACAACGGGATGTTCGTAGCTATGCCTAGCAAGCGCACACCGGACGGGGAATTCCGGGATATCGCGCATCCGATCTCTTCGGGTACTCGCGAGAAGATTCAGAGCGCAGTCCTCGCAGAATACGAGCGCGCTGCTGAACAAGAGGAAGTTATTGAAGAAGGGGCTTAAGTTTTTATTGTTGTCTTAACTAATTGGGGTTCGAGGAAAAGAGAGCCATGTTCATGGCTCTCTTTTCTTTTTCTTCTAAATGAGATATAGTCAGTAATGAGTTCAAATGAAGGAGGCCGGGGCCTTGAAAAGATTTGCGATTATTCTTGCTGCAGGACAGGGGAAACGCATGAAGTCGAAGCTCTATAAAGTGCTCCACCCCGTTTGCGGTAAACCGATGGTCGGGCATGTCTTGGATACGGTGAATAAGGTCCAATGTGAACGCAGTATCGTGGTCGTTGGTCACGGTGCAGAGACCGTTCAGGCTTATCTTGGCGAGTCAGCGGAATATGTACTGCAAGAGAAGCAATTAGGGACCGGTCACGCTGTTAAGCAAGTCAAGCCATTGCTTGGCCAAGAGCAAGGGACGACGATTGTGATCTGCGGAGACACTCCGTTAGTAACAGAGGAATCGCTGGAGGCTATGATTCAGCTCCATGATCGAAATGGAGCGGCGGCAACGATTCTCACTGCAGAATTAGATCGTCCGGAAGGCTATGGTCGGATTATCCGGGACGAGGGTGGCTCTGTGAAGCGAATTGTCGAGCAGAAGGATTGTTCTCCTGAAGAAAATGCGGTGAAGGAAATCAATACCGGCACTTACTGTTTTGATAATGCGAAATTATTTTCCGCTCTGGAGAAAGTGACAAATAACAATGCTCAGCAGGAGTATTATCTAACAGATGTGATAGGAATCCTGGTTCAAGAAGGAGAAGTTGTTGAAGGTTACAGAACGGACGATTATACCGAGTCTATCGGTGTTAATGATCGTATCGCTCTCTCTGAAGCGGAGACACTTATGCGAGTTCGCATTGCCCGTAAGCATATGTTGAATGGTGTAACGATTGTAGATCCAGGTTCTACTTATATTGGAGCGGATGTTGTGATCGGCGCAGACACTGTCATTTTGCCGGGGTGCTCCATATACGGACAGACGGTAATCGGAGAAGATTGTATGATCGGCCCTTCCTCTGATATCGAGAACTGTCACATTCTTGACGGTGCAAAGGTCAAACATTCGGTGCTAAGCCAAGCAGAAGTTGGCAAGGACACGACCGTAGGGCCGTTTGCTTATTTGCGTCCAGGGACGAAGTTGGGTAATCATGTGAAGGTGGGCGATTTTGTAGAGATCAAGAACGCCTCGATGGATGATGGCGCAAAGGTGTCTCACCTGAGCTATATCGGAGATGCCAAGGTAGGCAAGAACGTTAACTTTGGCTGCGGTGCGATTACTGTCAACTATGATGGATATAATAAGTCTATTACTGAGATCGAGGACGATGCCTTCATCGGCAGCAATGTCAATCTCATTGCGCCGGTTAAGATCGGCAAGGGAGCGTATGTCGTAGCAGGCTCGACGATTACGAATGCAGTGCCGGAGAATGATCTGGCTATCGCGCGGAATCGCCAAGAGAATAAGCCGGGCTACGCTGAGAAGATTCGCGCTCGCGCCAAAGCTAAGAAGTTAAGACAACAGGAAGAAGCTAAAGAGTAGAAGCAAGATGCCAGGCACGGAAGAAGTAGTATGAATCGAAGTTCAGGATTCAGGATGCAGTGATCATATTAATGACGGGGATAGTTCGAGACATCTCTAATCTATCTACACAGCACGGAGGGTATTAAATTTTATGACTTATTGTGATTCTAAACTGAAGATATTCACTTGTAACTCCAATCCGAAATTAGCGCATCAAATCGCCGATTATATTGGAATCCCGATGGGGGAATCGGAGACGACTAGCTTCAGTGACGGTGAGATTCAAGTCAAATTGTCGGAAAGCGTACGTGGCTGCCATGTATATATTGTGCAGTCTACTTGTGCGCCTGTTAATGACAATCTGATGGAGCTTCTCGTAATGGTGGATGCTTTGAAGCGTGCTTCAGCTAAGAGCATTAATGTAGTTATTCCGTATTATGGATATGCGCGTCAGGACCGTAAAGCGCGTTCACGCGATCCGATTACGGCCAAGCTGGTAGCTAATTTGATTGAGAAGGCAGGCGCACACCGCGTCATTACGATGGACCTGCATGCTATGCAGATTCAAGGCTTCTTCGATATTCCAGTGGACCATATGTTGGGCGTTCCGATCCTGGCCCAATATTTCCGCTCGAAGAATATTCAGAACCCGGTTGTCGTATCTCCTGACCACGGTGGTGTTGTTCGTGCCCGCAAGCTGGCCGACTTCCTGAACGCTCCGCTTGCGATTATCGACAAGCGTCGTCCGGAACCTAACGTAAGTGAAGTTATGAACATTATTGGGAATATTGAAGGAAAAACGGCGATCCTGGTCGATGATATTATCGATACGGCGGGTACGATCGTGCTTGGCGCTAATGCGCTTAAGGAAGGCGGCGTAGAGGAAGTGTATGCTTGTTGTACGCATCCGGTATTGTCCGGCCCAGCGATGGAGCGGTTGGAGAATTCTCCGCTCAAGGAAGTTATCGTGACGGATACGATTCCGATTACCCACCCGAATCCAACCAGCAAGCTGAAGGTATTGTCTGTTGCTCCTCTCATGGGCGAAGCTATTATTCGCGTGCATGAGGAGTTGTCGATTAGTAAGTTGTTTGAGATAGAATAGAGTCTCAACCCTCCCAAACCCTCCCTTACCATAAGGGAGGGCTCCAAAGGGCTTGCTGCCCTCTGGACTCCTGCAAAATGGACTAACGTTGGAGGTAAAGAGGTGCTCCTGCGACTGTCCCCCTTCCAGGGGGAGGCGCTAGGGGCTTTTGTTGCATGGATCGCTTTTCCCCCTTCGGGTACGTCTTACTTTGGGAGCGCCCGGGTTACCTGGAAACATGCTGGGGAGGTCTGCTGCTTTCGGCTCGCCTGGGTGTACGGAGGCGTAGGAGCCGCTTTCCACCCCTATGGGGTACGCTCTACTTTTGGCGGTTGTGAGGGGAGCGGAGAGTGGACTGTCGTGCTTTTTAACTGCAACTTAGCATGTAGGTGGCGCTGTTCCTGCGGAATGCGCTCAGGTTGGAGCGAGAAGAAAGAGGAGCATGTGGCACGTTTTAAGTTAGGTTGAGCAAGGAGGACGCTGTTCCTACGGAATGCGCTTAGGTTGGAGCAAGAAGAAAGAGGGCATGAGACACGTTTAAGTTTAGGTTGAGCAAGGAGTCGCTGTCCCTGCGGGATGCGCTATGGTCTGAGCAAAGATTAGAGTGTGAACTGGAAGAAGTTCAGCGGAGCAGGGTGAATGAGGAGTGTTAGGCGGGGAATTGTGCTACTTAGCGTGAAGGAGGGCGCTGTTCCTACGGAATGCGCTTAGGTTGGAGCAAGAAGAAAGAGGGCATGAGACACGTTTTAGTTAGGTTGAGCAAGGAGGACGCTGTTCCTACGGAATGCGCTCAGGGTGGAGCGAGAAGAAGGAGAGCATGCGACGTGCATTAGCTAGAATGAATAAGGAGTCGCTGTTCCTACGGAATACGCTTAGGCTAGGGCAAGGAAGGAAAGTCCGCTGTCCCTGCGGGATGCGCTAAGTGGAATCGAAGAAGGTAGCTGGGGATACCAGTGAAGAGAGTAAATGGAGGATTTACGAAGATGAAGTGGATTGTCGGCCTCGGTAATCCGGGGAGTGAATATGCGAAGACCCGACATAATATCGGGTTTATGGCGCTGGATGAGTTGGCGCGCAGGCACAATATCGCGATTAAGCAGAGTAAGTGTAAGGCGCTAGTTGGCGAAGGATTTATGCTGGGTAGCAAGGTTGCGCTGATTAAGCCGATGACGTATATGAATTTGTCGGGTGAGGCGGTTCGCGCTTTTATGGATTATTATAAGGTGTCGCTGGAGGATATGATCGTCGTGTATGACGATCTGGATACGGAGCTGGGGAGGAATCGGCTGCGCTATCAAGGTAGTGCCGGTGGGCATAATGGGATTAAGTCGATTATCCAGCATACGGGGACGCAGACGTTCAACCGGATTCGTATGGGGATTTCGAGGCCGGAGCCGGGGTATGCGGTAGTAGATTATGTTTTGTCCAAGTTCGCCAAGAAGGAGCAACCCCTGCTGCAGCAATCGATTGAGGCAGCTTGTGATGCGGTAGAGTTCAGTATGGATCATACTTTCGAGCAGACGATGGCCAAGTTTAATCAATAGTTTCAATCGTGGCATGGTTTTTGGATATGTTACTGTTTGAAGGATTTTTTGTGAGGTTGCAGGGATTTCGAGGGAAGTCGCTAATATGTTCTCTAGTGCAGCATCATGAATGTTGGATCGTCGTGCAAAACGAGCTTATCCGTAAAAAGCCTGCAATTATGCAGGTGTTTTGCGAATATTACGGCCTTAAATGGTAAATTCCTGCGATAATGCAGGTATTTTCCTCGCACTAGCTCGATTTCAGTGCAAAAAGGGAAAAAGCCTGCACTTTTGCAGGAATTTAGGTAAATCGGGTGACTTTGGGCCAAAAAGCCTGCATATTTGCATCTTTGAAGGCTCGGATAACTTGCATAGCTGGCATAACACGCATAACACGCATACGCATAATACGCATAACCTGCATAATATGCCATGCATAAGAGGTTACGGCGGCAGAGGAAACTCTCCTGGGAAAATATCCCCAAAGGATGTACTCGCCGCTCGCGAGTAACATGGAGTTCTATGGCGGGGAATGAGGCGCTGTTCCTTCAGAATGCACTTAGGTTAGGCAGGAGAAGGCAAGTGGCGGTGGATGTGGTTCCCCCGCATCGTTATACAAATGTGGTTGCTGGTGAACGGCTTGGAGGGATAGGGCTAAGCTGCAGCAATTCCGGGCATACTGAAGACATAATGATTCTTCAGGAGGCATATAGATGGCAATAAACTATGTATGTCGGCATTGCCGAACGTTTATTGGTAGAATAGAGGCACCCTATATATCCGAGACGCAGCTAGGTTTCCATTCCTTGACCCCCGATGAGCGGAGAGATATAATAGCGTATGATTCGAACGGTGAGACGACGGTTCGGGTGACCTGCGACTATTGCAGGGAAGCGCTTGAGAACAATCCGGAGCTAACCTTGCTCTCGAATCCGCTGCAATGATCATGGAGAATGAAGGATCCACTTTGAAAAGACGGGTATAGGGCCTTGGCAAGCGTGCTGAGGCTCCTTTTTGGTTCGATTTTCGGGCGCAGGGACTTAAGGCAGAACAGCTATAAGGACAGCCTGGCGGGAATGGCAACCAGATCGCAACGATCGTAACGATTACAACGGTTAAGTCATACGATTTTTATTAGAATAGTATCAATTAAGCAATAAGAGAGGTGCCTCATTTGTTAAAAGCACTCATACAGGCTTTTTCACAGGATTCTGACTTTGCTTCCATGGTAGCGGGAGTAGAATCAGGAATGAGAGAACAGCTTATTTCGGGTTTATCCGGCTCGGCCAGACAGGTCATGCTGGCGGCGCTATATAAGAAGGTTGACCGTCCGATGCTGGTGATCACCCATAACATGTTCTCGGCTCAGAAAATATATGAAGATTTACAGGAAGCGCTATCATCAGAAGAGGTGCTGTTGTATCCGGCCAATGAACTGGTCGCTGCAGAGTCAGCCATCTCCAGTCCAGAGACGCTGGCACAGCGAATCGAGGTACTGCTGCAATGCTCGCAACATTTCCGCGGCATTGTGGTGGTGCCTTATTCGGGCGTGCGCCGCTACCTGCCTACATCAGAGGTTATGGCGAATGCCAGCTTGTCTATCGAGTTAGGCGGGACGATCGAATTGGATTCTTTTCTGACCCAGATGGTCGAGCTAGGATACGAAAGAGTGGAGCGCGTCGAATCACGCGGGGAAATGAGCGTACGTGGCGGGATTTTGGATTTCTATCCATTGACCTCGGAGCTGGCTTACCGTGTGGAGTTGTTCGATGACGAGATCGATTCAATCCGTACCTTTGACCCGATGGACCAGCGCTCGGTAGATAAGATCAAGCAGGTGACGATTACTCCTTGCAAAGAGTTGATCGCTTCTGGCGAACGTATGACCCGAGCGGCCCAGGCGGCGGGGGAGCAGCTGGAGCACCAGCTTGAGAAGATGACCGATCGTCAGGCCAAGCATAAATTACAAGAGGAAGTATCGCGGGAAATCGAAATGCTGCGCGAGCAAGTGTATTTTCCGGAAATGTATAAGTACGTCTCGCTCCTCTACCCGGAGCATCAGACATTATATCAATACATGCCGGAGGATACGCTGCTTATTCTGGAGGAACCCGCACGTTTACTTGAGACGGCTAAGCAACTGGAGCGGGATGAGGCAGAATGGAACATGCATTTATTGCAAAATGGGAAGAGCCTGCCGGAGCTGCCGCTTGCAGTGGAATCCGACCATGTTCTGTATCACCGTCCGTTCCAGACGCTGCTATTGTCGCTATTCTTAAGACAGGTACCGCATACGCAGCCGCAGAATATTATTAACTTCGTGACCCGTTCCATGCAGGATTTCCATGGGCAAATGAATGTGTTGAAGTCCGAGATGGAACGCTGGAGGAAGAGCGGCGCCAACATCATGATGCTGGCCAGCAATGAAGAGCGCATCGAGAGAATGCGCAGAGTGCTGCTCGATTATGGCATCGATGAGCCGATGCTGCTTAAGGGAAACCTGCAAACTGGATTTGAACTCCCTTCGGTTCGTCTGGTTATCATCACAGAGGGAGAGATGTTCTCCAAAAAACAGCGCAAAGCTCGCAAATTCGGCAAGAGCATGGACAATGCGCAGCGGATCAAGAGCTATACCGAGCTGAAGGTCGGCGATTACGTCGTCCATCAGAATCACGGGATCGGGAAATATGTAGGCATCGGTACGCTTGAAGTTGGCGGCATCCATAAGGATTATATCCATATCCTGTATGCCGGTGGTGACAAGCTGTCGGTCCCGATTGAACAGATCGATCTCATTCAGAAATATGTGGCTTCCGAGGATAAGGAGCCTAAGATCTATAAGCTCGGCGGGAATGAATGGACCCGGGTCAAGAATAAGGTTCGTTCCTCGGTGCAAGATATCGCTGATGACCTTATCAAGCTGTATGCAGAGCGTCAGGCTTCACCGGGCTATGCTTTTGAGAAGGATACGCCGGAGCAGCAGGAATTCGAAGCGATGTTCCCGTACGACGAGACCCCGGACCAGCTTCGCGCGATCGAGGAAATCAAGAAGGATATGGAAATTTCACGGCCGATGGACCGTTTGCTATGCGGAGACGTAGGCTACGGGAAGACCGAGGTGGCTATTCGTGCTGCATTTAAATCGGCGATTGAAGGCAAGCAGGTAGCTGTTCTTGTCCCGACCACCATTCTGGCCCAGCAGCACTATGAGACCTTCCGTGAACGTTTTGCTGGCTATCCGATTAACATTCAGACCTTGAGCCGTTTTCGCAGCCGTAAGGAGCAGAATGAGACCATCAAGGGCGTTCGTCAGGGAACCGTGGATATTGTCATCGGTACCCATCGCTTGCTGTCGCAGGATCTTATTTTCAAGGATCTGGGCCTGTTGATTGTGGATGAAGAGCAGCGGTTTGGGGTTACCCATAAAGAGAAGCTGAAGAAGCTGAAGACCAATGTGGATGTATTGACGCTGACAGCGACGCCAATTCCGCGTACGCTGCATATGTCGATGCTCGGTGTCCGCGACTTGTCCGTCATCGAGACGCCGCCGGAGAATCGTTTTCCGGTGCAGACCTATGTGGTAGAGTACAGCCCTTCGCTCGTTCGGGAAGCCGTGGAGCGCGAAATTGCCCGCGGTGGACAGATTTATTACTTGTACAATCGGGTACAGGGCATTCAAGAGATGGCCGCGCAGATCTCCATGCTCGTACCGGAGGCGCGAGTGGCTATCGGCCATGGACAAATGTCTGAGCAGGAGCTGGAGAAGACGATCCTGGACTTCCTGGATGGAGAGTATGACGTTCTGGTCAGCACGAGCATTATTGAGACTGGGGTCGATATTCCGAATGTGAATACACTGATCGTACATGATGCCGATAAAATGGGGCTGTCCCAGCTGTATCAGCTGCGGGGCCGGGTGGGGCGTTCCAACCGGATCGCTTACGCTTATTTTACTTATCAACGGGATAAATCATTGACTGAGGTGGCGGAGAAACGCCTGCAATCCATTAAAGAGTTTACTGAACTCGGTTCAGGGTTTAAAATTGCTATGCGGGACCTTGCTATCCGTGGCGCGGGCAACCTGCTAGGCGCTGAGCAGCATGGCTTCATCGCGTCGGTCGGTTTTGATCTATATTCGCAAATGCTCGCTGAAGAGATCCAGAAGCGGAAGGTAACGATGCTTGGTGAGACCGATCCGATAGAGGCTTCCTGGAGCACGACGATCGATCTTGGCATCGATGCCTATTTACCGCCGGAATATATTTATGATAGTATGCAGAAGATTGAGATTTACAAAAAAACAGCTTCAGCGGCCTCGTTCGACGATGTGGCCGACCTAGAGGACGAGCTGCTCGATCGGTTCGGCGATTTGCCGGAGGCCGTTCAGAACTTGCTGTCTGTAGCCAGAGTGAAGCTGTATGGCAAGAAATATGGCATTGAATCCATCTCACTGCGTGGAGACGAAGTTACTCTTAAGTTCTATGAAGGCGTTGAGAAGGATCTGATCCCTGCGAAATTCGCGGAGGTTGGAAATCTGTTCGGAAGACGTGTACAATTTAACCAAGGATCTGGCGTACTGATCCGGATCAAAACCAAGGGAATGGACGACCAAGAATTGATGGGCTTGTTGGAGCAATTCCTGGGAGCCTTAAAGGACTCGTTCAAGACGAAAGGGGAACTACAAGATGTTTCGAAGTAAAGGGCGTTCTTGGAAGACGCTGCTGATTACCCTCGTGGTCGTGCTGGCTTTGTCCGTCATGGCGGGATGCGGTAAGAAAACGGATAACAATGTCGTTGCAACCTATGCCGGCGGAGAAATTACGCAAAAAGAGTTCGACGACGAACAGCGCATGGTTCTTGCACTGCAGCCGATGATGGCGCAATTCGCAGAAATGGATGACTTCCGGGAATACTTGGTTAAGCAAGCGATCACTTATGAATATCTGGAGAGCAAAGCTGACGACAAGATGAAGGAAGAAGGCAAGAAGAAGGCTGATGCTCAGTATACGGCTATGAAGGAAGCCAACGGTGAAGATGCTGTCAAGCAGATGCTGGATGCTCAGAAAATTACCGAAAAAGAATTCCAGAGCTACATGACCCGTATTTATACGGTAATGGAGACGCAATTAAAGGGAATTACGGAAGATGATGTGAAGAAGGAATTCGAAGCATCTAAGGAAGATTATATTATCGCTTCCGTTCGTCATATTCTGATTGGCTTCAAGGATAAGGAAGGTAAGGAAGTAAGCAAGGAAGACGCGCTGAAAACAGCCAAAGAGGTCAAGGCTAAGTTGGACAAGGGTGAGGATTTTGCTGCGTTAGTGAAGCAATATTCTACGGATGGTCAACAGAACATTGATAATGGCGGCTTGTATGCAGACGCCCATGTCAATCAGTGGGTTCCTCAGTTTAAAGAGGCAGCGATGACGCTTCCTTTAAATAAAATCAGCGATCCGGTGGAGACGGATTACGGATATCATATTATCCGCGTAGAATCCAGAACCGAGAAGACCTTAGATAAACTGACGGATGAAGAGAAGGACGCACTGAAGATGTCCATTGCTTCTCAAAAGTTGGACGAGTTCATGTCCGGCGACTTGGAGAAGAACATCATCAAGAATATTACTTTACCTAAGATAGAGAAGAAAAAATTAGAGACCGATCCAGGGTCTGAAAATTCAGAAAAAGCCGGTAATGATGGAGCTGCTAATCAATCAGGGAATTCTGGTAATTCCAGCAACTCGGATCAGAAGGGAAGCAACGATACCTCTGGCGCTGAAGGTGGAAGCAATAGCAGTAAATAATCGCTACCCGTAAACGGGTCAAGGGATTATCTGCTATTTTGGGGACTTGACTTTAGCGGCGTGAATTTATTTTTGCGCTGCTTTCTTGTCTCTGGTAACGGTCTGCAGGTACTTACCGACAAGGTAAAATACGATGCATAAGGATTTGGGAAGGGATGAATACTATGGTCAGAATCACAAGGAGCCGTTCAATCCCTCTAATCCCGTACAAATACATCCGAAGATTAAACAGATATTCAACAGTAGTTCAAAACTTCTTAAGAAAGCGGGGCAACATGTGATATGAAAGCTACTGGAATTGTACGTCGTATTGATGATTTAGGTCGGGTGGTAATCCCTAAGGAGATCCGCCGCACTTTACGGATTCGTGAAGGAGATCCGTTGGAAATTTTTGTGGACCGTGATGGTGAGGTAATTCTGAAGAAATATTCGCCGATCGGCGAGTTGGGCGATTTCGCTAGGGAATATGCGGAATCATTGTATGAGAGCACAGGTCATATTACACTGATCTCGGATCGGGATACGCTGATCGCTGTAGCTGGGGCTTCCAAGAAGGAATATTTGGACAAACAGATCAGTGCTATGTTGGAGAGCAGCATGGAGGGACGCAAGGCAATGATCGAGACGACTACGGGGACTTATGAGATCAATAAGGATCATCCAGAGACGATTTCTTCCTTCGTTATTGCACCGATTATTTCTAGCGGTGACCCAATCGGTACTGTGATTTTGATGAATAAGGACGATTCCGTGAAGATGTCTGAGATGGAATCGAAGATGGCAGAGACAGCAGCGGGTTTCCTTGGCAAACAGATGGAACAATAATTGACGAATGAAGCTTCACGCGTACACTCCAGGTCTGAAGGGCGGCTTTGACTGCCCGGTCTCGGAGTGTATTTTTTTGCGTTTTTCTTGGCTTGACTTGGCTATATTCCCTTGAAAAGTGGTAGCAGCCGCCGGTTTCGTTTTATAATGGACGTGATTTGCGAAATATTGGCGAAAAGTAGGTTAATTATGAAATCAGGAGACAACCATGTATCGTCTCAATTGCTTAAGGGGGCGGCGGTACTAAGCCTGGCAGCGATTATAACCAAGCTGTTGGGGACGCTTCAGAAGATTCCATTGCAAAATATAGGTGGAGACGGCGTATTCGGCATTTACAATACCGTCTATCCCTTCTATACGATCCTGTTGACACTGGCTACCGCCGGATTTCCGACGGCCGTCTCAAAATTTGTCGCCGAGCGCCATGCGAGGGGCGATGAGCGCGGCAAACGAGCGGTGCTGTGGCTGGCGACCTTCATGATGATTGCGCTGGGGTTGGTCGGCAGTGCTCTGATGTATTTTGGCGCTCCTCAACTGGCGGCGATGATCGGCAGCAGCCAACTGGTACCGGCCTTGCGTAGTTCGGCTCCGGCCCTGCTATTCATCCCACTTAGCGCCGCGCTGCGCGGCTATTTCCAGGGGCTGCAGAATATGATCCCGACGGCGGTGTCACAGGTAACGGAGCAAGCGATCAGAGTAGCGGTCATGATTGTATTTCTGCTGTACTTAAGCAGTGCAGGAGCGACCGAGTCTGTGATCGCTGGCGGCGCGCTCTCCGGCTCGGCCTTCGGCGGAGCTGCCGGCCTGTTGGTGATGCTGCTCTATTGGGCGGGATATCGAAGACAGCGGAGGACTAGTGCTGAACAGAGCATTGATGTTAATCAAGTTCGAAGTATCGCTGTCGGTAGTGGCAGCAATGAAGCTCATCCTGGGCTGTCCTCAGGATCAGCATCCGTTGCAGGGGAGCGGGGCAGAGCGCTGCTCTCCTCCTTGCTTCGTTACGCGATACCGATTTGTCTGGCTTCCCTGGCTGTACCGCTGATCAGTCTGGTCGATACATTTACCCTGCCCAGACTGTTATCCAGCCATGGAGATGAGCTTGCCATTATGTCGGCTGTCGGTGTTTACAATCGCGGTATCCCTCTTGTACAATTGGTGACTATGCTGGCGTCATCATTGTCCGTGCTATTCATTCCTGTGCTGGCCGAGATGAACATCCGTGGGGATACAGCAGGAATTCAAAGGCAGCTGACCTTGGCCCTGCGCTGGTTCTGGCTGATCGGGCTGGCTTCCTCGGCCGGGCTGGCTCTGCTGGCCGAGCCGATTAACGTGATGCTGTATCAGGATGCGGCAGGCAGCGGCACCATGGCCTGGATCGCCTGGACGGCAGCGCCGAGCGCGCTCGTAACCGTGACAGCAGCATTGCTGCAGGGGCTCGGCTACGTCCGTGCCCCGGCGTTCCACCTGCTGCTGGCCGCAGCGCTCAAGACGGCGCTGAACGCGGCCCTTGTGCCGCAGCTGGGCATTACCGGCGCTGCCATCGCCGGTATCATCGCCTACGCTGTCGCTGCGGCTCTCAACCTCGCGCTGCTGCTCAGGCGCACGGGGCTACGCCCCGATGCACAAGCAGCGCTGCTGCGGCCGGCCGGCGCCATCCTAGCGCTGGCGGCGGCCGTGCTCTTGCTGCGCCTCGCTGCCGCCCCGCTGCCGCAGAGCCGCCTTATAGCGGCTCTGGTCAGCCTGCTGGGCGTGCTGCTCGGCGCAGCCGTGTTCGCCGTCGCGGTCCTGCGAACACGCCTCTTGACCGCGGCGGAGGTGGCCGCCCTGCCGCGTCTCGGCCCGAAGCTGCTGAAGCTGCTTCGGAAGCTGCGGCTGATCCGCCCGGAGTAAGCGGCGGATTATTCACAAATAATTCGGCGATGTTCTCAATTTCGTAATTGGACAAAACTAGTGGTATAGTATTATCATGCGATTTGGACTTTCTTTTTTTGACAACCGTGTTGAGTGCAGGCGGCAGGGCGCTTGGCTCAAGCAAAGAGGTTAGATCGTAGCGATCGTAATTATGAATCGGACAGGAGAGTGACTCATACATGAGCGCAAGCATAACGGTAATCGGACTTGGGTCCGGCGATCCCGAGCAGCTGACCTTGGGCAGCTTCAGAAGGCTTAAGGAAGCGCAGCAGCGGTATGTTCGTACGAAGGACCATCCCGTTGTGGGATGGCTGGAGGAGACGGGGATTCCGTTCACATCCTTCGATGCTGTGTATGAGGCGAAGGAGGACTTCCCCTCCGTTTACGCGGAGATTGCAGACCGTCTGATCGCCGAAGCTAAGTCGATGTCAGCGGGGCAGATCATATATGCTGTTCCCGGTCATCCGATGGTGGCGGAATTAACGGTCAAGCTGCTGCGGGAGCGCTGTCCTGCTGAACAGATTACGATCGAAGTCATCGGCGGAGAGAGCTTCCTGGATGAGGCATTCGTGCGTCTCGGTTTTGACCCGATTGAAGGGTTTCAACTGCTCGATGCTTCGGATGTGAATGCAGAGTTGATCCATCCGCAGTTGCATACGCTGATCGGACAAGTATATGATGAATTCACGGCTTCTGATGTCAAGCTCAGCCTGATGGAGATCTATCCAGATGATTATGAGATTACCGTCGGACATGCCTTGGGAGTAGAAGGCCGTGAGCAAATCGTTACCGTACCGCTCTACGAGCTGGATCGGATCAGCGGGTTTGGCAATTTATCTCTGGTCTATGTTCCGGCTAATTCGGATGAATCCCTGCGGATTCGTACCTTTGGCCGATTGCATGAGATCGTGGAGATCCTTCGCAGTCCGGGAGGCTGTCCTTGGGATCGCGAGCAGACGCATCAATCCATTCGAAAGAATCTGATCGAGGAAACCTATGAAGTGCTTGAGACCATCGATGACGATGACCCGGATCATATGCGTGAGGAGCTAGGTGATTTGCTGCTGCAGATCATGCTGCACTCACAGATGGAGGAAGAACTGGGAACTTTCTCGGTTTACGATGTGATTCAAGAGCTGAATGAGAAGCTGATCTACCGCCATCCGCATGTATTCGGAGAATTAAGCGCCGAGGATGCCGAAGCTGCGCTGCAGAATTGGGATGCGATGAAAGCGGAGGAGAAGCGGCGTAAAGGCATCGAACCGGAGAGACTATCCGCATTAAGCGGTGTTCCACGGGACTTGCCAGCGTTAATGAAGGCGTATAAGCTGCAGAAGAAGGCGGCCAAGGTCGGCTTCGACTGGGAGCATATCGACTCCGTCTGGGACAAGCTCGAAGAGGAGATCACCGAGCTGCGCGAGGCCGTCAAGACAGGACAGCCGGCAGAGCAGACGCAGGAACTGGGCGATGTATTGTTCTCTGTCGTCAATGCAGCCCGTTTTATCAAGGCGGACCCGGAGGAAGCATTATCACAGACGATCTCCAAATTTATCCGTCGCTTCGGCTATGTAGAGGAACGGCTTCATGAAGCCGGGAAAACTCCAGGCACCAGCTCCCTCACCGAAATGGACCGATTATGGGAGGAAGCCAAGAAGAAGGAACGGAGATAATTAGGGGAATTGCCTAAAATGCGGGTAATTTTGCGAATTAAACAAAAAAATTCTAAGTTCCGGGCAGGATTTTTTAATTAAAGAAAGAATACTCATACAAAGATATCCTTGCTGTAAGCCGGAGCCTACTCCGAATTGCCGCAATATCATTTATTTCTTTATCTATTGGGAGGCATTATTAATGAACAAAACTGACTTGATCAACAACATTTCCAGCAAGAGTGGCTTGACTAAAAAAGACGTTGAATCCGTATTGAACGGATTTCTTGGTGAAATCACCGAGGCTCTTGCAAGTGGAGACAAGGTGCAATTGATTGGCTTCGGTACCTTCGAAACTCGCAAACGTTCCGGTCGTACTGGCCGCAACCCGCAAACGGGTAAGACGATCGAGATTCCTGCATCTACAGTACCTGCATTTAAAGCCGGCAACAAACTTAAAGAAGCTGTAAAATAATGCGTCTCGACAAATTCCTTAAGGTGTCACGGTTGATTAAACGGCGTACCGTTGCGAAGGATGTCTCCGATCAAGGAAGAGTTCTGATCAACGGCCGTGAATCGAAGCCAAGCACTGCGGTGAAGGTAGGCGACGAAATTACGGTGCAATTCGGCCAGAAGCTGGTCACCGTAAGAGTCGAACGATTGGCCGAGACCACCCGCAAAGAAGAAGCGGCTACCATGTATACCTTGGTGAAGGAAGAACCGATCGCAAAAGAAAATTTATTTGAATAATCAATAGTGAATACTGTTGATTCGGCGGTGCCCTTGGGCACCGCTTTTTATTTCTCCCCAAGTTCTAAACCGTATACTTCCTCCATAAGCTATCTGTAAGAAGGAGGGGTACATGCCATGGTAGAACAAGGAAAAGGGAAGCGTCAGGAGTTGCATCTATTTCACAGAAAGCTGCTTGAAATATCAGGGGTGCAGAATGTAGAGAGCTTTGATAGTGAGGAATTTCTACTGCAGACCGAACTGGGGCATTTGACGATCCGCGGTCAGAATTTACATATCAAAAATCTGAATCTCGAACAGGGGCTTGTCAGTATCGAGGGCCTGGTAAATTCCCTGTCTTATTTGGAGCCCGGCTCCCACTCATCCAACAAAGGATTTATTGGTAAGCTGTTCCGATGAATCTGCATACACAGTGGATTACCCTTCTATGGATGCTGGCCTGCGGAATGATTATGGGAATTGTCTTCGACAGCTATCGCGTGGTCTCCAGGCAATTCCGCTTTCCGCGCTGGATTGTACATGCCCTTGACCTGCTCTATTGGTGTGCCTCAGCACTGTTCGTCTTCCGAACTTTATATCATACCAATCAGGGAGAAATCAGATTCTATGTTTTTCTAGGACTTTTTATAGGCGTTTGGATTCATTTTTTGTTTCTGAGTGTTATAACCGAACGTTTTGTGGTAATGTTAATAATAGTAATAAAGCGATTTTATAGGATATTAGTCTGGATTGTCCAGGTCATGATAGTGGCCCCATTAAGGTGGCTGTTCAAGGGAATCTGGATATTACTGGGCTTCATATGGGTTGTACTGCTGTTCCTGGGTCGAATCACCTTGCTGCCTTTCTGGAAGCTATTCTTATGGGCGACCAGGCCGCTGCGCAGGCGACTTCGCATTTCGGACAGGCTGACCGCTGTACGGAACTGGATGGTGTCTTTATGGAGACGCTGGTTTCATAGAGAATGAGAGAATAAGAGATTGGAGGGCGCTCGGTTGAATAAAGTATCCAAAGGTAGACAAACTCAGAGTAAGACTTCCGGAACGGTCGGAGCGCGCCGCCGGTTAAGGCTCTGGATGATGTTCATGGTCGTCTTCATGATTTGGGCCGGCCACACTTTTATTTCTCAATCCGGTGAGATCGGGCGTAAATCCGAGCAGCTCGCGGAGCGTGAGGCTACCAAGGAGGCTGCGGAGAAGAGCTTGAATCAATTGAATTATGAATTAGATCGTCTGAAGGATCCTGAATATATCGGTCAGATCGCAATGAAGAAGTATGGACTGTATAAACCTGGTGAGATTCCGGTGCGGATTTCGGATTCCGGCTCGGAGAATGATTGAGATCTAGAGACATCCGTCTGTTGACCTTGTTTCACTCATTCGGTATAATCAAATCACCGCAGTCATGATTTCGAGGCCTGGCTGTATATTTTTAAGGGAGGATCATTTTATTTTATGGCAATAGAAGTGGGCACCAAGTTAGAGGGTAAAGTGACAGGCATCACGCATTTCGGAGCATTTGTGGATCTGTCAGGAGGTGTCACGGGTCTCGTTCACATCTCGGAGATCGCCGACAATTATGTGAAGGACGTCAACGATCACCTGAAGATTGGCGATATGGTTACTGTGAAGGTAATTAATGTCGATAAGGACGGTAAGATCGGACTTTCCATTAAGCAAGCCGTCGATAAGCCGGTGGAGTCTAGCAGACCGCCTCGTGCACCAAGAAACGATCGCCCAAGTGGCGGCAGAGACGGAGACCGACCAGGTGGCGGATTTAATCGGGATCGAGGGGGACGCTCTTTTCCTAACAAGTCTTTTCCTAGCAAGACTTCTTTTGAAGATAAGATGTCGCGTTTCCTCAAGGATAGTGAAGAGCGAATATCTTCGTTGAAGAAGAATACGGAAGGCAAACGCGGAGGACGCGGAGCCAAGCGAATGTAACTTCACAAATATGAAATCCACCGTAGGCATGAATTATGCCTACGGTTTTTTGTGTTTCGCGGATTCTATTTTTGTCGTCTGTCCTCTTTAGCCGACAGGTTATTACGCAATAAAACGATATGCAGCAGATAAATCAGTGATGCAGCGCGTTAAAATATGGACGAGCGATGCGAACATAGGCACGTATCAGGGGGACGCAGGCTTAGGTGGGCTTGTATTCGTGATGATTCGTGTAGCCCTCTCAATTTGTCGGAAATTTCTTTGGGTCATGCTCCGGCATATGACAAACTTTCCAGATTATCCTACTTATAATGGGACATACCTAACAAATTGGATAAGGTGGTGCCAGTTAATGGAGAAGTGGAATGTCATTACGTTTCCCGGTTTGAAGAGAATGAGAGGACGGGCCAAGGCGAAGGAGAGAGGCATATGGATGAATGCCCCGTTTCTGGAGCGGGCAGCTCAGAGCTTTACGGTGAATAAATGGAATTTTCTTTTTCTGGTGATGGCATTTTTACTAGGGAGAGCTACAATTTTGGACGAGCTATCCCCATTCGCTGTCGCTTTCTTCGCGGTGATGATGTTCATGCGTCGCGAGAGTGCGATGTCCGCCGGATTTCTGATGGTGCTCGGAGCCCTTTTATCGCCTGTCCAGCATGGCGTATGGATCGCTGCGGAGTTGCTTATTTTTTACCTGATTCATAAAGGATTGGAAGCCTTCGAGCGAGCGGACATCTCCTACGCTCCGTTAATTGTATTCTTCAGTACCTTCTTCGTAGGCTTGTTCCAGGCGGTCGTCGGGCCCTCATTGACCTGGTACGCGATGATGATGATTGTGGCGGACTCCGTCCTCAGCTTCGTGTTGACGCTGGTCTTCATTCAGTCCGTGCCGATCTTCTCGCTTCGGAGAAAAGGAAAGCATCTGAAGAATGAGGAGATCTTGTGCTTGGTCATTCTGCTGGCCTCGATGATGACGGGAGCAGTCGGGTGGGAGATTTCCGGTCTGTCGATTGAGCATATCATGTCCAGATATTTGATCCTGTTATTCGCTCTGGTTGGCGGTGCCTCCTTAGGGGCTTCGGTGGGCGTAATTACGGGCCTGATCCTAAGCCTGGCCAATATGACAGCGCTCTATCAGATGAGTCTGTTAGCCTTCGCGGGCATGCTGGCAGGCATGCTGCGGGAGGGGCGCAAATGGGCTGTAGCTCTGGGCATGCTGCTGGGCTCATCCATCCTATCGATATATTTAACAGGACCAGCCGAGGTTATGTCCTCGACATGGGAGAGCTGTGTAGCGATCTTCTTCTTCTTGATTACCCCCAAGAGCGTAGTCAGCGTGATCGCCAAATACGTGCCTGGTACCCAGGATCATATTAAATCACAGCATGAGTATGCCAAGCGGGTCAGGGAGGTTACTGCCGGACGAGTGGCCCAGTTCTCCCAAGTGTTCAAGCAGCTATCGCGTAGCTTCGGGCAGATGGCTAGCAGTGGCGAGATGTCCAAGCAGAGTGAAGAGGTCGGCCATTTCATGAATGCGATCACGGAAGAGGCTTGTTCGAATTGCTCGCGCCGCAAGCTATGCTGGGATGGTAACTTCTATCAGACCTATAAATTGATGACAGAGATGATGACGGCCGTAGAGGAGAACCCGGAGGTAACGAAGCGGGATCTACCTCCGAAATGGAATAAACTCTGCCTCAAGAGTGATCAGGTCCTCGAACTGATGAAGCAGGAGTACAACCTCTATCAGAATGATATGCACTGGAAGCGGCAAATATACGACAGCAGACAACTTGTCGCGGAACAACTCTCGGGCGTCTCGCAGGTGATGGAGGATCTGGCCCGGGAAATCCAGCGCGAGGGACAAGCTATGTATAAGCAAGAGGAGCAAATCAGGGATGCGCTCGACAAGATGGGTTTGTCCATTCAGAACATCGATATTATCAGTCTGGATCATGGCAATGTGGAGATTGAAATTGTCCATGCTTATACCCGCGGCTTTGACGAGTGCCGAAAGATTATAGCCCCCTTGTTATCGGATATTGTGGACGAGCATATTACGGTCGTCAGGGAGAATATGCCGACAGGCAAGGATGGATTGGCCACGGTGACCTTCGGCTCGGCCAAGACTTTTGAGGTCACAACGGGAGTCGCCGCAGCGGCTAAGGGCGGTGATTTACTGTCAGGCGACAGCTTCAGTGCGATGGAGCTGGGAAATGGCACGTATGCCGTGGCGATCAGTGACGGAATGGGCAATGGAGAGCGGGCGCGGCTGGAGAGCGACACGGCGCTTGGGATTCTTGAGCAATTGCTGCAATCGGGGATGGATGAGAAGCTGGCGGTGAAATCGGTCAATTCGATTCTGATGCTTCGTTCTCCGGATGAAGTTTACGCCACGGTCGATATGGCTCTGATCGATGAGTTCTCGGCCCAGACCACCTTTCTGAAGATCGGCTCTTCACCGAGCTTTATCAAGCGGGGGGGTGAGGTTATCCCGATTACGGCCAGCAATCTGCCGATCGGCATTATTCAGGACATCGAGATCGACCTTGTGACCGTGCAGCTGCATCCTGGGGACATTCTGATTATGATGACGGATGGAGTGTATGATGCTCCGGGCTATGCGGTTAATAAGGAGCTATGGATTAAACGGGTGATCTCGGAGGTTTATTCGGATGAGCCCCAGGAAATTGCAGATTGTCTGCTCGAATCGGTGATCCGCTATCAGAAGAATGTGATTCATGATGATATGACCGTAGTAGTAGCCAGAATTGATCATCTGCTGCCTCAGTGGTCAACGCTGCATATACCGGGAATATCCCGGCTGGAGCGGCCGCGTACGGTGAGCTGAAAATGTACAAAGCAGATTATATAAAGAGAAAATAGGTCTTAAGTAGCGAATCTCTAGGTGGTATTATTCAAATAATGTACACAATTCTGGAATTAAATATCATGGAAATGTTTTGAAATTCATAGTAAGATTATGATTGTCGTTTTGTCGAAATTTAGCAGGTGGGTCCACTAAACCTAATTAAATAATTTTTTGGCAAAGCTATCGAAAGGTAGTGACGCAAAGCTATAGGGACTAATTCTTCTTTTGGGGGATATGTCAGCCAGTTGCTCTTAAATAAGGTAACCTATAGTTTGCTATGCGGTTATCTTTTTTTTTGCCCAATTTTTAGTGGATGGCCATCGTGAAGGGAGATTACGGAAAAATAGATTACTGATCGGAAGTACAAACGATTCCAACTCACTATTGGGATGAAAAGGAGACTGAAAATGAAGATTTCTGGTTTTATGAACCGTTTAAGTATTGTCACTAAGAATATGATGTTAACGAGTCTATCTGTTCTAATGACAGGTGTAATCTTGATTACAGCCAGCTACTATATTCAAGGCGCTGTTCTGACGAATCAATTGGAAGAGAACTCCCAGCGGGTTATGGAAGCCTGGAAGGATAAAATTAGTCCAGAGGATGCCAAGGCAGCGATGACGGATACCGATCGAAACTCGGAGCTACAGAAGAAACTGACGAAGTTGTTCGATGAATTATCGTCAACTCATCCTGAGGTGGCCCAGGGCTATATTTTTGGCGCGAAGGTAGAGAATAACAGTACACAGATGATCGCTTTCTCGACGGATATCCTGGATATGTTCGAGGGGGAGAACCTGTTCCTGGGTGATATGCTGGGGCAGCCCGCTTACCATGTGAAGGGCGTCGAAGAAATGCTGAAGACGAAGCAGATTACGTTCACGAAGCCTTATAAAGATGATTATGGAATTTGGTTGACAGTGCTTTATCCTGTTCAGGATAAGAGCGGCCAGGTTTTCTCATACATAGGCATGGATTTCGATGCTAGCCTGATATTGACCGGCCAGAGGGATTTGCTGAGATACACGGTACTCTCGCTTATCGTGATTCTGATCGTTATTTTGTCGTTCCAATTTTTCACGACCCGGAGAACCTTTGCACCGGTGAAGGATCTAATGGAGGGTTTGGATAAGTTATCCAAGAACGATTTCAGCGTACGGCTTAAGACGGATGAGAGTGAGCTTGGTCAGGTCAATGCGATCTTTAATAAGATGGCTCAGAATATGAATGATCTGGTGTCGACGATTAAGACAGTTTCAATCCAATCGGCGGATCAATCGAAGATATTATTCGATACGCTGGAGGAGAATCATCAGACATCAGCGGCTATCGGCGCCAATATCGAGGAGATCTCGGAGAAGGCATCCCGTCAGAGCAAGGCGATCGCTGAGAGTGTTACTTCATTGGAGGAGATTAATTCAGGCGTGGGCACGATTGCTAACAGCACCGCGGCTTTGTCGGATGTCTCCATGCAAATGAAGGATCGGTCGGAGGTCGGGCGAGATAATATCGGAGGCGTTATTGAACAAATGGACGCGATCCAACAGTCGGTGCAGCAATCCGTGGTATCGATTGAACAATTGCAGAAGCGCTCTGGACAAATCGAAGAGATCGTTCGGGTGATTACACAGATTGCAGAGCAGACCCATCTGTTGTCATTGAACGCCAGCATTGAGGCAGCCCGGGCCGGTGAAGAGGGCCGTGGATTCGCTGTTGTAGCAAATCAAGTGAAGAAGCTGGCTGAAGAATCCGCCAAGTCAGCGGATCAAATCGCCGATCTTGTCCATTTCATACAGAAGGAAACCCTGACAGCTGTTGCTGCTATCAGTGAAGGGGATCGCAATGTTACGGAAGGTATCCAAATTGTGCAGAAGACAGGAGAACTCTTCGGTACAATTCTGGACGCGAACGACGCGTTCACGAGCCAGATCCAGGAAGTATCTGCTGCGACTGAGGAAATGGTGGCAGAGACTGAACAGATCACCGTGACGATTAAGCAAATTGCCGAATATGCCGAACGAAATGCAGTTATTTCTGGGCAAATCCGCGAGAGTGCCTCGGAACAGCGTGCTTCTGCAGATAACATTATGAATACCGCTGAGCATTTGAATGAAATCTCCGGGAGCTTGGAGAAATTGGTTAAGGGCCTGACCCTGTAATATGGTGTTTTATTTAGATAAATAGAGAGAGAATTAAGGAGTGATCAGTTGTGAGCACCATACTGATGGATCAGAAAACCCGGGAATATTGGCTTAGAGAGCTACAGCCGCCATTATCCGGTTTTCATATTCATACGGACTACCCTAATCTGACGATAGCTAGTGAGCTTAGAAGAATAACCTGTGCGCTGGACATGGACCCATCACAACTGGAACGAATCGCCGGGAGTGGCGACATTCAGACCTGGCTGCTAGCCTGTTACTACGTATTCCTGTATCGAATGAGTGGAGAGCAGGATCAAATCGTCGGGGTGAAGGGACCGGGCGGCAGATTGCTGCCCTTGCGCCTACATCTTGAAGCGGAGATGTCCTTCAGCCATCTGCTATCGACTATAGCGGAGCGGCTCAATCCGTTATATGCAGCTAGTCTGCCTATCAAGGAGATAGAGGAGCTTATCTCGCAGTCCCCTGTGGTGCAGACGATATATGGCCAGGATGATACTTATGAATCAAGCCGTCTTAATTGGTATGTGCATAGTGAGAAGCAGCAGTGGGTGGTGGAGATCGCCTACGCGGGCCAGCTATTCAAGGAGAGCACGATTCGTAAGTTCGTCAGCCATTTTCAATGTATTGGAACGGCAGTATTGGCGGATCCGGATATGGCTGTGGGTGACATCTCTATCATGACGGATGAGGATCGATCAGCCTATGAGACGCTTAATAATACGAGCAGACAGTGGGGCGTAGACTTAACGATTACGTCCATGCTCAAGGGAGCGGTTGAGAGATTTTCTGACCGGATGGCGCTATCGTCGGCAGAGTGGAGCCTGACGTATGAGCAGCTAGACCGTCTGTCCAATCAGGTTGCCCACGCCTTGACCGACCAGGGGCTGGATAAGGGCAACTTCGTAGCGATATATATGGAGCGCAGCATGGAGGCTGTCGTCAGCATGCTTGGTGTCTTGAAGGCCGGTGGAACTTACATTCCGCTTGATCCAGAGCATCCGGATGACCGGAATCAGTACATCATCGAGGATACCCGCTCGCGGATCGTCCTGACCAAGGGAGCTTATATCACCAAGCTGCAGCCGCTTGTGGCTGATAGAGCAGAAGAGGTAAAGCTGCTTTGCTTCGATCTGGAGCAATTTTCTGCCTATTCGGCCCAGCCTTGCCAGGTGTCCATCGAGCCGGATGATGTGGCCTATACGATCTATACTTCCGGGACGACGGGAAGACCGAAGGGCGTGCTGATTCGCCATGTCGGTGTTGTGAATCTGTCGATGTCGACGATAGATCAACTGCAATTTTCAGAGAAAGATGTCATTCTCCAGTATTCTACCTTTAGCTTCGATGCATCGGTATTCGATATATTCAGCGCACTATGCTGCGGGGCGAGACTGCATTTATTGTCCAATGATCAGCGTTATTCGGTCGATAGCTTCACAGCAGCTATACAGGACACCGGAGCGACCCGGATCGGAATTCTGCCGACCGTCTTCTTCAATCAATTGTCCACTTATCTTACCGAGGAAGAGGCCCTGAAGTATCAAGTGATCAAGAGCTTCGTTATAGGTGGAGAGGCGCTTCCTGGAGAGTCGGTGCGTAATCTACAGAGGAAGCTGCGGCATCAGCCGTTCATCGTCAATGCATATGGGCCGACAGAGGTAACAGTTGTTACAACGACCCATATGATCAAGGAGCCGATCCCTGAAGATCTGACCACGGTCAGCATCGGTCGGCCGATTGCCAATTATGAGGTGCTGATCGTCAATGAGCAGGACCAGCTCTGTCCACTAAATGTGATGGGTGAGCTGTTGATCCATTCCGTCGGACTGGCTAAGGGTTATTTAAATCTGCCTGACAAGACGGAGGAGGCCTTTATTGTTGATCCGTTGAATCCGGCTTCCGGCAAGAGATTCTATCGCTCTGGCGATCTGGTCCGGCTGCTGCAAGACGGCGGTATTGAGTATATGGGCAGAAAGGATCTGCAGGTGAAGATCCGGGGATACCGGATTGAGATCGGAGAGATTGAGGAGAATCTGGCCAAGCATGAACTGGTCAAGGACGTCGCGGTTATCGCCAAAGAGGATGAGAGCGGGGAGAAGGTACTGCTCGGCTTCTATACTTCGAAATCTGGCATAGAGATCAGCAAGCAGGAGCTGGCATCTTTCCTGAAGACTAAGGTTCCGGCATATATGGTTCCGGGACATTTCATCATGCTGAATTCGATGCCTTTATCGCCGACAGGGAAGATCGACCGTAAACGGTTAGGAACCTATGATATTCCTGCGATAGTGGAGGAAGATTCCGAATATGTGGCGCCAAATACAGAGCTGGAGCGGGAAATCGCTGCGGCCTGGGAGAGATCGCTTCACCGCAGTCGTGTCGGTCTGCATGATAATTTCTTCGAAATTGGCGGGCATTCCTTGAAGATATTAGAGACGCTGGTGCTGCTGAAGCCGAGCTTTCCAAAGCTGAAAATCAATGATTTCTTCCTCTATCCAACGGTTCATTCTATGGCTGGACGTGTAGTAGAACTGGAGAATGAAACTGTAGAGGAGGATGCCTTTGCAGGTGTGGAAGAGATCCGGGATTTGGCAGAATATCCTCGTATGTTCGGCGGGGCGAATCTAAGGACTGCGGCTGCCCAGCATCATATTCTATTGACCGGGGCTACCGGATATTTGGGTTCCTCACTGCTCTATCAATTGCTTCAGACCTCGGAGGCGACGATATATTGTCTAGTACGGGCAAAAGAGGGCGAAGACCCCTATCATCGTCTCGCGGAAGTTATGCAGGGCTACTACGGGCCGGAGATTGTCCGTGAAATGGAGGCACGGGTTGTTGTCGTCTGCGGCGATTTGCAGCAGCCCGACCTGGGCTTGAGTGCGCAGGATGCAACACTGCTTAGACAGCAGCTTGACTCCATTATCCATTGTGGAGCCGAGGTGAAGCACTTTGGCGCGGCGGATTATTTTGCTAAGGTGAACGTTGAGAGCACGGACCGTCTGCTTGATCTGGCGCGCGGGAAGCAGGTGCGTTTCCATTACGTATCCACGCTGGGGATTCCTGAGGATCTGGCCTTCCTGGGACGGTGGGAGCCGTTTATCGAAGGATGTGGCTATGATGCGGTTGCTACCGAGAATGTATATACGAACAGTAAGCTCGAAGCGGAGAAGCTGGTGATTCAGGCCTGTGAGGAAGAGGGAGTGGCTGTCTCGGTATATCGGGTAGGTAATCTGTCCTGTTACTCCACTACGGGCGTATTCCAGAAGAACATCGACAATAATGCGTTCTATCGGATGCTGAAGGCGATGCTGCTGCTTGGCAAGGCGCCGAGCGTGCACTGGGAGGTAGACTTCACCCCTGTGGACTATGCAGGCGCGTCTATATCGGCCTTGGCTCTGCAGGAGAAGAGTGTCGGCAGACTGTTCCATATCTGCAATCCGGCGCAAATCGCTTATACCGCGATGGTCGATATTCTCCGTGAGTACGGCTACTCTATCGATCTGCTGGAATGGCCTGCCTATGAGGCGTGGCTGCTCGATCCGAACGAGCCGAAGGATCAGGCTGGCATGGAGCTGGCGATGGCGCAGCTGGAGGGAGATGGAGCGAAGAACTCGATCTACCGCTTCGCCTGCCCTCAGACGAATGAATTCCTGGCGGATACGAATGTCACCTGTCATGTTCCCGACGGCGAATTTTTCAGACGCATGATAGATTATGCGGTGCGCATCGGCTATTTCCCTGCTCCTCAAGCACAGTAATTCAGTTTCAATTAAAAAAGGGCGTGCCCCGAAGTCACCCAGACTTTGTGGGCAACCCCTTTTTGTTATTTAGCGGCTGCACGAATTCCAAAACTGCAAATCTGCAGGCTTTATCGCCCGAACTCACCTGTTCTTGGTAAATTCCTGTAAATCTGCAGGCTTTTCTGCTGTTTTCTGCGAAATCAGGTCCGAGTTGGGGAAATACCTGCATTATCGCAGGAATTTGCCATTATGGGTCGCTGTAGTTGCGAAATTCCTGCAAAAATGCAGGTTTGAAGAGTCGGACTTTTAACGAAACAAGGTATCGCTATTTGCGCCCCAAAGGGGCTTTGCAATTTCTAACGAAACTGGGGGAGTGCTATCTGTGCAAATCAGGGGTCTAAATTGCGATTTTCCCTCGAATAACGATATGGTGTTTCCTTAGATTTTATTTATTACTGTTTTTGGGCAAATAGCGCTCTGGAGTTTCGTTAGAGGATGAATTGCAATCCGGAAGTGTCTATGTACTGTCTTTGAACGGCCAATAGTTCTACTTGACTAGTTTGAATCCTATCAATCATGGAAATGATAGAGATAAGAGAGTTGCAGTAACTATTGGAGGCGAGAATAGCGATGAAGCAAATTATGTTGATTACGGATGGTTGTTCCAATGTTGGCGAGAGTCCGGTGATGGCGGCTGCATTGGCTCGGCAGGAAGGAATCACTGTTAATGTGGTAGGTATTGTCGATTACGGAGCGATCGGTGAGCTCGGCAGCATTGAAATCGAGGAGATCGCCAGAGCAGGTGGGGGGATGAGCCGACTGACAGGCACGGAGAAGCTGGCGCAGACGATGCAGATGCTGACCCGCAAGACTGTGGTCCAGACGATCCAGCAGGCGGTCAACAAGGAGCTGAAGCATATTCTAGGAGAATCCTCGGTCGAGGTGCTGCCGCCGGAACAGCGTGCTGAGGTCGTCGAGGTCATTGACGAGCTTAGCGAGAATAGTCCGCTGCAGGTCGCTCTGCTCATCGACGCCAGCGCCAGTATGAAGCCGAAGCTGGCTGCGGTGGAGGAGGCGATCCGCGATATGATGCTGAGCCTGGGGGCGAGGCAGGGCAGCAGTCAATTAGCGGTCTTCCATTTCCCGGGTGCGCATAGCGGGGAGGAAGCGGTACTCGATCTCGGTTGGACCAGTAATCTGGACTCTGCCCGCTCTATTTTCCAACGTCTTACGATGAGAGGGGCGACTCCGACCGGCCCCGCGCTCTTGAAGGTGATTGAATTCTTCCGTTATGGTAAACTGAATGGACATAGAGGAATTCATGGTACGGATGAGAAAGGTGAAGGAGAAGCGATGCTTGGTGACTACGTCGTCTAATTTGACCCTGCCGCCAGGGACGATTGTAACCGGCCGTTGGAAGGGTGAACGCTATTTGATACAGCGTCTGCTTGGACAGGGGGCTAACGGGGTTGTCTATTTGGTGAAGCAGATGAAGAGCGCAAGGCTATATGCTCTCAAGATGGGGTTTGATACCCTCGATCTGCAATCTGAAATCAACGTCCTCAAGGCGTTACAGCGAAAAAGGCGAAAGAACGGTTCTACAGGCAAAAGGGATCTCTCATATCTGGTAGAGGTGGATGATTACTCTCATCAGGGCAAGGAGATTCCTTTCTATGTTATGCGCTATGTGAAGGGTGAGCCGTTACGCTCCTTCTTGACACAGCAGGGCAGCAGATGGCTGAATGTCGCCGGGTATTCGCTGCTGCAGCAGCTGGAAGGGCTGCATGATCTGGGGTTTACCTTCGGGGATTTGAAGCCGGAGAACGTCCTGGTCTCGCCCTATGGCGAGGTGGAATTGATCGATTACGGCGGAGTCAGCGAGAATGGCCGGAGCGTGCGGCAATTTACAGAGTGGTATGATCGCGGCTACTGGGGCGCAGGAGGACGGACAGCGGAGCCGTCCTATGATTTATTCTCGTTCGCCGTTGTATGCATCCATTTACTGGCGGAGCCTTTGCTTAAGGAGGCTGCTATCAATCTGCCGCAGACCCGCAGCAAGAGCGATCTGCTGACGATCGTACGGAGAGAGTCCGCCCTGCAGCCTTATCGCAAATGGCTCGAACGGGCGCTGGAGGGGAAATTCCGTAGTACAGCGGAAGCGCGCCAGTTATGGAGGGAACAGGTCCAGAAGCAAGTTCTACAGCGTAAGTCCAAATCACCGACTCCGACGTGGATGATGGGGGCTTTTACGCTATCTGTGCTTTTACTTCTCTGCGCCTTATTTTTCACATTCTGGAATTAGCATTATAATGGGGAGACAACGAAGGAGGGATAGGCGCATGAACAGTAGAATAATGCACCGATTAGTTGAGCAAGTGCGCCGAATCGGTCATGAGGAGATGCTGTGGTCTCCAGGAGATTGTATCGTTGTGGCCGTATCCGGAGGCCCTGATTCTGTTGCGCTTCTACATATATTGCATCATCTGGCCGCTGATCCTGAGCTGAAGCTTCGTCTGGTCTGCGCTCATGTAAATCACGGGTTCCGTGGCAAGGAATCGGATGATGAGGCGGAGGTCGTGCGTGAGATGGCACGCGGGCTTGGTATTCCGTTTGAGCTAGGGGTGTTTGACGTACCTGCTTATATGAAGGAGACAGGACAGGGAACCCAGCTAGCTGCACGCGAGGTGCGATATGAGTTCCTGCATCAGGTGGCAACGAAGTATCAAGCGGCATCCATCGCCTTGGCCCACCATGCGGATGATCAGGCGGAGACGGTACTGATGCGGATACTGCGGGGAAGTGGCCCATCCGGTCTAGCTGGCATGAGAATGAAGCGACATGAAAAAAATGTGGAACTTATCCGCCCACTGCTTCGTATATACAAGAATGACCTAATTCAAATGTGTGAAAAGTCTGACATACCATATGTTATAGATAGCACTAATTTATTGCCTAAGTATGCAAGAAATGCAGTCCGTCTGGATGTGCTGCCCTTTTTGGGGCAATATAATAGCGGACTGACAGATTCTTTGAATCGTCTGGCTGAGGTGATCGGCGTTGAAGATGATTTTATGCAGCTGCAGGCAGAACAGGCATATCAGGAATTGGTCTTGGTTGAAGGCGGAGTTTTCACTTTCAAGCTTGAGCCTTTTATTGCTCTACATGCTGCTTTACAACGGAGGTTGATTAAACTAATATTAAATTATCTGCCTTTAGGCAGTGAAGAGAATGATTTTATCAAGATTGAAGCGATTCGCAAGGGTGCAATTCAGGATCGGCCTACAACATGGAGTCTTGATCTTGGTAGTGGACTGCGCTGTATACGTGAATATGATACGATTCGGTTTGTGGCTGATGCTGCGGGAAGTTCAGGTTTACCTTATACATATCTCGTGGAGCATTTTCCGGCTGAAGTATTAGTTCCGGGTACGGAGCATTGTTTGCGTTTCACCCGGAACGGAGCTGATATGAAGCCAGTATCCCTGGATGAATTAGGGGATAAGGAAGCGGCATTTGATGCGGATAAGCTCCTTTATCCGCTTACTGTTCGTTCCCGGTTGCCAGGCGATTTTATGAAAGTCATAGGATTAAATGGAAGCAAAAAAGTAAAGGATATTTTCATCGATGCGAAAATACCTCCTTCTTCTCGCCTCCAAATTCCTATGGTGACGGATGCAGAAGGTCGTATTATATGGATTCCCGGTGTTCGTCGTTCTGCAATCGCTGTAGTAAGCGAGCATACGTCTTCCGTTTTGCGAATAGTTTTGGATACGAGAAGGTTTGACTGAAGCAGGAACTGCAGATTTAAGGCATTCATAGTTTAACGTAGGAGGTTTACTTACTTTGCACAGTGACATTCAGGAAATTCTGTTCACAGAGGAGCAGATTCAAGCGAAGGTAGCAGAAATCGGCAAACAATTAAGCGAAGAGTATGAGGGGCGTAATCCGCTAATCATTTGTATTCTTAAGGGTGCTTTTATATTTATGGCGGATTTGGTGAAGCAGATTACAGTTCCCGTTGAGATGGACTTCATGGCTGTCTCAAGCTATGGATCTTCTACCCGGTCTTCGGGTGAAGTGAAGATTATCAAGGATCTGGATTCTTCCGTTGAAGGACGTGATATCCTGATTGTGGAAGATATTATCGATAGCGGACTGACGCTAAGCTATCTGGTAGATGTGCTCCAGCGTCGAAATGTAAAATCAGTGAAGATCGCTACTCTGTTCGATAAACCGGCTCGTCGGACGGTTGAATTAAAGGCGGATATTTCCGGATTTATTCTGCCGGATGCGTTCGTGGTCGGATATGGACTGGATTATGCTGAGAAATACCGCAACCTCCCTTATATTGGGGTGCTTAAGCCGGAGGTTTACTCCAGCTAATTTCAGCCGCTGAAGCGGTCTGATGAGCATCATGCCCAATTTTTGAAAAGGCGTGTGCGGCTATGGTAAAATATCTTAAGGTTCTGAGAGGAGGTAGGGGATGAATCGGTTCATCCGGAATTCTGGTTTTTATTTGATACTTTTCTTAGTCGTGGTGGGCATCGCTCAATTTCTTATTGGCGGACAAGAGGAAACCGTCACCCCTAGTTATACAGAGTTGCGCCAGCAATTGAAGGCGGACAACGTGAAGGAATTAACCGGTAAATTTGACGGTTATGCCTATCTGGTAACCGGTGAGTATAAACAAAAAGTCAAGGATGACAGAACGACGAAATTCTCTGCTTACATCCCGTTCGATGAGAATGTACTCAAGGAAATTACCGATCTTAGCGAGCAGAATGGATTTGAAGTTAAGTGGAAGAAAATGCAGGAGCAAAGCATCTGGCTTACTTTCTTGACTTCCATTGTTCCGCTGGCAATTATGTTTATCCTGTTCTTCTTCCTGTTCAATCAAGCGCAGGGCGGCGGCGGCAAGGTGATGAATTTCGGCAAGAGCCGGGCCCGTCTCTATAATGAGGAGAAGAAGAAGGTTACCTTTGAAGATGTGGCGGGGGCCGATGAAGAGAAGCAAGAGCTCGTAGAAGTTGTTGATTTCCTGAAAGACCCGCGCAAGTTCTCTGCAGTAGGCGCAAGAATTCCGAAGGGTGTCCTGTTGGTGGGCCCTCCGGGTACAGGTAAGACATTGCTCGCACGAGCAGTAGCTGGAGAAGCAGGCGTTCCGTTCTTCAGTATTTCCGGTTCTGACTTCGTTGAGATGTTCGTCGGTGTCGGTGCATCCCGGGTACGGGATCTGTTCGAGAATGCGAAGAAGAATGCTCCATGTATTATCTTCATTGACGAAATTGATGCGGTGGGACGTCAGCGTGGTGCCGGTTTTGGTGGCGGGCATGATGAACGCGAACAGACGCTCAACCAATTGCTTGTTGAAATGGACGGTTTCGGCGGTAATGAAGGAATTATCATTATTGCGGCAACGAACCGTGCCGATATTCTTGACCCGGCCTTGCTTCGTCCGGGACGCTTCGACCGTCAGATTACGGTAGACCGTCCGGATGTGAAGGGCCGTGAGGCAGTGCTTAAGGTACATGCCCGCAACAAACCGCTGACGAATGATGTTCGTCTTGATGTCATTGCGAAGCGGACGACTGGATTTACCGGCGCAGATTTGGAGAACCTGCTTAACGAAGCTGCCTTGCTGGCAGCGCGCCGTAATCGTAAGGATATTTCCATGACTGAGGTTGATGAGGCGATCGACCGCGTCATCGTAGGTACTGAGAAACGCAGCCGCGTGATCAGCGACCGTGAGAAGCGCATCGTCGCTTTCCACGAAGCGGGACACACGATTGTTGGATATTTCCTGGCGAATGCCGATATGGTTCACAAGGTAACGATTATTCCGCGCGGACGCGCTGGTGGTTATGTCATCATGCTGCCGAAGGAAGATCGGATGCTGGTGACGAAGCAGGAGCTGCTTGAGAAGGTTACTGGCCTTCTGGGCGGGCGTGTATCCGAGGAACTGTTCATCGGTGAGATCGGTACTGGAGCTTATAGTGACTTCCAGCAAGCGACCAGCATCGTACGCAGTATGATTGTTGAGTATGGCATGAGCGAGAAGCTGGGCCCAATGCAATTTGGAACGTCGCAAGGGCAAGTATTCCTCGGCCGTGATTTCGGCCATGAGCAGAACTATAGCGATCAAATCGCTTATGAGATTGATCAGGAGATGCAGCGCTTCATTAGCCAGTGCTACGAGCATTGTAAGCAAATTCTGACGGAGCATTCCAAGGAGGTTCATCTGATTGCAGAAACCTTGCTTGAAGTGGAAACCCTGGAATACGATCAGATCGATCAATTGATCAAGCATGGCCGATTGCTGGAGGCTGGCGAGAAAGTTGACGGTAATGACGAGGGCTCCTCTGAATCTGGGGAACCGATCGTTGATTCGATCGGTGACGTGAAGGTTCGCATTCAAGGCAAGCCTGATGAAGCGAACGCTGGTATCCCTAGAGGGGACATTCCTAACGATGTGCCAGGTGGCTCGGCTAACGATGTCACACAGGACCCTGTCGTGGATGCTCCACAAGGAACTGTCGGCGATACTCCGGTTAAGCCGGAAGATGGCGACAATAATGGATCAAATAACGGCGGCGGTACGCCTACCGTATAAGATTGGGATAACACAACAGGAGGGCCAGAGATGGTCCTCCTGTTGTGCTTTATGTGGAAAATGAGATGGGTAACGGATGTTTTGCCGAAGGCGAAAACGTATATTTTTATCAGGAGTACAATTGGTGTATGTGTTCACTATATCTTTGAGGGAGAGGATCACGCGTTCATGTGCTCCATTCCACTGGCGCAGGCTAGTTTATAAGTGCAAATATGCAGCTATATGGGTGCGTAGCGCGCTCTACCTGAGAAATAACTGCTATTATACAATTATTCGGACGGATTTTTCTACAAACGGGGCTTTGGTCAGGGAATAGTTGTATTTACGCAGTTATTTTCCGATTCCAGGGCTGTTTTCTGTAGGATAGGTGTATTTTAGCAGTTATTAGCGGCCTAAGCTGTTGAACTAAAGAAAGGGCAGTCCCCTTGGTAGCGGGGTTTGGTAAGGTGCGAGCTATCCGGACAGGTGGTCGACCGACCCAACGTCATGCAGCGAACACCCCGCGCTAAGGACTGGGCGATAGCTGCGAATAGGGTTACTGTGGTAACTACTTAACCCATTGCTGCTACTATCCGGTTCGTTGTAGAGCGTGTGAATGATGTCACTCAGATTGATTGACAGTACCACCCACCTTGTGTAAATTAATTGTTAACACCGTGTGAATCACGGCACGCATAGGGATACGCGGAAATAGCGTTGAAACCGGCGGGCTGTTTGTTATAGAGAGAAGCCGCGGCATAGAATCGTGAGCGCATGTAGGGGAGGAAGGTTCAAGTGGAGGCTCAGGCACTGGAGCGGAAGGCAGAAATGAACCGCGAATTGCGGGAGAGGCTCATGCAGCTTAAGAAGGAACGCAATGCAATTATTCTAGCTCATTATTATCAGCGAGATGAGATTCAAGAGGTGGCCGATTTTCGTGGCGACTCATTCTTATTAGCCCAGAAGGCGGCTTCGACGGATGCGGAGACGATCGTCTTCTGTGGAGTTCATTTCATGGGTGAGAGCGCCAAGATTCTGGCGCCGAATAAGACGGTACTTATACCGGATGAACGGGCCGGCTGCCCGATGGCGGATATGGTCAGTGTCGATGGTCTGCGCAAGCTGAAGGCGCAGCACCCGAATGCCAAGGTCGTAACTTATATTAATTCATCGGCGGATGTCAAAGCGGAGACTGATATTTGCTGCACTTCCTCAAATGCGGTCAAGGTGATTAATTCTGTGGATGCTGATGAAATTATCTGGGTTCCAGACAAGAACCTCGGGTCTTATGTCCAGCAACATACGGACAAGAAGCTGATCATCTGGGAAGGTTATTGTAACACCCATGATATGCTGACGGTGAAGGATGTTATGGAGATGAAGGCGAAGTATCCGAACGCTGAATTCGTCGTCCATCCGGAATGCCGCCCTGAAGTGGTGGCTATGGGTGATTTTGTGGGCAGTACGACCGCAATTCTAGATTATTGCAAGAAATCCAGCACTCGTGAATTTATCGTAGGCACGGAAGATGGGACGGGCTATCAGCTCAGGAAGGACAGTCCGGATAAGACCTTCCATTTTGCGAGCAAGTTTCTCGTTTGTCCGAATATGAAGGTTAACAATCTGAAGAAGCTTGTGAAGTGTCTTGAGACGATGCAGCCACAGATTTATGTGCCGCCTGCTATCGCCGACAAAGCCAGAATTTCTCTAGAGCGCATGTTACAGGTTCAGTAGCATGCGCTACTCCCATGTCAAGACAGGTGACTATCGTGATTCCACAATATTTGGTTGATTTTGATCTTGGGCGGCTGCCTGTGATCACTACGGATGTGATTATCATTGGCTCCGGCGTTGCCGGGCTGTTCACCGCTATCAAGGCAAGTGAAGATCGGCACGTAACCATGATAACGAAGAAGGGGCTCATGGAGAGCAATACGAGATATGCACAAGGCGGCATTGCAGCCGTTATTTCTGGTGAGGATTCCGCTGAATCGCATCGGAAAGATACGCTGTTGGCAGGGGCCGGGTTATGTTCTCTGGAGTCGGTTAATATTCTGGTCAATGAGGGGCCGAGAAGGGTACAAGATTTGATTGACCTCGGCACGGACTTTGATGAAGAGAATGGAAAGCTCGCGCTAACCAAGGAAGGGGCGCATAGCCATCGGCGTATTCTGCATGCCAATGGAGATGCTACCGGTTATGAAATTGTCCGCGCATTGTCAGAGAAAGTGGCTGCGCATGAGCGCATTGATATATGGAGTGATCACTATGTGATCGATCTGATTACAGAAGATAATGAATGTCTGGGAGCACTGGTGCAGCGGCCAGACGGGCAGCGGGTATTCCTTCGTGGACAAGCTACGATCCTTTGTACCGGGGGAGCCGGACAATTGTATCGGTATACGACAAATCCGGAAGTAGCTACCGGAGACGGTATAGCGATTGCTTACCGGGCGGGAGCCTATTTAAGAGATCTGGAATTTGTGCAATTCCATCCTACCTCACTCTGCTATCCGGGAGCACCGCGCTTCTTGATCTCGGAAGCGGTACGCGGCGAAGGCGCTGTCCTGCGCAATATTAAAGGAGAGCGATTCATGGAGAGATATCATGAGTTATTGGAGTTGGCTCCTCGGGATATTGTCGCTAGAGCCATAGTCAGTGAGATGGTAGCCACCGATTCCACTCATGTATATCTGGATATTACACATGAAGCTCCGGAGAAGATCAAGCGTCGCTTTCCTACGATATATCAGACTTGCCTCGGGTATGGACTGGATATGACGACGGATTGGATTCCAGTAGCTCCGGCTGCGCATTATATGATGGGGGGCGTTCGCACGGGGCATCATGGCGAGACTAATGTGGAACGCTTATTCGCCTGCGGCGAGGTCTCGTCTACCGGTGTACATGGTGCCAATCGTTTGGCGAGCAACTCTCTGTCCGAAGCGATTGTATTCGGTAACCGGATTGTTGAGCGGGTTCGCCAGATCGAGCCGCTCAAGAGGACTGGCTCGAATATTATGAGTACAGAGAAGCGGGATCAGCTGATTAATCAGCCGATTATGGAACGAAGGTTGAAGCTGCAGAAGGTGATGGTTCGCCAGGTAGGCGTCCGACGGACAAGAGAGGGTCTGCTCAAGGGATTGGAAGAGCTGCAGCGGCTGCAGCCGATTTTTGCGGAAGAACTACGGACTTGTGAGCAATTGGAGTTCGCGAATATGCTCACCTGCTCGCTCCTGTTGACGGAATCGGCGCTTACCAGAGAAGAGAGCCGCGGCGGCCATTATCGCGAGGATTATCCGCAGCGGGATGATCAATGCTGGCGCAAGCATATTTTACGGCATAGAGAACAAGGGATGCTGGAGGAATTCAGTGATGATATTTAATGGATATAATGAAGGGCTAGTAGAGTCGATTCGCTTGTGGCTGCGGGAGGATGTCGGTTCAGGAGATGTGACGACGAATGTGACGGTTCCGACCGGACATGAATCCAAAGGGATCATTCACGCAAAAGAAGCGGGTATAGCGGCCGGTATGCCTGTTGCACAGCTGGTGTTCGAGGTTGTAGATCCTACATTGAAATTTACTCCCCTTGTAACAGATGGGGATACTATAGCTAAGGGGACAGTCCTTGCTGAGGTAGAGGGTAGCACGCATAGTATTCTCACCGGGGAACGGCTCGCATTGAATCTGCTGCAGCGCTTGTCAGGCATAGCGACGCGCACCCGTAGCTTCGTCGATGCTCTGGAGGGGCTGCCTGTGCGTCTTGTTGATACACGTAAGACAACTCCGGGGCATCGTATGCTGGAGAAATATGCCGTACGCATGGGCGGCGGAGCGAATCACCGCTTCGGGTTATATGATGCCGTGATGATCAAGGATAATCATATTAAAGGCGCGGGTGGGATCGCTCAGGCGGTTAGCCGGGCCCGGGCGAATATTCCGCATACGATGACGATCGAGGTAGAGACGGAGAGCTTGGAGCAGGTGAAGGAGGCGCTGGCTGCCGGAGCAGATATTATTATGCTCGATAATATGGCACCGAAGCTGATGAAGGAAGCGGTCAGCCTGATCAAGTCCAAGGCGCTGCATGTCACGGTGGAGGCATCGGGAAATGTCTCACTGCAGACCATTCACGGCATTGCAGAGAGCGGCGTCGATGTCATCTCTGTCGGCCGGTTGACCTATTCCTTTGAGAGCCTGGACATCAGTCTGGATCTGGGCGAGAAGAAAGTGAGGTAAGTATCGATGTTCCTTGTAGTGGATGTCGGCAATACAAATATCGTCCTGGGTATTTATCAGGAGCGGGAGCTGCTGCATCATTTCCGGATTGGAACGAATCGGCAAGCTACAGTTGATGAATACGGGGTGCTGATATACAATCTGTTTCAAATGTCTAACATAAGTATTGGGCAAATCGAAGGGGTCATTGTTTCCTCTGTAGTTCCTCCATTGATGCATGTTCTGGAGGAGCTATGTGTGAAATATTTGAAAAGAAAGGCGATCATCGTCGGCCCTGGCATCAAGACAGGTCTCAATTTAAGATATGAGAATCCCCGTGAGGTGGGCGCTGACCGGATCGTGAATGCTGTGGCAGCCATCGAGCAATATGGGGGTCCGCTGGTCGTTGTGGACTTCGGGACAGCGACGACATTCGATTGTGTGGATGCAGGCGGCAATTATCTGGGCGGTGCAATCGTGCCTGGTATCGGCATTTCGACGGAGGCGCTGTATCAGCGGGCCTCGAAATTGCCGCGGATTGAGCTGGAGAAGCCCAAGAAGGTGATCGGTCGCAATACGATCCATGCGATGCAGGCCGGTATTATATTTGGATATGCCGGACAGGTCGACGGGATTGTTGAGAGAATCGGTCGGGAAATGGAAGGGGATATTAAGGTAATCGCTACCGGCGGTCTTGCCGAGCTGATTGCCAGCGAATCGAAGTCGATTCAGAAGGTAGATCCACTCTTAACCCTTGAGGGTCTGCGTATTATATACGAGCGCAATCAATAAAATATTTTGCTAGCCAAGGAGGATACACGAGTGGATAATGCAGCTAAGATGACTACAAAGGACCGACTCATTCGCGGGATAGCGATGGACGGGAAGGTCCGTGCCTTCGCCGTACGTACAACCCAATTGGTTGAAGAACTGCGGCGCAGACATGATACATTTCCAACGACAACAGCAGCTCTGGGTCGTACGGTTACGGCAGCGGCTATGATGGGCGCTATGTTGAAGGGTGAAGAGAAATTAACAGTGCAGGTGAAGGGCGATGGCCCGATCGGTCAGATCATTGCCGATGCGAACGCTAAGGGCGAGGTGCGCGGTTCGGTCAAGAATCCGCATGTACAGACACCGAGCAAGCGTCCGGGCAAGATGGACGTAGCGGCGGCAGTCGGAACTACCGGATATATTCACGTTACGAAGGACTTGGGAATGAAGGAGCCTTATAGTGGAAGTGCTCCGCTTATTTCTGGGGAGATTGCCGAGGACTTTACGTATTATTTTGCAGTATCAGAGCAAACTCCATCCGCAGTAGGCCTGGGAGTGCTGGTAGATGAGGATAATTCGGTAATTGTCGCGGGTGGATTTATTATTCAGCTGATGCCTGGATTGAGCGAGGAAGAGATCAGCGCTATCGAGCAATCGATCGGGAGATTCCCACCGGTAACTTCTCTGCTGGATCAAGGGATGGAGCTTGATGAAATGCTGCGTTGGATCGTGCCTGATGTGAAGGTGCTGGATGAGATGGATATCATGTTCGCCTGCCATTGCTCCCGGGAGCGTGTGGAACGGACATTAATCAGTCTCGGCAGAGAAGAGCTGGAAGAGATGCGCGATTCTGGCGATGACGAAGAAGAGGTTATCTGTGAATTCTGTAATGAGGTTTATAAATTTAGCCGCGAAGATATCGATGAACTAATCAAGCGGTTAGACAAGACAGATGAATGACGAGAAGAGCTGTTAGTACAGCCTTCTCATGCAGGCTTGAACAAGAGATACTTTGCTGAAACAGGGGAAATCCGAAGGGGCAAAGTATTTTTTGTGTCCATTCTTGACAACTCCTATCGGGGTTGTTAAGATAATAGATATTAAAACCAACTTATTCACTCGGAAATAAATGAAGACAGGAGAAATTGATCATTTTCTTCGGAGAATCTTTCATTTTACATCAAGAATAAATGTGAATGTTCAAGGGCTGCATGCTTAAATCCTAAGGAGGGCTTTATATGGCAAAGGTCGTTAATAATGTAACAGAGTTGATTGGTGGCACACCTCTAGTGCGCTTGAATCGGATTGTTCCTGAAGATAGCGCAGAAATCTATGTGAAGCTGGAATACCAGAATCCAGGCTCTAGTGTAAAAGACCGGATCGCAATCAGCATTGTTGAGGAAGCTGAGAAGGCCGGCAAATTGAAGCCAGGCGGGACCATCATTGAAGCCACTAGTGGGAACACGGGTATCGGGCTGGCCTTGGTAGCTGCAGCCAAGGGCTATAAGGCAGTCATTGTTATGCCTGAGACGATGAGTATTGAACGTCGCAATCTGCTGCGTGCTTACGGTGCAGAGCTTGTTCTGACGCCGGGGTCGGAAGGAATGAACGGTGCTGTTAAGAAGGCAGAAGAGATTCTGGCTGAGCATCCGGACCATTTCCTGGCTGATCAATTCAGAAATCTGGCTAATGTGAAGATTCACCGTGAGACGACAGGCCCTGAAATCGTAGAAGCTATCGAGTCCCTCGACGGTAAATTAGATGCCTTCGTAGCAGGTATTGGTACAGGCGGAACGATCACTGGCGCAGGTGAAGTCCTGAAGAATCGTTTCCCTGATCTGAAGATCTATGCGGTTGAACCTGCATCTTCGCCTATTTTGTCGGGCGGCAAACCGGGTCCTCATAAGATTCAAGGTCTTGGGGCCAACTTTATTCCTGAGATTCTGAACCGAGATATCTATGATGAAATTATCCATGTTGAGAACGATGAGGCCTTCGAGCAAGCGCGTCATGTCGCCAGAGAAGAGGGGATTTTGTCCGGGATTTCCTCCGGTGCGGCCGTATTTGCAGCGCTCAAAGTAGCTAAGGAGCTTGGCAAAGGCAAACGTGTTGTAGCTATTATTCCTAGTAATGGCGAACGCTATCTCAGCACGCCGCTATACAATTTCGAAGCCTAATCATACTATAAGTGAGTGTAAATATCCCCCCGGGTAGCTCGGTCCGAGCTCCTGGGGGTTTTTGCGTGCTTTCAAAAGCAAGGAAAGCTTAGTATACTAGCAGGCACAAGCAAATAATGGAGGATACGACGCTTAAATGAAGACAACGACAGCATTGACAGCATTTGAAGATTGGGTACGCCTTGCGCAGGAAGGCAACTGGACGATGCTCCCTTATGTAGTGAAATTTCGCACGGATGAGCCCCTGCCTATTCGTTGGTCCAGCGCTTGGGAGGAGGCCCACCCTTATTCCTGTGTTCTGGAGAGCGGCAAAGGGGGACGGTATACTTTTCTCGGTTTGACACCTGTGTCTGTAATAAGGGGAAAAGGAAATACCGCCCATATTCATGATTTCCACGAGCAGGAACCTACTGTACAGACAGCAGAGGGCAAGCCGCTTGAACTGCTCAGCCAATGGCTTGCCCCTTATCAAGCACCGGCAATTCCTTCGCTTCCTTTCTTCAGTGGCGGGGCTATCGGATTCCTGGGCTATGATGTAGCAAGATCGTTAGAGGATTTACCCCAAACGGCCAAAGATGATCTGCAACTGGATGATTATATCTGGATGAGGTTCGAAGAGCTTTGGGTGGTCGATGCAGAGCTGGGAGACGTTTACGCAGTGATCCATTGCCCGTCCCCGAAGCGGGGGGAAGATCAAGCCACTCTAAGAGAGACCTATGAGAAGGCTGGCCGAAGAGCGGTTCAGATGCTGGAGCAATGGCAGAGGTTCTGTGCAGCGAAGCATGACGCTTCTGTGCAGGAAGAGAGGCCCGCAATGGCGACGGGGTCAGACTCTATAAAAATACCTGAATCCCAGTCAACCTCCCTCTCTCAAGAGGCCTTTGAGCGAGCGGTAGAGCGAGTACGACGATATATCGCCGCTGGGGACGTATTTCAGGTGAACTTGTCGCTTAGACAGGCTTTCGCTCTAGAGGTTGAACCTGAACGCATTTATGAGGAGTTAAGAAGGATTAATCCTTCACCCTATATGGGGCTGATGCGCTTCCCTGACTTTCAACTGGTATCTGCTTCGCCTGAGCTGCTGATCAAGCTGGATCAGGGTGTGATGCGAACCCGTCCGATTGCCGGGACCCGTCGCCGTGGCTTAACGGTAGCAGAGGATCGGCAGATGGAGGAAGAGTTGCTGACGAATGAGAAGGAGCGAGCAGAGCATATTATGCTCGTGGATCTGCTGCGCAATGATCTGGGACGGGTCGCTGAATTCGGCTCTGTGCGAGTGAGCGAGCTGTTCACGGTAGAGCGGTATTCGCATGTGATGCATCTAGTATCGGAAGTGCAGGGACGACTTCCAGCAGGTAAGACGGCAACGGATGCGATTGCGGCGGTCTTCCCGGGCGGGACGATTACAGGGGCTCCGAAGATCCGTACGATGGAGATTATCGAAGAGCTGGAGCCTGTGACCCGCGGGCCTTATACAGGAGCGATGGGATGGATTGACTATAACGGAAATATGGAATTAAATATTATTATACGTACGCTGGTCGCAAAAGACGGATTCGGATATATTCAGACGGGAGCCGGAATCGTGATCGATTCTATACCTTACCGGGAGTATAAGGAATGTCATAATAAGGCCAAGGCTATAGCCATGGCGCTGGGGAGAAGCTATCAAGACAGTCGCCAAGACGTTGAGAAGGGGGATGAAGGACAATGATACTGGTCATCGATAATTATGATTCTTTTACGTACAATCTGGTTCAATATTTGGGCGAGCTTGGAGAGGAAGTGGTCGTCAGACGCAACGATGAGATCGATCTGGACGGAATATCGTCGCTGAAGCCGGACCATATTCTGCTCTCGCCGGGCCCTTGCACACCGAATGAGGCAGGGATTACGCTGGATGTGATTGAACGGTTCAAAGGGGTTATCCCTATTTTTGGAGTCTGTCTGGGCCATCAGGCGATTGGCCAGGTCTTCGGCGGGAAAGTGATACGCGCAGAGCGTCTCATGCACGGGAAGACTTCGCCGATCCATCATAAGGGCGAATCGGTATTCGACGGATTGCCCTCTCCATTCACGGCAACGCGCTACCACTCTCTGATTGTTGAGCGGGAGACCTTGCCGGATTGTCTTGAGATCACTGCGGAAACGGCAGAAGGGGAAATCATGGGTCTCCGTCATAAGCAGTATGCTGTCGAGGGAGTCCAATTCCATCCAGAGTCGATTATTACCGACCATGGACATCAGATTCTCCGTAATTTCCTGAGCCGGAAGGCAGAGGCATTGATATGAACTATATCGGGGTGAACGGAGTTCCCACCCCATCTACAGAAGCCGTGCTGTCCGTAATGGATCACGGCTTTATGTACGGGATGGGCTTATTTGAAACTTTTCGGACCTATGGTGGACAACCATTTTTGTTAGAAAGACATTTGGATCGGCTTAGGAATGGCTGTAGAAGCTTGGGAATTCGCTATCCGCAGCAGCTGGATCAACTTGGTCTTGAGATTAAAGAACTGCTCCACTTGAATCATCTGCAGGACGGTTATATCCGTCTGACCGTGTCGGCTGGGGAAGGCCCGCTTGGACTGCCCTCGGAGGATTACGAGACCCCCACTATCATTATCTATGTGAAGGCCCTGCCATCTATGGATCCGCAATTGTATCAAAAGGGCAAAGCGCTGTGGCGGCTCAAGACGCCGCGTAACACGCCAGAGGGTGAGATTCGCTTGAAATCACTGCATTATATGAATAATATGCTGGCGAAGCGTGAATTAAGAGAATATACGCAGCAGACAGCGGGGGATTTTGAGGGATTGCAGCTGACGGCAGAGGGCTTTTTGGCGGAGGGAATTGTAAGTAATCTATGCTTCGTCCAGGATGGAAGGCTATATACACCAGCAGTGGGGACAGGTATTCTCCCGGGGATTACCCGAGCTTTTATACTCGAATTGGCAGGTCAGTTGGGCATAGCCATAGAAGAAGGATATTATGAGTGGGATCGATTGAAGCAGGCAGATGAATTATTCGTAACGAATTCCATCCAGGAGGCAGTTCCAGTGACTCGTTTGTACGAGCCCGGAGGCAGTAGTTACATGGTCGGAAGCGGACGGATCGGACCAATTACAGGCATGTTATTGGAACAGTATAGACAGAAGGCGGGAAAATAAGAATGAAACAGAAGCTGTATACACGTAGTTATCGTTGTGGAGATACCGTACTGGAGTTGGGCAGCCGGACATTGGTTATGGGCATTCTGAATGTTACGCCGGACTCCTTCTCCGATGGCGGTCGTTACAATGGAATTGATCGGGCGCTGCGGCATGCGGAGGAGATGGTAGCGGATGGAGCGGATATCATCGATATCGGCGGGGAATCCACTCGTCCTGGTCATACGCCATTAGGACCTGAGGAGGAGCTGGAGCGGGTTATCCCTGTCGTGGAGGCGCTGTACCGTGAGATGCCACATATCCCGTTGTCGGTGGACACCTACAAGGCGGTTGTTGCTAAGGAGTCGCTAAAGGCTGGGGCGCATATTATCAATGATGTGTGGGGTTTCAAGGCCGATCCGCAGATGGCTGCGGTGGCAGCGCAATTTGACTGTCCGGCGATCATCATGCATAATCGGCAGGATCGTAATTATAAGGCTCTGATGCAGGATGTAGCGGATGACTTGCTTGAGAGCGTTAGAATTGCCAGAGCTGCTGGAGTGCATGAAGACAATATCATCCTGGACCCCGGGATCGGCTTCGCCAAGGACTATGAAGAGAATCTGAAGGTGATGCAATCGTTGGATGAACTGGTTCAACTCGGGTATCCCATGCTGCTCGGCACTTCCCGCAAAAGATTCATACGTACCACACTCGATCTTCCAGTAGATGAGCTAGTCCACGGAACAGCGGCTACCGTAGCACTTGGCATCGCCCAAGGCTGTCAGATCGTGCGAGTGCATGATGTGAAGGAGATTAAGCAGACGGTACAAATGTGCGATGCTATCGTGTATGTATAGACTATAGTCGACTTTTGGAGCGGAAGTAAGATATACGATGAAAGGCGGATATAATAAATTTATGGATAAAATGGTTCTACGCGGTATGGAATATTACGGCTACCATGGTGTATTTGCGGAGGAGCGCAAGCTGGGCCAACGTTTTACTATAGGTCTTGAATTGGAGCTGGATCTAAGCGCTGCGGGTCAGAGCGATGATCTGAGTAGAACGGTAAATTATGCCGAACTCCATGAGCTCGTCCAAGGAATCGTCCAGCAAAAAAGCTTTAAATTGATCGAGGCTCTGGCGGAGCATATTGCATCCGAGGTTTTGGACAATTATACTATGGTAGATGCGCTAACGGTTCAAGTAACTAAGCCGCATCCGCCTTTTGATATTCATTTTGAAGGCGTTACGGTGGAACTATACCGTTCAAGAAAGTGAGAAGCACGGAATGACTATACAGACTACCTCTGATGCTTCAGAGGCTTATATTGCATTAGGGGCTAATCTTGGTGACCGCGAGGCTACCTTGATGGAAGCTATCGGTTTATTGGATGAACATCCCGAGATTACCGTACTTCGTTGCTCGAATATGTACGAGACAGATCCGGTAGGCTATGAGGAACAGCCGGATTTTGTGAATATGGCGATCGCGCTGCGAACGGCTCTGGACCCGGAGACGCTGCTTGAGGTTCTCTTGCAGACCGAGCTTTCATTGGGAAGAGAGCGGATTATCCGATGGGGCCCGCGGACGGTCGATCTGGATTTGTTATGGGTGGAAGGACAGGAACGGGCGACTTCCCGTTTAATCCTGCCGCATCCTCGGATGTTTGAGCGGGCCTTCGTACTCGTACCTCTGGCTGATGTTGTACCAGCCGGGGAAGCCTCGGGCTTATATCGGCGTGTCCACGAAGCTTTGGCACAGATGGATGATAAGGGGGGCGTCCGGTTTTGGAGAGTATGCAATTGGGGCAGCGCATCCGCGCATTCCGAAAGTTGAAGGGCTTCACGCAGCAGGAGTTGGCTAAGCAGACAGGGATCTCATTAGCTATTCTAGGGGCGATAGAACGCGGGAATCGACATGCCGAAGATCAAATTTTAATTAAAATTTCAGATTGTCTGGGAATCTCCCTGCAGGAGCTGAAGTTGGAATAGAATCAATCCGATGATATAAGGAGGGATCATCTTGCTGAAGATTGGCGATATTGAAATGAAAAACCAAGTCGTGCTCGCTCCGATGGCTGGCGTCTGTAATCCGGCCTTTCGGCTGATTGCCAAAGAATTTGGTACAGGGCTAGTCTGTGCGGAGATGGTGAGCGACAAGGCCATTATTCATGGTAACAAGCGGACGAAGGAGATGCTGTTTGTCGATGAGCGCGAGAAGCCGTTGAGCTTGCAGATTTTCGGGGGGGATCGTGAGTCCCTTGTCGAGGCGGCGAAGGTTGTCGACCAGCAGACAAATGCGGATATCATCGATATTAATATGGGCTGTCCGGTGCCTAAGGTCACGAAATGTGATGCCGGGGCGAGATGGCTGCTTGAACCGAATAAGATCTTCGAGATGGTGTCTGCAGTCGTAGATGCTGTCAGCAAACCAGTTACGGTCAAGATGCGCATCGGCTGGGATTCGGAGCATATTTATGTGGTCGATAATGCCAAGGCGGTTGAGCAGGCTGGAGCCAAGGCGGTCAGTGTGCATGGACGTACGCGGGAACAGCTGTATACGGGCAAAGCAGACTGGAGCTACATTAAGCAGGTTAAGGATACAGTGTCCATTCCGGTTATCGGCAATGGGGATGTCCTCACGCCGGAGGATGCGAAGCGCATGCTAACTGAGACGGGCTGTGACGGAGTCATGATCGGCCGGGCGGCATTAGGGAACCCCTGGATGCTATATCGGACGGTAGAGTATCTGAAATCAGGTGAGCTGTTACCAGAGCCGGGGGCTGAAGAGAAGATCCGAATCGCGATTTTGCATATGGATCGTCTGGCTGCCTTGAAGAGCGAGAGCGTTGCTGTACGTGAGATGCGCAAGCATCTTGCCTGGTACCTGAAGGGGCTGAAAGGCGCCGCTCGCGTGAAGGATCTCATTATGGAAGAGACTAAGCGCAATGAAATGGTTCGCATTCTTGAGGAATTTGTCGCCAGCCTCTCTTCGGAGTCCGCGCAGACAGAGGTATCGGCATAGTTGGATAGAAGGAATCAGCTGAAGTTAGCTGGGGAAAAAGTGAACTTTTTGAAACGTTTACATTTGGAAATTTAGGTGTCATTGACATTTCAGAATCGTTCCCCTATAATTTCACAGTATAAATTCGCCTCAGGAGATAACTTCCACAACATGGAGTGGTCTGACCTCCGAGAGATTGCATATGATAATCTCAATGATGCGTTATTTTTTGCCGCCTCTGGCCAGGCGGGAAACCAGGGCCTGAAAATTATTTCCATGACAGGAGAATCGGTTGAGATGAGCGATAAAGAGGTTATTCTTACACAGGATGGTCTGAAAAGACTGGAAGAAGAACTTGAAAATCTGAAGTCTGTTAGACGTCGTGAAGTAGCTGAACGGATTAAAACCGCGATCGGCTATGGCGATATTAGTGAGAACTCAGAATATGAAGATGCCAAGAACGAGCAGGCATTTATTGAAGGCCGAATTATTACGCTGGAGAAAATGCTTCGCAATGCGCGGATTATTAACAACGACGAGATCGATACAGATACAGTGAGCATCGGTTCAACGGTGATTGTTGAAGATTTGGAATTCGGCGATACGATGGAATACGCGATCGTGGGCACAGCCGAATCCGATCCGCTGAAGAATAAAATTTCGAATGAAAGCCCGGTGGGCAAGGCGATCCTGGGCCAGAAGAAAGGCGCTGTAGTCGATGTGAACGTACCGGCAGGCGTTATTCAATATAAAATCGTTGATATTAAGAAATAAGGCTGATTTAGCGTTCCAAGAAGCTTCCCCAGCGGAAGCTTCTTTCACTGTTTTATGTGAACGGTTTATGATTGTAGGTGTAGAGGAAGGCCAATTTTATAGTCTGTAAGGAGTGGAGCGAAAAAATGAGCGAAGAAATGCATAACGAAGAAGTCGTGGAGATTAGCGAGTTATTGAAGGTCCGTCGCGATAAATTGGACGAGCTGCGTGAGCTGGGGATTGATCCCTTTGGCCACAAATATGTGCGCGACAATATGGCGGGGAATATCCTGAGCCAATATGACGGGATGACCAAGGAAGAACTGGATGAGCAGCAGGTGAAGGTATCTATTGCTGGCCGCATTATGGCTAAGCGTGGAATGGGTAAGGCTAGCTTCGCCCATATTCAGGACTTGTCCGGTAAGATTCAGATCTATGTTCGTAAGGATAGCGTCCCAGAGGATCAATATGCAGCGTTCAAACTGCTCGATCTCGGTGACATTATCGGTGTAACCGGTGAAGTATTCAAGACGAAGACGGGCGAGACAACGATTAAAGTTGAGAATCTGGTGGTATTGTCCAAGTCCCTCTATCCACTGCCTGATAAATACCATGGTCTGAAGGACGTTGAACTGCGTTATCGTCAGCGTTACGTCGATTTGATCGTGAATCCAGAAGTACAGCAGACGTTCATTAATCGTTCCCGGATTATTCAGTCTATGCGCCGTTACCTTGATTCCATCGGCTATCTGGAGGTTGAGACTCCGACACTTCATAATATAGCAGGCGGTGCGGCGGCTCGTCCGTTCATCACCTACCACAATGCGCTCGATATGCAGCTCTATATGCGGATCGCTCTTGAGCTCCATTTGAAGCGTCTGATCGTTGGCGGTATGGAGAAAGTCTATGAAATTGGCCGCGTATATCGTAATGAAGGCATTTCGACGCGGCATAATCCGGAATTTACGATGATGGAATTATATGAAGCTTATGCCGACTATAAAGACATCATGTCATTGACTGAGAATATGATCGCTCACATTGCCAAGGAAGTATTGGGCTCCACGGTGATCAATTATCAAGGACTAGAGGTGGATCTGACTCCGGAATGGCGCCGGGTATCGATGGTTGACGCGGTTAAGGAAGTAACCGGGGTAGACTTCGGCGTGCAAATGACGAATGAAGAAGCGCATCAACTGGCTAAGGAGCATAAGGTTCCGGTTGAGCCGCATATGACCTTTGGACATATCTTGAATGCGTTCTTCGAACAATTCGTTGAGGAGACGCTGATTCAGCCGACATTCGTGTATGGCCATCCAGTAGAGATCTCACCACTCGCTAAGAAGAATGAAGAAGACCCACGCTTCACAGATCGCTTCGAATTGTTCATCGTAGCGCGCGAGCATGCTAATGCGTTCTCCGAGCTTAATGATCCGATCGATCAGCGTCAACGGTTTGAGGCGCAAATGCTCGAGCGTGAGCATGGTAATGATGAAGCACATGAGATGGATGAAGACTTCATCCATTCGCTGGAGTATGGTATGCCACCTACGGGTGGACTTGGAATCGGGGTAGACCGTCTGGTGATGCTGTTGACGAACTCGCCTTCGATCCGTGATGTATTGTTGTTCCCGCATATGCGTTAAATAGAAGATATTAAGAGGTAAGCTCACGAAGAGGCTGTCTTCCACAAGTAGTTATTCTACTTTGGGGAGACAGTCCTTTTTATATGTAATGAAGATAACGTAAAATAATGCTTGCATTATCTGATACGCAGTGGTATATTAAGTGTCCAGTCGTTAATTTGAAGCGTTGTTGGACAGCTTCTGAAAAAGAAATTAAAAATAATGCTTGCATTAATGACTCGAACATGATATATTATAAGAGTTGCTGCTGAGAACGAAAGCAACACTGAAAACGAAGTTGATCTTTGAAAACTGAACAACGAGTGAGCGGGTTTCACGTCAAGTGAAATCTAAGAAATAAGTCAGATTCAAAATGAGCTAATCGCTCTTTTCAATGAGTAACACTTTATTGGAGAGTTTGATCCTGGCTCAGGACGAACGCTGGCGGCGTGCCTAATACATGCAAGTCGAGCGGACTTGATGGAGAGCTTGCTCTCCAGAGAGTTAGCGGCGGACGGGTGAGTAACACGTAGGCAACCTGCCTGTAAGACTGGGATAACTAGCGGAAACGTTAGCTAATACCGGATAATTTATTTTCTCGCATGGGGAGATAATGAAAGACGGAGCAATCTGTCACTTACGGATGGGCCTGCGGCGCATTAGCTAGTTGGTGGGGTAACGGCTCACCAAGGCGACGATGCGTAGCCGACCTGAGAGGGTGAACGGCCACACTGGGACTGAGACACGGCCCAGACTCCTACGGGAGGCAGCAGTAGGGAATCTTCCGCAATGGACGAAAGTCTGACGGAGCAACGCCGCGTGAGTGATGAAGGTTTTCGGATCGTAAAGCTCTGTTGCCAGGGAAGAACGTCCGTTAGAGTAACTGCTAACGGAGTGACGGTACCTGAGAAGAAAGCCCCGGCTAACTACGTGCCAGCAGCCGCGGTAATACGTAGGGGGCAAGCGTTGTCCGGAATTATTGGGCGTAAAGCGCGCGCAGGCGGCTATTTAAGTCTGGTGTTTAATTCCAAGGCTCAACCTTGGGTCGCATTGGAAACTGGGTAGCTTGAGTGCAGAAGAGGAGAGTGGAATTCCACGTGTAGCGGTGAAATGCGTAGAGATGTGGAGGAACACCAGTGGCGAAGGCGACTCTCTGGGCTGTAACTGACGCTGAGGCGCGAAAGCGTGGGGAGCAAACAGGATTAGATACCCTGGTAGTCCACGCCGTAAACGATGAATGCTAGGTGTTAGGGGTTTCGATACCCTTGGTGCCGAAGTAAACACATTAAGCATTCCGCCTGGGGAGTACGGTCGCAAGACTGAAACTCAAAGGAATTGACGGGGACCCGCACAAGCAGTGGAGTATGTGGTTTAATTCGAAGCAACGCGAAGAACCTTACCAGGTCTTGACATCTGAATGACCGGT
>NZ_KZ987724.1:4357481-4409981 GCF_003614185.1 Paenibacillus aceti
TAAGGCTGGGCTGTGATGGGGAGGGAAAATTTACAGTACCGAAGGTCATGATCTCACACTGCCAAGAAAAGCCTCTAGCCAGGTGAAGGTGCCCGTACCGCAAACCGACACAGGTAGGCGAGAAGAGAATTCTAAGGCGCGCGGAAGAACTCTCGTTAAGGAACTCGGCAAAATGACCCCGTAACTTCGGGAGAAGGGGTGCCCCGGTAGTGTGAATAGCACGAGGGGGCCGCAGTGAAAAGGCCCAAGCGACTGTTTAGCAAAAACACAGGTCTGTGCGAAGCCGCAAGGCGAAGTATACGGGCTGACGCCTGCCCGGTGCTGGAAGGTTAAGGGGAGTGGTTAGGGGTAACCCGAAGCTATGAACCGAAGCCCCAGTAAACGGCGGCCGTAACTATAACGGTCCTAAGGTAGCGAAATTCCTTGTCAGGTAAATTCTGACCCGCACGAATGGCGTAACGACTTGGGCGCTGTCTCAACGAGAGATCCGGTGAAATTTTAATACCTGTGAAGATGCAGGTTACCCGCGACAAGACGGAAAGACCCCATGGAGCTTTACTGCAGCTTGATATTGGACTTTGATACGATTTGTACAGGATAGGTGGGAGCCTAGGAAGCCGGAGCGCCAGCTTCGGTGGAGGCGCCGTTGGGATACCACCCTGATCGTGTCGGAGTTCTAACCTAGTACCGTGACCCGGTACGGGGACAGTGTCAGGCGGGCAGTTTGACTGGGGCGGTCGCCTCCTAAAGAGTAACGGAGGCGCCCCAAGGTTCCCTCAGAATGGTTGGAAATCATTCGCAGAGTGCAAAGGCAAAAGGGAGCTTGACTGCGAGACTGACAAGTCGAGCAGGGACGAAAGTCGGGCTTAGTGATCCGGTGGTACCGCATGGAAGGGCCATCGCTCAACGGATAAAAGCTACCCTGGGGATAACAGGCTTATCTCCCCCAAGAGTCCACATCGACGGGGAGGTTTGGCACCTCGATGTCGGCTCATCGCATCCTGGGGCTGAAGTAGGTCCCAAGGGTTGGGCTGTTCGCCCATTAAAGCGGTACGCGAGCTGGGTTCAGAACGTCGTGAGACAGTTCGGTCCCTATCTGTCGTGGGCGTAGGAAATTTGAGAGGAGCTGTCCTTAGTACGAGAGGACCGGGATGGACGCACCGCTGGTGCACCAGTTGTTCCGCCAGGAGCATAGCTGGGTAGCTAAGTGCGGAAGGGATAAGCGCTGAAAGCATCTAAGCGTGAAGCCCCCCTCAAGATGAGATTTCCCAACTAGTAAGACCCCTTGAAGACGACGAGGTTGATAGGCCTGAGGTGGAAGTGCAGCAATGTATGGAGCTGACAGGTACTAATCGGTCGAGGGCTTATCCAAAAAACATCTAAATGCAAATGAAGTTTCGTATCCAGTTTTCAGGTGATCAAACATCTGAATGATTTTGAAGCGAGCTGTGATTCATAGCCAGCACAAAATCCCGTTTGGTGGCGATAGCGGAGGGGTTCCACACGTACCCATCCCGAACACGACCGTTAAGCCCTCTAGCGCCGATGGTACTTGGACCGAAGGGTCCTGGGAGAGTAGGAAGCTGCCAAGCGACAAGAGCCACTGCCGATAATCCGGTGGTGGTTCTTTTTGGTTGTCTCGTAACAGAAACGAGTAACGTTATTCTGGCCCCTATAGTAGCTTGAAGTCCAGATGTAGCTCAAGTAGCGATAAAGCTGCGACTAGAACGGAATTAGCCTTTTTTTGGAGTAAATAGCGGTCTGTTGTTTCGTTAGAGTCAAATCCCCGGCTGTATCCTCTAAAAGCCTGCAAAAATGCAGGAATTCCCCAATCTCCAATCTTAACTTTGCCCAAACGTGCTTACTCTCGGAGAAAGTGAATCGACGGAGGATCTTGGTTCGCATATCACAATAAAGATCCTTAGCTTTAAGCGGCCTTTTTTGTGAGACAGATACTATTCTGCACATAATACCTTGACTGTCATAGTAATGTGATATATATTGTATCTGAGGAGGTGATCCTTACATGAGTGAGAAAATGACGTCGGATTTGCTTCGCGGACACACGGATACGATCATACTTAACTTGCTCTTAAGCGGGGATAAATATGGGTATGAAATAACGAAGCTGATTTTTAAGAATTCCAATGAGCAATATGAACTGAAGGAAGCGACGATGTACTCCAGTCTGAAGCGATTAGAGCAGGACGGGGCGATTACTTCATACTGGGGAGAAGGCTCTCAAGGCGGACGGAGGAAGTATTACCATATTACTGATCGAGGCATACAGATCTATACAGAGAACAAGCATAATTGGGAATATGCGAAGTCAATTATTGATCGATTGATATAGAAAGGATGATTGGAAATGGATCAACAACTGCGTGATCATTTGAATACATTGTTTACTCCTTATGCCAATAGGGAGATGGTGGGAGAACTGAAGGAAGAGCTCTTCGTCAACTTGCAAGAGAAATATTCTGATTTGAAGTCGCAGGGGCTGGATGATCTAACAGCTTTTCAGAAGACGATCGCATCAATCGGCGATATTCAAGAAATATTAGATGGATCGGCGCCGCCGCTTGTGCATATGGATTTCTCCATGAAGAATCTCGCACAGGGAGATTTCAAGGATGTGGCTGTACTGGATGGGAAGTTCAACAGCAGCAATCTGCGAAAGGCTGACTTTAGCGGATCTAACTTAGTGAACAGCTCTTTTAAATCAAGTGATTGTCAGGAAGCCAACTTTGTTGGCGCGAATTTAAGCGGTGCGCTATTTAAAGGCACAAGCTTGAAGAGTGCTGACTTCCGCGAAAGTATCCTGGATAAGACCGAGTTCCGCAACAGCGATCTGAATCATGCAAACTTCGATTATCAGGTGCTCAAGGGGACTGTCTTCCAATACTGCTCTATGAAGCGTACCTCTTTCCGTGGAGCTACCTTTCATCAGGTTACTTTTCAATGCCAGCTGAAGCATACTGATTTTACGGGGGCGATTATGGATAAGCTCACATATGCTCTTTTGAAAGGCAGCAAAGCAGATCTCTCCAATGTGACAGTACGTTAAAAATTGACATTCACAGTTTATACGATAAAATCTAAGCAGAAGATTTCATCATAAATTTTACATCACCGTATCGAATGCGGTGATTTTTTCGTTTATTACTATGTAGGCTCTGTAATCGAGCAAGATAGGTCCTGAAAGATCATCAAACGGTGAGGAAGGTGTGGAGCGAGTGCGTCGAGGAATTGCGATGGAACGGGATCAGAAGGTTGAGGCTAAGGAAGCCTTTCCCGAGTGGATACAGGAGCATCAACAGGCACTGCAGAAATACTGCCGTTCTCTGACCGGCTCGGTCTGGGAAGGGGATGATCTTGCTCAGGAGACCTGGATGAAGGTATGGGCATATGTGCAGGTAAGATCAGCGGCACAACAGACCGATATATCGCGGGCTTTTCTATACCGCACGGCTCGAAATGCTTGGATTGACCAAGGGCGAAGAAAACGATTGGATATGGTCTCGATGCCGATGGAGCCGGAACAAATGCAAATGAATGGCTATCCGCGAGAAGACTCGTACCAGCCGCCTTATGATCATTCTGCTCTTCATCACATCATGGAGCGCTTGATCCAGGGATTCACCCCGGAGCAGAGAACGGTCTTCTTATTGATTGACGGTCTCAAGTTCACATCCAGAGAGGTATCGGGGATGCTGAATATGACAGAAGGCGCAGTAAAAGCTCTGCTGCATCGTTCCCGTGTTAAATTAAGAGCGCTGAAGCCCCTAGTGACCCCTGTGAGCCAAGATGATCCAAAGGGACCAACAAAGGGACCGCACCGTCCCTATCCTGCCTTACAGGTGGATGAGAGCACTGTCTATGCCTATATCAAGGCCTTCAGTGAACAGGATGCGCTCGCCTTGCTCCAGCTGATGAATGAAGGGAGCCATGACGTTCTTCCGGCTATTCAATATGTGCATAATGAGAATTCTAGCCAGGCGAACTCTGCTGAGATGAAGGCGACCGGATTGCTGAGCCATTATGACTTTATGTGCAGCATGGTGGCGTAAATATTGCTGGAGTTTCAGTGCGCGGTGTTTCGCCATATGAAGGCGGTCGACTACAGTGCGAGTCATGCAGGCATCACCTCTCCCCTCGAGAGGATTCCGCGGAATAATAAAGGAGGTCATTTAACATGAGTACAGTAATCCCCTATGTCATAGACCAGACAGCTCATGGCGAGCGGTCGTATGATATTTACTCCAGGCTGCTTAAGGATCGGATCATTTTCCTGGGCTCGGAGATTAATGATACAGTAGCGAATAGTATTGTGGCACAATTGCTATTTCTGGCGGCAGAGGACTCGGAGAAGGACATCTATTTCTATATAAATAGTCCTGGCGGATCGACTTCGGCGGGCTTCGCCATCTATGATACGATGCAGTATGTGAAGCCGGATGTGCAGACGATTTGCTCGGGAATGGCAGCTTCTTATGCAGCCATACTACTGTTAGCCGGAACCAAAGGAAAGAGGTTCGCGCTTCCGAACAGCGAGGTCATGATTCATCAGCCTCATGGAGGCGTACAGGGCCAGGCCAGCGACATAGCGATCAGTGCTAAGCGGATTATTAACATTCGTAGTCGGCTCAATCAAATCGCAGCAGAGCATACCGGACAGCCGCTGGAGCGGATCGAGAAGGATATGGACCGTGACTTCTTCATGACCGCAGAGGAAGCGAAAAGCTACGGGATTATAGACGATATTATTCAAGCACCGCAGAAATAAAAAAGCGCAACATCCTCAAAGAGGGGCTGTCTTAAAAGTCGGATTCTGACTTGAAGACGCCCTTTTTTAGTTTAAACATCGATATCTCTAATTTTGGAGTTATTGTGCGGAAAGGTTCTCTAATGCAGAATCAAATTGGAAGGTTTAGGGCAGTATTATGATCATAAAATGTTCAAATTTAACGATTCTGTGCACTGCTCGTGGACATGCGTATTTACTGGGTAGCCTAAGCCTTATTCCTGATACATTTTCTTGACAGCCTATAGGCGCTTTGCTAAGATTGCAATTAATATATTTTCGTAAGTACGAATTGGCCTTGATTTATAAGGGAATCCGTCGAATGGTAGCTCAAACTAAAGGAGGAAATTTCAAGGTGTGGGAGAGTAAATTTAACAAGGAAGGCTTAACATTTGATGACGTACTACTAATCCCTCGCAAGTCGGAAACATTGCCTAAGGAAGTGGATGTGTCGGCAAGACTTAGCGATAAGGTGAAGTTGAACGTGCCTTTGATCAGTGCAGGCATGGATACGGTCACTGAATCGGCTCTGGCAATTGCGATCGCACGCGAAGGTGGTATTGGTATTATTCATAAAAATATGCCGGTGGAGCAGCAGGCAGAGGAAGTAGATCGGGTGAAACGTTCGGAAAGTGGTGTTATTACGAACCCGTTCTCGCTGACAGCTGGCCATCTTGTCTCCGATGCAGAGGCTGTGATGAGTAAGTTCCGAATTTCCGGTGTACCGATTGTGGATGAAGAGCATAAGCTTGTTGGGATTTTAACGAACCGTGACTTGCGCTTCGTGCATGACTATAGCATTAAAATTAGTGAAGTCATGACCCACGAGAACCTGGTTACCGCACCTGTCGGCACGACCCTCCAAGAGGCAGAGGTTACTCTGCAGAAGCATAAGATTGAGAAGCTTCCATTGGTCGATGACAATAATGTTCTTAAAGGTCTTATTACTATTAAAGATATCGAGAAAGCTATCCAATTTCCGAATGCAGCGAAGGATTCTCAAGGCAGATTGCTAGTAGGCGCGGCTGTAGGGATTTCCAAAGATATGTTCGAACGGACGGAAGCATTGGTTAATGCCGGTGTTGATGCGATCGTGCTCGACTCTGCACATGGTCATCACATTAACATCCTCGAAGCGGTGGCTTCCCTCCGCAAGGAATATCCAGAGCTGACCATCATCGCTGGGAATGTGGCTACCGGTGAAGCGACCCGTGCCTTGATCGAAGCAGGCGCTTCTGTCGTTAAGGTCGGAATCGGACCAGGTTCCATCTGTACGACCCGGGTCATTGCCGGAATCGGTGTACCGCAAATTACAGCGATCTATGACTGTGCGACAGTGGCTCGTGAGTATGGTATTCCGATCATTGCCGATGGCGGTATCAAATACTCTGGTGAGATCACCAAGGCGCTTGCTGCAGGTGGACATGCCGTGATGCTGGGCAGCATGTTCGCAGGTACAGAAGAGAGCCCTGGCGACTCTGAGATTTACCAAGGACGCCGTTACAAAGTGTACAGAGGCATGGGTTCTTTGGCTGCGATGAAGCAAGGCAGCAAGGACCGTTACTTCCAGGATGACGACAAGAAGCTGGTACCGGAAGGAATCGAGGGCCGTGTAGCTTATAAGGGGCCGCTTGCGGATACAATCCATCAATTGATCGGCGGTCTTCGTTCAGGGATGGGCTACTGCGGTGTCAAGAATCTGGAAGAGCTTCGTAACGATACGGAATTCGTACGGATCACAGGCGCAGGACTTCGTGAGAGTCACCCACACGACATCCAAATTACGAAGGAAGCACCTAACTATTCCATTAGCTAATAGACCGGAAATACCCGATTATAGGCAGGCTTGGCGGAAATCGCTGGGCCTGTCTTTTTTTGCGGGGTACCCTGTGATAGAATAGATTAAGCAATAATCGAGATGATGAGGGGAGCTTAAGGGACATTGAAACTGAAAAGAAAACAACGTGCAATTTCGACTTCCAAACAACCTGTGAAACCGCATTTTATTCGTAAAAGTGCTGCTTCTATATTAGTTTTAAATATGTTGTGCTTCTCTCTAGTTCCAGCGATGGCGCTGGCTGAGGGCGGACAGACACAAACACAGCAAACAACGCAGAAGGATTCTGCTACGACGAAATCTACGGCTCCTGCAAAGGCGTCTGCACTGCCATCTGTGGAATCTCTCGACTTGAAAGTAGACTCAGCGATCCTGATGGATGCTGCGACAGGTCAAATTCTGCTTAATGTAAATGGAGACGAGGCGCTTCCGCCAGCTAGTATGACGAAGATGATGTCTGAATATATCGTGGCGGAGTATGTGAAGCAGGGCAAGATTAGCTGGGATGATGTCGTAGAAACGAAGAAGAATGCTTCTTTAACCAAAGGCTCGAGAATTTTTCTGGCCGAAGGGGATAAACATACTGTAAAAGAGTTATATGCAGCGATGGCGATTGGTTCGGCCAATGATGCAACGGTAGCTCTGGCAGAATATGTCGCTGGATCTGAGCAGGAGTTCGTACAATTAATGAATGATGAGGCTCAGCGTATGGGCATGACAACTGCACATTTCGCCAATTCCACAGGCCTTGATATCAAGGATATGCCGGAAGAATTCCGGACACCTGGCGATCAGGAGACGGTGATGTCGGCGAAGGATGCGGCCATTCTGGCTAGATATATCGTGACGGATCATCCTGATTTTAATGAATTCACTTCATTGCAAACCTTCCAATTTAGGGAGCGTGATAAGACACCGATTGTCAATCTGAATTGGATGCTTGAAGCGAATAAGAATGTTACGAACTTCAAGAAATATGCCTATGAAGGCTTGGATGGTCTGAAGACGGGGCACACGCAAAATGCGGGTAACTGTTTCACAGGTACCGCTATCCGTGACGGACGCCGCTTGATTAGTGTCGTCATGGGTACCGCCACCGACAAAGCCCGCTTCGTAGAGACGCGCAAGGTGCTGGATTATGGCTTTGATAACTTTGAGACGAAGCAAATTGTCGCTCCTAATGCGACGGTCACTGGATCAGAGACGATTACGGTGAAGAAAGCCAAGAACACCGAAGTTCCGCTGATCAGCAGCCAAGAGGTTGCCTTCGTTGTTCCGAAGGGAACAGATGCTAGCAAGGTTGAGGCGAAGGTGACAATGACGCCGGAGAGCGCTTCGCTTAAAGCCCCACTTCCTAAGGGGACGAAGGTAGGCTCCGTTACTTACAGTCTGAAACCGGATGGCATGAATCAGACGCTGGAGAAGACCGTTGATCTGGTTACGGCACAGGATGCAGAGAAGGCGAACTGGTTCAAGTTGTTCATGCGTGCTATAGGTGATTTCTTCAGCGATTTATTTAATGGGATCAAGAATTTATTTTAAAATAGGAATGAATTCCGAGTAAATGGGTTGTATATTTATGGCGACTGATGTAAAATAACAAGTTAGATTATTATCGGGAGGCGTGAATTATGGAGACTGGAACATCGAGAGTTAAAAGAGGTATGGCTGAGATGCAAAAGGGCGGCGTCATCATGGACGTCATGAACGCTGAGCAAGCCAAGGTTGCTGAAGCAGCTGGCGCAACTGCCGTTATGGCTTTGGAGCGGGTTCCTTCCGATATTCGTGCAGCCGGCGGCGTTGCCCGTATGGCTGATCCGACCATTGTTGAAGAAGTTATGAAGGTCGTATCTATTCCCGTGATGGCCAAGGCTCGGATCGGTCATTATGTCGAGGCTAAAGTTTTAGAGTCACTTGGGGTAGACTATCTGGATGAGAGTGAAGTTCTTACTCCGGCAGATGAAGTATTCCATATCGACAAGCGTGATTTCACCGTTCCATTTGTGTGCGGAGCGAAGGATTTGGGTGAAGCGCTGCGCCGGATCAGTGAAGGCGCATCGATGATCCGTACGAAGGGCGAACCAGGTACTGGTAACATTGTCGAAGCCGTTCGTCATATGCGTCTGATCAACAGCCAAATCCGCAAAGTACAGAACATGTCTAAGGACGAGCTGTATGCTGAAGCCAAGAATCTGGGAGTAGCTTATGACCTGTTGCTTGAGGTTCATGAAGCTGGCAAGCTTCCGGTTGTTAACTTCGCGGCTGGTGGAGTGGCCACTCCTGCGGATGCTGCTCTCATGATGCATCTTGGGGCAGATGGTGTGTTCGTCGGCTCCGGGATCTTCAAATCGGAGAATCCTGAGAAATTTGCCCGTGCGATTGTAGAAGCGACTACCCATTACACGGATTACAAATTGATCGCTGAAGTATCCAAAAATTTGGGTACGCCAATGAAGGGGATTGAAATCTCGAAATTATCCGCCGCTGAGCGTATGTCTGATCGCGGCTGGTAAGATGCAAGAAGAGGATAGACGCGGTTCTCATCAAGAATCGCGTCTATAGTCGATAGTTGTATAGAGAAAGAAGGTTTGGCCATGAAGGTAGGAGTATTGGCACTACAAGGTGCTGTATCGGAGCATATTCGCAGCATTGAGCTCGCGGGAGCAGAAGGTGTTGCTGTTAAGCACTCTGAGCAGCTTGAAGAACTGGATGGATTAATTATTCCAGGCGGCGAGAGTACGACAATCGGTAAATTGATGCGCAAGTATGGATTTATTGAAGCTATTCGGGCGTTCTCGGCGCAAGGTAAGCCGGTATTTGGCACTTGTGCCGGACTGATCGTAATGGCCAAAGAAATTGAAGGCGAAGAAGAAGCGCATCTCGGGTTGATGGATATGAAGGTCTCCCGCAATGCCTTTGGACGCCAGCGTGAGAGCTTCGAGACGGATCTTGATGTTAAGGGACTTCAAGAGCCACTTCGAGCGGTATTTATTCGCGCACCCTTAATTACCGAAGTGGGAGAAAATGTAGATATTCTGTCGACCTACAATGATGAAATTGTAGCAGCCCGGCAAGGAAATCTGCTCGTTTCTTCCTTCCATCCGGAATTGACGGATGATTATTCCCTGCACACTTATTTTACAGAGATGATTAAGACTACCCAGGCGGCCGTACAATAATGCTCTGATAGTAAAGACGCCTTGACTCCTTCCAAGGGTTAAGGTTGTTTTTTTGATCGATTCTTGTCTTTTAAGCGATCCCGGCGTGTATTGTTCAGCTAATAAATCGGCACGGCTGCTACGGGATGATTCTAGGAGGGACTATCCATGTTAGATGTTAAAATTTTGAGAAATGACTACGCTCGTGTCGAACAAGCACTTCAGAACCGGGGCAAATCCCTGGATATGATTGCGGGATTTTTACCGCTCGATGAGAAGCGTCGGGAATTGCTGCAAGAGAGTGAATCCTTGAAGAACCGTCGTAACACCGTGTCGGCAGAGGTTGCAAAGCGGAAGAAGAATAAAGAGGATGCGGACGAGCTGATCGCGGAAATGCGTGAGGTTGGAGATCGGATCAAGGCTCTGGATGAAGAAATTCGTGAGCTTGAAGAGAAGATCGATAACTTGATGATGAGCATTCCTAACATTCCTCATGAAAGCGTTCCGATCGGGGCATCTGAGGATGATAATGTGGAGGTGCGCCGCTGGAGCGAGCCTCGTGCATTTGACTTTGAACCGAAGCCGCATTGGGATATCGCTACGGATCTCGATATTCTGGATTTCGAAGCCGGTGCGAAGGTAACAGGTTCGCGCTTTACCTTCTACAAAGGACTTGGAGCCCGGTTAGAGCGTGCTCTAATCAACTTCATGATGGATCTGCACAGTAATGAGCATGGCTATGTGGAGATGCTACCTCCATATATCGTGAATCGCGATAGCCTGTTTGGTACAGGACAGCTGCCGAAGTTTGAAGAGGATGTGTTCAAGCTGACCGCAGAGGGTTATTATTTGATTCCGACGGCAGAGGTTCCGGTTACGAATTACCATCGTGAAGAGATCTTGAATGGAGAGGATCTGCCTAAGAAATATATCGCGTACAGCGCATGCTTCCGCTCCGAAGCGGGCGCAGCTGGTCGGGATACGCGCGGCTTGATCCGCCAGCATCAATTCAACAAGGTTGAGATGATCAAGGTCGTTCATCCAGAGACATCTTATGACGAGCTGGAGCAGATGACAGCGAATGCAGAGCGTGTGCTGCAGCTGCTTAACCTGCCATATCGCGTCCTGGCCCTCTGTACGGCGGATCTTGGCTTCACTGCTGCCAAGACCTATGATCTTGAGGTATGGCTGCCACAGAGCAATATGTACCGTGAGATTTCCTCCTGCTCGAACGTAGAGGACTTCCAGGCGCGCCGGGCTAACATCCGTTTCCGTCCTGAACCGAAGGCGAAGCCGGAATTCGCCCACACCCTGAATGGCTCTGGATTGGCTGTAGGACGCACAGTAGCGGCTATTCTGGAGAATTATCAGCAAGCGGATGGCAGTGTCGTGATTCCGGAAGTGCTTCGTCCGTACATGGGCGGCGTGGAGAGAATAACCAACAAAAAATAGCTTGATCAAGCTCTAAATTTATGTTAGAATCTGATTTGTTACGCGAATCAGATTCATACTTGGAGAGGTACCGAAGCGGTCATAACGGGGCGGTCTTGAAAACCGTTAGAGTGCAAGCTCACGTGGGTTCGAATCCCACCCTCTCCGCCATACTAATGACAGTTGACCTTGGTGATTACAAGGTTATATATACGGAAATACATGACGATGAGGATCGAAGGGTCCTCATTTTGTTGTATAAAGAGGCCCGTTTCTTCACAAGTTACAGGAGAGGCATAATATCAAGATAACTGGAGGAGCTAGACCTATGACCAAGCCTAAAGGATACACGACCCCAGGGACGCAGACGGAGCAGAATGAGCGTCGTCGTATAGAAGAGAGGGAGCATGATGGTCCAGAGCCGCTCTCCGGCTCCAAGAAGGTGAAGAACCGCAACCATGTCAGCCATCATAATCCACAGGGATAACGAGGATGACCCCAAAAAAACCGGCAATTTTTTGCCGGTTTTTTTGTTCTCCATTTGAAATATGCAAGACATGAGACAAAGAAAATGTCATAATATAAATAGGCTTTTGACCCTGTGAAATTAGAAAGGAATGTGATGCGTTTGAACTCTCTAAACCTCGATGCGATCTCTGAGAAGGCGGAATCTCAGTCGATAAGGCAGCATAAGCAGAGATCGGTGGGCAATATTCTAATGAGATCCGTCTTCATTATCATAGGTGCCATTATCGTCTCGGTAGCGCTGGAGCTATTCTTGGTTCCGAATAAGATTACCGATGGCGGAATAACCGGTATTTCTGTGATGTCCTCTCATTTATTTAAAATACCGCTAGGTGTATTCCTGTTTCTATTTAATCTCCCGTTTCTTATAGTTGGCTATAAGCAGATCGGTAAGACGTTTGCGTTTTCTACTTTACTCGGCATATCAGTCATGTCGCTTGGCACCACCTTACTTCATCCTGTAGCGCCTTTTGTAAGTGATACGCTGCTTGCGTTTGTATTCGGCGGCATTTTGCTCGGTTTGGGGACAGGTATCGTGATCCGCTTTGGGGGATCATTAGATGGAACGGAAATTGTCGCTATATTAATTTCGCGCAAGACGCCATTTTCAGTCGGCGAGATTATTATGTTTTTCAATTTCTTCATCCTGCTGAGTGCAGGCTTTGTATTTCGATGGGAAAGTGCACTATTCTCTTTGTTAGCTTATTATATTGCTTACAAATCGATTGATATCGTGGTGGACGGTCTGAATGAATCGAAGTCCGTCTGGATTATTAGTGATCAGATCGATGAGATCGGAGAGGCGATCTTGAACCGCTTAGGCCGGGGCGTTACTTATTTGTCTGGGGAAGGCGGATTTTCAGGAGATCCGAAACGGGTTATATTCTGTGTAATTACTCGCTTGGAAGAAGCGAAGCTTAAGGAAATCGTGAATCATTACGATGAGAATGCTTTTTTGGCTGTAGGAAATATCCATGACGTAAAAGGCGGACGCTTTAAGAAGAAAGCCATTCATTAATGGCTAAGATGGGTTAACAACTCGGTCCGGCCACGTTGGTTAATTATATGTTCAGATAGGCTGGCCGGAATTTGATCCGAGCCAGCCTGTCTGTATAAAATCATTTATGCCGCAGCTTCTTGAAGAATTGCTTAAGCAAGTCGGCGCATTCCTCTTCGAGTATGCCGGCTGTTAATTCTGTGCGGTGATTGAATCTAGGCTCCTGGAGCAGATTCATCAAGGTCCCGCCACAGCCTGCCTTGGGATCGGCGGCTCCATAGATCACATGGGGCACCCGGCATTGTACGATCGCACCAGCACACATGGGACAGGGCTCCAGCGTTACATACAGCCGACAGTGCAAGAGTCGCCAGGCATCGATAGATTCGCTGGCCGCCCGGATGGCGATCATCTCAGCATGGGCTGTTCCGTCTCGTGAGCTTTCCCGCAAATTGTATCCTCGACCTACAATTTCATCCCCACGAACAATAATTGCGCCGATGGGTACTTCTCCAATGGCTTCGGCCTTGCGCGCCTCAGCTATCGCTTCACGCATCCAGTATTCATGAGGATAATTCGATGCAGGGGGTTCGTGAGTGTGAGGTGTTGACATCGCTTGTTCAGCTCCATTTCATAGATGTTCTACTGAATTCTAATCAGTAATTTAAGGTTTTGTCCAACGAACAAATATTCGTTGTTAACATGTTGTGGATAACACTGTTCATAAGTAGCGGTTTATCCCCATTTTTATACACATATTAGACTTTTGAGCTGTGCATATGTTGATAACTTGTTCATAACTCTTATGAAGAGAAAGTAAAAACCGTTGAAATTAGATATTTTTTCTTAATTGTAGGTAAAGGAAATAGGAATTTCAACGTCTTTGCAAAATCTTACAATACGGTTATGATGAGAATAGTATGGTAGCCAGATTTCGACACTAACCTCAACGTCATGCCAAGAGGTGAGAAGATTTTTGTCCATTAAATCTAAATTATCTATAGTTATGTCACTTTTTGCTATAGCTATATTAACGGTTAACATCATCCTTAGTTTCCTGTCTGTTCGTGAGAATCTGCGCCGGGATAGCGAAGCTAATATGATGTTAATCGCTAAGCAAATTGCCTTGGCGGTAGAACAGTCGCGTTCCGTGAATGATTATGTGCGCAGAAGCAATATCGGCAGAGAGGACCAGAACGGAAGCTTCTTTGCCGGAATGCTGGACATGACAAGTCCGGAACGAATTGTACGCGAGTCACTGGGAGCAAATCAAGATCTGTTGGAGATCACTGGTTTCTTCCCTGATGAGTTCAGGGATCGTCATAGCCTCCTATTTGGCTCGTATGAGTATATGAATGATTCGGATATCTTCGAAGCGGTTTTGGAAGTGTCGGAGAAGGGGACGAGTCTGCTGCGGGACAGTTATATTGATGGACAGCGGGTGTTGGAGAGCTTCATCCCGATTCAACCTAATAATCAGCCTCCTTATGTCATCCGGATCATTTCCAGCTACGAGCCGATTTCTGCGGCGGTTACCAAGCAGGTGATTAATGAGATCTTTATCTCCATTATACTGCTGCAAATTGTCGTATTCGCTAGTTATATTATAGCCGGGGAATTGATTCGTCCAATTCAAGTTATATTGAAGAAGGTGAATCAGCTTTCATCCGGGGATTTCAAGATGAGAATTGCGTTCGGACGGAAGGATGAACTCGGTGTATTGGCGCGGCAAATTAATATGATGGCGGATAATCTGGGACATTATACAGAGGAATTGAAGCTTAAGAACGAAGAGAACCAGGTGATTAAAGAACGTCTCGAATCGATCATTAATCAGATGGCTGATGCGATTCATGTAACAGACCTGAACGGCAGGATACTAGAGGTAAATAAAGCATTCGAGAAGCTGTATGGTTGGGAGAGCAGTGAAATTGCCGGCACTGAGCTCGATTTCGTACCTGACTCCTGCAAGGAGGAGAGGGCAGCGTGGCTGAAGCAGCTGGAAGAGGGACGGCCTTACGTCCTTGTTGAGACAACCCGTATATGTAAGGATGGCAGACTGATCAATGTGAGTGTTAGCGTGTCACCTATATTGGATGAGGAGGGGGAGATCGTGTCTATTATTAGCATTTCAAGGGATATGACCGAGCATAATAAAATGGAAGAGCTACTGCGGCGTGCGGAGAAATTACGGACGGTCGGACAGCTGGCGGCGGGCGTAGCGCATGAAATACGCAATCCGTTGACGACACTACGAGGATTTCTGCAATTGCAGCAGCGGACGGGAAATGTAAATGAGACACATACCGATATTATGCTGTCGGAGCTGGAACGGATCAATATGATCGTCAGTGAATTTCTGATACTGGCCAAGCCGCAGGCTGTTCAGTTCGAGACAAGAGATGTCCGTTATACTGTTGGCGATGTGATTTCGCTGCTGGATAGTGAGGCGCACTTACATAATATTGAGTTTGAACACCATTTCTCCTCTTCCCCACTTCTGGTACACTGTGAAGAGAATCAATTGAAGCAGGTCTTCATCAATGTCTTGAAGAATGCGATGGAGGCGATGCCTGGAGGGGGCAAGATCATACTTCAGGTGAGTGAGGAAGGGGATCATAAGGTTGCCATTCGCGTCATTGACCAAGGAGAGGGAATATCGGAGGAACGGCTAGAGAAGCTGGGAGAGCCCTTCTATACAAGCAAAGAGAAAGGGACAGGCCTCGGACTTATGGTCAGTCAGCGTATCATTGAAGGCCATAAGGGAATGTTTGAGATTGATAGCGAACTAGGCAAAGGAACGATCGTGACAATCACTCTTCCACAGATTACGGAAGCGCATGAAGAGGCGGCTACGCCCACTACAGGAGAAATAGCATAACGGGGTGACCATACAATAGTGAGGATCAATAAATTTATCAGTGAGACAGGATATTGCTCCAGACGGGAAGCGGACAAGCTGGTTGAGTCCGGCAAGGTGACGATTAACGGGGAGACGGCCGTGCTGGGAAGCCAGGCGGAGCCGGGAGACGATGTCAGGATCAATGGGATTTCTCTGCAGGAGAAGCCGTCCAAGCAGGTTTATATTGCACTTAACAAGCCTGTTGGCATTACTAGTACAACAGAGCAGCATATCAAGGGCAATATCGTCGATTTTGTCGGGCATGAGGAGCGTATCTTTCCGATCGGACGGCTGGATAAGGACTCGGAAGGGTTAATATTGCTGACCAGCGATGGGGATATCGTGAATAGAATATTGCGGTCCGAAGGCAAGCATGAAAAAGAGTATATTGTGACGGTGAATCGTCCGATTACTCCCTCATTTCTAAAGGCGATGGGGGAAGGAGTGCGGATTCTTGGCACCATGACACTGCCTTGCCGGATTACCCGTATTTCCGATCGGACGTTCCGGATTATTCTTGTTGAAGGCAAGAATCGGCAGATTCGCCGCATGTGCAGCGCTCTCGGATATGAAGTGAAGAAGCTGCAGCGGATTCGCATTATGAATATCCAGCTTGGGTCATTGAAGGTCGGGGCTTGGCGTGATCTAACTGAGGCGGAGAAGATAGAGCTGGGGAAAATGCTGAATTATAAGCTTTAATGAAAATAAAGATGGAGTCCAGAATCAGATGATCTGGCTCCATCTTTATTTGTTATTCATGAGCAGAAGTAACAGCTTGCTTCTGATCAGGATCGATATATTTTCGAATAATCGATACTTCTACACGGCGATTCTGGGCTCTGCCAGATGAAGTATCGTTCGGGGATACAGGATGATATTCACCGTATCCAATCGCACTGAATTTCTTCGGATCCAGATGCGTATTCTGCATCAATATCTTCATGAAGTTCAATGCCCGGGCCGAGCTCAGATCCCAGTTGGAAGGGAACTCCTTATTCGAGATCGGTACATTGTCCGTATGACCTGAGACGATCACCTCATAGTCCGGGAATTCCTCCAGCATGGCGGAGATCGCTTCAGCCAGCTTCCTGGCATCCTGTCGCACTTCGGCTTCACCGGAAGCGAATAATGCCTTGTCACTGATCGTAATCATCAGCTGGGACTGATTGAGCTTCGTATCAAGATCATCCGTCAAGCCGTTCTGTTTGATATAAGTGTCCAATTGCTTCTTGAGCCCTTCCAGATTCTCCTGCTCTCTGCGCTTGAGCTCGCCGACACTGGCTTTGAAATCTTCCGGATTCTTCGGCATCTTGTTGGCGCCACTGGTACTAAATGACCCATCATCGAGAATACCCGTTCCGCCTTCAAATATACTGCCGCCAAGCGCATTGGTAAAGGCGTCACTGACCGCCTTGAACTTCTCTGCATTAACTGAGCTCATTCCGAACAGGACGATGAACATGGCCAGCAGAAGGGTCATAAGGTCAGAATAAGGGAGCAGCCAGCTCTCGTCAGAATGCTCTTCATGCTCCTGATTTCGTTTATTCCGTTTGCGCACCTTCACCCGCCCCCTTTTCTAGTAATTGTCCGCGTTCGGCAGGGGTTAAGAATACAGCAAGCTTTTGTTGAATAGCGATCGTAGATACCCCGGATTGAATAGACAACAGGCCTTCTACCATCATTAGTCGGATCTCTATTTCCTTCTTCGAGAGGCGTTTCAGTTTATTGGCAATCGGATGCCATAATACGTAACCGGTGAATATACCAAACACGGTTGCGATAAATGCGCCTGAGATCGCATGGGACAGTACATCGACGTCATTCATATCTGACAATGCAGCAATCAGACCGACAACGGCACCGAGTACCCCGAGGGTAGGAGCATACATCCCGGCTTGTGAGAAGATCTGAGCCCCTGCTTTATGTCGTTCTTCGGTAGCGGCGATATCCTCGGTCAGGACATCCTGTACAAATTCCTGATCATTGCCGTCAATGATCATCCGCATTCCGTTACGCAAGAAATCATCATTGATTTCTTCTACTTTGGCTTCCAGTGCGAGCAGTCCTTCACGACGGGTAATCGTAGCCCATTCCGTGAACATGGCGATAAGCTCGCCCTTCGTAATAATTTTTTGCTTCACGACCGTCATTTTGAGCAGCTTCGGAAATTTCTTCAGCTCGGCTAGCGGGAACGCCATGAACAGGGTCGCTGCTGTCCCCACGAAGATAATGACAAAGGCCGCGGGGTTAGAGACCAAGCTTTCGACCGGCGCGCCCTTAAGGATCATTCCCCAAATAAGTGCTACGAGTCCAAGAATAAGTCCAATAATCGTTGAGATTTCCATTGCACACCTCGTCCTTGAGATAATTATTCCATAATTCTGCCACCCGCATCCTTGCAGATCGGCATTTCTGATTCTATGGAAATGGCTTATCTTTTTTATCGACAGATTTCCCTTTTTTTTTAAGGGCGATTTTCCGGTATAATGGGACTACGATGGAATATTTGCTAGGATGAAGGGAGAAGAATGACAGTGGGCGTGAAGCATGGAAGAGATTATGAATTTATTTTGGCAGATCTCACGAAGGCGGTAGGCCGTATTTCAGATAGCTATATTTTCTTTGAAATGGAGGCAGCGGAATGGGAGGCGTTGTCTGGGGAAGAGCGGCTAGAGGTGCAGGAGGCGCTGGCGGAGGACTTGTTCTTTGCCCTCGGGACGGAGCCGGTGATTCCGGTGGGCAGCGCGGTAGTGATGTATGATGCGGAACATCATCGGATCAATTTTCTGATCGGTGAGGAAGAATTGGATTTCGTTACATTGATTTAATACTTATTCCCTGATTATGTTTATATAGTAAGTCATGTGTTAATATATTGGATAGCATGATCGGTAAAATAGAAGAATACAATAGAATGAATCTCATGTGCGGATGAGCATGCTTTTTATTGCTCTATAGATTAACCATTATGCGAGAATGGAATCGGATACTTTTCTCAGAACGAACGGGAGGTAGAAATTATAATGCCGTTTACACCGCAGGAAATAGAAGCGCATTTGGAGAAATTGGAAGGATGGGAACTGGAGGAAGGACGATGGATTGTTCGTAAATACATGTTCTCTAATTATATGAAGGGAATCGCTTTTGTCGATGAGGTGGCCGCGATTTCGGAGGCCTTTAATCATCATCCCTTTATCACCATTGACCATAAAACAGTGACGCTTCGGCTAACTTCATGGGAGGAAGGCGGAATAACGGCCGTTGACATCAAAGAGGCGCAGCAATATAACGAAGCTTTTGAGAAAGCCCGCTCTGTAGGTTGACGTTAACTGAGGGGTCGGGCTAAGCTGGTCTGCACTGAAATATGAAGCCGCTTTAACAGAAGAGAACGCCTACCAGGATGAATCCCTGGCAGGCGTTCTTGCTGCATACGGCTATTTCTGCTCCGCAAGCCATAAGGCTACGTTAGCAATCTCTTCGTCCTTGAGCCTATCCTTGAAGGCAGGCATTTGGCCTGTGCCTTTCCTGATGATGCCGTAGAGCTGATCCGATGACATGGTAGCTCCGATTTTCTGTAAATTCGGACCAACTTGACCTTGCAGTTGTTCGCCGTGACAGCTGATGCAATTCGCCTTAAGCGTAGCTTCAGCTTGATCTACGGTGAGTGTGACTTCAGGCATGGTCGGTTTCGCTTCTTTTGCCACTTCATCTTTACCAGGCAGGGTAAAAATCAAAATGATGGCCATAATGCAAGCCACGCCGAGTAATCCGCTCATGATCCATTTCTGCACTTCGAATCGCCCCTTTATGTAAGCTATCCATTCCATTATAACGGAACATTGCACTTGATCATAGCATTTGTGACAAAAAAAGTAATGATAATTTATCTTGTTATTGAAATTATATGCAGATTATCACAGACAGTGACGAGATTAACTGTTATCCGTTCCGTTATCCTCAGGGAGTCCGCGAAATACCATGCAATAATAAGGCTTGGAGATACCGCCGGGCGTCATCTTCTCATACAGGTCGGTAATCACGAAGCCGGATTTCTGATAGGCGCGGATGGCCCGCTTATTCCAGGTCAGCACCTCAAGATCCACTTCATTATCAGGCTTGCGCCGGAGCGCCTCCTCCACGATGGCGATCACAAAGGCTTTCCCGTAGCCATGACCGCATAAATCTGGCCGCATCCCGACTCCAATACGTGTGACTCCTTTGAGTGGGAAGTATTGAGCGAAGCCAGCGAGCTCGCCGTTCTCATCCAATAGGGAGGCGTATTGCTCGGCACGAAGCGTAGGATTGCCGAATTCTACATCAAGCGCTTTCATCTGCTCCCAAGGGAGCCAGCTATATACATCATAGGGAGAGTCGTAACGCCATGTACAGATATCTGCACCATGGTCTTCATCCATAGGTACGATTCGAAATTTTGGAATATACTTTTCCATATTTACGCCTCCTTGCTTATTCCGTGATCGGATGCCTATCTATACCTTACCTTTTTAAACTCACTCTAACGGGAATTTCCTTCCTTGTAAAGGTGTTATGGTAATTTTTGAACAATTTGCTTATTTGGGATGCTTCCGGGATTGGAGATAAAAAAAGCAATTGATCCCCTCCCGGAATCAATTGCATATTCTATAATATAAATGATGATGAATGAATGAAATGAAAGTTAAATGGTTTAACGCTGGAGATTAAGCTTGTGCATACAATGAATAGCTGTTTTGGTTAAGAACTCGTTTGGCGCCGACATAGCGCGCCTTGTAATAGCTGTTGTTCAGGCTATCGATCCTTACGCCCTTGGATGAGGATGAATGAGCGAATTCACCATTGCCAAGGTAGATGCCAACATGAGAGACGCCTTTGCCCGTCGTATTAAAGAAGACGAGATCGCCTGGCTTCAGCTCGCTCTTGCTTACGGCAGAGCCTTGCTTGAATTGGTCTGTAGACACACGGGGCAGATTTACGCCCATTTTCTGATATACATACTTAGTGAAGCCTGAGCAATCGAAGCCGCTTGTACTGATTCCGCCGGTTCTATAAGGTGTACCGTACACGGAGTCAACAACACTGGTTAAGGTGGTGCTTGCAAAAGCACTGCCGGATTGCATTGTGAAGAAGATCGCCAAACTTGCGGCGGCTGCCATGATCGTTTTTCTCAAGATGTAAACTCCTTCCAAGGCCTGCGAGGTTAGCTTGTGGATTCGGTTGAAGGTTCCCTATGGCGCATATCAGCCGCCAATTCACCCTGAATGGTTCCCCCGTTTCCCGGGTGCTGAGGAATTCGGCTGTTCTAAGTTGCTGCACCCATTAGTTAAGATAGTTACAATAAAGATTACAAACTTGTTACTATTACATTGGTCATTCTACCAGAGCTGACCGGCTTTGACAAGCTTGTCGAAAGATTTGGTAGAGAAGTCTATGTTTAAAACCAGGTCTTAATAGGCATAATGGTCTAGCTACACTCGGACAATAAGAAAATCCGCGGTTATGATTTCGATTGAAATCGCCGCGGATTCAGCAGTCGTTATTATTCTACATCGTCGTGATCGGTAACATCTTCGGTAACTTCTTCGTATTTGTCAGAGCTCATTACACGCTTAGCTCCCACGTAACGATCTACATAATATTTCTCGCTTAATTTGCTAATGACTACACCTTTGGAAGAAGAGGCGTGTGCGAACTTGCCATCACCTACATAGACACCAACATGGGATACGCCCTTGCCTGAAGTGTTGAAGAACACCAGGTCGCCAGCGATCAGATTGTCTTTGTCTACGGCTTCGCCCATCTTGTATTGGGAGCTTGATTGGTGAGGAAGCTTAACTCCCATCTTGGAGAATACGTACATTGTAAATCCCGAGCAGTCAAACCCAGAAGTCGATGTACCACCGGACACGTATTTCGTACCTAACGCTCCATCAACAGCAGATTCCAACTTAGAGTCCGCGAAAGCGCTACCAGTTCCGATGGAGAAAAGTAAAGCAACACCAAGAGCTAATGTAGTTATCTGCTTTTTCAAGAAAATACTCCTTCCGATTGCCTACGAGGTTAGCTTAAGGATTCGGTTGAAGGTCCCCTATGATCCCTCTCTAGCGAGATCAATTCACCCAAAGTGGTTCCCCCGTTCCCCTTCAAGGGAATTCGGCCATGATTTCATAAAATAATTGTTATAATTACACTTGCTATTGCTATTACTTGACTAATTATGACAATAATAATTACAAAACTGTTACTGAATTTGTGCTGTTGTTATTGTAACAAGATAAGTATATTTTGGCAATGCCTAATTCACAAGATTCAGAGAGAAAAATGCAGAAAAAGGCCCCCGTTTTTGGCGGAAGCCTTGTCGTATAAGGGATTGCAGTGGTGAAAAAAATTTAACCTTTCTGTGACTTCATTTCCCATAATTGAAATTGAGAGGTTACTTCCCAAACTCGGAAGAAACTCCGTATGAAAGGATAGCTTTGCTGCAGGATGAGAGCCAGGATTCCGGTCCAGATCCATGACACAGAGCCGAAGATAAGGAACAGTGCGAGTACGATCCCGCCGAGAATGAGAGAGATTGCAGCCCCTTGGAGCATATATCGGATGCCTATTAATATAGAGCTCCATACCCCCCGTTTGAAGAGATATCCGAATTGTGCGAACAGAAGGCACTGGTCTATGAACCAGCAATAGAGAAGCCACGCGAGCAAATAGGCGGATATTCTAACGATTATCGATATCTGGATAGCCCCGGAATGCAATAAGTATGGTAACAGGCTCTGTATATGAGGGAGAACCCAGTATAAAGGAAGACTGATCAATATTAGCTCAATGAACAGGAAGATGGAGACGGGCTTCCAGAATTCCCTCATTCCGCGGAATAGGGGGAGCCCGCTCTTGCGTTCTTCTTTTGGCGTCAGACCATACAGGATACCCGCTTGAAGCAGGGGCGTGATGAGCAGCCGGATCAGCGTCATGCCCAGCAGCAACCATAAATAGAAGCGAAAATCCGCGCCATGCTTCAATTCATATTGCCCCTCCAGCAGGAATAGGGGCTGGCTAAGCGGGTTAGGCGGAGGGTCCGGGTATCTGACCAGAACCTCCATCACTACCGAATTCACAAGCCTATATAAAAATAGTCCCCAGAGCAGCTGATACAGAAACAGAATGATGATAGAGGGAAGCTGTTTTTTTACAAGGCTCCAACCACTACGTATATAGATCATACTTTTCCCCCTCAAAGTTTTGTTATATAAAGTTTTGTTATATATGAAGTAGTTCAAAAAACTCTGCTGAGCTTGCCATCTACCATATAAGTGAGCCGAGTACGATTTCGAGCAGCTTGACTACGGTAAGGGTGGAACGGGTACTCAGAGGCTCCTGGACTTCAGCTTTTAAATAATTGTTGATATGCTTATTCTCCAAGGCGAGGGTATACTCGGGATCGATTTGTACCCAATCCACAGGAGCTTTATATTGGACCTTAATCTGCAAGGTATCGTTATCCACATTCCAGTCCTTCCGTAAGGAATGACCGTCTTTGAAGGTAAGTAGTATCGTGATTTTAGGGTAGTTAGCCCCTTTGCGATGGATGTCGACGACTGATTCATAGGCCGCTCCTTCGCTTGAAGCTACAGGATGGACCTGAATGCGATCTACTGAGAAATCGGCCATTTGGTCACTATATACATATTGATTGAAGTATTCCTTCCATGACCGCCCGGTTACTTGCTCAACGACCCGCTGAAAATCTGTGGTTGTGGGATGCTTGAAGCGATACTTCAAACTATAGCTGTACATAATCCGCCGCATCGTCTTGGCGCCTACTTGCTTCTCGATATCGATCAGGACCAGCTTGCCTCTATAATAGGCATTCTGTGCATATGCATCGCTAGATCCATATTTCCAGGCGGGCTGGGTTAGCGAGGCAGGAGAAGTAATGATCGATGCCTGAACCGGAAGCGGCGGGTTAATGGTGAATTCCTGCGCCATCAGCTTATCTTCGGCATAAGAGGCGAATCCTTCATCCAGCCAGGCTTCCTCGAATTCATTGCTAGCGATCATGCCGTAGAAATATTGGTGAGCAATCTCATGAATAATCGTGCGCTCCAGCTCATTATAATCAGGCGAATCGCTCTTGGCTCCGAAGGAAGTAACCAGCGTCGGATACTCCATGCCACCTGCGCCGTTTGCGTCAGCGGGAGGCACGACAATAGATAATGTAGAGTAAGGATAACGTCCATACCATTTACTGAAGTTCGCCAGGGCTACCTTGGCGGCATAGAAATAGCGTTCCTTCAAATCTTTATGGAGCGGGTCAAGGTATAGCTTGATTCTCACACCGGGGACCGTGTCGGAGGAGAAGGGCTCCTCGGCGTAGATGAAATTGGGTGAAGCTGCCCAGGCAAAGTCATGTACGTCGTCTGCATAGTAATGTACGAGCTTGCGTCCATTCTGGTCGCGGGTGGATTTGGTTGGGAAGCCGGTAGCGGCGACCGTATAGTCCTCCGGCACATCGATCATGACGCTATATATACCGAAGTCGGAATAGAATTCCGAGCTGCCGTGATATTGATGCAGATTCCAGCCTTCTGTGGCTCGTCCCCTTGTGCCAGCAGGCTCGTACACGCTCAGCTTGGGGAACCATTGCCCCGCCATGACGAAATCACCGGCTTTACCCATGCGAGCGAATACCTTAGGTAGCTTCACCGTGAATTTAATCTTCAAGGTTACGGTCTCTCCACTATGAACAGAGATCGGCAGGCGTACTCTGGCGAGCGTTCTGTCCTTGGGATTGCCGTCATCCGGCTGGATATATTGAACGCGATGCAGCAGGGAGATACCATCGGTTGTCCGAATTTCAGTCAACTCCATAGCTCCCCAGCCATCCTTAGGCATCGCATCACTGCGCAGCTTGCCCCCTGATTCCTTCATAAATGTAGTCTCACTGGACTCGAAGGCATTCGGATATAAATGAAGGTAGAGCTCGTTGACCGCTTTTTTGCCGGGATGCGTCCATGTTAATGTCTCCGATCCTGACAGCGTACCTTCCTGCTCGTCTAGCTTAACGTTGATATGATATTCAGTTATCCGGTTGCTAAGCACCTCTGCGGTTGGCTGCTGAATGCTCTCGCTTTGCGGCGCGGAGGATGCATGCTCAATTCCGGATATTTGCCCGGGCTTGGTCTTTTCCGAGACGGAGGAGACCGGGGTGACCGCGGTTTGTTGATAGTAATACCGGACTGTTCCGGCGATGAGGCATAGGGCTACGAAAGAAAGGCCAAAGGTCAAAATTCTTCGGATCATACAATGGATACCTCCCGTTGACAAGCATCTACAGCATGTATATGTTTGCATTTGGGAGATTATTAGCTAAAATTAAATTAAAGTGAAGAAGCCATTCTTACTGCATCTTGGCGGCGGTGTTCGCTTTTGACATAACCGAGCATGAACGAATATGGGGAATTGGAGGATATCATGGATCAATCACAAAAGACGGGTAAGAAGATTTTCTCCCTGAATATTATTAGCAATGAAGATAAGAGCAAGCACAAAGGCTTCGGGGCCGGTTCCATCGATCTGAACAGTATGTCGCCAGTCATCATTGATGGAGATGAGACGTATATCGATATCGGAGCCATGCATGCGAAGAGCAAGGTAGAGCGGGGCATTAAATTCTCGACGAATCGGGAGGATGTGCCGAATGGACGTCAGGTATGGATCGTCTGGGTGGCGGTAGACCGGACGGCGGAAGGGCAATTCTATGGCGGGATGACGGCCTGTGAGATGCTCATCGATAAGGAAGCACGCCGCGGCTGGAAGATTCTTGCCGACCATGTCAACAAGATGGACTATGCTTTGAAGCGGAGAGTCATTCTGGACGGTCTGTCGGCTGAACATAAGGCTGCGCTTAAGCAATTGCTGGTAGAGACGAATGCCGAGTGGTGGGAGAAAACTCCGGAAGAGCTGAAGGCTGAGCTGGAGGCATAGAAGTACCTAACCTCTATATTTTGAAAATAAAGCACCCCATAGAGACAGATGTTGGCGCGGGCCAGTATCTATTCTATGGGGTGCTATTTGGATCTAGCTTATTCGTCTTTGCCGAGCAGGACGGTGAGTCCCAGCAGAGTCACGACGATAGTAGCTCCCATATCCGACATAACGGCGATCCAGAGCGTCAGCCATCCCGGTATGGTCAGCAAGAGAGCGATCAACTTCAAGGTCAGGGAAATGCCGATATTCCATTTAATGACCTGGCTGGCCTGTCTTGCAATCTTAATGGCGTTAGGCAATTTGCCGAGATGGTCCTGCATCAGCACGATATCTGCGGTCTCTACCGCGCTATCTGTCCCTTTGCCCATGGCGATGCCTAATTGAGCAGCGGCCAATGCTGGCGCGTCATTGATGCCGTCACCGACCATAGCGACGTTCCAGCGTCCGGCCATTTCCTTCACCTGCTGTACCTTCTGCTCAGGCAGCAGCCCGGCATGCCAATCGGTGACACCCGTCCTCTGAGCCACTGACCGGGCCGAGAAGGAATGGTCTCCAGTCAGCATGACCGTGTGCTCAATTCCGTAGCGGTGCAGCTTGGCGATAACATCAGCACTCTCCGGTCGGAGTTGATCGGCAAGTCCGAACATACCGAGCACCTGGCTCTGTCCAGCGACGATGACGACCGTTAGCCCTTCTTGCTTGAGCTCCTTCAGCTCGGCTTGAACCTGGCTGCGGGTCTGTTCGCTTATGGTGATCTGTTCCAGTATTTCCTCACTGCCGGCCCAATAGCGGGCGCCCTCGATGTCTGCCGCAAGTCCGACTCCTGGAAGGGTAATCAGCCCGGTGACAGAAGGGAGGCTGGCCTTCTCGATGCCTTGAGCAGCTACTTTGCGCACGATGGCTTCCGCGAGCGGATGCAGGGATCCGGCCTCAAGGGCGCCAGCGATGGCGTGGAAGCGTTCCGGTTCATATACGACTTCACGGATGACAGCCGGTCGGCCTTCGGTTAGAGTCCCGGTCTTATCGAAGGCGATCGCATTGATCTTACCGAGTTGCTCCAGATGCACGCCGCCTTTGACGAGCACACCATTCCGGGCGCTTCTTGTCATCCCGCTGACGAGAGCGATTGGAGACGAGAGTACGAGCGCACATGGACAGCCGACGATCAGGATCGCCAAGCCCTCATAGACCCATTTCATCCAAGGCTGACCAAGCAGTAATGGAGGAATAAGTACGACGAGTGCAGCGATGATCATAATGGCTGGGGTGTAGTATTTGGCAAATTTATCGATGAATAATTCAGTAGGTGTCTTCGTATCTTGAGCTTCCTGTACCAGATGCATGATCTTGGCCAAGGAAGAATCCTCATATGCTTTAGTAATCGTAATCTTCAACAAGCCTTCGCTATTCACGCTGCCGCCGAATACATTCGCACCTGGCTTCTTCGATACAGGTATCGATTCACCTGTAATTGCCGCTTCGTTCACAGCGCTATGCCCTTCAAGAACTGTACCATCAGATGGGATCTTCTCTCCGGGACGAACCAGCACGACATCACCGACCTGTAAACTGGCGATCGGAACGATGACCTCTTCACTTCCGCGAATCAGAACCGCTTGCTTCGGTGCGGCATCCAGCAATGCCTCCATGGATTTGCGCGCTCGGCTCATGCCGTAGCCTTCCAGAATTTCATTTAGGCCGAACAGAATCGCAACCAGGGTCGCTTCCTTCCACTCACCGATAATGACGGCGCCGACCAGAGCAACAGTCATTAGCGTATCCATATTGAATCTAAAGCGCGTTAAGTTACGAAGTCCGCGCAGGAAGGTTGGATAACCACTGAGCACGATGGCGACCAGGTACATGCCCACCAGGACGCTCTTTGGTAGAATACTGCCTAATGCGAAGGTCAAAATATAGATAACTGCCGAAGTACCCAGGAACCATTTCTCTCGCTGACTCTCGCCATGGCTGTGACCGTGACTGTGGTCATGTCCGTGGCTATGGCCGTGATCATGACTATGTCCATGGTTATGATCTCCGGCGTGGTCATGATCATGTGAATGGGTATGTCCATGACCAGGATTGCCAGTTATTCCGGCATCTAAGGCACTGGAAGCCTCGGCTTCAGCCCTGCTTGTTTCCGGATGGATCAGGGAAGCACCGTCACTCTTCAGAATTTTCTCTACCTTATTGAGGTTAATCCCCGGCCTCATGACCAGGCGTCCGCTATTGTACATCAGAGTAGCATCATGCCCATGTTCAAGCTTGCGGATTTGGTCTTGCATCTCGCGGGCACAGTTGGCACAGGATAAACCTTGAACTCGATATTCGACTTTTGGCTCAGAAGCGAGTGCTTCCTGACGTTCATTAGCTCTACTCATGATCGTTCCTCTCCTTATGGTGCTCCAGCGTCATCGTAATTAGCGTCTGGATATGATGGTCCTTCAAAGAATAGAAGACATGCTTGCCATCCTTGCGGGATTTGGTGATATTCATCTGCCTTAATTGACGTAGGTGATGGGATGCTGTAGCGACAGAGCTTCCTAGAATAACAGCGATGTCACATACACATAGCTCCTGATCCTGCAGCAGGAAAGCGATTTTCATGCGGTTGGGATCGGATAAGGCCTTGAAAATCTGCGTCATGCCCTCGATTTCTTCATTGTTCAGGGTTCGCCGCAGCACCTCCGTTCTGTTGGGGTCTCCACAAACATGCTCCTGAGTCTCGTCGGTAATGTTATCGGTCATTCTTTTCCCTCCAAAGTGGATAAGTAGTCGTTTATTGCCTTATATTCAAACGTTTATTTGATTGTTTGAATATAGTATACATCCGACACTCATAATATTCAAATGAATATTTGAATGTTTGGGCAATTTATTGGTTGTGAGCGGAATAAAAGGGCAGGCCAGCCGATGAAGCTGGCTGGCCTGAGCATATGTGAATGCGAGAGAATTCAGCTTTTATCAGAGTTCATCCACCAGCGCTTCAGATGTCTCCACCACGATTTGCTCTCTGGCTTCTCTTGGACAGGGATCGGTTCTGGTGTCGGGTCTTCACTGATATGATCGGTGCAGAATTCCTGCGGCTCTGTTCCCTGAATGAAGACCTCCAGCTTCCTGTCGGGACAATCGGCGGTGGCCAGCTTGCCGGTATCGGGATCGATATAGATACTGACGACGCTATCGGGAATCGGGAAGATCTTCGGAGGCACCTTCTCCAGCGCCTTCTCCGTGAATTTAGCGAAGATCGGCGCTGCCTTTCGCGATTCGGCGGTGCCAAGTGTCTTGCCCTTGTCATAGCCTACCCAGACCGCTGTAGATAGCTCGGGCGTGAAGCCGACGAGCCAGGCATCCGTGCTGGTCGTACCTGTCTTCCCGGCGACAGGCCGTTTAATATCCGCAGATACCCGGTTGCCGGTCCCGCCTGTCTCGAACACACTCTCCATCAATTGGGTGAGTACGTAGGCAGCTGCAGGCTCTACGATCTGCTCTTCTTTGGGATCGGGAGCCTCGTATAGCACTTTGCCGTCTTCATCGGTTATTTTCAATACAGCGACTGGTTTAACGCTCTTGCCCTGGTTGCCGATCACAGCGAACGCGGTAGCCATCTCGAACGGACTGATGGGCGAAGTGCCGAGCGCCAGGGAAGGAACCGCCTGTAAAGGGCTGGTAATGCCCATTTTCCGCGCTAGCTCGATCACTTGATCTGCGCCGACCTTGAGGATCGTGTTGACGGCATATATATTGTCGGATGCGGCGATAGCCTGGCGCATATCGATCTCGCCCAAATACTTGCTGCCGAAATTTTTGGGACTGTAGGTTTTACGATTATCATCATAATGGAATAGGGTCGGCTGACTGTTGAACTGGCTGGCGCTCGTCATTTTCTGAGAGGCCAGTGCCGATAGATACATAATTGGCTTGAAGCTCGATCCGGGCTGTCTGGTTGTCGCGAATACATGGTTGTATTGGCTCCGAGTGTAATTCGCCCCGCCGACGAGCGCTCTGATCTGGCCATTTCGCGGATCGATGGAGATTAGGGCAGCTTCCAGATCTGCGGAATTGCCCAGCTCGGATTTAACCGCAGCCTCTGCTGCTTGTTGGGCCTCCAGGTCAAGGGTCGTATATATTCTAAGTCCACCATGCTCCAGAACGCTCTCGTCGAAGCCCAGTTCATTGACGATCACGCTCCGCACATAATCGCGGAAATAAGGGGCGATGCTCAGGGTGGTCCGCTCCTGCCGGGTCTGAAAAGACAGCAGCTCATCATAGGCTTTATCGGCCTCCTGCTGCGAGATTTCACCGGTGGATACCATCGCGGAGAGCACTATTTTCTGCCGATCCTTGGCATTTTTCATATGATTATAGGGCGAGTAATAGGTGGGTCCCTTCGGAACCCCAGCCAGAATAGCGCTCTCCGCCAGATCGAGATCCTTGGCAGGCTTGCCGAAGTACATTTGTGCAGCGGCCTCGATCCCATAAGCCCCATGACCGTAATAGATTTCGTTCAGATACATTTGCAGAATTTCCTGCTTGCTGTACTTCATTTCTAATTGTGCGGTGTACATAGCTTCTTTCACTTTACGCGACCAGGTGCGTTCATGGGACAGGTACAGATTGCGGGCGAGCTGCTGTGTCAATGTGCTGGCCCCCTGAACCTTCTCCATCTCTTTTAAATTAATAAATAAGGCTCTCGCCATTCCTCTAATATCAAATCCAATATGGTTATAGAATTGTCGGTCCTCGGTAGCGAGCGTAGCCCGGATCAGCCAGGGTGAAATCTCCGACAGCTTGACGGTCGAACGGTTACGTCCTGCATCCGAGAAGACGGCGATCGTCTCGCCGTTTCGGCTGTAGATCTCAGAGCTCTGTTCAGAATAGGAGAGCGGGAGATCAGATTGGTAAAGATATAGCCATAGGACACCGACAGAAATCACGCCGATCAGTCCGGTGAATAGCGTGAGCTTGAGTATCCATCTTTTTTTGTGACGTGGTTTACGCCGATTTCCGCTGCGTACGAGCCTTTGCACGACTGTACGCCTCCCTCCTGCTCTTATGTTAAGAAGAGTCTGATGATTTGAACATGAATTCATACATCCTTAGTATGGGAAAGTTTGGGGGAGATATTCATGGGCGAGGGCTGTAGGGGTGTAGTACATATTTTTTACTGCGGGAAAACTGTTGCAATTTCACTTTGATTTAATATAATCATTCTTATGTTTGGTGCAATATATTAGGAAGTGAAACTTTGCGAGTAGTCGAGAAGTGAATCTAGAGGCCCCCGAAAATCCGCTCGTGGGTGTAATATGGCGGCTAAACAACTATTCTGTTGGAAGGAATGATGTACGATGGAATTGTGGTTTACGGAGAAACAAACTCCCGTCTTTGGCATTACCGCAAAAATTAAGGAAACATTAGTGACAGAGAAGACGGATTTTCAGGATTTGTCGATTATCGATACCGAAGAGTTCGGGCGTATGCTCGTGCTGGACGGGATGGTCATGACAACAGTTAAGGATGAGTTTGTTTATCATGAGATGGTCGCTCATCCGGCACTCTTCACGCATCCGAATCCGAAGCGTGTACTGGTAGTAGGGGGCGGTGACGGCGGCGTGATCCGCGAGGTGCTGAAGCACCCGGAGGTGGAGAAGGCTGTCCTCGTAGATATCGATGGCAAAGTTATTGAATATTCGAAGAAATTCTTGCCGGAGATTGCCGGAGAACTGGACAACCCGCGGGTTGAGGTGCAAGTTAACGACGGATACATGCATATCGTTGAGAGCAAGAATAAATATGATGTGATTATGGTGGATTCCACAGAGCCGGTAGGCCCGGCCGTGCAATTGTTCGAGCGTGGATTCTATCAAGGAATCTATGAGGCGTTGAAGGAAGATGGTATCTTCGTGGCGCAGACGGACAATCCTTGGTTCAAGGCAGATCTGATTCAGCAGGTGAACCGGGATGTGAAGGAGATCTTCCCGATCGTTCGCGTGTACGGAGCTAATATTCCGACCTATCCGAGCGGCCTATGGACCTTTACGATAGGCAGTAAAACCTATGATCCGCTGCAAGTAGATGAGACGAAAATTCCTAAGATCGATACGAAATACTACACGCCGCGTCTGCATAAGGCTGCGTTCGTGCTGCCTAAATTCGTAGAGGATCTTGTAAAATAGGGGGAGCCGAACATGAGATTAGATCAAGCTTATTCTGGTAACGTGTTTATTTGCAGTTCAGATGATTACGCCGCGTCCAAAGCGGTCATTTATGGGATGCCGATGGATTATACGGTCAGCTTCCGTCCGGGCTCCCGGTTCGGCCCAGCCCGTATTCGCGAAGCCTCCGTCGGCTTGGAGGAATACAGCCCTTATCTGGACAAGAGCATTCTGGATCTGGCTTATTTCGATGCCGGAGATTTGCTGCTGCCCTTCGGGAATGCATCCCGCAGTCTAGAGGTTATCGGGGAGTATGTGCGCGGTCTGCTGGCCGATGACAAATTCCCGGTCGGTCTCGGCGGGGAGCATCTTGTTACTTGGCCGGTCATTCAGGCGATGTATGAGAAGTACCCCGATTTGGCCTTGATTCATATCGATGCCCATGCTGATCTGCGCGAACAGTATGAAGGCGAGGTGCTCTCGCATTCGACTCCAATCCGCAAGGCGGCAGCGCTGATGGGCGGGGAGAATGTATATCAATTCGGCATTCGCTCCGGTTCGAAGGAGGAATTCCTGTTCGGACGCGAGCATACCAATTTCTATCCATTCGACGTAGCCGCTCCGCTTAAGGGCGCTCTCCCTAAGCTGGGACACCGTCCGGTCTATGTAACGATCGACATCGATGTGCTCGATCCTTCATGTGCACCAGGGACGGGAACGGCTGAGGCAGGTGGCATCACTTCTCGCGAGCTGCTGGAGGCGGTCCATATGATCGCTGGCTCTGATGTTCAAGTAGTCGGCTGTGATCTGGTCGAGGTAGCACCGATCTATGATCCGACTGAACAGACGCCAATTGTGGCAGCCAAGCTAATCCGTGAAATGCTGCTCGGTTTTGTAAAATAATTGGCTGCGCGACTTATGACGTATAATGGAACCTGCCGGGAGGGAAGCCCCTGGTGGGTTTCTCTTTTTTTGTTCCAAACCTAGTTTCGTTGCAATTTGAGCAGCAGCAATCTGCAACTATTTGAAGCATTATTGCGGTTTTCGAGCCTGTTGGGTGGGGCGGATGTACCTAGTTTCAATCCTACTCCCTCCCATATTCTTGTTAATTCAGGCAGGATGATGCTGCCGAAATATTGCCGGTGCTGATTGAATTGCGGGGATGAACTGGATATAGTAGTACAGTGAGAAACAATGTAATATATAGAATGGAGATTTGTGTTATGACCGATAAGAGCGGAGCCAGAATTGTGATCAAGAGTCGCCAGGGGCAGGAGGAGACCATTCAGGAGCTTGCTGGTGAGGTCTTGGTTCGCGGCGACGTTATCTATATTCGATATGAAGAAGCGGAGAAGGGGCCGACAGGCGGAACTACTCGTGCTCTTGTTAAAATCTCGGGGGATGAGATCAAGATTATGCGTCATGGAGAGGTCGAGTCCGAGCAGACCTTCCGTTCTGGACATAAGCTACCCGGGTTCTATTTCTCGCCTTTCACGAAATTCCATCTTTCCACGGTAACGCATCGGTTGGAATCCCGGCTTGCAGGTGCTTTCGGGCAAGTGGTCTGGGAATACGATCTATATGTTCACGATGAGCTATCCGGGAATTTTAATATTAGTCTACTTATTCAGGAGGAAGCGTAAGATGACACTTAATCCATTGGAACAGGTCAATCAAACTTTAAAAGAAGCGATACTGGAGGCGGTCGTGGCCTCGGGTCTGGCGGCGCGCGAGGAAATACCAGCGATTGTGCTGGAGGTGCCGAAGGATAAGGCACATGGGGACTTGGCAACGAATGCGGCCATGCAATTAACCCGTATTGCCAAGCGCAATCCGCGTCAAATCGCCGAAGCGATTATCGAGCATTTGGATCATGCTAGGGCAGGGGTGGTGAAGGCGGAGATCGCGGGTCCCGGCTTTATCAATTTCACACTGAGCAAGAGCTATCTGTTCCCGATTATCGAGCAGGTCTGCCGTCAGGGCGAGAATTATGGCCGCACGGATAAAGGGGCAGGACAGAAGGTTCAGGTCGAATTCGTCAGCGCTAACCCGACGGGCAGCCTGCATCTTGGACATGCCCGCGGTGCAGCCGTAGGCGATGCGCTCTGTAATGTGCTTGATTACGCCGGCTATCAAGTAACGCGCGAATACTATATTAACGATGCAGGCAATCAGGTTGTCAATCTTTGCAAATCGATCGAAGCGAGATACCTGCAGGAGCTGGGACAGGCTGCGGAGATGCCGGAGGACGGCTATTATGGCGAAGATATTAAAGGCTTCGCTAAAGAGCTGGTTGCCGAACAAGGCGAGGCATTGATGTCGATGACTCCAGAGGAACGTGAGCAGTTCCTGCGTAAATTTGGACTAAATAAAGAGTTGGACAAGATCAAGCGTGATTTGGGACGCTTCCGGGTCAGCTTCGATGAATGGTTCAGTGAGACATCCCTCTATGCTGATGGACAGGTTGAGGCCGCATTAAGTGAGCTTCGTTCCAAAGGGATGACCTATGAGCAGGATGGAGCAACCTGGCTGAAGACGACGCCATATGGCGATGATAAGGATCGCGTGCTCGTTAAGAATGATGGAACCTATACTTATCTGACTCCAGATATCGCTTATCACCGCAATAAATATGATCGCGGCTATGACCGGATGATCAATATTTGGGGGGCGGATCACCATGGCTATATCCCGCGGGTCAAAGCGGCGATGCAGGCGCTGGGTAAAGATCCTGAGAAACTGACGGTGCTGATCGCGCAAATGGTCAGCCTGTTCCAGGATGGCGAGAAAGTGAAGATGTCCAAGCGTACCGGTAAGGCGGTAACGATGGTCGACTTGATGGATGAGGTCGGTGTGGACGCGATTCGCTATTTCTTCACGATGCGCAGCATGGACTCCCATTTGGATTTTGATATGGACCTGGCTATCTCCACTTCGAACGAGAACCCGGTCTATTATGTGCAGTATGCGCATGCGCGGATTTGCAGCATCTTCCGTCAGGCTGAGGAACAGGGGATAGAACTCCCACGGCCGGAGAATGTCGATTTGAGCAAGCTGACAGCGGAGCATGAATATGATCTGCTGCGCAAGGTCGGTGAACTTCCCGAGGAGATCGCCATCGCTGCCGATAATTTCGCTCCTCATCGTCTCGTTCGTTATGTATACGAACTGGCGGCGCTGCTTCACAGCTATTATAGAGCAGAGCGCGTGATCACCGAGGATCGCGAGCAGACCGCAGCCCGGATGGCCTTGCTCGGAGCCGTGCGGACTACACTGGCTAATGTGCTTCGCTTGATCGGAGTGTCCGCTCCAGAACGGATGTAACATATAGAAGGCGATGTTGACTTGAGTGGAGGTCAGCATCGCCGTTTTATTATGTGTTGCCGCAAGATCATTATGAAGTAGTCTTGCCGCGACTCCTGGTGCGGAACAATCGTGATGCATTCAGCTCTCCGGCTGTGGGCTTCGATCTCGCTGTGTGGGCTGCTACGGGACGAGCAGCGCGGCGCAGCTTCCGCTTGATCTCTGCTAGCTTCATACCGGGACGGGCGGCCAGCAGCAGCGCGACAGCGCCGCTGACATGGGAAGTAGCCATCGATGTGCCGTTCATCTCATGATAGCCTCCGCCTAGCCAACAAGAGGTGATCTTCTCACCGGGAGCATAGATGTCGATATAAGGGCCGTAATTGCTGAAGGAAGCGATGCGTCCATCCTTTCCGGTAGCTCCGACGGAAATGGTGTTCGGATATCGCGCCGGGTAATCAATATTACGGCTCTTTTTGTCGTTTCCTGAGGAGGCCACGACGATAATCCCTGCCGCGTGGGCTTTGCTGATGATATTCTGCAGGGATTGGCTCTTGTTCTTCATCCCGAAGCTCATGTTAATAATGTGCATGCGGTTTCTGATGCACCAGTCGATCCCGAGAATGATGTCGGAGACATAGGCGGAGCCATTGTGATCGAATGCTTTGACGGGATAGACGATAGAACGGGGGGCTACGCCCATCATCCCTCTGGAGCCCCCAGAGGCAGCGATCGTGCCGGCAATATGGGTGCCGTGGCCATTGTCGTCATAGGGGAGCATCCCCCGGTTAAGCAGATTGATCCCTCTGCCCAGGCTATATCTGAGGTCGGGATGACTATAGTCGGCACCTGTATCAATGACGCCGATACGGATTTGATTACCAGTGGAGACGGACCAGGCATCTTGCGCGCCGATGCGCTTCACTCCCCATGGTTGGGGCTGTCTCTTCTCTTTGCCCGAGGAAGTGGAATGAACGCGAATTCGGGAATCTTCTTCTAGCGTAAAACCGAATCTCGTGTCGACGCTTCCGTTAATTTGGGATAAAGGGCAGAAAAAAGCCTGAAGCAACGGAGAGATGCGTACTCTCCGCAAGGCCGGAAATTGGCGTTTGTAACCCTGCAGCTGGCGTAAGCATTCTTTATATTGAAACCTGTTGGCGAAGCGGAGGATATACCGTCCGCTAGTTCCGGAGGTGTCTACGTGCTCGCTCAGATAACGCAGGAATTTGGAGTAGTCCATTGGTTAGCCCCTCCTGACGAAGCGTGTTGCAGTATATTATGATGGCGCCTCAGGACTCGAATGGGGAAGGGGCCCTGTTTCATGGAAATGGGCAGTTGCAAAAAAAACGAGCCGATGAAGGACTATTTTCTAACTTAGGCTCAGGCGCGTCGTGTCAATGCTGCGATCAGTACCATAGGATAAAGCGAAGGCCCTCTGCGGCCTTCAGGGCCATCGGGGAGGGGATAGGGATCTCCTTTTCGAACGGATACAGTCAGCTGGCGGGGGGATAACCTCCGCCTCTTTTTTATGCCGATGGTCACTTTTTAAACACATTTTAAAACTTGCAATTTGACTTTAAATAAGGTTTACTATTTTGTGATATGGATAAGTTAGAGTAAGAAATCGATATTTTGAGCTCGATTTTTTGTGAACTTTGCGTGAGAGGATGTGTCCGTAACGTGAGTAATTCGCTCAATTTGAAAATTGACCCGGAGAAGGCACAAGAGATCCCTATGGTGGACCTGGCCTTTATGGTTCTGAAGGCGGCTAATACGCCGTATTATTATCGTGACCTGATGAAAGAGGTTGCCAAGATTCGTGGAATGTCTGAGGAAGAGATCGGCGATGTCATCGCACAACTGTACACGGAGATTAATATTGACGGCCGTTTCGCTTGTGTCGGCACCAATCTGTGGGGCCTGAAGCGCTGGTATCCGCTTGAGAAATCCGAGGATGCCGTCTCCAGCGGGAAACGTCCGCGTATTATTAATGATGAAGATGATGATCTAGATGATTTTGTTGAAGAGGAAGAGGAAGGATATACCCCTGAAGATGGCGAGGATTTTGACGCAGTCGACGAGGATTCTGAGGATGATCTGTTCGCGGATGACGACGAAGACGATGAAGAAGTCGAGGGTGTAGAAGACGACTCGCTTCTGGACGAAGAAGATCTGGAGGAAGAAGACGAAGATCTGGCAGAAGATGAGTTGGAGGAAGAGGAATTTAGCGAAGAGGACTAAGAGAGAAAACTTCAAATATTTTACCTATCTCCTTTACTTGACAGGGGCTAAGGTAACGAGTAAACTATTGCATGGGCTTATGATTCAACCATTAAATAATGTATTTTATATAAAAGTGCCCCGACTTTGTTCGGGTGTCACTTTTTTGTTTTTTTATGCCCATTTGGCTATGTTTTTAAGCTGAATGGGTTACGCTATATTGATCTATAGTCGCCAGAGATTGACAGTAATGATTTACAAATTTAGGAGGTTTTTGGACTGTGACAAAATATATTTTCGTGACAGGTGGGGTCGTTTCTTCTTTAGGGAAAGGGATTACGGCTGCATCGCTGGGAAGACTGCTCAAGAACAGAGGATTGAAAGTAACGATTCAGAAATTTGATCCATATATCAATGTGGACCCGGGAACAATGAGCCCTTATCAGCATGGCGAGGTATTCGTTACTGATGACGGCGCCGAGACGGACCTTGATTTAGGCCATTATGAACGGTTTATTGATATTAACCTGTCGAAGAACAGCAATGTAACGACAGGTAAGATTTATTCCTCTGTTATTGGCAAGGAACGCCGCGGCGAGTATTTGGGCGGCACTGTACAGGTTATCCCGCATATCACGAATGAGATCAAGGAACGGGTGTTCCGCGCCGGCCGTGAAGCTGGCTCGGACGTAGTCATTACCGAAATCGGGGGAACCGTTGGCGATATCGAGAGCTTGCCATTCCTGGAAGCTATCCGTCAGATCAAGAGCGAAATTGGCCGTGAGAATGTAATGTATATCCATGTTACACTGATCCCTTATATTAAGGCAGCTGGTGAAGTCAAGACCAAGCCGACCCAGCATAGTGTCAAAGAATTGCGCAGCATCGGGATTCAGCCGAATGTCATCGTCTGCCGCACAGAGCATGAACTGTCCGAGGATATGAAGGCGAAGATCGCTCTGTTCTGCGATATTGATCCGAGTGCGGTTGTTGAATGCCGCGATGCTGATACCTTGTACGAAGTGCCTTTGAACTTGCGCGAAGAGGGCCTGGATGAGATCGTAGTCAATCATTTGAAGCTGACCACCCCTGCTCCAGATATGAGCGAATGGGAGAAGCTAGTTGACCGCATCAGCAAGCTGGAGAAGAAGGTAGAAATTGCGATCGTAGGGAAATATGTTGCCCTGCATGATGCTTATTTGAGCGTTGTAGAATCCCTCTCCCATGCCGGATTTGATGCGAACGCTGATGTATCAGTCCGTTGGGTCAATGCGGAAGAGGTTACTGCGGATAATGTAGCCGAAATGCTGAAGGGCGTAGGCGGTATTCTCGTACCGGGCGGATTCGGCGACCGGGGGATCGAGGGCAAGATTACAACGATCCGTTATGCGCGTGAGAACAATATTCCGTTCTTCGGAATTTGCCTGGGTATGCAGGTAGCTGTGATCGAATATGCCCGTGCGCTTGCTGGATTTGAAGGAGCTAACAGCTCTGAGATCAATCCGTCCACCGAATTCCCGGTAATCGACCTGCTTCCAGAACAGAAGGATATCGAGGATCTGGGCGGTACGATGCGCTTGGGATTGTACCCATGTAAATTACAGGAGGGCTCCCTGGCTATGCAATGCTATGATGATGAGCTTGTCTATGAGAGACATCGCCATCGCTATGAATTCAATAATGCTTATCGTGAAACGCTTGAAGAAGCGGGGCTTAGAATTTCCGGTACTTCTCCGGACGGCAGACTGGTTGAGATTGTGGAGCTTCCAAGCCATCCTTGGTTCCTGGCCGTGCAATTCCATCCGGAATTCACTTCCCGTCCGAATCGTCCGCAGCCGTTGTTCCGTGAATTCGTGAAGGCTGCCATTAAACATTTATCTTAATCGTTTTACCTTTGTTTAACCCGGTTTAACCCATTGATTCCATACGATCCACCTGGCCAAAATTCGCAACCGATGATTTTTATAGTATCTTTTTTCCAATTTAGAAGGGAAATTCATATTTGAAGCGAATATAGCCAAACAGAACGAAATGGGTGGATCGTAGGAGGTCTGTTTTGTGGATGATAAGAAGGTATTGATTGTTGATGATCAGAATGGTATCCGCATCTTGCTGATGGAAGTCTTCAGCAGTGAGGGATACACGACGTTTCAAGCACCAAATGGCAAAATAGCCTTGGAGATTGTACGTGCTGAGTCGCCAGACCTGGTTCTGCTAGACATGAAGATTCCGGGAATGGACGGACTTGAGATTCTGAAGCATATCAAGGAGGCTAACCCTGAGATCAAGGTGATCATGATGACGGCCTATGGCGAACTCGACATGATCAAGGAAGCGACTGAGCTCGGCGCACTAATGCACTTCACCAAACCTTTTGACATCGATGAGATTCGTACGGCAGTGAATATGCACCTGAAGGGCGGAGCCGTCCTTTAGGAATCGGAAGGAACCTCGGGGGAGACTGGAGCGGGGTTCCTTCTGCTATTCCGTCCAACTACACCATTATTTACATGATTATTTCCGTATTTTATACACAAAAGCATGAATAGTATTTTTGCCCCGATGTGGTATAATAAAGCATGTGTGAATGTCGGCTAGAAATCTAGATAATCCAACATCCTTAGGAGGATTGAAACCATGCCATTAGTATCAATGACTGACATGTTGAACAAAGCGCTTGAGGGTAAGTATGCGGTAGGTCAATTTAACATCAACAACCTCGAGTGGACTCAAGGAATTCTCGCTGCTGCCGAAGAAGAGAAATCTCCGGTAATTCTGGGTGTATCCGAAGGTGCAGCTCGTCATATGAGCGGCTTCTATACCGTTGTTAAGATGGTAGAAGGCCTTATTCATGACATGAAAATTACGGTTCCAGTTGCGATCCATCTGGACCATGGTTCCAGCTTTGATAAATGTAAAGAAGCCATCGATGCTGGCTTTACTTCCGTTATGATCGACGGTTCCCATCATCCAATTGACGAGAACATCGCTATGACGAAGAAAGTAGTAGAATATGCTCATGCTAAAGGCGTGTCTGTCGAAGCTGAAGTAGGTACAGTTGGCGGACAAGAGGATGACGTGATCGGCGGCATCCAATATGCGGACACTCAAGAGTGCATTCGTATCGTTAATGAAGCAGGCATCGATACTCTTGCTCCTGCTCTTGGTTCTGTGCATGGACCTTACCATGGCGAGCCTAACCTTGGCTTCAAGGAAATGGAAGAAATCCGTGATGCAGTGAAGCTTCCGCTCGTTCTTCATGGCGGTACAGGCATTCCTACACATGATATCCAAAGAGCAATCTCTCTCGGTACTTCGAAGATCAATGTAAATACTGAGAACCAAATTTCCTTCACGAAGAAGGTTCGTGAAGTTCTGGCTGCAAAACCGGACGTATACGATCCTCGTAAATATATGGTTCCAGGCCGTGACGAAATCAAAGCTACGGTGGTTGGCAAGATCCGTGAATTCGGTTCTAGCAACAAAGCGTAACTTTCGCTCTAAATAGAGCAGCTTCGGCACTGTAATTGCTGTAATTATAGATAGCCTTTTGTTTACAAATAGGACAGCCTTTGACATGAAGGCTGTCCGGTCATATATATGGAAGTGAAGAGTACACCGCCTTGTCGGTGTCTTTCCATTTCCACTACTTATTATGTGGGGGCGATATTGTCGTCTCGCTTGCAAATACGTGGGGGGACCCTTAAACTTATGGAGAAATTAATGATTAGCGGCGGACGCCCGTTGCGCGGTACGGTTTCGATCAGCGGGGCCAAGAACAGTGCGATTGCTTTGATTCCGGCTGCGTTGTTGGCAGAATCCGAAGTCGTGTTGGACAACTTGCCGCATTTAAGTGATGTTGCGGTCTATTCAGCAATTTTGGAGGAGCTAGGTGCCCGCGTATCGTGGGAAGGGAATCATATGAAGATAGACCCTTCTAATGTAGTATCCATTCCCATGCCTAATGGACCTGTTAAGAAGCTCCGGGCTTCCTATTACTTAATGGGTGCTTTACTTGGAAGATTTCATGAGGCAACGATCGGTTTGCCAGGAGGCTGTAACTTTGAGCCTCGCCCAATTGATCAGCATATCAAAGGATTTGAGGCGCTTGGCGCTACGGTCACGAATGAACACGGTTCCATACATTTATACGCCAAAGAGCTGCGAGGAGCCAAGATTTATTTGGATGTCAGCAGCGTAGGTGCGACCATTAATATTATGCTGGCGGCCACTCGGGCCAAAGGCTCTACAATTATCGAAAATGCGGCCAAAGAGCCTGAAATTATAGATGTAGCTACTTTGTTGAATTCCATGGGTGCAAGTATTAAGGGGGCCGGAACGGAGACGATCCGGATTGAGGGCGTGACCAAGCTGAAGGGCTGCCGTCACTCTATTATTCCAGACCGTATTCAAGCGGGGACATATATGATTGCGGCGGCGGCTACGCGCGGTGACGTAGTAATCGATGGAGTTATACCCAAGCATCTGGAGGCACTTACTGCTAAATTGATAGAGATGGGTGTAGGTGTAGAAGAATTAGATGAGTCCATCCGCGTTACCGGCTCTGATAAATATGAGCATGTAGACGTCAAAGCACTTGTATATCCGGGCTTTCCTACAGATTTACAGTCGCCGATGACGAGTTTGCTTACACAGGCCGAGGGGGTCAGTGTACTGAGCGATTTCGTATACAGTAATCGGTTCAAGCATGTGCCGGAGCTGGTGCGAATGGGAGCTAAGATCCGCGTAGAGGGCCGCTCGGCGGTGATCGAGGGCGGGCCGCTTAATGCGGCGAAGGTGAAGGCTTCAGATTTACGTGCCGGTGCTGCCTTGGTGATCGCCGGACTAACAGTTAGAGAGGGAATTACCGAAGTATCAGGTGTAGAGTATATCGACCGCGGCTATGATAATCTGGTCACGAATCTCCGCTCTCTAGGGGCTGATGTGTGGCGGCAGGTGGAATAAGTCCTGCCTGCCCCTGCATAAGTTTCCTGTAAACAGGAGATAATATACTATGGCTTAACGAACAATGCTCTCATAGATTTAATCAAAGATATGATAGTAAATGATTAAAATTGAATAGGTGGTTTTTACATGGATCTTCAAATTGCCGACTTGGAAGGGATGAAGCTGACGGAGCTGTACAAGCTGGCCAAACAGTATCAGATTCCTTATTACGGCCAATTAAAAAAGAAAGAATTGATTTTTGCTATTTTAAGAGCTCAGGCAGAGCAGAGCGGACTCATGTTCATGGAAGGTGTGCTTGAGATTCTGCCGGAAGGCTACGGTTTTCTTCGGCCGATTAACTATTTGCCGAGTACGGAGGATATATATATATCCGCCTCACAGATTCGTAAGTTCGACTTGAGAACGGGTGATCTGGTCTCTGGTAAATGTAGAGCACCGAAGGAGAACGAACGTTATTTTGGGTTGCTGCAGGTAAATGCCGTTAATGGTGAGAATCCTAACATCGCTGCCGAGCGCTTGCATTTTCCGGCACTTACTCCACTCTACCCACAGGAAAAAATCGTACTTGAAACATCCCCAACCCATTTATCCACTCGAATTATGGATTTGCTCGCTCCCGTTGGTCTTGGCCAGCGTGGTTTGATCGTTGCGCCGCCGAAAGCCGGGAAAACATTATTGCTTAAAGAAATTGCCCACAGCATTTCCACGAATTATCCAGAGGTTGAGCTATTCGTACTTTTGATCGATGAACGTCCAGAGGAAGTCACGGACATGCAGCGCTCGGTGAAGGGTGAAGTGATCGCTTCAACTTTTGACGAGTTGCCTGAGAATCATATCAAAGTGGCTGAATTAGTGCTGCAGCGCGCTTTACGGTTGGTGGAGCATAAGAAGGATGTCGTTATTTTATTGGATAGTATTACTCGGTTGGCACGGGCTTATAACCTCGTTGTACCGCCATCAGGCCGGACATTAAGCGGAGGTATCGATCCTGCGGCCTTCCATCGTCCTAAGCGCTTCTTCGGCTCAGCTCGTAATGTGGAAGAAGGGGGTAGCCTGACTATCCTGGCAACTGCGCTGGTAGATACCGGCTCCCGTATGGATGATATTATCTATGAGGAATTTAAAGGGACAGGCAATATGGAGCTGCATCTTGACCGCAAGCTGGCGGAGAGAAGGATATTCCCGGCGATCGATATTCGCCGCTCCGGTACACGGCGTGAAGAGGTGCTGCTGAGTAAGGAAGAGCTGGATACGATCTGGGCGATCCGTAAGAATATGAATGATTCTTATGATTTCGTAGAAGGATTCCTGAAGAAATTGCGTGATTCTAAGACCAATCAAGAGTTCCTCGCTTCATTTGATGTGTCGGCGAACAATACATCGTCTGGAGGGACAAGCGCCCGTCGTTCCGTGCGCAGTGGAGCTCAAGCGTCTGGCTCAGGGTCCAATTCTGGGTCCTAGCAACAGATTTTCTGAAGAGGAGAACATCATGTATTTAGTATATGCTGATTCACAAGGACAGGTATATGATCATCCGTCATTGTATGGCCTGGCTCGCAGCGCCGATATGATCGTTGAGATTATGGAGGATGAATTGATTCCGCTGCCAGAAGGGGCTACATTAGTAGGTCTTCCATGTACACGCCCGATTGGCATGGACCCCGATACCGGGGAAATGATGCCAGTTCAGGGGGATGTACAAGCGGTGGGGGCTTTGCTGCCGCAAGGTTATACGAGACTATGTCTGCCTGGCTATGTGAAGACAGATCAAGAGTACAAGCTTCCGCTATTTGGCTATTCGGCGGTAGTGTGGCAGGATGGGCAGTTCTACGTGACGGCCCGGCAATCAGACGATCCTGAGAAATGGAATCCGCTGAATTGTGATCCGCTTACGCTGAAGGATAATGTGAAGGCGCTAAAATCGAAGTACCCTGATAATCGTCTCTATGAGCATCTCTCAAATTGTGCTCTGGGATATGAGTGCTTGACGGCCTCCAATACTTTTCTGAATCGTTGGGAAGGGGCGGTGCCGGTCTCCTATTCCTGTAATGCTGGCTGCTTTGGCTGTATTTCAGAGCAGCCGGATGATAGCGGATTTGTCTCCCCGCAGACACGGATGAATTTCCGCCCGCGAGTAGATGAATTGGTGGAGATTATGCTAGAGCACCTGAAGACCCCGGAATCGATTATTAGCTTCGGACAGGGCTGTGAAGGAGAACCGTCCACACAGGCCAAGCTGATCATTGAGGCGATCCGTGAAGTTCGGCGCCAGACGGATATGGGGTATATTAACATTAACACCAATGCGGGGTTGTCCGATCATATCCGCGGCATCGTCGATGCCGGACTTGATCTGATGCGCGTTAGTACGATCAGCGCGCTGGATGATCATTATAATGCATACTATAGGCCGCGCGGTTATACACTAGCCAATGTGGAGAAGTCGCTTAAATATGCGGCTGATCAAGGGGTGTATACTTCGATTAACTATTTGATCTTCCCTGGAGTAACCGACCGGGAGGAAGAGATCGAGGCGATGGTCGAACTCGCCCGCCGTACGGACTTGAAGCTGATCCAGCTGCGGAATTTGAATATTGATCCCGAGAGCTATTTAGAGCTTATCCCAGAAGCTAAGGGTGAAGTTCTTGGGATGAAGCAAGCGATTGAGATCTTCCAGGCGGAGCTTCCTGATGTTGTCATCGGCTCCTATACCCATGTGCCTCCAGCGGAATTAGCCCGTGTGAAGGTCAGATGGTAATTCACATTTATTGTGATTGCATAGTGTTCTGCGGCGTGCTATAATTTTTTTGTTGCCATTATAACTCTGTACACGCATGAGGTGCAGGGCGGAAAGAGGTGAAAGTCATGAACGAAGCGATTCAACCAAAATATCACGTGACTACGGTAACTTGCGCTTGCGGTAATACGTTTGAAACGGGTTCCGTAAAACAAGATCTGCGTGTTGAAATTTGCTCCAACTGCCATCCATTCTTCACAGGTAAACAAAAATTTGTGGATGCTGGTGGTCGTGTGGATAAATTCAAAAAGAAATACGGCTTGTAAGAGTGAAGCTGCTTAGCAGCGAATTGCATAAATGCAAAATCCCCTGTCTATTATGGACGGGGGATTTTTTTATCGCATTTTTTATCGTATATTTTTTATCGTATAAGATTATGATTTGAATTCAACGGTATCATAGAATGTATTCCATTCATTCTTGCTGATAATACCAAGCCGCCAGATGGCGATCCCCTTCAGATTATAGCGTTTAGCAAGTCCGATCAAGGTGCTGATAGAGTTCTCATCTTCATTATCCATATTCAAGCCAAGAATCAGCTTGGATGGATCAGTTTCCTTCAGGGCCAGCGTGATCGCCTCGTTCACCTTATCGACAGGCTCTGGGCGCTTGGAGCTGCCGCCCTCATAATTGTAAGCCATGATGACGAGTTCATCGGCCAGTTGACCGAGCGCCTTATAATCGTATCCTTTATAGGAAGAGTTAAGCGGATGCAGGGCCAAGGATAGCTTCAGGTCTGCTGCCTTCGTAGCCGCGGCGAGTTCCTTGACGAAGGCGTTGAAGGATGCACGGGTTAATTCCTTGTCCGTCGTCAGTCCCAACCCTTCGAAATCAAGCATGATTCCCTGGAATGGATAGTCTGTTGCCGCTTTGACCATATCAGCTATCGCCTGTTCTCTATAGGATTGATCCTCAATGATCTTCGTCAGCTCTCCCTTTGCGTCACTGGAATAGACCATTAAGTAAGGGGTCGTATTCGCTTCGGCCGCATTGCGGACCAGAACTTCAGGAGTTATATCGCCTGCTGCTGGAGGAAGCTGGAACACTTTCCCGTTCGTGGTGAACTTTCCACTCTCATCGATTCTGCTCCAGCCATAAGAGATGGCGCTGAAGTCAGGGACCGCTTCTACATCAGAGAAGGAAGAGATCGCATAGAAGCCCAGTGTATACATCTTCTTCGGTGGTGAAGTAAGTGAGACTGTACGGGTGGCCTGATCCCAGCCTACTTTAGCTCCGAATTGCTGACTGAAGAAGCTGAGTGGAATCAATGTGCTGCCCTTCTGTGATATAGGTGCTACATCAAGCTTGACAGCAGAGCCATTTACAATGGCTTCCGACTGATTCAGTGTCAGCTTAACGTCGATCTTCTGCTCGCCTTCCCCTTTTACCGCCGTAATTGTCTTCTCTGCCTGATTCCAGGTAACCTCAATACCCAACGCCTGGGAGATAGGGCGGAAAGGCACCATAGTCGTTCCTTTGATCATGACAATTTCACCAGGGATCGACAGTGGGTAATTGTCGAGCATAATCTTAATCGGAACCGCCGCGTCCGCTTTTGCTGGATACGAGCCTGATAGACCTGCCGCGAAAATAGATACTGCTAATATAAGTGATCCGAACCTTTTCAGTTTCAACCTAAGTTCCTCCTTTTACCCCATTTCAATGAAAGATACACTCTATAAATATATCAATAATTTCCTGGAATTGATAGTTTCATAGATAGAGCTTATGGGCATCGAACCTAAGGTTAGAGCTGGGGGAAGAGCCAAGTTTTGCTCCCAGGTTGCAATTTAGAAACTCATGAGATATACTTAATTTCACCGTGCTAGATGGGGAGGTAGCGGTGCCCTGTAACTCGCAATCCGCTATAGCGAGATTGAATTCCTGTTAGAGGTCTTGTCGATGTGAGGTCTGGTCTTTATGGCAGACGTTGACGGACGGGTCCTCCGCAATGAGTACCTGTGAACCTGGTCAGGTCCGGAAGGAAGCAGCCATAAGCAGTTTCACTCATGTGCCGGAGGAGTGCCTGTCTCGAGTCATGCTGTAAAGGTGCCGCTTGGATCGCAATGATCGATAACAGGTGCACGGCTACATATTTAATAAGAATACATCTTTGTCTTGGGACAGAGATGTTTTTTTATGGGTTGTTTTTGTGGATTAGTTATATGGATTAGAATAGAAGTTTTTCTGTCCACTTGAGTATAGTATAATAAGGGGGCGGCCATGAGCCGCTCTAGGGAAAGAAAGAAGGTGCCGCAATGGAGCATATTGCGTTGTACCGTGCTTGGCGGCCGCAGTCGTTTCAAGACATGGTAGGACAACAGCATATTATCCGTACACTGCAGAATGCGATTCGTGAGCAGCGTCTGTCGCATGCTTATTTATTCAGCGGACCGCGCGGAACGGGGAAGACAACCACTGCGAAGGTCCTGGCCAAGGCAGTTAACTGCGAGAAGGGTCCTGCAGCCGAGCCTTGTAATGAGTGTGAAGCATGCCGGAGGATCACCGCAGGCGCTGTCATGGATGTGCTTGAAATTGACGCCGCTTCCAACCGGGGGGTCGAAGAAATTCGCGATCTGCGCGAGAAAGTGAAGTACGCCCCGACGGAAGTGCGGCAGAAAGTTTATATCATTGATGAAGTTCATATGCTTACAACCGAAGCATTTAATGCGCTGCTGAAGACATTGGAGGAGCCACCTCCACATGTGATGTTCATTCTGGCTACGACTGAGCCGCACCGGCTCCCGGCGACGGTTATTTCCCGTTGTCAACGGTTCGACTTCCGTCGCGTCTCGATTGAGGAGCAATCCGGACGGCTGAAGATGATCTGTGAGCAGGAAGGAATCACGGCGGAAGACGAAGCGATTCAATATATTTGCCGCTTGTCGGAAGGTGGGATGCGGGATGCTCTGAGTATTCTCGATCAGATCGCTTCATTCACAGACGGGCAGGTCTCTTATGAGCAGGTGCTGAGCCTTACTGGCGGGATTCCCTCGAAGCAGTTCTCCCAGCTTGCCCAGACTCTGCTCGATGGTGACGTGGGCAGTATGATGCAAATGATCGAGGATCTTATGCAGGAGGGCAAGAGCGCCGATAAATGCATGGAGAATCTGATGTATTATTTCCGCGATCTGCTGATGATCAAGACGGTTCCTCAGGCGGACAAGCTGACGGAGCGTGTACTTGATCCCGAAGATTACAGAGAGATGGCGCATGCTTTCTCAAGGCCGCAGCTATTCCGGATTATCGAGACGCTGAATCATTACCAGACGGAGATGAAGTATTCACAGCAGCCACAGATGCTATTCGAGGTGGCGCTGTTGAAGCTGTGCAGCATTCCGCAGCAGGAGCATACTTCGGCAGACAGACCTGCAGCCTCGGCAGCGGGCGTGGATTCCGGTGAGATCACGCAGCTTAAGAGACAGGTGACTGAGCTGGAGAAGAAGCTGGAGAAGGCTTTGCAGGGCGGATTGACCGCCTCTGGCGGAGGCGGGACGCAGGCATCCGGCCAAGGCGGCTCCAGTCGATCCTCGAAAGGGGGAGCGCCGCGAGTCTCCAGAGCAGCGAAAATCCCGTCTGGACTGGAGAAGTATGTTGCCCAGAAGGATAGCTCTGATACCTCAATGATTCAGAGCAAGTGGCATCAGGTGCTGCAGGCCGTGAAGGATGAGAAGGTTACGATCCATGCCTGGTTCATGAATGGTGAGCCGGTATCTGTGCTGGAAGACTCCATTCTGGTCGCGTTCAAGAATGATATTCACCGTGAGACGACCGAGAAACCGATGAATAAAGGGGTTATCGAGCAGGTATTCGAGCGTCTGTTGGGCCAGCCGTATCGTCTGGTTACTATGATGCTTAAGGATTGGAATGAGGCGATCCAGGGGGGAACGGTTGCAGCAGAGAAGCCTTTTGAGCTGGAGCATGAGGAAGAGCAAGGCGGCGGAGGCAAGGAACCGTGGGTTGATGAGGCGCTGCAGATGTTCGGAGAAGATCTCGTCGTGATTAAAGAATAACTTTTTGGTATGATTAACAAACATAAATAAATCACTTATTTTCATTGAAGGAGATGTGGCTTACGTGAATAATATGAACCAAATGATGAAGCAAGTTAAGAAAATGCAGGAGCAAATGCTGAAGGCGCAAGAGGAATTAGGCAATAAAACCATCGAGGGCAGTGCAGGCGGCGGTGTCGTAACAGCGCAAGTGAATGGACATAAGAAAGTGCTGGCTATTAACATCAAACCGGAGGCTGTAGATCCGGATGACGTTGAAATGCTGCAAGACCTTGTGCTTACTGCAGTGAATGATGCTCTTAACAAAGCGGAAGAGCTAGCTAATCAGGATATGGGCAAATTTACCGGCGGCATGAAAATTCCTGGCTTATTCTAATCCAGATTGAAGGAGAAAACTCCCATTGTATTATCCCGAACCGATCGCGAAGCTGATCGATGCTTTCACACATCTGCCGGGTATCGGTCCGAAGACCGCTGCCAGGCTGGCTTTTCATGTGCTGCGCATGGAAGAGGATGACGTTATTGATTTCGCTAAGGCTCTTGTCAGTGTGAAGAGGAATCTTCACTACTGCTCTGTCTGCTGCAATATTACGGACACGGATCCGTGTCGGATCTGTCAGGATAAGACCCGCGACCCTTCTGTCATTTGCGTCGTCCAGGATTCTAAGGATCTGGTGGCGATGGAGAGGACGAAGGAGTTCGACGGCTATTATCATGTGCTTCAGGGGGCGATATCTCCGATGGAGGGCCTTGGCCCGGATGATATCCGCCTGAAGGAGCTGTTAAACCGTCTGAGTGATGAGCGGGTGAAGGAACTGATCCTTGCGACGAATCCGAATATTGAGGGTGAGGCCACGGCTATGTACATTTCGCGGCTGGTGAAGCCTTTCGAGATTCGGGTTACGCGGATTGCCCACGGATTGCCGGTCGGCGGCGACCTCGAGTATGCGGATGAAGTGACTCTATCCAAAGCGCTTGAAGGCCGGAGAGAGCTAAGCTGATAATTGCATAATTGTAAAGAACCTTAATTCAGAAGGATATCTTTTGGATTAGGGTTCTTTTGTTTTTGGTTCTAAGTTTGTCCGCTCCTTGATACACATGAAATAAACGTAGACGGAAGGGGCGGAATGATGATGATCCAGAGGAAGATGATGCTCGAGGGTCTGTTGAATTTTCATTTAAGGCCAGATCAGGAGGACGAATATAAGAGGATGCTCTATCAGGAGGTGAATAAGGCTCGAAAGGAATGGGAGCAGGCTTATATGGCCTTCCAGCAGGCGGTAGGCGAGGCTAATGTAGATGTGGCGATTTATACGCTAGAGGCGGCGGAGAGAAGGTATCAGATTGAACTTAAGCGGGCCAAGCAGGCGGATGTGAAGTGGGATGCTTTTCGACAGGGCTCTTATTTTGACTAACTCAACTTTCGCAGCTTAATTTCGGCAGGTAGGCCTTGATGTAATTAGGCAAACCAGCGATCCATTGCTGGAGTTGTGTCTGGATGAGTATTGTGATCTTCTTACTGGCCTTCTTGGCGATATCCTCAAGCAATTCAATAAGTTGTGTTAAGGCGACTGCCCAATCTAGTTGACTTACTTCGTCGCACAGCAAATGAAATAAGCCGCCCAGCGTGCGGTTGTCAGTGCTTTGTCGGTGTTGCCATGCCAGCAAAATGTAACGTGAAAAGACAATCGTCGTATGACTAATCAGCAGGTCATAAGAACGGCCCTGAAACTCCTTTTGTAGACGCAGCAAGGATTTGGCGCACTTGAAAAACACTTCAATATCCCAACGAATTCCGTAAATCCGGATAATTTCTTCTTCGGGGATCGAGAGATCGGTGCATAGAATCGCAAGCCATTCCTTCTTCTTCGAGCGGTGGCGGACAAATACCATCATAACCGGAATCCCTGGGGATAACTCGGTACGGATGGAACGTAAGATTCCCTTGTTTTTTCCTTGGACAGGGGTTGCTCTAAAGTAAAGCTCTTGCAAAGTTAATCGGCTTCCGCCAACAAGATAACGCTTCTTGTCATCTTTAACCATGCCGATCACATCCAGACCGCGATCAAGTATCGATTGGATCAATGGGGCATGAGTGAACCAACTATCCATGAGGACGTATGAAGCCTGCACACCCGCTGAAAGCGCCCGATCAATCATCGCCGGAATGACTTCAGGAGCAGGAAGCAAAGCTTCAACTCGCCGCTTGTAGCCGGACGTACGCTTATCAATCTCTTGCATGATGCCGTTCACTTGAGACTTCATCGAAGCAAGCAAGGAGAAGTCCACCGGAATGAACGTATGGCCATCTGACCAACCTAGAGTAAGCATACGAAATCCCTTATAGTAGCACCCCGTTGCATGGTCTTTAAATCGGGAAAGCAGTTCAACCGCTTTGCTGCGATTGCGCTCGAACATGGAGTCGTCAACTACAAATACGGATACGCGATCTTCTCCCGTTAGCGGTTGAATTTTCTCAATTGTAGAGGAACTGAGCAACGACAGAAACCGCCGCCATGCATAGCCGCTGTGATTCAGGAAGCGATAGACCGCATCTTTGCCAGGAAAGGATGCACCTTTCTCGCTTTCCAGTAGACGAAACCAGTTCTTGTGGTGGAACAAAAGGACAAAGACAAGCTGGAATAAAAACGAACAGGTATAACCGAATTTCTTTTTAAAGCCCGCTGTTCTTAGGTGTTGCAGTACTTTTAGTTCTTTAAAGGCTGGTTTAATTTCATTTGGAAGTTGATTCTGCTGTACGTTTTGTTCTATCATGTAGAGGACACCTCTTCTGCGTGGTAGTGATTGCTTAGGACACTCTCACTTTACCAAACGAAGCGGTGTTTTTCTATTTTTACAACTTCCATATTGAATCGACATTCTACCCAGTAACACCATGTAATAAGGCTAGTTTTCGCTCTGCGAAAGTTGAGTGACTAATTATTGAACAATGTCTATGGGAGGGTGGATGAGATCATGAGAATTGCTCTGACAGGAGTGCTGATCGGTTCATTGATTTTACTGCTGTATATCGTTGTATCTCGCAAGCTTGGTTTGGCCTGGATGACCCGGTTAGGGCTGCATATTGTATTGGCGGCGCTGGGAATTTATGTTGTGAATTTCTCTGGACTGCTGACGGAAGCCTACATACCATTGAACCCGGTTACGATTAGTACAGCGCTTGTACTTGGACTGCCTGGGGTAGCGCTTCTGTTAGGTTTGAAATTAGCCTTAATATAATGGTTGACGAGCACTTGAATTCTGTGTTAAAGTATAAATCGCTTCTTTGATAGGCCAAGCCGTTTTGAAAACTTCAAGCAAATAAAAGTTCAAAAAACTTCTTGACACTTACAAGGCAGCCATGATATATTATAAAGGTCGCTGCTGAGAACGAAAGCGA
>NZ_KZ987724.1:4414864-4415183 GCF_003614185.1 Paenibacillus aceti
AGCGGTGCGAGGGTTCGAATCCCTCTCTCTCCGCCATTATATACAAGCTATAAATATTAATATGGCGGCGTAGCTCAGCTGGCTAGAGCGTACGGTTCATACCCGTGAGGTCGGGGGTTCGATCCCCTCCGCCGCTACCATATTACCTGGAGGCTTAGCTCAGCTGGGAGAGCATCTGCCTTACAAGCAGAGGGTCAGCGGTTCGATCCCGTTAGCCTCCACCATTTTAATATCATATGCCGGTGTAGCTCAATTGGTAGAGCAACTGACTTGTAATCAGTAGGTTGGGGGTTCAAGTCCTCTCGCCGGCACCATTTAT
>NZ_KZ987724.1:4415469-4415732 GCF_003614185.1 Paenibacillus aceti
GAGGCCTAACATGCCTGCCTGTCACGCAGGAGATCGCGGGTTCGAATCCCGTCGGCTCCGCCATTTATTACAACGTATGTTTCCACACCGAAGTGGGAAAGTTATCAAGACTTAACCGCTTTATTTTTTTGACCAAAATACATATGGCTCGGTAGCTCAGTCGGTAGAGCAGAGGACTGAAAATCCTCGTGTCGGCGGTTCGATTCCGTCCCGAGCCACTTTTGCAAGTTTCAGGACAAGCCTGAAGCTGGCATATATATGGA
>NZ_KZ987724.1:4415742-4549456 GCF_003614185.1 Paenibacillus aceti
GCTGGTGCACCAGTTGTTCCGCCAGGAGCATAGCTGGGTAGCTAAGTGCGGAAGGGATAAGCGCTGAAAGCATCTAAGCGTGAAGCCCCCCTCAAGATGAGATTTCCCAACTAGTAAGACCCCTTGAAGACGACGAGGTTGATAGGCCTGAGGTGGAAGTGCAGCAATGTATGGAGCTGACAGGTACTAATCGGTCGAGGGCTTATCCAAAAAACATCTAAATGCAAATGTAGTTTCGTATCCAGTTTTCAAGGATTAACACCTTGAATTTATGGCTTTGGAGAGATACCCAAGTGGCTATAAGGGGACCCTCTGCTAAGGGGTTAGACTGCGTAAGCGGTGCGAGGGTTCGAATCCCTCTCTCTCCGCCATTATATACAAGCTATAAATATTAATATGGCGGCGTAGCTCAGCTGGCTAGAGCGTACGGTTCATACCCGTGAGGTCGGGGGTTCGATCCCCTCCGCCGCTACCATATTACCTGGAGGCTTAGCTCAGCTGGGAGAGCATCTGCCTTACAAGCAGAGGGTCAGCGGTTCGATCCCGTTAGCCTCCACCATTTTAATATCATATGCCGGTGTAGCTCAATTGGTAGAGCAACTGACTTGTAATCAGTAGGTTGGGGGTTCAAGTCCTCTCGCCGGCACCATTTATCTCATAGCGCGGAGCCGTGGTGTAGAGGCCTAACATGCCTGCCTGTCACGCAGGAGATCGCGGGTTCGAATCCCGTCGGCTCCGCCATTTATTACAACGTATGTTTCCACACCGAAGTGGGAAAGTTATCAAGACTTAACCGCTTTATTTTTTTGACCAAAATACATATGGCTCGGTAGCTCAGTCGGTAGAGCAGAGGACTGAAAATCCTCGTGTCGGCGGTTCGATTCCGTCCCGAGCCACTTTTGCAAGTTTCAGGACAAGCCTGAAGCTGGCATATATATGGAGGCTTAGCGAAGTGGCCAAACGCAGCAGACTGTAAATCTGTTCTCGTACGAGTTCGGTGGTTCGAATCCATCAGCCTCCACCAGTTATATGAGCCATTAGCTCAGTTGGTAGAGCACCTGACTTTTAATCAGGGTGTCGAAGGTTCGAGTCCTTCATGGCTCATCCCAACAAGGAACCCTTCCAAGTAGTGTAAAGCTACGATGGAGGGGTTCTTTTTGTACAAGCTCAAAACTGCAGAAATGCAGGCTTTGTAGCAGAAAATCATCCGTTCTTAGGGAATTCCTGCAAATGTGCAGGCTTTTCGTAGATATCAAGAGTAGGGGCTGTGTTCAGAAATAGGTGGAGTGCGTCGTCGTAGTCGATTTTTTTACAATAAGGTCTGTGTGATACAATGGGATTATCTAAGTAAAAAAAACATACAGGTCAGAGAGGCAATTGAGGATGGATATGAAAGAGCTGAAGCGACGGGTGGAGGAGATTATCGGTTCACCCCTGTCTTTATCGGAGCTGGATAAGCAGGCTTGGACCAATTTATCGCTTGATCGCGATCATGTTACAGTAAATGCAAGCATCATTCGGGTAAAAGATCAACCTCGTTGGCTATGGAGGACGGATTCCAAAGTATATGGGTTAGTGGCTGAGCAGGGGCAGTTCACCGAACGCGAAATGAAATTGATGGATCTGGTACTGTCAGAGTCGCTTGAGAAGACGGCCCATCGTCCTTCTTCCGGGAAGCGGGATGAAGAGTCCAAGAGCATAGAACTGGGGAGATGGTTGCAGGAACAGATCGATACGAATAGCACGCAGAGTATTGTTCCAGAGGATATGCCCCTGAGATCCAGATTACAGGCGCCATTATTTCCATTTCTCCTCGGACGGGAGGATCGCCAGGCTCATGAGCTTCAGTTCTCTAAATTGAACAAGCTGCTGCGCAGTTATTTTGGTGGAGAGGTCGTGCTTATTCCTCTTGTGGAGTCATGGCTTATTCTGGTCAATGAGAAACTGCTGCTGGATGCTTTGGATGAGAATAATGAAGGAAATGAGACGGAGCGAGATATGCTGGCGGCTCTGGGACAGGGCTTATACGAGCTTATCGCCGATGAATGGGGCGGAGGCGGTTTCCATCTTGCAGCAGGCGACAAATTAACGAGATATGAGCGGCTTGTGCCTGTGGCGATTTCTATGCTGGAGACGCTGCTGCTGGGACGGATATTTCAGGTTGCTGAGCATATTTACTTGCCTTGGGATTTGGAGCTTGAACGGCTTATATATCATATACCAGAGGATCGACGTCAGCAATTTATCCAGGAGAGCGGGGGTGACTCGCATCTAATGGAGGATGAAGAGACGTTGATTACACTGGAAACCTTCTTTCAATTAGACTGTAATGTCAGCGAGACGGCGAAGCGATTGTACATTCACCGCAACACTCTGCTATACCGGATTGATAAGTTCAAACAGGAGACAGGGCTTGATGTGAGAAGTTTTCAGGACGCGGTGCTGGTCAAGCTGAGAATCCTATTGTATAAAGTTACGAAAAGGTCGTAGAAATTTTGTGCAGTTTGTGGATAGTAGTCAGGTAGGCTTATAGGTTACTATATATACAGAAGATGTATACGATTACATTTAACCAAAGACAGTAAATAAATTATCTATTACTTAGGAGGAAAACAAATGGCTGGCGTACGCTTAGAACACATTTACAAGAAATATGCAGGTGCTGAAAAAGCAACCGTTATCGACGTAAACCTTGACATCGCGGATAAGGAGTTCCTCGTACTCGTAGGTCCTTCCGGTTGTGGTAAATCTACGACTCTTCGTATGATCGCGGGTCTTGAGGAAATTACGGAAGGTAAATTATATATCGGCGACCGCGTTGTGAATGACGTAGCTCCGAAAGATCGCGACATTGCGATGGTATTCCAATCCTACGCTCTGTATCCACATATGAACGTGTATCAGAACATGGCATTTGGTTTGAAACTCCGTAAAGTAAAGAAAGAAGAAATCGATCAACGTGTACGCGAAGCTGCGAAGATTCTCGACATCGAGCATCTGCTTGATCGTAAACCAAAGGCTCTGTCCGGTGGTCAACGTCAACGGGTTGCCTTGGGCCGCGCTATCGTCCGCGATCCTCAAGTGTTCCTCATGGACGAACCTCTCTCCAACTTGGACGCTAAACTTCGTGGTCAAATGCGTGCGGAAATTACAAAGCTGGTTAAACGTCTGGAAACCACTTGTATCTACGTAACACATGACCAAATCGAAGCTATGACAATGGGTGACCGGATCGTCGTTATGCAAGACGGTATCATTCAACAAGCTGCTTCTCCTGAAGAGCTGTATAACCAACCGCAAAATATCTTCGTAGCTGGATTTATCGGTTCCCCTACGATGAACTTTGTAAATGGTACTTTGGCTGAAGAAGGCGGGGAAGTTCGCTTCAAAGCAGCTAACCTTAACGTTGTAGTTCCTCAAGGTAAAGCAACGGTCTTGAAGGAAAAAGGATATATCGGTAAAGAAGTAATCTTGGGTATCCGTCCAGAAGACATCCATGAAGAGCCAGTATTCCTGGAAGCTTCACCACAAACTGCCTTCACTGCAGACGTGTATCTGACAGAGAACCTCGGTCATGAAATGCAATTGTACTTGAACGGTGTGGGAGCTGAGTCCTTGATAGCTCGCGTTGACGGTCGTTCCAACACTCGTGAAGGCGACAAGGTTAAACTTGCGATCGATATGAACAAAATTCATATCTTCGACACGGATACTCAATTGAACGTTTTCTATAACTAATAACTAATCGTTAATGACTGGATAATCTGCGGATTTCCTCTTCAAAAAACCGTCCTTCGGGACGGTTTTTTGTTTAGGGATAGAGCCGTGATTGATTTACGAGGCATTTTCCTTTACGATGAATACATTAGCGCGGTATAAAATGGTTTTTGTTGACAGATTAATATAATCGGAAAGCGCATCCTGTACAAATTCAGGTACACTAGAGCGCCAGGATGGCTGGTTAGGAAAGGAAGAACACCATGGCAAAAAAGGTAAAAGTATCAGAATTGGTGGGCCAATTCGGACTTGAGGTCGTCTCCGGTGAGCAGGGGCTTAAACGTGTAATCACGGTTGATGATTTATATCGTCCGGGACTGGAGATGGCCGGTTATTTTGAGTATCATCCGCCGGAGCGTGTACAAATATTAGGTAAGACAGAGTTGGCCTTCTATGAGACATTGACGCTGGAAGAGCGTCGGGAGAGGATGCAGCTATTGTGCAGCAGCGAGGAGACCCCTTGCATTATCGTAACGAGAGCTTGGGAAGTGCCCGAAGAGCTGACCGAGATCAGCGCCGAGAAGAACCTTCCGGTATTGCGCAGTAGCATGGCTACGACGATTCTGTCCAGCCGTATTACGAGCTTCCTGGAGAAGAAGCTGGCTCCTACTGCGACGATTCACGGCGTATTGGTTGACGTATATGGGGTAGGGATGCTGATCACGGGTAGCAGTGGAATCGGTAAGAGTGAGACGGCGCTTGAGCTGGTGAAGCGCGGACATCGTCTTATCGCGGATGACGCGGTGGAGATTCGTCAAACCTCAGACAATCAGCTGCATGGAACGGCGCCGGAATTGATTCGCCATTTGCTTGAAATCCGTGGGGTTGGCATTATTAATGTAATGACATTATTCGGCGCAGGCGCCATTCGTAACAATAAAAGGATTACGCTCGTCGTGAAGCTCGAGGCTTGGCAGCAAGAGAAGCAGTATGATCGGCTGGGGCTGGATGAGGAGACGACGCGCATTATCGATACGGACGTACCTCTGGTGACCATTCCTGTTCGTCCGGGACGTAACCTGGCAGTGATTATCGAAGTGGCGGCGATGAACTTCCGTCTGAAGCGAATGGGCTATAACGCGGCTCTGCAATTTACTTCGAAGCTGACAGAGACGATCGCGGAAGATATAGATGATTTAGATTAGGAGCGTGAATAATGGGTACCTTGGTATTGAACCCGATAGCATTCTCTATCGGTGCTTTGCAAGTGCATTGGTATGGTTTGATTCTAGGCTCAGGTGCATTGGCAGGCCTGCTCTTAGCGATATGGGAAGGGAAAAGATTTAAAATCCCGCAGGAGTTCTTCATGGATCTGCTTCTATTCGGTGTTCCTTCTGCGATTGTCGGGGCGAGGATCTATTTTGTCGCGTTCAAATGGGATGATTATAAGGATAACCTCTGGGATATCTTCAAAATTTGGAATGGTGGTATAGCGATCTACGGAGCGCTCATCGGAGCCATTATATCCGCTGTAATCTTAGTGCGTAAGCGTGGCTATAACTTCTGGAGGATCGCGGATATCAGTGCGCCGTCGCTTTTCATCGGTCAGATCATCGGACGCTGGGGGAACTTCGTGAACCAGGAGGCCTATGGGGGCGAAACTACAGAAGCCTTTCTAAGAGATTACTTGCATCTGCCTACATTTATTGTGAATCAAATGAATATCGAAGGGGTGTTCCGCCACCCTACCTTCTTATATGAATCCGTCTGGAACCTCATAGGTCTGTTCCTGCTCTTGATTCTGCGTAGACGGAAATCTTTACGAGCTGGTGAGCTGTTCTGTTCTTACTTCATCTGGTATTCCATCGGCCGCTTCTTCATTGAGGCGCTGCGTACAGACAGTCTGGCCTTCCAGGGAGCCGATTGGCTCGCATCATTCATTAACGGTCTATGGTCGCCGATGGTCTGGCTTGGGTTCGAGCAGGGGTATCTAGCCCCATCTTATGGGAATGTACGTATATCGCAATTGCTGGCACTTCTGATTGTAGTTGTTGCGGTTCTGTTCATTATCCTTCGGCGTAAGACCATCCCGGATCTGCCGCGTTATCTCGATCCGATTGTATCGACCAAGGCGAGTGAAATGGATAGCTTAGCTGCACCAATGCCTGCTCAAGAGGCGAAGGCAGCTTCGGAGCAAGATAACAAGGCAATCTCGGCTGAAGAGGCAAATTCGCATCCGAAGCCGGATAGCACGGAGGACAAAAAGGAGTAACGAAACTGCATGATAAGCACAGTGTTATTTGATTTGGATGGGACGATTGTAGATACGAATGAATTAATCATTACCACTTTTCTGCGTGTGATTGAGAAGCATCTGGACAAGCCTTATACTCGTGAACAGATCATTCCTTACATGGGTATGACGCTGGAGGAACAATTGCAGATTTTCTCAGGTCAAGCGGAAGTAAGTCATCTGGTCAAGGAATACCGCTCCTTCAACAACGAACATCACGATGAATTGGTCAGGGAGTTTCCCCATGTCCTGGAGGTCATTCGCGAATTGCATCAGAGAGGGATCAAGCTCGGCGTGGTGACGACGAAGATTCGGCTCACGGCGATGCGTGCTCTGGAGCTATTCGGTTTGAAACCCTATATGGATGTGATTATTACGGTGGAGGATGTGAAGCATCCTAAACCGCATGCGGAGCCGATCCTGAAAGCGGTGAACCAATTGAAGGCGGATCCGGACAGCACATTGATGGTGGGCGATAGTCCTGCGGATCTGAAGTCGGCTCATGCGGCTGGCGTCCGCAGCGCGGCCGTAGCCTGGTCGCTGAAAGGCAGCGAGTTCCTGCAGAAATATAATCCTGATTATATCCTTAAGGACATGACCGATCTGTACGGTCTTGTCGGGATGGGAGCCAATAGATAAGTGAGGAAAGTAGAGCGTTATCCGGTGAAGGGTCCGAATGCGCTATGGCAGCTCTATCGGACGGTTAGCCCGTGGAAGGGCGTTAAGAACTTTATCTTCATACAGATCTCCAGATATTGCCCTATATTGCCGATGAAAAACTGGATTTACCGCCGCATCCTCGGGATGAAAGTGGGCGAGCATACCGCCTTTGGCCTGATGGTGATGGTCGATGTCTTCTTCCCTGAGATGATTAAGATCGGCCAAAATACGGTGATCGGTTATAATACGACGATTCTGGCGCATGAGTATTTGATTCGGGAGTATCGGCTTGGAGAGGTTCATATCGGTGATGAAGTGATGATCGGAGCCAATACGACGATTCTGCCGGGAGTAACGATCGGAGACGGGGCGGTTGTCGCGGCCGGATCTGTAGTTCATAAGAATGTAGCTCCGGGAGCCTTCGTAGGCGGAAATCCGTTGCGTGAAATTAAGCGCAAGAGCCCGGAAGGAGTCTATGAATAACCAAGAACAACGGGAATAGACCGTATATATGGATGGGATAGATAAGCAGTTGGGACAACTCTTTGGTGGGGGTCCCGGCTGCTTATTTTTTATAAGAATAAGGTAATATTGCAAACGACCTCCCCAACTAGTCCTATATAAGGTATCATGGAAAGTGGAAATCAAATATACTAGGAGTTGATTCAGTGAGTCAAAGTATCAAAAAGGAGAGACTGCCGCAGCTCGATCTATTCCGGGCGATTGCGATCTTCTGTGTTATTCAAGTCCACTCTTCATCATTTGCGGCTGCACAGCAAGCCTTGAACTCACCAATCTATTATTTCTATAATTGGATGAATATCTTTTTTAAGATCGGTACTCCGTGTTTTATCTTTTTGAGTAGTTTCGTATTGTTCTATAACTATTATGATCGGCCTGTGAACAAAGAACTGATCGTCCACTTCTATAAGAAGCGTCTTACATATATTATTCTCCCCTATGTGTTGGTCTCATGCTGCTACTTCCTACTGGTCGCTTGGCAGCGGGGTGAATTAGCCAGCAACTCCAAGCTGTATGAACTACAGCAACTTGGGATGAAGCTGTTGACGGGGACATCCTACACGCATTTATATTTTGTGTTTATCAGCATTCAGTTCTATCTGCTGTTCCCGCTGCTGCTGTGGCTGTTCCAATCATTCCGCAAGAGCAGAGTAATGTTGGCCTTAATCATACCTCTTGGTTTGGCGATTCAATGGGGCTTCTATTTCTGGAACAAGGTCGAGCTGCATATTCCGAATAAGGGTAGCTATGCGCCCTCCTACATGGCTTATTATTTCATGGGAGCGGCGATCGCGATCTATTTCGGACATCTCAAAGGTTGGTTTAAGAGCGACTGGAAGGATATGTCCGGTAAGCAGCGGGTATGGGCTGGATTGCTGTGGGGCAGCTGGCTGGCCGTCGCCTTCACTCATGTTCAAATCTGGTTCTCATATCGCCAGGGATGGAGCAGTCCAAATTCGACTTGGTTCGAGGTGTTATGGAATGCGCATACTTTGCTGTCTGCATTGGTCCTGATGCGCGCTTCCTTCCTCATCCAGCGCAGAGGCTCGGCGTTCTGGAACAAGGCGCTTACCCGCTTGGGAGAGCTGTCCTTTGCCGTCTATCTTTTTCACCCGGTTGTCCTGCTCTTCTATCGCAGATTGAGAGATCATTATTCGATTCCGGGCGATTCCGCGCTGTATTTCGTATATATTATCGGCGGTTCGGCGTGCGCGTTGGGGATTTCATGGATTTTTACACAATTCTGCTTCAGACGGGTTCCGTTTGCGTCGTTATTCTTGGGCAATGTGCCATACTCTCTGAAAAAGAAGAAAAAAGCGCCAAGCAGTCATGGCCCTAGCCAAGATCGCACGGTGAAGATGAATGGTTAAAATGTATAGTCGATCGGTATTGCACCGGTCGGCTATTTTTGTTGCCATGTTCGCATTGGTCATTCCTGGATTTATTGGAATTAGTCATTGACGGTTCAAATGGAGGTATGATAAGATATGCCATAATTCTTTATTTTGTTATCGTGGTAGTGCTTTAATGTTATGAAGTAATCGGATTGGATTGCATTTATGTAGCGACGAGGGGTGAAGGTATTGTCTAAACCGAAGGGCTTCGAGAAACCGGCGGGTGTGCGTGATTATTTGCCGTTTGCCGCCGCGAGACTGCGGGAGATTGAGCGCCGTGTACTGGATTGCATGGCGGGATGGGGGTACCGTCAAATCATGACCCCGACGATGGAATATTATGAGACGGTGGGGATGGCTAGTTCCACATCAGATCAGAAGCTATTCAAATTGCTTAATAACCGGGGGACGACGATGGTTCTCCGTTCGGATATGACGACACCGATTGCTCGGGTTGTGTCATCACTATTGAAGGAGGAGCCTCTGCCGCTGCGCCTGTCCTATCACGCGAATGTGTTCCGTTCAATGGAAGAGGAAGCAGGCAAGGAAGCGGAATTCTATCAAACCGGGGTGGAGCTGGTCGGTGACCCTTCAGCGGAGGCGGATGCCGAGGTTGTGGCTCTTGCTGTAGCTTCCTTGCAGGCGGCAGGAGTATCCTCCTTCAAGATCGCGCTCGGCCATGTCGGGTTCCTGAATGGTCTGCTGGAGGAGGCTGTCCCGGGGCGCGAAGAGGTGCAGCAGGAGCTGAAGGATCGGCTGCTCCGGCGTGATTTCGTGGGCTATCGGGAGCTGCTGGTGAGGCTGGATCTGTCTGCGGATCAACGCGAGGAATTGGCGGGGGTGCTCAAGCTGCGCGGTGGCAAGGAAATTTGCCGTCAGGCCATGGAGTTAAGCGATAACGAGTTGGTTCAGAGCTCGATCGAGCATCTGAATGCGGTCTGGGATGCGCTGGAGGATTTTGATGTGGCCAGACACGTCATGATAGATCTGACGATGATCGGAGATTTCTCATATTATACCGGGATGATCTTCGAAGGGTATGCGTCGGACATCGGTTTCCCGGTATGCGCGGGGGGGCGCTATGATAAGCTGCTGCAACAATTTGGCCGCCCTGCTCCAGCGACCGGATTCTCGCTCAAGACGAACCGGATTCTCGATGGGGTCGATGGTTTGAAGCTCCAGCAGGAGCTGCCTATATTGATGCAGTATGATGTGCCCAACCGCAGGAAGGCATATATCGAAGCCGAGCGGCTGCGCAGCGAGGGAAGGAGCGTCAGAATGCGGATTGTATCTGTGCGCTCGGAGCTATGGGAGGCTTGGCCCGGACTGAGATCTCTGAATCCTCAAGGTCCTCAAGATCAGCTAGGTCCTCTGGGGCCTTCATTTGGTGAAGTCATTAACTTGGTAAGCTTCTGAAGCGGGTAGCTTGTAGTGATGAGAGGAGGCTTAACGCCATGAGTGAGATGATTAAGGTAGCCATGCCCAAGGGGCGTATCTATAAAAAAGCTTCAGCCTTGTTCAGGGAAGCCGGCATCGATATCCCGGACGATGTGGATGAGACCCGCAAGCTGGTCATCCCTCTGCCGGAGATCGGCATGGAGTTTATTCTGGCGAAGCCGGTCGATGTGCCTACTTATGTCGAGTACGGCGTAGCCGATATCGGTATCGTCGGCAAGGATGTGTTGCTGGAGGAGGATCGCGATGTCTACGAGCTGCTTGATCTCGGCATTGCGCGCTGCCGGATGTCGGTCATCGCGCTGCCGGACTGGCAGCCTGGCATTCATCAGCGGGTAGCGACGAAATATCCGAATGTGGCGTCGCGATATTTTCGGGAGCAGGGCCAACAGGTAGAGGTGATCAAGCTGAACGGTTCGATCGAGCTTGCACCGCTCATCGGGTTGGCCGATCGGATTGTCGATATGGTGGAGACCGGGCAGACGCTGAGGGAGAATGGTCTGGTTGAAACGGAGAGCCTGTTCGAGATTACGAGCCGGCTGGTGGCTAACCGGGTTAGCTATCGGATGAAGAATGCCGAGATTCAGGCGCTATGCGATACCCTCGCCTCGGTCATCGGTAAGGAGTAGGCAGTTAGGCTTGGAAGATGACGGAATGAGATGGAGCAGGATTGATGAGGAGGGTCCCAGGATGAAGATCGTTAAGGCACAGGATATGGATATGAAGCGGGAGGTCGAGTATGGCTCGGAGGAGCAGAATGCAGCCGTCCGTCAAATTGTAGCGGATGTCAAGCTTGAGGGAGACGCTGCGCTGCTCAGATATACGGAGGAATTTGACCATGTGAAGCTGGATGCAGGGGCGCTCCGGGTCACGGAAGCTGAGCTCAAGGCGGCTTATGATCATGTGGAGCCTTCGTTCATAACCGCGATATCGGCGGCAGCGGACAATATTCGCGCTTTTCATAGCAGACAGAAGAGGAATTCCTGGATGGATCTGCAGCCGGACGGAAGCCTGCTAGGTCAGATAATCCGCCCGCTGAAGCGGGTTGGCGTATATGTACCGGGGGGCACTGCGGCTTATCCGTCTTCCGTACTTATGAATGTCATTCCTGCTCAAGTAGCGGGTGTGCCGGAGATTGTGATGGTTACCCCTCCTGCAACCGCGGGCAAGCAAGGAATCGATCCTTATATTCTCGTAGCCGCGGCCGAAGCGGGAGTGAATGAGATTTATCGGGTGGGCGGAGCGCAGGCGATCGCAGCGCTCGCCTATGGGACGGCTTCGATGGCTCCCGTAGACAAAATCTGCGGCCCGGGCAATATTTATGTAGCTCTGGCCAAGCGCCAGGTATACGGTGTCGTGGATATCGATAGTATCGCTGGTCCGAGCGAGATTGCCGTGCTGGCGGATGATAGCGCCGATCCGGTATATATTGCCGCAGATCTGCTGTCACAGGCGGAGCATGATGTGATGGCATCAGCCGTGCTGGTTACGCCGTCAGCGGAATTCGCCGCAGCTTGCCAAGCTGAGGTAGAGCGTCAATTGGCCGAGCTGCCGCGCCGGGATATTGCTGAGAGATCGATAGCTGATTATGGAGCGATTATTCTGGTCGATTCTATCGACGAAGGGATCGCCGCCATTAATCGGCTAGCACCAGAGCATTTTGAGCTGGTGGTTCAAGACCCGCTTGCCTATCTGGGGAAGATCGAGAATGCGGGCGCTATCTTCCTCGGCCCGTATAGCTCTGAACCGGTGGGCGACTATTTCGCCGGTCCGAATCATATCATTCCGACGAATGGGACGGCTCGTTTCTCTTCGCCGGTCGATGTGGATGATTTCATCAAGAAATCCAGTGTAATTTACTATAGCAAGGAAGCTCTCCAGGCGAACGGAGAGATGATTATAGAGCTGGCGCGCCGCGAAGGGCTGGAGGGCCATGCCCGGGCGATTGAAGTCCGGCTGAGCGGGGACTAAATTCCATCGGGCCAGGACTTAGATTTAGATTCATCGATGAGAAGGAGAGGCGGGGGGATACAATGACGACAAATAACGAGAATGTGGCGGTAAGACAAGGGGCTATCAGCCGAGTCACTCATGAGACGCAGATTCAGCTGGGCTTCGCCATTGATGGCAGCGGCCAATCCCGGTTAGAGACGGATGTACCGTTCCTGAACCATATGCTCGATCTGTTCACGAAGCATGGACAGTTCGACTTGGAGGTTCAGGCGCAAGGGGATATCGACATAGATGATCACCATACGGTGGAGGACATCGGTATCTGTCTGGGGCAATGCTTGTATCAAGCGCTGGGAGACAAGCGGGGCATCAAGCGATATGCCAGTGTGTTCGTGCCGATGGATGAAGCGCTGGCTCAAGTGGTGATCGATGTGAGCAATCGGCCGCATTTCGAATATCGGGCGGAGTATCCTTCGGATCGCGTCGGCAGCTTCGATGTACAGCTTGTGCATGAGTTCCTCTGGAAGCTGGCGCTGGAAGCGCGGATTACGCTGCATGTCATCGTGCATTACGGACAGAACACGCATCATATGATCGAGGCGGTGTTCAAGGCGCTGGGTCGAGCGCTGGATGAGGCGACAAGCATCGATCCGCGAGTGAGCGGCGTGCCTTCGACGAAGGGAGTCCTCTAGTGATGCGGATCGCGATTGTCGATTACGGTATGGGGAATTTGCATAGCGTGGCCAAGGCGATCGAGAGGCTTGGCTATGAGGCCGCGGTAAGCGGTGACGCGGCCGGGATTCTGGAGGCGGACGGCATATTGCTGCCCGGAGTCGGCGCCTTCGGCGACGCGATGGAGCAGCTTGCGGCTTCCGGCCTCGATGGGGTGTTGAGGCAGGCGGCCGGCAGCGGGACACCGCTGCTCGGCATCTGCCTCGGCATGCAGCTGCTCTTCACGGAGAGTGAAGAGCATGGGCTGCACGAGGGCCTGGGCCTGTTGCCCGGCCGGGCCGTGCGCTTCAGCCCAGAGGGCGGCCTGAAGGTGCCGCACATGGGCTGGAACCGGCTGCAATTCAAGCAGCCGGAGCACCCGCTCCTGGCAGGACTTGACGAAGGACATGTGTACTTCGTCCATTCTTATCATGTGCAGTCAGAGCGGGAGGGGGATCTGCTGGCCGTGACCGATTACGGCCAGCCAGTTACCGCGATGGTAGGTCGCGGTAATGTGTTCGGGATGCAGTTCCATCCCGAGAAGAGCAGTGAGCTCGGCCTGGCATTATTGCGCAATTTCCTGACTCTGGTCGAGTCAGGCGCGACAGGCCAGCTAAGCAAGGATGGATAGAATTCTTGAGAGTACGGGGGGAAGGGCATGTCATCATTCATAATATATCCGGCGATCGATATTCGGGATGGAAAATGCGTGCGTCTCGTTCAGGGCGATTACAGCCAGGAGACGATATATAATGATAATCCGCTTGAAGTGGCCAGATCTTGGGAGCTGCAGGGCGGGGAGTTCATCCACTTGGTGGATTTGGATGGAGCCAAGGCGGGTCAGCCTGTGAATGACTTGCTGATCGGAGAGATTGCGCGGACGGTGCAGGTACCGGTTCAGGTAGGTGGCGGGCTGCGCTCCATTCAGGATGTAGAGCGACTGCTGTCCCTCGGGGTCAGCCGGGTCATCATTGGAACGGCAGCGATTGAGGATCGGGCGTTCACCGAAGCAGTGCTAGGTACTTATGGAGATAAGGTAGCGATCGGGATCGATGCCCGGAACGGAAGGGTTGCTACGCGGGGTTGGATGGAGACATCGGAGGTCAAGGCGGAGGAACTGGCCAAGGAGCTGGCGTCCAAGGGGGCGGAGACCTTTATTTTTACGGATATATCCCGGGATGGGATGATGCAGGGGCCGAATGTGGAGGCGATCCGCCGATTGGCGGAGGTGTCCAGACGAACTGTGATCGCTTCGGGCGGAGTGACCGTACAGGATGATCTGTTGAAGCTGGCCGCTTATGCAGGTCAGGGGATTGGCGGAGCGATTGTAGGCAAGGCGTTGTACACAGGGAATATTGACTTAACAGCAGCGATTCAGGTGGTATCAGCGGTTCAATAATGACTTGGTGTGAACTATATTTTTATAGGGAGAGGAAGGCGACGGGCATGCTGGCGAAGCGCATAATACCTTGTCTGGATGTGAAGGATGGACGGGTGGTGAAGGGAGTTAACTTCGTGAATCTTCGCGATGCCGGTGATCCGGTGGAGCTGGCTGCTCTCTATGATCGCGAGGGAGCTGATGAGCTCGTATTTCTCGATATTTCTGCTTCCCATGAGGGCCGGGCTACGATGGTTGAGGTGGTGCGGCAGACAGCGGGGGAGATCGCCATTCCTTTTACGGTGGGCGGCGGGATATCGCAGGTGGATGATATGAAGCGGATACTACGGGCAGGAGCCGATAAAATCGCTATTAACACCGCCGCTATAACGAATCCCGACCTGATCTCCGACGGAGCGAGAAGGTTTGGATCGCAATGCATTGTAGTAGCTGTGGATGCGAAGTACAATGCCGAGTGGGGCGATTGGGAGGTATTCACGCATGGAGGCCGCAAGCCCACGGGAATCCGGGCGGTCGCCTGGGTCCAGGAGGCGGAAGCGAGGGGAGCTGGCGAGATTCTGCTGACGAGTATGGATGCTGACGGCACTAAGGATGGATTCGATTTAGCACTAACTAAGGCGGTTAGCAGTCAGATTCGTATCCCGGTGATCGCCTCTGGCGGGGCGGGGAAGATGAGTGATTTTTACGACGTGTTCACGGAAGGGCAGGCGGATGCTGCGCTGGCGGCGACGATTTTTCATTATAAAGAAATTGCAGTGCCCGAGCTTAAGGCAGATCTGAGGGCCAGAGGGGTGGAAATACGATGACGGTAAAACAGCAGCTGGAATTGTCGCTTCCGTTCGAGGTGTTGAAGCAGCGGGTAAAGTGGGATGCCGATGGCCTCGTTCCTGCAATTGTCCAGGATGTGGTCACGAAGAAGGTGCTGATGCTCGCCTATATGAATGAAGAATCACTGTTGAAGTCGGTGGAGACGGGGCAGACCTGGTTCTGGAGCCGTTCTCGCGCCGAGTTGTGGAATAAGGGGGCTACTTCCGGTAATACGCAGCAAATTATTTCCCTGAGCTATGATTGTGATGGGGATACGCTATTGATGCTGGTTCATCCGCAAGGTCCAGCCTGTCATACTGGGGAGGAGACTTGCTTCTATCGGTTGGCCGCTTCTGTGGAAGAGCAGGTTTTAGCTGATCCGGTGGTAGTTACAGCAGATTCGATGAGAACTGCAACGTCGGATTCGGTGCTGGGATTTGAGAGCAACCCTAATCCTGATAGCCGATTCGCGGTGCTGGCTGAACTGGAGAGCTTGATTGCCAAGCGTTATGAAGAGCGCCCTGAGGGGGCGTACACCACTTACTTATTCGATAAAGGCCTTGATAAAATTCTGAAAAAGGTAGGCGAAGAGACGGCCGAATCCATTATCGCCGCCAAAAATCAGGATAACGACGAGTTAAGATATGAAGTCAGCGACCTGATCTATCATTTACTTGTACTGCTGCGGGAGAGAAATCTGCCGCTGGACGATATTATGGTTGAGCTGGAGCGCCGGCATGAGCGGCCGCGCCGTGATTAACGGATGGAGGTCGGTCTGAAATGCGAATAGATTATCATACGCATCACGCCCGCTGTGGGCATGCCATCGGATCGCTGGAAGAGTATATTCAGCGCGGTATTGACATCGGCCTGTCTCAGATTGGTCTGTCCGATCATATGCCCCTGGTGCATGTAGATCCCTCAACTTACTATCCAGAGATGGCTATGCCGCAGGAGGAATTGCCTCGATACGTGGAGGAAGCATTCCGATTGAAGCAGAAGTATGCCTCGGCTATTTCTGTCCGGGTCGGGCTTGAAGCTGATTATATTGAAGGCTGGGAGAGGGAGATAGAGCAGATCATCAAGGATTATCCGTGGGATTATGTGATCGGATCGGTGCATTTTCTCGGGGAATGGGATGTGTCGGATTTCCGTCAGGTTCATCAGTGGGAGGGCCAGGATATTTTCCAGGTATATCAGAGATACTATGATGCTGTGGAGAAGGCAGCCAGAACCGGATTCTATGATATTATGGGCCATCTGGATGTAATTAAACGGTTCAATTACAGGCCAGAGCAGCAGTGGCAGGAGCAAATCATCGAATTGGAGCTTCAAGTATTGGCGGCGGTGGTTGAATCAGGGATTGCGATGGAGCTGAATGCTTCGGGACTGACGAAGCCATGCGCGGAGATGTTCCCTAGCGAGCGGATACTGACGGCGGCTGTGCTACAAGGCATTCCGTTCACGATCGGCTCTGACGCCCATGATCCGCAGAAATTGGCTGAGAATCTCGATGCTGCTCGCAGCACATTGAATAAGCTTGGGGTCCGTGAATTAGCTACGTTCGAAGGCCGGCATAGAGTGATGGTGCCTCTGCAGCTTGACGGAAAGACAAGCTAAGCCGCATAAGTGGTATAATAGAGCTATAACCTGAATTACTTAGGAGGCCATAATCCATTATGGAAGGCAAGTTAACCATTTTTGCGGGCTCTTCCAGCCCGAGGCTGACGCAGCAAATCTGCGAACGCTTAGGGGTTGAACCGGGCAAAATTACGTTATCCCGCTTCAAGAGCGGAGAGATCTATGTGCATTATGAGCAAAGTGTACGCAATCGCGATGTGTTCCTGGTTCAATCCTTGTCGCATCCGGTCAATGAGATGTTCGTCGAACTGCTTGTGATGATTGATGCCGCCAAGCGCGCATCCGCTCGGACCATTAATATCATCATGCCCTATTATGGCTATGCGAGGCAGGAGCGCAAATCCGCTCCACGTGAACCGATCTCAGCCAAGATGGTCGCCGATGTGCTGACGACAGCTGGTGCGAACCGGGTGGTGACTATTGATCTGCATGCGCCGGCGATTCAGGGCTTCTTCAACATTCCGGTCGATCATTTAACTGCTCTTGATTTAATGACGGAGTATTTGAGATCAAAGGAAATCTACAAGCCTGTTATTGTATCTCCGGATGCTGGACGAGCCTCTATGGCTGAGAAGCTGGCGAGCGGTCTGGACGCACCCTTCGCGATGATGATTAAGAAGCGTCCGGCTCATAATCAGTCGGTGATTACGCATGTTATCGGTGATGTGGCTGATCATACGCCTATTATTATCGAGGATTTAATCGATACAGGATCAACGATCGTCAATTCGGTTGAAGGACTTAAAGAGCGTGGAGCCAGAGAGGCGATTGTGTGCGCGACACACGGTCTATTCTCGGATAACGGCTTGCAGAGACTGCGCCATCCCTCGATTTCACAGGTCGTCATTACGGACTCGATTGCCCAGCCGGAGCCGCATGAGCCCTATGTTCATGTCTTGTCTGTAGCGCCAATGCTGGCGCGGGCGACGCAATATATTCTGGATGGTGGTTCGATCGCTACACTGTTCAAAGACCAGGGGATTTAAGTTGAGGTTGAGTATATATCTGTAGGGTGAAAAGCCTGCAAATATGCAGGAATTTCGCTTATATTCTGATCTGTGATCGTAATTCCTGCGATAATGCAGTTATTTTCTCTGTATTGGCCTGATTCCAAGGGAAAAGGGGAAAAAGCCTGCATATTCGCAGGAATTTCTTAGTAACCGGTGGTTTTGAGCCGAAAAGCCCGCATATTTGCAGGCTTCGAGTTTGTGGTGTGATGCACAAGTGCGTGGGCGATGTGTTCAGAGCGATATTCCGAAAAACAGTGTGTAATTTGCTCTATTCCACTAGCTCCCTGTTCACTAAACTCCAGATTCTGTGGCTCCAAGTTCTCAAACGCTAGGCTCCTTAACCTCAGGATTTTGCTAACTCCATGTTTACTACACTCCTGATCCTCTAGCTTCCAAGTTCTCTAATTCCAAGTTCTCAAACTCCAAGTTCTCAAACTCCATTTTCTCCGGTTCTATGTTTTCTAACTTCAAGTTTCTCAAGCTCTAAGCTCTCAAACTCTAAGCTCTCAAGTGCTAATCCCCAGCCCCCGTATCCCCTTAAAAGTAGATTTTCCAGTCTGGAAGGTTAATTTCCCATTAGAGTAGCTAAAGCGGATTTTCCTCTAGATCCTCGGTTCCCCTTCGATTTTGGAAATATATTTTGATTTTTCCATATACATTGAATTAGATTGCTTCTTCCCAAGGAATGCCGTTATTCCCAAATGGATTTATCATGGGAGGACGGGGATTGCTGTGTTATACTGTGAGTTGGAAGAATGAAATGAAGAAGGAGGTGCCTTGTTTGAAGGAGAATCAACAACCGGGGAAGAGTAAGCAGTCGAAAGTGCTGCCCATATCAATGGATGCTGGCTTTTTCTTCGAGAGAGCCGTCTCTTCGTTGGATCGTTATCACTACGACAAGGCATTGAAATATTTTCGCAAAGCAGTAGAGTATGAGCCGGATAATCCGGTGAATCATTGCAATATGGCAGGCATCCTGTCGGAAATGGGGAATTACGAGGCCTCGAATGCCGCGCTGTCCGTTATATTGGAGAAGATCGACCCTACCATGACAGAGTGCTATTTTTATATGGCAAATAATTATGCGAATATGGATATGTTTGAAGAAGCAGAGAAGGCATTGATTACTTACTTGGAAGAGGACCCAAGCGGTCAATTTCTGATTGAAGCTGAAGAGATGATGGAGCTGCTCCAGTATGAACTGGAACGGCCTACGAAGGTAACGAAGATTAAATCACTGGCCGGCGTGCTGGAGCATGACCGGGCACGTGAGCTGTTGGAGCAGGGCAGATTCACGGAAGCGGTGAAGCTGTTGGAGAGCATTGTGGAAGGGCAGCCTGACTTCTGGGCAGCGCGCAATAATCTGGCTTTGGGCTATTATTATATGGGCCAGTGCTCCAAGGCGATCGATACGATCTATGGTGTGCTTGAGCAGGAACCTGGCAATCTGCACGCCCTGTGCAATCTGGCCATTCTGTATCAACATGAAGGGAAGACTGAATTTCTGCAGGAGCTTAGCGCGCGTCTCCGCAAGATTATCCCCTTCCATCAAGATCATCTATTCAAATTAGCGACGACCATGGGGGTCCTCGGTGCGCATGATATGGCGTACAGACACTTCCGTCGCTTGCTCAAGGACGAAGCTTTAAGGACAGATCCGGCCCTCTATCACTATACCGCTGTGGCTGCCTGTAATATTGAGCGCTTCGCTGAGGCGGAGAACCTATGGCGTCATGTGGGGCGGCTTGATCCAGGCAATGAAGTCTCCGAGTATTATTTGAACCGGATTGAAGAGATGGCTGCCGGGACGAGACCTGTGCCGGTTCACTACCATTATCATCTCCCGTTTGAGGAACAGGTTAAGCAGTGGGAGCTCCCTGGGGAAGGGATACCGACCAACATTGCGGATAATCCGCTGGTCAGATCCTCTTTCTTCTGGGCGCTTCGTTATGGAGATGATGGCACCAAGCTGCAAGTGATCCAGGCCTTTGGCTTGATCGGCGATCATGAAGTGGAGGAAGCTCTGAAGGCTTTTCTGCTCGAGCCGGAAGAAGATCTGTACCTGAAGGATCTGGCGTTATATGTGCTGCGCAGTCTCGGCGTTGATTATGAGCTGCCCGTATGTACTGGCGAAGCTACGCTGATGATTGATCCGAGTCAGACCTGGGCGAAGCTGCCTGTCTGGAAGAGTGAGTGGCAAGCGGTACTGGATCTGGCCTATGAGCAGATGCGCAGCAATACGGATATACAGCAGCAGCATGATATGGAGTCGCTATGGGTGCAATACCTGAACTTATCTTATCCTGATATCCCGGCGATCTCTCATATCGAAGGCTGGGCAGCTGCCTTGGATTATTTGACCGCCAAGGTCAATCATCGTTCTGTGTCCTACGAGAAGGTGGCCGAGCGCTACGGTATCTCCTCCTCGACGGTGAGGAAATACTCCCTACGTATTAATGAAGTATGCGATGCGAAGGATACGGTGAAGATGATCTTTCCTTATGTACAATAACCATTGAATCATTCTTTTGACTTGAATAACCTCTTGAATTCATTCTTATGGGTAAAGCGGGTCCAACAGGGTAAAACTTATCTATAGATGCTCCGGATTATCGGGGACTAGCCTGTTGGACAACCTGTGGGAATGAATTTATTTTTTTGTTGAGAGGAAGAGAGGTTATGTATAAATCTATTGTGGTCGGTACGGGTCCTTCCGGGCTGACAGCAGCGATTTACTTGGCTCGGGCCAATCTGCATCCGTTAGTGATCGAGGGGGCGCAGCCAGGAGGGCAATTGACAACAACTACGGAAGTGGAGAACTTCCCGGGATTTCCGGAGGGGGTTCTTGGGCCTGAGCTGATGGAGCGGATGCGCAAGCAGGCGGAGCGCTTTGGGGCGGAATTCAAGAATGGCTGGGTGGAGGAGGTTGATTTCTCTGGCAGTCCTCTGAAGCTTATCTTGGAGGGCGGGGAAGAATTGACCTCGGAGACGGTGATCCTGTCTACAGGGGCATCGGCGAAGTATCTTGGCATTCCCGGCGAGCAGGAATATGTTGGTCGAGGAGTTAGTACCTGTGCGACCTGTGACGGCTTCTTCTTCCGCGGCAAGCGGATTATTGTCGTCGGTGGCGGTGATTCGGCGATGGAGGAAGCGGGATTTCTAACTCGGTTCGCTTCTAGCGTAACCGTGGTGCATCGGCGTGATGAACTGCGGGCCTCCAAGATTATGCAGGAACGGGTAAGGGAGAATGACAAGGTCAAGTGGGCGCTGAACCGGAGACCACTGGAGATTGCTACGGATGATGGCGGGACTGTCATTGGTCTGAAAGTACGCAATAATGCGAATGGACAGGAAGAATTGATCGAGGCCGAGGGGGTATTCGTCGCGATTGGCCATACTCCGAATACAGGGTTCCTCAGTGGCGCAGTGGCAACGGACGAGCAGGGCTATATTGTGGTTGCGCCGGGAACGACGAGAACCAGTGCTCCAGGTGTATTCGCTTGCGGTGACGTACAGGATACACGTTACCGGCAGGCCATCACCGCGGCTGCCTCTGGCTGTATGGCGGCGATGGACTGTGAGAAGTATCTGGATGGGGATATGGTTCATGATTGGAGCAAAATGCTCTAGCTCTATATCCAGCCTTTCTCCTCGGCAATGCGGACAGCCTCGATCCGGTTCCTGGCTTCAAGCTTATTAATGATCTCTGAAATGTAATTGCGCACCGTTCCATAGGATAGATGCAGAGCCTTCGCAATCTCAGCGGCACTCTGTCCTTGAGCGGCCAGCTTGAGGATGTCCACCTCCCTTGCGGTTAAGGGATTCTCGTCGCGTATGCTGCCGAAGATCAGCTCAGGTGAAATCTCCCGATGTCCAGCCATGACGCGGCGGATGGCTTCAGCCAGTCTATCGCTAGGCTCATCCTTGAGCAAATATCCATGAACATCCGCCTTGATAGCCCGCTCGAAATAACCAGGCCGGGCGAAGGTGGTCAGGATAATAACGCGGCAGGGCAGAGCCCTGGCCTGTATCTCCTCCGCTACATCCAGGCCGCTAAGCTGGGGCATTTCAATGTCTACGAGACAGACATTCGGCTGCAGCTTACAGATCAGCTCCAGCGCTTCCGCTCCATCTGAGGCTTGACCGACGACTTGAATGTCTTCTTCCAGATCGAGCAGGGATGCTAGAGCACCGCGCAGCAGACGCTGGTCTTCAGCAATTATGATCTTGATCATGCAGATTCACCGTCTTCTCTGTCTTTGATGATTAGGGGTACTGTAATTAGCATGTTCGTCCCTTGCTTATTGCCAGGGGAGACTGTCAGGGTGCCCTCGATTAGTGATAGCCGTTCCTTCATGCCGTTCAGTCCGTTACCGTACTGGATGGAGCCCTCCTGTAGTCCAGAGCCCACTCCATTATCTTCGATTCTGATAGTGATCATTCGCTCTGATTTCGCTACGAGGATCTTGCAGTGTGTAGCCTCGCTATGCTTGACGATATTCGTGATTCCTTCCTTAATGCAGAGGCTGAGAATATTCTGCGTTAAGGGGGGGACATCCTCCAGTCTGGCATCTCCTTCAATCTCCAGCTTGATATTCGCCACCTTTAATATCTCGGCCGTCTCTGCCAGCTCTTCGACGACTGTGATGGCTCTCATATCGGAGACAAGCTCTCTCACTTGCCGTAATGCCGCTCGCGAAGTCTGATAGATCTCCCTCGCTTCATTCTGAGCCCGCTGGGGGTCGATCATCGTTAATTTCTCGACCAGTTGGCTCTTCAGAGTAATCAGCGATAAGGTATGTCCGAGTGTATCATGCAGATCACGGGCGATACGGATGCGTTCCTCTCGCTTGACCAGTTCTTTAATCTGCTCATTTGCCTGATCGAGCTCCTTCTCAAGCTGCTGCTTCCGATTCAGAGAGCGAATCCCGAAGGGGGACACCATCATAATCAGGAAGAAGGGAATGATGAACAGAATCTGTTGGATTTGAGTGTCTTTGATCGCGAATAACAGAGGAATTAACTCCACGGCGGCGAATACCGCCATGGAGATGTTGAATCTGCGCTTTTCAGCGTACCATCCGATGAAGTTGGCGGTGTAGAAGCCCATATATAGGTTATAGGGGCCATAGAACAGACTCATCAGGAGGATAATAAGTAATTGCAGACCAAGCCAACAATCGAAGCGTCGACCTGTAGCAAAATATAATTGACGATAGGTAAGGACGAATAAGCCGATCATCAGGTAGCCAAGCCAGAGCTTGACTCCAGATGCACTCTGAATGTTGACGATAGGCAGAATGATGTAGATAAGCCATACATAGGGGAAGAATCCGTATTTTTTAGGGAACATTCAGAGAGAGCTCCTTTCTTTATTAAGCACTGTTAGACCATTATATCGCTTCTTGTCTTCTTCTAGTATATAAGGATATTAGCATAAAAACGATAAAGTAGCCTGCGAGTACAAGGATATCCTCCCATTTCGGCGGGTTGCCCTGGACGAGCTCCCAGGCGCCATTGCCGAAGCGGTAAGACGGCAGCCATTTGCCGATGGCTTGCATCAGCTTGGGAAGTATATCTATCGGCATCCACATGCCGCCCAGTATCGCCATGACAAGATAAAGGGCGTTGCTTACTCCAGAGGCCGTATCTACCCGTTTCATACAGCCGACAAGTGTACCGACGGCCAAGAAGGGCAGGGAGGCGATGAGAATCCATAGTCCGCAATATATCCAGAGGTGAACGGGCATCGTAACGCCGCTAATCAGATATCCGGCTAGGAAGATGCAAATAATGGAGGAGAGATGCATGATCATCTGACCGAACATTTTGCCTAGAAAGAATATCGCTCCGGGCAAGGGGGTTATGCGCATGAAGGTGCTCCAGCCTTGGCTGCGCTCTTGTACAAGCCGTATCCCCAGTGTCATGATTGCCGAGCCCATCACACTAAATGAAGTCATCGACATCAGGTAATGCTTGTTCCAGGCCACCGCATCTGTAGCTCCGGTACTGATGACACGGGTGAAGATGAAGTAGAATACGATCGGCATGGCAAGCGACCAGAAGACATAATACGGATTGCGGAAAATCCGCAGCAGCTCTATTTTGAATTGGGTAAGTACGAGTTTCATTGGGCGATCTCCTCCTGATTTATCGTTAGTTGTTCGAATACTTCATCCAGGCTTCCTGAATGAATCCTTATATCATGGACCGGCAATCCGGCACCGAAGATCGCAGCGAGCGCCAAATCGGTGTCATCGGTCGCGACATAAATTCTCCCATCCTTATCGTAGCAATTGGTGATCGGAGACAGGGAAGCAAGCTTGCGCCGCAGCTCAGGTCCATCTTGATCGGAGAGGAAGGACAGAGAGCTGTGCAGAATTCGGGATTTAATATCTGCTGGCGTCCCGTCAGCGACGATGGAGCCTTGGTTGAATAGGATTATCCGATCGGCGATATCATCAGCCTCCTGCAGATAGTGAGTGGTGAACAGGATGGTCTTGCCTTGGCTCGCCAGCTTATGCACCGTCTCCCAGAAACGGCGTCTTGCCATCGTGTCGAGCCCCACCGTAGGCTCATCGAAGAACAATACATCTGGGTCGCCCGCCAGAGCCATAGCGAAGCCGAGGCTGCGCTTCTGCCCGCCGGACAGCTTCTCCGTATAACGGTTCAAATCTTTAGGAGTCAGTCCGGTCAGATAGATCAGAAACTCCATATCCATCGGGTGCGGATAATAATTGCGGGTTAGCTCGAGGATCTCCTTGACCTTCAGACGATCCATAATGCTAACGTGCTGGAGCATCACACCGATTCGCTCTCGAACATATCGCTCTTTCGGCGAGCGTCCGAACAGCTTAACACTTCCTTGGTTCGGCTCAAGAAGCCCGAGCATCATCGATAAGGTTGTCGTCTTGCCGGCTCCGTTCGGGCCCAGAATGGCGGTAACTGATCCAGATTCGATTTGAAATGAAACGTCATTTACAGCTATTCTATTCTTGAAGGATTTCTTAACATGGTTTAATTCAATGACAGTACTCAAGACATTCGCCTCCATTAACTTAGAGATGTTGAACTAAATGAAAGAACAAGAACTAGGCAAGAGGGTGAAATGATTCTGGAGAAGCGGCAGCGTTCGCCTTTGTGAACGGGTTTCTACCTCTTAGGATTCTGGTAAATCATGAAATCTGTGAGCAACAGCGATCGGAAGAACATTTCACCCGGTTGCTTCTATGCTGTACAATCATTACTTGTAATTTAAAGATATAGAAATTCGGCGGCTCGTAGTAGTAAGTCTTGTCATGACTTGAAAATGACAGATGTCACATGATGATACGGATCGATACTTGTATCCCTGACTAGATCCCGAGGAGGAACCCAGAATGAAGATGAGGAAATCGATATACGAACTGGTGGAGACGACCGATGCTCTGCCCTTTGATGTCTCTCTCCATAGCGTGAATTATGTACCGAGCCATTGGCATAACAGTGTGGAGATCATCTTCGTTCTCCGGGGCAGCCTGGAGGTGACAGTTGGCCATAGGCAGCAGACCTTGTCAGAGGGCGATGTCAAGCTGATTAATTCCGGGCATGTGCATGAGGTGATCGGCTTCCATAACAACATCATCGCGACTTTTCTAATCCCCGATACCTTCATTAAAGGGAATATTAGAGGTGTGGAGCAGGCTTATTTTGAGTGTGATTCCAGTACGGCAGGCAAGGAGCTTCGCCCGGCTTTGGATCGGATTCGTCAGCTGCTAGCGGAGATGGTGCAGATGACTTATAAGCGGGGAGAGGTGTACGAGCTTGAGATGCGGATTCGTATGCTGAGCGTATTCTCGATTCTGATGCAGCGATTCCGGACAGAGGAGCCGGAGGGCGAAGGGGCGATCAAGGAGAAATACATGGATCGCATGCTGCGCATCATTAATTATATCGAAGAGCATTATCAAGAGCCGATTATGCTGCAGGAGATCGCGGAGCAGGAATTTTTGTCGGTGCCCTATTTATCGAAATTCTTCAGTGAGCAGATCGGCCTGAATTTCCAGTCCTTCGTCAGTGGGGTCCGGCTGAAAAATGCGGTAGATGACATGCTTAATCACATCGAGATGCCAATTAGCGAAATTGCTCTGAGGCACGGCTTCCCCAATTCAAAATCATTCTATACCGCGTTCAAAAACCTCTATCATATAACGCCGAACGAGTATCGCAGACAGTACAATCCGGTCATGGACAAGGCTAGTGAGAGAATATCGCAGGGCTATTTTGCCTTCAATAGAGCCAGTGCTTTGGGAATCATCAATCAGTATCTGCAGCGGAGTCAATCGGGTCAGGAGCTTCAGGTTGCGGGAACCAAGGTGATGACCCAGGCTATTGACTTGTCTAAAAAGGGGCGTCAGCTCCGCCATACCTGGAAGAACCTGATTACGATCGGTAAGGCGAAGGAAGGGCTGCATGAGGATGTGCAGAATCAGCTGAGCTATCTGCAGCAGCATTGTCCGTTTCGGGAGGTTCGCTTCCACGGCATATTTGATGACAGCATGATGGTCTACCGCGAGGAGGAGGGGCGTCCCTATTATAATTTTCGCTTTATAGACCAGCTCTTCGACTTCCTGCTATCGATCGGCCTGAAGCCGTTCATCGAGCTAGGGTTCATGCCTTCGGAGCTTGCGGCCGAGCAGGGTAAATCGGTATTCTATATTCCCAGCTATGTGAGCGGGCCGAGCTCTATGGAGCGTTGGTGTGAGCTGTTGGATCGCTTTCTGCGCCACTGCATGAATCGGTATGGTCGTGAAGAAGTGGAGGGCTGGAAGCTTGAATTCTGGAACGAGCCGGAGCTAGCGGTATTCTGGCCGGGCACGGTCGATGAATATAATGAGTTCTATCTCCAGTCCTATCGGGCGGTGAAGCGAGTCTCTGACAGATTGAAGATCGGCGCGCCAGGCCGGATTATTTCGACGGAGACCGCTGCGTATTTTCACAATTTCATAACCTTTTGCCGGGAGCATGGTTGCTTGCCTGATTTTCTACCGATTCATTTCTACCCGCATGAGGATTTGCTCGAGAATGATCATCGGAAGCTAGAGCATCTCTATAAGCTGAGTGACACGTCCTTCCGCGTGGTCATGGAGCAGTTCGTATCCATATCCCCGAATCCGGATATACTTAGGGACATGCTGGCTCAGGAGAAAAGAATGCTGAGGGAGCTGGGCGTCTCCCATCTCGGGCTATATTTGACAGAGTGGAATTCAACGGCATATCATCGTGAACTGACGAATGATACGCTCTATAAAGCGGCTTATATTACGAAGAATATAGCGGAGAATCTGGACAGCATTGAAGGATTCGGATACTGGGTGCTTAGTGACAATATCGAGGAGACGCCGGCGTCGGAGCAATTGTTCCACGGGGGACTTGGCTTGATGGCCCAGCATGGCATTCCCAAAGCGGCGATGACGGCGTATGAGCTTCTGGCAAAGCTCGGGGATCGGCTGCTCGCTCAAGGCGATAGTTATATCGTTACTACTGGTCGGGGCAGCTATCAGGTGCTGAGTTATAATTACTGCCACTTCGATGATTTGTATGCGCTCGGGGACAACTCCTTCATCAATGCGACGAATCGGTATAATGGATTTAAGGGGGAGAAGGTCGTTAAGCTGGAGCTGGATCTTCAAGGCATTCCTCCAGGAAAATATCGGATGGTGACCTATACAGTATCGCGTGAGCAGGGCAGCAGTTATGATGCATGGGTCAGGATGGGGGCGCCGGATGATGTAACAGAAGAGGATGTAGTCTATTTGACCGCTGCTTCACATCCTCGGAAGCATATCCGCGAGGTGGAAATCGAGAGCGGGCTGAGCTATATATCGCAGCTTGAGCCGCATACGGTGGAGTTGATGGTGTTAACAGCGCTGCTGTAATAGATAGAAGGACTTTAATGCCGAGTATCGAGTGCTGTGTCATTATTTAATGTCATTTCCGGTCTGGGATGAAGCGCTTGCATAAAAATCATTAAATAAGGCTATACAAGAGGCTAATATAGCGCCTGTCGCAGGACAGGCGTAATTTTATATTATTATATTATGAAAACGCTAACAAATAATTATTTATCTCAAGGGGGCCTCAATAATGACTGAGTCCAGAATAAAAGGGCAGGTCGTAACACCGTTAGGAAGATTAACATCCGGCATTATGCTCGGTTACGGATTAATGATGTTAGCTCTAATGACTCCGGCAGTGCTGCTGCTGACTTTTAAAATGATAGAGATTGATCCGCAAGGATACACTTCCTCTTACGGTCTTGTCGCGGGCGTCGGGGCTTTCTTCGCCTTGATCGGTAATCCGCTGGGTGGGGCGATTAGTGACCGGACGAATATCGCGTTTGGACGTCGGCGCACCTGGATTTTCATCGGGGCTGTGATCGGAAGTCTGGCCTTGCTATGGGTAGGTATGGCTACTCAGGTATGGCAGGTTGTTATCGGATGGTCGATTGCGCAGCTGTTCTTCAATTTTGCGATGGCGGCCTATACCGCGCTTATTCCTGACCAGGTTAAGCAGGAGAGACAGGGGACGATATCCGGCTTGGTCGGTCTGATCCTGCCGATTGCGATGGCCGTGGGGATGGTACTCATGATGCTCATGCCTAATGCATCCTCGATTACGAAGTGGACGATGTTAAGTATATTGGGAATCATAGGCCCGGTGCTAAGCTGCTTCTTGATCCGGGATGGAAAAGTCGAGATTGAGCGAGTTGCCAAAGAGAAAGTTCCGTTCGGTGAGAAGCTGAGTAGAATTTATCCGAGCCCGCGGAAATTTCCGCATTTCACTTGGGCGCTGATCTCGAAATTCCTGCTGATGATGGGCTATTGCAGTACCTTGTATTTGACGGTGATGCTCGTGAACCGTATGGGCTTTACAGAGACGCAAGCTACGAACAGCGTGGGCACCATTAATATTATTTCAATGCTGGCTATGGCGCTGACAAGCATCTTCGGCGGTGCCCTCTCCGATAAATACCGGAAGCAAAAGCCGTTCCTGTATGGCTCCGCTTTTATTATGATCATCGGGATTGTAATGTTCGCATTTATTCCGAATTACATCGCATTCGTGATCGCTGCGGCGATTATCGGCTTGGGTGCAGGCTGCTTCACGGCGGTGGATATGGCGCTTGTAGCTCGTATTCTGCCTCGCAAGGAGGATTCGGCCAAGGACTTCGGTTTGATGAACGTAGCCAATGCTCTGCCGCAATCGATCGTGCCGGCGATCGCTCCCGTCCTGCTGGCCATCGGCGGTTGGTCCTTCTTCTATATTGCGCTTGCTGTCTGCGTTGTGCTGAGTATGCTAGCAGTGAAGCCGTTGCCGGAGGTTGGACAGAAGGTTGAACAGAGGTAATCAGAAGTAATTCAGAACGTAATCAGGTAAATATACAGCCATGATTGGGTTCAAGAGTTCAAGATGAATACTGAAGGAGGCATGGTAATTATGACACAAACCTTGGACAGAAATATTAAAGCAATCATTTCACAGATGACGACTGAAGAGAAAGCAAGCCTATGCTCTGGATTAAATATGTGGCAGACCAAAGCGGTGGAGAGGGTCGGTATTCCTTCCATCGTGATGACAGATGGTCCGCATGGTCTTCGCAAGCAGGCAAATCCGGGCGATATGTCGAGCAAAAGTGTTCCGGCCACCTGCTTCCCTAGCGGCGCGGCTCTGGCCTCGTCCTGGGATCGTGATCTAATTCAAGAGGTCGGGCGTGCGCTCGGTGAGGAATGCCAGACGGAGGATGTTCAGATTATTCTCGGCCCGGCCGTCAATATTAAGCGTTCACCGCTATGCGGCCGCAGCTTCGAATATTTCTCGGAGGACCCGTTCCTCGCTTCGGAGATGGGAGCCCATCATGTAATGGGGGTGCAGGAGCAGGGCGTCGGCACTTCGGTGAAGCATTTTGCAGCGAATAATCAGGAGACGCTGCGCAATTCGATCAATACGATGGTGGATGAGCGCACACTGCATGAAATCTATCTGCGGGCCTTCGAGGGTCCGATTACCAAGGGTGATGCCTGGACCGTCATGTGCGCCTATAACCTCGTGAATGGAGAGTTCTGCTCCGAGAATGAATATCTGCTCACAGAGGTACTGAAGGAGAGATGGGGGCACAGCGGATTCGTCATGACCGATTGGGGCGCTATCAATGAGCGTGTCAAAGGTCTGCAAGCAGGGCTTGAACTGGAGATGCCCTATAGCGGGCCGGATCGCGATCAGATGATCGTTGACGCTGTGAAGTCGGGCGAGCTGGATGAGACTGTGCTCGATCAAGCGGTCGAACGGCTGCTGAACGTCATCTTCAGAACTTATGATGCGCGGAAGGAAGGCTTCACTTATGACAGACAGGAGCATCATGCTCTGGCCAGACGAACGGCCGCTGAATGCATGGTTCTGCTTAAGAACGCAGACCGCTTGCTGCCGCTTGATCCGAAGCAATCTGTGGCCGTGATCGGAGCCTTCGCTACGAACCCGCGTTATCAAGGCGGGGGTAGCTCGCATATCTCTCCGACCCAGATGGACGTGGCTCTGGATGCGATCCGTGAGGCGGCGCAAGGGGAGGTTGGCTATGCCCAGGGCTATCAGATGAAGGAAGACGTGGTGGACGAAGCTCTGATCGCTGAGGCGGTTCAACTCGCAGCTGGCAAAGATGCCGCGATTATATTCGCAGGGCTGCCGGACAGCTTCGAATCAGAGGGCTTCGACCGTACGCATCTCGATATGCCGAATTCCCATGGCGAATTGATTCGCAGGGTCGCCGAGGTTCAGCCGAATACAATCATTGTACTGTCGAATGGCGCGCCAGTAGTTATGCCTTGGCTGGGCTCCGTCAAAGCCGTCCTGGAAGGCTATTTGGCCGGGCAAGCCGGCGGGGGTGCGGTGGCAGACATTCTATTCGGCAAGGTGAATCCGAGCGGTAAGCTGGCGGAGACCTTCCCGGCTAGTCTGAAGCAGACTCCGGCCTACTTGAACTTCCCTGGTGGGATGAGTGAGGTGAACTACGCTGAGGGCCTATTCGTAGGGTATCGCTATTATGAGGCGAAGGAGGAACAGCCACTGTTCCCGTTCGGATATGGTCTTAGCTATACGAGCTTTGCTTATGAAAATATTAGCTTGAGTAAAGAAGTTATGAAGGACAGCGATATCATCGAGGTTCTCGTTACCGTGCGCAATACTGGAGATCGTGCAGGGAAGGAAATTGTACAGCTCTACGTACAGTCACTGGACAGCTCTGTCATAAGACCTGTGAAGGAGCTTAAGGGCTTCGAGAAGGTGGAATTGCAGGCGGGAGAATCTAAGGAGATTCGCTTTACGCTCGATAAACGCTCCTTCGCCTATTTTAATACGGATATCCATGACTGGTTCGCGGAGACAGGCTCGTATGATATCGTAGTAGGTTCTTCTTCGGCGGATACGCCGCTAAGAGCGACGATAAAAGTGATTTCAACGGCGATTCCGTTCCGGCAAGTGACTCGGAACACGAAATTCTATGAACTGCTGGCCATTCCTGAAACGGCTGAATTTGCAGCGAAGGCGATTGAGGACAGCGCTGAGAGTATTAAGCGTATGGGGGCGCTCTTCGCCGAGAGTATGGATGACGACGGCCTGCTCATGTTATTTGAAGAGGTATACAAATGGAAGAAGTATGATGGATTGCGCTCTCTGATCGGTTTCATGGGTAAAGGCATGACAGAGGCTGAATTCGCGGAGCTGCTCGATGATTTGAATCAGAAGCTGGGATTATAGACAGAGACTAGCGGCTATAAAATAAAGAACCATCCGGGTAGAAGGAGAGAACCGCTATGGGAGAATACAAAGAGAATATAGATCATATCAAGTATGTACAGAATCCGGGGGGACCAACGCTAGGCTATTCCGCCTCGTCAGGTGTACAGATACTGGAGCAGGATGGCCTGTTCTTCAAGGATCTGAGCAAGGATGGCAAGCTGGATAAATATGAGGATTGGAGATTGCCTGCGGAGGTGCGGGCTAAGGATCTGGCCTCAAAAATGGCCGTGGAGCAAATCGCTGGCTTGATGCTGTACAGCAGCCATCAGAATGTTCCTGCCGCGAGCGGCGGCTGGTTCGCAGGCACTTACCGGGGAAAGACCTATGAGGAGAGCGGAGCCAAGCCATGGGAAATGACCGATGAGCAGATGGCCTTCCTGGCCAAGGATCATCTGCGCCATATCCTCGTCGCTGCGGTAGAGAGTCCAGAGGTGGCGGCCCGTTGGAACAACGAGGTTCAGGCCTTTGTCGAGGGAGTCGGCCTGGGTATCCCGGCCAACAACAGCTCTGATCCGCGGCATGGCAGCGAGACGAGCTCCGAATTCAACGCTGGTTCCGGCGGCACCATCTCCATGTGGCCGGAGACGCTGGGGCTTGCGGCCACCTTCAATCCGGAGGTGGTGAAGCGGTTCGGTGAGGTGGCGTCCAAGGAGTACCGGGCGCTGGGCCTGACCACAGCCCTGTCACCGCAGATCGATATTGCGACAGATCCACGCTGGTTCCGCTTCAACGGTACATTTGGTGAAGATTCCAAGCTGGCGACGGACATGGCTCGCGCTTATGTAGATGGCTTCCAGAGCTCCGAGGGCGAGAGCGAGCTGGCTGACGGCTGGGGCTATGATAGCGTGAATGCGATGGTGAAGCATTGGCCTGGCGGCGGCTCCGGCGAGGCTGGCCGGGATGCGCATTTTGGCAGCGGCAAATATGCCGTTTATCCAGGTAATAATTTTGCTGAGCATTTACTGCCTTTCGTAGACGGAGCATTCAAGCTGGATGGCAAGACAGGGATGGCCTCGGCCGTGATGCCGTATTATACGATTTCAACGGATCAGGACCCCGTCTATCATGAGAATGTCGGCAATTCGTTCAGCCGTTATCTAGTTAAGGATCTGCTGCGCGATCAGTATGGATATGATGGCGTGGTGTGCACGGACTGGATGATTACCGCCGATGAGACGAGCCGGGATGAGTTCCTGAGTGGCAAGTCCTGGGGCGTTGAAGGTCTCACAGTGGCTGAACGTCATTATAAAGCGTTAATGGCCGGAGTGGATCAATTCGGCGGGAACAATGATAAAGAGCCGGTGCTGGAGGCTTATCGGATGGGAGTGGCCGAGCACGGCGAGGCTTATATGCGGGAGCGGTTCGAGCAATCGGCGGTGCGGTTATTGCTTAATATTTTTCGGCTCGGTCTATTCGAGAATCCGTATCTTGAACCGGCGCAGAGCTCGGCAACGGTCGGTCGACCGGAATTTATGCTGGCGGGCTATGATGCACAGCTGAAATCCGTCGTTATGCTCAAGAACAAGGACCAGGTGCTTCCGTTGCCTACCAAGAGCAAGGTGTATATTCCAAAGCGCTATATTCCAGCCAGCTTCGATTGGTTCGGTAATCCTGTAGCAGAGAAGCTGGAGGACCCGGTTAATCTCGATATTGTAAGTCGCTACTTTACGGTAACAGAGAATCCGGAGGAAGCGGACTTCGGGCTAGTATTTATCGAGGGCCCAACCTCTGGGATGAGCGGATATAGCCGTGAGGATGTGGAGCAAGGGGGGAACGGATATGTTCCGTTGAGTCTGCAATATCGCCCGTATACGGCGGAGTACGCCCGTGACACGAGTCTGGCAGGCGATGCGCGGGAGAGCGATGTATTGAACCGCTCCTATAAAGGCAAGACCGTAACCGCCAAGATTGAGGTGGATCTGGACCTGGTTCTGGAGACGAGGGAACGGATGAAAGGCAAGCCTGTCATCGTATCCATGCGTCTCTCTAACCCGGCCGTCGTTGCAGAATTCGAGCGTGAAGTCGATGCGATTCTCGTTAATTTCGGCCTGCTGGATCAAGCGATTATGGATATCTTGAGCGGGGCGGTCGAGCCTTCAGGCTTGCTGCCAATGCAGATGCCGGCCCATATGAAGACGGTGGAGGAGCAGCTTGAGGACGTGGCGCATGATATGGAATGTCATATAGACTCAGAGCAGCATACCTATGATTTCGCCTATGGCTTGAACTGGAGCGGTGTGATCCAGGATGAGCGGACGGAGAAATACGGTAAGCGGTAAGCGGTGGTAAGAAAAGCCTGCAGATTTGCAGTTTTCATAAAATAGCCTGTCGCCTCAGCTACTTTTACCGATACCATGAATACCATGGGCAAGTTGTCCCCAAATGTGCAACCCAAAAGACGCTTCCAGTTCCCACTTGTACCGTACAAGAAGGGTTCTGAAAGCGTCTTTGCTGTGTATAGCTATGCTTCAAGTCTCCAAGTAAATATCGTCCTCTGGAGCAAGCCTTCGCTTAAATTTCCTTACGTTGAAAATAGACGAGGCCAACGATCATGAAGATCATCAAGCTACCCAGCACGGTGATCATCAGATTCTCCATAGGGAGATTGAACGCGCCGAAGCTTCCTTGTCCCGTCGGCATCATAGCCAGCAGCGGCTGCGCCCATGGATAGAACGGGCCGTAGGTGGCTGAATTGATGATGAGCATATTCGGAATCGTCAGCGAGACGTTCAAGGCCAGCGGGGCAGCAAAGCTGGACCAGCCCAAGGAGACGCCAAGCTGCAAGGTCGCCAGCGGCAGGCAGGCAACCCATCCGCCGATCAGGCTGGCTACAAGGGTTCCCCATGGGATATCCCCCAATATGCCATGGAAAGCCCCGGCGATGATGAAGGCGCCCAGCATGAGCAGCTGACAGAAGGCCAGCAGCCCGGCTATGATCGATAGCTTGGCGAAGTAGACCGCTGTACGTGATACCGGCATCGAGAGAAGCTGCTTCCAGCCTCCGCTAGTATGTTCATAGCGGCAGATGAAGGAGGACAGCACTCCGGTAATGATCGGCATCAAGAGCAGGCCATGCAGCATCACCATGGCAGCGATCAACATCGGCCAGGCTACCGGGCCTGACGGCAGTTCGGCAAAAACGCCGATGAAACAGGCAAGGATGGGGCTACATATCAGAATGAGCCATAGACGAGATTTGGACATTTTGAGCTGTTCTGATGACAGTATATGAAGAAAGGTCCGCATCTTAATCCACATCCTTTCGATTGAAATGAACCAGACCGATCAGCATGATGATGATCCCTACGCCAATCCCAAAGCCAATGAACCAGAGCTGATGCTCGGAATGAAAGGCCATCAATGGCCAGTTCAACGGGAACCATTCCGATAATTGCATGAAGAATGGTGATACCAGGGAGATCAGTACGCCAAGGGATACAGGAAAGGTCTGGTTCTGGAACGACAGTGACAGCCATAATTGCAGAGACAATACGGGCAAGCTGGCCAAGAACGGGAAGTAACCCATCGTCAGCAGATCCTTCCAAGGCATTGCCGTGCCGAAGCCGAGCGACATCCCCAGGATGATTGTGCCGATAGACAGCACAATGCAGGATACGGCCAGCAGCAGTACACAGAGCGTGAACTTGGCGCTAAATACCGCGGTGCGCGAGATAGGCAGCGCGAGCAGCTGCTTCCATGAACTGAGCTGATGCTCCACATTGGCGATAAGCGAGCTGACTAGCGTGCAGCCCAGATATAATGAGATCGGAACGAATACGGAGGTTTCCTTGATCAAGCCATCCCATAGATTATCAGCATACTGTTTACCTACTAGGTAATCGAAGCGGAGTCCAAAGTTTAATGCCTCTATGCCTACGACACCGAGTGGGGCCAGGAAGATAAGAAGCCAAATTCCTTTGCCGCGAATTTTCAGGAAGTCAGCCGATAGCGAACGCAGCATCATGGCTTAGACCCCCTCCCCGATAACCTGCATGAAGATATCCTCGAGCGATTTCTTCTCTTGCTCTACCCGATAAATATCATGCCCATTCTCTACCAGACGTCTGACCAGCGTAGCGATTTTGGCATCCTGCATGTTCGGGAAGACCAGTGTATTCTCCTGCAGGCTGCCGGTAGAACCGAGATCGCGAGCGATCCAGAGAGCGGATTCCGGCTCTGAGACGACAAGCTTGATATGATGCACTGATTTCTGCTGGAGATTCGCGATTGTATCCTGGAACACCATCTGTCCTTCGCGAATAATGCCGACCGTTCCGGCCATTTGTTCGATCTCGCTAAGTAAATGGCTGGAGACAAGTACGGTGATACCGTACTGCTCAGGCATATTCTTGATCAGCTCACGGATCTCATGAATCCCTGATGGATCGAGGCCGTTGGTCGGCTCGTCCAATATGAGCAGCTCGGGATTACCGAGTAGGGAAGCGGCGATGCCTAGCCGCTGCCTCATACCGAGAGAATACCCTTTGACGGGACGGCGTGCCTCGGAGGTTAAGGAGACGATCTCCAGCACTTCATCGATCCGTGATTTAGGTACATTAAGAATGCGGCGCAGCGCCTCAAGATTGTCGACTGCGTTCAGATGTCCATAATAGGAAGGATATTCGACCAAGGAGCCAATTCGTTTCAGAATCGATAATTTATCTTTGCGCAGATCGCGTCCGAATATGGAGATCGAGCCGGAGGTCGGCTTGATCAGTCCGAGCAGCATACGGATCGTCGTTGTCTTGCCGGCACCGTTCGGCCCGAGGAATCCATAGATATCTCCTTGTTTAATTTCAAGGTTTAATTGATTAACTGCGGCACGACCGCGATATTTCTTCGTAAGTCCATTAGTTTGAATGATCATTTCACTCACGTTTACTCACCTCGGTCATTATATTACCGGAGCAAGTTTAAATGAAAGGGTGCCGAAGTTTAAGAATAGGTTAATTCTCAGATCTCATTCTTATACAGACTAACTAATACGACTCGCCGGGTAAATGTAAATCTTCGTTCCCTCAGACGACGAGTCAATCTCTAACATCAGCTTCATCTGCTTCATCATCAGATCGACGATGGTTAGTCCGAGACCAGCTCCCTTGGATGGGGTCGGGGCATCAAAGCCGGGACCGTGATCCGCGATTAGCAATGCTAACTGACCGTTTCTTAAGACCGTAGATATGCCGACATATTTACCCGAGCTGGCATAGCGGTGTAAATTCTGGAACAGGTTATCCAGCACTCTGCGGAAGGCCTGCTCGTCCACCTCCCAGATTAACGGCTCCTCCGGTAGCTCGATATCTACCTCCAGCTCTGACTTCTCCCAGATCGGATACCATGCCGCCGCACTAACCCGGACGATGCGCAGTACATCCTGTTGCTTGAGCGACATGGCGTAACGTCCGCTGGAGAGCAGATTGTAGGAGAGCAGGTGATCGATAAGATGATCCAGATCGTTCATCTTGGTCTTCATTAAACGCAAGGACTCATGCGCTTCTGACGATAGCGGCTCCTTCTCTAGGGTATAAATATGGCCTGAGAGCACTGTTAAAGGTGTGCGCAGATCATGGGAAAGATTATTGATCAGGTTCTTGCGTAGCTTCTCTTCTTCCTGCTCCCGCTGCTTGCCCAGCTCCAGCTTGTCGACCATGTGGTTGAACGCCTGCTCCAGACGGCCGATCTCATCGGCACGTCCCTGGGCGATGCGCACAGGCAATCCGTTCTTATTCGTCCGTGTCATCCCTGATTCCAGATTGAGCAGACGCTTGCGGATATTACGGAAGAACAGATAGGATAGCAGAATGAAGATCACCAGCATGCAGAACATGAAGAAGCCATAAAAGCTGGCATCGGGGCTGCTGCCACGGCGCAGGTATTCCCGGGAGATTCTAAGTACCATAAATCCTTCCCCGCCGGGTTCATCGGTTTTCTCACTAATGAAGGCAACCACGCCGAAAGTGTTGTTGTTCGAGGCGGTCTTCATATATGAAATAGCATCCTCCGTAGACCAGTTCGCGGGCAGATTAGCTTGCTTGGGGAGCTGCAGCCGTGTTCTCTCTTCACCATCTACCCAGAACAGGGATACTTCCGGATATTTTGCCTTGATCTCCTTGAGCTTGGCATCGATGGTCTCAGGCTGTGGCTGGTGGGCAAGCTCGCGGGCCTCGTTATGCCACATTTCCTCCAGATCAACTGAATTGTACAGCTGCGGCTGTTCAAGCTTCTTCTCCGGGAACAATAAATAGTTCACGCCCAAAGAGAGGAGTAGTCCAGTGGGGACAACCACTGGAATGAACAAAAAGGCAATGGCGATAATCAGCATATACCGTGATAAGAGGGAATTTCGGAATTTCGGCTTGTTCCAGTTAGTTTTCCTCATGCTCTCACCCGGTAGCCGATGCCACGGATGGTCTCAATGATCTCCGGCGATGCGGGATCACGCTCGATTTTCTCCCGTAAATGGCGGATGTGAACCATCAGGGTCTTATCTCCATCGAGGTAGGGCTCTCCCCAGACTCCTTCATATATTTGTTCCTTCGTCAGAATCTGACCGAGATGCTGCAGCAGGAACTGAAAAATATGAAATTGCTTGCCGGTCAGAAGGATCTCCTCTCCGGTATCCTGGTTCATGATGATGTTCTCTTTCTCATGGATCAGTAAATGGCGGATCTGTAGCGGGGTAGACGAGGGCGCACCACTACGGCGCAGCAGTACTTCGATCCGGGCTACCAATTCCTCTGGATGAAAAGGCTTGGTCAAATAATCATCGGCAAATTGCAGCCCCTGCAGCTTATCGTCGATAGAGGCCCGGGCCGATAGCATAAGTATCGGAATATGAGGATACTGTTTCTTCAGTCGTTGTCCCACGGTAAATCCATCCAGACCGGGCAGCATCACGTCCAGGATTACCAGATTACAGCCATTAGCGGCTTCAAGCGCACTGTCCCCATGGGTAAGCCAGGTTACCTCATAACCGCGGCTCTTCAGTTCGCTATGGATGAAGGCTCCGATTTCAGGATCGTCTTCTATATATAGTAGGTTTGCATTCGATAATGTCATGTTTAAAAATCCCTCCCGCATCTATTGTGGCAAAACAAGCTACAAAAATAAACATTCATCTTTCACAATTTAATTTTGTGATTCCAATCACAAGCCCTTTGTACCGCCTATGTTAACTTTTGTTTGAGAACGTTCCTCATTGAAAGTGAAAAGCTGGGTGATGATGGACAGAAGCCTTCAAGAACAGGGGCTATAGCATAGAAGAATAACATTAGATGAAAGTTTAATACAAGCTGGAGGGGAATGCTCAAGGATAAATTCGTGTTGATTCGTTATTTTGCAGTCAGGAACGAGGAGGGAGTCTATATGGGGACGTTAGAATTTACCCAGAATATAGCTCCTATTCAAGACATTATGGGTCAGAAACGGATGATGTCTTAATTCATTAGCTATTCCATATCAAGAGCCGTTTTATCGTGTTCCTTAAGTGCGAACCGTAAGGCGGCTATTCTTTTTTCATAGGATGTGAATTGAATCACTTCGGCTAAAAGCCTTGTCCTTATCGCCTTTTACCAGGCTTGGTTCTCTTGACCGAAAAGGAGGGTTCGCTTATAGTTGGTACGTAGGTATATCTTCACAAAAGTCATAATTTAAATTATTCTTGAGGAACATTATAGAGGAAAAGGTGGCTTGTATCATGTCTGAAAAAATCTACATTGGCGTAGACCTGGGCGGAACGGCGATTAAAGTCGGAATTTGTAATGAAGAAGGGCAACTTCTGCATACGTATGAGGGACCGACTGAAGTGGATAAAGGCCCGGAGACGATTGTAGATAATATCGAGCGTTATGTTCGTCTGGTTGTAGAGCAATCTCCATTCAATTGGGAACAGGTAGCGGGGGTTGGTGCGGGTGTAGCCGGCTTTACCAATGTACGCGAAGGCATCATTATTTTTGCGCCGAATGTAGGTTTGAGAGACTTCCATATTCGCCAAATCTTAGAGGAGCGTCTGGACAAGCCTGTTAAGATAGATAACGATGCCAACGTGGCGGCTCTCGGTGAAGCATGGGGCGGCGCGGGCAAAGGAATTGAGAACTGCGTATGCTATACACTGGGCACAGGCGTCGGCGGCGGCATTATTATCGATGGGAAAATATATCAAGGCTTCTCCGGCTTGGCAGGAGAACTGGGTCATATGTCGGTTGTACCGGACTTGGAAGCGATTCAGTGTGGCTGCGGTAAGATCGGCTGTCTGGAGACGGTCTCTTCGGCGACGGGTATTATACGCATGGCGAAGGATGCGGTAGCCCGCGGCGACCGTACAGAGTTGGCCCTGGTCGAGGATATTACCGCCAAGGATGTATTTGATGCTGCTAAGGTTGGAGACGAGGTGGCTCTGCGTATTGTGAACCGCGCGGCCTTCTATCTGGGCAAGTCGCTCGCAGCTGTGGCTGTCGTGCTGAATCCTGAAGTATTCATTATCGGCGGCGGCGTATCTAAGGCGGGGGATATCCTGTTCAATGAGGTTCGCAGCGTATTTGAGAAGCTTACGCCGGAGCCAGTGCAGGCTGGACTTAGAATCGAGCCTGCTACACTAGGGAATGATGCAGGTATGGTCGGCGCAGCCGGTCTATTTCTCCGTTCATAATTAAATAGGGGAAACATACTTCTATCAGTTGCATAAAATAGCATAAGCAGCTGAGTTTCATATAGAGCAAACCGTACTTTTCTATAGCGTATCATAATAATAGAAAAAGGGACTGGAGAATAGCGAGGAGGGAATTTAATGTCGGATATAGAAGGAGCTTCCGTTGCCAATCTTGTAATCATAACGGGTATGTCGGGGGCAGGAAAGTCACTTGCAGTCCGCAGTCTGGAGGATTTAGGATTCTTCTGTGTGGATAATTTACCTCCGGTACTGATTCCCAAATTTGCCGAATTAATCGAACAATCCAAAGGCAAAATCGCTAAGGTTGCGCTGGTGATTGATTTGCGCGGCCGGGAATTTTTCACAGCCCTGTCGGAGTCGCTTGCATACATTAAAGAGCATTTTACAATGAACAGTGAAATCCTGTTCCTGGATGCAACGGATTCGGTGCTTGTACAGAGGTATAAGGAGAGCCGACGTCGTCATCCGCTCGCGCCGGAAGGGATGCCGCTGGACGGTATCCGACTGGAGCGCAGAATGCTTGATGAATTGAAGGCCTCGGCAACTCAGGTGATCGATACCAGCAACATGAAGCCAGCTCAATTGAAGGAGAAGATCATCTCCCGATTCTCGCATTCGGAGGGTGGCTGTTTATCCGTGAACGTCACTTCCTTCGGATTCAAATACGGGATTCCGATTGACGCTGATCTGGTGTTTGATGTCCGCTTCCTGCCTAATCCTCATTACATTGAACAGCTTCGTCCACACACGGGACAAGACGATGATGTATATGAATATGTTATGAAGTGGCCGGAGACGCAGGCCTTCCTGGCGAAACTGTTAGACCTGCTGCATTTCTTGCTGCCTCAGTATCGAAAAGAGGGTAAGAGCCAGGTGATCATCGGGATTGGCTGTACCGGGGGTAAGCATCGCTCCGTTGCGGTAGCTGAATATTTAGGCCGCATGCTCGGTGCGAGTGAAACAGAAACGGTTCGTGTCAGCCACCGTGATGCAGGTAGGGACCGACAGTAAGAGGTGAGTCAATTAGTGGCCAATCGGACGAAAGAAGGAAGAATTCCACGAATTGTGGTGATGGGCGGGGGGACCGGCCTATCTGTCATGCTTCGCGGATTGAAGCATAAACCTATTGATATTACTGCGATTGTTACGGTTGCCGATGACGGGGGCAGCTCCGGGATTCTCCGTAGCGAGCTGCATATGCCCCCGCCAGGCGATATTCGAAATGTATTAACCGCGCTCGCGGATGTTGAACCGCTGTTGTCCGATATGCTGAATTATCGATTCTCATCGGGATCAGGACTTGCGGGGCATAGTTTGGGGAATCTTATCCTTGCAGCCATTACAGACATCTCTGGAGATTTCGTCACGGCCGTGCGTGAGCTTAGCCGCGTCTTTGCTGTACGCGGTCGGGTGCTCCCCGCTGCGGATCAAGCGGTTGTACTGCATGCGGAGATGGAGGACGGCTCGATCGTCACCGGAGAATCGAAGATTCCCGAGGCTGGCGGCCGGATCAAGCGGATCTTCCTTGAACCAGAGGTCGTCGAGCCATTGCCAGAGGCGGTGGAGGCGATTCTGGAGGCCGATGCGATATTAATCGGTCCAGGTAGCCTATATACGAGCATTATTCCGAATTTGCTCGTACCCAAGCTGGCCGAGGCGGTGCTGGAGAACGACAATGCGATCAAGATCTTCGTCTGTAATGTAATGACCCAGCCAGGCGAGACGGATGACTATACAGTAAGTGATCATCTGAAGGCGATTTATGAGCATGTCGGGCATCATCTGTTCGATTATGTTATCGTGAACGATGGTGAGATTCCAACTCAGGTGCAGGATTACTACGCCGAGAAGGGCGCCAAGCCGGTTCAGATCGATTGGGATGTGGTGACGAGTCGAGGTTATAAGGTGATTGCTGATACTTTGGTGATGTTCCGTAGATACTTGCGTCATGATGCGGATAAGCTAAGCCATCATATATATCAGCTTGTACAGGACTGGATTATACGAAAGAGGTGAGTTCCTTGTCGTTTGCGGCGCAAACCAAAAAAGAATTAACCTTGGTCGAGGCGGAACCCTGCTGTGAGAAGGCTGAATTATCCGCCCTGATTCGGATGAACGGTTCGGTTCAAGTTTCGAATAAGAAGGTAGTTTTGGACATATCCACGGAGAACGCTGCGATTGCCAGGCGAATATATTCTTTGTTGAAGAAGCATTTCCAGATCCATACGGAATTGCTCGTTCGCAAGAAGATGCGGTTGAAGAAGAATAATGTATATATCGTGCGTATTCCGGTTCGAGTGGAAGAGATTCTGAGAGAGCTGCGTATCGTGTCAGAAGGCTTTATTTTTACAGAGGGGATTAATAAGGAGCTTACCCGGAAAAACTGTTGTAAGAGAGCTTATCTGCGCGGTGCCTTCATGGCTGGGGGATCGGTGAATAATCCGGAAGGTTCCTCTTACCATCTGGAGATCTCCTCGATGTATGAGGAGCACTGTCAGGCTCTTGTCGAGTTGGCGAATGAATTCCACCTGAATGCTCGCTGCATCGAGCGCAAGAAGGGCTTCATCTTCTACATTAAGGAAGGCGAGAAAATTATCGAATTGCTGAATATTATCGGTGCGCATCAGGCGTTGTTCAAATTCGAGGATGTGCGGATTATGCGGGATATGCGTAATTCGGTGAACCGGATCGTCAATTGCGAGACGGCGAATCTGAACAAGACGATCGGTGCGGCGGTGAGGCAGATCGATAATATCAAGCTGCTGGAGCGGGAGATCGGCCTGGAGAACTTGCCGGACAAGCTTCGCGAGGTGGCTGAGGTGCGGTTGGCGCATCCGGACATGAATCTGAAGGAAGTCGGCGAGCTACTGAAAGGAACGGTTAGCAAATCAGGCGTGAACCACCGTCTGCGTAAGATTGATGAGATGGCGGAAAAAATTCGGGGTAGCTAATTTGTTTGCTAGTGTGCCACTGGTCTGTATGCTATAATAATATAATAAAAACTGTTGATTGATAATGTAATAGGGGGGTATAGGTTATGGTAAAAAACCCAGTTGTCGTTAAGTTGAAGACGGGTCTCCACGCACGCCCAGCGGCGTTGTTCGTTCAGGAAGCGAATAAATATTCTTCGGAAATTTTCGTTGAGAAAGACGATAAAAAAGTGAATGCTAAGAGTATCATGGGCATTATGAGCCTCGCAATCAGTACCGGTACGGAAATTTACATCAGTGCTGAAGGTGCGGATGCCGAGCAGGCTGCAAACGCTTTAATCAACTTAGTGAGCAAAGAAGAATTGGAGAACCAATAATCTGATATTGTTCCTGAAGAAAGACCTCTGTTCTGTATAATGACGGAGGTCTTTTTTATTTTGTGCGTATACTGCAACATTTCTCTATAAACTTCGTTTAGTAGTTAGAATTTAACCAATACTGGAGGGGTCTATGATGAGGAAATGGTTGAAGCCTGTTGGAGTAATGATGCTTACGGGAACGCTGCTACTGGGGGGGCCGGTATTCGGCGGAGTCTTCCAGGCAACACCAGCTTATGCGGACGAGGTGCAGAAGAATGTGATTAGTGTAGTCGGCAATGGAGAGATCACGGTGAAGCCGGATATCGCTTATCTCTCGATCGGTGTAGAGACCCAGGCTAAGACAGCCAAGGAAGCGCAGAGTGCAAATGCTGCGAAATTCTCTCAAATCAGCAAGCTGCTCAAGGATACATGGAAGATCGATAGCAAGGATCTGAAGACCGGACAGTTCTATGTGCAGCCGAATTATACCTATAATGAAAAAGAGGGACAGAAGCTGACTGGCTATACAGCGACGCATACGTTGAATGTTACTTATCGTGACCTGGAGAAAGTGGGCACCTTGATCGATGCTGTGACGGAAGCCGGGGCGAACCGCATCGACAATATTCGCTTCAGTGTGGAGAATGGGGACCAATATTTAGCAGAAGTGATTCAAAAGGCGATGAACAATGCCAATGTTAAGGCTAGTGCGATTGCCAAAGCCGCGAATCGTCAGCTTGGGGCAGCGCTGAACATTTCTCAATCGGGCGGCAACGTTTCGTTGTACTCAGAGAACTACGCGATGAAGACGATGGCGGTGGCTGCGGATAGCGGAACTTCGGTTGAGCCTGGCGAGATTACGGTGTCCACATCCCTAAGCATCACCTACGAAATGAAGTAATAGAGGTTATAGCTGACTGAATAGTTTATCAATTTGACCGGGGGTACGCGGCGAAGCAGCGCTTGCGTACTCCTTTTTTATTTTGTCCATCGCTGACGCTTATTTTTTGCAGGGACAGGGGATATTATTAACAAACCAACTGGCCGTATCCAATTTGCGTATAAAGTGGAGATATTATTTGTCGATTCGGATAATTATTCGACGAATTGCAGCACAGGGACTTAGAAAAGTGTTGTAACTGTCGCTAAAAAAAGGTATAGTGTATATTGCAAAAATGAATCAATTGACCTGTAAAAGCCATACCAATGGATATGGCTTTTTTTTCTTAAAGAGGCGGTTCAGAAAATCCTTTTTGTGATCATGAGGCGATTCCGGGAGACCTTCTGAACTTTCATTTGAAGAGGACTTTGAGACATTCGATTACTTCAGAAGGAGTTGATGCATACATGATTGAACTGGCTGGGGTTGAAAAGCACTTTGCAGGACAAGTTGTAGTGCATCCGCTATCGCTCACTATTAAGGAAGGGGAATTCCTGACCTTATTGGGTCCGAGCGGCTGTGGCAAGACGACAATTCTGCGCATGCTCGCGGGGTTTGAACAACCTACCAGCGGCAGAATATTACTCGATGGTGCTGATCTGACGAAGCTGCCGCCGAATCGCCGAGATTTGAATCTCGTCTTTCAACATTATGCTCTATTCCCACATATGACGGTGGAGGATAATATTGATTTTGGTCTGAAAATGAAGAAGCTGCCGACGAAAGAACGGCGTGAGCGTATAGAAGAAGCGGTGGCAATGACACAATTGACGCCGCTTATGAAACGTTATCCGCATCAATTATCAGGCGGACAGCAGCAGCGTGTTGCGATCGCCCGCGCGATTGCCAATAAGCCCAAGGTGCTGCTCTTGGATGAGCCGTTGGGGGCGCTGGATCTACAGCTGCGTAAGAATTTGCAGTCTGAATTGAAGCATCTGCAGCGAAGTCTGGGCATTACGTTCGTATATGTAACGCATGATCAGGATGAGGCGATGATGATGTCCGACCGGATCGTGATTATGAACAACGGGCAGGTCGAGCAAATCGGCAGCCCGCGTGAGGTGTATTCCAAACCGACGACGCTCTTCGCAGCTACCTTCATCGGTGAGAATAACATCTTCTCGGAGGAAGGCCGCCTGTTCGCGGTAAGACCTGAGAAGCTTCACGGTATCCGTGATCTCGATGCAGCGAGACGTACGGGTCAGATTATCGATGTTCAGTATCTAGGGAGTATCCATAAGGTCATCGTCCAGCTGGACGAGGAGCCGATGACGGTGTCGATTGTACTCGATTCTTCAGACAATCATATCTGGCAGGTGGGAGAGAGAATCGGAGTTCATTGGGATACCCGGGACGAGGTGAATATCGGGTCATGAGGAAGTCGAACCTAAGCCTCTTGCCGGTATTTTTATGGCTGTTTCTGTTCCTGCTTCTACCGATGCTTATGGTTGTGGGCATTTCCTTTATGGACCGCGATGAGCTCGGGAATGTGGTATACCATTTCAATCTGGACTCTTATGCGACGTTTTTTGATCCTTTATATTTAGGTATCTATTGGGATACGATCGTATTATCGGTGCTGACTACAGCCATTTGTCTGTTGCTCAGCTATCCGCTTGCGTACTATATAGCCAATGCAAGTCCGAGAATGCAGACCTGGGGGCTCGTAATGATCACGATTCCGTTCTGGATCAATTTCCTGATCCGCACGTATGCCTGGGTACTGTTGCTAAGAACGCAGGGTGTCGTCAATTCACTGCTGATCAACTGGGGTTTGATTCAGGAGCCACTGCAAATGCTATATACAAAAGGGGCCGTACTGTTAGGGATGGTATATACCTTCGTCCCGTTCATGGTGCTGCCAATTTATGTGGCGCTGGAGCAGATGGATAAGAAGCTGCTGGAGGCAGCGAGTGACCTCGGGGCGACTCCATGGAGATCGTTCTGGCATATCACTCTACCGCAGACCAAATCGGGGATCATGACTGGCGCGGTGCTTGTCTATGTATCCACGACCGGGATGTTCGTCGTGACGGATATTCTCGGCGGAGCCAAGTCGGCGATGATCAGTAACATTATCCAGAGTCAATTCCTGGGGGCGCGGAACTGGCCGTTCGGGTCGGCCCTATCCGTGATCTTCGTGATTACTTCACTGATTATGATCGCTCTGTTCAATAGGGCGATGACATCAAGACATTTGAAAGTGAAGGAGGGGCGCTAATGAAGAGCAAGAATCATCCGCTTCTCGGTATTCACTCTTTATTGATGATGATCTTTATATACATCCCGATTATCATCATCATTGTATACTCGTTCAATAGCTCTCGTCTGGCAGCAGATTGGAGTGGCTTTACCTTTGACTGGTATCTGTCGCTCTTTGAGAACTCCTATGTGATGGAGGCGTTAACGAACACGCTGATTGTAGCGGTTGTGTCGACTGTGGTATCTACCCTGTTAGGTACGATGTCCGCTCTGGCGATGCGCAAGACAACCAAGAAAATAAAGGCAGGGATGGGCGGTTTATTATACTTGCCAATCATTATTCCTGATATTATTATGGGTTTGTCGTTACTCATGCTGTTCTCGCAGTTCCATATTCCGCTCGGAAGATTGACGATCATCATCGCGCATATTACTTTTAGCATTTCCTATGTGCATGTCGTCGTCTCGACGCGGCTTACAGGAATGAAGGACGGTCTGGAAGAGGCAGCTCAGGATTTGGGGGCGGGAGCTTGGCAGACATTCCGCTTCGTGACGATGCCGCAGATTCTGCCGGGGATTATTTCCGGAGCGATCATTGCGTTTACGATGTCCCTGGATGATTTCATGGTCAGCTTTTTCGTGAGTGGCCCAAATTCGACAACTTTGCCGATTTATATCTACGGCCAGGTGAAACGGGGTATTTCCCCGGAAATTAACGCATTGTGTACGATATTGATCATTGTTAGCGTAACGCTGATTTTACTGGCGCAATTTATCCTCAATAAGGGTAAAGGGCAAAAGAAGCAATCTGTACTTCCCTTCTAAATACAATAAAGTTTCATGAAAGAGAGGAGATAAAGGAATTGAAAAGAATGAAGTGGGCTGGCTTGTTGCTGGCGGTAATGATGGTGGTTGGCTTGCTATCCGGTTGCGGAGGATCGTCCAAGGAGACGCTGAACATTTACAGCTGGGCTGACAACTTTGATATGGACGTCATTAAGGACTTTGAGAAGCAATACAATGTCAAGGTGAAGTATGATGTGTTCGCGAACAACGAGGACCTTCTGGCCAAGATTAAGGCAGGGGGTAATGGGTATGATCTGATTCAGCCATCCGATTATATGGTGGAGATGATGATTAAGCAGGACCTGCTTGCTCCGCTGGACATGAACAACATTCCGAACTTTGAGAATATTGCCGATGTCTATAAGAATCCTACGTTCGATCCTGGGAATAAATATTCCATTGTCTACATGTCAGGGGTAACCGGGATTGCTTACAACAAGAAGTATGTCAAGGATGAGATTGATAGCTGGGAGGATCTCTGGAACCCTGCGTATAAGGGCAAGGTCATCTTGCTTGATGATAACCGCGAGGTGATCGGCATGGCGCTGAAGAAGGCGGGACACTCCAATAGCTCTAAGGACGAGGGAGAAATCACCGCAGCCGTTAACGATCTGAAGACTTTACTGCCAAGCGTGCTCGCTTTTGATACAGATAATATTAAGCAGAAGATGATTCAGGAAGAGGGCTGGATCGCCACCGTATGGTCCGGGGACGCTTCCTTCATCGCCAAGGATAATCCCGATATCGGCTTCGTGATTCCGAAGGAAGGCAGCACGATCTTCGCGGATAATTATGCAATTCCTAAGAATGCAAATCATAAGGAGCTAGCTGAGAAGTTCATCAACTTTATGCTTGAGCCTGAGGTTAGTGCGAAGAACTATGAGTCGATCGGCTATAGCGATCCTAACACGAAATCGGCTCCGTTCCACAGTGCGGAATATAACGCTGATAAAATGATCAATCTGACCGATGAAGAAATGTCGCGTACAGAATGGCTGAGCGATATAGGATCGCAAGTGAGCCTGTACGACCGTTTCTGGACTGAACTGAAGAGTGGTCGGGAATAGATCCGTTGAATAGAGTTTAAGAAAAGAAGGCCTTCCCTTAAGTAGTTTGTCTACTGAGGGAGGCCTTTTGTTTGTGTAGCTATATTTCCGCAGCTGCCAGGTTCTTCTTCCGTTTAGCCTTGCCGCTTAGGGAAAGATAGGTCCACATGCGCAGAATCCGCTCGAACGGACCTGATTTGAAGTAGGAGTTATACCAGCTGCTAAAGAACATCTGCAGGATGTAAATCAAGAGCGCCAGTCCGCAGCCGGCGATGACACCGATTTTGCCGAACCAGCCCAAACCATCTCCGTAGAATATCGCCGTACAGATGACGGTCTGCATGAGATAGTTGGTGAGCGATAGCTTGCCGACAGCTTCAAAATATCCAAACAACCGAGACGAGGAAAATCTGGAGTAAGCGAGGGCGAACGCCATCATATAGCCGATGGATAACAGACTTCCACCGACCAGCATCCCGGTTCCTGAACCGATCTGGTCTGGGAATACAAGACTGTATGATTTGAACAATAATCCTAGCGGCAGGAAAATGAACAGGTATTTACGATAGGTTGCGGTTTTCTGTTCAGGATCGATAAACCATCGTCGCTTCGCGGCGTACATACCGAGCAAAAACAAAGGCATATGCAGCATCGGTGCAATCATAGCTATGACCAGCATAGCCGAAGCCGACTTCGCCATAGGATCAGCGGTCTCCCGATCATGTTTGATCTCTGCATAGCTGCCTCCCGCGTAGAGGGTTACTGTATTTTTGACATAGGCCTCGATGCGCTGGTTCATTTCTTGCGTGCTCTTGGATTGTTTATTCTCAGGAAATATCCCGATGAGCCCCACTAATAACATTAGAATACAAGACCATATAAGCAGCGTCTTAGGCTTGCGGTTCATAAAGATCAGAAGCATAATTCCGATGATCCCGTAATAGAACAGGATATCGCCGTCCCATAGATAGGTGCTGTGCAGGAGACCGATAGCTCCTAGCAAAGCGAATCTGCGCAGTAAAGGCCAGCCCGCTTTTCGATTTCTTGCGTTCAAGCTCTCTTTCATCTTGATCATGCCAAATCCGAACACGAATGTGAAGATCGGCATGAAGCTGCCTTCTACCAGCAGTTGTACGAATTTATGAGCCGTTGATCCGGCGGTCGTTACGTGGAACAGATGCAGCAGATCCTTCCCATGCATTCCGTACTGGAAAATCAGCATATTGGCGAGAAGTATGCCAAGCAGACTGAATCCTCGCAAACAATCGATCAACCGTATCCTTTTACTCTTCAATATTAATCACCTCGAGGATCAGTGTAGCAGTGGAGCTTAAATAGGAACTAAAATCCCGCTTAACATTTGTTGAACAGCTGTAAATATTGTTTAGCTCGAATTAAGATTGGTTTGATACAATGCTGCTGAGGTGGTTTATAGGATGGAGAATGCGAAAATTTTACTCGTCGATGATGAAAAGGCCATTGTGCAATTGATTGAAATGGTGCTGCGTAAGGAAGGATTCAGGCATATTTACACAGCGAATAACGGTAAGGAAGCGCTAGAGCTGATCAAGCGTCATACGATAGATATCATTCTGCTGGACGTCATGCTGCCGGATCAGACAGGCTTCGATTTATGTCCGCAAATTCGCAAGGCTTCGGATGCCCATATTATCTTCTTGACAGCCCGGACTTCGGACCTCGATGTGTTGACGGGTTTTGCAACGGGCGGAGACGATTACGTGACCAAGCCGTTCAATCCGCTGGAGATCGCCGCCCGTGTGAAGGCTAAGCGTGGTAACGCCCGCCACACCGGTTAGACTGGAGGACAGCCGCGGCCGTTATGACTTTGGTCGCTTCGTCCTCGATGAATTCTCGGGCACGCTGCTTGTAGACGGCAAGGAAGTTCCCTGTCCTGCTCTAGCTTATCAGCTGCTATTGTTCTTATGCAAGCATCCTGGCATCGTGTTCTCGAAGGCACAACTCTATGAAGAGGTATGGGGCATGGATGGACTTGGGGATGACAACACCGTGATGGTGCATATCCGCAAAATCCGCGAACGAATCGAGGAAGATCCCGGTAATCCTGAATACCTGCTGACAGTTCGGGGACTGGGATATAAGCTGGTGAAGGTGAGCCCATGAGGAAGATCAGAACCCGCCTAGCCCTGCATTTTACCTATCAGCTTCTGATGCAGTGGGTCTTGATCCTGTTGACGATGATGATCATCTTATTCTCGTTGTTCAATTATATGGCCAACCAGGATTTGAAGCGGACCTTCTCGACAGGGGCCCTGGATGCGATCAAGATCGAGACGATCATCCAGAATGATGAGGTAGAGATGAATCACCGTTGGAAGAAGCTGCTGAAAGAGCAAGGATATTGGCTGCAAATTATCAATGACAGGGGGAGCGTGATTTATTCCTTAAATGCACCGGCAGATCTGAAGAAGACTTATGGAGCAACGGAGCTGCTGAACATTCAGGAGTCTCGTAGGCTCGGCTCCTATCGGGTGTCCGCGGCGCTGGAGCCGGAAGCGGATGGACTGAAATCTGTCGTTTATTTGATGGGAAGGCAGGATCTGGGCACGAAGCTGTTGAATGAATGGTTCCAGAAGTATAACCAGAAAGGACAGATTCGGGCGGATGCCATGGCGGAGCTTGAGCAGCAGCTTCATGGCAAGGATGAGTATTTACAGGTTGTAAATACGGAGGGAGAGATATTGCAGTCTATCGGACAATCCGCTCAAGGCAGCACAGATAAGAGATATCTTCCCCTTGATTTGGTGGCGATACACGCAGAGCCGGGCAGTTATCCGATGGAATTGTCGGTACATTACGATGAGGATAGCGGCAACACCTGGCTTCTGCATCAAGGCAAGCAGGGGAGGACGATAGAGAAGCAGTCGATATTTTATGACCTGATCAAGGGGCTGGTTGTCATTGGGGTTAGTGTCATGGTGGTGACGCTGGCGCTGTCGATCTGGCACGGATATCGCTATGGGCAGCCGCTGACCCTATTCGCTGGTTGGTTTGAACGGATGGGCGAGGGGCGGTATAGCGAAGCGTTGACGGAGAAGGAACGTAAAAAGGTGTTCAAGCGTAATGGCAAGATCCGCATGCGATACCGACTCTATAAAGAGGTTATTGCCGGCTTCTACGAGATGGCGACCCAATTGGATGCTTCACAGCGGGATCGGAAGCTGCTGGAGCAGACCCGGGAGGAATGGATGACAGGCATTTCCCATGATTTGCGGACACCGCTGGCGACGATCCAGGGTTATGGCCATCTGCTGGAGAGCGGGCAATTTAGTTGGGATGAAGCCGAGCTGAAGGAGATGGGCAAGGTCATTCGGGAAAAAGGGGATTTCATGTTGGAGCTGGTTCAGGATTTCTCCCTGACATTTCAGCTGAAGAACAATGCTCTGCGTATTCCGCTAGAGCCGATTGAATTAAATGAGTTCGTCCGACGCTCGGTGCTGCGGTATGTCAATGACGCGACGATTGATACGGCCGTCTTCTCTTATGAGGAGTGGGAGGAAGAGTTGACCATTATGGCGAACCCGAAGTGGTTCCGGCGCATGCTCGACAATATTATCACGAATGCGGTGAATCATAATCCTGAGGGAACGGAGATTACAGTGAGTACCGGTATTGCGGGGGATGCGGCCTGGATCTGTGTCGCCGACAATGGTCAGGGAATGGATGAAGAGACGCGGTGCAATCTGTTCGAGCGGTATTACCGCGGCACAAGCACGGATGAGACAACGGACGGCGCCGGTCTGGGCATGAGCATTGCCCACGCGATCGTGATCGCTCATCAAGGACGGATTCGGGTGGAGTCAGAGCCACAGCAAGGGGCCAAGGTGATCATGGAGTTCCCGTTGATCGCGGTAGGAAACGAATAGTCCAGGCTATTCCTGCATGATTTACAGCAGTTCCGGGAAAAATTGGGGTATCCATGAAAAGGGGGCAATAAGCTAATGACAACGAAGATCTCGAAGATGATAGCTATTGTACTGGCTGCTGTAATCATAGCTTCAGGAATTCCGGCCGGATCTATGCCTGTCTCAGCTGACGAGGGCTATAGTAAGTCAGATAGAGTGGAAGGCGAACCGATAGGAAAGCTGCAGAAGGGCGATCAACCAGCTTCTGACCAGGCTCCGGCTCCTGTGCAAGTGACTCTAAAGGGCAAGCCGATGAAGCTGCATGGGATTCAAGGGCAGGAGGATGTTCTGGTTCCGCTTGAATTAATAGAGAAGGGACTAAAGGTTAAGGTTAAATACGATAAAGGTAGCGACCGTTATTTTCTACGGAGGGACCATGTCGTGGTTCAGCTTACCCCGAAGGAGGATGGGGCTTGGGCGGTTGTGAATGGCAGTACCCAGGTGCTTCCGTATGAGTGGAAAGAGCTGAATGGGGTCCGCTATGTATCGTCCAGAGTGCTGACAGATCATCTTGGATTCAGTTCGACGTATGATGCGGCGAAGAACACGTTGAATCTGGTTCCGCATAAAATGAACAATATTAAAATAACTACGCGACTTGTCGATAAATCTATCCCCGAAGCCTCGATTAAGGTAGAGTATCCTCAGATCAGTGGAGTGAAGAGCAAAGATGCGGAGCGGAAGATCAATGATGTTCTGCAGAGCCGAACGGATGAATTTATTAAGCAGTCGCTGCAAGCCACCAAGGAGGGAGCGCCGCCTAGCGATAAGCCGTATCAATTCCTTGGCAACTATACGGTGACCTTCAATCGCGATGGGCTGTTAAGTATTCTGTTACAATACTACTCTTATACAGGGGGAGCGCATGGCAATCCTACCCGTGAGGGGCTGACTTTCCGTCTCAGCGATGGCAAGCTGCTGACGCTTGATGAGGTACTGAAGGCGAATCCAGACTATCGTCGTATTGTGGACCCGGCAATCACCAAGCAATTGGAAGCAACCGAGGGGTACTTCGGCGGCTTCAAGACGATCGGCAGCAATCCGACCTATTATCTGAAAAATGATGGAGTTGTGATTTACCTGCCACTATACGAGTATTTGCCATATGTGAACGGATTCCCAGAGTTCTATTTTCCCTTCTCTGAGCTCGGGGTGAAAAGCAAGGAGATTGTGAAGTAAAAAGAAGACAGCAGGCCTGGTGCTACCAGGTCTGCTGTCTATTTAGGTTACCTATTATAATGCAGCTTTATCGATCACTTTATCGACCAATCCGTATTCCATCGCTTCAACAGCACTCATGAAATTATCGCGGTCTGTATCTCGCTCGATTTGTTCCAGCGGCTTGCCAGTACGTTCAGCAAGGATTTTGTTCAGATTGTCGCGCATTTTGAGAATGCGGCGGGCGCGGATCTCGATATCCGTCGCTTGACCTTCTGCGCCGCCGAGCGGCTGGTGGATCATGATCTCACTGTTTGGCAGAGCGAAGCGCTTGCCTGGTGCACCCGCATTGAGCAGGAATGCGCCCATGGAAGCAGCTAAGCCTACACAGATCGTAGATACATCGGATTTGATGAATTGCATCGTATCATAAATGGCCATGCCGGCTGTAATTGAACCGCCGGGACTGTTGATATATAGATGAATATCTTTGCCAGGATCTTCGGCATCAAGGAATAGCATTTGCGCGATGATGGAATTGGCAACGACGTCATTAACCTGCGTGCCGAGGAAAATGATCCGGTCTTTCAGCAATCTGGAATAAATGTCGTAAGCTCGTTCGCCACGGTTACTTTGTTCAACAACCATTGGAATATAACTCACCGATAAACCCTCCTTATAATTAGCCCGTACAGGGAATGAAGCCCCTCGTTATCAAGCTGTGTTCATATGCTTCAATCAATTCCAGAATTGACGGAATCGATGATTTGTAACCCCATAATAACTAATTTTTTTTCAAAAGTCAAAGATAGTCAAACTCAAGGCAATAAAAAAGCCCTTAACGGGTTTTATAAATAAAATATGGCGCGCCCGCGAGGAATCGAACCTCGATCTCAGGCTCCGGAGGCCTACGTCATATCCATTGGACCACGGGCGCATGAATTTTGTGCAACAAAGATGATTATACGGTATCTGTTTGCAGATTGCAAGCTAAAAAATTGATCTGTTTATAGGTAATAGTGTATTTTGTGAAAGCTCAAAATTTTTCGTTTTAAACCAAGTAAATTTTCCAATAGCATATTGTGCTGAAAACGTTTTTATGTTATTTTAAATTTATAAAAACGTTTTTGTAAAAAGGACGATCCATAATGGCGAAAGTTACGATTAAGGACGTTGCAAGGGAAGCAGGGGTGTCCATCTCCACTGTCTCCAATGCATTGAATGATGTAGACGTGCTGACTCCGGAGACGAAGTCGCACGTGCTCAAGGTCGCAAAGCGGCTGAATTATGTGCCTAACCTGAACGGGAAGCTTTTAAAGTCAGGCAAGACGAACATGCTTGGTTTCTTCACGACGAGCGTCAAGGGGGCGTATTTCTACATTCTAGTGGAATCGATGGCCCGTGAATGCGAGCGGCTAGGCTACGGGTTAAATGTGTTCGTTACCAAGGATAAGCAGGTTATTATGAGCAATATTCTGGGCGGGCGCGTGGATGGATTGGTTATTTACGAAGAGCTCAAGATTGACGAACATGATATTGCTTCCATGGAGAAGGATAAGATCAAGGCGGTGTTTCTTGACCGAGTGATCGAGAATGAGACGATGGGAAGCGTCATTTTTGATTCTTATGTGGCTGGTTACGATGCAGCGAAATATTTGATCAGCCTAGGGCATAAGAAAATTGCTTACATTTCAGGCGTCGATACGATGTTTGACAGCGTTCAGCGCAAGGAAGGATATTTGGCTGCGCTCAGGGAGCATCAACTTGAGATGGATCAGGATTATATTTTACAGGGTTATTTTGAGGAGGAAGCCTCCTATAATGCTGTGAAATCCTTCCTCCGTATGCACCATGACAAGGTGCCGGATGCCTTTCTGGCCGGGAATGACCTCAGTGCCATCGGATGCATCCGGGCTTTGAAGTCAGAAGGCTACCGGGTTCCCGAGGATATTAGCGTTATGGGGTTCGACGACATTGAAATCGCACAGTATTTCACACCTCCTCTGACGACGGTAAGGAACCAGATCGCCAGGCAGGGAATGCTCGTTATCGATCATCTTGTCCGCATGATTCAGAGGAAAGAACAGGGCAAGCTGCAGAAGCTGTCGAGCGAGATCGTAGTGCGGGGCTCATGCCACATAAAATTAAATCGGGATGATTCTATATAAAAAAGAAATCAGGATCATCCCGGTTTATATCATTACCGGTTAACAGGCCTTTTTTTTGCAGGGAATAAAAACGTTTTTATTTATTTTGCTAACTAGAAAGGGGAGCTGTAAATGGAGAAAATAGCCGGTGTACCAGTTAAAAAGCCTATGGGACAAAGGGTTAAGGAGTTTTGCGTAGATTTTAAAAATCAATGGGAAATCCAGTCGATGATTATCCCGGGCGTCATTTTTATGATTATTTTTTGCTACATCCCGATTTATGGATTAACGATTGCTTTCAAGAGCTACACGGTCATCGATACGCTGGATTCGGCCCCTTGGGTAGGCTTGGAGAATTTCAGGATCATCCTGTCGGATAAATACTTCTGGGACTCCGTAGTGAACACACTGGGCATCAGCTTCCTGAAGCTGTTGATCGGCTTCGTCATCCCGATTATTCTCGCGATTATGATCTACGAACTAGGCATGGGACGGTTCAAAAAAGTAGTGCAGACCATTTCGTATCTTCCGCACTTTTTGTCCTGGATCGTTCTGGGTGGGATGTTGATCACCTGGCTCTCGACCTCGGGGTTGTTCAATCAGATTTTAGTGGGGCTCGGGATTATTTCAACTCCGCAGAATATACTGCTCGATCCAGGCAAGTATTGGTGGATTGCGACGCTGTCGGATATTTGGAAGGAAGCGGGCTGGGGCACGATTCTATATCTGGCGATTATGGCGAAGATCGACCCGACCTATTATGAGGCCGCCAAGATCGATGGTGCAAGCCGCTTAAGGCAGATCTGGAACATTACGCTTCCGAACATGAAGATGATTATCAGCTTGAACCTGATCCTTACTGTAAGCGGTTTATTGGGCTCAAATCTCGATCAGACGCTCGTGCTGATGAACTCGCAGAACCGGGTTAGAGCGGAAGTTATCAACTCCTATGTGTACCGCATGGGGATGACGCAGGGCGACTTCTCGTATGCAACCGCGGTTGGTTTAGGCGTTTCCATCGTCTCTGTCATTCTACTTGTTACCGCCAACAAGGTGACAAGTAAATTAAACGACAACCAATCGGTGTTATAGAGGGGGCATTCTCGTGAATCGGAAAACACTTAAGAGAGACATAGACAGTCAGGTTTTTGACGCCGTTAACGTATCACTGCTCGTTATTTTTACGATCATTATCGTAGTACCGCTGTGGAACGTCATCGTATCGTCTTTTAGCTCTGGCAGATCGCTGGCTGAGGGAGGCTTCATCTTCTGGCCGAAGGAGTTCTCGCTAGAGAATTATGAAGCCGTTTTCAGGGATTCTAGCATATGGCAGTCCTTCTTCATCTCAGTTTCCAAGACGTTCGTCGGGGTCATCACTCACGTATTCTTCTGCGCGATGGTCGGCTATGGCCTTAGCAAGCGGGAGGTCCGAGGCCGCAAGCTGTACGTTACGATGGGCGTCATTACCATGTTCTTCTCCGGCGGGATGATCCCGACCTACTTGCTGATCAAGTCGCTAGGATTGTTGAATAGCTTCTGGGTTTACATTATTCCGGCTCTGTTCAGCTACTATGACGTCATTATTTTGATGAATTTCTTCCGCAATGTCCCGGATTCTCTTGAAGAATCGGCCAAGATCGACGGGGCAGGGGATTGGCGCATATTTCTGAAAATCTTCATCCCTTTGTCCATGCCGGCTATAGCAACCATTGCTTTGTTTAACGGGGTCGGGCAATGGAATGACTTCATGACGACGAAATTGTACATCACTGATAAGAGTCTCTATCCGCTGCAAATGAAGCTGTACGAGATTATCGTTCAGTCGCAAACCCAGTCTATGCAGGACATTGGTGGCTCAGCGGTGATCGAGACAACGACGAAAGGGGTCCAACTAGCAACGATCGTCATTACGACACTGCCGATTGTTGTGATGTATCCAATATTACAGAAGTATTTTATCTCTGGAATGATGCTGGGGGCGGTCAAAGAGTAAAAATTACTTCGTACATGTTATGGAAGAGGGCAGCGATAGATAGGCCGAAGTTCAAAGCATGGTTTATCAAAAGGAGGGTAACGAAATGAAAGAAAGCAAGAAGAGCTTCAGAAAAACGGGAATCAAGCTCTGCGCTGTGTTGATGGCTACGGTACTCATTGTCAGCGGCTGTGGAGGGGGATCCAAGGGCGGCGGCAAGAAAGGCGAGCTGATCTCGATTGAGGACCGCTATACGCCGAATGCCGATACTCCAGCCTGGCAGTTGGACAAGAAAGAAGAAACGACAGAGCTTACCTGGTATGTTAACGCGGACTGGTGGAACAGCGAGTTTGGCAATGATGTAGTGACGAAGAAAATAAAGGAGGATTTGAACGTAAATATCAAGTTCATCACGGGTGATGACACCAAATTGAACACTTTCTTCGCCGGCGGTGAGATGCCGGATCTGATCACCGTGTTCGATTCCAACTCTTCTGTAGTGCAGAAGGCTGATACGTGGGCATATTCCTTAAATGATCTGGCTGAGAAATACGACCCTTACTTCAATAAAGTAGCGGCGCAGGATACGCTGAGCTGGTTCCAATTGAAAGATAGCAAAACATACGGATATCCCAACTATTCCAATACGCAGACCGACTATGAAAGAGGTCAAATTCCAGCCAAAACGGCATTCATTGTCCGTAAAGATGTATACGAAGCATTAGGCAAGCCGAGCATGGGTACGCCGGAGGAATTCCAGAATGTATTGAAGGAGATCAAGTCCAGATTCCCGAGCCTGATTCCTTTCGGATTCAACTCGATTGGTGAGGGCACAGGCTCTTTAGGCGACGTATTTCAGGATTTCATCGGCGTTCCCCTTGAGGATCCGAATGGCGGTTTCTACAACCGCAACCTGGACGAAGACTATTTGACCTGGTTGAAGACGCTGAATGCGGCTTATAGAGACGGCAGCATCAGTGACGACAGCTTTGCCGATGACGGCCCGACCTTTGAGGAGAAGGTCAAATCCGGCAAATACGCGACGATGCTCCTGGACGGAACGCCGCAGCAGGGTGGCAACCTGCAGATCTTTCTGAGTGCTAACCCCGATAAGGAATATATCGCCATCGATGGGCCGCAAAGTACAGTCGGTAACAAGCCGATGCTGAACCAGTCCGGGATTACAGGCTGGATGATTAACTTCATTACGAAGGACTGCAAGGACCCTGCCAAGGCGATTCAAATCTTCACTTATCTGCTTAGCGATGAGGGACAGATGCTGGTCAACTACGGAATCGAAGGTGAAACCTATAAGGCCGCCGGAGAAGGTAAATTTGAATTGCTGCCTGACGTGAAAGAATTGCAATTGAATAATCCGGACAAATTCAAGAAAGATTACCGCATGGGTGAATTCATCTTCTTCGGTCATGACCGTTACAAGGCGCTCAGCGACGATTCCTTCCCGGAAGCGATTAAACAGATGCAGGAATGGGGCAAGGGCAAACTGATGCCACACTTCATATTGGAGAACATCGACCCCGATCAAGGCACGCTGGAGGCCCGTGCGCTGAGCGCGATCAATACGAAATGGAATACAACCATGGTCAGCATGATCCGCTCCAAAAGCGAGGCCGAATTCGACAGCAGCCTGGCAGCCTACAAATCGTTCCTGGACGAGAACAACTGGGATAAGATCGTAAAAGTACGCAGCGAGAAAATGCAAAAGAATAAAGAAAAACTGGGTATGAAATAAGGCTAGATTTGAGAAGGCCCCTCCCTGTAGGGGCCTTCTTCATTAAGCGACATTCGCGGTAAGCGAACCAAGTATAGATAGACATTCATGAATACTGAGAGCGGAGGGAATTGACATGCTGAAACTAAGCGTATATCAATCCAATGGCGAGAATGAACTGTTCGTAAGGAAGGTCCCGGAGCAGCTGACACCTGTCTCAGGGGAACAAGCTATAAACACCATATTAATCGATAAGAGTCACACCTATCAGATGATGGACGGATTCGGCGCTTCTTTTACAGATTCGGCGGCCTATTTGATCCATCAAGTACTGGATGCGGAGCAGAGGGGCGAACTGATGCGCAAACTGTTCGATCCCGAGTCCGGGATCGGATTATCGTTGCTGCGAAATCCGATGGGGGCATCCGACTATGCACGGGAGATATACAGCTACAACGATTTGCCCGAGAATGAGACAGATCTTGAACTGAAGTGGTTCTCCATCGCACATGATGAAGAAGACATTATTCCTTTGCTGCAGGAGGCCGTGAGGCTGAATCCCGAGATCAAGCTAATGGCTTCGCCCTGGAGCGCGCCAGGCTGGATGAAGACGAGCGGCCACATGATCGGTGGGGAGCTGAAGGAGGAGTGCTATCAAGTCTATGCCGATTACTTCGTTCGGTATGTCCAGGCTTATGCGGGGCATGGGCTGCCGATTTATGCGGTAACGCCGCAGAATGAAGCTTTGTTCGTACCCCCGCACTATCCCGGCATGTTAATGCTGCCTGAGGCACAGAGTAAATTAATTAGGGACTACCTGAAGCCAGCGTTCGTGAAGAACAACATCGATACTAAGATATTGTGCTACGATCATAACTGGGACAGGCCTGATTATCCGCTGACCGTGCTGGAGCAAGCGCATAAAGATGTGGATGGTGTGGCATGGCATTGGTACGGGGGCAGCCCGTCGGCGCAGAACGAGGTTTATCAAGCTTTTCCGGAAAAAGAGGTCCATTTCACTGAAGGGTCAGGCGGAGAGTGGATTCCTGCATTTGAACCGGCCTTCTCCAATGTGATGAGAACGGGCATCGAGATTCTGCGAAATCACAGCAAGTCGTTCGTACTGTGGAATATGGCCTTAGACGAGCATAATGGGCCTACCGTACCCGGCTTCGGAAGAAGCACTTGCCGCGGCATTGTGCAGGTGAATCAGCAGACGCGCGAGCTGACCTACACGCTGGATTACTATGCGCTGGCCCATTTCAGCAAGTTCGTCCGTCCGCAGGCGGTGCGCATCGCCTCTTCCAGCTATGACAGCATTCGGTCAGTAGCCTTCAAGAACCCGGATGAATCGGTCGCTGTGATATTGTTCAATGATAGAGATCAAGCGGAAAATGTAGAATTGAAGCTGCAGGGAGAAGACATTCTGAGCTTCCAGCTGCCGCCTAAGAGTGCTATGACCATCGTGATTCATAAATAGCTTATTAGTTTAAAAATAGACGTCTGAAAAAGGCCTTTCTCATTGTGAATAGATGCACAATATATTTGCGATGAAGAGGCTTTTTTTAGAGTTCAAGAATTCGCGTGTATAAGAGGTAAGAGGAATGAGAAATATACGGACGTCAGGCTTGCAACTGGGATAAAAATTGGTTAAAATGACAGTGGGACTTAAAAAGTTAACCCGGGACGTTTTAAGACCAGGAGAAGGAGAGAGAAGACGAAGCTTGCAGGAGTGGAAAGCATGCGAAAAATGTTAGAAATGCAAAGGCAGCTTCTTCCTGATCTCATGGAAATTCTCAAGAAAAGGTATACCATTCTTCACCAGATCATGTTGTCGGATGTGATCGGCCGCAGGACGCTTGCGGTCTCACTGAACATGACAGAGCGTGTGTTGCGGGCCGAGACGGATCTCCTGAAGGCTCAGGGCCTGATAGAAATCGAGAATATAGGCATGAGAATCAGTGATTCGGGCAGAAAACTGCTGGAGGGCTTGGAGCCAGTAGTGAAGGAAATCTTCGGTCTGGCCAATCTGGAGGAGACGATCCGCGAGGCTTACGGGCTTCGCAAGGTTGTAGTGGTTGCCGGTGATAGTGAAGCATCCCCGCTCACGAAGCGGGAGCTAGGGCGAGCCGGAGCGAAGGCGTTGCTCCAGGCGATGCGAGGTGATGATGTGGTCGCTGTAACAGGCGGAACCACACTGGCAGAGGTAGCAGAACAGCTGACTCCGCCTTCAAATACATCACTGAAGCAGAGCTGGTTCGTTCCAGCACGAGGTGGACTTGGTGAGAGTCTGGAAATACAGGCTAACACGATTGCCTCAGGTATGGCTAAGCGTGTCGGAGCCGGATACAGGCTACTGCATGTGCCAGATCTTCTTGGCAGAGATGCCTATGATTCCTTGGTACATGACCCGAACATTCATGATATCGTCGATATGATTCGTCAGGCACGAATTATCGTACATGGGATCGGGGATGCAATGGAGATGGCTCGGCGCCGTAAATTGGAGCAGCCCGTTATTGACGAGCTGCAGAGGGACGGAGCCCTTGCTGAATCTTTTGGCTACTATTTCAATAAGGATGGCGTTGTCGTCCACAGGATGCTTACACTTGGACTTCGCCTCGAGGATATTATGAAGGCTGAGACAGTGGTAGGTATCGCCGGGGGGAAGGCAAAAGCAAGAGCTATTCATGCTGTGCTCAAATTCGGACAGGAAGATATTCTGGTCGTGGATGAAGCGGCAGCGGTTGAAATTGTGAAAGAGATCGAACGGCAGGGACATGGTTCAGAATAATTAGGTAGAATGACTATGGTTTACTCATGACAGGCTTACTTGCCTTGTCTTGATTAATAAAAAAGAACACTGGGAGGATCAATCATGAGTGTAAAAGTAGGTATTAATGGATTTGGACGTATTGGACGTTTGGCTTTCCGTCGTATTCAAAATGTTGAAGGCATCGAAGTAGTAGCAATCAATGACCTGACAGATGCTAAAATGTTGGCTCATTTGTTGAAATATGATACTACGCAAGGAAAATTTGATGGCGAAGTTGAAGTTCATGACGGCTTCTTCAAAGTTAACGGTAAAGAAGTTAAGGTTCTTGCTAACCGCAACCCTGAAGAATTGCCTTGGGCAGAACTTGGCGTAGATATCGTTCTCGAGTGCACAGGCTTCTTCACAACAAAAGAAAAAGCTGAACTTCACCTTAAAGGCGGCGCTAAAAAAGTCGTTATCTCCGCTCCAGCTACTGGCGACATGAAGACAGTTGTATACAACGTTAACCATGAAATCCTTGATGGCTCCGAAACTGTTATCTCCGGTGCTTCTTGCACAACGAACTGTTTGGCTCCTATGGCTAAAGTACTTCAAGACAAATTCGGCATCGTAGAAGGCTTGATGACTACGATCCACGCATATACTGGCGACCAAAACACTTTGGATGCTCCTCATGCGAAAAGTGACTTCCGTCGTGCGCGTGCAGCTGCTGAGAACATCGTTCCTAACACCACTGGTGCTGCTAAAGCAATCGGTCTGGTAATCCCAGAATTGCAAGGCAAATTGGATGGCGCAGCTCAACGTGTACCGGTTCCAACTGGTTCCCTGACTGAGCTTGTAACTGTTCTTGATAAGAACGTTACTGTTGACGAAGTTAACGCAGCAATGAAGGAAGCTTCCGATCCAGAAACTTATGGCTACACTGAAGATCCTATCGTATCTTCCGACATCAAGGGTATGACTTTCGGTTCCCTGTTCGACGCTACGCAAACAAAAGTATTGACTGTTGGCGACAAACAACTCGTTAAAACTGTAGCATGGTACGACAATGAAATGTCCTACACTGCTCAATTGGTTCGTACTTTGGAATTCTTCGCTAAGAAAGTTAAGTAATTTACGCTATTTCCGAATATACAATACCAAAGAGGAGTGACCTGCCTTAAGGACTCCTCTTTGGTTCATGGATTGAATTATTATTATTTTGTAAATCTAAGTTTTTAGATGGACATTCACACACACATAATTAAATTATAGATATAGAGAGCAATACCGCTTAGGAGAGAAATCGAAAGTCATATTAAGATTTGTGAGGGGCTAGCCACGTCATTATGATAGGAGCGGCACCGCGCATATTTAATAGGAGGAACGTGGAGATGAACAAGAAAAGCGTACGTGATGTAGAAGTAACCGGCAAACGTGTATTTGTACGTGTAGATTTTAACGTGCCAATGCAGGACGGCCAAATTACGGATGATACCCGGATTCGTGAAACACTGCCTACTGTGAAGTACCTGATCGACAATGGTGCTAAAGTGATTCTTGCCAGCCACTTGGGTCGTCCAAAGGGTCAAGTGAATGAATCGATGCGTCTTACTGTTCCTGCTCAACGCTTGTCCGAGCTGCTTGGCAAGGAAGTTACCAAGGTAGACGAAGCTGTAGGTGCTGCAGTAAAAGCGAAAGTCGACGCTATGAACAACGGCGATGTACTGGTGCTTGAAAATGTTCGTTTCTATCCAGGGGAAGAGAAGAATGACACTGAATTGGCTAAGCAATTCGCCGAATTGGCTGACTTGTTCGTGAATGATGCTTTTGGCGCGGCTCACCGTGCACATGCCTCGACAGAAGGCATCGCTCATTTCTTGCCTGCTGTATCCGGCCTTTTGATGGAGAAAGAATTGTCCGTACTCGGCAAAGCGTTGTCCAATCCGGATCGTCCTTTCACGGCCATTATCGGTGGGTCCAAGGTTAAGGATAAGATCGATGTAATCGACAACTTGCTTAACATCGCTGACAATGTATTGATCGGCGGCGGCCTGGCTTACACCTTCTTCAAGGCGCAAGGCCATGAAATCGGGAAATCTCTGCTTGATGATACGAAGCTCGATGCATCGCTCGGATTCATCGAAAAAGCGAAGAAGCTCGGTAAGAACTTCTATCTTCCAGTGGATTGTATCGTAGCTGATGATTTCAGCGCTGAAGCGAACCACAAGGCAGTGGATATCGACAGCATTCCTGCAGATTGGGAAGGCGTGGACATCGGGCCGAAGACGCGTGCACTTTATGCGGACGTGATCAAGAATTCCAAATTGGTTGTATGGAACGGACCGATGGGCGTATTCGAAATCGATATCTTCGCTAACGGAACGAAAGAAGTGGCTGAAGCTTGCGCAGCAACTGAAGGCTATACCATTATCGGCGGCGGTGATTCCGCAGCAGCAGCTGAGAAATTCCACCTGGCTGATAAGATGGATCATATCTCCACTGGCGGTGGCGCTTCCCTGGAATTCATGGAAGGCAAGGCGCTTCCAGGCGTAGTGGCTCTGAACGATAAGTAAGCAGAAATAATCAAGGAACAATAAGGAGTTGAGCCGCATGAGAACACCGATTATTGCAGGGAACTGGAAGATGTTCAAGACCGTTCCTGAAGCAAAAGCTTTCTTCGAAGCGGTGAAAGGTAAAGCGGAAGTAGACGGCGTGGAAAGCGTAATTTGCGCTCCATTTACGAATCTTCCGGCTTTGGTGGAAGCAGCCAAAGGAACGTCGATCAAGATCGGCGCTCAAAACCTGCATTTCGAAGATGAAGGGGCATTCACTGGAGAAATTAGCGGAGGAATGCTGAAAGAGCTGGGCGTAGACTATGTTATTATCGGACATTCCGAGCGTCGCGCTTATTTTGCAGAAACTGATGAAATTGTAAATAAAAAAGTACATGCTGCATTCAAGCATGGCTTGACACCGATCCCTTGCGTGGGCGAGAAGCTGGAAGAGCGTGAAGCTGGCAAGACCAAGGATGTAGTTAAGGTGCAAACCGAAGCTGCTCTGAAAGGTTTGACGGCTGAACAAGCTGCTCAAGTCGTTATCGCATATGAACCGATCTGGGCGATTGGTACTGGCAAATCTTCGACTTCTGAAGATGCTAACGAAGTTATCTCCTACATTCGTAGCCTCGTAAAAGGCTTGTACAATGATGAGATTGCTAACAAGATTCGCATTCAATATGGCGGTAGCGTGAAGCCTGAGAATGTGAAGGAATATATGGGCCAAAGCGATATCGACGGCGCGCTTGTTGGCGGTGCTAGCTTGCAGCCAGCTTCATATATTCAATTGGTCGAGGGGGCAAAGTAAGATGACGACTCCAAAACCGGTAGCATTAATCATCATGGACGGCTTCGGACTTCGTAACGAAGTAGAGGGCAATGCGGTTGCACAAGCGACTAAGCCTAACTATGACCGTTATTTGAAGCAATATCCTCATTCGACCTTGACCGCTAGTGGCGAAGCTGTAGGGCTTCCAGAAGGTCAAATGGGGAACTCCGAAGTCGGTCACCTCAACATCGGTGCAGGTCGGATCGTGTATCAAGATTTGACTCGGATTTCCAAATCGATTCGCGAAGGTGAATTCTTTGAGAATGAGACCTTGTTAAACGCGGTACGCAGCGCCAAGAACAAAGGCAAGAAGCTTCATCTATACGGCCTTCTGTCGGATGGCGGCGTCCATAGCCATATTAATCATATGCTGGCGATGCTCGACCTGGCTAAGAAAGAGGGTATGCATGATATATATATTCATGCTTTCCTCGATGGCCGCGACGTAGCTCCAGATAGCGCGAAGAGATATCTTGAGATTCTGATCAATAAAATTAATGAAGTGGGCATCGGCAAGATCGCTACGGTACAAGGCCGTTACTATGCGATGGACCGCGACAAGCGTTGGGAACGGGTGGAGAAATCCTACCGTGCCATCGTATACGGCGAAGGACCAAAATATACCGATCCGATCAAGGCGGTTACGGAATCTTACGAGAAGTCCGTATTTGACGAATTCGTAATGCCTACGGTCATCGTGGATGAGAATGATCAGCCTGTTGGCTTGGTTGAATCGGAAGATTCCGTAATCTTCCTGAACTTCCGTCCTGACCGGGCGATCCAATTGTCCAACGCTTTTACGAATGAAGATTTCCGCGGCTTCGACCGTGGACCGAAATGTCCGAAGGATCTCTACTTCGTATGCTTGACCCTGTTCTCGGAGACCGTGAACGGATTTGTGGCTTATTCACCGAAGAACCTGGATAATACCTTCGGCGAAGTGCTGGTACAGCAAGGTAAGAAGCAGCTTCGTATCGCTGAGACCGAGAAGTATCCACACGTAACCTTCTTCTTCAGTGGCGGACGTGATGTTGAGCTTCCAGGCGAGACACGCGTACTGATCAATTCGCCGAAGGTTGCAACTTATGACCTTAAGCCTGAGATGAGCGCTTATGAAGTGGCCGAGGCTTGTGTGAAGGAAATCGAGAAGGATGTGCATGACGCAATCATTCTCAACTTCGCTAACCCGGACATGGTGGGTCACTCCGGTATGCTGGAGCCAACGATCAAAGCGGTAGAAGTAACTGACGAATGCGTAGGCAAAGTTGTAGATGCAGTCAAAGCTAAGGGCGGCGTAGTTGTTATTATCGCTGACCATGGTAATGCAGATATGGAATTCGACGATCTTGGCCGTCCGCATACAGCTCATACTACTAACCCGGTGCCATTTATCGTGACCGATGAGAACGTAGTGCTTCGCGAAAGCGGCATTCTGGCTGACGTAGCTCCAACGCTGCTTGATCTGATGGGACTTCCTAAGCCGGAAGAAATGACAGGGCAATCGATGATTGCCAGCCGTAAGGCATAATTATTAAGATCTTTTTGCAAGATAGCTAATATAACTTAATTAATCCAAATCACCCATAAAAGGAGATATTTCAATGACGATTATTTCTGACGTATACGCTCGCGAAGTCCTTGACTCCCGCGGTAATCCAACTGTAGAAGTTGAAGTTTATCTGGAATCCGGTGCGATCGGTCGCGCTATCGTTCCATCCGGTGCTTCCACTGGGGCCCATGAAGCTGTTGAGCTTCGCGACGGTGACAACTCCCGTTACCTCGGTAAAGGTGTATTGAAAGCTGTTGAGAACGTAAATGAACATATCGCTCCAGAAGTGATCGGTATGGATGCTCTTGACCAACTTGGCATCGACAAATTGATGATCGCTCTGGACGGAACGCCTAACAAAGGCAAATTCGGCGCTAACGCAATCCTGGCTGTATCGATGGCAGTAGCACGGGCAGCAGCAGACGCTCTGGATCTTCCACTGTATGTATACCTTGGCGGATTCAACGCAAAACAATTGCCAGTTCCTATGATGAACATCGTGAACGGCGGCGCGCATGCGGATAACAACGTTGACGTACAAGAGTTCATGATTCTGCCTGTAGGCGCTCCTAGCTTCAAGGAAGCTCTTCGTACTGGCGCAGAAATCTTCCATAACCTGAAATCCGTATTGAAGGCAAAAGGCCTGAATACTGCAGTTGGTGACGAAGGCGGCTTCGCTCCTAACTTCACTTCCAATGAAGATGCATTGTCCTCCATCATGGAAGCTATCGAAAAAGCGGGTTACAAACCAGGTGTTGATGTATTCCTGGGTATGGACGTAGCTTCGACTGAATTCTTCAAGGATGGCAAATACCATCTCGATGGCGAAGGTAAATCCTTCACTTCCGCAGAATTCGTTGACCTGCTCGCATCTTGGGTTGATAAATATCCGATCATCACGATCGAAGACGGCTGCTCCGAAGACGACTGGGAAGGCTGGAAGCTTCTCACTGAGAAGCTCGGCGACAAGATCCAACTCGTTGGTGATGACTTGTTCGTAACGAACACTGAGCGTCTTGAAAAAGGTATCAACGAAGGAATCGGTAACTCCATCCTGATCAAGGTTAACCAAATCGGTACTTTGACAGAAACCTTCGACGCGATCGAAATGGCAAAACGTGCGGGTTACACAGCTGTTGTCTCCCACCGTTCCGGTGAATCCGAAGACAGCACAATCGCTGACATCGCGGTTGCTACGAACGCTGGCCAAATCAAGACCGGTGCTCCTTCCCGTACAGACCGTATCGCGAAGTACAACCAATTGCTTCGTATCGAAGACCAATTGGGCGAGCTTGCTCAATACAACGGCTTGAAATCCTTCTACAACTTGAAGCGTTCCTAAGATACAGAGGGATTCAACAGAATGCCGCTCAGTTATACACCAAGTCAGTCATCAAGATAAAAGAGGCGGCTTAAGCAACTATACTAGCTAGTTCGAAACATCATAGTCAGTCAATAAGGGAAGGGCCTGTCCGAGACGTCGGCAGGTCCTTTTCTGTTGGCGGCTCTTCCAATTTAGTATATCCAGTTGTTATTCCCTGGGTATTGTGCTACAATAATAGTGCTGTTTTTATATCTAAAATTATGTTGCTAAGGAAATAGATTTCCGCATTTCTACTTAGGAGGTGGATTTGGATGAATGTCTTTTTAGAGGTACTGCTCGTTATTTTCTCTGTGGGTTTGATTGTAGTTGTATTGCTGCAGGAAGGAAAGAGCGCAGGTCTCGCCGGTGCCATCTCCGGGGGTGCAGAACATCTCTTTGGCAAGAAGAAAGCTCGCGGTCTGGAGCTTGTGCTGGAGCGGACTACCATCGCTCTGGCGGTCGGATTCTTCGTTATGGCGATTGTAGTTGCCATCTTTGCGAAGTAACCTGTCAACTCTCATAATGAAATGAAGGGGTTGTCCTTATCGTTAAGATATCAGGGACAATCCTTTTTTGTATATCCTTGTGAGGATTAGCATGGAAGGCAGGGATGTAAAGAACGCAATTCGTGTATACTAAAGTATATACCAAAATACTAATACTTACCGGTAAATGGACAGTGGACAGGCCGGCCTGAGGTGGGAGTTTATGATAACAGAAGCAGAACTGCTTGCATTTATGCGTGAACAGGCATATAAACCGATGACATACCAGGAATTAGAGCAATATTTTCAAATATCCGATGCCGCGGAGTTTAAGGAATTTCTCAAGCTGTTGAACCAGTTGGAGCAGGAAGGGACCATCTTATTAACACGCAGCCAGCGCTATGGAGTGCCTGAGCGGATGAACCTGGTTAGGGGTCGCCTGCAGGCACATGCCAAGGGGTTTGCTTTCCTGATTCCTGAGGATCGCGAGCATCCGGATGTATATATTCATGCGAATGATCTGAAGAGTGCCATGAACGGCGATACGGTGCTGGTGAGGATTAATTCCAAGAGCGTCGCCGGCGGCAAGCTGGAGGGCGAAGTGGTTCGCATCGTCAACCGGGCGGTTGTCCAAGTGGTCGGTGTCTTCCAGAGCTTTGAGGCTTATGGATTCGTACTGCCGGATGATAAGCGGATTAATCGTGATATTTTTATTCCGAAGGAGTCTTTTGCCGGGGCAGTTGATGGGGAGAAGGTCGTCGTTCGGATTGTAAACTATCCTGAGGGAAGGTCGTCGGCGGAAGGCGAGATTATTGAAATTCTCGGGCATAAGGACGATCCGGGCGTGGATATTCTCTCGATTATTCGCAAGCATCAGCTTCCAGAAGCGTTTCCTGATGATGTGATGGCAGAGGCGATGGATGCGCCTGATGAGATTGCGGAGGAAGAGATTGGGAAGCAGGGGCGGCGTGATCTGCGCGATAAGGTGATCGTCACGATTGATGGCGAGGATGCGAAGGACCTGGATGATGCGGTCAATGTAGAGCTGCTGCCCAACGGGCATTACAAGCTCGGCGTGCATATTGCCGATGTAGGCTATTATGTCAGGGAAGGCTCCAAGCTGGATCAGGAGGCTTATAATCGCGGCTGTAGCGTCTATCTGGTCGATCGGGTGATTCCAATGTTGCCGCATCGGCTGTCGAATGGAATTTGCTCCCTGAATCCGAAGGTAGACCGCTTCACGCTGTCCTGTGAGATGGAGTTTGATGAGAAGCTGCATGTGGTGAAGCATGATATTTTTACGAGTGTGATCCGTACAACGGAGCGAATGACTTATACGAATGTCCGCAAGATCCTACAGGATGAAGATGTGGAAGTAACCGAGCGTTACAGCGATCTGGTCGATATGTTCAAGACGATGCGGGATCTGGCTATGAAGCTGCGCTCGAAGCGGATGAAGCGCGGAGCGGTTGATTTCGACTTCGAAGAAGCGAAGGTACTCGTAGATGAGAGCGGCAAGGTCACGGATATTGTCAAAAGAGAGCGCTCGATTGCCGAGCAGATCATCGAGGAATTCATGCTGGCGGCGAATGAGACGGTGGCGGAGCATTTCCACTGGCTGAAGGTGCCGTTCATCTATCGGATTCATGAAGATCCCGATCAGGAGAAACTGATGAACTTCATGGCTTTTGCTGCTAATTTCGGTTACACCGTGAAGGGCGGTAAGAGCAATAAGGTGCATCCGCGTGCGTTGCAGACGCTGTTGGAGGATATTCAGGGCACGAAGGAACAGACGGTGATCAGCACGATGATGCTGCGGTCGATGAAGCAGGCGAAGTATGATGCGGAGAGCACGGGGCATTTCGGTCTGGCTGCAGAGTTCTATACACACTTCACCTCGCCGATCCGTCGGTATCCTGACCTGGTGATCCATCGGATTATCCGTGAGGTGATTGAGCATAACGGGGTGCTGCCTGCGGATCGGCAGGAGTATCTGGTGAGTCGCATGAAGGAGATTGCGCAGCAATCGTCTGAGCGTGAGCGAGTAGCGGTGGAAGCGGAGCGGGATACCGAGCAGCTGAAGAAGGCCGAATATATGCTGGACAAGGTCGGCGAGGTATTCACGGGCATGATCAGCAGTGTGACGAGCTTCGGGATGTTCATCGAGCTGGAGAACACGGTTGAGGGCCTGATTCGCTTGAGCGCGATGACCGATGACTATTATCATTTCCATGAGCAGCATATGGCGCTGATTGGGGAGCGGACTTCGCGGATTTTCCGGATCGGCGATGAGGTCGAGATTCGTGTAGCTCGTGTGAATATGGATGATCATACGATCGATTTCGAGCTGGTAGATATGAAGCCGAGGAAGCGCGGAGATTCCTCCTTTGATGGAGGGCCTGATTCGCGCGGTGGATCCAAAGTGGGGAAACGGCGTGGCGAGCGCGGTGGTTCTGGTGAAGGCTCTGGTGGCAGAGCTAAAACTGGCGTTAGTGCTGGTGCTGGAGGTAAGTCAGGTGGCAAGAAGGGGAAACTCGGTAAGGCTGGAAGTAAGAGCGAGCGCAAAGACAAAGCCAAGGGCGGCGGTAAGAGTGGCAAGTCGGGGAAAGGCTCGACGATTCAAGCTGGTGCGGATCAGCCCGTTGTTGGTGAGGATTGGATCGATAGTATACCTGTTGACAACGGTGTGTATAAGGCGAAGCGGGGCAAGCGCGGTAAGAAGGCGGCTGCTGGTGGTGCAGGCGCAGCAGCCGGGATCGCGCTTGGCGGCGAGAGTAGCAAGCGCAGGGGCTCCACCGCGGGCGATGGCGCAGGTGATGCGCCCGCGGTGAGCTTTGGCTTCGGCTCCGGTAAGGGTGGCTATGCCGCCGGGTCGGTTGCCGTCAGCCGCGATGGTGGTAGTTATCGTGGTGGTGAGAAGCGCTCGCGGAAGGACAAGCCTGGAGGCGATGGCTCCCGCAGCAAAGCCAAGTCCGGCGGCAATAGTACCGCAGCCTTCGTACGTAAGAAGAAGAAGTAAGCAGGTTACAGGTTGCTGCTAAGGTTATTAGGTGGAAGTAAAAGGGCAATTTGATAATTAGAGCGGATGGAGCGGGATGCTGCGTTCGCTCTTTTTCAAATGGTTTTATCATAGTTGCAGCTTAAATTGGAGAATTGTCCTCTGTATAGGGACTTTTTGAAGAATTGTCTTTTAAATAGTGGACATTAATGAAGAATTAAAATCAGCAAACGCCAGCTTCATAAACACAAAATGTAGATTATTTTTATGTAATATAACTATATATTGATTATTGTGTCTTGCCCTCAACATATACCTGGTGTCCACCATTTGAAAAACATTTTACCTGATTTGTCCGTGTAGAGGAGACGGAAGGAGGGGATTGTATAGATTAAGCTATATATAGTTTTATATATTTACTGCAAGTGAATAATATATCAGGAAAATGCAGAGCTAAGTATGCTAATTCTATATGTAAAAGGGGATGTATTCTCTGGAAATTCTGATGTTGATTATGCCGTGGGCCATTTGCGAGAGGGTGCAAAATCTTGATTTTAGACTGCAGAATTGTTACAATTAATCTCTAGCGTAATTGCTCAAATCAGTTGAGGGATGAGGAGGAAAGGACATGGGCAAGAAGAATGATGGCAAGGTTTTGGCGCAGAATAAGAAAGCTTCCCATGACTACTTCATCGAGGAGACTTTTGAGGCAGGTATGGTGCTGACGGGTACGGAGATTAAATCAGTCCGCAATGCCCGGGTGAATATTAATGATGCTTTTGCGACGATTCGTAATGGCGAAATTCATATTCATAATATGCATATCAGTCCTTTTGAGCAAGGGAATCGCTTCAATCCAACCGATCCAACCCGTGCACGTAAGCTGCTGATGCATAAGTCGCAGATTCATAAGCTGCTGGGTCTATCCAAGCAAGAAGGCTATTCGATTGTACCGCTGAAGATTTATGTGCGCAACGGATATGCAAAGCTGTTGATCGGGCTGGGTAAAGGGAAGAAGCAATACGACAAGCGTGAGGCCGCTGCTAAGCGTGATGCTCAGCGCGATATCCAGCGTATTTTGCGGGAGAAGCAGAAAGTCGCCAGATAATTGAGAATTCTTTGTGGCGGTGGCATGTGAGCTTTTTCATAATGATGCCTGTTCTTCCTTCAAGTCCATAGTTAAGATGGATGTGAAGTGTGTTATACTTAGTTATGTAAGATGCAAAATGTATTATGCACCTTTGCCGGATACTCTTGAGATCCAGCCTTTCTATTACGGGGGCGTTTATGGATTCGACGGGGGTAGTTCGAGCATGGGTAGCGGGTAGTGGGGACGCGTCCGCTTCATCAACGCTAAAGCCAATTAAACGGCAAACAACAAAACAACTTCGCATTAGCAGCTTAATAACCTGTTAGCGAGCTCCTCCCTTGCATCGCCCATGTGCCAGGATAGGGGCCCAACTTTAGTGGGATACGCTGTCCAGTCTCCGCCTGGGGCTGGCTGAAGAAGACAATCAGGCTGACCTTAGCGATAGCCGGTTACGGGGCGCTTGCTAAGGTGACATCAAAACCGTGACTACACCCGTAGACACCTATGTGGCGTTGCCTTCGGACAGGGGTTCGACTCCCCTCGCCTCCATATGTAGTACCAGTGACGGACACCATGTTGGTGTCCGTTTTTGCTTGCTCGTATTCTAAGGGGTGGGGTAAACCGCTTCGGCTCTAGGGCTTCAGGCTACTCTGACGTCGAATACGACATATTTCTGATGATGTATATGGCGGTACCTCTGTACGTAGCAGTTTTGATGTCAGCCAAGCAACGCCCCATAATCGGCTTTCGCTAGAACCAGACTACTTGTCTTCTCCTGTTTGCCACAGGCGAAGATGGGACAGCATATCCCACTAAAGTGGCTAGAAGTGTGTAGGTGGAAGACAAGAGGCATAAATAGATGTATCATCGTATAGAATGCAAAAAACCCAACTCTGCTAACGAAGCGGAGAAGGGTTTTAATTGAGTGTAGTCAGCTCTGGCTAACGAAGCGGAGAAGACTGCACTTATCCGTATTATTTCTGTATAATTATGATATTATGTATGTGGATGAAAGTCAAGTCGTACGTTCTTATTTTGGTTATTTGAGATGTGTACAATGATTTATAATATCTATTTCGATGAAGCAAATAAAATTGACCAGCCAGGAAAAGCGAATTCCTATTATGGTGCGTATGGCGGTAGTGAACAGACAATGATTGACATAACGCAGACGATACAACGCATGTATGAAGAACTGGGAACCAAGAGTGAATTGCATTTCCGGGAGTACAATCATGACCAGCACTTGAAGAAATACTTCGAGGTTCTTCATTATATTATCAATCAAGATGTGAATATTAACATACTTATTGTCGATAACACAGAGGCTCATAGTATTGCTGAACAGCTAAAATTGACAATGATGGAGCTACGTAATCTTTTCTATATGACGGATTGTAAAATGAAGTGCGACACCTGCTGGAAATAAATAAAAAAGAGCCCATGGCCGGATTCGTGTAGAATGAAAGTTCCTACACCCTACATTCACACAAGGAGAATCCACCATGAACTACACACATCTTAGCATAATCGAGCGCAGCAAGCTAGAAATCCTCCACCAGCAGGGGAAAAGTGCCAGAGCGATTGCCAGAGAGCTCGGCAGACATCATTCCACCATCAGCCGTGAACTGGAGCGTCACGAGGGTCAGGAGACCTATGGTGCACAGCGAGCCCAGGAGAGCTATACCCAGCGTCGTAAAACCTCGGTTCCCGAAGGCAAGTGGACGCCGGAGCTGGCTAGAGTCATCGAAGAGAAGCTTCAGGCCACCTGGTCTCCGGAGCAGATCACACAGCGGTTTCGGCAGGAGAAGCAAGCCATCGTATGCTTTAAAACGATCTATCGCTGGCTGTACGCGGGCCTGTTGTCCAAAGGCATCCTCACCGTTCTCAGACACAAAGGCAAGCGGCAGAAGCCTGCTGAGACGCGTGGCAAGTTTACCGTGGGCAAGTCTATCTCTCAGCGTCCCAAAGAGGTACGGTCTCGGGAAACGTTTGGTCATTGGGAACTCGATACGGTGGTCTCAGGCCGTGGGAAAAGCAAGGGCTGTGTAGCTACGTTCATTGAGCGTAAAACGCGCTTGTACAAAGCCATTCGGATGCCAGACCGCACAGCGTTGTCTATGGAGATCGCTTTTGGTGTAGTTGCTTCTGAGTATCCTATCGGAGCCTTTCAAACCGCTACAGCAGATCGTGGCAAGGAGTTTGCTTGCTACACCAATCTGGAGGCCACCCATAGCATACAGGTGTACTTTGCTGATCCGTATTCCTCCTGGCAACGAGGCTCCAATGAGAACGCCAACGGCCTCTTGCGAGAGTTTTTTCCCAAAGGAACGGACTTCGCTCAAGTTACGGACGAGGCTTTACACCATGCTCTTGATCTGATTAACCACAGACCACGAAAATGTCTGGGATGGAGAACCGCTCGCGAATCTTTTTCAGAGGAACTGTCGCACTTGCCTTGACAATCCGTCATATCAAAATCCCTGAAAGATTATTCTACGGCGTGACACGTCACTTGCAGGGGCCGATAGATGTCAACATTAAGATTGATCGCAATGATGAGTACGATACATTAGGATTGCATTCAAAGATCAAAGAGCAGATGAATGCTCATTCTGTATATCGGAGCAAAAGCTGCAAAATTGCATCTGTTGAGTCGGAAGAATCACATGAGTCCCAGTATTCTGCATTGTAAGTCATCCTTGTCAGCTTCCGACCCTTAATGTAGGTAAGTTTATTTCTAAAGTGTTCGTGCAGAAGGAGATGCAAAGGTTGTGCTTTATGAAAATTCAGTAATAGTAGAGATCGGGTAAGCCCTTGATTAAGCCGACAACGACTAGACAAGCCTAGGGGGATGTGAGAATATTCCAATATGTCTTATATTCTACAGTGAGGGGAATGACTCTGGTTGTCAGCTGAACTTCGCATATAATTGTATACACAAAGAATATATAAAATCATAATATGTGGGATAGAAATAGATCAGATTTAAATAAAAATATAAATGTATCTGAGGGTGATGATTATGTATGACCCGCAATTTAATGAATTAGTTTCCATTACTTCAGATGACCTATTAAACATGGATAATGACGCAGTACTCTTTGTAATAGGCGTGTTAATTGATCTTTCCTGTGATTATAATAATCGAGCTGGATTGCAGAGAGCATACGAATTTATTAAAGAGCTTCGTCTAAGAGAGTTGACTTCTACTCAAAGAGCGATATTAGACTACTTTGAAGCAAATTATTAGGATGGAGTTCGTTATTTTAATTTTTCATATTGATAATTTCCTCATATCGGGCATATAATACAAACAAATGTTCTTGTATGGAGATGATCGATATGTTGAGTGATTTAGAACGGAAGGTTCTTAGGATTCTGTACAACTATTCTACGCAACGACGAATGCCGACCAAGCCAGAGCTAGAGCGCACCACAGGCCGTAAATACTCGGATATTAAGGCTGCATTAGATGTATTAGTCCAGGAAAGGTATATATTTTGGCCAGACAATCCACGACTTGATACCATTGTGATCCTGGAGGGGGGAGCGGGATACATCTATGCCTAAACCTAAGCCGACGATATTGAGCAATCTAGATTATTGGACTAAGTATTAAAGGGGAAGGAATATACAGGAAATAGTGACGCTGAGCTGAACAATCAGCCCAGCGTCTCAACTGGTTTCCATTAGGGAAACTTCAGGCACAGTTTAAATACGTTGATTATCAATTCCGAGGCTTCTTTTTAAACCTTCCTGAAGTACCTGGCTGAAATTTAGATGTTGCCGTTCAGCCTCATCATTTAACCATTTTGGTACTGTAAGAGTTTTTTTTACCGCCTTCGATTCCATAGCATCTCGAACAGTTGGCATATAAACCTGTACCTCGCAAGCTGCCTCTGTTGAATCTGCTTGCTTCAAAATGGAATCGAGTGGTGATGGATCGGGAATAGAGTCTCCATCTTGCTCCAGCACATAGATAAACCCTTCGAGCGCTTCACGCGCTGCTGAGTGCGCTTCTTCTGCCGTTTCTCCAAAAGTATTACAACCGGGGAGATCGGGAAAACGAACGGAAATTCCCTCTTCCGCTGTGTCGAGTAATGCCCAGAAGCGGTAAATGTCCTTCTTGCTCATATATCTATTACCTCCTTAGGGGAGAGCCTTGCGGCTCTACAAACCCTGCTGATTTAAGAATACTCATTTGCGTCTTGGGAGGAAAGCTTTTCTTAGGATGCGGTACCGTGACTTTCCCGGGTTTTGTCGGATGTTTGAAGTAATGATGGCTACCATGCACTCCGATTAAAAACCATCCGTCCTCTTCAAGAAGTTTTATGATTTCTCTTGAATTATATGCTTTCATTACCGTCCTCCTTATATCTCATTATACACGTATAATAAGTACGTGTAAACGTATAAATAATACGTATTATAAAGTTTGGTTTTTTACTACCTTTCCGCCGATTGATAAGAATAACTGGAAATATACCAGACCTTCATTGATACCCACCAGAATCTTGGTTTCTCAACCAAATCTCTGGTGGGTAATCATTGTGTACTTCAAGGGTAGCGATACCCCTCTTGAAGTGCTCCCTGTCAAGTGCCTCATTGACAGAAATAGTTTGCTCCAGAATATTTAAATCAAAGGACATCGTTGAGGCAGTAGAGTTTGCTGATTCTGATAAAGAGACGATTCAGTCAATCATCTATTAAGTGACAAAAAGAATCCCATGGAAAAGCAAATAAATAAGCTTCCCCGTGGGATTTTGTGCAAATTGGTGAATGATCTAGAATTCTATAAATTATTCAATTGTTTAGCGCGAATGACGAAGGATTTATTTTCTGCACTTTCGAGCGAAAATGAATTTCCAATACCGTCTATTACATCAATGACAATTTGTAGGTGTTGCCAGTAGGACGAGTTTGAGTTATGCATATAATACGGTACGTCTAAAACTACTCCTATTTGCTCATCACGGCTGCTAAGGCAGAAGTAACCTGCTGTCATACAGATCGGTGACGTCCCGTCACAGCAACCCTCAGAATGAATAAATACTAGTTGACCGTGCTGCTCCTGCAATTGTTTGATTAAATCCTGCGCTGCTTCTGTTGCAATGACTTTCTCCAACTTAGAAGAACCCCATTGATTCTTTGTTATAACCAACTAAAATACATTTCGTTTGTTGGTAGTGAGAAAGCATCATTAAGTGGTTTTCACGTCCGATACCAGACTGTTTGTAACCACCGAATGCAGCGTGTGCTGGATATTGGTGATATGTGTTAGTCCATACGCGGCCAGCTTGTATAGCGCGACCTGCACGGTAAGCGGTTTCACCATTACGAGACCAAATACCAGCACCTAAGCCGTATAATGTATCATTTCCGATTTCGATTGCTTCGTCGAAATCTTTGAATGTAGTCACAGATAGTACTGGACCAAAGATTTCTTCTTGGAAGATACGCATTTTGTTATGACCTTTGAATATCGTTGGAGCAACATAGTAGCCTTCTGCTTGGTCACCTTCTAAATGGTTTTGGTAGCCGCCAATCAGTAACTCAGCGCCTTCTTCTTTACCGATTTCGATATAAGAAAGGACTTTATCTAATTGTTGTTTAGAGGCTTGTGCACCCATCATTGTTTCTGTGTCTAAAGGGTTACCTATTTTGATAGCTTTAACGCGTTCTAACACTTTTTCTATAAATCTATCATAGATTGATTCATGTATTAGTGCACGAGTAGGACTTGTACATATTTCACCTGAGTTTAGTGCGAATAATACGAAACCTTCAATCGCTTTATCTAAATACTCATCATCTGCATCCATAATATCGGGGAAGAAGATGTTAGGAGATTTACCACCAAGTTCTAATGTTACTGGAATAATATTTTCAGTTGCATATTGCATAATTGAGCGACCTACTGCTGTTGAACCAGTGAATGCAATTTTTGCGATACGTGGGTTTGTTGCAAGTGGTTTCCCAACTTCTAAACCTGTACCTTGTACGATGTTGAGTACACCTTTCGGTAGTAAGTCCTGGATTAATTCGATTAATACACTGATTGAAGCTGGTGTTTGCTCAGCTGGTTTCATTACGATACAATTCCCAGCTGCTAAAGCTGGAGCAATCTTCCACGCAGCCATAAGAAGAGGGAAGTTCCAAGGGATAATTTGGCCAACCACCCCTAATGGCTCGTTAAAGTGATATGCTACTGTATCACCATCGATTTCACTAATACCACCTTCTTGTGCACGAATAACGCCTGCGAAGTAACGGAAGTGATCCACGACTAAAGGAATATCAGCATTTAGTGTTTCACGCACTGCTTTTCCGTTGTCCCAAGTTTCAGCAACAGCAATCATTTCTAGGTTTTCTTCAATGCGATCAGCAATTTTATTTAAAACTTGTGCACGATATGCAACAGTTGTTTTACCCCAAGTATCTTTAGCTGCATGTGCCGCATCAAGCGCTAGTTCCACGTCTTCTGCTGATGAGCGAGGTATAGAAGTGAATACTTTACCAGTTACCGGAGATATTACATCTAAGTATTGCCCCTTTACGGGTGCAACCCACTCTCCACCGATGAAGTTTTGATATTGTTCTTTAAAGTTAACGACAGCACCTGCTGTATTCGGATTATCATAAATCATGACTTCATTCTCCTTGACGTGATTAATTTAGTAAGCTTATAAATTTTTTCACGAAAACGTTATATTCTACATAGCGTTTTTGATAATTTCCATAACCTCTTGTAATTTAGCTTTACGAGGATTTGTTGCTGCAGTAGCATCTTTCATCGCATTTTCAGCTAATGTTTGAATATCTTCCTCTTTAGCACCTAGCTCAGCAAAACCACTTGGAATATTTAAGTCTCTAGCCATTTGTTCGATTTTTGCGATACCTTTTTCAGCCGCTTCACGAGTGCTTAATCCCTCTATGCTTTCACCTAGTGCAACTGCAATATCGGCGAAGCGTTCTTCTTTCGCAATCAAGTTAAACTTACATACATGCGGAAGTAAAATGGCATTACATACTCCGTGTGGGTAGTTATAGAATCCACCGAATTGGTGGGCAATCGCATGAACATAACCTAGTGAAGCATTATTAAACGCCATGCCAGCTAATGATTGCGCAAATACCATTTGTTCACGAGCTTCGATATCTTGTCCGTTCGCTACTGCTTTTGGCAAATATTTTGGAATGATTTTGATTGCTTGAATTGCAAGCGCATCTGTGATTGGTGTTGCAGCTGTTGAAACGTATGCTTCGATAGCATGAGTCAATGCATCTAGTCCAGTCGCAGCTGTTAATGCAGGTGGCATACCTACCATTAATAGGGGATCATTGATAGATAATGTTGGTGTTACATGCTTATCAACGATGGCCATTTTCACTTTACGTTCAGAATTGGTTATGATTGTAAATTTTGTTACTTCACTACCTGTACCAGCTGTTGTGTTGATAGCAATCAGAGGAACCATCGGTTTCTTTGATTTATCTACACCTTCATAATCGTGAATTCTTCCACCATTAGCAGCGACAATTCCTATACCTTTACCAGCATCATGAGAGCTACCTCCACCTAGTGTTACGATGCCATCACATTTCTCAGCAAAGTATGCTTCAAGACCTTCTTCAACGTTTTTATCTGTAGGATTCGGCTCTGCTTTTGGGAAAATCGATACTTCTACGCCAGCCTCACGAATTATACTTGCTATTTTTTCTGAAAGCCCTAAATTATGCAATCCGGCATCAGTTACTAATAATGCTTTCTTAATACCTAGACCAGCTAATCTAGTTCCTACTTCATTAACTGCTCCTGCTCCAAATAAGTTTACTGATGGCATATAAAATGCACTTTGTTGGTTTGTCATGATAAAACTCTCCTTTGTGTTTTCTGAAAGTAGGTAAAATAAAAAAATAGTTTAATAGGTATTAACATATCTATTATGTAAGTGCTTTCATTCCTATAATTATTATATAGCAGTAAATTTTAATTACAACGAATTTAACCTTTCAAATTTAAACGTTCACATAAGTTTAACAATTACTTCCTCTGATCAGCATGGAATATTCGAAGGAACGCACCGAGGAATGATGGCGTGCCGACAATGCGCGGTCCTTACTTGTTCGATGAAACAAATTCGAATTATAATTGAGTAATGGCCAATCAACATGATAATTTCGTTTCAGGTGGCTTTATCGTTGAAGTTGGGATGAGTGTGTCAGGCCATAGCGGAGATTCTTCTAATGAGAATGGTATGTTCTGATATGGAAGGAAGAGTGAATGGAACATGATAGGAAGAAACGACCCGTGTCCTTGCGGTAGCGGGAAAAAGTATAAGCAATGCTGTTTGGCGAAACAATCGGAAGTACAGGCGGGACAGGTGAAGGAAAGGCATTTTTTCGATCGGAAGTATAAGCTGACAATGGAGCTTTATTCCTTTTTGGCTCAGAAGCATGGTGGGGAGTGGGCATTCGATCGTCAGAAATATAGACCCTTTGATTCTTCATTAGGTATAGCGAGAGAAGGGTACGGCAACATGTGGGCATTCTTCTTTCGTGTGTATGATAACGGTATGCGCGGAATCGACTGGTTTCTGGAAGAGCGGGGCAAGAGGTATTCCGGAGAAGACCGGGAGATGCTTGAAAGATGGAGAATAATGAAGATTTCGTGCTTTCAGTTGGTTGACCAATATGAACAAGGTACGGTTATCGAGGACATATGGTCTGGTGAACGGTTTCGTATGCCTTACTGTGAAACCATGATGGAGGAGCTGCCTCCTTGGTCTACAGCTGTCGGTATGATTGAGCCGTATGCTGAGGATTGGTGCATTCACGGGGCTATGACGTGGGATCACCCGGAAATAAAATCAGTGGTGATGACCCGGGTACAGGAGCTGCAAGAAGAAAAGGCACGAACTTCCGGCAGGAAGCTATCATCTACCGAAATACTAATCGAGAATTACCCGGAGATAATCAATTTGAGCCACAGCGATAATCTTAGAAAGAGTAAGCTTGTTAAGGATCATGAGAGTACGAAAGAACTGATTTATGTGACTTACAGGTATAATTGTGAAGATCCCGAGCTGTTGGTAGATATGTTATTGGATAGAGAGGATGAATATATTCTGATGCCTGGTACGGATCCGGCAGAGAGTAAACTCGTGATAAGCCGGGTAGAAAAGCTGGACGGTTTATTCAATACGATTCCAGCAGACTGTAGGAAACGACTTATGTTGGATGAGATCGATATCTCGTACGATCTGGGCAATATTGTGATCGACAATCAAGAGGTAACGGTTAGCGGTTGGTGGAGCGACGAGATGGAGTCCACACTGAAGCTGCTCGAATCTGATATAGCCTCAGCCGTGGGTCTGTCCCAAGTCGATGAACAAAGGGAGGCACACCAAGTGCCCCAGAATATCGTGTTTAAAAAAAGTAATATCATTACTGAAAAGCCTCTTTCAGAGCAAGAGATTACTGCTTATGGCAATCTTCCACATCTGTTGCAAGGGTTTCGCGATGAACGGGAGAAGCGGCCTGAGGAGAGTGCTGAGACGCTTATGAGAAGCAGGGAATATAAACAATACCGGATGAATCCAACAGTAGCGAATCTGAGTCTCTTGCGCATAGCCTTGGGGATGCCGGAAAGTCCATTTTCCCGGCGATGAGACCTGTGTGTGTCGGGTATTGCAGCCTAGGATAATGATGAATGGAATACAGAATGGGCCAGCCAATATTAACTAAAATACTGCTTCAATCCTCCTGCACCTTGAGCTGTCCAGAACCATACTATTTAAAAGTAATTACACAAATAGTATGGCAATATTTTGAATGCTTATTATGTGTTATGGGTTCTATTATTTGCTGGATATAAAATTATACTTGTACTTTTATGTATGGCGATTGTTCCCGTTTTGGCGAGAAATAACGTTAATCAGAGGAGTGATGTGATCGCAATGCTCTAGCGGTCAAAAATGTCCGTTAGAGCATGAAAACAACACCTACGCTCCTCCAACGGACACTTTTGACCGTTAGAAGCGCAAAATGCAATTTTTCGCGACAATTTCCCTTGTAACGGACATAATTGTCCGTTACAAGGGCTAGGTGCCACAGAATTAACGCTAACGGACAATAATGTCCGAGTGATCGGACCAGAACATGGGGATGTTCACATTTCTGGGCACGCAAAAGTAGACATTAACAATAACGATTATCAATATATAAATAAAAGTGGGAGATGCTCGCAGATTAAGTATGCGAAACTGGGAAAGGTAGCAATTGTTCAGGGGAAGTAACATTCACATCTTTCAATGCAGAATCTTAACTGTATTTGTGTACACTGTGGTATTCAAATAAAAGTGCTTTTTTTATTTCTCAAAGGCGATGATAGATAAAGACCTTAGCAAGGAAAGTGTTAAGCCATTATCTTCGAAAACTGGATTTGTTGTAATGAAAGTCCCTGACACAGTAGCTGAATCAGAAGATGGTTTGATTCTAAGACTGGAAAAAGATGAGGACAAGGTCACTATTAATTTGAGATAGCTGAAGTTGCCACTAGTATGAAAAGAAACCGCAAGCCTTAGGGATTTCTCCCCAGGGTTTGCGGTTTTTGAGTTTCATCGCTTCAAAGAAACTAATATACATCTCCTTTTCGCTAGTAGATCTATCTATGCTAAGGTAGGGGGACTCAAGATGTTTTCAAATCGAGAACAGCTCCAAGAAATTTTGAGAAAAGCGAATCAATATGCACGGAAGCAAGCGAGGGAGTCGGGTGCATCCATTTATTATATGAAGAATAACAAACGAGTTCGTGAAGATGGTGAAGGAAACAAGTTCGAGATCATTTATGATGCCGCCGGAAAGTGACATGAGTTTGAGTATCATGAGTGACACCAAACCGACCATGACGGTATACAGGGGTTTTCGACTCCCCTCTCCTCCACCATGCAAATCCATAATCGCACGAGGTTGTGGTTTTTTTATATTTGGGGTATTACTGTAATGAGACGTGATGTCAGGAGTATTCTATCGGGATTATGCGGTGCATACTCCTATGCTATAATTGAATATAGCGCAGTTTCATTCAGAAAAATTCACATTTCCTATATATAAATCTATTGGACAAGGGGTGCATTGACCAACCATGCACGATTATCAGACTTTCTTGCACCACAAGTTGATTATTATCGGTGCAGGCGCATCAGGACTCATGGCTGCCGTTACAGCACGGGATTTGGGTATCGATACCGCCATTCTAGAGGGTAACGACCGGATTGGGAAAAAAATCGCAATGACAGGTGACGGTCGTTGCAATATTACGAACGATTCCACTATGACGGGTACGGACGACGAAGTGGTGGCCTTATCGCGCAAGTACCATAGCAGTCAGGCTGAATTTCCGTTGCCTGTGTTGCAGCAATTCGGCATCCGTCAAACCATTGATTTTTTCAATATGCTTGGATTGCCGCTTACGAAATTGAAAGAGGGCTTAATGTATCCGATGTCGCTGCAGGCTGCATCCGTGTTGGATATTTTTGAGCTTGCTCTGGAGGAACGGAACGTTCCGGTGTATCTTAACAACAAGGTGCTGGATGTTACCGTATCGACGGATCATCCGCGATTCAAGATTACATGCCGCAACGAGACAGATGAGCAGCAGATTGTCTATACCAGCGAATATCTGTTTATATGTACGGGTGGCCTGACTGGCCAGAATGCGGGGACGGATGGGTCTGGGTATGTGCTTGCTCAAAACATGGGGCATGCGATGGTCGAACCTGTGCCGGCAATAGTGCAATTAAAGGTGCAATACCCATATATGAAGGCTCTATCCGGCATCAAACTTCAGGGACGGGCCCACATCCTTGTAAACGGCGAGATCGTTCGCAGCGAAACCGGTGAAATTCATTTCGCCGATTACGGCTTTTCCGGCCCACCGATTCTTCAACTCAGTCGGATAGCCGCCGTTCATCTCTCGAGAGGGGATTCCGTGACTTTATCCATCGATTTGATGCCGAACCGCACGAAGGAGGAGGTTATCGAATTCCTGGAGATGAACTGGGGAACATTCGCACACCGACCGGTTGCGGAATCCTTCATCGGTTTTTTACACAAGAAGCTGATCCCTGTCATGCTGAAGGAAGCGAGAATCGATCAAGAGCCAAACCTACTTTGCCAGGATCTCTCGTGGAAAACGAAAGGGGTCTTTTATAAAATATTGAAGCGTTGGGACTTTAAAGTAACAGATACCCATAGCTTCGAGAAGGCACAAGCGACAGCCGGTGGCATCGTTACAAAAGATCTCTTCGCGGACACGTTAGAATCCAAGCTCGTGCCTGGGCTCTATTTCGCTGGCGAGGTGATGGATGTCGACGGCGAGTTCGGCGGCTACAACCTGCAATGGGCCTGGAGTTCCGGCTATGCGGCCGCGATGGCGTTAGGGAAACATATTTTCAAATGAAGCCATTAGAAAAAGGAATGAACTCAACACATATGTATAAATCGAAATCTACAATGCACCACGAGCTGTTCATTATCGGTGCAGGTGCTTCTGGTCTTATGGCGGCCGTTACCGCGCGAGACCGAGGGGTCGATGTCGCGATCATTGAAGGCAACGACCGGGTAGGCAAGAAGGTACTAACGACCGGCAACGGTCGCTGTAACATTACGAACCAATCCACGGCGAAGGGGACGGACGAAGCGGTCGCACTATCGCATAAATATCACAGCAATCAAATGGAATTCCCGCTGCCTGTGCTGCAGCAATTCGGCGTCCGGCAAACCGTCGATTTCTTCAACGCACTCGGCCTTCCGTTGATCGCCGTGGAGAATGGCCGGATGTATCCGATGTCGCTGCAGGCAGCATCTGTATTGGAGGTTTTCCGGATTGCGCTAGAGGATCGGTATGTTCCGATACACTTCAAAACCAAAGTATTGGACGTTACCGTATCGAAGGGACATCCGCGATTCACAATTTTGTGTCAAACGGAAGCAGAGGGAGAGGTCGTGTATACCAGTGATTATCTCTTTATCTGTACGGGCGGCCTTACCGCACCAAAGACAGGAACGGATGGATCTGGTTATACGCTTGCCCAGCGACTGGGACACACACTGATCGATCCTGTACCTGGGATCGTACAATTGAAGCTGCAATATCCGAACCTAAAGGAGTTGTCCGGCGTCAAATTCGAGGGATTGGGCCATATCATCGTCAACGGCGAAGTTATCCGCAGCGAATATGGGGAAATCCTGTTTACAGACTACGGCGTCTCCGGCCCACCGATTCTCCAGCTAAGCCGGAAGGCTGCGTATCAGCTCAAAAGAGGAGAAACAGTAACCTTATCGCTTGATTTGATGCCAGACCGCACGGAGGAAGAAGTCGTCGATTTTCTGGATACGCATTGGGGAACGTTCGGATACCGGACGGTTGCAGCTTCCTTGATCGGTATCTTTAACAAGAAGCTGATCCCTATTCTGTTGAAAGAGGCGGGGATCGACCAAGAGCCGAACCTCCTATGTCAGGATTTATCGTGGAAAACCAAGAAAATATTGTGCCAACTCATAAAGCGTTGGAAATTTATCGTAACTGATACCAATGGCTTCACGAATGCACAAACGACGGCCGGCGGGATCGATACAACAGAGTTAAGAGAAGGAACGCTAGAATCGAAGCTAGTACCTGGACTTTATTTTGCCGGTGAAGTGATGGATGTGGATGGAGATTGCGGTGGCTATAACCTGCAATGGGCCTGGAGCTCCGGCTATTCCGCCGCGACGGCACTTGCTGATCAACTTACAGGCATCATGGAAAAAGATTGATAGTTGTTTTGCTCCCCGCACGCAGGGAACACACACCGGTGAATTGTGGATTTGTACAGCCACGGTTTGCCTCCATTTAAAGAACCCGCTCAGTAAGCGGGTTTTTGCTTTGATGGGGGAGGACAAGTGGACGAAATGTAGACATATTGATCTTAAACATATTCGAGATCATTCAATAAATCATCAAATCATCAAATAATCAATCAGGACACCTTAGAAAATAGAAATATACTAATTAAAAGAAAGAGTTAGTGAATCTCCAATCCTAGCCTAAAGTCTAGTTTCAGATACCACCTAAGACGGTTATGTCAGCCGAATAGGGCGGATATAATGGGTTTATAACTCAGAGCGGACTATGAGTCAAAGGAGTGTTTGAATATGAAGGCAACAGAAGCGACTGCACCGGCGCAGACAGGTAAGGTAAGATGGGTGCTTTTTAATCCCAAAACCTATGCAACGATCCTCTATTTACTGCTATCACTCCCGTTAGGGATTCTCTATTTTACAGTGGCGATAACGGGAATTGCACTATCCATCGGTTTAACTCCAATATTTATCGGAATTCCGCTGTTTTTTGGAGTAGCGAAGCTGTTAAATGGGATCGTGAAATTTGAGCAAAACATGATTAGACAAATTTTAGGTTTACCTACTCCTCCTGTTTCGTATAACCAGAACCAACAGTCTGATGCTGAGCAGAACTGGTTGAAGCGAATGATGAAAAATTTTGACGGAGGGTTATTCATTCGAAACTTGATGCTCGTATTACTGAGATTTGTAACAGGCATCGTATTCTTTATTATTATGGTAACGGCGATTTCACTAGGTCTAGGATTGATTGCTCTCCCAGTCGTGCATATCATTTTGATGAATGAAATGCAGCTAGATATATTAGAGAATAGCTTGTTTGGTTATTTCCATATAGATTGGACCTATAATCAGCAATATCTGTTTTACGTAGGAGCTGGCGTTATACTTTTTTGGGTCGCGCTTCGCATTGTGAATGGACTCATGCAAATTCAGCGTAGAATCATGTATGTGGATGAGCCGTATCAGCCGTCAGTGCCCATGGAAACACAAATACATGCAACGGTTCAGCCGCAATATTATGGCTATCAAGAGGATCAGTCTACGCAAGGGATGATACAGTCCAGTCTATAGGGAGCTTAACGAAATTCGTCTGACAGGTTTAAAATATATCTGGAACAGCCCGACCGTGTGAGGCCGGGCTTGGGTCTATGTACGCTCATCATGGACATACTTGAAAATGATTGGGTTCCGATTGAAAATGAAAGGGGAAGCTTCGAATACATGAAAAGGAGAATAAAGCCATTGCCCGATGATGAACTGAGGGCTATTCTGCGAGCGGCAGACGATATCATTGCCGAAGGTGGGAGGACACTTCTCACAAAAATTTTGAAAGGTTCAAAGGAACGGAAGCTATTAGAGCTTGGACTTGATCACAATCCTTCTTATGGCTTTTATAGGCACCTTACATTGGATCAGATTACGGAGAAAGTGGATCATATGATTCAATCAGGTTTTCTGAAGACGGAGGGGAACTGGAAATTCCCCACAATTATTTTTACTCCGCTTGGTTGGGTAATCGAAAAAGATAGGCGTGCTGAAGAGTTTGTGCAAGAATGGGATCGCTGGCTGGATAATAACGTGACTCCGCTTAATATGGAATATTTGAAGGATCGAAACCGCGCTATGATCTTCTTGTTCCTGTATAAAATTTTGTGCTCTCGGGATAATCGGTATATTCCTTTTTTAGCTTTGTGATTATAAAAAAGTGCAGGCTGAAATTCGAAGTGTTATTCAAGCCTTGCAAAAGAGTGAAGACACCGATCAGGTGTCTTTTTGATTCACACAGCTTTATCGATGCCCTAAACCCTTATGACATAAGGAGTTATGGCGATGTGTATCATTTTTTGCAGATATGTAAGGGCTTGCAAAATATGAGCATTAAAAAGTGAACGTTTTCAGTCCATTGTGTTGCTGGGTATGATGTGGAAAAGGGAGGTGCTTGGCTAGGCAGGCAATGAACAAGCAGCACATAGCTAGGCCGTTTTAGAGTATGGGGTTTTGTTATCCGAACTACATTTGAATCAAAGAGAACAAATCAATGGGGAGGTTGTATTCATGAAGAAAATTATGGCCCTGCTGCTCGCAGGTACCATGGCGATGGGGTTGTTGTCCGCATGCGGTTCAGGTTCTGGCAACTCCGAAGCTCAAGGTAACAAATCAGGCAACTCGACAACTCCAGAAAAGAAATACTCTGTAAGCGCGATGAACATCTTGTTTGGTGCAGCACCGCCGACTACGAATAGTTCAGGGATTAAAGCGATTGAAGAACGTTATAACATCGAATATAAATATATTCCGGTTGCGGCTGGCGACTATAACAATAAGATAGGCGTAACGGTTGCTTCTGGCGATATGCCAGATCTTATGCTTCTGGAAGATACTTCACCAAGCTATTTTAACTGGGTGCAGAACGGCATGTTCCTTCCAATAGAAGACTATATCAAGGATTACCCGAATCTCAGCAAGGTTCCACAGAGTGTATGGGAAACGCTTACAACAGACGGACACATCTATGGTATTCCGCGGCTCAGAGGGATTCCGTTCCATACAATGGCCATCCGTCAGGACTGGTTGGATAAGCTGGAACTTCAGATGCCAACGAACTACGATGAGCTTTACAACGTCATGAAAGCGTTCACAGAGAATGATCCGGACGGTAACGGCAAGAAGGATACGTATGGGTACGCGCTCGATGGTGACTTTAGTGGTGCGAATGGCTTGTTCGGGCCGAACCGTGCGCTTCGTACAGGCTGGTATGAAGACGGCAACGGTGGTATTCAGCACGGCTACCTGATGCCAAATGCCAAGACTTCGATTGAGTTTATGATGAAGGCCTATCAGGATGGATTAGTAAGCTCTGACTACACGATCAAGAAAGGGGCTCAAGCGGAAGAAGACTTCCTGACAGGCAAAGCTGGTATTATTGGTAACTGGGCGTATACCGCATTTTCTAAGGCTCGTATGGATAAGGCACTGGCTGTAAATCCAGACTTCAAGGTGGCACCAGTTCCTCCATTAACAGCTGCGGATGGATATAAAGGAAATGGTATGGCGGAAGGCTATTATGGATTCTTCGTTATGCCAGTCACACTGGGCAAAGAGGAAGATAAGGTTAAAAAGTTGTTAAGCATCCTGGATGACATGATGGGCGAAGAGGGCGCTAGTTTTATGCAATGGGGTATCGAGGGAGAGCATTATACGGTTGAAAATGGTGTGAATGTACTGACAGATAAAGGTTCCTCCGAAGGAACAGGTAAGTACTTGCTTACGAACCATGCGGCTGAAGGGGATTGGATCTTTACCCCGGACGACACTGAATTAACAAAGAGCTTGAAGGAGCAAGCATACAAGGTGGCTATGGAGGGTGAGCCGTATCTAGACATGTCTGTAGGCCTCTATTCACCAGCAAACGCAGAGAAGGGCACGGAGCTTCGCCAATATCTATTGGATGAAGTGAACAAGATTGTAATGGGTCAACGTCCGCTTGATGATTATGACAGTATCATTCAAGAATGGAAGAATCGCGGCGGTGAGCAGATCATTCAAGAGATGAATGAGGCGTACAAGAAGCGTCTTGAGCAGCAAAAATAATTGATTCCAAGTCATGGCCCTGGCCTTACCTGGTTAAGGCTGGGGCACATGTCTATGCACCGAGTGGGAAGTACTTAATGGAGGTGGAAGAGATGTCCGTTGAAGCAGCAACCTCTGTGCCTGTTCCGGCGAATAAGCAGAAAAAGCCAAAGAGCGGCATGAGTCGGATCTGGCAAACTTTTTGGAACGAGAAATATCTCTGGTTGATGGCACTGCCGGGAATCCTGTATTTTGTCATCTATAAATATTTACCGATGTTAGGCATAGTTATCGCTTTTAAAGATTACAACCTTATGCTTGGCATCTGGGACAGCAAGTGGGCTGGCCTGAAGCATTTTTACCGTATTTTTGAAAATCCAGATATCTGGCGTATCTTTATCAATACGTTGATTATTAGCTCTTATCAGATTGTATTCGCTTTTACGATTCCGATTGTGCTGGCGATCATGATTTATGAAGTATCGAGGAACACATATCGGCGCATCCTGCAAACTGTATTCTATATGCCTCACTTCTTATCATGGGTTGTGGTGGCAGGGATCTTCTATCTGATCTTCCGTAGTGACGGCGCGATGAATTCGATGCTGGCGGATCTGGGACTTGGCCAGATCAACATCCTGTCGAATCCTGAAAACTTCCGAATCATGCTCGTGCTTCAGGTAATCTGGAAGGAAGCTGGCTGGGGGACCATTATTTATCTCGCGGCATTGTCCAGTATTAATCCATCGTTGTTTGAAGCAGCGAGGATCGATGGAGCCTCTCGTTTTCGCCAAATTTGGCATATAACACTTCCAGGCATCCGCAGTACGATTATCGTTCTCTTTATCCTTCGCTTAGGCAGCGTGCTGGATGTTGGATTCGAGCAGGTGTTCTTGATGCTGAATTCTTCGGTCCGAGAGGTAGGCGAAGTCATAGAAACCTATGTGTATCAGGTAGGGGTTGTGAATAGTAACTTCAGTTTCTCCACGGCGGTTGGCTTAATGAAGGGTCTCATTGGTCTTGTGCTCATATTCGGGGCGAATAAGCTGGCCAAGCGTGTGGGTGAACGTGGTGTATTCTAGGCTTCGAGAAGCGGAATTTCCCCACATCTGTATGCAAAGGCACCATGAAAGGAGCGATTGAGATGATGAAACGGGCAACGATAGGGGATCGTTGGTTCAACGTAATCAACGGCACTTTACTTATATTGTTTGCACTTGTGACGATACTGCCGATCATTCACGTATTCGCGATGTCCTTCGCGACAGTGGAGGAGACATTGTCGGGTAAGTTCATTCTATGGCCATCCGAATGGACGACGGAGGCATATAAATATATTTTTGATACAGGCGTTTTCTTCTTATCGTTAAAAAATACGGTATGGATTACAGTAGTCGGTACCGTAATTAATGTTATTGTTACAGCATTGCTTGCGTATGTTTGTTCGCGGCAGCAATTCAGCGCCCGTCGCGTCGTGATGTTCTTAGTTCTGTTCACGATGCTGTTCGGCGGAGGGATGATTCCTACTTACCTCGTCGTAAAAGGAACAGGACTTATCAACTCACTATGGGCATTGATTCTGCCCGGTGCAGTCTCCGCCTTTAATATGCTTGTCATGCGCGACTTCTTTGAATCACTGCCTGAAGAACTGATAGAGGCATCCCGCATTGATGGCTGCGGCGATTTGCGCATCTTGTGGCGTATTGTCATGCCACTCTCGCTTCCAATCCTGGCGACATTCACGCTGTTCTATGCGGTAGGGAACTGGAACCAGTACTTCTCCGCGATTCTGTATCTCAATGATCCAGACAAGTGGCCGCTCCAAATTTTGCTACGTCAGGTCGTACTGGTCGGACAGGCGGACATCTATTCCAATCTAGACCCAACGGTACCTATTCCACCGTCTTTATCGATTCAGATGGCAACGGTGGTACTGGCTTCCTTCCCGATCGTGGTGCTGTATCCATTTTTGCAGCGATATTTTGTTCAAGGGCTGACGCTAGGTGGCGTTAAAGGTTAAAGGGTAAAATAGTAAATCAAGCTTCTCTATTCTTCGTCCTTATTAAATTGCTTTCGATACTGCCCAGGTGTCATGCCGGTTGTCTTCTTGAAGGTACGAATGAAGCTCTGTACCGAATTGTAGCGCAGTTTGTCAGCGATGTCTTGAATACGCATGTCCGTATCCATGAGCATCGACTTCGCCTGTTCGATTCGATACTGAATTACGTAGTCGACGAAGTTCTGGCCGGTATGCTTTTTGAATAATCGGCTCACTTGGAAAGTATTCATCTCCATCCGGTCCGCGCAATGCTGAAGCGAGATATCCTGATCATAATGCTCGTGAATATACTGAGTAAGCTGGCGGATCTGTTCTGCTTGCGCAGGCTGGGACTTCTCGGTCAGGCACTCGCGGATGACACCGAAGATCGAAGCGCTGAAGAAGGCTTCTACTTCTCCCAGCGTCTGCTGTGCCGATAGACTGCTTAGTAACGCCCGGTGACGCTCAGGAGTTAATACAATACTGTGATGCACCTGTAAACAGCGATAAATGGAGCCGACCAATTGCGAGAAGAAGCCGTGAATGGATTGCACAGGAAACACAGCGCCATCCTTCAATCCTTCCATAAGGTGGATGAATTCGGCCTCGGCTTCATCGATTTGAGCGAGCTTAAGCTTGTCGAGAATCTTATAGGTTAATTCGGCGATATCTTCAAACTGCATGCTCGTAGCCGGGTCCAGCTCATTTATAAAGATGGTCTGCTCTTCGTGAAGCACGAAACGATAGCGAGCCGCTTGATCCGCTTGTTTATAAGCCTCGGGTAGTCCCGTTAGGCCCTGCAGAGAATAGGATACAGACAATGTAGCCGATAGCTTCAAATATTGCTGAATCGTTTCGAGCAGATGGTTACTGGCCTTTCTCAGCTGTTCGGCTTCCAGTACATCACTGTGAGCTACCAGGGTCAGGAAACGGCCCGGATGCATCATAAGAGTGTGAATGTTGCCATAGTTGCCCATGACTTCGTGTGCTATATTTTCTATAGCAAAATAAAGTAAATATTGATCATCCTGCGGATATTGCGCATACAGCTTCCATGGATCGAACTCGAGCAGGATGACGGCTATGTAGGTATCGTTCGGCGAGAATCTAAGATCAGAACGGGCATCCGGCTCTTGTATATTGCCTACCAAGTATTGATGAAGTGTATGAGTCTCCATCTTGTCCTTATAGCGCTCCAGATTCTTCTCGAGCTGCTGAGTATGGCGCAGCATCGTATGTATGGTACGAGTGACTCGTTCGATCTCGTTGCGACCTGTGGCGTTATCGTTATCTTCAGCATCGCCCTGCTTATAAGCTTGGATGGAACGGGTTAAGTTTCGCACTGGTCGATACAGTGAAGTAGCGGCATGTAGGGCAATAATTGAAGCGATTAGCACTAGGAGCGCAGCGACACTGTATACTAATAGCTTTACATGATTCACATTACGGTATAGCTCCGCCTCCGATATCGAAGAGACGTAGTACCAGTTCTGATTACGGGCTGGCTTCACGTTCATGACAGAAGGTGTCCCATTCAGGGACATCTTTATTGGCTCTAGAGTCTCTGCCTGCTTAATCTGTGTAAGGTTTGGCTCGCTTAGACGAGTGCCGATATAGTTACGGTCGTTGTGGAAGACGATCTGCCCGCTCTCATTTACCACGAATATCTCGTGAGTGTCATAGTTGTTTTTTGAAGCAAGCTTGTTGCCAAGAGCATCTGCGTCAAGATAAGCAATAATGGCGCCGGTTATCGACTTCTTCATTGAGGAGTCCTCGGCGACAGGACGAATAAGCGTCAATACATTTTGATTGATTCGTGTATTGGCCGGCAGGCTGGTGCGTGTATCGATCCATACCCCTTGAATGGACAGTTGTCTGGCCTTATCAAGTGATGTGGAGTCGCGGAATTGCTCCTCGGTCAGGAATTGATTGTCCGAGGTCAGAATCTTCCTGGAATGAAAAGAATAGAAGTCGACTTCTATGACGTCCTCCATGCCACTCCGGATATTAGCGAGAATGTTTTTGATCTGACGAAAGGTATCGATATCGTTAGCGGACAGTTCTTTATTGGCGTATTGCGTCAAAATGCCCGTGTAGTCGCTTCGACTAGAGTATGTATATTGGAGCAGCAGCTCATCGATCTTCTTTAACTGATCATGCATCCGATCTTGAGCATTTTGCACCAGCATCTTATTGTACATAGATGCTTGATCCTGAATCGTCGATGTCAGGATGTTGGTAATGAATAACCCGAAGATAAGAACCGGGATCGTAGACAATAGCAGCATATAAATAATGAGTTTCTGCTTATGATAATTCGGTCGTCGAAGCAGAGGGAGTTTAGCGAACATGTGTTGTATCATGAGTGACCCTCCTGTTGAAATTCAAGTCATGCTATGAATTAGTATAAATGGACATGAAACCGCTTGCAATGACATTTTCCAAAGAAGATAGAGATTAACATTTTAACTAGGCAGGAGGACGACGTAATGTTAACAAAAGAGACTAAATTGAGTTCACGTAGATTGTCATTGAGGACAAAGGCTCCATTCGAGCCGTTCCCTAGGGCTGCTGAGCGAGCATCCTGGGAGGGTTTGAGTGAATCGGTACGCAGGCTCTGGATCACGGCAGGCGAGCAGCATCTTCAACAGGATTGGCCTTCTCTTCCGGCGACCTTATATATGGATTATGTACGCACGGGAATTCGAGATCACTATCAAAACCCGGGTTTTATGAGAAGACAGATGCTGCTCAGACTGGTTATGGCCGAGTGCATGGAATATAAAGGCCGGTTTCTCGATGATATTGTAAATGGCGTGTGGGCGATCTGTGAGGAGTCAACCTGGTGTTGGCCGGCGCATCTTAATAATCTGGATACGCATCGTCTGGAGGAACTCCCTGACCTCGACCATCCGATCATCGACCTTGGTGCAGGTGAGACGGCTTCATTGATTGTCTGGACGTGCTATTTGCTGCAGGAAGCACTGGAGCGCCATAGCCCCAATCTTGCGAAGCGGATGCTTCGAGAGCTGAGAGTGCGCATTTTGGAGCCTTACGATCGAGAGGACCGTTTCTGGTGGATGTCTTTTGATGAGCATGAACTCATTAACAATTGGAACCCGTGGTGCAATTCGAATGTGCTTGCGGTAATCCTGATCGCCGAACAGGACATGGCCCGCAAGGAGCGTATGCTTGAGAAGCTGCTTCGCAGTCTGGACCGGTTCATCGGTTCTTATCAAAAGGACGGAGGCTGTGATGAGGGCCCGGCCTACTGGGGACATGCGGCGGGAGCGCTATTCAATGCCTTGCAATTACTGTGTGCGGTCTCTGCGCATTATCAGGAACTGTATCAGGATGAGAAGATCCGGAATATGGCTCGGTATGTGATGAATATGTACATTGGGGAAGGGCAGTTCATTAGTTTTGCTGACTCGTCCGCCAAGCTTACAGTAAAGGCAGAAGTGATCTATCAATTTGCCAAGGCATTGAAAGATGAAGAACTCATGAGCTTCGGGAGGCAGATGTACCTGCGTCAGGGTGGATATGAGCATTGGAATGATGAGGATTTTCTCTCCAACCTGCAAGTGATTCTAGGTGAAACCTTTCAAGTGGAAGAATTATGGCGAAATAGTGGTAAAGAGGATGCCGAGAAGCAGCAGTCGATCCTGCTCCCGATGGACGTATGGATGGAAAGTGTCGAGGTGATGGTTGCTCGTGACACGAAGGAGGGGAATGGCTTCTGTCTCGCGGCCAAAGGAGGCCATAACGATGAGAGCCACAACCATAATGATATTGGGAGCTTTATAGCCTATCTGAATGCAGAGCCTGTGCTGATTGATGCAGGAGTAGGTGTCTATACATTTAAGACCTTTAGCGCGGAACGCTATTCGATATGGACCATGCAATCTGCCTATCATCAGACGCCTACCATTAATGGGTGTATGCAAGCTGCAGGGAAGAATTATCGTGCCCAATCGGTTCATTACGAAGCCGATGGGGTGATAAGCCGCCTTGCTATGAATCTATCGGGCGCCTATCCAGAGGAAGCGGGCGTTATGAGCTGGGAACGTTCCGTTCAGCTTGCTCGTGGAGTCGATGGACAGGAAGGATGCTCTGAAGTTCTGATTTCGGACCAAGTTGAATTTAAAAAGGAGACCCAGGATATCGTTCTCCATTGGATGAGTGCATCTGCACCTGTTATGGAAGCAGACCAGTGGGTGATCTCAACGAGTAAAGGCAGCAAGGTCGCTATGCAGTACGATACAGAGCTTTGGGACGTAGAGATTGAACCGATTACTTTAACGGATAAAAAGTTGATGGGCGTATGGGGATCAACGATTTATCGGACCAATATGCGTATGAAAAAGGCTGTTTTGTGTGGCGGGTGGCAGTTTACGCTGAAGTGTTTGTGATGGTGTGGGAAATAGTAGATGCATTGCTGAAGAACTTGCTTCGTTCCGTCCTCATCGGCGGAGAGAGCAAGTTCTTTTTTAATAACAGTGGGTTACGATGCTAATGCTATTGTTCCCACCAGGTTATAACTGTTTTAATGTTATAAAGGTATAACTTGCTATGTGAAGATCATACTATAGGAGGATGAGATCAAATGAATGGTGTGGTCAAATTGACGAAAGAGAAACCGAATGAAATTCATTATTTCCGTAAAGTGGGACGAATGGGCAATAGTCTTGGGGTAAGCTTGCCTAAATCTCTGGCTGCAAAGCTGAATCTTTTGCAAGGTGATGAAATCGAGTTCATCGAAAATGACCGTGGTGAAGTGGTATTTAAAAAGGCTCGGCAAGGGCAGCTTCCGGATAATATCAGATCAGAAGTGCTTGAGGCGTTCTTTGATGTTTTTGAAGAAGATAAGGGCATCCTTGAGGATTTAAGGGATCGATGATATGACTAAGTTTCTTACCAAGGAAGAAGTTATTTCAGCGCATTATTTCATGATGAAAAGAATGGATGACGCAGACCAAGCGGGTGTTAAGGATCATGGCCTGCTGGAATTTGCGGTACATAGCCCGCAGCAAAGTATTTTTGGAGAGGATGCGTACCCAACTATATTTGATAAGGCCGCTGCTTTGCTGGAATCCTTGATAAAAAACCATTGCTTCCATAATGGAAATAAGCGCACAGCCTATCTGGTCACAAAATCATTTTTAATGTTGAATGGATATCATCTGCGCATGGAACGTAAATATGCAGTAGAGTTTATTGTGGATATAGCAACAGGTTTGCATTCATTTGAGAAGGTAGCTCTTGTTCTGAGGGAATATTCTGAAGAAATGAGTGGCTAAACAAAAATTCACCCCTTCGTCTTCACCATCAAAAACACCATCCGCAGGGAGTGGTGTTCTTGTTCTTACGGGTATTCACTTTTTCACCTGATCTCGCTCATTTTCGGCCGAAATCGGCTTTGATCTCGCCCCAGACTTCGGTGTTCCATTTTAATACTTTGTTTGTATAGGTGTTAGTATGGAGCCATTTCAGGGCTCTGTCGGCAAGCTCCCAGATTTCTTGGGTCGTAGCGTCTCTTACCAAATTCGAACGGATTTCTTTCTTTTTCAGCCAGCTAAGTGCGGTTCTGGAGTCGGAATAGACGGTCCTGGTGCTACCCTTCTTCTTCAGATAGGCAAGACCGTGAACAATTGCGATGAATTCTCCAATATTATTCGTTCCTTTCGATATAGGCCCATGGTAGAAGAGGAGCTCACCGGTTTGTGTATCTACTCCCTTGTATTCTACGATCCCCGGATTTCCACTACAGCCGACGTCGACACTGATGCTATCCATATCAATTTCCTCAAGGGGTTCTGCGGATAAGTCCAGTTTTTTCTGGGCCGACTGGCTTGGTTTCGTCTTGCTGGATTGCCCCCAATGCTTCTTCCACCCATCACGGAAGGCTTGCTCGGCCTCTTTCTTAGAGCCATACGACTTATACTTTGCATCAGGATATTGATTGGTCTGCTGTTGACACTCCGCCCACGTATTATATACTCCAGGCTTATTGCCTACCCATACTACATAAAACTTTTGTTTTGCCATAATGCCACCTTCTCAATTTCGCAATTAGAAAATTAAATCTTGTAAACTTTAGCTTCGACAGAGGCTTTTTGAATTCCTTTTATTAATTTATTGAATCATCTAGAATGCTATACATCAAAGCCGAACGGAAAAGATGTCATATGATATAATTCAGTTATATCTTTTTTACAATGGCAGGGGGCTAGAAATTTGAAGGCTATATTGAAAAATGACTGGGCGTCTGAGCTAGAGCAGGAGTTTGCGAAGTCATATTATCTGAATCTGCGGCAGTTTCTTATTAGTGAGTATCGGACAAAGACCATTTATCCTGATAAATATGATATTTTTAATGCTCTGCACTATACTCCGCTGGCTGACACCAGGGTGGTTATTTTGGGTCAGGATCCCTATCATGGACCAGGACAAGCCCACGGCTTAAGCTTTTCTGTAAAAGAGGGCGTAAATCCGCCTCCATCCCTACAAAATATGTTTAAGGAGCTTCAGAGCGATCTGGGCTGTTACATACCGAATAATGGTCATTTGCTTAAATGGACCCAGCAGGGCGTGCTGCTTCTTAACACCGTGCTCACAGTAAGGGCGCATGAAGCAAATTCTCATAAGAACAAAGGCTGGGAGAATTTTACGGATAAAGTGATTGAGACGATCAACCGGAAAGAGGAGCCCGTCGTGTTCCTGTTATGGGGAAGCCATGCTCAGAAGAAGGCGGAACTGATTACGAACCCACGGCATTTTCTAATTCGTTCGCCGCATCCAAGTCCATTGTCGGCACATAGGGGGTTTTTTGGCAGTCGGCCTTTTTCCCGTACTAACGAATTTCTACGTAAGATAGGCCAACCAGAAATCGATTGGCAAATTCCCAACTTATAGAAGGAAGAGCAAAGACACCTCTCAGGTGTCTTTTTAAGTTTAGGTTCCTTTGAGCAAGGTATATATATAGATAAAATCTTACGGCTCATAATCATATTTCATCTGTTCCGACAATTCCTGGCAGGCAGCCTTGAGTATATCGATGAATATGGCTAGCTCCTCGTCGCTGACCCGCGAGACTAAGGTAGAGATACTAATCGCGGCGAGCACCTTGTTTTTACCCTTAAAGATGGGCACCGCTGCACATTGCACCCCTTGTTCATTCTCCTCATTATCTATTGCAAACCCTTGCTGCTGTATCTTTTCCAGCTCTTTACGGAACACCGCCTCATTGGAGATCGTGCTAGCCGTCTGTTGCTGGTAGGAATAGCCCTGTAGCAGACGCTCGATTTCCTGCGGTTCTTGGTAAGCCAGAAGGACCTTGCCAATGGCCGTTGAGTGGAGAGGGAGTCTCCGGCCTAGTCGAGAATACCGGATGATGGCCTGTTCTCCTTCCACCTTATCGATATAGACCCCTTCCCGTCCATCCAAAATCCCCAAATGAACCGTTTGCCCTGTTTTGGCGGCCAAATCGAGAAGATATTTATGGGCAGCCTTCCTGATATCTATATTGCTAATGACTAAATTTCCTCGTTCTGCTAGCTTTAAGCCCAATCTGTATTTTCCATCCTCAGGATTTTGATCGATGTAAGAGTATTCTCGCAGAGTGCTTAACAAGGAATGCACCGTGCTTTTGTGCAGCTCCATTTTCTCGCTGATCTCTGTAATTCTGAGCTCTGTAGTATGTTCGTCAAATAAATCTAAGATTTTCAAGGCCCTTTCTACCGATTGAATGATTGGCATATGTAACACCTCGTGTTTGTTATTATAAAACTATAGATCATTATATCAAATTTAGTCCGGTTATAAATAAGGAAAATTGTAAAATATTTGATGAGCTAAATAGGTGCTTTGTAACGGAATTGACACAGTGTATTCGCTTACAGCTAAAACAGCTATGCTATAATCAACTCAAAAGTTATGAATAGTAGAACGTAGTTTTATAATGTAAAACAAATTAATCCCGTCAAAGAAAACAAAGGAGCATTTTGGCCGAAGCTAGAGGAACTCGTGGTTGGATTTATGCTCAGAGATCTTCGAAGTTCATCATGTTAATGAATATGTGAACAAATTCACATATTTCTTATATATCAAACACGATAAGGAGAGATGACATGTTAACACCAAGAAAAATTTATTGGCCTGCTATTAATCTTGTCGGTCCTGGAAGTGTGAGGTTCGTCGCAGAGGAAGTAGCAAAATTAAATCTTAAGAAGGCTTTGCTTGTAACAGATAAGGTCTTAAATGAAAACGGTGTTGTGAAGCAGATCACCGATGCATTGGATGAAGGTGGCATTGTTTACAGCATATTTGACGAAGTGAAGCCAAATCCAACTACGACTAATGTTCATGATGGCTTGGCTGTTTTCCAAAAAGAAGGCTGTGACTTTATCATTACGGTCGGCGGTGGCTCCCCGCAAGATACCGGGTCTGCTATAGGGATTTTGGCGACAAATGGTGGTCGTATTGCCGATTATGAGGGGGTTGGAAAGTCTAAGAATAAATCAGTACCGATTGTGGCGATTAGTACAACCGCCGGTACTGCTGCAGAAGTCACGATCAATTATGTAATTACGGATGAAGCGCGAAAGTTAAAAATGATCATGGTTGATCCCAACGCACTGCCGGTTATAGCTGTGAATGATCCGGAATTAATGATGAAAAAGCCAAAGGGGTTAACAGCTGCCACGGGATTGGATGCTCTTACTCACAGTATTGAAGGGTACACTGCTAAAGGTTCCTTCGAGCTCTCTGATGCGATCGCCCATAAATCAATTGAGCTCATTGGAAGATACATCGAAAGAGCAGTGGAGAATGGTTCGGATTTAGAAGCTCGTTCCGGGATGGGGTGGGGCTCCTTTATCGCTGGTCTTTGCTATTCCAATGCCGGACTAGGAATCGTTCATAGCATGGCTCACCAATTAGGAGGAGAGTATGATCTCCCGCATGGGGTTGCCAATGCAATGCTGCTGCCATTCGTCATGGAATTCAATATGGATGCTTGTCCCGATAAATTTGCTGAAATTGCTCGAGCATTAGGCGTAGATACTTCGGCTGCTACGTCAGTAGAAGAAGCCGCCCAAATGGCTATTACTGAAGTCCGGCGGATTTCCAGAGCAGTGGGTATTCCATCCCTTCGCGAATCGGCCTTCAGGGTTGAGGATGTGGAGAAATTGGCCAAGCAGGCATTGAAGGATGCTTGTACAGCGGCTAACCCGAAGCCTGTGACGAAGCAAGATATTATCGCTATTTATATGAAGGCATATGAGGATGAGGCTGGCGCGGCAGTGACACAATAATCAGGAAACGCAGGGACGGAAGAGTAAGATGTTCTCGAAAACCACATTGTTGTTCATTAACTAAACCTGGGAGGGGTTACGATGTCAATAAACACAATTTTCGGTGAAGAAAACGAAACAATCTATGACGTACAGACACATGCAGCTGGACCTGGGGGTTCACTTCCATTAACTCCGGAAATATTGAGAGAGCGGCCGAGCGGCGATATTTTCGGAATGACACTGGATGCCGGGATGGGGTGGGAACCCTCCAAGCTCCTTGGGAAGCAAGTCATGATCCTTGGCACATTAGCTGGGATGCGTGCTGAAGATGGAACACCGATCGCACTCGGCTATCATACTGGCAACTATGAACTAGGCTTGCAAATGAGAGCTGCAGCTGAAGAAATTGCTAAATTAGGTGCTGTCCCTTATGCGTCTTATGTCAGCGATCCATGTGATGGTCGCTCTCAGGGGACAACCGGTATGTTCGACTCACTTCCATATCGCAATGATGCGGCTATGGTAATGCGACGCTTAATCCGTTCCCTGCCACAAAGGAGCGCTGTTATAGGTGTAGCCACTTGTGATAAAGGTCTGCCAGCCACCATGATGGCGTTGGCATCGATGAGAGATCTGGCGACCATCCTGATTCCTGGCGGTTCAACGCTTCCTCCAACCGAAGGCGAGGATGCGGGTAAGGTTCAGACGATTGGCGCGAGATTTAGCAATAACGAGCTGTCATTAGAGGATGCGGCAAGGCTTGGCTGTGCAGCATGCGCCTCGGCTGGAGGAGGCTGTCAGTTCTTGGGTACAGCGGGAACTTCACAGGTCGTCGTGGAGGCCTTGGGACTGGCGTTGCCACACTCGGCCTTGGCACCCTCCGGTCAGCCCGTATGGGAAGAGATCGCCAAGCAGTCAGCCCGGGCCGTGCTGGAGCTGGAGAAGAACGGGATCACGACGAAGGATATTGTGACGGATAAGGCGATTGAAAATGCTATGTTCGTCCATGCGGCATTCGGCGGATCAACGAACCTACTGCTGCATATTCCTGCCGTAGCACATGCGGCTGGCTGCAAAGTGCCAACAGTCGATGATTGGGAGAGAGTTAACAAGCTGGTTCCTCGCCTAGTCAGTGTACTGCCGAATGGACCCGTTAATCATCCGACCGTTCGCGCTTTTCTAGCTGGAGGAGTCCCTGAGGTGATGCTTCATTTAAGGAAGCTTGGCCTGCTGCATGAAGATGTGCTTACAGTGACTGGGGAGACGCTTGGAGCGAACCTGGATTGGTGGGAGAAATCAGAACGACGTGCCAAATTCAGACAGTTATTAGTGGAGCTGGACGGAGTTCATCCGGACGAAGTCATCATGGATCCAACCCAGGCCCAAGAATGGGGATTGACTTCCACGGTCACGTTCCCTAAGGGAAATATCGCACCAGAAGGTTCTGTGATTAAATCTACCTCGATCGATCCATCCGTTGTTGGAGAAGATGGCGTTTATCGTCATACCGGCGTTGCCAAGATCTTCACATCTGAGCAAGCGGCGATCAAGGCGATTAAGACAGGAGGCATTCATGCGGGGGACATTATGGTGGTCATGGGTGGCGGACCGTTAGGAACAGGAATGGAAGAGACCTATCAATTAACATCCGCTTTGAAGCACTTATCCTATGGGAAGCAAGTCTCTCTGATTACAGATGCCCGTTTCTCAGGCGTATCTACTGGAGCCTGTATAGGTCATGTAGGGCCAGAAGCTCTGGCAGGAGGGCCTATTGGAAAATTGCGTGATGGTGATGTTATCGAGATTATCGTTGACCGTAACCATCTGGTCGGCTCCGTTAACTTTATCGGCACGGAGGATAACAGACTGTCCATTAATGAAGCGACTCAGGTGTTGGAGGAACGTGAATTACATCCGCATCTTCAGCCAGAGCCTGCCCTGCCAGAGGATACCCGTCTATGGGCTGCGCTCCAATACGTCAGCGGAGGAACCTGGCGAGGATGTGTCTATGATATCGATCGGATCATTGAAGTTCTGAATGCTGGTATGAAGGCATTGACGAGTAAATAGAAGAATTGACCTACTACAAGCAACTGGAGGCTTGATATTATGCCATTATTTATTGTCGTGCTCGGAATCATCCTGTTACTTGTTTTGATTACTGGCTTTAAACTGAACACATTTGTATCACTGATCATTGTATCCTTCGGAGTGGCGTTAGCTCTTGGAATGCCCCTCGATAAAATCGTGTCATCCATTGAAGGCGGATTAGGAGGAACGCTCGGTCATATTGCCCTGATCTTCGGACTTGGCGCCATGCTCGGTAAATTGATTGCCGATGCCGGAGGGGCGCACCGGATTGCCATGACCTTAATCGACAAATTCGGGGAGAAGAGAATCCAATGGGCTGTAGTTGTCGCTTCATTTATCGTCGGGATTGCCCTATTTTTTGAAGTTGGACTAGTTCTCCTGATTCCGATTGTATTTACGATCGCCAAACAATTGAAGGTACCTATTGTATATTTGGGTATTCCAATGGCTGCTGCTCTACTAGTCACACATGGCTTCTTACCTCCCCATCCAGGCCCGACGGCTATTGCCGGTGAGTATGGTGCTGATATTGGGATGGTCCTGCTCTACGGAATTATCGTTGCCATTCCTGCGGTCATCATAGCAGGTCCAGTCTATACGAAATTGGCTAAGAAGATTGTTCCAGGCGCTTTTGATAAGACAGGTAATATCGATTCCTTGGGCGAGCAAAAAGTGTTTAAACTCGAAGAAACCCCGGGTTTTGGAATTAGCGTCTTAACTGCGATGTTTCCGGTCATTTTAATGTCCATTGCAACCATTATCAATATGGTGCAGACATCAACCGGGATGGAGAATAACACCTTCTTCTCCTTGGTTAATCTCATAGGCAATGCTTCCACTTCAATGCTGATATCACTAATTATAGCGATATTCACGATGGGGATTTCACGAAAGATCCCATTAAAAGAAATTATGAACTCCTGCGCGGTCTCAATTAGCCATATTGGCATGATGCTATTGATCATTGGTGGTGGTGGTGCCTTCAAGCAAGTGCTGATCGATGGCGGTGTCGGCGATTATGTAGCTGAATTATTCACGGGTTCCAATATGTCGCCTATACTATTGGCCTGGATCGTAGCCGCTATCTTGCGCGTCTCTTTAGGATCTGCCACGGTGGCCGCACTATCGACTGCAGGGCTAGTCATACCATTGCTTGGACAATACGATGTCAATCTGGCACTTGTTGTCCTGGCGACGGGGGCAGGCAGCTCAATATGCTCCCATGTCAATGATGCCGGATTCTGGATGATTAAAGAATATTTCGGCCTAAGTATGAAAGAAACCTTCGGTACCTGGACCGTTCTCTCTACTATTGTCTCTGTGGTAGGGTTAGGATCCATTCTATTATTAAGCTTGGTAGTTTAACAGAAAAATACAAAAAAGCTCCATCAGTTAAAGGAGAGAGATTCCATGAAAAAAGCACAATTTCTAACCCCTGTGGTGACGGCCTTTGATGCAGAAGGCAATTTGGATCAACAGGCTAATCGCGATATATATGATTTCTTGATCCGGGGAGGTGTAGATGGCTTAGTAGTCTTGGGTAGCACCGGCGAATTCTTCTCCATGAAGGATGCTCAGAAGAGGGAGTTAATCAATCTTGTAGTGAGCCATGTAAATCATCGAACGAAGGTGTATATCGGGACCGCATGTATGACCGTGGAGGACACGATCGATCTATCTAACTATGCTATTGATGCTGGAGCGGATGGAGTTATGATTGTAAGCCCGTATTATTTTGCACTCTCGGATGAAAGTATTGAATACTATTATGATCAGGTTATAGGGGCGATCCAGGGCGATGTTTATTTATATAATTTTCCGGCTAGAACCGTCCATGATCTAACTCCAGAAATCACGCTCAATCTACTAAGGAAGCATAAAAATATTAAAGGTTATAAAGATACGGTCACGGAGATGGGGCACACTAGAAAATTGATACAAACTGTCCAAAGCGAGTTCTCTGACTTCATCATCTATTCTGGATTCGACGAATACTTTGTTCATAATGTTCTTAGTGGAGGGAATGGATGCATCGGTGGGCTGTCCAACTTGTATCCCGAAGTATTCTCCGAATGGGTGAATGCTATCCATACCCATGATCTTGGAAAGGCCGCTACGATCCAGAGGATTGTCGACAAAATGATGGAGCTTTACGAGATCGGGACCCCGTTTATTCCCGTTCTGAAGAAAGCGATGGTGCTCAGAGAGATCGGTCTACAGGAATTCTGCAATAAGACGTTCATCCAGCTTGATCAAGGACAGACGGAATCCATTCATAATATTTTACAGGAAATCGATGAATTGATTGCTAATCACCACATCTTCAGGTAACAGGATTTACAAGTTACTTCCTGTACTAATTAAGGATATAAGTGAGAAAGACCACCTTCTAGGTGGTCTTTCCACGTTATAGGAGCTTACTAGGGGCTACCTAACTTCTAGTTGAAACTGAAATTCGCTCGAGCGTTTGCAACCGCCCGGGACATCTTTGATATAGAAATTAATGCTCATACTAACGTCATGTGTATTGTAGATGCTATGCCATAAGGTTCTGACCGGATAATCGTTGCATGGCTTGACATACACAAGAGAATTAATATCTCGAATCGACTCATAGGAGAATAACTTGGGGGAGTGGGCAGTGAGTTTCTCTTTTAAAACATTGTATCTATTATACATATCACTATCTGGCAATGTATCGTCGGCGCTATATCTATGTAATAAGAAGTTGGTAATGGGAAGCGGCTCTGTCTCCGCGTCAATGATATAACAACGATTCGTGGTGTAGGAATATTCGAAGACAAAGCTATTACCGCTCCGATCAGCGATCATATAGTGTAACGGGTGAAAGCCATAGTAGATTTTGTGGGAGAGCAGGGCTGCCTTGGCTTCCTCGACAGTTGCACATGTATCCAGAAGATATCTCATAATCTGCAGTTCATGAAGTCCTACACGATGTGTGGTGCAAGGCTCAGGAGGATAGTTTATTTTCGATTCATCATCTGAAAAGACGGCGACGACAAGCCCCTTTTCATTAATGCCATCGAGTACCGCACCGGCCAGATCATAATTGGTGGTACAGAGGGAGGCATAGCCTTCATCAGGATAGAGCTCGATAATGTAGGGTTCACTCAACATAGCTGGATTATCGGGGGAAGCTTCCTGTCCATCCAATGCCAGCAGCCAGTAATCAAAATTTCTGCTTAGCATACCATGGCCTGTTTCGGTCTTTGAAGGAGGATAATAAACGGCAGAGCACCCGAACGGGTCGACACGGTACATGAGTTCATTCAGGTTATAATCATCGTCCTCCAGATGGATATTTAGAGCTTTGGCCATACCACGCATTCTCTCGTAGTAGAGAGGGTAATGGTCAAGAATATATTTTCTCTGGCAGCGATTTGGCAGAGCTTGCTGAGGCTTGCTTGGAATGTGGATGTTATAGCGGGTTTGAGCCATAGCTGCTAAGTGTTGGCCGATTTCATAGTTGCTCCCTTTCTAGCGATTTGGCAGAGCTTGCTGAGGCTTGCTTGACCATTCTCTCGTAGTAGAGAGGGCCATGGTCAAGAATATATTTTCTCTGGCAGCGATATGGCAGAGCTTGCTGAGGCTTGCTTGACCATTCTCTCGTAGTAGAGAGGGTAATGGTCAAGAATATAGTTTCTCTGGCAGCGATTTGGCAGAGCTTGCTGTGGCTTGCTTGGAACGTGGATGTTATAGCGGGTGTGAGCCATAGCTGCTAAGTGTTGGCCGAGTTCATAGTTGCTCCCTTTCAAGGTCAGGTGTCTAACGGTCATGAAGCTATCTGTGCCAAGGGATAGTTGCTGTTCATTAACATACAGAGACATGAATAGGCACTCCTTACTATAGATATTAGGAATATGGATGAATCTCCCGCTTATAATATAACTGATCAGTCAGTTAATGTAAACAAGTAAATATGAACGATGCTATGCTATAATGAATTTGGGTGATGATATGGCAAGAACCGTAAACTTAGCTGTTAAAGAACAGAATAGACGAAAGATACTTGATGCTGCTCTATCCTTATTTTCAATAAAGGGTTTTTTTGCAACTAAGATCACTGAAATCGCCAAGGAAGCAGGCATGAGTCATGCTGCGGTTTTTACGTATTTCGCGAGTAAAGAGGAGATTCTAAATACCGTTATATTAGAGCCTCTGGAAGAGGAACGTGAGCGGTTCAGAGCATGCTTAAGCTATAAAGGGACAACCGGGGAAATCCTGAAACACATCGTTAGAGAGCATGTAACCTCGATTATGAAGAGGAAGGACCTTATACGGGTTATTATGACCGTGATAGGGCAACCGGCTTATTTTGAACATCAATCGGCTGCTGTGTATGATTTCTCTAACCGTTTTGTAGCTGAGATTGCGCAGTTAATTGAGAAGGGACAAGCGTCGAAGGAGATTATGGATGGAGATGCGATGGTAACGAGCTTGGCTTACTATTCTTATGTCAATGGCCTAATCTTTATCGAACCTTTCCCTATTGATCGGATTGAGGAATATGTGAATAGAGGCTGTCGAATCATTGGGATTTTAGAGGGGTAAAAAAGAATACATTCCACATTCATCGTAAACTCGCCTTAACTGGTCGGGTTTTTTTGCTATTCCAGGCGAGGAAACTGCCGTAATTTGTTAATAAAAAACATGAAAATGCGCTGTATTTTGGTTTGTGATGTTACTTAATATATGTTAAACTTCAATTATGTAACATTATTTCGGAGGGATACTCTGTGCAATATGTAAATCCGATTCGAGACGTTGAGACCATTCAAGCGATGAAAGAGGAGTTGAGGAAGAGTTCGATCAGAGACCTGCTACTGTTTGTGCTAGGGATCAATACAGGAATCAGCCTTCTGGATTTGCTGCATCTCACGGTGCAGGATGTATGGGATGGCCAGAGTGCGAAGCAGTACCTCTATATTGAGGATGAGAGGACAGGGGAAGTAAAGGCTTACTACCTTAACGGTAAAATCGCAGAAATTTTAGTCGAGTATTTGTCCAGCATCGATTGGAAGGCAGAGGATTATCTCTTCAAGTCGAAGAAGGACGCTCGGCCCATTACTCGTCAGCAGGTCTATCGGATTATTAATCACGTAGCCAGGGAGGTAGGAATTTCAGAGAAAATCGGGGCGCATACACTGAGGAAGACCTTCGGTTATCATGCGTATCATAAGGGTATTGCCATTTCCATCATCAAGTCGATCCTGAATCATCATTCCACAGCGGAGACGTTAAGATATTTAGGCGTCGAGAAAAGCGAGCAACAGCCGATCAAGGTAGATGTGAACTTATAAGAGTGGCTTTCCGTTTTGTGAAAATAACAACACGAATACTCCCCACATGTAAGGATGCGGAGAGTTTCAATTTGAGGTAAAATATATTTTCTTTATCTACTCATCTGCGGTGCTTAGATTCATTGCCGTTTTGAGATCTACGTTTTTAAGTTCAGTGACCGTTCCATCGGTAACTAGAACTTGCAGAGTTTCAGCGTCTCTCATAAAGCGGAAAATTCCATTATCGAAGTCTGTATTCACTTCTTTGAAGAAGATGCCTTCATATACGGTATCTTTATCATGATTGAAGCTTAGTTGATACTGATCTCCATCCTTGATCAAATAAGCACGAACACCCTTTTCATAAATCCCTTCTTCATCCCGGATGGAACGGGCAACAGAAATAATGTGCAAATCAACGAACGGGACATCACGCACCAAGGAATTAATAATCGATCCTTTGGTGATTTGTTCCCAACGACTGTGTGCGGTCTGGCCGAGAATGATCTGAGTAATATTATGATCTCTAGCTACCTCTGCAATGACCTTGGAGACAGGACGGCTCTCATTATCCTTTATAATGAATTGGGCTGATTCATGAGAGTTAGCGAACTCTTTCCATTGTTCAATATAGAATATCTTCTCGGCATCCAATTCATCGAACGGCTTCGGGTCAATTGTCAATATATAGAGTGGAGCCTGGAGCATGTTTGCGATCTTACAGCCGCGCTTGATTAACCTTTCTCCATTTGGTCCATAATAAACGCAGACAAGAATACTTTCGTTATACAAATTGTTCATTTTTAACCACTTCACCTCAAGTTTAATAGTAGAGCTCCTTTAAACTATGTAAGACTATAATTGATGTTTAGAAAAGAGTCAAACCCTATTTAAGACAGGTAGGATGAATCACAATTATTATTGGGGAGGGATACTTTGATTACGTTCTACATCTTCATTTTTCTTCCGTTTCTGTTTGCTTTCCTAGTCCCCTTTTTGTATAAGTATTTGAATCGCCAAGTACATACAGGATGGTTTGTATTATTTGTGCCACTATCCATCTTTATCTACCTGGTGGAATATATACCTGCTGTTGCGTCGGGGGCAACATTTGAATATACCTTGTCATGGATTCCGAGCTTCGGGATCGATATTACGTCTTATATGGATGGTCTTAGCTTACTGTTCGGTCTGCTCATTACCGGAGTCGGCAGCCTGGTGATCATCTATTCTATTTACTATATGTCCAAGGTCCGGGAGGCTCTCCATAACTTCTATATATATCTGCTCATGTTCATGGGGGCGATGCTAGGGCTGGTATTCTCGGATCATTTGTTGGTTCTGTACGGGTTCTGGGAGTTAACCAGTGTCTCATCCTTCTTGCTGATTGCCTACTGGTACGAGCGGAAGGGTTCGCGTCAGGGCGCACTGAAAGCGCTATTGATTACTGTATTGGGTGGCTTCGGCATGTTAGCCGGGTTCATTATGCTCATCATGATGGGAGATACCTTCAGTATTCGGGAGATCATCGCGAATATGGATGCGATACAGGGGCATGCGCTATTCATTCCTGCGCTGCTTTGTATTTTGTTAGGAGCTTTTACGAAATCCGCGCAGTTCCCATTTGGGATTTGGCTGCCGGATGCGATGGAAGCACCGACTCCCGTAAGTAGTTACCTCCATTCGGCAACCATGGTCAAGGCGGGCATTTATTTAGTCGCGAGAATGACACCGATCTTTGGTGGCAGCGCTGTGTGGTTCTGGCTTGTGGCTGGAATCGGGCTCGTTACCCTGCTCTATGGTTCATTAACTGCTCTGAGACAAACAGATTTGAAGGCGCTCCTAGCCTATTCCACGATTAGCCAACTAGGACTGATCATGAGCCTGTTGGGAATCGGTTCTTTAGCGGTCTATTTTGGGCCTGGCGAGACGGGAACGGTGTTCACGGTGGCTACCTTCGCCGCAGTATTTCATTTATTTAATCACTCTACCTTCAAAGGCAGCTTGTTTATGGTGGTCGGCATTATCGACCATGAGACGGGCCGGCGGGATATCCGCTATTTAGGTGGGCTGATGCAAGTGATGCCAATCACGTTCACGATCGCTTTGATCGGTGGCTTCTCTATGGCCGGATTACCGCCGTTTAACGGATTTTTGAGTAAGGAAATGTTCTTCGCTGCAGTGAATGACGTATCCCATGCCGGTATTTTCGGGTTAAATAAGATAGGGATGCTGTTCCCGATCATCGCTTGGGTAGCCAGCATATTTACGTTTGTATACTGCATGATTTTTATATTCAAAACCTTTGGCGGGGCGTACCGTCCCGAGAGGCTGACGCGAGAAGTGCATGAGGCACCACTCGGTATGCTGATTTCTCCTATCATACTAGGCTTATTGGTAATCCTTATTTTCTTCTTCCCGAATGTGCTGGGGGAATACATTCTTATTCCAGCCTTGACTGCGATTTTACCGGGGATGCCGATCTCCGGCCATGATGTGAAAATAAGTGCCTGGCACGGGCTGAATACGGAGCTCATCATGACGATCGGGGTGGTGGTGATCGGTCTGCTTCTGTTCAGAACAGCGAGGCGCTGGATTCAGGTCATGCGAAATTACCCGCAGGGATTAACGTTAAATCATTTCTATAATCAAGGCTTATCAGGTATGGAAAAACGATCGGCCTCGCTGACTGATCGATATATGACCGGATCGCTGAGGCATTATTTAATATACATTTTCTCGTTCTTCGTCCTATTGCTGATGAGCTCGCTACTGCTGCTCCATGGGATTCAGATCGATTTCTCGAATAACGCAGCCATTAGCATTTATGAAGTCGGTCTTGTGATCGCGATGATTATCGCCGCGTTCACCGTATTACTCGCTAGCAATCGAATCCTGGCTATTGTTTCATTAAGCGTATTAGGCTATATGGTTTCCATGTTCTTTGTGATCTTCCGGGCTCCAGATTTGGCATTGACGCAAATGGTCGTTGAGACAGTAACGACGGTGTTGTTCTTGCTGTGCTTCTATCATCTGCCCAAGATGACGAAGAAGATCGAACGTATACCTTTTAAGCTGACGAATCTGGTCATATCGGTCGCTGTGGGATTGACGGTGACTTTATTGGCTTTGTCCGCGAATGGACATAAGCTGTTTGAACCGATTACATCGTTCTTTGAGAATGCCTATGAGCTGGCAGGGGCCAAGAATATCGTGAACGCCATCCTGGTCGACTTCCGTGGCTTCGATACGATGCTGGAAATATCCGTACTGACGATTGCAGGTCTGGGCGTATATATCCTGGTTCATCAGCGTGTCAAAAGGAGGGGACAACGTGAAATCAAATAATGTGATTTTGAGGAGTGTAGCCCGAGTCGCGGTTGTGATCATTTTGACCTTCTCTTTCTATTTATTCATGAACGGTCACCATAATCCGGGGGGAGGATTTATCGGCGGGCTGAGTACAGCTGCTGCTATCGTTCTGATGTATATCTCCTTTGGTATCGAGAAGGTCAGTGAGAATATTCGGATGGATTTCCGGAAGCTCGCTGCCATCGGCGTGCTGATCGCGATTGGGACCGGAACGGCAGGCGTGCTCTTCGGCAAACCGTTCTTAACCCAGACCTTCGGTCATTTTGATCTGCCCATATTTGGAGATACCGAGCTTGCTTCTGCCATAATTTTTGATACCGGGGTGGCTCTAGCCGTCATTGGCACCGCCGTCAATATTATTCTAAGCATAAGTGAGGATCGCTAATATGGAGACACTCATTGTTATACTCGTCGGTATTCTAATATCCATCGGAACCTATTTAATTCTGTCGCGACAGCTGCTGCGGATTGTGCTCGGGTCCTCTATTATAAGCCATGCTGTGAATTTATTGATCATCACTTCCGGAGGCCTGAAGACGGGGAGCCCTCCTCTGCTTGGAGAGAAGGTAGCTAGCTTCACCGATGCGATCCCGCAAGCCTTGATTTTGACAGCCATCGTCATCAATTTCGCGGTGACAGCGCTAGTATTAGTCTTATGTTATCGTTCCTATCAGAACTTCGGGACAGATGACATGGAGCAATTAAGGGGAAATGAGCATGAATAATTTATTGATTACTCCCGTCGTCATTCCCCTGTTTACGGGAATGGTGTTGATCCTTTTTCAGAGGAATATTAGGCTTCAACGAGTACTTAGCTTGGTGGCCTTACTAGTTACCAGTGTGATCTCTGTTCTATTGATGAATCAGATTAGAAGCGGCGGGATCCAGACCCTCCAGCTAGGTGGCTGGGAAGCGCCGTTTGGTATTAGCTTCGTCGGGGATATGTTCAGCGCAATGCTGTTGCTGGCCACCTCGGTAGTCTCGATATGTTGTCTGCTCTACGCCTTTCCATCGATAGGCCGCAAGCAAGAGAAGCTTTATTTCTATCCTTTGTTCTTATTCCTGGTGACGGGCGTCAACGGCTCGTTTCTAACCGGGGACCTATTTAACTTATACGTCTTTTTTGAAGTGTTCCTGGTCGCTTCCTACGTCTTGATCACCATGGGCGGAGATAAGAGACAGCTGGGGGAGTCGCTCAAATATATTTTTACGAATATTATTTCGTCGGCTTTCTTTCTCATGGGGATTGCTTATCTATACTCCATTACAGGTACGTTGAACCTCGCCCATTTGTCGATTCGCATCGCTGAGGTGGGGCAGGACGGGTTAATTACGACCGTTGCGTTCTTGTTCTTGATTGTGTTCGCTTTGAAGGCTGGGCTGCTGCTTTATTACTGGTTGCCAGGATCGTATAGTGTACCGCCAACGGCCATCGCTGCGATCTTCGCTGCGCTGCTCACCAAGGTGGGCATCTATGCCATCTTCAGAATGTTCACGCTCATCTTCTATCATGAGCCTCAGATTACCCATCTGCTTATAGGGATACTGGCGGCGATTACGATGGTGCTAGGTGGGCTCGGAGCGATTGGTTATTGGGATTTACGAAAAATATTAACGTTCAACGTGGTCATCAGCGTCGGATTTATTATGGCGGGGCTTGTCTCCTTAACACCGGAAGGTATTACAGGGTCTATCTATTATTTAGTTCACGATATGCTGATTAAGGCGCTTGTCTTTTTGGTCGGCGGAACCATTATCCATATCACGGGAACGAGTAATCTGAAGGAGATCAGCGGTTTGATTCGTCACCATCCTCGCTTAGGCTGGATGTTCTTCATCGCCGCATTGTCTATGGTCGGGATACCGCCGCTCAGTGGTTTTCTTGGCAAAGTGTTCATTACACAAGGCAGCTTCGAGGCCGGTTATTACTGGCTCGGAGGAATCGGTCTGCTCGCCAGCTTGTTCATTTTATACTCGATGATCAAGATCTTTATGAACGCCTTTTGGGGAGAGACCACTCTGAGTGTCGAGGAAGAGAAGGGGACGACGAAGGGCTTGCTGCTCCCTATCGCGCTATTGACTATAGCTAGTCTCACATTAGGAATCGGTGCTGAAGGCATCGCGGATTATGTGTCCCAAGCGGCAGAGGAATTGTTGAATCCGAATCTCTATATTCATGCAGTGTTTGACTAAAGGGGGGAATCATTTTGCCCGTTCAGGTATTACTCAATATATTTATAGCCTACTTGTGGATGTTTCTCCAGGATAGCACGAGCATTATTAACTTTATCAGCGGCTATTTCGTCGGCTTGTTCGTTCTGTTCTTTATGCGTCGCTTCTTCAAGAAGCCGTTCTATATTTTCACATTGGCTGCGGTCGGCAAGCTGTTCGTTATCTTCATACAAGAGCTGGCTACCTCCTCGCTGATGGTCATGAAGCATATCCTCCGTCCCAAGATCGATGTCAAACCGGGGATTTTCAGACTGGAGACGGATTTAGAGGGGGATTTGGAGATTACGCTCCTGTCCTTATTGATCTGCTTGACCCCAGGCTCGGTCGTGATGGAGATCACCCCGGATGCCAAAGCGTTGTATGTTCATGGTCTGAATATGCCCGAGTCCCGGGAGTCGGTATTAAAATCAAAGTTAATCTTCGAAAAAGCGATAAAGGATGTGACGAGAAAATGATCTTCGAGATAATATTGACTATCGCTTTATGTCTGTTAATGCTGGCGATTATGGCTAATGTATATAGGGTTATCAAGGGGCCATCCAGCGCGGATCGGGTGCAGGCGCTAGATTCAATCGGCATTAATCTGATCGCTAGTATTGCCATATTCTCTGTGCTGCTGCATACCCATGCCTTCTTTGATCTTATCTTGTTAATCGGAATCCTGTCGTTCATCGGAACGGTTGCCTTTGCCCGGTTTATTGAAAGAGGTGTTGTCATTGAGCGGAAGCAGTGAATTTGTCAGCGCGATTTTTATATTGATCGGGGCTATTATCAGCTTCATCAGCGCGATTGGGAATGTTCGACTGCCGGATGTGTATACGAGGTCTCATGCTGCATCTAAAAGTTCTACGCTAGGCGTGTTATGCACGTTGGTTGGAACCTTGCTGTACTTCCTGATTTCCGACGGTTATTTCAGCATTCGTCTCATCTTGGGCATCTTCTTCGTATTCTTAACCGCCCCCGTCGCGGCGCATGTCATCTGCCGGGCAGCCTATCGCCACCATGTGCCGTTAGCAGAGGCAAGCGCTCAAGATGAATTGAAGGACTATTATATGGAGAATGAGAAGCCGGATACAGATCATAAGGCTAAGCTGATCGAGACAGAGGCCAGGATGTAATATGCTGGTATAGGATCAGAGGAATCGGTCATATAAAAAAGAAGCGTCTCCAAGTCGATTTTCCGACTTGAAGACGCTTCTTTTGCGTGCCCCCAAATGCGAACATCCCTCTGTTCTGTCTGGATCAAGCGGACACGGACATAAATTTCCGTTAGCGTTGGTTCTGTGGCACTCCGCCCTTGTAATGGACATAAATGTCCGTTACAAGGGAAATTGCGCGAAAAATGGCATTTTGTGCTTCTAAGGGTCAAAAGTGTCCGTTAGAGGAGCGTAGTGGTTATTTTCAGGCTCTAACGGACATTTTTGACCGCTGCAGCCCCTTATGAGTTATACTCCGAACTCTTTGGCTAATTCGGTCTGAGGTACTTTCCAGAGCTCAATCCACTTCTTGATAGCGGTAATCATAATAACTAACCCCAGGATCAACATGATAATGGAAAGAACGCCGTTTAACATGCTATAACTCTTGGAAGCTGGGTTCAGATACACATTCATAACCATCCAGTAGCCTGCGGCGTTGACAGTTACGTATAGGTAAGCTAATGGAATCAAGCATGTGAGCACATACCAACGTTTATCTGCAATCTTCAGCACAATGGTCGCGCCGATAATTAATCCAATGGAAGCCATCAACTGGTTGGAAACTCCGAACAGTGCCCAGATCGAGCTGATATCTCCGGAATAGAGAAGATAGCCCCAGACGAAACACGCTAACGCACTTGCAAAGATGTTGCCCGGTAACCAATCTGTTCTCTTTAATGGCTTATAGAGATCTCCGAAGAAATCTTGAATCAAATAGCGTGCTACACGAGTACCAGAGTCGATGGCGGTAAGAATAAAGACGGCTTCAAAGAGAATGACAAATTGGTAGAAGTAAGAAGCCAGGTTTGCAAACCAAGGGAGTTTAGTGAAGATATAAGTCATCCCCACCGCTAGTGTGACCGCTCCACCCGTACGTCCTTCCAGATCCATTCCAACCTCTGCAGCTAGATCTTTCAGATGAACGGTATCCATCCCGAGGGCGGCGAATGCTTCAGGAGAGGAGTTAATTGCAAAGTAGTCCCCTGGCTGAAGGGAAACAGCAGCGATCAAAGCCATAATGGCTACAAGACATTCAACGAGCATGGCGCCGAAGGCTACAGGTTTAATATCCTTCCAGCGATTTATCATTTTAGGTGTAGTGCCTGACCCTACGAATGCATGGAATCCTGAAATGGCGCCACAAGCGATGGTAATGGAGATGAATGGCCAAACGGGACCTGCGACGATGGGACCTCCACCATGAATGAAGTCGGGAATAATCGCCGGGAATTGAACCGTCGGATTTACATAGAATACTCCAACAATCAAGGCTCCGAAAACTCCGATTTTCATGAAGGTACTTAAATAATCACGAGGTGCAAGTAATAACCAAACAGGTAATGCTGCGGCGAAGAATGCATATATAGGTAAAATAATGGCAAGCGTACTCGCATCGAGTGTTAAGAAATCTCCAAACGCTGTACCTTGGATACTCGGTCCAAACAGAATTCCAGCCATAATCAAGATAAAACCGACGATGGTTGCTCCTTTTAAATGGCCTGTAATCCGGTGATAGAGTCCTACGCCCATAGCGATCGGGATCGTGATACCTACTGAGAAAACACCCCATGGATTGTGCTCCAGGGCATGGAGTACTACCATAGAAAGTCCAGCCATGGTGATCGTGATGATGAATAACATGGCAAGCCCTGTACAAAAGGCCGCAACCGGACCCAGTTCCTCTTTAGCGACTTCAGAGAGGGATTGTCCATTTTTTCGCATGGAAGCAAATAAGACAACGGCATCATGTACGGCTCCGCCGATCACGGCCCCGACAAGCAGCCAGATGAGTCCAGGTAAATAACCGAATTGTGCGGCCAAGATGGGACCTACTAATGGACCCGCGGCAGCAATGGCTGCAAAGTGGTGACCGAACGTGACCCATTTATTGGTAGGCACATAATCTTTGCCATCCTCCAGCTCATGGGCTGGAGTTTCCTTTGCCGCATCCATCTGCTCAAGCTTTAATATTTTTGCTGCCATGAACGTACCGTATAGACGGTAAGCAATTAGCAAGATACATATAGCCCCTACAACGATGGTAACTGCATTCATATTGTAATCCCCCCATTGGATTAAAATAATGAGAATTTGAGATCATCATACCTGATGAAAACTGAAATTTATGATTTTCACCTTAGAACACAAAAAAGAGGGGATGGATTACAAATATGACAGGACGAAATGCAAAAGCGCTTACATCTAGAAACCAAATAAATTTCTTAAATCTTTTACGTAAGTGCGGCTTACAGGTATACTGGACCCTTCCTTCATGATCAGATTGTAGGTTGAATTGAACCAAGGCTGGATTTCAGTAATGTGATCGATATTGACGATGAATCCACGATGGACCCTGATAAATTGGTCGGAATTGAGTTTTTTCTCCAGCATAGTGAGCGACTCGCATACCTTGTATTCACGTTCCAATGTCTTAATGGCACATTTACCTTCACATGAGCCTAAATAGGCGATCTTTTGACAATCGATCAAGACAATTCGTTCATCAAGGAGAACAGCGATTTTCCCGGATTGTGTGGGGGATGGAGTAGCCTGACAAGTATCCTCCGGAACTCTATGCATTCTATGAACCTTCTCTAACGTTTGCTGGATTCGCTTCTCATTAAATGGTTTTAAAATATAATCAACCGCATTTAATTCGAATGATTTCAGGGCGTATTCATCATAGGCCGTAGCAAATACAATGACAGGAGTCGGGTCTAAAGTAAGCAATTGCTTGGCTAACTCAAGCCCGTTATCTTCTGCGAGCTCGATGTCCAAAAATACAACATCTGGCCTCAAAGCTGGAATTTGTTCAAGTGCATCTTGTTTACTATCCGCTTCACCGACGATTTCCACCTGTTTACTGCGAAGCAAAAGATATTTTAGCTCATCCCTGGCAAGGGGTTCATCGTCCACGATAAATGCTCTCAACATGACTCATTCTCTCCTTTATGATCGTGTTTAAAAAGTCAGACTTTCAGCACCGAGAAGGTTAAGCTCTCAGAATAGCTTCGTGATCAAAGGGGGACTTTTTAAACAACCTCTGTATGATCAAGGGGGATAGACATTGTGACTAGGGTTCCCTTTCCAACTTCACTCTGGACTCTTAAGGAAGCTCGCCCATTATAAATGCCTTCCAAGCGTTCAGTAATATTAAAAATGGCCGTTCCAGTTCCTTTTTGGGAATCGACAGTTTGCTCCCCAAGTACACGCAACTTCTCGCTATTAATGCCTGTCCCATTATCCTCAACCCCAATATTCATGAATCCCTTTGCAGCATCAATGCGGATGGTTATTTTTCTGTTTTCTTTTATATTTGTAAAGGCGTGGTGAATGGCGTTCTCCACAAGGGGTTGTAAGGAAAATGGAGGCAGCAGGACTTTCTCAAGACCTGGCTTGATCTCCCAAACAATTTGATACTTATTCGGAAAGCGAGCTTGCTCTAGTGATAAATAGGCCTCGACATGTTCGATTTCCTTGTCCAGGGGAATGAGCAATTGCCGGGCCCCCTGCAGATTACTACGAAAGAAATTACTCAGATCAATGAGTAGTTGTCGCGCTCTTTCGACATCAGTACGGCATAATGCAGAAATCGTATTAATCGCATTAAAGAAGAAATGGGGATGTATTTGCGCTTGCAGAGCTCTGATTTCCGCATCCTTCAGTAGCTTCGTTTGCTGCTCCGCTTGGGCTAATTCTAGCTGGGTGGAGAATAGATTGGCTAATCCTTCGGCTAATTCTTGCTGAACTTCTGTTAATTTATCCGGATTTGTGAAGTACATTTTAAGCGATCCCACCGTCGTCCCATGGACTTTTAATGGAATCACAATAGCGGCCTGCAAGGGGCAATCATCTTGAAAGCAATGAATATCCTTCTTCGATTTCACTACATGAATTACGCCTTGTTTGAGCACTTTTTTAGTTAATTTAGTGGCCAGCCCCTCAAGTGGTGTATGATGATCAGAAGCGGCACCCACATGGGACAGTACCTTGTGATCATCGGTAATAGCTACAGCATCTGCATCCGTTCTTGAGAGTATAATTTGGGAGATCTCCTTACATGAATCTGGATTCAAGCCTTGCCGAAAAAAGGGAAGCGTTTGCTCCGCAATTTGAAAAGTACGATTGGTTTGGGAGGCACGGGTCCTCTCTTTATCATTCAGTACCGACTGAATAATAACGACGAATAGCAAAGTCCCAAAGCCGTTTCCAATAATCATGGGCAGTCCTATTAACTGAACAAGCTCCCAGGCATATGCAAATGGTTTGGCCGTGAGCAAAATAATAATCATTTGCACCGCTTCTAATGTCATTCCTAAAGCAACGGTGAACAATGGAGTAAGTTTAGTAGACTTCCTTCGCCGCCATTTTCCGATATATCCGGCAGTAGCACCTGCCAAAATCGTTGATATGGCACAGGCTGCAGCAGTAAAACCTCCGAGTGAATAGCGGTGTAAACCAGCAATCAGTCCACTTCCTAATCCAACGGCGGGTCCTCCTAGCAGGCCTCCAATGAAAACACCCATGACCCTCGTGTTGGCAATTGCATTCTCGGAATCAATAGTAGCTAGCCAATGCCAATTATGGTTGGCAATGGTACTGTGGTGGATTTCAATCCCTGTATAGTTACTAATAATTCCGAATGCTCCGAACAGGATCGTAAGTTTAATTTTATCACTTACTTTGTGGTCCCCTTGTACAATTTGACGGAATGATTTCATTTGAGACAGTAAAAAAGCGGCAGTCACAATGATACCTATTTTTTCAATCATGAAAGGCAGTAGTTGCAACATAAAATCACCATCCGTTCGGTTTTATTCTCTACAGTCCATTTGTATCCTATAACAAGATATAAGGATTTGTCGACTTCGCCATGATCAAGCGGTCAAAAATGATGGGGATGTTCATATTTTTGGGTACGCAAAAGAGGCGCCTCCAAGTCAGAAGGTCGACTTTTGAGACGCCCCTTTTTTGTGATGTGCCCTCGATGTTGGCACTCCGCTTATGTTACTTCTTCATCCATTCCTGCACATTCCACACTTGCGTGACCCAGCCCTCGTAGAAGTTCGGCTCGTGGGAGACGAGCAGGATCGTGCCAGTATATTTCCTGAGCGCGTCCTGAAGAGCGGCCTTGGCGCGAACGTCGAGATGGCTGGTCGGCTCATCCAGCACGAGCACATTGCTATCGGTCAGCATGAGCTCGCATAGCCGAACCTTAGCCTGCTCCCCGCCGCTCAGGAGGCGGATCTCCTTGCGGATATGCTTCTCGGTCAACCCAGACTGGGCGAGCAGGCGCCGGAAATCCTTCAGCGTCAGATCCGGGCGAAGCGCCGATAAATGCTCCAGAGGGCAATGCTCGGGAGGCTGCTCCTCTTGGGCGAAATAGGCCGCTTTGACCCGGTCGCCGAATTGAACAGTGCCGCCCAGAGCCGGAATATAGCCGAGCAAGGTCTTGAGCATCGTCGACTTGCCGATTCCGTTATAACCGACGATGGCGATCTTCTCTCCGCGTTTGACTGTCAGATTGACTGCAGCGAATAACGGCTCACTATAGCCGATCTGAAGACGCCTTGCTTCAATGACCGTGCCTGCCGGGTCGGCGTACACCTGGAAGGCGAAGCGCGGCTGCATCCCGGAGGGCGGCCTATCGATCCGCTCCATCCGCTCCAGCATTTTCTCCCGGCTCTTGGCCTGCTTCGCCTTGCGAATGCGGTTCTTCTGAATGAATTCCTCCATCCGCTCGATCTCCCGCTGCTGCCGCGTGTAAGCGGTTTGCAGCTGCTCCTTATTCAATTCATAGCTGCGCTTGAACTGCTCGTAATTGCCGGGGTATCGGCGAATGGATTGGTGCTCTAAGTGAAAAATGGTTGTCGTGATCGCATTCAGAAATCGCTCGTCATGGGAAACAACGAGGTAGGCCTGCTCATACCGGGTCAAATACCCGGTAAGCCACTCGATATGCACGTCATCCAAATAGTTGGTCGGCTCATCCAGCAGCAGGACATCGGGCTGCTCCAGCAATAGCTTGCCTAGCAGCAGCTTCGTGCGCTGACCGCCGCTCAGCTCGCTCACGTCGCGCTCCGGGTCGAGCGCGAGGAGGCCTAATCCGGCAGCAACCTCCTCGATCTTTGTATCGACCAGATAGAAGCCGGAATGCTCTAGCTGCTGCTGTATCTCGCCATAACGGGTCAATAAGGAATCGAGATCCTCTTTGCCTTCGGCCATTTGGGCCGCGAGCTGATTCATCCAGGTCTCCATCGTATACAGCTCCGCATAGGCCGTGCGCAAATATTCGATTATAGTCATTCCTGCCTGCAGATCGATATGCTGCTGCAGGTAGCCGACGCGGATCCCCGGCAGCCAATCGACAGTTCCGCGATCGGGCAGCAGCTCACCCGACAGGATGCGAAGCAGCGTGGATTTTCCTGCGCCGTTGCCGCCGACCAGGCCAGCACGCTCTCCCCGCACAAGGCGGAAGCTAATATTGTGAAATACGTTCTTGTCTCCATACGTATGGGACAGTTGTTCAACCGTAACCATGCTCATATCGGTTCTCTCCTTTGTTCGCTTCAAGATAGGAAGCCAACCGGGAGAACAGCAAAAGATAAAGGCAGTTTTCAATTGTCGTTGTGAAGCAAAAAAGTATACAAAAAATGGGTAAGGCCAACTTGCACCTCACCCATACAGATCTATACGCATGAAAGGATAGTGGCTCTTTATCTTCTGTTCTTCGGTTGGCTTAGCGTTAAAAATGGGCAGACTTCTCCCGTCTTAGGCCAAATTCCGTTGAAGAACAGTCGATAAATAGAACATTTTCCTTTCCACCTCATTTAATAGTTAGTTCCTTACAGTGTGCAGTATACGCACCATTCGTCTGCATGTCAAGTTATGGCAATGCGCCCTTCCGTTCGGACGGTCTTAATCCGCGACATTATTATCTACATATGGTATCCTCATTTTTAACGAGCATTGTGATGGAATATAACGTTAACTGGAATGGGAGAGAGGCTGCTTGTTTTCTTATGCGATAAGGGATCCTAAGGAGAGACGAATCCTGTACGGGCTGATGGCTTTTGTGTTGGTGCTGTCCGTATCGATCGTGTTATCCTATGGCGACTACTTTTTTCTGGGCGATCCGGACAAGCCTAATAATGATGATGTGAAATATATTCAGACGGCAAAAATATTACTGAACGAAGGGACGCTCGCCTATAACACCGGAACCGAGCCTTCCTCTTTTATTATGCCGGGCTTTCCTTTGATATTAGCAGGATTTCTGGCAGTTTTCGGACAAGATGGCGGGGGAGTAGTGGCCTTTCGACTATTTCAGTGCTTACTCCAAGCAGGTTCTCTCTATCTCATTTTCATTATTGCCCGCTATATATTTAATTCGAGGATTGCCTTCATTACTTGCATAATAAGCGCGTTGTATCTCCCGGACTATTTCTCTTCGGGGGTTATTCTGTCGGAGACGATATTCCGTACGGTGATCCTGCTGCTCGTCTGTGTGATGATCACTGCTGTACAGTCCAAGCACTGGGGAGGGTATGCCCTCATCGGCGTGCTTACGGCTGCGGCAGCTTACTTCAAGCCCCAGGCCTCCTTATTCCCGGCGGTACTGCTTATTCTATGGTGGAAAGAGAAGTACACGTGGAGGGAAATGCTGCGATTCACCTGTCTGATCGGTGTGGTGTACATCGCTTTGCTCTCCCCATGGTGGATTCGCAATGTGGTTACCTTTGACCGCTTCATTCTGTTTACTGAATCCGGGGGTAGCCCGTTTTTGTTAGGGACGCGAATTTATCATCTGATGCCGCCTGATGGCTTCTTCGATGCTTATCCCCAATATGATCGGGAGACGCTCTTCCAGGGCTCGGACGCCAGCGCGATGACCAAAGGACTCGATATATTGAAATATGGATTTACTCACAATCCGCTTTTGTACCTGTTATGGTATACAGTAGGCAAGTTCATCGGACTTTATTTTGAGGCTTATTATTGGCTGCCGATATTGGGCGTAGGTTTGGTGGCGGGGCATGTGATTCAAGCGCTGTTGATCTTGCTTAGTATAGCGGGAATAGTATGGTCCCGGAGGGTAAGCAGCTGGCAGCATCAGATGCCGCTCCTGCTGACGATCCTATATTTTACGGTGATTTATGTGCCGTTTATAGCTTTCTCAAGGTACGGCTACCCGAATGTGGTGTTCCTGCTGATGTATACGGCTCTAGCTGTGGACCAGATCCTGCAGCGGAGGAAGCTGCGTGCATAAGACGAGATGGTGTGGTTGAAGTAATGGCTGCGATTCGTAGAGGATGCGATTAATAGATGGTACAATTCGTAGATTGCGCTTAGTTGCAGATATGCATCTATAATACATCACTCCCACCAAAAACCGCCAGAGCGAAACTTCTCTGACGGTTTTTCTCTTTGTGTCTAAGATAGTTTCTCTATACTCCATAAGGCCCTCTAGGCTTACGCAATCCTTGGTTGAATAGTCTTAGGAGGTTCGGCGGGATTTGCAGCTCGGCTGCGGTTTTTCCGGGACAGGTAAATAAATGTATATGAAAGGTCATGATTTATCTATTTGAATTAAGAGCTAAGTTTCTTACTGTTACAGTAGGCGCTGCCTATGCCACTTATAACATGGGGAAAGCACGGAAGGGAGGAAGGAGCTTCGAACTTAAGTTTCAAAAAAAGAAAGGAGCTAGCATGTATGAGATGGGGTAAACGATGGTTATCGGTTGTCATGATTACAGTTATGCTGTTCGCGTTGATTCCGGCTGCGTATGCGGAGGAGACGGCTCCATTAATATCGGTGGAGGAGGAGGTTACGGCTGGTCAGAAGGGTGAAGATGGCTCGAATTCCGCTCAGATCACCTTACCAGAAGCTCAAGAAGAGCAAGAAGGTGGGGAAGATCAGGCTTCACTGGAACCAGATGCCGAGGCCAATTTGGATTCGGCTCAAACCGTTTCCTCTGAAGCGCAGATTCCACAGACTGAGCCCGAGCTACAAGGCGTGACCTCAGCGGTCTACGGTGAGCCGCGGAACCTGGCGTCAGGTCTCTCCTATGAATGGTCGGAAGCGCCGGAAGCCGCGTATGCGGATGAAAGTAACAAGCTGACGGATGGCCAATACGGGGGGCTAGACATCTCCGATCCGGCATGGGTCGGGCATCTGAAGAGGAAAACTCGCGAAGTCGTATTCGATCTGGGCGAGCCCAAATCGATCACGAACATCAAGGCGAACTTCCTGCAGGACTGGCCGACGAATAACGTGCTCATGCCCCTGACGGTCTCGATGTATGCCTCCGAGGATAAGCAGAATTGGGGGCTGCTCTCGCATTATGCCACCCAGACCTTGTGGAGAGATGGGCAATATAGAGAGACCTACGAATGGGATGGGAGCAAGGACGGAATCAAGGCGCTAGGCCCAGATGCGAAGATCGCCTACGCTCGTTACGTGAAGGTCACATTCTCCATGCATACGAAGGCGATGAGCTCCGTGGATGAGATTGAAATATGGGGAACGGACGGGAAAGCCGAGGACGCTACAATCGTTCCAACACAGCAACCGGCATTTCTGGCTCCAGGTGAGGCGACAGCGGGGATCAAGCATCTTGGGCTATTTTACAACGGTCACTATAGTAATGATCTGGGAACTTGGATGAAGGAGCGGATTATCCCGAATATCAGCTATGTTGACAAGACCGGGGAGCCGGTGGATTGGCTCTTCGATGGTATTCTCTACCTGGGAACCTTCTCACCGCAAGGCCGCAGCTTCGGGGCAGGGTCAGATGTGCCGTCTATTCTGGAGGATTGGGAATGGTACTTGGACAAAACCTTCGCTTCGGAAGGAGATATGGTTCAGTTAAATGAAGCGACTAGGGAAGTCGGAGCCAAGCTGGGACAGCCGGATTACAAGGAGAAGGTTGTCTTGATGATTCCGTATCCGGATGAGGGAGTGGCTAATTTCGGCACCGTTGACGGAGAAAATTTAAGCTTCAGAGCCTCCGTGGTCGGAAAAGAGAAAGCGCTTGCAAATCGAGTTAAGGCAATCCAATGGTACCTGAATGAAGTGCAGCAGAGATGGACAGCAGCGGATTACTCTCATCTTGAGCTGGTGGGCATGTACTGGCTGGAGGAGCAGATCGGTACCAGTGAGGATGGGCCAGAGCTGCTTCGCTTGGTGAGCGAGCGAGTTCATGCGATGACTGTCTCTAGTGGGGGACATATGAAGTTTTTCTGGATTCCTCATTTCCTGGCTTATAAGAGCTTCATGTGGCAGGATGTCGGGATTGATGCCGTGGCTTTCCAGCCCAACTACTTCTTCGAGCCGATGGACTATGACCGTTTGGAGGATGCAGCGAACATCGCGAAGCGGTACGGGATGAGCAATGAATTCGAGTTCGATGACCGGATGCTGACCGATGGGGTTTTCCGCGAACGGTATATCGATTATCTGAATAGTGGCGTGGAGACGGGGCTGATGACCGAAGGCTTCAACGCTTACTATCAGGGAAATAACGCCGTCTATAACAGTGCGATGAGCACGGACCCGAGCAACAGAGTTCTATATGATTGGCTGTACCAATATGTACAGGGAACATACCAGATTAATCAGGCGGAACCTCCTCAGGTGGATGTGTTTATGAATGGAGAACCGTTCCAGAGCGGAATCATCCTGTCGGATACGGAGTCCGTTCAGTTTACGTGGCAGGTGAGAGAGGACGACGGATTGACCAAAGTAACCGCCCTTTTCGATGGGAAGCCATATACAGCGGGAACAGTCGTACCATTGGCTGGGAAGCTGGGGAAACATGAGCTGGTCATTACAGTAACATCCGGCAAGTCGGTCAAAACCTCATACGTGGTGGAGGCATCTACAGACGCGGCGGGCATCAGAGCGTTAGTTGACCGCTTCGAACAAGAACAACAAATTATGAGTGCCGCAGCGGTACGTTCTTTGTATAACTACCTGGAGATGATGCAGCGCTATGAAGGCAAGGACGCAGCTCAGACTGCTAAATACCTCAAAGGATTGAATGCCAAGCTGGATCAATTCATGAAAGCGGATACGTTGAAGGCGGAGGCATACCCTATTTTAAAAGAGAGCATCTACTATCTCGCAGACAATCTGTCACAATATAAGGCTGTTGAAGCATCATCAACCGAAGGTGGCAATCCGAATTATGTACCGTCCAAGGCCGTTGACGGGTTTCCGGCTACTAGATGGGCAAGTGACTATGTAGACAACACCTGGTTCCAGGTGGATCTTGGTGAAGCCAGACAGATCGACACCGTTCGCATCGATTGGGAATATGCCCGGGCCAAGACCTATAAGTTGCTTGTATCCGATGACAAAAAAACCTGGACCAATGTCATGGAGGACGACGGGGTTATTACTGCACATGATGGCAAAGAGAGAGTACAGTTCTCTCCGGTAACAGCGAGGTATATCAAGTTCCAAGGGGTTCAACGGAATACGGACTATGGCTATTCCTTCTACGAATTTGGGGTATACCACCTCTCTGGAGACGGGGAAGTGCAGGACATTGACGGCTTACAAGCTGCCGTAGATGCAGCGACGAAGAAGGTAACCATCGCTGGATTGCTGATGAATGGGGATGATCAAGCCAGCGTGAAGTTGCAAGTATTGGACCCGCAAGGGAAGGTTCATTACGAGGAGCAGAAGGTAAACCATGAGGATGGGAAATTCCAATTCACATTTACATTGAAGAGCGATTTGGAGGGAACCTATGAGGCTTATGCATCGACCGCTGATATGGCGGCTCCTGTCAAAGTAAGCTTTGTCTACAAGAAGGCAGGCTCAGGAAATGGTCACGGCGGCAGTAATGGTAATGGGGGGAATAATAGCAGTAGTGGAAGTGGAGGAAGCAGCGGTGGTTCTTCCGTTCCGACCTCGCCTCCAGCCCCGGATTCCGTTGAGATCAAGCCGCAAACAGATGGTTCGGTAAAAGCTGATGCAGGCACGAAGCCGAATTCCGGTGGGAAGACGGCGGTAGCGCAGTTTACGGATCTGGGCAAGCATATATGGGCACAGGAGGCGATTGAACAGTTGGCTGCGTTAGGGATCGTAAAGGGAACATCCGCAGCAACGTTCAGTCCAGCAGAACAGGTGAGCCGTGCAGAGTTTATCGTTATGCTGGTGAGAGCACTGGATTTACAGGCGGATGTGAGCAGCCCATTCTCTGACGTACCCGCCGAGGCTTATTACTCCGAGGCGGTATCGATCGCGAAGCAGTTAGGGATCGTTACGGGGATCGACGGCAGTCGCTTTGCACCGGCAGCGAAGATCACCAGACAAGATATGATGGTGATGACAGCCCGGGCGATTCAGACCGCGAAGGGGCAGGCAATCTCGGGAGATTCGGCCTCGCTGCAAGGGTTCAAGGATACCACTGAAATATCCGATTATGCTGTAGAAAGTATCGTTTGGATGGTCGAGCAAGGGCTGATTCAAGGAGATCGTGAAATGCTCAAACCGCGCGACCAAGCGACCCGTGCAGAAGCAGCTGTGTTTATGTATCGTTTATTGAGTAGCTTGGGGACAGACTAATAAACAAGGGGCTATCCAGAAAGTCAGTGAAGCTGACTGCTGGACGCCCCGTTTTTGTTGAGTGGTAAAAATGCACATAAAAGAACCGTCATTTTCTGTGAAATGAAAGTTACCACACCACCATTTTAAGAAGGGACGGTTTTTTTATACTTCTAGGATTCAACCAAAATGTTTCAGGTCTGATCCGCCGGCTCGAGTTGGCTGTTCATACTCATAAGGTCACTTCAGTAATGGGTCTAAAGGCCATGAAAATTTAGGTGGTTGTACTCAGTAGGGATTAATTATCTGTAATTCCATTGTTTGTAGTATGTGCTGATAGTATAATATCAAGGATTACATAAGGTGAATATTTCCATAAACCTACAAAACAACCTGTCCATCAAGATATTAAAAAAATTTATGGATTTGATTATTCATGAAATTAAAGAAAACGGGATTTGTACTTATGTCATTGATTCTCCTACTAACCATGATGCCTGCCATGACATCCGCTGCCTCGAAGCTGTCGATCGTAGTTGAGGTTAACGGGAACCTAATCTCATTTCCGGATGCGAAGCCGTTTATGGACAAAAGCAATCGAGTGCAGGTGCCTGTCCGATTTGTAAGTGAAGCACTCGGAGCAGAAGTAGGCTGGGACAGCAAGAGCAAGCAAGTTACCGTGGAAATGGGAGAAGACACCATTGTTCTGACCATGGGAAAGAAAGCGTACACCGTTAACGGCCAAACGAAACAAATGGACACAGTAGCTCAGCAGAAACAGAATAGAACCTTCGTTCCTCTGCGCTTTGTCAGCGAGGCACTCGGCGCTAAAGTAATCTGGCATAAGGATCTTTATAGTGTAGAGATTTTAACGGGGCTTGCGGCGGTGCAGGAGGAGAAGAAGGACGACAAGGTGGATGATACGGCAGATGACGCTACGTCTACACTACCTAAATATATTGAGGATTCATGGGGAATTAAGAGAAGAATAGAAGGAGAGACTCAAAAAAAGACTTTAGAAGGTTTTAGCTTCTATGATTCTTATAATTCGGGGTTAGGTGTAAGTAGCCATTTAGTAGATGGAAAAGATCTAATGTTCTTACAACCCAAAATTCATTTTGACCGAGATGGTGTGGATTATAACAAGCAGGTCAAGGATTTGGATGAGTTGCTGCGTCAAAAGATTGATTCTGAAACTGTGGATAAGATCATGAAGTATGTAAAACAGAAGACAGAAAGGGAAGACATTTTAGAAGCGAAAGAATTTAGTGACAAAGTATATGGAATTCAGGTTGAATCCAGGTATTGGGGCAATATTGTTGTATCGATTTGGTATAAATAGGTGGGATTATAGATGAAGAGACGATTCGTTATTTTTCTATTGGCTGCACTCATCTGTAGTCTGGTACCACAAAACCAAATATTTGCTGATAATGCTGATAATAAGGAAGATAGTGACGAAAAGATATCTCTCGAGGAATTAAAGACGCTTACTCCTCAAGCGGTATTAGAAAGAGCTAATAAAGATATGGAAGAATTGTATGGGCTAAAGAACTTCTTTCCACAAAAAGCATATGGGAGAGTGCTTAATACTACGTTGTTGCAACAGCAAATTAATGAGGCGGTTAAAGCCCCTGAGAAATTTACAGGGTTTGATATTGTTTATGGTACTAGTCACGGTACAAAGGTTACCCATAAAGGGAAAGTCATGACCAGATATTCCGGATACAATGTATTTGGAGATCCTGTATCCACGGATGGCTTTCCTTGGGATGCAGGCTGGAGTGGTACAAAGATTCAGAACTTTCAATTTATACGAACTCCTTGGATACCCAAGAAGTTTGAGGATATGTTTGATGACTTTCCAACGAATTTCGGTTCAAAACCACCCGAAAAACTCACCGAATACCTGGGCGGCGAAACCTTCGAAGGCAAAATCATCGAAGCCCTTAATGCAGAATACGGCGAAGAACCTTACGGCGCAAACCTCATGTACAATAATCAAAATAAACAATACGCTACAAAAACGGTGTATGACAAGGGCACTGCCCCCAAAGGCGGCTGGATTAAATATGTTCACGTCATTCAACCGCCAACCTATCTGTCCCAGGGATTTGGGAGAGTGTACCTAAAGGTCGGTACTTATATGGATGTGCCGATCGCTGCGTTCATTAATACGAAACCGGATGATATTTCAGCGGAGTTTATTGATTTGCCATCGGGAGCGATGGCCGGGGAAGAAGTTCAGGTTTCCGTATGGTTGCGGTCGACGTTCCCGAAAAGGGAAACTACCCAGTTTTCGTGGAATGTTACCCGTAAGAGCGATGGGTTGCCCTTGACAGCAGCGGAGAATCAGTTGAAGTTCAGCGGCGGCGTCGCAGCCGAATCGGGCGAAATCGCCATTTCCAAAACCGAGAAAAGACGTCTCACCGTCTCATTTACCATGCCAGAAAGTGATGTGCGAATTCAGTTCAAGGTAAATGAGGAGGGCAAACAGCCGGAAGAAGTAATACTTGATAATAACGTTCTAGACTCTAATATTCTGGGCGCGGTGAAATTAATCGTTCCCCGAGAGCTCAAGCTTCCTTATGATATGCTCACCAAGAAAGAGAAAATATACTTGCCAAGCAGTACGGCTACCTTACAGCTACCCGATTTGCCCGATGCCAAGTGGATAGGAACGGCAACAGGAGAACTTACGGTAACCAATCTGACGCCGGAATTATTGAGGGATTTCGAGGTTCATAATAATCCCCAAATTAATGAGGCTAGTAGTGTGATTACTCGAAAACCGATCGTGACCTATACGATAAGGAGAGTAGATTATGGGGACAACCCCTTGGGAAAAAAGTGGCTTAACCTGGATAAACCTGGGGTACCGCTATCCAAGACAGGGGAAGTGCACACCGAAGGATCGGTAAGCAGACCCTATGAGTATAAGCGTTATTATACGGTGTGCACGGGTGAAGGCGAGAATAGAAAATGTGAGGAGAAATCAGAAACCCTGACAGGAACCGCGACCGCGAAGTTTTTACCAAATACAGTCCCTAATACCTACGAAATGTATGTATACAACGGGATGAAGGATGTTCCAAAGCGCGAGTACCGTGACGAAATCGAAGATAATCAAACGGATTCTGTTGTTAAGAATCTATTTTGGACGAATGAACCCTATCCCTATAATGTGATTCGCTGGATGCACCATCAGGATGCAGAGGGGAAAAAGTACGACTGGACGAAAGCTCCAGGACAATATAAGCGAGAATTTATCCAGCAAGCAAGCGGAAGAGTAGAGTGGGACGTCAAAAGCTCCATGAGCGATGAGTACGCTCAGGCCAGAGATGCCGCAGCCAAGAGCAAGAACAACAAAAAGCTTTATGATAAAGCGGTATTTGCAACAGACAAGGATCTTCAGGAGTACGATTATCCGATTAAATCGGGATACTATTTTAATCCTGCAGGGAGTTACACTTTTACCGTCACAACCGAGGTGTTTAAAAAGGAGAAACCTGAAGACATGACGGGAGACCATAAAGATCTGCTGAATAGCCTGATTAAATCCTTCCGCTATGAAACAGACCTAATGTTTATCAACAATAAGAAGATTCCTGTTAATATCAACAACGAGGAACTTACGAGAAAAGGTGGAGGCTTTGAGCGGAAACCGGGTGTTTTGTCTGTTAAGGATAACAAATCGGTGAACGCTACCCCTCTGATCACCGTGCTGGATCGAAGCAAGGATTCATCCAGGTACAAGAAAGAAGTGGAGGAGATTAAACACACGGATAAGCGCGGCGGTGATTCTGATACGTTTTGGAAGATGGTGCTTGAAGGGTATAGCGAATCATATACGTTAGGCAAATACACGAACTATAACTACCGGGAGTACGTTGAAGCCGGACAGCATATGTATAAAATCACGGAAACGTCAACGATTACGATCGTTGTTAATGCGGGCAATGTACCGTTGTATACCCACGCCAATATGCCGAACGGAAAATACTACATCAAAGTGTGGTTCGACCAAGTGGATATGACCGTCGGGGGCCATGCTTATAAAGGTCTCAAGACGCTGCAAGGCATCGAAAATTTGGATTCCATCCATATAAATGTGGTGGGCTCCATGTTTGATGATTTGAATAACTAAACGAACAAGACCTGGGATACAACATCCCGGGTCTATTTTCTAAATGTGAATCTCCCAAATACACTTGCTTCGTTGCAGGATTTGACAGGAAACCGTTTGTTCAGTCCCACCAATTCTTTTCCAGACTCCGTCGCGTTCTCCAATCTATTCGAGCAGCTTCAAGAGATCCAGCGGCAGGGACTCCTGGGTCGTCTTTCTCCCGTCAAAGAAGATCCGCGAATTTCCAGCCTTCTGCAAACGATGCAAAACGGGGATTCCATGGCACGGAGACTAGCCCAGCTGGAGTTAGAAAAGATTGCCGAGGCCTTTACGGAAATCGCTCGTAGTCAGAAAGCCTATGTTGTTTACCAGGCCTATGGTCATCGTGAATACATGGAATCGGCTCATCAATATGCCGAAGCCCAGCGGAAGAAACTTGAAGAAATGGGGGTATCGAGCGAATGGTACAAAGATAGTATCGATCTGGGCTATTTTTATCAAGGTGGGCTACTGGAGGCCTGTAGATACAATCCGTTAAAGAATGATCGATCGCTACTGTTAGATGATGAAGAGATCAGAGCCTTGCTGGAGCAGGGGATGCTGGGAGAAGTTGAATTAGATGTGCTTCGTCAGAAATATGACGAGCTGGAGGTAAAGGTACTGCACCGTCAGCAGCTAGAGCAGCAGTTGGAGAAGTACAATCAATTAGTCGCTGAGGAAGACATCCGAAAGATGCAGCAGCTTCTTAAGGATATGAATCTGTATCATGGAGAAGTCACCGGTGAGTATAATCAAGAGTTGCTAATTGCTGTAGCAGGCTATCAGTATATCGCCAATAATCACAGTACCCTGTTTGCCGTATGGCGTGAATTAAGTGGTTATCATGAGGGTAAGGAATTTGAAGTAGATGGGCTGATTACGAAAGAGCTAATAGAGGTGGCAGATGCGGAGAGAGGACTAGGTTATTGGAATGATCCTGGTGTGGAAACTAGTGGGATTGGGGTAGCGATGACCTCGGTAGGAGTCGGGGATGGAATCGTGAGTCAGGTTTGGGATGAAG
>NZ_KZ987724.1:4549466-4551717 GCF_003614185.1 Paenibacillus aceti
AAAAAAATTTAAGGAGTTGATTATTCATGAAATTAAAGAAAACGGGATTTGTACTTATGTCATTGATTCTCCTACTAGCCATGATGCCTGCCATGACATCCGCTACCTCGAAGTTGTCGATCGTAGTTGAGGTTAACGGGAACCTAATCTCATTTCCGGATGCGAAGCCGTTTATGGACAAAAGCAATCGAGTGCAGGTGCCTGTCCGATTTGTAAGTGAAGCACTCGGAGCAGAAGTAGGCTGGGACAGCAAGAGCAAGCAAGTTACCGTGGAAATGGGAGAAGACACCATTGTTCTGACCATGGGAAAGAAAGCGTACACCGTTAACGGCCAAACGAAACAAATGGACACGGTAGCTCAGCAAAAACAGAATAGAACCTTCGTTCCTCTGCGCTTTGTCAGCGAGGCGCTCGGCGCTAAAGTAATCTGGCATAAGGATCTTTATAGTGTAGAGATTTTAACGGGGCTTGCGGCGGTGCAGGAGGAGAAGAAGGACGACAAGGACGACAAGGTGGATGATACGGCGGATGACGCTACGTCTACACTACCTAAATATATTGAGGATTCATGGGGACGTAAGAGAAGGGTAGAAGGGGAGAGTCAGAAACAGACTGCTGAAGGCTTCAGCTTCTATAATTCCTATAAATCGGGATTAGGTGCAAGTTACGAATCAGTAGATGGAAAAGATATGATGTTCTTACAATCATCTATTCATTTTGACAGAGATGGTGTCGATTATGACCAGCAAGTTAAGGATTTGGATGAGTTGCTGCGTCAAAAGATTAATTCCGAAACTGTGGATAAGATCATGAAGTATGTAAAACAGAAGACAAAACGGGATGATATTTTAGAAGCGAAGGAATTTAGTGACAAAGTGTATGGAATTCAGGTGGAATCCAGGTATTGGGGCAATATTGTTGTATCGATTTGGTACAAGTAGGTGGGATTATAGATGAAGAGACGATTCGTTATTTTTCTATTGGCTGCACTCATTGTTCATTTGTTTGATGAAAGTGGTACCCAATTGATATAAATCTTAATGTGGTCGACAGAAAAAGTCCTGATGCACATATCCCTTATTAAAAATGAGGTGTAAAACGTGAAATCAGAGAAAATCCTTAGCGAAATTGAATCACTGCACTATTGGGATGCCAGAGTATTAAAATTTGATTCAAGTTTTTTTGGTGATGAAATAACTCTTGTATTTGAGGATACAGAGTTTAACGTCAAGTTGTCCTTCAAGGGCTGTTCAAAATTTTCCTTTGTTACCAGTGTAGATGATAGAACAAAACCCTTAAGAGGGTTGGCGAGATCACAAATCCCTTATTTTCTTCAAGATATTGAAATTACAGATGTTCTGATTGAAGGTCATAGCTTAATGAACTGCAAAATTTTAATGCCCCCTCTTAACACAGAAATACTTTGTAATTCAATTTCAATTGAAAAAGATATAGGCTCTATAACTTAAATAGCAAGATAGTACAATTCAACCAATTTAATAAACTTTAAAAGCTCTTTCCAACTTGTTTTTCGAGTAGGGATGAACTTTTTGTTGAGAATTAACAACTATTAGAAGCAATAGTGACTCTCTACGATTTCTGGACTAACTTTATCCAACGAAACTGGGTAACGCTATTCGGTGCTAAAAGGCCCATTCCAGATTCTAACGAAACTGTATATCGCTATTTGGGCAAATTTGCGCTCTAAACCCCAGATTTCCGGTGAATAACGATACGGTGTATCGTTAAATTTTTTTAACCGTTGTTTTTGCGAAAATAACGATCTGTAGTTTCGTTAGAAGGATTACACATTTCTAGAATTGAATTTCCTAAGCATTGAGCAGGTCGATTATGGTCAGATACTACTACCATGATAGGTCTGTTTTTTCTTGATCTCGTTTTCTCACAGGTTTTTGCTTTTTTACAGGGAACTCAGACCGGGAGACGGAAATACCATGTGGTTTCCGCCTTGTCTCCTCAGTAATGGGTCTAAAGGCCATGAAAATTTAGGCGGTTATACTCAGTAGGGATTAATTATCTGTAATTCCATTGTTTGTGGTATATGCTGATAGTATAATATCAAGGATTACATAAGGGGAATATTTCCATAAACCTACAAAACATCCTGTCTATCAAGATATCAAAAAAATTTAAGGAGTTGATTATTCATGAAATTAAAGAAAACGGGATTTGTACTTATGTCATTGATTCTCCTACTAACCATGATGCCTGCCATGACATCCGCTGCCTC
>NZ_KZ987724.1:4552607-4720035 GCF_003614185.1 Paenibacillus aceti
TGGTACAAAGATTCAGAACTTTCAATTTATACGAACTCCTTGGATACCCAAGAAGTTTGAGGATATGTTTGATGACTTTCCAACGAATTTCGGTTCAAAACCACCCGAAAAACTCACCGAATACCTGGGCGGCGAAACCTTCGAAGGCAAAATCATCGAAGCCCTTAATGCAGAATACGGCGAAGAACCTTACGGCGCAAACCTCATGTACAATAATCAAAATAAACAATACGCTACAAAAACGGTGTATGACAAGGGCACTGCCCCCAAAGGCGGCTGGATTAAATATGTTCACGTCATTCAACCGCCAACCTATCTGTCCCAGGGATTTGGGAGAGTGTACCTAAAGGTCGGTACTTATATGGATGTGCCGATCGCTGCGTTCATTAATACGAAACCGGATGATATTTCAGCGGAGTTTATTGATTTGCCATCGGGAGCGATGGCCGGGGAAGAAGTTCAGGTTTCCGTATGGTTGCGGTCGACGTTCCCGAAAAGGGAAACTACCCAGTTTTCGTGGAATGTTACCCGTAAGAGCGATGGGTTGCCCTTGACAGCAGCGGAGAATCAGTTGAAGTTCAGCGGCGGCGTCGCAGCCGAATCGGGCGAAATCGCCATTTCCAAAACCGAGAAAAGACGTCTCACCGTCTCATTTACCATGCCAGAAAGTGATGTGCGAATTCAGTTCAAGGTAAATGAGGAGGGCAAACAGCCGGAAGAAGTAATACTTGATAATAACGTTCTAGACTCTAATATTCTGGGCGCGGTGAAATTAATCGTTCCCCGAGAGCTCAAGCTTCCTTATGATATGCTCACCAAGAAAGAGAAAATATACTTGCCAAGCAGTACGGCTACCTTACAGCTACCCGATTTGCCCGATGCCAAGTGGATAGGAACGGCAACAGGAGAACTTACGGTAACCAATCTGACGCCGGAATTATTGAGGGATTTCGAGGTTCATAATAATCCCCAAATTAATGAGGCTAGTAGTGTGATTACTCGAAAACCGATCGTGACCTATACGATAAGGAGAGTAGATTATGGGGACAACCCCTTGGGAAAAAAGTGGCTTAACCTGGATAAACCTGGGGTACCGCTATCCAAGACAGGGGAAGTGCACACCGAAGGATCGGTAAGCAGACCCTATGAGTATAAGCGTTATTATACGGTGTGCACGGGTGAAGGCGAGAATAGAAAATGTGAGGAGAAATCAGAAACCCTGACAGGAACCGCGACCGCGAAGTTTTTACCAAATACAGTCCCTAATACCTACGAAATGTATGTATACAACGGGATGAAGGATGTTCCAAAGCGCGAGTACCGTGACGAAATCGAAGATAATCAAACGGATTCTGTTGTTAAGAATCTATTTTGGACGAATGAACCCTATCCCTATAATGTGATTCGCTGGATGCACCATCAGGATGCAGAGGGGAAAAAGTACGACTGGACGAAAGCTCCAGGACAATATAAGCGAGAATTTATCCAGCAAGCAAGCGGAAGAGTAGAGTGGGACGTCAAAAGCTCCATGAGCGATGAGTACGCTCAGGCCAGAGATGCCGCAGCCAAGAGCAAGAACAACAAAAAGCTTTATGATAAAGCGGTATTTGCAACAGACAAGGATCTTCAGGAGTACGATTATCCGATTAAATCGGGATACTATTTTAATCCTGCAGGGAGTTACACTTTTACCGTCACAACCGAGGTGTTTAAAAAGGAGAAACCTGAAGACATGACGGGAGACCATAAAGATCTGCTGAATAGCCTGATTAAATCCTTCCGCTATGAAACAGACCTAATGTTTATCAACAATAAGAAGATTCCTGTTAATATCAACAACGAGGAACTTACGAGAAAAGGTGGAGGCTTTGAGCGGAAACCGGGTGTTTTGTCTGTTAAGGATAACAAATCGGTGAACGCTACCCCTCTGATCACCGTGCTGGATCGAAGCAAGGATTCATCCAGGTACAAGAAAGAAGTGGAGGAGATTAAACACACGGATAAGCGCGGCGGTGATTCTGATACGTTTTGGAAGATGGTGCTTGAAGGGTATAGCGAATCATATACGTTAGGCAAATACACGAACTATAACTACCGGGAGTACGTTGAAGCCGGACAGCATATGTATAAAATCACGGAAACGTCAACGATTACGATCGTTGTTAATGCGGGCAATGTACCGTTGTATACCCACGCCAATATGCCGAACGGAAAATACTACATCAAAGTGTGGTTCGACCAAGTGGATATGACCGTCGGGGGCCATGCTTATAAAGGTCTCAAGACGCTGCAAGGCATCGAAAATTTGGATTCCATCCATATAAATGTGGTGGGCTCCATGTTTGATGATTTGAATAACTAAACGAACAAGACCTGGGATACAACATCCCGGGTCTATTTTCTAAATGTGAATCTCCCAAATACACTTGCTTCGTTGCAGGATTTGACAGGAAACCGTTTGTTCAGTCCCACCAATTCTTTTCCAGACTCCGTCGCGTTCTCCAATCTATTCGAGCAGCTTCAAGAGATCCAGCGGCAGGGACTCCTGGGTCGTCTTTCTCCCGTCAAAGAAGATCCGCGAATTTCCAGCCTTCTGCAAACGATGCAAAACGGGGATTCCATGGCACGGAGACTAGCCCAGCTGGAGTTAGAAAAGATTGCCGAGGCCTTTACGGAAATCGCTCGTAGTCAGAAAGCCTATGTTGTTTACCAGGCCTATGGTCATCGTGAATACATGGAATCGGCTCATCAATATGCCGAAGCCCAGCGGAAGAAACTTGAAGAAATGGGGGTATCGAGCGAATGGTACAAAGATAGTATCGATCTGGGCTATTTTTATCAAGGTGGGCTACTGGAGGCCTGTAGATACAATCCGTTAAAGAATGATCGATCGCTACTGTTAGATGATGAAGAGATCAGAGCCTTGCTGGAGCAGGGGATGCTGGGAGAAGTTGAATTAGATGTGCTTCGTCAGAAATATGACGAGCTGGAGGTAAAGGTACTGCACCGTCAGCAGCTAGAGCAGCAGTTGGAGAAGTACAATCAATTAGTCGCTGAGGAAGACATCCGAAAGATGCAGCAGCTTCTTAAGGATATGAATCTGTATCATGGAGAAGTCACCGGTGAGTATAATCAAGAGTTGCTAATTGCTGTAGCAGGCTATCAGTATATCGCCAATAATCACAGTACCCTGTTTGCCGTATGGCGTGAATTAAGTGGTTATCATGAGGGTAAGGAATTTGAAGTAGATGGGCTGATTACGAAAGAGCTAATAGAGGTGGCAGATGCGGAGAGAGGACTAGGTTATTGGAATGATCCTGGTGTGGAAACTAGTGGGATTGGGGTAGCGATGACCTCGGTAGGAGTCGGGGATGGAATCGTGAGTCAGGTTTGGGATGAAGGCAGTGGGCTAGTAAAGCAGGTTTGGTCTGTCAATCCGACAAATCCGAAGTTCTGGACAGAGACGATGCCCGGATATTATGATCTAGCCAAGGCCATCGCCTATGGAGATATTACCCTGGAGGATATCAAGGAAGCGTTGAAAGAAGGGGCTGCAGAAGAGTTCGTGGTCCCGTTCCAGGATATCTATGATTTACAGGAGAAAGTATTGAGCGGGAAGGCTAACTACGAAGAGAGCAAACGATATGGGAGTGCCTTGGTAAAAGCCTTTCTGGCTCTCATGTTGGTGGAAGGAGCAGTTAAGTCAGGAGCTAAAATATCCGGCAAACTGAGTAAGCAGCTCTCCGAGCTACTGCCTAAACTGAACGGCGGAGCCGTGGTGGTTACTGAAGGTGGAATGAAAGTCAAGGTTCCAGACACATATCGCATCGAGACTCCGGAGAGTCCCGATATTCAGAGGAAGCAATATGAGTTGGATTGGAATAGGGCAGAGGGGACGGATAGTCGTCCCGATTTTGTCGGAAAATTAAAAGGTGGGGAAATTATACTTCCGAATGTTAAAACAGAACAGACCACGTTTAATAAAAGAAGCCCAGAGGAAACAGCTCAATTGCGAAAGGATTTCAATAAGATCAGAAAAGATTTGATGCAGTCTATGGCTAATGATCCTGTGAAAATAAAAGAATTAAAAAAGGCTGGAATTTCAGATAGTGATATTGAAGATATGATTGAATTTGGATTAGTTCCGGATGGTTGGCAAGTTCATCATAAAATCCCTTTGGATCAGGGAGGTACCAATAATGTGGAAAACTTAGTATTAATAAAAAATGACCCCTATCACAAGGTTATTACAAATGAACAGAATTCATTAACGAAGGATATGAAACCTGGGGATAGTAAAACAGTAGAATTTCCTATTCCAGAAGGAGACATTTACCCTCCTAAAAAGGAATAAATAATTAAGAAGGTGATTATATGTGGAAAGAGCAAGTTGAGCGTATTTCTAAGATAAGGGAAAAAAGGAATCGAAAACTGAATTTACCTGGTAACGAAAATGAGATATCAAGATTTCGTAAATCTGTAGTAGAGAAATTTGGTGAAGATGTGCTGCCACAGCAATACTATCAATTTTTGCAAACAGTTAACGGAATTGAATTTAATGGACTTAGAATATATGGGATCGACCTGATTTTTTTAGATTCTAAGCCAATAAATCAGGTGGACAGTTTTTTTGATGCCAATGAAACATGGGAATCAATTAAAGACGAAGATGAGTTGATTTTCTTTGGAGATTCAGATATTGCTTGGTATTGTTATAATGCTACTAAAAAAAGTTTTGTTGAACTCGATAAGCCTTCAGGTGAGCTTATGGAAATTTTTGGTGACTTTGGCGCTATGCTTGAATCTGCATTTTCTGTAGCACTCGATTAAATGAACAAGCTGAGACCTGTTTGATGTAACCAACTTTCTATAAATCGGAAAATATACAGGATATTGATGTTGTCATTACAGATTCTTAGCGTTTCGCAAGCATTAATTAAAGCGCTACGTAGTATGGAGTTGATTTATATACATCAAATCTTTGAGTGAATGAACTCTAGAGTCTTGCTCCGTACGATTCAAGATTTAATGGCGTATGAAGTTGAAGATTTGGATGTATCTATGTTCATAGAAATTGATCAGTTAAGTGGCTTGGGTTTGAACATATTAAATATTGAAGATGAATTAAAATACCCGTGGGGAAATGAATATATAGGAGGATAACCTTATGCTATTAAGGAGGAAAAGAACTGTTATACTAATTGCTCTAGCAGCTATAATCCTTATTGCATCTTGTTTCTATTATTTTGTCATATATCATTCAGTTCGCACTGTGAGCATTCAAGCAGACTATAAGGGGTATTCAACCGGTGAGGCATTATTCTCAGGAGCAGAGTTGGTCGTCATTGGAAGCCCGATTAAAGACTTTGAGGACCGAGAGATGCAGGTTACTACTTTTAGCACGACAGGGGCTATAGAGGACTTCTATACATTAACAGAAATTAAAGTTGAAAGGGTTCTAAAAGGCTCGGTAGAGTCTCCAATTCTAAAAGTAATTGAACCTATTGCCCTGAATCAGACTTTAACAGGCAGAGAAAAAATAGCGTTTGAAGATTACACTGAAATGAAGAACGGCAGCCAATACTTAATATTTATGAGGAGAAATACGAAGGGTCAGTATAGTGTGATTAATATGCAAGCTGGCAAGTTTAACTTGGATCAGACGGACCAAAGCGATTTTTCAAAAGAAAATAAGATTAAACAAAAGATTTTTGAAGAAATTAAAATGAGTTTCGGATCTCTAACGAAACACCATATCGCTATTTCCGCAAAAATAAGGGGAATGGGAATCTAACGAAACACCATGTCGCTATTTGGCTAAAATCTCGGGTTCCAGGCAGAAATGAACCCCAATAGCGATGCCCAGTTTCGTTAGATTCGTAAATCCCCCTTTTTGAGGCAAATAGCGATACCTAGTTTCGTAACAATCAAGGCCAGCGAAGTTTCGCCTTCTACTAAGCCAATCTCATCCGGAAATCCTCATAGCCGAATTCGTGCACCACCTGGTAGTCGCCGTTCTTGTCGCAGAGGACAAGGGCGGGGAGCGGCATGCCGTTGAAGGTAGTGTTCTTCACCATGGAGTAGATCGCCATGTCGCCGAAGACGAGGCGATCGCCACACTTCAGCGGCTGATCGAACGAGTAGTCGCCGATGTTGTCGCCGGAGAGGCAGGTCGGCCCCCCAAGCCGGTACGTATATGGCTTCTCGCCGGGCTCCCCGGAGCCGAGCAGCGGCGGACGATAAGGCATCTCCAGCACGTCTGGCATATGGCAGGAGGCGGACGCATCCAGGATGGCGATATCCATCCCGTTCTGCATCGTATCGAGCACCGAAGTGATCAGGAAGCCGGCGTTCAGCGCGACAGCCTCGCCCGGCTCCAGGTAGACTTCTAAGCCGTACTTCTCCTGCATGCGGCGGATGCATTGCTCCAGCAAGGGGATATCATAATCCTCTCTCGTGATATGATGGCCCCCGCCGAAGTTGATCCATTCCATTTGCGACAGCCATGGCCCGAATTTCTCTTCCACCGCATCCAGCGTCGTCGCCAGATCGTCGGAGTTCTGCTGGCATAGCGTATGGAAGTGCAGTCCGGAGATTCCCTCCAGCAGATCCGGGCGGAAATGCTCCCGGGTCACGCCGAATCGCGAACCGACGGCACAAGGATTGTAGATGTCATGCCCGACCTGAGTCGAGCATTCCGGATTGGTTCGCAGTCCGATCTTCTTGCCAGCGGCCAGCACCCGATCACCGAACTTCTCCACCTGAGAGAAGGAGTTAAAGATAATATGATCGCAGAGCTTAATAATTTCGTCGATCTGATCCTCCCGGTAGGCCGGGGCAAAGCAATGATTTTCTTTGCCCATTTCCTCATGGCCTAGCCGAGCCTCGTACAATCCGCTGGATGCTGTTCCACTCAAATAGCGGCCGATCAGTGGATAGGTCGTATACATCGAGAAAGCCTTCTGTGCCAAGATGATCTTGGCACCGGTGCGCTCCATAATACCGCCTAGTATTTTAAGATTTTGCTCCAATAAAGCTTCGTCTACTACATAGCATGGGGTAGGCAGTTCTTCAAAACGCATCTTAGCGAACCAGCTCCGCTTCCCGGTCTTTAGCCGCTGCGTCTTCCAGATAAGCATCGACCAGCTCGGGATCGAAGCTTTCTTGCCATGGAAGCCCCCATTTGTTCAGCGCATCCATGAATGGATCAGGATCGAATTCTTCGATGTTGTAGACGCCTGGTTTATTCCATTTGCCAGTCATCACCATCATCGCTCCGATCATGGCAGGTACGCCGGTTGTATAAGCAACAGCCTGCGAGCCGACTTCTTTATAGCATTCTTCGTGGTTGCACACGTTGTAGACATAGTACATCTTGTCTTTGCCGTCCTTCTTGCCTTTGAAGATGCAGCCGATATTCGTCTTGCCCTTCGTGCGCGGTCCCAGGGAAGATGGGTCCGGCAATACAGCCTTCAGGAATTGCAGCGGAATGATCTGCTTGCCTTCGAATTCAATCGGCTCGATCGAGGTCATACCGACATTTTCAAGGCATTTCAAGTGAGTCAGATAGCTCTGACCGAAGGTCATGAAGAAGCGGATGCGTTTCACGCCCGGAATGTTCAGAGCCAGCGACTCGATCTCTTCGTGATGCAGCAGATACATATCCTTTTCCCCGATTTCAGGGAAGTTGTATACGCGTTTGATCTCCATCGGTTCAGTCTCAACCCATTCGCCGTTCTCCCAGTAGCTGCCGTTCGCCGTGACTTCACGGATATTGATCTCTGGGTTGAAGTTGGTAGCGAACGGATACCCATGGTCGCCAGCGTTGCAGTCGAGAATATCGATGCATTCAATTTCATCAAAATGATGCTTCAAAGCATGGGCGGAGAATACGCCAGTCACGCCCGGATCGAAGCCGCTGCCCAGCAGGGCGGTAATTCCAGCTTGCTCAAAGCGCTCACGGTATTCCCATTGCCATTTATATTCGAATTTCGCCGTATCTTCCGGCTCGTAATTAGCTGTATCCATGTAGTTGGTCTTGGTTGTCAGGCAAGCGTCCATGATCGTCAAATCTTGATAAGGCAGGGCCAGGTTCATGACGATATCCGGCTTCACTTCCTCAATCAGCGCGATCAGTTCTTCCACATTGTTAGCATCAACCTGAGCGGTTGTAATTTTCGTCTTGCCTCCATCCAGCTTCGCCTTCAGGGCGTCACATTTGGATTTCGTACGGCTCGCGATGCAGATTTCCTCGAAGACCTCACTGTTCTGGCAGCATTTATGAATGGCTACCGAAGCCACGCCGCCGCAACCGATAATAAGCGCTTTTCCCATTGTTCATTTCTCCTATCTCCATGGTTTTTTTTGTGGTCAACACGCAAAAAAACAAGTGAATATATGCGCCTAGCGCACACATCACTTGCTTCAGATATATCGATTATGAAGTATCTCCAATAGAAATCATCGGACATATATCATCATGCCATCGCAAAATACACACAAAAAATCCGCGATGCACGAAGATCCCTCAATATTCAAATATATCCTGCTTGATCAGAGTCTATATAGCAAATAATCGCCTTTACCACTCTTATTGACCGTTTCACAAGTTGATGTGCATAAGCACTGGTTGTAAAGTAACCAACTTATAAAATTTGAGCTTTTAACTCAATCAATAAGGCAACGCGAGGTTGCCGATCGGCATTTGACCCGGCTGTCCGTATGGCCTTAACTTCCCGGGAGAGGAAGTGGTCAAAGAATTATCTGCTTGGAAAGACTCGCAAAATATATTGAATACCGACTTTCCAAATTGCTCTTTTATATTAGCAGGAGTTTATTCATTCGGCAATATAAATTTTAAAATTTTATTTACAGGTATTTCGTGGGCATATTTTATAAGGTTCTGACATAGTACTTTTCCTAACTGTTCTTAGGTCGATCAAATACCATTTCTTTGGAACTGATCTTCTTATGAGTAGGCTTGGCACAGCTTTGGGAGATGACTTACTGGTCCTTATCTAGGCCATTTACGTATTGCATTCGACTTGGATAATAGATGTTATCACGGGCATGTTCTAATTCGTTGCAGTAAGGAAAAGCGACGCCCTATTGGACGTCGTTTCTTTAGTATAGAACTGTTTACTCAGCCTGACCCCTACACTTCGTAGCCTTATGAATATTATCGAGATCAGTGTAGGAGTCCAGATTCATTAATACTTCCTATAAGTGGATAATCTACCAATAGAATCGAGGGGGATCAGAGTCGGAAGATACACCTCCCCCTACCCCATTAGAATGGACATTAGCTTTTCCATGTAAATGTTTGGATCGCTCATTCTAGAAAGTAATACTTGAGACGTCATTGGGTTCCATGTATGGTGATGGGCAAAATTCTTTGCCAACTTCAGCGTGATGCGACGACTGTGCTTGACTAGCGTCCCAGCACAATGAAAGAACTCCAGCCTGAATCGGGCAATCGTATAACCCCGGTGAACTGGTTCACAGCATTCCCGTTTAAATCGCTCATAGAGGTTGTAAGCCAACAGCTTCACTAGCAGATCGATTTCATTGGCTTCAAAAGAGCCAGTCGCTTCGTTCATTTGAGTTTGCCGGTATAGCTGATCTTATGCGTTTCGAAAAGCTGGTAGAAGGACTCTCCGCCAAATCCTTTGTCAAAGCGGGCATACTTCACGGTTCTCCCCTTCAAAAGCGTGAGCGTTTGCTCCAAAAAGGGAACTGCATCCGTCGATGAGTGCGTATTTCCTGCACGTAAAGCTACATTCAAACACAACCGGGATTGCCCTTCAAAAATGAGCAGCGGGTGGTAGCTCTTACGTCCAGGCTTGTGGGGATTGGTACCCTTCGCCGCCTTGGCTTGATTTCCGTATACTGTCTCTACGGTGGAATCGAGATCGAGAATAAGCGAGGAAGGCAGACAGGGCCGGATAATTTCACTACTAAGCTGGCGTAGTTGCTGCTGGACATGGGGAGTACCCTTGCCAAGGCGGGCGAGCTCTTTGTACAACAGAGAATGGTGCGGACAACGGCCCCCAAGAAATCGACGGAGAAGCGAATCCTGCTGCAGACGACGAAAATGAAAGAGCCGTTCATAGCCCAGTATCCAGCCGATGAGTAGGTAGAGCAAGATCCGGCGAACCGGGAAAAGAGCATTGCTGGCTTTCTTACCCTGGAAGAGATCGTGTAGAGCTTCGGGTAGCTTGATTTTTTCCAGGAAGTCGAGAAATACTTTGCTTCCTCCAACGCTGCCTCGGACAAGGAAAATTCGGTCTTGATTTTATAAATGGGTGTGGTAGACTTCACCTAAAAGGTGCTCCTTTCTTTGGGTGATGTTGTTCGGTCAAACACCATTCTACCAAAGATTCGGAGCCTTTGTTATGTTTTTAGAGAGCAATACTTTCGGAATTCAGGTTTATGTGTTTTATTAAAACACCGTATTTTCAAAGGGATTAAGGCATTTCTAATCATTCTGATTTACCCGCAAATTACCCGTAAAGACTCGTGTAGCTTGCTGATTTGTGTTCTAGAGTTATCCAGTTAACCGTTAATACCCATTCGAAATCGTCGCCCATTTGTAGTTGGCGTCGTTTTGTAATGTGCAGATAGATAAGTTTAGTTGTTTTCGAATTACTTCTGTGCCCGATGCGAGCTTGAATCTCAGCCAACCCTACTTTTGGATTTTCTGCCAGTAAGGATACGTGCGTATGACGTAGGCTATGTGGAGTGAAATTGCTAGGTAAGCCAGCGTTATCTAATACTTTACGCATTAATTCTGGCATAAACGCAATTGCTATTGGATATCCCAGATGTTTGAGGCTCCAAAAAACAAAATTATCGTTAGGGTTAAAGCCTTTAGCTGAGAGCTTTTCTTTCTCCTGTCAGTTATAGAGTTCTTCCAAGACCAGCGCAACGGTTTCACTGTAATTCACGATCCGCTCACTTTGTTCATTCTTGAGAGGTTCAAAAGTATAGTTAATCACATTATCGCCGCCAAGTTGTTTATTGATGTCGATGGTTCTTTTTACCGTATCGATATCATAAAGAACTATGAATTCGCTCATCAGCAGATGGAGAACGGTATGGATGCTTACAGCAGAGGGAACGGCTGGTAAGAGAGATACAGGTCAAGAACTCACGGCTGACGTAACCGCCAATTCCGTTGTGCTTAAAGACAAACGTCATACCAGCTACAAATACTATCTCTTCATCTCAAATAACATAAAATTCGCAATCAATAACTTAAGAGATCTGCACGAAGGAATAATTGCAAAGCTTCTCTTCTTGGAAGGTATGAAATATCTTAAAGATCAAGAGTATTTAAGTAAAGGGTACAGGAACAGATGTCTACCCGATCTCACCGACAACATTCGCAGATATATCGCTAACTTAGCCAACAGTTTAAAGATAAACCGTACATTAGATTGTGTAATAATCTCCTATGGAAGCGTACGCAGCGAAGAAGGAGAAATAGGATTATGACTTCCTTTTGTAGGCTAAAGTAGAAACTATATATATGAATATTATGTGAATTAAAGTCACGATTTGGAAAAATATGATAGTATAATAATGGAAAGAGAGGTGAGTATAGTTAATTTTTTGAAATATTAAAAACAAAACATAAATATGGAGGTAGAACAAATGAAAATTGCTTTTAAAAAAATGTTGGTAGTTTTTACGATCTTCATTGTTTCATTATGTTCATTTTCATCTTATAGTTTTGCTGAAAGTATCCAAAGTATAAACGTTAATCAAAAGAGTATAGTATATCCAACACCAATTGAGAATAATCAAGAAATATTTATTCATGTTGATGCATATGGAAATCCTACTATTGAAGTTCCAGATAAATATAATACCGAAAAAAATAATATTGAAGTATATAACAACTCTGTAAGCACTATTGGTTTTACTTCCGATGCAATGCCTGATGCTGGAAACAAAAGAATAAGAGTGTCATCCATTGTTTCAAAAATTACAGGTAATAGCCCTTCCCAAGTTTCAATAGCATTTCAATTGTATCGCGCAAGTACTAGAAGTGGTTCTATGAGATTAGAAGCTTCATCATTTAAAAGTTTGTTATTTCCATCTATGGGTAGCTCTACGTCAGACTATATTAATCTTTCTAGAACTGGATACTATAAAGTTAGATTCACATATTCAATGGCGTATACTACTGGAGAACGCCCAACTAGCGCAACAACTGAGACCGGAGTTACATTATTAAATAGAATGGCTCGAGAGTTCCCTGGAGGTTATACTGACCCAATATCAGGAAGTTCAATTGGTGAGCCTAATGCTGATTGGACCAAGACAAGCAGTCCTGTTAGTTGGACGAAAACTGATAGGAATAATTTTAGAAATTGGTATATTAGTACTTATAATCAACAAAATTATAATTGGACTAATGTTGAAATTAATCATATTCAACCTAGGGAATATGGAGGTACTAATAGTTATTCAAACCTTATTCCGCTTCCAAAGGGAGTTCATACTTTGTATACTTCATGGTTTGCTGGATACTAGAATGGAGTTTATATTATATGGAGTACAATATTAAAGCGATATTAGATGGACTAAAGCAAAGAATCAGCACAAATGATGAACTTATTATTCAAACACCTGGCGGAAATATTGAAATGGCAAAATTTTATTTTTCGCCACCTGCAGAAACTGAAGAAATTGACCGTTTATCAACACTATTTCAAGTGAACTTACCTCAAGAATACAGAGAGTTTTTATTACAACATAATGGAGCAAAGTTATTTGATATCGGATTTGGCGAATGTACGGATATTTATAGTATCAATGAAATAGTTGAAACAGCAGAGCTAATGCCTGATATCGTCCCTAATTTTATACCTGTCGCTCGCCACCCATCATGCACTATATTTATTGATACTAGTCGAGAGAAAAAATACATGTTTTCTCAAGCGGGAGGCTCGGAGTTTAATTTTTTAGCTATGAGCTTTAAGGAATGGATTGAGACGCTAATTTTATCTAGTGGTAATTACTTCGAAGAAAGAATACCACAATTATTGTTTAAGACCATTGATGATAGTGAATTAAAAATAAAAAAATGGCTTATAGAGGGTTATAAGCTATAGTTAATATTAAATTTTAATTAGTCGCCTTTTTGGCGATTTTTGTTTTGAATCCGCAGTATTTCCGTATGTTTTACAATTTACAATATAAACAATAATAAGTGTATTACCTAAAGATGTGGTGGCGGAATAGGTAGTTGCTTATAACTTAAGCCAGATACTAAATGATAGGTGCGAACGGAATTACCAGAAGGCAGACACGTTTTTAGACTGTCAGTAGAGTGAAATTCTGGTCTGCAAGGTGAGATCAGTGTAGGAGTCCAGATTCATTAATACTTCCTATAAGTGGATAATCTACCAATAGAATCGAGGGGGATCAGAGTCGGAAGATACACCTCCCCCTACCCCATTAGAATGGACATTAGCTTTTCCATGTAAATGTTTGGATCGCTCATTCTAGAAAGTAATACTTGAGACGTCATTGGGTTCCATGTATGGTGATGGGCAAAATTCTTTGCCAACTTCAGCGTGATGCGACGACTGTGCTTGACTAGCGTCCCAGCACAATGAAAGAACTCCAGCCTGAATCGGGCAATCGTATAACCCCGGTGAACTGGTTCACAGCATTCCCGTTTAAATCGCTCATAGAGGTTGTAAGCCAACAGCTTCACTAGCAGATCGATTTCATTGGCTTCAAAAGAGCCAGTCGCTTCGTTCATTTGAGTTTGCCGGTATAGCTGATCTTATGCGTTTCGAAAAGCTGGTAGAAGGACTCTCCGCCAAATCCTTTGTCAAAGCGGGCATACTTCACGGTTCTCCCCTTCAAAAGCGTGAGCGTTTGCTCCAAAAAGGGAACTGCATCCGTCGATGAGTGCGTATTTCCTGCACGTAAAGCTACATTCAAACACAACCGGGATTGCCCTTCAAAAATGAGCAGCGGGTGGTAGCTCTTACGTCCAGGCTTGTGGGGATTGGTACCCTTCGCCGCCTTGGCTTGATTTCCGTATACTGTCTCTACGGTGGAATCGAGATCGAGAATAAGCGAGGAAGGCAGACAGGGCCGGATAATTTCACTACTAAGCTGGCGTAGTTGCTGCTGGACATGGGGAGTACCCTTGCCAAGGCGGGCGAGCTCTTTGTACAACAGAGAATGGTGCGGACAACGGCCCCCAAGAAATCGACGGAGAAGCGAATCCTGCTGCAGACGACGAAAATGAAAGAGCCGTTCATAGCCCAGTATCCAGCCGATGAGTAGGTAGAGCAAGATCCGGCGAACCGGGAAAAGAGCATTGCTGGCTTTCTTACCCTGGAAGAGATCGTGTAGAGCTTCGGGTAGCTTGATTTTTTCCAGGAAGTCGAGAAATACTTTGCTTCCTCCAACGCTGCCTCGGACAAGGAAAATTCGGTCTTGATTTTATAAATGGGTGTGGTAGACTTCACCTAAAAGGTGCTCCTTTCTTTGGGTGATGTTGTTCGGTCAAACACCATTCTACCAAAGATTCGGAGCCTTTGTTATGTTTTTAGAGAAACGATACTTTCGAAATTCAGGTTAAATTTTTTAACTTAGCAGTACCTGTCTTATGATTAGTAACCCCGTTTACTTCATATATAATTTCAATATTAATTTCATCGTCAGTTCGAACTTTTACACCTTTAATTAAATTTCCAAAGGTATAGTGTATCTTTCCATTGATTGTATCGGGTAAAGTAAATGGATCATCTGCTTGAATATTCGACAAAATCATTTTTTCACCAAAGATATACTATAAGCAACACTTGAAAATTGTTTGTTTTCCCCCGATTATTTCCAAATAATGATCAGAAACATACACAGAGCTTGAGGCTGGATAATCTATAAGTTTTATATTTCTTATTCGAAAGTCAGTTGTTTCAATAGTAAAACTATAGACCTTTGGATCTTGATGAAGTAAAAATTGTTGATACGAAAGAATAATAATAGTCGTGATTAGAATAAGACATAATGATGTTAATGCTAAGTTTTTTCTAAACATAGTGTCTCTCCTTTTAATCACATTTATGTAAAATTAATACTTCTTAATATGGGAGCTTAGAATCTACGTAATCTAAAGATTTTTGATTTGTCTCCATTCCCTTCGAAAGTCAAGAAGAAGTCTGCTGATGATTTTTTTGTATTTGATCCTAAATTAGATGATCAGGATAAATATTATCGTGTCACAATTCACAAAAAATAATCCTGAATTTCGAAAGCCCATAATGGTGGCCAGTTTGTAGCAGGATTAGTAGGCAACAACTGTAATAAACAGGGAAATACCCAGTGGATTACGCGACGATTCTGAAAAGAGGGTAGTCTTTCCCCCTCCCCATAAGACAGGGCTAAACGGTTTCCATGTTAATTTGTGGTAAACGTCATTCTAAGGCAGCGACTTTGGCGGCGATACGTTGCCAGGCGCAGCGGTTCGCGAAATCTTTAGCCAGTTTCAGAACGACTTGTCGGCTATGCTGAATCATCGTAGCTGCACAGTGGAAAAACTCTAGACGGAACCGGGCAATCGTATACCCTTGATGGACCGGTTCGCAACAGTCTCGCTTGAATCTCTCGTAGAGATTGTAGGCGAGCAGCTTGATGAGCAGGTCGATTTCATTAGCGGTAAAGTCACGCCATCGCTAAGCTAGCTACCTTTTCGGCGCAAACCGAAGAAACTATATCAAGAGGTACGTCGTTGCGACCAACATTTTCGCGGTTTCCAGCTAGCCGAGGGTGAGCTCTAACCAGACGATCGCTTCGTAATGCCAGTCCGTATCGAGGAGAAGCCGAGCTTGATCGCCGTCAAACACCTGCGCTTTACGAATCACCACAACGCGGCGCGGTTTCTTCCATGAGGTGGCTTGGTAGATCAGGGTGATCCCCTCGATGACCCAATCCTCATCGACAAACCGCTTCCAGTAGCGGCATCGCCCTACTTCGGCCTGAAGTCGCTGCGTCCATTTCAATTTCCCGACATACCCGATTCGCTTGGCTTCCCATAGGCTGTAGAAGTCTTCGCCGCCAAATCCCTTGTCAAACCGGGCGTACTTTACCGGACGGTCACCAAGCAACTCAAAGATCTGACGGAGGAAGGCGGCTGCATCGGCGGAAGCGTGCGTATTCCCAGCACGCAGTACTGCATTCAGGCACAGGCGCGACTGGCCCTCAAACGCCATCAGCGGATGGTAACTTTTACGTCCGGGTTTGTGGGGATTCGTGCCGACTGCCGCCCCCTCTTGGTGACCGTATACCGTTTCTACCGTGGAGTCTAGGTCCACGATGAGTTCAGAAGGCAGACAGGGTGCAATAATCTGCTGATTCAGCTTTCGCAAATCCAGCGTTAAGGTTGGGCGGGTCTTGCTGAGTCGATCCAGTTCCTTATACAGCAGGGTGTGATGCGGACAGCGCCCGCCGAGAAACCGCCGGATGAGCGCGTCATGTTGCAGCCTGCGGAAATGAAAGAGGCGTTCGCATCCGAGTATCCAGCCGACAATGAGATAGAGCAGGATGCGGAAAACAGGGAACAGGGAATTGCCTTGCTTGGTACAATTTAAATTCTGCAAAGCCTTACCGAGCTTGATTTTTTCGAGATATTCCAGAAAGATTTTGCTTCCTCCAACATTTGAGGCGTTTTGCAAGGTAAATTCGGTCTTGATTTTGCTGACGGGTGTGGTAGACTTCATCTAAAAGGTGCTCCTTTCTTTGTAGGTGATGTTCTGGACAAACACCATTCTACCAAAGAATTGGAGCCCTTTTCTTGTTTTTCAGACGATGTTACTTTCGAAATTCAGGATAATATACATGGGAATTATCCTGTATCGAACACTGATTCCAGACAATGCTTCTGAAGGTTAACTTTGATTAAAACGGTGGTCCATTATGGAGGAACGGAATTTCCGTAGCGGGCTTTTTTAACCTTCGAGTACTTAACCCGATTTTGTCTACATCGATGATTTACGTCGAAGTTGAATCCTCGAGTTGCAAATAGTTCATGCAGTTAAGCCAAGTCTGCGCGATCTTTATAAATTCCTTAGAAATTTTTGCTACGATAACCGGGAAGGTTGATGCGTGAACAACAATTTAATGGGTTTTATAGGGAGGAAGAAAATCAATGAAAGCAAGCAAAAGATTCACAGGTATCGTGGCTGCGGGGCTGGCGCTGACGATGCTGCTATCGCCGGTAAGCGCCTCTGCATCCGCGCAGCAGCAGGATACGGGGTTTAAGGACAATTTTCGGGAGATTAAGTCGGCAACGTCAGAGGACTATACGGATCTGGAGTTTCTTAAGCCGCTGTTGAAAGATAAGACAGTAGTTAGCTTAGGCGAGAACTTCCACCGTGTGGCGGAGTATAGCAGCATGAAGACCAGACTGATTAAATATTTGCATGAGGAGCTTGATTTTGACGTCGTTATGTTCGAATCGGGACTGGGCGATGCCTTCATGGCGTATGAGAATGCAGATACGCTGCCTGCGAAAGGAATGATGGAGGGCTCCATCTTCCCGATCTGGCACTCCAAGGAGACACTGGAGCTGTTCGATTATATCAAGCAGCAGAAGAATACGGACCACCCATTGTACCTGGCGGGATATGATATGCAGTTCACATCGGCTTACTTGACACAGTTCATTGCGGGATGGATTGCTGAGGTGGACGAGGTGCAAGCGAAGGAGTATTTCGAGTTCGAGCTGCAAGCAATGACTGATTTCTATGCGGTGATTAACGAATATGGTCTAGACACCGACAATAATCCTCAAGCCAAGCAGAAGATACAAAAAGTACTAAATGAATATGAGCCGAAATATAGAGCCCTCATTCAATTCATCCAGGACAACAAAGAGCAGCTTGCAGCGGCCTATCCGCAGAATGAGCATATGGTCGATATCGCGGTGAAAGCCTTGGAGGGGCGGATCAGCTTCATCGAAATGGGCTTGTACGGCACGAAGGAAAGCTATGAATTCAGAGATCGCATCATGGCTGATAATGTCGAGTGGCTAATGCAGGTGATGTACCCCGGCAAAAAAGTAATTCTATGGGCGCATAACGACCATTTGGCCAAGAATACTTCCAGAATCAAGACGAAGGAACAGGGAAAATGGATCAACAGCTTCACCAGCATGGGCGAGCTGCTTCATAAGAAGTTCAAGGACAAGGGATATGTGATCGGCTTCTACATGAACAGCGGTAGAGCGAGCACGATTACGACGCAGGAGCTATTCGATATTAAGCCGATGCCGAAGAATAGCCTGGAGCACCTGATGATGAGCAGCGGTTATAAGATTGCCTTTGCCGATTTGTCTCAGCACAAGATTCCGGATAAGAGTAACTCCTGGATGTTCAAGATGGCCTATGCTGCGGAGGATGGAATGACCTCTGAAATCATTGCACCGAATGTGATGAGATTTATTCCGAGAGAGCAATATGACGGTATTATCGTCTTCGATCAAGTGAAGGAGCCGACGACGAAGTATTAATAGACATGCCCCCTGAAGTGATGTGGAGTGTTACATTTCAGGGGGATTTTTGGTGCGTAAGCAGGTACAATGAACGGGATAGCAATGGAAAGGATACCTATGAAAATGAGAGAAAAGATACTGATTGCCGACGACGAACGAGAAATTGTAGAGTTCATGCGCGATGCGCTGGAGGATGAAGGTTATGAGGTGCGGATTGCCTATGACGGCAGGCAGGTGCTGGAGCGGCTTGAAGCTGAGCTGGATCTCATTATTCTGGACATTATGATGCCACATCTGGATGGGCTTGAAGTATGCCAGGTGATCCGGGATAGGGTGTCCTGCCCTATTCTGTTCTTAAGTGCGCGCTCTGCCGAAGCGGATCGAATTCGGGGGCTTGCTGTCGGCGGTGACGATTATATCGTCAAGCCCTTCAGTATGCAGGAGCTGAAGGCGAGAATCAGGGCGCATCTGAGACGCGAGCAGCGGAGCCACTTGAGCCGACAACCGAAGCTATTGCATCACGGCGATTTGACCCTAGATCTGGACAGTCTACAATTATTTTATAAGCATATTCCAATCCCTCTGACCAGTCGTGAATTCGAATTGTTCGAGCTTCTGTTCATGCATCCCAATCAAGTGTTCTCACGCGAACAGATGTATGAGAAGGTGTGGGGCTATGATGCGGAAGGCGATTCAGCTACGGTGACCGAGCATATCAAGAATATTCGCGCCAAGCTGGCGGCGGTAGCGCCGGAGCGGACCTTTGTTGCGACCGTGTGGGGGGTAGGATACAAATTCGACAGATCGTGAAGACGAGTAGAAGATCGCTGCGCAGGCAGTTTCTGGGTGCGTTTGTGCTCGTTCTGTTGTATAGCTTTCTATGCTCGCTGGTGGTATGGGGGGTTACACTGTATTTTCTGATCAATCAGACAGGTAGGGGAGTTCTTCCGGCCAATCATTACGAGCGGAAAATCCCGCAGATTCTAGAATATGCGACTAAGCGGCAGGACGCCTTGTTATCTCCTCAGATGCAGGGTGAACTGGAGAAAGTAGTGCCGCTTCAGGGCATGCAGTATCAAGTGATTGATTTGCAGGGGCGGATTGTCTATGGATGGAAGGGAGAGAGCTATGTCAGTAGCCCCGAGGGGGTTATTAACAAGCTGAATCAGACCGAAGGGTATAACGGAAGGATTGTGAAGTTCTCACCTATACTTGATGCGGACAAACAACTGAAGGGGATGCTCGTGCTGCGCTACAGTCTGAAAGTGGCTGACAACAATCCGAGGGAAGGAATGCTCGTTGGTCTCCTATTGGGCAGCCTGATTGCCCCGTTTCTGTTCATTATCTTGTTCTCGGCGATCTTCGCTAGAAGACTAGGCAAGCGGCTTGAGCCTTCAATCTCGCGGATTATCGGGGGAGCGCGGCGGATTCAGCAGAATGACCTTAATTTCTCCGTTGCGGGCGAGAGCGGCTCGAAGGAATTGACCGAGTTGTCGAATGCTTTTGAGGAGATGCGCCAGGCGCTGGAGCAATCATTGAAGCGAGAATGGCGGCTGGAGCAGGAGAGACGGGATATGATCTCAGCGATTGCCCATGATCTGCGAACCCCGCTCACGATTATCCAGGGACATGCGGATAACCTGATTGAGAGCGGTACACGTCACCCCGAGCGGCTGGAGCGATACCTGCTAACTATTCGGAATAGTACCCAGCGTGCGGATAAGATGTTGACCGAGCTGCTATTCCTGAATCGTATCGACACACCTGATTTCATTCTGCAGTGTATGCCGACGGATCTCGGCGCCTTCTGTGAACGGAAAAGACAGGAATTCGACTTATTATGCCGTGAGAAAGGGATTACGCTTCGTTATTCGCGGGAACATTGGCATTCCAATACGGAGCAGCCGCTTCTATTGGACACGGAGCGCTTGGAGCAGGTGCTGGATAACGTAATGATGAACAGTCTGCGTTTTACGCCGGTGGAAGGGGAAATTGAGTGGGCGGTTCATGTTGACGAGAGTCAGATTATTGTTGAATTGATGGATACCGGCCCGGGCTTCAGCGATCAGGATTTACACTGTATGTTCGATAAATTCTACTCGGGGGATGCCTCCAGATCTCAGGATCACGGCCATTCCGGCCTGGGATTGTATACGGCGCAGCTGCTGGTGCGGAAGCACGGCGGGAGGATGAAAGCGGGGAATCGTCCTGAAGGCGGTGCATGGGTGAGAATTATGGTGCCTTATGAATGCGCCGCTATGTGACGATCGGGATAGCTTGATGGCTTATTGCTGACGGCTGGATGGATACAACTCTCTTGTACCATTTTTACGGTGACTAGTTACCTGCGGATGGGCAGCAGCATAGACTGCTAACAAGTAATGGGTATGAGAGGAGAATGAATGTTGTATTACAGACCAACGAGTCACCCGCAGTGGCAGAATCCAGGGCCATATCAGTGGAACGGATATCAGCAGAATTATTATGGGAACTACGTGAATCCATATTATCCGCAGTACCATCCAAACCAGCAGCCATGGAATAATGCCTGGGATCAGCAATATAGAGTTCATGAGCTGAAGGATTACGGCCCCCGGCCATTTGTCGTGGATATTGAAGAGGCGACGAAGAAGAATACGAATTACCGCACAGCGATATGGACAGGGAACCATTTGCAGGTTACCTTGATGAGCATCAATGTCGGCGATGATATCGGGCTGGAAGTACATCCGAATGTCGATCAGTTCCTGCGTATTGAAGATGGCAAGGGGATTGTTCAGATGGGACCCGGCAAGGATAACCTGAATTTCCAGGAAAAAGTCGATGGCGATTACGCTATCGTCGTCCCCGCAGGTACGTGGCACAATGTGATCAACACCGGTAACAAGCCGCTTAAGCTATACACGATCTACGCTCCGCCCCATCATCCGCATGGAACCGTGCATCATACCAAGGCTGTCGCTCAGGCGGAGGAAGGGCGTTAAGATCGGCGGACGTGTCTCGCAAGCTCTTGCTTCGTAACTAACCCTAACCTTGCTTGCGCTTAGTTGCAGAAATACACTTATTTCCGGGGGAACCCGCTTGAAATCAGAAAATAGCTGCGGATATACAACTATTTCCTGACCAAAGCGCTGATTGAGGGAGAAATCCCCCGAATAGTTGCATAATTGCATTTACATTTCCTGTATAGGGGATAAGCGTGGCAAATAGTTGCACGTTAGCATTTATTTTATTCCCGATCTCTAAAAAGAACCGTCAGGGTGATCTCCCCCGACGGTTCTTTAACTTGAAGGCCGAATCTCATTTGTGATTTATGCAATGACCAGCCTCGTCGCCGTCTTTTTAAACTGGGCCTGATAGCCCCGGTCGAGTCCCGCATCTGTCACGATGGCGTCGATCTGCTCCAGCGGCGCGATAGAGACCATCACATCCTTGCCGAATTTGCTGCTGTCGGCGGCGATGTATACCTCCTTGGAGAGCTCGATCATTTTTTTGCGCGTTATCGCTTCTTCCAGGTTGTAATCGGATATTCCCCGCTCGACAGTAATACCACTGCAGCAGATGAAAGCCCTGCGGACGTTCAGCTCGTGGAAATTGAAGATATAGTCATATGCGACGACGGACTGCTCTTCCTTTCTGATTTTTCCCCCGATGATGATTAACTCAACCTCACTATTGATGAGCTCCTGGATGACCGGGATGGAGCCCGTGATTACCGTGAGCTTCTTTCTATGCTTGATGTACTTGGCGATTTGGTAAGTCGTGGAGCCGCTATCGATATAGATGCAGTCGCCATCCTCGATGAACTCACAGCATTTTCGGGCGATCTGTTCCTTCTCCCCCAAATGATCGATCATTCGCTCCTCCATCGAGGACTCGCCGAATCGGCCAGCGAGCTTGATGCCGCCGTATATTTTTTCGATCTTCCCCTGCTTGGCGAGCAGATTGATATCCCTTCTAAGCGTATCAACGGATATATCCAGCTCTTCGGTCAGCTCGTTGATTTTGAGAACCTCCCGGATGGTTAACAGATCAAGTATTTTCTTTTGCCTCTCAAGTGGCAGCATCTCTCTCACCCGCTAAATACAGAATTTTATTATAGAGTTAACAACTTATATAATTGGAGCAATTTCAGTGTATCGGCTAGCTCTTGTAGTTTCAATAGATTTTACGAAGATCGGTAGGAATAGCTATCTAATATGGGATAGAGTTATGCATAATCAATGAAGTAGTTAGGCATGATTTACGCAAATTTTACATAGTCACTTATTCCGGATGACATACGGTTTCTATACTGAGAGTGTGTCTAAGGAGGTGGGCGGCTTGCTGAAGCTGCACAATATTAGCAAACAATTTGACGGCAAAACAGTTCTCAATGACATCAGCTTTGAGATCGGCACGGGGGAGATTATGTCGCTCCTCGGCCCGAGCGGAAGCGGCAAAACAACTCTGCTTCATTTGATTCTTGGCCTGACCGGAGTGGACAGCGGGAGCATCATCTTTGGTAATGAGGACCTGACCCGTGTTCCGATGAGAAAGCGCGGCTTCAATATCGTGTTCCAGGACTATGCCCTGTTTCCGAACTTGAATGCCTATGACAACATCATTTACGGGCTGCGCAACAAGAAGGGTGTGGCGAGCAAGCAGGAGGTTCAGGAATATATCGATTTTCTGGAGCTAACTCCCCATCTGAATAAGCGAATTGGCGAACTGTCCGGCGGACAGAAGCAACGGGTGGCGCTGGCGAGAACCCTCGTTACGAAGCCGAAGATCTTGCTGCTCGATGAGCCATTAAGCGCGCTCGACGGCGTGATCAAGGAGTCTATCAAGCAGCGGATTCAATCGATCGCTAGAGAATTCAAGCTAACGACGATCATTGTGACCCATGACCCTGAGGAGGCTCTAACCCTGTCTGACAAAATACTAATTATCGACCAAGGCAAGATCGCCCGGTTCGGGACGCCGCAAGAGATCATCAGCCAGCCGGATAATGATTTTGTCGAGAGGTTCATTATTAAGCAATTACAAATCAAACGCCAGAACATATATAACCTGTTCGGTGAGATGTATGCACATGCATAGGATCAAACCGGAAATGCGGGTGGCCTTCATCCTGGTTCTGCTGCTGTTCATCGGCTTCTTGTTCCTGCCGTTGATTATTCTGTTACTACGTTCTCTGGAGACCGATCAGGGCTTATCACTCTCGAACTATGCGGCGGTCTGGAAGGAACAGGACATGCTCGGCGCGGCCTGGAACAGCATCAAGGTCTCGGCTGCGGCGGCGGTGATCGCTACGGTGCTTGGATTTATTCTGGCTTACTCCATTCACTGCACGAGGATATTTCGCCCCATCAAAGGGGGACTGCGAATCGCCATTATGCTACCTATGCTGCTGCCGACTATCACCTATGGCTTCGCCATCATGTATTCCTTCGGTAACCAGGGATTGATCACCAAGCTCCTTGGGCGGAATTTGTTCGAAATATACGGGTTCAACGGCCTGCTGATGGGCTATATCATTTATACGCTGCCGCCGGCCTTTCTCCTGATTCATAACGCCTTCGGCTACGTGGACAAGAAATTCATCATCGTATCCCGGCTGATGGGTGACGGAACGCTGAGAAGCTTCACGAATACGATTCTGCGTCCGCTCGTCGGGGCGCTGGGCGGGGCGTTTGTGCTCGCTTTTATTCTGAGCTTCACGGATTTCGGGATTCCTGCCTCGGTGGGTGGGACTTACCCGGTCATTGCCAGCCAGCTGTATCAGGTGATGCTCGGCTCCATCCCCGACTTCAATCAGGGAGCGGTGATCGCGGTACTCATGCTGGTGCCGGCGGTGTTCGGAATAGGACTGCTGCATTACCTTGAGAAGCTGAACTTCCATTATGACAAAATAACCGATATCGAGTTGCCGAGCCATCGCATCCGGGATGCAGGATTTGGCATCGCCGCTTCTGTCATTGTGCTAGGGCTGCTGTCCATCTTCGCAGTGATGTTCATCGCGCCGTTCATGAATAGCTTCCCGTACGATACTAGCTTCACCTTGAAGCATGTTAACGATGTGCTTGCATCCGGCGATTTGACAGGAGTGTACAGGAACTCGCTCTGGGTTGCCCTACTCACCTCGTTGTTCGGGACACTAGTCGCGTATGGCTCCGCGCTGCTGAATGTACGCACGAAGCTTAGGGCAAGGAGAGCGACCGATATTGTGTCGATGATTACCAATACAGTACCGGGCATGGTGCTAGGGATATCGTACCTGCTTCTGTTCAACGGCAGCAGTCTGAAGGGGACTTTTACCATCATCGTGCTGTGTAATATCGTGCATCTGTTCACGACACCGTACCTGATGGCGAAGAATTCCCTGTCCAAGATGAATCCTTCCTGGGAGACGACGGGAGAGCTGCTCGGCGATAGCTGGTTCAAGACCGTGTACCGGGTGGTGCTGCCTAATTCGGTCTCGACCGTGCTAGAGATGTTCAGCTATTACTTCATCAATTCGATGGTAACGATCAGTGGAATCATCTTCCTGGTATCGGCCCATACCTCGGTCGTCGCCAGCAAGATCAAAGAACTGCAGCATTTCGCCAAGTTCAACGAGATCTTCGTACTGTCGCTACTGATCTTCCTCACTAATCTGGTGGTTAAGGTCATTTGTGACGGCATGCAGCGAAGAAGGGCGGTGCACTAGCTGCTATATCGGATTGGTTATAGATAAATACAAATTTAATGAAGCGAGGGATAGCGATGTTGAGAACGATGAAGGGGATGCTGCTTACATTACTGGCGGTTGGCCTGATCCTGACGATGGCTGGTTGTGGCAGTGGCGGCGGCAAGGCTGAAGAAGCGAAGAGGGTGGTTATCTATACTAATGCGGATGAAGAGGCGGTTGCTTCGATGGAGACCGCGCTGAAGAATGCAGGCTATGACGGAAAATACTTGCTGCAATCGATGGGGACATCCGAGCTCGGCGGCAAGCTGTTGGCGGAGGGCGGCAAGATCGAGGCGGATTTGGTTACGATGAGCTCCTACTTCATTGAAAGCTCACAGAGCCAGCACGCCATGTATAAGGATCTGGCCTTCACTACGGATGCGCTAGAGTCGTACCCGTCTTACTATACGCCGATACTGGCTAACACCGGCTCCATCTTCGTGAACACCGAAGTGCTGAAGGAGAAGGGATTGCCAATGCCGACCTCGATCAAGGATTTGACGAAGCCGGAGTTCAAGGGCCTCGTGTCCATCCCGAACATTATGGATTCATCTACAGCTTGGCTGCTCGTCCAAGCGATTATCGGCCAATATGGTCAAGAGGAAGGTAAGGCGGTTCTCCATAATCTGATAGAGAATGTCGGTCCGCATCTGGAGAGCTCGGGCTCCGGGCCGATTAAGAAGGTACAAGCGGGTGAGGTGGCTGCTGGCTTCGGTCTGCGTCATCAGGCGGTCAAGGCGAAGGCATCCGGTGCGCCGATCGATTATGTGGACCCGTTGGAAGGGAACTTCTCCCTGACAGAATCGGTGGCTGTCGTGGATAAGAAGAATGCGACAACCGATCTGGCGATGGAGATGGCGGAGGTTATTATCAAGGACGCGCGCAAGGATCTGATCGCCAACTATCCAGTCGCTTTGTATCATGGCGAGACGGTGGAGGATGTGAATAAGCCGGCTAAATCAGTGAAGTTCGAGCAGCCGCTGACCGTTGAACTGCTGAAGGAGCATCAGGATTTTTTCAAGAGCGCACAGAACTGATCTCAGACTGCGAGACATCTCAGCAGGATATATATATCACGCATTAGAACATTTCTATATAAGGGAGCAAGGCCAAATGAACTTATACAAGCTGTTAACCCCAGGACCATTAACTACGACCGATCGTGTTAAGGAAGAAATGCTGCTGGATCGCTGTACTTGGGATGATGATTATAAATCGATCACACAGAAGATCAGAGCGCAGCTGCTAGAGATCGCCGGAGCTGATCCGCAGGAATATACATCCGTGCTGATGCAAGGCAGCGGAACCTTCGCGGTCGAGTCCGTACTCACCTCGGCGGTAGCCGACACAGATAAGCTGCTGATCGTGACCAATGGCGCTTATGGCGAGCGGATCGTTCAGATAGCGCAGTATATCGGCCTGAATTATACGGAGCATCGCTTCAGCTATGACAAGCAGCCAGAGGAAGCTGTGCTCAGGGCACTGCTAGTCACCGATCCGGAGATTACGCATATTGCTATGGTTCACTGTGAGACGACGACGGGGATTCTGAATCCGATTGAGAGGGTCGCGCGGTTGTCTCGGGAATATGGAAAAACCTTAATTATCGACGCGATGAGCAGCTTCGGCGGGATCGAGATTGACGTAGCGGGACTAGGCATCGATTATTTGATCAGCAGCGCGAATAAATGCATCCAGGGCGTGCCTGGCTTCGGCTTCGTCATTGCCAAGCTGGAGAAGCTGAGAGCGAGTCAGGGAATCTCGCGCAGCCTGTCGCTCGATCTGTACGATCAGTGGAAGGGGATGGATGAGGATGGCAAATGGCGGTTCACCTCTCCGACCCATGTCGTGGCCGCCTTCTCCAAGGCGATCGACGAGCTGATTGAGGAAGGCGGAGTATCTGCACGGTATGAGCGTTATCGTGACAATAATCAATTGCTGCGCAGGAAGCTTGCGAAAATTGGCATTCAGGCTTATATCCCGGAGGAGAAGCAGTCGCCAATTATTACGACCTTCTTATTCCCGGATGATCACTTCCATTTCGGTGATTTCTATACCTATGTGAAGGAACGGGGATACGTCATCTATCCAGGCAAGCTGACGGATGTCGATACCTTCCGGATCGGAAATATCGGTGAGATTTATCAAGAGGATATTGAGCAATTATGTGCCATCATTAGCGATTACATGGGAGGAACGGGACGATGAGTTATATTGAAGGGGTTATGTTTGACTGGGCGGGAACGACGGTGGACTTCGGTTGCTTCGCACCCGTGAATGTATTCGTGGATATATTTAAAAATGCTGGCATCGAGGTTACGATGGAGGAAGCCAGAGAACCGATGGGGATGCTGAAGATCGACCATATCCGCGCTATGTTGTCCATGCCAAGATTGTCCAAGCTATGGGAGGAGAAGGCTGGCAGGGCCTTCAACGAGGAGGATGTAAATCAGCTGTATGCTGAATTCGAGCCAGCGCTTATGGCATCCTTGTCTGAATATACTAGTCCGATTCCGGGCGTGATCCCTGTCGTGGAGGAGCTGCGTTCCAGAGGCCTGAAGATTGGCTCCACTACGGGCTACACCAATTCCATGATGGAGGTTGTCGTACCGGGGGCCAAGGCGAAGGGCTATAGCCCCGATCATGTCGTGACGCCGGATGACACGAATTCCTATGGAAGGCCGTATCCGTATATGATTTACCGCAACATGGAGGCATTGAAGCTGTCCGCAGTACGGAAGGTCGTGAAGGTGGGAGACACCACTTCCGATATTAAAGAGGGTGTGGCCGCAGGCGTATGGTCGGTGGGTGTCGCCGTCGGCAGCTCGGAGATGGGCTTGAGCGAGGAAGAGTACAACAGCTTAACCGCGCCTGACCAACAGGCGGCCATCGCCAGAACGCAGCAGGTATTCAAGCAGCATGGCGCTGACTTCACGATAGCTACCCTGGCGGAGCTTCCAGCGCTGATCGAGCAGATCAATGGACTATTGGCGGAAGGTCGGAGACCTGGAAGTGTAAAATAGAGAAAATAGAACAGCCAGTTGCGCAAGAGTTGCGGCGACTGGCTGTTCAAGTATAGTTGTTAATTATTTGGCTGTTTTAAATTGACTGCGCATTTGTTCGAACATTTCCTGAGACTCCGGATTATCGGATGCAGCATAGCCAAAGGCTACCTTGCCATCGATGATCAGCACGATCATTTCTTTATCGTCGGCCGCCTGAATGAGTACTACCGATCCTTTTCCGTCTTCTTCATCGTAGGGTACTGATTCTGCCACCTTCGGATCCTTCAGCTTATTATCCTCTGTAGCTTCTCCCTTAGCCCCTATACGAAATAGAGCTTGTACCTCAGGGTGTACATTCTCCTCAACGAACTTCTCTTTGTCTGCTGTCGATGCATTGTAGAAGTCCGTTACATAAGATAATGCCATTTTCTCATCCGAAGATAGTTTCTTCGAGTCGGCAGTATTATTACTGGAGCACCCCGATAAGATAATCACTGCTGCGAATAAGATCGATAGATATTTTGCAAAATTCTTCATGGTTTCCTCCTTGAATATATATGTACATTTGCTAGTCTATCAGATTAAGTCGGAATATCATATACAATCCAATACAGAAAAGGTAAATAGAGGGTAAATTTCTGGGATACCCTGTACTGATTTGCGAGAATAAGTACAACTTTTTTCCAGAAAAAGAGTTATCATATTATATATAGAGATGAATTGTACAAGAGCAGTTAGGACGAGTTATCTGTGCTGTCGAGGGAAGGCAGAGTACGAACTTGTATGGGAGGGAATCTATGCGCTAAAGTATTGGTTCAACAGCTGTCTTACTAAGGAAGGGAATTCATCCTGTAGTGAAGAATGGGAACTGAATTCCTGTGAATAATAAGAATATGAAGACTTGGTGAACTGGTTTGACATTGAGAATGATTAATATATAATAATTATTATAAATAAGAAATTAGTATAGCTCGTTGCGCAATGTGCATGCACTGCTCGAATGTCTCTATGCTAATCTTAATTAAACTAATATACCTGGGAGGTACGAATAACCATGTCATTGATTGGAACAGAAGTACTACCATTTAAAGCTAATGCTTATCACAACGGTGATTTCATCGAAGTCTCCGAAGAGAATTTTAAAGGAAAATGGAGTGTCGTTTGCTTCTACCCTGCAGACTTCACATTCGTTTGCCCGACTGAGCTTGAAGACTTGCAAGAACAATATGCAACATTGAAGGAGCTTGGTGTTGAAGTTTACTCCGTATCTACGGATTCCCACTTCGTACACAAAGCTTGGCATGATAGCTCCGAAGCGATCGGCAAAGTTACTTACATTATGATTGGTGACCCTTCACATACGATTTCCCGTAACTTCGATGTATTGATCGAAGAAGATGGTGTTGCTGACCGCGGTACATTCATCATCGACCCAGACGGCGTAATCCAAGCGATTGAGATTACTGCTGGCGGTATCGGACGTGACGCAAGCATCCTGATCGATAAGATTAAGGCTGCTCAATATGTTCGTAACCATCCGGGCGAAGTTTGCCCTGCTAAGTGGAAGGAAGGCGGAGAAACATTGAAGCCTAGCCTTGATCTTGTAGGCAAGATTTAAGGAGAGATAACATGAAACTGGACGCAGACATCAAAACGCAATTGGCGCAGTACCTCCAGCTTCTGGAAGGCAATGTTCTGCTGAAAGTCAGTGCAGGAACCGATTCGGTATCTAACGACATGCTGGATTTAGTCAATGAACTATCCAGCATGTCTGATAAAATTACGATAGAGCATACTAAATTGCCTAGAACTCCAAGCTTTAGCGTAAACCGTGCAGGGGAAGACACTGGCGTTACATTTGCTGGGGTACCATTAGGCCATGAGTTTACTTCGTTGGTATTGGCTTTGCTTCAAGTTAGCGGCAGACCGCCTAAGGTGGGGCAGAGTGTCATTGACCGGGTTAAGGCGATTCAAGGTGAGTATCACTTTGAAACCTATGTCAGCTTGTCTTGTCACAACTGTCCTGATGTAGTTCAGGCATTGAACATGATGAGCGTGCTTAATCCGAACATTACTCATACCATGATCGACGGTGCAGCCTTCAAGGAGGAAGTAGAGAGCAAGGACATTATGGCCGTGCCAAGTGTCTATCTCAACGCTGAATTCTTCGAGAGCGGACGCATGACGATTGAAGATATTTTGAATAAAATGGGTAGCTCGGAGGATGCCTCCGAGTTCGAAAATAAAGAGCCTTACGATGTACTGGTGATCGGTGGCGGACCAGCCGGAGCGAGTGCAGCAATCTATGCTGCCCGTAAAGGCATCCGCACGGGGATTGTGGCTGAACGCTTCGGCGGACAGGTCAACGATACGCTCGGCATCGAGAACCTGATCGGTACGAAGTATACCGAAGGTCCTAAGCTTGCTGCCAGTCTTGAGGAGCATGCGAAGGAATATAACATCGATATTATGAAGTCGCAGCTTGCGAAGCGCTTGGAGAAGAAAGACCTCGTTGAGGTTGAATTGGAGAACGGGGCTGTGCTGAAGAGCAAGACCGTTATCCTCTCTACAGGAGCACGCTGGCGTAATCTTGGCGTACCTGGCGAAGCGGAGTTCAAGAACAAGGGCGTGGCTTATTGTCCGCACTGTGATGGTCCTCTGTTCGCAGGCAAGCATGTAGCCGTTGTAGGCGGCGGTAACTCTGGCGTTGAGGCAGCAATTGATTTAGCAGGCGTCGCCGGCCATGTAACGGTCCTCGAATTCATGCCAGAGCTGAAGGCAGACTCCGTTCTTCAGGAACGTCTGAACAGCTTGCCGAACACAACGGTTCTCAAGAATGCTCAAGTGAAGGAAATTACCGGAACCAATAAGGTGGATGGTGTTACTTACATCGAGCGTGAGAGTGGCGAAGAGAAGCATATCGACCTGCAAGGGATCTTCATCCAAATCGGTCTTGTTCCGAACACAGACTGGTTAGGTGATAGTGTTGAACGCACACGTACTGGCGAAATTGTAGTAGACAGCCGTGGCGCAACCAGCCTCCCTGGCGTATTCGCTGCAGGCGACTGCACCAATTCACCATTCAAGCAGATCATCATTTCGATGGGCTTGGGTGCTACTGCAGCACTTGGCGCATTCGATTACATGATCCGGAATCAATAATCTCTAATATTCATGGGGCAAGGCCTAAGTTCACGACAGCACCGTGAATGTGCCTGCTTGGGAGTGTCACTTTTGCTTAATGTGGCGCGTTCCTGGCAGGATGGCCTTGCACTATTGAAGAACCCCAGCCCGGGTGAGGGCTGGGGTTTTTTGTGCTCCTAGAGTACTCTATCGCGCACTACACTACACTACGTTACGGAAGTTCCTTCAATTGCACAAAGTGCAGCTAAAACCTCACAAATCAGCGCAGGCTTTCCTTTAATCGCAAAAAGTACACTTAAAAGCCCGTTTTCCCTCGAACCCTTGGAAACAGGTGATTCTAAGTGTACAAAATGCAACTGAAAGAGTGCTCCTCCAGTCATTTCCCTATATAAGTGTATAATTTGCAGTTATATATTACATTGCAGTCTTTATTGCAAACTGCGTTCCTCAAATGGAGCTTAGTTGCAGAAATACACTTATTTTCAGCAAATCCATCTTGAAATCAGGAATAGATGCGGATATACAACTATTTCCCGAATTTAGCTTCGTTCAGAGGATAAATCATCCGAATAGTTGCAGAATTGCATTTATATTACCTGTTGAGGCCATAAGGAGCGCAAATAGTTGTATATATGCACTTCTATTCTCCCGGCTTCGCGGTCGACTGGCGGAAGATCGGCTCGAACGGCACATAGATCCGAATTGGCAGCGGAAACGGGTCACGGATGCACTGCAGCATCGTCTTTGCAGCTATGACGCCGATCTCAAAGGTCGGAATGCGGATCGTGGACAGCGGCGGCACAGTATAGCGAGAAGGCTCATTATCATCAAATCCCATGACGGCAAAATCATTCGGGATGCTGTAGCCCTTCTCGGAAATCGCCCGCATACTGGCCATCGCCATAATGTCGCTCGCTGCAAAGACAGCTGTCGGCAAATTATCCGTATGCTTCTCCAAATATTGCAGCATAAGGCGATAGGCATTATCTGGCTCCCAGGCTGCGTCGAGGACGCGGTCCTCCCGCACCGATAGCCCCGCTTGCTCCAAGGCGAGCTTATATCCCCGATAGCGTTTCTCCTTCTCAAAGTGGCCTGACAGCCCTGTCCCACCAATGAACATGATATCTTGATGCCCCTGCTCAATCATATGCGAGACGGCAACCCGTGCCGCTTCCACCCGATCATAAGCGATGCAAGGGATATCCGGATCGGACACATCAATGCCGACGATCGCTTTCACATGCTTCTTGAAATGCTGATAAAGTTTGTTGTCGATTCCTTCGATAACGATCAAGCCGTCCAGAGGACTGTCATGCAATGCGCTGCGCAACACTTCAGGCTTTTGCAGCTCCTCCTGAGTATAAGTATAAGCCAGCTTGTAGCCGTGCTTGGATAGTTCCTTCTCGATCCCGTCAAGGATCACGGAGAAATAAGGGTGGTAGTAGCGTTTCTGCATGGTCGACACCACACAGCCAACCTGCTTCACAGCCTGGGAGGTGTTAGACGATGGGGACTTGACCTGGTAGCCAAGCTCATTCGCTACATCCCAAATTCTTTGCTTGGTATCTGTGTTCACGAGCCGGTTGGAATCGTTGGCCAGCACGCGGGAGACCGTAGAGACGGACACTCCTACCTTGACCGCAATATCTTTTAAAGTCGCCATATCATCAACCGTCCCTTTCTAGTTGCATTTGGGTGCAGGCTGCACATCAAGTTGCAACTGCCTTTTCCATATGTTTGCAACTTCTCACCTCTATATGTTAAGCAAAAACAACGCCAAGGTCAACTGAAATATTGCGAAATATTTCTTGAAAATTTGCATGCAAAAATATTTATTATTTGCCGCAAAATAATGAAAAATATGCATTGACATTTGTCTAGAAAAAAGTTACATTCAACACTGTGAAAGCGGTTAACTACAAAAACAAGGGAGGGGTTTGCCATGAAGAACGTTAGAAAGCCGGCTATTTTTTGTCTGATTGCCACGATTTTTGCAGTTTTTGTGCTAAGTGGTTGCTCTGATTCAAAAAATGCTGGAAGTACCGATGGGACTGGCGGCAAGGATGAACAAGTGAAGCTTGTGTTCTGGAGCCACCAGGCAGATGCCTTTATCAAAAGCTATCGATCCATGATCGATCAGTATGAGCAGGAGCATCCGAATGTGAAGATTGACTTTCAGAACTATCCGTATGATGCGTACAACCAGAAGCTGAAAGCGTCATTCTCCGCAAACCATCCACCTGATATGGCCGAGGTGTTTGGAACCTGGGTGCCGGAATATTCGAATAATGGGCTGCTGGCCGAGGTACCGGACGGCGAGAACAGGAAGGAGGAGTACTTTGAAGCTCCGCTAGGCGGATATATGCATGATGGAAAGCTGTATGGACTGCCGATGGAATATAACATCGAGAATGGCGGGATGCTGATCCACTCGCAGATGTTCAAGGACAAAGGGATCGCTTATCCGCTGGCAACATGGCCTGAGCTGGTCGAGGCGGCCAAGCAGCTGACGGTGACGAGCGGGGACAGCCTGAAGGTTAAAGGCTTTGACTTCGTATCCGGCGACAATATTACCTTTACCTTCCTGTCCTTTATTTTGCAGCAGAAGGGTGATTATTGGGGCGAGAATGGTCATGTCAATTTCCAGACGCCGGAAGCTGTCAAGGCGATGACCGAGCTGAAAAATCTGATTGTAGAGGATAAAGTGGCTGATTTGACGACCTTTGGCGGACAGCTCGACACCTCGGATTACTTCTTCAAGGGCGGATCGGCGATGGCCTATCGCGGGCCCTGGACGATCGCCACGGGCCTGGACAGCTATAAGGTGGACGATTTTGAGTATGTTCCTGTGCCCTCCTATACCTCAGAGCCACCGCTTTTTGCCGCTGAATCGGGCTGGGGACTCGTCGTCTCCCAGAAAAGCAAACATGCTGAGGAAGCCTGGGACTTCATCAACTACGTGACGAGCAAGGAGCAGCTTCGCAAGTGGAATCTGGACACGTTTACTGTGCCGGCCAAGAAGGAGGTTGCCAGCGATCCGGAGTTTGTGAAGGAGAATCCGTACATGAAGACATCCATTGATATTTTGGAGTATGGCCGCTGGATTGGCCCCATCTGGGATCGCGATTATCTGTTCAAACAGATTAATGATCATTTCCAGCTCATCGTTGCTGGCAAGATCACGGTGGAGGATGGTCTGCGCAAGATCGAAGAGGCGGTCAATACGAGTCAAGACCAACATAAGTAAACCGGGAGTGTTCAGAAATGGAAATCAGCAGTTTGAAGCGGGAGAGTGGCGCGGGGCGAAAGCTCCGCTCCCAAGCCGTTCATCGGAAGCAGCGTCTGTTCGTCACCGCGTCCCTGACGCCGATCTTTATTCTGTTTACCGTATTTGCCTTTGTACCGATTGTCTGGAGCTTAATATTGTCCTTCTATCAATACAGTCCGCTGCGTGAGGAATCGCCTTTTATTGGACTGCAAAATTACATTCGATTGTTCAGCGATGGGCTGTTCCTGAAATCGCTAGGAGTCACGTTCAAATTTGTCGGAGCGGCGGTTATTGCTAATATCATTATTACACTGCTGATTGCGATTGCAATCAATAGTGTGCGCTTCCGCGGTCTGCGCAGTCTGTTCCGCACGATCTTCTTCCTTCCGGCGATTGCGCCGCTGGCAGGCACGGCCGTCGTCTGGAGCACCATGTTCAATTATAATAACGGGCTCTTCAACATGATTCTGGCCCAGTTCCATCTGGAGCCGATCAACTGGCTGGGCGACCCGGCCTATGCGCTCTTCTCCGTCATTATGATGACGCTATGGGCCGATATCGGCTACAACGTGGTCTTGTTCATGGCCGGCCTGGATTCTGTGCCGGATATGTATTATGAAGCGGCGCGGCTGGAAGGCGCGACCCGGCTGCAGACTTTCTGGCATATTACGCTGCCGCTGTTGAGCAGGACGACGCTATTTGTTTCGGTGACGACCATCGTGTCTTATTTTCAAGCGTTTCCGCAATTCCAGATTATGACCAAGGGTGAGCCGTTCAACGAGACGAGGGTGCTGGCGCTCCATATCTATGATCAAGCGTTCTCTAACTCCAACATGGGCTATGCGTCTGCGATGGCGGCTGTACTGCTGCTCATTATTTTGCTGGTCACGATGATTCAGTTAAGAGCAGGACGTTCCCAATGGGAACATTGAACGAAAAGGAGGGGTCAGGATGACCCGGCGTTTCACATGGCTTGAAGGAGTAATTATTGCTATTCTGCTGGTCTCTGCGGCGATCATGCTGCTGCCGTATCTATGGATGGTGCTGTCTTCCTTCAAGAGCAATCTGGAGATTATCTCGTCGGCCACATCTTTTGTGCCGCAAAATCCGACATTGGATGGCTATAGAGCCGTGTTTGAAGAGGCGCCATTTCTCACCTGGCTGCTTAACAGTGCCATAACAGCTGTCATTATTACGGCTGCTACCTTGTTTACAAGCGCACTGGCCGGCTACATTTTTGCTAAATTCACGTTCCCAGGTAAGAGGCTCCTGTTTCTGCTCGTACTGGCGACGATGATGATCCCGTTCCAAGTCATCATGATTCCAACGTATTTGATTGTTTCCAAGCTCGGACTCATCAACAATTTGGCGGCGATCATTGTACCTAGCTTAATCAGCTCTTACGGGGTGTTTTTAGCGAAGCAATTTATCGAGGATATTCCGAGAGATTTGCTTGAGGCGGCACGGATCGACGGGGCGGGCGAGCTTCGTATTATGTGGCGCGTTGTGATGCCGTTGATTTTGCCGATGCTGTCGGCCCTGGGCATCTTCACCTTTATGGCCGCGTGGAACAACTATTTATGGCCGCTCATCGCCATCAATGATATGGATCGCATGACGGTACCGATGGCGCTCGTCTTCTTCAATGGGGCGCATCAGGTCAATTACAACGTAGTTATGTCTGCCGCTGTACTCATTACACTGCCTGTTATTATCGTGTTCCTTATTTTCCAGAAGCAGTTCATCAAAGGGCTGACCATGACAGGCATGAAGTAGAGCCAGCATAGATACCTAATACTCAGGAAATGGAGAAAATACTTATGACTAAAATTTCAATTATCGGCGCAGGAAGCGCATTTACCCGCGAAATTATTGTAGATATCTTTAATATTGAAGGCTTGACGGAAGGGACGATTGCTCTGGTCGACATCGATCCGGAACGGCTCGTGATCGCCCGTGACTTGGTGAACAAGATCATTGAAATGACCGGGAAGAAGTGGCAGGTGCTGGCATCTACCGATCGTCGCGAGGTGATCGCGGGGTCAGATTTTGTGATTAATCAGATTGAGGTTGTCGGATTGGAGACGGTTCGCTACGAGTACGAAATCCCGCTGAAATACGGGGTTAATCAGTGTATCGGCGATACGCTGGGACCAGGCGGATTGTTCAAGACGCTGCGTACATTACCGAGCTGGATCGAAATTGTCCGCGATGTGGAGGAGCTGTGCCCGGACTGCATCATTCTGAACTATACAAATCCGATGTCCGCGGTTACGCTGCTCACTTCCCGGATTACGGACCTGCCGGTGGTGGGGCTCTGCCATTCCATCCAGAACACTTCCAGACAGCTGGCAAAATACGCAGGCATACCTTACGAAGAAATGCAGTGGCGCGCGGGCGGAATTAACCATATGTCATGGTTCGTCGAGCTGACCCATCAAGGCCGGGATCTATACCCTGTCTTATTAGAGAGGATTGCAGATCCGGAGCTTCTGGCCAAAGACCCGGTGCGGTTTGATGCGATGAAGTATTTGGGCGCTTTTGTCTCGGAATCGAGCGGACATTTCTCGGAATATATCCCGTATTATCGGAAGCGGCAGGACTTGATTGACCGCCACTGCAGTACAGGGTATAACGGTGCTACGGGCTATTATGCGGATAACTGGCCGATCTGGCGCCGTACGAATGACGAGGAGATCAAGCAGCAGCTGTCGGGAGAGCACCCGATTGAGTTGAAGTCCAGCCATGAATATGCAGCCGTTATTATTGAAGCGATGGTTAAAAATGAAGTGAAGACGATCTACGGAAGTGTTCCGAATGGAGGGTTGATCTCGAACCTGGCGCATGACGGCGTAGTGGAAGTCGCCTGTATGGTGGACCGCAATGGGGTAAACCCGTGTCAATTCGGGGCGCTGCCTGAGCATCTTGCCACGTTATGCCGCAGTAATATGGCTTTCTTCGAGCTTGCGGTATCTGCGGTGCTGAACAAGGATAAAGAGATGGCGATGCATGCGCTTATGGTCGATCCGCTGACCTCGGCGGTATGCTCGTTAGAGGAAATCAAGGATATGTTCGAAGAGTTGTATGAAGCGGAGCGCCGGTTTATGCCGGAAATGAAATGAAGTAGAGAGCGATAACTCAAGGAGTGGATGAAGCGATGAAGGTAGCTGTATTAGGTGAATTGAATGTGGATATGATCTTGACAGGTTCGGATATTATGCCGGAGATGAACCGGGAGAAGCTGCTTGACGGCATGGAGATTGTACTGGGCTCTTCCTCGGCGATTACGGCCTGTGCACTGGCCTCGCTGGGGGCAGAGGTGGAATTCGTCAGTCTGGTCGGTGACGATGATTTCGGTCGATTCTGTCTCGCCGAGCTGCAGAGAATGGGGGTTTCAACCCAATTCGTATCCGTCGATGCCGAACTGCGGACAGGGATCACCTTATCGTTCTCGGCAGGAGGAGATCGCAGCCTGCTCACCTATCCGGGGACCATACCGCTTCTTGCCCCGGAGCATATTCCTGAAGCGCTGCTGGAGGAAGTGGATCATGTTCATTTTGGCTCTTACTTCTTGCAGACGCGGATGAGGGAGGAATGGGTCTCTTTGTTCGCCAGGGTTCAAAGCTTGGGGAAGACGACCTCTTTTGATACAGGCTGGGATGTATCGGGTGAGTGGCAGCATGAGGGCATCGACCGCCTCCTTCCAGTAACGGATCTGTTCATCCCGAGCGAGGAGGAGCTGATGCATCTGTACCGGGCTGAGGCGCTGGACGATGTCTGGGCGGCCCTGCCGCCTGAAGCATTGACCGGGAGGGTGGCCGTGAAATGCGGCTCACAGGGGGCGGTCATGTTCAAGCGGAATGAGCCTCTGATCCAGGCGCCAGCCTATTCAGTTGATGTCAAGGATACGACTGGAGCCGGAGACTGCTTCAATGCAGGGCTGATCTACGGCTATGGAACGGGACTTCGGGGTGAGGAGCTGCTGCGGTTCGCCTGTGCATGTGGCGCTCTGTCGGTTCAGGGTATTGGAGGAACGGGCAGCCTACCTACGGTTGCCGGAGTTGAACGCTTAATGCAGCGTTGAAGTAAGCGAAGATTCAGATAATGAACGAAGGAGAGGATAGATGTGTTAACAACAGCAGCTCGCAAGACGGTTTGGGGAAAACTGAGAATGTGTGGAACGGTTCTGATGCTTACGGCAAGTCTGGTGCTAGGTGGAATTAGCTTAGAAGGAGCAACAACCTATGCTGCGGGAGCGAACTACTATGTATCTCCGACCGGCAGTGACAATAACTCAGGCACAAGTACCAGTGAGGCGTGGAAAACCTTGCAGTATGCGGCTGACAGCGCAGGCGCGGGCGATACCGTATATGTCATGGATGGCGTGTATCAGCAGAAGCTGAAGATTACGCATTCCGGGTCGGCAGCGGAGGGGCCGATTACGTTCAAGAGTTATACTCCGCAGACCGCTATTCTGGATGGAACAGGGCTGTCTGTAGCGGATTCAGAGGGTCTGATTGAGATTACGGATGCCAGTCATATCGTCCTTGAGGATTTTGAGATTCGCAATTATAAAACTACTACCAAGGATAAAATACCTTCAGGGATTCTGATCACCGGGGCTGGCAGCAATATTACGATTCGCAACAACTATATTCATGCGATCGAGAATAACGCGACTCTGCGCAGTGATCTATCCGGACGCGATGCGCACGGGATCGCGGTATACGGCACGAAGGCACCTCAGTCGCTCAGCAATATTTCGATTATCGGCAATACTCTGAGTGACCTCATCCTCGGCTCCAGTGAATCGATGGTCGTCAACGGCAATGTGGATGGCTTCTTAATTGAAGGAAACATCGTCCATGACAATGACAACATCGGAATCGATGTAATCGGCTTTGAGGGCACATCGCCTAACTCTGCTTATGACCAGGCACGCAATGGCATCGTCCGAGAGAATCTGGTCTACAATATTACTTCGATTAATAATCCGTCCTACGGCAAGTCATTACCGAATGATTCCTACGGGGCGGATGGCATCTATGTCGATGGTGGCAAGGATACGCTGATCGAACGCAATATGAGCTATAACAATGACATTGGGATCGAGATTGCGAGTGAGCATAGCGGGAAGTCCACCAGCAATATTACGGTGAGGAACAATATAGTTGCTAATAATAACTACACGGGCATCGCCATGGGGGGCTACGATAAGAAACGCGGCTCTACCGTGGATTGTAAGGTCATCGGCAATACGTTGTACAAGAACGATACGAAGGGGCTGGATGGCGGTCAGATGCTGCTGCAATACGATACGAAGAATAATGTCATCAAGAATAATATTTTTGTAGCTAGCAGTTCTAAGCTGATGATCTCGAATCCTTTTACCCAAAATACCGGAAATCAGGTGGATTATAACCTTTACTATGTGACGGGTGGGGCCAGTTCAGCCGAATGGCAGTGGAAAAATGTCAGCTACACCGGATTTGCCGCTTATAAATCGGGCACGTCCCTGGATAGCCACTCCTTATTTGCTGATCCGCTGCTCGTTGATCCGGCCGCTGGAAACTACACGCTCAGCGCCTCTTCCCCGGCGATTAATGCGGGAGAGAATTTGGGCTCGATCGTGGGAGACAAGGACTACAAAGGAAGCGATCGCGTAAAAGGTGGCAATATCGACATTGGAGCAGATGAATATTAAGATAGTATACTAGGTTAGTTTGTATTGGAGCCTCCGCCGTCAGGCGGGGGTTTTTTTGCGAGAAATAACGGGAATCAGAGGAGCGATGGGATCGCCATGATACAGTGGTCAAAAATGACCGTTAGAGCATGAAAACAACAATTACGCTCCTCCAACGGACACTTTTGACCATTAGAAGCACAAATTGCGATTTTTCGCGACAAATCCCTTTGTAATGGACACCCTTGTCCGTTACAAGGGCAGGATGCCACGGGATCAACGCTAACGGACAATAATGTCCGTGTCCGAGTTGACACGGACAGAGCATGGGGATGTTCACATTTTTGGGGCACGCAAAAGAGGCGTCTCTAAGTCGAAAGATCGACTTTTGAGACAGCCCCGTAGTCCATTGTATAAATTGCTAGCGTATTATCCCGAAATCACTCTCTCCACAGGATAATGGATTTTCGGTTTCTTCTTCTTGCCTCCAATAATGAAGATGAACGAGGTCAGACCGATTCTCCCAATGAACATGAGCATCATCAGCAGAAATTTGGCGAAAGCGCTTAGCTCTGGTGTAATGCCCGTGGACATGCCCACCGTACCAAAGGCAGAGCATACCTCCAAAATGATCGATATCAGCTGATGATGGGAATCCGTAATATTGATAACAATGGCGGAGGCTCCGCACATCACAATGGCAAGCAGCATAATCGCCAGTGATTTCATAACATCATCCGGATGAATTTCTCGCTTAAAGATTTTGATCTCACGATTCCCTCTGATGTAGTTATACATAAATAAGATGCACACTGCAAAGGTCGTGGTTCGAATTCCTCCGCCTACAGAGTTGGGAGATCCACCAATAAACATGTAGATGCTCATGACAAGCAGAGTAGACTCTGACAATTGGGTGATATCCATCGTCGTTAATCCGGCACTTCGGGTCGAAGTGGATTGGAAGAAAGAGTAGAAGAACCTCTCATGCCATGACATTCCCTTAAAATAATGTTGATATTCAAGCAAGAAGATAAGAATCGTCCCAATGACCAGAAGAATAAGATACGTCGATGTTGTTAATTTGGCAAATAGGGAGAAGCGAAAGGGTGGAGCCTGCTTGTCCCTTCTTCTCGATAAGAAAGTCTTAATCTCAATCAGTACCGGAAATCCGATGGCTCCAAAGATGATCAAGATACTGGTAACGACTTGTACAAAATAATCATTGGCAAAAGGCACCAGCGATTGCCCGGTAATATCCACCCCGGCGTTCGTCGTTGCACTGACGGATGCAAATAAACCTTGTAGGAAGGCTTCATGCCAGGTTGGGAAGTAATTAAGGAAATGAAGTCCGAAAATAATAGCTCCAATGAGCTCGGTCAGCAAAATGATCTTTAAAATTTCCTTGATAAATTGAACCAGTCCGGATAATTGAAACTGGTTGTTGTCGATCATGATCAGCTGCCGTTCGCGCAGTCCAATTTTGCGTCCGATGAGAATCCAGAAGAAGGTGCTCATCGCCATAATCCCAAGACCACCGAACTGCAGCACTAACATAATGATGAAGTATCCAAATACGCTAAAGGTGTCAGCGACATTCAGTACAGCAAGTCCAGTGTCGCTTACTATGCTAACCGCCGTGAATACCGTATCGTAGAAGCTTACGTTCGTGCCGCTCCGATATACACCTGGAAGGCAGAACAAACCAACAGATATGCTAACAGCAAGTAAGTAATAGCCGGTGATAACCTGAGCAGGTGAGCGTTTCTCCAGCCAACCTCGCATTTTACTAAGTAGGGCCAACAACATGTCCTCCAATTCTTATATCGTAAAAAGAAGCCAACGAAAGAAAGGACTCTTCCGACAGCTCCAAGGCAGTTTTTCATTGAATCGTAGATTATCATACCCTTGGTATTTCGGCTTGTAAAGGGGGGGATGAGGTCATTATGCTATACTTGGCTTATCATTTCAGGGCGGTGAACCATGCGAGTAGATCGATTGCTCTCCATTTTACTTATCATCTCAAAAAAAGGGTTGGTGACAGGCAAGGAGCTTGCGGAACATTTTGAGGTCTCATTGCGAACCATTTACAGGGATATAGAGAAATTAGGGGAAGCAGGTATTCCGGTCGCATCCATCGGGGGTAAAGGCGGGGGCTATTACATTATGGAGAACTATAATGTGGACAATCTTTTTTTGAAGAAAGATGAAGCTTCTACGTTCGTGGCGATCATGAATAACCTGAATTTTCTGTTTGGGAAAAACGCACAGTTCAATGCTATGGTTCTAAAGATCGAGAATACATATAACCGAGAAAATACGGATAAGCTCAGCATTAACATGTCCCATTTCAGTATGGAGAATGAATTGAAGGAATACCTGTATCAGATGAATCAGGCCATTGAAGAAAATAGGCTGATGATATTTGATTATTGCAACAGACAGATGGAGTATTCCGAAAGAACAGTCGAGCCTGTTCAAATCACATTTACCGCCGGTCAGTGGTATCTGATTGGATTTTGCCGGTACCGGGACGACTACAGAAGGTTCAAGCTGGTACGGATCAGGAATTTGAAGCTGGGCGACGGCTTTGCCAAGAGAGATATCACGAAGGAAGAAATCGAGGAAATTTTTGACGAAGGCTACCGCATGCGAAGCATTCAGGTTACTTTGAAGTTCTCCAATCGAATGGGCAAGCAGCTAACCGAGTATTTTCAAGAGGAGAATATTCAACAAACGGAAGACGGCCAATACCTTGTTGTAGATCAATTTCCGTATGAGGAAGGATTGCTCAAATATATTTTAGGCTTTGGCAAGGAATGCGAGATTATAGAGCCCCTCTATTTAAGAGATGAATTAATAGAATATGTAAAAGAATTATTGCTCCCCTACAATGGCTGACATACTGATGTCAGTCGTTTTGTTTTATTGTGGAGGTATACACGGATAGATAAGGAGTGGAATAAAATCGTGGACAATACAAGGGTGAGGCTCATGACGGACCTGCAAAGAATCGAGAAGGAGCATTACCAGCTTCGTGAAGGCGAGCGGCTGCAGGATTTTCTTGCTTTGATGCTGCACTATATCGGGGACCCCCAGCCGGAATTGCGGGATGATCTAATCTGTACGACATTTTATGAGTGGTTTCAGGACGAGAACATGTTGACGGCAACGGAATTGCACAGTCTTCTGGCTGTTCTGACTGATGAGCAGCATTTGTTTTATCGGATTGGCAGCGAGAATGATTCGTCTGTCTTTACAAGGGCATTCTCCATTCTGCCCCATTGCGTTGATTGCAGAACGCCATAGGATACAGCCTTTTCTGGATCAAGCCGAATTCCAGCATCTCAAGCATTCAGTGCTCCGCTACTATAAAGAGGAGAAGGATCTGCGCGGTTATCTACCTGAAGGTGGCTGGGCCCACAGTGCGGCACATGGTGCGGATGCTTTGGATGAGCTGGTTCAGTGTCCGGAGAGTGATGCAGCGCTACAGCATGAGGTACTTGCTGCGATTCAAGGGAAGTTACATAACGGGATGCAGATTTTTAGCGAAGAGGAAGATGAGCGGATGGCCACAATCCTGGATACCATGATTGACAAAAAACTGCTCCCGCTGCAGGAGATTGCTGACTGGATTAGTGGGCTGACACACTGCGCTGATTTGCCGCAAAATCGTGGCCCGAGGATCGCCCGTGTAAATAGCAAAAACTTTCTCCGCAGTCTTTATTTCAGAAGAGGGAGGAAGATCCGCCGTGGAGATGTTCTTGATGCTGCCATCCTTGTAGGAGAGGCTAAATTGAACAGATTTTCCATAGGGGAAGATTGAATTCAGTTTGATGGAAGTTGCTTTGTTGGAAAGCTAACAGCCCTTCTTCTGCCTTTTTGGCGGAGAGGGCTGTTTTAATGAAATTTGTTTTATAATATAGGCATATATCATTGAAGCAAGCTGTAAGCCATCTGACTGAATTAGGAGACAAACGAAAATGAGTGAACATCATCTCGAACACCATCACCACGACCATCACCATCACATCGATCCGAACGGAAATAAAAAGGGGCTAATCATCGCATTAACCATTACTCTAGGCGGAGGCCTATGGACGCTTCACGGAACCTCCAACCGTAGCGAGTGGCTCCATGATGCTGATCGCATGTATCGGTCTGTTAGCTAATGTCGTCAGTGCCTGGTCTCTAATGAGAAAAGGCGATGTGAAAAATAACATCAATCTACGCAGTGCCTATCTGCACATTCTCGGAGATGCGCTGGGTTCAGTCGGTGCGATCGCCGCCGGCTTAGTCATGATGATCTTCGGGTGGTATATCGCCGACCCGATCATCAGTGTGCTCGTTGCCCTTCTCATCCTTAGAGGAGCTTGGGGCGTGATCAAGCATACCATTCATATCCTGATGGAAGGTTCGCCATCTACCGTGAATTCAGCGGAAGTGAAAGCGACATTAGCGAGTATTGACGGGGTCAAAGACGTGCACGACCTCCATATTTGGACGATTACATCCGGCCTGGATTCGCTAAGCTGCCATCTCTTGATTGAGGACGACTGGGATAGCCAGCAGATTCTACAGCAAGCCATCCATTTGATCACCGATCAATTTGAAATTCAGCATACAACGATTCAGGTTGAAACCTCAGCGATAGAGCATGGGGAGATGAAGGTTTGAGGATTAATGACAATAAGACTGGAAGGCGGGGCGTGCGATGAAATCTGGACAAAGTAAAGATCAGCGTATTGCAGAGTATTTAGGGAAGCTTAATAAGGAGGAGCTAATCGCGTACTGGTCAATTTCTCGGAGGAAATAGAGGAAGTGAAGCAGGCACTCACTTTGAAGTTCATAGATGTTGGCGGAGAGGAAAGCTTGAGCCAATACAAACAGATTATCCAGGCATCTATTAAGAAGTATGCGGATCGTCACGGAGTTGTGGCCTATGGGGATGAAGCTTATGCTGTAACAGGTGCTCAAAGAGTAATGGACAAGGCGTATGAGGCGATCCAAAAGGGCGAGCAGCTTCAAGCTGCTGAAATTTTATTCCTCGTTTTCGATGAAATGAGGGATTTATTGGGGAGTTGTCATGATCCCGACGGAGACGTTGAAGTATTAATAGAAGATTGTCTGGATTCGATTCATGATATCTCTGTTGAATTAGGGAATAGTGACTCAAAGGAGAGAGAGATATTGTTCAAGAGGCTGCTGGAGGAATCTGTTCATCCCGTATTAGAGGGCAGGAGTGAGTGGGGACTTTCTTTCTTGGACGATGCTATTAATGTAATGGCGACGGATGCGGAGATAAAATTATGGAGTGCTCTACTAGATGATATGGAAAATAAAAACGGAACAACTTATAGTACATATTTCTCTAGGCATGCTGCCGAACTAAAGTATAAGGCCGTTCAGAAATTTGAAGGTGTAGACAGCGCGACGGAATTTATACAGAAGCACTTGGATATGCCGGAATTTCGTGAAAAAGCGATCAAAGCAGCCCTCGACAATCAGAGCTATGATAAGGCACTGGAGTTGGTCAAGCAGGGCGAACAGATCGATGCAGAGAAAAAGTTACCTGGCCTCGTTCATAAATGGAAAGTCCATCGTTACGAGATCTATAGGCTTGCTCATCAACTGGAGCAACAGAAGCAATTGGCTGAGGAGTTGGCGCTTGAAGAAGATTATAGTTACTATTTAATACTCAAAGGGCTCTATGATCAGGATGCTTGGCCAGCGGTGTATGAGGGATTTCTGAATAAGCTTAAGGATAAGAAGGGCGGGAGAACTTCAGGATTTTATACCGCAGTCCTTGTTGAAGAAGGGGATAATCCCAGACTGATGGAGTATGTTCGTAATAATGCATGGGCGGTAGTTAACTACTATCCTTATTTGGTCGAGGATTATACAGAGGAAGTATTTCAATGGTTCACACAGGTTATCACTGAAGCAGCGGCCAACGCAACGAAGCGCAAGCAGTATCAGGAAGTGTGCAAGAAGATTCACACCTTAATTCAAGCAGGAGGTACTGACCCCGCACGTAAACTCCTTAAGCAGCTTCGCGGTGATTATTCAAATCGCCCTGCTTTTCTGGATGAGTTGGAGAGGGTGGACACAACAGGAATTGGCCGATAGAGCTGGGCTACATCAGGAGTCTGTTGCTTGCATAGAGGATGGTCGGAGCGTTCCTTGTTTGGATATTGTAAATCGAATATCTTTTGCTCTCGGTATGAAGTTTAGTTTGCACGGGGACGAGCAGGCGGCTAACGAAACACCATATCGCTATTTCCATAAAAACAGCGGCAAATAAAATCTAACGAAACACCATATCGTTATTTCAAGGAAATTCCTGCTTTAGACCCTTAACTTGCCCCAATAGCGATACCCTGTTTCGTTAGAATTTCAAACGGCTCCTTTTGGAGAAAATAACGATACGTGGTTTCGTTAGAGTACGGGAGTCAAATGGGGGTAGCGTGCAGTACAATTTGTAGATTGATGGGATGATTGGTCTCGTTTTCCTCTGTACTGTGGATTCATTCATTAATACGGTTAAATTGATAAGTTTATCATCGTACAAGCCCGGATAATCTGGGCTTTTTGATTTTATATAGCGTGCACGTCTGGATACTCTGTTCTTAGTGCACCCTATTTCATGGAAGGGGACATTACAACAATACGCAGGTCGTCTCAAGTAAAGGGATACAGAGCGATGGGGTATTCGGGGATTGAGCTCATGTAGTGGCTCCACTCGTTCTTTTTTGAGTGAATTAGATAGCGAATTAAAGCGTAAAAGTCATATTGACTTTATAGTTGTATATTGGATACGATGATCTGGTTACAAGGTTAGAAATGTGGGAGAGAGGATCAGAGTAGTTATGAAAAAAAGGATTGCAGATATTGCTATTATGACTGTGGGTGCCTTCTTATTTGCGTTGGCCGTCAACCTGTTTGTCATCCCGAACGAGTTCGGTGAGGGAGGCGTTACAGGGGTCACCATTATACTGTATTACTTGTTCCAGTGGTCACCCTCAATAGTAAACTTAATAATTAATGGCTTGCTGCTGATTGTCGGCTATAAATTCCTGGATCGGCAGACGACTATTTATACGGTGATAGCAGTCGCCCTTAATTCGCTATTCCTGCATTTAACGGAAGGCTGGACGATCGCCTCGCACGAGCTGACCATTAATGCCGTATTCGCCGGTGTATTGGTGGGGAGCGGGATCGGCCTGATCGTACGGGTCGGGGGGACAACGGCGGGAACCGTGATTTTAGCACGGATTGCTAACAAATATTTCGACTGGAATGTCAGCTATGCGCTGTTGTTTTTCGACTTAATCGTGGCCTTCTCCTCCTATTTCATTATCGGTCCAGAGAAGCTGATGCTGACCATCGTCGCTTTGTATGTAGGCACCAAGGTCATGGACTTCATTATTGAAGGGCTGAATCCCAAAAAGGCAGTGATGATCATCTCAGAGAAGCAGAACGACATCGCCGAGAAGGTCATTACCGAGATGGACCGCGGAGTTACCGTACTGTCGGGCCATGGGTACTATACGAAGAACCCGAAGGAAGTCCTGTATATCGTCATTAGTAAGCAAGAAGTATCCACGCTGAAGAAGATCGTCAAATCCATCGATACAGCTGCTTTTCTCACCATCCATGACGTGCGGGACGTGTTTGGAGAGGGATTTTTGGATATTTCGAAGTAAGGGAAGCGGCTTGGTTGTCCCGGGTTCCATGTCATCGGCATTTTCCCATTGTCTTGCTACCGGGTGAAAGCATTACTATGAACGACAAAGACCATCTCCGAAGGAGATGGTCTTGTTTAAATAATGCATTTGCATAACTTATGTTGCGGCTAGGGTATTGTTAAAGAAGTAAAGAAATTATAGCTAAAACTTAGAAAAAGAGCCCCAAATAGGGACTCTTTAGAATCTGCACAATTACCTTCCGGTAATGGCGTACGCTTGTAATTATTTACGACACGTTCAGTTAATCACCACAACCAACAGGGTTGGCGGGGAATATAGAAATATCTTCAATTAGATGATATCAATCATTCTTTGGTGTGTCAACAGCTTCACCAACGGCCGCCTGTTTATATGCTAACTCTTCATTGAGATCAGCAATTTGTGAATTCAACCTACTAATTTCATCTTGTAGTCGTTTGATTTCGTAAAGTGAATCGGGTGAGTGAAGGTGTGCCAGTTTCATTTCTATTGTTCTTAGTAAATGATCACTATGTTTCAATACCGGGTACGGAAAATATTTATTGAGTTTATCAATAACTTGGGGTGGAACGACATAGTCTCTAACACTACATCGCAAGTCAGACGTTACTCTGTTTTTTGAAACAACTCTGACCTGATGGAGATTGATGATCGTATCTCTAGGAAATATCGGTGGTCGACTGGGGAACCAACCACGATCGCTTGGAACTTGAATAATGGCCTTTTTAACTTCGTCGTTAAATTCAGAACCATCATCGGATGTAGTAGGTACGACTACGATCAGTTCCTGAAAATCTTTAAGTACAATAGCTGGATGAGGCTGGAACAATTCTCGATCGATACCATATCCAAAATTGATCATTACCTTTCTACCTCTTGCGTACCGAATTGGTTTTCCATGTGAGTTCTTTAAATGATATGTATCGTAATCGTCACCATTAAGTGTATGCTTATTAAGCAGATCATTCCAAAGTAGAAAGGAGATACTTTCACCAAGTCGAAATGTTTTAACTAGCATTTCTGTTTCTTGGAGGGTTTCAGATAATTGTGCCATAATGAAGGAGTCACTTGCTGTTGGCCTGTCCTTTGGGGCTGCACGACTGTATGATTTTACACTGTTTTTATCGAATCCGATACTTAGTCACCCTTTCATATTGTACTATGATTGATTATACTAATTATTCTCTTTTTTGGAAGCCGTTCTGCATCTATCGAAATAAAGAAGTATGGTTTGCCAGATCCCTCTTTTTTGACGTTTTTTACGCTGTGGGTACCTTGCATACTATTTTATAACTTTTGATAATGCTTGAGCAGCTTCTCCACCCGGGTCTGGATCAATTGTCGCAGTGACTCTGGCTCCACGGATACAACCTCCTCGTCAAACCTCATGAAATAATCCGCAATAAATTCCTCATCACCCGGATTGTAGAACCCCTTAATGACAGTCTTATCCCCAGTTTCTAGTTGCATGGAAGGATAATGCTCCTTATAGAAAAGATCCTCGGCTTGCTCAGAGATCTCCACCTCGAAGTGAATACTATTCTTATTCTTAGATTGATACATCTCCATGGAACGACTCACAAGCTCATCTATAGAAAAGCGGGTTTGCGCGTCTGCTTCCACAATGGAAGTGATCCGGTCACATCTGAACACCCGGTATTTATTCGTACTTAGCTCGATTCCAGTGGCATACCATTGACCGAACCTGGCTGAGATTTTGAAGAATTGCACCTCGTAGATTGTTTCCTGACTATTTTTCAAATATTGAATCCTACAGGGGCTCTCATGAAGAATGCTCATCAGAATCTGGTCCAAATAACGACTCACATGATGATGCTGATACATCTCAAATTGCAGCACCTGCTTCATCTTGCGAATCTGCTCGATCTGCCCGTCAGATAGACAGTGCTCAAACTTCTCATTCAGTTGATTCACGCTGAGATGGAAGGGCGTCGATTGATAAGCCTCCAGCGTCACCATGGCAAAATACAGAGCATACACTTCATCCATCGTGAAAATAATAGGAGACAGCAATCGGTTCTGAAGGATTCCATACCGTCCATGTCTTCCATGCTCCGAATAAATCGGCATGCCCAATTGCTCTAATGAGCTGATATCCCGCAGCGCCGTGCTTTTGGATATATGATATTTGTCCATCAAGTCTTGTAAATTAAAGAACTCCCGGCCGTTCAAGTACCGGATCATGTCGTTCAATCTTTCCGATTTCTTCATTCATAATCTCCTTGCTTAAAGGTGTCATGTTCTGCTACCTATATGTATTATTATGAATTCAAGATCCAATATCAAACTTTAAAGGAGATCGATCCCATGAGCGCAACACTAGAAGTAGCCATATTCTTATCCATGAACGGAAGAGCCCAAGAGGCCATCGAGTTTTACAAGAAACACCTCAACGCCGAGCAACTACTGCTCGTCACTTACGAAGACATGGCCCAACGCGACCCATCGTTCCCACTTACAGAGGAGAATAAGCATCACATCACTCATTCGGTATTAAGAATCGGAAAGACCAAAATCATGATCGCCGAAGACACCATAGACCCCCGTGAAAAATACACCGTCGGCAACAACACCTCCCTGTGCATTCAAAGTGCGGACTTAGAGGAAATTGAGAAGTTCTATGAAAGCTTAACTTCAGATGATCGGGTGCGGGTCATTGTTCCGTTAGCTAGCAATATTTTCAGCAAAGCGTACGGGATTATCGAAGATCCGTTTGGGGTGCAGGTGCAGTTGATGGTGGATGAGAGGTTGGGGTGAGGGGTAAAAGTCAGCAATCTATTCTGACAGGATGAAGTACAAAAAGCTGCAAACTGGCTCCGATACTCAATCGGTAAACTTCTGATCTTTCTTAGCTAGCATAAAATGCACCCCCAGAATTTTCATCAGATAAACCTGAGGTTTATTTCATGTTCATTCTAAAGGGTGTACTTGTCAGAAATAGGCCATATTAGAATTAGTATGGTATGATTCTTCTGTAACGCCTACTTCCATATCAGAAATGTACTCAGAAGGACCATCATAAAAAGTTGGATCAGATCAATACGTTATTTTAATTTACTCCAGATATTTCCTCATCATTTTATTTAGCACTTAAACAATTTCTAATTGGGTTCACATTCTGTCGTTGTTGCTCTCTATTGCAGCAAGAACAAATAATAAAAATCCTACGACTAAAAGGAAATTAAAAGTTTTATTTTTGATACCTCCTTATGAAAGGGTAGCGATAGTTAAGGCTTGACCTAAATTAAAGTCTTATTAAGGAGAAGAATAAAGTGAGACAACTATATTGTTTGTTATTAATTATATTTACTGCAGGATGTAGTTACCAGAATAGTTCCTCCATAAATGAAATTACAGATCAAAAATATCAAGTTAATCAAACAAATGATTCGACCCAATCAAAAGATCATAGAAGTGAACCAATTGAAGCAACCGAAGAGGACGATTCTAATCAAGAACAATCTCGTGTAGGTGAATTAGACATCAAGGATTTGAAAGTGGATGGTGTTAAAGGAGCATTATTGGACGCTGTTAAGAAACAATTGAAAGAAGCGAAGGCTAATAACAAAGAAAATATTGAGAAGTTAATTCATCCTAAGGCGGAGAAAGGAAATGCTACATCCTTTTATGAATTGACCATGAATATTAGATCCATAAATAAATTGGAATTAAATAATGAACGCGTAACTGCAGTCTCTGAAGAGTATGACTTAAATGAAAACAACGTTAAGATCGTCACCATTCACATGGTATCCCTTCAAGGAACAGAAGAAAATCTTAATTTAATTTATGTTTTCTCTAATAATAAATGGCTGTTATATAGAATTGATTAGGTTATAGGTGATGTAACTTATGTGAGCGGGATTGTGCGTCCTCTTCCACAACTGAGGTAATCCGGTCACATCTGAACACCCGGTACTTATTCGTACTTAGCTCGATTCCAGTAGCATACCATTGGCCGAACCTGGCTGAGATTTTAAAGAATTGCACCTCGTAGCTCGTATCCTGACTATTTTTTGAATAGTGAATCCTGCAGGGGCTCTCATTTAGAATGCTCATCAGAATCCGGTCCAAATAGCGACTCACATGATGATGCTGATACATCTCAAATTGCAGCACTGTCGGTAATAACACCTCCCTGTGCATTCAAAGTGCGGACTTGGAGGAAATCGAGAACTTTTATGAAAGCTTAACTTCTGATGATCGAGTGAGGGTTATTGTTCCTTTAGCTAGCAATGTGTTCAGCAAGGCGTACGGGATCATCGAAGATCCGTTTGGGGCGAGGAGACTAGAGTCCAAAAGATCCCTAAATTAGTGTATTATAACAATAAGGAGTGATTTTTTATAAGAGGAGGAAATCCAATGGCTAATAAGAAAATAATGATAATAACTTTTATAGTATTATTCATAGCGATAAGTTCATCTTTATATGCATTAGCTACAAAGAAGGATTCAGTCTCGGATGAACCAAATAAGCTAATTGAAAATGCTTTTAGTGAGTTAAAAGGTCAGACAAATTCTATAAGCAAGGACAACTATGTTGTTACGGCAGGTGACATTCAAATAAGTAAAGCCGAATTTCAATTCTACAAAGTAAATATAAAACTTATATACCAATTAAACGAAACATTAGACAATCCATCAAATAAAACAAACTCTATTCCCTCTGACCAGGAATTAATAGATGAAATGTTGAAGAAGAGACTTTCAGTAAAACAGGCAAAAAATTCAGGTATTACGGTTGGCAAGGATGAAGTTGAAAAAGTCATAAATAGAGAAAAGAATATGCTTCATAGAGATGATTTAGATGAACAAAACCAAGCTCTTATTAAGGAAATAATGAACCAAAGGATCAATATAACTGGACTTTCTGAAGAAGATTTTTGGAAAAGTGATTTAGTATTTAAAGAATATGAGAACGTGCTTTATATTGATAAGTTATATAATAAATTAATTACCGAAAAAGAGATCTCTGATATCCATGACTTCGAAAAATTCCAGAATCATTTACTCGAACAATATAAAAATGATTATGGAATAAATTTGGATAATCTCAATGGATGATTACTATATTACTGAAATATCTTTCGGGGAACTAACACTACTGTGTGAAGGCTTGGGAAACCAAGCCTTTTTGTCTTAAATAGGTGGAAAAGCGAGTTTTGGAGGAATATTGAGTGTTGTATGGAAATAAATAGGATAGAACGACAAATCCCTATTACATAACATGGATTATAGGGGATAATTCCAAGTGGAGGTAAGGATATGCGTAGAATCTTAGCCATATGCGTTGGTTTCATATTGATCACTATGATGGTTGTAGCCTGTTCACCAAAAGAAATGACATGGGAAGAAAAGACGAGACAGCTGATGGCAAAACACAATGTTGAAATTGACGAGATCTGGCATTATGAGTTAAAGCAGAATCATCTTCTTGTATTCTACGAATGGGGAGGATGGCTTTTTGTTGGTTTTATTGATGCGCAGAAGGATAATTGGGAATGGAAAGGCAGAACAACCCCCATTGATATAGAAAAAGGTGGTTACATCTTCACCAATGAATATAATGTTCCATTTTATATAACGGTGCTGCTGACTACAAATGAATCCGTTAACGAGGCCAAGGTAAAAGGAAACCGCGCAAAGTTAGTACAAATCCATCCCGAGAATAAGATTTGGATTGCGTACCCTGATGAGCCGGTAGTGAATGAAAGATATTTTGAGATAAATTAATTCAATGACGTTGAAGTAAAGAAATCACAGCCTTGATAAGGTTAGTACACTCATAAAAGTCCAAGGGGGAATATCGTACTATATATACGATAATAATGACCTTTCGATCATAAATTGTAATATTAATAAGGTTCAAAGGCATAAAATAGAGGAAGATTTTAAGTTGGATAAATTGAAGGGGTATTGGGGTGAGGAGTAGGGTGTCGAATTACAGGATTCAGTTGAAGAGGGGGTAATACAGTCAGCGAAGGGGAACCGCCAGGTACACTGGAATACGATCTGGGAAAAAGGCCAAAAAAGCTCTTGAAGGTGACGAGAAATCCGCGGTCTATGCTCGGCGTAAAGTCGAGGTAGAAAGACGTATTTGGTCACATCAAGGGCAATCGCTAGTTTCGTCGGTTCTTCTTGCGAGGGCTAGAGAAGGTTCACACTGAGTTTGGGATTGTGGCTTTGGCCCACAATCTACTGAAGGTGGCGGGCATCTGCTCGGAAGCTCTATTTGTCTTGAGAGAATTACAAAAAAGTAGGCAGTCAAAAATTGACTTTTTATATACCCCACCACCATATTAGTTAGTAAAATTCAAACGATTCATAGATTTTAAATATAATTTAGTTAAAAGATATAAAATAAATAATATATTAAAAGGTGAAAAATGGTAATTTTGGACTAGTTACAAAATGTGTAATATAAAGTAAAATATTGGACATACCCTTTAGTGTTAATTGTAAAGCTGGCCAGCTTTCAATATATCAAGTTATTAGGAGGATAATATGAAAAGTAAATTTTTTTCTATTTTGCTAACTTTTGTTCTTTCCTTGTCTATGTCGATCAGTGCATTTGCAAACAGTCCTAATAATTATGATCAAGAGGTAGTAAATGATTTACAAAAAGCAAAAGCAACCAATTTCACTGTTGAAAACGATATCATTGATATTTTGTCCGTTACAAGAGATTCCAATAGTGCAGTGCCTTTTGGGATAGATCCCGGAGTAGGTGCTACAAGAGTAAATCTTGTTACATACGGATCGTATGCTGAGTTAGCAGTTCAGGATACTTCATCAGGTATTTTTGACACTATTAAGAATAATGCTATGTGGATTATCGGAAACTTTGTGAAAGGTACAGTTGGAATAGTCGTTTATAATGTAGTTGATTTACTTGTGGATAATATAGAGGTTTCTAAAATGGCAACGGCGAAAACAATGGTTGGATATACGTATCCAACAAAACAAGGGCAGGTTTGGTATAATAACGTTTGGAATACATTGTTTGAAAGCACTAATAGAAATACTTACAAATATTATTATGCTCTATATTGGAATAAAGACAAAGTTCAAAGACAGGGAACAAAAGACTTTACTCCTGATAAAGGGTATAGTGCAGCAAGAGTTGAGAAAGCGCCTCACTATGACGATAATACTTATATCCAAGATCAGGCTTCAAAAAATTATATTCAGGGTAAAAAATATACAACTGAGGAATGGTATAATTAATTTTATCTTCCCAGAGAATCAATTTTGATTCTCTGGGTTTTAATTAAAAACATTCCCGGACCTTCCAAACACAATTAAAAGGATATTTAATAAACTAAGTAAGATTTACAATAGCAAGATTAATACAAATTATATGCAACTCGGGGGCTTCCTAAATGAACTATAAACATAATTTATTTGTTATTTTTCTGGGTTTTCTAATTCTTGGATCAATTCTTGGATGTAATAAAGACTCTAATTCAAATAAAATCAATTCAAATAATTCAGTTTTTGAAAATAATGAAATAAATCCTGCTGAAGAGGTAAAACGAACCGATACATATACTAAATTTTCTGAAAAAGTAGATTTAGAAAAGACTCTTTTTTCAAAAAAAGAGTCTTTTAAAGAAACTTTACCAATAAACTATCATTTGTCAGCAACAGTTACTATTAGCCATGAACAAGATGCCAATAGATTAATTTATGAAGTTTTAATGGATAAATACACAACGGAATTAACTAATGTAATTCAATCATTTACGTTGAATCCTGATATGATTAATTATTTTTTAACTGATGATTTGACTACAACGAATACTTTAAATGATAATGAAACCAATTTATTTCCCAATAAGGAACCATATGGCTTAAGTTTATTCAGAGGTTACGTTATAAATAATGATACAGTAGGTAGGGAAATCGAGAATATCTACCAGGATGTTTATTTAAAAATATCTTATGGAAGTAAGGAGGATAGAAAAGAGGATTATTGGCATCTCAAAGCAGTTCCTTCGACTGACATGATAGATTATCTTAAATCTTTAAAAGAAGAATAATTATCTTGAATCTGAGAGTCTATGCCTCGAAAGTATGTAACTGACACAGCAATTCTGTTGGCGTTACTGTCCCTAAAAGCCAGAATCGGATGATAGTTTTTAAATTAGCTTATGCGTATTTCTTTCCGATACTTTTATGTTAGAATCTAGGTCCAGAATAAGAGTAATGGTAAACGGGCAAATAACTCGTTGTTGGTTGGTGGTCTTCAGATTTAGCATGTCTTGCTAAAATGGCTGGTACAGTCAAGGTTGATGTAATTTGGGGTGAAGAAAACCCGTAATTTAAGGGCTTGGGGTACCAAGCCCTGTTTGTCGTGGAAAAGTGACTGGAGCTGATGCTTTTGAAGGAATATGCCGGATGTCGTGGAAGTAACTAAATAAGGCAGGTTACCTATATATCCTCATATTGAGCGCAAAGGGGAACGAATATCGGATTTTGCCTCAGGAGACCTTTTCACTTTTAAGGGTGGCTTAACCATGGTACATCCGTTGGGACAAAAAGAGTTTATTTGGTAGAATTCTACCGTTGTAATTATGTCCGTATCAGTGCGAATACGCTTTATAATAAAATTTCCTAACATATTTAGAAACGAGGGTCAACATGATTACTCAGATAAGAAGTTGGATGCATGATGATTCAATCCCTGATTTGATTGGTAGGAAGAAAGTAGATTGGTCTATTTTTGAGTATGGGTCTACGATACCAAATGACTTCAGAGTGTATTTTTCCCAAACTAATAATGGAGAAGAGATTACAAAAGGCAGCGGTAAACAAGTTACTCTAATTTATAATGATAAGCATTACAGTGCTTCACTAAGAAATGTTGATCAATCAAGTGCAGGTAGGGAGACATTACAATTACGGTTTCACTCTAATGAAATAAAAGAGTTAATGGTGTCTGTTTTTAAATCTAGTTATAAATACATATTAGAACGGAAACCAACGGATCCGGGGAATAAGAAGCAAGTGAACGTTCCAAATGAATTGGCCGAATATATAGAGTTTTACTCCACAGATAGGCCCTTCATTTATCAAATGAAATTGATACCTGTGAATGGCCTAACAATGCCAAACATTTGGTGGGTCAATCAAGGTTCAACTCTTAATGAGGAACTTAAAGAGGGGATACTATGGGCCCCTTTGTCTGGTAAAGGTGGTCGCTCACAATACCACTGGGATACAATGGATGAAGTGAGAAAAGGGGATATTATTTTACATTATGCAAATGGATCATTGCGTTATGTAAGCAGAGCTATTGAAGATTCAGTAAATGCTAAAAAGCCTAGCTCTATGTCAGATTCGATATGGGACGAGCAGGGGAGACTAATTCGTGCGGAGTACTTCGCGATTGAGCCTAATATCCCCTTAAATAGTTTTTCTCAAGAGATTCTAGGATTAAATATTACTCAAGGCCCTATTCATTCAGGCGGAGGGGTGAAACAAGGATACTTATTCCGCTTTTCAATCGAGGGACTAAACATTATTCAAAGTCATTCACCAGATGTAGCCTGGCCTGAATTTACACGTTTTGAGATTGAGGATAATGAGGATTTGGATGAGGTGGAGCCTATGAAAACGATAGAGGATGGGGGAGTAGCAACGGTTTTGAGTAAAATCAAAGCTTATATTCAACAGCAGGGTTTTTATTATCCACCACACCTCATTGAGAACTTTTACCTTTCACTTAAGACAAAACCCTTCGTCATTCTGGCTGGCGTTTCAGGAACGGGGAAAACCAAGCTAATCAAACTATTTGCTGAGGCCATGGGGGCCACTTCACAGAATGGACAGTTTACGCTAATACCTGTTCGTCCGGACTGGAGCGATCCCTCAGATCTGATAGGCTATAGCGATTTGTCGGGCAAGTTTCGTCCGGGACGGTTAGTTGAGGTGCTACTGGAGGCATCTCGAAACCCTGGTAAGCCTTATTTCATATGCCTTGATGAGATGAACCTTGCTAGAGTAGAGCATTATTTCAGTGATGTGTTGAGCATACTTGAAACGCAAGAATGGCAGAATGATCGCATAGTCACCGCGCCAATCATTCACGATAAATCACTCGTGCAGGATGAGGATCGAGAGGTGTACGGAAATTTATCGATTTCAGAAAATGTGTATTTGATCGGTACGGTTAATATGGATGAGACAACACATCCTTTTAGTAAAAAGGTACTCGACCGGGCGAATACGATAGAGTTCAATGACGTCTATCTATCTCAATTTCCTGAGGATAAAACAGTGAATAAGCTAAGTCCAGAGTCTACTCATAATCAGTTCTTGCGGAGTAACTATTTGCAACTTGTGGATGCTTACGGAACCGATTCAAAAGCGCTTATTACCAAGACGACTGGTGAGCTAGTGCGAATCAATAACATCTTAGAAGAAATCCATGCACATGTAGGTTTCCGGATTCGAGACGCCGTATGTTTCTATATGCTGTATAGTCAGCGGTTCGGGTTGTTTTCTGAGGAAGAGGCGTTGGATCGTCAAATACTTCAGAAGATACTTCCAAGAATTCAGGGGAGCAGCGCTTCAATAAGAAGGGCTCTTTTGAAATTGATGAGGGAGTGTGTAGGTTCTTCTTTCGTCATCAATGACTATTTAGAAAATGGAGATTTGTTGTTTGAGGAACGCAAGCTCAATGAAATGATTAATCAGGCGAAGTATCCTCAAAGTACAAAGAAAATCATTTCTATGTTGCGGAGGCTAGAAGAAGATGGATTCACCTCTTACTGGTTATCGTGATGCACCGGTTAAGCTTCTACAAATAGAAACTAATCTATTTAATTTATATATTAAAGGGAAACCATTTCATCCGACCGTCGAAACTTTACAGCTTCATCGTCAGGAGGGGGAGGTTTGGTCCGATGCTCACTTTCATGTTGAGGTTCCCTCTTCAAAGGTGGAATTCAGTTCGGTTCAAGTTTTTTCTCGGCAGACGTTAGGCCTTCAAGCGTGGGATCATGGTGACCAAGCAGAGCCTTTATTTTTTGAAACGCAAACCTATGAGCTAGTTATTGAAAAGAAGCAGGATCTACCGATTGTCTTCTTTCATGAGAATATTCACCTTAGGCAGGCTATACAACCCTTGAATGATAGTTTATTGTCCGGTGTGCTTAACTTCCAAAACGAAGTAGGTTTCTCGGAGCTTGAGCTTCGCCTACAAGGTGAGGATATTTTCAAACTACAACTCGAAGTGTTTCCCTCAAAAATGGATTACAAGCGCGATTACGAAGTGATTCTACGTGAGGTCAATGAACAGATCTATAATCTTTCTTTTGATTTTCTTCGTAGGACATTTCATCTAACGGGGTTAAGGGAGACCAGATATCAGAGTATTACTGAATTCTTTACGATATTACAGCAGGTTTTTCAACAGTTGATCCAAGGCGTGGATCGCATTAGAAAAGCACCTCATTCCAAAATGAGACGAGAATCTCATGTCGTGGAAGCATCGAGAGCAAGAAGGGTGGGGAAGGAGAATATAGCGTTTTTACGCAAAAGGCCAGAGCTTTTTATTCAGGGACACCCGCACCCTACCCATGTGCTTGAAACAAGGCGATATATGGACTTCGATACGGCCGAAAATCGGTTTATTCGCTGGACATTGCTACGCATTTCCTCGAAATTGAAGGAGCTCAGAGCTCATGTAGCAAAGAAGGACAACCCGGATCCCGTGCTGCTTAAGAGAATCGACATAATGGGTTCGCAGTTACAGCGGCTGTTGAAGCAAGATTTTTTAGATGTGGGTGACATGAAGCAGGTTTCCTTGACTCTTGTGTTACAAATGGCCCCAGGTTATCGGGAAGTATATCGGATTTATCTCTTACTGATGAAGGGCCTTTCGATTCAAGGAGATTTGTTCAGGTTATCGATGAAGGACCTGGCACAGCTATATGAATATTGGTGCTTTCTGAAAATCCACCAGTTAATTCAGCGTAAATATGAGCTGGTCAGTCAAGATTTGATTAAGGTAAACCGGAATGGGCTTTTCGTTACGTTGAAACGAGGGCAAAAGGCTAGGATGGTCTATCGGAATCCGAGGAATGGTGAAGTGTTTACTCTTTACTACAATTCTTTGCCCGAGGAAGATAGCGGTTCTACTTTGGCTCAAAGGCCTGATAACGTACTCACCTTAAAGAAGAATGATTCATCGATTGAGTATAAATATATCTTCGATGCAAAATATCGACTGAATCCAGCTTATGAGGGAAGTCCATATTGGAATAGGTACAAGCAGCCAGGCCCAGAGGAAGAGGATATTAACACGATGCATCGTTATCGGGATGCGATTGTTTACCAGGATCATCGTAACGGGGAGTACGAGCGGAGTATGTTTGGGGCGTACGTGCTGTTTCCGTATCCTGATGAGGCAAGATTTAAGGAACACCCTTTCTATAAAAGCATTCAGCTAGTTAACATTGGGGCTATCCCGCTCTTACCGAATGCAACGAGTCTCTTGGAGCAGCTTCTTGATGAAATGATTCAAGACAGCCCGGAGAAGGCCTATGAACGCTCAACTCGGCCTCGTGGAACAAAAGAATACTATTCCAACAAGTTTGAGGGTAAGAACGTCCTTGTTGGCTCATTGAGAGTGCCTTCCCAATTGGATGTGGCTTTGTCACAACGTTTTTATCATATGCCGCTTAAGAATATCGTCGATCATAAGCTACTCACCCAAATCGAATATATTGCGATGTGTCAATCGCGTAAAAATTTTAAGGGGCCAGGAAATACCGGTATCCATTGGTATGGCCGCGTTCAGGATTGGAAAGTTGTTCGAAGGGGTGAGATCACAGAAAGACCTGCCCGGCCGGGTACGGAAGATGAACTATATGTTAAATTTACAATTGAACGTTGGGAACGGCGGGATAAGCCTATTGCCTTGGGTGGACAGAGAATCTATACCTGTCTGTATACGAGCAAATACATGTTCGATCGTGCCAATGAAATTGCAGAACTTAGGCTAGAGAATGAAGAGGATCTGAGAAAATGGCGCGAAGCTCGAAGAGTCGGCAAGGTCAAAGTACAACTGGATCATACTCATGTGGATTTGGCGGGATCTGTGGTGGAGATTCGAGTGGAGGAGTAAGGGACTCTTTGTGACGACCTATACGATTACGAAAAATTCAAAAAGGATGTTTATAGTTAATATCTCAACTTTCGCAGAGCGAAAACTAGCCTTATTACATGGTGTTACTGGGTAGAATGTCGATTCAATATGGAAGTTGTAAAAATAGAAAAACACCGCTTCGTTTGGTAAAGTGAGAGTGTCCTAAGCAATCACTACCACGCAGAAGAGGTGTCCTCTACATGATAGAACAAAACGTACAGCAGAATCAACTTCCAAATGAAATTAAACCAGCCTTTAAAGAACTAAAAGTACTGCAACACCTAAGAACAGCGGGCTTTAAAAAGAAATTCGGTTATACCTGTTCGTTTTTATTCCAGCTTGTCTTTGTCCTTTTGTTCCACCACAAGAACTGGTTTCGTCTACTGGAAAGCGAGAAAGGTGCATCCTTTCCTGGCAAAGATGCGGTCTATCGCTTCCTGAATCACAGCGGCTATGCATGGCGGCGGTTTCTGTCGTTGCTCAGTTCCTCTACAATTGAGAAAATTCAACCGCTAACGGGAGAAGATCGCGTATCCGTATTTGTAGTTGACGACTCCATGTTCGAGCGCAATCGCAGCAAAGCGGTTGAACTGCTTTCCCGATTTAAAGACCATGCAACGGGGTGCTACTATAAGGGATTTCGTATGCTTACTCTAGGTTGGTCAGATGGCCATACGTTCATTCCGGTGGACTTCTCCTTGCTTGCTTCGATGAAGTCTCAAGTGAACGGCATCATGCAAGAGATTGATAAGCGTACGTCCGGCTACAAGCGGCGAGTTGAAGCTTTGCTTCCTGCTCCTGAAGTCATTCCGGCGATGATTGATCGGGCGCTTTCAGCGGGTGTGCAGGCTTCATACGTCCTCATGGATAGTTGGTTCACTCATGCCCCATTGATCCAATCGATACTTGATCGCGGTCTGGATGTGATCGGCATGGTTAAAGATGACAAGAAGCGTTATCTTGTTGGCGGAAGCCGATTAACTTTGCAAGAGCTTTACTTTAGAGCAACCCCTGTCCAAGGAAAAAACAAGGGAATCTTACGTTCCATCCGTACCGAGTTATCCCCAGGGATTCCGGTTATGATGGTATTTGTCCGCCACCGCTCGAAGAAGAAGGAATGGCTTGCGATTCTATGCACCGATCTCTCGATCCCCGAAGAAGAAATTATCCGGATTTACGGAATTCGTTGGGATATTGAAGTGTTTTTCAAGTGCGCCAAATCCTTGCTGCGTCTACAAAAGGAGTTTCAGGGCCGTTCTTATGACCTGCTGATTAGTCATACGACGATTGTCTTTTCACGTTACATTTTGCTGGCATGGCAACACCGACAAAGCACTGACAACCGCACGCTGGGCGGCTTATTTCATTTGCTGTGCGACGAAGTAAGTCAACTAGATTGGGCAGTCGCCTTAACACAACTTATTGAATTGCTTGAGGATATCGCCAAGAAGGCCAGTAAGAAGATCACAATACTCATCCAGACACAACTCCAGCAATGGATCGCTGGTTTGCCTAATTACATCAAGGCCTACCTGCCGAAATTAAGCTGCGAAAGTTGAGTTAATATAATTATTAAGGAGAGGTGATACCTCCTCCTTAATAATTAACTAGATTATTCTAAACTTTTAGTAGCCTATTATTGAATAGTATCACAGAATCGATGAATAATCCCCTGTCGAAAATCTAGCATGGACCTTCTCCAATTCTTGTATTACCTTTAGCGACTCTTCGTAAGCTCCGAGCTCCTTTAGTAAGTTAATGTCCTTAATTTTATAAACTTGAACTGAACAATTCTCATTATATTCAGTGCATATATCTTTGTTTTCCTTCAGTTCCTTAAGTCTTTTTTTGCTTATTCGTTTAGGATATGGAGCCCAATCTTTAGTAATATCTAAATGCTCAAACATTGATAGTTCATCAGAAATAGAAGCAATTGAAGAATCGGGGGCTCCAGAATTCCCATAAAAAAATTGATATTTACAGAGGGAAAGATAATTTATTACTTTGTTTTCTTCATTTTCATAGCCAAGTCGATCAAGGTAATCTTCAATTTTAGGACCAACATAGAATCGATTAAATTGAAAGGGGTCTAATTCTTCATACATTCTGTACAGTCTGCCCTCCCAATCATAATTTTTAAAATAGTAGGTTCCATAGTCAGTATAATAGATACTACTCTCGCTTCCCTTATCGCTATTAATAAAGCGTTTTAATTTGTCAAAGTTATTGCCCCACACTTCATTCCAAGATTGTCGAAGGGATTCTTCGGAACCTTCATCGTTTCTGAACTCTATACTTGTTACAAAGGCATAACAGAACGTGTAAATAGGAATATGAAGAAAACGAACCCATTGTGTGTCTTGAAGGATCAGATTATCAAAGACAACTTCACAAAGGGCAGGATCGTTTTTCAGATAGTGATTATATATGTCACTCGATAAAAGCTCTGATGCACGTATCACGGGTTCTTCTCGATACATGAATAACTGATAGGTTTCAGCACAGAAGCCGACAAGGCTAGTATGTTTCAAATTTCTGTTTTGTTGAAATATATGTTGAATTAAAATCATGCATAGACTACTTTCCTGTTTGGGGAGCTGTTCAAGATCTTGTAATGCTGTAAGAAGCAATGTAATTGACTCTTGAGTTTGTAAATAGTCATGAACATAATGTGAGTGATTGTTTGTTAACGTTTCCTTTAACTCTTTTTTTAGATGAGTAGGAAGATTAGACCTAGTTATGAATTTTAAGATTTGCTCATCATCGAGCTCAAGCTCATTAGGTCCGAAAAGCCAATTTTCTGCATCTTCTTTTACAATCCCTAAAGACTGTTCTTTTTCATTTTTATAAATACTGTTATCTTGTTTAGCCATACTCTTTTTTTCTATTAAGAATGGTTTTCGGCCACACAAAGAGGCTACTTTCTCTCCAAATTGATATGTGTATCGGAGCCCAAAATGATGAAGTATCTTTGGAATGTTATCGACTAGCATATCAAGTTCATACTCCATACATAAACCATCGAGTATTTCTATTTCAGCCAATAAGATATTTTTTATTTCTTTTTTAAGCTTTTCAGAATAAGTTTTATGGTAAATGGAGTACTCTTCTGGAAATACTTCCTGAAACTTTTCCATAGTAATATAATGATATACACTAAATGATTCATTATAAAATTTATATAGAATATCTTTACCATCAAAAACCATTCCTTTTTCGATACAGAGAACAATAAAGCTAGGTAAGTTATGAAGATCTATATACTGCGCTTCAAGATTCCCATGCCCCATAGTTAAACAATAAGTTTTAATTTCATTTTCTAAAAAGTTAAAAATTTTAGGATGCAAATGAGGGTCACAACAACGTAACAATTGAAAGAACCTATGGAGCTCTTCTTGCTTATTCGGTAAATCATCTAATAAATCGGGGCCCCAATTCCAACTGTCATCAGGATCGGTATGATAGCTATAAGGATAATCCTCGTAATGTAATATACATTCCTCCCACTATAAATTAATGTTTTCTTTCATTTGCTCACGTTTTCTTAGAATCTCAAACACGATGTTCTCAAGAGATGGGGATATCATGCTGTTATGACATATTTTTCTCGAGGAACCGGTGACGGGAATAAAGCCTGGAACACATTTTCCAATCTGTGGATGGTACCTATGATCGCACCTTGGATATCCACAATTCCCTCGACGGTTTACCCTCCCATGTCACACTGGGTCTATGCCCTCACATTCCTTCGTTCTACCTCTCAAGGGGTGGATGCCGCTTCTTGCTCCTTTACTGGGTCGTTGCCCTTATGATGAAAAATCTGCGGCTACTCCGTGCTTCTGTTTGTCGCGTTTGAAGTCTAAGCACTGTGAAGCAAGATGAATCGTTAATGTTTGAATTAAGCAACCATCTGTAGCTGAGACTGGCGTACCGGTCCCAATACGTCATTTGCATTGTAGCGTATCTGTTTTGTTCCCAACGTATGCAATACTCGAATGAGTTTTCCACATAAGGCTACAATAGATTGTTTCTTCTTTAGCGGGTTCTGGGCTCGTTTCGTGTAATAGTGATGCAGCGCTTTAAATTCTGTATTTTTTGCCACCATGGGCATCATCGCACGGAACAGTAAAGCTCGAAGTCGAGACCGTCCCCGTTTGGTAATCGTGGACTTCCCTTTCTTCTTCCCAGAACTGTTCTCCCTTAGATTAAAGCCCGCAAGCCGTATAATCTGCTGACTATGATTATATCCTTTGAGATCGCCTACCTCGGCCAGAAATCCAGCCAATGTTACGACTCCAACCCCAGGAACCGTTAGCATTTCTTCCGAACCAGGGATCTGTTCAAGCAGTTCTACCACCTGTCTCATGATGTCGTCTATCTGCCGAGTAAACAAAGTATGCTGCTCCAGCAAGTTCTTCAATTCAATCTTGGCTGCCATTAAACCCTCTGTGAGGCCGATAGAGTCCTGAGCTGCTTGAACCAGTTTCTCTGCTCGCTTCATGCCAACCGCCCGTTTAACCTCTTGTTTCCACCGTTTCAAAACTGTGAAAGCTCCAAGTGTTACAATTTCTTGCGGGGTAGGAAATTCTGCAAGCGTGATGAGAGAGGCTTTTCCTTCCCAGTCAGCAAACACGTTTTGATATTCAGGAAAGAACCGGTCGAGCCAATTTTGAATCCGTCTTTGGACTTGACCCAGGTTTAACATAACCTTTTCTCGATGATTCATGAGGATGCGTAAATCCGCATAAACGCTCTTTGGAAGCCGGGGCTCCGAATAATGGCCGTTACGAACGAGATCTGCAATAACCTTGGCATCCTTGTAGTCGTTTTTCGTTGGTGAATTGTCTTCAAGTTCTTTACTCTTGCTAACATGATGAGGGTTTACGATAACTAGTTTAATGCCCTCATGCTGTAGAAACTCAGCCAGGGTAAACCAGTAGTGTCCGGTTGGTTCGATGCCGAAGATGACGTCAGTCTTGGCATGTTGCCGTTGAAGTTCCTTCATCCACGATACTAGTTTTAACAAACCTGAACGGTCGTTTTTAAATACACAATCTTTTCCCAATTCGATCCCACGAAAATCGATCCCGCGTGCTACATGGGTTTCTTTGGCGATGTCTGCACCGATAACCAGTGTATTTTCGGTAATTTGTTCAATACGTTGATTCTGTTTCTTAGATTGTTTATACTTCATATTGAGCGTCCTCCTTCTAACTTAGGGAATGAATGTCGACCATTCGGAACCCAGCATACAGGAGACGCTCTTTTTATTCAAACCTCAAATTAATTCATTACAGGAATGGCTCCTCAATTAATTCAATGACTTTTTTACTGGAGTCCTTGGAAAAGTGTTCAAATATGAACTGAATTTGATTGTAATAGCCACAGTACTGTAGAAGCTCGGGAATAAATTGATCAGTATGTTCTTCAATATGTGAATATAGAAAATCTTGCACGGAAGGCATACTAAACTTCAATAAAACTTCGTCTTCTTCATCACTATAAAAAGACTTAATCATTGTTTTTTCAAGCTCGGATATACTGTCACTTAGCTTTTTTATCTTCATCCGGTTAGTACGAGTTTCTATATATTTTGCATAGCAGCGCTTCATATCTTCTAAGTACATAGGTGTTGAAGAGATTAGTAAAAGCAGGGCTACAATCTGTGCATCTTGAGAAAGATCCAAAAAAATATCCTCCCAGAATGCACCGGGATTATCAAAATAATCACAAAGACCAAAAAAATAGTCTTCAGGGGTAGTTTCTTTATCCAGTGCTTTGTTTAGGTAAAGGGCAAGCACACGGGGGTTATAGTTTTCATGATTGATTATTTGACTACAGTTTTGGAATAGATAAGTAACATATTCATATTTTAAATTGGATGCATACAGGTGCTCAAATAATATATTAGCTTTTTCAACATTGCTGTATCCTTCAACTGTACAAATTAGAGCATATTGATCTAGCGTATCCTTCAACATAGGTTGTTTTTGTAGTCCTTGACGAAGAATATATTCTCTTGTTGTTAAAATGAGGCGTTTGTTTCCTCTAGAGTCTACTATATTCTGAATGAGTTTATTGAGACGGTTTTCATCATTTCTATGAGTACTTTCATTATGAAAAATACTCCCCCAGAAATCATCTAGTATAATAACTTGTTTTTTATCGTCCTCTAACATACTATAAACATCTCTAATAGAATTCCCCCATACCAAACCATCTAGATTGTCTGGCTGTAGGTATGCCAGTGCCAAAAGGTAGGCTATTGTTGTTTTTCCAACGCCTGGCTCTCCTGAAATTACAATCACATGGTTTTGACACCATCTTTGTAACGCTTCACGGTAGATTTGAGTAGGGGCAAATGTATTAGATGCTTTTAATGCCTCTTTAAGCTCCTCATCAGATTCCATGTATAGTGAGCTGTGTATGGATCTTCTAAGGAATTTTTCAAGTACATTCATACTTAGCTGCCAAAGTTTTGGATGAACTGATTCTATCCATTTGTATTTAGGTTCTTCTAGTAGTCTGTTAATGTCTGTTTTGCTTAAAATATCATTAGTGCTAGTAATAAACCCATCAAATAAATTTATAATCTGTTCCTTCTCGTTAGGTTGAAATTCCATTGAAACGCCCAAAATATATCGATCGGGTTTTAATTTACGCACCTTAGGTAGCTCAATGTTTTTTAAGCTCTTAAAAAGTTGTGTGAAATCTTGTTTATACCGTTTTGCTTGGATAACAGTTCTCTTGCCATGGCATATATAAGAGCCGTCAATTCCAGAATCGCGCCCTTCTTTGTACATTTCTACAAATAAGCCTTCCCTTACTTGAACGATATCACAAACAAGCTTTTCAAATTCGAGTGGTTCCAGCAGTTCATGAAAGTCATAATTGGGCATATCTAACTCCTCCTAGGAAAATAATCAGTTCAACTTTATTAAATTCCAACTATAGAGAGGGTGAAGTTGCTACGTATTTAGGGTAGCAACTCTTTTTTATTTCGTATTAGGCCTTCTAATACTTACCCTTCGAACACTTTTTTTATTGTTATTAGTAGTCAATAGCGAAGCGAGAAAAACCACTAAGAAGTATACACCTGAAATAGCTATTAACAGATTTTGAAATTCACCCCAAATTGAAGAGGCCCTTCCCGTGTCATTTGCAATAAATAAATTAAGTGCAATAAGTAGTAATTGAACTGCAGAGCTATCTATGTATGAGTTAGGAATAAGTTCATTAATTAATATAATTTCAGCATATAAAGTAACTAATAAATTTATTAACCACATCAGTGCAACTTTGTAGTTTCCATTTATACTTTTTGGTATAAAGCCAGGGACGTTAATTGTATAGAACATATATTTGAATATTGTAATGTGATTTATATACATACAGATTAATAAAATAAATGAGTAGGGAGTGGTAATATGAATAATTCCTGTAAGTTGATATCCAATAGGAAGTAATGGAAGCATGAGACTTAAAAGAGGAATATCTCTGGATTTTGTCTGGGTAAAAGAAAAATAATAATCTATTAACTTTTCCCAAAAATTATAATAAATAATAGCTGAGTACATAATAAAAGTTGTGAAAAATACGGAGGTAATAATTGAAAGCCACCAAATAAGGTGATTTTGTACTAATAGAAATGTACCTATAAGAGGCAACATTAAGAATACGATAAAAGCAATCTTTGCTATTCCAGACCTGTTGCTCCAGAAATATCTCACAGAGATAATAAGATTTCTCTTTAAAGATATTTTTATAGAAGTTTTACTTATTTTTTTAGGTGTGTAATTATAAAAAGTAATAAAAATGGAGAGTATGCAAGCTATAATTATAATAACGAAAGTTAGTATTTGTTTCATAATGCCTCCTTGATTATTTTTGAATAAAGATGATAATTAAGCCTCTTAATATTGCAATCCGAGCGAAGGATCCAATAATGTCAGTGTTTCTTGATGTTTATGACAAAGAATATTAAATAACTTATTCATTCCCCTCCACCAACTCAATAATCTCCCGGATATCACTAATATCCAGAGCCTCCGCGATTCTTTCAATATGACTGAAGTTGATGCTCTCACGCTTACCGTTGGCGAGTTCACTTAGTGCAGCATGCCGGACATCGGAAAGTCTGGATAACTCCCTCAAGGATATTTTATATTTCTTGGTTAGCTCCCCGATTTTCACGACAACTTTCTTTCCCATTTCAATCACCTCTAATCAATTTATTCCCAGCTTGACTATACGCATAAGCGTAACGTACAATGTTTGTATGGGTGGTACGCATATACGTAACATATTTATTTGAGATTATTAGCAAGGGAAGTAGTAGTTCTTGATCTATACTTTGCTACATTTAGAAAGGAGGCCTACCCCATGCCACCCTTACTCGAATCCCTATACCACGGCCATCTGAACCCCGAGGAGCAGGTGGTCCCTAAAGATCCGGAATATCGCCAGTGCAGAAGAGAGATTTCTGAAGTTATGGAAGCGTGGAATAAGAAGTTGTCCGCTGAGGAGTTTGCCGAGTTGGAGGACCTTATGAATTTGCAGTATAAAATTCAGGGGCTGGAGATGTCAGCGGCTTTTAGGTACGGCTTTAGGCTAGGAGCGGCCATGCTTATTGAGGTACACTTCGGGGACGGGGTGGAGCAGAGGGACAAATCGTAGAATAGATTGATCCAATGATTAAAATGCCCGGGTGCTTTGACACCTTTCGGGCATTTTTTCTGTTTTTCCACAAGGTAATCTTTATCCTTACATGTCGGTTTGCCATAGAAATAGGAAGGATTTCCCTAATTATTTGTCGAAAATTATCCCCAAAGACTAGAACTTCAGATGCATAGTACGTTGGCATGATGATGAACTACACTTCGCTAAAAGTGAGTGTTCAAAAAGTCTGGTTTTCAGCACCGAGAAGGTTGGATGAAGCTAGGGACTGAGGAGCGGAGAGTACGTAGTTTGTACGTGAGCACCGGAGGGCCCGGCTGAATTCAAGATTCGATGCCGAATAGCTTACCTGATTCACTTCGTGATCAAAAGCGGACTTTTTGAACAACCTCTAAAAGTAAACGGAGGAAGCCATAGGTTATGAAGAGTGTCATTATTGAGGAAATTATTAGTGGTCTGGGCAAGTCGGCTGCAGACCTTGTGAAGGATAAAATAATGCAGTCAAAATTTGTCCGCGATCTGAAGGAAAAGTGGGTTACAGATAACTATCACAATAAAACTGTAAATATATTTAAGGCCGCGGTGATCGATGCGAAAGATGCTGTGAAGCTGCCCGATGATTTGTTTTGTGATTTGCTTGAGGATTCTGTCAATCGCGATGAAGTATTCCGTTGGATTCTTGAAGGCATAAGGCCTGGACAGATGGATAAGAGCAGGCTTAATACGACAGCGTATATGGAGTCCTTTCCAAGGTATCAAGACCATATATACCCTTTCTTCGAATTAATACTTGACCGTTTAGAACATTATAAAAAAACGCATTGGAGCCCGGAGTTTCTGGAAATACTGCATCAAATAGAGGAGATGAAGACGGCAAATCATGAGGGGTTCAAGTCGTTATCCGATAAGCAGGATAGGATGGAGTCCAAACAAGATAAGATAGCAGCTAAACAGGATCAAATGTATGAACTGCTTCATGACAAACTGGAAGACCAAAAAAAGAGGTATACTCCGGAATGGTTTGAAGGTAAAGCTAGAGAAAACATAAAGAATATGGGGGAGCGTTACTCTGAAGAGTTAAATGTGGAAGTACAGACATCGTTAATGATCGATGCGATCGAGCTGAATGATAAATTCAGGAGCCATATGATAGAGAGGTGCGACAGCATATTAGCAGGCGGCTTCTTCCGAAATATAGACCAAGTAGACCAAGTGATCACTACAAGTCTGGAGAAAATAAAAGAAATAAAGCGGGACATGGAATCGCTTAATGATCTGAAAGTATGCCTGCCGCGATTGGAACAATGCGTTAAGGACTTGAAAAGTTATCTTGATAAGAATCCGCATAATATCGGCAGCGGGCCATTAAGATACGAGGTCAACGACTTCTACTCCAAGTACGTGGACAATGATAACAGTCTTCTTCGAATAGCGTTGAATCCTTACGTAGTGATATCTGGAGAGGCAGGCGCCGGTAAGTCTCACTTCATGGCAGATCAGGTACGGAAGAGAATAAACGCCAATAAGATGAGCATTTTTCTGTTAGGTCAGTTATTTCATTCAGAGGATACCATTCTGTCACAAATCAGAAAGCAATTAGTCATTGCAAGTGATGAAGAGATGGAAGCTGTATTTGAAGTGTTTAATGATTACGGGGTGGCTAAGGGGGAGCGCGTCGTCATTTTCATTGATGCTCTCAACGAGGGAAAAGGTAAACATTATTGGCTGAATTCGCTGGGCGGCTTCGTCGAGAGGCTAAGAAAGCTTAACAACATAGCCTTAGTGATGAGTGTGCGAGATACCTATGAGGATGACATCATACCTGAGGGATTCTATAAAAGAAATAACGTGAACAAATATAAATTTGAAGGGTTCGATGATCTGGATCAAGCCATTCAGGAGTTCTTTAATTACTATCAAGTGCCGCTGGTTTTAAATGACTATCTAAATTATGAATTCAAAAATCCTCTATTCTTGAAAATGTACTGCATGGCATACGATCAGGTTAATAGATCCGGTACGGAGAGCATTGAAGGTATTTTTAATAACTATTTCAAAAAGATCAATCAAGACTTGAAATTAAGGATCGAGAACTACCCGAAGTTCGGAAATTTGGTCGTTGAAGCTTTGTACTATTTTATTGATACCAAGCTTAAGCACAAGGGCAGCGAATCCTACCTTTTATACGAAGTGGCTTCCAGGGAAGTAAATCAGTCCATGATGCACCATGGACTAGGCATCAATTTCTTTGACGAGTTAATTAATGAGAAGATCATTACAGTGAACCCCATAACCCAAAACGGGGAAGAAAAGAATATTGTCTATATCGCTTATGAATTATTTGAAGAGTACATCACCGCCAAGAAGATTATAGAAGCGAATAAGGTTCACACCTATACTAAAGCACGGGACCTAGAAGATTTCTTCTCGGATCAAAACCGCTATTTTCATTTGCTCTCCGATCGGCGCTCGAATCAAGGAATATTTCAAGCACTAGCCGTACAAATACCAGATGCGGTATCACCAGAGTTTATAGAGGAATTCGAAATGTATCATTGGCCGAAACGCATACTGAAGTACGAGGAGATTGACTTTAAAGAGGCCTACTATAATAGCCTTACTTGGAGAAGACCGAGAGGAATCAATGGAATATCGCATTCGTATATATTAAATGAATCTCTATATAAGAGCTATTCTGAGCCATATCAAATGTATGAATTCTGGGATATAGTACTAAAATATACGATTGTAAAAGATCATTACTATAATGCGAATTTTCTGTACGAACAATTAATTGAACTTAAGCTTGACGAATTTAACGCTTTCTGGACGGTTTATGTCAGTAAACGCTTTGATCAGAATGACAGCTTCAAGACGATCATGAAGTGGGCATGGAAAGAGCATGCGGACCCATCTCAGCTGGATGATGAATCCATACAGTTATTAGGGATGAATATTGCCTGGTTTATGGCAAGTACATGTGATCGCGTAAGAGATGTTTCTATGAAAGCCATGGTGAAGCTCTTTACGAACCGGATCGATATTTTGACAGGTATTATCAAGAAGTTTGAAAGGGTTCAAGATGCCTATATATTAGAAGCGCTATTTTGTGCTGCCTATGGATGTGTGATGAATACTCGCTGCATGGATCAAGTAGAAGGCTTGGCCTTATTTATCTATGAGGAGTTTTTTGACGGGAAGGAAATTATTCCTCATGCCATGATTCGCAACTATTTGACTGGGATCCTGGAATTTGCACTGTCTAAGGGGCTTTGCAGGAATATTCATGCCGATGACATCAAACCGCCGTTTCAGAACCGGTATGTATACCATGAAGTCAAGCAGGATGTAATTGACGATCTTAGAAGAGAACCCTCTGATGCAGAAATTAGTAGGTTGGATCCGTATGATTCTTACCAGAGCCGTGTTCTAGATTTAGAGATGTATTTTACATATCAAACCAACATCATTGATGATCTTCAAGCCTGTTATACTAACGTTCCTAATCAATACGGGGATAGCATCCATTTTCAATCAGTAGAAATCATTGATCAGATCTTGCCAGAATGCAGGGGCAATTTCGTTCGAATGGTGATCAAGGAAATCTTTCAGATGGGCTACAATTTTATTAAATTCGGACAATTTGACTTAAGTGCTGATCATCACCAGATTGACAGCTTAGGACAGAAATATGAATGGATAGCCCTAAATAAGGTTCTCACTATTTATTTGGACAGCAAGCAATATATATGCCAGAGATTCTCCAAAGACTTTCCGGTAAAGTTCGAGGGGGTCTGGCAGTTTACATTCTTCAGGAAAATGGATCCAAGTATCGACTATTTTAGCCCTTTTGACACACGGGATTATCAGCATAAAAGAACAATAATGACAATTGAGGATTTATGGAGTCAGTTTCGTTCGTATGCGGAGAAATCACTATATCAGATCGATTGGATCGCTGTGAATCGGATTGAATATACGGTGAATAATGAACTTCACAGTACAAGACCTTTTCTGATCAATAATAGTGATATAGAATCATTTAAGCGTTATATACAAGATCCTAATAATCTGCAGCAGCAGAAACCGTTTGAGGATTTATATGTAGGAGAAATTTATTGGTCAGAGGCTTATAAGAGCCTGTTAAATGAATTGAATACAGGAAACTGCAATAAATTGTATGATATGAGGATCACTGATACCTATTTATGGGATATCAACGATGGTGCCATGAACAACTATATTGAATTCAGTATTTTATCCCCGATGATGCTAGCGGAATTAAAGCTTTCAATTGGCAGCCATGTCTTTGAGCTGGTCGATGAGAATGGTGAACTAGCAAGCCTGCAGTTATATGAACATAATTACGACAACCTCCTCCTATTGAGGAAGGATAAAGTAACCAGATACCTAATACGTTCAGACAAGGTGATAGGTTGGCCTGTTATAAATGGCGAGGATACTAGAATGATCATTTTTGATGGGTTACAGTTCCGGATCGATTAAGGATTTTGCAAAAATCATACGTGCCCCTGTCCCTCATGAGAGCAGGGGTGCTGCTATGAAGCGCCAGTGAAATCCAACGTTTCTAATGTTGCAGTGATCTCAGCATGATGGAGGTTTATAGAACCCGTGAGAATTTTACATATTGGAGATACCGTATCCGATGTCGTCGGAGCCCAAAGAGCCGGCATCCAGGCCTGCTGGATAAATCGGCAGCAAGCATCCTGGACGCTTGAAGCAGCTCCGGACTATACGGTTCGAAATTTGAAGGAGATTAGAGATTTACTTTAGCATGAGAGAACCCTCCCTAAAATACCACCAACGTCAAATACAGCCCCAACAACGTCACGAACAGAATCGGAATCGTTAGTACGATCCCTGTCTTGAAATAGGTGCCCCACGAAATATGAACGCCCTTTTTGGACAGGACGTGCAGCCAGACCAGGGTTGCCAGAGAGCCGATGGGGGTGATCTTGGGGCCGAGATCGGCGCCAATGACGTTAGCGTAGACCAGGGATTCGCGAAGCACATCGGAGGTGCTTGTCTCTGCAATGCCCAAGACGCCGGTCATGACGGCGGGCAGGTTATTCATAATAGAAGATAGAAATGCTGAGATGTACCCCATAGCCATGGTGGAGACGAACAGCCCCTGATCTGCGGCAGCCTGAATCACTGTGGCTAGCACTTCGGTCAGTCCAGCGTTTCCGAGACCATAGACGACGACATACATACCAATGGAGAAGACGACGATGCTCCAAGGTGCGCCTCGAATGACGGCTTTCGTATCGACCGCCTGGCTCCTTCGAGCCATTCCCCAGAAGAATAGCGCGACAGCGTCAGCAATTAAGGACACCGGGATATGAATGAATTGGCTAACCAGATAGCCGATTAACAGAATCGCAATGACGTACCAGGAGAGGCGGAACATCCGCAGGTCCTTGATGGCCTCGGCCGGTTGCTTCAGCTTGGATGCATCATACTCTCGTGGGATGCTCTTGCGAAAATATATCAGCAGCACGACGATCGTTGCCGTGAGAGAGAACAGGTTAGGAATGATCATTCTGGCGGCATACTGCACAAATCCGATTTGAAAATAATCAGCAGAGACGATGTTCACCAGATTGCTGACAATCAAGGGGAGTGAGGTCGTATCCGCAATGAATCCGCTCGCTATGATGAAGGGGAAGACCATCTTCTCCTCGAACTTAAGATGCCGGACCATCGCCAGTACGATGGGCGTCAGGATTAGGGCGGCGCCATCATTGGCAAAGAAGGCTGAGACGAGCGCCCCTAATATACTTACGTAGACGAACATCCGAATGCCGTTGTTTTTTGCGGCCCTGGCCATATGTAGAGCAGCCCATTCGAACAAGCCGATCTCGTCTAGAATGAGCGAGATCACAATAATTGCGATGAAGGTCAAGGTGGCATTCCAGGTAATCTGGACGACTTCCCATACGTCGCCAAATCCGACAACGCCGGCTATTAGAGCCAGCACTGCACCGCCACAGGCAGACCAGCCGATGTTGAGGCCCTTAGGCTGCCAGATGACCAAAGTGAGCGTAATGATAAAAATGATAATTGCTGCCGTGATGTTGAAGACCATAATGCTATATTTTCCCCCGAACGAACAAAGATGAAATTTCCGCTCTCCATTGTCTCACTTCGTTCTTTTTTTGTATATATGAAGTTTTGGTTATCATTATATAATAGAAAATAAATAGGTAAACTTATTTATTAGAAGCAAATATGGAGGGAATTAGAGATGCAGCTTACCAATAAAACGGCCATCATTACTGGAGCAGGAAAAGGGATCGGAAGATCAATCGCAATCGCTTTGGCGAAGGAAGGCGTAAATCTCGGCTTGATTGCACGGACAGCCTCTGATCTCGAATCATTGCAAAATGCTTTGCAGACGGAGCATTCCGTTAAAGTATTCATTGCGACAGCGGATATTTCCAATCAGCAAGAAGCCGAAGCGGCCGTACTGAAGCTCCAGGAGCAGCTTGGTTCCGTAGATATTCTAATCAACAATGCGGGAATCGCGCAGTTTGGCACATTGATGGACATGGAGCCAAGTACATGGGAACGAATTATTCAAGTGAACTTGATGGGGACTTACTATGTAACGCGTGCTGTACTTCCATTCATGCTGGAACAAAATAGGGGAGATATCATCAACGTGGCTTCCACTGCTGGTGAGCGTGGTTTTGCTACAGGCTCCGCTTATTGTGCGTCCAAGTTCGGCCTTCTCGGCTTAACGGAGTCTCTATTGCAGGAAGTTCGCAAATCGAACATTCGGGTAGTTGCTCTCACCCCTAGTACGGTTGCTACGGATCTAGCGGTTAATGCCGGACTGAAAATCGGGGACGAAGATCGGATGATGCAACCAGAGGATGTTGCAGAACTAGCACTGGCTACCTTGAAATTGCCTTCCCGTGTGTTTATTAAAACGGCAGGTATTTGGACGACTAACCCGCAGTAGGAAGCATGGACATCTAAATATCAGAACCCCGCTCTTATGGTGTGGATCAGGCTGTCGACATTCAACAATCGACAGCCTTTAATTTGAAATATGGTAACCTGAATAGGGATTCTTCCCGTTAGCTTAACAAAATGTTTGATCCATCGTGAATGGAATTAAGTTCTTGTCACCCGACTGAAATTTAGTATGTGATAGCAAAGAAACACGCCATTGAAGGCGTGTTTCTGATTTAGGCCTTGCTGTTCAAGGCAACAACGAAACCGTATAATCACGGTTCACCGAAATTGAATCTCCGGTTCGGGACAGTGTGAGCGTATACTGGTCTAGCTTGGGCGCTGGAATATAGACGTTCAGATGATCCGACTCGAGGTAATCCTCGGCAATGCCGAAGCCATTCACATGGAATGACTTCATGTCCTCCCTTTGTTTTTTCCTGTAAGCATCGTAAGCTTCGGTTTCTTCTTTATCCAATTTCTCCCTAAGCATCTCCTCTTCTACGATACCAAAGGATACGCCTTCCAGCCTCTTCTGTTTGGGACTGTCTTTTTTGATCTTCAAATGCAGATACCCTTCGGGAACGTAGTCCGCTCCTTCAATAACGATTTCCTTATTCTTAAAATGTATCGTACGCGGGAATTCGGCGTTTAAAGACAACTCCAACTTCTCGCTTGGCTTGAATTCGCCTACCTGAAGACTTCCAATATGAAGCGTCAATGAACGGACATTCGGTTCAAAATAAACGGACGATGAGAACGGCAATTGCAGCTTTCCTCCCTCATAATACAATAGACCTGATCCTGAAGGATCGTACCGATACTCACGGCCTTGATCATCCTTCAAATACGGGGCAGTCTCATCGTCTCTCGGAAATTCGTAGTACCATCCCTCAGGTCCTTTCAAAATCAGATTCATCGTCGTCGGTTGAATCGTCAACTTTTCCAAGCTCAGTTCCTTCAGATCAAAATCACCAACAGGCAGCGCCTGCTTCGGTTCTAGCACTTTATTGTGCAGCAGCTTGTCAGGCTGAATCGACACTTTAATAGTCCCCATTTGCTGGATATCTAAATTACGTTGCTCATCGGTAACAGTTCTTTTGGTAACCTCTAGCTCAAGTTCGGTGCCCTGCTCCAAAAACTGCTTAACCACGCCATCAGATAACTGATACTTATACGTTTCCTGCAGCACCGGTTTCCCGCTGCTATCGGCGGTCGTAATGACAGACGAAGAGGTCGTCGATCCTTGGCCAGCTAAGGTTTTGATTGGAGAAATCCAGATCGATACCGGACTGCTCCCATCGGTTATATCGAATGCGTCAGTCTGAATGAAGCTTTTGAACAGCAGCTCCTCTTCCGTCAAATAGATGTCGCTAATCGTAATAATCGTGCCGTCTATCTTCATTGTCACCGGGTCGATTGGTATATAGTCGTGGTTCATCGCCGTTTGGACACCGTCTTGCTCCCGGATATGCTCTAGCCAATCGATAGCGATATCAATGCCAGGCACACCTCTGACGAGCGAAGCAAAAGCAGGCGATATGGTAACACCTGCGAAGAACGTTACCACTAAGATCACCGCCACAGCCGTGCCTTTGAAGACGACAGGAATCTTCCGCCGCTTGGACCGTATAGATACAATCGATTGCGATTCGATCTTCGCGTTGCCATCCAGCGTTAGCTCGCCCCGATCGAATTTGCCGGGCAGCTCCTCCGCGAATTGAAACAACGATTCGGGTACCGAAATCGTTTCCAACGCTTTCTCTAAACCTGCTTTCAAATCCGTATCACGTTCTCTACTCATATCGTCAGCTCCTTTGCTTGTCCTTGCGCCTGTTGAAGCGTAGCGCTGAGTTTTCGTCTGGCATGATATAGCCGGGACTTGACCGTGCCTTCTTTAATGTCCAGAAGAGCGGCGATCTCCTCGATCTTTAGTTCCTGAAAGTAATACAACCCGACAACGATCCGCTGATTCAGCTCCAGTGTAATGATCGACTCGAACAGCCGCTCCGACTGTTCCTTCCGGAGCAAACTTTCAAGTGGTGTAGAGGCCGCATCTTGAATCTCCATGCCATCGATATCTACGGTAATTTTATATCCCTGCTCTTTCCTCGCGATATCAACTGTCCGGTGAGCTAGCAACCGGCTGAACCAACCATAAAGTTTGTTAATTTCTTTACCGCTCACGATCGTCGAATACAATTCAATGAGTGCGTTCTGTACCGCTTCCTCCGCCAACGGCTTGGATTGCAGCATCATATATGCGGTCCGATATGCCTTCGGGATCAGCGGATTTACCAGCGTCCGGAAAGCGTCTTTATTCCCCTGCCTTATCTCATCCATTAGCCGCTGTTCGTTCTCCACTTCCATGATGTGTCCCTCTCCTTTCTCTATATAAGGCGTAAAGAACCGGGTTTCGGTTCAATTATTTCTCGTAAAATTTCAAAAAAATTCATACCGTCTCGGGGGAAACAAATGATCTTACATGAATCTGTCTGTTCGGACGGCATTGATTCACGAACATTATCATTCGAAGCATAAAAAAACACGCAAGATCGGCGTGTTAGTGGATATAAGTACGATAACTATTTTACATCCAGAAAGACTAAGAAGCAGTACACGGACTATTACATTAACAAATATCAAAGCAGAAGACACCAGTGCATTGCATTTTACGATTGAGCTTACCGCAGTATTCAATCTTTGATACATATGGAAAATACCAAAAAAGGAGCGATTGCCCCCTTAATATGGGGATCGCTCCTTTTCGTATGCAATCTAACGCCAGTTGCTTACGCTGCCTTCTTCACTCCCAGCTTCCGCTCCTTAGCAGAGCGACGGAAGTAGAACAGCTCGTAGATCACCGGGACGATGATCAACGTAAGCGCCGTGGCGGCGGTGAGGCCACCGACGACTACGATGGCCAGGCTCTGGGAGACGATGCTGCCTTGCTCGGAGTGGCCGAACAGGAGCGGCAGCATGGCGCAGATGGTTGCGATGGCGGTCATCAGGATCGGCCGCATCCGTGTGCCTGACGCTTCGAGCAGCGCCTCGCGGATGGTCAGATGCGTCTCGTTCTGCTTGACGCGGTCGATTAGCACGATGGCGTTCGTGACGACGATGCCGATGAGCATCAGTGCGCCGAATAGGGCAGTGAAGTCTGGTGTTATGCCAGAGATCAGTAGGCCAGCGACGGCGCCTATGGCTGCGAGCGGCAGGGAGAACATGATCGCCAGTGGAGCACGCAGCGTCTTGAAGGTGATGACCATGATCAGGTAGACAAGGCCAATCGAAATGATCGCAGTCATGCCCAGATCCTTGAAATCACCAGCCTGGTCGACAGAAGCACCGCCAGCATAGAGATTCACACCCGAAGGAAGTGTGATACCATCGGTTTCCTTCTTAATAGAAGCTCCAATCTCGGAGACCTTCTTCGGGTCAACCTCGGTTGTGATACGTACATACGGTTTGCCTTCCTTGCGGTACAGGGTAGCTGGCTCGTCGCGGACTTCAAGCTTCGCTAGCTGGGACAACGGCTGTGGTCCTGTGGCGGTCATCAGGGTGATGTTCTCCAGATCCTGTTGGGATTCCGGTTCGCTGAGCGGAGACAGCACGACATTTGCTGGTGAGCCGTTCAGCTCCATCTGTCCGAGTGGAATCGGATTCAGCACGGCGGCCAGTTGCATCGTAAATTCCTGAGCATTGGCCTTGGCCGGATCAACTTTGAATGAGAAGACGGGCTTCGTATCCTCCATATTGCTGGAGACTTTACGGATACCTTCGATGGTCTCTACTTTATCCTGCACCTGGTTCGCTACTGCCGTGATTTCCGACAGATCGTCCCCGGTAATATCGATGTATTCGCTAGTTGATCCTCCCCCCATAAGGCTCTTCGGGTTCGCCGACAGTATCGCTTCAGGATATTGGTCTTGAAATCCTCGAACCTTGTCCACAAAAGCGTTATTATCCGCCTCCTTCTTCATGACAATCGTGAAGTTCACCAGGGTCGTTGAGTTTACGCTGCCCCATCGGGCGGCATCAGCGCTATTCCCAGATTGCATGATGACTGTCTTCGCTCCAGGTAGCTCCATCAGCGTCTGTTCGAGCTTCTTGCCCTCGCTTAGTACTTCAGGCACTGGAGTGTCATTCGGATATTTAAGTTGAACCGCAATGAAACTGGCGTCGGAAGCATCGAGTGCTGCCTTAGGCATGTTGATGTAGGCGGCGATGCTTCCGACCAGAATGATCATGCCGAGCAGCAGGGACACCCACTTGCGGTTCAGGTTCCAATCCAGGAAGCGGCGGAACCACTTCGAGGGTTCATGCTCCTTCATCGCCGTATTCCGCAGCAGACGCGAGGTGAGCAGCGGCACGACGGTCAAGGCTACGATAAGCGAGGTGAGCAGTGAGTAAGTTACCGTCAGGGCAAAAGGCAGCAGGAACGCCTGCAGGCTACCCCGCAGCAGGCCCATCGGCAGGAACACCGCTACGGTCGCTATCGTTGAAGCGGTAATGGCCCCAGCAACCTCTTTCGTGGCACTGATGATCATCTCGATAGAGAAGGATTCTTTTTGCAGTCTGCGGTAGATGTTCTCAATAACCACGATACTGTCATCCACCAGTCGGCCAACCGCCACAGCTACGCCGCCCAAAGTGATGATGTTCAGGGTAACGCCCGAGAGGTCTAGCAGATATAGCGTAACAGCCAGCGACAGCGGGATCGATACGACGGTTACCAGCGTGGCGCGGAAATTACGCAGGAAGATCAGGATGATCACTGTGGCGAACAGCGCCCCGAGCAGGACCTCCCGCATCATGCTGTTGACGGAATCGACAACCATGCCAGAGGTGCTGATTACGACCTCGGCCTTGGATCCTTTGACATTCTTGTTGATATCTGACAACGCATCCTCTACCTTCTTGCCAACCTCTACCGCGTTAGCGTTAGCTTCTTTCATGATAATGACGAACAGCACATCCTCACCGTTGGAGCGACTGACGCTCTCCTGATCGGCTTTGATCTCTATCGTTGCAATATCCTGCAGCTTTACTCCATCTGCAACGGGCAGAGTCTTCAATGTATCGATGCTATCGATCGAAGAGACGACGCCAATGCTTCCGGTCTGTCCGCCGATCGTCTGCTCCCCGATGGAAGCCGCCACGCTGCGACCCTGGAGCAGCCCCGTCATTTGGGCAACGGATATGCCATTTGAACCCATTTTCTGCGGATCGAGCTTGATTTGAACCTGTGGGGTGGTCTTCCCATAGAGTGACACATTCGCGACGCCGTCAATCTTTTGCAGCTTAGGGATAATGACGGTTTCAGCTGTCTCCAGCGTCTCCTCGGTAATCCCATCCTCGAAGGCTAGCGTAATCTGAGAGACCGGAATCATCGATGTATTCAGCTGAAGCACATAGGGCCGCATTACTCCCTGTGGGAACTGCAGGGAATCTACCGCTTTTTGCACTTCCTGTGCAGCATCCTTCATATTCGTCTTGGAATCAAAATGAATGTTCACCTGCGCATATCCATCTCCCGAGGAAGACATCATCTCTGTCTTTCCCTTGACCATAGATACCGCCGATTCAATCGGCTTGGTGACATTCTCCTCCATGGCCTGCGCGTTCTGTCCAGGCCCAAGTGTCGTTACGGTGACTTGCGGATTATCCGCCTCCGGCATGAATTCCATCGGCAGAGAGGTGTAGCTCATCACTCCGACGACAAGCGCCAATACGATCAGCAGCCCCGCGGCCGCCTTATTGCCGAATACCCATTTGGTTAACCAACTCATTGTTTTTTCTCCTTCCACTCCCTCATATTTTGCTGATACGGTTGCCGCTTGTTATGTATTTTCTTCTCAACGGTTATTAGTGTAGTGTTTTTCAGGGTATGACAACACGGGCATGCGGATGGTTATTTTCCTCCGCCTCTAGACGGAGAGGACCCCCGACCTGAGACGGGAATATGGGAAAGGCTACTGCTTCATGAATCCTATTCATGATATCATCGTACATATAGGTAGAATGCAACTGAATGATACATACATAGCGATGAAAATGATGAACCATAAAATGAGGAGGGAACTAGTTTGAAAAATTTGCTCACGATTTTTGTATCTCCGGAGGTTACTTTCCAAAGAGTTAAAAGCAGTAAGCTGGCTTGGTTAACTTGCATGATTGTGCTAATGGTGTTTTCGTGTCTGATCATTTACCTGCAAATGCCGATTTTACAACAGATAACGCTCGACAGCTTTAAGAGTAATCCACAGATTTCTCCGGATACTTATGACACTTTGGCTGCTAGCAGTAAAGTAATTAGTTATATCACGGTTGTTATCACTTCGGCAATCTCGATATTCATTGGTGGTCTTCTGTTCATGCTGCTAAATTTAATCGTTCGCGGTGAAGCCAAGTATATGCAGCTTGTGACAGTTTCCGCTTTTGCAGCTCTGCCTGGCTCGATTGGCGGTTTGTTGACAGGGATTTTACTTAAGGCCACGAACGCTCAGACTCTAAATGATATATCGATCAGTTTAGGGGCGCTCGTTCAGGATAAAGGGAGCATGCTCTTTAAGGCTCTATCTATTATCAATCCTTTTAGCATTTGGACTTTGGTCTTGTATATCATCGGCGCTTCTGTGATGATGAATCGTTCTAAGAAGCAAGTGGCTGTATGGATTACTATTGTCTGGCTTATTTTTTCTTTCGGTTCATTACTGTTGGTTAAGTAATAGATAGAAGATAGGAGTTGAGGTTTTTTGTTGAAGAAGAAGTGGTTCTGGGGCGTTATATTAGGCATTGTCATTATCGTACTTATATTTGTGAATCTGCGAGGCTTGAATCGTACGCAAAGTGTAACGACAGCCGAGGTGACGGAAGGCAAAATCGTTGAGCAGATCTATACGAACGGCAGGTTGGAGCCGATCAAGTCGGTGGAGGTCTTCTCGCCAGTGGGCGGTGTCGTTCAATCGCTTAAGGTCAAGGAGGGAGACACGGTTACCGAAGGGCAGCCGCTGTTGACGCTGAAGATGGATGCCGTGAAGGAGCAGCTCGAGAAGGAGAAGCTCGGTTTGGAGCTCACGGAGGCAGAGCGGATGACAGCCAAGAAGCAGCATTTTGACAAGTTTAAGGAGCAGATGGCCGTGGACCCTGATCAGACAGTGGATGAACTGGATCTGACCTCCTTTGATTTGAAAATTCGCAGCAGCCAGCTGAGTATATCTGCCTTGGAGAAGCAATTGAGCAATAGTACGGTATATGCCTCGGCGGGTGGTATAGTGACCCAGGTGACTGTGAAAGAGGGACAGCTCATGCCTGAGGGCAGCCAGTTCGTTACACTCGCTGATCTGTCCTCTTACAAGGTGAAGGCGAATATAACTGAACTGGATGCGGGTAAGGTATCCATAGGGATGAAGGCAGTGGTGACTGGTGAATCGATCTCAGGTACATATCATGGAGAGATTACTTATCTATCCCCGACTGCGGTGCTTACTGATGCGACTTCCAAGGATGCTTCCGTTGTAATGGAAGTGACCCTTACGGATAAGGATGCGGAGCTGCGCCCTGGTTATAATGTGTCTCTCGAAATAGAGCTCCCGGACAAGCCGCGTACACTCGTCCCGATCGAAGCCGTGAAATATGAGGGGGAGACGGCCTATGTGTTCAAGATCGAGGACGACAAAGCCGTCAAATCGATCGTACAGATCGGCAAAGAGGGGGATGAGCAGGTCGAGATCACCACGGGGGTGTCCAAGGGAGACAGAATCGTCGTGGGAGGCGCGGATCAGCTTCATGATGGCGATAAGGTGAAGGTCGAATGATTACTCTAACGGATATTACCAAGGTATATAAAAATGGTTCGCTCGAAGTTCAGGCACTCAGCCCACTCAATTTACAGGTGGATCGTGGAGAATTCGTGGCGATTATGGGCACCTCAGGCTCTGGAAAATCGACACTTATGAACATTATCGGCTGTCTGGATGTACCGACCTCCGGCAGCTACAATCTAGATGGTGAGGAAGTCCATACCCTGAACGAGGATCAGCTGTCCAGAGTGCGGAACCAGAAGATCGGCTTCGTATTTCAGAGCTTCAATCTGCTGGGGCGGCAGACTGTGCTGCAGAATGTCATGCTTCCAATGATGTACGCAGGGATTCCCCGCGAGACAGGAAAAGAAAGAGCGCTGGAGCTGTTGGAGAGGGTCGGCTTGAAGGATCGCGTGAAGCATCGCCCTACCGAGCTCTCCGGCGGTCAGAAGCAGCGCGTCGCGATTGCCCGTGCGTTAACGATGAAGGCACCGATTCTATTAGCTGACGAACCGACCGGGAATCTGGATACGAAATCCTCCTATGAGATTATGGATTTATTCAAGCAGATTCATGCAGAAGGGACGACGATTGTGCTGGTCACGCATGAGCCTGATATCGCTGAACATGCTGACCGTGTGCTACTCTTCGGGGATGGCAAGCTGCTCAAGGATACACGCAAAGGGAGTGTGAGTCCATGAGTATTTGGGAGAGTATCCTCGTTGCCCTGGACAACCTGAGGATCAATAAGCTGCGCTCTTTTCTGACGATGATTGGCATCGTGTTCGGCGTGGCCGCCGTTGTTACCGTCGTATCGATCGGCCAGGCGGGACAGAAATCGATCATTTCCGCCGTATCGAACTATAAAGATGGATATTTTGTCGTATATAACAATTATGCGGACGGATCATCCAGGAACGATGTTGAGATCCGGCTTCGGGATTTAAATGAGGTCGCTAAGCTGCCAGGGGTCAGACATGTCTCTACTTCGATTGGCTATCCGACGATGGCGAAGCTGAAGAATGAGAAGCTCAGGTTCTCAATAAACGCGACCAAATCGGACATGACGAAGATGATGAATCTGGATATCGTGGCTGGCCGATTCTTCAGCAGTCAGGAGGAGAGGGGCCGCCAGAAGGTCATCATTGTGGACAGTAAATACGCGACAAAAGCCTTCGGCTCTGAGGCAGGTGCAGTGGGAAGAAAGATAGCTCTGTCGGAAGGAACCTACCGAATTATCGGAGTGTATAAGCCGCAGGAGAACATTCTGAGTGGGATGGAGGGAGTACGTTACTCGGGTTATATCCCTATAACCTCCATGCCGCGGGGTGAAGATGGAGATAATATACGCTTAGGCGTCGTTGAAGTTCTCGCTTCACCACCCGATAATATGGATCAGACTGTGAAGGATGTCAAAGAGTGGTTCGCTAAGAAGAACAATACGGATGTTGGGCAGTATCTATCTCAGACGGGAAGAGAAGCGGAGAACATGGTGTCCAGTACATTTAGTATTCTGCAGACGATCATCGGGTCCATTGCGGGCATTTCCTTGCTGGTCGGCGGTATTGGCGTAATGAACATTATGCTCGTATCGGTAACCGAACGAACGCGAGAGATCGGAATCCGTAAAGCCATCGGCGCTACCCCGGGGACGATCATGGTGCAATTTATGATTGAGGCGGTTATCCTGTCCTTTATCGGCGGGGCGCTCGGGGCATTGCTAGGTCTGTTGATCGCCTTCATATTTGCCATGATAACCGGCTGGCCGTTCGTGGTGAGCGTTTGGGCGATAGCTCTCGCCTTTGGCTTCTCCGCCGCAGTAGGTATCTTCTTCGGTCTATACCCGGCCAATAAAGCGTCCAAGCTGCATCCAATTGAGTCGCTGCGTTATGAATAGAAGTCAAATAGATATAGACTAGATCGCTTTACGGTGGTCTAGTTTTTTTATTTAAAACCGTTCCGGGGGTGCTTTTTGTTATGGCAAAGAGAAGCGATGAAGCGCTAAAATTATAAACATAATCGCGTGAATCACTGAGGACTCCAAATCATGAGAGGTGCTTGCTGAATGAAGAGAACCGGAGTACAGATTATTGAGAGAACGTCGATCGACAAGGAAATGAGCAACCTGTTTCTGTACCCCCTAACCGTCGTACATTCGCCAATGGGATACGGGAAGACGACCGAGGTACGGCGATTCTTGCAAGCCCATGAGGTGAGAACGCTATGGATTACGTTAATCGAATCTGGATCGGAGGAGGTCTATTTCTGGCAGCGTCTGTGTAGTCAGGTCATGAAATACGATGAGCTGTTGGGACGGCAGCTTGAGGATCTCGGCTTTCCCCAGGAAATCCTGGCGTTCGCCAAGATCATAGATATCGCCATGAATCATGAATTCGTGTCGCCTGTCGTGATCGTCATCGATGATTATCATTTGGTAGAGAATAAGGATCTCTATCACCTGATTCGTTTAATCGCCCAAGAATGGATTCCCAATTTGCATATCGTTGTGATTACGAGAGAGCTTGGACATTTCGATCTGTCCTTGTTCTATGAGAAGCGTGTGGCTTATCTTATCGATAAGGCCGTTCTAAGCTTCAATAGGCAGGAGATTCAACAATTTTTCCGTGAGATGGGCTACGAGCTGCGTGAAGATGAGATCGATGCGATTAATGAGTTAAGCGGAGGATGGATATCGATGATCTATCTAATCCTACAGAGCCTGAAGCATGGGGGGACGATCTCACGAAATAGTAGCATCGACGAGCTGATTCAATGGAATCTATATAATGAGTTGGATGAGCCGGTGAAGCGGGTGCTGCTACAGCTGTCCTGCCTGGATCATTTTACGTATGCGATGGTTCTGCATGTATTGGATGAGCCGAATTTGCCGTCTATTTGGAAAGAGCTATTAAGTGAAAATGTGTTTATCACGTTTAATGACTTCACAAGTAATAGCTACCGAATTCAGAACCTTCTGCGAGATTTCCTAGGGGAGCAGGCCCGATTAGCGGGATTGGATCTTCATGATATTCGCGTACGTGCGGGAGAATGGCATATGGTAGGTAAGGATGCGGTAAGCGCCTTCCCGTATTTCTATCAGGCAGGTGAGATTGAACGAATCTTAGAGGCATTGAATCAAGAAAATATGCCCTATCTCTACTTCACCCAATTCCGCCTGATTATCGATCTATTTCATCGGCTGGAGGACGAGCATTGGCGTAAATATCCGCTGGCTTACCTTCAATATCTTCGATTCTATGCGTTAAGCGGTGAGGCGGCTGCCCGCAAGCATTGTGCCGAGCAATTACGCAGGATGGAGAGCTACTTCAAAGAGCGCCATACACATGCAAATGCAGATGCAGATTCGGAGTATGCCAGTCGGATTCTCGGAGAAATCAACATGATCTGGGTCTTTGTTGTTTTTAATGATATCGAGAAGGTAGTGTATCATAATCTCAAGGCTCATGAGTATTTTGAGGGCGGTTGTTCTCAGATTGTAACGAAAAGACGGGAATTTACAATGGGTTCCCCGCATTTACTTTATGCGTATTATCGAGAGCAAGGGAAACTGCGGGAAACCGCGGAGTATATCAAGGATCATTTTCAAGTGTTGTATGCAAATGCAGATGGATGTGGTACAGGAAGTGATGTTGTCGCCATGACCGAGTATGCGTTGGAGACCGGCGACTTCGAGCATGTAGAGCTATATGCCTATCGTGCCTTTTATATTGCCCAATCCGAGCATCAGCTTAATGTGACAATCTGTGCGAAGTTTGCCTTTGCCCGCTATTTGATTTACTCCAGGCGTATTGAGGAATGTCAGAGATTATGTGAGACGCTGGAGAATGAAGTATTACGAGAGAATAATCCGATCCTGAATACTACCTTTGAGCTGTGCAAGGCTTACATTGATGTCTGTCTGCAGCGGGATGACTCCATTCCTCATTGGATTAATGAAGGGAATATGGCCTTGGCTACCTTTCCATATCAAGGATTAGCTTTCCACTATATCGTTTTCGGCAAGATCATGCTGCTGCGCGGGGAATATCTCAAGCTCGATGCCTTATGCGAGGCCTTTGCCAGACATTTCTCTCAGTATCAGAATCAATTAGGCTTTATTCATAATTACATCCATCAGGCGATCGCCAGAGACCATTTACAAGGTCGTAGGGCATCTAAAGAGATTCTATACAAGGCGTTAGTCATCGGTGAGGCCGATCATATTATGATGCCCTTTGTAGAGAATGCCGCTCATCTGCTGCCTTTATTACGGGATATTCTTAAGGATGGCATTATAAACAAAGCTTACTTGAATCGCATGATTACCCATGGGGAAGCGTACTGCCATAATCTAAGCGATGCTCAAATCACGCTATCCAAACGTGAAATTGAAGTTCTGCAGCTGCTGTCTGAGGGCAATAAGTATATTGAAATCAGCCAGAAGCTATATATCTCAGTAGCGACGGTACGTTATCATGTCAAGAATATCTATACCAAGCTCGGGTCGAACAATAGAGTAATGGCCATCGAGAAGGCGAAGCAACTGAACATGATTTGACGCAGGGCCTAGAGCTGACAAGAAGCGAATACCCCAGAGGAAATAGGGCCTGTGGCTGGCTCATCTCATCTGAGGTACCCGTCATTTCTATGAGGAAGGATATTTTAGATCATTTTAATCAGCTTGGCTGTGTTGGAGTACATGACTTTCTCAGACAGAGAGGTCCCTTTACCAAAAGCCTCAAAGGCTACGTTGACAGAGCTGGAGGTCTTGCCAAAAGGTCTGTCTACACCGAACAGCACTCTATCTTCACCGAATAATCTAACCATTTCTCTCATCTCAGCCGCATTTCTGAAGGTCGTATCGACCCATAGATTCTCTTGTCCTGCGTAGGCATTCGCCAAGATTTCCATCTCACCACCCGCAAGTCCGCCGCAGTGTGCAGCGATGAATTTGACATGGGGCATTTTTTTAGCTAGATAAATGAAGTCAAGCACATCACCGTTTTGCGGATTCTGAGTTTGGAATAATTCATCATCCTCCGGATAGTAGGAGTTGACCCCAGTATGAATGATAACTGGTAGATCAGTGAATGACCATGCATTTAATACGTCTTCTACAACTGGATTCCTCAGATTAATATTTTGCAGGATGGGGTGGATTTTCAATCCTTTGGCACCATGCTTATAGTCTTCGATAATTTGCCTCTTCTGTCCTTCAGGATCATGGCAGGACCAATCTACACCGGTGAATGGAATAATTCTCGGTTCGATCAAGGAAGCGGCCCAATAATCAGCGAAGTTGATGTAAGGGGGGACCGGCAGCAGGCATACATAGTCAACCTGTGCTTCTGCCATATCCTCTTGGAATTTCTCCAAGGTATTTGCATAGCTGACCTCTTTAGTCATATCGATGACATTCTGTACTTGCTCAGGCTTGCTTGGGTCAAGGAAGGGGCCTTCAAATCCCAGATCGGAATAGGAGTCAAAAGGGTTGTGCTTGTCAGGGGAAACCTTAACCCCTTTCTTGTAGATTACATTTCTTTCATAAGCGAAGATATCACCTAAGTGGGAATGAACGTCGATAATTTTATGCATGATCGTATCCTCCTCTTATTCTCCAAAATTCATTCTTACCCGATGCATGAAGAAGGCACCGATAATAGCAACGACTGCAAATAGAATTCCGGCAGAGCTCCAGCCATAGCTCTCAACCATCCAGCCGGAAATAGGAGCGCTCAATAGCGTACCCAGATTTAACCCGATATTTAATATGCCAAGCGCTACTCCTGTGTAAATAGGCGATTTTGCGGTTTGTGGTCCGATAGTCCAGGCGATACAAGGAATCAAGGCGTCGAAGATTGGAAAAATAAAAACCATTGCTATAATGAGTGGTATGGAGCCGATATAGAATGAGAGCAGACCGAGAGCACCATATGCAATGAACCCGACGGCCCCTAGCAACTTCCGGTTTTTTACTTTGTTTAATAGGAAGCCGATGATAACCGCATACAGGATTTCAACAAAGTACAGAAGACTGATCCACATCTGGGTCGTATCGATCGACCAGCCGGAGGTCTCGGACCAATAAGGGGAGATCCAGCTGACAAAAGTAAAGGAACAGAATGTGAAGCAAGCTGCCGATATAGCCAGCATCCAGGAGGAACTGGACTTGATGCCTTCTTTGATCTTGACGTCGTCTTCTTCAGAGCCTGCATGATTATGCTCCTTGGAGGGACTCTCCACGAACAATAGGAATAGTACGGCGGCGATGAAGCAGGCGGCTAATCCGACGCCCCACATCCCTCTCCAGCCGAATTGATTCGTAATCGGAGAGCTGATCAAGAACAGTACCGTTTGGGAGACCATCATCCAAGCGCCCCAAATCCCCATGGGGAAGCCACGTTTCTCAACCGGGAACCACATTGAGATTAAGGCCGGCGCCAATACAGCGATAATTCCGACACCGAAGCCTTCAATAATTCTACTGATGATCAGGACTGTAATGTTATCTGTAAGAATCCCGAGTAAGGAGCCGGCGATCGCAAAGATCAGCGAGATGATGCCGGACTTTTTAGGCCCCAGCTTTTTAAGGATAATAGCAGCAGGCAGGGCAATGATCATACCCATAACGCAGAAGATGGTACTTAGTAGCCCCGCTGTATTCATGCTGATGCTGAATGCGTCCATTAAGAGCGTAATCACTGGCGAGACTTTGTTCTGGACAAGCGCTAATGCTATCCCTCCAAAAATAGTAGTTAGAGAGACTACCCATGCTTTTTTATTCATAGTTAGCTATATCCTTTCATGGGATTAGTAAATGGTGGATTATAGAATTGTGAAGTAAACAGTGTGCACCCTATCTACTTTCTAACTAAATTATAGGTAGAACCTGCGACAAAAAATACTAGCCACAAAGATAGTATTTCAGGACTTTGGTAGCGGTTTCACCTATCTATATAGATAGGTCAGGAAGCTAGGTATCTCTCACCAATTGTGCATACTATCTTCTTGCCAATATAATCTAATGAAACCTTTTGCCCAGAACCAATGTATTATAAAGAAAGGTGAATTCTTACGAAGGGAGCGGTGAACGATGGGAATTCTGTCGAGGATGCAGAGTATTACGAGGGCCAATGTGAACTCAAGGTTAGACCGGGTGGATCATCCTGAGAAGGCGATTGACGAGTATATGCGGGGCTTGAACAGGGATTTGGGTCAGGTCAAGGCGGAGACCGCTTCACTACTGGCGGAGGAGCGAAGAGCTCAGAATGCCTGGAACGAGTGCCGGTCTGAAATAAACAAGCTGCAACGATATGCAGAGAAATCGGTAGAGACAGGCAATGAAGAGGATGCTCTAAGATTCCTGGAGCAGAAGGCGAAGCTTAACGAGCGGCTCAGTGATCTTCTCACGGCCAGTGATCTGGTCTCTACGAAGCTTGCTAGCATGAAGCGGCTGCAGGATAAGCTCATAGCGGATCTGGGTGAGCTGGAGAACCGGCGGATCGAGCTGAAGGAGAAGGCTTCATCCTTCCAGGAGACGGAGGAGCAGGTAACCCAGGCACTCTATGAAGCGGAGGCGCTGGCTGAGCTTCGGGCAGAAGGACGGGGGGAAGGCGTAGATACGGGGATGTTACAGTTGGAGCAGGACCAGTTCAGTCAGACTAGCCCGGCAGGGTCTGTGAAGCAGGAGAGTCTTGAGGATGAGCTAGCCGCTATCAAAGCAAAGCTGAATAAGGAGTAAATAGGTGGGTCTTCGTTATTTCTGATGTAATTGAGGTGAGCGGATGAACGTTATAGATTATAAATGTCCGAGTTGTGGTAGTGGCATGGTCTTCGATTCGGATACAGGAACATTAACATGCCGCAGTTGCGGGAGACAGGATAATATTGAGCAGACCTCGGACCCTCTTGGCCAGCGGACAGCTTCGGCGAATGAGGTCCATGAGTATCACTGCACAAGCTGCGGAGCGGTCATTGTGGCGGAAGCGGAGACAGCGGCTACGACGTGCAGCTTCTGCGGATCGGCGGTTGTGCTTGGGGATCGCCTGAGCGGGAAGCTGGCTCCCGGGCTGGTTATTCCTTTCTCGATCAGTAAGGAGAAGGCGACACAGGCCTTCAAGAAATGGTGCAGGAATGGTCTGCTGACCCCGAACAAGTTCATGGAAGCGAATCGGATCAAGGGTGTTACAGGCGTATATGTTCCGTTCTGGTTGTATGAATTACATAATAAAGTCGATGTACAGGGTCATGCCACGAAGGTGCGGACCTATACCCGAGGGGATTACCGCTACACAGAGACAGACCATTACGATATTTATCGGCGGCTGCAGCTGGATTATGTGGGGGTACCCGTCGACGCATCGGAGCGGTTGAATGATCAGCTGATGGATCGGCTGGAGCCTTTCCCCTATAACCAGTTGAAGAGCTTCAAGACCCCTTATTTGGCGGGGTACGTGGCGGAGAAGTACAGTTACACGGATGAGGAGCTGCTGCCGCGGGCCAAGAATAAGATCAGGGATTACATTGAGGAGTCGATCTCCGCATCGGTGAAGGGATATACCTCCACCCATCTGACGAATAAGCAAATTGATACCCGAGTGAAGAACACAGACTATTGCCTGATTCCGGTCTGGTTATTCCAATATAACTTCAATAGGAAAATTTACACCTTTGCGATGAATGGTCCGACATGCAAGGTGGTCGGGAAGCCCCCGCTTAGCAAGGTGAAGATATCAGCATGGTTTGCCGGTGTTTTCGGCGTCACACTCCTGGCCCTGGAATTAATCTCCTGGTCGATGGGAGGCGGCTTCCTGTGAGAAGACAAGGTGCATTACTAGGTCTTGGAGTGATCCTATTCTTCCTGCTAGGTCATCTGCTTCTTCCAATTTCCTTCGCTTCAGCAGACGCGGGAGAGAAGAAGCTGATCTTTGATAAGGCGAAGCTGCTTACGGAGGAAGAATATGCTGAGCTGAATACGATGGCCAATGAATACGCAGCCAAGCGAGACACGGACTTCATCATCTTAACTACGAATAATGATCTGAATTTAGATGTCGTCTTGATCACGGAGAAGTTCTACGATACTCAGGCACCAGGATACGATAAGCCTCATGGCAATACGGCGATTTTGACATTGGATATGAAGAATCGTGAGGTGTATCTGGCCGGGTTCTACAAGGCGGAGAAGTATCTGGACGATGAGCGGCTGGATCGGATTCGCAGCAAAATTACAGCAGAGTTCTCGGAGGGGAATTACAGGCTCGGATTTGAGAAATTCATTAAAACCTCCTATAAATATATGGGCTTCGAGCCCGGGGTGGACCCGGACAATATCCTGTTTAATGTCGGTTTTCAAGTCATCGCTGCTTTGGTGATGGGGGGCTTGGTCGTCGGTATTATGGCGGCCCGCACTGGCGGGCGAGTCACCGTGAACCGGCATACCTATGAGAATGCCCGAACCTCAGGTGTGGTGGATAGGGAGGACCGATTCATCCGCACTTCAGTCACGAAGCAGAAGATCGAGAAGAGCTCCAGCAGCTCTGGTGGTGGAGGCGGTGGTGGCGGAGGAACCACCAGCGGCGGTCACTCGCATAGCGGTAGCAGAGGAAGCTTCTAGCTTATTCCACCCGGTGACCTTTATCCGGATCATCATAATTTTTAGTATCATAGATACACAGATTGCAAGAGTGCCATGGGTGCGATGTTCAACATACTTCTAGGAGGGAATTATATATGGGATTTTTCAGGAATCAATTGTCCAACGTTGTAGAATGGGAAGAGTTCAGAGATGATATGATCTTCTGGAAGTGGAGCAACCGGGAGATCAAGAAGGGCAGTAAACTGATTATTCGTTCCGGCCAGGACGCTATATTCTTGAACAATGGCAAAATAGAAGGGATCTTCCAAGAGGACGGCGAGTATAACATTGAGTCCGAGATCATTCCTTTTCTATCCACGCTAAAAGGCTTCAAATTCGGCTTCAACAGCGGGATGAGGGTCGAAGTTCTATTCGTCAATACGAAGGAATTCATCGTCAAATGGGGGACGCAGAATCCGATTCTGATCCCGACTCCGCAGCTTCCAGGCGGGATGCCGATTCGGGCGAACGGCACCTTCAACTTCAAGGTCAGTGACTATGTGACGCTGATCGATCGGATTGCCGGGATCAAGGAGAGCTATCTGATTGAGGATGTCAAAATCCGTATCACCTCCGTGCTGGATCAGCTATTAATGAAGTGGATCACCCGGGAGGGCAAGGACATATTCAATCTGCAAGCGAATGCGTTTGATATTTCCAAGGGGATTCGCGAGGATCTGGATATGGAGATTCTGTCCAGCGGTATGACGATCATCGGCTTCCAGATCATGAGCTTCAATTATCCGCAGGAAATTCAGGACATGATCACCAAGACAGCATCCCATGGCATGATCGGCGATCTGCAGAAATACCAGCAGGTCAGCATTACAGACGCCATGGCTTCAGGGAAGCTGCAGGGCAGCGGAACTGCATCGGATATGGCCGGGATGATGATGGGCATGAATCTGGCCAATGAGATGATGAAGAATATGAATCAAGGTCAGAGTTCGCAGTCGGGAGCTGGAGGTGGGCAAGCACAATCTGCCAATTCTTCCTCCGCTCAAGGGGGCACCAAGCCTAACTTCTGCCCGAACTGCGGCGCGAAGAATGAAGGAGCCAATTTCTGCCCGAATTGCGGCCAGAAGCTGGGCTAAGCTGGGCTGATAAGGGCAATCCCTCTCCGGACTCACCGCAGAGCATGCATAGCTGAACAAGCTTGCAGCCCTGCGGTTTTTATATGGATCGTGGCAGCTCAGTAAATGCAGATTATACATCTATGTTTGGAGATATCCGGGAGGTTCCTCTCTTAGTTGCATTTTGTACAGTTAAAATCCCCCTTTCCTCATGAACCCAGGAAAACCGTTATTTTAACTGTACTTATTGCCATTAAAGTGATGTTAGAGCCAACTTGCGAGATTTTAGCTGTATTTTATACAATTAGAAACTTCGGCGAGTGGAGTAACTTGTCGGGACAATCCGATGTGGCAAGCGGCTGAGTAATTCGGAGCTACTTCATGGCGGATCCACAGGCTAGGGTGCTCCAAACGGGGCTAGGGTTAGATAAGGCTTAGGTACTGCATGCAGAGTATAAGTGCGAATATACAACTATTTTGGCCCATTAGGCTCTCTATAGACGAAATAACTGCTGTTCTGCAATTATTCGGACGGATTCCCCCAAGATCAGGGCTGAAGTGGGAGAATAGTTGTATTTACGCAACTATTTTCTGATTCCCAACCCGATTCCCTGGGATAAGTGTATTTCTGCAACTATTAGCTACGCGCGTACAATTTCTCGCTCGCCCTTCATCCTGATGCAAGGCAGAAATGAAGTTAAGTGATGTGTATACTAAATTAATTCTCTGGAGGTCGAATGGGACAGATTCTGAAGAAGATCAGATGGGCGTTCATAGCTATTATAAGTATTTTACTGTTAGTTATTGTCGTTAGCTTCATTAACCACCGGATTCAATTGAAGAGAGAGGCGGAGCTGCTGACGCCGCCAGGCATGATGGTCACTGTGAACCACCACCAGATGCATGTATATGCCGAGGGGAGCGGGCCAAGGACGCTGGTGTTCATGTCGGGGGGTGGAACCTCCTCGCCGATGTTGGACTTCAAGGGCCTGTATTCCAAGCTGTCAGACCGTTATAGAATCGTCGTCGTTGAAAAGGCAGGCTACGGCTATAGTGAGACGGCAGCGGTCGGCCGGGATATCGATACGATTCTGGAGGAGACGAGAAGTGCGCTGAGCTCAGCAGGTGAGCAAGGGCCATATATTCTATTCCCACATTCCATGTCCGGGATCGAGGCCCTATATTGGGCGCAGAAATACCCGGAGGAGGTCACCTCCATTATCGGGCTAGATCCTGCGATCCCGCAGGCTTATGAGGAATATCCTCTCCCATCCCCATTTATGATGGGGCTGACCGGCTTCGGTGCCAGAGTGGGCATAACCCGTTTCTTCCCGGGAATTGTGGATTCCTCGCCAGCGATCCAGGAGAAGCTTCTTTCCGCGCAGGAGGCAAAGGTGTATCGGGCGATCTTCTACCAGAAGACGCAAACCTCCAATATGAAGGAAGAAGTAAGGACGATTGTAGCGAATGCCAAGAAGGTAGCGGAGGGCGGGATTCCTGAAGTGCCGCTGTACTTCTTCATATCAGATGGAGCAGACCTGCCGCTCGCCGATTGGAAGCAGCTACTAATGAACTATTCGGAAGCGGCTGCCCACGGGAAGTATAGGACTCTCGATTGCGGCCATTACATTCACGATTATGAGCCTGAGATCATTGCAGAAGAGAGCATCAAATACATAGAGGGTCTTTAGCGCCGCCACCGGATAGTTCCAAAATTATTTGACAAAATGTAACTGGTTACGTATTATATATGTAACTAGTTACCTTTTTTATAGATTGGAGGGATGTATTTTGATCAATATAGAGAAGCAGGCATTTATCTTTGGCGGTATTCTCACCCTGGCTAATCGGCTGCAGGTGCTGGGTGATAAGCTGGATGATCATATTACGCTGAAGCAATGGCTCTTCATCGCTGTGATTTCGAAGCTGGAGCAGCCAGCCCCAACGATAACCGAAGTGGCCGAGGCGATCGGGAACTCCCGGCAGAGCGTGAAGAAGATGGCGGCCTTACTTGAGCGGCAAGGTTTCGTATCGCTGGTACAGGACGAACAGGATGCGAGAGCCGTAAGAATTCACCTTACTCCGAAATGCACGGCCTATTTCCGAGATAGAAGTGGTAAGGAGCATGAGTTCATGGTCAGCCTATTCGATGGCTTTGACGGGGAACTGACGAACGGATTATACGAAGGAATGCTGAAGCTGGCTGATAATGTGAGTAGAATGGAGAGGGTGCTTGATGAGAAGGAGAGGGGGTAGGAGGCTCATGTGGACGATTATTGCGATCCTTGCCGTTATCATCGTAGGAATTCTTATCTTTTTGAACATCCCTTATTCCACGACTAAAGCGGGATTTGAACGGACCGTCACCGAACAACTCAGAAATTCCGAAGCAACGAGCAATCCCTTCACGCTGGAGGATATTGAGAAATTACCTGAGCCGCTCCAAAAATACTTCACATACAGCGGATATATCGGCACTCCGAAAATGTCCCACATGAAGATAGCGTTCAAGCAAGTGGATTTCATGATGTCGCCGGATAAGCCGGCTATCAAAATCGATTACACGCAGTACAATTTCGTTCGTGAGCCCGTAAGGTTCGCCTATATCGATACATCGATGTATGGCATTCCATTCGAAGGGCTTGACTCTTATATAGATGGGCATGGAGGGATGAAGGGGGTTCTAGGCAAAGTCATCCCATTGTTCAACCAGACGGGGGAAGAGATGGATCAGGCGGCCCTCGTCACCTTCCTCTCAGAATCATTGGTTGTCCCTCATGCTGTCCTGCAAGACTACATCACCTGGGAGTCAGTTGATGCTACTCATGCCAAGGCGACAATTATTTATAAGGGAGTATCTGCTAGTGGGATATTTACTTTTAACGAGGTGGGGGAGCCTTTAAGCTTTACGACGGAGGACAGATCACTCATATCTACGGATGGCATGGTGCAGCAAGTAACCTGGTCAGCCTTCTTTAAAGACTACAAGACGATCGATGGCATTCGGCAGCCGACTCATTTGCAGGCCGTCTGGAACTTAGAGCAGGGCGATCTTGTTTATTTCGACAGCGATGACTTTACGATTGAGTATGGGATGAAATAGACAGTCCGAGCATTCCTGCCATAGCTGCAGCACAAAAAGGGACATTACGTCCCTTTTTGTCGTCAATGATCATCGTCCTCCCTGGAGATCGTCTGATTCCGAACGCTCTCCATCGGGTCCATCTTGCTACATCATCGCTCTATATAGTGCTAAAATATCATCCAAGTTGGTGTCGCGCGGGTTGCCTCCGGTGCAGACATCAGCGAGCGCATCCTTGGCAATGACCTCAAGATCCTTCTCTTTAACGCCAAGCTCGCTAATATTCTGCGGGATGCCTACTCGTTTGCCGAGATCACGTACGGCTTGAACGGCTTGGGTGCGGACTTCGTCAAGCGGGAGGCTCTCTGCATGGGGAATACCCATGACCGCAGCAATATGGCGGTATTTCTCACCTGTATAGTCTTTGTTGTAATCCATGACGATAGGCAGCAGCGAAGCACAGGCCACGCCATGGGGGACGTTATACCAAGCGCTCAAGGGGTGCGCCATGCCATGTACGAGTCCCAGACCGACATTGGAGAAGCCCATACCTGCCATATATTGCCCCAGCGCCATCCGTTCGCGGGCCTTAATATCGCCTTCGACCGAGGCCGGGAGCGCGCTGCTGATGATTTCGATCGCCTTGAGATGGAGGGTGTCTGTAAGCTCCCACGCCCCTTTAGTAATATAACCCTCGATGGCATGCGTCAGCGCGTCCATACCGGTTGCGGCACAGAGAGCTCTAGGCATCCCCATCATCATCTCGCTATCGACAAAGGCACAGACCGGGGTATCATGCGGATCGACGCAGACGAATTTGCGGTTGTTCTGCTCATCGGTAATCACATAGTTGATCGTCACTTCGGCCGCTGTCCCGGATGTTGTCGGAACCGCAAGAATCGGCAGGCTCGGGTTTCTCGTGCCTGGCTCGCCCTCGAGGCTAAGGATATCCGCATGCTCAGGATTGGTAGAGATGATGCCCATCGCTTTGGCTGTATCCATCGGAGAGCCGCCGCCGACGGCCAGAATATAATCCGCCTTCGACTCGGTAAGTACGGTTACGCCTTTCTTGACCACTTCCATGGTCGGATTAGGCATAATCCCGTCGAAGATGTCGTAAGCCAGATTATTCTGATCCAGAATATCCGTCACTTTTCGAACTACACCACAGTCCACCAGTCCTTTGTCGGTTACTACGAGTCCTTTTTGCAAACCGCGCTTCTTGACTTCATCCGCAATTTTAGCAATCGCGCCTTTTCCGAAATATGATGTCTCATTTAGAATCATTCTGTTGATCATAATGACTTCCACCTCTCATTCCTATTTGTTGAAGAAACTCTTGCCCTTGGATTCTCTAACGAAACTCCGTATCGTTATTCCGGTCCCAAACCACCTAAACGCCCTCTTTTTAGCTAAATAGCGATACCCTGTTTCATTAGAGACATTAACTTTGTCCAGATTCAGTAGCTTCTCGATAATCAAATGTTTGTTATTATTTTCACATGACAGGGTATAGGTACTTCTGAAGAGAGCGCCCCTCCCACATAACTGCGGGCTGCCAGCTCCTCATAGTGCACTAACGCTACCAAAGCTACCTAAGCCCTTCGTGCCTACTCTCCCTGCACAACTAACTTTGAAGAAAGGGAGCCGCATGCCTGCGGCCCCTACTAATGGCTGACGCCAGGTCATGCTAAGTAGAACACCTGCTTCAGATCCTTCGCCACAGGGCTATTGTCCGCGTTGGACTTCATAATCGGCGCCATATAGGCCCACCATTTCTTGCAGATTTCTGTCTCGGCGATTTTGTCGTAGGCAGCCTTGTTATCCACTTCCAGATAAGCGAACAGCGTATCGGTCTCCTGATCAAGGAAGATTGAGTAGTTGGAAGCCCCGTGTTCCTTCAAGGCCTGCTTCATTTCTGGCCATAGCTCTTGATGCCGTTTTTGGTATTCGAATTGATTGCCAGGATATAAATACATGATGCATGCGATTCTTTCCATGATGCAGCTCCTCTCGTTATGATTCCTATACAAGTTGAATCAACCGGAGGGTCCAAGTGTAAAAATGCAGTCCGCCCGGCAGTTCAACTCATATAGCTAATGCTCTAGCGTTTAAGAAGTACGCCCTCTTCATAAGCCTTGGCTTCCTTGAACCAGTCGAGGCCCACAGGAACACCATTCATCTCACAGAAATAGTTCCATACATCACTGTAAGGAAAATCCTTCAGCTCTTCGGTCATGACCATGCGTGCCGTGAAATCATTCGCCAGCTCCAGCTTCTTCAACTCAGCCGTCGGTTCCAGCAAGGCCTTCAGCAGAGCCTTCTGTGTGTTGCGCGTGCCGACAACCCAGGCGGCTACACGGTTGATCGTGGCATCGAAGTAGTCTAGTCCGATATTGGTCACGTCGAGCAGGTCATTACGGACTAACTCGCGGCCGATCTCCACCAGCTCATCATCCATCAATACGACATGGTCGCTATCCCAGCGAACCGGACGGCTGACATGCAGCATGATCCCCTTGCTGAACAAGGCCAGTGAAGACAGCTTGTTGGATATAACCTCTGTTGGATGGAAGTGTCCAGCATCAAGACAAATTAGTTTATCGCGCGTAATGCCATAGCCCATGTAAAATTCATGCGATCCGACCGTGTATGCCTCCGCCCCGATACCGAACAGCTTGCTTTCGACCGATTCCTGCGTATAAGCTTCATCCAGCTTCTCAGCGAATATTTCATCGAGTGCTTCCATCAGACGCTTGCGTGGATTGAGTCGGTCAATCGGATTGTCCTTCATTCCGTCCGGAACCCAGAAGTTGTTGATGCTGGTCTGACCCAGCTCCTTACCGAAATATTCAGCGATTTTACGGGTGCGTTTACCATGCTCGACCCAGAAGTCGCGAACATCCTTGTCCGGGGAAGCCAATGTGTAATTATCTTTAAACATCGGATGAGAGAAAAATGTCGGGTTGAAGTCCAGTCCCAGTCCTTGCTTCTTGGCCCATTCCACCCATGGTGCGAAATGCTTCGGCTCGATCTCGTTCAGGTCTACCTTCTCATTAGTATCCATATAGATCGCGTGCAGATTCACCTTATGCTTGCCAGGGATTAGGGAGAAGGCTTTCTCCAGATCGGCGCGCAGCTCTTCAGGAGTTCTGGCGGCACCCGGATAATTGCCAGTCGCCATAATCCCGCCGGTCAGCTCGCCGTCCGGGTTCATGAAGCCTTTTACATCATCCCCCTGCCAGCAATGTACCGAAATCTTAATATCCTTTAACTTATTCAGTGCCTGGTCCGTATCGACCCCGATCGCTGCATAACGTTCCTTCGCTGCTTGATAACGTGCTTCTACTTGACTCATGATCATAACCTCCCAAGTGATTGATTGTTGATGAATTCGTTGTAAGCCTCCAGCATATCGGTTGAGTTTACTTGCTGTGGCTCATATCTTTCGATGGCAAAAGAGTTCCGAATCCGTTCACGTGCTTCCTGCACGTTCGCCAGCTCACCACTAGCGATCATTTGCACACATAGATTACCGATCGCGGTTGCCTCGGAAGGGCCGGCATATACCGTAATCCCTGCCAGATTGGCGGTCAGCTGGTTGAGAATTTCCACATTACTGCCACCGCCAACGATATAGAGCGCCTCGATATCCCGCCCGGTAATCCGCTTCATTTGCTCCAACTCTTTGGCATAACGCAGCGCCAGGCTGCCATACACACTATTGGTCAGCTCGCCAATCGACTCTGGAACCTCCTGGCACGTCTCCCGACAATGATTTTGAATCTCGGTCATCATCTGGTCCGGATGATTGAATCTCGGATCATTGACGTCAATAATCTGTGTAAAGAACGGAAGCTGGCCGGCTTGATCCGCCATTTCCGCGAAGCTGAGCTTGTAATCCGAATTCCTGGCGATCTCCTGTACCATCCACAAGCCCATGATGTTTTTCAGAAAGCGATAGGTGCCGTATGCCCCCCATTCATTGGTGTAGTTCTCTGCAAAGGCCAGAGGCTCACAAACCGGTTCTTGCAGCTCCATCCCGATCAGCGACCAGGTGCCACTGCTCAGGAAGGCCCAGTTCTCACCTTGGGCGGGCGTTCCTACCACTGCAGAGGCCGTATCATGTGTCGCTACGGTGATGACGCGGCAAGCGGGAATATCGTATTTTTCATACCATTTCGACTGTATCTCGCCTAAGTAGGTCCCTGCCTCAGTCAGCTCGGCAAACTGACTCGGATTTATGTGCAAAAAGTCCAATAAGTCCTTATCAAAGCCCCGTTCGTGCAAATTCAGCAGTTGCGTAGTGGAGGCGTTGGTCGCCTCAGCGACCCTCTTCCCGGTCAGTACATAGCCGATATAATCTGGAATGAGCAAGATATGCTCGGCCTGTCTAAGGAGCTCGGGATCTTCCGCATACAGCTGATACAGCGTGTTCAGCTCCAGGAATTGAATCCCGGTCTTTTGGTAAATATCATGCTTTGAAATTTTAGCAGTCAGCTCGGCAATTTTGCCCTCCGTCCGGCTGTCCCGATAGCTGATCGGGTCACCTAGTTTCTCGCCATCCGGCCCTATAAGTACGTAATCCACCGCCCAGGTATCAATCCCGAGCGAGCATTCCGTGATGCCCTCTTGCTTTAATTTTTCGAGTCCGGTGAAGATTTCGCCGATCAGGGCATTGATATCCCATCGATCATGCCCGTCACGGAAGGTGAAGCTGTTCTTGAAGCGATGTACCTCGCGAAGCTTCAGCTTCCCCTCCTCCAGCTTGCCGAGCATAAGCCGTCCGCTGGATGCGCCGATATCGACCGCCACGTAATTTGTCATTCTAATCACTTCCCCTTGATGTTAAGCCCATGTTTTGGCCCGTTGGTGGCCAGCGTTAAGTGTCAAGCGTCACGCATCAAGATTGCCATAACGTTCCTTCGTAATATCATCCAAAGTCCGGCCGCGGGTACTCGGTGTCCAGGTCACACCGATCAACAGCGAAATGATAAGCAGGACGATCATGATCGTTCCCGCTACCGTGAATACGAGGTTGGCGAGAATAATCGGGAAGACGATCGACCAAATGCCGGCGCTGCCGCGAACAAGGAAGAACATAATTCCCTGGACGCCGCCGCGGTATTTTGTAGGGAAGAGCTCTGTTGACCATAGGGCGTAGAACGCTTGCGCGCCGATCCCTGCCGAGATCCCCCAGAGAATCACGAAGCTCCACAGACCTGCCCAGGACATGCCGACATAAGTGAGCACTACCCAAGACGCTGCGGCCATTGCTGCGCCGACGAAGAACAACCAGCGATGACTGACGCGGTCGCCGAATCGGGCAAAGCCGAAGTAGGTGGCCACTGACGTCAGAATCCAGAGCACAGCTTGAAGCAGGTTCGCCTCTGTATTGGTTAGCCCGCCCACCGTCTCATAGACGAAGGGCATGAAGAATCCCATCGCTCCGGCAACCAGATTCCAGAACATATATACGCCGACCAGGAATAAGATAGATTTAACATTGACTATATTAGAGAATACACTTTTAAAAGGATGCTCCGGCTTAGTCCCGCTCTGGTTAAGCTTGGCCTGCTCTGCTTCCCAGTCCTTCGATTCATCCAGCCGCCGCTGTAAGGACCAGGCGACAACCGCTACAATAAGTAAAGACAGGAATAGTAAGCGATTACCTAAAAGACCTAACGGAGATACGATAATCCCTAAGGTGAAGATAATAGCAGGCCCCAAAGACCAGGCAAATTGGGAAATGCCGATATTCCTGGCCCGGGTCTTCGGATCGGCCATTTCGGAAATATATGTCCATGAAGCCGGAACCCCGGCACCTACCGATAAACCGGTGATCAGGAACCCGATTAACAGCATCGGGAAGTTCATAGAGAACATAATGAGGACAACCCCGAGGATATAGACGAGCAAGTTATAAGTGTAGATGAATTTGCGTCCATACTTATCTGACAGATGCCCACCGATGAGCGCCCCGAAAGCTGAGCCGAATGCATTGGCGCTTACCGCCCCAAGCAAACCTACCGCAAAACTGCTAAGATCGAATTTCGCAGCCCATAGAGTCAAGCCGCTTGCCCCTGCAACGATACAACCCGAGTCCAAGTAGTTCGTGAGTGATACCGCAATGGTGCCTTTTTTACTCTGATTCATACTACCCACGAATAACCCTCCTTCACATTTTATTAAGCGCTTAATCACAATATATGACTTAATGGTTGCGTTTACAATGACGCAAAATTATAATAATAGTATCAAATATACAGGTTGTGATCAGATGGATGAGGGGATTAGAAAGCGGCTCTATCATGTAAACAGCATCGAAAAAAGGCAAAAAGAAACCGGCCAATTCATCATGGATTATCCGCAGAAATCGTTCTCAAACAAGAATGGAAATATGAACTTGCTGAACGAGTATTTTTTTAAGAACAAGGATATTTATATTAGCAGACATAATCGTTATGCCGATTACCCTCGTCATTCGCATCAATTTCTGGAGCTGAACTATATGCTGCACGGGCAGTGTCGGCAGATCATTGAAGGCAAAGAGGAGTTGTTGCAGGAGGGGGAGCTGTTGCTGCTGGATGATAGATCCAGTCACTCCATTAAAGCGCTGGGCGATGATGATATTCTCATCAATATTTTGTTCCGGGATCAGAATATCAATCTGGAATGGCTGGCAGGGATTAAGAAGAGAAATAGTCTGGTGTATGATTTTCTGCTGAGCTCGGCGGTGGAAGGCAATCCGATGAGGAAATATATTATTTTCAAGAGCGCCAATATCCCGCATATCCAACAGATCCTCGATCAGATCATTACGGAATATTATCGGGATGAGGAATTCTCGACCAAGATGATCGCCCTGTATCTGCCGATCCTCTTCACTGAGCTTGTGCGTAAATGCGATACTTATCTATCCGATGAAGCCAAGCGCATCTATTCTGAGACGAATAATGTTGCCCTTCAAACGCTGCAATTAATCGAGCGGGAATACCGCGATATTACATTAAGCTCGGCGGCGGAGAAATTAGGATATAACAAGAACTACTTGAGCAATGTGATTAAGCAGAAAACCGGCTCCACCTTCACAGAACTGGTGAATAAGCAGAAGATCCTAGCTGCCAACCTGCTGATTGAATCCACCCATTTGCCGATCCAGGACATCATCGAACAGGTCGGCTTTCAGAATAAAACTCATTTTTATGACTTATATAAAAAAGAATATCAGATGCTGCCGCTGCAAAAGCGTGCTAGTGTGTAGAAGCGGCTAGTTTGATACCGCAGAGCGCTTTCCTGGGACAGGAGATGCGTTCTTTTTTTATACTCTATAAAGACCAAAGTAAACGATCATCATTTAAGCTTGACGTTCATTATTTAATATTTTAAATTTTGATGGCATGAAATTAAATAATGGCGATTTACTTAACCAGCGGACGCCTCCTATGATTAGGGCATGTTGCAAGCTTAGCTTTGGAGCCTTATTCATCACAACAGGAGGGGGACCAATTTGAAGATAGTGCAGCAGCAGCGCGCTCCGGCAGGGGCGGAACTGACAACGACATTGACACCAAGGAAAAATTACAAATGGCTGATGGTAAAACGCAACAAGGCACTATACTTATTTATACTTCCGGCATTTTTATACTTTTTCATATTTGCTTACATTCCGATGTACGGCGTGCAGATTGCATTCAAGGACTTTATCGCTACGAAGGGGTTCGGAGGCAGTCCCTGGGCTGATCCGATACTGAAGCATTTTATCACTTTCTTCAGCTCCGTGCGGTTTGGCGAGATTCTGTGGAACACGGTCCGGATTTCCCTATATTATCTGCTCGTCAGCTTTCCAGCTCCGATTATATTGGCTCTGATGATTAACGAGGTCCGCAGCACCCGGTTCAAGCGGCTGGTTCAGAATATTACCTATATTCCATATTTCATTTCTACCGTTGTTCTGGTAGGCATGATCGACCTGTTCTTCTCCAACTCGGGGTTGATGAACCAACTCATCGGATTGTTCGGGCTGGAGCCGGTATTATTTTTGCAAAAAGAATCGTTATTCGATCATATGTATGTATGGTCTGGCGTGTGGCAGGCAACCGGGTACGGATCAGTTATCTATTTCGCAGCGCTGGCCGGGGTGTCCCCTGAACTGCACGAAGCAGCTACGATCGATGGGGCGACCCGTCTTCAACGGGTAATTCACATCAATATTCCGGCGATTATGCCGACGATCATTATTATGCTCATCATCAGTGTCGGCGGGATCATGAATGTCAGCTTCGAGAAAGTGCTGCTGATGCAGAAGGACATCAATATCGCCAGTTCGGAGGTCATATCCACCTATGTGTACAAGCTCGGGCTGCAGAAGGCACAGTACAGTCTGTCGTCTGCGGTAGGTCTGTTCAACAATCTCATTAATCTGGCGCTGCTCATAATGGTCAACAGGATTGCCCGTAAAGTCGGCGAGACGTCATTGTGGTAAGGGGGAGATCACATGCAGGTGAGAGAGACGAAATCTGACCAGCTGTTCAATCTGATGAATAGGATCATTCTGCTGGTTATCCTGCTGCTTACGCTATATCCATTATGGTTTATTGTAAGCGCTTCGATTAGTAACCCGGATCTGGTCAATTCCGGCAAAATGCTGCTGTGGCCCAAGGACATCTCCTTCATCGGCTATAAGAGCATTTTCAAGGATAACAGCATCTTGCGAGGATATTTCAACACGATTCTGTACACGACCGGCGGTACGGCGATCAATGTGGTCGTTACTGTGCTGGCGGGATATGCGCTGTCGCGCAAGGATTTCATAGGGAATAAATTCTTCACTATCATGTTCCTGATCACGATGTTCTTCTCCGGCGGGCTGATCCCTACGTTCATGACCGTGAAGAGCGTCGGGCTGTACAATTCACCCTGGGTGATGGTCATTCTGGGGGCCACCTCCATGACGAATATAATTATTACGAGGACATTCTTCCAGACGACGATTCCGTTGGAGGTTCAGGAAGCGGCGCAGATGGATGGCTGCTCTAACCTGCGTCTCTTCCTGCAGGTCGTGCTTCCGTTATCTACGGCGATAGTCGCGGTGATGGCCTTGTTCAGCGCGGTCGCTCATTGGAACGGCTACTTCACCGCCTTGATCTATATCCGGGATGAGCAGTGGCAGCCGCTACAGATTGTGCTGCGCGAGACCCTGCTCAAGAGCCAGTTCAACGCCAATCTATTGCAGCAAGGTGGAGATACGGCGGGACTGTTGAAGGAAGAGCTGCGCACGGCGGAGCAGATCAAGTATGCGCTTATTGTTGTTGCTTCTTTACCGGTGATGGCGATGTATCCCTTCGTGCAGAAGTATTTTGTCAAGGGGGTCACGCTTGGATCGGTGAAAGGCTGATAGATCAACATATCAAGAGGAGGAGCAAGGGATGAACAAAGGGGTAAAAGTAAGAAGTATGGCATGGCTGATGGCCGCGATTCTGGTACTGTCCTCACTCATGGGCTGCGCGACGGGAACGAATTCGACCGAGGGCAATTCCTCAGCCTCGAACAGCAAGGAGGAGACAGGGGCGGGTCCGGATTATCTGAACCCGGTCGGCGAGTATCCGATCACGAAAGAGAGAATTACGCTGACGGTCATGGGCATGAAGGACCCGGGCGGCACCGATTGGAGCGAGCTGGAGCTATTCAAGCGGTTGGCGGAGAAGACGAATATCGATTTGAAGTTTGAGCTGGCGGAAGAGGATACCTTCAAAGAGAAGAAAAATATCGCGTTAGTCGGTGGCGAATATCCCGATTTGATCTTAAGAGGCGCGGAGAAGATCGATGAAGAAACCTATGGTCCGCAAGGCATCTTCCTTGATCTGACCGATCTGATCGACCAGTATGCCCCGAATATTAAGGCGCTGCTTGATAAGGAGCCAGCGATTAAAGCTTCTGTCACCTCAATGGATGGCAAAATCTACGGCCTGCCTTACTATTTCAAGACAGCAACCACGCAAGGGCATCTGGGCTTTTTCGATTCTCAATGGATGAAGAATGTCGGGATCGAGACCCCTCCGACAACGACAGATGAGCTGTATGCGATGCTGAAGGCATTCAAGGAACAGGATGCTAACGGCAATGGTGATCCGAATGATGAGATTCCGTTCTCGGTTGTTGGATTGACGGCTTTTCAGAACCTGCTGCTCCCTGCATTTACCGGGATGACCGGCGGGATCGGCTTTGACATCAATGACGCTGGCGAGGTGGTCTACGTTCCGGCGATGCCGGAGTATAAAGAGGCTCTGGCTTATACCCATAAGTTGTATAAGGAGGGCTTGATCGACCGGGAATTCTCGACCCAGACGGCTCAGCAGTGGCAAGCGAAGATAAAGGGTGGATTAGTGGGCGTATATAACGCTTCCCCAACCTTGCTCGACCCTGAGACGACCAAGACTGAGCAGCTAAGCTTGGTTCCCCTTACTTCACCGACGAATGATAAGCGAGTCGTGAAGACGCCGGATAGCCTATACACCAGCCGCGCTGTCATCACCGATAAATGCAAATATCCGGAGGCCGCGATCCGGCTGCTCGATATGTTCTATGCGACGGAGGAGAAGGCGATAGATGGCTTCTCGGGCAATACAGTCTTCCTCGGCTATGAAGGCGAGCACTGGAAGTATACAGATGAGAGTAAGACTTATTATGAATGGATCGAGCCTACCACCGGATTTAGCGATATTAACAAGACGGTTTCCGTGAATATGGGGCTGCCTGGACTGCTGGATTTTGACGCTATCCCTGTCAATTATCCTTTGATGGAGAATAAGGTCAGGCAGGTGAGGGAGAATCAGGTGCCTTACTATCGAGATGCTTATCCCGTCAACGCTCGCTTCACGGCCAAGGAATCGGAGAGAGGAAATGTGATCGAGAACGATCTTCTCACTTACGTTAACTTGATGACGACGAAGTTCATCATCGGCGAGGAGAATCTGGATAACTTCAACAGCTATATTGAGACACTGGATAAAATGGGGCTGCCAGAGCTGCTCGAGATCAAGACAGCGGCACTACAGAGATGGAACGAAGCGATAAAATAAACCAGGTATCTAACAAGCGAACGGAGGGCTACAGGTGATCTATCATATCGATTCGATCGAGGCGTTAATGACCTTGCCGGTGGAGAGACTGCAGAATGGCGATACCGCCATTCTATCCCGCTTCCCCGGACAGACCGGGCTGGCCGGGGGTTCTGACGACGGCAGGCCAGGTGGTTCAAGCGGGGCGGGCGGGGTCGTCATCCGGCTGCAGTGGCAGCCGGAATGCACGCTCAGCCCTAACGGCGGCACGGTGATCGCGCCTGAGTCGGCGGGGAGCGTTGGCGGAGCTAAGCTTGAGGGAGCCGAGATTGGCGAGGTCGAGTTTGAGGGAGCCGGAGATTGCGGGGGCGAGCTTGAGGGAGTCGAAGTTGGTGAGGCCGAGTTTGAGGGAGCCAGAGATGGCGAGGGTGAGCTCGAGGGAACTGAAGGCGGCGTTGGTGGGGCTGTGGCTGGGTTGGCGGGGCCAGCTGATCGGCCCTCTGGTCAGGCGAGTGCAACCCTGCCTCCGGGCAGATGGCGGCTGCTTCATGGCGGCGTAGGTGACTTCCGTTATTTTGGTATCTTTGGTCCCGAGCGGCCCGCGGATCATGCGCTTGAGGTGATGGTCAATGATCCGGAGATCAAGCGGATTGAGGCCTATACCGATCTGCGCTTTACGAAGCGCCATAAGTTCCAGCGCAGCGGGCTGGAGTTGGACTTCCATCATTGCACGATAACTACGGATGGGATCGAGCCAGCCAAGCATAATGATCCCTTTGGTGCAGTGATGCATTTTTGCGGCAGAGTGACCGAGGTGAGGCAGCGGTTAGTATTAACCGAGCCGCTGCGGGAATTAGAGGATATCTTCGAGGTGGCCGACAGCAGTGCCTTTCAGGTATACGACTGGTGGGTCGTATCGGTAAATCCTTTGGCGGGCAAGGAAGAGAAGGAAATCGACAAGCTGCTGATGGTGACGGAGATTATCGATGCAACCCATGTACGGTTCAACTATAAGATAGGCTGGGAGCTGGCCACAGGACGCGTAGTCACTTATCAGAGAGTTGAGCCCGTTCGCCACGTCCATGTACGTAATATGGTGTTCTGGGGGAATGACGGCGGTGAGGAACGGGGAGTCCAACCATTAGCGCTCGAATATGCGGTGGAGTGCGATGTCTCCGGGCTCAAGGCCTATCACACCTATTGGCCGGTTATTATGCGCAGACATAATACACATTATGTGACGGAGCGCTGCACGCTTGTTAACCCCGTCGAAGTCGTCGTGGGCGGCACAGGTTACTTGACGCAGCAGATCCATTGCCTATACGGCAAGGTGCGGGACTGTACGACCAGCAATGCGCGTCATCTTAACGACTTCACAGGAAGCGCCTACAGCATGGTCGAGAATTGCCATGGCGATGGCGATTATCACGGTGCCTTCGTAACGCACGGCCAGTTCGAGCATGATCTGACCTATGTCGGCAACTCCGGTCTGATCTCCTTCGCCAACAGCGGGCCGACCTGGGGCGAGAGCGCCCGAAGAATTGCCGTAAAGCGGCACTCCGGCTGCTGGATGATCGCCCGCGCCAAGGTCTCCGACCTGACGCTGGAGGATGTGCATATCACGAAGACACAGAGCTATCCCCAATGCGGCACGATGCTAATAAACGCCGATGGAGTGCAGATCCGCGGCTGCACCGCCGACAAGCTGATCTTCACCCAGCGCAGTGCGCGTTCGCGCCGCCCCAATATCGTCCAGGACTGCCACTTCACAGACGGCATCGACATCACCCGCCAAGGCGCCCAGACAGTAACCGCCAAAATTAAAGTGCGAGACGAATTGTAGGCGCAACAACAGTAAATATTCGACAAAGTGTTCAACACTCGCGCTAAAGTACACACAACTTACAAAATTAATAAATACTTCACCAACTTATGCAGCACTCACCTACATTCGCTGTAAATAAGTGTTTTTATGCAGCTTCATTATGAACAATAGATGGGAAATAACTGCGTTTCTACACTTATTTTGCGTGATTGGCCTCATTATGGCGATAAAATAGAAATATAGTTGAATATACGCGGCTATTCGTAGATTCCAACTTAATTTCTGGAGAATAGATGTATATCTGCAGTTATTACCGTCGCTATCTGAAAGTGCCATTACTTATCTGAAAATCCCATTAACTGTGTACTATGAACAACCGTATGCCAGCCAGTCGATAGCCAGTCCATTTCATCACATCCTTACAGCTCTAATTGCACATAGTACAGCTAAATTTGCGGAAATCCTTCCAACCTAACTTTAGTTGCACAACGTACACTTAAAATAACCGGTTCCCATCATTCTACCCGGAATGGTTATTTTAAGTGTACAAAATACATTTATATACGGCGCCGCCCAGTAATCCGGAGAATTAAGTGTACTTTTTGCAATTAGAGGTTGCGACTAATGGTGGTGCGGACTGGTGCGGACTACCAATGATGCTGCTACTTCAGAGTTCCGACTTTCCTACCCAACCTAGCTAACCCTGAAAATCCTTCCTCCCATCCTTATACTCCAGTCGATAATCCCCCGGCGTTAGCCCCTCGTACTTCTTGAACAGACGGGTAATCCCGACCTCGCTGGCATAGCCCAATTGCAGGGCGATCTCCCGTACGGACAGATCGGTCGTGACGAGCAGTTCCTTGGCTCGGCCCAGCATATGCTTGGCGATGTAATCCTTCACATTCTCATGCTTATACTTCTTGAACACATTAGAGATATACTGAGGCGTGACCTCGAATTCCTGTGATAGGCGGTTCAGATCGAGCCAGTGTTCTCCCGCGTTCTCATCGATATATTCGGCAATCCGCTGGACCAGCTTCTCCGTCTTGCTGATGACCCGATGGTCTGACAGTTCAGCGATCTTGTCGGTCATGTCCAGGAAGCGCCGCTTGGCCCCATCGAGTGAAGAATTGCCGATCAACTGTTCAATGATCCGCTCATCGGTCACAGGCTCATCCCCTCTAGCAACTAGAGAGAAATTCATAACTTTCAGCAGAGTGGAGGCGATCTCGTAGAGTAGCAGCCTGGCGGCCCCGACCCCGATCCGCTTCGACATATTAATCTCGAAGACCGTATTCAGGAACTCCTTCGCTTCCACATACTGCCCCCTCTTCAACAGTTCCATCAGCTGATGCTCCGTCTCCATCGAATAATAATAGTCGAAATGCAGATGACCCAGATCGCCGAAGCAGACCGTTTCATACATATCCCGCAGCTTGCTGTATTCCAGCGCCTTCTTGGCTTCGTCATAACAATTCTGCAGGTTGACCAGCCGTGAATGAGGAGTGCTGATGCCCAGATTCAGATTCAACCGATAATGCTTGGCAGCAAACTGGATCAGCGCATCTGCCTGCCGCTTGGCCAGAGCGACCGCCTCACTAGCTTCCAGACCCTCGCGCAGATTAAGCAGGTAGATCGATTGACTGCGGCCCGCATCAAGGAAGTAACAAATGAAGTATTCACTCATCAGCTCGCAGCCGACATTTTCCGCCACCACGCGCGTAAGCGACAGACTCTTTTCCGATAAATTCGCATGATCCATGAAGAACGAACTGTCCATATCGATCTCCAGCGCACCGATTAGGAACGTATCACTGGTGAAATCGATGCCGATCGAGGCGAGCTGCTGCGCGGCTTCATCATAATTGGTCATCATGCCCCGGATCAGGTTTAGCAGATAATCGCGCCGCACGATCGGAATTTGCTTCTCGATTACTTCAATCAGCTCTTTGCCATTTTTAATTTGGTCGAGCAGCGTATTCTTGATGTTCTCGTATTCATTCCGGCCCTCCCCTGGCGCTTGAGCATGCGATTGGATCAGATCATTGATCTCCTTCAGCGGCTTGTAGCTGCGTCTGGCCAGGAAGCGGACGATGAGCAGCCCCCCGATCAGATAGATGAGGAAGATCGCGATAAAATTCATTAAATACTTCGTATTCTCCTTGAAGTACAAGCTCTTCGGGGTGGAAGAGACATACTTCCAGCCATTCTTCTCCGATACGACCCGATTGATAATTTCCTCAGGCGTGCTGCTACCGTTGACCATCTCATCGATCTTCTGGATATCGATCTCCGGCGCATTGTCCGAGCTGATGATCAGACGATTGCTTTTGTCCAGGATATAGACATCCGAATTCGTGACCTGATGTATCTGATTAACTAGCGAGAACATATTCTGGGCATCGATCAGGAAGATCACTTGCCCTAACGGCTCAGAGCTGGTCGTCATCGGGAACGACTGGATATAAGGCAGCACCTCAATTGTATTACTCTCATATTGATTCATCGTCTGGATTGGCATATATTCCTGGAAGTGGTTGCCGTGCAAATATTCCTTGGCGAAGTCGTCATACTCCAGATCCTTGAACTCATACATCAGATGGAAGAACCTCTGGGCATCCATTTGAATATTCGGTGTGATGATCTCATCCACCCTATTGATATAGACGAAATAGTCGAATAACAGCTCACGCGGCTTTCTTTTGCTAGCCATATCCTTCATCAGCTCGCTGTAGCTGTTCGTAGCACCTTTGGCGGCGAGCTCCAGCTTATTATTGAACACAATTTCATGGCTCAGCTCGCTAATATAGAGTAGATCGTCCTCAATTCCCGTCTTAAGCTGATTTAGCAGAGTGACGGTGGACAGTTCGGTCTGCTTCGTAATCCGCTGGTTAATCTCGGCATAGTAGACGAACGCACTGGAGAGCGTAAGAACCAGAATAGAGATGTAAGACAAGACGAAGATGATATAGACACTATTCTTCTTTTTGAGTCTTGACTTGAAGGACTGGAACAATGGCTCACTTCCTAATGTTAAAATAATGAAAACTGAACGATATAAATTTAGCCTACCACGCTTTAAAAGCGTTTTCAAAGCATTTGAATCATGCATTTTGGCCACTTCTGCTGGGGCGCCAATGCTAGGACGTAAAGATATTTCTGACTGAGTGACACAAATAGGAGGGGCCCATCGTTACTCCCCATGAAGAGGAGAAAGGAAGTGAGAGCGTGGACGCATTTTTGAAGATATATGATGGCTATTTCGATGATCTGTATCGGTATGTGCTGTTTCGGGTCGGCAATCGCTGGGATGCGGACGATCTGGTCAGCGACATTTTTCGCAAGGCGCTGGAATATAGCTGCAAGAATGGGGGGACGATCCCGGAATATGATAAGGCTTGGTTATTCGCCATTGCGCATAACCGGATTATCGACCATTATCGCCGCAAGAAGGAAGCCGCCTATGGTATCGATCCTGAGCGGAGCGGCTACGATCATATTAGAGAGATGTTCCAGGAGGCGTCGGTGCAGAACGAATGCCTGGAGGAAGCGCTGCTCCAGCTGAAGCAAGAGGAGCGGGAGATGGTGCAGCTGAAGTATATGGTCGGCTTCGCCTATCAGGAGATGAGCCGGATGCTGGACAAGACGGAGGGCTGGTTGCGTACGCGTATGCATCGGATTCGGAAAAGACTTGCGGTCGACATCGATCGCTGCCTGGAGGAGGGATAAATCATGTCTGAACAGAATCCGAAGTGGGCCGATGATTTGAAGAAGGTTCATGAACAGCTGCGAGTTGACGAGCATTTCAAGGCGGAGCTAAGGCGTACCCTCATCGAGGAAGGACAGGAGCATTCGAGTACGAAGACCGAGCCATCTCAGCAAGGCAAACAACGGCGGTGGCATAAATACAAATCATGGACTTGGGGTGCGGCGGCGGTGGTTATCGCTACAATAGTGCTGCTCTGGAACCTTCTTCCCGGTCAGAATTTACCGCGCGTGAACGCCGCGGATTTGCAGCTTAAGCTGCAGTTCAATACCTTGCAGCAGCTTGGGCAGGAGACGAGCGTAGCTGTGGCGATGGATCAGGACACGACCTATTATGCTGTGCCGAAGCAAGGGATCTATCGTCAGCGTGGACTGGCCTATGAACAGATTGTATCGGGGGATGTGTCGGAGCTAGCGCTCTCCCCGGATGGGAAGCAGCTGGCTTATGTGGACGAGCGTAAGCTTCAGATTTGGGCTGCAGATACGGAGCAGACGAAGCTGGTATTGGAAGCCCCGGTACCACTAAGTGGCTTGGCCTGGTCGCAGGATGGGACGCGGCTCGCCTATGTCCGCCAAGGCCAAGATCCAGCTGTAGATACGATCTGGGAGATGCAACTCCAATCCGGCGAGCAGCGGAATTTAACTAAAGGTAGCTCTCCCTCCTACTTACTCAACGAAGAGAAGCTGCTCTATGCCAAGCAGGAGCAGATTTACACACTCGATCTGAAATCCGGCACCGAGCAGCTATGGGGCGATGGATATTCACCAGTGATCTCCCCGGATGGCAAGTATGTGCTCTACGTACGGAAGGATGGCGACGACCTGGAGCTGGAGGATGCCTGGGTATCGGATCTGGATCGACGGACGGAGCAGAGGATTACGCACAATCGTCCGATGGACGCTTGGAAGGATGGTCAGCCACAGGAAACAGGGCAGCAGCCTTCATACGCATTGACAGGTCTCGCCTGGAATACCGACGGCCAGAGTATCGCGATGTATCAGGTCACTGAGACGAATACTATATGGCGGCAGCTTGTCCGGTATACGCTGACAGAGCAAGAGGCCGGTCCAGAAGAGGTAGTAGCGCAGGCGATCGAGGCGCTTATCTATCGCGACGAACGGCATGCCCATGAGTTTTTCAACTATGATCCCGGGTATTTGAAGGGAACCTCTCCGCGTCAGGTTGGCTATACTATTGTTAATACAGCAGTGGAAGCGGACGGTCAGACGGTGGTTACTGCAAAAATTGATTATTCGCATTATGATCCGTATTATCGGGTGGACACTTATCGTTTCACACTCTCACAGGGAAGTGAGGGATATTTGATCGACAATATGGAGGAGATCGACAGCATCCGTATTACGGACTGGAGTGGTGAAATGGTTACGACGACGGGGGATGATCAACGGGATCAATTGATATTCCGCTCCGATCAAGTCCCGACGGATCGTGGCTGGACGAATGTCGGATTCGGAAATATCGTCTACCGTGAATCAGACAGCGGACGTAAGATCTGGTTCCTGGTCAAGCAGCAGCAGGACGACCGCCATCGGATGCGCCTGATGCGATACGATTGGGATCAAGGAACGTTCCAAGCGTTGGGCATCCTTGACGGGATGACGAGGTCATCAATGATGATCATCGATGAATCGGAGCAGTGGGCAGCGATCGACGCGGCATTAGGCGAAGGCCAGAACGATATTGCGGTACTGCCGCTGAAGGCAGCCGATTCCATTCCAGTGTATCTGTCCACCAAGTTGCGGGGACCGACGCCCTATCAGACGATAGATACCCGCTTATGGAAGGTCAAGAGTCTCAGCTTCTATGTAGAATGGAATGACCGTGATGTGTTTTTTGAATATAGGCCGGAATAGCCAGAGATAAATATATAGATCCATCAGACAATTGGTTGAAAATTCCCATAGGAGATTCTTCCGTTACGGGGGGATCTTTTTTGTTTTAGAATAGAGTTAACTTAAATGGCTATAGGAGAGGATTAGGATGTTTCTGATGAAGCGGAGCTTGTTTGCCAAAATACTGCTGAGCATGCTCATAACGACGGCGGTCCCTCTGTTGATCTCCAATTATTTGTCCTACCAGATTATCGGGCGCTCGGTGAAGGAGCAGCTGGTACAGCTGAACCAGAGCTCCATGGCGATCAAGATGTCCAGTATCACGAAATATATTCATGATATATCCATGCTCTCCTATACGTATTACGGTGATCCGGAGCTGATGCGGCTCTTGACCAAAGAGGAGGTGCAGACGCCGGTTGAATCCGTATACATGAAGCAGAAAATAGCACGGAACTATGCGGGCTTCTCTGAGATCAGGTCGATTATCTACAAAAGCGCTTTAACCAACAAGCAGATCACCGTGAAATCCGAGCTGAACGAGCGTATTCCGATGCCTGATTTCAACGATCATTTGCCGGGGGCAAAGTATGATGAATTAGATCAGGAATATTCGGTCGTGGAATTTAACGGGGAGAGAAGGCTGCGCATCAATAAGGCATTTATCAATGCTTCCAACCGTGAGCTGCTGGGCATGACGACGATGACGGTAAGAGACACGATTCTGAAGCAATTGGCTAATCCGCTCGGGATGGAAGAGGAGAATGAGACGTATATTTTCCTACAGGATAATCTGCAGCTGCTGTACTCAACCCCTGGGGTAGAGGGGGAGGAGGGATGGATTGAACGGTTAAGAGAGGAATCAGGGTCTTCCAAGGGAATGATTAATGATTCCAGGGGAATTTATATCTATTTCCGGGATGCCGACTCTAATATTCCCGTTACACTGGTCAGGTTCATCCCGCAATCGGTGATCGACCAGGCCGGGAAGCAGGCCTTGAACGAATCCTTCACGATCCAGCTGATTGTCACGGTATTCGTGACGATTATGGCCGGTCTGATCTCGTATTTTATATTGTTCAGGGTGAAGCGGATTCTCAAGCATATCAAGAATATCCAGATGGGGAACTTCGATATCCAAATGGAATCCCGAGGCTCGGATGAACTGGCGGTGCTGGAGGACCGGTTCCAGGAGATGGTGAGGCAGCTCGATATATTGTGGAATCAGCAGTACCGTTATCAGCTGGAGGTCTCGACCGCCCGGCTGAAGATGTTGCAGGCGCAGATTAACCCGCATTTCCTGTTCAATACGCTGCAGTCGATCGGTTCGCTGGCGATCAAGAAGAATGCACCGGAGGTCAGTGATAAGATCGCAGAGCTTGGAGCGATGTTCCGCTATAGTATGGATATCGATACCGAGGAGGTTCGGCTCCAGGATGAGCTGGATCATCTGAATCATTATATCTCGTTGCAGATGGGGCGGTATCAGGAACGGATCCAGTTCACACAGAGCTGTGCCGAAGAGGCATTGGATCTCCATATTCCGAAAATGATCCTGCAGCCGCTAGTCGAGAACAGTATCATCCATGGAATTGAGAAGGGGGAGGGAATTGGTGAGATTAGAGTTGAGATTGAAGCGGCGGAGAAGCTGTTAATTCGGATTATCGATAACGGACGTGGCTTCAGTCCGGAGACGATCCAGGAGATTCATAATCAGTATTCGGAGCAGTCCATTCAACATGATTCGCGGACGAGAATCGGTCTGATTAATGTATTCAAGCGTCTTCAATTATATTGCGGAGCGGGCTTCGCATGGAGAATCGAGAGCGAGCCATTCATTAGAACTACAATAACCTTGGAACTTCCATACCATCAGGAGAAGGAGCAGAATGTCGATGAAAGTCTTGATCGTGGATGATGAGCAGCATGTCCGGGAAAGTGTTGAATTATCTATTCAGTGGGACCAGTACAATATTACTCAAATATATACTGCCGAGGATGGGGCGGAAGCGCTAGAGGTTGTCCGGCGTGAAGTGCCGGAATTAATTATATGCGATATGAGCATGCCGCGCATGGATGGCATCGCCTTCCTGGAGGTGCTGCGGGAAGAGGGCTGGGACTCGAAAGTCATCGTCCTAAGCGGCTATCAGGAGTTCCGGTATACCCGGGCTACCTTGCTTGCGAATGGCTTCGATTATTTGCTGAAGCCGTTCAAGATCGATGATCTGAACAAGACGATATCCCGAGCGGTCGAATCGATTCTGGAGAGCAAGCAGAATGAGAGTGAGGAATTAAGACGGAGTTATCAGGTTCATGAGGCTAACACGCTGTTGAATGAGCAGAGAATGGCGACTTATCTGCAGGGTGAGACTGCCAATCATGAAGGGGTTCGGCAATTGCTAGCTGAGGCCGGGTTTCCGCTGGAGGATTTCTATGTCCTGCTCTTTTTGCCGCGGAACGGCACGGCGATCGTTGACCGGTATTTCATGGGGGATGAGGCCTTATTTCTGTTCTCGGTCAGGAATATTCTAAGAGAGGTGCTGCGTCCGCTGACGCAGTATTATTTCTTCCGCATGGAATCCTTCTTCTGCGTTTTCACGGCGGGAGATATTTCGGTGGCGGAGATGGAGCACTATCGTCGGAAGCTGGAGGAATCCTGGCAAGCTACAATTCGGATTGAGACCTTCTCTGGCTTCCCGAAGATGAAGTATAGCTACACCCAGATTCTGACCGGAGTGAAGGCTGCGAAGACCGAGATACTGAAGTTGAATATTCTCGATGGACAGCCGATAGTGCCGCTGGAGCCACAGACGATTCCGAGCCTGATGGATAAGGAATTGCTGTTGCTGGAAGCGCTGAAGAAGCAGGATAAGGGCTATTTGGAGGAGCTGATCCATTCCTTTGTCCAGGAATTGAAGGATCAGGGCTATTTATCATTAAAAGGATTGCAGCATTACACGATCGAGGTCAATCTGTTAATTATGCGTATTTCTCGTCAGCTTGAGCTGGAGCAGCATATCGATCCGTTATCACTTTGGATTAGTGATCTGGATGAATGGGAGAAGGCGCTGACGCATATTTTCTGGCTCATGATTGAATCGGCGGGGGAGAATTTGGCCTCCTTAAGGAGTATACATGCGATCCGGCATTATATTGATTCCCATATTAATGAAGATATCAGTCTGACCTCACTGGCCGATAAATTTTATTTCAGTCCGCAATATATTTCTAAGAAGTTTAAGGAAACCTATGATACGACGATTATGAATTACCTCACCCAGCTACGGATGGAGCGGGCCAAGTCCCTGCTTGGCCATTCCGATATCAGCATCGTTGAGATATCCCGGATTGTGGGCTACGAGGACGATAATTATTTCGGCAAAGTATTCAGGAAGCATGTCGGCGAGTCCCCCTCGCAGTATCGCAAGAAGCAGCAGGATCGTTAGTCCACCCCGGATTGATTCATATTTTACCTATACAGGCGAAGAGTTTCCCTGTTTGAGAGCAATCTTGGCGCCATATAATTGAATTAACAGCAGAGAGGACATAATGGTTTGAAAACGCTGTCAGATTTCAAGCCAGGTTTCAAGCTAAAGTTTCCGTCCAACTGCTAAGATACTTAGCATCGATGGTTTCAAAAAATCTAACGGGGGCGAAATCATGAAGAAGACAAAAAAGGCATTTGGGTTCCTGGCGACGATGGTATTGATCGCATCTCTCGTAGCCTGCGGCGGCAAGACGGATAATAATTCTGCTAATTCGGGAGCGGATGGCTCGAACACAGCAGCCGGAACGGAGAAGCAGGCGAAGATCTCTCTTTTTCAGAGTAAGGTAGAGATCGCTGGAGCATTGGAGGAGCTGGCTAATAAATATAAAGAAGAAACGGGAAATGAGATTGATGTTTGGGGCTCTGCCGGTGATTCTTATATCACTCAGCTGCAAGCGAAGATGGCTGCTAATGAAGGGCCGACAATCTTCAGTATTGCGAATGGCGCGGAAGCAGAGAAGTTCAAATCTTACTACTATGACATGAGTAACGAAGACTACGTGAAGAACATTGCACCGAACATGGCTCTGGAAGTAGACGGTAAAGTTGTCGGCGTGCCGACAGGTGTTGAGGGCTTCGGTCTTGTTTATAACAAGAGTCTTGTGGATCCGAAGGATGTAACCGATCTGGCTTCCTTCACGAAGTTCATGGACAGCATGAAGGGGCAAGGAATCAACGGCTTGAGCCTGTCTCAAGAAGCGTACTTCCTGATCGGGCATATTCTGAATACGCCATTTGCTGTTCAGGCTGATCCGATTGATTATATCGATAAGCTGAACAAAGGCGAAGTGAAGATGGCTGATACGAAGGAATTCCAGGAGTTTGCGAAGTTCATGGAAGTAATCCGTCAGGATTCTGTAAATCCGATGGAAGTAACTTATGATACGCAAATGGGTGACTTTGCAACCGGGAAAACAGCTATGGTGCACCAAGGTAACTGGAGCTATGGAATGTTGGCTGATTATGATGATCTGGATATCGGCATGATGCCGCTTCCGATCGCTGGCAATAATAAGCTGTCCGTCGATATTCCGGGGGGCTGGGTCATCAACAATGGAGCGAAGCCTGAGGAGATCAAGGCAGCTAACGCTTTCCTGAACTGGTTGTATAACAGTGAGACAGGTAAGAACACGATCATCAATGAATTCAAATTTATCCCGGCGATGACGAATATCGAAGCCGATGGTTTGGACCCGTTGTCCCAGGCTGTATTCGAAGCAACGAAGAATGGCGACACGATTCCTTGGGCGAATAATTACTTCCCTGAAGGGATCATTGTCAATGATCTGACACCTGCCACGGCTGAGTTCTTCCTTGATGCGGGCATGACTGGCGAACAATATTTGAAGAATCTTGACGAAGCATGGGCAAGAGCTGCTAAATAAATCAATTTGAATGTTGCGGAGTAAATACAAAAGCCTAGCCTAGTTTCTAGTGTTAGGCTTTTGTGTCTCCTGCTCCCGCTTCAAATGAGACTGAACTAGAGAGGGCGTGTGGAAATGAAAAGAAAAGACAGGCTTTGGTTCGGGTTATTTACAATGCCCTTGTTCCTTATTTTTACGACCGTTGTAATTATTCCGTTTATAATAGGGATCGCTTATTCCTTCATAAGCTGGGATGGCATTCCGGCTAACCCTAAAGTATTCGTCGGCCTGGACAACTATGTAACGATCTTCCATGATCAGCGGTTCTTCACTTCCGCTGGAAATACAATCAAATTTACATTATTAGCGCTTATCAGCGTGAATCTACTCGGCTTGACCTTCTCGCTGCTGGTGACGAGCGGACTGCGGACCAGCAAGCTGGCGCGGACCTTGTTCTTTATGCCGAATCTGATCGGTGGCTTGATCCTCGGCTACATCTGGAAATTTATCTTCACGGATGCTTTCAAATTTCTAGGCGGCCAGACTGGATTGGATGGAATCTTCTTCAACTGGCTGATCAATCCTAACTTTGCTCTGTACGCGCTAGTGATCGTATTCACCTGGCAGATGGCCGGTTACACCATGATCATCTACATCGCGGGTCTTCAGGGGATTCCGGATGAGCTGCTGGAGGCGGCTAAGGTCGATGGGGCGAGTCTGTGGCATCGGTTAACCAAGATTACGTTCCCGCTGCTAATGCCTTCCTTCACGATCTGTTTCTTCATGACATTATCCGGTGCGTTCAAGATTTATGACGTTAACCTGAGCTTGACGAACGGCGGACCGGTGCATTCGACGGAAATGTTCGCGATGAACATCTTCAATGAAATCTTCGGCTATGGCCATTATGGAATCGGTCAGGCCAAGGCGATTCTGTTCTTCCTGATCGTCGCTCTGGTAACGCTGACTCAGGTAGTCATCACGAAGAAGAAAGAGGTGCAGATGTAATGAGACGAACAAGCAAAGCGATCGCTTCCATCTTGTTGGCCCTTCTTGCCCTTATCTTCCTGTCGCCGATTTATATTATGTTGGTGAACTCCTTCAAGACGCGGGCGGAATTGTATAACAATGCGCTGGCCCTGCCGGAGAGCTTCAGTCTGCAATATTTCGAATCCGCGATGAAGAAGATGAATTTCTTGACCGTCTTGGGTAACTCCACCTTTGTGACGGTTCTCACGGTCATCTTCGTGGTCATTCTGTCTTCCATGACAGCATGGATGCTGGTCAGAACCGACAATAAGCTGAGTAAATTGATGTTCATGGCCTTCATCTCGACGATGCTGATTCCTTTCCAGACACTGATGATGCCGCTGATGCAAGTCATGGACTGGATTCGTACGAATCTCCATATTCCAATGCTGAATACTCATGGCGGTCTGATCTTCATGAACGTCGGCTTCCACGCCAGTATCGCAGTGTTCCTGTATCACGGGTTCATCAAGTCGATTCCGATCGCGCTGGAAGAGGCAGCGACGCTGGACGGCTGTAGTAAATTCGGTGTCTTCTGGAGAATCGTATTCCCGATGCTGAAGACAATTACGATTACCGTTGCGATCCTGGATGTCATTAGTACGTGGAATGACTACTTGCTTCCATCGTTGACTCTGTCGGATAAAGGGCTGCGCACGATCCAGCTGTCGACCTTCTACTTCTTCGGTGAATTTACGATCGTATGGAATCAGGCGATGGCCGGACTGACCCTGACCATTATCCCGGTTGTCATCTTCTACGCCGTTGCTCAGAAATATATCATCAAAGGGATTGCTGAAGGCGCTGTGAAATGATGCTTCGATGAAGTCCTGTGATAAGTTCTGGAGGGATGAACCATGCATAGAGGAACACAGGTCATTACGAGAGCGGATGATTGCGGGAGCAATCATTCTGCGAATTTGGGAATTCTGAGAGCGCTTGAGGGCGGGGTGCTTCGCAATGTGTCCGTGATGGCGACCTGCCTGGCGGTCCAGGAAGCGGCTGGGATGTTCGCGGAGAGAGAGGATATTTGCTTCGGGCTGCATTTCGTACTGAATGCTGAGTGGGATCAAGTGAAATGGGGACCGGTCGCGGACCCGGCTACGGTTCCTTCGCTGATCGGAGCAGACGGCTTCTTCCGCCAGCACCCCCGGGAGTTCATGGAGCATCCGCCACAGCTGGCAGAGGTGATGCTGGAGCTGGAGGCCCAGTTCAATAGATTGACTGAGCTGGGATTTCGAATTAGCTATGTGGATACCCATATGATGTCCGATTGGGTCATTCCGGGTTTGGAGGATGAGCTTCGTGCCTGGTGCAATGCGAGAGGGTTAGTCTATTGGGGAGATTATCTGTTCCCGGATCTGACCTTGGGGGATGGCGACAATAGTGGGGATCTTGTAGCGGAGCATATCGAGCAGATGGAAGCTTTCGATCCTGGATTCTACTTACTGGTGACCCATCCGGCAGTAGATTCTGAAGAAATGCGTGCGCTCGGCAATGCCTTCGAATCGGGACTGCAAATCGCCGATAATCGGGAGCAGGACAGCCTGTTCTGGGCTAATCCCCGATTGGCTGACGAATACAAGCGCGTCGGCGTTCAGCCCATAAGGTATGATGAGGCGGGAAGACTTAGCAGACGTTGATGGAAGGAGCTTATAAAAATATGACGACAACAGGTTTACCGATACAGGCGTTCATTTTTGATCTGGACGGTGTCATTACAGATACAGCGGAGCATCATTATTTGGCTTGGAAGGCGATTGCGGATGAGCTGCATATCCCTTTTACCAGACAATTTAATGAGAATCTGAAGGGAGTATCGCGGATGGATTCGCTTCGGCTGCTGCTGAGTCAGGCGGAGACACCGGTGGATTATACAGCGGAGCAGCTAGAGGAGCTGGCGCAATGGAAGAATCGCATCTATCAAGAGCTGATTGAGCAGATCATTCCTGCGGATATTCTGCCGGGCATCCCGGAGCTGCTTGCGGAATTGAAACGGCAAGGGATGAGAACGGCGATCGCATCGGCGAGCAAGAATGCCTTTACGGTGATCGGACGCTTGAAGCTGATGGATGCCTTTGATGTAATCGTGGATGCAGCTGAAATAAAAAATACCAAGCCGGATCCAGAAGTGTTCCTTAAGGCTGCTGAGCTGCTGCAGGTTGAGCCGGGCTGCTCTATAGGTGTTGAGGATGCGGTGGCAGGAGTACAGGCGATCAAAGCGGCTGGAATGTTCGCTGTCGCTATCGGGGCGAAGGAGGCTTTTTCACATGCGGATCTTGTCCTCGGCAGCACTTCAGAGTTGACCTGGTCTACCGTGTCCGAGGCCTGGAGCGCCAGAAATTAGGGGCAGACGGCGGAGGCCAGCGCTTCATTCGTGATCTGTTCGATGTCCACGGGAGATTGCGATCCCTCTTGCACCAGATCAGGCAGGATTTGATTCAGGAAATAATCAACGCAGTGCAGCTTGATCTGTTTGATCTTAATGAGCGCGCTGCGGTACATCGTAATGAATTCTTTCTCTGTATTTCCTCGCTGCAGCTCTGCGAAGGCTTCATAGATTTGATCCAGCTTGTCGGCAACCTCAAGGATTTGCCCTTCCACGGAATCATCTTTGCCTTCGCGCAGTTGTCTGCGGAAGATCGGCTGGAACTCCTCCGGGATATGCTCGTCGATGAAATGAGCGACCATCCCTTCCTCTACCTGCTGCAGCATAGCGCGCAGCTCCAAGGAATAATGCTTCACGGGTGTCTTGATATCCCCGATGAAGATCTCTCCGTAATCATGACTACTCGTAATTTCGTACAGCTTCTTCCAATCGATGGCGACCCCCTTGCTCTCCTCGATATCGGCCAGGGTCTTGGCGTACTGCACGACCTTCCAGGAATGCGCCGACACGCTATGCTCCTCAAATTTGAATCTGCCCGGGCAGCGGATGATCCGCTCCAGGTCCGTTAATGATTGGAAATACGTATGGATTCCCATAGTTTCTGCATCCCTTTCTTCATAAAGTGGATATGTGATGTTGGTGCTGTACGTTCAGTATATCTTCGGTTTGTTAATGGACTATTAAGTTGAACAAGGGAATTGTTGCATGTGTTGCAAATGTTGTATATCTTGTGTATCTTGTGTATCTCGGCTAATGCCTCGTTTAGGGAGAACCCCACTTTTTAACGAACCTGTGTATCGCTATTTACGCCCAAAAGGGTGATTTTAAAACTTAACGAAACTAGGTATCGCTATTTCGGCGAAAAAGGGGCTAATGGTCGGATTTCGCTAAAATAACGATACAGAGTTTCATTAGATTCGAAATAGCGCCAATTTCGCAGAGATAGCGATATGGAGTTTCGTTAGGAACTCTCGCCTAGAGTTGGTGACAGATGGAACATTATTTGATACAGTGACCCTGTGTAACAGACATATCTTCATAGGGAAGTGGTATATATGTGGCTTTTGTACGCCTTTGGATCGGCCTTGTTCGCGGGGATGACCTCTATTTTGGCCAAAATCGGCATTAAGAACACGGACTCAAATCTGGCCACGGCACTGCGGACGATCATTGTGCTGCTGTTCTCCTGGCTCATGGTGTTCGTGGTTGGCTCACAGCATACGATTACTTCGATCTCTGGCCGTACGCTGCTGTTCCTGATTCTATCCGGCGCGGCTACCGGCGCATCTTGGCTATGCTATTTCAGGGCCTTGCAGCTCGGTACGGTGAACCAGGTTACTCCGATTGACAAGAGCAGCACGATCCTGACGATTCTGCTGGCGTTCATGTTTCTGGGGGAAGTACCTACGGCATTTATGGGGATCGGGATCGTCCTGCTCGCATTAGGGACATATTTAATGATTGAGAAGAAGCAGGCGTCCGCAGGGTCAGGAACAGCAACGCGAAGAGCCTGGCTGATCTATGCGCTGCTGTCGGCCATCTTTGCCGCCCTGACCTCGATACTGGGCAAGGTGGGCATTCAGGATATCGAATCCAATCTGGGGACTGCAATTCGTACGGTCGTCGTCCTGATCATTGCCTGGGGGATCGTATTCTTCCAGAAGAAGCAGGCTCTAATGAAGCAGATCGACAGGAAGAGCTGGCTGTTCATCGGTCTGTCTGGCTTGGCGACAGGCTTATCCTGGCTATGCTATTATCGTGCGCTGCAGGAGGGCAAGGCGAGTCTCGTGGTGCCGATCGATAAACTGAGCATCGTCGTTACGATTATTTTCTCGTACATATTCCTCAAGGAAAGGCTGTCGCTCCGCTCCTTCATCGGCCTACTGCTCGTGATAGGTGGGACGTTGCTATTGCTGTTCTAGGGCGCTATTCCTCCTCAACCCATAGTTGCTGTGATGGGGATTCGCACGCCTGTCCTCGCTGATTCCTCTATGGCTGCAATCAATTGGTGTAAATAAGCAGCATAATGAAAGTCCGGTGTCTTCGGACTGTCCACATTCGACAGAATCTCTGAGGCGAAGGACTGATGGGCCCGCAGGACGTTTGTGAGCGGAAACTCCTTCCGATCCTCCATCACTACCTTGAAGTCGTCCGGCTGACTCGTAGCTATCGACTGACTTGAGTCATATTTCACTAAGGAGAGGCTCAGCCCGCCGTATTGGGGATGACCGATGGAGCGATTCTGAACTAACTGGATCACGCCTCGCTCACCCTGGATTTCCAGCCTGAATTGCGGATAAGCGCCGCCTTGCAGATGGATCGAGATCGGAATATGGAGATTGATTTTTCCTTGGATTAAATATTGATCCTCTATATTCTTATGAATGCTGCATTCCTGATCGGTGATCCGGGCTTCGGTATAGTGCGTATGGTGACTGGCCTGAACTTCGGTAAATGACCCGAGCAGGTAGCTCACCAAATCCAGGGCGTGTCCGCCATTGATCGTCAGTAATGTTGCTCCATTACCCCGTTCAAGGATATAGCTGCTGCCTGAGTCTACCCAATTGCCCTTGGCCTGTGTCGAGGACTTCAGATTAACGGACAGAATCCTGCCGATCTCCTGCTGATCGATCATTTCCTTGACCCGTTTTACCTCATCGGCCTGGCGGGACTGTAAGCCGATGGCATGCCTGACCGGTGAGCGGCGGATCTGTGCCATAATCTCATCGACCTCGCTCTTAGTGACGGCCAGAGGCCATTCACAATATATATGCTTGTTGGCCCGGATGGCGTCCATCACGATATCCCGGTGGTAAGGGGCCTTCACACTGACAATGGCCATATCAACATGGCTCGATTCCAGCATTTTAGTATAGTCGTCATAAGCTGCGACATGTCCTAGTTGCTTCGCCGCTTCTTGAGCAGAGGCCATGTTGGTCGTCGCGATAGCTGTGATCTCATGAAGCCCGCTTTGCAGCAGGGCGGGAATATGGGTTGAGCTGGCCCACCGATTGCGGATAGAGCCTCCGATAATGCCCACTTTTATTTTTTGCACATGATGCATAGCTTTGAACCTCCCTGTCTTCTTTATGAAGTAGTATAATCTTGCTCTGGTATTAAAAATAATGTATATATTTAATTGATATATCAGAAAAAATGATATCTAAGGGGTGAGGTCAGTTGGATATTGAGAATATGAGAGCATTTATTACGGTCGCGGAGCTGGGGAGTATCTCTTCCGCTGCACAGGAGCTGCATCAGCTGCAATCCAATATGACTGCCAAGATCAAGAAGATCGAAAGTGACTTCGGCACGGAGCTTTTCTATAGAAAACCAAGGGGCATGGAGTTGAATGAAGAGGGGAAGAGGCTGTATACCCAATTCAAGAAGATCGTATTGCTATGGGAAGAGACTCGAAGCATGATGAGCCGGGAGAATCCACTGCTGCGGATCGGTCTAATGGTGAGTAAGAATCCGCCCAATTTCAATCATGCGATGGGGCTATTATATGAGAAGTATGGAAATTTACAGGTGACGATCAGGACAGGGAATACACAGAAAATTGAGCATGAGATTGTGAGCGGGATGATCGACCTCGGCTTTTTAGTAGGAAAAACGGATGTCAAGGCGCTCCATTACAAGAAGTACGGCACCGAGAGATTAGTATTGATCGGCAAGCATGTCGATAAACCACTGGATATGATTCTGAAGAGCGAGAACCTGATTATCTCGTCCAGTCAGTGCTACTACAAGAAGGTGTTCGACCAATTGCTGGAGGATTGCCAGATGGAGAGAGCGGATTATGTGGAGATTGCCGCCTTGGAGTCCCTGGTTAGCATGTGCCAGCTTGGCATGGGGGTGAGCTTGATTCCGGAGTCGGATACTGCTGCCTTAGGGATAAGGGAGTATCGAGTGATCGATCATCTTAGCTGTGAGCTGGAGAAATTTATTTGCTATCGGAAGAACTATGCGATTACCGGGATCGAGCAGCAGCTGATGAATATGATAGTAAATTCGATTTCAGCATAAAAATGAAAAAGCCTGCAAACTCCGGGCTGTAGAAAAAGCGCTAGATGGTCCCTCTGACCTCTAACGAAACACCATATCGTTATTTGAGCAAAAATGAGGGAGATTGGAATCTAACGAAACATCTGGACTTCTGTCAAAAAAGTGGACAGTTATGAAGCAGATTTTCTGTTAAACTGTGCAGCAAAGCGAACGGGGGAAAGATAGCCTAAGGCCCCATGGATTCGTTTGCGATTGTAATAAAACTCAATATATTGAAACAAAGCCTGGTAAGCTTGTTTCTTCGTTTTGAAGCGAGCATTGCAATAAATGAGTTCTTTTTTCAAAACACTATGCCAGGACTCGATGCACGCATTGTCATAGCAATTTCCTTTTCGACTCATACTGGATAGCATCTGGTACTTTTTCAACTCTTTTCGGTATTCATGGGAGGTATACTGAGTCCCGCGGTCAGAGTGATGAATCAAGCCCTTCTTAGGACGTTTGGCTTTATAAGCGTCCTGTAAGGCTCCCAGCACCAGACTCGTTTCCATGTGGTTGTCTAAACGCCATCCTACAATCTCTCGAGTGCATAGATCCATAACACTCGCAAGATATAATCGCCCCTCCCGGCAAGGAATATACGTGATATCGGTTACCCAAACCGTGTTGGGTTGGGATACGTTAAATTGCTGATTCAGATGATTAGGTTCAATCGGATGGTCATGGTCAGAATCTGTAGTTCGCACGCGAAACTTCCTAGATACCACGGAGCGTAACTTCATTTCACGCATATACACACTCACCGTTCGTTCCGCAATGGGGTGCCCTTCCTGATGCAGAAGATGGGTGATTTTAGGGCTGCCATAACGCTTTTCATGGTCATGGAAATGGTACTGAATACGATCCATCACAGCCTTCTTCCGAAGCGCCTGCTCGCTGGGTTTCTTGATTCTCCATTTGTAATAACCGCTCCGGGAAACCTGAAGGACTTTGCACATCTTCACCAAAGAGAACTCGGAGCGATGTTCTTCAATAAATTGAAATCTTAGTTCTTTGGTTTGCTGAAGATGTGCACTGCTTTTTTTACGATGGCTAGTTCTTCTTCGACATCTGCAATCTTTTGCTCTTTTTCCTGGAGTTGACGGCTCATTTCATTCAATTGGGCTTCCAACTCTCGTACCCGATCTGCACGGGCTGCCGGTTCGTTCTTTAATTCCCGATACTGGCTCATCCATTGGTGTAAGGTACTTCGAGGAATATTCAATTCCTCCGCCAGATCGGCTACCGTTTTGGTTTGTTCTTGAATGAACCTTACCGTTTGTTTCTTGAACTCTTCGTTATAACGTTGTCTCTGTTCTCCCATGTGGACACCTCCGTTGGTCTCATTATCTCCAGTCTGTTAACTGGTGTCCACTTTTTATTCTAGCAGCAATCATATCGCTATTTTGATGAAATCTACGGTTTAAGGCAGAAAAATGCCCCAATAGCGATACCTGGTTTCATTACATTTTAGCGCAAGCACGGTTTCGCGTTCTACGAAGCTATGCATTGATCAACAACCTGCAGATTTGCAGACTTTTCCTCAATAATATAGGTGATTTACGCAGTATGGTATCAGAACTGAATCTTCAGGCTCTCGCCGTCAACCATAACGCCCGCGGAGCGGGTAATCGGCAGCTTCTGCTCTTCGGAGAATCCGATCGTTTCTCCATCGCGCAAAGTAACATCATATTCGAGCACATAACCGGTAATATCAATCAGGAAGTCGCGCAGCTCAGCAGGGCTGGCCTGACTGTCGATGATCTCGATCTCTTCCTTGCCAAAGGCCCTCAGCCCGTAGGTATATGCACCCACTCCATTCTCCGTCCTGGCCAGTCCATAGTACACTAGATTCAGTAGCGGAAATGCATTGTCCTCCTTCATCAGCTCGGCCAGTTCCACATACATTTCAGGTTGGAATACGGTGCCTGAAGTATAGATTCCGACCGCATTAGGCAGCTTCAGGCAGCTGGAGGCCAGCTTCGTGAACATCTTGCCGCTCTCCTGTGGCGTACCGGAGCGGGTGAATACAGCCAATATAATCTGCGCTACATGGGTTCGGGTTACTTCAACAGCTTCCTTCCACATGTAATTTGCCTCGGCGAAATGCTCCGCCTCGCCATCCGGTATAGGCGCATCAACGAAGCTTGCCGCTAACATGAAGCCTTCCGACTCAAAGACAAGAATCCCATCCTTCTCATCCTCCGCCGGAGGCGGGCAGGTGATGCCCCAGTCCTGCTGTAGATTGGCCTTGATCTGGTTCAGATCACATTCCGATGAATCGAGCAGAATGAATCCATTGAAGATGCCAGGCGATTTCTCTCCGTCTTCTTCATCTTCATCATCCTCGGCTTGCTGCGCCTCAAGAGCGGCTGCCTGCTTCATCCAATACTCGCGGATCATTTCTACCATGTCAATCGCATCCTGCTCCGCAGTCGACGGATCATAAGGCTGCATTTCACTGAAAATATGGCCGCAATGCTCGGTATCCTCCGGGTCCTCATACCCCCCGCAGACACCGAGTAGCCACTTGCTCAGCATCGTTTTTTTATACTTGAATATGTAATAATGCATTTCATGCAGATCAAATTCACCTGCAATCTCAATCTTGCCCGGCTTTCGCCCTAGCTCATTCTCATGTTCCAGCCACTCGATCATGGACTGCATGGCTGCTTGCTGCTGAATCGTCATCAATTTCTCTCCTTTAAATAAAGTAACTTCCTAATATCTTCCTGATAATTGTATATTACTGAGCGCAAGAATGATAGGCAATACTACTTCTCAACTAATCACATTAACCAGACTTGAGCATTTGATCTCATACTAGCCTTATTTGCGGTAATCGACAGTCCTTACAGGGGTAGTGCGAGGATAATTACGATTGAACGGTTGAATGAAGTGTTAGTGCATATTCCGGGTATTTTTGTTGGATAATAGGAACCTTTGACGAATGCGAGATTTCTTGAATTTTATTATATATAATCAAGACAATTTTGATGTAGAGGGAGGTAATTATTTGAATGGGGAATTGGAAAACAAATCAAGAATGGAGGGAGTAGTGGAGACTTACAAGAAAAAAGTGTTATGGACAGCACATGACTTTTTAAATCTAAGAATTATGTATTACGATAGATGGCTACATGAGGACCTTGTACAGCAAGGATATTTAGGCCTTATTGAAGCATATATGAAATACAATTCTAATAAGGGGCCTTTCTGGCAGTATGCACGTAAATTCGTAAAAGGGAAGATGGTGGATTTCACCGTAAAGTATTTCAACTATATAATCCCGAGTAAAAAAGTGAATGAAATAATGCTTAAAATCAAAAGACAAGACTTAATGCGTTATTCCCCAAAGTATATATCAAATTTATTAGGATGCACTGAGAAACAAGCTGCTGAAGCTATGCATTTCATTATAATTAAAAGAACATTGTACTTGTTTGATTCGTGTAATAACAATAATGAGCAGCAAGAAAAAAGTTATGTAATAGATACATTAATCTTGGAAAACGATCAGAAAGATATCACATCTAATAATGAACTATCTGTTTTGGATAGAAAAGTTGCACAAATGTTTATCGATGATTATAGCAGAGAGAATATTTTAGAATACTGTGGTATTACTGCAACACAGCTAAAAGCCTCCATTGATCGAATTCTTGAGTGGTGTGAAATAGATGAACAAAAAATTCAAAACAGAAATGAGGATTTGCTATTGAAACTTTCAAACTTGGAAGGAGATAACAGAGACGAAAAAAGCGCAGAAGAAAAAAACTTAGAGTGGGTAAATATAGATTTAATTAGTGCAAGCCCCAGGAATCCGAGAAAAGATCTCTCTATAAATATAGAAAATATGCAAGAAACATTGATTACAAAAGGGTTTGAGGAACCATTAACCTGTTACAGAATGGGAGAGTATTTTGTTTTATTAGCTGGGCATCGGAGATGGTATGCGGCAAAGAAAATGGGTTCAGCAAAACTACCGGTTTTTATTGTGAAAAGGCCAGAAAATTCGGCAGAAGAGAAGGATAGACTAGGTTCTTTACAAAGTGCCCAAGTAGAATGGACACCTTATGAAATTGCTAAGAACACATATGATCGGTGGGTTTATGCTGGAGGAATCGCATATCGTGATCTGAGCAAGAAAATGGGTGTCCCTACCGGTAAAATTGAGTCGAGGATCCGCGTGTATAAATACTATCCAAGAAAAGAGATTGAAGAGAAACTGGCAAACGGAATGTATTCGATAACTATGTTGGACTATATTCAAAAATGGATCAAACGGTTATGTCAGTGTCATCCTACTTTCTTGGAGTCTATTGGGGAAGAGTTTATTAGACAGCAAATGTTAACGAAGTATGAAAATAGGTGTTTTAATAGCTCGATAGCTAATGATAGGAATTTTGTATACAATGCTACATCAGAAGAAATTTTCTCATTTATTTCAGATACAAATAAAACTCTACGTCAAGCGGAATTAGAAATGACTATGAATCAATTGAAGCGGAAAAGAGATATTAATAAAATCCATTCAATGTTAGATAAGTCCATGAGTTTCATTAAAAAAATTGAATGGATTGATCGAAATGAGGCTCAACAACTTCTTGATGAAACGAATACCTTACTTGTCAAAATATCAAAAAGAAAGAATGACCTTCTAGGGGGGAATTAACATGAGTTTTATTCCACAAATAATAATTGCAGAAATAGATTATATTAAACCTAACCCTCGTAATCCACGCACAAATTATGCTACAAAAACTGAAGATATGCAGCGAATAATTAAAGAAAAAGGATGGGAAGTGCCAATAACCTGCTACAAAAGTGATGAATTTTATACTATATTATCGGGTCATCGCAGGTGGTACGCGGCAAAGCAGTTATCTTTCAAGGAGATTCCTGTATACTTGGTAGAGGCGCCAAAATCTATAGAGGAAGAGCAAGAAAGACTTGGTTCAATACAAGGCGGAAAATCAGATTGGAGCGTTTATGAGTGGGCTAAGCATACCTATGAAATGTGGATTGATTGGGATAAATGTTCTTTTCAGCAATTAGCGCTTAAGTTAAATAAGAGTACCTCATTTGTTTCAACTAGAGTACAGGTTTTCCGATATTTCCCTCACTCGGAAATTGGCGAGCATCTGATGAATGGTAAATTCTCTATTTCTGTCTTATTTAATTTAATGAAATGGTTAGAGAGTCTAGCTCGTCTAAAACCTGAAATAGTAGAACAATATAAGTTGGATGTTGTGAGAAGTACAATGCTTCAAAAAATAGAAAAAAAACTAGTAGGAATTTTAGATTTAAAGACAGATACTTTTATCCGTGAGGCAAACGACGAGCAAATAAAAAAATTCTTGAAGAATCCTGATGCAAAACTAGAATTAAGCGAGTACAGTAAGAAGTATCGAGGAAAGAGTAAAGTGCGAACTTATATAGAAGAAATAAAAAATCTAGGTGTTATCTTCGAACAAGTGAATTTCTTAGAATTTAAAGAAGATAATAACAAATTAATGAAAGAAGTTGATGTTTGTCTTCTTACAATACAGGAACTAAAAAATGATCTTGAGAGATATATTACTAGCGACATAGTCTAATCTCTTGTGCACATAAAATAAAGGACCTCAATTTTTATGAATATTTCTAAAAGGAGGTCCTTTTCCTACCTAAATCCGCTATCTCAATTTATCCAACAGATTGTAGTAATAATAAGTTTTGGATCTTTGCTTGCCATCTGAGAATATAATCTTGTTCTCCTCCAGGACGGACAAATACCTTCTACAGGTTGCTTCAGATATTTCTGCTGTGGATGAGATCGTGTGAACGGTAAAGATCGGTTTCTGAAAAATAGCGTCGATTAGCTTTTTTATGCCACTGCTGTTGATCAGCGATTGAGCTACGTCCAGATCATGGTCATATAATTGGTTGACCTCGTTAATTAGATTAATATTCTTGTTGGCCTGTAGAATGATGGCTTCAAGGAAGAATAGAACCCACTGATTCCAATCCCCTTTGTATCTAGTATCATTAAGATAGCGATAATATTTGTGCTTATCTCGTTCCAAAGCCTCACTTAAGAAAAAGTTCGGGTAGTCAATCACGTTCTTACTGTACAAGTACAAAGGAATCAGTATTCGACCAATTCTGCCGTTCCCATCAAGGAATGGATGGATAGTCTCAAACTGAGCGTGTATAATTGCGATCCTCACGAGTTCATCAAGCTGGTCTTGCGGATCATTAATATAGATTTCAAGATTGTTCATATAATCATCGACCAGTTGGGGTTGTGGGGGGACATAAGTTGCGGTCTCTATGGTGCAACCCTCAGGGCCGATGGAATTCTGAATGGTTCTATAATCCCCGGGAGAACGATTACTGCCACGCACATGATTAGACATGAGGGTGGTGTGCAGCGCCTTGAATAATCGGGTTGAGATCGGGAGAATAGATAATTTATCCATCCCGTCCCGCAGCGCATGGTAATAGTTAAGGACTTCTTGTATATCCTTATTATTTTTTCTACTATGGGCTTCAACTTCGAGGACTTCGTCCAAGGTGACTTGAGTACCCTCAATCTTAGTGGATTGCACGGCTTCATTTAGCATTACCGGATTTAATAACAGATGTGAAGGCAACTTTGTATTCTGGAGTAACACTTGATATTGAGCGACTTTTTTATTAGCCTCAATCAACTCGTGCAAGAACATAAGCTGGTCAAGGCGATCACTACTGAGTGGTAAAGACTCAGGCGTAAACGGAATTTGTTGTTTTTGAGCCATTTACTTTCCTCTCTTTCAAAGGGATACTACATTATATTAGTTACATTTTAACCGAAATATGATCGTAAATACACATAATCTAATAATAGTGTACATAAATAATGAAATTTGATCATAATAGGATAACCTTCTTAAAAGCAAATTTCCCCCAATCCAACAAAAATCCTTGTCAAATCGGCGCAGGAATTCTATAATGGGTAGCAACTTAAATTGCATACTGGATGAAGTTTACGGGAGACAAGCGGGTAGGCTTGGCCGAAGGGGCATTAAACTCTCAGGCGCTGTAGAGAAGGGGTAACACCCGGACTTGAAGCAGGACCGTAAGCGGACAGGACTCTGGAGAGACTCCGTAGATGGAGCACCGAAGGGGCAATACGCGCGCAGCAGCAAGTTAGCGAATGAGCCGCGTTAAAACTCTCAGGTAAAAGGACAGGGATTGCAGGATCGATCTTCGCGTTTTTGCGTCATAGATGCCGGATATTCACGGCGGAGGCGGAGCGGATATGTGTTTATTTTCACATTAATCCTCTCATTCACCTTTATATTGGCGTACCGGAAATCTGCAATAACGTCCCCAGAGTCAAATCCATCGGATTTGGCTCTTTTTCATGTCATCTAGGAGCATGCAAACATCATGAGGGGGAGAAACAAATGCAAGTATTACAGCTAATCAACGAATGGGTGTGGGGGGCGCCTCTACTCATCTTATTAGTAGGAACGGGAATATGGCTGACCTTACGGCTCGGACTGCTGCAGGTGATCCGTCTGCCGCTCGCCTTGAAGCTGGTGTTCAAGGCCAAGAATGAAGGGGAGGGCGATGTGACGAGCTTCGGCGCATTAGCTACCGCACTTGCCGCGACCGTCGGTACAGGGAATATCGTCGGGGTGGCGACAGCGATTCAAGTAGGGGGTCCCGGAGCGTTATTCTGGATGTGGATGGCTGCGTTCTTCGGGATGGCAACGAAGTATGCCGAAGGCGTATTAGCTGTCAAATACCGGACGACCGATGATAAAGGGCAGGTGTCTGGCGGACCGATGTATTATATCGAGCGGGGCTTAGGGAGTAAGTTCAAGCCGCTGGCTGTGTTTTTTGCGATCAGCGGGGTGCTGGTGGCTCTCTTCGGTATCGGGACCTTCCCGCAGGTGAATGCGATTGTATCTTCGACACAGTCGAGCTGGGGCGTTCCGGCCCTCGTAACGGCGGGGATTATGACGGTGTTAACCGCATTGGTTACCTTGGGTGGGATCAAAAGTATTTCGCGGGTATCGACGAAGGTCGTTCCGGTGATGGCCGTCATTTACTTCATCGCTTCCTTTGTCGTGCTATTCACCTTCATCGATCAAATCCCGCATGCCGTAGCACTGGTGTTCGAGAGTGCCTTCCAGCCGGCGGCAGCAGGTGGGGGCTTCCTCGGTGCTACAGTCATGATGGCTATCCGTAACGGCGTTGCACGCGGGGTATTCTCCAATGAGTCGGGCCTCGGGAGTGCGCCGATCGCTGCTGCGGCTGCCAAGACCAAATGGCCTGCTGAACAGGGGCTCGTATCCATGACGGGTACATTCTTTGACACGATCATTATTTGTACTTTAACTGGTCTTACCTTGATCGTAACCGGAGTATGGCAGGGGGCTGAACGCGGAGCGATGATGACCCAGGCGGCCTTCGATGCTGCGCTCCCTTACGGGTCGGTCATTCTGACGCTATGTCTGATGCTGTTTGCCTTCACGACGATTCTGGGATGGAATTACTACGGTGAGCGCTGTATCACTTACTTATTCGGTGTGAAGTCGATCCTGCCTTACCGGATTGTGTTCATACTGTTGATCGCCTCTGGCGCATTCATTAAGCTGGATGCCATCTGGCTGCTTGCCGATATCGTAAACGGGCTGATGGCACTGCCGAACCTAATCGCTATATTAGGCTTATCTGGGGTTGTGGTGGCAGAGACCCGTCGCTATTTGCAGCACATTAAGGAACAGAAGCATTCAGAGCGTACAGCTTCGAAAATGGCAATCCAGACTGTCCTAGCGAAGGATGAGTAAGGAATTGCGGTGATATAACGTCTGATGTATATTTAAGAGCACCTTCTTTCGGGAAAGTGGGCCTTTGGTTCACTTATACCTGATGTTGGTGCTTTTTGTTTTGTTTGAACGAGACATTTTTGGACTTTCGTTTTGGAGCGGTTTTATCGGCTGGTGGTGCATGTAATGTTCAATCTGATTATGGCAATTCAAATATTGAGCTTCTTTTTTATTTTCAAATCTGTTTCGCGCTACTCATTTTCGATCAGAGAAATGATCGTTTGGTTATCGTTTTTTTTGCTGATTGGCTGGGTCTCTACGTATTTCATCGGGGTCTGGGGGGCAGTTTCGTTATTTGCTTGCTTCATTGGCATTTCCTACTTTAAGAATCATAGACAATTTTCCGCTTTGGGTATTTTTTATGGGGCATATGCCTTAATTATGAATTCGTTTCTGGGCTATTTAGCCGCGATTCCGATCACTTGGCTCGTTCAATTGATTTTCCGGCAGTCGTCAGCCAATATCGAGTACCTTCCATATCTATTTACGGCGATGGCGCCGCCCATTCTCAACGAAATCCTGCTTCGGCTGGTACGTCGCTTTGTCCCGCAGTTGGGCAAACAGCTTATACGAGAATACGGTAAAATCATTTTTGTCCCCGTGATTGTTTTGTTCATCATCATTATTGTTTCGGTATATCCGATTTTGTCCATTAGCAATCAAACGGGGGAGTATAGCCCCTACCATCGAATGATCCTCTTAAGCATGTGGCTGCTGTTTGTTGTTGCTCTGCTGTATATGCAGTTCCAGTATCATCACATCCGGAAGAAGGAACTGGATAGGTCAAGAAGTGATCAGTTGGTGCAGCTTAAGGAGTATGCGGCCCAGTTAGAGAAAATCTATGATGAATTCAGAGGCTTTCGCCATGATTATACGAATATTCTCCTGACGCTAGAGGACGGGATTTACAGAGAGGATTGGGACCAAGTCAGACATGTATTTGAGAATACCGTCAAACCGACCAGGCAGTTCCTGCGGAAGAACGAATACAGCTTCGTTAAATTGAGGAATCTTCATATCTCAGAAGTCAAAAGTATCCTCGCGGCTAAAATCATGCTGGCGCAGCAAATGAACATTGACGTTACCTTGGAAATCGAGGAGCCAGTCCATGTAATCCCGATGGAACTGATTTCTTTTACTCGGATTCTCTCCATATTGCTCGATAATGCGATTGAAGCGGCTGCCACTACGAAAGAGCGCAGACTATGGATTGTATTGCTGGAGGATACTGAAGCGTTGCGGTTGATCATTGAGAATAGCAGTGAAGAACAGATTGATCTGCGAAGTCTAGGGGAGCGGGGATACTCAAACAAAGGCGAAGGGAGAGGCATGGGCTTATTTAATGTGCAGCAAATGTTAAATGATCATAAATATGCTTCACTGGAATCGGAGAGCCATCCTCATGTATTCTCGCAAACCCTTATATTACGGAAGGCTGAACGATCATGAATATATATATTTTGGAGGATAATCTGATCCAGCAGCAACGGCTGGAACGAATCGTCAAGGAGTTATGCCTCAACAATCAAGTCCGTTACCGGAACCTGTTCTCGACAGCCAAACCAGATCATTTATTGGCGCAAATCGAGAACGCTGCCGATCATCAGCTGTATTTTCTGGATCTAGAGATTAAAAACGAGAAGCATACCGGGCTTGAAGTGGCGCAGGGAATCAGGCGAATAGACCCATATGGGACGATTGTTTTTGTCACTACGCATTCGGAGCTGGCGCCCAAGACGTTTGCTTATCGGGTAGCAGCTCTGGATTTTATTGAGAAGGACCTGCCGGAGGCTGAATTTATCCAGAAGGTAGAGGCTTGCTTCTTGCTGATGAACGCAGAACCGTCCCTGTAAGCTCTGACCTGTTTTCTTTTGAGAATAAATACACCAGCTTTCAAATTCCTTTTTCAGAAATTTTATATTTTGAGACGATGGAAATCGCACATAAAATAAGATTGATTGCGAAATCCAGAACGTTCGAATTTTACGCTGAAATGAATGAAATCGCAGAGTATGATGAGCGTCTCTTTCGGTGCCACCGGGCATTTGTCGTCAACCTGGCGAATATCAGATCGATTGATAAGAAGAACAGGATCGTCTTGTTCGACCATGGCCTGAGCTGTTCTGTCTCGAGAAGATTGCAAAAGGAAACGATTGAAAAAATGGAGTCCCTGAGGCAAAGGGAGTTTCCTAACTAACATTACATATGAAGGGGCTGTCCAATAAGCCTCTAAAATAAAAAGTTGGTCGGAGAAACGTCATGTTTTCTGTCCAACTTTTTTGTGGGCCAAAGCCACAATCCCAAACTCCGTATTTATTCGCGTCGGCTTCGATCCTTGTACCATCTATTAAGCTTGCGTGGCGCAAGAGACAAACACGGATGTTCAGGACTCTCCGCTGATCTAGCGGTCACAAATGTCCGTTAGAGCCTGTAAACGACAACTACCCGCCTCTAACGGACACTTTGACCCTTAGAAGCACAAAATGCAATTTTTCACGACAATTTCCCTTGTAATGGACATTATTGTCCGTTACAAGGGCGGGATGCCACAGAATCAACGCTAACGGACATTTATGTCCGTGTCCGAGTGATCTGGCCAGAACAGGGGATGTTCACATCTTTGGGCACGCAAAAGAGGCGTCTTTCAAGTCGGAAGATCCACTTTTGAGACAACCCCTTCTTTTTTTAATGAATACCGTTGATGAAAGTTAAAGGACTGTTGGCGATGTAAGCATCCCAAACGGGAGAGAAAAGCCTTACCCTATGAGTGAAGCAAGAGGCAGGCGTAGATCTTTTCACATCTTATAAGTGGCTTGATCTGGTGCTTCATCTAAACAGGATTAAGGAGAGAAAAGCTGATGGACACAATGATCGAAATTAATCGGTTATCAAAAGCATATAAAGGCGAAGAAATCGTGTCGGATGTTACCATGCATATTGAGAAAGGGGAAATCTACGGTTTCCTCGGGCCGAATGGCGCAGGCAAAACAACCATCATGAAAATGATTCTGAATTTGGTCAAGCCCACGTCAGGCGAAATTCGCATACTCGGGCAGCCTGTATCCCATATGTCTTATCAATACTTGAAGCATATTGGCAGCATCATTGAATATCCGGTTTTTTATGATCGTCTCACAGCGGTTGATAACCTGAAGCTTCATTGCAAATATATGGGGTGTTCAAGCGAGAAACGTATTCCTGAAGTGCTTGGAATTGTTGGTTTAAACGGGGTACAGCATAAAAAAGTGCATGAATTTTCGTTAGGGATGAAGCAGCGATTGGGAATAGCCAGAGCGATCATTACAAACCCGGCTATTCTAATTCTGGACGAGCCGATCAATGGTCTGGACCCTGTCGGGATCAAAGACATCCGGATTCTATTGTTGAAGCTGAAGAATGAGTACGGCATGACCATTCTAGTCTCCAGCCATATTGTGTCAGAGATTGAATCGGTTGCGGATACGATCGGGATTATTAACCAAGGGGAGCTGCTTAAGGAAGTGAAATGTCGGAGATCCGTGAAGAGAGCAATCTTGAGGAATATTTTCTAAAACTGATTCATAGGGGAAACGAGCATGTTTAAACTGATAAAAATCGAATGGAAAAAAAATCAGATAGCAGGATACGGTATCAAAGCCGTGATTAGTATGGTGATTATTTTTGTACTGGTGGCAGGGATGGCATTAATGTCAAATGCCCAGGATGAGCCTATGTTCTACAATTTTGCAGATTTCATGTCGCTTGCGAACATCTTCATCCGCATTACCTTTGTCGTTTTTTCGGGCATTCTGATTTCCAGACTGGTGATTGAAGAATATAAGAGTAAGACGATGCAGCTCTTGTTTACGTATCCCTTACAGCGTAAAAAGATCATCCAGGCCAAGTTAATGATTGTTCTCGGTTTCTGTTTCGCTAGTATTGTCATTTCCACCTTGCTCATTGAAGGAGTGACGGTTTTATTGAATCCGCAGCTTCACTTTTTCGAGGTTCCTGCAACAATGAAAGATTTGTTTGCCATCGTTCCTTCAATCCTGATTGCTTCTGCCATGACAGCCGGATTAAGTCTTATCTCATTGTTCTTCGGCATGCGTAAAAACTCCACTGCAGCTACTATTACGAGTTCAGTCATTATAGGAACGCTGTCCAATGCAATGGTCTCTAATGGCAGCAGCTCCGCCAGTATGTTTCAATTTATCGTCATACCAGCGATTCTTTGTTTGTTCGGATTAGCCGTTGCTTATTTATCGTATCGTAGAATTAATAGAATTGATGTTTAGAGGAGAACATGATGAAGACGAATAAATGGATTTTGATATTCTTGGTAGTTGTAGTAGTAGGAGTACTTGTGATCGGATTGACAGTTGGCTCAGAGAAGCTGGAGATCGTTAAGCAGATACCAGCGGATGAAATTCAAAGCATTGAAATCTTTAATGATTCATGGGATGTTGAAGTGAAGTCATCTACAGACAATCAAGTACACGTTGATATTAAGGGGAAGCAGAAGGATAAAAAGAAGATTCCGGTGGCAGTAACTCATCAAGATCATAAATTAATCATTCAACAGACGAGCCAAATGGGAGGGGCTTTCTCCATCGACATCAAATAGAGGATTAGCGCTGAGGTGTGATAAATGTCATCGGACAAAATAGCTAAAATTTTGAATAATAGGGGGAGATAGCTCTAATGAGAAAAGTCACATAGGAAGGAGCGTGAGATCATTGGCACTGAATCGTGGAGCAGCGGATCAAGACTATATCATTGAGCAGGTGGTCCAATTATTTCAATGCAGGGCTCTTTGGAGCGAGGGTCGTCCATGCCTGGAGTATGATAGTCTAGAGGAACTGGACAGAGTATCTGAATACGTCCGCACCCAGTTCGGTATGGACCTTTTTGATGTGTTCTTCACAGCGGTGGAGAGCCTTCCGCCAGAGGAGTGATTCCTCAGAGGATACATACCTGTCTCTAACGAAACTGTGGAGCGCTATTGTGCGAAAAACAAGGGCCATTTGATTCTAATGAAACTACATATCGTTATTTGAGCCAAATACGGACTAAAGTACGGTAAATTGGCATGATAGCGATACCCTGTTTCATTAGAAATCAAAACGGCCCTTTTTGGTGTAAATAGCGATGCTACGTTTCGTTAGAGTCTACTCGATCTCCAGTCCATCCCAAGTGACAGTAATCGGGCAAGGGAAGTCCTGCTTGGCGAACCAGTCTGTCAGCTCGGCATGCGTCGAAGTGTAATGGTTGATGTGGGTCAGGTAAATCCGCGACCCTGCATGCAGCGTTCCTTGCGCCAGCAATTCGCGGAACAGCTCCATACAGCTGAAGGCATCCAGATGCCCATCCGGATGGAGCCCGCGCCCCTCAGTTAGGCCGAAGGTGCACTCGCTGATCAGCACATCCAGCGCCGCGCCCTCCAACGCCTTGAACGTATCCGGTAAATACCAGCCTGTATCAACGCCATAGTAATACTTCTTCCCATCGGCCATTTGCAGCAGATAGTTGGCGCAGTTCTCGCCCATATTGCCGATATGGTTGCCGCGCAGCGGCGTGACCGTCATGCCAGCGATCTCCGCAGGCTCATTGAACTCCAGCTTGTGAAAGGCGATGATACCGCGCTTCTCCAAATCCGCAGTCATGCCCTTGATGATCGGGCGGCTCTGCCGATAGAAATCGACGACCTCATAGGCCTGGTCGGTGAAATAATAATGCAGCGGCTCCGCCTGGCGCTCGATCGCCATATTGCGGACGTTCATCATCATGTGATTCAAATGATCTTCATGAGTATGCGTGACCAGCACTTGCCGCAGCTTGGTGAAGTCCCCATATTCAATCGCCTGCTGGAAGGAATCCGCACTCAGATCGATGCATACCTGCTCATTAATCCGGAACATCGAACGGCGCCGTATCTCCACGCCACCTGTTCGCCGGGCGTTGTCGCATACCGGACAGGAGCAGAAGGGATTCGGAATCCCCTCCGCCGCACTCGTACCATAAAATCTCATGTTGAATTTCCCCTTCCCATCATCAGAGGATAAAATTATTGCTGATTCCAGCGGTCATAGGCTGCTTGGTAAATCGCAAGATATTTATCCAAATGCATTTTATTTAGCGTACTCACATAATTATCCCACTCATCCAGCGATTTGGCACCTGTAATGAACTTGACGACCTGCTCTTCGGTGTAGGCTTCGATATCTGTTGCATAAGTGCTCAATTGGATGTTCTCATCTTCGGAGAAATTCGGAATCATCAGCTTCTCGTCCGGAACGAGATAAGGGCGAACCACGTCCTTGTTAGCGATCATCTCTGGCAGGACGGCTGCGCTCTGATCGACCTTCTGCGTAACACGCTGCGGAATTTGTCCACCTTGGAAAATAGTATAATCCGACAGCGCCTCATCCACAGTAAGCCCATTAGGGTTATTCGCATATTCATCCTTCAGCTTATAGAAGCCGTCGCTATCAATCGTGTAGGTGACGCCTTCAATGCCGAGACGAGCCATCGCGGTTCCTTCCTCGCTGAGGAAATAATCGGCCCAGCGGAGCGTAGCTGCCGGATTCGTATTTTTGCTAGTGATGACGAACGAGCCGATATCCCGAACCTTAGGACTGACGTTCGCCCAATAGATGTCGCCCTCGACCGCCCGCATGACGGGGTTTTGCACATAATCACTGCGGTTGTTTCCCATCCAGAGGTTGTTATTGCCCTTTGCTACATAGCCGATGCGTGCCTCATCCACCTTGGCTACGACCTGATTCATATCTTGGGAGAATATCTCTTTGTCGATCAAGCCCTCTTCCCAGAGCTTATTGAAATAGCTCAGCATATCCTTGAATTTCTCATCTGTAGCGATATACCGGACCTTGCTGTTATCATCAACATCCATATAAGGCGCGATCATGCCTGAATTCCCGCCAAATCCCCAGCTTCCATAGAAAGATCTGAAGAACTCATTGCCGTTGCTAGCCTTCTCTTTATAGCCGGAGAGCGGAATTTCGTCCGCCTTTTGGTTGCCGTTCGGATCCTGCTCCTTGAACGCCTTCAGCACCTGGTAGAATTCATCCATCGTCGTCGGCATCTCAAGTCCCAGCTTGTCCAGCCACTTCTTGTTAATCCAGGAGGAGGCAATCCGTCCATCGGCCTCGCTTATATTCGGGAGCGAGTAGATATGACCATCGGCGGAGGTGATCGATTTGCGAATCCCTTCATCCGCTTCCATCAGTGCCGATAAATTCGGTGCATATCCGGCCTCGATCAGCTCATCGAGCGGAATAATCTGGCCAGCCGCGGCATAAGAAGCGATTTGTTGGGAAGACAGCCCGGCCCGCATGACGAAGTCAGGCAGATCATTGGAGGCGAACAGAAGATTTCTGCGCTCTTCAAAGGCATTCTGCGGCACGCAATCCCAGTCGATGATGACATTGGATTTGGATTCATAGTCTTTCAGCCCTTTATGCTCATTCCAATCGGTAACGAGCTCATATTTGGCGACCAGCCCTTGAAGGTGAACGGGCTGATCGGCGATCGGCATCCCGCTCTTCGTAATATTGGCTGCGGCTTTCGTGTCATTAGCTGCGGTGCCTTCATTCCCTTTGCTAGCCGTTCCGCAGGCGCTTAATGTAAGGAGTGAGGCAATTTGTACCAGCGTGATCAGCAAGACTAGTCTCTTTTTCATAATCGTAAGCATCTCCCTTTTGATATAGTTGGCTATTTAACCCTTCAGAGCTCCGATCATCATGCCTTTGACGAAGTATTTCTGAAGGAAAGGATACAGCATCAGAATCGGTACGCTTGAGACGATAATTACAGCGTATTTAACGCCCTCGGCCACGAGGAATTTACTCGTATCCATCTCAATGGAGTCCATCATGACATTATCCGATTGGTTCATCACGAGGATTTCCCGGAGGAATAGCTGTAATGGATAGAGAGTACGGTCCTTGAGATAAATCATCGCTTCGAAATAAGAGTTCCAATGATAGACGGCATAGAACAGGACGAGCACGGCCATAATCGGTGCGCAGAGCGGCAACACAATGGAGAAGAAGGCGCGTATGTTACTGCATCCGTCGATATAGGCGGATTCGTAAATCTGCTCGTCGATGGTCGTCTCCAGAAAAGTGCGAGCCACGATCATATTGTAGACATTGATCGCTGTCGGCAGGATCAGGGCCCACATGGAGTTATACATGCCCAGATTGCGAACCAGCAGGTACATCGGCACGATACCCCCGCTGAAGAACATCGTGATGGTGAAGAAGATCATGCAGGATCGGCGCCAAGGGAAATTCCGCCGCGACAGGGGGTAAGCCCCCATCATGGTCAGTGAGATATTGACGGCCGTCCCGAGCACCGTATACAGAATCGTATTGCGGTACCCGATCCAGATTTCATGATTCATGAATACTCGTTGGTAGGCCTCCAGATTGAACCCTTTTGGAATCAGACCGATATTCCCGGAAATGACCAGCTTGGGATCGCTGAATGAGGCACTGACTACATAGAGGAGCGGATATAGAATAGCCAGCACCAGAATCCCGATCAAAATATAAGTTATAGTCAGGAATAAGCGATCCCCATGAGACTCCCTGATTCGCTGTGAAGCTGCTTCCATGGTTGTCCCTCCTTCTAGAACAGACTGCTGCTGCTATAGCGCTTGGCTATCTTGTTGGCGGCTAACAGCAGGACGATGTTAATAACGTTGTTGAAGAGCCCCACGGCGGTAGAGAATCCGTAATCCATATTGATTAGACCCGTCTTATATGCGTAGGTAGATATAACCTCAGATGCTTCGATATTCAGACTGTTCTGCATGAGGAGAATGCGTTCGTAGCTCAGGGTCATCATTTTCCCCATCTGCAGAATGAATTGAATAACGATTGTAGGCATAATGCAGGGCAGATTCACGTGAATGATTCGCTTGAACCGGCTCGCCCCGTCGATTTGTGCGGATTCATGCAGCTGTGGGTCAACCCCGGATAAAGCCGCGATGAAGATGATGGAATTCCATCCGCTATTGCGCCATACATCGGAGCCTACATAGACCCCGGAGAAATAGCTAGGAGAGGTCAGGAAGGGAATTGGCGCGATCCCGAGCATCTCCAGAATGTTATTGATATAACCGTTCTCTCCGGCAAGGAATAGATTAATGATGCCGACGAAGACAACGGTTGAGATGAAATAGGGTGCATAGGTGATCGTCTGGAACGTCTTCTTCAGCCGCTCCCGTCGGATCTCGTTGAACATGAGCGCGAGAATGATCGGAATCGGGAAGCTGATGCAGGTCTTAAGCAGATTAATGACCAGGGTGTTCTTCAAAATGCGGGTGAATTGGAATGATCCAAACAGCCGCTCGAAATTATCCGCTCCGATCCAGGGGCTCGCCGTGATCCCAAGGGCTGGATTGAAGCGTTTAAAAGCAAGCTGTACCCCATACATCGGACCGTAGCAGAAGATAAGGAAATAGAGGATGACGGGAATGATGAAGATCAGATAATCCCAATTGTTCCGCATCCTCAATCTTTTACTGCGGCTTCTGCGAGCGGGTTCGATGTATGAAGCAGATGCAGCCTTGGCCTTTGCAGGCATAGGATAAGCCTCCTTAGCAGATCAAATGGTGTAATTTTTTCTTGTGTATCAAAACCGAGACCGGCGCCGGAATCGCGTTTCTATGGCCTAGATATTAAAGGAGCTGGCGCACCTTGAGCAATCATTGTTAATTGACTTTTCCAGCAGGGATTGATGTTTCGCAGGAAATGGCACCCGGCAATTTTGTTAATGGCTCGTCAATTTTTGCTTTTTTCGGCAGATCAATTGATAACCCTCGGCAAAATACGTATACTCGAAATGATCTTTTTTTACATATCTCATCATGATCATGGGAAGTGACTATTGTGCGGAAAGCTCTGCAATCGAAGCTATATCGAAATTTCCTGGGCAGGTATTTGCTGATTTTGGGTGTCTCCGGCTTGCTGCTGTTGATCACCAACATTATCTCTCTCTCGAATACCTACAACCGCTTAATGGATAACACACATAAATATATGGCTCACATGACAGAGCAGCTGGACACGCGAATTCTTGACCTGCAGAAATTGACCTTGTCCGTGTCCCATGAAACGAAGCTGCTGCCTTATCAGCTGCATGAGCAGATGGCTTACCCTTATTTAATATCTGGTGAACTGGAAAAATTGAAAGCGCCTTCTTCCGAACTCGATTCGATCGGCATTTTCTATAGGAACACTCCGTATAGCTCACTGGAGGATGTGATATTTACGGACACGGGCATGTATTCGACAGAGAGCTATGTCCGGCTCGTCTGTCAGAATAAGATTGTGCCGGAGAGTCTCAATAATATGATGAAGCAGTTGAAATCTCCCATGCTGCTATCCTCACTCTCGAATCAAAGTAATCAAGCCAACAAGGAGCAAGTACTTCTGCTGCTCGTTCCGCTTGACAGCAATCCTTATTCCAACGGAATTATGATCTATAAATTGAACTACTCGGCCCTGCTGAACAATTTCCAGCGGACGATTGAGAAGGGCAGTAGTCTGATCATATTCGACCGATATGGTACGCCGTTCTTCTATGTGGAGGGCAGCAGCGACCTGGATTGGCGCGAGGTAGCCCTAGCTGCCCAGGATTCCAAGGACAGGTACCGCGGCTATCTACTGCTTCAGGAGAGGTCCGAGAAGCAGCAGTTCCATGTCGTGAACGTGATCGGGCGTCATGCTTACTTCCAAGAATATTATGTCGCGCTCGCAATTTCACTTGGAATCTTCTTACTGTCGCTTGCCCTCGGCCTCGTGCTTAGCTTCCGTTCGGCGCGCAAGAGCTATCAGCCGATTCAGGAGCTATCCAGCCGCTTCCCTTCGTTAGCGGAGAAGACCGCGCATGAGGAGAGGGATGAATTGGCCCAATTGACCCGCTATATTGAGCAGATGAGGGATGAGAGCATCAATATGTCTCATATGATGCATAATCAGGAGGTGCTGACCAGAAATCAACTGCTGCTCGCTGTACTGATGGGCAAGCTGAATGTGGATAATACGACTCGGGCGAATCTGAATGCGCTGCAGAAGTTTTTTGGATCGCGGAGCTTGAGCAATGTACTTGTGATTCTGTTCGATGATTATAATTCAAAGGTCGGAAAGGAGCCGCTGAGTGAGCAGTGGCTGCTGAAATACGCGGTCTGCAATGTGTTCGAGAATCTGTCCGGGGAGCATGGCGTGAATTATGCGCTCGATCTGGCAATCGATAATGGAATTGTCGGTATCGTATCCTGGCATGATGAATTTGCCGATCAGTGGGAGGAGAGAAGCCGGGCCTTCGCCGTTCAGGTCCGGGAATTCATGGACAGGCATTTCAAGCTGTCCTTATCCTGCACGATCGGTGAGCCCCAGTCGGCGGCTGAGCTATATCAATCCTTCAATTCTGCGACCTCGCTGGCAGAGTACCGTATATTTGCGGGCAAGCGCTCGATCATCACTCAGTCCGAGGTGTCACAGCAGAGAATCGAGAGCCATGAGGCCGCTGATGATAAACGGCAGATTACCGGCATGACCGAGCAGCTGCACACGGCGGTATGCTCCAAAGATCCGGCGAAATTGCAGCAGTTGGTCCATGAATTGAAGGAGAGATTCACCTGGCTGGAGGATGCAACGGTCTTTCGACTGACATTCCTGCAAATGATTTTTACCCTGCATCAGGTCGTTAACAATATTTCGCTCTCCCATCGGGAAGCGATTAAGTACAAATTGGAGACGCTCGCCGATCACCAATTCGAGACGGTCGGGGAAGCCTGTGCCAATCTGCTCGATGCAGCCCGCAGCATTCAGGACAGTCTTGGCGAGGAGTCCAATGAGGACCGATTATATGCCTCGATACTGGCCTATGTTGCTGAGAATTATAGGGATTACAACCTTAGTCTCTCGACCGTTGCCGAGCAGCTCTCCTTGACGCCATCTTATGTGACTCGCTATTTTAAGAATAAGAATGGGCTGCCTTTGATGCAGTATGTGTCGAAGATTCGTATAGAACGAGCGAAGGAACTGCTTGAGACGACGACTCTTTCGATTAAGGAGATTGTAGAGCAGATCGGCTTCGTCGATGAGAACAATTTCTCTCGGGCCTTCCGCAAGCGGGAAGGAATTTCACCGTCAAAATACCGTGCTGTAAGACAGAAAAACTAGTCTCTGATCATTCATCTCTATAGAAGAGGACGGCTAATGGTTTTAATTAGCGGTCCTCTTTGGTTTATACGTAGCGTAGGTTTGCGTATGGCCCTTGTGGCTGCTCATAGATAGATTCGAAACTCAGGATGTCTAATTTGGGAGATGCTGAGAATTATGTGTTGACAAAATATAGGGTAGGGGGGTATACTATACCTGCGATGATGATTCGGACCGTATTGTTTTAAAATCAAGGAAAGAGGATAAATAGTAGCCATGCTTCATGGCGATATTACAAATCAGGAGGGATTCAATATGCAAAACGTATTGTTGAATGTGAAAGGAATGTCCTGCAGTCATTGTGTGAATGCGGTGGAAGGAGCCTTAAAGGAGATCGGAGCCAAGGGCAAGGTTGACCTGGAGAAAGGGACCGTTGCAGTAGAGTTCGATGAGGGTAAGCTTACAGTGGGTGCCATTAAAGAAGCCATCGAGGATCAAGGCTACGATATTGATTAATCCAATTGGAGCGGGTGATATAGATGGAAGCAACGAAGCAGACTTCTCTGCAAATTACGGGGATGACCTGTGCAGCCTGTGCTAACCGGATTGAGAAGGGCTTGAACAAGCTGGAGGGCGTCTCCGAGGCCAATGTCAATTTCGCCATCGAACGGGCCACCGTGATTTATGATCCAAGTGTCACGGATGTGGCGAAGATGGAGGAGAAAATCCAGAAGCTCGGCTATGATACGGTCAAGGAGAAGGTTGAACTGGAGCTTACGGGGATGACCTGTGCAGCTTGTGCCAACCGAATTGAGAAGACGTTAAATAAGATGCCTGGCGTAAGCCAGGCGACCGTGAACTTCACGATGGAGACGGCTCATGTCGAGTATAACCCGGCTGATGTCAGTGTCGCAGATATGCAGCAGAGAGTAGAGAAGATAGGCTATAAAGCCTCTCTCAAGCAAGAGCAAGCCGATCCTACGGAGCATCGTAAGGCAGAGATTACGCGGCAGAAGCGTAAATTAATCGTCTCCGCAATTCTGTCGCTTCCGCTGCTGTGGTCGATGGTAGGTCATTTCTCCTTCACCACATGGATCTGGATTCCCGATATTTTCATGAACCCATGGTTCCAGTTAATACTGGCTACCCCGGTTCAGTTCTATATAGGTAGACAATTCTACGTCGGAGCGTTTAAGGCGCTTCGCAACGGCAGTTCTAATATGGATGTGCTCATATCACTGGGGACTTCAGCGGCTTATTTCTACAGTCTGTATCTGACGATTCAATGGGCGATTCAGGGCGGAAATATCCATCATGGGCCATCGGTGTACTATGAGACCAGTGCTGTATTGATTACATTGGTTGTAATGGGAAAATTGTTCGAATCCCTGGCTAAGGGACGCTCGTCGGAAGCGATCAAGTCGCTCATGGGCTTGCAGGCGAAGACAGCGCTCGTTGTCCGCGATGGTCAAGAGCTGAGTATCCCCGTTGAGGAAGTCATAACAGGCGACGTGGTTCTCGTCCGTCCTGGGGATAAGGTTCCCGTCGATGGGGTCGTGCTCGAAGGGATCTCTTCCGTCGATGAATCGATGCTGACGGGCGAGAGTATCCCTGTTGAGAAGAAGCAAGGGGATACCGTGATCGGTGCGACCATCAACAAGAATGGTATGTTAAGAATCAGAGCGACCAAGGTAGGCAAAGAGACGGCGCTGGCCCAAATCATCAAGGTCGTGGAAGAAGCCCAAGGCTCGAAAGCGCCAATTCAGCGGGTAGCCGATGTAATTTCCGGGATCTTCGTACCGATTGTAATCGGGATTGCGATTGTAACCTTCCTGGTATGGTATTTCCTCGTTTCGCCAGGTGATTTTGCCGGTTCTCTGGAAAAAGCGATCGCGGTTCTCGTCATTGCCTGTCCTTGTGCGTTGGGTCTTGCGACTCCAACCTCAATTATGGCCGGCTCCGGCCGCGCGGCTGAGTTTGGCATCCTGTTCAAGGGTGGCGAGCATCTGGAACAGACGCATAAGATCGATGCGATCATTCTGGATAAGACGGGTACAGTGACCAAAGGCAAACCGGAGCTTACCGACGTTCTGACCGACGGCGAGGAAGCGGAGTTCCTCAGACTCGTTGGCGCAGCGGAGAAGAATTCAGAGCACCCGCTCGCGGAAGCGATTGTCGAAGGAGTTAAGGCGAAGAGCATCGATCTGCCGGACACCGATTCCTTCGAGGCGATCCCGGGCTATGGCATCAAGGCTGTCGTCGAGGGCCGAGACGTGCTAATTGGAACACGGCGTCTGATGGACAAATTCGAGGTGGATGCGAAGAAGGCTTATGATGAAATGTCCGCTCTGGAGGAATCCGGCAAGACAGCGATGCTGGTTGCGATCGACCATGAATATGCAGGCATGGTGGCTGTTGCCGATACGATCAAGGAAAGCTCGGCCGCTGCGGTGAGCCGCCTGAAGGAAATGGGTCTTCAAGTCATCATGATTACCGGTGATAACGAACGTACAGCCAAGGCGATAGCCGCCCAGGTCGGCATAGATCATGTCCGGGCTGAGGTACTGCCTGAAGGCAAGGCCGAAGAAGTGAAGAAGCTGCAAGCGGAAGGCAAGAAGGTAGCTATGGTCGGGGACGGCATTAATGATGCGCCCGCTCTGGCGACAGCCGATACCGGCATGGCGATTGGTACAGGTACTGATGTAGCGATGGAGGCTGCCGATGTCACCTTGATGCGCGGCGATCTGTCCAGCATCCCGGATGCGATCTATATGAGCCGTAAGACGATGCGCAACATCAAACAGAACCTGTTCTGGGCCCTTGGCTACAACACGCTCGGCATTCCGATCGCAGCGATCGGTCTATTGGCTCCATGGGTGGCCGGGGCAGCGATGGCATTGAGCTCGGTATCCGTCGTGCTGAATGCACTTCGTCTCCAAAGGGTGAAGATTTAAAAGCGCGATGAAGTCCTGAGGAAGGAGGTGAAAAGATGCAGGAAGCAACGGTCAAGGTAGAAGGCATGAACTGTAGTAAATGCGCCAAGAAAGTCGAAGGAGCGCTTGAAGCTATTGGCGTTGAAGGCCATGTGAATCTCGAAGAGCATACGGTGAATGTGAAATATGATGAATCCAAGCTAGGGATTTCCGATATTAAAGACAGCATCGAGGGAAAGGGCTATCATGTAGTATAGTAATTTCCCCTTCATAATAAAACCCCAGCAAGCTGTTGTATCTTCTCGATACATCACTTGCTGGGGTTCTTTGGTTTACCATAATCCGAAGGAAGGCTTCTGTAATTTACCGATGGCAGCGACGCTCTGTTCGAGCAGCATGACCAGCTTCAGAATCATTTTGCTCTGCTCATGCATCAATTCAATGTTTACCTGGATCTCCTCATCCTCCCCTTGCAGACGACATAGATAGTCTGGCACGGGAATAAATGAAATGGTAGGGATACCTGCTTGATAGAACGGCTGTCCCTCTCCGAGATAAATCCCGTTTCGCGGCCGCAGGGTGAGTCCGGCGGCTTGACTCCGTCCGGCGACCGTCTGCAGATAGATCTGACGCCGATGATTCAGGAGACGATTGAACAGATCCGGAGAAGTTAGCTCGCTACTTGGTGGGGATAGCGACATATGAAGCCTGGAATCGGCCTATGCTTGGGTCGGTTCCGGGCTTTTTCCTTATGATTTCAGGGGAGATTTGCTGAACCGTTGCGATGCGATCTTATGATCTTAATAAGACAGGCAGTTGTCACTTGTAATATGGTATAACTAAATCAAAAAAGCAAAGGGGCGTTTGCCATGGCCAGCTACGAGTATGCCTCGAAACAAGAGCTAATAGATACGATTCACTCCCGTTACATACTGCTTGACGCCGAGTTCGATGGAATCGATGACAGCTTGAAGGATCACCGTATCCCTGAAGTGGACAAGACTCCTGCAGAAATAATCGCTTACCAGCTAGGTTGGCTAACCCTTGTGATCGGATGGGATCAGGCTGAGCGGGAAGGCCGAGAGTTGCAAATGCCGGCTCCTGGTTACAAGTGGAATCAGCTTGGCGGGTTGTATCAATCTTTTTATGATGAATATGCCGAGCTGTCTTTGTCGGAGCTCAGAAGATTATTCCACGAGAAGGAGCAGCGATGGCTGGAATGGATCGGGACTTTGACGGAAGAGGAGCTATTCACCCAAGGGGTGCGCAAATGGACAGGGGATAAGCCCAATTGGCCGATGGCCCGCTGGATTCACATCAATTCAGCCGCCCCCTTCCAGAGCTTCCGCTCCAAAATCAGAAAGTGGAAGAAGCATGTCTTAAAATAAGACTCGAAGGGCTGCTTATCAAGTAGACTTGCCCATTGGCCGTATGCCGAAGCCCCTTTTAGGCCCTTCGTTCACAGCATGCGTTCAGCAAAAGTATCACGATTCCGGAAAATTCCTGCGAAAATGCATCTTTTTAGCGGAGATGGCCCCTATAAAATGGAAAAGCCTGCGGAAATGCAGGTATTTCCGAAAATTTGGTCTTGTTTTAAGCTAAAGTGGAGAAAAGCCTGCACATTTGCAGGTATTTCCTCGAAAAGCCGATTAAAATGCAAAAAGCCTGCAAATCTGCAGGCTTTTTGCCATTGGGGCTGATTACTGTTGAGGCCCCACCCGTCGGCATCCGATTAACTGATAAATTAACTGACAAATGAGACTATTCAGCGACCGAACCACCGTAGTACTGCGGTCGCACCACCATATTATAGTAACTAACCTGTAGCACCATAGCACCGCCACCATACCACACATCAGTACCGTATAAGAAACACTATATACTACTCACCATTAAACACACCGTCCATCTAAGTCCTGCGCATATAAGCGCGAACTGTAATCGGGGCGAAGATGAGGACGATCACCGCTGCTCCAATTAGGGAAATGGCGAGATCCCAGCCAGCGGTTCCCGAGTTGGCCAAATCACGGACGGCGGTGACGAGATGGGAGATCGGATTGAGCTTCACGAACCATTGCAGCCAGTTCGGCATCGTCTCCACAGGAACGAAGGCGTTGGAGAGGAAGGTGAGCGGGAAGAGCACGATCATCGAGATCCCCTGCACACTGGAAGCCGTACGAGCGATTACACCGAAGAAGGCGAAGATCCAACTGATCGCCCAGGAGCAGCCAATCACAATGATTCCTGCCAGTATGACATGCTCAATGCCCCCGGCTGGGCGATAGCCCATGATATAGCCCATGACGAAGGTCAGCACCGTGGCGATGGTGTAGCGGATAGTATCCGCCAGCAAGGCGCCCGCCAACGGAGCGATTCGCGCGATCGGCAGCGATTTGAAGCGATCGAACACCCCTTTATCCATATCCTCCCGAAGCTGAACGCCAGTTACGATGGAAGTGGTGATCACCGTCTGGACGAGAATGCCGGGGATGATGACCGGCAGATAATTGGCCACATTCCCCGAGATCGCCCCGCCGAAAATATATGTGAACATGAGAGTGAACAAAATAGGCTGAAGCGTAACATCGAATAATTGCTCAGGTGTACGCCGGATTTTCAGCAGTCCACGGTAAGCCATCGTTAGGGAATGACGCAGCGTCTGCGTGAAGCTTGTATAGTTTTTCAATTTACGCTCGGCAGCGGGTTGAATTGTAGCGCTTCTCATACTGTCGTTCCCTCCCCAGTTCTGGATTCATAAGCTGTCGCCGCAGCAGGGCTCCCTGCCGTATCCGTCGCCGCAGCCCCATTTCCTTCCCCAGCCGCCCGATGACCGGTGATCGTCAGGAAGACTTCGTCCAGAGTAGGCTTCTGCACACTCATCTCGGATAACGGAATTCCTTCGCTACGGAGCGCGAGCAGCAGATCAGTGACGAGATCCGCATTTGCCATCGGCGCTGTGATCTCCCCGGCTTCCGAAGAGATACCTGAAGGAACCTTCAGCACCTGCTCGATTAAGCGGCGGGCCTTCGCGATGTCCTGCGCTTCCTGAACCCGTAAATGCAGGGAGGAGGTGCCGACGGACATCTTCAGCTCATCTGCCGTTCCTTCGGCAATAACCCGACCGTAATCGATAACCGCGATCCGATCCGCCAATTGATCGGCCTCCTCCAGATACTGTGTAGTAAGTAGTACGGTCGATCCCGTCTTGACCAACCGCCGAATCGTATCCCACATCTGGGAACGAGTGCGGGGGTCGAGTCCTGTCGTTGGCTCGTCGAGGAAGATCAGCGGTGGCTGAGCGATCAGACTAGCCGCCAGATCCAATCTGCGCCGCATGCCACCGGAGAAGTTCTTCAACGGGCGTCTCGCCGCCTCAGTCAGACCGAACTCTTCCAGCAGTTCCTCAGCTTTACGTTTGGCCTCTTGGCGTGATAGACCGAGCAGTCGCGAGAAGATGATCAGATTCTCGGTCGCACTGAGCGCTTCATCGACCGAGGCGTACTGGCCTGTCACGCCTATTAACTGACGGACAATCTGCGATTCCTTGATCACATCATGTCCGAAGATCCTCGCTGTGCCGGTATCCGGGCGGAGCAGCGTAGCGAGCATACGGATCGTCGTCGTCTTCCCGGCCCCATTCGGACCAAGCACACCATAGATCGATCCGGTGCGAACGTTCAAGTTCACGCCGTCTACGGCCCGGTTGTCCCCGAAGGTTTTCACAAGTCCGTACGCTTCTACGGCCCATTCTGCGCCGTTTGACTGCGCTGCCCCTGCCTCTCTGTATATTTGTTTCATTAACGTTTCCTCCATTTCGTATCACTTGTATCCGCATCATAGCACCGCTTTTTAAACGGAATGTAAACGAGGGCTGAACGCAGGCAACGCGGGGACTGGAGGGGTACAGCGAATATTTTTACACTAATCAGGTATAATTCTGCTAGTCCGCGACTATATTATAAGAGTGTGTTTCGAGCACATAATTTAGAAAAATTTATAATGACCTCAATAGAAATACGGCTCATATTGTTGTTACAGGCGTTAAAGAAAGTGACTTGAATCATTCTTTACACAGGGTACAGGCATTAAATTCGAAATAGGACAGTTGCATATTACGGCAAACTGAACTATAATGAGAATAAATGTAATTTTGACCTGAACTCACATATTGTAGAGGGTTATGATTTTAAGCGCGTAGCCTTGTGCAATATGTGATTTTTATTTTTTAACGAATATAGAGGTCATATAAATTAATTTTTGGAGGTAATATTCATGGAAACAGGAACAGTTAAATGGTTTAACGCAGAGAAAGGCTTTGGCTTCATCGAGGTTGAAGGCGGCAACGATGTATTCGTACACTTCAGTGCAATCGTCGGCGATGGCTTTAAATCCCTGGACGAAGGCCAACGTGTTGAGTTTAACGTTGTTCAAGGCAACCGCGGTCCACAAGCTGAGAACGTTGTTAAACTGTAAGCTAGCCTAAAGAGAAGATAATATGCCCCAGACGTTTCAGTTTGGGGTATTTTATTTTAATCAAATAAACATACAGATGAGAAAGAGGGATGCTTTCATGTATAACTCACGTAAAAAGCAAATGGAAGAGGTTCCGGAGGAACTCACAGCCATATGGTCTTGTACGAACGAGGATTGCAAGGGTTGGATGAGACATAACTTTGCTTTTGTGAATCATCCTACTTGCCCTCAATGTGGGTCCGCCATGGCGGAAGATGAGCGCATGCTCGCTGTGTTGAACAATACAAGTTTTAATCAGCATACGGAATGAAATCGTGAAGTCTGAGAATATGGAGTAAAATAAAATATGGTCAATTATTTAGAATAAACTGACGTAGGGGATAACGGCCGACGTCAGTTTTTTGTTGTGTATCTACAATGGAATAAAGACAAGAGATCCGCTTCCGCTTTATGCTTGTCATTGCCGGCAACTACGGTATAATGAGCAATAATGGTCTTGCATCACGATTTCGGGAGGCTGATTATTATACATACCTATCATAGTCTGATTAACCAATTAGCTTCGGCTAATATGGATCAGGGAGGCACATTGCTCGTTCATTCCTCCATGAAAAGCATGGGGGAAGTTGACGGAGGAGCCGATACAGTGCTGGATGCCCTGAGTGAATATATGCGGAAGAGTCTGCTCGTTCTGCCTACACATACTTGGTCTTATATTAATGCAGATCATCCGAGGTTCTATGTAGAAACCTCTCCCGTCTGCGTAGGTATATTACCTGAATTATTCCGTAAGCGCGAGGGCGTGCTTCGTTCCTACCATCCGACCCATTCTGTGGCTGCTCTAGGTGAGGAGTCGGCTGAATTCGTGGCCGGGGCGGAATTATGCGACACACCTTGCCACCGGGAATCCCCATGGGGCAAGCTGTTGGATCGCCAAGCCATGATTATGCTGGTGGGTGTCGATTTAAGACGCAATACCTTCATCCATGGGATCGAGGAATGGGTCGATATTCCAGGCAGACTAGCCGATCATCATGAGGAGCTATTCGTCGTGCTGGGAGATGGAACAGAGATTCCGGTACCGTCCCGACGTCACCAGGGCCTATCATGGTCCGAGCATTTCTGGAAGGTCGAGCAGGTGCTGGAGCGGGAAGGGGCGATTCGCAGAGTGAAGTTTGGCGATGCCGACACCATGCTATGTGATACGGTACAGATGACGGAGATTTTAACAAAAATGCTGCATGAGAATCCTGATTTATTCTCGGATAATGAGCCGCTTCCGGAGGAAAGGGTTCGTTAAATCATGCCGCTTGACGCTATAGACATGGGAGAGATTCATTCATGAAGCCATTCGAAATTGTTGAGGAGCCGCTTGAGGTTCAGCCATATATCGATTATGTGCTGCATCCGGGTGCAGGTGCGGTAACCGTATTTACGGGACATGTCCGTGAATGGACTCAGGGGGTAAGAACGCTGTATCTCGCCTATGAGGCTTATGTTCCGATGGCTGAGAAGATGTTGGCCCGAATCGGCGCGGAGATCGAGGAGCAGTGGTCGGGAACCAGAGTGGCCATCGCGCACCGGATCGGTGAGCTGCATATTTCAGATATCGCCGTAGTGATCGCGGTCTCGTCACCGCATCGGAAGGCGGCCTATGAAGCGAATGAATATGCGATAGAGCGGATCAAGGAAATGGTGCCGATCTGGAAGAAGGAAATCTGGGAGAATGGCGAGGAATGGATTGGCGACGGACGGAAGAAGCCGGAGCAAAATCTCTCGGAGCATCCGAGAAGCTAATCGTGCGAAGAAAGGGAAGCTGTTATGAGATCAGAGCCGATGCCGATGAGAGATCTATTGCACAGGCCGATACGGGATCTGCGGATATCTGTAACGGATCGCTGTAATTTTCGCTGTACCTACTGCATGCCTAAGGAGATTTTTGGGGATGATTACAGGTTCATGCCTGGCAGCGAGTTGCTCACTTTTGACGAAATAGCCCTCATAACCGAAATTTTCGCTTCTCTCGGTGTCAGGAAGCTGCGTCTGACCGGAGGCGAGCCCCTGCTGCGCAGCCATCTGCCCACCCTGATAGAGCGGTTGACGAAGATCGATGGCATTGAGGACATCGGATTGACGACGAATGGATTGCTATTGAAGCAATATGCAGAGTCGCTGCGAAATGCAGGACTGCGCCGGGTGAATGTTAGCCTGGATGCGCTCGATCCGCAGCTGTTCGGTCGTATCAATGGTCGGGGAATCGAACCTTCGCGGATTGTAGACAGTATCGAGTATGCCCGGCAGGCCGGGTTGAAGATCAAGGTCAATATGGTCGTTGAAAAAGGGTTGAACGAGCAGGAAATTTTGCCGATGGCGGAGTTCTTCAAAGAGCGGGGGATTACGCTATGTTTCATTGAGTTCATGGATGTAGGAAATGACAACGGCTGGAGCTTGAAATGGGTTGTGACCAAGCAGGAGATTTATCAGATCCTGTCCACACGATATGAGCTGGAGCCGCTGGAGAGCCATTATTTCGGCGAAGTAGCGCAGCGCTATCGATATAAGGATGGCTCGTCCGAAATCGGCTTTATTACGTCGGTGTCCGAGTCCTTCTGCTCTACTTGTACGCGGGCACGTCTCTCGTCCGAAGGCAAGCTTTACACTTGCCTGTTCGCCTCTGACGGCTTCGATCTGCGTTCGATGCTGCGTAGTGGGGCGGATAAGTCCCAGCTTACCAGCGCCGTACGGAGCGTCTGGGAGGCGAGGAGCGATCGCTATTCGGATGAGCGTACCGAGCAGACAGCCCGAACCCGCAACAAAATAAATATGTCCTACATCGGCGGATAAAACAAATCAGCTCTTCATCTTCTCTTAAAGATGAGGGGCTGATTGCTCTTTATCATCCATTAGTCCAACTCGACCCAGCAGGTCGCCCATTGCTGGATATCATCCATCAAGGGAGCGAGTGCACGCCCTTTCTCGGTCAGGGTGTATTCAATACGTACAGGCTTCTCCGGATATACATTCCGCTGTATGACCCCTTCTGACTCTAATTCTCTGAGCCGATCGGACAGAACTTTACCGCTTAGATTGGGCAGCGAGTGCTCGATATCGATGAATCGCTGCGGGCCGTCCAGCAGCCGATATACGATTAATGTCGTCCAACGCTTGCTTAACAGATCAATCGCTCTTTCAAATCGGGGGCAAAGCTGTGGTAATTCCATCGCTATCACCTCTTGTTAGCATTATACATCTACTATGGAAAATTAACAAGATAACTTTTTGTAACCAATATGTGAAGGTTGAATTAGATTTTATAAATACACCTACTTACATAAAGTAACCGTAAGAGTTACCATTATACATTAGTGATATACTAACTACACGAAATTAATGATAACGGAATTCTATAAGCTAGAGGATGTGTGCTCATGTCGAATCGAAGATGGTTAATTGGACTCATCGTCCTCGTCGTCGGTCTTGGCTATATTCTGTCCCAATTTATTCTCTCTACTATGAAAATAAATGAGCTGGTGCAGCAAATCGGCCACAGCAATGCGGAGACAGCTCAGGTAAAATATGTAGTGTTAATCTCGCAGGAGCTGGACAATCCGTTCTGGCGGGAAATGGAGAAGGGAGCGGAGGCTGCGGCAGACAGGCTGGGAATCAAGCTCGGCTACATCGGTCCGATCCGCAGTAATCCTGCAGAGCAGATCAGACTGCTGGAGAAAGCCATTACTGCCAGACCCGATGCAATATTAGTCCAAGGAATGGCCGATCCAGGCTATGACCAGCTGATCAGTGCGGCGGCAGATCAAGGAATACCGGTACTCACCGTGGATGCGGATGAACCCGAATCTCGGCGGCTTGCCTACGTAGGTACGGATAATCGTGCCGCTGGGGAACAGCTGGGCAGGCTCGTACTGCAGGATGCCTCCAGCAATGGCCGAATCGGAGTCATTATCGGCAGTGAACTGGCGGATAATCAGCGTTTAAGGCTTGAAGGCTTCCGTTCAATCATCGCCGCTTCGCCGGATCATGAGATTGTAGACATCCGCTCCTCTAATATTTCACATATCGGAGCAGCGCAGCAGACGAAGGATATGTTAAGCCAGGATGGAGATATAGGGATGATCGTCGGTTTTAGCTCCCTGGATGCAGGAGGCATAGTTGAGGGAATCAAGGCTGCCCATAAGGAAGGAGTGCGGGTGTACGGATTTGATGATTTGGAGATCACCCGCCAAGGCATCGCCCGCGGGGAGATTATAGCTTCTATTGTGCAGCAGCCCAGAGAGATCGGGGCGAAGTCGATCGAATGGCTTAGCAGTTTTTTTAATGGGGAAAAGCTATCAGACCGATACTATATTCCTACATACATTCTGGAACAAGAGGCGTCGGCCGTTGGGGGAGTTCGCCCATGAATATGCGCAGAATGTTGTTTATCGTGATCCCGGCGTTGTTTATTTTAAATAATGCAGTCTCCTTCTTTATCTTCCAGAGCGGCCGCACCGTTCAGCAGAGCTATAATATGATGCTGGATCGGGTATTATTGTACAAGCAGATCGATGAGCAGACGCAGCGGAATCTAAGTGCGATTAATGTTTATCTGATGGATCGCAGTTCCAGCAGCCTTGAATTGTACAAGGAGAGAAATGAGGAACTGAAGGAGCTACAGTTGAATTTATCGAGACAGGAAGCGGTTGATTCTACCGAGTTCAATATTCGGGGCTTCCGCCATCTACTGTCCACCTTTATTTCGCAAGAACAGAGCATTTTGAATTCCCTAAAAAGCACAGCCCCACTGGCCTATGCGCCATCCTATGCGGAAGCGGAGAAGACAGCAGTTTTCATCCAGGAAGAGGCCTATCAGCTTATTGATCTAGAGCTGAGCTACTATCAGCCGCTTTACAAGAAGATACTGGTTCAGACAGACATGATGAATCATTGGGGGATCGCTGTTTTTATATTGAATACGGTGATCAGTGTCTTGCTTGCCTATTGGATCTCTCTGCGTATTACAAGGCCTATCCAGGAGCTGACCCGGACTGCGGAGCAAATATCGGACGGGAATCTACAGGTGCGCCCTCCACAGATCAGCGCTCGGAATGAGTTCCGTGTCTTATCTGAGGCATTCCGCCAAATGCAGCATAATTTACTGCTGCTGATCGAGAAGGAGAAGGAGGGGCTGGAGAAGGACAGGCTGGTCAAGGAATTGGAGCTGGAGGTGCTGCAGAATCAGATCAACCCGCATTTTCTGTTCAACTCTTTGAATATGCTGTCCAAGCTGGCTTTGCTCGAAGGCGCGGAACAGACCAGTGATCTGACGGTATCGATGTCCAACTTGCTCCGTTATAACCTGCGGAAATTGGATCGTCCAGTGACATTGAGGGAAGAGGTGGAGCATGCGCAGGAATACTTCTTCATTCAGCAGGCCCGCTTCCGTGAGCGCATCCAGTTTGAAGTGGACATTGATGAAGCAGCGCTTGATGTGCTTGTGCCCGTGCTGACGCTGCAGCCGATTCTTGAGAACGGATTTGTACACGGGATCGAGGGCATGGAGCAAGGGGCCGTGGTCAAGCTGGCGATTTCCTGTAAGCCTGATGAGATCTGGGTCGCGATATCGGATAATGGGGCTGGTATGAGCGAAGAGGTTCGAAAGTCCTTGCTGGATCTGGACACGGATCGGGCTCCTGCTGAGGGAGAGGAAACTGCTGGAAAGGGCCATTCGACAGGTCTGGGCACTCGCAACGTGTTCAAGCGGCTGGAGCTATTTTATAACAAGAAGGATATGATTGACATCGAGAGTGAGCCGGGTAAAGGCACGACTGTGATTATCCGGATTCCTGCTACGGGAAAGGAGGGCAGACATGTATCGCTTACTGATCGCGGATGATGAAGCCCTGGAGAGAGAAGGGATCGAGTGGATTGTGAACCGGATGATGCCGGACACGTTTGAGATCATTCACGCCGAGAATGGCCGGATGGCGATTCAGAAGGCGGCGGAGTTCCATCCCCATATCGTGTTGATGGACGTGAGGATGCCGGGGATTCAAGGATTCGATGCTCTGAAGGAGATCAAGGCACAGAATCCGCATACCAAGATGGTGATGATCACCGCTTATGAATATTTTGAATACGCCAAGAAAGCGATAGCGCTAGGGGTTCAGGAATACCTGGTGAAGCCGGCCAAAAGAACCGAGGTCGCAGCAGTATTACAGCGGCTGGTCGATGAGATTAAGGAGGAACGGTTCAAGCGTGATGAGCAGCTGGCGGTAAGAGATAAGTTCCTGCAGCTGCTTCCACTGGCCGAGACGGAAATTGCTCTGCATTTGATGGCCGATCAGGTGAATGAGACGGAGCTAGAGCAGCTGGTCGATATCCTGGGGCTGTCCATCGGTGCGGGGTGCGCGCTGGTTCTGGCTTATCCTGAGCTTGGAGATGACAAGAAGAGAACGTATGATACGGTCAAAACCTTGACCCATGAATGGACCAAAGGGCGTTTTTTCGCTGTAGTAAGCTCCATGGTGTATCATCATATGGCGGTATTTCTAGTGGGGGAGTCGGAGCAACAGGATAAGGACGGAATCCGCGACGAAGCGGCGCTTCTGGCCGACAAGCTGGCAGCAGCTCTATATGAGCATTGCGGAGTTACGATATCGATTGGCATCGGTTCAGTGCAGCGGGCGGCTGAAGGGCTGAGGCGCTCCTATTATGAAGCTGTATTTGCCTCCAAATATGATCAATGGGGGAATATTATCCGTTTTGAAGATCTGAATATCACCGCCTCGGAAGCTCCTAGTAAGACGGAGGAGAAGGCTCTATCATTACCGTCTTTTTATCGGTCGGAGGGAGAGAGTGAATATGTGGAGCTGGCGATCCGTCAGATTCGCGAGGAGCGTGAACAGAGCACCAGCAACATGCTGAACCGGGCGATGTCCTATATTCATAGCAAGTATCAGGAGGATCTATCCCTTGAAGATGCCGCAGAGCATGTTCATTTGAATCCGTATTATTTCAGCAAGGTATTCAAGCAGCAGACGGGAGAGACCTTCATAGACTATGTAACCAGGCTGCGCATCGATAAGGCCAAGGAAATGCTGAAGGATAGCCGCCTTAGTATGAAGGAAGTATGCTATTCTGTCGGGTATAAGGATCCGAATTATTTTAGCAGAGTGTTCAAAAAAGTAACCGGAGTAACCCCATCCGAATATCGTACGCAGCTTCGTTAGATGACTGATGACGAGTCCATGTTCCTGAACGTGGACTTTTTTGTCATGACAGATATAAAAAGTGCTAATGAATGCGCTTGTTCGGCCTCAGTGAGGGAGGGCATTAATATTATGCTGGCATTGCACAAATTAGTGAAGGGATTCAGACGCTGGATAGAATCGTCCCCGTGTTACAATGATTTTGGATTTCCGGGAAGTATAGGAGATCTTGAAGAAGTTCAACATAGAAGGGACGTAGATGATGAGCTCAAATATACCAGAACAAGGCGAACGAGTCAGTATGAAATTCGTTACCCTGGTGTCCATAGTGGCTGCTCTGGGCGGGGTATTGTTCGGTTTTGATACCGCTGTAATCTCCGGTGCAATCGGATTCATGCAGCAGCATTTTGATCTTAATGAGTTTCAGGTGGGCTGGGCCGTCTCCAGCTTGATTATCGGTTGTATCGTCGGAGCCATGTCCTCCGGGGTGCTCAGTGAGAGATTCGGTCGTAAAAAAGTATTGATCACTGCGGCGATCCTCTTTATTATCGGGTCCGCCTTTTCCGCTGTGCCAGTTACATTCAGTCAATTTATTATCGCCCGTATGATCGGCGGGATCGGGATCGGCATTACATCGACCTTATGTCCTCTGTATAATGCGGAGATTGCTCCGGCAAAATATCGCGGTCGGCTGGTAGCATTGAATCAGCTGGCAACGGTTACAGGGATCTCGCTGGTTTATTTCGTGAATTTATGGATCACGGGCCTGGGTAGCGAAGCATGGGGCATCTCCTCCGCTTGGCGCTGGATGTTCGCCTTCGGCCTCATCCCAGGCGTATTGTTCCTGGTTCTTCTATTCCTCGTGCCTGAAAGCCCAAGATGGCTGATCAAGCAGGGTCGGGCCGCTGAATCCTTACCGATTCTGGTGAAGATTCACGGAGAGACGCTGGCCAAGCAGGAAGTACTGGAGATTAAGGAATCGTTCAGAGTAGAGAACGGATCGATCCGCCAATTGTTCAGTCCGGCACTACGGCTGGCTCTGATCGTTGGTGTCGGATTAGCGATTCTGCAGCAGGTTACCGGAATTAATGCGGTGCTCTACTATGCGCCGGAGATCTTCAAGCAGACGGGCGCGGGTACGAATGCGGCCCTGATTCAGACGATCTTCGTCGGTGTCATCAATCTGCTGTTCACGATCCTGGCCATTTGGCTGATCGATAAAGTGGGCCGCAAGATGCTTCTGCTGGTGGGTTCCTCAGCCATGCTGATCTGTCTGATCGTCATCGGGGCGGCCTTCCAGACGGGGCATACCTCTGGTCCATGGGTGCTGATCTTCATCCTGATTTATGTCGCCGCTTTTGCGGTGTCGCTAGGCCCGGTGGTGTGGGTGGTCATCTCCGAGATCTTCCCGAACCGTATCCGCGGCAAAGCTACAGCGATCGCATCGATGGCCCTGTGGACCGCCGATTACGTCGTATCCCAGACTTTCCCGCCGATGCTCGTATCCGCAGGCCCGGCGCTCACCTTCTGGATCTTCGGCCTGATGGCCCTGATCACAGTGATCTTCACCTGGCGCGCAGTCCCCGAGACCAAGGGCAAAACGCTCGAAGAAATCGAGTCCTTATGGGCTGCTAAATAGCTACTATAAAGAGGCTTCCCGTCGTTAATTGGGAAGCCTCTTTTCGTAGGGGCTATACGCCATTAGCACGCTCGGCCAGGTTCGAAACTAGGCATCGCTATTTGCGCTTAAACGGGGCGTTCCAGAATCTAACGAAACTGTGCATCGCTATTTGCGTCTCAAGGGGTCGTTCCGAATTCCAACGAAACGTGGTATCGACTATTTGGGCCTCAAAGGGCCGTTCCAGATTCTAACGAAACGTGGTATCGCTATTTGCGCCCAAAAGGCCCATTCCAGATTCTAACGAAACTGTATATCGCTATTTGGGCAAATTTGCGCTCTAAACCCCAGATTTCCGGTGAATAACGATATGGTGTATCGTTAAAATTTTTTTACCGTTGTTTTTGCGAAAATAACGATCTGTAGTTTCGTTAGAAGGATTTTACATTTCTAGAATTGAATTTCCTAAGCATTGAGCAGGTCGATTATGGTCAGATACTACTACCATGATAGGTCTGTTTTTTCTTGATCTCGTTTTCTCACAGGTTTTTGCTTTTTTACAGGGAACTCAGACCGGGAGACGGAAATACCATGTGGTTTCCGCCTTGTCTCCTCAGTAATGGGTCTAAAGGCCATGAAAATTTAGGTGGTTGTACTCAGTAGGGATTAATTATCTGTAATTCCATTGTTTGTGGTATGTGCTGATAGTATAATATCAAGGATTACATAAGGGGAATATTTCCATAAACCTACAAAACATCCTGTCCATCAAGATATTAAAAAAATTTA
>NZ_KZ987724.1:4720045-4943555 GCF_003614185.1 Paenibacillus aceti
CATTTTAAGAAGGGACGGTTTTTTTATACTTCTAGGATTCAACCAAAATGTTTCAGGTCTGATCCGCCGGCTCGAGTTGGCTGTTCATACTCATAAGGTCACTTCAGTAATGGGTCTAAAGGCCATGAAAATTTAGGTGGTTGTACTCAGTAGGGATTAATTATCTGTAATTCCATTGTTTGTGGTATGTGCTGATAGTATAATATCAAGGATTACATAAGGGGAATATTTCCATAAACCCACAAAACATCCTGTCTATCAAGATATCAAAAAAATTTAAGGAGTTGATTATTCATGAAATTAAAGAAAACGGGATTTGTACTTATGTCATTGGTTCTTCTACTGACCATGATGCCTGCCATGACATCCGCTGCCTCCAAGCTGTCGATCGTAGTTGAGGTTAACGGGAACCTAATCTCATTTCCGGATGCGAAGCCGTTTATGGACAAAAGCAATCGAGGGCAGGTGCCAGTCCGATTAGTAAGTGAAGCACTCGGAGCAGAAGTAGGCTGGGACAGCAAGAGCAAGCAAGTTACCGCGGAAATGGGAGAGGACACCATTGTTCTGACCATGGGACAGAAAGCGTACACCGTTAACGGCCAAACGAAACAACTGGACACAGTAGCTCAGCAGAAACAGAATAGAACCTTCGTTCCTCTGCGCTTTGTCAGCGAGGCGCTCGGTGCTAAAGTAATCTGGCATAAGGATCTTTATAGTGTGGAGATTTTAACGGGGCTTGCGGCGGTGCAGGAGGAGAAGAAGGACGACAAGGTGGATGATACGGCAGATAACGCTACGTCTACACTACCTAAATATATTGAGGATTCATGGGGCGTTAAAAGAAGTATAGAGGGGGAGACTCAAAAAACGACTTCTGAAGGATTCAGTCACTATAACTCCTATAATTCGGGGTTAATTGCATCTGGTCATAAATCAAACGGGAAAGATTTAATGTTCTTACAATCTCAAGTTCGTTTTGATAAAGATGGTGTGGATTATAGCCAACAGGTTAAAGATTTGGATGAATTATTGCGCCAAAAGATTGAAACTGAAACAGTAGACAAGATCATGAAGTATGTAAAACAAAAGACCAAAAGGGAAGATGAATTGGAAGCAAAGGAATTCAGTGACAAAACCTATGGTATTCAGGTTGAGTCCAGGTATTGGGATAATATCGTTGTATCGATTTGGTATAAGTAGGTGTAATTTAAATGAAAAGACAAATCAGTATATTTCTTTTGATCGTTCTTTTCTGCGGTATGGTATCGCAAAACATTATAGCTGCTGAGGAAGAAGATAATGGAGAGAAGATAACTCTCGAGGAACTAAAGACGCTTACTCCGAAAGCAGTGTTAGAAAGAGCTAATAAGGATATGGAAGAGTTGTATGGTTTAAAAAACTTTTTTCCACAAAAGGTAAAAGGGAGAGAGCTTAATACTGCCCTGTTACAGCAACAAATTAATGAAGCGATTAGAGCGCCTGAGAGGTTTACAGGTTTTGACATTGTATATGGCAGTAGCCACGGCACAAAGATTACCCATAAAGGAAAAGTCATGACCAGATATTCTGGATACAATGTATTTGGAGATCCTGTATCCACGGATGGTTTTCCCTGGGATGCAGGCTGGAGCGGAACTAAAATTCAAAACTTCCTGTTTATACCAAGTCCCTGGGATACCAAGAAACTAAATCAGCTATTTGACAATTTTCCCGAAAGCTTCGGTTCAAAACCACCCGAAAAACTCACCGAATACCTGGGCGGCGAAACCTTCGAAGGCAAGTGCACACCGAAGGATCGGTAAGCAGACCCTATGAGTATAAGCATTATTATACGGTGTGCACGGGTGAAGGTGAGAATAGAAAATGTGAGGAGAAATCAGAAACCCTGACAGGAACCGCGACCGCGAAGTTTTTACCAAATACAGTCCCTAATACCTACGAAATGTATGTATACAACGGGATGAAGGATGTTCCAAAGCGCGAGTACCGTGACGAAATCGAAGATAATCAAACGGATTCTGTTGTTAAGAATCTATTTTGGACGAATGAACCCTATCCCTATAATGTGATTCGCTGGATGCACCATCAGGATGCAGAGGGGAAAAAGTACGACTGGACGAAAGCTCCAGGACAATATAAGCGTCCATGCACCGCCAATCAGAAAAAACTAAGTATTATGTAGCTAGCTTATGGGTCTGTCGAATAGCCTTCAAACACTGCACCAGTAGCACCAGCTTGTCTAACAAAAAAGGCTCCCCACAGGTTTATCAAAACCTGCAAGAAGCCCCTTTGTAGTATTTTCACCAATTATTATTCTGCTGCTGCATTGCCACTATCACCACTAACAATGACTACCTCTGCGTTCGTAATTCCTGGCAAGGATCTGGTCATGATCGGAGAGTGGTAGACTACAACTTTCATTCCGTCCTTCAATTCGGAGTCTCCGCCAAGCGCCGGAAGTACGACCGTCTTATCGGTGATGTTCAGGATGATATCGTTCTCCGTCTTGTCATCGGAGCCGACATTTAGGTAGACTTGGCCTTCTGCAGCCCGTTCGGAAGTGGAGATTGTGCCTTCAGCCTTCACTGCTTCAGAGGCTTTGACCACGATCTTCTTGGCATGGGTTTGTGCAGGGTAGCTCATGGCCATAACGTTGCCATAAAGTGCATCAATATAGGCGTTCTCCTTCAATGCGTCAGCGGTCAGAGCAGCTCCGTTCTCATCGACAATTTCCGTGTCTTGATCGACATGCAGTACCAAATAGTTGGTGCCGCCTTGCTCCATTGCATTGCCGATAACCGTGATCGATCCGGTTTTATCGTTAATATTCGTAATGATACCGCTAGTTCCTGGAGACAGATCAGCGATCTCCTCGGTATTGACAACCATATAGTTCGTTGTGGATTGAGCCGGCAGGCTCATGGCTACAGCCGGTCCATAGAAGGCTTCAATGCTCATACCTTTTTTGATATCCCCAGCTTCAATGGCCTTGTGATTCTGATCGAGGATCGAGGCTTTAGAGTCCAGATGCAGGATGATTTCATCTTGATGACCGCCATAGAGGTCGGTGCCTTTTACGAAGAGGCTGCCGTCCTCGCGAACCTCGGAAACTGTGCCCTTGATTGCGCTGAAATCACGATCCTGAACGACGAGCGTCAGAGCAGTTCCGCGGGCGGGCAGGCTCTTGGTGATGTTCGGATTGTAGAAGGCTTTGACGACCTTCTGATCATCGATGATCTTCTGCAGAGCTACTTTATTGCCCCGGGCATCCACGATCTTGGTATCCTTGGTGATCGACAGAATGATCTCACTTTGGTCTGTTGGCGCCAGGCTGCGGCCCGTTACTGTAATGAACTTTCCTGTATTATCATTCACGAAATTCGTGATCTTTCCCATGGTACCAGGTACTACCTTTACTTGATTGACGATAGCTTCGTTATTTCCATTCGAGATGAGAGGGGTCTGTGCATTTTGGGCAAAAGCTGCTGCAGGTATAGCTGCCATGGCCAGAATCGTCGCGGTTGCTAGAACTTTGAATGGTTTTTTCATGAGTGATTCCTCCTAGTTTCTGTGTGTAGGGTCGTACTTATGGCACTACGGCCAGCCGTTAGAGACATTTATATTGCCTGTCCCAGTTAAGCTTTTCGCCATTATAGACGGAGGACATTAAAGAATGTTGCAGTTCGGGATGAACAAATTTGAAGGCATCCTTTCATCTCGATAGGCGCTGAAGAAAGAAGAGGAGCTTACGTTCCAGGATGCAGCTCAGCTTCCGAAATGGGCGAGATCCGATATTGCCCAATGACCATACCTTCCGTGCGGATCAGGAGATAACCCGTACTGAGCTGGCGGTGATGGCCGCGAAGGCGCTGGGCGCCAACGAGCCTTCGCAGGAGGCATTAACATTTGCCGATGCTGGCAGTATTCCGGCCTGGGCACAAGGCTGGATCGCCACCGCTGTTAATGAAGGCCTGATACAAGGGCGCGGCAGCAACCGCTTCGCCCTGCGTGAGCTGGCAACCCGGGCGGAAGCCTTAGTCGTTGTCATGCATTTGCTTCAGGTTCAGGCTCAAGGGCAGTGATATAAAAAAGAAGAGGCTGTCTCAATAGTCGATCTTTTGACTTGGAGACGCCTCTTTTGCGTGCCCGAAAATGTGAACATCCCCATGCACTGGCCGGATCACTCGGACACGGACATTATTGTCCGTTAGCGCTGATCCTGTGGCACTTAGCTCTTGTAACGGACAATGATGTCCATTACAAGGGAAATAGCCGCGAAAAATTGCATTTTGTGCCTCTACTGGTCAAAAGTGTCCGTTGGAGAAGCGTATTTGCTGTTTCCATGCTCTAACGGTCATTTTTGACCGCTTGAGCATTGCGATCACATCACTCCTCGAATTGCCGTTATTTCTCGCAAAATTTCTTTTTGTTATCTGAGCAATAGCCCCGGAATTGAATATTTATATAAATCCGGTGTCTCCGGATCTGTGAACAAGTAGAAGCTCCCAAAGTTATCCTGTGCCAGCTTGCGAACGCCAGTAGCCAGTACAGTGATCTCCTTCGTCAAGGCGTCGACCTTGAATATCATATTTGGGGGAAGTTGCTGGCTTAGGATCCTTAACAACTTTAGCCTGAGCTTGAGCTTTAGCAGAATTCATCGGGAAGCCGGAACAGGTAAGCGCTATCACTAGATAGCAAAAGAAAAGCATCAGAGCGGTCCTTCGGAACTTCACCATTCGTGGACATACCTCCTTTTTTATATGCGAAGATTTGAATACGTGTATATTACATGCATACATAAATCGTCGATCCCTCGTCAAGCTTTATTTAATTTAATAGAAAAAAGGGTCAAGCAGTGTCTAATCTGCTTAACCCTCTGTCTTATCCTAGAATAGTTTCCCTTGCGCGTAAAGAATCGTCGATATCCTCATAATGGCATGGTCAAAACAAGTTTGTCTAAGGGATTTATCAGTGCCAAAATAAAGCGGATAAATCTTTTTCATGGTGCTCTCCATCTTTTTATGCAGCTGTTCGAAGATCTCTGATTCGGTGTAGTATTGGGTCTCCCGGCCCTGCAGCCATTCGAAATAAGATACGATGACTCCACCTGCATTCGCCAGAATATCCGGAATCACAAGTGTACCTCGATCCGCTAATATATCATCCGCTTCACCCGCTATTGGAGCATTCGCCCCTTCCACAATGATCGGAGCCTTAACCCGGTCTACATTGTCTACTCTAATCTGATCCTCTAATGCGGCCAGTACGAGCACATCCACATCAAAATATAGAATAGCCTCCCGATCCAGAATGTCAGCCTGGACACCTGCTTCAAGAAGCTGCTCTTGATTGATAGGGAGATCCCCTTGGTTAGCCGCGGCAAATTTGGCCAATGCAGGGATGTCCATTCCGTTCGAATTATAAAGGGTAATATTGCGGTCACTGACGGCGATGATTGTATTGTTTATGTATTGACAGCGATAAGCCTCAGAGGCCATGACAGATCCGACATTACCGAATCCCTGGACAGCTAGAGTGATCGGACGGTTCCGGCACTCCAGGACGGTTGCTGCCTGCCTGGTAGCAGACTGAGATAATTGCTCGTGATGTTCCTCTGGATAGTCATGTAATAAATATCGGAGTGTATAATAGACTCCTTTACCAGTAGCCTCTTTGCGGCCGAGGGACCCACCATTCAGTACGCTTTTGCCTGTGAAGCTGCCCAGATAGGGTTTTCCGTAGTGGATATCTTTATATTCACTCATCATCCAGTCCATCTCACGTGCGCTGGTTCCCACATCGGGAGCGGGGATATCCTTGTCCGGACCCAGGACCTCGTTAAAATAATGGACATATTTTTTACATATTTGATAGAGCTCCTTGGTAGAGTATTCTCGCGGATTAATGGCAACTCCGCCTTTGCCTCCCCCGAAGGGAACCTCATGCAGCGCATTCTTTAATGTCATCAGAGCTGCTAGATTGACCACCTCTTTTTCATTGACGGACTCATGGAACCGTATACCGCCCTTGTAGGGCCCAAGCGTGTCATTATGCTGCATACGGAAGGCGGGGATTCGTTCTATCACTCCATTATCCCTAGCAATTCTCAAGTAAGCTTTATGAATATGGTTAGGGGTTGATAGAATCGTAATCAGGGATTGAATAGCTTTGACCCTGTCCTCATTTTTGAGCTCCGATAAGAAGAGGGGTTCATCCAATAGATCGTTTAAGGACTCCTTAATAACATCTGTTGTCTGCTTTGCCATGACTTTAATCACCTCAATTTAAATTTAACCGCCTATACAGAGTGTAGCAGTGAAAGAAAACGCTATCAACTATGATTAATTAATACCTGTATATTACATGTATACACATTAACGTGGAACTCGTCAACTATTAGCCACGAATCGTTGCCAGGACTGAAGAAATAGCAGCTTCCGATTTAAAAAAATTCGATATTTAAAATTAAGGCATTGACAATGATTACCGGTTTGGTTAATTTAAATACAGGTAATATACAGGTTCTTATAAGGGGGGGTTTGCATTGGCAGGAATATTTAATCGCATGAAAAGAGAACGCTTTATTTACTTATTGCTGCTGCCGGGACTGTTATATTTCATCATTTACCGTTATCTCCCCATGGCCGGTTTGGTCATTTCGTTCCAGGACTATAATCCCTTTGTGGGAATTTGGAAGAGCGAGTGGGTAGGCTTCAAGCATTTTGCCCGTATGTTTGAAGATAGCGAAGTGATCCATGTTCTAATCAATACGCTGCAAATCTCAGTATTGCAAATATTCGTGGCCTTTCCGTTCTCTATTATTCTGGCGCTTATGCTTAATGCTCTGCGTAATGAAACGTACAAGAAGCTGATCCAATCGATGGTGTATCTGCCGCATTTTCTGTCTTGGGTAGTAGTAGTCGGGATCTTCGTCGTATTCATGCGTGGAGAGGGGCTTATTAACTCCATTTTGGCGCAATTCGGCCTTTCCGGGATTCCCTTTTTGACAGAACCAGCACTTTTCAAGCCGATTATTGTTCTGCAGACGATCTGGAAGGAAGCGGGCTGGGGCACGATCATCTTCTTGGCCGCTCTATCCGGGGTGAATCCGGCTCTCTATGAAGCAGCTGTTATAGATGGAGCCTCCAGGTTTCGGCAGCTATGGCATGTGACTCTACCAGCGATTCGAGGTGTGATCGTCACTTTATTTATTTTGCGGCTAGGTAGTGTTCTGGACACCGGGTTTGAACATATTTTCCTGATGCTGAACCCATTTAACATGGAATCGGGGAATGTGCTGGATACCTATGTTTACTACAAGGGGATTCAACAGGGGAATATCAGCTTCGCTACATCGGTCGGAATGTTTAAGGGAGTTATCGGTCTTATCCTTGTTGTAAGCGCTGGCAAGTTAGCCAAGCGATTTGGCGAGGACGGACTCTATTAATCTCTCGGGTGATCGGGACGATCAGGACAGTGAGAAAGGAATTTATCTATGAATACAAGAAATGTTGCGGAGAAAATATGGGATTGCTTCAACATTGCAGCTTTAGCGGTGATTGCTAGCTTGATGCTGCTCCCGTTCGTACATATTTTTGCAGTCTCCTTCTCATCGCTGGAGGATGTGCTGCAGAAGGATTTCATATTGTGGCCCAGCCATTGGACGGCGGATTCCTACCGGGTCATCTTCCAATCCAGGCCATTCATCAGCTCGCTTGGTGTGACGGTCACGATTACGGTGCTAGGCACCCTAGTGAGCTTGATATTAACCACATCGATGGCTTATGCGCTAACTCGTAATATATTGGGGCAGCGGGTCATCCTGCTGATGATCATCTTTACGATTCTATTTAACGCGGGCATGATTCCCGTGTATCTGGTCGTCAAATCGACGGGGCTGATTAACTCGCTATGGTCCTTGATCATTCCGGGGGCGATCAGTTCATTTAATCTGATTGTCATCCGGCAGTTTTTCCTGAATATTCCCGGCGAGCTGAGCGAAGCCGCCCTCATCGACGGTGCCAATGAGATAAGAACATTCTGCTCCATTATACTTCCGCTATCGAAGCCGGCCTTGGCGACATTCGCCTTGTTCTATGCGGTCGGTTACTGGAACAAATATTTTGAGGGGATTTTGTATCTGAATGATGCCAGGAAATGGCCTGTTCAAGTCGTCCTGCGTCAGATGGTCATTATGAACGAGACGACCTCTACTTTAGGCTCGGATGTGCTGCTGCAATTTGAGAATCAACCCCCTCCCGTGACGATCCAGATGGCGGCGATTCTTGTAGCTACATTACCTATTCTCATTCTCTATCCGTTCCTGCAGAAGCATTTTGCCAAGGGGGTGATGATCGGTTCAGTAAAGGGTTGATGCTGCAGCATGATCAGACTATGAATGTAAGGCTGTATCTCAATTAAATGTCGGAGGGGATCAATTGAAATGAAGCTCAAGAGGCTGACCATGTGGGTAGTTGTTCTGCTGCTCGTGTTCACGACAGCATGTTCATCTAGTAAGGGCCAAGGTGAAGCTCAAGGTGAGACAACGGACAAGAAGGAAGCTGCAGCGTCAGAGCCAGAGAAGACAGAGGAGAAATACAAGATTACGGGGGCGACCTATATTTTCGGTAATCCGCCTCCATCCGGTGGGCGTGGGCAGCAGATGCTTAACGAGAAGTTTAACGTCGATTATTTCGTAGAGAAGATTCCAAGCGAGAATTTCATCGAGAAGATCACGGCGATGGTGGCAGGTGGCAATATGCCCGATCAGATCAGCTTCCGTGCAGCGAATATCGAATTGTTCAATCGTTGGGCCAAGCAGCAAGCCTTTCTGCCTCTTGACGATTACATTCAGGAATTTGATTACTTGAAGGAGATTCCTGATGAGCTGTGGCTACCATTTACGGTTGATGGGAAGATATACGGTATTCCAACATGGTCTCCGGTAGAGTCGCAATCCTTCATAGTGCGTAAAGACTGGCTGGATAAATTAGAGCTGTCTGTGCCGACCAGCTACGAGGAGCTTGAGCAAGTGGCCATCGCCTTTACGAAGAAGGATCCCGATGGCAATTCGAAGCATGACACCTACGGTTTAGCTATTGGTCAGGATATCAATCCTTCCTATGCGATGGGTCCCTATTGGCAGAACGACACCTGGTATCACAAGAATGCGGAGGGGAATTTCATTCCGGGCATGATCTCGGAGGGACGTAAGGAGCTGATCCAATTCTTCGCTGATCTGCATAAGGAGAAGGCTCTGACCAGTGATTTTGCGGTAGTCAATTGGGCGGATACGAATAATGAATTCTATTCCAGCAAAGCGGGGATCTTTCTAATCGCTGTGCGCGGAATGTCCCAGGATTATATGGATGCGTTGCAGAAAATTGACCCATCTGCGGAATTTGTCGTGCTTGAGCCGTTTGCCGCACCGGATGGCTCAAAGGGCTTTACCGCAGGCTCGGGATACTCCAGATTCCTGACGTTAAATGCCAAGCTGGCTGACAGCCCGGATAAGGTGCGCAAAATGCTAGAGATCCATGGCTTCTCACGCCAATATTATCCGGCTTCTACCACGACCTCAGCCAATGAAGACTTCGATTGGTACTACGGCAATGAAGGGGTCGGCTATAAGCTGGACGAGAACAATATCCGCGTGCCTCTTACTGAGCCGGGTAGCGGTACCGAGCCTTTTCTGTACTTTATAGATAGCACAGCCTGGGTAGGTGCCGAGGATGATGCCGAATTCCCGCTTGCTTATACGAATGAGAAATTGCGAGAGGCTACACAGCAATTAGTAGATATTAATAAGTCATATAAGCTGTATTATCCACCGAGCGTAGGCATTATTTCCGCTGCGGAGACGGAGCACGGCGCAGAGCTGAACACTTACCTGATCAATGAGCAGACCAAGATGATTACGGGCAATCGGCCGATTTCCGAGTGGGATGATATGGTTCAAGAGTATTTGAAGCGCGGCGGCTCGAAGATTATAGAAGAATACAACGCGGTCATTAAGGGGCGCGGGTATACCGAGCATATCTGGAAATAGAGTGTTGTTAAGGGAATATGCTGAAGCCTGAGGCATTTCAGCATATTCTCATCATTCGATAAAGGTTGTGAAAGCGATGGGATTGGCACGAATAGGAATATGGCTGGATCAAGGAGCCCTGGAGCACAGACATCGATACGGGGTGAATGTTTTTCAGGCCTATATCTTGGAGATTATGGATCATTTAGGCTTCTCATTTACGACGATAGACCATGCTGCACAGATCCGCCGTGAGACGGTGGATGTAGTCATTATTGCATTAGCCAGCGAACAGCGAGCGGACCATGAGGTGTTATGGAATTTCATGCTGGAAGGTGGGAGCGTCATCTCCTTCGCTGGACTAACCGCATTATCCGCTCGATTGGGATGCTCGCCAATGCGGGAGATTCCAGTCGCTTATGCGGATATAACAGTGGACTGGTATAGAGATGTCCGACTGCGCGGATTTGATTATCGCCCTTGGGCGCGGGATGTTCAGCGATCTGCGGATACGAATGCGGTAAGCATGGGCTATGGGTCAATCCATCAGGGGAGACCCGACGGGGAAGCCTGCGGAGATGTCATCCAGAGCTTCTGCATCGGTAAGGGGCGATTGGAGCGCTGGGCCCTGGATATTCCGGCGACCATCGTGCGATTACAGCAGGGGAAGCGGCCGGTTGTAACGGATGGGCTGCCAGCACCCGACGGAACCGGGTCCGTTGATGATTGGATTCTGAAGGCAGATGATGATATGCAGCAGGATTGGGAATATGATCGGTTGACTACGGAGACCGGGATGAAGTATTTTGCGTACCCATATGCGGACTTATGGAAGCAGGCTTTTGCCGGACATTTATTACATGTCGCTACGGAGCAGGGACTGATCCTGCCCTTCATTGACTATTGGCCGGATGGTGTAGAGCAGGTCGCCATGATCTCCCATGATAGCGATCATAACATAGATGAGTCAGCGGAGCTCACCCTGGAGCTGCTTCAAGAGCATGATGTGCAGAGTACATGGTGTATGATCGAGCCAGGATATTCCCCGCATCTATATGAACGGATTAAGAATAATGGCCATGAATTAGCTCTGCATTACAATGCACTGCCACTGGATAACGGTGCCTGGGAGCAGGCTGAATTTATCCGGCAGCATGAATGGTTCAAATCAATAACAGGCTTCTCCCATGCGATTTCCAATAAGAATCACTATACCCGGTTTGAAGGGTGGGGAGAATTATTCGATTGGTGCGAAGAGCAGCGGATCGAATCGGATCAGTCCAGAGGGCCGAGCAAGAAGGGGAATGTAGGCTTCACGTTCGGAACCTGTCATCCTTATTTCCCAATCGCTTGGTCAGATCAGAAGAATCGGATTTACAATGTGCTGGAGATCCCCTTTTTAACGCAGGATTTGAATCATGATGCACTGGCGGACAGCAGCGTGATCCAGCCATTCCTGGACGGTGTAGCTAGGGTGCGCGGGGTAGCCCATTTCCTATTCCATCAGGTACATATTTTGAAGCAATTGCCTGTGCGAGAGGCGCTTTCCAAGGTCATTATCGAGGCGAAGCAGCGGGGCTTTGTCTTTTGGACGGGGAAGCAGATTAATGATTGGGTACGAGCCAGACGACAAATCTCCATTCTTGGAATCCGCGCGGATGGTGCTGTTGAATTCAGTCATCCAGATTCGGCCCATCAGGCTGTAGTCTGGGTTCCGCTGCAGGCGAAGGAGCAGGTAGAATCCGGGCATGTGCAAGTGAAGTATGGGATTCGCTGTAAGAAGCAAGTATTGACTAGTATAAAAGAGGTGAACTGAATTGACCCATACCAATAAACTGGCGATACATGGCGGGGAGAAGGCGAAGCAGACCCCGTTCGGAACAGGCAAGAGATTCGGACTTGAGGAAGCGAGAGAGCTGTTAGAGGCGTTGGAGCAGAATACACTATTCTATCATTTTGGAAATAAGGTCAAACGCTTTATTGCTGATTTTAATGAAATGTATGGAGTCCCTTACAGCGTTGCTACTTCCTCAGGGACGGCTGCGATCCATGTCGCCTTGGGAGCAGCGGGTGTTACGGTAGGTGACGAGGTGATCACTAGTCCGATTACTGATCAGGGAACAATGATTGGGATCTTGTATCAGAATGCGATTCCTGTTTTCGCCGATTTGGACCCGTATACCTACAATTTGAACCCGGCATCGATTGAAGCTCGGATTACCCCGAGGACGAAGGCGATACTGGTGGTTCACTTGGCAGGTAACGCATGCGATATGGACCCGATAATGGAGATCGCGAGAAAATATAATATCAAAGTGATCGAGGACTGTGCCCAGGCCTATCTGACGGAATACAAGGGGCGGCTCGCTGGCACGATGGGGGATTATGGCTGCTTTAGCACTAATGATTTCAAGCATATTTCAACAGGTGACGGCGGGATTGTGACTGTAAATTCCGGGGACGAGGAGGATTATCGCCGAACTCATGCCTTTGCGGACAAGAACTATAAACGAATCGGAGAAAGCCTGGATCGCAATCCGAGTAGCCTTGCTCCGAACTATAGAATGAGTGAACTGCAGGGGGCAGTGGGGATTGGTCAGTTAAAAAGGCTGGAATGGCTCTGCGGCAGAAGAGCGGAATTAGGCAGCGCCTTAACCGAAGGGCTGAAGGATCTGCCACAATTGACCACGATGCAGGTTCTGCCGGATAGCCGCTGTACCTACTGGTTCTATATGTTCCGATTGGTCGAGGACAAACTGAATTGTACTAGAGAGGAATTCGGCGCAGCGCTTGAAGCGGAGGGCATTAAGAACCGGTTAGGTTATATTCCATCTGTAGTGTACATGCAGCCTATGTTTCAGAATAAACAGGCCTATCTGAATAGCCAGTTCCCATTTGACTTGACCGGCACGGATTATAAGCAGGGCGACTGTCCTGTATCTGAGGAGATCCTGCGGACGGCTATTCAAGTGCCGCTCAATGAGTTCTATACCGATCAGGATTTGCAGGAAATGATAGAGGCGATACGGAAAGTCACTTTGTATTATGCCAAATAGCGAAGTGTTAGAGGTGAATCCGCAAAATGAGTATAACTAAGCTGGGGATACCGGTAGATGCAGCGGAATCCAGAACGGCAGCAGTATGTATAAATGAGACTGGCGATAGCCGAGTGGTCATTGCAGCCAAGGGCTTCCTGCTCGTCGTAGATATAGAGTCGGGGGAGTGTGCGCAGTTACTCTTTCCCGATGGCAATACCGAGTATCCGTACGATTGCTTTGCAAGCAGCAACGGAATGTTCTATGTTGGCGCGGGGAATAGGTTCTATGCATTAGATCCGTACCAACTCATCTATGTGGCTGTGCTCCAGATCAGCCAGCATCGAGATGAATTATGCGGCTTTAGCTATGCGGAGAATTTGCAGGGGCATATCTATGTCGCTTCATATCCAGCGTGTCGCTTGTATCGCTATCGTCCAGAGGAACAGGATATCACCTGCTATGGGAGCATGGATTCTGAGCAGAAATACCCCTCTTATATGGCAGTGGATGCTTATGATTGGGTGTACCTGGGAATAGGAACAGCTAGGAAAAATATTGTTGCTTATCATCCCCAGCGCAGTGAACGTCGAACCTTGCTCCATGAGGAATTAAGAGGTATCGGTATGGGGCAGGTCATGCAGGGGGAGGATCATCAGGTATACGCGCTTCTAGGAGAGCATTGGGCAAAAGTTGAACAGGGAGTGGTTATCGAGCGGTTAACGGATAACCAGCTCCCTGCCTCACTTTACAAGGGAACCAGCTTCGACAAATTTCATCGTCAACTGCAAGGAAAATGGCGGCTCCTCAGCCATAGCCTGTCGAATCGCGAGCTGCTTCTGAAGCATATAGATTCAGAGCAGGTGAAGGTCATTCGGCTCACCTATAAATCCGAAGGAGCTGCGCTGTCTACACTGATTTCTGGGCCGGATTCATGTATATATGGAACGTCGATGCATCCTTTGCATTTCTATAGCTATGATCCACATGCGCGTGGGAAGGGGGAAGGACAGAACAGGCTTATCAATTGGGGACCCCATGTCATTCAGCATGGCTTCGGTGGGAACATAGCCGCTTATACCGTGCAAGGGAATCTACTGATTGGGGCGGCTTACCCTGAAGGGCGACTCCATCTGTATGATGTAACAAGGCCGATTCAGACCGACAAGGCATCGTTGCTAGCGAATCCGAATGGCCAGCCGTCGATACGTAATCCTCTTTGTGTAAGCTCTCATCCTGAGATTTTTCGCCCCAGATGTGTGGTTGCATTGCGGGATCAGGAGCATGTCGTATATGGCGGTTTCCCTGGCTATGGCATGGTGGGTGGGGCTCTATGTATCTATCATCTGCGATCGGGTAAGGAGTGGCTCATTCCAAATTCGGCGTTGATCGAGGGACAGAGTACGGTCTCATTGGTAGAGGCGATCACGGACAGTGTGCTCATCGGCGGAACCAGCATTGAGACCCCTGGAGGCGCAGAGCCGAAGGCACATTCTGCCTGTATTTACACCTTGGACTTGGAGAAGAGGAGCGTTATGCAGTGCTGGATGCTGCGCGAGGATATTCGGGAATATACTTTGCTGTTGGTAGCACCCAACGGCTGGATTCATACGATAACCTCCTGCTCTAAGTACCTGGTATGGGACCCGGGCTGTGAGGGGGTTATACATGAGGTCGATTTGTCATCCTGGGGCAAAGTATTGCATAGCGGCTGGTTGCTATCTGTAGAGGAGGAGTGCATCTATGGAGTGATGGGTTACGCTATATTTCGAATCCCCCTGGATAGCCTGCAGCCCGAGCGGCTTTTCATTCCAGAGAGGGAGATTACTGCCGGATTAGCCAAGGTAGATAATGAGCTTTATTTCGCGATGTCGGCAGTGCTATGCAGCTACTCAATGAAGGAGGGGTGACGGGGGCATGGGATATCGCTTATCAGCATTGTCGAAGGAAGGGTTTCCGAATCTATTAGATGGAGTTAATCACATGAATGATTGGGCGAAAAAAAGAGAGAACATTGCGCAAACATGGCAGCGCTGGATCGGCTGGATGCCTGAATCTGTCCCGACGGACTATACGATATATTCCGAGCAGCCGCAGTCGGATCATATCCGCATTCACCTCTCTTACAAGACGGGCTTCGGCGATCATGTATATGCTTATTTGCTGATCCCTGGCAAGGAGAGGAATCCCCGAGATCCATACCCGGCGATGCTGGCGCTGCATCCGACCGATGCCAAAGGCAAGGCGGATGTTGCGACGGAAGAGGGACGGGAGAATCGCAGATATGCGCTGGAGCTTGTCTCAAGGGGATATGTCGTACTGGCGCCGGATACCATTACGGCAGGCGAGCGTATCTATGAAGGGGCGGAGGCATTTCAGACCGCTCCCTTCTACCGTGAATTCCCCCATTCGACAGTGATCGGGAAGATGATTCATGATCATCAGCAGGGGATTGAGCTTTTATTAACCCTGCCCTATGTAGACCCGGCACGGATCGGTGCAATCGGGCATTCATTAGGTGCTTATAATGCTTACTTCCTAGCTGCGGTAGATCCGCGGATCAGAGCTGTTATTTCCAGCTGTGGTCTATGCCCCTTTACGGACGACCCGACCCCGGAGCGATGGGGACAGCGTGACTGGTTCTCACATATGCCCAAGCTTACGGAGGCCATTCTTGCGGACGAAGTTCCGTTTGAGTTCCACGAGATTATGGCCCTGATGGCACCAAGACCTTTATTCAACTGGTTCACCCAGAACGATCCGATCTTTCCAAATTGGCAAGCCGCAGCCCTTGCCTCTAGCAATCTCGACGCGCTGTACCGATGGTTAGGTCATGATAGCAGCTATATTTCTTTGCTGGGAAATGGGGGACACGACTTCCCTCCAGGCATCAGAGAGGAGAGCTATGAATTTGTCGATCGTTGGCTTAGAAACAGTGGATCGTTTATAATATAGAAAATAATTGCAATAAATAGGAGCGGATTGTTTGTGTTAAGTCGAAAAAATGATTTCTTAATACGTTATCAAACTTTAAGAGACGATCTGCGCGGAGAAATATTAAGCGGTAGGATTAAACCAAATGAATATATACTGCCTGAGAATACACTGAGTCAGAAATATAATCTTAGCCGGGTATCCGTTCGTAAAGTGTTGGCGGAGCTTGTCGAGGAAGGACTTATAGAGAAAATTACGGGAAAAGGGAACCGGGTTACCATCCCCAAGGACGGCCTGGCTAGAGAGAAGATCAAGCTCGCCTGGTTCTCTTCCTCTTATGAGTTAAATATCGTCGAGGAGATTGTGAAGAGGTATAATCAGTCCCAGCCGTTCGCTGAGGCCGAGCTGACTATTATTCCAGAGTCCAGCTATATGGAGAGCATTGTGCAACTGATCGAAAGCGAAGACGGCCCGGATGTGTTCATGGTATCCGACAGCCAGTTCAGGCAATTGTTAGATATGGGCAAGCCTCATCTGCTGCATCCGTACTTATCGGATAAGATGAACCCGCAGGAGGATAGCTATCCGAAGCTGTATGAATTGTTCGAGTATGAGGGAAAGTCAATCATCACTCCGTTTTTATTTTCGCCTGTTGTGGTTTGTTATAATCAGCGGCTATTTGAGCAGGCCGGTATCCGTGGACAGGACCCTATTCACAATTGGACAGCACTTATAGATACGGCCAAGTCCTGCACGAAGGATACCGATGAGGATGGCCGGATCGATCATTATGGATTTTGCTTCTCCTCCTCTCCTCATAGATGGCCTGTATTCATGCTTCAGAATGAAGGCATGCTGGTTTCCGATAATAATGAATGTGTCCTAGACCATCCCAATACGATAGAGGCATTGCAATTTTGTCTGGATTTAATGTATAAGGAGCAGGTTTCCCCAATTTATTCCCATGGCAGTGAGTATATGGCTGAGTCCTTATTTATGAAGGAACGTGTGGCTATGATTCTCAGTACGTATTACTTCATGAATGAATTCAGAGGGAGTACGATGCAATGGAATGTGTGCCCGGTTCCCGCGCAGAAATCGGAAGGGACGTTGCTGCTGGGCGGCGGACTGGGGATCAATAAGAATAGTCGGCGTTTGAAGCTGACCGAGAGTTTTGTGGACTACATGGTTGGGACTGAAGCCCAAACATTATTGAAGAAGATGGGCTGCACGATCCCGGCACTGAAAAGTGTGGCAGAAGACGACACCTTGCTTGATCCGGCAATTCACCCTGAGAACTACAACGTGTTTCAAGAGATTATGCCGTATGCCAAGACGCTTCTTGAACTGAAGCTGAGCACGAGTGAGTTCGATCTACTGAGAGATGAAATGCAGCTGATGTGGATGAACATTGAGAGCCCGAGCGAGGCTTGCGTGCGAATTGTGCAGCTTATTAATGATCAGCGCGCTCAAGCTGCTGCCTCTGCCAAGTCCGTGGTTGAAGAATCATAATAGTCTAAATGAAAATACAGAACGCTATTTTCTCCCCAATATGGCTCCCCCGTTTCGTTAGAGTATCGTTCGAGCTCGTTGGGTGGGGGAGGTTTCGCCAAAGCCTGCAAATATGCAGGAATTTCGCTCAAATTCCCCTCTGGACGGATAAATTCCTGCGAAAAGGCAGGTGTTTTCCACGCCTAGGCCCGTTTCCGGAGAAAAAGAAGAGAAAGCCTGCATATTTGCAGGCTTTCTCTCGTAACAGGCGCTTTCAGGCTCAAAAACCTGCATATCTGCAGTTTTCGTTGTTACACTTACACCTAGCCCGATTGCGACGCACACTTATAATAATCGTTTTCCCTGATGATCCGGGTGCCCGATTTACCCTCCAGGGCCAGATCAGCCTGATCCAGCGAGCAGATGACGGACATCCCGCCTCTTTCAGCAAAGCCGATCGCAGCCTCCATTTTAGGCCCCATGCTTCCGGCACTGAACTGGCCTTCATCCGCATACTGCTGGGCTTCCTCCAGGGATATCGTTCCCAGCGACTTTTGCTGCGGTGTTCCATAATTCACATACACATTTTCCACATCCGTCAGGATCATGAATATATCCGCGTCCACATCCTGGGCCAACTGGTATCCACTGCGATCCTTGTCAATTACCGCTTCTACACCGATCAAGGTTCCATCAGCCTGACGGTATACCGGAATTCCACCGCCACCTGCGGCGATCACAATCGCTCCCTGATCCGTCAGCGACCGGATGAAATGGGCGCCGATAATGGATATCGGCATCGGAGAGGGAACGACACGGCGCCAGCCTCGGCCCGCATCCTCCTTAACGATCCAGCCCTTTTCTTCCGCGAGCTGTCTAGCTTCTTCCTCCGAATAGAAGACGCCGATCGGCTTCGCCGGGTCCAGAAAGGCCGGGTCTTCCTTCGACACCTCCGTGAGCGTCAGCATACTCGTTACATGATTGCTTAATCCGAGCTTCTGTAGCTCGTTCTTCAAGCATTGATTCATCATATATCCGATGAAGCCTTGGGATTCTGCGCTGCATACATCCAGCGGAAACGGCGGAACCACTTCCTTGGCTTCGTCTTGCTGACGCAATATATTCCCCACCTGCGGGCCATTTCCATGGGTGATGATGACTTCATAGCCCTGCCGCACAATGCGGGCGATCACCTCGCAGCATTTCCGGACGTTGTCTACTTGATTCTCATAGGTAGCCTGTTGCTTCGGCTGTAGAATGGCGTTGCCGCCAAGGGCTATCACGACTTTTTGTGCCAAATTGGATTCCTCCCTATTGTTAGCATCCCGAGCAGTATCCCAAATGCGGTATCCAGACCGGAGCTATGTCCCACGGACAATAATTCTCTGGTCCGCTTCATCAGGTTGCCGGTGTCCCCTAGAGCAAGGGCATGCAAGACATTCGATACTACGGAACTGAATTGTCCCTTTAGCGCATAGCGCAGATATTCCCGGCTGATATCCGTCGTTAAAGCTTCTAGCTCGATTAGCTCCGATAAATGCTGTCGGAACCGGTCCGAACAGATACCTGTAATGGCATCCCCTGCCAGTATTCCCGTCAGCATGTCATCCCCGGAGGGGGTCAGACCGTTGCCTCTGCCCATCCAGTATCTGAGAGTTTCATCGATGAGGGATAGGCTCTGCATTTGAACTGAATTCATAAGCTGTATCGCCTTGTGCTCATGATCTGAACAGGAGGCATAGGATCTAACAAGAATGCATTCGGTAAAATGCTCCACTTGAATCCCCGTGCCTGTAGGCCGGCGATATGCGCCTATTTCGGAGGCGAATACACCCAAGCTCGATAGCAAGGCTTCAGGCTGGACCTCCGCCAATCCTATAGTAGAATCATATGCACGCGGGCGATCTAATTTAATACAGAATGAGGAGAAGAAGAGGGACGACATGACGCGGTCATACAGCACGGCATCCCCTTGATGAAGTAGTGCGATGAGCTGCGGTACCTGTTCATCATCGAGATGGATGCCGAACGGAAGCTGCCCGTTCTTCATACCGCCGATGAAGATAAGTCCGTCTCCCATCCTTATATTCCACCCATTCTGAAAAATGCTGTGCACATAGCCTATTTCATCAGCATGGAGAAGAGGGTGTATAGAAGCGCTATGGGCTTCGCTCGTCTGGATGAGGTATGTCATGCCGTTCTCCCCTTGTCCTTCATTATTGATTCAGATCAGTCCCAGCTTCAGCGCATAGGCCTCAAGCGCTTTCTCGAAGCAGGCCAGAGGTGCGCGAACCGTACCTGCGCCGATCTGACCAACGCCCGGTTCCTTGTGAGCGATCCCTGTATTAATTACTGGAGTAATGCCTGTTTCAACGACCTTCCGGGCATCGATACCCAGGCAGGTTCCTTGGAAATTCCAGGTCGGGATCGTGAAGTTAGGGTTGTGATCGATACAGATTTCCGTCATTTCATTACTGGTCGCCAGCGCATCATCGAATCCCCCTGCGCCTACGAACCGGGTTACACCAGGCGCAGCCACCATGGCCATGCCGCCTACGCCAAAGGCTTCAGTAATGGCGCTATCCCCGATATCCGGGTTGGCCATGTCCTGTGAGTACCCGGTGAAGAACAAGCCTTGCGGAGTATTCACCGGCGCAGTGAACCACTCGTCGCCCATGCCGCTGATACGGATTCCGAAGTTTTGACCATTTCTGGACATGGCTGTAACGACGGTGCCATGTTCGATCGTTCTGGCCGCGTCGAGCACCGCCTTGGAAGTCGCCATAGCAATATTCAAGAAGAACTGGTCAGTATCAGCCAGGAATTCTACTACCGCGGATTTATGTTCTTCGCTCAGATCCGTCCGCAGAATGTAAGGTGTGATCTCCTTCAAGAATACGAGGGAGGCCGCGATATTCCGTTGGTGGAATTCATCCCCCATCGTGATCGCCTTCGCGATCATCACGTTGATGTTCAGTCCATTCTCGGTAAGAGATAGCGCTCTGGACAGAGTAGGGCCGAGTACATCCCGCATCCATTTAAGACGCAGGATGACCTCATCAGAATAAGCTCCGAAGCGCAATACCTTGCCGATCCCCTCATTCATCGTGCAATAGGCCCGGTTGCCGTCGGTCCGGTTCTCTACCACGACGACCGGCATATTAGCGGAGGTAATGCCTCCCATCGGCCCTACCGCCTGCACATGGTGGCAAGGGATGAAGGTGATCTCCCCTTGCTTCAACAGGGTCATGGCCTGCTGTTCATCCTCCGCCCATCCTTCGAACAGGCAGGCTCCGACACAAGCGCCCTGCATAGGGCCGGTCATGTCCTCGAATTGTATCGGCGGCCCCGCATGCAGAAGCACCCGTCCGTTAAGCTCCTCCACTACCGTCTTGGCAGGAACGACATCCACCAGAAATGGGGCGCCGGCCACGATTTTTTGAATGACTGCCTGATTCGCTTCGTCGATTGTTGTATAAGGTCCGTACATGCTGCATCCTCCTAAATTAGGTGTATTATCTCTAGCTGAGCAGGCTCAGTATTCTGCGCATTTTTTCATTGCCTCCGGCGATCGGACGCCAGTCATACTGGACCGTGCTGCCCCCGTAGCTGCTGATCGTATGGGTGAATTTCTTCAAGCCGATATTGATGACTCGTGGTTTACTGCTTAACAGCTCGGCGATAGCCTCCGAGACCTGAATCTCTCCCTGCATTGTCTGCTTCACTTCAGAGTGGGTCTTATCGTTGTCCTGGAGCTGAATACCCATCATAGCCAAAGCGGTGCGTACAGCCTGGTTATTGCTCTCCTTGACGATCACGCCTGCCTGCTCCAGCTTGGCCTTCTGCTCCTCATAATTCTGCGGGTCATTCGCCGTGCCGCATAACGCCGCCACGAAGTATAGATTCCTTCCCTTGGCTGCCGCTTCGCTCCGGGTATTCTGAATGACGGGCAGCAGAGCCCCGGCCATATCATCATGGGAGCCATATCCCAATACAATATCCAGCAGGATAATCGCCGTAGACTCATCTTGCGCGGCCTGCTTGATATAATGGACTCGCGTCTCTGGGTCGATCATCGGGTGCGGCTTGCCCTGGGTGTATTTGTCGTCTCCCAAGTCGATGACTTCATGTCCACCGGCTTTAAGCAAGTAACCGTCCTCATGAATGAGCTGCCCCAACTCCAAGCCTTTCGACATGAGAACCGCAGCCTCATAAGCGAGGGTACCGCCCGAATAGAGCCCTTTGATCGTCGTTTGCTCTGGTCTGAGCGCTGCGCTAGGCACCTCTCCGTTCAGCTTATTGTAGTTCGCCTGAATCGCTCGGCCTTTGGACAGATCGACAGCGATCATAGCGGTCTCTTCCAAGGTGGAGGCGTAATATACGCTGCCTTCGTGAGTCTGCGGCTCCTCCCCGACGAAGATAGCAACGACCGGCTTCGACAGACGGTGCAGCAGCTGCACAACCTGATTCCGCACTTCCTTGGCGGGCGGTTTGGAGATCACAGCGATCACTTCGGTATCCTTATGCTTCTCCAGCCCTTGTATCGCATTTAACATCGTGATCGCTCCGATCGTATCGGACAGATCGCGTCCTCCAGTCCCGATGGCGTGACTCACTCCGCCGCCCAGGCGGTCGATAAGGCTGGTGACCTCCTGAATCCCGGTGCCGGAAGCGCCAACGACGCCGATATTGCCCTCTGTGATGACATTGGCGAAGGCGATCGGGATACCGGAGAATACCCCGGTTCCGCAATCCGGGCCCATCACCAGCAGACCCTTCTCAGCGGCCTTTTGCTTCAGGCGCAGCTCATCGTGAATGTCAACATTATCGCTAAAAATAAAAGCATGAAGTCCATGATCAAGCGCCTTCTCGGCCTTTTCTGCCGCATATTGCCCTGGAACAGAGATCAACGCCAGATTGGCATTCGGCAGCGTCTTCATCGCCTTATCCCAGGTGCGTACGGATTCGAAGGCCTGTTTACTGCTGCTTACGGCCTGGTTTTTAAGTTCAGCTTCAATCGTAGCCAGTACCTCGGTTACTTTCTCGGCATGATCAGTTCGGATCACGATGCACATATCGTTAGGGCCAGCTTGGTCCAGTTCGTCCGTATACATGCCGGTATTCTGGAAGATTTCCTTGTTCGCCGGCGTTCCCATCATAATTGAGGCTTGATGAACGCCATCCATCATGGAGATCTTGTTCGTCAGCAGCATGAGGTTCACCGAATCCTGATAGGAATTTTCTTGAATGATGGAATATAGCATGGAGATGAGCACCTCTTTTTTCGTCAGTAAATTAGTTCGTAATTACAGCTTGCCCGTCCATTACTTGGCAAAAGGATCTTTGTTATCGTACTGGTTCTTATGAACAATATCCGAGACCAGATATTCATAGATCTCATCGACAATCTCGATGCCGTTCTTCTCGTACTCGGCTTGAATATGATCGCTATTCTGCCCTGGGAACAGCACCTGCGCAATGCCGGGCGCCGGCTTGATTCGGTTCAGTTCATCCATGGTCTGTGAGATGCGTTGTTTAAATTCACCCGGGTCGGTGAAGAAGGCCGGATTAATGACCAGATGGAACTGCCCAAGATTACGGTATTCGGTCAAATCATGATACATCGAAGAGACTTTGTTCCCGAATGGGAGGCCTAGCAGTATGCCCGAGAGCACATCCACCATCATCATCAGTCCGTACCCCTTCGGTCCGGCGATAGGGAGCAGGGCGTTCACCTTGAAAGGATCTGTCGTCGGATGCCCCTCTCGATCCACTGCCCAGGATTCCGGAATGGATTCATGCCTGGATCTGGCGTGCAGGATCTTCCCCCAAGCCTGTACCGTCGTGGCCATGTCCAAGGTGATGATGCGGTCGTCCTGGCTTGGCGCGGCAAAGGCGATCGGGTTCGTTCCGTAATACGGCTCGGAGCCGCCGAAGGGAACGACCATCGGGTCGGATTGGCAGACGGAGATGCCGATCATTCCGGCTTTGGCCGCCTGCCGTACGAAGTAGGATAATGCTCCGCTATGCCCGATTCTCCGCACGCCGACAGCGGCGATTCCGCTGCTCTCGGCCATCTTGATCGCTTCATCCATCGCCTGCTTGGCAGCGACATGGCCAACCCCGTTATCTCCATCGAAGACAGCTGTACATGGCCCGGTTTTCTCAAACTTGAATTCTGGCTCCGTATTGATTCCGCCTTTGGCAATTCGCTCGGCGTAATATTCCACTCTCATAGCTCCGTGGGAATGAATGCCTCTCACATCGGCATGGACCAACACGTCCGCCACGCCGTCAGCATGCTCCTTAGATAGACCTGCCTTATGCAACTTAGCGGCAATCAGTTCGTTCAACTTGGCTCTATTCACTCGCAACTCCAACACCTCTGTTCATTTATGTTTGTACACTAGGTTAACCGTTGCATTAAGATGCGGTCTTAGAGATTAGCGTCCCGGTTACAGTCCTTGGAATAGACATAAGCGAGCTTATCCCGGCCGACAGCATAGCAAGCCTGCTGTACATAGGGGCCCATGAAGATATAGTCGCCCTTCTTCACCGGAATCCATTCATTGTCCAGGTTGTACATTCCTTCACCGGAGAGCAGGTAAGCTCCATGCTCCTGCACATGAGTCTCGATAAAAGGATGGCAGGCCCCGGGATCGAAGGTCAGAATATGAAAGTTCATATCGAAGGCAAGCTCTTTAGGCAGCAGATCCTGAATCCGCATATCGGTCATCCCGTCATAATCCTCTTCGGGAATATCGTTCGAGTTGCCGGTGACGACCCATGGCTTCAGGTCTTTTAACGGTTTATGTTTCTGCTTGTAGAGGAACAACTTGCTGTCGCCATCCTTCAGATTTTCAAGGTACATCGTCGTACCAGGAGGGCAGTAGAGATAGCCGCCGCTGCTCAGCGTGTAAGCTTGATCGTCGGCAGATGCCTTAATCTCGCCCTCAAGCACATATACGAACGTCTCGATATGCTCCTGGCCGCCGAAGCCATCCTTGTTCATGCCTCCTTGGTGCATCGTAACGATGTAATCTACGAAGCTGGCTCCCAGCTTAGGGGTTGCCAGTATCGATATAGAGCAGTTCTCGAAGCCGGGAACGACGTTATTAACGAGCCCCTCCGGGGCGATTAGCGCGTATTTCCCATGTTTGATAATAGAGCGGCTAGACAATAGATCCGTAGGATATCCCATTGAATTTCTCTCCTTAGATTTTTTGATTTTCTATATTTATCACTACTTGCCCTGTGCTGCAGGACGTTTAACGAGATTGGCGAAGAACAGGAAGGCGGTTCCCACTAAAATGATGCCGATCGCCAGGTAGAAACCAAGGATCTTGCTGCCCGTAGCGTCAGAGATCAGTCCCGTTACGAACGGAGCGATAACTGAAGACATCATGCCGAAGAAGTTGAATACGCCGAAGGTGGTGCTGTATCCTTTCTTAGGTGCGATGTCAGCTACGTAGGAGATCATGATCGGGTCAACGGCTAATTTACCGAAGAATCCGTACATAATCAGGAACAGAATCAGCAGTTCATTGCTTTGAATCGCGACCGTCAGATACAGAGTAACGGCGGCGATGATTTGCAAGATAATGACGACCCTGATCTTCCGATTCTTGAACTTGTCGGACAGCTTGCTGAACAGCAGGGCGCCGGGAACCGAAGCGAAGGCAACCAGAGCTGAAGCGAAGCCGATGGCAGCTCCCTGGAATCCACGTTCCATTTGCAGGTAGCTCGGCAGCCAGGTCACAATCATGTAGTACCCGTAACAAATCGCGAAGTATATGACATAGGCCGAGATCATTCGAATATCTCCGAACAGTGTCTTTAGAGAGGCCCTGTCCTCCGCGTTCTTCTCCTTGCTGGCTTCAGCGGATTTTATCGGCTTCTCCTTAATTACCTTGGCAAAAGCGAGAGTTACGGCGATAATCAGACCGGTTGTAATGAAGAGGAGCGGCCTCCAGTCCCAGCCCTGTCCTTTTACCAGGTAAGAGGAGCCGATATAGCCGATCGCCATCCCCAGAGCCGAGCCGCTATTGATAATGGCTGTGGAGAAGCTTCGCTTCTCATCCGGGATAGAGGATGAGGAGATCGAGTAGGCCGGTCCATAATAGGTACCTTGTCCAAGTCCCGCCAGGAAGCTGCCCACGAGCAGGAATAGCAGGGAAGGGGCGATACCGACGGTAAAGGCACCGAAGGCGAAGATTAAGAAGCCTGGGATGAGCATGATCTTCCTGCCTAGTTTATCTGCCAGGAAGCCGGAAGGAATCTGCATAGAGGTGTATGCCAGGAAGAACAGACTAGAGATCAGGCCCATGCTGGCATCGGATTCGATTCCGAGTTGGATTTTGATTTCAGGCAGGATCGGATTCAGCACTGTTCTGTAAATCCAGATAACAGTCCAGCCAAGACAGAATAGAATCACGATCTTCTTCCAATATTCCATTCCGCCTTGCTTAGCTGTCGAAGCTTGTTTGTTCATCTCTTTATTTCCTCCTTAATCATGAGGGGTTTCGGGATGCAGTTAAGCTGAATACTGTTTACTCTTGGTATGCCAGTTTGTACAGGGTTCCGATCAGAGCCTTAACTCCTTCAGCCAGATCATGGGGCTCGGTATATTCCGCCGGATTATGGCTGATGCCATCTCTGCTCGGTACAAAAATCATAGCTGTTGGCGTCAGTTCGGCCAGAATCTGCGAGTCATGTCCTGCCCCGCTATGCATCAGCCTGTAGTTCAGGCCCTTCTCTTTGCATTGGCGTTCAATCACTTCGACGATGCGTCCGTCCATAGGGACCGGATCGGCATCCATCCACATATCGATATTTAGCTCAACGCCCATGTCCTCCGCGATCCTTTTCAGGGAAGCTGTGATCTCCTCGGTGAATTGAATAATCTCGCTCTTCTCGGTATGACGGACATCCAGGGTGAATAAGGCGTGGCCTGGGACGACATTAACTACATTGGGCTTCACTTCGATCTTGCCTACCGTGGCAACTAACGGATCTCCATGCTGCTTCGCCCGGTTGATGATATCGCAGATCATGGCGCTGGCGGCCTGAACGGCATCCTTGCGGTAGCCCATCGGTGTTGTCCCGGCATGGTTCGCTTCTCCGTTCACTTCGATGGTGAATCGGCGCTGCCCCACGATGCTGTGCACGACACCGACCGATTGGCCTTCCTTCTCAAGCACGCTGCCTTGTTCGATATGAATCTCAACGAACGCTTTCAGATCCCGGCGAATCTCCGCGGACTCATCGCGGAACCTAAAGCCGCATTCTCTCATCGCATCCACGAAGGCGATGCCGTCAAAATCGGCAATATTCTGCACCTCTTCGCGTTTTGCTGTACCGACTATATTTTTAGAGCCCCAGAAGGCATATGGGAATCGGCTTCCTTCCTCCTCCGCCATCGATACGACCTGTAGATTGCGTAGCGGCTGCCCGTAGGTTTCCTTCAAATACTTCACAGCGAGCAGACCAGCGACAATACCGTATTGTCCGTCGTATAACCCGCCATTGCGGACTGTATCCACATGCGAACCGGTCAGGATAGTCTCGTCTTGATATTTCGTGCCCTGCAGGCCTCCGAACAGATTTCCGATTTCATCGAAATACACGTCGAAGCCTTCTTGTTTCATCCAGCCTTCCAGAGCCTTCTGAGCCTCCAGCCATTCTTTAGAGTAGAGTAGACGGGTAATTCCCCCCTCAGGGTCATCCCCGAAATATCCGAGCCATTCTAATAGCTGCATGATATCGTGACTTAATTCTTGCATGCTCATCGTTCCTTTCTATGATGATGAAGATGAAGCTAAGAAATGGTTAACCTTCTTACACTTAAATTGTAAGCGTTTACTAAAATGTGATCATTAACAGAAGTGGATAAAAGTCCGCCGGACGTTTTATCCACTTTGGGTAAAAACAGAGCTATGCTGTTTGAAAAATCATCTTGCTATTTCTTTTTTTAACAAATTTAGAATCTTAATCCCAACGCGAACCTCGAGCATTTCCTCCGAATCCTCAAAATCCATATCCGTGATCTCCTTGATTCGTTCCAGCCGGTACATCACGGTTTTATAATGGACGAACAGGTCCTGGGCGGCTTTGGCTGCATTTTGATTATGCTGCAGGAATATATCGAGCGTGTGGAGCAGATCATTCTTAATGGCGTTCTTGCTCTCAACCAGTCTGCATAGCGGAGCAGGGATGAAGGAGGTGAGCGCCTCCTGCTCTGGAAACTGACACAACAGCCGGAATAGGCCGAGCTCCGAGAAGGCGGTGATCGATTCACTGCCATGTAGTACACCGCCGAGCTCTAAGGCATCTTGGGCTTCCTGATAGCTCTTCGACACCTCCATCGCCGTTTCCGCTATCCCTCCGATGCCGATCTGGACTACGATATCCTGGGTCTTTTCGCGGATATCTTTCTGAATTTCACGGGCTTTTTTCTTGACGGCTGACAGCCAGTCCTTGCTCTTAACTCCTTGCTGCTTGACGGGCAGGAGCAGAATGATCATATCGCTACGGCTGCGCATGATGCCGTTTTTGAAGCTGGAATGGATCGCCTCATGCAAATAAGTGAAGGTGTCACTTTGTAATTTTCGCATATTTTGCGGTTTATTCATTTCATTTTCACTAAGCGAGGAGAACTCTTCCTGGACATGGAATAACAATACGGCATACGAACGCTCCAGTTCCCAGCCGATCAGATTGGCCCGCTGGTAGATCGTCTCCAGCACCTGGGGTCTGCCCGCCAGCAGATCGTCAATGATGTCGTTCTTGAACTCTCGCTCCACCTCCGCCACGGCGAACTGCTTGACCAGCTCCAGGGACAGCGCTGTAGCGGCATTCTCTATCGCAATGAAATCGAGCTCCTCCAGTGGCCTGGTGGCCTCGGTGATAATTAGATACACTTTAATATGATTAACCGTTCGAATCGGGACGACGACTTGATCGACATTTTTCACGGTGGGTTCGGATACTTGCGCTTTTCTCCAAAAATACGGGAATTTTGTCTCGAATATTTTCTCAAGCTCAATGTCCAGCTCCTGCTGCTCCAAGGGGATTGCGGATAGGGAGTCAGGGATCATACAGGCGAAATTTCGGTCATAGAGGGATACGGGGTTGCCGATCAGTTCCTCCAGAGTATCGATAATGGAATCCAGGCCTGCATCTGTCAGGGAGAGCGCAGTGAAGCGGTCATGGACCTCTTTAAAATATTTAAGCTTCATCACCTGGTTATTGAACAGCTCCTCCATCACGGGATAGAGCACATCGACATACGGGATATCCTGAGGAATCTGAATGATGGGCAGCCCAGCCCGCTCGCCGGTCTCTATGATGGCATCAGGGATTTCTTTGACAAAACGGTGATTCTTGATCATCAGAGCGCTGACCCCTCTTTCAGCCAGCCGAAGTATAAATATCCGCTGCTCTTCCTCCGAATAATTGAGAATCGGGTACAGGCTCGTCAGCAGCATCTCGCCGCCCTTCAGCCAATCCGCGATATCGGGAGCCTCCATGATCGTGATTCCTTTAATGACGTTGCATAGTCCGGCTTTGCCTCCCAGGACCTCGGCGTTCCTCAGCCTTTTCATTCTCAACACATGTTCTACTCTAAACTCCATTATCTAGTCTCCTTTGAAGCGATAATCCCCATCTAAAGAGCAGACGGGGATTTGATCGGGGATGGTAGATCATTGTTCTGTTCTCCTTTTTTCGACAAAAACTTTTCGATCTCCTGCACCATGCACGGATTGTTGAACCTGGCTTCCAAAGACAGTACGATAAGCATACGCAGCCGGGAGATGTCCGGGCAGTTTGGAATATATTAGATAGCATTGACGGTTAGGACTGACAATATGAACGAGAAAGGGGATAAAAGATGAGAACAATCTGCTATAAAAAGATTGGCGGAGTCGAGCTGCTTGGGGACTTCTATAGTACCGGTCAAGTGAATTCGCCTGTAGTCGTCTATATTCATGGGGGAGGCTTCATATGGGGGTCGAGACAGGAGATTGCCAAGGAGGAGGCCGAGCGCTACAACCAGGCCGGATTCCATGTGTTCTCGATCGATTATCGGTTAGCTCCGGAGACGAAGCTTGCAGCGATCGCTGAGGATATTCTCGATGCCATCCATTGGCTGCAGAATGAAGCGACTGATGTGCTGGGGATTGAGGTGCCTGCCATCGCTGTGGTTGGCCATTCGGCAGGAGGGTATCTTGCGCTGCTCGCCGGGGCGAGAGAGCCGAAGCTGAAGGCGGTCGTGTCTTTTTACGGATATGGGGATCTGCGGGCCGACTGGTCTACCCAGCCGAGTCCATACTATCTGGAGAAGCCGATCGTACCCCGGAAGCTGGCGGATCATTTGATCACAGACCGCATACTAACGGAAGCTTCTGTTCAACGCAGATACGGCCTTTACCTATATCATCGTCAACAAGGGAGCTGGGTTCAGGCAGTCACCGGGCTTGATTCTGAGCGGGATCGCGCGGAGCTGGAACTGCTCTGTCCTGTGGAGTCCGTAACGTCCGCTTTCCCGCCGGTTATGCTACTGCATGGTGAGCAGGATCAGGATGTGCCGTGTACAGAATCCCTGCTCATGGCGGAACGTTTGCACCGTGCCGGAGTTGCTCACACGCTCGTTACTTTGCCTGGTGAAGATCATTTGTTTGATCAACAGAAGGGGAAGGAGAGTGTCCGGCAGGTCTTGGCCCAGGAGCTTGATTTCCTTCGCGAGCATTTAACGTCTGTATAATTTTTCCGCGAAAGCTCTGAATTTACATAAACCTGAACATCATTTAGTCCTCCAATAATAATCCGATGTAAGAATGAAGATGTTGTACTAGTATTTATCAATCGGGGAGGGTAATGATGAACAAATGGTCTAGAGTCATATCCAAATGGTTAAAATCAGGTATCGCACTGTCATTAGCATTATCGCTTCAACTCGGGTTGGGCCAGGAGGCCCCGTCTGCTCATGCGGAAGGCCCGAATGATCCCGCGCCATTTATTGCCGCGAAGGTCGTTAATGAGAACGCTGGGAAAAAAGTGCTCTTCGACAATACGCATGGGCAGACAGCGGGAGCCGCCGATTGGGTGATCGACGGGGGCTTCTCGGACTTCGGCAATGCGTTAGCCAACAATGGGTATGATGTGAAGGAGCTTCGCAAGCCTACATCATTTACTTACAATGATCTGAAGGATTATGAAGTATTCGTCATTGCTGAGCCTAATATTCCTTTTAAGCAAAGCGAGCAGCAGGCGATGGAGCAATACGTAGAAGAGGGTGGCAGCATCTTCTTCATCGGGGATCATTACAACGCGGATCGCAACAAGAATCGTTGGGACGGTTCTGAAGCGATTAACGGATATCGCCGGGGAGCGTGGGAAGACCCCAAGAAGGGAATGAGCACGGAGGAGAAAAATGCAGCGGCCATGCAAGGAGTTGTCAGCTCCGATTGGCTCGCTGATAATTTCGGTGTTCGGTTCCGTTATAATGCCTTGGGTGATATCAACGCTAATGATATCGTAGCCCCGAATCAGGCCTTCGGGATTACGCAAGGGGTGTCCAAGGTAGCGATGCATGCCGGTTCCACGCTGGCGATTACAGATCCGAATAGAGCGAAAGGGATCGTGTATCTTCCGCAGACCAATGCAGCTTGGCCTAATGCGGTGGATCAAGGCGTCTATAATGGCGGCGGGAAGGCGGAAGGCCCCTATGTCGCCGTCTCCAAGGTCGGTCTGGGTAAGGCAGCATTCATCGGGGATTCCTCTCCGGTAGAGGATGCTTCGCCGAAATATCTGCGCGAAGAGACGGGAACCAAGAAGACCACCTATGACGGGTTCAAGGAGCAGGATGATGCGAAGCTGCTCGTGAATCTGGTAGATTGGCTATCGGAGCAGGAGAATTATACGGGTCTGAATCAGGTGAGCGGCTTGCAGCTTGATGCGGCGACTGAGCTGCTGCCATTCGAGGCGCCTGCCGCCTCCACTGAGCCTCAGGCTGAGCCATGGTCGGCTCCAGCTGCAGGATACAAGTGGTGGGATTCCTCGACCTTCAAGGCAGGCTCCTATGGTGGGCCGGCAGCGAGCGCGAATGCCGCTTATTCCTTCGTGCATCAAGCGCTTCTCCCTAATGCCCAGGATTTTCAAATCCGTGTTGTGGTGGATCAACTCCCAGCCAACTCTACGGTATCCGGTCTGGGCCTGGGAATCTATCTGACTGGCGGCACGCAGGTCGCCAAGGTTCAGAATGCAGACGGCAGCTGGCCTTCGGCTTACGGATACAGCCAAACCTTCAGCGTCACCTCCAACAGCCAGGGCCGCGCCTATAAAGATCTGACTGTTAGAATCAAGCCAGGTACAGCGGGAGCCGCGAATCTCAGATTAAGACAGAATGGCAATAATCTGTTGACTACATCTGTGACACTAGCTAATGTGCCTGCCGAACCGCTTCCAGAAGAAGGCGGCTCCACTCCGCTTCCTGCTCTGAGCACGATTGCAGAGGGAAGGGGCAAGCCGGAGGGAAGCGTAGTTACGCTGCAGGGCACGATTACGACCGAACCGGGCTCGTTCGGCGGGCAAGCTTTTTATATGCAGGATGAGACGGGCGGTATTTATGTGTATCAGAGTACGGGCGGTTTCCATCAAGGCGATATAGTTAAGATTACTGCTCCGCTCACTCTTTACAATACGGAGCTTGAGCTCGCCGATCCGCTCGCGATCGAGAAGGTTGGAACGGCTGAGCTGCCTGCATCGAAGCAAGTAGTTTCGGTGAATGCAGATAATCAAGGCCAACTGGTCGAGCTGAGACAGGCGAAGATTCAGAATATCATCGCGGCGGCTCCGACAGGTTCGTTTGAGTTTGATGTAGTTCGTGATGGGATCAGCAATCATGTGCGTGTGGATGCCAGAACAGGGCTGCAGCTTGCCGATTTTCCTTATGAGGAAGGTCAGGTTGTTGATTTGCGGGGGATCTCCGCCATTTTCAAAGGCGTCTATCAGTTGAAGCCGCGGGGGTTGAGCGATATTTCGCTCTCCCCAGCTGCTGTTGCGCCGGTGACCACGGCGATGCTCTCTGAGGTGCCTAACGGTAACGGTTGGTTTAAGCACGGGGTTAAGCTTACGCTGAGCGTGGAGGGGCAAGAGAGTGGCGGTAGCGGCAATGGAGGTACGACTGGTAGTACGGGGGGTACGACGACGAAGTATGCGGTAAATGGCGGGCCAGAGACGGTTTATACCGAGCCTGTAGTGATTGACTCTGAGGGCGCTCATACGGTTCGATATTTCTCTGTGAGTGCGGCAGGTTATGTGGAAGAGGCGAAGTCTATCGAGGTCAAGCTGGATCTGACCGCGCCAGCCGTTACGTTGACCCAATCGGGCCAAGTGGTTGGTGATGTGCGGGAGCAGGATATTTTGAAGTTTGAACTGAGCAGCTCGGATGCGGGGTCTGGCGTAGCTGCGGAGAAGCTGTGGATTGATGGGCAAGAAGTGGCAAGCGGACAGGCTGTTGCCGCGAAGGATCTTGGTCTGGGCGAGCACACGGTGAAGTATGCGGTGGAGGATTTGGCAGGAAATATTGCTCAGGATAGCGTTGTTTTTCGTGTGAGCGCGGACGGGGACAAGCCACAGCCGAAGGGAGCTCCAGGAAAGCCTGTACTGTCCAGCACGAGTGGACATGCTAACGGGCTTCGGGAAGGAAATTTCAAGATTCAAATGAATATGTGGTGGGGCAATAATGGTACAGAGTTCAAGCTATATGAGAATGGTGAACTGATCCATAATATTGCCTTATCAGATGCATCCCCGACTGCCCAATTCGCAAGCGTGGATATAGCTGGTAGAGCGAATGGTACCTATGTCTATACCGGGGAGCTGATCAACTCGCAAGGCTCGACCAAGTCCCAGGAGTTAGTCGTCGTTGTGACTGATGCCTCTCCAGGCAAGCCGGTCCTCTCGCAGGATAACTGGGACGGCGATGGAAACTATAATGTCTCCATGAACATGTGGTGGGGAACGAATGCTGCGGAGTATCGGCTATATGAGAACAGCGTATTGATAGATACGCAGAATCTATCCATCAACACCCCCTCTGCACAACGCGCTGTAACCTACCTGTCCAACCGCGCCGTCGGCACCTACGAATACCGCGCCGAATTGATCAACGCCGCGGGTGTAACTTCCAGCGAGGTGATTACGGTTCGGGTGAGCAAGTAATTGGGATTAGAGTACGTAGTAGGGGGCAGAACTTTGTCCCTTTCCTTGAGGCTCGACCTTTTAGGAGCCTTTTAGGACATTTTGGACTTTATAGAGCTTCAAACCTGCAAAAATGCATCTTTTTTTGCTGTGATACCCCTCAACGAGAACAAAGCCTGCAAAAATGCAGGCTTTTCACTTTAAAAAGCGATAATAGAAGTAAAATGGCTGAAATTCCTGCATTTTCGCAGGTATTTACTCAAAAAGGGGAAAATTAGGCGAAATTCCTGCATTTTCGCAGGCTTTTTCTAAACGTCCAGCACCCCGCACCAATATCCCGTCTGAACGTCCTGACCTAAGCCCCAAACGCCCAGCACCAAGCGAACAAACCGCCCCGCAGCACCAGCTCAGCCCAAGTTACTAACCTTCCCTAGCCAATACCCGGAATTAGCATTCAACGAGGCTCCTCGCACCACAGCATCCTGCAATGTTCAATACCCGCCACTACCATCCACAGCGCCTTGCTCGAATCCAACACGACCTCCAGCACCCAGCACACCACACCATCTCGCCCCCACTGAGCGACCAACTGGTACAGCATGCACAGCGTGCTTGGCCTTTAAACAGCGCCCGCACCTGTGGCCTCACTAACCGCTTAAGAAATCCGCCTACAGGATCTGTGCATATTTCAGGCCGTGGAGGATGCCGCCCTGGTCGACGTGGCTGGTTACATAGTTGGCATAGGGGAGCAGGTCCTCATGGGAATTGCCCATAGCGATGCCAAGGCCTACGGTGGACAGCATTTCCTTGTCGTTCAGGCCGTCACCGAAGGCGATCGCCTGCTCTGGCTCCAGCTCCAGAAGACGGAGCATGGCCTTGACCCCCTCCGCTTTGGAAGAGTCAGCTGGCAGTACGTCCATCGCCGTTTTATGCCAACGAATGTAACGCAGCCCTGGAATTTGCTTCTGATATATAGGTTCATCCTGTTCTTCACAGTGCAGAAAGACTTGATAGATATCCGCCTTGGTCCAGAAGTCGGGATCATAGCCAGGTAGATCGACCTTCAGGGATAGAACGGCATTTTGAACAGAAGGGTCAATCTCATTATTGGCATAGAATTCCGCACTTCCCTCAAACACCAGCGAATGACGGTGCTCCGTCGACAGTCTGACCAATGCTTCCACATCAGTCCGCGGTATCGGATGCTGGTAGATCGTTTTGCCTTTATATACGACATAACCCCCGTTCAGACTTACATAGGATTCGATTCCCAGCTGCTGGGCCAGCTTCTCAAAGAAATACGGTGCCCGCCCTGTAGCGATAACGGGCTCGACCCCGCGCCGCTTCGTCTCGGCGACCGCTTCGATGGTGTCCAGCGGAATCTTCTTCTCATCATTCACGAGCGTACCGTCAATATCAAAAAAGGCAATTCTATAATTCATCAATTCGTTGTCTCCTATCCTCTGAAGTATCTCTCTACTAATATGGACGTAATATACCATCCGCTTGAGCGGGTGGCAAGCTACAGACAGGCCCGGATCAACAGTTTATAGCTTGGAACTGGTTGCTGCAGATTCATGAAATACATAAGCCGAGTATAAATCCGCACCGACTGAGGCTTCATAGATATAGTACAATTATCTAACAGATGGCTTATTCATGAAAGGATGAAAAGAATGGACAAGAAGGTTATTTTTCTGACTACAGACAGTTTGGGGAACGGTGATACAGAGCTAGGGGCGCAGCTGTTGGAGACATTCGTAAATCTGCTTAAGCAGCGTCAGCCCTTGCCTGTAGCAGTATTTTGTGTGAACCGTGGGGTACTGGCTTTAACGGAGCAGTCATTTGCATCCCTCCATTTAAAGGAGCTTCAAGATAAGGGCGTACCTGTTCTTGCCTGTGGTACCTGTGTCGATTATTATCAAATCCGCGAACAGTTAGTAGCCGGAGAAGTGTCGAGTATGGGGCATTTCATGGAACTGGCGGAGAAGTACGAGGTTGTTACTATCGCATAGCATTCGGGAGGAATGTCACTAACGGCAAATTCCCTATTCTCATAGAAAAAGGGGCGTCTCCAAGTCGAAAAATCGACATTTGGGACAGCCCCTGCTTTACTTTTTAGTTATAAAGGATGGTTAAGGCTTCATCTTACTTAGTCTGCAGTTGCCTTCTTCTTAGGAGGTACAGCGTAGCTCCAACAGCGATGAGTGCCAGGCCTGTCAGTTGGTAGGGTAGAAGGCTCGATTCGCCTGTTTTCGGCAGCACTTTGCCTTTGCTTGCTTGATTCTTGGCTCCTTCAGCCCTTCCTTTGTCAGACGTTTCAGCTGCTGGCGTTATTGGTGTTTCTTCCTGCGATTCGGTCAGCTCTTCCGTCGTTGGCTCAGGATTTACTGTTTGGCGATTCTCTGGATCAGTTTGTCCAGGCTGCCTCGAATCGGGATTCTCACCAGGTTCTGACTCCTTGTCCGAATTTACTGGGTGGGGGGGAGTTGGACTTACTGGCGTAGTAGTGCCACCACCACCGCCTCCGTTTCCGCTACTGTTCCAGTTATCACCGCCCCCGGAATTTGGAAGGCTGGTGTTTATCTTTTCCACGAAAATAGTCTCTGTCTGCTGATCAGAAATTTCAAATTGTACAGGTGTCTTATCCAGTAAGAAGCCTGCTGGTGCTTTGACTTCAATAAGGTGGTATTTATTCGGCTTCAGATTGTCCAGGAACAGTTCTCCGTTCTTGTCTGTGGTCAATTTGGCTGTATCGATATCTTTGACGAGTTGGTACAGATAATTACCGTCTTGATCGAAGATAGGCGATTGCTCCCACAATTCGAATACAGCGCCTGCCAGCCTCTGATCCTTGCTTGAGTTATATTTACTTAAATGAACGGAGCGGTCATTCACCTTGTTCTCAATAGTTCTTGACGTTTCTGGCTGATTAATGGATATCGCAGTTTCAGCCTGCTCGATGACATAGCCATCCGCCTTGATCTCAACCAAGGTATAGTTGCCATACTTCAGATTATTGAACTTGATCAGACCATTCTGATCGGTGACACCCTCGGCGACAATCGCATTAGAGCTGTCCCGAAGCTCGAATTCTACCCCTGGAATGGCGGATTGATCCTTGGCATTTACCTTGGTTACGATCAGTTTGCCGTCGAGACCCCATGCATTAGTCTTTGACAATGGCACGAAGGTCGTCTGGTTTTCCTTTATCTCAAAGGTCACTGGCCTCGTATCCAATTCATAGAATTCCGGAGCGGTGATTTCGACCAGCTGATACTTTCCTGACTCTAAGCCGCCTTTTGCAATTCTCCCCTCAGTATCTGTCTCTAGCACATCGATAGGAATCCCCAGCGGGAAAGTGCTAGTAATTTTATTTAAGACAAATTTAGCTCCTTTTAATTTCTTGTTTGGATCGCTAGAATCTGTCTTGATTAGTTCAAAGCCCTGCCGGATAATCTCATTGACAATCGTGAAAGGCACTTCAGGATCTTTGAAATAGATATCCTTTCCTTGATCCGTTGCATAGTCAGGGTCCGCTAAGTAGCCGCTAGGAGTAGAGACCTCTTTTAATTTATAGGGCAAGCCTTCTGTCTTTCCGTTGTACCTGTATTTCTTGACAGTCTTGGCGTTCCCATTGCTATCGGTAATAAGAGTTTCCAACAGAGCGGTATTTGAAGCGTTCCAGAGCTCGAAGATGACTCCCTCAATCGGCTGATTCAGATCATCCAGCTTGTGAATCTTCAGCTGCCCATTGCCGGTAGATACTCCTCCGCCAGCTCCCGCGAGTGAGACCTGTATCCCCTTCGCTCCATCGTTACCTTCAACGGATGCGATGCGGCCTGCGAACTTGGCTTCATTTTCAATTCTCTCGCCACTATCCGCATTAATATAAGATTCATATTGCAGAATATAGGCGGTTTTTAATTCTTTCTTGAAGGTAAGGGTGAAGGTGTTATCTTGAACCTCCAGCTTAAAGAAATCATTATCCTGATTTCCATCTTTATTGAGCGGCTCACCGATCGTTGAGATCTCTCCATTGTTACCGGCAGGTAGATCTGTCTTATATAGTCGCAGGGAATCCGCTAGTAAAATTTGATTATCCGATAAAGTATCTGTTAAAACAGAACCGGCTGGAATGTAAGACTGGCTAGGGTTGATTGTAACTTTCCAGGCAGCTTTGTCTGTTTTCCCTTCCTGTCTGCCCTGCTTGTACAGCAGTTCGCCGCCATGCTTCGGGGTCACTTCAGCCTTCTGCTCGAATAGACTTGTAGTTCCATCCAATAGAGCCGCATAATTAGAATAGATTCCCTCTATCGGAAAATTGCCATCAAGGCTAGTTCTGTATTTGACCTGATAGGCTTCTTTACCTATTTTACCTAGACTTAATTCGAAGCTCTTGTCATCATCAGCTATCTTGAGATTATAATTCGTAACAACCTCGCCGATAGATACCGTATTATTCTTGCTATCCAGAATCAGCTTATTGACCTCGAAGGAGTCTTTGATATAAGTCTGATTTCCTGTCAAGGAGTCGGTAATTGTCGCATTCTCTACGTTAAACAGATTGTAATTGGCAATAACCGTCCAAGTGATCTCTTTGTCCTTGGCGCTGTATGTGCCTATTTTTCTGCCATTGTTATTCGTAAAGTCCTGAGGGGTTACTTTGGCCTGTTTATCAAGCTGATGAGAGCCATTCAGATCTTTCCATGTCAATGTCGCTCTATTCTCATAAGCGCCATCCGCAGGTTTGCCTGCTTTAGGATCAAATGATGTCTTATAAGTAATCGTAACTGGATCTTTGATCACCTCTCCACTCTTGAGCTGGAGCGTGAATCCCTCGCTATAATCATCTTGCGGCATCAATTTGAAGGGGGATTTAGTCAGTTCTTGATCATTAACTTTAATACTCTCCGGGAGCAGATTCATATGATTACCCGCGTAATCATCTTTGATCACAATGTTGGACATTTCAATCCGATCCTCATTGAGGACAAGCTCCCATTCAATTTCCTTCTCATTGAAGTCTTCATGCTTTACATTCTTCCTGAAGATCAGTTCACCAATCCAATGGGAAGCGGACTTCTCGATATTCCCGAAAGTAACAGAGTTAGTGACGTTTTGATCTTCATAAACACGCTCTTCTATTTCCGTTTGATACTCAATCAGGTAGGCCTCGGTGATCGTATTTTTGAATTCAAGTGTAAAGCCGGTCTCGAAGCCAGCGTTATCCTGCAAGACTTGTAAATCATATTCGCTCTTGTCGATTAGAGCATCGCGCAACGCATGTCCATAACTATCTATGGTTACTTTATACACGTTGAACTTGTTATCGGCCAGTTTGAGTTTAACCTTATTGTTGGGGTTGAATATGTCCTTAATGATCGGCTGTCCAATCTTCTGTAAATTATAATTGTACTCAATGGCCCAATCGATAGTCCGCTTGATCCCCGCAGCAGTAGAGACAGTATCCGAATTGGTGACCTTCTTGTTCAACGGTTCATTGAAGCTTATATATACACTGGCAGAGGTCTCTTTGCTGTACTTTCCATCATTTCCGGTAAGCGTGACAGCATTCTTGTATTCTCTGTTTAAAAAAGGTTCTTCGGTTGGAGCGGCAACATGAGTCTTGTACTTTACTCTATAGGCTTTATGGATATCTCCCAGCTTGATAGGGAATTCCTGTTCTGTTCTGAATAGGGAGCCCTCCTTAACCGTTCCATCGATATTTACTATTAATTCATAGACCTTAATATCATCTTTGAGGGATAATCCGTCCCCGAGTTGGTCATTCAGCTCGGCGCCTTGTATTGCTTGCTCTTGCTGATTGAAGTCAACCGTCCATTCCACTTCATCAGAGTTGAAGCCCTTCGGATTGTTGACGTTTTTTATCAATTGATCTGTAGCTGTGTTTTTGAAGTTTACAACGATGCTGCCGGCGGACGCGAACTCAAAGAGTTGCTCCAATCCATCGCCAAATTTCTGCTTATTGAACTCGATCCATACGAAGAATTGGCCCTCATACCCCAGCCCATGATCAATGCTGTCGTTGAACGTGAACGTGACAGTTCCCGCCGGGGTTACAACATAATCCCCGACTCCGCCTGTTAATGAACCGCTCAGAACATCAGGGATGGCGAACTTGTCCGGGAGAGTGAAGGTGTAGGCTGAACCAGCGCTGTAAGGGTGGCCATCCTCTAGTTCCCAATCAAAAATAATGGCTACTGGCCTATCCGCATTGGCCAAATAATCAGGGCTATCCAATCGTTTGCCATTCGGATGAAGCGCACCACTATTCTCATCATAAATAGGCTTGTCATCATACATTTCTACTGTAATAAGGGAGAACTTATCCGTAATCCCAATTCCAGACTGAGGACCCTCACTACCATATACATTTTCCGTGACACTTTCCTGTGCCGTTACTGCAGCATCCTCGGATTCACCTTCAGCCAGGGTGACGGAAGAGGGCAGCATAATATTTAGCATTAAGACAAGCACAAGAAACATAAATAACGGCTTTCGATACTTCTTCATGATAGAGTCATTCACCTCTCAAAAATTTTGTGATCATGTCGATTTAGGTCGATACTTATCCCAGCTAATATAAAATAGGTCACTGAATATATTCTAAATATGTATGGGTGGGGGAGCTTAACAGAAAAAAGACGATGAGTTCCTCGTGAAGAGAAACTCATCGCCTAGATTTTGCTCTATGTTCGCTCTATTATAAGCTTCTTACATATCGCCATTAAATCGATTGCTTCCATTCCAGGTACCAATTTGTCAATTCTCTGCTAGGAGCTACGTCAAATTCATCCCGCAGCTTAGTACATAGAATCCGGTACACTTTCCTGACCTCTAACTGATGATTCGATATGGAGTATACCTTCATTAAGCCGAGGTATCCGTCTTCCACATAGGGCAGTCTATATACGATTTCTTGGTATAATGACATAGCTTCCGTATACATCTCACTAGACAGACAATACTCCGCCAGTTGCTTCACATGAGTCAGCCAGATCAGCCGGAGGCGTTCCTGCTCATATTCTGCCCAGGTATAGCGATGATCGGCTAGATAATCCCCTTTATATAGGGACAGGATAGACAGATGTTGCCCCATAGTATCAGCAGTTACGGGCCGAGCCTTCTTGACCCGAGACTCCCAATCCTCCACATCCAGCTTCACATCTCCTAGCAGAAGGCTGTACCCGCCATCCTTATATTTGATCTCTAGCTCGAACTCCGCTTCCTTAAGTACTTTGCGAATCTGGTAGATCGCGGTATGTAATTGGGCTGTCGCTTTGTCGATATCATATTCCGGCCATAGCAAGTCGATCAACGACTGCTTGGTTACGATGGTATCGTGATGAAAGAGCAGGTAAGCGAATATCTCCGGGGCCTTCAGTGTTCTGCAGGCAAAAGACTTCGTTGTTCCATCCGCATCAACATAATGGATATTCCGAAAACAGTTCAGCTGTATAGCGTTCGCTTCATTGCCACGGTCTGTTAATTCTCCTGCAGCTTTGGCAATACGCTGTAAGGTGATAACTAATCTGTCCGGACTGACTGGCTTGAGCAAGTAATCAAGCGCGTTGATCTCAAACGCCTTCAAGGCGTATTCCTGAAAGGCAGTCGTGAACACGATTTCAATATGTGGTTGAATATTCAGCAACTGATTAGCCAATTCAAACCCGGTAATCTCAGGCATTTCAATATCCAAAAAAGCCAGATGCAGAACTTCCCGCCGAGCTGCTGCAAGAGCTTCAAGAGGATTCATGTAGGAACCGGCAAGCTCTATATCTACCTCGGTCTGCTCCCTCAGTAATGTCTCCATTTTCAATATAGCAAGGCTTTCATCATCGACGATAATTACCTTAAGTCCCATACCTCTCTTCATGCACCTCCGCTTGTTTGCTGCCCTCATTCTAGCACAGAAAGTGGTATCTAAGGATGATTGTATGTTAAATCCTTGTCTTTACCTGGTCAAGCCTTCTTGCGCAGGGATTGCTCCTTATGCTTGTGTCGGTGTATGTTTAGTATAGAATGGATTGGATCAGTAAGAAGGGGGAGTGAGTAAAATGGCGGAACTAAATCCTGAGGTAGTCGCAGAAATACTTAAGCAGCAGCACAGCGTTATAAATACAGGGAGAACCCGTTCTCTCGAGTTCAGGCTGCAACAGCTCCAGGCGTTGAAGAAATCTGTTCAGCAGCATGAGCGTGAGATTATTCATGCGTTGCATCAGGATTTGCGCAAGCCCGAGTTCGAGGCTTACTCCACGGAGGTCGGGTATTTCTATGACAGCATCGGCTACATCATAAAGAATCTACATAAATGGATCAAGCGGGAGCGGGTTCGTACCCCGATCGTTCACTTCGGGTCACGCAGCTATGTATATTCGGAGCCGTATGGCTCGGCATTAATTATCGGGCCGTTCAATTATCCGTTTATGCTAGTGATGGACCCACTGGTCGGTGCGATCGCTGCCGGAAATTGCGCAGTCATCAAGCCTTCAGAATATACACCGTATGTATCACAGATTATATCCAAGCTGATTGGCGAATGTTTTGACGAATCCTATGTACGGGTCATTGAAGGGGGACAGGAGGCCAACTCCGTATTGCTTCAGGCACCATTCGATATTATTTTCTTCACGGGGAGTGTCCGGGTCGGCAAGATCGTCATGAAAGCTGCGGCCGAGCATCTCACCCCGGTCGTGCTGGAGCTGGGCGGCAAGAGCCCTTGCATCGTGGATCAGGAGGCGAACTTGGACTTAGCAGCACAGAGGATCGTCTGGGGAAAATATTTGAACACAGGGCAGACCTGTGTTGCTCCCGACTATGTGTTGGCCCATCAGGCTATCCGTAAGAAGCTTATAGCGAAAATGAAGGAGTACATCCTGGCCTTCTACGGAACGCAGCCGCGGTTCAGTCCGGATTATGGGCGGATCGTCAATCTCAAGCATTGGGATCGTCTGAACGGGCTGCTGGAGGGAGCTGTCATCGCTGCCGGAGGGCAGACGGACCGGGATGATCTGTATATTGCACCTACCTTGCTGGACGAGGTGAACTGGAATGACAAGGTGATGGAGGATGAGATCTTTGGCCCGATCCTGCCGGTACTGGAATATAGTGATCTGCAGCAAGTGATTGATGCGGTCAACTCCAGACCGAAGCCGCTGGCCCTTTATCTGTTTACGAACGACAAACAGGTCGAGCAGCGGGTGATGAGTACGGTGTCTTTTGGCGGGGGATGTGTGAATGATACGATCATGCATTTGGTCAGTCCGTATCTACCTTTTGGCGGCGTTGGCTCATCTGGCATGGGGGCTTATCATGGACGGCATAGCTTCGATACCTTTTCCCATAAGAAAAGCGTGCTGAACAAGTCCACCCGGATTAACCCAAGCTTCCTGTTCCCGCCTTATAACGATAAGAAACTGGGACTGGTCAAGCGATTTCTAAAATAGATCTGCGCCATTAAAAGCTTATTGAGTTTCGTTCGAGTTCGTATTATTCGTATTATTTGTGTTGTTATTATTGTTCGAATTCCTATTTGCAAAGAGCTTGCGAATGAAATGAGTGAGCAGCATGATGACCGGCAGGAGAAAACCCCACAGCAGCATAAAGGCGGGCCAGGTTTCTCCGTCCCATTTTTGCTGATAAGTGATATTAGGGTAGATGATCTCCGCCATAGCTACGAGAATCATACCAAGCGGCAGCACCAAAGGGCGATAATCCCGCAGATTGAAGATGCATGTCAATCCCAAAGCTATGAAATACATGTAGATTGCAATTCTGAAGAACAATGTCGTGTACCACATGATCCCCATAATGACCTCAATCCGCTGCAGAAAACTACCGATGTTGATCTTCTGAGCTAGCAGATAGCTCGGATACATGCTGTTCGCTATAATATCAGGTCCGAAGACCAGTATACCCAGAGCCACAATCAAGGTGATGGCCAGTCCTCCGATTATAGTTCCGATTAAGAGGGCTCTTCTCGCTTTTTTGGCATCATTTACGGCCGCGGAGTGGAAGATGAGCAGGCAGAAGTGAGGAAGCACCACGCCTGACAAGAAGCCGCTGGCCGCCGGCCAGATGGGCTTCATCCCGTTCTCCATCAAGGGTAATATATTCTCCGTCTGCGTCTGATTAAGAATCAGGATGGCGAAGGAGAAGAACAGGAGGATGAAGGGAAGGATCAGGAGCTCAGAGGAACGGGCGATGGTCTCGATCCCCAGATGCACGCCCATTACAATGACAACCGTAAATAGAATATTAATCGCTTGTGTCGGAGTCTCCGGCATAATTTGTGTTGTCACAAAGTTGCTGGTGAAGTAGAGCGCTGGCGAAGGGCCAGTGAGAAATAGTGTAATAACGACCAGCAGTGCAATCGTTTTGCCCAGCCATTTGCCGAACAGAGTCTCCATCATAAGGATCATGTTCAATTGGGGATAGAATTTCGTCAGCAGATTATACAGACATAGTACGGCAACCCCCAGGAACAGTCCAACGAGACAAGCGATCCAGGCATCCTGCTTCGCAGCCATAGTTACAGCGGACGGAATGATGAGTATACCGCTGCCGATCGTGAAGAACATCGTCAAGGTCGTAAGCTGCCTGGGAGATATATTAACTTCGCGGTATTTCTTCATGAACTTCACTCCTCGGACTAGACCAGTCCAATATTTTTCAGCAAAAGAATGAGCGGACTAAGTATATTCGTGATGACTTGAAGCGGCGTAGGAACATCATGCAGCAGATTCACAGTAAGACTTGCGGCGACTCCAATGCTCAGAAGAATGAAGAAGGCCCACAACTCTTTATAGTATTTATTTTTGAACAGGTCAGGGGCCACGAACCAGATAATATAACTGGTCACTACTAGGATCACCACAATGCTGAGCATAATAGATTACTCCTTCAAGTTTTTCAGAAAAGAGTCCTTCGTCGTACCAAGCCGCTTTATGCTTACATCTACACTGATATTTACCGGCAGATTGCGAAAATATCGCTGATCCCAATCCTCTTGCAGCTTCTTCCAGGCCTTGGGATTGGAACGATGGATGGTATCGCCGAATCCGAAAATATCTGAACCGTATTTTGTCTGTACGGTATGAATAGAGTTCTCCATAAGGGTCTTGATCCGTTCGCTGAACAGCTGCTCGAGCATATTGACCGTTTGCATATCGAGCAGATCCAGGTTTTTACATTCTACATCGGAGATATTCCCGGTGACGCGCACATCAATATTGATCTGCGGCTGTCCGTCGATGACCTTGCCGCGGGATTTCGTCTTCGATGTGATAACCTCGAACGAGATTTTGCCGCCGCTGGGGCATTTGGCATGATCCATCGTAGTTTTGATGTTGTCGCGAATGAAATTATAGCCCTTGCTTTCATCTTCAGTTAGGAAGCCGACCACTTTATCGTAATTAAACACAGCGATCCCCGAAAATTTCAACTGAGTAGGCGTATTGATCCCTTCCACATTCTGTTTCTTTGCGCCCAATTCCGGATCCCCTATAATCCGCAGAACAGGCAGTACGGGATGTTTGCCTTTGCTGAGCAAGTCACTGACCATTTCATTCAAAGTTTCCGTTAAGCTAGGCGCCCAGGTCTGCTCGGATGTCTCCAAAGAAGCGAATAATTTATTGGCCGGAATTTTCTGCAGTGGTGTCATGATCTTCAGGGCCTCCTCGGCCGTGGCACCTCGTACGATAGCGAGGTAGAAGTCCGTCCGCATCTCATGGTCCCGGAGCAGGAAATCCAGCGACTCGGCTACGCCATCCTCAGCTAGAGCCTCTCCAATCAGCACCATTCTCAATTGGGCGACATACATTTTACGCGGACTGGTATTACTGATCCTCCGTATGGCCTCGGAGACGGTATGTCCCTTCGCGGTATACAGGGTAGCCGGAGCCTCGCCTCCTCCTTTGCCGCCTGTAACCTCGCTCGGATTTACAACTTGTACCGATACCTGGTAGCTGTTGTCCCCACTCTTGTCCAGTCCAAATCCAACAGCTATGGCGAGCTCGTTTAACTCACGGCGATTCCAGCATCCCGTTAAGAGTGAAGTCACGATAAAAAGCAGAAGCAGACAAGCTGCATATTTTTTCATTGTCTGATCGGTGCCACCTTTCTATCTGTGCTTCGGTGGGTTTGGTCCCGAGTTAGGGCCTTGCCGCTGAATATTCTTCTGATTAATGAGCCGCGGACGTTTGATCATGAAGCGATGCGGTAGGCGCAGAAGCGTATCCTTGTTATCGCTCGGGATAATCGGCGCCAGTGGAGTCATATAAGGTACACCGAAGGTACGCAGACTGCACAGGTGCAGAATAATGATGGTACATCCGGCGAAGATGCCCACCAGTCCAAAAGAGGCCGCCAGACCCATCAGCGGGAAGCGCAGCATTCGGAAGGCGATGGACATATTATACGAAGGCAGCACGAAGCTGGAGATCGCAGTGAGTGAGACGACGATAACCATGGCTGCCGAGATAAATCCGGCCTGGACTGCAGCTTGACCAATGACGAGAGTTCCTACGATAGAGACAGCCGCTCCAATATATTTAGGCATGCGTACGCCCGCCTCACGCAGAATTTCAAACGTCATCTCCATCATGAGCGCCTCGAAAAAGGCAGGGAAAGGGACAGCCTCCCGCTGTGAAGCCAAGCTCATCAATAGAGCGGTAGGAATCATCTCCTGATGGAAGGTGGTAACTGCAATATAGAAGGACGGGCTCAAAAGAGAGACCACCAGACCGACATAACGGAGAAGGCGGATGAAGGTGCTGATGTCGGCACGCTGATAATAATCCTCTGCAGCATGCATGAAAGAGACGAATGGCGCCGGTACACAGAGCACAATCGGAGTGCCATCGACGAAGATGGCGATCTTGCCCTCCAGCAATTCAGCCGCGATGACATCGGGCCGCTCCGAGTAGTATACCGTTGGAAAAGGGGTCATTGTCTCGTCCTGAATCAATTCCTCAATATAGCCGCTCTCCAGAATAGAGTCGATGTTGATGTTGCTCAGCCTGGAACGTACTTCCTCCACGATCTGATCATTTACGATCCCTTTGATATACATAATGGCCACATCCGTTCGAGAGACATGGCCGATTTGCATGGATTCCATCCAGAGGCTCGGGTCCTTAATTCTGCGCCGGACCAGCGTCGTGTTGGTACGCAGCGCCTCGGAGAATCCTTCGCGCGAACCGCGCACGACATTCTCGGAGGAAGTCTCGCCGACACCGCGATCCCTCCAGCCGCGGACACTGGCTGCGGTGGCGGTATTCTCACCGTCGACGAGCAGGATCGTATCCCCGGATAATAGCGAATGGAACAGGCTGTTGTAGTCCGGAAGATCATGTATATCACCGAAGGTTAAGGCCCGGTCTTTAATAAGCTGAGACACGTTGGAGATATCGCGCTTCTCTTCACTAAGAAGATCTAGAACTTCCCCTTCCGGTTGCATTAACGGTTCCATAATATAGTCATTAATGATCGTGCAATCGGCTAGCCCATCGATGAACAGAATAGCGATCAGTCTGTCATTAGCGGGGCTGAAGGGGAATCTTCTAATAATGAGATCAGTGCTGTTACCAAGCGAGTCCTTAATGAACTTAACGTTCTGCTCAAGACTTTTAGAGATCGGTGGAAGCTGCGGGTCTTGGCCCGATTTTGTTTCCTGAGTGGCATGCGCCTTGGGATTATTCGGTGTATTTGGCTGCTGTCTGTATTGTTGATTTTGCTGATTCTGTTGGTTTTGTGCGCTCTGTTGGTTTTGTTGCTGTTGTTGGTTCTGCTGATTTTGTTGACCCTGCTGCTGTTGTTGCTCTGCTGGTTCTAACCCGTTGCTGGTAGGCCCCCCATCATTCGGAACCCCTCCACTATTCCCACTGGACGCACTCGCTTGATTGCTTCCACCTTCCGTCTGATTGCTTTGGGAAGCAGCGTTTTGGGGCGTTTGGTTCTGAGAAGCATTGCTCTGGTCAGCGCTATTTTGGGTTCCACCGCTTTGTGACGCGCTGTTCTGGGTTGAGTTACTCTGTGATGTATCGCCTTGAGACGTATTATCTTGGGAAGCCCCATCCTGAGAAGCATTGTTCTGAGTATCGCCTTGAGATGCACTGTCCTGAGTCGCACCATTTTGGGATGTCCCGCTCTGTGCCTGCATTTCTTGCGACTCCTGAGCCGTCTCGGTTTCTTGACCATTTTGCGTTTTTTGGCTGTTCTCAATCTCCAGCATGGCTTGCGATTGCTGATATTGTTGGCCGTTTTGGCCTTGTTGAGTCGCCTGATTCTGTTGCTCTGCTTGTGCCTTTGAAGGCTGATTACTATCTTGACTCTCTTGCCCTTCAGGGGCATTTTGAGTGTTTTGCGTTTCCGGTTTTTTTTCTGATTGTTGACCCGTTGCGGCTGCGGAACTATTTATTTTATGAAGGTTTTTCCTTTTACGCATGCGCATGGCTGTCCACCCTCTTGTATTTATTAGCAATCATTATTGCCAACGAGGCTGAGCGATAAACTTGATTCTTGATTATCGGAAGACATTCCTGTGCCACATAGTTAGATATGTAATTGTGAAGCCACGTTCGTGCTCAATCGCCCCGTATACCAGAAAGCCTGCAAATATGCAGGAATTTCGTCTCTCTGCCGTCCCAAAATGGAAAATTCCTGCGAAAATGCATCCTTTTTCACCATATCGGCCTGATTCTACAGAAAAAGGTGGAAAAGCCTGCATAATTGCAGGAATTTCCTAGTAACAGGTGGTTTTGAGGTTAAAAGCCTGCATAATTGCAGGCTTTTAACATTGCATGGGCACTTCGAGCGGTATGCGGGGGAAAGTTACGAAGCTACTAAGGGTTTCCTTGGGGCATTTCGCGGTAAGTAAGTCACTATTGATCTATTTAGGTCAGTCCGTACGAATACACTGGTTACTATAAAAGCCACTATTGAGTGGTCGCGCAGATATATGGGTCTACGGATTCCTATGGCCACTTTCATTTGAACTCAAAGGGGATCGAGGGAACTTGTACTGGGTTCGCCCATTCACTACAGGCTACAGGTGGACCGCCCAGCGATGAGCGAACTATCGGCATGTGCCAAGTACAATAAGGATGTAAAACGGATTGAAAAAAAGCAGGCCCAGGAACTTAAGTTTCCTGGCCTGCTTTTCTGTTATATGTCTGGACTTGGAGGGTTAGAGCTTGACCCAGGCGACAAGGCCGTCGGGCTGATCCGGGTCGATGCCTAATTGTTCAGCTTTGCTAAGCGCAACAATTTGCGGGATGAAAATAAACGGAATGCCGTGTGCGGCAGTATCCAGCTTGTTGGCGGAGACGATGGCCAAGTCAACGAACTCGGCAGGAATCACGTCTGGCCGATCCGCGAAGGCAATAATTCTCGCTCCCCGGTTCTTAATATCGCGCATAAGCTTGTGTTGATGCTCGGTTCCACGATCCGACAGTGCCGCGATCACCAAAGTATCTTCTCCTACCGTAACCATCGGTCCATGGCGAACATCGAGCAGATGGAAGGAATGAGCCTGAATCTTGGCAATTTCCGTTAGCGCAATAGCTCCTTCAGAGGCAAGCCCCTGGAGCTCGCCATCAGCCAACAGGACGGCATTAGTCCAATTGAAGTCAGCTGCACTGCGGATGCTGCTCTCAACAGACTCCATATAAGCTTCGCCCTGGCTGATTGCAGTCTGCAGATCGGCGATGAGCTTGTCATCTCCACCCACGAATGCACTCAGCAGCAGATTGGCCATATACAAATTCGTGACTGTCCGGGTCTGGCAGACGCTATGGTCGAATGCCCATGGCAGTTCCAGAGCGAAGTCAGCTTGCTTCGAGAGCGGTGAATCGCTCACACAGGACAGAGCCAGTACCGGAAGGTTATTGCCTGCTTCGCGGAGTAGACGAACTGCTTCCACAACCTCGCTGGTACTGCCGGAGCGGGAAGGTGCTACCAACAACGTGTTCCGCAGCATTGGCTGATACTGCTCATAGTTCAGCATAAGATCTCCGCCCGCCAAGGCGTAGGCAGGTAGGCCAGCCCGCAAGGAGACGGACTGAGCAGCGGAGCGGCTCAGACAATAACTTGATCCGCAGCCGACGAAGGTGATCGAAGAGATAGCTTGGGTTTTAACGAAGTCAACGATTTGTTGTCTTTTGCCCATCATGTAGTCATAAGTTTGTTGCAGGGCAGCGTATTGCTGCTTGATTTCACTGTAAGTCAAGCTCATAGACGCTTAGACCTCCTATTAGATAAGTTCGAATATTCATTTATAACGTATGAGGACAGTGTATATCATAAAAATGATTTTTTCAATCAAAATAAACACAACAATGATTGATAAATTTAAAAAACGATCATAAATACCGAATTTATTCATTTATCAATCAATTATATATTGATTTGATCATAAAATAAGAATATTATAATCATAAAGTGATTTATTCAATCAAAATAGATGTCGAATAACATAGGAGGGTGCATCTATGGAGTCCAGCGCGATTCAAATTCAACATGCTCGAATTTTAACGCCACAAGGCTGGATCAACAACGGAAGTTTATTTATCAAAAATGGAAAAATCGTCGGCATAGACCAGGGAGACGAAAGCGGGGTAAAGAGCAGCGAACAGCTGACCTTCGGCGACGAACGATGGACGCAGGTCGATGCGGCGGGGAAAATGCTGCTGCCCGGCTTTGTAGATGTCCATGTGCATGGCGGTGGTGGATTTGATGTTATGAAAGGGAGCAGCGAGGAATTGTACGGCATGTGCCGGTTCCATGCATCCAGAGGCACCACTTCATTGCTGGCCACCACGTTGACTGCGACGCATGAGGAGATTATCTCCGCGCTAGAGGCATCCGCCAAGGTCGTTCAAGATACAGATCGTCAGCCGGATGGTGCTCATCTGCTCGGGGTTCATTTGGAAGGGCCATTCCTGAATCCGGCAAGGAGCGGAGCTCAGAATCCGGATGATCTTCGCGAGCCGTCTATCGAGGAGTTCGAATCCTTCTGGTCCGCCTCCAAAGGCACGATCAAGCTGATGGCGATTGCTCCTGAGCTGAATTCTGCAGAAGAAGTCATCGTACATGCTGTGAATAAAGGAGTCACCATCTCATTAGCTCATACAGATGCGGATTACGCAACGATGAAAAAGGCTGTGGAGTGGGGAGCTACGCAGGTCACCCATCTATTCAACGGCATGCGTCCATTGCATCATCGGGAGCCTGGAGTTGCCGGGGCGGGGCTAATGCTGGATGAACTCGCAGTAGAGTTGATTTGCGACGGTCATCATGTCCATCCTGATTTGATCAAATGGGTATTCAAAATCAAGCCTGAAGGCAAGGTCATTATGATCACCGATAGCATGTGCGCGGCCGGTTGTCCTAATGGTGAGTATTATCTGGGCAAGCTTCCCGTCCTGATGCATAACGGGCAGGTCCATCTGAAGCTGGATGACGGCTCTTTGGGCAGCTTGGCAGGCAGCTCGCTGACGATGATCGATGCTCTATCCAGAACTGTGGCTTTCACGGGCAAGGAAATCGCTGATATCGTTCCAGCCCTTACGATTCATCCGGCCACGCAGATCGGCGTCCAGGATAGGAAGGGATCGATCGAGCTTGGAAAGGATGCCGATCTAGTCCTGATCGACGATGATTTCCAAGTACATCAGACCTATGTGCTAGGTTGGCAGGTCTATGATGCTGCAAGCCATTAATAGTGAGGGGAGCGGGATTCTTCTATGAAGTATGCCGTTGGAGTCGATGTAGGAGGCACCAATATTGTCTGCGGGCTGGTGGATGAGGACGGGAATATCGTAGCCCAGCGTAAATATCCTACCGATTCGCAGGAAGGCCATCAGGCTATTTTATCAAAAATCAGTGCCACGATTGAGCAGTTAATAGAGGAAGCCGGCATAGCATCAGAGCAATGTGTTGCAGTAGGAATGGGGATCCCGGGCTTGGTAGATCCGGAACAAGGCGTGAGCCTAAGGGCAGTCAATCTGAATTGGCGCAATATTCCAATAGCTGGCCGTTTAAAGGAGCTTACTGGCAGATCGGTCTACATCGATAATGATGTGCGCATGTATGTCTATGGAGAGGCGGTTGCCGGAGGCGGCAGAGGTCATGAATTTGTCTATGGAGTGACGATCGGAACGGGCTTGGCTTCAGCCTTCGTGCAGCATGGTAGCTTGCACTACGGACATCGCTTCATGTCTGGGGAGATCGGCCATGTACCTATAGAAAATGTGGATTTTCCGTGCAATTGTGGACGGATCGGCTGTCTGGAGACGGTGGTGTCCGCGACTGGCATTGCCAGACAAGCGCGCAGCCGGATTACGAAGGGGGAAGCAAGTTTGCTGCAGGAATGGTTCCCGGATATCGCTGATATCACAGCCAGCGGGGTATCCAGAGCTAGCGATGCCGGGGATATCCTGGCCCGCGATGTTCTGGCCCAGACCGGCAAGACGTTCGCCAGAGCTCTAGCCTGGGTGGTTCCCCTGCTCTCACCGGATGCCATTGTAATCGGTGGCGGCGGAGCATTAGCAGGCGAGGCGTTATTCGCCCCTATGAGGCAGGAGTTGGATGATTTACTGCTTCAAGATTATCTAGGCCAGTTCGTGATCAAGACCGCCGAGTTAAATGATCATGCCGGTATAGTTGGCAGTGCTCTTTGGGCGCTGAAACGCAGCGGCAGTAACGATTAGCGATTCAGTTTAGCAAGTTAATTATAAGCCATATGAATTATCCCATTAATTATATTTTTAGGAGGACAAATCTTATGCCACTTATTTCGTCTACTTCCATGCTTCAACAAGCCAGAGAGAATGGATACGCCATCACTGCTTTTAACGTTCATACCTTGGAGATGCTGCAGGCTGTCGTCGAGGCGGCCAGCGAGACGAATTCGCCACTTATTATTCAATCGACGGTGGGCACCGTCAAGCATCTGGGACCTAAATATATCGCTGCGGCAGCTAAGGTTGCTGCGGATCAGACTGGCTTGCCGATCGCGCTTCATCTGGATCACTGTACGGATTTCGCTACGATTATTCAATGTATCCGGGCGGGTTATACCTCAGTCATGATCGACGCTTCCATGCTTCCCTATGAAGAGAATGTGAAGCGGACGCAACATGTAATGGAGGTAGCCGCAGCTATAGGAGTGAATGTCGAGGCTGAATTGGGCAAGGTTGGCGGAGTTGAGGATGATATCGTAGTCGATGAGCGCGACGCTATGCTGGCTGACCCAGATGATTGCAAGCTGTTTGTTGAACAGACGAAGGTGCTGACATTAGCGCCAGCGATCGGAACTGCACATGGTATCTATAAGGGCGAACCGAACATTGATTTTGATAGAATTGCGAAAATTGCCGAGAAGGTAGACGTTCCGCTTGTCCTTCATGGAGGCTCTGGCATTCCGGCTGACCAGGTGAAGAAGGCTGTTGCCCTAGGGATGTCCAAGATGAACGTAGCCACTGAGCTGAGAATCGCCTTCTCTAATGCGATCAAGGACGTATTCGCGAAATCTCCTGAAGAGAATGATCCGCGCAAATATATGGTTCCAGCCAAGGAAGCAGTAAAACGCCTGGCCATCGAGAAAATGGAATTATGCGGATGCATCGGTAAGGCAGGAACATTGAAATGATTACTACTGTCACCTTGAATGCGGCGATCGATAAGACCTATTATGTCCCTCGGTTCGTCCCTGGCGAGGTGCATCGCGTGGCTCAGCAAATCGCTGAGCCGGGCGGCAAGGGGAATAACGTCGCCAAGGTTATTCGCTTATTGGGCGGCGAGGTGACCGCATCTGGTTTTGTTGCCGGGAACAATGGGGCCTTTATCGAAAAGGGCATGCAGGCGCAGGGAATCCATACGGCATTCGTAGCAGTGGCGGGTGAATCGCGCGTATGCCTGAACATCATGGACGAGTCGAATAGCCAGTCCACAGAGTTGCTGGAGCAGGGGCCCAAGGCCGGGCATATGGAGCTTGCCGAGCTTAATTTAAGATTGGGCGAGCTGACCCAGAAATCGAACATTGTTGTGCTGTCCGGGAGCCTGCTTCCTGGCGCCTCAGCCGGATTGTATGCGGAACTGATCGACACCATTAAATCGGTGGGAGCGCGGGTGTTTCTAGACACGAGCGGCGCTGCTCTTAACGCCGGGATGGAAGCTAAGCCTCATTTTGTGAAGCCGAATGAGCATGAATTAGCAGCCTGGCTCGGCAAGGAAGGCTTGAGTGAGACGGAATGTATTGAAGCGGCCCGTCAATTGTCAGAGTCGGGTATTCCACAGGTATGCGTTACATTGGGCGAGCGGGGGACGATTGCACTCATCGATGGAGCTGGCTTTCGTGTAACTCCGCCCGAGATTCAGGCTGTAAATACAGTCGGCTGTGGGGATTCTTTTGTGGCCGGGATGGCATTTTCGGAGGAACGTGGGGACGCACCGGCAAACAGACTGCGAATAGCGACAGCAGCGGCTGCGGCTAATGCGATGTCGGAGCGGGCAGGGCACTTCGAGCAGGATGTATATGAGAAATTGATTGACCAAGTGAAGGTTGCTCCATTATAAGCTCCCAAGTTCCCGCTTGCATTCTTGTCCTTCATCCTCCAAAATTATATGTTAGAGCTGTTGACGGACCATTAGTTTACAAGAGGAGAAGGCTATGGAAATTTCAAAAACCGGACTTCGCAGAGCGAAGATTCTGGAACTGATAAAAGTAAGCGGCAAAATATCGATTCAAGAAATAATAGAAGCGACGGGCTGCTCGGAAGCGACGGCCAGACGCGATCTCGACTCGTTGGAGAAATCAGGAGAGATTATCCGTACCATTGGCGGAGCGATATATGATGGAGATCGTGCTTCGACATCCGAGGTATCTTTTGCGGATAAACGCTTCTCGCATCTTCCGGACAAGGAACGGATCGCACGTAGGGCGGCCTCTTTAGTTGAAGAGGGCGATGTGGTCGGGCTTACGGGCGGGACGACGACTTTTCTGATCGCCAAGGAGTTGAAGAAGCTACGCAATATTACGATTGTGACCAATGCGGTTAACATCGCTGCGGAGCTGGTTGATGCGGAAGAGATCCAGGTCGTAGTTATTGGCGGAGTGATGCGTACGAAGAGCTATGAGTTGATTGGACCCCTCGCTGAGAGCGTGGTGTGCAAGCTCAATGTTACGAAGATGTTTCTCGGTGTAGATGGAGTCTCCCAGGAGCATGGCTTCACGATGCATTCGGAATTAGAGTCCCGGATTGCCCAGCAGCTGATCGAGCGCTCAAGCCAGGTCTATGCGGTATTTGATGACAGCAAGCTGCGGAGATCGGCCTTGTTCACGATTACCCCGTTGTGCCAGGTTACAGGGATTATTACGAACAAACTGCCTGACGGCTGGACGGCTCCCGAATGTGAAGAGCAGCAGCTTGAGATTTACATCGCATCAGATACAGATCAGTAGGACGGATCGTGGTTACTGTGGACATATACACCTATAGATAAGATTGCCCGGATCGGGCGATCTTTTTTTAGCGCTCTGGGAAATCACAATACCGATATAGAAACTATAAATGAGCAAATTGGCTTCCAGAAAACTGTAAAATCAAAAAGAATAGAGACAAAGTGAACCTTTACGACAAGACATTCACTCACCCGGACGGCTCTGCATATACGAAAATCGACCGGGTTTGTGACCAGGCTCAGACCTTGCCTCTCCCGCCTCATCGCGGCTATTGTCTGGTCGATTCCTGGTTTACCTGTCCCCGCGTCATGGATGCGTATGCGCGGCGGCAGGCTATCACGTCATCGGTGCACTGAAACCAATCGGATTCTCTACCCCCAGGCATCCGGGTCTCCATTCAAGACTACGCGCAGCATATCCGCAAAGTAGACGTTCGCCTCGTCACCGTGAGCGGTTCGTCGTACTGGATGTATCGCTACGAAGGGGCATTGAATGGAATCGACAACGCCGTGGTTTTACTTTGCTGGCCGAAGCAGGCTTTCGGAGAGCCGAAGGCGTTGCGCGATTTTTGTTGTACAGATATCACACTGGAAACGGATACCATTGCAGCATTCTACGCCAAACGCTGGCCCATCGAGATTTTCTTTCGGCAATCCCAAAATAATTTGGGCTTTGACACGTATCAGGTTCCACAAACCGTGTACTCTACCTAGTTATAATAAATTGTTCTATCCATTGAATGTCTATTAATTCCAAACATATTAATTGCTTTGAGATTGTCATTATATATCATAAGATTATAATCCAAGTTATTACGTAACAACTCAATCTCTTCATCTGATAATTCATTGTCCATAATCAGTGGTATTTCTATAGCGTACTCTCTTTTCCCATTAGGCTCGATAGGTTGAAGTTCAAAATAATCGGATTCTTCAACTTTAAGAATATTTGAGACTTCTTTTGGAAAAAGTAATCTGTAATATATTTTTGGTTTTGTGATTAATAATTTTTGATAAAATTTCTCGTGAAATGTAAATGTCCATGTATATACTAGTTTATTATTTCCATACTTTATATCAAATGAACTTACACTGAAGTTGGCAGGCACAAACCAAAGATTATTCTCAGTTCCAGACGCTTCATCCAATTGACGATTGATATTTTCAAACGTCATATTTTGATTATTGCTACAACCAGCAAGAAACAAACAGAGAACTATAACAAATAATCGTAATTTAGGCATGTATAATCACATCCGCTAATATAAACTATTATTACGTAAAATTGAGTGAAGAGCATAACACCTTGTACATACTCCAAGATTGCAAAATTGTAATATATTTCAATATAAATAATAATATAGAATATTTGGTTGAGTCAATAATAATTAGAGAATGGTGCTAAGGTCTTGGTGATGAACCATTCAGCATGTGCCTGATGAAACCAATACCCTAGTAAATTACTCAGTTCATGGCTACCTGTATTCACTAGAGCCCAATTGATCAATTAATGAAAAAATGGTATAATTTATATAAGCGTTACCGCTGATTAATGTATCTGTACAGGATATATTAATTATTTATTCTTAATATTTTGGGTGAAAACATGGATACTGAAAAGTCGAAGTACATCACTATACTTCGTCCTCTCGATTACATTATGGATGTTAAAGAAGCAGCCAAACTTTGGAATAATAGTCCATCGTATGTCAAAGACCTATGTAGACTAAAACTTAAAAAAAAGGGGATGGCAATTAAAAAAGGAAATACCTGGATCATTAATAAAAGTAATGTTACTGACTCAAATAATCCTCTACTTTACATTTTAGATGCGGAAGAAGCAGCAGTACGTTGGAATTATAGCCCATCCTACGTAAAGGATCTGTGTAGAGAGAGTCTTGAGGAAAAAGGATATGCAATCAAAAAAGGAAAGACATGGATATTGGATGCTAACCAACCAAATCCTAAATTACTTTAAATAGATCTATCGTATCTAATAGATGAGGAGGGGTAGAATGAAATATCGTACACTTGGGAAAACAGGCCTCGATGTGTCGGTGATCGGCATGGGAACTTGGCAATTCGGCGGAGAATGGGGCATTCAATTTACCCAGAATGAGGTAGATGCGATTCTCGATCAGGGTCAGGAGCTCGGCATCAATCTGATCGATACAGCCGAGTGTTATGGCGATCATTTGTCCGAGTCCTTCATCGGGAATTATATGGGCCGCCGCAAGCGGGAGGACTGGATTATCGCTACGAAATTCGGTCATCATTTCCATGAGCGCTTTACCCGTACAGATGTGTTCGATGCTGCTGATGTTTTGAAGCAACTGGATGCGTCTTTGAAGGCGTTGAATACGGATTATATTGACCTGTACCAGTTCCATTCCGGGCCGGATGCAGTATTCGATAATGATGCGCTGTGGACTATGCTGGACAAGCAAGTGCAAGACGGAAAAATACGCCATTTAGGCACTTCGATCGGCAATAACGATAACCTTCATCAGACAGAGCAATCCAGTAAAGTCAATTCAGAAGTGATTCAGGTCGTCTATAACCGTCTGGATCGCAAGCCAGAAGAGCGTGTATTCCCGTCCTGCCAGAAGCAGAATCTGGGTGTGCTGGCCCGTGTCCCGCTGGCGAGTGGTTATTTGAGCGGAAAATATAAGCCGGGTGCGGTGTTCGATTCCACTGACGTTCGCCATCGTCATGATCCAGAGAGCACGCGCCGCAAGCTGGAGGAAGTGGAGCGAATTTATCGCAACGAAGTTCCGGAAGGCGTGAATATGGCACAGTGGGCCTTGGCCTGGTGTCTTAAGAATCCGGTCGTCACCGCAGTAATTCCGGGATGCAAGAATCCAGCGCAAGTAGCCTCCAACGCTGCGGCTGCGCAATTGCTGTAAAATCGGTGCATTGGCTCTAAACGAAACTACATATCGCTATTTTCACAAAAAAAGCTGTAAAAAATTTTAACGAAACACCATATTGTTATTTTGTGGAAATCCGGGTTTTTGACCTCCAATGGGCTCCAATAGCGATACCCCGTTCGTTAGAGTGAACAAATGGATGTTCCGACATAGCCATCCTAATTTATCAAGTATTTGGCATAAAATTACGGGAAACGTGATATTTCTTATTGACCATTGTCAAAATTAGCCTTAATATTAAATTATAGATTTTTTTCAATATTATGGATTGTCTGGATTGGCTATTACTTTCATAGGGGGGTGAATCCTTTTTGATTTCCACCGTCACGATACGCGCAGAATTAGAAAGCTACATCAAGAAGGAGGGGATAACTCTTCATCAATTTGCTGAAACATCCGGAATTAATGTAGGCACCCTAAGTGGCATTATTAACGGGAACAGACCGATATCGATTGGACAATTGGATCTCATTACCGAGATTATGGGCCTTCCGGAAGGCAGCTATTATGAAATGTATGTGGATGAGAGTTTTGCTTCATCAGCCCCACATTGGCGTAGGTTACGTCCCTTTCTGCTTCGCTGCGCGGAGCTTCGGAGACATGATTGTATTCAAAAGGTACTTGTTCTCCTGATTGAAGATATCAAACAGGTGGCAGGTATTTTTGAAACGGCGGAAATCATGTTTGAACAAGGACTGAAAGAGGCAGCTATTCTTCTGTATGAATGTGTGGTCGAAAGTGAAAGATCAAGTCATTGTGAACGTTTAGCTATCAGTTATTTCAGATTGTTTCAAATCTATCAAAAGGATAACCATAAGAACTTCACTGCCGCAGCTCAATTTATTCCATATCGCCACAGACTGCCTGAACATCTCGTACTCGACGGGTTAGTCATGTTGGCTGAATTATACTACGTGAATAAAGATTGGGATGAAGTTGAGAAATATACGGATGAATTATGCAACTTGACAGAGATTCTGTATCGTAAACGTTGTTGGGAGACTCCTGATTTTAGGCCCTCTCGATCATTGGTCTATTACTACGGTATAGGTTATCTTTATAAGGGTGCTTGTTATGAATTCCGAAGGATGTTCAGTGAATCCCGGAAATGGATCGCTAAATATGCCGACTTAAGCTGGTTTGAGAGTTTGGATCAGAATATGTTAGTGGAAGTTGAGAGATACAAGATGTTTGCTCGTGCCAATTTGCTCTCCATAGATGTCAAGGAGGGGAGAGTGTCGAGAATCCCCGAGTATATTGAGTTTCTGAAGGAGAACCCAAGCGAAGTGCTGGAAGGCTTGATTACTTTGCTTGAATCGGCAAATCGGCATAAGTTTTTTGTGGACGAGCATCTTAGTTTATTTTCAGATGAGATTAAATATTATCTCAGTATTAGTAAGCAAATACCGGATGACCATAACAATCAGGACTTTGTTTACAAAGAACAAGTTCATACATTCCGCTGTTCCTTATTTTTTCAGAAATATGCAATCTATTGTTTCAGGAAGAAGATGCTGGCAGAGGGGATTAAGAATACCTTACTCAGCCTAAAGTTTTCGATCCGAATCAACAGTAAGAGCATGATGGCGAACAGCATGATTTTATATGAGTTCTACAGGGACTATAGCACCACGGAGCAACAAACAACTTATATCAAATTATGTGAGGAGGCGTGGGACAATGAAGAAGAGTTTAGTATGGATGACTATGCAAATTCTATCTGTTAGCGTTGTTATTGGAGGAGTAATCACAGCATTTACACATGGCGCTGGTTATTAAGATTAATTTGAGATTGGACGAAGAATCAACTCTATCTTGAGTTGATTCTTTATTTTTACCAAATTTGGGATTTTTTATTATATGCACAAACATCCAATATGCATTATTTAGCAACAGACCCTAAAATATAACATAGGGTGATTGACGTGATTAGAAGAGAGACGATAAGAACTATTATTGAGCAGGAACGAGAGGAATTAAACCGACTAGCGGCACAATACGGTTTATTGGACAGGCGTGTGCTTGAACAATCTGTAGAGCTCGATGAATTGATAAATAAATATAATAAAGTCAGGTATTATGACTCTCAGAAGAAGAAGCCGATTGCTTAGAAAGCGAAGGGGCTTCTTTTTCTGTACTCTCCCCATTCTAACGAAACTGGGCATCGCAATTTGCACGAAAAAGGGCTGTTCCCAATCCTAACGAAACTGGGGATCGCTATTGAGGCCAATAAGTAACTAAAAGGCTGATTTTCGCCCAAATAACGATATGGAGTTTCGTTAGAGTTAAATTAACGTCGTTTTCCCTAAAATAACGATACCCAGTGTCGTTAGAGTTAAAGCACCTTGAGGAACTCGATTAACCTTCAACGACCTTCAACAAACGGAACGTCATACTACACAAATGTAGCCAGTGTAACGCAACCAACACAACCAACGCAACTCAACCAGCAAACACAACCAGCGCCACACAACACAACCAACCAGCCCCAAGCTCCCCTCCCTACTACTCCAACTCCTCAAACTACTCTCCAACTAATCCTAGACAACTCTCGAACTCCTCCCCCAACACGTACCAACTCTCCCCAATTTGCTTCAACACGCATCAATTCCCTGAGACACCGCAGATAACCCATATTTCCCTAATCGTCCTTATGTGTAAAAATTACATATTTTTATTTAGCAAGAAGTAAAATCAACCAATTGACATCCCAACCTTTTAATTTAAGGAAAACCGCGTCGTTTCAACAAAAATTCATACAAAAGGGCACCTTCTGCCCTTGATGAAAACGTTTGAACCTGTTAACATAGCGCTTATAGTTGTTATGACAACACTATAAAAGGTTGAGGGATATGTAATAATTACACCCAGTAAACTCACACCTTTTGAACAATTACATATTTCTCTCCTATTTCAGCGATAGGAGGTGGTAACCATTCGAAAGATAATCATCGACACAGATATTGGCGACGATATCGATGATGCCCTGGCGATTGCGCTTGCCTTGAATTCACCCGAGCTTGACTTGGTTGGCTTAACGACGGTATATCGCAATACGCCGATTCGTACTAAGCTGGCGCTTCAACTGCTGAAGGCTTACGGAAGATTGGATATTCCGGTAGCCACGGGGATCGGTAAGCCGCTATTTGCGGAGACGAATATTGACGATATTCCATGTCAATGGTCCGATGAGTATCATGATATTGGACTCAATAGCGATCAGCATGCAATCGATTTCCTAATCGAGCAAGTACGACTTGATCCGGAAATTACGATTGTTGCGATCGGCCCGCTAACGAATATTGCCTGCGCAGTTATGAAAGCACCAGAGGTTATGAAGCAGGCTAAAATCGTCATGATGGGCGGCATGTATTCAGCTTATTATCCGGAGTGGAACATCGTCTGTGATCCGGAGGCGGCGGCGATCGTGTTCAATGCCGGTCTTCGCTTAACGATGGTAGGCTTGGATGTAACGCTTAAATGCCGCTTGACTGAAGCGGATGTGGAGAAGATCAATCGGGCCAGCCAGAGCGAAGTCAGCTTCCTCTCACGTCTTCTCACCCAATGGATGGATTCATCGAAGCATCTTCCAATCCTTCATGATCCGTTAACTGTAGCCTATGTAAGTCATCCAGAATTGCTAAAAGTGGCACCGAAGCGAATGCTTGTAGAATGCAAGGGCGAGCATACAAGAGGAATGACCGTCGAAGAGCAGGATGTATTCTTCGGTCGTCCGACAGAGACAAATATGCTTGTAGCCGTAGATGTTTTGCGAGATCAGTTTGTTGACATGTTTATGCAAAGATTGTTCAAGTGAACAGGGGGATATTACAAATGAGAAACAAAAAGGCAACTTGGGGAGTAGCGCTTCTAGCAGGCGTATTGCTGTTATCTGGATGCGGGAGCAAGGCGAACAACAACGTAGCCGCTAACAATAACAGCGAATCCGAAGGTAATCAGGTAACGATTGAATTGTTCAACCAGAAATCAGAGATTAAAGATTATATGGAGCAGATTATTCGAAACTTCGAAGAAGAGAATCCAAACATTAAAGTAAATCAGGTTCAAGTCCCTGACTCACGTCAGGTTCTATATAGCCGGATGGCAAGTAACGACGCACCAGATATCATGTCGATTTTTCCGAATGAATCCGACTTCAGAACTCAAGCTGAATCTGATTATTTCCTGGACCTGACGGACACCGATCTTCTGGCTAATGTCGATCCTACATATTACGAAGATGTGAAAGTTAACGGCAAGGATTACAGTGTGCCATTAACGATGAATGCTTATGGTATTTTCTATAACGTTACGAAATTCAATGAGCTGGGATTAACGGTTCCTACAACTTGGGGGGAATTAGAGAACACAGCCAAAGCAATTAAAGAGAAAGGTAAGATCCCGTTTGCAACCAGCTTCAAGGATGCCTGGACGGCGGGTCACCTTACCGAAGCGTTGATTACCAATGCAGAGAATCCTGAGGCGGCAGCGAAGTTCTTCGCAGATCCTGCTGCGAAGGCAGAGGATAACGCGGGGATTCAGAAGATGATCACTCAAATGGACTTTATCCGTGATTACAGCCAGGCGGATGCGGCCGGTAATGGATACAATGAAGCGGTCAATCTGTTCGCTACTGGAGAAGCTCTGATGCTCCCTCAAGGGATCTGGGCTGTGCCGGTCATTGATATGGCAGGTATGGAAGACGAGTATAAGATGTTCCCTGTACCGAATGACAGCGGCGCTGGTGTTGTTACTGGCGGTATTGACTATGCGCTTGCGATCTCGGCAGAGACGAAGCACCCGGAAGAAGCGAAGAAATTCGTTAAATTTATGACTGAACAGAAGACAGCTCAATTCCTAGCGGATAACGAGAAGTCACCTTCGACTGTGAATGGGGTAAAAGCGAATTCACCACAGACAGAGGATGTTACCAAATTGCTCTCTGAAAATGGACGCTTTCAGCCATGGCTTCACTTTGATTGGAAAGCAGGTCTCGACTCCAGCTGGGGGACTGAAACTTCTGCTTATCTGATCATCAAGGATAAAGGGGCTCTGGAATCCTGGATTAATAAGGAATTTGGCAAGAACTAAAAATGGTAATCGGACGATAATAGGTTGGAACTGGGGAGTAAAATCCTTGGTTCCACTCTCTTTATTCGGTGATTGTATGTCAACTTTTTTTGAAATGGGGGACAGTGAATGAAAAACTTCAACAGACATGCCCATTATTTTTTCACACTGCCAGCTCTACTCTTGTATGCCATCTTCTTCATTTACCCGTTGATCAACGGGTTTCTGTATAGCTTGACGGATTGGGACGGGTTGAGTAAGACACATAAATATATCGGATTCGATAATTATAGCGAGCTTTTGAGTGATGGACGGATACGCAACAGCCTGGGCTTTACATTTCGATACGCGCTGCTGCTGATTGTTCTGACGGTCGTGCTGGGCGTAGTTATTGCGTTGCTGCTGAATCGTGTTAAGAAATTTCAATCCTTTTTCCGGACGACTTATTTCTTCCCGGCAGTTCTCAGCTTGATCACCGTAGGCTTGATCTGGAATCAACTGTTCTCTCAAGCTCTTCCGGCTTTCGGTAAAGCGATCGGTTCCGAGATGCTGTCGAAGAATCTGCTATCTGACCCGAGCTGGGCTTTCTATGGTGTTCTGTTCGTCAGCCTATGGCAAGGACTGGCCATTCCGATTCTATTATTCCTGGCTGCCCTACAGAGTGTGCCGCAGGATTTGCTTGAAGCGGCCAGTCTTGATGGTGCTAATGCATGGCAGCGTTTTCGTTCGGTGGTTGTGCCTTTTCTGATCCCGACCTTAAATATGGTCGTTATCTTATCGGCCAAGAATGGAATCACCGCCTTTGATATTATCGTCGCCATGACTGGAGGAGGTCCGGGACGAACGACGGAGAGTGTGGGGCTGCTTGTATATAACTTCGCCTTTAAGGAGTTTAAATTCAGCTATGCCAGCGCACTTGCCATGATCCTGTTCGTTATTATCGGCCTGGTGTCGATCATTCAGATCCGCTCCAGCAGCAGATATGAGGTGAATGCATAATGAGAACAGAGAAGCGTTTGACCGCAGTGAGTTATATTTTGCTGCTTATGGGCTTGGTGGTTATACTTACTCCACTGTATCTAACCCTGATCACGGCATTCAAGACAACGAAAGAGAGTGCGAGGAATTTCTTCTCTTTTCCTACTGAATTGTATTTAGGCAATTTCCAAGAGGTTATCAATAGCAATAATTTCTTTCAATTTTTTGCTAACTCGATTATGATAACTGCAGTTTCTATCGTGCTGATTCTACTCGTTGTGCCGTTAACAGCCTACGCGATCAGCCGCAATCTTGATAAATGGTACTTCAAAACCTTCTACATCCTGTTGATCCTCGGAATCATCGTTCCGTTCCAGGTGATCATGCTGCCGGTCACTAAGCTGATGACCCAGCTTCATTTATTGAACAGGGTCGGTTTGATCTTCCTCTATGTTACTTTTGCTCTGACCCAGGGGGTATTTCTGTATGTTGGTTACATTCGGACGACCATCCCGAAGGAGCTGGAGGAAGCCGCCTATGTTGACGGTTGTACGAAATTCAGAACCTATTGCTCTATTATTTTCCCGCTCCTGGCTCCTTTGACAGCGACAATCATCATAATCAATGCGTTCTGGATCTGGAATGACTTTCTGCTCCCGCTGCTGATTCTGAATAAAGCGGAGACGTATTGGACGCTTCCGTTATTCCAATATAACTTTAAGTCAACCTACTCTGTGAATTACAATCTGCTATTCTCATCCTTTGTGCTCACGATTATTCCGATCATGACGGTATATGTTATCTTCCAGAAGCAGATTATTGCCGGTCTGACGGGCGGAGCTGTGAAAAGTTGATTAATGAGGTGAAAAGATGAGTTTTCCTGCTAATTATATGGAGAAACTGTACGGAGGCTGGCTGGGTAAAGTGATTGGAGTTGTCCATGGCGCCAACATTGAAGGTTGGAGCTATGAGCGAATTGAACAGACCTTCGGTGAGATTAGTGAATACCCATTTTTGTTCAAGCATTTTGCCGCTGACGATGATATTAATGGCCCTGTGTTCTTCATGAGGGCGCTGGATGACTTCGATCCACAGCAGATTACCCCCAGGGAGATGGGGCACACTCTCTTGAACTATGCAGCGGAAGGCCATGGCTTCTTCTGGTGGGGAGGATATGGTGTATCTACGGAGCATACGGCGTATATGAATGTGAAGAACGGCATTCCTGCGCCGCTGTCCGGTTCGATTGAACAGAACGGCAAGACGACAGCAGAGCAGATCGGCGGTCAGATTTTCTCGGATTGCTGGGGGCTGGTCTGTCCAGGGAACCCGGCGAAGGCGGCGGATTTAGCGGCGATGATGTCGAGTGTCACCCATGATGGTGACGGTATTCGTGGCGGCAGATTTATTGCGGCATGTATCGCTTCCGCTTTTGTGAATAGCCGAATTGAAGATATTATTGCCGATGGGTTATCGGTCATTGAAGCTGATAGCGACTATGCAACTATGGTTCGCGATGTCGTAGCCTTCTATGATCATCATCCGGGCATCCAGTGGCGCGAAGCTTTTAGCTATGTGCTAGAGAAATACGGTTATCAGCACTATGAAGGGGTATGTCATATCATCCCTAACGCGGCCGTCATCGTCTTGTCCATGCTGTATGGACAGGGGGATTTCAGCCGGACGATCAACATCTGTAATATGTGCGGATGGGATACGGATTGTAATGTGGGGAATGTAGGCGCTATTCTTGGTGTGCTCTGCGGCCCTGGCGGTATCGACCGAAAATGGACGGAGCCGATTAATGATTTTGTGTGCCTGTCGGGGACGATCGGCAGTCTGAATCTACAGACGATACCACAGATTACAGCTTATACGGCGAAGCTGGCCTGCAAGCTGCATGGCGAGTCCATCGATGGCTGGGATCCTATTATACATGATGACAGCACGCATTACTTGCATTTTGAGCTGCCAGGCTCTACCCATGCTTTAGAGTGGACATACAAAGGGAATGACCGCATCATTCTGACCAATACGGATTGTGAAGCTTACAGAGGTAGACGTTCCTTGCAATTGACGGCTCCTTCCGTTTTTACAGGAACGACCTTTGATTTGTATTTTCTGACCTATGCCAAGCCTGCGGATTTTGATGATAGTCGTTATGATCCGGATCTATCGCCGACGGTCTACCCGGGACAGAAGGTGGACGCTTATTTGAAGCTGGATGAATCCGTCGGCCCAGGTCTACATGTTCGTCTCTTCGCGGAGGATGACGCTACGGGCCGCCGTATGTATAGCGAGCATTTCATTTTGAACGGGGATTGGCAGAGGGTATCTTATCAGATTCCTGCAGCCGAGAATGTAATGATTCGTAAGCTAGGGCTGGAGTTCACGGTAAGCGGAGATGCCAGCTTGAGAGAGAAGTCCTTCCCACTGAAGTGCTTCCTGGATGAATGGAAGGTATATGGTGCGGCCGATTACGGCACAGACTTCTCCTCCGGGCGGTTGGAGAAATGGAATGCCATCCATCAGACCGTATCTCAGTTGACTTATCTGCGCGGGATTTGGCGGCTGGAGGAAGGTCGATTGGCAGGAGGCCATGGCTATGATATCGCCGAGTGCTATACCGGTTCCCACGGCTGGGAGGATTATGTCTTCAAGGCCAGATTGACGCCGCTTAAGGGCGAGCATCATCATCTTCTGTTCCGCGTGCAGGGAGCCATGAGGAGCTATGCGGTTGGATTCGCACCGGATCATACCCTTTGTCTGTATAAAAATTTCGAAGGCTATCGTAAATTACAGGCTTGTTCTTTTCATTGGGAGAATCGTGTAGAATATGAGCTACAAGTGTCTGTGGTCGGCTCGCAAATCGATATTGCTGTGAACGGGGCTCCGCTCCTTCAATATCGGGACGAGGATCTTCCCTATCTGCGAGGCTCGATCGGCTTCGGCAATAGTCACGGTAGTCGGACAGCTTATTCCTACTATGAAGTAAGACCTGTTATGAAATCAGGCAAATAAAACAAGCAATTACGTATAGAGTGGTGGTGTTGAACTTGTCGACGATCAAGGATGTGGCCCAGTTAGCCGGTGTATCGGTAGCTACGGTATCACGCATGATCAATCAGAACGGCTATGTTAGCGAGGGTGCGCAGAAGCGCATCGCTGAAGCGATGACCCAGCTTGGGTATGAACCGCTGAATCGGCGCAGACTTGCTGATCTTAGTATGCCAACGATTGCACTTATCCTTCCCGATATCACGAACCCCTTCTTCTCCGAATTGGCGCGAGCGGTCGAGGATGTATGCCAACAGCGGGGTTATACGGCCTTCTTCTGCAATTCTGATAATCAGGACTATAAGGAGAAGTCGTATCTTGAGGCTCTGAGGAAGCGAAGAATCGACGGGATCATTTATGCGTCCAATTATTTAACGCAGGATGAGCTGGATAAGCTGGAGCGAGAGAAGATTCCGGTCGTAGTTCTGGACCGTACATCGGATGAACAGAAATGCACGTTGATCCGCTGCAACAACTACGCAGGTGCACAGATGGCGGTTAAGCATTTACTGGATATCGGCTGCAGGAAGATTGCTCATATCTATGGTCCGCAAGAGATAGTCACTGCTCAAGAGAGACTTAATGGGTACGAAGACTTTGTCAAATCATTCTCCTGGTATACCCCATCCCTAATGGCACCTGGCCATTTTCAATTGGATGGGGGGATGCAGGCGGTTGAGACATTGCTGCTGCGCCATCCGGATATTGACGGGATCTTTGCCGGCAATGACTTCATGGCTATAGGCGCCTTGAAGGCGCTGCACCGCAGGGGAATCCGGGTGCCGGAGAATATTGCCGTCTGTGGCTTCGATGGCATCAAGCTGGCTGAGATTATCGAGCCAGAGCTGACGACGATTGCACAGCCCATCTATAAGATGGGGGAGCAGGCGGCTCGCACTATTATACAGCAGGTGGAATCTGCGGAAGCAAGGTCTCAATCCGAAGTGATTGAGATCAATGTATCGTTAATCACCAGGGATTCAACACGAAGGGATTGAGATAGCAATGATAGGCAACCAAGAACCTAACATTGTCGTTATAGGAAGCATTAATATGGATATTATGATAGAGACCCCTATTATTCCAGGGCAAGGCGAGACCATTATGGGTCAAGGGGTAAAGCTGCTGCCTGGGGGAAAAGGGGCGAATCAGGCCGTGGCGGCTTCACGTCTGGGCCTGCCGACATCATTCATCGGAGCCGTGGGCGAGGACACCTTCGGCCAGCAGATGCAGCAGGAGCTGAATCGCCATTCGATTCATCAGTCGTTGAATATTATGCCGGAAGTGAAAACTGGCGTAGCCTCCATCTGGATTCATGACCAGGACAACCGAATTGTCGTGATCCCGGGTGCCAATGGCGAGATTACATGGTCGGATATCGAACGGCAGCATGCCTTGATCGACCAAGCGGATGTCGTGCTTCTGCAGCTGGAGATCCCGCTGGAGACGGTAGTTAAGTCCATTAAATATGCATACGATAAAGGAAAAAAGATCATTCTAAATCCGGCGCCGGCCCGTGAGCTACCTGAAGAAGTGTATCCGATGCTGCACACGATCACACCGAATCGCCAGGAATTATCCATCCTGGCCGGGATGCCGGAGTTAATGGAGACGGATGACCAATCTACCTTACATATAGCAATGAAGAGGATGATTGAGAAGGGCCTTCCTTCGATCACTGTGACTCTAGGCTCCAAAGGTATGGTCTATATGAATAAATCGGGCAACTGCTTCCACGTTCCGGGCAAGAAGGTGGATGTCGTGGATACTACAGGAGCGGGGGATTGCTTCAATGCCGCTTTGGCGGTGTCTGTCGCCAGAGGCTGGGAGATGAAGCGGGCCGCAGAATACGCGGTAGCCGCCTCTGCACTAGCGGTAACGAAATTTGGCGCGCAGAATGGGATGCCTAGCGAAGAGGAAGTTACGGCTTATCTTACAGGTATGGTGAGTCACACAACGGCATAGTTTCTTGTATTTCTTGCATATATGGAGGCAGCGATATGCGTAAAGTATGGTGGAAAGAGGCGGTTGCATACCAGATTTATCCGCGGAGCTTCATGGATTCGAATGGAGATGGCATCGGCGATCTGCAGGGGGTCATCTCCAAGCTGGACTATCTGCAGGACCTGGGAATCGATGTCATCTGGGTCTGTCCGATCTATCGTTCTCCGAATGATGATAATGGCTATGATATCAGTGATTATTACGATATTCTGGATGAGTTCGGCTCGATGCAGGACTTCGATATGCTGCTTGGGGAGTGTCATAAGCGGGGGATCAGGCTGATCATGGACCTGGTGCTGAATCATACCTCGGACGAGCATCCCTGGTTCATCGAATCCCGTTCCTCACGGGATAATCCGAAGCGGGACTATTATATTTGGCGAGATGGCAAGGATGGCGCCGAACCGAATAACTGGGAATCGATGTTCAACGGCTCCGCCTGGGAATATGACGGCCAGACCGATCAATACTATCTGCATTTGTATTCCGTGAAGCAGCCCGATCTGAATATGGAGAATCCGGTTGTACGCCAGGAGCTCATCTCCATGATTCGCTGGTGGCTGGATAAAGGTATCGACGGCTTCCGAGTAGATGCGATCACGCATATCAAGAAGCTACCGGGACTGCCGAATATGCCGAACCCCAAGCATTTGCGATATGTGAACGCGATGGCAGGACATCGCAATATTCCAGGCATCCATGATTTCCTGCAGCAGTTCAAGCGTGAGGCCTTCGCCGATTACGATATTATGACGGTCGGGGAGGCAAGCGGCACGCCGATTTCCGAAGCGGATCAATGGATCGGTGAGGAGAACGGGGCATTTAACATGATCTTTCAATTCGAGCATGTCAGCCTGGACTTTGGGCCAGAGGGACGCTGGGATTGCGGTCCGTGGAGCTTAATTAAATTAAAGCAGATTATGCAGAAATGGCAGCTCGGGCTGGACGGTATCGGCTGGAATGCCCTCTATCTGGAGAATCATGATCAGCCACGCAGTGTATCGCGGTTCGGCGATCCTGTCCATTATCATAAGGAATCAGCCCAAATGCTGGCGACCTTCTTCATGCTGATGCAGGGCACTCCCTTTATCTATCAGGGACAGGAGATTGGCATGACGAATGTTCATTTCCATAGTCTGGACGATTATCGCGATGTAGAGATCTACAATTATTATCGGGAATGGTTAATGGATGGCCATGATATGGAAGAGACGATGCGCCGGATCAGGTTCCGGGCCCGTGATAATGCGAGGACACCTATGCAGTGGGAAGATACCCCGCATGGCGGATTCTCCAGCGTTGTGCCGTGGATTCGTGTGAATCCGGATTATCATCATATCAATGTCCGGCAGCAGCTGACGGACCCCGATTCGATTTTGAATTATTATAAGCGATTAATCTCTCTGCGCAAGTCGAGTGAGACGCTCATTTATGGCAAGTACGGAAGCTTTATGGACAGGCATCCTGAGATATTTGCCTATTCCCGTTCCCTGGGGGATGAGAGCTACTTCATCGCCCTGAACTTTTACGGAAATACGCCGGAATTTCAATGGCCGGAGGAACTGAAGGGAGAGCGCTGCCAGATCGTACTTTCCAATTATGAGCGAGATGAGCAGGACGTGCCGGATGACTGTCGGTTGAATTCTCACTTTGTGATGAAGCCTTATGAGGCCATCGTCTATCGACTCGGTTAGGGTATACGAAGCTTGAGCCTAGGAGCTCCCATGGTGTTATATATGGGCAGCTCCTTTTTAGTTTACGATACATAAAGCGGTAATCTCTTACTAGTGACCAAGTTAGATAATCTCGCTCATTGCTGCTATAATGTTCACTGACCAATACTAGAAAGAGATGAAATAAGATGGGAAATGACCGAACTGTAAACCGATGGAAATTTGTCGTTACGTTCTTGTTGATATTATTAAAAGTCGGTCTCATGCGTTTTTTCTTCTATGAAGGAATCCGTTGGGGCGGCTTGCCTGCTGAGGCGTTGTCTATGCTGGCGCTGCTATGCTTGGTAGATTTGCTGTTCCCTATTAAGAGGAAGGGGATCGTCTATACTAGCTTCAATATCATAATCTCATTGATCCTATTTGCGGCTACTTTGTACTTTGCCCACTTTGGGACGATTCCGACCTATGCGGTGCTGAGCGAGCTGAATCAGGTTCCGCAGATCCGGGGCAGTGTGAATGCGCTGCTGCGGCCGGAGCAATTTTTGTATTTTGTCGATATAGTTGTGCTATGGTTGGTGCTTCTAGTCCGTAAGATCGTCTCAAGCCGCCGCAGTCGCAGACTTAGCTTCTCAATGGACCGCCGTGATTCAGGTGGCAGAAGCCGTGGCTGGATGATCGGAGTATCCGTTGTTCTAGTACTGTGCGTTGGTGCATCAGCTCTGTATGTCCGTTCTGGTAAAGGGATTGATAATGAACTGGTGCGTGGTGAGAAAATAGGCTTATTGAATTATCAGGTAGATGCTGCTCTTCGTAATCAGGAGGAAGAACGCATGATCCGCGAAGGGAATCTGCAGGAGAAAGTGGATGAGATTCATGCGCTGCAGAACACATATCCTTACCGCGACCGCGATACGACCGCATCGGGGACACCGGATTATTTCGGCGCAGCCAAGGGCAAGAATCTGATTGTGATCCAGATGGAATCCTTTCAGAATTTCCCGATCGGCCTTAAGATCGGCGATCAAGAGGTGACCCCGGTACTGAATAGCCTGATTCAAGATGGAATCTACTTCCCGTATGTCTATCAGCAAATTGGCCAGGGGAACACCTCGGACGCAGAGTTTATGTCGAATACATCGATCTATCCTACGGCAGCCGTAGCGATGTCCACCGGATACGGGAACCGCGAATTGCCAAGCTTGCCACGGCTGTTGCAGCAGCACGGCTATGTAGCGAATACGTTCCATATCAATGATGTAACTTTCTGGGACCGGAACAAGCTGTATCCGGCGCTTCATTTCGATAAGTATTATGACAAGCCGGCATATAATAATGACCATTTTAATGATTTTGGTGCTTCCGATGAGGAGATGTACCGGGTTGGCGTGGATAAGCTGCAGGCGATTCATAACGAAGGTAAGCCGTTCTACGCTCAGTTCGTGACCACGTCCAGCCATTCTCCGTTCATCGTCCCTAAGGATAAGCTGCATATTCAGCTTCCAGAAGATATCGACGGAACGAATCTCGGGAATTATATTGCAGCGATCAATTATACGGATTATGCGATCGGGGCCTTGATAGACCAGTTAAAAGAAACCGGGATGTGGGACGATACAATGCTCGTCATCTATGGAGATCATTTCGGAGTACAGCCGAATGATACGAGCGCCAGCGAGATCGAGCAGAAGCTCGGTATCGCTTATGACAACCGGGTGAGCCGTTTTAACATCCCGCTCATTATGCATATCCCAGGTCAGCAGTTGGGGATTCGTTCCGAGCGTGCTGGCGGTCAGGTGGATATTATGCCGACGGCCGTCAATTTGCTCGGGATCTCTTTGCAGGATGAGGGCTTTACCGCGCTTGGACAAGACTTGTTGAATATCGACCGCAATGTGATCGGTATGCGATATTATTTGCCGACGGGCTCATTCTTCAACGATGAGATTATGTTCGTGCCTGGTCAGAGCTTCGAGGAGGGTTCCGCTGTGTCGATCAAGACCCTTGAGCCCGTGGTTGATTTCTCAAAATACCGCAACGATTATGACTATATAATGAAGCTGATGGGCTTGTCCGATCAGTATGTGAAGCTGCTGCCCAAGCGAGGGTAGCACAGACTAAATAAAGCCCTGCAGGAGACCCATTCGTCTCCAGCGGGGCTTTATTTAATGAAGCGCCTATTCTTTAGCAGCAGGCATACTAGGCGTAGTATTCCAATCTACGCTGTAGGGGCTGTCCGAGCTCTTCACAAGATCATCATAGATCTTCTGTCTTCTGACCAGTGTCGAGTCCGGATCGCTTGGGCTGTCCTCGGACCAATATTGATAGCCGAGCAGATAATTATCGATCAGGTCTTCCCATGAGGTGAAGTGCTCTTGCATCTTCTTCATAGCGTCTATGCTTAACTCGACAGCACGTTCGTATGATAAATGTCCGGCAATGTAGGACCAGCTTGCTACTTGAGTCGCCCGGCATAAATCCCAGGCGATGATGCCGTTATCCGGGGATGCATTATGTACATTCTCAAATAATTCAATGCTTTCTTTGAACTGGGTCTGTTCAGGTGTCGTATCGGAGGATGCATCCAATTCAGCAACGATGTTATTGAACTCATCCTTATTGGCAAGATACTCATCCATATACGTCATAAATTCGGCATTATGCCCTTCGGTCAGCAGCCATTGGACCATCGACTCAGCACTCTCGGTATCGGTGATATCCCATGAGCTTGCAAGAGCCTCCTTCAACATTTCGGCATTTTCCGGGGTAGGCTTCATTCCGCCGAACAGCTTCAAATCCTGTCCGTTATCCACAGTAATCAAGGCAGAAGTAGCGTTGATGAATTGAATCGTGTCGTCGGTCTGGCCCTCCTCCTTCGATGATAGTGAACAACCTGATAGACTCATAGCGATAATACATAGAACGATAAAAATAATGCGTTTCTTCCCCAACATGTTGTCTCCTTCCTGTTTGGTCTTCATCCTGATGTGATTTTAAATGCGAGGTTTATCTTACCATACTTTGGTATGAAAATCTGTGTGAAATGTTTCACTACTCGTTTTCCCAAATAAGGAAATTAAGTTGCGAAAAAGATACGCATGTTCCTGAAAACCGCCTGAACAGTTTCAATATTGTTGCACTAAGGTTAAATTTTCTTTACTAGGAAAATCAAAGAAACTTTTATGCTGGTTAGCGCGTTAAAATAGTCGAGGATAATTATCATGCTGGGTTTTAGAAAGGCATGAGGGAGGGTGGAATTTTTGAAGAAAATATGGACTGTACTTCTTGCAGCGATACTTGTTGTACCCTTATTGCTGCAGCCATCGACTGCGCAAGCGGCCAAGACGATCAGAATCTTCGTGGACGGAGTTCAGTTGAAGACGGATCAGCCACCAGTGATGGTTAAGGGACGTGTCATGCTGCCGCTTAGAGCGATCTTTGAAGCTCTGGACGCAAGAGTTTATTGGAATCAAAAAGCGAAAACTGTTACTGGGATTAAGGGAGATACAACGGTAGTTCTCAAAATTAGTTCGAAGGTAGCTACAATTAACGATCAGACGGTTACACTCGATGTTCCGGCGCAGACGTTAAGAGGTAGAACGATGGTGCCTGTCCGCTTCGTCAGTGAGGCTCTCGGTCAGGATGTGGGCTGGAATTCGAGAGATCAGATCGTAACTATTAAATCTGACACTCCAATCAACACCGGTATTTCTCCAGTGAGCTATGTATCAGCTCGAGACATCGGTAATCAAGGGGATGGGCGTGACCTGGAGGTTAGCTTCTCCAAATCGTCTACAGAGTCACTCGTCGATCATTACCGGGTTATGGTTGTGAAGGCTTCAAAAAGCTTCAATCTGGCTTCGGCTCTGAATGTCTCCGCTTCGAATTATACGACTGTGTCGACTGCAAATTCGGATCGCGCGGTAACCTTATCGCAGAGTTCGCGAGATGTGGACGGGGACTACATTAGAAATGATCAGCCTTATGTAACTTATGTACTTGCTGTTGGGAAAGGTTCATATTCCAGTGCATTGTCGAGCCCTTCTCCGAAGATTACTCTAACAGATGTGTCCTCGGTTGCAGCGGTAACGAATGTGAAGGTTAGCGATATTAGCGACTTCGGCGATGGACGCGACATCTCAGTCAGCTTCACTCGTCCGCAGAATGACAACAATATTTCGAATTACCGTGTGTTTATCGTCAAGACCAAGGATGCTAACAATTTCAGTCTTACTACGGCGAATAATTTATCCAGCAGCTACTATACGACAGTATATAAATCGGGGAGCAACATCAGCACGATGACAGGAACTCTGTCTTCCTCGGCACGTGATACCTCCGGCGATTATATTAAGAACGGCGTACCTTATACAGCGTTCGTTCTGTCTGTAAGCAACACCAATTCAGCCGTTAATAAGCTATCGTCAGCTTCATCGTCGGTAACACTTAATCCAAACACAGTGTCTACTCCGGTTATTACTCAAGTCGATGATATTAGTGACTACGGTGATGGACGCGACCTGCGGATTGGCTTCAACAAAATGTCTGATGAATCTAACATCAGCTCCTACCGGATCTTTGTGGTTAGAGCCAGCAACTATTCAAACTTCACATTAACGAAGGCGAACGGTCTGTCCAGCTCTTATTACACGCAGGTGAACAAGACGGGCTACAACATTACTCAGGTTCTCTCATCCGGAGCCCGGGATACTGATGGTAATACCATTCAAAATGGGGTCAGCTATCGTATATTCGTTATGGCCGTAGCTAAGAACTCAGGGAATAACGTGTTATCGTCTGCTTCCAATGCGATTACACTATACAGCAACAATGTAGGTACAGTATCGAATTTGTATGCCAGCGATGTGAATGATTATGGGGACGGTCGTGATCTCTATGTTTCTTTCAATAAGGTGGCAGATGAATCTAATATTAGCCATTATCGGATCATGGTCGTACCTACTTCTTATTACAGTAGCTTCAGCTTGTCAGATGCTAATAATGTATCCAGCTCTTATTACACACAGGTGAACAAGACGGGGAATTACACTTATGGGCAGGCGCTCACATCATCTACACGGGATGTGCGCGGCAATTACATCAAGGAAGGTGTTAGCTACCGCGTCTATGTTCTCTCAGTAGGCTATGGCAACTATTCCGGCAGCAACGCGCTGTCCTCGCCATCGTCTACGATTACACTCGGGAAGAACTACAATGTGCAAGCCGTATCGAACCTGACTGTCGCTGATGTGAACGATTATGGAGATGGCCGAGATTTGCAAGTATCGTTCACGAAGCCTTCCGATGAATCGAATGTCAATCATTATCGGATTCTGGTTGTGCCTACTTCTTATTACAGCAGCTTCAGTCTGTCGCAAGCCAATAGCAGCTCTTATTACACAACAGAGAGCAGAGGCGGGAACAGGTCGGTAACCCGGACCCAGGATGGGGCAAGGGACGTGCGCGGCAATTACATTACGGAAGGCACCAGCTACCGTGTCTATGTACTGACTGTAGCAAACGGAAATTCCTCGAACGCTAACGCGTTGTCTTCTTCATCCGTAATTACGCTTGGTAAGAATAAAGCCGTTCAAGCGGCGAGCAATGTTAGAGCAAGCGATGTAGGTGATTATGGAGATGGCCGAGATTTACAGGTTTCGTTCACAAAGGCTTACGATGAATCGAATATAGGTAATTATCGTATTCTCGTTGTCCCTGCCTCAAAGGCCAATGGCTTTGGTGTAAATGAAGCCATTAAAGCTTCTTATTATACTGACGTAAATAAAGGTCAATATAGTTTGAACTTGAGAAATGGTGATAGAGATACGGATGGTAACGTAATTGCAAACGATAAGGAGTATCGGGTGTACGTATTGTCAATAGGTACGGGAAGCTCCAAAGGAATGTATAACTTGTCCTCTCCTTCCGATGTTATTAAATTGACTAATCTTGCAAAAGTTGATGAAGTAGGGCAAGTAGTGTTAAATGCTAAAGGAAGCAAGTATAGTGATATCGAGGTCAGTTTTAAGAAAGTCAAGGATGAGCAGAATGTACAAGAGTATAGAGTGTTTATGATTCCAGAGGGGTGGGCCGGTACTTTCAATCAACAGAGTGCCGAAAGCATTAAAGATGACAGCTGGTACTCCATAATTAGACCCAATAATAATGATGTTGTGCAAACCTTGATGACTTCAAAAGATGCCTCTGGGAATCCTATTGTAGTTGGAACCTCGTATGTTGCTAAAGTAATGACCGTAGCTAAGACAGGAGCCAATGCATTGTCAAAACAATCTAACGCAGTAACACTCTCGCCAAATCCAGATGATATCACGGTTGAGGCGGCCACAATAACAACTGCGGATGCTGATGCTAACGGCATTACGGTTAAGTTTAACAAACCAGCTATAGACACAAATATTTCCGAGTATGAAGTATTTGTCGTTAATGATGGCTTAGAACTGACTTTGAACAACTTAAACACTGCTGTATACTCTCAAAAAGTGTCTAAAGATTCAGTAGAAGCTAAGCTTGTGGTGAGTACAGATAAAAAATATAAAATTTACGTGTTATCCAAAGCTAATGGGATCAATGCTAAAAAATCCTCATTATCGCAACCATTTATCACAAACGTGGTAACACCAGCCCCACCTCAAGACCCTCAATCTTAAGAGATGGGCTAAAATATTTTTTTCACAGCAGGGACTCCTCAACGGTGCATTATGGACCATAAGAGGGAGTCCCTTCTTGTTGTGCGCAGCAGAGCACATCCCTGCGACTGCATCCCGGAATAAACAGCATAGACTGGCACAGGGTAATCAAGTAGTTGTACAATAAAGGGACAAGCTATAGTACCAAAATTTAGGATAAGGTGGACATGGATTCATGAAGAAAGTCGGTTTAGTGATGCGTAAAATTCAATTTGCGGAGGCGCAGGGTCCCAGGGTATTTGCCGAACGGCTGCGGAGTATCGCTAAAGAGCTGGGAGTCGAGATCGTCTTTATTTCTCCTGAGCGGCATGTCAGCGGCCATGATTGGATTCCGGGCTACGAGCATGAGAAGGGGGATCTGGTCAATTACGATATTGTGCTTGATCAGATTTACGCAGAGCGTATCGAGCATGTGATCTATACGGTATCCGGGTTCACCTTCCTGAAGATGTTCCTGAAGAATAGCGTGCTGTTTCCGCATAGCTTTCCTGACCCAGCCCTAACAGGGTATGAGATGATGAAGCCCTTCTATAGCATCGTAGACAAGGCGGTCGTTCAGACAGACTTTCTGAAGCGCCAGCTGGATACGGTATTTGGCGTTAGTGACGTGGATGTGATCCCCATCGGCTTCGGTGAGGAATTAGCCCATCGGTATTACGACCCGAATGCTGTCGTGGCTAATCGCGTATTATGGATCGGCCGTGATGAAGAGAATCGTCGCCCGGATCTCGTGCTGGAATATGCCAGACAGAACCCGGACAAAGAGGTTTATATGGTGTTCGGCGGAATACGCTACAGGGAAAGTATGAAAAAATACGATATTCCTCACAATGTGAAGCTGAAATTTGCTCTGACTCAGGCGGAAGTATTTGAGCTGATGAACTCAGCCAAGGTGTACTGGAGCTGTTCTAAATTCGATACTTTTGCGATGCCGTTAACCGAGGCGCTGGCGATGGGGAAGATTGTGGTCAAACCTGAGCACCCTTGCTATGATCACATTAGCTCGCGGCATGCATTTGCTGGTAACGAGCAGAACTGGTTTGAGCTGGTTAATATGGCGGCGGCTCTGCCACAACAGACTTCCGTACATAATCGCGAGTACGCTTTTGGTAAATTTTCATCTACAGTGATGAAGCAAGGATACGAGAAGTTTTTTGATCAGTGGTTGAGCAATTAAATGCAAATCATTTGAAGAACAAGCGAAATCATCCGAATTGAGGAAATTGGGAAAAGGTTATTTCATATGTATAGAGTAGCCCTGTTTATAGGGTATGGTCAGAGATACGTAGTAGGCACTCTCGGGTGAATCACCCGTAAGAGTGATTCTTATTTTGTAAGCGCTATAATTTATAATTTTGGGATGATGAGGTTATGGGCGGGAGGAGAATGCAGGATGAGTTTGAATCACAGCTTGGGGTACGAAGATGACGCGAAATTGTTAATTGTAAATGCGGATGATTACGGTATGTGTCACTCGGAGAATCTGGCGGTTCAGCGGCTGTTCCAGGAAGGGATCATCTCTTCATCGACGATTATGATGCCATGTGGGTGGGCAAAGGAAGCTGCGGTCTGGAGCGCGAATCATAGTAAGTATGATGTCGGGGTGCACTTGACCTTCACCAGCGAATGGAGCGGTTATAAATGGGGACCTGTGACAAGGAATGGCGATGTAAGATCTCTGGTAACGAAGGAAGGGTACTTCCCGACTGATTGTAAAACATTTGAAGAGCAGGCTGAGCCTGAGCAGGTGCGCCTGGAGATCGTCAACCAGATTGAAGCTGCGCTGGCGATGGGAGTCAATCCGACGCATCTCGATAATCATATGGGCAGCCTATATGGCCTAGCGACCGGCAAGCAGTTCCTGGATGTTGTCTTTGAGATTTGTGCTTGGTACGGGCTGCCCTTCCGCATGCCAAGATCGCTGCCCAATATGGAGAAAGTGCCCCCCGAGGCAATAGAAGTGGCGAATCAGGTTACGGCTCTGGCTGATCGTATGGGCGTCGTTATTCTAGATCATTTGATTGGTCTACCCTTCGGGAAACTGCCGGGGGAGACGTATGATAGCTATAAACAGAGCATGATTGAAGTGCTGCAGAATTTGCAGCCTGGGGTGTCGGAAATTATCATTCACCCGGCGATTGCGAGCGAGGAGCTTAAAGCGGTCCATCACGAATGGGAGAAACGGCAATGGGATTATGAGTTGTTCCGAGACCAAGAAGTGCAGCAGGTGATTGAAGAGCAGGGAATCATTCGGACCTCATGGAATGCATTGCAGAAGGTGCAGAGGCAAGGGAAATAAATCGGGAAGCCGTAGGGCTGTCCTGTGAGTCGTCAAGACTACACGGGATAGCTCTTTTTTTCGTGAACGCAGTAAATTTTTAGAGAATCTAATTTTCCTATTGCATTATACAGTGGAACTGTATATAGTATAACTATACAGTACGACGATATATAGTTCGACTGAATAAAGGAGGTCAACATAATATGAAACGGGATAAAAATTTACCGCTGACAGAGACGGTTTATTATATACTGCTGGCTTTGCTTGAGCCGGCCCATGGATATTTAATTATTCAGAAGGTAGAGGAGCTGAGCGCTGGTCAGGTACATATGGCAGCCGGGACGTTATATGGGGCGGTAGATAATCTGCTGAAGCAGAAGCTGATCCAGCCCGTACGCAGCGAGGATAGCCGCCGCAAGGTTTATGTTATCACCGAATTGGGTCGCGAAATTCTGCTTCAGGATTATGCCCGCATGCGCCATATGATTGAGATGACAGGGATGCTTATGGATCAGGGAAGAGGGGGAGCAATATGAAGAAATATAAATTTTTTACCGATTTTGACCGTGAAGAGAAGTGGCTGAACGAGATGGCTCGTTCAGGACATCAGCTCGTGAATAAAGCCTATAGCTATGAATTCGCTGAAGGATCACCCGAGGAGGCAAATTACCGGATTGATTATCGAACCTTCAAGAATAGACAAGATTTCGAGGATTATCGGATGTTATTCGAGGATAGCGGCTGGAAGCATATCGCTGGGACGAAGAGCTCGGGAGCTCAATATTTCAAGCAAGTGATGGATCAAGGAGATGAAGATATATTCTCGGACGTAGACTCCAAAGCGGCGCGCTATAAGCGGCTCTCGGAAATGTGGCTGTCGCTGGCTGGCTGCTTCATCCCTTTGTTCGCGGTATTGATATCCACGGGTGCGATTAACATCACTGCTTTTGTTAAGCCCAAGCTTCTCTATTTTACGCCGGGACTTTGGGAGATGAGCGGGACGCATTTCTGGAGAGCATTTCTATTCGAGACACCATTCGCCTTTTTCCGCGGCTTCGGTTGGGTGATTTTACCGATATTCATTCTGGTGTATGTAATTTTCGCTTATAAAGCAAAGAAGCAATATGAGAAGACGCAGCAAGGACACTAGAGCTACCATATAAGAGCAAGAGCCTCCCGGAGACCGTAATATCGGTCCTATGGGGGCTTTTTCGTCCTTTTCTGCCTGGTACAGAAAAAATGAAAGAAGTATTGAAACTTTTTCTGCCCCTTCTCAGTCTAACGAGCACAACAGCAAGCCAAGCTTGTAACAAGCAAAGGATTTGCGATCCAAATGGGGGTGAACCAACTGAATAAAGAAACAGCACAAATGACGGAGCAACAGTTCAGCGAACGGATCGGAGCGTGCAAGGAGAAGCTGTACCGCTTTGCCTACTGTTATGTGAAGAATGAGCAGGAGGCGCTGGAGATCGTATCGGAGGCGACCTATAAGGCCTATCTCGCATACAGAAGATTAGATAATCCGCAGTATTTCGAGACCTGGATCAGCCGAATTGTCATTAACTGCGCCATGGACCATATGAGAAGACACAAGAAATACACCTACATGGAAGACAGCGTGGTGGAATTCTCCGCCAAGGAGGATCCGGTTCCACTGGAGGACAGATGGGATCTTTATGAGGCGCTGGATCGTCTCAAGCCAGAGGATAAGGCCTTTATTATTTTGAAATATTTTGAAGATCAGCGGTTCAAGGATATGGCCGAGGTTCTGTCGATGCCGGAGAGCACTGTGAAGACGAGACTCTACCGGATACTGGATAAGCTGAAGAGACAACTAATCAAGGAAGAGGTAGATACGCTATGACTGGAAAAGAACGCTATGAAAATATAGAAATTCCCTCCCAGCTATCTGACGTTATAGAAAAGGCAACACAGCGCGGGCGGGCTCACCAACGGAACCGAAGAATGATTCGTGGAACTTCTACTCTTGTCGCAGCTTGTGCTGCGTTAATGATCGCCGTTAATGTACCAGGTGTGGCCATGGCGTTATCCGATGTACCCGTTGTAGGATCGATCGTCAAGGTTCTACAGGTTGGAGGCGGGGGAGAACGTACGGATGGGGCCAAGGTAAGTACGTCGGTTCAAGAGAATGCGCTGGATATTCACTTTACCGTTGATGGAGAACAGATCGCAAGCGTACCAGCATATACGGTGGACTACAAGGAAGCACCAAACCGGTTGATCTTTAGCTTCAATGGTGTCCGCGATCTGGATTTGCAGAAATTACAGCAGGATATTCGTTCTCTCTCGAATGTGAAGGACGTGTACAGCAATGTTATTCTGGATGACTCTGCAATCCGCTTCGTCGTTGAGCTTAAGGATAATATTGATTACTCGGTGTCCGAATACAAGGAGCCTGGTTACATTCAATTGAAGCTTTACGGTGCTGCCAAGCAGTCAGAGCCTCACGAAGTCTTCTATGTCCACAGCCAGGAGATGGAGCAGGGTGAATCGCTTGGTATGTTGGATGAGCAATATGCTCAGGATGGCAGTTCGGTCATCAAGACGAAGAGCGGTAAGTTCGTGCTGGCGATCGGCGGCTTTGCATCTCGGGCCGAGGCCGAGGAGATGCTCCATCAATTGTCTGAACGCGAGGATTATTATGAGACACTGCAAGTAGATAGCTGGATGAGCAATGAGAATCCGCAATAATAATGCTAGTGAATAACTGTCTGATAAATAAAGAGAGAGCTGAAGGGGATACCTTCAGCTCTCTTTTTCAAGAAGCCATGCTTCGTGCAGCGCGACGCTACTTCAGCGACAACGTTTCTTCGTATAGCAATGCTTCTATCTTCTCTTTACTTAATGGCGGACTATAATAGTATCCCTGTATTTGATCGCAGCCATGGGCCTGGAGGAACTTGAGCTGTTCTTCCGTCTCGACCCCTTCGGCGAGCACCGTTAAGCCCAGCGATTTGCCAAGCTGAATAATGGATAGGAGCAGAGCCGTATCCCTTGGATCTTCTGGTGTTTGTGTGATGAAGGTCCGATCGATCTTGAGCACCTGAAGAGGCAGTTCTTTTAAGTAATAGATCGAAGAATAACCTGTACCGAAGTCGTCGATGGATAGTGAAATTCCCCGCTCCTTCAGGTAGTCCAGCTTATTCTTAATAATTACCGGATCATTCAGAATCGACTCAGTAACTTCCAGTTCGAGGTACTGCGGGGCTAATCCGGTCTGCTCCAGCGCCGCCTCTACGATATGTACGAATCTAGGATGCCGGAATTGAATCGCCGAGACATTAACAGAGATCGGCAGCTTCGGATAGCCAGCTTCCTGCCAAGCCTTATTCGTCCGACAGGCTTCACGCAATACCCATTCTCCAAGCTGTACAATAAATCCAGTATCTTCAGCCACAGGAATGAAGGTAGAGGGCAATATTCGCCCGTGATCGGGGTCGTTCCAACGAATAAGAGCCTCATAGCCGGTCAAGACCAGGCTGGATGAATCGACTTTGGGCTGATAATATAACTCAAATTCACCATTCTCCAAGGCATGCGGCAATTTCTTCTCGATTTGAACTCTTTCCAGCAGCTTATCCATTAAGTAATAATCAAAGTAGTGCGGCTCCTGTACAGAGGCTAGCTTCGCTTCCTTCATCGCTAATTCTGCATGCTTCAACAACTGGGTTACATCGGTTCCGTCATCCGGAAAAATGCTGATTCCCATGCCGAATCCGACATGAATTTTCTCCCCATTGACGAGATAGGAATGTCTAAGCGCCTCGCATAATTCGCAGGCCATTTTATGTATTTGTAACGGATCAGACAGGTTAGATAACAGAATGATGAACTCATCGGCGAAGCTGCGGCAAATCGGTGTTCCTTCCGGGAAGGTAGCACGCATGCGATCTCCGACTCCCTTCAACAGTTCATTGCCAGCACGCTCTCCATAGCTCTCATTAATATATCGAAAGCGATTCAGGTTTACTCTAAGCACGGCCGCTGTCTTCTGCTCGTCTTTAGTTTGCTCTAAGCTGGCTTTCATCACTGTACTAAATCGGCTCATGGTCAACAGATCTGTGACAGAGTCAAAATACGTGAGTTGACGGATCCTCTGTTTGGAGGCGTTACGATCTTCGATTTCTTCCGTTACATCGAACTGTAAGCCGATAAAATAGATCAATTCTCCGTCGGGATTCAGAATCGGGCTAATAATGAACTGATTCCAAAACGTGGATCCGTCTTTGCGGTAGTTCTTAATTGTTACCGTATCCGCTCGGCCTTCCTTGATCGCTTGCCTGATCACTCCTAGATGACGTTTGTCCGTCTCTTCTCCCTGTAGAAAGCGGGAATTGCGCATGAGTACTTCTTCGCGCTTATATCCAGTAATCTTCTCGAATCCCTGGTTGACATATACTAAGGGATTGTCCTTGAGCCTAGGGTCCGTAATAGCTATCCCAACACCCATCATATCGATGGATCGGAGCAGGGCCGAGGAATTGATAATTGACTCAATATGCGTATAATCTGACGCTTGGTCCATACTAATACCCCCTAACAGACCGTAATGAAATATGTAAGAAGAACCAATTTCATGAAGCGTGTTGCTCAATTAATCAGGATTGTGTTGAAATTGACTCTTTCGGACGATGTTCGGTTGGGAGCACCTCTCTTCCACATCATACATGCTGAACCGAAAGGAGATCAATGGTATAACTCACCGTTCCCCAGCAAAATTATGTATTGTCTAAGATGATATTACCATATTCGGAGCAATCCGTAGTTCGATTGTTCTGAACAGTTTGTAAATGTAGTAGATAAGTACTAGCTCTGGCGAATACAAAGAAGCGATTTCCGCGCATTCAGCGAGAAATCGCATACCACTCTGATTATTCTCCGTTACCCGAATGCTCCTGAGGGGTGAACCGCTCACTCTCTACAAACAGCTTGCCTCGGTACTCAAAAGGAGATATGCCCTCTAATTCCTTGAACACTCGTGAAAAGTGCCTAGTATTTTCAAATCCGACCGCTTCACTAATCTCTGCTATCTTCAGCGATCCATTTCCGATTAATTCCTTCGCCTTGCGAATGCGCACCTTCTTCAAGTAAGTCACGAAGCTTTCTCCAGTAAAAGTTTTGAACGCTTCGCTAAAATAGGAATAATTCAGAGATACGTGATTACTTACCATAGCCATATTCAGCGGACGATGATAATTTTCTTCGATAAAAGCCACAGCTTCCTTCATATCCCCATGCTCGGTATGAGCCGAACGGATCTCCTTGATGTATTTGTCCAGACTAGACAGAAGCTGCTCCAACGATCTGAAATAATTGTGAAAATGGTCGAAATTGGAGAGATCGCCAACCTTGCGGTACAACTTGATCACTTCTACAGATGCTTCTCCATATATTCGGAATACCTCATCAAGGACCTGTTCATTGATTTGCTTGCTGACAGCCTCCAGATATTGAGTATCAATCCCGGCCAACTGATCAATCCGAAAGATATGATGCAAGAGTGGTCCGATCTCTTTTTCCCGGCCTGTACCCAGGATGTTGCCCAGCTTGCGAATATCCTCCATAGGTATAGCGTAGAACTGCCGTTCCCTCGGGAGCTCGGAGTACCAGATCAGACGAGTCTTGGGATATATAAAGGAGTAGTTCAGAGACTCGCTTGCTTGTCTGTAGCATTTGGCGAGATCCTCCAATCGATTTCCCTCTTCGCTGACACCGATCAATAACCCATTAAGTCCTTTACTGCTGGCCAAAAGCGACATGTCAGCAAATTTCTGCTGCGATCCTCCTACGAGCACAACTCTTCCTTCACGGTCCAGTAGAGAGGCGTTTAGCTTGCCGTCTACACTTACAAACAGATCCTCAGCGAGAGACTTCAATCCTTCCTTCTTGATCCGGCTGCCGTCTTCGTATTTATAGGTTAGCACAGCGACCGAGAAGGGCAGGGCATACTGCTCAAAGTTGATCTCCTTGCTCCACAACCGGATCTCTTCCCTCGATAAATCCCGCTGTATCAACAACTCCTGCAAGCGTACCAATTGAACCTGCAGCCGATAGCCCTCAGTAATGGCCATCTGCTCGGCAATGAGAGAGCGTCTTGCCAGGTGATCGTTACATTTGTGCAGCGCAGTGAACAATTCATCTCTGTGGATCGGTTTGAGCAGATAATCGATCGCCTGATACCTGATCGCTGCTTTGGCATATTCAAAATCCTCATACCCGCTCAAAATAATGATTAGCGGTCGCTCATCTTGACTCGCTGGCAGAGGCTCTGTCGATAATGTCTCAATTAAAGAGATTCCATTCATAATAGGCATCCGGATATCAGTAATAATAATCTCGGCGCCATGATCCCGATATAACTCGAGCGCCTCAGCGCCCTGAGTAGCCGTAAACAATGTAAACTGGTCGGGAAATTCGCGTTCAATCATCGTTTTCAGACCCAAACGGATATTTTTCTCATCATCGACGATTATCAAATTTGTCATTCATGCCTACCCTCCCCGTTAGCAGTACCTTTGGCAAGGACATCACAACCGTTGTAAACTGACCTTGTTCACTGAATACTCTAAGGCCGTATTCGTTGCCATAATATAACCGAATACGCTCCTGCACATTTCGAAGGCCAATTCCATTACGATTCGCCTCTGGTCCGGAACTGCGGAAAAGTTTATCATTCATCCCTATAGACTGTAATTCCTGATTTAAGACGGACAAATCCTCCGCGTGTATTCCTATGCCATTGTCCGTGACTATGATCTGCACGTCGTGATTCTGCCAATCAAGCACTTGAATCAAAATTTGTTTATCGGACTCTTCTCCGATCCAAGCATGCTTTACGGCGTTTTCGACAATCGGCTGAAGGGACATCTTGAGCATTTCCAGCTCCAGGGCCTCTTCAGGAATATCGAGCTTAAGAAGAATCGGTTCGTCAAATCGGATGTTCATCACTTTCGTGTAATTCTCGATATGCCGAATCTCATCGCGCAGCTTCGCATACTCTCCAGACCATTTAAAGTTATATCGCATCATTCCCCCAAGGGAAGTTAACGAATCAGAAATCGTTCGTTGATTCTCAATTTCGGCTAACATTTTTATGTTTTCCAATGTATTGAATAGAAAGTGGGCGTCAATTTGATTATGAAGCGAGCGCAGCTCCGCTTCCTTCGTTAGCGCTTGCTTGTATACCGCTTGAGCGACCAATGTATTAATCGTATTCATCAGCTTGGAGAAATGATGTGCGAGCTCTCCGACTTCGCCACCGCCGCGAATAGAGATTCCACTGTAGGCTTCTCCTCGCCGTACCTTTTTCATCTCCTCCGTTAATAGGCGAAGATTTTTCAGAATAAAGGCATTCAGGATATAAGTGATCAGGGTGACCAGCGTGATAAACACGATATTGGCCCCAATGAGGAGATTGCGTGTACGGGATATATCCTGGATCACTCCCTCCATAGATACGATATTGATCAGATTGGCATTAATCCGTTCAATTCGCTGATGTAATAGTAGGAACTGTTTTCCGTTCTCCTTATAACGAATATCCCATTTTCCCGTATCTTGATAAAGCTGAAGGCGCTCCTTAATCGTACTTTCCATTTCCGGGTTCGCTTTCAGAAAGGAGTCCTTCTCCCGTGTGAATGTCTGTGCTTCGCTGTCCACAAGCAGCATCTGCGACTTGCTGTCCTGCATGACCGAGTAAGTCCTCGGACTGAAGTTCTCCAGCAACATGTCAACCTGAACCATACCGACATGATGGCCCGCAGGAATGCTTAATTCACGAAGCAGCGACACCTTCGGTGTAAGTGCGGGTGTTTGCCCTATGTACCGTTCCATCAGATCCGGATCATTGTATTGGAAAGACCAGGACTCCAATCCCTTCATCTGCACGGCCTTCTTATACCACAATTCATCGGCTACGCGGTATTCGCGGAAGAAGATCGGCCAAATCTCCACAATATCACTGCTGGAGAATAGGCGAAGATGTGCCACATTGGGATTGTAATACTGAATGCGTGTCAGATTCTTGAAGCTATAGTTGTTGAAGTTGACCAGTTCATCGGGATCTGGATCGCTGGTATTTGCCAGGTAATCCTTTACCTCCGGGTCTTCATAAGCAACCACAACGGCTCTGACCATAGATTCAATTTGCGTATCAATATGTAATTGCTCCATTTCCAGCAAGGAGATACTTTTGTCCTCGGCATCGCGCAAATACATGTTGTTGATCGCCTTATAAGAATAGAAGGACACCAACAGGCAGGGTCCTAAAATGATAAAAATATAGGCAGCGATCAGGCGGCTCTGCAGAGAACGGCGCCCAATCCAATACATCAATGAATCCCAAATCGCTCGCAAGCGCTTCCCCCTCATCATAGCTAGCGACTCCTTTATAGACACCCAAAAGCCCGCGGTAAGCGGGCGTTTTGGGCAGGGCTATAGTTACATGCCGAGCTTCTTCTTATTCTCTTCATACTTCGCTTGTTTGTATGCCTGTACTTTGGCATAGCCAAGGTCATCTTGCTTCTTAATATATTCATTCCAGATTTTATCGAATTCGGTTTCGGAACTTGCCATAATCAACTTAGGCAATGTCTTGCCGCGTAAATCCTTAATCTTGGTGTTGATGATGCCTTCATCAGAGTTGGCAAGCGGATCAAGCTCATCGAACTCAGAGAAGCTCTTCGTTTTGCCGCGAGTCCAATCTTCCAATTGTTTGTACGGTTCAACCGATTGCGGCGCCCATTGCTGGGTAATATTCGTATTTTGCATCATCCAGAAGGTGAAGGAGGAACCGTATTTCTTGTCAAAAGCGGAACGGTCTTTGTTCATCAGGTCAAATGCTTCAGGCAAGAATTGCTCCTTACCGTCAATTGTATCATAGCTGACGCCTTTTTCACCAAGATAAAGGTCTTTCTGGCCTTCTTCACTGTTCAGATAGCTAAGGAATTTAATGGCGCGTGCTTTGTCTTTCACATCTTTAGAGATCAGGGTCAAGGTCCAACCGGAAATGCTTGGGCCGTTCAAGGTTGGTGCGTCCAGGTTAGCATTCGCAGGACCATCGACGGCGATATAGATTTTGTTAGGATCTTGCTGGAACAAAGTGCCGAGTTGGGCTGCAAAGTCTGTACGCTGGTACAGCATTGCAAAGTAACGACCTTGGGCGATTTTTTCTTCCATTTGTGCACGTTTGTCGATAAAGATATCTTTAGCCAGCAAGCCGTCTTGGTTCGCTTGACGCAGCACTTTCATCCATTTGACGTATTCTGGATCCCGTTCACGTTCATACAATTGACCGTCTTTTTCCCGCGGAATCGCCAGGAAGTTCTGAATATAGCCTTCCAGGGAGTCATTTCCTGTCTGAATGAACTCATGCAGTCCAAACGGAATCATCGGTTGGCCGTCGATCTGCGGGAACTTCTCCTTAGCAGCCTTCAGGGCAGCCAGGAACCCTTCTGGAGTGCGCATGTCTGGACTGCCAATCGCCTCATAAATATCCTTGCGTACTACAAACGTCTGGTTGGATACATAAGTATCACCAAATTGTTGGTAGTCTTTGGGGGATGAGGAAGAGTTCGGATAACCGTACACGTTGCCGTCTTCTTGTGTGTACCAACCGAGCTTGTCAGGGTCGGATACTTTGAAGAAGTAAGGATCGTATTGTTCTGCCAATTCGTTGAGCGGAAGTACGAGCCCGCCTTCGATCATCTTCTTCACGCCATCTTCCCACCAGCCAAGCGTAATGAAATCAGGCAGCTTGCCGGAAGCAATCAGTGTATTCAGCTTTTCGTTTTCGTTACCGGCAGGAACGATGAAGTTAATATCAACGCCTGTCTTTTTAGTGACATACTGGGAAGTCGGGTCAACCCCCCATTTATTAGGGAACCAGGCAAAGTTCAAATACCAGTCAAACGTAATCGGAGATGTGTCTGACTTCCAACCTGGCTCGTCTGCGGATGGAGCTGCTTTGTCAGACGTTGTAGATGTGTTCGCTGGAGTATTGTTAGCGTTTTCTTTTTTGGCAGAATTATTTCCTTTTCCGGAACAAGCCGCCAAGGACAGAACCATGATACATGCCATAAGAAGCATTATCACTTTCTTGGACTTTCTTTTCATGCCCATGCTTTTTAACCCCTTTTCTTAATTTGATTAGTGCTATATTGTGCAACTCCAAAGCCGCCGTTAGGCGGCCTGGAGGAGTTACTGTAAGTGAGGCCTTATCCCTTGATGGAGCCAATCATCATTCCCTTGACGAAGTAGCGCTGTAGGAATGGGTAAGCGAATACGATAGGAAGCGTAGTTACGACCATGGTTGCCAGCTTCACCGATTGCGAGGTGACCGTTTTGGTTACGGCGCTTCCCTGCAAGGCGGTAGTCATAATATTCGAGCTGGACTGAGCGACTACCCGGTAAAGGAAGGTCTGGATCGGTTGCAGCGACTCTTTATTGATGTAGATAATCCCGGCAAAATAATCATTCCATTGGTATACCCCGTGGAACAAGGCAATGGTGGCGATAACAGGCATTGATACTGGAAGTACAATTCTCAGAAGAATCGTCCAGTCGTTGGCTCCGTCGATCCGGGCTGCCTCGTCCAGTCCGTCCGGAATTTCCCGGAAGAAGGTCATAAAGATGATGAGGTCAAAGAAGCTGAACAGCACTGGAATAATGAAGACCGCAAATGTATCAAGCATGTGCAAATCGCGAATCAGTAAATAAGTTGGAATGAGACCCCCGGAGAAGATCATCGTGATCGTTCCTAGAAAGATATAGAACCTTCCAAAAATCAACTCTCTGCGTGAGAATGCGTAAGCTACCATGGCGGTGAAGAAGACGTGAGCTCCCACACCTACGAGAGTCTTGGCTACGGTGAGCAGCATGGCCGTCGTAATACCGGGATTGTCGAATACTGCCTTGAAGTTCTCCAGGCTGAATACCCGCGGCCACCAGTAGATGCCGCCCAGCATGGCGTCCTTGCCGTCATTGAACGCATTGATCAGGACATACCAGATCGGATACAGGGTAACGAAACAGATTAGCAGCATCCCTAGATTATTAATAATATCAAAAACGGCTTCGCCTATGGTTTTACGTTTTATTAAAGACATGTGCAGTTCCTCCTTGGCCTAAAATAACGAAGTATCGTTGAGTTTTTTGGATACTTGGTTCGCAATCAGCAGCAGCGTGAGCGCAATAACGGATTTGAACAATCCGATCGCTGCAGAGAACGAGTAACGGCCTTGGGAAATCCCTGTATAGTAGACATAGTAATCTATAACATTACTTGCGCTGTCGTTCAGAGAGTTGCGCAATACGAGAATCTGGTCAAAGTTGGAGTTCAGAACACCACTGACTGCCAATATAAACAGAATACTGATCGTGCCTTTGATCGCTGGAAGTGTGACATACCACATCTTCTGGAAGCGTCCGGCACCGTCAATGGTTGCCGCTTCATACATTTCAGGCGAAATCCCTGTGATGGCTGCCAGATAAATGATGGCTGACCAGCCAAGCTCTTTCCAAATATCCGATGTAATGACAATCGTCCAGAAATATTTCGGTTCAGCCAGGTAGGAAATCGGCTGATCTATCAAATGCAATGCCATAAGGATATCGTTAATGATCCCTACATCCGATAACCAAGTGGCCAGGATTCCACCAAGTACAACCCAGGACAGGAAGTGGGGAAGGTACGAAATGGTCTGGATCGCCCGCTTGAACCGCAGGATGCGCACCTCATTCAAGAAAAGCGCGAATATAATCGGAAGCGGGAATGTCATCAATTTAATCAAGCTGATTCCCAAAGTGTTCTTCATCACGTAGCCAAAGTTCTCATCCGACAAGAACTCCTTGAAGTGCTCCAGTCCGACCCAGGGTGCTTCGGAAATCGTTCTGATAATGTCATAGTCTTTAAATGCGATAATAACTCCGTACATGGGAATGTAGTTGAAAATGATCATCCATGCGATTCCGAGCAAAGCCATAATTTGAATATGTCTTTGAGATACAAGTTTCTTCAGCCATTTCTGCCTTGCAGTTGGTGGTGATATATTCGAATCTATCATGGCTGTGGGCGGTGTAGACTTTTGCATTTCCATAGTAACCTCCAAGTTATGCAGTATCTTGTTTGAAAGCACTTTCGCTGAACATACTTTCATTGTAATTGGATAACGGAGTGAGGATAATGCTTCAGATTTCGTATTGATGTACTCATTTTTCGGTTATGAGACAAAAAGTTGTGAAAAGAAAAGTCGGATTTATTTTGTGATATATTTCATTTTTTTGGCAATCCATATGGTGGTAACATGCACACAACATACTGTAGTACAGCGAATTAGGGAGAGACCCTATGCCTTAAGGCGGGGGATAGATATATACTGGATAGGGAAAGAGGCCTCGGGAACTTTAGTTTCCGAGGCCTCTTTTGTAATAAGTAAGAGATTCAGGGCAGCATACTGTTGGCGCGCTGGATAATCGAAGATACTTTTGACTCATGATTATATATATTTTGCTTTTTCGTATTGATTTGAGTGGATAGAGTAAGTAGTCTGGCCAGAGTATCCGTCGCTCGATCGGCATCATTCTTCTTCACCGCAGCTTTGAAATTGGACCATTCGGTGGTTAGCTGTTTGTTGGGGGTGGAGATAGCACTTTTCTCGGCCTTGATCTTCGTCTTGACGGTATCGATTTCCGATAGGACGCTGCGGATTTGCTTCTGTTTCTTCGTTCTTTCTGATTTGGCGGTCTTCAATGCGGCCTCCTTCGACTTGAGGTCCTGCTTGGTGATATCGACAACCAATTTCATTCCTTCAGCTTGTGCCTTCAATACCTTATAAAGAGATTTGTCCTTCAATTTATTTGCGGCGGCTACCTGTTTATTGAATGAGGTATATGAGGTATATAGAGGCTGGTATTTCGATTTGGTTGTCTTGACCTGTTCCTCCAACTTGCTGATCTTGCTTGCATCGATATTGCTGATGGCCTTGCGCACAGCGGATGCCTTGCTCTCATTGTCGTAATGCAGGGCCGATGTTCGGTCATCCAGACTTAATATCTGCGTCCGGCTGCTCTTGAAGTCGGTGTATTGCTTGCGGAGCTTGGACCCGTTCTTCCCAGCTTTATCTGCGGTTGCGTCGAGTTGAGCGTTGATCGAGTCGGTGAACTCGATGGCTGCAGCGGATGCCTGGCCCGGAGGGGATAAGGCGGTGATTCCCGCAGTAATGAGGATGATGAACGCCAGTACAGTTATGCCAGTCCTAAGATGGTTTACCATAGAGCATCTCTCCTTAATCAGATTGTGCTGCAATACGAGTCATAATCATCTATACATGTATACGTAAACGCCAAAAAGCACCCGCAGGCCAGGCTCGTGAAGAGCCAAGCTTACGGGTGCTTCCATCGTAAGATTGATCGTATTGCAGCTTCGTTCAATATACACATAAATGGGGGATTTTGTCAATTGGACTATGTGTTTGTGGAAAGTGAATAATTGGTTCACAGAATCGTAATACTTGACTTGACTTTGTCCAGAAATGATGGAAAATGAGGGAAATAATATACTTGGAGGGTTTATGGAGACAGAATCGCTATTGAAGGTTGAAGAGCTGGCCTTGAAGAAGTATAAGATCTTTCGGCAGAGCCAATTGCGCTACATCGCCAGGGCCATGCTGGCAAGCATGTTCATCGGATTCGGAGTGATTGTTGCTTTTAAGACCGGAAACTTCTTCTATATGGAGAATTCCCCGTTCACTTATCCGATGGCGGCGATTACTTTTGGTGCGGCTATCATTTTGATCGCTTATGGCGGAGGAGACTTATTCACCGGCAATACGTTCTACTATACCTACGCGGCCCTGCGTAAGAAATTGCAATGGTCTGAGGTCGGGAAGCTATGGGTATTCAGTTATGTAGGAAATATTATGGGAGCGGCAGTGTTCGCCCTGCTTATTTTTCTGACAGGTCTATTTACCGATGCTTCAGTGAATAGCTTCCTGCTGAATGTTGTAGAGCATAAGATGAATACCTCGGCGATAGAGCTGTTCTTCCGGGCTATTCTATGTAACTGGCTGGTCTGTCTGGCCTTCTTCATTCCGATGTCGCTCAAGGGCGACGGAGCCAAGATGTTTGCGATGATGCTGTTCGTGTTCTGCTTCTTCATATCCGGTTACGAGCATAGTATTGCGAATATGTGTACCTTTGCGATCGCCCTTGTGCTGAACCATCCAGGAACGATCTCCTTCTATGGTGTCATCCACAACCTCGTTCCTGTAACGATCGGCAATTTGATCGGCGGCGTATTGCTGATGGGCTTTATGTATTATTTCGTGAACAAGCCTTTTCTGGATGCGGTGGAGAAGGGGAAGGATGAATAGTAAATGGAAGTTAGGTCTGGTGACGGTGATGTCACCAGCCTTTTTATGTCCACGTGGAACAGTTTATGAGTCGGCAGCATTACATAGCTTCTCCATATATTTGAACAGTGCATGGAACTTGCCGCTATAGTCTTTCTTCCAAGGCTTTCTTTTGCCACAGAAATGCAAGAATACGGTATGGTCTATCACATGCTCCATATTCCATTCGCCATTGCTCGTAATCTTGTAATAGCGGTAGTATCTCGCATCATAATTATACAGCTTCTCGTCGATGCTCTTGATCCGTTTGGTATACAGCGCATTGATAATATCCTGATCCGGCATAATCAGCTTGGAGCGATTATTCTCAACGAAGTCGTAAATTTCTTCCTCGCTAATAAGCTTTCTTTGCAGCTTCAAATTCATCAGCAGTACTCCAGAATTGTAATAAGCCTCGATTTTATAAGGGTTCAACCTCAGCTTGTTGATTTCTTTAATAGAGATAAGGTCATGAGAAGCCGCGGCATACAAATAATGCTCCAGATCGGTCTCATAAAGCTCCCTGACGGAGTTAAGCACCAGAATATCCGGATCCAGATAAAGGATTCGCTCCATATGGTCCGGCAGGAAGCGAAAGGCGAGCAGGCGGTAATACATCTCCTTGGTGTAATGGAGCAGGGTAGGGGCTTCGGCGAAGCTATGGTCGTCGACTTCAATCTCCTCCAGCAGGCTGCCTTTCCCTTGCTCAGCGCATAACCGGCGCAGCCCCTCGATCTCCTTGCGCTTTAAGCTTGAATGCATGACATAAACCGTAAACCGCTCTCCCTTATTATTAAGGAATAAAGAGTAGAGCATCACTCGCAGAGGCTTCAAGTAGTTAGAGTTCAAGGTGACCAGAATATTTAGCGGTTCAGACATGTGGACATGCTCCTTGTAAAGATATTTCCATTGAGTATTCAATGGGCTATACCTCTATTGTATGAATAATGGGAGCAAACGAAAAGGTCCACTGGCGATTACACCCCAGTGGACCGGAATTCTAAATAGTACAGCAGATCAAGGGATCATTCCCTGATGGAGAATCTTATACTTTTTGAACAACTTCTTATATTACTTGCTAGGAATTCAATGCAGCTTCCGTGACGCTTACATCCGGCTCTGCCAGGAATGCAGTGATCGGCAGGGAGGCAGCTCCTAGCGCAGTGGAGCGGATACCTAATTTGGCGAAGTCGACATGGGTTTGCTTACGATGATAGGACAGGCTGCGCTTGCCCAGTGTACTTAACATCGCTTGCCGCAAATAGTCGCCGGCCAGTGAGAGTCGGTTGCCAATCACAATTAACTCGGGATTAAGAATATTCACCAGATTAGCAAGGCCAACACCGAGCTGGGAACCAATCTGTTCAAGCAGAGTAAGCACTTGCTCATTGCCTTGCTTAGCCTCCTTCAGAATGTCCTCCAGACTCGGAGAATGATCCTTCCACAGCGTCCCTGCTTGATCAAGCAAGGCCTTCTCGGAAGCAAGTGTCTCCCAGCATCCCCTATTCCCGCAACGGCATAATGGCCCATTCTCGGCAACGGTCATATGGCCGACCTCGCCCGAGAAGTTGGAGGTACCGCGGTATAGATCCCCGCCTACGATGATGCCCGATCCGATCCCGATTCCGATGCTCAGGTAGATCAGGTCTTTCGAGTCTCGGCCTGCTCCGTACAATTTCTCACCGATTGCTCCCGCGTTCGCTTCGTTATCAATATGAATATTAGACCCGAATTCAGCGCTCAGAGCTTCATATAGATCGACATTATCCCAGCCGAGATTAGGAGCAGAGATGACCTGGCTTTTCTCGTCGACCAGACCGGGTACCCCAATGCCGATTCCGACAACGCCGTAGGGAGATGCAGGCAGTCTTCTCATCAGCCCGCGAATCGTCTTGCGAATTTGATCAAGCACTTTGCCCGGAGAGTAGTCTTCCAGTGGGACCGTCTTCTCCCGGACTACGTTGCCTTCCATATCTACGAGGACAGCCAGCAGATCATTAACGCGGATATCCACACCGATAGCGAAACCTGCGCTGCGATTGAACAAGAGCAGAGTAGGTTTGCGGCCTCCGCTCGATTCGCCCGGTCCGATCTCAGAGACAAGCTGGCTCTCGATTAGTTCGGACACTAGCGAAGAGACCGTAGCTTTATTCAGCCCGATCACCGAAGAGATATCCGCCCTTGATAGCGGTTGCTGCTGTCTGATCGTATTCAGGACGATCGTCTTGTTCATCTTCTTGATTAACTGCTGGTCGCCCGTAATTTTCATCATTAATCCTCCAGAAATTATTGAACATAGTACTATAATAACACAAGGCAGGAAATAAAAATAAACAACTTAGTTAGTTTAATAAACAAATTAACGTTATTTAGATTTACTATAATGAAGGTGCAGAAAATCTTAGATCATGCCAATAATCTCAGTAAAAGTGTGTGTTCGAAAAGGCCGTTTTTCAGCATCGAAGCTTATGCTTCCGATGTGCATTTTTTCAAAAAGCTTCAGTTGGATGGAGCTAGGGACGAAAGGAGCGGAGCGTAGGCAAAATCTACGTGAGCATCGGAAGGCCCGGCTGAATTCAAGATTTGATGTCGAAATACTTCTTGATTCACTTCGTGATCAAAAGCGGACTTTTTGAACAACCTCTAAAAAAGGAGCTGACCAGGTGAGTAGACAAGCTACTATTCAGTCAGCTCCTTATAGAATTAAATTACGCTTGGATATAGAAGATCAGTTCTTGGCCGTTCTTTACAGGCTCTTGCACAAGGGTATAGCCATGCTTGACGACCTCTTCCGGTACGTTCTTGAAGGCAGCCGGACAGTCTGCAATGACTTGTAATACCTGACCCTTCTTCATGTCCTGCAACGTTTCTAAAGAGTAGATTACAGGATACGGACAAGGTTCCCCTCTAAGATCCAATGTGAAATCGATGGTCATTTGTTTGCACCTCCTTTTTTGAAGCCAACGCCGAAGCGGTAATTTTTTTGCCAGTAGCTTGCTACGATATATCCGACGGCAAGCAATACGAGTGTGACGATAAGTGCCCAAGCCGGTCCCATGACGGAGATCAGATTGATTTTCGCTCCGCTCTTCACGAGCAGGTCGAATACGCCAAGATGATCCCAGGCATAGGCAAGGAAGGTAGCTCCGATAATGTTGCCAATGAATACGGGCAGGAAGATCACTTGTCCTTCCATTAAGCGGTACATCATACCAGTCTCGCAGCCGCCGGCAAGCACGATCCCGATGCCGAACAGAAGGCCGCCGATGAATGTGCTTGGAGCAGCTATTTTCGTAATCGGATCGACGTCGTTCACGAGAATGACGATGAGCGTCAAGACAGAGCTGATCGCCATCCCAAGAATAATAGCCTTCGTCATCGTGGCGCGTCCGCTAATCCACAGATCGCGAAATGCAGAAGTGAAGCAGATCTGTCCTCTTTCAATCAGGATGCCGAAGGCAGCTCCGAAGATTGCCGCTACACCAAGCATCGTCTTGCCATTAAGGAAGAAATACACGATGAGTCCTGCGTAGACAACCGCAACAAGCCCGCCGATATAAGGCTGAACCTTTCTCGACTTGCGTACGGCGGGTGCCGCATTTCCTTTTTGCAGAATAGGCTTGCCCTTCCACCACCTTGTGCTGACGATCTTCACACCGACATACGTGCCGATGGCTGTAGCTGCCATGAAGATCCAGGCATGAAATGAGAATTGCGGTACGCCCGTGAAGAAGGCAGCTAGATTGCAGCCCAGTGCCAGTCTTGCACCCACACCTGCAATAATGCCGCCAATCAGGCCCTGCACCAAGCGGCGCTTCTGCTTAGGCATGCGAATCTTGAAATTGTTGCTGAACAGAATCATGATCAGTGCGCCGATGAACATGCCCCAGACAATCCATCCGTCCGTACGATCAAAGGTTGAGCCCTTCATCTGTATCAAGTCGAAGTAAGCCCAGTCGGAAATGTCGACCCCGAAGAGCTGGAGAATATGTCCTCCAAAGCGAGTGAACTCGCCGGTAACGGCCCATACCGTATTGGTAATGCCGAAGTACAGAGCGCTGAGTACGCCTGCGATACCAATCGCGACATAAGGGCTCCAGTAGTTGGTGAACAGCTTCCGTAATGTTGTCATATCTTTCTTACCCCTTCAACCCATCATAGTAGAGTCCGTTGAAAGCCGGTAAGAAGCGGCTTTCTATACTCGACTGAACTATATGGATTTTTTTGAATACGGCCATTCACATTCTGCTAGAGCATAGTTGCAAATAAAACCATTTTTCATTCTACTACAATCTTCGCAAAATGTGGTGAAATAACATTTTGGAAAACGGACTATAGGTGCCCACGAAACATACTATTATATTTCAGTTGAATGTATTCGTACGGAGTATCCAGGAGACCGCTGTGACGAAGTGGGGTCATAACTGAGACAGGGCTAATAATATTTTCTTGCAATCTTAGTTAGTTTACTAGACAAACTAAGTTGAACGTGATACGATCTAAGTGTAAAGGCAATCATACCTTTCGCAGATGGGGTGTAAATGCTTTCAAAAAACTCTAATTCAGGGAGGATTTTAGCGTGAGTTATTTTAAGAACATTAGCAAAATTCAGTATGAAGGCGCAGGTTCCGACAACCCGTTGGCATTCAAACACTATAATGAAAATGAAGTTGTGCTCGGCAAAACTATGAAAGAACATCTTCGTTTTGCAGTAGCTTACTGGCATACAATGACGATGAACGGCAGTGATCCATTTGGTCAAGCGAACATGATTCGTCCATGGGAGACTGTATCCGGTCTTGATCTGGCGAAAGCTCGCGTCGAAGTAAACTTCGAATTCATCGAGAAATTGGGCGCTCCTTACTTCTGTTTCCATGATGTTGACGTGGCTCCTGAAGGCGCAACACTGAAAGAGTCTAACGAGAATCTTGACGTAATTGTCGCTAAAATTAAAGAAGGCATGAATTCCACAGGCGTTAAATTGCTTTGGAACACAGCTAATATGTTCTCCAATCCGCGTTATGTTCATGGTGCTGCAACTACTAACAATGCAGACGTATTTGCTTATGCAGCAGCGCAAGTGAAGAAGGGTCTGGAAACAGCGCTTGAACTGGGCGCTGAGAACTATGTATTCTGGGGCGGCCGCGAAGGTTATGAGTCCTTGCTCAACACAGATATGGGCTTCGAGCTGGATAACCTGGCAAGATTCTTCCAGATGGCTGTTGATTATGCGAAGGAAATCGGATATACCGGTCAATTCCTGATCGAGCCTAAGCCAAAAGAGCCAACCAAGCATCAATATGACTTCGATGCAGCAACAACGATTTCTTTCTTGCAAAAATACGGCTTGGACAAACATTTCAAACTGAACCTTGAAGCGAATCACGCTACATTGGCTGGTCATACATTCGAGCATGAACTGCGCGTAGCTCGCATCAACAATATGCTCGGTTCGATCGATGCGAACCAAGGCGACATGCTGCTCGGCTGGGATACTGACGAGTTCCCTACAGATTTGTATGCTGTAACGCTCGCTATGTATGAAATCTTGGAAAATGGCGGTATTGGCTCCGGCGGCGTGAACTTCGACGCAAAGGTAAGACGTACTTCCTTCGAGCCTGAAGATTTGTTCTATGCGCACATCGCTGGTATGGATACCTTTGCTAAAGGCTTGAAAGTTGCTGGTAAAATGATCGACGACAAATTCTTCGAGAACCTACTGGCTGATCGTTATGCAAGCTTCAAGACAGGCATCGGTGCCGATATCGTATCCGGCAAAGCAAACTTCAAGACATTGGAAGCTTATGCTCTTGAGCACAGCCACATCGTGAACAAATCGAACCATCTGGAGCTGTTGAAGGCTCGTCTGAACGAATATATTTTCGGAACCAAATAATAGCCGCTGACAAACATTGGTCAGTCCGGTGAAATAGATGATGAAGGGGCGCTGGTCGTCCCTTCTTTGTTAATAGTCCGGTTTTAATAGTTAGAACCCTAGAAGATTGAAGGGAGAAATATGAGATGAAGTACGTAATCGGTGTCGATCTTGGCACGAGCTCCGTTAAGACCTTACTGGTGGATCAGCAGGGTGAGATCAAAGGCGAAGCAACCGCTTCTTATCCGCTTATTCACGAACGTCCTGGCTACAGCGAGCAGAATCCGGAAGAATGGGTGAACGGAACGATCGCCAGTCTGCAGCAATTGCTGCGGGAATCCGGCATATCTCCACTGGATATTGAAGGAATATCCTTCTCCGGGCAAATGCACGGCCTTGTTCTGCTTGATGAACAGAACAACGTGCTGCGCAATGCGATTCTATGGAATGATACGCGTACGACGAAGGAATGCCGTGAGATTGAGCAGAAGCTCGGCGATGGATTGTTGAAGATTACGCGCAATGCTGCATTGGAAGGCTTCACGCTTCCGAAGGTTCTGTGGGTGCAGAAGCATGAGCCAGAACTTTTCGCAAGAGCGGCCCGCTTCGTGCTGCCGAAGGATTATTTGCGCTACCGTATGACGGGGCATGTACAGATGGAAATCTCCGATGCAGCAGGAACACTGATGCTTAACGTTGCTGAAGGCAAATGGAGTGAAGAAATTGTTCAGGCATTCGGTTTGCCGGAGGGATTCTGTCCGCCGATCGTCGGGAGCTCGGAGGATACAGGCACGATTCTGCCTGAGTTCGCCAAGCTGAGCGGCTTGTCCGAGAAGACGCGCGTATTTGGCGGTGGAGCCGATAACGCTTGCGGTGCCGTTGGCGCGGGGATCGTTCGCGAGGGCGATGCGATGTGCAGCATTGGTACCTCTGGTGTTGTACTGACTTATGAAGAAGACAAGAACAAGGATTTTGCTGGTAAAGTTCATTTCTTCAATCATGCGCATCCAGGCGCTTTCTATGCGATGGGCGTTACGCTGGCTGCAGGTTACTCTTTAAGCTGGTTCAAGGATTCACTCGCACCGGAGCTTAGCTTCGATGAGATGTTGAAGCCGGTTGCTGATCTGCCGCCGGGTGCGGACGGCCTGTTGTTCACGCCTTATCTGGTTGGTGAGCGCACACCGCATGCCGATAGCGCGATTCGGGCCAGCTTCATCGGCCTGTCCGGTACGCATCGCCGCGAGCATATGGCACGCGCTGTGATGGAAGGCATCACGTTCTCACTGGCCGAGTCACTTGAGCTCTTCCGTCAGGCCGGAATTAACACCAGACGGATCATCTCCATCGGCGGTGGAGCGAAGAATCCGGTATGGCTGCAGATGCAGGCGGATATCTTCAACACACCAGTCGTCTCGCTTAAGAACGAGCAGGGACCTGCCATGGGCGCTGCGATGATGGCTGCTGTAGGCAGCGGCTGGTTCGACAGCCTCAAGGAATGTGCCGACAAGTTTATCGGCTACGGTAAGACGTATGAACCGATTCCTGAAAATGTTGCGACTTACGCTGGTCTCTTCAAGCTGTACCAGCAAGTGTATTCGGCTACCCGCGAATTGAATCAAGGGTTACAGGAGTTCCGTGGGTAATCGTACAATCTAATTATTAAATCCTGCCTATAGACAAAGCTCCGAAAGGAGCAGGCTCTATAGGCTTTTTATCGAATAAATAATTGAACCGTATTAATTTAGTTTTATTATAGTAATAGCAACATAGAAAGGAACATAGAACATTCAATATGAAAAGGATAAAATACGCAAAAAGTCTAATAGATAGTTTAATACCAATGGGATTGATTGTTGGTTGTGCTATCGGTGCAATTGTGGGTGTTTTTCTCAAACCAAGCATACTGATATTTACAATTAGTGTAGGATCTGGAGCAGGCTACTTATTTGGAATTATTGCTTATGTAATTTATGGTAAGAGGGGGCATCATAGTTAATGATAACTATATGCTTCTAAAGCGCCCGAACTTCAGTAGACCCTGGAGACGGGCGCTTGTTCTATGTATAGGATAACGGTTATGATAATTCTGCCGGCTTTATCCGGATCGTGGCTTACAGATCGAAGGAGGACATTGATGATTTATGAAGATTTACCGCAAATATTTCAAAGATAAATTGTTTCTGAAGATCATTTTTCTCTTTTCGATGATTACGATCGTAACCATTATCATCTTCTCTTATTTGATGTTCCGCTCAATGTCTGACGCCGCGGTAGAGCGGCAGCTGGGTATCCAGCGCAGTGCAGTGCAGAATATCAATAAATATATCAACAACAAATATGAATCTGTGCAGAACATGATGCGTGACACTTATAGGGACGCTGAGCTGGCTTTCAACACCTCGTATTTCCTCGAGCATCCGTTTAAAGACTACATCGAATTCAGACTGAACCGTAATGATAGCAGTTCAACCAGCGATACTGTGCAGATATTCAGGAATCGGTTCGAGGATGATCCAGACATCGCTGCCCTGATGCTGTACAGTGCTTCATTGCAGCAGTTGTATGTATATAACGATTTTAATTTTAAAATCATCAGTACCAATGCGGCGAGATCTCTCGTTCCCGATGCGATGTATGCTGGAGAGAGCTCGAAGGTCTCCACACCTAATGTGTGGGTGAGAAAGACTATTGAGATGCCGGAGTCGCCGATGTTCTCGGTGCGCATACCGATCAACAATAACATTACACTGCGCAATATCGGCCAATTAGAGGTATATTTCAACTCGGAAAAAATATGGAACAGTATTGAAAATTACAGGGAGGAAATCAAGGGACGGATCGTTGTATTATCTGGTAACGGAGACGTCATTTTCGATACGGATGGAAGCTTCTATGGAGACAGATATCCATATGTGGAGCAGATTAACTCGGTCTACGACAATGATGTGACAGAGGAAGGGGACTCAATCATCAAGCTGACGGACACCCAGGGGGGATATACCGTGCTGAGCCTGATCCCCAAAAATGAACTTGCCGGAACCTATCGAGGAGTACGTAATACGATTGTTCTGGTCAGCTCCATCTGTATTCTGTTCGCGATCCTGATATCCTCTCTGTTCATTATGAATTTCGCCAGACGGACTCACAGCATTATTCAATTTACACGCAAGGTGAAGAACGGAGACTTGAATGCGAGAATTGCGGAGACCAAGGACGATGAGATTGGACAGATCGCCAAGAGCTTCAACGAGATGCTGGTCGATTTGAACCTGTATATCGACCGGGTCTATAAAGCGGAGATTAAGCAGAAGCATACCGAGATTGCTGCCCTTGAAGCAAGGGTAAATCCCCATTTCCTATACAATACGCTCGAAGTCATTCGCATGCGTGCCGTGTCCCAGGGGGCGGCGGATGTAGGGGAGATGATCTACAGCCTGTCCATGTTGTTCAAGAACTATGTTCAGCAGAAGCCTCGCTACACCCTAAAGGATGAGCTTGAAGCCTGCCGAATGTATCTTGAACTGTTCCGAATCCGCTACAAAGATAAGTTCTCATACGAGATTATTTGCGATAAACAGCTGATGGGCAGGACTTTGTTGAAAATGTCTTTACAGCCGATTATCGAAAACTATATCCTGCATGGGATGCGGACCGATGGAATTGATAATGAAATTACGATTAAAATTACGAAAATAGATGAAGATCTATGCGCTGAGATCAAAGATAACGGGCAGGGTATCCCTCCGGATCGCTTGGGACAAATTAAAGAGGCGCTAGCGAACCCGGATGAATATTCAGGCTCCTTTGGGCTGAGAAGCATACATGAACGGCTAAAATTGTTGTACGGAGCCCCGTACGGTGTAGATATCAAGAGCGATCTGGGGAGAGGGACGGTTGTCACCGTATTGTTTCCCGATCTGGGGGAGGATTGATAGACGATGTACAAAGTGTTCATAGTTGATGATGAACCGTTTATCATAGAAGGTTTATACGATATTGTGGATTGGGCAGAGCTGGGGATGGAGATTGTCGGACAAGCCGGGAACGGGCTAGAGGCGCTTGAAGCATTGAAGCAGATCCCTGTCGACATACTTGTCACCGATATCTCTATGCCCAAGATGAATGGTCTTGATTTAATCCGTCAGGCTCGTGAGCTGCATCCGGAGCTTAAAGTGATCGTTCTGAGCGGTTATAACGAGTTTGATTATTTAAAGGAAGGCATGATGCTCGGCATTGAGAATTATTTGCTGAAGCCGATTAACCTTGAGGAGTTTAAAGCTACACTGAACACAGTTGCAGAGAAATTGAATGCCTCCAAGACTCCTTTCGTTGATCTGAGCGAGCAGAGCATATTGATCCTCAAGGACAATATTATGTATCGCTGGATAAGGAATCAGATTAAGCCTCAGGAGTTCCAGGAACGTGCTGACCTACTAGGGATTCATTTAGACAACCGCTATATCCTGGTATCGCTGCTGTGGTCCGGAGAATTGAGCCAATCGCTGTTCGATGCAGTGCTCCATCAATTGTGGGGCAAGGAGGGTGTGATTCCTTTCCGCGATGTAGAGGGAAATATTGTACTAGTATATAACTTCGATGAACTGGAACAAGGCCTGGAGGAAGCGGAACTTACGAATCATCAGTTGATGAACGTTCTGCTGTCTTACCGTCCGCTTAGGATGTCGATCGGCAGTACCCAGGAGATGGAGGGAGAGCCATCCTTGAGCTATACTCACGCCAAAAAGGCCCAGGAATACTTCATGATCTATCCGGAGCAGGATATTCTTCATTATGACCAGTTGAAGGATCATCAAGATAATGCCGAACGCAGCATTCCAATGAATTGGATCGAATATTCGAAGCTAATTATGGCGAAGGATAAGGCTGGGCTGATTGCTCGCATAGATGAAGATTTCGGGGTGCTGCAGCAGATGCAGGGCATATCGCCCAGACTGCTTCAGGAATTGGCCATGGAATGGATTATTCGCTTCAAGATGCAGCTTGAGGAGATCAGGCATGACGAGGAAGCCGATCTTTACAAGAATCAGTTCGCGAGAATCCGCACGACGTCTTCGATTGAAGAACTGGTTCAAATTATGCATGAGGTCGCAGAAATTACGGTCGAATCCTTGGCCAATGATATGAAGAGTCCGGTCGTTCAGCAGGTGCTCCATTATATCGAGCAGTCCTACAACGAGGACATTTCGCTGAAGACACTTGGGGCCCTGTACAATATCCATCCGGTCTATCTTGGTCAGCTGTTCCATAAGGAAGTTAATCAGTCCTTCACCGATTACATCAATTGGTATCGGATTGAGAAGGCCAAGGAGCTGCTGAAGCACAGTCCCATGAAGGTACAAGAAATTGCTCGCGGTGTTGGCTATTGGGAGACCGGGTATTTTTACAAGCAATTCCGAAAATATGTTGGTATTTCACCAACAGAATTCAAAGGGCTTAGCTAGCGAATATCGCTGGCAAGCCTTTTTCTTTACTTTGTACATGGAATTATTTATTTTCACTTCTATTTGAAAATGCTTTCATAATTTAAAGTTAAGGTAGTCCTTGAATATAGAGCAGATAAATAGTCAAGGTTATATCAAAAGGAGGGTATTCAACAATGAGTTCTAAAAGAAAAAAATTCTCTCTTCTATTGGCCTCGCTGATGGCACTTACACTTCTCGTTAGCGCCTGCGGAGGAAAAAATGCAAGCAACAACGCAGCCGGCGATGGTAAAGGTGAGAAACCAGTCGAATTGATCTGGTACACAATCGGTACGCCGCAAAAAGATACGGATAAAGTTATGGAAGAAGTCAACAAATATACGAAAGAGAAGATCAATGCCACTGTTAAAATGAAACAGATTGACTTCGGTGATTACAACCAAAAAATGCAAGTAATGGCTGCATCTGGCGAACCGATGGACATTCTGTTCACAAGCTCTTGGGCATTTGATTATGTACAAAACGCACGTAAAGGCGCCTTTATGGAGCTTGATGATCTACTGAAAACCCATGGTCAAGGCATCGTTGAAGCTCTTGATCCTGCTTTCCTTGAAGGCTCCAAGGTAGACGGACATAATTATGCGATTCCAGCTAATAAAGAATTGCCAGCTCAGGAAGTATGGCGTTTCAATAAAGAATTGGCAGACAAGTACAACCTGGACATTTCCAGTGTCCGCTCGATGGAAAGTCTTGAGCCTCTGCTGAAGACGATCAAGGAAAATGAGCCTGGAATTACTCCATATGCAATGGTTAAGGACTTCGTTCCTCTGATGCCATTTGACTATATTATTGAGAAGTTACCGATGGCGGTTAGAATTGATACCACGGACTACAAGGTTATTAACATGTTGGAAACTCAAGAAGCCAAGGATGCTTTGAAGACGGTACACGAGTATTACAAAGCAGGATATATTTCTCCAGAAGTAGCTACAACATCATCCGTTGACGATTTGTACAAATCCGGCAAATGGTTTATGGACCGTGCCAGCACGCAGCCTTTTGCAGAAAATCTCTGGTCCGCAAGCTATGGCTACCCTGTAGTGTCTACACCGGCTGGAGATCCTTACATCTACAACTGGTCGGTAATGGGCTCCATGCAAGCGATCTCTGCTAACTCGAAATACCCAGAGAAAGCAATGGAATTCCTGAACCTTCTGAATACAGATCCGGTACTGCGTAATATGATTGATTCCGGTATTGAAGGCGTTCATTATGAAAAAGTCGGCGACAACGTAATGAAGAACCTGGATGAATCCAAAAACTACGATATGCCTACGTTCTCCCTTGGGAACCTCATGATCACTTACTTGAATGAAGGCGACCCAGAGAACAAATGGGATGAATTCAAGAAATTTAACGAATCAGGCATCAACGCTCCATTGCTCGGATTTAACTTCGACTCTTCGAAAGTAACGACTGAGCTGGCTGCGGTTCAAAACGTGAAGGAAGAATACTGGTCCGCACTGATGACAGGTACTGTTAACCCGGACGAATACCTTCCTAAAGCAATCGAGAAATTCAAAGCAGCTGGAATTGATAAAATCATCGAAGAAGCTCAAAAGCAAATCGATGAGTGGAGAGCAAGCACCGGCAAGTAACATTAGCATAACGGAGAAGATCGGGCGGGTGATTTGCCTTAAGCCCGATCTTTTTTTCGATTCATATAGTTATACGGCTCTATAGGCCGACTATTAACTGGAATTGAATTTCATCACATTCAGGAGGGATAAAACGTGAAAATGGTCGGCGAGTTTTTCAGGAATATCTTCAAAAATAGAATGATGCTGCTTATGGTACTTCCGGGAGCGCTCTGGTTCCTCTTCTTTTCTTACCTGCCGATGCTGGGTACTGTTATCGCATTTAAGGAGTACCGCTTCGACCGGGACGGCTTCTGGGCCAGTATTGTCAACAGCAAATGGGTAGGCTGGCAGAACTTCAAGTTCCTGTTCAGCACGAATGATGCGTTTATCATTACAAGGAATACCCTGCTGTACAACATAGTGTTTATCTTTTTAGGCTTGGTTTTTTCCGTATTATTGGCCGTGATTTTGTCTGAGATCACCAATAAACGGCTTTCAAAAATATATCAAACCGGCATGTTCCTTCCCTACTTTTTGTCATGGGTCATCGTCGGTTATTTCACGTTCAGCTTCCTTAGCTCGGACCGCGGTTTATTGAATGGATTGTTCAACTCATTAGGAATTCCACCGGTTCAATGGTATTCGGAATCGAAGTACTGGCCGCTTATTCTTGTACTGGTCTATTTGTGGAAAGCAGTAGGATATAACAGTGTTGTGTATTTGGCATCCATTATGGGTATCGACAGATCTCTTTATGAAGCAGCAATGATTGACGGAGCCAGCAAAATTCAACAAATTCGAGCTATCACATTACCTCTGCTTAAACCGATCATTACGATTATGACCCTGCTGGCGATCGGGAAAATATTCTATGCAGACTTTGGTTTGTTCTATCAAGTACCAAGAAACTCCGGTACTTTGTACGGAGTAACGAATGTTATCGACACTTACGTATATCGTGGTCTGAAAACAACAGGTGAAATTGGCATGAGTGCTGCTGCAGGTTTGTATCAATCCGTTGTCGGCTTTACTCTCGTCATGGCATCTAACTATATCGTACGCAAATACGACAAGGATAACGCCTTGTTCTAAATATACTTGCAAGGGAGTGAGCAGAGTGTCTCAAAGAAAGAAGAAAGAACGCGATTTTCATAACCTGTCAACACCGATGAATATTACATTTAACTTGATTGCCGGTATTTTTGCCATTCTTTGTGTGTTCCCTTTCCTGTTTGTGGTCATTATTTCACTTACGGATGAAGGAACGTTGGCTAAAAATGGATATCGGTTGATTCCCGAGCAATGGAGCCTGGGGGCTTACCGCTACGTGTTCGAGATGGGGGATACGTTGCTTCGTTCATATGGGGTAACGATCTTCGTAACTGTTGTAGGTACCATTATCAGCTTATTATTTATGTCATTTTACGCTTATGCAATCTCCAGAAAGAGCTTTCGCTACCGTAACTTTTTCTCGTTCTTTGCTTTCTTTACGATGCTGTTTAACGGCGGTCTCGTACCGACCTATATTATAGTGACGCAATTCATGGGTCTGAAGGACACAATCTGGGCTCTGATCTTGCCACTGGCCGTAAACGCCTTCTACATTATGATTCTGCGGACGTTCTATGCAACAAGTGTTCCGGAGGCTATCATAGAATCAGGAAAAATTGACGGCGCGGGTGAGTTCCGCATCTTTATCAAGCTCGTTCCTCCATTGTCCTTACCTGGTCTTGCAACCATCGGGTTGTTCAGTACCCTCGGCTACTGGAATGACTGGTTCAACGCACTTCTCTACATCGACAATCCGAATCTGGTACCGCTGCAGTCGATGCTGATGCGGATTGAGACCAGCTTGCAATTCATTCTGCAAAATGCACAGAACAGTTCACTGGGCCTTGAAGCGATGAGATCGATACCGCAGGATACTTCACGTATGGCGATGGTAGTTCTAGCTACGCTGCCGATTATCTTTGCTTATCCGTTCTTCCAGCGTTATTTCATTCAAGGTTTGACAATAGGTGCTGTTAAAGAATAAGTTTTAGGAATATGAGTTCAAAATGGCCGGTTTTCAACACCAAGAAGGACTTTTTGAACAACCTCTGGAAGGAGAGTGCGGAGACAAGTGATCTATAAGGATCGTAGCTATTCCAACTCGGAACGGGCGCAGCATTTGCTCAGTCTGATGACACTTGAAGAAAAGGTCGGGCAACTGGTCCAACCATTCGGATGGCAAGTCTACGAGCATAAAGACGGTAAGATCGAGCTGACTGTAGAATTCAAGAAGCAAGTTGAAAGTGGCGGAATCGGCTCCTTGTACGGAGTTCTTCGTGCTGACCCGTGGACCGGTGTAACTTTGGAGACCGGACTTTCGCCAGCGGAAGGCGCGGCAGCTGTCAATGAAATTCAGCGGTATGCCATTGAGCATTCCCGATTAGGTATCCCGATCCTGATTGGAGAGGAATGCTCACATGGCCATATGGCGATAGGTGCTACTGTATTCCCAGTGCCGCTCAGCCTGGGCAGCACTTGGAATGTGGAGCTATATCGCGAGATGTGCCGCGCTGTGGCCCGCGAGACGCGCAGCCAGGGTGGAGCAGCGACTTATTCGCCGGTACTTGATGTGGTTCGTGATCCGCGCTGGGGCCGGACGGAGGAATGCTTCGGCGAGGATGCTTATCTCATCAGCGAGCTTGCGGTAGCCTCGGTGGAAGGACTGCAAGGTCAGTCGCTGGATCAGGAAGATAGCGTAGTTGCTACCTTGAAGCATTTCGTAGGCTATGGCAGTTCAGAAGGCGGTAGAAATGCAGGGCCGGTGCATATGGGTAAGCGGGAACTGCTGGAGGTTGATCTGCTTCCCTTCAAGAAAGCGGTGGAAGCGGGAGCGGCATCGATTATGCCGGCTTACAATGAAATTGACGGTGTCCCTTGCACGACGAATAAAGAACTGTTACAGGACACTCTCCGCACGGAGTGGGGCTTTGAAGGCATGGTTATTACCGACTGCGGCGCGATTAATATGCTGGCTGCGGGCCATGATACCACAGAGAACGGAATGGATGCGGCTGTTCAGGCCATTCGCGCCGGCATCGATATGGAGATGTCCGGTGAAATGTTCGGCAATCATCTGCTGGAGGCCATACGGCAGGGCAAATTGGAAGAGGCTGTCATCGACGTAGCGGTCCGCCGGGTGCTTGATTTGAAGTTCGCGCTCGGCCTATTCGACGCGCCGTATGCTGATCCTGAGCGCGCGGCCAGAGTGATCGGCAGTGAAGAGCATGTTGCGCTTGCCCGGAAGCTTGCCGAAGAGGGCATTATTCTCTTGAAAAATGAAGATCAGATTCTTCCGCTATCGAAGAAGACCGGCAAGATTGCCGTGATCGGACCGAATGCGGATATCGGCTATAATCAGCTTGGAGATTATACTTCGCCGCAGCCGGCTACAAAAGTAACGACCGTGCTGGGCGGAATCCGCAGCAAGCTTGCGGATGATCCGGATCGCGTGCTCTATGCCCCGGGCTGCCGGATCAAGGATGAATCAAGAGAGGGCTTTGAATATGCCCTGGAATGTGCTGGACAAGCTGATACGGTCGTGATGGTTGTCGGTGGTTCTAGCGCGCGCGATTTCGGCGAGGGAACGATCGATCTGAAGACGGGAGCTTCGAAGGTGACAGATCATTCCTGGAGCGATATGGATTGCGGCGAAGGGATCGACCGCATGTCGCTCAAGCTGTCTGGTGTGCAGCTGGAATTGATTCAAGAGGTTTACAAGCTTGGCAAGCCCGTCATCGTTGTTTATATTAACGGCCGTCCGATTGCCGAACCATGGATCGAAGACCATGCGCATGCGGTTCTTGAGGCCTGGTATCCGGGACAAGAGGGAGGACATGCCATAGCTGATATCCTGTTTGGCGATGTAAACCCTTCGGGCCGGCTGACCATTTCGGTACCGAAGCATGTCGGACAGCTACCGGTTTATTATAATGGCAAGCGTTCCAGAGGCAAACGCTATCTGGAGGACGATTCACAGCCGCGTTATCCGTTTGGCTATGGATTGAGTTATACGGAATTCAGCTATTCCAATCTTACTGTTGAGCCGCAGGTCATCCCGACAGATGGACAGGCGACGGTCCGTGTGGATGTTGCTAATGTCGGCGGCCGCGAAGGTTCGGAAGTGGTACAAATGTATATTTCCGACGTAGCCAGCACAGTTACAAGACCGGCCAAGGAGCTGAAGGGCTTCCGCAAGATCAAGCTGGCACCAGGCGAGAGCAGAACGGTTGAATTTACAGTTGGAGCAGACCAATTACAATATATCGGGCAAAACTATAAGCCGGTCGTTGAACCGGGACAATTCCGCATTCTGGTCGGCAAACATGTGAATGACACGCTGAGCACCGACTTGTGGATACAGGAGGATTAAGAGCGATGGAACGGATCAAGCGTTTTATTCGGGAATTATCCGAGTGTCAATGGCTGGAGCAGCATGAGCTCCGCGACTGGGAGATTATATCGTCCACATACAAACTGCCTGGGCAATATGTCGATCAGGCTCCTTTTACAGAAGGAGACGATTTCGACCTGTTTCCTAGCCAGCAAGGGACGACTTATTTCTTCCGGATGCAGCTTGAAATTCCGCAGGAATGGATGCAGCAGGAAGGACCGCATATCGGCCTGATCTTCCAGTCCGGTGGCGAAGGGCTGCTGCGTATCAACGGGAAGTCTTATCAAGGTCTGGACCGCAATCATTCATTCGTTACCCTGAGTAATGACATTATACGGCGCCCGCTCAAGCTTGAGATTGAATTGTTCGATCCGATTCCGGAGCCGGTTGACCCGTTGAATCAGCAAGCCGTGATCCAGCCGCCGATCCGCTCGATTTATAGTTCGATCGTTAGCGTGAATCGCCCGGTTCAGCAGTTGATGTATACGGCGACAGTGATCCGCGATTCGGCGGTGCTGCTGCCAGAGCAGGATTTCCGCCGGGTTCGGCTGATGGAGGCGTTATACCAGGCTATGGATGAATTTGTCGCGCTGGATCGCGGGGCTATTCGTGAAGGCAGCCGGGTAGCGGCCATAGATGATCGGCTCGGACAGAGGGTCTTGGAGATCGGCAGGAATGCTGAAGGTTTGATTCATATGGTCGGACAATCCCATATCGATATCGCCTGGCTGTGGCCGGCGCGGGAGACAGTGCGCAAGACGAGCCGTACCTTCTCTACGGTCGATGCCCTGATGAATGAGTATCCGGAATACCGCTATGCGCAGAGCCAGCCGCAACTGTTCGAATATCTGAAGGATAACGACCCTGAGCTGTATGAGCGGGTGAAGCAGAGAATTGAAGAAGGCCGCTGGGAGCTTGTCGGCGGCATGTGGGTGGAGCCGGATCTGAACATTCCGAGCGGAGAGTCGCTGGTGCGGCAGATGCTGTACGGACAGCGGTTCTATGAGGAAGAGTTCGGACGTAGTTCCAAGATTGAGTGGCTGCCGGATACCTTCGGATATTGTGCATCCCTGCCGCAGATTCTTAAGCATGGCGGCATCGAATATTTTATGACGACGAAGCTCGGGTGGAACGACACCAATGTCTTCCCTTATGATCTGTTCTATTGGGTAGGAATCGACGGAACCCCAATGCTGTCTTACCTTAACCATGGCGTAAATGAGAATACGCTGCCCAAGGATGTTCATGAGCACTGGCAATCCTATCGGGAGAAGGCAAAGCATAATGAGCAGATGCTGCTGTACGGACATGGCGACGGAGGCGGCGGAGTCACTCGGGAAATGCTGGAGTATATTCATCGCTCCGAGTTGATGGTTGGTCAGCCTGCCAGCCAATTCAGTTCAGCTGCCGATTTCTTCGCCGGAATCTCCGACGCTAAGTCGCAATTGCCAAGCTGGCGTGGCGACCTGTATCTGGAGCTGCACCGCGGAACCTATACGACCCACAGCCGCAATAAGCGGAACAATCGTCAGGCCGAGGTACTGTATCGGGAGGCAGAGCTATGGAATACACTGGCTGGGCCGGGGCTTGATTCCGAACGTGGGCGAGAGATTGGCAGTGCGCTGCATAAGGGCTGGAAGCTTATTCTGCTGAATCAATTCCACGATATTATCCCAGGCTCGGCGATTACTGAGACGTACGAGACCTCGATGAAGGAATACAGAGAGATATTTGAACTTGGGAACAATGGTTTGCGGCAAGGTCTGAAGGCTTTGGCAGACCAAGTGAATACAGAAGGCGAAGGCAAGCCTTATATCGTATTTAACAGCCTCGGCTGGAGCCGGAATGTTATCATAGAGATAGCTGGAGCTGATTGCCATAGGGGGCTCGCGGTATATGACGGAAGCGGACTTCGTCTCCAACATGAGACCGCTGACACTGCCGAAGGAAGCCAGGTGATACTGGTCCAGGTACCGGATGTTCCGGCATTCGGATATAAGACAATCTGGTTGAAGCAGGAGGGGACCAAGATCCCATCCTCATCAGACAAGAAGTCTGGGGAACTTCTGGCGCAGGGTTGGGAGACCGGGTATTACCGAGTCCGCTTCAATGAGCAGGGAGAGATCATCAGCCTGTATGATAAGGCAGCCGAGCGCGAGATCCTTCTGGCCGGTGCGCGCGCGAACCGCTTCCACTTCTTCCATGATCGTCCGACGCTGTGGGATGCCTGGGACATCGATTCCAGGTATGAGGAACAGCCTGCCGGCGATGCAGAGTTGCTGGAGATGAGGCTGCATAGCACAGGCCCTGTCCGAGACGTGCTTCGTTTCCGCTGGAAATTGAATGAATCAGAGATTTCACAGGATTTGATCCTGTATCATCAGGATAGACGCATCGATTTCGAGACGAGAGTAGAATGGAACGAGACTCATAAGCTGCTCAAGGTAGGCTTCCCTGTTGATATCGTAACGGATAAAGCGACGTATGAGATTCCGTTCGGTGCGCTGGAGCGGCCAACCCACCGCAATACAAGCTGGGAGCAGGCGCAATACGAGGTGTGCGGTCATCGCTTCGTCGATGTATCGGAGCATGGGTATGGCGTCAGCCTGCTGAACGACTGCAAGTACGGCTATGATGTTCAAGGCAGCACGATTCGTCTGTCGCTGCTGCGGGCGCCAAAATGGCCGGACTCGTCCGCCGATCTTGGCGAGCATGAATTCACTTACTCGTTGTACCCTCATACAGGGGATTGGCGTGAAGCGCATACACTCAGAAGAGCAGCCGAACTGAATCATGCAGCCGAGGTTGCTGAAGCGGAGCTTGGACCAGGAACGCTGCCGAGCGAGCAGTCCCTGATCCGGTTTACGGGACAGCATGTCGTATTAGATACGGTTAAACCCTCCGAGGATGGGCAAGCCAGTATTCTGCGCCTGTACGAGTCCTCCGGTGGCCGGGAGAAGATTACCCTGCAATGGCCACAGTCATGCAACGGAGTCTACCTGTCCGATGCCTTAGAGCATGAGCTTGAGGCCTTAGATCCTCAAGACGGCTTGATCGAGCTGCAATTTGCTCCGTATGAGATCAAGACCATCCGAATTAACAATTAGTACTATTATTTCATCAGACTATAGACTATAGGAGCGTGAAGACATGGAGCAATTCAGACTCCCGAAAATACCGATGCCTAAGCTGGAGCTCCCGGCGGCAATCAAGGATGTATTAGCCGAAGCAGAGGTGAAGCTGGCTCATCGTCCGAAGCTGTTGCAATTATTCAAAAATTGCTTCCCGAATACGCTGGAGACGACGACAAAGCTGATGGAGGACGGAACAACCTTCGTCATTACCGGTGACATTCCAGCTTCCTGGCTGCGCGATTCGGTTGAGCAGGTGATTCATTACGTACCGTTCGCGAAGCAGGACGAGGATCTGCAGCGCATCATCAGCGGTTTGATCAAACGCCATATTCAATATATTCATATTGATCCGTATGCGAATGCTTTCAATGAATCCGCAAATGATTGGCATTGGAATACAACCGATGAGACCGATATGTCTCCATGGGTATGGGAACGCAAATTCGAGATCGATTCTCTGTGCTTTGTCGTACGCCTAGCTTATACGTATTGGAAAGAGACTGAGCAGACTGACATCTTTGACGCTGGCTTCAAAGCGGCGATGAGAAAGATCGTAGAAGTCTTCAAGACGGAACAGCATCATTTTGAGAATTCACCTTATCGCTTTACCCGTAACAATGGAATTCCTGAAGACTCGCTGCGCAACAAGGGTCTTGGCATGCCGGTTAACTATACGGGTATGATCTGGTCTGGCTTCCGTTCGAGCGACGATGCTTGTGACTTCCATTACAACATTCCAGGCAATATGTTCGCAGTTGTAGCGCTGCGGCAGATGCAGGAATTTGCTGAGTGGGTATTCCGCGATATGGACTTCCTGGCCGAGCTGAAAGAGCTGGAGTTCGAAGTAGACTACGGCATTAAGCTGTACGGAATTTATCGTCATCCAGAATTCGGTCCGATCTATGCATATGAGACTGATGGCTTCGGCAACTACTGCCTGATGGATGATGCAGGTACACCGGGCCTGATCTCCATTCCGTATCTCGGATACGTAACGGCCGATGACCCGATCTATCAGAATACGAGACGCTTTGCCCTGAGCAAGGAAAATCCGTTCTACTTTGAAGGGAAAGCAGCCAAAGGAATCGGCAGCCCGCATACTCCGGAGAATTATGTATGGCATATGGCTCTGTCCATGCAGGGAATCACGGCGCAGACGAAGGAAGAGAAGCTCGAGATGATCGCGATGCTGGAGAACACCGATGCGGATACCGGATTTATGCACGAAGGCTTCCATGTCGATGATCCAACGATTTTCACGCGGAAATGGTTCGCCTGGTCGAACAGCCTCTTTTCTCAGCTCGTATATCGGGCGATGAAGGAAGGCATCTTGTAAACTCGAGATACAAGCAGCAAAGGCAAGATAAGCCGCGATCTGCAGGATGAACCGCGACGCGATGTCGTGATTCTTCAATTGCAAATTGGGCTTTCGTCACTTACAATTCGTAGTGCGAAAGTGATCTTGAGTATGATTTTTCATTACTTAAAACTTATCGTTAAATGAAAAGGAGAATTGAAATGAGCAGAATTATTGGCGAAAAACTGACGAACATCCCTTGGCAGGACAAGCCTGCTGGCAGCAACGCTCCAGTCTGGCGCTATTCGGCCAACCCGATCATTCAGCGGAATGCAATTCCGAACTCCAACAGCGTGTTCAACTCGGCTGTAGTACCTTTTGAGGATGGATTTGCCGGTGTATTCCGTTGTGACTCCAGATCCGTCAGTATGGATATTTTCGCCGGCTTCAGTAAAGATGCCGTGAACTGGGAGATCAATCATGAACCGATCCAATTTGAGGGTGATGAAGAAGTAACCAAGCGTGAGTATCGCTATGATCCACGGGTCTGCAAGATTGATGACCGTTATTATATCACTTGGTGTAATGGATATCATGGTCCTACGATCGGCATCGCTTATACGACTGATTTCAAGACTTTCCATCAATTAGAGAATGCTTTCTTGCCATATAACCGTAATGGCGTATTATTCCCACGCAAAATTGGCGATTATTATGCTATGGTCAGCCGTCCAAGTGATACAGGACATACTCCATTCGGAGATATTTTCTACAGTGTAAGTCCTGACCTTACTTTCTGGGGCAAACACCGTTATGTAATGGGTACAATAAATTCGGATGAATCTGCTTGGCAATCCAAGAAAATCGGCCCAGGACCAGTTCCGATTGAGACCGATAAAGGCTGGCTCTTGATCTACCACGGCGTTATCAACACGGCAAACGGCTTCGTATACCGTGTGGGCTGTGCATTGCTTGATATCAACGAGCCTTGGAAAGTGCTAGCGCGTTCCCGCAACTATATTCTTGGACCTGAAGAGTTGTATGAGTGCGTAGGCGACGTTCCGAACGTTACCTTCCCTTGTGCGGCCTTGACCGATGCAGAAACTGGTCGGATCGCCATCTACTATGGCTGTGCGGACACAGTAACTGGACTTGCCTTCACAACTGTGGATGAGCTGCTCAGCTACATGGAAGAGTATCCTTTAGAGACTGAGGCTTAATATTTTATAATAAAACAGGGCTGGCTCTTCGTCATGGAATATGACAGAGCCGGCCCTGTTTTAATTTGCCGCTTCAGTTTGCTTTATTGCTTTATTTTATGTGGCAGGGTATTGGTTCAACGGGGCTATTAAACGTCTTATTCCCCCGCTGCATCCCGCTCTGCGTTAACTAGTTTGAGCTGCTCTAAAAGTCTGTCCAGCGCTTCTCGAATAGCGGCGGCATCCTTGGATTCTTCCGCCTTGGCCAGGGCGGCCCAGCCCTTCGAGAAGCTATCCTCCCCTACAGTGGCCTTGTCCTTGGAGACGAATACAGCGACCGAGGTTTGTCCAGGCAATGTTTTGGCTTGCTCCTTATCGCCTACTTTGATTTCAGACAGGCTTTTTACTTGCTTCGCTTCGATGGTTTTTGTAGCAACAGTGCTTTTCCCTAACTGTTCCAGCGCTTGCTTCCAATCCTCCACCGTATCGGGAGCGTATTGCTTGGCCAGCTCCAGCGGATCAGCCATTTTGACCATGGAGATCTTTTGCGATTTTCCGTCCATGCTCACCATAGTTGCTGCCTGTGTTTTTGCAGGCTGGATTTCTGCTTTTACGTTGTTGTCCGCAGCATGGGTAATTCCTGGTGCAACAGCGGCGGATAACATAACGGCAGAGAGGACTGTCTTTTTGATTACATTTTGCATCTTCATGAGTGAACACTCCTTTGAAGGTTAGATTTTGCAAGCTTCCGTAGGTTCGCGGCGGCTTTGGTTCGGTTCGTCTTAAGCAGAAGTACTCTATATTTCTACTCATTGCCGAGACCGGCCCATATCACGTCGTAGGTTAGTATGACGGCCCTGGAGCTGGCTAGAAATACGAACCAGCATATCAGCATAAAACCGACCAATAGGCTTACCTTTTTCATCGTTGCAGTTATTTTTCGAAGGGGATTCCATCTGTTTGTTGTCACCGTCTATTCTCCTATTGATGAAGTGATATTGCCCTGCTTGATGTTCCACAGGTGCTTGCAGGTATTAGTGTAAAAAATGTCTATGTCAAGCTATTGGTGGATTTGTGGAAAAACGATGGCATTGGCCCTACCGATCTAAATTCGTTGTTATACTGATGTAGGAAAAACCGATAGACCGATGGAGGACATGAAAATGAAACATCAGTATGTGATTGCCGTCGTAGATGACGATTCAAATATTCGAAATTTGGTAGAGGCCTATTTACTGAAGGAAAATTATCGTACTGTCGGTCTGAGCAGCGCGGAGGAGGCCTGGACTTTATGGAGAGACCATCCGCCTGATTTGTGGGTGCTGGATATTATGCTGCCCGGCATGGATGGATATGAATTCTGCAGACGTATCCGCAATGAAGCGGAGGTGCCTATTATTATGATTTCCGCACGGGATAGTGAGGTCGATAAAATCCTGGGTCTGGAGCTAGGCAGCGACGACTATCTGGTCAAACCGTTCAGTCCGCGCGAACTGGTGGCACGTGTCAAAAGACAGCTTCAGCGCTGGTATAAGCTAAATCAGCCTGAGGGGCCCGCAATCCCTACTCCCCCTGTACAGATCGAGATCGGTCGGCTGTTGCTGCTGCCAGATGAGCGCCGGGCTTTTTGGGATGGAGAGGAAGTGGATCTGACCAGCAAGGAGTTTGCGATGCTGCGGGTGTTCGCCGAGAATCCGAATCGTGCTTTTACACGGGATGAATTGCTGGCTTATGTATGGGGGGATGATTACTTCGGTAGCGACCGGGCTGTGGACCATTTAATCAAACGGGTGCGCAAAAAAATCGGACAACTTCCCATTGAAGCGATATGGGGGCATGGTTACCGGATGAGAAATGATGGAGGTGGAAGGACAGAATGAAACTCGTACATCAGATCAATCTGGCTTTTGGCATTGCGCTGGTGTTGGTACTGTCGGTTGCCGGAATCGTCATTCACTATGTATTGCTGGATCACCTGATCGGAGCGCAAAGGGAAGATCTAAAAGTAATGAGTATTGAAATGACAGCTTTACTTAAGGAGGAGTATCCCCAGGTGACCGACGTCTCGGTGAGAAAATTGCCGTTTGAGCTTCCAATCACTGCTCCTTCTTCAGACGTGAGTGCCGTTCTGACCGATCAGATGGGGAGTGTGATTGCGGCATCTCCAATAACCCATACAGCCAAGAATGTGGAGACGCTGACCGCGGTTACGACTAGCCAGGCTTCCAGCGTCCAGAGCATACAGGCCGGATCGGATAAAAACTTCATTACGGTAGAAAAATTGACACCTCAAGGAAAACTGACGCTGTACACGCCAATCAGCAAAGTCCGGACTATTGAACAGGCTCTACTGAAGCGATTGCTTATTATTTTCGGCGCGGCTGGTTTCGCCATGCTTCTTCTCAGCATCTTCATCACGAGAAAGCTTATTAATCCGTTAATCCGGCTCCGCAATGAACTTAATAAAGTCAAACAGCGACAGTTCTCGGACGTAGCCCTCATTAAGGCAGGAGGGGAGATCGGCTCGGTCGCTCACTCCGTACATGAAATGGCAAAAGAGTTGAACCACTTCAATCAGGTACAGAAGCAGTTCTTTCAAAATGCATCTCATGAATTAAAAACGCCGTTGATGTCTATTTCCGGCTATGCGGAGGGGATCCGCGACGGCGTCTTTGAAGGAGAGAATGTCCGGAAAGGGCTGGATATCATTATGAATGAGAGCGCCCGGCTGAAGAAGCTCGTGACCGAGATGACGCTTCTGGCGAAGCTGGATAGCGAAGAGGATGTATTCAGAAGCGAGGAAATTTCCCTGGAAGAACTGCTGACGGAAACGGTAGAGCGGCTGAATCCACTGCTTGTTAAGCAAGAGATCATGCTGCATACAGAATACGGGAATCTGGGGACCGTTAAATTGCGTGCAGACCGCGACAAGCTGTTGCAGGCGATGCTGAATATCGTCTCCAATGCGGTGCGTTATGCCCATCAGCAAATCTATATTCATGCCAAGCTTTGCAAGGGACAGGTCATAATTAATGTTAGTGATGACGGACCAGGTATACCGGAGGAGCTGTTGCCGTATTTGTTCCATCGCTTTGTCAAAGGTAAAGACGGGGAGTCCGGACTAGGGCTTGCCATCTCTCGTGCGATCGTTGAGCGCTGCGGGGGACTCATTCAAGCAGGTAATGGCAGCAAGGGCGGAGCGGTCATTTCGTTGAAGTTCCCAGAAATAGCCTAGATTATTCAGGATAACGGAGCAGGGCTGGCTGTTGGTCATGGAATATGACCTGGACCAGCCCTGTTAACTTTTAGCAGCTTGTTTTCGTACTTTATATAGAGCCGATCACCGCCTGGGCTGTCCAGACGGATCTTTTGCTTGGATGTAAATAAGTGTATATTGTCAGTGAAAAAATCCCTGTTATATGATAAGGGTGGATTATTCATCCAACTTATAGGTGGAAAATGGTTTTTTCCTGCAGTGCCGAGCAAAGCTGTTTCATCAAATCCAAAGCATATGGAGGGAATATGAAGAAAATCATTTGGAAAGTCGTTTCAACCATGCTTGTGTTGGCCCTGCTGTTGACACCTGTCGTACAGCCGGCTACCGTTCATGCTCAGCCTGCTTCCAAGGAGGCTGTGAAAGGGGAGGCATCTACGCAGACGAATCTGGCTCTGCATAAGCGCGCCTTCTCCTCTGGCAATGAAGTGGAATCATTAAAGCCGGAGCTGGCCGTAGATGGGAAGATCAACACCAGGTGGTCATCCCCCTACAAGGATGATCAGTGGTTCTACGTCGATCTCGGCAGCAAGATGGATATCGACCGCGTTGTCATCCGCTGGCAGACCCCAGCGGAGAGCTATAAAATCCTCGTCTCAGACGATGCCAAGCAGTGGAAGAATGTAAGAGCAGACGGCGGCACCATCACAAGCAAGGGTGGCGTAGAAACGGTAGATTTCCCGCTGCTGAAGGCAAGATATGTGAAATTCCAGGGGGTCAAGCGGGCGCCGGTAGAAGGAACGCTGTATGGCTACTCTTTTTATGAATTCGAAGTATACCAATTGCATGATCTACGCACGATCGTGGACAATGTGACCAAGGTGATCACGGTAACTGCCGGGCAGAAGAAACTCGATTGGTCTGCAGCCCAAATCCCTGCTGATTATGAGGTCAGCTTGTATGGAAGCGATCGCCTGCCGGTGATCGATTTGGAGGGCAATATCAACGAGCCCTTGGTGGATGCCAAGGTCAATCTGCTCATCCAGGTGACGGATAAGAAAGATCCGAGTCGCAAGCTGCTGTCCGAGAATATTACCGTCGTCGTGCCAGGACAGCATAAGCAAACCCCGGACCGCAACGGCGAACCTGACGTGATTCCATCCTTGCGGGAATGGTATGGTGGTACCGGGAACTTTCAGCTGACGCAATCCTCACGCATCGTCGTGGATGCGAAGGACCAGACTGCATTGCAGAGAACTGCCGAGCTGACAAGACAGGACCTACAGGATATTACTGGATTTGAACTCGAAATTGTGAACGGAAAGCCGCAGACCGGCGACATATACTTATCGTTGGATTCCCACTTGAAATGGCTCGGTGATGAAGGGAATCTGTTCCGGGTCGATGATTATGTATCGATTACATCTGCTTCCGTCCAAGGTGCCTTTTTTGGTACAAGGACTGCCCTGCAAACTATTAAGCAGCATCCGGACCGAACCATACCGCGCGGGGAAGCAAGGGACTATCCCAAGTATGAGCAGCGCGGGCTAATGATCGATGTGGCACGCAAGTTCTATACGATCGATTTCCTGCAGAGCTATGTGAAGCTGCTGTCTTGGTACAAAATGAACACGTTCCAGATTCACCTGAACGATAGTGTCGGAACACCATTCAAGGACGGGACGAGAGCGGCCTTCCGGCTGGAGAGCAGCACTTATCCCGGATTAGCAAGCCCTAACGGACACTATACGAAGCAGGAATTTAAGGATCTGCAGCTTATGGGCCAGGAATATGGCATTAACATCGTTCCGGAGATCGATACGCCAGGACATTCCCGGGTGTTCACCACTTATAATCCATCCCTGGGTAGTCCGTCCTTGGGAGACGATAATATGCTCGACATCTCGAAGCCGGAGACGGTGAAGTTCGCCAAAGCTCTGCTGGATGAGTACCTGGACGGCAATGACCCGACATTCATCGGGCCCGATATTAATATCGGTACGGATGAATACAAGGGCGATACAGAGGTTTTCCGGGGGTATATGGATACCCTTATCAAGTATATTAACAGCAAAGGTAAACGCCCTCATCTATGGGGCGGGCTTACAGAATACAGCGGAGTGACGCCGATCAGTACGGATGCCACGATGGATATTTGGCATGAACCCTACGGTGCTCCGCAGCAAGCGGTAGACCTCGGCTATGATGTGATCAATGCCCAGAATTCTTATATGTATATCGTTCCTACCCTGTACGGGAACTACCTGAATACTCAGTTCCTATATAATGAGTGGGAACCGACCCGATGGGAGACGACGACGCTTCCGTTCGGTCATCCACATGTTAAGGGCGGTATGTTCTGCTTATGGAATGATGCTTCCGAAGTCAACGGGTTGTCGATGGATGATTCGCATGATCGGATGCTTCCAGGAATTCAGGTCGTGGCCGAGAAAATGTGGACAGGGACGAGGGAAGACCGGTCCTTCGAGCGGTTCGAGCAGCGGAAGAAGCTGATCGGTGATGCGCCAAATGCGAATCTGTCCCATAAGGTTGTTGTCGACAATGAGGATAACAGTGTGATTCAATATCTATTCGAGCACGATTTCGAGGATGCTTCCGGCAATCACTATGATGGCAAGGGCGTGAATGTTGATATTACGGAAGGCAGATACGATAAAGGTGTACGGTTGAACGGAGGCAAAAGCTACATCGAGACTCCGGTGGAAGCCGTAGGCTTTGACTGGACGGCCTCGATGTGGATCAAGCCCGATCCGGGCAATCCGGCAGATGCTGTTCTGATGGAATCGCCTGTGGGAACGCTGAAGCTGAAGCAAGGGAGCACGGGCAAGCTGGGCTTTACGAAGGAGCATTATGACAGTACTTTTGACTATGTTGTTCCGGAAGGCAAGTGGACGCATCTGACCTTCAAGGGCGACAATAAAGGGGTCACTTTATTCGTGAACATCGATGAGTATGTGGAGCGGATGGAAGAGAAGTACCCTAAAATGAATACGCTCGTCCTGCCGACGCTTCGGATCGGGAGTGAAACCAATGCTTTTAAGGGCGTGCTGGATAATGTCATGATCTACAATAAGGCGATCGACCTGTTGAATAGTGAAAATCTGGCCTTGCACCAAAAGGCGGAGTCCTCCGCAACCGAATTCCCTTACTATTCGGCGGATATGGCTGTGGATGGCGATGTATCTCCGACTTCCCGGTGGTCCAGCGCTTATGTAGATGATGCCTGGTTCATGGTCGATCTCGGTGAGATCAAGGAGATCAGCAAGGTGATTATCAGGTGGCAGTCCGCTTACGCTGAGAAATACAAATTGCTGGTGTCCACGGATAAGACCAACTGGACTAGCGTATCCGGTGACAAGGATGGAATAATCCAGTCCAAAGGCAATCTTGATACGATTACTTTTGACAAGAAGCAGGCGCGTTATGTTAAATTCCAGGGAGTGAAACGGGCAACGGTGTTCGGAAATTCCTTCTTCGAATTCGAGGTGTATGGCGCGGATCATATTCAGGAATATAAGCAGTTGATAGCGCGGATGGATAAGCTTCTACAGCAGGTCGACAAGGACGGCAAGCTGCATGAGCTGTTGATTCAAGTATTGAACCGTTATCCGTATGACGTCAATCGCGACCTGCGTCCGATGCAAGATCTGATTAAGACGGCGCAGCCAAGCTAAAAGAAATAGGGGCTGTCCCCAAGTCTGAACCGCCGCTGAAATTAGCTTTGTGCTAACTTCGGAACATACGGCGGGTTCGACGGGGACAGCCCCATTTTCTATTTTGATTACAGCTCGTTCCAGATCCGCTTCACATTATCGAAGGCAATCTTCGCTCCGCGCTTGCAGTCTTCCATGCCTTCATATTCGATCGACAAGTAACCGTCATAGCCAGAGCTCTTGACGATACCTAGCAGGGCGGGTATATCGAGATCTCCTTGTCCGGCGATGGCACCGCGCAGGTAACGGCCCGCTGCGCTCGGGAACCAGCCTTCTCCCGGATTACGGTCGGCTGGACGGATATAGAAGTCCTTCACATGCACCATGGAGGCGATGCTGATATTATTCTTGACCGCGCTGATCGGATCTTCATCGACGCAGACGAAGTTACCGATATCGAGCGTCGTCTTGTAGTTGTCCCGGCCAACGGACTGAACTAACGTCTGAACCCGGTCGCTCGCTTGCACGTAATAGCCATGGTTCTCTACACTGGTCGTAATGCCAAAGCCTTTGGCATAATCGGCGATTTTGCGGCAGGCGGCAGCGATTCGCTCCAGATCGGAGTTGAAATTCTTGATCGATGTATCGGGGCGAGAGGCGACATCATGGCGCATCAGCTTCACGCCGAGCCGATGAGCGACGTCGACTTCCTTCATTACCCGCGCGATCTCAGCCTCGTAGGCCTCCTCGCTATCCGTAATGAAGTTGGCGCCGATCGCATAGTTGGAAATGTCGATTCCGGCCTTCGCGGCGCGCTCGACGATTTGGTCGGTCAATTGCGGATTATCGGCCAGGCTGAAGCCAAGCGGAACGATCTCGATATGCTCGGCTCCGATCTCCTTAACCCAATCGATGACATCCAGAATATCCATAGACCCTGCTTCCATGGCCTGATATAAACTATAAGAGCTGATTCCCAGCTTCATGATGATACATCTCCTTGTCTCTGTAAGCTTTATAAGCTGAACGGGTCAGGCAGCCGGGTGAAATGTCCTTCCAACTCCCCTGTCCCTTCTTTAGTTCAACATTTCTAGTTACGGAAAGCCTGAATGAACTTAACGGCTTTTTCGATGTCCGCTGCTGGATTGTCGCCCACTTCTCTCTCGATGGTCAGATAGCCTTTATAGCCGATTTCCTGCAGAGCTGCGAAGTAAGCCGGGAAGTCGACCTTGCCCTCTCCAAGTGGAACCTCTTCGAAGGCGGCGCCAGAGCTGGCCATTTCGGCAATCTTCTGGTGGTCCATCGCATCGTAGCCGAGATATCCATAGACATCTCTAGGGTCAACAGTGCGTAGGCGAAGTCCGTCCTTCACATGTGTATGCACGATATAATCCTTGAGCGTCTTGACGCCTTCTACCGGGTCATCGCCAGTGACCATGACCATATTGGCCGGGTCGAAGTTGACGGAGACACCGCGGGTGCTAAGCGTATCGAGGAAGCTCTTCAGATGAGCGGCTGGCTCCGGGCCAGTCTCGATCGCAAAGAAGGCATTCATATTGTTCGCATAGACGCCCAGCTCTTCACAGGCTTCCTGCATAGCTGTATAGATCCGTCCATTGCGATCCTCCGGGACGATCCCGATATGAGTGGTCACCACATTCGTGCCGAGATCCATCGCCAGGTCGAGAATTCTTTTGGATTTCTCGATTTTGGCCGGGTTGGCGGTGGCATCCTGGAAGCCATGGCCAGCCAAATCGCCGCATAATGCCGAGATTTCCAGCCCGAGGTCAGCGATGTATTGGCGCAGTTCCTTACGCTGGGTCGCGCTGAGCTGATCCGGGTCCATTTCACCCGATACGGCGTAGATTTGCACGCCTTCTGCACCGATCTCCTTCGCCTTCTTCAAGCCTTCACGTACGCCAATACCGAAGCTGTCTACAATGACACCGATTTTGTTCGTCAATTTCACCTTTGTTCACACTCCCTGATATTTTGTAAAATCTATGTTCTATCCTGAATCAATGAAAGTTCAAAAAGTCCGGTTTTCAGCACCGAGAAGGTTGGATGAAGCCGGGACTGAGGAGCGCAGCGTACGTAGTGGGTACGTGAGCACCGGAAGGCCCGGCTGAATTCAAGATTCGATGCCGAATTAGCCTCCTGATTTACTTCGTGATCAAAAGTGGACTTTTTGAACAACCTCTATTAGAATTCGATTTCTCGGCCTTCTGCTGCCGATTGATAAATCGCATTCAGAATCTGAATCAGCTGAGTTCCGTCCTCTACCGGGCAGATCGTCTCCGTGTTCCCCAGACAGCATTCTACAAAATGATTGATTTCCCGGTTGAAGGCACCTTGGAAGTCGAATCCTGGATGCGTGATCTGCGGATCGATATTCATCATCGTATTATGGCGTTCAGTCGTGATCTTCAGCTGCGGTTCGAGCTCGGCTCCGCCTTTATCACCGTAGATGTTGATCAATTGTGAATCCTGTGTAGCATGGAGAGTGAAGCTGACATCGACCATCAGGGAAGCTCCATTCTCGAAGCGGATCAAGGCATTGGCCATATCCTCTACTGTATTGTGGGCAGCATCATAATCCGCTGCTTTATAGAAATCATAGTTCAGTACATTCGAGCGGTTGCCCAGCTTGCGATACGTGTTGCCGGTGACCGATTTGACCTTCGGCTTGCCCATCAGATACCAGCACAGGTCGATGACATGCACGCCGATATCGATCAATGGACCGCCGCCGGACCGTTCAATATCAGAGAACCAGCCGCCGGGATTACCTATTCTGCGGATCAAGCTTGCCTTGGCAAAATAAACTTCACCCAGATCACCAGCATCAATGAAACGTTTTAATACTTCGATGTTGGAAGCGTGGCGGCGGACATATCCGACCTGCAGTGTTTTGCCAGTACGATGTACGGCTTCCTGTACGCGAAGAGCCTCATCTACCGTCTTACAGAGCGGCTTCTCGCACAGCACATTCTTGCCGGCCTCAAGGGCAGCGATACTGATCTCAGCATGGGAGTTGTTCCAGGTACAGATACTGATCGCATCTACTTCAGCATTGGCGAGCAGATCACGATAATCGGTATAGACATGAGGCACATTATACTTCTCTGCCGCCTTCTTGGCTCTTTCCTCGTTCAGATCGCAGACTGCGAACAATTGTACCTGAGGATTGGCTTGATAGGCATTCAGATGAGACTCTGAGATGGATCCACAACCGATGAGACCGATTTTTACCTGTTTCATTGTTTACGCTTACATCCTTTCATCCCCGCGGCGAATTTGCTACAATATAGTCTACTAAATTCACGGCGGCATGGTTTATTTGTTCAATTACCTACAATCTATCACAAGATGTATAAAGGGAGAATGTTCAGAATGACAAAATATATGGACTATACGATCAGCCCTTATCCACTGCGCACCTTCGACCCGGCGGTGGAGCCGAGCAGGCTGAAGCTGAAGTCCCTGGCGATCATTGGAGCGGGGCATCTGCCGGGAAGAACCATGCAGCGGGTGAAGGGGAAATTCCTGAATTGGGCCTTTGTCATAATTACGAGTGGAGAGGGCTACTATCAGGTGAATAACGGAGAGATTCAGAAGGTACAGGCTGGTTCCTGGTTCTGTCTGTATCCCGATGCTGAATTCAACTATGGCCCTTATGAGGGCGGATATTGGGATGAATATTATTTCAACGTGGAGGGGCAGCGGATTGAGGAATGGCTGCAGACCTGGCTGCCCAATCCCGAGCTGGTGAAGCGTAGTAATTCGGAGGAGTCGCTGCAGCATCGCATGGAGATTATGTTCACGCTCATCGACAGCCGACAGCCGAGCAACCTAGATCGGGCGGCCCTGATGCTGGAGCTGTTCCTGTATGAATTGGTAGCCCAGGCTGAGCAATCCCTGGCGGGGAACAGAGGAACCTTCGCTCTGCAAGTGATAGAAGACATTACGCGTTCGCTCTATGTACAGCAGAGTCCTGAGGATATAGCGGCTAGACATCATATTTCACTATCTACGCTGCGCAGGATTGTTCATGATTATAGCGGATACCCGCTCAATGAGTTCATCCACCGCCTGAAGATGACGGAAGCCAAAAATATTCTGCTAAACACGGACATGAGCGTCAAGGAGATTGGCGAAGAGCTCGGTTACAAGGATATGTTCTATTTCTCAAGGGTATTCAAGCGGATTACGGGAGTCTCACCGAGTGGATACCGGAAGCATGGCGGAAGCAGCTGAGCCAGCAGGGCTGTGACGTCCTAACTTCATATATGTCGAAATATGGGCTAACACACAGCATGGTTCTTTTGCATAAACTGTAGAGTATTGATTTTTCGGTTTAGAGAAAGGAGCAGGACTGAGTATGGCAGAGCAGGATCTTCATTATTTTGTACGGGGAAATACGGCGCAAGGATTGGCTAGCGTGGCGGATTCAGTATTTCAGGGACTGGGTACGATCTACGTACTGAAGGGGTATCCAGGGGGAACTGAATTCTTAATAGGGAGAATTGCGGCAGCATTGGAGCAGCGTGGTCTTCCGCTACACAGAATACATCAGCCGCTTGAACATGAGTATCTGGAGGGGATTATCGTTGATAGCCTCTCGATCGGAATCGTGGACGGGGATGTCTGGGCAGCGAATGAGGAATTAGTCGGAACGGATGTAAGGCATATTGATCTTTGTTCGGTACTCGATACGAGCAGGCTGGAGACAGCAGCGGTGGAGATTGAACGATTGCAGGAAGAGATGGAAGCAGCCTATGAAGAGGCATTCGCCACCTTCCTTAAGACGCTGCGTATTCATGACGAATGGGAGAAAATCTTCATCGACAACCTGGATCGTGGGGTAATGAACTCGCTAGCTGAGGAATGGGCGGAGCAATACCTACAGCCGGTCAGCACCGGCAAAAAGTCGCAGATCGTACGGCGTTTCCTTGGCGCAGCCACCTGGAGAGGGGCGGTTGACTTCGTTCCCAATTTGACCGATCGCTTGCAGACTCGCGTATTCGTTAAAGGCCGTCCGGGATCCGGCAAATCGACTTTGTTCAAGAAGCTGGCCGCCTTCGCAGAGCAAAAAGGCATAGATTTGGAAATATACCATTGCGGTTTTGATCCCGAGAGCCTCGATATGCTGGTATTTCCAGAGTTAGGCGTAGCGATATTCGATAGTACCGCTCCCCATGAGCACTTCCCCGTTCGCCAGGGAGATCAGATTCTGGATGTGTACCAGCTGGCAATTGCCGAGGGCACGGATGAGAAGTATGCAGATGTTGTACAGACGATGAAGAGCCGCTACTCCGCTTCCATGAAGCAGTCGATTTCGTATTTGGCTAGAGTGAAGGAGCTCCGCGACCGACTTAAGGCAATTTACCGTGAGGCAGCAGACGAAGAGAGCCTGTTCCCGCTGGAGAACACGATACTAAGCGGTATTGAGGCTCGGGTGTAGTTAAGGCGCTATTCAGTCCGCAGATATCTAACGAAACTCCATAACGCTATTTGCTCAAAAACATGACCAGCTTGAATCTAACGAAACTCCATAACGCTATTTTAATGAAATCCGGGGTTTAAGACAGAATTTCGCCCCAATAGCGATACTCAGTTTCGTTAGATTTTTAATTCGTCTTTTTTGACACAAATAGCGTTACCCAGTTTCGTTGCGCGCCTAGCCAAGCTAGGCATAACTAACTGATGAAAGTTCAGTCGGGGTAAAGACCAAGCTGCCCCGTAGCTAGCAGGCAGTCTACGACGAAATTCGTGGACTGAAGCCCTGTAAAAAGCATGTAAAAAAAAACATGTGAAGCAAATCCACAGGCCGTAATGAAAATGAACCCTACCGCATCGTCAAGGTTAACCTACCTCAAAGGGAGGAAAAGAGAGTGCCGAGCCCCGAGCGAAAGGGTGAAGGCCATGGAACGCATGAAGAACTTGGATCGCAGTGCGGAAGAACTCTCCGGTGTATAGGGGTCGGCATGTGGAGAAAGTTATGTCTGGAACTAGGGAGACCCTCACCCACACGAAAAAAATACGTAAATGGTGAACCTATAAGCCTAAATAGGTGAAATGGGAATCCGTGGGAAGGGAGTCGGAGGGGGCCATAGTACTGATGAGGCAAAGGACAACATAACCTTGCGGAGGGAAGGGCGTCAAAAGACAATACCCCACTTCATTCATGGGAACTGAGGAGGTAAGAGCGAGTGAATGCCCGAAAGGCTAACTACGCCAAAGAAAAAGCTCGACAACTACAAAGAACTCTATACCTTGCGGCTAAGGAAAAACCGACACGTCGATTTCATGCCCTCTATGACAAGATCTACCGGGAAGATATCATGACCTACGCGTGGAAACAGATCAAAGCAAACAAAGGTAGCGCGGGGATAGATCGAGTAACGATCCAGCAGATTACCGAAGAATATGGAGAGAAACGCTTTATCCAGGAAACCTGTGGTCAACTCAGAAATGGAACGTACCGCCCCTCTCCCGTTCGGAGAGTCGAAATCCCTAAAGGGGATGGTCGAACAAGACCCTTGGGGATTCCAACCCTGCGAGATCGACTGGTACAGATGGCCACAAAAATCGTGCTAGAAGGGATCTTCGAGGCAGATTTCAAGGACTTCTCCTATGGATTCCGCCCGAAACGAGGTGCCCACGATGCGATCCAGAAAATCATGACGACGGTCAATGAAGGGAAAATATACTGGGTCGTCGATGTGGATATCAAAGGATACTTCGATCATATATCGCATGAGAAACTGATGATGCTGGTAGAGAGGCGAGTAAACGATCGTAGAGTATTGAAACTAATCCGCGGATGGTTAAAGGCAGGAATCATAAAAGATGATCAGTTTTATGAATCAGAGCTGGGAAGTCCGCAGGGCGGCGTGATATCTCCATTACTGGCCAATATCTACCTCAACTATCTGGATACGATATGGGAGCAACAATTCTCCCATATCGGTACGCTGGTCCGGTATGCTGACGATTTAGTCGTTTTATGCTACCGAAAAACGGAAGCGATGGAGGCGATTCGCATCTTAAGAACGGTGTTCACCCGCTTGGAACTGGAAATGAACCTAGAGAAGAGTAAGCTGGTGAACATATGGGACGATGATGTGGGTTTTGATTTCTTGGGACATCACTTTCGGAGATTAAAAGTGGCTCGCAAAGGGGGAAAGGAAGCTCATATTTTGAGAAGCTTTCCATCCAAGAAGGCGATGAAGAAAATGCGAGCGACGGTGAAAGAGATAACGGGCTCACGACATCTACTCCACAAGAAAATAAATGACTTGATCGGGGAACTCAATCCAAAAAAGCCGAGGATGGAGGAACTACTACACCCAAGCGGATAAAGGGATAGCAAACCGTTTTCTGAGTAAGATCGATTGGTATATTCGAAGAAGATTGCTAATCTTCTGGAGGAAGAAACACCATAGACGCAGACCGAGCCAGGGGATCTTTGAGTTACTCCAACGAGAGGGTTTGAACTCGGTTACGACGTGGAAAAGGAAAAGTACGTACTGCCCAAGGTGAAGAATGTCGGAAAGCCGTATGCGGGAAAACCGCACGTACGGTTTGATGAGGAGGGGCTGGTAAACCCAGCCCTTTACTCTACATAATTTATCGGTCCTTTTGTTTTATGGGACAAGGTATATTTTACCACGGTCTCCTTGGCGTATGATACAATTATACTCGTGAAAATACATAATTAAGAGAAGCCTAGTAAATCAATTTTACCCTACTAGTTGTTAAGGCGGTGCAAATACATGAACTTACAGGAAGCTGTTGAAACCACCCGACGGATCTATGACAACATTGGAAAAGTGATCGTAGGCAAGCAGGAAGTGATCGAGCTGCTGCTGGCTTCACTATTTGGCAATGGTCATGTGCTGCTTGAGGATGTGCCTGGAACCGGAAAGACGCTGCTGGCCAAAGCTCTGGCCCGTTCCTTGGATGGGGAATTCAAGAGAATACAATTTACACCGGATTTGCTGCCCTCCGATCTGAGCGGGATTAACTTCTATAATCAAAAGACGGGGGAATTCGAATTCAGACCCGGTCCGGTATTTACTCATGTGTTGCTGGCTGACGAGATTAACCGTGCTACACCGCGCACCCAATCCAGTCTGCTTGAATGTATGGAAGAGCGTCAGGTGACGATCGACGGAGTTACGCATGAGCTGACCAGTCCGTTCTTCGTCATGGCCACTCAGAACCCGGTTGATAACCAGGGAACATTTCCGCTTCCCGAAGCGCAGCTAGACCGCTTCCTGATGCGAATTGAGGTCGGCTATCCAACATTCGAGGAGGGCGTCGACATCCTGCAAAGATTCCAGCTCAACAATCCGCTGCATGAACTTGGCCCGGTTGCTGCGGGAGCCGAGGTCAGGGCAGTTCAGCGGTTTACGGCTGGCATTGCCGTGTCAACGGATTTGCTAGGCTACATCGTCCGGATCACCGAAGCGACGCGCAGGCATCCTGATGTCAGGCTGGGCGCCAGTCCACGGGCGAGCAGTGCTCTGCTGCGCGCTGCGCAAGGGATCGCTTTGATTCAGGGACGGGATTATGTGACTCCGGATGATATCAAGCGGGTGGCAGAGCCGGTGCTGGCCCATCGCTTGCTTGTTCGCCATGGACTTCGTCTTGATGATCAGCAAGGCTCGGCTATAGTCCGCCAATTGCTGGGCGAGGTGGAGGTTCCGGCTGAGAATATGCTGACCGGAAGAGGAAAGTAGGTGGACCCGCATGCAATTAACCTGGTTAATTGTTAGCGCTTGCATCCTTATTGGATTGCTCTCGCTGGTGTATGGCCGTTGGGCGCTGAGTGGGCTGACCTACACCCGATATTTCTCCCGTAACTCGGCCTTTGAAGGCGATAGCGTAGAAATGGTCGAGGTCATTACCAATGCCAAATGGCTGCCGCTTCCCTGGCTGCGCCTGGAGTCTAGCATTCAGACCGGGCTTAGCTTCGGCAATCAGACGAATCTGGATATTTCATCAGGTGATATCTATCAGAATCATATCAGTCTATTCTATCTTCGTCCTTATCGGCGGATCAAGCGGCATCATCAGGTCGTATGCTCGCGTCGGGGCTTGTTCCATCTGGAGTCCGCTACGCTGACGACTGGTGATCCGCTCGGGTTCAGCGCCGAGGCGAAGACATTCCCGCTCGATCTGGAGCTGCTCGTATATCCGCAAATTCTCCCTTTACAGGAGCTGCCTCTACCCAATCATAGTTGGATCGGAGATCTGGCGGTACGGCGTTGGATAGTGGAGGACCCTTTCCTCACCTCGGGTATCCGGGAATATCGACCTGGGGACACGATGGGATCGATTAACTGGAAGGCTACGGCCCGTACGGGAGCGCTTCAGGTTCATAAGCGGGATTATACGGCGGATCACCATTTGATGATCTGTCTCAATCTGGAGGATAGCGATACGATGTGGCGTAATATCAATGATCCTGAGCGGATTGAACTCGGAATCAGATATGCGGCAACCGTCGCCGCCCAGGCACTGCGCAGTGGAGTCGAGACCGGCTTGATCTGCAACGGGCATTTACTTGACGGTCCGCGGGAATCGATCAGGATCGAACCGTCATCGGCGGCGGATCAACTCGAACTAATACTGACAACGCTGGCCAGACTGGTGTTGGATAGAACCGTCTCTATGTCTACATTGCTTGAGTCCGTTGTAAATGAGGCGTCGGTAGATACGGATTACCTGCTTATCTCCTGCCATCAGGGCGAGAAACTGAGGCTGGCGGCGGATCAACTGCGGCTGCAGGGCAATGGTATTGAATGGATGGAGATCCCTGTGCTTGAGGATTCTCAGGTCGCAGCCTCAACCTCAGCCTCAGCGTCATGATCCTATTTTATTAATTTTAAATTGCCAGGGGGAGTCCACTTGATTCAATATTATCGAGGTACAGAGCAGGATATGGAAGTGTTGTTCTCTGCTTTTCAGGCTGGATTTATCGACTATATGATCAAATTTGAGCTATCTCTGGAGCAGTTCGCCGCCCATTTCTTCGGGCCGGAAGGGAATGCGCGTGAGCATTCCTTTGTGGCTATGCGCGGTGAAGAGCCGGTGGGACTTATCCTTGGCGGGATGAAGCAGTACGAGGGAGTGCAGACGATGCGCTGCGGAACGCTTGCTGTGAAGCCCGATCTGCGCGGGCAGGGGGTAAGCCGGGAATTGTTCACATTGCATCAGGAAGAGGCCGTCCAGCAGGGCTGCCGCCAGCTATATCTGGAAGTGATCGTCGGGAATGACCGGGCGATTGCCTTCTATAACAAGCTCGGGTATCAACGGAGGTATGATCTGAATTATTATACGTTGAATGCCGCCTCTGGCTTGGCAATACCACCGCTTCAAGATGCGATCCAGAATAGCGCGTTAACCATCGGACAATTGGATAAGGAACAATTTATCGAAGCGCTGCAGGACCGGGGGGATTTCCATCTGAACTGGCAGAATGATCTGGACTATATCACCTGGTCAGACCGGAATTTATTTTACGGGGTCAGGATGAATGGCAGATCTATCGCGGCTATGGCGATAACTCCTCAAGGACGAATCAGCCTGCTGACCGTGAACGAGGACTATCGGAACAGAGGAATAGCTCGAAGGCTGCTTGCAACGGCCATCCGTGAGTTGGCATTAACTAGACTGCAAATTTCATTCTCCAGCAATGACGCATTGCAAGGATTTCTTCAGCGGCTGGGTTTTCAAAAGGACTCGATCCAACAGTACGAAATGTACAAATTTCTCTGAAAAGTGACATAACATGGCCGTAGTAACGCCTCAAAACAGACAAATCGCGTTTTTTCTCAATAGTTAGGCCAAGCAGAAGGGCGGATGCCGATTGTTCCTCGAGGTCTCCCGTTATTAAATAAAATTAAAGATATATTCGCGGCTCGATTTGCACCAGTGCTCATGAATATGCAAAATCGGGAGGAGATCAGTATGATCGACGTAAAAAAAGCGGGAGCGCGGGGAGATGGAAGGACGGATGATACGGCGGCCATCGAGAGAGCACTGCAGCAGGCGGAGCAGCTTAAGGAGACGGTTTATTTTCCCACAGGGGTGTATATCGTAAATCCAGCCAGAACGCTGTCGATAGGTGAGAATACTTCAATTCTGGGTACTGGCAAATCATCCGTCATTAAGGCCGCATCTAACGGATTTGGTTGGGAAATGATCAGAATACTCGGTAGCAACCTCAGTATTAACAATATCTCATTGGATGGAAATAATCGCGTAAATCGGGTGCTCGTGATTGGCAACGGCTGCTCGAATATAACGATAGCCAATAGCTGGGTCGCCAACGCAACGCATAGTACTGATAGCAATAGTCCTTACTATACTGGGGTCGTATCCGGTATCGTTATTTATGGGGATACAAGTGATATTTTGATTTCAAAGACGGAGGTCTCGAATGTTACTGCCATTAATATGTCAGACGGTACGCTGATCGCCAGGGGAATCTTCGTCACTATCACATGGGGCAGCCAGGAGCGCATAGGCAAGAATATTAAAATTTCAGGCTGCTATATCCATCACATCAGTCCAGCCGATGACGGGGATGGCATCTACTATGAAGATCCAGCGATAGATGATAACCAGGGCGAGGATACGGGCAGCATCATATCTAACAATCGATTCGCTTATTGCTGTAAGCGCGCGATCAAAATCTACGCCCATGGGATCAAAATCCAAGGCAATCAGATCGACAATCCCTTCTTGAACAATAATTATTATCAAGCCACGAAGAAGGGGACGCTGGCCCCGGATATGTTCTCCGCCATCAGCATCTTCGGCAACAATACCGTGATCACCAATAATATCATCAGCGGAATCGGCAGCTTCTACGCCGCCATCGAGGTAGGGATCAGCGAAGTGATCGAGAATCTGGTCATTCAGGGCAACAATATTAGTATGGGGGATCGGAGCAATATAGCGGGAACTACGGCAATCCGTTTGGGAGATGTCAGAGGTTTTCAGCTATTGCACAATAATATCTCCAATGGCGAGAGAGGGGTCTGGACGTGGTTGGACGCGGATGAGGGGCTGATTCAGAATAACTCCATCGTGGTGAGAAAGGGAACGGGTATAGACCTGACCACGTATTTAAGCGGACATGTGGTGAAGAATATTACCTGCATCGGCAACAACATTACAGCGGGTAAAGAGAAAATTTTGATCCCGATCAATATTTCCATCCAATAAAATCATCCATTCACATCGACAACTCACATCCTATTCTACCCCGTTTCGTTGCAATTTTAGGGTAGCCTTTATGCCGAAATCGGCAGGTTGATTTGCTGGTAAACGTGAGGAGGGCGATCCATCACCAATCATTCAAACCTCCCGAATATGCAACGACTCTCAAAAGCCGGCATCTGCCTTCCCTGGATTGGGAAGGCAGATGCTGTGCTATTCCATAAGCTCGCTCACATGATTCTCGGACAAGATCCCCTTGAGCGCCTGGGCATCCTCAGCACGGATGCCTGTATTGACATCCCGAATCCAATTGTCACGGATCCTGGAATGACGGACTGCGCCAAGCCGTATTCCTGTCGTCATTTTCTGCGCTTCAACGTCATTCCCTCCAGTAATTTTATTATTCTCAATCACGAGATGCTGCAGCGCTTCAAAATCTGCTTCGATGGCGGCATAGTAGCTTCCTGTACCATCAATGATATTGCCGATTAACGTGACATGACTTGCATAGACCGAGATCGCGGAGTACATATCCTGGGGCAAAGGCTCGCTGATGTCCGTCTGGTAACGATTATCGCCTGAATAAGGGTTGGTAATATGGTTGTTGCGGACTATCACCCCGGGCGCAGAAATTTTGATGCCTCTTTTGGCGCTATGATGGATTCTATTGTTCTCTATGATGGAGTCGGACAGCTCCGCAGGAGCAGAGGAAATATCGAAGAAGATTCCGTCCGCGTCCTCTCGTGGAGAGATATATGAGATTTCATTGTCGGAGATCATTACGCGCTTGGCAGGCGAAGCACCAGAGGCATTCCAGACCATAATGCCCCGGGCGACGGGCTGCTGGTTCATCGCGTGAATACGGGTGATCAGGGACGAGGTGATCCTGATGTCTGCGGTATCTCCATAGATCATAATGCCGGAGACGACGGCGGAATAGAGAGGACTGTCCGGATCGGTGCCTTGTCTCATATTTTGGATTACTGAATTTGTAATCGCCACATTCGCAGACCCCGGGTGAATGCCAATGCCGCGAATGAAGCGATCTTCGCCGTCAATGATCACTCCATCAATAAGAACATGACGCCCCGAGATCATCATCGTTTCATACCCGGAGGATTTAGGCGGTTCGACCGTAAATTTCAATACGGGCTTGTCCCTTCCAATGAGGCGGACGTTGCTGTGCAGCTGCAGCGGATGCTTCACCAATAGCCGATAGGTTCCGGATGGGATGATAATTCGTGTTAACCCTTTGCGCTCAGCTGCTTGATGTAGAACCTGCGTGAATATGGCACTATCATCAGTCAGACCATCTCCCTGTGCACCTGCCTCTTTAATATCGATCGTCATTGAAGGAGAAGGCTGCTTGATGGTCAGAGCCATCATGACCAAGAAGACCCAGAATAACAGGCGGAGGAAGAACCGGGACTGCGGTGGGGTCCGACGTACTGGATGAACCGGACGTATCGAGGGTTTCGAGCGCACCGGGGGAGCTATTTGCTTCGTTCGATGGTCTGTCACGAGGGAAACTCCTTTCATATCTATGAATATGTGCTAAGCGCATAATTTACATCTCTCATTCATAAATTGTCTAAACAGATAAATTGGAGAATGGAGAGTAGACAAAGATGAAGGTGTTAGTTACCGGAGGTGCCGGTTTTATTGGCCGTTGCACAGTTAACCAGTTGCTTGAAAGAGGTTGCCAGGTGGTCGTTGTTGATCAGCGGCGTGAACAGGATGAACCGGTCTGGGACAAGTCAGTTACATGCTATAAGACCGATATTAGAGCAGAGGAGCTGGAGCGAATCTTCGCTGAGGAGAGGCCGGACTATTGCCTCCACCTCGCGGCCCAGGTCAGTGTCGCACAATCCTTCGAGAATCCTGATCGGGATGCGGAGACCAATATTCTCGGGACGATTAATGTATTGCGTATGTGTGTTCGATACCATGTCAAAAAGATCATATTTGCCTCCTCGGCGGCGGTCTACGGGAATCCAGTTAGTTACCCTATAGTGGAGAAAAGCGAGCTTGATCCCCAGTCCTTCTACGGGATGTCTAAATGGGTGGCGGAGAGCTATATTCAATCCTTCTCAGATCAATATAATCTTGATTATACAATCCTTCGCTATGCGAATGTATACGGAATACGCGAGCGGAGAACCGGCGAAGACGGTGTGCTGACGGCCTTCATTGAACGGATGGCAGGTGGACTGCCGATGGTGATCTATGGCGACGGCTGTCAGACGAGAGATTTCGTCTATGTAAGAGATGTAGCGGCAGCGAACGTGTTGGCGCTTGAGGCCGGATCGCGGCAGATCATTAATATAAGCAGTGGTTCTGGTATTTCGCTGCTAGAGATCGGGAATATTTTGCAGGATATATGTGGTCACAGCATTTCTCTTCAGTTCATGCCGCAGAGGCCGGGAGATATTGATCGAAGCGTACTGAGCAATGATAGAGCCCGGGAACTGCTGGGATGGTCGCCTTCCTATTCGCTTGCTGAAGGGCTGCGGGCGATGATTGGATATGAATACATGATGAGGAAGACGAGAGGGCTAGTACATATACCGGATCGTCTCGATTATAGCAGAATTACAGCGATTTGAGGATGCGGGATCCTTCCCTGAGATTGGGGGCAGGGTCCTTTGTCATGTTTTCGCAGACTGTGCTATGATTTAAGTTGAAGCATGAATCTGGATGCCGACCTGATAGCATCTGCGATGGAGGGTATTTATTGAAAAATACTGGTTCCGCTTACATAACGAAAACTATGAAAATATGCCTATCCTGCTTAGGTGAGCTGGTGATCCTGATGCCGCTATATGTGGCTGGCGCTGTGTTTGTGGTGCCGCAATATTTATCTTTCGCCTGGATCGCGCTGCTGCCGCTCGTTTCTTTTCTCGGGGTGGCGGTTCGACATTATGTTCCGGTATTGTGGAAAAAACTTGCCGCTGCGATTCTGATCGGAGCAGGCTGCACCGCTATTGTCATAGCAAGCGGGCTTACGGGGTGGCTGCAGCTGGTGGGGGTGGTCGCTGTCCTCTTCGCCTTGCAGGGAATGACTGCTGCTGAACGGGCGGGGGAGGCCAAGCTGTATTGGTATGGCGTCGCACTTTATTTTGTGGCGGGGATCGTCTTTTCTCGAGTAGATATATTACGTGCGCAGCTTCCTTTGATTACTTGGCTTGGTATCGGCTGCCTGGCACTGGCCTTGTTCATCACTAATTATGATTATCTGCGTTACAGTACCTTGTCAGATGCCTCTTCTCCTCTGCCTAAGGGAATGCGGCGGCATAATACCATCTTCATCGTGATTATACTAGGCCTGGTGATCCTGCTTGCCGCCGGGGCTGGACGGTGGATCGGCAGCAGGCTGCTGAGCATCGTGAAATATATCTTCGCCTGGTTCATGCGCCCCTCGGAAGAGCCGGTGGCCCCACAGCCTGAAGAGGCCGCGCCGCTGCCGATGCTCTTTCCCGGAGAAGTTCAGGAGCCCGGACTGCTAGCTCATATATTGAATGTGATTTTCTATATTATTGGCGGAGCTTTGGTAGCGGTATTGCTTGGTCTGGTCCTCTACTGGCTATACAAGAACGCAGGGGGAGTCTGGAGGCGTGGAATCGAGCGCTTGCTCGCGCTGCTGCGCAGGCGGGATCATGGCGAAGGGAATGTGGCTTACCATGACGAAGAGACCTCTATCTTCTCCTGGGAGGAGACGAGGCAGAAATGGAGTCACTGGCGGAAGGCATTTAACCGCTTGAGCCGCCGACAGGAGCGCTACGAAGACATGACCAGCAATCAGGAGCGGGTGCGATATCTATATCGCCGCCTGATCTCGGCCGGTCGGGAAGAAGGCTATCCATTTAAACCCGGACTGACGCCGCGGGAGACCGTTCACAATATGCAGCAGTATGACGAAGAGCAAGACAAACAGGCACGGGGCAGGAAGTCAGTGAATTCAGGGCGGATAACCCGAAGGACGGCTATGGAGCCGTTCATCGCTATTTATTACCGAGTTAGATACGGGGAGCAGGAGCCGGAGGATGAAGAGGTAGCTGAGATAAAACGGAAGTTGAATTTATAATGATAAAACCTGTGAAGCGGCCGGCGGGCTCCAGGAAATAGGCGATTTTTTCGTTATCTTATTCTAAAATACTCTCCGTGCGGTGACAAATCGTTTCTTCCAAGAGTCGGAGAAATCCTCTAAACGAACACCGTATTTGACAGAGTAGGTGTGGAGCAGCTGACCGTTACCCGCATAGAAGGCTACATGGCCGATTTCCAAGCCTCGTGATTCAAAGAACAGCAGATCCCCTTTGCGGAGCTCATTCAGGCTGACTTCTTTGCCTTCCTTGGCTTGGTCGTAAGAGACCCGAGGCAGATCGACCGATAGGATATCAGCGAACACACGCTTGACGAACGACGAGCAGTCGAACGTTTGTGTCTGCTCCGACGAGGCGCCAAATTCATAAGGTGTGCCCAGATACTTCATACCGTAGGCGAGCAGCTCGTTCGCCTGTTTCTCCCGCAGGGCAGGACTTGAGTAGTCGGTATATTTGGGTTTGGCCGAGATATAACCGGACCGGTTATCGGTTGTGCGTACCTCGAGCCAGAATGGAGAGACTTCACGAACGACGTGGACCTTGTCCCCGGCAGGAAGCGAGTCCCCGGAAGTCTGGCTCTCCGCATTCGGTGCGGTGCGCAGATTGACGCCCCATAGAATGCTGGTCTCGTACTTGATCGGCGAAGTGGAAGTGATTATAACGGTTTTGGTATCCGCCTCCCATTTCACTGAGTTACCGAGGGCTTCGCTGACAAAGCGTAAGGGGACTAGCGAATATCCTTGCTCGATCCGCCCCGGGACCGTCAAATTTATGACTTGTCCGTTCAACTGTGCAACCGAATCTCCGATGCGGTAAATCAACTTGGTCTCGCCTTTGGTGGCCGTGACTGTTTTGCTGCTTCCCTCCCAGGCCAGCTTAGCGCCTTGGGCTTCAAACAATCCGCGCATCGGAACGAGTACGGTTCCGTGTACCAAGATAGGTTCGGTCTCGAGCTGTAGTTGTTGTCCGTCTAGGTGAACCGATACTGGACTGGAAAACGAACCGGTTGCAGGCTTGGCCGATGTATCGCTCACAGGGCTGGTCACAACCGTTGAGGCCGCGCTTGCAGATTCCGCATGCACGGGAGTCGAATAGAGCAGGGTCGCGGCCAGCAGAAGAAAGAGTGCACTTTTTTGTGTTGTCATGTTATTCATCACCTTGTCGTTATTTGCTACTTAATTGGACGAAAGTGGATGGGGATAGTTGTGGTTCTCAATGATGGTAATTATAAGCAGTAATGCAGACCGTACGGTAAAAGGGTGGGCGTATGACGGGGGATTAGAGTCTTTGGAGGGGGCCATAATTTTACGACAAAGGCCGTCCCCCTGTTTAGGAGACAGGGGGACGGCCCAAATAGATAGTGAATTTCTTAGTATATTTAGGTCAGACTCTCGATTGTTCGGGCACCAGCTTGATGATCTCCAGCTTGCGGAAGCGGTTAGGTTCCTTCTCCAGCAGCTTGAAGGTGAGCTCCTCATGCTCCAATATCTCTCCGATTTGCATTTCGGGATTCGTTCCGAATAGCCATCCGCCGATGGTATCTACATCCTCTGTACTCAGATCAGACATGAATAAGTCATTGATTTGATTAATCGTAACCTTGCCGTCCGCAATGACGTGATGATCATTGAGCTTAACGAGCGGTTGTTCCTCTTCCCTGTCAAATTCGTCGCGGATTTCCCCTACGATCTCTTCCAGAATATCTTCAATCGTGACCAATCCGGCCGTTCCGCCGTATTCATCGATCAGAATAGCCATATGGGTGCCTTCGCGCTGCATCTTTTGCAGCAGCTCATTGACCGGCATGACCTCTGATACTGCCATCGCGGGCTGGAGGATCGAGGCCAAATCCAGCTCGGGATTATCCTCGGAGGCCAGGAAGAACTGCTTCGTATTGATGAAGCCGATGATGTTATCCTTATTCTCTCTAACCACCGGGAAGCGGGTATACTGCTGTTCCTTGATGATATCCAGGTTCTCCCGGCGGGATTTCTCTGTATATAAACATACCATGTCGGTGCGAGGTACCATGATTTCCTTAGCTAATAAATTGTCAAAAGCGAATATCCGGTTCACATAACCGTACTCATTCTGATTGATCTTGCCACTCTCGAAGCTCTCATTAATAATGATCTGCAATTCTTCCTCCGAGTGGGCTTCCTCATGCTCTGAGGCAGGCTTAATGCCGACCAGGCGTACGAGCTGATTGGCCGACCCATTCAACGCCCAGATAAAAGGCCGCATGATCTTGTTGAACCAGATTAATGGTTTGGCTGTAAGCATAGCCACGCTCTCCGCCTTGCGGATCGCTATCGTCTTGGGAGCCAGTTCCCCGACAACAACATGCAAATAAGTGACGACGACAAATGCGATAGCGAATGAAAGTACCTTGCTGATTGCTTCAGGTATTTGGAGGCTATGGAAAAGAGGGCGCAAAATTCTTTCCACCGTCGGTTCCCCTAACCAACCGAGTCCGAGAGCTGTAATAGTGATCCCTAACTGGCAGGCTGACAGATAGTCATCCAGATGGGTAATGATCTGTTTGACGCCGAGTGCCTTCTTGTTGCCTTCCAGAATCATTTGATCCACTCTGCTCTCTCTTACACGGACGATCGCAAATTCTACCGCTACGAAAAACGCCGTCAAAGCGATTAGAATTGCCACCATAACCAAATTTAAACCCAATAGCCTGTCACTGTCCATTCTCTACATCTACTCCTCTTGTCTATAAAATAATTAAAATGAATGCATAGCAATATTATATAATACGCTATGATATAAAGCGAATTAACATGATGAATTATTAGTGGAATGAGATAAAATATTCGCGTTCAGACGTAATTATTAAGATTTATAATCGATATTCAATGAATTATTCGGTTAAAGTCGAATATTATATTGAAAGTTCTATTGAATTATTCGTATGGTTTGTTAAACTGGAATTGTCGATAAAATCTGAATGTTTTGCACATTAATTCGTATAACCTCAGAGATATGGTTTGAGGGTCTCTACAAGGAACCGTAAAATCCTGGCTACGATAGGCATGTTTTGCATACCTATTCATAGGCTCGGGATTTTTTTGCTATTTTCAACTTCAGGAGGGACATACATGAGTAAATATGATGTGATCGTAGTCGGAGCAGGACCCGCTGGTATTTTTGCTTGTTATGAGCTAACGAGGAAGGTGCCGGATTGGAAGGTGCTGTTGGTTGATAAAGGAAATGATATCTATCGTCGCCGTTGTCCGATTCTGGAAGAGAAGATTAAGCTCTGTCCGCCGGCGGCTGGACGCAAGGAATTCGCGGGCTGTCTGCCCGCATGCTCCATTACAGCCGGGTTTGGCGGGGCGGGTGCATATAGTGATGGGAAGTTCAACATTACGACGGAGTTCGGCGGCTGGTTAACCGACTATCTGCCTCCGTCCAAGGTGCTTGAGCTTATTAAATACGTAGATCAGATTAATCTGGAGCATGGAGCGACAACAGAGATCACCGATCCGACGACAGAGGCGATTAAGAGAATTGAGCAGCGCGGCTATGCGGCTGGCTTGAAATTACTCCGCGCCCAGGTACGTCATTTGGGTACCGAGCAGAACCTGGAGATTATGAAGTCCATTTATGAGTATTTGCAGCCGCGGGTTGATATGCTATTCAAAGCCGAAGTAGAGGATATTATTACCGAGCAACGGGATGGACAGCAGCAGGTACAAGGCATTGTGATGAAGAGTGGCGAGATTCATGAGGCGGAGTTCGTTATGCTGGCTCCGGGCCGGGATGGCTCGGTGTGGCTGTCGGATATATTGAAGAAGCGCAGGTTGAAAATGACCAACAATCAAGTAGATATCGGTGTGCGTGTTGAGACTTCTGACATTGTGATGCGGGAAATTAACGAAAATCTTTACGAAGGCAAATTCATCTTCAATACCTCCGTGGGAACTCGGGTCCGCACGTTCTGCAGCAATCCCTCCGGCCATGTCGTCGTGGAGAATCATACCGGTGTCATGGCAGCGAATGGTCACGCCTATAAGGATCCGGTGCTGGGCTCGGCGAATACGAACTTCGCCTTGCTGGTCTCCCATAAATTCACGGAGCCCTTCGACAAGCCGAATGAATATGCCCGGGAAATTTGCCAAAGAGCGAATGACCTATCCAATGGCGGAGTGATTGTACAGAAGTACGGTGACATTCTGCGGGGGAGAAGATCGACGGCAGTCCGAATCTCCGAGGGCTTCCTGGAGCCCACGCTGAAGGAGGCTGTACCGGGAGATTTGGGTCTCGTTCTGCCGTATATTACGATGAAGAGTCTGATCGAAATGATCGAGTCTCTGGATAAGGTGACGCCGGGAATCGCTTCAGAACATACCTTATTCTATGGAGTAGAAGCGAAATTCTATTCTGCGCGCCCGAAGCTAAGTGCTTCACTTGAGAGCGAAATTAGCGGTCTGTTCTGCGGCGGAGACGGTGCAGGGATTACTCGGGGTCTGGCGCAGGCAGGAGCAGCAGGGGTATGGATCGCTCGCGGTATGATGGAGAAGAAGGCAGATTAGCAACACATATGTGCAAACGATTGCTCAAAGTGAGAAACGATGCTAGAATGCATGGTATACAGTGTTTTGGATAACCTGTCTGGTAACTTTGTTCGCGGATTATGATCATCATATTACTACTAACTACTAGACAGGCAGTGGGGTGGCGGAACGTTTTGGGGAATGGTTGCCATATGATACATTGGCATCTGATATGACCTTTCTCGATTTGCTCACACTTTCACATTTTCATGAGATAGGAGTGAAGCCAGTGTCGGTACAGAAGGAAATAGATGTGGTTACGGATTATGGGGATCTTAGCGTGACTGATGGCGTTTCCGTGTTTGATGCGGAGTTTGACGAGATGTTCTATTACGATGGCGATGACTTGGGGGTCACTTACACGCCGGAGCGGACGGTATTTAGACTATGGGCTCCGACAGCCTCCGAAGCTAGCGTTCTGATTTATAATAGCTGGGACGATGAGCTTGTAGAGCGCCGGCCGATGATTCGTGATATTCAAGGTACTTGGGTGCTTACTGTAAATGAAGACTGCAATCATTGGTACTACACCTATGGAGTGAAGATTGGCAGTCAATGGAATGAAGCGGTCGATCCTTATGCCCGAGCTGTGGGCGTGAATGGCGACCGTGGAGTTGTGCTTGATCTGCGCAGCACGGAGCCACAGCAGTGGACCGAAGACAGACCTGCGTTGGCTGCTCCGGTGGATGCAGTGATCTATGAGCTTCATGTTAAGGATCTTTCGATCCATCCCCAGAGCGGAAGCAGGTATCCGGGGAAATTCCTCGGGTTAGCGGAGAACGGTACGACTGGGCCGGACGGAATTCCGACAGGACTTGACCATATTTCCGGGCTCGGTGTGACCCATGTCCAGCTGCTCCCGGTATACGATTATGCGACGGAGAGCGTAGACGAGACCAAGCCAGAGCTTCCGCAGTATAACTGGGGCTATGATCCGAAGAACTATAATGTTCCGGAGGGCTCCTATGCTACTGATCCATATGCGCCTGGGCTGAGAATCAAGGAATTGAAGCAGACGATCCAGGCGCTGCATGACCGCGGCATAAGAGTCATTATGGACGTCGTGTACAATCATGTGTATGACGGGTATCAGGTCAATTTCACCAAGCTTGTTCCTGGCTACTATCTGCGTTATAAAGCGGACGGAACATTCTCTAACGGTAGCTTCTGCGGTAATGAATGCGCCTCCGAACGGGCGATGATGTCCAAGTTTATCGTCGATTCCATCGTCTATTGGGCCAAGGAATATCATATGGATGGCTTCCGCTTTGACCTGATGGGATTGATGGATATCGTGACGATGAATGAGATCAGACGTCGCCTGGATGAGATTGACCCTTCGATTATGATGATTGGCGAAGGCTGGATTATGGATACGGTACTGCCAGAGGCGCAGCGTGCCAATCAGAGCAATGCCGCCATACTGCCGCGTATCGCACATTTTAACGATGGTTTCCGCGATGCGGTGAAGGGGAATATTTTCATCTATGATCGAAAAGGCTTCATCAGCCACGGCGACGGCTTCGAGGAAAGCGTGAAGCGGGGAATCGTCGGTGGAATTCAGTATGGCGACTCCATTGCGCAGCATGCTACTGAGCCGGATCAAACGGTTAATTATATAGAATGCCATGATAATCATACTTTATGGGATAAGCTGCTGCTCTCAACGGAGGGCGAGACGGATGAACAGCGGCGTAGAATGCATCGACTCGCCTCGGCGATGGTGTTGACGAGCCAGGGCATCCCGTTCATTCATGCCGGGCAGGAATTTATGCGCACGAAGCAGGGCGTAGAGAACAGCTATAAATCTCCGATAGAGATCAATCAGATGGACTGGCAGCGCTGTGCCGATCACCAGAGCGATGTACTGTATATGTGCAGCCTCATCAAGCTGCGTCAGGCCCACCCGGCCTTCCGCCTGAGAACGGCTCAGGAGATTCGGGAGCATCTTCATTTTGAACAGGCACCGGATCATGCGATTGCCTACACGCTGCGCAATCACGCTGGCGGGGACCCGGATCTTCACCTCTATGTGCTCTATAATGCTAACCCGGGACTTATTACCCTTGAGCTTCCACAGCTCGGAGAGTGGAAAGTCCGCTTTGGCAGCGAGAATATAGTCTCCCTGGAGCAGCAGCAGCTTGAGGTGCAAGGAATAGGCATGGTTATGCTTGCCGTTGTTCACCCGGCGACCAAATCCAAATAATATTAGATCAACAATGGACCGAGTTCAGGATTACATTAGTTTGTATCCGAGCTCGGTCTTTTTTCAATGCGCCAGAGTCTAACGAAACAGGGTATCGCTATTTGCGCCCAAAAGCGCTGATCGGAATTGTAACGAGTTTCCTTAGAGAAAAGAAGTGGGCTAGCTGCATGAAAAAAGGCACCCAACCCAAGCCACACGTGACTTAAGGGGCGCCCCTAGAAGTAGATTACTGATGCTTGATCTCGCTATTGCCGTCTACCGTATAGCTAGCGTCGTACACTCGGATCGCTGCCGGGGTATCCGTCTCATTGAGCACTTGGATAGCGTCCTTGGTCACATTCACCTTTAGGCGCGAGCCACGGAACATGACCTTGAACGAGAAATTATCCCAGTGGGATGGCACGAATGGACGCAGCACCAATTCGCCGTCTACGACGCGCAATCCGCCGAAGCCTTGCACGATGGACATCCATGTGCCCGCCATACTTGTCGTATGACAGCCATCCTCTGTATCATTGTTGTAATTGTCCAGATCCAGTCTGGCAGTCCGCAGATACATTTCATAAGCCTTCTCCTGATAACCGAGCTCACAGGCGATAATGGAGTGTACGCAAGGGGACAGGGAGGACTCATGCACCGTCATCGGCTCATAGAAATCGAAATTCCGTTTCTTCGTGTCGAGATCATAGCGGTCACCTAGGAAATACAAGCCTTGCAATACGTCAGCCTGCTTGATGAAGCAGGAACGCAGAATGCGGTCCCAGGACCAGTTCTGATTGATCGGCAGATTACCAGCTGGCAGATCCTTCACAGCGATCAGTTCTTTGTCCAGGAAGCCATCCTGCTGCAGGAATACGCCGCGCTCCTCATCGTACGGATAATACATATTGTCGATGATATGCTGCCATTGCTTCGTCTCCTCCTCCTGCAGACCAAGCTTGGCGATCAGAGCCTGATATCTGTCCGGCTCATTCGCCTTCAGGTATTCCAGTACCTCCAGCGTATATTCGAGCGTCCAGACAGCAATCCGGTTCGTATACCAGTTGTTGTTGACGTTGTTCTCATATTCGTTAGGTCCGGTTACGCCGAGCATAACGTATTTATTCTTGGCCTTGGAGAAGTTCACACGCTGCTCCCAGAAGCGGGAAATCTCCGCCAGCACCTCGAGCCCGTATTGTCCCAGATAGGCAAAATCGCCAGTATAATTTACATAGTTATAGATGGCATAAGCGATCGCACCGTTCCGGTGGATTTCCTCAAACGTAATTTCCCATTCATTATGGCATTCCTCACCATTCATCGTCACCATCGGATAGAGCGCGCCCTTCGTGAAGCCGAGCTTCTTCGCGTTCTCTTTCGCCTTCTCCAGATGCTTATAGCGATAGATCAAGAGATTGCGAGCAATATGGGCATCCGCGGTACTAAGGTAGAAAGGAATACAATAAGCTTCGGTATCCCAGTAGGTACTTCCGCCGTATTTTTCACCAGTGAAGCCCTTCGGTCCGATATTGAGGCGGTCATCCTCACCGTTATAGGTCTGATTCAATTGGAAAATATTAAAGCGGATCGCCTGCTGCGCCGATACATCGCCTTCGATGATGATGTCGCTATCTCTCCATTTATCCGCCCATCCGGCAGCTTGCTCACTGAGCAGCGTGTCGAATCCGGCTTGCTTCGCTTCCGCGAGCAGCCCCTTGCCGGCTTCCACCAAATCCCCAAGTCCATGGTCTCGGGAAGTCACGTTGGCCACGTATTTGAACAAGGCAACTGGCTCATTCGCCTGCGCTTCCACGCTGACTTCGCCGCCTACGTATTTTTCCTTCTCACTTACGGTAGGTTGGAGATCCAGCTTGACGCCATTCTTGAACACATCGAAAGACATCACCGAGGTTACATGGAAGTCCAGCTTCTTCGTCTTCACGGTCAGATAATAAAGCTCAGGCGCAGCCGATTTCTCCACTTCCAGCCAGAATTTCTCCTCATAGTTGGAGTCTTTGTTCTGTACATCTCCATCCAGATAAGGGTTCAGGGTGATATTGCCTGTGAAGTTGAGCGGCGTGACCGTATAGCGGATCGCTCCGATCTGATGGCGCTTCACGCTGACGAAGCGAAGGGACTCAACGGCTAATTCCTTGCCATCCTTCAGCACTGCCACAAAACGGCGGGACAGATAGCCTTCCTTCATATTCAGCTCGCGCACGAAGTCCTTGACTTCACACTCAGCCAGATCGAGCGCTGTTCCATCGATCGTGACGTTTATGCCGATCCAGTTCGTACTGTTGAGCACCTTGGCAAAATACTCCGGATATCCGTTCTTCCACCAGCCTACACGGGTTTTGTCAGGATAGTATACGCCCGCCATATAGCTGCCTTGCAGGCTTGCACCGCTGTACTGCTCTTCGAAATTCGCGCGCTGTCCCATATATCCATTGCCGATACTGAAGATACTCTCGGAAATTTCATGGTTTTGCGGATCGAAGGATTCTTCGATGATGGACCATTCGTTCAATTTCAAATATTGCTTCACAGTAATCTTCTCCTTTTCATCTACAGTGATTTAATTCAAACTTTGATAAAACTCTTATGATTAAGCTTCAAGCTCACTCAGGCGCTCTACAGTCATATCAGCCAGGGAAGCGATCACGAAGTCAGCTTGGCCCAGCGTGGCTGCTGAGCCGATTCCGATGCAGCTCATACCCGCCCGGCGCGCGGCTTCAACGCCAGCTTCCGCATCCTCGAACACCACGCAATGCTCTGCAGGTACACCCAGCTCCTGGGCGCCTAGCGTGAACACTTCAGGGTCCGGCTTGGCACTGGAAGTGCGAGTTCCATCGATGATCGCGTCAAAATAAGGGGTGAGTCCTGTATTATTAAGGATCGTCATTGCATTTTTGCTGGCAGAGCCCAGAGCCGTCTTAAGCCCGTTATCCCGGCAGGCCTGCAGAAACTCAAGCGCCCCCGGCAATATTTCGGTATGATCCATATTGGATATCGATTCAACATACCAATCGTTTTTACGTGCGGCCAGTTCTTGCTTCTTAGCATCCTCCAATGTGAGCTTCCCAATACTTAACAGGATGTCCAGCGAAGCCATGCGGCTGACGCCTTTTAGTCTCTCATTATCCTGCTCGGTGAAATCGAAGCCCAGCTCCTGGGACAGACGCTTCCAGGCTAAATAGTGATATTTGGCGGTATCTACGAGGACACCATCGAGATCGAACAGACAGGCGCGAATATGGCTCATAAATTCTCCTCCTTAAGTGTGCAGAAAGTGTGTAGTAAATTGCGCAAACGTTTGAACAAATGATAAAAAATAAAAGAAGCGGGTATGCTTCCATTATTTTATGCAGAATGTGGTTGATTTGAACGTTAATGAGGCAAAGATCAAATCAATATTGCTTCAAATAAGGTTTTCAGACGTAATTATACAGCAGATCATGAGCCTTTTGGAACTGAAAATATTGAGGATTCGCGAACAACCAGACGATGGGGGATAATGAATCTCCCTAGTTCAGTCTTTGCTTCGCGCGTATTCTGAATCGCTTGGATCAGCAATTGGGAAGCGGTATATCCCATATTGTAAATCCCGATATCAACGCTGCTCAGCGGCGGCGTGGACATCTCCGATAGCGGAATATTGTTGAAGCTGACTAGACATAGATCCTCAGGCACCTTGTAATTAAGCTCATGCAAGCCACGCAGGACACCAAAAGAGACAACGTCGTCAATCAGGACGATCGCTGTAGGGCGGTCGGGGAGATTCATGAAGAAGGAGATAGCCCGATAGCCACTTTCCTGCAGAAACTCACCCTCGACAATCCATTCCGGCTTCGATTCCAGACCTGAATCAATGAGGGCCTGCATATATCCCTTCAAGCGATCCTTGGAGACGACCAGCTCAGGCGGCCCGCTGACGAAGCCGATCCGCTCATGACCGAGCGAAATCAAATGCTTCGTGGCATCATAGGAAGCTTGTACATTATCGGTATCGACCGACAGAATGTCGGGGTAGTGCTCGCTGCGTCCGATCAGGACGAATTTGTGATTATTCTTATGCAAAAAGTCGACGACCGGGTCGTCAATTCGTGAATATAGCAGGATTACTCCATCTACCCGATGGCCATTCAACAGCCTTGACACGCCTTCCACTTCATCTTTCTCATTAGCACCGGAACTGATCAATACGTCGAAGCCTTGCCGGTTTGCCTGGGTGACGATTCCGCGGATTAACTCCATGAAGAAAAAGTTGGAAAATAGTTCTTCCGCTGATTTCGGCAGCAGAATGCAAATACTATTCGTCGTCCTGGACACCAGGTTTTTGGCCATAATATTCGGATGGTATCCAAGCTCCTCCATAATTTCCCTGACTTTTCTTGAAGTTTCAGCGCTTATCCTAGGATGGTTGGATAGCACCCGGGACACGGTGGAGGGAGAAACTCCTGCTTTTTTGGCTACGTCTTTGATAGTAACAGCCATTCAAAACCCTCCTGTTTGTGGAACCGTTTGCTTTCACAGTAATCTTAATCGAAACCACATCGAAAGTAAATAGATAGCCAGAAATGCGGTCGGAAAGGAGAGCGGTGTTACCCTATTGAGCAAACCGGAGTCTAATTTTCCAAAAAAATATAAATCGGCGATATTCAGCGATAATAAAAGATAAACTCAGATATATAGCCTAAAATCATTACAAATCACGAGTGCAAACGTTTCAACTTTTGAAGAATGTTTCGGTGTTTCGTTCTCAGAATTTTTTTGGAGGACGAACCCTTGGAGTCTAGAAACGAATTGATCGGTCTCTAAAAAAGAAACCTTGTATGCTTAAGGAGTCGCGAAAGTTGCGTTTTCTTGCATTATACAACAAACCCAGTACCGACACGGTACTGGGTTTCATTTTAGTACGCCCAGTATGGGCGTCATCTCTAGGGTGAAAGTTCCGAACGGGGGCCGGCGAGCGCCTACCGTTAGCCAAGGGCAAGGGTGTCCATCGCGAGGTGGAATCTGAAGGAAGCCGGAGGCAAAAGCACGGCCTGAGGTACACGAATCTGATTTGAGGCGGTTGTAGCCGGATGAGTCACCTAAACATGACGAAATCCAAAGCTGCCAAGGGCTGCAGCCGTAGACTTTGGCAGGCCCGGGCGGAAAGATGACGTTCTTATCTGGGGAGGCCTGCCGGATACGCAAGGAAAAAAACCTGTAACCGAAGTCGAGAGGCTACGCTGAACTGGCAGGAGTCAGCAGAGGCCATATTGGAAATGGCTTGGGAGTCGGTGAGAGCAAACGGAGGCAGTGGTGGAGTTGACAAGGTCGCCATCCCGGCATTTCAAGCAGTAGCCCACGAGGAATTGAAACGACTCCATGAAGAACTGAAGCAGGGTACGTACCGGCCGATGCCGGTCAGACGGATTCTCATTCCCAAGAAAGGGAAGCCAAACGAGAAACGTCCACTCGGCATTCCGGCGATACGGGATAGGGTATGTCAACAAGCACTGAAAAACAGACTGGAACCTATCTTTGAACCCCTGTTCAGCGAATGCAGTTTCGGATACCGACCGGGTCGGTCTACGCATCAAGCTATGCGAAAAATTTACCGCGAGATGATGGATGGGTGCGAATGGATCGTGGATGCGGACCTACGAGATTTCTTCGGGACAGTCCACCACGGGCCATTGATCGACATGATGGCGGAACAAGTGAGCGATGGAAGAATCCTGAAACTCGTCAGGCAAATGCTCGAAGCCGGGTACATGGAGAGCGGAAAGAAACACGCCACTCCAAGCGGAACGCCGCAGGGAAGCGTCGTTAGTCCACTGTTCAGCAATATCTACCTGAATCGGTTCGATCACGAAATGACGGGAAGAGGGTACCGGCTTACGCGTTTAGCCGATGATTGGGTTGTCCTCTGCAAGACACAAGCAGAGGCTGCACGGGCGCTTCGGGATGCAAGAACCATTCTGGAATCGCTCGGGCTGACACTTCACCCAGATAAAACAAGGATCACCCACATCAAATGGGGATTCGAGTTTCTGGGCTACAAGCTCAAACGAGGGAAAGGCCTGTCGTTGCCGCGGGGAAAGGTAAAGAAGCAACCGAAAATGAACATCTACGCCTTTCCCAAAGCGGAGTCCGTTCAATCGTTCATGGACACCATTCGAGCCCGAACGCACAGACGCGTTCCGTTGACCGTCTTCCAGCTCATCGATTCCATTAATCCTGTCATACGAGGATGGGGCAATTATTTCCGTAAAGCCCACGTAAGAAAGCTTTTCAACCGACTTCAACGCTGGATTATTTGTTCATGCACTACACGTTTGACGTCTGGATGACAAAGGAGTACCCTCAAAACCCGTGGGCTAGACATGCGGATGATGCGGTGATACATTGTCGAACGAAAGAAGAGGCTGAACAACTGCTGAAGGGACTTAAAGAGCGGTTTAGGGACTGCGAACTCGAGCTGCATCCGGACAAAACCCGGATAGTCTATTGCAAAGATGATGACTGTAAAGGAGACCATCCCGAAATCAAGTTCGACTTTCTGGGATACACCTTTCGTCCAAGGCGGTCAAAGAACCGATGGGGAAGTATTTCATTAACTTCACGCCAGCAGTCAGTAATAAAGCGTGTAAGGCAATGAGGCAGACGATAAGAGGATGGCGGATGCATCTGAAACCGGACCTGGAGATTAATGACCTGTCAAGAATGTTCAATGCTTCCATCAGAGGTTGGATTAACTACTATGGCCACTTTTACAAGTCACAATTGTACAATGTTCTAGGTCATATGAATGATGCACTCGTCAAGTGGGCCCGGCGGAAATACAAGAAACTGGAGAGACACAAGATACGGGCTATTCGGTGGCTAGGGCGACTAGCGAAGAACGTTCCCGAACTATTTGCTCACTGGCGATTAGGCATATTGCCTGCGGCTGGGATAATGGGAGCCGGATGAGCCGAGAGGTTCACGTCCTGTTCTGAGAGGGCCTGAGGGTGCAATTCCCTCGGGCTACTTACCGTAATATCTTTGTGGTGAGTAGGCGAGCAGGCGAACGCGTCATGAGATCGGTAAGCCAGTTTGTAGAAGAAAAGCTAAAACTGTAAGTGAACCGGGAGAAAAGTGCGGTGGTCAGACCCTGGCACCGGAGGATCTTAGGATTTAGTTTCCTGAGCCAGAAACAAGCGACGATTCGAATAGCAGCGAAGAGCCTCAAAGTGTGTAAAGAGAGGATTCGAGAGCTAACAAACCGAACATGTGCATTTCAATGGAAGAACGGATTAGCCGATTGAACCGTTACCTGATGGGGTGGGTCGGTTATTTTCGCCTAGCCTCGGCGAAGACGCACCTCCAAAAACTAGACCAGTGGATTCGGAGGAGACTCCGAATGTGCCTATGGAAGCAGTGGAAACGAGTGCGGACACGAATCCGCGAACTCCGGGCACTTGCCGCCCCCTCCTACTCGATCAGATATTGTATTCGTTTTGTCATCATCAAATTATAAGGTTTGGGTTGGATCAAGGGTTATTATTCTCGAAAATGTCGGGGGTTTGTGACTTAAGGCCACTGTACTCCTTTAATCGATAATGACCAATCAAATGCAAAAACTTTACTTGTTGCTTGATTCCAGTAAGTAGAATGTAAATTAAGACCCATTTCAGTAGCCAAACCACCATCAAGAACCTCTACCCATTTAGAAGGAGCTAGGCCCATATATGTAGTACCAAAATAATGATCTCCTCCAATTGGCGAGACATCTTTACTCTGATTCTGAGCCTTACTATTAATGCCAGGTCCTATTTGAACCATTTTAGCAGAATTTATACCATTAGGAAGTATATCAGAAGTCCAATTGCTACCCTTGTCCCAGCGCCAATATACTTTATCTAATCCAATATAATTATAACTATTTTGTGAAACACTATGATAATATAATGTGATAGTCACTTTAACTGTTTTATCAGAACTTTGTGTGGACCCTGAATACGAATAAGGGTCAGATGCGACAACCATCACTGTTTGGTACTGTGGGATAACATCACCCGTTTCAATGTTCTGTAATTCTCGATAAATATGCGTTTCATTTTCTAAAATTTCATACGTTGCATCCTCATACTCAATATTATTTGATAGAATAGAACTGCGAATATTTTCTGCTTCGGATTTAAGGCTTTTTCCCTCTACCAGAGCGCCGTCTACTTTCGTACTCACATCTGTAGTATCATATTCCTTAACAACCCGATATCCTTCTGGAACTGAAGAATCCAGTGGTATTGACGAGTCTGTACCAGGTGCGGCCGCAGCTACCGAACTAAAGGCCAATAAAGATGTTAATACGACACCGACAATCTTTGATGGCAGCGCTGAGGTGACACGTGAAGAAATGGCAGTGATGCTGATCCGTGCTTATTCCCTGTTCATCGGAGAAGAGTTGAACCCGGCAGCAGCCACACCGTTCAAGGATGCTGGGGAGATCGCTCCATATGCAAGAAGCTTCGTGGATCAAGCGGTTGATCTGGGCTTGCTGAAGGGAAGAGGAGCGGTAGAGTTCGCTCCGAAATCAGCGCTCACACGGGCCGAATCTGCGCAAGTGATTGTGAACTTATTGGGTGGCCTGACCCATTAATGATTGATGAAGAAGGGCCTCATCCCCACATAATGTGGAGGATGAGGCCCTTTAAATTGCAGCTTATCGTTCAGGTGTCAAAATAGCGTATCCGTAAGCAGGAAGTCTTACCATCAGCTTGCCATCTGCAGTGGTATAGCTTGTCCCGTTGATCCGATCGAGCCAGGACTTGTCCAGGGTATCGATCTCGAAGGTTTGCGCGGCGTCATAATTGTTCAGCAGCACGATGACAGATTCTCCGCCGAGCTTGCGTTCATAAGCGAGCTTCGAACCAGCTTTCTCAGCTTCAAGGAACTTGATTGTTCCGTTACGTAGTGGGGCTAGCTCTTTACGCAGGGCAATCAGCTTGCGATAGAAGCCGAACAAGTCTTGATCCTGATGCTCAGGCCGCCATTCCATGCATTTGCGGCAATCCGGGTCCGCCCCGCCGTCCAGTCCGACTTCATCACCATAATAGATACAAGGTGTACCCATGTAAGTGAATTGGAACAGTGCGGCCAGCTTCATTTTGTCCTTGTTATCATCGCAGAGTGTCAGCAGGCGCGGCGTATCATGGCTGTCCAGCAGATTGAAGGCTACCTCGCTCGCTTGCTGCGGATAGCGGGAAATTTGCTGACCGATAATATTCGCGAAGCCTTGTGCATCCATTTTCTGTCCGATAACGAAATCCAGCACCGCATTGGTGAAGGGATAGTTCATGACGGCGTCGAACTGATCGCCTTGCAGCCAAGGAGAGGATTCATGCCAGATTTCACCGAGGATGTAAGCCTCAGGATTGGCTTTTTTAACGACTTTGCGGAATTCACGCCAGAACTGGTGATCCACCTCGTTAGCTACGTCCAGGCGCCAGCCGTCAATGCCCACTTCCTTGATCCAGAATTCGGCGACTTTGAGCAAGTATTGCTTCGTCTCCGGATTGCCAGTGTTCAGCTTCGGCATGATTGGCTCGAACGAGAAGGTGTCATAGGTCGGCAGCCCCTTGGTCGGATCGAGCGGGAACTGGTGGATATGGAACCAATCCTTGTAGCGGGACTTCTCGCCCTTCTCCAGTACATCAAGGAACGGAGCGAAGGCTTGGCCGGAGTGATTGAACACCGCATCCAGCACGACGCGGATTCCCCGTTCATGACAAGCCTTGACCAGCTTCTTCATCGTATCCACATCGCCAAAATGCGGGTCGATCTTCATATAATCGGTAGTATCATACTTATGGTTCGTCGTCGCTTCGAACACAGGAGTGAAGTAAATGGCATTCACGCCAAGCTCGCTCAGATGGTCGAGATGATCGATGACACCTTGCAGGTCGCCTCCGAAGAAGTTGTGGCGTTCCGGCTTGCCGCCCCAAGGCAGCACATCCTCCGGATCATTGTCCGGGTTTCCGTTAGCGAACCGTTCCGGGAAGATTTGATAGAACACAGCGTCCTTCACCCAATCCGGCACGGTGAATACGTCATCAGGATTCAGAAATGGATACTCGAATAGGCGATCCGGATTTTCCGGACGCTCTGGAGTGAACTCATTCTCTGTCATCCACATTTCAGTATCTACGCCTTTGAGCAGGAAGCCATATTTCAGTCTGCGGTAGGTCGGCTTGACAGCACATTCCCAGTAGTCGAACAGCTCGTCGCTAATGAGCTTCCGCATAGGAAGCAGTTCCTTGCTCTGATCCCACATATATTTATCGCCGGCAAAGGCGTAGACCTGCAGCAGGTCGCCCTTCTTGGCGCGCAAGCGCAGGTGAATTGTCTCGTAATCATAGGCATAGGACCAGTTGAGTTTAGGACGGTGATACACAGCTTCTAGTAGCATGGATAATCCTCCTGATTCTGTTATGATATAGTGCGGTAAAAAACAAAAAAAGATACTCCTAAGCCAAAAAATATGGGCCGAGGATGTACCTTTCGATAACAGTGCCTTCAAATTGTTAATGCAGCCCTCGGTAGGGCTGTTATGATAATGATAAACGCCCGTGAGAATTGGAAAATTCATTAGCGTTATCGACTGGATTATAGCATGGTTCAAACCTTTGCACAATAGCTATACTAGGTTTCGTTAGAGGGAGGGCCGATAGCTTTATTGGAGTATTTTCTAAGTGCTAGCTTTGAATAAATATTTCAGCTCGTTATAATGAGAGGAAGCAAGGGACCGGGAACGCTCCTTGAATCTTAAGTATCTGAGCCTCGTAATGGACGGGAGGTAAACATGGCTACACTGAAGGAAATTGCAGAGCGGGTGGGTGTCTCCATCTCGACTGTCTCGCGTGTTATTAATCAGAATGACAGCCGCAGAATTAGTGAGGACACGAAGCAGAAGATCTGGAAGGCTGCGAAGGAATTGAATTATAGTTCGACCGGAAGAACCAGGTCTTCCAGGGCGAAGCAAGCCAAGGACTCATCATCGTTAACCAAATCTGCGGTCGGATGCATTCTGGCGTTGCAGGATAATAAGTATAATCATCCTTATTTCTCGCCGATCATTCAGGGGATCGAAGCGAAGCTGCTGGAGAAGGGGATTTCACTGGCTTTTCTCCATACGCAGACGGAGCTGCATAATGAGGATGTGTTCAATTCCATGCTGGAGGTGCCGAATCTCCAGGGCGTTATTTGTATTGAAGGTTTAAGCAACGATATGTTCAAGCGGCTAAAAGAGCGGATTCCGTTCATTGTCGCTATTGATGTGAATGACGTGGATATTCCCGTCGTGACCTATGATCGTGTTGCCGCCGCTCGAATGGCGGTCGGATATTTGATCGAGAAGGGGCATACGCGCATCGGCTTCATCGGCGGAGTGGGTTTGTCGGGCAGTCTGCAGCGGGAGAAGCGCTACTCAGGTTTTCGCCGGGCGCTGGACGAGCATGGCCTGGAGCTTCAGGAGCAGTGGGTGATTAACGCGAATTGGGATGCGGATGAGAGCTACAGGAAGATGAAGGGACTTCTGGATCTTCCAGAGCGTCCTACAGCGATGTTCAGCGCCAGTGATATGCTGGCTATTGCCGCGATGAGAGCCGTCACCGAAGCGGGCTATAGCATCCCGGCTGATATGTCTTTTATCGGCATCGATGATATTGAATTCTCGAAATATACGACACCACCCCTGACGACGGTGCATGTACCTAAATACGAAATGGGCTATGCGGCAGCCAAGATCCTGCTGGACAGCCTGGAGGACGCCTACCCATTCGCCTTCCGGATGCAAATCCCATACCAGCTTAAGCAGCGGGACTCGGTTTCACGGATGCAATAGAGAGAGCTAAGGAGCTTGGCAGACAGATTATCCGTCGGCAAGTTCTTAGCTTTTTTTGTGTGGGGAGAGGGGATGGCCGCAGTTACCGTGCGAGCTTACGAAAACTGCAAAAATGCAGGTATTTTCGCTCGAAGTCACCTGTTCTGCTGAAATTCCTGCAAATATGCAGGCTTTTGCGCTGTGCGCTGTGCAAGTGCGGGGGCCAGGTGCCCGCTGGTAAGCGAAGATAGGAGCTCATGTGCGAAGATATAATATACTCGTGTGCGAAAACATGTGCTGGTATTCGAAGATATGCACTTGTATGTGAAATTCGGAACATTGTGATAATCGCGTGCTTTTGGGTTCCTTATTTGCCCCAAATTATCCTGCTGTTTTTGCACTTTATTTTGCACAAATGTATTGACGCATTTTCCAGGCAGTTGTATGATGGAGTCGTTACAGATCAATGGGATGTAAGTTGAATTGAATATTGTGTTCGTAAGTTGTAATTCAAGAGTTCGTAGGTTGGGGTAGTAGTGAGCTGTGCTATATATCTGTAATTTGCGCATTGTTTGCACTGAATTTGCGCAAATACATCGGATTTGGGCAACAGCATCACGGTCGGTCAATTGCTATTCATTTTCCATTATATCGATTTCGTATGGGAGGCAGCGTGCAGATGAAGCAAGTAAGGCTAGGTATCATTGGTGCTAGGGGCAGAGGGACCATCGCGAGATATTGGCATAACCCGGAGGGGCGTTCGGTTGTTGTTGGAGCAGCGGATGTAAATCCGGATTTCCTGGAGGAGTTCAAGGCGGATATTAATCCGGATGCATTCGTTACTACGGATTACCGCGAGCTCATCGCCCGCGATGATATTGATGCGATTGCTGTCATGTCGCCGGATTATTGTCATGAGGAGCAGGCGATTGCAGCCTTGAAGGCGGGCAAGCATGTCTTCTGTGAGAAGCCGCTCGCGATTACGGTGGATGGCTGTGACAATATATTGAGAACCTGGAAAGAGTCGGGCAAGCATCTGATGGTCGGCTTCAATATGCGTTATATGAATATGTTCCGCACGATGAAGGAGATCGTGGATTCCGGTGTGATCGGCGAGATCAAGGCCGTCTGGGTTCGTCACTTCGTTGGCTTTGGCGGCTATTACTACTATCATGACTGGCATGCGAATTCCAAGAATACGACAGGACTGCTGCTGCAGAAGGGCTCGCATGACCTGGATGTCATCCATTGGATCACGGGTCGTTATGCGACGAAGGTCAGCGCGTTCGGCAGCTTGGACTTCTATGGCGGAGATAAACCTAACGATCTGACTTGTCCAACCTGTGATGAGCGTGAGACTTGTACGGAAGCGAGTATGAAACGACTCATTCAATGTGCGTTCCGCGAAGAGGTAAATGTCGAGGATAATAATGTGGTCATTATGGAGCTAGAGGGTGGAATTAAGGCCTCTTATCTGCAATGTCATTTTACGCCGGATTATCATCGCAACTATGTATTCATCGGTACGGAAGGCCGGATGGAGAATAGCGAGCCTGAGAATAAAGTCTATGTGAAGACGAGACGCTCGAATAATACTAGAGAATTAGCCGACCGCGTCTATCATATTAAAGAGGCTGATGGCTCCCATGGTGGCGCGGACCCGAATATTTGCAGGGACTTCATCGATATGATACTGGATGGCAAGGAACCGGTAGCCACACCAATTGCAGGCCGGATGAGCGTAGCTGTGGGCTGCGCGGCGACGGAATCGATCCGGGCCGGCGGGAAAGTCGTGCGAGTATCACCAGCTCCGGCATTTATGGAAGAAACGGCGGGTAGTGTGCAGGAATAATAGATACCCCTATAAAATATATAAAGCTGTCCTCATCGTGATGGGTACGATGTGGGGCAGCTTTTTTTGTGCCATGAAGAGAGGCTACTTCACCTCGAACGCCCAGCCTGTCCCTCCACGTGATCAACGTCCTCCCTACGCCATACCTCCCCGCTCCGGGGTCAAGATCTGTATATCGATGTCAACACAAGTATATAGAATGCATGCGGTTACATTTCTATACTTGAATTAAGCAAGCCGTAATGAATTCTAAAGAAACATAATGGAGGGGTAATATGAACAGAAAGGCTAAGATGCTTCTAGTCTTCACACTAATACTCAGCTTAGTCCTCACAGCATGTGGCAAGACCGAGGATAAGGCCAATCAGTCGAAGCAGCCGGATACTCCGGCAGCGCAGGAAGAGCAGAATACCGTGATTGAAGTATCCACCGTCGTGCCGAGTGATCCTTATTTGAAGTTTGATGAAGGCGAGACCTACGATGACAACTCGATCTATGATGCGTACGAGAAAGATATCGGGGTAAGGATTGTGAATAAATGGGTCACGGACGGTAGTCAGTTCAAAGAAAAGCTTAAAATGACGATTGCCTCCAATGATCTGCCTGATTTCTTCCCGGTCAATGCGACCCAGCTGAAGGAATTAACCGAAGCAGATATGATTATGGATTTGACAGAAGTGTATGAGAAATATGCTACGGATGAGACGAAGGAATTCTTCATGAAGGATGGCGGAATGCAGATGAAATCCGCTATGTTCGACGGCAAAATGATGGGGATTCCGAGATCGTCCAATCCATATTATCTTCAGTTCCTGTACGTCCGTACCGACTGGCTGAAGGAGCTAAATCTCCCTGAACCGAAGACGATGGATGATCTGGTGACGATTGCCGAAGCATTCGTGAAGAGAGATCCGAGCGGTAAATCCTTCGGTCTGGCGGTGAGCAAGCTGCCCTTTACGGTCGACACTGGCGTCACGGGCCTGAGAGGCTTCATGAACGGCTACCATGCCTATGAGAATATGTGGATTGAAGATGGGAACGGAAATCTGGTGAATAGTGACATCCAGCCGGAGATGAAGAACGCACTTGCTGCGCTGCAGGAAATGTTCAAAAAAGGCCTGATCGATCCGGAATTTGCCGTCAAGGATGTCGAGAAGGAATCCGAGCTGATTTATAACGACCAAATCGGTATCGTATATGGAGCTTCCTGGACGCCAGCACAGCTGGTTAAAGGGGCGGTTAAGAATGATGAGGTTGTTCAGGAATGGGGCGTATTCCCGATCCCTTCAGCAGACGGCAGCCCAGCTTTGAACCAGATTGGTCTTGGGGCGGATGAATATTATGTCGTAGCTAAGAATGCCAAGCATCCAGAAGGCGTGATCAAGCTGCTCAACCAATGGATCGCCGTTGACAACCATCCGACCGAGGAGCAGAAGGTATACGAATACGGCAAGGATCTCAAGGAGAAAGGGAATAACTATTGGCTGCTCAATCCCGTTCGCGTAGGCAACCAGACAGACAATAACGGGGTCATCCTGCCGAAGGCTATTGAGAACAGGGATGAGAGCATTCTGGAGACGAAGGATCAGCGGACTCGTTATGCCAGAGCCGTCCAATATCTCGATGGGGATAAGAGCATGTGGTGGGAATATTTGATCTCTGGTCCGAATGGCGCTTCTTCAATCATTCCGAAGGTACAGGAAGAGAAGCATTATTTGCAAAATAAATTCTACGGCGCGCCTACACCTACGATGGTGGACAGACAGGAGATTCTGCTGAAGAAACGCGATGAAATCTTCTTCAAGATCATTATGAACCAGATCTCCATCGATGAGTTCGACAAGTTCGTCGAGGAATGGAAAAAGCTTGGCGGAGATCAGATTACGAAGGAAGTTAATGAATGGTACGCCGATCATAAATAAAGGACATTCAGTATAGAGGGGTTGGGTGACTCAATCCCTCTTTCTATTCCAACGAGGTGATACGAGTGAAGACTTTAACGCGGACCTGGAGAAAAGAGTGGCCGCTACATACGATGCTGATCCCTGGACTGGCGATGCTCATCATATTCAGCTATATACCGATGGCCGGAATCATCATGGCCTTTCAGAAATATATTCCGAATCGCGGCTTGTTCGGATCGCCCTTCATCGGCTGGGCCAACTTCGAGCTGCTGATCGAATACCCGGATATTGGCCGCATCTTCTTCAACACGATCTTCATTGCCTTTATGAAGATTGTAGCCGGTCTGCTAGTACCGATTACGATGGCGATCCTGCTGAACGAGATCGGGCGGGAATGGGTAAAAAGAACTTTTCAAACCTTGGTTTACTTGCCCCACTTCCTATCCTGGGTGCTGCTTAGCGGTATTCTGATCGATGTATTGTCACCTTCCTCAGGGATCGTGAATCAGGTGCTGGGACTATTCAGTGTCAAACCGATCTTCTTCCTGGGGGATAATGCCTGGTTCCCGTATGTCATGGTGATCTCCGATGTGTGGAAGGAATTCGGGTTCGGCACGATAGTCTACCTGGCCGCACTGACCGGGATTAACCCTTCTCTCTATGAGGCGGCGGAGATCGATGGCGCAGGCCGGTTCAAGCAGACGCTGCATATCACTCTGCCGGGGATGATGCCGATTATCGTCCTGATGGTGACGCTGAATATCGGTAATGTCCTGAATGCAGGCTTCGATCAAATATTCAACCTGTACAGTCCTCAAGTATATGAAAGTGCAGACATTATCGATACTTTCGTATATCGTATGGGGATTCAGCAAGCCCAGTTTGGCTTTGCCACAGCTGTAGGATTGTTGAAGTCCGTGGTCTCCTTCATTTTTATGTCATTGTCTTACATTCTGGCTTATCGAATTGCCAACTATCGAATTTTCTAGTTCATTAGCGAATGCTTGGAAGGGAGCAGCATCATGACACACAATAAATCATGGGGCAGACGGGTGTTTCTATTCAGCAATTATTGTTTTCTCGGCTTTGTCTCCTTGCTGTGCTTAATGCCGATCATCCATATCCTGTCGATGTCATTAAGCTCCGGGGCTGCTGCGTCGGCCGGGAAGGTCATCCTGTGGCCGGTTGAATTTACGACCGCCGCTTACGAGAATGTATTCGGCAAGCCGGAGTATCTGCGTGCCTTTGCCGTATCGATCCAGAGGGTGTTGCTGGGAACTACGCTCAGTATGCTCTTGACCATTATGACCGCCTATCCGTTATCCAAGGATACGCAGCATTTTCGGTTCCGGACGGGGTATGCCTGGATCTTCGTATTCACGATTCTGTTCAACGGCGGACTGATTCCGATGTACTTGACGGTGAAATCGCTCGGTCTGATCGATTCGATCTGGGCGCTGGTACTGCCGGGTGCGGTTCAAGTATTTAACATCATTCTGCTGCTTAATTTCTATCGTAATCTGCCGAAGGAGCTGGAGGAATCCTCGCGGATTGACGGAGCAGGTCATTTCAAGACACTATGGAAAATATATGTCCCCTTGTCTCTGCCAGCGCTTGCGACTACCGGCCTATTTACGATCGTAGGTCATTGGAACAGCTGGTTTGACGGCATGCTCTATATGAACCATTCTGATAATTATCCGCTCCAAACTTTTCTGCAAACGATTATAATTAATATGGACTTCCGTTTCATCAAGGCGGAGAATGCAGAATTGATGCTGAAGCTGTCCGACCGGACCAGCCGTGCCGCGCAGATCTTCGTGGCGGCGTTCCCGATCTTGATCATTTATCCGTTTTTGCAGCGCTTTTTCATAAAAGGTATAGTGATGGGAAGTGTCAAAGAATAGCCGTGGATCCGTCGATTAGGAGAGCTAGCCATGAGAAAATTACTTCATTTCCGTGACTTTTCCATATTCAAAAAAATTATGGCTGCCTTTCTGGCTGCCTTGCTGCCGTTAATGCTGATTACATGGATTATTAACGAGCAGGGCACCGCGAGTATCCGCAAGGAAATCTCTGAATCGATGATGAACACAACCCGCTTCTATATCGATTCACTGGATCAGGAGGTTGATCGAATCTGTCGGTATTTGCCGAACTACGTGATGGATACAGACCTGATGGAGGTGGCGACCACCGGAGATGTGATGAGCGCCTATGAACGGTCAAACATGATATTAGAGATTCAGCAGCGCTTGCATCTGATGAAGGATTCCAGTCCATTCATTCAGGAAGCCAGGGCGTATGTGCCTCTCATTGAGCGAACGATATTAAGCTCGGGCTTTGAGACGAATGTCGATGATCAAGAGTATGTGGCGATGCAGCAGAGCGCTAATATGTATGATCAGCCTTTTATTTATTGGCAGAATCGTTTGTTCATCAGTATGCAATACCCTGTGAGTACGGCCAGAGCGCCGCTTTTTATCGTTAGTATAGAGCTGTCAACGAATAAAATTGTTGAGAAGCTGGCGCAGATCACTAGCTCCCGCGAGGGACAGACCGCGATGCTGCGCATGGATGAGCCGTGGTCCTTAGTAAGTGGCTCCAACACAGGACTGCTGGAAGCGATGAAGCAGCTAGCGACGGAGAAGCAGGAGCTGCAGGTGCAAGAGGGCTATGAGACGATTAATTTTGATGGGCAGCGGTATTTGACGATCTACCACTATTCCGAGCTCTGGAATTCGTACTTGGTATCGAGTGTTCCAGAGTCGACGATCCTGGGCCCGATTCAGAAGTACCGGATCTGGTTCTGGTGTGCGGCGGTGCTCGCGGTCTGTATCGTTCTTTTCTTCTCTTATTCATTAAGGCGGTTAATCTATCGTCCGTTGATGCGGCTCATTCATTCGTTCCGGCGGGTACAGCAGAATAAGCTGGAATTCATTGCGATTGATCGTGGAGAGGATGAGTTCGGCTATCTGTATCATGCCTTTAATAATACGGTCCGCTCCTTGAAGACGCTGATTGAGGAGAATTATGAGCAGCAGATTCGTAGTCAGCGGTCTGAGCTTAAGCGTCTGCAGTCGCAGATTAACCCGCATTTTTTATATAACTGCTTCTTTGTGCTCTGTCGGTTAATTAAATCCGATCACCAGAAGGAGAAGGCTTATCAGTTCTGCCTTTATATCGGGCAGTATTTTCAATTTATAACCCGCAATACCGAGGATGATATTTCGCTTAGTGTGGAGATGGAACATTCACGGACTTATGTGGAAATGCAGCGGATATGCTATGGGGATCGGATCGAAGTGGAGTTCGATGCTCGTGTTCCTGATATGACGGTGCCGCGTCTTATTTTACAGCCGATTATTGAGAATGCTTATGTGCACGCTCTGGGGAACCTGAGGAGTCAGGGGATGCTTCGGGTCTATGGGGAACAGTTGGATGATTCATTCGTTCTGTATGTGGAGGATAATGGTGACGGTCTGAGTGATGCTGAGATCCAGCAGCTTGCTGGGCGCTTGGCGAAGCCGCATTATACGTTCGAGGAGACGACAGGATTGATCAATGTTCATCGCAGATTACAGCTGCGATACGGCGAGGAGTATGGAATCAAGGTTTCACGTTCCGAATTAGGTGGCCTACAGGTGACGATTCAATTAAGAATGAGCTAGAGGGGGAAATGGCATGTACCGGTTGTTAATCGTCGATGATCTTCCCATCATAGTGGATGGCCTTCTCGAATTATTCGAGCAGACCAAGCATTTGGAGCTTGAGCTGTATAGAGCGTATTCCGGGGAGGAGGCTCTGGATGTTTTGAAAGCGCATTCGATCGATATCGTGATCTCGGATATCAAGATGCCTGGTCTTGAAGGGATCGAGCTGCTGCGTGAGATCAAGGCCTATTGGCCGTCCTGCAAGGTTATTTTCCTGTCGGCCTATAATGATTTCCAGTATGCCAGGAGCGCGATTACCTATGGCGGATTTGAATATATCTTGAAGATCGAAAGTGATGATAAAATCATTCATTCGGTGGAAAGGGCTATCGCCAAGCTGGAGGAAGAGGCCAAGGAGAGGGCGATTGTAGCGAAGGCTCACAGGAATATGAGGATAGCTATGCCATCTCTGCAGAAGGAGGTTGTGCTTGAACTGCTGAAGGGCAGACAGCTTAACCCGGCCCAACTCCAGCGTATGCTGGATGATGTGCGCATTCCACTTGAAGCGGAGCAGCCGGTATATATGCTGCTTGGCAGGATTGAGGAATGGAAGGAAGGCTTGACGGTTCAGGATAAGGCCCTATATATCTATGCATTCAAAAATATCAGCGATGAATATTTGACATCCCGGGTACGAGGCTATTCCTGCTGCTACGATCATAATAGAATCATCTGGCTGATTCAGCCGGTGCGTGAGGTTGTCGATGCATCCAATGAGCCCTGCATGGACTGGATGAGAGCGCATCGCGAGACGAAGCAACTGATCTCGGTCATTCAGCAGAGCTGCCAGAGAATCCTGGGCTTGAGCGCTTCCTTTGTGCTCAGTCCGAAGAGTACGGGCTGGAATGAATTATCCCAGTGCTTCCATACGCTAAAATATGATTTTGCTTACCACCGGGACGGAATAAAGGAGAATGAATCAACGGCGGCGGATTTGACAGATATGAACATGAACGGTGCCAGATCCCAGATGCAGAGTCATGATTCTTTCTATCATGCTCGTGTCCAACTGCTTATGTCTTGCCTGGAGAATAATCATCAGGAGCAATTCAGTGAGCTCTATATTGAACTGGTCTCGGTCTGGAGGGATGACTCGGCGATCTATGAGCGCAAGATCGAGTTATATCACTCTTTGTCTGCGGTCTACCTGTTCTATTTCAGTAAGTATCCGGAGGTGCGAGATTATCTGAATACGCTGCTCGATCTGGATCAGCTGTTCCAGCCGCCGCATCATATATCCTGGGCAGAGCTTGATCATTATTTCTGGCAGATGGCGGAGTATATCTTTGAATGGAATGCTACGAAGGGCGATGATTCACCTGCGGAGGTTGTGGCGATGATTCATCATTATATTGAGAGGAATATTGCTGCGGATACGTCCCTGAACGCTCTGGCCGATTATGTGGGGCTGAACCCTTCTTATTTATCAAGACTGTATAAACAGATTACCGGAGTGGGATTGTCCAAATATATTAATGATTATCGTACAGTGGCCGCCAAGTCCATGCTCTTGAACTCATCGAAAAAGGTCGGCGAGGTGGCCACTGCCTTAGGCTATAACTCTGCCTTGGCTTTCATTCGCTTCTTCAAACGGCAAAGTGGAATGACGCCGCTGGAATATCGAATGCTTGGATCAGAGGCGCAGCAGCAAAGTCAATAAGTGTATATGAATATATAATCTTATCTATTTATCCTCGGTCAGGTCCGTTACTACAATATGAGTGAGCGGTGAACTATCGAGGAGGAATAGACGTGAAGACAATTACAGCTGTCTTACTGGGGGCTGGAAGCCGGGGGCGCTTCATCTATGGACCCTATGCCGAGAAATTTCCGAATGAGCTTCAATTTGTGGCGGTCGCTGAACCGAATGCCGAGCGGCGGGAGCAATTTGCCAGCATTCACAAGATCGCCGATCCATATGTATTCGACACCTGGGAGAAGGTATTCGAGCATGGCAAGCTGGCTGATGTGATGATCATCAGTACGCTCGATCGCGAGCATTATGAACCAGCCATGAGGGCGATGGCACTGGGTTATCATATTCTGCTGGAGAAACCGATGTCGCCTTCGCAGGAGGAGTGCATTCAGTTGGAGCGAGCCTCACATGATTACCAGAGATTACTTATCGTGAGCCATGTGCTGCGCTATGCGCCATTCTGGTCAGGAATCAAACGCTGCATCGATGACAGGGAATTGGGGACGGTAGCTACGATTCAACTGACGGAGAATGTGGGCTATCTTCATATGGCTCACAGCTATGTGCGGGGCAACTGGAGAAATTCGGAGGAGTCCAGCCCGATGATCCTGGCCAAGTCCTGCCATGATCTGGATCTGATCTCCTGGCTGATGGACGAGAAATGCACCAGTGTCAGCTCCTATGGCTCGTTGCTGCATTTCCGGAGGGAGAACGCTCCTGCTGGCTCAACGGATCGCTGCATCGATCTGTGTGCGGTGGAGAAGGAATGCCCGTTCTCAGCGATGAAGATGTATATTCAGCCACCGGAGCATCCATGGGCACGCTATATGACTGATGATTTATCCCAGGAGGGCATCCTGAAGGCGATCAAGGAAGGGCCGTTCGGGCGCTGTGTATACCGCTGCGATAACAATGTCGTAGATCATCAGATCGTGAATATGGAATTTGCCAACGGTGCGAATGCTTCCTTCATCATGTCCGGGTTGACGAAGAGCGGCACGAGACGGGTACAGCTTATGGGAACCCGCGGGGAGATTATCGGGGATATGGATGAAGGTAAATTTACTTTGTATCGTTACGCGACCGGGGAGAAGGTTGAAATCGAATGCAGTGTCGCTGGCGATGGTCATGGAGGCGGAGATGAGCGCATGATCAGCTCCTTCCTCAAGCATGTTCACGCCTTCGAGCATGAGCCGGATTTTGGCCTGACCTCAGCGACGGCCTCTCTGCAGAGCCATCTGATAGCCTTTGCCGCAGAGCAGTCGCGGCTAAATGGCGGGCAGCCGGTGCTGATCTAGCTTTGATAGCCGAGCCGAGCTTCAGGTGATCACCTGAAGCTCGGCTTTTTCGTGCTGCGCCCAACCTCACGAAGCACACATAAGTGCATATATGCAACTAAATTGCTCCATTATCCTCACTACCTGGCAAATAGATGCTATTGTGCAACTATTCGAACGGATTTCCTCCTAATCGAGGCTAAAACCAGTAAATAGTTGTATATTTGCAGGTATTTCCAAATTTCCAGATGGTTTTCCGAGTATAGTTGTATTTTTGCAGTTATTCAACTGGTTTCAGCACCACGCTAGCCAAAGCACCTCATTCAGCACCAAGTACCACTTAGCGCGAGGCAGATCGCATCCTTACCCCGTTCTCACTGCAAGGTGGATTACCCGAATAGAGTGAGAAATTTAACGATATGAAGTAAGTGGAAGTTGGATCGATGCAATATTTGCAGGAAAACGGAGCAAGTCCGTGAAATCATACTATTTTCTGGCGGAAATAATAAATGAAAACGTTTTTGAACGCTAAGGAATATGTTGTATGATAAATAGTAAGTTGAGATGTTAGCGGAAAGTTGTCGAGTGAATTACAAACGTTTGCACAAGCTGCTACGCACAAGTTACTGAAGATAAGTGTACTGAGCTTCCTAAGTGGAGAGTGCTGGAGCTTACTGAGCGGAGGTAGGTCTACTGGGTTTCCTAAGTGAGGATAGGTCTACTGAGCTCCTCAAGTGAAGATAGGCGTACCGGAACTTCCCAAGTGGAGATAGGTCTGCCAGAGCTTACTAAGTGAAAGTTAATTGTGCCGAAGCTTTGCAGTCTTTGTGCGTAGTGCGTTGCGCCGTGGCAGTATGTTCAAGTTATAAGGAGCCACCAAGGCAAAAGGTGATAGAGAGGGGGAGGGCGCTTGCGAACAGAATTCCAGGCCAGATATGAAAGCGCTTCAAATCGGAACGGAGTGGCAGAGCTTCAGCATATAGAGAGGATCATGGAATGAGGCGGCTTCGTCTTGGGTTTTATTTCAAGGATTTGTTCAAGGTCCGAGCGTTGAAGCAAAGGCTGATATTCGTCGTCGTCATTGAGACGATTGTAATCCTGCTAATTCTGGCGGTGGTGTCTTATGAGGCGATCCATTCGATCGAGAAGAATAAATTGAAGACCTCTATGGTGATCGATCTGCAGCAGCTGACGGACAAGATGGAGGAGAGCTATAAAAATATGGCGCAGGTCTCCCAGCAAATGTCGCCGGATGGAACGGTAGGCTCTTTGTTGGGCGATTATTTTCAAGAGAACTCGAATTTTGAGAAGTATCAATTGGGGCGCAGATCGCGGATAATCTCGTTAAAATTACTTTTTCGAACAGCAATCTCATTTGCAGAACCTACTTCGATCCGAAGACGGGGAAGAGCTACTTCTATGATTTTCTGCCCTATGAGAACTTCTCACCCGATGATTTCAAGGTCCTCGGCAGAAACGGGACCTTCGCCTTCCATAGCCTGCATCCGTCCAGCATTAAGCGGCTGGGGAAGCATCAGGTATTGTCTGTATCACGCAGTATTATGCTGGAGGATGAGCGGGAGCTGATCATCTATATCGAATCCCGCCTGGAGGCGGAGGCAGTCATTCATAATTTATCCAATTCACAGAATATGAATTATGTCCTGCTGCAGCTTGATGCGGATCACCGTATCCAGTATTCCAGCAGTGAGGATTTTGCCGTAGGGCAGAAATTCCAGCTGCGGGATGAGGAGCAGATCAGCGCCGGATATTTCGGCAAAGCGGATAAATACTTGGGCGTCCGACTGAATACAGAGCTGGGATTCAACAATATTCTGCTGCTGCCGTCAGTGGACTATAATCGCGAGCTCTACGCCTGGATTCGGAATGTGGCCGGCGTATTACTGCTGGCTTTGCTCGTATTCGTGGCTTCCTTTGTCCTGTTATCCCGGTTGATCTATACGCCACTGGCTATCTTCTCGAAGGAGATGAAGAAGCTGGGGCGGGGCGATCTGAATGAAGTGTCCGTACAGAGCGGAGTCATGGAATTCGATGCGCTGTTCAAGCAATTCAACAATATGAAGAAGCAAATTCAGGGGCTGCTGCTGGATACGGAAAAGATCTCTCAGGAGAAGCATAAGCTGGAAATTGAGAAAATCTATTATCAGATTAATCCCCACTTCCTGATGAACTCACTCCATTCCATTCACTGGATGGCGAAGATGCACGGGCAGGATGATATCGAGACTTTCATCACAGAACTGAATTATATTCTTGCCTACAGCCTCGATAAGATCGATAAGCAGGCTACTTTACGGACGGAAATCCGAATGCTGCAGGCTTACTTGAAATTGCAGAAGATGCGCTATGACTTCGAAGTGGAGGTCAACATTGAGGAAGGGGATTATCTGGATACGCCTACGGCGCGGATGATTCTGCAGCCGATCGCCGAGAATGCACTCCATCATGGGCTAGGGGAGGAGGGCTGCCTGAAGATAGGCATGTACCCTTCCGTCAACCATAATGCGATATGCATTACCTTTGAGGATAACGGCAAAGGGCTGAGCCGAGAGGAGCTCGATCGTATCCGCCAAGTCTTGCAGCATAGCCCCTCTGGGGATCACAAAATCGATGGCATCGGCCTACGCTATGTGCGTTATATGCTGGAGTCATTTTATGGGGATAATGCCGTAATTACAATTGAGAGCGAGCTTGACCGGGGAACGAGAGTGAAGTTGATCTTGCCGATAGATCGTGAGAAATTGATGCTTAGCTTTCAGCAGAAATAATGAGGTAGATCCGTATAGAAGGAGAACATTATAGCCGAAAAGGGGAGAAGATCGGATGTATCGTGTGTTGATCGTAGATGATGACCGTCTGGCCCGCAAGGGGATTATCTCGATGCTACCATGGGAGAAATATGGCATGGTTGTGGCTGGCGAGGCTCAGAACGGAGCGAAGGCGCTGGAATTTCTGCAGAATCATCCCGTGGATTTACTATTTGTTGACATAGATATGCCGGTAATGGGCGGAATTTCCTTGATGGAGAAATGTCATCTTCTCTATCCTCATCTGTTGTTCATTGTGTTGACTTTTCATGAGGAATTCCATTATGCCCAATCTGCGCTGCGCATCGGAGCGATCGATTATATATCGAAGCTGGAGATGGAGAGCACGGACTGTGATGAACTTTTGCACAGAATCAGCCAGAAGGTGGAGAGCATATTGAAGCTTCCGACTGCTGGGGCTCATACAGCTGAGGAAGGCCATCCAAGCGGCGACGCAGACAATCGGGACAATTCAGATCATCCGGACAATCAGCAGGCACCGGAGCAGTTTAATATGAAGGAATGGGAGTATCTTGTCGGGAAGTGGAATCAGATGTATTGGCTCTACGATGATACCACCTTCAGAGAGCTGTGCAAAGGAACGCGGGCGCTGAATATTTCCGTATGGAGAGCAGCGCAGGTTCTGCTCCATCTGACAAGCGTGGCTGAGGAGAGCATCGGTACTGTGCAGAAAAGTGTCCAAGAGTACAGTGATCTGGATGAATTTATCGACTGGATCGTTTCCTTCCGGGAGGCGCTCTATAGACAGGCGGCTGCGGAGAGTAGCCTGGACAATATCCAGCTCTGCATTTTGAAGGCGGTGATATACATTAAGCAGAATCTGGGGGGCAAGCTGCATGGCGAGGAGGTAGCGAGGATCGTCAAGCTAAGTCGGAGTTATTTTTCCATCAGTTTCAAGAAGTATACCGGAATGTCCTTCAATGAATTCGTGCGTGAGGAACGGATCAGAAGGGCGCAAATCCTGCTGGTCAAGCGGGATGATCTGGTGGCTGATATCGCTCAGGAGATCGGTTATGAGGATGTCAATTATTTCATCCGGGTATTCTGCGAGATCACCGGTATGACGCCGGGAGAATACAGGAAGCATCATGGCGGGAGGCAGAAGCTGATGAGGGCCTAGCTGCCTTTTACGGACTATAAATGACTGGAGATTGGACTGCTGCGGAAGCTAACGAAGGTTAGTTTGGCGGTGGTCCTTTTTTGGCTTGTTCGGGTCTGAATCTGGAGAGATGTTCGCTATGAAAAAAGAGGATCTGGACTATTGTTCTGTCATTCGAGGATAGGAATGCTACTTAGCGGCCGAGGCATGAATGTGCCAGCTGCGAATCAGACGATTCGTTGATTTGTAGCCAACAGCTCTCTATACGGGGGAGCGAAACTTGAATGGTATAGTTGTTTTGTAATAAGAAAACGCTGTCATAGATTCGATGCAACTTTGAAGTTGGGAGCGATTTTCTTGAAAGCGCCATTAATCTATGTGAAGGGAAGAACAGAATGATATGTACAGTAAAAAGAATATAAAGCACTATTGGCTCATGATGGCACCAGGATATATTTGGCTTACTCTATTCAGCATAGTTCCCATGTTTGGAATCGTGATGGCATTTCAAGATTTCAATCCGGCTTTAGGGATATTCAAATCGCCTTGGATCGGACTTGAGAACTTCCGCTACATGTTCAGTATGGATGATATCACCCAAGTGTTCATCAATACGATCGTCATCGCCGTCGGAAAATTGATCGGGAATTTGATCATTCCGCTGATCTTCGCGCTGATGCTGCATGAATTGACGATCAAGAAGCTCGTCAGACCGATTCAAACTCTGGTGTACCTGCCATATTTCCTGTCCTGGGTTATTCTCGGCAGCATCGTGCTGAATATCTTCGGGGTGGATGGTCCTGTCAATAGTCTTCTCAGCGTGTTCGGTGTAGAGCCTATCGTCTTCTTCGGCCGTGAGGATCTATTCAGACCTCTAGTCATCGGCTCGGATATATGGAAAGGGTTCGGCTATAATGCCGTTATTTACTTGGCTGCGCTGACCTCCATCGATCCGTCTCTGCATGAAGCGGCAGCTATCGATGGTGCAGGCCGATTCAAAAGGTTGATTCATATTACGCTTCCAGGTATTAAGACAACCGTGATCCTATTGGCAATTCTTTCTCTCGGGAATGTGCTTAATGCAGGCTTTGACCAAATCTATAACCTGTACAATCCGCTGGTCTATTCCACCGGGGATATTATCGATACCTGGGTGTACCGGGCCGGTCTGGTAGAACTTCAGTTTAGTCTCGCTACTGCGGTAGGGCTGCTGAAATCCGTCGTCAGCTTTATTCTGATCGTGACCAGCTACGCCTTGGCGGACAAATTTACAGGCTACAAAATCTTTTAAGTGGTTAAATACTCATTCTAAGACATCTAGTGGGGGGAGAAAACCTTGGTTGAGCATAAATCCTTTGGAGCCAGGTTGTTTAATGGAGTAAACGCGACCTTGCTTATCTTGATTACATTGTTATGTCTAACACCTCTATGGTATATTCTGATGATTTCCGTCAGTGATAAAGCGGCGGTAAATGCCGGGGCGGTCACCTTCTGGCCGATTGGCTTCAACTTATTGTCCTATCAGAAAATAGTGTCGGAGGTAGCGTTCTTCACCTCTTTCTGGGTATCTGTAAAAAGGGTGGTGCTCGGTACCGCAGTCAGTCTGGCCGCGATTCTGATGATGGCCTACCCTCTGTCGAAGACATCGAAGCAGCTGCCGCACCGCAACGCTTATATGTGGGTACTCGTATTCTGTATGCTGTTCAACGGCGGGACGATTCCATGGTATCTCGTCATCCGCGGCTATGGGCTGATCGACTCGATCTGGGGGCTCGTATTGGCAGGCAGTCTGCCGATCTTCAACGTCATCCTTGTCGTTAACTTTTTCAGGAATATCCCGGGGGCGCTGGAAGAGGCGGCTTATGTGGATGGTGCAGGACCTTGGCGGACCTTCATTCAGATTTTCATTCCGATCTCGGCACCGGTAGTGGCCACCATATCCTTGTTTACAATCGTCGGCTACTGGAACGAGTTCTTCCAGGGCCTGGTACTAAGCACGAAGCAGTCCAATTACCCGCTGCAGACCTATATTCAACAGCTGGTCGTGAACCTGAACCTGTCGACATTGGATACAGAGCAGATCAAGCAAATTTCACAGCTGAATAACCGTTCTCTGAACGCTGCGAAGATCTTCATCGCCATGATTCCGGTTCTCGTGATATATCCGTTCCTGCAGAAGTATTTCATTACCGGGATTACGCTCGGATCGGTGAAAGAGTGATTTTAATTGTACCCCAGGGTGCAGTTGAAATATATTTATTTAAAATCATTTAGGGGGAAAATCAATGAAAAAGCGCAAATGGCTACTATCAGGATTGATTACGGTCATGCTTATGGCTACTTTGACAGCCTGCGGCGGTGACAAGGCAGACTCTGGCTCGAATGGCGCATCCAACAATACAGCTGGTAACACCGCTGCGAATACGGCGGATTCCAAGGATACGAATTCCTCAGCGGCACTGGATCCGTTCGGCAGATATGAAGAGCCGGTCACTCTCCATCTTGTCCGTTCCCTTGATCCGAATTTGAAATTTGATGAAGGTAAGTCTGTGGAAGATAACGAGTTTCTTGATGAGATCAAGAAGCAATTGAATATTGAGATCGTATATGACTGGATCAGTGCTCCGGCGGACTGGGATCAGAAGATCAGCTTGGCGATTTCGTCCAATAATATCCCCGATGCTGCGATTGTTAACTTGACTCAGTTCAAATCGATGCAGAAGTTTAATCAATTGGCGGATTCGACGGATGCGTTCAATTCCACCGCCAGCGATATGCTGAAGAGCTTCTATGAAAGCGGCGGAGACGCTCTGAAGCAATTGGTGGAGACGGACGGCAAAATTATGGCGATTCCTGCAACGGTACCGAAGGCTTCCGGGATGAGCCAAATGTGGATTCGTCAGGACTGGCTCGATAAGCTCGGTCTGGAAGCTCCGAAGAATCTCGAAGAGCTGAAGAAGGTCGCTCGTGCTTTTATCGAGCAAGACCCGGATGGTAACGGCAAGAATGATACGATGGGAATCGTCGGTCCGTCGAAGTCCGGTGGGCTGAGTGGCACAGACGGCAACCTGTACGGACTTGATCCGCTCTTTGCGGCTCATAAATCCTTCCCTCTATACTGGTTGGAGAATGAGCAGGGTGAGGTAGTATATGGCTCGACCCAGCCGGAGACGAAGCAAGCGCTGCAGACGATGGCTGAAATGTATAAAGAAGGCCTGATCGACAAGGAACTGCTTGTCCGTGATGACAGCTTGCAGCCGATTCTGGATGGCAAGGCCGGTATTTTCTTCGGACCATGGTGGACGGGGTACACGATTGCGGATGCCTACAAGAAGGACCCGACTCCAGACTGGCAGGCATATGCTTACCCACAAGCGGATGACGGCAATTACTATGCGCATATGGCGGCTCCGGCCAATACCTTCGTGGTCGTGAACAAGGATTGCAAAAATCCTGAAGCCGTCTTGAAATTAATCAACCTGCTCCTGCGGGATGAAGCAAAATGGGTAGAAACAGGCCTGGGTAAAAATCCGGGGACATCAGGCGGTTACCCACTCTTCACCGTATTCGATAATGTGGATGAGATCGAAGTATCCTACGACATTCTCAACAAGTATTTGAAAGGTGAAGTTGAGATCGATAGCGTCGACTTCAGCACGCATAAGCTGCTCAAGGATGATATGAATGCGATTAAGAAGCTGAAGAAGGAGCCATTGGATGACTTTTCGATCACGAATTGGGATTTGAAGGACAGTGGTGATCTGATCACAACTAATCTGCCGCGTCTCGTCTCGATTATGGTCGGCGACAGACCTCTGGCTACAGATCAGAATATCAAAGAGGTATACAGTCTGTACTACGGTCAGACCGATACGATGTCCTCCAGATGGGCGAACCTGCAGAAGCTGGAGAAAGAGACCTTCGCCAAGATCATCATGGGCTCAGCTCCGATCGATTCCTTCGATGAATTCGTGACTAAGTGGAATAAGCAGGGCGGAGAGAAAATCCTCGGTGAAGTTGCCGAGATGAGCAAATAATAAGGTTATAGACTTATAGCCGGGAAGCGGTAGATGCTTTCCGGCTATTTTTGCTGCTGATATTCATGGATAGCATTAACTGACGCTCATAAACCGTTCATACAGTTCATTGAAATCGATAATTTCTGCCTGGATGGGGAAATCTGTACTTTGGGCGCATACGGCCATTTTGTGCAGGGGATCAGGGGAGTATTGCCTGAAAAAGCAGTGCTTGAAGCTGTTCTCGGTGTCGAGTTGAATCTGTTCGCCCTGCTTGCGAACTGTAAAAGAAGACAGAGGCAGGGACAGCCCGCTCCCCTCCGCCTTGATATAGCTCTCCTTCAAGGTCCATAGCTCGAAGAAATAATCGGTTCTGGCTTGAGGCGACAGCGCGTTCAAATCGCTATTCTCCTGATTGGAGAAGAAGCGTTCAGCAATTCGGAGGTCGATGTCAGAGATTCTCTCTACGTCGATTCCGATCGGGGCGTCGGAAATGGCGCTGACGATCCATTGGCCAGAGTGGGAATGGTTGAAATGCAATTCACTGACGCCTTGTACCATCGGCTTGCCATAAGCAGCCTGTTCAATCTGCAGCGACCTGTTCTTAATATGGAGGTGACTGCATACTAGCCATCTGGAGAGAATATCAGCCATAAGCGAGCGGTAGGCATCCTCTTGCCGGGTGAATCTACCGATTCTATCCCGTTTAGGTGCAGGCAACTGTTGAAGCAGATTTTCAATATAAATAGGATTCATATTTGTTCGTAAAGGGGTCATATAGATTTGTATCATAAGCTTCTCCATCATATTGAAAAAATATTGAGAAAGATTTCTTCCCGGTTCATTTTCATTTTAGCACAGTATGGATATAATGAGATTTGTAGACTCTATCGTAAATATAGTTACTACCAAAAAATAATCTTAAATTAATCCTATCCATTTAGTCGAGATTATGATATTATAATCGACAGTAATTAACCAACAGGGTCATACGATATGACAGTTGAGGGGAGAGACAGAAGTGGAAATTATTCAAGTAATTCTCAATGTTGTCGTTATGCTTGCATTGATTGGGCTGTTGCTCTGGATGCAGAAGAAGCATATTTCTTTTACAAAACGGGTATTCACAGGTCTTGGACTAGGACTTGTATTCGGAGTTGCGCTGCAGGCAATCTATACATCCAGCTCTGATGTGTTAGCCAAATCGACGGATTGGTTCAATCTGATCGGTCGCGGCTATGTCGGCTTGCTGCAAATGGTCGTCATACCACTGATTATGGTATCGATTATTTCGGCGATTATGAAGCTGAAGGGTAAGCAGAATCTGGGCAAGATGACGGCGCTGATCATCGGTACGCTGTTGATTACGACGGCGATTGCCGCAACGGTTAGTATCGTCACCAGCCTCAGCTTCGACCTGAAGGCGATTCAGATTGAAGCGGGTCAGAAGGAACAGGAGCGCGGAGCGAAGCTTGAAGAGCGTGTCGGCGATGTAGCCGATAAGACGATTCCGCAGTATGTCCTGGACTTCATTCCAACCAATCCATTTGCGGATATGGCAGGTTCACGCAGCACTTCTACGATGGCGGTTGTCATTTTCTCGGCATTTATCGGTGTGGCTGTGCTTGGAATTGATAGGAAGAAACCGGAGCAAGCGGAAACCTTCCGTAAAATGGTGGATGCTGTATATGCGGTCGTTATGCGGATCGTTACCTTGGTACTGCGGCTTACGCCTTTCGGGATTCTGGCACTAATTACGAATGTGGTCGCGACGACGAATCCGGAGGAGATTCTGAAGCTGCTCAAGTTCGTGGTCGCTTCCTATGTGGCGCTGATCGCCATGTTCATCATTCATTTAATTATACTGGCACTCTTCGGATACAATCCAATTCAGTATGTGAGAAAAGTATTCCCAACGCTGATCTTCGCGTTCACCTCCCGTTCCAGCGTAGCTACCATTCCGCTGAATGTGGAGACACAGACAAAACGGCTTGGCGTGCCAGAGGGCATTGCTAACCTGTCCGCTTCGTTCGGTTCGATGATCGGGCAGAACGGTTGCGCCGGGATTTATCCGGCCATGCTGGCTGTTATGATCGCACCAACGGTGGGGATCAATCCGATGAGCTGGGATTTCATTATTACCTTGATCCTCGTGGTCGTCATCAGTTCGTTCGGTGTTGCCGGCGTTGGCGGCGGGGCAACCTTCGCGTCGCTGATCGTGCTGTCGACGATGAACCTGCCCGTCGGCCTGGCGGGTCTGCTGATCTCGGTTGAACCACTGATCGACATGGGCCGTACTGCCCTGAACGTCAACGACTCTATCGTAGCCGGTGTTGTGACTGGCAAGGTGCTCGGCGATAACGATAAAGACGTGTTCAAGCAAGATGTCGAGCTCGACGTTGTGCAAGCTTAAGCAGGACGGCGCGAGTCTAATAAACTTTACCTGTCCCAGCATGTCAAAACTGCAAAAAAGCAGGCTTTTATCGCCTAGCCTCCCGGTTATGTGGAAATTCCTGCGATAATGCATCCTTTTTGCAAAAAATCATCCAATTTCGCTTAGATAGTCTGAAAAGCCTGCAGATTTGCAGGCTTTTTCCAAATAACCCAGCTAGGAGCGATCAGCCTCACGCAATTTCCTCAATCTGACCAAGCTGTCCCGCCGTTCCCCTTCAGTCGGATCTCTAACGAAACACCATAACGTTATTACTGCCGAAACCGAAACATTTCAAATCTAACGAAACACCCTATCGTTATTCTGAGGGAATCGCGGCTTTAGACCCCAAATTGCTACCAATAGCGATACCCCGTTTCGTTAGAATTGGGGAAGACTCTTTTTGACGCGAATAGCGATACATAGTTTCGTTACAGCTGCTAGTACCAATGATCACCAGTTACCTTCCTTAAACACAATATCGCCGGGTTGATCAGGCGGCTTTGGCTTCCAATCCAGGCCCTCGATGACCAGCCCGTTATTTCCGACAATGTGAACCGCGCCATTCGAGTAAATATAGCCGCGCAAAGAGGAGGGGGTGGAGCCTCCATTGATCTTGGTGGAGCCTGCGGTATAGAGCTTGAATTGATTTTTGCCATATAGAGTTGATTCTAATTTGTCATTCACATAAATTCGCCCAGCGGTTAGCGTACCCTCTAAATCGATAGAACTCGTATACAGATCCCCGATAATGATTACCTTAGGCGGCGGATTACTCTCCGGACTGGGGGCTTTTATATCCATTGCTCCGTTCACCCGTATAATATTCCCCGAATGAATCTCTCCATTCCCATGAAGCTTCAGGCTTCCGTTAATATAAATACTTCCGGTGGCGGAGAGGGCCGACCCGGCTTCCATCGTCACATCTCCTTGAATCAAAAGATCACCATCAACCTGAACGCGTATTCCAGGCATTAGGTTCAAGTCTCTCAGGGCAACCGATTCGGTAAAGTGCTGGTTCTGTGATACAGCTCCGGAGTAAGTGGGGATCATGTTGAACAGGTCGGATAAGGAGTCAGTTAATTCTTTGTTGAGATCAGTAATTATTTGGGCTACATCAACCTGACCGGGCTTCTCCAGTCCATTCGAGGGATTTGAGATCAGTGTCACCTTTTGCCCATTAATCGTTGAATCGGTAATCATAAAACCACTAGTAGAATAGATATTTCCTTCAACAAGGGTACTGTTAATATCTATGGGGCCTTGGCTAACAATCGTATAACCGTTGTCTGTTCCATCAGGGGGGCCAGTTGGGCTGTAGTTGAGAATGATCTCGACTTTTCTCTGCAGGGTCTGTGTAATCTTGCCCGATTTGCCTATTGCAGAGACGACGGCGGTGTAACGCGAGCTCTCTTCGTCCATCGTCACGCTGCCCGCATCCACAAAAGACGCAGCGATGTCCTGGACGTCCTCAAGGGTAGCTGGCTCCTCTTCATTCTGTAGATTCATGATTTGCGCGCGGAGATCGGATAGCTTCAGCATCAGCCGCGTCTCTCCATCCGCCTGAGCGGACACGATATCCCCGGAGATGTTCACCATACTCCTTGAGTCGGAGACGCTCCTCATCACAAGCGTGCCCAGGATAAAGAGAAGGACGGTGAGCAGCAGTACGGAGAGCAGGGCGTATCCGCGTTCGTGTTCATGGGAGCGGGGGAAGATATGCATGCTCATTCACCTCATGATATAAATTTGATCGATACGAATAAATACAGAGGCTCAACCTTCGGCTCATCAGCCAAGCGGAATTGCAAGTGAAGCTGCAGCCCCTTGGAGTCTTGGGTAAAATAGGAGTCAGCCAACGATAGATCCTCATCATGCATCATGGAATCATTCATATACAGATTTCCTTCCTTCAACTGGAGCGTAACCGGCTCGGTCACTCCGCTAAGCACATCCGTCAGCACCTCAGCCCTGATTTGGTCGAGTGGCCCGTCGGCGATCCTGACCGTATTTTTTAGCTTGGCTTGCAGAGTAGCGCTGAGGGTGACTGCCTTATTCCGCAGTTCGGTCTCATGGTTAATGCGTCCAAAGGCAAATAGCGAGGTGGTAAGAATGGTTGAGACCAATAGAAGGATGAGTCCAGATAAAGCGATCGCGGCGAGCAGCTCTACCAGAGTTAAGCCGTCCTCTTTTCTTATCTGCTGGGCCAGATTTCTCATGTGTGCTCACCCCCGGCTGGTGCAAAATCCCGTCTGGCGGCCCCGACTAACGAGACTTGATGCTTGTATTCCCCCGCGAGGTCTGGATCTTTAGACCAATTTACAGTGACTATGATATACAGGAAATCGGAATGGGAGGGATAATCGGGATAGGTCGTGCTGATCTTGGCGTGAATGGAATAGATATCGCGATTCTCATTAGGCAGTGAACGGCCGGAAGTTGCATACTTCTGGAGCTGGTCGAAGGGCATTGCCTGGATTTCATGCAGCCTTGCATTGGCCAGGTGAGTGGCTGACAAATGTTGATTGCTAAGCTTGCTCTGCGCAGCGCTGTTCGTGAAATAAGACAGGAAGTAAAGGCTGATCAGCGAGAGGATAACCAGGGCGGCCGCCACTTCGATCAGAGTCAGTCCCTCCTCGCGCGCAAGCGCGGAGCGACGTGAGGTCCAGTGGTGATCATGGGCAACACTCATCATCATCATGCTCCCTTTCCTGGGAATAGTTGATCTGCTATACGAGCAGGTTATATGCGGTTAGTAGGAGGGGTGTAGGAGTTAATAGGGACAATCTACCAATTATCATAGCATCTTTTCAAAAAAAGGTATATAATGTGTAACATAACTTCCATAATATCCCCGAAATTTTGTTTTCTTACCCATCATAGTATTTTTGACCTACCAGTTTATTTTCCATTTACACGAACTATATAAGTTGCATCTTGGCTCTACAGTCGACACAGTCAGAGAGAATTGTCCTAAGAAAGGGTGACTTTTTTTATATTGGACCCCTCTGTTTGTTTATTGCTATTTTTATAGTCCGAATTTATCAACTTATATAGTGACTATTGTCTTTTCGAATTCAGAGGAGAATGATGCAGATGTTCAAAAAGAAGCTCGGCGAGCTCCTTCTGGAATCAGGAATCATTACGGAAGCGGAATTGCAGGCAGCGCTGGAGGAACAACGGCATTCCCGAAGAAAGCTCGGTGATATTCTGTTGTCGCAGGGCGCCATGACCGAGCATCAATTGATCGAGGTGCTTGAATTCCAGCTTGGAATTCCCCATGTAACTCTGTCGCGATTCCAAATCGATCCCAAGCTGGCCCAGATTGTACCTGAGACGCTAGCCAGGCGATATCAGGCATTGCCAATCCGCGCGGATGGCCGCAAGCTGATGGTCGCCATGACAGACCCGCTGGATTTGCTGGTTATTGATGACCTGCGGATGAGCACTGGCTTTACGATTGAACCGGCGATTATCTCACAGGGAGAGCTACAGCTCGGCATTGCTAGACTGTACGGCCTGCAGAACTCGATGAATGAAATGATCAACGACCTGAACGGGGAGGGTCATATCGAGGTCGAGGAGTCGGCGATCACCGATGAGGATTCTCCGGTCGTGCGGCTGGTGCAGCAGATGATAGAGCAGGCTGTCCGGCTTGGAGCGAGCGATATTCATGTCGATCCGATGGATACCCAAGTAGTGATACGTTACCGGATCGACGGCATGCTGCGCAATGAGCGTTCTATTCCGAAGACGATGCAGGGAGTGGTTACGGCCCGGCTCAAAATTATGGGCAACCTGAATATCGCCGAACGCAGACTCCCTCAGGATGGACGGATCAAGCTGTCCGTTGACGGCAAAGGGATTGATATTCGCCTATCCTCGCTTCCTACAGTGCATGGAGAGAAGATTGTTATGCGACTGCTTGATACGACCTCAGGGATCAAAGGAATTGAGAAGCTGGGCATGACGCAGCACAATCTTATGCTATTCAAGCGCATGATCGAGAAGCAGCATGGCATCGTGCTGCTGACAGGACCGACAGGCAGCGGCAAGACGACGACGCTCTATTCTGCTCTGCAGCACTTGAATCAGGAGCAGTCCAACATCATTACCGTTGAAGATCCTGTCGAGTACATGCTCGAGGGTGTGAACCAGATGCAGGTGCATACGGCGGCGGGGCTCACTTTCGCCAAGGGGCTGCGCTCCATATTGCGGCAAGACCCGAATATCATCATGGTCGGGGAAATCCGTGATTACGAGACAGCCGAGATCGCCATCCGCGCTTCATTAACCGGGCATTTGGTCTTCTCGACCTTACATACCAATGATGCGGCAAGTACGGTCGTACGGCTTAGAGATATGGGGATAGAGCCGTATTTAATATCTTCGTCATTAATTGGTGTGGTTGCCCAGAGGCTGGTCAGGCGCATCTGTCCCGATTGCCGGACGGCTTATACGCCGGATCTGCAGGAGAGGATCTATCTTGAGCGCATCGGTGTGCAGGCGGATACGCTGTACCGTGGAACAGGCTGCGGAACCTGCGGCAAGAGCGGGTACCGGGGGAGAATGGCGATACATGAAGTGCTGTATCTGGATGATGAACTGCGCGCCGCGATCGTGAAAGGCGTACCGATTCAAGAACTGCGCCGTTACACCGGAGAGCAAGGGATGAGGTCGCTGTTCGAGGATGGCCTTCTCAAAATGCAGGAGGGCAAGACGACGCTGCAGGAAATACTCCGTGAAACCGGAGAGGAAGAGGAGGTATGCGGATGATGAAGCCGGCTGCGGTCTATTTCTCCGATTTATTGAGACAAGCATTCGATCAAGGGGCGTCTGACCTTCATTTGACGGTCAATTCCCCGCCTGTGCTGCGCATTGACGGGCAGCTTCATCGGCTTGAGGCTGGAGCGCTGGCTCCCGCGCAATTGGAAGAGTTCACCGAGTCCATGCTTAATCAAGCGCAATATGAGAAATTCACAGCGCGGGGCGAACTGGATTTCTCTTATGGAATTCCCGGGCTATCCAGGTTCCGGATCAATGTCTATCGCCAGCGCGGTTCAATTGGCATCGCCGCGAGGGTGATCTCGCCGACGATACCTTCATTTGAATCTTTGAAGCTGCCGTCGGTGCTGCTTAAGCTGGCCCAGAGGCCTCAGGGCTTATTCCTTGTTACTGGGCCGACAGGCAGTGGCAAGTCTACGACGTTAGCCTCGCTCATCGACCATGTGAACAAATCCAAGAGGAAGCATATCGTCACCCTGGAGGACCCGATCGAGTACCTGCACCGTCATGAGCAGTCGATTATTAATCAGCGTGAGGTGGGCCTCGACACCTCTTCTTTCGGCGAAGGTCTGAGAGCCGCACTTCGTCAGGACCCGGACATTATTATGGTCGGGGAGATGCGCGATCCTGAGACGATCCGCACTGCAATCACCGCTGCCGAGACCGGTCACCTTGTCTTTGCCACTCTTCATACCTCTGACGCTCCACAGACGATCGACCGGATTATCGATACATTCCCGCCAGAGCAGCAAGGTCAGATTCGCATTCAATTAGCTGCCACCTTGTTGATCGTTCTATCGCAGCGACTGCTGCCAGCCCGCAGCGGGAAGGGGAGAGTATGCGGGACAGAACTGCTGCTGAATACACCGGCTGTAAGCAATCTGATCCGTTCGGGGAAGGTGCATCAGATCAAGAGCGTGATGCAGACGAGCCATCACCTGGGCATGCACACCCTTGAGATGAGCCTCAAGGAGCTGCTCCGGCAGGGAACGATTGACGAGGCTTCTGCTAAGCCGTACTTCTTAGAAGGGCCGCTCTAATATGCCGCAATTTGCATATCGGGGAAAGGATCTCGTCTCAGGTAAAATCCGCCGTGGTGTCATCCAGGCAGTAGACCGGAATCATGCTCTGACTGAGCTAAGGCAGCAGTATATTGTAACGGAGATCCATGAGCAGCGCGAGACGGTCTGGAACAAGGATTTCTACATCGGCAATCCGGTCAAGAATGAGCAGTTTGTCGTCTTCTGCCGTCAATTCGCCACGATGATCCGCGCCGGGATATCGATCGTGGATGCGACCGAGGTGCTGGCTGCGCAATCCGAGAGCAAGCCGCTAGCGAAGGCGCTGCATGAGGTGAATGCAGAACTGCGTAAGGGCAACACCTTCTCGGGGGCGATTTCGGCTTATCCGCGTATTTTTCCGCCTATTTTCGTACATATGATTCAGGCAGGGGAAGAGTCGGGCAGCATGGAGGATACGCTGGAGCGGCTAGCCGTATATTTCGAACGGGCCCATTACACCCGCGAGAAGGTCAAGTCGGCGATGACCTATCCGGCAATTGTCAGTGTGATGGCGGTTTTTGTAGTGGTTTTCCTGTTAAAATTCATCATTCCACGGTTTCAGACGATGTTCCTGCAGCTTGGCGGCGAACTGCCGGCCATTACCCGATTTACGCTGTCACTCAGCCGGAGTATAGAGAACCATTGGTATATTTGGCTGTTGGCTATCATCTGGCTTATCGCCATCATTTATTTGCTGCTGCGCTGGGAGCGCGGGGCCTACGCCTGGGACTATATCAAGCTGAAGCTGCCGGTGTTCGGCCTATTGCAGCGGAAGAGCGCTATCGCCCAGTTAACCCGCACATTGTCCTCGCTCTATGCCAGCGCGGTGCCCGTATTGCAATCGCTCGCCATCGTCGAGAAGATCGTCGGCAATAAAGTGATCGGGGCAACGATCCGCGAATGTCAGACCTCACTGAGGCAGGGGCGACCGCTCTCAGAGCCGTTCCGGCAATCATGGATTTTCCCTCCGCTCGTTACCCAGATGATCGTGGTAGGGGAGGAGACGGGCTCGCTCGATGAGATGCTGGGCAAAATCGCCGATTTCTACGAAGTCGATGTAGAGAATAGCGTGGACAAGCTCAAGCAATTGATCGAGCCGATTATGATCGTCCTTCTGGCCGGTGTCGTCGGCTTCATTATGGCATCCATCATGATCCCGATGCTGAGCCTTTATGGAAATATCAATTGATACCTCTAACGAAACTACAGATCGCTATTTCCGCAGAAACAGCCCTCATTTCAATCTAACGAAACACCATAACGCTATTCAGGACAAAAACAGGCTCAAAGCTACTATTTTGCCTCAATAACGATACCCAGTTTCGTTACAAATCTCAGCGGCTCTTTTTGGCGCAAATAACGCTACCACGTTTCGTTAGAACTAAAAAAATTAGGAGGTTTCATTACTATGACTGCACTTATTCAAAGGTTTAGAAAAGAAGAGAAGGGTTTGACATTAATCGAGTTACTCGCGGTAATCGTCATTATCGGAATTATCGCCGCGATTGCGGTGCCGTTGATTACGGGAATGCTCGACAAAACGAAGGAAAATGCGCGTGTGGCGACGGCAAATCAACTGTTCGAGGCGGCGAAGCTGCGGTCGATTGCGATTAATAATGGGGATTTGAAGGAAACACATGCTTTGCAGGATTTAATTGATGATGGATATATTCAGGGGGGACTTACCGATCCGGAGACGGGCAAGTCTTTCGAAGCAGGCACCTTAGTAAATCTGGATAATATTAAATCTGGGGATGTAGTTACTCTTGTTGTTGAAGGAGTGTCTAAATCCTACACAGTGGCGGAATTGACCAAGAATAGCGAAACCGCAAAGGCCACTCCCTAAAGGAGGAAAGTAAGCTAAAACAAAACGATGAGCCCAACTATTATAATCGCTAACTTTATCATCGGATTGGGGGCCGGCTGGGCGCTGGGCGAGGCCGGCCGCTGGCTACTCGCCCGGCGCGGCCTTACGCCGCCGGGCACTTCCCCCGCGGCTGGCGCAGCCGCCGCGGAGCCGGGCACCCCCGGCCGTGCCAAGCACCGGCCGGGGCGCCTTGCGGCGAACAGCGCCGCCGCCTTCGGCACGGCGGTGCTGTTCGCCTGGACGGCCATGCGCTTTGGCTTCGCCGGCGCATGGGGGATCGGACTGCTGCTATCCGCGCTGTCCGTCCTGGTGACCTACACCGATCTCGCGGCACGTATTATACCGAACGAGATCGTGTTGGCCTTTGGCGGCGCCTTGCTCATCGCGGCGCCGATTACAAGCGGTGAACCGCTCTGGGTTCACCTGCTCGGTGCGGCAAGCGGCAGCGCTGTGCTTCTGCTGCTTGCCGCACTGACCTCTGGCCGCGGCGTAGGGATGGGGGATGTGAAGCTATTGTTCATCCTCGGCTGGGCCGTCGGCTTCCCCGGCTCTCTCATCACATTGTTCCTGGCTAGCCTGCTCGCCCTGGGCGCCGGTCTGCTGCAGATGATCTGGCGCGGCTCCAAGCAGCGCACGATCGCCTTCGGCCCCTATTTAACCGTTGCAGCTCTGATTGTGTATGCCTACGGAAAGGAGATTATCCATTGGTATATAACAAGCGTAATCCATCTATAATTAACCGCTGGTCCCGTCCGGCAACCCTGGGCGTGACCATGGAGGAAGAGGGCATCCGCTTCGTTCAGCTCGATCATAAGTTCGGCACAGTAGCCGCCTGCGATTTCCTGCCTCTGCCCTCTCTGTTCAATGAGGAAGGGGTACCGGAGCTATCCGTCCACCTTCATACGCTGCAGAGCTGGATCGCCCGGCATGGGCTGGGCAGGAGCAAGGCTCATCTGGCGGCTCCGACTTCCCAATCATTCATAAGGGTTATCCGCGTGCCCAAGGTAAAGGCGAGACAGCAGCGGCAGGTGACAGATTTGGAGATTGAGAGCAGTTTGCGCTTTCCGTTCGAACAACCCATCATTGACTATCATTGGATGGACGAGCAGCCGGAAGGGGATGAGGATACGCTGCCTACCCTGGTGGCTGCTGTGCCCCGTCCATTGATTGAGGAGATGGTCGATGTACTGGAGAAGGCTGGACTCCATATCACCTCGGTCGACCTGGGGGCGATCGCGGTATCACGGATTTTGCAGCGTCAGAACAGACTTGAGCAAGGCTGCGTGATGGTGATTCTCTTCCAGGCCAAAGAAGCAGAGGTCTACTTATTTTATCAGGGCATTCCTGATTTCATCCGTACCTTTCCGTTAGAGCAAATGACCGAAGATAGCCTGAATAATTGGCGATATAGCGAGATTATCTCTTCCGTTACCAGAATTGTTAATTTCTACGAATATACGCTGCATGAAGGTGCAGTGCGGATTTCTAGCATCGTTCTGGCCGGAGCCGCCCCTGACAAAGGAGAGATCCGACAGCAGTTAAGTGAGACGTTCGCTCAAATCGATGTGTCAGAGCTGAATGTTCAGGAGTATTTCACCACAGTGACCTCGGAATATCTGGACAGCTACGCGATCGCGCTGGGGCTGGCGCTGAAGGGGGCCAAGTAAGATGATCGATATTAATCTGCTGCCGCCACGCCCGCGACCGGTGTGGTCCACACTGCTGCTGCCGGTCCTCCTGCTCCTGGCCGGAGCGGCTCTGGCCATTTATCTAGCTGCGGGGTATATAGAACTCAGGCAATCCGTAAGTACGATGCGGGCCGACATCGAGGCGACAGAACGGCGGCAAGCCGAGCTGCAATTGGAGATTCAGCAATTAAGCAAGACCTATGGAATCGGTGTCGATGGCAAAGAATTATTGCAGAGCTTGCGACGCCTTCGCCCCAGGTTGGAGCCTTTAATGAGAGATCTACAAGCTCCGCTTCCTGAAGGCGGGCAAATAGAGGATATACAATTTGGGCTCCGCAGTCTGGTCTGGACATGCTCTTTTCAGAGCTTGAACGAAGTAAGGGATTATTCTAAATCGATGCAGCAGGTATTCGCCGCTGGCGAAGTATTCATCCAGACGATCCATGAGCAGGAGGAGCAATATGTCGGGACCTTTCAACTGCTTGGAGAGGACATAGCAGGGATTATAAGTCGGGGGCAGGCAGGTGAAGCCGGATGATTTCAGGGCAGATGGAGCGAAAAGACGGGTTTCTGTTATTTTTGGCCGTCATTATTTTTATATTTAGCGGTGTATTTTATTTTCTATGGTACCGGCCTGCAGCGAATGAATCGCAGAGCTTGTCCGTCAAGCAGAGGGAAACCGAGCAATTCCTACATAAAACAGAACAGATTGTAAAGGATAAACGCGCCGAGCTCCAGGATGCGGCCACAGCGCAACAGAGCCTGGACAGTCGTCAATTGCCCGTGAAGGCAGATCAGAATGGAGTGCTACGGGATTTGGAAGCAGCCTCGAGTCATTCGGGGGTCAAAGTCGTGGGGGTGTCCTTTGTCCTGCAGGAGACCCCCCGAGCGGAATCAGCTTCTACCGGGTCGCCCGAGAGTGAGGATTCTCAAGCTAGTGCTGAAGACTTCATAAGCCTGCTGGATACGGTGAGTCAGCGGGTGCAAGGTCTGTCTGCGATGGGGGTAGAGCTTCGTGTGCAGGGAACGCTAGAGGAGATGAAGGAATTCCTGGCGGGGCTTCATTCGGAAGAACGCTTATACGTGGCTGAATCCATGCAGTATGCAGCAGGCAAGGGGGATGAGCCAGGGGTAACCAGCCTCCGCTTGCGCAGCTTTTACCGTTCTACACCGAATGCCTGATACGTATGCATATACTATCATCGACTGCCGTTCGAGAGAACGGCTATTTTTATAGGAATTGGATTTTAAAAGATATCCGACTTAAACACTGTAAATTTGACATTATATATGTATACTATCAGTAAGTGCTTTCAGTTTTTTTTGAGACGCTTTGCCTCATGTTCGCGTATATACTATTACTACTATGCGGAAAGGTGGTGTATTTGGCGGAATGGATGCATGGGTGCTATGGCTAATCGCCGCAGGAATATTACTCGTATTCGAGATGATGACGCTGACATTCTACCTGTTATGGCTAAGCCTTGGAGCAGCAGTGGCAGCGATTGTTGCTTTGGTGGTTCCAGATGCTTATATTTTACAGGTTGTAGCAGGCTGTGTAGTGGCTATTGTGCTTACGATCTTTACGAAGCCGTTATCGCGGAAATTTCGCTCATCGTCCAAGGGATTCGAGGATGCCGGGACAGAATTGATTGGAAGACAGGGAGTAGTAGTTGAACCTATTGAAGAGGGACAGTTCGGAATCGTGAAGATTGGCGGAGATACATGGAGCGCTACATCAGCCCGTTCTCTGAAGAAGGATGAACTGGTTCGGGTGCTTAAGCGCAGCAGTACAATTTTAGAAGTAGAACGATGGGAGGATTTCACTTAATGGGCTGGGAATTAGCTATAATTATTGTCATTGTGCTAGTTGTTGTTGTATTCATTTCACTGACTGTCAAGATCGTACCACAGCAACGGGTTGGCGTTGTAGAACGTCTCGGTAAGTTCAATCGTCTGTTAACACCGGGTCTTAATATTCTGATTCCGGTGATCGATCAGGTTCGTATTTATCATGACCTACGGATTCAACAGGCCAATGTACCACCGCAAACGGTCATCACTAAAGATAACGTACAGGTGCAGATCGACACGATTATCTTCTATCAGGTTGTGGGACCAGAGCAGGCAACTTACGGAATTTCAGATTATGTATATGGGGTAAGGAATATTTCGACAGCTACGATGCGTCAGATCATCGGTAAGCTGGAGCTGGACGAAACCTTGTCCGGACGGGAAAAAATCTCTACAGAAATCCGGATCGCCCTGGACGAAGCTACGGAGAAATGGGGCGTGCGGATCGAGCGGGTAGAAGTCATCGACATTAAGCCGCCGCTCGATATTCAGGAAGCGATGGACAAACAAATGAAGGCCGAGCGGAATAAACGGGCGATCGTCCTTGAAGCCGAAGCGGCGAAGCAAGATATGATCCTGCGCGCTGAAGGGGATAAGCAGAGTAAGATCCTAAAGGCGGAAGGGGATAAAGAAGCGCGGATTCGTGAAGCGGAAGGCTTGCGCCAGGCGCAGGAGCTTGAGGCCCTCGGGGAAGCGAAGGCAATCCAGGCTGTCGCCGAAGCGGAGAAAGCACGGATCGAGATGCTGCGCAGCGCGGCCTTGACCGAGCAGGTTCTCGCTTATCAATCATTCGAAGCCTTGAAGGAAGTAGCCAAGGGACCAGCGAACAAGGTGTTCATTCCGTCGAATGCGGTTGAGACTCTCGGCAGCCTCGGAGCGATTGGCGAGCTGTTCAAGGAAAGCAAAGGCGATAAATAGAAATGAAGCTCAAAGAGCCATCCCGGAAGGTAGTAGCTTACTACTCAGGGGTGGCTCTTTTTTTGCGGGGCACTATTTTAAGAATAGTATAATAAAGCATCTTCCAAATCCGGTTCTACGATCGTGTACTGAAAATCTGGAGTTCTATTGCCGAGGATAAGTCTGACATGGATTCCCTCTTGCATTTGCTTCATGGAGATCACTTTGAATTCACGTGCTAAAATATTTAACTGATGAGTTCCTTCTACCTTCGTTTCGATCACCGGATTTTGTATTCCACTAAGCCATTCAGCGGGCGTGCCCTGGAAGTCGATCGTCTTATTCTTGATGAAAATAAATTGCTCGCAGACGGCGGCAATGTCGTCTACCCTATGTGTGGACAGGAGGATTAATTTATGCTCGGCTATAGTGGTCAATAAGGTACGGATGCGTACCTGCTCGAGCGGGTCCAGTCCGGCTGTCGGCTCATCTACGATGATCATCTGCGGATCTTTCATCAGGACAGTGGCAATGCCTAACCTCCGTCTCATTCCGGGCGAGTAGGCGCCGATTTTTCGGTATGCAGCCCCCCGAAGGGTCGTCAGCTCCAGCACATGCTCAATGCGCTCCTCGATTCCTTTGCGTGTACCTATGCGGTTGAGCTTACCGATATACCCCAGCATTTCATAGGCATTCAGTTCATCGTACAGGCTAAAATCCTGCGGAAGATATCCGACCAGCTCCTTAACCTTGATCGCATCCTCGACCGTATCCAGATCGTTGAAGCGGATCATCCCCGTTGACGGCTTCGTCAGAGCGGATATCATATTCATCAAGGTCGTTTTCCCAGACCCGTGATTGCCGAGAATTCCAAAAGTGCCTGTATCCACGCTAAAGCTGATATTTTTCAACACTTCATTCTTCCTGAAGGATTTACTGACATTCGATATTTCCAGTTGCTTCATCGTTCCCTCTTGACGCATGGTTTCCTCCTCTTACCAAACAGGTCGGTTTACGTTTCTCTGGCTTTGATGACGGACACATTCAGAATAAAGAGCATAACAGATATCGATAGGAAAAAAACAGGCCACAGCATATGCCCCAGATCGGCGAGATTGAGAGGGGCAATGCTCCAGAGCAGCAGCGCTGCCGTATATCCAGCCATGCTTACCCTCGTCATATTAGCTGCTGTCAGTCCGGTTAAGGCGAGTAGAAGACCTCCGCTTAACAGAATTAATAAATTGCCTAATCCGGTCTCCAGACCGAACAGAAAGGCGGCGGCATAGACAAAGGCGATGAAGGATTCCGACACAATCGCTCCATAGGCGAAACGCTCGATCAGGATTTTATATTTAGGTGTGCTGCTGGTATAAATAACGCCTTCCCGTTTGTTTCCATAAATTTCCGAATGGATAGGGATTAATATATAGCCTGGCAGCAAGACCAGGGCATAATGAATGATCGTCCAGAGCGACAGGTCATTCTTGATAAACGCATAGATACACAGGATTAACATCACGGCGGTGACCGGGGCGAAGCCCTTTAATAAGATCGTTTTATTATAGGAATAGCATATTTTTCTGACTTTCCTTTTGTATTTTCTTCGCTTATTCTCTCGGGTTATTTCTTTATCTTCCAAAATGGCATAGTACAGCCCAAAATAGACCGTCAGCAGCAGGATGAAGCTAATCGGTGCGAACAAGGTAACATCGAAGATAGCCGGAGCATAGCCCGCTAGTAAAGTCATGATGATCATACCGACATAAGAAATGACGATGCTGCGGAACAGCATAAATAGTATGGCACTGAGAAGCGAAGCCGTGAAGATAATAGGGGCCACGACCATAGCAAAATCGGACACAAGCTTAAATGAAAAGAAAGCCGGTTGTCCTATAAATAAAGGACTCAGCGCAAAGAGAAGCATGCTTGCCAGCGACGCAAAGAAGAATAGCGAGATAACGGCAAACCATTTGCCAGATGCGATGCTGTGGATTCTTATAGGCTGAGAGTATAGGATGTGGTTCGTGAGAACACCCGTATTCTCCTTTAAGACAACAGCGACTGGCCATGGAATTGCGCAGAGAATCAGTATTTTCAGATTTTCTGTAAAATGAGCTACCGCCTGCTCAGTGCTCCAGGAGCTATGAAATACAGGGCTGCTGATCAGTGCGGATAGCAGGATGATGGCTCCGATCAGGAGCAAACAATAATTTTTATAGAATCTTCTGTATTCAAGAAAAACTAAATTTTTCATTTCCGGTTCCTCTTGTTTAACATAATCTTGGTTTACTAGTTATGTAATGATGTTAGGGCCGCCGGACCAATGAGGGGAAGAGTCATTGATTCAGCAGCCCTTTATATAAACCGCTTAGGAATTACGCTTGGACAGCTGTTCCTTCAGCCGATCCAATTCTTCGTTGACTGCTGTGGAATTGGCTGCAGTCGAAGCACTGGCTGGATTGCCATAGGCTTGGGAATTTACCGAAAGGTCGAGGTCCGTCTCCCACTCCAAGATTTTCTCTTCCATTCGTTCGAATCCCCGTGCCGCATCGCCGCTCTCGATTCCGCGACTGAAGTTAGGCTGCTGCACTGCGGCGCGATCTTTAGCCTTCTGGGCTCTATTGGCCAGTTCATTGCGTTTTTCCTTAAGGCGGGCATGCTCTTCCTTAGCAGCGTCCAATTGCAGCTGCAATTCAAGAACTTGCTCTTTAGCCTGATTCATCTCGTCAGTGTGCTGCTGCACTTTGTCTTCGAATTGAATCTTGGCGATCGCCGCCTCGCGGGCCGCTGCTTCATCGCCTGCTTCCAGCGCCGAGAGGGCGCGCAGTTCGAATTCTTTGACCGCTTGTGCAGCCTCATTCATTTTTCTCTCTGCGATGCTGGCCGCTTTTTGCCGACCTTTAATGTTCTCCTCCGCAGTACGAATATCCTCCTCCATGTTGCGCAAATATTGGCCTGTCATCAAGACGGGATCCTCCAGCTTGTTCAATACCTCGTGGACGGTTGCTTTGGTTATATTAGAGATTCTTTCGAAGATACTCATTTTTCATCTGCTCCTTTGAGTTTGGATTTGAATTTTAGAATTTGAATTTGCGAATCTGTTGATTAGTAATTGCTAAAATGATCGTAGTATTCAGCGCCGCCAATCGGCTCCTTTGGAACGATCACGCTGGCGATCAGGTAGAGAGCGATAACTGTGCCGAAGCTGCACAGGGCGGCTACGACGGCGATGAGCCGTACTACAGTGGGGTCAACGCCGAGCCAGGCTGCGATCCCCCCGCAAAGCCCGCTAACCTGTCTTTCTGTCGTGGAACGGTATAATTTTTTCATAATACAAACACTCGCTTTCTTTATAGATGTAGTTCAAAAAGGTCGCTTTTGATCACGAAGTGAATCAGGGAGTAACTCGACGTCGAATCTTGAATTCAGCCGGGCCTTCTGGTGCTCACGTACAAACTACGTACGCTCCGCTCCTCAGCCCCTAGCTTCATCCAACCTTCTCGGTGCTGAAAACCGACTTTTTGAACTTGAATTTAAAGAAGTAGCTCAAAGTAGTTCAAAAGGTCGCTTTTGATCACGCGTTTTTAAGACAGCCATTTGTTTATGTTCCGTTTTGTTATGCTTTAATTGTATATGGATTCTGCGGCGGGGATAACGGGCTTAAGATGGTTTCTGAACTAGACCTTAGTCGGGCTAAAGTGCTCGCCACGAGACCGGGGAGAAATAATAAATGCGGTAATACAGGCTTAACATAGCAGGATTATACTGGATATACGAATAATATTAATAAAAGATAGGAATACGCTTAAGGAGGATACAACATGGCTGATTTAATTAATTTCGCGCATCGCGGCGCTTCCGCTTACTGCCCGGAGAATACGATGGCTTCATTTATTCGCGCTATTGAGCTAGGCGCTAGCGGGATCGAAACCGATGTGCAGATGACGAAGGATGGCCGGCTTGTGCTGATCCATGATGAGTCTTTGGAACGGACAGCCGGGAAGAAGGCTTGGGTGAAGGACTTGACCTGGGAGGAGCTTCAGACTTTGGACGCCGGAGGCTGGTTCCACGAAGATTTCAAGGGGGAGAAGCTGCCTGCGCTGGAGCAATTGCTGGAGCTCGCTAGCGACAAGGATATCATCGTCAATATCGAGCTGAAGAATGGATTTTTTCAATATCCAGAATTAGAACAAAAGGTTATCGACATGGTTAGACACTACGGAATGGCGGAACGGACGATTATTTCCGGGTTCAATCATTATTCCTTGCAGGAGTGTCACCGGATCGCGCCGGACATCCGTACGGGCATTCTTTATATGGAAGGTTTGTACGAGCCATGGGATTACGCGAAGCGGATTGGGGCCGATGCGCTGCATGCCTATATGTATGCGTTGACACCCGAGCTGGTGGCCGAGGCGGGCAGACATGGTGTGGCGTATCACCCTTTTACAGTGAATGAAGAGAGTATGATGAAGTCTTTGATTGCGGCAGGGGTAGCGGGCATCATTACCGATTACCCGGATAAGCTGGCTAAGCTATTAAGTTAATAAGGGGCGTGACCGAATGAAGAAAACCTGGCTGCTGGGACTCGGTTTTTTTAGCATCAGCTTGACCTGGGCGCTATATAATGCGTTTGTACCGCTGTTCTTGGATAACTACTTGAAGAGCACGGCCATGATTGGGTTTATGATGACGATTGATAATTATTTTGCGATGTTTCTACAGCCATGGATCGGTCACCGTAGTGATAGAACGAATACGAGATATGGGCGAAGGATGCCGTATCTGTTAATTGGAATGCCGCTTGGCGCGGCGTTCGCAGCACTTATTCCCTGGCATACAGGCTTCTTCACGCTAGTATTGTTCATGGTGCTGATGAATCTGTCGATGAGCTTGTTCCGGTCTCCGACGGTTGCATTAATGCCGGACATTACAGAGGAGGAGAACCGCACAAAGGCTAACGGAATTATTAATTTCATGGGCGGTATCGGGTCTGTGCTGGCTTTTGGCGTGGGCTCCAAGCTGTATGGGATCAGTTCTTATATGCCGTTCCTGTTTGCAGGCATCGTGATGCTGGTGGCGCTAGTCGTGCTGAAGGCAGTCATCCGAGAGCCGATTACACTGCAGAGCACAGGGGAGGCGGCAAAGCCGATCCGTCCGATCTCCATCAAGGAGGAGTTGAACCGCACGACGCTGTTCATCTTGGGTGCGATTTTCTTCTGGTTTGTAGCCTATCAGGGAGTTGAAGCATTATTCACTCTATATGGTACAAAATATATCGGCATGACCGATAGCGAGGCCTCGTTCTCGTTGACCTTCTTCTCGCTGGCTTTTCTCTTGTTCGCTCTGCCGAGTGGCTGGCTGGGGGCCAGGTATGGGAAGAAGAGGATCATCTCTATCGGTGTAAGCGGCCTCGTTCTCATTTTTGGCTCGCTGATATTCGTGGAGTCGGTGTTATGGCTGCGCGTGCTGCTGATTGTCGGCGGGATTTTCTGGGCCTGCATCAACATTAACTCGTATCCCTGGGTTATCTCCACAGGCCGTGAAGAGAGTATCGGTACGCGGACAGGGATCTATTATTTTGTCTCATCTCTGGCAGCCATCACCTCACCTCCACTACTGGGTTGGGTCATCGACATATTCGGGTACTCCGCGCTGTTCGTATGCGCCTCGGTCGGTATGCTGCTTGCCTTGGCCTGTCTGTTCGGAGCCGCTGGCGAAGGGAAGTCCTCCGGGCAGAAGCCGCAGGATGGGGCTCGGGTGCCACTGAGTTAAAACAGAAAATGCACCTGTATCTAAGGAGAAATCCTTGGTACAGGTGCATTTGTGTATTAGCTGCTGGAGAAACTAGGCTCTAATGAACTCTAACGAAACGTGGTATCGCTATTCACGCCCAAAAGCGGCGCTGGGAATTGTAACGAACCTGGGTAACCTTATTTAGCCCAAATTGTCAACTAAACTCGTTTTTTGCTCAAATAACGCTATGGTGTTTCGTTAGGTTCGAAATGGCTCTGTTTTTGAGCAAATAACGCTATGGAGTTTCGTTAGAATTACCGTTTAGATTTGCGAATGGCCAGGATCAGTGCTGCGGCAGACAAGATGAGCGCCACTGAAGCTATAACGGTAGCTATCCGCCCAGAAGGCTGCTCAGCGGTTGCGGTTGTCTTTGCTTTGTCTGGAGCGGCTGCGCTGCTTGTATCCTTGCTGCCAGTATCGAGGGCGTTCGATTGGCTGCCGGAATCGCTGGCGGTATCATGATGATCATGCCCCGGGGTCAGAGTAGTGCCCGCTTCAGGATCATTGGTAATGACCGTGATGGAATGCGGCTTATCCGAGTCTGCTTCGCCCGTCCATTCGACGATACTCCCGTCACTATAATATTGGAAGGCATCCCAGGCCAGGTTCGCTTCCCTGTCGGGGTTTTTGCCGACGAATTCGAATTTCTGGAACTCCCCGGGGCCGATCCCGTCCTTCTCAGCCGACCAGGATACCGTTGTGATTCTGCCCGCCTCATCCTTCGTCAGCTCCACCTCCCAGTCCGGGACCGGACGATACTGTTTGAAGTCGAAGCCTTCCGGGACCTTTAATGCGACTTTGGTTGTCGGGAGGTCCTTTTCCGATGGAATCTTGATGCTGTAGGTTTCCCAAGAGCCGGGGGCCGAGCTGCTAGGCGATACGGTAACATGGGCGCTGGCATTTGCAGAGAATAGGACAAAGAATAGAGCAGTTGCAGATAATATCGCTGTTAATTTTGCATGAGTTTTCTTCATAATGGGTTAGCTCCTTATATTTTAATTACCGACCTGTAGAATGAGATCATGATCGATGGAATCCAGTGTGGATAATAGAATATGGACATGAACATTCCATTTCCCACCCATGGTGATGATTTCTTCTGCCTCCAAGGGGGCGGAACCGGGCATTTCAATCTGGATGACACCCATATCCATCTCCCTTGAAGTCAGGCTTAGTGTGACTTGCTCGATGTTATCCAGGCTGGCTCCGCTGGGGTCCTGGACACTCAGGCTAAAAAGATTCTGCCCGACACTATTCGGGCTGATGCTCATTGAGATCCGGTAGCCGCCGTCCGTAATGGCCTGCAGATTGGCCGGGCCTGGAGCAGAGGCGGCCGTAGGGAGATTGCCCAGAACTGCTGCGAGCACAAGAACAATGGCTCCGAGGCCAAATTCGTACCATACACCGCGACCGAGCGGCTTGTTGCCCTTTCTGCCGCGCATGAATGCGGGTAGGGCCAGAGCCAGCATGATAAGCATAAGTGATAATTTGGCCAGTAGGACAAGCCCGTAGCCAGTATACAGCAGCGCATGCATAGTTGGGATATGCAGGGCACCTCCATAGATGCCGGTCAATAGCAGCATAATGACGCAGATGGAGGCCATCAGAGAGAAGCGGCGAATCATTTGCCAATAGAGCGGCTTGTAGCTCTCTAACCGTTCGGTTTGCTTGCGTACGGTTGGAAGCAGCAGGGCCATCGTTAATACTCCGCCAAGCCAGACTGCGGAAGCGAGCAGATGGATGAAATCCGCACCTCCTGCGAGCAGCTTGTTATCGGCGGCTGCTGCATGGCCGATGAAGGCCTTGGCGAGCATCAGACCCGCGCAGGCGATCAGAACGAGCCAGCCCCACATCTGCTCCCATCCAGTGAGTCTGGCGGTGGATTTGTCCGCTCCTCCAGGCTGCGCCGGACTATCTCGCTGCTCTGAAATGGTATAGCTTAGCCCCATTATGAATATGGCGAGCAGCAATACCTGAATCGCTTGCCAGGTCCAGATTTGCCCGAAGCTGGTATAACGCAGCGTCTCTTGCAGCAAATCTATATCCCAGGCGTTGATCCAGGAGACGCCTGCATCATTGGCTGTCTGCTGGGGCAGGCTGAGCAGGACGCCGATTACGGTGGCGGCGAGTCCAATATAGAGGAGCAGCAGGCTACGCTGCTGCAAAGTCTCGCTCATGCGAAGCTGCTTCGCCGGGAACAGTAGCAGGCGGAACAGCACGGTGCCGATGCACAGGCTGATCCCGATGTAGAACAGCCAGCGGATCAGAATCAGGCTGCCAGGGGGTAGTGAGATATCCTTTGCAGCGGGGGAGTGCATATTAAAGCTGCTGCCCTCCGCGCCAATTCCGAACGGGATCGTCCCGCTGATGGCATGACCGTCGCTGGAGACAGCTCTCCATTTGATCGTATAGATTCCGCTTGCCAAGTCGCTCTTCAAGCTGGCTACTAGCTGTTCAGGCTGATCCGGGTGGACTGTGGCGTCGTCCTGATCGGCAGGCCGACCGTCAGGCCCGGTCACTGTGATAGAATAGAACGCCTGTTCAATCGGTTCATTGAAGGTGATAATAACTTCCTCAGGAGGTAGTTCCAGAATGCCATTCGCTGCCGGGGAGGAAGAGATGACGGTAGCGTGAGCTGCGACCTGCCCGGAGGGGATGCCCCATAGTATGCCTGTCAATATGAACAATGGAAGTAATCGGAATTGAAGATTCCTATAAGTTCGCATACATCAACACCACCTTTTTGTGAAATGCTATGACATTTGTTACAATTAACTTCAATTTTAAAATTATTTTTTCGGAATGAGTATGGCCATAATGGGCTATTAAATTGCCCTTGCGGCACTAAATATGTCTAAAATCCAACAGTTTATATAAATCCGAGCTGTAGTTGAGGGAATGGCGCTTACTTTTTATGTTAAATATTTAAAAATGGACAAGATTGAGCTAAAATAAGTGAAGAGCTATTATTTGAAGGAGGAAGGTTTAGTGACATCGACGATTAAAGTAGGCATTGTAGGATACGGAAATTTAGGGCGCGGTGTAGAGAAAGCGATCAAACAAAATCCAGACATCGAATTGCGCGCCATTTTCTCAAGAAGAAACCCAGACGATGTAGCGGCTGCAAATGGCGTCGTACATATCTCTGAAATTGAGAAGTACAAGGGCGACATCGACGTAATGATCCTGTGTGGGGGATCTGCAACCGACCTTCCTCAGCAAGGACCGGAATTCGCGGCTATGTTCAATACGGTCGACAGCTTCGATACCCATGCGAAAATTCCGGAGTATTTCGAGCATGTTAATGATGCAGCGACTAAAGGCGGTAACGTCAGCTTGATCTCCACAGGCTGGGACCCAGGTCTGTTCTCGCTCAATCGTCTGCTTGCCCAATCTATTTTGCCGGAAGGCAAGGAATATACTTTTTGGGGAAGAGGGGTTAGCCAAGGGCACTCCGATGCGATTCGCCGTGTAGCTGGCGTGAAGAACGGTGTGCAATATACGATTCCTGTGGAGTCCGCAGTGGAACGTGTGCGCAAGGGTGAGAATCCGGAATTGTCCACCCGTGAGAAGCATTTGCGTGAGTGCTTCGTCGTGGCTGAAGAGGGCGCTGACCTGGCCAAGATCGAGAGCGAAATCAAGGAAATGCCGAACTATTTTGCAGATTATGATACGACCGTGCATTTCATTAGCGAGGAAGAACTGAAGAAGAATCACTCGGCTATGCCTCATGGCGGTATGGTGCTGAGAAGCGGCAAAACGGGTGAAAATAGCACGCAAATCTATGAATTTGCGCTTAAATTGGACAGTAATCCGGAATTTACAGCTAGCGTGCTGGTCGCTTATGCGCGTGCAGTATACAAATTGTCCCAAGCTGGACAATCGGGAGCGAGAACGGTATTCGATATTCCGTTTGGACTGATGTCCCCGAAATCGCCGGAACAGCTTCGTAAGGAAATTCTGTAACAGCGTGATTCAAACCTTCAAGAACATGTAAGAGAAGCCTAGGGCCGATAGCCTTAGGCTTTTTTGTGTGTTGCCCTGGCACGGCGCCCGCTTTTTCCGATTGAATCTCGTGTATTTGTCACGTATAATTCATGATGAAAATGATAATCATTATCACACAATTTGAATGCAGATGAATAATCATGTCCAAATGCTTAAGCATGGGCTTGAGCCGTTCCAAATGTTATCCATCGGCGTTCCCGTCAAGACGTTTAACGCTTTATGGGAGAGGCATGGAATACAGGAGCATCGGTCGATTTTGAGCGGATCATGGGAAGTCGGGACTTGCGGGTCTTTCAAGAGAGGATCGGGCCTGCCGTTTCATTTCTGTTGAAGCGCTTTGCGTCTGCTATAGACAAGCCGGGAGCCTCTAATCTGGAGCTGGAGTGTCATGCGTTGGAGATATTTATGCTAGCCTGCCGCTTATTCTTGAAAGAGGGAGAGGAGTCCTCCCGGGCTGTAGCGTTGTCGCGGGATGAGATGGAGAAGCTTCAAGAGGCAAAGCGGATTATGAAAGAGCGGTTAATCGATCCGCCTACGCTGCTGGAATTGTCGCGTCTGATCGGTCTTAACGATTATAAGTTGAAGGTCGGCTTTAAGGAGCTATACGGTACGACCGTTTTTGGATATCTGAAAGACGAACGTTTAAAGCAGGCGTTGCTCATGTTGCAGACGGGTCGTGTCAATGTAGGTGAAGCAGCATGCGCGGTGGGCTACCTTAACCCCAGTTATCGCCATGTATTCCGGCAAAAAACAGTTCGTTACTTGGAACGACGGCCGATTTGATCCGTTCTATACAGGAAGAGTAGGGTGGAGTGGTAGTGGGTTGAGGTAGATGATACAAGGTTAGGGAAGCTTGGTCGCTCTTTGCGAAGATTTTTTTGAAAAAGCCTGCGTCTATGCATCCTTTTACCCGAAAATGGCCCTGTTTAGTAAAAAGCCTGCAAATATGCAGGATTTTTCGATTATCTGCGTGAAATCGGGTGATTTTCTTCAAAAAGCCTGCATTTTCGCAGGAATTTTCGCAATTTAGGTGTTTCTAGGGATAAAAGCCTGCATTTTTGCATCTTTTTTATGCTGGCACGGGTGGGATCTACCTGATTCGTACGAATTGTATATGTTACTTGCTAGGCAAACGGTACTTCACAAGTATCGGCAATTTCACGAAACAAATGTTACTCAACAATAAGACGCAACTTCGCACTCGGATGGAACTTCCGCAACTAGTCGCAACTTCGCACTCGAACGGAACTATCGCTACTAGATGGAACTATACACTCGGACGGGGTTTTCGCTACTAGTCGCAACTTCGCACTCCAACAGAACTTTCACCGCTAGGCGGCGCTAACTCTCCGCAAGATTCCTACATCCATCCTTTCCACTGTGCTTTTCCTCACAATCTATACCGCAAAAATAGGAATATAACGTCAGTGTAAAAAACGCCACAAGAGAAGTTTAACTTTTCTTTCCTAAAGTAAGTGATAATAATCACGAAGTGTTCGATGAATTATGACAATTCAGCGAACTTTGACCTGTGGAGGGGTCAATGTGAACAATTATCAAAATCGCTGATTTTGCTGGAATACGGTCGAATTTGGCTGAATTTGAACATTTGAATAAACAGTGACGGTAAAAAGTGAGAAATAATTGTAATTATTTTTCAATAATGTAATTTGCTATGAATTGTTATTGTTTAAGAGCTTACCTAACATAGTGGTAGATAATTAATACTACCATCCAAATGAAGATTGGGTGGTGCGTTATATTGCTGGAAAGGGGTAACGGAATTTTATGAAAAGGAAAGGATTGCTGCTGGCCGTTTTCTCAGCGTTTCTTGTCCTCTTGACCGGTTGTAATTCGCTAGCGGTGTTGAACCCTAAGGGGCCGGTAGCGAAGACGCAGTCCAATGTAATTTTGTTCTCGATACTGGTCATGGCGCTAATCTTGCTGGTTGTCTACGTCTTGTACATCTTCATGCTTACGAAGTACCGTGCTTCCAAAGCGGCTCCAGACTATGAGCCTCCTCATATTGAGGGTAGCAAATGGCTGGAGATTACCTGGATTACTATTCCGGTCATTATCGTAGCGATTCTGTCAGTAGTGACAGTTCGGACTACCAATGCATTGGATAAGGTCCCGGCAGGCTATGAAGACCAAAAACCGCTAGTTATTTATGCTTCATCCTCAAACTGGAAATGGCATTTCAGCTATCCGGAGGAAGGAATTGAAACCGTTAATTACGTTAATATTCCTACGCACCGTCCGGTTGAGTTCAGACTTTACTCCTATGGACCGATCACCAGTTTCTGGGTTCCGCAATTGGGCGGTCAGAAGTACGCGATGAGTGATATGGTGACCAAGCTGAATCTTGTTGCCGAGCATGAAGGCTCATTCATGGGTAAGAACTCCAACTTCTCCGGCGAGGGCTTCGCGGGTATGGAGTTTGAGGTTCTCGCTATGTCTACAGCCAAGTATGACGAGTGGGTTAATGATGTTAAGAATACAGCTTCCAAGTTGACGGAAGAACAGTTCGATTCACTACTCGAGACTGCCAAGGTAGGTAGACAGACGTATTCCTCGACACATTTGGAATTCCGTCCAGCGCCTGAAGGCGAGCATGGCGGACATAATCATGGCGGAGCATCTGCAGATGATTCACAGGCAGATCACTCGGAGATGGATCATTCCGAAATGGATATGAGCGATTCTGAACATGGTGAGGCAGATCATGCTTCACACGGAAATTAAGAGGCAGAAGGGAGTAAGCATGACATGAAATGGGACGAATTTTTCGTCACCGGGGAGCCGATGATTTACGGAGCAATGGTCAGTATCGTCGTCGTATCCCTGGCGATTGTCATCGGATTGACCTATTTTAAAAAATGGGGCTACCTGTGGCGCGAGTGGTTGACAACGGTTGACCATAAGCGTATCGGTATCATGTATATTATCAGTGCGCTCTTGATGCTGTTCCGCGGCGGCGTTGACGGACTGCTTATGCGGTCGCAGCTCGCGATACCTGAGAACGGACTTCTCGATGCGCAGCATTATAATGAAATATTTACGACCCACGGGGTTGTTATGATTCTATTTATGGCGATGCCATTCATCATCGGTCTGATGAACGTAGTTGTGCCATTGCAAATTGGTGCGCGCGACGTGGCCTTCCCGAGATTGAATGCGGTCAGCTTCTGGCTGTTCTTCGCCGGAGCGATGCTATTCAACCTTTCCTTCGTCATCGGCGGTTCGCCAGACGCGGGCTGGACGGCTTATTTCCCGCTAGCGAGCAATGAATTTAGCCCGACGGTGGGGATGAACTACTATTCGATAGCAATTCAGATTGCCGGGATCGGTACACTGATGACAGGCGTGAACTTCATCGCTACGATTCTAAAGATGCGCGCACCTGGCATGACGCTGATGAAGATGCCGATGTTCACCTGGTCGATCTTGATCACTAGCGTAATCATCCTGTTCGCGTTCCCGGTTCTTACGGTAGCGCTTGCGCTGATGATGTTCGACCGGTTGTTCGGTTCTCAGTTCTTCACGATGGCCAACGGCGGGATGGATATGCTCTGGGCCAACCTGTTCTGGGTCTGGGGGCATCCGGAGGTATATATCGTTATTTTGCCAGCCTTCGGTATTTTCAGTGAAGTGATTTCAACCTTCTCTCGTAAAAATCTGTACGGGTACGCCTCGATGGTAGGGAGTATGGTCGTCATTTCGCTGCTGTCCTTCGTCGTCTGGGCTCACCACTTCTATACGATGGGTCACGGAGCGATGGTTAACGGCGTGTTCTCGATTACGACGATGCTCATTGCGGTTCCGACCGGGGTGAAAATATTCAACTGGCTGCTTACGCTTCATAAGGGCAGGATTGAGTTCACGACCCCGATGCTCTACTCGCTCGCCTTCATTCCAATCTTTACGATTGGCGGGGTTACCGGGGTTATGCTTGCGATGGCGAGTGCGGACTACCAGTATCATAATACGATGTTCCTGGTTGCTCACTTCCACTATGTGTTGATTCCGGGTACCGTATTCGCGGTTCTTGCCGGTTTCTACTACTGGTTCCCGAAATTGTTCGGCTTCCGTCTGAACGAGCGTCAAGGCAAGCTGGCTTTCTGGCTTATTGCGGTCAGCTTTAACGTAACCTTCATGCCATTATTCTTCCTTGGACTTAAAGGGATGACACGGCGGATGTATACTTATTCGGCAGATACAGGCTTCGGTCCGCTTAACTTGATTGCGACGATCGGTGCATTTGGTCTAGCTCTCGGCTTTATACTTCTGGTCTATAACATTTACTGGAGCTTCCGCTACGCGCCAAGAGAGACATCAGGCGATCCTTGGAATGCACGTACGCTTGAGTGGAGTACACATAGTCCGATTCCGGATTATAACTTCGCTATTGTGCCTACGGTAACTGGACGCGATCCTTTCTGGGAGCATAAGAAGGGCGGACATCAGCTCTATAAAGGAAAATATGAAGAAATTCATATGCCGAGCAACAGTGGTCAACCGATCATTCTTGCGGGAATCTTCTTCTTGTTCGGCTTCTCCATGGTATTCAGCTGGTGGGTTCCAGCGATTATCGCAGGAATTGGTATTATTGTAATGATGGCGGTTCGTTCCTTCGAACGCGATCACGGCTATCATATTCCGGTTCGCGAAATTGAAGAGACGGAAGCCAGATTGCGGGGTGAACAGGCATGAAATTAGATAACTCTTTGCCTTTGGAATATCGTTCTGAAGAGAATAGTAATCGCATTTTCGGATTTTGGCTGTTCCTTGGCGCGGAAATTGTACTGTTCTCAACGCTGTTCGCCGTCTATTTCACGCTTTGGAATCGGACTGGTAACGGCCCGACAGGTAAGGAACTTTTCGAGATTGGTCCAGTGCTGATCGAGACCTTCGTGTTGCTCACAAGTAGCTTCACCATTGGCTTGATGATTAACAGTATGCGTCAAGGGCTGCAGAAGGCCGCCATGGTCTTCCTGTTCGTTACCTTGGTGCTCGGCCTGATTTTCCTGGGTGTAGAAATATTCGAATTCGTCACTTATGTTAATGAAGGAGCAACGATTTCTACGAGCGCCTTCATGTCCAGTCTGTTCGTTCTGCTCGGCACCCACGGTGCGCACGTCACCTTAGGTTTACTATGGGGAGCAGGCATTATGCTGCAGATCAAGCGCGAGGGCTTCACGCTCGATACAGCGAATAAATCATTTATTTTCTCGCTCTATTGGCACTTCCTCGACGTGGTCTGGATCTTTATCTTCAGCTTCGTATATTTGAAAGGAATGATGTGACATGAAAAAATTATTCCCTGTCCACCACGTCATGGGATACGTGTTCTCACTGGTCCTTTCGGTCGTCGCTCTGTCCGTCATTCTCTGGGATATGTCGCTGGCTGTCGGTATGACGATCCTGATCATCTGTGCAGCGATCCAGATGGGTGTCCAGTTGTTCATGTTCATGCATATCGGCGAGACAGGTACGAAGACCTCGCTGTATACCAACATTGCCTATGCACTATTCGTAGGGCTTGTAACTGTGTTCGGTACGCTGTTCACCATGATCTGGGGATATCAATAAAGTAAAGCTAGACCGGGTATTCGTTTTGGTCTAATAAGAATCACCCTGTGCCTTGATTTTGGGAGGTGCGGGGTGATTTTTGCGTGAATGGATAGACGAGGTGCGGAATATAATGAAGTGAATGGTCTGCTAGTTATCCCCCATCGATTGAAAGGTTGGCGGGATTGCGATAATATTATGTAAAGGTCCAATATTGCGAGGTGATAACATGGCGGAACAGGAAGACAAGAAGCATGGCGTTACGGGTGATTGCTGCAGTGTTGAGGGCGAGGGCCATGTCCGTCATAGCCATCATTCCGAAGCGGTGAAGAACAATCTGACGAGTCGCTTGAACCGGATCGAGGGTCAGATTCGCGGGATTAAAGGCATGATCGAACGAGATACCTATTGTGATGATGTCCTGAACCAGATCGCTGCGGTGCAGTCCGCGTTGAACAGTGTCGGCAAGCTGCTGCTGGAAGGTCATATGAAGAGCTGCGTCATTGAGCGGATTCAGGCTGGAGAGATGGACGTAGTAGATGAGCTGTTGGTTACCGTGAATAAATTAATGAAATAATGTGCGAAATATATACCCCATACTGGTATATAGAATGGTAAAGCCCCACAGGTTCGTATTAAACCTATGGGGCTTACTGTTTATTTTAACGTGATTTCAAATTGTGATCCTGGGTCGCCGATGAAGGCGATGATTGCATTCTCCGGCAGACCCACTTCATTCACACCGCTCACGATGCTGTAATTCACGCAAGTTCCATTGGCATCATAGACGGCAAAGGAGCCTGTCTTCGGCGTGTTAACGACCAACGTCTTGCCAAACGCTTTCTCCGGAACGGTATACCATCTCGTATAGCCGTTGTCCTGGATCTTCGTCTTCGAGTTGGCTCCGGTATAGAGCGGCTGGAAATGATCCTGACTGACAAACAGACTGCCGCCAGCCTTCGCATATTCTACTCCGTCTTCTGTGAAGATATGGAGCTCATTCGTATCTCGGCCCATCAATGTCGGGATATTCAACATATTCAGAGCCTCATCGGCCCCCGTAATCTTGTTCGTCATCAAGTACCCCGGGAATTCCTTAAGGGTAGCGATCTGGACGATCGGAGGGATCATTAGGTAAACCTGGGAGGTATATTTTTCATTGACGAGAAAATAGGTCTTGCCTTCCCGAGCTTCCCATGCCTTAGCCACATCCTTAGACAGTTCATTAGGCTCCAGCTTCTCGGCCTGGTATTCGGACATAGCCAGCTGGCCAAGCTCTGGAATGTCTGTGTAGGTTCTTACCCATAAGTAAGTACGTCCATTGTCTTCTTTTACAAAGCTAACCTTCGCACTGCCAATCTCGTTGACAAAGGTCCCATCCGCTGTATAGATGAATTTCTGAACCGGAGCTTCAGGTACTGCTAATGAGCTTAAGGATAGCTCGCCATCCTTGCTAATATCCAGCTTAATCAATTGACCCGTAGCGCCATAGACTCCTGCATTTGTCGTCACATCCGCTGGCATAGCCGCCTTAACAGGTGCACCAAATGATTTGGCTGGCTTCCGTTCTTTAACGATGCCTTTCTCTTGCAGCGCGCTTAACAGGATCTCATTTGCCAAAAGCCCATTTAATGAGCTCGAACCGCCAGAAGAGAGGACCGCCACGGACAGCTTCTGCTCAGGCAATACAACCAGAGAAGCGTGAGATAAGAGGGTGTCTCCGCCCTTCGTCAGCGCCTGAATTCCATAGTCGTTGAATGGGAACAGGTTGACACTATCCCAGCCTAATCCGTAGGCGACCGAGCTATCCGCTTCATCCGGCCACATGCCTTTCTTGTACTCTGACTTCGCTGTAGCGGTTACTGATTTCTCCGATAGAATGCCGCTAGCATTTCCTGTGAAAATTTGTGAGAAGTGAGCGAGATCTTCCGCTGTAGAGTAAATACCGCCGGTTCCGATAAAGTTAATCGTATCTCTAGGCAGCTCTCCTTGATAGGCAGGGGAATAGACGCCAGCCAGCTGCTCGATGTTCACCTCATCTTGCGGAGTTTTCGTATTTTTCATGCTAAGCGGCTCGGTAATATATTTATGTATGTAGTCCGTGAAGTCCATGCCGCTAACTCTCTCTACCAATATTTCTGCTAGAGTGAAGCCGTCGTTGCAATAAACCGAGAATGCACCTGGATCAGCCTTCAGTCGCTGTGTGGAGAGCTGCTTCAGCAAATCGTTATACCCGGAGGTGTCATTGTCGTCAAATAAAAAGCCATTGGTAAGCGTAGATCCGTTTAATCCTGAGGAATGATTCAACAGCATGCGTGGGGTGATCTGTTTGTAGCGCTCGTCTTTCATTTTAAAATCAGGAATATAGTTGGTCAGAGGCTGATCCAGATCTATTTTTCCTTCATCCACGAGCTTCATGACCGCGACGGTCGTGAACATTTTGCTCGTCGAACCGATGCCATACATCGTCTCTGCAGTCGGTGGTTTCTTGTCAGACAGATGATTGATGCCGGATTGCCCGGATACTGCTATCTTTCCATCATCAATAAGTGCATATTGCAGGCTAGTCGTACCATAATTCTTCGTCACCAGTTCGGCCTTCTGCGCCGCTAGTTGCTTCGTCGCCTCATATGAGGGGCTGCTCTCAGCCGCAAACGCCCCAAGCGGCATAAGCAGTGTCAACGTAAGAGTGGCCATGACTATACGTGATAGGCTCTTCTTCATCTCTGATTCTTACCTCCTAAGTGTAGTGGTAGTGAAATTTCCACTCCTAACCTATTTATACGGCTGTAAGTGTTTAAAGATTCATTATGGAGCGGACGCAGGTAGGCATAGGCCTGTAGTGTAGCATCCGCTCATATGATTTTATTTTTAATTTACCTCACGGACCATTCCTTGCTCATAGATCGCTTCGATGAACAGTTCCGTGAGCTTAACACATTCATGCAGCAGCGCTATATCGACCTTCTTATGCGTTTCTGTGAAGGATAGCTCAGCTTCATGCTCCTTGACTCGCGTCTTGAGGCGTGCGCCCTTATGTTCCTCCAGCAGCTCCGCAATTCCCTCATACTTCAGAATCCCCCTCAGTAGACTAGGATGTGAGGCTCCGGCATGGAATGACTTGCTGAGCGGATTCGGCAGGGTGACCTGCCGTAAGTTTCCGCGGAAGATCAGGAACAGCGCGCTCTTGATCGGGCTAAGGATATATTCAAGCTTCCGTCTCGGCTTGTATTTATACTTGATTTGGATGACTTGACCGCTGCTTGTATTGGTTCCGTTGGAGCTGCTGGAATCGGTAACCGTGAGATACAGTTGGCCTCGTCCATGCGGCAGACCGATGATGACATGCTGTCCGGTATACTTCCAGTTCTTGAAGGATGCCGCTACAAAGGTAGCATCGTATTTAGCCGCATATTCCTGCAGCAGGAACTTCGATTTCGACTCCCACCAGGGCTTAGCAGATTTAATCCTGGTTTGTGCCATTGTCTTGGGCCTCCTTGATGCGCATTTGAGGTGAAGGCAAGCGCCCTTCTTTGCGCAGGGCCTCGCGTAATACATATTCGATATGACCATTCACGCTTCGGAATTCGTCAGCCGCCCAGCGTTCCAAAGCTTCATATACGATGGGGTCCAGACGCAGTGGGAAGCTCTTCTTCTTAGCCATCGTGAATGGGACTCCGATTAATACAGACTGCTCGTATTAATGATAGGTTGGGCGGAACGGTCCGATACGACCGCGACTAACAGATTGTTGATCATCGCAGCTTTGCGCTCATCATCGAGTTCAACGACGCTCTCGGTCTGCAGGCGCTCAATCGCCATTTGTACCATCGTAACTGCGCCGTCCACGATCTTCTCGCGAGCAGAGATAATCGCTTCGGCTTGCTGACGCTGCAGCATTGCGCTGGCGATTTCCGTAGAGTAAGCCAAATGCGTCAAGCGGGACTCGATTACTTTAACACCGGCTATAGCCAAGCGGTTTTGCAATTCATCAGTCAATTCCTTGGCGATTTCCTCTGTATTTCCACGCAAGGAGAAACCATTGCCATCCAATTCGTCGTAAGGGTACTTGCTGGCTACATGGCGCAGAGCAGCCTCACTCTGAATTTCTACGAAGGTCTCGTACTCATCGACTTCGAATAATGCTTTGGCGGAATCGATAACCGAGAATACGACGACAGTAGCGATCTCGATCGGGTTCCCGTTAACATCATTGACCTTCAGCTTGGCACTGTTGAAGTTGCGTACACGCAGCGATACCTTCTTACGAGTGGAAAAAGGAGTTACCATATAGAACCCGCTATCGCGGATCACACCGAGATACTTCCCGAAGAAGGTGATGACGGCAGCCTGGTTCGGCTGTACAACCGTAAGGCCGGTTAAGGTCACAAAGGCGATCACACAAGAGATGACTCCCAGTAAGACGGGAAGGGGATCACCGAGGGTGAACAGGAATATCCCGGCGCCGGCAAAGGCGATGAAGAGGAGCAGAGCGACAAATCCGTTCAGGTGAGATAGTTGTTTTTCCTTCAGCATAGGTTGAAGCACTCCTTAATATTGATTTAATATTTATTTGATATTTATATGATATCACTTTTAGAATATATTGTAAAACAATTTGTGCAAATGGTGCTTAAGAAGGGAGATTTGTACTCTGATATGGTTAATAAGTCGCTTGAATTTTGGAAATTAAATTTTTATATTCTTCATATGAATGTGCAGTAATCCACTTATATATAGAAGGGAAGATGAGATGTTGAAAAAGAAATGGATAATTAGTGCCATGGTGGCAGCACTTATGCTGACAGCCGGGACTGGAGTGTATGCAGGTGCGAAACTGCAGGAGGTAAAAGCCTACTTGAACAGTAGTATTCAACTCAAGTACAACGGAACGCCCGTACAGCCGAGGGATGAAAAGGGAAATGCAGTTTTACCGATTACATATAACGGAACGACGTATCTTCCTGTACGTGCGGTAGCTGATATTGTAGGAGTCGCTGTATCCTATAATCCGGAAACCTATACGGTGGAATTGGGCGAGAAGGCGGAAGGCATAGCTATCGCCGAAGGCTTCGAAAACATGTATTATACGAAGGACTCGAAAGAAACGACCTACCAGGGTAAGGACTATAAGGAAGCTTATTTCGATAATGCTAGTGGCAAACGCAGCAGCGGATTTATGCTGTACCCGAAAGGGAAGTATCAGAAGCTTGTTCTACAGGTGGCAGCCATTGGCGAAGATATTGACAACTTCTTCATTAACGACAGCGAAAGAGATGTAAAGCTGACGAGCGAAAAAATTGCAGTTAAGGACGGTCTCAAGACCATTGAGGTAGATATCGCAGGCGTGAACGAGTTGTTTATTAATGCTGATATACTAAATGATGGGGCTATGTTTGTTCCTTTAACAACGTCATATTATAAATAAGCTTATCTATTGAATAAACCAGTCCGATACGTGATTTCGTGTTTGGCTGGTTTTTCTGATTCGAGGTTGTCCATTAAGTAAGGAGAGCTAAAAACAGTATAATAAAGGTATGATCATGTCTCATTATTATGAGGCAAGATAACAATAACCAGTATAGAGGAGATGAGCGTAGCATGAACGAGACAATCAACCTGTTAATGGCGCATCGCTCGATCCGGAAGTATGCGGACAAGCCGGTGCCTCGGGAGATCATTGAGCAGGTCGTAGCCGCAGGGCAAATGGCTTCCAGCTCTAGCAATGTACAAGCTTATAGCGTCATTGCCGTCACTGACGCAGAACGCAAGCAGAAGCTGTCGCAGCTTAGCGGACGCCAAGCCTATATTGTGGAATGCCCTGTCTTCCTAGTATGGTGCGCTGACCTGTCCCGGCTGAAAAATGCAGCTCGACATCATCTGCCTGATTCGGAATCCTATGAAGGGGTGACCGAGAACTTCATTGTGGCGACAGTCGATGTCGCGCTGGCCGCACAAAATGCCGTGATCGCTGCTGAGTCGCTCGGACTTGGCATCGTCTATATCGGGGGAATCCGCAATCAGATCCAGCAAGTGGCTGAGCTGTTGAACCTGACTGAGCTGGTCTATCCGGTGTTCGGTATGTGTCTAGGCTATCCCGATCAGGATCCGGGCCTTCGTCCGCGGCTGCCTCAGCAGGCGGTTCTGCATTGGGAGGAATATGACGGAGTTGCGAGCGAGAGGCGGGTAGCCGAGTATGATGAGATCATGAGCGAATACTTGCGTAAGCGTACAGGCGGCGTCAAGGATACGCCGTGGTCGAGACTTATGGCGGAGAAGCTGACGACACCGTCGCGTCTTCATATGAAGGAGTTCCTGCAGCAGCGTGGATTTAAGTTGGAGTGACCCTAGAAAACCGTATAAGACTGTATCCGGCTATTGGTAGCAATGGTTCGGGTGCAGTCTTTTTTTGCCTGGTTTGTATCGCATCGCCCGAGAGCGCAATTTATTTGTGGGAAAACGTAAGCGGGTTTTCGGTGTGAAACTGAAAAAGATAGATTACTATTAAATCAGGAGGGGAGGCTGTTTTGCTGCGAGTGAAGGTCACTACGTTTCGTTATAATTTGCTAGAGTTGCCAGAGTTCGCTAGAGTCTGCTAGTGCTTGCTGGAGCTTGCGGCACAACAGCCTGGGTTTCACGAAAATCCTGCCTATTTGCAGGAATTTTCTCAGAATAGGAATTTTGGGTGATAAAGCCTGCATTTTTGCAGTTTTAAGTTTGAGCGTGTGACGAGGCGCGGGGATGTGCTAGACAAATGTAAGAATGATTACATAAACAATCACATAATCGTGATAAATATTACATCTAGGGCATTGGTTTAGCGATCGGGAATTCATGTAGTGAGTCACCATTAATGTGGCGGAGGGCAATCAATATGCTGGGGAGTAACCAATCCCTAGCATGAGTAGCTAGGTGAGCAATCATCCAGCCAAGTTCGCAATTACGCTGAACGAGGCAGTGTAATTATAGAAATTGAAACAGAGGGAGGGATTATCATAGGCCCTGGGAGTGAAGCGGCTGTATCTGTTGCTGAGGTCTTCATAGGGAAGGGAGGAATAATATAGGGATGGCTGGTCGATCGGATGGAGGTCGTTAAATAAAATAGGGGAGGTAGAAGTGGATGTATCGTCGTTATGATTTGAAGTCATATTCATATGAAATGATTCTTAAGAAGGGAGGTCGGTCCGTATGAGTCAGGTAACCATTCTGTGCGAGAGGGAAGCGGTTAATTCGGCGGATTCGCTCGAGGTCTTGCTCACGGGCTTCGGGATTGAAGTGAGCACCGTGAACGAGTTTACAGAGACCAGGGCGAGTTCCGAACTGGTCGTGGTGCTACAGGCCGAGAAAAGAGGGGAAGCATTCAATGCTTACGCGATGAAGCAGGGGATCATGTGGCTTCCGGTGCAATTCTCTTATTCTACGGGGAGAATCGGTCCGATCATCGTTCCCGGCTATTCGGCTTGCTATGAGTGCGTACAGCGGCGTGGCCATTCGAACGGCCTGGCTCCACTGGAGCCGAAGGATTCCATGCTCGACCTATCCTGGTCGGTGCTAAGCGGTGTCATTGCTATCGAGACGGCAAAATGGGTTTCACGTCACACCAGCGATGATCCGCCGTTATCGCTGGGACATATGATCGAGTTTGACGCCTTCCACCTGCAGGGGGACGTTAATCCGGTCTATAAACTGCCGACCTGCCCTTCCTGCGGAGCAAGAAGTCAGGCGCATCTGGCTTCACAGTCTTGGCGTGAGTCAGATCTGGTGCTTGGGCCATGAGTCGAACATTGATCCGCAGGTCGGGAGGGGCGAGTTATGCAGGCTACCCTGGAGCCGACAACACCGTGGCACCAGCCAGAATTCAAGGTTTGACGGCAACTTTGCCGGACTATCTGCGGAAGGCGATTAGTCCGCATGGGGGCATGGTCGGTGAACTGAGAAATTTGAGCACGGACCCTGGAGACCCCAGACTATATCTTAGTATCGCTACTCCAGCCAATCCGAAATATTTGGCGGATGGGCAGTACGGTCTGATCGATCCCATCGCCAGCGGGATCGGATTGACGCTGGAGGAGGCGAATACAGCTGCTGCTATGAAAGCTATTGAGCGATATTGCGCCGCTTATGTCATTCCGGAACGACTGGTGCTGGCAACCTGGGAGGAGCTTGGCGAGGACGCGCTTCATCCGGGTGAGCTCCCACTATTTACGAAGGAGCAGTATGAGCAGTGGCAATTTCCGTATCGGCCTTTTACCGAACAATCGCGGGTCCGCTGGGTGCAAGGCCGCAGCCTTACGACGGGCCAGACGAAGTGGGTGCCCGCAGCCATCGCCTGGGACTCTTACCTCCCGCAGAGCAAGGATGAGGAAGCAATCTGCTTCGGCTTGATGACAGGCTCAGCGGCAGGAGCTACGAAGGAACAGTCTATGAGGGAAGGCTTATTGGAGATCATCGAACGGGATGCCTTCATGATCATGTGGTATAATTCGCTCTCCTTGCCGAGATTGGATACTCGCGATCTGCCTGTCATGGGGCACTTCAAGGAACTGCTTGATCCGAACAGATTCGAGCTGACGCTGATCGATACGACGAGCGATATCGGCCTTCCATCGGCGTTTGGTCTGCTGACGACCCGCGATGGCAAAGTATCTGTCGGTGGATCAACCCGGCTCTCGATGGAGGAGGCGGTACGTAATACGCTGATGGAGATTAGCCAGCTGTTCATCGGTGATAAATCGCTGATCTATTCGCCATCAAATCCACCGCTTCTGCCACATCAAGTTACAGACTATAGCCAGCGGCTTTCTTATTATGAACAGCCCTACGCTCAGGAGGAACTGGCCTTCACTACGGCCTCAAGCGAGTTCCGGCCGATCCCTGAGGCTCCGTCCATCGCGAGCGGTACTGAAGCGGAGCGTCTTCAGTATATCGTTCAACAGTTGGAGAAGCGGGGGCTAGAGGTGCTGTGCGTAGATGTGACTACGGACGATGTCCGTCAGCTGGGTCTGCATGTCGTCAAGATGATCGTTCCGGGTATGGTCCAACTGCCGCGCAGCGAGCCGGAACGGATGATCACAAGTGAACGAATCTATAAGATACCGGTTGAGCTTGGGCTACGCACAGCGCCGGTCCAGCCGCTAAATTTGAACCATAGCCCGCATCCATTCTCATGAAGATCGTCAGTTCTGACTCATAAAATAATAAGGATGTGATATGCATGCAAATCAAATATATGGATTGGCGGTCTGATCAGGCTTTGGAAGAAGAGCATTTGGCGGTGACCTACCATCTGAACTCCAATCATCATCCGCAGCTTGATGTGCTGACCCGCTCGCGAATGAAGATGCTCAGAAATCTGTTCATGCAGATGAATCAGGCGGTAACACCAGTCAAGCGATATTATGCGTCGGAACGCTTCAGGAACGATGCGCTGCGCCAGGAGGGGTATCCTCATATGGCGGAGATTATAGCAGGTCTGGAGAAGCTACAGCGTACTACTGTGCCGTTCTGGGATTATGAGAGCCTGAAAAACCTGGGGCCAGCCGATAAGCTGGACGCGCTCGATTTGTATTTTATATCCAAGGGTCAGACGAATGGCAGCTACGAGCTCTTCTATTACAGCCCTGTTGAGAAATTCATGGAGTATGTCAAGGAAGTAGAGGACCCGCACTGGTGGAATAAGACCTACGATCCGGGGCTGGAATTCCGTGATGGAGATTTGGCCCTGTTCATTACAGCGAATATTAGTCGCAGCATTAAGCTGTTTGGAGAGCGGGGATACCGTCTGATGATGCTCGAGGGCGGCCGTCTGACAGAGCGTCTTGCCCGCTGCTCGCAGGAGGGCGGAAGGCAGCCCGTTCCCGTAATGACTTTCTATGATAAGCCTGTTCAGGAGTTGCTCGGTGTAGATGGTTACTATGATGTCGTGTTATCGAGTCTTATATTTCGTGAGGGAGAATAGAGAGGTTACTTGAATATACTTACTTGATAAAGTTTATCCAGTGAACATTTCATGGGATAAGCTTTTTTCTTACCGTTTTTTGTAGTTTATTTTGACGAGGAGCAGGGGTTAATTAATATATATGGAATACATATAAAGAATTGGGTAATTTTATATCACATTTTGTAGGGAGGTAATAGAGTGGAGCAATTTACGGAAATGCTGGAAGTCGAGCTGCGAGAGAGCCTGAGAGCCTATTTTAGTGTCCCGCAGCTTTATGAACATTCGCTGGCATGCCTGGAGGACAAAATAGAGGAATCTTCCATGCTATTAGGCAAAATGGCGGTGCTTCATTACCGGATGTTTGGCGGCACGGATACCAAGGATATCTATAGAGTGGCTGCAGCTATTGAGTTGATGATGCTGAGCCTGGATATTATCGATGATATTCAGGATAAGGACAATGGCAAGATGGCCTGGAACCTGCTTCCGTCTGAGATCGCTCTGAACATTGGTATCGGCATGCTCACGCTGTCCGGGCAGCTGATTCTGTCGACCGGTTTCCCGGATGAACGGAGATTGCAGGCGGCTGAGCTTCTTCATAAGGGCGTGCTGACGGCCGTGAATGGGCAAATGACAGATCTGTTCAATGATGTCGATACGGAAGAGGATTATATCCAGATGGTATCGCAGAAATCGGCAAGACTGCTCGTCGCAGCAGCCATGATCGGCACGGTGCTGGCGACGGGGGAATGGATCGAGGAGGTCCAGCAATATGCGGAGGAACTGGGCATCGCCGCGCAAATCAAGAATGACATCCGTGATCTGCTCAATTGGGACGATAAGAATGATTTCCTCAATCGCAAGAAGACGCTGCCGACATTGTACCTGCTGCAATCGGTATCAGACGAGGAGAGCTGGATTATCGACTATTTCGAGGGGCGCCTGGATTTCGCTGACGTCGTAGGGCGCAGGCAGGAGGTCGAGCAGATCATCGAATCGACGGGAACGCTGATCTATACCTCGGTCAGAATGAGGACGCATTATTACCGCTATCTGGAGCATATTGAGCGCCTTCAACTGGAGCCGCATTGGAAGGAACGGATGCTTTCTTTTGCCGAGTAAGGGTTCTGCAGCTCTCACCGAGACACCGCGATTGACGACCGCAACATCCCGCAAAAGCCCGCAAAAATGTTTGCGGTAAATACGGGCACGGTTGTCGTTTCCAATATGGAGAATCCCCTGTATATTGGGCTTAAGAGGAAAACCTCTTAACCAAAAAACCAATTGGAGGGATTTAATATGTTGAAAGAACTGATTCAAGCTTTGGTGAAGGATTCCGGTGCAATGATGAATATTCGGGTAGGGCAGCTTCAATTGGCTGGCATGGATGCTGTTGAACAAAGAGCGTTGATGGATGTGCTTAAAGCTTCAGACGAAAAGAATGAACCGATGCGCTTCATCCCATGGTGCTAGACATAACCGACTGCTTCAATACGAGATAAGAACGCCAATAGCGGGTGACGCAGATATTATGGACTATACTAAATTGTGAGGGAACCACATTGGCATATAAATCAAAGATGTTAACATTTATATTTCTGATCAGCATTCTTGTAGGGTATCTATCATTCTCGATATATAAGAATGCTTTCATCGGGGTGTTGATTTCTCAAAATAGTGAAGGGCAGTATGTAGTGACGGATCACTCATCCAAGACACACTGGGGATTCGGGAGAATATTCGTCGGTGATGTGATTACTGAGGTGGACGGTCAGCCAGCTAAGGATTTCTTCTCGATCAAGACCTACGGTTTGCTGGAAAGGGCTTCGACCATCCATTTGAGCAGAATAGGAGAAGATGGCTCGCTGCATCATATTCAGCTTCATGTCGACAATCAGCTATCGCTTAATGAATTGATGATCCAGCTCTTCTCCCCTCTGACCGCGGTACTGATATTCTCCGGACTATCCTTCTTCGTATATCGGAGGAAAAAGGGTGATCCCGCTGCAGTTCAGCTTATCCTGTTTTTTCTATCGATAGGCATCGCTTATTTAAGCTCGCTCTCTTCAGGAAGAGCCGATCCTATTGGCAGATTGACGATGACCTTCACTATTTTACTGGTGCCGATCTTTTTCTTGCAATTCATGTCTTATTATCTTAGACGCTATCAGGAGACGATAGTCAATCGGCGTTGTCTCGGGGTCTTATATGCGGTGATCTGTATCATTATGGGGCTGAATTTAAGCAAAATCCTGTTTAATTTTGGCTCGCCCATGGTCATCTCAACATTAATATTGATTTATTTCATAGGCATTAACATATATATCATCTTCAGGCTTGTTCAGAAGTTCCTGGCTCATCGTCACGGAGGGCCATTGAAATCCTTGTTTAAGTTAATTCTGATTGGACATGTGACAGGCTTTTTTCCATTCGTCTTCTTGTTCGCCGTACCTCAATTGTTCGGAATCTCCTTCTTGTCACCGGAAATCGCCGCCGTCTTTCTTTTGACCATTCCAATCGTCTATCTGTATATGTTCACCACGAATCAGCTGTTCGATATTGATTTTCTATAATTAGCGCAAGAAATAATACGATCAGACAGAAAGAACGGGTGTAATCACTAATCACGCGAACGACGGGACGACAACTCAGTCCTATTAGTAAGGACCCATTTTACCTGCCAGTTATTCCTCGTGTGCTATCTATTGGTTACGTTGATGCTGTTCCTGAAGGAATACGCGGATCTTAAGCTGCGGCCCAGACTGAATAAGGATCTACATAATTTCCAAGGCAGCCTCAATCGGTTTTCTGCTCGAATATCACGTGTCATGAAGCGCTCTGATCTGGAACGGGTATTGGAGCAGGAAATTTACCATGTTCTGCCAGTTAAGAAGGTTGCTTTTCTCGAAGTGGATACAGATCGCCTTTCGGAGCTTAAGCTCGATCCGTCGCTGGCTGACATTCGGGAGTCCGTAATCAGTGCGGTGCAGGCCTCTGCGAATCAATTGGTAATTGGAACAGTTCTGAATGTGGAACGAGGAATCTGCGTAATCGCCGGCAAGAAGCTGAACATTCTGCATGTGCTATGGCTGGATGTGAAGGGGAACCGGACCAAATATAATCTGGATGAACTGGCTTGGCTGCGGACATTGGCGAATTACAGCGCGATTGTCTATGAGAATTTATATTTAATTGAGAGCTTGGTGGAAGAGCTGGAGCTTGAGTTCCAGAAGCAGAAGGGCGCGGATACTTCGCCGTGGCTGCTCAGGTTAATCTTCAAGCTGTCTGAGAAGGAACGGCGCAAGCTAGCCTCCGATCTTCATGACTCAGCGCTCCAGGATCAATTGATCTGGTATCGGAATCTGGAGTCGGCGATGCTGGATCATGATATGTCCCCGGAGCTTTATGAGAAGCTGGTCAATGTGAGGGAGGGGCTGCTGGATGTCATTCACCAGATTCGGGAGACCTGCAATGAATTGCGGCCGCCTTTGCTACAGGAAATGGGTATTATAGAGGCGCTGGAGGGGTTATTTGAGCAAGCGCAGATTCGTTCCAATTATATAATCGACTTCCGTTACGGGGTTGTTACAGCCGACATTAATGATGAACAGTTACTCACGATCTTCCGGATCGTACAGGAACTGCTGCGTAATGCCAGCAAGCATGCCAAGGCTTCTCATATCAGGATCACGCTGGAGCAGCAGAGGAATGATATCCGGCTTACCTATATGGATGACGGTATCGGGCTCAAGCTGGAGGATCTCAAGGATTCTTATCAGCATATGGGTCTGTCGGGAATCAAGGAACGGGTGCACAGTATGGAGGGTGTCATAGATTTCAAATCAGAGCCAGGAAATGGGCTCGAGGTGGAAATTTCATTGCCGCTGGAGTCGGTGAGCTGGGATAGAGAAAGTGAGGGGGATTCAGATGGTTCGCATCTTGCTGGTTGATGACCATCCTTCGGTAGGGGAAGGGACGAAGAATATGATTGAGCAGGACCCGGATATGGAGGTGACTGTGCTCATGTCCGCGATGGAGGCGCTGGACTTGGTTGAGGATGAGCGCTTCGATGTCATGCTGTTCGATTTGAATATGCCCGTCATTAGCGGGATTGAGTTGACGAAGCGAATTATGAAGATCAAGCCGGAGAGTCGCATTCTAATATACACGGGCTATGAGATCAGCCCTAACTTCAATATTCTCGTGGAATCTGGAGTCAGCGGCGTAGTTAGCAAGACCGCGACCCGGGATCAGCTGCTGAATTCAATCCGCTGTGTTCTGCGCGATGAAGCCGTCATCCCGGTATCATTGCTTCGTCAGTTGCGGCGCAGGGAGATTCGTCTGAGTCAGGGGCGGGAAGAGAAGTCGATGGAGGAGGTATCCATCAATGAGCGCGAGCAGGAGATCCTTCAGGAAGTGTCCAGCGGAAGCAGCAACAAGGATATTGCCTCCAAGATGTTAATGAGCCAGAGGACGGTTGAATACAATCTGACGCGAATCTTCGAGAAGTTGAATGTGCGTTCAAGATCCGAAGCGATTGTCGAAGCGAGGCGGCTCGGCCTGATCCGTACTGGTGAGTTCGTATAGATGGAATAGTCGCTATAGTTGCAATAGATAGTTGCGATAGATGTGATAACGATGATGAAGAATGCTGAAGCCATCCCTTGGGATGGCTTTTTAAGTATTATAGAATGTGATGTAGGGGGGGCTTGTCTAGATAAGGTAAGGTCAAGGTAATATTCAGGCAAGGCCGTAAAAGCAGCGGGTATTATTATATAAAATCGATCTAGCTTCCTCCTGCGGGAGGCCTTGGATATTAGCCCAGGCTGCGGCTGCATCATTAACCATCTTGGAATGCGTGGTTTGACCGCGGAAGGGGCCTTCAAAAGGCCAAGGGCCATCCGTCTCAACCATAACCTGTTCGGCAGGATAGATACGGGCCAGCTCAATGATCTCTTCTTCATACAGAATATCGGGAGTGAACGATATATAGTAACCAGCTTTGGCCATTCTCGCTATGGTGTCCGGCGCTCCCTTGAACCAGTGGAAATGTGCCTTCGTAATTGCATATTGCTCCAGAAGGTCGCATACGAGAACGGCATCGTCATAGACGGCATGCAGTACAACCGGCTTATTATGCTTGCTCGCGAACTGCAGCATCCTCTCCAGCAGCTGGACATATGGCTTCAAGTCAAAGTCGCGCCCTTGTTCTAGCGCTTCCTGACGGGAATAGTAAGGAAGACCGATCTCCCCGACAGCGATCATATCAGCCGCATGCTCGTCCATCCACTGCAGCAGGCGCTCTAGTTCAGTCTCGGAAGGTACGCTCTGCTCCGGATGATAGCCGAAGGCAGGATGGACGATGCCAGGATACTGAGCCGCCAGATTCAGGCTCTCTTGGCATGAGGGCAAGTCTTTCGAAACTGCAATCATGGCTTCGATTCTATGCTCCGTCAGCTCCTGCATAATCCATTTCCTCTCGTCTGTCTCATACATATCAAGATGAATATGCGCATCAATCAAAGGCAGCCGCCCCTGCACTGATAAGGATGAATGATCTGAACTCATCGCTGTAATCCTTCCTTTCTCAAACGTTCATCTATCATCTCTACTATACCTATATGACAGGGCAATTGCTATCACCTCGAGAAATATGGCGGATATGTCGTACAATATTAATTATGCGACATGAAGTAGGCAAAAAGGATGAATATTGGTAAGGTTTGTTACTGTAACTATTTAACATTATAGGACAAAAGAACAACGTTTGCACGGCCATAAAGTCACATTAGTAGGAAAAAAGTTTCAATTCATCGGATTTGGACTAGACTTTGCAACAGAATTGAAAAATTCTAGGATGAATCCGCAAAATATACGAAAAAACTGCATAAATTTTCCTCGATTTAGCACAGATAATGGACATAAAACGACAGAATCAACCGCATTTAGCATTATAAGAAAACATTCAATATTAATGCACAGTAAGCTAGATCTTGCTCTTGCCCCACGATTGCCTCATGTCTGGATCACGATAACGATTCCTCCTCCCTGTAACAAAGA
>NZ_KZ987724.1:4943565-4946006 GCF_003614185.1 Paenibacillus aceti
TGGGTCTCCGATAACGATTCACTCTGCAGAATAACCTCTCGAGGGATCATCGATTTCCCTATATCATGCAGGAAGCAGCCCCGGACCAGTTGTTCCTTATCTGCATTACTTAGCTCAAGCGGTTTCGCTATTTTCTCAGCCAGCATCGCCACTCTTACGGAATGATGGTAAGTCTCGGGATGCTTGTACAACAATAACTTGATCCAGGACGCCATATCCGAATGTTTATCGATATACAGTTGTTTTATAAGATCAGCTGATACGACCACGTTTATCCCCCTAAAACCTTAGTCTGTCTGAAGCTCCAGTTACATTTCTCGAAACTCACGTACCGCCTCTTGTATGACCCCTGCTCCCATCATCAAGTTTTCAAGAAACTACCATCCACTCAGCTGTAGAATAACGCCGCAATTTAGCCGATATGAATAAAAAATGATCACCACGGGAATGATGTCGTACAATATTAATTATGCGACATGAAGTAGGCAAAAAGGATGAATATTGGTAAGGTTTGTTACTGTAACTATTTAACATTATAGGACAAAAGAACAACGTTTGCACGGCCATAAAGTCACATTAGTAGGAAAAAAGTTTCAATTCATCGGATTTGGACTAGACTTTGCAACAGAATTGAAAAATTCTAGGATGAATCCGCAAAATATACGAAAAAACTGCATAAATTTTCCTCGATTTAGCACAGATAATGGACATAAAACGACAGAATCAACCGCATTTAGCATTATAAGAAAACATTCAATATTAATGCACAGTAAGCTAGATCTTGCTCTTGCCCCACGATTGCCTCATGTCTGGATCACGATAACGATTCCTCCTCCCTGTAACAAAGAAAAACTGCAAAAATGCAGTTTTTCAGCCGGATATCCTCATTTTTCGTAAAATTCCTGCATTTATGCAGGAATTTATGCCATTTCACCTTAAAACATGCACTTTCCCGATAAAAGCCTGCATTTATGCAGGTATTTTCTAATTTGCCTAGTATTGGTGAGGAAAAGCCTGCATTTATGCAGGAATATTCGGATCCCCCTTTATTTTATGAATTCTTGCAGACAATCCTGCACAAAATCCGGTGCTGCCTTCTTCAACTGCTCTACCGTATGTAAATAACGCTGAGTTGTATTAATATGCGAGTGTCCCAAGCTTTCCTGCACCTGTTGCAGCGATGCCCCCTGAAGTAGTGCTAACGTTGCATTCGTGTGACGCAGCCAGTGGGGAGTCGGGTGTTTTTTCAAGTTACAGCGCTCTCCGGCCTCTTTAATAATCCGTTGAATCTGTCGTGGCGTGATAGGGAATAGCAACAGATCTGGCTCTGGATCGCTATTCCCCGCAAGATTATGGGCGTGCTCCATGTACATTTTCCACAGCTTTTGCGGGATTTTGACCTCTCTAATTTTCCCTCTTTTGGCATGAGAAATCGTTAACCAAATTGAAGTCTCCAACGCATCAGTATGGAAATCACCCCAGCGGATATGGGTCAGCTCCGAAACGCGCAGCCCAAGCATGACAAGAGAGAGCCCGATCAAATAATTGCGAAGGCTCTGTTCACTCAGGCAGTCCAGCAGCTTACCAACCTCTTGCTTCGTTAAGAAGTTCTTGCGGCTGGTAACCGCTATTTGTGGGATTTTGGTGCTTAATGTTGGATTATGGTCGAAGATGCCGATACTACTGTCACTTCCCCATTTATAAAAAGACTTCAACGGTGCTATAAAAGCGGCCACACTGGCTGGTGCTAACGATTTCCCTCCTTCTCTAAAGATCCCTTCGGATAAATATAGCTTATAAGCCTCTATTTCACGCCAAGTAACATCCTTCATTGGCATACCTGATAGGAAGTTGCGAAAATGCTCAAGCGCTCTGAAGTAGTTTTTTCTCGTATTAGGTACTTTTGCGCAAGTAGCCAGAAACATCTGAATGATTTGCTCATCACGATATTCTTGATTGGGAGAATGGAAAAGATATTGTTCAGAAACCTCCATTAAATAGTTTTGTAGTTCCATGGTATAAGCCTCCTGTTGACGTGTTGTGATGTCGCATAATTAATATTGTACGACATCATTCCCGTGGTGATCATTTTTTATTCATATCGGCTAAATTGCGGCGTTATTCTACAGCTGAGTGGATGGTAGTTTCTTGAAAACTTGATGATGGGAGCAGGGGTCATACAAGAGGCGGTACGTGAGTTTCGAGAAATGTAACTGGAGCTTCAGACAGACTAAGGTTTTAGGGGGATAAACGTGGTCGTATCAGCTGATCTTATAAAACAACTGTATATCGATAAACATTCGGATATGGCGTCCTGGATCAAGTTATTGTTGTACAAGCATCCCGAGACTTACCATCATTCCGTAAGAGTGGCGATGCTGGCTGAGAAAATAGCGAAACCGCTTGAGCTAAGTAATGCAGATAAGGAACAACTGGTCCGG
>NZ_KZ987724.1:4946016-4997851 GCF_003614185.1 Paenibacillus aceti
TGGCATAAATTCCTGCATAAATGCAGGAATTTTACGAAAAATGAGGATATCCGGCTGAAAAACTGCATTTTTGCAGTTTTTCTTTGTTACAGGGAGGAGGAATCGTTATCGTGATCCAGACATGAGGCAATCGTGGGGCAAGAGCAAGATCTAGCTTACTGTGCATTAATATTGAATGTTTTCTTATAATGCTAAATGCGGTTGATTCTGTCGTTTTATGTCCATTATCTGTGCTAAATCGAGGAAAATTTATGCAGTTTTTTCGTATATTTTGCGGATTCATCCTAGAATTTTTCAATTCTGTTGCAAAGTCTAGTCCAAATCCGATGAATTGAAACTTTTTTCCTACTAATGTGACTTTATGGCCGTGCAAACGTTGTTCTTTTGTCCTATAATGTTAAATAGTTACAGTAACAAACCTTACCAATATTCATCCTTTTTGCCTACTTCATGTCGCATAATTAATATTGTACGACATCATTCCCGTGGTGATCATTTTTTATTCATATCGGCTAAATTGCGGCGTTATTCTACAGCTGAGTGGATGGTAGTTTCTTGAAAACTTGATGATGGGAGCAGGGGTCATACAAGAGGCGGTACGTGAGTTTCGAGAAATGTAACTGGAGCTTCAGACAGACTAAGGTTTTAGGGGGATAAACGTGGTCGTATCAGCTGATCTTATAAAACAACTGTATATCGATAAACATTCGGATATGGCGTCCTGGATCAAGTTATTGTTGTACAAGCATCCCGAGACTTACCATCATTCCGTAAGAGTGGCGATGCTGGCTGAGAAAATAGCGAAACCGCTTGAGCTAAGTAATGCAGATAAGGAACAACTGGTCCGGGGCTGCTTCCTGCATGATATAGGGAAATCGATGATCCCTCGAGAGGTTATTCTGCAGAGTGAATCGTTATCGGAGACCCAGCGGGAGATTATTAAATTGTACCCCATTATCGGGGCTGAGATGATTGAGAGCAATCCAGGCTTCGGATCGGAAATTAGCAAGATCGTTAAATACCATCAGGAGAGATGGGATGGCAGCGGTTATCCCGAGCCCGACTCACCCCTCCTCTAGGGAATACGCCGGTCTTAAACGCGCCACTAACTATCGAAACTGGAATACTACCGGTTTTCTTCTATAGTAGTCTTGTCTATGTTCCTTGGGGAGACGAAGATAGAAATATTGAAGCAGTGTGGGACCAAGTTCGATCCTGATGTGGTGCATGCTTTGATCAAGTTGCCAGATCAGGTGCTGAATATTTTCTCAATAGACTAGAAAAAGGAGGGGGACAATAATGCACAGAGGTCCGCAAATACCTGAGTATCCAGATGTGAGTGACAGGGAGCTTCAAGCTGTCGTAGAGCGAGACAAGAGAGTCATTTCCATGCAGGTTACACTGTCCCTGGATTGTGAGCAGCCTTTGCAGCGGATCTGTATGATCGACGCCAAGCTTAGAGCAGTTTATCAGGTGCTGGACAGTAATCCGAAGGTACCGACATGGCTTGGGAAGGAAGCGAGCAGCGAGGTTTACCGTACCTCTTGGCTTATTGCGACAGATACAGAGCCGGAGTACATCAAACGGTGGGTTGAGCTTATGCTGGATGTGAACCAGGTAGAAATTGCAGAGTATCCATACCGATAAAAAAACCAGCCGAAAGTGACGACAGGGGTCATTTCACAGCGGCTGGTTTTTGTGCATTTGTACGCGCATTTGTGCGGTGATATCACGCTTAAGCTCCAGGAAGCGCGGGTCATCAAGGAGTTGCTCTGTACGGGGACGGGTAAAAGGTACATCAATTCTGTGCAGCACCGTAGCGGGCCTGCTTGAGAATAAATAAATGCTGTCCGACAGCATAAGAGCTTCCTCTACGCTGTGTGTAATCATTAACACGGTACGCTGGTTCTCTTCCCAGATATCGAGCAACCAGCGCTGCATATCGCTTCGGGTCAGCGCATCGAGGGCGCTGAACGGTTCATCCAGCAGAAGCACCTCTTGCGGTGCGAGCAGTCCGCGCAGAAATGAAGCACGCTGCTGCATGCCGCCGGACAGCTTATGCGGATAAGCCTGCGCGAATTCGGCTAATCCCGCTCTGCCGAGCCAGGCCTGTGCTTCTTCACGCGCCGCCTTGATGGGCATGCCCGCGATCTCCCGGGCCAGTGTGATATTGTCGAGCGTGCTCCGCCAAGGGAACAGCGCAGGCTTCTGCGGGACATAGCTAATATGTCCGCGTTCACCTGTGACGTCCTTGCCATGCAGCAGTATTTTACCGCTGTCCGGTTTGACCAGGCCTCCGATCACGTGGAAGAGCGTGCTCTTGCCACAGCCAGATGGCCCGATGATGGACACAAACTTCCCGTTCGGCACGGTGAGTGAAATTTGATTCAATACCGGAAGACTCTGCCTGCGCTCGCGGAAAGCCAGATGGGCTGCTTCAATTTCCAGAGCAGATGAAGTCGTTGCTTGCAAATTCGTATTTGAGTTCATGGTTGAAGCCCCTCTCGTTAGATCATCTTTCGGACGGATGGTAGCGGATAAGCCATTTCTCGAGCAAAGAGATAAGCAGGAACATGGCGAGACTGATCGTTACAATGATGGCGATGGCAACGAAGATCCGATCTGTACGAAAGGATGATTTCTGCAGCATCATATAGTATCCGATCCCTTTGCTAGCCCCGATCCATTCCGCAATAATCGCGCCCATCACACTGTAGGTAGCGGCGATCTTCGCGCCGGACATTATGGCTGGCAGTGCATAAGGCACCTCCAGCTTAATGAAGATATCCCACTTGGAAGCTCCAGCCATCCGCATGTAATCCAGCATAACGTGGTCAGTCCGGCTCAGTCCATCCATTGCGGCTACTGCGATCGGGAAGAAGCAGACCAGCGTAATGACGATGATCTTGGGCAGGATTCCGAAGCCGAACCAGATCATAAGCAGCGGTGCCAGGGCAATGATTGGCACGTTCTGGCTAAGAATGATCAGCGGATAGAGCGCCTTGCGGAGAAAAGGGATATAATGCAGCGTAAAAGCGACCAGTAGACCGACCGCCGTTCCGATAGAGAAGCCCAGCAGCATAAGCTTCAGCGTAGCTTGGGTATGCGTCCATAATCCCGCTCCTTCGGCCGCGGCTTCGCGCGAGATATCAGTCGGGCTGGGCAGCATCCATTTATCGATTTGGAACAGCGATGTAGCTATCTGCCAGATAAAGAGAAACAAGATGACCGCCAGAAGAGGCGGCCATACATTGCTCCAGATGCGCCGGATATTCATGGACGATACTTCTCCGTGAGCTTGTCCATGCTGGCGCCTTCCGGGTTATAGTAAATTTTAACCTGAGAGATGACATTTCGGCTGCCAAACTCGATAAGAGCTTCGTTCATTTTTTTAATGATATCCAGCAATTGATCCAGCTCGCCTTCCATCGTCGTCTCCAGCGGATTTACCTGATATTTCACGCCAGAGGCTTGAATGACCTCGATCGCCCGGTCCACATAGGGAATGGAATCCTCTCCGTTCGGTGTCTTCGGAATAATCTGAACACTAACCAATGCATTTGCCACTATCGCACACATCCTCTCTTTACAATTCAATATGAAAAAAGGACTTCTCTAACTGCTTATTCCGGCAGGAAATCATTCGTATAAGCGGCATCCGTATCGAGCGGTTTCTCGATCAGCTTCTTCTCATACATCCAGTCGGAGTAATTCTGCCACACTGATTGTTTCTGTTCACCCCAGCGTGCGGCATCGTCCTGATATTTCGGGCTGAGCCATTTCTGGCTGGCCATAATAAGGTCTTTATCCAGCTCAGGCACGGCCTTCAGCAGAATATCGGCAGCTTCTTCAGGATGCTCAATCGTATATTGATAGCCTTTGGAGGTCGCCCGCAGGAAGGATTTGATCAGCTCGGGATCATCCTTGATCTGTTGCTCGTTGGTCGTAATGACCGGTGTATAATAGTCCAGCTTATCCGAATAATCCTTCACATAGAGCATATCCAGCGGTTCACCGCGCAGCTCGGCCTCAATCCCGGTCCAGGCGTAGAAGATCCAGGCAAAGTCGATATCTCTCTTCACGGCAGTGAAGAAGTCAGCTTCGCCCATATTGATGATATTCACCTTACTGACATCCGCGCCCTCGATATCCATGATGGAGCTCATTACCGCTTCTTCGACCGGGGAACCCCAGCCTCCATAGGTTTTCCCTTCGAAATCTTTAGGGGATTTGATGTTCCGGTCTACAGGCGCTGCGAAGCCGGAAGTATTATGCTGAATCACCGCAGCAATCGAGACGAGCGGAACCCCTTGAGTTCGTCCTTGGGTGACGCTCTCCTGATAGCTGATACCAAAAGGCACTTCGCCAGAAGCGACCATCGCATCCGCACCTCCGGAGCCAGGCATCAGGATGTCTACCTTCAAGCCTTCTTCCTCGTAGAAGCCTTTGGCTTGAGCGACATAGAGGCCGGTATGATTCGTATTCGGACTCCAGTCCAGCACAAATTTAACGTCGCGTAGTTCCTTGGTTTCCCCGTTACTTGCCGCTTTTCCGTCGGCTGTCGGGGTGGTTTCAGAATTTTTTGCCGTGCCACAGCCTGCGAGTAAGACTAGCATGCAGGATAGGATCAGCAGGGTCCATTTTGATCGATGCAATGTTATTCCTCCTTTAAGTATCTAGATCCGCAGCCTGTTCTTGAGGAAGTCATAGCAGCAACTTTTAACGAAATGTGGTATCGCTATTTGCCCCCAAAGAGGCCTTAGAAAATGGTAACGAAACTGGGTAACGCTATTGGGCGAATTTAGTGTTTAAAGTACGGTTTTTTCCCTGAATAACGATATGGTGTTTCGTTAAAATTTTTTTGCCGCTGTGTTTGAGGTCATAGCGCTCTGTAGTTTCGTTAGACGAAAAAAAGCGCCCCGGATCGGGACGCATAGGTGCATGGATAATATGAATAGAGCTTCATATCTGCATTTCTTCCTACGCTGGCATTACCCAGATCAGGTTAAAGGGTCAGTATCTTAACGGGATACAATCTCAGCCGGCCTACTCCAGCCCCCCTGAACTATTTAACTGCGGATTACAATTGCCATTATAGTTCCATGCCAAGGATATGTCCAGTTAGAAAAATGCAAGGATGAACTATCACTTCGCTCCGCCGCTACTTGTTCTGGTGGTCAATCTTGTTTAAGATATGGATAAATCAGTCATGCTTCTGGATTAGCGGTGCTCATGCCAGTCTCTGTGGTCACATCGCGGTATTTCCTCAGCATATAGAGCCGCCAGCGAACAATCATGCCGAAGGCCAGGATGAAGAATAACGATCCGGTCTGCAGAATAGACACATATTGCTCTATAACCTCATGCAGCAGGAGCCGAATGACGAGCAGGCCGATCAGAATGAAGGCGAAACCGCTCGATCTCTTGGCAAACACCTGTCCGTCCTTCATCTCGAAGTGAGTGGTGCGGATTAACGGATAGGAGAATAAGAGCCAGCCAGCGGCAAAAGCGATGAGTCCATACAGGATAGGAATCCGCATCTGCGGTTCGACGAACATCGCGAAGCCGGTTGCCATACCCAGTGGTGGCATCACAATCTTCTTGATTGTAACTGGTCGATTACTGGCCTTAAGCCGGATGATGATGACGGATACGGCCATCATGATCATGAATGTCGTTGCCAGAATGCGCATATAAAAAGGGCTGATGAAGTCCACATTGATGAAATCCATAATAAATTCCCTTCTTCAATAAAATATTTTAGTGTAACCCCTGAAGCTTGAAAATTCACGGAGTTGTTGCGAGATCATTATATCATAAATACGTAGTGTGATAATAATTATTGACAAAAAGTAGAGGTAATGATCACCTCGGTGGATATTACGTGTTTTTGCCGAATGCACCAACTGGACCGATCAGCAAGTATCGGACTGGAGAATATACAGAAAATCATAGGGAGAGGAATGAAGAATATGACGTATTTTGGTCTGAAGGATGAATTGCCATTCTATGTAGGTACATACGCGAAAGCAGAGGAGCCGGGAATTTACTTATGTGGCTTGGATCGTCAGACGGGGGCGCTGCGTATTGTCCATCATTTCGCTGGGATATTGAATCCGTCTTTTGTCAGGGTGAACCCTGAAGCTACACGACTCTATGCGGTGAGCGAGCAGGGGGAAGGGCGCCTGGTTAGCTACAAGATCGATCCGGCCAACGGAGAACTGACAGCGCTGGCTTCATTGTCGTCGGAGGGGGCGGACCCATGTCATCTTGACTTGCTGCCATCCGGTGACGTAATCGTATCGAACTATTCGAGTGGGGTCGTGAGTCGCTACGCCCTTGGGGAGCAAGGGGAAGCGGCCCATATGACGGCAAAGGCGCAGCAGGTTGGCACCGGTCCGATCGCGGATCGCCAGGAGAAGGCGCATGCCCACAGCGCTGTCGCTGACGGGGAAGGAAAATATGCTTACGCATCAGATTTGGGTGCTGATAAAGTTTTTGTTTATAGTCTGCAGGAGGGCGGTCTAGCTCCCCATGGCGAGGTGGCGCTTCCGCCGGGAGCAGGGCCAAGGCATTTCGTACTCCATCCGAACGGACGATATGCCTATGGAATTAACGAGCTGAACAATACGATTACGATCTATAGTTATAACCGGGACGCAGGAATCCTGGAGATCATCGATCATTCTGTTACGATCCCGGAGGATTTCACGGGGGAGAGCTATCCGGCGGATATCCATCTGTCTGAGGATGGACGTTATCTATATGGCTCCAATCGCGGACATGACAGCATTGTGAGATTTGCAATCGATGCGGCGACAGGTAAGCTTAGCGACCCGGACTGGACTTCAACGGGAGGCAGCTGGCCGCGGAATTTCGCTGTGCTGAGCGATTATGTACTGGTCGCGAACCAATTCAGCGGGAATATTGTATCATTCAAGCGCGATGCTGAGACTGGCAAGCTGGAGACGACTGGACAAGAGCTGGCCGTAAGCCAGGCTTCATGCATTGCACCAGTGTTAGGCTAAGTGCAGAACTGGACTAATACCATTTGAACCGACAGGCAGGTTGAAGAGCGACTTAGCTCATCTGACCTGCCTGTTTTTTTGATCGGGGCTGGGCTGGAGCTGCATGTAAGACCTTGAAAATGCAAAACAGGCGGCTGCTTTATTGTAACGAAACTAAACTAGGTATCGCTATTTGTACCAAAAGGAGCAATTTAAGATTTTAACGAAACTGGGTATCGTTATTGGGGCAAATCAGGGGCTAAATGCGGATTTTTACCGAAATAGCGATATGGTGTTTCTTTAGAGCTCAGGAAGACCTCCATAGCCATAATGCGGGTGGGGCTGCTCGCGAGATGAGACAAAGAGTGGAGCAATCCGGTCGAAAAAATGGGACTAAATTCGCAATATTGATTTTCCAACTAAAAAAGTGTTTGACAAGAATACCCAGTACATATAAAATAACACCATAACATACTAAACAGGTAGGAATAATTAAAGATGTTCTCACCGTACAGACGGAGGAACGCTCTACTTGCCTAGGCAGACACGGGTAGCGGCTCGGTTTGACCGTTTGGGAGCAGGGCGTTTCCTCCGTCTTTTGTTATAAGAAGCTACGCCATTAAATCGCGGTCACTTGTCCTTGAACGGAGTGCTGGCGGCGGTCGGATTAGATGAAGCTGATTTGCTTCGTAGATTTGAGGCGGACTTTTTGAACAACTATATACGGTCGGGGAAAGGAAAGTTCCTGCTAGCTTGGTAAGGCAAAATAATACGGGAGATGGGGAGTGATACGATGAGCAAAGTGGTGAAGCAGAGTATTCTGGTCAGTTTGGTTCTGGCCATGTCGGTGGCACTGGCCGCCTGCGGCGGAGACAAAGAGAATGACAAAGCGAGCGCGAATGCCGATGCAGACGGAGACAAGGGGAAGAGCATCCAGTTACTGAACGTATCCTACGACCCTACTCGCGAGTTGTACGAGAGCTATAATAAGGCCTTTGCGGTCTACTGGGAGAAGGAAAAAGGACAGCAAGTCAAGATACAGCAATCCCACGGGGGTTCGGGGAAGCAGGCTCGGGCAGTCATCGATGGGTTAGAAGCGGACGTCGTTACATTGGCGCTCGGCTATGATATCGATTCTGTCCAGGAGAGCGGATTGATTAACGAGGGCTGGCAGCAGAAATACGATCACAACAGCTCGCCTTATACTTCGACGATCGTGTTCCTGGTACGGAAGGGGAATCCGAAGGGGATCGAGGATTGGGATGATCTGATCAAGGACGGAGTAGAGGTCATCACGCCGAATCCGCAAACCTCGGGAGGTGCGCGCTGGAACTATCTTGCGGCCTGGGGATATGCACTGCATCATAATAATAACGATGAAGCTAAGGCTCAGGAGTTCGTAAAGCAATTATTCGAGCATGTTCCGGTGCTGGATAGCGGCGCACGTGGCGCGACTACGACCTTCGTGGAACGGGGACTGGGCGATGTGCTGCTCGCCTGGGAGAATGAAGCCTGGTTGGCGGTTAAGGAGCTTGGGCCCGATAAATTCGATATCGTCTATCCGTCGGAGAGTATTCTGGCTGAGCCGCCGGTCGCGGTCGTCGATAAAATCGCGGACAAGAAGGGAACCCATGAAGTGGCCGAGGCCTATTTGGAATACCTATACTCAGAGGAAGGCCAGACCATAGCGGCCGAGAATTATTACCGTCCCACGCTAGATAGCGTGAAGACCAAATTTGCGGATCAGTTCCCGGACATCAAGCTGTTTACGATCGACGAAGTATTCGGAGGCTGGGCTGAGGCGCAGCCGAAGCATTTCAATGATGGCGGAATTTTCAGCCAGATTTACGTGCCTAAGTGAACGACCGCATCCAGCGGAGGAGCAAGCCTGCACAATTCGTATATGGGTCATAGTAGATGAAAAAATGCAGGCAGAGAAAGGATGAAATTCATGGCAAGCAGGGCGAACACCAAACGCGGCGTGCTGCCCGGATTCGGACTGACGATGGGATACAGTATTTTATATCTTAGCCTGATCGTATTGATTCCGTTATCCGCTCTTTTGTTGAATTCTACGGGACTAACCTGGGAGAAGTTCTGGTCGATTGCGACCGATCCGCGGGTGTTGGCTTCCTACCGGGTGAGCTTCTTGACCGCAGCAGTGGCCGGACTGGTGGATTCAGTTCTTGGATTGCTACTCGCATGGGTTCTGGTCAGATATGAGTTTCCCGGTAAAAAAATATTCGATGCCATGATCGATCTCCCCTTTGCACTGCCTACGGCAGTCGCCGGGGTGTCCTTGACGGCGCTCTATTCCTCCAAGGGCTGGCTCGGCTCCTGGCTGGAGCCGCTTGGAATCAAAACGGCGTTCTCCCCGCTCGGCATTACGCTGGCGCTGATGTTCATCGGCATCCCCTTCGTAGTCCGAACCGTCCAGCCGGTGCTGCAGGACTTGGATGCAGAGGTCGAAGAGGCTGCTGCTACGCTTGGAGCGAGCCGGTTGCGTACCTTCCGTTCTGTGATTTTGCCGGAGCTGCTTCCACCGCTATTGACGGGCTTTGCCCTTGCTTTCTCGCGCGGGATCGGGGAATATGGCTCCGTCGTGTTCATCTCCGGCAATATGCCGATGAAGACGGAAATCGCTCCGCTGCTTATTATGTCGAAGCTGGAGCAGTTCGATTATGCCGGAGCGACGGCGGTCGCGCTTATGCTGCTCCTGATTTCCTTTGCACTACTGCTGCTGATCAATTCATTGCAGAGTCGGGTGCGCAGGGCAGCAAGATGAGCACGGCCGGAACTAATGTATTTGGTAAATCCAAGGGAGGGGCGTAGCGTGGCAGGTTCTGTACCTTTAACAGCAGCGGGGACAAATCCTCCGATAAGGAGTCGCAGATCGAAGGATTCGGGTGTCGTCAAATGGAGCTTGGTCAGTGCGGCGGTGCTTGTGATTCTGTGGCTGATCGGGCTGCCGCTGATCGTCGTGCTGACCGAAGCGCTAAAAAAAGGCTGGCATGTCTATGTCCAGGCTATATCCGATCCTGATGCGCTCTCGGCGCTGAGATTGACGCTGCTGGTGGCGGCGATAACGGTGCCGCTGAATACGATTTTTGGCGTGGCGGCTGCATGGGCGATTACGAAGTTCAAATTCCGGGGCAGGCAGTTTTTGATCACGCTGATCGATTTGCCCTTCGCGGTATCGCCGGTCATAGGCGGCCTGATTTATGTGCTTGTCTACGGAGCGCATGGCTGGTTCGGACCATGGCTGCAGGAGCATGATCTGAAAATCATATTTGCTCTACCGGGGATTATATTGGCCACGTTGTTCGTGACTTTTCCATTTGTAGCTCGGGAATTGATTCCGCTTATGGAGGATCAGGGGCAACTGGAGGAAGAAGCGGCGGTTACGCTGGGAGCCAAGGGCTTCCGGATATTCTGGAAGGTGACATTGCCGAATATTAAATGGGGTCTATTGTACGGAATTATTCTATGTAATGCACGTGCTATGGGAGAGTTCGGCGCAGTTTCCGTCGTGTCGGGGCATATCCGCGGTTCAACGAATACGTTGCCGCTGCATATCGAGATCCTGTATAACGAATATCAGTTCTCCGCGTCGTTCGCAGTCGCCTCTTTATTGCTGCTGCTGGCGCTCGTCACCTTGCTGCTCAAGAGCTGGTTTACGCGAAAAATCAAGAACTAAGGATGTTCATCGATAGGAGGTTATAAGTGATGGCCAAACCGCTGAAGGTAGACAATGTATGGCTGGAGCGGATTGCAGGGATGCTTGATGAAATGGAGTTCGGATCACTAAATATCGTTGTTCATGAAGGACAGATTGTACAATTGGAGCGAACAGAGCGGAGACGCTATGAGGCGAACGGTTCGGCGGCTCAGAGATCCTCGGGTTCGTCCCGGCAGACGGTGAAGCCTCTGCGGAAGTCGGAATCGCGATAATCGGGGGTTAAAACGTAAAAGACCGTTAAGAGACTCTAAATAGGCTCTAACGGTCTTTTTTATTGCTTAAGAAGCTCTCCGTATTCTCCAAAGGGGATGACTGTGGACTGTTCTCGGTGTTTGTCGGCCCGGCATCTGTCTTGTCAACGGCCTGAACGGGTTGAACGGATTGTCGGTTCGTCTGGCTGATCTGGTAATGGCCGACAAAGGGGCGAGCTTTGCGTGGCGTACTCCTCGTAAACAGAAATCCGCCTAGAAATAATAAAATCTGTGCTGCAGCAATGTAAGGGGCAAGTACCGGGCTTACAAAATGAAGCAGATAGAACGCAGCGACCAGAAAGCCCCATAATCGCAGCAGGATAGATCCTTCACTTGGCCGGAAGCCGCCCATAAGTGCGGGATACAAGAGCAGCAGTGAGAATAAGGCCGAGCCGATTCGTACATAAAAATAGATCGTATCCAAGGTGCCTGAGGCCTGTAGTTCCGGATTGATTCCGGTCCAGCGCTCCAGCAGCTGACATACTAATATGAATAAAGCTGCGGCGAATAAAAAAGGAATAGCTGGCTTAAGGCGGAGCCAGAACCGTATTCCCCAACTCGGGCGTTCCAGCCAACCTAACAGCTTGTCCCGTTCTTCGATGAAGCGTTCATTTTCCCGTTCCAATGATCTAAGGAGCAGCGGTAGCCTGGCATTATCACGGTCATCTATATAGGCACCGATCTGTCCCAGCAGATCGGCAGTTGCGTAAGGAGCCGCACGACAAGCGAGCAGACGATCGATCAGCTCGTTCTCCAGCTCCGGTATTGGCTTATTGTCAGCCTCACTGCTCAGCAGAGGGGCGGAGGCGGCTGAGTATAGCTTAATGCTCTTCTCAAGATGCTCCAGCCGGGAGCGAAGGCCAGCCCGTATTCTCCAGTCGGTTACTCCATACAGAGCCAGGAAAGCAACCAGAACCAGGATTGCGGTCAAGGATAGTGTGGCATGCTGCTGCAGCCCATTTATCCATTCCGACAGTGACATCAAATCACCCTTTCGATATTCCTCTCTTCACTATTGCACATGAATTTCCTGTTTTCAAGTTCTACATATATGAAGCGATCAAATTTATTATTAACTCTGCTAGACCGCAACTGCATCTTAAGCCATTAAAATATCAAACGGTATGCCGGGAGCAGCGGGTCCTTGGACTCAATGTTACGTATGAGCTTGAAAGACCTCGTAGGGGCTTGGATGGAGTTGAATGACTTCATGTGACTTAGAATGGCCCCCAATACCCCATATAACCTCATCTTACTCATGCGAACCTTGAAACTGACGCGCGTGACGGCACGATTTGTCCTGTGTGGGTCGTGCGAAGGAAAAAGATGCAAAAATGCAGGCTTTCTGGCTCGAACTCACCTATTCTGAGTAAATTCCTGCAAATGTGCAGGCTTTTCCTCCCTTTTGCGCGTGGCCAGGCCGATTTTGGGAAAATACCTGCATTATTGCAGGTATTGTCCTCTCCGGGGCGGGATTTTTGCGAAATTCCTGCATAATTCAGGCTTTACTTCGGATATGGAGGCGATTAGGTGACTCGACTAGGGCAATTCGAATCTAAGGAGACACTATTTCGCGCTTTGGGCTAATACAAGGCTATACGCTGCTATTTAGGCTAACGCCCAAAAGGGGTATATTATGGAGATAAGAAGGTAGTTCGTGACAGAATCGAAGGGGGGACTTAAGCATGGAGTTCGTAACGGCAGAGCAGATGCGTGAGGTAGACCGGTATACGATTGAGCAAATTGGCATCCCGGCGGTCGTATTGATGGAGAATGCAGGGAGGGCGATTGCTGAGGAAGTAGTCCATTGGATTTTGCGTCAGAAGAAGACGCTTAGCGGGGAACATTGGCTTGTGTTGGTGGGAAAAGGGAATAACGGTGGCGATGGATTGGTATGCGCCAGACATCTGGCAGATCGGGGCGTTCTTGTGACATTGCTATATGTGACGGCGCCGGACCGTCTGAACGGGGAGGCGGGGGTTCAGCAGCGAATCATTGAGGCGCTGGATTTGCCGCGAATCGTGTATTCGGATGAAGCGGAGGGTACACCGGATTGGCGCAGCTATACGGGGATTGTGGATGCGCTCCTGGGGACGGGGACCCAGGGAGCTCCGCGTGGGGTGTACGCTTCGCTTATTGCGGAAGCGAATGCCAGCGGTCTGCCGATTGTGGCGGCAGACATCCCGAGCGGGCTGGATGCCGATACGGGCGCGGTGCACGACCCCTGCATTGAGGCCAAGGTGACGGTGTGTCTGGCCTTCATGAAGGCCGGGCTCACCCAGTATCCGGGGGCCAAGGCAGCGGGGGAAGTGATCGTGCGCTATATCGGCATTCCGCCGCGGCTCCCGGCAGGGCTGGAGGGAGCCGGGGTGATGTTGACCGAGGAGTCGCTGCAGAGCGAACTCGGTCCGGACCTAGGGCGGCGCCGCGAACCGGACGGGCACAAGGGCACGTACGGGCATGTGCTGCTGGCGGCAGGCAGCCTGCCGATGAGCGGCGCGGGCCTGTTGGCCGCCAAGGCGGCGCTGCGCGCCGGGTGCGGCCTCGCGACGTGGGCGCTGCCAGCGTCGCTGCTGCCGCATATGCTCGGGGCTGTGCCCGAGCTAATGCTGGCGCCGGTCGCCGATGGCGGGACCGGCGGATGGGGCACTGCCGCAGCAGCAGACGAACTGCTGCGGCTGCTCGCGGCGCGCGACGTGCTCGCCGTCGGCCCGGGGCTGGGCCGCTTCCCGGGCGAGGCGGCGCTTCTGCGCGCCTTGTGGGAGGGCGCCGCGCGTCCCCTCGTCGTGGACGCCGACGCGCTCAACATCCTGGCCGCGGCCGATGGCCTCGCGGCCTGGAAGCGCCGGGATGCGGCGACGATCCTGACGCCGCATCCCGGCGAAATGGCCCGCTTGGCCGGTCTGACGACGGCCGAGGTGCAGCGGGACCGCATCGGCCTCGCGCGCCGCTTCGCCACTGAGCACGGCGTAACGCTCGTGCTCAAAGGCGCGCGCTCGGTCATCGCGGCCCTGGACGGCCGGGTCTACGTGAACGTGACCGGCCATCCCGGCATGGCGACCGGGGGCTCCGGTGATGTACTCACCGGAATCATCGCCGCCATGCTAGCCCAGGGCCTGAACGCCGTGCAAGCCGCGGCGTTCGGTACCTACTTGCACGGCCTGGCCGGAGAGCAGGCCGCGGCCGTGCGCAGCGGTAACCCGGCCTCGTTGCTCGCCGGAGACATGATCGAAGCGCTGTAGCATCCCAGCAGCGCCTATCCCAGCCGGACATTTGTTCAAAAATGAGGATTTGATGTAGGTTTCCATTTTCAGCCTGCTGGCAAATTGACATTCCATTTTTTTATTGATAGCATCGAAGTGAATTACAGCGAATTTGTCAGTTTGACAATAAAACTTACCCACTTACAGATAAAGGAGAGGATCCAGCATGGCTAAGGTAACCATTATTAACGGAACGCCGACACCGGGTTCCCGATTGACGGCAATTATCACATTGGCAGAGGAACTGCTGGAGAAGGAAGGCTTCGAGGTCAAGCATGTCAATGTTGGCGAGCTTCCGCCGGATGATCTGATTCATACCAAATTTGAGTCCGAGCATATTGTGAAGGCTAACGCGCTCGTGGCTGAGGCGGATGCGATCATTGTAGCTAGCCCGGTCTATAAAGCTTCCTACACAGGCGTCCTCAAAACCTTCCTGGATTTGATTCCGGAAAAAGGTCTGACCGGCAAAGTGATCCTGCCTATATTCATGGGCGGCACCATCGCCCATCTGTTGACGATGGATTACGCGCTGAAACCGGTATTGTCTGTGCTGGGATCACGTCATATTCTGGCTGGCGTATACGCGGCGGATGCGAATGTATCCCGGACTGAGCAGGGCGGATTTACGATCAGCGACGAACTTACTTCAAGGCTGGAGGACAACATCAAGGAACTGGCGGTTGAGACGAAGCGCCGCATCCAATATGCTTCCATACAGGATTAATCATCTAATGAACCACAGCGTATTTTCCAATGGATTGAATGGACTGGATTGAATACGGTGTAGACTGTTTCAAGTCGGACTTCTCGGAGCGTTCCGAGAGCCGACTTTTTTACTTCAAATGCTCTTATCACTAGCCCTTTCTATGGGGGACAGCTTGCTATTGGGCGAGTATTGGAATAAGGCGGTCTGGATAGTATACAATGTTATAAAATATTAGGAGTCGTACATGATCTTTAGGGGGATTTAGAGTGAAGCAGAAATTGGTGTTTTTTGTAGGAGTGGCTGGAACCGGCAAGACGACGGTTGCTAGAAAGTTAGCTAGACGCATACAAGCAGCGTTCCTGGATCGGGACACGGTTGGCGGACGTTTCGTAGAGAAAATACTAGAGATGAACGGTCTCGACGTAAATGACCGGGACTCCGAATTTTATAAGAAGCAACTTCGCGATCTTGAATATGATACAACCAAGGACATCTGTATTGAGAATCTTGCTGCCGGGCAGAACGTATTTATGATTTCACCTTTCACTGCGGAATTGAAAAATAAAACCTGGATCGATGAGGTTCTCGCGGCTGCTGGCTTGAGTAAACAGGAGGTAGACGTCAAAGTCATCGCCGTGACCCTGGGGGATATGGAGACGCAAAGAAAACGCATCGAGCAGCGGCAGACGGAACGCGACAACTGGAAGCTGGAGCATTGGGACGACTTCAAGCAGCGTGTCCAATTCGTTCCCGAAGTGAACTGGGACCTCCCTGCTTCATCGATCCTCGTCTTCGATAACAGCGGCGACCTGACGGACGAGAAGGTAGAGAGCGCATATCAATTTGTGATGAGTGAATCCTGAGCATACCGTCATTTAATATAGATGAACAGAGGATAATAGAATGACAGGTCAGGCTCTAGCCCGGTGAAATTCCGGGTTAGGGCCTTTTAATTTTTTTGGATTGACTTATGTGCTTTATCTCGTTAAAGGGCTTACACTTCACTTTTATCTGTTCTATAATAAAACAACAAGGTTTACTGGTAAATTAGTTGAATATTGTACATGTCAGCGGGGCGCCGATTAATTGGAGATAGCCCTGTCCCATGTAAAGCCTGCACATTCGCAGCAATTTTCTAAGGACAGGCGACTTTGGGCGATAAAGCCTGCAGATTTGCAGGCTTTTCCTTCACCGCGGGACAAACAGCGCGTTACATGGGGAACGATTCTGGGAAAGAGTGAGTTCGTACGAGGAATCCCCTCAATAATAGCTCCCACACCCGGATGATAAGTGCATATTTACAACTATATGCTCCTTCCTGCTTTTCATAGCCGATATAGCTGCATTTCTGCAACTATTCGAGTGAAATATCGTCGGACTGGGGCCAAAACAAGAAAATAGTTGTATATGCGCAGTTATTTCAGTATTGCAACGCTTATTTCGCAAAATAATTGTATTTCTACATCTATTTATTCCACGTAGAAGAAACCACGGCTCGGAACTGTATGGAACGGGACTATATAGGGCTGCATAGGGCTGCATAGAGCTGCCTGAGAAATGCATGACTGGGTACTAGGAGGTGGGCACATGGTTTTATCATTTATCAAAAAATACCGAGTGGCAGCGACAGCGGCGTTCTGTATGATGCTGTTTGAGCTAGCAGTGGAGTTGGTGCAGCCGCTCATTATCTCTAAAATTATCGATGACGGTATTGCGCAGCGGCAACTATCGGTCGCCTGGATCTGGGGCGCGATTCTTGTGGGAAGCGCGGTGTTCGCCTTCGCGGCGGGGATTGCGAGCTCTTTCTTCGCATCTCATGCCAGTCAGGGCTTCGGCTATGACCTGCGTGACAGATTATATGAGAAGGTAGAGGGATTCTCCTATTCCGTCTTCAATCGCTTCGCAACCTCTTCATTAATTACACGGCTGACCGGTGACATCACCCAAATGCAGGATATGCTGTTCATGGGCCTGCGCTTTGCTAGCCGCGTACCGCTGGTCGTTACTGGCAGCATGGTAATGGCGCTAGTAGTTCATGTCAGACTCGGCCTATTCCTAACGATTCTGATTCCGGTTCTGGTGGTGTTCGTATTATGGATGATCCGGCGAATCTCGCAGCAGTTTCGTACGGTCCAGCAGCGTCTGGACAGGCTGAATGGTGTTATTCAGGAGAATCTGTCAGGCATGCGTCTGATTCGTGTATTCGTGCGGCGGGATCATGAGATTTCACGCTTTGGACAGCGCAGTAGGGACTTGATGGAGGGGAACGTCAGAGCGCTCAGATTAGCGGAGACGACGATGCCGTTCGTCTTGTTCGTCATGAACCTAGGGATTCTGGCTGTGCTGTGGTTCGGCAGGATGGATATTGCCGCTGGCGACGCTTCTATAGGACAGGTTGTGGCTGTGGTCAACTACTCCTTGCGGACGATCGGTGCTCTATCGGCATTATCCTGGATCATGACCTCGTATTCGCGGGCAGCGGCCTCCGCACAGCGGGTCAATGAAGTGTTATTGACCGAGGATTCTTCTGAGGAGGAGGCTTTGGATCACAAAGTGGCTTCACTCCAACACTCATTGCCATTACAGGGCAGAGTTGAATTCAGCGGGGTTAGCTTCCGCTATCCTGGAAGCGATTTGCGAGTGCTTGAGGATATTTCCTTCCAGGTAGAACCGGGCCAGCGCGTCGCTATTATGGGGGCAACCGGATCTGGCAAGTCCTCGCTCGTCCAGTTGATCCCGCGGCTCTATGAGCCTACCCGCGGGATAATTCGGATCGATGGCAGGGATATCGCCCATATCGACAGCTCACGCCTCCGCGGCTCGATCGGCTATGTACCGCAGGAGATACTGCTGTTCTCTGGCACGATTAGAGATAACATCGCTTGGGGCCGGGAGGACGCAGCGGAGGAAGAGATTCAGACGGCTGCCCAGCAGGCACAGATCCATGAGACGATTGCTTCCCTATCCCATGGATATGATACGATGATCGGTCAGCGTGGAGTGAATCTATCAGGCGGGCAGAAGCAGCGGCTGTCGATCGCTCGGGCTTTGGTACGCAGGCCGTACATCCTCATTCTGGACGATAGCACCAGTGCGCTGGATATGCGTACTGAAGCCGCCCTGATGCAGGCACTCGATGAATTCTCCTGCACGATCTTCCTTATCACCCAGAAGATCAGCACGACGATTACCGCTGATTTGATCTTGCTGTTGGATGACGGCAGGCTGATCGCCAGCGGGACTCATGAGCAATTAATGAAGGAATCGGATCTGTATCGGAGAATTGTAGAATCCCAGCATAGAGAGGGGGAGGAGCAGCATGTTCAAGGCGCTCGTTGAGCCGTTCCGGCATCCATATCCGAAGGAGGTTATCCAGCGTCAGGAGGGTTCAGGCCGCAAACCGAGAGCCAAGGCCAGAGACTGGTCCGGCACGCTCGGCCGACTCTGGGGGTATTTGGCGCAAAGAAAGGCGAAGCTGACCCTGGTGCTGGTGATGGTCGTATTCAGTTCGTCCCTAGCTCTACTAGGTCCGTATATGCTGGGCGTAGCGGTAGATGATTATTTGGGGGGGAGCGGCGGACAGCCATGGGTCTGGTTCCTGGTAGGGATCGGTCTCGTCTATGCCGGTTCTTCGCTAACCTCCTGGCTGCAGAACATCTGGATGATCGAGATTGCACAGGAGACGGTTTACCGCATGAGGTCGGATCTTTTTACCAAGCTGCATGCCCTGCCGATTTCTTTCTACAGCAAAAGACAGCAAGGCGAGATCATGAGCCGGGTCACGAACGATATAGAGAACGTGAGCTCTACCTTGAATAGCTCGGCCATCCAGATATTCTCTAGCGTCCTGACCCTGACGGGTACGATCGTAGTGATGCTCTATCTCAGCCCTATATTGACCCTACTGACCTTCATCGTCGTTCCTCTGATGATGTTTGGGATGAGATGGATCACCCGGCGTACAGGACCGCTCTATAAACAGCGCCAGAAGGATCTGGGTAACCTGAACGGTTATATCGAGGAGACCTTGTCCGGACAACGGATCATCAAAGCCTTCTCCCAGGAGGAAAGAGTGCTGCGTGAATTTCGCACCCGTAATGCTGCGATTCGCAAATCCGGCTTCTGGGCGCAGACGATCTCCGGCTTCATTCCGAAGCTGATGAATTTCCTCAACAATTTCAGTTTTGCCCTCGTGGCGGGAATTGGCGGTGTACTGGCGATCTATGGTCAGGTAACGGTCGGCGTCATTATCGTCTTCGTCGAGTATGCACGGCAGTTTACACGCCCGCTCAATGATCTGGCCAACCAGTGGAATACGCTGCTGTCTGCGATCGCTGGTGCGGAGCGGGTATTCGAAGTGATGGACGAGGATGAGGAAGCAGCGGATGAGAGCGGCGCGCAGCCGATTGAACAGGTTGCTGGCAAGGTCTCCTTTTCGCAAGTGTACTTCTCTTATGAGCAGGACGGGGATACGCTGGAGGATATCAGCTTTACGGCAGAGCCCGGGGAGATGATCGCACTCGTCGGGCCGACTGGAGCCGGGAAAACGACGCTGATCCAGCTTCTGTCACGCTTTTATGAGCATGATAACGGGATCATTGCGATTGATGATAAGGACATTAACTCGATTCGTCGTGACAGTCTGCGTTCTCATATGGCATTTGTGCTGCAGGACTCATTCCTGTTCCAGGGCTCCATCCGCGACAATATTGCGTTTGGACGTCTGGAAGCGACAGATGCAGAGATTGAGGCAGCGGCCCGGCTGGCTAATGCCCATTCATTTATTATGCGTTTGCCCCATGGATACGATGAGAGGCTCGGGATCGGTGGGGACGGGATCAGCCAAGGTCAGAAGCAGCTTCTGGCGATCGCCCGGGCGATGCTGGCCAATCCTTCGATCCTCGTGCTGGATGAAGCGACCAGCAGCATCGATACGGTAACGGAGCTGAAGATCCAGGAAGGTCTGCAGCGTCTGATGAAGGGGAGGACGAGCTTCGTGATCGCCCATCGCTTGAATACGATCCGTCAGGCTGATAAGATTCTTGTCTTGAAGGACGGACAACTGATCGAGCAAGGGGATCATAGGGATCTACTGAAACGGGACGGCTTCTATAGCAAGCTGTATTATGGACAGCTTCAGGAGCAAGAAGAAGAGAGCAGGAGGTCAGATGAATCATGAGTATATATGAACGAGGGGCATATTTGCGCAGTATGACGCTGCTCAGGGAGGAGGTACCGTCTTTTCAGCGGTACCCGTTCCATCTGCCGGCAGTCGCTGAGCTGGAACGCCTTGATTTTCATCCGAAGGTGACCTATATCGTCGGTGAGAACGGGATGGGGAAATCTACGCTATTGGAAGCCATAGCGGTAGCCCTCGGCTTCAATGCCGAGGGGGGGACGCTTAATTTCAACTTTGCGACGGCGGAGACGCATTCGGAGCTGTACCGTTATTTACGTCCGGTTCGGAGCGCGAACAAGGCGCGAGACGGCTTCTTTTTCCGTGCGGAGAGCTATTATAATCTGGCCACGCAAATCGATGAACTTGATCGGATAACCTCCAGTGCTCCGCGGATTATTGAGTCCTATGGTGGCAAATCACTACATATGATGTCGCATGGTGAATCTTTCTTCGCCACGTTTATGAACCGGTTTAGCGGTAGGGGGCTCTATATATTGGACGAGCCGGAGGCGGCGCTGTCTCCTTTCCGGCAGATGGCGATGCTGTCGCGGATTCATGAGCTGGTGAACAAGCACTCTCAGTTTATCATTTCCACGCATTCTCCGATTCTGATGGCCTACCCGGACAGTGTGATTTATCAATTAACACCGGATGGACTGCGGACGGTTACGCTTGAAGAGACCGACCATTATGTCATTATGAAGGAGTTTCTGAACAACCGCGAACGGATGTTAAATGAATTATTTGACTCGCCTAAATAGCATCCAACCGAGCGTATCTAGCCCAGTCCTCTCGTTCTCAACCGTCTGGCGTCCTCCATCAGCTGCTGCAAGAAGCGCTCGATCGCCATGGAGGGGGAATGATCCACGGTTTGAATCGTGGAGAAATCGCGGGTGAATTTTATCCCTTTGAGAGGGATGCTCTGTAGTGAGCCTGATTCCAGCTCCTTACGGACGACCCAGCGGGACAGAATCGCGAGGCCCAGTCCGGCAGCAACGGCCTCTTTGACGCCTTGGCTGCTGTTGAATACATATGTACGTTTGATTTCAAGCTTATGCTCCTGCAGGAAACGATCGCTGAATGCTCTCGTACCCGAGCCGCTCTCACGCAGAATCCAGCTCCAATGATGCAGCTTGCTGACATCAGCTTGTCGCATTTCACAGAGCGGGTGATCGGGCGCGGCAACGAGTAGCAGTTCATCCTTCATATAGGGAGTGATGGTCAATCCCGGCTCTGTTACAGTTCCTTCGACCAGCCCCAGATGAAGCTCCTGCTTGCGTACCTTTTGCACGATTTCCCAAGTATTTCCGATTGTAACCTGCAGTTCAACCTGCGGGTATTGAGCGACGAATTCAGCAAGCAGGCGGGGAAGCAGGTATTCACCGATCGTGAAGCTGGCGCCTACATGAATGGACCCCGTTACCGTATCCTGCAGTAATTGGATGTCACGGCGGGCCTCGTCGTACAGGGCGAGAATTTTTTTGGCCTTCTGATATAGAATATGTCCGGCTTCGGTCAGCTTCACCTGCTTGGGGGAACGATGCATCAGCTTGGCACCGAGCTCGTTCTCCAGGTTGCGGATGTGCAGACTGACACCCGGCTGAGATAGGTTTAGCAGCTCGGCGGCTCGGGAGAAATTCTTTTGCTCAGACACGGTTACGAATACTTTAAGATTCTCGACAATCATATATAAGTCTCCTTTGTTTGCTACCTCCATTTTACCCTGCCCCCGAAAAGATCAACAACCGTTTTTATCTCCATTCTGGGTTAACCATAAGTATTCCTCATGATCAAGATAGCAGATCTTTATTTCCGCTTTCCTGTAAACCGCCGTATAGTTGTAACCGAAAAAGAACTCTTATTCATTACTTACAACGGTTAGGAAGTGGGAAGGTCATGCGCAACAAGATCCATTTATGGAGGCAAAATAAAGGATTTGGCTTCACCGAAGGAATCGCCATTACACTGATTCTGGCCATTATCGCCAAATTTATAGCCGGTTTTCCATTCTTGAGTATAATGGGCCAGCTTGTGATTGCTATCTTACTCGGGATCATCTGGCGGGCTGTGCTCGGAGTGCCGCAGGAGTCGATGCAGGGCATTCAATTTTCAAGCAAAAAGCTGCTTCGCTTCGGCATCATACTGCTCGGCATGCGGCTTAATTTAATGGATATTATTCATGCCGGGCCGAAGGTACTGGCGATCGCTGTCATCAATATTGTATTCGCTATCTTTGTCGTGTATGGGTTCACCAGACTGTTCAAGGTTGAGCAGCGGCTGGGTATTCTGACTGCCTGTGGTACCGCTATTTGCGGAGCGGCCGCCGTGGTGGCTATTGCCCCGCAGATCAAAGCGGATGACGATGAGACCGCAGTAGGCGCGGCAACAATTGCTATTCTGGGCACGGTGTTCACCCTGGCTTATACGCTGTTATACCCGGTGCTAGGATTAACAGCGGCTGGGTATGGTATTTTCTCAGGAGCTACGCTGCATGAAATCGCCCATGTAATCGCTGCGGCGGCACCAGGTGGTAAGGAGGCGGTCGATCTGGCCGTCATCGTGAAGCTGACGCGTGTGGCCTTGCTTGTGCCGGTCGCAATTATTATTGGCATCTGGGCGAGTAGAGTGGAGCGCAAGAGCAATGCAACGGCAACTGCAACTATGGAAAAAAAAGGATGGAAGGATATTCCGATTCCATGGTTTATCCTCGGCTTTCTGCTGATGAGCGGAGTGAATACGCTGGAGATCATCCCTCCTGGAGTAACGGAGCAGCTGATCGTCGCCGCTTATTTATTGATCGCAATGGCCATGGCTGCACTCGGTCTGAACGTGGATATCGCGACCTTCCGCAGAATGGGCCTCAAATCTTTTGCCGCCGGATTTCTCGGTTCGATTCTGCTGTCGGGCCTTGGTTTCGGCCTGGTGCATTGGTTCGGATTGGCGTGAGATGGATGGCGGCTAAGCCAGTTGACACCCATTGGCGCCCTATGGAGGCTCTAACGAAACTATGGATCTGATCGATCTTGCACGCCTACATTTCACGAATTGGAAATAAATAGAGTGAGTGCAATCACAAATGGCTTTTTGGGGTTTTGTTACGTTGAGGATAACGATCAATCATCTCATTTATGGGGGGAACGATATGTTTTGTTATCAGTGTGAACAGACACCGAATGGCGGATGTAAAGTTGTTGGGGTATGCGGCAAGAACGAAACAATAGCAAGTTTGCAAGATACGATGATTTTTGCATTAAAAGGTATTGCCGCCTATGCGACGCACGCTAGGCAGCTAGGGTATAGCGATCCCGAGGTGGATCGAATTACCCGCGAAGCCTTGTACATGACCTTGACCAATTCCAACTTTAATACACAGGAGCACCTGGAGATGGCTATGAAGGTCGGAAATGCGGCGGTGCGGATCATGGACGTGCTGGATCAAGCGCATACAGATCGCTTTGGCATCCCGCAGCCGGTAACAGTCAGTCAGAATAAAATTGAAGGTCAATGCATTGTGGTGACAGGACATAATTTGTACGCGCTGGAGGAACTGCTGCGACAAACCGAAGGGAAGGGCATCAATATATATACCCACTCGGAAATGCTGCCCGCTCACGGTTATCCGCAGCTTAAGAAGTATGGACATTTAAAAGGCAATATAGGCAAGGCCTGGTACGATCAGCGTAGGCTGTTCGAGCAGTTCCCAGGTGCAATTCTCGCTACTACGAACTGTGTAATGCCGATTAAAGGCACCTATGCGGACCGCTTCTTCTCTTATGAAGTAGCGGGGCTGGAAGGTGTCACGAAGATTATGAATGATGATTTCTCTCCGCTAATTGAGCGTGCTTTATCGCTGCCTGCGGCAAATATAGAATCCGAGCAGGTGCTCACGACGGGATACCATCACGAAACCGTGATCGGACTCGCTCCTGAGATTATTCAAGCCGTCAAAGACGGACATATCCGCCGCTTTTTCGTCATTGCAGGCTGTGATGCACCGGGGACGGGCGGGAATTATTACCGCGAGTTGGCGACTTCCTTGCCGAATGATACTGTTATCTTAACTACTTCTTGTGGAAAATTCCGCTTTAATGATGTAGATTATGGGACCGTAGGAGACACAGGCATTCCGCGTTATATTGACCTTGGGCAATGTAATAATTCGGGCTCGACCGTGAAAATTGCTTTGGCCCTGGCCGATGCTTTTGGCTGTACGGTAAATGAGCTGCCCGTTAGCATCGTGCTGTCCTGGTTTGAGCAAAAAGCGGTCGCCATTCTGCTGGGTCTGTTCAGCCTTGGCATTCAGGACATTCGCATCGGACCAAAGCCGCCCGAATTTATTTCGCCGGGAGTGCTTGATGTGCTCGTAGAGATGTTTGGATTGAAATTGATTACTACCGCCGAAGAGGACATGAAAGCGATGTTGGCACTGTCGTAGGAAAATATATCAAGGGCGGCCCAGAAGTCCGTTTTCACGGACTTTCTGGGCCGCCCCTTTTGACGCGCCACGGCGGGATTCGAACCCGCGACGCACAGTTTAGGAAACTGTCGCTCTATCCTGCTGAGCTACGGGCGCATAGTAAGAAATTCACTGAGTCATTAAAAATCGACATAAAGATATTATAGAATATTATTTGCAAAAAGTGAATCGATAATTGGAATAAAAGGCACGGAAGCAGCAGGAGGTCCTGTCGCTTCTGTGCCTTTTTACTGCTCGATGCTCTTGTTTTCGAGTGAATCAGCTCATATCAGAGCTTACAGATCATCAAACCCATTATCGTCGCCGACTTTGCCGTAGTTGCGGGATTTGGCCTCGAAGAAGTCGGTCTTCGTCGCATTGAGCGCCTCATCCGAGAATGGCTTGATCCAAGGCATGCAGTTCACATCGACGCCTTCGTACGCTTTATCCATCCCCATCAATTTCAGCCGCTTGTTGGCGATGTACTTGATGTAGTCGGACAGCTCATTCAGATCGATGCCCTGCACCTCTTTGAGCGTATAGTGGGCCCAATTCGTCTCCAGCTCGACCGCACGGTGGATCGTACGATATACGTAGTCCATATTTTCCGGCGTGTTCAGTTCAGGGTAATCGATCAGCAATTGCTTGAATATTTCGGCGAAGAAGTAGCAGTGCTGGTTCTCGTCCCGCTGGATGTAGGAGATCATCTGACTGGTGCCCATCATTTTCTGATCGCGTGCCAGGTTATAGAAGAAGGCGAAGGTGCTGTAGAAAAAGATCCCTTCCAGAATCAAATCAGCCACGAGTGATTCAAAGAACGTCTGCGGTGACTGCTCATTGCGGAAGTTCTGATAAATCTCGGAAATGAATGTGTTGCGCTCGAGCAGCACCGGGTCATGCTTCCAGTATTCGAAGATTTCCTTCTGCTCCTGATCGGATACGAGCGAGGATAGCACATAGGAATAGGATTGGTTATGCACGACCTCCTGCTGAGCGATGATTGCGGCGATCGCCTCCAGTGAGGAATCGGTTAAATAGCGCTTCACATCGCCGACGAACATCGTTTGCATCGAATCCAGCACGGCCAACAGGCCGATATTGATCTTGAAGGTACGCTGTTCCTCCGCATCCAGCAGCGGGAATTGCTGAGCGTCCTTATTCATCGGGATTTCGTCAGCGATCCAGTAGTTGAGCAGCAGGACCTTGTACAGCTTATACATATGCGGCATACGGATATCATCCCAGTTCAGGATACCGGAGCATTCGCCGTTAATGATGCGGGTTGATTTATTGGGAGCCTTAGTATTGAAGATCTCCTGTAATTGCAGTGTCATTTGAACCCATCTCCTAAATTTATAATCTTACTATTCTATTCAGAGCACTCTTTAAAAGATTATGATGCGCAGGATTCGCACTCCTCGATGGTTAATGCGCGGCTGCGGACATAGTAGGTAGATTTGATGCCAGCCTTCCAGGCGTGTAGATGCAGATCCAGGAACTCGGACGCGCGGATGTCAGGGCGCACATACAAGTTGAAGCTTTGCGCTTGGTCGATATGGCGCTGACGTGCGCTGGCCATCTGAATCGACCAGTGCTGATCGATCATGAACGCCGTCTTGTAATACCAAATCGTCTTCTCGGACAGGTCCGGGGCCGGGTTAGCCACTTTATATGTCGTCTTCTCTTCATAGGAGAGAAGTTCATAGAGTGGATCGATGCTGGCGGTAGAGCCGGCGATGATCGAGGTCGATCCGTTCGGAGCGATGGCGAACATCCAGGCGTTGCGCACACCATGCTCATGAACCTGATCCATCAGCTCGCGCCACTGCTCGGTGGTCACATATTGGCCTTCACGTGAGCCGTCGGTATAGCCGCGGGAAGTGAAGTAATGACCGGTATCCCAATCCGAGCCTGCGAATTTCGGGTAGCGTCCTTTTTCAATCGCCAATTCCATGCTGGATTTGATCAACAGATAATTGATTCGCTCGTAGAGCGCGTCGTTATATTGTACAGCCTCTTCGGATTCCCAACGGATGCCTTCCAGCGCAAGCAGGTGATGCAGCCCGAAGGTTCCAAGCCCGATGGCGCGGTACTGTCTGTTCGTGTACTGGGCTTGAAGCACTTCGATGTTGTTGATGTCGATGACATTATCCAGCATGCGCGCCTGAATCGGGACAAGCCGATCCAGCACTCCGGCAGGTACAGCACGTGCCAGGTGAATAGAGTTCAGGTTGCAGACGACGAAATCGCCAGGAATTTTGGAAATGACAATCCGGGTCTGTCCGTCCTTCGTCACCAGTTCTTCTTGTTCAACCACGGTCGGCGATTGGTTCTGCATAATCTCTGTACAGAGGTTGGAGGAATAGACCATACCGTGATTGCGGTTCGGATTCGAACGGTTCACCGTATCGCGGTAGAACATGTAAGGCGTGCCGGTCTCAAGCTGCGATTTCATGATCCGCTTCATGATGTCGATGGCTGGCATGGTGATGCGGGATAGAGTAGGATGATCCACCGCTTCTTGGTATTTCTCACGGAACTGACCCTTGCCCACTTCCTCGTCATAGAAGTCCTCTAGTCCAAGCGCCCGGCCGTTCTCATCCTTCCAGCCCATCGTCTTCTTCACCTCATGCGGGCAGAACAGGTTCCACTCGCCACGCGACTCCACTGCTTCCATGAACAGATCAGGTACACATACGCCATGGAAAATATCATGGGCACGCATCCGCTCATCCCCGTTATTCAGCTTCAAATCGAGGAAGGAGAGGATATCCTTATGGAACACGTCCAGATAGACGGCGATGGCTCCTTTGCGGGTACCGAGCTGGTCTACGCTGACCGCAGTATTGTTAAGCTGGCGAATCCAGGGGATAACGCCGGAGCTGGTATTCTTGTGACCGCGGATATCTGAGCCGCGAGCCCGGACTTTGCCGAGGTAGACGCCGATACCGCCGCCCATCTTGCTGAGTCGGGCCACATCGGTATTGGAGTCGAAGATGCCCTCGAGCGAATCATCGACCGTATCGATGAAGCAGCTGGACAACTGTCCGGCCACCTTCTTGCCGGCATTGGACATGGTAGGTGTCGCTGCAGTCATGTAGATATTGCTCATCGCCCAGTAGGCTTCCTTGACGAGCTCCATTCTTTTGTCAGCGGGTTCCTTATGCATCAGGTACATTGCGATCACCATATAGCGCTCTTGCGGCAGCTCCATCGTGCGGCCTTCAAAGTCAGTAGCCAGATAACGCTCTGACAGCGTAAGCAGCCCGATATAGTCGAACAGCAAATCGCAGGTGGGGTCGATCATCTCGCCAAGCTCTTCAATTTGCTCCTTGCTGTAATACTCCAGCAGTTCCTCGCGGTAAATGCCAGTCTTGCACAGTTCGGAGATCAATGGATAGAACGAGCCGTAAGGCTGCTCCGGATAGGATTTATAGCGGCGATTGACCGCCGCTTTCTTATAGAGGGAAGTCAGAAGCGCGCGCGCAGCCGCAAACTTCCATTCCGGTTCCTCCTTGGTGACCAGCTCTAATGCGGACATGGTGAAGGCGTTGCTGATTTCCTCTCCGGTTACGACATCGCGTCTTAATTTGGAATTGACGCCGCGCAGCAGTCGTTCCTTATCGATCTTGTCCAGCCCCTCCAGGATTCGGTCGGCGTAGATGCCCAGGCGCTCGCTATCGAAGGCAAGCTGACGATTATTAGGTTTGGTTACGAATGATGGCATGGAATATCCTCGCTTTCATGATATAAGTTGCAGCAGCAGCTAAGCTGTGTAAATCTACGAATTTGGTTATTTAAAATTGCAGATAAGCGGCGAAAAAAAGGGCGCAGAGGATACACTTGCGCCGGTAAAATTAAATTCCGCTCAAAGAATCACTATGAGAAACATCACAGGTTATCAATTATACTAGAAACGAAGCTTGCTAGAAAGAGTACATGGGTTCCCAATCTATTACTTTTTGGGCGGCCAGACTCTCTTGAATCCTGATGATCCGTTGGTTGGAGCTGCCCCGATAGAGAAGGGCAGGGTCTCGTAAATTTTCTATAAATTTTCCGTCGACGAGCACTTGGCAGCGTCCCAGCAGATGATATTCCGGGCTATCTGGCCTAGCTAGCAATTCTTCGAATGTGTATCCGGTATAGATCCAGATTGGAACCGGTCCAGCCTCTGCCCGCATCCGGTCAATAAAAGCACTGACCTCATCCGCGGAGAAGAAGGGATCACCGCCAAGCAGAGAGACGCCGCTTAGTAGTGGGTTATTTTTGATATCCGAGATAATCTCGTCTTGCCGTTGTTCAGTAAAGGGTTCACCATATTTGAAGTTCCAGGTAGCTGGGCTGAAGCAGCCCTTGCAGCGATGGCGGCATCCGCTGATGAAGATGGCGGCGCGCAGGCCTTCACCTTCATTAATGGATTCTGGGTAGTATCCGCAAATATTCATACTCCGTGCTTCACCCGATCACGCACCTCAGCCTGCTTGGCAGCATTGAACCGTGTCTGATAGTCCCCGGTTAAATAGCCGGTAACCCGGCGCAGACGGCGGATATGCACTTCATTCTCATGCTTGCCGCAGGAAGGGCAGGTCGCTCCGATAATTCCTTCATAGCCACAGGAAGTACAGCGGTCAATCGGATGATTGATGCTGAAATAGCTAACCTGCTTGGACAGGGCATATTTCACAATATTAATAAAGGCGGCCGGATTGTTACGAGCATTGCCGTCCAGCTCGATATAAGAGATCGCTCCCGCATTGCAAAGATCATGGAAGGGTGCTTCCAATTCGATTTTCTTCGATGCACTCAAAGAATAGTACACCGGAATATGGAAGGAGTTCGTATAATATTCACGATCCACCACCTCAGGAACCTTTCCGTAGACAGTGCGGTCGCGCTTGGTGAACTTGCCGGACAATCCTTCCGCAGGTGTGGCGAACAGGGTGATATTCAATTTATGGCGTTCGCTCTGCTCATCACAATATTGACGCATATAGGAGATCAGCTCATAGGCTTTGCGATAGACCTCTTCATCCTCGCCATGATGCTTGCCGTACATCGCCTTCATGCATTCGGCTAGTCCGATGAAGCCGATGGACAGGCTGCCATGCTTGAGCAGTTCCCCGACCTGATCGTCGGGAGCAAGCTCTTCGCCGCCTTCCCATACGCCCTCGCGCATCATGAAGTCAGAGGCCTTGGCCTTCTGGCGAGACTGGATCTTGAAGCGGTGCAAGAGGCCGTCCGCTGCGATGTCCATGTAATGCTTCAGTTCGCGATAGAAGCCGCGTTCATCAGCCTTTGTGCGCCGTCCCAGGGCGATACCATGCTCTAGCCCGAGCTTGACGAGATTAATCGTGTTAAAAGACAGATTCCCTTTGCCAGACAGATGGTTGCGTCCGAAGCGATCGCTTAGCACCCGGGTACGGCAGCCCATCGTCGCGAACTCGGTATCCGGATCAGTCGGGTCATAGTATTGCAGGTTCAGCGGTGCATCCAGATTGGCGAAGTTCGGGTACAGCCGTTTGGCAGAGCATTCTGCCGCCATCAGAAACAGATGATAGTTAGGATCGCCTTGCTCTTGGTTGACGCCTTGCTTGCATTTGAATATTTGAATTGGAAAAATCGGTGTCTCACCGCTCCCTAAACCGCGCATCGTCGCCTTAAGCAGGGATTGAATGACCAATTGTCCTTCTGGAGAGGTGCAGGTGCCGTAGTTAATGCTGGTGAAAGGGATTTGCCCGCCAGCCCGGCTCGACATCGTATTTAAATTATGAATCAGGCTCTCTGCGCCCTGTAAAGTCTCGGATTCGGTTTCCCTGAGAGCATATTTATAGGTTCTTGGATATTGCTCCTGCAGGTCGCTGCGCCCCATCGTAATGTCACCTAGATCTGCAGTCTCGTCACCTTCTTCGAAATAACCGAGTCCCTTGCGGAAATACTTGGCGAAGGACTTGTTTACATAAGGCGCCAGATCATGATCCAGCTTGTTCGCGGAGACGCCGCCGTACTGGGCATTTTGCTGGGATTGGAAAATAATCGCCACCAGCGCCATCGCTGTCATAATCGAATTAGGCGGACGGACGCTGCCATTGCCGGTGTTGAAGCCCCCAGCGAGCAATTTATCAAAAGGAATGAAGATACAATTCGTCGTGCCGATCGCATATTGATCGAGATCATGAACATAGACGATATTATCCTGAATGGCCTGTACCAGATGCATCGGCATAACGAAATGATTCGCATACCATTTGGCGTACTCACTGCCGAACTTGCTCATTTTGCCGGAGAAGCTCTCTCCGTTCAGGTTCGCATTCTCGCGCAGATTCTCCAGGTTGGAGCTGGCTACGATCTCCTCCCCTAAGTGAATAACCTCATCCAGCATTTGCTCCTGATCCGTATAAATCCGATTTAATAAAGCCATAATACAGTTCTCCCCTCGAATTACTCCACATTATTTCCATATAAAAAGCATTTCCAACCTGCTTCGAGGTCGAAAATGCCCGATTGCGCTTCAATAAACACAGTACTCCTGTGTTCAGATGATAGATAGCTTGGCTAGTATGTAGCAGCTGCAAGCGGACACCTACCTGATTCCTCGCAGGTCAATAGCGGTGTCATTGAAACAGGCAGGTCTCCTGGCTTCCGGGCCATCACCGGCGCCTTCCCACAGGCTTGCTTAGCTGCAGTGGCATAATGCCGACGAATCGCTGATAGAGTTTGCGTTCAAAAAGGTCTGGAAATCGACCTGTTGAACACGCTCTGACAGGGCGAATTATCCGCCCTTAAGCTCCCGGTCACAGTGGCGGGACCGCAGCGGATTTACACCGCGTTTCCCTTTTAAGATCCGGCAGTACAAATTACTCCGAACCACCTGTTCATACTATATTTGGTTGTCTTTTATCGATCATAGCCCAATATGTAGTGTTTGTAAACAGGCCAGAAGTCGGGTTAACAAGTGAAAAATAATTGAAAAACAGTAGAAAGCAGACCTGATGCGGCGAGTCGGGGATGAAAATAAATGTGAACTTTTATGGACGGGACAGCTGACATAAATCTGATAATATTTAGCGGCCAGATAGAAGTGAAATTCGGACTGCTGTCTTTGAAGCCTGGTCTAATGAAACGTGGTATCGCTATTTGAGCGAAAGAGGCTTGTTGGGAATTGGAACGAAACTGGGTATCGCTATCGGGGGGAATAAAGGGCAAAATGGTGAATTTCCGCTCATATAACGATATGTAGCTTCGTTAGATTTAATATTCTCTGGTTTTCATGACAATAGCGTTCTGTAGATTCGTTAGAAATCACTGAGCAACTTGCCGAGCAACTTAAGGTGATTCAGAGTTTGAAATTCAGCTGATGTTGTGGTTACAATAGGATTATCATGGTATGGAAGAGGAGTCTTGAAGATGGCGATAGTAGAAGTGACAGTCATTCCAGTAGGGACAGGGAGTACCAGTCTTAGCTCTTATGTAGCCGAGCTGCAGCGTGTGTTGGAGAAACAGCAGGGGATTAAATACACGTTGACTTCCATGAGCACCATCATCGAGGGCCAGCTTGACGACATATTCACCGCGATCCGGGCGATTCATGAAGCGCCATTCCAATCGGGGGCGATGCGGGTCTCGACCTCAATCAAGATTGATGATCGCCGCGACAAAGACAGCTCCTCCGAACAGAAGCTTCGCTCCGTTCGCGAGAAGCTATAAACCGACTTCTGCAATTTAGGGGTTGCATTTTTCCGAAAAAGCGGTATAATATTTTTTGTTTCTAATTATAAATGGATATGCTGATGTAGCTCAGTAGGTAGAGCAACGCACTCGTAATGCGTAGGTCGGTGGTTCGAATCCTCTCATCAGCATCCTACCGCATGAATCACGGTGTTACAGCGTTAAATGCTTCGGTAAGGCTAGCGTAAGGGCTACGCACTCCCGGTCAGAAAACGGATGTACGTCGGTGTAAATACGAAGCCCCCTGCAAACAATCGTAGGGGGTTTTTACTATGTCCATTGATCCGCGCAAGGGTAAAAAGAGGATTGACTTTAAACCAAGACCGTCCGCGAAAAAGAACGAGCCTATTCCGCTTGATCTCGCGTTCAACCTTTTCTATAGCGCAAAGAGAGCGGAGAAGGTTCGTGAAAGAACGCTCGCGGACTATAGGAGTTACTGGCGGTATTTCTGCGAGTGGTTAGACGAATATCATCCGGATATTGACGATGTTAGTTACATTAATACGGAGTTGCTTCGCGGATACCTTGATTACATGTCGTTCGAGCATACGCGGTATAAGGACGATCCGTACCGCAAAAAGGACGACAGAAAACTATCGGCCGCGACCGTAAAGTCAAGGCTCCGCGCATTACAAACGATGTGTAAGTTTTGGAGTACTGAGGGAATAATCGCGGACAACCCAACCGAGAAGATCAAGCCGCCTCGAGTGGATGAAACGGATAAAAACATATTTACAGACGATCAGCTATCCGCCTTATTGAACGCGCCTGATACGAGTACATACGTCGGGTTCCGCGATATTACTTTGATGATGCTTCTCGCGGATACTGGGCTTAGGATCAACGAGGCGCTACGCTTGGTGACATCGCATTTTGACTTTGCGGCCCGCTGTATACGGCTTCCTGCATCACTTAACAAGAACCGTAAGCCGCGCATAGTTCCGATGTCTGCGCCAGTTGTCCGCGAAATAATAAGGCTAATAGAAGAAACGCAATCCTATTTTGATACCGATTGTATATTTGTTTCGGTGTATGGCGACCCGCTAAAAGCCGACCATTTTAGAAAGCAACTCATTAAGTACGCGAAAATAGCCGGGATAGATACGGAAACGACGAAAGTAACCCCGCACCGGTTCCGCGACTACTTTATAACGAACTACTTAGTAAACGGTGGAGACTTGTTCACCTTGCAGCGCATCGTCGCGCACGCAGACATTAAGACCACGCAGGGATATGTCAGAGTTAACGAGGAAGTGATGCGCGATAGTCATTCGCAATACTCCCAGCTTGCTAACTTAAAGGTATCTAAAAAAGTGAGGCGTAAATAGAACCGTTAGTATAACTCGATAGGTTGACTACTCATGTATAGTTTGGTAATATTATCATAGAAAATTTTATAGTTTGTATTAGGTGCTTTGGTCTGTATAGACTAGGGCTTAAAAGGGAAACGCGGTGAAACTCCGCTGCGGTTATTATAACCACTGTATTCGAATATGTTTGAATTTTCGATAGCCAGGAGACCTGCCTAACACTTACCGGACCCGTAAGGGGTAGGTTTTGTGTTGGCGTCTCTTGGCTATTTTTGTCGTCTCACACCACCCTCTTTCTGGCGTCTGGAATCTTATTTTGACGCGGGAGGTGTGAACAATGGAGAACAGACAGTTGGAAATTGTATTAAAAGTAGTTGAAGTGACGGCCTTAATTATTTTTGGCATCATCGGAATTGTTATTAGTTTAATTCAATAATAAGTAGATGAGTGCTTTCGAACAAAAAAGAGCGCAGGTCTGCGGATTAAGTTCCGTTGGGCCTGCGCTCTTTTTTCGTTTAAATAGACGTCCGTATATCGTACCCTAGCATTTATATTCCTCCGCTGTTAGAGCCGCTAATTTCCCGCCTAGATTCGCTAAAACCACGTCATAGATTCCTCATTACTCCGTATCATCAGGAACGAAGTCTATTAATAGGCGGATGTCCATGATTTCTAATGCGTCAGCAATCTTCTCTAACATTTCTAAGTTGACTTCTTGTCGTTTAGGACTGCATAACTTGGAAATCCTCGCCTGTGCAACTCCGCTAAGCCCTGATAACTCGTTTTGCGTGACTCCCCGCTCTTTAAGTAGTTCCTTGAGTTTAACCTTAATTCTAAGCACAAAAATTCCCCCTTGACATAATATGACCATAAGCGTATATTTAGGATAAGAAATATGACCATAAGCGTATATTTTCTGAGATAAGCATATCACTATTTTACAGAAAAAGCCACAACTTTCTGCTTATTTAGTCATGCCTATTTTTTTGACAAGGGGGCCGGAGCATGTACCGCGGAGGTAGACAAATCGATGGAAGGCTCTATGTAAGGACTCGCGGCGGAAATTGGATCGCGCTGCAGTTACTAATTCATAACTAAGGGGGATATTCGATATGGTAAAAAAAATTAAGCTCGATGGATGTGACGCATTTTTGATTAAGGATGATTTGTACGTGCTTATTAACCTTGAGGATGAATGTGCGGTTATAGCGAGGATGTCCGAGATTGGTGGTAAGCCAAAGGGTATGTGCTTAGAAAGCCCGATCAGTTTGAAGGCACTTCACAAAATCCTTACCGCGGACAATGAACTAGACATATTAATCGCGGCATTGGAGGGGTGAGACTATGAACTTCGTGAAAGTATTGGACGAGTACGAAGATCCTAATGTATTCGGAGCGCCTGGCTTTATCGTCCGTGACGGTATCATGTTAAGTCGATCAGTTGCTGTATCCGTTGATCATACTGGACACGGTACATATTTGATGGTTGAGCGTGTTAAAGAAGTTGACGACGAGGTACACGTGGATATCGAAACTGGACACTTGTTTTTTGATACGGAGTTACCGGGTAAGATTTCAGTCCAAAAGCTCGCTTCTATGACCGCGCTTGAGTTCTTGGCAGTCGTTGCAGGAATAGATGGGGAGGCCGCATTATGAGAACCGAAGAACATCGTTATACGTGCGTTCTGGATCGCGCAGGTTGGCGCATCACACTCGATGTATACACGCCGCGACCGGTAACTAGCGAGGAACTGCTACCGCTTGCTGTCGCAGAGGCAATCGAGGACTTGAAGCTTGTCGGCATCGACGCAGCCCCGGACGAGTTCACGCCAGTTGGTTGGAAGGAGGCGCCGGTTCATGATTTCTAAGCGCATATCATTTTTCACGCGCAAGGCTAACGAATACGGCGACCTCAGATACGATTATTTGCGTGGCCGCTCCGCCAAGAGACCGCCCGCACTTCGCTATAAACGATTACTTGCTTATAAAGCTGCGGTCACGCAGCAGATCATATCCGAAAGGGGAAATTTACGTGAAGATCAATCTTGAACGTGTCCTCGTTGTTGACGGTTGTTTCGGAGACGGTCCGCTAGATTATGAACTCCGGGAGTCTTGGCTCATTCGCAGCGACCTCGCACTATATTTTGTTGGTGACGAACTAGTTTTACGGTGTGTCGTGCGTCATACTGACGTGGTTAACCATCCGCGACTCTACATAGCAAAGGAACTGAAAGACTCGGTTAGGGTCGCGAAAGGTATCGACCAAACTGACGAGCTTGTTGCGGAGGTTGCGGCCTGCCTAATACGAATGTCAGCGCTCGACTTTCTTATTGACTGCGTAATGTCCGACCCAATGGCTGGCGAGGAGTTTCGAGTCGTTAGATAACCCCACGTCTCCGATGAACCTAACCTAAAGGTGCGCTAACACCGTAAAGGGGAGGAGACGCCAGGTCATTGTTTCAAGCCCCGCAGTATCTCGCGGCGCCAAACGTGGGATACAGGACCATGCGGGACTCTTTAAACGTCGAGGAGCGCCAACTGCTCGGCAAATCGTGCCATGAGGCACGGTTCTAATCCGGCCGGTAGTGATTCGCGCCAACGTTTCGACTATCGACCGGCGTACGCTAATTCCTGCGGCTCGGGCGCGGCAACGCCCGGATCGTGAGGCCGCATTTATCGATATATCATAGGTTACAAGCAAGCGGGCGGCCGGGTCAAACCGGTTCAGGCACCGCTCGTTTGCGTTTATATAGAGTAATACGCAGGAACATACGTTTGGTTTCGCTAATTTAAAAAATAATTTTCGCTGATAAAATATTATTGTTCACAAATTAGACACAAAAACAGAGAATTACCAAATAATGGGCGTACCTTTTTTTAAAAGTAGTGTCCGTATTAATTATGTAGAGGAAATTTCCTCGAAAAGTGTGCGAGGCTAAAATTTCTCGGAAATAATACTTTAACTGTGCGAAACGATAACAAGCGTCGTTTATTTGTTTGAAAGGTGTGCAAATGCGCGTCGTGGCGTGGATGTATAAATAGAGGTCACGAAAAAAAGTATCGTAAATCTGTGCGAAAACGAATCGACCGGCAACATAGTACATGAAAGGTGTGCGACGGAGGTGTAAAGGTTTGTATATTACATTAGGCGAGATAGAATAGCGGTCATTCCGCTTACTATAAAAACTAATCAAAGGGAGGCGCGGCAATGAATGAGCTTCAACGTCTGGCGCAAATTGCGATACAGCAGAAAGAGGGCGTATTAGGGAGTGAACGAGGCGGATACTCTCCGTCCCTTCACGACTTGTTCCGTGTTCAGTTACGTGAATTAGGCGAGAAATATGATAGAAGGTCGGCGCGCGATGCAATTTTCCTTCTCCTTTATCTTCACGCGTACGTAAACGGGACGGAGTCGAACGATTATTACATGTGGGCGTTCCCGACTGTTGAACAGATTCGCGCGGACACAGGTATTCACGGGGATCGAATTAAGCCGCTTTGTAGCTTGCTAGAGTCAGAGGGACTATTGATTACGAAAATGATTGCTTGGCACGGGAACCCCAAGAAGATGTATTTACCACTTTTCTACCCATTTGATGGTGCAATTCCCGTAAACGGAGCAGCTTAATCCTGTATTCGGGAGCCGACTAAATCCCGTATTCAGGAAGGTAATAATAACGAACTTAACAAAAACGAATTAACAAGAATAAATATACCGCTTCGGTTTCTATCGAAACCTTACGGGACTGTTAGATGATATATTAATACATCTTTTACCGCGGAATAGAGTACTTGAGATAAAAGATAACAAGATACAGCTCGATCCCGGTTGCGGGAATCGCTGCTTATTATGGGGAGGTTAACCGCTTGGACAAATCTTGCGAAATGTATCCGAATATGAAACGCTCCGACTACCGCCGCCACGCCGCCCATCCGTTAAGTATACGTTTAAAAGTTTCCGAAGAGTCCGCAGACCACGCAATGAAATATTTTCACGATACACACGTTCCCTATACAGGCCATTTGCCGACTTACTCTGAATGGAGACGCGTAGAACGGTTGAATGACTATGTTCTCGCGGAAGACCACAAGAAAGGCTTATCACTCCGGGATCGCGCGAAACCTGAGCCGGAAAAGGACGAGATATACCCGCAAGTTGGGAGTTGCGCCCGCCAGCTTATGGATTATCAATACTATCTCGAGTGTGTAGGGCGAGAGCTTTCCGAAATTGAGCGGCGGAGGGTCAAGGTTTGCGCCGTTTGTGGTTGCGAATTTATGGATCGATCTCGCCGGAATAATGCGTTAGTGTGCCGCTATCCTTGTCTAAAAACATACGGAAATATTAAAAAGCGTCGGCAACGAAACGACGGTGATCCACGTTTAATGCGTTATCGTGAACGCCAGGAATTGGAGTATCCGTTCTATTCTCCTGCCGAGTTGTTTGAAATATCTCAACGCGGGGAAACAGCATCCGAAGATATTGGAGACGCAATAACAATAGTGAAGCTGCGGCAGGAGCTAGGGAGACGCGTTCCGACCGAAATCACAATGGACGACGAATTTGGATACTTTCCAAACTCTCATAAGAGATGGCGTTCGGAAGAAGAGGCGAAAGAGCTGGCTGGGCCGGTCGTCATTTATAATCTGCAGCAAGAGCGGGAGGAAGAGACAGACTTTTACCTGGGACATGTATCCTAATAGGTGGGGAGAGAACTGACGTTCTTTTATTTGCCCCGATAGTAACGATTATGACATTAAAGGGGGTTTGTAACAGTGAACGGGGTGGCCGTAAGAGCGGTAAGAATAAGTAAAGGAATGACGCAGGAGGGTTTCGCCAAGATTTTAAATGTATCGCGATCATGTATTGCCGCAGTGGAGAGCGGGTTCAGGCCCGTATCTCCTGCATTGCGAATTAAGATCGCGCAGGCATTCGGGACTGGCGAAGATATTACCGAAGCTATCACGCGGGCCCGAGAGTCCGAAAAACTAGCGCTGTAATAGGCGCTTTTTATTTTGCAATATCACTCTATTATATTACCGTGTTAATTAATTATAGTTTAATAACTTTAAGGAAGGATGATGTCTAGTGTTAACGGAGCAGTTTACTCCATCAAACATTGACTTCACAAACAAGGAAACAATCATAACCAGCGTGGAAGCTCGCGTAGCTGGCTGGAACAAGTATCTTAAGCAAGTGAGGCAAACAGATGTTGACCCACTTCTTCAACAGATGAAGAAATCCAAGCAGGCATATTTCGCCGCCCTTAACGGGCTAAAAGAGAAGGCGCACGAAATTGCAACTGAGTCCGTCAAACTACAGGATCATATTATCGAGAAATATGCATCTGGCGCGCCTGTTGGCAGTTTGGACATTAGCTATTCAGCAAACCGCAGCGCTTATATTAGTCAAAACGAAGTAACCAGCCAGAAAGTAATTTATTAAAACAATTGGGGGGGATCAGGATGAGTTATCAAAAAGCAAAAGCAAGCCTTAAGAGAGCGCGTGAAATTGAACAATCATCTAGTAGCATGATGTTGGAATACAAGCGAAAGCTAGCAGATGAATTGGCTAAAATTGACGCAGACCGTCGATTCACGGCCGAAGGAAAGGAAGAAGCAAAAGCCGAGATTAAGCAAAAATATGCAATTGAGTTTTTGAAAAAATCCCACACAATGAAACAGGAATATGTTGCAAACGTTAAGAAATCGATTCGAGAAGCAGAAAAGGTTATTTACACACCACCTAAAAAGCCGGACGCGGTAAGACTAGGTAGATTTGAGGATACTTTCAAATCACTTAAGACGGAGCTCATGTTCATAATGTCGAAAAGAGCAGCTTTTGAAAAGTTGCGCGGGTTTACCGAGGGGCTGGACGATCCGTATCTTGCCAATCGTGTCCGCGAGGATTTTGCGGAGATTGCTTCGAAAATCCTATCGGCACCGGGAGACGATAATATCTCGAAGGGCGTAGGCGCTGGGGAAATCAAGGTTTCCGCCCGTGCAGAACTCGGCGAGCTGTATGAAGGCTTGCTCAAACCATATCAGAGTGAAGATTTCCGCGGGGCCAATGAGATCATAGAGGTTGCGAAAATGATCGACGAAGACCCGCGCATCCACCGCAGTCCAATCGTTAATAACGCGGCAAAAGAGGCGTTTGGATCGGAGTACGCTCGGTATATCAACGATACGGAATCCTTCTTCGCCGCGCATCCGGAGCACATGCCGGAACCATTTGTCGATGAGGAGGGCGACCGCATCCGTCAGACTGCGGAGGATGTCGCTTGGGTATACCGGGACGCTGTAAATCCGACGTTGAGTTTAGACGGAAAGGGTGAGGACGAGTGAGCGATGATGTTTTAGAGATTGCAAATAAACGCTTGATCCGCGCAGAGTTTTTGATTGCGTCAAGAAATGCCGGAGTCCGGACGGATGCGCTAGATGCTGCGTATAAATTAGCCGATTTGTCCGGCGTGTCTATCGATGATAGCGGCAAGGTATGGGGAGTTGATGACGCGATTCAAGAACTAAACGCAGAAAGTAAATGGTTATTCGCACCAATTGAGAAACCAAAGGCGCGGACAATTGGCTGACCGACAGGAGTGGGCTGGCGTCTTAACAATCGGAAATAGTAAGCAGCAGGGCGGGCCTTCGGGTTCGCTTTTACTTTTAATCTAGGGGGATAACTATGAGATTTATAAAACCAAAAACGAAAAAATTGACCATCGCTGGGAAGCAAGTCACCGCCTCAAAAATTAAACTTATGCAGTGGAGCGAGTTGTCGAGGGAACTGCATGTAATTCCCAGGGCTTTGTTAAGCGCGCTCACTGCCGAAAAGGAGGATATTCCTGCGTTTATCTTGGTCGCGTTAGATCAATCATTAAGTGAGATAGCTAGAATTGTATCCATTCTGACAGGAATTGAACCGGAAGACATAGAGAAGAACGCAACAGCAAGTGAGCTTATCGAATACTTAAGCGAACTCATTGAGATCAACGAGATAAGATCACTGGCGAAAAAGGTCCGCGCTCTATTTGAAGGGAGTATCTCCTAATGTCAGAAATGGTAGATGTCGGGGGCGTTAGGGCTCGTGTTACGGCAGATATTTCAAACTACGCGAGCGCGATGGATCAGGCAAAAGCCAAAGCGCGCGAACTCGGCGAGCAGAGTAAGAAGGCTGCGGCTGACATCAAAACGATGGGGGATTCGGGCGAGAAAATCGCCCACCTCTCGGCGTCCCTTGAGAATGTTAACGCAAAGATTGAGCTGCAGCGACGTAAGCTTGCAGAACTAAAGAAACAATACGCAGAGACGTTTAATGCCGCGGATAGGACTAAGCTTGAGCAGCAAATTCTTAATGTCGAAGCTAACCTTCTCCGGCTAATCAAAGTATCAGATAGTACCGCGGCCCGTCTTAATGCGCTCGATGATGCTGCGGAGAATGCCGGAAAGGGTCTTTCAAGTTTCGACGATAATTTGAAAGCGATCGGCCTTTCTACGGAGCAGATATCGAAAGTAAGTAAAGCGCTAGGCACAGTTAACGCACGACCGACAGAGGCGCAACTCCGGGCCGTCCGGGACGAGTTAGTACGCGTCGGTGCCAGCGCCGATCAGATCGAGAAGGTTGAGCGGGAGCTTAAAGGTGTAACGGAGGAAGCTGAGAAGACAAAGGCCGGAATTAATGGTCTAAGCGCCGGTTTGTCAGCGTTAGGGGCCGGTGCAGCCGCGTCTAAGATCGTGGATACTATTAAGACGTTAGCCGAGGAAGCCAACCAACTTAACATGTCGTATCGTGGCGTGTATGCGGTAGCTAAATCGACGAATAATAGCGTCGAGGATTCCGTTGGTTTAGTCGAGGAGTTATCGGAACGTTGGAGTTTGAACCGCGCAACGGTTGCGGATACGGTTAAGACGTATTTATCCGCGGGGCTGACGCTCGAGGAAACAAAAAACATGATGATCGCAACGGCGGACGCCGCTGCCTATAACCGCGAGGCACATTACACGCTAGAACAAGCAATGTTACAGACCGCACGCGGGATTAAACAAGGTAACTCGAACCTGACGGACGCGGCCGGGATCACGACGAATTTATCAGTTATGTACGATCGTTTCGCGAAGACTCTCGGCACAACTGCCGGAAAGCTTACGGAAACGGGCAAAATTCAAGCGGCCTATAACGGAATGATGGCGGAAGCCGCAATGTTTGCCGGTAATGCCGACGAAGCTATGGCGGGCTATGCGGGCACTCAAGCAACATTTAACAGCACGATTGAACAGGCGCGGACAGAAATAGGCGGCGCTTTTTTGCCGATACTACAGGACCTTCTCGACGGTATAACTCCGCTTATCAAAGGAACGGCTGAATGGGCGACGGAGAACAAGGACATCGCGGTAGGGATTGGAGCAGCTTCTCTCGCATTTACATCGTTTATTGCAGTAGTTGGCGCGCTGTCAGCGGCCTTTATCGTACTTAAATCCGCGATGGGAGGCGTTGGCCTCTTACTTACACTTGTCGGCGCAGTTGCTGCCGGGGTAACGGCGTATGGTGTGGCCGCAGATAAAGCAGCAGGTCAGGTTTTGCGACTCGCTCAAAGTCAGGAAGAGCTTAACGCGAAGATGGCCGATTCTCTTTCTTGGACATCTAACGATTTAAAAAACGCACGCGCTGACATCGAAGAACTTAGGGACATACTTTCAGAACGCGAAAAGTTGCAGAAGAAAATGGAAGAGCTGCAGGCCAAGCTGCCGGATTACTCAAAGGTAAAGGCCGGTTCCGCTGTAACGATCGATCAAGAACTCGCGAAAGAGATAAACAAAGTGCAGCAGGAAATCGACGCGCTCGATAAATCCCTTCGTAAAATGGACTTTGAAACGCCGGAGGAAGCGGCGAAAGCAATCGAACATTTACGTGAGGCGAGCGAGGGCGCCGTTAACGCTATTCTCCAAGAGCAGGACGCGACATTCCAGCTCGCAGCGACGAACAACGAACGTTTGAAGACGTTGGAAGCGTCGTTGGAAACGTATAAAAGCCTAACCGCACAACAAGAACTGGACGCCGCGCAAAAGGCAGAGCTGCGCACCGCCACACAATCGTTAACATCAGCCTACCCCGGTCTTCATGCGATGATGGACGAAGAGGGAAACTTGCGGATTGAGAATATCGATCTTGCAGAGACGCAGATGGGTGCAGAACGCGACATGCTGGACGCGACCCTCGACTATGAGAATCAACGACTAGAGTCGTTAAGACGAACTACCGAGGAGCAAAAGAAATCCGTAGAGGCGCAGATCGAGAACTACAAGGCGCTGATGCAGACAATGCTTGACGTTATTAACGCGGATAATGCAACGTCGAATATCGATTCTTTGAACGCGGAAAAGTTGAGTATCCGAAATGGAAAAAATCTAGACGAGCTTTACGTCGATCAGAATCGGATACAATCCGCCCTTAACGAAATCAACGAGAGACAAGCGAAGCTAAAAGGCGGAAATATTCCGGGGTCTGGCTCCGGCGGTGGCTCTGCTCTATTCGATCCAGGCAAAGAGAAAGAAAAGAAGCCCAAGAAGGAAAAGAAGACGAAGTCGGCCGCAGAACTCGCCGCCGAAGCTCGTAAGAAGGCATATGATGCTGATCTTGCGACGATCCGTTTCCAGGCGGAAATGTTTGATTGGTCAACGGACAAGCAGATTAAGGCTTACGAGAGATTGCGTAAGACTCACGAACGGCATCTCAAGGATACCGTCGACGATCGGCGCACACTCGACCTTCAAGTTAAGCGCTTGAACGAGGACACCGTTAAGTCTCAGTTTGATTTCTCTGCGGAATGGATTAAGCAGGAAGAGCGCCGAATGGAGTTATCGGGTAAATCCGAGAATGAGATTGCGAACATGAAACTTAAGGCGTGGACTCGCGTGAGAGACCGTTATGCCGCAGATTCCGAGTTTTATAAGCGGGCGGATGACCAAGTTTACCAGGCGCGTAAGGCGTTGATGGACAAGACCGTGAAGCTCGCGGAGGACAGCGTTAAGGTGCAGAAAGCCTCGATCGAATCCGTCAAAAAAGCGGAACTTGACGCAATTAAGAAGCGGAAAGAGGCGGCGCTTGCCGATTATGATGCGCGGATCAAAGCTATTGATGAGTTGATCGCGAAGGAAGCGGAATATAACTCGGATGTCGATCACGAGACGGCATTGCGTGAGAAGAATGCGCGAATTGACGAACTCGCTTCCGCAGTCGGTCCCGAAGGTATTGCCGAGCGTGAGCAAGCGATTAAGGACCGCGACCGGATGATTCTCGAACACGAACGGGAACTCCGCAAGCGTGAGCTCGAGTCGCAAAAGGGCGCGATACAGGACGAGAAGAATGCGCGATCTGACGCCTTTGATACGGAGATCGCGGAAACCGAAGCGCAGTTTGATAAGTTGATCGACGCTTTTAATTCGTATTCTGGCGATATCAAAATGATCGAAGCGGTTCTTGCGGAATTCCGCGTAAGTGAAGCGGGCAAAGCTAACGCGGCTATTCTCGAGGAACTTGATTCGTTTGTTTCGCAGTACAACGCAAAGATGGCGCAGGTCGAGACACTTCGGACAGCGGACGAACTGGCGGAGTATAACGCGAATAAGGACGCATGGGCGGCCGCTAAAGCACGTGGAGATACGGCGGAAATGGCACGGCTGAATGTGCGGAACCAAGCGATCCGGGATAAGTACGGCATATTAGAAGATTCCGGACAAAAGTTACAGTCTTTCGCGGTCGGTGGTATCGTTCGGGGCGCTAACGGTGAGCCGGTTATCGCGCAGGTACACGCGGGAGAAATGGTACTTAATGCACGGCAGCAGGCCGTATTATTTGACGCGTTACAGGGCGCTGCATCGCGGACAGTATCGCAGCCAGGCGGGGCAGTTACGACAACGACAATCACGAACCACTATGATCTTGGCGTGGACGAGGTTGTTCTCGAAGACAGGGCCGATATAAGGGGATTTTTCGATGAACGGGCACGGTTCGCGCAACGGACACAAAATAGAGGTGATAAGGCAATATGATGCAATATTTGCAGTCATACGATAGAAGTCGTAAGCGTATCGGCATATTAGTCGATGCTTACGATGTTACGCGGCTAAGACGGATAAACTCCGACGATGAGATGGCCTTTTTTGTACCGATGAACTCTGAGGATTTTCGCAGCAAGATACAGCTTAAAGGGCAAATAAAGGACGAGCGCGGCCAGTTCTACACGGTGAACAGCATAGAGCGCGTCAGGGATGGGCAGAAACTAACGGCGGCGGTAAAGTGTAAGCACGTTATGTTCAACCTTCGCGAATATAAAATCCCTTACGCGTCCTATATTAAGGAGCTTTATGGCGCGCACATATCGCAATTAACCGACAGAATAGCGGCTGCTACCGGCGGCCGTTTTTCGTTTGTCATTCACGACACCTTCGATCTGTACGACATTAAGGATTGGGGCCGCACGAACTGTCTGGCCGCGTTAAATGACGTTCTCAAAATGTATAATGCCGAGATTGAAGCGGACAATTACACGCTTCATATTCGAAAGAAGATCGGCGCGGATCACGGACACCAATACCGACTCCAAAAGAATATAGTTTCCTCAAAATTCTCGGACACTACTGAAAGCCTTGTAACGCGGCTATATGTTCAGATGAAAGACGGCCGCACGTGGATCGGACAACCGGCGACGATCTTGACCGCGGAAGAACGGGCGCGGCTCCAAGCGATACCTGGCGCGATTGTAAACGGGATATTACAGTCTAACTATTTAGTGTCACAGTATGCGGACGTGTGGGCGTCCCCGGATATTCCCTACTATGACGGCGAATTGATCGAACAGGACATTACCGACGTAGCCGAGTTATTGCGATCAGCACGCAAAACGCTCACTGATAATGAAATCCCATCGTTTGAAGTAGACGTGTCCGCGGCTGATTTGCACAAGCTGGATAGGACGGAGACACAGCCCGGCCTCGGCGATACCGTTCATTGCCTCGATCCGGCTCTCGGACTGGATAACGTAACGGCGCGTGTTGTCGAGATTACCGAATACCCGTTCGCGATGGATAAGCATTCACAAGTCAAAGTAGCGAATGTGATGCGTAAGGACTTCGCGGAGATAATGGCCGACCTAGAGCGCGCAAAAGGTATCGTCAATAATATGACCTCTGGCGGCCTTATCCGTACGGAACTATTCGAGGCCTTCGCGAAGGAAGCGGTCATCGACGTAAACAATTCGAAAACGGAAGTTAAGTACGACACGCGCGGAATTGTGCTACAGGACAAAACAGACGCGCGCAATCAGGTTATTATGACGTCGAACGGCATCATATTAACGACTGATGGCGGTGCCACTGCGAGGACCGCGATTACGCCGAAATATATTAACGCGGAAGTAATAAGCGGACAACTCGGCAGTTTCGTGTCTTTGTTAATCGGTGACGGAAATAATGTTACACAGATTAATACAAATGGGATCGCGGCCGGGAACACGACTTTTAGTTCCGCGCCGTTCCGCGTTGATATGCAGGGAAACGTTACCGCGAACAAACTAACCGCGAACTCTGCACAAATCAATACGTCTAACTTAAATTCATCTACGTGGAAGGACGGGTACTTCTCAGGGAATATTACGGCCCAGGGGACGATAACCGGCGCGAACCTAATCGGTGGTAGTATTACGTCTAATACAGATATTAATGTTACGAGAGACGCGCGTATCGGAAACGTTTTATATATGGGGCTAACCGGGCAGACAAATGACCGTCGAATTGAGTTTGTAGACGGTGGAGTATACCGTTCATATATCGGATTTACAAACTCGACAAAGCAACTAGAGGTATACGGAGCGAATGACGTCCGGATTAGTAGTGGGCTAGATATAACGCTATCAGCTATGAGCGCGACATTACCGGCTTATTCCTATATCGGATCACCTACGGAAAGCAATCGAATAGTTGTCACTTCACAATTAGCGGGTAAGGCGGATACATCCGCACTAAACAATAAAGCTGAGGTTAGCGAGGCAGGGTACAGTTTAGCGTTCGATGCTACGACTCGAAATTTGAAGATGTACAGCCGTACCGGGCAAACACTAGCTACGGTAAATATACCAAAATAGTATTTAATAGTGCCTCCACGTTGGGTATAATTAACAAAAAGGAACAGTGGAGGCGTGACAGATGAAAAAACTAGTTATTACAGCGGTTGCAGCAACCTTTCTACTTTGTGGAACAGTCGTCGGCGCGGCTGGAAATAGTCTAATCGGTAAGAAAGTAGACGGGATTGCCCAAGTAAATAATAATGGAGAATTGACGGAGGCGAGGGCGATAATCGTTGATGGATCGGCTTATGTATCCGTGAGAGACGTCGGAAATCTAGCAAATAAAAAGGTAGGATACTCACAGGGGGTTGTATCTTTGGACGATATTTCAAGTTCATCAAGAGAAAGCATTGAACAGAAGATAAAAAGTAACGAGCAGAGGATAAGTGAGTTAAAGAAGATTCAAGAAGAAGGTTATGAGGTAGAAAAGAACTCGGAATATTTTAAATATGACCAAAGCGAATCGTATAAAAGAACGAGCCAAGAAATAGAAAATCTTGAGAAAGAAAACGAGGCACTTAAAGAACAACTAAACAAATAATTAAAGGCCGTCCTTTCGGGGGCGGCTTTACTATTTCATTCGGAGGGGATCGCATGATTCAACGTAATCTAATCGAATGTACGATCGATATATCGCAGCCGTTGCCGGAGCTTGCCGCAGTTATTTCCGCGGTACTAGCGACGCGGCCGGACGTTGATGCACGGATAGAGCTACTTCACGCGCTCGAGGATCAGATAACTACCGCTCTGCTTGCGTTAGAGGGAGGTGAAGAGGATGACGAATGATGAGCTTCGTGTTGACATCGCGGCATTAACGGAGCGCCTGCGTCAAATCCGTATCGAACAGGGACTTACGCCCGATCCGCCGGAGCGAGAAGATTTCGTAGATATTCCGTTATCGCTTGCGCTAGTCGAACGCCTGCAGCCGTTCCGAGCAATCGCGGTCAAATATGCGTCGATCCTAGCGGCTGGACAGGTTACGCGGATTGATATGGACAAGCTTGTGGAGTATGAGGAGATTGCGCATATGCTCATGCGCTCGGTCGGATTCTGGTGCGGACTTCACGGATTCAGCGCGGGAGCAACGCTTCAAATGATGAAGCACATTAACGAAATGATCGACGCGGGCAAGACTGACGAAATTAATACGAGCGACGAAATGCGTAAGATTCGCATCTACATCGGATGGATGACGAAAGATGACGGCCTGGGTCACGACCTATTCGACCAACACGGCAAATACGATATGGACGCGCGGGAGGAAGCCAAGCGCCTATTAGCCGATCCGGATGCGCTACAGGCTGCGATTGATGCCGCGAATAAGATAATAGAGGAGGACGATACTGATGAGTAGACAACGGAAGGTATTAGAGGCGCAGCTCACACCGCAGCAACAGAAGGCCGCGCAGTTATATGTTCAGAACGAATGGGGCGAGTTATTGGGCGAGGGTGGGAAGAAGAAGACAATGCAGGAGCTCGCGGATGAGTTGGGAATCGCTCGCTCGACTTTATTCGAATGGAAATCGCAAGAGCATTTCGCAGCTTACATTAACTACTTGTCTGAGCGTAATCTCGACGCAATGCGTTCGGAAGCCTACGTTCAATTAATGAAATTGATTCGCGGAGGAGCAAACGGAGTTCCTTCCGTTAAAGCGCTTGACCTGTTCTTCCGTCGCTACGGATTGCTTACCGATCGTACTGTCGTTGAGGATATGCGTGATACCGTTCAGACGCGAGTTAAGACTGACGAAGAGATTCGCGCGGAGATCAGCGAATTAGATGCGATGATTAACGGGAAAGAAGCGAGCTAAGACGTAGGGAGTCCGATAGATGTGCGCCTGTGATAACGTGTAATCATGCGTGTTACAGGCGCTTTATTTTCGGATTTATTCGGACTAATACCGCGATTCACCTGCACGCAGCTCCTGGCAGACACGCGCCTACAAACTCGGGGGTCAAACGGCTGGGTGCGGCCTTTTCGGCTTTTTCTCGTTGCATAAACGATGTATAAACGTCTCGATCCGCGGTGAATAATTTACCAGTGGGAATCGTGTTAAGCCGCGCCATTATGCGAAAGGTACTGGAAATGTATATGCGGTGTATAACGCGGAATTATGCATATACGGTACAAACCGCGTAGTGGTGCGGGTTTACAGCGAGTCGGAGGGGCAACGTTTATACTGTGCGTTGGGGGTATCGGTTGCATACGAGTGCATATCGTAAACCCTACGATTATTCAATGCTTTAGTGCGGTAACGCATTACCCCAAGGCACCCACGCGAAGGGGCGACAGCAGGCCCCCGTACAATGCGCGCAGCTTCCAAATCTCATAGGTAAAAAATGTGAATATTAGAGTTGTGTTTATCGCGGACATGGGTTATAGTGGAAGTACGTAGGGCTTCGTATTATGCGTAGGTCATCGGATAAATGCACGTTTAAGGCTACGTGCAGAATACGAGAGGTAACGCCCCTTAAACGCACTCGTAATGCGTAGGTCGGTGGTTCGAATCCTCTCATCAGCATCCTTACTTATTCAAGCGCAGCGCGGTTCCCGAGAATTCCGGGGGGTCGCGCTTTTTTTGTGCAAAAAGCAGATCTTCTACCATTCTTCTAACCTTTCTTGCTTTAAAGTATAAAGTAAAGCAGGATATTATTTCTACTAGTCGAACTTAAAATTTGAAAAGTCCAATCTAGAAGAAGGTGGTGAATGAATTGTCAATCAAACAAATCGGTTATCTCTCAGTGCGGTTGTTGGCTATCTATATATTTTCTCTTGGAATCATCCAATTGGGAAATACGATAAATGTGTGGTTGCAATTGAGAAGCTTGAACAATGGTCCGAATGCGGATCATTCCATATTTTTTGTGAATACTTTAGGACCCTTTGTTCTGTTAACGCTGATCAGTGTGATCATATGGTTCAGTGCAAATAAATTAACAAAGTATCTGGTTCATATGGATGAAAAAGCTGAGACCAAAGTCACCAACTTGGGCTTGAAAGAAGTTCAGTCATTATTGTTTTCAACGGTTGGTTTAGTTTTGCTTGCACGATCCATACCGCAATTATTTCAAATTATCCCTGAAATAAAAATGATCAATAGTAACTTACTATCAGATCCCGCTATTAATAAATCCTATTTTTTCATTGTACAAAGGATATTTGAATTTATTTTAGGTCTTTCTCTTTTTTTAGGATCAAAAGGACTGGTTACGATTTTAAACAAACTCAGAGGTAACCACTGAACCTTCTATAACCAAACCAAATGTGCTAGAGCGCCCAGGAAGGCGTTTTCTATTTTGGCCATTTTGCTATAATAGGACTTGTACATGAAACGGGCTTAAAAGGGCGGTCGGCTAATCTCCCGGAAGGGAGGTGATGCCTGTGGAGATTAAAGACGCTTTGACGATCATGATCAGTTTTGGTGGGCTAATTATAGCGCTGCTGACGCTGGTTGTAACCATCGTCGTAGCGATTAATCAAAACACAAAGAAATAGACCGCCCTACCTATGATATGCTCCCATCATAGTAGACAGTAGAAAAAAACAAAAACTTCTACTTCTATAATGATGGGAGTTTTTCTAATGTCCAAAAAGAGTCCAATTTCTTTTGAGATCAAGTTACATGTCGTAGAACGTTGTCTTCAGAATGAAACTAACCCAACTCATGAAGCGAAACGGCTTGGGGTAGATAGGCACACCGTCACAGAATGGGTTAGAAAATATAAAGCAGATGGTTTTGAGGGATTAAAGAAGTCTAGAGGGTGGAAAGCCTATTCAAAGGATCTGAGGCTTACTGCAATCATGGATGTCCTATCCGGTAATCATTCCATACGGGAGGCGACGAAGAAATATCATATTTCGAGTAAAAGTGTTTTGACGAGATGGATTTCCAAGTATACTAGTGGGGAAGAAATGAAACCTACTCGTAAAGGAAAAGGACTATCTCATATGAATAAAGGACGTAAAACCACTCTCCAAGAACGTATTGAAATTGCTCAATATACGATCGCTAATGATTTCGATTATCAGAAGTCGATTGAGAAATACAAAGTTTCTTATCAACAGGTGTATGCATGGGTTCGTAAATATCAATCTGGCGGTGAGGATGCGCTTCATGATCATCGGGGACGTAATAAGCCTGTAGAAGAGCTAAATGATCATGAACGGCTCAAGCTTCGGATCAAAGAACTAGAGGCGCGAAATGAGTACCTGGAAATGGAGAACGCCCTTGCAAAAAAGTTGGCAGAGATCCGGCGACGAAATACACGTTAACCTTAGTTCGACATGTAGACTTGTATCAAGCCATCCAAGAACTGCACTCGGAGAAAGGCTACGCCATCACAAAGCTGTGTAAGCTAGCTGGAGTCGCTAGGTCTGCCTATTATAAATGGCTGAAATGGAAGCCATCCACCAGAGAACTTGAAATGATTTCACTCGCTAAGGAAGTAAAGCTGCGCTATGACAAGAGAAAAGGAGCACTCGGATACCGTCAAATCCGCACCCAATTAAACCGAAAACTCAAGAAAAATTACAACAAAAAGCGTTACTATCGAATCATGTGTGCTCTTGGATTGAAAGCAGTCATTCGCAGGAAACGACCCAACTATGTGAAAGCTTCAGAAATTCATGTAGCGGAAAATGTAATGAACCGTGAATTTCAAGCAGATGCTCCTAATATGAAGTGGTGTACCGACGTTACAGAATTGAAGTACGGGAACGGTCGTAAAGCCTATCTGAGTGCTATTCTCGATGTATACGATAACTCTATCGTCTCATGGGTGTTAAGCCCCTCCAACAACAATAAACTCGTCATGGATACGGTGAAGAAAGCCTACTGTAAGAATTCGGGGGTCACTCCACTTCTTCATAGCGATAGAGGCTTCCAATATACCTCACATGAGTATAATTGGCTCCATATAAAATACGGATTTATGAAAAGCATGTCTCGTGTAAGCCGATGCTTGGACAACCAACCTATTGAACGATTCTGGGGCACTTACAAATCAGAAAGCTATTATCTTACAAAGCACGATACCTATGAAGACGTCCTCAAAGACGTTAAGGAATATATTCATTA
>NZ_KZ987724.1:4997877-5111770 GCF_003614185.1 Paenibacillus aceti
TATTTCGAGTAAAAGTGTTTTGACGAGATGGATTTCCAAGTATACTAGTGGGGAAGAAATGAAACCTACTCGTAAAGGAAAAGGACTATCTCATATGAATAAAGGACGTAAAACCACTCTCCAAGAACGTATTGAAATTGCTCAATATACGATCGCTAATGATTTCGATTATCAGAAGTCGATTGAGAAATACAAAGTTTCTTATCAACAGGTGTATGCATGGGTTCGTAAATATCAATCTGGCGGTGAGGATGCGCTTCATGATCATCGGGGACGTAATAAGCCTGTAGAAGAGCTAAATGATCATGAACGGCTCAAGCTTCGGATCAAAGAACTAGAGGCGCGAAATGAGTACCTGGAAATGGAGAACGCCCTTGCAAAAAAGTTGGCAGAGATCCGGCGACGAAATACACGTTAACCTTAGTTCGACATGTAGACTTGTATCAAGCCATCCAAGAACTGCACTCGGAGAAAGGCTACGCCATCACAAAGCTGTGTAAGCTAGCTGGAGTCGCTAGGTCTGCCTATTATAAATGGCTGAAATGGAAGCCATCCACCAGAGAACTTGAAATGATTTCACTCGCTAAGGAAGTAAAGCTGCGCTATGACAAGAGAAAAGGAGCACTCGGATACCGTCAAATCCGCACCCAATTAAACCGAAAACTCAAGAAAAATTACAACAAAAAGCGTTACTATCGAATCATGTGTGCTCTTGGATTGAAAGCAGTCATTCGCAGGAAACGACCCAACTATGTGAAAGCTTCAGAAATTCATGTAGCGGAAAATGTAATGAACCGTGAATTTCAAGCAGATGCTCCTAATATGAAGTGGTGTACCGACGTTACAGAATTGAAGTACGGGAACGGTCGTAAAGCCTATCTGAGTGCTATTCTCGATGTATACGATAACTCTATCGTCTCATGGGTGTTAAGCCCCTCCAACAACAATAAACTCGTCATGGATACGGTGAAGAAAGCCTACTGTAAGAATTCGGGGGTCACTCCACTTCTTCATAGCGATAGAGGCTTCCAATATACCTCACATGAGTATAATTGGCTCCATATAAAATACGGATTTATGAAAAGCATGTCTCGTGTAAGCCGATGCTTGGACAACCAACCTATTGAACGATTCTGGGGCACTTACAAATCAGAAAGCTATTATCTTACAAAGCACGTTACCTATGAAGACGTCCTCAAAGACGTTAAGGAATATATTCATTATTACAACAACTATCGCTATACAGAGTGTTTGGATGGCTTGTCACCTAACGAATACCGACGTGCTGCATAATGAACAAAACTCAGCTCGGTTTAACCGAGCTGAGGAATGCAAACTAACTATTTTGTTTTTTACACTGTCTACTTGACAGGGAGCACTTCAGACAAGGATGCGGTCTATTTCGATTCGCTAAAACCTTTCATAGCCGACCGCTCTTTAAAGCGGTGAGTGTACACGGAGTCGTGTTATCAGCACGGCTCCTCTTCTATTTTTATCATAGCATAGGTAAAATCATACCTCAATGTCTTAAATTCAGAATATGTAAGTTAGACAAATAAACAATACCAAAGGAGGGGACATTTGTGAAATTGGGTAAAATGTCGTTAGTCTTAATTTGCATAGTCGTAGTAATTTCTGTTCTAACTGCTTGTGGAGCTGATGATATCAAGCACAAAGAAAGTGATAATTGGCGAGTTTCTTTTCAGCGGAGTACAGGCGCCTGCACTATCGTTTATTTGGGTGAAGAAAACCTTATTGAAAATTTTAGATATGAAGTCATTGGTAATAACATATCTCAAGAAGGCAAAGCACTAAAAGAACATACCCCTCCATTTAAGATATCTGGAACTGTAACCGATTCGGAGAAGTCTAATGATCCAATAGAATTTAAAATCTTTTGGAATAATCAAAGTGAAAATGTAGTATTTGAATGAACAAGTTTGAAATTGAATAGTCGATTTGGCAATAGACATATATTTTTGAATACCTTAGGAGCCTTTGCTCTGTTAACGCTGTTCAGTGTGATCATATTGTTCAGTTATTGTTTCCAACTGTTGGTTTAGTTTTACTTGGACGATCCATACCGCAATTATTTCAACTTATTTGAAATAAAAATGATCAATAGCAACATACTATCAGGTCTCGCTATTGATAAGTCTTATTTTTTCATTGTACAAAGGATATTCGAATGTTCATGATATATTGTTTGAATTGTGTCTAAAAAGTTATATTAGGAACGTTGGTAGGTTGATAGAAAATTGGCCTCGGTCCTGAACTCTATCGAGGCTATTCGCATTCGTAGAGGTAGCGTTATTTTATGCCGAATTCCACTAAATATATCAATTATTTTACATTATTTAGGTAGTTATGTATAATAGAGTCGAATCGGCCGGTTCGACTAAAATGGAGAGGTGGAAGAAAATGAAATCTAAAAGGATATTTTCAGTTGTTTTTGCATTTGTTTTGATGTTCACACTCTCGCAAAGTGCTTTCGCAATTAGGGGTGAAAATGATACGAGGGAAACAGCTATGTGGGCAGACAACGGTTTTGCGTACAGCTCTTACACGGATCACCCCGATGATGAAGACTGGTTTAAAATATACAACAATGAAAGTTCCAGTAGATTTGTGTTCTTAACACTCGAAAACGACAGGTATATAAACTATGATATCATGGCCTACTACACAAGATCTGACGGAACTCCTGCCACCATAGAAGCGGGCGATCAAGGCCAGGGGCAAACAGATTTTTGTGGTTTCTGGATTCAGCCTGGAACAACTGCATATATCAAGGTAAAGGGACATAACGGAAGCTTTGGCTGGCCGGGATTAGAGACTACTTACAGACTGTTTATTAATTTTCAAAATTGATACATCTATAAATATGAGCACCCTCTATTTGGGTGCTTTTTCTTATGCTTTCCGATCAAGCCCGAGGGCTAACAGCTGGTGAACGCTCTGTATTTTACATGGAACTGGCTTGGGGTTGGCGAGGGAATTATAGCGCTACTAATACGTAAATGAATAATATATTTAGTGCCGGATACAATATTTTCATCTTAAAAGGAGCCATTCCTGTAATGAATTAATTTGAGGTTTGAATAAAAAGAGCGTCTCCTGTATGCTGGGTTCCGAATGGTCGACATTCATTCCCTAAGTTAGAAGGAGGACGCTCAATATGAAGTATAAACAATCTAAGAAACAGAATCAACGTATTGAACAAATTACCGAAAATACACTGGTTATCGGTGCAGACATCGCCAAAGAAACCCATGTAGCACGCGGGATCGATTTTCGTGGGATCGAATTGGGAAAAGATTGTGTATTTAAAAACGACCGTTCAGGTTTGTTAAAACTAGTATCGTGGATGAAGGAACTTCAACGGCAACATGCCAAGACTGACGTCATCTTCGGCATCGAACCAACCGGACACTACTGGTTTACCCTGGCTGAGTTTCTACAGCATGAGGGCATTAAACTAGTTATCGTAAACCCTCATCATGTTAGCAAGAGTAAAGAACTTGAAGACAATTCACCAACGAAAAACGACTACAAGGATGCCAAGGTTATTGCAGATCTCGTTCGTAACGGCCATTATTCGGAGCCCCGGCTTCCAAAGAGCGTTTATGCGGATTTACGCATCCTCATGAATCATCGAGAAAAGGTTATGTTAAACCTGGGTCAAGTCCAAAGACGGATTCAAAATTGGCTCGACCGGTTCTTTCCTGAATATCAAAACGTGTTTGCTGACTGGGAAGGAAAAGCCTCTCTCATCACGCTTGCAGAATTTCCTACCCCGCAAGAAATTGTAACACTTGGAGCTTTCACAGTTTTGAAACGGTGGAAACAAGAGGTTAAACGGGCGGTTGGCATGAAGCGAGCAGAGAAACTGGTTCAAGCAGCTCAGGACTCTATCGGCCTCACAGAGGGTTTAATGGCAGCCAAGATTGAATTGAAGAACTTGCTGGAGCAGCATACTTTGTTTACTCGGCAGATAGACGACATCATGAGACAGGTGGTAGAACTGCTTGAACAGATCCCTGGTTCGGAAGAAATGCTAACGGTTCCTGGGGTTGGAGTCGTAACATTGGCTGGATTTCTGGCCGAGGTAGGCGATCTCAAAGGATATAATCATAGTCAGCAGATTATACGGCTTGCGGGCTTTAATCTAAGGGAGAACAGTTCTGGGAAGAAGAAAGGGAAGTCCACGATTACCAAACGGGGACGGTCTCGACTTCGAGCTTTACTGTTCCGTGCGATGATGCCCATGGTGGCAAAAAATACAGAATTTAAAGCGCTGCATCACTATTACACGAAACGAGCCCAGAACCCGCTAAAGAAGAAACAATCTATTGTAGCCTTATGTGGAAAACTCATTCGAGTATTGCATACGTTGGGAACAAAACAGATACGCTACAATGCAAATGACGTATTGGGACCGGTACGCCAGTCTCAGCTACAGATGGTTGCTTAATTCAAACATTAACGATTCATCTTGCTTCACAGTGCTTAGACTTCAAACGCGACAAACAGAAGCACGGAGTAGCCGCAGATTTTTCATCATAAGGGCAACGACCCAGTAAAGGAGCAAGAAGCGGCATCCACCCCTTGAGAGGTAGAACGAAGGAATGTGAGGGCATAGACCCAGTGTGACATGGGAGGGTAAACCGTCGAGGGAATTGTGGATATCCAAGGTGCGATCATAGGTACCATCCACAGATTGGAAAATGTGTTCCAGGCTTTATTCCCGTCACCGGTTCCTCGAGAAAAATATGTCATAACAGCATGATATCCCCATCTCTTGAGAACATCGTGTTTGAGATTCTAAGAAAACGTGAGCAAATGAAAGAAAACATTAATTTATAGTGGGAGTGATGAGTATGTTGCATTCGGTTTTCTTGGCAATAGCATTTCAGTTTGCAGATACCATGGGATTCTCTGGGATTCTCGGTACAGGACAATACAGCAATTAAAAAGCTTGGACAAGGAACGAGCTTCGTTATATATACACCAACGGTATTTGGAACTGCTACAAATTATGAAATAAAAGTACCTGATCGTGCGACTATTAAAACAGACGAGATTCTTATTAACTATTTTGATGACCATGATGCATATGTGTTTGGAGCGAGACAATTAAAAAATAATTCGATTATCGAAAAAGAAATAGTACATTTGGATTAAATACAGGAACCCAACAGTCGAAGAAAATTACTCAGAAGGTTGAAATAAAGTCTCAAGGAGAAAAAGTATCTCTTAACGGAAAAAGTGGTTGGTATATACCCTATGTAGGAGAGCGGCCTACAGGTGGAATGCTGAAATGGATTGAGGGAGATACATGGAGTTAGATACTTCCAAATTATCCAAAGCTTCATTAATCAAGATTGCTGAATCAATGGTGGAAAAACATCATGTTTTTCGTCTAACCTTTTTTGTGGGCAAAGCCACAATCCCAGACGTAGTATTTATTCGCGCCGGCTTCGATCTTTGTACCATCTATTAAGCTTGCGTGGCGCAAGAGACAAACACGGTCGGTCAGGACTCTCCACTGATCTAGCGGTCAAAAATGTCCGTTAGAGCATGAAAACAACCACTACGCTCCTCTAACGGACACTTTTGACCCTTAGAAGCGAAAAATTCCATTTTTCGCGACAATTTCCTTTGTAACGGACATTTATGTCCGTTACAAAGGCGGGGTGACACAGAATCAACGCTAACGGACATAAATGTCCGTGTACGAGTGACCCGGCCAGAACAGGGGGATGCACGCATTTTGGGGTACGCAAAAGAGGCGTCTTCAAGTCGGAAGATCGACTTTTAACACAGCCCCCTGTCTTAACATTAGAACTACCTCATGCTATTCAAATCAATGATGCTCTCAAACTTGATGCCTGAATTATCGATCATCGTTTGATTGGACTGAATGAAGATCTTTTTCTCTGAGGTCAATTGTTCAAGAGCTGGAGCATAAGACTTCAAATCGTCCAAGGTTGTTGAGAGGATTTCTTGGCGTTCACGCTTTAGGTCAGCTTTAGAGTACTGCTTATAATACATACTTGCGCCGATTCCTTGTACACCGCCATTTTCTGTACTTGTGTTTAAATCAAAATCATTCACGGTGGTGATGATGATGTTTTCTAGCTCTAGCTCAGTTAGCTTCGATTCACGCAGAAATTTGCCAAGCCCGTTGAAAACCTGGAGAGTTGCTGGGATATCCGGAGTTCGAGCAGCATTGAGCAGTACACTATTGTCTTCATTGATTTGCATACTTCCGGCATAAGCGCCTGCATCACGCATCATTGGCATCAAATAATAGGTTTCCAAATATTTGGCCAGAACTCTCAACTTACCGGAGTAAGCGATACTGGAATCAGCGAGATTGCCCACCTGCATAACGGTGGCTACGTTCTCCGAGCGGCTTTGGTCGACAATAGCTAAAGAGTTTGGAACCGCAGGCAACTGAATGGTTGGCTTAGGATATACTTTACTGTTCAACTTAGCTAGTACCGGCTGCATGGATTCTCTAGCTTGCTTGTAGAAAGAACTACTACCACTTACATCGATGACTAGACCGTTGCGATTGAATACCTTGTCTCGTATAGCGGAGATTTTCTCCAAAGCTGCTTTTTGCTTATCTTTACTTGAGTTAACTTCTCGCAGATAGTGTAAATAAGACAAGGAGCCTGAGCCAATAGGGCCGGAGGCTAAGGTGTTATACCGATTAGCTGCTGATTGACTAGCTATGGCGTAATCGTAAATGAAAGCTTCATCTACCACATTGTAATGTACATTTTGCTCAATTCCCTTCAGATAATCCTCCAACTTACCAGAATTGAGAAAGCTTGAATCGTTTACGACCGTATCTAATTGCTCCAAAAGATCTTCAAGTTCAGTTTCTTTGCCATGAATGATGACATTTAGCGTAGGATGATATTCCGCGTTATTATTATATTTGCCATAGGTAGTGGAGAAGAAGCTAATTCCTTTAATGTTTCGTTGCTGTAGAACCTGATTATAGATATCGACCAGCAATTTAGCTTCAACCGCCTGTGAAGTCTCTAGGACGGATTGGTCAAATCCTAAGAGAATCGAAAATTCCCCTTTCATGTCAAAGTTAGTATGTGTATAAACCATTTGATCGATTGTCTCTTTTGTAGCGTCGAAGTTGAGGGAAGACTGTTTGAAATCCTCAAGTTTAAGTCTAGGGGTGGCTTGTAAGACTTCGGCAGATTCAGGCGTCGTCAACCATTTCTCAAACGCCTCGGATTGCTGCTGAATGGCCGCCAGCTCAGCTTTGCTGTATTGTTTCTCAGGAGCCTTTTTCTTGGCAGAAGGTTTGTTCTGGCTGTTGTCTCCCGCTATGACCGTACTTTTGTACGGGTTATCAAGGAAATAGCGTTTGACGATACTTTGCAGATAACTCTGCCCCTCTGGTTTCTTAAATTCGTTATAGTAGGCAGCTTTGTCCAGATAGAGAAGTGGATTATCGGCGTATGTAAAGCCATCCATTACGTTGGTGATATTACTTAAATCACTGCTATAACTTGAGTATTCATTACTTTGGTCCATCTGGGAAATGAGCTCTTCACGGTTAAAGCCGTTCCCCGCGAAGCCTCTCAGTGTCTGCATATAATCCGTGATGACTTTCTCCTTCTCAGCAGTCGCTATATCTGGAAAAAGGATTCCTTGTGTAAGTATTCCTCTTTCATTCCCAATGACGGTCAGCAGACTTGGATAGACTTTCGATACTTTCTCACTCGTTAGACTTGAGATTATGTCCATGGCTGCGACTGCCTTTGGATCTTTCATAGAAGGGCCAGAAAATAGCAGACCAACGCCGTATGAATCTGGTTTGTTTTCTCCTGGTAGGGCGGTATAGATTGTTCCTGATGGGATATTAGGCATGTCGTCAAAGCTGATATCTTCATTAGGCTCAGGCTTGTATTTCGATAGATAAGAATCGAGGGTGCCAAGTGTCCAGTTCAGGTCCTGATTGCCTGAGAGATAGATTAGCGCATTAGAAGGTTTGTAGAATTGGCGATAGACCTTAAGCACATCTTCATAAGTGAGCTGCTCTAATCCTTCTAACGTGCCGCCACTCGTAAAACTGAGGGAGGTTCTGCCATAAAGACTGTTATAAAGTTGTTCCATCAGGAATTGACTGGCCTCCCCACCTTTATTCATTCTTCCCTTTATCTCGTTGTACACGATCCCGTTATATTGAACTTGTCCATTTTTAATTTCTTGGCGTACGCCTTGCTGCAGGAAAATGTTCTTTTCATGTAAAAGCATAGGTTTCAGTAACGCGTTGATGTATACATCTGCTAGATTCTGAAAATCCCTCTTATTTCTAGTCGTAAAAGGGTACATTGTATAATCATCTGACGTCATAGCATTCAACAAGCTGGCCACGGAATTGCCTTTAAGAGAAATTTGAATATTACGCGAGGGGTACTTCTCTGAGCCGCACAGAAGCGCATGCTCCAGTACATGGTTTGCTCCCTTATCATCTTCAGGCGGTGTCTTGAATCCAATAGAAAAGGACATATCCTCGCTATTATTATCAAAATAGAATACCTGTGCACCTGAACTATGCCTTAATAAATACGCGGTTTGTTGTTCATTTAACTGCTGTTTCTTAACAAAAGTAAATCCATATTTGGCTATATCAATTCCTGCAATGTTATGGTCAAAGGTTGGACTTAATGGAGTTACTGTCTCAACAACAGCACCAGGTGATCCTTCATTAGATACGGCTGCCAAAACAGAGCTTGAAGCTGACAAGGTTAGGCTGGCTGATAGCAATATAGCGCAACTTCGTTTACTAAAACATGATTTCAGAGTGATCTTCATAGTAAATTCTCCTAACTATTAGATTATGTAAACTTATGAGCGAATACTGGTAAGTATAGGTCATAGATTTAAAATATTTAGCAGAAAAAGATTAAGTTTTCCTAAAGTCCATAACCAGTTTTGATGTCAATATGTGAATACACGAATATTAAAAATTAAATGTCTTGATGTTCGATGCTTCCCAATGTTATGCTCTAAAGAGCCTCCTACATAGATCTAGGGGGTTTTATTTCGTGTTTACTCGCGCGTCCATAAATCTATTAAAACTACGCCTATTATGGGCGACAATTGATATAAGCAGTATTCTAGGAGGTTAAGCATGAGAAAATTTATAGCTGGGGTAATTGCTGGGGTGCTTCTCTTTGGGCTTGCGTTTGTGTTCACGGATACCGTCAAATCACTAACAGCGGCGGAAACCGGAATCTACAATATTAAGAAAAAGGATGGCACCCCGGTCTCGGAGGGCGTTGTCATACACGGAACAGTCTACGCACCGGTTCGAGCGATGGCTGATGCGGTCGGTTGTCCATTATCGGTAGAGGGGAAGACGATTATCATCGAAGGCTCTGGAAAGCCGCCGATGATTCAGACAATGGCCAGCGCATCGAGCGAGGAGGATCAATTGCTGGCCGAGATTAACAGCTACAAAGCGAACATTAAGACAATGAAACGTGTGATCGATAAACTAGAAGAAGAGAAGACCAAAGAGGTGAACCCCGGAACGCCTCAAGGACCTGCAAGCGATCCTTAAGAAGCAATATGAAAACTTAGGGGCAAATCAGGCGAAGGTCAGTGTCCTGGAAGCCAGACTAAAGAAGCTGAAGGAGGAAAGGGCCGCTAATAAATAGGGAGTGTGGAAGTGTTTGCTATAATATAACTTGTACATGGAACAGGCTTAAAAGGGTGGTCGGCTAATCTCCCGGAAGGGAGGTGATGCCTGTGGAGATTAAGGACGCATTGACGATAATGATCGGATTTGGCGGGCTAATTATAGCACTGCTGATGCTGATTGTAACGATAGTCGTGGCGATTAATCAAAACGAAAAGAAATAGACCGCCCACCAGGTAAAATATTTATCATAGCACAAGCTAATTCATACCTCAATCACGGGAGAACTTCAAATAACGTCTTATCCGGGAGGTCTTATGGTTAAATTTCTGAAGCTGAACGGTCTCAGTACTTTGTATGGTCTGCATTTTGCAATTCAAATCGAACTGCTGATGAACACATACCGACTTGCGAGAGTAACAGAAATGGATTTGGCGAAGGCGAATACGATGATCGGTTGGACGGTGCTGCTGATATGGATAGCCACATCGTTTCTGATGTATGGGCTGACGAAGGTTTTATTAGGGAGTCGAAAAATAAAATTCTGGACCTCTGTGCTTTGGATTCCGTATGCTGCAGCTGTTATTTATGCCTTTGGCAGTCTGTTCCCGATCACGGATCGAGGGGAGATGCCGTCGCCAGTCATGGGACTTATCTTAATCGGGGCAGCATTTCTGTATCCCTTCTATATTATATTGATCAATATGCTGAGCTTCATACGAAGTGAGGATGTTCCCAAGAGTGGGTAGCGTTATATGACTGCAATCGCGTTTAGTTGCATATAAGCAGTTATTTTCCTCCCCTTCACCGCCAGTCCACCATATAACATATAAAAAAGCCCCGTCAGAGCGATCTAATCCTCTCTGACGGGGCTTCTCATTAATTCTGCTCTTCCTCAAGCTTCCGCAGCTCGATTCTGCGGATCTTGCCGGAGTTGGTCTTCGGAAGATCAGCGATGAACTCGATCTTGCGCGGATACTTATAAGGAGCCGTCAATTGCTTGACATGCTGCTGCAGCTCTTTGATCAGCTCGTCCGATTCTGTTACGCCGGTCTGCAGGACGATGAAGGCCTTGACGACATGCCCTCGAATCTCATCGGGGCTTGCGACAGCGGCGCATTCCTTCACCACCGGATGCTTCATCAGAGCCTCCTCGACTTCAAAAGGACCGATGGTGTAGCCGGAGCTAATAATAATATCGTCGCCGCGTCCTTCAAACCAGAAGTAGCCATCGGCATCTTTACTGGCCCGATCCCCGGTAATGAAGTATTGCCCGTGGGTGGCGAGCTCTTTTTTCTCAGGATCCTTATAGTAAGTATGGAACAGAGCTGGCATTTCACGGTGTACCGCGATATCGCCTACCTGCCCGGGAGGTGCTACTTGCCCATCCTCATCCACAACTTCCACGAGACCCTCGGAGATCGCCCGGCCCATCGAGCCGATGCGTACTCCGACATCCCTCAGATTGCCGATCAACAGTGTGCTCTCCGTCTGTCCATATCCATCACGGATCGTTATGTTGAATTTCGTCTGGAAGGTGCGGATCACTTCTTCATTCAGAGGCTCGCCGGCAGATACGGCGCTGCGCAGAGAAGCTAGGTCATAATCCTCAACGTCTGTAGCTTTTGCCATCAGTCTGTATTCGGTAGGCGTGCAGCATAATACATTGATGCGCAGCTCTTGAATCAAGCGCAAGTACTCCTTCGGAACGAAATGGCCATCATACACGAAGCCGGTCGCGCCATTACCCAATATCGATAAAAAAGGGCTCCAGATCCACTTCTGCCAGCCTGGGGCTGCAGTGGCCCAGACGAAATCGGACTCCTGAATATTGATCCAAGGGGAGGTGATCCGTAAATGGGCGTAGCCCCAGCCATGGCGATGCACGACGCCCTTCGGCTGCCCTGTCGTGCCGGAGGTATAGGCCAGGATCGCCATATCATCGCGATGGGTCTGTACAGTCTCAAACTGCAGTGCTTGTCCTTCCATAAGCTGATGTATGTTTAGCCATTCATGCTGGGTATCATCAGCCTTAGGAAGATCCGACGTGGTGAGTCGGTATTGCAGGGCGGGCAGTTCCTCCTTGATCCGTTCGACCTCTTGGACACCTTCCGGCCAGACGATGACAGCCTTGGCTTCAGAATGAAGGAGCCGATAAGATATATCCTTAGCTCTTAGCATTTGAGAAGAAGGGATGATGGCGAGGCCCAATTTCAGACATGCCAGATAAATCACATAGGCCATAATACTTCTGGGTACCATGACCAGCACCCGGTCTCCTTGGAGCAACCCCAGCTTTTTCAGCGCATGAGCAAGCTGATTAGCCTTGCCAAGCAGTTGTCCGTAAGTGATCTCATCGCGTTCTCCCGCTTCATTTAAGTATTTCAAGGCGAGCTTGTCCGGATTATGGCGTTCGAACTCTGAGGCCATATTATAGAATTCCGGCGCTATCCATTGCTTGTAATCCATCTATACCGTCTCCTTTTGTCGGCGCATCCTCAGCTGTTGAACTCATAGTTCAACAGTTACTTCATCTCAACGAATATGATGAGGTATTAGTATCAGATGCTAATGGTGCTTATTATACTACAGTATGGACTATGTATGAATTATAAATATGAATTGCAATTGAATTTTTATAAAGGAAAAGGTCTGGATTGTATCCTAATGCACAGCCCCTTCAAGGATCTGAAGGGGCTGGCAACTATATTATTACCAGTAGCTTCTGTGGCAATTTTTATGGTGATGACGGCGCCGGCGATGACGAAGCACTCCGTGATCCACAGTAACATGACAGTGTTTGCTCACTTTTGGTACAAATTTGATCGTAGTCACCTGAGTCTCGACGATTCTCTTGAAGCGGGTTTTTGGTCTTGGCTCACGATGGCAGCATCCTTGTTGATAATACATTTTTATTCCTCCCTTCTGTGGTAATGCATTGTATGACGTTGTGATAAGCACGGAAACGTACAAATGACCAAAATGGGGAGGGGCTAACTGAAATGCAGGTATTTGGAGGGGATAGGTGGGAGAAAATATATAAATATCCCGGCAGTTTAGACGAACCGCCAGGATAGTGTATAATCAGATAGTGGCTTGAAATGAGCCGTATATTCAGTTAGCATACGTGTAGCTGTCATTCGTCTTTTTTAACAGTTTTTTGAATCCGGGTGAAGCATACAGTTTCTTGTCCTTGGTAATGAATAGCACCTCTGTATTGGGGATACTCTCGGCGAATTCCAGGCCTTTCTCTACCCCCATCAGAACAAGCGCGGTGTCCATCGTATCGGCATCGGTTGAACTGTCGGTAATGATTGTAACACTGCTGATGTTGTTATCAACAGGGTAGCCTGTCTTCGGATTGAGAATGTGCGGATACATTTTGTCATCTTCAATGAAATAACGCTCGTAGATCCCTGCGGTAACGACGGTCTTGTCATTAACAGGCACGGTACCGATCGGCTTGCCGCGCTGTTGGTCGGGATCCTGGATTCCGATGTTCCAATCCTTGCCGCCGGGCTTCTGGCCCATGGCATATACATTGCCGCCCAGATCGATAATCGCGCTATCAAAGCCTTGATCTGCCAGATAGTCGTAGACGAGGTCAGCGGCGTAGCCTTTACCGTAGGAACCAAGGTCGATTTCCATCCCTTTTTCCGTCAGGTACAACTCGTGCTTGGCTTCATTTAGTTCAAGCTTCCGATAGTCGCACAGCTTCTGCATGGCTGCAATATCTTCGGGGGAAGGCACATGGGCGCCTTCATGGCCTATATTCCATAAGCTGACGAGCCTGCCGATGGTCGGGTCCAACAGGCCCTCTGAACGCTTGGCATATTCGACAGCATAGGCGACCAGATCGAACGTATCCTTCGACACTTGAACCGGCGCGATTCCAGCATTTGCGTTAACCTTGTAAATTTCGCTGTGCTCATTCATTCTGTTGATCTTGTTGTCGATTTGTTTCAGAAGATCTCCGAGCTCGTCGAAATTCTTCTTGGTTGCCCGCTTGTCATAAATTTTGATATTTACTACAGTATCAAAAATAAAGAAGGTTTCCTTCATAGGATCAAGAGTTTGGGCTTCGCTTTCGGAACTGGGGCTGGCGTTGTTGCCGGAATTTCCGCAGCCTGCGAGCAGGGAGCCGACAATGGACATCGTTACCAACAAAATAGCTGCTTTCTTCATATTCATCGGATTAACCTCTTTTCTGCCTGACTTTTATCGTCCTTGATTGTAGCAGAAATGAAACATTACTAAAAGGACAAGTTTTCACAATAAAATCAGTTCCTTTCTTATTTAAAATGATTATTTTGTGAAAAGATGGAGGATGAGACAATTATCACACTTGTGTGATGAAAGTTACATGTATAATGAGTTCATCTAAGATTTAGATTATCAAAAAATAAGGAAATAAGGAGTTGCACATGAAACGCGGAGATATTCTGCTGATCGGATTAGTCGTCGTTATTGCGTTAGCCTTTATTATTCCACGCTGGTTCGATCGAGATTCAAGTGAAAAAAATCACAACGAACTTAGAACTGCTAAAATCACGGTAGATGGGAAATTATTTAAAGAGGTAGAACTTACACAAGAAGAACAAACCGTGGAAGTCGAAAATGAACACGGGCTTAATATTCTGAAGATTCATGATTACGGGATTGAAATGATTGATGCGGATTGTCCAGATAAAGTATGCCTTTCTTTCGGATTCGTAGATCGGACAGGAGGTACAATCATCTGTCTGCCGCACAAGCTTATGGTAGAGATTCAGGGTCCGGCAGAGGAGGATGGTATTGATGCAACAGTTAAATGAGCAAGCTAATATCGCTCTGAAAAGAACAGTTATCGTCGCTATTTTTGCTGCGGTGGCTGTTGTGCTAAGTTTGGTTGAATCTTTGATTCCTCTCAATATGGGGGTTCCTGGCGCCAAGCTGGGGCTTGCCAATATTATGGTTTTGACCTGTCTTTACTTTTTACGTGCTCGGGATGCTCTGATGATGGTGCTGCTCAAGACTCTTCTGACAGCCTTTATCTTCGGCACATTTTCGAGCTTTCTGTTCAGTATTATGGGGGCGCTGTTCAGCTTTGTAGCGATGTGGTTCCTGCTGTGGGTCGGCCGAGACAAGCTTAGCTTTATCGGCATCAGCATCGTCGGCGGGATTGCGCATAATATCGGGCAGTTGACAGCTGCATGTATTTACTTCAACACCTCGAAGATATTCTACTATTTGCCGATGCTGCTCATTATGGGCGTACTTACGGGGATCGCGGTAGGGATCGCTGTCAGGTACCTGGTACCCTCCTTATCGAAGCTGTCCTTGTTCGAAAATTTCCTGGGATAACAGCAGCTATAACTGGTAAGAGAGGCTTAACAGGCGGTGACTGTATGAGAAGGCGGAGGAGGAGAGAAAAATGAAAGACACGGTACTGGCATATGAATTGCAGCAGGTGTCCTTTGCTTATCATCCGCAGCAGCAAATTCTCGATAATATCAATCTGCGAATTACGGCGGGCAGCTGGGTTACCCTGGTCGGCGCTAATGGCAGCGGGAAGTCGACACTCGCCAAATTACTTGGCGGGCTGTTAGCGGCAAATGCCGGCAAGATTTACGTTGAAGGTACCGAGATGAATCAGGAATCGATTACACATCTTCGGCCGCGGATCGGCATGGTCTTCCAGAACCCAGATAATCAATTTATCGGTGCAACCGTTGAAGAGGATATCGCCTTCGGTTTGGAAGGGCGCTGCTTGCCCCGAGATGAGATGGTAGAACGAGTGAAGCGCTATGCGGATAAACTGGAGATCGGTCATCTGTTGTCCAAGCACCCTGCGGAGTTGTCCGGCGGGCAGAAGCAACGGGTGGCCGTTGCTGCGACATTGGCGATGGAGCCGGGCATCGTTATCTTCGACGAAGCCTCTTCTATGCTGGATGAGAAGGCGCGTGGGGAACTGCAATTGATTATGCGAGAGATGAGCGAGAGTGGCGGATATACGATCATCTCTATTACCCATGATGCTGAAGAGATATTAGCTTCCGATCGGGCAATCGTCCTGAAGGATGGCGGAGTAGCGGCTGATGTCAGCCCCTTGGAGCTGTTCCGCAATCAAGAGCTGCTGAGTTCCTGCCGTCTGATCGCCCCGTTCCGGGTGCGTCTGATTCAGGAGTTGAGCAGCCGGGGCATTGAGCTTGATCCTGGCCAAGACATCGAGGAGGTGAGTGAGCAGCTATGTCGGTACATTTCGAGCAAGTAAGCTTCGCTTATGATGATCGCAGCTTATGGAGACACGGCGCGTTGGCCGATGTCAGTCTCTCCATAACGCCGGGCAGCTTCGTCGGTATTGCCGGCATAACTGGCTCAGGCAAATCCACGCTGCTCCAGCATCTTAATGGGATTCTGAAGCCTACTGCTGGAAGAGTGAAAGTGCTAGATTTCACAATAGGAGCAGGGGATAAAGGACCGCTGCGTGAGCTGCGGCGGCGTGTCGGTCTTGTATTTCAATTCCCAGAGCAGCAATTATTCGAGGATACCGTAGAGAAGGATCTTTGCTTCGGTCCGCTTAACTTCGGAGTACCTTTGGAGGAAGCAAAGGATCGGGCCAGTCGGGCGCTGGAAATGCTGGGGCTAGACGATTCATTTCTGCCGCGCAATCCGTTTCATCTTAGCGGTGGGCAGATGCGCAAGGTGGCGATCGCCTCGATCCTGACGATGGAGCCGGATATTATCGCGCTGGATGAGCCTACGGCTACGCTTGATCCGCAGAGCCGGGCAGAGCTGCTCCAGCTGCTATCCCGGCTGCAGCGCGAGGAGGGCAAGACGGTCATCGTCGTTACGCATCGCATCGAGGAAATGCTGCCGTATGCGGAGTCCTGGATCGTGATGAAGGACGGCACACCGATATTTCAAGGCACGCCCGCTGAGCTGGTTCGTGAAGAGCGGCATTTATCGGAGGCTGGTCTGGCTCTTCCGGAATGCATTCGGCTTTGGAATCAGCTGGCGATCAAGCTCGGTTTGGAGCAAGAGGAGCCCTGCTTGAGCGCTGAGGCTATTGCCGAACGGGTAGCTGCTTTATATGAGCATGAGGTTCATCCGCCTACATGGGGAGGAGGAGCTGGCGATGCGGGATAAGTTGCTATTCGGCCGCTGTATCGACACAGGGTCCCCCATTCACAGACTTGATCCACGAGCCAAAATTACGGGGATGATACTCTATCTCATCGCGATTATAGCTGTCGGTTCCTGGCCGATGCTGCTCGTCACTGTGGTTTTTTCCATTGTTTATATGCTGGCGACGCGGATTCCGCTGAAATATTTCGTGAAGGCCGCCAAGCCGTTATGGGTACTTATGGTTTTTATTTTTGTTGTGCAAAGTCTGACGGTGGAGAGCGGCGAGGTTGTTTTGCAGATTGGCGGCTGGGCTTTATATGCCGGCGGCTTAAAGAGCGGATTCATCGCGGCGGCCAGAATGGCCTTGCTGGTTTCTTTTACAGCGATTCTTACGTTTACGACGACACCGGGATTGCTGAATCAAGGTCTGGACGGCGTGTTGAAGCCGCTGCAGAAGATCGGCATTAAGACGCAGCGCCTGACGCTGATGATGAGCATCGCACTACGCTTCATACCAACCATTCTCGACGAGACGCACAAAATACTTAAAGCACAAGCGGCGCGCGGCGCGGATATTAAGGAACTGCCGTGGAAGGAGAAGGGGAAGCTGCTCCTATCTTTGCTCGTACCGGTGACGGTCAGCGCCTTTCGTCGGGCAGAGGAACTAGTACTGTCGATGGAATCAAGAGGCTATATCGTCGGGGCACCCCGATCGGAATATCATTTGCTGACATGGCAGACCAAGGATACCTGGTTTGTACTCAGCTATGTGCTTCTGGTCGCGGTCGTTCTGACATATCGATTCATATAAAAATACTGGGCTGGAGGGAAACGTCATGGCACGTTATTTTAATGGAAAAGAAGTTGAATTGCTGGCACCGGCAGGCACCTTCGAAATCTTCAAGGAAGTGATTCAGGCGAATTGCGATGCGGTCTATTTCGGTGGACCGAGCTTGAACATGCGGCTTATGCGCAAAGGCTATAATTTCACGCGCGAGGAGATCGTGGAGGCTGCCAAGATGGCTCACTCCTTAGATAAAAAAGTATATATCACCGTCAACAATCTGCTGAACGAGAATGAGCTTGATGAGGCACGGGATTATTTGCAGTTCCTCGATGGCGCAGGTGTGGATGCCTTGATCGTTCAGGATTTTGCTATTTTAGAGTTAATTAAGGAAATGAATCTGTCGCTTGCCGTCCATTCCTCCGTGATGATGAATGTGCATAATGTGGAGATGGTGAAGGCGCTGCAGGAGTTGGGTGTATCGCGAGTGGTTTCTTCCCGGGAGATGGATCTGCAAGAGACCCGTTATCTTAAAGCAGTGACAGGGATTGAAATAGAATATTTCGTGCATGGGGATATGTGCTCGGTGCATGGGGCTAACTGTTATTTCAGCTCGATGGTATTCGGGATGAGCAGCAACCGCGGGAAATGTATGAAGCCGTGCCGCTGGGATTATCGGATCAAGAAGGATGGATATGTCTTCCCGGCCGAGTACCCTCTAGCAGTTAAGGATATGTACATGTATGAGAATATACCAGAGCTGATCCATGGCGGCATTACCTCCTTTAAAATAGAGGGCCGCATGCGCGATACCGCATTCGTATTGATGCTGGTCAATGCTTATGGCGACGCGATTGATCGCTATATCGCCGATCCGGTCGGATTTGAGCGGACGCGCGACTCGAAGCTGCTCTACGAGAACCGCAAGCGTGATTTTTCCACGGCATACGCCTTCGGACGTCCTGGATTATCGAATATTAATAAGCGCTATGAAGGTACCGGCAAGTTCTATAGCACTGGCAAGGTGTTCAGTACGCCTACGGCGGAGAGAGAGCTTGGGGAGAAAAGATTGGATGCGATTCGCGACAAGCTCGCTGAAATCCGTAAACCATCTGCGTCCACGGCCGAGGTGTCGGTACATGTCAACAATGTAGCTCAAGCGAAGGCAGCTTTATCTGCGGGAGCCGATCATATCTATCTGTCGGGTGATGTATTCGAACCGGATCATGCATTTACTAAAGAGGAGATCCATGAGCTGGCTGCAGATAAAGGGAAGGCGAAGATCTATCTATGCCTGCCGCGTATGATGAATGAGCTGCAATTCGAGATGTATGATGGTCTTTTGTCAGGAGATCGGCTGCCGATCGATGGCATTATGGTCACTAATCTCGGTGCTATTCATAAATTTGCGAATGCTGGATACCCGCTGATCGGGGATTACAATCTGAATGTCTATAATCGTATTTCGGCGGAATTCTATCATCGGCTCGGCGTAGAACGACTTACCGCTTCGATGGAGCTGCCGCTGAATGATCTGGCTGCGCTGCTGGATCATACGAACCCGCCTATGGAGGTTATCGTACATGGCTCTCCAGCGTTAATGTATATGGAACATGATTTATATGAAAATACGGAAATATTCGAGCCGATCGGTGAAGAGGAGAATTATTTCGTAAATAACAGCATTCTCGTGATGAAGACGGATAAAGGGGAGAACCCGGTGTATCGGGATGTACACGGTCGTTGTCATCTGATGATGGCTAAAGAGCTGTGCTTGATGCCGGTTGTGCGCGAGCTGCTGGAAGCAGGGCTGTCTGTATTGCGTATTGAGGGTGCGACCTACAAGCCGGAGCAATTGCAGCAAATTGTGAGCGCCTATAAAGCGGCTATTGCTAACCCTGAGACAGCGGAGCAGACTTACACGGGTATGACATCCGTCTATGCAGGCTATACGCTTGGAGCATTGCAGTTCGATGGCGGCGATGTAGGGAAGAGCCTGGGGATGAAGGAAGAGGCTGTCACAACCAGTATTAAATCGTAATGGTAATATAATTCATTTTAACCGGTTTTGTAATAAAAGATTCACACGGAAGGAGCATGAAAGATGCATCAATATATCGGACCTGAAGGTGTTCTTGAGAAGCGCAGTCAGTATTTCTATCCTTGCACCAGCTATTTCTATCGTAATCCTCCTCAGATCGTTAAGGGCGAGATGCAGTATATGTACGGACATGACGGCAAGCGATACACCGATTTCTTCGCCGGTGTCTCTGTCTGTGCCAGCGGTCACTGTAATCCTGACATAGCCAAGCGTACAGCAGAACAGCTCAAGACTTTACAGCATACCTGTACGCTGTATTTGACACAGCCGAACGTTGATCTGGCTGAGCGTCTGGCTGACGTATTGCCTGGGGAGCTGCGCCGAACCTTCTTCGTGAACAGCGGTTCGGAAGCGAATGAAGGCGCGATGCTGCTGGCTCGCTTGCACACTGGACGCAAGGGTTTCATTGCCTTGGAGCAGGGGCTGCACGGGCGTACTTACTTAACGATGAGCGTGACTGGCCTTACGATGTGGCGGGCTGATCCGCAATTGGCGCAGCCCGGAGCGGAGGATGTAACGTTTATTCCGCGTCCATATGAATATGGAGTAGATGCAGATGTAGCCGCCCGGCGCTCGATTGACGCTTTGAAGGCCGTCCTAGCTGAGAAGGGGGATTCCATCGCCGCGATGATCGTTGAACCGATCCAGGGCAATGGCGGAATTATCGTTCCGCCGGACTGGTATTTTCCTGAAGTGAAGGCGCTGCTTGAGCAATATGGCGTACTGATGATTGATGATGAAATTCAGACCGGTTTCGGCCGTACCGGAGAGATGTTTGCGATGAGCCGCTGGGGAGTCGTTCCGGATATTATTACGATGGCCAAAGCACTGGGAAGCGGCATTCCGATCGCGGCCTTTGCTTCGACCGATAAGATTGCGGCCAGCTTCACACGTCCATCTGCCTCCACCTTCGGGGGCAATCCGGTATCCTCTGTAACCGGCCTGGCTGTCCTTGATTATATCGAAGCGCATGGAATGGTTGAGCACTCTGCCAAGCTTGGTGAGCAGCTTATGTCAGGGCTGAGAGAGCTTGCCGAGCGTTACAGGGAAATCTCTGACGTGCGCGGAGCAGGTCTGATGGTGGGAGCTGAGCTATGCGCGGATGATCCGGCGCGCGGAGCAGCTTTGATTGATGAGGTGCTTGAAGAAATGAAAGACCGCGGATTCATTATTGGCAAGAACGGCGTAGATCGTAATGTGCTGGCTTTCCAGCCGCCGCTTGTCATTACAGCACAGGATGTTGAGGAGATGCTTAATGCGCTGCGGTCTTCACTGCAAATTGTAATGAGCTAGAGACAATTGAGCTCTAACATTATTCCATGAAAAAGTTGCATAGTGTGCGTGTTATGGAATAAGAAGGAGAGTGGAATCCATGGAATATGCCAAAAAAATTGGCTCGAAGATCAAGCTATATGGCGAGCTGGTCATGTTCTCACACACGTTATTCTCCCTGCCGTTTGCCATCATTTCGATGGTATGGGCGGCAGGAGGGCTCCCTTCCGGGCGTGTCATGCTCTGGGGACTGATCGCGTTGATCGCTGCCAGGAATGGAGCAAATGCCTTCAATCGCGTCGTAGACCGTGTATTCGACGAGCAGAATCCGCGGACGGCGCATCGCCATCTGCCAAGACGGCTGCTCGATGCGAAGGAAGTGCTGATCTTCGTCGTCGTCAATTACGCGATCTTTATTTTTGCCGCGGCGATGCTGAATACACTTTGCTTTATTTTGTCGCCGGTCGCTATCTTCCTGATCTCATCGTATTCATATACGAAGCGATTCACCTTTCTAAGTCATCTGTATCTGGGCTTCTCGATCGCTTCGGCGCCGATCGGCGCCTGGTTCGCTGTGACGGGGAAGTTCGCCTTCACACCGTTCATTCTCGGCACGATCGTCATGCTGTGGATCGCCGGCTTCGACATCATCTACGGATCGCAGGATATCGATTTCGACCGCAGTCATGGACTATGGTCCATACCGAGCTTCTTCGGACTGAAGAATGGGCTGCGGATCGCCGCAGGCCTCCATGCTATTATGGTGCTGCTGCTCGTTGTCTTGATCCCGATCCGTCATTTAAGCTGGCTCTATATACTCGGTATCGTTATCGCAGTAGCCCTGCTGATGGTCGAGCATAAAATCATCAAGCCATCGAACCGAAAACGGATGAATATCGCATCCTACAACCTAAATCAAGTCATCAGCATGGTCATCCTCTTCTGTACGATGGCGGACTTCTTCCTGCTGTAGACGAGTGGGGAGATATCGAAATAGGTTATATGCGGAACCGTATGGGCCAAGTCTGCAAAAAGGCAGGCTTGGCTTTTGCGCGTCTAAATCGGGCGTAAACCCCATTCGTGTCACCACAAAAAACTACTAACTCGAGCCGCAAACCCTTTGCGCCCACTGCGAAAATCCCCGTGCAAGGTAAAAAGATGCAAATATGCAGGCTTTACACACTACGACGGCGACAACGAGCATACTAGAGTAACAAAAAAGCGGCCCCCTCTACAGATACATGAATCTGTTAAAGGAAGTCCGCCTTTTTTAATTATCGTTTACCGATCTCTTCCACTAAAGAAGTCTAGCAGCACACGCAAATCCTTATGTGCAGGATAGGCACTCAATTGATCGATGAGGGCTGCGGCCTCGTCCAGATAATGCTTGCTTAGCTGCTCGGTCTTGGCGAGCGCATCGGATTGCTGGATGGCTGCAATGACGGGATCGATCAGCTGCGACGGAGTGTCTGCCGAAATTGCGCGGATTCGCGGAGCCAGAGGCTCATCCTCGAGCGCAAACAGCACCGGCAGTGTAACCTGGCCATGACGCAAATCGCTTCCGGCAGGCTTGCCCAATTTCTCCGAGGACTGCGTGAAATCAAGTATGTCGTCACGAATCTGGAAGGAGATCCCTAGCTTCTCTCCGAAGCTGTAGAGCAGATCAGCTGTAGCCTCGTCTACGCCAGCGGCGAGTGCGCCGATGCGGAGACAAGAGGCCATGAGCTGGGCCGTCTTATTTTTTGATTTCTCAATATATTCCTCAATCGTAACGTCATAATCATACAGATGAGTTAGCTGCTGATATTCCCCGATGCATAGCTGTGTCGTAACTAATGACGACAGATCATAAGCATAGCGCTCACGCTCTGCAGAATATGTAGAGATTAGCTCTATGACACGGGCTGACATATAGTTGCCAACATGCAGCGCCTCGTAGACGCCTAGCTTAACGTGTAGCGCTGGCTGACCACGCCGAAGTGATGAATTATCGATTATATCGTCATGAATTAAAGAAGCGGCATGAATGAATTCAGCCGCTGCTGCCAGCTGCCAGATCTTGCGTTTATCCTGAGGCTTACCAAAACGGCTGCCGACAATAACCATTAAAGGACGGATGCGTTTGCCGCCCGATTGAATCTGATCGATGATACTCTTCGCCAGCGTAGAGGAACGCGGAACATCCTTATCGTACTTAACGATATTCTGAATTTCGCGATCTACTGCCCGCAGCGAGATATCTAATGCCTCATCAAGCTTCATGAGAAGGTCCCTCCTCTAATTAAGAGTGTCTTCTTGCTGCACAAGGAGACAACTAGAGAATTATATCGCCTGGATCGCTCTGCTGCAATTCCCTTCGAACTGAAGGAACCATTCCCAGCCTTCAATCAGCAGCGTATCTTGGGGATTACCCTCTACATGCTTGATTTGAATTCGTTTGACGATCGGGGCCAGATGGGTAAGCAGGTCATACTCTTCCCATTTCAGGCATAGTTGCACATACAGACTGTATAGGTAGTCGCCGTTCAGCACCTTGCGGGTGAGTGTTTCCCCAGTGCAATTATCACAGCACATATGGCTCTGAAGGGCGAGCTTGATTGCGATGTAAATAGACAAGTGACGTTGTTTACGGACAGGGGTCAGATCATATTGATCCAGTAGGCTGACCATGGGTAGAACGTCTTCTTGCTGTAGTTTGAGGTGAATGCCAGATTCGGGCGAAATTTCACCCTGCAACAAAAGACAAGCATCTTGAACGAGCTTTGTTTCCATAGGGCACACTCCTTAAAGAGGTAGTTCAAAAAGTTTCATCCAACCTTCTCGGTGCTGAAAAACCTAAGCTGCGATACGGGAAATCAGACTTTTTGAACACTCACTTAAATAGCAGGTAGGTTTGCAGGGAGCCTGACACCGATTTGGCATATTCCAGCTAAAATTGCGATGGGGAATGATTCACTGCAATTCATTATCAAGTAAGTAAGCTAGACACTTGGATAGAAAATTATGCAGGGAAATGCCATGATCAGTTATGGTAATTCTTCGAATTAAAGATATGGTAAAAATTAGAGTAATGTACGGCAGGCGCACATTACTCTAATACGAACTATTTGCTAATATATCTTAGTTAGGAAGATCAGTCCGTATATAGATACCATCTACGAACAAACGGGATTTTCTTCCATTGTTTCTTAAGCCATGGCAGAACGTAGTAGTCCAGGCCGAACATGCTGCCGGAACCACCGATCAGGGCAACGCCTGCGGTCATGTACCAGATCATTTCCGTCGAAGCCATGCTGGAGGACCAGATCATAACGCCCAGACCAACCGTAACCGCCGACGATACAGCGGTGAACAGGCCGAGGATGAGGCAAATGCCGATCCCGATTTCCGCAAATACCATGAAGAATTGGAACACCGTAGCAAGAGCGGTATAACCACCGTCTGAAGTATAGAAGAAAATGTCCATGGACCATTCAACTATACTCTTGATGAAGCCTGGAACCGGTAATGCGGTTACTGCAGTCGAAGCACTCTCTACAGCAGATGCAGCAGATTGAGCATCTACAGTTTGCGTTACTGCGCCAGCTGCCTCACTGGCTGCCGATACAGCGTCGCCAGCTTTCGTAGAAGCAGGGATCAGGAAGATGTTGTTCGGATCCTTCAGAATCTTAGGCAGCTTGTCGATACCTTCTTCTAGCCATTTGTAGCCTACGAAGATACGCAGCGGCAGCAGCCAGAAATTCGGCGAGCGTTTCGAGAAATGTCCGCCTACGAAGCTTCTGCGGTTGTTTACATGGAAGAATTCATGCATCATATAAGTCCATACTTTATTGAAGCCACATACCGTGAACAAGTAATACATATTAATCATATGCTTGAAGAACATAGCCAGGAAGCCGCTAACCATGAACATCTTGTTCGGCATACCGACATTGGCTACCCCGTAGCGGCTACCGATACATACCATCGTACCATGGAAGCCTGGTTTATAGGATTTCTTCGGTTTGTTATGAACGTCTGCATAAATGTTATGAGCGATTACCGGAGCGGCTTGCTCGGCATTCTCAACCATCTGTGGTACAGGACGAGTCTCGCCTTCTGGAATATAGAAGATGTTATCCCCAACGATATATACATTCTCGTGATCTACGCTTTGAAGTTTGTCGTTGGTGACGATCCGTTTGCGGCCTTCCTGTTTCACATCAAGCTTGCCAACGAGGTCGGAGCCTTCAACCCCTGCGGTCCAGACGATAGTGTCAGCTTCAAGCTCTTTGTCGCCTAGCACAACGCTGGATGCTTTAACACCGGTGATTTTCGCGCTTGTTACGATATCAACGTTCATCTTCTTCAAGCGTTTGGCTGCTTTGTCGATCAGCTTATCCGGAAGGATAGGCAGGATCTTCGGAGCCATATCGGCAACAGTAAGCTTAACCTCACTAGGATCGATGAAGAACTCCTTGCAGAGCTCATCGCGGAACTCTGCAAGCTCACCAATCAGTTCAACACCCGTAAATCCGGCGCCAACGACGATGAAGGAGAGCATTTTTTGGCGTTTAGCTGCATTCGTCTCTTTGGCAGCTTCGCTGAACATGCGGCGCACTTGATGCTTCAGACGAACGGCATCTTCATAGGACCACAATGTGAGTGAATGCTCCTCAGCACCTGGAATGCCGAAGAACGTTGGCTTACAGCCAGTACCGATGACGAGATAGTCGTATTTGTAGGTGTTTTTAGCTGAATGAAGCTGTTTGGCATTGAAATCGATGCCATCAATAGAATCAAGTACAACATCGACTTTCTGACCTTGGAAGATTTTCTTAAGTTCAATCTTTACTGAATCTTCTTGTGCACGATTTGCTGCAACTTCATGCAATTCCGTCAGCAGGGTGTGATAAGGATTGCGATCGATCAGTTGGATCTCCACATCTTTATCTTTCTTGAACAGTTTGGCAAGATGTTTGGATGTCGTAACACCGCCGTAACCGCCGCCAAGAACGACAATTTTCTTCAAAAGGGTCACCTTCTTATATTAAGTAATAATCGCACAGGGCGAATTGTTGCAGTAATTTATTTGGCTTGATCAAGCGCTTTGATAGCCAAATCATAGTAGGATTGGACAGAGATCGTTACACCAGAGATGGCATCGGTCTTGCCTTCTTCGTTGAAGCTCAGAGCGGAAGCATCTTGGTTCTCAACGAGGTATTGCTCAGCTGTAGCTGCTTCCTCATGCCATTCAGCCTGGGCTCCGCCAGCTTTCATGCCGTACTTGCCATCGATGGAAGCTTGTTTCTTGTCCTCGCCAGCTTCATTTACACCGCTGAAGTTAGCTTTTACGATCTTGCCTGCAGCAACGACGATGTCTACAGTATCTTTCCAGCCGGATTTACTGAAGCTGTCGCCTTCTGCATGATAGGTTCCGTCTTTGTATGGGCCAACTTCAACTGGGCCTGCATCAAGAGCAGCTTTGGCCAGGTTAACGAAGTCGCCAACATGGATGGATACACCGGATACAGCGTCAGTCTTGCCTTCATCATTCAGTGTGATGGCTGTAGGGTCTTGTTTTTCGATCAGGAATTTGTCGAGGGCTTCAGCTTGTTCATGCCATTCCGAAGCAGCGCCGCCAGCCTTCATACCGTACTTGCCTTCTTTGGAATAAGTGATCTTGTCGACAGGAGCTTTGTCACTGATGGCATTCCACTCTACATCGGTAATTTTACCGCCGGATACTGTCAGGGTCATGATGGACTGCCAGCCGGACTCAGCGTCAACTTCACCTTTTGCGAAATATACGCCATCTTTATAAGCGCCTGCTTCTGCATTGGAGCCTGCACTGTTGTTACTGCTGCTGTTATTCGTAGGTGTGTTGCTTGCTGCGTTGTTCCCGCCATTTTTGCTTGAGCCGCAGCCTGCAAGGAGACCGAGCAACAACACGCTGCTAAGCAAAATAATAGATGCCTTTTTCATAGTAAATGACCTCCAGTTTGTACTTAAAGAATGTATATTAAAATGTTTTGGACATTTTAATAGTGAAGCCTTGGGAGACAAGGTATCTCGAGCTAGTGAATGTAATCACAAAAGCTCTGTTCGATGGAATTTTAGCATATAAACATATACAGCAATGTGAAAAATGTCACTGGGTGTGTGACATAAAACAACACCTTGTCCAAACCAAAATTCAAACATACCGCGGTGTTTCAGTAATGGAAACGATTACTTTGATTTTAAGTAATTTTTTAATTTATTTTTGAAATATTTTTAAGGAGATATTTTTTCCCCATTAATATAGTAGCTTTCCGCATTTAAGGTTAAATCATGCTTATATAAAAATTTTCTTGATCGCTTCGCGCTGTGATTTGGGACCGAGCACATATAAAGTATCTCCGGCATGAATTTGAGTATTCCCGCGCGGGGTTACAATCTGTTCTCCACGGATGACCGCCGTGACCAGTGCCTCATTTGGCAGCTCAAGCTCCTGCAATTCTTTGCCGACCACACTCATGTCCTGCAGAACATATAAATGATTAATCTCCGATTTCGTCTTGCCAAGAGCGACGAGTTCAAGCAGGGAATGTTGCGGCCGCTTCGTTGCATCGGTTAAACTGAGCTTCTCAGCCAGAGGAGAGATCGTAGCCCCCTGGATAACAGCGGAGGTCAACACGACGAAGAAGACTACATTGAAATACAGCGCCCCATGCGGTAATCCACTCATCAACGGGTAGGTTGCGAGAACAATCGGAACAGCTCCGCGCAGCCCAGCCCAGGATAGCAGGATTTTCTCTTTGAAGGGGATCCTGGTGAAAAGGGTGCTGATGAACACGCCGATCGGGCGGGAGACGAACATGAGCAGCATGGATAGGGCCAATCCCGGCAGTACGATCTTCGGAAGCTGGCTCGGGAATACGAGCAGACCGAGTAAGGTGAACATAGTGATCTGCATGATCCAGCCAAAACCTTCATTGAACTGCAGAATAGATTGCTGATGAGTGAGGTCGCTGTTCCCGAGCACGAGGGCCATCACATATACCGCAAGAAGTCCGCTGCCGTGAAGCAGGCCGGTAACCCCGTAAGTGAGAATCGAGAAGGCGATCGCCATGACGGGATAGAGACCCGAAGAGTCAAAATTCATATTATTGATCGTCTTGACCGCAAGCCAGCCGAATACGAGCCCTAACAACAGCCCCAGCCCCATATCTCGGCAGAAGCTCAGGATCAGCGGCAGCAGCGCATGATCAGGGCGCTGAATCCACTCGATCAGCGTAACCGTAAGAAAGACAGCCATGGGGTCATTGCTGCCAGACTCCGCTTCAAGCGTAGCAGAGATACGCTCTTTGATATTCTTCCCGCTAAGCACAGAGAATACGGCAGCCGCATCCGTTGAGCCGACGATCGCACCGAACAGTAGCGCCTCCGCCAAGGATAAATCGAGGATATACATTGCACAGATCCCAATAACGACCGTAGTTATAATGACGCCTAGCGTTGCCAGCGACAATGCGGTGGGGATGACGGGCTTGATCGTCTGGAACTTCGTCTGCATCCCGCCTCCTAGCAGAATGACGATTAAGGCGAAGGTACCGACCAGTTGCGCCAAAAAAGCATTGTCAAAATAGATGAACCGATTGAGAACCATTCCTGCAGCGATAAAAAATACGAGTGCCGGCAAGCCAAAACGCGTGGAAAATTTGGTTGCGAATACACCGATAAGCAACAGGCTGGCCAATAGGATCACGATGGAATTCGTCATAGTTGTTGAATCCATAGCCTGCCTCCAAGTTTAATTTAGTACCTTACTGTATTATTATACAAACGATTTTTTTTATTTGCATACTGTTATGAAATGTTAACCCGTATTTGCCGATAAATAAGGAAGAAGATGGCAACTACAAGATGGAAGGAATGACATCCCTTGACGGTATATAAGACATTCGTCTCTCGTCTTCTGCTTCAGTACGTAGTAGGTGCTGTGATCGCCATCGTAACTATCGGTGGGTTAATGATATTTATGCCGTTTAGCCTTAGTCAGCAGGAGTGTTATCTCATCATTGGCATCCTGGCTGTCTCAGTATGTACCATGCTGGTGCTGGAAGCTATTATACTCAAGCGGCAGATCAAGCCGATCAAATTGGCGTTTCTTGAAGGGGTGGATAGCTTCCAGTCCATGCAGAACGTGTATTTCCGGGCGCATCGGTATCCGGAGCTGGCGGCAAGGCGTATTCTCGGTCCTCATTTATTCGGACTCATGCTGCCTTTGGTCGGTTTGACGTTGCTGTTTATCCATACCGGCCAACTGTCGATTCCTTATTATTATGTCATGCTGGTGTTCGTTACCGGAGCACTGATCGTCGGGATGCACACTTTGATTGAATTTTACCTGACCTATAATTATGTTCGACCGGTTCTGACCGAGTTATGTACCCAGTCCTTCGCACAGTTCGGCAGAGAGCTGTCCCTTGGCGGCCGCGTATTCATCCCACTGAAGCGCAAATTAAGATGGAGCCTATTCCTGATGGGGGCGATCCCACTGCTGCTATATGGGCTATGCGTTCAGTTCGGGGTAGAAGGCTGGAATATGGGCCGAATAACCTCTTATTGGTATTGGGCGCTCGGCGTATTGGTGATAGGACTTGGCTACTCATTTATCGGTTCCAGACTGCTTACACGGGAAATTGTCCTGCCGATTCAGCATTTATATGAACGTATGTCTGATGTGCAAATTGGTCATATGCATACCGGGGCGAGCGATCTATTCTCTGATGAGTTCTCTCGATTGGTGTGGGGATTTAACCATATGCTGCGTGGGATCAATGTGCAGAACGCCCGCAACAATCAATTGGTGGAGAGCTATTTCGCCACCTTGGCGGCTGCCCTGGATGCCAGAGATCCTTATACGGCCGGGCATTCCCTGAGAGTAGCGGATTATGCGGTTCTCATCGGCAGGCTTGCCAAATTGAACGAGCGGGAGATGAATGAGCTACGTCAGTCAGCACTTCTTCATGATATAGGCAAGATAGGAATTCGTGATTCGGTTCTGTTAAAAGAGGGCAAGCTGACCGAAGCGGAATGGGAGCAAATCAAGGAACATCCGGTGCTAGGTGAGACGATATTGAAGCAGATTGAGCCGACGAGTTTCATGGCTCCGATTCTGCCCGGAGTCCGCTCGCATCATGAACGATATGATGGCAAAGGATATCCTGATGGGCTTAAAGGTGAGGAAATCCCGTTATTTGGCCGGATTATCGCGGTTGCGGATGCCTTCGATGCGATGACCTCCAACCGTCCCTATCGTGCAGGACTGGACCGAAAGACGGCGTTAGCTATTCTGGAGGAAGGCCGGGGAACGCAGTGGGACCCTTATTTTGTGGGCTTATTCGTGGAAATGATGAGAAGAACTGAGCTTGATGTAGCAGCGTCTAAAGAATAATTTGCGCGAAATAACGGCAATCCGAGATGTTCACATTTTTGGGCACGCAAAAGGGGCGTCTCAAGTCGGAAGATCGATTTTTGAGACAGCCCCTATTTTTGCAGAGCTATAAATTTACGTCCTGATCAGGTCTCGGCGGCTTGGTTAGTGCAGCGCGGGATGTCGAACCTTGGCGCGCACGCGAGTAGCTGTTCCATACTTTCGTAATAATTATAAATACAATTTCACCTAAAATTATGGAGCCCAATGCATCGTAGATTACATGCTGCTTCACCAGCAGGGTCGAGATAATAATTAATACGGCTCCGGCAATGAAGGCGGCTTTGACCGATTTGCGAATCGTTCTTGCAGCCAGTGCTCCCCTCATAATGACATAGGAGTGCAGGGCGTGAATACTTGGAAAGCAGTTATATGGATTGTCCACCCCGTATACATAATCGAGCAACAGCTTCTTATCCCAGGTGTCAGGAATCACCTCGGGACGTATAACGGTGGTCTGGTAATAGAAGTAAATGAAATAGCAGACAATAAGTCCGATGTTCATGACGATAATCGTGCGATAATAGGCCGATCTATCCTTGTAACAGAGATAAAGAATCCCGATGATGATATAAGGATACCAGCCGATATAAGGGATGGCCATCGACGGGATGAGTGGAAGCCAGTCATCGATCGGAGAGGTCAGGACATGGACATTCCGGCCTCCATTATTAAGCAAGCCGTAGAACAGACCCATCAAGCCTATTGAAGCTGAGAAGCATAATGCACGAAGATAATCTTTGGATAGATACTGCCGCAAGAATACACCACCTCGTAGAAGTTTGTTCAATCGTCAATCAACGATAGCATTATCATAACAATTTTTGGGCGATGAAGGAAATGAGAGGTTGCGATGAGCATTCATTAGCGGATACAATTAATAGAATTAATGAATATTCGCAAAAGGCGGGATTGAAATGGCAAAGCAAGCGATAGCAACAACGGCGGCACCTGGGGCGATCGGGCCTTACTCTCAGGCCGTGCAAGCAGGGGAGTACATATTTGCCTCCGGGCAGCTTGGGTTGATACCGGAGACGGGCCAGTTGGCAGAGGGGCTTGAGGCGCAGGCGACTCAGTCGCTCCGTAATGTCAGCGCGATATTGGAGGCGGCGGGCACCGGGCTTGACCAGGTTGTGAAGACAACGGTCTTCCTGAAGGATATGAACGATTTTGCCAAGGTTAATGAAATTTACGGCTCCTTCTTCGCCGAGCCTTATCCGGCTCGTAGCGCTGTGGAGGTGGCTCGACTGCCCAAGGATGGCCTGGTCGAAATCGAGGTCATCGCTTTGAAGAGGTCTTAGTAGCACTAAGAGGCATGGGTCGCAATTTATAAAATCGCGTAAGTTAGTTGCAGAAATACACTTATTCCCCGGGAAGTTAGCTTGAAATCAGGATATAGATGCGGATATACAACTATTCTCTTGCTTAAGCCAGGATTTGAAGGAGAAAACATGTGAGTAGTTGTATAACTGCAGCTATATCTTCTGTTTCGGGAAGCAAGGGGCAATATAGCTGCATATTAGCATTTATATTCCCCAAACTATAGAAAACCGTCAGGGCGATCTGCCTTGACGGTTTTCTTATCCGCTGTACAAACTTCCATCGAGTTTATATTAGTTTATATTTCGTATAAAATAGTAAGGATGGGTTAATGTTTGGTATTTAAAGAAATGGCGGGAGATCAGCATGAATCAACGTCTTTTTGGAATATGGCTGGGAGAGGTTCTGTTCTGTTTCTCCGGTGAGGTGTCGGAGGCGAGAGTAGACGCCTGGACGGCTGCTGTACGGAAGCTCACGCTAGAGCCAGGGACGCGGCCGTTTCAGCATGCTGCACTGCGGCTTGCGGAAGTCAGATACCCGGTCTCCGCCGGGTATGGGCGAGCAGGCGCCTCGGAACGTAAGGGATTGATCGGCAGGACGCTGGAGGGTCTTGCCCTTCCGGTTCAGGATACATGGGAAATGCTGCTGAATTACGATGCGGGGCAGTTGGCCTCTCAGCAAATTCAGGCAGGTGGAGAGTTCGAATTTTGGAGTAAGGCGGCCCGCTTTGCGCTGGAGCTGATGCTGCGTGGCAGGATTTCGCCGGGCATCAGACCGAGACAGATGAGTGGAAGAAGACGCACGGGTCAGGCATCAGCCCAGTCCGTCTGGGTGCCTTCCTTAACCGATACGGAGGATGAGGCCCGCTTCCGGCAGTTGGCTGAGGCAATGCCGCCGATCTGCCTGGCAGCGGTGCAGCTTGGTACTGGGCAGGAGGAAGGCTCTATTCTGAACCGTCAGATGGGTCTGCTATATTCCTTCCTATCGGCCATGATCGATTATGAAGTACGTAGAGGATATGAGCAGCTTGGGCGCGGCTTGAATGCAGCGCGAGCCAGATATAGGAGAGGCTATTCTCCAATGGCGGAATTATGGTGGAATGAATTGCTCAGCAGCGGTGACGCCCCTTCCAATCTTCAGGGACCGTTGGCGGAAATCGGCCAGCTCATCGTGGATATTACGGAGACTGGCGGCCGGCCTCCGAGCGATCAAGAGGAGGAGCCAGAGGGCAAGAGCATCGGGTCGTTTCGGTTATGCCTGCGGATTGAGCCAGAGGAGCCTCAGGAGGATGAGGCTAACTTGATAGGCGGGCGGGCTAAGCCATTGCCAGATGCCCCGTTCAAGTCGAAGGGGCAGAGCGAGCAGCTCTGGCGGCTCTCATTCTGGGCAGAAGGTGTCGAGGACCCGAGAGTGCTGCTGCCTGCAGGCTTGGTGTGGGGCTATCCGCAGCGGGACATGGAGATTCATGAGCGCCAGTATAAGGATGTGCAGCAGCACTTGCTGCTGCGATTAAGCAAGGCGGCTCATATCGCTCCTGTGATCAAGGAAGCGATGCAGGGACCCTGCCCTGAGTCGATCATTCTGCATCCTCAACAGATGTATACTTTCTTGAGCAAGTCGGTATCCGCGCTGCGCAAGCAGGGAGTAACGGTACAGATGCCTACGCGCTGGACGAAGGAAGGACGGCGCCATGTGGGCGTGAAGCTCAAGGCTGCCGGATGGTCCGGGGGAGGAGAAGGGGGATCTACAGTTGATGCCCCGAAGCTGGGTATCGACAAATTGATCAGCTTCGAGGCGCAAGCTATTCTGAATGATGCTCCACTGAGCTACGAGGAACTGGTCGAGCTGTCAGCATCGAAATCGTCGCTCGTGCTGTTCCACGGAGAATGGATCGAGATCGATACGAAGCAAATCAGGCAAGTGCTCAAATTCATGAAGCGCCAAGAGACAGGGACGATGACTTTCCGCGAGCTGATGCATTTATCCCTGGATGACGACTTCGATCTTCACGGGATACCGATCGATGCAATAGAAGCCGAAGGGATGCTGTCCATGCTGCTGGCAGGGAACGGGAGCTATATGGCCGGGCTGGCTGACACGCCCGTTCCGTCTGCCTTGAACGGGACGTTGCGCCCTTATCAGGAGCGAGGCTTCCGCTGGCTTGCCTTGATGCGTCAGCTGGGCTTCGGCGCGCTACTCGCTGATGATATGGGACTGGGCAAGACGATACAGGTGATCTCGGTGCTGCTGGAGGGGCTTCACTCTGCAGCAGGCCCAAGCCTCATCGTCTGTCCAACCTCACTGCTCGGGAACTGGCAGCGTGAATTCGCCAGATTCGCGCCGCAGATGCGACTCTATGTTCATCATGGCAGTGATCGTCAGCATGGCGAACAGTTCCTTGAAATGTGCCATGAGTATGACATTGTGCTGACGACCTATCAATTGACCGGGCGAGATGCCACGGAAATGAGAGAGGTGCCCTGGAGCTCCATCGTTCTCGATGAAGCCCAGTATATTAAAAATTTCGGCACGAAGCAGGCACAGAGCGTTATGAAGCTCAGCTCGACTCACAGGATTGCGATGACCGGGACCCCCGTAGAGAATCGCCTGAGCGAGCTGTGGTCGATTTTTCATTTTCTGAATCCGGGGTATTTAGGCTCTCATGCCTCTTTCCGCTCCCGCTTCACGGGTAGTGGTGAACGGCAGAATGCTGAGCTTGAGAAGCTGCGCAAGCTGATAGCGCCCTTCCTGCTGCGTCGCCTCAAGAGTGATCCGGATATCCGCAAGGATCTGCCGGAGAAGATTGAATTGAAATCCTATTGCAGCTTGACTGCGGAGCAGGCCAGATTGTATCAAGCGGTCACGGACGGACTGATGGAGCGTATCTCCAGCAGTGAAGGCATTGCCCGAAAGGGGCTGGTTCTGTCCTCACTGACGAAGCTGAAGCAAATATGCGATCATCCCCGTCTTGCCGGGACTCGCCTAAGATCGTCGGCGAATGGGGAGCGCTCCGGGAAGCTGGATCGATTGATCGAATTGCTCGATCTTATTATGGATAATAAAGAGGCGGCTTTGATATTTACGCAGTATGTACAAATGGGTGAGCTGCTGCAAGAGCAATTGTCGGCAAGGTATGGCGGAGTCCCGTTCTTCTTGCACGGCGGCGTTCCGAAGCATGACCGTGATCAGATGGTGCATGCCTTCCAGGAAGGGCAAGGCTCCCCGCTCTTCGTACTGTCACTGCGAGCGGGCGGCGTAGGTCTGAATCTCACACGGGCCAACCATGTGATTCACTTCGACCGCTGGTGGAATCCAGCGGTGGAGAATCAAGCGACTGACCGCGTGTTCCGTATTGGCCAGCAGAAGAACGTCGAGGTGCATAAGCTGATCTGCCAAGGAACACTGGAGGAGCGAATCGACGAGCTTATCGAGCGGAAGAAGGCGCTATCGGAGCAGGTTGTCGGCTCCGGCGAGCATTGGTTAACGGAAATGTCCAATGAAGAGCTGCATCATCTGATCGCCTTGCAGGGCGGATTGTAAGGGAGGGCCTGAAATGGAACATAGCAGTAGAAATCCCGCGCTTAGCCAGGTCGAACTGAAGCTGACTGCGGAGGGGCTGCGGGTCACGCTTCCTGCACAGGAAGTCCCAGAGGAGGCGGGGCAGAATCGCCGGGTCGTTCTGCTACCGCGGCTATTCTTCGACCAGGCCAGGCAGAATCTGCTCGATCGTCTGCAGCAGTTTCCGCTGCAACTCGCAGCTCTTGATGAGGAGGGGGCTGAGGCGGTCGCCGATCTGCTGCCCCGGCATTTCCGGCAGCTACATTTGAACGAGGAAGCCCGTAAGGACCCTCATGCAGCGATGGTACGCGGCTCTGTCTGCTCTTGCGGGCAGATGGGCTGCGCTCATATCAGCGAAGCGTTGGAGGGCGTAGAGGCCGCTTGGAGCGCGGTTACAGCTGCGACCCGGCTGGAGTGGCTAGGCTGGACCGCGGAGACGCTAGTCCATGCCGTACTCGACAGCTGGGCGGCACAAATGCCGATGAGGGATGCCGAGGCTGAGCTGAAGCGGATCGCCGGGCGTCTCGATACCCCGGCATACAGGAGCAAGCAGGGGGAGCTGAACCTCGCCGAATGGCTGGCGGAAATGGTCCATAACGGCCGCCTCCATCAACCCGGGCCAGAGCTCCATGATGTGGAGATCAACCTGTCCCAAGCGAAGCTGCAGGTGCAGGCTGATCGTCTGCAGGCTTGGACGAATCTGCTCCCGGGCGTGCCAGGTGCGGCGCAGGGCCTGTCGCTCATCCTTGAGCAGACAGGCAAGAATGCGGAGCAGCTTGCCAAGCGGTTCAGGGCACAGAAGCCATGATGAAGTCTCAAAAAATATATACGAAGGGGCTGTCTCAAAAGTCGATCTCCCGACTTGAAAGGCGCCTCTTTTGCGTGCCCAAACGTGCCCAAAGATGTGAACAGCCCCCTGTTTTGGCCGGATCACTCGGACACAGACATAAATGTCCGTTAGCGTTGATTCTGTGACATCCCGCCCTTGTAACGGACATAAATGTCCGTTACAAGGGAAATTGCCGCGAAAAATGACATTTTGTGCTTCTAAGGGTCAATAATGTCCGTTAGAGGAGCTAAGTTGTCGTTCTCAGGCTCTAACGGACATTTTTGTCCGCTAGATCAGGGAAGAGTCCTGACCGTTCGGGTTTGTCTCTTGCGCCACGCAATCTTAATAGATGGTACAAGGATCGAAGCCGACGCGAATAAATACGGAGTTTGGGATTGTGGCTTTGGCCCACAAAAAAAGTTGGACGGAAAACATGACGTTTTTCCGCCTAACTTTTTATTTTAGAGACTTATTGGACAGCCCCTTCGTATTTTGCGATAAGATCGACCGACTTATCATTTTTTCTTACGTGAGTAGATTCGGGTGATCCGTGTGATCCGTGTGAACGGGCTCAGAGCTGCCCATAATCTCTTTGCGCAGACCGCACATTTTCTTGTCCAGGGCATCTGCGGCTTTGGCGGCTTCGGTCAGTTCTTCAACGACATGATAAGGCACTTGCTTCTCATATTTATAGTATAGGATATGCTCCATGCTGGCCCAGAAATCCATAGCTAGCGTGCGCATTTGGATCTCAACCTTCATCCAGCGCTGTCCCTCCAGCAAGGTGAGGGGTACGGCGACGATCAGATGCAGGCTCTGATATCCATTCGGCTTCGGATGCTCGATATAATCCTTGATCTCTAATATGGTGATGTCATCTCGTTGCTTGAGATGATCCAGCAGACTATATATATCCTGGACGAAGGAGAAGACGATACGCATACCAGCGATATCATGGATCTTGTTGACGATATTGTCGATTGTGACGTCATATCCTTTGCGCTGCAGCTTGCTCATAATGCTCTTCGGCTCTTTGATACGTGTTTTTATATGTTCGATCGGGCTGTATCCGTTGTCGATCTTCCATTCGGTTTGAATTAGCTTGATTTTGTTCTTTAGTTCATCCAGTGCAAGTTGATATAGGATAGGAAGCTTCTTCCACTCTTCAAATTTACGCAGGTCATTCTCGCCGATTTCCCAATACAATTCCTTCAGGTTGAGCTTCTGCAGGACACTGTTACTTTCTTTACTGTTTGGCGTGTTCAGGGCAATCTACTCCTATATTTAAGATTTCCTTCCCTTTTATTGTAACTTGAATAACTTGTCAAAATCAAAACAAGACTTAGGTACAGTTTTCACCGCGGTTAGAAATCTGTTATGATATTTGCAGAATTAGCAGGCTGCTTAGTTTTCAGTAAGTAGCGTTGGGGAGGGAACACGATCATGAATTTCTTCAGAAAGATTAAAGATAGCGCGGGCAAAATGACCGATCGTGCACAAAATGTTGTGGAAATCGGGCGTTTGAATACGCAAATTTCAAATATTGAACGAGAATTGGGACTGTATTATCAAAAAATGGGCGAGGTATTCTATGAGGGGTACCACCTTAAGGATATGTCGGAGGCGGAGAAGGAGATGCTCGAGCTGGCCAAAACCTGCGATCTGCTTGTAGAGGAACGGGATGAGGTTCGCTTCAAGATCGCCGAGCTGAAGAATGAGAGGCTGTGCGGGGCTTGTGGCAAAAATGTAGCTCAGGACGCACTGTTCTGCCCTTATTGTGGAAGTAAGCTGGGGAAGCCAGACCGGATTACGAATCGTTCCGTCGATGAGCTGAAGGATCTTCATGTAGAGGAGAGCGCTGTCTCGGATGAGACGAGGATCTATACGTCGCCGCTTGTGGAGGACCCCGCTCTGAAGGCGGTCCTTGAGAAAGAGGAGGACCCCGAGCTGGAGGAGCGCCGCCAGCTTCAATTGGAGCGCGAGCGTGAACGGCAGGAGGAATTGGATCGACGGATTCGCACTTGGCAGGAAAATGTAGATCATGTGAAGGCGGATCTCGCATCTAACGATAAGCCCTATACGAAGGAACCCAGTACGAGGGAGTCCAGTATGAAGGAGTCTGATAATGAGTCGGGACTGCAGACGGTAAAATGCCAAATCTGCTCCTCTGTACTGGTCAAAGGAACGAAATGGTGTCCGCATTGTGGCTCAGAACAAATCTGAGCTCCGGGGTCAACCTGAAATATGAAAATATGTCACTAAGTTGTAATAATTGACGTCTTACGATCAGATAGGTCCTACGTAATAAGTAGTAAGACGACGGTTTTTCCTTACGGCACGAAATGGTCGGGAAATCTCGGTCATAACCCGTGCCTTTTTCTTTTTCTATGAATGTGTTCTTAGGCAAGGGGTGAATGGGGCTTATCGGTCAAGGGAATGCTGGAAAGACAAGAGTAAATTAGGGAGATGAGAATTCATGGAGTGCATTGTTCACTTTGACGTGCATCATAAGGATGGAGTCAAGCAGCTGAGAGGACTTATTTTTCTACCGGAAGACAAGAAAATTCCATCGGAGAAGGATCTCCTGCAGATGTTCATGGAGATGGGATATAAACTTAGAATGGATAACCGGGATCGAATGATATTTACACCGACTGAGCCCGGCAGCGGTTATGAATGGATACGTGTGCGTGAGCTGGATACAGGAGAGAAGACCTATAAGGAGGATGCTGAATTAAAATCGCTCCTTAGCAATCTAATCCCTCAGGATTTCAGACCCATTTAACCTATAATAATTTGAAAATCGCCGTGAAATTTGCAGCTTTTTGAAAAAAATTCACGAAAGGCACGAAATACCTCTTTATTTCCTCGCATGGTTTGCGTTATACTTCAAACATTGTGTATAATGTCGTTTTTTCATAGATTTTCTCGTATAAGTGCAGGGATCGGCCTGCATGTCTCTACCTGATCACCGGAAATGATCGGACTACGGGAGAAGAGCTCTATACCGGATTTTGTTCAGAGGGCGAGGCTCTGTGCAAAATTCTTTTCGGTGTCAGAGCATTTTCTTCGTGGGTTCACTTTCCTGTAGGGGAGTGGGCTCTCTTTTTTATTATTTCACACATATGAGGGGGACAAGTTCTATGAAGCTGCTAAGAGAGAAAGTGATGAATGAGGGTATCGTATTAAGTAATCAGGTGCTGAAGGTGGACTCCTTCCTGAATCATCAGATGGACCCGGTGCTGATGAGGGAAGTAGGGGCTGAGTTTGCCCGTCTGTATCAAGGTGAGAAGATTACGAAGGTGCTGACGATTGAATCATCAGGTATTGCGCCGGCGATTATGACGGCGCTTGAGCTGGATGTTCCGATGATCTTCGCCCGCAAGAATAAATCCTTGACCTTGAGAGATGACATCCTGGTGGAGAAGGTGTATTCCTTTACGAAGCAAGAGACGAATGAGATTACAGTGTCCAAGAAATTCCTGAGCAATGAGGATCGCGTACTGATTATCGACGATTTCCTCGCGAATGGTGAAGCGGCTTTTGGTCTGGCGCGTGTGGTTGAGCAGGCGGGAGCTAGTGTAGTCGGGATCGGAATTGTGATCGAGAAATCATTCCAGCCTGGAGCCAAGCTGCTGCAGGAAGCGGGATATCGCCTCGATTCTTTGGTGCGTATAGCATCGCTTGAGAACGGGACAGTTACTTTTGCATAAAGGCTGCGATGCGGCCTGTTATTGAAGCAATATATACTTAATAAGGCAAGCCTGGGGAGGAACTAGTTAAAATCATGGAACAACACCACGAACGCATTTTTCAAAGGAACAGACATCCTTTCAAGACGTTTTCTTTGGGTATTCAGCATGTATTGGCTATGTACGCCGGAGCGGTTCTTGTACCGTTAATTGTAGGCGGGGCGCTTGATTTTAATCATGAACAATTAACTTATCTGATCTGTATTGATTTGCTGGCTTGTGGTGTAGCGACCTTGCTGCAGGTCTGGGGCAATCGCATCTTCGGCATCGGATTACCGGTGATGCTGGGCTGCGCCTTCCAGGCTGTATCGCCAATGATCGCGATTGGACAGACGGAAGGCTTGGGCGTATCCGCCATCTATGGTGCGATTATAGCCTCAGGCTTATTCGTGTTCCTGTTCTCCGGCCTATTCGGCAAGCTGATCGCCTTCTTCCCTCCGGTCGTTACCGGCTCGGTCGTTACGATCATCGGGGTCACCTTGATCCCGGTCGCTCTGACCGACCTTGGCGGTGGGGATGCAGCAAGCCCGGATTTCGGCAGCCCGCTTAATCTGGCCCTCGGCTTTGGTGTATTCATCTTTATTATTCTGCTGAATCGGTTTACAAGCGGGTTCCTGCGTTCCATTTCCGTGCTGGTGGGCTTGATTGCCGGTACTGTGACCGCCGGCTTGGTCGGTGAGATTAACTATACGCCTCTGATGGAAGCGAGCTGGTTCCATATGGTGCAGCCTTTCTATTTCGGGCGTCCAACCTTTCACGTATCGGCGATTCTGACCATGATTCTGGTGGCGATCGTCAGTGTTGCTGAATCGACAGGCGTCTTCATGGCCCTGGGCAAAATCGTGGACAAGGACATCAACTCAGAGGATCTGACCAGAGGCTATCGGGCTGAAGGTCTGGCGATCATGCTCGGCGGTATTTTTAATTCCTTCCCTTATACCACCTATTCGCAGAACGTCGGATTGATCCAGATGAGCCGAGTAAAAACGCGGGATGTCATCGTCGTAGCCGGCGGCCTCTTGATCCTGATCGGCTTCGTGCCGAAGATCGCGGCACTGACGCAGCTTGTACCGAGCTCTGTTCTGGGCGGGGCGATGATCGCCTTGTTCGGGATGGTACTCTCCTCCGGTATCCGTATGCTGGGGGATCAAGTGGACCTGAACCGCCACGAGAACCTGTTGATTATCGCTTGCTCCGTCGGCATGGGCCTTGGCGTGAGCGTAGTGCCGGGTCTCTTCGAGAGCCTGCCTTCATGGCTGCGCATTCTGGTTGATAACGGCATCGTAGCCGGCAGTGTCACCGCGATTATTATGAATCTGCTGTTTAATGGGCTGAATGGGCATAAGCCGAGAACGGCTGCTGCCGAAACAGACCAGGACGTTTAACTCTAGAACGGGGTCTACATCCGGTTCAACTGCCGCTCTGCGAGCTCGCCGATCCAGGGGAGCTTGAGCCATTTCCCTTGCAGCGCGGTGAACATCAGAATGATCCACAGGAAGACGCCGAGCAGTGTTAGAAGCAGATTGACTACGAGCCCGATGAACGGTATAAATCCGGTCACGGCGTGGGCGATCATCAGTCCGGCGAACAGCATGACTGATTGCAGGGCATGGAAGAGCACGAACCTGCTTCTGCGTTCGACGACCAGGAAGATGACGCCGCCGACAAAGGCGAATAAGTAGCAGAGAAAACCAGCTATGTTCTCGTAGAGTCCAGTGGACGATTTGAACGGGGACATAGAATAGGCACCTTCTTTCCCAAGAGCTTGCAGGGAGTGAAGCGGAGAGGGTGATCAGCTTCGTGGGCTGCTTCCGTCTTGACTATCCCTGTCTGTAAAATGTATGACGAGCCTTGGGTGGACAGAACCTGGTTCGGGTGACTATTACAAATTGAACGAATATTCCTCCTGCCGGGCAGCTGTATTCTGCCAATAATCTAATATATCGTTAACGATGAGCTCCGCGGCCTTAGGCCTGCGGAGCTCATTTATTTTACTCCGGATCTCGCCCAGCTTCGCCTCATCGTCCAATAGAGTTATGACCTGCTCGGTGAGCTGCTTATAGTCATACGCAGTGCGGGCAATGCCCTTTTCTTGCAGGTATTTCGCATTATTACGCTCTTGCCCGGGCACCGGACGGTACAGGAACATCGGCAGCCGACATTCCAGCGCTTCAGCCAGGGTAAGTCCGCCGGGCTTGGTAATGATGCAGTCGCTGGCTTTCATCAGGGTGGCAATATCGTTGACATAGCCATATAAATATAAATCCGGATGGTCGCCCAGGGCCGCTCTTAGCCCGTTATACAATGCTGAGTTACGGCCGCAGACGGCAATGACCTGTATGTTCTCCTCCTGCAGGAGTCGTTCGCAAATATGAATATTGTCCTGCATTACGCCAGCGGCGCCGCTCATCAGCAGAACGGTGCGCTTCCCGGGATGGAGCTGTTCTAGCCTTGCCAGCGGGTGAGGCGCCTGCTGAGGAGGTGCGGTGGTCAGCTCAAGCTCAGTCTCGGAGAAGGCAGGCTGGATCGGAATACCCGTAACCTGAATATGCGCTGCTGGGATACCGCGCGACTCAATCTGCTGCTTCAACTCTTCGGTAGCGACATAGTAGCGGTCAACATCGGGATGAATCCAGCGGCCGTGCAAATCGAAATCGGTGATGACATTGAACAAAGGGATAGATTTTCCGGTTCTTTTGAGCAATCTGGGCATGGTAAGCTGTGGGAAGGTATGGATGACGATGTCGGGCTCGAACTGGTCGATGATCTGCTGCAGCTTGCGTACGCCGAGAGAATGGAGCAAGGAATGAAGAGGGTCTCCAGGCTGTAATTCCTTAGTGGAGTTATATAGCCAGCCGTATACCGAAGATAGTGATTTATAGCTGCGCATATATACGAATTTGGTGAATTCATTCAATAAAGGATGGGATTTGGCCATCAGGTCAAGCAGGACGACCTCATCGACTCCTTTGGCCTGCAAGCAGGCTTCAATAGCTTTGGAGGCGCGATAATGCCCGTCGCCATAGCTGGCAAAGAGGATGATGATTTTAGGCATTCTTGTGCTCATGGATTATTTCCTCCGATCCAAGATTGGCAAGTTAATCATTTGCTGGGGTTAAGTATATTCTAACTTGAACTTACTTTTATATTAACCTGTATTTGTTAAATAAATGAATGATTCATAAAAATAGGTATTTGGAAGAAAGCTGAAACATGAAGCTGAATATGTTACAATAGAATAGATAGGAGGTTTTTTCCAAATCATTGCACCGCGTAATGCTAACGGATACTGCAAGACGCTTTTCCACTGTTCTTGATCTAACGAGAGTCTCTTTGGGGCACACTAATCATAGTGTCAAACGAAAAGGTGGGAGCAAATTTCTGATTTAACTTCATGATTTTACAACCGTGCTTTCAGAGTTCTCAAGATCGGGGCATTTATTTCAAGCGTTCTGGGAGGGAATTAGTATGGCTACAAAAGGTCATAATGAAGTGAAGGAAAGCTTGCGGGAGATGACCCGAATATTCAAACCAAAGGATCCGAAAAAGTTTGTGAAGGAATATGTCAAGAAGTATCGGATAATGGGGGGCTATGAGGAAGAACTAACTCTTATTGTTGAGAATGAGTTGGATAAATTGGATTCGTCGGTATCCTGATATTACATATCAGGGGAAGTTATATGGCTTTTAATCAGGAATTCCTGAATATAATCGTCCTGGCGGATAATAGCCGGGGCGTTTTTTTCTTCTATTCCAGGGGGGAGTTGGATCTCCACTTCATCCTTTATTGAGCGATAGCTGCTGAAATACACTTATTTCTGGGAACAGGAAGTGAAACTAGAAAATAACTGTGTAAATACAACTATTTTCCGATAGACGCCTCAATTTAGAGAAAATCTGTGCGAATAGATGTATAAATACAGTTAAATCCTCTATAGAGGGCATAAGCTATCAATATAGCTGTATATTTGCACTTATTATCTGGTTTCCGTCAATGGGACGGGGAACGTAATGTAAAAGTAGTGTTTTCTATGGCTGGCTTGTACAGCTTCATATTTAAAATATTTCGAATTTATTCGGCAGAAAGGAAGTGCCTTGGTGTGAAGGTGAGCTTGAAATCGAAGGAGGAAATTGCAAAGATCAGGGAGGCAGGGGAGATTCTCGCTGATTGTCGTGCGAAAGCTGCTGAATTGATCGCTCCTGGAATTACGACTATGGAGATCGATGCTTTTGTGGAGAAATATCTCGCCGAGAGGGGGGCTACGCCGGAGCAGAAAGGGTATCGGGGCTTCCCCTTTGCTACCTGTGCTTCGGTGAATGAGGTGGTATGCCACGGGTTCCCGAACCATACCAAGCTGAAGGAGGGCGATATTCTCACGATCGATCTGGTTGTGAATAAGAAGGGCTGGCTGGCTGATTCGGCCTGGACATTCCCGGTTGGAGCGATAAGCGAAGAGGCGAAGCGGCTGATGAAGGTAACTGAGCAGGCTCTCTATGCGGGGATCGAGCAGGCGGTACCAGGGAACCGGATCGGGGATATCGGATACGCAGTTGGACGCTGTGCCGATAAGGCTGGAATGGGGATCGTGAAAGCGCTGATCGGACACGGGATCGGACGTAAGATGCATGAAGCGCCGGATGTGCCGAATTTCGGTCGGCCGCATAGTGGAATGATCATCAAGACCGGCATGGTGTTCACGATCGAGCCGATATTTACGCTCGGCGATAGCGGGGCGGTACTATGGGATGATGATGGCTGGACGATCCGCTCGGCGGATGGTACCTTGGGAGCCCACTTTGAACATACTTTGGCAGTTCTGGAAGATGGGCCAGTTATTTTAACGAAATAAGAATTGCTGGAATTTGCGAAAAGAGAGCGAAAGCTCTCTTTTTTAATACAATTTTCAAACAATGTTAAATGAAATGTCAAATATGTCGAAATTGTATCAGAGCGGTTAATGGGTGTGTTGTAGCTTGCTGGGAACAAGTTGATCCGGTTCGTTCCGTCGCCTGTAAACGTTGACAAACATTGATACAATGCGTATTTTATAAATTTTGAACATTTTGTGAACTACCCCCGATTCATTGACAAAAGATGGGTTCAATCATATATTTAATAGGTGATTGTTATAATTGACAATGGTATGTGGTTGTGCTAGGTATTAGGACTTATTTGCTAGAAATGCAACATCTTTGTACTTGTACATATTGGGAGAAAACGTAAAGTGGGGTAGATCAAATGATGAAACCTGGAAAGGCTTTAAAACGGCTTATTCCCCTGTTCTTCGGTATTTCGCTCTTGCTCTCCGGATGTGGCCGGGAGGATCTGTCTGCACTTAGGCCGCAAGGGCCGGTTGCGGAGGGGCAGCTCGGTCTGATTAAGCTGGCGATTTCTATCATGGTCGGCGTTATGATCGTCGTCTTTGGCATCGCCGCCTATGTCATCATCAGATATCGTCGTAAGCCGGGACAGAACGGTATCCCTAAGCAAGTGGAAGGGAGCCTGAAGCTGGAGATTATCTGGACGGCCATACCTCTATTACTGGTATTGATCCTGGGGATTGCCACGGTTCAGAAGGTATTCGCCTTCGGGGAGGATTACTCTCAGGATAAGAATGCGGTAAGAGTCGATGTAACCTCCCATTTGTTCTGGTGGGAATTCAGCTATCCGGATTACGGGGTGACGACAGCCCAGGACATGATTATTCCAGCTGGCAAGAAGATTGCTCTGAAATTAAGAACGGCTGACGTGCTCCACTCCTTCTGGGTACCTGCTCTTGCTGGTAAGACGGATACGAATACGGACGGAACGGTGAACAAGGCCTGGATCGAAGCGAGCAAGGAAGGCGTATACCTGGGGAAATGCGCTGAGCTCTGCGGACCGTCTCACGCATTTATGGAATTCAAGGTGAAGGCGGTCAGTGAGGAATCATTTAATAAGTGGATCGAGGAGATGAAGGCTCCGGCTGTACTACCTGAGGACCCTGCCGTTGCCGAAGTATTCAGGAATCAGTGCCTGACTTGTCATGCGGTCGGCGATCAAGGCGGACCTATAGCGCCGAACCTGACCGGGATTGGAAGTAGGGAGACGATCGCCAGTATTTTGCTGAATGAAGAGGGGGTCGGCAAACCTGGAGATGACAGGAAGCCGATCAAGGACAATCTGGTCGAATGGATGAAGGACCCGCAAGCCGTGAAGCCGGGCAATACGATGCCTTCGCCTAAGGAAGACTTGGGACTGACGGATGATCAGATCGAAGCGATCGCCCAGTATCTGGCGGATTATAAATTATCTTATTGATCTAGCGCCTCTTCAGGCATGAACGGCAATTCTAAGGCAAAGGAACTTAAAGGGGGTACAAACCTTGGCTCACGCTCATTCTGTTAAGCGGTACAAGGGATTGATGGACTGGTTAACTACAGTCGATCACAAGAAAATCGCTGTTCTGTATTTGATCGCAGGTGCTTTCTTCTTTGGAATAGGTGGGATAGAAGCGCTGCTGATCCGGATACAGCTCTACAAACCGATGAATAACTTTGTGACGGCGCAGCAGTTCAATGAATTGATTACGATGCACGGGACGACGATGATTTTCCTCGGGGTTATGCCAGTCATCTTCGCGTTGATGAATGCGGTGATTCCGCTGCAGATCGGTGCGCGCGACGTAGCGTTCCCGTTCCTTAACTCACTCGGCTTCTGGACCTTTCTGTTCGGTGGCTTGCTGCTCAATCTTAGCTGGTTTATAGGCGGCGCTCCGGATGTGGGCTGGACCGCATATACTCCACTGTCTTCGACGACCTATAGCTTGACGCACGGCGTTGATTTCTACACCATCGGCCTGCAGATCGCCGGTCTCGGTACATTGATCGGGGGGATCAACTTCCTCGCCACCATCATTACGATGCGTGCGCCGGGGATGACGTATATGCGGATGCCACTGTTCACCTGGACGACGTTCGTCACCTCAGCGATGATCCTGTTCGCCTTCCCGGCGGTAACCGTAGGTCTCGTACTGCTGACCTTTGACCGCATCCTGGGAGCGAATTTCTTCGATGTCGGTGCTGGCGGTAACCCGGTGCTATGGCAGCATATCTTCTGGATCTTCGGACATCCCGAAGTATATATTCTGATTCTGCCGGCTTTCGGTATCATATCCGAGGTCGTGAGTACATTCTCGCGCAAGCGTCTGTTCGGTTACAGCTCGATGGTATTCGCCACGATCCTGATCGCCTTCCTCGGCTTCATGGTCTGGGCTCACCATATGTTCACCACCGGACTTGGGCCGGTGGCCAACGCGTTGTTCTCGATTGCGACGATGCTAATTGCCGTTCCGACCGGGATCAAGATCTTCAACTGGCTGTTTACGATGTGGGGCGGTCAGATTCGCTTTACCACGGCGAACCTGTTCGCCGTTGGATTTATTCCAACCTTCGTTATGGGCGGTGTCACCGGCGTCATGCTGGCTTCGGCCCCGGCGGACTATCAATATCATGATACTTACTTCGTCGTCGCTCACTTCCACTATGTTATCGTGGGAGGGCTCGTCTTGGGCTTGTTCGCAGGGCTTCACTATTGGTGGCCGAAGATGTTCGGACGGTTGCTTAACGAGAAGCTGGGCAAGCTGGAATTCTGGACCTTTATTATCGGTTTCCAAATGACTTTCTTCGTTCAGCATTTCCTTGGATTGATCGGCATGCAGCGCCGCGTATTTACCTATTTGCCGAACCAGGGCTTTGATCTGATGAACCTGATCAGTACGATCGGTGCCTTCCTTATGGGCGTCGGGGTTATTGTACTCCTGATCAATATCGGAATTACTGCGCGCAAGCCGAAGGGTGTCGCGAATGATCCGTGGGAAGATGGGCGTACGCTGGAGTGGACGATCTCTTCGCCTCCGCCGGAATATAACTTCAAGCAAATTCCGCTCGTTCGTGGGCTGGATGCTTTCTGGAAAGAGAAGATGGCGGGCAATAAGGAGATGACCCCGGCTGAGCCGGTCGGTTCGATCCATATGCCGTCGCCGACGATTCTACCGTTCATCATGTCGGTCGGACTGTTCATCGCCGGTCTCGGGTTTATGTTCACGAGCGATGATTTCGGGAATAGCTTCATGAACTTTATTTTTAATAATTATATTGTTACAGGCCTCGGCCTTGCGATTACGCTCGGAAGTATGCTGGTGCGTTCGCTCTATGATGATCACGGCTGGCATATCGAACCATCTGAATTGAATGAGAAGGGGGTAAAGGCATGACGACACCTCACCCAGAGCAAGCTTCCGGTGTCCTTCCTCATGAACTGGAGAAGGCTACGCAAGAAGGCCGCAATAAAGTGATTGGCTTCTGGCTCTTCCTGGGCGGAGAAGCTGTATTGTTCGGCACGCTGTTCGCAACCTTCCTTACGCTTCGGAATCAGGTGGCAGATGGCCCGTCGGCCAGTGAATTATTCAGTCTGCCGATGATTGGTGTTACCACTTTAATCCTGCTAGTAAGCAGCTTGACGAGTGTATTCGCTGTACAGGCGATGCATCGCGGTGATCGCAATGTTCTCGCCCGATGGCTCGGAATTACCGTCTTGCTGGGACTCGCATTTCTGGTGCTAGAGATTTATGAGTTCTACGAGTATATGGTACATGAAAATTACAGCATGACGACAAGTGCATTCAGTTCCGCTTTCTATACGCTAGTGGGTTTTCACGGAGCGCACGTCTTGTTCGGAATCCTGTGGATTTCGATCCTGATCGGACAGCTATTCAAAAAAGGGCTGAACGTAGTTACCGCTCCGAAGATTTACGTATCAGCGATGTATTGGCATTTTATCGACGTCGTGTGGGTATTCATCTTCACCGTAGTATACCTGCTTGGAAAGGTGGTATGATGGCATGACGATTCAAGATTCGGATAGCGGCACCACGATTAAGCGACGGCACCGCCAGGAAGGACCGCAGAAGCACGTCATCGCTTTTATTTTTTCCATCGTTCTGACGATGATTGCCTTCGCTTCGGTATTAGCGGGCGGAGTCAATATCGCTTTTACTGTAATGCTGCTGCTGGTCATGGCCGTGCTTCAGGTGCTCGTGCAGCTCGGTTACTGGATGCATCTTAAGGATAAGGGGCATATGATCCCGATTTTGTTCATGGCTGGCGGATTCTTTGTGGCAAGTTTGTCAATTATCGCCGCACTATACTGGATGTGGTGGTAGGAAATATAGGAGAGGGCTTGATTCCAAGCCCTCTTTTTATGTATAAATATTAAAGGGAGTATGATATATGTCATACATAGGAAATGGAAATGAGGATCGCCTGGACGACAGGCTTGTTAAAGTAAATGTTCATCATATAGTCAGAATCGAAGTCTCCGGGAAGGAGGGGTTCATGTGCTAGGGTTAGAATATTTTACATTTACACAGGTGTGGAGCCCGGTGGTGTTGTCGCTTGTCCTGCTTACTGTGGCGGGTTATTTCATCTTGACGGGGCCGCTTAGTGACAAGTATGGGCAAGGAGAGAAGGTGTCCCTCAATCGGAAGCTGTTATTCCTGTTAGGACTTGCATTACTCTATATGGCTCAAGGCGGGCCGGTTGAACTGCTCGGTCATATTATGTTCAGCTTTCATATGATCAGTATGGCGCTCTCGTACTTGCTGGCACCTCCGCTATTGATGCTCGGCATCCCGACCTGGGTGTGGAGAGCGATGGTGGCTTTGCTCCGCAGGAGTCCGCTGCGCAGACTCAAATTTCTGATTCATCCCGTTGTGGCGGCGCTTGTGTTCAACGGTTTATTCTCTTTCTATCATATTCCCGTTGTTCACGATTACGTCATGCTTCATTTTGGCGTGCATCGCTTGTATTATATCGTCTTGTTCATCGCGGCAGCGCTGATGTGGTGGACATTAGTCAATCCTTTGCCGGATATGTCGGCAGGGAAGGGTGTCAAGAAAGTCGGTTTTATTTTTCTCAATATGGTGCTGCTCACCCCGGCGTGCGGATTAATTATGTTCGCTAAGGACCCGATGTATGCGACCTATAGCGATCCGATCGTGTGGTCTAGAGCGATGGGGTATTGCATCCCGGGCGATACATCGATGCTGCTGACCCAGTTCGGAGGTCCGGAGTTCTTCGGCTATCTGGAGCCGGTGGTCGATCAGCAGGTGGGCGGGATTCTAATGAAGTTCATTCAGGAGATTATCTTCGCTTCGATGCTGGCTTTTGTGTTCTATCATTGGTACAGACAAGAGAATCGTGGAGAGGATGACGAGGAAATCCTGAAGGAGACCTATGCTTCCTCAAGTGAGCTGAAGCAAATATAAGTGGAATGAAAGCAGGAGGATGGATAGTCATGGACGTTTTCACATTATTTCCGACGATCAGTACAACGTTCATCGTTATTAGCGCCGTACTGGTTGCTATCGGCTGGGCCTTGATTATTAAGGGGAAGCGCGGAGCACACAAGAAGACGATGATTGCGGCAGCTGTCGCGGCATTGCTATTTTTTATCGTTTATATGTCACGAACGGTATTTATCGGCAACACTTCATGGGGAGGACCGGATAATCTGAAGGTGTACTACCATATCTTCCTAGTCTTCCATATCGTTCTCGCTACCGTGGCTGCAGTATTCGGGATTACGACATTGGTGCTCGGGTTCAAGGAGAAGTATGCCAAGCATCGCAAATGGGGCCGCACGACGTCGGTCATCTGGTTCTTCACAGCAATTACCGGAGTAGCGGTGTATGTGCTGCTGTACATCATGTACCCAGGCGGACATACGAAGCCGGTATGGGAAGTTATATTGGGCGCTTGATCTGGCATAGATTAGAGCGTAATGTGCGAAAGCCAACCTGAGTAGGGTTGGCTTTTTTGGTATGCGCCGCTATCATTGCGGAATTCCTGCATATTTGCAGGCTTTGGCGGAACCTGGGCATCAACAGTGAATTGTAGCTTACTCTAACGTGCGGCTAACGAAACGTGGTATCGTTATATTGCCTCAATAGCTGCCTCAAGCCTCGTTTTAGCTCAAATAGCGATATGGTGTTTCCTTAGATGCAAATTGTCCCTGTTTTCGAGTAAATAGCGCTCTGTAGTTTCCTTAGAAGTGGGAGCAACTGGATTCCCAAAATAATTGGAATATATAGGTTGACGACGAAATAAGCACAGTATATACTGTGTATAAAGATATAAACAGTAAGCACAGTGATTATAAACAGTGAACATAAAATGTCTGCAGCATAAATAGAGTCACAGATTAATAAATGCTTGGTTACATAGGAGAGAGATAGGAAGGGTGATGGAGTTGAAGGGTTGGAAGGATGCCTGGGTTATTTTTAAAAGAGATTTATGTGTAGACCGATTTTATTTGCTCTGGAACGTGATGTTCATGCTATATTTCGGCGTGATGTTCAGCACGATGCTGTATTCTGTCTCCAGGGACGAGGGAGTATTTCATCCGCTGGCCGATTGCCTGATGCTGGTGTTGATGCCAATCGTCGGATTCTACTTCTCACGCCGCTCCTTCAGTTACTTAAGGGAGAATTCATATACGCAGATGTTGTGGTATTATCGCATCCTGCCGATTCCGAGCAGGACGATTATGAAGAGCAGGCATTTGCAGCTGATTACATCGACCATTTTTAATGGCTTTATCTTTTTTGGAACGATTTTCTTGATTCATTGGATATGGAAATTAGATATGAATATGGGGATTGTTCAATTTATAGCTTTTGCCGTCACTTGGCTCGGATACACCCTGTGCATTAATGGACTCTACATATATATGGAACTTTTGAAAAAAGGCAAGGTGTATTTTTGGTTAAGTATGATTCTGATGCTTGGCACGGTAGTCGTGTCTGTAGCCATCTCTATCTTCAATGGCAGTCTGGTGAGATATACGATCGATCTTTCTGTTCGATATTCGCTGCTGTCTCCGCTGATGTGGGGCTCTCTCCTAATAGGATTTGTGATGCTGTACTTGATGGGGATCTTAACCGTGCGGAAGTTGAATGATCGTGATTTGATCTGATGGATGAGCAGCGATATAGAGAGCGGAGGTGAAGGGAAAGGTGTGGATTCCGATTCAAATTGATGATCAGAGCGCAGAGCCTTTGTACTATCAGATTGAAACACAGCTTAAATCTTTAATAGTCAGCGGGCAGATCGAAGAAGGGACGCTGCTGCCGTCTATCCGTGAACTTGCCGCAAGCCTTAGCTGCAGTGTCATAACGATCAGACGGGTATATCAGGATCTAGAGAATGAAGGGCTATTAAGAACCAAGCAGGGAACGGGCACCTTTGTCGCCAAGGTCGGAACCGGAGAGCGGGATGAGTATCGGAGAACGGTCGTTCAGACAGCAGTTGAGACGGCGGTCGATACCGGCATTTCCGTACAGTATGGAGAAGAAGAGCTGAAGCAGCTTTTTCTAAAAATATTAAAGCAGAAATACGATAAGAAAAGCGGGAGGGACAGAGAGTGACGGAAGGCATGGCGATTGAATTCAAAGGAGCAGTGAAGCATAGGCGCAGACATTCGATCGGACCGATTGACCTTAAAATCCCGCAAGGCTACATCATCGCCCTGGTCGGGTCCAATGGCTCCGGGAAAAGCACGATGCTAAGCATGATGATGCGTACGATTAAGCCGGATCGAGGGGAGATCCACTGGTATGGCGAGTCGTTCAGCGGCGAGCTGCCTCTGGAATTAAGACAGAGTATTGGCTATGTGCCCGAGGGGCCGATTGCAGAAGAGAACGGGATGACGGCGGATGCTATCGCCAAGTTCCGCGCGCATTGGTGCCCAAGCTGGGATGAGGCAAGGTTCAACGGGCTGATAGAGCAGTTTCACGTTCCGCGTAACGAACGGCTTAACCGGATGTCCAAAGGGGAGAGGCGTAAGCTTGAAATTTCCACTGTGCTGGCAGCCAGACCGAGACTGATGCTGCTTGACGAGCCGTCCTCAGGACTGGACCCATTCGCTTGGGGTGATATGATCGACGAGCTGCAGGCTTATATGGAGAATGAAGATGTGACGATTATATTATCGACTCATATCGTAGATGAGGTTAAGAGATTAGCAGATTACATCGTACTGGTGGATGAAGGCCGGGTTCTTGGCATGGTGGAGAAGGATTCGCTCTACGGTACCTGGAAGGAACTGTGGGTCCAAGGGGCGCTGGAGGGACTGAGTCAGGTCAAGGAAGTAGTCAAATGTGAGCCGGACGGACCGCATTTGATGCGGATCATCGTGCGGGATAACGCACAGTGGAATCAATACCTGACGGCCACAGGGATGCAGATTATGAAATCCCATTCCCTTGAGCTGGAAGAGATCTTGCGGCTGTGGATCAAAGGATATGAGCCTGAGGAGTTGTTAGTATAGCTGATGCACGCTCATATGTTTTTCACATAGATTATCAAATTTTCATTGAAGTGGGGGATAACGAAAGATGGTAACACCTTTAATGCTTGACAAGGTTATGAAGCAATTCGGTGAGAAAACCGCGGTTAATGAAATCTCATTACAGGTAGAAGCTGGAGAAATTTACGGTCTGCTCGGTGCCAACGGGGCGGGTAAGACGACGACGATGCGGATGGTGCTCGGCTTGATCTATCCTGATGATGGCCGGATTCTGTATCATGGGAAGCCCTTCAGTAAGGAATTGCAGGGGGGCATGGGATATCTGCCGGAGGAGCGCGGATTATATCCTAAAGTGAAGGTCTCCGATCAAATTAAATATTTGGCCAAATTGCGTGGGATGACGGAAGCCGAGGCTGAGAAAAGCTTGCGCTACTGGCTGGATCGGTTCGAGGTTCCGGAGTATTACGATAAGCGTATCGAGGAACTATCCAAGGGGAATCAGCAGAAAATGGGCTTCATCGCTGCTGTTGTGCATAAACCGAAGATTTTGATTCTGGACGAAGCCTTTAGTGGCCTGGACCCTGTGAACGTAGAACTGCTTAAAGCGACGGTAAAAGAACTGCGCGACGAAGGTACCAGCATTCTGTTCTCCACCCACCGGATGGAGCATGTGGAAGAATTATGCCGGAACATTACGATTCTCGATCGCTCCAATACGGTGCTGCAGGGTAATCTGCGGGACATTAAGAAGCGTTATCCGCGTGAGGAGATTCTTCTCTATACGACGGGTGAAGTGAATGGCCTGGAGCTGCTGGACGGCGTTGAACGGGTGGAACGGAAGGAACGGGGCTATTCGATCCGGATTTCCGATGTCGCAGTGGCGAAATCGATCCTGCGCAAGGCGATGGATGAGAGTGAAGTGGAGCATTTCGAGATTAAGGAGCCGACATTGAATCAAATCTTCATTAGAGAGGTTGGTGAGGTCCATGAATAAGCTTAGTAACGTGATCGGCTTTACGTTTAAGAATAAAGTCAAGACGAAATCTTTTCTGATAACAACTCTGGTATTGGCGCTGCTATTGACGATCGGCATTCATGTTCCGTATTTCATCGATAAATTCTCGGGTCAGGAGAGCGGCCCGGTGAGTATCGGACTCGTCTATTCCGATTACCCTGAGCTTGCGAACTCGCTTGAGAAGCATCATGGCAAGCTAGCTGTATCCGGCTTGAAGCTGACCAAGTATGAGCAGACGGACGGGCAATTGGCTAAGGATCTGGAGTCCGGGAAGATCGCGGGTTATCTCCAGTTCGTGAAGGCGAATGAAGAGAGTTTCCCGGAAGTGGATTATATCTCTAAAAAAGACAGCATCAAAGGCGAAGTTCAGACTGAACTACAGGCCGCGCTGCAAAGTGTGAAGACGGAATTTATCACCAAAGGCTCGCTGACCGATGCCCAAGTGGCTGAATTGAACGCTCCAGTGGCCATAAATGTACAAAAACTGTCCGCGCAGGACGGGGCTGAAGCCAGTAAGGACGATAACGACTTCTCGCCAGTGGACTTCGCTGTGATGTACGCCCTTATTATTCTTTTGTTCATGACGATTATGATGACGGGCAATATGATCGCTGCTGAGGTAACCGCTGAGAAGAGCTCGCGGATTATGGAAATTCTGATTACGAGCACATCTCCGTTGACCCAAATGTTCGGTAAAATTATCGGGATGTTCCTGATCGGCCTATTGCAGATCTTCATTTTCGTCGGAGTTGTGGTCATCAACCTGTCGCTGCCATACAATCAGGAATCCTTGAAGGGATATTCCCTGGATTTCTCACAAATGGACCCAGCGGTACTGATCCTTGGTCTCGTATACTTCATCCTGGGTTACTTCCTGTATGCGACTTTGTTCGCTGCTGTCGGTTCGCTGGTGAGCCGGACGGAGGAGTTGGGTCAAGCAGTTATGCCGATTACGATGCTCTCGCTGGCTGCTTTCTATATCGGAAGCTTCAGCATGAGTGCGCCGGATTCGATTTTAATGAAAGTAAGTAACTACGTCCCGTTCTTCTCACCGATTACGATGATCGTGCGGATGGGGATTGGGACGCCGAAGAGCTGGGAGATTATCATTTCTATTGTAGTGCTGCTCATTTCTATCTATGTTTTTGGCTGGCTGTCTGCGAAGATCTACCGCACAGGCGTGCTGCTCTATGGCAAGCGCCCTACGTTCAAGGAACTGCGTAAAGCGATGAAGGCTTACAAGATTTAGCAGAAGGCTCAAAGCTAATAAAAATCTAGACTAGGGAGAATTAAACATGAAAAACTGGAAACGAGTGCTCTTATCAACTATTATCTCGGTGGGACTTATAGCTACGGCAGCGCCTGCCATGGCCGCCCCGCAGCAGACGGGAGTCAAGGTAAATGATCAAGTCGTTCAATACACTGGAGGCGAGCCGATCATCGATAGAGGGACGACATATGTCCCCTTGAGAACAACGCTTCAAGCAATGGATGCAAAGCTTACGGAGGCGTCCGATGACACGATTCATGCGGTAGTGAACGGCAAATCAATTACGCTAAAAGGCAAGCTCAAACGAATCAATGGCGTGACTTATGCACCCATTCGGATCGTTGGCGATGCTGTAGGATATGAGGTTCGCTGGGACGCCAAAACGCGCACGGTTTTGCTGGTTTCCGAAGCGGTAGAATCCGCTGCGAATGGCGGCCGTGGATTCATGTGGGAAGTAGAGAACAACGGGAATACAGTGTATTTAGTAGGTTCCATGCATATTGCCGATGACAGCTTCTACCCGCTGCGTTCGGAGCTTGAAGAAGCATTTGCGGAGGCTGACTATCTCGGTGTGGAGATTGATCTTAGCAAAGCGGCCGATGAGGCGCAACAAAAATTGATTATGGATTTGGGTATGTATCAGGATGGAACAACACTGAAGGATCATGTGTCCAGCGAGACTTATGCCAAGGTTGGCAAAATTCTGGAACAGAGCGGCATGAAGCCCGATACTTTGGATGCATTCAAACCTTGGGTAGTGGGGACCACGATCAATAGTCTGAAATCGGTTAAGGCCGGGTATAAGGCGGCTGAAGGGATCGATCTGTATTTCATCCAGAAAGCTATCGAGCGTAAAATTCCTGTGCTGGAGCTGGAGTCTTATGAATCACAGTTAGGGATGTTCAACGGTTTCTCCAAGGAATTGCAGGAGAAGAGTCTCAACGATATCCTGGACAACTTTGACGTGCTGGATGACACCGTAGATAAAATGGCTGAAATGTGGAAAACGGGCAATGACGAACAGCTTCTGGAGCTCACCAACAGCATAGCTGCCGAGGGCGGAGAATACAATAAAGCGATGCTGATCGACAGAAACATCAAAATGGCTGATAAAATCGATGGATACCTGAAAAGCGGCAAAAAAGAGGAGTATTTCATCGTAGTCGGCGCAGCCCACTATCTCGGCGAGCACGGAATCGTTAAGTTACTTGAGGATAAAGGATACAAGGTTGTTCGGAAATAGAATAGTTCTGTAAAGGCTGTTTCTTATAATAGCTTCAGATGAAGAGGTAGATAATTTGTATCTTGAGGTGTTATATCTCATTTGGATATAATTTCGGCGCTTTTTGTCTTAATTATAGTGGTTACTCACAATAAAAACTGGAGGCATATTCTATGATTAACAACAAGCTATGGGGGAAGTGGAGCCGCCTAGCGGCAACTGTACTACTAGGGGCTACGGCGCTTTTCGGGGGGACTGATCTAACTGTAAGGGCAGAGCAAGCCCAAGCCCAGACCCCGGCACCGATAATTAGCAATTGGTCTGTTCCTACCCTTCATGAGGGAGAGAAATATGGAATATTCCCGATCAGTTGGTACTATGACGGTATCTTTCAGCAACCGATTGACCAAGCTAAGCTAAGCATGTTGCTTGAGGGGACTGCTGCCAAGCTGGATCAGCTTGGTTACAATAAGAAGGATTCAACGATGCCCTTGGTGGCTGTGGATAGCAAAGTGATCACTAGAGATACAGTTCTGCAATCTCTGCACGGCTTATTAGCTCGTTATGAGCTGCCGAAGGCATTCGGACTTGATTCCGTTGCTCCGGTGGACTATCTTCAGCAGAAGGGGATTGTGACAGGTACGAAGAGCGGCCTTGAGCTCGATCGTCCTTGTACCGTTGAGCAGGCAACCGTGCTTGCTTCCAGATTAGTAGAATTTAGCTATGACACCGCCGAACAAGGCGCGAAGGGCGTTTTCTGGAAAGTAACCCATAACGACAACACTATGTATCTGCTGGGCTCCATTCACCTTGGCATCTCTGAGATGTATCCGTTGGAGAAGAAAGTCAGAGATGCATTTGATGCTGCGGATGATCTATGGGTAGAGGTCGATACGTTATCTTCGGATATGAGCTACCTTATCGAGCAAATGAGCTATACAGATGGGACGAAGCTTCAAGACCATATCTCAAAAGAAACTTATGAGAAGCTGCAAAAAGTGCTAGCGAAGATGGAAATGCCGGAGCAGACATTTGATAGCTCCAAGCCAATTGCAGTTACCACTAACTTATCTACATTGGCTCTGTTCGAGCAGCCTGAGCAAATCGCCATGGCGTCGTTAACCGGAATTGATCAATATTTTCTTACCAAGGCCAAATTGACAGGTAAACCGATTCACGAGCTGGAAAGCGTGGAGCTTCAATCCGATGTCTTCACTTCCGTCAGTCCCGAAGCCCAAGAGGAAGGGTTGAATGCAATGCTGGATCAACTGCTTGGAGATGGGAACAAGGAAATCGCCAAGGCCTTCAAGCAGATGCAGCTGGATTGGGCGAAAGGCGATAAAGATGCGGTTGGCGAATGGCTCACTCAAGGTTTGACCGAAGGCGAGTTCAACAGCAACCTGGTCGGTGAACGGGACACCAATATGGCCAAGAAGCTGGCTGAGGTCCTGGAGCAGGATGGGAAAAGAACTTCCTTCGTTGTCGTCGGCTCCGCCCACTATGTTATGAAGGGCATGGTCATCGATCAGCTGAAGGAAAAAGGTTATGATGTGCAACTAGTGAAATAAACCGGATTTACTATAAGGGGGCTGTCCAATAAGCCTCAAAAATAAAAAGTTGGGCGGAGAAACGTCATGTTTTCCGTCCAACTTTTTTGTGGGCCAAAGTCACAATCCCAAACTCAGTGTGAACCTTCTCTAGCCCCCGCAAGGAGAACCAACAGAACGAGCCAGATTTTCCACTGACAAGCGGTCAAAAATGACCGTTAGAGCATGAAAACAACAACTAAGCTCTTCTAACGGACACTTTTGACCTTTAGAAGCGAAAAATGCAATTTTTCGCGGCTATTGCCCTTGTAATGGACATAATTGTCCATTACAAGGGCAGGATGCCACCAGATTAACGCTAGCGGACAATTATGACCGTTAGCGTTAATCCGGCTAGAATAGGGGGATGTTCACATTTTAGGACACGCAAAAGGGGCGTCTCTCAAGTCGGAAGATCGACTTTTGAGACAGCCCTTGTTTGTTTATCTAAACTATACTCCGTCCGACATCTGACCGATATAAGTAAAAGTACGAAAAAGAAGCGTCAATTTCATCATGCAGCATGCAGGGAGCAAGGGCGAATCATCGGTGAAATTGGCCTGGAATTTATTCAAAAGGGAGAGGAAGCAATGAAGAAAGTTGTAAGTAGTTTTCTGTGTATTATCCTGATCGCCATAGCGACAACGGCATGCAGCCTGCCGACAGCGGAAGATCTTAAGGGGTCTACCGGTGCAAGCCAAGCGAATGAGCAGCAGAATACGAACAAGTATAATGCATACATCGAACTGGCCAACCAGATCAACGGTGGGATGTATGGCAGTGTGTTCAACAATTATGTGAGCAAGTTCGGCGTGGAAGAGGAAATTTACATTGATGACAAATTTGACGGGTTCGGTACAACGCCGTTCATTCCAAGTATACTCGAGCATGTCGAGGGAATAGCGAAATATGCCTCGGCTGAGCCTTCTTATGGCGCGACGGATGAGAGAATACAAGAGTTAATCCCGATTATCACTGATTTGATGAAGACGAATAATGAAATTGAAAGCTACTATACCGCGAAAACCTATGTCGATGACCATTTTGAAAAAGGACGCGAACTACATAAGCGCTTTATCTCGCTGTTTGAGAAATACATAGAGGTAGGGATGCAATTTAACGAAGATTTCTCAGAGATCACGTGGGAGCGTAAATATGCGGATGCAGAGCAGTTGAAGGAAGGAGATATGCTGATACGCTACTATGCGTTGAGAAGCGTATTGGGAGCGCAGGAGATTCAGGAGGCGTTCTACTATAGCGGGGTCGGCGACGATAATATTCTGGACTTCGATGTTAAGAAATATGAAGAGCTGTATCAAACGTTATCCGAGGATATTGAGCATTATTTTGAACACGCCAAGGATGGGGAGCGTAGGAAGAAAGAAGCGTGGCCAGGACTGGCCATCTTCAAGACAAGTCTGGAGGGCGCAAAGGTGACGGCCACCGATATACTCACTATTTTGCGGGAACAGAATCCAGACATCAACAGCGAGACCAAAGGCAAAGTGACGACGGGCGGACGTAATGCGATTCTGACAGATTTCGACCGTAAGGTCTCCTTCCTCGTGGATGCATACAATACGAGCATTAATGTAACGGTAGCGGAATAATCCGATGAGAAGCGTGAGAGTAAGATGGGACATTGTCATATTACTATGCCTCCTGGCTGTACTGCTCTCATCCTGCCAGTTGCCACAGAAACTGGCGAAGCTTGCCCGGCCGGTAAGAACAATAACTGAGTCGTCAATCGCCACACCGGAACCTTCCGGAATGGAAGCGACGATGAAGAAATTTCAAGGCTCGGGATCAGATGATCCGATTCCATGCGCTTAGAGCGATAATGGCTGCCGAAGCGATGGAGGAAGAACTGATCCGGCAGGATGTGACGTTGGAGACATTGAACGAGCTTGATGTCGCGTCCTACCGCGTTATGTACGATCAGCTTACCAAGGAAGTAGCTGAGTATATTGCTGTAGCTGACGACCCGACGCGGGTAGAGGGGGAAGAACTGGGTAGCTATAATTTGTATGGCAACATGCTGAAGCAGAAGATTATGCTGGTGAAGGCCTCTGCCACCGATTTGCTGCAGCGAGTGGAGCAATCGCGGACGTTCAATGAGTACAACAAGGACGGTACGCCTAAGGATTATAAGCAGAAGCTGCAAGAGGCAGTCTTGGAGTATTATGCGTTTGTGACGGGCTCTGATCCCGGGTAAAGCTTGATTATCCATAGGAAGATTGAGGATTGAATAATCGCTTACATTTCTGTGTAAAACGTTTACAAGGCTCGGACCTCCGAGTAAGATTAGTGGTGACTGTAGATTTGCAAAATATTAATTTACTGGAGGCTATCCGAATATCATGAACCTCAAGGTCAAGAAACTATCTTCTCTGGAAAAATTATTCCTTCATGAAGAACCGGTTGAAGCTTGTAGTCTGGTCGAGTCTGTGCTGCGTGGTGAGAAATATTCTTTCCAGATTGCCTATTACATAGATCCGGAGGAGGTCGCCGTTGCCCAGTATCTTCGAGTTGAAGCATCTGCTGCTCCTGGTATGAAGGTGAAGCTTAGCTCTGTGGGAGTCGTGCCATCTGAGATGCCGACGTATCCGAAGACGGATGATGACTATTTGACGAAGCGGCCGGGATTATTCCCCGATCCGCTGCTAGAGCTGGTAGACGGTAATATCAAGCTGCTGCCGGGACAATGGCGCAGTATCTGGGTGGAGGCCGAGTTCGCGGAGGAGGCCAGGATTCAGGATGGAACGGTGACGATCCGTTTCCTTCATGAGGATGGGATGGAGTTAGCCGAGGTTCATCATGAGATTCATTTGATCGATCGTGTGCTTCCGAAGCAGACGCTGATCCATACAGGCTGGTTCCATTATGATTGTCTGAGCACGCACTATGGAGTTGAGCCCTTGAGCGAGCAGCACTGGACGCTGATCGAGCGCTATATGAAGATGGCAACAGAGTATGGCATGAATATGATCTTGACGCCGCTGTTCACGCCGCCACTGGATACGAAGATAGGTGGCGATAGACCGACGGTTCAGCTTGTTCAGGTAAGTGTGGATGATGAGGGGCGCTATTCCTTTGATTTTCAGAGATTGAGAAGATTTGTTGATATGGCCTTGCGGGTTGGCATGGAATATTTCGAGATGTCTCATTTATTTACACAATGGGGAGCGACGGCGGCTCCGAAGATCATGGCCGAGGTTGCCGGGGAAGAGAAGGCCATCTTCGGCTGGGAGACCGATGCCAGCGGGGAAGAATACCGCAAGTTTCTGGATACACTGCTGCCACAGCTAACCTCTGCTCTTGAAGAGTGGGGGATTAAGGAACGTTGTTATTTCCATATATCAGATGAACCGAATCTGGAGCAATTGGATAGCTATCGGCGAGCTTGCGAGATTATGAAGCCGCATTTACAGGGCTACAAGATGCTGGACGCACTCTCTGATTATGAATTCTATGAGAGTGGCCTGATTAAGAATCCGATTCCGTCCAATGATCATATCGAGCCATTCCTTGCGGCCAAGGTACCGAATCTGTGGACTTATTATTGCTGTGCCCAGCATATTAAGGTGAGCAACCGCTTCATGTCGATGCCGAGCCGACGCAATCGAATTATTGCCACCCAGCTCTATAAATATGATATCGCTGGCTTCCTGCATTGGGGATACAACTTCTGGTATACCCAGTTCTCGATTCAAGCGATCGACCCATATGCCGTAACCGATGCCGGCTGCGCGTTCCCTTCCGGTGATGCCTTCCTGGTGTATCCGGGACGGGATGGCAGCCCGGTAGCTTCGATCCGGCTGGAAGTGTTCCGCGAAGCGCTGTATGATCTGCGGGCGATGAAGCTGCTGGAGAGCCTGACCTCCAAGGAGTTCGTGATGAGCATTATTGAAGAGGGGACCGACGAGCCGATCACTTTCTCCGAATATCCGCGTAATGAGCAATACATCGTCGATATGCGCAACCGGATTAATCGCGAAATTGAGGAGAGACTTGGCACGGCGGCTTCAATCATGTAGTATCGGGTTGAGGTGAGAATTTGGTGGAGAGTAAACAGAGAATAGGAGTTCTATTCGTGTGTCTTGGCAACATATGTCGTTCGCCAATGGCAGAAGCCGTATTTCGGCATATGGTTGCAGCGGAGGGATTAACCGATCGCTTCCTGATCGACTCTGCGGGCACAGGCGACTGGCATATCGGCAAGCCGCCGCATCATGGAACGAGAGCAATCCTCGACCAGTACGGCATTTCTTATGAAGGGTTGAAGGCCAGACAGGTCGCGGCTGAGGATTTCGCTAGCTTCGATTATATTGTCGCGATGGATGTCCAGAATGAGAAGAATCTGCAGCGGCTGGCGCAGAGCACGAAGGCGCAAATCATTAAGCTGCTCGATCTGGTCCCGGATACCATGGATACAGAAGTACCTGATCCTTATTACACAGGTAACTTCGAGGAAGTGTATGAGCTGATTGGCAAGGGCTGCCGCGCTTTGCTGAAGCATATTCGCCAGGAAGCCAAACTGAATCATTAGGCTTGATCTTAGTCGCCCCCATCCTTAGGTGTGAAGCCGCCGGATGGGGGCGTATTGCATTTTGGCGTTTTCACGTTATTGAAACTTTATCTGACTCTTAACCGTTAACTTGATATCAGATAAATTTGAATAGTTAGGAGACATGTTATGAATCCGGAATCATCCTTGCCTAGCCGTTCCTCGGTCAGGAGGGGAGAGACAGGGAAGAAGCGGAAAAGCTCGCCAGCGCGTAAACCTTCCAAGAAGAAGCCGAAGCGCAAGAGATCAGGATTCTTCCGGACGGTTGCCAGACTGCTTATGGTCATGATTGTGCTGGCCGGGTTGTGCGAGATATGGATGTTTTTTACCCCTTCAGGCAATAGAGTGCTCTATTTGATGGCAGATACATTGATTACAACCCAGCATCGGCACTGGGCGAAATATTTGATCGGACAAGCTGAGCTAGATCGAAGAGTTGCTGCGTATCAGAGGCAGTTCGAGGAAATGGGTGAAGAGAAGGATACGCATACGATCACGCTTCCGCCTGAGACCGGGGATGCAGATGCAGCAGAGCAGGAAGAGGAGAAGCCCAAGCCGTTGATTGAGATCGAGCAGATCTCAGGTAAAGGGTATCGCGGTTATGTGCTCACGGTAAATGATCCGACGAAGATTAGACTCGGTGTCCCAGGCAAGCGCGGCAAGGGCGAGAAGGTGTCGAGCATGGTAGCGAGAACTGGAGCGGTCGCGGGTGTTAACGGAGGAGGCTTCGCTGATCCGAACTGGAAAGGGAACGGTTTCAAGCCGATCGGCGTTGTCATCTCGCAAGGGAAGCTCTATTACAACGGGATCGGTTCCAAGAAGTCGACGCAGATCGTAGGGATCGATAAACAGGGGAAGATGATCGCCGGGAAGTATACGCTGAATGAACTGAAAGAGCTGGGCATTCAGGAGGCGGTTACGTTCCAGCCGCGGATGATCGTGAACGGCAAGGGGCAAATCAAGAGCCAGAAGGAAGGCTGGGGCATCGCGCCGCGGTCGGCGATGGGACAGCGGGAGGACGGTGCGATTCTGTTCGTCATCATCGATGGACGGCAGCCTGGCTATAGTACCGGCGCAAGCCTCTATGATGTTCAGCAGGTGATGCTAGAGCATGGCGCTGTGATTGCGGCGAATCTGGATGGAGGCTCCTCGACGGTGCTCGTTACCGAGGGTGGGGAGATCGTCAACAAGCCTTCGTCCGAGTATGGTGAGCGTTATTTGCCAACCGCGTTCCTTGTGTTCGAGCATCCGGAGCAGGCGGATATCCCGAATATTTGGGAGGGCTTGCGTCCAGAGGATATCGATCCGGGCAAGAAATAATAGGAATGGCCATTATCTGAGCGATGCCGCTTAGACGATGGCCATTTCATATTTTCAAAATGGGGTTATATATGATTTAATAGGATAGTTGTTTATTTCTATACATGATCGCGACGGTACGCGGCCCGCAATGGCAGGAGATAGCGCAGCCGCCTTCAATAATAGCTACTTCCTTCACATCTGTGCGCTCCAGCAGCGCGGTTTTGATATATTCCGCAGTCTTGTTCGCCAGCGTCTGGGCGACGATGATCAGATCCCGGTCGATCTTGTAGAAATTGTCTGTGATGCGCTGCAGCATGCGCTCCACGGCTTTTTCTGTTTTGCCGCGATATTTGTCCGCAGAGATGACCACACCTTCTTTAATGCGCAGGATAGGGCGGATCTTGAGCAGACTGCCGATCATATGCTGCACATTAGAGACACGGCCGCCTTTATGCAAGTAATCGAGCGTATCCACGAGCACCTCGATTTGCACATGGTCACGATCCTGATGAAGCATCGAGACGATGTCCTCTGCACTCTTGCCGGCTTGGGCCGCCAGGGCCGCTTTTATAACGAGCAGGGCAATGCCTCCTGACACATTCAGTGAATCAACGACATATACGCTGTCTTCAGGCAATTCATCTGCGGCGATCATCGCACTCTGATACGTCGAAGAGAGCTTGGATGACATACTGATAAATACGATCTTGCTTCCTTGTTCGATCCAGGGGGAGAAGGCCGAGATGAAATCCGCTGGCGATGGTGCAGATGTGTGCGGTAATTCTCCGCTCTCCTCGACTCTGCGATAAATGTCGTCTGTAGTGATTTCCAGCCTGTCTTTGTAGGCAGTCTTACCAAACACTACATACAGCGGTACGATCCCGATGTCATACTGTTCTATCCAGGCTTGCGGGATATCGGAGATACTGTCCGCGAAAATTTTCACTTGTGTCAATGCATTTCCTCCAGTATAGATTAATTTAGTCTGTTACTTGCATTATAGAGGAGACGCTTCACATAAAGCAAAAAAAGATGTTAACAAACCGTTGGTAAATGCTGCTTCAGTGACAGAAATGTTCAAGATTCCCGATTCCAGGCGAAAAGCTGGCGGAATTTACGGGGGGACAGGCCTTCATGCTTGGTGAAGCAGGCGGTGAAATAGGCGGCATGATTAAAGCCCACTTCCTCAGCGATTCGCTCTACCGGCATGTCAGTCTGGATGAGCAGTAGCTTGGAGTGTTCGATCCTGATCAGCAGCATATACGCAGCGGGCGAGCAGCCGAATACCTTCTGCATGCATCTGGCGATGTACACCGGATGGAAATTGATGCTCTCGCCCAGCTTCTTGGCCGAGAAGGCCTCGCGATAATGCTCCCGCAAATAAGCCGCTGCCTTCTCGGCGCATACAGAGCCAGGGGAGGGAGTGGTAGTCTCCAGCGATGAGGCCAGCAGGCTGATTACCTCCTGGAACAAGGCCTGCTGCTTCAGCCTGACGCTGCTATGATGGGAATTCCGGTTCATGTCTGTTAATTCATCAATGGTATCGATTACCTTCTGCGGCTGCGGCAGCTTGATGAATTGGGGCAGAGCCAATGTGAACGGCGATGTTTCAAAAGGATGCAGGGGTGTATAGGCTGTGTCCTCCTTTTCCAGAGCTGCCCGCTGCTTATAATATTCCTGTTCCTCGATAACGCGCCAATCCCCGAGGATCTGGAAATGCAGCCAGTGATGCACTGTCTCCTCAGTGCAGCTGGAGTAGCCGTAATGATTGCAATCGGGACGGAGAATCAGGGCATGCCCAGCGGAAATCTCGTAATCCTGCCCTTCTTCGTTGACATAGAGGCAGCCCTGGGAGATGACGAGCAGATCGAATACGCCGATATTTTTACGGCTGAGATGCTTGCCTCCAGGTGATACATGCATAGAACCGCTTAGCATGTAATGCGGTAGTGGGGGGACGGTAACTTCAATAATGTGAGACATATTCTTACCTCCGTGTTCATTGAATAAAGGTTTGAATTTTGAAGGATTGGGTTGTTTCTTTGATACATTATTTTTAATAATGCATCTATAATGTGATTCATGTCAATAAGTTTGATAAGAGGAGGTGCGCAGCGCCGTCTCTGTTTTTCAGGAGGTTGTAATAATGATGAAATCTAAAGGCAACAAGAGTAATAAATTTAACCTCTGGCTGCTCGCATGGCCTATATTTATTGAACAGTTTCTGCAATTTCTACTCGGTTCCGTCGATACATTGATGGTAAGCCGGATATCTGATAATGCGGTCGCTGTCGTCGGTTTCTCGAACCAGCTGTTCAATGCGCTGACGACCTTGTTCGCCACGGTAGCCAGCGGAGCGGGGATCGTGATCGCCCAGAAGATCGGCTCGCGCCAGGAAGAGGATGCCCGGACGGTCGGGATTATCTCCTTCAATGTGACCGCCGCTATCGGGCTGGTGCTAAGCGTATTGCTGATCGCTTTTCCACATCCGATCGCCAAGATGCTGCAGCTGCCGGATGAGCTGCTGCCGTTGGCGGATGTGTACATCCCCATCGTCGGCGGGGGGATGATTCTGATCGCGGCGATCGCGGTACTCGGTACGGCGATACGCAACACGGGCAACACCAAGGGGCCGATGCTGATTGCTGTCGGCATGAATGTGATTCATATCGTGATGAATTACGGCTTTATTTTTGGCGCATACGGATTTCCGCAATTAGGGTTGACAGGTGTCGCCATCTCTACGGTGACCAGCCGGTTGATCGCTACTATTGTCTTGTTCGTTCTATTCCTCAGTACGTTCCAGCGCAAGATCAAGCTAAGCGATTTCCGCATCTTCGACCGCAGGTTGTTCAAGGAGGTGCTGGAGATCGGCTGGCCGCTCGGGGTTAATTCGGCGAACTGGGTATTCTCGCAATTGGCGATTTTCTCATTCCTGGCGATGCTCGGTTCGAAGGAGCTGGCGGCAAGAACATATATGAACACCTTGGAGTCATTCTGCTTCTTGCTCGGCTTCTCGCTGGCTCTGGCTGCGCAGATTCAGATCGCTCATTTATACGGGGCGGGCAAGACCCGGGAGGCCTATCGCTCTGCATATAAGGCGCTGGCTGTCGGGCTACCGCTGGTAGCTGTAAATGCGTCGATCCTCGTGATTTTCGGCAAAAATGTCCTGAGCCTGTTCACGCAAGACGCCGATATTCTGACCTTATGTGTCACCTTATTATGGATGAATCTTATGCTCCAGCCCGGCAAAATGGTCAATATGGCGCTCGGCAACTCACTCAACGCCATCGGCGATACCCGTTATACGATGAAGATCTCTCTGATCTTCATGTGGGTCGTAGCGACAGGCTGCTCCTACGTGCTGGGAGTTACGCTAGGCTGGGGGATTATCGCCATCTATTCCTGTATGATTGCCGATGAGTATATCCGTGGGGTACTCTCTTATGTTCGGTGGAGAGGACGCAAGTATTTGCGGATGAAAGAGGACGAGATGCAGAAGGAGCAGGAGCAATGTGCAGCTGAGGTAAGCTTGGCGCTGTAATCGTCCTGGAACCTAAGAAGAAAGCGGCGTGCAATAACGTGTGAAATATAGGTTGAGTAATTCTTAAAACCCTTGGGACCCTGTCTTTGTAGACTAGGGTTCTCTTTTTTTGTATGTATGTTGCGCGGAATCGGGCCTCTCTTCGTACCTCTCTCTGGGAAAAGCCTGCAAAAACGCAGGAATTTCGCCAACGTATCGCCCTGAGCGGGTAAATTCCTGCGATAATGCAGGTATTTCCTCCACGCCGCCCTGATTTCAGAGAAAAAGAGGAAAAAGCCTGCATTTTTGCAGGAATTTCCTAGTCACAGTTGGTTTTCGGACTAAAAGCCTGCATATTTGCAGCTTTGAACTTTACGTGGTATCCGGGGGGATAGTTTGATCGTGTTCGTGGTGGTAAGGCGGGCATAGTTCGAGCGCGGTCGTGTAAGATTAGGGGGATAGTGTGAGTTTCGTGCGGTGGATCGTAAAGTTAAGTTCTACCGCGATGAATGATTGTGAATGAATTTGAAAGAAAATGATTGATTTATGGGTGGCGTATTGTTATTATAAGATCAGATGGAGGGATGGATATGCTGACAGAGGAACGATATAAATTAATATTAGAGCGCTTGCAGAGCCACGGGGTTGTGAAGCTGCAGGAGCTGGTCGAGGCTATCGGAGCTTCGGAATCGACGATCCGCCGGGATTTGGTCGATCTTGAGAGCCGCCATCTGTTGAAGCGAGTCCACGGCGGAGCCAGCTTGTTGAATCAGCGGAGCCAGGAGCCAGGGATGGATGAGAAAACGCTCAAAAACATTCAGGAAAAGGATATCATCGCTCGCCTCGCGGCTCGGGAGATTCGGGATAATGAATGTATTTATTTGGATGCGGGCACTACTACTCTAGCGATGATTTCATATATTGAGGCGGATAATGTGACTGTTGTTACGAATGGACTGTCCCATGTCGAAGCTTTGGTTCACCAGAAAATCCGCAGCTATTTGCTCGGAGGGATGATGAAGATTCATACGAAGGCTGTCATCGGCAGCATCGCACTGCAGAACATGGAGAATTTTCGCTTCGATAAATGCTTCCTCGGCACGAATGGTGTTGACCCGGAGATGGGTTACACGACCCCGGACCCGGAAGAAGCGCTCATCAAGCGGCGAGCTCATCAATTATCAGCTCAAACCTATGTTCTGGCCGATTCGAGCAAGCTCGGAGAGGTAACCTTTGCCAAGCTGCTGGATCTAAACGAAGCGATCCTAATTACGGACAGCGTCTCGCCCCATCTGCGGAAGGACATCGCTCATAAAACAAAAATAATCGAGGGATCATCATGATATATACAATTACGCTTAATCCGTCTGTCGACTACATCGTAGAGGTTGAGCAGCTTAACATCGGCGGTCTTAGCCGGATGAAGCGGGATTTGAAGCTCCCAGGGGGCAAAGGCATCAATGTGTCGCGCGTATTGAACCAGCTTGGCGCGGAGAATACGGCGCTCGGCTTCCTCGGAGGCTTCACGGGCCGCTATGTGAAGGACAAACTGCAGGAAGAACAGCTGGTAACCGACTTCGTCACCATCGCGAGCGACACGCGGATCAATATCAAGCTTAAGCATGGGGAGGAGACGGAGATTAACGGCCTTGGCCCAGATATCAGCGAAGCGGAGGCCGAGCAATTATTACAGAAGCTATCTGGCTTGCGGGAGCAGGACATCGTGATTTTGTCGGGCAGTGTTCCGCCATCGCTGGGCGAGGATTTCTATGAACGGCTGATCCAGGTCATTAAGCAGAGGGGCGCCGAATTCGTGATTGATACGACCGGTGAAGCGCTACGTCAGGCGCTCAAGCATCGGCCATTGCTAGTGAAACCCAATCATCACGAACTCGCCGAATTGTATGACGCGCAGCTAAATACTATTGAAGATGTGGCGGTGTACGGGCGCAAGCTGCTGAAGGCTGGAGCCACAAATGTACTCGTCTCCATGGCTGCTGAAGGGGCGCTGCTGATTACCGACTCCGCCGTGTATCATGCGAAGGTGCCGGCAGGCCAAGTCAAGAACTCGGTAGGCGCAGGTGACTCAATGATTGCAGGCTTCGTGGGTACATTGGTGCAAACTGGCGATCCTCTTGCGGCTTTCCGTACCGGGGTTGCCGCCGGTAGTGCTACCGCATTTACGGATGATCTGGCGACCAAGGAGCAAATCGAGGCGCTACTTCCGAAGGTCGTTATTTCTAGACAATAAGAGACTGGCTGGCGTAGGCAAATCAAAACTAAAGGGGTGTTAACCATGAGAATCACCGAATTATTGATCAAAGAGACGATGATTATGGACCTACAGGCGCAGACGAAGGAGGCGGCGATCGATGAATTGATCGCCAGCCTGCATCGGCATGGTCGTATCTCGGACCCGGTTTTGTTCAAGGAGAAAATTCTGAAGCGTGAAGCAGAGGCGAGCACGGGGATCGGCGGAGGGATTGCTATGCCCCATGCGAAGACTAATGTGGTTAATGAAGCGACCGTAGTGTTTGCTAAGAGCTCCAAGGGTGTAGAATTTGATTCTATCGATGGGGAGCCAGCCAGAATCTTCTTCATGATCGCGGTTCCTGAGGGGGCTGGCAATATGCATCTTCGAACGCTCGCCACGCTGTCCAAGCTGTTAATTGATAGTGAATTCATCGAGCAGCTAATGAACACTAGAACACCAGAGGAAGTGACGGCGCTGTTCGATGCCAGACAGGCAGATGGTGAGGAGCAGGGCGAAGGCAGAGAGACGAATCGAGAGTCCGTTCCGGAGGTTCAGGAGTCGCAACTGAATTTGAAGGAGGTCACCTCCAGCGGCACGGATTCCGAAGCTCTGGTCGTAGCTGTAACCGCTTGCCCGACCGGGATCGCCCACACGTATATGGCGGAAGATGCGCTCAAGAAGATGGCTAAGCAGATGGGCGTAGCTATTCGGGTGGAGACGAACGGCTCGGAAGGAGCCAGGAACGTATTGACCGCGGATGAAATCCGCCAGGCCAGCGGGGTGATTATCGCCGCCGGTAAAAATGTCGACATGGCCAGATTTGATGGCAAGCCGGTGCTGCAACGTCCGGTCAGCGACGGAATTCGCAAGCCTAAAGAGCTGATCGAGAAGGCGCTTCAGGGTGATGCTCCGATCTATCATCATAGCGGAGGCAGAGGGGCGGAAGAATCGGAGAAGGAAGAGAAGGGAAGCATCGGCAGCAAAATCTACAAGGATTTGATGAACGGTATCTCGCATATGCTACCGTTTGTTGTAGGCGGCGGGATTCTGATCGCCATCTCTTTCTTGTTCGAGCAAGTGGGCGGTGCCGATCATCCGCTGTTCAAGCTGCTGATGACGATCGGCGGAGACGGCGCCTTCCACTTCCTGATACCGATTCTGGCGGGCTTCATCGCCATGAGCATCGGAGACCGTCCCGCGCTCATGCCGGGGATGGTGGGCGGCTTGATGGCGGTGAATTCGAACGCAGGCTTCCTGGGCGGCTTAGCGGCCGGTTTCATGGCCGGTTATATCGTGATCGGACTGCGGAAGCTGTTCGCCGGATTGCCCAAATCGCTGGAAGGGCTTAAGCCAATCCTGCTCTATCCGGTATTCGGGCTGTTGATCGCCGGCTCGATCATGTATTATATCGTCGATCCGATCTTCGGCTCGATTAATACATGGCTCGTCACCGGGCTGAACAATCTCGGCACTGTCAATGCGGTCCTGCTTGGCCTTGTCCTTGGTGGCATGATGGCGATCGATATGGGCGGTCCGTTCAACAAAGCCGCGTATACCTTCGCCATTGGAGTGTTCGCAACCAGTGGCAATACGAATGGAACGATGATGGCAGCAGTCATGGCCGGAGGTATGGTTCCTCCGTTGGCGATCGCCTTGGCCAGCACCTTCTTCAAGCGTAAATTTACAGAGGAGGAGCGGAAATCCGGTCTGACCAACTATGTGCTCGGCTTATCCTTTATTACCGAAGGAGCGATTCCGTTTGCAGCGGCTGATCCGCTCCGCGTCCTTACCTCCTGCATCCTCGGTTCGGCAGTGGCCGGCGGACTTACACAGTTATGGAATATTAATATCCCGGCTCCGCATGGCGGAATATTCGTCGCCGCTCTGGCCAATCACGCGCTATTGTTCTTGCTCGCAGTGGCGATAGGATCTGTGATCTCAGGCCTGGTGCTCGGTATTTGGAAGAGACCGCTGAAAGTGAGGGCGTAGGCTCGCACGCAGGTGTTTAGCAATTTTACAAAAAAGCCGTTTGCGCAGCAGATTCCGTTTGCTGTGCGGGCGGCTTTTGTGCATAATGAGGTCGATCTGATCGGATTCAATATGTTACATTTAGAAATACTAGCTTTATGTAAAAGGAGAAGATAAGTCATGAAACTGATGTTTATTTCCGATATTCACGGGTCTGCGCACTGGCTGGAGCAAGCGCTGGAGAAGGTGAAGCAGGAGGCACCCGATCAGATCGTCATGCTGGGTGACTTCATGTATCATGGGCCGCGAAACCCGCTGCCTGAAGGCTATAATCCGGCGTTGGTGGCTGAGATGCTGAATCAGCATAAACAGCATATCGTGGCGGTGCGCGGCAACTGTGACGCAGAGGTTGACCAAATGCTGCTTGAATTTCCGATGATGGCAGATTATACGCTTATCCTGAATGAGGGACGACGGATATATGTGACGCATGGGCACGGATTTAATATGGAGCAATTACCGCCGCTTCTGGAGAATGATATTTTCATTCAAGGACACACCCATGTACCTGTAGCAGAGATAAGAGAAGGCATTTACGTGCTGAACCCTGGCTCGATCTCCCTCCCGAAAGAGAACTATCCGAATTCTTATGGTATCCTCGACAGCGAGGGCTTTGTGGTGAAGGATTTTGAGGGTGGGATCGTCAAGTCGGTGTCTTTTGCATAATGGATAATTAAAATAAATCAGGCCCTGTTTTGCGCAGGTAGCCTGATTTTTATATAGGTTAGGATTCCGGATACAACAGTGTTATGTGCTGGTTCTCCAGGAAGGAGATCCAGTCGTCGGATGGTTTCTGATCGGTAATGATATAGCTAATCTGCTTGAGATCCAGCATTTTAACGAAGCCGACTTGATCGAATTTGCTAGAATCACTGAGCAGGATCGTGCGCGAGGCCTGCTGGCTCATAAATTGCTTCAATTCACTCTCAGGTTCATTGGAATCGGTGATGCCACTGCTCATAGATAACCCTTTACAGCTGAAAAGAGCAGCATCAACATTATAATTCTGAATCGTCTGCCTGGCTGCGGGGCCGGTGAGTGAGCTTGCCTTCGGGCGAAGGGCTCCGCCTGTAGAGATAATCGTATGGCTAGTCTGATTGAGCTCGTTAAGCACAATGACAGAATTCGTAATCACAGTCAGGTTCTGGCGCTCCGTATCCAACAGCTTCAAAGCCTCAAATACAGTTGAGCTTGAATCCGTCATCAGTGTATCTCCGTTATTAATCAGCGGAAGCAGTAGACGCGCTATGGTTCTCTTCTCTTCAATATTCCGCGTGTTCCTGGTCTGATAAGGCAAGTCGTCATTGGCATGAGCGTTGAGAACGGCTCCTCCATAATTTCTGGTGACGATGCCCTCTTGCTCCAGCTTCTCTAAATCCCGGCGAATCGTCTCCTCGGTTACTTCAAAGCTGGCAGCCAGCTGGGAGACAAGCACTTTCTTTTGTCTATGTAATTCTTGAATGATTCGCTCTTTACGCTCAAAAGCTTTCATTTAACCCCGCCTTTCCCAAATCAATTTCACGATCGATTCTTTACTTCAAACCCTATTGTACCTAAATTTCATTAAAAGTAAAAAAGAAACTACATAAAATCAAAATAAAATCTGTTTTTATATTTGCTTCAAAAGTATAATAAGTAGATTATAAAACAAAACGGAAATAAAACAACATTATATCTTTAAAGTTCTTTGTTTATATGTTATTATTATGTTGGAAACAAAGAAAATGAAGTGAAATATATTAAAGTACAAAGGGTAGGGTGAGAGTATGTATCAAGATATACTGACAGCACCATTCTTACGTGAAATGTGCGAAACTACAGCCAATTTGTATCGTCTGGGCTGGGATGAGCGCAATGGGGGAAATATTAGCTATTTAATCGATGAAGAGGAAGTAAGCAAATATCTGGATATTACGCATGTAGAGCGGACTGTTCCGATGAGCTTTGATGCTGCGGAGCTAGCCGGGAAATATTTTATTGTCACGGGATCGGGAAAATACTTCAAGAATGTGATCGCGAATCCGAGCGTGAATCTAGGGGTGCTTCGAATCGGCAAGGATGGACGCAGCTATGAGATTCTGTGGGGATTCGAAGGGGGCGGAGTGCCTACTAGCGAGCTGCCTACGCATCTGATGAATCATATGCAGCGTTTGAAGGTGGATGCTAATCACCGGGTCATTATGCATTGCCATGCGACGCATCTCATCGGTATGACGTTCACGCATCATCTGGATGAAATTGAATTTACGAAGACATTGTGGGAAATGTGTACGGAATGTCTGGTCGTATTTCCAGAAGGAGTGGGCATTATTCCATGGATGGTTCCGGGCACGGATGCGATTGGCGAAGCAACTGCTGAGAGAATGAAGGATGTGCGTATCGTGATGTGGCCGCATCATGGGGTGTTCGGCGCAGGTACGACGATGGATGAAACCTTCGGTCTGATCGAGACCGCAGAGAAGGCGGCCCAGGTCTATACCATCGTATGTGCCCAAGGCGGGAAGAAGCAGACGATCTCGGATCGGCAGCTGCTTGATCTGGCAGAGTCATTTGGCGTAACGCCGCGACCAGGGGTATTGCAGGCATAATATTCTAAGGAAACTGCAGAACGCTATTTGCTCCAAAATAAGGCCTGTTGGAGTCTAACGAAACATCATATCGCTATTGAGCCAAATCGAGCCTAAAAGCTACTTTTCCGGCGAAATAACGTGACCCTGTTTCATTAGAATCCCCAGAGGCCCTTTTTGGCACAAATAGCGTTACTTCGTTTTGTTACAATCTCACCAATATAAAAAAGGGGCGTCTCCAAGTCGATTATCGACTTAGGAGACTGCCCCTTGTTCGGTTCTACTCTTCGTCCTGCTGGCGGTCCGGCAGCTGCTGAACATAGCTGTCGGACAAGCGAAGCAGTTCGAGCGCCCGGTTATATTCATCCTCAGTCGTGAGCGCCTGGCTCACACTGTCCTTCGCTAGCGGGAACTGGGTGCCATCATCATACCAGGTTCCCGGCATGAACACCGCTTTATCATTGATGAATGAGCCGGATGGCAGATAATAGCGCTGCGGCAATAAGTTATAGCTATGGTTCAGAATATCCTGACCGAAATGAATTTGATCGTCCATGGACACGCCGAACAGATTAGCGATCGTTGGCAGCAGGTCAACCTGTCCGCCTACATTCTCATATACCTTCGGCTCTGTCTGTCCCGGAATCGAGATCACAAGTGGGATGTTAAGCATGTCACGATAGCTGTACTCCCGACCATAAATCTCGCTCATCAATTCCAGCCCATGCTTATCCAGCGAGAATTTCGGCAATCCCAGATGGTCGCCATAAATTACGACGAGACTGTTATCCCAAATTCCACGCTGCTTCAGATCATCAATGAACTGTCCCAACGCATAGTCGGCGTAATTTTGCGAACGAAGATAATCACCAACCATGTTGTTCTGGTAACGCTCCGGCAGTGTAATTCGATCCAGCTCATGCGGGATTGTAAACGGATGGTGCGCCGTCATAGAGATAACCTGCGAGTAGAACGGAGCTCCATTTGCTTGCATCTTGCTCAGTTCCTCGGCGGTCTTCTTATACAACACTTCATCTGACGGACCGAAGAACACCGTGTCCTCCTGACCGAAGAATTCCTGGTCATAATAGCGATCCCAGCCGAGCGCCTTATATAATTCGCCGCGATTCCAGAAATCTACCATATTGGTGTGAAAGGTAGCGGTATCGTAGCCCTGTGCTTTCAATAGCTTAGGCAGACTCGGCAGCTCCTTGTTCGGATAATTCTGCGTCGCTGCTTCATTATAAGGAATGTAGAAGGAGGTATTGACGACAAACTCCGCATCCGACGTATTGCCTTGCCCTACCATTTGATAGAAATGATTGAAATAGAGATTATCCTTCACTAGTGAATTCATCACCGGAGTAATCTCCTGGCCATCGATCTTCAGATCGATGAGGAAGCTCTGGAAGGATTCCAGCTGAATAATGATCAGATTTTTGCCTTTGGCTGCGCCGTAGAGCTGCGGGTTATCCTGCTTGTTGATCCCTTTTAGCTCGTCGATCTTGGCTTGGGTAATTTCATCCTTATCGATGAGCTCTTCGTCTTTATTTGATAGAATCGTATAGGTCTCATAGCTAAGAATCCCCATTTGCTCCGCTTGCTTGATCTCATTCATACTCGCCCGGTTCGGCCAAATATTGAAAATACAAAGCGCGAACGAAATGCCGAGTACAACACCTACAAAGCCTTTGCTGATTTTGTTTAAATTAAACCATTGCTTGAACTTCTCCGCCCTCTTCTTCCTCGACAGCCAGAAGCCAATCACAACGATATCAAGGAAGATCAACAGATAATAGGGGGCGAGCAAGGAGAACACACTGTTCTTGACCGCTGTGACCTGGTTAACCTGTTGCAGCGCATGATAGGTTACGATGACTCCATAATACTTATGATACATAATAGCGGCGAAGAAGACGGCCGTTACAATCAGATTGACCGACAGGTAGATTCCGATCTTCCGCTTGGAGGCGAATACCTCAATCAGGCAGAACAGAACCAGAATAAATGGCAGCTCTTTAATTAACGGTCCCCAGACTGGCATATCCTCGAATATCGTGATCCAGGCCAGGTAACTTTTTAAGATCATGATAACTGTAAAAAATGCGAACGGCTTGAGATTTCCAGGCCGGACTCGTTGAATCGCTGACATGGTTGCGACCCTTCCTTTCATAAGTAATCCGAGTAAGCGGCAACTATGAACACTTTAAATATAATACCCGAAAAAATGAGAAGAAGGAAACTGATCATTTTCTCTTATTTAACAGGAAATGGCATAAAAAGGAGTGAAACCGCTTCTCTACTTCATTTTTTGCTTTAATTTGGCATTTTACAGACTCTTTACAAACCTATGATGCCAGATCAGCCTTCTGAAAGCAGTGGAATTGTTCACTATAGCCATTGAATCCTTCATCAAGCGTGAGGCTATATAAGGCTATAACTGTTCGCTTAACACTTGTACGAACTGTTCGAGGAAAGCTTGATCCAGCTCATCAAACCGGTCCTTCAACGGACTATCGATATCGAGCACACCGATTAATTCATCATTCTTGACGACGGGGATCACGATTTCACTGTTCGTCGCCGCATCGCAGGCGATATGACCAGGGAAGGCATGGACATCGCTCACCCTTACAGATTTGCGCTCGCTAGCGCTTGTTCCGCATACGCCTCTGCCGAGCGGGATGCGGATGCAGGCTGGCAGTCCCTGGAACGGGCCCAGGACGAGCTCGCTGCCGTCAAATAAATAGAACCCGACCCAATTGATATCCGTCAGGTAGAAATTCAAGAGAGCAGCAGCGTTCGCCAGATTGGCAATTTTGCTCGGCTCCTCGTAGATGAGAGCTTTCAATTGTAATATTACTTCTCGATGCTGCTCTTCACGGGAACCCGTGTAGCTGACTGTATGGAACATGCATCCATCTCCTTTTTTATCTATTACGCCCTATTATAGCTTGATTACCTTACTGTTTAAAGGCGCGCGACTAGGTTGATAGTGGTAATGAGGGCTGGCGGCGGATGATTCATTTTGACTCCTGCTTCGGTTCGTGTTTATATAAAATCAGCTGATTATTGCGCAAGGGAAGGAGATAATGATTTGTACAGATGCGGTGGAAAGATTCCGGTACTGGAAGGTGAAAGGGTACGGCTAAGAAGAATGGAGCAGGCTGACGCTGCGGATTTGTTCCATTACTGGAGTGATCCGAAGGTCGTTATATATATGAATGTGCCTGTATTCTCGTCTGTGGAAGAGACGGCGGAAATGATCGATTTCCTCAATGGCTTGTCCGAAACTGAGGATAGTATGCGCTGGGGGATCGAGCTTAAGCAGGAGCGGCGTCTTATAGGAAGCTGCGGCTTCAATACTTGGGAGCTGTCGGGGGCCTACCGTGGGGAGATCGGCTATGATTTGGGACGAGCATACTGGCGTCAGGGTTATATGACCGAGGCGCTTAGATTGCTGCTGAACCATGGCTTCCTGACGATGGGATTGAACCGGATCGAGGCGTTGGTGGACCCTCGGAATGAGGGCTCACAGAAGATTCTGGAGTATTTCACTTTCCAGAATGAAGGGTGCTTGCGGGAATATCAGAGGACCGGAGAGGGCTTCGTCGATCTCTATTTATATTCTTTATTGCGCAGGGAATATGAAGCAGTGGGAAAGTATTTGTGAATCAGCTAAGAGGAGCAGGAGAGATTCTATATTAATGAAATGATTCTTGTCTAGACAGAGAGAAAGGAAGTAAATTTGTGAGTGCAGTCATACAACGTAAATATATACTAACTGGATTGCTATTATCTACATTTCTGGCAGCGATTGAAGGGACGGTTATCGGTCCTGCAGGGCCCAGAATCGTAGGAGATATCGGCGGCGTGGAGCTGTTGAGTTGGGTATTCACCGCTTATCTGCTAACCATGTCAGTAGCAACCCCTATTTTCGGAAAAATCAGCGATTTATACGGACGCAAGCTCGTCTTCATTATCGGATCGCTTCTATTTCTGGCAGGTTCTATGTTATCCGGCTTTGCTTCAGGTATGGAGCAGCTTATTATTTTCCGGGCTATTCAAGGGATTGGCGCTGGGGGCTTGCTTCCCGTTACTTTTACCATCATCGGCGATATTTATTCCATTGAGGAACGTGCCAAGGTACAAGGCTTGATCAGCTCGGTCTGGGGCATTTCGTCGCTCGTCGGGCCGCTGCTCGGTGGATATGTCGTGGATTCATTGAACTGGCGCTGGATCTTTTATTTCAATTTGCCCTTCGGGCTGTTTTCTTTATGGATGATCATCCGCTATTTCAAGGAAGAGGTCGAGAAGCGGGATGTGAAGATCGACTACGCTGGGGCGATCACCTTTACGATCGGGGTGGCTGCGCTGTTGTTCGGTCTCGCGACGGGCGGTCAGCAGTGGGCCTGGAACTCGCCGTTTCTGCTCGGTATTTTTGCCGTATCGGGCATTTCACTTATCCTATTCTTCATCGTGGAACGTAAGGTTGAAGAACCGCTGCTTCCACTCAAATTATTCAAGATTAAAGATATCGCCTACTCTAACCTGGCGAGTGTGCTGGCAAGTGCGCTATTGATCGGTCTGACTTCGTATCTGCCGCTCTATGTACAAGGCGTATTAGGCAAAAATGCAACCATCTCCGGACTTATACTTGCGCCGATGTCGATCGGCTGGATGCTGGGATCGGTGCTGGGCAGCCGCTGGTTGATCAGCAGAGGGGGACGGAATACTTCACTAATCGGGATGTTGATTATCGCTGCAGGTGCTATTGGCCTGTCCCTGGTTCACGCAGGAACGCCCATATTCATGATGCTGATATTCAATGCTTTGTATGGGATTGGTTTCGGATTTTCCTTCACGGTGTTCACCATAATTGCGCAATCTTCTGTGGGCTATAGCTTACGGGGCGCGTCTACCGCGCTGAACTCCTTCGTGAAATCGATCGGTCAGACGATCGGCGTTGCCGTTTTCGGTGTGCTGATCAATTTGCAGATCGCTGCCCGTACAGCCAAAGGCACCTCCTCAGGGGTTGAAGTGACACAGGATGATATTAACAACTTGCTCTCGCCTGAGAAGGTTCATCTTCTGCCACAGGACTTGTGGAGCGAGCTGAAGCATGTGCTGGGCGATAGTCTACATATTCTGTTTATCGTTATGGCCGTGATCTCGGTCATCGGCGTCTTCTCTGTATTGGGACTTCGCAATCAGGCACCAGGAGTTGAAGAGGAATAAAATATCGCTTTTCTCCACACCTTATAAAATAAGTTCTGGGAGGTGTGTTGGATGCAAGAAGAGTTAAATATAGATCAGAACACATTGGTTCAAGCCTGGCAGCAGCAGCTTCCGCAATTTCTGGAGCCGGGAGACTCAGCCCAGGTGCTCGCTGATGAGAATGATCCGCAGGGGATCAGAGTTAGCATTAATGCGGCGGGTCGCCAGTTCTATTCCTTTGATTTTTATTGTACTTATATGGACCCCCGGGAAGTCAAGGTTGAACTGGTCGATCTGGAGCGGGACGGGGAGACGGTTAATGAGCAGAATGATCGTCTTCAGGAGTTGACTGGCGATTATGTGCGCCATCTTCATGAGTGTGCCCAGTCTCTGCACCGGATTACCAACCCATCTTGACGAAAGCGAGGGCAAAAGTCATGACCAAAGCAAAAGGCGTGGATAAAAATCTTGGCAATGTGGTCGATCAACTGGAACAATCGGCGGTAACTAGTCACAGCGCGCAGCAGATGCGGCAAAAGGCGAATGATCGCCGCCATCGGGATGTGAACCATCACCATAAAGAGACGGATATGGACCCGTCACATTAATGAGGAAAATACAAAGGAGGCCGTCCTCAGTCGGACAGCCTCCTTTTGTGTGCCAAGTTTGTGAAATGGGTAACAACTATTTACGCGCCAATGGTGCTAATTTCTCTGCTTCGCGCCCCATTTTCTTGAGCAATTCAATCATGGTCTGCTTCTCATCTTCATTCAACCCGCTTAACGCATGGTCGATTCGATCAGAGTAGTCAGGGTACAACCGATCCATCAGCTCTTTACCCAGAGGGGTCAATTCGGCAAAGATCACGCGACGATCTCGTGGGCAAGGGCTGCGGTGCAAATATCCGGCAGATTCCAGTTTGTCGATTACGTAAGTAACATTGCCGCTTTGCAGCAATAGCTTCGCGCCAATTTGTTGGATTGGTTGCGGGCCTTTGTAATAGAGGACTTCCATAACAGCGAAGGCCGTAGGGTTAAAGCCCTGAATTTTGCTTCCTGTTACGGCATGCTCGTTGACGCTCTTGAAGGATTTTGAAAATACGCGATAAAGATGCAGTGACAAATCGGTCCCGCGTTCCTCAGTTTTCAACATGTATCATCCCGCCTTGTTCTATTATTTTAATGTGCTATAAATTGTTTGGAATAATGTTATCTTAGATCATGCACATATTAAAAAAAATATAATTTATCACAATTTTCGGTATTTATTTTTAAAGATTGTGTCATTGCGAGTATCATAAGATACAGTAATAATAAGGGAGGATAATAAATATGTTGGGTTTTTTGTGATATTCATTTGCCTTTTTTTTCAATTTATGTTTTTGTTTAGAAGTGATGATAAAATTAAAGATTTACTATTAATGTTGAGTTATTTATTTGTTTTAAACTCAATTGTATTATTATTTGGATACGTCCAGACAATACAAGGGGCGACAAGTGTATCGTATCTGAGTATTTTCACTTTAAAGGCAAATCAAATATATCCGTACTTTAAAATATCTTTAGGATTAGCATTAATCACTTTCACACTCTTTCTATTTAAGAGAATACTGAACAGCAACGATTAAATAATGAACATTCTATTAGAGTGTTTTACGAAAAAATGGGGGGGACCTACTGGATGGGCTTTTTCGAATGGACATCCTCGTTAGAGGTCAGCAATGAAACAATGGCATAAGTGTGGACGTATAATTTAGAAATAAGAAGTGACCTTGAATTTAATGTACAGGGTGGGAATTAAAGTGGCGGATACATTACTGACAGTAAACATTGAAGAAGCCGGCTATGACGGCAACCATGCGGCGATCAAGGAGATTGAATTCTCGGTTGAGGCGGGGAAGATGACCGGTCTGATCGGTCCGAACGGGGCAGGCAAGAGCACGACGATCAAGACGATCATGGGTCTGCTCACAGATATGAAGGGAACGGTCAATTTCGTGAGACCCGGGACCCACTATGCCTATATACCGGAGCAGCCGGTTTACTATGAGACATTAACATTATGGGAGCATTTAAGCCTGGCTTCTGCTGTCTATGGGATGGACGAGTCGGTACTGGAGCGGGAGGGCAATGCGCTATTGGAGCGCTTCCGGATGACAGAAGTCAAGCATCATTTGCCGGACGGCTTCTCCAAGGGAATGCGGCAGAAGATGATGCTGATGATCGGCTTTCTCATTCGTCCTGATATATATATCGTAGATGAGCCTTTTGTCGGGCTGGACCCTAGAGCTACGAATGACTTCCTGGTGCTACTGGAAGAGGAGCGGCAACGCGGAGCCGGAGTATTGATGTGTACCCATGTACTCGATACCGCAGAGAGAATTTGTGATGATTTCGTGTTGTTAGCAGATGGAAGAATGGTCGTTCGCGGGAAACTGGATGATGTCCGTGGTTTAGCTTCATTACCGGAAGGTACGTTATTCGATTGCTTCAATGCTCTGACCTGAAGAACGAGGGATTATGGTGGGGATTAGGGCGGGATGGATATAGAGATACAGATTCGTTAGAGGGGATTTATGACTAATGAAAAATTTGAGCTCAGTCACTCGGGTCGGAGAGCTGTTCAGAAGACGCTGGCTTGATCATGTACAGCATCAGATCGGCGCGCTAAGATCCGTGGTCGATGGCGTGATTTTATTATATATGGGGATACCCGGGCTATTGCTGCTGGGCCGGGTTTACTATGTGTTGATGATGGGTGAACTGCCGGATTGGCTAACCAGAGTACCGCTGATCGTGGTTCCAATGCTGCTGTTCGTATTAACCATGCTGTTAGGCGGTCTGGTTCTGTTTCTGGAGGCAGCGGATGTCCTGTTCTTGAAGCATCATCCTGAATGGCTACGGGGAATTATGAGGCGAGCGATTCTGCTCGGACTTGTGAAGCGTCTGGTTGTTATGCTGATAGGAATCGCTCTGTCGGCACCCGTGCTCTATCGCGTGTTCGGGATGGGGTGGAGCGACATTCTGCTTCTCTATGCGCTTACCGCTGCTATGAATGCTGCCGCTCTGCCGTTATTTAATCTGTTAGCTGTTGCATTGTCGGGCTTCAGACGCATGCTGCTTCGCAGCATGACCGGAGGATTGCTGGGAGCAAGTTATATCGCCAGTGTACTGAACATGGCGGATTGGCCTTACCTGCTATTGATTACGATGCTCTGTTATATCGTCATCTGTGCCTGGTCCATTAGATCGAGGCTACATATTCAGGGACGGTTCGAGGCTGAAATACGCGAGGAGGAACGGCAGCGGACGCAGTTGACCGGGATGCTGCTGCAGTCGGCGGTCGACCGCCCGGCCAGGAACAGGCCGCGTCCATGGCTGTTCCGCCACAGCGGGCATATCCTCCGTAAGTGGCAGGTCCATGACCGCGTGACGGAGGCGACGGTCAAATCATACTTCCGTAGCCGCGAAGTTTCATTATATATCCAATTCGCGATATATGGATTCATAGCTGTATACTTACCGCCGTATCCTGTCAATTTGCTGGTGTATATCGCTCTGGTGGTGCTATTGTTCCAATGGATGAATACGAATCGACGCATCTTTTATCAGACTAAATTACTGGCGATCCTGCCGAAGGATGAGAATCTGGAATTTATCTGTGCGCCGACAACGATGCGGCTGCTGTTATTTCCGGCGATTCTCATTGTATCGGCAGGTCTATGCATCAATCTATTCACGCTTGGCTGGGGGCTGCTGCTGGCTATTCCGCTCGCTACTGCCATATCCTTGCTGGCTGTGCCTGTTCTGTGGCGCTTCTTCTCCATGAGTTCAAGGCGCAGGAGGATATAAGGACTAGTTCAAAAGGGCGGGTTCTCTATAAGAGGCCTTGCGCTAGCAGGCCAGCATGATGCCCGGCAGTATATCCCGTGGCAAAAGCAGCTGTAATATTATAGCCTCCGGTGTATCCGTGAATATCCATCACCTCGCCGCAGAAGAACAAGCCTGGCATAAGCTTGGATTCCATCGTCTGCGGGCTGATTTCCTTGAGATGCACGCCGCCGCCAGTGACGAAGGCCTCATCGAAGGAGCGGGTACCCGTTACTATAATAATGAAGCTCTTCAGATTAGTGACAAAGGCCTGCCAAGTTTCCTTAGGCAAATGCTCATAGGTCGTATCAGCAGCCAGAGCCGCCCGTTCGAACAGGATCGGCAGCAGACGCTCCGGAATCGTGCCTTTGAGCACATTCTTCAAGGCCCGCTTCGGCTCTTCAGCCATAAGCCTGCGTAGATAAGTGTCCAGCTCAGTCAGAGACATTGTGGGGAACAGATCCAGCGCCAGCTTTACCTCGCTGCTGCCGCTCTTCTGCTTGACGCTGCGGATGAAGCCGCTGCAGCGCAGCGCGATCGGTCCCGATAGGCCGAAATGGGTGAAGATCATATCGCCCTGATGCTGGACGACCGGCTTGCCTTTGCCGTTGAGTACCGAGAGCTTCACATCACGCAGCGATAACCCTTGCAGGCTCCGGTCTACGATATATGGCTCCTTGGAGACGATGGGGACCTCTGTCGGGTACAACTCCGTGATCGTATGCCCGGCAGCCGCCGCCCATGGATATCCGTCTCCGGTTGAACCAGTATGGGGCACGGATTTGCCACCAGTAGCGATAATTACGGAATCGGCATAGATCTGTTCGCCGGATACGAGCGTAACACCTTGAACCTTGCCATCAGCGAACAGCACCTCCTGTACGGGATGATGGGTCTGCAGCTTCACGCCCAACGCCCTGGCCTTGCCGACTAGTGCATCGACGACCGTCTTCGCTTTATCTGATACGGGGAACATCCGCCCGTTATCCTCTTCTTTTAATGCAATGCCCAGCTTCTCAAAAAAGGCGATGATATCGCGATTGCTGAACAACGAGAAGGCGCTGTACAGAAATCTTCCGCCCCCGGGTATGTATTGAATCAGCTCATTTATCTCCTTGATGTTCGTCACATTGCAGCGTCCGCCCCCGGATATGCCGAGCTTGCGCCCCAGCCTATCCCCTTTATCAAGCAATACGACAGAAGCCCCTTGCTCTGCAGCGGCGATCGACGCCATTAACCCCGAAGGTCCTCCTCCGATCACAATTACTCCAAATTTGCTCATTATAGTCCCTTTCCCTTTGCAGTTTTTCAACAATATTTTATAGGATATCATATATTATAGATTTACTTGAAAGGTGATAGATATTTTCTGAAATAAGAATTATTGTAAAACTTTGTCGGCTATGCTTTAATCAAAGTTAGATTGGTATTCTTCCGCCTGAGGAGGGAGAAGATGGTTGAATTCAGGGAGATTCTGCTGCAAGTGCTGATTGCCTGTCTACCAGCTTTTTTGTTTCCGCTTCTTTATGAGAAATCTTCTAGAATTCCTCAGCCAAATGGCCGCAAGGCTTATCAGACGGATTACTCGATGGGACTGACCTATACATGCACCTTTAGCATGTTATTATGCTCCTTATTTCCGAGCTATGTCTGGAACGGAATCCCTATTAATTTCGGGATATTACCGCTCTTCGCGCTGATGCTGTACGGCAAGCTGAGGGAGGGAGTAATACTAGGAGTTCTGTATCTACTGCTCTATCCTCTCTATGCAATGAAATTTACGGTTCCGGAGTTTTTGTTCGAGACAGGGATTCTTCTATACCCTTTCGTATTATTGACAGCTAATTTTTTCAAACGGATCGGACGCCGTGGCAAGGTCGTCATACTGACGGTGATCTTCGCAGCTGGTGAAATGATGATTACAGTATCTCCATATATCATCGAAGACATGAAGCTTGAGTTCGGTGCATTTACCACTATTATAGCCAATATTCTGGTCTCGGTACTGGCGGGTAGTCTATTCGTACATATTATTGAGACGACGATGGAGAAGGAGAAGCTGCGTGAGCAGGTCATGCATTTATCGCGAAAATATTTCCGTGAGGCCGAGACGCTGCAGCAGATGATGGATGCGGCTCCTCTGAGCATTATACTGCTGGATCAGAAGGGCAGGATCTTATCGATTAACGACACTTTTCTGCAATTTTATCGCTTGAGCCGTCCTAACGGGACGCGCGAGGAGCTGATTCGCAAAGAGATCGTGAAGGTGCTGCTCGGTCTCGATTTTGAAGTTATCGCTTCCCGGGCGGAACAGACGCTGGAGGGGAATGTCAAGACATCGGAGATCATGCAGATCGCGGATCGCGTCTTCTTCGCGACCACTTCACCGATTACGAAGATGCTTACCAATGAGAACATCGGTGCCGTTATTATTATCCAGGATATTACGGAATTAGAGGCGCTGCGGATGGAATTGAATCATGTGGAGCGCCTGGGACTTGTCGGCCAAATGGCGGCCAGTATTACGCATGAAATCAGAAATCCGATGGCTGTAGTCCGCGGCTTCCTGCAATTAATGCGGGAGAAGAGTCCTTCTTCGCTGGAGCATTATTATCGCATCGTCATGGAGGAATTGGACCGGGCCAACGGGATTATTAATGATTTTCTGTCGCTGGCCCAGAATCGGGTCGTGAAGATGGAGCTATCGGGCTTGCATGAGATTATCTCTGAGCTGACCCCGTTGTTATGGGCAGACGCTAATCTGCGCGGGCAGAGCATCGAGGTGCGGCTGGACGAGACCGCTCCGCCTCTGATGCTCAATCATAAGGAAATCAAGCAGCTGATTCTCAACCTCGGCCGCAATGCCATGGAGGCGATGGATGAGAAGGGCAAATTGACGCTGGAGATGAAGCGAGAGTCTGACGGCGTCGAGCTCTACGTAATGGATACTGGCCCAGGCATTCCGCCTGCCCAGCAGGAGAGATTGTTCGAGCCATTCTTCACGACGAAGAGCAAGGGGACGGGGCTGGGGCTGTCACTATGCCTTAGCATTATGGAGCGACATGGCGGAAGAATCAACGTGAAATCGGAGGAAGGCGTGGGGACGACATTTATTGTGTTTTTCCCGTACGCGGCTGAACGGATCGAGGCCTAAGTCTCAGTCCCGGTCGGCTCAAGACACTGCATAAGACTCTAACGAAACTGCAGAACGCTATTTGCGCTATAACAACGGTAAAATAATTTTAAAGAAACACCATATCGTTATTCGGGGAAAATCTGGACTTTCGAGCCTAAATTGACTCAGATAGCGATACCCAGTTTCGTTACGATTTCCAGCGACCCTTTTTGGCGCGAATAGCGATACTCCGTTTCGTTAGAACTGGCAATTGGGGGGCGCTAGGGGGTTACTTCCTATTCTGCTCGAACTGCGGTTAGAAGGCACGAGATCACTGTGTAGGATGGGTTCCCCACGAGAACGGCCATTGATTCCTGCGTATTCGGAAATATGCTCACTGACGTTTAGTCCTACAGAGGTTGAAACCTGCATATTTGCAGGCTTTTACGCTTATTTCTCCAAAATCAGGGCGCCGCGCTGAAAAAAGATGCATTTTCGCAGGAATTTACTATTTCGAGTTGGGTTTTTACGAAATTCCTGCATAATTGCAGGCTTTCTCGCCGCTATCAAGTACGAGTGAGTACCGCTTCACGCCGCTCCATATTGTCGCAGTCTTTCCGGCAGGTTCGGATGGGTAGATGTATAGCAAAATTGTTGCTTTCCTGATGGCGAAAGGTATAATTAATAATAGTCTGAGTGATAAAAGTCATACTTTTAGCATAATAGGTCCATGAGGAGTGAAGATTATGTCAATGTCATATGATCAATATATGAGAGAAATGGTTCAGCCGATGCGAGATGAGCTGACAAGTCTGGGAATCAAGGAGCTGAGAACGCCTGAGGAAGTAGAGACGACTCTGCCTACATCACAAGGCACGGCCTTGGTCGTTGTGAACTCAGTGTGCGGCTGTGCAGCGGGGCAATGCCGTCCGGGCGTAGCACGTGCTCTGCAGCATGAAGCAGTTCCGGATCATCTGTTCACCGTATTCGCCGGTCAAGATAAGGAAGCTACGGCCAAAGCGCGCGAATATTTCGCACCGTACCCTCCATCTTCACCATCCATCGCCCTGATGAAAGACGGCGAGCTGGTTCACTTCATTGAACGGGAGCAGATCGAGGATCGTTCTGCAGCAGAGATCGCTGCCGATTTGACGAGCGCTTTCGACCGTTTCTGCAAGTAAGGTGCAATAGGTGTACAAGTATAAGGCGGAAGTTGAGCAAACCTTTATGGAACAGCTGTAAAGGGAAAGCGGCTTCCGCCTTTTCTCATTGTCTAATTCCAGGTACGCGAAAAAAGAAGGCCGAATCCGACTAGCTGCGCTTCCTTGTCCAGATGTTTTTGACCAAGTTCCAGCAGTTAGGTGAAAGACAGAAGGTGGAGAATCAAAGGGGATATCGAAGCAATGTTAGGGAGCGAAATGCGCCATCTGCAAGGGAACCATAGCAGGCGAGGCGCTGCGGACTTTTCTTCATATTCTCTTCCCTGTACAATGTGGTATAGGCATAGAACGAAAGAGGAAGAAGGGAAAATCCTTTGATATATGGGATCGGCCATGATGTGGTTGAAATTGAACGGATCAGACATATGCTGGGCAGCAGAGTCGGAGATAAATTCGTGGAACGGATATTGACCCCGGGGGAATTTGAATTACCCGGCAGGTCAAGCCGCCCTGCCGAATTTCTGGCGGGGCGCTTTGCGGCCAAGGAAGCGGTCAGCAAGGCCTTCGGCTGCGGGATCGGCCAAGTGTTGAGTTTCAAGGATATCGAGGTTGTGCCGGATGTAAACGGTAAGCCGTCGGTTCATTTGTCACTAGGGGCTTGGGAGCGTCTCGGTTTGTCCGCAACAGGGGATTATGTTATACATTTAAGCATTACCCATGAACGTCAGTTGGCCTCTGCCTTTGCGGTGGTCGAGAGTGTAAATAAATAAAGGCGATTCATGGAAAGGGGGAGGATCAGCGTTATTATGCAGGACAGCAAGGCGAGCAAGGAAAGTAAGCAGTATTTCAGCAGAGAGCTGCTAAGCTGGTATGAGCAGGCGAAGCGTGATTTGCCGTGGAGACGGCATCGCAATCCTTACTATATATGGGTATCAGAAATTATGCTGCAGCAGACGCGGGTCGATACGGTGATCCCGTATTTCCAGCGCTTCATTGAACGATTTCCGACGATACAAGCACTGGCGGAAGCGCCGGAGGAGGATGTGTTGAAAAGCTGGGAGGGGCTCGGCTATTATTCAAGGGCCCGCAATCTGCAGGCGGCGGCCCAGCAGGTGATGGAGCGGCATGGCGGGATTGTGCCGGATAACAAGAAGGATGTATCCGCCCTGAAGGGGGTTGGCCCGTATACTTCCGGGGCCATCCTCAGCATCGCCTACAATCAGCCGGAGCCTGCGGTGGACGGCAATGTGATGCGTGTCCTGTCTCGTTATTTCCTGATCGAAGAGGATATTATGAAGACCGGCACGCGCACCTTGATGGAGGAGCTGGCGACCTCGCTGATCCCTCCAGGCCGCGCAGGCGATTTCAATCAGGCGCTGATGGAGCTTGGCGCCTTGATCTGTACACCCAAATCACCGCAGTGTCTGATCTGCCCGGTGATGGTTCATTGCTCCGGCCGTCTGGAAGGGGCGGAGGAGCGCCTGCCGGTGAAGAGCAAGGCGAAGCCACCGCGGCCGGAGTACAGGCTCGTCGCCCTGGTAGAGGGCGACGGAGCCCAGGCCGGGCGAGTGCTCGTCCGCCGGCGCCCGGATACGGGGCTGCTCGCCCGGATGTGGGAGCTGCCCCATATTCCAGCAGCGGCGGAGCCTGGAGAGGGGGCCGGCCTGCCGGACGGCCCGGCGATGGACAGGCTCGCTGCTGCGCTTGGCGGCGCGGGCGTGATGGCCGCGCCGGTAGGGGCACTGATGGAAGCGGAGCATACGTTCAGCCATATTCATTGGAATATGCGCGTGTTCCGCTTCCATCAGGCGGACGGCCTAGGCGAGCTGGCTGCCGTGGCCGAGTCCGCTGCCGCCTATGAGGCGAATGGCGCAGGCGGCGCGGTCAGTCCGAGTGCCAGCGATGATTCGGCCGAATATCGCTGGATCACCCAGGATGATATGGGGGAATTGGCTTTCCCCAACGTCTTTATCCGTATATTGAATCGCTATTTCTCATCTATATAGCAGAGCGACAGCAGCGAATGGCAAGAAGCAGCCTCGAACACGGACATATATCCTGTCCTGTGCCAAGGCTGCTTCTTAATTTGCATCAATCGGGACAATCTTAGTCACCGATCATGCGATTTTCGACACTTTTCATCGTATTCTGCTGATCAGGCTCACGATGCTGCTCCGGGCTGGTCTGGCCCGAGTCCACTGGAGTATCGCCGCTAACACTGCGCGCGAAGCTGGTGAACTGCGTTTTATGCTGATCTTGTTTATGCTTCGCCTTGAGCAGTTCCTGCGGATCATTGGTGAGATTCTCGTTTTCCATCGCTTGCATTCCTCCATAGTGAGTGAAGTTTTGAGTCAACCTTGCGGTCCATTTCAGTAGTATGTGTAATTTGGCATAATTTAAATGAGCTTCCCACTAATGTTCATATTTCGGGCTGCTCCAATTTGTAACGAAACTCCCTATTCGGGTGAAAATTTACTTCAATCAGAGTTATAATAGAGTTTATTAGCAGAGTGTAAACACAGAAATATACTAGTAAAAAAAGTGAATTGAAACAGTTTCATTTCCTCTAATAGAAATAAATGGCCCCAAAAATAATGTAAACGCTTAATATTAAGCGCTTTCAGAAGAAATATGGTGTAATTCCCCGATAAATATGCTTTAATGGACAAAGAGACTATTTTTTCTCGTTTTTTGTCTGGATTTCATTTATTTCAGCTTTGTAAAAATGGGAAGAACATTTTTACATAATTCTATCTTGCGAAGAGAAAAGGGAGATCATAAGCATGCGTATTCGTTCCTTTCAGTTGAGTGATGCTAATCAAGTGATGGAGCTTTTGCAAGTGGCCTTATCGGAAGATTGTTGTGAAGACACGAAGCGGGCATTTGCCAGGCAATTGTCCTGGGACTCAGACTTAATAGTAATTGCTGAAGCGGACGAGGAAATCGTTGGTGTTTTGATCGGTACGATCGACCACAATGTGGGCTGTATCTACCGCACGGTTGTGCATCCGGATTACCGCCGTCAAGGTGTGGCTACCGGACTCATTAATGGAATGGAACAGCGGTTCCAGCAGCGCAAGGTTAGTAGGATTGTAGTCGCCGGAGATGAGCATAATAAGGCGATTGCACCACTGTACGAGGCATTGGGATATGGCGCAAGCAAGTTTTTGGAGGCGTTTCAGAAACTGAGTATTGCTGCAGTTCACTCTTTGTCTGGTTCATAAGAAATATGAATAAAAGAATAAATATTGTCAAATATTGACGAATTTAAGCATGTCTGGCGACCCGTTGCAAAAGGGCACTGGATATGCTTTTCTATTATATAGGGATCGACCCGGTCAGGAGCTAAGCTAAGGGGCGCGGAGTTGATTATAGAAGGTTACGGCCATGCTCAAAAAGCTGGAGGTAGAAGAGTGAAGGAAATTTCAATTTATACGGATGGTGCTTGTTCAGGAAATCCTGGCCCCGGGGGCTGGGGCGTTATTCTTTTATATAAAGGGCATCGTAAAGAGCTGTCTGGTGGCGAGAAGCTGACCACGAATAACCGGATGGAAATCCAGGCGGTCATCTCCGCGCTCAGCGCGCTGACGGAGCCTTGTCAAGTGAAGGTATACAGCGATTCGGCGTATGTGGTCAATTGTTTCCGGCAAGGCTGGATACGTGGCTGGTTGAAGAATGGCTGGAAGAACAGCAAGAATCAGCCGGTGGAAAATCAGGACCTGTGGAAGGAACTGTGGCGTTTGATGGGCATCCATCAGGTGGAGTACATTAAGGTGAAGGGACATAGCGATAATGAATTGAACAATCGCTGCGATCTCCTCGCCCGGGAAGCGATCAAGCGCTTGTCTTAGAGAAATTATTTTAGATTATGATATACGACATCGAGGAGGGACAGGCATGGAGCTAAAGACGAGCGCCAGTATAGCGGATAGAGCGGTATGGGACAGGCTGAAGCGTGAGATCATCGAGGCAGCTCCATCGCTTGGGATTGACGATATCGGGTTTGCATCGGCGGACCCGTTTTTGTCGTTGAAGTCGGTTCTGCTCGACCGCCGGGCCAAAGGATATGAATCAGGGTTTGAAGAGCCGGATATCGATAAAAGAGTGTACCCTGAGCTGACGCTGGAGCAACCCGCTTCACTCATCTCGATTGCTGTGGCTTACCCCTCCAAAATGGATCATCCGCCGAAATCGGAGCCGGGACAGCGCCGGGGAATTCTGGCCCGCTCGGCATGGGGAGAGGACTACCACCTTGTGCTGCGCCGGGCGATGGCCAAGTTGGAGGAATTCATCAAAGAGCGGGTACCCGATGCTCGCATAGAGAGTATGGTTGATACCGGCGTGCTTGTAGACCGTGCTGTGGCAGAGCGGGCTGGCGTCGGGTTCAAGGGCAAGAATTGCGCTATTATTTCACCCAAATGGGGATCGTGGATCTTCCTGGGCGATATGATTACGAATATCCCCTTTCCGCCGGATTCGCCAGTGACCGAGGACTGCGGGGAATGTACGAAATGCATCGATGCCTGTCCAACCGGAGCACTAGTCGGTCCTGGGGTACTGAATGCCCAGCGCTGCATATCCTTCTTGACACAGACGAAGGGCTTCCTGGAAGAGGAGTTCATGGTGAAGATCGGCAACCGCTTATACGGCTGCGATACTTGCCAGGTCGTCTGTCCGAAGAACAAAGGGAGGTCATGGAATCATCGTCCCGAGCTGCAACCTGATCCAGAGATAGTGAAGCCGCTGCTGCTGCCGATTCTGGATTTGAGCAACCGGGAGTTTAAGGAGCGATTTGGAAGCAGTGCTGCGGCATGGCGCGGTAAGAAGCCGATTCAGCGGAATGCCTTAATCGCGCTCGGCAATTTTAAGGATCGCGATTCAGTGCCGAAGATTGTCGATGTTATGCTTACCGATCCCAGACCTGAGCTGCGGGGGACGGCGGCCTGGGCCTTGAGCCGCATAGGGGGACAGGAGGCGTTGGAAGGCGTGCGGCGGGCACTGGCCAGTGAAAAGGATGAAGAGGTCGTCCGGCGTCTAAAAACAGCCGAGGAGAAGCTCGCTATAGCCGAGGATCAAGAGAATAATCAAACCCGTTAGATCGCATCCCATGCGCGGGGGAATCCGGATTTTACCAGCTTAAAGTTCGGTTCGCGCTTGCCGATATCTCTTATGTGGGATAAAGTACCCATGGCACTAAAAATGAACTAAAGATATCGTAAGTAAAGACAAAATGGGATGGCTATCAAGGGGGATTAATCATGAGATTTATGAGTATTGAGGACATTGAGCCCGGACAAATATTAGGGAGAACCGTATATTCTGCGAATGGGACGGTATTGCTGTCGGAGAATATCCAGCTTACGGTTTATATGATCAACACATTGAAACGGGTCGGTGTCACTATGCTCTATATCAAGGACCCCGGGTTTGAAGATATCGAAATAGAGGATGTGCTCAGTGAACCAACCAAGCAAATGGTGTTCCGGGATATGAGCGAGACGATGCAGGCAATCAGATCTGGCAAGGATTGGAGTACCCGTAAAATAAGCGTATCTGTGGACGCTCTGCTGACCGATGTGCTGAATAATAAAGAGGTTATGATCCAGCTGACCGATATTCGTACGAATGATAATGCCGCTTATTTGCACGCGGTGAATGTATCTTTATTATCGACGATGATCGGCCTTAATTTGGGACTGAACTTCACGCAGTTGAAGGAGCTGGCGATCGGTGCGCTGCTGCATGATATCGGCAAGTCGGTGCCACTGCCGGAAGGGGCGAAGCCGGAGGAAATGAAGAATCATCATACCTGGCGGGGCTTTGAAATACTGAAGGGCAAGCGTGAGTTCAATCTGATGATCGCTCACACCGCGCTGCAGCATCATGAACGGTTGAATGGGAGCGGCCTGCCACGGGGGCTGGGTGACGAGCAGATTCATGTGTATCCGAAGATTGTAGCTGTCGCCAATATGTATGATAATTTGATAGCTGGCGGCGAAGGGAGTGGCGGACGCCCGTTATTGCCGCATGAAGCCTGTGAGCGCCTGATGGCTTGCTCTGAGCAGGAGCTTGACCACGATGCTCTGGTAGAGTTCAACCGGATTGTGTCGGTGTACCCGAATGGCACTTCCGTGCGGCTGTCCACCAAGGAGATCGGCGTCGTTGTCCGCCAGCATCGTGGATTGCCCGGACGCCCGGTTATCCGTATCGTTCATGGGACGAGTGACGAGATGGATGTGAAGGAAGTAGATCTCGCTACAGAGACTACCATATTTATTGAGGCGGTTTTAGCTTGAATACACTAGTGTGTGAATGCTATTATATGTTGAGTAACTCTAGCTATGTTCTAGCTATAGTATAATCACTGAAGAACGGATACAGGGGGAGTCGAGGAATGGATATTGTAATTCCTATTATCACTTTGATCGTCGGCCTGATAGCTGGCTTCGCGATCGGCGTCTTCTACTTGAAGAATCAGTTTACGAAGATGCAGAATGATCCACAAATGCTGCAGAAGATGGCCAAGCAGATGGGCTATAATCTGAACAGCAAGCAGATGCAGCGCGCACAGCAAATGATGAAGAATCAGGCTCCGGCCACTACCGGTAAGAAGAAAAAGAAATAAACTGTAATGAAACTACGTATCGTTATTAGGACCAATATGGGACTGAATGGCGGATTTTCACCTCAATAGCGATACGGTGTTTCGTTACAGCTCCAGGAGAAGCCTGCCTGCATTAGTGCAGGTGTTCTCCGCAGTGTACAAGTAGTGTCGAGGGCAGCGTACAAGCTCTGTTCTGGACTATGGACTTAAGGGTGTACAAGCTTTGTGCCTCCTGTGCACTTGCTGTTTACTAGCAAACGCAGTATATTTGAAAGCTAATTTGGAAGGAGGAGGCGCTAAATGTCAGGGTTAAAGGATTATGTGAATGAGCAAGTGGGCAAGAATCGGGAGCAGATCGAGCACCATGTTCGCGAAATTCTGAAGCTGATCGGCGAGGATGTCGAGCGGGAAGGCTTGCTTGAAACTCCAGCCCGGGTTGCCCGGATGTATGAAGAGATCTTTGCTGGATACGAGATCGATCCCCGCGAAGTGCTGGGAGTAACCTTTGAAGAGGATCATGAAGAATTGGTTATCGTAAAAGACATCGTATATTTCAGTCAATGCGAGCACCATATGGCGCCTTTCTTCGGCAAAGCACATATAGGCTATATTCCTAGTGGAAGGATTGCCGGACTCAGTAAGCTGGCTCGTCTGGTGGAAGCGGTGACCCGCAGGCTGCAGGTCCAGGAGCGAATCACTTCGCAAATCGCCGATATACTTGAAGAAGTGCTGAAACCGCAAGGTGTGATCGTTGTCGTAGAGGGTGAGCATATGTGTATGTGCGCCCGTGGCGTGAAGAAGCCCGGTAGCAAGACGATCACCTCGGCTGTTAGAGGGACATTCCGGACCGATGCGGCGGCAAGAGCAGAATTTTTATCTTTGATTAAAGAATCATAAAATTTCAAGAATCGCATTTACGAACTTAATGTCCCATAAGAAAAGGGGCTGCCCAATAAGTCCCCAAAATAAAAAGTTGGACGGAAAAACGTCATGTTTTCCGTCCAACTTTTTTTGCTCTGTCGGCTTTTTAACATTCAATAAAAACGAGCCGTCCAGCGGTCAGAAATGACCGTTAGAGCATGAAAATAACAACTACGCTCTTCTAACGGACACTTTTGACCCTTAGAAGCACAAAATGCCATTTTTCGCGACAATTTCCCTTGTAATGGACATCATTGTCCGTTACAAGGGAAAGGTGCCACAGGATCAACGCTAACGGACAATAATGTCCGACTGATCCGGCCAGAACAAGGGGTGTTTACATTTTTGGGCACGCAAAAGAGGCGTCTTCAAGTCGGGAAAGCGACTTGTAAGACAGCCCTTCGCTTCCTTACTTATGGATTCGATCCGGCAGAAGCGGATGCGCTAGAAGAGCTCATAGAAGCCTCGAGACGTCCTAGGAAGCTAGAGACGAGTCGTAAATATTCCTTCGGATGCTCGCGGAAAATCAATTCATGATGCGAGTCCTTAACGATCCACACATCGGATAGTGGGTTCGTCTGGTTCTCGGCCAATTTCTCGGCGATCGGATAAGGGGCCTTGTCATCTTCTGTACCATGGATGAACAGAATCGGGAACGGGTAATCTTCCGTCTTGACGGCCTGATAAGGGATTTGCCGCAGGCTGGTGCCATTGAGCACGGGCAGCAGCAGTCCAATGATCTCCAGCGAAGGGTGACGCGGCAGGTCGAGATGCTGCCGGATGTTGTGATACATCGTATCTGGCTCCAGCAGGAAGGTACTGTCCAGTATCATGCCATCGATATCTTCACTATGAAGAGCAGCCTGGAGCGCTGTGCCGGCTCCCATCGAGAAGCCCCAGACGATCACTTCATCGCCTCCATGTCGTTTGGCGAATTGGATCGCCCCGAGCAGCTGCTGAGCTTCCTTCTTCCCTCCGGTAGCCACTTCCTTGCTGTCTCCGGTGCCCCCGGCGGCAAAGCCATAATCGAACATCAGAACATTGAAATTCAAGCGATGTGCAAAATGAGCCAGATCATACATCGGAATCCAGCTCTCCTCCCGATTGGCGCCATAACCGTGGCTGAACACGATGGTCTTGCGAGAGGAATCCGCAGGTATATACCATCCCTGCATCATCCGGCTGCCATCCGCTGCCGGGAAGATTATATCGCTGTAATCCAGATTTTTGGCTATCTTCGGGTTAGAGTAGAGGGGGGCCACTGTCGGGTTGGACAGCACCCAGGCGATGAAGCCATGCAAGGCGACGAAACAGAAGACCAGGAAGAAGACGATCGATAACAATAGGGCAACGATAACGTTTCTGAGGCTGATCCGTCTTGCTTTATGGTTCGGAGCATCTAGCCCGATCCATTCGGGCTGTAGAGGAAGATTGTTGTGATCCAGTGATTTCATAGTCTCTCCCCCTCATTAGAATAAATTTAATTGTTGTTTCATTATATGTGACTTGAAAACGTTTTCCGCTGCTATGTGGATCGCCGATGTCCAATCATGTTGACGAAAAAGCGATATTTCAGTAGAGTTCTGTCGAAAAAGAACGAATCTATGAAAACATCGTAAGACGAGCTTTTCAGATTGTCAATGCAAAGGGGAGGATTGGCAGTTGTCTAATTGACGGAAAGCACGTTTTTCCCATATAATTTATGTAACCGGGTTTCATATAGTGAAACGTAAGGAAGGGGATTCCAGTATGGAGGATCGAAAATTAACCGTTCGCGCTGTAGAGCGGGCGCTTGATATATTGATGTGTTTTACTAAGAAGGATGATCTTGGCCTGACTGAGATCGCTGCTGAGATCGATTTGCACAAGAGCACGGTGCATCGTCTGCTGAACACGCTTGAGGAGAAAGGCTTCGTCATCCGCAACCCGTTGACGGAGAAGTATAGATTGGGTCTGAAAATATGGGAGCTGTCCGCGCATCTATCGCATACTGATGATCCGGCGGTATTACTGCTGCCGCAAATGGAGCAGCTTCGCGACTGTCTTGGTGAGACGGTGAGCCTCTATTTACGTGACGGGACCGATCGTCTGCGCATCCAGGCGGTGCAGAGTAATCAGGCGATCCGCAGGGTAGCTCCCGTCGGCGCCAGACTCCCGTTATTCGTCGGGGCCTCCAGTAAGGTCTTAGTCGCTTATGCAGACGAAAGCGTGCTGCAGGCGGTGTTAAACGGTCCAGACTGGCCTGAGTCGGTTGACCGCGATGCTTATGTGAAGCAACTGCAAGAGATACGCGAGCGGGGGTATGCCATTAGCTATGAGGAACGTGAGCCTGGGGCGTCGGCTGTTGCCGCGCCGATCTATGACCGAAGCGGTAAAATCGCGGCGGCGTTGTCCTTATCCGGGCCGGTCAGTCGCTTGAGCCCTCAGAAATTGCATGAGTACGGGCCGATCTTGATTGAGGCGGCGAGAGAGATGGGGATGATGATCCATACGGGTCAAGCTTGATAATAAGCCTTAAATAGTGATCCTGGATTAGCTGTGGGCGGGCATTACTAACAGAAAAATCGCGAGTTCCCAGCCTTGAATAAGGCCGAGCGGACTCGCGATTTTGTCGTTAGGGGATGCGGCTATTTAGTGTCTTTGATCCAGGTGGCGATGTCGTTGACGATATCCTGGGAGACATTGGACGGCTTAGCGTATTCGGTCCCGATCGATAGATTCTTGTATTCAGTTAGCAGGTGGTTCACATGCGGATAGGATTTGAATTTTACATTTTTCCGCGCCTTCAATGCTGTCTTCCAGCCCTCGAACTGCTTCATGGTGACCTGCCAATCATTCTCTCCCTGTAGAACCAGCATCGGAACGTTCTGCCCCTTAGCTGCTTCGGCGGGATTATAATTCTTCTGCTCGAACCACCAATATGCAGGTTGAATCGGGAACTGTTCTGGCATATGATCTACTGTATATTGGGGATCATTCACGAGGTCAGCGATCGCGATATATTGAGCGGCCTGTTGTTCATATGGCGTGGCATCGATGCCTAGCTGCTTGACGCGCTGCACAAGTTCCTTCTGCTGCTCAGCCAGTACGTCAGCAAATTTACCGCTCGGCCCGGATATAATTACTGCGCCGGCTACACTCTTGCTACTGTCTTCGGAAATGAGCAGCGGCATAGCATATCCGCCTTGGCTATGCCCGGCTACGAAAATCCGGGAAGCATCGATGTTCTTATCCGCTTTGAGCAATTGGACCGCGGAGAGGGCATCATCTACCGTTTCCCGCTTCATCGTGAGCTTGGGGTCGGCAGATACTCTGAAGGAATGCTCATAGGTTACCTTGTCATAGCGCAATACGGCGATCCCTTGCGAAGCGAGTCCTGCCGCCAGGTCACGGAACAGCTTGGTGCCGCCGATAGATGAATCACGATCATGCGGACCGGAGCCTTGGACGAGCACGACCGCCGGGAATGGGCCTTCTCCTTTAGGGATAGTGAGCGTACCTGGCAATGCCAGCGTCCCCTCGCCGATCGTTATTTCCTGTTCAGTATAGCTGTCAGCTTTGTCATAGGCAGGCTGCTTATACCCGGAATCATCTGTGACTGTCGTTAGATTCAGATCATCGACCTGCCCCGACAGGTTCAGGCGAACTGTAATTTCAAGCGGAACGGTTCCCGTCTCAATGGAGTAGGTAACGTTACGGTGTACAGCATTCACCTTCTCTGTTTTGGCACCGCTTAGCTTCATTTTTCCATAGTAAGTCTCATAATTGCTCCATAATACATTCAATAAGCTCTGCGGCAGCGCGTGTGCGGAGGACGAACTGACATATTGGGCCGCCTCTGTACCTTTCCCGGCTTCCAGCCTCTGTATGAATAGATCGGCGGGGTCCGCAGATTGCTGTGCATTATGGAATTGCTCGTTCATGAAGTTGGCATCGACCAGGGTGTGGCCGGATACGACTGTAACAGGGTGCTCCAGGGTGATCTGTTTGCCGTTCACGAGAGCGTGGCTCTTGCCGACCGTTAGTACGATTACAGTGCTGTCTTTGGTAATGGTGATGGTGTGGGTCTTTTGATCCCATTTCATGTCTGCCCCGTATTCGGCAACCGCTTCTCTCAGGGGCGTCAGAGCCGTAGAACTGCTGGATACAGGCTCGGCATCGGTAGATACGGAAGCTCCGGGAGCGGCAGTGGCAGTAGTAATGGTAGTTGGTAGTATAAGACTTACTGCCAGCGTTGCAGCAGCTGCGCTTAGCAGAATTTTGTTCTTGTCTGACATATCATGGCCTCCTTAATTAAAAGAAAAATTATATATTGTTTCGCGAAAACCAGGGTTAACGCGACGAAACCGAGGATACCGAGCAGGATTAGCCATATCAATCAATATCAATCATACTCCTTATCTGTTTGCGTTATTTCTTGGTAGATTTGCTCCATTTCCTGTAGTAGCTGTTCCTGGCTCATTCCGCGGCTGATGGCTTCCGCGACGATCGGTCTAAGCTCACCACGCATTTTACCCATATAGGCCTTGGTAATCTCGGGCATACTGTCCGGGTTAATCACGACGCCCCGCTGACGATGTACAAGGATGAAGCCCTCTTGCTTGAGTAGAGTATATGCCTTGTTAACGGTATGCAGGTTGATTCCTATATCTGAAGCAAGGCTGCGTACGGAAGGAAGCGGCTCACCCGGCTTCAGCCGTCCGCTAGCAATGCCTTCGATGATTTGATTGACCAATTGAGTGTATATCGGCAGCTCAGATTGCATATCAAGCTGGATAATCACAGCTATCACCTTCTTCGTTCTAACTGTTATACTTATAATACAACAGTTATCATACTAGAGTGCAATTTAAATTTCCCCTCTAATTTGAGTAAATCCATACGAACTCATGCAATCCCGCGCAATCTGGTGCGTATTTTGTCCATGGAAGCTCTGTGTAAAACCATATACCTGGTGCGTGATCGTGCGTAGGAGCTTGTGCCAAACCGGTAACTTGAGTAACTGGAGCGCCTCATGAGTGGAAACTGGTGCAAAGCCGCATATCTGGTGCATTCATGTGTACCCGTGCGTATAAAGGGTGAGTAGATTCGTGCATCTGAGCATTCATGCGTATAAATGTGAGAAGAGCTGTTATGCCTTGTGTCCCCTGTGCATAGACGTGAGAAGAGCTGTGATACCTGTGCATCCATGCGCATAAACGGTGAATAGTGCTGGCCCCGTGCACCCATCTGTATAAAACGTGAGGTAGACTCGTGATCCCCTGTGCCTCCGTACATGCCAACTTGAAAAGCCTGCAAATATGCAGGCTTTTCGCGCCAAATCGCCGATTCTGAGGAAATTCCTGCAAATGTGCAGGCTTTTTTGCTATTTTGCCCGGAATTAGGTCGATATGGGGAAAATACCTGCATTATTGCAGGAATTTACCTTGGTGGGGCGGAATCTTAGCAGAATTCCTGCATATTTGCAGGAATTTCAGCCTGCTGAAAAGCACGGGCGAGTCTTCCGGAGCTCTAACGAAACACCATATCGTTATTCGTGTGAAAATCTGCCACTCCGCCCCCTTTTTGTCTCAATAGCGATCCCCAGTTTCGTTACAAGTTGGAGCATTAACCCATAACTGCCAGGGCTTTTCCTCCCACGCAAACGCACATAAGGCACTTTGCATGACAACAAGAAGACCTCCAATCGCCCTAATGATAACCAGGCAAATGGAGGTCTTCTAATCGATTCAAAATGAAATTGTATCATTCCAAGCGTTAACGATAATGATGAGTCGGATCGCAGCAGCTTTAGTTCGCTGCGCTGATCATTTGCCGCAGCACGGTTTGCAGAATACCGCCGTTATGGTAGTAGTCGACATCGACCATGCTATCGAGACGGGCGATAACGGAGAATTCGAATTGGCTGCCGTCCTGGCGAGTGGCCAGTACCTTCAGTTCTTGCCCTGGCTTGACGTCATTGCTCAGGCCAGAGATGTCGAAGGTCTCTGTGCCGTCGATATTCAGCGTCTTCCAGCTAGTGCCTGGCTGGAATTGCAGCGGGAGCACGCCCATGCCGACGAGATTGCTGCGGTGAATCCGTTCGAAGCTCTCGGCGATAACAGCCTTCACGCCCAGCAGGTAGGTTCCCTTGGCTGCCCAGTCCCGCGAGCTGCCTGTTCCGTATTCCTTGCCAGCGATGACGACCAGATTCTGTCCCTCACCTTGATATTTCATCGCGGCATCATAGATCGACATCACTTCGTCGGTCGGCAAGTATTTCGTTACGCCGCCTTCAGTACCCGGTGCCACCTGGTTGCGGATGCGAATGTTGGCGAATGTGCCACGCATCATAATCTCGTGGTTCCCGCGGCGCGAGCCGTAGGAGTTGTAATCCTTGCGGGCTACTCCGCGTTCGTTCAAGTAATGTCCGGCAGGGCTGGAAGGCGCGATATTGCCTGCAGGCGAGATATGGTCGGTCGTGACCGAATCGCTAAGCAACGCCAGCACGCGCGCACTGCGGATATCGGCGATATCCTGCATGCCCTCGCCAAGCTTCTCGAAGAACGGCGGATTCTGAATATAAGTCGATTTCTCATCCCATTCATAGAGCTCGCCCTCTGGTACAGGAATCGAGTTCCAACGTTCGTTCTGCGTAAATACATGCTCATATTTGCTGCGGAACATTTCCGGACTGATCGAGGAGGCGATCGCTTCCTTGATCTCCAACGAAGTTGGCCAGATATCCTTCAGATATACAGGCTCGCCCTGCGGGTCATAGCCGAGCGGGTCATGCTGAAGGTCGATATTGACCGTTCCAGCGAGAGCATAAGCCACGACGAGCGGAGGCGAAGCGAGATAGTTCGCTTTGACTTGAGCATGAACTCGACCCTCGAAGTTCCGGTTCCCGGACAAGACAGCAGCGACAGTAAGATCATTATCGGTAATCGCACTGGCTACTTCCTCAGGAAGCGGGCCGGAGTTACCGATACAAGTCGCACAGCCATAGCCTGCTACATAGAAGCCGAGCTTCTCTAATGGCTCGATCAGACCAGATTTCTGCAAATATTCGGTAACAACGAGCGATCCAGGAGTCAAGCTGCTCTTCACATAGCCGGGCTTGGTCAGGCCGCGTTCTACGGCCTTCTTAGCGAGCAGGCCAGCCCCGAGCATCACGCTAGGGTTCGAGGTGTTCGTACAGCTCGTAATCGCAGCGATCACGACAGCGCCCGGAGCGAGCTCGCTGGCGCTTCCGTCAGAATGAGTCACCGGAACACGCTGGGCGATCTTCTCGTCGCTTAAGCCGTAGCCGCCTTTATCAATAGGAGTACGAATGATTTCATTGAACTTGTTCTTCATTTCTGTGAGCTCAATCCGGTCTTGAGGACGCTTAGGTCCAGCGAGGCTCGGAACGACCGTAGTGAGGTCGAGCTCGATCAGATCCGAGAACTGCGGATCAGGAGTGTCATCGGTGCGGAACATGCCTTGCGCTTTGTAATAGGCTTCAACGAGTGCGATCTGCTCTTCGCTGCGGCCGGTGCTGCGCATGTAAGCGAGCGTTTCCTGGTCCACCGGGAAGTAGCCGACTGTTGCGCCGTACTCTGGTGCCATGTTAGCCACGGTAGCACGATCCGCCAGGCTGATGTTAGTCAGGCCAGGTCCGTAGAACTCGACGAATTTACCGACGACACCTTTCTTGCGGAGCATTTCCGTTACAGTCAGAGCGAGGTCAGTAGCTGTAGCCCCTTCGCTTAAGCTGCCAGTTAATTTGAAGCCGATCACTTCCGGCGCCACAAAATAAAGCGGTTGTCCCAGCATCCCCGCTTCCGCCTCTATACCGCCAACGCCCCAGCCGACTACGCCAAGGCCGTTGATCATCGTGGTATGGGAGTCGGTACCGACAAGAGAATCCGGGTACGCAACGGTCTCACCGTCCACTGTCTTCGTAGCAGCTACCGAGGCGAGGTATTCCAGGTTAACCTGGTGCACGATCCCGGTTGCAGGCGGCACAGCGCGGAAATTATTGAATGCGGTCTGCGCCCAGCGCAGGAAGCGGTAACGTTCTTCATTCCGTTCAAATTCGATATTCATGTTGTATTCGAGCGCTTCGGGAGAGCCGAAGGCATCCACCATGACGGAGTGGTCGATCACGAGATCGACAGGAACGAGCGGATTGATCTGCTTCGGATCACCGCCGGCCTTCTTCACTGTGTCGCGCATAGCGGCCAGATCGACGACGACGGGTACACCGGTGAAGTCCTGCAGCACGATTCTTGCCGGGATGAACGGGATCTCTTTGTTCTCATCGCGGCCCTCGGCCCAGCCAGCGATTTGCTTAACATGTTCTTCAGTTATGGCTCTGCCGTCATATTGGCGGACAGCAGCCTCAAGTAAAACTTTGATAGAGAACGGCAGCTTGGAAATTTGTCCGAGCCCTTGCTGTTCCAGCGTCTGCAGGTCATAGTAGCGATAGTTCTTTCCGCCGACAGCCAAAGTACGGGCAGCAGTGAAAAAATCGTTCTTTGACATGAATGTACCTCCTTGTTCCGTTAGGTGAAACACAATTTCATAATTCACTATATTCAGTATACCGTCCTTGGTGAAGTGAGTAAAGTGTTTTTTGTCCAGTTCCTTCATATATGAAATGGGTATTCAAAGGGAGTACATACTCATTATTATGCGTTCATATAAATAGAATGGTATGTATTAGAAGGAGGCGGGAAGCATGGCGGACGAATGGAGAAAGGCACTGACGAAATATGTGAATCAGCTGAATCAGGACGAAGTCGATTACCGGGTGCGTACGGGGGATTCCGTCGTGACCGATCTGGATTACCTGATCCGCAGCGGGGAGCGCAAGCATAAGCTGGAAATATGGTACAGGGAGCGCGGAGCCGCGCCGATCAGATGCGAGACGAAGGCGAAGCTAATTCGTGAGATCGAGCATCGAGCAGGGGAGATTGAGGTCGAGCTGATGCTGATGCAGAAGATATACTACGATAAGGGCGGAGCCAGACATCAGGAGCAGCGGATCGATCAGCAGCGGCTGACGCTCCTGCGCGATGGCGACGGCTGGACGGTGTCCCGTGTATACCAGCCGGTTCCTGAACGGAGCGCTCCAGTGAACGTCGCTTCGATCTATACTCAGGATAGTATGCAGGCGAAGATCGGCCCATCTCGCCCCTATCTGAATCATCAAATCCTCGGCGGAGGCGCGCAGCGTAGCAGCACGATTTACCGCCGTGAGGACGCAGTATTGTACGCAGATCGCTGGTGGGATAGCTATAACCCGGAATTTGCCCAATTTGAAGTCGATTGCACCAGTTTTATCTCCCAATGCCTCTTTGCAGGTGCAGCCCCAATCAACTATACTGGAAAAAGAGAATCGGGCTGGTGGTATAAAGGTTATGTTGGCGGGCGAGAAGCCTGGAGCTATAGCTGGGCTGTGGCTAATGCCTTGCAGTTATATCTGACCCATAGTAACTCTCATCTGCGTGCAGAGGTCGTCGACCGTCCTGAACAACTGCAGCTGGGGGATGTGATCATTTATGATTGGGATGGAAACGGTGCATTTCAGCATAGCACCATCGTTACCGCCTTCGATGCCGGCGGGATGCCGCTCGTGAATGCGCATACGACTCCGAGTCAGCACCGTTACTGGGATTATCGAGATTCCTATGCCTACACAGAGAATACAGTGTATCGATTTTTCCATATTGCGGATCGGTTCTGACATTCGAGATAGTGAAGCATGTGTATTATATTAGAAAAGAGGTTACCGATGGGACAGGACAGATTGACAATAGGGCTAATTTATGGCGGCAAATCGGGTGAGCATGAAGTGTCCTTGCAGACAGCTCTCGCTGTAATGCAAGCATTTGACTACGACAAATACGAATTGCTGCCTTTTTATATTACGAAGCAGGGTCAATGGAGAGTCGGAAGCAATCAGTCCACTCCTTTTACCGAGTTAGAGCAATTGAAGCTTGAAGAGAATGCGGGGGATACGAGCTCGGCGATCAATATCCTGTTTAGCAAGCTGGCGACCGGAGAAGCGAAGCTCGACGTCGTCTTTCCGCTCCTGCACGGCACTAACGGGGAAGATGGCACGATTCAAGGCTTGTTCGAAATGGCCAACATCCCTTATGTTGGGGCTGGCGTGTTGGCTTCGGCTGCAGGCATGGACAAAGTTATTATGAAGAAGCTGTTTGCCGATGCGGGTCTGGAGCAATGCGAGTATTGCTATTTCACCGATAGTGAGTGGGAGCGCGATAGACATTCCATGATCCAAAAGGTAGAAGAGAAGCTGGGTTATCCATGCTTCATCAAACCAGCTAATCTGGGCTCCAGCGTCGGGATCTCCAAGGCCAAGACGAGAGAGGAGCTTATCAGCTCGGTAGAGCTTGCTCTCCGGTATGATATCAAGATTGTAGTTGAAGAATTCGTTGAAGCTCGTGAGATCGAGGTCGGAGTGCTTGGCAACGATATTCCACTGGCTTCTGTACCAGGTGAAATTGTATCCTCTGGCGAATATTATGATTATCAGGCCAAATATCTTGACGGCAAGTCGCAAATGCTGATCCCGGCTCTACTGGACACCGAGCTGGCTGACCAGATTCGCGATGTGGCGGTTAAGGCCTTCAAGGCTATTGACTGCAATGGATTATGCCGGGCGGATTTCTTCGTCCGCAAGACGGATGGCCGAATTCTGATTAATGAGGTCAACACGATGCCAGGCTTCACTCCATTCAGCATGTATCCGCTATTGTGGAGAGAGACGGGACTGTCTTATGAATCGCTGCTTAACCGCTTGATTGAGCTTGCGCTAGAGCGTTTCGAGAAGAGACAGAATCTTTATTTTGAGAGTGGAGTTAACTGATTTATCTTGCAGACGAATGCCTGGATCAGGACGGAAAGGGAGATGAGCATGGGGTTCCAAACCGAATTCAATTCAGTATGTAAGTTCAAGAGCGAACAGGAGCTGTTCGAATTACTGGAATATGGCCGCGGCAAAATGCGTAAGGAGGGCCTACGCGTATTCCCGACCGGTCAGAAGGTAATCGCCTATAGTCCTGACAATAAGGCAGTAGCGATTGTGAAAATCACGGCTTGTGTTGCCGAGATCAATTTTAATGGCGAAGAAGTAACAGCGGTGGAGCTCGATCTGGTTCGCCAGCTCACGGATGAGGAATCCGCTATCCAAACAGCGCTTGCCTATGAGATGTTCTTCGGGGAGGCCAAGTAACTCTCAGGACGGCTGATTTTGGCTTAAGCAGATGCTTCGTTTGCCCCTGGTATATTCGGGGACAAGCTGCCTGACAGGTCGCTGAATCCATTTGAGTCGGAATGTCCATAATCGGGTTTATTTGCGCGTTCGTAGGGTAGTCTGTTATTAGGTCTAATTTGAAGATTCATCTCCGTGAGAGGTTCGTGATTGGCCGTGTAATAGGGCTGGTTACGGACTTTTTCAATAAATGGTGGTATATTAAAAGAAGAAAAAATTTTACTGATATTCCGCCTGATTTTCCGTACAAATCACTGAAAAGATGCAACTTTACGCCATACGGGGCGTATATTTTAAAAAAGGTAAAAATTGAAAGATTCATAGAAGCACGGAGTCAGAGTGAAATTCAATGAGAAAGTAGTGTGAAACCATTGGAACCTAAGCCTAAAATTCCATACGTAGTAGGAAGCAAGAGTCCAACGGCAGTGGCAATCAATAGTGCCTCCAAAGCGGGCGAATGGATTAAGAGCCGCCTTGGTTTAATTAAGGAAATAAATACGAAATGTTCTCCGCAGGATCTGGTCACCGATGTGGATAAAGGCGCGGAGCTGATGATCCGCAAGCTGATCCTTACCCATTTCCCGGATCATTCGATTCTGGGAGAGGAAGGCGTTGAACCTGGTGCAGAGGCATCCGAGAGAGCACTGAATCAGGCGAAGGAAGCAGAGTATCTATGGATCATTGATCCGATCGATGGAACGACGAATTTCGTGCAGGGTTTTCCTTTCTTCTGTGTGTCGATCGCTTTGGCTTATCGCGGCGAGGTGATCATCGGTGTGATCTACGACCCGATTCGTGATGAAATGTTCGTCGCCGAGAAGGGCAAGGGAGCCTATGTGCATGGCAATCCGATGAAGGTGTCGCGGGATGAGAAGCTGGCGGACAGTGTGTTGGCGGTTGGCTTCAATCCGGACCGGAGCTATGCGCTGCCTGTCAATATGAAGGGAATCAATGCGCTGGCAGATCGAACCCTCAGTCTTCGTGCTGCCGGTTCAGCGGCATTGCATCTGGCCTATGTGGCTGCAGGGCGGCTCGGCGGTTACTGCGAGGTTGGCCTGAATGCCTGGGATATCGCAGCCGGAGCGCTGCTGGTCAAGGAATCCGGCGGTATGGTCACCGATACGACGGGCAATCCTTATGATATCGGCGTTCGGCGCCTCGTCGCCAGCAACGGTAGAATTCATCAGGAGCTGTTGGATGTGCTGAAGAATGCCGAGGCCACAGGGGTATAATATATACTCGTGCAATAAGATTCTGATTCGAAAAGGAGTTCAAAGACCATGAGCGATGAGAAGAATCTTGAACAGGAATTAAATGAACTATTGACGGAGGGCGAGCCGATCAGTGAAGAGGAGCGCCGTGAGGAAGGCAGGCGCCGTCTGCCGCCCAGATATGAGGTCAGAATTCAGACGGAGCTTGATCCGATTGTAGAGGAGACGCTCCAATACCGCAAAATGGCGAAGGAACTGGATGACCGCTATGACCAATATTTGAAGAAAACAGGGCATGTCGATAAAGAGAAAAGCGAAGAAAATTAATCTTTATCATCGTCGAGTTTAACGAATTGATATGACTTATGAAGCTGAAGCGGATACCCATCCACAGAGATGAGGTATCCGTTTTTTTGTTGTTCTTCGGTGTGCAGGAGCGGCAGCGATCATAGGAACAGCTATAATCTGCGTAGAAATACACACTACTGCTATTTCTATTCTTGCTATAGTTAAAGAGCCAGGGGGGAAATTCGTTGAGATCTAGACCGCGTAATCCACTGAACAGAATGAACGTGAAGCAGCAACTGCTACTGCTGTTCCTCATGATCATAATTCCGCTATTTATTCTGAATGCCTATGGCAATTACAGGGCTGATCAAATCCTGAAGCGTCACGTCACCAATGCTTATATCGAGCTGAACAAGCAAAATTTCCGGCTGATTAACCGTGATATAGAAGCAGTAAATAAGGTGACCTCAACGGTATTCCAAAATTCGTTATTACAGCAATTGAATCCGCTTTCTACCGATGAGACGATCCTGCAAAGGGTAAAAAATTACGAGCAGCTGGAAAACTTGCTGACCACCTATTCGCAAGAGACGGATGAGCGGGAGCCACTTTATTATTCACTCTATGTCTATGATCCACAGGACACCTATTCCTTCGCTCCCTATTATCCGGGCCCGAAGAAATCCGGAGTTTACTTCTTCTCAGAGGACGAGAAGCCGGAATGGTTCGATGAAGCCGTCGAGAAGAAGGGAAAGGGCTATTTGCGGCTGGTCGAGCATTTATCGCCGCCCTCCAAGGGCCAGGGCGATCAGAGAACGCTGGCCTATATCCGGGCGATCAACAATATTTATAGAAACGGCACGATCGGGGTATTGGTGGTCACGAATCTGGATGCCAGGATTCAGGAGTCACTACAGACGGTGTCGCTGCCGGAAGGAGAGCTTTATTTCACCAATTGGAGCAACCAGGTTCTGACCGCACAGAGCAATGACTATGGAGAACGTCTGGAGCTACCAGCGGAGGTAGCCGATATGGGGATGACTAGTGGGGTAAAAGATGTCATTACCAGCGAGTATATCTATGTCGTCAATTACAACCATGTATTGCAGCAGAAGCTGATCTATAAAGTTCCGGTGCAGGCGCTGCTGCATCAGCAGAAGGAGATCAAGCAGGTGATTCAGCTGATCTCCATCGTCTTCTTTGTCGGGAGCCTGATCTTTATGCTCTATTTCTGGCGGTCTCTGATGATGCCGATCCAGAAGCTGGTCTATTTCGTCAGGCGCTATGAACCAGGGAATATCGTTCCAGAGACGCCGCGCCGGGAGAAGAATGATGAGATCAGCGTATTGATGCGCAGCATTTACGATATGGCGAGACGACTGAATGCACTGGTTCACTACCAATACACCATGGACCTGAAACAGAAGGAATCCCAGCTACAACTGTTATATCAGCAGATAAACCCGCATTTACTGTATAACACGTTGGAGAGTATCTATTGGAAGAGCAGGATGGAAGGGAATACCGCTTCCGCGGAAATGATCAAGGAATTATCCAAATTGATGAAGATCAGTCTGAGCCGAGGCCGAGAATTAATTACGCTGGCGGAAGAGCTGGAGCATGCTTCTGCCTATATTAAGCTACAGCAGCATAGGTATGACTACCAATTTCGAATTTCGATAGATATTCCCGAGGAATTGCTACCGGTATCGATCCCGAAGATCACGCTGCAGCCTTTAATCGAGAACGCGATTATTCATGGAGTGAAGCATATGGGCGAGGATGGGGAGATTTCGATTCGCGCTGCCGCCGATGGGGATAATTTATTGATATTCCTAGAGGATAACGGGTACAAGTGTGTAGATTATGAGAAGATTAATCGACTTCTCAGCACAGAACATCCAGATCCGTCCTCCGGCTATGGCATACGTAATATTCATCAGCGGATCAGACTGCATTTCGGGGACGGCTATGGGCTTCGATACTCAGGGAGCGAGGAAGGCGGAACCCGGGTGATGATTAAACTTCCAAAGTCCATACAAGAACAGCGATAGAGTAGGGGGAAAGAGAGTGTACAAAATATTAGTCGTTGATGATGAACCGCTGATCTGCAAAGGGTTAGCCGGGCTCTTGAACGGTTCTGGCATAGATATCAGGGCGGTGTTTACCGCATATAGCGGGCATGAAGCCCTGGACTATATTCGCATGGAAGAGATCGATCTGCTCGTCACAGATATCCAGATGGGGGAGATGAGCGGAATCGAATTGATGCAGCAGGCGAAGATGATCAAGCCATGGGTGCAGACGATTATCATCTCTGCGCACGAGACTTTTCAATACGCACAGATGGCGTTGCGACTCGGAGCTAAGGATTATCTAATCAAGCCGCTGAATAGTGAGAATTTCCTCGATTCCGTCCGCAATGTTCTATTGAAAATGGAAAGACCCATTCCGCAAATTGACGAATTTCCGTCCGCGGATACGGGCCATTTCCAGATGGAGGAATTCCGCCCGGAGAAGAATGAGCTGCTGCAGCGCCTGCTGAACGGAACCGACTCGCCGGAAGAGACGAAGTTGAAGGAGCTGAGGTTAACGGGACCTTACTTTTCCGTGATTAGAATGAAATTGGATTTACCTCAGGGGGAGGTAGGAGCCTCCTACTCGGAGCGGGATATCCGTCTGCTGCGCTATGGTGTGCGGAACGTGGCTGAGGAACTGTTACATAAAGAGGAGAAAATATCAACCTGTTATTCCAGCGAACAGGATATATGTATACTGCTGCAGTGGAATGAGACGGAATATGCCGAACTGGATCTGAACAAGATCAATCATCTTGAGATGATCGGGCGTAGTTTGCATCATCATGTACAGAAATTTCTGAATATTCGGGTGGTCGTCGGGATCAGCCAGATTCTGAAGGGCGCAGAATTCCTGCCTGTTCTGGATAGGCAAGCGGATAAGGCCATCGTATGGGGCGGGAAGCATGGGGATTACCATGTGTTCTATTACGGTGACTTCAATTGGAGTAACTATGCCCAGGACCCGACAGCTGAAGAGCTTACGACGCAGAATAACCAGATCGTCGATAGCGCCAAGCAATATATCGAGGACAATTACAGTCAGAAAGGGCTGACGATCCACGAGGTAGCCAAGAAGAATCATGTCAGTCCTAATTACCTCAGCTACCTGTTCAAGAAGAATACCGGCTACAACCTGTGGGAGTATGTGATCAAGCTACGTATGCAAGAGAGCAAGTCCCTACTGCTCCATACCGATCTGCGTCGTTACGAAATCGCCGAACGTGTCGGTTACGAGTCTCCTGAACATTTCAGCAAGATCTTCAAGAAATATTTTGGCGTCAGCCCCAGTGAGATGAAGAAGTAAGAAACGCTATACTTCGCATAGGATTACACCTGTTTCCGGTCGGTTTAGTTTTCTACAATGAAAGCTGGACACTACAGAGAAATGAGGGAGACTCATGGAGGAATCGGTGGTTACATCAGGAAACAGGGGCACAGGACCCGAGACAGAGCCACAAAAGGTACGAAGAACATCAAGCTGGAAAAAGAATATGTGGGGGTATCTTTTTCTCGTTCCGGCTATCGTTATTTTTATTATCTTCTTATGGCTTCCGATCCTAAAAGGGATCGTCTATAGCTTCTACAACGTCGATTTCGTGAAGGGCAATACTTTTGTCGGATTGGATAACTATGTGAAAATTTTCAACAACCCTGATTTATGGCTTTCTGTCAAAAATACATTGTATTTCATGTTCCTTACGCTAATTATCGGTTTCTGGGTGCCGATCGTGGCGGCGATTGCCATTTCAGAGCTGAAGTTCTTCCAGGGCTTCGCACGGATAGCGGCTTATCTGCCTTTCGTCGTTCCTGGCGTAGTGCTCTATGGCATGTGGAGATGGATGTACGATCCGGTTGGACCGATTAACGCCTTGCTTGGCTTGTTCGGCGTTGAGCCGATCTCGTTCATATCCGACGGGCGTTTCTCGATGATCTCGATCGTCTTCATGGAGACGTGGCAGCAGTTCGGCTCGGCAATGCTGATCTATCTGGCCGGGGTACTGAGTATCCCGCGGGACTGGTATGAAGCGGCGGAAATCGACGGTGCCGGAGTCTGGAGCCGGATTAAATATATTACCCTCCCAGCGATGCGCAGCCTGATCGTACTGATGCTGATCCTGCAGATTATCGGCACATCACAGGCCTATCAATCGCAATTGGCCCTGCTGGACGGTGGCCCGAACAAGGTTACGTTGACCTATGCGCTCTTCACCGTGAAGTATGCATTTACCCAATTGGATTATGGAGCAGGGACGGCGCTGGGTGTGCTGATGTTCATCGTCTTGGGCATCCTTGGCGTTATTCAATTCAAGATGAACAGGGAGGATTACTAATATGGAGAGAGGCATCCTGTCACCAGCGGACCTGAGGAAGCCGGGGAATAAGATCGTCTATGGCATCATGGTGCTGGGCATTGCCATCATGGCGGTTACGATGCTGTACCCGATTCTGATGACAATGTTCAACGGGCTGAAGAGCAATCCGGAGATCAACACCTTTCCGCCGAAGTTCTTCCCGACGACATGGCATTGGGAGAATTTCTCGAAGGGCTGGAATTATATCGCTTTACCGGTATTTTTGAAGAATACGGTGTTTATTTTCCTTGGAAATCTGTTCATGACGATCTTGGTGCTCGGTCTGGCAGCATTCAGTATTTCGCGGATCCGCGTTCCGTACAGCCGATTGGTCTATTTCTTCATTCTGCTGACTTTGTTCATTCCGGCGACGAGCTATATGATTCCAAACTTTGTGAATCTGAAGCAGCTCGGATTACTTAATTCCTATTGGGCCTTCTGGTTACCGGCGGGAGCGAATGCATACTACTTCCTGCTGATGAAGAATTTCTTCGATGGCATTCATCCGGAAATCTTCGAAGCGGCGCGGATTGATGGTGCCTCGGAGCTGACGAGTTATCTGAAGATTGCGGTTCCGCTGTCCGTCCCGATTTTCGCGACACTGTCGATTTTTATTTTCTCAACGGCTTGGAATGATTGGTTCTGGCCATCGCTGGTCATGCATACTGAGGACAAATACACGTTGGCGACTGCGATATATAAGTATGTTATTAATGCACGGAGTCTGGATAGCAGTATCAAATTCTCAATTCTGTTCATGGTCATGGTTCCACCGATCTTCGTGTTCCTGGGCTTCCAGAAGTTCATCGTGCGCAGTGTGAGTCTGACTGCGGTCAAAGGTTAAGCGGGAGAACAGCAGCGTTTACATTAGCGTAGGGCTGCACATGATCGCCCTATGAATACACATCGTCCTCACCGCGGTAATCTTCTAATATAAAAATATAGCAATCGATAACAATCACGGAAAAGGGGAGTTTCAATGCGCAAATTCTCAGCTGTACTGATGTGTCTTATGCTGTTAGGCTCACTGCTTGCAGCGTGTGGCGGAAAGAACAATGTAGATAATCAGGCGAATAATGGAGGGGCTGCTCCAGGTAATTCCGGCAGAAACAATGAAGCGACGACAGATGATGCGAAACATGATATTACCCAGCGGAAAGTCACGCTGAAAATTCACTATCCGCTGCCGGATGAGACCACGCTTCGTACCCAGGAGGACGATAAGATCGCCCGCTTCCAGGCGCAATATCCGAATTTTTTTTTTTT
>NZ_KZ987724.1:5111796-5149478 GCF_003614185.1 Paenibacillus aceti
ACGAGATCGGCGTGAAAATGGCTTCCAACGAGGCTCCGACCTTCTACAACACCTGGGCTACAGAAGCGAACTTCCTGGTCGAGCGCGGCTGGGTGGCTGACATTACGGAGCTGTGGAATAACTGGGAGTACAAGGATGAGATCAATCCGGTTCTACAGGAGCAGTTTATCGTAGATGGCAAAGTGTACGGGATCACTCAGAACGGATATATCACTTCCACTGTCGTGAACAAGAAGCTTCTCGATGATAAGGGCGTTGCCGCTCCGTCGCTTGATTGGACTTGGGATGATATGTACAATACAGCCAAGGCGGTTGCCGAGCCGAAGAAGGGGATCTCGGGTATCGCTCCAATGGGCAAAGGAAATGAAGCTGGATGGAACTGGACGAACTTCCTGTTTGAGGCCGGTGGAGATATTGAGAGCAACGTAGATGGCAAGGTCACAGCTGTATTCAATAGTGATGCAGGCGTCAAAGCTCTCGATTTCTACAAAAAGTTGAAATGGGAAGCGAATGCAATCCCGCAGGACTGGGCGCTCGGTTGGGGTGACGCTGTAAGCTCATTCCAGCAAGGACGGACGGGGATGGTGATCGCAGGTGCTTTTGACGTTGTGCAAGCGGCTTTGAATGAAGGGGGCATGAAGCCTAGGGATGTACTCGTCTATCCGATGCCAGCTGCTGAAGCGGGTGGGAAGCATTACGGGATTCTGGGTGGTAACTATCTCGTCATTAACCCGAATGCAACGAAGGATGAGCAGGAGATGGCCTTCCGCTATATTACGTTCGATTATTTCTCAGAGGGATCGTTGAAGGCGGTTGAAGATACGATTAACGCCCGTAAGGCGGAAGGCAAGTATTATGTTCCGACTCCACTGGAATACTTCAAGGAAGATTCTGAGTACGCCGGCAAGATTCAAGCGGTTTATGACAAGTACGATAACGTGTATAAATATGATTCGAACCTGTTCACATTGCTGGAGGGCAAGCCGGAGGCCCAATTTGGCACCCAGGATTACTATGCAACGATGTCCAACGTAGTACAGGAATCGTTCTCCAAGCAAGACATGGATTCGAAGCAGCAGCTCGATACCGCCGCCCAGTACGTGCAGGAGAATTATTTTGCTAAGCTTGAGGAGAAATGAGTCGGTTGGAATCCTAACGAAACACCACATCGCTATTTGCTCAAAAACAGGGGGTAAGAAAATCTAACGAAACACCATATCGTTATTGGCACCAAATTCAGGGTTTATGCTGCTATTTTTGCTGAATAGCATTACCCTGTTTCGTTACGATTTTCTGAGGCGGTTTTTGGGGCGAATAGCATTACCACGTTTCGTTAGAGTCCCTTGCATAGCTGGCGGGTTCTATAGGGCGTCCCATAGGGGCGCCCGTTCTTATGCCGCCGATCGTATTCCTGATTACTTCATAAAAATACCCCCTGGGACTCAAGCAAATAGCCTGAGCCGCAGGGGGATTCTATGTGTAATCAGTCCAATAAGATGATATTGTGGTGCTTATTTGCCGGCGATTTCCTTAAAGGAAGCTTCAGCCGCTTCAAGTGTGAAGTCGATGTCTGCTTCGGTATGAGCGGTGGTCAGGAACCAGGCCTCGAACTTGGATGGAGCCAGGTTGACACCGCGATTCAGCATCGCGCGGAAGAAGGCGGCGAATGCTTCGCTGTCCGTGTCCTGAGCCTCGTCATAGTTCGTTACCGGATGATCGCAGAAATGGGTCGAGAAGGAGCCGCGAATCTGATTGATCGTCAGCGGAACGCCATGACGCTTGGCTGAATCCGCCAGTCCAGCGGTCAATTTCACAGTGAGGCGGTTCATCTCCTCGTATACCTTAGAGTCTTGCAGTACCTCCAGACAAGCGATACCAGCGGAGATGGAAGCCGGGTTGCCGGCCATCGTTCCGGCTTGGTAAGCTGGGCCGAGCGGAGCGACCTTCTCCATAATCTCCTTGCTGCCGCCATATGCACCGATTGGCAGGCCGCCGCCGATGATCTTGCCAAGTGCGGTCAGATCTGGTTTGATGGCATCGTGGTTGTCCAGCCCCGCATAGGTTTGCGCGGAGCCGTAATGGAAACGGAAAGCCGTAATGACCTCGTCGTAGATAACGAGCGCGCCATATTGACGAGCAAGGCGGCATACGTCCTCCAGGAAGCCCGGCTTCGGCATGACCATCCCGAAGTTGCCGACGATCGGCTCGATCATGACAGCGGCTACGTCGTCGCCCCATTTCTCCAGAGCCTCCTGCAATCCCGTTGGATCATTGAAAGGCACGGTAATGACTTCATGCGCAATGCTGGTCGGGATACCGGCGCTGTCCGGGATACCGAGCGTAGATGGGCCTGAGCCTGCGGCGACGAGCACAAGGTCGGAATGGCCGTGATAGCAGCCAGCGAACTTAATAATCTTGTTGCGGCCAGTATAGGCACGGGCCACGCGGATCGTCGTCATAACGGCTTCCGTACCGGAATTGACGAAGCGGACTTTATCCATCGATGGGATCGCTTCCTTCAGCATAACCGCGAGCTGGATCTCAAGCTCAGTAGGCGTACCGTACAGCGTTCCATTGGCTGCTGCCTCAGCGATCGCCTTCGTGACATGCGGATGGGCATGTCCAGTAATAATCGGGCCATAAGCCGCGAGGTAGTCGACAAAGCGGTTGCCGTCTACATCCCAGAAGTAGGCGCCTTGGGCCTTCTTCATAAAGACGGGCGCCCCGCCCCCAACCGCCTTGAACGAGCGGGAAGGACTGTTGACGCCGCCTACGATATGTTGAAGCGCTTCTTCATATAATACTTCGGATTGTTTCCTGTTCATGTAGCTAACTTCCTTTCACAGTGGTAATAGTGCTTCCAGGCTTTAGGTTCCGGTGGCTTCACCATCTCCTCAGGCTCAAGGCCCGCTGGAAGTATCGGCAGCTTCATTCTTGATCTTCGATGTACTTCCGTCATCACCTGTCGTGGAATTGCTGCTATTCCCGCTGTTTTGTTCGTTGTCTGAGACTTCTTCCGTTTTATTGAATACTTCCTGAACATAAGCTCTCAGCTCTTCTTCATTCCTGACTCCCAGTACATCGGAGCCGCCGACATTCTTCTCGATCAACAGACTCATTGGCGGAATCTGCTCACTGGCTACCATTTTACTGGAATAACCGAGATTGGCCAACTTCCACATATCATTAATCGTCAAGTTCGTATCGATATATGGGTTCACCTTCTCCAATATGGAAGGTAATTTGATCAATGAGGTCGTCGAGATCATTTTATTGGCGACCGCTGTCAGGAAATTGCGTTGACGTTCTGTACGGCTGAAGTCAGAGAGAGCATCATGCCGGAAGCGGACATACTGCAGTGCTGTTTTGCCATCCAAATGCTGTTGGCCCTTCTTTAAGTCGATATCATATTCATGCTTATCGGCTTTACTTGTATAGTGCATATCTTTTTCAACGTAGAAATCTACGCCGCCGATCGCGTCTACAAGCTCAATGAAGCCCTGAAAATCGGTATATACATAATATTGTATCGGAATTCCAAGCAGGTCTGAGACGGCCTTCATCGCTGTGTTCGGTCCATGGGTAATCGCGGAATTAATCCGATTCATGCCATATTCGGGAATTTGGGTGTACGTATCACGCATAATGGAGAATAGGTATCCCCGTTTGGTTACTGGATCAAGTGAGGCGACGAGCATCGTATCGGACCGAGGGATCTCTCCCTTTTTCAGACCGCGTGCATCTACGCCCATCAGCAGGATATTGACCCTGTCGGTCCCTTCCCATTTCGGGGGCTCTGGGGTCTTGGTGGTTTCCGTTGGATTCACCTGATAGAATGGAGAATCTTCACCGACCTTATGGAAATTATCGACTTGATTATAGATCGCGGTGAAATAATAAATCAGGAGTGCGACGATCACAACGAGGACTCCGAGCAGCGACCACAAGATAGCCCGCTTAGTTCGTTTTGTCATATACTCTTCGTTCCTTTCAGAAAAAACGATGATTGCATTTTGATGGCTGTACTTCATACATTATAATTTCTTTTATATGTACAATCAATTTATGATTATTAGTATTCTTTTAGGAGGTTTTTATTATGGATCAGCAAACAATCGAATTGGGACAACCTGTTCCAGACTTCCAGCTGCCTGCAAGCGGCGGTCAGACTGTGAGCTTAAGCCAATTCCGCGGGCAGAAGGTCGTCATCTATTTCTACCCGAAAGACATGACTCCGGGCTGTACCCAGGAGGCTTGTGACTTCCGTGACAATCATAGTGCTATTACCGGTCAAGGAGCAGTCGTGCTGGGGATCAGCGGAGATCCGGTGAAGTCGCATGACCGGTTTGCCGAGAAGCAGAACCTTCCATTTCTACTGTTGTCGGATGAAGACCATGAGGTGAGCCGGTTGTTCGGGGTGTGGCAGCTTAAGAAAATGTACGGCCGTGAATACGAGGGCATCGTCCGCTCCACTTTTCTGATCGATGAAGAGGGACGGCTGGTTCGCGAATGGCGCAAAGTCAAGGTCAAGGGACATGTGGGAGAGATTCTGGAAGCGATAAAGGAGCTGGCCTAGATTGCTCTGGCGTTTGTGTAATGGACATATTGGACGTGATAGGAGCGTTGGTCATGCTGGGCGTTTGGTGCATTTGACAGAGATTGGGGGCATATGGAGATGCGCGTTTGGTGCGTCGGGTAGTTAGGAACATTCAGCGCACTTGGCGTGTTGGGGACATTTGGCGAACTAGGTACATTGGCAGTATTGGCACCCTTGGGGGTATTAGGAGAATTTAGCACAATTGTCGCAACGTCCGATCCATGTGCCTACACCATGCAAACCACTCGCATGAGCTCGAAACCTGCAAAAATGCATCTTTTACCGCACCAAACCCTCTGTTTTTAGATAAAGCCTGCGAATATGCAGGCTTTTCCCACTTTCACCTGGAAATCAGGCCGATATTAGGAAAAAAACTGCATTATCGCAGGAATTTACTCTCGAGGACGGGAGTGTAGGCAAAATTCCTGCATAATTGAAGGCTTTTGAAAAAGCGCGAGCAAGTCTTTGGGAACCCGGAGCTCTAACGAAACACCATATCGTTATTTGAGTGAAAATCCGTCACGCACCCCTTTTTTCCTCGCAATAGCGATACGTAGTTTACAATTCCATACTAGTCTATTTTGTTCTCTCATCACATACAATCTACCAGATGCTAAATGATTCATATAGGCGGAGGTAGAAATAATGAAGAGAAGATTATTTTCCAGTCTTGTGCTCGTTCCGATTGTTTTTGTGGTGCTGGCATTCACGCTTGGTTCGCTGTTGGTCTCCCGGGAGGCGGGAATTATGGAAGCTTCAGCTACTCCCTTCGAGCGCAGCGGGAAGACGGCTGCGGTGAAGATACAGAATAAGCTGGCTGCCAAGGCACAGACCGAAGATCAAGCTCGGAATCAGAAGCAGACAGAGGCGCAGGGACAATTCACACTAGAGGAACAGCTACGAGGACAGGATCAAGCTTCGAGCGTGGCGAGCAGCAGTGCTAGCTTGGGACAGGCTCCTTCAGGACTGGATTCAGATAAAACGAAGGTCAGGGCGCAGGCGCTATCCGCCAGTGCTCCGGCTGTCATGCCCAAATCTGATCAAGCGGAGAAGATTGTCTATCTCACGTTTGATGATGGGCCCAGCAAATTGACCGACCAAGTATTGGACATTCTGAAAAAAGAGGATATTCCCGCGACCTTCTTTGTCTTGGGCGAGCATGCGAAAAGAATGCCAGAGGTTATCACCCGGATTGTCGAGGCGGGTCATGTGATCGGCAACCATACCTATAATCATGATTATAGTGCGCTGTATCAGGGCTTCAGCACATTTTGGGGACAGATCAAGGATACGGAGGAAGTGCTGCTGGGGATCACCGGAGCGCGGCCGGAGTTGATCCGGGCACCGGGCGGCACCTATGGGCATTTTGATCAGACCTATTTCGATCTGTTGCAGCAGGCGGGATACAAGGTATTTGACTGGAACATAGATAGCGGTGACTCCAAACGGAGGGGGGTGCCTGCCTCAGAGATTATACGCAATAGCACTCCTAAGAATTTAAGTAATGAAGTCATCGTACTGATGCATGATGGGGCTGGGCATGCGGAGACGGTGAAGGCGCTCCCGGAAGTTATCAAATTTTATAAAAAGCAGGGCTATAGCTTCCGCGCGCTGTCGGTTGAGCAGAAACCCGTACAATTTCAATTGTCCAATAAAATAAAGCATTCAGGGCGTAAGGCTCCGTCCCGGGCTTGGATCGAGAGCCATATCATGCCGAACGCCGCCTTATTCGGTCCGGGGCTTCCGCTATATGTCGAGGCCGGTGGAGTACAGACGAGGCTGGATGCAGGTGAATACGTTTGGCAGGACGGACAATATCAGGTGCCGCTGCGGGCGGTGATGGAGCGCCTGGGGGCCCAAGTGTCCTGGGATCGTGCGAATCGCAGCGCCATCATCGCTTGGGGAGATGCCAAGATCATTGTAGATACGCAGCAAAATACAATAACGTCGGAGTCTGAACGGGGCACTACATCATCCACTCGTTCGATTGCGATTACGCATAAGAATGGCGCTCTATGGGTGCCGCTACGGCCCATTCTTGAGACTACAGGCCATCCTATTATCTCGGCTTCCTCTACTAAAGACGAGCAGCGAGTGAAGGCGAATTAGGATTAGGCTGCCAGAGCATTCGCTCTTCTAATGTCTATTTCCGCTAATTTCTGGGGAGACTGATTGATAGATTCAATCGCGGAAATGGAGGAATGGAAGAGATGAATCATGATCAGGCACATGAGCTGCTTGAACGGCTGGTAAGCCGGATAGAGCGTGTAATTGTAGGCAAAAGAGCGGAAATCGAACTTATTCTCGTATCGATGCTATGCGGTGGACATGTATTGCTAGAGGATGTACCGGGCGTTGGAAAGACGAGGCTGGTGAGAACATTGGCGGCCTGTGTAGGTGGCTCCTTCGGCAGAATTCAGTTTACATCCGATCTGATGCCTGCGGATGTCACCGGAGTGACAGTATATCATCCACAATCTGCAAATTTTGAGTTCAGGTCCGGGCCGATCTATGCCAATATCGTGCTTGCGGATGAATTGAACCGAGCTGCTCCGCGCACCCAATCTGCACTGCTGGAAGCGATGGAGGAGCGAAAGGTCACGGTAGACGGGGTTACAAGGCCGCTGCCGGAGCCTTTTCTACTATTCGCAACGCAAAATCCGCTAGAGTACGAAGGAACATATCGCCTGCCAGAGGCTCAACTAGACCGCTTCTTGATGCGACTGTCCCTCGGATATCCAGAGCCGGAGCAAGAGCTTGAAATGCTTGGACGCCTGAGCGATCCGTGGGCTACCGCAGGTATCAAGCCGATCATGCTGCCGGAGGAGATCGCTGCCATCCAGCGCCATGCCAGAACCGTCCTGGTCGATGACAGGATCAAGCGGTATCTGGTCTATGTGGCGGACGCCTCCCGGCGGCATCCGCAAGTCTCGCTTGGTATAAGCCCTAGAGGTACGCTCTCATGGCTTGCGGCCAGTCAGGCACTGGCATTCTACAAGGGGCGGTCCTATGCTGTGCCCGATGATGTCAAGCTGGTGGCGGAGCCCGTGCTGGCGCATCGTCTTATATTGACTGGTGAGGCCAGAATCTCCGGGCTGCAGAGCCGTCAGGTAATCGCTGAGCTGTTGAATAACATGGAGGTTCCCGTATTTCACCGTACGACAGGTGTTCCATCATGAGAGGGCTGAAGTGGATCTGGCTCCTGATGTCGGCGCTGCTGCTGACGGGTCTGTATTTTTGGAGGGGCGGGGCAACTCTACTATATCTATGCTTGCTGCTAGGCTTAGTTATATGCCAGGGGGCATTTATAGTGTTATTCGGCCCCCGGTCCATCCAGGTACAACGATCCTGGCAGCCTCTCCAGCCGAAGGCAGGAGAACCTGTAAAGGTTACGCTTCGTATCAAGCTGTCCGGGGGCTTGACTGTGCCCTGGCTGCTTATTCAGGATAAGCTGGCGGTTCAGGCTGAAGGCGATAGCCAAGATCAGGAGTGCGTAGGTGGCAGCCTAGTGCCAGGCAGGTTCCGCAAGGACTATATAGTTAAATATGATATAACCGGGCCGCAGCGTGGAATCTATGGGGGAGAGCCGATAGTTATCAGCTATGGCGATTTTTTGGGTTATTTTAAAAGGACGATACAGGTACCCATGGCAGATACGATGTACATACATCCTGCTAATCTGGCAATCTGTCCAGAGGAGGAGCAAATGGCAGCTCGTGGGGATGAGATCAGCCAAGGATCTCTCCAGCGACTGACGAAGGTGAGCCCGTTCACGGAGCATATTCGCGAATATTTACCCGGGGACCCGTTGGGCCGCATCTATTGGAAGGGCGCAGCGAGGACAGGAACACTATTAACTCGCATTCCGGATGAGAGGGAAACAGCAGCTTGTAGCTTGTGGCTGGACACAAGGCACAATGCATATCTTGCTGAAGAGGAGGACAAGCGGGGAGAAGTATCTACCTGTGACGTATTTGAGCGGTCTGTTGGGGCGGCGGCTATGTTGCTGCAGCGGGAGCTTGCCAGATTGTCTGATCGAGAATCCGGCAGCGACGGTACGCTTGATTTCAGATATGGAAGCAGATCGGAAGGCATATCGTTGTCGGGACAGGAGGGGCTTAAACGAGGGCTTGATTTACTATCCGGTATTAAGCTGGAGCCTGCTTCCCCGCAGCTGGCGATCACCGTGAATTCTCTATCCTCTCGTGCAGGAGCGGTACATAAGCTGATCACGGGTCGGATGACGGCAGAATTTGCTTCGGCTGCGCTGCGGTTAGCTGAGGCCGGCTGCAAGCTGGAAATCTGGGCTGGGGCTGGAACGGCTGGCGAGCCGATGATAGAACCGTGGATAGTACGTCTGCGGCAAGCGGGTGTCGCTTATATCGACCTATCTGCTTATTTATCCGCCAGAACTGACCGCGGAGGTGTTCGTCATGTCAGCGCCTAGACTAGAAGGGATGACAAATGGTTCCTCGCTAGGTACAGAGACCTCAACCCGAGGGGGATTTCATCCTTCATTCAGAGCGGATGCTATCCATAGAATTGTAGTCTCGCTGTTACTGTTTGCTTTGTTCGCTGAATGGCTGCATCCGTTGCAGAAATTGATTGGGGATGATCAGAATAGAGTCGTCCTTTTTATGATGCTTACAGGTGCTCTGTTGCTGATCGGTTGCCTTAATCTAGGCATACGGTTCACAATTTGGCTGTATCCGCTACTTGTCAGCAGTGCCATGTATTATCTATATGGGCTCGGTACGGGGGGAAGTTGGTTCATTAGCTATATCCAAATGCTAGGCCATGATCTCGCGGAAATTATTCAGTCGGGTAGATTGTATGGATTGAGCATAGAGTCTCGTGCTTTACTCCTGCTGATCGGCTGGTCGTTGCTGGTTGTCTCGGTGCAGATATTGGCTCTGGGTAGACAGAGTATTACTCTGTTCTTCACGGCGTCAATCGTCTATTTGCTGGCGCTGGAACTGGCCGGGGAGCGGGATATATATGCTGGAATCGTCCGTACGTTGTGTTGGGGTCTAGTCCTGCAGATGATTCTGTTCAAAAAAAGACTGGAGGTTCTGGCGGGAGAGGCAGAGTCTCATTCTATGGAACCGATGGCAGCACAGCCGACAAGATCGTCCATTCAGAGCGCAGCACCTGCTAAGGACAAGGGGGCGCCGCGCGGATGGGGGAAGGTCTGGCCAGCGGCTGGCGTGATTCTTATGCTGGCTAGTGTATGGGGGGCAGCTAGACTTGTCGAGGCGGTTCCTGTCCTGCCTGTTAGAGAAATCGCCTGGAATGAAGTGATTCGCGCCTGGGAGGACTGGAGCGGTGCCCGGCTTGGGGAGCATCAGGCGAGAGCCTATAAAGTGTCAGGGTACGGTCAGGATGATACGAAGCTGGGGGCAGCGCTTAGTTTGCGCCATGAGCAATACTTCACAGCCTTTTCGCCTTACAGAACTTACTGGCGCGGAGAGAGCAAGAGTGTGTATACAGGACAAGGCTGGAGGGAGCCTGACTCTGACCGCAGGATTTTAACAGGTTCCGATTTAACGGATTCGCATAGCCTATTTTCTTCATCTCCAGCTGATCAAGATCATAGGGGACAAGTTAGTGGCGAGGAACAGGCTTTTGAGCAGACGGTCATATTTGCAAGACCTGAGAAGAGGAGCGTTCCTCTGTTTGCGGGTGGCCTGCCAGCGGGGGAAGGTCATTTGTATATCGATGAGAATCTGCGCGAGAAGCAAGGCGGTATCATATACGATGCTTCTGCTGAGGCGATGTTCAGTGATTTGCCTTGGCAAGAGAATCTATATGGCTACAGGGTCAGCGTCAGACCGCAGCAATATTCTATAGACCAGTTGCGGAGCTCGCCTGCAGGCGATCCTCCTGCATCGATTAGTGAGCAGTTTCTCCAACTGCCTCAGGGACTGCCGGATCGGGTACGGGATCTAGGAACCAAGCTGGTGAGCCAGGGCGATAGCAGATATGAATCGGTCACAGCGGTGATGAATTATCTGCAAAATACCTATAAGTATAATCTTGATACCTGGCTACCACCGTCTGGTCAGGACTTCGTGGATCATTTTCTATTTGTAAGTAAAAGCGGGTACTGCGATCATTTCTCTACTGCGATGACCGTCTTGCTGCGCAGTGGAGGGGTGCCGACCAGATGGGTCAAGGGCTTTGCGCCCGGGAAACCCTCGGCTGAAGATCATCGACAATATACGGTTAGCTATGCGGATGCGCATTCTTGGGTGGAGGTTTATTTTCCCGATATAGGCTGGGTGCCCTTTGATCCGACTCCGGGGTTTGAGAGTTCGCCAGTGTTTGGTGACGCGGATAGTCTGGGAACAACTGCTGAGAGTAAGTCCAGGCTGTTCATAGAGCGGATTGGGAGGGTTGTTCTCGAATGGAAGCAAGGGCTGCTTGAGGCAAAAGATATCGCTTGGACAAAACTTGAGCCCCATTGGCTCGTATGGACGAGCGTAGCGCTGAGTTTTCCGGCTGTTTTGTGGATGATTTGGAGCTATAGGCGGGAGCTATTCCAAAAGAATGTTATACGGTTGCGGCTGCTTCTGCTCAGGTCACGTCGTCAATTTCCGGGTTCCGGCGAACTGCTGGCGGCTGCGGATATCGTCTGGTGCCATTTATACGCTTGCTTTGGCTCGAAGCCTAGGGGGATGACCGCGCGGGAATATATTGAAGCGATACAGGGCGTCAGCCGAGAAAATAAAGCGGAATTGGATGATTTTTTCACTAACTGGGAAAACCTCTACTATGGAGGAATTAGATTGGGACGACAAGAGAGTGTAAACTTTTTGAGACGATGCAGTCATTTGGCACTGCGTTGCCGTTATCTCCCGCATGATCTTCCTTGACGACATCTTTCGTAGTTGCGTATAATTATTGTCATTAATTGAGGGAGGCCAGGTATGAATAAGCCAAATGAAATCATTGTTGTTCTGGACTTTGGAGGACAATACAACCAACTAATCGCTAGACGGATTCGCGACTTGGGCGTGTACAGCGAATTGTTGCCATATAATACCCCGGTGGAGCGTATTCGCGAGCTGGCGCCAAAAGGAATCGTGTTCTCCGGTGGCCCATCCAGTGTTTATGCGGAAGATGCTCCGCATATTGACCCGGCTATATATGACATCGGCGTACCGATCTTCGGGATCTGCTACGGTATGCAATTGATGGCGCATCAGCTCGGAGGTAAGGTAGAGCGCGCTCTGAAGCGTGAGTACGGTAAAGCTGATGTTGATTTTGACAGCAAACTAGGTCTGGTTAAAGGTCTGGATACGAAGCAAACGGTATGGATGAGCCATGGTGACCATGTTACCCAATTGCCTGAAGGCTTCGAAGTAGCCGCTTCAACCGGTTCTGCACCGATCGCCGGCTTCGTTAATAACGAGCGCAGCATGTACGGCGTTCAATTCCATCCGGAGGTTCGTCACTCTCTGCACGGGAATGAGATGATCAAGAACTTCCTGTATGAAATCTGTAAGTGTGAAGGCAACTGGAGCATGGAGACCTTCATTGAGGATACTATTCAAGATATCCGCAATCAGGTTGGCGACAAGAAGGTATTGTGTGCTTTGAGCGGCGGGGTAGATTCCTCGGTCGTAGCTATGTTGATTCATAAAGCGATCGGTGATCAGCTTACTTGTATGTTCATCGACCATGGCTTGCTGCGTAAAGGTGAAGCTGAGAGCGTGATGGAGACCTTCGTCGGCAAGTTTGACATGAAGGTTGTCAAGATCGATGCCCGCGAACGCTTCCTGTCGAAGCTGGCCGGAGTAGAGGATCCTGAGAAGAAGCGTAAAATTATCGGTAACGAGTTTATTTACGTATTTGACGAAGAATCCAGCAAATTTGATGACTTCAAGTTCCTGGCGCAAGGTACTCTGTACACGGATATTATCGAGAGTGGTACAGCGACTGCACAGACGATCAAGTCTCACCACAATGTTGGCGGCTTGCCGGAGGACATGAAATTTGAGCTAGTTGAGCCGTTGAAGGCTCTGTTTAAGGATGAAGTCCGTAAGGTCGGCGAAGAATGCGGCCTGCCGAAGGAAATCGTCTGGAGACAACCGTTCCCTGGTCCAGGTCTAGCTATTCGTGTACTAGGTGAAGTGACGGAGGACAAGCTGAAGATCGTTCGTGATTCCGACTACATCCTGCGTGAAGAGATCGCCAAGGCAGGTCTTGACCGCGAAATCTGGCAATACTTCACCGCATTGCCTAACATGAAGAGTGTAGGCGTAATGGGTGACGAGCGTACTTACTCTTACACCGTCGGCATCCGCGCCGTAACCTCCATCGACGGCATGACCGCCGACTGGGCACGTATCCCTTGGGATGTGCTGGAGAAAATCTCGGTACGGATCGTCAACGAGGTAGAGAATGTCAACCGCATTGTGTATGACGTTACTTCTAAGCCGCCGGCTACGATTGAGTGGGAATAGGTTGGACAATGTTCATATTGGCTGATACTTAGAAGCCTTGATGTATAAGGGTTCTTGGCGTTGGTGAGTATGGGATTTCCAATTTACCTGCAACTATTGAATGTTCAAAATTACTCTCTTTTATCTGCGTTGTTTAGCAAATAGAAGGGAGTATTTTTTATGACCAAAATTAGGGAATTGATTCAGGATTTCAAGCTTAATCAAGAAGTTTTGGGTCGTGTGAAACGGTATGTTGATGTGTGCATGTTCCGCTTGAACCGTTGGGAAAGGTTCATGGAGAAAGAGTTAGGGATTGTTGAAGTGGAGGATGTAAATCAGCTTCACATTAGAAAGTACATTCAGGAGCGGCAACGTATAGGGCGTGAAATCAACCGAACAATAAATAACAACCTTGCTACTCTGAAAATATTTTTTCAATTCTTAGTAGCTCAACTTTCGCAGCTTAATTTCGGCAGGTAGGCCTTGATGTAATTAGGCAAACCAGCGATCCATTGCTGGAGTTGTGTCTGGATGAGTATTGTGATCTTCTTACTGGCCTTCTTGGCGATATCCTCAAGCAATTCAATAAGTTGTGTTAAGGCGACTGCCCAATCTAGTTGACTTACTTCGTCGCACAGCAAATGAAATAAGCCGCCCAGCGTGCGGTTGTCAGTGCTTTGTCGGTGTTGCCATGCCAGCAAAATGTAACGTGAAAAGACAATCGTCGTATGACTAATCAGCAGGTCATAAGAACGGCCCTGAAACTCCTTTTGTAGACGCAGCAAGGATTTGGCGCACTTGAAAAACACTTCAATATCCCAACGAATTCCGTAAATCCGGATAATTTCTTCTTCGGGGATCGAGAGATCGGTGCATAGAATCGCAAGCCATTCCTTCTTCTTCGAGCGGTGGCGGACAAATACCATCATAACCGGAATCCCTGGGGATAACTCGGTACGGATGGAACGTAAGATTCCCTTGTTTTTTCCTTGGACAGGGGTTGCTCTAAAGTAAAGCTCTTGCAAAGTTAATCGGCTTCCGCCAACAAGATAACGCTTCTTGTCATCTTTAACCATGCCGATCACATCCAGACCGCGATCAAGTATCGATTGGATCAATGGGGCATGAGTGAACCAACTATCCATGAGGACGTATGAAGCCTGCACACCCGCTGAAAGCGCCCGATCAATCATCGCCGGAATGACTTCAGGAGCAGGAAGCAAAGCTTCAACTCGCCGCTTGTAGCCGGACGTACGCTTATCAATCTCTTGCATGATGCCGTTCACTTGAGACTTCATCGAAGCAAGCAAGGAGAAGTCCACCGGAATGAACGTATGGCCATCTGACCAACCTAGAGTAAGCATACGAAATCCCTTATAGTAGCACCCCGTTGCATGGTCTTTAAATCGGGAAAGCAGTTCAACCGCTTTGCTGCGATTGCGCTCGAACATGGAGTCGTCAACTACAAATACGGATACGCGATCTTCTCCCGTTAGCGGTTGAATTTTCTCAATTGTAGAGGAACTGAGCAACGACAGAAACCGCCGCCATGCATAGCCGCTGTGATTCAGGAAGCGATAGACCGCATCTTTGCCAGGAAAGGATGCACCTTTCTCGCTTTCCAGTAGACGAAACCAGTTCTTGTGGTGGAACAAAAGGACAAAGACAAGCTGGAATAAAAACGAACAGGTATAACCGAATTTCTTTTTAAAGCCCGCTGTTCTTAGGTGTTGCAGTACTTTTAGTTCTTTAAAGGCTGGTTTAATTTCATTTGGAAGTTGATTCTGCTGTACGTTTTGTTCTATCATGTAGAGGACACCTCTTCTGCGTGGTAGTGATTGCTTAGGACACTCTCACTTTACCAAACGAAGCGGTGTTTTTCTATTTTTACAACTTCCATATTGAATCGACATTCTACCCAGTAACACCATGTAATAAGGCTAGTTTTCGCTCTGCGAAAGTTGAGTTAGTAGATGACGATTTTATTGATGAACAGAACAATCCGATGCGGCGAATTAAAAATCTCAAGGAAGCCAAGACAGTCATTGTCACCTTCAATGATGATGAAGTGTCGCGGATTATCAATGACATCAAAGAAGAAACCTATTCTAACGTCAGAGACAAGTTGATACTTATTATGCTATTCGATACAGGAGTTCGGGTATCTGAGTTGTGTAATATCAAAAATGATGATGTAGCCAGAAGGCACATTCTTATTCACGGCAAGGGTTCAAAGCAGAGATTGGTTTACATCAGCAACGTCATGCGGAAGTACATGAGAAAGTATGAAGAACTAAAGCAGGAGCGTTTCAGAAAAAAAGAGCAGGATGAAATTGAGGATTACTACTTCCTAGATCAGTCGGCAGTTAAGCTCTCCCGCTCCCGCATAAATAAAATTCTGAAAGAACATTGCATAAATGCGGGGGTTAGGAAAGAAGTCAGATGCTCTCCCCATGATTGCCGCCACTATTTTGCTCAGAAGCAATTAAGAAACGGCATAGATGTTTATAGCCTGAGTCGTCTGATGGGTCATTTTGACACGCAGATCACTTCTAAATACTTAAGAGGACTGGAGCAGGAAGATATTCTTCACATTGGTCGCTTACACAGTCCGTTAAATGGTTTGAAAATCAAACAAAATTCAACGGGAGAGTTGAAATGAGTAGACTTCATAACGTTGAACTGGATGAAGTGGCTATCCAAAGGCTCATATGTATCGCTAGAAGGCATTGTAAGCTTGCCCTTGAGTTTGGGGTAGGGAGAACCCCTCCTGAACGCCGCGAAGCCATAAAAGCTGAAATTGCGGCTCTGAGAGAACAAAGATCACAAATACTTAATTCATCTACTCAGTGAAAATGGAGGATAACAAATATGCAGATTGTAGTTTCAAACTTTGACTTCCTTAAGCCTGTCTTTGACTTTGAGTTGTTCAAAGTCGCCCACCAAGATAAAGAGGACGTGAAGCAAACCGCTATCCTTCGTATCTTGGAATCGGTGGCGAATTACACAAATGAAGAACTCCCTGAAAACAAACTATTCTCATTCTGTCAGGTTATTGTAAAGCGGACTGTTGCAGATTACTATCGCAGGTCAAGTCGCTTGATTGAACAGAAAACGATGTCCATAGACTGGAATGGTTGCAACAGTAAAGGTGAAATTTCAGAGGGGGGGGGGGCATTAAGTCCCGTTTCTGATGATTATTCCTATGACATCGCACTTCTCCGTCATGATTTTACGCAACATAGGCAGCTTTTTTCGCCCCAAGAAAGGAAAGTGCTGGAGCATTTATTATTTTCACGAGATGGTATTGGAATGAATATGGCAGATATTTGTTCTGAACTCAACATCAATAAATCTCATGCATCGAGAGCTTATAAAAAGCTTCGTGCTGTTTGTAGTTGAATTTTTCCAATGCAACTAAATAAGCCATAGTCACGATGTTTAAAATGTAGCACACAACAAAGGAGGAAATTAAATGCCAACACCACAGGTATCTTGGTACAAGACTGACAACGTAACACCACTTCCAAAATGGGACATCGGTACAATTGATGCAGGTTCGACTTCCCCGCCATTAGGCGTGATGATTTGGAATAACCGGGGCGGAACAGCCGACCTGTCTACCATGACTAACTGCACGATTACTACGAAAGACAGTGCGGGTGGTGACACAGGAGAATTGGTAATAGACAAGTGGATTGAGGTACGTGTTGACAGTATGGCTGAGACCGGATTCACCAAAGTCGGTGGGATTGTCACAAAAGCCATCCAAGCAGGAGGTAACACCACAAATAGTCAAGGAACGTTCTCTCCTAATGCTAAGGAGATTTTGGGCGTAGCCAATGATGGTTCGGTGGCTAACTCTAAAGGTAATTTGGCACAGGTAACGCTTCAAGCTACTGTACCAGCGACAGCAACGGCGGGTAACGTAAACTTCCTGACTCGTGTGGCTTATCAGTATGTTTAATCGAAATCTGTTGCGTATTGAGGGGAAATAAAAAGTCGCCCCTGCTGACACAGGAAGCGACCAGTAACAAACACCAAGAGAGTGGGCGGGAGCCAGATGGTTTCCACCTGCTCCTTTTTATTATATGGGTGAACGTCAAATAGACCCCACCTAGCGGACAGACTGGGGCCCGTGTATGATGAATGAGATTAGTTTAGACGACAGAAGTCCGGTAATGTCGATGACCACGGCATGAAGGGCTCTAATACCTGCGCCTCTTGCAGATTAACCTGTTGCGGCAATTGTTCAAACAGGTACGTGAGATAACGGAACGGATGCAGCCCATTTTCCTTGGCCGTCTCGATTACGCTGTAGATTGCTGCGCTAGCTGCAGCTCCCCTCGGTGTATAGGCAAACAGCCAGTTTTTTCGTCCGATCACAAACGGCTTGATCGAACGCTCCCCGTGGTTATTGTCAATCTCCAGCCGACCATCTTTCAGGAAAGCCGTCAGTTTGTCCCACTGGTTCAGACTGTAGGCAATCGCCTGACCCAGCAAGCTCTTCGGCATCGTCCGGGGTTTCTGCTGACGTAGCCAAGCATAATAACCATCCAGCACCGGACGGCTTTGCTCCTCACGTGCCTTCCGTCGTTCCTCAGGCGTCGCTTCTTTGAGCTCCCGCTCAATGGCAAATAGCTGGTTGCACCAGGCAAGCCCTTGCGCAGCCACACTGTGCGGATTGCTTCTGGCCTCCGGCGCCGCTTTCAGGGCTTCATCGTATTTGCGACGCGCATGCGCCCAGCATCCAACCAGTGTCACATCCTTGACCTTGTGGTAGCCGGGGTACCCATCCACATGCAGATAGCCGTTGAACCCCGCCAGCATATCTCTCGGATGTTCGCCGCCTCGCGTACGCTGGTAGTCGTAGAGCACCACCGGACCCACTCCTTGACCTGTGCGGTACAGCCACATATACGACTCCGACTGCGCCGCTTTCCCAGGCTCCTTCAGCACCTGCAGCGTTGTCTCGTCCGCGTGCAGCACCTCTTGCTTCAGCAAATACCGTTTCATTTCCGCGACAACGGGTTTTAGCCACTGCTCCGCGCCGTAGATCATCCAGTTCGCCATCGTTTGCCTCGACAGCGGATACCCCAAACGGGCCCAATCCTGCTCTTGCCGGTACAGTGGCAGACTATTGACGTATTTTTGGCACATGATATGCGCCATCGCCGATGGCGAGGCTAGACTGCCAGGATAGACGGGCCGAGGCATCGGGGCCGTGAGGATCGGCGTTTGCAGCTCGTGGCGCTCGCAATGACGGCAGGCATACACGTGACGCACATGCTCTACGAGCTTGACCTGTGGGGGCATCACTGCAATTTCACGGCGGGTCTCCGTGGTCATCTCATGCAGCGAGCCCCCGCAGCAGTCGCAGATTTGCTCGTGTTCCGCAAGGGTATACGTGACGGTTTCCACCGGCAGTTTGGATAGATCGGCTTCGCGTTTGCCGCTGGTTTTACGGCGCTCATACGTGATCGATTCTTTTTCCGGTTCTGGCAAAGCCGTTACTTCCGCTTCGTTAAACAGATTCAGCTCCAGTTGATCCGGATGCGTCTTCTCGCTGGAAGCGCCAAAGCGCTTCTGCTGCGCGAGCCGAAACTGTTCTTCATACCACTTCAGTTTCGCGGACAGCTCGGCAAGCTCCCGTTCCTGCTGGCGATTTTGTTGTTCCAACTGGGCATTTTGCTGTTGAAGTTGTTCAAGGGTGAGGGATTCCGGTTCATTTTTCATGAGGGTATGATTCGACAAGCGCAGCTCCAAATCCTGCATGCCCTAGTTTAGATCCTATTAGATCGCTACTTCCGGCGAAACAGGGGCATGCGCCTGACGCTGGGTGAGCGAAAGGCCGTCCAGCAGCCAGCGCAGTTCACGCTGCGAAAGGCACAAAGGAGTCGTGCCGCCTGCGGGCCACTGAAACGAACCACGTTCCAGTCTGCGATAGTAGAGCCAGAAGCCGGCATGATCCCAGTGCAGGATTTTGAGCTTGTCCCGCCTGCGATTGCAGAACACAAACAGCGCCGGGGAAAACGGGTTAAGCGCGAATTGCTCCTGCACGATCGCCGCAAGTCCGTCAATGGATTTACGCATGTCGGTTGCGCCACAAGCCAGATATACCGGTGATGCTGAAGTGAAACTCAGCATAACGGGGCAAGAGCCGCAACCACGTCGCGAAGCAGCCCCGGTTCAAAACCGGAACGAACATCGATCCGAGCGACCCCGACTTGGATTTGAAGCGATTCGGTTGCTGCAGCCTGATGGGTAACCGTAACCGGACGGAAGGTAGTGGCGGAAGCGGCCTGATCTTGTCTTTGGGCTTTGTAGAGCCAGTATTTTAATTGATGAACGGTCAGATTCTGCTCCGCGCACCAAGCTTTCATCGTTTGCCCACTGGCCCGATAAGCCTGAATTCGTTCCGCCCATAACGCCTGTAAATTCATCTCCATTCACAATCCATCCTTTCGTATGTGTGATGGATTTATTGTGACTGATTCAAACCATTATGGACAGGTGTGCTGGGTTTGACGCTTACCCTAATGCTAAGGAGATTTTGGGCGTAGCCAATGATGGTTCGGTGGCTAACTCTAAAGGTAATTTGGCACAGGTAACGCTTCAAGCTACTGTACCAGCGACAGCAACGGCGGGTAACGTAAACTTCCTGACTCGTGTGGCTTATCAGTATGTTTAATCGAAATCTGTTGCGTATTGAGGGGAAATAAAAAGTCGCCCCTGCTGACACAGGAAGCGACCAGTAACAAACACCAAGAGAGTGGGCGGGAGCCAGATGGTTTCCACCTGCTCCTTTTTATTATATGGACTATTTTAAAGCAAGTAAAACTGTATAGAACTTACTATGGGCGGATAATTTAGTTGCTCTTTGTTTGTCTGTTTTACTGTGGTGGTAGGAGTAATTCAAGTTTAATCGTTTGATATGTATTACCTTTGTCTGAAATTCATAATTTCCAGAATCTATACATTTTCACAAGATGATTTCTACGAATTATCACGTTTGGTGGCATCACTATTCTGCTTGTTTTGTGCCAAAAAGGTTACCTTCGTTCTCTCTGCATACTTTTATTTTAAATGTGATGTTTCTTTTCTCATTTGATTTTAATTATTTTTACACAATTTTGTTAATTAATTCCTATTCACTTCTTATACTGTGACAGTAACTACTTTACCAATAGAAAGGAGTGTTCGTATGGAGCGCTTATACACTATTCGCGAGGTAATGGAAGTTTTACAACTTTCGTACTCGACGGTATACGCTATGTGTAATAACGGTACCCTCCCAAGCTGTAAAGTGGGCGGGAGTATTAGAATTCCTCAAGAGTCATTACGTAGCTTTATCTTCAATAACACCAAGGGAGGACAATGAAATGGATTTACTAGGGAAGCTTTACTCTATTGACGAGGTTAGTGAGATGCTCAAAGTTGACCGTAGAACAATAGAGAGATGGATAAAAGACGAGAAATTGACCGCTATGAAGTTGGCTGGAACCCTGTGGAGGATTCGTGAAAAGGATTTAAATTACTTCATTCTGGAAGCTTTAGAAGAAGGGAGACGTTAAGTATGGAAAGGTATTACACGGTCTCGCAGATAGCCTATAGGTTATCTGCCCACAGTTGTAGTCGTATGGTCAGTGAGGATGCAGTCTATCGTTGGATTCGTGAAGGATTGCTCCAAGCAGAAAGAATCCCCCGCAACATCAGGGGCGTTGGAAAGTACCCGTACTGGGTTGAAGAAACAGGCTTAAAGGCGTTTCTACGGGAGATGAATTATAACGTGGATAAGCTCTTTCCTGACAATGAGTAGCCGCCCAAAACAAGGATACAAGTAATCCCCTGCTGAGTCATGGCAGGGGATTTTTAGGACGTGCATTATTAGTATTACGCAATCTGGTAACAATATACACAAGTATGATAGATTTTGAATTCACAGAGAAGGATTGGGGCGGCAAGACGATAAAGGGAGCATTACGCTCCCTTTATTTTGTCTGCCTTGACTGTACGCATCCAGCGAGTAAGCATAAGGACATCGTACAGATCGGCTCCCCGAAGACGGGGCAAAGTCAGATTAGCACCTTCGTAAGTGACTACAACAGCGTGACCGTTTACCGGAGTGCCTGTTTCAAGGTCAACGTACGAGCCTTTGTAAAACGTTTCTTCCGGTAGCCCCCTTGTAATATGCGTTACGTTTGAGGTTACGTTTAGTGCTTTCAGTAGGTCGCTTAGGCTGTAGATGACATCCTTACCGCATCTACCCACCCTTACTGGATGGTCCCCATAGTAGAAAACCAAGCTTAAATCAGTCTGTTTTCGCATGAAATTCTCCCCTTTCGCTTTAAACATCGTCCCCACTTTACTTTTAGTTGTGTTAAATGCGAAACTTTTTCACTTGAATAAAGTGAAAGCTGAGATGGGAAAAAACGTGTCTGAGATTGTATTAAATGAAAGCTGAGAAGTGAAAAGTTTTCCCACGAAGTATAGAAAGTATTATTAAAGATTAAGTAAAGAAAGAAGTTAGTAAAGAAGGGCGGCTCCGCCTTTTTATTCAACGGAACATTTCAAGTTTAGTTGTATGATATTTAAATGGGTAGGTTATGTTTTAGGAAGGGGGTCTTAATTGGAGATAAAAAGTGGCTTGAAATAGGGTTGTAAGCGCTCTATATTTATAGTGCGGTTCCTTCTATTATCTTCACAGTAAAACGTCTCTAAACCGCCCTCTAGGGCTTCTAAGCGTATTTCTAATAAACGGTCAGTCAACTTGGATTTAGTTATCAACTTTGATGTATGCGTAATGTATAAATAGCATTGTACAACGTAACCTTAAAGTAACCTCTAATATAATCTTGTGTTCACAGCCGCCCATCCAAGGGCGGACTGTACTAGGACTCCTTCTTTGTCCCACTGACGAACTTTACATTTTTAAGAGCATACTCCAATGCCATATTAATGAGTTCGTTTCTTGAACGATTGCTTTTAGTAGAAAGATCATCTAATTGCAGTTGCAAAGCTTTATCTATTCGTATCGTAATGGTTACAGACTTATCTTCCTTGGGTGTAATGATAAACTCATCATCATTATTCATAATTACAATCACCTCTTACATCAGTATAGATGTATGAGAAAAAGTGAAGTATAACACAAATTGTATTCAAAAACGAATACAAACGTTATATAATATGCTGGTGTGAGTAGTTAATCTTCTAAATAGATAAGCATATAGAGCGGGGGAGTATCGTTGTCAAGCTTACTAACGAGCATAGGAGCAATATCAGCGGGGTTATTCGTAATCACATTAGTAATAGGAGCCATTGTAAAACTGGTCATGCACTTATCAGGTAAATCTGTAATAACACCTAACCAGAGTACAAGGAAGTTGTTGTTTTATGAATGCATAGTATCGCTTTGCTCAATGCTAATTTCATCCATAGGTCAGATGATCTTAATAGCATGGTACGAGTTATCAAGCGCCCCCATGATGGATAAAGTATTTGAGTTTTTAATCATTGCATCATTTATTACGATCTCAATATACATATATCTCAAGGTGCTCAAACCCAAGAAAATATCAAATTTTTATTGGAAAGTAACCCTTATGACAATTACAGTTCTTTTACCGTTGTATTCGCTAGAACAACTAATAGAAACACTGAACTTCTAGTTGCTTTTAGTCATAGTGAAATGAGAGAAGCTCAAAAACCATTGGCTGTTTGGTTTGATGAGCTTCTTTGTCATGTGTATAAGTTATGTAAATACCTATAAACATTGCGTGTTCTATTCATTTTTATGTTAATTTCTCAGTCTTCTTACTTATCATAATTATGGAAGCTTTGAACAGATTTCATGCTATTTAGTTCTTAAGAGCTTCTATACTTGGAAACGGTACAAAGGTGGTGGGAACATGGCGAGTGAACTCCCTAACGTTGGTGCGGATATTATCTTAGAGTTTCAGCAGTCTTTAACTAACATCCAACAATTCGGTCAGGCTATGGAAGTCCTTGACAACAAGTTCGGGACATTGGAGACAAGGATTAACAATCTTAAGAACTCCATGAACGGCTTGAAGCAATCGACTTCTAAAGGTAGCGCGAATAACCTTCGTCAGCAGATTACCAATGAACTGAACAACGCCATTCAACGTAACGGTGTTGTCATCGACAATGTCGGTAAGGGCGGATTTAATGTCAAAGCTTCTACATTAAATTCCGTGTTCAAGAAGGTTGAGAGGGAACTGAATCTTAAGCTTGCAGAAGCTTACAAGAACATCAACCTTTCTCTGTCGCCAAACCTGCAAGTTGGTAAAATTCCAATCACGCAGGATGACTTCAATGAGGTCAACAAGGCTATCGGTCGCCTTGTGAAAGTACAACTGAATAACTTAATCGCGGCTCTGCGTAAGCATGGCGGGAACATGCTAGGGGCGGAGGACTTAGCTGGAATCCAGTTCTCTATCGGCAAGTCTACGGTTCAGCAAATTATCAATAAATTAAAGACCCATATCCAACATATCATGCTGAACCCACAACTCGGAGAAGCCCAATTCCGCATGTCGGATAACGACTTCAACAGAGTCTTTACATCTATCCGCAACAAGGTGAAGGACTCCTTGGACTCTGCTGTTGCAAAGATTAACGGCGGGACACCGGGAACAGTCTTGCCAAACAACATGCAGGACGTGTACAACGCCATCAACAAAGAGGTTAGGCAGTATGTTACTTCGGTGACAAGCGGAATCAATACTCTAAGTGCAAGTTCTATGACTAAGCCGCTGTCTCAGGTAAGTAAGCAACTTCAACGGTCGATGGCTGATTCTTTGGGCATGAAGCTTACGGATTTCCAGCGTGACTTCAAAGACCACAAGTTCACAAATGCAGACCTTTCTACCGCAGACTTACGCCGTCAGTTCCAACGACTGGAACAGGCTCTCAACAAGAAAATCGGGGGCAGTTTGACGGAAGAAGTAAAAGCAATGGTGAACGACATCAACGCCGTACAGGTTAGTTATTCTCCTAAGCTTCGCCGTCACTTGATTCAGGAGATTGGAAAAATCAACAACCAGATTGTCAAGAAAATCCGTGAGCAGATTGACCTCCAATTCACGAGCATGAGGGCTGAAATCAACAGCGTTCAGGTTGCTCCGAAGGACATCAACCGCGCTCGTAGGGTTCGTGACATGGGACGTGTTGATTATGATGACATGGACACACGCCGCCGTTCTTCTAGTCAAGATAGCAAGCCGCTGGTGAACGACCCATACGGTAGACGTGATAACCATTACAATGGCTTTGGTCTTGAAGGTGCTATCACGAACACATTCCGTCACATCTTGGCGGGTTCGATGGTCGGCGCACCAATGATGTTGCTTTACCAATCCTTCGAGCAGTTCCGTACCTCTCAGTTGGAGCAGTTAAAAATGTTCTCCAACTTATTCGCTAAAGCAACGGCGGAAACGCCACAGCGGGCGGCGGAGGGAGATACCAGAACAGCTACTCAGGTGGCAAACGACACCATCAAGAACATTATGCCTTTCGTAAAGGACACGGCTCAGTTCTATGCTATCGACTATGGACGCATGTCCCAAGTAGCATCCGTTGGTTCCCGTTTGCTGAATACTGATACTGAGGTTAAAACATTCATGGACGTTGTTGCCAAGATTTATAACATCGACCGCGAGGGTGACCCTGCAACCAGTATCGCTCCGGGTATGGAAGCATTCATGGGACAGTTCGGACTTATGGTTCACGAACTTGAACAGCGTGTAGCCATGCCACTGGCGGTAGCGACAAACGTAACCAATGCGACTACGGAAGACATCCTGAATGCGGTAATGCGTTCCGGTTCGTCCTTCAACTCTGCCGGGGTGACCCCTGAGCAAGCAATCGCAATGATTGCCGTAACACGTCAAGGTACAGGTCTTAGCGGGGAGAACGTAGGTAACTTCTACAAGTCCGTACTTCCTCGTCTGCAATCACCAACGGCTCTTAAGCAATTGGATGCTATTGGGGTTAAGGTTTACGAAGATAGCCCGAACGGTGTCAACGGAACCAGAATGGCTCGGAGCGGAAAGGACATCTTGGACGAGGTATCCAAACAGTACGAACGTCTGGACGATGCTGAGTCTCGTAAGGTCATTATGAGCCTGTTCGGTACGTACCAGAGTTCTAAAGGTACTACCACGTTAATGGAGTTCGAGGAAATCAGGGACATCATGAAAGCAATTGAAGATTTCAAACCAGAAGACTTCTCTGCTCTGTTACAGGCTACTACTCAATCCCCGGTCATGGAGATGGAGAGAGCCGGGGTATCCATGAACTTGGCTCTGGTGGACGTTCTGGAAGAACTCACTCCTGAGATTACGGCAATCGCCAAAGGACTGACTGACCTTTCCAGTGGAATCCGTGAGCATAAGGAAGCCTTAGCTGGCTTTATTACGTTCCTTGGAAACTCTCTGCTTGGGTTCGCTACCATGTACGGTATGCGGAGACTTGGTGGGGCGGCAAATTTGAGTAAAACTATTGCTCGAACACAAGCCGTGGATACGTTAGCAGGAAACCGTGGGGTATTCGGTAAGGGTGCAACACAAGGAACCCTTATGACTAACTTCGGCGGCTATGCTCGTCAAGGTGTGCTGGAAAATAACAGGGCGGCAATCAACCGCGCAATGAATAACCCTGTTACTGCTCCGGTCATGCAGTACCTTGCGACAATGAACCGTGAACAGGTTAGCCAGATGCAGGCCTACATGAAGGACAACAACATTAAGGCGAAAAGCTTTACTGACCTTGCCCTCATTGCAGAAGAATCCAAGAACTATCGTCAACGCGCTCCGTTGACTCCTGACGAACGTTGGGGCGGCTCGATGCAGAACTCCAAGAACCTCTACCGTAAAGGCATGATGGGTCTGGACGAGAACTTCGCTAACACGTTGGCTTCCGACATGCAAGACCGGAAGAAGTTTGACGAGTTGGGTAAGACGAAGCAAGGCAAGAAGATTACCAACTTCCTTGGTGGGCTTGACGAGAACGGACTGCGTAGTTTCCAGAACCACCTCGAAGAAATCCACCGCACGACAGGAAAAGCGGTAAACTCTGTCGGAAGCATGACCCACGCCATCAACACTTACACAGGGGCGCAAGCACGTCAGCGTGAGGAAATTCGTAGAAGCAACCCTCACCTGAACGAACTGAGTAGGAACATGAACAGGGTTGTCGGTTCTCTGAATAGTCCTGACATGACTCGCGGTGTCCGAAACATGGATTTATTCTTGGGGAGTATCAGCACCAAGGCGCGTGGAGCAACTTCGGCGTTTGGCGGACTTGCTAGAACTGTCGGTGGATTCGCGGCACAACTTGCTGTCATGGCAGGTATTGGATGGACAATCGGTAGCGTGACAGAAGCTACTAAACCTAAGACAGATGACGAAAAGATTGTAGAGCGCGGCGAGAAGCAATTGCAAGATATTGACGCTTACCGTGACTATGCAATGAAAGGCTTGGGTGGGCAGATTGGCACGGGTTTCTGGAGTAAAGTAAAAGGCTTCGGTGACTTCTTTGTCTTTTGGGAGGACGCTTGGACAGACATGGGAGACATGCGAGACGTTCAGAAGGAGTTCATCAAGTTCCTTGAAGATAGTAAGGGAATGGAGAAATGGCCTAACGCGAGTGACGGTCGTAATGAAATCCGTGTAAGAGACTTCATGAACAAGTACAGCAAGGAAGACCAAGACCAGATTTGGCAGGAGTTTAAGACAGGCGAAGGCACAGAGAAGGTCGTACAGGAAGCGAACACTCGTCTATTCCAGCAAGAGTTAGAGAGACGTGCCAAGGAGTCCCAAGAACAGGCGGCACTTGCGGAGGGCGTGTCCCTTAAGGAAGCAGAGCGCAGACGGAAAGAATTGCTGAAAGGCTCGTACCGGGACTATGACCTCGAAACGGTTAAGCAAGACATCCAAGACCGTGTCGGTGAACTTACGACCGAATACACCTTGCAACAGATTCAAGCCATCGAGGATGGGTATGCTTCTGACTCCCCTGAGTTCATGTCTATCCGTCAGGAAATGAGTGAGAAGATTATCGCTCTCTACCAAGAACAGCTTGACTTCATTGCTCAGACCGTTAAGGACTTGACGAAGGATTTAGAAACCGCCAAGGCTAATGGTGCATCTGAGGATGAAATCAAGGAGATTGAAGACAACCTGAACAGATGGAAAACCAACCAAGAGAAGTCTGGTGGGGGACTCAAAATCATGCAAGACGAGGTCTTGAAGCAACAACAGGAAGCCGACTTCAATGCCGCAATGTCCAGAATTAACAGGTCTTCTCAGTCGGCAGAGACATCCCTTTCTATCAAAGACGCTATCAATCAGGCAACTATGGATAGAAACTCCGGTGAGTACGTTGACGCATCTATGGCAAACTCCAAGGAAAGAATCAACAACCTCACTACTCAGATTGAACAGCTTAAGGGTGTTGCCACTACTCCTGACCAACAGCAACAAATTGATGCTCAGATTGAACAGCTACAATCCAGCATCGAGCAGGAGAGAGTAAGGATTCGGGACTTGAAGCTATCCAAAATCGGTCTGTACAAACAAGACCTTTCCGACTCCTTGGAAGAACTGAGTAATGAATACCTGCAAGCCAGAGTAGATTCGGGCGGCGCAGACGAGAGCAGTCCACTCCTTCGTAACCTCCGCATTAACCAGTATGATAGACAAACAGACATCTTCGCTCAGAACATAGCTGACCTACAGAAAAAGCTAGAATCGACCAGCGACCCCGAAGCACAGGAGACACTACAACGGGAGATTAGAGACTTGCAACGACAGTCTTTACAGGCTCAGTTGGGCATCTTGGACGAGATGAAAAGCGAAGGGGCAACATTCAACTTACCAGACAACGTCAAAGCCATGTCCTATTACGAGTACATGACTAGGAACAACACCCACCAAACCTATACTGTTCAAGGGGGAGACACCAACGTCACCGTTACCCTTCCGAACATTACAGATGGTACTTCTGCTGACAGAATCAAGCAGATTGGTAAAGCGTTTGGGGAAGGGTTGCATGAAGGAAACAACTTGCGTCTTCAAAAGCAAGCGAATCCATTCGGCTACCGTGGTGGAATGCTGTAATAGACTACTCGCCCCACTTTCACAGGTGGGGCTTAATTTTTAAGGAGGATAGCATGACTCAGCAAGCTAATTATCGTTTTATTGGGTCTTACAATAGAAAGATCATATTAACAATATGCAAAAATTTACATTAAATTGTGTGAGTGTTATAATTCATGAAACTAAACTGAGGGGAGAGTAACGATGGAATTACTGATGATCTTGGGGTTAGTTGGTTCGGCAGTATTACTAATAAAGAGTGCCATAATGAATCATCAAACGCTAAAATTACTCAAAAGACAGCAATCATGTGGAAAAAGGTGAGTATGGTGAACGAAATAAAGGAACAATTGGACAGAATTGAAGGCAAGATTGATGAACTGTTGGATGGACTAGGAGAGTCTTCTTTAAGCAGAAGACATAGAGATAGGGCTTCAAAGCAGGAGTTCTCTGAACCGCGTCCAAAATCTAAACTGTCATTAGAAGAATTAAATGCAAGATTGGATAAGTTAATTTGAGGATGAATTAAAGCGCCGTTCTTTATCTTAAAGATGGCGTTTTTGTATGCGTAAATTCAGGTTTGGTTCTCATAATTGTGTATTATGAGAACTGGCACACGGTCGCACGGCTCCCCGTTGGGCTTCCGGGCATGGTTTCGGGGCTTGAATCCCTTTATACAGACCCCCCACCTAGTGCCGAATGAAGGCATTTTCATCGAAAGCGGGCGGTTAACCTTCGTTTTACACGCACCAAAATTTTCTGATTTTAGTGTGCGTACACGGCGTGATACCTTGGCTCTACCTTTACTTAAGTAGAGAGTGACCCCTTCCCCATTGGTTCAGTTGGCTCGGCTCAATGAAAAAGTGGCTCAAAAAATTATGAAAAAATTTTCTGGAAAGTCATGTCGGACCCAACTTTCCTCAGCGTAGCAACGATATTTGAACAGAGGTAGTTTATTTTGAAGTTCTTTAACGCTATAAGGTGGTTTATATGAGAAGATGGTTAAAGCAAACATAAACTGGACATTCCCGCACTTTTGGATTGGAGAATGTCCAGTAAGGATGAATAGGCGACACTTTCACAGAGTACTTTCCAAATGAATAGCTCAACGTGGTTACTGAACTTAAACTGTTAGCGCATCGTCTTTCTTCTGTTTCTCTGCTTCTTCAAGAGATTTTTGTTGAATAAGACCGATGAATAACTTATCGTAGTCCTCAGAACTCGTAACTTTTTTGAAGCCCTCTGATAAAGCTAACTCTTCATCACGATTTATTATTTGCTCAAATATATTTTCGACCAAAGTTCTAGCTTCTCTGTAATTTTCTTCCTCATCTGCTTGTCCACCTAAAATTTGATAAATCACTTTCGTTTTTTGATCGTTTGAGACATCTCCAATTCCGATTGCTTTTTCAAAGTGAGTTATTGAACAAAATATTCTAATGTTATCACTGTGTTTAGAAGTATATATTTTCTTACAGTTAGTTAACTGAGCTTTAAGAGTAGAAGCAGAATGCTTGTCATGATTATCTACATCATGTAGCACATCGTAAGAAGAGTTAAATTGATTTAGAATTTTCATTAAAGTTACAATGGTAGCTTTACCTCTAGCACGAATAATATGAATGTTAGCGTCTCTTTCTTTAGCAAGATGCTTGAAGGCAATATATTCAGTATCACCTTCCACAATTACTACTTTGTCAGCAAAAAAGAATTCATTTACATAAGAGTCTACGTAATTTAGGATTTTCATGTTTGCTATATCATTATCATCAAATTGTTCGTGTTTAGACTTATACAACTCTATAGCTTCTTTTTCTCCAACTCGGAAAACTTGAATAGAGGTATGTCTTTCTGATAAATCTATTAGTATCGGAGAATGCGTTGAGATCAGTAATGGCATTTTTTTGCCTATTTGATAGAGCGAACGGCTTAATGCTCGAACTGCCTCAGGATGCAAGAATGCTTCTGGCTCATCTATAAGTAGTAACTTGTTGTCATTCTCGCCTAGAAGTTTTTTTTCTATCATGTTCTGTATTAGGTATATCAGGCTCATTCTTTGGAGTCCAGTACCTTGATTGGCTAAAGACATGTTCGATTGTTTTTGGCTATCAATGAGTACGCTTGAATTTGTGGATTTCAATAAGTCGGATGATGAAAATCCTTCACTTTTCCCGCCTATTACATTTAGTGATAGATGGTTATTAGAAAATAGTATTCTTAGATTACTGGAAACATCATTGCTCACCTGTGATAGTATGCTATCTGTGTTTTGCTTGATCTTATTTAGAAAAGCAGGATATGCCTTTTTAAGATTTGCATACTCTTGGGCTAATGTAAAGGTATCTTCATCTTCTTTTGAATCTCCATTGAAACCTTCGATTTTCAGGAGATCATTTTTAATTATTTCTGAGTAAATATCTTGAATCAGGTCGTTTATGTCATCAGGTAACATGGAGGGAGTTATGTAAAAAGGCTTATTGTTTAAGATTTCCTCCAATTTAGCGAACAGATCGTGCGTTTTTGTGATTTCTCTCCCCTTCTCATCATAAAATTTTGGAGCGGCTTCTGCTTTGTACTTCTTTTTAATAGTTATCTGATCTTCATCAGATTCAAATACAGCTTCAAGCACTATATCAGTTTTTCGCTCAGAGAAGCAGTCGTTAGGAATAGTTTTGGCTTTAGACTCCTTTTGAAAAAAGCAGTTTATAGCTTCCAATATAGTTGACTTTCCTGTGTTATTTCTTCCAGTAAGAATAACAATAGAGTCTTTTGAGAAGTCAATTGAGAATTTCTCTTTAAAGACCTTGTAGTTTGTGACACTGAATTTGACCAATCTCATAATCTTCCTCCTTCATAAGAATTCGAGTATTTACAACAAATTCTCTATTCATAATTCTAAATATGAGATGAAGAATTTATTACCATCATCTTACTATATCTAGTAGGTGAAAGGAACTAATTTTGTTTGTTTATTGGGAAATAAAGCTCATCATCAATGTTGACTTTGGTTAATTGGTCCTTGATTTAACTAAGTTATGATTAGAAATAACTACATAGGCCATAGTGACTTGACACAGGGAAAAACTTTCCTTCATTAAATATGTATCTTGCAAAAGAGCCAAACTATCTAAATCTCGTACCACACAAAAAACCACCTGATATGAACGGGTGGCTTTAATTGAAGTTATTATTGGCAAGTACAGTTGCAAAAAAATAAGGAAGATAAAGTATAGCTGTTTTTTATTTATTCATTTAGAGATTTAATGACACTCCAGAACATACTTTCAACCATAAGTTTCTTTTCATCATTTTCGACTGGTAGGTCGCCCAGCTTTCCGAAAAATTGTAAAAGAGAATAAGTATTGTTTGATGAGACTTCAAAATACTTATCTTGATACTTCTTAAACGCTGTTTTTCCTATAATCCTAATTAGTTCTTGTTGAATTTTGTAGGCTAGGAATTGATCGATTTTCTTAGTCTTAATAGCTAATATAGTAGACTTAACATTTTTTATATGCTCTGGAAGGTACTCTAACTCAAGTATTTTTTGGATTGCTGGAGTAATCTCACTTCCCATATGTTTAATTTTAATTGTTTTGTCTAAGATTAATGGAACGCTGGAACCATCTTTATTTGTAACGTTGCAAGTAGGGTGTATCTCAACTGTGTGAATTTTGGACTCAGAGTTTCTTACTTTAAATCCATAAGATAATTTCCCTACACCATCTAATTCAAAATATTCATTTGACAAGAAATTTAATTCCATGTTAGAATGATCAAGCTTTTGGGATGTTAAGGTGAAATTGAATTTTAGCTTATCAAGTGCCCAAATAGTACAATATAAGAGGATATGATTATCTATTTGTTGGTATCTTGGAGTAGCGAAACATCTAATTATTGGTTGATTATGCTCAATTACAGTTCTAACTAATACATTGTTTTCAGATAAAAGACCATTCTCACCAAACCAGTAATTATAGTTATGTTGAATCAAGTTGTAGTGAGTATCGGTGTCTTTTAAAAGATGTTTAGCGTACGGACTCATGTTAATATCTTGAAATAGCTGTGATATGGCATCTGATGTCGTAGTATAATTCTTATCTGTTATTCCATCTAAATTTAGGAGTAATTGACCATCGCCATTACTATCTTGAGTTGTTCCTTCAAGCAAAAGTTGTTTAAACTTTATTACATAATCAACCTTTGTCCAAGTTGTTTTGGGTACGAGTAAATTGTATGTTTCTCGTATTTGTGCAATATTAAGTTCATCGTTTGACGAAGCAAAAGCTTCACCATCCACTTGTTCAAATACTTTTTCGTCAATTGGATTACCTTTATCTAAGAGTCGAATGAGTTCTTTTTTTGTTAGATTTTTCATTGAAACCCTCACTTTATATTAAATTTATTTAGCACTGCTTAGAAGAGTGAGGACTTTAGTAGGATTGTTTATGTAAAATACGTGCCCCCACTACCATAATAAGGTGGGTTATTTCTGTTTGTCAATATTTGTTGTTTTTTGCGGGTGATAGGTCTTGAAATTTCTCAATTTACCCGCTACAATTGACATACAAAACAACTGGATAATTGACCAGTAATTACATTCAAAAGTTCCTACTACTCCTACACCGTAGGCATCCGTGCAGTAACGTCCATCGACGGTATGACTGCCGACTGGGCACGTATCCCTTGGGACGTGCTGGAGAAAATCTCGGTACGGATCGTCAACGAAGTGGATAACGTCAACCGCGTCGTGTACGACATTACCTCCAAGCCGCCTGCAACGATTGAGTGGGAGTAACAGTATTGTTTTGAGGGTAACTCTCTTTTATCTGCGTTATTTAGCAGGTGGAAGAGAGTTTTTTCTTTTGATGAATGTCTAAAAGAGGAACAGGATTCATATTTGCCAGGGCGAATCTATAGTGAGAGGTAAACATTCCGTTAGAAATGGGGTGAAGACATAGATACGGAGGTTTATAAAATATATGATGACAACCGAAATTATATTGGGGTTGCGAGTCGACAAGAGGTACATGCTAAAGGGTATTGGCATGAAACGATTCATTGTTGGTTTATTAGCCTTGAGGGGGAAAAGAGATATCTTTATTTTCAAATCCGGAGCGCCTCTAAAAAAGATTATCCGAATCTGTTAGACATTACTGCAGCGGGGCATATCCTTGCTCATGAGACGATCAGCGAGGGAATCCGAGAAGTTAAAGAAGAGCTTGGGTTGGACATTCCATTTGAACAATTCATTTCTTTAGGAATCATCGACTATTCGGTAAAGCAAAATGATTTCATCGATAATGAACTGGCCCATGCTTTTATATATTTATGTAATTCTAGTTTCGATCAGTTTGAAGTTCAATCCGAGGAAGTAAGTGGTATCGTAAGGGCGGAGTTTGACCTGTTTTGTGATCTATGGTCAGGAAGAAGAGAAGATGTTAAGATAGAAGGTTTTGAGATAATAGGGGGTAAGAGAGAACATATAAATAAGACTGTCGTTAAAAATGCATTTGTCCAGCACAGCGAAGCGTATTATTCCCAAATACTTAGTTCAATACGAGAAAAACTTGAAGCGACATAACACTTCCGTACTCGCAATCTTTTAAAACAATTGAGCCTGAGCTCCTTGAATAAGGAGCCCAGGCTCTTTTCGCGCTGATCTATTCTTTTACCGCAATATAAATCTCGATACTGCCGTCTACTTCATATTTTTCATAATCCATCGTGTAAGCTCTGTCCAGCTCCCCGTTCTCCTCTAGCGCCCAGATCTGCTGCCATGCTTCGAATACGCCGTTCTCTCTGGAGGGGTCTACTTTGAAATTTTTATAGCCCTGTTCAGAAACTGTAAGCTTGGTGGCCGTAGGAAAAGAGGCGGTTGCAATCGAAAGGTCGTAATTGCCTTTATAGTTACTCTCATAATTATGGTACACGCCGTACTTCGCCATATTCTCCACTTCTGGCCGTTCGTGTACATTCTGCCATATCCCCGTAATTTTAAGATACATCTCGGGATCCGTAAAATTATTCGTTCGTATGCTCTCCAAGATATATAGTTCCATTTTTACCAGCTCCTTTTTCACCAGTATAAGGACTAGAATATGACAGCAGTCTGTCTTATTTCATGGTTTTCGCTAATTTCGGCAACTTAAGGTCCAATGAACCTTCTATTCAGCTGGAAGCAAATGAATGAATGGTTGCAAGCTAAAATTACAATACTATAGGAAGAAATACTAAAATTATGACAAATCACGAACATTAAAATATATAAAACCGAAAAACATTCGTTTTTTATGTTGACAAGTTTGCGGTTCGCGCCTAGAATAGTGCATGTGATAAGTCTTGATTTTGAAGATTTAAAACAGGAACTTTCGACAAATTTTTATATGCTTTTCGTATAATTCCGGGAATTGGCCCGGAAGTCTCTACGAGGTCACCGTAAATGATCTGGCTACGAAAAGAAGAGGCGTACGGCAGAATATGCCGGGCAGCGTGAACTGAAGCCAAGCTTAGTCATTTAGAGAGTATGAGTGATGGCTGCTTCGTATTTGCTGGTTCCAAGCGCTTCTTCTATTTAGCAAGTGACCTGGGGAGCAGATCGTATAACCCGGGCTTTTTGTCGTTCCTGACTTATTCTAAGGGGGAGTATTTAACAATGGATCGGTTCTTTAAACTTAAGGAACACGGCACTAATGTGAAAACTGAAATCATCGCGGGTATTACAACGTTTATGACCATGGCTTATATTTTGTTCGTCAACACGTTGTTCCTTGGTCCTAATGGAGCGGGTATTCCTGCGGACGGTGTGTTTTTCGCAACTACAGTAGGGGCTGGCCTCATTACGATCATCATGGGTTTGTTCGTTAATATCCCGATTGCACTTGCACCTGGTATGGGGCTCAATGCGTACTTCATGACCGTGGTTCTTAGCTCGGGCGGAGAGATTACATGGCAGGCCGCTCTCGGGGCAGTATTCATTTCCGGTATCATTTTTATAATTCTCACCATTACGAAGGTTCGTCAATTGCTGCTCGTCGCCGTTCCACAGAGCCTTAAAGCGGCAATTACGGTAGGGATCGGGTTGTTCGTAGCAAGTCTCGGCTTGAAAATGAGTAACTTGATCGGCGCTAATCTGTCAGGCGTTGAGGATGCATCGATTACGGTTCCTGGCAGCAGCATTAACTTTACTTTTGGCGATTTTGTTCACAGTCATGATGTTCAATTGACATTAATCGGTTTGATTCTGATTGCAATTCTGATGGCGATGCGCATTAAAGGCGCTTTATTGATAGGTATCGTAGCTACAACTTTGATTGGTATTCCTATGGGAGTCACGGATGTTAGCGGTTTGTCCAATGCTACATGGTTCCCTAACCTGAACGATCTTGCCGTAGGTAAGCTGGATATCGCTGGTGCGTTTAAGCTTGGTTTGCTTGAGATTGTATTTGTCTTCACCTTTGTTGAGTTGTTCGATACATTCGGTACTCTGGTGGGAACGGCCACTCGTGCCGGATTGATGAAGGATAAGGAAAAAGGCGAGAAAATGATCGGTAAAGCGATGCTCGTTGACGCAGTTGGTGTTAGTACGGGTGCGGTACTTGGTACAAGCACGATCACTTCTTTCGTAGAAAGTACAGCAGGTGTGGCTGAAGGCGGACGTACTGGTCTTACTTCCGTAACTACCGGGGTATTGTTCCTATGTGCGCTGTTCATCGCTCCGCTCGCTGGTGTTGTTCCGTCTGCCGCTACGGCTCCAGCTTTGATTACAGTTGGCGTGTTGATGATGGGGCAAGTGAAGTCGATTGAATGGGATGATTTCATGTATGCCTTCCCGGCGTTTTTGACGATCATTCTGATGCCTTTCACCGGAAGTATTGCGAACGGCATTTCGGCAGGGATTGTATCCTACGTAATTCTCGTAGTATTCAGCAATCTGGTGAATAAGAATAAGATTAAGATTCACTGGTTAATGTGGATTTTGACGGTGTTGATCCTTTGCCGGTATATTTTCCTCGGTGGAGAGTAATCCATTAAAATAGAAGTTAGTTATGTTAGAGATAGAGGCTTAAGGTTAGAGGTCGATCGCTCGGTTGGGTGGTCGGCCTTTTTGTATTCTGTGCTAACGGGAGCCAAGCTAACGGAGACCAGCGACGTTATTTGGGTAAATCATAGCAATAGCGGCTGTGAGTTCCGTTAGGTTTTGTATCAGGATTGGAATATATTACAATTTGCATTTTTCGCTTGTATTTGATACATTAGTCAATGCCGCTTCAAACGGCGGGTAAATTTCAGGAAAATAAACTTTAAAAAAAGTGCTTGCTTTTCTGGAATGAACGTGATATATTATAAAAGTCGCCGCTGAAACGCAGCGATGCACGAAAGTGAAGTTGATCTTTGAAAACTGAACAACGAGTGAGCGGGTTTCACGTCAAGTGAAATCTAAGAAATAAGTCAGATTCAAAATGAGCTAATCGCTCTTTTCAATGAGTAACAACTTTATTGGAGAGTTTGATCCTGGCTCAGGACGAACGCTGGCGGCGTGCCTAATACATGCAAGTCGAGCGGACTTGATGGAGAGCTTGCTCTCCAGAGAGTTAGCGGCGGACGGGTGAGTAACACGTAGGCAACCTGCCTGTAAGACTGGGATAACTAGCGGAAACGTTAGCTAATACCGGATAATTTATTTTCTCGCATGGGGAGATAATGAAAGACGGAGCAATCTGTCACTTACGGATGGGCCTGCGGCGCATTAGCTAGTTGGTGGGGTAATGGCTCACCAAGGCGACGATGCGTAGCCGACCTGAGAGGGTGAACGGCCACACTGGGACTGAGACACGGCCCAGACTCCTACGGGAGGCAGCAGTAGGGAATCTTCCGCAATGGACGAAAGTCTGACGGAGCAACGCCGCGTGAGTGATGAAGGTTTTCGGATCGTAAAGCTCTGTTGCCAGGGAAGAACGTCCGTTAGAGTAACTGCTAACGGAGTGACGGTACCTGAGAAGAAAGCCCCGGCTAACTACGTGCCAGCAGCCGCGGTAATACGTAGGGGGCAAGCGTTGTCCGGAATTATTGGGCGTAAAGCGCGCGCAGGCGGCTATTTAAGTCTGGTGTTTAATTCCAAGGCTCAACCTTGGGTCGCATTGGAAACTGGGTAGCTTGAGTGCAGAAGAGGAGAGTGGAATTCCACGTGTAGCGGTGAAATGCGTAGAGATGTGGAGGAACACCAGTGGCGAAGGCGACTCTCTGGGCTGTAACTGACGCTGAGGCGCGAAAGCGTGGGGAGCAAACAGGATTAGATACCCTGGTAGTCCACGCCGTAAACGATGAATGCTAGGTGTTAGGGGTTTCGATACCCTTGGTGCCGAAGTAAACACATTAAGCATTCCGCCTGGGGAGTACGGTCGCAAGACTGAAACTCAAAGGAATTGACGGGGACCCGCACAAGCAGTGGAGTATGTGGTTTAATTCGAAGCAACGCGAAGAACCTTACCAGGTCTTGACATCTGAATGACCGGT
>NZ_KZ987724.1:5151721-5195250 GCF_003614185.1 Paenibacillus aceti
ATGGGGTGACGCAGGAGGGTAGTGACGCGAGCTGATGGATGCTCGTCCAAGCAGTGAGGCTGATGTGTAGGCAAATCCGCACATCGATAAGGCTGGGCTGTGATGGGGAGGGAAAATTTACAGTACCGAAGGTCATGATCTCACACTGCCAAGAAAAGCCTCTAGCCAGGTGAAGGTGCCCGTACCGCAAACCGACACAGGTAGGCGAGAAGAGAATTCTAAGGCGCGCGGAAGAACTCTCGTTAAGGAACTCGGCAAAATGACCCCGTAACTTCGGGAGAAGGGGTGCCCCGGTAGTGTGAATAGCACGAGGGGGCCGCAGTGAAAAGGCCCAAGCGACTGTTTAGCAAAAACACAGGTCTGTGCGAAGCCGCAAGGCGAAGTATACGGGCTGACGCCTGCCCGGTGCTGGAAGGTTAAGGGGAGTGGTTAGGGGTAACCCGAAGCTATGAACCGAAGCCCCAGTAAACGGCGGCCGTAACTATAACGGTCCTAAGGTAGCGAAATTCCTTGTCAGGTAAATTCTGACCCGCACGAATGGCGTAACGACTTGGGCGCTGTCTCAACGAGAGATCCGGTGAAATTTTAATACCTGTGAAGATGCAGGTTACCCGCGACAAGACGGAAAGACCCCATGGAGCTTTACTGCAGCTTGATATTGGACTTTGATACGATTTGTACAGGATAGGTGGGAGCCTAGGAAGCCGGAGCGCCAGCTTCGGTGGAGGCGCCGTTGGGATACCACCCTGATCGTGTCGGAGTTCTAACCTAGTACCGTGACCCGGTACGGGGACAGTGTCAGGCGGGCAGTTTGACTGGGGCGGTCGCCTCCTAAAGAGTAACGGAGGCGCCCCAAGGTTCCCTCAGAATGGTTGGAAATCATTCGCAGAGTGCAAAGGCAAAAGGGAGCTTGACTGCGAGACTGACAAGTCGAGCAGGGACGAAAGTCGGGCTTAGTGATCCGGTGGTACCGCATGGAAGGGCCATCGCTCAACGGATAAAAGCTACCCTGGGGATAACAGGCTTATCTCCCCCAAGAGTCCACATCGACGGGGAGGTTTGGCACCTCGATGTCGGCTCATCGCATCCTGGGGCTGAAGTAGGTCCCAAGGGTTGGGCTGTTCGCCCATTAAAGCGGTACGCGAGCTGGGTTCAGAACGTCGTGAGACAGTTCGGTCCCTATCTGTCGTGGGCGTAGGAAATTTGAGAGGAGCTGTCCTTAGTACGAGAGGACCGGGATGGACGCACCGCTGGTGCACCAGTTGTTCCGCCAGGAGCATAGCTGGGTAGCTAAGTGCGGAAGGGATAAGCGCTGAAAGCATCTAAGCGTGAAGCCCCCCTCAAGATGAGATTTCCCAATTTAGTAAGACCCCTTGAAGACGACGAGGTTGATAGGCCTGAGGTGGAAGTGCAGCAATGTATGGAGCTGACAGGTACTAATCGGTCGAGGGCTTATCCAAAATATCTAAATGCAAATGTAGTTTCGTATCCAGTTTTCAAGGATTAACCTTGAACGTTTGGTGGCGATAGCGGAGGGGTTCCACACGTACCCATCCCGAACACGACCGTTAAGCCCTCTAGCGCCGATGGTACTTGGACCGAAGGGTCCTGGGAGAGTAGGAAGCTGCCAAGCGACAAGAACCACTGCCGATAATCCGGTGGTGGTTTTTTTATCCCCTGTGGATAAGTGATGAAATTATGATTGCCTCTGTGTTATCCTCAAATTGTACACAGTTGTTCACATTTTCCTCTGTATATTCTCGATATGCACAGATTACATAGCACAATATACCCTTTTAGCATGAACTATGCACAGCCTTATACACATATTCAGTTGATATATCGATATTATATACTTCTGTCCACATAATTTTAGTGAGTCTGATCTTACTGAAAAATTGTTATCCACAGGTCGAAATTGTGGGTATCCTGGTATTTTACTGCCATTAAGTTGTATCACAGTAATAATAAGCAAGCCAATTGCTGAAGCTGGAATAGATATAAATTACATCGGAATAATGAAGAATAAGGCATTGACAGTCTCTCCCATGTCATGTATCATGTTCTGTGGTAATCAATATGCATCCGAACGAACAGCATACTTTTTCGTATAACCTTGCAGAGAGCTTTATTAGAGAACGGGCGAGGGTTTCTACAGGAAGCCGTAACTTCCTAACTACGAGGATAAGAATGGTATTATTCATTCCTATCAGGTGGTTAGGATTTTTTGCGTTTCTGGAATTATATATAGCTACAAGGGGGAGCATTGGGGAAATGAAATTAAAGTATTTATTAGCCGTTTTAATTGGTGCAAGCAGCTATGGGATCTTATCCACCTTCGTTGTACTTGCATATGGGCACGGATATCAGCTCGGTGAAGTGGTAGGTACGCAACTGCTGACAGGCTGTATTTTATCATGGCTATTAGCTATGTATACGAAGTTGAGGGAGAAACGGAAGCAAGGAACGAATAGTGGTGGCCGGACAGCAAATTTGACTGATTCTACAGCCAAGTCTGCGAAGAAGCTGACCTGGAAGCAAAGATTGATGCTAATGTTAGTCGGAACACCTACTGCAATTACCGGCTTGCTCTATTATTATTCGCTTCAATATATCCCGGCATCGCTGGCGATTGTGCTACTATTTCAATTTACCTGGATCAGTGTATTGATTCAAGCGATCAGCAAGCGCGAGCGTCCGAATGGAGTGATGCTGTTCACACTCGTATTGCTGTTTGGAGGTACATTGCTGGCAGCGGGGCTGATGGAGCAAGGGGGAGCTCAGTTTTCTGCGATCGGGGTAACATTTGGATTGTTGGCGGCTGTAAGCTATTCATTATTTGTTCTATTTAGTGGTAAGGCATTGCCATCCGTAAACCCGGCTTATCGCAGTGCCTGGATGATTACGGGCGGACTGGTGCTTGTATTTATTTTATTCCCGCCGCATTTCTTGTTTAACGGTTTACTGTGGAGCAATTTATTGTTGTTTGGCTTTCTGCTGGGGCTGTTCGGAGCGTTCATTCCTCCCGTTCTCTACGCGATTGGAGTCCCTCATGTGGGCGAGGGAATGACCGGAATTCTTGGAGCGGCGGAGCTCCCCGTGGCGGTAATGATGTCCTCTATCGTTCTTCACGAGCATGTTACTGCGCTGCAATGGATCGGGGTTGTCATTGTTCTGCTTGGGGTCATGTTCCCAGAACTCTATAAGAGAAGTAAGAGAAGATTAGTTACTAATTAACCCTGTATCATAAAATAAAAAAATCGACAAACTTCTTTGTTATTTTCAGGTATTATTATGAATAGTATAATGAACTGATATTAACTCGAAAGTAGGGATTGATATGGGGATCTTTGATAAATTGAAGGATGGAGCTACTAAAGCTGCTGATTTAGCGAAGGATTCAATGGAAATTGCCAAGATTAACTCGCAAATTTCAAACAAGCGTAAGGAAATCGAGAAGAGCTATCTATTAATCGGTAAGGAAGTATACAAGGCTTATACCAACAAAGAAATGGATGCGCTTGAAGCATTAGTACAAGAGCAAAGTGATCTGATCCGCGGCTTGGAAGAAGAAGTGGAGCAACTTGAATTTAAAATCAGACAAATCAAGGATGAGAAGGAATGTGTATGCGGAAGAGTGGTACCGATGGATACCAAATTCTGTCCGTCCTGCGGCCACAAATTTGAGGAGCTGCCAGCCATTATCGAGGTCGCTGAGGAGCCGTCGGATGAGACGCTTGTGGTCTTGAAACATTGCAGCTCTTGCGATGCCATTGTGAATGAGAACGATCAGTTCTGCGATAAGTGCGGAAATCCGCTCGCTCCGTAAGGAGGGCTTGGCGAGAGAACGCCTATGGGACTAGATTCATATTAGCAAACAGGTTGAAAACCGTCGTATAGATGGTTGTCGGCCTGTTTTTTGTTGATTGTTCTTTTTTGCACATATTAAATTTGTTGTTTCGTGTACAATATGACGGTATGGTTTTAGATTTTGCATATTGAAGCTGATGGGGGTTGCCTGAGGAAATGAAGCCTATTGTAGACATTGCCAAGTCGTTTGGAATTGATGAGCAGTATATTGAACTGTACGGGAAGTATAAGTGCAAAATAAACTTGAAAATCAGAGAGGACTTGCAGGATCGGCCTAATGGTAAGCTGGTGCTCGTCACAGCGATGAATCCTACGCCCGCTGGGGAAGGGAAGACGCTAACAACGATCGGTCTCTCGCAAGCTCTTAATTTGATAGGGATTCCGACCATCGCTGCGCTTAGGGAGCCATCTCTCGGCCCTTGCTTCGGTATGAAGGGCGGAGCTACAGGCAGCGGCAAGGCGGAGATTCTGCCCGCGGAGGATATTAATCTGCATTTTACGGGAGATATTCATGCGATCACTGCAGCTCATAATTTGCTGTCGGCGATGATTGAGAATCATATATATCATGGCAATGCATTGCAGATCGATACGCAGCGTATCGTGTGGAAGCATGCGATGGATATGAATGACCGCAGCCTGCGTAAGATTGTGTGTGGTATTGGAGACGGGAACGGAAGTGTACATGAGTCCGGCTTCATGATCACAACAGCTTCTGAAATCATGGCTGTGCTGTGCTTAAGTGAGGATCTGCACGACCTCAGACAGCGCCTAGGGAAGATTATCGTCGCTTACAATATGTCTGGAGAAGCAGTGACAGCAGAGCAAATCGGAGCGGTGGATTCAATGACCGTACTACTGAAGGATGCCATTATGCCTAATATGGTGCAGACGGCGGAGGGGACCCCGGTGTTCGTTCATGGCGGACCTTTTGCGAATATTGCCCATGGCTGCAGCAGTGTCATCGGTACGAAGACAGCGTTGAAGCTGGCGGATGTAGTAGTGACGGAGGCAGGCTTCGGCGCAGATTTGGGGGCCGAGAAATTCTTCGATATCAAATGCCGTCAATCCGGGCTGACTCCGGCCGCAGCGGTGCTGGTAGTTACGGTGAAGGCGTTGAAATATAACGGCGGCGTAGCTAAAAACGAGCTGGACGGATCTAACCTGGCTGCACTGCAAGCGGGATTGGGGAATATGGAGCGGCATATTGAGAATATTCGTAAGTTCGGCGTACCTGTCATGGTAGTTATCAACCACTTCGCGAATGATCACGAAGAGGAGTTGGAGCTGCTTATCGAGCATTGCCGCCAGCTCGGCGTGAGTGCCGCTGTGTCCAATGTATGGGCCGAAGGCGGTGCAGGGGGCAGACAGATGGCGGAAATGCTGCGAGATATCCTGGAGCATGGACATAGCAGCTTCGCTCCTCTATATACGCTGGACAGTAGTCTTATGGAGAAAATAGAGACGATCGTGCATCAAATATACCATGGTGCGGGAGTTCAGATGACCCCATCAGCGCGTAGGAAGCTGGAGCAGATCGAGGGTCTTGGGTTCGGCGGTATGCCGGTATGCATGGCGAAGACGCCATACTCTTTCTCCGATCAGCCGAAGCTGCTCGGCGCGCCGGAGGATTTTACCGTTCAGATCAAAGATGTTACATTGTCAGCCGGAGCCGGCTTTGTCGTCGTTCATACCGGAAATATCGTGACGATGCCCGGACTGCCGAAGGTTCCCGCAGCTGAGCGAATTTATCTGGATGAGACAGGGAAAGTTAACGGATTAATCTAAAAAAGAGTGGAACTATATGGATTTCCAAGTTACGATGTTAAATATGAGACAAACGTAACAAGAAATGAGGGAATCTAATGGAGATCAGACAACTGGTTGCCGAAGAGTTTGAGGTCAGCGCGGATTTGGGAGAATATGCATTTCAATATAAATTGTCTCCTGTTGAGCGGGCCGAACGAAGAACACATTTCAGGCCGGAGCAGGCATGGGGAGCGTTCGAGGATGGACAACTCCAGGCTCGTCTGCTGCTATTGCCGCTGCAAATTTATATTCAAGGCAAGCCCTTCGATATGGGAGGAATTGCCGGCGTGGCCTCCTGGCCAGAGAAGCGCCGTAGCGGTCTGGTACGGCATTTATTCAATCAGGTGTTAAGCGTCATGAAGGAGCAGGGTCAGACGATATCCTGCCTCAATCCGTTCTCGTTCGCCTACTACCGTAAATTCGGCTGGGAGCAAATGACCGAGCTACGGAAATATACGATTCCAGTAAATCAATTTCCAGCGCGCAAGAGCTTCAAGGGCAGAGTAAGCAGGGATACCAAGGACATCGCGCTGTTGGATGAAATATACCGCCCTTATGCTCAGCGCTATAACGGAATGCTGCTCCGTGACCATGAGTGGTGGGAGAGAAGGGTATTGGATGCAGACTCCCATGATGTCGTATATTACTCGGAGGAAGGTACTCCGCAGGGATACGCGATATATAAGGTTGCGAATCGTGAGCTAACGATCGAAGAATTTATCTATCATAATGAGGTGGCACGGGAGGCCTTATGGACCTACTATGCCAATCATGATTCCATGGTTGAACAAGCGGTCGTGGAGTGCATCCCCTTGGATGATTTCTTCCCGTTCATGCTCGATAATCCTCGCTTCAAGCAGGAGATTAACCCATATTTCATGGCTCGGATCGTCGATGCCGCTGCATTTATTAGTGAATATACCTTTCAGGCGTTTGAGGCAGAGACAAAGCTGATGCTGCGGATCGAGGATACTTCGGCCGCGTGGAATGACGGAGTCTGGGAGTTATCGATTTCGCCTGATGGAAGCGGACGGCTGGACAAGCTTGCTGGGAGCCTGGCTGAAGCTGAGCTAGATCTCGCATTTGATATCCGTACCTTGACGACGATGCTCATGGGGTACAGACGTCCGCTAGAGATGTACCGTTGTGGTCGATTAGTAGGGCAGGAGGCAGTCGTGAATACCCTGGAGCGTCTGATTCCGGTTGGTACGGTCTATTTAACCGACTCTTTCTGATTAGATCAATATCGGAACAGCTAGCTGCAAAGTGTTAGCGCGATCTTCACGCGTGCGAATCATCGGCGTTCAAGCTCGAAGCCTGCAAAAATGCAGGTTTTATCGTTCAATATCCCTAGTTCTGAAGAAAAGCCTGCAAATGTGCAGGCTTTTCTTCAGTTTTGATTGGAATCCGCCCGATTCAGAGGAAAAAACTGCATTATCGCAGGAATTTTCCAAATCAGGGCGATATATCTCGGAATTCCTGCATATTTGCAGGCTTTTGAGTTACTGGATCATGGTCGAGCCTCAACCGATCAGACTGTCGATATCCTAACGAAACTGGAGAGCGTTATATACTCAAAAATAAGCCCAGTTCGAATCTAACGAAACTCCATATCGCTATTTTGGAGAAATCAGGCTTCAAGCGCACTTATGTAAACCAATAACGTTACCTAGTTTCGTCACAAATTTCAGAGGCCCATTTTGGTGCGAATAGCGATACCACGTTTCGTTAGAACAAAAAAGGACCGCCGCAGACGGCAATCCTTTTTTGGAACTGTTCGATTAGGATTTACTCCTGCGCATGGAGCGCAAAATCATGCTTACGATAAGGACAAGCACGATGGCCCCGATCAGGGCAGGGACGAAATAGAAGCCTCCGATCACCGGGCCCCAGTTTCCTAACAGGAAGCTGCCCAACCAAGCCCCGATAAATCCGGCAATAATATTGCCGATTACCCCACCAGGGACATCTCTACCTAGAATTAATCCGGCCAGCCAGCCGAGTACACCACCGATAATTAATGACCATAAAAACCCCATTGCTAACACCTCTGCTTTTTAGTTGGTTTGTCGTTTACTATTTACCAAAAAGGGGTGTTTTAAACATGTTTTTTGAAAAAGGTGCCAATTTGGAAATCATATGCCCAGGCTGGCTTAGCGCCTTCGACGAAAGCGGGCTACGAATAAGCAAGCGAGCACAAGAATAACCAGTGAACCGGCAGCCGTGATCGCTTCTTCCATACTTCCCTCAGTCTGCCCTGTTCCTTGACCGAGCCCGCCCCATGCTCCGCGATCTCCGCCGAAGCCACCAGGGAAGCCGCCCTCGATTCCGGCTTGTCCCCGTTCTCCATTCCACGCCGGAAGGTCCGCCGGAACGTTTGTCTCATCTGGCTGAGCTTGGCCGGCTTGACTCTGCTGCCCATTATCAGCACCTTGCTGAGGCTCGGCATTTGTGGTTTGCTGTGCAGGACTGCCATCCGTACCTTGTTTCTGCGCATCTTGCTTGTTAGGCACTTCTGATGGGGTTGGGTCGGTGTCTACATCCCCGTTCGGTGTGATTGGCTGGGCTTGCTCACCCTGAACATTATCATCGCCCTGGCCCATGGTGGGTCTGCCACCGCCCATGCCGCCTCTGCCTCCCATGCCACCGCCCATACCTCCGCCGCTGCCGGAACCGTCACCTGAAGAAGGAATCGTGCCGTCCAGCTGCTGCGTTATATTCTCGACTTGGGAGGAGTTGCTGTTAATCAACTGGGGCAAAGCTTGTTCATACTGCTCATAGGTGTAGAACGCAGTCGGATCTGCTTTTACATATGGACTGATCATCTCGGACAATTGATTAATCCGCGCCGTGAAGGTATCGCTGGCAAGATAGCCTTCGGTCGCTTCCTTCAGAATTTCGTGGTACTCCTCCTTGTACTTATCGACGGCGAGCAGCTTGGCGATCAGTGGCCGTTCCGCCACCGCTCCCTCAATAAAGATCTATTGACAATGATAATTATTATCAATTACTATGGAGATAGTGTTAAATTATTTATTATTGATGATGATGCGGAGGTACTGCCATTGTTTATTATGACGAGAACGATGCTTGTCGAAAAGGGAAACAGTGATAAAATTGTCGAGCGCTTCAGCCAACCAGGTCCGATGGATGAGATGGAAGGTCTGATCGATATCAGTGTCATGGTGAATAGGAAGAGTAAGGAAGAGGAAGAAGTGGTGGCGATCATCCGCTGGGAATCCGAGGAGGCCTGGAAGAATTGGGAGAAGAGTCCTGCCCATATTGAAGGCCATCGCCAGAAGAGAGGCCAGCAGCCACCGTCCTATATCATCAGTACATCTGTGAATCTGTATCATGCTGAAGTGGTGAAGAAAGGCAAGGCATTTGCCGCGAACAACCTCTAATGAGTATATGAATTTACAATAGTGACAGTGCCGTATCCGAGCAATTAGGGGGCACTGTTTTTTGTTGTGCTTCTGCACACGGCGAATTCTATGATAAGATTAGAATATCTTAAATTTAAAGCAGGGAGAGCGTCATGAAATTAGTATCTTGGAATGTGAACGGGCTTAGAGCCTGTGTGAATAAAGGCTTTTATGATTATTTCAAAGAGGTCGATGCAGACATCTTCTGCGTTCAGGAGACCAAGCTGCAGGAAGGGCAAATTGAACTGGAGCTCGGTGAGGAGTATGAGCAATATTGGAATTACGCGGAGAAGAAGGGGTATTCCGGTACAGCTATTTTTACAAAAATAAAGCCACTTTCGGTCTGGTACGGTCTGGAGGAGAATGATGAGCCAGAGGGTCGCATGATCACGTTGGAGTTCGACAGCTTCTATCTAGTAAATGTATATTCCCCGAATGCCAAACGGGATTTAACCCGGTTGGAGTATCGGCTGGAATGGGAGGATCGCTTCCGCAGCTATTTGCTGGAATTGGACCGCCAGAAGCCTGTGATTGTATGCGGGGATATGAATGTGGCGCATCAGGAGATCGATCTGAAGAATCCGAAGTCAAATCTCGGCAACTCCGGCTTTACGCTGGAAGAACGGGGAAGGATGACGGAACTGCTTGGATCGGGATTTGTTGATTCCTTTCGGCATTTCTATCCCGATCGCGAGCAGGTTTATAGCTGGTGGTCCTACATGCCCAAGGTTAGAGAACGGAATGTGGGCTGGCGGATCGATTATTTCCTGACCTCGGCCAGATTGGCTCCGTCTCTGATCGATGCTGAAATCGATTGTCATATTATGGGCAGTGACCATTGTCCTGTGAAGCTGTATATGACAGATCCCGTTACCGCTAAGTAAGCGGAGCTTGCTCCTCCTGAGCCTCCTCAGGCTTCCAGGCGACTACATGCTTGGTTCTGCTGATCTTCTCATAGAAGAGCTGAGGCTTCTTGCGTATCACACTGACAAAGATGTGAATGAAGAAGGCGACGTCCATCGCAAAGATGAACAAGGTAACTAATACAGTGATAATCGGATGAAGATAGTCATTCAATAGCGGAATGGTCTGGTGTAGACCGAAGATTCCCCAGTATAGAATGCCATAGCGTACGATGAGGGACAGCAAGGATACCCTCTGTTTCGGTCCGGTTCGCGTGAGCCGGATGCGTACGATCCATTTGCCGAAGGTATAACCGCCAGTCAGATATGGGAGTAGCATGAAATAGATTCCCGATGACAGCAGAAAAGAGAGCGACAAATCAAGCATCTGATCCAGCATGATCTGCAGTATGGACCATATCCAGAAGTCGATAATATAGGCGATGAACCTTCTTAAATAGGTTACACGCTTGCTCGATGGGTCTACATCGGCATCCAGCCGTTCCACATTAGGGAGCAGGCTTGAGGTCCAGTCAGCAAGCAGGGCCCCCAAGATTCCGCCCAGCGTGTTCATCAAGAGATCATCCACGTCAAACACACGGTAAGGATGACTGTAAATGCCGTATAAACCCGTTAACTGCGTCTGCTCGAAGAACAGAGAGAGCAGGAACGAGAACATAATGCAGCGCAGCCAGCCTTGCCGATAATAATAACGCAGCATCATGCCGAAGGGCATAGTCAGGAAGACATTGAACACGACCTGAAGGAAAGCCCGCTCCTTGAACAAATGCAGGTAAGAAGAAGGATTGGTGATGACGATGGAGGTCTCCTTCATAATGTCGCGCAGGAAATTCAGAGGCATGAGCTGCAGTCCGCCAGAGGCCATGGCCGGGTTATCCCTGGTCGCAGGAAGCGGCAGAATCACGAGAAAATAAGCGTTCAATAAATAAAGCAAGAACAAATATAGCAGAAACGATCTGAACTTATTGATATAGCCGTATTTGCGGTATTGCACAATCAGAAACGGCATTGTGAATAAGAAGGCTACAAAAGGAAAAGAGAAAAAAGCGTATTTGATTGGAAATAAGTATGATTGAAGCATAGCTGCACCTGCCAATTATGATTTAGATTATTTTATATTGTACCACTTCTATTTATACAGGCTTAGCTGATTGGATCACAAATTTCCTGAATTGCTCTGCCGCCGGGGAGAGAAATCTGCCTTCCGCCGCAGCGATGCCGATTTCCCGGTAACAGTTCGGGTTTCTGACAGAGATCCAGGCGAGCCCGTTCTCGTCGATGCCTTCCGTTTTGGGGAGGATCGCGATACCCAGTCCGGCACAGACCAGTCCAGCGATCGTATGAATCTCCTCTCCTTCGAACAGAATGCGCGGGGAGATGCCTGCTTGCTGCAGTAGCTCATCGGTAATATGGCGCAGTCCATAGCCATCCTTGAACGAGATAAGCATCTCGTCCTGTAGTTCCTCAAGGGCTACGGAGGTTGATCCGGCCAGTCGGTGATGGACAGGAACCGCGAGATACAGCTTCTCGGTCCATAGCTTCGTCCATTCGATACTTAGGGAGGTGTCCTGCGGTGAGGACATACATAAATCTATTTCACCCGAGTCAAGCCGTTCCAGCAAGCTCAGGTTGCTATTCTGATGAAGCTGAAAGCGGACATGCGGGTAGATGTCGCGGAATCTGCCGATCAGATCCGGAATCCAGCGGACGCCAAGGGTATGCAGGAAACCCAGCGATATCTCGCCGCGTTCAGGATCGAGCAGCTGTTCAAGTTCGCGCCGCCCGGCCTGGTACTCCTCCAATATTCGATCCACCCGGGCGAGGAATAGCTTGCCGTACTGGTTCAGGACGATGGTCCGCCCTTTCCGTTCAAATAGGGGTACATTCAATTCATCCTCGAGTCTGGCAATGGATCTGCTAAGAGCAGGCTGAGTAATATTTAAAGCTCTGGCTGCGGAGGTCATATGCTGAATTCGTGCTACAGTCTGAAAGTATTCTAGTTGCTGCCACTCCATGAATCATTCTCCCTCTATCTCTGCTTATTACATCCAATATATAAGAGTGTTACTAATAATGCATTATACTATAGTATTGACCCGTCCTATACTTACTATGTGACCAATAAATAAACATAGATAAGAATTGGATTGGAGAGAGAGAAATGAATACGATAGAAGTGGGGAGTTCTGAGCATCGGAGAACTTCTATTAGCATGCTGCTCGGCAGTATTGTTACGTTTGCGGTGCTGTATAGTCCGCAGCCGTTAATCAGTCTGTTCTCGAAGCAATATCATATTTCCCCGGCGACGGCGGGCGCTTCGGTGTCTTTGGCCACGATCGGACTGGCGATTGGTCTGGTCATTGTATCGGCTGTATCTGATCGTGTGGATCGGAAGCTATTAATGAGCCTGTCGCTGCTTACTACCTCGTTATTGGCAATTTTATCTGCGTTTACCGAGCAGTTTTCATTGTTTCTTGTGATCCGTTTTCTGGAGGGAATCAGTATCGCTGGCTTCCCATCGATCGCGATGGCCTTTCTGAATGAAGAGTTCCACCCCAGCGCAATGGGGCGGGTCATCGGGATTTATGTGGCTGGTACGTCGATCGGCGGTTTTTTTGGCCGTATTGTGATCGGAGCGTTGACCGACCTGTTCAACTGGCAGATCGCCCTGATGATGCTGGGGGCGTTAAGCCTGTTGTTCAGCCTATACTTCTGGCGCAACCTGCCAGCTTCCCGTAATTTTACACCCGGAAAGACAAGCCTGCATCAATGGGAGGCGGGCCTTAAACATAACTTCACGCAGCGGAAATTACTCGGGTTATTCCTGACGGCCTTTCTGCTGATGGGCGTCTATATTATGATCTTGAATTATATCGGTTATCCGCTTACGAGCAAGCCCTATAATTTGAGTCAGACGGTATTCGGCTTTCTGTTCGTCGTCAACCTGTTAGGCACTTGCAGCTCGGTCTGGTTCGGCAAGCTGGCTGACCGTCATCCACGGCAATATGTTATCGCGCTGGCGATAGGTATTCTGCTGCTCGGGGTACTGCTGACATTAAGCACGGTATTATTCCTGAAAATACTCGGTGTCGCTCTCGTAGCCTTCGGGTTCTTCGCGGCCCATTCCGTAGCCAGCGGCTGGGTCGGGATCGTAGCCGGCCGTAAGTATAAGGCGCAGGCTTCAGCGCTGTACCTGTTATTTTACTATGGCGGATCAAGTCTGGTTGGCTGGTCTGGCGGCTTGTTCTTTCATCAGTTTGGTTGGAACGGTATGATCGCTTATGCGGGTGTACTGCTTGTCCTCGCTATACTAGTCTCGCGGCTGGCAGCCAGTTCCCCGCGTACACAATATGCACATGGGAGCAGCGTTCATTAAATCTGAGCATTTGTCCCTTTCATTAGGAGTTCATCCCGCATCTATTAATACATCAGGGAATTCTGGAAGAGGGATGTTAGATGGAACGACAAGTGATTATAAATGCAGATGATTTCGGCTTGTCCCCAGCCGTGAATCGCGGGATTATTGAAGCATTTCAGGCCGGCGGTATTACCAGCACCTCCTTAATGGTTAATATGCCGGGCTTTGAGGAGGCGGTGCAGCTGGCATTCAGCCAGCCTGCGTTGAGCGTCGGTCTGCATTTCAATCTGACCTATGGGCGGCCAGTCTCGAATCCGGCCAGCATCCCCTCGCTAGTGAGGTCGGATGGAAGCTTTCACAGCGACCCTCTCGCCCCGGCACGGGATTCGCGGGATGTGCATCGGGAGCTTACAGCCCAATGGGAGCGCTTCGTGAGGACGGGGCTGCGTCCAACGCATCTGGACTCCCATCATTTGCTGCATCAGCAGCATCCGGAAATATACAAGGTAATGGCGCGCAAGGCCTACAAGGAGGGAGTCCCGTTGCGCAGATCGCAAATACAGCATGCGATCAGCGGAGTTCCGGCTGTCAAAATGACGGATGCCATCCTGCTTGACTCTTATGGTGGTGATGAGGGAAGACAGCGTCTCGGGCAGCATTTGCTATCGGTTCAGGAAGGAATTACCGAGATCGTCTGCCATCCGGGTCATGTAGATGAGACCTTGCGGGAAATATCCCGGTGGGTGGATATTCGGGAGCAGGAGCTTGCTCTGTTTGCCAGCCCTGAGGTGGCGAATACGCTCGCTGCGATAGGACTCGTCCCGGTGAGTTACCGAGCCTTGCAAAAGGTCAGGACGAGGACGTCGATCCGTTCTCGCTCTCGTCTTCGTTCTGGTAAAGGGCTGCGAAGACCCGTTTACTATGCTGCACCTCAGCGTCCTGCGGCAAAAGGGCGGAGGTTGAGGAAAGCAAAAAGGAATGGCGTTTCAATGAATCGGTCCCACAGGGCCAGATAGATAGAAGGATAACCTCTCGATGTGAGCAGGTTATCCTTCTTTTTCTACGGGAAAGTGCCTTGATGCAGAATTTTCTCTATAATAATAGATAATTGTGAGGACATAATCCTTAGGTAGAGGATCAGAGTATGAGGACGAGGGGGGACAGAAGATGACCATCAACCGGGAACGAATGCTGGAACGGATGCAGGAGCAGGTTAGAGCGGGGGAGCATATTATAGGCGTGGCTGCCGGAGCGGGGATTTCAGCCAAATATGCCGTAAAGGGCGGGGCCGATATCATTCTGGCCCTGAATTCAGGGCGCTTTAGACAGATGGGACTGGGTTCGATTGCCGGATTAATGCCGTTCGCTAATTCCAACGAGATGGTGCTGGATTTCGGTTCACGGGAAATTCTGTCTGTCGTCAGGGGAAGACCCGTCATATTCGGTCTATGCGCCACAGATCCGACGATCGACCTGCCCTCGTATCTTGAGACGATTGAGCGCAGCGGATTTGCCGGAATTATCAACTACCCTACCTTGGGATTAATCGACGGAAAATTTCGAGAAGCCCTTGAAGAGGAAGGGATCTCTTATCTTCAGGAAGTAGAAGCGATCCGGATTGCCCATGAACGGAATATGTTCACGATGGCCTTCGTATTCCATGTCGAACAAGCGGCCTTAATGCTCGAGGCAGGGGCGGATGTAATTTGTGTTCATTTGGGCGTGACTGCAGGAGGTCTGATGGGGACGAAAAAAGTATTGTCGCTGGAGACCGGCGCGGAGCTCGCACGGCAAATCTTTGCCGTCTGTGATGCATCGGGGCGAGCTCCGCTCAAGCTGGTCTATGGCGGCCCGGTTCATACTCCGATTGATGTGCAGTATATGTATGATAATACCTCAGCGATGGGCTATGTCGGAGGCTCCAGCTTTGAGCGGATTCCGACAGAGGAAGCGATCGTAGATACGACGCACCGCTTCAAAATTACCGGGGAGTTAGAGCAGGATCAGCAGCTGATGGACAAGCTGACTCTGTTGGATGAGCCCTATGATTATGTAGCTATCGTGAAGGAGCATATCGCCCATAATTACATGAACAATATCTCCTTGACCGAGCTGGCCGATCAGATTCACGTATCACGTACGCATTTGAGCGCGCTTTTTAATAAGGAAGTAGGGTGTTCTTTTCCAGAATATTTGGCGAAGTATCGCATTCATAAGGCTCAGGATGTGATGAAGCATACGAAGCTGAGTTTGACGAGAATTGCAGAACTGGTTGGATATCCGGATTACGTGCATTTCAGCAAGACTTTTAAGAAATATACCGGGATCACTCCGCAAGCCTTCCGTAAACAAGCATCCGACAAATATACATAAACATCATACAAGCATACGATTACTTTATAGTGAAAGCGCTGTATTATGAAGCCATAGAGGTTCAGGTAACCGCCTGCAGGCGCTGATTTATTGATTTTGCTATGGAACCTCAAACCTTAAATTCAGCTGTTGAAGGAGGCTATACAGTGAAGACGATAGCCATTGCGGGGACATTCGATTCCAAGGGCAAAGAGTTTTTGTATGTGAAATCGGTGATTGAAGGGCTGGGTTTGAAGGCTTTCACGATACACAGCGGCGTGTTCGAGCCGATGTTCACTCCGGATGTATCCAATGAAGAAGTCGCAGCGGCAGCCGGGTTTGATATCCATGAAATTGCGGCCAAGAAGGATCGGGCCATCGGAACAGAGGCTTTGGCCAAAGGGATGGAGCAGATCATTCCCAAGCTCTATGCGGAAGGAAAGTTCGACGGGATTCTGTCCTTCGGGGGAACCGGAGGGACTTCAATTGTAACGGCAGGAATGAGGGGCTTGCCGATCGGCGTGCCGAAGCTGATGGTATCCACCGTTGCCTCTGGGAACACGGCACCCTATGTTGGAACCAGTGATATTATGATGTTTCCGTCCATCGTGGATGTATCGGGGCTGAATTCTTTCTCCATTAAAATATTTACGAATGCTGTGCACGCGATAGCCGGCATGGTACAGTTCGAATCTGCACCGCCGCAGGATAAGAAGCCATTGATCGCGGCGACGATGTTCGGCGTGACAACTCCAAGCGTTGATTTCGCGCGGGAGTATCTGGAGGAGCAGGGCTATGAGGTGCTCGTGTTTCATGCGACAGGTACGGGCGGTCAGACGATGGAAAGTCTGGTCGAAAGCGGATTCATCGACGGGGTGCTTGATCTGACTACGACGGAATGGTGTGATGAACTGGTCGGCGGGGTATTAGCGGCAGGACCGCAGCGGCTCGAGGCCGCGGGGCGCTGTAAGGTACCGCAGGTCGTGTCGACCGGAGCGCTGGATATGGTTAACTTCGGACCGTATGATACGGTACCGGAGCCGTTCAAGCATCGGAATCTGTATAAGCATAATCCGTCAGTTACCCTGATGCGGACGACGGTTGAAGAGAACCGTCAGCTGGGGGAGATTATCGCTGATAAGCTGAATCAGACAGAAGGGCCGACGGCTCTGATACTTCCGCTTAAGGGGGTATCGATGCTCGATGTAGCGGGCGCCCCGTTTAGCGGGATGGAAGAGGATGAGATGCTGTTCAATACCCTTAGACAGAATATCGATCGCCGCAAGGTCGAGCTGATAGAACTGGATACGGACATCAATGATCAGCGGTTCGCGGTAACGGCGGCCAAGAAGCTTGTTGAACTCATGGAACAGAACAAGTAAAGCATTGCTTGTCTTCTATAACTAACAGATGAATATTGAAAAGGAGGAAATACAAAATGAAGACTAGAGCAGAAGTATTGGCGAAATTAAAAGCAGAGGTCGCCGCGGGCAATGTACTACTAGGCGCAGGAGCCGGCACCGGTATATCCGCGAAGAGTGCGGAGAACGGCGGCGTGGATCTGATCATCATCTATAACTCGGGGCGCTACCGGATGGCGGGACGCGGATCACTGGCAGGCTTGATGGCTTACGGAGATGCGAATCAGATCGTCGTAGACATGGGGAATGAGGTGCTTCCAGTTGTGAAGGAAACGCCAGTGCTCGCCGGGGTATGCGGAACCGACCCGTTCCGGATTATGGATATATTCCTGAAACAACTGAAGGATCAGGGCTTCGCCGGAGTACAGAACTTCCCGACCGTCGGCTTGATCGATGGCGTGTTCCGGGCCAATCTGGAAGAGACGGGTATGGGCTATGATCTCGAAGTAGACATGATCCGCAAAGCCCATGAGCTTGATCTGTTGACGACACCTTATGTATTCGATGTGGATCAGGCGAAGAAGATGGCTGAAGCAGGTGCGGATATTCTTGTCGCCCATATGGGGTTGACTACGAAGGGGACGATCGGAGCCAAGACTGCCTTGACTCTGGATGATTGTGTAGAGCGAATCCAGGCGATCTGTGATGCAGGGAAGGCGATCAACCCGGACATTATGGTGCTATGCCATGGTGGGCCAATCGCTGAACCGGCAGATGCGGAATATGTGCTGTCCAGAACAAAGGGAGTGGAGGGCTTCTTCGGGGCATCCAGCATTGAACGTTTTGCTACTGAAGTCGGCATCAAGCAGCAGACAGAAGCTTTCAAGAGAATTCTCAAGTAAGCTTATTTTATATAGTGGGTAGTCTTCGCTTTCAGGCCTCTGGAAGTGCATAAAACAACCTCTATTGCTGCATCCTACAGGTGGACTCTATAGCGACCAAGGGGGTGCAGGATAAATGAGCAAGAAGAAGTCAGAACAGCTAAGCAAGTATGAAGTGCAGACGACTCCGCTGAACAGGATGCCGGTTCCCGACAAGCAGAGGGAGGAATTCGCCAAAGAAATGGTAGAAGATGCCAAGGCGGCGTTTGGACAGGAGCAATCGGAGCATAAAGAGGAATAAGGATTTGTGCAAATACAGGGTGCCTGATCGGTTCGGAGCCGAAGGGGCACCCTTCTTGCGATTCTATGATTGACAGTGAATAGATCGGAATCTATAATACATATAAATCATAGCGGAGAAGTATGTTTACTGCGAGAGCGGGAAGACGGACGATTCCGGACAAAGGAGAGGTTGAAATGGCTGCTGTACATACCTTCAAAGCGAATGCGCATCTGCAAGATGGGGTTAGAGTGAGAACAACTGCCCGGTTGGCGATACGATTGCTAACCCGGTGAATCTCAAATTGGAGAGCATTATTATAGAGAATGGATAGAGTATAATCCGCCGCCGATCATCCGGCGGTTTTTTAAATATTCTCCTCTTCGCAGCTATTATTAGACATCAGGAAGGAGAATAAGGAATAAGCTTGAATAATTAATTATGAAGAATGAGGGAGGAGAAGGAATAAGATGAATAAAGAGAAGGTCAGGCAGGAGATCGAGCGCAAGCTGGAGAATAGAACTGTAACTGATCCATTGCTGCATAATGTGTTCCTGTTATTACATTCGGATGGAGGGGATTTTCACTGGCCCATGGCTGCGGGAGAGACAGATGGACTTCCGGCCCATCCAGATCAACCTTATCACACCGCCAGTATTGGGAAGACCTTCACCTCGGTGATCCTAGCCATTTTTGCCGAAAAAGGCCTTATTCAATATGATGACCCCATCGCCAATTACCTGCCGCCGCAACTTCTTAAAGACCTACATATCTACAAAGGTAAAGACTATACATACGATATTCGGATTAAGCATCTGTTAAGTAACACATCGGGTTTGCCTGATTATTTCGAAGAAAAACCGAAGAACGGACAATCCTTCCTTCAACAGCAACTGGCTCAGCCTTCTCGTTTCTGGACAGCGGAAGAGACGATCCAGTGGTCGAAGGAGCATCTGAATCCCCATTTTCCTCCAGGTCGAAGAGTCCATTACACCGATACGGGATATAATCTGCTAGGTTTGATCATTGAGACGATTACCTCTAAGCCTTATCATGAAGCACTTCACGATTATATTTTTACTCCACTGCAAATGAACCACACTTATCTATGCCAGTATTCGGAACCAGCCTTGAAGAGCGAACATCTCGTAGCCAATTTATATCTGGATAAGCAAACCATCCCTGTTGAGGAACATCGCAGCTTTAGCGCTTTTTATGCGGGGGGCCAGACCGTTTCGACCTCGGAGGATTTACTAATCTTCATGAAATCCGTCGTTAATCACCAGATTATCCGTAAGGAATCCTTAGACACAATGCAGCAGTGGAATCGAATGTGGATCGGAATGGATTATGGCTATGGGCTGATGAGATTACATTTTATCCCTTGGAGTCAGAAATATATCGGCTGGGGACATCTGGGCTCGAGCGGCGCTTCTATGCTCTATCTTCCCAATCTGGATATGTATATGATCGGCAGCTTCAACCAAACGGCCTATAGCAGGAAGGGAATGAATTTTCTCTTTAGTCAGGTTTTGCGAAAAATGTCGAAGTGATAGGTCTATAGAGCTATATTTAAAATTGTAAATTTATTTTGGGTTTTTATGTATTTTGATGTAAATGTTTCATATCGAAATCTTGTTTAGAAATTGTTCAGAATCAGCTGATATAATACTACGTAGAGTGATCATAAAGGCCCCTCAGACAGTTAACCACCTCATTATTTCCTTATAATTACCATTTCTTTTTGTTTAAAAAAATGAAAATCTCTGAAAAAGATAGAAAGTAAGTGAAATAGAGAATCACGGATTTTATTGCTAGATTCTGTCGTTTTTTCATGATTATAGGGGCTTTGTGGATCATATAAAATTTGAAGTTATCGGACTAAAGGAGTGGGAGACATGGACGATAAGTGCATATCGGTAGTAATCCCTGCTTACAATGAGGAGGAGGTCATCCGGCAGTGCTATGATGCACTCACGGACGTGATGCTCGATTCAAACTATCCATATGAGCTAGTCTTCGTAAACGATGGAAGCAAGGACCGTACGATGAGTATTTTGGATGAATTGGCCAGACTGGACGAGCATATACGGATCATTAATTTTGCCAGGAATTTCGGTCATCAGGCGGCGGTAACGGCAGGGATCAATCTGTCCAAGGGAGATTGTGTCGTCATCATCGATGCGGATTTGCAGGACCCTCCACAAGTGATTCTCGAGATGCTGGAGAAGTGGGAGGAAGGCTATGAGGTGGTGTACGGTAAGCGCAGGCACCGTAAAGGCGAGACGCTGTTTAAGCTCGCTTCAGCCTCCTTGTTCTACCGCTTCCTGCAACGGATGTCAGACACTCATATTCCAAGGGACACGGGTGATTTCCGTCTGATTGATCGCAAGGTTGTACATGTATTTAACCGTCTAACGGAACGAAATAAATTTATTCGCGGGATTATAAGCTGGATCGGATTTAATCAGACCTTTGTGGAATATGACCGGAGTGAGCGGTTAGCAGGAACCACGAAATATCCGCTGCGCAAGATGCTCGCCTTTGCCTCTGACGGAATTTTCTCGTTCTCATCCAAGCCGTTGAAGCTAATTACCCGGATGGGGATGCTGACTGTTGTGCTGGCTTTCATTGTCCTTGTGTACTCTCTATGTGCGAAGCTGCTCGGCCTCCCGGAGGTGGAACGGGGCTGGACGTCGATCATGATGGCTATTACCTTGTTCAGTGGTGTTCAAATGCTGTCATTAGGCGTCATCGGCCAATATATTGCCCGCATCTATGACGAGAGCAAGAATCGGCCTCAGTATATCGTTAGAGAAACCGTCCATTATCCTCATGAAGAAGTACATGCAAATCCATCCTATCAGTATTATCATTCTACGGAGATGGTTACTAAATGACAATTGAGAAAGTTGTGGTGCAGGCTTGAACAAGAGCAGTGGAGTAAGAAAATATGGGACAAGCGTTCTCTGCATTATTTTACTGTGGAGTATTGCACTTACAGCTTGCGGGAATACGCCGCTCTCGCCTGAACAGGCGGCTAAGCCAGAAGGAAATAAGGCGCCAGACAATCAGACAGCTGCTAAAGAGGCGGATGTTGATGGCGATTTTCATAAGCAGGTTAAATCGAACCGGGAGCTTACGGAACGTTTTGTGCTGGATAAAATGTATGGAGCGAACGGGGTATATACGAATTATCTGGATACTGGTGAGACGGATACGGTTGCTACAGGGCATGAGGTGTTAAGCGAATCCGCTGGTTTAATGCTGCGCTATGATGTGTTAATGAACCGGGAGGATGCGTTTCAGACGGAATGGGAGCAGGCCCTGCGTGTTTTTGAACTGCCCTCAGGCTTTAGCTACCGGTATAGTCCCAAGCAGGACAAGAAATATACGATCAACGCAGCAGTAGATGACCTTAGGATCATCAGGGCCTTATATGAGGCGGGAGAGCGCTTCTCTCCGGATTATACGAAATTGGCTGACGCCTATGGCAAGCTGTTCTCCAACTTCAACATCAAGGGGGATCGGATGTATGATTTCTACGATGAGGTATACAAGATCAACAATAAGTTTGTGACACTATGCTATATTGATCTGTCGACATTGAAACGATTGCCCATTCCTTCAGAGCAGCAAGCTGACTTGATCGGCAATATGCAGACAATTATGCAGAACGGATACCTATCCGATGCGTTTCCTTTCTACGAGACAAGATATGAATACGATACGAGTTCATACCATTCGGAGGGGATCAATACCGTTGAATCGCTACTTACGATTCTGGCCTTGTCTGAAGCGGGTATTCAGCGCCCCGAGAGCATCGCTTACCTGAAGGAACATGTGCAGAGCGGAACTTTGTACGGCCAATATGATAAAAAAGGCAAGGCGCAGAACGAGATTCAGTCCACGGCTATTTATGCCATTGCGGCGATGATCGGTTCTGTACTCGGGGACGAGGATTTGTATAAGGATAGTATCCGACAAATGGATAAATATCAGGTCCAGGATCAGACCAGCCCGCTATACGGTGGTTTTGGAGACCCTGCGACACAGCAAGCATATTCATTTGATAATTTGATGGCGTTGCTCGCCTATGCTCATTAGAGCCGGGGATTCGCGGGCATGAAGGCAGGTGTAGTCAATTGGCAAAGGCTCCTTGGTTCAAAAAGCTCGGTGATTGGATGAAGATCCTCAGCCGATATGTTTCTCCATCTCTGTTGGCGACTTCATTGGTGCTGTTAATTACGGTGTTCGTATTGTTCGTACCGCCATATGTCGGGATGGCAGATAACGGCGACTACTTTCGAATTTTGTATAGCAATGGGCTATATTTTAATACTCCTGACTATGACAGCTTATATTTCGGCTATTTCAATAAAGAGTTCGGAATCTTCCAATACTTCAACGAAAATGCATCTATGTATACTTCCTCACAAGCTCTTCTTATACGTGTATCTATCTGGATCAATCAGTTATTTAATCAGCAGGTGTTCGATATCCGGGTTCAGGCGGTACTACTCACGTTAATGTATACTGGAGCGGTTTATCTGTTCGTCGAAGCATTAACCTGGAGGATGAAGCCCAAGTATGGATATATCGTGGCAGTTTTAGCGGTGTTTTTATTTGCAGATACGGCATACACGGCTTTCTTCAACTCGTTCTTTGGTGAAAGTATAGTCTGGATTATGCTTACTTACTTATTCGCTTCGGGATTGCTTCTATTCCGCAAACGTTACTCTGATTACGGGATGATGGTTATTTTCTTCATAAGCGGGCTCCTGCTGACGACGAGTAAACAGCAAAATGCCCCTGTCGGCATCATTATTGCTGTAATGGGAATCATTCTGATCTTTGTTCGCAAGCAGCGAAGCTTTCGCTTGATGATGGCTTCCTCGCTTGCACTGCTTATGATTGCAGGTATCGCTACTTATGTGCTGATCCCGAAGGAATTTGTCAATGTGAACAAATATCATGCCATGACGCGCGGTATACTGATGCAGTCGGAAGACCCGGAGAAGACGCTGGAATCCTTCGGGATTAACCGACAGTACGCTATTCTTAGAGGCACTATTCATTACGAGCCGTATACTACTGTGGACGTGAACTCTCAGATTTTAGAAGACAGCTTTTATAATCATTACGGGTTTGTATCAATTCTTAGCTATTACTTGGCTCACCCGGATCAGGCGGGAAAAATAATGAATCTGGCTGCGAAAAGTGCGTTTACGATTCGTCCACCAGCCATGGGCAACTATGAGAAGTCGGTGGGTAAGCCCTTTGGGGCGCAGACGAAATTCTTCTCCGTATATAGCCAGCTAAAAAGGGCGCTTGCCCCGAAAACCTTTGGCTTCATCATCATTTGGATGTTAGTTATTATCGGGTTATATGCCCCTCATTTTGTCGCTGCTATCAAAGCGAAGCATGTACGGAGCATGACTCGGCTGCCTTTGATGCTGATGATGATGTTTATGGGACTGTCCGGCATCTTCGTATCGATTATCGGTGCCGGGGATGCGGATTTGGCGAAGCATGAATTTTTATTCACAGCGGCTTTTGATCTGGTGACATTCGCTGCGGTTGCCGATGCCATATGCCGAAATTTGTGGCAGAACAAGCCGGAAGCTGATCATGAACCATGATGAAATGACAGTAAAATCAAAAGAAAGGAGGAACGATCCGATTGAGGCGAAATTTTCATATATGTATCGGGCTGCTGGTGCTGCTAATGTCTGGTGTAATTTATCCAGCATCGGTTCAGGCGGCTACTCCCTCCTCTTTTGATTCGGTTCTTATCGTCTATGACAGCTTGGGGATCGGCTCGAGGCAAGAAGGTAATGTGGAGGCTTTGAAGCGGCTGCTTGCCGCATTTCAGGTTCAGGTTACGACGGAGTCGATAGATTCCTATAAGCCGGGGATGCTAGCGAATTATTCCAAGCTGATCGAGGTGCATAACCGCTCCGACCTTGCTGAGGAAGACAGTGAATATTTAACGGACCTGCAGTCCTATCAAGGTGACTTTCTCTACATTGGAGGGATGCCGCGGGACAAGCTGGTTCGATCATTAGGCTTGCAGATTCAAGAGGTTGAGAAGATAGCGGATTTGACCATCGGTCCGTTCGTGGAGAAATCGATCCGTCTCAGGACGGTATTTGATTCAGAGCAGCCTGGAGTTCGGAAATACGGGGCTTTGCAGCTTCAGAATGTAAGCTATCCTTACGGGATTCAGCAGGGTGCGCTTGCTTATGTACCTTTTATGGAAAAAGACACTCTCAGTGAAATTGCATTGTCTTACATACTTAAGGATTGGTTGCGGCAGGCGCAGGACAGTCACAATTACCTCGTGTTCAAGGAAATCTATCCATTCTCGGATTTGAGTTTACTGGAGCGAATGTCAGACGAGCTATATGATGCAGGGATTCCATTTATCGTAAGCGTGCATCCGGTATTCAGCAATACGGATTATCCTGCTATGAAACGATATATCAACAGTTTGAAGTATGTGCAATCCCGCCACGGTACTGTGCTGGTAGAAGCCCCGTTCGTGGCCACGATTCGGGATGACGGGCGTGACTTATACCGCCAAATGGAGCATTTTATTGATGTTCTGGCCGCGGAAGGTGTCGTGCCACTTGGCATGGGAGCCGATATGTTCTGGACCTATGATGATTATTTTTCTGCGGAGGGGATGGCTTTTTTTGACTCGGTTGTGCTCTTCCCGGATACACGCCAGATTTACAAAGCGAAGCGAAATCGCTCCGAAGCCTTCTCTTCCTCCGTCTACAGTGTAGATCCGTTGTTCATACAGCGTTATCTTTTGGATAGGCATCTGTTCGAATCGCTTCCGATGGATACGGCATTTACCTTAGATTTTGTACACGATGATTCTGAGCTTGACCATTTGATGCAGGGGCTGAAGGATAGCTGGATTAGGTTTGAGGATTACAAAAAAGGGGATCACCGAGTAAAAACGGCGAACAATGAGCTAACATCGGAGCGCGGCCTGCTTGTGCTGAATGGAGTTAGTCTAGGGACTCAGGCCAGCCATGTGGAGACGAGCTCTGATTATGAATATAAGCAGCAGGAGAAGAAGAGCTTTGAAACCTGGTTTACGGTGCAGAACAAAATATTTATCATCATTATTCTGATTACTTTGTTTGTATTTTCCGGTTTTCTGATTATTGGATATCGTATGTATAAACGGAAATTTTACAAGTAAGGAGGCAGCTATGACTGTTGTAGACATCTTGATGCTGATCGCTGTCATCTGTATATGGTCGCTGCTTCTCGTAAATGTCGTGCTGATTATTGCCGGCTATCTGTATTACATGGAGAATGAGAAGCGTGAGGTGCCACCGCTGCCGGAGGATGCCCCCTTCGTTACGCTGATGGTTCCTGCTCATAACGAAGGCAAGGTCATTACCCAGACGGTAGAAGCTCTGCTAGCGTTGGATTACCCGCATGATCGTTATGAGATTATCGTCATTAATGATAATTCGAGTGATAATAGCAGCGAGCTACTGGCCAAGCTGCAGGCCAAGCATAAGGGACGGAATTTGATCGTAATTAACACGGATAGTGTTACGGGCGGAAAAGGCAAGTCCAATGCCCTCAATATTGGCTTCAAGCAGAGCAGAGGAGAATATATCGCGATCTATGATGCCGACAATACGCCGGAGAAGACGGCGCTGCGCTATCTGGTCGCGGAAATTACCCATGATCCTACGCTTGGAGCGGTGATAGGCAAATTCCGTACTCGTAACCGTAACGCCAGCCTGCTGACCCGATTTATTAATATCGAGACGCTGTCCTTCCAATGGATGGCTCAGGCGGGGAGATGGAAGCTCTTCAAGCTGTGCACCATTCCGGGCACGAACTTCATCATGCGCCGGGAGATTATAGAGCATATCGGGGGCTGGGATGTCAAAGCGATTGCCGAGGATACAGAGATCAGCTTCCGCATTTATTTGATGGGCTACCGCATCAAGTTTCAACCCAAGTCGGTAACGTGGGAGCAAGAGCCCCAGACGCTGAGGGTGTGGTTCAAGCAGCGAACCAGATGGGCTAAAGGGAACATTTATGTTATCGTCAAAAATTTACCGCTATTGTTCGACCGATCGGCGAAACGGATTCATTTTGATCTGATCTATTTTTTATCTATTTATTTCTTATTGCTGACTTCGCTTATTATGTCGGACTCGCTGCTTATTCTATATGCGCTTGGGCTTGTCCATACGACGATCGCCGGGCTCAGCTCGTTCTTATGGCTGCTCGCTATCATTTTATTCGTGACGGGGACCTTCATTACGATCATTACGGAAAAAGGGGAGATGAGATTATCCAATCTGTGGATCATCATGCTGATGTACATTTCCTACTGCCAATTATGGATGATTGTAGCCGCTAATGGTCTATATAACTACTTCAAGGATTTGATATTTAAAAGAGAAGTTAAGTGGTACAAAACCGAACGTTATTAAGACAAGGGGGAGAAACGTGAATACAAGATCCATGATCTCCGGTATTCTATGCTGTTTGATATTCGTCATTTCCTGTGGTCAGGTATATGCTGAGCCTGCTCCAAGTGCAAATGGCAGCCGCTATACCTACGAAGCGCCGATCACTTCGTCCAACATCTCGCTATCAGGGGTAACCGCAGCTCGCAACATGTATATCCAGCTTGAGGAATACTGGAATGTCAGCACGCTTACGCTTAACTTGGATTATCAGGCGACCCAGCTGACAAGAAGGGAAGAGTCCAGTGTGACTCTCAAAATGAACGGCACCAAGTTCTATTCATTCCGTCCTGTAGTGGATGACCAGAAAAGACAGACCTTAACGGTGTCAGTTCCTAAAGATTTACTGGTTCGAGGCGGGAATACGCTCTCGATTGAAGGTTATATTTTAACCAATAAGCTAGAAGGGGTCTGTCTAACCGCGGAGAAGCGGGACAATTGGCTTGAGCTGTACAAGACCTCTTATGCTACGGTCAATTATTCGAAGCAAGATATCGGGGCTAGCATCCGAAATTTTAATCAGCAGTTTGTGGGCCTGGATTCGTTAAAAGAGAAGCTTAGCGCCTTAGGCGTTCCAGCCGGCAGCGAACCGGCAGAGCTTGAAGCCGCAGTATACGCGCTTTCCGGTTTTGCCAAGGGCAATCACTCGGGAGAGGAAACCATTCCGATGCTGCCTATGGATGATTCAACATTTAATGGGCGGGAGAATGTCGTTATTGTCTCCTTGTATAACCATCTGCCTGACAAATGGAAGCAGGCGCTAGGACAGGTTAGTGTCAAGGATAAAGCGCTGATCCGCGTAGTGAATACAGGCGAGCAGACGGCTCTGATTGTCACGTCGGACGATCCTCTCATGCTGAAGAAGGCTGGCCGTTTAATTGGCAATCAGACTATGATGGAGCAACTGGACGGTGCGGAGAAATGGGTCGATGCGGGCACGAATGTGGACACGCCGGAGATCAATGTCAGCCGCAATGTAACGCTCACGGAGAGAGGGGACAAGCTGACGGGATTGATGCATCAGGAGCAGAGCTATTTTGTGTCGCTGCCAGCGAACCGCTTCATTGCCGATTCGAGCAAGCTGAGTCTTGATTTCCGCTATTCGGATAATCTCGATTTTGATCGTTCTCTTGTGACGGTTCTGATTAACGATACACCGATTGGCAGCAAGAAGCTGACGAGGGAAGCGTCGAATCAGGATCAGCTTACGCTGACGATTCCGAAGAACCTGGAGGTTTCGGGTAATTTCACGGTTACTGTAGCTTTTGATCTGGAGCTAATCAGCGCAGGTTGTATCGATCTCCAGGATCAGATGCCATGGGCTTTCATTACGAAGGATTCTCTGCTTCAATTGAACACGAAGGATGGCTTGGACTTACTGTTCAATAATTATCCGAATCCATTCCTGAGGGATGCAAGCTTCAATAAGGTCGCTGTGCTGCTGCCAGCGAAGATGGATTCTTATAGCTATCTCGCACTCGGCAATCTGTTCCATCTGCTGGGCAAGTATGCGGAAGCTAATACAGGCGAAGTAACTTTCTATACAGGTGGAGAGCTTCCCGCTGATTCGGAACTGCAGCAGCATAATCTTATTTCTATCGGCTCCTACCAAGCGAATGCTTGGCTGCAAAAGAATAACGACAAGCTATTCTTCCAATACGGCCCGGACGGTGGCGGAATTCAATCCAATGAGAAGATGAGCATCGAGGAGGACTACGGCAAGCGGATCGGGACGCTGCAGTTGATGGAATCCCCATATGCGCCAGGCTATGGCTGGCTCGCGGTGACTGGTGCAAGCTCCAAATATGATTATTTGGCCTCTGGCTTGTTGGCCACGGACAGTGGAAAATGGAAGATCTACGGAGATGGCGTAGTGACCGATGCAGATGGAAATATCAAGCCCTTCCGTTTCAAGAAGCAAGCTGAGCTAGAGGAGAATAGCCTGGCCACTCAGATTGCGGAGCGAGGGGATGTCATGGCCTTCATTGTCGTGCTGGGACTGACCTTCATCCTGGTAGCTGTATCGCTTGTTCTTCTGCTTCGTAAGTACAGAAAGAGAGCGAGGGAAGAATGATGAAACGCTATCAGAGCAGTTTATTGTCGGATGCGGCTTTTCTGCTGCTGTTTGTAGTATGCTTCATTCATGTCGTGTTCACGGCAGGAGATCCGGATCGTTATCTGATCAACATGATCTTGTTGAATATGTCGTTCCTGATCGCGGTATTGACTTACTTCACCAACATTACTGTCGGGTTGATCCTGAATATTGTGTTCATCTTCGGATACGGTACTTATACGATTTACCAGACGCTTATTGTCGGCGAGCCGCTGCAGAGCTATCATTACTATTGGCTGGTGATGACGCCTGTTCTGACGGTGGTTATCGCTCTGCTGACGAATGCCAATCGGCGTCTTCAGCAGGAGAAGGAGCTGCTTCAGGCCAAGAACGCTTCACTGGCTACTCTTGATGAACGCACGAATCTGAAGAATACGCGCTCCTTCCAGAGCGATGCGACAATATTCATGGCGCTGTCCAATCGTTATCAGATCCCGTTAACACTGCTGGTAATGACGGTCAAGCATTGGGATGAATTGAGCCGGATGGTCAGTGAAGCCCAGATCACGGATATGATCTATGATATTTCGCGGCTAAGCGAGACGAGTATCCGCATGAATGACTCTCTGTATATGCTTAATGCGGATCATCCTACCTGGGGGCTGCTGCTGTTCACGGATGAGGACGGAGCCAAGGTCGTTGTACAGCGTCTGAAGGAGAAGGTAGAATCATTCAACAATATCGAGTTCTCTAACAAGTATAAGCTGGATATGAAGCTGACGGTCGGGGCGGTTCAGTATACTGAAGAGGTTGAGACTCCGCTCGATTTCATCGCGAAGGCTCGTCAGAAGATGGAGTATGACGTATAGATATAATAGATAGAAGGTGAGGTCCCTATGAAGTCTAATATGCTATCTGATTCGCTGCGTTCCTTTATCATCTTTGGGCTTGTAGGGATCGTGAACACCGGCGTAGACATCGGGGTGTTTACACTATTAACCTGGTGGCAGCTGCCCTGGCTTGCAGCGCAGATCATCGCTTACGGCTGCGGGGTGCTGAACAGCTTCCTGATGAATAGGAAGTGGACATTCAAGCAGCAGGGTCCGCTTGCGAAGGGACTGCTGCGCTTTGTCCTGCTGAACCTGGTCACGCTAGGCGTAACCTCCGTCTGTATGCTGCTCATGCATGAGCATCTCGGCATCTCGCTATGGATGAGCAAAGGGGCAGTTACGCTTCTTGGGGTCGTGCTGAACTTTGCCGGAAGCCGCCTGTGGGTGTTCCGGGCAGAACAGGTCCATGTGAATGTGAGGAATCATCGATGAACATTGTGGGGGTTGTTCTGCCGCAGGCTTTAGAAATCTGCGGTGGGGGCAACCCTGTTTGTTTTGTGGGCCGTGCTGTGATCTGTAGGCTTTTTCTCGTGCAATCCCCCCTCCTTAATTTAGATATTCCGCTTAGTTGCAGAAATACAACTATTCCGAGGGAAATCAGCCTGTAGTCTGGCAATAGATGCGAATATACAACTATTATCTGACTTTGGCCCGGATCGAGGGGGGAATCCCCCAAATAGTTGTATAACTGCAGTTATATTCCCCGTTGAGGGTATAAACCGGGCAGATAGTGGTATATATGCATCTATATTCCTTCCACCCCTTCCCCCCAAAAAAATGCCAGCGCATAATGGAGTACCTGGACTACCACCCTATCGTCTCATGAAATCATTCAGATTCCTATCCATATTTTAGGCGGCCACGTTATAATAGGGCTACCTAGAAGAAGAGGAGAGGGAGAGGAATGGCTCATATTGTCATAGCGGATGATGATGCGCATATTCGCGAGTTGATCGGCGTTTATTTGCAGAATGAAGGGTTTGAAGTGACGGAAGCAGAAGATGGCGTGGCAGCACTGGCAGCGGTGAAGAATGTACAGGCGGATCTCGTCATTCTCGATATAATGATGCCCGGGATGGACGGCTGGGAGCTATGCAGCACGCTGCGTGCGAAGTACCCTGATTTGCCACTGCTGATGATCTCCGCCAAAGGTGAACCTGCTCATAAAGTAAAAGGATTCCGGCTTGGAACCGATGATTATATGACGAAACCGTTCGATACGCTGGAGCTAGTCATGCGGGTCAAGGCGTTGCTGAAGCGTTACCGAATTACATCTGCGCAGACCGTTCAACTTGGTAAGCTGCAACTGAACCGTCAGGCTTATAAAGTATTCCGCGGCGATGAGTCGTTCACTCTGCCGTTGAAGGAGTTTGAGCTATTGTATAAGCTGGCCAGCTTCCCCGGGCAAATTTTCACAAGGGATCAATTGATCGAGCAAATCTGGGGGTTCAATTATGAAGGCGATGAGCGGACGGTAGATGTCCATATTAAAAGATTGCGTGAACGGTTCGGGGAAGATGCTGATGTGTTTCGAATCGAGACCGTACGTGGCCTTGGTTATCGACTTGAGGTGAACGGATGATCCGCTCATTATACACTCGTGTCGTTCTGACCTTCCTACTTGCGGTTATTGCCGGGTTGAGCATCGCTTTTGTAGCGACCTGGACGATCTTTCAGACGCGGCTAGAGAAGGAAATCGAGGAGGAGGTCTTGGCGGTCTCCAGTGATCTGGTTGAGAGCTATGCCCAAGCTTCAGACCAGAGCCTGGATTCACTTCGTAATCATGCCCGTGCTCTGCGCAACTATTCGATCCGCATCATTGACCAGAGCGGTGATATCCTGGTTCTTAATTCTCCATATGCTGATCATGGGATTGCCGTACCATCTGAAGAGTCCAGACGTGTATTGAACGGGGAGACGGTGGTATTTACAGATCGTGGAGCGAAGATCGTGGGACGCCCCTTTGAGCGGAGTGGCGAATCCTACGCCTTATTCGTAAAGCCAGCAGATAACAGTAGCTTCCCCTTGGCGCGCATTCTGGTCACCTTCCTGCTAATTATGTTTTGTATAGGTGGTTTTATATTCCTGATTGCTTCCCGATTTATGGTCAAGCCCATCCGTAGAATGACTGATGCCACGGAACGAATGGCCCGCGGTGACTTCGATGTTGAGCTGAACTTGAACCGCAGGGACGAGTTAGGTGTATTGGCACAGAGCTTCGATCATATGTCAAAAGAGTTAAAACAGATTGAGCAAATGCGTCAGGATTTCGTGTCTAATGTGTCCCATGAGATTCAATCACCACTGACCTCGATCACCGGATTTGCCCAAGCGCTGCGCGATGGTGTCGTATCCAGCGAGCATCAGACGAGATATCTCGGCATTATAGCGGAGGAGAGCAAGCGGCTCTCCCGGCTTAGCGATAACCTGCTCCAGCTAGCTTCCCTGGATTCAGACCATCATCCGTTCGCACCGACTACTTATGCGCTTGATGAGCAAATCCGCCAAGTTATCGTCTCTCTGGAGCCGCAATGGTCTGGTAAGCGAATCGTCATCGAGCTTGAATTGCCGGCAGTTCAAATTGTTGCCGATGCGGATCAATTAAATCAGGTATGGATCAATCTGCTCAGCAATGCTATCAAGTTCACGCCCGAGGGGGGCAGAGTAGGTATCGAGCTGCGTTTGACCACCAACGAGATTGAAGTGATGATTGCTGATACAGGAATAGGTATTTCCCCGGAGCAGATTAACTATGTGTTCGAGAGATTTTACAAGGCAGATCAGTCTCGCAATCGTGTCAGCAAAGGCAGCGGACTAGGGCTTGCCATCGCACGTAAGATCATTGAACTGCATGAAGGGCAGATCTTCGTCGCCCATAGCTCTCCTGACGAGGGAACTACGATTAAAGTTATCTTGCCGGCCGGGAGATAATGGCTAGCAAAGTCTCCGGTACGGAATTTTCCGTTGGCGGAGGCTTTTTATTTTCCTCTGTTCATATTCAGTTCATATTGGGTTCATGATCCGTTCATGACCACAGGATAAGATGGTGCCGAATAAAATATTACAGCCAAATAGGAGAGTTCGAGATGAGAATTTTTGAGGTGCTTCTTCTTTTATCCAGTGTGGTTTTACTAGTGATGATGTTCTCTAAGAGCATCCATTGTAGGACGTTATTTTTGGCTAGCGTGTCGGATATGGTACTGCTCATTATTCACTTGGTAGTGGAGGGCTATAGAGTACAGCTGCTATTTCCTTATTGTCTTATTGTCATTATATTTAGTATTTCGCTGTATCGATTGCTTCGGAAAGAAGAGGCCCGCAGGGTACCGCGCTATTTATCCGTGCCACTTACCAGCATAGCCACTTTGTTGTTGGTTCTCACGGCGGCTCTTATGTATGCGTTCCCGGTATTTCCATTACCAGAGCCGACAGGCAGCTTTAAGGTAGGTACGCAGACCTTTCATTTTATTGATTACGGAAGGAAAGAACAGTTCGGAGAGCAGCCAGGGGTACAGAGAGAGCTGATGGTTCAGGTATGGTATCCGGCGCAAAATACAACGGGCAGACCGCTGCCTTTTATCCCCGAGAGCACTAGAGTGCTTAAAGAGGAACCGATGTCTCAGACGATGGGGATTCCGCGGATTTTCATGAATTATCTGAAATATATTCAGACCCATTCCTATGAGGGGGCCGAGGTGGCGAGCTCCAATTCTTCTTACCCGTTAGTTCTTCTGAATCATGGCTTCGGCTCATCGAAGATTTACCAGACTTCACAGGCCGAAAATATGGCAAGTCACGGTTATATCGTGGCCTCGATTGACCATACTTACAGCACATTTGCCACTGTATTTCCAGATGGGCGCACGACGACGATGAGAACCGATGATGAACAGGTTGGAGACAAGCCGTATCGGGATAATGTAGGAAAAATGTGGACGGATGATGTCACTTTTACTCTAGACCAGCTTGAACAGATGAATGCCGGGCTCATTCCTAGTGGGTTGGAGGGGCGAATGGATCTGAAGCGTGTGGGTGTATTTGGTCATTCCTTTGGCGGAGCCGCTTCCTATGATGCGGCTAATGATCCGAGGATTATGGCGGGGATCGATCTGGACGGAGCGCTCTATCGTTATGATCAGGCTCCATTAACGAAGCCGTTTATGTTCATGTTCTCGGAACGCACCTTCGACCTCTACAATAAAGTGAGGGAACATTATATCTATACCGATGAGGAACTGGCGGAAATGGGGGCGACAAGAGAAGGGTTCGAGGAGGCTCTAACTGAGGTTGAAACCCAAGTGGAGCATCTTGTATATGTGGCTCAGCATGGAGGTCAAGTTTTGTATATCGAGAATACGGAGCATTATAATTTTGCCGATCTGCAGTTCATTACTCCATTTTTGCGCCAATTCCAGCTCATAGGGACCATCAGCCCTGCTCGATCTGCGGCTCTAGTGAACGCATATACGCTCGATTTCTTTAACAAGTACTTGAAGGGTGAGGGTGGGAGCTTGCTTGAAGGGCCGAGCAGCGAATATTCCGAAGTGAAGTTTGCGACATCGCTGTTTGCTGGGAAGGAGTAATAATTGAGTGAGGGGGCAGTGCTGCAAATATGCAGCCTTTTGCCCCCTTGTTCAAGGATCAGGTCGATATGGTGAAAATAACGGCATTATCCTTACGGAGTTGTTCACCACGGGTCGGAACAGTTGCGAAATTCCTGCATAATTGCAGGCTTTGGCGAAACCTGGGGTGTAGATAGATTCTAACGAAACCTGGTATCGCTATTCGCGCCCAAAAGGGCCTCTGAAAATTGTAACGAAACAGGGTAACGTTATTGGTTTACATAAGAGTGCTTGAAGCCTGAATTCTCTCAAATAGCGCTATGGAGTTTCGTTAGATTCGATCCGGGCTTGTTTTTGAGTAATTAGCGTTCTGTAGTTTCCTTAGAGTTGTATCCTATAGTTATATGAACCTACATAACCGTGAAATTGATTTCGTAGAAGGACAAGTCCTTCCATGGTAACAAAATGAACGAGGAGAACTTCAAAACTTTTGAGTATAATTGAAAATTCCTGTTCTCCACTTGCCGAATAGAACGCTTGATCGTACTGGGATTACAGGATATGAGGCAACGCGAATAACTACAAGAAAAAGTAAAAACCCACCCCAAGGTTGCACGCCGAAGGTGGGTTTCTAACGTCCTTTAACTTGAAGGGATACCCCATCCAAGCTAATTGTACAGGCCGAGTGTTACCAGCACTCGGTCTTTCTGACGTTATTTTACCATAATAGACCCCCATTTCACCTTCTTTATACATTCGGATATCCATGCAATCCTCTATTGAATAATTGGGCTTATGGCAACTGTTTTAAATTGTCGCTTTAAGTTTCGCCCTATGGTGGCTACAATAACATAAAAAGGGAAAGAAATATGGGGGCGAGTTTTATGAATATCCAGGAATTGAGGGAACACCGGCAGTACCCGGACAATATCGGGCAAGAAAATAGTCGCGCGACCTTTGAACGCGATTATTCGCGGTTGATTCATTCGCCGACCTTCCGCCGATTGCAGGGCAAGTCGCAGGTATTCGGGGCGGGGACCGGTGATTATTACCGGACGCGGCTGACGCATTCGCTGGAGGTGGCGCAAATCGCCAGAGAAGCGGCGCGGAGCTTGCTGCGATCCTATCCGGATGTTGCTGTGGAACGCGCAGACCATCCCGGATTGATCATCGATCCGGAGGTCGTTGAGTGTGCGGCCATCTGCCATGATTTTGGACATCCTCCATTTGGCCATAAAGGCGAAGAGGTGCTGGATCATATTTTGGAGAAGCTGGTGGAAGAGAAGATAGAGCAGGCTTTGAAGAATACCGACCCAACACCTGATGAAGTACAACGGGTTCGGGTTGCTATCCGGCAGAAGTATGAGCATTTTGAAGGCAACGCCCATAATTTTCGGCTGATGATGTTCCTGGAGAAACGGGAAAATATCGACGGCCTTAACTTGTCAGACGCCGTGCTGCTCGGGACGAACAAATATCCTTACCCCGGCACTGTTAATAAAAAAGGCCTCTATCTGCATGAGTGGGAATATATCTCCTACATCCGCGACCGTTGGGGCATTCCGGAAGGGAAAAAAACGTTCGAGGCACAATTGATGGATTTATGCGATGATATCGCTTATTCAGCACATGATCTCGAGGATGGCATTAAAGCGGGTAAAATTGAGGTGCATGAGCCTTTTCTCAAGGATTCGCATATTCAGCGGCTGATCGTCGAGAAAGTCATGACATTGGAGGATTCCTTCTGGGACGGTTGGACGCCAGATCAGATTCTGGTCAAGGTAGAAGAGGTGCTGAATTCATTCTTACGCGTCTGGAATGAGAAAATGCCGATTTGTAATCATGAGTATTCCCGGACACGTCGCGAAGTCAAGGCGTATTGGGTCAGCCTGTTCGTGTCCAGCCTTGGTGTAGTTCCTGACGGTAACTGGCAGAAAGTAACGTTCGTGAAGGAAGGTCTGGAGGATGAGGATATGCTGCGGACGGTGAGCGTGTTGAAAAGCTTTGCTTGGGTGACCATGATCCGCGACTTACGGGTGCAACGGCTGCAGAAGCGCAGTGCTTGGGTTATTAAGCGGCTATGGGATGCTTTTGTCGATCCCGAGACATCCAAATCGATTATCCCTGGCGACTGGCTGCGCCGTTTTGATCGCGATCAGGCGAGGGAGAAGCCGATATGGACCTGGGAGCATATGATCATCGATTATATCGCTGGCATGACAGACGCTTATGCGGAGAAGATCTATAATGAGCTGTACGGACTGAAGGTAGGGACAATTTACGAGATGGATTAAAATAAAGAAGAGGCTGGCTCATAAGCATAAGCTGGCCTCTTCTTTATTTCTAACGAAACCTGGTATCGCTAATTGTGCTCAAAACGGCTGCTGAGAATTTTAACGAAACGGGGTATCGTTATTAGTTTACATAAGTGGTTATAACACCGAAATCCTCTGAAATAACGATATGGAGTTTCGTTAGATTTGATTTGCTGCTAATTTGGGGACAATAGCGATCTGTAGCTTCGTTAGAGTTCTAAAGCGGTGGGTTTGCATGGCATTTGCGGCATACTGGATAGTAGGTATCGTTACCGCCGATTTGAATTTGCTCCCCAGTATAGACGGGTTTGCCGTTCTCTACCCGCAAATTCATCGTTGCTTTGCGCGCACAGAACCAGCAGATCGTCTTCATTTCCTCGATCTTATCCGCATAGATCAACAGGAGGCGGCTCCCCTCGAAGAGCTGATTCTGGAAATCATTCTTCAGCCCGAACGCCATTACGGGAATGTCCAGCTCGTCGACGATCCGAACGAATTGCTTAATGCTGGACTCACCTAGGAATTGGCACTCATCCACCAGTACACAGTAAAGCCGTGGGGTATGGTTTTTTACAATCTCGAATACGTCCGTATCCTTGTTCATCGGTATAGCCGGGCGGCGCAGCCCGATCCGGGAGGAAACGAAGCCGACCTCATCCCGGTCATCCACAGCAGGAGTGAAAATAAGCACGGGTTTGTTCTGTTCCTCGTAATTGTGCGCCACCTTCAAGATTTCAATCGATTTGCCGCTGTTCATTGCCCCATATTTGAAAAATAATTGTGCCAATCTATGTCGCCCTTTCTCTAATTCGTATCTTAACCAATGATTATTCTATCATATATCGGCGAGTTGCATAGAGAACAGCACGGGTGCTCACGACTTTCGGTATAGGGGGAATATTCAGAGGGGGATGGGCTCGGGTGTGGACGGATGGGGGCATATCAGTCAAGATTGAACGTTAAAGACAAGTTAGCTGCCGAGAAAGTCTCGACAGCCTGATGCAACCCCCTTTGGATTTCTCCTACGAGCCAGTTATATTTTGCGAACCGCAAACCAGAGTTCGATATAGTTGAGGCCGTCTTTTGTCCCGTTCATTTCGAACTCTACCCCGTCTACCTGCTCGTAGCCAGCCGTAGGGAGCCATTCGGTGTAAAAGCGACGGTAAAGCGTTTCGATCGTCTCTCCAAACTGCTCCCATTGATGTGGCTCTGACGGAAAGATCGCCCACGTATATGCGGGAATCGTTACCGTGGTGTATCCGTCTGTGTTGCTGTTTTCTTCCTTAAATGCGCACAGCATGTAAGGAAACGTATCCGGTCCAGTCTTCCTGTAGCTGCAAACCGCATTCACAGGGTATAGATCTTGGCTCACGAAAGTTGGCAAAACGCCCGCACGTGCTTCAAGTTGCTTCACTTCGCCGTTTGCATGGCTCTGCTCCCAAAGCTTGGCCGGCGTTTGAAGTGCCTCTCCACCTCCGTCGGTGCGAAAAATACCTTCAATTCCGAATACCTCAAAACGTTCCTTCGTCTCAATCCGATAATTCATTGCATCTGCCCCTTTGATCGTGATAAGGAAGGACAGACGGGGGTAGGCTTTTAGCACAATTCCGTCTTGACGAGCCATGGCCGGAGTGATCCCGTGTAATGCATGAAACGCACGCGCGAAAGAGACCGGAGAGTCGTAACCGTATTTAAGCGCAACATCGATTACCTTCGCTACTCCCCTATGCTGTAGCTCCAGCGCAGCAAGTGTCAACCGTCTCCGCCGAATATACTCCGCCAGCGTCACGTCCGTAATGAATGAGAACATTCGCTGGAAATGGTACGATGAACAGCAGGCCATGCGAGCCGCCTCGCTAAGCTCAATCTCCCCGGTTAGGTTCTCCTCAATGTAGTCTATCGCCCTGTTCATTCGCTCCAACCACTCCATCTTATTCCCTCCTCTTTAGTTCAAGTATAGTCGGAGCAAAAAATCGCTTCGCAACGTTTTGTGCACAAAGAAGTTGCTTCACCGTGATTGGGCCGCGTCGCCGTGATTCATGCCTTTTCGTAGCGACATTCTATTCTGTGTAGATATCTTCTCTGGGGTTTGTTCAGTAGGACGTGATATAACTTGAAGTTATACGAGAATAGGGGTTGAAGAAACAGGACACTTGATCGCATGCCCGATAAACTTTAAGATACGGTTGTATAATTGAACCTTGGGTGGGCGTAGTTTCCCTTCGAGCATATGCTTTCGAAGTAAGTTTCCTTCGGAAACTTTGTAGGAGGTGGAGCCCATGGAACCCATCCAAGCCAATTGTATAGGCTTAGTGTTCGTAGAACTTTCGATTTCAACATATGCGCTAGCGCATATACAAGTGATTGTCACAACCCCAAGCTCGCGTCCAATCGCGTGCTGGCTCTCGCTCCCTACTCTTCTCCCGTCGCAATCGGATTCTCGGGATACGAGATCCAGTCGCTCCAGCTTCCCGCATATAGTTTAATTTTCTCATAGCCGGCTTCCTTCAGGCCGATGAAATTCGGACAAGCGGAGACGCCTGAACCGCAGTATACGATGATCTCTTGGTCGGCGGGAAAATCCTTGTAGTGCTCTGCAAGCCGGTCGGAAGGTATCCATTTGCCATCCTGTTCCACGAGTAGCTTCCAGAACTTATTCTTCGCTCCAGGAATATGCCCAGCAGCTTTATCCATCGTTTCCTCTAACCCTTGATAGCGGCGAGGATCACGTGAATCAATGACAATTATCTCGCTATTACTGGATGCGCTGCGCACTTCATCCATGCTGGCAAGCATTTCGGGACGCAGGCTATATGTATAGCTTGCAGGCACACGGATGGGTTGGTCGGCGGTCACCGGATAATTGGCGTTTTTCCATGCTGTGAAGCCTTCGTTCATAACATGGGCCTGCTCATGCCCTAAATAACTCAGCAGCCACCATAATCGGGAGGCATTCATTCCGCCTTGATCGTCATAGACGATCACCCGCGTTTCAGGTGTTATACCGAGCTTAGCCAATGTCTGGCTCAACTGCTCCGGATCGGGAAGTGGATGGCGGCCGCCATGCTCGCGGATCGGGGAGGAGAGGTCTTGTTCGAGATCGAGATAGACCGCGCCGGGAATATGCTCCTCTTCATAAGCTTTACGTCCAGCATCGGGCTGCCCCATTTCAAAGCGGCAATCGACAATCGTTACGTCGGGCTCGTACATCCGTGCCAACACCCAGGCCTTGCTTACTATAATGCTCATAATACAAAACACCGCCTTCAAGTAATATTGAATAAAGCCAGTATACACCGTTTGCAGTAGAGAAAAAATAAACGGGCTTACATGCGCGTAGCCAGCCATACGAAGCATCTGTACATAATAAATGAGAGAAGGTATGATTAGGACGGTTATCCAGACTTAACGGCGATATACGATGCGAATATTCAGGTGGTGGTAGGTCTCTTCGGTATAATGCTGATGGGGGCAGCTCTTGATACAGCGATGGGAATCTGATTCGACATGAAGCTTCTCATTACAATCCGGACAGCGGTCCTGAAATAAAGATTTGAGTTTGCTCAGCATGTCAATCCTCCCTCTATATTTTTCATATTGAATTACTTGGTTTTATTTATTGTAACCCATCTTGATTCATTCGTATATGATTCGCGCAAAATGAGATGAGCAGCTTAGGAGGCATACATACGTGGATACAGCAGGATATTTCATTATGTTCTTGATTGGCCTGATCGGGGCTTTTTTTTCCGGATTGCTGGGTATCGGAGGGGCGATAATTAATTATCCGCTGCTGTTGTACGTTCCTGATTTGCTTCAGGTAGGCAACTTTACTCCGAAAGAAGTGTCGGGAATCAGTATGTTTCAAGTTTTCTTCTCGTCCTTGGCCGGTGTCTTGGCCTACAAGAAGCATAGCAAGACCGCAGAATCATTGATGCACAAAGGGCTAATAAGCAATATGGGGGTCAGTATCCTGATCGGTAGCTTGGCAGGCAGTATTAGCTCCAAGTATTTGCCTAGCGAAACGATCAATATCATATACGGAGTATTGGCAGTAATTGCAGTTATTATGATGATGGTTCCAAACCGGGGAAGTCGGGAAGCGGTGGAGCTTCAAGAGATTTCCTATAACCCTGCTACGGCTTCGGTTGCGGCTCTCTTGGTAGGAATCTTATCCGGGATCGTTGGAGCGGGTGGCTCGTTCATCTTAATCCCCATCATGCTGACCATCTTGAAGATTCCCACCCGTGTTACGGTGGCGTCTTCGCTGGCCATTGTATTTATATCGGCGATCGGCGGTGTGTCAGGCAAGCTCATCGGCGGAGGTATTCCGCTACTGCCGACCATCTTTGCCGTGCTGGGCAGCGTTCTTGGCGCTCCAATGGGTACTCGGGTCAGCCGTCTTTTGAACGTGACATCTCTTCGAGTGGGATTAGCTGTACTGATTGCCGCGACTGCCATCAAAATCTGGTGGGGCATCATAGCATGAGTTAGGTAAGGTGGATGGATCACAGTAATGTGATGTTAGCGTGTTAACTATACATATTTTTTGGATCGAGGGACTATTAAAATGCATTCCAGAGCTAAATCATCTGTGTCATATGAAATTCTTTATATTATCGGCATTATAGCCATATCATTCTCTTCCATATTCGTCCGCTGGTCCAGCGCAGAAGTATCTATTATTGCGATGTACAGATTATATCTTACGAATCTGCTCATGCTTCCCCTGCTATGGAAGTATCGCAAAGAAATGCTTCAGTTGACCTCCAGACAATGGCTCATGATAATTTCGTCGGGACTCATGCTGGGGCTGCATTTTTTGTTGTGGATGGGCTCGCTGCAGTTCACGACCGTAGCAAGCTCGACGGTAATATTAACTTTGGAACCGATTATTGTGATGTTCGGGTCGTTCTTTCTGTTCGGCGCTCGGATCAATCGGGCTATGCTGATCGGTCTCAGTCTCGCTCTTATCGGCTCGATTGCTATCGGCTTTGGAGATTTCCAGCTATCACAGGCGGCGATTCGTGGAGATATTCTGTCTCTGCTTGGGACAGTGGCGGTAGCAGCACATATGCTGTTAGGCAAGCATTTACTCTCAAGCCTTAGCGCCTATGTTTATAATTTCTGGGTGTTTGCGATCGCTGCAACGTTCCTGGCCGGGTACAACTTGGTACTTCATATTCCTTTTACCGGGTATGCACCGAGAGAATGGGGAATCTTCCTGTTGCTTGCTGTAGTGCCGACCTTATTCGGTCATTATCTGTTTAACTGGCTGATGAAGTACATTAGCGCGGCGGCTGTATCTATGGCGGTATTAGGTGAGCCGGTCTTCGCATCGTTACTGGCCTGGTTATTGCTTAAAGAGAGCCTTGGTTCCCTCCAGCTAGGAGCTGGATTCGTTATATTATGCGGTGTGGCGATCTTTATCCGCTATGGGAAGGACGCACCGTCCGATCAGGTGGATCAAGCGCGGCAGGAGAAGGCTGCTTAATCCTCAAGACATTTCCCTTGATTCGTTTATATCATTTTTCAATTAACGGTGATTGGCTTATACCAATGCTTCTTTCTCTTAATAGGATAGATTAGCAAAAGAGAAGGGAGCATCAATATGAAAAAACAAGTACATGTATCGCAAACTTATCCGAGATTAACAGTTTACAGCGAAGAGAACTTCCGGGGAGCGAGGCGGGTTTACACAGGGAATTTAGGAATCCGTAATACGGATAATATCCTTGATGGAATCGAGAGCCTGCGCTTCTTCTCTACGAGCAGCAATGCTACGCTGGTGCTGTTCACCAGAACGCGGTTCAGAGGCAACTTCCGCGTCATCCGCGGCAACCGCAGCCTTGCTGATCTGGATGATCTGATCAACGGCAATGATGTGGAATCGATTATCTCCACTAACCAGCGTCTGACTTTGCAGCAAATTCGGAATATCCGCAGCAGCGGCAATCTTCCTCCCGGCTATAGATTAATTTAACTTATCATCAAAATATTAAGCTAGTACCCTACCATCAGGCGATCCGGGAGAGGAGTTTCCTTACCTGGACGCCTGATTTTTACATAGAGAAAATCGCTGTGCCTACCGTTATGACTTCTTCAATTCAAAAAACTCACATTCCAGACGTGAATGATACGTTAAATCGCTGACGCTGGATTGGGTAATAATCTTGTCCTCTGTGAAGCGGATGATGGTCGCCCCGCTCTCCACCATATGGCTATTGTGAAATACACGAATCCGCAGCTGACGGTCCAGCGCATCCTGGAAATCTCGATCGGTGGTGAGGCGTCTATTGATCGGCATGATGTCCGTTCTCCTTCTTTTTCCGGAATGAATACTTGAAATAGCATAGCAATCCAACCAGGTCGTTGTCCAGTCCCGGGATAATCAGGAAGTCTCTCCACAATGAGAGGAAAAAGCCCAGTCCCTTCTATAGGTCATTTCCATACACTATAACAGTCTAGAAGCGCCATAAGAACATTTGGAATAACTGCTATAAGGGGATGATGATATGGGGAAGCATAGAGGTAAGCAGCGGCACACCGCTCTCGCCCCGACGGGAACGATACTGCAGCGGATTGCGCGGCAGATGCTGCCTTTCTACAAAGCGATTGCCTGTAATCGAAAATATGCCGCAGCCTGGAGCAGAGCGATCGTCGCGGCTGATCTCGATGCGATGATTAAGCTGCTGCGCAAGGTATCACCTGTCTTAGGCAAGCAGGGGCTGGGGACGAATGCGATTGGTTACTTTATCTCTTTTGAATTTTGCAAGTTGGGCTATTCGAATGGTGTAACGATTCCGCCGGGAACGGTGCAATTCAAGTTCGAGACCCGGGTAAATCAGGCGATGACGAGGGCTTTTCTGCCGCTATATCGCAAACTGGCTTTGAGTCGCTCCTTCGCTGATAAGCTGGCCCGGGCGATCCG
>NZ_KZ987724.1:5195260-5195543 GCF_003614185.1 Paenibacillus aceti
TATCCGCAGCAGCGGCAATCTTCCTCCCGGCTATAGATTAATTTAACTTATCATCAAAATATTAAGCTAGTACCCTACCATCAGGCGATCCGGGAGAGGAGTTTCCTTACCTGGACGCCTGATTTTTACATAGAGAAAATCGCTGTGCCTACCGTTATGACTTCTTCAATTCAAAAAACTCACATTCCAGACGTGAATGATACGTTAAATCGCTGACGCTGGATTGGGTAATAATCTTGTCCTCTGTGAAGCGGATGATGGTCGCCCCGCTCTCCACCATATG
>NZ_KZ987724.1:5195553-5247725 GCF_003614185.1 Paenibacillus aceti
GCTGTAGTGCCGACCTTATTCGGTCATTATCTGTTTAACTGGCTGATGAAGTACATTAGCGCGGCGGCTGTATCTATGGCGGTATTAGGTGAGCCGGTCTTCGCATCGTTACTGGCCTGGTTATTGCTTAAAGAGAGCCTTGGTTCCCTCCAGCTAGGAGCTGGATTCGTTATATTATGCGGTGTGGCGATCTTTATCCGCTATGGGAAGGACGCACCGTCCGATCAGGTGGATCAAGCGCGGCAGGAGAAGGCTGCTTAATCCTCAAGACATTTCCCTTGATTCGTTTATATCATTTTTCAATTAACGGTGATTGGCTTATACCAATGCTTCTTTCTCTTAATAGGATAGATTAGCAAAAGAGAAGGGAGCATCAATATGAAAAAACAAGTACATGTATCGCAAACTTATCCGAGATTAACAGTTTACAGCGAAGAGAACTTCCGGGGAGCGAGGCGGGTTTACACAGGGAATTTAGGAATCCGTAATACGGATAATATCCTTGATGGAATCGAGAGCCTGCGCTTCTTCTCTACGAGCAGCAATGCTACGCTGGTGCTGTTCACCAGAACGCGGTTCAGAGGCAACTTCCGCGTCATCCGCGGCAACCGCAGCCTTGCTGATCTGGATGATCTGATCAACGGCAATGATGTGGAATCGATTATCTCCACTAACCAGCGTCTGACTTTGCAGCAAATTCGGAATATCCGCAGCAGCGGCAATCTTCCTCCCGGCTATAGATTAATTTAACTTATCATCAAAATATTAAGCTAGTACCCTACCATCAGGCGATCCGGGAGAGGAGTTTCCTTACCTGGACGCCTGATTTTTACATAGAGAAAATCGCTGTGCCTACCGTTATGACTTCTTCAATTCAAAAAACTCACATTCCAGACGTGAATGATACGTTAAATCGCTGACGCTGGATTGGGTAATAATCTTGTCCTCTGTGAAGCGGATGATGGTCGCCCCGCTCTCCACCATATGGCTATTGTGAAATACACGAATCCGCAGCTGACGGTCCAGCGCATCCTGGAAATCTCGATCGGTGGTGAGGCGTCTATTGATCGGCATGATGTCCGTTCTCCTTCTTTTTCCGGAATGAATACTTGAAATAGCATAGCAATCCAACCAGGTCGTTGTCCAGTCCCGGGATAATCAGGAAGTCTCTCCACAATGAGAGGAAAAAGCCCAGTCCCTTCTATAGGTCATTTCCATACACTATAACAGTCTAGAAGCGCCATAAGAACATTTGGAATAACTGCTATAAGGGGATGATGATATGGGGAAGCATAGAGGTAAGCAGCGGCACACCGCTCTCGCCCCGACGGGAACGATACTGCAGCGGATTGCGCGGCAGATGCTGCCTTTCTACAAAGCGATTGCCTGTAATCGAAAATATGCCGCAGCCTGGAGCAGAGCGATCGTCGCGGCTGATCTCGATGCGATGATTAAGCTGCTGCGCAAGGTATCACCTGTCTTAGGCAAGCAGGGGCTGGGGACGAATGCGATTGGTTACTTTATCTCTTTTGAATTTTGCAAGTTGGGCTATTCGAATGGTGTAACGATTCCGCCGGGAACGGTGCAATTCAAGTTCGAGACCCGGGTAAATCAGGCGATGACGAGGGCTTTTCTGCCGCTATATCGCAAACTGGCTTTGAGTCGCTCCTTCGCTGATAAGCTGGCCCGGGCGATCCGCAAGAAGGATCAAGCGCGGGTTATTGCCATCATCCGCAGTGTTGTGAAGTCACCGGCACTGAAGGCGGTCAGAATCGAAGATGCGGGCTTCGTACTCGTGTTCAAATTCCCTTTCAGTAAATTCCGCTATCAAAACTTATTATTCCTTGAATTCGAGCCGTTCCAATTCCCATTGGTAGAGCAAAGGTAGTTCATGTGGCTGGGTTGGCAACGGACCCCTGTTTCTAGACAGGTGGTCCGTTTTTCTTTGGAATGAGCACGAAATGACCGTTCGTCCAAGCCAAGCTCGCAATTTCTTCATATTTTATAGTAATTTTCTTGGAATGTAGGAGTCTTATAGAATGATAGGAGGGAATTACATGTCTGTGATTAAAATGAATTTGAATGCGCAGAGCACTGTCAGTGGAAATGTTACGGTTACTACAGCTACGAACACGGTACCGACCGTTCATCGCTATACCGCAGGAATTGTTCTGGGGAACATTATCGGCAGCACGACCGTAGTTCAGGCGACGAGCTTCACCGATGATGCAGGCAGCACGGTTCCTGCGAACGGGCTCGTTGTTCCGCCCGCAAATGGTTATTTCAATCTATATGTAAATGGTGTTCTGCAGCGGAGTGGCATGAGCACTCTGTCTGCGGCCAATTTAACGATCAATACGGCATTGCTGGTTGGCGCCAGCGTCGTTGTCGAAGTTGTTATCCTTAATTCCACCTCAACCTCGAACTCCACGAACGGATTGTCTGTCACCACTTCAATTTACTATTAAGAGCAGCTACAGTTTATATTCCTGGAGGATGAGATGTTATAATGAGGGGAGGAAGGGAGTGCATCTTTAATAATATGAAGACACTGGTATTGGCGGAGAAGCCCTCGGTTGCGAGGGAGATCGCACGGGTTATGGGCAGCCGCGATAAGCATAAGAGCTATTTTGAAGGAAGTAAATATGTAGTAACCTGGGCGCTTGGCCACTTGGTGGGTCTTGCGGAGCCTGAGGATTATGATAAAAAATTCGCCAACTGGGCGCTGGAGGATCTCCCCATCCTTCCGGGCAAAATGAAGCTGAAGGTGCTTAGAGAGACCAGCCATCAGTATAAGGTCGTTCAGCAGCTCATGCGCAGACAGGACATCGGGGAACTGATCATCGCCACCGATGCGGCGCGTGAAGGAGAGCTTCTGGCCCGATGGATTATGGATATGGCGAAATGGAACAAGCCGTTCAAGCGGCTGTGGATTTCGTCGCAGACGGATAAGGCGATTAAGGAAGGCTTCGCGTCATTGAAGCCGGGAACCCAGTTCGAACGGTTGTATCAATCGGCGCGCTGCCGGGCGGAAGCGGATTGGATGGTGGGACTCAATGTGACAAGAGCTCTGACCTGTAAATTCGGTTCGCCATTGTCGGCGGGGCGTGTGCAGACGCCAACCTTGGGCATGATCATGCAGCGGGAGAATGAGATTCTCAAGTTCCGTTCGGAGGAGTACAGCATTCTGCGTGCCGATCTTGGCAGCTTTGAAGCGACATGGCGGGCGGGTCATGGGGATTCGCGTATTTTTGATCAGGATAAGGTTCAGAGCTTGCAAAGTAAGCTGAGTGGACAATCCGGCCGGATCGTCAAGCTGAAGAAGACGGAGAAGCATGTACCTCATCCGCTTGCTTATGATCTAACCGAGCTGCAGCGTGATGCGAACCGCCTGCTCGGATTTTCGGCGAAGCAGACCTCGAATGTATTGCAGCGTTTGTACGAACAGCATAAGCTAGTGACTTATCCGCGTACGGATTCGAGATATCTGTCCTCGGACATGACGGATACGTTAAAAGAAAGGCTGACGAGCGTAGCCATCGGCCCCTATGCGGCGATAGCCCGGCCTCTGCTCCGCAAGCCGCTGCCATTATCGAAGCGGATCGTGGATGACAGCAAGGTCACGGATCATCATGCGATTATTCCGACCGAGCAGACGGTGCTGTTGAACGCGCTAAGCTCGGAGGAGCGCAAGCTGTATGATCTGATCGTGCGCAGGTTCATCAGCTTGTTCTATCCACCTGCTCGCTATGATAATGTTGCCGTGGAGCTGGAGATTGCAGGGGAGACTCTGCATGCCAAAGGTATCACGATGAAGGAGAGCGGCTGGAGAGCGGCGTATGATGCAGGGCTGCTTGAAGGTGATGAAGATGATGATGAGCTGGAGAGCGAAACAGCGCTTCCGGAATTGAAGGAAGGGGAAACGGTAACCGTTAAGCGTTGCATGATCCAGAACGGCCGGACTCAGCCTCCGAAGCGGTATACCGAGGCAGCGCTCCTGACCCAAATGGAGAAGCACGGTCTTGGCACGCCGGCCACTCGCGCCGATATTATCGAGAAGCTGGTGAACTCGGATACGATCGAGCGGCAAGGGAATTTGCTGCATCCGACGGGCAAAGGGAAGCAATTGATCGAGCTGGCTCCAGCAGACTTACGCAGTCCGGATTTGACGGCGCGCTGGGAGGCGGAGCTGGAGCGGATCGCCCGCGGTCAAGGCAAGCCAGATCCGTTCCTCGGTGGGATTCGCGAGATGGCGCAGACTTTGGTGAGGGGCGTCAAGAATAGCGAAGCCTCATACAAACCGCATAATGTCTCGAACAGCCACTGTCCGGATTGCGGGACGAGATTGCTGGAGAAGAAGACGAAGCGCGGGCTGCTGCTTATCTGCCCGAACGAGGATTGCGGCTATAAGCGTTCCGGGGAGAAGCGGTTGTCCAATCGTCGTTGTCCGCAGTGCCATAAGAAGATGGAGATGAAGGAAGGCAAGGCGGGACTGTACGTGCAATGTCTGTCCTGCGGGATAACCGAAGTGGTCAATAAGGATTCGAAGCATATGAATAAGCGGGAGCAGCAGAAGCTGGTCAAGCAATATGCGAAGCAGGAGCCGGCAGGCAATAATCTGGGCGAATTGCTGAAGGCTGCGATGGAGAAGAAAAATCAATAATTTTATGAGTGCATAAATCCTATGCCATCCCGGGATGCTATGCCTGGAGGTGGTGTGTGAATGCCGCATAATAAAGCGCAGAAAATCAAAAATCAGCAAAACAAGTCAAGCATCATGGAGGCCGCTGATGAGCTTCAACCCAAGAAGCAGGCGGTCAAGCCCTCCAGCTTGAACAAGATTCCGAAGCAGGAATCATAGCTGATCGGCGAAGTGCGTATAAAGTAAGTATAACGAAGCTCCCCGCTGCGGGAGCTTTTTCATTTTCAAACTTTTAGGTTGGCGTTATAATAGTATTAAGGTAGAAATTCACTTCTATCTTGAATTCGAAGGGAGCAATCGGCATGAGAATGGGCCTGTTGGTCTGGCTGATCTTTATTAATGTGGTGGCCTATCTGGTCATGTCCGACGATAAGCGGCGTGCCAGACAGAGAAAGGAAAGAACACCCGAGAAGACATTATTTCTACTGGCCTTCATCGGTGGGGCTTTGGGTATATTGATCGCCATGAATACGAAGCGCCATAAGACCAAGCATATGAGCTTTCGGATCGGAATTCCGCTATTACTCCTTTTGAATGCTGTGTTGTATGGTTATTTTTTAACTTGATTCATGTTTTGTACTTCTATTTCTAGTGTTTGAGATTGGCTGGTTGACGGTTGATAGGGTTAATACTTAGATGAGAGAGGTGCTCTATATGTTATTCTCCAGAATAGTAGCAGCATATGACGGTTCCAAGGCAGGTACCAAGGCGTTGGAAAAAGCGATTGAACTTACCAAATTGAACCGGAATGCGACGCTTGTTGTACTGCATGTGTTCGATTTCCCACGGTTCTATGTAGCGGATGGATTTGCCCCTGTGCCGGCGTCCGTTAATGAGGAATTCTATGATCTTGCTGAGAAAACGGTGGAGGAAGCAAAGAAGCGCATCGAAGAGGCTGGGGTTAATGCTACCGTTGAACTGGTGCAGGGAGCACCTGCTGAAGTGATTCTTGAATATACGAAGAAGCATAATAATGATCTGATTGTGATTGGCAGCCGCGGTCTGGGCGGCATTCGCGAGTTCGTGCTCGGCAGTGTCAGTCATAATGTTGTCCAGCATGCCAGAATCCCGGTTCTGGTCGTTAAATAAATCACTTTTTGCATTGGGCAAGGGCTAGCTCTTAGTGAAGGAAGGTTCGCTGAGAGTTGGTCCTTGTTTTTGTTAACGGGGGTAGTGAGCAAGCGTCATATCCCAGGCGGAGCTCTAACGAAACACCATATCGTTATTTCGGCGAAATCAGCACCAACTCAGATCTAACGAAACACCATATCGTTATTTTGATGAAATCCTGGGGTTAAGGCCGAAAAATGCCTCAATAGCGATCCCCAGTTTCGTTACATTTTGAAATCGTCCTTTTTGATGCAAATAGCAATACCTTGTTTCGTTAAAATGTGGGATAAGCACGAATTCACATTTATTCTCGTAATCTAGCAATTTGTTGGATAGTTTCGGCGAATTTTGGAAGGAATTAATCTATCCATGTCGAATTAATAGAGCAAGACTATCGACGTTGGGAGAGAATGTATTTTGCCTCGTTTCAAAATGTGGAAAGTAATGGTATGCTCCATTCTATTGTTGGGAAGTGCTAATGTTGTATATGCGTCAGGCCAGGCTCATGCGTCTAAGTCGCCAAAGGGTGGCGCAATCCAAATTAAAGCGGATCAGAAGCAATCGAATAAACAAGCTAATAAACAAACTCAAAAACAAACCAAGGTTGAATATGCCAGAAGTACGGTCGATCGGCTAAATGTGCGCAAGGAGCCCAGCTTGAAGGCATCCGTTATCCAGATGATCGGTAAGCAGAATACATATCAGGTGCTGGATAAGAATGATAAATGGGTGAAGATTAAGCTAGCGAAGTCGAACGGCTGGGTGCATAACGACTATGTTGAATTTGTGCAGGACGGGAATAAAACAGCGGCCAATGCTGGTAAGAGTGATACCAAAGCCAGTGAGGACAAGACTAAGGTCGTCGAGGAAGAGCTGGTTAAGTTCGAGAGCGGCAAGGATGAAAAGCCTCAGGGCGTAAAGGCGGATGAGCAGGATAAGCAGGATCAAGCTGCTGCACCTGATCAGGAGCCTGCGGATTTGAATGCTGCTGTTGCTAGCATTGTCGATGTGACTAATCTACGTGTCGGACCTGGATTGGACTTTGAAATTGTCGGAAAAGCTCAGCCAGGAGAGACTTATCCCATTGTGGAGACAGAAGGGGAATGGCATAAGATTACGCTGCAGGACGGTAATACAGCTTATATAGCAAGCTGGGTTGTAGAGACCGGAGCGGTTAATGATGCTCAGGATCCAACAGAGCAGACCGACGCGGAAGAAGTGAATTATGAGAATAAAGTGTTCATCTATTCCTCCCATAATCGGGAGTCCTGGAGAAATGTAGCCCGGAACACGAAGGGTTCCTCTTTTGATGATCGTGATGTTAATATTTCGATGGTCGGCAAGTATTTAGGTGATGTTTTGCAGGAGAAGGGTGTACCAACGGTTGTCAATCATATCGATATCGCGAGGCGGCTGGAGGAGCAGAGACTGAGCTATTCCAAATCGTATGAAGAATCGCGTAGAGCGATTAATTCGGCGCTGAAGAAGAATCCTTCGCTTACTTATTTCCTCGACATTCATCGGGACAGCGACGTGCCGAAGCAGACGACCACCACGGTTATTAACGGGGAGTCTTATGCCCGAGTTCTTTTCGTTATTGGAACGAATCACAGCAACCATGCTAAGAACAAACAGTTCGCGGATGCCCTGAACGAGCTGTTGAAGCAGAAGTATCCGGGCTTATCACGCGGTGTATTATTGAAGGGATCAAAGCAGGGTAACGGTGAATACAATCAGTCGGTATCCCCAGGCAGTCTGTTAATTGAAGTCGGCGGTGTCAACAATACGCTACAGGAGAGCAAGCTGGCCGCTGAAGCTCTGGCGGATGTGTTTACTGAATATTTGAGTTCAATGGAATAATCGTTGATTATCTTCAACAAGAAGAGACCGTCCCGTAATTGATGCTATCGGGGCGGTCTTTGTCGTCCAGGGATAGATTCTGAAAATATGGAATTACGCTTGCATGGATCGCACAATAGGAGTGGTTAGAACAGATGTATGGTCGAAAAACGAACATTATTTTAAACGGATTTTACATTGTTCGTGTTTTAGTTGACATATGATGTTGGAGATTGTTAAACTAGACATAGAGAGGGCGAAGAATTCGCCCCGCACAATCGCTCGTATAACCTTGGGAATATGGCCCGGGAGTCTCTACCCGATTACCGTAAATTATCGGACTACGAGTGAATACGTCATCTAGGTAGGTCATACCATTCTCCTTACGGATCATTGGAACAACGACATGCAGCATGCCGAGAACGGGTCTTGAGGATCTGACGATCCTTGCATGGGTTAATGAAGATGGGAATACGCCTTTTATGGGCTGAACCGCGGTGTGGCAAGGCCTAAGGGACGAATTAGCCACATTAGACATCATCATTAACATCATCAAACCGAATGTTCTGGTTCCCGCAGACCGCAGAGGGGCGTATTCACTTTTGGTCCGGATTTCTTGGAAATACTTTGTTATTTCTTGGAGTTTCCTGGACTTTTTTTGTCTTTAAATATCTCTGGTGACGTGACACTAGTCGCATTACAGCAGAAAATATTACCTTATAAGAAGAAAGTAGGTTATAGAATGTCAGCACAGGTTGCAGTGATCATGGGCAGCAAATCGGATTGGGACACGATGTCTCATGCTTGCGTCATTCTGGAGGAGCTTGGAGTCCCGTATGAGAAGAAGGTCGTCTCGGCGCACCGCACTCCGGACTTGATGTTCGAGTTCGCGGAGCAGGCTGCGGGACGTGGTATCAAGGTCATTATAGCTGGTGCTGGCGGGGCGGCTCATTTGCCCGGCATGGTTGCGGCCAAGACGACATTGCCCGTCATCGGTGTTCCGGTGAAATCCGCTGCGCTTAATGGACTTGATTCATTGCTGTCGATCGTGCAGATGCCTGGAGGCATCCCTGTTGCGACGGTAGCGATCGGCAAGGCGGGGGCTACCAATGCAGGTTTACTGGCGGCACAAATCCTCGGCGCCTTTGATCCTGAGCTTGCGCAGCGTCTGGAGCAGCGGCGTGCCGCATTGCGCGATGCGGTCATCGAGACCAGCGATGAGCTGGTGTTGGAGGAACAGCAATAATGGATAAAATAATCTCGGAGCGTAAGGCCGCCACTGAACATGATACAGGACGGGTCATCCAGCCAGGTGCTACCATCGGCGTGCTTGGCGGAGGGCAGCTTGGCAGGATGATGGCACTCGCGGGAAGCAATCTGGGCTACCGCTTCATCGCGCTTGATCCGACGCCTGCTGCGCCGTGTGGTCAGGTCGCTGAGCAAATCGTAGCTTCCTATAGCGATAAGAAAGCGGCGAAGTTGCTCGCAGAACGATCGGATGTAATCACCTATGAATTCGAGAACGTCGATGCAGAAGTAGCGGCTCTGTTGGAAGAGCAATCGTATGTGCCACAAGGAGCTCATCTACTGTATACCACACAAAATCGTCTGCGAGAGAAGAAAGCGGTGGAAGCTGCGGGCGTGCGGGTGGCTCCCTATGCGGAGGTTAGAAGTGAAGCCGAACTGAGGATGGCTGTGAAGAAGCTCGGCTTGCCGAGCGTTCTGAAGACGGCGACCGGTGGTTATGACGGCAAAGGGCAGTGGGTGATTCGCTCGGAAGAGGAAATTGTCACGGCCTATGCGGAGTTGAGTAAAGCTGGCACCGAGCTGGTACTGGAGCAATTCATCTCCTTTGAGAAGGAACTGTCGGTCATTGCCGCACGCAGCCCATGGGGCGAGATTAAGACATTTCCTGTTGCCGAGAACATTCACGTCGATAATATCCTGCATGTATCGATCGTCCCGGCCCGAGTGGCCGAGTCAATCCAGCGCGAAGCGGAGCGGCTTGCCGCTCGTATCGCCGAATCGATGGGCGCAGTCGGCTTGCTGGCCGTGGAGATGTTCCTCACGAAGGACGGAGAGCTGTACGTGAATGAATTGGCGCCGCGGCCTCACAACTCCGGACATTATACGATGGAAGCCTGCAATACCTCGCAGTTCGAGCAGCATGTCCGGGCGATATGCAATCTTCCACTCGGCGATCCTTCACTACGAACTCCTGTCGTAATGGTGAACATACTTGGGGAACATATGGATAGTATCGTCCAGGCGATGACAACAGATCAGTGGCATAGTGAAGGTTCAGGTTCATCGAGCACGACTGGATTTGCCGTCATTCCGAAAGTACACTTATATGGGAAGAGCGGTGCGGCACCTAAACGGAAGATGGGGCATATCAATTTGCTCTGTGAAGAGGTGTCGAACGGGCTCGATTGGATAGAGAAAACCAAAATATGGAGGAATCAACATTCATGATTGAACGTTATAGCAGACCGGAAATGAGAGCGATCTGGACGGAGGAGAATAAATTCAAGGCCTGGCTGGAGGTTGAGCTATGCGCTTGTGAAGCTTGGTCCGAGCTAGGTGTCATTCCTAAGGAAGATGTAGAACAACTGCGGAAGAACGCTTCGTTTGATATGAACCGGATCTATGAAATTGAGCAGGAGACACGGCATGACGTCATTGCATTTACACGGGCTGTCTCTGAGACATTGGGTGCGGAGCGGAAATGGGTTCATTACGGGCTGACCTCGACGGACGTCGTTGACACAGCTCTCGGCTATTTGTTGAAGCAGGCCAATGAAATCCTGGAACGGGATATTGTTAACTTTATTGAGATTTTACGTGATAAGGCGCTGGCCTATAAAGATACGCCGATGATGGGACGGACGCATGGGGTGCATGCCGAACCAACGACCTTTGGATTAAAAATGGCGCTCTGGCACGAAGAGATGAAACGCAATCTGGAGCGCTTCCGCCACGCGGCAGACAATGTGCAATACGGCAAAATTTCCGGTGCTGTAGGAACCTATGCGAATATCGACCCTTCAGTTGAACAATTCGTCTGCAAGAAGCTGGGGACGAAGGCCGCTCCAATCTCGACACAGACACTGCAACGCGACCGCCATGCTGAATATATGGCAACGCTGGCTTTGATCGCGACCTCGCTCGACAAATTCGCTACCGAGATCCGCGCATTGCAGAAGAGTGAGTTCCGTGAGGTGGAGGAAGCCTTCGCCAAAGGGCAAAAGGGCTCCTCAGCGATGCCGCATAAGCGTAACCCGATCGGCTGCGAGAATATCTCCGGCTTGTCCCGTGTCATCCGCGGTCATATGATCTCCGCTTATGAGAACGTGACGCTCTGGCACGAACGCGACATCTCGCATTCCTCGGTCGAGCGGGTCATTCTTCCCGATGCGACGATGCTGCTAAACTACATGCTGAACCGCTTCGGTAATATTGTGAAGAATCTGACAGTATTCCCTGAGAATATGAAGCGCAACATGGAGCGGACTTATGGCGTACCGTTCTCCGGCCGCGTCATGACGAAGCTGATCGATAAAGGCTTTAGCCGCGAGCAGGCCTATGATACGGTTCAGCCGCGGGCGATGCAGGCTTGGGAGACGCAGCGTCATTTCCGCGACATTATCGAGGAGACGCCGGAGATTACTGCGGTGTTAAGCAAGGAAGAGATCGAGGATGCGTTCAACCCGGCTTGGCATTTGAAGCATGTCGATACGATCTTCCGCAAGCTCGGCTTAATTGAAGGTTAAGGGAAGCTCATCGCCTCGTACAGGGGCTTAATCGATAGCGCCGGTTGACTATAGATGTTGAACTAGAGGGTAAGGGACTTGGCTGCCTGCTCCCAAACCCTCATTGAGTTGGACGAATATGGACAGCGGGCGCGCCACTAAGGAGGACAGTGAATATGTCAGCAAGAGCTATTTCTACGGCGGAGGGCCTCGTAAATGCCCCACTGCTGTACAAAGGTAAGGTTCGCGAACTGTATGATCTGAGCGAGCACTACTTAATCGTTGTGACCGATCGAATTTCCGCTTTTGACTATGTGCTTGAACCGGCCGTGCCTGATAAGGGTAATGTTCTGAACCGGCTCAGCACCTTCTGGTTTGAACAGACTGCGGAATTGATGGAGAACCATGTCGTGCATACCGATATTGAATTGCTAGGTGATGTGATCAGCGAAGAGAATAAAGATATTTTGCGCAAAAGAGTGATGGTTACTCGCGAGGCACAGCGCATCGATATCGAATGTGTGGTGCGTGGTTATGTTACCGGCGGGGGCTGGCGGCAGTATCAGAAGAACGGGGAGATCAATGGCATCTCGCTTCCAGCAGGCTTGCGGATGAATGATCAATTGCCAGAGCCGATCTTTACGCCCGCAGCCAAGAATGATGTAGGCCATGATGAGGATATCTCGTTCGAGGTGATGGCGGATAAGGTCGGAGCCGAACTCGCAGAGCAATTGCGCAGCCGCAGTCTGGAACTGTATGCCTTCGCTCGCGACTTCTGCGAGCAGCGCGATATCATACTTGCCGATTGCAAGCTGGAATTCGGCTTGATCGACGGCAAGCTGATCTTGATCGACGAGATTTTCACGCCGGATGCCTCACGTTTCTGGGCCAAAGAGAAATATGCACTCGACGTTGATATCGACAGTATGGATAAAGAGCCGGTGCGCAATTATCTGGCCCATTCCGACTGGGATAAGAATAGTCAGCCCGATCCGTTGCCGGCGTCGGTTGTCGAGGAGACTTCGCGCCGCTATCGCGAGATATACTCTCGTATTACCGGGCAGGAGCTATAGAACTAATATTTTCTATCATCCTGTGTTTCAAGCTTTTGTATTCATAGAGCAGTTCAAAAAGTAACCCAATACAAACCCTTAGGAGGAACATGAGAGATATGTTGAAAGCGAAGGTCTATGTCACCATCAAGCAAAGCGTACTTGATCCGCAGGGAGTGGCCGTGCAAGGTGCACTGCATTCTATGGGATTCCACGAAGTGGGAAGCGTTCGTATCGGCAAGTATATGGAACTCCAGCTTGACACGGAAGATCGCTTCGAAGCCGAGGCTCGCGTAAAGGCGATGTGTGAGAAGCTTCTGGCGAATACAGTCGTAGAAGACTACCGCTTTGAATTGGAGGGCTAATTCATGAAATTCGCAGTACTCGTATTTCCCGGTTCCAACTGTGACATCGACTGCTACAAAGCGGTGGAGGATACATTAGGCGAACCTGTTGATTATGTATGGCATACCGCTACGGATTTATCCGCCTATGATTGTATTCTGGTTCCGGGCGGTTTCTCATATGGTGATTATCTGCGCTGCGGCGCGATTTCCCGCTTTGCTCCAGTAATGGCTGAGGTGGCCAAAGCGGCAGAGGCTGGCAAGTTCGTACTCGGTATTTGCAACGGATTCCAGATTTTGACGGAGGCGGGGCTGCTGCCAGGAACACTGCGCCGTAATATGTCGCTGAAGTTCCGCTGCCATGACACGCTGCTGCGGGTTGAGAATAATGGCAATCCGTTCACGAAGGAGTATGCGCTTGGCGAGGAGATTAACATTCCAATCGCTCATGGGGAAGGCAATTATTATTGTGATGAGACGACTCTCGCGAAGCTGCAGGCGAACGGGCAAATTATTTTCCGCTATGTGAATAATCCGAATGGCTCGCTGGATGATATCGCAGGTATTTCCAATGAACGCGGTAATGTGGTCGGCATGATGCCGCATCCAGAGCGTGCCGTTAGCAGTCTGCTTGGATCAGAGGATGGCAAGAAAATGTTCACATCGATATTGAAGACTTGGAGGGATCAGCATGAGTCAGCAAGTGTCCGCTAAGGAACCGAATGCAGAGCAAATCGCGGAGCAGCAAATTTATAAGCAAATGGGCGTTTCGGATAGCGAGTATGAACTGATCTGCGGGTTTCTCGGCCGTAAACCAAACTATACGGAGATCGGCGTGTTCAGCGTCATGTGGTCGGAGCACTGCGCGTACAAGAACTCCAAGCCGCTGCTGAGAAGATTTCCGACAAGCGGCCCGCGCGTATTGATGGGTCCCGGGGAAGGTGCAGGGATCGTTGATATCGGCGACAATCAGGCAGTTGTTTTCAAAATTGAAAGTCATAACCACCCTTCGGCTGTAGAACCTTATCAAGGTGCGGCAACTGGAGTGGGCGGCATTATTCGCGATATTTTCTCGATGGGGGCCAGACCGATCGCTTCTCTGAACTCTCTGCGGTTCGGTAAGCTGGAGAGTGACCGCGTTAAATATTTGTTCGAACACGTGGTATCCGGGATTGCTGGTTACGGCAACTGTATCGGGATTCCGACGGTTGGGGGCGAGGTCGTCTTCGACGAATCCTATGACGGCAATCCGCTCGTGAATGCGATGTGTGTCGGCTTGATCGATCATGATAAAATCCAGCGCGGTGTCGCCAAGGGCGTAGGTAACCCGGTGTTCTATGTGGGTCCGCCAACAGGCCGCGATGGGATTCATGGCGCGACCTTCGCCTCCGAGGAACTGACTGAGGAGTCAGAAGCGAAGCGGACGGCGGTACAGGTCGGCGATCCGTTCATGGAGAAGCTGGTAATGGAAGCTTGTCTGGAACTGATCGATACGGGCATCGTGCTCGGTATTCAGGATATGGGGGCGGCGGGCCTTACTTGCTCTAGCGCGGAGATGGCTAGTAAAGCCGGCAATGGTCTGGAGTTGTACCTGGACGCAGTCCCGCAGCGAGAGGAAGGCATGACGGCTTATGAAATGATGCTGTCGGAGTCGCAGGAACGGATGCTGTTCGTGGTAGAGCCGAAGGATGAAGCTCAGGCGCGAGAGATCTTTGAGCGCTGGGGCGTGATTTGCGCCAAGGTCGGTAAAGTTACCGATGACGGTCGTCTGAAGCTGATTCATCACGGCGAGGTTGTTGGTGATATGCCAGTGACAGCGCTGGTTGATGAATGTCCTATCTATAATAAACCATCTAGCGTACCTGCTTACTATGAAGAGAATGCAAATATAGATACTTTAAGATATGAAGAGGTTCGTGATTTGAACGGTGCCTTGGATCAAGTGTTATCTTCGCCTTCTGTAGCCAGCAAGGCTTGGGTTTATAACCAATACGACTACATGGTGCGTACGAGTACGGCGGTGCGTCCGGGTTCAGACGCTGCCGTCGTAACGGTGCATGGAACACGCAAGGCACTGGCTATGACGACGGACTGTAACGGACGGTTCGTGTATCTCGATCCTGAGATCGGCGGCAAGATCGCGGTGAGTGAAGCAGCGCGCAATATCGTCTGCTCCGGCGCAGAGCCGCTGGCGATTACGGATAACCTGAACTTCGGTAGCCCGGAGAAGCCGGATATTTTCTGGCAGATGGAGAAAGCGGTCGATGGGATGGCAGAAGCCTGCCGCGTATTGGATACTCCGGTCATCGGCGGGAATGTCAGTCTCTATAACGAGAATTCCAAAGGTGCGATTTATCCGACACCAGTGGTCGGCATGGTCGGTCTGGTACATGATACGGATCATATTACGACCCAAGGCTTCAAAAATGAGGGCGATGTTGTACTTCTGCTTGGTGACACTTACGGAGAACTGGGCGGCAGCGAATTCCAGGCGGTTGTGCATGGAGTTACGGAAGGACGTCCGCCGCAGCTTGATTTAAATAAGGAAAAATCACTGATTAACGCGGTTCTTAAGGCAACGCAGAGCGGGCTCGTTCAATCAGCTCATGACCTCTCTGAAGGCGGCCTTGCTGTCGCACTGGCAGAATCCTGCATCAGCGGCGGTTTGGGCGCTCAAGTGGAGCTGCATGCATCGGATCTGCGAGCCGATATCGCGCTATTCAGTGAGTCCCAATCACGCATCCTACTCTCGGCTTCGCCAAATCAAGCGGATGAGCTAGAACAGCTGATCATTCAGCACGGTGTGCCAGTGCGGGTAATCGGGCGCGTGGAAGGCAAGGATCTTGTCATTCATGCAGGCGGTGCTGCTGTGGTGAATAGACCTGTACAAGAGCTGAAGCAGGTCTGGGAGGATGTCATTCCATGTCTAATGAAATGATGCCTTTCTGGACAGGTGATTATTACAATGAGGGCAGCGGCCGTGACGGCATATTCGACAAATTAAAAGAGGAATGCGGCGTGTTCGGGGTGTTTGGTCATCCCGAGGCCGCTTCCTTATCTTATTACGGTTTGCACGCGCTGCAGCATCGTGGGGAAGAGAGCGCCGGGCTCTGTGTGACGAATGGAACAGAGTTCAATTATCACCGCGGGATGGGGCTAGTCAAGGAAGTATTTGACCGTGACAAGCTGTCTTCCTTGCAGGGAGAGTGCTCGATCGGCCATGTCCGCTATTCGACAAGCGGGGATAGCCGGCTGACGAATGCTCAGCCGCTTATTTTCAAGTATCGCGATGGCGATCTTGCGGTGGCGACGAACGGCAATATCGTCAACGCTCCGAAGATTCGCCGCGAGCTGGAGCAGTCCGGCTCGATCTTCCAGACAACAAGCGATACGGAAGTGATCGCTCATCTGATCGCCCGTTCCTCGAAGGAATTCGTGGAGGCGGCGAAGGATGCGCTCAGCCAGTTGGTCGGCGGGTTCGCCTTCCTGTTGATGACGAATGACAAGCTGCTCGTCGCCAGTGATCCGAACGGGCTGCGACCTATCTCGATGGCTCGCCTTGGCGATGCTTATCTGTTCTCGTCCGAGACCTGTGCCTTTGAGGTTGTCGGGGCTGAGATTATTCGCGACATCCGTCCTGGTGAATTGCTGGTGCTGGATGCGAAGGGTCTGCGTGAAGACCGATACGCTGAACCGCAGCGCAAAGCGCTGTGCGCGATGGAGTATATCTACTTCGCTCGACCGGATAGTGATCTGAACGGCTCGAATCTGCATTCTGCCCGCAAGCGGATGGGCCAGATGATGGCTCAGGAGTCTTTTGTCGATGCGGATGTCGTTACCGGCGTGCCGGATTCAAGCATCTCTGCGGCGATAGGCTATGCGGAGCAGACCGGGATTCCGTACGAGCTTGGCTTGATCAAGAATAAATATACGGGCCGGACCTTTATCCAGCCTAGTCAAGAGCTGCGCGAGCTTGGTGTAAAAATGAAGCTTAGCGCGGTACGCCGCGTTGTAGAGGGCAAGCGTGTCGTGATGATCGATGATTCGATTGTGCGCGGAACGACCTCTCGGCGGATTGTAAATTTGCTTCGCGAAGCGGGCGCAACCGAGGTTCATGTCCGCATTACCTCACCACCATTCAAGAATCCATGCTTCTATGGGATCGATACGCCGGATCGCGGCGAACTGATCGCTTCCTCTCGGTCCATCGAGGAGATGCGGCGGGAGATCAATGCTGATTCGCTGGAATTCCTCAGTGCGGAAGGCCTGATTCAGGCGGTTGGCGGCGACAATAAGGATGACTATAAAGGCGGCATGTGTATGGCCTGCTTCGACAATGACTACCCTACACGCACCGACTTTAATGGTGAAGAGAAGTACGGCTGTATTAGTTAGTAGTGTGATTAATGATGTGAAATATCAAATCAAGTTATAAGGAGTGTTTCCTTCGTGTCAGAAGCATATAAGAACGCCGGGGTGGACATCGCGGCCGGCAATGAAGCGGTAGAACGGATGAAGAAGCACGTCAAACGGACGTTCCGTCCGGAGGTCATGACCGATCTGGGTGGGTTCGGCGCTTTATTCGGCTTGAACAAGGATAAATATGAGGAGCCGGTGCTCGTCTCGGGAACCGATGGTGTGGGAACGAAGCTGAAGATTGCCTTTGCGATGGATAAGCATGACACGATTGGCATCGACGCGGTGGCGATGTGTGTGAACGACGTCGTTGTTCAAGGCGCGGAGCCGTTATTCTTCCTCGATTATCTGGCCTGCGATAAGGTGGTACCAGCCAAAATCGAAGCGATCGTTGCCGGAATTGCCGAGGGCTGTCATGAATCCGGCTGTGCGCTGATCGGCGGAGAAACCGCTGAGATGCCGGGCATGTACGCAGAAGGTGAATATGATATCGCTGGATTTACCGTAGGCGTTGTGGATAAAAGTAAAATTGTGAACGGCAGTCAGATCGCTTCTGGTGATGTAGTGCTCGGCCTCACTTCCAGTGGAGTTCACAGCAATGGCTTCTCGCTGGTGCGCAAGCTGTTATTAGAAGATGGCAGTTACGGTTTGCAGGATGAAGTGACGGAGCTAGGTGGTGCGAAGCTAGGTGATGTATTGCTTACGCCAACGAAGCTGTATGTGAAGCCTGTGCTTGCCTTACTGGAGAAGGTACAGGTGAAGGGCATGGCCCATATTACTGGCGGTGGCTTCATCGAGAATATTCCGCGCGTACTGCCGGAAGGAGTTAATGTAGAAGTCGATTACGGCTCCTGGCCGATTCAACCAATCTTCTCCCTGCTTCAGCAGCAAGGCAATGTCAGCAACCGTGATATGTTCACGACCTTCAATATGGGGATCGGTCTGGTGATTGTCGTTGCCGCGGATCAGGCAGAAGCTGCTCTTGCCGCACTTCGTGCTGCTGGAGAACAACCGTATACCATCGGCCGAGTTACTGAAGGCAATCGGGAAGTGACCTTCAAGGGAGTCGAAATCTGATGGCTTCAGCTCTTCGAATTGCCGTATTTGCTTCAGGTCAGGGAAGTAACTTTCAGACGCTGGTAGAGGCGACACAGAGCGGAAGGATCGATGCCGAGATCGTGTTGCTGGTCAGCGATAAGGCGAAGGCACCGGTTGTCGAACGAGCCCACAAGGCTGGCGTAGACAGCTATGTATTCAACCCGAAGGCTTATGCGAAGCGCGAGGATTATGAGCTGGAGATTGCCGCTGAGTTGGAGCGCAGGCAGGTCGATTTGGTGGTTCTGGCCGGTTATATGCGTCTGCTGACGCCGGTCATGGTCGATCGGTATGCGGGGAGAATGATTAATATTCATCCTTCGCTACTGCCAGCTTTTCCGGGTAAGGATGCGATTGGACAGGCTTGGAATTATGGGGTCAAAATAACCGGCATTACCGTCCATCTGGTAGACGGAGGCATGGATACTGGTGCTGTCATCGCCCAGAAAGCGGTTGAGATCAGGAACGAGGATAGTCGGGAATCCCTGGAAGAGAGGATTCACGCCGCCGAGAAGGAACTGTACCCAGAGGTCGTCTCATGGTTCGCCAAAGGACGGGTTCATGTTGAAGGCCGCAAGGTATCAATTTTACAGAAATAATGGTTGTCATCAATGTAATTTCGATATTTCCCGAGAAATATCGTGTCTATATTCGCCATTAAAGAGGAGGAAGCAATTCGTGGGTATCAAAAGAGCGTTGGTAAGTGTGTCGGATAAGACAGGCATCGTAGATTTTTGCCGGGAGCTGTCTCAGCTCGGCGTAGAGATTATTTCGACAGGAGGAACGAAGGGCCTGTTGTCGAAGGAAGGGGTTCCGGTCATCGGCATTTCCGATGTCACAGGCTTTCCAGAAATTCTGGACGGGCGTGTCAAGACGTTGCATCCGGCCGTTCATAGTGGATTGTTAGCGATTCGGGACAGTGCGGAGCACCAGACGCAAATGAAGGAGCTTGGTCTTGATTATATCGATCTGGTCGTTGTCAATCTGTATCCATTCCAAGAGACGATTGCTAAGCCCGATGTTGCTTATGAGGAAGCGATTGAGAATATCGATATCGGCGGTCCAACTATGCTGCGTTCAGCGGCCAAGAACCATGCCTTCGTCAGCGTAGTCGTTGACGCGAACGATTATCGTCAAGTGCTGGACGAGATCCGTGCTGGTGGAGACACAACGCTTGAAACCCGTAAACAGCTGGCGGCAAAAGTATTCCGTCATACCGCAGCCTATGATGCTCTTATTTCCGACTATTTGTCCAACAAGCTGGGAGATCCGCTTCCGGAACGTCTTACCGTTACCTATGAGAAGATCCAGGACCTTCGTTATGGCGAAAATCCGCATCAAAAAGCCGCTTTCTACCGTAAGCCGCTGGTAGCTGTCGATTCGTTGACGAATGCGGAGCAGCTCCACGGCAAGGAATTGTCCTATAACAATATCAATGACGCCAACGCGGCGCTGCAAATCGTGAAGGAATTTACGGAGCCAGCTGTCGTGGCGGTGAAGCATATGAATCCTTGCGGCGTAGGCATCGGCGCGAGCATCTATGAGGCTTACCGTAAAGCTTATGATGCCGATCCGGTGTCGATCTTCGGTGGTATTGTCGCTGCAAACCGCATGATCGATGAAGATACGGCCAATTTGCTAAAAGATATTTTCCTGGAGATCGTGCTTGCACCAGGCTTCACAGATGAAGCGCTGGCCTTGCTGACGAAGAAGAAGAATATCCGCCTTCTGAAGATCAGCGGTCTGGAGCTGGCTGCGGATCGCAAGAGTCAATACGTGGTCACTTCCATCGATGGCGGCATGATCGTGCAAGAGAGCGATATTCACTCTTTGACGGAGGCGGACTTGCAGGTTGTAACGGATCGTAAACCGACGGAAGAAGAGTTGAAGCAATTGCTATTCGGTTGGAAGGTTGTTAAGCATGTTAAATCTAATGCGATTGTTCTGGCGAAGGATGACATGACGGTTGGCGTTGGTGCGGGACAGATGAACCGCGTCGGCTCAGCCAGAATTGCCATCGAGCAAGCGGGTGAGAAAGCCAAGGGCAGCGTACTTGCTTCCGATGCATTCTTCCCGATGGGAGATACGCTTGAGGAAGCGGCCAAAGCGGGAATTACCGCGGTCATTCAGCCAGGCGGCTCAATTCGCGATGAGGAATCGATTAAGGTAGCTAATGAGTACGGAATCGCGATGGTATTTACCGGAGTGAGACATTTTAAACACTAAGAGGCCTGAAGACGGCAGACCGCTGCGGCGGCCTGTCGTTTTTGATAGATGTGCTCGAATGTAGCTGGTATGAGTACTGATAAATTCAGTGTTCCACCATTGATGCGGTACCTTTTCACGGCTCGTGGCTGTAAAAGCCTGCAAATATGCAGGCTTTTGGAATCAAATCGACTGTTTTTGTAGAATACCTGCAAATGTGCAGGCTTTTACCCTCGTTTCTGTGGAATCGGGCCAAAATCCGGAAAAAGGATGCATTATCGCAGGAATTTTCTAATATCGGTGGGTTGGACGCGCAAAAGCCTGCATTTTTGCAGGAATTGACGTATTGGCATGGCATAGGTGGAGAGGCGCGCCGGAGGTTTGCATCGGGAGGCTTTTGCCAAAGGTTACACGGTCTGCGCTTAAGGTTTACGCCAAAGGTTACTAGGAGGCATGCGGTTAAAGCTTACGCAAGGACTTAGACTAAATGCTTAAGCTTACATCAAGGTGCGCCAGCAGATGGCTTACGGAAAGAACGCAGTTGCGCACTAATTCACGTCTTTAGTGAACAAAATAAGCAGTGGTAGAGGAGGAATCGGAATGGATATTCTAGTGATCGGCGGCGGCGGTCGTGAGCATGCGATCTGCTGGGCGCTGGCTAAGAGCCCGAAGGCAGACCAGATCTATTGCGCACCGGGGAATGCTGGGATCGGACAAATTGCTGAGCTTGTGCCGATTCAGGTAGGAGAATTCGAGCGCCTGGTCGCTTTTGCGGAAGAGAAGAAGGTCGGCCTCGTTGTGGTAGGGCCGGATGATCCGTTGGCGGACGGGATCGTGGATGCCTTCGAAGCGAAAGATATCTCGGTCTTTGGACCGCGCAAGAATGCGGCACATATTGAAGGCAGCAAGACCTTCATGAAGGATTTGCTCCATAAATACAACATCCCTACCGCAGCCTACGAGAAATTCGACAGCTACGAAGCGGCCTTAAGTTACTTGCGCAGTCAGCCGGTGCCGATCGTCATCAAGGCGGACGGATTGGCAGCGGGCAAAGGGGTAACCGTAGCCTTTACACGTGAGGAAGCAGAGCAGGCCCTAAAGAACATTATGGTCGACAAGGTGTTCGGCGAATCGGGTAGCCAAGTCGTCATTGAAGAGTTCCTCTCCGGTCAGGAAATGTCAATCCTCTCTTTTGTCGACGGGGAAGTCGTACGTCCTATGGCGGCGGCCCAGGATCATAAGCAGGTCTATGACCATGATAAAGGGCCCAATACCGGCGGGATGGGCACGTATTCCCCGCTGCCGCATATCGCAGACAGTATCATTGAGGAAGCGATCGAGACGATCATCAAGCCTACAGCCAAGGCGATGGTAGCGGAGGGGCGTCCATTCCGTGGCGTACTGTTCGCGGGTCTGATGATCACGCCGGAGGGCAAGCCGAAGACGATTGAATTCAATGCGCGATTCGGTGATCCCGAGACTCAGGTCGTTCTGCCACGCTTGAAGAGCGATTTGCTCGATATTTTCTTGGCGGCGGTAAACGGTACATTGGATCAGGTGGAAATGGAATGGAGCGACGAGGCGGCGGTCTGTGTCGTGCTGGCTTCCGGCGGCTATCCCGCTTCTTATCCGAAGGGGCTACCGATTCATGGACTGGAGGATGCTGGGCAGGAGCAATCCCAATCTCTAGTCTTCCATGCCGGAACCTCAAAAAATGCCGCAGGGCAATGGGTCACGAATGGTGGTCGTGTGCTTGGAGTCGTGGGGCTAGGGAAAGATATCGCCGAAGCTCGCGAGAAGGCTTATGCCTCCGCCAAGCAGATTACTTTTGAAGGTAAGCATAACCGCAGTGATATTGCGATGAAGGCATTGCGATAAGTAGTAGATAACCATTTTATTACACACAGTTGAAAGGCTGAAATTGGCCCTTCAACTGTTTTTTTAACATGATATTTTGTCCCAGGAGTAGAAAAAAGAACGCCCCATCCTTATTAAGATGTATTATATTAAAAATATGCGGTTATATATTACGCATGATTTATTTATTGTGATATACTTTATTGTGGAAATAAACCAATTAGGGGTCTACTCTGAAGGAGGAATTCGACAATGGCTTTACCTGTTGCCATCAACGGCATGGGCCGCATCGGCCGTCTCGTACTGCGCCGCGCTATGGATGAAGCGCATTCCCCGTTTGCTATCCGGGCCGTGAACACTCTTTATCCCGCCGCTACCATCGCACATCTGCTCAAGTACGATTCCATTCACGGAAAATGGAAAGCGAACATCGCTGCTGAAGGCAATACGCTCCTTATTAATGACACGCCCATTCAAGTCGTCGCAGAAGCCGATCCGGCCCGGCTGCCTTGGCAGTCGCTCGGCGTTCATACCGTCATCGATGCCACTGGAAAGTTCAACGATCGTCCAGGCGCTTCCAAACATATTGAGGCTGGCGCGGAGAAAGTCGTCATTACCGCTCCAGGCAAGGATCTCGACCTGACGATCGTGATGGGCGTCAACGAGCATATGTACAACGATAACAGCCATCATCTTGTCTCGGCCGCATCCTGCACGACAAACTGTCTTGCGCCACTACTTCATCAGCTCGATCGCTCGTTCGGCGTCGTATCCGGCTGGATGACCACCATTCATTCCTACACCAATGATCAGAATCATCTCGATAATCCGCATAAAGATTTGCGCCGCGCGCGGGCGTGCACGCAGTCCATCGTCCCGACGACCACTGGCGTAGGCAAAGCGTTGGGCGGCATTCTGCCGCATCTGGCGAACTCGGTGCAAGGCATCTCGGTGCGTGTGCCGACGCCGGATGTCTCGCTCGTGGACTTGACGGCCGAAGTGAAAACTTCCGTGACCGCGGACGATGTCCGGCTCGCTTTCCTTGATGCGATCCGCGACGGGCATGATCGTTATCTCGAATGGTGCGACGAGCCGCTCGTCTCTACCGACTTCATCGGCAACGATAAATCGGCCATCGTCGATGGGATGTCGCTTATCGCCCATGATCGCCATATTAAGCTTCTCGCCTGGTATGACAACGAATGGGCCTACGCGGCCCGGGTCGTCGACTTGACCCGTCACGTTGCGCTGGAGGGAGTGAAAGGCTCACGTAAAACGGCAGTTGCCCAGTAATACTGGTCATGCCGGATGCGAAGGATAATTCTCAAACCTTTGGCAAATGTTAAAGCAGAAAGTTCTGCATTATTCCAAGCATTCTGTCAGGAGGCGACCTAGCGGATGAGTAAAGAGAAGAAGGATATGCTGCCGGTATCCCGAGAGCAGGTAGAGGTTGAGGGCGTCTATACAGATGAACTCGGCCGGGAGGAGTATCTGCATAAGGGGGAAGAGTTCCCTGCGGATCTGGTACATGGCACAGTGGAGTGGAAGCTGACCGAGCTGGCGCAGATCAAGCATGCGGAGGGGCAGACGAGTCCAGAGTTTGATCCTGAAGAAGATTAGAGTTGTGAAGTGTAATCGAACGTCCTTATGGTCCGGCGACCGGAGGGGCGTTCGATTTGTTTTCATCACGGACAGATGAATTAAGCACGGATGTTCCGTATAATGGATAATTGAGGAGAGGTAATAATCGGGAGGACAAGCGATGAGCGTTACGACAGGAATTCATCATATTACGGCTTTTGTAGGCGAGGTTCAGGAGATTGTTGATTTTTATGCCGGAGTTCTCGGCCTAAGGCTGGTGAAGAGAACGGTAAATTATGATACACCGGATTTATATCATCTATATTTCGGCAATGAGAACGGGGACCCGGGGACGATTATAGACTTCTATCCGCTGAATCAAGGCCAGCAGGGGATTCTGGGCGGCGGCCAGGTCGGAGTCATCGTCTTCGCGATTCCACCAGGGAGTATGCTCTTTTGGCGTCAGCGGTTGAAGGATTTCGGAATTACATATATGGATTTGATTCGATTCGAGGAGGAATATGTTCGGTTGGCCGATCCGTCCGGCTTGCTCATCGATTTGGTGGAACGCAGAGAAGGCCCGTTCAGCTTATGGCAATTCGGCGATATCCCGGAGGGTTATGCGATCAAGGGCTTGGCCGGTGCTCAGCTATTCAGCTGTAACAGTCTGAAGACGGTTGAGGTTTTGCAGGAGGTGCTGGGGCTGGATTATGTGGGCGAGGATGAAGGACTGCTGCGATTCAGAGCCTCGGATAGTCTCGGCAATATTGTCGATGTGAATGCGGAGAATATACATAAGGGCTACGGCGGGGCCGGAACGGTTCATCATCTGGCCTGGCGTACGAAGGACAAAGAGGAGCAGATGAAGTTCCATGAGCTGCTTGAAGCGAGTGGTCTGAACCCCGCTCCAGTCATTGACCGCCAGTATTATAAATCATTATATTTCCGCGAGCCGGGGGGAATCCTGTTCCAGATTGCTACAGATGGGCCGGGCTTCGATGAGGATGAGCCACCTGAGACGCTAGGGGAAGATCTGATGCTACCGGATATATATGAGGAGCAGAGAGAGAAGATCGAGAAGCGGCTGAAGCCGTTTCAGGTGAGAGTTGTGAAGCCGGCTGGGAAATAAGGCTTGATCGAATCGTTGTTCAGGTGTAATTTTATTAAAACGATAAGAAGAGATCGAGATAGAAGCGAGGAGAAGAGGATGAACCAAACGGAACGGCAAGCAGTAGGGATGGAGGATATCGTACGTGCACATCATGTACTGAAAGAGGTTGTCAAGCGCACCCCACTGCAGCTGGATGCGGCGCTGTCAGCCAAATATGAGTGCAATGTCTATTTGAAGCGTGAGGATTTACAGGTCGTTCGTTCTTTTAAAATTCGTGGTGCCTATAATATGATCCGCAGTCTGAGTCAGGAAGAGCTGAGCAAGGGCATTGTCTGTGCCAGTGCGGGTAATCATGCGCAGGGAGTAGCCTTCTCATGTAATGCGTTAGGAATTCAGGGGAAAATATATATGCCAAGCACAACGCCCAATCAGAAGATCAAGCAAGTGCAGCGCTTCGGCGGCCCTGCGGTAGAGATCATCTTGGTCGGCGATACTTACGACGATGCTTATGCAGAAGCGATCAAGGCCTGTGAGGAAGGCGGAATGACGTTCATCCATCCTTTCGATGACGCGAAGATCGTGGCCGGTAATGGCACGATTGGAATGGAGATCATGGAGAGTCTGGATGCGCCGGCGGATTACCTATTCGTGACGATCGGCGGCGGCGGGCTGATCTCGGGAGTGAGTACGTATATCAAGACAGTCAGCCCGGAGACCAAGGTCATCGGCGTAGAGCCGGCAGGGGCTGCGTCCATGTCCGAAGCGCTGCAGCAGAAGCAGGTCGTTACCCTGGAGTCGATTGAGAAATTCGTCGACGGAGCCGCGGTCAAGCGGGTTGGAGATCTGAATTATGCGATCTGCGCCGAGCTGCTCGATGATATTGTCAAAGTCCCTGAGGGAAAGGCCTGTACGACAATTCTCGAGCTGTATAATGATAGTGCGATCGTGGTAGAACCCGCCGGGGCCTTGCCTGTGTCCGCGCTGGATATGTACCGCGATCAAATCCGCGGCAGGACGGTGGTCTGTATCATTAGCGGTGGCAATAACGACATCGACCGGATGCAGGAAATGAAGGAGCGCTCGCTGATCTATGAGGGCCTCAAGCATTATTTCCTGATCAACTTCCCACAGCGTGCCGGAGCCCTGCGCGAGTTCCTGGAGGATGTGCTGGGGCCGAATGATGATATCGCCCGCTTCGAATATACGAAGAAGCACAACAAGGAGAACGGCCCGGCATTGGTCGGGATCGAGCTGAGCGACCCGGCGGATTATGAGTCGCTGATCAACCGGATGAAGGCGAAGAATATCGCTTATACCGAGCTGAACCGCGACTTGAATCTGTTTAATTTGCTGATTTGATGATAGTGAAGCTATAAAGAAGCGTATCAGAGCAGTTCATGGCATGAATGATGCCGGGACTGCTCTTTTTTGTGTTTGTGTATAAAAAGGGCTTTACAATACCTCTTAACTAGTGTACTATTCAACTATAACACTAATACAAATAAGGAGTGGCCGTTATGAACGAGGCTATGAACAAGGTTGCTACAGGACCTGTTAAGGGTGCGGGTCAAGTTGTTCTCCAAGTAAATGGAGTGACGAAGCAGATAGGACAGAAGAAGATTGTCGATCGTCTTTCTTTTGATATACAGCAAGGTGAAATCGTGGGTCTGCTCGGGCCGAACGGAGCCGGGAAGACGACGACGATCCGTATGATTGTCGGGTTGATCAGAATGTCTGAAGGAGATGTGCTGATTAAAGGGGAGAGCATCAAGCGAAACTTCGCCAAGGCGATCTCCCATGTCGGTGGGATTATCGAGAATCCGGAATTCTATCCTTATATGACAGGCTACGATAATCTGAAGCAGTATCAGCGGATGACCAAGGGCATCACAGAAGAGAGAATTGCCGAGGTTGTGAAGCTGGTCGGGCTGCAGGATGCGATGAAGAAGAGAGTGAAGGCCTATTCGCTCGGGATGCGTCAGCGTCTGGGGATTGCCCAAGCTCTCCTGCATAACCCGTCGATCCTGATCCTGGATGAGCCGACGAATGGGCTTGATCCAGCGGGGATTCGCGAGATGCGCGATTATCTGAAGCGGATTGCCCGTGAGGAAGGGATCGCTATTCTTGTCTCCAGTCACCTGTTAACCGAGATGGAATTGATGTGCAGCCGGGTTATCGTCATTCAGGAAGGCAAACTGGTTACGGTAAGAACGTTAGGCGAATCCACAGTGACGGAGAACAAGACCGAGCAGGTTCAAGTCATGCTCCGTGTTAATGATGCCGAGCAGGCGAAGCTCAGACTGGTGCGTATGGAGGAAATTCGCGTTATGGGGATGGCACCTGAGCGGGATCAAATTACGATTTCGGTCCGTGACAGCTATATCCCGCGGATGATTGACACTTTGCGCAATGAAGGGATTGCCATCTATCGGATCGAGGAACTGAAGGAATCGCTGGAGGATGAGTTCTTGAAATGGACAGGGGGAAACCGCAGTGCATAAATTAATCTTTAATGAGTGGTTGAAGTTGTTTAAGAAAAGAAGCTTTTTCATATCCTATCTGGTCATGATGGTCGTGATCGGTGGGGCGGCTTATTTTATGAAAATCCTGGCTGGAGGCGAGAAGTTCGCCATGCGGGACTTCGTATTTCTGGGCCTGTCCCCGAGCGGATTTGGGGCGCTTACAGCGTTGCTAGTCATGATCTCTACGGCGGGTGCGGTCTCCAAAGAGTTCAGTCAGGGTACGATCAAGCTGCTATTAATCCGTGCTCAGAGCCGTAGTAAAATACTGTTGTCCAAATATATTGTTATCTTTTTGTATACCGTATCGCTTATGCTTACCTCTTTTGTAGTATCCTTCATTGCCGGGAGTCTCGCGTTCGGGGCTGGAACCCCGAGTGCAAGCTGGCTTGATGTTGGCAAGGTGGCGCTTAGTACACTCGTCTATATCGAGATTTTTGCGACGATTACGTTCATGCTCGGAGTGCTTACTCGCTCTACGGGGATCACAGTCGGGATTACGATGCTGCTGATTATGATGAAGGATATGACGGTGGCTCTACTCTCGAAGTACGCTTTTACCAAGTATCTGATTTTTACAAATGTGGATCTATCCATATATGCGGGAGGCGGTTCGCCGCTGCCGGGGATGACGCTTGGCTTCTCATTGGCGGTTATTGCGGCATATATGGTGTTGTTTCTTCTGTTAAGCTTTGTTACGTTTAAAAAACGAGATGTTGCATAAGACCCTGATCACCCCCTTATGAACATCACGGAGGAAAGGAGCCAGCGGATCGTGAGCATAGAATTTGATAATAATCTGCCGATTTATCTACAGATCATGAATTATATCAAGAGAGAGATTGTGACTGGAAAGTTGAAGGCCGGGGATAAGATCCCTTCGGTTCGTGAGCTTGCGGCCGAGCTGCAAATCAATCCGAATACGGTACAACGAACATTTCAGGAACTGGAGCGTGAGGAAGTCGTGGAGACAAGACGCGGGCTTGGAAGATATGTAACGAGTGAGGAAGCGAAAATCATGTTGATCAAGAAGGAAATGGCAGGAGATCTGCTGGACCATTTCATTAATGGAATGCAGGAGCTAGGCTTCTCCAATCGAGATATAGCGAGCATTGTCGCGGAAGCGGTAGATGCTAACAATGAGTGAGAGGAGTGAGAGCATGGATAATCTGTTACAGTTCGAGAAAGTGTCCAAATCATATGGTTCCCGGAAGGCCTTGAATGATGTTACCTTCAGCATAGCCCCAGGTAAAATTGTCGGTCTGCTCGGTACGAACGGAAGCGGCAAAAGTACGCTGATGAAGATTACCGCCGGCCTGCTCCCGGTATATTCGGGAAATGTAAAGGTGAACGGTCATCCACTGGAATTGAACACCAAGTCGATCGTCTCGTTCATGCCGGATCGTCCGATGACAGAATCGTGGATGAGGGTCAGGGACGCGATAGACTTCTACAGTGACTTCTACCCGGACTTCGATCTGGATAAATCATTGCAAATGCTTGATTTCATGAATCTGAAGCGCGAGGAGCGGATCAGTTCTCTCTCCAAGGGGATGAATGAGCGCCTGCAATTAACGCTCGCCCTGTCACGGAATGCGAAGCTGTACTTGCTCGATGAACCGATCGGCGGGGTTGACCCGGTAGCCCGGGCGAAGATTCTGGACGCGATTGTTGAGTTCTATAGTGAGGAGAGCAGCTTGATCATATCCACGCATCTGGTGAAGGATATCGAACGGATTTTCGATGAGGTTATTTTTATCAAGGATGGGGAATTGGTGTTACAAGCGGAAGTGGAAGAGCTGCGACTCAAACATGGTAAAGGTGTCGATGAGATGTTCAGGGAGGTGTATGCGGAATGATGAGGCTGCTCAAATATGATTGGAAGAAGAATGGGACGATGCTGCTGAGCACAGCGGTCATCTTGATCCTGACAGAAGCAGCCCTCCTGATCGCCGGTTATTCCCGGGGGTGGGATGAAGCCTTCATCGTAGCTATGTCCATTATGTTGTACGTTTTCGCCTCTATGCTGGCGGTAATCATGTCCTATAAGACCTTCCACAGCAATATTAAATCGTACAGCCGCCGCCTGCTTCCGGTTCGCACGGTGTGGAGTGTACTCTCTCCAATGGCTTTGGGAATTCTTATATTGGTGGGGCTCTTGATTATCATCTGCCTCCATATCTTGATATTTAGCTGGCTCTATAGTGAACCGAATGTCTCGGAGTTGTTGAAATATTTCTTCACCACCGAATTGGCGATTGTGATATTCCAGCTGTTCTTTGCTTACATGTATTCTTATATGGCGGTTGCTCTGTCTATAGCCATTGCCTGCACCTTCCGTAAGTGGCGGGTATGGATCGGAATCCTGAGCTTCATCCTCATTCAGAATGTCATTAGCTGGCTGATCTTCAAGCTGTTCGACAGCGGCTTGGGGAAATCATCCTTCTTGAATGTCGGCGTTACTTCACATTTTGATATCAATGGCGAAGTGTTCATTCCGCCCGATGTTACGATCATCAATTGGGGAGAGACCCTGGTCGAATTAGCTATTGCCGGGCTGATGCTGGGGGCGACGGTTCTGCTGCTGAACCGTAGGGTAGAGGCTTAACGGAAGAAATTGGTAGTCATTTGCCAGGACGGGAAATCTATGTCAGTATAGTATAATATGTTGCTTCTACTGCTAGAGTTACATGTGCAACTGACAATGATGAATGGAGGACATGAAGCTATGCCTTTCCCGAATTGCCCGAAATGTAATTCTGAGTACACGTATGAGGACAGAGATATGCTAGTCTGCCCGGAATGCGGTCATGAGTGGTCACCTGACGCAGCTGCTGCGGGGGATGACAATGCCAAGGTTGTGAAGGATGCCCACGGTAATATTCTGAGTGACGGTGATACGATCACGGTCATTAAGGATCTCAAAGTAAAAGGAAGTTCATCAGTCATCAAAATCGGTACTAAAGTGAAGAACATCCGTTTGATTGATGGCGATCATGATATCGACTGCAGGATTGACGGTTTCGGTGCGATGAAATTGAAATCGGAATTTGTTAAGAAGGTATAATGAGATGTAAAAATACAGTCCGTTCCTTATAGGAATGGGCTGTATTTTTTGGTGCTGATTATTTGCTGCGCCGTCCGAAGATGAAGACCTGCCCCAGCAGACCGATGACGAAGATAATCAGGCTCTGCCATGGGGTTACGGTGAAGGATGGCATGATGCGATTAAGGAGCAAGCCTGCGGCAACTACGATTAGAGCAATGATTAGATAAAGACCGAAGGCTCTCATATCAAAAAACTTGCGCGGCTTCAACGGGTCTGGTGACTCTGCTGCTGCTGGTGTATCGTCATTGTTATTCTGGCCAGGGCCGAGAAACCGGGTGAGCGATTCTATCAATACGATGGCCAGGCCGGCGATAAGCAGCAGCGTACCGCTATTGATCGTCGTGTTCGCCAGCTTGTCCCCACCGAACCATTTGGCGAAGAAGCCGGTAATCATAAAGATGAAGAAGACCCAAGTGACCGTGGCCCATGGAATCATAATGTAATATTTGATCTTCTCCTTCAAAGTACGGGGGCGGCGCATCTTCACATCATCTATGAGCTGGACGCAATAGACGAACGGGCTTGCACCGAATAATTGCTCGGCACTGATACCTTTTCGCTCATTCTTGATGATTCTCTGGGCCAGCTCAAGCAGAAGCTCTTCCTTCCTGGCGGCGCTGATTTCATCCTCTTTGCGAATATACTGGCTCATTTCCTGGAAATAAGCTGTATTCCCCTGATTCATTTGCTGGCTGAGCTGTGTGACTCTAGCCGCTTTCTCCTGAGTGTTCAATCATGACCCTCCAAATATGCTGATATTGTTGAGTAGTATACTGCAAGATTTGATTGTACTGCAAGACGGTTGCTCGTTTAGCCAGCTCAATTTCAGAATAATTGTATACTATCATGGTTGTATGAGTATAAATATATATTGATTATATAATTATTAGGTATATAATGTACTCATAATTAATGTTGAGTACAATTGGAGGTTGGGGATATGGACGCGATCTCGGTATCTGGTCTGTCGAAGTTCTATGGTAAGAAGCTCGGTGTAGAGCAGGTCTCTTTTACAGTGTCTAAGGGGGAAAAGTTCGGTTTCATTGGCCCTAATGGCGCGGGCAAGTCTACTACGATCCGTATGCTGATGCAGCTGCTTCATCCGTCCGCGGGTGAGATTACACTGCTGGGCAAATCGCTTGGCCAGGAGGACCCGGAGCTACGCAGCAAGATCGGCTATTTGCCTTCAGAGGTGGAGTATGATGGGGATATGAATGGACATCAGGTGCTGAAATTTGCGGCTCACGCCTATGGGTTGGATCTGAAGGATACGATGGCGCAAGAGATCGCGGAACGGCTGCAGCTTGACCTGAGCCGCAAGGTTCGGGATTATTCGTTGGGGAACCGCAAGAAGCTGGGAATCGTCCAATGTCTCCAGCATCGTCCGGAGCTGGCGGTGTTGGATGAACCCACCTCCGGTCTTGATCCGCTCATCCAGCATGAATTCTTCCATCTGCTGAGTGAGCTGAACAGCGCAGGAATGACGATTTTCTTCTCAACGCATGTGTTATCCGAGGTGGAGAAGTTCTGTGACCGGGTTGCCTTTATTCGCGAGGGGCGTCTGTTAAGAGTATCCAGAGTAGATGAAATCGCAGAGCGGATGCTGCGTAAGTTCACAGTTACTTTCCGGGAATCCGGCGACTTGATCGAACGATTAACACTCAATAAGCTGGACCCGGAGGCCAGGTATGAGCATGGCGAGCATATTTTTCAGGTGTCGGGCCCGATTGAACCCGTGCTGCGGATGCTAGCTGATGCTGGGGTGAATGACCTTCGGGTCGAGCGGCCTTCACTGGAGGAAATATTCATGAAGGACTATTCGGAGCATACTGAGGGAGAGGAGTGAGAGTCATGATGGGAAATTTGATCAGGAACGAATGGTGGGTCAATCGCCGCAATTTCGTGATCGCTCTAGTCATTATCGTCGGCTTCCAGGTTCTGTTCGCAGGTGTGTCGGATATCTACCTTAATAATGAGGATATTGTAAAATTGCTGGAGACGATTCCTTCTGCGATGCTGGAAGCATTCGGCATGCATCCTGAGCAGATGACCAGCTTCGAAGGCTGGATGAGCAGTGAGCCGTTATTGTTCTATCTGATGTTGTTCGGCGGCTTTGCAGCGGTTTGGGGCAGCCAGACGATCGCACGTGAACGGGGAAATAAAACACAGGATTTCCTGTTCTCACTGCCCTATTCCCGCACACAGATATTCCTGTCCCGAGTGCTGGCGCAGTGGGTCATGATGGCTATCGTATTCCTCATCGTGCTAGGCTCCGTCTATCTGTTCGGTTCTCTATTCAGTACGATCGGCGATTCAGGAGCTATCTTCATCATGATGCTCTCCGGTATGCTGATTGCGATGGCCTTCGCTGGCATCGGTTATCTCTTCACGACACTGGTGCGGACAGAACGGGCGGCGATGACGATTAGCATCGGGATCGTGATGGTGTCCTTCCTGCTGAAGATGCTATCCGGGCTTGACGACTCTGTAGCCTGGTTGTCTGAATTGAGTTTATTTAATATATTTGACAGTGTGAGGATGGCCACGGAGGCCTCCCTATCCTGGACAGGGGTGGCGATCTGTCTGTTCATCTATGTGCTTGGAATTGCGGTCGGTGTACTCTCACTTCGCCGTCAGGACATCTAAGATTTAACGAAGCGCTTGCTATATAGTGTAATAGAAGAAAGATGAAGGGGGCGTACTGTCCATGGTTAACGGAAAAAAAGAGCAAATCATCCGGACGGCACGCGAGCTGTTCTATCGAAATGGGATTGTTAATACGAGTATGGATCAGATTGCCGAGGCTGTGCCTGTATCGAAAATGACCATTTACAAATATTTCGGCAGTAAGGATGGACTGATCGAGCAGGTGATCACAGCGATCAATGAGGGAACCCATGCCGACTTCGTCAGCATGATGGAGCAGTCCGACGACGCTATCGATCTGATGCATCACCTGCTTCGGTACCAGAATATGAATGATTACTCGGCGGAGTTCATCAATGATCTGGTCTCGGTATATCCCGAGCTGACTCGGCAGATGATAGAGTACAATGAGCAGCATAATATGCCGTTGTTCGAAGAGATGGTATTCCGCGGTCAACAGAACGGACAAATCCGCAAGGATATTTCGCCGCATTTGCTGGTGTTGTATTTATCCTCCATGAAGGAGTTCATGGCGAAGCCCGGTCGACTGGAGCCATTCACGAATATGAATGTGCTGGCCGATCAATTCATATCGCTGCTGATCCATGGGATTTCAAATACGCCCAGTTCCAGGCCGCCGATAGAATCGGATTTCTGATTTTATATTTGATTGTGTGGAAAGGTCGAGTTCGGTACATAGATGGTACCTGGAGCTCGGCCTTTTTTATGTAATTTTCGTGAACATCGCATAAAAGGGAGCCCTTCCAGACGAAACTACAACAACGCCTATATACGGTAAACAAACAATACACAGAAAGGAAGGGTAGTAGCTATGGAGAATGAGGCAGATTTAACGCGCCGTTATTTGCTGAACAGTCACTCTCGGGGAAGTCTGGAGGAGGTTATAAGCGTGGATGAGCCCGTTGAACTGGAGAGTGGACTGGTGGGGCTAGTAGATGGGGATTCCTCCGGAAATCAGCTTATGAATCTGTTCGAAGGGGAGCAGGCCGGCAAGGCGAAGACCGCCGAGTATCTGCGCCAATATTACAGCTAATAAATGAGTGATTGACACCCTGTGATCGGCGATGATAATATAAAACCAATAATTCTTATTAAAATTATCGGAATAATATTTTATCGCAGTACGGGGAGGAATTCGGATGGAACGGCAAATCATTATTCAGCATGGGGCGGAGGAAATCGCGGCAAGTGTTCACTACCCGGTCTCGGTAAAAGCAGGGGCGAGGTGCAAGCAGCGGATTCCGCTTGTTGTTATTTGCCATGGGTTCGTAGGCAGTCGGATCGGTGTGGACCGTTTGTTCGTCAAGACCGCGCGGGAGCTTGCGGAGGCAGGGGCGCTAGTCGTTCGGTTCGATTATCTCGGCTGCGGGGAGAGCAGCGGTAATTACGGGCAAGAGAGCGTGGATTCCATGATAGCCCAGACTAGATATGTGCTTGATTATGCGCTCGGATTGGGCGATATTGACCCAGAGCGGGTTACGCTGATCGGCCATAGTCTGGGCGGGATGATCGCTCTATTGACGGCAGCCCGGGATCGGCGCGTGAAGAATCTGGTGCTGTGGTCCGCTGTGGGCTATCCCTTCAATGATATCGTCAAGATTACGAGCCGCAGGCTGTATGATGAAGCGATGACACGCGGTGAAGCCGATTATTTGGGATACAGTCTTACGCCGCAGTTCTTCGAATCTCTGGGGGGATATCAGCCTTTCCAGGAAGCGAAGAAGTTCGCCGGGGATGTACTTGTCGTTCATGGCACATCTGATGATACCATTCCGGTCGATTATGCCTTTTTGTACCAGAAGGTATTCTGGTTACGCTCCGAGGGCCGCTGTGACAAGGAGATTATCTTTCAGGCGGATCATACGTATTCAAGCGGAGAGCACCAGCAGCAACTGATCCATAAGACCAGGGATTGGCTTGGCGGGCTTGAGAATGCACATCGCGAATGGCAGGATTGGATGATCTAATCCGCCTTATCCAGCCAGGGTCACTGGTAAATACCCGCATCTGGGGATACAATGAAGGTGTAACCATTTTGGAGCCCTGGAGGTATGTATGATGACTCAGCCTGCCATGTTTCTCGCGCACGGGTCCCCGACACTAGCTATCGAAGACAATGCTTACACCCGATTTCTGAAGCAATTAGCACAGCAATTGCCGCGTAGACCTAGAGCTGTCGCTGTGTTCTCAGCACATTATGACTCTCCTGTTCAGGCTGTAAGCGATGATGAAGTTCATGAGACGATTCATGATTTCTACGGGTTTCCTGAAGAGATGTATACAATAAGCTATCCTGCTCCCGGAGATCGGGAATTAAGCCGACAGATCGGAGATCTGTTCAGAGCGAATAACCTCCCGTTCGAGCTGTCAGCGGGTAGGGGATTGGATCATGGAGCCTGGGTTCTTCTGCGCGCGATGTTCCCTCAAGCGGATATGCCCATCGTAGAGCTATCGGTCGATTCCAGACGTACACCGGCAGAACAGTATGCGATCGGCAAGATGCTGACCGGGTTGCGCCAGGATAATGTACTCGTGATTGGAAGCGGCGGACTTGTGCACAATTTGCGTCTGCTGGAGGCGGAGGCCTCAGCGCCATCCAACTGGGCGGTGGAATTCGATAATTGGATCGGCGATCAGCTGAAGACCTGGAATTTGCGGATGCTGTTCGACTATAAGCAGAGAGCCCCGCATGTACGTGATGCAGTACCTTTCTACGCCAAGGAGCATTTCGCTCCGCTATTGTACGCGATGGGCGCGGCAGATGACGAACGAACGGCAAGCAAACCGTTCCAGGATTATCAATATGGTAGCATCAGTCTGAATTGCTGGATGTTCGGCGGAGCGGGGAACGGTCCGATCGATTAATTGGATATTTATACATTTAGGATTTGTCAAGGATTGTCGTTTTTGATCTATGGATCTTAAGCGACAGTCTTTTTTTGTCTTTTCCCGGCGAGTCTATTCAACGTATAATAGAGGGAACGAGAGCTAATTGATGAAAATAATGGAGGAATTATGAGACGATATCTATCCAGAATTAGTATGTCCCTACTGTTAGCCGCCTGCTTGCTGATCGTTCCTGCTTGCGGGAAGGAGCCTGCGTTGAACGGAGCGTCGAATCAAATCCCGAGCGGGAATGTTACCCAGGAACTGCCGGAAGAGGAGCCGCCGGAAAGCGTTGCTCCGTACAGATCCCCTCTGACAGGACTGCCTTTGGAAGAGCAGCCTACACAAAGGCCGCTTGCTATTATGATTAATAACGCTCCTGCGGCCAGGCCGCAATCGGGGCTGGGCGGAGCGGATATTGTGTATGAGGTGCTGGCGGAAGGCGGGATCACGAGGCTGGTGGCTATATACCAGAGCGGCGGAGAAGTAGCCAAGATCGGACCGATCCGCAGCATTCGCCCTTATATGATCGAGCTGGGTGAGAGCTATCATGGCATCACGGTGCATGCCGGTGCCAGCAATGCCGCCTTCGCGATTTTGCAGCGTCAGCATAAGGATGATCTGGACGAGATCACCAATGCAGGCCCTTATTTCTGGCGCGACAAGTCGCGGAAGGCACCGCATAATTTGTATTCTAATGTGGCGAAGCTGCTCGAAGGTGCTGAGAAGCGGAAGTATGCGATCGAGGATCTGGCGGTTCCATCCTACACCTTCCGTGATCCAGAGGATTCAGGGGAAGGCGATCTGGCCAAGTCTGTAGAAGTGAAGTTCCAGCTGGAGAAGTACAGGGTCTCATACGTTTATGATGAAGAGAGTAAGCTGTACAAGCGCTATATCAATGGTGAGCCGCATAAGGACCTGGATACTGGGGAACAGTTAGCCTGTACGAATGTTGTGGTGCTCGCTACTCAGCATAAGGTGCTGGATGATGTCGGGCGTCTCGCTGTAGACCTGGATATGGGGGGAGAGGCGATTCTGCTGCAGGGTGGCAAGGTGATTCGCGGCAATTGGATTCATAAATCGGGAGATGTGATCCGTTTTATTAAAGATAATGTCGAAGTACCATTCTATCCTGGTAAAACTTACTTTAATATTGTCCCTAATCACCCCGATTTCGAGAGCCATATCAAGGTCGAATAGACACTGGTGATGACAGTGCTTTCTTGGTTCGAAATGGTTATTCGATTGGAGGAATATGGGGCAATAAGGATAGAGTTGGGAACCGTGGGACAAAAATAATATATATAGTTGAAATGTTTTCGACAAAATGATCTAAACCCACCCGAGTTATGATAATATATTGTGGGTTAGTAATAGGAGTGTAAGGGGCATAAACAAACGTAAAAGAGAAGAGAGGCTACCAAATGCGAGTTAAGAAGAAGGATATCTTTTTCCAGACGTTGGAGAATATGGCGGATACGATTGTGCAATCAGCCGACTATTTCGCTCAGCAAGTTACAGAGTTTAAAGACGTAGATCAATTCGCGAAAAAAATGAAGGAGCTGGAGTCCCAGTGTGATAATTACACACATACGATCATCGTCGAGCTTAACAAGACGTTTATTACCCCGATCGAACGTGACGACATCATGGGACTTACGACTACTCTGGATGATGTAATCGACGGTCTTGAGGCGACGACATCCCGCTTCGTTATGTATCATTTGCATGAACCAGACAAGTATATTACCCAATTTGCTGAAATCATGCGTAATTCCGCTTATGAGATTCAGAAGGCGATTCACTTGCTCTCAGCGAAGAAGTTGCTGCCTATTCGCGAATATACAATTCGCTTGAATGATTTGGAGAATCAAGGTGATGAACTGTTGCGTATTTGCATTAAAGACTTATTCGCTACTGTCACTGACCCCATCACTTTGATCAAGAAAAAGGAAATCTACGAGCGGCTCGAGACGACAACGGATGCGTGCGAGCACGTTGCCAATATGCTTGAATCCATTATTATGCGCAATTCATAAGATTAAGCTATTCATTTGATATTCGGGAGGTTGGGAATTGCGCGGATTCCTGTAAAGAGAATACTCAATCTGTGCAATAATAAGAACAATGGATACGAGTCTACTAATAATTTTTGTCGTTATCATACTGGCGTTGGGCTTCGATTTTATTAACGGCTTCCATGATACAGCCAACGCGATTGCAACATCGGTCTCTACAAGAGCCTTGAAACCGCGGACGGCAATTATGATGGCTGCCGGGATGAACTTCCTCGGAGCCTTGTTATTTACTGGAGTAGCTGAGACGATCGGGGGCAGTGTGGCGAATCCTGCCGAACTGGATAATGGGCTAGAGATCCTGATTGCGACTCTGCTTGCTGCTATTATCTGGAACCTGATCACCTGGTGGTTCGGCATACCTTCATCTTCATCCCACGCCCTGATCGGTGCGTTGGCGGGTGCGGTGTTTGTCGGTGCAGGTTCGGACAAGCTGAATTGGGGCGGCTTCACGAAGATTGTCGAAGCGTTGATTATTTCCCCATTCCTGGCTTTCGGTATTGGTTACATCGTCATGACGGTCCTGAAATGGATCTTCGCCAAGAAAAGTCCACATACGGTCAATAAGGGATTCCGTTCTGTTCAAGTCTTGACGGCGGCGATTCAGAGCTTCTCTCACGGCACGAACGATGCTCAGAAAGCGATGGGGATCATTACTTTCGCGCTCGTGACGGCCAAGTTTCAGGATAACATGGAAGTACCGCTATGGGTTAAGATTGCTGCTGCATCAGCGATGGCTCTCGGAACATCTCTCGGGGGCTGGAAGATTATTAAGACGATGGGTACGAAAATATTCAAGATCGAGCCGATTAACGGTTTTGCAGCTGATATCTCGGCGGCCTCGGTTATCTTTGGGGCGACCCTGATTCACTTACCAGTCAGCACTACGCATGCTATTACGTCATCCATTCTTGGCGTTGGCGCTGCGAAACGGTTCTCTGCGGTTAGCTGGGGGCTAGCCGGTCGGATTGTTATCGCTTGGGTGATTACGATTCCTATCGTAGCTGTGCTTTCGGGTTTGATTTACGTTGTGTTGTTCTAGAGATGAATCCAATATCAATGATGCCAATCTGCAGAAAAGATTGGCTTTCTTTATAAGGAATAGACATTTGAACGTTATTACTTTATATGGTGGGGGGGCTAAAGTACATGATTCGGGTGATGGGAATTACGCATGATCACCAGGTCAGAACAGATATCGCACTGGACGACATTCATAATCATCAGAACTATTTATGGAGCTGGGTCGATTTCAGCAGCCCTACGGAGGAGGAGGCTGAATTGCTTGGCTCCTTCTTTCAATTCCATCCGCTGGCGATTGAAGATTGCTTGCTGCATGTCATGCAGCGCCCTAAGATCGATTTCTATGATGACAATGACTTTCTCGTCCTGCATGCGCTGGACCCGGATACGCTGGAGTTGGTGGAGGTTAATCTGTTCATTGGCGAGAGCTGTTTGGTATCGTTCCACCACCGGGAACTGCAGGAGATTGATGTGGCCTGGGAGAGTATCCAGAAGCGGGCATTGAACCGGAAAATGTGGGAGCGTGGCCCTTTTACCGCTGCTTATCTAGTTATCGACAATCTGGTCGATCAATACTTCCCTTGCGTCTATGCGGTTGAGGATGAACTCGATGAGCTTGAAAAGCTGGGGGGCCGGGAATCGATCGAACAGCTGATGAACCAGGTTTTTGATCTGCGGAGCAGACTGCTTAAGCTGCGCCGCACCATTGTGCCGATGCGCGACCTCATGTACCATATTCTGAATTCCAAGCATATTCAGGCGCAGAAGGAAGCAGGAGCCTATTTTTCAGATATCTATGACCATCTACTGAAGCTGTCGGAGATGGTCGAGTCCGATCGCGAAATGACGGCCGATCTCCGCGACTCCTATCTCTCGCTCAATTCTAACCGGATGAACGGTATCATGAAGACCTTAACCGTCATCACCAGCGTATTCATGCCGCTGACCCTCATCGCTGGCATATATGGCATGAACTTCATCAATATGCCGGAGCTGCATTGGCGCTACGGTTATTTCGGCGTGCTTGGACTGATGGGCGTGCTCAGCATCTGGATGATTCTGAGCTTCATGCGGCGGGGCTGGTTCAAATAAAGAATATATCTGAGTCTACATATTCGTAATGTATTATTTATGCATATTACTGATTAAATTAGTCATCTGGATTAGGCGGCGTTCATTTCCCCATTTTCTTTGGGAGGGTGAGCGCCTTTTTTGCTGTCTAGATCGGACAAGTCATGAATTATTTTTTGCCCATTGGGATAGATGTCCACTATTCGCAGCTTCCTCTGGCATACGATGACATCATATACGACTGTATCATAAGGAGGAGGACCACTTGAAGATTCGTAAGGCGATCATACCGGCAGCAGGTTACGGAACGCGGCTTCTTCCAGCTACCAAAGTAATGCCCAAGGAAATGCTTCCGATTATTGATAAACCGACGATTCAATTTATTATCGAGGAAGCGGCGGCTTCTGGAATCGAAGAGATTCTGGTCGTCACTGGAAAGGGAAAAAAGGCCATCGAGGATCACTTCGACTCAGCGCATGATCTGGAATATTTCCTGGAGCAGAAGGGGAAATACGAGGAGCTGCGCAAGGTGACGGAATTCACCAGCCTCGCAGATATTCATTATATCCGCCAATCCGATCGCAAAGGACTTGGGCATGCCATAAATGTGGGCAGGAGATTTATCGGAGATGAGCCCTTTGCCGTTCTGCTTGGCGATACCTTCTTCGAGGCAGAGCCTCCGGCGCTGAAGCAGTTGATCGAAGGATTCGAGAGGTTCCACACTACGATTCTGGGGGTCCAGACGGTACCAGAGGACAAAGTATCCAGTTACGGGATCGTCGATGTCAAGCCGTTGATTGAGTCCTTTGCCTATGTAGATCAATTAGTTGAGAAGCCTCCGGTGGGTGCAGTACCTTCGCGCTTGGCTATGGTAGGGCGTTATATTTTGACGCCATCGATCTTCGATATTCTGGAGAATCAGCCACCCGGCGTAGGGGGTGAAATCCAGCTTACTGATGCGTTGAACCGGCTCTTGATCAAGGAAGCCGTCTATACTTGTGAAATTAACGGCCGCTGGCATGATGTAGGAGACCCGCTTGGTTATCTCAAAGCAATTCTGGCTATTACAGGCCATCGAGGAAATCTGAAGCACAATCTGCAAGAAGAAGTCACCATGCTATTACAACAAGAAGATAAGGATATCCCTAGTTCCGAGCAATAATGATGCTTGATCTACTATTTCTTAATAACCAGGGAGAGGTGTTATACGCAAATGATTGAATTAGCTTTGGGCTTTAGAGATAAGGATGGAAGCTATGCGGAGCATGCCGCTGTCGTTCTTACTTCAGTCTTTCGCAACACGAGCTCGCAGATTAATGTCCACATTCTTCATGATGAGACCTTGACCGATGATAATCGGCTGAAAATTACACAATTGGCTACCAGCTACAATCACACGGTTAATTTCTACTCTGTAGGATTGCCTGGCGATCTTGCCGAAGTATTGGAGGGCGCGAGTTCGGTAAATATTTGGACCTGGGGTAGTATGTACCGCCTGTTGCTGCCTTCGTTAGTCAGCTCCGACAAGATCATTTATCTGGATTGCGATGTGCTCGTCAATCTCGATATTAAGGAGCTGTGGGATATTGAGCTGAATGGCCGCTATCTGGCGGCAGCTCACGATCAAGGTGCGGTAGGGATCGCAGATGTGATCAGATCCTTCGGTATGAATCCGGATACTTACTTCAATTCGGGAGTTATCTTATTCGGACTAAATAATATCCGCCAACAGACGAACTGGTACGGCAAAATGCTGGAATTCCTGCGGCATCATCCCGGTACAACCTTGCCGGATCAGGATATTCTCAATCATATTTTTGGTCATAATTATATTCAGCTCGATGAGCGCTTTAACTCTTTTTGCTTATATAACCAGTCTCTCGACTTCAATAATCGCATTGTGCACTTCGCCGGAGAGTTGAAATGGTGGGAGCCCTCTTCTCCAGGCTATGCTCTGTATCAGGAGTATCTCAACCTAACCCCTTGGAGATTGCCGCTATCGCATTTCATGCCGCCTGCGCATACGGAACCGATCCAGCAGATAGAGCCGGCTGTTCCGCTGCAAGCTTTGCAGATTGTGGAGCCTGTGGAACCAGCCAAGCATGAGAAGCCATTGCCGTCCGTGGAGCCGGTGAAGCATCATGGGACACCGATGCATTTCGTGCTGCCTAAGGAGCCAGCAGAGGACGCTGTGCCAGTGAAGCACGCTCATCCTGTGAAGCGTAAATCGATAAGATTCAAGCGAGACAGGAAGCGCAGACGTATGGTGAAGCTTGTGAGACATCAGCATTCAATCCGGCATGCATGCCGGGTGAAGCCATTACGCTCCAGACGGAAATCCAGACACCACCTTTACAGAAGACATCTGCCCTCTGCTTCCTGCCGCTTCTTAATCCTCAGACGAAGGGTATGGGGCTATAACCCCGATAAAATATCGAGAATGAGAAGAAGCCGGCGAGTGGTCTTGCGGCACAGGAGGAAGATCGTCAGGAAGCCTTGGAGATTAGCGCATTGCCATACGAAGAGAAGAACGATCAGAAGAGTCGTTTACAGTGCTCCAAAGATATATAATCGTTCGATACCTATTAAATATATAAGCCAGCGTGTTCATAAACCATCTGTACTGTATATCAAGCCCAAGCTTAAGTGGACAGAGCGCTATCGGCCCTACGCGAGCGTTAAATAATAATCGCAAGTGGTTAGTCCCCATAAATTCACAGAGATAGAGCTGCCGAGATGTTCTCGACAGCTCTGCTGCACCTGCCTCTGCTTTAGCGGCGTTTTTTGGCAGGTGCTTTGCCATTGCGAGGGCGGGAGGATGGGCGTTTGCTGCCTTTCCTTCCGCTCTTCCTTCCGCTTCCTTTGCGGCGCGGTTTGTATTCGTCCAGATTGTCGTCGCTCTTGCCCTTGGCTCCTGGAAGCAGGCTGGTGAACATTTTGGCCATTGGCGCGAATTGCTGAACGGTTTGCATAATTTTTTGTACCTTGCCCATTGTGGCGACGATTCCGTCGATTCCACCCATGCGGTCGATCATGCCTTTCAGATCGCCCAGATTCGGAATGGAGAATCCGCCTCCAGCCTTGGCTGCCGAATTGGTAGCAGCGGGGAGCGGATCGGTCGGCTGTGAATAAGGAACAAGCGCAGAAGCCTCGACGATCTCGGATGGATCGGAATCATACGGCGTAATCCCTGGATAATTGTGCGAGTAGGGATACGAAGGGGGCGTCGCACTTCGCCGTGGAGGAGTGTAATGCGGCATCATATCACTTTCCTTTACATAGTATTGTGTCAGGAGGTGGGCAGCAGCCTCCGGCGCTTCTCCCATTCCTGGTTATGCATATAAACCGTTAGTGTGACTAGGATAATTCTTTAGTAAATAGGCATTTGCAATAATACAATGTATGTATCTACCCAGATTTTCGTCTGGACGAATGTCCCGGTTTTGTGGGCATTTGCGGAAAATGGGCGTTCTTTCTGTGATGCGTGAAATCGTTAATGCTTGAAAAAGGTGACCTTACTCGGGTACAATGGTGGTGTGGTACAGTAACGGTAGGGGATGATGATTCAGTGCAACTTAAGAAGTTGAATGATAAGACGATCGATCAATTGTTTGAAGCGATACTTTCTTTAAAGAATGTTGAGGAGTGCTACGTCTTCTTTGATGATCTTTGTACAGTTAACGAAATACAGTCGCTCTCCCAGCGTCTGGAAGTAGCGAGAATGCTTGGCAAAGGTTCTACATATAATCAGATCGAAGCTGAGACTGGAGCTAGTACGGCAACGATTTCACGCGTTAAGCGCTGTCTTAATTATGGCAATGACGGGTATAAAATGGCGCTTGAGCGCATCAACCTGTAATTGTGAAGACAGGGCCAGGGACATCACAGGATTGGATAGTCGGTCAGGGGGCATATGGCATAAAGAGTTCTCCGGGGAAGCCAGGGGTACTTGTTATTAGTCACGGGTCCCCTGATTCGGACTGGGTAGCCTTCGTTGACGAAGCGGTTGCAGGTGCGGCGGGTGAACTGCAGGCAAGTATTCCAATCGTATCCTCCTTCCTGGAGATTGTGGAAGGACGGCTGATCCAAGATGGAATCGATCAGCTGGAAGCCTGGGGAGTGACAGATATTATCGTCATTCCGTTATTTGTCTCGTCGGGCAGTACTCATATCGATGAGATTTCATATGCACTTGGCATGAAGAGCACGCCGGAGAAGGAAACGGATCTAGAGCCTTTTTCCTTATCTGCCCGCGTGTTTTTTGGCGATCCCATCGACGATGATCCGATCGTGGCCGAGATCGTCTGGGATAAGGTGAAGGAGCTATCTAGCAGGCCGGAGAGGGAGGTGCTGCTTCTCGTTGGTCATGGCAGCCGGCATGAGGGCTTCCGGCAGCGCTGGGAGCGGGGGATCGCGGGACTATCCGCGCGTGTTGGCCGCCTTGGCGGGCTGGCTCATGCGGATTATGCGCTTCTTAGTCCGGATAGCTTGCGCAGCAAGGTAAGCTATTGGCAGGAAGAGCGGGGCTATGAGGTGATCGTTGCTCCGCTTTTTTTGAGCAAGGGCTACTTCACCGGCACAGTGATTCCAACTCGTCTTGAGGGACTATCTTATCATTACCTGGGAGAGGCTTTGTTGCCGCATTCCAGGTTGTCCCGCTGGATATCTTATCAGATATTGAATATAATGGGATCATTGAAATTATGATAAACAGGTGGCGTTCAAGTAATGAAAAAAGCTAGGCTTATCTATAATCCTACTTCCGGAAGGGAAGAAATGCGGAGATTGCTCCCATCTATTCTGGATCGGTTGGACCAGGCCGGTATAGAGACGTCTTGTCATGCGACGACGGGAGACGGCGATGCTACACGTGAGGCCGCTGAATCCGTGCAGCGTGGCTATGACATTCTTATTGCTGCCGGCGGCGATGGGACGCTGAACGAGGTCGTGAACGGGATGGCAGGGTATGATGATTTGCCGCCATTAGGTATTTTTCCGCTTGGAACGACCAATGACTTCGCGCGGGCCATGAAAATTCCGAAGCGCTGGGAAGATTTCTGTGATCTGGTGATTGAGAACAAGACGAGACCGATTGATATCGGCAAGGTGAACGGACGACATTTTATAAATATTGCTGGCGGCGGCTCGCTGACGGAATTAACCTATGAGGTTCCAAGCCGCCTGAAGACGATGATCGGTCAATTGGCCTATTACATGAAGGGTATCGAGAAGATGATCAATCTCTCGCCAACGGAGCTGGTTATCCGTGCCGAAGGGATCGGCGAGGTAGAGGGCGAGTTCATGATGTTCCTGATCGCGAACAGCAACTCGGTTGGCGGCTTCGAGCGGCTGGCGCCGGACGCCAGAATCGATGACGGCTTGCTTGACGTCATTGCCGTGAAGAAATGCAATCTGGCAGAGTTTATCCGCCTGGTCAGCATGGCACTGCGAGGCGATCATTTCAATGATCCGCGGATTATGTACTTCAAGACCGAACGGATGGAGGTTACCTCCCCAGGACATGTCTTGCTTAACCTGGATGGTGAGCTCGGCGGCGAGCTCCCAGGCGTTTTCGAGATTTTGCCGCGGCATTTGCATATTTTTTCGCATGAGTAGAAGAAGATTTAGGCGTGGTTCGTTTGCGGATATGACCGTTAGGTAGTCGTTTGAAGCTCTAACGATGGATGCCAATCGTTTGGGGCTCTAACGAAGTTAGCCAATCGTTTGAAGCTCTAACGAAACTACAGATCGCTATTTCCGCATTAGTAGTGGCAATTTTAATCTAACGAAACTCTGGATCGTTATTAGGGAGAAATAGGGGCTTTAAGCTCCTGATTTGAGCGAATAGCGATACCTAGTTTCGTTAGAATTTGCCGAAGCTTTTTTGGGTCCAAATAACGATACCCAGTTTCGTTAGAAACGGGAATCAGCGTTCCCCTGCCTTATTGGCGGGGGTTTTGCATGAGGTGAGAGAGTGTACGTCGTAACATGAAATAGACTTAGACTTAAGTGGAAAGAAGTGAAGCGGTAGCCATGAGGAAACAGCGGGATCGGGCAAGAGGCAGGAAGGCAGCGGATACAGGTAATAAGGAAGCGCTAGCCGGATTGCCGGTTGCCAAGAACGACGAGGTAATGATCGACATCATCGGGATGAACCATGACGGTGAGGGTGTAGGCCGTGCCGAAGGCTACACGCTGTTCGTCGCAGGGGCGCTCCCGGGTGAACAAGCGCGGGTCAAGGTGCTGAAGACGAAGAAGCAGTATGGTTACGCCAAGCTGCTTGAGCTGCTTCAGACCAGTCCGCAGCGTGTAGCAGCGCCTTGCCCGATCTATCATCAATGCGGCGGCTGCCAGCTTCAACATTTGAGCTATTCTGGCCAATTGGAGTGGAAGCGTCAGCATGTTGTAGATGCCCTGGAGCGGATCGGGAAACTGACGGTGGTGAAGGAAGCCGGGAGCTCTGGAGTGCCAGATGAGCGAAAGAATGCTTGGAACTCTGAAGGAGCGGACCTGGCCAAGCAAGTTGATTCAGTTCCTATTAAGGTGCTTCCGACCTTGGGGATGTCCGAACCATGGCGTTATCGCAACAAAGCTCAAGTACCTGTTGGTGTGACGGATGGGGCTTTAGTCGGCGGTTTTTATGCCCGTGGCAGCCATCGCATCATCGACATGGAGACCTGTCTCATCCAGCATGAGAGTAATGACGATGTAGTGGCTAGGGTGAAGGAGATCGCTCGTCGTCTTGGTATCACAGCCTACGATGAGGAATCCGGACAAGGTTTGCTTCGCCATGTTGTCGTGAAGGTAGGCTTCCGTACGGGCGAAATGATGCTCGTCCTTGTGACGAACGGGGACAAGATCCCCCATGTTAAGGAGTGGATCGAAGCGATCCGCAATGAAATTCCAGCGGTCGCAAGCATTTGTCAGAACGTGAATAAGAGACAGACGAATGTCATCTTTGGCGATGTCACCCGCGTCCTGTGGGGGCTTGAGACGATCTATGATTATATCGGAGATGTGAAGTTCGCCATTTCGGCGCGTTCTTTTTATCAAGTGAACCCTGTGCAGACTGAGGTGTTGTACGGGAGAACTGTGGAATATGCCGGACTCACCGGCCAAGAGACGGTGATCGATGCTTATTGCGGAATTGGCACCATTTCCTTGTTCCTGGCGCAGCATGCCGCTAAAGTATATGGAGTCGAAATTGTACCGGAAGCGATTGAAGATGCGCGTCGCAATGCGGAGCTGAACGGCATGAATAACGTGACCTTTGAGGTCGGCGCTTCCGAGGATGTCATCCCGGCCTGGAAGGAACAAGGCGTCGAAGCTGACATCATCGTCGTCGACCCGCCGCGCAAAGGCTGTGATCCTCGCCTGTTAGAGACGATTCTCGAAATGAAGCCGAAGCGAGTGGTCTATGTATCGTGCAACCCTTCCACGTTGGCACGGGATTTGCGTGTACTGGAAGACGGCGGCTACCGCACCGTTGAGGTGCAGCCAGTGGATATGTTCCCGCATACGGTGCATGTGGAGAGCGTAGCATCACTGCACTTGAGTTAATCATTAACAAAGGTTCCATGCCGTTGTTATTATCAATAGCAATAGCCCATTTTTGCAGTTTTTATTTTTCGGGATGAAGATTTATCCTGGTATTGATAGAGAGGTTTTTGATATGACAGAACATTTTTGGCGTGATTTGCCACGGCCTTTTTTTATACTGGCGCCGATGGAAGATGTGACGGATGTTGTTTTTCGCCATGTCGTCAGTGAGGCGGGCAGACCGGATGTGTTTTTTACGGAGTTTGCGAATACAGAGAGTTATTGTCACCCGGAGGGAAACCAGGCTGTGCGCGGGCGTCTGACTTTTAAAGAGGATGAACAGCCCATTGTGGCTCACATCTGGGGAGATAAGCCGGAATACTTCCGTCAGATGAGCATCGGCATGGCGCAAGAAGGATTCAAGGGCATCGATATTAATATGGGTTGTCCTGTAGCAAATGTAGCAGAGAACGGGAAGGGAAGCGGGCTGATCTGCCGTCCCGAACTCGCAGCGGAGATCATCCAGGCTGCCAAAGCCGGGGGATTGCCCGTCAGTGTAAAAACCAGGCTCGGTTTCAGCAGTATAGACGAATGGTGCGGCTGGTTAACCCATATCCTGAAGCAAGACATTGTGAATCTGTCCATTCATCTGCGTACAAGAGAGGAAATGAGTAAAGTAGATGCTCACTGGGAACTGATACCGGAGATTAAAAAGCTTCGTGATGAGGTGGCCCCTGATACTCTGCTAACCATTAACGGGGACATCCCGGACCGTCAGACCGGACTGAGGCTCGCCGAGCAATATGGTGTGGATGGCATTATGATCGGGCGCGGTATTTTTCATAATCCATTTGCTTTTGAGAAGGAGCCGAAGGAACATAGCAGTGAGGAATTGCTGGGTCTGCTGCGGCTGCATCTGGATCTCTATGATGAGTATTCGGGACAGAAACCACGTTCGTTCAGCCCGCTTCAACGCTTCTTCAAAATCTATGTCCGCGGATTCCGAGGGGCAAGTGAATTAAGAAATAACCTAATGAATACAAAGTCAACAAATGAAGTGCGTGCGCTGCTTGATGAATTTGACAGCAAGGAGCATGATGGGGTGGAGGAACCCGAAAATTAAGTTCAGATTCTCTACTACAGCCTAGGTATTAAACGAGTATAGGCATCCCATTAGCTGTTATTGATCTATGTTGATTTTGCTTGTACGACATATGTAAAGGCTATAGCGTTGCTACCGGGACGAAATAGAAATTTAGCGTTATTGTTTGGCCAAGTCTGGTCTTGAAGTTGTCGGCAGACCCTTACTGTTCCACTGCACTTCTATAAGTCATGTCATGGTAAGTCTGAAGGTCGGAAGTTGATTTGGGATGGAAGAATTGGAGCTTTCGGAAGGAAGTAACATTGATATAGAGACAAATTCGTGATAGTTATGAACTAAGAACTAAGCATAGAACGGAAAGGACAAATCATGACCAAACATCGGATTTTCACAACAAGTGTTGCAAGTGTCTATCCCCATTATGTTACGAAGGCGGAGAGAAAAGGGCGTACGAAAGCAGAGGTTGATGAAATTATCCGTTGGTTGACAGGGTATAGCCAGGAAGAGTTTGAAGGGCAACTGGAACAAACGACGGACTTTGAGACTTTTTTTGCGAATGCTCCCCAACTAAATCCTTCGCGGGAGTTGATCAAAGGCGTGGTCTGTGGTGTCCGTGTGGAAGACATCGAAGAACCAACGATGCGGGAAATTCGTTATTTGGATAAGCTGATCGATGAGTTAGCCAAGGGAAAAGCAATGGAGAAGATTTTGCGGAAATAATATAAAGAAACCGAAGTGAATGCGCAAAGCTAAATAAATGAAGTCATTTTATCGAATGAAGCTAGTTAATCAAATATTTGTATTTAAGATGGACGTAGGAAACTGCGTCTTTTTTTATGTAGCAAAGGGATTTACGGCCATAACATGTTTTATTACAAATAAGTAATGTTAGTGTAAGTTGGGTAGATCGTAAGATTTTACATAGATCACTATAATCGATATAGAACAATAAGGAGGAAAGAGGGAGAAAGGAGATCAATATGCAAACAATGAGGCTTAACGGATTTCAAATTAAATTAATTATGGCGTGTTTAATGGTGCTGGATCATATCGCTTATTTTATACCTGGAATTTGGGTAATGATCTTCCATGTTGTCACAAGAGTGGTTGGAGTATGGTTTGCTTATATCGCTGTGGAAGGTTTCATGTATACTAGCAATCTGAGAAAGTATTTTACAAGATTGTTCTCATGGGCAGTCATGATGTTTGCAGGCAACTATGTGCTGAACTTAATGTTTGAGGATCGCGGTATTGCCATTCATAACAACATATTTTTAACCTTGGCTATCGGTGTATTCATGCTAACAGTACTAACCCGAATTAATAATAAAATATGGGGGTTCATCTGCTCCGTTGTTTTGCTGGCGGTCGGAATATTGATAGCTGAAGGCGGCATGGTCATTCTACCGTTTATGCTTATAACCTATTTCACCTACGGTAAAAACAAATACAGAAATATTGGTTATTTATGTTTATCGCTTATTTTGTTCTTGATGTCATTTGTAAATTACGGAGATGTGTTAACAACAATCGAAATGCTGGCATTTAATTCGGACTTCATGTTTATTTTCGTTATCCCGTTTTTGTATATATATAATGGTAAAAGAGGAAGCAACTCTAGATTTGCGAAGTATTTCTTCTATGTTTTCTATCCGGCTCATTTATGGATAATTACAACGATTGCGTATATCGTTTCGGATTAGCTGCCTTTCATTTGGTTTTTTCAAAATTTGATCCTTGGGGGGCGAATGTGTACTTAATCTTCCATCCCGTTGGTTCAACTCTTGCAATTGATCGGTTGACTCTATTAACGGGGCAAAATCCGGTGTCAGAATTCAAAGCAATGAGAGGTTATAGGTACGAAGCGGATAATTTTGGCGCCGCATGGCTAACCTCTCTTTCAACACAGCTAGTTCATGCATCACGTGTCAAAGAGTGCCTCGTCCATCTGGAAGCCAGGTTTGTGGAGATTACATCCATTCGAAGAACCAAGCTCGCTGGTTGCTATTGAAGTACGCATCGAAAAAGTTCATATAGAAGATTCCCTTCTTATGGATGTGAACTCGAATGATGTGGATCCTTCCAAATGGAGTCGGATCGTGAGTTTCTGTGAATACTTTGGCCTTAGTGAACAGTTAACTGTATCAAAATTAACACCAGGATTTGGGCCCTATTCTGTATAATAGAGTTATAATAACGAATATGGAATATTTTGTGTTTAAGAGAATTGAAAATAATCGAAGGGAGAGGAAGAATGAAAATAAGCTCACAAGCATATGTAAGGGGAAGTATCGAAGCGGTTGATATGTATTGTTCAGCATTTGGATTAGAGAAAAGCCTGGAGATTAAGGATGAAACACAGAACGCTTATGCGCATTGTGAATTGACTTTAAATGGCGAGCTGTTTATGGCAGTGAGTGAAGCGCCAAAAGATTGCGATGTTCATAAAAAAACAACTTGGCAGACCATGGCATTTAATGTATACGATATGGGAACTGAGGAAGCCGTCCGCAAAGCTTATAATGTACTGAGCAATGGAGGCACTGTCATTGATCCCATCGGCTCTTGTGATTGGAATCCGTGTTGTTCTAATCTCATCGATAAATTCGGTGTGTTTTGGTGGATAGCTATTTAGAGGAATTGGAATATTTTACGTGTTGTAATGGGCGGATAACCGTGGTACATTATTAGTCCGGTCGTTAATTTGAAGCGTTGTTGACAGCTTCTAAAAAGGAAAAGGAAAATAATGCTTGCATTGATGAACTGGACATGATATATTATAAGAGTTGCTGATGAGAACGCAGCGACGCTAAAAACGAAGTTGATCTTTGAAAACTGAACAACGAGTGAGCGGGTTTCACGTCAAGTGAAATCTAAGAAATAAGTCAGATTCAAAATGAGCTAATCGCTCTTTTCAATGAGTAACACTTTATTGGAGAGTTTGATCCTGGCTCAGGACGAACGCTGGCGGCGTGCCTAATACATGCAAGTCGAGCGGACTTGATGGAGAGCTTGCTCTCCAGAGAGTTAGCGGCGGACGGGTGAGTAACACGTAGGCAACCTGCCTGTAAGACTGGGATAACTAGCGGAAACGTTAGCTAATACCGGATAATTTAT
>NZ_KZ987724.1:5252392-5252657 GCF_003614185.1 Paenibacillus aceti
GTGAGGTCGGTGGTTCGAGTCCACTAGGGCCCATTTTATATCAGTATGGGGCCATAGCTCAGCTGGGAGAGCGCCTGCCTTGCAAGCAGGAGGTCAGGAGTTCGATCCTCCTTGGCTCCACCAATATTCCCTGATAGCTCAGTTGGTAGAGCACTCGACTGTTAATCGAGTTGTCACAGGTTCGAGTCCTGTTCGGGGAGTTGCTTTCCCAGAAGGTGAAGATTTTGCTATTGAAGCTTAATCCATTCGCTTTCTGGGGACCCTA
>NZ_KZ987724.1:5252667-5446124 GCF_003614185.1 Paenibacillus aceti
CATTAAAGCGGTACGCGAGCTGGGTTCAGAACGTCGTGAGACAGTTCGGTCCCTATCTGTCGTGGGCGTAGGAAATTTGAGAGGAGCTGTCCTTAGTACGAGAGGACCGGGATGGACGCACCGCTGGTGTACCAGTTGTTCCGCCAGGAGCATAGCTGGGTAGCTAAGTGCGGAAGGGATAAGCGCTGAAAGCATCTAAGCGTGAAGCCCCCCTCAAGATGAGATTTCCCAAGTAGTAAGACCCCTTGAAGACGACGAGGTTGATAGGCCTGAGGTGGAAGTGCAGCAATGTATGGAGCTGACAGGTACTAATCGGTCGAGGGCTTATCCAAAAAACATCTAAATCTGCAAAATGAGTTTCGTATCCAGTTTTCAAGGATTAACCTTGAACGTTTGGTGGCGATGGCGGAGGGGTTCCACACGTACCCATCCCGAACACGACCGTTAAGCCCTCTAGCGCCGATGGTACTTGGACCGAAGGGTCCTGGGAGAGTAGGAAGCCGCCAAGCGAAACCCCTTAGGGGGATTTTTTTTCGCCGGTGTATTTATACATACTAGTTCGTTGAATCGTGTTCCTTTAATGAGGGCCCTTAGCTCAGTTGGTTAGAGCGCACCCCTGATAAGGGTGAGGTCGGTGGTTCGAGTCCACTAGGGCCCATTTTATATCAGTATGGGGCCATAGCTCAGCTGGGAGAGCGCCTGCCTTGCAAGCAGGAGGTCAGGAGTTCGATCCTCCTTGGCTCCACCAATATTCCCTGATAGCTCAGTTGGTAGAGCACTCGACTGTTAATCGAGTTGTCACAGGTTCGAGTCCTGTTCGGGGAGTTGCTTTCCCAGAAGGTGAAGATTTTGCTATTGAAGCTTAATCCATTCGCTTTCTGGGGACCCTAAACACATGGAGAGGTGTCCGAGTTGGCCGAAGGAGCACGATTGGAAATCGTGTAGGCGTCACAAGCGTCTCGAGGGTTCGAATCCCTCTCTCTCCGCCATGATTATCTAGCATGTTATATTTAATGTAAGGCCCGTTGGTCAAGGGGTTAAGACACCTCCCTTTCACGGAGGTAACAGGGGTTCGAATCCCCTACGGGTCACCAAGTATGGAGGCTTAGCTCAGCTGGGAGAGCATCTGCCTTACAAGCAGAGGGTCAGCGGTTCGATCCCGTTAGCCTCCACCATATATTCTAATTGACGCGGGGTGGAGCAGTCCGGTAGCTCGTCGGGCTCATAACCCGAAGGTCGTAGGTTCAAATCCTGCCCCCGCAATTAGCTTCAAGTTTTTTACAACTCAATGAACAACATTATGGCGGTCGTGGCGAAGGGGTTAACGCACCGGATTGTGGCTCCGGCACTCGTGGGTTCAAGTCCCATCGATCGCCCCATTTAATCTCAAAGTAGTTGTTGGGGATTAGCCAAGCGGTAAGGCAACGGACTTTGACTCCGTCACTCATAGGTTCGAATCCTATATCACCAGCCATTTTATGAGCCATTAGCTCAGTTGGTAGAGCACCTGACTTTTAATCAGGGTGTCGAAGGTTCGAGTCCTTCATGGCTCACCAGTATTCTTCAGGAGAATACATTGTGTATGTGCGCGTGTGGCGGAATGGCAGACGCACCAGACTTAGGATCTGGCGTTTCACGACGTGGGGGTTCAAGTCCCTTCACGCGCACCATACTTTGCGGACGTGGCTCAGCGGTAGAGCATCGCCTTGCCAAGGCGAGGGTCGCGGGTTCGATTCCCGTCGTCCGCTCCATTTGCGCCCTTAGCTCAGCTGGATAGAGCGTTTGACTACGAATCAAAAGGTCAGGAGTTCGAATCTCTTAGGGCGCGCCATTTCAATTCAATAACATCATGTTTAACGGGATGTAGCTCAGCTTGGTAGAGCACCTGGTTTGGGACCAGGGGGTCGCATGTTCGAATCGTGTCATCCCGACCATCATTTTGCGGGTGTAGTTCAATGGTAGAACTCCAGCCTTCCAAGCTGGTAGCGTGGGTTCGATTCCCATCACCCGCTTTGTACCTTTTAAGACTCGAAACCCTTATTTCAAGGGTTTTTTGTTTCCATAAAATTCGATAAAGCCCAAACTACTTTCTCGTAGGGGGCGTATTGTGGGGCGAATTTCTGGTTTGTTGATCAAAGTTCTCCTCGAGTATCGCTGTACTCTGAAATAAGTTTGGAATCAATAATACGTCATTAGCAAGCAGATCGGGGATACATTCAATAGATTAGCAGCTAAGCTTCCCCAATCTAATGTTTGATCGAGCCCCTTATCAAGGTGCTTTTTATTTCCCTGCAGGGGGCGGAAAAAGAAGAACACCGACATCATTCGTTCGGTGTTCTTTCGGTTTTAGCTAGTTGGAACCCATACGCCATTTTGGCCGGTATGCAAATTTTCGCTATGGTAATGTGGGAATTCGGGTCCGTAGTAATAGGTACCAGCTGAATCAGAGTATGCACAGTTTGGGGGATTGCATATAACCCCGGGAGCATAATCTGAGGTGGTATCAGCTTTTGCAGCAGCTCTGGTAGTAGTTGAGGCCAGATAAGGGAAGTACCCACTCTGGAGAATGATGTACAGGAAAATGAATAACACTAATATAATCACCGGTGAAGTATCAACTTTGCTCGTACTCAATTGTTTACCTCCTTCAGGTAAATAGTTATTGCAAGATATGAGCGGAGTGGGCTTTTTGACCTGGTCATTTGACCATATTGCGGAAAATTAATAAAAAAGAGCTATGATCATGTCAGGAAACGTGGAGCAATAAATACCGTACTCATGTTGATCTTGAGCTTCTGCTGCTCGGGGCATGGACAGGGAACGGGTAATTGATGAGCAAACTCCTAAACGTTCATAGGAAAATCCCAGATCAATGAAGATCGGTGGGATTGTTGTTTATTCCATATGGCATTCTTATTAGTGATGATGTTCATGGTGGTGGTGTCCGGAGGCTTCAGCCTTCACGGTACACAGAATCGAATTGTCATGACGATGGGCAGAAGTCTCTAATTGAATTGTCATATGATGAATGTTCTTATGTTCAAGCTCATGTTCGATTTGACGGAGCAATCGCTCACTGTCAGCAATGGACATTTGATCATTTACAACTGCATGGCAGGAAAGAGCATTTAACCCGCTTGTAATCGACCAGACGTGCAGGTCATGAACGCTTTGAATTCCTTTTGCATGTTGGAGCGTTTGAATCACTTCGTTCATATCTACATTTTGCGGAGTTCCCTCCATCAGGACATGGAGCCCGGACTTCATAACATAATAACCGCTGCGTAATACGAGTGCGGCAACAATGACACTGGCGAGTGGATCTGCCCAGCCCCAACCGAAGAACATAATCAGCAGCGCGGCAATAATCGCACCCACAGAGCCAAGCATATCACTAATGACATGCAGATATGCTCCACGCATATTCAAGTTTTCTTCCACATCCCCACTGCGCATCATAAACCATGCTACAAAAATATTAACCAGCAAACCAATTGAAGAGATGATCAACATGCCGGTTGAAGCCACTTCAGGCGGGTTTTGAAAACGCTGGATCGCTTCATAGAAAATATAGATTGCAATGAATACGAGCGTCACCCCGTTAAGAACTGCGGCTAATATTTCAAATCGTTTGTAGCCATATGTTTTATTGTAGTTGGCCACCTTTCCGCCGAGGGTAAAAGCCAATAGTGCCACACCAAGTGAGATGGAGTCACTTAACATATGGCCTGCATCAGATAATAACGCAAGGCTGTTGGTAATAAATCCTCCAAATGCCTCAATGATCATATATCCTGTAATAATAATAAAACTTATCAGTAATGCTTTTTTATTTGCACCATGTGTATGGTCATGTCCATGATCGTGTCCCATTATATGTCTCCTCTGCATTATAGATGTACAGCATGCTCAATGGCTTTCCCCAGCAGGTTCATAACGTGATCATCATCTTCTGAATAATACAAGGTAGTGCCTGCTCTTCTAAACTTGACCAATCTTAAGTTTTTCAAAAAACGCAATTGGTGGGAAACGCTCGATTGGCTTAGATTTAGTATCTCCGCAATTTCATTGACGGAATGCTCCCCTTTACACAATAAATGCAAAATGCGGATTCTTGTTGGGTCGCTCAACGCTTTGAAGGTTTGTGAAACGACAAATAACGTTTCTTCATCCAGATTCTGCGCTCCGTCATGAAATGCTTCTTTGTATTCCTGCTCTTCACTCATTTATTACACCCCTCTGTAAGGAAAATTAGATGTATATGAACATATACTCATATTGTCATACATAGATTATAATACTCTGCACGGAATGTCAATCCGCAGGTTTCACATTTATTTCAGTCTTGCCGTTTCTCCAAAGGATCAATCATATGATCATGGGCTCCTCGATTCTCGTTACACTAATCCATCTCTTACATCCTACTTTTATTCAAATATCTAAAATAAAGAGGGATAAACCTTTAATTTGATAAGTTGTTATGTAAACGCTTTATTTCTATAATTTACAAGTAAGGAGGTGAAAAATAGAATTTTCAGGAAGAAAAAACAGTAAAAGTTACGTACTGCAAGTAAAACCGACAGAAGGATGTAGGGTAGGGCGTAGTTGCAATAATATATTAAGGAGGTATTCTATGTTCAAATTTAATAGGAAAATAATGACGGCATTACTCGTAGCAGCGATGAGTTTTAGTATGTTTGCAGTGACCTCCAGTGCAGCAACAGACTATTGGCAAAATTGGACCGATGGTGGCGGAACCGTTAATGCGGTTAATGGATCTGGCGGCAATTATAGTGTGACATGGTCAAACTCCGGCAACTTTGTTGTGGGCAAAGGCTGGGGTACGGGATCACCATCCAGAACCATCAACTACAACGCTGGCGTCTGGGCACCAAATGGCAACGGATATTTGACGCTTTATGGTTGGACAAGAAACTCGCTTATCGAATATTACGTTGTAGATAGCTGGGGAACTTACCGCCCTACTGGAACGTATAAAGGCACTGTATCAAGTGACGGGGGAACGTATGACGTTTATACAAGCATGCGGTACAATGCTCCTTCCATTGACGGTACACAAACTTTCCAACAGTTCTGGAGTGTTCGTCAGTCGAAGAGAGCGACAGGAAGCAACGTTGCTATTACGTTTAGCAACCACGTTAATGCATGGAAAAATTATGGAATGAATTTGGGCAGCAGCTGGTCTTATCAAGTGTTGGCTACAGAAGGATATCAAAGTAGCGGCAGTTCTAACGTAACGGTGTGGTAACAGGTCGACTGTAACCAGGTCGATGAACAATGCCAGGCCGTAGCTTCAAAGTTAAAGTTCTAGAGCTTTCTTAACGCTGAATAGCGCCAAAGGCCTGCCGGCCCACAAGCCGGCGGCCTTAATATATTTATTATCTTCTGTAAATGTCCAAGCTTAACCACTTTTTTCATCTATTTAAAGGAGATATATCCATGAGAAAATTATTCACTTTCCTTCTAGTAGCCCTAGTATTAGTAGTCAGCGCTTGCTCACAAGAGAGGTCTGGGAAAAATGACGCCAATCCCGGTCTTGTCTTTGTAGAAGGTGGGGCAATGACGAACACGAAGTCCAACTACTATGGAAAAAGTGTAACCATATCAAATTTCTACATTGGTAAATATGAGGTCACTCAGAAAGAGTGGGCCGAGGTTATGGGCTACAATCCATCCGGATTCCAGGGAGACCATTTGCCGGTTGAAATGGTAACCTGGTATGACGCGATTGAGTACTGCAATCAGCGAAGCGTCAAAGAGGGCCTGGAGCCATACTACAATATCGATCAGAACAACCAGGATCCGAACAATATGAGTGAGAACGATAATATGAAATGGATAGTAACGATGAATGAAGGGGCTAACGGTTACCGATTGCCGACCGAAGCCGAATGGGAATATGCTGCTGGTGGAGGTCAGTTGAGCAAGAGCTACACCTACAGTGGAAGCGATAAGGCTGATGATGTAGCATGGTATTGGAGAAATGCCGGAAATAAATACTTATCAGGGGACTGGAACTGGCCAATCATAGAAGATAATAAAAATAAAACCCAATCTGTTGGTGCCAAAAAGGCTAACGAGTTAGGGCTCTACGATATGTCAGGCAATGTAAGGGAATGGTGCTGGAACTGGTATGGGGAAGATCTGGACAGCAGAAGCGGATCTTTTCGGGTGGTGAAGGGCGGCGGCTGGATCGGTGATGTTAGCAACAATGAGATTGCTTTCCGCGGCAAGTTCGAGGCGAATGGCCTTGGCCCTGACCAAGGGTTTCGAGTGGCTCGCAGTGAGTAGAATGGATAGGCCGCCATTTCACGCCAGTGACAAGTTGGTGGGGATGGGGGCTTTATTCAATTACAATTCCTATCTAACAATATCCCTGTTTGTCCAATTTTTAGGAGCGGCGGTCGTGGGGGCTGTGGAATGGGACTTCAGGTATGGCATATCTTTAAAGCTCCTCCATGGCAGAAAGCGTAACATTTTTAATTCACACATCAGGTCGATTTGGCTATTGTAAGCAACTTGTTTCTGTTTAAAATTAGGAGTAGATTAAACAATCAATAAAAGGTGAAACCGCCTTTTCGAAATACGTTAGGAAATAATAAGGGGGATCCATTAAATGGACTATACGAAGCTTGGAAATACTGGATTGGATGTATCTCGGATCTGTCTTGGTTGTATGGGCTTCGGTGATGCAGATAAGGGGCACCATCGTTGGGTGCTTCGTGAGGAGCAAGCTCGCCCAATAATCAAAAAAGCTTTAGATAGTGGAATCAATTTTTTTGATACAGCGAATGTATATGCCGACGGGACAAGTGAGGAAATTATTGGAGGGGCTCTAAAGGATTATGCCAATCGAGATGAGATTGTTCTAGCAACCAAGGTTTATAACCGCATGCATCAAGGGCCAAACGGAGCTGGACTTTCCCGCAAAGCGATCATGAGCGAAATCGATAAGAGTCTTAAGAGATTAAAAACCGACTACGTCGATTTGTATCAAATTCATCGTTGGGATTACAATACACCTATTGAAGAGACGATGGAGGCACTGCAGGATGTTGTTAAGGCTGGTAAGGCGAGATACATTGGTGCTTCTGCCATGTACGCCTGGCAGTTCCTGAAGGCGCTGCATGTGGCTGAGAAAAATGGGTGGACACGATTTGTATCCATGCAGAATCATTTAAACCTCATATACCGTGAAGAGGAACGGGAGATGCTGCCACTTTGCAAGGAAGAAAAAATCGGAGTGATTCCTTACAGCCCGCTCGCGGGAGGAAGACTGGCGCGCGAGATAACAACATACCGTGCTGAAACTGATCAAATTGCAAAACAAAAATATGATACAACAGCGGATGCGGATCAAATAGTTGTGGATCGGGTTGTAAGTCTCGCAGAGAAACATGGCGTTCGTCGCGTTCACATCGCACTTGCTTGGCTTCTGCATAAAGAACCGATAACTGCTCCCATCGTTGGGGCAACAAAAATCTCTCATCTCGAAGATGCGGAAGCGGCTCTAACCATTAAATTAACAGCCGAAGAAATTGCGTTTTTGGAAGAACCTTACGTACCGCACCAAGTCGTTGGCCATTATTAATTGAATTATTTGGTACCGCACAGTTTAGCGAATACATATGGAAAACGGGCTTGACGTGTTTTTAAGTCATTGACTGTAGTGAAATAGGGTTCGTCCAGCGAAGCAAATTATCACATAAGGTTACGTAGGAGGTAACAGTTCTGAGCGTTACCTCCTGCTTAATTCCTATTTGAGGAACTTACCTTATGAAATTTTCGGAAAATGCTTTTATTCGATCTACGAAAATTCCTTTCAATTGATCCGTTCCTTCTTTTGGTGCAGCGTGAGCCTTATAACCGCCAAACGATTCAATGCAGATAGCTGCTTCTTTTAGATCGGCGGGGATATTCCGTTCTATTATTTCTTCAGTCTCCTTTGGCTTCTCGTTACAAATGAAGTAACCCATTCTTTTTTTCAATAACTCTTGATGATTTTTTTTGATAAAATCACGAATCGGTTTATATATTTTTCCGTCCCGAACTCCCGCTCCTAAAATGATACGATCGAAATCCTCGATAGCGGGTTTCTCCATTTGAATATTACAAGTTGCACAGTTTGGAATCTCTTCAGCAAGCACTTTTATGCATTGCGCCGCGGCTCCTGTTTTCGTAGCATAGATAACTAGTACAGCCATTTAATTCATCCCTTATCCTTGGTTTTTAGGTGTTTTGTAACAAAACATTATCGCGAGGAGGAGCTATTGCGTGCTTGTAAATGAAGCTGATGAATTTGCTCCTCTAAAACGGCGCTTGCTTTATTCAAGAATTGTGTAATGAGCTCAAGCTCTTCATCTGAATACGATGAAGCCAGCTTGACCATCGCTGCGTGGAGCAGAAGGTATGTCTTACGAACTTCTTCTTTATCCTCATATAGTGGTACAATAATCACTTTGCGACGGTCATGGGGGTCAGGTTGTCTTTGCACAAATCCGTTTTTTTCCAGCCGGTCGATTAATGAAGTAACGCTGCCTGTCGTAAGTCCGGTTAGCCTGGACAGTTCTCCGGCAGTGATAGGACCTTTTTCATGCAGGATATCAACGGATAGAAAGTCATTATTGTAGAGACCTAAGACAGCAGCTACACTTTGCTGGTAAAGTATCGTTCTGTTTCCTAATCCGCGCATACTCATCGTCAGGTTTTCTTGCAACTCCGAGGGTTGTTCAGGTATATTGCTTGACAAAAATAGCCCTCCTTGAATTTTAATAAATCTTGATGATCAAGATACTTAATTATCAAAATACTTTAATATGCTTTTGCTGTCAAATATTTAGCGATAATTGAGATTGCTTTCCACGGCAAGTTAGAGGCGAATGGCTTTGGTCCTGACCAAGGGGTTTCGAGTAGCTCGCAGTGAATAGATAAGGTATATAGCAAAGCAGTTGCGCTTGGACATATTAGACAAACATTGATGTTATAATATTGGGAAGAAAATGATGGAGAGGGACCAGCTATGGACACGAACAAGATAACCTATGAATCAATCGATCATTATATTTCCACGTTTCCACCGGACATTCAGGAGATTCTGGAGAAGATCCGCCAGGTCATTCGTGAAGCGGCACCTGAAGCTGTGGAGAAGATCAGCTACCAAATGCCGACATTTGCGCAACAGGGCAATGTAGTCCATTTTGCAGCGTTCAAGAATCATATTGGCTTCTATCCGGCACCTAGCGGGATTGATGAATTTGAGCAAGAGTTAGCACCTTATAAAGCGGGTAAAGGAACGATCCAGTTCCCTTTCGGCCAGCCAATCCCCTATGACTTGATCACCAAGATTGTGAAGTTCCAAGTGTACGAGAATATAGCCAAAGCCGAACGTAAGGCGAAGCAGAAGAAAAAATAATGTTCTCCGCGGCCGAGGCTGCCATTTAACCCTAGCGATAAGCAGGTAAGAATGGCGGTTTTTTTGCGTGGTAAGAGAGGTAGAGCCTTTGGGTACATATTGTAATTAATTAACAATTAAAAACCCTGTTTATTGAGTCCTTCTTATATACGGAGAGGCAGGAATGTGAGATAATCATAAATGTTTTTTTGCTAAAATAGCCAAGAAGGGAGGAGAACTAGAATGAATGCCATACATCAGCAGGTATTTGATATTTTGAACAGGATGGGAATTGAATATGGGTTTGTGGAACATCCAGCCGTATATACAATAGAAGAAATGGAGCAACTCCCAATAGACAATAGGGAAGCGATTGCGAAAAATCTGTTCATCCGGGATGACAAGAAGAAGAGATATTTTATCATCGTGCTGCAAAAGGAGAAGACCGTTAATCTGAAAAGTTTAAGACAAGGATTAAACTGTCGACCGCTTAGCTTTGCTTCCGAAGAGGATTTGCACAGATACTTGAATCTGAATAAAGGAGCTGTTACCCCCTTAGGGATTTTGAACGATGAGACTCGTAGAGTAGAGGTTGTAATCGATCAAGATATTTTGCAGTTTAACCAAGTTGGAGTACATCGGAATGATAATACTGCAACCATCTGGCTTCGTCCGCAAGATTTAGAAGCAGTCATTAAGAGCCGAGGAAATAAGATTTGTTACATAGAAATCTAGGGCCTGCTAGACTCTAGCGGGTCTTTTTTTGACTTTTTAAGGCAGAGGAATAGAGGAGATTTTTGTTTGACAGAAATAATGGTTTCATCCATAATGTTATTCATACTAATCTTATCTGTTTTATATGAGAAGGGGGAAGAGGCATGAAAAGGTTCCAATCATCTGTAAGAAAATCAATTTGGGCAGGGACATTGGCAGTTCTATTGTTGGTATTAATTGCGGGATGCGCCGGAAACAAAAATGCTCCTGCTGCGAATAAAGATGCTCAGCAAAATGCCAATCAGGAAAAGAACCAAAGTGCTAATACAGGCGAGCCTGCGGCGGGAGGTACCTTTGTCTACGGGCGGCCGGCTTCCGTAAATTCGCTTGATCTGCATAATCAGATTACAGCAAACAATGCTTTTGCCATTGATAAAATATTTGAACCCCTCGTTGCCTTTGATAGCAAAGGCGAGATTGTCGATTGGCTCGCCAAGTCGCATAACATTAGTGACGACGGGCTGGCCTATACCTTTGTGCTGCGCGATGGCCTGAAATTTTCCAACGGGACGGATGTTACTGCGGAGGACGCCGTATTCTCGCTGCAGCGGCATTTGACTGTTGGCGGTCCACTTGCTATAGCGGCCAAGGTTGACACCATCAAAGCGGAGGATAATCACACGCTGGTCATTACGCTGAAGGAGTCGTATACCCCGTTCATCTCCGAGTTGTCCAACTTCTCCAACGGTATCCTTCCGAACAATTTCGGTGGGGTTTCTGAGGAGGAGTTCTTCAAGAAGCCTGTGGGCACAGGGCCCTTCGTTGTAGAGCAATGGGACCCGGCTGGCGATCTGACTTTTGCCAAGAACCCGTACTATTGGCAGGAAGGGAAGCCGTATATGGATAAGCTGGTCTACAAGCTGATAGAAGACGACAGTCAGGCGATCAATCAATTGAAGGCGGGAGAGATCGACGGCATCGAATCGCTTGCTCTGCAAAATGCCGAAGAGATCAAAAATGGCGCTGACACTACCGTAGTAACAAATGGCAGCTGGGTGACTGAACAGTTGTTCTTCAATACGTTAGATCCACATTTCTCCGATGTTCATGTTCGCCGGGCTCTAGCCTTGGCCATCGATCGTGAAGGCTTGACCAAGGCGCTAACCTTCGGCTATGCGCAAACGGCGAATTCATTGCTGCCAACGGCAATCCCATATCATTCAAATGATACGATCAAAGCGTTGAACTTTGATTTGAATGCTGCCAAGGAGGAGTTGGCCAAATCAACCTTCCCTGATGGATTCAGCACAAAATTGCTTGTAGCCTCCGGCAATAGTACAAGGGCCCAAGAGGCGCAAATTATCCAGGCAGCCGGCAAGGAGATCGGGATTAATATCGAGATTGAATCGATTGAATTAGCCACTTTCCGGGAACGATTCTTTGCTTACGATTTCTCGGCTATGCTTAACAGCGGGCAAGCGGATTCTCCTGATGCGAACTCGATTATCGCCTTCCAGACCGATCCGGAAGGATTCAGTAAATCGTACTGGACGCATTATACGAATGAGGAAGTTACCAAGCTCCTGCATGAGGGGCAGAAGACGTCGGATGGGGATGGCCGTGCCAAGGTCTATTCTGATCTGCTGCAAATTGTTGCGGACGAAGTGCCGTACATCCCGCTTTATTATCCGGATATTCTGAAAGGCGTTCGTTCTACAGTCGATGGCTTCGTCGTTCTGCCTAACGGTAGTGTTCGCTTCGAAGAAGTTCATATTAAACAATGATGAGAGTAAGCAAGACGTTAAATAAATCATCGGGAGGCGCTGTATCCGGCAGTTGGCTCATATGGGCTGTTATCCGCGCGTTAGTCGTGATCCTTTGTGTGATGACAGCCGTATTTTTCATCATCCGAATTGTTCCGGGGGACCCCGCAAAAATGATTCTGGGAGAATATAGCACGCCTGAGGCTATCCAGAAGATGCGTCATACGCTGGGGCTGGATCTTCCTCTATGGGAGCAATTCTTCCGCTTCGTAAAGACGCTGTTCACTCAAGGAGATACGGGAAATTCCATTATTGCCGGAACCTCAACCAGAGCTTTAATCGTCGAACGGGCTCCCGTTACCCTGCTTCTGATTGGGATGGCTTGTGTTCTGGCAGTGGTGGTTGCGCTTCTATTAGCTGTGCTCGCTGCTACACACAAGGATCGGCTTGCGGATCACCTAATACGTGTTATCCCTACAATAACGCTGGGCATGCCCGTTTTCTGGGTTGGCTTGCTATTGATCCTGCTCTTTAGCGTCCGTCTTCACTGGTTTCCTGTTGGCGGAATTGGGGAAGGCTGGACCGGAACTTTATACAGTCTTACACTTCCGGCGATTACCGTCGCTTTTTCGCAGATCCCTACACTGGTTCGTTCATTAAGAGCGCAGTTGCTTGAGGTGCTGGAGTCCGATTTTGTAGTTACCTTAAAAGCTGCGGGTATACCGAGCCGGGTAGTTCTGTTTAAGCATGTGCTGCGCAATTCGGCTCTTCCGACACTGATGCTGCTTGGCGTGAATATTTCTTATCTGATCGGCGGTACGCTGGTCGTTGAACAGGTATTTGGCATTAAAGGGATTGGTAGCTTGCTGTTCAGCTCCATCGCGAAACGGGATTTCCCGGTTATTCAAGGAATAGCGCTATATTGCGCGGTATCTGTTGTGATCATCAGTCTTCTGATTGAAATTATATCCTGGTGGCTTGATCCCAGAACGAGGGGAAAACAATGAATTCTATCCAAATAGACTCTCCAAGGCCTATGGGCGGAAGGAAGATAAGCGTAGCAAGCCGGGTATGGAACACTCCCTCACTTCTGGTCGGAGGCCTCATGTTTGCCGTACTTATCGGGCTGGCGGTTTTTATTCCTTTCATTAGTCCTTATCAGCCCTCGGAGCAAAATTTAAGCGCCTTTTTGCAGCATCCGTCTGCCGAACATTGGCTGGGGACGGATCAACTTGGGCGCGACTTGTTTACGAGATTGATCTATGCAGCGCGAACTGATCTAAAAATTATGGTCTTGGCGGAAATCATTCCATTCTGCACGGGTGTATTTCTTGGCATGCTGGCAGGTTATTACGGCAAATGGCTTAATACCCTTATTTCGCTGCTGACGGATACGCTGATCGCGTTTCCTTTTTATTTGATCGTTATTATCGTGGCTTTTGCCAGCGGGGCGGGAGAACGAGGCATTTATATCACTTTTATGCTGGTAGGATGGATCGTATTTGCCCGTGTGGTCAAGGGTCTCAGCGCTTCGTTCCGTGAACAGGAATGGGTCGCATCCGCACAAACTTTAGGATTGCCTGGAGTGAGAATCATCCTGCGCCATTTGCTGCCTAATGTGCTGCCGCAAGCGATTGTGGTCCTGATGACAGACATGATCGGCCTACTTGTGGCTATCGTTACGCTCGGTTATCTCGGCATTGGTATTACACCACCTACCCCGGATTGGGGGACGATGATTGCGGATGGGCGTTCCTTTATTACGACAGCTTGGTGGCTCTCGGCAGTTCCGGGTCTGGCTGTAGTGTATACGGGGATTGCGTTGTCTCTGGTGGGTGACGGCTTGGCAGACTTATGGAGGAAAAAATAATGGCTGCTAACACGGTGTTACAGGTTGAGGCCTTATCGTTGGCCGCAAAATCCAAGAAATTAGTCGAAAATGTCAGCTTCTCGTTGGGTAAAGGAGAGAGCCTCGGTCTGGTTGGCGAATCGGGCTCTGGCAAATCACTTACGCTGCGTGCGATTCTCGGATTGCTTCCCCGCGGTATTGAGCAGACGGGAGGAGTCATCAAGAGCGACGTGAGCAGCGCTATGGTATTTCAAGACCCGAGAGGTGCTCTGGACCCGCTCTGCCCGGTTGTGGCCCAGGTGGCGGAGGTCATTTATTATCGGCAAAAAGCAAGCCGGAAGGCTTCTCGCATTCAAGCGCTCGAATTGCTCGAAATGTTGGGCCTCCCCGATTCCTTGAAGAAATCAGATCGCTATCCGAGTCAGCTCTCGGGCGGTCAATGCCAACGGATCGTCATCGCTATGGCCTTGGCATGCAAGCCGGGCATTCTGCTCTGTGATGAGCCGACGACGGCGCTGGACGTGACTGTACAACGGCAAATTATCGAGACAATCACAAGTTTGCAGCGTGAACTAGGATTTGCCATGGTGTTTGTCACTCATAATCTCGCGATTGCCGCATCCCTATGTCCCAAGCTGTGTGTAATGAAAGAGGGACAGATAGTGGAGCATGACGATACGCTCCGTCTTTTGCAAAACCCTACTAATCCTTACACGCGGATGCTGCTTGATTCGGTGCTTCCTTTACCGGAGCTTGAAGGGAGTGAACAGTGATGGAGCCAGCTTTGCAGTTGAAAAATATAACGGTTCAATATGGCGGGTTTACTGCGCTGGACCATGTTGATCTGAATATCGAGCGGCATACGACCCTTGGCCTAGTCGGAGAATCCGGCTCGGGGAAATCTACCCTGGCCCGTGTCATTGCCGGCTTGATCGCTCCCGATGAGGGGGAGATCGGGCTAGGATCGCAGCCATTGAAGAAGAAGAGAAGCCGTGAGCAGCACAAAAATGTGCAGATGATCTTTCAGAACCCGGATGCGTCGCTGAATCCGAAGCATTCGATCCGGCAGATTTTATCTGAAGCGCTGTTATTTCATAGAATCGTTGAGCGGCGTCAGGTCGAACAGAGGTGTAAAGAGCTCCTGGAGCGTGTTCATATTGAAGAGGGAGCTTTGGACAGATATCCTTATGAATTTTCCGGGGGCCAGCGGCAGCGGATTGCGATTGCGCGCGCATTAAGCGTGGAGCCAAGCCTGCTGATTGCCGATGAACCAACGAGCGCGCTGGATGTGTCTGTTCAACGGAGTGTGCTTGAATTGTTTCATACGCTCAAGGAGGAGCTTAATCTCACCATGCTGTTTATCTCCCATGATTTGGGGGTTATTCATGCGATCAGCGATAACGTAGCGGTTATGAGGCAGGGGAGAGTGATAGAGGTCAATTCCAAGTCTAAATTCTTTGTCCGGCCCGAGACGGATTATAGCCGTGAGCTGTTGTCCGCAGTGCCGCGAATACCAACATCAAGCAGATCAGGAGGTTCATATGAGCAGAGAATTTAAAGGCTATGTACCGCTCTCACAAGTCGAGTTCGATACACTTACCGGGCTGTTCTCCAAACTTTTGCATACGCAGCATCCGCCTGTCATCATTCCCGGGGAAGCGATCTTGGGTATTGAGGCGATGGCAGCAGGGATCGCTGCGCCCGGCAGGACGATTTTGAATATAGTAACCGGCCCTTACGGAAGCTTATTTGGAGGTTGGCTTGAGCGTGGCGGAGCAACCGTTGCCGAGGTGAAGGTTCCTTTTGATGAAGTGGTTACCGTAGAGGCGGTTGCTGCAGCGATTGAGCGGTTTAAGCCATGTGCGCTTTCTTTTGTCCAAGCAGAAGTGGTTACAGGCGGGGCGAACCCCGCTGAAGAGATATTAAAGCTTGCCCGCGACTACAACCTTATTACGGTGATGGATTCCGTCTCAGCGGTCGGGGGAGAGACACTACGGGTGGATGATTGGGGTGTCGACATTGTGGCAGTAGGTGCGCAGAAGGCTTTGGCCGGACCTAACGGCGTTAGCGCGGTCGGTGTCTCACCACGCGGCTGGGAATTCATAGAGTCCAATGCAAATGCGCCGCGTAATTCGATCTTATCCTTGCTCGATTTGAAGCCAGTCTTAGATGATGGAGAAGCGCCAGTGCGTGTTCCTGCTAATCTTCCAACATTGGAGGCCAGGGCACTAATCGCAGCTTTGACCCTTGTTGAGGAAGAAGGCTTGGCACAAGTTATTCGACGTCATCAATTGGCTGCATCCTCTGCCGTTGCCGGCATTAAAGCCTTGGGGCTTGAGCCTTGGCAGAAGGATCGCAGATATTATTCCAAGCTGACGACGACGGTGCGAATTGCCGATGAGCAGAGTTTGCTTATCGAGCGTCCTATTGGCATCGTGGCCCCGGGGGATGGTGAATTGTTCGGCCAGCTTCTGCGGATTAACCATTTCGGGGCTAATGCTAGTCGGCAAAGTGTGGAGGAAGCGATTAAGGGAATCGGTAAGTTAGTAGAAGGGGACGCGGATGCCGCGGTTGAGAGGGTCCGGCAGGTTTGGGAGGCAGGACATGATCAATAAGCATCCGCGGGAGCAAACCTTTAATCGCATATTTATAGCAGGGATCGAGGGAAGACGCTTCAATATTGTGATCGAAGATGGTCGATTCTCCTCTATTGTAGAAACGGAACAGGATCATGATGAGTTGGCTCCGTCGGGACAAGATCTGTGGATCAGTCCGGGGGTCATTGATCTTCATACCCACCTGGCTTGGACGGACTTTGATCATGATGATCAATTGAAGCGCGATGCCCGGGAGATTGAAGCTATGCAAGCTGAAGCCTTTGCGGCTACACTGCGGACCGGTGTAACGACGGCGCGCGATGCGGGCGGGCTCCTTCCAGGCACCGTGGCCCATCTCGTTCAGCATTATGGACAGCCCCTAAGGGTGCAGGCCAGCAGTGATATGCTGGGGGCAGCGGATGCCCGCGGGGTGAAGTATTTGGAGCAACGTATGAAGGAGATCTTCAATACAGGGGCAGGCTGGATTAAGATTATGGCGACAGGCGGTCTTGGTGCACCTGCTGAAAAAGTGCTTGATCCGAATTTTTCGCAGGAAGAGTTCTCTTTCATCGTCCGCCATGCGCATGCACATCATAAAAAGGTGATGGTTCACACCTGGGGTGGAGTAACGATTGACTGGTCTATCCAGGCCAAGGTGGAATCCATCGAGCACGGAATGTACCTGACTGAGGATCAGGCGAACGGGTTAGTTCAATCCGGCGTAGCTTATGTGCCTACTGCTTCAATATATCGCATTGCTGCTGATCCGTCAGGCGTGCTGGCATTGCCTCCGGTCATTTGTGATCGCGCCGCTCGCGCTGTGGAAGCCCATCCTAATGCGATTCGCTATGCCAAGGGGGCGGGAGTCCGCATCGGATTTGGCACGGATTATGCCACGCCCGCGCTTCATGGATACAACCTTCAGGAGCTGGACACGCTGCTGGATTATGGGTTGACCCGGGCTGAAGCGTGGCAGGCAGCCACGGCGGATGCCGCCGAAATTCTCGGCAGCGGCCACGAGTTGGGACAAATCGCCGAAGGATATGTGGCCGATGCGATTATTTATGATGCCGATCCATATCAGGCAGCTGACGCGGCTCAGCTTCGGCAGAGCATGGTCTCCGTCATTACCGGGGCCGCCGAAGCGGATTTGGTATAGGGCGTTGCTCCGTTAGAGTCTAGCTCGCAGCCTTGGGCGCTGCTACGGTATGCGACCAGAGTGGAACTCTGGTGAAACAAGGCATCGTTATTTTGAGCCCAAAGGGTCACCTGGGTCTCTACCGAAATGAGGTATCGTTATTTGAGCTAAACGGACACCCTAGAACTCTAGTGAAACGAGGCATCGTCATTTGAGCCCAAAGGGGCATCGTGAAACTCTAACGAAACGTGGTATCGCTATTTAGCCCAAAAGGGGCCTCTGAAAAATCTAACGAAACAGGGTATCGTTATTTAACCCAGATAGGCCCTTAAAGCCTGTTTTTGCTCCAAATAACGATACGTAGTTTCGTTAGATTTTTTTGTCGCTATTTTTGTGGAAATAACGATTTGTAGTTTCGTTAGAGAAACTCACGGGTGTAGCTTTAGGCTGAGCGGCCAATTGATTCGCATTAGCATTCTCTACAACCAGAAATTAAGGCGGTTTTAGCTGTTGTACCCGTTCATCCATCGGTTTATTTCCCACTACTTTTATCACCGAGACTTATTCTAACTCAGCAAAACGCTGATGCAACCCGATCTCGTCACTAAGCGACAGATCGAACCACTGATTACTCATCCCTTTTTCTCTCCATTAGTCTCATTTTCTTGTCTTGACCTTCACGTAACGTGATCCTTTAAGCTATTTTTGAGAGGCCGACCGCTTCAAAATGGAAGCCATAAATCCGCCCCTCCATAACTCAAAGAAGGGATCATTTATGAAAATTACTGTTGAAGACACTTTAGAACAATATGAGAAGCTGTATGGCTTGGAACCTTGTAACAGAGAGGACTTTTTCCGTTATACGATGATGAAACCGTTCGAGGCGATGTGGAAGTTTATCAATGTGCCGCTTTGCGCTAAAGAGCCGGGCGGTTACGACGTCGTCATGGCAGCGAAAATGCTTGGGTACCTGGACTTAAGCGAGACGGAGACGGGGACTCAAGTTTTACAGAAATTAAAAGAGATCAGCGCCTTATCTACTGCAAAGGAAACGTTGCAAACGTGCATAGACTTTACGCTCCAATATGGACTGAAAATCCATACTGACGAGCTGAAGCTTGGCCTATACATCGCCGATCCCTACAAACTGGAATTGGTCAACGGATACTCCGGATTTGGAGGAATCCCTGGATTTATCCAGGTTGCTATTCACCCTAACGAGTATAATATCCCCAGGATTCCCGCCGTGATCGCGCATGAGTTTCATCATAACATTCGGTTTTCCTATTTTGACTGGGATCAGGGAAACGTGACAGTGGGAGAGTATTTAATTATCGAGGGTTTGGCGGAGTCGTTTGCTCGGGAATTGTACGGACAGGATTCATTAGGCCCTTGGGTAACTTCGCTGAATGAAGAGGATGTGCTGTATTCCATCCAGGTGCTGAAAAACGCGTTGAATATCAAGGGCTTTGCCGAGGTCAGCAGTTACATGTTTGGCGATATCTATGCAAAAGAACAGGGGTATTCCCCTGTTGGATTATCTCCATATGCAGGCTACGCGATAGGTTACAAAGCGGTGCAGTCCTTTATGAACCTTAATCATATAGGAATAGCAGAGGCTACGTTGCTGCAATCGGATGAGATCATTGAGCATTGTGGGCTATTTGATTGAACGGATGATGAAGTGTATCATATCAGCGAGCTTCAGTACAAGAAGAAAATGATAGCTCTTTTGGATCAAATTATAGAACAATGGGACACGGCTTACGCAGTCGGTGTCCCTTTATATTCCTTTCACATGGATGTTCGTATACTTGCTTTCAACCAGCTTAAAGAAATCGGTTTGATTTTCAGACCTTTGCTAAGCTTGAATATTACTATTTGATATGAAAATAAATAACACTTTATTGAAGAACATTATCTGTTACGACTCGTGTATCAGATTGATACTGAATGTAACTAAGCAACAGTTAATACAGAAGAGGCCAATAAATAGCAATGGGATTACCATCGTGGTTTCAAAGTGCAAGTGAGCAGAGGTTGGATTAGGTGGCGACCTGGATTGAGCGTCAACTCGAATTGTGTAAATTCGGTGTTGAATACGTGCTGCATTTGATAACCAATATGAGCCCCAGAAAACTCTAACGAAACGTGGTATCGCTATTCAGGCCAAAAGGGGCACCTGAAAATTCTAACGAAACAGGGTATCGTTATTTAGCGAAAATAGTGGACCAAAGCCTGTTTTTAGCCCAAATAGCGATACGTAGTTTCGTTAGAATTTTTTCACCCTGTTTTCTGCCCAAATAACGATATCCAGTTTCGTTAGATTTGAACCGCGCGCCCTTTTCTAGCCCAAATCGCAAAATGGAGCTTCGTTAGAGCGCTCCCCAGGGTGTGCGAAGGGATGCGAATTTGATCCAGCGGTCGCCTTGTTTTTGCACTCGCTTACCGAATGACTCGCCATATTTATCACTCGAAATGAACGGGCTATTGATACACCCAGATGTTGGTGACGGTCATTACCGCTGGCAGCGCTGTTTCGTCGACCGGGACATTATCATACCAGCCGCCTACAGCCAGGTTAAGCACCAGATAGAACTGCTCATCAAAGGGAGTGATGCCGGGCCGCAGTTCACATTCGGCGTAGCAGTGACCATCGATCAGCCAGCGGATCGAGTCGGCGTTCCATTCCATCGCGTAATCGTGGAATTCGTTGATAGTTCCCTTCTCAAGCTGGTAGGAGAACTCATCGGTAACTTTATGATCCCAATCCTTCCCGTAGTGAAGGGTACCGAATATGTGCTGGGGCAGGCGGCCCTTGGCTTCCAGCATATCGATCTCGCCAGAAGCGGGCCAAGGGCCGTAAGCCTGTTGCTGCGGGAGCAGCCAAACGGCAGGCCATAGTCCATGACCAACGGGAAGCCTGGCGCGAACAACGAGCTTGCCGTAACAGAAGGAGAAATGATCCTTTGTGTCTATACGAGCCGAAGTATAGGCAAAGCGCTGTCCGTTTGCAAGGGTCTCCTCACGGCGCGCGCATAAGTTTAAGCCGGACTGATCTATATACAGATTATGATGATTCCCCGTGTAAAACTGCTGTTCCCCGTTCCCCCAGCCTGGTGCCAGAACATGGCCCAGATCATTCAGCAAGTCGTTGCCCAGGCGAATATTCCATTCCTTCAAATCGGTAGGATGATGTACAAAATCCTGCTGCCAGATTAGTTTATTCATTACATGCACGCTCCTTCCATTTTTTATAGCATACTTCATCCAGACCAAGGGTCAAACGAATCTAAAAAAATGGGATACAGCCCAAAATGATGGCCTTTTTTTCCTATGTGTATTTTCATACGATGGAGTGGAAGGGGGCAAGGCACTATGTTCCAACAGAAAACAGAACGAATCAAGACCTTTATGAGACAATGGCAGCTGCAGAGCATGGTTATTCCGGGGATTGTCTGGATGTTTATCTTTTGCTACATCCCTATGTTTTGGCTAATTATTGCGTTTATGGACTACAACATTGCCAAGCCTATGTTGGAATCGCCCTTTGTAGGGATGAAGCATTTTCAGGACTTTGTAACGGACGACCGTTTCTGGCGATCGATCCGCAATACGCTGGGGATGAGCTCGATTCGTCTGGTGCTGGGCTTTCCCATCCCCATTTTATTTGCTTTACTGCTTAACGAGATCCGCAGCATTCGCTTCAAACGCACGGTGCAGACCATCTCCTATTTACCGCATTTTATTGCCTGGACGATATTCGGCGGCATAATGCTCAATTGGCTGGGGGAGGGCGGTGTGATCAACCAGTTGATGATGGCTTTGGGAATCCAGCAGCGTGAAATTCTGTTTAACAGCGACCCTAAATACTTTTGGTGGATCGCCTTTTTCTCCGATACGCTTAAAGAGACCGGATGGAGCGCCATTATCTACATCGCTGCCATATCTGGCATAGATCCTGGGCTATATGAAGCGGCGGAACTGGATGGGGCGAATCGCTGGCAGCGAATGTGGTACATTACCATCCAGTGCATTCGTCCTACCATTGCCATTTTGTTCATTCTCGCCGTCAGCGGGCTGCTGGGCAGCAACTTTGAACAGATCTTCATGCTGAAGAACAACATGAACATGAAAATGGCGGAAAGCATAGATCTCTACATCTATAACATGGGGCTCGTCTCCGGACGATACTCCTTTTCAACGGCCGTCTTGTTTGCCCGCTCTATTGTGGCATTAGGGCTGCTGTTCCTGGCTAATTTCACATCGAAAAAGCTGAATGGCGAAGGCATTTTTTAGGAAAGGGGGGGATGGAGCCATGGGAAAACGCAGAAAACTTCGCGGCATCAGCCTGTTTGGTGTCTGTAATACCCTATTGATGCTGGCAGTTTGCTTTATTACACTGTATCCGATGTATTTCGTATTCATCAACGCGCTTAATGCGCCGGAACAGGCTTTGCTTGGCACCGTGAACTGGTTCCCGAAAGCGATCTCATTGGACAGCTACCGCGTCGTATTTAATGATGAGCACTTGATGAACGGATTTCTGGTCACCACCTTGCGTACCGTAATTGGAACCGTAGTTCACGTCTTGTTTACTGCTATTGTGGCCTACGGCATGAGTAAATCCAATCTGATCGGCCGTAAGATATACATGAAAATTGCTTTGATTACGATGTTGTTCTCCGGCGGCTTAATTCCTACATTTATACTCATGACCAAGCTGGGGCTCTATGATAATTTCCTGGTTTTCATCATACCGGCGATGTATACCTTTTTTGATATGGTTATTTTCATCAGCTTCTATCGTACAATCCCTGACAGTCTGGAAGAGTCCGCAAAGGTAGACGGAGCTTCCGATTATGGGGTACTGTTCAGAATTGTGTTGCCCAACAGCATGGCCGTCATTGCGACCATCTCGCTATTTGCAGCCGTATACCATTGGAACGACTACTATCAGGGGGTTCTGTACATCCGTTCGCAGGACAAATTACCGCTGCAGACGATGCTATACAAAATTATCGCCGAAAACTCCATGTCGTTCATGCAGCAGCAAGCCATGGCACAATTCGGAGCGAAGCTGCCCGGTAACTCTATCAAGTTTGCTTCCATGATGGTGGCGACTCTACCGATTCTTGCGTTCTATCCCTTTATCCAGCGCTATCTGGTCAAAGGCGTGATGATCGGCGCTATTAAAGGGTAAGCGTCATTTGTCCAAATAACCGCAACCGAAGCAACCTAAGATTTGCTAGGACAGATGATTTATATACAACCATTATCGTTAGCAAGAAAGGATGATCATGTAATGAGACACAAGCACATGAAGCGAAGCATGGCCTTAATCATGGCTGTTGTTCTGATGCTGAGCCTGGCTGCATGTACGGGAAGCAAGAATAGCTCCAATAAGCCGAATTCCCCGCCTGCAGACAATAAGCCCGAGAACACGCAAAATGAGGTCAAGCTGAATCCGGATGAGCCCGGCTGGAAATTGGATACGAGCCCAGTAGAGTTGTCGTGGTTTGTAGGCGCTTCCTGGTATGGCCGTTCCTGGGGGGAGAGCCTGAATTCCAAGTACATTACTGAAAAAACAGGCGTAAAAGTGAACATCGAAGTTCCCTCCGGTGAAGCTAATGAGCATATTACCCTGATGATGACCTCCGGTAAGCTTCCGGACCTGATTACTATGGGCTCTTGGGAAACCGCTGTCAAAAAGCTGTGGGAAGGCGATCATGTGTATGCCTTGAACGAGCTGGCAGACCAGTATGACCCCTACTTCTTTAAAGTAGCCGGGGACGGTACGCTGAAGTGGTATAAGCAAGAAAACGGCAACACCTATGGCATTCCTAATGATTCATACAGCCCGAATCTGATGCATGAAACCGGGATGACTGCAGCCAACCAGACCTTCCTGGTTCGGAAAGACCTGTATGAGGATATGGGCAGTCCGGACTTATCTACTCCGGAAGGCTTCCTGAATGCCCTGCAACTGCTCAAGGATCAGTATTCCGAGTACAAAGGCCAGCCGATTAGCCCCTTCTTTGCCCAGGGGAATGTGCCTTACGGGATGACAGAGTATTTGCAAAATTTGTTGGCTGTCCCGCATGAAAAAGACGGCAAAGTCTACGACCGTATCACCGACCCGGATTACCTGACTTGGCTGAAGACATTCCGTACCGCCTATGAGCGTGGACTGATTAATGTAGATTTTCTGGTAGATTCCGATACCCAGGTCGAGGAAAAAACGAATAATGCCCGTTATTTCATGATGGTTCGCGAGTGGACCGGAATGACGGCGGTGAACCCGATGCTGGCGGCAAGCAGCAATCCGGACTCTTACTACATTGCCGTTGATGGGCCGAAGAACAGCAAAGGTGACAGCGCCAAGCTATTCCCAGGGAATATGGATGGTTGGATGGTCACGATGATTAGCAAATCCTGCGAGAATCCGGAGCGTGCTATTCGCTTTCTAACCTACTTGGCTAGCGAGGAAGGGCAAAAGGATTTATTCCTCGGTCAGGAAGGCGAGACATGGGAAATGGTTGACGGCAAGCCGCAGCTAAAGGCGGATATGGCCCAATTGCTGGATTCCGATATCGAGAAGCTGGAGAAGGAATACGGCATTATGGATACCTACTGGATGATGCGCAACCCTGTAATCGTCGATCAGTGGAGACCGGAGAAAGCCTCAGTCATCAAGCAAATGGCCGATTTCGCCAATGCCCAGGCTGATATTGATGGCGGCATTTACAAAGGATTGGATCCTCTTGGCGATTCCGATGTAGCAGTAAACTGGGCGCGTATCTCTCAAAATTGGGAAGAGGTTATGCCAGAACTGATTACCGCCAAGGATGAGGCTGCCTTTGATAAGATCTTCGAAAGCTTCCTGGCCCGCCGCACAAGCTACGGTTATGACCAGGTGATGGAATACCGTCAGACCGAGCTGGATGCACGAAAGGCTAAAATGGCGGAGTAATCCGGTCTCGTTATGTTGGAATGGATGCCGGCTACATAATGGTGGCTGGCACCCCCACTCCTACCTTCTCTACAAAATGAAGTCAGATGACTTTACGGGCGGGATGTAATATATGGTATATTACAGGGAAGTGGGGGGCACCTAAAATGATGGAATTATTAACAAAAGTCAGAAAAATATACCGTAACTCTCGCATATCTCAAAAGTTGTTCTTAACCTTTAGCATGCTGATAGCTATACCTGCCATTGCAGTATCCTTTTTATTTATACGTATTCAGGAAGCCCAGCTATATAAAGATGCAATGTCTAATGGAAGCAGCCATATCTCACGGATTGATGAGAAGCTGCGCAGTAAAATGGACATAATTGAAAACGCTTCCTCTACGGCATTGACGCAAAAATCCTTTGTAGATTTTATCCATTCCAATATGCGCAGCGATGGTCTGCGGCTGGTAAAATTCAGGCAAAATCAATTTGAGCAGATGCACAACATTATTCAGAGCAATGAGATGATTAGCGAACTCAGCTTCTATGTTGATAATCCTGACCTGTATGAAATCTGGCCGGAAATCTACCATTATGACAAGTTCACGCCGCAAGATTATTGGCAGACACTCCGGGATGAGGGAGGAGCAGCTTACCGCATATTTGCGTTTCAGGATGGGGAGCACACGCTCTCTTACTATCGACTCGTACGTCTTCAGGGTCAGCAGCAGAAGCGTCCCAGCATTATGGAAATTCGCACGCCGCATAATCTGTTTTTCAACGATCTTCTGGAAGAGACAGGAGGAGATTTCTTCTCTGTCGTGATGGAAGGAGGCGATGCATCCCGTTATATCTATAATCCTCAGCATTCATTCTCGCAAGCAGCTGGAGAAGAGCTGGAGCAAATTCTAACCAGCATCCATCGGCAGCTGGATACGCTAGAGCAGAATAGCCCTCTGAAGGTTCAGGTAGGAGGTCAAACCTATTACGCTGTATACCGCTATCTTGTTCCGCTGGATGCCTATGTGGTAGATATTGCTTCACATCAGGCACTGATGAAGGGCCCGCGCAGCTGGTATGCGCTTGTAGTTGTCATTACCCTCTGCGTGCTGTTGCTATTGATGCTCATGGTATCACACACCACGCGGCGCCTTTTTCGCCGGTTGGACAGCGTGCTCTCTTCTATGCGTAAAGTTCGAAAAGGGCAGCTGGATGAGAAAATTGATACAGGGCTGGAAGAAGACGAAACCGGTGACGAGATTGATGAGGTCGCCATTACCTACAATAAAATGCTGGATGAGATTAAACATTTGATGACCCAGGTCGTTGATAAACAATTGATCGCCAAAAACGCACAGCTGCATTCGCTCCATTCGCAAATCAATTCGCATTTTCTCTATAACGCGCTGGAAGCGATTCGGATGCAGGCGGAGGTCCAGCAGCAGCCGGTGATTGCCGAGGCGCTGGTATCGCTAGGTTCATTGCTCCGCTACAGCATGAAATGGAACGGAGATACCGTATCCCTTGGAGAAGAGCTTGCCAACATCCAGAGTTATATCAAATTCATTAACTTTATGGAGGGAGAAGGCTTCGTATTAACGGAGATACTCCCCCAGGAAGTGCTTCTCTACGCGATTCCGAAAATGTGCATGCAGCCCATCGTTGAAAACGCCGTTCATCATGCGGCGCCCAAAGGCGGCGGTGTGCATATCCAGATCACCGTCCGGGTGGAGAATGACAACCTGTTGCTGATCGAAATCGCCGATGACGGCGTGGGCGTCGATCCTCAGACATTGGCCGGCTTGCAAGCTGTATTGCTGGGGGAATCGGATACGCCAATCGTTGCCGGCAAGAACGGATTGGGCTTGGGGAACGTGCATAAACGCTTGCAGTTGAACTATGGCAAAGGCTATGGACTTTGGATAGACAGTGTGCAGGGCGCCTATACTCGCGTAACGATAAGGCTGCCATGGGAAAATGGGAATCTGGGGGGATGGTAGGGATGATTAACATTTTGATTGCCGATGATCAGAAGCATATTCGCGATGGATTGCAGGCTATGCTGCAGCAGTTTCCCCTGGAGCTAGGTTCTATTTACTGCGCTGCCAATGGGGTGGAAGCCCTGCAATTGCTGCGTCAACAAAACATCCAGCTGGTGATTACCGATATCCGGATGCCGGATATGGATGGGCTTGAGTTAATGGCCCGCACCAAAGAGGAGCGTATTAAGGTGGATTATCTGATTATCAGCGGTTATAGTGATTTCGCCTATGCCCAAAGAGCCATTGCCCTCGGAGCGAAGGCCTACCTGCTCAAGCCTGTGAAGCGGGAGGATCTGCAAGCCTCGATCGAGCATGTCATGCAGGAGGTAAGAGCCAGGCAGGCGCTGTCACGCAATATGAAGCATTTGTCTCGCCTGGCTAAGGAGACAGATCGGAAAGAGCTGAGCATGTATATGCAAGGCGCGGCTAACGAAGAGGCATGGATTCTTCAGACTCAGCAGCAAAACCCGCAGCTGTGGAAGAACTATCGCTTGTGCCTGCTGCGTGAGAAGCTGTGGATTAACCAACCGGGAGCAAGCAGTTCCCACAGCATGGAATCAATAGCCTACCGTGTATATGGCAAGCAGGGCTGCATCTGTCTGCAGCATAGTCCACAGCTGATCCTTGCTGTAGACGCATCTGTGGATACGGATGCTTTGCCAGCTGCTCTCAAAGCCGAGCAGATTCGCGCTATTTCAGTGATGACGAGTCCGCAGCAAGGATTAAAAGAGCTGCCGGCCAGCTATGTTCAAGTGATGGAGCTTTACCGCAACAGTTACCTGTTCCCCGAGCAGGACTGTATTTTGCCGGCTCATACGGAGGGACTGGCGCAGCAGTGGCAGCTTCCCTATGAGGAGATTTACGCGCTGTTCCAGCTCATAGGCACCAGAAACAATGTAAAAATCACCGAAGGGATATCCAAGCTGTTCCATAAGGATGTGCTGCAGCGTTATCACATTCGTTATACCCAGGACCTGGGCCGCGTGATGATTCAGATGCTGAGGGAATATGAGCGAGTGATCCGGCCCTACATGGGAGAAGAAGCGTTAGATATAAAATGCTTGCAGAATCTTTTCGATTATCCGGGCATTCGCGACTATATACAGGCGCTGCAGCAGCAGTTGCTTAGGCTGAATCAATTTTATTATGAATTCAAGTGCCATTATCGCAATTCGCAGGACTTAAACGAAGCGATCCGTTTTATCCATGAAAATTACTATAAACCTCTGGATTTAGCCATGGTATCCAACCATGTGTCGCTGAATTATGCGTATTTTTCAAACCTGTTCAAGAAGAATATCGGCAAAGGCTTTGCGGAATACCTGCGCGATGTGCGTATGGGAAAAGCCCGGAAGCTGTTGGCCAAGACCGAACATAAAGTTGTCGAGATCGCTGCTATGGTGGGGTACGAGAGCTACAAGAGCTTTACGCGGGCATTTCGCGATGTGATGAACATGCAGCCCACGGAATATCGCCAACTGATACGGCGCAAGCCTGAGCAATCATTTTTAGAGGAGGATGAATATGAAACGGTGTAGGGAAAAGGTGTTTTCCTTGGTTCTGGCAACAATTCTGATCGTGAGTATGGGATTATTGCCGGCCCCAAAAGTCCAGGCAGATGGAGCGGGGACGACAGTTAGCTCTATGTCTTATTTCTCGCCAGCAGACGGACCTGTGATCTCAAAATCGGGAGTCGGGCAAGCCAGCTATGGGTTTGTTATGCCAATATTTAATGGAGGCTCTGCAACCTGGAATGAGGTGTCCGCTGACATTGGTGTAAACGTGAAAGTGGGCAGCAATTGGGTCGACATTGACAGTGCCGGCGGCTTTATTTACAACCAGAATTGGGGGCATTGGAGCGATGGCGGCTTGTACGGCTATTGGTTCACTCTCTCGGCAACCACGGAGATTCAGCTGTACTCCAAGGCTAACGGGGTTACACTGGACTATACACTCGTATTTCAAAATATCAACAAAACAACGATCACTGCCATGTCACCGACACAAGGACCAGACATTACAGCTGGATTTACGGGCGGTGCGGGCTTTACTTATCCTATTTTCAATAATGACTCAGCCATAATCTATGAAGCCGTGGCCGATGATTTGAAGGTGTATGTGAAGCCTCTAAACAGCAGCACCTGGGTTGATATTGACAATAATGCAGCCAGCGGCTGGATTTACGACAGCAACTTTGGACAATTCACCGAGGGTGGCGGCGGCTATTGGTTTACCGTTACGGAGTCTATTCAGGTGAAATTAGCGTCCAAGACCTCCTCGGCCAACCTGGTGTATACGATCTATTTTAATGAACCTGTGAGGAATTCCTATACGATTACCCCTTATGATGGAACGACATACACAGCGGATGAAAAAGGGGTTATTGGCATACCGCTGCCTAAAATCGACGGGGGAGCGCCGATTGGCACCGAGCTCGGAAACTTCGTATATCAGATCAATGTCAACGGACAATGGGTAGATATGTCGAACTCGGCTCAGAGCGGATTTGTATATGCGGGTAACGGCTACAATAACATGTCGGATGCCAATCAGTGGGGATATTGGGCCGATTATATCTATGGGCTGTGGTTCCAGCCGGTACAGGAGGATATACAGCTGCGTATCGGTTATCCGCTAAATGGGCAATTGGGCGGAAGTATCGGCAGCAACTATGTCTACTATACTTTCATCGGCAATCCGAATGCTCCGCGTCCTGACGTAACCGATCATGAGGATATCGCCATCGGTACTTCAAACGATCCGTCGATTGCGGGCATGACGCTCATTTGGCAGGATGAATTCAATGGAACTCAGTTGGATGCCAGCAAGTGGAATTATGAACTAGGCTATTATATTGGTGATGATCCTAATAGCTGGGGTTGGGGAAATGCGGAGCTGGAGCACTATACGAATAGTGAGCAAAATGTATTCGTACAGGATGGAAAGCTGAATATCAGAGCCTTGAACGATCCAAAGTCTTTCCCGCAAGACCCGAATCGTTATGCGCAGTACTCTTCAGGCAAGATTAATACCAAAGGCCATCTCTCGCTGCAGTATGGCAGAGTTGACTTTAGTGCCAAATTGCCTACAGGCAATGGAATCTGGCCGGCCTTGTGGATGCTTCCGGAAGATGAAGCCTATGGTGCATGGGCTGCTTCCGGGGAAATCGATGTGATGGAAGCGAAGGGACGGTTGCCTGGAACGACCAGCGGTGCGGTGCATTTTGGCGGCCAATGGCCGGTGAATAAATATATTGCCGGCGAATATCACTTCCCTGACGGGCAAACCTTCGCCAATGATTTTCACGTATATACCTTGATCTGGGAAGAGGATAACTTCAAATGGTATGTGGACGGCAAATTCTTTTTTAAAGTTACCAGAGATCAATGGTATTCGGTAGCTGCGCCTAACAATCCGAACGCGCCATTTGATCAGCCTTTTTACATTATTATGAATCTGGCGGTTGGCGGTCATTTTGACGGCGGGCTGGCTCCGAGTCCTGGCGACATCCCGGCAACAATGCAGGTGGATTATGTGCGCGTCTATAAGCCAGGCGGCGGCGAGAATCCCGGGAACATTCCGGTGAGCGGCATCGCTTTGAATCAGACCGATGCCCAGGTGGAAGTAGACCAGCAGGTACAGTTACATGCCAATGTGACGCCAGCGAATGCAACGAATAAGCAAGTCTCATGGACTGTATCCAATGCCAGCGTTGCCTCCGTAAATCAGAACGGCGTGGTGACTGGGCTGGCTCCGGGGACGGCTACAGTAACCGCTGCAACGGTCGATGGCAATAAAACAGCCGTCTGCACCATTACGGTTCTCCCGAAGGCGCCTGCGGTTGTTATCATTGGTGACGAAGTGCGCGGACTGAAGAAGACAGGCGATAACTTGCTGTTTTATGTGAACGGGGCAACCTTTGCCGATTTGCATTACAAGCTGAATAACGGGGGCCAGTTAAACGTAGCCATGATGCCAACGGGGGACGGCAATTATACCTATCCTATCAATAATTTGCAATACGGGGACACGATTGAGTACTTCTTCACCTATAATCCGGGACAAGGGGCGCTGGATACTCCATGGATGACATATGTTCATGCGGTGACTCAAGGAACAGTGGAGTAAATTGAGGAATGGGGGCTGGAGCAAGGTTAAATCAAGCTAAACCAGTCTAGTCTAGTCTGGCCATGGCTAAGCGTGGCTCAACTAGGTAAAACGTAACCAGACCAAGATAAACCTGAACGAGATCAAGTGAGAAAAAGCCAGAACAGAACGGGAACTAGACTTCGCTAAGGTGGCTGAACCAAGGAAAGTCATAGCTAGACTTCGCTAAGCCGGTTAAACCAAGGTAAATCATAGCTAGATTTCGCTAAGGTGGCTGAACCAAGGAAAGTCATAACTAGACTTCGCTAAGGTGGCTGAACCAAGGAAAGTTATAGCTAGACTTCGCTAAGCCGGTTGAACCAAGGTAAATCATAGCTAGATTTCGCTAAGCCGGTTAAACCAAGCCAAACCATAACTGGAACTAGCTAAGCCTGTTAAATCAAGCTGAATCATAGCTAGATCAGGCTAAGTTTGGCTAAACTAATCAAGCTAGTCAAAACCCAACAAGACCAGACTAAAACCAGAACTAAGCCCTGCTTGTACGCATTAACCCAAACCGGTTTTTGAATTGCAGAAAGGGCGTCTCCAAGCCGAAAGACCTTGGGGACGCTCTTTTTTTGCATAAAGGTTGGAAACAGCTTGTTCGCCAGGGATTCTAATGTGCCAAGTTGATTTGTATAATGAAATTATTGGTAACCAGAGTTGTGGATTAGGCAGGGAATATGTGGCAGCAAGATTCTAACGAAACAGGGTATCGTTATTCAAGCCCAAAAGGGCAGCTAAAAATTGTAACGAAACGTGGTATCGCTATTTTGCTAAAATAGGGGCTTAAGGCGAGAATTTACCCCAAATAGCGATACACCGTTTCGTTAGATGTGAAAACCTTCTTATTTCGTGGCAATAGCGATATGTAGTTTCGTTAGCGTGAAGTGGAGCAGAAAGAAATAAGTGGACAGAAAAGTGAAGTGATAAAGATGTTAAGTCAAACCCGGGAAAAAGACTTGAGTAAAATGATGAGCAAGATCCTTCGGCACACGCCTGAGGACTTTGGCGTTGTCCTGGATCCGGAGGATGGCACGTGTTCGATAAGCACCTTACTGGCCGCCATTCAGGCCCAGTCCAGGTGGTTGTGGGTGAAGCAGGAGGATATAGAGCAGGTGGTTCGCAATTCGGACAAACAGCGTTTTGAAATTAAAGCCGACCGTATCAAGGCAAGGTATGGGCATAGTCATGATAAAATACAATATGCCCCGGGAAACCCTCCGGCTATTTTATACCACGGTACGAACATGAGGCATTGCCATTCATTTTGAAGGAAGGACTACGCCCGATGGGCCGGCAGTATGTTCATTTGTCGGAAGGCACCCATTTTGCAGCGTTGGCAGGAAGCCGAAGGGGAGAACTGGTCATGCTTCAGGTTGATACGTCAGCTGCACAGCAGCAGGGGATCATTTTCTATGACGCGGGTAATCAAGTTTGGTTGTCAGATCAAGTGCCGCCGGTCTGTCTTTCGGTTACAAAGTAAAAAACGCACTGTCATGGATACAAACAAACAAATGGGCTCCTGCTGCACAGGGGCCCATTTTGCGTTTATGATCCCTGATGCTCAAGAGGCGTGCCGTGTTGTTCCGTGTTGAATCAGATCAAGTGCCGCCGGTCTGTCTTTCGGTTACAAAATAAAAAACGCACTGTCATGGATATAAACAAACAAATGGGCTCCTGCTGCATAGGGGCCCATTTTGCGTGTATGATCCCTGATGCTCAAGAGGGGTGCCGTGTTGTTCCGTGTGGAATCAGATCAAGTGCCGCCGGTCTGTCTTTCGGTTACAAAGTAAAAAACGCACTGTCATGGATACAAACAAACAAATGGGCTCCTGCTGCACAGGGGCCCATTTTGCGTTCATGATCCCTGATGCTCAAGAGGTGTGCCGTGTTGTTCCGCGTTGAATCAGTTCATTATCCATCTGGTGATTCATTTCTTCCAGCGGCTGCTGCTCAATCTTCTTGATCAGGATGCGGGCAGCCAGCATGCCCATTTCATAAATCGGCTGAGCTACCGTAGATAATTCCGGGTAGACCATTTCTCCAAGCGGAATGCCGTCATATCCAATGATTTGTACCTGATCCGGTACACGAATCCCGCGTTTTTGCATCACGCGAAGCGCGCCTATCGCCATTAAGTCATTGCCGGCAAAGATGCCATCAATATCAGGGTGTGTCTCAAAGATTTTATTTACTGCTTCTGAAGCCTCTTTTAACTGAAAATTTCCGTTAACAATAAGCTTAGGGGTGAACCAATCTAAATCTTCAACCAGATCGAGATACCCCTGGCAGCGTTCCTCTGCAATCCATAATCCTTTTGGCCCCCGAATGTGCATGATCTTGGTACAGCCTTGCTGCAGCAAGGCTTGTACGGCCAAACGCGCACCCTCGCGATTTTTCGAAGAAATAGTGGGTACCGTCTGGAAATTGAAGCGATCCAGGGCAACCAACGGAACCTGTAACTGGTCTATCTCATTCGAGGACAAGGTATTTGTAGCCATAATAAATCCGTCAATGTATTTTTGTTTTAATGTTTGAATGTATTGTCTTTCCACGGCTGGGGAATCATTGGTATTGCAAAGTATCGTAGTGTATCCGTACATTTGCGTTACCTTCTCCACGGCAAGCGCAAGTTCATTAAAGAACGGATTCGTAATATCAGGTACGATGAGAGCGATCGTTTTGGAGGATTTCTTGGATAAACTACGAGCAATATCATTGGGTGTGTATTGTAACATTTCGATAGCTTCATGAACTTTCTGGACCGTATCTTTATGAACATACCCCTTCTGATTAAGGACGCGAGAAACGGTCGCCACGGAAACCCCTGCTAATTTTGAAACATCTCGAATCGTTGGGATTGTTCTCAGCTCCTTTTGTTACTACTTTCTATACTACTATACTTAATAAATATCAGGTATTCAACTGCATCAAACTCCAAAATTAGGATACCGGTTACACAATATTTTATGAAACATGTTACCGGTTCCACATTATTCACATCAATTCTAATAATTTCAAGGAATATACGTATTGACAGCGTTTTAAGATACGTATATTATGATACTCAAATGAGTAACCGATTACACATTTAATAATACGTCGGAAATTGAGAGTCTGGAAATACTCTATTACACCAATTGAGAGGATGTTGAACCGTATGACTGATAAGAAAATCCCTATTATCATTGATACCGATCCAGGGATTGATGATGCCGTTGCTATCGGAGTAGCGTTATTCCATAAGAAGTTGGATGTCAAGCTTCTGTCAACCATTGCCGGGAATGTCTCTGTTGAAAAAACGACGAATAATGCACTCAAACTGGTTGAATTTTTTGATAAGGACATTCCGGTTGCCAAGGGTGCCAATAAACCACTATGTATTCCTTATGAGGACAGCAGCCATATTCATGGAGAATCGGGGATGGGCGGATATGAATTTCCTGAACCGAAGAAGGCGATTCATCCGGAGCATGCCGTTAATGCAATCAGAGAGATGATCATGAATAGCGAAGACAAAGTAACCCTTGTTCCGATTGGCCCTTTGACGAACATCGCTTTATTCCTGACCTTATATCCGGAATGCAAATCACGGATTGAACGGATTGTGCTGATGGGCGGTTCAGCATCTGCGGGCAATCATACGCCAACGGCAGAATACAACATCTTCGCCGATCCGGAAGCTGCCAAGATCGTATTTGCTTCAGGGCTTGATATTACGATGGTAGGACTGGATGTCACAAGCAAGGCCACCTTGAGCCCGGACAATGTAGAGACGATTCGCGATTTGAATGAAACGGGCAGAATGATGTATTCGATGTTCCAGCATTATCGCGGTGGCAGCTTGAGGACTGGGCTGAAAATGCATGATTTATGCGCAATCGCCTATATTGTTAATCCCGAATTATTCAAAACTCAAGTTTGCTTCGTAGATGTCGAGACGTCAGGCACATATACCGCAGGGACTACGATTGTAGATCTGAAAAATCGATATCATAGAGAGCCAAATGCAACGGTGTGCTTGGATATTGATGTAGACGCTTTCAGAGCGTGGGCAGTAGAGCAGTTAGCTAATACCCGATAAAAGGCAGCATTTAGAGAGGAGAATCACTTTGGTAGAACTCATATTCGGTTTAGTTGTAATCGTGCTGGCGGGCTGGATGATTTATAAGAAGGTCAATGCTACGGTTGCATTATTCATTGCGGGTATCCTGCTTCTGTTTGGAGCAGCTATTATGGGGCACCCTGTGTTGCCTGAAGAAGCGACGACTGGCTCTATATGGCTGGATCCGATCAAATCGATTACGCAAAGTTTCGTCAACAACCTGGGAAATATCGGGATGACGATCATGGTTCTGTTTGGCTTTTCGTCGTATATGACTCAGATTGGCGCGAACGAAGTTACAGTCCGCACCTTGATGAAGCCATTATCCGGCATTAAATCAGTTTATGTGTTAGTTCCGGTTATTTTTATCGTAGGGAACCTGTTGTCTCTCGTCGTTCCAAGTGCATCAAGTCTGGCCGTACTTCTGATGGCAACATTGTATCCGGTTCTGAAACGTATCGGAATGTCCGCGCTTACAGCAGGTGCTGTAATTGCGACAACAGCGACGATTATCCCGACTCCTCTAGGTGCGGATAATGTCATTGCGGCTGAGACCTTCGGTATCAATCTGATGGATTATGTATTGAAATATCACGCTGCCATTTCGATTCCTACGTTGATACTCATGACGATTGCACATTACTTCTGGCAGAAATATTTGGACAAGAAGAATCCGGAAACCGATGATATCGATGAATCCAAGCTGACTGCATTACGTGAGGATTTGCCTCCGGCGTTCTATGGGATTCTGCCGATTCTTCCGCTGATTCTGATCACAGTATTTGGTATATTTATTAAATCGATTAACATTGGTCTGGTTGAGATCACGTTTATTTCTCTGATCGTTACAGTTATTATTGAAATTATTCGCAAACGTAAAATCCAGCAAGTGTTCGATGAGCTGATGGTGTTCTTCAAAGGTATGGGGAACGGGCTTGCCATGGTCGTAGCGCTGCTTGTTGCGGCAAGCTTGATGGTTGATGGTCTGAAGGCGCTGGGCATTATTGATATGCTGACCAATTCGGTAAAAGACGTCAATGGGGCAGGAATGATCCTGATGTTCGCTTTCTCAGGGATCACAGCGCTTATTGGTCTGATCAGCGGCGGCGGTCTTGCCGTATTCTACGCTTCGATCGGTTTGCTGCCGGATATCGCACACAATGTGGGTATCAATGGAGTTATGTTGGCCATTCCTATGCAATTGATTGCTAACCTGGTTCGCTCGGTGTCACCGGTAGCTGCAGTTATCATTGTTGTCTGCAGTATTATTGGCAAGAGTCCGATGGCGATTGTGAAACGGACCTCGGTGCCAATTATCGTTGGTATTATAAGTACGTTAGTATTGTCTTATGTGATGTTCTCGTAAAACTGCCCTGAATTCCTGAAATAGATAAACAGAGAGAATATTGTGATTTGGATAGGAGCGAAGCACAAATGAAGAAGATATGCATACTTGGGAGCATCAATATGGATTCCAGCTTATTGCTGGAGTCCCTCCCTGTTGAGGGTGAGACTATATTTGCAACGGACAAAATGGTTGGGCCAGGGGGCAAGGGCTTCAATCAGGCCGTATCGGCTGCAAGGCTAGGAGCGACGGTGCAATTTATCGGTAAAATCGGGCAGGATGAGAATGGCAAGCAGCTTATGGCCACAATGCAACAGGAGGGCATTCTTACAGACCATGTTTATACCGATCCGCATTTGCCTACAGGAGAAGCCCTGATTTTGTTTGCCAACAACGGCAGCAATATGATTGTGGTCAGCGCCGGGTCCAATATGGGGCTGACAACACAGGAAGTTGACCTGTCCAGAGAGAATATCGGGTCATCCGACGTTATTGTCGCCCAGTTTGAAGTTCCGATTCCTGTCATAGAGCATGCTTTTGCATTAGCTAAAGATGCGGGGAAAATCACTGTGCTTAATCCTGCGCCTGCAAAAGAAATTCCGGCCGGATTGCTCAGCGTTACGGATATTCTTATCCCGAACGAAAGCGAGATGCATATCCTGACAGGATGCAATACCACCAGTGAAGATGAGATTGTACAAGGCGCGCATAAGTTAATGGAGCAAGGCGTCGGTTGTGTCATTGTTACGCTGGGTGAACGCGGCAGTCTGATTTGCCATCCGGAGGGCTCTATCGCTGTTCCGGCTGAAAAAGTACAAGCTATCGATACTACGGCGGCGGGCGATAGCTTTATCGGAGCGCTTTGCACCAGATTACAAGGGAATCATCTCAAATCATTGGACAACATTATAGAAGCCGTTAAATTCGCAAGTAAATTTTCATCGATCGTAGTTCAACGTAAAGGGGCATTCCAGTCGATACCTTATGCTCATGAACTTACGAATGGATAGAAATGAGTGGATAGAATGAATATTTTATGGGGACTGCTGGGCTGTTTCGTTGTTTTCGTGATCGCCTATTTGATGTCAGACCATAAGAAAAATATCAATTATCGCACCATTTGTATAGGTTTTCTTATTCAATTATTGTTTGGCTTTATCGTGCTGAAATGGGATCTCGGCAAGCAGGTGATCAGAGCGATATCAGGGGTTATTACGAACTTGTTCCACTACGGGTATGAAGGTCTGGGCTTTGTATTCGGCAGCCTGGCCGACAAGACGATGCCCACAGGCAATATCTTTGCGATTCGCGTGGCCATGCTGGCCGTCTTTATTACTCCTTTGATCGGTATTTTATATCATTTTGGGATCGTCCAGATTTTTATGCGTGTCATTGGCGGGGGACTTGGCAGATTGCTGAAGACAAGCCGGTCTGAATCTTTAGCGGCAGCGGGGAATATTTTTCTGGGACTGCAGGAAATTCCGATTATGATCAAGCCTTATATGAAATACCTGACGCGATCGGAAATGTTCGCGGTTATGGTTGGCGGACTAGCCTCTGTTGCCGGCGGGATCATGGTCGCTTATGCTGCGCTCGGGATACCTATGGAATATTTATTATCCGCGAGCATTATGTCGGCTCCTGCGGGGCTTATTATAGCAAAGATTATAATTCCGGAACGGGAAGTACCCGTCAAGGTTGATATACATGAGCTTGAAGAGAACAAGTCGGGGAAAAAGGAAAGCATCGTTAACATTATTTCAAAAGGCGCTTCTTCCGGTATGAAAATGGCGCTGCAAATTGTGGCTATGCTGATCGCTTTTATATCGATGGTGGCTTTGCTCAACGGGCTGCTTGGGTGGATCGGCGGATGGTTTGGTTTTGGCGAACTGTCACTGCAATTAATTCTGGGCTGGATCTTCTCGCCTATTGCCTTTGCGATTGGTGTTCCTTGGTCAGAGGCTACTATGGCAGGAAGCTTCCTGGGACAGAAGCTTGTGATGAATGAAATGATAGCCTTTGGTTCTTTTGCTGAACAGATGGGACATTTGTCAGACAAGACGGTTGCTATCGTTAGCTTTGCCCTCTGCGGATTTGCCAATATCGGCTCCATGGGGATCATGCTGGGTTCATTTACTTCATTATCCCCTGAGAGAAGCAGTGAGGTAGGTGGGCTTGCATTTAAGGCGGTCATTGCAGGCTCGTTGGCTAATTTGCTGAGCGGGGCAATTGCAGGCATGTTCTTTTAAGCGAAATCAACGCAATGCATCCAATAATCGCTTTAGTCGATTGAAATAATCCTACACGGACTCTGGCGACTGGCAAGCTTGAATAGTTATTGCAAAATGATAGGCTGCAAACGAAATCGGGAATCAGGTTTCCTCTGAAACAGAGCTGTTCCCGATTTTTTGCGGCCTTTTTTGGTCATCCGGGCTGGCCCACGCAAGTCCCTCCCTTTAACCAACTATACGTTCAGCACCATCTCTACCTTCGTGAGATGCTCTTCCATCCGCTGGGAGGCAAGGGGTTCGTCTTGAACGGAAATAGCTTCATAAATCAGCTGATGCTCATTCCATAGCTGCAGTGCAGAGGCGCGTTCGCCGAACAGCCACATGCGCCGGGTGCTGCCTATATGCTTGGCACATTCCTGATGGAACAGGGCAAGCATCGGGACCAGAATCGGATTGTGGCTGGCTTCAGCCAGATAGACATGGAATTGTAAATCCTCCTGCTGACTTCTCTCTTCATCGTCCAGATATTTTTCCATCAGCTTCAGACAAGTGGACATTCGTGTGAGATCCTGTTCCGTTCTTCTTCGCGCCGCGAGTGCGGCTGAGCCGATCTCAACCAGCTTGCGAGCCTCGATCAAGGAGCGGAGCGAATCCATATCGGTGAGGGAGCTGAGCAATTGCTCGGCCGGATTGTGCTCCGGCCTGCGTGCGAAGGTACCTCCACCGTGACGAATATCGAGCCAGCCCATCGCTTTCAGAGCGCTTTGGGCCTCGCGGATCGTGGACCGCCCCACTTGGTATTGCTTGGCCAGCGCCTCCACCGAGGGAAGACGCTGCCCTTCGGCATAGCTGCCGTCTTTTAATAGCTGGAGCAGATGCTCTGTAACGAGTTCGGCCCCTTTTTTCATTTGGATAGGGTACATGATGGATTTCTCCCTGCTTGTTGATGTGAATAAGCTGTATAATCCTCAAATTCTATATTCCTTCAAATTTTAAATTAAGTCTATACATACGCTTTCATTATAAGGTATAATATCCCAAAAGTCATCAGATGACCTGAACAGTTATCCGAATCTAAGCTGCTTCTGTCCAGAATAATTGCTATTGGTTACCGATCAATTCATGGCAATCATCGATTTGTGTGGATTCGACTTCATCTACGATGAAGACAGGAAGAGGAGAGGTGTAAATGATATGCTGGATTCTGAGGTAAGACAGTCATTGCTTCAATGGCTTGGCCAGGAACGGTTCCGAGAGGATCAGGAAACTTTGGTCACCCATTCTTATGATGCTACCCCTATGCTGCAATCGCTGCCTGATGCGGTGGTCTATCCGGAGACGACGGCTGAGGTGCAATCTATATTAAGGCTTGCCAATGAACATCACATCCCAATCGTTCCGCGAGGCGCTGCGAGCAATCTATGCGGCGGCACTGTCCCTGTGCAGGGAGGCATCGTCGTAGCCATATCGCGGATGAATAAGCTGCTGGAGCTGGATACGGACAACCTGACGGCTACCGTACAGCCTGGCTTGAATACGAGGAAGTTCCATCAGGAAGTGGAGCGGCGGGGACTGTTCTATCCGCCAGATCCGAGCAGCATGGTCATCTCTACATTAGGCGGCAACATTATGGAGGGCGCAGGGGGCTTGCGAGGTCTTAAGTATGGCACAACCAAGGATTATGTGATCGGTCTTGAAGCGGTGCTTCCCTCCGGGGAAATAATCCGTACAGGCGGCAAGCTGTACAAGGATGTAGCCGGTTATGACCTGACGAAGCTGTTAGTGGGTTCCGAGGGAACTCTGGCGTTAATTACGGAGGCGACTTTAAAGCTTCTGCCTGCTCCAGGAGTACGTCAGACGATGCTGGTTGCCTTTGCAGATATTTATGGGGCGGCTCGCTCGGTCTCGCGGATTGTTGGCGCGCGGATTATTCCGGCCACGCTGGAAATTATGGACCAGGCCACGATATGTGTGGTAGAGGATTATAATCATATCGGTCTGCCCACGGATGTGCAGGCTATATTGCTGATTGAGCAGGACGGTCAGGAACCGGAGCAGGTGAAGAGGGAGATGACTGATATCAAAAATATCTGTGCGTCGGAAGGGGCCACAGAAATTCGTATGGCACAGGACGAGGCTGAAGCGGAGCAGTTGATGATGGCTCGTCGAAGCGCATTATCTACGCTTGCCCGCATCTCGCCGACGACGATCCTGGAAGATGCGACCGTTCCGCGATCTGCCATCGCCGATATGATCCTGGCAATTAACCGGATTGCTGAGAAGTACCGTGTCAACATATGCACCTTCGGGCATGCCGGGGACGGCAATTTGCATCCTACTTGTACGACAGATGCTCGTAATGAAGAGGAAATACACCGCGTTGAGGAAGCTTTTGCGGAGATCTTCGAGGAGGCGATCTCGATGGGCGGGACGATTACGGGCGAGCATGGGGTCGGAACGGTAAAGGCTCCTTATCTGGAATGGAAGGTAGGGACTGCGGGGATCAGCGTGATGAAGGGCATCAAGCAGGTTTTCGATCCGAACGGCATTATGAACCCGGGCAAGATCTTCGCCAAGCCGTCCCGTAAAAGGCTGGTGATCTCAAAATGAGCAGCCCTAATCCCAAAAAAGAGCGAGATTCATCCTTATTAATGCTACAGCAGGAGCTTACGAAGCAGCTGGATTATAATGAGCTAATGAATTGCATGCGCTGCGGCTTCTGCCAGCCTTCCTGTCCGACCTATCAAGAGACCGGCATCGAAGCTGCGTCGCCGCGGGGGAGAATTGCGCTTATGAAGGCGGTAGCTGACGGTGTAATGGAGCCGAATGAGTCGTTCCGCCAGCAGATCAATCTATGCTTGGGCTGCCGGGCCTGTGAGCCCGTATGCCCATCCGATGTGAAGTACGGTCAGCTGCTGGAACAGACCAAGTCGGTGCTGTTCGAACAGCCGTTTCACTCTGCCAAGACCAAGAAGATGAGTGGGCAGAGGGAAACTGCACCCGGGCCCGGTTATAGCTCTAAATCGGATCGGCCTCCGAACATGAAACGGCTGCATAAGCTGGTTAAGCCTGCCTTCAAGAGCCATCATCGCATGTTGTCTCTTAGCGCTCTGCTAGAGAAATATCAGCGCTCCGGATTACAGCGTTATGCGGCGAAGAAGAAGCTGCTTCGATTTTTGCCAGAGCATTTCCAGACCTTGGAGCGTATCCTGCCGCAGGCTGACAGTCAAGGCGTAGTAAAACGGGTGAAGGCCAGCTTGCTGCCAGCCAAGGGAGAGCGGATCGGAACTGTGGGCATGTTCCGCGGCTGTATCATGGATGTGCTCTTCACCGAAACGAATGTGAATACGGTGAACCTGCTGAGAGAATCCGGGTATGATGTGGTCATTCCTGAAGCGCAGGGCTGCTGCGGAGCATTGTTCTCTCACAGCGGCGATCTGAAGACCGCTCGGCAGTTCGCCAGGAGGAATATCCAGGCCTTTGCCGAGGCCAAGGTCGATTATATTGCCTCTAACGCTGGAGGTTGTGGAGCCATGCTGATTGAATATGATCATCTGCTGAAGGATGATGCGCTGTGGAAACCGCAAGCGGAGCATTTCTCACAGCAGATCAAGGATATAAGCGAGCTGCTGCTCCGTTCAGAGCGATGGAACTCATTAAAATCTGTAGGTGCAGGGCCTGACGATCAAGAATTCATTTCCCAAGAACGTCCCGATCACACACCTCAAGATACAGTTACTTATCAAGACTCCTGCCACCTGAGGAATGTCATGAAGGCAGGCCGGGGACCAAGGCAGCTGCTTCACCTTCTGCCCGATTTGAATTATGTAGAGCTTGAAGGTGCGGAAGGCTGCTGCGGTTCAGCCGGGATTTATAATCTGATGCAGCCGAAGATGGCGAATGATATTTTGGATCACAAAATGGATAAAGTGAATGAGACAGGGGCATCGATCATTCTGACCAGCAATCCCGGCTGTCTGCTGCAGATGAAGATTGGCGTTGAGCGGGAGCAGGCACAGGATCGTCTGAGGGTGATGCATGTGGTTGATTATTTTGCGGAGAAAGTCGAGAAAGTAATGAAATAAGAGTTCATCTCGCGCCCTTAGGGGCGTTTTTTTATATTCATATAGCTGCTTGCTCGTTGACAACGACACTACTCTGCGTTATTATGTAGCGGTACTCAGTAATATTAAGTACCTCAACACATGTCAATATTGTTCTTGTGAGGTGTATGTGTTTGGATAATCTAAGTGAAATGCTCAAAGGAGTGTTGGAGGGAATGGTGCTGGAAATCATCGGACGGGATGAGATTTACGGTTATGAGATTGTAAAGCGGCTCAATGCTCTTGGTTTTGAAGGGATTGCCGAAGGCACCGTTTATGCTTTGTTAGTACGACTGGAAAAAAACAAGCTGGTTCATATCGTGAAAAAGCCGTCCGGAATTGGTCCGCCAAGGAAGTTCTACACTCTCAATGAGCGAGGGCGGGATGAATTGATGTCATTTTGGGCACGATGGGATTTCTTAAACGAACGTATCCAAATTTTAAGAAATAAAGGAGGCAATGAAGGATGAGCTTCAGCAATGAAACACTTCGAAAGATAGATCAGTTTGCCAAGGAACAGGCGCAGCATTATCTGGAGGAGGCGGAGATGACCTATCTGGAAAAGCTGCGGGCCAAAACCAATCAGACCAAACATAAAATCGGCAGGAAATTAACCAGATTTAAGAGCAGCTCGGATCAGGCGCATGAGGCGCGTAATGATATGATCCTCTACATGAGCGATCTGATATCTCAGGGCTTATCGGAAGAGGAAGCTTTTGAAAAGGCAAGGGATAAGCTCGCGGCTTCAGGTGATTCTGATTTCCAAGCCGATCTTCATGAGCGTTTCCGCCAGTATTATGAAAATCGTGATCCTGCAGACTATGAGGCTGTCGGATTATTCTATGGCGGGTTCCTGTTTTTAGGTGTTGCTATCGGTTCCCTGATCGGGTTTCTCACTAGTGGAGGCGTTCCTGCCTTTATGCAAAATGGATGGATCTATACGCTGATCGGTACCGGGGTTGGAGCGATTATTGGCATAGGGCTGGGAGAAATAAGCCATGCGCTTATATCTATGAAGAGAAAGTAGGTGCTGTTTATGTCCTATATGAAAACGGCTCGCCGCAAGAAAGATTTGGGCATCACCGGCTGGATGGCGAAATGGTATGACAATAACACCCGTAAGTCGCGTCTTTCGGAGATGCGGGAATATGCTGATATCGTAAGCGGATATGTTGAAAATGGAGCGGAGTTGCTGGAAGTCGCTCCTGGCCCCGGCTATCTGGCCATCGAGCTAGCGAAGCAAGGCTACTCGGTAACCGGCTTGGAAATCAGCGCGGATTTCGTGGAGATTGAGAAGCGTAACGCCAGAGAAGCTGGCGTAAATGTAGACTTTCGGCAGGGAAATGCCTCTGCAATGCCCTTGGCCGATGGCGTTTATGATTTCATAATTTGCTCCGCTGCGTTCAAAAATTTCAGCGAACCACTGAAGGCTTTGCAGGAAATGTATCGTGTTATCAAGCCCGGCGGTGCGGCGCTTATTCTGGACATGAACCACGAAGCCACGAGTGAGGATATCGAGAACGAAATTCAAAAATCCGGTATGAAAGGCTTTGATCGCTGGTTTGTCAAACTGTCGTTCCAAACTTTTTTGAAGAACGGCGCCTATACCCGCGAAGGGTTCGAGGATCTGATAGCGCAGACAGACTTCCCGAAACATAAGATCGAAAAACACGGAATCGGCTTTCAAGTCTGGCTGTATAAACCAGAGCAGGACAGCCCCAAAAGTATGATTTAACATACCTCCTGTGGGGCTGCCCTCATTTAAAAATATCTGTTATTTTTCGCTTAGCGTCTCCTTGCGGCCAGGCAAGAACTTATTCAGCAAGATAGCCGCCAGGGAAGCGGCCAGGATTGGCGAACCCAGCAAATATTGCACGAAGGTAGGCAAGGAATACAAGTAATCCTTCGGAATAAGCACTAATGCCAAGGTTAGAATCATCGGAATGGCGACGATGTACATCTCTTTCTCGCCGATCCGCTCGTTCTTCATGACCTGTATGCCGTTAATGGCGATAATGCCGCAGACAATGCAGAATACGCCGCCGATGACAGCCGTCGGGATCGATGCAATTAGAGCAGCCAGCTTACCGGAACAGCCAAAGATAACGAACCAGCCACCAACGGCAAGGAAGACTCGGCGGCTGGCAATCCCGGTAATGGAAATAATGCCGGCATTGGTGGAATAGCCTGTAACCGGAGTAGAGCCGAGCAGAGAGGCGATCAGACAGCTAATGCCTTCGCCGATGACCCCTCGGTTAATATTTTGATCGGTTAACGGTTGATCGATGACATTGCTGACAGCGAACCAGGTCCCCGTTGTTTCAGCGAGCAGCACCAGATAAATAATGACCATCGTGATAATAGCCGAGAAATTGAAGGAGAAGCCGAAGTCGGCAAAGGGGATCTGCGGCATGCTGAACCAGTTGGCTTGGCTAACTGCCGAGAAGTCCAGTACTCCCATAAAATTAGCAGCGATACATCCGCCGATTAATGCGAACAGGACGGACATAATCCGGAATAATGATCCTTTGGTCCCTAGCAGGGAACCGAGGATTACAAAGATCAGCAGCACTGCGCCTGAGATTAGGGCCAGCATCACGTTCTGATTGATCGTCGCATCAGCGGCTTCATAAATATTGTCCCTGATCCCCACTGGCAATAAAGACAGACCCACAATAAAAATGATCGTGCCGCCCACAATCGGCGGAATGAAGGATTTGACGATCTTATTGAACACGCCGCTCATCCCCAAAATAATAACGAGAACCGCACCGACAAGGCTGGCGCCCAGCACGGAATTCCAGCCTAGCTGCCCGCCTCCGCTGGCGGCATAGATGCTGACAATTGCGCCAAGCGGAACATACGAAGGACCTTGAGCGATCGGCAGCTTCATGCAGAAGTAGCTCTGCACAATCGTGGCTAACCCCGCAGCGATAAAGGTAGATTGGATCAGTGCGCTGGACTGGTTGGATTGCAAGCCAATCAGCATGGCGATCAGGAAAGGAACCACATAGACGTCCATTGCTAATACATGCTGCAAGCCCAGAAGGGCGGACTTGCCAAATGATACCTTCTGATCGGGCAGAACTGTTAGCTGCGATGAATGGGTTTGAGCTTGCCCCTGGTTGACTGCTTCTGTTTTCACTGGGATGTACACCTCGAATATTATAGTTTTTTTGTATTTTAACGAGAATGAACCTTCATACCCTGTACCCATACTTCACGGATGTTTTCAGGTCTGGCCAGATAGATGATCTTCTCAAAAATCCCATGCCAGTCTTCATTCTCATCAAAGATCGGCAGCTTGGCAGAAGGCATTTTCGTATCGATGATCTGTACATCCCACGCATAATTCTGTTCAAGGCGACCGATCGGCAGGCTTAGACTCTCACCGCCTCCGGCTGTCGCCAGGTAGAACGCTTCATCGACCGTAATCCGCGACTCCGGAACACCGCGCTTATGTGCGGGGAGGGAAGGTCAACACCATCCTCCAGCATTCTCGAAGAGATGACGGCTTGTCTTATATTATCGAACAGACTCGGCGAGAAACCGCCGGATATGTCCGTGCCCAGCCCGATATCAATGCCTTTGCCATGGAAATGGGCAACCGGAATAACGCTATTGGCAAAATAGGCATTCGAGATCGGGCAGTGTGCAATCGCGGTTCCAGTCTCTGCGAATAAATCCGCATCAGGCTCGTCCAGGAAATTGCAATGCGCCATAACCGACTTCTCCCGTAGCAGGCCGAAATCGCGCAATGCAAAGGCATCATTTTTATCCAATCGATCCCGAACATAACCATGCGCCCAATCGCTTTCACTGCAGTGTGACTGGACATAGGCGTCATATTTGTCAGCAAGCTTGCCCAGGCCTCGCAAAGCTTCATCCGTACAGCTGGGAATGAAGCGTGGTGTTACTACGGGATAGACGCCCTGCTTTGCGGTTTTGGCTAGTTCCCGAACGGCGAGAATAAAATCCTCCGTATCCGCCAGTGCTGAATGGGTATCTGCATCACGGTAATATTCCGGGTTTTGCGCCGGATCATCCATCACCACCTTGCCGACGAGTCCGCGTTGTCCTTTCTTCACACAGAGCTCAGCCAGCAATAGACTGGCCTCTTTATGCACGGTAGCAAAATACAGTACGGTCGTTGTCCCGTTCGCGAGCAAAGTGCTGACCAGATCCTCATAGACTTTCTCGGCGAAATCAAGATCCGCAAATTTGGATTCCAGCGGGAAAGTGTACGTATTCAGCCAGTCATAGAGCGGAATGTCCAGGGCTGTCCCGGATTGCGCCCATTGCGGTGCGTGCACATGCAGATCGATGAACCCGGGCAGCAAATACTGGCCCTCAGCCAAACGACGGAAGTTGCTCTTGCCTTGATAGGCCTCCAGCAAAGGCTGGTATTCCGCATCCTCCGGAGCGATGACCTTCTTGATCACGCCCTCTGCATTGATCGCAAACAGATAGTCTTTTAATATTTGAACTTCTTTGGCAGATGTACTGGAAAAAGCAGTTCCTTGAAATAATTGCATATATTGTTCCATAGTTACCGCCTTAATGTTCGTATTTTCATATGATAAAAGCTATTATAATCCGTTAAAACAGATTAGTCCATAACAAAAGACGAATATAGATAACGACTTGTTTAATTGTTGTAGGGAATTCGTTCATTATCTGTAAAATAGAGAGTAAATAATAAAGACGTATCGCTTTATTCTGCATGCAGGTTAAGCGATACGTCTTATTGTTCTGCTCAGGACTAAGGATCAGCTTTCTAACTTTCTAATTAAGAAGGCATTATGATGGCTTTTGTTACATTTAGCTTAGGATAGGAAGTCATAAATTCCGGCAGTTCCTCAAGGTCAATACGATGGCTGATAAGCGGCTCAATTTGCACAATATTCTGCGCAATGAGTGTAATTGCTTCCTCATGGGTGTACGGGTTGATAAAAGAGCCCATAATTCGCAGCTCTTTGCTAAAGACATCGAAGGGCGAGAAGGATGCTTGCGCATCTGGCGAGGCAACTCCGAAGATCAACACCTGTCCTCCTTTACGCGCTGCTTTAATGGCTAACTCGACTGATTCAGTTCGCCCGACACATTCGATGACGAGATCTGCCGAGCTCAGCAGTCCCGCAGCCTCAGTTGGATCAAATGGTGACACGACATTGTCAGCGCCAAGCTTCAGCAGTGCCTCCCGCTTGTTCGGGTTTGGCTCGCTCACGGTGATGTGCGCAACGCCTGCTGCCTTGACAAGCTGGAGGAACAACTGTCCAATGAAGCCGCCGCCTGCGATCAACACATGATGATTCGCCCGCAGCTCCAATTTCTTGTAGCCGTGCAGCACACAGCCAAGCGGCTCGACCATTGCTCCTTCAAGCATACTTAAATGATTCGGTAGCTTGTAGCAGTTGGAAGCGGGAACGATGCATCGCTCAGCCATTCCGCCGTCCCGTGTCACACCAACGGCATTTAGCTTGTCGCACAGGTGAGCCCGCCCATTACGGCAATACTCGCATGCCCCGCAATAGATATTCGGATCAACGGATACCCGGTCTCCCTGCTGTAGAGTAAATACAGCTTCGCCTACGGCCAAGACGACTCCCGAGAGTTCATGGCCCAGCACAATCGGGGGATTTACCTCAGCTGAGCCTGGGTGACCGTGATAAATATGCTGGTCTGTACCGCATATGCCGCAGCAAGCAATTTGAAGCAGAACTTCATGTTTGCCGAGTGCTGGTTCACTCCACTCTTCAACTTTCATATTTAATGCTCCGTGAAGAACTGCAGCCTTCATGCTCCTCATCTCATTTCTCAATAATATTAAAACCGTGTGATGCTATCCCCATTAGTATTTAAGGCGGACACGCGAAGTGTCTCCCAAGGGATCGTCTTGCCATTGACCTGCTTAACTTGAATCTCTTTGATCTGGCCTGGAAGCAGGTCGAAGAAGTTGTCATTCATGACGAACCATTCTTCGTCGAGTTCAAGCTTGACCATACGAGCTGCCTGATCTGTCGATATCCGGACAAGATCGGCTGACTTGTCAACGCTTACCCGCAGCTGCGCTGGATTGAATCGCATGTCCTTATAATCGCGCAAGTAGATGAAGTTATCCTCGGTAATAGAGCTTGCAGAACTGGCTACACATACAACATCTGCGGCATTGGCTTCGGCTGTCAATTCCATTTCCGTTAGCGCAGCAATCTGAAGCTTGCTATTTGCAGGTACCGATACGTCGAATTCGTGGATGGACAACACCGATCCATCCATGCGATACACCGTTAGCCGTACTGTATCTTTGTAGTCATCCAGCCTGTCGTTAATTACCCACAATATCAGGTCTTTCCCCGCATCATGATCCGCAGTGATCAGCACAGGGGCAAAAAACTTGCGCGCATAGTGATACGCCGCCTTCGCGAGTCCATAATAGTCGATAACAGACCAGCTTGTTCCCGGCCAGCAATCGTTCAATTGCCAGAACAGAGCCCCGCTTGTCTCCGGTTTGTTGCGGCGGTAGTGTTCGATGCCGTATTTTAATCCTTCCGCTTGGGTTAGCATAGAGTAGTCCAGATACTCTTCTATATTCCCCGGAGCACCTGTAAATCCTTCCATGAGCAGAATTCCCTTCGCATGATGGATATCCTTATTGCGGTACTTCATCTCATCGCTGCCCCAGAAGAATTGATTCTCGGGGATGTTGCGCTGCAAAGTGTAGCGATTGGATGATGCATGCATGCCGAATTCGCTTGCGAATCGGGTCGTGTCGCCTTTGAACTTCTTGAAGGATAAACCGTCCATGCTATAGTCCTGCAACTGCGGCTGACCGAACTCCCGTGGTTCAATATTGCCATGCCACACTTGCCAGTTATGAGTGTCGCCTTCCTCACGCGAGTTGTGGTCATTCCCCCCGTAAGGAGAACTTGGCCAGAAAGTCCGTGTTGGATCTAGCGTCTCCAGCAGAGCTGGCATCAGCTCGTGGTAAATCTTCTCGCCATAAAATGGATGAGGGATCTCTCCGCTTGAACGAAGCGCCTCGTACAGCCAATCGTTCTCGTTATTCCCGCACCATAAAGCCAGGCAAGTTCGACTACGCAGTCGTTTTACGACTTGCTCGATCTCCCGCCGCACATTATTCATGAAGTTGCGATTATAGTCCGGATATAAGGCACAGGCAAACATGAAGTCCTGCCATACCAGTAAACCAAGCCGATCACATTCATCGTAGAAAATATCGCGTTCATAGATGCCGCCTCCCCAGACACGCAGCATGTTCATATTGGCGTCTTTTGACATATGAATGAGATGTTGGTATCGAGAATCTGGCACAGCAGCCATGAAGCTGTCGATAGGAATCCAGTTGGCTCCTTTGGCAAACAGCTTTACACCATTTAATACGAAGGTAAAGGTCTGCTGTCCATGTTCATCCCGCTGCATAAGTTCAACCGTACGGATGCCAAATGGCTGCTCATGTACGTCAACAGACTTTTCGTTATATAGAAGCGTTACTTTCAAATGGTATAAATACGGTACACCTAGGTCGTGCGTCCACCATAAGGATGGGTTTGAAATGTTTAGATATGCTTCGCTACTTAAGCTATATGCACAAATTGCACCGTCTTGGACCAGTCCATTACAACGATCGAATGGGATTATTTCTGAGGCGACCCGGTTGTTTTCGGTATCGATCAATTCCACATAAGCCGAGCAAGGCTTGTCTTTGTTGAATGACAATACGTCTACTGTTACTTCAACAGCTGCTGCCTTGTCCGTTATTGTTGATGTGCGGGCGAATACGCTATCTATATAAGCGTTGCGGCGCTTGAGGAGATGTACCCCCTTCCAAATACCTGCACATACAAGCCGTGGACCCCAGTCCCATCCATAGTGGTATTGAGCCTTGCGTGTCCAAATTCGCTTCTTGCTGAAACCGGACCAATAATATTGCATTTTGGCTTGAGCATGCAGATGTACGGGATCAATTTTGACGGCAAGGACATTCTTGCCTTTCTTCAATTCACGTGTAACTTCAAATGAATGGGCAATAAACATATTGTCAGTGGAGCCAAGCTCCACCCCGTTCAGGTACACAGTTGCATAAGTATCCAACCCATCGAAGACCAATTCAATGCGTTCCTGGTCATCCTGTTCGCCAAACCACTCAAAGGTGTTGCGATACCACCATACCTTGTCCTCGACCCAGCGCGACTGTTGATCGTTATGTCCATAGAAAGGATCTGCAATAATCCCCCGCTCGATCAACGTGCTGTGCACATCGCCAGGTACTTTGGCAGTCATCCAGAAATAGTCAATATACTCGGGAGAGGCAACCTCCAAATCGCGAGCTTCACCTACATCGAAATCCCGCAGCTTCCAGTTCTCTTGTAGTTCCATATAATTCTCCATTCCGAAGCAAGCCAAAAACCTGAGGCTATACTTATAGTTCCATGATTGAAACTGTCATAATAACATTACAAAAAAATGATAATGTGAATGAATTTAAATTACAAATGATTAGTAATCTCATTACTAAAACATTATTGATTAGCCTTAATTTAATGTCAAATAAATTGCTGTCAAAGGGAGTATAGTTTTTAACAGTACCATTAATACTAATATTGACCGCTTTTTTTTGTAACGTTATAATTATTTGTAATGTTTAAATTTGAATTTGGAAAGGAGGGACTCTCTGATGAAATCTAAAGTAACAATGCAAGATATTGCTGATCAGCTCAATCTCTCCAAAAATTCTGTATCACAGGCTATATCCGGCAAGGATGGAGTAAGCGAAGAGACGAGAAAGCTAATTCTTGATACAGCGGAACAAATGGGTTATATCTACCAGGCGGGACGCAAGAAGAGCCAGACGGATCAGTCTGGATATATTGCTTTAATTGCATCCGACTTTGCTTTTGCCCAAAAGGGCTTTTTTGGTGAAATCTACTTAAGCGTGGAGCAAGAGACGAGACAGCGTGGTAAACAATTGCTAATTCAATCCATTAGCCAAGAATCCGAAGAAGCGCTGATCCTGCCACCCATATTAGAGAATCAAGGTGTAGAAGGTATACTTATCCTCTCTCATCTAAGTACACCTTATATGAATAAGGTGATTTCCAAAGGGCTCCCAACCGTACTGATCGACCATCATTATCCGGCTGTAAAGGCAGATTGCATATTGACGAACAATCGCTTCGCAGCCTATGAAGCCATTCATTATCTGACTGAGCTGGGTCATCGGAATATCGGTTTTGTGGGCGACATCAATTTTTCTCCAAGTTATTATGAACGATATGAGGGATTCCGACTCGCGATGCGGGAAGCTGGGCTTGAAATGCGCAAGGAATGGCTCTTGCTGGATGCAACGGAACAAACTGAATATATGATGAATGCCATCAAATCAATTGCTGATCAACCCACGGCTTGGTTTTGCGTTAACGATGGTCTTGGCTTCATTCTAAATTCGACGTTACAGCAACAGGGCTTTCAAATTCCGCAGCAGGTATCGATTTGCAGTTTCGATAACGGGCAATTGTCCCAATTATCTACACCACTAACTACGACGATGGGAATTGATTTGAAGACATTTGGACGCAAGGCTGTGGAGCAATTATTCTGGAGAATGGATCATAAGCACGAGCCATTTGTGGAAATATTGCTGCCAACTATGCTGATTGCTAGAGAATCGACAACGAGACCAAGAGAGTCAAATGTTTTGATATAATGCTTTGGAACAGACTGCATGGAATTTATTCCTGCGGTCTTTTTTTGTGCTCTTTTACTGTAATTATTAATAATCCTTTGTAATGTTTAAGGTTATCTTTGGGCTATTACTAAGGAAAATTTATAGAAATATAGCTATAATAAGCCCTGCTAACTTTAAAATGTCACCTTAAAATAATGACAGAGAACATTACAAATGTGATTATAGTAACTTGATTTATTTTGATGATAATGTACAATTAATGTTACAATGAGGATTTGGATCATAATCTAATAGATGGATAATCTAAATTTTTTTAATGAAAAAGGATAAGAAGGTGGTCTAAACTAACTAAAATATTTTGTTGGAGAAGCATTAATGGTGGTAATTTACGTTTGACAAGCGGAATTTTATGTTTAATAATGTTTTTAACCGCTTACAATAATTTATAGTAATTAATTTTGTAACGTTACTATATCTTGTTTGTAATACAGGGATAAAAGGAATGAAGTGAGAGCATTTTATTAATGAGGAGGCTATACTATCATGAAAAGGAAACTTTTGCTAATTCTTGCTCTAACTGCGATGGTTGCTAGTGTACTTGGAGGATGTTCGAAAGGCGGAGGTGCTGAAAGTGCAGATGGAGTAATCTCCATCGATTTCTGGGCAGCGCCAAATCCACCCCAACAAGTATTCTGGAAGGAAATGGCTGATAAATATGCTGCCGTTAACCCTAAGGTGAAAGTTAATGTAAGTGCCATCAAAGAATCTCCAAGTTCCGAAGCAAGTATTCAGGCGGCAATTGCAGGCGGCAATGCGCCTACGATTTCCGAAAATATCAACCGTGGCTTCGCCGCTCAGCTGTCTAACAGTAAAGCGCTTGTCGCACTTGAAGAACTGCCACAATTCAAGGAAATCATTGAAAAACGCAACATGGCAGAAACGATTAAGCCTTGGGAATTTGCTGATGGTCATCAATACGTGCTTCCGATCTACTCCAATCCGATGCTGATCGGCTGGCGTACAGATATTCTTAAGGAAATCGGCTATAATGAGCCGCCAAAAACATATAGTGAAGTACTTGATGCAGCAAAGAAGCTAAAAGCAAAATACCCTGATAAATTCATGTGGGGGAAAGGTGCTGACTTGGCTGATCCTACGGCCTGGAAGCGTTGGTTTGATTTCTTCATCATGTATAACGCTGCTTCCGATGGCAACAAATTTATCGAAGGCTCCAATTTTGTAGGTGATGAGAAGGCCGGTATAGAGATGCTTACGTTTGTAAGTGATCTTGTGAAGGAGAAAGCGGTCCTTACCAAGCAGGCAACAGACCCATTTGAAACAGGCTTGGGTGTGTTCACCGATATCGGTCCATGGACGTTTGATATGTGGAAAGAAAAATATCCTGAATTGAAATACAAAGAAAACTATGATCTTACGTTGCCTCCGGTACCAGACAATATGGATCCGGCTGATTCCAAGACTTATGCCGATGCGAAGGGGCTTGTGATCTTTGCAAGCGCTCCGAAAGATAAACAAGAGGCTGCTGCAGAATTCCTCAAATGGGTATATTCCGATAGTGCCAATGATGTTGCTTGGTTCCAAAAAACAAACTTGCCTCCTGCGCGTGACGACTTGATGGAGCTTGAAGAGTTCAAAAATGTCATAGCAGAGAAGCCAGAGCTTGGACCTTTTGCAGAAGCTGTATCCAAGGCAGTTCCTTCTATTGATAATCCACGCTTTAATGAACTGCAAACGTTGATTGGTTCAGAAGCTTTTAACAAAATTGTTCGTGGCGAAATTGATCCGCAGACGGCTTGGAATAATATGAAGAAAGCCATTGAAGGGGAACTTCAGCAATGATCAATAAACAAAATAATCGGTTGGGCTGGCTCTTTGCCAGTCCCTACCTTATTTTTGGACTTATATTTTTCCTGGGCCCGCTCGTCTGGTCGTTCTATCTTGCCTTTACAAATTGGGACTTGATAGCACCGACGTATGATTTTGTGGGGTTCAAAAACTTTGCGAAGGCATTGGCATCACCGGGTGTACAATCTTCGTTCTGGGTTACGTATAAGTTCATGCTGCTATTTGTGCCACTTGTTACTGTGATGTCTTTGGCAGTAGCTGTATTGGTACAGGGGTTGCCAAAGTTAAAGAGCTTGTATCTGATTGGCTTCTTCTTGCCATATCTATCTTCAGGGGTTGTATCTTCTCTGATTGCCAAAGGCTTTTTGTCTTATAACAGCCCTGTAAATCAATTTTTGCGCAATACCTTTGGTTGGGATATTGACTGGCTTGGATCACCTATCTCAGCCCTTGCTATTGTAGGAATTATTCTGGCCTGGAAATTTACCGGTTATTATGCGCTCATACTAACCTCAGGTCTTGAGAGTATTGATCGTGAAGTGTATGAAGCTGCCGCGATTGATGGTGTTACGGATCGTCAGCGGTTCTGGAAAATTACGTTGCCGCTGTTATACCCAGCTCTCTATACAACCTTAATATTATCCTTTGGGGTCACTTTCGGAATATTTACAGAGGTGTACCAGTTAACAGGCGGTGGGCCAAACTATGCAACGAATACATGGCAGATGGAGATCTACAATCAGGCCTTTACGAATCTGCAAGCAGGATATGCATCCGCAATTGCTATCCTGGCGTCTGTAGTGACCTTTATCTCCATTTTCGTGATTAGAAAACTTCTGGAAAGTTGGGGTAAGCGAAATGGTTGGGTCTAAAAGAAAAAGCAAACTTCGTCTTTCAATCCGATATATTGTTGCGACAGCGCTGTTGCTTGTAATGGTCTACCCTTACCTGTATATGGTGCTTAACTCCTTTGCAGATTGGACACAGATTGATAAGCAGCTTGTACCCTCGAAATTTACGTTGAAATCATATGGATGGTTGTTCACGGGTGGAGAAGTTGGTATTGCCAGACCATGGGTGAACTCATTTTTTAACAGTATTCTTGTGTCCTTGGCATCTACGGCTCTTATGATGTTGTTTGGTGTCATGGTAGCATATGCGCTGTCCAAGCTGAATTTCAGAGGACGCGATACGGTGAATAACTTTGTATTGTTCCACATGTTCTTTCCGGCGATTATACTGCTCATCCCTCAGTTTCTCGTGATTCAAAAGGTGGGGCTGTATGATACGTACTGGGCTATGATCATTCCAAAGGCTGTCAGCTTATGGGCGATCTTTATGTACACCAACTTCTTCAAGGCAATTCCTACTGTATTCATTGAAGCGGCAAAGCTTGATGGGGCCTCTGATTTCAAGATTCTGTATCGAATTATGATGCCGATGTCGAGGTCTATCACAGCTGTCATCTTCTTATTCTTGCTGATGGAACGTTGGACAGAACTCCTATGGGATATGCTTGTTGTGCGCAGTGATAATATGCTGACCCTGAACGTACTCTTATCCCAAATGTTCGGACCTTATGGAAGCTATCCGGGTCCTTTGTATGCAGCATCCGTAATTCTTACGGTTCCGATTATCATCATGTTTGCGATCTTTGGTAAGAAGTTCAAGGAAGGCATGCAGTTTAGTCTTAAATAATAGGGTGCCATTATTTTTCATCCTGATGAGCATAGCATGAGGTGGTATTGTGGGAGCAGCGGAGATAGATTCCAAGGTTTTGTGGTGGCGCCGTACTGTTTTCTATGAGATTTACATGCCAAGCTTTTGCGATGGCAACGGAGACGGCGTGGGTGATTTTGTGGGGATAACTTCGAAGCTGGATGATCTAAAGACATTAGGGACCGACGGCATATGGCTAACCCCGTTCTACAAGTCGCCAAAAGTGGATAACGGCTACGATATTGCGGATTATTACAACATGGATCCTGACTATGGAACGATGAAGGACTTTGATGCTTTTATAGAAGCCGCTCATCAGCGTAATATCCGCGTCATCGTGGATCTTGTATTGAACCATACTTCTTCCTCACACCCGTGGTTCCAAGCGTCCAAATCTTCTAAGGACCATCCCAAGCGTGATTGGTATATCTGGAAAGACCCTGTAGATGAAGGCATGCCGAACAACTGGGAGTCTTTCTTTGGGGGTCCGGCCTGGGACTATGACGAAGCAAGCGGACAGTATTACTATCATGCGTTCGCAAAGGAACAAGTCGATTTGAACTGGGCAAATCCAGAAGTCAGAGAAGCCATGAAGGAAGTGATGGGCTTCTGGTTGGATAAGGGCGTAGATGGATTCCGCCTTGATGTCATTAACTTTTTGAAAGTGTCCGCTCAATTCCCAGACAATCCGTATCAGGACAATGGAGAGCAGGATCATCGATATGACAAGGATCAGGACGGAATTCTGGATACGATTCGAGAAATTTGCGAATTCGTTCATCAGCGTGAAGGGGTCTTTATGGTTGGTGAAGTAGGTTCTGAGGATATGTCGCTCCTGAAGCGGTATAGTGGGAATGGTCTTCTTGATGTTGTGTTTAACTTCAACCTGGGTAGTCAGGAGCACTATCAGCCGAACCAGCTGATGGATCAAATTCTTCTGATGGAACAGGTACATCGCCCAGATCAGGTTCCGACCTTGTTTTTCAGCAGTCACGATATGGCAAGGCATATTAGCCGTTTTGGCGAAGGGAATCCTGAACTTGAAGTGCTTCGCGCAAAGCTGATGGCAACCTTTATGCTTACAGGTAAGGGTGTCCCTTTCCTTTATTACGGAGAAGAGGTCGGGATGAGGGATTATTACTGCCCTTGTATTGAGGATATGAGGGATATTCAAGGGCTAACGCATTATCAGTTGGCAAAAGCAGAAGGGTTGTCGGAAGAAGAAGCGCTTCGACGCGCGAATGAGAAGAGCCGTGACAAATCGCGTACCCCGATGCAGTGGGACGGAAGCGAATATGGAGGCTTCTCTAATGTGAAGCCGTGGATCGCGATGGGACCGGGCCATAATCAGATTAATATAGAGGCTGAGCGGACAAAATTGGATTCGATCTATATTTATTATCAGCAACTGCTAATGCTTCGTAAAGATCATCCCTCGCTTGCTGAAGGGGGCTACTCCAATATCGAGTGTAGAGGTAATACGTTGATTTATACGAAAAATATATCAGAAGACGTATCATTTGTTGCGCTCAATTTTGGAGCAGAGTCTGTGGAAATAAGCCTGGCCGAAGTGGAGAACCTTTCGCTTCAATTTGCAATTGCCTCACAGCCTCTGGAGGATGACCAAACAGATAGCAAGATCATATTGCAGGGTCATACTGGCGCAGTATGGATCAGCCGTAAATAAGTTTTTATATTGATCTTATTTTAGTTATTTCATTGATATAGCAAGGGTAAAGAGCAACGAAAACAGGATAGGAAAGGGAGAAATCCACCATGGCATTGTATAAATCCGATGTGAAAACATGTGAAACGTTATTGAAGGAGTACCAGGCGAAGGATTCACTGGCCAAAGACCCAGTAAAACTGAGCTTTACTGGTGTAGGTAACAAGGATGTATATAACATTACGGCTCCTTTTGAAGACCAGGGCGAACTGGTTATTGCAGGCCGTGTGGAATCCAGGGACAGCGAACATTCTGAAATTCATTTCTTTGTTGAAAAGGGTGGGGATTGGGTGCCCCGCGAAGGTGCGCCTGTATTTACCCTTCAGGATCCATTTTTCACTTTTATTCATGGTGAGCTTGTTCTAGGCGGTGTTCAGATATTTCCGCATCCTACACAAAAAAATGCGTTGATGTGGCGGACGGTGTTCTACAAAGGGAGAAGCATTCAGCAATTGACCCCATTTTTTGTTGGTCCGGATGCCATGAAGGATCTTCGTCTAGTGGAGCTTTCCAATGGAGAAATCGGCGTATTTACTCGCCCTCAAGGAGAGAAAGGTGGACGCGGGAAGATTGGCTTCACAACAGCCAGGAGCCTCCAAGAGCTGTCGATCGCACTGGTGAATGACGCCCCGCTGCTTCAAGATCAATTTGTTGATGAGGAATGGGGCGGAGCCAATGAACTTCATATCTTGAAAAATGGACTTGTTGGCGTTCTTGGTCATTTTGCCTCGTTTGATGATGAAGGAAATCGTTATTATTATCCGATGATATTTGCGCTCGATCCTGCAACAGGAGAGTATTCTGACATTGAACTGATAGCGACTCGTAACAAGTTCCTTCCAGGTGCAACGAAGCGTCCGGATTTGGTCGAGGTTGTATTCAGTGGTGGATTGGTGCGAAAAGCGGATGGAACAGCTGATTTGTATGCGGGTATCAGTGATGCTGAAGCGCATCGCTTGACAATTGCTGATCCATTTTTGAAATTTGAGCAAAATTAAGCTTAGGATTGGAGTACGAGACACCATGAATATCTATAGATACGAAGAGAACCCACTGATAACACCTGCCGATGTTAGGCCGCATCGGGATGATTTTGAGGTCATTGGCGCATTCAATGCAGGCGTTGCCGAATACAATGGAGAGATTTTATTGTTGCTTCGTGTGGCAGAACGTCCTATCAGCAAGGATTCGATGATTGTGAAAGCTCCTGTATATAATGTGGAAACGAAGCAGCTTGATATTATCGAATTGCGTAAGGATGACAAGCGATATGACTTCTCCGATCCACGCGTTATTCGCAATGTATCGAAGAGCGCGACGTTCGATTATTTGACCAGCTTATCATATATCCGTATTGCTCGCAGCAAGGACGGGCATCGCTTTACAATTGACGACGAACCGTTGGTATATCCATCCCAGTCCCTTGAGACGTTTGGGATCGAGGACCCGCGTGTGACCCAAATCGGGGATACGTATTACATTTACTTCTCCGCTGTATCTCCGGTTGGTGTTGGCGAATCGATGGTATCGACGAAGGATTTCATAAACTTGACTCACCATGGCATGATTTTTGGACCTGACAACAAGGATGTATTGATCTTCCCGGAGAAGATTAACGGTAAATTCTATGCGCTGCATCGTCCCACGACGAGGAGTACTGGCAATCCGGAGATGTGGATCGCTGAATCTGACAATTTGCTGTATTGGGGCAACCACAAGCACCTGGCAGGTCTTCGTGAAGGCATGTGGGATAGCGGCCGAATGGGCGGAGGCGCAGTTCCATTTAAGACGGAGAAGGGCTGGCTGGAACTTTATCATGGCGCAACACTGGATCATCGCTATTGCATGGGTGCGCTCCTATTGGATCTGAACGATCCATCCAAGGTGCTTGCCCGCTCTGAGCAGCCGATTATGATGCCAGAAGCTGATTATGAAAAGAAGGGCTTCTTCGGCGATGTTGTCTTTTCCTGCGGAGCTGCTGTTCATGGCGATGTTGTGAGAATGTATTACGGTGTATCTGATACATCGATGGCATGTGCCGAACTTAGCGTACAAGAAATTCTCGACAGCTTAAAATTTGAATAAAATATACGGCGCTGATCAATAAGGGACGCCGGCTTAGAACAAACCCCACCATATCTCTGGTGGGGTTTTAGGTTTAAACGGATAGCAACCTGTACTTTTATAATCTTAAGAGAACACATCCAGCCCTTCCATCCTGGACAGGTAGAGCTTGATACGCTGGCGGATGTCTCCAAGCTCTGAATAAGTGACGTTTAGCGCAGTGTGGTAGCAGAAGCTGGGGAAAATCTCGCGATAGACGAAATAACGTGATGGCAGCTTAACCTTTCCATGTCCATTCCATTCCGCCGCGCTTTTGAGGCTAGGGATACTTAATGTATTTTGCCGAATGGTCAGCTGGGTGTTGTCAGACATCATGAAGTTAATAAAGGCTTGAGCTGCCTGCTTATTCCTGGAGTTCCTGTGAATCGCCAGGCCGATGGCAATGACCAGAGTCCGGGGCGTGCCCAGATAGGGCAGCGGCGATATATCATAGGAGAAATCGACGTCCTTGATCTTGTTCAGGCAGAAGTAAGACGTCAGGATCATCGACACCTTCTGCTGGCAAAATAGCATCTCAGCATCGTCATCATTCTCCGATCTGAACGGCGGAAAAACCTGATCGAGCAGTTCCTTAGATATCTGCAAACTCTCGGTAAGCGCGGCTTCATCAAGGTTCAGCTGCTTGTCCTCACCGTTGCTGCGATGAAAGCGGACGTTATTCTGCAGCAGGAAGATAGGCCAGCGATTATCGGATAAATAGTGGAAGAAGAACCCGTGGCGAACTGTACCTTCGGCGAGTAACTTCGCGGTTTTTTTGACGGTATCCCATGTCCAGCTGCTGTCTGGTTCCGCTAGTCCCTTCTCAGAGAAATGCTGTTTATTGTAGCAAAGAATGATCGGCGAGAATAAGAAGGGCTGTACATATAAGTTCCCATCACGCATAAAAGGTTCCGTCAAGACCGGATAGACCCCTTCTATCGGCTGCAGCGGCTCTAATAGCTCAGGTGGGCTGTCAGACTCTGCAAACAGCTCAAAATTCTGATTGTTAATCGCCATTACATCAATGTCATCGGTCTCCATAAAATCTCGCATCGTTGGTTTCGCGTGGCTTGAGGGCATCGGGATCATAGTGACGCGGATCAGCGGATGCTGCTTATGAAATTCGTCCACCAATGCCTTGAGATCAGCTTCCTCGAAAAGCGAGGGATAATATCCGAATTTAATGGATACCCCGGCAGGTGCTTGCCGAATACGATTTCCTACGCGCGGTATTTTCTCAATGAACCCTTCAGATACCAGTAGATCCAATCCCTTGCGTACGGAGTTCTTGCTTAATTGAAACCGCTCGGCTATATCGTTCTCGGAGGGGAGAAAGCTTCCTTCTGCCCAAATTCCGGTTATGATTTCGTTCCTTAATGAAGCCAGCATTTCCTCATAACGTCTTCTAAAGGTAGAGCGCTTGGGACCTTCCGTCATTTCTATACACCTCTATTCCAATAAATACCTTATTATCAAATGATTAATTATATCATTTCTAAAGAAAGGTCAAAAAGTCCACTTTTGATACGAATAGCGATCGAGGCAAATTCAAGGCTGAGCGTCCGCGACACTAATATGGTTCTTGTGTTCAAATTACAATTGACAGCGTTTTCTAACTTAGATTATAATCTGTTGTGAACCAGATAAGCAACATAATTATGTGATTGAAATTAATGATATATTTTATTCTTATAATGACAAAGGAGGGTTATAGCCTGTTTAATGCAGGTTTCTGGAATTATTATGTTATACATCTGGTTCATAGTGGCGGATGTGTTCTCACCTCAAGTGTGAATATTCGTGGATGAATCATAGAAAGGCGGCGTTCCAATATGGAAGCATTGAAAATTCTTGTCACGATGCCGAAGGGCGAAATCTTTGATACCTTCTTCAATGAAGATTTAAAATCGAAGCTGGAAGAGATCGGCGAGGTCATCTGGAATGATAGCACAGCACAATATACCAAATTCCAAATATGTGAGAAAATCAAGGATGTCGATATCTGCGTTACAGGCTGGGGGACGGTGACTTTTGACGAAGAAGTATTAAATCACGCCAATAAGCTTCGTCTAATTGCACATACAGGCGGTTCCGTTAGACCCTATGTTACGGATGCGGCATATGATCGCGGGATTCGTGTGGTAAGCGGCAATGAAGTGTTCGCCGAGTCGGTAGCAGAGAGTGTAATTGCTTATGCATTGGCATCTTTGAGGGATATTCCGCGTTATTCCGGCGATTTGAAGCGGGGAATCTGGCCATCAGGCTTCTATAATAAAGGGCTGTTAGATAAGACGGTAGGCTTGGTAGGCTATGGCATGATCGCGAAGATGGTTGTTGAGATGCTGAAGCCGTTCCACGTCAAGATCAAGGTGTTCTCTCGTCATATTTCTCAGGAGGAATTGACGAAGCATCATATGGAGAAGGCGGAGCTCCCTGAAATATTCTCGACCTGCGATATCGTCTCTATTCATAGCGGCATGACACAGGAAAATTATCATCTGATTACAGAAGAACTGCTTAATATGATGCCTGAAGGTGCTCTTCTTATTAACACGGCACGCGGAGCTGTCATCGATGAAGAAGCTTTGTGCAGAGTGCTTGTGAAGGAGAAGATTCATGCGGTACTTGACGTATACGAAGTTGAGCCGCTGCCGGCTGATCATAAGCTGTTAGAAATGAGGAATGCTATTTTAATGCCGCATATGGGTGGGCCAACGATTGACCGACGTTTGATCGTAACTCGCTCAGTAATTGGAGATATTAAGCTCTTTTTGCTAAACAAGCCTATGAAGTGCGAAATCGATCGCGCCTATGCGGCCAAGATGTCGACCCATTAGAGATTAGAGATAAATAGGAGGGATAAGGATGGAGGTATTCGTCAAGGGTGCGCCGGAGGATGCTCAGGATATTATAGACTTTGCGGATATGGTTTTTAGTAAAAATTCGGGACCACATGATTTTGCTCAATTGGTTCCAAAACTCTATAGTGATGGAGCCGATACGCAGAAGTATCACTATCTGGTCAAAGAGAATGGGAAGATCAAGGCGATGGTCTGCGTACTGCCGGTTACCTGCAATGTAGCAGGCATACCATTGAAGGTTGGATGCATCGGTTCCGTATCCGTGCATCCGCGTTCGCGTGGCAAAGGCTATATGCAGAAGCTGATGAACATGGCAGTGGAAGACATGAAGGCGCAGGGTTATTCCATGAGTGTTCTTGGTGGTCAACGCCAGCGGTATGAGTTTTTTGGCTATGAGCCGGCAGGGATCAAGCTTGAATTTACGTTAACCTCAGATAATATTCGCCATAAATACAAAGGGCTGGATTCAAGCGGAATTCGCTTTGAACCTTTGTTTGATGATAGTTCGCAGCTTGATGATGCTTATCAGTTGTATCAGCAAGGGGTCGTCAACGGGGCTCGAACCAAGGGGCAGTTTGTCACTATTTTGAGAACATGGAAAGCAGAGCCGCTGCTTATTTTAGAGAATAGCAAGTTTATTGGATATGTGGTCTTGTCTAAAGAGGGTAACGGCGTACATGAGCTTGAAATGATTGACCCTACTCTGCTGCCGGTAGTTAGCAAAGCGCTGAGTGCAGAGAGAGGGCTTGACGAGCTTCATTTTACGGTTCCTCCCTATGATCTTGGGAAGATCGCCTTATTAGGCGATGTATGCGACTGGTATAGAACTAGCTTTGAATATAATTATCATATTATGGATTATCCCTCGGTGATCGAGGCGTTCTTGAGATGCAAAGCGCAGAGCAGGATGCTGCAGGACGGCCGTATTGTACTTGGAATTGAAGGCTCTGACATTGTAGAAATCGTTGTGCAAAATAATCAGGTCGTCGTGAACAAATATGATCCTGACCCTACAGACATCCAGGCGCAAATGACCCTGACGAAACGGGAGGCCACTGCTCTGTTTTTCTCTCCGTTAAGCGAATATACGAACGGGAAGCAGACAACACGGCCATTGAACCTTCCTTCGGGCTGGTTGCCACTGCCTTTGTATATCCCGTCATTGGATATCTGCTGACTTGGAAGCCATAAAATGATCTGGAAAGCATAAAAACAACTTTGAGGTTGAGCTTTCAACTTTTCGCACCGCGCGCAGCTCCCAGCGCGCGGTGCATTGCTGTATGACGGCGGTCGGCCAAACCACATTAAGAAGTTGTTTTTTGCCCCAATTGTTGGATAGAGATCGCTTAAACAGTTCGCCGTCGTTTCGTACATCTAACGGAACTCCAAGCCCTTATTTGCGGGAAAAAAGGGTGATTAATTTTCTAACGGAAATGTGAGGCGTTATTTGCTTCAATCGAGCTGAAAAAGGGCGAGAAACACAAAATAAGGTACTCTATTTCCGTTAGATATTGCCAGGCCGTGATTTTGGCGAAATAGCGGCATGTATTTCCGTTAGGGAGAGGAGGAATCAGGAGGAAGCCGTAACTTTTGATGATACGCCGAGCCCCAGGATCTCCGCAGGACTAAGGTACGATGATACGCCGCACCCGGGATTCCCGCAGAACTAAGTTTCAATGATACGCCGCACCTAGGGCTGCCGCAGAACTAAGGTTCGATGATAGCCGCACCTAGGGCTACCGCAGAACTAAGATTTGCTGAAATCTCGCCCCCCAGGGCTGCCGAAGAACTAAGTTTCGATGATACCTCCGCCCCCAGGACCTCCGCGGAACTAAGATTTGCTGAAATCTCGCTCCCCAGGGCTGCCGCAAAACTAAGATCGATGGTGTGCCCGCGGTATCTTCGCAGAGGATAGGTCGCTTAAGCAGCTCGCACACTTATTTCTAACGGAACTCCAAGCCCTTATTTGCGAGAAAAGAGGGTAATTAATTTTCTAACGGAAATGTGAGGCGTTATTTGCTTCAATGGAGCTGAAAAAGGGCGATAAAACGCAAAATAAGGTACTCTATTTCCGTTAGATTCTGCTAGGCTGTAATTTTGGCGAAATAGCGGCATGTATTTCCGTTAGGGAGAGGATAGCCAGAAGGGAGCCGTAACTTTTGATGATACGCCGCCCCCAGGACCTCAGCATAACTAAGGTTCCATGATACCTCGCCCCAGGACCTCAGCAGAACTAAGATACGATGATCCCCCGCGCCCCAGGATATCCTAAGTTCTGATGATGCCCCGCTGCCAGACCTCCGCAGAAAGGAGATAGAGAGCCTGCTTCTGCGGGGGGAGTACCATGTCGATGTCCCGCCTGCCGACGAAGCTGTTTGTCTACCATCCGTCGAATTGGAACGACGCTGGGTGAGTGGGGCGGTTGGAGAAAAGAAAAGCGCCGCTCACAGCCCAATTTCCCAGGGAGTAAAAAATTTTAGTAGTAATTCCGAGTAATCTGATGTAAAATGACAGAAATAAATTTTTCGGAAAATGCTGAGAGTGCAAAGAAGTCTAGAAAGGGTTGGGCATCATGATTACTTTATCCAATATTCAAGTTACCTTCGAAACGGGATCGCAGTCAGTAACCGCCGTTCGGGATGTCAGCTTACACGTTGATGCGGGAGATGTGTATGGCATTGTCGGCTATAGCGGGGCTGGGAAGAGTACGCTGGTCCGTGTGATTAATCTGCTGCAGCGGCCTACGGCAGGAACCGTTGAGGTGAATGGCCGCGATCTGCTGGCCCTGCAGCCCAAGGAATTGCGCTCGGCAAGGAAGAAAATCGGGATGATCTTTCAGCATTTTAATCTGATGAACTCCAGAACGATCTATGACAATGTGGACTATCCATTGAAAAGCTCCAAGCTATCCAAGACCGAGAGAGATCGGAAGGTTAAGCAATTGCTGGAATTGGTAGGCTTATCGGATAAGCTGAATGCCTATCCCTCCCAATTGTCAGGGGGGCAGAAGCAACGGGTAGCTATAGCAAGGGCGTTGGCTAATGATCCGGAGATCTTGCTATGCGATGAAGCGACCAGCGCTCTGGATCCAAAGACGACGCTATCTATTCTCGAGCTGCTGAAGAAATTGAATCAGACGCTGGGTCTGACGATCGTCATTATTACGCACGAAATGCAGGTCGTGAAGGAGATCTGCAACAAGGTGGCCGTGATGGAGGCCGGAAGAATTGTGGAACAAGGCGATATCGTCTCGATCTTCAGCCGCCCGCAAAATACGCTGACTCGCGATTTCATCAATACAGCTACCCATATCGATCAGACGCTGGAGAAGCTTACGCTCCATCCGTCTCTCGTTCATCTGAAGGATAACGATATGCTGTGCAAGATTTCCTACATCGGCGATAGCACAAGCGAACCGGTTATTTCCGAGCTTACCGCCCGGTATCGAGTGAAGACGAATATTCTGTTCGCAAATGTAGAGATTTTACAGCAGACGCCGATCGGCAATCTGATTGTGGTTCTGTCAGGCTCCCCTGGCGATCTGGAGGAAGCTCTACTCTATTTGCAGGCAGCCCAGGTCGATGTTGAAACTATCGATTCCCGACTTCTTGAGGACAGAAAGGTAGGTGAGCCTGTATGAGTGAGTTTTTTACAAAGTATTTCCCTAACATCTGGAATTTAAGAGAGGATATCCTGATAAGTACTTATGAGACGATTTACATGGTGGTCGTTACCTCGTCATTTTCCGTGTTATTCGGGATACTGCTCGGCGTTGTCCTCGTCGCTACAGACCGGGGAGGGATTCTGGAGAACAAGCTGGTGTACAGTGTTCTGGAGAAAATTATTAACCTGTTCAGATCCATTCCGTTCATCATTCTTATCGCGGTTGTCGTGCCGCTGACCCGTCTTATTACGGGGACATCGATCGGCATGAATGCCGCAATCGTACCCTTGGTCATCGGTATCGTGCCTTTCTATGCAAGGCAAATCCAGAATGCGCTGGTCGAGGTCGATCCCGGAATCGTGGAAGCAGCACAATCCATGGGATCGGGGCCGATTGAGATTATTTTTCGCGTATATTTGAAGGAAGGTCTGACCGGAATTATCCGCGCTTCCTCGGTGACGATTATCAACCTGATCGGACTTACGACGATGGCTGGAGCGATTGGCTCGGGCGGCTTGGGCAGCCTGGCGATCAATAAGGGGTACAATCGGTTCCAGTCCGATATTACGCTCGTAGCTACAATTTTGATCTTGATTCTAGTATTCGTCTGCCAATTCATCGGCGATTATTTTACCAAAAAGTCAACGCATTAACACGAGAGCTTAACAGCGGTTTATACAGTATGCCGCTTCTAGCGGAGTACTGAATGAAATATATAACACTACAAAAAAAGGACTGAAGAACAATGGCAAAAGTAGAAAGTTTTCAATTGGACCACACTATCGTAAAGGCGCCTTATGTCAGGGCAGCAGGGCTTGAGCATGATGAGAAGGGCAGCACGGTACAAAAATACGATTTGCGCTTCCTGCAGCCGAATAAAGACGCGATTCCTACTGCGGCGCTTCATACGCTTGAGCATCTGCTCGCTACGTATATGAGAGACGAGGTTCAAGGGATTATCGATATTTCTCCAATGGGATGCAGAACGGGTTATTATCTGATTCTCTGGAATGAGCATGATCCGGAAGAGATCGCCTCCGCACTGGAAAGAACGCTGAAGCGTGTACTGGAAACGACAGAGGTTCCGGCTGTATCCGCACTGGAATGCGGCAATTACAAGGATCACTCCCTCTTCTCCGCACAGGAGTATGCAAAGATTGTATTGGATGCCGGAATTAGTAGAGACCCGTTTGAGAGAGTACTGTAAAGCCTATGATTACGCTGGATTTATCGTATCAGACGGCGGTTGTAACCGGCGGAAAATCGGGAATCGGGCGTGGCATCGTGCAAATTTTGCTGCAAAGCGGCGCCAGAGTCATATCCGCCGATCTTGCTTATGACGAGGAATATAAGGGAGTAGATGGACAGTTGTTTGAGTCCCGCCTGGATCTGTCCAAATCAGAGGATATAGAACGCTGGTCCCGGCTTGTTCTGGAACAGGCCGGTGTTCCGGATATTGTCGTAAACTGTGCAGGCACTTCCACCATGGATTATGTAATTGACAGCAAACTGGAGGATTGGGAAAAGGTATTCTCGATTAACTCCACGGGGTTATACCTGGTATACAAAATATTTGCAAAGGCGATGGTCGATGCTGAAAAGCCGGGAAGGATCATCCAGATCGCCTCGCAGGCCGGTAAGAACGGTTATCGGGCGATGGGCGGATATTGTGCATCCAAGCACGCGGTTCTGGGCTTGACGAAGGTCATGGCAATTGAACTGGCGCGAAATAACATCCTGGTAAATGCGGTATGTCCTGGGATTGTGGAGACCCCGATGAAACATCGGGAGCGGATCGAGGGCGGAATCATCCGCGGGATGACCGCCGAGGAGATCTATGCAGAGGACTGCTCTCAGGTTCCACTGGGGAGAACCGCCGAGGTTCAGGATGTTGCCAATGTTGTATTGTTCCTGGCAAGTCCCTTGTCTTCCTATATGACAGGACAAGCGATCAACGTAACCGGCGGCATGACTATGCACTAGAAATAAACTATGCACTAGAAATAGATAATGCACTAGGATAGATCAACTCGGGATGACTTCATCCACGCCAATGAAGGGTTCAACTTATGAAGATATAAAGGGGGAGAGATCAAATGAGTAAAAGAAAGCTGTGGGGTGGCCTCGCGCTCGGATTGGTATTGATGCTGGTGGTTGCAGGCTGCGGAAGCAAGTCGTCCGGCGACGGGGAGAAGATCGTGGTAGGCTCGATGGGCTCTGACGCTCAGATTTGGAAGCATATTGCTGAATCCCAGGCGGCCAAGGACGCCAAGCTGAATATTGTTGTTAAGGAAATCAATGGCGGCGTTGAGATGAATAACGCGACCAAAGAGGGCGAAGTCGATGTGAATGCTTTTCAATCGTGGGCTTACCTCGTCAGCTACAATAAAGACAGCAATGCCAACCTGGTAGCGGTAGCGACTACTTATCTTGAACCAATGGGCATCTACTCACAGAAGATTAAGGATATTCAGGAAGTTCCGGACGGTGCTCTTGTAGCCCTGGCGGACAACCCGGCCAATACGGCCAGAGGTTTAAGCCTGCTGCAGGCTGCCGGATTGATCAAGCTGAAGGATGGTTTTGATCTGGGGACGGGAACGGCAAGCGATATTGTCGACAACCCTAAAAACCTGAATTTCAAGCTGATCGATGATACAACAGGCCCGCGTGTCATTCAAGACGTGGATCTGGTGTTGATCAGCAATACGGTCGCTCTGGAAGGCGGCTTGAATGTGCTGAAGGACTCTTTGTTCCATGAGGAAATCTCCGTAGACACGAAGAACAGTATCAATATACTGGCGACTACCGCGGAGAAACAGAATGATCCTGGTATTTTGAAGTTAGGCGAATTGTATCACAACGAGGATACGCAGAAATATATTGAGCAGGAGTTCGGCGGCACGAAGGTGCCTGTAGATAAGCCGATCTCATATCTGCAAGAATAGAGAGGGCCCTATGCGGATTGCTATCATAACAGCGATGGAGGAGGAAATGGCTCCTTTTCGCAATCAGGCACAAATTACGGCCAGGACCCAAGTAGGCAAGGTGATTATTGAGGAAGCGGTGTACCGTGGTCAGTCTCTGATCCTCGTGGAGAGCGGCATCGGCAAGGTGAACGCTGCCGTCGCAACCACGCTGCTGATCGAACGCTATCAGCCGGATCTGATTCTCAATTCCGGCTCGGCGGGCGCGTTTGGCGCAAAGCTGAACGTCGGCGATGTCGTCGTCGCTACACAATACATGTATGGCGATGTCGATGCTACCTGCTTCGGCTACGAGCCGGGGCAGGTTCCACAAATGCCAGCGAAATACGACCTTGACGCAGCCTGGCTGGATCACGCGAAGGAAGTGGCGGCAGCGGCTGAGCTTCCGTATTCCCTGGACTTCGGATTAGTATTGACGCTGGATTCATTCATGAGCGAGCCTGAGCGGGTGGAAGGCATCAAATCAACCTTTCCAGCCGTCAAGGTATCGGATATGGAAGGCTTAGGCATTGTACAGGCTGCCGCGCAGTATGGAATCCCGGTATTAGCCGTGAAGGCCGTATCGGATATCGCCGGGCATGGTGATGTAACGGCCAACAGCTTCGATGATCATCTCGATGATGTGGCCACACATGCCGCGCACTTTACCGATCTGCTGGTTCAGCAGCTTCAGTCGGTCTATGTCGGGAGCTGAGCGAGCTTCTGCAACGGTAAGCCCTAGGTGAGGGCATTAGAGTAGCCCCTGTGTCACAACTGATGTTAAGCGATAAAGCCTGCAGATCTGCAGGCTTTATCTTGAATCCTCTTATTTGCCTTCCTCTAAGGCTAGCTTCAGCAGATGGTCGGGTATCTTGAACTTCTCGTTATTAATTAACAGCTCATTAATAAAGTTCGTCTCAGAATGGTGAGCCAGCTTGATCTGATTCACTTCGCGATGAAGCTGCTCCATCTTCTGATCGAGCTCATAGGCAGTATCGGCCGCCAACTTCAAATCCTTCAGCAGCTCATCGGGCACGGACTCGTTGCATTTATAGAAGATTTTATGCTCCAGACTGGCCCAGAAATCCATGGCAATCGTACGGATCTGAATTTCCACACAGACCGGCTCTACCCGGTCGGACATGAATACGGGAACCTCGACGAGCAGATGCAGACTTTTATACCCATTGGGCTTCGGATTCTTAATATAATCTTTGACCGCGACCGTCGTCAGATCCTTCTGGCTTTGCAGCATATCGCTGATCCGGTAAATGTCCGAGATGAAAGAGCAAGTGATCCGAATCCCAGCTATATCTTTAATCGTGTCCTTAATATTCTCCAGCGAGTTGATGCCGCCTTTGCGGTACAGCTTCTTCATAATACTCTCTGGGGTCTTCAATCTGGACTTGGTATGTTCAATGGGATTGTAATCATGCAGCAATTGGAATTCTTCCTGAAGAATATCGATCTTCGTCTCTACTTCCTGCAGCGCAAATTTATACATCATTAGGAATCTTGTTAGCTTTTTTTGCATAGCCTTCATCTGATCAATTGGATTATCTATCATGACTGGTCTTCCTTTTCATTGTAATGTTAATAAATGCATAGCTCTATTATAGCCTAGTCTAAAACCTGATTTCCAGAAAGCCGGAAGTATGCCGGAACTTTAGCGCAGGAATCATAGCAGATGTGGTGGAATATAACTAGGGTGTATGATAGATAGACTAGCCTTTATTCTAAAAATGAGAGAGGGAAGATGCAGAAGATGAAATTCAGTGAATATACCTATGAACGTCCGGATGTTAAGGAATTCGAAATGAAATTCAAGGAGCATTTGAATTCCTTCATTTCTGCGCACAGTTATGAAGAGCAGGATCAAGCGATGTCCGAGATCAATAAGCTGCGCAGCGAGTATGATTCAATGCAGCAGATCTCAATTATTCGCCATTCGATCGACACGAATGATGAGTTCTATAAGGCAGAAAATGATTATTATGACGAGGTTGACCCGATCGTTCAGGAATTTATTAATGATTATTACCGTGCGCTGGTAGGCTCGAGGTTCAGAGCGCAGCTGGAGCAGAAATGGGGACGGCAATTATTTCAGTTAGCTGAATTGTCGCTCAAGTCGTTCAGCCCTGAGATTATCGAGGATTTGCAGCTGGAGAACAAGCTGCAGACAGAATATACTCAACTGATCGCTTCGGCGAAGATTCCGTTCGAGGGAGAGGAGCGTACGCTCGCACAGTTGGTACCTTTCATGCAGTCTACCCATCGTGATCTCCGCAAAAGAGCTGAAGAAGCGCGGAGCAGCTTCTTGGCGGAGCATGAGCAGGAGCTAGACCGTATATACGATGATATGGTGAAGGTTCGGACGAAAATGGCGAAGAAGCTGGGCTATGACAATTTTGTCGAGCTTGCTTATGCACGGATGAGCCGGACTGACTATAATGCCGAAATGGTAGCTAAATTCCGCGACCAAGTGCATAAATATATCGTGCCTGTAACCACGAAGCTGAAGGAGCGCCAGCGTGAGCGCATCGGAGTCGAGTCATTGCTCTACTATGATGAGAATATCAGCTTCAAATCCGGGAATGCGACGCCGAAGGGAGATCCGGACTGGATTGTAAATAACGGCAAGACGATGTACGCTGAGCTATCGCCGGAGACCGATGAGTTCTTTAAGTTTATGCAGGACAGTGAACTGATGGATCTCGTCAGCAAAAAGGGGAAACAGAGCGGAGGCTACTGTACTTATATCAGCGAATATGGTGCGCCGTTTATTTTCTCGAATTTCAATGGGACTTCGGGCGATATCGACGTGCTGACTCATGAAGCTGGCCATGCCTTCCAGGTATATGAGAGCAGACGCTTCCAGGTGCCAGAGTATAGCTTCCCAACGTATGAAGCCTGTGAAATCCACTCGATGAGTATGGAATTCTTCACCTGGCCATGGATGAATCTCTTCTTCAAGGAGGATGCGGACAAATACCGCTTCGATCATCTGGCAAGCGCCTTGATCTTCATTCCTTATGGCGTATCGGTCGATGAATTCCAGCATTTCGTGTATGAGAATCCGGATGCAACGCCAGCGGAGCGCAAACAGGCCTGGCGCGACATTGAGCGCAAATATTTGCCGCATCGGAATTATGCCGATAATGATTACCTGGAGCGCGGCGGTTTCTGGCAGAAGCAAGGCCATATTTACACCACGCCATTCTATTATATTGATTATACGCTGGCGCAAATCTGTGCTTTTCAGTTCTGGAAGAAGATGCATGAGAACCGCGAGGCGGCCTGGGCGGATTACCTGCACCTTTGCCGTCAAGGCGGCAGCTTGTCCTTCACTGAATTGGTGAAGGTGGCGGGGCTGATCTCGCCGTTCGAGGAGGGCTGTGTCACCTCGGTCATCGGCAGTATTGAGGCCTGGCTGGATGAAATGGATGATAAGGCATTGTAGAGACATCTGGTAATGGTAATAGGGTATATACGCATTAAAAGTCGCCAATTTGGCGACTTTTTTTAAATAATGTACTGTATTGCAGGTGCATAAGGTGAGCAAGACAGTATCTGAATATGGAATAATATACAAGGAGCTCATAAGGTTATTTTGCTAATATAACTGTAACAGTCCAACTAAACATCATAATATTGGGGAGAGATAAGAATGAAGAGAGTCATCCTATTAGGACTTATTTTACTGCTTTTTACTGGAGGGACGGTTGCCAGTGCGGCACCAAGTACATATCGTGTCTTAGTCAACGGATATATTGTCACAGATAATACACTGACGCAGTCAGGAACTACTTTAGTTCCATTCAAAATCATATTTAAAGAATTAGGATATGAGGTAACTTATAAAGCAGCGGCCAAGACCGTTCAAGCTGATAAAGAGGGAACTTCAATTACATTAACAGTTGGTAGTACTAAGGCACTTGTCAATGGAAAAGAAACTAAGCTGCCGGTCGCTCCAAAATCTGTCAATGGGGTTACTTATGTACCGCTTCGTTTTGTCGCGAATGTATCCGGTGCGAAGGTGGCATATGATAATGGGCGTAATGCGATTCAAATCGGTGATCAAATTGCCTGGACACAACTAGATAAGCCATCCTTCCAAAATGCTAAATGGGGAATGACTATAGATCAGGTGAAAAAATCGGAAACCACCCCCCTATTGGAAGAGGGTACCAAAAGACCATACCTTCACTATCAGAAGACGAAGTTTGCCGGTTTTGACGCCAACGCTATTTATTTATTTTCGAGTCAACGGACGCTAGACCAAGGGGGATTTTTCATACAAAGCTCCAGTGGGAATAACTACGTACAGGATTATAGGACCTTAACCGCATACTTGACTAAGCAATACGGAGAGCCAACCTTTGAAACTTTGGAAATTTATAAGGAAATGAACGTTGACTATACGGATGAAGAATGGAATCAGTTAGCCTATAGTGATGATGAGTTTGCTTTTGTTGCTAAATGGAGAACAGTCGATTCCGAGGTTATGCTCATAGTTAAGCCGAATTTGCAAGAAATCAGCGATATCCAAATTTCCTACGAGAGCTGGTGGGAATTATAGGACAGTAAATAGATACCTACATTCATCACCTCACCGGACTTATGTGGACTTCAGAGGCGGCCTGGGGGATTACAGCGCGTACCGATGCAGGTACGCGCTGGTTGTATTTTATTTTCTTTAGAAAAAAGTCTCCCAGAACGTGGCCACCGTCAAGCCGATCAGAAGCGCAACCATCAACCACCCCCAAATTCTGCCGAACAGCTTGGTTCGATACTGTCCCATCAATTGCTTATCGCTAGTCATCAGCACCATAAATATGAGCAGGGGAAGCATCAATATTCCGCCTATGACTTGTGTGACAATGGAGATGAGGTTCAGCGGCAAATTCGGAATCAGGATCGCTGCTGCCGCAAAGACCAGGCTACCGATATATACGGCATAGAACTTGGGCGCTTCGGTTATTTTGTCGTTCAAGCTTTTGGACCAGCCGAACAGCTCTGCGATACTCCAGGAGGAAGAGAGGGAGACGGTGATGGAAGCGAGAAATCCCGCATTGAACAGGCCGAGTCCGAACAGAATCGCAGGCCATCTTCCGACCACATTATCAATCGCGCTGATCATCTCCGCCGGACCGGCTTCGCTAATATTCTGTACATGGCCGAATAAGGCTGCCCCGCAAATGATAATGCCAGCCGCGATAATGACCTGGATCATCGAGCCGATCGCTGTATCCAACCGGCTGAATCGCAGATCCTTGGCAGTGACGCCTTTATCGATCGTTCCGCTGCCTTGGAAGAAGATCATCCAGGGAGCGATCGCGTTGCCGATCGTAGCGATAATGAACCACACGAGTCCATCCTTTAAGTATTCAGGTACGTTCCAGGTGGCGAAAGCGCGTCCGATATCGGCCATACTGGGATGGGTCATGGCGGCGACGATGAGGAAGACCACATTGAGAGCGCCGATGAACAGGGCCATCCGTTCCTTGGTCCAATAGCCGGTGAACAGGACGAAGGCGATAATGAGCAGCAGACAGACCAGAGAGCTTAGCCATAACGGGAAACCTAACAGCACTAATCCGGCCGTCATGCCGATAAATTCGGTGATCAGCGTCAGCAGATTTTCAAATGCCAAGGTAGAAATATGATAGTAACCCCAGAAGCGCCCATACCGTTTCAGCGCCAGCCTTGAGAAGCCTTCCTGGGTAACCGCCCCCAGCCGCATGCTCATCTCTTGAATCGTGTAGGCCAGCGGCGCCAAGCAAATCACGAGCGGTACGAATAGGCCTATACCGAATTGCGCTCCCGTCACCGCATAGGCGATTACACCTCCCGCGTCATTATTGGCAATCGCCGCCAGCAATCCAGGACCTAGCAACGCCCATAGAATCCACAGAAAGCGACGCGGCCCCTTTTTAGGGCGATCCACCATCTCTTTGAACTTGGAACGACTCTCTTCCGCTTGAACTTGACTCATGTACGTTCTCACTCCCTCTTGGATGTTAATCATGTTGCAGTCTATTCAGGAGTGTTGAGAAAAGTGCAACGAATTTTGAGCTTATTGCAATAAAGGTTTGCTTCTTAGGCAATGATGTCAATTGTTCCAGACGGACTTAAGCCCATAAGATCCACAATGAGCAACCATTGCTTAGCCTATGGGCTTTCTAATGAACTATCTTAAGTTATGGATTTATGAAGCGGAATCGTCGGTCCGGGACAGACGCTCCATCACAAGCTGGACGGCAATCGCATCATCGACGTAACCGATCGGGAATAAATAATCGGGGATGATATCGACCGCAGAGATGAAATACAGTAATCCGCTGCCGAGTACAGCCTGCTCTTCAGGAGATACGTCCTCGTGGCAATATTGCTCGAACATCCGATTCAACTTCTCAATGAAGGGGCCGGCGCCATTCACCTGCTCTACCTTGGAATGAAAGTCATTGTGTATCATCTGCTTGCCTTCGGTAGTCCGGGCATATTGCTCGTACTTCTCTAATTCCTGCTGCACACGTTCCGTGGTGTACTGCGAGTCGAAGTTGGATGAGGAGGCCAGGATGTCTTGAATCGTATTAATGGAGTAGTGCAGATCGGTGAGCCGTTCTTTTTCCAGCTCATTGCCCTCCAGCAGGGCCGCTTCAACGAGCATGCCCATCGGGACATGCAGATGCTCCGCGAATAGCTTCAGGTGGCTTGGCTTGGCAGATTGCTTGCCATTTACGATCCGAGATATCGTCGCTGTATCGATTCCCGTCAGCACACTCAGCTTCCGCATGGACAGCGAGTTCTTCTGTAGCAACGATTTAAGTACGACACCAAAATTGGATTCCATTGGCGAACCTTCCTCCTCTCTGACCATCATCCCTCTGCTTAGATCAATATATGTTGAAGGAACGGCCTTGTTCATATTTTGTTTCCCTGAAGGGAGTGAATTGTTGATCATTTCTCAACATTTTGCCCTATTGAGATGCACCGATCTCAACACGGCTCATATCCTGTTACTACGACGATAATAACGAGGTGTATGCGAGATGTATCATTGTATTATTTGCTTGCGATCGAGGCTGGAGCTGGCTCCAGAGGATTGGATATTCGGAAAAGAACTCTGCATCAGGCAAAGGTCAGGAACTGAACTGCAGTTGGGAGTCTGTGGTCACTGTAAGCATGAATGCGAGGAGTTAGAGCTGAGTGGCAGGATGAAGAGAAGGAATCCATCGGCGCCCCCCATCGCCCAGTTCCAACTAACGATCGATCATTGGCTGTCTGTATATAATTATATGGCTAAGTTTCAGCAATAGAATGGCAACCAATTAAGTATCACGCCCTCCCCTATGCCACTCGGCACCTGGAAAGCCTGCCCTACTAAGCTGTAACGAAACGATTTCGTAGCAATAACGATATGGAGTTTCGTTAGAGCTCCGGGCCAGATTGTCCATACGATATAGTTAACAGACTCGCGGCAAAAGCCCTGATATCCTTGTGGGATAAGGGATGCAACCACTGGTTGACACTTTGTCAGCTTAACTTGGTAGTCATCCGTAGGGTGATTTTATATGCTGGTCTTGAGGTGATGGATCATGAATTTAGCAGAGAAGCTGCAAAGTTACAGGAAACAAAAGGGGATGTCTCAGGAAAAATTGGCGGAGGTCATCGGGGTATCCAGGCAAGCGGTGTCCAAGTGGGAATCGGGGCAATCCTATCCTGAAATGGATAAAATGATTGCGCTAAGCGATCTGTTCCAGGTCAGCATAGACCATCTAGTGAAGGATCTGTCCGCGGATAGAGGCGCTCTGGCACTCGATCCTGCCCCTGGCAATCAAGCAACTCCTGAAGAATCGTCCCCTTCAAGTACGATCTATGTAAGAAGCTATTTGTACCACTATGAATACAAGAGCAAGGCGACACTGTTCGGGTTACCGTTAGTTCATATTAATTATGGCCGGGGAAAAGTATACGTCGCCAAAGGGATCATCGCGGTGGGCAATATTTCGATCGGCCTCTTGTCGCTGGGAATTTTCGCGCTCGGCGGTATTAGTATCGGGGTGTTGTCGGCGGGTCTCATTTCGTTGGCGGCATTTTCTCTTGGCTTACTGTTGGCTGTCGGTGGTGTGGCGGCAGGAACCTTTGCAATGGGCGGCGTGGCGCTCGGCATCTTTGCCTTTGGCGGCCTGGCCATGGGCATGTTCTCCGTCGGCGGCGCGGCGATCGCTTCCCGGATTGCTATCGGCGGATATGCGAATGCACATATTGCTATAGGGAACGTTGCAAGGGGAGCCTACACCATACTTGTGGAAGATAGTCAATTCAGCGTTATCTATGCCGATCAGGTCAGAGCGCTGATTCATCAGGAATATCCGGGATTATGGAGGCCGATCGTGGAGTGGCTGGTTTGTCTGTTTGCTTAGAGCCTGAATGGAAGCCGGGGATGGCGGAAGAGGCCGCCAATTTCATGCAGGAATTACAAGCTCATCTTAAAATAAAGGATATATGAATTTTGGGATGAAGTAATTATACTTAAGCTTATAGTAATGTAAGGGAAGGATTGAATAACAGATGGCTACGATTAAGGATGTGGCAAAATTAGCGGGGGTTGCATTGTCGACCGCTTCTTATGCATTAAGCGGCAATAATAAAGTCAGCGCCAAGACCCGGGAGAAGGTGCTGGAGGCGGCTCGGCAGCTGAATTATCACAAGAATGGTTTTGCCATGGATTTAAAACGTAGCCGCACGAATACAATCGCCCTGATTCTTGCGGACCTGTCGGGGCCCTTCTACTCGGAGCTGATTCGCGGTGTTCAGGAGGTAGCCTTGTCCAATGGCTATGATCTGATCGCTTGCAGTTCGATCGGTGGGGGGGACTCGACCGCGGTCCGGTTTTTACGTGAGAAGAGGGTAGATGGAGCTGTCGTGCTGGCTTATAACATGTCCGATGAAGTAATGCAGGCCTCGGCGGGGGCTGGCTTCCCGATCATCGCCATGGATCGGATCATTTCGGGTGAAGGCCTGATCAGCATTATTGTGGATGGGGAGTCCGGGGGATACGAAGCAACCCGCTACTTAATGGATAAGGGGCACCGCAAAATCGCTTATATAAGCGGGCCATCTAATTCCTTCGCCAACTCGCTCCGCTATCAAGGATTCCAGCGGGCGATGCAGGAGGGCGGGCTGGAAGAGCAAGCGAAATGGCGGATTAGCGGAGGATTCGTCCGCGATGGCGGATATAAGGCAACGAAGATGATGATGATGCAGGGGGAACTCCCTACGGCTGTATTCTATGGAAATGATGAAATGGCGATCGGTGGACTCAAGGCTTTGGAAGAGGGCGGAATCAGGGTACCGGAGGATATATCCATTATCGGGTTTGACGATATCCAATTGACAGAATTCATTCAGCCGCCGCTGACTACAATACGTCAGCCGATGTATGAATCCGGTTCACTCGCGGGCCATCTGCTGTTTCAGATGCTGAACGGCGAGGAAGTTGACATGTTCTATAAACTGAATGTCAAATTGATCGAGTGCCAATCGGTGAAGGATAGAAGCAAGGTTCAGTCTGAATAGCAGGGGGGCGGCGGTATTCTGGCCGTAGCGCTTAAACATTTTGGGTGAATTAAATATTTTACTCGAAACGTTTCGATTTTCGTGGTAATTTATTAATACATAATCTATTTATATGAATTGATAAATGATTCAAAACGATTCGTTATATCGAGTGGAGGAATTCATCCGTGACAAGTCAACGTATTATGAATTTATTGAAGGAAATGACGCTGGAAGAGAAGGCAGCCCAACTAATGCAGCTAGTAGCTGCTTTCTACGATGACGGTGATGAAGGTCAGATTACGGGACCGATGGAAGCGATGGGGATTAGCGAGGCCGAGGTGAATCGAGCAGGCTCTGTGCTGGGTGTCTCTGAAGCGGAGAAGATCATTAAGATCCAGCAGGCTCATCTAGCCAAGGATAGATTGGGGATACCGCTCTTGTTCATGGCGGATATTGTCCATGGCTTCAAGACGATCTTCCCTATTCCGCTGGCGATGGGCTGCTCCTGGGATACGGAGCTGGCGGAGAGCAGCGCCGCGGTAGCTGCCAAGGAGGCGGCGGTATCAGGGCTGCATGTCACCTTTGCCCCGATGGCAGATCTGGTCCGTGACCCAAGATGGGGCCGGGTGATGGAATCGACCGGCGAAGACCCTTATCTGAACGCTCTCTTCGCAAGAGCGATGGTTAGAGGCTTTCAGGGTAGCGACTTAACCCGTGATACAAGCCATGTGGCCGCCTGTGTGAAGCATTTCGCTGCTTACGGGCTTGCTGAGGGCGGAAGGGATTATAACACGGTCGATTTGTCAGAACGCAGCTTGCGCGAGTATTACTTGCCGGCCTATAAGGCGGCGCTAGATGAGGGCTGCGAGATGGTGATGACCTCGTTCAACACGGTCGATAGCATTCCGGCCAGCGGAAATCGCAAATTGATGCGCGATCTGCTGCGCGGGGAATGGGGCTTTGACGGCGTGCTCATCTCGGATTGGGCGGCGATCCGGGAGATGATCGCTCACGGTGCAGCTGAGGATGATCGCGAAGCGGCGCTCAAGGCGATTACGGCAGGAGTCGATATTGAAATGATGACGCCGACCTATGTCCATCATTTACCGCAATTAGTCGCTGAAGGCTTGGTGGATGAGGCGCTGGTCGATGAAGCGGTGATTCGCATCCTGGAGCTGAAGGAGAAGCTCGGCTTGTTCGACAATCCGCTGCGCGGTGCCGATCCTGAGGCGGAGCGTGAAGTAATCTACTGCGATGCCCATCGCCAGGTCGCGCAGGAGCTGGCCACGAAGTCCTGTGTTCTGCTCAAGAACGAAGGGGTGCTTCCGCTGCATCGGGAACAGAAGGTAGCGGTGGTCGGGCCGTTCGCACAGAACGGTGACATCCTCGGCTCCTGGTCCTGGGCAGGGTCGCGGGAGACTGCGTTACAGCTCGGCGCTTCGATGGTGAAGCTGGCTGGCGACAACGTCGTGCTGGCTGAAGGCAATGGCATCATGTCGATGAGCAAGGAGCAATTGCAGCAGGCGGATGCCGCGGTGCAAGAAGCCGATGTGATCGTGCTCGCCCTGGGCGAAGCCTCTGAGATGAGCGGTGAAGCGAGCAGCCGCAGCAACATCCAGCTGCCTGGGGCCCAGCTTCAGTTAATTCAAGCGATGAAGCGACATGGGAAGCCGCTGGCTGTCGTTCTGTTCAACGGGCGCCCGCTCGATTTACATGGAGTGATCGATCAAGTCGATGCTGTGCTCGAAGCCTGGTTCCCGGGCAGTGAAGGCGGAGCGGCGATCGCCGATTTATTATACGGAGTCGCTAATCCGTCCGGGAAGCTGACGATGTCATTCCCTTACGCGGTGGGACAAATTCCGGTCTATTATAATCACTATAATACGGGTCGTCCGAAACCAGCGGAGGATACAGAAGAGAAGTATGTGTCGCAGTATCTGGATATCCCTAATGCGCCGTTGCTGCCTTTTGGCTATGGATTAAGTTATACGACCTTTGATTATAGTGCGCTTGAATTATCGTCTGAGGTAATGACACCGGAGCAATCACTTAAAGTGACTGTAGAGGTGCGTAATACAGGTGAGTTAAGGGGTGTAGAGACCGTTCAGCTCTATGTTCGCGATATCGCCGGCGAAGTCGTCCGGCCCATGAAGGAGCTCAAGGACTTCCACAAGGTAGACTTGGCCCCGGGAGAGACCGCGAAGGTAGTGTTTGAGCTTGGCGAAGATAAGCTTCGCTATTATCATAGTGACCTATCATTTGCCAGCGACGCTGGCAGCTTCGAGGTATTCGTCGGACCGAACAGTCGCGATACACTGCAAGCGAGGTTCCGTCTTATTAAATAAGTATGACCATACAGCCACTGATGCGCAGTCTCTTGCGCTAGGTGGCTGTAATTCATTTCATGGTTCGAAAGCCCTGATTTTAATATAATCTATCCATGAGGAAGGAAGTGGCTCGGGAGGGAGAGACGAAACTTGAATGAGCAACAGAAGTACCGGATTATATTGCAGGGAATGACCAGCAACAATGTCGCGAAGACCTGCCAGGAATTCGGCATTTCCCGTACCCTGTATTATCGCTGGTACAATGCTTATATTCAGCAGGGAATGGCCGGGTTAAGCGAGAAGGAGCGCAGACCAGTAATGCCGAATCAGGTGGACCGACGCACGGAACGGCTGATTCTACAGTATGTGGCGCGTTTTCCGGAGGATGGGCCGAGACGAATTTACTATGAACTGCAGGAGGAGGGAATACGTGCAGGAGAATCCGGGATATACAATGTGCTGCGCAGGCATGGGCTGAACCGCCGGGAGGAACGGGAGAAGTATGCAGCGGAGATAAGAAGCCGGAAGGGTAGACGAGCAATGAAGACGGAGGCAGGCCGAGCTGTACCGATGAGTGGCAGCGATTATACGGGAGCTGGAGTCGGGGGTGCCGGGACAAGGGGGAAGGAAAGGAACAAGCCGCCTCAGCTCGACTATCGGATGGAGCATCCAGAACATGCGTATCCCGGCTATATATGTCTGCAGACCATTCAATATTTAGGCAAGTTCCCGGAGGTCGGCAGGGTATATCAATATATCATTCTCGATGCTTACTCCAGACTGGCTCTGGTCAAGCTGTACAATCAGAAGTCGTCGATTCACCTGATCGATTTCATGCGTTTCAAGATTATGCCTTTGCTCAGAACCTTCCATCTCAAGATCGATCATCTGGTCGCCAATCGAAGCCAGGAGTTCTCGACCGTCTGGGAGAGGGGAACCCATACATACACAGATTTTTTACATAAAAATAACATCCATTTCATTCCCTTTAGCGCCGGACATGAAATATTCCAACCCTTGCATGAATTCGCCGCAGTATTGATGAACCGTTTCTATCAGCCACTCTGGCAGGAGGGACAGACCGATTCTTTTGCCGTACTTGAGCAGCGTCTCGACCAGTTTATGAAGCATTATAATTACATCCGCCCCCTGGAGGAAGGAAGCAGTAAAGGGCAGATTCCTTCGGATATGGTGCTGAATTACAGAGGAATACAGGAACCATTGCCACTATGGCTGTACACGAGGAGATGATGGAGCATGGGGATGGCTGGAAAAGAGGAGCATATCGGGATCGTAGGTGCGGGGATTTCTGGTCTGGCACTAGCCTATGAATTAGAGTCAAGGGGCTATCGCTATGTAACTGTAATGGAGCAGTCCGATCGGGTCGGGGGCAAATGCTGCTCGATAGAGTATAAGGGGAGAACCTATGAAATGGGGGCGCTGATCGGCCTTCCCTCCTATCAGATGACGATGGAGTATATGGAGCAATTCGATCTGCTGGAGAAGGGACCGCTGCTGGACAGGGGCTTCTTCGATCCGGATGGCAGTAAAATATCGCAAATCCCGCTCGAGCAAATGCCTGATTTTGCCGATGAATTCAAGCGTCTGCCCTCGCTTATGAGCAAATACGAGGCTATCAGACAGCCGGGGTTCAGACAGGTTCCGCCAGAGCTGTATAAGCCTTTCTCCGCTTGGTGTGATGAGAATGGATTGACCGTGTTAAGACAGGTGTTTATGCATTATTTTTGCGCGTTCGGGTTCGGCAATATGGATGATGTTCCTGCGGCTTATGTGATGAAGCTGCTCAACTACGATAATCTGGTGTCATTCATTGAGATCACACATATGATTTCATGGCCCGGAGGCGTTGTTGAACTATCCAAAAGGATGGCAGACTGTGCTTCCGATCTGAGATTGACCTGCGAGGTACAGCGTATTGGGAAGAAGGAGGGGACGGGCCAGCTTAAAGTTGTGACGAATCAGGGGACGCTATATTTTGATAGATTGATCTATACAGCGCCGTTGCAGGAATTAGTACATAAGATGGAGCTGGATGCGGAGGAGTGCAGGCTGCTAGAGAACATAGTATATGAGCGCTTTCGTGTCTATGCTTACCGGGTCGATAACATGCCCAAGCTGTCGGGCTATATTCCTGGCAATATGGGGCAGGGGCATAGAAGGCATATAAGGCCGTTGCCGAGCAGAACTAGGCTAGGGATTGGAGAACAGTGATATAGGCTGTAAAAATGTAAGGGGCTGTCTCAAAAGTCGAGCTTCCGACTTGCAAGACGCCCCTTTTGCGCGCCCTAAAACGTGAACATCCCCTTGTAACGGACAATGATGTCCATTACAAGGGGATTTGTCGCGAGTGGCTTCATCCCCCAAAAGGCTTCATATCCAGCGTATCGACTTTCTCGTTCTTGATGTCCACGCCCATCTGCTTCATAATATCGCGGTAGTGGCCGGCGCGGCGCTGTACTGGGCTGCCCTCGGTTTCCCCGAGATTAGCTTCCAAGCCGTTGAGCACCATGATCGTGATGCCGAAGCCCGGGCTATCCAGACCTAATTTCTTGTCCTCTGGACTAGGCTTCCATCTGCCGACCATGACGTCATGGGCGGAAGGCTTCGGCGCTTGAGGTGTCATCCAGAACAGGATGGCGGTCATGTAGCCAACTTTGCCGTCCTGCGCCACGATCTCGGGATGGTCGAGCAGGACGCTCTTGTCTCCGTAGATAATGGAGCTGAACAGGCCATAGTTGAAGTTCCAGCTCAGCATAATTGGCCCACGGCCGTAATAACGCTTGCCCTCTGTTCCCGGGAACAACTTGGCGCTGGCCGGATCGACGAAGGCGTCCATATTGGCGCCGGTCCTGCCAGCGATATTCTCATTCCAGAACAGCCCCCATTTGAGAGGTCCGCCGGGAGCGGTCGCCCATCCGCCGCCAGTCTCATGTGACAGGTTGGCGAGGAATGCAGCCAGCTCACGCTTGCGGTCTTTCTTGAAGCCTTCCTTCAGGAAGGTTCCGCAATCCACAATCACTGTGTCTATAGGCTTAAGCTTATTCGCGGCCGAATTGAAGTCATCCGAGCGAAGCACCAATGTCTCGACCTTGGCCTCTTTATCCAGTCGATGAATCTCTTGCGCAGATGTGCCTGCGCGGGTACTTATTTTGATCTTAACATTGGAGACTTCTGCCACAGCATTTAGAAGATTGTCATAGGAGAAATAATCGGTTTGATCCGCTTTATAGTATTCTTTGCCTTCCGCGACCTTGAACCATTCCTTGGAGCCCAGTCGGTAGGGAAATAATTGTTCAAAATCTTCTTTGGAGAGAAGTGCCTTGACCGCTACAATCGCTTGATCCGGTAAGTAGTCGGGATCGATGTCATCCCATTCCCGGGCCATATCGATCCGGCTTAGCAGCCGGTTCTCGCCGACCGCCAGGGAGCTGCCTGAATATTGAACCGGCGTGACAATCGGTGAGTTCGCAGAGGCACTGGCCGCTGCTCCGGAGGTATGTAGAGCTGAATTCGAGCCGTATGCCGCAAGAGGGGCGATCAGGAGCGAAGTACCTAGAGCGAGGGTCAGGACGGGACGTAACACCTTCTTCATCAGAGGATACTTACGATTGGACATGCACATTCTCCTTTATGGATTATTTTTGGATAACGCTTACATGGTAGCAACGAGGGAGGTTGTTTGTATATAGGCGCTCTTGCCCACGAAGGTATACGGATACGGCATTCGGTATATATCAGACAGATGTACGGATAATCATGGAGATGACTATCAGCAGGGAGGCTGTTGTAGAAAGGGAGCGGTCCTCTTGTCGAAAAGCTGCTGTTTCGTTCCCTAGACTTATGTCTGTAAGATTAGCTGGACTCGGGCGTGATAGGAAATTAGAATCCGGGATAAAATCTTACAAAGAGGGGGTAATATCTTCTAATCGTAGGGCTGCTGGACGAGCGATATTGGCAGATATCCTATTTCACGAATAATTGTTAGAATATATAGAGAGAAATTATCTAATAAAAGTAGGTTGTTCAAATGGATCAGGATAAGCAAAGATTAAGTATTGAAGCCGCCAGATTATACTATCTTTCGGATTACAGCCAAATGGATATTGCCTCCAAGCTGGGCGTGTCCCGCCCGACCGTCTCCCGCTTGCTGCAATATGCGAAGGAACAGGGCTATGTGCGTATCGATATCTCTGATCCTCTGGAGGATCTGAATGAGCTCGTCTCCCGGCTCAAGCGTAAATATGAGCTGGAGACGGCGCTGGTGTGCTATTCCCCAGTTAACGAATATAAGGAAATCCAGAAGAACATCAGCAAGGCGGCGGCGGATTATCTGCATGAGATTGTCCAGGATGCGGATATTATCGGGGTGACCTGGGGCAGGACGATGCATGCCGTTGCGCTTTCGCTCCAGCAGAAGCAGGTCCGGGGCGTCGAGGTGGTGCAGCTCAAGGGAGGCTTAAGCCACTCGCATGTGAATACTTATGCCGCCGAAACAGTGAACCTGTTCGCATCGGCTTACCATACGATTGCCCGCTATTTGCCGCTGCCCGTCATCTTCGATAGTGTCGCCTTGAAAGAGATGGTGGAGAAGGATCGGCATATTCACCGCATTATCGAGCTTGGCCGCCAGGCGAACATCGCGATATTCACGGTGGGTACGGTCAATGATGATGCGCTCTTATTCCAGCTGGGTTATTTCAATGATGCAGAGAAGCAGCTCTTGCAGGATAAGGGCATCGGCGATATATGCTCCCGCTTCTTCGATGCGGAGGGCAAGCTATGCAGTGAAGAGATTAATAATCGCACGGTAGGGATCGATCTGCCGGATTTGCGCCATAAAGAGAAGTCGATTCTCGTCGCGGGCGGGCAGCGTAAGATCGAAGCGATCCGCGGGGCACTCGTGGGCAAATACGCCAATATTCTTGTGACAGATCAATTTACCGCGCAGGCTCTATTGTAGGCTGAACATAATTTCATGACGTCACTTACATTTGTTCAGATCGCATGTTATGATACTCTTGAAATCAATAAATGGAATCAAATTAATTAATTTGAAGGGGTGTACCAGCATGAACATAGCTCGTATGATCGACCATACCTTGTTGCGTGCAGATGCGACGCAAGCGGAAATTTCCAAGTTGATTGATGAAGCGAAGCAGTATCAATTTGCCTCAGTCTGTGTCAATCCGACATGGGTCGCTTATTCTGCCGAACAGCTCGCTGGCACGGAGGTTAAAGTGTGCACAGTCATCGGTTTCCCGCTTGGCGCCACTATTTCCGAGGTCAAAGCGTTTGAAGCGAAGAAGGCGATCGAGCAGGGAGCACAGGAAGTAGATATGGTCATCAATATCGGCCAATTGAAAGCTGGCAACGATTCATTCGTTCAACAAGATATTGAAGCGGTAGTGAAGGCGGCTGCAGGTCAGGCGCTGGTGAAGGTGATCATCGAGACTTGTCTGCTTACAGATGATGAGAAGGTTCGTGCCTGCGAATTGGCCGTCAAGGCAGGAGCAGATTTCGTGAAAACCTCGACTGGCTTCTCCACAGGCGGCGCGACGGCGGAAGATGTTGCGTTGATGCGTAGAACAGTTGGGCAGCAGGTCGGTGTGAAGGCCTCCGGCGGTGTTCGTAGTCTGGAAGACGTGAACCGAATGATCGAAGCGGGAGCGAGCAGAATCGGCGCCAGCTCTGGCGTAAGCATCATGAAGGGCCTTACGTCATCATCTTCTTATTAAATCGCATATATGCAGGCTGTTGAAGAAGACGGTTCAGTCTGCTGTAGCTCTAACGAAACTCCATATCGTTATTTTCGCAAAATCAGCACTCCCTCAAATCTAACGAAACACCCTATCGTTATTCGGGCAGAAACACGTCATTTAGCCCCTGATTTACTCTAATAGCGATACTACGTTTCGTTAGATTTTGAAATCGCTGCTTTTGGTGCAAATAGCGATGCCTTGTTTCGTTATAATTTAGTCTGGGCAGTGTACATTGTACAATTGCTCGAAAGGAAGGATCGGCCTATGAAGGATAAATTGATTCAAGAGGCCCTGGAAGCGCGGAAGCAGGCCTATACGCCATACTCTCATTTTAAAGTGGGAGCTGCGGTGTTGGCGGACGGGGTTATTTTCCGGGGATGTAATGTGGAGAATGCATCTTATGGCTTGACGAATTGTGCTGAACGAACGGCGGTGTTCAAGGCTGTTTCCGAGGGAAAAAGAAAGATTGAAGCGATCGCGGTCGTCGGGGATACAGAAGGGCCCATCACCCCATGCGGTGCCTGTCGCCAAGTGCTCGCTGAATTCTGCGATAGTGATACCAAGGTCTATTTGACGAATCTAAGCGGGCAGACAGAGGAATGGACGATGTCCCGTCTGCTGCCTGGGGCGTTCTCTGCTGCGGATATGGATAAGGAGAAGGGGTAAGCAGCTTCTCTGTTTGATTTGTAAGCGGTAACAAGAATTCGCGGCTTTCTCTTCCATCGGCCTCAATATGGCCGGAGCCGTGAGAGGCTAAATGAGCAACAAAGTGATGTCGTGGCACGCTTTGGCTTACGTTTGCTGTATGACACTACTAGGGTAAGTGTTTTTTCTACAGATAGGATTTGTCTATTTGCAGAAATTGGTTTACCTTAATTTTATGAGGATGCTCCAGCGACTGCATAGAGTGTGTAGCGTTGTGGATTCCTATAGGTATGAATTAATCCAGGGAAGGGGAGCACAACAATGAAATCATTCAAGAGAATTCACCTGATCGTGATGGACTCCGTAGGGATAGGAGAAGCGCCGGATGCGGCGCAGTTCGATGATGTAGGCTCGGATACGCTAGGTCATATCGCAGAGCAATGCGGGGGCCTGAATATGCCGAATATGTCGAAGCTGGGACTGTCCAATATCCGTCCGATCCCCGGGGTAGCTGTCGCCGACAAGCCCCAAGCGTATTATTGCAAAATGCAGGAGACCTCCCGCGGCAAAGATACGATGACAGGTCACTGGGAGATTATGGGCCTCTATATCGATACCCCGTTCCGTGTATTTCCAGACGGATTTCCGGATGAGCTGATCCAGCGGATCGAAGCGAAGACCGGGCGCAAAGTAATCGGCAATAAGCCAGCCAGTGGTACAGAAATTATTAAAGAGCTCGGTGAGGAGCATGTGAAGACCGGGGCGTTAATTGTATATACATCCGCCGATTCTGTGCTGCAAATTGCCGCCCATGAAGAGGTCGTTCCGCTTGAGGAACTGTATGAAATTTGCGAGTTTTGCCGGGAGATTACGAGAGATGATCCCTATATGCTGGGACGAATTATCGCCCGTCCGTTTGTAGGTGAACCTGGCAACTTCACGCGCACAGCGAACCGTCATGATTATGCCCTTAAGCCATTCGGGCGTACGACGATGAATGAATTGAAGGATCAAGGTTTCGAGGTCATCTCTCTCGGTAAGATCTCCGATATTTATGATGGCGAAGGCATTACGAAGGCGATCAGAACCAAGTCCAATATGGACGGTATGGACAAATTTATCGCCACTCTAGATGAATCATTCACAGGCCTTAGCTTCATTAACCTGGTGGACTTCGATGCTCTGTTCGGGCATCGCCGCGATCCGAAGGGATATGGGCAAGCGCTGGAGGAATTCGATGCGCGACTGCCAGAGGTATTCGCCAAGCTGGGCGAGGATGATCTGCTGCTGATTACGGCGGATCATGGCAATGATCCGACTTATAAAGGAACGGACCATACCCGGGAATATGTGCCGCTGTTGGCCTACTCTCCACGGTTTACAGCGGGGGGAAGCGAGCTGCCGTTACGCGGTACATTTGCGGATATCGCCGCTACGGTAGCAGATAATTTCGGCGTGACTCCTCCTGAATATGGGGAGAGCTTCCTGGCTGATTTGAAATAATTAATCATTGGAGGAATAGGAAATGAGCGTACACATTGGGGCGAAGCAAGGCGAAATTGCAGAGACGATATTACTGCCGGGGGATCCGTTGAGAGCGAAGTTTATCGCTGAGACTTATTTTGAGGATATTACTTGCTATAACGAAGTGCGGGGAATGCTTGGGTTTACCGGAACCTACAAGGGCAAGCGCATCTCGGTACAGGGTACAGGCATGGGGATTCCGACAACGAGTATTTATGTGAATGAACTGATTAATGAATATGGTGTCAAAAATTTATTCCGGGTAGGTACCTGCGGCGCGATGCAGGAGCATGTCCATGTGCGTGATGTCGTGCTCGCTCAGGCTTCCTGCACGGATTCCAGCATGAATCGTCATGTGTTCGGCGGGTATGATTTCTCGCCGATTGCCAGCTTCTCGCTGCTGAAGGCCGCTTATGAGAACGGCGCTGCCAAAGGGCTGACACAGCATGTCGGCAACATCTTCAGCTCGGATATGTTCTATCGCGATGATAAGTCAATTGTGCAGAAGCTGATGGATTATGGTGTGCTTGCGGTAGAAATGGAGACAACTGCTCTGTATTCTCTAGCCGCCAAATTCGGCGTGAATGCCTTGACGATTCTGACGGTCAGCGACCATCTGTTGACTGGAGAAGAGACGACGGCGCAAGAGCGCCAGACGACCTTCCACGATATGATGGAGGTTGCGCTGGAGACGGCTATTTCTCTGTAAAATACCGTCTTAACAACATCTCACCCGGATGCCTCATCCTGGACAATCATTAGTTCAACTTAATTTAGAGTAGAACTTGGGATATACATCAGGAATGGCAACAATACTCTTTGGAGAGCGAGGAAATCGATGATGAGAATGGTTGATTTGATTGCGAAGAAGCGCGACGGCAAAGAGCTGACGACAGAGGAGATCAACTTCATTATTGAAGGTTATACGAACGGGGATATCCCGGACTATCAGATGAGTGCCTTCGCTATGGCGATCTATTTCCGTGACATGACGGAGCGGGAGCGGGCCGATCTGACGATGGCGATGGTGAATTCCGGGGATACGATCGATCTGTCGGCGATTGAAGGCGTTAAGGTGGATAAGCACTCCACTGGCGGCGTGGGCGATACGACGACCCTCGTTCTGGCGCCTCTCGTTGCTGCGCTGGATATTCCGGTAGCGAAGATGTCCGGGCGCGGACTGGGACATACAGGCGGTACAATCGACAAACTTGAATCGATTGAAGGCTTCCATGTAGAGATCAGCAAGGACGAATTCGTGAGCTTGGTCAACAATCACAAGATCGCGGTGATCGGCCAGACCGGCAATCTTACGCCAGCGGACAAGAAGCTGTATGCGCTGCGTGACGTTACGGCAACGGTGAACTCGATTCCGCTGATCGCCAGCTCGATCATGAGCAAGAAGATTGCCGCCGGATCGGATGCGATTGTGCTTGATGTGAAGACCGGCGCGGGTGCATTCATGAAGACGCCGGAGGATGCGAAGGAACTGGCGCATGCGATGGTCAGCATCGGCAACAAGGTCGGGCGCAAGACGATGGCGGTCATCTCCGATATGAGCCAGCCGCTGGGCCGTGCGATCGGCAACTCGCTGGAGGTACAGGAAGCGATCGATACACTGCGCGGGCATGGACCCGCGGATCTTGAGGAGCTTTGTCTTGCCCTGGGCAGACAAATGGTGTATCTCGCTGGCAAAGCATCCTCGTTAGAGGATGCCGAGGAGCAGTTGAAGGAAGTGATCCGCAATGGTCAGGCGCTGGATAAATTCAAGGAATTTATCGCGAACCAAGGCGGAAATCCTGAGGTGGTGGATCATCCGGAGAAATTGCCGCAGGCCGCGTACCGGATCGAGGTTCCGGCTCGTGAAGACGGTGTTGTGGCCGAGATTGTGGCCGACGAGATCGGAACGGCAGCTATGCTGCTCGGCGCAGGCCGTGCGACCAAGGAATCGGAGATCGACCTTGCGGTCGGCCTGATGCTGAACAAGAAGATCGGCGACGCCGTGAAGGCGGGCGAATCCCTCGTCACCATCCACGCGAACCGTGAGAACGTAGACGATGTGGTCGAGAAGATCTACGCCAACATCCGGGTCTGTGATCATGCTGAAGCCCCCGTGCTGGTGCATGAGATCGTGACGGAGTAAGGATAGAGCAGTATGTATAGATAGCGAGCCGAATTTAGGCGCGTGCAGAGCAGGATTACCAGGCCTTTGGCCCGGAATTCTGCTCTGTTTTTGTTACGAAACCATGCCAAACCCGCTAACGAAACTGTGACACGCTATTTGCCCGTAATCGAGGACTTTTTCAATCTAACGAAACACCATATCGTTATTCAGCCTCAAAACGCCCTTTCCACCTCTAAATCCGCCCAATAACGATCCCCAGTTTCGTTAGAATTCCCAGACACCCATTTTGGCTCAAATAGCGATTGTCAGTTTCGTTAGATTTTCGTTAGATTTTCGTTAGAGTGCAGGGGTTCCGTGCAGAATGTCGAATCATCCATATATAAGGGAAATATTGTATTTATGAGTCGGAGATACTTTTGTCTATCGGGGAGGAATAATTAATGCAGTCCATAGCCCATATACGGGAAAGTGATCGTAAGATTCAGACGGTTGAGGAGCATTTGCTAGAGGTTATGAAATTGGCGGAGAAGTATGGAGCGAAATTGCATGTCAGGCATATTGCGGGGTTAGCGGGATTGTTGCATGATTTAGGCAAGTACACCCATCGATTTGTGGAATACATACTGGCTGCGACCGATTCAAACTCTGCGACCAAACCGAGAAGAGGCGAGGTCGATCATTCAACGGCTGGGGGGAAGCTGCTATTCGATTTATTTCACAATAAGGATCACGGTCCTTATAAGATGATTCTTGCAGAGATCGTTGGCAATGCGATCATCTCGCATCACTCCTATCTGAAGGATTTCTGCGGTCCAGACTGGGAGTCGGAATATTTGAAGCGGGTCAAGGAGAAAGTGACAGGACTAGAGGAATACGAGTTGAGTAAAGAGACATTTTTCGAAAATGTAATGAGTGAGCGCGAGTTTAATGACTATGTAGACCGTGCGGCGACCGAGCTGGAACAATTCCTTCAACAAAATAATCCCCAGAACTTTGAATTAAACTGCATGTTTCTAACCAAGTTTATCTTCAGTATGCTGATTGATGCGGATCGTACGAATACGAGGGGATTTGAAGCAAATCAGCCCGATGAAGAAGAACTGGATACGAATGAGCTATTTTCACTTTATTACACCAGATTGATGAAGCACATCGTTGGATTGAAAGATCGGAAGGGTGAAAATCCGAATATAAATCTGTTAAGAAGCAGAATGTCTGACCTATGTGAGCAGTTTGCCTGGAACCCATCGGGGATATACACATTGTCCATTCCTACTGGGGGAGGAAAGACGCTGGCTAGTTTGCGTTATGCGCTAAGACATGCCCAGGAATTCGATAAGCGAAGAATCATTTATGTGCTGCCATATACGACCATTATTGAACAAAATGCTGAAGAAGTTCGTAAGATTCTGGATGATCGGGATCATATTCTGGAGCATCATTCCAATGTGGTAGAAGAGGATAGCCAAGATGAAGACGATGAGTTGCAGGATGGTTACGTAACAGCTGGGCAAAGGCTGAAGCTGGCCAAAGACAACTGGGATGCGCCAATTATTTTTACGACGATGGTACAATTTCTGAATGTGTTCTATGCAAAGGGAAGCCGTAATATCCGCAGACTCCATAATCTATCCAATGCTGTCATTATTTTCGATGAGGTTCAGAAAGTGCCTACGAAATGCGTCTCCCTCTTTAATTTGGCGCTTAATTTCTTGAAAGAGTGTGCTGGGTCAAGTATTGTACTCTGTACGGCAACCCAGCCTGCACTTCATTATGTAGAGAAGGAACTACATCTTAATCAAGAACCTGAAATGATCACTTCTATTGATGATGTGATTGAGGCTTTCAAGCGTGTGGAAATTGTGGATCGTACGATGGAGCCGCTTAATACAGAACAATTAGCTGAATTTGTCCTTGAACGCTTTGATGATCCGAATGGCATCAACAATGTATTGGTCATTTTAAATACGAAGACGGTTGTTAAAAAGCTGTATAACCGACTGAAGGAATTTGAAACTTCGATCCCGATCTATCATCTTAGTACATCCATGTGCTCGAAGCATCGAAGTGATAGATTAGACAAGGTTAAGGAGCATTTAGCAAAAGAAGAGAAGGTCATTTGTGTCAGCACGCAGTTAATTGAAGCCGGGGTGGATATCAGCTTCGACTGTGTCATCCGTTCTTTGGCTGGTTTGGATTCCATTGCGCAGGCGGCTGGAAGATGCAACCGCCATGGAAAAGATCCATTGCGTCAGGTGTATGTCATCGATCATTTAGAGGAGAATCTAAGTAAGCTGCCCGAAATTGAGGACGGGAAGAGTATTGCTCGGACCTTGCTTACGGATTTGAGACGAGATTCGAGCGTGTACGGAGGGCATTTACTGTCACGTGCCGCAATGGAAAGGTATTTTGAAAGTTTCTATACGGAACAGGCAGCAGATCTTGATTATGACATAAAAGAATTAAATAGAAGGAAGATGACGGAGCTGCTATTTGGTCCCAAAGGTGACTCTGATTCTTATTATGCGGATTATAGACATAATAAAGGGGTAAATCTTCCTCTGATGCTGGCCAATAGCTACGGAACTGCTGCTAAGTATTTCGAAGTCATCGATCAAGCGACGACATCGGTAATTGTCCCTTATGGTGAGGGGGAGCGGATCATTACGGATTTGAATGGAAGTCCTTCCATTGATGATCTGACCACACTATTACGATCTGCACAACAATTTACGGTTAATCTATACCGTCATGAGCGTGACCATTTGATTGAGAACGATGGAATCGAGAGCTACTTCGAGGGGCAAGTGTTAGTTTTGCATGAGCGAGCCTATAACGAAGAATTTGGCTGTGACATTGAAAATGATAGCTCCATGGCCTTCCTAGGCTATTAATCAGAGGGAAAAAACCTATCTTCGCTGTTAAATGGCGAGATAGGTTCCCTAATAAAATGCTATATCTTTCAATCCGCGCTAATCACTAGCGACGCTTTATTATAGCATAAAACTGGTGGGCTTAAAATTGAACCTATTAGAATGAAAATTTCATATATCATTTAATTGATAATTCATATAACATTTAATTAGAAATTTGTTGACTCTGATATTTGGAAAGGATACAATATAGGCGTAAGGAAAATATAGGAAGGAGGTAAAACGTGATTAGAAATAGTGTGGAGTTCGAAGTGTATGGGGACTATGCTCTTTTTACTGACCCCTTAACGAAAATGGGCGGGGAGAAGCTGAGCTATCAAATCCCCACATACCAGGCCATGAAAGGTATTCTTGAAAGCGTTTACTGGAAGCCGACCATCATGTATATCATTGATGAAATTCGTGTGATGAACCCGATCCGTATGGAATCCAAGGGAATTAGACCGATTGACTATAGCGGAGGCAATACGCTTGCGAATTATACTTACTTGCGGGATGTCCGCTACCAATGCCGTGCTCACTTTGTGTTTAATCTGAATCGACCTGATATGGAGTTCGATCGTAACGAGCATAAGCATCACAATATCCTGAAGCGATCGATCAAAGCAGGGGGAAGAAGAGATATTTTTCTCGGAGCCCGGGAATGTCAAGGTTATGTTGAACCATGCGTATTTGGTGAGGGAGAAGGATTCTACGACAACTACGAGGGCGAGATTCATTTTGGAACGATGGTCCACGGGATCAATTATCCGGATGAGACGGGACGGAATGAAATGGAGACCAGGCTCTGGAATCCTGTAATGAGGAACGGATATATCGAGTTTATCCCGCCCGAAGATTGCCTACAGGTGCGCAAAATTTCGGATATGCAGCCGAAGATTTTCAATACATCCAATGTAGAATCTGTCCATGATGTGCTGGCGCAGATGGAAGAGGGTGAGAGGCTGTGAGCTGGCTGCTGGATTTATATGAAACTTATAAAGCTAATTCGGGGCGGGTTGGCGTTAAGGAGAAACGATTTATAGACAGGGAGCAGCAGAAGTTCATTGAATACACCTTGCTACCCATCTCACATACAACGCAGACTGCGCATATTGAGGTGAGAGTTACGGAGAGCGGAGACTTCCATTCCGCAGAGGTCATCGACAAGAATGATGCCAATACGCTGATTCCTTGTACGGAGGATTCTGCAAGTCGGGCAGGCTCCAAGGTAGCCCCTTATCCACTGCATGACAAGCTTAGCTATGTAGCAGGTGATTTTACCGCTTATGGTGGTGTAATCAAGAAGGAAGAGCCCTTCAGAGCTTATATTGAGCAGTTGGCAGATTGGGCGAACTCTCCGAATGCACACGAGAATGTGAGGAGCATCTATACTTATCTGAAAAAAGGACGGTTAATCGAGGACCTGGTCGCGGATCGCAAGCTGGCTGTGGATGAACAGGGGCATTTAATAGGCAAATGGGATAAGAAATACGCATCCCTCTATGAAGAAAAACCAGCGATTTTCTCTTCTCTGGCCGGAGAGCAGTCAGACGCTTTTATTCGCTTTACTGTACATTCCACGCGACGGGCTATGAAGAAGACTTGGGACGATCCGGAAATGTACGAGTCCTTTGTGCAGTATTATAACCACAAGTTAGGTGATAAGAAGCTCTGCTATGTGACTGGCGAGATTATGCCCGGTACAAGCAAGCATGCTAACAAAATCAGAAATCCGGCGGATAAGGCAAAATTAATCTCGGCGAATGACAAGACCGGATTTACCTTCCGGGGACGTTACAGTGATAGTGAAGAAGTGGCTAGTATCAGTTACGAAGTGTCACAGAAGGCGCATAACGCGCTCAAATGGCTGATTCATCGGCAAGGGAAGGTCATTGATCAGCGGGTGTTCCTGGTCTGGTCCAATGGTGATGATTCAGACATCGTTCCACCAGAAGACGATACGTATACCTTCCTTCCAGGAGTGGCAGCTACGTTAGCTCAAGGGAAATCCTTCACAAATGATCTGTTAGCCGAGGAGTTATGGAAGGCGCTGGGCGGCTATAAGAACAAATATGCTGATTCTAAGGCGAAGGTCAGTCTACTGGTGCTAGATTCAGCAACAACGGGCCGGATGGCTGTATTGTATTATCGCCATATGGCTCAGCAGGATTATTTTAAGCGATTGGTGGATTGGCATTCAACCTGTGTATGGCTGCACCGCTATCAGAAGAATCAACAGGGGGAGTTTGTGATCTTCTACGGAGCACCAGCGACGCGAGATATCGCCTTCGCGGCCTATGGCTCCAAAGCGGGAGATAAAGTCGTAAAGGGCTTAATGGAACGAATGCTTCCCACCATTATAGACGGACGTCATATACCGATAGATATTGTCAGAAGTGCATTCCAACGGGCTTCCAATCCTGTATCGATGGAGAAATGGGAGTGGGAGAAGACGCTTAGCATAACATGTGCCTTGATAAACTATGGATTGATTCAGAAGAAGGAGGGATACGAGGTGGCGCTAGATAAAGAAAATCAGGATCGGGATTATCTGTTTGGACGGTTGTTGGCTGTTGCGGATGTGCTGGAGAGACGAGCTCTGGGTAATGAGGAGAATCGGGCTAGCAATGCTATTCGATATATGAATTCTTTTGCCCAGCATCCGGCCCGAACGTGGACAACCATTCAAGCGAGTTTACAGCCGTACCAGGCACGTCTAGGTGCGAAGGGGTATTATTTGTCCGGTCTGATCGATGAGATTGCTTCTAAGCTCAAGTTTGAGGATTTTAATAATAAGCCATTGTCAGGTAAGTATCTGTTGGGCTTCTATAGCCAAAGACATGATCTTTATCAAAAGAAAGAAAAAACAGGCGTAGCAAGTGTAGATACCGCTGAACAATCCAATGAAGAGGAGATGGAATAAATGTCAATTCTGGATCATAAAATTGATTTTGCTGTAATTTTCTCGGTAACAAAGGCCAATCCCAACGGAGATCCGCTGAATGGAAACAGACCGCGGCAGAACTATGACGGATATGGGGAGGTTTCGGATGTAGCGCTGAAACGTAAAATCAGAAATCGCCTGCAGGATATGGGGGAATCTATTTTTGTACAATCCAATGATAGAACAACGGATTCTCTGAAAAGTCTGCGAGAGCGTGCGGATGCGAATGAAGCTTTAACTAAAATCATGAAGTCCAAATCCGTCTCCAGTGAAGAGTTTGCCAGCGTGGCCTGTGAGGAATGGATCGATGTGCGTAGTTTTGGACAAGTGTTTGCCTTTAAAGGCAGCGGGGAAAAAGGGGTCTCTGTCGGCGTAAGAGGCCCGGTATCCATCCATACAGCGACTAGCGTGAGCCCGATCGATATCACGAGTATGCAAATTACAAAAAGTGTGAATTCGGAGCCTGGAGATAAGAAGGGTTCGGATACAATGGGGATGAAGCATAGAGTCGACTTCGGTGTATATGTATTCAAAGGTAGCATCAATACTCAATTGGCTGAGAAGACCGGATTTACGAATGAGGATGCGGAGAAGATCAAGGAAGCGCTCGTCAGTCTGTTCGAGAATGATTCCTCGTCTGCCAGACCGGAAGGCAGCATGGAGGTTCATCAGGTTTATTGGTGGGAGCATTCCTCCAAGCTAGGTCAGTATTCCTCGGCTAAGGTACATCGCTCATTGTCTGTTAAGCCACGTAAGGACGAGCCTAAGTCTTTTGAAGACTATGCTGTTGAATTAACCGAATTGGACGGACTCCAGGCTGAGATCATAGATGGCCGTTAATTCTGAAGATGATTATCTCATGTTGTCGGGGATACAGCATTTTCAATTTTGTCGAAGGCAGTGGGCCTTGATCCATATTGAGCAGCAATGGGAGGAGAATGTCAGAACCGTTCAGGGGCAGTATCTCCACCGCAAGGCGGATCAGCCCTTTGTCAGAGAGAAGCGGGGCGATAAGCTCGTCGTAAGAGCGATGCCGGTGAAATCCGATGGCTTGGGAATAACGGGAATCTGTGATGTGGTCGAGTTCATCAGGGATGATCGGGGCGTTGAGATTAGCGGAGCAGAAGGCAAATATATCGCTTATCCAGTGGAATATAAACGGGGAAAGCCGAAGAAGGATGATGCGGACATTCTACAGTTAACTGCACAGGCGCTATGCCTGGAGGATATGCTGCTCTGTGAAATCGACACAGGTTATATGTTTTATAATGAAATTAAACGTCGTGTTGAAGTAGCTCTTACTTCAGAGATGAAGGAGAAGGTACGATCCGTCGTTCGTGAAATGCAGGATTATTATCGGCGGCGGTATACTCCAAAGGTCAAGGCAGGCCCCCATTGCAAAAGCTGCTCCCTTCAATCGATCTGTCTGCCCGAACTTATGACCAAGCGCAGCGTGAAGAGTTATATCGAAGGGAAGATCAGAGAATGAGGAAGCTGCTGAATACGCTGTTTGTCACACAGCCGGAGGTGTATTTATCTCTGGATGGCGATAATATCGTACTGCTCAAGGATCAGGAGAAATTAGGCAGAGTGCCGCTTCACAATCTGGAGTCTATTGTAACCTTTGGTTATACCGGGGCTAGTCCGGCTTTAATGGGGTACTGTGCGGAACGGAATATATCTATTGTTTTTCTGAAAATGAATGGTGAATTTCTGGCCAGGGTCATTGGAGCGAGCAAAGGGAATGTTGTGCTAAGGAAGAAGCAAAGTCTTCTCTCGGACAACGAAAGGGAATCTGCGGTGATCGCCCGTAATTTTATCATCGGTAAAATCTACAATCATAAATGGATGATCGAGAGAATGACTCGGGATTATCCGCTGCGGATTGATGTTGCGGAATTCAAGGAGGCCTCGGAGCATATGTCCTCCATGATGACTGCGATCAGAGAGTGCGAGGATCTGGAGCAGTTACGGGGCCTGGAGGGGCAGGCGGCACTTAGTTATAACAAGCTGTTTGACCATATGATCTTGCAGCAGAAGGAGGATTTTTCTTTCCGTACTCGTTCACGCAGACCTCCGCTGGACCCTGTAAATGCGATGTTGTCGTTAGCATATACGTTGCTGGCTCATGATATGACCTCTGCTCTCGAGGCCGTCGGATTGGATGCGTATATCGGCTTCCTGCATCGCGATCGTCCTGGACGAGCTTCTCTGGCACTCGATGTGATGGAAGAATTGCGCGGGATTTATGCTGATCGGTTCGTACTGTCCTTAATCAATAAAAGAGTAGTCAGTGCGGGGGATTTTGTCCGTAAGGAGAACGGAGCCGTACTGATGACCGATGAAGCTAGGAAGGACTTCTTGGCGGCCTGGCAGACTAAGAAACAAGAGAGTATTGTGCATCCTTTTCTGGGCGAGAAAATATCCTGGGGGCTGGTTCCCCACGCTCAAGCTCTGCTGTTAGCCCGATATCTGCGCGGCGATCTGGACGAATATCCGCCGTTTCTATGGAAGTAGGTGTAGACGATGCTAGTATTGGTCACTTATGATGTAGGTACGACGCATAGTGCTGGGCAGAGAAGACTGCGGCAAGTGTCCAAGGTATGCCAGAATTATGGACAGCGCGTGCAGAACTCCGTGTTTGAATGTGTAGTGGATGCCACAGAATTTGAAGTTCTGAAAATGAAACTGATCGACATCATCGACGAAGAGCAGGACAGCCTACGATTCTACCAGCTTGGCAACAACTATAAGAGCAAGGTAGAGCACGTCGGAATTAAGGAATCCCTCGATCTCGAGGGCCCCTTAATCCTGTAGATGACTCCTGTAAATCCGTGGTGCGAACCCCAAGCGAACATGATTTCCCTAGGGGATTCGCACCACGAAAATCATGGATTATATCCATGTATGTAATAAAATGTAATTATGAGAAACTCTTAAAAGTAGTTTTTTTATGTAAAATGCGGTTTTCGGGCTCTTTTTACCCGAAAATCGGAGTCGCATCCTTCGTGGATGCGTGGATTGAAAGAAGAAAACTTAACCGCTTGGAATCGGGTTGAATTGTCGCATCCTTCGTGGATGCGTGGATTGAAAGACCCGTTCTGTCATTGGTCAACTCAAAACGGTGGAGTCGCATCCTTCGTGGATGCGTGGATTGAAAGTCATTTTAAGGAGGAATCGTGATGAGCGAAGTTAAAGTCGCATCCTTCGTGGATGCGTGGATTGAAAGTTTATCTCCGACCCTATCCCGGACGTACACATCGGTCGCATCCTTCGTGGATGCGTGGATTGAAAGCTAAGCGCCGGGCCGCCATTTCCGCCGCTCCGCCCGCGTCGCATCCTTCGTGGATGCGTGGATTGAAAGCGTTACCTAAGACAGAGAGAGCAGCAGAGAAGTTTGTCGCATCCTTCGTGGATGCGTGGATTGAAAGCACAATTGCTGCGCTCCAGTTGCCTGTGTTGGTGGTCGCATCCTTCGTGGATGCGTGGATTGAAAGACGTATCGATCCGCAGCCTCAAGTTTGTAACTCTGTCGCATCCTTCGTGGATGCGTGGATTGAAAGTTGGATCCCCATAAGCAAATCCATAGGATTCCGGCCAGTCGCATCCTTCGTGGATGCGTGGATTGAAAGGTTTCTCTGCCTCTGCTACATGGAGGGCTACAATGTCGCATCCTTCGTGGATGCGTGGATTGAAAGCGAATCGCAAAAAAGCAGTAACTCCTTCCCCAGCAGTCGCATCCTTCGTGGATGCGTGGATTGAAAGTGAATTGCCACAGAAGGTTGAAAAGATAATACCTCGTCGCATCCTTCGTGGATGCGTGGATTGAAAGATGTCTACTCCTCCCCTGTAAACCAATCAAATCCTTGTCGCATCCTTCGTGGATGCGTGGATTGAAAGATGAATATGGTCTGCGATATGATGGATTAATGGGCGTCGCATCCTTCGTGGATGCGTGGATTGAAAGTTAAAATCTTGGAATCGATTTGAAGCACGCCCAAGGTCGCATCCTTCGTGGATGCGTGGATTGAAAGCACCTACTCTAGCTTTGTCCAGCAGCTTATCTGCAGTCGCATCCTTCGTGGATGCGTGGATTGAAAGGGGCATGTGTACCTATAGCACAGATATTGACGGGTCGCATCCTTCGTGGATGCGTGGATTGAAAGTATTCCGTCCTGTGCTAACCCGTCCATGCAACGATCGTCGCATCCTTCGTGGATGCGTGGATTGAAAGGTTTGTGTCATCTCCTTGTTGTTAATTCTATTATGTCGCATCCTTCGTGGATGCGTGGATTGAAAGTCGCTTCGCCCCTTGACGGACCTGTGCCTGGAACAGGTCGCATCCTTCGTGGATGCGTGGATTGAAAGCCGAATCTCGTCCTCATCAATGCGTTTAATCCGGTCGCATCCTTCGTGGATGCGTGGATTGAAAGTTGCTTCGCGATCTTGATTGCCATCCTCTGAATCCGTCGCATCCTTCGTGGATGCGTGGATTGAAAGCATCTGGCTTTTTACAGCCTTCATGGCCATTAGGAGTCGCATCCTTCGTGGATGCGTGGATTGAAAGTACACAAAATATGGACAGTAGTTGCGTGGAATATAGTCGCATCCTTCGTGGATGCGTGGATTGAAAGCCTAGTTGGCTGCTATTCAAAAAGATTAAAGATGGTCGCATCCTTCGTGGATGCGTGGATTGAAAGCGGAAGGGAAAACGTATACGAAAAGGCACGCTGCGTCGCATCCTTCGTGGATGCGTGGATTGAAAGAAAGAGTCCGGCGCTAAAGTAATTGATACCTTTGCGTCGCATCCTTCGTGGATGCGTGGATTGAAAGAGGCATTAGACCATCTGCAAGATTGACCCTGACCTCGTCGCATCCTTCGTGGATGCGTGGATTGAAAGATTGAAGAAGGATGGGCTCGTCAGGAGCCTGAAAAGTCGCATCCTTCGTGGATGCGTGGATTGAAAGCGTGTGCTGGCGCATTTGGGCCGCCCTGATCTCTGGTCGCATCCTTCGTGGATGCGTGGATTGAAAGGCAGTGGGGTGATTTTCTTAAGCGATGAAACAAGTCGCATCCTTCGTGGATGCGTGGATTGAAAGTCTCCCCATGCACGAATAGTGTAATAGAATCGGTCTTGTCGCATCCCCCGTGGATGCGTGGATTGAAAGGCAAAACGCCATGGCCTGTCTATCGCCAATTGTTGTCGCATCCTTTGTGGATGCGTAGTTTGAAAGCCACCATGCTTTCTAGATCCTCAACGCTTGGCTTGTCGTATCCTACGTGGATTCATGAAAGTAGTTTGAGTTTTGTTAGCGGATCGAGCATGTTTACCCGTAGGTATAGTTCCCAGAGTAGGTACTCAGCTTGAGTGTACGGCTTTGCATGAGAAACTAGTTGTGAAAGAAACAGAAATAAATAACCCGATTTTAGTAATGGAGGAGAAGTGTCTAGAAGAGTTGAATATAATATTGATCAGTTTAAAATAAATGATCTAAGACCGATAAACATTAAGTGCGAACCCCAAGCAAACATAAAATCCCTGGGGGATTCGCACAAAAAAATCTTGATTTTTATCCAAAAATGTGATTAATAAGCAATTATAAAATCTCCAGTATTTTAATTTTAGTAAGAAAGTACCGACTTTTGAATATTTTTGTTCAAAATCGGAGTCACATCCTACACGGATGTGTGGATTGAAAGGTGCGACTTGCTCCGATACTTGTCCAACAATTTCCGTCACATCCTACACGGATGTGTGGATTGAAAGATAAGTTGCCCAGTAATTCAATGCGATTACGATTCGTCACATCCTACACGGATGTGTGGATTGAAAGGACATACACAATTGGCAAATCCGTTACGACTGGTCACATCCTACACGGATGTGTGGATTGAAAGTTTATACGATACACGCCATTAATCTTCGTTTTGAGTCACATCCTACACGGATGTGTGGATTGAAAGCCCCCTATCCAAAAGCGGCCGCCAAGATTTATCAAGTCACATCCTACACGGATGTGTGGATTGAAAGTTTAGGAGGTGATGATTTGAATTTGTTGCCATTAGTCACATCCTACACGGATGTGTGGATTGAAAGTTTTCTTCTACCACGGTCTTTCCCTCCTTTTTTCGTCACATCCTACACGGATGTGTGGATTGAAAGTCGCCTTTGCTCATGTCTTACTCACCCCCTTTCCCGTCACATCCTACACGGATGTGTGGATTGAAAGTCTCAGAGAGAAAATAGTAAAAGGAGACACGTGAGTCACATCCTACACGGATGTGTGGATTGAAAGCTCTAAGTCTGGATGTAAGTAAATAAACTTTTCGTCACATCCTACACGGATGTATGATTGAAAGTAACTTGATATTATGGATAAAATTACCCTAATTGCATCTTTTATAAATAAAACAAGACTTCCTCCACAGGTATAGAATGCGGAAGAAGTCTTGTTCAATTTTGATATAGAAGTTTCATCCTTATTGGGTTAAGGGAGCACGGTTGTTCAACGGTTGCCGAGTTGTTCTTCGATTTCTGCTATGATTGTCCGTCCGCCTTGATCATACCAATCCTTCACGAAATCATCGAAGGAATCGACGGGGATTTCACCAAGAACGATTTTGTAGAAGGTTTCGTTTTCGAATTTGAATAAGGTATCCCATTTCTGCTCCATAGTTGGTGTCATGGATGTAAATTGATTGTAGACCTCTCTATCCATTTGCTGCGTGACAATTTCGCCACCATATAGATAGGCGTGGGGAGCGGCCCAATCGCTAACATTCATCTCTGATCGTTGCTCTCTTCTCAGCCATCTGTTGTAATGTCCCATCATTTCGGGGGATAACGAATATGGCGAGGCTTTCCCCTCAAGCACTTGAACTAGCTCCTTATACTTGCGGGAGACGGCATCGGCATAATCGATGGTTAAATAAAGGGGAGAGAGTGTAATAATCATCGCCGGATCCAATTTATTATACTCTTCATCCGGCAGACGGGAGTCTGATAAAAGCTGGTTCGCATAGACAATCACTGCTTCGGGGTGGGCGAACCCTTTGCGCACGACCAGGTAATATGAACTGACTGGCATTCTCTCTGTGTTATAATGGCCATCGGCATCTGCAATTAAATAAGGCCGCCAATCGGCTGCCGGATCCTCTTTCACTGCTTCGACAATGTTCCAGGGAGCGAACCACGGACCGAAGAACATGCCGCTTCGGCCTGCAACTAACAGATCAAGCGGTTCCGTCCGGTAGGGAAAATCAGGGTCAATTAAGCCGGATGCATACATACTACGAATTGTACTAAGCGCATGCTTCGTCTCGGGTTGGGTGGAGCCATAGACGATCCGCCCGTTGTCATCCTGCATCCACAAACCCGGATAAGCATTATGTGCGGCAAAAATCCCCGTAAAATTAAATATGCCAGCTAAAGCGTAGAGATTTGTTTTGTTTCCGGATAATCCGACCGTATCCTTTAGACCATTGCCGTCGGGATCATCTTCTACGAATGCTTTTGCAATCGCTATGACGTCCTCCATGGTTTGAGGTGGTGCCAGATTGAGTCGGTTCAGCCAATCTTGCCGCACCCACAGCATGCTAATGGAATCAGCATGAATCGAAATATTGGGAAGCGCCATTAACCTGCCATTGATCGTCGCATTTTCCAGCACGCCTTCCCCGGAAGAAGAGTAGATCTCTTTCAAAAGAGTTGAAGCATATTTGTTATAAACATTGCTTAAATCTTCGATTTGATCGTACTCAGCCAACTGCCTGAACATCGGTTCGTCAACGATCATGGCATCCGGCAGTACATTGCTTTCGACAGCTAAATGGAGCTTCTGCGTGTAATTATCGTCGGAAGCGTACCAATCCACCTTAAATTTAATATTTGTCTTCTTATAGTAGTATTCGGTAAATGAATTGTTCTCGATCGTTTCGCCTTCCCGCAGCATCAGACCGGGCGGAACATTTTTAACGATCGACATCTCTACAGGATACGGAAGTCGGAATGGATTCACGGGCGAATCCTGGGTGGTATCGGATGCACCTTCGTCTACTGGGTCCGCCGCAAGGTCGGCAATTTCCCCATGGTAGCATCCCGTCAGAATCATCCCGGAGAACAAAGGCAAGAGCAGTATAAAGAACATTACTCTTGCGGTTACAAGCCTTCGCTTCGCGCTATCGCCGTTACCGCTCTTTTTCATCGCCAATCCTCCTCGACTAGTTCAATGCAGAGATTCTACCTATAATTTGCGAAACTCACTTGGCAGCATCCCGGCCCAGTTGCGAAACACTTTGGAGAAATACTTTTCATTTGGATAGCCGGATTCCATCGCCACCCAATGAATTGGCTTATTGGTCTGCCGCAACAATTTCTCCGAATGCTTCATCCGCACTTCTCTCGTATAATCATTAAAAGTTTGGCCTGTAATATCACGAAAACAGCGGCTGAAATAGCTTCGGCTCATTCCCACTCGTTTAGCTATGTCAGGCAAAGTGATATCGGATTGGAATTCGTCTTGAATGATCGCCTGTGCTTTAACAATGCAATGTATCATCTCGGGTGCATAGGGGATTTCGGCGATTCGACTTCCTACCGCAGTTCTGAACCGTTCAATCCAGGCTAACCAATCCTCCCAGGTTTTCATTCGGTCCACATCGGGTGAGGAGTATGAATTTGGCGTCAGCAATGTCCACTTCTCGCATCCTTTCGTCAATTCGTCTTGCAGCCGGGCGGGAGAAGGCTTAAGCAGCAATGTTTCATCAATTAACGTCGCCCATTCTTCAGCATCGATTGTCCAATTTCCCTCTGCCCATCGACTGAGCAGAGCTTCTGCTCGTTTCTGTTCATCGGAAGCCTGTAACGAGATTTCGAGGCTCGGTAACTGTCCATAGAATGATTGCTGAACGTCCTCTTTTCCCTTACGTTCGCGAATTCTCCGCAGCACTTCATCCATCTTCTCATCTTCTAATTCTATCTTCGTGATATAATCGATCGCTCCCAGCCGAAGCGCTTCTTGAATATAATCGAATTTATCGTGGAAGGTAAGCACGACCATATGGATATGAGAGTAGAGTCGCCGGACTTCTCGCATTAATTCAAGCCCGGACATGACGGGCATATGCAGGTCGGTAATTAACAGATCGACGGGATGACCTGCCATAAATTCTAGCGCTTTCTTCGCACTCTCCGCTTCTCCCACCACTTCCATCCCATGAAGCTTCCACGGCATCATTGCAATAAAGCCTTTACGCACCAAATAATCATCGTCCACAACAAGCACCTTGGTCATTCGCTTCGTTCCTCCTCGCTGGCAATAGGCAGGGTTAATGCAATGCATGTTCCCTTGCCGACTTGGCTGCGAATGTCGAGATTTGCCCGTTCGCCGTATTTGAACTTCATAATCCGATGGACATACCGCAGACCGATGCCCATTCCCACCTGCTTACTATTCTCGCCTTCTAACAATTTCAGAATCTGTTCCTCTGTCATCCCGCTTCCGTTGTCACACACTTTCAATACGATATATGTATCTCCTTGTTTGGAAATATTCACTTCAATTCTCCCGTCCTCCTCATTCAGACCGTGGTATAGTGAATTTTCGACCAACGGTTGTAGAATAAATCGCGGAATAGGCAGATCCAGTGCGTCGGGCTCAGCATACATTTGCACATTAAATTGAAAATTGTAGCGAATCCCTTGCAGTGTCACATAGTTTCTCAGTGCATCCATTTCTTCCTTAATCGTTGAAACCTCTTTTTTACCAAGATTATAATAGAGCACCTTCGTTAACGTCGAGACGAGCCGATCGATATCTTGCTGCCCGTTGGCACGCGCCAGCCAGCGAACCGTGTCCAGGGAATTGTACAGAAAATGAGGGTTGATCTGATGCATGAGCTTCTCCACTTCAAGCTGCGATTTTCTCTGCTCATTAGCGGTCACTTCTGTAATCAATTCGCTGATTCGTTGACTCATACCTCGAAATTCTTCATGTAATCGCTCGAATTCGATCGTAGTAGCGCTTGATTTCAAGGGGCGGGCACGAGCATATTCGTGATTGTCTTTGAAATGCCGGATGTCTCTGCTGAGCAGCATCAGTGGTCGGTAGACGCTTCGCCAGATAAGCCAAGCCAGTAAAAGACCTAGCGCGATAGACAGAATGGCAAACAGAATATACTGTTGCACCCATTGATGAATTTCATGATTGTAAGTCGACTTGGAAATGACAGCTACCACTTTCCAGCCTTGGTTACTCTGTTCCTCGAAGAAATAATTGTCCCTGCCCGTCGTATCCTTCATTTCTTGCTCAAAAAGCGAACCAACCGGGAATTCGGCGGTTTGCTGGCTATAAGCAATTCGATTCTGGTTGTCGATTAGGAGAGTCGAGAAATTCCTTTCGTGTGTATTTAAAATTTCGTCTAGCAGCTTGGGGTCCGTTTCAATATATAAAAATAAATCATCCCTTTCAGGTAGTCGTACCTGTCTTGAGATAGATAACACGTCGTTATTATCTAGCGTACTAACCGATGGATGCGGATTAAAGTAAGTGATTGTTTTGAATTTCATCATCACTGAGAGGTGATCTATATTAAAATCGTCGCGCACACTAAAGGTTTCGAATAATTTCATATCCGTCGTATCCGTTGACTGGAAGAAATAGAACATCAGGCCGATCGAAGGATTCGTAAAGTGCACCAGATTGATCTGGTTCGATATCTCTTCGTGCAGCGCCCGTTTCTCGTAATGACTTGAAAAATTGATATATCGTTCAATGTTTTTACCCACTCTGCCGTCAAAGGTCAACTGCTGTGAAACATGGTTTAACTGATTCAGTGTATTTTCTATGGATGTACGTATTTGCTGTAAGTTGTTAATCACACCTGTTTCCGCTTTATTTTTCAAGATGGAGTACATGGAATAGTAGGAGATCGGACCGATGAATGCGAGCGGAATGATCGTAGAGAGTAATAATAGAAGCGTTAGTCTATGTTTTAAAGAACGGAGTCCGGCTAATCCCATAAGCCTGTGTCCTGTTCGCATGCTGCACACCGCCTCATGTCCGTTTAAGTTCGTATTCTATTATATCACGCTATATAAGGATGAATTGACGGCATGAAGTGAACTAACGTCTCATTCAGGTGCATTTTTGTCTAAATTATTGTGACGCATTCGTCCATTGTAGATCATTGTCCCCTGCAGCAAAGACCGCTTATGCCCTTTGAGCGAAGCTTCTCTGTATATAATGAAAGCGCTTGAAAATATATGAGAAAGTTAGACAAGTTGAAGGAGGTAACAAAAATGAAAAAACAGTGGTTCGCGGGGCTGTTGGTACTGATCATGCTTTTGTTGCAAGCGTGTTCAGACGGGAGCGGCTCGGGTGATTCTCCTGCAGCAGCAGATAAGGGGGGCGAGGGGGACAAAGTCACCATTACTTATGCAATGTGGGATAAAAACATGCAGCCCGCTTATGAGGAAATTATTCGGAAATTCCAAGATGCCAATCCGAATATTGAAGTCAAGTTGGAGCTTACGCCTTGGGAACAATATTGGGTGAAAATGGAGGCGGCAGCTACGGGCAGCGCTCTGCCCGATGTGTTCTGGATGAACGGTCCCAACTTTATGAAGTACGCGCTGAACGAGATGATTGCTCCAATTGGAAATCGGGTAGCTGCGGATGGGATTGATTTGAATAATTACCCGAAAGCGTTAATTGACCTGTATACCTACAACGGACAGCCTTATGCATTGCCAGGATATTACGATACTGTAGCGCTTTACTATAATAAGAAAATATTCGACGATGCTGGCTTGCCTTATCCCGACGATACTTGGGATTGGGCCAAGCATAAGGAGGTAGCCGCTTCATTGACGGATCCTTCTAAGGGGATTTACGGTTTCAGCGCGGAATTGTGGAACCAGGGCGCTTTCTATAATACGATCTTTCAAGCAGGCGGATATGTAATATCTCAAGACAAGAAATCGTCCGGATATGATAAACCTGAAGCGATCGCCGGACTTAAATTTTTGACCAATATGATCCAGGAGGGAATTTCCCCTACCTTTGCTCAGCTAAGTGAGACGCCGGGGCATACGCTGTTCGAATCGGGTAAAAGCGCTTTGTATTTCGGAGGCTCCTGGTATCAAGGGGCTCTGATGAAAGCGGAGGCGCTGAAAGGTAATATCGGCGTTACTCTGCTGCCGAAAGGGGAGAAGCGCGCTACGGTTATGCATGGCGTGGGCTATGCTTTATCCGCAAAAACCAAGCATCCTGAAGAGGCCTGGAAATTCGTCAACTATTTGGGCTCCAGAGAAGCAGCAGAAATTCTAGGAGCTACGGGTACAACGATTCCAGCGTTTAAAGGCACGGAGGGCGCTTGGGTGGAGTCCAATCCCGAGTTGAACTTGCAAGTGTTCATAGATTCTACGGAGTACGGTGTGCCGTTCCCAGTATCCAAGCTGACTTCCCAATGGCAGGAGAAAGAGACTGAAATATTGGGAAGAGCTTGGGAAGGATCGATGAGTATTGAAGATGCGGCTAAGCAGTTGGCCGAGGAGATGAACAAAATTCTATCGATAGAATAATAATTGGCAAGGGCTCGCTGTCGGCTCTGTATCGATACGGGGCCGATTACTATCTTATTTCGAAGGAGAGGTTAAGGAATGAACGCCGAGCATGCAAGCAGGAAGAGCACCGGTATAAGCGGCAATTCCCCCCGACCTCACAGGGGCTTAAGTACGTTCAAACGTCAAGATTATACGTGGGCTTACCTGATGATCGCACCGACAGTGATCGGTTTGCTGATTTTTTATGTGTGGCCTGTTTTTCAAACGATTTTTTTCAGTTTTACGGAGTGGGGCGATTTTGGAAAATATCACTGGTCTGGTGTCGACAATTACAAGAATATGATTCAGGACAGGGAAGTTCTCATGGCATTCCGCAATACGTTTGTCTATACCCTGTTGGTCGTGCCTGTATCGATTGCGTTATCGACGATCATTGCGGTGATGCTTAATCAGAAAATCAAGGGGCAGTCGGTTTACCGCACGCTTTATTTTTTGCCTGTTGTAACGATGCCAGCGGCCATCGGTATGGTCTGGAAATGGTTATACAATACCGAGTATGGTCTAATTAATTATTTGCTCAGTTTGTTGTCTATCAATAAAATAGCGTTCGTTACTGACGCGAATATAGCGCTCTATTCGATTATTGTTGTCGCAATCTGGAGCTCTCTTGGTACTAATATTGTCATTTTACTTTCTGGTCTTCAGGGGATATCCAGCTCATATTACGAGGCAGCGGAGATGGACGGAGCCGGCCCATTGGTGCGCTTTTTCTATATTACACTGCCGTTGTTGACGCCTACGTTGTTTTTTGTGACGATCATGGGATTGATCGCCGCATTTCAAGTGTTCGATTTACTATTCATAATAGTGCAAAATGCAAGCCCTTCCGTGCTGGAGAGCACCCAGAGCGTCGTGTATCTATTCTATAAGTATGCATTTGTGACGAATAATAAGGGTTATGCTGCCGCCATCGCTGTGACGATGTTCGTTGTCATTTTAATAATTACCTCGGTGCAAATGAAATTACAGAAAAAATGGGTTCACTATTAACAAGGAGGGGGAAAGGGAATGTTCGGACGAAACCGTATGCTTGGTCGGCTTGCCATTCACACCGTTCTATGTTTCGGAGCGCTACTAATGGTAGGACCTTTCATCTGGATGCTGCTTACATCGGTCAAGACGTTTAGCGAAGCGGCTCAAGTGCCCCCTGTCATCTTTCCGTCCCGGGTCATATGGGAAAATTACACGGAAGTTTTACGGGTGCTGCCCTTTGATAAATACTACTTCAATACCGCGATCACTACGATCTCGCGAACCTTGGGGCAGGTAGTTTTATGTTCCATGGCTGCTTACGCCTTTGCGAGAATTGAATTTCCGGGAAGAAACTTGATCTTTATGCTTTGTTTATCGGTGTTGATGGTTCCCGGTCAAATTTTCATTATTCCGCAATTTCTTATTATGAAGGATTTGGGCTGGCTGAACTCGCTTCAAGCTTTGATCGTTCCGGGTATCTTTAGCGCATTCGGTACGTTTCTGCTCAGGCAATTCTTCATGACTCTGCCCAAGGATGTGGAGGAAGCTGCGAAATTGGACGGCTGCAATCACTTCCACACTTATTGGCGCATCATGCTGCCGATGGTGAAGCCAGCACTTATTGCTTTAATAATTTTCACTGCGTTGGCTTCCTGGAACGAATTGCTGTGGCCGCTGATCGTGAACACTTCGCCGGACAAGATGACATTGGCTGCCGGGATTGCGTCGTTGAAAGGACAATACACCACCGATTATCCAACGATGATGGCAGGTACTTTAATGGCGACATTGCCGATGATTGTGATGTTCATTGTGCTGCAGAGGTACTTTATCGAAGGGATTGCCTTGACTGGGTCCAAAGGTTGATTCTAAATGAACCAGAGTGTGCCTTTAACCAAGGTTTCATCCATATTTCGGCCTGTTCTAGTAAATTCCTGCGATAATGCAAGCTGTTTCCATGGATAGACCCGATTCCAGAGCTGCGTAGGTTTGTTGGGGCGAGTGTCTATGTGCATAGTGAGGCGACTTCGTATGTGTTCGTCCGTAATTTTACGGTGCGGTTGACGGAGGCGCGTATTGCTGGGGAGAGGCCGTATCGGCCTTTTTTTTACGCGAGTATGTTCATTTTTTACTACATATCACAGATCACTTCCCTCTTTCAACAAGAGTGGTATAATAGGACGGCATAGCTTTTTTTTCGAGGAATAGGGTAATTGGACAGAATAATGCCAAAGAAGTGATGATGCGATGAGCAGTAATACAATGGCTAATTTGAAGCGAAAATCGATATTTTTACTAAATAAATATTTCACCGGGGATTCCCTGGATTATAAACAAATTATAGCTATCATTATTCCGATCCTGGTTGACCAGGCTTTTATTATTTTGATGAGCTTATTGAATACTGCTATGGTCAGTTCGTCTGGGGTTGCAGCGGTCAGCGCCGTCAGCATGGTTGATTCGCTGAATATCTTCCTCATTAACGTGTTCGTGGCTGTAGCTACCGGCGGTACGGTGATCGTGGCGCAATATAAGGGGAGCGGGAATGACCAGATGGTCTCCAAATCCGCGGCTCAGGCGATTTCTGCGGTAGCGATTATATCTCTGTTTTTGAGCGCGCTTGTCATTATATTTCATATGCCGACCTTGAATCTGTTGTTCGGACGAGCGGAAGCTGATGTGCTTCAGAATGCGAAGATCTACCTCATCGGCAGCTGTCTTTCTTATCCGTTCATTGCGATATTTCAAGCGGTGAACGGCGCGCTTCGCGGTGTGGCTGAGACCAAGGCTTGTCTGGGACTGTCGCTGATTATGAACGTCACCTTCCTGATCCTGAACGTACTGTTTATAACAGTATTGGATATGGGAGTTATGGGACTGATTGTATCGATGCTGACGGCCCGGATCTTAGGTATGGTCGCTTCGCTGATCTATCTGTTGAAGTATAACCAGACCCTACGTTTTAAAATTAAAAATGCCCTGCGGCTCAACTTTTCCATCCTGAAGAAGATTATGTTCATCGGGATTCCGTTCGCTGCTGAGCAGATGTTCTTCAATGGTGGCAAGCTGTTGACGCAAACCTTCATCGTGCAATTGGGGACGCTGGCGATAACTGTGAACGCGATTGGCGGTTCCATCTCCTTGCTGTTCCAAATCGGCGCTAATGCGCTAAGCATCGCTATTGTAACGGTAGTGGGCCAATGTATTGGGCGGAGAGATATTGCGGATGCCAGAAAATATGTCAAATCATTTCTCGGACTATCTACGGTATTTTTCATCATTAGCGATCTCATTCTACTGCCGCTGTTCCCGTTGATCGTCAGACTGTTCTCGCCACCTGCGGAGATCATACCGACGATCTTCCAGTTAACGCTGCTGATTGCGATCGCACAGCCTTTGTTCTGGTCGTTCAGCTTTATTACGCCATCGGCGCTGCGGGCTGCCGGAGATTCCAATTTCACCTCGATCTCCTCGCTGCTCTCCATGTGGCTGCTTCGTGTTGTATTGGGGTATTTTCTCGGAATCACCCTCGGATTTGGCATTATGGGCGTATGGATCGCTATGGTTACTGAATGGGTGGTTCGGGGCTCAGTATTTATGTGGAGGTTCAAGGGCGAGAAGTGGTACAGTCGCAAGTTGATTTGATTGGAACACTCGGCAAGGGTTCAGGTCATTCGGAATATTAAATTTGATCATTGTTAGCGAAATCGCTGATGCTCGGATTAAGAGCATCGGCGATTTTTTTGCTTTCTGAGGGTTGAAGCTCCAGCCACTGGAGGTTGTATGCTTGGTTCGAGTAAGCAGCACGAACAGTATACAAGGAGGTTTTAGGTTTATGAGATCTATTGAAATGTTATCAACGATCTTCAATGTTTTATTGCTCGGTTGGATCCTATTTGCGAGAAACAAGACACAGCGAGGACTGCTCATTGGATTTGGTGTTTCTGCTATTCTCGTACTGGCGCATGTGATCGTCGAAGGGATGCGTTGGCAGATGATTCCGGTCTATGCTTTGACTTTGCTCCCCATTCTGGTGTTGGCCTGCAGACGGTTATTCAAGCCACTGAAAGAGAAGGATGGCACTAAGAAAAGATCCTGTATTCGCTGGATATCCACGATAGTTCTGGGCACTCTGTATTCAGCTATCGCCATCGCGCTACCATTCCTGTTGCCGGTCTTTACTTTCGAGCAGCCAACAGGTCCGTACAAGGTTGGTACGGTTACTTATGATTGGAAGGATGAACAACGGGAAGAGACCTTTACATCAGATCCTGATGATAAACGTGAGTTGATGGTACAGATCTGGTACCCTGCCGATGCGCAAACGAAGGGCCGTACAGCCCCTTACATTTCAGACGCGGATGTTTTTGCCGAGGGATACAGTACAATTTTGAATTTGCCGAAGGTTTTGTTCACAACGTTCGGCTATGTGAAGACATATGCCATCCAGTCTGCTGAGTTGTCTCAGGTGGAATCGACCTATCCTGTACTTCTGTTCTCCCATGGATTTAGTGGGCACAAGAATCAGAACACCTTCCAGGTCGAGCAGCTAGCCAGTCATGGTTATATCGTGGTCGGGATCGACCACACCTATAGCAGCACGGCATCTGTCTTTGCGGATGGGCGAGTGGCTCCTTATGTGCAGCAGGATTCGAACTCAGCCTCGTATCTGGATCAAGCTAATGCCGGATGGGTGGAAGATGCGAAGTTTGTGCTCGATCAAGTAGAGAGATTGGCGACCAATGATCCTGATAACCGTTTTACAGGACGGATGGATCTGCAGAATGTGGGGATGTTCGGTCATTCCTTTGGTGGAGCGACGAGCATGCAGATGCTCATGGAGGATGAGAGGATCAAAGCGGCTATGAATCTAGATGGTGTCTTGTATGGCAAGCAGCGGATTCCGGCCGGAGGGTTGGAGAAGCCGTTCCTCATGATGAGTGCGGATGGATCATTGAATAGTGTGCAGCTGATACAAGAACTCGAACTCAGACAGATGATGGAAGGACTGCTTGCGCGGTATGAACATGTAGCCGAAGGCGGCAACTACTGGATGAAGCTCAATCATATGACGCATATGGGTTTCACGGATTTATATCTGCTCTCACCGCTATATGAGCAGATGGATGGTGTGGATGTACGACACGCTCACCGCTTTATTAACGCGTACTCCCTGGATTTTTTCAATCATTATTTGAAGCACCAGCCACTTCAGCTATTAGAGCAGAACATCGGCGAACATCCGGATTTCACGCTGCAAAAAGACTAAAGTCACATTAAACATTGGAATCGTTGAGGGCGCTTGGCCCTCGATGATCCGCGATGATTCGCATGGAGCGATTATTTTTGCCGAAGCCGCCATTGGATGCCTTGATATAAAAGAAGGTTCCCTTTATACAGCTGGTGGTACTGTGGGCTGATGATGGCACATAATGTGTTGCACCGTTCCAGATGCTTGGTTTGGGTGCTCTCAAAATATTCGACAAAGTACCGAAAGAAGTCTTCATCAGGATCTAACGGATCGGAATTTGCATACAGTACGGCCATATCTTCCACAATGGACTGAACCTCCTTGCTCCCCGCAGCGCATTTATTCTTCCATGCATGATTCAATCGCTCCTGAATATGCTTCAGCTTATTTCCCCAGGTGGCAGCATTATAGCGGGGCTGTTGTACAATTCGTGCGAAGAGCAGCTCGACCCGCTTGAGATCTGCTATAAATTGAGGATCGTTGAGGAGCTCCTGCAGTTCCTGCCAGGCGGCTGCCTGCTTGGCCGAAGTCTTGGGGTGATCGACGACGAACTTGTTAAAATAATATAAAAGAGGGTCCCTCCACTCGCTGAGGACGCCCTCGAATAAATGGGCCTCTTCCACTTTGGCCGTGATGAACTGTCTGCGCTTCTCAGCATTAACCTTACGCGCGTTCACCAAATCATGGATGTATCGCAGTGAATCGTCCCCATGTGCCTCTGCTTGACGCAAGATGGCTATCATATTGGCAATCGTGTTCGCCTGTGTCTCTAAGGACTCGATCTGCCAGGCCAGTGCTTTCTCGACAGTTAACTCGCCTGCCATCAACTGATAAATTTCATCAATGCCAAAATCCAAATAACGTAAGGTGGTAACGAGTTCTAACCGCCATATATCATCTGCCGAATACAGTCGATGCCCGCCTTCCGTATAGTCGGTAGGTTTGAGCAGCCCAATCTCGTCGTAGTAGCGAATCGTTTTGACGGTGGACCTGGTCATTTTAGCGACTTCACCGATAGGATACTTCTTGTCCAAATGATGACACCCCCTGTTTGCATTATACGACCTGCGCCCCATAACGGAGATGAGGCTATTCTGCTATGATATAATAAATATACCTATATAAGGAAGCCTTCTATAGAGAGATAGGGAGAGGATCGGATGAGGAGAAAAATTTCGCTGCTGTTTAATCTGGTGTTTTTTATTCCAGCCGTCATTTTAAGTATCATGGTGTGGAAGGATTATTCGGGCCAGCTTGAGGATCAGATTACTCGGGAGCTTTCAGCCGAACGGGAACTGTTCTTTCTGGACCACGGCAATAAAGCGTTGGGGATTACACAAGCTGATGACAGCGGACTGAAGGGTGAACTTTACGACGTTAAAACAGAGAGGCTTATTAAAGAGATCCCTCTCTATTCCAATATACATAGCCAGGTTGTGGCAGCATATCAAAATGGCCGCTTGCTTCTGGTCACGAATAACGCCGAAGATCGGCTGATGATGAATATGATCGATTCCGCAGGCACCGTACAGGAACTGGCACAAGGGCAACTGAATTTATCCGGATTCGTGGATAGCAATGTGTATTCATGGCGGGGCCGGGTCATCGTCTTCGGAACGGATAATAAAATGCCCTATATCGCCGAGGTGCAGCAGGGGAAACTGCACAAGGTTGATCTGAACGATAAGGAGTTGCTACCTTCCAGGCCCATATCTATTTATCCGGTTCGTGAGAGCTTGGAGAGTGGTGCGGCTCTGCCCATGTTCCAGCTGTCACTGCATGATGGACGGACAGCCTATATCAGTGGAGTGCTGAACGATCAGGGTCTACCGTTGACCTATGTCCAAAAGAGTGAAGATGGCCCTTTCGATGTGGAAAAACGCGCAGCGCATCAATTTGCGGAACAGTATGGACGGGATCAGAAGGAACTGCTTAAGGTGGACATTGAATACCCCCAACAAGCCCGGTATTATGATGCGGCAGCAGAGAAATGGGGCGCTGTACTGCCCACGCCAATGCCAGTATATCAGGCGAAGCTGTATCTGCTGAACGAGGAGGAGACCCTGATTGTCGGCTCCAATACGAAGGACGAGGCTGAGGGGCATGTGCTCGGATATCTGTACAACGAGAAGACGAAACAGTTCACGGATGTAGCGGCGATCGTGTCTCTACTTTCTTATGATCAGTTGGACGATCCCGATTTGTATTTCTATAAGGATGCCGGGGAGGATGTGCTGTATTACTCCAATTCGGCCGCTCCTGCTGCATGGATGAATGTGCGCGAAGGGGGATTTGGACTTCTCTATCCCGAGAAGGTTACACAATGGCAGCTTAACCGGGCAGAATATCAGAAATCCTTCCAGACCTTCATGGCTTATTTCAAGCAAGGAAATGAGACGGTGGTTAATTGGGTAATCTGGATCATTATTCCCCTCCTCATGTTTGGGGTAGCTGTTACGTTGCCGCTGATCTTGAACAGGATTTATCAGCAGAAGCTCAAACGGGGGGTTACGACCACAGGCACAATTATCCAAATGTCCGAGACAGGGACCTATATTAATAATCAGCCGTTAGTACGGTTTAGGGTACGTTTTCAGGATGAGGGACTGACGAAAGAGGTAGAGATCAAGAAAGTCCTCTCTCATTTGGATCAGGTACAGGTTGGGGATTTGGTGACGATCAGCTATGATCGCAGCAAGAACAAAGCTCTATTCCTTAGCTGGTCAGATGATATACCGTCTGATACAGGGCGGAACTGAACCGGGAGCCAGGTACGAGTCGATCATGAAGGAGAGATGAAGATGGAGACTTCAAAGGCCATTCATTTGTTAAAATGCCACGCATATGCGCAGGATGATACGGATTTACCGAAAGTATCTGGGGGCTTCCTCGGCAGTCTTCGACCATTTCGGGGTGAGCTGAAGGAAGAGAATTTCCATGAAATGATGATTGTTATACGAGCGCTTGCTGCAAAGCTGGGGGAGCCAGCGCTGGATCGTGAGATGATAGCCTGCTTGTGGAGCATTTGTAAGCTTGGGCGCGCGTGGGCGGTGGAGCCGGAAGGGATGCTGCGTTCGAATGATTTGATGACTGATGAGCAGGTTGAACGTATGGAGAATTGGCTCGATCTGATCTCCTATGCCGTTATGATTTTGCTGGACGATGGGGGCGAGGAAGAAGCATTCTGGGGCTATCGCGAATATGTCTCGGAGCAGCTTGCACCGCTGATGGCGGAGCTTGATGATTTGCTTCCAGAAAAGGCGCTGGAGGCTGAAATCCAGGAGCTGCATGGCGAGTATAAAGAGCGGACAGGGGCGGACGAAGAGAGATTGGCTGCCTTTGAAGCAAAATTCGAGGTGCTGCTGCCCGAGGATTTCCGTAGCTTCTATCGTCTTAAAGACGGTAGTGGGTATGCGTTTCATATCATTTATACGGGGGATGCCGCAATGGACGAATGTATTCCCTTTTACCTAATGTCTCTGGATGAAATGGAGAAGACCAAGAGCTATTTTTGCGAACGGGACGAGCTTTTGGCACAGTATTATTCCGCAGAAGAGATTCAGCGGCTGGCTCCAGAGATTAAGCCTTATTTATTTCATAAACAATGGGTTCCGTTTGCGACCATGGCCGGTGGCTCTCTATATTTAATGCTCGACCTCGATCCATCCGATCAAGGGACATATGGGCAGGTTATCAGCTATGTGCATGACCCGGATTTTGTCTATTATGTAGCGGGTTCCTTCACAGGTTTGCTGCGTGAATCGAACCGGAATTTGAGCTTGATGGATGAAATCGAGTATTGAGCGGGGAGGAGTGACCCCGAAGGAGGCAGTATATTGAAGCAGGTTATTGTCGATAAAATAATGGAACTGGAGCGGGAGCACCAGGTTAAGGTTTTGTTTGCGGTGGAGTCGGGCAGCCGGGCTTGGGGGTTTCCGTCTCAGGATAGTGACTATGATGTACGGTTTGTCTATATCCACCGACCAGAGTGGTATTTGTCCATCGATGAGAAACGGGATGTGATCGAGCTTCCGATTAACGAGCAGTTGGATATCAGCGGCTGGGACATTCGCAAGGCTTTGCGATTATTCCGGAAGTCGAACCCGGCGCTGATGGAGTGGCTTGTCTCGGAGATCCGATACTATGAAGCCTATGGTTTCAGGGAAGAATTGCTTGCATTAAGAGAGCAGGTCTTCTCTCCCCAAGCTTCGGTCTATCACTATTTGCATATGGCAAAGGGGAATTTCCGGGAATATCTACAGGGCGAGCAGGTGAAGATCAAAAAATACTTCTACGTGCTTAGACCGATCCTCGCCTGCCGATGGATTGAAAAGTACAATACGAGTCCGCCGATTCTGTTCCAGGAGCTGGTTCAGGATCTGGTGACGGAGCCAGAGCTGCGAGCCGCGATTGAGGAGCTTTTGCGCAGGAAAATAGCTGGCGAGGAGCTGAATCTCGAGCAGCGTGTCGATGTGATCCATGAATTTGTTGAACGGGAGCTCGAGCATCTATCCGAGTTCGCCAAAGCGGTGCAAGCCAAGCTTGCAGATCCGACAGAGCTTCTGGACGAGTTGTATCGGAAGTACTTGCAGATTGCTTGGGAGTAAATGAATATTCCTAACGAAACGCCATAACGCTATTTGAGCGAAATTGAGGCTTTAAGCGGCTATTCCGGCTAAATAACGATACCCAGGTTCGTTAGAATTTTGAAAGGCCCTTTTTGCTGCGAATAGCGTTACTACGTTTCGTTAGAGCTCGTTAAGCCAGGGCGCTCGCTTATTCCCAACGATAATGCCCCAACAGTTCCTCCGCATGGCTACGGATCTGCTCCACGATTTCCTGGGGTTCGATGACCCGGGCCTCCTTCCCCAATTGAGCAAAAAACTGAGCGGTAAACGGAATTTCATTGTGGTCAATCACCGTGTCGATCAGGCCGACGATTCCATCCTCACGCTCCTGCTCAAGCAAGATCGGCTGATACCAGGGCTTGCTCTGACTTTTCCTGATGCCCTCGCGGGTTAATTCCACCACCAGACGGACGGGCGAGGAGATCGTATAGCTCTGAAGCCACTCCATCAGATTTGTTCCTGCCTTGTAAGTATCCTCAGTAACCTTTATTGATAGAATACGATCCACTCGAAACAGTTGAATCCTACTCTTGTCCATATCATAAGCAGGTGTATACCATAATCCGTCATTTGTATAAACCCCGATCGGTGCCACGTTTCTCGATTTGTCGCCGCTTCTGGATTGATACTCTATAGTGATAACTCGGTGCTCTGTCGCGGCTTCGACCAGCTCTTTTAAATAGGGGGCGCGTAGGCCGCGCTGCGGATTCCAGAAGGATAGCACGGTTTCCAATTGACGGATCTTCTCCCGGGTATCCTCCGGTAGCGCGACAAGCAGCTTTCTTGAAGCAGATTCAATATCGGCATCAAAAGGCAGGGATTCGTAGAACGTCAGAGACCGAAAGGCGAAGAAAATAGACAACGCTTCATTCTCATCGAATAAAACCGGCGGCAGCACCCTGTTCTTCAATGTGCGGTATCCACCGTTGCGGCCTTGCTCCGTGTAGATCGGCACGCCCATTTCGCTGATCTCCAGTAAGTAGCGATGTGCGGTACGGACGGAAACGCCGAACTCATCGGCGACCTCCTGGGCCGTGAAGCTCCGCCGGGAATTCACATACATAATCAGGTCGAACAGCAGCTTGGTCTTGGACAGGATAATCACCTCATAATCCCTTGTCTAAACTAGACAATTATTGACATGTTAAGAGTATATACTGTTCCTTGCAGGTGGTCAAAGGACCTGAAAGGAGTGCAGGACATGAATTCAGAGAATACAGAATCGGGCAGCAAGATCAAGGTGATCGGCGCGCGGGAGAAAAACCTCAAAAATATTAACGTCAGCATCCCCAAAAAACAGATCACCGTATTTGCGGGTGTCTCCGGCTCCGGGAAGTCGGCGCTCGTATTCGATACGTTGGCTGCGGAATCGCAGCGTCAATTAAATGAGACCTATTCGAGCTTTATCCGGCATCGTCTTCCTCATTATGGACAGCCGAATGCGGATGCGATTGAGAATCTACCGGTCGCCATCATTATCAATCAGAAGCGGATCGGCGGAAATTCAAGATCCACGGTGGGCACCATCACAGATATTTACTCTTTGCTCCGCCTACTCTTCTCCCGGATTGGCCAGCCTTATATCGGTGAAGCGGAGGCCTTCTCCTTCAACAATCCGCAGGGGATGTGTGAGAAATGCGAGGGACTTGGCATCGCGAAGGAGATTGATACCCAGCGCCTGTTGGACCGGGAGAAGTCATTGAATGAGGGCGCGATTCTTTTTCCGACTTTCACGCCGGGTGATTTCCGCTGGAAGCGGTACGTCTGCACCGGATTATTCGACAATGATAAGAAGCTGAAGGATTATACGGAAGAGGAATGGGATACGCTGCTGTACAAATCTGGCTTCAAGCCTCCCCATCCGACAGAAGGATGGCCGATGACCTCGCTGTATGAAGGGGTGATTCCTCGCATCATCCGCAGCTTCCTGAGCAAAGATTCCAGGGACTCCAAGCTCTATAAGCAGGAGATTGAGCGTGTGGTGAAGGAAGGGGTATGTCCGGAATGTCAGGGCGCGAGGCTGAACCCCCAGGTATTGGCCTGCCGGATCCGCGGGAAGAACATTGCCGAGTGCACAGCAATGCAGGTCAGTGAGTTGATTGACTTCATGCATACGATCGAGGAGCCGGTGGCGGAGACGATTGTGGCCGCTATTACGCTCCGTCTGCGGCAGATGGTGTCCATCGGCCTGGGGTATTTAACCCTGAACCGCGAGACAGCGACCCTATCGGGCGGCGAATCCCAGCGAATCAAAATGGTGCGGCAGTTGGGGAGCAGCTTAAGCGATCTGGTGTATATTTTCGATGAACCGAGCATCGGCCTGCATCCGCATGACATCGAACGGATTAATACGCTGTTTAAGCGATTAAGAGACAAGGGAAATACCATCGTCATCGTCGAGCATGACCCGGATGTGATTGCGATCGCCGATCATGTGATCGAGATGGGACCGAAGGCGGGAGTGGAAGGCGGACATGTGGTCTATGAAGGGGACTTACCAGGCTTGAGCGCAGCAGAGACATTAACAGGCCAATTTCTAAGGCAGAAGCCCACTTTGAAACGAGAAGTCAGACAGCCTGCCCGCTGGCTATCGATCCGGCATGCTTCCGCACACAATCTAAAAAACGTAGATGTCGATATTCCGGTCGGGGTGATGACAGTCGTAACCGGAGTGGCCGGGTCAGGCAAGAGCACGCTGGTGAACCGGGTGCTCCCCCAATATATTCAAGATTCGGCTTATATCGATCAAGAGCCTATCCACGCCTCCAGCCGTTCGAATATCGCGACTTTTACAGGTATATTCGATCCGATTCGCAAGCTGTTTGCCGCCGCCAATCGGGCGGAGATGTCTCTGTTCAGCTTCAATTCGCAAGGGGCTTGTCCCGAGTGCAAAGGAGCGGGTACGGTATCGACGGATCTGGCCTTCATGGATTCCATTGAGACGGTATGTGAAGCGTGCGAGGGGCGAAGATTTAAGCCGGAAGTTCTGCGCTATCAGCTGCGCGGCAAGAATATCAGCGAAGTGCTGGAGATGACTGTGGAGGAGGCAAACCTCTATTTTGTGGAAAAGGATATTCTGCAGACTCTACAGCGATTACAGGATACGGGAGTTAGTTATGTGTCACTAGGGCAGCCGCTAAGCACCTTGTCGGGAGGTGAACGGCAGCGGGTCAAGCTAGCCAAGGAAATGGACCAGCGCAGGCAAGTGTATGTACTTGACGAGCTGACGACAGGGCTCCATATGTCGGATATCCGCAAGCTGCTAGTAACGGTGAACCGTCTGGTGGATCAAGGCAGTACTGTCATCGTGATCGAGCATAATCTCGATTGGATGACACAAGCGGACTGGATCATCGATCTGGGCCCGGGAGCGGGGCAGCAAGGCGGTGAAGTCATATATGCTGGTAAGCCGCAGGGGCTGCTGCATTGCGAAGCATCGCTGACAGGAAGGTGCTTGCGGAGATACTTGCAACAGTGATCAGGCAGTATGAGAGGTCATGTCTGTCCTAAATGCCGGATCCCCACATATAAATATGTGAAGGGAGAGTGAGGCGAATGGATAAAACAGTGAAGCAATACTACCAGCTTAAACAGCAGCAGAAGGAGATCGAGCAGCAATTGACCGAATTACGCAGCGAGATTATCAACCAGTGTACCGAGCAGGGGCTGTCAGCCCTCGAAGCCGGACATTACAAGGTGAAGCTGGTGCAGCAGGAGCGTAAAGAATATGATGATCAGAAGCTGTACGAAGCGCTGCCGGACCCCGAAGTATGGCGCATGCTGTCTAAGGCAGACCCGTCCAAGGTAGCTAGCTTGATCAAGCTGCGGGTTATCTCCGAAGAAAGTATTAAAGGAACCTATTCATTGAAGAATGTGACATTGCTTCAAGTAGACAAGAAATAAAGCGAGTCCAAGCGATTACGGGGCAGGAGGCCCCGTAATCGCTTGGACTTTTTTGCTCGTTCACTCTGTATAAGTGCAAATATGCAACTATATGACTCCTAAAGGCTCTCTGTAGAAGAAATAACTGCTTTTATGCAACTAATTGGCGGGGTTTCTTTCTATTCGCGGTTAAGGCGAGGAAATAGTAGCATAAGCGCAGTTATTTTCTAATTTAGGAGTGAATTCACTGGGGATAATTGCACTTCTGCAGCTATTTATTCCAGACCGTATCGCTACTACTAACATATTTAGACATAAACCGCGCTATTATCACCCTCTCAGTAGGAAGAAAAGGAGAGCGTTGTCGGGTTTTAGTGTATTATCTCGATAAATTTAATTGTATTAATAGGAGGAAATTTGTAGGAAATATAGAAGTTAATATGATACACAGCTTGGCGAACGAATCTAGGAAAAAATTTTTGAAGGAGATGAGAGTGCTTGAAGAGGAGAATGATAGGTAGTTTGCTAAGCTTCTTATTAGCCTTCACGCTAATACTGCCTGCAGTAGGAGCGCAAGAAGGCGTCTCGCCGGATGCGGGCGGAACGAAGAGGATCATTTCACAGTTAGATCCGGAGAAGGTCTCGCTGGAGTTAAGCGGCCTGGATCAAAGAACTCCACTGAAGAAGCCATCTCAGAGCGCCGAGGCGCTGGGATCGGCGAAGCAGCAAGGCAATGGATTGCAAATTGAGAAGAGTAACCCCCTTGAAGCGACAGCGAATCAAGCGATTCAACCCCAGAGCTATGTTCCCCTCTCAGATAGTACAGAACGCATTTCCGTCATCGTAGAATTACAATCCGAGCCTGTGAAGGTACATGAGGCGAATCGAAGCCCAATGAGCTTCGGCATCGCGCCTTCTTCTCATCTGTTGAAGGTGAAGACAGAGCATCTGAGTTTCAAGAAAGCAGCAGTAAATAAGCTGGATGCTGATATTAACCACGAATATAGCAATATATTCAATGGCTTCTCGTTGGAGATCGCTGCTGACCGGGTGGATGATCTACTGAACATTCCTAGCGTCAAAGCCATCTACCCGAACAACACCGTGTACGCTACGGAGGAGACAGAGCTTGGCGATACAGTTGGAGTTCCCGTTGGCAGTGTACCGTTCATTGGCAGCGAAGCCTTCTGGCAGGACGGTTTTAAAGGGAAAGGTCTCAAGGTAGGGGTTATCGATACGGGTATTGCCCATGATCACCCGGATCTTGAAGGAGCTGTAAATCGGAATAATATAGGTTATGATTTCGTGAATAACGATGGTGATCCTTATGAAACAACGAAGGAAGACTATGAAAAGGCTCATGCACAAGATCCTAGTATCCCGGAATTTGATCCTGAGACCGGTAAGCCCTACTGGACTTCACATGGAAGCCACGTCTCTGGTGTGATCGCTGGCCGAGGCGTAGGTGCGGATGGCCAACCAGGGATTACAGGAGTAGCTCCAGAGGCGGAAATTCACGCTTATAAGGTGCTTGGTCCCTATGGTAAAGGCTCAACGGCGAATGTGATCGCTGGGATTGAGAGAGCTGTAGCAGACAAGATGGATGTCATTAACCTGTCGCTCGGCTCAGAGACGAATAATGAGAAATCCGCAGATTCAGTCGCTGTTAACAATGCGATGGTCGCTGGCACGATTACGGTCATCTCGAACGGCAATAGTGGTCCGGCAGAGGCGACAGTCACCGATCCAGGGACGGCTGAGCTGGTTATCTCCGTAGGCGCATCGAAGCCACCGCTGGTCACGCCGATCCTGAAGATCGAAGGAACCAATGAAGAGTTCGAGGTAGATACTTTTGATAAATCTTCCGGGATTGAGAACTTAACAGAATCCTATCAGCTGGTCGATGTGGGAGTTGGTAAGGTAGAAGACTATGCTGGCAAAGAGTTAAGCGGGAAAATCGCTTATATTCAGCGTGGTGAAATTTCCTTTAGCGACAAAGCGCTCAATGCTATCAACTCCGGCGCTATAGCTGCTTTAGTCTATAACAATGCTCCAGAGGCGTTGGAAAGTGGTACCTTAGGCGATGTTGACGTAACGATTCCGATATATACTCTCTCTGGCACATACGGTAATCAGATTAAGGGTTTACTGGGGACTAATCCGAATTTAGAGGTAAATTTTGATACAAAAATTGAAAAGGATATTATTGCGGGCTTCAGTTCCCGCGGTCCATCCAAGCCATCCTTTGCCATCAAACCGGATATTTCAGCGCCCGGGCTCGGGGTACGCTCCAGTGTCCCGGATTATGAGGGATGGTATGCAGCCCAGAACGGAACAAGCATGGCCGCGCCGCATATTGCTGGGGCCGCAGCTTTGCTTAAAGATAAGTATAGTGGTTTATCTCCGTTCGACATTAAGTCGCTCTTGATGAATAATACTGTGAAGATGACGGATCGTGACGGTAACCCTTATACCCATATGGACCAAGGGGCGGGCCGGGTCGATCTGAATCGAGTATTGCAAGCCAAGGCGGTTGCCGAGGTCGAAGCGAAGACGAACGCAGTCAAGGATGGCGTGAATTTTACCCATTATACAGGCAGCCTTTCCTATGGATATGTGAATCATGGGGAGAGCGCGGAACGCAAGGTGATTGTTAAGGATATTGCGAATACGAATTCATCTTATACGATTAGTACGGAGTGGCGTGATCCTTCTTCTACTCCAATTGAGATAACATTGTCTGAGGAAGAAGTTGAAGTGTCTGCGGGTGGGACAGCTACGTTCACAGTAACCGCTACAGTTGCGACCGAAGCTGTAGATCAGCGTTATGAGGGTGAACTGATCCTGACCGAGGCTGGCGGACATGTGATTCAACTGCCGATTGCCATCTACGTAGGCGAGGCTCCACAACCGATCGATGTGGTGACTAACCTGCAACTGGTGCCGAATATATTCTCACCGAATAATGATGGTTCCGTGGATACTGCGAAGGTTTCCTTCCGGATTAACGAGTATACCGAATACTTCTCATTGGACGTATTCTCGTTAGACAATGTGTGGTTGGGTACGATTATAGAGACGGATGAAGGAATCAAACCGGGCAGCTATAACTTGACAGAGGGCTGGAATGGTACGGTCTATTATGGTACGGAAGAAAGGAAGCTAGCCGACGACGTATATGTACTTGTTCCATTTGTAGGAAATCTGTATGATGAACCGGTTCCGGTAGAATCACAGGTTAGTCCGTTTATTATTGATACCGAGGCTCCAGTGTCTGAGCTAGTGAGCCCAGAAATTGCTGTTAACCGGGGGATCGGAACGATTTCCGGGAAGGTCACTCATGATCTGCTGATCGACTTGAACGATTTATTTAATCTTCCGCTTCGTGAGTTGATCGGTGTTGCAGCGCTTTATGAAGATAGCCATGGAGAACTGCAGCAGGTGAACGGTCAGATCGATGATGATGGTAACTTCTCGATTCAGGTACCGGTAATTCCGGGAGAAAATAGCTTCGAAGTGTATGTCTATGATATTGCAGGCAATGGTATGAATGAACCGGCGCATATTGTGAATTACAATTTAACGGATAACGTAACACCTGTTCTTACACCAGCAGAGGTGGAGGAGAATGGGGATGCCACGCTTAGTGTTAACTTCTCAGTGACGTCCGCCGTTTACTCGGCGAAGTTCGATCTGCTCTACAGCAAGGAACTGACGGATATTAATGTAGCGGAGAGCGAGGAGCTGAAGGAGTACCAAGCGCAGCACAACCCAGATCAAGAGCTGACAGTAACATCGGCGGTCTATGATTACAGCGAGGAATTGAACAGGTATGAGTTCTACACGAGTCTGAATGATGTAGACGGCTACGTTGGCCAAGGCTCGCTGGCTAACTTCAAGATCCATGCGATTCCAGCGGGGCAGTATGCTTTTGAGCTTGCTAATCTCGTGCTGCTGGATCGGGACGGCAATGAAGTTCCGGTAAGTGTGAACGATAAGGCGGAATTGACGGTTCAACCTGTTCAACAGCCGGAATTGTCTGTTGCTCCGCAGTCCTTGTCGTTAAAGACTGGCGAGAGCAGCAAGCTGACCGTTAACTATAAGGCTGCAGATGGTTCGGTAACGGATGTCACTTACGAGGCAGCGTACGCGGTAAGCCATGTGAATATCGCTGCGGTGGAGAAGGGCGTAGTTACGGCCAAGCAGAAGGGCAGTACGGATGTTGAAATTACGTACGAAAATCTGAAGGTTAACGTCGCGGTGACCGTAACGGAATCAAGCCCGGGCGGCGGTAACAATAATGGAGGCGGCAGTAGTGGTGGCGGTAGCAGCAGTGGTGGAGGATCATCAACACCAACGCCTGCACCGAAGCCATCAACTCCAGATGATAGAACAGTCAAGGAACCGCTCAAGGCAGGTGAGCCAACGGTTCTGAAGCTTGCCGGTGGCTTGACGGTGACGATTCCAGCAGGGGCGATTACCTCGCAGGAGGCTGCATTCGTTCAAGGCAGCGCTGCTTCCAAGGAAGATACGGAAGCTCTATTGAGGGGCTTGCAGCTGGGTTCAACGATCAAGGCGCTGGGTATATATTATGATTTCTCTATTCTTGATAAAGACGGAAAAGCGCTTGACAACATCTCTTTCAGCAAGCCGGTAGAAGTGTCTGTTCCGCTTGAAACACTTAACCCTGGCAGCTTGAACGGCGAGAAGATCAATCTGTTCAAAATCGGCGATAAAGGCGTGTTGAGTGGACACACCGGTCGTCTGGCGGATGGTAAAGTGGTCGCTCATTTGAACAGCTTCAGCCGCTACATGTTCATGGCCAAGAATATCGTCTTCAAGGACGTAACGACGGCGAATTATCCATGGGCGGTGAAGGAGATTGAAGTGCTGGCCTCCAAGGATATCGCTACGGGAACTAGTGCAGATGCATTTAGTCCTGGCAAGCAGGTAACACGGGCCGAGTTCGTCTCCTTATTAGTCAGAGCCCTGGAGCTTGGCAAGAGTGAGAACAGCAATACACAGTTCAGCGATGTTGAGTCCGGAAGCTGGTACTATGATGCGGTGCAGACCGCGGTATCGGCGGGATGGATCAACGGCTACGCAGACCATACCTTTGCACCGGACAAGAATATCACTCGCGCCGAAATGGCGGTGATTCTGTCCAGAGTGCTGCAGCATTTAGGCGTGACTGAAGGAACGGATGCATCTGTTCCGGAATATGCCGATCAGGCGGAGATCCAGGCCTGGGCCAAGGCTGCGGTTGCACAGGTAGCGAAGCTGGGCATTATGCAGGGCCGGGGTGAGACCCGCTTTGCTGCGCAGGAGCATACGACCCGCGCCGAAGCTGCGGTAGTAGTCTACCGGATTTTCAAGGGCTACACCAAATAATCAGCGTCATTATAAAACAACTGTCGGGGCGATCTCCGGCAGTTGTTTTTGTTAGCGCGAACTCGAAGTTCTGTTAGTAGAGGAAGGAAAACCGCAGCTATGAAGAGAAAGAGGTAAGAAGAGGAAGAAAGCGGATGCCTATGCAGCGAGTCTTGGCCGTGCTGGGGGGAAGCAAGCCAATCGTAAGGTGTCACTCTCAGCCGCAAAGCTGCAACTCAAATGTCATAAGAGTAACTCGACCGAGCACAGGCACAATTCAGTTGCAATGGTGCAATCTAGCCGTACCAGCACGCAATCCATCATGCCGAAGTCAACTTAACTCTATCATGCTGGAATGTGGTACGTGTTACCTTGGGTTAATGGCAGAACTTTGACTAGAATGGGGAATTGCTAATGAGAAGCTGGTTTACCAAGCATAAGAACGACTCGATTATAAAACTGAACAAGCCGGACGAGCAGACTCAGAAATGCTCCAGATGTAAACGGCGCAAGAAGCTCACATTTTATGCTAATGATTACGGCGTGGTCCGGGGGCTATGCAAAGAGTGCAGGAAGGAAATTGGCGACAAAGAGGAGCTGTATCCGATTTAGTAGATTAGGGTCAGGCTAGGGCTATTGGGGGGAAGTCTCGATTACTCCAAAGCCAGCAAATATCAGACTATTGAAGTCCTAACGAAACAACAGAGCGTTATTTCCTTAAAAATAGCGATAAAAAATTTAACGGTACACAACGCTTGCAGAAATGGTAATCATTTGATTCCAGGAAATTTGTCGAATATAATGGAAAGTATACAAGTTACTAAATACTAGCGCAGAGGTACGTGAACAATGATTAGAAAAATGGAGTTAAAGGACAGAGAAGCTTTTGTCGCAATGGCCAATGAGTTCTATCATTCAGATGCGGTATTGCACAGCATTCCTGAGAGCAACATAGAGAAGACCTTCGATGAGCTCATGGCGGGCAGCCCTTATATTGATGGTTATATCTTTGAATGTGACGGGGAGAAGGCCGGATATTCCCTGCTCTCGATCACTTATTCGAATGAGGCCGGCGGGCTTGTCGTCTGGGTCGAGGAGATTTATATTTTGCCGAAGTTCCAGGGCAGAGGCATTGGCAAGGAGTATATGGACTTTGTTGAAGAGGCTTATAAGGACAAGGCAGCGAGAATTCGCCTAGAGGTCGAGGAAGAGAATGAACGGGCGATTAAGATTTATGAGAAAAAGGGCTATAGACAGCTCGATTACTTGCAAATGTACAAAGGTAAATAGAAAACGTAAGACGGTAGCGCGAGTTATCTTCTTAGGACGGGGATCATTCATAAGGCCTTGATATAGGCACGGGATGATCCCTGTTTGATTTTCATGGGATTAATTTTCAAGGGGAAATACGAGGGGCTGTGTGAGAGAAAAAAATATCGTCTCATGGCGTTCTAACGGTGATTTTGTTATAATATCCAATTAAATCTATTAACTCTGCTCTGGTGAGAATAGTGCGCATTGGAGTAGGACAACAACTGAGTGGGAGGAATTCATAAACATGAGTACATCGCAGTTCTTTGCCAGACCACAGCTTGCCGACTGTGTGCCAGACCTAGTTGCTACGGCTAGAGGAGATAAGAAGGCCACGCTTGTCATCCAGAATGCGAAGCTGGTTAACGTATGCTCAGGAGAAATTCAGGATGGAATATCGATCGGTGTTCAAGGCAGCCGGATTGCATTTGTAGGGGCCGATGCCAGCCATTTGATCGGTGACGAGACGAAGGTGATCGATGCTGCCGGTCGTTACGTAGCTCCTGGCTTGCTGGATGGACATTGCCATATTGAGAGTAGTCAAATTACACCTACCCAATTCGCCCGGGCCGTTCTTCCGAAGGGGACGACAGGCGGATTTTTTGATGCGCATGAGATTACGAATGTACTAGGGCTGCCGGGTCTGAGACTTATGCTTGATGAAGCCAGACAAACCCCACTCGCAGCATATATGCAGGTTGCTTCCTGCGTCCCTTCAACCGGGCCGGATATGGAGACAGCAGGTGCTGAGATCGGTCCTGAAGAGGTTGCCGAAGCCTTCACTTGGGGCCCTGATATGATTGCTCTGGGAGAGGTTATGAACTTCCCGGGCGTTGTATTTGGCGATGAGAAAATGATTGGAGAGATTCAGGCGACGCTGCGGGCTGGTCGAGTAGCTGACGGTCACTATACATGGCCGGTGGATGACTGGAGAATCTCCGCCTATGCGGCTAGCGGAATTACAGGCTGTCACGAAAGCGTGAATGCCGAGGATGTTATCGAGCGTGTCAGAAGAGGCATGTATGCCAAGATGAGACGCGGCTCGGCCTGGCATGATGTGGCTGAATCGATTAAGGCGCATACGGATTATAACATTGATACACGCCGTATGATGCTCGTGACGGACGACCGTAGTCCAGAATCCCTCGTGGATGAAGGGCATATGGATTTCGTCGTTCGCCACGCGATCTCGCAGGGGGTTCGTCCGGTGACTGCCTTCCAAATGGCGACGATCAATACGGCGGAACGCTTCGGCGTGGCGCGTGATGTGGGCACCATTACACCGGCTTCCTTTGCCGATATGATCATTCTGGATGGCAATCTGGCTGATGTTAATGTCGTGATGACGATCGCTGCCGGACAGATTGTCGCTGAGCATGGCAAAATGGCTGTGGAATTGCCTGACTTCACCTATCCGCAGGAGGCGATCCACTCCGTTCACCTTAATCGTCCGGTAACGGAGCAGGATTTTGTAATCGAGGCCCCGATTCCATCCGGTGAATTGACAGCCAGAGCGATTGGCGTGCGCGAGAATCATGTAGATACGACGGAAGATCTCGTATCTGTAAGGATTGAGAACGGCCAGGTCGCTCTTAAGATAGAGGAAGGCTTGTCCAAGCTTGCTGTGATCGAACGCCATAAAGGAACGGGCAACAAGACGGTTGGCCTGGTATCACGGGTTGGCTTCAAAGTACCTGCTGCACTGGCAACCACCGTTGCTCATGACTGTCACAATATCATGGTCATCGGGAACTCCGATGCACTGATGGCCAAGGCAGCGAATACGGTAGCTGAGATGCAGGGTGGTATCGCGGTTGTCACGGAAGACGAAATCGTCAAGCTTCCGCTGCCGGTGGCAGGACTGATGTCTAATGCGCCGTTTGAACAGGTTGCCGAGCAATCTCGCGCGGTGAGCCAGGCGCTGTATCGGGCAGGCTGCACGATGAACTATGCGTTCATGACCTTGTCCTTGCTGGCACTGGTCGTTATCCCTGAGCTGCGCATCTCGGATATCGGCTTGTTCAAGATGACGGAGCAGGGCTTCGTGAAGGTTCCTCTCTTCGTCTAAAGAGCAAGATGAGCTTATTTGACATCCTGGTGTTGACATCGTTACAATAATAAGTAATTGAATAGGAAATCCACTAGGGGAGTCGTGTAGACGACTGAGACAAGATGATTCTTGGACCCTTTGAACCTGATCTAGTTAGCACTAGCGTAGGGAAGTGGAGTCGGACTGATTTGCTTTTTTTAACCCAATGATTAGGCCGCTCCATACCCGGAGCGGTCTTTTTTTGCTATATCAGGGGCTGTATTCGAGCGCGGATTTCCTCATTCAACAAATTAGGAGGTGGGGACATGAGTTTCGCACAAGAGCTTCGTCGTCAGGCCGATCCGATTTTTGAGGCTATTTATGAACATCCCTTTGTAAGAGGGATTGCCAGCGGGGAATTGCAGAAGGAGCAATTAATCCATTATGTGAAGCAGGATTTCGAGTATCTGAACGCCTTTATGCGGATCTATGGTATCGCGATCTTCAAGAGCAGTACCCGTGAGGAAATCGAAATGTTTAACGAGCAAATTGCCTTTGTACTTCACAGTGAGGTGCACCCGCATAATAATTTCTGCCAAGTGGCCGGCGTTACCTATGAGGAGATGCAGGGCTTTCCCCTTGCGCCATCAGCACATCATTATATTCGGCATATGTTGACGGTTGCGCATGAAGGAAGCCTTGGTGAAATTGTGGCCGCGCTGCTGCCTTGCCCATGGACCTATATTGAGATCGGTCAGAGACTGCTCGAAGAGGTCAAGCCGAAGGAGTCGCATCCGTTCTATGATTGGATCTATTTTTATGGTGGGGGAATGTCGGATTTGACCGAGCGCTTCTGCAATTACCTGGATGACTGGGCCGCAAAGGTGACAGAGGCTGAACGAGCACGGATGCGAGAGCATTATCTATTGAGCTGCCAATTGGAGTATATGTTCTGGGATATGGCGTTCAAGCAGCAAGAATGGCCGGTTAGCCTATAAAGGATAGGTCTGGACTCGCGCCCATAGTAGTTGCCTATACGGAATGTGTACCAACAAGCTTGAAAGCCTACAAAGCTTGCGATTATGTATGAATTTTGCAATTGTTTCACTCAAGGATCGAAAATTCCTGCAGGAAAATTATTATGCAAGCGCCTGGAATCTTCACGATGCGATGACAAAAAAGTGAAAAATGGGGTTGATCAGTGTGAATACAATCGAACAAGACATTGCAGCACTTCTGACTAGAGTACAAAATATGCGGCCGCTCGTACATAACATCACGAATGTCGTCGTTACCAATTTCACCGCGAACGGTCTGCTTGCGCTGGGGGCCTCTCCCGTCATGGCCTACGCTCCAGAGGAGGTAGCGGATATGGCGAAGATCGCCGGAGCTGTCGTATTGAACATCGGCACGCTGTCCACTCCGCAGGTGGAGGCGATGATCCTCGCCGGGAAATCCGCGAATCAGCATGGGGTTCCTGTGCTGCTGGACCCTGTAGGGGCGGGGGCGACCCAGTTTCGGACGGAATCAGCGCAGCGAATTTTGCGTGAAGTGCAGGTTGCGTTGATCCGCGGCAATGGAGCGGAGATCGCCAATCTGGTCGGGGAAGCCACGGACATCAAAGGCGTCGATGCCGGTGAGAGCAGTGCGGGTACGAATGCAGATATAGCGCTGCTCGCTGCCCGGAAATTCAATACCGTGGCAGCGATTACGGGAAAGGAGGATGTGATCAGCGATGGAGCCCGCTGCCTGGTGATTAGCGGTGGAGATGCGCTGCTCACCCAGGTCACCGGAGCCGGATGCTTGCTCACCTCAGTGCTAGGGGCGTTCGCTGCGGTTGAGCCGGATATACTGCTCGCTGGAACGGCGGGATTGACCTATTATGGAGCGGCTGCAGCGCGGGCTGCAGAGCGTACAGCTGCACAAGGGCCGGGCAGCTTCCAGATTGCCTTGCTGGATGAGCTGGCCAAGCTGTACCCGCATTCCATCAAGGGATATGCGGCGATTGCCGAGGCCGGGGTCAAGGCGGCTGGAGGTGATGAGTGATGAGTATACCGAAAGCTCTGACAATTGCGGGCTCGGATAGCGGGGGCGGCGCTGGAATACAGGCCGATCTGAAGACTTTTCAAGAGCTGGATGTGTTCGGCATGTCGGCTATTACCGCGATTACCATCCAGAACACGCTCGGCGTGGAGAACGTATATCCGTTGCCGCCGGAGGCGTCAGCCGAGCAGATCAGGGCTGTCGGTTCTGATCTGGGTGTCGATGCACTTAAGACGGGAATGCTGTTCAATGCCGAGATTATTAAGCAGGTGGCTGAGCAAATCTCCATCTTCGGCTGGAAGAACGTCGTTGTCGATCCCGTTATGATCGCCAAGGGCGGAGCAGAGCTGCTGCTACCGGAAGCGATCCAGGCGATGAAGGAGCATCTGCTCCCGCTCGCCTTGATCGTCACGCCGAATATTCCCGAGGCGGAGAGCCTGTCAGGCATCACGATTCGGACGCTGGAGGATCGGCGCGAGGCGGCGAAGCGCATCGCAAATTATGGAGCGAGATCGGTAGTGATTAAGGGCGGACATGGTCAGGGCGAGCAGATTATCGATCTGCTGTATGATGGCAGCTCTTTTACCAGTCTTGGTGGCAGGCGTATAGAGACGAAGCATACACATGGAACGGGCTGTACCTTCTCGGCGGCGATCGCGGCTGGCTTGGCGAAGGGGCAATTGATCGAGCAGGCTGTTGAGGAAGCACGGGCCTTCATTCAGGCGGCGATCGAAGATACGCTGGAGCTGGGGCAAGGGCATGGTCCGACGAATCATTGGGCGTATCGCCGCAGAAAGGAACGGTTCTGATGGATCGAGAAGAAAGGAAAGATCATAGAATTCAGAATAGTCCGGGAATTGAAGGGACGGGCCATCCGCCGGGAGACGATGTCAGGAGCACGGACGGAGGGCATGAAGGATATGGGAGATATGAAGGACATGGAAGATGCGGAGAGTATAGAGGACAAGAGGGGCATGAACTTCATGACCATCATGGAAGGATTCCCTCGGAGCAGATGAGGGCGGCTTTGCAGCTTTATTTGGTAGTGGGTTCAGTGAACTGCAAGGAAGACCCCGTCAAGGTGATGCAGGAGGCGTTGGAGGGCGGGGTCACACTGGTCCAATATAGAGAAAAGGGATCAGGGAGCCTGAACGGAGCAGCAAGGCTGGAGCTGGCCAGACAGCTTCAGGTCCTGTGTCGCCAAGCGGGAGTATCGTTCATCGTCAATGATGATGTAGAGCTGGCGCTGGCGATCGATGCCGATGGGGTTCACATCGGTCAGGAGGATGAAGCAGCCGACAGCGTGCGTGCCCGCATTGGCGAGCGGATACTGGGCGTATCCGCGATCACGGTCGAGGAAGCGTGCCGCGCGATCAGGCAGGGGGCCGATTATCTTGGCATCGGCCCGATTTATCCCACGAGCTCCAAGGAGGATGCTCGTGCGGTGCAGGGCCCGCAGGTGCTGGAGCGGCTGCGGGCTGAGGGCATTGACCTGCCGATCGTGGGGATCGGCGGGATTACTGCGGAGCGCACGGCGGAGGTCGTGTCCGCCGGAGCGGATGGTGTCGCCGTAATATCGGCGATCACCCAGGCGGACGACGCCAATGGCGCTGCGGCTGCGCTCAAGCGCGAGGTTCTTCGCGCGCTTCGTCAAGTACAGCCATAGCCTCATCGCAGGGCTCAGAGGCATAGTGGGCCCTTGCTAACGATAAACGAAACTATGGAACGCTATTTCCTCCAAAACATTGACTAATATATTGTGCGAACCTAACGGACATAAGAAGATGTATCAGGCAAGTCAAATAGCGTCTACCCGTAGTAACACACTAGCGGAGAGACGCTATTTTTGTGCCAAGAGCAAAAGGTTTGCCTCCGCCGTTAGGTTGGGACTCGACTGTGAGCCATTCCATTGCTATGCGACGCTGTTCCATTGTGCTCAAGTGGTCGTGTTTGAGATATCGTATGGAGTGCGATATATTGACAGTATTCACAGATACGATCAATGCAGGGGGCGTAGAATCATTGATAAATATATTAATCGCTGACGATGACCGGCATATTTGCGAGCTGGTTAGCTATCATTTACAGAATGAGGGATATCATGTGATCGAGGCTGCCGATGGCAATGAGGCTTCAGAGCTTATCTTCTCTCGACATATTGATCTAGCTATCGTAGACGTCATGATGCCCGGTAAGGACGGCTTCCAATTATGCGAGGAAATCAGGCGGTATTATGATTTTCCGGTCATATTGTTGACGGCTAAAGATCAGCTGGCGGATAAGGAGCGCGGGTTCTCGGTAGGGACTGATGATTATTTGACGAAGCCCTTTGAACCGCAGGAGCTATTATTTCGGATCAAGGCACTGCTCAGACGTTATCAGCTGGTAAACGCGGAGTCGATTAAGCTCGGAGATACGATCATTAACCGTAAAGGTTATGAAGTGCTTTGTAAGGGGAAGCAGCTGATGCTGCCCTTGAAGGAATTCGAGCTGCTATTTCAGCTGGCCAGTTTTCCGGGACGGATATTTACGCGGGAGGAGCTGATCGAGCTAATCTGGGGGATCGATTTCAATGGGGATGACCGTACGGTGGATGTTCATATCAAAAGATTGCGCGACCGCTTCAAGGACAATCACGATATCGTCTTTACAACGGTACGCGGCGTCGGCTACAAGCTGGAGGCGGCCGATTCATGAGATCGCTGTATATCCGCATTTTATTTACGTCGATTCTTGTTATCCTCGTCAGCAGTTTTACGGCCTTTATCGCGTCGAACATTTATTATCAGCATAAGCTAAAGCCTTATAATGACCAGAAGATCAGCAGGATGGCTGAACAGATTCAAGCCTTCTACGAGACGAATCGGGAGGTTAATCTTAATGATTATATGGAGCATGTTGGCGATTTGGGCTATCAATTATACATTGTGAACGCACAGGGGAACGGTTATTTCTATGGAGGGGAGTTCCGCAGAACATTACTGGATCAGCAGGTGATCAAGAGTGTCATTGACGGACAAGTCTACCACGGGATAGCGAATTTCCCACCGGGGTTGTTCATCACGGGCTTCTTCGACAATGATCTGAAAAATTCGATCGGCGTTCCGCTCAGGACAACGGAGGGTACCTTCGCATTATTTATCCGTCCTAATGTTGAGGTGCAGTTTGGGGAGCTGCGGAATTTCTTCGCGATTATTCTGGTCCTTACCATAGTGATGAGCATCGTTCTGTTCGTATTCAATACACGGTGGGTCGTTCATCCGATCACCAGGCTGACAGAAGCGACCCAAATGCTGGCCCGAGGAAAGTACAACATCAAGCTGGATTTGAAAAGAAAGGATGAGATCGGCGAGTTGGCCAATCATTTCACTCGTATGACGCGAAGTCTCGAGCAGCTCGAGGAGATGCGGCAGGAGTTCGTCTCCAACGTATCCCATGAGATGCAGTCGCCGCTTGCCTCCATCCAGGGCTTCTCCCATACGCTGCTGCATGCCGATTTACCGGAAGAGCAGCGGAGACACTATCTGTCCATTATCGAGGACGAGAGCAAGCGGATGTCGCAGTTAAGCAAGCAACTGCTGATGCTGGCTTCTCTGGATAAAGAGGAGGCGATTCTGGAGAAGAGCAGCTTCGATGTCGGCGATCAGATCCGGCAGGTTCTGTTCATGACCGAATGGAGCTGGCGCGAGAAAGAATTGGCCATCGATATGGATCTTCCCTCGATCATGATCTATGCCGATAGCAGGCTTATGCAGCAGGTGTGGATTAATTTGCTGACGAACAGTATCAAATATACAGAAGTAGGCGGGACGATCTTCGTTCGTCTGAAGCAGCAGGATGACATATGCGTCGTTGAGGTGGAAGATACGGGGATCGGTATTGCAGCGGAGGATATCGCTAATATATTTCAGAGATTCTATCGCGCGGATAAGACGAGAAGTCGTAAGGAAGGCAGTAGCGGTCTGGGGCTTGCGATCACGAACAGAATCATCACTATGCACGGTGGAAGAATTGAGGTTGAGAGTGAGCCTGGCGAGGGATCGGTGTTTCGTGTTATTTTGCCGATGAAGTAATGGTTGTTCATATTGCGTTCATATTCCAGTCCTATAGTTGTTTGCATAAAGAGACCTACTTTACTTATAGGATAGGAGATGAACACAAATGTTTCTAGCAATCCGAGAGATGAAGCATGCCAAGACGCGCTACCTGCTCATTTCACTCATTATGGTTCTCATTGCTTTTCTCGTTCTGTTTGTAACCGGGCTGGCGCAAGGGTTGTCTTACGCTAATGCGTCATCCATTCAAAATATGAAGGCGGACTATTTAATTCTGCAGCAGGATGCAGATCACCGCTTGAACCGTTCGATGATCACGGAAGATACCTGGAAGCAAATCCAACAGGCATCTAGCGATCAGCAGGGCGTCGAATTAAATCCACTAAGCGTCAAAATGACCTCCATCTCCAGAGTGGACGACACTAAGAAAATAGACGCCACCTTCTTCGGGATCGATCCGGAGGGCTCGCTGGCTCCGGTGATCAAGGAAGGGCGGTTGATGGCTGCCGGAGCGGATCATGAAGCGGTCGCTGACAAGACTTTTGCCGATAAGGGACTTAAGCTTGGAGACATGATCGAGGATCAGGCATCGGGGCAGCAATATGAGCTTGTGGGCTTCACGGAGGGCCAATCCTACAGCCATACTCCTGTTATTTTGATGAGCTTCAAAGGGCTGGAGGCTACCGAGGCCGGTAGGCCAGCCACTGTAGGGAGCGCGGCATATAATGCTGTTGCCCTGAGCGGCAGCAAGACGATCGCGGATCAGATCACCAACAAGGTGCAGGGCATTGAAATCGTAAATAAAGATACAGCGCTGAAGGGAATCCCGGGTTACCAGGAGGAGCAGGGCTCTCTGCTTATGATGATTGTATTCCTGTTCATTATCGCTGCCTTCGTGCTGGCTGTTTTCTTCTATGTCATTACGATTCAAAAAATGAACCAGTTCGGGGTTCTCAAAGCCATTGGCGCCAAAAATAGTTATCTCGCTCGTAGTCTGGTGCTGCAGGTGCTGACTTTATCGTTAGTCTGTCTCGCTATCAGTATTTTGCTAACCTATGGCGTCGCAATGGTGCTTCCGGACAGCATGCCGTTCCAATTGAACACGTCGGTGGTTGCCGGATGTGCGGTATTGTTCATCGTGGTGTCCTTACTGGGCTCGCTGTTGTCTCTGTTCCGCGTTGTTAAGGTAGATGCGATTGAAGCGATTGGGAGGGCGATGTAAATGAGTACAGTCATGAATAGAGCGACAGATCACTTGAACAAGCAAATCGATAATCGTGAAAATAGGGCAGCTAAGCTGGCAGGCGCACGAGGCTCTGCTGCGAATACCAAGCTGCTGCTGCAAAATATCAGCAAGGTGTATGGTGATGGGGACACGTCTGTGAAGGTGCTGGATCAAATTTCGCTGGAGGTCAAGGCAGGCGAATTTGTCGCTATCGTGGGACCTTCGGGTGCAGGAAAGAGCACCTTCCTCTCGATTGCCGGAGCGTTATTGTCGCCAACCAGCGGACAAATCTGGATCGGCGATCAGGAGATTAGCCAACTGCCAGAGAAGAAGCTGAATCAAATACGGCTCGACAAGATTGGCTTCGTCTTTCAATCGGCCAACCTGATCCCTTATCTCAGTGTCATCGATCAATTGATTCTGATTGGCGAATTAGCTGGCAAATCACGCAAGGAATCACACGCCAAGGCAGTGCAGCTGCTGCGGGAGCTTGGTCTGGGACATCGCTTGAAGCATTATCCGGACAGCTTATCTGGTGGGGAACGTCAGCGGGTGTCCATCGCCCGGGCATGGATGAATGACCCGGAGATCATTCTCGCGGATGAGCCGACAGCCAGTCTGGACTCTGAGAGAGGCAGAGCCGTGGTAGAGATGCTGGCGGATGAGGTGAAGCAGCGTGGTAAAGCCGCAGTCATGGTCACTCACGACCATCGGATGCTCGATCTGTGCGATAGGATCGTATATATCGAAGATGGCAAGCTGTCGGAGAGAGAAATGTAACGGTTATCCGCTCGAGCTTTGGGCATCAGGCTGCACATGGCTTCTTCAAGGGGGCGTCTCAAAGGTCGATCATCCGACCCGGGGATGCCCCTTTCTTGTGTTCAAACGGGTGGTTAGATCCTGTTTGTCAACCGGGTCTAACGGACAATAATGACCGTTAGCGTTGATTCCTTGGATATACCCGCTTGTAATGGACACTTATGTCCGTTACAAAGGAATAATCGCCCAGAACACCACGTTTCTTCCCTCTAACGGTCATAAGTGACCGTTAGGATAGCGAAACGGCTCCTTTCTAGCTCTAACGGTCATTTTTGTCCGCTTGACAGGTGAGATCAGGCCGAATTTTGAATTTCTACGTGATTTCCACTGTTCCACGTCTAAACTTGCTTTTTCTGTTGAAATGCTCTATAGAAAAATACGAATATCGGCCGGATGATATTGACATTGAAAATTAGGATATTTAATATAAAGTTATGTGTTAGCACTCTGATCGTATGAGTGCTAAGAGGATGATATATCGAAGGGAGATTATTAATTCATGGCTAAGAAGCAGTTCAAAGCAGAATCCAAAAGATTGCTGGAAATGATGATCAACTCCATCTACACGCAGAAGGAGATTTTCCTGAGGGAATTGATCTCTAACTCTAGCGATGCGATCGACAAGATTTACTATAAAGCGCTGACCGATGACAACCTGGTCTTTAACAAGGACGATTACTATATTAAATTAACGGTGGACAAAGAGAACCGTACTTTAATGATTTCCGATACAGGGATCGGGATGACGAAGGAAGATCTGGAGAATAATCTGGGGATTATTGCGAATAGCGGCTCGTTCGCCTTCAAGAATGAGAATGAAGCGAAGGACGGCCATAACATTATCGGCCAATTTGGCGTTGGCTTCTACTCAGCCTTCATGGTGGCCGACGATGTAACGGTGATCAGCCGTGCGCTGGGCAGCGACGAAGCCTATAAATGGCATTCTTCAGGGGCGGACGGTTATACGATCGAGCCAGGGGAGAAGGACACCGTTGGTACGGACATCATCCTCAAGATCAAGCAGAATACAGAAGACGAGCAATATGATGAGTATCTGGAAGAGTATCGCCTGAGATCGATTGTGAAGAAGTATTCCGATTTCATCAGATACCCGATCAAGATGGATATCCATTCCAGCCGTCCGAAAGAAGGCAGCGAGAATGAATTCGAGGATTTCGTAGAGGAGCAAACCGTCAACAGCATGGTGCCGATCTGGCGCAAGAACAAGAGCGAGCTGACGGATGAGGATTACGAGAACTTCTACATGGAGAAGCGCTACGGGTTCGACAAGCCTATTTCACATATCCATATTAAAGCGGACGGCGCTGTCGTCTATAATGCGATCCTGTTCATCCCGGAGAAAACACCATTCGACTATTACACCAAGGAATATGAGAAGGGGCTAGAGCTCTATTCCAATGGCGTGCTGATTATGGACAAATGCGGTGATCTGCTGCCGGACTATTTCAGCTTCGTGAAGGGGATGGTGGATTCTGAAGACCTGTCATTGAACATTTCTCGGGAAATGCTGCAGCATGACCGTCAACTGAAAATGATCGCCAAGAACATCCAGAACAAGATCAAGAGCCAGCTTCAAACCTTGCTTAAGGATGAACGTGATAAGTATGAGAAATTCTACGAGTCCTTCGGCCGTCAATTGAAATTTGGCGTGTATAATGATTATGGCATGCATAAAGAAGTGCTGCAGGATCTGCTGCTGTTCACCTCTTCTATGGAGAAGAAGCTGGTCACTCTGGATGAATACGTATCGAGAATGCCAGAGGATCAGAAGTATATTTACTATGCGGCTGGCGAATCCATCGAGCGTCTTGAGAAGCTTCCGCAGACCGAAATGGTCGCCGATAAGGGCTATGAAATTCTATACTTCACTGATGATATTGATGAGTTCGCGATCAAGATGATCATGAATTACAAAGACAAGCCGTTCAAGTCCGTATCCAGCGGTGATCTGGGGATTGAATCAGAGGCGAATGACGAAGCGGATCAGGCCGACGAGACGGAAAATAAAGATATGTTCGAATATATGAGCACCTTACTCGCAGGCAAGGTTAAGCAGGTTAAAGCTTCCAAGCGCCTGAAATCCCATCCGGTCTGCCTGTCCTCCGAGGGCGAAGTGTCGATCGAGATGGAGAAGGTACTGAATGCAATGCCGAGCGGCCAAGAGGTCAAGGCGGACAAGGTCCTGGAAATTAACATTCATCATGAGGTGTTCCAGGCGATGAAGGATGCCTTTGCGGTCGATAACAAGGAGAAGCTGAACCTGTACACGAACCTGCTGTACAATCAGGCTCTCTTGATCGAAGGCTTGCCGATTGAAGATCCGGTAGATTTCACGAATAACATTTGTAAAATAATGCAGTAAGCGCGGTTGATGTCCTAACTGCTATATCCTGTCCTACGGTTCGAAGTGGGGCAGGATATTTTATATTCAAGGGCAGTGTTATACTGTAGAACAGGTAAGACAATATTAGAATGCTTCAGAGCCTAGCTTGAAGACTAAGGAGATATCGTGATGTCACTTGAAATTGAACGCAAATTTCTGCTGCCGGAGTTTCCGGCGGATATGATTAGAGAAGGCGGGTTGCGGATCGAAAAAGAGCAGATCATCGAGCAGACCTACCTCGCCATGCATGGAGATCAGGAGCTGAGAGTCCGCAAGATACACGATCTGACCAGCGGAAAAATTGAATATACGCATACCTTCAAAAAGGGCTTCGGCGTCGCTCGCGAGGAAGTGGAGTATCCCATCTCCGCGGGGTTATACGAACAGATCATCAATATCCATCAAGCTGTGCCGCTGATTAAAAAGCGGACCACGGCGGTATTGGGAGACCATGTGATCGAAATAGACGATTACGGGCAAATTCAGCTACTGGTGCTGGAAGTGGAATTTGCTTCGATGGAAGAGGCAGAGAGCTTCGCCGCTCCCGAATGGTTCGGTAAGGATATCAGTTCAGATAAGGAGTATAGCAATAAAAAAGTGTGGCTAGAGCTTCAGGCCCGTAAGGGTAGTGGAGTAGAGGAAGCGTAAAAAGAGAAGGAAAGGCAGGGAGCATCTTTCATCTTCGGTGATGTTCCCTGCTTTTTTACTGGGTACTCCAGATTATTTCAATTGCCAATTCGTTACTTTCTTGATAGCGGCATCGGCGTTCTTCAAATCCGTTTCACCCATGCTCAGAAGTGAGCTCCATTGCTTGACGCGGTTTTTGCCATTTGGAGGCGTATTGTACTGATTGGTGTCCACGACTTTGGTGCGCTCTGCATAGAATTTTGTCATAAACGTCTTTTCATCCTTGCTGCTGCCTGAGCGGGACAGGAGGCCTTGCAGGCTGTTGGAGCCGCCCGTAGCGCCCTGGTTCAAGGCGGTGTCAACAAAAGAACCGATGGTCAGGGCCGAAGTGAAGCCGCGTTTTTTGGCCTGATCGACGCTGTATTTAATATAGACATTATAGAAGGTACGCCACATTGCCTCTCTCCAGGCGGAATCATTTTGCAGACTGTTGATCTTTTTCACGAATTTGCTGTCGCTATCGGAAATGACCAGGATGCCGTTTTTCATCTTCCCGTTGATTCCAAGCCGTTTGAGCGCGCCCTCGACGCTTGGGTTGCTGGCACCTTTTGCCCGGTCATATTCTTTGAACAATTCGGGACCATCTGGTCCCTGATCATTAGGCCCGCCTGTCGTTGCTCCGAAAATGCCGATCGTATAGCCGCGGTCATCCCCAATATTTTCACAATAACCGTAAAATTTAGTCCAGTTGAGGTCGTCCTGCTCCGGCTTATTGACGAGCTTCATGATGTTATTCCACTGTTCTCCGTCAAGGCCTGTGTTAGTTTTTAAAAACTGTAGGGTCTGCGGGGAAAACTTGGAGTCATGGTCTTCGGCCAGAGGCACAATCTGCTGAGGGTTAGCCTCATTCTCCAACACAGGTGTCAAAGCCTCGATGGCTTCCGTATCCCCATTGTCAGCAACATACTCTGCATATGCCTTGGTTTGTACCGGTCCAGAAAATGCTGCTATCGAGCCAAGCAGGGCAAAGCTGAGCAGAATCGCCGTAAATCTACCTCCAGGATTGGATCTTTTTTCATTTGTCATTTTCATTCGCAAATCCCTCCATCATTTGTTTTTTGGCGTATTCCTTATTCGATAGTCATTGCAAAAAAATTAAAGCGATTTAACTCTTTAAGCAAATTGGGGTAAAAGATAGGAATAAACTATCTCAGTTATCGTCCTCCTCTCACATATGGATTAAAGCGCTTAAACTTTATGAGGATAAAAAATATCCGTCTTGAACGGACTCAGCATGATGTTGAGGATATTTTATCCCATGCTGCTTGTCACGGTAGTCTGGGATGTAATTTGAGTATACTGGGTAATTCTGGATGTGTATAGAGCTAAAATTAATATTAGGCCGGACAGCAAAAAAAGACCCATTCTCGACATCGCTGCCATTTCTGATCCGAACCGTCTTAGGACATGCTCAGTCAGGGGTTGCTAATGGAATGTCGAGCCAGGGTCTGTCGTCTGTATTCTATTCCAGGGCCAGGTTGTTACGCGGGTCCAGCAGTAAATATTGATAGTTGCTCTTGACGAATTCAAGCACCTTCTCGCTGATGATCTGATGCCCTTCCTTATTCGGATGAATGCCGTCCGTGCAGAGAAATTTGGTGAAATCAGGATACTGGAGAAATGCCCCGCGCACGTCGATGTATTTGGTCTTGGTCAGCTCCGATACCTTCTGGATCGTTGAATTATACCGCTCCTGCCACCAATATATCTTGGTCACGCTGCCGAGCCATTTGAGAATATTCTGCTCCGCATCTGGATTATTCCGGCTCACCCATTTGAAATAATTATCAGCATTCAGGGGAGGCAGGTTCATCAGAACCGGGGTGATCTGCTGCTTCCTCAAATATTCAATCGCTTCCGTCAGCATCTTCTCAAATGTATTGAAATCCGTCTTGGGACTATGCTCTGCGTCGGGATTACTGGCTATTTCATTCCAGTTGAAGTCACAATCATTACCGCCATATTCGATCAGAACGATATTGGGCTTATCCTTCAGCACATCTCGCTTCAGATTGCTCATGCCCTTCATCAGTGTATTACCGAACCTGGCCGTATTTCGTACGACTCCCTTCATTTTCTTCTGCAGGAGTGAGACATAATTATCTTCCAAGATGACGTATTTATTGCGTTCTTCATCATAGATAACTCCCTTGGAGATGGAATCCCCGGAAATCATATATTTAGTATCCTTGCTAATAAACTCAACGTCACGCTCACTCATTGTATTCACCTCATTTTCATCCTTCTTGTTCTATTGTAGATGAGTGCTGGAACGAAATGCAAGTATATCGCTTCCCGATTCATTCTATATTTGATGAAGGGTTTGTGAAAGCTAGACATGTGATGTTTCTCATGAGAAAATGTTGATAGCGTGTTCAATATCGGATATTTTATTAATACTATAGTAAAAAGGGGTTGAACAATATGGTGCGATTCGGAATTATCGGAACGAACTGGATTACGGAGCGCTTTATAGATGCAGCAATGGAAACGGAACGCTTCGCCTTGACGGCAGTATGTTCCCGTACAGAAGAGAAAGGGAGAGCATTTGCTGCCAAATACGGCAATCCTGCTGTATATACGGATGTGTACTCCATGGCATCCAGTTCTGAAATTGATGCTGTGTACATCGCGAGCCCGAATTCCTTCCATATGGAACAGGCTATCATGTGCATGGATCACGGGAAGCATGTATTATGCGAGAAGCCGATGGCATCGAATGCGGCAGAGACACGGAGGATGATTGAGGCTGCGCAGCGCAATAATGTGCTGTTAATGGAAGCGATGAAATCGACGCTGATGCCTAATTTCCGGGTAGTTCAGAACAATTTATACAAGCTGGAGCAAGTACGTAGATATTTTGCAAGCTATTGTCAATACTCCTCCCGCTACGATGCGTATAAGCAGGGAACTATAATGAATACCTTCAAGCCGGAATTCTCGAACGGGGCGTTGATGGATCTGGGAACCTATTGCATCTATCCAATGGTAACCTTGTTCGGCAAGCCGAAGCAGATTAAGGCGAACGGAATTTTGCTATCGACGGGTGTGGACGGCGAAGGCAGCATTATTATGAATTATGATGAGATGGATGCGACGGTGATATATTCCAAGATCGCTGACTCCTATCTGCCGGCGGAGATCCAGGGCGAGAATGGCACGCTGGTGATTGAACGGATCAATCAGCCGTATGATGTGAAGATTATTTATCGCGATGGCACGATCGAGGATTTGCGGCAGCCGCAGATGCAGGAATCGATGTTCTACGAAGCTCGGGAGTTCATTGAGCTGGTGGAGGCAGGACTGCGTGAGAGCAGTGTAAATACGCTCAATCATTCGCTGCTCGTTGCAGAGATTATGGAAGAAGCGAGAAGACAAATGGGGATTATGTTCCCGGCGGACAATTAAATAAATAGTTGCAGAAATACATTTATTCCGGGAAAGTCCTCTTGAAATCAGGCAATAGCTGCGCATATGCAACTATTGCCTGATTTAAGCTTCGATCGAAGGAGAATTACTCTGAATAGTTGTATAACTGCAGCTATATCGCCTGTTTAGGGCATAATGGGGACATATAGTTGTATATGTGCACTTATATCTCGAAACTCAAAAGAACCGTTAGGGTGAGCCTCCCCTCCTGACGGTTCTTTCTGTCTCTTTAAGAGATTCATTATATGTCTATCATACAGAATGGAAGGATGTCCTTATTGGACTTTGACTACAAGAGCGTTGCTGATCTTGCGCCCCGGCGTAGTCAAATATTTGCCATTATAGTACAGTCCGCTGGACGCACCGCCGTCCAGATTCATCGCCTGGTAGGCTCCGGCTTGCTTCATGATCTCTGCGAGCTGTGGAATCGTAGCTCCGCCGGTAGTAAGCAGGATCAGCTTGTGGTCCCGGGTGATGCCCAGTGCGCTGCGGGCACCGCCACCCGTCAGAATCTTCGGGTCCTTGAAGCCCTCCTCGGCTACATTGAGGGAGACCTTGCCGTTCACGACGAGACGTGGTCCTGCCTGCAGCCCGCCCTGGATGCCCCCTGCGGCGAATCGGGCCGGGAAGTCCGCACCGGGGATTAAATCAGCCAGCAGATTGTTGTCGAAGGTAAATACTGTGCGCCGGTCGCCAGAGCTTTTGTGAGCCATGCTTCCCCCGCTGATGATGTAGCCATAAGGCCCTTTGTAATCTCCGGTCGTATAAGCGTCGAAGAAGGTCCCATTAATCGCCACACTTGCTTTGCTGCGCTTGGCGATACTGCTAAGATCCTCCACTTTGCCCGCTTGATCTCCGGCGAGTACAACGTCGAGCGTAACCTTAGGATGCAGGAGCGATACAGTGATCATTTGCGTGCTATAGCTTTTACCACCCACCTTGAACGTTTTGCGTTCGCTGATGATGGGCTTGTCCATTTTGTCATATACAGCTTTCGTTATGTAAGGAAGTGACACCGTACTGACCTGCTCTTCGGAAGCCTGTTCCGAAGCGCTATTATGTAGGATGACGGAAGAAGTATCCTTTGACCACTTGAGCGATAACGAAAAAGAGTCCTTGATGACTTGAAGCGGAACGAAGGTTACGCCCTTCTCGGTGAACGGAGCATCGGTCAGCTTGATCGCTTCGCTGTTCCGAGTCGCCTGCAGCTTGCCCAAGTGCATCGTCAGCTTCGTCTCGTCACGGATGATATCGATCCGCTTCTCGCCAGGTGTCCATACGGTTTTCAATCCGTCCAGACCGTTCAGAGTGCGTAGCGGGATGAAGGCATGATTGCTCTTGTGATCCATAAGTACGAAGTTTTTGGCCGGCGGGGCGGCATAGCTGGCTGGAATCAGGCTGACGAATAGCAGCACCGCGAGCAGAATTGCTTTTTTCATAAAAATAAAGTCTCCTTATGTGGGTATTTAGTATCCCGTATATTATACATGATGAACTAGTGTTCCGGGACTAACCTTTAGGCCTAAAGTCGCTGGTTCAGCCTGGCAGGAATACCCTGATTCGCTGACAACGCTCAACAGCGCTATTGGTTGCCCAATAGCGCTGCAATATCGCTTTAAAATTGGAAGGAGCTACATAGTTCTTCGTTCTTCGCTAGGTATGGATATACATTTTATCGTAATACTCCTCGATCATCCGTCTCGTGGCGAAGGACTCGCGGGTCGTCTCTATGCTCCGGTGCATCATCTCGACCCACTTCGCCCGATTCTCGTAATAGACGGGCAGCACGCGCTGCAGCAGCGTGTTATACAGGGCTTCGCTGTCGTGGCGGTCCAGGGCTTCAATATCGCTCGTCTCGAAGCCGTCGCCGATCTGCCATCCATTCTCGCCGTCGATGCAGGCCTCCGGCCACCAGCCGTCGAGGATGGAGCAGTTGAGGACGCCGTTCATCGCCGCCTTCATCCCGGATGTTCCGCTCGCTTCCAGCGGCCGCCGCGGATTGTTAAGCCAAATGTCTGAGCCGCGGGTTAACTGCGCCCCGATTGTCATATCGTAATTTTCCAGGAAGACAACGCTCTTCGGATACTTCTTCATCATCGCTACGAGATTGCTGACAATTCTCTTGCCGGTGTCATCGAGCGGATGGGCCTTGCCGGAGAAGACGATCTGGATCTTGCCGGATTCCAGATAAGGCGCGATCAGCTCTGGCTTGGAGAAGATCAGATCGCTCCGCTTATAAGGGGCGGCCCGGCGCGAGAAGCCGATCAATAAATGATCCGCACTCAGGCTTATGCCAGATCGCTCCTCGATGAAGCGGATCAGCTCGCGCTTGAGCTCCATATGCGCGGCCCATAGATCGCCATTGCTCTCGTAAGCCTCGGTAATCCTGGGATCGACCCATGTCGGCTTATGAATGGCGTTCGTAATGCTGATGATCTCCGATCTGCCGGATACATCCTGCCACATTTTGTTGGCCGTGATCCCGTGCAGCTTGGCGACACCGTTGGAAATGCGGGACAGTCTTAGCCCGGCGACCGTCATATTGAATGGATTACCGCCGATCTGCTCCATCTGCTCGCGGGTCAAACTGTTGAAGGCAGACATGTATTCGAGCCGATCCAGCGGATGGGCTTCATTGCCCTCGCGAATCGGTGTATGGGTCGTGAATACGACCTCGTCCCGGGTGGCCTGCCAGGCTTCTTCGAAGGAACGGCCGCTGCTCATTTTCTCACGGATCAGTTCAATGGCTGCTAACGCCGCGTGTCCCTCATTGAAGTGATACACATCGACCGGAATTTGCAGTGCCCGCAGCGCTCTTACGCCTCCGATGCCGAGCACAATTTCCTGAGCGATCCGCTCCTCGCCGAACCAGCCGTAGAGCTGGCCGGTAATCCAGCTGTCGCTATTCTGCGGGATATCGGTATCCAGCAAATATAGCGGGTTGTTGCCGAAATGCTCTGTTTTCCAGACCTTGCAGTGGACCTCGGTATTACGGATCGTTACGCTGACCTGAACCCCCGTATCCTCCAGAAAATCATAGCTGTAATTATGGTAAGTATCATAAGGCTTGCCATCGGCACCGATGCATTGATCGGTATATCCTTGCTTCCACTTGATGCCGATGCCTATAATCGGCGCAGCGATATCTCTGGCGCCCTTGATATAATCGCCAGCGAGAATACCGAGACCTCCTGCATATATTTTGAAACTCGATTCTAGTCCGAACTCCATGCTGAAATAAGCTACAGTTGGCAGGTGCTGCTGAGTCATAGCCAATCGCCTCCTTATATCCATGATATGAGGCCGACATCCGGGCGTTACCAGAGGATATCATCCTGCGATATACTTCTCCCCTCCATATTCTGACGATCTTCATCGGCAATAGCCTGAATTTCCTCGGCCCCGATCGTAATGACAGGGTAATTCTCCACGGCCTGCTTCTTCAGCGCTCGCTGCTTGATATACTTCGGGCTTGCCTCTCCCATTTCTTCATCATAGACGAGCAGAATTCCATCCGTCTTGCGGAGCAGCAGCTCGTCTCTGGCTGTGAATTGCCAAGGGCCGCTATAGGGCTCTTTACTGGTGGAGGTGCAGAAGTCAAGCTTGGAGATCAGCTCATGATAATAGGCTTTCTTCTCCTCTTTCCATTGCTGCTCAGGATTGCTGAAGGCGGTGATGATCGCGCATTTAAGCTCGGGGTATTGCCTTCTTAGCTCGATCGCTGCCTCGCAAGCCCAGAGGTCTACGCCGTATTGTCCTGGTGTAATTACCCACTCCAGCCCTTCATCCAGCAGGGGGATCAATCGCGAAATGATCGCCTGACGGATATACGGGATTCCTTCATGTTTACTGTTATATATTCCAAGTTCATGTGCGCGGTAACCTGTAACTAGAAGATTTTTCACAATACTGACTTCCTTTCCGGTGCGATACAGATCACTCCCCATTATAAATGTCTTGATGCGTGAAGGCGATTATACGGGGGCTTTGGCCAGATTCCAAATGTTAACTTGGGTATATTTAGGAACAAAGACCCGTTTATTTTCCGGGAAAATTTAGTTAACATAGGATTTATGTTTTATTAAAGAGGGGAGAAAACCAAATGAAGAAGAAGTGGGTATTAGTATTATTGGGGGCAGCTCTGGCGATGGCGCTTGCAGGTTGCGGCCAGGACAAGAAGGCGGAGGGCAATTCCGCAAATTCAGGAAAAGGGACGAATTCGGCTGCGGCTGAGGCAAGCAGTGATCAAGCGGTACCAACTACAGATGAACTGTTCCAAAAGATGACCGAGGTGACCAAGGATCTGAAGAGTCTGGCGATGACGGCTGACTCCAAGCAAAAGGTAACGATCAAAGCAGGCGAACAGACTCAAGAGCAAAATATAGATATTCAAACTACGGCTGAACTGATTCAGGAGCCGCTGGCTATGGTTCAGGAATTGAAGATGTCCATGGGCGACCAAGGTTCTCAGGAAGTTAAGCAATACATTACCGAAGACGGAATTTACATGAATACAGGCGGAACCTGGGTGAAGGTAACGGATGAGACGATGATCAACAGTGTCAAGGATGCTGCGAAACAGTCGGCTGATCCAGCCAAGCAAATCGAGCAGTTCAAGTCGATCGCCAGCGATATGAAGGTAAGTGAAGAAGGCAGCGACTACTTGCTGACTGCCAATCTATCCGGCGACAACATGAAGGAGCTTGCCAAGTCATTGATGAGCCAAAGCGGCGGTGATACCGCAGCAACAGCGGCAGTGCTTGATCAAATGAATATCGATAATTTCAAAATCCTGTATTATGTTAACAAAGAGTCCTACTTGCCGTCCAAGACAACGGTTGAAATGACGATGGATATGGAAGCGGAAGGACAGAGTGTATCGATGGAGATGAAGATGGATTCCACTTTCTCCAAGTACAATGAGATCGAAGCGATTGAAGTTCCGCAAGAAGCGTTGGATAACGCGGTTGAGCAGTAAAATAAGATGATATCTGACGCATCATTCGTTCGGTATAGTCCGTTCTGAATGGTGCGTTTTACTTTGGAGCCATCGATATTCAGCAAGTCTTGCCCCTATCGTGTATAATAGATTAATAAAGCGGAGCCTGACTGACCTGTGTTGGGATGTTTGAGCTGCGCATAAGTATTGGATGAGGTGTATACATGTTAGACAACAAAGCCCTAGAAGCAACGAACATACAGCACGCAATCATTGGCGATGCAATGAGCAGTCTGCCAGATATTCTGCATAATCTGACCAAGACAAGGCTTGCTGCATTAGCGTCGGTGTATAAGGTGCCTGGCCGTTCCAAAATGAAAAAGGGCGAGCTTGCCGACAAATTGCTGGAATGTATTACAGATAAGGAGGTACTGAAATCCACGCTGCTGATGGCGAGAGCAGAGGAATGGAAACTGTTCAAATCGTTTGTAGAAGAAGCTGTAGTGCAGGACAATTATGTTCCTTATGGCTATTATGCCTATTGGCTGGACCATGGCCTGGTGATCAGTTACTTCTCAGATAGCAAGCTGTATTTGCTAGTGCCAGATGAAGTCAAGTCTGTTTATGCTGAATTGGAAGCAAGCTCGTTCCGTTCCGTTCTTGATAGATATCAGCTTGTCTTCCGCTATATCTCGGCGGCGGCTAATTTTTACGGAGCGATCAAGCCGGATAAGCTGGTTGAAATATTCAATGAGCAGAATGAGGAAGAGATTACCGTTCAAGAGCTTACTTCATTTTACGAGCAGTTCAGCGGTAGAGATCAATTATTCCGGATGTACAGAGGATATTTGATCGTCGAGGATCTGGTGTATTCAGATGATGCTGCGGAATTCAAGCGGCTGCTGAAGAGCATGAAGGGCAAGAGCTACTATGTGCCTGAGAAGGACGAATTGTTAAAATATTCGAACGGTCTTTATTATGAAATGACCCCTCAGCTCACGGCATTGCGAAGCTACATTATTAAGGAATTATGCCAGGATGCCGATATCGTGGATGATTTGATTGATGTAATTCAGTTGGATTGCTCGCTGGAATCTCCAATTCAGGAAATCATGCATGAATTTAAAATAAGGAAGATTGAATTCGATAGTCTGGAGCAGGTGCAGATGGTCACCTATCTCGTGACCGAAGCTTATAATCATACACGTCTGGCTTCCAACGGCGGATACACGCCACTAGAGAGACGGGCGATATCGAAGGAACTGGAGTCAGGATATAGACCAGCAGTGCCTCCATTCCGGGCTCAGGTCAAGAATCAGGTCATTTCGAAGAAAATCGGCCGCAATGATCCTTGTCCGTGCGGAAGCGGGTTGAAGTACAAGAAGTGCTGCGGAAAATAAAAAGAAGACAAACCTGAGGCCGGGGTGCCTCAGGTTTGTTGCTTGCGCTTATTGTGTTAGTGATGGACGGCCATTAGAGTGAATACAGTGTAAAATACAGCGTAGAATATCCCCAGACCAATAATCAGTCCGAAGACATTGCTCTTGGTTTTGCTGCTTCCTGGTTCCCACATCATCATAATCAGCTCCTTTGTCGCTGTCGATGTAATTGTGAACGATTTGTGTCTTAAGTTAATTATTGAACATTTTGTGTCTAAATTCAAACATTTTTTTGAACTTTTTATAAAATATTTTTCTCTTTTGTCTGGAACGTATGTACATTCAGTCTGAATTTGGTTGAATAAGATCATTGGAGATCGTTGAATCACAGTTCTGAATATTCTGCGGTATGCGCTATTCTGTGTTATATTGTGAAATATATAGCATTCTTACTGAAGCATTGCGTGTTCAATCATTCTATGGAAGAAGGGTAAAATGATTATGGGAGAATTCGCAGGGAAGAAATTGAAGTGGGGTATTATGGGGACAGGCCGGGTTGCTGACCAGTTCACGAAGGATCTGGTTCATGTCACTAATGGTGAAGGGTTCGCTGTGGGATCGCGGACGCAAGATAAGGCGGATCAATTCGCCAAGGAGCATGGGCTGCCTCGCGCCTATGGCAGCTATGAACAGTTATTGCAGGACCCGGAAGTCGACGTCATCTACGTGGCGACGCCGCATCCACAGCATCATGACAATGTGATGGCTGCTCTGAAAGCAGGTAAAGCCGTATTATGCGAGAAGCCCTTCATGGTGAATAGCGCCGAGCTGGAGGAGATGATCAAGCTGGCTGGCAAGCGCGGCTTGTTCCTCATGGAAGCAATGTGGACCCGTTTCCTGCCAGCGATTGTGAAGACGAGAGAGTGGATTAAGGAAGGGCGAATCGGTGAGATCAGGCTGGTGAAGGCGGAGTTCGGCTTCTGCACCGACCAGAATCCGGAGGGCAGATTGATGAATCCACAGCTTGGCGGGGGCGCCTTGCTGGATGCCGGTGTCTATCCGCTCTCCTTCGCTTCCATGGTCTTTGGAACCCATCCGGTGAGAATACATAGCGTGGTGAACTTCGGGAAGACCGGTGTGGACGAGCAATTCTCTGTTCTGCTGGATTACGGGGTTGGCAGAAGCGCCTCGCTGCATGGAGCAATCCGGCTCAATCTGACCAATGATGCGTATGTCTATGGAACCGAGGGGATGATCCATGTCCCTTCTTTTGTAAATGCGCGGACAGCTACGCTGCAAGTGGATGGTGCGGAGGATGAAGTATTTCAGGATGATCGTATCTCGACGGGCTACGCTTTTGAAGCGGAAGAGGTAGGCAAATGCCTGCTTCGGGGCGATAAGGAGAGCTCGCATATATCGCTAGGAGAGTCACTGACGATTATGGGCTTGCTCGATCAAATAAGGGATCAATGGAAGCTGAAGTATCCTTTTGAGTAAGAGAGGATTCGTATAGAAAGTAAGAATGGCCGCTTATTCGCTTCATCGGTGCAGATGATTGCGGATAAGCGGCCTATTTTTTTGCGTTGCTATTCCCGAGACACATTGATCAACTCTTCGACGAAGCTCTTCATATTGTTGTTAGATTCATTCAATTGCTCAAGTACATTCATGAAGTCGGTGACCAGTACAGCCTGCTCCTGGGAGGAGTGGGCAATCTGCTCGAAATCTCTCTCCAATTGCTGGATAGATTCCTGGACATTGCGCAATGTTACCGCGATGTTCGCGCTGGCATCCTTGGTGCTGACAGACAACTTCCTCACCTCTTTGGCCACGACGCCAAATCCAGCCCCAGCCTCGCCAACCCGCGCCGCTTCAATAGCGGCATTCAATCCGAGCAGGTTCGTCTGGTCCGAGATCTCCTGAATGAAGCCGACCGTTTCGTTAATCTGCGAGGATTTCTCTACGGCATGACGGGTGTTCGTCATAATATGCTCGCTCGTCGCCGTAAGCTCCTCGGCATGCGCGGCCACCGTCTGCACCATATCTACCAGCTGCTGGGTGATCCCGTTGATGACCTGCATGCCCTCCTCCAGCCGCTGCTGATTTTCATAGGATTCGGCAGTAGCGATAGCGCCGATAATCATTCCTTGTTCATCGCGGACCGGGAAGGCTGTAGCTATGATAGGAAAGCCGTAGACATTTTTCGGAATATGGGTAATCGAGTTCTCACCGCTTAGAGCTTTGCGCAGGTTCTCATCATCCTTCGGGATCGGGGTACCTGGTGTGATGCCAAAATCCAGTTTTTGTGCAGGTGTATAGAATAGAAATTTCTCCAAATCTGTAATGCCGATCATGATGTCTTCCTTGACCAGCCGCTTCATATAGGGTACCGCTGCGATAAGGATGTCTAATTGATTCATATATTTACCTGCCTATCTTTCATAAATTTGAAGTAATTATACTTCTATCGACATAGTTAGACAATGATAGCGTAGGCCTATTTATGGAAGGAGAAGTTAAAGTGCGATAATTAATCAGTATATGCAGCGATTCTAAATTTAAGGATGCGATCATACGCTAAATATATACGATATGATGAACATGGCGGTACCATATTTTGAGTGTTGATTCTTAAGTGAAAAATCATTCTTTGTTGGAGACGGCTTGGTCAGCGGCTTTCGCTTCATGAACCTTCTCATCCAGGCGTTTGAGTTCCCGGGAGAGAAGCTGCAGTACATTGTCCATGCTATTCAGCTTGTCATTCACATTCTGCAACACATATTTGATAAGAATGAAACACAGAGTGACGGGGAATCCAACATTAGCGACAAGGGATACAATATCGGCAACCTGCATGTTCACGCCCTCCTCTCATTGAAGTTTCCTTTCATAGAGCGAGTCATGAATCATCTTCATCTTCTGAGCTTCGATATGATCGCCCTCACTATATAGAGAAAAAATATGGCAATAATACAACCAATAATTTCAAAAAATGTTATAATGATTAACATCCAACATGTTAATGGTTGTAAAACTACCCTCAAAGTTACCCTAATTGGTAGAAGATGAAAGTGGAAGGGGGAGGTAGTCTTGAAAGAACAAAAAACCGCTTATGAGCAATATCGCAAAGAAGTGTACAGGATCGCTTGGAGGGTGCAATATCGGGCAAAAGTTGTGAAAAGACGGGAATGTTCATTCAATGGATACGAGCCGGCCATAACCAGTTTTGCTACATCTTCTGATAATAAAATCGTAGTACAGCAGCTGATCAATGATCTTCCCTCCCATAAGGGAAAGGAGATTATTTTCAAGCTCTTTATGCAGGACAAGACGGAAGGAGAAGTAGCCCGTGAGTTAAATATGACTCAGCAAGGGGTGAACAAATGGAAGCGCAAAATGCTCCAAGAGATGTCCCGGATGATGAGTTCCTGAGATTACTGCAGCTTGCGAAGCAGAATGATGATGAAGCCATTTTGAAGCTGATTGATTTGTTCAAAGGGGATATTTTGCGGGTAAGTAAGTACATTTACACTTCGGAGGAAGACGCCGTTTCTGATATTATTCTAGAGTTACTGGAAATGATCAAAGAGAAGAAGGAATAATGGAGGGGCTGTCCAGAAAGTCAGTGAAAGCTGGCCGCTGGACGCCCCGTTTTTGATGAATGTTAGAAAGTCCCTTCTCTTTGTAAGGGGGCAATCCTCAATGACAATTAGCTCCTGCGTTAAAATCGCTGGTACTGTGGAGGTATCGGCAATTTTTACTGAAAATAAAGATATTTTTTATCGTAAAAAGGAAAATGTTGCTGGTTTGTAGAATATATTCATTTATGTGCGCCTGATGGATTAAAGTTGGCAAGCACATATCAAGAGAGGGAGGAAATAGTGAATGGAGAAAGGCAAGGTATTCATGCCGACGGTTGCTGCATTGCTTGCGGCGATTGCTGGCGCAGTAGTATGGGCTCTGATCATCGTATTCGCGAAGTATGAGCTCGGGATTTTAGCATGGGGGATCGGGTTGCTGACCGCTTTTGCTGTCAGTTTCTTCTCACCGAGAATTACTCCGGTACAGCAGATCATTGCGGTTATTGCTAGTCTGATAGGTATTGTGCTGGGAAAATTTTTTGGGATATCCTACATATTGAATGACGGAATGAGCGGGATGTTCAGCGGCGAATCTATTACATTCTTCACGGAGAATATTATAGAGATGTCAGCCCCGATGGATATTCTATTCATCGTATTGGCTGTTCTGACTGCATGGCAATTGCCAGCCAGATGGGCCAAGAAAAAAGCGGCGGAAAATGCTGCGGATCAGAACGGAAATCCTGCCACACCAGCCGAATAATCTAATCAACATCATCTTTGAGAGTACATAATAGTGACAGCGTCCCTGCATTCTTAGGCGAATGTGGGGGCGCTGTTTTTTATCTTCGCTACATATCCTATGTTATAATATAGAACAAATGTTCCGTAGAAGTGCGTGTTCAGAGCAAATCTCTATTAGGAATCGGCGGGTGAAAAGATGAAGGATCAAGTGAAGATCGCGGTAAGGCCTCTGGTCGAGTATGTGTTCCGCAGCGGGGATTTGGACAGCGGGTTCAGGATGGGAACGGCCCTAACGGAGGGGACGAAGGCGCATCAGCAGGTCCAGCGAAGCTACGGCGAGGCGGATCAGAAGGAAGTATATCTGGCAGCGGAGATTCCCTATGGGGATCTGCTGTTTATTATAGAGGGACGCTGTGACGGGCTGCTGGTTCTGGAGGATGGCTCGGTGATGATTGATGAGATCAAATCGAGTTCTGGAGATATTCCGGCGGCGATGGATGAGACTTATCCGGTTCATTGGGCGCAGGCTAAGTGCTACGCCTACATGTATGCGAGAGAGCATGGGATTGGGCGGATGAAGATTCAACTGACTTATGTGCAGGTGATGACGGGCGAGCAGCGGCGGTTCCAGCAGGAGGTGGGGCTTGCCGAGCTGGAGGCATTTGTGAATGGGGTGGTTACGCAGTATGCGCCTTATGCGCAGATGCTTCGCGACCACCGGGTGGCGCGGGACAGGAGTATTGGTGAGCTGGATTTTCCGTTTGCATCCTTCCGGGACGGGCAGCGCAAATTGGCGGGCGCGGTTTATAAGGTGATCGGCGAGGGGGTGCACTTATTCGCCAAGGCTCCGACGGGGATCGGCAAGACGATCTCGACGATTTTTCCGGCGGTGAAGGCGATGGGAGAGGGGCAGCTGGAGCAGTTCTTCTATTTGACGGCCAAGACGATTACCCGCACGTCGGCGGAGGATACATTCTCTCTGCTGCGAGCCAAGGGCCTGCATCTGCATGTGGTTACGATCACGGCTAAGGAGAAGATTTGTTTTCAGGATCAGGTGAGCTGTCGTAAAGAGGATTGCCCGTTCGCGGACGGGTACTATGACCGGATTAACGGAGCTGTATTGGATATATTGGCGAATGAGACGCTGATCGGGCGGAGGCAGATTGAAGAGTATGCGCGCAAGCACCAGGTCTGTCCCTTTGAATTTTCACTGGATCTCGCTTACGCGGCAGATGTGGTGATTTGCGATTATAACTATATTTTCGATCCCAGAGTATCTCTGAAAAGACTGCTCGCAGAGTCCAAGAGCCGCACCGCGCTGTTGATTGATGAGGCACATAACCTGGTGGACCGGGCCCGCGAGATGTATTCGGCCTCTCTGAATAAAGGGGATTTTCTTGGTCTGCAACGGGAGTATAAAGGGCTGAATGCGGAGGTGCATCAGGCAGCCAAGGCGGTGAATGGCTTCTTCATTCAATTGCGTAAAGATGCGGTTAGCTTAGGTAGGAAAGAGCAAGTGTCCCAGCAGGTGCCCGCGGAGTTGATTGAGTTGGTGGAGCAGTTTGTGCTTGTGGCGGAGCAGGAGCTGAGTTCGCGTCAGGGGGCGGCAGCTATGGGGAGTAAGGGACAGGGAGCTCCAGCGCAGTTCAATGGACGGTTGGAGCAGTCCGTTCTGGTGGCGGAGCAGGGGCAGGCGCAGTTGCTGTTACAGACGTATTTTGCGGCACAGAGCTTCGTTAGAGTCAGCAAGCTGTATGATGAGCGATTTGTGACCTATGCGGAGGTTTCCTCGAAGGAAGTAACTATCAAGCTGTTCTGCCTTGATCCTTCCCACTTGCTGCGAGAGATGGGCAAGGGATTTCGCGCACATATCTACTTCTCGGCGACGTTAACCCCGATGTCCTATTATCGGGATATGCTGGGGGCGAGGGAGCAGGATTATACGTTGTCGTTACCGTCCCCCTTCCATCGTGAGCAGCTTGAAGTGCAGATCGAGCCACTATCGACGCGCTATCATGACCGGGAAGGAACGAAGCTGAAGGTAGCGGAGCTGCTGAGCCAAATGCTGGCCGGGCGTCCGGGCAATTATCTGTTCTTCTTTCCCTCCTATGCTTATATGAATCTCGTCCATGAAGCGTTTATCGCGGCTGAGGCGGCGGATCAAGTCGGGACACGGGTGCTATTGCAGCGGGGGGATATGACGGAGGCGGAACGAGAGGACTTCCTGGCGGCGTTCGATGCTGACAATGGAGGGACACTGGCTGGCTTCGCGGTTATGGGCGGCATTTTCTCCGAGGGGATCGATCTGGTCGGTGACCGCCTGACGGGCGTAGCGATCATTGGAGTAGGCCTGCCGCAGCTCGGCCTGGAGCGGAATATCATCCGCGATTACTTCATTGCACAAGGGAAGAACGGATTCGACTATGCCTATGTCTATCCCGGCATGAACAAGGTACTGCAGGCCGGAGGCCGCCTCATCCGCACCGAGACCGACCAGGGCCGACTGCTGCTGATCGACGACCGCTACCTGCAGCCCCACTATGCAGGGCTGTTGCCGGAGGAGTGGAGGTAGGAAGGGCGGGAGTAGATGGGTGGTGTGGAAAGTAGTCGTATATCCCGAAAAGTAGCTTCATGCAAAGTTGAAAACTGCTAATCTGGCATTCTCAAGAGTGGACTGGCTATTCATCCAACTCTGAAGAATGCCAGACGCCTCTCTACAATATCGATCAATCTTCAGGAATCTGTATCGCTTCGGCTTCTGAAACGGCGATCCAGCCCTCCAGATTGTTCGTGCAGACGAGCAGGTCGGGATAGGCTGCCCAGGCGCGGAGGGAGGCTTCGTCGTCAGGGGTCCATACCATCAGCCGGACGTCTTCATCTCGGCAGCGTTCGATAAAGGACGGGGTAACATAGACATGCTTGACGGACAGATATTTGCCGCGAAGCTCTGCGAGATAAGGGAAGAGGGAAGCCGAAGCTCCATAAGAGATCAGGCCTATGGCGATCTCGGAGTCGAGCTCCCTTACCCGTTCGATGGAGTAATGATCGAAGGAGGAGAGAATGACCTGCTCCTTCATACCCAGACGATGAATAACTTCCAGGACGGTCGCTTCCAAGCCTGGCATGGCATCCCCGGTCTGCTTCAGCTCGATATCAACGGTCAACTGATCCTTCAAGAGCAGCAACGCTTCCTCCAGCGTCGGAATTTGCTCCCCTTCTCCAGCGTCCAATTGCTTTAACTCTTGCAATGTATAAGAACGGACTACCCCTTGTCCGTTCGTTGTTCTATCCAAGGTAGCATCATGGATGACCACCGGTACGCCATCGCTCGTTAACTGCACGTCCAGTTCTAGATGATCGAAGCCCAGTTCGAGCACGGCTCGGAAGCCGCGTAGTGTATTCTCTGGATACTTGAGCGGGTAACCCCGGTGGGCGATTCCGTGTATTTTAGACATTTCTCATACCTCCAATTTCTTTATATATAGCGGTGATAGTGGTCTTTGCGGACTCCTTTTGCGACTCCTTCGTTCCCATCACCCCCATAGACCCCATAATGTAATGTTCCATTGCTTCCAATACGCCTTCGCTATAGCTACTCTCGCAGACGTAGTCAGCAGCTTGCCTCAATTCCTCCGGGCTATTAGCGACAGCCACTCCTATGCCCGCAGCCTGCAGCATCGGCAGGTCATTAAGCTGGTTCCCGATAGCCATCACCTGATCCAATGGAATGTCGAGAATCGTTGCCACCTGCTGCAGGGCAGTACCTTTGCTAACTTGGCCCGGAACCAGCTCCAGATAATTGTCCTCCGATTGAAAAGCCGCGATCGAGGGGTGAAATGCCGGAGAACGGTCTGCAAACTCGGCGAACAAACGGCGGCTGTGTTCAATAGGGCCGAGTAGAATTGCTTTTTCAATCTCACTGCTGCTTTGCTGAATTTCATGGAGACTGATGAGTGAGCAGGTAACGCCTTCTTTTCGTTCATAATCTACGATATTGCTGCTTCGGGCCAAGCTCCACACCTCCTCCCCACAAAAGAGAAGCACATCCAGCCCGTCCTGACAGGCGGCATAGAGCAGATCATATAGGCTGGCGAGTGAAATCCCACAGCGTGCAAGCGTCATCCCATTGGACCGGGCCACCACTGCACCATTGCAGAGAATGACCGGCAGATTGAGCCCAAGCTGCTGGATGATCGGGCGAGCCGTAATGTAAGGTCGGCCAGTCGCCAGGGTGAAGCATCCCCCTTGACGGATGTACTCACGAATGGCAGCGGCGGTCGAGCTTGGCAAGGTATGAGCGGCGGAGAGCAAGGTACCGTCCAAATCGCTAACGATGAGTCGAATTGGATTCACGAACAACATCCCTTCTATATTAGGTCTTCCGCGTCAGTTAGAAGGTTGTCTCTATTCTCCACCGTAACTTGTGCGGCTTAAGAGGCAGCATTAGCCTATTAAACTTTCGAACATATCGAACGACTAAACTTGCTAAGTGCAAATTGAAAAAGGTACTAATAGAAAACTAACTAATAGAAAACTAACTAATAGAAAACTTACTGCAAAAAGTGCAGCTAAATGAGTGACGTCCCGCATCACCAACAGTTTAGTTGTAAAATGTACACTTAAAAACTCCAATTTCCCTCGTTCTACGGTTACGTGTAATTTTAAATGTACTAAATGCACCTGTTACCGCCATGGCCCGCTTGTTCGAGATTCTAAGTGCAGGTTATGCAGTTAGTCGGAGCCGATCGGATGACGTTACAAATGTACTTAAAACCCCGTTTGCCCGCCCGTGCACAGGATCTCAGCAAGATCGCAAGATCGCAGGGTCAGGGATAAGTGCTAATCTACAACTATTCCAGCCATTATGAGCTTAGCCCAGCATATAACTGCTTTTATACACTTATTTGTGCCGATATCCCTTCTAACTGGGTAAAATCACGAAACTAGTTGTATAATCGCAGTTATTTAACGCCATTACAGGGGAACATGCCCAAATAAGTGCACTTCTGCAACTAGTTCATCAAATCCGTAGGGGCGCGCACACAGTCAAGCACTGCGTACTATCTATCCCAGCTACGAGGATCCGCGCCCCCGACCATCTACGAGCCTATCCATGTAAATTACTTAAAGGTCGAATTGGTCATGGCCGAGACGATATGCTTCTGCATGACGGTAAAGACGAGCACGATCGGGATGATCGCCATGACGCTGGCGGCCATGATGATGTGGAAGTACATCGCTTCATCCCCGGCGATAGAGTCGCGCAGCATGGCGATACCGACGGACAGCACGCGCATATTGTTCGTGTTGGTCATAATCAGCGGCCAGAAATAAGAGTTCCAGGATGAGATGAAGGTCAGCACTCCGAGCGTCACAACTGTCGGCTTGGCCATCGGCAGCAGGATGCGATAGAGCATCGTGAACCGGCCGGCACCATCGACGCGGGCGGCTTCCAGCACATCGTTGTTGAGCGACTTGAACGCCTGGCGCAGCAGGAAGATCCCGTAGGCCGAGGCCCCGCTTGGTACGATGAGCGCCCAGAACGTATCGAGCCAGTGCAGCTTCGACATCATGACATAGACCGGCACGAAGGTAACCTGATCAGGGACGATCAGCGCGGCGAGCACGAGGAAGAACAGCACTTCCTTACCCCAGAACCTCCCCTTGGCAAAAGCGAAGGCCGCCATCAACGCAATATTAAGCTGGAGAATCACGATCCCGACCGACATCACCAGGGTGTTGGTGAAAAAGCGGGCGTAGGGAATGATCCGGAATGCCTCGGCATAATTGCTCCAATGGAAGGACTGCGGCCATAGGGTAGGCACCGCCAGCCGCATCTCCGCTTGCGTCTTGAAGGAGCTGATCAGAAGCCAGTAGATCGGGAAACAGATCAAGGCGGTTATCACGACACCAAGCGATGTACGTAAGGAGAAGCGCAGGCGATGCTGCTTCTCTCCAGCCATGCGACTATCCCTCATAATGCACCTGCTTTCTGCTGACAACCCATTGGATGATCGTCAGGACAAGGATGATGACGAATAAGATCATGACCAGAGCCGAGGCTCTGCCGGTCTTGAATTCCGTGAAGGCCATCGTATAGATCCAGTAGACAATTGCATTCGTCGCTTGCAACGGTCCGCCGTTGGTCATAATGTCGATCGACTGGAACACCTGCATGGACGAGATAAAGGTAGTAATGACAAGGAACAGCGTCATCGGCGACAACAAAGGCAGCGTAATGTACCGGAAGCGGCTAAATCCCGATGCTCCGTCGATGGCCGCAGCCTCATAGTATTCATTCGGGATGCCGCGCATGCCGGAGATGAACAGCATCATGGCGAAGCCGACGCCTTTCCAGACCGAAACTGCGACTAATGCAGGCAGCGCTGTGGATGGATTGGTCAGCCACTGGATCGGTTCAAATCCCATCAGCTCAGTGACGCGATTGAGCAGACCGTACTGTCCGTTGTAAATCCAGGTAAATACCATCGCAGCGATGACCATGGAAATATAATGCGGCATGAAGATGATCCCGCGCATGACCGCGTACATTTTAGAGCGAAATACATTGAATAGAAGCGCTAGCAGCAGGCCGATCGTCAAGGTTAACACGACATCCAGCAGCGTATAATGCAGTGTGACTTTGAGCGACTGGTATAGATCCTCATTCTTGAACAGCTTGACATAGTTATCCGCACCGACGAATTTCTTCACCGGCTTGGTCATATTCCAGTTCGTGAAGCTGATATAGACCGAATTCAGCAGCGGGTAATACAAGAACACGGCAAGAAAAATCAGCGCCGGAACAGCGAACATGAAATCCTTCGCTTTCTCGATAAGTCCGAAGTGCTTCCTGGTGGTAGTAGAGGAGACGCCCGCTTTAACGGCCGCCTCCTTGAGCAAAGGAGCAGATTGCGAATTACTGTTCATCATCATTCATAATCCTCAAGAATCTCATTCATTTTCTTGGCGGCGTCCGGCATCAGCTGGGCAGGGTCGGCCTGGTTCAGGATCATCTCGCCGATGACTTCTTTATATTCAGAGCTGAATTCCGGATAAGCCGGGTGCTGCAGACGTGGAGTCACATTGTCGAAGTTATCGAATACCGCCTTATATTGCGGCCAGCGCTGAAAATAAGCCTTGCCTTCTTCGGTTTCAAGCGCCGATTTGCGAGTGGGCAGGTAGCCTACCGATTCCGCCCAGCCGATATTGTTCTCCGCAGCCGTCATGAATTGCACGAACTTCCAAGCGGCTTCCTTCTCCAGGTCGCTAGCCCCGTCCATAATGACGATGCCGGCTCCGCCGATGTTGGAGGTGCGAGTCTGGTCGCCAGGCAGGAAAGATACCCCGACCTCGAAGCTGGCATTCTCACGATAAGTCTTAAGCATAGCCGAGGTATGCTGTACCATGGCAATTTGGCCGCCGAGGAACATTTGCCGCATATTGTCGGAAGCTCCTTTTCCATAGCCCATATGCATCGAACCCTCCTTGATCCACTTCTGGAAATTCTGGATATAGCGTAGTGATTCCGGCGTATCTACAGCTGCTTTGCTCTCTGCATTCAGAATCTGACCACCGCCATTGATCAGCCAAGGATCGTAGTACCAGGTATCCCAGCCGGGGACGGAGAAGGCGTAACGAGTTGTTTTGCCGTCCTTGCGCTCGGTGACTTTTTCATTAAAAGCCTCAATCTCATCCCAGGTCTGCGGCGGTTCTACGCCAAGCTGGTCGAGTAGAGTCTTGTTATAGACGAACACGCTCGTGCTGACGATCAGCGGGAAGCCGAACTGCTTGCCATTGTAGGCATAGGCCTGGAGCATTCCCTTGGCAAAATCATTCGTATCGACGCCATCGCGATTGATCCAAGGCGTCAGATCGGCGAACACACCACTATCTGCAAAGTTAGGCAGGGAGGCCACTTCCACATTGGTTACGGCAGGAACATCGCCGGCGGCGACGGCGGCCTGAAGTTTTTTGTGCAGATCATCATATCCGCCCTGGAACACCGGCTCTACCGTAATATGCGGGTATTTGGCCTGGAAAGCCTCAACCATCTTATTCAAGCCTTCGATCTGGGCATCGCCATGGGCATGCCAATATTGGATCGTAACGGGCGTCGTATCGTCCTTAAGTCCGGAATCGGCTACAGCGGCTGCTGAGTTATTGCCTTTGCCAGACGCATCAGCGTTGCCCGCTGTATTCGTATTGCCACCGCATGCCGCCAGCATTAGAGTGAGGATGATCGCGAGCATCGGGTTAAGCCATTTGATGGTTTTCATGAGGATGAAAACTCCTTTCATGTATCGGGATTTGGATTTTTAAATGAAGAGAAGACACTAAAAAGAGACGATTGATAAACAGCCAAAAGCGCATACCACCCCCTGTAATAGGAATTGCATCATGTGCCCTTGGGTTATCTCATCGTCTCCACCCAAAAATATGTAATTAATAGCCGATTTCGCGGCCAAGATCGGCCGCTTACCAGAACCGCTGGTCGCCGATCGATACATAGTCCGCGCCGCTGTCCAGCGCAGTTATAATTTCCTCATCGTGACGGATCAGACCACCGACGATCAGGGGCCGCTGAATTCGTGCCTTGAGCTCGGCGATAATCCTCGGCATCAGGCCGGGCATCAGCTCGACCTCATCGGGCTGCGCGCTGGCAATCACCTTAATCGCTGTTTCCACTGCAGCGGTGTCAATCGCAAAAATCCGCTGAATCGAGGAGATGCCGGCATGGCGGGCGGCAGTGATCGCATTACTCTTCGTCGATACGATGCCGTCGATACGGAAGGTATCTGCTAAATATTGAATTGCGGAATGATCACGGCCGATGCCGCCGACCATTTCCACATGTACGTATACCTGCTTACCTGCCTGATGCAGCTTGTCCATCATATCGCCCATCTGCAAAATGTCGCCGGTCATTAAGATGACGCGTTCAACCTGGCTGGCTAGGGCGGCGGTGATCTGTTCGGGCTTGGTAATGGAGGCGATGACAGGGAGGCGGGATTCATTCGATTGCTTCATTCTGATGATCCTCTCTCTTCAAGTTGACATGCTTCTATTCTAGATGATGAATATTAGCTCGGGATCAATGCTGTGTTAACGGTATGTAATGCGGGCGTGGAAGATGAAATTCGATTATTTTCATATAAGATTCGGAATATCATTAACACTTTCAAGTAAACTCTGATACTCTTATTAAGGTAACCCCATTGAATCGAGTCTGTGCGGAGTTACAGCCACCTGTCTTGAGCGGGTGGTCGTTTAATTTATGAAGGGAACTTTACATCATGAAAATCATTCGTATTATTGTCCAAGTAATCCTGCTGTATTTGTTCTATTTCGTTGGGGACTATCTGCAAAAGCTGCTGCATCTTCCTGTGTCGGGAAGTATTGTAGGATTGCTGTTGCTCTTTGCTCTATTGCTTCTCAGAGTTATCCCCCTGAAATGGATTGAAGACGGTGCCACAACGATATTAGCCTATCTTCCGTTGTTTTTTATTCCAGCGACGGCTGGGATCGTGAACCATATGGATATTTTTAGTGGGAGAGGTTTATTGTTAATCCTGATCCTTATCGTAAGCAGTGTGCTCACGATGGTCGCAGCTGCACATTCCAGCCATTGGCTTTCTAGCTTGAACAATAAGAGGAGAGTGGGATGGAGTGGCAAGAGATTAAGCGAAAAGGGGAAGGAAATATAATGTTTTTTGTCGCAACAGGTATTGTTCTATTGAATGTAGCTATTTATTTAATGATGTCGGCAGTGTATAAACGATTTCGTATTCCTGTACTTATTCCCGCGCTTACAGCGACAGTGATTATTGTAGGGATACTTGTATATTTTCATATTCCGTATGATACCTATATGATCGGTGGTCAGTGGATTAATAAACTGCTCGGTCCTGCCGTAGTGTCTCTTGCTTACCCTCTATATAAACAACGGAATGTGCTCGTTCAGAATCTCCCGGCGATCCTGGGGGGAACGGTTGTAGGTCTGCTTATAGGGATGTCTAGCGGGCTCCTCTTAGCAGCCGGATTAGGATTCTCAAAATTATACGTCCTCTCTATATTGCCCAAATCGATTACTACACCTGTGGCCATTCAGATTTCAAGTAGTTTAGGTGGGGACTCTTCCTTAACCTCTGTATTTGTCATGATTGCCGGATTTACGGGCGCGATTGGCGGACCTTGGATCATGAAGCTGTTTCGAATTCGAAGCGAAGTTGGAATCGGGATCGGCTTAGGGACGGCTTCTCATGCGCTAGGCACTGCAAAGGCCCTGGAGTACGGTGAAAAATCCGTATCGATGAGCTCGGTGGCGATGACAGTCTGTGCGATTGTAGGTTCATGCATCGGTCCGTTAGTGGTGTGGATGATCTACCCATAAAAGGCCTGACCAGAAAGAAGCGTCCTTCCGTTATGGAGAGGACGCTTCTTATAACTCGTATAGCTTCATAGATAATAGTTGGTCATCGCTTGATCACTGGCTAGAACGGCCTCGCTGTCCAGCTTCTTCTTCAGATAGGTCTTGTCCGACGAGATGAAGATGCTCATGATCAGATCGACGACGAACAGGAACGTAATGTGATTGGACAACAGCGCGCTGTTATTGACGGAGATTTTGTCCGGGACGATGATGCTCAGATCGGCATTCTCCGTAATTGGCGAGGAATCATAGCAGGAGATGGCGATGGTCTTGACCTGGTGAACCTGGGCGATCGCGACCGTCTCCACGATTTCCTTCGTTGAACCGGAGCGGGAGAAGGCGACGACGGCATCTTCCTTGCCGCATTGGGCGGCGGCGATCTTCATAGCGCGACTGTCATTGACTGCTTCCGCCATGATGCCGATAATGGACAGGCGATTCTTCAAGGCAATGGCAGCCAGGTACGAATCGAACATGCCGATAATATAGATGCGCCGGGCTCCCTTCAGCATCTCCACCACCTGACGGAGCTGTTCCTCAGTGACAAGCGCGGATGTATTCACGATCAATTCGTTATAATCAAGCGCAAGCGCATCGATCGGGTTGATCTCCCGACGTTCTTTCTTCTTGGCCTGCATCTCCCGATAGAAGGCATCCTGGGCAAAGGCGATCTTGAAATCATTGAAGCCCTTGAATCCGACCTTCTTACAAAACCGGTTAATACTTGTCTCCGATACGCCGATTTCATTAGCAATGGCGGTAATCGTGTTCCGCGTAATAAAATCCGGATTGTTAATGACGAAATTGGCGATTTGATTTTCACCGTATGTCAATTTTTGAGTCTGGGATACGATTTTCGCGATGACGGCCGGAACCTGTGAAGACATGATACCTCCTCCTGATCTAACGCTGGAAAGACTAATCCGGCGAGTCTGGCAATAGCTTTTCCCATTATATCATACTGAGTGAGGTATTGAGAGTGCGTGATATCCATAATTTACAAGCTGATAGCTGCTGCATGAAATCCTCTTCCTTAAGCTGCCTCTCTTCGATTAAATAAGCATAGTCCAGCAAATTTGGCAGGCAGGGAAGACCGAGCAACTCCTTGCAGAAGGCATGCGCGGCGATCTCGCAGCACTGTACCACACTAGATCGTCTCGTAAATCGTCCCAGCTTAAACACCTCGATCGCTTCCAGCTTCTCATTCGTAAACCTCTGATCCCGGAACTCCAGCCAGTGGTAGAACTCATGCGCCAAGTGGATATCGATTAACAGCTCCAACTCCGTTTCGGGACTGTTGATCCGTTCGCCTAGAATATCCCGGCATACCGTCTGCATTCCCTGAAGTGAGGAGGCGTACAGAATAATCTCCGGCGGTGTCTTGGTGAAATCGATCTGAGCACGGAACGAGACGTTATGGAACTTCCCGGACGCCTCGGTGATCTCGTAACGAAGTCCGGCTTCCCTGCACATGTCGCGAATGCTGCGGCCTTGATAGGCTGTGGCTGCGAAGCGCCCCGACTGAAGCGAGCTATGGACGTAGTAGGGAATCTTTGCTGCGGGTATTTTGTGAAAAAGCGGGTCCTGCCTAAGCTCCATACAGCCGAGTAGTTCATCAGACAGTTCAGATCGTATACCCGGTAAAAGACCTTGCACCGCCACTTCGCATCGCCCTCCTCACAAATTTAAATGATGAACCCCATGCTTATTGATAAGCAATAACCAGCATTTCATCCTCGGGTTTAAGCATCTCGGTCTCGATCTCAAGGATGGACAGAAGCTGCTCTTTCGTCTGCATGCCGGTCAGATCGAGCATCTTCTCCTTGTAAAAGACGAACACCTTCGGAATTGTGGCATTCGCGTCGGAGTAGATCGTGTTATCGTCCAGAAATGAGCTTAGCGCCTCCTGCGCGGATTTGCTCAGCTTCGTATAATGCACATTGCTCTTCTTGAAGCGAACGACGCCTTCACGGTCGAGGACGCTGACCGAGCTGGATTTCTTTTTTAATAGGCCAAAAAAGGATTTCTTCACGTTCTCGCTCACGAACAGGTTCCAGCGTCCAGTCTGTGCAGCAAGCACTGTCGATTCCAGCGGCTGGTCGATAGAACTGGCGGCGATGGCCTTCATGTCATCCACCGACATCGCTTCCTGAGCCAGATCCTTGGAGCGCAGCTCGGTGGAGCCGGTCGCCATGGCGCGGAGAATATTCTTCTGGCTGTCGATCTCAATGCTGACCTCAACCGTCTCCTCGGAAGCGCCGGACTGCACGATGCGCTCGATGATGTCGGCCCGGATCCGCTTGATATCCTCCTCGGTCGGATTGACGACCGTACGCTCCAGTTGCTCCTTAACCATCGCTAACGCGACGCCGATCGTGGACACATAAGGGGCATTGTTGGCGATCTGCGATTTGAAGCCTTCGCGATCGGCCATCGCCGGAATGAGCACCGCGCCGCTGCCGCCGCCGCCGACTAGTGTGACGAAGCTGCGATCCAGCTCATAGTCCGCGATCATCTCGTTGACGGTCTTCATCGTCTTATCGATGGCGATATTCATCACTTGTCTGGCGGCTTCTTCTATGCTTAGTCCAACATGATCAGCTAGCGCATTCCAGGCTTTTAACGCCGCTTCTGTATTTCCCTGGGCATAATCGCCTTCGGGGATGTAATTCAGAATATTGGCGGCTCCGGCGAGCGTATACGAGTATTCCTTGCCTCCGGCGCATTCACAGATGACATATTCGGCCGGGTCGCCTTCGCGCGGGCTGATGAATTTTACCTTCGGATCGACGATATTCTCGGTCGGGGCGAAGGCTTCGTATTCTTTGCCAGCAATATGGGCGCTGCGTGGCCCGACATCCGTGATTTTCCCCCCTGCTATCTTAATCATGCTGCCGCCGGCGATCCCCAGGGTGCGTACATCCAGGGATTGCAGGTAGGTGCGATGACCGCCGACCTCAGCATTCTTGATCATCACTTTCCCGTTCTTGATGACGGATATGTCGACACTGGTTCCGCCGACCTCGAAGAAAATGCCGTCAGAGATCTTCTCATACATCAGCGCCCCGGCCACCCCTGCGGCAAGACCGGATAGCATCGTTAGAATCGGGCGCTTGCGCACCTCGTCGATGCTCATCACGCCGCCATCGCAGCGCATAATCATGAGCTGGGACTGGATGTTGGCATCCTTGACGGATTTCTCGGTCATATTGGCGGTCTCCATCATTTTGGGGATGAGGGAGGCGTTGATCACAGCGGTGCGCGTTCTTGTCTTCAGCCCGTAGAGCTGGCTGATCTCATGCCCGCCGGTGGCATACAGCCCCTTGCGGTTCGCCAGTTCCACCACGCGCAGCTCGTTAGTGGGATCATCCACGCTGTAGGCTTCGGAGGCGACGATCACCTCGGCGCCCTGGGCGGCTAACTCGTCAATCGCGCTGTTGATCTGCTCATCGGTCATGCCCTTGGAATCCAGATAGGTATGGAAGGTATGCAGAAATTTGCCTGGAGCTAGCTCGATATCGCCCGGATTGGATTCGGAGCGGGCGCTGAGCCCGTCGATGCCAGAGCCCATGCCGATGATGCCGACGCGCGCTACATCCCCTTCGAGCAGGGCGTTAGTGGCCTGCGTCGTCCCGTGGGCGATGAAGGTCACGTCCTTGGGCTGGATGCCTCGGCTGTTTAGTATCCGCTCCAGTATTTGCACAATCCCTTTGGCCACGCCGTCCGGGTCATGGTGGGTGGTCGGGATTTTCATTTTCTCGATGACTTTAAATGTCTCATTATCGATCAGCGCCGCGTCGGTAAACGTACCGCCAACGTCAATACCGACCCTTACTTTCGTTCTCCCCATAATGTTCTCCTCCAATGGCGGGTCAAGGACCTTCTGCTCTTTAGCTTTTTATGGAAGCCTTCGAGCAGGGTCCTCGTTCCCCGTTTTTATCTATTTAAAATACCATAAACGATCCTATGACGACGGCGATCAAGACAGAGGCCATGGTCCATGGCAGCGTCTTCTTCAGAATCTCGTTGATATCGCTCTTCGTGAAGTCGGCCACCCATACGTTATGTGAGTTCGTAGGGTCGGAGACGGATTGCACGTTGCTGACTGCACGCAGGGCGAGCATCGCAGCGACTGGCGTCATGCCGGCGGATACGAACAGGGCGGCGATACCGCTGCCAAGGCCCCATACGTTCAGCGGTCCACGGTAGATCGCCAGCGGCGACAGAATCGTGAAGAACAGGATGAACATCAGCGGGCTGCTCGGCAGTACGGACTCAATCAGCGGCGAGATGACCGCCGATACCTGCGGTGACATTACAGAGCTGAGCAGGATGCCGATCCCGATCATCAGTCCCATCGCCCCGGCGACGTCCTGAATTCCTTCCACTAGCGCGCTGGAGAGAATATGAACCGGACGCTTCGGCCAGGTGAGCAGGATCGTTACAAGCGCGCCGGCAATAACGGCCGGAACGATATCGATCTTGAAGATAAAGACGAGCAGCACCGGTACGAGCGGGCTGATCAGCGCAATGGCTGGGACTTTCTTGTCTCCGCCACCAGGTGTTGCGGCGGGCATCGCCCAGGCTTTGCGGCCTTTGCCGTCTTTTTGGATATAGAAGACGATCATGGCCAGGGCAATGACGATCAGCGGGAGCGCCACTACCAGTGTGTAGTTAGCGATCTGTTCAACGGACAACCCGAGCACATCGACATATACCGCCCAGTTGGACACGTTGAACAGGGAGCCGACCCCAACGGCCAGTAGAACCACGATGGAAGCGACGAATTGGGAGATGCCCGCCGTCAGCATAATCGGGATGACGATGGTGCCGACGAGGATGACCATACCCAGTCCTCCAGCCGCGGAAAAAATAATGGATGCAGTGATGAAAAATAGAATAGCTATAAGTATAGGCTTATCTCCGGCCAATTCGGCTGCCTTACGGATAATGGATTTGGTGATGCCGACCTTGTTCAGGATCTGGCCGAACCAGGCACCGAAGATGAGCCCGGCGATCGCGCCGGATAGCTTCATGGAGCCTCCGGCCAGAATGGTCTTGGCGATGGTCGTCGCCTCTGGATCATTCGATAGCAGCGGCACGCCGGCGATGATGGCGAACAGGATTGCCATTAAGGGCAGCGCCAGAATGGTCGGCAGCTTGCGCGTCATCATCAGTCCGACAAACACCAGAAATACGAGCAAAATACCAATGGCTTGCAACCACATTGTCGTTGTCATCTGATTTTATTTCCCCTCTCATAATGGGTGATTGAACAAGTTGAACCAACGACTATCGGATGAAGGCAACCGACTGAAATGTTCCTACGATCGCTGTTGCTCACGAATTTCTATGATTGAGTAGAATCCAACAAGGTAGAAATCCGTTCACAAAGGCGACCACTACGTTTCTTCAGAATCATTTCAGCTAGGTTCAAAATTCTAAAATGTCCTACCCAGTTAGAATTTTGGACCCTTTTGCCAAGACCGTTCTGTCTCCTTAGTTCAACTTATTATTTTAAACTTCCAAGTAAGCCCCTTGCTCTTTGAGAATCTGCTGGACTTTCTTGATATCTACGTCCTGTACGTTCTTGTGCTCGAGTGCCGCGAGGGCTGCGGCCACGCCGCCGCCATGACCGATGGCGCCAGTCGTAGGCGTCGTTCGCATCGCGGCCTGGGCTTCGAAGGTAGCCGAGATGCAGCGGCCGATGACGATCAGGTTAGGCACGGAGGCGGTGATCATGCAGGAATACGGAATGCTGTATACGCCGCCCCATTCCAGCTTCTCATGCTTGGTGCCTTCACCATCGGGGCTATGGATATCGATGGGGTAGCCCGAGTGCGCGATCGTATCCTCGAACAGGCGCTGCTGCAGAATATCCTCGGCCGTCAGCGTGTAGATGCCTTTGATTTGGCGCGATCCGCGCACGCCGATGCTTGGTCCGGTGGACTCGACAACCGCATGCTCAAAGCCAGGGATGTATTTGCGAACAAACAGCTCCAGCTCACGGCACTGCTTGCGGCCTTCCATTTCCGCTTGGCTGAGGCTGTGCGCGTCGGTGGCGTCATAGCCAATAATCCGTGTCGTATTGAGGATGACCTCGCCCGGGTTGTTGGTCTCGAAGAACAGAATATTTTCACGCGGTATGGAGATTTCGCCCCGCTCCTTGGCTTTCCTGAACAGGCTGTCGAAGCCGCCGACAGAAAGGCGAGGGGATTTCTCAATGATGGAGGTGTCCCCGTTATACAGCGGGAAGTCCTCCGGATGAGCGTGAATATATTCCTTGACCCGCGGGATATCGACGTTGTACATTTTCATCTTAAGGGTCATCGGCTGGGTCGCTCCATCGGATTCGCGTCCTTTGGTGTACTCCACCCCGGCTTGAGCCGAGAGGTCGCCGTCACCGGTAGCATCGATGAAGACGTTGGCGTGGATATCGCTAAGCCCGGATTTATTGCAGACCTGTATGCCTGTGATGCGGCCCTCTTCCGTATATACGCCTGCGAGCATGGTGTGGTACAGAATATCGCCGCCGGCTTCCGTGACCATTAGCTCCAGCTCATGCTTCATCGCTTCGGCATCAAACGGGGTAACCGAGTATGTAAATCCGACCGTGTCGAAAATATGCCCCGGCGATTTGCCCAATCGCTTCAGCCGTTTGATCAATTCCCCGGTGAAGCCTTGAATAACCTGTTTCTCGCCAGCATGGAAGGTCATCATCGGACCGACGCCGTTGGCGGTCAGAGTGCCACCGAGGAATCCGTGGGACTCCACGATCAGCGTCTTCGCCCCGGATCTGGATGCGGCAATGGCTGCCATAGCTCCGGAGATGCCTCCGCCCATGACAACTACGTCATACTGCTTCATATGTTCTTCGCTCCTTTTCTCGCATGTTAAAAGCTTGTGTTGCTACTAGGCTATCAAATAAAAACTGGTTTGTAAACGCTTTTAGAAAATAATTTTCTAAATATCCGGAAATGTTGAAAATTGTTTGCTGAATTTTGGAGAATAGAAGTTGAGGTGGATTTTTGAGGAAATAAGGTGAGAAAGGGGCGGTCTCAAAAGTCGATCTTCCGACTTTAAAGACGCCCCTTTTGCGTGCCCAAAATGTGAACATCCCCATGTTCTGGCAGGATCAACACTAACGGACAATGATGTCCGTTAGCGTTGATCCTGTGGCATCCTTGCCCTTGTAACGGACAATAATGTCCATTACCAGGGGAGTTGTCGCGAGAAATTGCATTTTGTGCTTCTAAGGGTCAAAAGTGTCCGTTAGAAGAGCGTAGTTGTTGTTTTCATGCTCTAACGGTCATTTTTGACCGCTTGTTAGTGGAAAGTCCTGGCTCGTTCAGTCGGTTCTCCTTGCGGGGTCTAGAGAAGGTTCACACTGAGTTAGGGATCGTGGCTTTGGCCCACAAAAAAAGTTGGACGGAAAACATGACGTTTCTCCGCCCAACTTTTTATTTTGGAGGCTTATTGGACAGCCCCGATAGATCTCATATGGAGCTGTTATTAAATCGCACTCATAGCATCTTCGACCTCTGTTTTTACCAACGCGTCTACATATTGCAAGCTCAAAGCAAGTCCGTTGTTTGTACCTTTTAATAACAAAGTGATGTGAGTGCCACTTACCTTCCATTTGCTCATAAAATACCCACCATCTTCAAAGGAAATTTGCTCCAGTGTGTCTTTGTTGCTAGCATAGATATTACTTTCTGGTTGTCCGTAACTCTCCGTTAAGTCATAAAGTATGCCATCGTAAATCTCCATTACCATTTCTTCGTCATAACCTGAGATATCAGGCACAAATCCGAGCTTGGCCAGCTTGTGTTTGTAGAACACATATAATTCTTGAGTGTCATCGGCGAAATCTTGATACAATAGCACATGAATGTCGCCTTGTTCACCTTCATCGATCAGTGTACTAGTCCTAGCTACTGATTTAACTTGTTTCGGAGTTGCTCCCCATACCGGAAAGTTAACTAAGGCTGTCGGCTTCTCCCCGATCCAGGCAAAGCTCTCAGAAGAGTCCAGTCCGATCGATTTTCCGGTGAGTTGCTTCACAGCTGATAGCGGGATGTACGTAGTTCCGTTCAATGTCTTAGCAGGGGCAGCTAGATTGGCATCGGAACCGTTGATTTTAGCCTTTTTGCTGCCTATCTTGACGGTGATGAAGGAGCCCGCGGAATTTTTAGCTGTAATGGCTTTGGTCTTTTTATCGACAGTCGTGACATAATTCAGATCAGCCAGGACATCCTTCATCGGAACGAGAGTGACATTCTTCTCAACAACTGCCGGAGTCTTCGCTGACGAGAGATTGCCGTCTACATAGATCGTATAAGATGCAGCAGCGGCGGAAGTCGGGGTAGTGAAAGAGAATAGACCGATCAGAACAGCCAGGCACCCCATAAGCGTGAAGTAAGTAATTTTTCTCATAATGTCTCCTTTTATGTACCTAGGTATGATATGGAATATTCTATTAATATATCATAGATAGAGTGAAGGATGAGGGAGGATTTTCCTGTATGCATTGAAGAAATCTGCTGTTTCATTTATATTCAAGGTAATCTGGAAAAGGAGGTGAAAGGGTAATCCATATTCGGAAAACCGTAGTGCTTGTGGGCTCCCATCTTGCATTTTGCTTGAAAGACGCATTACCGAAATAAACTATTCACGCAAAATGAGAGGGAGGATTCACAATGATAACCTATCAAGTAATGACGGAAGAGCATGTCGATAAATTAAAAGAAATAGATCGCTCCGAGCATATTGATCTGATCTATGAGTTGCAGAACGGTCAGATGACTGAATTGCCGCAGAATCACGAATGTCCGAGTTGGGATGGCGAGCTGCTGCATGAGATGGAGGGAAGATATCTGCTGGAATTGCGCAATGGAGGAATGGCAATCGGTGCGTTCGATGCAGATACGTTAGTGGGATTCGGTGTGCTGGCCCATCAATGGCGGGGAGAGCAGCAGGACCGCCTTCAGGTAGATCTCATGTATGTGTCGCGGAATTATCGCAGACAGGGCATCGGGACGCAGATCATACAGACACTGGCAGAAGAAGCCAAGCGAAGAGGCGCGAAGTACCTCTACATCTCGTCCACGGAGACCCGTTCAGCCGTATCCTTCTACAAGAGCAATGGTGGGCAATTGACGAAGGATGTAGATCCTGAGCTGTTCAAAAAAGAGCCGAAGGATATTCATATGTTAGTTGAGTTGTAGATGTACGGATTGATAAAATAAAGAGCTAATCTATTTACTAAACAGTGTGGTACGGATGAAGTGCTGCACTGTTTTTGCTTCTCATGGAACGAGCCGGAATTCGACTTGGGCTGCGAAGGCTTAAGAAACTTGTAAGAATTGAGAAAGAAAAAAGAGAAGTCCGCCTTGTACTATGAAAGTGCCAGGTAGGTGTTCGATAAAATCGGCTTCTTCATTCACTTCGTGATTAACGGCAGACGAACAGAAATTCTACTATATATTTTTAATGGGAAGGAATTGATGTTTTCGTGAGTTACGCCTTATACAACAAAATGCTACAGTCGCTGTGGATGGCATGGGAGACTGTATTTGAACGTATTACGCCGCTTCGGAGTGTGTACCAGTCGAAATTCGGTATTTGCAAAATTGTCGTTCGCGCCCACCGCGGTAGTTCTATCCGCTTCGAGGATGGGACATACGTACATGCGGGTGATCAAGTCTGTGAAATTCACCTTGATAATCGGGAAGTTCTGCAGTTATCACGGGCGGTCGGGGCAGATCGGGCTGCGATTGTGACGGCGCGCAGGCTGCGCGAAGCGTTGAAGGATATTGGCCGAGCGGTCGATACTGATCCGAAATTGGCAAAGGCAAAGGCCTTGACCGGCATTACCTTGCTGCATCGTGGCATTATTCATGGATTGGGATTCGAGCTGCATCCGCTGGAGACGAAGTGGATGGAGCGGATATCGACTGTATATCTTCGCTTGCTGCTTCGCATGCTTAATCCAGAAGGGGCCAAACGCTTAAAGCAGCAGAGATCGAAGCTTATACCGAAAATGCTCATGATGTCCCGAGCGTCTTTGGTAAATCGATATGCAAGCGGGGTAAAGGCGTAATTATGGACAATCTCATTCCACGTTTGCTCATTTTCTTGATCACGCTTTATATGGGCCTACCTTTCCTACTGACTCGAATATTCGGTTGGGGGGTCTTCCGCAAGGCCAGTCGTAAGCGGGCAGAGCGCCATGTTGCCTTTACATTCGATGATGGACCTGATCCGCGCTATACGCCCAAGCTGCTTGATCTTCTTCGGGACCGAGGCGTGAAGGCAACCTTCTTCGTTCTTGGCAGCAAGGCGGAGAAATATCCGGAATTAGTGAAGCGCATGCACGAGGAAGGACATCAGATCGGCATTCATAATTATACGCATATGCTGAATTGGATCATGTCTCCAAGAAACATACGTCGAAAACACGTTGAGCGTTCTGCAGACATTATCCAACGAATTACGGGAGAACGTCCGACCTACTATCGTCCTCCTTGGGGGATTTTGAATATTGCGGACCTGTTCCTGCTGCGTAAGGCATATCGGCTCGTGTTATGGTCGGTTATCGCGCGCGACTGGAAACTGAATACGGGTGGACATCATTTGCGTCATCTGCTGTCCAAGCATATCCGTCCCGGGGCTGTCATCGTATTGCATGATAGCGGCGATACTCTTGGGGCTGACAGAGAAGCTCCCGGACAAATGCTGACAGTGCTTCGGGACATCCTGTCCGAGACCGAACGAAGAGGCTTGAAGTGCGTGCGCACGGATGAATTGCTGAAGCTGGAGCGTGCAGCGTAAGATCGCAAAAAGAAGGATTATTTACTATCTAAAAGTAGCAAAGCCTTAGAGTGGCAAGGAATCCTAAGAATTAACGTTTAAATGCTGGCAGGTTTGCCGGCATTTTTGCATTTGTAAGGCGGATTCCGTTTGTCTAGACTACTATCCCAGTCGAAGACGATCATTTTTGAAGAGTGGGCGGGCAGCAAAAATATGATGAATAATTTAGTGAAAGTGAAATCAAAGCTCTATTTTGCCGATGAAACAATAGGGGGAATAGTAGAAAGTAATATTTGATGGAGGTCAACATGAAACGATTCATTTCAGCGGTGTTATGCCTTATGTTCATCCTCACGGTGGCTCATTCAGGTACGGTGCAAGCCAAGGGGGATAACGTAAGTGCCATTAGCGAGCAGCACTATACACGTATCGGCGAAGATTACGAAGTATTTGACGACAACGTGTTACTGTCGAAAAGGGACGGGAGCGTTTGGACGTGGGTCATAAATAAAGATTATTTAGAAACTTCAGATTACTATATAGCTGAAATGCTCCAAATTCCGGGCTTGCAGGATGTGAAGCAATTCAGGTACAAATCCCGTGAGAAGAAGAACAGCAGAGAGATTATTAACTACGTTGCATTAAAAAAGGATGGAACCGTATGGTACTGGGACTCCAAAGTTACTGAAACCTACGGTACTACTATACATAGTCCTATGGGAACTCCATCGCCCATCACAGAGTTGAATCATGTCACTTCACTCGTTGCTGATTTTTTTTACGACAATTCTAACTTCAAGACCTTGTTCGTATTAAGATCAGACGGCTCGGTTTGGAGCTGGGGAAGCGAACTAGGCGGCGTCTCGTCGATTCCGATTCAATCCAGGCTGCTTGATGATGTCGTATCCATAAGCTCGGCGAACGGTTTCGCCTATGCAATTAAAAAGGATGGTTCGGTTTGGAAATGGAGCACAAGTGACTACCTTCCGCATAATATCTCTAAAGACAAGAGGCCAGAACAGGTCAAGGGTCTTAGCGATATCGTCAAGATCGAGACGGGCGCTTATCCAAACTTTGCATACAAGAAAGATGGCACGGTTTGGGACTGGTCGGCATATAACTCTGCGAGTGTTCCCGAACAATTACATGGAGCAACCGGCGCGCGAAGTATCGTTGAATTCAGCACGATGCTGCAAGATCGATTTATCGATTCCATTTATGCTTTGCGGACGGATGATCAGCTCTGGTCCGTGTACAACGACGATAAAGTGTTCCAAGGGCTTACAGACATCGTCTCCATACACAATAAAGTCAAGGACAGGTATTCTAAATGGTATTATGCCTTGAAAAAGGATCAGACCTTGTGGGCATGGGAAGATGATTATTATTCCTTGCCCAAGCTGGTTGTGTTTACGAAAGGAACAGTGGCAGGTTATGGCTCTGGCGAAGCAGAGCAACCTACTGGTGGGGTAATAGGCACGCCAACTGGTGATAGATCGGGGACAACAGGCCAACCAACGGATAGTCGGAATGGGACAACAGGTACACCCATCGGGGGTCAAACTGAAAAGACAAAGCAACCGACGGGGAGTCGTCCTGATGCGGGAGATCGAGCAACCGGAGAAACTGGAACAACAAACCAACTAACTGGCGACCGTTCTGAGACAAAAACTCAACCTGCGGTACGGAATTCACCGGAAATTAGCCTGTTTCCGTTTATCACGATGCTGCAGCCGGGCGGACAACAGATCATTACCGCAAGCAATGTGCTTACCGGGACCCAAATAACGTATACCATAGACGATCCGAGCATAGGAACTATATCGAATGTGAATGGCATCCCCGTTATTACCGCGAAAAAATCCGGACAAACTGTTGTACGGGTAACCGCGACCCGAGCCGGTTTTCCAGACGAGACCGCCTATTTCTTGTTGTATGTTGTGGATGGCAGCATACTGTCCAATACGTATCTAACGGCTGTCGGGTCAATTCCTGACGCTGACAGACAGAACCCCGTTATTGTGGAGGGACTGACACAAGCGGGAGAGCTTGTGATCACAGCCGCAAGCAGCGGAGAGGTGGCTCCCGTTAACGGCCAGCTAGTCGTAACGACCGAGTTGATGGACCGCTTAGCAGGCAATGCGTCAAAGGCGAAATTAGCGGTAAAGCAGGCGCTGTCGGAGAACCGAATTACGCTTGCAAGAGAGTTGATCGTGAATGCAGAAATTTTGCCCTCGTCCGGACAAAACGAATATATTTTCAAGCTGTACAAGAATAGCTTCACGGGCCGGAAGGATATCGACTATATTACCATTCAAGCGGGGGATGCGAAGCTGGTGCTGAATGTTGTCACCGCAGATCGTCTGTTCGATTCACGTACGGTGATTGTAATTCGTCTGATCCAAGCAAATAACGGCGGATTTCAAGTGCTATTCTCAGATGAACAAGGTCAGGAGCTACCGAACGTATCAAGTAATATTCTGATCATTCTGCCTGCAAAGCAGACGAATGCAACACATACCAGCGTGTTCTATTCAAATGGTAAAAAGGCGCAGCCGATCGGCGGAAAGTTCAATCCGTCCCAAAACGGCATAGAAGCGGAAATCAACCGTTCCGGAACGTATTTCGTGGACGATAATCCCAAGTCATTCCCTGATGTTGACGATCGAGATCCAGAGCTGCAGCAAGCGGTTCAGTTCCTGGCTTCCAAAGGAATCGTGACCGGGAAAGAGAACGGCAACTTTGAACCCGATTCCCCGCTCACCCGTGCAGAGTTTACGGCTATGCTTGTAAGAGCCTTTTATGCATTGGATGAGACGGCGACGGAGAGCTTCTCCGACGTGCATCCGCCACAATGGCATCATCCCTATATCGCTTCATCAGAGAAAAAACATATCGTCGAAGGTTACCCTGACGGCACGTTCAAGCCGGATAAAACGATATCCCGTGAAGAAATGACCGCCATCGGCGCAAGATACCTGCATGAAAAGAAACATTATTACTACCCTGCGAATCCGGAGGATTACCTGAATCAATTCATAGACAAAGAAACCATCTCCAATTGGGCCAAGCCAACCATGTCCTTGGCTGTGAAGCAGCATCTAATCGATGTTCCTGCCAATAAACGGATTAACGCCCGCGAGGCCGTCACGCGCGGGGAGGCTGCGCGGATGTTGTATAGGCTTTATTTGTTGGTTTGATGGGGGAGGTTATTGAGGGAGAATGTAGAGAGGACTGGATGATGTTGTCCAGTCCTTTTTCATGTAGAGTATTGTCAGTTAAAATCCACTTCCACAGAGCCAAGGTCGTAACACAACACGATCAAAGTCGATCCTTACTTTAACGCAGCGAATTAGCAGGGGACCTTAGGAAGGTAACAAAAGACAAGCTGTTGCATTAACAAAAGTATGTCTTTTTTGATGTAAGCCTTGACTTCTTGCATTTGAGCAGTTTACTTAAATTTTTCAAGACTGTTTTTCATTGAAACGCTTGGAGATATTCGTCTGACCAAGAATATAGTCAATACTTACGTTGTAAAACTCGGATAACTTAATTAACACTGAGCTTGGGACGTCCAAGTTCCCACTTTCATATCGGGAATAGGTTGCCTGAGAGATGTTTAGATAATCTGCCAATTGCTGTTGCGTCAAATCCTTATCCTCACGTAAATCACGTATTCTCTTATACATTCGTTCATCACCCAAGCTAAGTTTAAATTATGCGGAAATTGCATATTGTATTTTATGCACTTTTCGCATAAAATCTATTCATATGGAAACTGCTGGATGTTGATATCTCGAGACTATAGTGATCCTGTCTACCTATTTCTATAAAAGGAGCGAGTAGAATGAAGAATATTTTAGAGGAACTCTACTACGGTAACCTGCATCCCGAAGAGTGTATTATCCCAACTGATCCTGAATATCGTCCTCTCAACAAAAAGATTTCTAAATTGATGGAGGAAGCAAGGGAAAGACTTTCGGAGAAGGATTTCGCAACACTTGAGCAGATTTTGGATTTGACGAGTGACTCTAGTTCCATGGTTACAAGTGCTTCTTTTGTAGAGGGATTCAGGATGGGGGCTTTGGTGATGGTGGAGGTGTTTTGTGGTGGGAGGTTTTTAGGAAGTGAGGTCGATAGGGAGTTTTAGACATAATGATGTGGTATGGATAATGATCTAAGAGCTCTTGCTGATAATATCAGTAGGAGTTTTTGTTGAAAATGAGAGGATTATTTCCCTGCAGATTATTCCAATTCTATAGTACAATAGGCTTATAATAGAGCAGTCAATTGTATTTTGTAGTCGTTCTTAAAATACTCAACATACATATATGGTAGGTGTGCTATGACTAATAAAGTGAATATGAGAGAATTATTTCTTGATATGCAGCAAGAAATGATTATGGAATTAAACAAATTACGTAAGCATGTTACACATGCCCCAACTAAAGGAGATACGGTTGAATTAAGTTGGATCGAGTTTCTAAGTACTTATTTACCTAACCGATATTGCGTAGACACAGCCTTTATTGTAGATAATACTGGTATACGCAGCGATCAGATTGATCTGGTCATTTATGACCAACAATACTCTCCTTTTGTTTTTTGTCATTCTGGTGTTAAGTACATACCTGCTGAGAGCGTTTACGCAATCTTTGAAGTAAAGCAAACACTAAACAAGCAGCACTTATTATATGCAGCTGAGAAGGCAGAATCGGTCCGCGCTCTTGAGCGTACGTCCGTACCTATCATTCATGCCGGTGGGATTTATCCACCAAGACCAACTTTCGACATCGTGGCTGGTCTTATTACTACATCTTCTGACTGGACACTACCATTTGGGAAGCCATTTCAGGAAGTGAATAAAGAGTTAAAGCCTTGGCAACGCCTGAATATCGGTTGTACGTTGGATAGCGGTTCTTTTCTCTTAAAAGCGGATGGGACATTTGATATTAGTTCTAAGGAAGAGTCTTTGATTTTCTTTTTTATTAAATTATTTATTCAACTTCAAAATTTGGGTACCGTGCCTGCAATGGATATTGATTTATATAGTCAGGTGTTAGACTCTATTTAGCGAATTAATCGTATATAGTTGTGCCTAAACTTATGAGAATGTTAGTTAATCAAGAGAGAAATTGAAATTCGATAACACTGAGTCAATGCTAAGGGCACCCTTGGTCGTAAAAAGCAGTAAGCAAAGAAGATGTCAACAAGTGGTTCTACGAGGTTAAGTTCGATGGACTTTTTTTAACCTTGAGGTCCAGTATTAGAACGTTATACGACAGAGTTGATATAAATAAATTTAAATACTCCAAATTAATCATAGGAGAGTAATTATGAGACTAAAAATTGAAGAATGGTTGTCTAATCAAACTGTTTCTGAAGAAGCTCAGAATTTACTTCAAGAGTCAATCGTTTGTTATAAGGCTTCAGCCTACAGAGCTAGTTTTTTATTTTCTTATTTGTTTTTTCAAACGGTATTAAAAGAACGAATATTATCTTCTGAAATACCAGGTGATGTTCCATTATCTAAATGGAATGGAATAATACAAAATTTACGTAACGATGACAAGTGGGATGAAGAAGTTTATGAAGTTGTGAAGAGAGGTTCTGGAAACTGGGTCATATTCAATCTAAATGACGATCTGAGGCAGCAAGTATCATACTGGAAGAATAGACGTAACGATTGTGCACATGCTAAGACAAATGGCATTCAAGCATCACACGTAGAATCATTTTGGGCATTTATTCAATATAATCTTCCAAAGTTTGTGGTGAATGGTGGAAAGGCAGCACTTTTAGAAAAAATAAAAGTACATTTTGATATTGCCTTGACAGCCCCAAATGCAGATTTTGAGTATATTATTCAGGAGATTGTTAATTCGATTTATGAGCATGAGTATAGGAAATTTATTGAAGATATTAATCAGTTATTAGGGGATACATTTTTTGATTCTTCATATGAATCTGAACGTAAAATTAAATTTTGGTTAAGAATATTTGGTTTAAATGAAGCTTTTGATAAATCATTGATTGAGTATCTTCAGGAGAATGAAAAATTATGTAATGCACTATTGAAAAGTGATTCCAGTAAAGTAGTATATTTTAGAGGGCATCCTCAGTTTATTCGTAAACTCTGGTTTGATGGTAAAGTTGATGTAAGTATACTCGCAGCATTGTTTAGAAATAATCTGATCCCAACTGATCAAGAGGAAGAAGCAATAGTAAATTTCATACGTTCTTCTCAGCCAGTATATCCTGAAAGTATTCCAGAAGAAGATATGAATATCTTAGTATCAAAAGGTCTTCCAATAAAATTAAAAAATATTGCATTTGAAGAGCGCTGTATAGGTGTTTTCGATTGGGCGAATCATGCAAAAAGATGGCTAATAGTTTGGTATATTAAAAAGTATGGTATTGATGAGGTAGTTGTTAAGGCGTTGTCAATTACTTTTCAAGGTGCAAATCCGTGGCATCTAAAAGATGCTTTGAAAGAAATTTTCGATGAAGATTCAACACTAAAAGACTCTTATATTCGTATTGCTCAGGATAAAGGGTATCACTTGCCGGAGTTGCTAGGTTTTTAACTTAGTTTTGAGATGTTTAAATGATACATATGTTCAAATTTCTAGGGCTATCCAAAATTATCAAAGAAGTGCTCCGCTTTTTAGCAAAGTTGGGGCATTTCCCCTTTGGTTGTCGGTGGTTAACACAGAAGCATGTCTAGACAATACACGGCTGACCAAGAAAAAAGCTGTCTAAGGCAGGTCGTTAGTAGATACAATAACGTTTTACGAAAGGGATGCAATGCAAATAAATGATAGAACCTAAAGAGAGAGCAAGAGACTTAAAGAAATTGGCTGAAATTGCGAGGCGAATTTCACGAATAGAAAACAAAAAATATGCTACTACACCAAGAACTCTTTACGCGGAGGAATTATTTGAAAAAACACTTTTAAATGTTTATAGCTTTATTAGGCTTTGGCCACATGATAAAGAAAGTAAAAAATTATTTGATGCAAGTTCCCTTGCTAGTTTAGGAAGGAATATTATTGAAACTCATAAAGTATATCATTACATTTGTGAACGAGGTATAAGTCAAGAAGAGTTTGAATTGAGATGGATTATAATGGTATTACATGACGGTTTGGGTAGGGATAGAATACTTAACAAACTAGGTTTTTCTGAAGGTGATGATAATAAACAGGTAAGTATGATGTCTGTATCATTTGCAGAGGGGATATTGAACCAAAATCCTTTATATAATTTATTAGATGAAAAATTGAAGAAGAAAATAATGAAAGGTGAAAAACCATATTTATTTGAAAGAATTTCCAAACGAAAATTTCCAATAAATAAGGAATATGAATCTGGCATATATAATTTGCTTTCGAATAGTGTTCATTCTTTTCCTTTGGGGCTCATTAATTACTCGGGCGGTATCTCTGAGGAATTCCATTTAGGAATGTACCATCTAGTAACTCTTGCAGTAGAAGTTAGTATTATGTATTTTGCTTCTGTAATAGATTCTTATATTGGTCTAAGAAGATTTTCGCATTTAATGAATAAAGATGATTTGAAATTTATAAAAACCATGATTAATAATAAAAATTTTTATGAATGGCTAAATCAAAGAAAAACCAAAGGTATGAATGGCCCTTTTTCATATCAAGGTTAATTTAAGTTTACTTGTAATCCAGAACTCTTCATTATTCTATTGACTAGTAATGGATAGTAATCTTGTATGTATATCGCTCTTTACAATACTGGCAGATTCAGTTGTTGCTTCGAAACTGATGATCCTAGGAAACAGTATATTCTATCTATAGATATTTAAGAGAGGTGAGATTATGGGGAGAACAAATACTTTCTTAAGCGGAACGATTACTGCAGATGAACGGGAGCATTTATATAGTGAGATTTGGACAGAGCCAGTAAAAACCGTGGCTGAAAGGTACGAAATCTCTGATGTAGCTTTGAGAAAGCATTGTATCCGATATGGCATTCCTCTACCACCGAGAGGTTATTGGGAAAAATTAAAGGCTGGTAAATCTGTGCACAAACCGGCGCTTCCTAAAGTAACAAGTGAGTTAAGAAAGCATATCCGTAACTATGTAATCAAGTATAAATATGATGTGAAGAAATTAACGGATGAGGAACTTAAATCAGGAGAGGAAATGTTTTTATTAACAGATGATACTAAAAATTATATTAAAGAAGTTTGCTCGAAAATTACGGTCAAATCCCAGCTTCGTGATCCTCATCCCCTAATTGTCGAGCATCAAGAAGAAATATTATATAGGAAGAAAAGAGATAAGGCAGTTGAGAGGGCCAGTTTCAACTATTTATATCAATCAAGTATTAAAAGTAAGTACAAGGAAAACAAAGCAATTCTCCCCATATTTGTATCTCCCAATCAAGTAAAAAGAGCCTATCGAATTATAGACACCATAATTAAGACATTACCTCATCTAGAGAGTCGGCTTTCTATCGGGCACCAAAAGGATCAGGGTTTTATCGATGTGATGCATGTTACATTCGAATTCGAATTGAAAGAAGTTGAGGAAAAACGAAAGTCTAAAAAACAGACTGAAGAGGCATCTGGAAAACTAGCTCCGTCGTTAGTACTTTCATTTACAGCAAATAGATCTTCATGGAACAGGGAATATTCGGAACAGTTAGAGTATAGAGATACTCCTTCAGAACCTTTGGAAAGCAAGTTGGATTCGGTTATAACCAATTTATTTATATTGGCAAATAGGTTTCTTGCAAAAGATGAATTATATCTCAGGGAACTTGAGAGAAAGTGGGCTGAGGAAGAAAAACAGTACCAGTTAAAGAAACTAAAACGTAGGGAAGAAGAAAATGTAAAAATATTGGAGCAGCTTGTTCAGGAATGGGACCAGTCCAGAAAGTTTAGGGAATTTGCTGAATTTCTTGAAAATGACGCAACAGGAATGCAAGATTCTCAGCAGAAGCAGAAAATTTTAAATAAGGTAAAATGGATAAGAGAAAAAGCAGATTGGCTTGACCCCCTTATAGCAAAAGAAGATGAACTTCTTGGAAAAAGAAAAAGTGCCTTAGATTTACTTGAAGTTGAATAATTAATTATGAATCAAGATGGTGATTTAATGATTGAGGAGATTAGGGAGAAAACCTATGCGGTAATCGTAGCTGTTGAGAATTATCAATTTGGTATTCCGAAGGTTGAGTATGCAAAAAATGACGCTAGTGAATTTCGAAACTGGTTAATAAATGATCTAAAGGTTCCCAATGAGAATATTAAGCTATGGTCTGATAGCAATGTGACTAGATCAGCGCTAACTGAAGAACTTCAATATGATATTTCTAGACTAAGTGAAAATGATAAGTTTATTTTTTACTATGCTGGTCATGGTTTTTTTGATGGTGGTTCTAACAAGATAACGACATGGGATACTCATCAAAACAATCTTAGAGAGACCACTGTTTCACTGAACTGTATATTAATGGAATCTCTAAGAAAATCCAAATGTGATAAAAGCCTGATATTCATAGATGCCTGTGCTAGCAAAATTGGCGAGCAATTATCGAGTAGAGAACTTCTTATCGGTATGAATACTAATGAATTTATCAATTTTGTACATTCAGGCAAATATAGAGGCATGTTTTTATCATGTTCTCGGGAAGAAAAATCATATAGTAGTTCTGTACTTGAGCATGGTATATGGACCTATTTTTTATTAAAAGCTCTCAGAGGTGAAGCGCCTGAAGCAATTATAAAAGAACGATTCGTTACAAATACTTCGTTGTAGAATTATCTTAGTAAAGCAGTACCAGATTTTATTAAAAACGAAACAGATATAACAGGAGTACAAAATCCATGGGCCGAAGTAGCTAGCTCTAATGAATTTACTGTCTGTGAGATTTTTAAAGAAAATAGTGGGATTGATATAGAGTATATTTTTATCCCAGAGAGACTTATGCTCGATATTAATAACGATTTGATAATTGCTCCGCTAAGTGGGCTGGAAAACGATGGACGAAGGTATCCGATGTTTGATTCTGAAGGGCTAAAAGAGTTTGATGTTGAAGCTTTTTGTATAAGAATTAGCAGGGTAAAGAGTGAGATTAAGGGCTTGTTAGAAGAAATAATTGACTTCCTAATGGAATACGAATGGAAAGAAGAAGTATCCTTTGAAAAAGACGATGACAAATTTATGATTTGTGCAAATCTTTATGAAGATAGAGAGAATGAAACGATAACGATTTCACTATGTTTACTATTACGTATCTCTGGTTTTCACCCAATGGGTGATATTATTTTTGAATCGGAATTTAATGTTGAAGAAAATGAGCTAACAATTTCCACAGAAAATAGTGACTTCAATTTAGATGAAGAAGAAATCCAGATTATTTTTTCGGATTGTTGGGACGAAATAAGACAATACCTTTTAATCGAAAAAGAAATTCTAGAGGAAATTTGGGAAGACGAGTAGGTAGTTTAAACAATAAGTTTATTACCTCTGAATCCAAGTAACTTCCTTATTTGAATTTGCATAGCGATATCTAAAGAAATTAGGGAATGGGCAGCTCCAGTGTCGATAACTAAATGATCAATGATCAGAGATTGTCCTTTATAGGCAGCCTTGCTTTAAATTGTCTGTAATATATGGGGCGCCTGACATGCCGCTGAAGGTGCAAGAGACGGGATATACTGGCTTTTATTTTCGGGTGCTTCAGGAAGGGCTTGTATCGAAGTCGGATAGTCTGATTAGAACCAGCCGTCATCCGAAGGGCATTACGATTTCCTATGCTAACCACATCATGCACCGGGATAAGAATGATACAGAAGGGATTAAGAAGATCCTCCAAGTGGAAGAGCTCTCGGCAAGCTGGAGGAAAACATTTGTGAAGCGTCTGGAAGGAAACGTGACGGATACCAAGGAAAGACTGACAGGTAATCAGGGTAAGTAGTGCCACTTTTTGTGATACATACATATCATACATTATTAAATAACTACGGGAAAAGTAAGAATCCACTCCTAATCAAAAAATCCCTCTGTAAAAGCGTTATAAAATGAGCTATAATAAGGTAAGAATAAGTAAGGAGCCGTGCGGTAACACGACTCCAGTGTACAATAACTGCATATAGAGCAGTCGGCCACATAAGATGGGTCGGAAATAGACCGTTATCCTAGGTAGGGCGGTCTATTTCTTTTTCATGTAGGTGAGCAATGCCAGAATGAACATACCAAACATGAACATTAAGGAAAGTGCATCTTTAACCTCCATGGGCATCACCTCCCTTCTGGGAGATTAGCCGACCGCCCTTATAGCCGTATATTGTACTCTAAAAATTATAGCATAATGAACAGAATAAAAGTGAAATAAGAACTCTAATAGCTAAGTGAGTAAATAATAGAATTATGTAACATCCCCCTCTAGTCCTCGTATAACCAAATTTAATCTACACTTCCCTTATATCACGTGAATCCTGATGAATATAGAATAATTTGTGAGTGTATAGTTGGTGTTTTTACATTTCTATCGTAAGTAGGCATTTTTTTTGCCTAATTTCTCTTCTCATTCTAGAATTTCCTAATATTATCTGACTTAGTAGGGTTTATTAGCGAAGGACTAGTAGAGAAGAAAAGTATTGACTTGAATCGAGCATTAAAGTTCCTGAGTTCAATTTTTGTTGTAGCTGCAGTTGGTAGATCGTATTTTGGTGTAAATCCATTTCACGGGCTACTTGCGCAACTGACTTTCCTTCTTCTTGAATCAGTCGAACCGTTTCCATTTTGAATTCTTTGTCGTACTTTTTTGTCATTTCGAACACCTCGAATTAAGATATTTTTATTCTATCTCATTCTCGGTTCTTCGTGTCCACTTTCTAGTCTAGCAACAGGTGTTTTGTGGGGAGGGGAAGAGTACTAGGGAGTGAGGTTAGTAGGGGATTTGGAATATAACAGCTGTAATGTGGATTAAAGATCTATAAGAGCTTCTGCTGATAATATCAGTAGGAGTTTTTTTGTTGAAGGGAAAAGGAATTATTTCCCTCGTATTACTCTTACTTTATAGTAAAATGGGCTTATAGTAGATTTTGACTATTTTGGTTAATGAGGTTCGCGGAATCAATTGTATTTTATGGGATTACGAAGTTCGTGGATAATACGTTATACGACATGGGCATATAAACACTATTAAAAAAGGGAAGGTATACTCATGAAGATTGTTAGCACTCTCGAGCATTATGAACAGCTGATTGATGAAGGTAACGATCCATTAGAAGACTCTCCAATATTACAAGCTTATATGAATAGATGGGATGGTCCCATTTTTTTCGATGCAGTAAAAGCTGACAACAAAATCGTATTAGATGTTGGGGTTGGAACAGGTAGGGTAGCTAAATCAGTTTTAAATGAAGGTTGTCAGTTTCTTGTTGGTATTGATATCTCAAAAAAGACTCTGGATAGAGCAAGGTCTAATTTAGGTACATTTTCAAACATAGAGCTAGTCATGGCAGGTATTAATGATTTTATTCGCCCAGATACTTTTGATCTAGCGTATAGTGTATTGACATTTTTGTACATAGAGGAAAAAGAGAAAGCGTTTCGCAATATTTATAATTCACTTAAGGATAATGGATTATTTGTTTTATCAGTAAGTAAGGATGATGAGTGGTTTGGTTATGGAAGCAGGAAGATAAAGCTTTATCCCATTGAATTAGATGAATATGTTCGTCTTTTTCTATCAACTGGTTTTCAAATTCAATCGATTCAGGAAACTGAAAGTAAATATGCAACAATTATTGTCGGCAAGAAGTAATGTAAGTATCTTCGAAGAGGAAGCAGGACACATGATACGACTTTGGCAAGGTACTATGGAGATAAGCGAACTACTAGGGAATCGATTCAAAACATGTATTATGTAATTTTACGAAGTTCGTGAATATTATTTCTCTGAAGCTTATTATTCTTCACACTAATATAAGTGGCCCAGTATCCAACCGGAGGCGTACGAATAACGACTCTATATTGCAATCTCCGATCCCTCCAAGCCTGCTAAAGAACGATTTGAGAAGCTCAAAGCGTTGGGTATGATCGTGCCGCATACAAAGGATTGGAGAGCAGTATCGTCGCCGATAAAATCATGTCTATCATGGTCGCCATCATGAAATCCGCGGAAGAGACAGTGGATGCCCGGATTGCTAGTGTGAGACAAGCATTGGACAGTGTTGCTTCCGTGAAGCTCGTCTACCAAGATCAGAGTCGACTGCAATCGCTCATCGAATCTCGGTTGCAAGTTCAGATGGAGCTCATGGAATTATCGAAGGGAATCATCGAAGTCTATCAAGCGATGGATCAGAGCGTGAGTGGATTGCTCGAACAATTCGAAGAGGAGCTGCCGTCGAACAATGACTATATTAATGCGGTGATGAATCCGCTGAAACCAATCTTCACTCCTTCGAATATTGGAGCGCTGACCACAAAGATACTAGGAGACTTGCAGCAGAATCGCGTATCGTTGTCCATTATGGAAGACAAGATTAAGAGCCTGATCAATCTTGTGTTCAAGCTATGTGAGGAAGATGCGACGATTATCGAATATCAGCAGAAGCTAATCAATTTGCTCTTATCGCAGCGTGTGGAAGATGTGGTGATCGTAGATAGTATCATCAAAAATTCTCTGCGGATCTTCGTTGGACCTGAGGATACGGGTCGTACGGCTACAGCATTAACGTGGGCGGGCGTAGTATCGCGCCGTCAGAATACACTGTTGCTCGACCTCACTGGGGATTCAAAGTTACGGCAGTATGGCGTGGAGCCGATGGCACTGGATACATTCTTGGAGCAGCGGCTGGAGCAGCAATTGGTCTGTGTTGAAGGGAATCTGAATCAGACGTTGGAGCGTGTCGATGAGGTCGTCGCTGAATTGAAGACGCGATTGAACTATTATGCGCATATTCATGTAATTCTAGATGCAGGACAATCGGAGTTACTCAGTCATCTTGCACCTTCCGCACTGTCTGTTCATTTCATCACAGATGGTACAACACGGGGAACGAAGTTATTGAAGCAGACCATCGAATCTTTCACGGAAGAGAATATTGCGAAGAAAGTGATTCTCATCGATCCGCCGATTGATCCGGTACGCATGAAGCTCGACCTATCAATCGATCCGTTACTTGCGAAACTAATTATTATTCCGCATATCCCGCATATTCGCGCATGTGCATACAATCATACAAAGCCCTATGAGAATAAAGAAGTCATGGCCGTATTCGAAGAAGCATTTCGGTAAATTAGCAATAGATTTAAACGTCTAAAAGGAGATGTGATAAATATGTTTAAGAAAACGTTGATGGCAATTATTGTTGGTACCACTGTATTTACCTCTGCTGGAGTAGCAAGTGCAGCGACTTCTTTACCTGAAGTACGGAAACCGTCCCTAGCAATTGATCTCATTGTAGATGGTAAGAGAGTCACTCTACCAGATACAGAACCGTATATTGACGATGCTGGAAATACGATGGTTCCTATCCGCTTCGTGAGTGAGAAGCTAGGGGCCGATGTCAAGTGGGATAACGCAAACCAAATCGTAACTATTATCCATAAGGGGAATACGATTGTAATGCCAGTAGGGTCGAAAAAGGTCACTGTGAATGGCAGCGAAATCACTCTCGATACAATGGCGATTAAGAAAGAGGGTCGTGTTGTAGTTCCTCTTCGTTTTGTGAGTGAAACTCTCAATACCGAAGTTAAATGGGATGGAGCTTGGAGTGCGGTAAATATCGTAAGTCCAGAGTATCAAAGTAAGATTGATAATGGTGCTGTAACACTAGATCGCTGGGGTCGTGAGCTTAGAGCTAACCAAAACTCTGATGAATGGATTCTTATGAGTGATACTCCTGATAATGTGTATAAGATTGGAAAGTATAAGATTACCCATACGGACACACAGAGACCAGCAAAGGATTATTATAATTTATTCAGTAAAGAAGATCTAGACCGCATA
>NZ_KZ987724.1:5446134-5572757 GCF_003614185.1 Paenibacillus aceti
GAAGCTAGGGGCCGATGTCAAGTGGGATAACGCAAACCAAATCGTAACTATTATCCATAAGGGGAATACGATTGTAATGCCAGTAGGGTCGAAAAAGGTCACTGTGAATGGCAGCGAAATCACTCTCGATACAATGGCGATTAAGAAAGAGGGTCGTGTTGTAGTTCCTCTTCGTTTTGTGAGCGAAACTCTCAATGCCGAAGTTAAGTGGGACGGTGCATGGAGTGCGGTGAATATCGTAAGTCCAGAATACCAAGAAAAGGTTAATGCTGGTTCTGTAACTCTGGATAAGTGGGGTAGAGAGCTTCGTGCGAACCAAAACTCTAAAAAGTGGATTCTTATGAGCGACACTCCAGATAATGTTTATGAAATTAAGAAATATAAGATCTATCATATTGACGGGGAACAGGTAGCTAAAGAGTTTGGACAAGGCTTCCATAAAGACGAATTGGATCGTATTGTGAGGAACGTCAAAGAGTACTACAAGCTAGCTCTTAACATAGATTATAGAACAATAAATTACAGTACTTACTATAATAGTAGTTTCAAGCTACTTGGGCACAATGGGTACATGAATCCTGAACCTTTCCAAGAGTTCGTAAGCTATATTAAGAAGATTAAAGTTATCGTAGAAGGTTATGCATACCCAGATCCGACGACAATCTACTCTTATTATGGTACACCGTTCATTAGAACTAAATTTAAGTTTCGTGTATTAAGCGCTACTGATTATAATCAGTTCAATGCTGACAGCTACAAGCCTGGAGATAAGTCAGAAAAAGTGACATGGGTTAAACCAGGTCAGTGGTATGAAACTTATTCAGACGTGTCCCTATTTAGTAATAGCCAAGATTTCAGAGCTACACTTAAAATAGGATCTACTGCGAATATGTTTACAAAAGGAGCGTATCGGCATAAGGAGTTGAAATAATTGAAACAAAAACTGTTCAATATCTGTATGATATTGGTATTACTAATTACGATGATTCCAACTACAACAAGTGCCGATGGTGCGAGGCGGTGGGGGTAATGACGGTATCGCTGTACAGGATCGCTAGGTCTTACGTTCATAAAGGAACCATATAATCCAAAATATGGAGATATGCATTGCGAAGCTCTCGACACGACAGCGACCACTAGCATACATACAAAGCCGTATGAGAATAAAGAAGTCATGGCCGTATTTGAAGAAGCATGTCGGTAAATTAGCAATAGATTTAAACGTCTAAAAGGAGATGTGATAAATATGTTTAAGAAAACGTTGATGGCAATTATTGTGGGTACTACTGTATTTACCTCTGTTGGTGTGGCGAGTGCAGCGACTTTACCACCTGTACAAAAGCCTTCATTAGCTATTGATCTTATTGTAGACGGAAAAAGAGTTACTCTTCCAGACACTGAGCCATTTATCGACAATGCTGGAAATACGATGGTTCCTATCCGTTTCGTGAGTGAGAAACTGGGAGCCGATGTTAAGTGGGATAATGGAAAACAAATCGTAACTATTATCCACAAAGATAATACAATCGTTATGCCGGTTGGTTCGAAGAATGTTACTGTAAACGGAAATACTACCACTCTTGATGCAATGGCAATCAAGAAAGAAGGTCGGGTGGTAGTTCCTCTTCGGTTTGTGAGTGAGACTCTCAATGCCGAAGTTAAGTGGGACGGTGCATGGAGTGCGGTGAATATCGTAAGTCCAGAGTATCAAAGTAAGATTGATAATGGTGCTGTAACACTAGATCGCTGGGGTCGTGAGCTTAGAGCTAATCAAAACTCTGATGAATGGATTCTTATGAGCGATACTCCTGATAATGTGTATAAGATTGGGAAGTATAAAATTTATCATATGAAAAGTAGTATTAATGCCCCAGAGTTACAAAAAGACTTTATAAAAGAAGATTTAGATCGTATAGTCAAGAATGTTAAAGAGTACTATAAGTTAGCTTTGAATATAGATTATAGATCGTTTAACTTTAGTACATACTATAATACATCATTTAAATTAACAGGACATAATGGTTACGTAGATCCGACTTCTTACCAGAAATTGGCGAATTTTGTCAAGAAAAATAAAGTAATAGTAGAGGGGTATGCATTTCCTGATCCTGATACGATCTACTACTATCATGGTACTGAATTTATCAGAACTAAGTTTAAATTTAGAGTACTGAACTCTAATGATCTTAGCCAGTTTAATATGGATAGTTTTAATCCAACCGAAGCATCAGAGTCTCCTAAATGGATAAAGAAGGGCCAATGGTATGAGACGTATTCTGATGTGTCTTTATTCTCTAACAGTCAAGACCGAAATGGTACGTTAAAAGTAGGGTCTGGTGAAAATATGTTTAGAAAGGGATACTATGTTTACAAGGGGTTGAAGTAATTGTAAATCAATGTTTTCACCTGTCTAATTCTTCTAATAACAACGATGCCCACAGCCTATGGTGCAGGTGCTGGTACCGGAAACGACAGCTTTCAATTAATAAGGTCCGTAGATTCAATCGTATTTTGTGAATTTACGAAGTTCGTGAATGTTATGTTATGAAATCGGCGGAAATAAGGTGAAGTAGTAAATGTATTCTGAGAACGCTCGACTATAAGTAATAAAATTAAGATTGAAAGAAGAATTAGGGCGAATTTGTAGGAGGTAGAACGATGAAATGGCAAGAAGTGAGAGAACTGTTCCCTGACCAATTTGTTCTGGTTTCCATACTTAATTATCATGAAGAAGGCAATAAAAAAATAGTAGATGAAGTTGCTCCGATTCGCTCAATACCCGAAGAAAATGCTACTAAAGAGCTTTTCCAAGCAAAGCCAGGGAATTTAGTATACCATACTTCAAATCAAGACTTCGTGATTCATCTTCGCCGGGATCCATTAATGAGAGTGAGACGTAATAGTAATGAAAATTAACTATGACGGACGGTTAATTACGACATTACATACCGTGATATTCAGAGGACGAGTGAAGCATAACGGATTGGCGGAAGCATTCCTTCCTATGCCTAAATTACGGACAAGATTGAAATTGGTGCATGAAGCATTAAAAATATAGCAATAGATGTAGATTCTGCCTAAGGATCATATAGGGCTACTTGGATTAGATAACGAAATTGAAGAGTATTCAGACAACACACGACCCGACCTAAGATAAAAGCTATCTAAGGTCGGGTCGCGTCATAGATACAGGACGTTATATGACAGGGATACAGGATAAAGACTGTAAACAAATAAAAAGAAATATAGGAACGCTTGTACGCAGATGTAAATAAAGGTAAAATATAACTACAATTGAATCTTGGGTGGGCATGGTTTCCCTTGAAAGGAGGTGAAGCCATGGAAGTTAAGGATGCAATAACGATTATGTTCCTATTTGGATCATTCATTCTTGCTCTTTTAACTTACATTAATAATAACAACAAGAGAAAGTAAAAACCCACCCCAAGGTTACGAGCCAAAGGTGGGTTTTCGTTCTTAACTGACTAAGAAGGGAATACCTATCCAAGCCAATTGTACTGGCCAAGTGTTCGCCGCACTTGGTCTTTATTAACTATATAATAACACATGTAAAAACATGTATCAAAACAATATTGAAAAATGATAAAAAATGATTTATTTAAGTAAATCAAGGAAGGCATCACCATCATATAACACAGTATCTATGCCGCCTTGATCTGCTAAGGAATTTCGAGGAAGCAGACTCAGCAGACAACCCTGCAAGGCTAAGTAGCGAAGCCACCAGTCGCATACGCTCCTTTAAGCCTTTCGTAGATACAATAACGTTATCGATGATGCGAAGAATGTAATAAATGGAGGTATATGCTATGAAGTTATATGAAGAGCTTAAAGCAAGAAAAGAAGCAGGTGAAAAATTAAATCTAGAAGAACTCACCCCAGAACTACTTAAGAAACTGTTTTTTGAAGAAGAACTGTCTGATTACCTTATCTCACAATTATATGATGTAAAAGAATCTAGTATTGCGTATAGAAGAAGGAAGTACGGGATCACAATAAGGAATTCTATACTTGATGAATTACTTCTAGCGAAGACTGATGAAGCAAAGAAAATTAATGAAAAATATAAAAATAATCTAATGGTTAATGATAATTTAACAATGATTTCAAAAGCAATTACGCATTTTGCTTTTAGAAATGGTCCTATTGAAGATATGCATGCGAGCCCGAAAAATCAACTTTCTCAAGATGATATGAAAACGCTTAATAAGTTTATGGTTAATAAAATAGCATATGTTTTTAAGTTGATTATTGAGAATCGATGGATTGAACTTGACTTTCTTATTAGACACACTGATATGATGTATGGTCAAGATTGGGATAATGCTGAACCAGATGATGGTGATAATAGAGAACTCATCCAAATGATGATAAAAAGGCAATGATGCGGGTATATTCAAAGTATCATAGTATAACACAATACCTATGCTGCGGAGGTAAGCCCCTTAATCTGACGAAAAATTTTTAGGGAAAGTAAATTCAGCAGATAACTCTGCAGTCGCTAAGTTCGTCGAATCTGGGCGATGTTCCTTAAGCCAGTGGTGGTTTATGAATAACGGACGTTATACATCATGAAAAGGAAGAGATTTTACTATGGCATATAAAATTGAAGAAAAAATAGTTATAGCAGTAGCATCGAGTGCTTTATTTGATTTAAGTGATTCCGATAAGGTTTTTCAAGAACAAGGTGAAGATAAATATAGAATATATCAAAGGGAAAATGAATCGAAAATATTGGGCCAAGGTGTTGCATTTCCACTAATAAAAAGACTTTTAAATATTAATACGAAAACAACTCAGCCTGTGGAAGTTGTCTTATTGTCGAGAAATGATCCAGATACAGGCTTAAGAGTATTTAAGTCAATTGAACATTACAACTTACCTATAAGTAGAGCGGCGTTTGTTACAGGTAATAATCCGTTTCGTTATATGGAGGCATTTAATGCATCACTATTTCTCTCAGCTAATAATGAGGATATAGAGAAGGCTGTAGCAATGGGGTACCCCGCGGGGTGTGTTTATCCTAGTGAATTTGTAGATAATGAGAATGATCATGAATTGAGATTAGCTTTTGATTTTGATGGAATTGTAGCAGATGATTCAGCAGAAACGATCTTTCAAGAAGGAGAACTTAGGGAATTTCAAATCCATGAAACAGAAAAAGCTAATGAACCTTTGCCGGAAGGTCCATTATTTAGATTCTTTCATGAAATATCTAAATTACAAAAGAAAGTTTCTGAGATTAGAAATAATGATCCGCAATATAAAATGAAAATAAGAGTTGCAATAGCAACTGCCAGAAATGCACCAGCACATGAAAGAGTAATAACAACATTAAGAAAATTTGATATACGTGTTGATGAGGCATTTTTTTTAGGCGGTATTGATAAGGGGAGGGTATTAAGTATATTTCAGCCCCATATTTTCTTTGACGATCAAAAAAGTCACATTGAACGCGTTGCTAAAATCGCACCGTCTGTGCATGTTCCGTTCGGAATAACTAATCTAAAAGTTGAACAATAAAGCTTATAATTACTTATAACACCTAATTCACAACAAGGGAGTACCTCTGAATCGGAGCTAAGATAAGATTTATCCAAAGATCAGAATATTCCCTAAATAACCCTAAAGTGAGGGATCATTATCAAAATGATAATAAACAATACCACCAGTTTACCTATAGAGAAGAAAGTAGACCAGCTCTATGCTTGTATCCATAAGATGATCGGTGAGAATGATTTTGAGATAGATGCCTTCACGTGTGATGCCTTAGACAATGAAGCTCTGAATTTTACTACAAAAGGTATTTATCATTTATACGGTTTCTTAGAAGCTGGCAATGAACAGCTACCATGGTCTATTATTCTAAAAGTAATCAAGCCAGATAGTGAAGAAAAGGATGATATCCAACATCACAATTATTGGCGTCGGGAGGCGCTTTTGTTTGAATATAACCTTCTTGATGATCTTTCTGAATATATCATAGCTCCCAATATTTATCTTGTTGAGGAACAGGATGATGGAACTATCTGGTTGTGGATGGAGCGGGTAAATGGTCGTTTTCCTCATTCAAGGGAGCAATTCAATTCTATTGCACATCGACTTGGTATGTTTAACGCAGAGTACCTTACTGCTGCCAAAGCCCTACCAGATGAGATATGGATCTGCAGAAATTGGCTTAAATCGTGGACAATCTCAAGTCGAATGTATGCGCCTAATCCAGAGTCGTACATATATAAGTTACAAGATGAAGAGACAAAGTATATTTGGGATTGGTTCAAGAATCTGAGTGAAAACACAAATGAAATGTTGGATTCTCTTAGCCAATTGCCACGTGTGTTAGCACATCAAGACCTAGGACAAAAAAATATGATTTTAACTTCAGATGATCAATTGGTGTTCATTGATTGGCAATTCTTGAGTATCTCAGGTATTGGAGAAGATCTGGGTAAAATGTTTGGCGTAAATATGAGCCTGGGCATCATTCCTACAGATCAATATGAAACTTATCGAGAATCTTTGTTCTACTCCTATATTAAAGGAATGAGGGAATTGGGGTGGAAAGGAGATGAAGGGTTAGCTAGATACGGTTATTGTATAAGTACCGCTTTACGAAGTGTCTGGGAAGTTCCTCAGCTCTGCTCTTTAGCTGCCGAGCTTGAAAGTAACCCAACGAATGCTAAACTGCAAGAAAGGGTATATCAGCTAAAACAAATAATCAATATTCATAAAGCAATGGATTACGAAGCAGAATCATTAAAGAGGACTTCACTATAGTTTGCACAGCATTTCTCATCCTAAATTCACAAACCGAGGTGATCACTTATGGAAAATGCCAAAATCATATCCATCAATATAGGTAAACCGATACAGGTGCAGTACAACAATAGAGAAGTCTCCACAGGTATATTCAAGAAGTCCATCGATGAGCCGGTGTTCTTGACTTCACTCAATTTTGAGGGGGACGGGCAGGCGGATCTTGTCCACCACGGGGGCAGAGATAAGGCGGTCTGTGTGTACCCCTATGAACATTATCCCTATTGGGAACAGGAATTGGGGAGGGCGTTGAAATACAGCGCCTTCGGTGAGAATTTAACGACCCAAGGTTTGCTGGAGACGGAGGTTTGTATCGGCGATATTTTTCAGCTGGGAGAAGCGGTCGTGCAGGTGAGTCAGCCCAGGCAGCCATGCTTTAAATTGTCTGTAAGATATGGGGCGCCCGACATGCCGATGAAGGTGCAGGAAACTGGCTATACTGGCTTTTATTTTCGCGTGCTTCAGGAAGGGCTTGTATCAAAGTCGGATAATCTGATTAGGACCAGCCGTCATCCGAAGGGGATTTCGGTTTCCTATGCTAACCAGATCATGCACCGGGATAAGAATGATAGAGAAGGAATTAAGAAGATCCTTGAAGTGGAGGAGCTCTCGGCAAGCTGGAGAAAAACTTTTGTGAAGCGTCTGGAAGGAAACGTGACGGATACGAAGGAAAGACTAACAGGGGATAAGAGGGAGTAGTGTGCCACTAAGGGACCACTCCTAAGCTTAGCGTTATAAAATGAGTTATATTAAGGTAAGAATGAGTAAGGAGCCGTGCGGTAACACGACTCCAGTGTACAATAACTGCATAAAGAGCAAGTCGGCCACATAAGATGGGTCGGAAATAGACCGTTATCCTAGTGAAGTGCTCCCTGTCAAGTAGACAGTGTAAAAAACAAAATAGTTAGTTTGCATTCCTCAGCTCGGTTAAACCGAGCTGAGTTTTTTTCATTATGCAGCACGTCGGTATTCGTTAGGTGACAAGCCATCCAAACACTCTGTATAGCGATAGTTGTTGTAATAATGAATATATTCCTTAACGTCTTTGAGGACGTCTTCATAGGTATCGTGCTTTGTAAGATAATAGCTTTCTGATTTGTAAGTGCCCCAGAATCGTTCAATAGGTTGGTTGTCCAAGCATCGGCTTACACGAGACATGCTTTTCATAAATCCGTATTTTATATGGAGCCAATTATACTCATGTGAGGTATATTGGAAGCCTCTATCGCTATGAAGAAGTGGAGTGACCCCCGAATTCTTACAGTAGGCTTTCTTCACCGTATCCATGACGAGTTTATTGTTGTTGGAGGGGCTTAACACCCATGAGACGATAGAGTTATCGTATACATCGAGAATAGCACTCAGATAGGCTTTACGACCGTTCCCGTACTTCAATTCTGTAACGTCGGTACACCACTTCATATTAGGAGCATCTGCTTGAAATTCACGGTTCATTACATTTTCCGCTACATGAATTTCTGAAGCTTTCACATAGTTGGGTCGTTTCCTGCGAATGACTGCTTTCAATCCAAGAGCACACATGATTCGATAGTAACGCTTTTTGTTGTAATTTTTCTTGAGTTTTCGGTTTAATTGGGTGCGGATTTGACGGTATCCGAGTGCTCCTTTTCTCTTGTCATAGCGCAGCTTTACTTCCTTAGCGAGTGAAATCATTTCAAGTTCTCTGGTGGATGGCTTCCATTTCAGCCATTTATAATAGGCAGACCTAGCGACTCCAGCTAGCTTACACAGCTTTGTGATGGCGTAGCCTTTCTCCGAGTGCAGTTCTTGGATGGCTTGATACAAGTCTACATGTCGAACTAAGGTTAACGTGTATTTCGTCGCCGGATCTCTGCCAACTTTTTTGCAAGGGCGTTCTCCATTTCCAGGTACTCATTTCGCGCCTCTAGTTCTTTGATCCGAAGCTTGAGCCGTTCATGATCATTTAGCTCTTCTACAGGCTTATTACGTCCCCGATGATCATGAAGCGCATCCTCACCGCCAGATTGATATTTACGAACCCATGCATACACCTGTTGATAAGAAACTTTGTATTTCTCAATCGACTTCTGATAATCGAAATCATTAGCGATCGTATATTGAGCAATTTCAATACGTTCTTGGAGAGTGGTTTTACGTCCTTTATTCATATGAGATAGTCCTTTTCCTTTACGAGTAGGTTTCATTTCTTCCCCACTAGTATACTTGGAAATCCATCTCGTCAAAACACTTTTACTCGAAATATGATATTTCTTCGTCGCCTCCCGTATGGAATGATTACCGGATAGGACATCCATGATTGCAGTAAGCCTCAGATCCTTTGAATAGGCTTTCCACCCTCTAGACTTCTTTAATCCCTCAAAACCATCTGCTTTATATTTTCTAACCCATTCTGTGACGGTGTGCCTATCTACCCCAAGCCGTTTCGCTTCATGAGTTGGGTTAGTTTCATTCTGAAGACAACGTTCTACGACATGTAACTTGATCTCAAAAGAAATTGGACTCTTTTTGGACATTAGAAAAACTCCCATCATTATAGAAGTAGAAGTTTTTGTTTTTTTCTACTGTCTACTATGATGGGAGCATATCAGGATGATAGGGGGCTTTTTTATGTTTTTGCCAAGGTATGAGGGGAGATGTGGGCAGCCGTTTATGATAGAATGAGTATGCAAATGATAACCATTCTCAGCATAAGGCGATAAGGTGGTACATGATGATCGATTCAAAATATAGTGTTACGGATTTTCACCCCAGCGCTGTAAGACTGTGGGATGTAGATTTCTTCCACCGAACGGTATTGAATATGGAGCAGCAGCTGGCGATCCAGAATGTGCTAATCATCATCTTAAAGGGGGAGCTGGATCTTGATCTGAAGGAGCGGACGATCCGTATCAGTGAAGGAGATATTCGATTATGCCCTAGTGGCAGCACATTTGGAGTGAGAAGCAAGGGATCGCATGGAGTGACAGCGGCTCTGTTTCATTTCAGTCTGTATCAAGCTGATACCTCGCGCAAGGACAGGCTGATCGAGATGGAGGATGTAGCGGCTGATATGTTTTGGACAGCTGGCGCGACGACGTGTCCGGCGGAGAACCTGCAGGCGATTTGCCGCAAGGTATATAGGCATTTCCATCATAGTCTTCCGCATAAGCAGTGGCGGGCCCAGCTTGATTTCCAGGAGCTGCTCTATGAGCTGCTGACAGAGAGCGGGGGCGGGGACAGGAATGACAAGGTTCAAGCCATCGAACGGGCTAAAGCTTATATCGAAGACAATTACAGCGAGGAACTGACGGTGAATCGGTTGGCGGATGTAGCGGATTTTAGTCCGAAATATTTTGCCGACTTGTTCAAGAAGACGTATGGATACAGTGCGATGGAATACGTCACGCGGGTACGGATGAATAAGGCGAAGCAGTTGATGCTGGGGTCCGATGTTCTGCTGAAGGAGGTGGCCCATTTGGTCGGCTATAAGGATGAATTCTATTTCAGCAGGAAATTCAAGAAGGAGGTAGGCTTATCGCCTTCTAGCTATGTGAAGGAACGAGGCAGCAAGATTGCGCTGTATGGTTCTACCTCGCTGCTGGGCTATTTAACTCCGCTGCAGATCATTCCTTACGCTGCCCCGTTGCATCCCAAATGGTCGGCGGAGCTGTATCATACGATAGGGCCGGAAATTCCTATTCACTTGGATGCTTATCGCCAGAATCATAATAAGGAGGCGAATCTGACCAAGCTGGAAGCGGCCCAGCCGGAGCGGATTATCTGTCCCCGCGGTTTGGAGCCATGGGAGAAGCAGAGACTGGAGCAAATAGCTCCGGTAGATGAGCTGTCACTGGAAGAGGACTGGAGGGGGGAGCTAACTGCCCTGGCCGGATTACTCGGCAGGAGAACGGAGGCTGAGCAGTGGCTGCATGCGTTCGAGCAGAAAATAAGCCGGCTCCGCCAGCGGATTGCCGAGCATACTGCGCTTCCCACACTGGTAACCGTCCGTGTCTTTCGCAATCAATTTACCTTATACAATAGCCCGGCCGTGCAAGAGGTGCTGTACAATCTGCTTGGCTGCTCAGTGCCGTCCTCCTTACCGGCAGAGCCCTTTGTTTCTCTAGCTATAGAGCAGCTTGGGCTGATCGAAGCGGGGCATATCTTCGTGCTGGTGCGTCAGGATACGGAGACGCTGGCCTATTGGCGGGAGCTCTCGTCATCGGCAGCCTGGATGTCCCTGCCGGCGGTAAGAGAGGGGAGAACCCATCTGATCACTTCCTATCCCTGGCGTGAATACTCCCCAGCATCGATCGAGCATATGGCTGAAGCGGCTGCACAATTACTAACTGAGAAAAATCCATGATAAATCGGAAGATTGTCCATGGCGAATTTGCCGATCCTCCTATACTATCAATAATGATAATCATTATCAATTATGTAGGATCGTCGAAGGGAGAAGTTAGAGAGAAATGAAAAGAATCAAGTTGTTATTAGGGGTAATTCTGTCATTAACCGTAATCCTGTCGGCCTGCGGTAAAGACAACTCGGCGTCAGAGCCAGCAGCATCGCAAAATACAAATCAAACCGCCGCCGAGCAGTCTGCGGAAACGGCAGAACCGGCAGCGTCAACGGATACAAGAGTCATCAAGTATTTGGATCAGGAGTATACTCTTCCTGCGAAGACGGAGCGGATCGTTATTACCGGTGCCGTGGAAGCGATGGAGGACTCCATCGTGCTCGATGTGAATCCGATCGGAGCTATTTCATTCTCGGGCAAGTTCCCGCAACTCTTCGAGTCGATTACTAAGGATGCCAAGTCGATCGGTGAGAAGACAGAGCCGAATTTCGAGACAATTCTATCGCTGAAGCCGGATGTTATTCTCGGCTCGACCAAGTTCAAGCCTGAAGTGCTGGAGAAGCTGGAGAAAATCGCACCGACGATTCCATATTCCCACGTATCTACGAATTGGGAAGCTAACCTGAAGCTGCTCGGCCAGCTCAGCGGCAAAGAAGCCCAAGCGGATGAAGAAATCGCTAAGTATAAGGCAGATCTCGATGCAGCCAAGACACAAATCGGGGATAGCTTGAAGGATAAGAAAGTTGTAGCAGTACGGATTCGCGGCGGCGAAGTGTATGTTTATCCGGCAGCGGTCTTCTTCAATCCGGTACTTTATGAAGATCTTGGCATAGCTGTTCCAGCTGAGGTAGAAGCTGCCAAGGCTCAGGAATTGGTCTCCAAAGAGAAATTTGCCGAAATGAACCCGGATTACCTGTTCATCCAATTCTCGCCGGATGAGAATAAGGATACGCCACAAGCGCTGGACGACTTCCAACAGGATCCGATTATTAAAAGTCTGAATGCGTTTAAGAACGACAAAGTATTCGTGAACGTGGTAGATCCGCTGGCGCAAGGCGGAACCGCATATAGCAAGATCGAGTTCCTGAAAGCAGCAATAGCCAATCTTACCAAGTAAAAATACAACAGTTCAGTATAAGGCGTGTTGACGATGCGATTAAAACGTACGCTGCCGGTGGTCATTCTCGGAATGGCCCCGGCAGCCATTGTATTATTGATCCTTGCTTCCATTCTATATGGCGCCAAGAGCATTACAGCAGCAGAGGTATGGAATTCCATTACGGCCTTTGATCCGGATAATGTAGATCATCAGATCATTATCACTTCTAGGCTCCCACGAGTTATCGGAGCACTACTGATCGGGGCTTTTCTGGCCGTGTCCGGCGCTTTGATGCAGGGGATGACTCGGAATTACCTCGCTTCGCCATCGATCATGGGGGTGTCGGATGGCTCCGTGTTTGCGGTTACCCTCTGCATGGTATTTTTGCCGAATGCCAGCCCCAATTTATATATTACCAGTTCGTTGATTGGTTCTGCCTTGGGAACGGCCATCGTGTTCGGGCTAGCCTGGCTTATTCCTAATGGGCTAAGTCCCGTCAAGCTGGCCATTCTCGGTTCGATCATCGGCACCTTTCTTAGCGGAACGGCTCATGCGATGTCGACTTATTTCCAGGTCTCGCAGAATATCAGCTTCTGGTATAACGCCAGATTACATCAGATGGACCCCGAACTGATCCGGCTCAGCATCCCGTTCGCACTCGTCGGCTTGACGCTGGCTTTGCTAATTTCCAAGTATATCTCGGCCCTGTCTTTGGGAGAAGAGGTGGCGCAGGGACTGGGCATCCGCACCTGGATCATCAAGGCTCTGGCTATACTGGCGACCGTTTTGCTGACCGGTATCTCGGTTGCGCTGGCTGGGAAGATCGCCTTCGTTGGCCTGATTATCCCCCATATTGCCCGCTTTCTTTCGGGTGTCGATTACCGCTGGATCATTCCGGTCTCCGGGGTGCTAGGCGGACTTTTCCTGGCGGCATGTGATATTGCAGCCCGTTTCATTAACTATCCGTTTGAAACTCCGGTAGGAGTGGTCACCTCGCTGATCGGCGTACCGTTCTTCCTGTATTTGATCAAGACTAGGGGAGGTGCGCAGCGTGAATAACATATCTTCGCGGAAATTCTGGGCTGTCATTGTCACCGGGATTCTGCTGGCCATTGCCGCCGCTTATCTTAGCTTGACCAACGGCACATTTGACATGTCGGTGTTAGAGGTGATCAAGACACTGTTTAGAATTGATCCACAGCAGGATCATACTCTGGTCGTGTTCGAATTCAGGCTGCCGCGGATTGTGCTGGGGGCGCTCGTCGGCTTCGCGCTTGGGATCGCAGGCGCGATTATCCAAGGGGTTACGCGAAATGGTCTCGCCGACCCGGGCATATTGGGCATTAATGCTGGGGCAGGTCTGGCTGTCGTGCTGTTCATGTTCCTGTTTCAAGGAGTCATGAACTTAACGGGTTGGCTGGGCGTCATGCTGATGCCGCTATTTGGCATCGTTGGCGGACTGCTGGCCACGTCTCTGATATACATATTCGCCAGAGAGAAGGGCCGACTCGATCCGCAGCGGTTGATTCTGGTCGGTATCGCGATTGCCTCCGGCTTCGGCGCGCTTACGATGTATATTTCGCTCAAGATGAATCCGAAGGATTACGAGATGGCCGTGGTGTGGCTTGCCGGAAGTCTACATAGCGCGAATTGGAAATTCGTCGTCACCATGCTGCCGTGGCTGCTGCTTCTGCCGGTGATCTGTCTCCGGTCACGTAAGCTTGATCTGTTCCAGCTTAGTGAAGATAGTCAGACCAGCGTAGGGCTGAATGTCGAACGGGAGAAGAGTATATTTCTGCTCTGCAGCATCGGTTTGGTCAGCGCAAGTGTCGCTGTCTCCGGCAGCATCGCTTTTATCGGTCTGATCGCGCCGCATTTGGCCAGGCAGCTGGTCGGTCTGCGGCATATACGCATCATTCCGGTCAGCGGCCTGGTGGGCATGATTATGGTGCTGATCGGCGATTTTATCGGTAAAACGATATTTGCTCCGGCTGAATTGTCGGTCGGCATCGTCGTGTCTATCATCGGCGTGCCGTATTTCGTATATTTACTGCTCCGCACTAGGGGATAAGAGGGTACAGGAGGGAATATGAACCGATATCAACAGCTTAATCTAGGAGACTGGAAGCTGATTCTCCATTTACCGCCATCCTATGAGGAATCCGGTCGCCATTATCCGGTAGCCTATGTTCAGGATGGGGGAGAGCTTTTTAGTGTATGTCTTACTTATCTGGATCATTTGTATATAAGCGGGCAATTGGAAGAGGTTATCCTGGTAGGTATTGAGCCGCACTCACGGAATGACGAATATACGCCCTGGCCTGCTGCGGCATTGGTCGATCATTTCCCTGCCTTTGGCGGTCAGGGACGGGCCTATGTGAATGCAGTCGCCGATGTGATCAAGCCTTATATTGACGAGCATTATCGCACGAGAAGACAGGCGGAGGACACGGCGATGATCGGCGGTTCGCTGGGCGGACTTATCTCGTGCTTCGCTGGCTGCTGGCGGCCTGAAGTGTTCGGCAGAATCGGCATGCTATCCGCTTCTTTCTGGTATGATGGGGTGCTGGATTATATCCGTGAACATGCCGGCTTCGGAGAGAAGCAGCGTATGTATATGTCTGTCGGAGATAAGGAAGGAATCTATAAAAAAACGCGGCAGCGTCATATGGTGGAGTACACCAAGGAGGTTCATCGTTTGTGGCTTGAGAAAGGGCTGACGGCGGATCGGCTGAAGCTGGATGTAGAGCCGGAAGGCACGCATGATGATCTGTTCATGATGAAGCAATTTCCGCAGGGATTGAAGTGGCTCTTCGGCGCTAAGCAGGAGCGGGTTCAGCCTGCGCAGATTTCTGAGGAAATGATGCATATTCCCGGTACTCGCATCTGGCATATGAAGGCGAGCAAGACCGGGCGAGAATACCGTATCTTCATCGCCGAACCAATGGCCCCTCCGCCTGAGAGCGGCTATCCGGTTCTCTACACACTGGATGCCAATGCCAGCTTCGGATCGCTTGCAGAAGCGGCCAGATTGCAGACGAGAGGGCCCCGCGGTATGACTCCGTTCGTGATCATCGGCATCGGCTATAATTCTGACGATCCGCTCGTGACAAGCGAGCGCTTCTACGATTACACGGTCTATGCGGATGAGAGTGAGCTGCCCCAAAGACCCGGTGGGTCTGATTGGCCGTTGACCGGCGGTGCTGAGGCCTTTCTTGATTTTATAGAGCATGAGCTTAAGCCAGGGGTAGAGAAGCAATTTCCTATTGATCGATCGAGACAGTCTCTATTCGGTCATTCATTGGGCGGCTTTCTGACCCTATATACTCTGTTCACGCGGCCGTCTATGTTCCGGCGTTATTTTGCTGCCAGTCCGTCTATTTGGTGGAAGAATCAGGTATTGCTTCAGCTATGGGAGGAAGGGAAGCAGCAGATTGCTCTCCACGAGATGGATGCAGAGCTTTATCTGAACGTAGGCAGCCTTGAAAAGCCGGATATGGTCAGCGCTTCCCAGAAGCTGTATCAAATGCTGAAGGCGAGCCCTTATGGTCCGAAGAGCCTGACGCTCCATGAGGTTCCTGGCGAGGGGCATGTCTCGCTCCTGCCTTCTTTAATCAGCCCGATGCTTCGTTGCGTGATCCGCTGATCCGCTGAAATGAAGATTGAAATATCCGCTCGGATTCAAAAAGGGAGCGCTCTTTGCCATTGTGGTGGACGAAGGGCGCTCTTTTTTATCTGGATGTATCTTGATTGGTATAGTGGACTCGTGCTCAGGAGCAGGAGGGCTCGTCCAGCATGGACGAATATTCGGGATAGAGGCGGCGGATGCATTCCGGACATATGTCATGGGTAAACTCGACGTGGGTGTGCTTCTCCAGGAAGCTCTCAATCGAGCTCCAGATGTTATGTTCATCGCGGATCTTCTTGCATACGGCACATATCGGCAGAAGGCCATGCAGGGTGCAGATTTGCGCCAGCGTCTTCAGATGATTAAGCTCAAGCATCTTGTTCCTCGTAATATCGGCAATACAGATAAGCGCCCCCTTCACCGTTTGCCCATCCATCTTATAAATGGTGGAAGCCTCGATGGTATACCATTTCATTTCGAGTCGCCGTGAATACTGGAACTCTCTGCGAAGGTAGGGCTGGCTTCCCGTTAATACGAGATCCAGTTCCTCCCCGGACAAGCCTTCAGCTTCGGCCAGAGCGTAATAGACCGGCAGGAGATTGACCCCGGTCCATACGAAGGAGGAGGGAATGCCTTTGTCCAGCGAATGCTGATGCCATGCGCGATTAACCAGCAAAATGAAGCCCTCACGATTGATGACAGCGACACCCTGTTTGAATGAGTTGATGATTTCAACCAAATTATTATCTGAATTAGGCAAATAAGTTCGCTCCCTCGAATTGAGATGGAACTGCTTGTAATTAAAAGGTCAGGGTGGGTGTATTGGGAATTATAGCCAATATTTAGGCGAGTGTTCATGAGGAGTCCATAGTAAAAAGCATGGAATTAATGGTACAATTACCAGTATGCTATAATTGCTGTTGCATAAAGAAAAGTATATACGTTTTTGCGTTACATCGCAAGGGAAAGTTACTGAAATGCGTCTTAATGAATTTTTGGAAGGCGGTTTTATATGCAATCCATTTACGATCGAATTGAATCGTTAATCAAAATGCGAGGAATGACCAAGAAATCATTCTGCGAGGAAGTCAGCATTAGTACAGGAAACTTGGGAGATTGGAAAAGAGGAAAATCGACACCGAGTACGAATAAACTAGTTGAAATTGCCTCTTTCTTCGATGTTAGCCTCGATTGGCTTATATTAGGCAAGGAGCAGCAGGATATATACCTGAAGGAAAATATGGAGTCCTACTCATGGGATGAGCTAAGAGAGAATGTGTCATTGTCGGAAAAAGAAAAGGAATTTATTATGGAGTACATTAACTTTACACGATACCGGAGACAGCAGTCTTGCGATAAATAAACGTACTAAGCTTTTCTGATGCGCTGAGGCAAGAAATGCAGGCCTGTAAATCCATGAGGATTGACGGGCTTGCCAGCATCCATTAGCGATAAACCAAGCATATTTCAAAAAGAACGTTTACTTTTCGAAATATTCGGTGTATAATAAAAGAGTTGCTGAAAAAGTTAATAATATGCGGTAGTGGTGGAATGGCAGACACGCTATCTTGAGGGGGTAGTGGGCGTACGCCCGTGGAGGTTCGAGTCCTCTCTACCGCATTAATGATAAAAGATTCTTACTTAAAAGTAAGAATCTTTTATTGCTTTTTGGGGTATGATGAACTGTATGACACTCGTTCGTTGTAGGTTGATGAAAACGCTTGAATTTATTATTTTTCTGAACTTTGCTGATCGGGCAGGCCTTGACAATTGGATTCAAGTTGACATGTAGTGAAAAATTATTTAATATGACTTAGGTACAAAAGTGAGAGTTCCAAAAGTCAAGCTTTGTTTGTAAAGATGATTTTTTGAACTTCCGCTTGAACAGCTTTTCTAATTTAATAAAACGGGTGATGACGATGTCTTACAGACCAAGTATTCAGAATGTGTCCATAGCCGGAAGCAACGAGAAGGAAGGATTGTACGAATTTGCCGTGAAATTGGCCGATGGAACGCAGTGCAGAGTATTTTATCACCGTTTTCCAGAATGGCGCCTGACCAACATTAACCGACTGCAAAAGACGCCATGTCCGGTATGCCGTAAGGACTACATTTGCAATTGCATGGAGGGCTTTGCGGAAGAATTCCATAGCCAGCTTGTAGGCGATCAATGGATCGAGAAGCTGCTAGCGGAATAAGCTGCGCGGGATGAAGAATACGGGGGAGAGCTACTCCTTCGTATTCTTTTTTTATTTCTCTGAGCGGGGGATACTATGCAAGTTCTCCTATGTTCCCTGCTCCTCCGGGCACGAACCTGCATAAATGCAGGTTTTATCGCCTCCCAGCCCCTATTCTTAAGGAATTCCTGCAAATGTGCAGGCTTTTCCTCCATTTTACGTGGAAACAGTCCAGCATGATGGAAATACCTGCATTCTAGCAGGAATTTAACGTTGCGGGTCGGATTATTGGTGAAATTCCTGCATAAATGCAGGCTTTCGTATTTACCGGCTCGGCCCCCTAGATCTGGAGTCTAGCCCAACAAAAAGGCTTTGCTCGCAGGCCGCCAGCTGTAATGAAACTAGGTAACGCTATTTGTGCCCAAAATCGGCATTTGGGATTCTAACGAAACTGAGGATTGCTATTGGAGTGAATTAGGCACCTAGAGGGGGGATTTCGCCGGAATAACGATATGGAGTAGCGTTAAAATTTTTTTATCGCTGTTTTTGAGTAAATAACGCTCTCTAGTTTCGTTAAAGATCCAACAGTTTGAGCCATCCCTTTACCTGTTCCCGCTCCTTTTTGTACTAGTATGAAAGAAGGATTATAATTAAGCTAATGAGAGTAGCGGGGAGGGGTCCTTGATGCCAAAAGCAAGAATGAGTGATGATGCAGTCGTGTTGTTCGATGGCGTATGTGTTCTATGCCAGGGGGCTGTGAAATTCATCATTAAGCGTGACCCTCACGGCTGCTGTAAGTTCGCAGCGATGCAATCCGAACTGGGCCAGCAATTGCTGCGTCAGAATGGAGCAACAGGGATTGATGGCGTGCAGATGGATACCATGTTCCTATTGGAAAATGGCGTCCTATACAATCGTTCTTCCGCCGCGCTTAGAATTGTCAGGAGACTTCGCTTTCCTTGGCCGCTATTGTATGTGTTTATTTTTGTTCCCCGGGTAGTTAGAGATGCGATGTACCGCTGGATCGCCAAGAACAGGTACCGTTGGTTCGGCAAGGCTGAGGCTTGTATGCTGCCCTCCAAGGAAATCCGTGGGCGCTTTTTGGATTTATAGAAATTGAAATTGGGACTTGTCCGAACCATTAATCTATGATATCCTGACTGTAAATATTAGGAACTTGAGAACGGTAGCACCGTCCATATGACCGAGAGATCGGTATGTGGGCGGTGTTTTTTTGTTTTCGGGTAGGGAGGTAGGTGAAGAATTGAACCCCGTTAGACTGGTTCTGGCCGTGCAGGACGAATTGTATATGGAGCCTTTTTTACAATATGTCCACGGTTCAGAGTTTGAGCGGCGGCTTATTATTACAGGCTTCAGCCAGCAGGATGCTTTCGTGAAGTATATGAAGGATTCGGGTGAACTGGTAGATGTTTTGCTGGCTGAACCGGGATTTCTGGATCATTTAGAGGCTACGAAGTCGGGACGTTTGACAGCTATTACTCTATGTGAGCGGGAGGAGTCTGTCTCGGGATTAAGTCTCCCTAAATATCAGCCCTTGCATCAATTGCTGTCCGCCGTGTGGAGCATAGCTCAAGGAGATCTCGGCAAGAAGGAGGGTTCGGAAGGTAAAGCGGATGTGATCGGTGTCCATTCAGTGGTTGGTGGGCTGGGCAAGACGACAGTGGCTTTGAATATCGCGAGGCAATTGGCTGTCGAGGGGGCTAAGGTATTTTATTTAAATCTGGAGACTGTTAGTAACAAGCTTCTCTTTGAAGGACAGAATGCCTATGAAGGGCAGCCGGGGGGATTAGCACGTCTGCTCTATGATTTGAAGGCTGCGGCGGAAGAACAACAGCTCCCGAAGTTGCCTATCTCTGCTTATGCCAGCAGACATCCGCTGCTTCAGGGGGATACCTTTGCTCCGTTGGATAATTTGAATGAAATGCTTGAATTGCAGCGTCAGGAGGCGGTAGATCTAATTGAATTCATCGCCGCAAGCGGCCTTTATGATGCCGTTATTGTCGATTCGGATTCGTACCCGAACGGCAGGGCTGAAGCGGTGCTGGAGCGCGCAGATAAGCTGGTCTGGCTCGTTGCGGATGACGAGAATGTCATGCGTAAGACAGGGCTGTGGTTTCACCATTTAGAGCATTCTCACCCGGCATTATATAGCGACATCATGAAAAAATCTTTACTGACGGTAAACCGATACGTGGGCGAAATGACGACCTCCTTGCCAGTGAGTGGGATGATGATTGAAGTGATGCTCTCCTACATATCCGCTTGGAAGAACGGAATCAGGCAGGCTTCAGCGCTCTATTCTCCGCTCTATCAGCGTGACGTACAGCAGCTCTGCCGTCGACTCTATAGGGATACTGGAGTCCTTCAAGGAGGGAACGGAGCAAGATGACAGAGGAGAAGTTCGCTCAGATCCGGGCAGAGATTCGCTCCGGTCTTGATGTTACTTCGACGCTTCAGGATGAGCAATTAATGGACTATATCGAGCAGCATGTGCTCCGGGATAATCGGCTGTCCAATCTTACCGCATCGGACAAGCGAAAATGGGTTCGCCGGCTATATGACTCGTTTCGGGGTCTGGATGTACTGCAGCCGTTGGTGGAAGACCGTACAGTATCTGAGATTATGATCAACAGCCATGAAGAGATCTTTGCCGAGCAAAATGGTAAGGTGCGCAAGCTTGCGCTCCGCTTCGAATCACAGGAAAGATTGGAGGATATTATCCAGAGTATCGTTTCCGGGGTAAATCGGGTCGTGAATGAATCGTCTCCGATTGTGGATGCCAGATTGAAGGACGGTTCCCGGGTCAACATCGTACTGCCGCCGATTGCACTGAAAGGGCCGACTATGACGATTCGTAAATTTCCCGAGCGTCCGCTCACCATGCAGCAGCTGATCGAGAAGGAGTCACTCAGCGAGGAGGCGGCCCGCCTCCTGCAGACTTTGGTTCGCAGCAAATACAATATTTTCATTAGCGGGGGTACAGGCTCGGGGAAGACGACCTTCTTGAATGCTCTGTCACGATTTATTCCCACGGATGAACGGGTAATTACGATTGAGGATTCAGCAGAGCTGCAGATCGTGACGCTGCCGAACTTGGTATCACTGGAGACTCGCAACGCGAACACGGAGGGCAAGGGAGAGATTACGATTCGCGATTTGATCCGTTCTTCTCTGCGGATGCGGCCTGACCGGATTATCGTGGGTGAGGTCAGAGGCAGGGAGGCGCTGGATATGCTGCATGCTATAATTAACAAATAGGACACGGAGTGATAAAATGTATAACGTTAGATTAAATTCCATTGAACAATTAGTTTTCTTTATGGATACTAAGGGAATGGTTTCAATTGAGTATGGTGAAGAAATCGAAACAGGTTTAATAGAATTAGTTACTGAAGAGCTGATTAAAGTGAATGGGATTTATTTTTTTTGGGAATACTGCAATATTTATTTTTCATTGACCTCATCCTGTAAATCAGAAAGGTAGGAAATCCATTGAAAGTTACGTTTTACGCAAGAGTAAGTAGTGATAGCGAGGAACAAAAAAAATCTATACAGTCTCAAATATCGTATTTTAATGATTATATAGAAAGAAATGGATATGAACGTGTTGAAGAGGGAATATTTTATAGGAAGGACGGGACATGTGAACTTACTGAAGGGTACTATGTAGATGAAGGCTATTCTGGAGCTAAGTCATATAGACATAGAAAAGCCTTTCAAGAAATGATGAAGGATGCTAAACAAAGAAAATTTGAAATGCTCTTTGTTAAAGATATAAAGAGATTTGGTCGAAATGTTCGTGAAACATTAGAATGTATTGCAGAACTAAAGAAAAATAATATTGGTGTATATTTTGATGATATTCAGGCTAATACACTAAAAAAAGATGATGAATTTAAAATAAATATGTTCGCTGCACTGGCTGAACAAGAATCTACTTCTAAGAGTTCAAGTGTTCATTTTGGAAAAATGCAAGGATTTAAGAAAGGAAAGTGGGGAGGGAAAAAACCCTACGGCTATAATATCAAAGAAGGAAAATTAGTAATTAAAGATGAGGAAGCAAAAATAGTTAAAATAATTTTTGATTTATACATAAATCAGGGAATGGGCTTAAGGAGCATTGCAATGAAGTTAAATGAACAGGGGATTCCAACCCAGTCAGGTAAAAATGTTTGGGATCAAAGTTTAATTTCAAAGTTATTATCAAACAAAGTTTATACGGGTGAGATTAGAAATCATAGAACTAGAAAAACTGATATTAATTTAAATATTATTGAAAAGGTTCCTCCTGAAAAACAAATTATTGTTCAAGATGAATCAATTAGAATAATCGATGATGAGTTATTTAATCGTGTACAAATAGAGAAAGATAAAAGACTCAAGATGCACGGGAATTTTAATTTGAAGAAAACATTAGTTATTCATGAAGACGGATCGGAAGAATTCGTTTCGAAGAATACATTAAAACGATCGGATACTAGGTATTCTAACAAACATATATTTTCAAATTTATTAAAATGTGGAAATTGTGGTGGGAGTTTGAGAAGAAAGGTTCAGAATAACCCTACTAAGACTTATATACTTTGGTTTTGTAGGAATAATGATCAATTTGGAAAATATAAATGCTCGGAGAGAAATTTACAACATGAACAAGAACTACTAGAGAATATTCAAGAAGAAATAAGGGCATATAAAGATTTAAATATTATTTGGGAGCGTTATTTTAGCTATTATTTGTATCTAAAATACGAGACAACGGAATCAGATGAATCAATTTCAGAATTGAATGAGGGATTAAAAAAGTTAGAGAATAGGAGACAACAAATTCTTGATTTATATCTTGAAGGGAAGATAGAAAAAGAACATTACGAAGTAGTATATGAACAAGTAAATAATGATATTTCAGATATAAAAGAAAAAATCAATAGGCAAGTATATAAAGAAAAAATGATTTCTGAAGATGTATTACGCTTTAAACATTTTATTGAAAAAATCAATAGTGTTGATGTAGATAATTTATCTAATACAACCTTACGTGAAATTTTTGAATGTATAGTAATTAATACAAAAGATGGATTTAGGGATTACTCCTTGAAATGGAAGTTTATGGGCACTTCGTTTGATGAATTAGATTTGGCACTCAAAGAGAATATTAGATTCAGAAAAAAAAGAATAGGAATCCAAAACAATGGAACTGTTGAAGAGGAACTAAGTGAAGAAGAGGTAGAAGCTATGATGAGTGAAATAGAATTATATGCTGAACCTTATTTAATCTAGAGGTTTTCGGGTTGTAAACTGATGTATATAATTGAGCGTTTTGCAGTAATCTGAGGCCTTGAGCCGTAAGGATTTTCGGACATAAAAAAGGGACTTCACCCCAACTTGGAGAAGTTTTCAAGTGACCAAACCCAAAAACCTCAAGGATGGAGGAAGTCACTTTGTATATTCTCCAAGAATGTCTGTTTTCCTTCGAAGAACTTTTAAAAATTCAACCCAAGGAGAGATTGCCGATCTTCTTCAGTTCTCTCGATCTGAGACCGTATGCCAAGGAACTGAGAAGCCGTTCACCCCGAGGCGCTGAGGGATACTGCAGACAAGGTATTCTACGAGCACTCTTGGCTGCGCCGCTTGAAGGAATAAGTACCTTTTCAGGGTTGCATAAGCGTTTGGATACGGATCTCCGGTTTCGTTATCAGTGTGGTCTTCCGCTGGATCGAGAAGCTCCTTCCATATCCACATTAAGCCGAGTTTTCTCAGAACTGACGAGAAAGGACTTGGCAAAACGGCTTTTTGAGGATTTGGTCACACGCTGTCAGCAGGAAGGTATCATAGAAGGCAGTAACGTCGCCATAGACAGCGCCGCTCTCCGCGCTTACGAGAAAAAGCAGCCCAAACGCAAAAGCGAGCAAACGGGTAATGCGAACTGGGGCGCAAAAATTGATTCCTTCGGCAATAAAATCACATGGTTTGGTTACAAAATTCATCTGGCGGTCGATACGAAAAGTGAATTGCCGATCGCCTTGGAAGTAACGCCGGCGCATGTCAATGATGGAGAAATGGCGCCGGGCCTGATCGAGAAAACAGCGTCCAGGACGAGCACACGATTTTTCATACTCGATGCGGGCTACGACCAAATGAAAGTTTATGAGGCCGCCCGCAACGTCAAGGCACAAGCCATCATTCCCCTTAATCTGCGGGGGGAGAAGGAACCGCCTGCTGGCATGACCTCGAACGGAACACCGTGCTGTTCCATGGGTTATGCGATGACATACTGGGGAGTTGACGGCGATATGCATAAATTTCGCTGCCCGCATGCCACGGGTAAAGTCGACTGTCCGCTTGGCATGGCTGCCTGCTCGTCTTCAAACTATGGAATGGTCGTCAAAGTAAATGCGAAGGATGATCTCCGGCGATACAGCATCCCTCATCGGGATACAAAGCGTTGGAAGGAACTTTACAATGAACGAACCAGCGTAGAACGCTGCAACTCCCGATTGAAAACCTATTTGACGGCAGACGCCGCACATGTCCGGGGCATTCAGAAAGTCACAACTCACCAGTATTTGAATGCCATTGTTCTGCTTGCATCTGCGCTCGCCGTTTCTCATCATTCAAAACGGGCTGCCGCTTAAAAAACGAGCTGTTCTAAAATTCTGCAAGTCTGCCCTTTTCTTCACCCATATAATACCATTTTCGAAAATTACCCCTTAACGACAGTGAATATGCTATCGCTTCTTCTCTGAAACGGAATTATGCAAAACACTCAATTAAGAAATAAAGAATCAATTTCATAATATCTTTAACTGCTTCAATTAAGAGTTATGAAATTGATTCAAATACTAATCGACATTAGATGCTATATTAATAACACATACATTGGTCGTATGTAACTAATATTATTATTATGTTTTATTAGTATTTTCTAATGTCTAAATTGACAGAGGAGAGATGCGATATTGATTGATGTAAGTGTTGATACTCTATGCCTAGTAAGTAAATTAAACAGTTCACAGATAAGTGAAGTCTATAATCATATTGACTTTACTCAATGGAACGGTAACAAAGTATGGAAACATTGTATTTACAACAAAGAAGAAGGATACTATATTTATTTCATTCCAAGAGGTGGCAATGGAAAGTGGCTAGGGAAACATTATAATATTATGATTTTGCTACAAAAAGAAGCGTTGCTTAATAAGCCAGCAATAATAGAATATTTAATTAGAGCTTCCGAATGGACAATCAAGCGTTTAGATATAGCCTTTGATTATTATGAATCTATTGATAGAAGCTTCTTATTGCGGTCGGGGAAATCTAAATTCAAACCTTATAAGGGTACGAGTAATTATTATTATTACGGAGATCGTAATAGTAAAAAAATATGTCATTACGATAAAAAAAATCAACTATTAGAACGAAAAAATATAGTGATAGATGAAGATGTACTAACAAGATTTGAAGTAAGATTAAGACCTAAACTAAAAGATAGGCATCTTATTAATGGTGATTTTGGTTGGGTTCAAAATGAGCTTTCAACGATAAAATTTGTTGCTAACTCAGGTGTGATTACTAAACATCTAAAAACAAAAGAAGATAAACAATATTTTAGGAACATTAAAAGACGACAAAAACAAGATTGGACGAGTATACCTCGCTCAAATAAAACACGAATACGAAAGGTGATAGATGAACATGCTATTGACCTACATGAAGAATGTAAAAAACATGGAGTATTTGATCAGCTCAAATTCTAAAGAAAATAAATAACGTCCCGATTCAATTTAACTGATTGAAATGGGACGTTATTTATTTTCTATTTCATATTAAACTGGGTACAAGTGAATCAAAAGGTTATTATATTTATTATCTGATTGTTTATACAAAAATGATAATATATAGAAAACAAAAGAAGTATCTATTATAATATAGGAAAAAAGAACCAAAATTGAAAGAGGGGACGACCATGACTGATGAAGTGAAATCATTAGCTGAGTTACCTGAAAACAAAATAGTAAGTGGAGTGGAGAATTTCTCAGAAGGTCTACATTCTTTTTTAAGTTATCTCGGTCTTCCAACAGAGAATGTATTAGTAGCTTCAGAAGAAAGAAGAACTGTAATTAATAATCTCCCAGCTATTATGGACAAGATTACACCTGAAATTAGAGCTAATTCTATGTACCTATCACAGTTTATTGCAGCCTGTGGTGCAGGTTTGTTCAATGCAGCACTGAATATGATCTGGAATGAGGTTGTGGTTAATTTACGTCAAAAAGTAATGCACTTTGACTTTCAATATTTCTTAGATAGTGTTGTTACAGATGTAAGGAGAAGAGCTTCCATAAAATCTGAAGAGGATTTAGCAAAATTAGATGAATGGGAGTTAATTAAAGGGTGTAAAGATACAGGGATTCTTACTGATATTGGATACAAGCATATGGATTATATCAGAGAAATGAGAAATCATGCTAGTGCTGCCCATCCTAATCACAATGATTTAGATGGACTACAATTGGCAAGTTGGCTTCAAACTTGTATCAAGGAAGTGTTAGCAAGAGAACCTGAAGGTCCTGTACTGGAAATTAAGAGATTACTCCATAATCTTCGTACAAATGATATTTCTAGAGATGATGTTCAACCAATAAAAGCGAGTATTCAAAGACTACCTGTTGATCTTGCAGATTCAATATTAAGAGCTGTCTTTGGTATGTATACAGATCCAACCTTGGATGCAAGGATTAAAAATAATTTAATTCTGGTAAGTCCAAGTTTTTGGGAGTGTAGCTCGAAAAACGCAAAAAATGATGCAGGGATGAAATATGCAGTTTTTTCTGCTAACGCTGATATTCAAAGGAAACAACTTGCTAATGAGTTTTTATCATTAGTCGGAGGTCTATCATATCTGTCTGTGGAACAAAGAGCAATAGAAATGGATCAGATTCTGGACGGTCTGTATTCAGCTCATTATGGGTGGAATAATTTTCATAATGAGCCCCCTTATGCAAAGATGTTAGTACCATATGTACCTAAGACAGGCGAAATTCCAAATGAAACTAATTATAAATATGTAAAAGTATTAATATTGTGTCGTATTGGGAATGGTTATGGTGTCTCTGATGCGGCAGCATACTATTATGATGAATTAATTTCGCGTTTTGGTGAATCCCAATTTTTAATATTTGTTAATCTGTTATGGGAATCTGATATACAATCACGATTAACTCATGCAGACTGTGCAAATCGGTTCAAAAATTTCGCTGGACAGTTTGCTAATCGATCTATAAATGTGAAATTAAAAACTGCACTTGAAGAGATTGAAAAGACTTTTTATTCGGCATTGAGTAAGCTCTCTAATGTCAGTAAATTCGATGAATTAGTAAAATCAATAGTTATTTAGTGACTTTTTGAATTACCGTTCAATATATATTTGTAACCCACCTTGGAGGTGGGTTTTATTTTACAAATTTCGAAGAGCACTTAGTTGCTCTTTATAGCTTGTTCACTAGAACCGCCTATTTACATCCAAGTAACAGTAAAATCTAGTATAACTTGAACTCTTCTTGTTGTAAGGCGCCCAGAAGCTCTGAGACGAACAGAAATGATGAAGAGGTGTTATTTGTTATCTTTAAGTTATAATGCGTTCTAGGCAAGTTACAGGGCTTCTTATTATGTTCCTATATCGGGTTGAAGTTGACTAAAAAGAAAATCTGTGTTTTATACTGATTTTACGGCTGAAGACCTATAAATCAGCTACAATTCCTCATATCTTTCCGATTGGAAGACACTCAACTGAAAAAGCAGCAGCAGCCAGTTTGAAATGCTTAGAGTAGCTAATTTAATATAGAAAAAATAGTAATTTCCAATTAATTTAAAAAGTGACTTTCTCAAAAGTATCATATTTTACCTGCCCTATATAATTAGAATTATATATTATTTATTAATATAATTATTATTAATATACTAGTATATATATTATATATATAATTCTTATTATATAGGTGAGGTAAAATATGATACTTTTAGAAAAGTCACTTTTTCAAGTTACTGGAAAAGTACAGTCATGTATTTTATACGCTCTCTACGCCCGTTTAAATCGATTTTAATTTCCCACCCTCCGACTTTACCACATTGTTCATTCAGAGCCTTCTAGACACCTTGGAGATTGTCTGAGACGACGTTCATAGCTTGGTGTGCTGCGGTTAATAACCAACTATCTACCTAATGAGTAAACTTAATCTAGGAGCCTATAACCATAAATTTTTTAATTATGAAATAAACTGATATTCTCTACTTTCTCTTACCAGAGACCCTTAATTAGTTCATTCTTACTAATAGTCACTATTTTGATTCATGATGGATAGTTAATAAGTTGGGCAAGGAACTGTACTACAAAGCCGGACAATAATACCCTCAAGCCTAATCTAGATAATTTTCCATGATTGATCATTTTTTTGTAGTATCCATATCACTGAGAGATTACGATTCACTCATAATATGTATGAGCAAAGTAAAGTGGGTTAAATATTTTAAATACATACTGTTAATTCCATCTGTGGTAAATATAACAAATTAGTAGTATAATGAATTTAATCTCATAGCTTCATTTATTATTTAATATGGTGTCTAATAAACGAAAGAGTAGATATTTTTATATTTGATAAGGAGACTATCTAAATATGCTAAAAAAAGCAGTTCTAATATCAATAATGATAATATCGCTAGTTGGTTGTACTACTACAATAAACTATAAAGGGGAAAGTACAAGCTGGAGAGGAAATTACAGCGCAACAATCAATAGCAAAAATAACCGTGAACAAGGTACTTATGAATTTGTATATATTGGAAATATTAGGATTGATACTATTCAGAAGGCAATCATAAAAAATGGAAGTAGAACTACTGAAATTACGGATTTTTCATTGCTCGACGGAAAGATGCAAATACCTACATCTTGTTCTGGTTGTTCAAATAAAAATAATCCAATAGAAGTAACAATTTGGTGGAACGATACTGAAGAAACTTTTGAATTAATATATCGGTAATTCTAATTCAAAGATACTTGACAAGCTCTTATAGTGATTTAGTTTAAATTCTTTTAGTAGGTGTTTTTCGCATATTAGTTTTCAAAGTATTAAAAGAAGAGCAACACTTAAAAGTGGGATAGTGAACATCTTAATAAATAAAGTAAATAGAATATAGAAGAATGCGTTTTATTTCTTCAAGTGACGTTACTCTCTGTTCAAATTGTCCTCTAGAATCGTTAGAGTGATGTTTATTAATTGTTGTAGGGTAAGACTGACTGAGCCACACTTGCGATGAAGAGAAATGTCTTGAGTACCCGTATCGCTCTCTAAAATGATCGCTTTGTCCAGCAGTTCGCTCCTGTTCTGATAGGACTCGAAAATGTAAGTTTGGAACTTACTGTTTCGGTCGCGAAGTGCCACTAGATTTTTGATATTGATCTATTGTGCAGGATGCATGTGCAATAATTTCGACTACTTGTCGATTTTCTTGTTTGTTATCCATGATTACTTATTTATTTAGTGCCATTTAAAACTACAGTTTGTCTTATATAAACTGGGTGACAACATAGATTCTCAGACGTTTTGGATAAGTACTAATTGGGTAGGGTATTTCTCGGAGATGATGTTTAAACTTCGAGAAGATTATCCTACTATTTTTGTGCCATACTTGACCCAAAATAATCATATGTCATCACCCACTAAAAACAAGTTACTCTACTAGTTTGAATTCTATAATAAAACTAAGACGACAAGATAGAATCTGAATTATTTGCTTAACCTGAGTATTTCCTTTAATTTGTAAGATTATTTTGTAAATGTAAAGTCCATTCATAAGTACCGCTTTGACGTTTAAGTGTAATGTAAGTATTGACTCCCATTACAACATTAGATTCAAGAGCAGGCCAAGAAGATGGGGCTGTGTAATCAAACGTATTTTGATTAGGATATAAATCTCCAGAGGACTTAGAAACAGCTATCCCACTTCCTTGAGCATTTCCTGTAATACCGTATTTAACTTTACGCTCTATTATTAAAGTACCATGATCATAACTATTCCAACCACCACTTACAGAGTCTAATTTATAAGTATATAAGTTATTATTAGTTGATCTTGTATATTTTACTGTAGAATATGCCCTTACACCTTTAGAGCTATCCCAGTCCTCTTCTTCTTTACTACCTCTAGGTTGAATAAGGCCGGGTTTTTCTTCGTCGGTAGATTTTTCCTCCGTATATACTAGGAATGAAACTGTTTTGAAGCTCTCCTCAAGTACTCCATTTTTTTCGACTGCTAATAATTTTTGAGTTGTTGTATATTCCTTTATAGTTCCATTAATAGGGGCATCGCTAACAAATGCTATATTCTGGTCAGGGTTTTTACTAACTACATCGCTGATCCCGTGTTTAGCTCTTTCATAAAGTAAATCTATATCAGTAATTTCTTGAGCATTGTAAAGAACTTTACTATCTAACTCGGATAAGGAATTTGCAAAACTGACATTTCCAAATGAAAAAATAAAAATAAAAGACATAACAATACCAACGATTTTTTTCAATTGAATCACTCCTTAGTAATATTTTATAATAATTTGTATTATAAAGGAAAATCAAGGAAAATCAAAACATTTTTTACATATTTTTCATGTATGTAAGAATAAATAGTGAGTTTTATGATTACACTCTGCTTAAAACTATTAGGACGAAGTGTTCTCTGCCAATTGATTTTTCAATTTTCAACAACTTTGGAACAGGAATTCCTTCATTTTTCTCTGTTCTATTTTTTTGAAGTATAAAATATCGATGAATTGTTCAAAATTACATTTCAAAAACTGATTTTAATAAAATTTGTGGTTTTTATAATGATGCAATCGGGAAGACGCTTACGATATAAGATTCTTAATCTTTTACTATGTAAGTTCCAAATAAACTACCTCAATCGTATCGTAAATAATATTCACCGTGATTTTGTGCGTGTAAGTGTTTGGGCAGTATGTACAGGAATATGAAATGCATAAAACTGTAAACCCTCCCCCCTCAATAAATATATCTAATCATCCAATAAATGGATGGTAATTGCGTTTGCTTTGGAGATTAAACATTTCTCACCACTTAAAGAAAAAGTAGACCGTCCTCTTGGATAAGGAAATACGGTCTACTTTTTGATCGTCACCTATTCAACAGCCAACCGTCTTTTAAGCGGTAGACCATGTACGAGTCAGGATGGTAGCACATCTTGGCTCGCACATATATACTACTACAATTAAGGGAAAATACCCAAGGATTTGAGACATTAATTGTACAGAGATTATTATAAGCGTTACTAAAATTATTAATGGAGCAAATGCAAAGAGGTATGTAAAATTCTGATCAGCCGACATTATAAAAACTATCCTTATATGAATGTATATCTATTATGTCTTTAGGCAGAATTAACATTATTTATTTTCATACCCTTCTGCCCAATTAACATGATCAGGATTGTTTCTATCTAATATTACTTTCCCATATATGCTAGGAAGTCTCTTTGCAGTTTTTAGAAATGCTGAACTAACTTCTTCATCATCTCTCATTGCTTCCATGCTCTCACGTTTATCTTTTTCTGTCATTTTGTGAAATGGAATAGCCTTATACCGATCAGCTTTTTTATTCTTAGTTTTTATTTTTGAAGGAGAGTTACCAACCAGATTAAGTCTTGGTACTGTAGCATTCATTTGTCGTTCTCCTTGTTTTCTCTTCATCTTTAACATCTCCTTTTCAAATTATATCTATCCTCATCAAGGGATTCGTCATGTAGAAAATCATTCATATCTTGAGAGTATCCTTCTATTATTCTTTGCTTCCTTCGAGCAGTTCTAGGAATAACTACACAATCAAAATTAGCTAGATATTCCAAATCTTCTTCGGATAATCTAGCTATAGTATATCCCTCATCATAGTTTACTTCCTTTTATTTTCGAACTCCTTGAAATAAGAGATAAGTTGTTTTGCGTTTTGCCGTGACCTATCAGAAGGTTTATTTTTTAACGATTCTAACAATCTTTGTGCATCTCGACCCTCCAGAGTTGGGGTAGCAGCCATTTGTGTAGCCATTATTCTTCCTTCTTTTTCTCGCTTCATCCATCAACATCTCCCTATCGCTTAAATAAGAAATATTCATATTAACAGTTACATAAGTTTTCGATGTTTTCAACGAGAACACGTTGGATAGTATCCTGTTATACTCATTGTAACATATTGGAATTACCATTCGTTTTTTAATTTCAGTACTTATAGGGGTTTAGAGATTGATGATGAAGTGATAGAAGAGGAATCCTACTAATCACTTGTTGACGAACCACTCAACATTTTTATGCTTCAAGTTACGAAAACATTGCTTTTCGTAACTTGAAGATGATATAATTAAGTTACCTGAAATATCCATATTGAGGTGATTAGCGAAATGGGTGAATTGATAAATATTGATGTATTTGTAACAGATAAAAAAGTGAATGATGCGATTCAACTACAGGTTGATAAGAAATTAAATGTTTATAAAGGAGATTTTAAAAGATTTAAATACTACTGTTCAATAAACAACCGTGAAATTAACTTTGAATCACTTGAAGTATATTTATATGAAACAATCGAAAATGGTTTAAAACTATCTACTTTTAATAGAAGATCAGCAGCAATTAAATATCATCTTGAGAATGTATATGAGTTATTGCAAACATCAGAGCAGCGAAAACGAATTGCACAATTAAGAAGTATTTATAATAATCAGGAGTATAGTGAACAAAAACGGATTCAAGGTCAATCAGCACAGCCTAAAGATGAAGTGTTGATGCTTATTAAGCAACTTGATGTTCGAGCCAAAGCAATAACTCTACTTAATTTAGTAACTGCTGCGAGACCGAGTGAAATGATTACCCTTAGAATAAAACATATTGATTTGCAAAGTCGCTCAGTGAGTGTATATATGAAGAAACAAAATGAATGGAAAGTAAAGAGGCTTACATTAGAATGTACTAATGCAGTTAGGTCGTATATAAAAGAATACGGCTTACAAGATGAGGATTATTTTGTTGGACAAGTAGACAAGCATGGAAATTATACAAGTGCGAAAATCAGTGATACAGCTTATCGTAAGACTATACATAAATGGCTAGGCTTTGCCCCATATACACTACGCAAAACTCAAATAACAGCGATGCATGAAGTTGGGGCTGATATTGCTACAATTGCTAAACAAAGTGGTCATAAGAATCTAGAGACGATTACGAAGCATTATCTTGAAGTAAATGATACTTTGGTAGATAAATATATTTGAATTGGAATGAGTGAGTGCGCAAAATTATGAAGAAGATAATGGTTCTAAAATTGGTTAGAACATCTCTTACATCTCTTATTTCAATCTTGAGATTGAAGTATAGAACACTTTCTGAGGGGGATTTATATGTATAATTCTCTAGAAAAATTTTTTGAATTAGTTGAAAAGGGAACAGAGAATAATAAATGGGACTATAAAAGAGATATTCACTTAAATCCAAACATTTCATTTGCAAATTTATTAAAAGATATATTAGCGTTTGCAAATAGCGGTGGCGGCTGGCTAGTCTTAGGTGTTGATGATAATTGTAATATAGAAGGTATAGAAAATAAGATCGACCCGACATCATTAGGTCAAAAAATATTAAGCCAAACTGGTGAGCAAATAATATTTGATTTAAATTACTATAATATTTATAAAGAATCAGAAAAAATAGTTGGTTTATTGTATATTCATGATTCTGAAAAAGTCTTAGTCTCGCCAGACAACTTATACAATGATAAAGGAAAACCAATAGTTAGTGAAAATACTGTTTATTATCGTAGAAATGCAAGTTCGATTAAAGCAAATATAGATGATTTAAATACTCTTATTTATAAAATTAGTCAGTTAGGCAAATATGAATTTAAAAAAGAAGACATTAATTTGCTAGAAAGTAAAAAGTCAGAATATTCATTGTTTAAAGAAGAATCTAATTTTTATAAAGGTGAATTTAAATTTGATGTTGCAACATTTGCTGATAAATTGAACACTATTTTCCATTTTTATCAAACTAAGTACACTAAATATGAAATAGGAATTTTGTTAGGTTTTGAGGTTAATGCAATTGATGATTATTTTGACGGTAAGAGATTTCCTAAACTAGAGCATTTATTACGTGCTGTTGAGATATTTGATTTACCGCATGATTACTTTTTCCAAACAACAATCTATATGAATAAACCATTTATACAGGAGCCTTTGATAACATATGTAATATTAGAGAAAACGGAAGATAAACTAGGATTGTTTAATTACGGTTTTGGTAATGCTGTTGAAAAAATATTCAGCAATACAGCAGAAGAGTTTTCTTATTTTAAAAAATGGTTGTCTTGTAATAAAAGAGAAGAATTAAAACCAAAAGAAGATGAACGGAATTGGTTGAATGAAACTATGATTATGTATGAAAATTATGAGAAGTATTTGGATAATATTGGGGAATCATCATACAATGAATTTAAAAAGCATTTAAGTGTTCAATACTATAAGGAATTGGAAAAAACCCCTGGAGTAAACGAAAGATTTTTAAATGAAAAAATAATGACTAATTTAACACATAGTAATACTAATTTTGTATGTAAATTTATTTCAGAATTAATTAGAAGAATACATATAATAGATGGAGAAATTCATATAGAGTATAATTTTATGTACGAAGTACAAAATAAATTGATTCGTCATAGAAAATATGATGAAAAGAATATGAAAGTGATTTTTAGTGGTGAAAGAACTTTAGATATTTCAGTTGACTGTGATTATTAAGCCTAATGCAAGTAAAGCTAAAAGAAAAACATGCGCGACTTAATAAATTTTGCAGAAACTTTGAGTGAGTGTTATGAAATAGACCAAGGAGAGATGAACATTAGTAAAGAAAAAACATCACACATGAAAAGAAGACCATTACAACATATAATGGAATCCGACTCGCTAAGCCTAATAAATGAATCTCTCCCAGCAGAGTGGGTAATTCGAGATTATAAACCCGACTATGGTCTTGATCTGGCTATTGAATGTTTTGAGTATGTTAATGGTCAACCAAACATGGCTGAACATTGGGAGAACATTTCTTTGCTCAAGTAAAAGCCATACATTCAACAGAAATTAAGACCATAAAAGTGTATGCTCGGTATAATGTTGAGAAGACAGCATTAAGAAACAACGAAGAAGAAATGATTGAGATTGAAGTGATTAAGTTCCCGATTGACACAAGCTTACTTCTAACGGTTCAATCGATGGGGTCAGGAATACCTGTGATACTCTTTGTTGTTTCTCTTGATATGAGAAAAGTGTTCTTTGTATGTTTGAATGACTTGATAGATAAGGTCATAGTTCCTGAAGACCCCAATTTTTACGAGAAAGAAAGTAAAGTCATAAACGTCCCCGTAAAGAATGAGGTTTCCAGATTACACGAACATTTAGTAGGAATAAAATTCTACGCTAAAAGGATAAAATTCTATTCTGCTTTCATGAAGTTTATCTATCAGGAAAAGGAGTTGCACTACCTTGATTGGAGTGATCGAGATAGTGTGCTTACGACTCTCAGACACTTCATAGGTATAATTAGCAGATTTGACATTTGGGATGCACAGCAATGGCGTATCGTGCAAATATACTATCATAGGATTTTAGAATTAGAGCGAGGTTTGGAGACTGAAGATTTTGATCTGTTGTATCATAAAGTTATACCACTTTGGGAAGGATTGACTACCCTTTCGAGAAATTATGAAGAGATGTGTCGAGAATGGTTTCTTCCAACATACTTAGCGCAACTAACATCCTATCCAGAGTAATACACCTAGTTATAGTCAAGAAGCCGAAATTTAAATAAGCAATTTAGAGCAAACACATTCCTCGGACACGTACATACTTGTTTTCACTGTCTACTCAACACATTTTGGGTTGGTGTAGTAGGCTTTTGGTAATATCCTTAAACAGAAACAAAAAAAAGAGGAAGAGGAAAATTGTACATAAAACAGAGAAATGACGGGTTAAGATACGCTGTTTACTATGAATTTGATAAATATTATGTTGAATTAATCAATCAAAAGAATGAAGTGGTCAAAGGATTCAGCATACCATTTCAATCAGAAGCAGACGCTATAGAACTTATTAGCTTTTTAGAAGAGATATATAACGATGGTACAAAGAATACATTAGACATGTTTGAAAGACAGGTTAGCAAGTTTGAAAAAAGTGTTCCTGAGACTGTCACTAAAATGGAACATGAGAAAACAATTCGGATTATTAGAAGTATTGCAATTGAGGTTAAAGAGACAACAAAAAAATAAAAAGAATCTAGTCAATGTGATAGTCCCTTTATGCTAAATTTGACAGTGTCTTGGATACTTTCCTAAATTGGGGTTAGAAAAACATAAAGAGGCAGTAGACTCGATGTCTGCTGCCTATAAAAATAAATTATTAATTAGTTCAAATCAATTCTTGTACCAGTGATTTTAACCCCATTAGGACTTAATACTATACCGCTACCTCCACATGAGATAGTAACTTTAGTATCAGAATCAATTTTGATTTCTCCAGCTTCGGCATAAATACGCAATGCATCTCCTTGACTTGCATTAAATTCAATTGCTCTTGTTTTATTTGTATCGTTATTGTACTGAAATTGAAATGCATTAGATGTTTTTTTTATATATCCAATATTACCACCATTTACACCATTTCCCTGACCCCAAATCATTTCTGGATAACTATATTGATTATCGTCTTTTGTTAAATGCAACTTGAACTTTGTAATATCACTTTTTGCTGATGTCCCTGTATTCAGTTTAATGAAGTTATCACGAATATAAATATAATCTTGTTCATCCTTGCTGTTTCTAACGGCTTTCAAGCTATTTACCATTAGATCGGAGATATATCCATCGGTTTCTTCGTCTAGAACTAAACCATCTTCCATATCTGGTTCAATAATTAGCTTTCTAGCGCGAAGAGTGCCATCATTATGAATCCAGAATCTCTTTTCGCCTTTAACATCAATAGTTATACCTTTATTGGCATTCAATCTAATTTGCTCATCATTCTGACCATTTATAGTGATACCTTCAAGTGAGTCAAAGATAATTGCATCTCCAAGTTTAGCGTCAAGAATTCTCAGTCTCTTAGTACTCATATCCTCAGCGAATAAATTACCATCCACGTCTACATAAAAGACTTTATACCACACTGGAGAGCTTGCGGTTCCATCGTTTCTTTCAATCTTGATGCCCTCAGTCGCATTTAGAGTAGTTTTATTCTTATAGTTACCTCTGGTGACTACTACGCCATTCACAGCGTCTATAACAGTGTTGTTATAGTTCCTACCCAGTTGTAGCGAACTCTTCTCTAGGAAGTCAGACAGCTTCGCTCTAGCGCCCTCATAAGCCTTGTAGAAGTCTTCCCACTTCTGGTGGAATATAAATCTAGTAGAGTGAAGATCGTTCACTATATGGGTCGTAGCGTTCATATTAGAGAATATAGGATTCATGTAATTGGTCAATGCATCATATGTTGACTCTAACTCATTTCCAGCTCTGACCAATTCTTGTTGAGCAGTATCTAATCCATAATAGGAAGAATCCCTATCATCATAAATAGTCGTTGCGTACCGATATATTTGCTCTTTGAGAGTAATATATTGTTGTGTGATAGTCTTATAAGTGTTAGATAAAGTGATTTTCTCCATTGAGGTAATAACATCGTCTAGGATGATATTGTCAATAACGCTAAAGTCAATATTCAATCCATCTGAATCAAGGATTACATCACCAAACTTATTTTCGATCCTCAAACGCTTTGCAACTAAGTCTTCTGCAATCAGAGTTCCATCTTCATATGAAGAGTTACCAATAGAAGCATATACCTTATTGACCCACTTGTTCTTCTCCCACTTCTGCAATGCTAAACCATTTGTAGCATTCAACACTGAACGATATTTACCATCACTACGTAGAGCAATGAAGCCATATTCTCCAATGACAAGGTTGTTGTAAAAACTACCCATATTAAGACCAGAATAAAACTGAGCATCCTCGATCAAATTCCGTAATCTCTTCTCTTCATCATAATAAGTTTTAAATTTGAGAATGAATTCAGCTCGATCAGGTACTTCACTAGTTTTTTCGGTTAGAGGAGAGTTAATATCGATATTCAATGGCACTTGAGTGACAATTGAAATGTACTGAGACATATAATCAAGTAAATCAAAAAAAGCCTTCGTCAAAGGCTCCGTGGAGTACAAGTCTTTTGTGCTGCTGGTCTTAGTAAGGAATTGAGCTTCTATATCAAATTCATCATCACGTTGGGATCGCTTATATTTTTCAGCTTGCTCCAACATTCTATAATATGCAGATTCGATCTTATGCAGTTCAGTGATGAGCTGCATCTTTTCTACGGATGTTAATTTGTTATCCATGATGATATTACTTAGATCGCCAAGATTAAGATAGTTATTCTCAGCATCTAGAATGATATCTCCAACATTGTTAACGATCTTAATGTTCTCAGCAACCAGATCATGAGTATATAAGGTTCCATCTGTAGGGTCTGCCCACATGATCTTCTCCCAGCCATCAGGATGATGTAATTTATCAGTTGTTGCACGATCAATAACAAATCCCTCAATATTGTCCATTTTAACTCTGGTAATGTCGTTAAATGACCATAATCCAAACTTGTCAGGATTCTCAGCTACAAGACCTGATTTCATAACTAAGATTCCGTTGCGATCAAAGATTTCTCCTTTAGAACCTTGGAATTTTAGAACACCATCTTCATCTTGAAGTGCAAGGTTAACACCCATCCATATTTTTCCGTAAATACGTTCGCCAACGATCAAATGTTTTTCAAAATGATCCAATGCAATCTGTACATTAAAAATGTTTAGATTTTCTTTTTCTTTAACCTCACATTTTAGAAATTCGCTAATGCCTTTTTGATTTATTCTATATACAGTTAATGTACCACCAATACCCTCATAAGATATTTCATCAAATACGGATTTAAATACTTCAGGAACACTTTTTCCTATTGAGATGTATTTACAAACTGAATTATAGGATTCCTCTGTTTTGATTCCCGCCGAGAGAATATTTACTCCATCCTTAGGAATGTCTGTGTATGTGATAATATCGAACTTATTATATGGTGAAAGTTGATACAACCACGTTTTATTATCCTTATACTCACCAATAACTACATCAATTTTTTCGCCGTTGTAGCTATTAAGGAGAATTTCTCTTAGCGAATAAACATTTTTGTTACTTTGATAAGAGAATTGATTCATTACACTATAGCAATAGTCTAGGTTTCCTGAACAAAAAACAACCAAGTTGTCGAATTTAAACAACTTGGTCGCTTTTGTATCTAATCTATATAATTGACCACGTAATAGTACTGAGGTCGCTGAATCAGAGCCTATGAATATATCACTATTTGTTTGGATAATAGTAGCATTACTCAATATTACTCACCTCTTTCATGGGATATAGATTTTTTATTGTCTGGTTAGATATTTTGATAATTGATGTGCGATATTTTTCCTCTTTGTCTCTGCTAAGATTAACAATTTCATTCTCATACATTGATAACATTGGTACCGACACTCCTACTATGGCGGAAATTTGTTTGAGTTTGATTCCTTTAAATTGTCGTAATAACTTATATTTCCCCCGTAAGCTAATGTCATTAAAACATTCGAATTCATTTTTAGTTTGCATTTATATTCCTCCTTAAGATGTCTTCTACCCATTAAAGTCATTACGACTTAAAAAGTTACTTAAAAAGTTAAGTGATTTTGGGATGGAGAAAACTCTAAGAGCGGGTTGTATTCTTTAGCGAATTGCTCTGTAGACGTTTGAGTGATCTTGTATTTACGGATACTAGCGTAGCTCTAACATCTTGACTATTACTGAAAAGAGTTTTCTTAAACATATTTTTATCACGGAGGAAGCGGAATGCGGATGAGAGCCTATTCGTTACATTAAATTAGTTCTATTTGACCGCTAACCTATTGAACATTTAATCTCCTAGACCTATATTGTCGATTAATGATATAATTATGGAAAATATTGAGATTGGGGATATTAGAGGGATGGAATCCAATAAAATTGCAAAAGTCATTCTATGGATCGGTATCATAGAAATTTTTTTAGCTTTCATTGTAGGAATTGTATCAGGGCAACCGGAAAGCAGCTATGATAGTTTCCATTGGGCAATTGCTTTTACATGGTGGGTAGGTGGTTTTGTATCTGGGATGCTCTTTTTAGCATTTTCAGAGGTAATAAACATTCTTCATGAAACACGATATTATACATATCAAAATTATCTATCGCATGGTGGGGAACGAAAAGTTGAAAAGGAAACAGCTTCTCGTTTTGAATCTTTTAGACCAAATTTTTAAACTATATATTCTGAAGTACTAGATCTATTTCTTAGACGAGTTGGAGCTATTGTTGGTGGTATGAGCGGAATAGCTATAGAAAAGACAGAGGAAATAGTAGAACAAAATTACATACTAATTGAGTGATAAAATAAAGGCGAAGAAGTAGTAAATGTTACCGTCCGAATATACAAGTTCATTTTGTGATGAAATTATTAAGAAGGCTTAAGGGGAAGGACTTACCAGTTGAAGGAGTTAAAGATGTAGTAACTAAAGAACCATATGAAATATTATGAAAAAGAGTGTCCTTTTCTGGACACTCTTTCTCTGTTAGTAGTGGTTATTCTTGTGAAAATATTCAGTAAAATTATTATCCATATCTACACCATCCTTGTTGAATTAACTCAATTTACTAGTCTTTTCTTGCCAACAATCATTTCTTCTATTGAGTCTATAACTTTCACAGTATCCTGTAAAAAATATTGTTCTTTACATGACAAACATCTAGCAGCACCTTTTACAGTAACTCCTCGAATTGATTCTTGACCTGGAAACGATAAATCTATTTGGGTATTCTCAACATTGTTGCAGCCACAAGAACAATTTATTAAATTGACAGCCATTTCTTCGTAATCCTTCTGTAATTTCCTGTTCTGATAAAGTACGGAGTGTTTCTCTATTTTTTCTTTGTTTAACTTAATAAAACTCATAAGTTCACTTTCTTCAGGGGATTTTTCATTTTTAATGATTTCTAGAAGATCAATTTGAACCCTAACTACAGTTTTAAGTGACTTTTTCACTAAGGATGAATATCTATTCTCTAACCATTCAATCCTTATCTTTATATCATCATCGAGTACTATAACAAGACTATTCATTATTTCCTGTAGGGTTTGCCCTTTAAAGTAGTCTTTAAACGAAGGGGCATTAACTTGATTAAGAACTTTGGATAATACCTTCAAGCTATATTCCAATCTGGCTTGTTCTGTTATCTCCTCAGAACACTCATTAATGTTATCACTCATACTCATACTCCCTTGTTATTTTTCCGTTAGCCATCTCAATTGAACATGGATTTTATTTAGAATTTAAGAGATTGCTTTATAGGATTGTTAATTTTGGCTTTTGTAAGCAAAGTAACTGCATCTCCTCACCAGTCTCCATACAAATCAATGACACTAAGATAGGTTTCTTTTCATCATAGCTTTCTAAAAACTTCTCATAACCTGATCCTTTTGTATCAGTTAAACCAGCGAACCCAATAATTTTTGACTTTGCTATAAAACTAAAGTTTAGGGAAATACAGTCTTCCTTTTCAATAATTTCGACTTGGCTTGTCAATAAAAAATTAACACTAGAGTTTTTGGTTTGATTACTAAGACCAAGAAAACTTTTGGACTCAATGACCTGATTAACAATTGATAAGTACTCTGTCCTAGTAGTAAAAGCCTTTCCAATAGCGGGACTAAATCCTATTTGTCCAATAAAGATTTGATTTTCCATAGATGTCATTCCTTCGAGGTGTTTTTTGAATCATCAATGTATCATAACAATATTAAATTGTAAAGTTATTACTTTTATTCCAGTACTTTCTCTAGAACTAGGTGATTAATAACCTTTTGTATAGCCAATCATCAATGTTCGTAATCTAGACAAGTATTTTTTTGTATGACCTATTTGTTATCTGTTACGCAGGCGATGAATACCGGACATGATGGAAGTCCATCATGGGTATTGTGGTAGTGAATCAAACATGGAGTCTTTAGTTGAACGAGATCTCTTGGATGTAAGCATCAAAAAACTTGTTTTTTACACCTTTAATTTTTCTTAAGTCAGTGTTTACTACAATCTTGTCGAAGACAGTATGAATAATTTCTTTTTTCTCTTGATCATCGAAATACGCCCAGCCTTCTGCTAATCCAACCAGTTCTTCAATTCGAGGTATGCCAGAAAAAGCCTTTTGTTCTTGGGCAATCCGTTGGCGAATTTCCTTCTCACGCTCATCCTCTTCAGCCATTCTCTTACGAATTTCCTGCTTCCCAATCAAGCCTTCAACAAACATGTACTGCCACTTTTCCCGACGTTCAGCTACCTTTGAAAGTTCGCGTTTGGCGCTGTCGATTGCACTTTTCTTTTTTCCTTCATCAGCAAATATTTTCATAGCCTCTTCGTTAAGTTTTTCCATATCTTCTTGAATTTGATTAATGTATTGGAACACCAAGTGTTCGATATGTGTCTGACGAAAGATGGGAAGATCGCATGTTTTACTGTGATGACGGTTAGAGCAGATGTAATACTGAGTTCGAACAGTCCCTTTGGTTGTTGTTCTTTTCGTTGTCATCCTTCCGAACATAGCTGCTCCACAACGGCCGCAACGCAGTACGCCACTAAACCAGTATTCACCCACTTTGCTGAATCCGCCTTGAGCTTTCCGTTTCATGAATTTCTTGAGTTCTTCATACTCCTCTTGAGTAAAAATAGGTTCATGTGATCCTTTACCATATACGCACTTTACCCTCTCATCCCGTTTGCTGTTAACATATGTACCGGCAGGGGTCTTTGAACTAATTCTAATGATTCCTGCGTAATATGGGTTCTCTAATGTGTAGGCAACGGTAGCATCAGTCCACTCTCGCCCTCTTCGAAGCTTACCCGAGCGATTCATAATCATAGCCACAGATTTATAACCTTTACCACTCATATACAAATCTCTGACTTCACGAATCAGTGCAGCCTCTTCAGGAATGAGTTGCTCGTCCTGCGTGTATCCATAGGGCACTACGCCACCTGGACGTCGCCCCTCCGCAACCATTTGCTCGACTCCGAAGCGTACACGCTCTGAGATCGTCCCACGCTCCCACTCAGCCATTGCACCGACAAGGGTGATAAAGAACCTCCCCATTGCTGTCGTCGTCTCAAAAATCTCTGTAGCGCTCTTAAACTTCACGCCATAAAGATCAAATGTTTTAAGTAGGGAGTGTAGGTCGCCTACGGAACGAGTAAGGCGGTCGAGTTTGTAAACGAGAACAACATCAAACAGTTTCTTCTCCATATCTTCCAACATACGCTGCATATCTGGGCGTTTTAAGTCTTTTGCTGAATAGCCATCATCAACGTAAAAGTCGTGTATGACCCAATCCTGTGATTCTGCAAAGCTGATTAAACGACTACGTTGCCCCTCAATGCTAAAACCTTCTTCTGCTTGCATGTCTGTTGATACACGAATATAGATAGCAACACGCATTTATACATCGCTTCCTTAAACATTAATATTTTTTGCATTCCAGGCTTCCCATCTATTTTTGGCTAAGTCGAGTGGAACGACAAATTCTTCAGCAATCCAGCGAATACCTTCATCAAGGTAATTGATGTGTGCAATATCGTCATGATTGATCATGTGAAGGGGTACAAGCAGATACTCTGCGAAATGTGCTGCTTGTATTTCGTGGCGCTGGATATGTAAGTTCGATATTTCTAAGTGGGAGGCTACATGTAGAACATGATGACACAACTCATGGGCTACGGTCTGTCGCCATTCAGGCAGAGATAACTGATCGTTGATATATAAACCGCTCCATCCAATTTTTGTGGGATGGGCGATACAATGACTGCGGATTGAAGTTGGAAAGACTTCGGCTTTACAAGCATAAGCGATGGCTTCGATGTCAATTTCGTGTGGGTAGTGGATATTGAGATAATTCAAGAGTTTATTCACTTGCTGCTCTAAGTTTAAGTTCATGAAACATCGTCCTTTTTCTTGGTGATTATGGTGTTCTAAGCTTTGAAAACACGTTTAAACGGAACGTATGTTCTGTTTAAACTGTAAAAGAAAAGCCCTAAAGGGCTATAGAATTATTTATCTTTCAAATCCCAAGCGGATTCGTCAGTGTCTTTTTCTGTAGGAGGTACTTTCTTTTTCTTTTTGATTTCTTCATGCCAGTAGCGAATAATTTCTTCCTTTTCTTCGTTTGAAGCCTCTAAAAAACCATCGAAAAAAATTTGTTCAAGAAGTGGTGGCTTTGGAGAATTAGTGATTGAATTCTTCAAGACTTGTCCGGAAATAATGGGTGAATCAACAGAACGTACATCTGATTTTCCTACGAGATAATCGATAGACACATTAAAGACGTTTGATATTTTTATGAGGGTGTCCATGTCAGGAGTTCTATTTCCATTTTCATAACCTGAAATGGAAACTTTAGTTAGGTTCAGTTTTGCACCTAGCTCTTCTTGTGTCCACTTATGCTCTTTTCTAAGTTGCTTTAAACGATAGGGAAAAGACAATTTAATCACTCCAGAACAAGTTCAATTAACTTAATAATAAGTTAACGAGCGGCTAACTTCAATGTAGTTAACTAAATAGAAATTATTCATTGACAATTCACTAAACGCTAACATATACTGGGTATAGTTCACTAATGGTTTATTCAAGGAGGTGCTGCATAGTGCTCTTGACTTTAAAGCAAATAAGAAAAAATAATAATAAAACTTGTCAGGAAGTCGCTGATGCTGTAGGGATAAGTAAGGTTTACTACTGGCAAATCGAGAACGGTAAAAGGAAACTTTACTATGATCTTGCAGTAAAAATAGCAGCATTTTTTAATATGTATCCTGATGATATTTTTTTACCTCAAAAGTAAACTAAATGAAAACATGATTTCAAAAAAAGTATTCTTTATAGAAACTTTGTTGGAGGCGATTATTAGAATGCAAATCTCAAAACCATATAACCCTGGTTTATCTGAAAAAGCTTGGAATAAGCTGCACAAAATGCTGGCAGCTTTAAATATCAAATACGCTGCTGAGATTCAAGCTAGCCGAAAAGCAAAGCAAGAAAAAGCTATGTAGTAAGTAAAACGATGAAGGAGGTACTCTGATGGGAGCTGCGTTTGCAATACAGGTTATGACTGGTAAAGAGAACAATGTTAAAAAGCTGATGGAGTGGGCGTTTGCTCGAAATGAATCCGCTCAAAATTGGATCAAGGCAGTACATACATTTACAACAACTACTCGACGATTGCTCGGTCAGGGAAAGCTTGGAAAAGAGATTAAACGTGCTATTATGCCCGGTTATATTTTTATTGAAATGAATTACTCAGTCGATGAAAATAATTGCTCGGCGCATTTACCTGTCGATGTGTGGCATCTCATCAAGAGTATCCCCGGAGTAATAAAACAATTTACTGGCTCTGGACAAGTTATCGGAGCTGATGAGTTTCAAAAAATGCTCGGGCTGGAACCAGAAGAACAACAAGTTGAGATAGCAGTCCCTGTTGAAGAAACATCGGCATCTAATGAAGTCGATGAAGTTGAGAAAAATATGAAGAATGCTCTGCATGAAGTCAATATGGCCAAGACTAAGGAAGAGCGCGCGCAAGCACTAAAAGCTTTGGATATTGCTGAACAACAGATGAATGTATTGGTTGAAAAGGTTTATGAAGAGCCGGTTGGAGTAGTAGCGAAGGAACTGAGTGGTATTCAGCAGCTTAAGAATCGTATGGCTGAAAGGGTACGAGCATTTGTAAGAAATAACAAAGAAATTGTGAGTTTTCCAAGAACCTTTTTGGACAAAATTATATACTCTGTTGATCTTCAAAGCAAATGGCTGCAATCACCGCGATCATTGATAACTTTATTGTTTAAATATCTTCGTGAGCCAGGTGTTAGCTGATGGAAGCACCATTACTAGAAATGAGCACAGGCCATGTGGTGTACTTCATCCATCCACGTAACGGTAGTTTGAGTGAGGAGGATACCTTTGGTGTAGCGCGTTGGCAGCCGGAAAACGGCGGTGAACCCTTTGCCATTAAAGGCAATCTTTACGGAGTAAACAAAGGGGAGCGGATTACTGTTCATGGTAAGTGGGAGACTCACCCCAAATATGGACTACAGTTTGCTGTAGATCACTGGGAGCGGCCTTTGCCTAAAACCAAGGACCAGATTATTTCCTTCCTCAGTTCTAAATTCGTCAAAGGGTGCGGAGTGAAAACTGCTGAATTGATCATTCAAAAGCTCGGTGATCGGGCACTGGAACGAATTATGCATGAGGGTGCCGCTTGTCTAATGGGTATTAAGGGGATTGGCACGAAAAGTGCAGTGAAAATTGCAGATAGCATTAAAAGCAATTTTGAAATTCAGCAGATTATGATGACGCTGTTGCCCTACGGAATTTCTGCGGATACTGTAACGAAAATGTATAAGCAATGGGGGAACGAGTGCGTTGATATTGTGCGGCGCAACCCATATCGACTCACGGAGATTCATCTAATCGGGTTTCTTAAGGCTGATGAGATAGCTATGACAATAGGTATTAGTATGGACTCACCGTATCGCTTAAATGCAGCGTTACAGCATGTTCTTAACGAGACGTGCTATAAGGGTGGTCATTGTTTTGTCTTTGAACACGAACTAATTGATCGGACTAAAGAGCTTTTACGAGGCGTTTCAGAACAGGATATTGAAACAGAGCTTCAGTTAATGGCAGCTCACGAACAAGTAATATGGGAAGAAGATAAGATTTATCCGAAGCACCTGTATATCTATGAGAATAAACTTGCTCATAAGCTGGCTTGCATGGCAACCCGGAGTGGTGGAGCTATGCCTTCTATAGAAAATTCAATCAAACAGTATCAGATGAAGCATGGTATAGTTTTGGCTGATAAGCAACGTGAAGCCATTAGAGAAATGTTTCGTCAGCAGATTCTAATTGTTACAGGGAATCCAGGCACCGGCAAAACAACTGTGGTAAAGGCTATGATCGACATATATAAAAAGCACTATCCCGAAGCATCCATTGGGCTATGTGCGCCTACAGGCCGTGCAGCTCGTAAGCTTGGAGAACTGACGGGAATGAACTCTTCAACTATTCATATGATGCTTGGCTTCCGACCAGGAGCAGAACCAGAGTATGGGGATGATATGCCGTTGCCGTTTGACCTGATTTTCACGGATGAAGTGTCGATGAAGGACTTGCAATTGGCTTATCATCTATTTCAGGCAATCGGGCCAAATACAAAAGTGGTCCTTATAGGAGACAGCGATCAGCTTCCATCTGTGGGGCCGGGTAATGTTTTACACGACATGATCACAGCAGGAGTTCCGCATGTTCGTTTAACAGAGATATTCCGCCAGGCGCAAGAAAGCCAAATCATTATGAATGCTCATCGCATAAATAATGGAGAACAGATCGTCATTGATAAAAATAAAGACGATTTCTTTTTCATCGAGCAGCCTGAGCCTGAACGGATTGCTCATCTGGTTGTGCTCAGTGTACTGAGATTTTTGGACAAGGGGCATAAGTTAGAAGATATTCTAGTTCTCAGCCCAATGAAGAAAGGTGTAATTGGCACTGAGGAACTGAATAATGCACTCCAAGCGGCGGTGAATCCTCCGGCACTAGATAAAGCCGAGATAAAGACCGTTGGGCGTATATATCGTCAAGGAGATAAGGTTATTCAGATTCGTAATGACTATAAGAAAAAGATTTTAAATGGTGATATTGGCGTTGTCATAGGTACAGCCTTAGTGAAGGATGAAGAAGGCGAGTTGACGGATGAAATAGGGCTTGCCTGTGATTTTCACGGGAAAGTAGTGGTCTACAGTAAGCATGAATTAAAAGACTTGCTCTTGGCCTATGCCATTACCATACACAAGGCTCAAGGTGGACAAGCCCCTGTAGTTATTATGCCTGTCTCTACCAGCCATTACGTTATGTTGGCTCGAAATCTGATCTATACTGGCCTGACGAGAGCTGAGGGTGTCTGTGTCATGATTGGAACTCGTAAGGCACTTAGTGTGGCTATAAGCAACAACAAGATGGTGCAGCGTAATACAGCGCTAAGGGAGCGGATAGAGAGTAATATGCAGAGTATTCCTACAGGGCAGAGGAAGGTATATGGATAAGATTGGGGCGTTAAAGCAGACACTTCAACAGGCAGAATTGAAGGCGAAAAGGCGAACTGAGATTGATCTAGGTAAGGTCAATGATGAAGAAGCCAAAGCCAATGAACAAGGCTTCATGATTGTACGCAAAAGGCAGAGAGCAGTAAATCAAACAAGGTTCTCTCAAACCATTGATGAAAATATAGCCTATTTATGTCAGACTCAATATTTAACTAGTGCTGAGTTTAGCTTCATCTTTACACTGGCTCCAATGCTTAAAATGAACGTTAATGCTATCGTTGATCCTGTATCGGGCCAATACTGCTCGGTATCTGAGATCGCAGCCTATTTGAAGCGAAGTAGGCAAAAGACAAGTGAAATGATATCTGTACTCATTGAAAAAGGGATTATGTATGAATTCGCTAATGTCCACGAACTTAAAATACACGGTCGCCATGTCACTCGGCGTCCGTTTTTTTTGAATCCAGAGATTTTATGCTGTGGGGATAAAAATAGGCTTCAAAGTGGGATTGTCCAACTGATGATACATCACAACATTTTGGAAAGGGCTAGGGTGAAGCTACCTATTAAGGCTATTGTCGAACCACATAGTCAGTATGGAAAGTTGGTTAAGCGAAAAAAGTTTTTGGAAGTTTTAAAACAGCAGAAAGGAAAATAATACCGTTAAAAAAATGCAGGTTTTTTGTGAGCAGGGGGTGTCACCAAAAGGGGACACATGTGTCACGAAAAGGTGACACCCAAAAATGCGGAAAAATGCTTATGTATCAAGGGTTTCGCGATTTTAGCGGGTGGTCTTCTTTCTTAATCTATATAAAATACAGAGTCCATGGAATTCAGGAGGAGATGAAATGATTGAGGATAACAAAAAACGTGCGTATTCAATTTAGCTTTGGTGAAGATGATGAAGATACAGAAGATACATACGATATTGATCTTCAAATTTCATGGGAAGCATCAAACCCAACAGAAACAGAGATTAAAACGTCGTTGGATGAAGTAGTACGAAAATGGATCAGAGAAAATGTGAGTTATACATGGGAAGAGGTTGAAGTTGAGGAGGATGATCCTTAAAACTCAGGGCATGCGCGTGCGCACCATGGACCTCTGTCAATAGATTGGACAGCCAGAATCGAGAAAATTACGCAATTTGACCGTACATTTGTTCGTATTGAAAAGGTGTAAGATACCCGATAGCGGAATGTACGCGTTTCCGGTTGTAGAAAAACTCGATGTATTCAAAAATCCGACTTTGGGCTTCCTTGCGGGTTCTGAACTTCTCCAGATAGACGAGTTCCTTTTTGAGCACGCTGTGGAACGATTCGATGCAGGCATTGTCATAGCAGTTGCCCTTGCGGCTCATGCTGCATTTCATCCCGTATTTCAAGAGCCGTTTTTGGTACTCATGAGATGCGTATTGGCTGCCGCGATCGGAATGATGCAGGACTTCGCCTTTCGGCCGTTGACGGTTGTAAGCCTGATCCAGAGCTTGCAGGACCAATTCCTTGGTCATTCGCTCATCGGCGTGCCAGCCTACGATTTTGCGCGTGTACAAGTCCATCACGCTCGCGACATAGAGCCATCCCTCGTCTGTCGGAACGTAAGTGATGTCCGCCATCCAGACTTGATTGGGAGCTTGTGCCCTGAACTGCTGGTTCAGCACATTGTCATGCACTGGCAGATTGTGGTTCGAGTTCGTCGTCGCCTTGTATTTCTTGACGGTGCGCGACTTAAGCCCCAGTTCCTTCATGATGCGGGCGACCGTTTTTTCGGATACCCGAACACCTTGCTGGCGCAAGACTTGAGCGATCTTCGGGCTGCCGTACAGGCGACGCGAGTCCACAAAGATACGGCTAATCTGTTGTTCCAGTTCTCGGCGACGTTTCTTTTGCTCGCTTTCCTGGCGCCTGGTCCATTGATAATAACCACTCCGGGATACGTTCAAAACCTTGCACATCTCCGATACCGGATACTTGGAGCGGTGTTTGTGGATAAACGCAAAGATCAGTTCCGGTCTTTTGCGAAGATGTGCATCGCCTTTTTTAAAATTTCGTTCTCCATCTCGAGTTGGCGGATTCGTTTCTGCATTTCGAGAAGGGTTTTTTCCTCGATTTTCAGGTTGCCGCTGCCGCGAAACGCATTGACCGGATCCTGTTTGAATTCGTTGATCCAGCGGTACAGAGTATTGTCGGATACGCCCAATTCTCGGGCGACCTGCGCCACCGGCTTCCACTGTTCCTGAATCATTTTTACGGTTTGGATTTTAAACTTTTTGTCATATTTCTGACTCATCTTCGGACTCCTCGATTTTGCTAGGTTTATTGTCGCATTTTGGATTCTCGGTGTCCACTATTTAGTCTAGCATCACCATGAACAGTCTTTGAAGCACCGGCTGTGGTGGGTGTCACTTTGGCGAATGGGCTGAGGGGCACTGGAGGGAGGAACAGGGAGCGCTAAGCAGGCATGATGGCGTCAGGCAGACATGGAGCAATCCCATCCCTAGCCCTGTCAGCCCCATATCTCAAAGCCTGTTATTGCACTAAAGACACAAATAGCGAAAGGAAGTGAGATAAATGACAACGCATGAACTAAAAATCCATCCGAAATATTTTAGCGCTGTGGTAACTGGAATAAAAACATTCGAGGTACGCAAAAAAGATCAGGATTATAAAGTTGGAGATGTCCTTTTACTCAAGGAGTTTGATCCTGTTACCAACAAGTACACCGGAGGTTACGTTGGTCGGGAAGTGACTTACATTTTCGACGAGCAACCATTTGTACCAGAAGGGTATGTAATTATGGCGATTGAGCCGGCTTAATGCACATTCCGAAATTTAATGCAACGCAATAGATAGCCTTTGACTGCTTATCAGGTCAGAGGCTTTTTGTATTTTATAGAGAGTGAGACAACTCTTAAAAAGTAAAAACGGAGGAATTCGATATGTCTGAAAATGTATTTAAAGTATCTTCAAAATCTTCGGTAAACGCACTAGCTGGTGCTGTGGCTGGCTTTATCCGCGATGGAAAGGTGAAGCTGGAGTTACAAGCCGTTGGTGCAGCAGCTGTCAACCAGGCGCTTAAAGCTGTAGCTGTAGCTAGGGGGTATGTATCATCCCAAGGTATCAACTTGACTTGTATACCTGCTTTTGTGGATGTCGTGATCGAGGGGGAACAGAGAACAGCTATGAAACTGATTGTCGAGTCTGAGAGCCATTGATCAATGACAAACTTTCTGGAAAGTGGAAAGGGGCGGGAAGGATGTACTTTGCTAACGAACAACACAAAATTAATTTTCAACGTATTGCAGCGAAATTTCCTGACGTAAAAAAGGCAAGAGATTATTACGCTGCTTGTTACATCGGAGCATATCCTGAGATTTACAAATGCTTTGTTTTAGAGAAGCAAGTACATGGTCCGTTTGACTGGTATTTTGATTATTTAAGTGATCCGGGTGACTTTGCCGAGCGCAGAGATCGCGGAGAAACAACTGGTGATACTGCCCCGCTTACCGGACAAACCAGAAGCTTGTTGGAGCTTGGTTTGAATCTTTGGAATGGCCGCGATTTTGACTTGTCCGTGGGTTTACGTTCTTGGGATCAGGCGTTATACCTTGTAGCACTACAGGCCATTGATTTGCGCCGCTCTTCTCCAATATTGTCATTAACTCAATAATTAGCTTGGAGGAATCGTTCATATGAGCACATTAACAAAGCCTGAACGAATTCGTAGTAGAGAAAACATCCAGAACATCCGTGAAGAATCTGGACATAGTTGTGAGTACATCGACCTTGCTACTGGAGAACGTTGTAGTCATCCAGCAGAAGGTGAACCTCATCATATTCGTACTCGTGGGGCTGGCGGGGATGATCGAAGGGAAAATCTAATTCATTTGTGTGGTTGGCATCATAGACTGTTTCATGATGGCAATTTGGACAGAAATGAATTAATAGCTGTCGTTGCCAAGCGTGAAGGGCTAACACCAGAGGAAGTGGCGGATATTTTGAAACTGAGCTATCAGTCTCCTCCAGCCCAGCCAGCCCCTCAGCCCAAGGTTGAGGAACTGCTGCAAGCGTATATCCAGATTGATGAACAAGAGCAAGAAACAAGGTTCGTTAAAGGGCAGTTGCTGGACGCAATGTTGGCTGCCGGAGCCAAGCAAAAATTCCTGTCATCTCAGATTGGAATCAGCCCGGCGCAAATTCGGGAGCTGGTGCATGTGTACCGTACATTCCCGACACCAGAATCTCGTATCCCTTCGCTCAGTTGGTATCACCACCGAGTAGCCAGTCATTCAAACCAACCTGCTGTGCTATTGGCCAAAGCTAATGATGAATCTCTGAGTACGAGGGATTTAAGAAAGGTCATTTTGGAGCAGGAGGGGGATGGTGAGATTGTTAAACAAGAGGAAGATCAGGAACAGAAGAAGGCTCAGCGGTTATTGGCATCTGTACAAAAGATGCTGGCTACCGGAGGCGAGGCCGCCAAGTGGCTTGAAAATGAATTAAAGCAGTTGCTTAAGGAGGAGCAAAATTGATTTTAGAAAATGTGCTAAATATGCTTGATCGTGATCATGCCAGACGAGTCAGCAAATTTTCAATGTCACTAGCACGCCAATTGGGTTTATGTGAGGATGAGATTCACCTCATCGGTCAGGGAGCTTTATATCACGACATTGGAAAAATAGCTATTCCTACGTCTTTGCTGGAATCGAAAGAAAAGTTTAATGAAGATGAATATAGGTTGATGCAACGGCATGTAGAGTACGGATTATCCATTCTATCTGTACATACAGGCGAAGAGATTGAAGCGGCGAGGGAGATTATTGCCTCACATCATGAACGTTGGGACGGTCGTGGCTATCCTCATGGTCTAATGGGTGAAGAGATCCCACTGTATGGTCGTATCGTTGCTGTATGTGATGTGTTTGATGCTTTATGTTCTGATAGGCCATACAAGGCAGCTTGGCCTGTAGGAAAAGCGTTGGACTATATTAAAGACCAAAGTGGAGAGTCGTTTGATCCAAGAGTGGTTGAAGCATTCTTGCAGATGATGGCAGAGGGGGTAGCGGTATGAATGGGGCTTCTCATCTAGTTGGCGGAGTGACCGCCGCAATGGTGCTTGGCATCCACTCTCCAGCCCAGCTTGCTGTTGTAGCAGTATCATCCTTATTGCCTGATATAGACCGTTCCAACAGTTTGCTGGGGCGCTGGATTCCATTTCTACCGTTCATGCTGGAGCAAGCGCTGGGTAAACGCACTTTGACGCATAGCCTTCTCTTTGGATTAGGCATTTGGCTATTACTAGGCTTTCATTCAAGCTGGCAGTGGCCTTTTTTGATTGGTTATGTTTCGCATCTGCTGTTGGATGTCATTACAGGTAGAGTTGCTTTACTGTGGCCGATTCCATGGAAATTCGGTATACCACTCTTTGGTATACCTCCGGTATTTGTGGAGACAGCAGCAATGGCAGCTTGGGGAGCATGGATGGTACTTGGAGGATACAGTTATTTCTATATCACATAATCGAACGACTTTGAGGCTCCTGCATATTGCGGGAGCCTTTTTGCTTTTATCGAGAACATATGAAAGGAGGAAACCAAGATGTTTGCAGGTTGGATTAGCAAAAAGTACGGCATTGCGTGGTCGGTAAGTGAGTTCCGGAAAGACAAACGAGTAGGAGTATGCAAATAGGGAGGTCATTCACTTGAAAAGGTTAAAGCAGATTTTAGTTGTTATGATGGCAGGTTTGTTGTTTATGTTCAGTGCTGTCCCTCTTCAGAATTCTGTACATGCACAGAGCATCAAGGAGAGAATTCAAGGCAGCCAAGGCAGCGAAGTATCTAATTTGGAGAAAAAGGTAGATGAATCAACCACTGCGGGGGTTGATATGGCACGGCGCATTTTTGTGACACTCACAATTATCTTTGGGCTGTGGCTTGCTATCAGCTATTTCCGGGCAGGTTTTTCCCCGGACACTTTAAGAGAGACGAAAGGGAAAATTGTGTTTTTCCTTGCTTTCTTAGTTTTGTCGTTTTGGACAGAAGATATCTTGGGCGCGGTCTTCAAATTATTTGGTATAGACCTATCCAAACTGTGAGGAATTGGCTATGTGGGGACAATATCATCCGATACCGTACAAAAGCGCGATCAAAGAAAAGTTCATTACAATCTTTGGCATTGGCCTTAGTCTCAGTCAAGCGGCATGGTGGACAGTTGGAGGGTATTTGTCTGTTCAAATGTCCAAGGTGGTTCCGCGCATTGGGACAGACTGGTTCTATTCAAGGCTCCACTATTCTATACCGTTCTTATTCTGCATGTATCTTTGCTATTTCAAACATACCGGGACTAACCTCCCGGTATGGAAGTATTACTATCTGATGCTTCGGCTGAGATTGCGGAGAAGGAGATATTTGTACAAGAAAGGAGGAGCATGATATGGTCCTGATGCTCATTTTAGCTTTAGCGGCAGCGGTGTTCTATTTTATGAACTATCAAAAAAAAGAGAAACCACTTACCGTTCAGGAACTAATCGGAGCGAAAAATTCCAAAATCACATGGGATGGGCTTGCTCAAAACGGCAATAAATATCGCTTAGTAGTTGAAGTCGAACCTATTAATCTGGATAATGCCTCAATTGAGGAAAACAAAGCAGTTTGGCTTAACTTTCTTGGCCTCATTAACACGATCTCATTACCGGTTACATTCATCACGCAATCCCAACTGTTTGAGATGAAGGATTATACGGATGCCTACGGACAATCAGTTCAAGAGCTTCCTGATGAATATCCTGACCTGAAGAAATCGGGAGAATTGGTAAGACAATATTTGATAGAGAGTTTGGATCAAGGCACGATCAGAAATTATCACGGATATATTATTTTTGAATACGACCCTTTGAAGGCAGAGACAGGTGTGGCAGGGGCAGGGAGAATGAATGCGATTTTGGACAAAGCCGCTCCTAAGAAAAATAACTTATCAGAAGAAGAGCAATCTGATCTGGCATTGCAAGTATTAGAAGAGGTAGAGAACATCTTATATGGCTTCTGTGAACAAGTAGGAATGCGATATCAGCGTCTGGATAAGGCGGGAGTATGGAACTATACTTATCAAACCTTACAGCGTGAGCTGGCTCCACAAGCGCGGATGATTGATGCAATACGATCAGATTCATTCAAAAGATTAAAGCACTCTTTAACACAGGAAGAGTTGCAAAATGCGTAAAGGAACCTGGTCAGATGCAGTAAAAAGGGTCAGGAAGAATGAAATTGATCAAGTTTCAAGTAGGCCCGGAGTTTGTCCTTGTGGGAGTGTAAGATTTTCACTGAGCTATTTAGGCGGTCAGCTTGTGCGTACATGTAAAGTTTGTGGAGATAAATTAGCGGTGTAAGAAGGTGGAATGGAAGTGTTCAATTTTTTAAAAAGGAATAAAAAAGGTGAGGGGATGGGAAATGAAACCCAGGCTCATCTTGATACCGGGAAAGCTAGTGGAGCTGACTTCGCTGCCCCTTCATTTATTCGAGAAACAATTCCGAAAGATATAAGCGCTAACCAAATTAAGCTTGATGACTATGCGGTAGAAGTCGGTGGAACAATTACACCAACTCGATATTTCCGTAGTTTTTATGCTGAGATTTCTTCGGGCAATACCTGGGCAGGGATGCTGGATTCCTTAATTCGAGCAGATCATGGTAATGGGGATGTGGACTTAGCGATCCATGTTCAGCCGTCATCAAATGATCGAGAACTGGATGAGATCGGCAGACGGATAGCAGGATTGTTATCAGATTTGGCTGATGAAAAAGATGTTCGTAAGATTGATGCCATGAGAGACGAAATTGCAGACTTGAAAGAACGACAAAAACGCATTCGATTGAATGTTGAACGAAGTTTTCGAGTGTCTATTCAGGTCATCGTCAGCGCCCCTGAATGGAAAGAACTCATGAAACTGTGTCGCTCACTTGTTCAGCGCTTTGCTGGGAAGTCGATCTATCTCCGATCAGCCGATGGTCAACAACTTGCGGCGTTGCAATCCGTATTACCTACTGCCGAAACTACGGCAGTTCAAAAAGAGCACATTCTATCATTGGAAAGCTCTAACGTGGCCGATCTTTTTCCATGGGGTGGAGGTAGCTTAAATCATCGTAGTGGTGTTGTAATTGGTAAAGATAGGATGGGCCGCCCGGTGTGGCTGGACAACTGGCATCCAGAACTAGCGAATTATAATATGTGCATCATTGGACGTTCAGGTGCCGGGAAAACGTTTGTGACCATGTTAGTTACACATCGTTCCTCACATCTAAGAAGGCAAATTGGAATTATTGATTGGAAGGGAGAGTACGGCGACTTTCTTCGTGCTTTGGGCTGCCCATTTATTGAACTCCACGAGCATTCTAAGCATCGTATCAATCCATATGATGTTGACATTACAGAACTTGCAGACGGAACAAGATTTGTTGATATCGAAGAAGCGGCGAATTCTGTGCAGGCACTAGTCTTTAAAATGATTTCTGTTTATGACCGAAGTGTATTAACCGGCGAAGTGAAAGTATTTATTGGTCGAGCTATAAGACAGCAGTATGCGGAGTACGAGATAACTACAGATCCTGAGAGCTTATATACGACAGATCAAACAATGCAAGGTCAAGGCATTTTCAGGACTGGTAAGGTAAGAAAAGCAATGCCTGAATTGATTGGGTTATGGGAGAAAATGAATGCCCATAAAAGTGAAGCAATTCGAAAAGCAAGTGAGTTGCTACAGCCATTTACCAGAAAAGGTGAAATGAGTTCATATTCGATATTTGATGGTCCTTCTACAGTAGAGTTGAAGAATGCGCCAATCTTTGGTTTTGCTATCAACCGGCTTGATCCTGAGATCATGCGTCCAATTGGTTTATTTGTTACAGAACGTTGGATGATGGAACGCTGGGCGAAGAAACATCCAGAGGTCAAGAAACTCCTTATCATTGAGGAATGCCAGAATATCTTTCTTGACGAAGATTTTGGAGCTGTTTGGGCAGAGAGTGCATTTCGGGAGGGGCGTGCAACGAATACAGGAATCGTCCCTGTTACTCAGGGCTTGGAGGTATTTACTCGTTCTCAAGCTGGAATGGCTGCAATTAAAAACAGCCCAATCAAAATTATTGGTATTCAGGAAGCTTTGGATATTGATGCTGTTCGCGGGAAATTAGCATTAACCGAAGGTGAAGCAGACTTTCTCGTTTATCAAGCTCGTAAGGGAGATATGCTCGTCAAAGTGGACAACCAATCGGCTATAGTACATGTAGATGCAGCTCCATTCGAGCACATGTTGTTTACCACAGACCCCAATGATCCGTTATACGCCGAGCGTAAACGATATATCAAGGAAAGAACAAGGGCTGAAGGAACAGCATAGGAAGGGGGGAGCAACTTTGCGCCGTATCACGATAGTTACTTGTATGCTAATAATGCTGGTTCACAGCTTTGCCCTCGCTACGCCAGCTTTGGCAGCTAGTGAAAAAGGCATCATAGGTCAACAGGTCGAGCAGTATTATGAGGATGAGGATAATAAGCCTGGCTTGATGGAGCGAACCCTTTCTGATGTCCTCATTGGAGCGGCTAATTTTTTGATAAAAAAATTTAATATGAAAGATGTAACTTTGCTGGTATTCGGCAAAAATCCCGAAACATCCAATGATGGGTTCTTGCAGGGGGGTACGGAAGACCTTCGATCAAGTTTATACCTTGGAGTATTTTCCGAGGGAATGATGGATGCGATAGACGCGATCTATACTGCTTTGGAACGTTTTATACCGTATCCTATTTTTATTGCTCTTATACTGATGGCTTTTTTACTTCTCTGGCACGGATACACTGGAGAAGGCAGAACAAAGGCCAAAGATTATGCAACAGCCTTTGTTGTCGGACTAATATCTTTAAGATTTGGTGTGTATTTGTGGAAGTTCGTTGCTACGATTGTTAGCTGGTTTACGGATTTAATCTGGGCGGTTATGGTCGATTACGGACTTCAGCCAGGACTGTTCCTCAATACGATTTGGGGAACTGGCGAAGCTGGGTATGATGATATGGTTAGCTATCGGGGATTTATCGTTTCAATTTTAGTTCTGCTAGCCGCACTTATGACTGCAAAACTAAACTACGACTATACCATACGATCCATCAACCTGATGCTACTCATAATCACATTCGTTCCGTGTTGCATAATGACGCTGTTTCCTCGCTATCGCAACGCTTTGCAAACGTGGTGGGATCAGTTTGTTGCCAATATGATATTGCCCTTAGCCCATGCTCTAGCATTAGGGCTATTTTTTTTATTGCTTCATTTTAGTAGTGAAGGTATTTCTAATTGGGTGATTGTAGCGTATCTGTTTGGTTTTTCTTCCATACAAAATTTTGTTCAACGTCTATTAGGGGTTGAGCAGCCAGACTCTAGAGCGGGGAGAGCTTTAGGTTTCGGCACGATCCTTGCGATGAGTAAAATGTTTTCAGGAAAGAAATCAAACAGTGTTAATAATGGAAAGACGAGCGCGTCCAAAGACCAGTTGGTAGGAGAGAATAGCTCATCTGACGCGATCGGCGGTATGCCTGGTGATGCTACGTCTGCGGGGACAAGAGGAACCGTTTCTGGTACTTCGTCTTCTAGTGCAATGTCTGGTAAGCCGAATTTCAGAAATAAGGCGACAAATATAAGTAAAAAGGTCGCAGGTTTCGCATTAAATCAAGGAGCCAAAGGTGCTGGCGCTGTTTTAGGGACCTCTATCGGACTTATGGCTGGGGATCCCCTAAAAGGCGCTGTAATTGGCGGAGCGGCTGGAGGCCTTATCGGAAAAGGAACCCAAAAAATTGGCCAAGGCAGTATGTGGTTGGGTAAGAAAGCTTACTCTGGAGTACAGAAATTAAGTGGATTGAGGAACTCAGAAACAATTTCAAGCGAAGAGAGTGAGATCGGAGAAGATATGCCGATTTCTTACCCAGTTTCCTCAGTTCCGTATGAAGAAAAGCCAATACAGCGTTCTAATACAACAACGACTGAACAGCCCTTTAGACCAAGAGTGACTAATACAAAAGCGTCAAACGAAGGTGTAACTATGCACAGTAGTAGACTTGGCAGAATGGTAACTGGTCAGCCTACTACTAGAATGGAGACTGATCTGAGTGGTCAATCTGGAAAAATCAAAGATGAAAACACCATAAACAGGGGCGTTAAAAACAACGGCGAAAACTTTAAAAGCAACGTTGTTGTAAACGGGAGAAATGGGGGAGTCACGATTAAAAAAGAAATGATAGACGCCAATCAAATCAAAAATGAGGAAGGGGAGACTGTATATTCATCGAGAGAGGACAATACTCCTTCACAATCTGGTTTTTTTCAAAAATCGGATTCGTCTAAATCCCCCCCATCTGGAGGAAAGCATTATAACTACCACGTATAAGGTGAAAAAATGGATATTGAAAAAATATTAAAACAAGGTGGCAAGCTTCTTCTTGATAAAGCGGTCAAGGCAATACTCAAAGCAATTCTCCCCTACGCACTTGCTATTGGAGGAATTGTACTGCTGCTATTTTTGATCTATTTTATGATTTTCGAGCTGCCGAAGCAGTCAGTGATGGGGACGCTTGATACGGTTAAGGAGCGCACATCTGGTTTCTTCTATGGGACGAAAGAAGAAACGGATGAACAGTTGTTTGATGAGTATCAGAGCATTGCTGATCGCTGGCATGAAGAATTAACAGCGGAGCAGGAAGTACAGGTTCAAAGCTACGCCTTGAATTGGCAGTGGCTTGCTCAGGTGGATCGTTCATTGAACGATCCTTCTTTTTTTAACACATTTTTAGATGAAAACGTCAAAGAAGTTGTGCTGAAACCAGAGGAGACTTTTGAAGAAGTACGCCCCAAGTTCACCTGGAAAAATTCTGAGATTGTCACGGCGAAAGAGGTCTGTCTTCGAAATGAAGATGAGGAAGGTGAAGTTACGTACAAAAAGTCAACAGTGAGTGAGCGTCAGCCCGTTCTTCTTCTGAAAAAGGCAGAGACGATTCAAAATGATTATGTCTATACTTATGCTTCGGAAACAACAACTGAAACGTCACCGTCTCCATGCGGCGAGTTGACAACAACGGTAACCCAAGACAAATTACAACGGATTGAACCAATGTACAGCGAAGATTGGGAGCCATTAAGAGAAATCCTTATTGCTCATGGTGCAAAGAGAGTAGAAGATCAGGACTTTCTTTTAGAATACTGGCTTTCATATCTTTCTGATGGTGACGGCGAAGGAAATCCTCTAATTGGCTGGTCTCCAGTTATTGGGGGATTAGTTTGGCCAACAGAGGGAAGTAAGATCACATCAACTTTTGGTAGCCGAGTCCATCCAATCACAGGGCTGATAAAACTGCACGCGGGCGTTGATATTGGAGTACCGATTGGTACACCTGTTTATGCTGCGAAATCCGGTAAGGTGATCTTTGCTGACTTTTTGGGTAACGCAGGCAATGCGATTATGATTCAACATGATGGCGGTATGGAGACGAGGTATTATCATCTGAATAAGGTTAAGGTGGAATCAGGACAAACGGTAGAGGCAGGGGAAGAGATTGCAGAGTCGGGGAATACTGGCGGTTCAACGGGACCGCATTTGCACTTTGAAGTACGTGTAAATGGAGAGCCTGTGAATCCGCTGGTTTATTTCGGTTATGAAGAATCATCCGATATATTGACTTACCGCCCTTTGGATATTCCTGTATTACTTGAATGGTTAGGCAAACGAAATTCGATGTTGGCTACAAAAGAGATATTAACCATGATTGACGATGCGGCAAAAGCTCAAGGGGTTGATCCTTATTTGCTAATTGCTATCACTGGAGCAGAACAATCTTTTGTTCCAAAAAGCAATAAGTATGCTGATAAGATAGTGAAGAATCCATGGAATGTCTTTGGAAGCTGGAAAGAGGGGAAGGGAGCTGAATTAACAACCAAGGATGCCGCTATAATTGCAGCCAAGACGATAGTAAAGCTTTCGAAGGGGAAACCATCTACAGTTAGTCCTATCGCATGGTTGAGCGATCCTGAAAATCCAAACGGGGTATATGCAACAGGTTCAAATTGGGTTAAGAACGTAACTAGTATTTATGAACAATTATCCCAATTAGGGGATTGACGGGTGTACAAAGTCGAGATACAATAGTATTGTCCTTAGCGAAGCTATGGGCTTTTAATTGTAAAAATATACCAAAACAACAACCTCTATAATCAGGGGTTGTTTTTGTTTTGCTATAAAATGGAGGAGTACAGATGATTTTAAAAGTACGGGCGTTGTTAATGGCGATTATTTTACTGGTCAGCCATGTCCCCTTAAATACGGCTTTTGCTTTAAATGATGCATCTATTGAAGCATCTATAACTCAGGAGATCAAAGACAATTCTAAGGCATTTGATCCTGAAAAAGTGGGGAATCGCTTAAATGAAAAGGGAGAGGAACTTTTTTCTGCTGTTCGGTCAGGAAGTAACTTTTATATTTATCTCGCACTTGCCATTTTTCTAATCTTGCTTATCGGTGGTCTATTCTATAAGAAGTTGTTGTCACTTGCATTTTTGGTTTTATTCTTATCCATAATTGGTTATCTAATTATTAATTTCTGGCCGCAGATATTTGACGGGGTTATGTCTATTTTGAACTGGTTGTTTGATGATAAGGGAGGAGCGAACAGTGAAACTACACCTGGTGTTTGATTTGTCCATTCTAACGCCACTTGCTGAAGCTTTAGAAACACAAGGTTATTTTATTGCTGGTACGGATGTAACGCTTGAGCAGTTTGCCGTTGCTGCATCAGCAGGGCAGGTAGATGCGGAAATCGCAATTGTTGATGGAGGTCTAGGAGTAGTACATAGGCAGGATTGTGTGAACTTCTTGAAGGAAGTGCGTATGCGCGTACCAGATACAAGACTGATTGTTATCTTGCCAGAAGTAGATAGCGAGTGGCAAAGAAGTTTGGGGATGTACGGTATATATGATGTTTATGCCGCCGAACAATTCGGAATAGAGGATGTACAAAGATGGATTCAAACGAAAAAAACATTGGCTGATATTCCTGGCTTTAATCCTGAATTACCGGCGTCTCAAAAGAAAGTTGAGAGGAAAGTTGGATTTTCTTTAGAGAAGAATAAGGGGAAGGTTCAGACGCTGTTGTCCGACTGGACAAGGGGATTTAAACGGGCTGAAAAAATTACTGTACCGGTAAATGATGAAAGTAAAGAGAGAGAAGCCCGTGAGTTAACAGATCATGTAGAGAGTCCTGTTACTTTAAAAGAAAAACAGGAATATGTAGACATGGATAAGCAGAACAAAACCGATTCTCAACCGGAGAAACTGCCGATCTATCATGTATCCCAGCCCTACATCGTTGCAGTTGGGGGACTGGCACGTAGGAGTGGTAATACACACACAGCCCTCCAGATTGCCTATGAGACAGCGAGTAAGGGATTGAAAACGGCTTTTGTTGAATATAGAAATAAGCCCAGACCATCAGACATCGTGAGTTTTGCTACAGATTTTGACGGTTTAAAGTTCAAGCGCCACGGTATTGATTTCTTCCCTAATCGTTCGCCATTTGATGTAGCTGAAGTTTATACGCTCGGGTATGACTCAGTTATTCTTGACCTTGGCGTATTGGTGGATGAGAACGAAGGAAGATTAGAAATGAATTCGGCTGCGCAAGAATTTTTGCGTTGCCCATTTCAACTCATTACGCTCTCAGCTGCACCATGGGATTTACACTATATTGTCCAACACTTAAGCCAACTTTCTGTCCTGTTGAGGAAATCCTCTTTCATTATTAATTATGCCGATGAAGATATGATCAAGGAATTTAGAGAGATGTTCCCATCTATAACCTCTATTATGAATCTTCTAGAGGCTAATCCATTTACGGATGCAGGGGAACTTGCTTATTGGCTGGAGCAGCCCAAAACAAAAAGAAAACGATGGTTTGTACAATAAAGGAAGCCTCTACTCTATTTTTGAGTGGAGGCTTTTTTTATTTAAGAATGAGGGGAACATCTATTCCCCGATGAATTTTATTTGGAAAGGAGACACGGAATGCTTAGATGGAAGAAAGAAAAAGAACCACCGCGCTCACCGACAGGCGTTATGGTTGCGCTGTGGAACCCAGCGGGTACAGATTCTTCACTTCTTTTAGAGAAGCTGTTGAGTCAGGTGAAAAAACGGGAAGAAACGGCCGTGGTTGTTGAGTTTCCATGTTTGGGTTTGCCACGCGTTGCTTACCGCATGGGGGTGACGGAGCTCGAGCATGCACAGTCGGTAGATCAGTTGCTGATTGACTATGATAGGGGGATGTTACAGGGGATTCACCAGTATTTGCAGCATTTTGATGGGTTTGATGGATTACTGATTCAGCCCAAAAGCAAGCCTGACAGCCCTACGCTAATTAAGCTACAGCAAGAAAAGACGCTGAGTGAATTGCCCGCGTATTTGAAAGTCCATTTGTCTGGATATCACTACATCTTTACGGTCCTACAGGGGCAACTGATTCATCCAATGACCTTCTTCTCGCTAAGAGAAGCAGATCAAGTCGTGCTAAATATGAATGAGCCGGTTGAAATTATTCGTACTTATGCAGCCTACAAAACCCTAAGACAGGACTACGATATAGGGAATGTATGTCTGTTTAGTAGTGAATTTAAAAACGGTGATTTTAAGGAAGAACCTCTTCTGAGCCGTCCAGAACAATTATTTGCATTATGGGAGGGAGAAAAGGATGGCTATCGGATTGATCAATCCGGCAGAGTACGTACAGTACCGTCGGCCTGAAATTAAGGCGACCAATACCCGCAGTAAGACGGATGACGAAAACCTAAAGACTTTGCTGGAGCGGACGCAGCAATACCTTATCACAAACTACAATGATGAGTTTGTCCGGGCAATCATTGATGAGCAAGCACGGAACAGGGTCAAATACCATATCTCAGACTTTATCCGGGATCAGCGAGACTTGAAATTTAGCATGGATATTGGCGAAGTTATTGACTATATCCGTACTGAAATTACGGAGATGGGCGTGTTGCAGCCGGCACTGGATGATCCGGCAATTAGCAGTATTGAGATTAACGGTCCCGCGGAAGTGATCGTAGAGCGCAATGGGTTTCCTGTGCATATGACCGAAATCCGTTTTCGTGATAACGATCATATTTATCAGACCATTGATAAAATGCTTATGCCAATTGGTAAGACACTTACTGCAAATGAGCCTGTTATTGACGCGAATTATCGCGGGTTCCGTATCAATGTAATCATGGATGTGACTAGGGGAGGGGTCAGTACCCACAGCCCGATCATCTCCATTCGCAAATTTCCGCCGGATGTATTTTCGGATGAGGAATGTATTTCTTACGGCAACATTTCAAAGGAAATATCCGAATTTCTTAAGGATGTTCTTCCCTATGGGGTAAACTGCATCATCGCGGGGGGAACGAATAGCGGAAAAACCACGCAACTCATACGCTTTCCTCAGTACTACGATCCATTGACCCGATTTTTCTGTATTGAGGATTCCGAGGAAATGTTGCTCAAAGCTAAGCTTAGCTATCAGGATTATCCCAATATCGCTTCCGTAATTGTAAAGGAGCATGAGGATGATCGAAAAGCTTATCCCATTCCGAAACTTGTGAAAACGAGCCTTCGGCAGAATCCTGATGTTATTTTGATCGGTGAGGTACGGGATGAATTTGCTGCCACCCAAGCCCTTGTGGCTGCGAACACAGGACATATTGTCCACCTGACGATACATGCCAACGGGACGGAGGAGGCTGCTGTGCGGTTTTTACAACTTTCAGGAAATAATCCTATGACTGCATCACAGATCGTCATGTCCTTTGACTTGATTTTGTTTCAGAAATATGAAGCGAGTACTGGGAAAAGGGTGGTCTTTGAAATTGGTGAATTGATTGGTTTTGAAGGTGATAAGCCGGTTATTCAACCCATATTTCAATATGATCCAGTTCGTCGTCGATTTAATCAGAAGGGAAAGCTGACAAAGCTAAAACGAAAACTGATTGCCGAAGGCGCTCCTGAAGAAACAATATCTCGTTGGTGTGAGGAGGAGTGAGTAATGTCATTATGGGTCAGTTTCTTTTACTTTTTTGCTTTGTCTCTTGTAACATTGCTACTGGTCATTCCTAATGCCAATGCAGGTAAGGGATTCACACTCTCCAAGTTTCTTGGTTATGAGCAAGTGCGTAAGGAAGCGGAGATGGTTGGGTGGTCACTCACCTTTCGGGAGTTCGCTTTCCTGGTTATGTTTTCCGTTGGTTTGATCGGCTTGATTGCCTTGTTCACAGGAAACTACTTTTTTATTGCCTTGGGAGCCGTATTGTCTTTTACATTGCCAAGAACGATTGTCCTGAAAGTGAAACGAAAAATCAGACAAAACGTCCTGTTCGATCTTCCTTCAAACTTGCGTCTTTTTATCAGCAAGCTAACTGATTTTCCGAACGTCCAGAAAGCATTAGAAAATGCAGTGCTTGATATGGACGGTGTGACTAAGCCGATCTTCGAAAAAGCATCAAATCAATTACGCGTGGGGCTTCCGATTGATCGAGTTTTTGAAGAGATGTTAAGTGAACTGAAGATCAGAAAGATGGAAGACTTCTTGGATAAGCTCAGAATGGCTCAGATGGAAGGATTTCATCCTCAGTCATTGGATAGTTTGAAGGAAACCGTGGATGAGATTGGAGAGGATATCACTCAGATTCAGGAACTGGACATTGAAGCTAAAAGCAAACGAAAACAGCTCTTTACTGTCATCGGTATGGCGTGGATGATGCCAGTCATGATGTCCTTTATGAACAATGGCAATGCAAATGTCTTTTTAAATACTTTGCATGGTCAGATTTATATAGTTTCCTTTGCAGCCGCAACGCTGTTTTCTATAGGAAAAGGCGACGATTACCTGTCGCTTAATCTCGACAAAATTTAAAAGGGGGGATGTCCATTGATTGTATCTAATATCTTACTGTTTCTGTCTGTCATGATTAGTACCGGTCTGGCACTAAAAATTCTCTTGCCCAGCTTCGATATGGAAAAGCGCTATGCGAATCAGGCAGCCTTACTCCAGAAAAATCACAGAGAGTTACGGCAACTGAAAATGGACCCAATCACGGTTATGTTTGCAGAAAGGCTCATGCCGAAGTTACTCAATCTTCGGCTGCCAATTTTTAATGGGAAGCTTCGTCGGATGTACAATCTGCTTGGAAAAGAAAACACCTTTGAGGAAGAGCTTGCTGACAAAGCGGTTAAATCGCTTGCCGGGAGCCTTCCTTTTTTAGTGCTTCCTTTTCTGCTCGATCTTCCAGTTCTGTTTTTAGCCATACCGTTGGCAGTAGCTGTGTTCTTTTTTGCGCAACTTGGTGAAATAACCAAGGCCTATAAGCGCAGGCAGGAAGAGATTACAAGGGATTTGCCGCAGCTCATAAGCAAAATGATGATCGCTCTCGAAACAGGCAAGTCATTCTTGACGACAATTCAGAGGCTGGAGGAAACGAGTGGTCCCCGGATGAAGAAAATGCTGGCACGGCTCAATGCCAACATCCGCATTATGAAACTCACCGATGCCGTAGATTTGTTTGCGGCTGAAACCGATGTACCCGTCATGCGGGACTTTGCTGCTGCGGTAAAGATTGGGGTCAATAGCGGTTATGGAGAAGCCAAGAAGTACTTCGACAGCATTAAGGGAGATCTCCGGAAACTCCGGCTTGCTGCACTAAAGGAAGTCACCCGTAGCCAGCCAGAGAAGATTAAGATGCTATATATTCTGGTGGCTCTTCACGCTTTTGCAGCCGTCATTATTGCTTTTATTGATATTTTTTCACAAATTCAAAACTTATAAAATTCAGGAGGTAATTGGAATGAAAAGATTTTTGAACAAAGTGGTAACTTGGAAAAATGGTGTGGCTGAGAAGTTGGTAGTTCGTACTGAAACAGTTGTACTCAGACTGGCAAGACCTTTACAAAATCAACAGGGGGCTTCAATCGTAGAAATTTTGGGTTATGCCCTGTTAGCTGTACTTGCTATTGTGGTTGTATGGGGCTTGATCAAAGGCTGGCTCCCTACTTTCTGGCAATCCATCACAGGTAAACTTGACAACCTTTCTTAATGATTAATACCAAAAAAGCCACGGGAGGAGAGAGAAGTTCGGTGCTTAAAACATGGCTAGCTCCGCTCAGGAATAACCGTGGAGCTGTAGGTTCCATTCCACTCATGTTTTTCACGCTGGTCGCAGCCATTTTTCTCTATCTTGGTATCGACCTGTACGGTTACATCGTACAGCAGCAGAAATTGACTGTTGCTACAAATGAGTTGCTTGAAGTTATCAAGGCCGAGAATGGTTACGATAGTGCGAATCGCGAGCAGTTCAATAGGCTTATTCAAAAGACTGGTATTGATCCGGCTAGAGTAACTCTCACGGCTACTCCGAAACTTGTGGAAAGAGGAAATACCGTTGAGGTTGAGGCTAGTATGGAATATGAATGCATCGGCCTAAAACCGCTGGGAAAGACGGTAAAGCTCCCGATACGCGTAAAGCAAGATGGTTTAGCTCGTACATTCTTCCGATGACAGGGAAGTGATCTAATATGTTCCGAAATCTGGCGCTGATATTATTCGGCGCCTTTGCTTTGTTTTTTCTCACTGATTTTCTGGTAGTCTACAACGCCCATATCAAAATTGAGAAGGCTGTGGAACAAGCGCTTGATGGAGCGATTATTGCTGGTGTTCAGAAAGCAGAGAACCAGAGAGGACGCTTGGAATTAAGTGAACCTATAGCGAAGGACACGGTTTACAGCATTGTTAAATCAAATTTGAAACTAAATACAGACCTCACTAATGATTACTTTTCTAATAGTAATTTGAAGACGACGGTTTCTTATTTGAATACAACTTCAAAAGCGCCAAGAATTGAAGCTCAGTTTGATACTCGTGTGAAGCTCGTTGCAGGTAAGATTTTCGGATTGGAATCTTACCCATTGACAGTTAAGCGCCATACGCCATATCTTGGAGAATTTAAGTAACAGGGAGTGAAATGTATTTTGAAAAAATTATGGAATAAGGCCACACGACGATTGCTCATCGTATTTGTCGCCTTAATTTTGGCTGGAGTAGCCGTTGCTATTCAGAGCAGCATCGTCAATAAGCAGGTGACAACGGAATTGGTTTATGTGGCAGCAGATAATTTAACTCCGTATAGTCTGGTGGAAGGTAAGCTCGTACAACGCAAGGTTGTGAAGAGTGAAGTTCCAGATGATGCTATCCGGGATTTGAAGGAGTTGGAAGGCGAATCTTGGGTAACAACTGAGGTTGGGATTCTTAAAGGAATACCAGTTTCCAAGTCGATGCTTATCCCGGCTAAGGAAAGCAAATTTGGAGAAAGTCTTGAATTAAAAGACGGAGCGATGTTTGTTGGTGTCAAGACGGACCAGGTTAAGAGTGCCGGGGACATGATTAAGCCGGGAACCATTGTTGATGCTTATGTGTACATCAAGGGGCAAGACCGACAGCCATCCGAGTTGGTTACTCCTGCTGATGATCCTTTGCTTAAAGGTCTACTCATTAAAGATAGACAGAACCAGAACGGTTATGAACCTCAGAGGGAAGGATCGGGGAATCAGAATCCGATCCCAGCCATTGCCGTCGTAGAGACTACTAATCCAGATGTGGCAGCAGCACTGATTAAGTATCAACAAGAAGGAGAGGTTTACTTCACACCGACTGGTGTGAACGTAGATGTGATTTCCCTAGAAAAAGAAGTGAATGCTGCCCAAAGCCCTGATGAAGTTTACTCATCCCCATCTGGTACGGAGTCCCCTGATCAGTGATTAGGGGACTTATTCTATAACAGGAGGTTAGATAATGTTTAGAAAGTCACTTATATTCTTGATATCCGTAGCATTGTTTACATCTACACTGCTTGGACAAGGCCCACGTGCATTTGCTGATGAAAAAGTTCAGATCAGCATTAAGGCTGATCCTAAGATTGATATTGCACTGGCAGCAGGAAGCACGAATTTAGAATTGTCTAATTTCGAGCAGGATTTAAAGGCTAAATTAGCTGCTAAAGGTGTGGATGCTAATCAGTTACAAGTACAAGCTTTAGAAATGAAGTCTATGACAGCAGAAGATACATTTGATTGGCAAATATATGACCATATTAATTATCCAGAACCGTATGGTAACTCACTTTATCGGCATATTATCGTGAGTAATAAGGATATAAGTTTCTATGGTTATACTGATAAAGCTCATAAAGATTTTATGTTCATGCCAGATTCCTCTGCGGAGAAAAAAACTTTCACGTTCGAGGTTTTAGAGCAAAAAATGGACTGGCATACACTTGAAGGGGCTGGATTCTTATTTAATGCAACCATTAACAATGGATATGTTTCAGGATATGTTATTTTATTCGGTCAAACGGAAATCAAATTATTTGAGCTAAATCAGGTAAATGTAGAACTGCTTCGAAATGGCACTTATAATTCATTAGCCAATGCAGGAAGGCTGGTTTCTACATTTCCAAGACTTGCGGTGACTTCACATCAAGTCAAAATTGAGGTAACTCCAACTAGTATTAATATGTGGGATAACAATCAAGTGTTAATAAATAACTACACTTTAACAAGCAAGTATGGGAATGGGTTTGGTCCATTTGCAAGCTACACAAGCCATGGTTGCTCTTCTGTATCTTCCTTTACGTTTAAAAATATAAAAATGGAAACGAAAAAGCCAAAGCAATACAGAGAAGTATTATTGCAACCAATCTGGAGGGAAGGGTCAGATCGCTTTATTGTCAATGTTGATAATCATGTGATTTCCGATTTAAACAGCACAACGGCTTCTGGAGAAATTTTAACACGTATGATTAATAACGCTGTTGATTACGTAGCTATAGGCTCTTCAACTAACCAAGAACAGGCCAATGCCTTTATTACACGTAACAATGGTAACGGAGTATTTATTAATGGGAGTAGCTATTCAACTGCGATCGATCAGTTAGCAAACTATATCTTCACTAAAATCAGATCGAATGGCAGTTCACAATACATGATCCTCGATGAGGATAATCATCTTGAGGTTAATCCATCTTCATTCATGAAAAATACCCAAACACCAGAATTTCCAAATGGCCGTTGGAAAATTGAGCATGATAGTACGTATTATGAGAACAGTACTGGTCAAGCTCAATGGAGCGGAAGATGGCAAAAGGATTTACCGCTGAAATTTGATAAACCAGGGCGCTATGAAATCTGGTTTGGCGAAGACCATCCTACACCACAATACCTCTATGTGCATCGTAGACCAGTAGCAGATTTTACATTAAAAGTTACTAAAGGGACTAGCAATTACACGATTACAGTTAACAATCAGTCCTATGATCTCGACATGGAGTCCACACCAACAAAGGGGATTGCACAAACGGAGTGGAAATGGCGCGAGACAACAGCCACCACATGGACAGATGGCATGATTCCTGGCAACCTTCCTTTGGGTAAGGACTATTTAGTGCAACTTAGAGTATTGGATTATCAAGGAGCATGGAGCCAACCAATGGTATGTTATGTTTCTACCGGTTCCACTGCATTGAAGCCTATTGCAGATTTTCGAGTTCCAGATCAAGTGACCAAGTATAAAACGCTTGAAATACAAGATCATTCGTATGACCCGGCTGGCAGAAACATTACACAAAGGGTTTGGAGTATTAAGAGAGAGGGTACTGAAATATACTCTGGTTCAACCATGATAAGTAACTTTTTAGCTTACGGTGCAGGGGAGTATACAATCTCATTAAAAGTTTTAAATGATGCCAATTTGTGGTCGGATGTATTTCAGCGTCATATTACAGTGACGGAGGATTTATCGGCACCTAAAATCTCATTTAGTCCTTCTGATGCAACTTGGACAAGCGATCCTGTATCTGTCACTATTCATTATTTTGATGATAGTGGATTGAGCAATAAATACTACAAAGTGACTCAATCTAACCAAACTCCGTCTTCATGGGATACGGCAAAAGATATTGAAAATATTACACTTACCAATGAAGGTCAGTGGTATATTCACGCTAAAGCACAGGATATTGCAGGGAAAGAGACCACGATCTCAGCGGGGCCATACCAACTTCAACTGTCCCCGGATATTCCTGTTTTAAAACTCAATTCTATTGGTGAGAACTGGTCCGAGATCGGATGGTCACTGCCAAACCACTCTTTAGGGGATGGATATCAGTATAAAGTTGAGAATATTACAACAGGACGCTCATGGTTAGTGAACCATCCAACGGATCATATCAGGGAAGAAGGATTGGCTGCTGGATCGATTTATCAATACCGCATAAAGGCGGTGAATCACGTAGGAGAAAGTGAATGGAGTGAACAGTTTGAAGTGCTCACTCTTCCGGCTCCTGTTGATGGTTTGAAGGTATCATTTGTGCCAAATAACAGTGGGACGGTCAATGTCTCGTTTGATGATGTTGAGTCTGCTGTAAGCTACCAACTCACTATCAAGGAGGGATCTGATATTGTTTATGAGGAGGAGCTTAACACCGCTGGAACACATCAAGTAACAGGACTAGAGGGAGGCAAGCAGTATACTGTAATTGTAACTGCTCATAATGCAAGTGGCGCTGGTCAAAGTAGTGTACTTGGCTTTTTATCTCTTCCAGCAGCTCCGGGCGAATTCCAATCCGTTCAGATCAGAGAAACAGAAGTGGAGTTGTCATGGACGGCATCGCCAACCGCAGCGCTGTATGAAGTGCTGCGTGATGCAGTAAGTCGATATAGCGGGTCTGATCTATCCTTTACTGACACCGGTCTGAAAAGCGGAACAGAGTATGATTACTCGATTTCAGCTAAGAATGAATCTGGGTTCGGTGATATCGCTTATCTTAATGGGGTTTTGACGCTTCCGGGCAAGACGAAGATTACTGTCGATGAGATTGGTAAAGATGTGGTCAACTTTTCAATTGATACGGTTCGTGGTGCTGAGAAATATGTGGTGCTGGTGAACGGAGTGAAGGAAAAGGAATTGGCTCCTGAAACAAAGCAATTTGAAATCGATTCTCTTAATTCAGGCACTGAATACACATTTGAAGTCTACGCTGAAAACCGGAGCGGTACTGGCGTAGCCAACAGAGTAACAGTCCGCACTTTGCCTGACAAACCGGGCGAATTATTGATTACAGACATTTCCGATACAACGGCGAAGCTTAGTTGGCAGCCAGTAATAGGAGCGGACAAATACAAAGTTACAGTAACGGATGACGTGTATTTTGAGACATCTGGAACTGACATTTCGCTCAGCGACTTACGGGCTGGGGGAAAATATCAGTTGAAAGTGCAGGCTGGAAATGCATCGGGATATGGTGAGGCTGCTGCTAAGACATTATTAACATTGCCAGCCAGCCCCGATGTGCGGATAGACAATGTTCAAGCCACTCAGTTTACCTTGGCTTGGAACGAGGTCATTAGCGCAACGAAGTATGTAGTTCACAACGAGCAGGGTGAGATTATTGGAGAAACAAAAGAAACCAGTTACACTATCAAAAATCTGAAGCCTGGCTCCACTCATACTGTTTACGTATCCGCCGTGAATGAGACTGGCGAAGGTAAAAAATCCAGCTTCACTCAACGCACTCTTCCGGGTGAATGGGGCATCGATCCGAATGATCCTCAATCCAGTCAACCAATCACTGTTGGAGACCGAGACGAGCATTCTGTAGTGATCGTTATCGATCCGGTTGAGGGAGCGGATCAGTACAAGATTGTTGACGACGCTGGTAACGTCGTAGGCATCATTACTGCCCCTGAGACAGCCAAGGAGATCGGAGGACTGGAGAGTGCCAAAGAATATGACAATTGGTCGATCATCCCGATTAACGACGTCGGAGAAGGTCAAGCAACTCCTGTTCCGCCGTTTGTGACACTGCCGTCGTCAAACTTTGAGGTGTCTGTTGGCAATCCGACTACATCTTCGCTGACAGTCACAGTAGATAGTCAGTTAACGGATGAAATCTTTGTCTATGCAGTGAATGGGAAGGAAGTACATCGTGGTAAAGAGAAGTCATACACCGCGAGCAATTTGTCATCGGATAAGGGCTATACGTTTACTGTCTGGACAGAGAACAGCGCTGGAGATAAAACCAAACCTAAATCAGCGACTGGTAAGACGCTGCCAATACCATCATCTGGTGGAAGCAGTTTGTTGCAACCGAAACCGCCTGTAGACGAGAAAGAAGCAACACATCCGAATACAGCTGAGTCTCAAACTCATACGGATCAGGCCGGGTTTGAGGACATTGAGCGCAGCTTTGCTAAGGAAGAAATTCTTGCGCTTTACGCCAAGGGTATCGTCAAAGGCGTGTCTGATTCCAAATTTGAACCGGACCGCCAAGTGACTCGCGTGGAATTTGCTTCATTGCTCGTACGGGCTTTGGAGTTACAAGAAGCCTCTGATGCAGCACTTACCTTTGAGGACATTCAACGTACAGCCTGGTATGCACCGGAGCTTTCAGCAGCCGTATTAAACGGTGTGGCCAAAGGAATTAGTGTGAAGGAGTTCCGACCACTAGATCCAATCACACGGGAGCAAGCGGCTAAGATGACCGCTAATGCGGTATATAAAGGCAATGTCCCTGTAGCTCAAGCCAACTATAAAGACAAAGACTCAATTGCTTGGTGGGCGAAACCGGAGGTGGCTGCTCTATCTACTGAGCGAGTTATCACCGGTTATCCAGATCAGACATTTAAGCCAAAGCGTGACATGACACGGGCTGAGTGTGCTGCTCTGATATATCGCGCGCTTAGACTATATCAATGAAACCCATTTATTTAGAAATAAAGTTCTAAACTTTTTTGAAATGGTAATAATATAATAGTAACCGTGGGTAAATTGTTTCAGGAAAAGAGGAGATTTAACGCTCTCCTCTTTTCCTTTTTTTGTAAAAATATACTTCTAGCCTCTATCATCCCTCTTTATTGCTACCTCTTCTTTACTTTTGTGCTTCATTAGAGCTAAATACTCCCAAGTCAGTAGAATTATATTGGTGTTCAGCCTTGGGTTGCCGGCCATAATATGTATTCCTCCTAAATGAAATAATGTAGCCCCTTAAAGATACCAACTTTTTCGGCCAGAATTTTAATGCAACGGACTTCAAGCGAGGAAAAAAGCTCCAAATAAAAGAAAATCCTTCCCAATATGTTCGATTCTAGGTATTTTGAAGGAAAACTGTTGACCAATGTCGAATGATTAAAAAGATAGTCATCAAAAAGGCTAACAGCAAAAATGTATATGGAGGAGTATATGGAGGATTGAAAGCAGTGAAGAAAGATTGTTTTATTTTTGACGTCATTAATTCTTATGCTTTCCATGTTTATAGGAGCATCTGCTGCTGCAGGAAATGACATTAAAGTTATGATAAATAGAAAATAATGGGTTATTAAAGATGATGTGGCTCCACTTCATCGAGGTGATCCAGGCTTTAGCAGTAGGCTTAACTGCTTAATAATATTGTCGGGAAGAACTGAGAGGAAGAGGGTTCCAATTATTTTACATTGTGATGTTCCCCCAAATACATACCATGCTTGTTTTTTTTTTCAATCAGTTAGAAGGCGATTATGAATAATGGTTCAAGATTAGTGGTGATTTACCCCTAATAGAGTAAAATATGAACATCTGATACGGATAAGAGATCCTCTGAATGGATTAACAGCAATTGATAGCAAATTTTCAATTAAATAAAAGGTGAGGAAAAATATTTATGTATACTACTCAGGATATGCTTATAGAGGAAATAATACAAATTAGGACCGAAATAGAAAATGGGGTGAAGCCTTATAATCTAAAAGCCATAAGGCGTTGTGAAAAAATAGAGAGAGAGCTTAACTCCAAGGAATTCGATGCAAGATCTTTAATTAAAGAAAAATATAAGATACTAAAGATAAAGAAAATTATTGATTCAGCAGAAAAAAGGCAAAATAATAAAATAATTACATTATCGATTTACTTAATCTTAGGCTTCGAATTGATGTTAATCTTTTATAAATTCGCTTCACCAGCTAATAATTTCTTGTATAATCTTTTTTTCTTTATGTCACTTGCAGTACTTGGTTATTTAGGGGCATTAACGCATCTATATACAAAAGTTTTTAGAGCTACAAATTCTTTTGAACTCCGTGCCTTACTTGCATTGATCTTCCCTATAATATTTTTGAATATTTGTAAGATTGAAAACGAGCAGATTACTGGAGTATATCTGGTGAATTTAATTATTTTTATTGGAGGTTATAATACGGAAGTAATATTTGGTGTTTTAAATAAACTAGTTGATATGGCAAAAAAAGCAGTCAATATTCCTGATAAAGATGCTGGAATTGGATTAAGGAGCCATTCCTGTAATGAATTAATTTGAGGTTTGAATAAAAAGAGCGTCTCCTGTATGCTGGGTTCCGAATGGTCGACATTCATTCCCTAAGTTAGAAGGAGGACGCTCAATATGAAGTATAAACAATCTAAGAAACAGAATCAACGTATTGAACAAATTACCGAAAATACACTGGTTATCGGTGCAGACATCGCCAAAGAAACCCATGTAGCACGCGGGATCGATTTTCGTGGGATCGAATTGGGAAAAGATTGTGTATTTAAAAACGACCGTTCAGGTTTGTTAAAACTAGTATCGTGGATGAAGGAACTTCAACGGCAACATGCCAAGACTGACGTCATCTTCGGCATCGAACCAACCGGACACTACTGGTTTACCCTGGCTGAGTTTCTACAGCATGAGGGCATTAAACTAGTTATCGTAAACCCTCATCATGTTAGCAAGAGTAAAGAACTTGAAGACAATTCACCAACGAAAAACGACTACAAGGATGCCAAGGTTATTGCAGATCTCGTTCGTAACGGCCATTATTCGGAGCCCCGGCTTCCAAAGAGCGTTTATGCGGATTTACGCATCCTCATGAATCATCGAGAAAAGGTTATGTTAAACCTGGGTCAAGTCCAAAGACGGATTCAAAATTGGCTCGACCGGTTCTTTCCTGAATATCAAAACGTGTTTGCTGACTGGGAAGGAAAAGCCTCTCTCATCACGCTTGCAGAATTTCCTACCCCGCAAGAAATTGTAACACTTGGAGCTTTCACAGTTTTGAAACGGTGGAAACAAGAGGTTAAACGGGCGGTTGGCATGAAGCGAGCAGAGAAACTGGTTCAAGCAGCTCAGGACTCTATCGGCCTCACAGAGGGTTTAATGGCAGCCAAGATTGAATTGAAGAACTTGCTGGAGCAGCATACTTTGTTTACTCGGCAGATAGACGACATCATGAGACAGGTGGTAGAACTGCTTGAACAGATCCCTGGTTCGGAAGAAATGCTAACGGTTCCTGGGGTTGGAGTCGTAACATTGGCTGGATTTCTGGCCGAGGTAGGCGATCTCAAAGGATATAATCATAGTCAGCAGATTATACGGCTTGCGGGCTTTAATCTAAGGGAGAACAGTTCTGGGAAGAAGAAAGGGAAGTCCACGATTACCAAACGGGGACGGTCTCGACTTCGAGCTTTACTGTTCCGTGCGATGATGCCCATGGTGGCAAAAAATACAGAATTTAAAGCGCTGCATCACTATTACACGAAACGAGCCCAGAACCCGCTAAAGAAGAAACAATCTATTGTAGCCTTATGTGGAAAACTCATTCGAGTATTGCATACGTTGGGAACAAAACAGATACGCTACAATGCAAATGACGTATTGGGACCGGTACGCCAGTCTCAGCTACAGATGGTTGCTTAATTCAAACATTAACGATTCATCTTGCTTCACAGTGCTTAGACTTCAAACGCGACAAACAGAAGCACGGAGTAGCCGCAGATTTTTCATCATAAGGGCAACGACCCAGTAAAGGAGCAAGAAGCGGCATCCACCCCTTGAGAGGTAGAACGAAGGAATGTGAGGGCATAGACCCAGTGTGACATGGGAGGGTAAACCGTCGAGGGAATTGTGGATATCCAAGGTGCGATCATAGGTACCATCCACAGATTGGAAAATGTGTTCCAGGCTTTATTCCCGTCACCGGTTCCTCGAGAAAAATATGTCATAACAGCATGATATCCCCATCTCTTGAGAACATCGTGTTTGAGATTCTAAGAAAACGTGAGCAAATGAAAGAAAACATTAATTTATAGTGGGAGTAATGAACATGAGAAGAATCTTTAAGAACTTAGTTGAAGACGAAGAGTTTTTAACCGCTGCGATACATCAAGTCAGGGTTTTTGTTGTGGAAAACCATGAAGGACGTAAACGGGTAGTGGATTATGGTGGGCCAATTCGGAAATACACGCCAGAGTTTGTCAAGGTATCGGATACATATTACAACAGAGCTATTCATGAGTTTAAAGTACAAAAAGAATAAAGTATTTTGAGCGAGTTTATTGGGGGAGAACCAGATTTAATAGTCAGACAAAGAGCATACCTTTTAAATTAGAACTTAAATGGATAGAGATTACATTTTAAAACGAAATTCATAGATGATAGATTTCCTTGATCATAGAGTATGATTAAAGTGTGGGGTCAAGTTTGGGATGTTGGAAAATATATAGGTTTGATTGCTTCAACACTGTTATTTTTAATATTGCTTATTCTTCTTATTTGGTCTGCTTTCTGGGATAAATTTAATGATTTTGGCTATCTTCTGAAAGGTATGGTGTTTTGGGGATTTGTTACCGTTGCCTTTTACTACTCTATTTTTCCTCAATGGCAGCCAGACGTTCCAGCCACCCGCTCTACCAGTAACACGTTTAGTACAGGAGGAATATTACTCGGAAATTCCATCACCAAACCAGCCGATGATAAAGTCCAGGTCAAAGACACTAATGGCCAAACGGGCTTTGGCAACGTAGGAGCAAGCGGATTGGATAGTCCCGGTCAGGATAGTGTAGCAGATAAGGATGATCTACAGTCTCTTTCGTACAGCATTTCATCTATTAATGCTCATTATTTCTTTCCGAACAGCGGTGGCAATGGTTATTTAGCGATAGCTCCTGGCGATCGGGTTGAAACATCCATCGGTGAGCAAACACTCTACTTAAGCATTTATACGCTGCAATCTTCGGCATTTCTATTATGCAATACACATTTTCTTGTTAATTACTATTCGTCATTAGAAAATTTGTATACATCATCGTTCAACAAACCACAATCATAATATCGATTGTTCAAAGAAAATATTAAAAAATATAGTTATTAGTGGAGGATTTGAGATGATGGAGAGGGAAATTAAGAAGAATGAAGAATAATATGAAATCATCATTATGGATCAATCATAACTTTATGTTTATATGGTTTGGGAATATACTATATAATTTTGGGTTTCAAATTTATATTATTTCCCTTCCTTTATTTATAAATCATTCCACTGGCTCTGCTTTAGCAATGAGTACAATAAGAGCAATTGATATTTTACCAAGTATTCTGGCTGGTATTTTCGGTGGGGTGATAATAGACCGAGTTAATCGAAAAAAAATGATGATATTAACTACATTAATACAATTTTTAGTTTTATTAAGTATCATAGCTCTTGTGTTTATGAATGAAGTAGAGGTTTGGCAGCTATACATATTAGTCTTTTTTCTATCTCTTGGTGGATATACCTTTTGGAGTTCACATACATCTGCGCTACCTCAAATTTTAACCAAAGAACAACTGATGGATGCAAACTCTATAATATCGTTAACCAGTACATTAATTACTATGATTGCACCGGGTTTTGCGGGTTTTATCATTGCTTCATACTCATATATAACAAGCTTATCTATTTTTTTATTCTGTTTATTAGGCGTATTAGTATTCACACTCTTTGTAAAGATACCCGATCAAAGAGTTAACTCACATAAAGAAAGGAATTCATTTTGGAATGATTTAAAGGAAGGCTTTTATGTACTTTATAGCGAAAAATATATAATGACCCCGACAATAGCAATTTTAATCAAAAATTTTGCTAATAGTTTGATCATAGGAATTATACTTTTTTATGCAGCAAATGGTTTAGGAGCCAATGAGAAGCAGATTGGTCTTATTTTTAGTATTGCAGCACTTGGTGGGTTGATTAGTTCCTTAGTCACTCCTAGATTGCGAAAATTCCTCCCAAGGGGGAAAATATTTCTTCACTCTATATTAATTGATGTAATTGGAATGATTGGCGTAACTCTCTCAAGTAATTGGTGGATGATGGCAATTTCATTTTTTATTCGTTCCTCTGGAGTTACTATGTCAAATATCGTATACTCAACTATTAGACAGGAGGTCACACCTAATCATTTGCTAGGCCGTGTAGCTGGAACTTCATCAATGTTAATGAAATTAACCATGCCGTTGGGGTTGTTGGTTTCGGGAATATGGGCAGAATTTCTACCCATTAAGTATTTATTTGTTATTGCTACTGTTGTTATTGCTACTTTATATTTAGCTTTAAGAAAGCATTCTTTTGTAAAAGTTAATTAACATCAGTGTACATTGTATATCTAGATAAGTAATTTTAAATTAAGTGAGGTTGGCAAATAGCATGAATATTATAAATGTATTAGATAACGGTTATGTTCGTCTAGTAGACCACATGGGTTCAGATTTAAGTATTGTTAATGCAGCAAGAGTCTCTTATGCTAAAGAATCTAAAGAGTTTAGTGATAGAGATGCACGATTAATACAATTTCTTGCTAGAGAGGGACATACGTCACCCTTTAGACACGCTGTTCTGCAATTTGAAATATATGCACCCCTGATGGTTGCAAGACAATGGTGGAAATACATTATTGGATCTGCTCATTACGAAGGAACAGGGGATAGTCTTGAAGCTTGGAACGAATCGAGTAGGAGATATGTTACAGAAGACCCTACATTTTATATACCTTCATCTACTGAATGGAGGAGTAAACCCAAAAATAGTAAACAAGGTAGTGGAGATATCATTTCATGGGAACTTGGAGAGGTATACACCAAGAAGTTAATGGAATACATTGAAATAGGCATGAAGAATTATGAAGCAGCACTGGAATCAGGAATATGTGCTGAACAAGCGCGATTGTTTTTGCCGTCATATGGTATGTATGTTCGTTGGTATTGGACTGCATCACTTCAATCCGTTAGTCATTTTCTCAATCAACGTCTTGCTCATGATGCCCAGCTAGAAATCCAAGAATACGCAAAAGTTATAATGAGTTTATGTCGTGAGTATTATCCAAATGCCCTTGAAGAGTTAATTTCAACAAAGTAATTAATTCAAACAATATATAAATCGAGTAGAAGGGGGCGCCTAGCCCCCAACCTCACACCACTGTACTAGCCCGCTCGTTATACAGCGATTGATGAAATATTCCGCAATAATCAATATTTCTGTCCAACAGAATTAGTAAACTAGTTTTAATTTCGTGCGATGAATCGAACTACAAGCAATTCGCAGTACTTCTTCCTTGCATTTCCCCATTCATATGCTTTTGCCCATGAGACACTGTACGCTGTTCTCGGCCGTTCCCACTGTTTCCAGAGACACACATGCGTAATCCTCTTGGACCCATTCAGCCAGTTCTTTGAAGACTCTTGTGGTATCTAACAATCTATACTATCCACAACATCCTGTTAGATACTGTTTTAGTTCCTTTATCCATATTTATATCGCATTGGACTTTTCCATGAGGTTATTTTTTTGATCCTTGTCTTTACTCGATGTATGGATTTTTCGACATCTTAACTTTCGGCTCTTCTTTGTCCCAACTAAACGTGAATCAAAGAACTTTCGTTTCCACGGGCGGTCCACTGTACTTTTCGTTTGGTTCACATTGAATTTTAATTTTTGCTCAATTGTGCGAAGAATTCTTCACTCGCTAATTTGCCTTCCAGGTTCACGCTAGATGATCACAACCGTCCGAATAGAGGATGATTCGGGGTCGAGCTTATTCAAAGTGTGGACTTAACTTGCCCTTACAGTGTTCTTCCCTTGTAGACCAAGCGAAGGACACACGACATCTCTTGCCCTTCGAAAGTTCCAACCTTCTGAGTACCCTCGCAAATTCAACGTTACCCCAGAAAAGCCCCTTCAGGTTTATACTTTCACTGTTAACATTCGAAATGTAAGTCTTTCATTCCTATTTCTTATGTTTATCCCTTCTGCAGACTGTTGCAAAGTCTACTAAGCTATGGAACTTGCTAACTTTCTATAGGTTCGATCCTTGAAATTATTGCGTTTGATATCGCCAATAAAGTAACCGTCAAACTCAGCCCACCTTCAACGATTTAAACTTCCATGAGAGAATGAAGTAACTAAATCAAGGAGGTTGTCTCATGACGAATAAAGAGCGACGCTATCAAGAATGGGTGGTACGTATTGCCGAATATCAAACCAGCGGCCTTACGATGGCAGCGTGGTGTCAAACCCACTCGCTTACGAAAGAAAAACTGAAATATTGGATACGTAAAGCAAAACCAAATGCTACGTCACATCCTCTTCCTCATTCTCCTCGCTTTGTGTCCCTTACAACAACCAAAGACATAGAATGCTCTAGTTCTTCACTTGTTGTCCACATTGGAAGAGCCAAGATTGAACTTCGTGAAGGATTCAATCCACAGCTACTTCGTGAAGTTGTGCAAGCATTGGATGTGGATGACGTCTCATGTTGACGTTACCCAGCTCCGTTCAAGTCTATCTAGCTTGTGGATCGACGGATCTACGCAAATCTATCGATGGACTGGATCCCTTTGCACCTTCTTTATTCGCCTTTTGCAATCGCGATCGCAACAAACTTAAAATTCTGTATTGGGAACACAATGATTTTTGGCTATTCTATCGCCGTCTTGAACGAGGAACGTTTCATTGGCCCAATAAAAACAGTGAACCTGTAACCATCACTAGCCGCGAGTTCCGTTGGCTACTTGATGGGCTTTCGCTAAGTCAACGACAAGCTCATCCGAAAGTGACTTCATGAGGTGAGTACCGAAACACCATGAGGCATTAAAGGCGCTACCGCCCACAGAGGACAAGAGGCAAACGACAGCTCAGCAGGGCTAGAAATTTTGCAATCAGCTTTTTAATATTGAATGCGAACTGAAGTGAAGGAGCATCCCCCGAAGAGCGTTACACTATCCGCCAGGAGCGAAGTCTCCCGGTATTGGATGCTTATTTGGTATGGCTATGTCAAGAACGATTGTGATTGGAAGAAAAAACTGGCTCTTCGCAAATACGCCTCGAGGAGCAAAAGCTAGCGCTAAAATTTAATTGAAACAGCGAAAAAGACTGGACTAAATCCGTTAAAGTATCTCATGTATCTGTTAGAGCAACTTCCGCAGTTGCCAGATCCGAAAGACCCTGAGGCATTGGACAACCTGTTGCCTTGGTCAGCGTCACTTCCGTTAACTGCAGAGTATTTAAAGCCTAATCTAGCATAGCCCAGCCCTCATCTTGTTGAACAGGTGTGGGCTGTTTGACGCTTACCTAATAAAAGTATTATTGTTAATTTTATTCCAATAGGAATATATTTCCTTTTATTGATCTCTATATTATTATATAGTAAAATAAAATATGTAAGAAATGGGTGATTTACTGTTGGATAGAATATCATTAACTGGAATGGCATTTTTTTGCTAAACATGGAGTATTTCTAGAAGAACAAACATTAGGACAGCGTTTCGAGATAGATGCTGAATTATTATTTGAAATGTTAGATGCGGGAAAGACAGATGACCCTCTTAAAACTATAGATTATGCAGAAGTGTATCGTTGCATTGAGGGTATAGTAACTAAGAATGCATATAAGTTAATTGAACCTGAATTTCGAAAGTAACATCGTCTGAAAAACAAGAAAAGGGCTCCAATTCTTTGGTAGAATGGTGTTTGTCCAGAACATCACCTACAAAGAAAGGAGCACCTTTTAGATGAAGTCTACCACACCCGTCAGCAAAATCAAGACCGAATTTACCTTGCAAAACGCCTCAAATGTTGGAGGAAGCAAAATCTTTCTGGAATATCTCGAAAAAATCAAGCTCGGTAAGGCTTTGCAGAATTTAAATTGTACCAAGCAAGGCAATTCCCTGTTCCCTGTTTTCCGCATCCTGCTCTATCTCATTGTCGGCTGGATACTCGGATGCGAACGCCTCTTTCATTTCCGCAGGCTGCAACATGACGCGCTCATCCGGCGGTTTCTCGGCGGGCGCTGTCCGCATCACACCCTGCTGTATAAGGAACTGGATCGACTCAGCAAGACCCGCCCAACCTTAACGCTGGATTTGCGAAAGCTGAATCAGCAGATTATTGCACCCTGTCTGCCTTCTGAACTCATCGTGGACCTAGACTCCACGGTAGAAACGGTATACGGTCACCAAGAGGGGGCGGCAGTCGGCACGAATCCCCACAAACCCGGACGTAAAAGTTACCATCCGCTGATGGCGTTTGAGGGCCAGTCGCGCCTGTGCCTGAATGCAGTACTGCGTGCTGGGAATACGCACGCTTCCACCGATGCAGCCGCCTTCCTCCGTCAGATCTTTGAGTTGCTTGGTGACCGTCCGGTAAAGTACGCCCGGTTTGACAAGGGATTTGGCGGCGAAGACTTCTACAGCCTATGGGAAGCCAAGCGAATCGGGTATGTCGGGAAATTGAAATGGACGCAGCGACTTCAGGCCGAAGTAGGGCGATGCCGCTACTGGAAGCGGTTTGTCGATGAGGATTGGGTCATCGAGGGGATCACCCTGATCTACCAAGCCACCTCATGGAAGAAACCGCGCCGCGTTGTGGTGATTCGTAAAGCGCAGGTGTTTGACGGCGATCAAGCTCGGCTTCTCCTCGATACGGACTGGCATTACGAAGCGATCGTCACCAATCTCGAGTGGGAGCCGATCGACCTTTGGCGCTTTTACAACCAGCGTTGCTGCATGGAGAACTATATCAAAGAAGCCAAACGCGGCTTTTCCATCGATCGAATCGCTACCGGTGACTTTACCGCTAATGAAATCGACCTGCTCATCAAGCTGCTCGCCTACAATCTCTACGAGAGATTCAAGCGAGACTGTTGCGAACCGGTCCATCAAGGGTATACGATTGCCCGGTTCCGTCTAGAGTTTTTCCACTGTGCAGCTACGATGATTCAGCATAGCCGACAAGTCGTTCTGAAACTGGCTAAAGATTTCGCGAACCGCTGCGCCTGGCAACGTATCGCCGCCAAAGTCGCTGCCTTAGAATGACGTTTACCACAAATTAACATGGAAACCGTTTAGCCCTGTCTTATGGGGAGGGGGAAAGACTACCCTCTTTTCAGAATCGTCGCGTAATCCACTGGGTATTTCCCTGTTTATTACAGTTGTTGCCTACTAATCCTGCTACAAACTGGCCACCATTATGGGCTTTCGAAATTCAGGTTGAAACACTTGCTCATGAAATAGCTAACTCAATATTGGAGAAATACGGTCTAGTTAAAGGAGTAGTTTTAACAGTTTCAAAGCCAAGTGCCCCAATACCAGGCATTTTCAATAATGTGAGTGTCACGCTTACTAGAGAGAGAAGCTTAATGAGGGGATGTGAGAACGATTAGAAAGACGATCATCATGGGGATATTAAATCTCACTCCAGACTCTTTCTCAGATGGTGGCGCTTACTATAATGTGGATCTTGCATTAGAACGCGCAAATACAATGATACTTCAAGGTGCAGATATTATAGATGTTGGGGGAGAAAGTACCCGTCCAGGAGCTGAAAAAGTTCACTCGGACGAAGAGTGGGAGCGGTTAAGAGATGTTCTGACCCAGTTCAGAAAAGATAAAAGAATTACGGTTTCTGTTGATACGTATAAATCAAGCGTTGCAAGTAAGGCAATAAGTGCGGGTGTTCGTATTATTAATGACGTTTGGGGCGGTATGAAGGACCCGGAAATGATCCCTTTAATAGCAAGTTCAGATTGTAAATACATTTGGACTTATAATAATGAAACACCAATTTTTAACAATGTTATAGATGATTTAAATCAATGGACTGAAAGGATAATTATTGAGTGCTCCAAAAGGGGAATGGATTCAGACCGTTTATGGATAGACCCAGGAATAGGATTTAACAAATCTCATGTTCAGAACATGCAGATTCTTGCTGGCTTGCAAAATTACTGTTCAAACTTTAAGGATTACAACGTTGTTTTAGGAACAAGTAGAAAAAGTGTTATCGGTAATATCCTAAAAGTGCCCCCATCTGATCGGTTGGAAGGTTCCCTTTGTACAGTTGCATTAGGTGTATCAGCAGGAGTTTCTGTTGTTCGTGTACATGATGTTCTTCAAACAAAAAGGACTTGCGAAATGACTGAAGCAATATTAGCTTATAGTTGATTTTAAGGTTAGGGGCGATTATATGATTGCTGAATTTAAAGGAGTGCTTCCAGGACAAGAAATTTTTTTTACCACTCAAGAAGAACTATACTCTGAACCAGATTGTGCACTAATATTTGCTTTTTATAATAGACAGATTATATTTACTCACCATAAAAAAAGGGGGTGGGAGCTTCCGGGAGGGAAACGAGAAAAAAACGAATGCATAATTCAAGCCGCATTACGTGAACTACTTGAGGAAACAGGAGCAGAAGCAAAGGGGATTGAAACTATTGCACAATATAAAATTTGTGAATTTAATGAGTTGGTATTCACAAAAAATATATTTATTGCAGATATCAGTAGGATTCATGAAAGAAAGGAAATATATGAGACTGATAAAATCATGTTAATGAAAATCCCCCCTGAACCTACTGAGATAATGAATGACAGGAGTTATAGTTTGTTATTAAAAGATAAGGTCTATGAATTAGCATTATCAATTTGTCAAAATCACAGGTTTTTAAATAAAAAATAAAAATATTAAATATATTGAGGTGCTATATTTGGAACTTAATACAAATAATGAAAAACTTATTTATACACTTAGAAACAAAGTTTTGAAGAAAGATGAAAAAAGAATCCTAATCGCTAGCCTGAATGATTCCAAAGAAAATGAAGATAATTATACTCGATTGAATTGCAAAGGATACGGGAGAGTCAGAGTCTTTAAAAATTTTTCTATTCATTTCAGTTTGGAAAACCAACAGACTCGGAAACCGTTATTTAGAGGTCATCCACCAGTTGAAGAGTTACGTACACAAGTTTTTCAACTTGCAGCTTGTAATTGGCGTTGTTGGTACTGCTTTGTTGATTTTGAACTATTAGCGGGAAATCCTAAATACGGTTCTTTTTTTACCACGGATGAATTAATTGATATGTACTTAAGCGAACCTAATTATCCAGATGTTCTTGACTTATCAGGTGGACAGCCTGATATCGTTCCAGAGTGGTGTTTGTGGACAATGCAATCGTTGGAACGTCGGAACATGAAAGGGAAAATTTATGTCTGGATGGATGATAATTTAGGGACTGAAACATTATGGGAGGTGCTTACTCCAGAAGAAATAGAATATATGGCAACGTTCCCTAATCACTCTAGAGCATGCTGTTTTAAGGGATATGATGACGTTTCATTTAAGTTTAATACAGCGGAGAGGCATCTTGATTTTAGTACACAGTTTAATATATTCAATAGATTACATAAAGATGGATTTGATCTTTACGCCTATGTTACATTGACTAGTCCAAAAGGAAATGTTACCCGAAAAAAAATATCTGATTTTATAGATCAGTTACAAAAAATCCATCATAATGTACCCTTAAGAACAATTCCTTTAGAAATTCAACCATTTACAGCGATGTTATCTCGTAAAAATGATGTACAAACTGAGTCATTAGTAGAACAAGAAAAAGCCTACTATTATTGGTGGGAAGAGATGACGAAGAGATTCTCTAGTAGTGACTTGGAAAAACCATATGATCAAATTTCTTTATTGTAAGAGGACTTATCTCTTTAAATAAAATTAAAGTATAAGGGGGGGTTATATGTCGTATAAATCAATTTTAAATTACATTTCATTATTCAATCGAAACGACAAAAAACAAAATCTGCAATATATGCAAAAATTACTGGAAGAAATGGGTGATCCACATAAATATATCAAATATATTCATGTAGCTGGTACTAATGGAAAAGGTTCTGTAGTGAGTTATATTGGTAGTGTTTTAGCAGAGTCTGGTTATATCACGGGGATATACACCTCTCCTCATATTGAACGTTGGACTGAAAGGTTTAAAATAGGGAATCAAGAAATAAGTGAAGAAGAATTCATAGCTGTCGCCGAACTAGTAAAGCAGAAAGTTATTGAGCTTATGCAAAGTGGTGCAGGAGAACCCACAATGTTTGAGTTTCTTACAGCAATGGCTTTTCAATTTTTCAAAGATAAAAATTGTGACTTTGTTGTCCTTGAAACTGGCATGGGGGGAGAAGTTGATCCTACCAATATTGTAGAATCAACAATAGTATCAGTTATTACTAAAATTAGTTTAGACCATAATAGTTATCTTGGAGATACCATCGAGAATGTGGCTGCTAAAAAGGCAGGAATAATAAAACAGGGTATTAAGACAGTATTATATCCCCAGGATATCTCGGTAGAAAAAGTTGTTGAGAAAGTTGCTAGTAGACTTAAATCTAGAGTTCACAAACCGAACTTCGATCAAATTATTGTTAATGAGAAATATATTGATAAACAAATATTCTCGTATAAAAACTATCAGAATATAGAGGTCTCTTTACTAGGTAAACATCAGATTGAAAATGCTGTTGTAGCTTTAGAAACTTTAGAACTATTGAATAACATGGGTATAGATATTTCTGAGGAGAACATAAAAAAAGGTATTTCGAAAGTTAGTTGGCCTGGAAGAACAGAAGTTTTAAATACAGATCCTCTTTTTATACTTGATGGAGCACATAATCTAGACGGAATTAAGGTTCTAATTAATTCATTGAAGGAATACTTCCCTGATAAAAAACTAATATGCATATATGCCGGTTTAGAGGGGAAAGACAATAATGAAATGATAAAACTAGTTTCTCAAGAAGCACAAGTAATCTACTTTATCGATCATAATCATCCTCGAGCAATACCATCAAAAGAATTACTACAAACTGGTTTGAAATATTCCCAAAATGTAAAAGCATGTAACTCTATTGAAGAAGCTATAAAGGAAAGTATATCCGGCATAGGTCCGGATAGTTATGTTTGTGTCGCTGGCTCAGTTTTTTATATTAAAGAGTTTAGGGATTACTTTTCTAAAAAATATACTGAAACACTGTAATTTTTAAGTGAGGTTGATGAACCCTGACACGTGCACACTCCTCGGGTTACTATGGTGTAAGCTCTGCCAATCGATTGGCTACAGAAATAGGTATGAACATCCTAGAGAACAATGGGAATGCAATAGATGCCGCTATTGCTGTTTCCTACGCAATAGGGGTAGTTGAGCCTTATTCATCTGGTATAGGTGGAGGGGGAGTAATGTTGGTTAGTCCTCCTAATGAAGCTCCTATTATGATTAATTATCGTGAGATTTCATCATTTGATGAAGAACGATTATCATCGGATGTAGGTATTCCTGGATTCGTTAAAGGATTGGAACACATTCATCAAAAAATGGGAACTATCAGTATGGAGGAACTATTAAGACCTTCAATTGAACTGGCTACATATGGATTTCCAATAGGTGAAATCTTAGCAAAACAACTAAAAAATGCAACTCATTTAAATAGAGAACAATTGAAACATTTTTTTTCTAACAATCTCCCTCTACGAGAAGGAGATCATTTAATACAGTTGGAATTAGCTGAGACTCTCAAAGATATATCATCAGGAGGAGCTGAAACCTTTTATTGTGGGAAACTTGCAGAGCAACTATCAGAAGCTAGCGGATTATTATTAAATGATCTAAAGAAGTACAGAGTGGAAGAAAAAGGAGCACTTACAGGCGAATTCTGTGGTTATGAAATACACTCAGCTCCACTTCCAGCAGGTGGTTGCACACTAATTCAAATTCTTCAAATGGTTGAAATGGCTTTAGAGCATGAAGTTAAACTGACATCGGAAACAGATCTAGTTGATTTATTGTGTAAAATTGTAAATATTTGTAATTATGAAGGTATGTCTTTATTGGGAGATCCTAATCACGTTCATCTAGATGAGAACTACTTAGTGAGTAGTTCGTATTGTAAACAATTACTCGAGAGAACTTTGGATAAGTCATTTAATAACAATGTATCAAATAAAAATGCTGATTACAATAATACGACCCATATAGTAATTATGGATAAGAACAACATGATGGTGTCTGTAACAAATTCCATAAGTGGTGTTTTTGGTTCGGGGACATATGTAAAAGGCTTTTTCCTTAATAATCAACTTAGAAATTTTTCATCAGATCAAAAGTCTCCTAATGCTAAGGTTCCAGGAAAGAGACCTTTTAGTTTGGTTGCACCATCCATACTAAAAAAAAATAAAACACTATTGGGAATTGGATCAGCTGGTGGTCAACGAATTCCTATTATACTTAGTTATATTTTGATCAATTATATAAATAATAAACTATCTATAGAAGAATCGATAAAACTCCCTCGCTTTTACGTAAATTCAAACAAAATCACACTTGAAATAGGGAATGAAGACATTAAAGGGGATTTAGAAAATAGAGGATATATTGTTGAATTATTAGAAGATAGCTTCTTTTTTGGAGGCGTGAATTCGCTAATTTATGATGATAATTTAGGGCAACTTATAGGTGCGGCTGATAGCAGAAGAAATGGGCATTGTATGATAAGTAGTTTGAGTAATTAATTTAGATCAGAATACAGGAGGTAAATGCAGATGAGCACCTATGAAACCTTAACTTCAGCGTTATCGGAAAATGAAATCTTTAAGGTTCAATATAAACAAGTACTGAAGAATATAAATGATTTAGGAATAAGTAAGTTTTGTAAATTAATAGATTTAGCTGATCAAGAATTGAAAAATAACTCAGTTCAATTTTTACTGGGATATGGATCTAATTTTTATTTTCCTGAACCTACTGATGAAAGATATATTCCAGTTGATTGGATACCTAAAATTTTGACTTCAGATCAATTTTCTCTATTAGAAAAGGGGATAGAACAGAGGGCTAAAACATTTAACTTATTTCTGAATGATTATTACAATGGAAGATCGAGTATTGTCCCCGATGAGATTATCAATACTAGTAAATTTCTATGTGAAGAAAATAAGTCCCTTAAGTTCAAATATCAAGTTTACACTCATTTGTATGGAATTGATATGGTTACTTGTGATACAGGAGAAACTTATGTATTGGAAGACAATTTAGGTCTCCCAGCAGGAATTGGATATCCTCAGATTCTCAGATCTATTAGTAAAAAAGTGATTCCTGAATTATTTGATGGTTATCGCATTTCTGATATCAATATGTACTCTTTGGACTTGTATAGGGCTTTAGCATCCTTATCTGATGTTGATAATCCTGTTATAGTCTATGTGCAAAGAGGTCCTGGGGCGGTTGACCATTTTGAATCACGCTTGTTGGCACAGCATACAAATATTATATTGGCTGACCCAGAAGATCTTCATTACGAGAACAATAGTGAGATATATTTAAAATTAAGTAACGGTAAACTTATGAAAATTGACGTTATTTACTTGAGATTAACTGAAAGATTTAAAGATGTTTTTGATTTAATGTCTAGAGCTTTAGTTACTGGTAAAACTGCTATTGTCACTTTTAGAGGAAATATGTTGCCTGCGGACAAAGCGATTTTTGCTTACATACCAAAGCTAATTAAATATTATTTAAATGAGGAGGCTATTTTAAAACAACCTGAAACTTATTGGTTAGGAGAAGAAGAACATTTAAAGTGGGCACTTGAAAATATAGATAAGTATGTTATTAAGAGTAGGTCTGGTGTCGGTGGAAAACAAGTATTAATCGGCCCTGAAGCGAGTAAAGAGAAGATCGAAGAATGGAAGGAAATTATAATTTCTAACCCTAAAGAGTATATAGCTCAAGAGGTAATAAACTTTAATCAATTTGTAAAATGGGATAAAGAAAAAGATGTGTTGAGTCCTGTCTTTTCTGACCTAAGAATGTTTGGAACAATTGATAGAGATAATAGTGTTAAAGTGATGAAAGGTGGAAGCTGTAGATGTTCTTCACCTTCAAGTCGAATTGTTAATATGTCAAGTGGTGGAAAAGTAAAGGATATTTGGGTGCAAGAACCTTAAATAATATCGGTAAAGAAGGACGGTGCATATTTATGGATTTAATGACCAAAAGCAAAGCTGTCAAAATTTTTTTCTTAGGATGGCAAGCATCAAAAATTAGTAGTGATATTGACTCGATTATCACTTATTTTATTCAAAATGATCTAAGTAATTATAAAAATACTGATTATCAATGGTGGATGCTATTACTTGAAAGATTAGAAGTTCAGAAAGATTGGTTGAGTAATAATATCAAAGACCGAAGTAATTCAGTTGCAATAAAGAATTTCATTGTTAGAGATCTTAGTAATCCGAAATCTTTATTAAATTCCCTTTATATATGCAAGGAGTTTTCAAGCGGCACAATTAACATCGAAGTTTATAATGAATTGCATTCAGCTATTGAATATCTTAAAAATGTTTCTGAGGAAGAGCTTGATTTGAATTTTATTAAAATTCTTCAGAATATAAAAAAGTATTTAAATGCTGTCATCGGTATTATTTCAAGAGATGTACCTTATATGCATATAGAAAATGTTATTCAACTAAATGAGTGTTTTGCATAATTCCGTTTCAGAGAAGAAGCGATAGCATATTCACTGTCGTTAAGGGGTAATTTTCGAAAATGGTATTATATGGGTGAAGAAAAGGGCAGACTTGCAGAATTTTAGAACAGCTCGTTTTTTAAGCGGCAGCCCGTTTTGAATGATGAGAAACGGCGAGCGCAGATGCAAGCAGAACAATGGCATTCAAATACTGGTGAGTTGTGACTTTCTGAATGCCCCGGACATGTGCGGCGTCTGCCGTCAAATAGGTTTTCAATCGGGAGTTGCAGCGTTCTACGCTGGTTCGTTCATTGTAAAGTTCCTTCCAACGCTTTGTATCCCGATGAGGGATGCTGTATCGCCGGAGATCATCCTTCGCATTTACTTTGACGACCATTCCATAGTTTGAAGACGAGCAGGCAGCCATGCCAAGCGGACAGTCGACTTTACCCGTGGCATGCGGGCAGCGAAATTTATGCATATCGCCGTCAACTCCCCAGTATGTCATCGCATAACCCATGGAACAGCACGGTGTTCCGTTCGAGGTCATGCCAGCAGGCGGTTCCTTCTCCCCCCGCAGATTAAGGGGAATGATGGCTTGTGCCTTGACGTTGCGGGCGGCCTCATAAACTTTCATTTGGTCGTAGCCCGCATCGAGTATGAAAAATCGTGTGCTCGTCCTGGACGCTGTTTTCTCGATCAGGCCCGGCGCCATTTCTCCATCATTGACATGCGCCGGCGTTACTTCCAAGGCGATCGGCAATTCACTTTTCGTATCGACCGCCAGATGAATTTTGTAACCAAACCATGTGATTTTATTGCCGAAGGAATCAATTTTTGCGCCCCAGTTCGCATTACCCGTTTGCTCGCTTTTGCGTTTGGGCTGCTTTTTCTCGTAAGCGCGGAGAGCGGCGCTGTCTATGGCGACGTTACTGCCTTCTATGATACCTTCCTGCTGACAGCGTGTGACCAAATCCTCAAAAAGCCGTTTTGCCAAGTCCTTTCTCGTCAGTTCTGAGAAAACTCGGCTTAATGTGGATATGGAAGGAGCTTCTCGATCCAGCGGAAGACCACACTGATAACGAAACCGGAGATCCGTATCCAAACGCTTATGCAACCCTGAAAAGGTACTTATTCCTTCAAGCGGCGCAGCCAAGAGTGCTCGTAGAATACCTTGTCTGCAGTATCCCTCAGCGCCTCGGGGTGAACGGCTTCTCAGTTCCTTGGCATACGGTCTCAGATCGAGAGAACTGAAGAAGATCGGCAATCTCTCCTTGGGTTGAATTTTTAAAAGTTCTTCGAAGGAAAACAGACATTCTTGGAGAATATACAAAGTGACTTCCTCCATCCTTGAGGTTTTTGGGTTTGGTCACTTGAAAACTTCTCCAAGTTGGGGTGAAGTCCCTTTTTTATGTCCGAAAATCCTTACGGCTCAAGGCCTCAGATTACTGCAAAACGCTCAAATAAGTAAGGTGAGGGTTCTTATGAGATATGATGAAGCTTTGAATTACATTTCTCAATTGAGTACTAATATTTCACAACATCGAAGAGAATATATGGAAACTATTTTGGGCAAACTTAGAAACCCACATAATAATTTAAAATTCATTCATATCGCAGGTACTAATGGAAAAGGTTCAACTGCTAATTATATTAGTAATATATTATCCTCGTCTAATTACAGGGTTGGTTTATTCACATCACCTCATATAGAAAGATGGAATGAAAGAATAAAAATTAACAATGTAGAAATAGCTGATCAAGATTTTTCTGAAATTGCAGGATTAACAAAATATGCTGTAGAGCAAATGGTTCTTGAGGGATTGGAGGCTCCTACAATCGCACAATTTCTCACTACAATGGCACTTCAATACTTTAATAAAATGCAATGTGATGTAGTTGTATTAGAGACTGGATGTGGAGGAAAAATGGATCCTACCAACGTTATAAGTTCTCCTGAAGTAGCTGTTATTACAAAAATAAGCTTAGATCATACAAATTATTTTGGGAACTCGATCATTGATATAGCCAAAGAAAAGGCAGGGATAATTAAAGAAAATACAGATACAGTTCTTTACCCACAAAGTGAAGAAGTTACCAAGATACTTTTAGATTGTTGTGTATCTAAAAATGCCAAATTACAACAACCAGATTTTAACAAATTAATTGTAATGGAACAGAATATTGATCGACAAATTTTTTCATATAAAGGATATAAAGGAGTCGAAGTAACCCTTTTAGGTAAGCATCAGATTGAAAATGCTATCGTAGCTCTTGAAGCTGCTGAAGTCTTGATAAAAAAGGGCTATAAAATTACGGAGAATACAATCGCTAATGGTCTTAAAAATACAAAATGGCCAGGAAGAGTTGAACTCTTATGTAAAAATCCTGTTTTCATTCTTGATGGAGCACATAATCTCGATGGTATTGAAGCGCTCGCTAGCTTACTGAAAGAGTATTTCCCGAATAAAAAGATTATATTTATTTATGGTGGTTTAAGAGGTAAGGATAACGAAAAAATGATTCAAGTACTGGCGCCTTTGGCCGAGAGATTCTTTTTAATACCTTATAATTATCACAGGGCTGTGCCACCAAAGGAGATAGCGGAGAAAATTAGTAGCTTTATGGATAATTATAAAGTTTGTATGTCTATTGAGGAGGCTATAAAACAAAGCATCAGTACAAGTGTAGACGGTATTGTTTGTGTAGCAGGATCAATGTATTACTTCAAAGAGTTCAAAGACTACTTTAATCATAAAGAAGAAAAACTTAATTAGTCATCTTACAGTGTGACGCACCATTCTGAAGTTATTGAGGGAGAGGGAGAGGCGGAATTGAATTATATTGAAACAATAAACTATTTAGAGAGCATTGAGAAATTTGGTATTCAACCCGGACTACATCGTATGCATGCTCTCCTTGAGGAAATGGGAAATCCTCAAAAAAAACTGAAATATATTCATGTTGCAGGTACAAATGGAAAAGGGTCGACTATAACTTTTTTAAATAGTATTTTGACTGAGTCTAAGTATCGAATCGGAGTATACACATCACCGCATATACATAAATGGAATGAAAGAATAAAAGTAAATAATCAGTATATAACCGATGAGGAATTTTCAAAAGTTAATTCATATGTAAAGAACAAAGTAACGATACTACTTCAAAAGGGTTTTGAACATCCTACAACTTTCGAGATTACAACAGCAGCTGCTTTTCAATTTTTCTATGAAAAGAAATGTGAGTTAGTGTTACTTGAAGCTGGATTAGGTGGTGAGTTTGATGCTACTAATGTAATTGATTTTGCAGAAGTATCTATCATTACAAAAATAAGCTTCGATCATTTAGACATTCTAGGTAGCACATTACGAGAAATTGCTAGGACTAAATCAGGAATTATTAAAGAAGGAACCACCTTAGTTTTACATTCTCAGGATTATGAAGCTGAGAATGAAATAGTAAAAACTGTTCAAAATAAAAATGCTTCACTGATAAAACCGAATTTCGATGAAATTAAGGTATTAAAGAGTGATATTGAAGGATTCGTATTTAATTATTCAAATTTTACCAATCTATTAATAACTATGTTAGGTGAGCACCAAATTAGAAATGCAGTGATAGCTATAAATGCTTGCTTAGCTTTAAATCAAAAAAAAGACTTTAAGATAAGTGATGATGATATTCGTATTGGAATATCTAAAGCTTATTGGCTTGGAAGAATGGAGGTTATTAATGAAAACCCCTTGGTTATTATAGATGGTGCGCATAATGAGGATGGAGTTGCTAACCTAGTAAATAGCTTATCCAAATATTTTCCAGACCAAAAAATTAAATTTATTATTGGGGTTTTACAAGATAAAAATTACAAAAAAATGATTGAACTAATCTTGCCGATTGCGAGATCAATTTCAACAATTACTCCTTCTAATAATAGAGGACTATCTAGCAAAGTGCTTGCTAAATGTGTTGAGGATCAACAATTTGATGATATTGATGTTTTTGAAAGTATGCAAGAAGCTATTAGAAGCAGTTTGAATAGTTTGGGAGAGAATGAGGTTATTTGTATTATGGGATCTCTTTATATTATTGGTGAAGCAAGAGAGTTCTTTAATAAATGAATATTATCAAATATGAACAAATACTAAACTAGAATTTATTTTAGGGAGGAAAAAATGAAGCTAGATTGGTACAACCAAAATAGAAATTGGAATGTAAATGAAATAGACATTAATCAACAAAAACAAATTGGAAACTCTATACGAACCATAAGGCACTCTAAATATTTGAACTTGCTAGCTGTTCTGCAGTTCAATTCTAATATATATATAATGGATCTTTCTACTCAGAAGGGATTTAGTATTCAGCTTCATGAAATTCAGAGTGATATTAAGTTTATCTTTTGGAGTAAGAATACAAACTGTTTATACGCTCTAACAATGTCAAATTTGATTTATGAAATTGAAGTGGATAAAGATTTTGGAACATGGAAAATAAATAATACTTTTCACAATCCTCTTTTTGATTTTCCTTCATTAAATTATATTCAGATCAATGATGTAGTCAACATTGAAATCCTATCGGATATTAATGAATTAGTAGTTAATAGTGGACTACTTAAAGATAGAATTTGTTCTATTTCATTACATGAAGAAAATTTAGTAATTGGACTAATTAACGGAGAGATATTTGTCAAGGTTGATCAAGAAAAGCTGGTATCGTACAAGGATTGTGAGAGTGAAGTAAATGTAACTTATATTTTGGATGAATCTCTTTTTATAACTTGTTCTTTAGATACGTATGTGCGTCTTTGGAAAGATAACGGAGGAATATGGGATAGTATTGAATTAGGTAAACATACTGGTTGGATATATGACTGTGCTTATTGTAAAGAAAAGCAGATCTTCTATACTGCAGGTGGGGATGGTGTTATTAGTGAATGGTCTGTAACCGAGCAAAAATTAATCGATTTTATTCCACTTAATAAAGGTGTAGCTTCCTCATGCTATTTAAGTTCTGTTTCAGATGATCTATTTGTAGGTAACTATGACGGTAGTTTGGTGAAGTTGAACAAAAAATCAAGTCAGATAGTTCATAAGTATCATAAGAATTCTATATGGAATTTTTGCAAAGACAAATCAGGTACAGCTGTTTATAGTGTTGGCGCTGATAGTAAAATAGTTTGCTCGAGAGCTGACACTGGGCACATTATAAAGAATCTTGAACTAAACGGAGGATGGATTAATGGTATAGAATATTACTCTACATTAAATTGTATTGTAGCTGTTACTTCTGATGGAGAAATAATAATATGGGATAGGGATAACGATTCTTATGAGAGGATCCATCTAGATGATTATTGGTTTAATAATGTTAAGATTGATATCCAGAATAATCATTTAGTAATAGCAACTGCAGAAGGTGACATACTTGTTTTTGACTTTTTCAGGAAGAAGATATATAAAAAAATTCATTTCCATAAGGATCAAATTCTAGATATTGCTTTAGATAACTACAAAAATATATTTATAAGTGTCTCTATTGATGGTGAAGTCGCAATATGGGAACTTAAAAACTTCAAATTAATCAAGTCAATAAAACTCTCACAAATACACCCCACATCTTTGGCTCTGAATAACAAACATGACCAACTCATAATTTCATCTTTAGAAGGCGACATAGTTATAATTTCAATGAATGAAAATTTCAAGATTTCATATTTAATAAAAGCACATGAAGGAAGGATTTGGAAGTCGAGCGTTGATAGTCATGGTGATTTCATGGCAACAATTTCAACTGATCGGAAGTTAAAAGTTTGGAAATTACCATGTTTAGAATTTCTCAAAGAATGGTCGGACTCTACTTTCTTGACGAGTTGTTTAGTTTCTGGAAATAAAGTGTATTTTGCTAATCAAGATGGTGAATTCGGATGTTTGAGTATAGATAAATATAGCAGCGAGAATAATTCATATCTAATCAGCGACCAGAGAACTTCCTGTCAAATCGAGTCGGAAAAGGACCTTTTTGATGTAAAGTGTTTGCTAGTTACTGATCATCTTGATCCTATGAATAAAGCATACACTGAAAGAGTTTATCGTATCCTTGAAGACTTGAACTTAGAATATGTTAGTGTTGATCTGTCCACAAATTCTAGGTTAAAGGAAATAACTTATAGTTTATCTGGATGGCTCCATTATCCACAAATTTATTTTAATGGTCGATTTATTGGTGCTGGTAGTGTTTTGTTAGAGATGTATCGCAATGGAACTCTAAAAAGATTAATACTACAACACATGGAAATTAAATCTTAAATTATATGAATAGATAGTAATTCCAAAACTGGAGGTAGCTGTGTTTATACTCATTGATAATAACGATTCATTCACTTTTAACTTATATCAGTACTTCCTTAGATTTGGTGTAGATATTACAGTTATTAATATTGAGGATATAGATAATCTGAATATAAGCGAAATTAACCCAGCAGGTGTAATTATTTCTCCTGGACCAGGTCACCCCAAAGATCTGCCTAAATTAATCCAATTTATTAAAGATATAATGTGTGAACAAATACCAATTTTAGGAGTATGCCTTGGCTTCCAAGCAATTGGGTATGCGTATAACGGTTCTACTATTGAAGGGGTAGAACCTGTGCATGGAAAGGTCTCTTTAATTACTCATGATGGTAAAGATATTTTCGAAAAAGTTCCCTCTCCTATCAAAGTAACTAGATATCATTCTTTAGTATTAGACGAAAGTAAGGTTCCATCAGAGTTATTGATAACAGCGACAACTAGTGAGGGAACAATAATGGGGATTAGACATATAACACAACCGACATTTGGCGTTCAGTTTCATCCGGAAGCAGAACTTACAGAGTTCGGTATGGAGTTAGTTGGCAATTTCGTAAGATTATGCGGAGAGTTGAGTAAAAATAACTAGGAGGTCTGATATATGTATCTTCCTACCGGATCTGCTCATGTTCATTTTCGCGATAGACATGGTACATTACATGAGTATTTCTTTGAAAATCCTAAAGAAATCATTCAAACATATAACATAGAAGAAGTAGTAAGTTGTCTACATCGTTCAGAAGAGGCATCTAGACAAGGAAACTTTGTAGTTGGATATGTCGCCTATGAGTCAGCAGCTGCATTCGATAAAAGGTTACTTACTAAACCTGCAACGAAGTGTCCTCTTGTATATTTTGCTGTATATGATCGTGAGCAAAGTTTAGACAAATTCGAAAATTATACAGGTGGAGAGTACGATACAGGTTATTGGTCATCTGACACTCCAGCTTCTGAATATAGTGAAATAATTAATTCAATTAAACAAAGTATAAGAAAAGGGGACACATATCAGACTAATTATACTATTAGACTTGAATCTCACTTTAGTGGTGATGACATTTCTTTCTATAAAAATCTTTGTAAAAGCCAAAAAGCTTCATATTGTGCTTACATCAATTTAGGTGATTTAAGAGTTATTTCAGTTTCTCCTGAATTATTTTTTGAGTATCAAGATAACTTTATTGTGACTCGTCCAATGAAAGGTACAATAGCCCGTGGAAGATGGTACGAAGAAGATTTTCTGATGAAGCAAAAGTTGTACCAAACAGAAAAAGAACGAGCGGAAAATATTATGATTGTTGATTTATTAAGAAATGACCTAGGGCGAATAGCTGATGTAGGATCAGTCAAAGTTTCGAAATTATTTGAAATTGAAAAATATCCAAATGTTTATCAGATGACTTCTGAGATTAATGCGACCACTGATGCTGGATTAGTTGAAATTTTTTCAGCGTTGTTTCCTTGTGGATCTATTACAGGTGCACCCAAAGTAAGTACTATGGAAATCATTGAATCAATAGAAAAAAGTGAGAGGGGTGTTTATTGTGGAACAATAGGTTTACTGCTTCCTTATAATCACTACATCTTTAATGTTGCGATAAGAACTGTTCAAATAGAAATGACTAATAACAAGGCTGTTTTTGGTGTTGGTGGCGGAGTTACATGGGATTCTTCAGTAGAAGGAGAATATCAGGAATTAATTAATAAAGCAGCAGTATTACGACAGGATCCAATTGAATTTCAAATTCTTGAGACACTTCGTTTTGATGGAGAAGAGTACTATCTTTTAGATTTTCATTTGGAGAGAATGTCTAAGTCCGCAGATTATTTTGGTTATTCTTATGATAGAGAAGAAATAATTAAAAAACTCGATGCAATCGCAAATAAATGTAATAAATCATTAAGGGTACGTGTTTTGTTGTCTCAAAACGGAGAAATCAACATTGAAAGTTCTGAAATCAAGGGTAAATACAATATAATAAATTTTTCTTTAAGTGAATTTAAAATTGATTCTAAAAACCCATTCTTTTATCACAAAACTACAAATCGTAATATATACAAATTCAATAAAAACAGTTGCATTAACGATGTTTTATTATGTAATGAACGAGATGAAATCACAGAATTTACTATGGGAAATGTAGTTTTAAAGATAAATGATACTTTTTATACACCACCGGTTGAATCAGGATTACTTCAAGGTACATTTAGACGCTATTTGTTAGAAAATAATGAGATACAAGAAAAAATAATCAAGAAAGATGAACTGAAAATTGCACAAGAAATGTGGTTTATCAATAGTGTACAAGGGTGGGTTAGAGCTCAATTAGTAACTTTTAATGAATCTCAATATACTCGATTGGAGAGATAATTTTATGTTAGATGTTAAGCAAAATAATATTATTGTACAAAATAAATCTGAAATAGAAAAATGTATTAGACATTTACTAAGTCTTTTAGGTGAAGATCCTCAACGTGAAGGGTTAATAGAAACTCCTGCGCGTGTAGCTAGGGCATATGCAGAATTATTAAAGGGTTATAGTATGGATCCTTGGGAAGAGCTTGGAACCAAATTCCCCTCTGAATCTCAAAGTGAGTTAGTAATTGTAAAGGATATTTACTATTACAGTCTTTGTGAACATCATATGCTACCTTTCTTTGGAAAAGCACATATTGGATATATACCACAAGAAAATATAATTGGGCTATCTAAATTGGGACGATTACTAGATGTATTTGCTCGTCGATTCCAAGTTCAAGAAAGACTTACAAATCAAATTGCTGAATCACTTCAGAATTATATTAATCCATTAGGCGTGATGGTTGCATTAGAGGGGGAACACATGTGCATGTGTTCTCGTGGAGTTAAGAAAATCGGAAGTAAAACAATCACATATGCAAGTACTGGTTGTTTTGAGGATGATAGAGGACTGCGAGATGAATTTCAAAGAGCTATTGGACAATAGTCCACTAGTTAAATTGAATGAATTAAGTCGAAATATAACTTAACAACCTATGATAAATACACATGAAAGTAGGGATAAATTGACAATTGCATATATAGGATTAGGTACTAATCTTGGTAGAAGGCATGATAATCTTAACACTGCTTTAGATTACTTGGAGAAAAATGAAGAGATTAGAATAACAAGTATGTCTAACCGGTATGAGACTGCGCCTATAGGAAATATTAATCAACCTAATTTTATTAATATGGTCTGCTCGATTGAAACTTCATTAACGGCATTCGAATTACTGGAAAGTTTGATGGAAATAGAGAATGAACTTGGGAGAGTTAGAGAAGAAAAGTGGGGACCTAGAATAATAGATCTTGATATATTAACGTTTGGTAAAGAAAAAATTAATCATCCTGATTTAATTATCCCACACCCTCGTTTAACAGAACGTCTATTTGTTCTTTTACCTTTGTTAGAACTAGATTTAGTATCATTTCCTTATTCTTACGATGAGCTTAATCGTTATATTGTAGACTTGAATGAACAAAAAGTAATACGTTTAGAACAAGAATAGAAACAAGAATAACAAGTCAGGCGCTAATTTATGTTCCTGAACATGTTTTTGATCCGCGCAACCGAAGCCAAGAGTGGATCAAAGACCAAATTTTCCATATAAAGAACATGTTAATCATTATGGAAGGGAGATCCTTAATACTTTTGACATCCAAGCAACATATGAGCGAATAATATGTGATCAAATGGATGTTACTTTATTCAGGCAAGAACAAGGAGGAGTTGAAAAATTAACACAACAATTCAAAAATGACGAGACAAGTGTTCTTCTAGGGAGCGGAAGTTTTTTTTCTGGATTCTCCGTTCCTGGAAGCTCATTAGTTTCCGTTATATTTTCACGATTACCCTTCCCAGTTCCCTATGATCCCTATTTTAAACTGATCGGTGAAGGTTTAGAGGATGTCTTTATGCAAGAAGTGCTTTTTCCCAATATGATGGTTAAACTAAACCAAGGAGTAGGCAGGCTAATCAGAGATATAAAAGATTATGGAATTATTACTATATTAGATCCGAGTGTTTTTCCTCGGATTATGGCAGCTTGATCCAAGGCTGACTTTGAGGAAAAAGGTTACAAATTTACGCGATCCCTAGATGAGGTTCGGGATTTCTATAAATGTAAATTGAATAACGGCTCTCAAGCCAGCTATATTCCCTATTCAAGGAGTCTTCTTGAAATTCCTTCAAATCTTGAAGAAGTCGTAGCATCGTTGAGATCGAAAAAAGAAAAGAAAATTGTTAAACAAAAAACTAAGAAACACAAAATTACTCCGGAACAATTTGAATTCGCTCGTAGCATATGTAAGGAACGGGGTGAGGAACTTTCCTCCAAACTCAAATTTGGGGAAGACCTCTACAAATATTTAGTAGACCTGTAATATGTGAAGTTTCAGGATATATCACCGGTTCGAGAACATGTTCCATATATTAACCAAAGTCAAAGGATAGTACTTTCTAATTACTATGGAGAAGGAACGCGAGTATATCAAGCCAAAAAATGCACAGAAGCTGCATTTGGATGCACAGGCGATTGTTGTGATGAAAAGAAGGCTGAAATTACATCCAAAATTGAAACGTGTGGCGGAAAATTAGAATCTATATATGAAGGGAACGGTCATTGCTGGCTACGGATTACACCGTATGAAAAAAACGATGAAATTCTTTCGATTATGCTCTCTCGTTCGCAAATTCAACATGAAAATGGCGAGAGTTTATTGCATCCGTATCCGCCCCATACCATGATTCTTGTCACGATTATGTTAATCATTTATTCGAATTTTTAATCAAATTAGACAGACCAGTTCAAGAACTGGTCTGTTAGTGTAAATGTTATAGAGTTTCACATTCCTCCGTGATGATCCATTAGGTGAACAATTGGCGGAGAAAAAAGAATAATCAATGAGAGACTAGACATAAATAGTACTGCCAGTTTTCTTTTCATTATTATACACCTCTGTAATTATTTTTTGGTAGGCTTCTATTAAGGCTTTATCGCACTTTTCACGTAAGCTTTCAAATAGGCCTACACACTTAATTATACAGGTTTTTTCATTAATAGATTCTGATTTATTTAAACTATCCACTAAGTACTTAAAACCATTCTTATAGAGGCCTTTGCTTAGGTGATAGTCAGCTAATTCAAAATAAAGGCGTGCAAGACGTTCTTCAATAGTCTGTTTAGTATAAACATCATTTGAATGTTCTGCTTTGACTATTGAAGAAATATCAAATCTTTCAAGAATGCTATCAACATTATAATGATAACGATTGGCCGCTTCGATGATATTCAATAAAGATAGCAATCGTTCGTCTTTGTTGGATTCAAGATACTGGATGTATTCTGGTAGTACGCTAAAATCTCCAGCTGACAACTTGGTGACCATTGTATTCATCTTAGCCCAAGCATAGAATTTTTCTTTCCAAATAAGCGTATCCTTATCATCTTCTCTTACCCAATCTAAGTTTGCGTACAATGCAATGTACTGCATGGCTCGTTCATAGTCTTTCTTGATTTCAAAAACGCTGCCTAATAGTAGATTTGAGTAAGCTATATATGTGAAAAGTGGTGTTGTTAGTTTATAGTCTTGATGATTATATTTTGTAGTTCTTTGATATAGGATTTCAGCCTTGTTTTTGAGTTTTTCAGCCGTTTCCTCTACTTTGTCCCACCGGCGTAATGAACGGTATGTATTCGCTAAATCCTTCAATGCGTCCAACTGATCGTATTCATCCAAGCGATCAACGAATAATTCAAATTGTATTGCTGCTTGATAATTTTTTTCTTGATCCTTTCCAAGTTTGCACATAAACAGGCGATATTGGCAAAGGGCCAAACGTTCTGAATGCTGACTTCTTTCACTGAGAGCAACATTTTCATATAAAATGATAGCAGCTTCTTTTTTACCGATTCTATAGAAATCTTCTGCCACTTCAAAGAGGTGTGGAGAATATAACAAGTTGTCGAGCAGCAATTGAACGGCTTTATGAATCAAGTCCCAATTGCCAATCTCTGCACACCCATAAATAAAAGGTTTAATTCTGCGCCAATTGGGAGTAGATTCTGCTAGAACTTCTTCAAAATACTGAATATAGAAATAACCTTTTGCTAAACCCATGCATTCAGTGATGAGGTCCAATTGTTCGATACTCAAGGTTCGGTTTCCATTCAGAATGTAACTTAATGTTCCGATATTTAAACCTATTTTTTGAGCAAATTGACTTAAGGTTAACCCCTCCTGCTTCATAAAATCATTAAGTCTTGTAGTAATCGTGGTTGCAGAATCCATACTAACCACCGCCCCGATAAGATTTTCCAATATTTCAATAATATCCAATATTTGAATAATGGTCAATTTTACACCACATGACACGAGTTTATTGAAACAAATCGCTGAAGATAATAATGTACACCGCTGTTAGTAAAGAAATACGCTATCAAGTATGCTCTATTCCCAAGAATCTCGTGACTTCAGTCATGAGTGGTTCATCCAGTCAAAAACGATATTATGATTATGTCTTTATGTACGAACAAATGATCTTGCATTTTCATCTCACAAGGTATATAATGGAATTAATTCAATAGCGAAGCTGTAAATAAAAATATGTAAATATTTTACAGTTCTAATATCCTCTTTTTAGAGGGTATTTTCTTTTAATGACCAAATGATAATACAATGAGCGAGGTCAGAACACTGCATAGTGCCTAATTGACTATTCATAGAGATTATTTGCTGTCACGCGGCTATATTTATAAATGAAAAGTTTTTAGCTCCATCGACCTCAGTCGGTGGAGCTTTTCACATTTTATAGAGACTGAATATAGAGGAGGGGAATTGATTCAAAGAAATTGAGTGAAAACAGCGCTTGGATTATAATGGAATCTATGTTGTGTATTCGGAATTTGAAGTTTTTTGGAAATCAATAGGGTATGCGAATACCCCACTAATTCAGAAAAGGGAGTGTAGAAAAATGTTAAAAAAATTAGGACTTGTTTTAATGTCTACGGTTATGCTGCTGGGGATGGCATTGGGATCGGCTTCGGCGGCCCGGACAGTTTATGTTCAGGTTGATGGAAAGAACGTGAGCTTTCCAGATGCGAAGCCTTACGTTGAGAGCAATAGAGTATTGATCCCGGTTCGGTTTGTATCTGAATCGCTGGGGGCGAAAGTGGATTATAAGAAGGAGACTGTTGGTAAGAGAGTAAGCCGGACGGTGTACGTGACTCTAGGTGATAAGAACATTAGCTTGGAGGTCAACAGTAAAAAGGTACTGGTGGATGGCAGTATCGTAACCTTGGACGTTCCAGCCCGAGTTAAGCAAGACCGAGTATTTGTACCGCTGCGGTTTGTATCGGAGGCATTGGGTGCTACGGTGGAATGGAAGTCCAGTCAAAGCCTTGTAAGCATTTCTACTGGTAAAGCTGTAGCTGATCCTGATCCGGTTCCGAGTGATGATAACATGTATAGCACTGAGTTTGAATGGAAGGCGGGATATACAGATTTGGCAAAGGAACTGTTTGTTGACAATATGAAAGTGTCCAACGGTAAATTGACTTTCACAATGCCACAAGGAGCAACCGGAAATTATGGAAATACCAAACTAGTTTCCGGAAAGAACTATACTTTCGAGATCGGTAAGGGCAAAGGAGCCATCTCATTTGCGAAGGTGTATCCTGGACGGGACGAACAAGAAGGGTATTTTATCAACTTGGATAGTAGCTTTAATGAGGATTTAGCTGCTCTTTTCGGAAATGTTAATGAAGCGATCGTAGTAACCTCTGGTGGGTATACTGCGGCACCATTGTCAGAAGTACAAAAATTGGCACAAAATCTTAAATAACGAATCTGTGAGTGTCTATATGTAATCTAAGGGTCTGCGAAGTGTTCGCGGGCTCTTTTTAATATTTATTATTGGTGGTGGAAAAGAAATGAAGAAGATAGGTTCGATATTTTTAATGTTATTCGTGCTACTATCTGCTGTTGCATCTGCTGCAGGAATGCCAATGTTACAGAGGTATGTGAAGGATGTTGATCCATGGGAATATAGCAAGACAGGTGAGCATTTTATAGGTTATATTCCTGCATTGGGGTATAAAGTTTCGGACAACAAGTGGAAACTGTATCAATGGCAAGGGGTATTTACCTTTGCTGATGGTCAGAAGCAGATTATAGACAATTACGACGTGTTTGCTGTGAAGGAAAAACCGGGCGATCCGGTATTTTCGGACAAAAACGGATTTGGACTTACCTATAAGAGCAAGGAAGCTGTAGGGGATCTGTTTGACGCTGTATGGTCAGGACATATGCAAAATGTCTCTCAGAAGCAAAAACAATATTTCCGGGATACTTTTACTGTTCGTGGGATAGATTATGATTCTGATCATGACTATTCATATATTGTAGATCAGTTCAAATTCCTCCGCACTTCCGGCATCGTCAGCCGCATGGGTATTCAATTTGATAGAACACAAAAGATTGACGGTAAAGGCCATGCCTACTTTAATGTCACTGCTTGGCCTACCCTGAAAGTCACACAGGGCGAGGAACTGACCGTGAGCTTCACAACTGCTGGCGTTGATACTGGTGAACGTCAGGTGGATGTCTATGCGCTGCCTAAAGATGCATTTCCTGACATGAGTAAGCGAGTAAAACTAACCTCTATCATTACAACCGATGCTCAGTATAGCAATACCGTCAAAATCGCTAGCAAAGAGCTATCGCGTGTTTTAGGCAAAGACGTGGACATTGTTGTAGATGATGGCTACGGACGTACTCAGATCGAGAGTGTGACATTGGCGGATGATCTCAACATGGACTACGTTCCAACAAAGCTGACGCTAACTGAAGCTGGCCAGCTTTGGGTGAAATTCCGCTATGATGGCGATGAAGATATTATCTCTGGTGACTACGCAAGTGAACGCGGAATGCCAATGACAGCAAAGGTAACGATCGGCGGTGCAGTTCAGGCCGACATTGACCTCTCGTCAATGCACAAGGAGCTGCCAGAGCAGTTTACGGTAGGTAAAGAGTACAGTTATATGCTTGGGAAGATTGAGATCAGCGAGGATCCAGGCATCTATTACATTAAGGCAGATGTCACGATAAACAATCCGAATCATCCAGACCGAGCGCTGGAATCACCGAATGAAGCTTATCATAATAACGAGATAAAAGGCGGCTGGACGATCGAGCGTAAGGGGGCAGAGAACGACCTGATTGCCCAGTCCATTACGGCCAGCCCATCGGCGCTAACCGTAGGTCAATCGTCTACCGTAACAGCAAAGGTGAAAAATGTGGGTAGCACGGATATGTCCAACGTACTGATTCGCTTTGTGGAGAATGGTAAGAAGATCATATATGAAACCCGAAAAGACATGCCAGCCAACAAGCCAATTACTGTAGGAGGCTTCAAATGGACAGGCCCGGTTGGGACTCATAACTTAAGTGTTCATGTAGACCCCGAGAAGGAGAAGCAGGATAAAGATCGTTCTAACAACGTAGCCTTCACAGGCTGCTCTGTAACTAAGAACAGCGGGGATGCTTATTGTGATACCACCAAGCCAGAAGCAAAGTGGGATGTATCATATCCATTGATTACTGGCTATCCAACCAAAACAAGAACAGTAACATGGACGGATAGTGAAGGCAAATCGCATACCTCTACCGAATCGTACACTGACTACAGTGATCCGATTTGGGAGAACCGTACAGTAACCTATAATGAAAAGCTGTCGGTTACGGCTGAACTGAATACCAAACAAGGGATTCCTACAGCCCCGCCTTGGAAGCCGGAAGAAGCGAAGGAATCAGACAGGGAAAGTCGCGGTTCATGGGAGATTATACCTTGGGCTGAGGAGAATGGTTTGAATCCAAATGAAGTTACTCGTGCCGGTTATGGAGTGGAGATCAAGGTCCAAACCAAGTACACCACAGATTGGGAAACAAAGGTTCCTAAAGGTTTAGAAGGAACGGCCAAACCGATTGGAGGGGAACTGAAAGGGCCGACTGAGGTAAGAGTATATATTTGGGATACCAACGATGATTACGTGACCAGCATCGGCCTGGTTAAGACAAGTGGGGATGATAAGTCAGCTACGTGGGAATTGCCGAGGGAGCATTTCAAATCTAAGTTTCTTGATATCTACGAACGAAAATTCTACACGGATGTCAAAGCTCCTGATGGAGAGTATACATTTGAGATTGTAGCTATGCATGCAGGGCAGAACGATTTATCATCTTGCCTCGTTAAGAAGATAACCATCTATGGAAGTATGTACGATGATTGGCAAACGAAGCGGGATACATCGGAGTGGTATTAATAATGATCGTTGCATGTATGTGATTTGAGACTTATAATTTAGATATAAGATAAATATATTAATAATGGGACGGCGGTCACCGTCCCATGCAACAGCCGCTTTTAAGGGCGGTTCGGCTTTAAGAGTGAATGACAAAAAGTAGACCAATCACCTTTGCTGGGGGCGGTCTACTTTTTGTTGTGGAAAGAAAGTATAAGTACAACGAGAGTCGCAAATGAAATCATTAGCGTCAACGATTGATATACTTCCACAGGCATCACCTCCCTTCCGAGAGGTTAGCCGACCGCCCATATAGCCTTTCTGTTGCATCTTCAATTATAGCATGAACAAACATCAGCAGTCTCTTCGGAGGCTGCTTTTCTGCATTTAGTAAGAGTAATTTTGAAAGGAGAGAATATGAGCTATATTTACGTGCATGTTACTCTTTTCCTTGTTATAGGAGTAGCAACATATACTGATCTTAGATGGAGAACTATTCCGGATTGGCTTATTATGAAAGGATTAGGGCTTATATTACTGATAAGGATTTTTAATTCAGATCAGAATCAATGGCGTTATTTTCTTGGACTGTTTGTAGCATCAGGTGTGTTGTATCTTGCCGCTTTACTGATTCCAGGTTCAGTCGGCGGTGGAGATATAAAGTTGATGGCTCTAGTCGGGCTGGCTATTGGCTGGCAGGAGTCATTATTGTTTCTTTGTTTAATACTGATCTTGGCTGGGGTATGTGGAGTCATTGGGATCATGGTTACGAAAAATCGAAAAATGAAAATACCACTGGCGCCATTCTTTTTAATAGCGCAGACATCAATGCTTGCAATAGGATTAAGTTAACTTGAACTTGGAAAAATGGTTAGAACGAATATATCAATATAGAATGTATGTTTCCATTTTGAGATGAGGATGGTATAATTATCTTATATATTTATTCTCTCTATACTCCCTAATGCAGGAGACAAGAGTCACCTAAATTGGTGAAGGTTTGCAATCCCTCCCCTACAGGCTATAGGCTGAGGAAAAAGTAGGACAAAGAGGTTTCCCCAAATCTCCATCGCTGAGAACAAGGGAAGAAGAGTACCGAAAGGCTCTGATAAAAGTATTGCTTTCACGCATTTGCTTGTATCTGTTGAAATTATGACATTGTTTTAAAAGCCGATTTTTGCATGGATTTTTCATGTGGGGATCGGCTTTTTTATATTTAATGAAAGGAGCGTGCGCCATTCTTATTTGTTTGATAAGTTAAATGAGGAGGTATTAATTTGCTGTTGCACGTCAAAAGTGGAGAGTTGTATCCGGTCGAGTTTCTCCCCCTGCAACCTGTAGATATAAAGCGGGGTATGAGAGGCTGGGAGAAAGCATTTAATTGGGACATCTACTTTGGATACCGAAATGCTGAATTATATAAATTGGTGATCCGTGGGAATGATTACATACAAGGGGTTATTGCCTTGGAACGAAAAGCAGATCATGTGTACATACACTTGATCGAAAGCGCACCTCATAATCGCTTTGATACGGTGTTTGATTTTGTGGGGGAGACTTTAGTTTCCTTTGCTTGTCAACGTAGCCTTGATCTTGGCTATGAAGGATTTGTAGCTCTTGATGCAAAAACACATCTAATTGCCTATTATGCACGGAATATGCTTGCTACGCATATAGGCGGTGGTCGTATGATCATTAACGAGGCTAACGCCAGAAAGCTAATTATGCTATACTTAAAATAAGAGGTGATGACCATGGAAAGAATGAAGTATCCAGAGGAGAGCATTGATGAAGCAGCTCGCCGTTTAACCGATGGACATTATGTTGTTCCATCTGTTCCAGGGGACAATCCTGATCGTGACAGAACCATCAGTGAGGCCATCGCTAAAATGAAAGCTGAACGTGCAGAAAATGCTCGTTCCTGAATAACAGCTTATAGATATTTGATATTGTTTATTTAAAAGTCGATGAACAGGGAAACGCCTGTAGACATTGGCTTTTTTTTGCTATTCATAAAAATCTCGCCTCTCGCCCGGCGTTAAACGGCGGTGTTTATTTCCGACACCGCCGTAAGGCGGCTTGGGATAAACGGGAAGGAGTAAAATGAGTTTAGAATTGAAAGGGCACAGTGCCAATGAGATTATTCAGGAAGAGATGGAAATTCGTCGTATGAATGCGGAAGCTCGGTTGATCAACGCTCGGATTCGGGCTGAATTGTTCAAAGGTAAAAAGCAAATGGACTCAGGGAAATCCGCTTCTCCTTCTTGCGGGAACGACTATATTCTTCAGAAATATCGTAAAATTAAGCAGTTGGAGAGCTACGTTAAAGAGGAAAAACACCGCTTGTTAGAATTGATGGAGAACCCGGAAGGTGTATTTAATGTACACCTTAAAGATGAGCAAGCTCTCGATATTGGAGAAAAATATTTGAAGAAGTATTATTTCAGTTTGTTTCGAGAAAATGTATTGAAGATGGGATTGCTTCCTGAACCAAAGTGGTCAGATGAATTTAATGTCCTGCTTTGGTGGAACAAGTTATTGCCCATGCTCGATAAGGAAACAGTAAATGAACTGTACATGTTTTTCCAAGTGGATGAGAATGATCGTGAAGTTGAACAAGTCATGCGAAAAATGGTTGTAGAACAATATCGACGTTTAGGTTTGAAATGATTAGACTTAGCCTCTGCCTTCGGGTAGGGGCTTTTTTTGTTTTTACTGAAGGTTGAAGGGAGGTAGACGATCTTGATGAGCAGAGAAGCCATTTTGGATGCCCTATTATCGGCTACGGCTGAGAACGAAAACATGATGTGGATGTTGGCAGCTCTCAGGATGGCAGAACGGCCTGTGCAGAAGGAGCAGTTAAGAGAGGTAACTAATGCTTTATATCAGCAGATTCACCCTAATGTGGAGCAAGAGCAGTTACCGATTAGATCAAGGCACTTGCTGGACGAAGCAGCGGCAATGTTGGAAGGCGCATCGCTGGTAAAAGTAGCAGAAGTGGCAAAATCCAAGCGATACACATTATCTCCGTTAGGGGAAGAACTACTCAACTATAGGCAATATAAGCTGATGCAAGAACGAGTCAAACGAAAGGAAGTGGGGCAATGAATATCAGCTTGAAGTATGGTTTTTTCGGCTTGGGTATGGGAGGGACATCTATTGCTCATGCGTGTGCTGGAATACGGTTGACTGCAAAGAGTGAACAGCGCCCTTATACGGCCATGCTCGTTAACAGTAACCAAATGGATCTTCTTAAATTGCCGGATTACCCAAATATTAAGAAGATTACGCTCACGGGGTACGAACGAGGTGTAGGTCGAGATATTCAGCTTGGACAGGAGGCATTCAATGTCCATAAGGCTGATATTGCGGAGACTGTGCAAAGCTATTTTAGTGACCGAGATTACATTTTTGTCTGCTGTGGTTTAGGTGGCGGTACAGGTACTGGAGCGATTATTGAGGCTATTCGTCTATTGCACGGAAAAGGCTTTGTTGGGCGCTTCGGTCTGCTGCTTACGTTGCCACGGCGTAATGAAGGCAGGAAGGTACTGGATAATGCCTTGCAGCGTCTTCAGGTGATAAAGAGAGCTATGCAAGGATTAGGGGCTATCGTTGTAGTGGACAATGAAAAGCTGTTTCAAACTGGCCTGAGTCAAAGTCAGAGTGTAGAGGACTTCATGAAATCAAGTAATCGGCATGTAGCACGTCTGCTTCATGATCTTAACACTGTCACTTCCTGCTATAAGCCCTATGGTAGCTATCATTTTGATGCTTCGGAGTGGCTGAACATGTTAAAGACGGGAGGATGCCTGCATATTGGTAAGTGCGTACTACCTGCTCAGTCAGTTGATCTAGCTTCTCCAGTAACATACATGGAAGCAATCAAGCAAAGCGTGCTGAACGGAGAGCTGTCGGCTGGGTATGATCTTCAAGGCGCAACCAGTAGCGCAGTCAGCATTGTGGCTGACAATGTAGCGGCAAGACGTCTTTTCACTCATGCGTTTGTGGAGCAGATTCAGTCGTTCCTGCATGAGAGTACACCGATATTGGATGAAAATCCGGTGGCGACTTATGTCGGAGATCAGCCGGGGAAAATTACGATCTATACCGTATTTGCAGGACTCAATTTCCCGGATAGTGTGATGAAACTGACAGAGGAATTGGCAGAGCTAGAGCGCAAAGCGGAAGAACGCAGCCAGAAAACGGATACCATTGCAGAAGCGCTGGCAGGGGTCAAGTCCAAGGAAAAGAAGGCGGCGGTTGACTTGGAGTCGTTACTTTCAGAGTCTGAACCAGCTTCAGCCCCAGCCCAAGGGCAGTCGATTGACAAAGACCCGTTTGATTTTTTAAACCACTTGAAGTGATACGCTTCAATTAAAACGATCTGCGGCAGAAGAAACGAGAATTTTCTAAATTTTTACTGTTAAGTGATGCACATAAGAAAAGGAGAGTGAAGCAGATGTCATTTTGGGAAGATCAGGCCCGGAATAAAGTTGAAGAGGTTGAGGGGATGTATCGTCAAGCAGTGGAGCTTTCTTTTAAATTAGGAAAGTCTTTGTCGGAATGGCGAACGATGCTACCTGAAAGTACATCTCCTGATCCCAAGGTTTATCCACCGTGTATCTATAGCACATTCATGTTAGGAGATTATCCAGTGTATCAATTCTCTTATCAAGGAATGCTTCCGCTTTACCTGAAAGACAAGCAATACAAAAATCAGATTAAGGACTACTACACTCAGGCCACTATGGAAGCAACCGCAGCTTCTCAAAAAGAAGCCCCAATATTGAAGTCGGCCTTTATTTACATCTGTCATTTCTTTGAGGATTTAATGATTCGTGATCTGGACAATCGTAACCGTAGTGCAATAATCAACGCTATTCGATATGCCGGATTTGTTAAAGATGATTCATGGAAGGAAATTGAAACAATGGAATCAGGATTCTTGGATGTGAAGCGTAGAAACCACGTTCAAGTCTTTGTTACACCTTCCCGAAATGCTTTGAAAATGATCGAAAATGTCCGTGAAAAATATAAATCAGGGTACGATTTTTCGGGTATGTTTGAACCCGATAAACGCCCCGTATGAGTTGAACCCGTTATTTTCGGAAAGAACTTCTTGAAAATATATGCTGGATGTTGGATTGTACCCGGTACGGAATCGAGGCTAGAGCGGAAAGGTGGGAAGAGGCTACCGCGAAACGCAGTTGAGCGTTAGACTCTGAGCACCCCGTCCTACGCCCCCCGTCCATTAACCCATAAACCGTCCCTGACAAGACGATGTATCTTAGAATGCGGGGCAGTAAATTTCCAGCAGAAAGGAGGTAAACATGCCAAGACAACGTGAATGGACAGACCGGGACCTGAGTATATTGCAGGAACTGTATATACTACGGGAAATGACGAAGAAGCAAATTACGATGAAGCATTTTGCCAGTGAGAAGTACGCACATAAACGGTTATATATCATGAAGAAGGAAGGACTCATAACTACGAATGTGTTTGGTAAGAGAACCGCAGGTCGAACAGTCACGGCGGCTTATGTTCGATTAACCGAAGCAGGGATGGACTTGTTAATAGAACGTGGCTTGTTGGATAGCAAGAACTATCGTGCACGGGATTTGGGGCTGTCAATTCAACAGCGGCAGTACATTACGGATGCGAACGAGCTATTCGTGCAGATCCCCGAAGTGCCGTATATGGACTCTCGCCAGATCAAGCGCAAATACAATCTCAACCGTGGTAATCTAACGGTCGGTGGATTCAGAAGTGACAAAGGGGATTATATGATCTACATCCTGATGCCCGATGCCAGGGAACAAACGCTAGTCAAGATCATTAACGAGATCAAGAAGCACATGAAACTGCGAGGATTCCTGGTGTATTACAAGAGCGTATCCGTAAAACATGCTTTTGAAACCATGAGTGAGAAGCTAAATTTAGTTACAGGTGGCATTCCGGTTCACTTGCTGCCGTTCAATGAGTGGGGGATTCAAATCACAAGGGAATACATCCTGACAAACACGTTTTTAAGGCTACAGAAATTGCTTGAACCGTATGGAGAACTGAAAGAAGTTGGCCATTCCAGCAAATACGGATTTGAATACGGGCTGGTGCAAAAAGAACGGATTGGTCCGTGGAAAGACCCCTATGTCATCGAACTCCTGACGAGGAACATGATGACTTTGAAACGATGTTTAACCAACTACTCCATAGGTGTAAGCCAGACAGTAGGACGAAGAGTCCTTCTTTTTTGTTATGAGGATGAAGTTGAACACTACAAGCAGGAGTTATCAACCGCAGCACATGTGGATATTGTGGGTATTTCAAAGAATTCCCTTTGAATTCATTTGAACGAAGATTTGAAAGGAAACTTATATGCCATGATCAGATTCGTAAGCTTATTGCTCACTCTTGGCGGGTGGGCTTATTTGTATTGGCGCTTACCGGGTTGGTCGTTATTTATTCCTTGGTCACTTAGCATCGTCGGTTTAATCATCTATTTATACGGCTGGGTGTTAGAACGGGAGAATAAGCTAATTTACTTCTTCACCAGCCTGCTTTGGATTGGGATAGCGTTGTGTCTCAGACTGAAAGAGGAGATTATAGCGACTCTATCCTTTCCGTTTTCGATAACAGGAACCGTGCACACAGCCTTTATAGCAGCACTCATTTTGTCCTCGTTCCTTACTTTTGCCAATTACAGACTCGAACACAATTTGAAAAACCGTCGAGGCAATGTGAGCAAGCAACAACTTGTCCATGTCAAACCTACGGCAGCCGATCGCTGGAAAAGTTTTAAACGTCTATTTATTTCCTCCAAGACAGAGATTCGGCTGATCTTGGGTGAAGAAATACCTATGAAGGATTGAGGTGAGAGCATGATTCAATGGGGAGGCAGTGATATGTTCACGCATATGCTTGTTGTTGGCCCTACCCGCTGTGGAAAGACAGCCACTTTACTCAAGCCCATGATTTATCAGTTGCTGCTTCTGAAGAAGAAGGGGGTTCCACTCGGACTTTCTGTTGTGGAGCCTAAAGGTGATGTTGCGGCAATGGTAGCAGAAATGTGTGATGAAATGGATATGCCCTGTGTCCATGTTGATCCCACAATAACTCATAGCGCGCGGTTTCCGGTGATGAAAGGCGACGAGGACGACGTAGCAGAAGCTACGGTTACTGTCCTTAAATCTATGTTCGGGAAACAGGAAGCATTTTTTGCTACAGTGCAGGAGCTTGCCGGACGGAATATTACCAAGCTTTTAAAACGTCTTTACTTGGATGATGTTAACCTGGGCGATGTACTCCGAACGATGCGAGATCAACGAATGCTGGAGGATAAGGTACAGGAACTTCGTTTTAAAGAGGGTGAATCCGATCTGGTTCAGTTTTTCCAATCGGAACTGCTTGGGGCACAGAAGGAAAAATATCAGCAGTTTGTTATCGGGCTTCGCGCCCAGCTTGAGAACTTAACGTCTAACCGGCATCTGGAGCCAATCTTGACTGGACAATCCGATTTCGACATGGACAAGCATTTTGCTTCTGGCGGTGTATTAGCCGTAAATACGGCCATGGGTAAATTGCGGAAAGCCGGGGATGCCTTTGGTCAGTTCGTCGTTATGCATTTGCAGAGCGGAACATTCCGCAGGCCGGGCACAGAGCGCACGCGCGTACCGCATTTTATGATCGTGGATGAGTATTCCCGATATATTAATCCCGATGTGGAGTTGTTCTTATCCATTGCAGCGGAGTATCGAACAGCCGGAATATTTGCTATCCAGTCTTTGGGGCAGCTAGAAGTCGAATCTGGCAAGATCAACGCTAAGGCCATGAAGCAATCCATTATGACGAGTTGCCGAAACAAAATCGCTTTTGGCGGGCTATCTTATCAAGATGCTGTTGAATTTAGTCGGGAATTTGGGAAAAAACAAATCATAATGCGTCAAAGCACATTTAAACAGCAATTATTACTCCCTAACTTTTTGCCGGAGAACTACCGGGACACGGAAAAGGAAGAAGACCGTATTTTTTACACGCAGATGATGGATGGACTACCCAAATTCCATTACGTGGCGAAGCTTCTGGACGATGGTACACCTTTACCGCCGAAAATAGGCAAAGGTTCATTTGTTCCGAGGGACTGGAAAGAGCGGCGGGAATGGGAAGTAAAGCGGCGATGGTGGAGAGGATTTGGTGCCGTAATCAAGAGCGGAGGCGCTAAACTTGAACAGGGCAATGTGGCATTAGATGTGCAGCCTAATCAAGAAACATTTACTTCACGTTTAAAATTTATATCCGACCCTATCCAAGATGAACCACATGTAGACGAAGATGATTTCGATTACACAACGACAAAAACAGAAGAAGATCCATTTGAGTAAGAACCTCAGCGCTAATTGTGCTGAGGTTTTTCAAATATCAAAAAACAAATTTATGGAGGTTAATGAACATGAGTGAAGAGTTAAAGAAAGTGCTGATTGAAGGTTATAATGAGGAGAAGTTGGAGCAGAGCAGCTATGATGAAGGCTGGGCGCAGATTTATAGTGCCCGGCAGAATGATCTTGTATTGCAAGCTGAACTAATTGGTCTTGAGCCAAAGCTAAACAAGCTGTGTGGCGTGGTATTAGTCGGTGGAGTCAGAGGATATATCCCACAGGATTTCTCTGGTACGAAGGATGCCCATGAATTTCGGCGGTTACTTGGAGAACCCGTTGCCTTTAAGATCCTGAGCTATGATCGTGAAGGAGATACCTTCATCGCATCCCGTCAAGCAGCCCTGGAACATATGGAAGGTTTGACGTGGAAATGGCTGGAGCAAGATGCGGTAATTACAGCGGTAGTACGTAATGTTACTCCTAAGGTGTTGATGCTGGATATTGGCGGTATTACAACGGAGCTGCCGGTTCAGGAGTATGGTTATGGATGGGTAGATGATCTTCGTGAAGAAGTAAGTGCCGGGGATCACCTCAAAGTGAAGGTTGTAGAACTGGATAAAGAAAATAAAATCGTGAAGGTTAGCAAGAAGGCAACAGAGAAAAGCCCATGGCCGGATTGCGCAAAACGATATGTATCCAAAGGAACCTACAAAGGTAAGGTATCCGGTGTAATGGAATATGGCATTTTCGTTAATCTTGAGCGCGGAGTCGATGCTCTGGTTCCCCATATCCGGTTCGGAAAAGTGAAGCGGGGCGATACAGTCTATATTCGTATCCGTGGTGTTGACGTAAAGCAAGAGCGGATTTATGGGCGGATTATTCCCAAAAAGTGAAAGGGGCGATTCTCGCCTCTTTCGCCTCTTTCCTTACTTCGGTTTTAGAAAGGAGCTTTGTATGAAAACATCACCCTTCTCGATTACACATGAATGGACGTTTAAACCTGCTTCATTTCCGGAGGAGCTTGTACCGGGATATGCTCCATTACGAGCTGCTACCGAAGCAGACGGTCTCAGATCGCTTGGTTTGATTGGCTGCATGGGAAGTGTTCAAATGGGGCGTCTATTCCAGTGGAAACGACATCAAGTCCGGCGCATGTTAGCTGAGAAGAAGCTGATTCAGCACCTGCTTCTCAAGAACAAGAACACGATCCCAATCTATACGATTGGCCCACGAACAGCGCAATTACTCAACCTGGAATGGTCACATGAATTCTGGAGAACGTGGCCGATGGAGCGAATACTATCTAGTCTGGTCTTTTTTCAATTTTGCAGTGCGATGCGTGATAAACAAAAGGCTTTTCAAATTCATTCAGCCCCTTTTCCCTTCACGGGAAGGGTGGAAATTGGAGGGGATTTCCGAAATGTTCTCGTGATACGTGGAGATACCAGTCATTTGTCCTCGATGTTGCGGCATTCTTCTCTCCCCATCATTGCTATTGCGGAATCTCTTGAAGCAGTCCAGCCTTTAAATGAACTTTTAAAGGATGCGAAACTGCTATTAGATACTGATCTAAAACAGGACTATCGTTTCTATCGACAAATCAAAGGAGAATGGGTAATTAAGTAAATGTCTTGGGAAAAATCTCCTTTCCTATTGAAATGCGAACGTATGTGTGGTAAATTGTTCCTATAAAACAGAACATACATTCGTATTATAGGAAGGAGTTTTAGACTATGGACAATCAAGAAAACAGACAGGCGGCACTAGAAAAGGCTTTGAAGGAAATTGAGAAGTCTTATGGGAGAGGGGCTGTCATGAAATTAGGGGAGGCAGCTCATGTCCAAGTTGAAACCGTTTCGAGCGGCAATCTTGCTCTTGATATAGCTTTAGGTGTAGGAGGTTTTCCAAGAGGGCGAATTATTGAGGTTTATGGTCCAGAATCCTCCGGTAAAACAACAGTGGCACTACACGCGATTGCTGAAGTACAGAAGTTAGGAGGACAAGCTGCTTTCATTGACGCCGAACATGCACTTGATCCACTTTACGCGAAGAATATAGGCGTTAACATTGATGAATTACTGTTGTCCCAGCCCGATACCGGTGAACAGGCGCTTGAAATAGCAGATGCCTTGGTACGAACCGGAGCGGTAGAAATTTTGGTTGTTGATTCCGTAGCGGCCCTTGTTCCTAAAGCAGAGATCGAGGGAGAGATGGGGGATTCTCATGTAGGACTTCAAGCCCGACTCATGTCTCAAGCGATGCGAAAATTATCCGGTTCGCTTAGCAAATCCAAGACGATAGCTATCTTTATTAATCAACTCCGGGAGAAAGTCGGTGTATCCTTTGGAAGTCCGGAAGTAACTCCTGGGGGCCGTGCGTTGAAATTCTATTCATCGATTCGTCTTGATGTACGTCGTATGGAGACAATCAAATTAGGTAATGAGATGGTAGGAAGCCGGACACGTATTAAGGTCGTTAAAAATAAGGTTGCACCGCCGTTTAAGCAGGTTGAGGTTGATATGATGTATGGTGAAGGCATTTCGAAAGAAGCCACCCTTCTTGATCTCGGAGTTGAACTGAATGTGATTGAAAAATCCGGTTCGTGGTTTTCTTATGCCGGTGATCGTTTAGGGCAAGGCAGGGAGAATGCCAAGCAGTTCTTAAAGGAACATCCGGAGGTAGCTTTCAAAATCGACAGTGAGATCCGCGGATCTGAGGTAGAGCTGAAACCGGTACTGGAAGAAGCGGAAGATCGGGAATTTGCAGCCGGATAAAATGAGAACGTATGATTGCACTTTTATAATCACAATGCTATAATATTCCTGTAATTATCTTTACCTCTACACTCCCGTTTGCCGGAGACAAGAGTTGCCTGTATAGGCGATAAGTGCTGTACCTCCCCTACAAAGCTTTATAGCTGAGGATTAAAGTAGGATAAAGTCATTACCCCCCGAAATCTCCTGTGCTGAGAACAAGGGAAGAAGAGTACCGAAAGGCTCTGATAAAGGTTAAACCGCACCCGCATGTGTAATTTAAAGTATTGATAATGAATTAAAGCCGATTTTTACATGGATTCGTCCGTGCAGAAATCGGCTTTTTTATTTTCAAAAAAATGAAAGGGTGATCGAAGCATGTTTAAACACTGGTTCAAAAAGGACAAACGTCAAGATTCATCAGTTTCACATTATAACCCGGTTCTTCCCAATGAGAGTGAGTGGACTAAGCTCAAGCTAATGTGGGAGAAATCCAGAAATAAGCATAGCCCTTTAGAGCAAAGTCTTATTCAGGAAGAAGCAGAAGCTTTTGAACGAGTAAGGGGGATGCTTGAGGAGGCTCTTTCGCTATTGGATGATGCCTGCATTGAATCAGAAGGAATGCTCAAGGTGAGGCTTCGACAAATCTGGACTGATCTGGATGAGCTTGTGAAGACCTATACGCTTGAATAATAAAAATGTGAATGAACGTTATTTCTCTCAAAGAGAAAGGACGTTTTTTTATTTTACCTTTCTGTGCGGGTATAAATAGCACAGACGTCAAATGACGGGTGGAGGTTAAAAAATGGACTTGTCGATTATGGAAAAGGTAGTAGTTCAAGGTGATCTTTCTTCATTGAAACCCGAGGAACGTTTGATCTACTACACGAAAGTTTGTGAGAGCCTTGGACTTAACCCCCTCACCAAGCCGTTTGATTATCTGAAACTGGATGGAAAGTTAGTGCTTTATGCTAAGCGCGATGCTACGGATCAGCTTCGTAAAATTCACAAAATCAGTATCACAATAACCAGCCGTGAACGCATTGGTGATGTTTACTGTGTGACAGCTCGTGGAACGACTCAAGACGGTCGTGCTGATGAATCCATAGGTGCTGTTTCCTTAATGAAAGAGGAGAAGATCTGGGACGAGATGCGTAGATGCAAAGTCCCTACAGGAAAGATTCTCCCGTTGACAGCAGATGAACTTGCCAATGCCATTATGAAAGCCGAAACAAAAGCGAAGCGTCGGGTAACGCTGTCACTATCCGGCCTTGGAATGATGGACGAAAGTGAGATTGAAACCATTGAAGGTGCAGAACGGATTGAAGTGGGTGAGCTTGCTCAAACGAATAATCAAGTTCCGAAAAAGTTGTCTTCTGATAGCACTGCATCCAGTTCTGATCCTAAGACTACTGAAAGTAAAGGTAAGAAAAACAATTCGGGTGGAAAGCCTTCAAACTCGAATCCAAAGAACTCGGGAGAAGTATACAAGATGCTGGATATGGCAACAGGAACCTCTCCGGGCGGAGTAACATTCGCCAAGTTGAAAGTAGTCAATGTAGGGACGGGTGAAGAATCCATTGTGCTTGCCAATACAGCTGAAACGCTTGATCAGGTCAATGCGATTTCAAATAACATGCAATTTAAACTTGATTTTGAAATGAGCAATGGATTCAAAATTGTGAAATCGATTCAGTTAGTGGGTGAAGCTGCATGAGTCTGACAACCTTTACGGATGGGAAGGCACTAATCTGTGCGTTCCCATCCAGTAAGCAAAATGGCGTGTATCTCGTGAAAGTGGAGCCTCATTACAACGATTTGATTATTACGCATGACTGCCCTGCATGTCATTTCGGACACAAGCAATGCAAGCATGTTCAAATGGCTGCGGAAGTTTACGAGCGTTGGCAGTGGTGGGAACCTAAAAAGCAGATTCACACGGTTACGCGCAAAATTGTTCTTTCGTCGGAGTGGGAGCAGATACAACTTCCTCCCAGCCCAGAAGAGCAATTAAGGGCAGTGATTGATCATGCTTCCTGACATTCTGGACGTTGCAGATCAGAACGGACTAATTATTAATCCTTTCTCTAAATCGAGAGAGGAGGTTCTCTGTAAATGTCCATTTTGCCATGAGGATTCTAAACCGGGAAAAAAGCGAAGATACTACCTTTCTCTTAACACCAAAGACCAGGTGTTCAAATGCTGGTTTTGTGGAGAGAGCGGGGGCGTTCTTCGCTTTATTTCTCTTTTAGAGGGAGTTCCAGAAGAGCAGGTCCGGCAAAGATATCGCAAACGAAAAGTGGTGCACCCTGCTGAACGCCTCAGCCGAAATCAACGAAAGTTATTGAGGCAACACACAGGAGGCAAAGAGCCTAATTGGAAGCTGATGAGAGAAAGAGATTTTGCCTACTACATGCGTTCTATGGATCTACTCTGGGAGCAGTGGAATGAGTTTTTGGAAATAGAACGGCAAGGTGCTTATCTCTGGCTGATCATCGGGATAAAGAACTTTAAGTATCAAAAGTACATTGAGCGTATCCGACAACGCGAGAAAGAAATTGAAGCTCCCTTACTGGACGATGTACTTCAAATCTATTCTTGCTCAGTACGCCCTAAGTGGACGGAAGACGCGGAAAGATTTGTTTGCAATTTTAAATCTGTAAGTCCTGAACCTGAAAGGGCAGGCATGAAGACGGAGGATAAAAAATGAGTTTGAACCAAGCAGTATTAATCGGAAGACTGACCAAGGACCCTGAGTTACGTTATACACCTTCAGGTGTAGCAGTGGCACAATTCACATTGGCTGTAGATCGTCCCTTTACGAATCAAAATGGAGAACGAGAAGCGGACTTCATTCCTATTGTGGTCTGGAAGGCAGTTGCTGAAAATGTAGCTAACTATGTGAAGAAAGGCCACCAGGTTGCAGTTACAGGACGAATTCAGGTTCGCAACTATGAGAACAATGAAGGACGCCGTGTATATGTAACGGAGGTAGTTGGACAGTATGTTCAATTCCTTACTAACACATCTAACGGGACTTCTCAAACCGGCGATCATCAAAATTCGACAAATAATCAAGAGACCAATTCAGCCGGAGATGGATGGAACATCTCTGATAAAGATTTGCCATTCTAATGCTGTACTCTTATTCCCGGCTCTCGCTTTATGAAACTTGCCCTTATCGATTTTACCAAAAGTACATTTTGGGTAAAGACGAGCCAGTTACTAAACCACTAGCTCTTGGCAAGGCTGTTCATAAAGCGATTGAGCTAAAGATCAATGGAGTATCTGAGCATGAAGCCATTATTGAGGCAATCATTGAATCAGATTTCCATCCCGAAGTGACTTATGAAGAGATAGCATCTTTGATGCAACGTGCTCCAGAAGTCAGTGGACAAACGGAAGTTCATTTTGTACTTCCGCTTGGAGGAGGTATTCAACTCCAAGGGTATATCGATCTACTGGAAGAAGAGCGATTTTGGGATTGGAAATCAAATTGGCGACCGTACCGAGCAAATGATACAAGGCAGCTTGCTTTGTATGCTTGGGCGATTATGAAAAGAAGAGGGCTTCGGCAAGTCATGGGGACATTGTACTTTCTACGCTTCAGGAAAGCAGAGTCGTTTGTATATAACGAGTCTGATGCCAATGAAGCTAGAGAATGGGCGCTTGGTTTGGCGGAACAGATTGAATTGAAGAAGTCTTGTCTGGAATCATTCCCGGATATGGCTTCTTCTTTGTTTCCTTCCACGCCGGGCAGCCAATGTAAGCATTGTCCGTTTGTGCTGGAGTGTTATCAAAATTCGAAAAATTAAGTTGAGAGGATGAGATAAATGAGTCATTTTACAGTTGCGGTGATTACAGAGTCGTTGGATAAAGTTGAGGATTTGTTGGCTCCTTATCAAGAAAACAACATGGGAGATTGTCCAAAAGAGTATCTGGAGTTCCATGATGTTGAAGAAGAGTACCGCAAGATTTATGAAAATGAGTCTTTAGAACGAATTCAATTGGAAGACGGGCGTATCGTATCGCCATATGATAAGGTATTCAGAAAAGTAACTCCAAGTGGCAGTGTAATCGGATATGAAGTGCCGGGTCACTTAAAACGAGTTCAGATTCGATATACGGAAGTGTATCCTTCTTTTGATGATTTCATGGTCGAATACGTAGGGTACACATCACGTGATGAAGAAACAGGAAAGTACGGCTACTGGGAGAATCCTAATGCTAAATGGGACTGGTATTCCATTGGTGGCAGATGGTCAGGTTCGCTTTTGCTGAAGTCAGGAAAACGGGCTGATGCTGCTCGGATCAAGGACATTTTCTTTATTGAGCAAACCGAGCATAAAGGTATGACGGTTGAGATTGAAGGGTACCAAGTACCCGCAGCTCTTGCACCAGATATTCAAATCATGGCGGCCGAGGCGACTGAGGCTTGGGAAGAGATGATGGCCGGAAGAAGCCTTTATCGACCGGAATTTATCCTTGAAAGATACGGAGATAAGCAATCTTATATTCGTGAGGTGCTGAGCTTTTCTACCTATGCAGTGATTACGCCGGATGGTAAGTGGCATGCAAAAGGGGATATGGGCTGGTTTGGTATGGGTTCCGAAACCTCCGAAGAAGCCCGAAACTTTAATACTTCATACTTTGATACATTCATCAAAACAGCCGATCCTGATCACTATTTGGTCGTCGTGGATTGTCATATCTAAAATATCTGATCATTGATGTTCCCCTTCCGTTTGATTACAATGAGTTTAACAAAGAGTTTAACAAACTGAGCGGAAGGAGGGGCGTCATGAACAAGGAGGAGAAGCAAGTGGCAAAATCCAAAGATACAAATTCGGAAAATGCTAAATTAAAAGATATTCCTAGAGATGCTTGGGTCGTTGGCTCTGAGTATAATTTCTGGCTGAACGACAAGGACGATGTTTATGACGAACTCTACAAGGACGTTTAAACGTGGGAGTGTTTGGATTGCTGAAATTGTTTATCGTGACGATGTAAGCAAGTCCAAGAAGCGACCTGTCGTTGTGTTAATGGAGGACAATCAGGATGAAGATTTACTGATTGCTCCAATAACAAGTTCATATATGCGGAATCATTGGGACATAAACTTGCTCGATTGGAAGTTAGCCGGGTTGGTCTTTCCTTCCTATGTTAGAACGTCCAAATTGAGTAGCGTTCATTATGAACGACTAAAACATGAAATAGGAATTTTAACTGATGAAGACTTACAAGCGGTTCTTAATGCTTGTAGGTCTTTATTTTTATGAAAATTAAATTAGGAGAGTGTTGAAAATGACAGCAGTAATTGAAAAATTGACCGAAGAAAAAGCAATTGAACTAGCCTTAGAAATCGAGCGTACGGAAGCGGCGTTGAAGCAAATGAAAGTGAACTTGAAGGCTTATGTGGATGATAATGGCCCACTGCAAGCTGGAGATAAATTGTGGGGATACAGTGTTTCGACTTCTTGGCAATTTGGAGCCGATGGTTTAAAGGAATTAGCCGTGGCGATTACAGCAGAGGGAAAGAATGCTTGGGAGTTCCTGAGTCTTCCGGCTACTTCCATTAAGAAGCTCGGTTGGGAAGAAGCTGCGTTGTCTCAATATGGCACGCTGAAAGAAACGAAGCGTTTCGATTCGAGAAAAGTCTAATTGCATCTTTAGTTCTCAGAGTAAATTATGGTTCGAGATAGTTATAAATAATTTCGCCTCTCGCCCGGCGTTAAACGGCGGTGTTTATTTCCGACACCGCCGTAAGGCGGCTCGGGGTAAACGGGAAGGAGTAAAAATGAAAGATTTTATGGTGATGGAATCTCAGTTAAATGCTTTGCCACCTAGAAGACGCAAACAGGCTGAGAAGTTGCTTGAACTGATTCGAAAAGTAATGGAGGGGGAGAAAGATCACTATATCCATACACCAGCCGATGTTTTTCAGGCTGTGGCTACGGATTTAGTCGGATTAGATAAGGAGCACTTTATGATCCTTATTTTAAATACAAAGAACCGAATTTTGTCTAAAGAGGTTATCTCTATCGGTACATTGAATTCGGCAATCGTGCATCCTCGTGAAGTCTTTAAACCTGCAATCATTAAAGGAGCTGCATCCATTATTTGTGTGCATAATCACCCTTCAGGTGATCCTGCTCCTAGTTCTGAAGATAAGAAATTGACCGAAAGACTAATACAAGCCGGTGAAATAATTGGCATCGATGTCCTGGATCATGTTGTTATCGGAACGGAAGGATATGTTTCTTTAAAGGAGCAGGGTATGATATGACAGCCAAGGATCGCTTTTTAAATGAGCTTTTGAAACGGAACGGTAAGGAACGGTGGGTAGCTGCGTTGTTGCTTGCAGCCCCTCCTGAAGTTTTGAGTACAGTTACGGTGAAAACTTTGCGCAAGGATGGAAAGATGGGTATGAATGCTTCAAGTAGCTAATGAAATTAAAATACTTTCTACGCACTTTTCATAAAAAATTGATAAGCCTGTGGCATCCATTTCGTCCACAGGCTTATGATCTTAACATGACACTAATTAGGGCTTGCTGAACACTTAAAAAAACAACAAAAACCGCATA
>NZ_KZ987725.1:0-8796 GCF_003614185.1 Paenibacillus aceti
AGTCACGGCAGTCATGAATCGATCCCGAACTCCTGAAGCAACTTTTTTTCATAATTCTGATCTACATAATCCCGTACGAACCGATCACGCGCTGAAATGTCTTCCTCGCGGCGAAATAATCCGATTTTCCGGAAGCGTTCAGACTCTGGCTTAACCGCCCATAGTTCTAACGCTTCTCTTTCGAGCCCCCGATCGATGCGGCGCCTGGTTAAATGTTCTGTCACTCGTTCTGCCCGCTGTTCCTCCGGAGCCTGGGAAATTGCAGCTGCAGCTTGATTCTGCCCATGAACGATGTGACCGAGTGCGCGAATCATTTCACTCTGTTCGTTCACTGTCTTCTGCAGAGTAAATAAGGCTTCTAGCAAGTCTACAGTCACCCGTTCACCATTACCTTTTGTATCAGTTACCGTGATGATCGTAGGCGCTCCAGAAGCCGCTAGGACGTCTTCTACATCATCCACGCCCTTACCGGCTGCATAGGCTTCTCTGATCTGAATTAAGACCTCCAGAGACTCAGCTGCTAGCAAATAGCTCTTATGTCGCTTACGCAGCTGAAGCTGATGGCCATGCTGACGAATATATCTCCGAATCGTCGCATCCGGCATGTCCAGCTTCTCTGATAATTCCGTTACCGAATACCATTGTTTTTCATCGTTCACGTCGTTCACCTCTCAAACACGATCGTTTATAGCTCAGTTTCTTTTTTCGAGCTAGAAGCCTGTCATCCCTTTCTTAATTATAGAGATTCTTTTGCGCTCTTTCCTCTAGCGTCGCTTCGCTCCGGTTCCGCTAAGCTCACACGCACGACTATGGACAACGAAAACCACGTTGCCCACAGTCACTCGGTTCGCCTAACGGCTACGTGAACCACCTACGACAACACCCCTGCATCATTCCATCCTCTCTCTGGCATGTGAATAACTCTCCGTTCTAAAGTAACTATCCACAAGCCCCGGTGATAAAGGATGCCTCGCTTCCGCGAGCCTGAAGGATTTAAACATTCTCCCCACGCCCACCCCTACATTTGTGTCTCCGAATTTTGTGTTGACAGGAAAGGTTTGGCGTGCTGGCGGTTGAGGGGAGGAGGGAGCGGATCCACAGCCCCCTTTAACAAAAGGAGACTGTTAGGGAACTGCTGGCGTATATCGGGTTGCCAGTCGCCTCACCTTTTACCGTCATTCAACGCGCCTAGGTCGTGCTTTATCGCGTATAGTCTATTACTAACTCTGACGGCCAGCCTGTCCCTATCGGGACACACGGACGGGTTTTGGGTCGTTGGAGTCACAACGCCCATCTAGGAAAGATGCAGGGGCGCATCTACGTATACTACAATGTCTCACCCTCTAACGGCCCTTACACCCTCAGACACGCCTTACGGTACGTTTTCCCGCTGCTCTCTTCGAGGTGGTCGGGAAGACTTACCCCACATTGTATTGTGTCGTATTGGGTGGCATTGAGCGCCCTCTATTCACTTGCTCCGCTTCTTCTTCTGCTTCATGTCCTCAGGCCGTGCTAATTGCTTCCGATCGTCTTTGACCAGGACGGTGAAAAATCCGCTATTGCATTTGCTGCAGAGAATCTTTCGATCTCCGATTTCTTCATGCTCTCGAATTTTGTTAAAGCACTCCGGATTGGAGCACTTATAGGTCAATGCTCCATAGATGGTGTTAGACAAGCGCCTATTCCTAGCAGCGATTTGATTATTTGCCTTATACCTTTTAAGCTGATCCGATCGTTGTTTTGCTGTCGTAGCTTTAAAAACCGTATTAGTAGGAACCCCTGTACTCTGTTTTCGAGCCATGCCATTAAACCTCCGAATCTTTTAAAATTTCGATTCCTAAAAAAGACAATAAGAAACTAGGCCTTTGAAGTTCATTTTTTCAAAAAAATAACTTCAAACGCTTAATAGAAAACTATGAAACTCGAAACTACTATGTAGCCTATATGATTGAACGCTGCCGATCTCCCTGGTAAGGAGGGGCGAAGCGAAGAATCCAGAAAATCAAAAAAGCCCTATTCCACCGCACGATCCGGGAGAATAGGGCTTGTTCACGTTTTTTTATGTTGGGTAAAATCACCTAACATTTTATTGCTTAATAGGTTGTCTCCAGCATCAATTCTTGATACAATGACCCTATAAGCTTGTAGTGAAGAGGCCTGTTTCTGCCGCGTGCGATGCGGTCTGAGACAGTGGTGGGGTTTACCAGACCCCACCAACTGCCTTGAAACGATAGCTTTTTTTATTTGATTTTTCCATGAATTGAGTTATTAATAGTTTCACTATAGCACATTGATAGACTCATATAAAGCAAAAAATGCCATAGAAGTGTACTTTTTCAGATATGCTCCTATTTTTATTAATTATATTAAATTTGCACGCCAAACCTCCAATGAAAAGACAATGGAGCGCCCTAAGTGCGCTCCTCGCCTATATAAGCAATACGTTAAATACAGTTTATCATGATCGCTCCTGAAAGTTAAAGCAGCTGCCAATGATTCGGCAGCTGCTTTACTTTTATTTTTTGGTTCCGAGATTCTGAACATCTTCATACATGCTTCCATAGATGGTCACATAGAACGTCTTACAACTTGATATCCCCGTGATCCCGGCCGGGCCTGTCTCTACAACAACCTTATAAATGCCGTCCGGTGCCTTGTAATCGGTCATAAACTTACGTTCTTTGTAAGTCTTTCCGGATACCGAATCCTTATAGCTCTTGATCGGGAACTCAAAGGTCGCCTTCTTCCCATCGTCGCTCGTCTTATCGAGATCGATCCTCTTGACAAACTTACCCGCGGAATCGTAGATCCTCGCTGTAGCCTCCTGTACGCCCTTAGGCTTCGTTCCAATTGGCTTGGCCGTATTTTCATACCCATTCGGCACTTTGGTCTCCCAGTCGGTGCTATAGGTCGTCACAAACTTTAATTCAAAGCCATAGCCGGCACGAGTCACTTCATTCGGATTCAGTTTCTTCTCTTTGGCCCAAGGAATGATATCCCACGACCCTCGTGACTCTCGATCAGAGTCTTTTGGCTTCTTCGGATCAGTAGCAATCCCCTGCTTGGTATTAATGGTTCCATCAACTTGCAACGTTTCTTGATACGATACCCTTTGGGAGCTCCATATCGGGTCATTGTAATCTGTCCAAGTATAATAGCTGGTATGTGAGTGCCCATCCTTGTCTGTCCAAGTATAGGAGGATGTTTTCTCACGGTAGCCGGTAATCAATGGATAGGTGACATCCCATTTTCCCTGGACTCTATCCGATGAAGAGCATTTCCCAGCTGCAGTTTCATCAGTTACCATACATCCTGTCGAAGTCACATTGTTCGTTCTGTCCTTGTCCATTTTCTCGGCAAGTGGATCGACATGAACTGAAATATTATAGGCTCCTGCAGAACCTGGCTTATACGTGAAACCGCCAACCTGAAGTGTTTTATTTGCAGGCATATCTTTCTTCATTTCATATATTTGTTTCCCATTCGAAAAAAATCGGATCCGAACATCCTTTTGTGCTGATGGTCCACGATTTTTGACACTAGCTTTTACCGTAGTGCTTTGCTTATCCGTTATATTCGACGGTGTTGCTGTAACATTGATTGCAAAGAGATCATAGTCGCTTTCTTTGATTTCATGGATAAATTCACCTTTCATCTCATTATTCTTGTAAGCAACCGATGGAGATTCTAAAGCCCTCGTAGGATGATTAGGATTATTCACTAAGGCCGAAACCTTGATATAATATTTACCAGGCTTCGTACCAAAATCCATCTTGCCAAGCATGACATTGTACGTTGATGTAGGCTTAAGTTCAGCTGGAAGTTGTTTATATAACATACCTAGCTTGAACTCAGTAGTGATCGTGCCACCGACCTTTACTGTTCCTGTCATCGGCATACCGTCTTTATGCAAGATGTCGGCTGTTTTCACAGGAGCGTCGCCATCGTATCGGAATGTCATCCAAAGTTGGCCGCCCTCTGTGAGATTAAGCTTTGTTGGTACGAAGTCAATTTTTTTGCCGTCTCCCGAAAGCTTTATCGTCTTTATGGCAGTACGCCCGTAACCATCATTCAGGACGATATCTACCTCGTCCCCAAACTTCTCTCGAAGCGTACTGCAATCACCTGTAGCCGTACCGTTATATACTTCTTCGGCTGTGGTCTTATTCATCAAAGAAACGGCATCAGTGAGATCCGGAAACGCGCCCTTTGCTGTTACCAAGACACGAACGTTCCGAGAGGTATAACCATACGTTTTAAAGTCGATCTTAATGGGGCATCCGGAATCAACGATTTTTGTAATTGATGGCCACTCTGACTCTAGATAATGAGCTATCTTATTGTTCTCGGCCACCTTTTCGATATGATCAAACTTCCCTCCCATCCATTCAATGACTCCTCGAACCAGGAGCATTTCATCTCCATCCCCCTCAAAAAAAGTAGGATGCCCTTGTTTCAAGCTCGGATTATGCGAACGATCGGTAACATAATCTCGAAAAAAGGTGAGCTGCTCTGCAGATACTTTTTTTCCTTCATCCTTCATAATAACGTTGAAGAAATCTTTTACAGATTCATCGCTCCTGTGGATCAGGCCAAAACCGTTTTCATCACTGAAATTATCTGTCTCAAATTTCTTCTTGATGTTAAACACATCATAATTTAGCTGCTTTGTTATGGTGCCACTTGGAAACTTATAATGTGCCGGCCACCGTTTCAATTGCCACGGGCGTTGTTCTATGTTGTTTCCCAATGCCTGTATAATCCCTATTAGGTATTGCCCTTCCTCATCATAATTCCATCCTACATACGGATAATTAAACGATTTTGCGCCAGCAGCATAAGTTTCATTTAATCCGAATGTAGATATGAATATAGATACAGCTAAAAAGATACTCAGAAATTTCCTCATATTTCATAAGACCTCCCATTAATTATACTGTTCCAAAACATTGACCAATGTATCTTTAGATGCAGGAATAGTAATATTCATTGAGGATACAACGACGTCTCCTGTTACTGAATCAAACTTACCTTGCAACGCCTTATGTTTTGGGTCGAGATAAATAATATAACCTTCCATATTCTCGTCCGTATGAGCATACGCAATGCTTATATAAGCGTTAGCGCCTAGTTTAAAGCGGTATTCTTGACCCGGTGTTAACGATGTGCTGTTTTCGCCCCAAAGATAATAGCCTCCTGCGGTTCTCCCCTTTAACTCTGGCATCGTAAAGACGAGCTCGTCTCCCTCAATGCGCATGTTGTCTTTGAATACCATTGGCGCGAGATCATGATACTTAGGATCAACCTTAAATTCGCCGTCAGGTACCGTTACAGACCCTGTATCGGTGCCTGAACCTGTGCCGGTTGTAATCGTCACTGTACGATCTTTATAGTCAACCGTAGCTCCACGAGCTTCACTGACAAAACGTAGCGGTACGTATGTACGTGATTGTTCTTTGATACGCGCCGGCACATCCAGGACAACGGTCTTCCCTGCCACCGAAACATTCTTTGAATCTATCTTCAGGGTGATCACTTTGCTATCTTGCTCTACAGTCACAGTGCGATTCTTGTATCCTACTTTCGCCCCTAGCGCTTCCGATACGAAACGTACCGGGATCAAGACACGGCTTGATTCAACATAAGGCTGTGCATCTGGGAACTTTACCGCTTCCCCATCTACCGTTACTTTCACGGATGGAGCTGCTCCTGCACCGACTACTGTAGGAACTAACGTTGCTACTGCCACTGTCACTGCCATCATTACTCTTACTAACTTTTTCATTTAAAATCTTCCTTTCTGCGTATGATTTATTTCATTTTTGAAACTCTATCTTTCATAAATGAATTTCATTCTTTCACGATAACCCATTTTAAGGGTAAAATCTACTAATGCCGGAGACAATGTGAAATTTCGGCCAAGCAAATTAATGTAAGATTGTTATTGCAATCGTAGCGTTTCAAGCAATTCATATCCTTGAATTTTGTGCTGATCCGGAATAGCTTGACCGTTACAAATCATATCGCGTGTCGTCTCGTAGAATGTTTGTGAACTACGCTCCACCTAAGAGGTTGGCGCTTCTTGGTCAATGAAGCTAATGCTCCAAGATTCCCCAAGCTTACAGGCTAGTTCCTAACCCATAGAATGCAATTACATTGCGAGTTTAAGAAGGTTTTGAGCCGCGTTTACGTCCCGATCATGATGCGAATTACAGCTTGGACATGTCCATTCACGCAGCGCAAGATTCTTCACTTCTTCATTTTTGTAACCGCAGCAAGAACATAACTGACTGCTTGCATCGTTTTTTGGTGCAATAACCAATTCTCTACCGTACCTTGCAGCCTTGTACTCCAACATTTTGCGAAACATGCTCCAAGATACTTCGGATATCGCTTTTGCTAATTTGTGATTCTGCATCATGTTCTTTACACGCAGGTCTTCCATAACGATGACTTGGTTTTCGCTTATCATTGTGGAGGACGTTTTGTGCAAGAAGTCTTTTCGCTGATTGCTGATCTTTTCATAGAGCTTAGCCACTTTCAGCCTAGCCTTATGACGGTTATTGCTTCCCTTTTTCTTCCGGGCTAAATCCCGTTGTAACTTAGCTAATCTCTTCTCTGACTTCCGCAGGTGCTTCGGGTTAGAAATCGTTTCACCCTGCGAAGTAATAGCGAACTCCTTGAGTCCGAGGTCAACGCCAATCTTGTTGTTATTCTTCGGTAATTGCGCTACTTCCGTTTCCACAAGCAACGACGCATAATATTTTCCTGTAGGTGTTCTGGATAGAGTGCAGGACTTAATCAAACCCACAAACTGACGATGGAGCTTGATACGGATACGAGTCTTTAGCTTCGGGATTTTAAGCAAGCCTTCAGCAACGAAAACCGTCCCGTTTTGGTTGTTTGTTGTGAAACTATGATGATTCGTTTTTTTGCTCTTGAACTTAGGGAAGCCGATCTTCTTGTCACGAAAGAAATTTTTATAGGCTTTCTCTAAGTGGAGTTGAGCATTAGCAAGTGCAAGACTATCGACTTCTTTCAACCACAAGAATTCCTTTTTATATTGTGCAGGCGTATTGGCAAGCATCTTCTCGGTATGCTTGTAGTGTTCGATCTTATCCGCAAGCATTTTATTGTAGATGAAGCGAACGCAGCCGAAAACTCTAGCTAAATACTGCGTTTGCTCATGGGTTGGATAGATACGATACTTGTAAGCTTTCAGCAATTCGTTCCCTCCATCTCTGCCCTTGGGCTTCAATATACTTCTTGATCACGGTTATTGACGCTCCACCAGTCGTCAAGTAGAGCAGACCGTTGCCATTCATCTCCCTCTTTAGAAGATGTGAAGATTCTGACAACTGATGGTTAAAAGTAAAATCTACTAATCACGGAGACAATGTGAAATTTTGGCCAAGCAAATTAATTTAATAGTGCGTTTGCACTCGTATCGTTTCTTCAACAAGTCATATCCTTTGATTTTGTGCAGATCCGGAATGGGTTGGTCTTCATTAATCATTCCGGATGTACTTTCATAAAACACACTACATTCTTGGTCAATGTGTTCAAGCTCTCTCTCAAGTTGATTCAGCATACTCATGATCCCTCACCTCCTTTCCAGGGGGTGGCACACCACAAGAAAAAAAGTAGCCACCATTAATGGCAGCCACTTTGGGTTACAGGTAAACAAAGTCACTTGATCTATAGAATATCATCAAGTACACTAAGCAATACGGGTATTTCTGTTAGCGCAGAAATTACCCTAGAAGGGAACGATGTGGCTGCCAAGCGTGATCGTTCCCTTTGTCTATTTAATTTTAATCTCTTAGTTAAACCCCATATAGTGTTCATCGATGATTTCAGATATTTCTTCAGGGCTTAAAATAGACTCCCTTGCGAAAAAGAATAATGCTTTCTCGATCACATCCGTCTTATTCGTCTTTACCCCTTGCTCCTTCAATTTTTCTACCATTTTATCCAATAATGCAGAATGGACATCAGTAAGTCGTATAGTCATTGTCTTTGACATAGAATCATTCCTCATGTATTTTCTACTTCCATTATAATACAAGAAATGCATTTTGTAAATACAAATTGTACATTTATGATGATAATTGAACACATCATTTGCAATGTATTTGAATTGCAAAATTATTTCAGGGCATCAAATATTGCAATCTATTTGCATGGTATCTTATGTTTTGCATGACAAATGCATGGTATTCCCCTGATGATCCTCAAAAAGCCGCTTCATTAACTCCCGAGTACACATTCCCATTACCGAACGCGAAGCACGTAGGGGGCTGGGGATATATCCCCGCTTAAACCCTTTCGTCGGACATATGACGCTAGAACGTCGATAATAATGAACCGTCCCTCGCCTGAAGCCAGGACACAGACAGTACCCTTTTAACCCAGATTTTTATCTTTACCTGAAAAATGCTGTACAGCTGCCGGACGCAACTCATCGTATATTTGATCTTCTCGAACTCCATAATGTTTAGCAAGCAGATTTAATACCGCCATAAGTGTCATAGAAACGTCCATCCCCGTCCGACCATTCATCTTGGCTAAACGATCCTCCATTTTAGTCATGCGGTGCTCAAGTACCGAAAGGATCTGACTGTCTGCTAATAAGATGTTTTGTGTTTCCTGTGCAATCCAATGCTCCAATGCTTTTCTGTATTCATCAGCAATCGACGTTGTACCCTTCTTAGCAGCTAATTCCTTCATTCGTATGTGTAAATGTTCGTCAATTCTTACTGTAGAACTAGACATGTAGACACCTTCCATCCTTAT
>NZ_KZ987725.1:9693-9912 GCF_003614185.1 Paenibacillus aceti
AATAATGAACCGTCCCTCGCCTGAAGCCAGGACACAGACAGTACCCTTTTAACCCAGATTTTTATCTTTACCTGAAAAATGCTGTACAGCTGCCGGACGCAACTCATCGTATATTTGATCTTCTCGAACTCCATAATGTTTAGCAAGCAGATTTAATACCGCCATAAGTGTCATAGAAACGTCCATCCCCGTCCGACCATTCATCTTGGCTAAACGATC
>NZ_KZ987725.1:9976-12261 GCF_003614185.1 Paenibacillus aceti
GTGTTTCCTGTGCAATCCAATGCTCCAATGCTTTTCTGTATTCATCAGCAATCGACGTTGTACCCTTCTTAGCAGCTAATTCCTTCATTCGTATGTGTAAATGTTCGTCAATTCTTACTGTAGAACTAGACATGTAGACACCTTCCATCCTTATGTAATCTATGTTTCTATCTTTTTGTTTCATTTTAATTTTACCCTGTAGACACTAAGAACTCAAGTGCAAAGCGCTTTTATAAGGTGACGTAGACACCTTTATATCCTGCACTACCCTAATTCTATCGAATTGGGGTCACGCCTTGAACGCTTTTAGCGTTCCACGGATCTGCGTGATTCATTCCCCAGACGCAAAAAAACCGCCAAAGCTGGCGGCTTTATTTAAACGTTCTTGACCTTTTCTGGTGGTCTAGGATTTTCTAGTTTTTCGAAGCTAAGAACCGTTATAGTATCAGGCTGATCTTCGATGAATCGGGTCCCTGGGTTGCTTGCTGTTATGCGTTCAATAAAAAATGTTCGAGGATAATAGCTCTTTCCATCGTCTTCTTTTTCAATACCGAGATGTATATAAACACCTTCTAATTGATTGAAAAGTAGAAGTTCGCACTCGACATTACTGCCAGGCACTTTATGAAATTTAATTATTGTTTCTGTTGAATTCAGTAGCTTGGGTAGAAGATAAAAATAAAGCATTTTATCTTTTTTACTATTAAACGCCGTTTTCCCAGCTTTGTCCTTAAGGTGCTTAAAATTGAGCGATCCATTTTTTATGTTTTCCCATCCTAAACTACCTTTGTATCCCTTTCGTTTAGACCAATGCAATGCTCTTTCAACGATACTTTCAATACCAAGCAGGTGGCAAAAACGGTGAATTTCAAATTTCAAAGTGATTTGTTCTCCAGAGGAAATATTATAAACGTATGTATATGGTACAAGTTGTGTTTCATAAAACTGCTGCAGGAGGGGCAAATCAATTTGATTAATAGCCGGCTTTACTTGCAATGCAAGCAAAGAAGGAAGGTCGAGTAATGACATTAGTAGTCCCCTTATATAAAATAAATAAAGCTCTGATGAAATTATATCATCAGAGCTGACATTAAAAACTAAGAGACAGCTAAAAGCTCGACTACACGGTATTGTTTAACGTCCCCCCGGCGAGGATTCCAGAGCTGTCGTTCCGGATGGCTTACGCCCTACTTTTACTATAATCAATTTTAGAGCAATTTATGCATATAGTCAATGGAATTTTACCTTCTTCCAGGTTGATAAAAGTCCCTTTTAGCCGGATTTGGGTCACGTCTTGAATAGCGTTCCATGGATCGAAAAAATCATACACCAGGATCCTCGACTCCCATTTTTTCATAGAATTCTTTTTGAGAGATCTTGCCCGTATAGAGCGCATAAAACAACTCTTTTTCCTCATCTTTAATTTCTATTCCCTCGATCCGGAAGTTCCCCTTCATCTTTTCAAATGCTCTCTCAAAATCTTTTGAAACTTCACTCATGTTATTTCCCTCCAAAATAATGATAGAATAAAAGAAAAATTGAGATACGGTGATTTTATGATGGAAGATAAAGATATAAATATTATGATCGGGGAAAATGTAAGGCGATTAAGACAACTAAACAAAATGACACTTCGCGATTTGGAAAAGGAAACGGGTGTCTCTCAACCTACACTTTACGGTATCGAGAACGGTCGAGGTGCAAAAGTTGCAACCTTAGTTAGAATCTGTCGTTTCTTTAAGGTATCCTTAGATCAGATTGTTCCAGAAACAACTATTTATTCACGTGACGAAGATCAGAGCTCAACTTTTTCAGTTAATGACATTAGTGCCGCGGATCTGAAATACCTAGAAACGATTCTGGACTCAAATGTCTTACCTCTATTGGAGGTCATTCTGCCGCTTAAAACGAAGTCGGATCAATTAGAAAAAGAAAAGAAACAACAGCTTAAAAACATCATCTATTCTATTGTTGAGGGTGCTGATCAAAAAAATGCCGGGTCCCAAGAATAAAAATCAAAACCTTGGATGCAGTGAAGCTGCAGCTGCTCGGAAAGCAATTGAAAAACGCTTCGGTGTTTCGTTCGCAGAATTCATTGGAGTACGAACCCCTGAAGTCCAGAAGCGGATTGATCGGTCCCTACAAAAAGAGACGTTAAAAATGGCGTCTAAGCTATTGATGGACGATGTGGCCGAGTGAACGGATAAAGTAAAAATGAATGCAAAAAGGCTCCCGTTTGGGAGCCTTACTTATTCGGATCATAGCAGGGCGGCGTATCCTGATCT
>NZ_KZ987725.1:12291-14351 GCF_003614185.1 Paenibacillus aceti
TGCTGCAGGAGGGGCAAATCAATTTGATTAATAGCCGGCTTTACTTGCAATGCAAGCAAAGAAGGAAGGTCGAGTAATGACATTAGTAGTCCCCTTATATAAAATAAATAAAGCTCTGATGAAATTATATCATCAGAGCTGACATTAAAAACTAAGAGACAGCTAAAAGCTCGACTACACGGTATTGTTTAACGTCCCCCCGGCGAGGATTCCAGAGCTGTCGTTCCGGATGGCTTACGCCCTACTTTTACTATAATCAATTTTAGAGCAATTTATGCATATAGTCAATGGAATTTTACCTTCTTCCAGGTTGATAAAAGTCCCTTTTAGCCGGATTTGGGTCACGTCTTGAATAGCGTTCCATGGATCGAAAAAATCATACACCAGGATCCTCGACTCCCATTTTTTCATAGAATTCTTTTTGAGAGATCTTGCCCGTATAGAGCGCATAAAACAACTCTTTTTCCTCATCTTTAATTTCTATTCCCTCGATCCGGAAGTTCCCCTTCATCTTTTCAAATGCTCTCTCAAAATCTTTTGAAACTTCACTCATGTTATTTCCCTCCAAAATAATGATAGAATAAAAGAAAAATTGAGATACGGTGATTTTATGATGGAAGATAAAGATATAAATATTATGATCGGGGAAAATGTAAGGCGATTAAGACAACTAAACAAAATGACACTTCGCGATTTGGAAAAGGAAACGGGTGTCTCTCAACCTACACTTTACGGTATCGAGAACGGTCGAGGTGCAAAAGTTGCAACCTTAGTTAGAATCTGTCGTTTCTTTAAGGTATCCTTAGATCAGATTGTTCCAGAAACAACTATTTATTCACGTGACGAAGATCAGAGCTCAACTTTTTCAGTTAATGACATTAGTGCCGCGGATCTGAAATACCTAGAAACGATTCTGGACTCAAATGTCTTACCTCTATTGGAGGTCATTCTGCCGCTTAAAACGAAGTCGGATCAATTAGAAAAAGAAAAGAAACAACAGCTTAAAAACATCATCTATTCTATTGTTGAGGGTGCTGATCAAAAAAATGCCGGGTCCCAAGAATAAAAATCAAAACCTTGGATGCAGTGAAGCTGCAGCTGCTCGGAAAGCAATTGAAAAACGCTTCGGTGTTTCGTTCGCAGAATTCATTGGAGTACGAACCCCTGAAGTCCAGAAGCGGATTGATCGGTCCCTACAAAAAGAGACGTTAAAAATGGCGTCTAAGCTATTGATGGACGATGTGGCCGAGTGAACGGATAAAGTAAAAATGAATGCAAAAAGGCTCCCGTTTGGGAGCCTTACTTATTCGGATCATAGCAGGGCGGCGTATCCTGATCTCTGGTAACTTGCCCTTCGGCAAGCGCGTGGGGAACCTTTCCCACCTCTAATGATCCTTATTTTATAGTATTGGTAAAAAATCATTTTATATCACATACATAAATCTATGTGGTATAAAAATCATACCCCATGTAGTTTACGCAGTCAAGAGTTGCGGTTTTCGGAATTCCTTATGAATCCGTGCTATATGGCACCCAGCGCCTACTAGCCAAACGTTTTTGGAGCTTTGCTGTTCCGTTGGCTAAGTCATAAAAAGATGATACAAAAACGTATCCAGTAGGATCTAACTTGATAGCTAATAGCAGATGATCCTGAACAATTTTGACAAGCTCAATGCTGTTGGGTTCCTTCGGGTTTTTCCCAACGTAATCCGGACATGAAATCATTCCAGGAATGAGATGGCCATATTGCTCCAAGACCCCGGGGTGTCGTTTTCTAATGTGTTTTAGAGCACCTGGATATACCTTAACCTTTCCGTCCGAAAGATCTACCCCTGTCAACTTTTTAATAGCTTGGACATTAAGTTCCCCAACATCCTGAATATCAGTCCCATGAATATCTATCGTATACGATTCCAAAGCCTTTTTCCCCTTGTTCAAATTCATTATAACGCCCCCTATTTTTATTTAGTAAAGGCATTATACGAATATCAGCATGATTTCTTAACATAATGCTTGTTCGATGTGTGCCGAGGTTTATTACTTTAAAGCACTAGCATATG
>NZ_KZ987725.1:14361-21187 GCF_003614185.1 Paenibacillus aceti
GAAAAACGCTTCGGTGTTTCGTTCGCAGAATTCATTGGAGTACGAACCCCTGAAGTCCAGAAGCGGATTGATCGGTCCCTACAAAAAGAGACGTTAAAAATGGCGTCTAAGCTATTGATGGACGATGTGGCCGAGTGAACGGATAAAGTAAAAATGAATGCAAAAAGGCTCCCGTTTGGGAGCCTTACTTATTCGGATCATAGCAGGGCGGCGTATCCTGATCTCTGGTAACTTGCCCTTCGGCAAGCGCGTGGGGAACCTTTCCCACCTCTAATGATCCTTATTTTATAGTATTGGTAAAAAATCATTTTATATCACATACATAAATCTATGTGGTATAAAAATCATACCCCATGTAGTTTACGCAGTCAAGAGTTGCGGTTTTCGGAATTCCTTATGAATCCGTGCTATATGGCACCCAGCGCCTACTAGCCAAACGTTTTTGGAGCTTTGCTGTTCCGTTGGCTAAGTCATAAAAAGATGATACAAAAACGTATCCAGTAGGATCTAACTTGATAGCTAATAGCAGATGATCCTGAACAATTTTGACAAGCTCAATGCTGTTGGGTTCCTTCGGGTTTTTCCCAACGTAATCCGGACATGAAATCATTCCAGGAATGAGATGGCCATATTGCTCCAAGACCCCGGGGTGTCGTTTTCTAATGTGTTTTAGAGCACCTGGATATACCTTAACCTTTCCGTCCGAAAGATCTACCCCTGTCAACTTTTTAATAGCTTGGACATTAAGTTCCCCAACATCCTGAATATCAGTCCCATGAATATCTATCGTATACGATTCCAAAGCCTTTTTCCCCTTGTTCAAATTCATTATAACGCCCCCTATTTTTTTTTAGTAAAGGCATTATACGAATATCAGCATGATTTCTTAACATAATGCTTGTTCGATGTGTGCCGAGGTTTATTACTTTAAAGCACTAGCATATGTACAAAATCTACATTTGGCATAAATGCCTGAACCGGCCACTCCCGATATTTAGCCGTATTTCCCTCTGTCAGCCGATTAACGTTCCATGGAACAAATCTAAGATCGGCTCCAAAAATGCAGGAAAATGCAAACCATACGATCTTAAGCTTACTCCAAATTCCTCCGGATTCCTAGGCAATTCATTTTAGCATTTCAACCGGCTGCAGCTACTTCAGTATAGACCTATCATTTTTTTAGAATAAAGACAGACCTTAGAAGAGATCTCCAAGGTCTTTTAATTCTGATGTTGGCCACTAATAGCGCTCGGCAACAATGAGGTCCCAATAAAAAAACAGAAATGTTAAGGAGACCATTGAACCAGATGCTATTTAGATCACAGAAAAGAAGACATTCGTACCTAATTTCGGAACGAGTGTCTTCTTCTTTTTTGGGTCAAGCTTAGCTGTGTTTTCTAATTAAACCTCAGTCACCATCGCGCCTTTTAATTACATGTCGAGCAACCAGAAGATGTGTCTATATTATACTCGTGTCCATGTTTGAGTTCGCTGTTTTGGCTTCAATTTTGTAGCGCTCCTTAGATTTCACCTTGAAATATTCTGTTTCCTGGAGCGCTACCTGCTCCACGTGTTCATCAGACTTTATCGTCTTCTTGAACTTTAATAGAATGAATCGATCCGATAGTTTGAATCAGATGGTTCAATGAATTATTTAATTGATCGAATTTTTCTCCCATTGTTTGTAGAACATAGCGAATCAAAATAAAACATAAAGTTACAGGGAAACCCACATTTGTAACGAGGGATACTATATCTGTAATATCCATCCTTGTTGCCTCCTTCCTTTGTATCAATTACCTATCAACATTTAGGAGCTTAAACATTATATTTTACAATCAATATTGCAAAAGGTATAATAAAAAACACGAACGTTTGTTCTTATTCTATTTCCAAGTTTTACAATTACAACTTAAATTTCCCTATATATGTACATAAGTAAGGAGGGGTTCTTCTTGGATAAACGGAATTCAGTTTATGAGTGCTGCAAAAGTGAGATTTATCGTATTGGTTGGAGAGTACAATATAAAGCAAAGAGAACTAGAAATCAGGAATGTCCTTTTTATGAAAACAACCTAAGTACTCCTAGTTTTTCTGCCATGTCTGAAGAGAAGATATATGTTGAAGAACTTATCAATTCATTACCGCCGCAAGGCAAAATAATCATAGATAAGCTCTATCTTCAAGGACTAAGTGAAGTAGAAGTCGCACGACAACTTAACATTAGCCAACAGGCGGTGAACAAATGGAAAAGGAAAATGATTCTACAATTATCTCAGATGGTGAATTATTAGATTTACTTTTCGCTGCTAAACAAAGAGATCCTGATGCTATGCTGCAACTTATTGATATATACAAAGGGGATATCTTGCGAATAAGTAAATTTATTCAATTACCTAAGGAAGATGCCGTATCTATCATTACTCTTGAGTTTTTAGAGTTTATACAGAAATCTGAAGAAGTAATTCAATAATAAATTAGCGCTCCTTTATCTCTATAAAAATAAGATTATTTCAAAGTTTTTTAAATTCTTGGTTGTTAAATAAACTTCAAAAATTCCTTATAGTTGAGAGACAATTAAGCGCGCAGCTTTCAAATCTGGTCAGATTAAAAAAATCAGAAAAAGGAGTTAATTATTATGGCAGCATATCAAACAAGAGAGTTTAAAAAAAAGGTGACAATGACTTATCAGCAAGCAAAAATGATTCGAAATGCACAACAAGATATGTATGATTCCGGAATTGTTAAACCTAATCAAAATAACTTGGCTTCGCTACTCAGTGCTTCTGCCTCTATTTTGGGATTGGCGTTTGCAACTAATACCGCTGCTGGTGTCGCTGCTGGTGTAGTATCTCTTACCCTAGGTCTGGGTACTAATGAAAAAGATACTCTGGATAGGATGGTTAAAGACGGGATTTATGAGTTTAATTCTATTATTCGTGCTTTTGAGGATAACTCTAGTTATAAAATGATAGAAGTAGAACTTCCTTATATTGAGTACAAACAATCTGGTGAAGTATTAGCTCAATTTTTCACTGGAGCGGGAAGAGTTATTCGAATTAATACGGGAAGTGGATGGATTGAACTGTAACCCTTAAGGTGAATGGTTTATAAAAAACTACGCTGTCAGAAGATGATTCCTATATTCATTAGGGGTCATCTTCTTTCATTGCGCTTCGAGTTGATTAACCGGACCGTTTGTATTATCGAGGGTGGGGTGGCATTAAGTGTTATTTTGATATAAAATTTCTAATAGTTAGTCATTATGATAAAAATCAAATGGGAAGTGATATTAATGAAGATTAAGCCTAAAACTCTGTTTATCAGTATTGCTTTTGTAATTACTCTATTTGTAGTAGTTTCATTGTATTTTTTACAAGGAAGCACTTCATTTAATAAAATTGTTTCTGAGCAAATTTCATTAACTGATGTAAATCAAATTAAAATTACTAGATTATCTTACGAAACATTAAATCGTGAAGAAGTAACAATTAGTGAACCCGATAAGATAATTTGATATTGAACAGCCTGAATACTATGAAATTAACTAAAATACAGACCCTTGATGTTCAGGAATCTCAGTACAAATACGATTTAATTATTCGAGTAAATCAAGAAGATAGGTTTGGCATTTCATTTTTTGATGAAAATACCTTAGAAATATATGATGCTAAAAAAACAAAAAATAGACTGAGTAGATATAAGATTAAAAATGATTACAATATCAATGATGAAATAACAGGTCTAATTGGGATCACGCCTTGAACGCTTTTAAAAAAAGAGACACCGAAGCGATCATCAATTGCTTTCCGAGCATCGGCAGCTTCACTGCACCCAAGGTTTCGGGTGCTTCTTTTATTCCTAGGACCCGACATTTTTTGATCAGCACCCTCAACAATAGAATAGATGATGTCTTTTAGCTTTTGTTTCTTATCTTTTTCTAATTGATCCGACGTCAGTTTTCCCCAGCCCCGCGAGTGGGAACTTGAACACATTCTCCATAACCGGATCGCACATCAAATTTCCCTTTTCTCCCGTTAATAATTAACGAAATAAATTATTATCGCTCATATTCCTGGTCTTGGCTTCTATAGGTATCCTTAGTCCGCTGCCGCTGTTCAGCCCATTGGCGTTGCTGCTGTTCGGCTTGTTCTCTCCGGCCAACCTCTCGTAATGCATCGACAGCACCCTTTAAGAGATTAAACCCTGGACGAATAGTGCTAATCCTGGTTTCAATAGCTGGCTTTTTAAGTTCAGCCTGCTGCTGATCAGCAAACTGATGGTCATAGTCGCTCCTATCAGAAACACCAAACTCCTTCATCATTCTTCCGGATAGATCTAAATCGGCTTTGAGCTGATCCTTAACATTCCGAGGTTGGAATAGCTTACGCAGCTGAACATTTTGTGCTTCATGCTTCTCCAGCCACTGATTCGCGCCCCTCAGACGGTCTCCGTTCTTCCGGATCTGATTAAGAAGAATCTGCTGGTCATGGAGCTCACCTTCATACTTGTTAAAAGCCCCCTGGATCTCATCTGCAGAAAGATATCGACCGGCTGCCTTATTGACTGCCTGAATGACCTGAGCTTCCGGATAACTTAACCGCTGAATTCCAGGAACGTCCTGATACTGCTCAACTACAGATCGAGTCTCAATCTGCTTCAAAATTTTCTTGGCTTCTTGAAGCAAGGCGCTTTCTAGTCTGATCCTTTCCTTGGCTTGATCTATGCCAGCCAGCTCTTTCTCAACATAAGCGCTGACCTTCTCTTTCCGCGATTTGAATTGCCCCTCATCCTTGAACCCCATTCTCTCAAGCATTATACGAGCCTGTGATATGTGTTTGTCCAGTTCCGCATGTTTAACTCTTGATTCTTTATTAAATGTGCGAGAGAGGCTGCTAGAGCTCTGTAAATCGATAGTCCAATTTTTGATATTCTGGAAATGGACTTCAGCCCGCTGGAACGGATCGAGTTGCTTCTGCAGCTGCTCCGCACCTTGATCTAAACGCACCGTTTCGCTCTGTAGATCCTGGATCTTCTTTTGAACAGCTACCAGCTCCACCGGCTGGCCAATAATAGCCGCGGTCTTTTGTAGAACTGCCCGCTGCACCGGAGGAAGCTGTTTTTTCTCCTGCAGGGCAGCTTTTTGTTCCCGGTACTTCTGCAGATCAAGAACAACCGCATTATGTTCCTTCACATCCCGGTTGATCTGTCCGACTTCCGTCTGGACGCCGCGCTGTTCCATTTCACGGACAGTCGGCCCCTCATGAACCGTAGGTAGCCGGTCAGTGATACCCTGGGCTTCCAGGCTGCGGTGATCGATGCGCTCCGGACGATTAGCCTTTTCAAAGACCAGATTCACGTCCTGCGCCCACGCTTCGCGCCACTTTTCGACCAGTTCACGATCGTTCCACTCACGAACCTTCTTTCCGAATCCCTCGGAACCCATTTCACGCATGGTCAGCATGACATGAGCGTGTGGATTGTTCAGGTCGTCACGGTGGATTGCTACATCTGCAATCATGCCACGATCGACAAATTGCCGTTGGCAATACTCACGAAGCAGCTTTGCTTGTAATTCCGGAGAAAATTCCTTCGGCAATGCAATATTAATTTCACGGCAAAGCTGCGCATCCTTCCGTTTCTCTGCAGTCTCTACTTCATTCCAGAGACGATTACGATCATAAACCCACTGAGGGGAATGCGCCGGGGCGAGAATTTCAGTTTGTGGTTTTGCTTCGCGCCGATAGTGCTTCAATTCGCCGGTGCGTTCATCCTCGAGGCGTTCGCCGCTGCGATAGGCAGCCATTGCGACCGCCGAACGCCCGGCGCTCCGCGATGCCACTTGCGCAGCAAAGTGAAAAATCGCCATAGCGCTTTCCCTCCTTTCGGTTTTTGTCATTTGTGGTTTGGCGATTAGTAAGAATCGTAAACGGTGCAGGATGAAATCCTGCCGCACACATTGCGAAGCAATGTATAAGTGCGCCCTTAGGGTATCTCGCTACACTCAATATCGTCGGGAATAGTTTACCATATCTTGCTATACATAGAGATAGAATAGATGTCTAGCAGCCCGATCCTCATATTTGGCCATTTTCGGCCTTCAGCTTGAATTAGGCTTCCGTGGAACATTGAAAAAAACGGGAGGATTCGCGGAATATGCGATCTCTCGTTTTCTCCGGATTGCTTAGATTTTCATACTCCTTCGATAAACGAAATAACCTCTTCAGCTGACTCAACATGATCGGATTCAAGACAGATCAGCAGCTCATACTTTCCAACCTCAAATTTGCCTTCAGCAAGCCGACTTACCTCATAGCGATCGTTCCTTCCAGCTGCTACTCCACCAAACGTCACTCTATCTCCTACATTCATGAGTTGAATTGTCTTCTTTTGAATATCGTTCAATATCACATACTCACCCCCTATCACATCGGTCATGCATACATCAACCATTTTGTCATGCCCAAAAAACCTTTATATTATCAAGCATTTAAAGCGATCGTTCATGACCGTAGGCATTAATCAATCACATCAGTCACAACATATAGTCACGGCAGTCATGAATCGATCCCGAACTCCTGAAGCAACTTTTTTTCATAATTCTGATCTACATAATCCCGTACGAACCGATCACGCGCTGAAATGTCTTCCTCGCGGCGAAATAATCCGATTTTCCGGAAGCGTTCAGACTCTGGCTTAACCGCCCATAGTTCTAACGCTTCTCTTTCGAGCCCCCGATCGATGCGGCGCCTGGTTAAATGTTCTGTCACTCGTTCTGCCCGCTGTTCCTCCGGAGCCTGGGAAATTGCAGCTGCAGCTTGATTCT
>NZ_MDDO01000054.1 GCF_003614185.1 Paenibacillus aceti
TGAGCGTTTTGCAGTAATCTGAGGCCTTGAGCCGTAAGGATTTTCGGACATAAAAAAGGGACTTCACCCCAACTTGGAGAAGTTTTCAAGTGACCAAACCCAAAAACCTCAAGGATGGAGGAAGTCACTTTGTATATTCTCCAAGAATGTCTGTTTTCCTTCGAAGAACTTTTAAAAATTCAACCCAAGGAGAGATTGCCGATCTTCTTCAGTTCTCTCGATCTGAGACCGTATGCCAAGGAACTGAGAAGCCGTTCACCCCGAGGCGCTGAGGGATACTGCAGACAAGGTATTCTACGAGCACTCTTGGCTGCGCCGCTTGAAGGAATAAGTACCTTTTCAGGGTTGCATAAGCGTTTGGATACGGATCTCCGGTTTCGTTATCAGTGTGGTCTTCCGCTGGATCGAGAAGCTCCTTCCATATCCACATTAAGCCGAGTTTTCTCAGAACTGACGAGAAAGGACTTGGCAAAACGGCTTTTTGAGGATTTGGTCACACGCTGTCAGCAGGAAGGTATCATAGAAGGCAGTAACGTCGCCATAGACAGCGCCGCTCTCCGCGCTTACGAGAAAAAGCAGCCCAAACGCAAAAGCGAGCAAACGGGTAATGCGAACTGGGGCGCAAAAATTGATTCCTTCGGCAATAAAATCACATGGTTTGGTTACAAAATTCATCTGGCGGTCGATACGAAAAGTGAATTGCCGATCGCCTTGGAAGTAACGCCGGCGCATGTCAATGATGGAGAAATGGCGCCGGGCCTGATCGAGAAAACAGCGTCCAGGACGAGCACACGATTTTTCATACTCGATGCGGGCTACGACCAAATGAAAGTTTATGAGGCCGCCCGCAACGTCAAGGCACAAGCCATCATTCCCCTTAATCTGCGGGGGGAGAAGGAACCGCCTGCTGGCATGACCTCGAACGGAACACCGTGCTGTTCCATGGGTTATGCGATGACATACTGGGGAGTTGACGGCGATATGCATAAATTTCGCTGCCCGCATGCCACGGGTAAAGTCGACTGTCCGCTTGGCATGGCTGCCTGCTCGTCTTCAAACTATGGAATGGTCGTCAAAGTAAATGCGAAGGATGATCTCCGGCGATACAGCATCCCTCATCGGGATACAAAGCGTTGGAAGGAACTTTACAATGAACGAACCAGCGTAGAACGCTGCAACTCCCGATTGAAAACCTATTTGACGGCAGACGCCGCACATGTCCGGGGCATTCAGAAAGTCACAACTCACCAGTATTTGAATGCCATTGTTCTGCTTGCATCTGCGCTCGCCGTTTCTCATCATTCAAAACGGGCTGCCGCTTAAAAAACGAGCTGTTCTAAAATTCTGCAAGTCTGCCCTTTTCTTCACCCATATAATACCATTTTCGAAAATTACCCCTTAACGACAGTGAATATGCTATCGCTTCTTCTCTGAAACGGAATTATGCAAAACACTCAAATAAATAATTTTGAAGAAATCTTGAACCTGCAAAGCCAGTCGGCGGCATTGAAATATAAGAACGATAGACAAGAGATTAGCTACAGCGTAAACTTTTTAAGAGGCGTTGAAAAATCAAGGTATAAGGAAGGATATCGTTACCCATGAAAAAGTTTCTTTCCGTCGAATGGCTTGCCGTGCTGGCAGGTATATGTATCATCGGATATATTCTGTTCGCCAGGCCATTTATTGGAGTAGCGGACAATGGCGACTTTCTGCGAGTCATGGGAACCGCCGGACTGAATTACGGAGTTCCAGACGAGTCCTACGGCGACCGGTTTTTCGGATATGCACACCAATACTTTGCGTATAATCATTTTTTTCAGCTCTTATATATTTCAACACAAATTATTGTTGTCGCCGTTGCCCGCTTGATTGGGTATGCCGTTCATCCGTCATCCTTCGATATACGCGTGCTTGGGGCTCTATACTCATTGCTTCTGTTGGCGGCAACTTATATCATCGTTCGTCATAACAAATATAAATCGACCCTGGTGGGAGCCGTGCTGGCCGTTTGTCTACTGTTTATGTTCTATGATGTAGGCTACATCTCTTATTTCAATTCTCTGTATGGAGAACCCGTCTCGCTTGTATTCATGCTGCTGTCAGTAGGATTCGGCCTATGTCTCCTTCATCAGGAGAAACCCTCAAAGCTTGTGCTTTGGCTATTTTTTATTTCGGTATTCTTCCTGACCGGCTCCAAAATCCAAAATACGCCGGTCGGCATCTTGTTCGCGCTGCTCGGTCTGCGCTTTATGACGCTCCGTAACAACCTGAGCTGGCGCCGTCTAACGATCGGGCTGTCAGCTTCGATATGTCTCATTTCGGTTGTCTTGTATATTGCCGCTCCTAAAGAGCTGAAGAATATCAATCTATATCAGACCGTCTTCTACGGAATTTTGAACGATTCTCCCGATGTCAAGGAAGATCTGGAAGAGCTCGGTCTGCCCGGACATCTGTCCGTGCTGGCCGGCACGAACTATTTTCAGACCGATACGGCAATCAAGCAGGATGACCCCGCCATGAAGCTCGATTTCTATGACCGGATTTCACATACGGATATTTTATTGTTTTATTTCAAGCACCCGGCTAGACTCATAGACAAAATGGAATATGCTGCAAACAACAGCATGAACATCCGGCCTTATTACCTGGGCTCGTATTTGAAGCAGGAGAACCTGCCTTCAGGCACTCTCGCCTTCAGCTACAGCGGCTGGAGTCAATTCAAGAATACTCATATGCCAAGGTCGTTGCTCTCTATCACCCTTTTCTATGCAGCCTACTATGCTGTAGCGATATGGGAGTACATTCGCTGCCCGGACCGGAACAGCCGGATTCGGACGGAATTGATGATGCTGATTGGCTTGGCGGGGATCATCGGGTTCATGGTTCCTATCCTTGGCGATGGCCAGGCGGATATAGGCAAGCATCTGTTCCTGTTTAATGTGTGCTACGATATGATGATTGTTGTTTCGGTAGTATGGCTGTTATATCAACTGGTGAATCTTCGAATCTTCCGATCTTCTGCTGACCATTAAAACAGTTTCATCGATAAGAAAATAAGGGTAGTCCGCTGAAATGACTTCTGCGGGACTACCCTTTTATTATCTAATAAAGTGCATCTAGAGTATGTTTGGTTAAAGAGAACTCCTCAAACCGACTTATTCCAGATTACTTTAAATTTTCCTACTATGTAATCCTTATTGGATCACGTTTTATGCTATAATATGGAAACACCCTGGAATAGTAACTACAAAGTAATGTCCAACAAATAAATACACATATTTCTATGGAGATATCATGATAGTAGTAATTATTGATGATGGTGTTAGTACTCATACGACCAATAATTTAATATTCTCATTGCAAGTTGATGAGCATGAGATGATTAATAGTTTCACTGTATATACTGATGCTCTAAGTCACGGTAGTATTTGTGCAGCCATTATTCAAAAGTATGCTCCACATGCTTTGATAGGGAGCATAAAGATACTGGATAGTGAAACCAAGAGGGGAGACTGTACTAATCTTGAAAGGGCGATTTATTGGTGTATTGACCACGATATAAAAATCATCCACTTAAGTTTAGGTACTGTATCTGTTTATGATTATCCTTCTCTTTTAAAAGCAATCAATAATGCTTACGAGCATGGTATCATTATTATTTCTGCCTGTAAAAATGGGAGCCAGACCTCTTATCCG
>NZ_MDDO01000055.1 GCF_003614185.1 Paenibacillus aceti
GTGAACAGTAAGACTACGATCTAACTGCTCAGGCAAAAGAGCTAGAATACGACTTTCAACTGCTGCTATCTCCTCAACTACGATTGCTCGAATTGCTTCTTCTAAACCAGTCATGGCGCTTCACTCTCCAACACTAAATGGAATTACATAAGGTTGAATCACTCATCTTATTTCGGGAGTTTATGACAAAAAATAATCAACGGTAACTCCGAAATAATCAGCCAAAACCTTTAACTTATCTGTTTTTGGTTTGTATTTACCCTGTTTCCAATTCGTCAATGTAGCCGTAGAAACGCCAGTGTCTTTAGAAACTTGATATGATGTTTTTCCGGTCTCCTCTAATAGAACAAGGAATTTCTCGTACAATTTACACACTCCTCCTTAATAATATGTTGACTATTAGCTAAGGTTTCTTATATAATCTAAGTGTCACCTAAGTTATATAAGATTTCTCAGCTACTTCTTTTTATTAGCTCAGTTTTCTAAGCTATGTCTGTATATTAGCATAGCTTTCTGAGTTAGTCAATGGATTTTAGCTTAGTTTTCTGACTTCATTTTTAATAAAAATTACGGAGGAAAACTAATGTACGAAATATTCGAAGAACTATTAGAAAAGCACAACGTTACAGCCTATCGTGTTGCAAAAGAAACGGGAATTACCACTGCTACTTTCACCAGTTGGAAGCAAGGTAAGTACACTCCGAAACAGGATAAACTCCAAAAGATTGCTGATTATTTCGGTGTGACTCTTGATTACCTCATGGGGAATAAGGACGGATCCGCCCTAATCTGTGAGGACAAAGCACCGTACTATACGCTTTCTGATAAAGATAATCGCGACATTGCCAAAGAGTTGGAACGCATGATGGAGGAACTAGACAGTGGAACGTCCTTAGCATTCATGGGTGAGCCAATGGATGAAGAGGATAGGGAGTTATTGAGGATATCACTTGAAAACACTCTTCGCATGTCTAAAGAAATGGCAAAGAAAAAATTCACACCAAAAAAATACAGAAAATAACCTTCCGGGGGTTATCAAATGGAGATTTTACTTTCTAAGAGACTGATCAAAACCCACGGAACCAACAACCCATCACGAATTGCATCTGAGACTAATCTAGTGGTTCTGTACGAAGATTTAGGAAAGAACACTTGGGGGTACTATTCTTGTATAAATAGGATTCCTTGTATACACATAAATTGCCGCTTGGATGGATTTTCGGCCACCTTTGCTCTGGCTCATGAATTGGGACACCATTTTCTTCATCCGGGTGTAAACACTCCGTTTTTAAGAAAGAGCACCCTTTTTTCAATAGAGAAGATCGAGCGGGAAGCTAACCGCTTTGCCTTGTATCTATTGATTGGTGAGGCACAACCAGAAATTAACGAAACTAAGTGCAACTTTTTGAAACGGTGTGGTATACCAGAGGAATTCCATGTTTTTTACTAATCTTTGCGCTTTCCAGCTGCAAGGCTGTTTAAATACAATTATAAATAGAACGTATGTTCCTGAGGTGGTGCAAAAATGGCAAAAGGCAGCATTGAGAAACGAGGAGTAAATACCTGGAGGCTAACGGTTGATCTTGGATTTAATCATGACGGTACTAGAAATCGTCCAAGAAAACGGGTCGAGGTGGATGATCCAGAAATTCTGAGGTCGAAGAGAGCTCTAGATGAGTATCTCGATGGTGAATTATTTAAGTTTAAACAGGAAGTTGAGTCAGGCGAGTACATCAAGCCAGAAAAAATGACCTTTGAAGCGTTTGTCTTGGATGAATGGATGGAAAAGTACGCTAACGACCCAAATAACCTCTCCCCCACTACACTCGCTACTTATGAAGGGATAATTGAATCTCGATTAATTCCGCAATTTGGTCATAAGCAAATCGATAAGATTAGCACAATGAGTCTTGTTACTTTTATGAAAAGCTTAGAAAAACCAGGGGCAAGAAGACCACCTGTCACTAAAAAACCACTTACTGAAAAGCAAAAGAAAAAACTTATGGAGCCATTAGAACCTGGTACAATTGTTTATATCTATAGAGTGCTTAAAAACATATTCAAACAAGCTTTTGATTGGAGAGTAATCAAAGTCAACCCAATGGATGGTGTTAAAAAACCATCCGAGAGAAATTCTAAGGAAAAAATAATAGCTCAACGTAAAAATCCACAATATTACGATGAGGATGAAGCGCAACAAGTTGTTGATGCTCTCTATAAAGAATCTCGAAAGTGGAGACTTCTTATTCTTGGCTCAATGATCGGTGGTTTCAGAAGAGGTGAATTATTAGGATTAGAATGGCCGCTAGTTTTTTTCGAGCGTAACTTCATCTCTGTGGAAAATAACATTCCTTATACTAAAAAAGGGAAAGCCATCGAGAAAGGTCCTAAATCATCATCATCTTATCGAGATACTGATATGCCGGAGTGGTATATGGAAGAGTTAGAGATTTATAAAAAGGAGTGGGAAGAAGAAAAAGAATTCTTAGACGACAAATGGGAAGGTGAAGATCGACAATTCGTATTTCATAATGGTAAAGGAAAGCCATACTACTATCAGCATCCATCAAAATGGTGGAAACGATTTTGTAAGCGACATGGAATTAGATACATTAAATTTCATGGCTTGCGTCATAGCTCAGGAACTCTTCTTTTGGAAGATGAGGATGAAACTAATTTTGACTCAATTTTGAAAGTCATTCAAGAGCGGTTAGGACACGCCAGATTATCAACTACTACCGATATCTATGTTCACGTTACCAAAAAAGTAATAAGACGTACAACCGGGAAATTTGATAAATTCGCGCGTGGTAGTAAAAAAAAATAAAAACAATGTGATTATGAATCATTTTACCAACTATCGATACGTTATTTTTAATGGGGACAAAACGGGGACGGAATACAGTGTTTTATATAGAATTCATTCAATATGAGAACAACATGCGAACACCTGAAAGCCTTGATATTACTGGTTATTCAGAAATTGTTCCATTTAAAATACGTTACCTATCCACCTTGACAGGGTGGGGGTCAGTGGTTCGAGCCCACTACAGATCATTATGCCTTATGGCACAAGGGTTTCCAGCGATTCATCCACTTATCAATAATAGGTGGTCGATAACTGACACGTTTATATCACAAAAAACCACTATCTTTAAGGAC
>NZ_MDDO01000058.1 GCF_003614185.1 Paenibacillus aceti
GTAAGCGTCAAACCCAGCACACCTGTCCATAATGGTTTGAATCAGTCACAATAAATCCATCACACATACGAAAGGATGGATTGTGAATGGAGATGAATTTACAGGCGTTATGGGCGGAACGAATTCAGGCTTATCGGGCCAGTGGGCAAACGATGAAAGCTTGGTGCGCGGAGCAGAATCTGACCGTTCATCAATTAAAATACTGGCTCTACAAAGCCCAAAGACAAGATCAGGCCGCTTCCGCCACTACCTTCCGTCCGGTTACGGTTACCCATCAGGCTGCAGCAACCGAATCGCTTCAAATCCAAGTCGGGGTCGCTCGGATCGATGTTCGTTCCGGTTTTGAACCGGGGCTGCTTCGCGACGTGGTTGCGGCTCTTGCCCCGTTATGCTGAGTTTCACTTCAGCATCACCGGTATATCTGGCTTGTGGCGCAACCGACATGCGTAAATCCATTGACGGACTTGCGGCGATCGTGCAGGAGCAATTCGCGCTTAACCCGTTTTCCCCGGCGCTGTTTGTGTTCTGCAATCGCAGGCGGGACAAGCTCAAAATCCTGCACTGGGATCATGCCGGCTTCTGGCTCTACTATCGCAGACTGGAACGTGGTTCGTTTCAGTGGCCCGCAGGCGGCACGACTCCTTTGTGCCTTTCGCAGCGTGAACTGCGCTGGCTGCTGGACGGCCTTTCGCTCACCCAGCGTCAGGCGCATGCCCCTGTTTCGCCGGAAGTAGCGATCTAATAGGATCTAAACTAGGGCATGCAGGATTTGGAGCTGCGCTTGTCGAATCATACCCTCATGAAAAATGAACCGGAATCCCTCACCCTTGAACAACTTCAACAGCAAAATGCCCAGTTGGAACAACAAAATCGCCAGCAGGAACGGGAGCTTGCCGAGCTGTCCGCGAAACTGAAGTGGTATGAAGAACAGTTTCGGCTCGCGCAGCAGAAGCGCTTTGGCGCTTCCAGCGAGAAGACGCATCCGGATCAACTGGAGCTGAATCTGTTTAACGAAGCGGAAGTAACGGCTTTGCCAGAACCGGAAAAAGAATCGATCACGTATGAGCGCCGTAAAACCAGCGGCAAACGCGAAGCCGATCTATCCAAACTGCCGGTGGAAACCGTCACGTATACCCTTGCGGAACACGAGCAAATCTGCGACTGCTGCGGGGGCTCGCTGCATGAGATGACCACGGAGACCCGCCGTGAAATTGCAGTGATGCCCCCACAGGTCAAGCTCGTAGAGCATGTGCGTCACGTGTATGCCTGCCGTCATTGCGAGCGCCACGAGCTGCAAACGCCGATCCTCACGGCCCCGATGCCTCGGCCCGTCTATCCTGGCAGTCTAGCCTCGCCATCGGCGATGGCGCATATCATGTGCCAAAAATACGTCAATAGTCTGCCACTGTACCGGCAAGAGCAGGATTGGGCCCGTTTGGGGTATCCGCTGTCGAGGCAAACGATGGCGAACTGGATGATCTACGGCGCGGAGCAGTGGCTAAAACCCGTTGTCGCGGAAATGAAACGGTATTTGCTGAAGCAAGAGGTGCTGCACGCGGACGAGACAACGCTGCAGGTGCTGAAGGAGCCTGGGAAAGCGGCGCAGTCGGAGTCGTATATGTGGCTGTACCGCACAGGTCAAGGAGTGGGTCCGGTGGTGCTCTACGACTACCAGCGTACGCGAGGCGGCGAACATCCGAGAGATATGCTGGCGGGGTTCAACGGCTATCTGCATGTGGATGGGTACCCCGGCTACCACAAGGTCAAGGATGTGACACTGGTTGGATGCTGGGCGCATGCGCGTCGCAAATACGATGAAGCCCTGAAAGCGGCGCCGGAGGCCAGAAGCAATCCGCACAGTGTGGCTGCGCAAGGGCTTGCCTGGTGCAACCAGCTATTTGCCATTGAGCGGGAGCTCAAAGAAGCGACGCCTGAGGAACGACGGAAGGCACGTGAGGAGCAAAGCCGTCCGGTGCTGGATGGTTATTATGCTTGGCTACGTCAGCAGAAACCCCGGACGATGCCGAAGAGCTTGCTGGGTCAGGCGATTGCCTACAGTCTGAACCAGTGGGACAAACTGACGGCTTTCCTGAAAGATGGTCGGCTGGAGATTGACAATAACC
>NZ_MDDO01000061.1 GCF_003614185.1 Paenibacillus aceti
TGGGTGGGGGCGGAGGCCTCCGCCCCCACCCAACCCAGGCCGTACAGTATTTGGTTAGTTTTCGTTCAGTGCGTCTGAGCTCGGATAACGTTCTTCAAACATTTGGTTCAGCTCCTCCCGTACTCGTGGATCACCGAAACCACGAATCACACGGCTCTCAAAACGCTCGTTGTAGGCGATCACATCCAAGTAGACAATCTTCTCAGCCGCATCCATATTCGTTAAGCTGTTCATCGGTTTCAGGCGCTTACGAATCTCTTTGTTCATTCGTTCAATCGGATTGGATGTATAGATCGCCTCCTTGATTAAAGCGGGATAGTGATAGAACGTCAGAAGCGTCGACAGTTGTTCTTCCCACGACTTCACTTCCTTGGGGTACAATCTGTTCCATTTGCTTTTAAAGGTATCAAAGGCAGCAAGAGCACAGTCATGGTCAAGAGCGTTGTAGATCGTTTTGAGATCTTCAATGAAATCGGTCTTGTGCTGGACACGAACTTTCGGAAAAGTGGAACGCACCTTATGCACCACACAGTGCTGAACATCAGCTTGGGGATAGACTTCTTTAAAGGCTTGCTCCAGTCCCGGTAGCCCATCAAACACGCCCAGCAGCACTTCGTGAACACCACGGCTGTACAGGTCCGTAAGGACACTCTTCCAGCCATTTGAGCTCTCTTGACCGCCTACGTAAAAACCTAGAATCTGACGATGTCCTTCGTCATCGATTCCCATGGCAAAGTAGATGACCTCTCCGCTTACCGTACTGCGTTTGAGCTTGACGTATAGGCCATCCAGGTAGATGACGCTGTAGCGTTTCTTTAACGAACGCTTTTGCCAATTCTGGATATCCTCCAGAACGGTGGCCGTAATGTTGCTAACCGTCGTTGGTGAGTAGTGGCTGCCAAACATACTTTCAATAAATCGAGCGACATCACGCGTACCCATGCCGCTTTTGTACATTTGAATAACGGCCTCCTCTAGCCAGCCATCTCGACGCTGGTAGGGCTCAAATACCTGGGTTTGAAACACACCGTTGCGATCCCGTGGGACTTCCAAATCGGTAATGTGTCCGTATTTCGTGTGCAACGCACGTTTGTAGTAGCCGTTTCGGCTGTTATGTTCATTCTTATCATCTGCCATGAAGTGCTTAATCTCTGCTTTCATGATGGATTCCAGATTTTCTTTTATAAATTGAGTGACAAGATTTTCAAATAGATTTTTGATTGAATTTTCGGGTATCATAGTCATCGAGTAGGGTTCCTTTCTTGGTGATTTCGCAATCTCGAGGATACCCTACTTTTTTATGTTTTGGATAGACTCCAAATCATGGTACACAACTTATTTTACGTCATC
>NZ_MDDO01000062.1 GCF_003614185.1 Paenibacillus aceti
GAAATTTCAAAGGAGCTGTTTTGTCTACATTATTTTTTATTTCATTGATTTCGTCTATGACATTCTTGTTATACCCTTTCCAAGCCGAGATGGCTCTGGTCATTGTTAAGTTATCTTCGGAATAAGTACCTTCTTCAGCTATAGGCAGGTAATTCTTTGGATTAATGTATGTAGCTAATCGGGAAACTCCAGTTAGTGAAATATACCCCATATATTGGGGCATTGTAGGAGCAGATTCCCCAAAATACTGCAATGCTTGTGGCAAGGTCGGGTCAATCCCTATAACGGCTTTAACTTCTTCTGGATATTTATTGGCATAGTACATGCTATATATGCCGGATATTGAATGTGGCATTAATATATAGGGCACTTCAATACTTGCCTGATGTAGAGCAGTTCTAAGCTCTTCCACTATATTCTCCACGGTTCGTTCCTTATTCGTTAAGCTACTCCAACCATATCCAAAAAGCTCCACTACGACTACTTTATTATTTATCGCCAGCTCATTTATTAAGGGCTCAAAATCTAATGCAGGGGCGGCTGTGCCAAGACCACTTAATAGGACCATAGTATGCTTTCCGTCCCCTTTTGTATAAATGTGCATATGCCTCCCGTCTACTTTAACCAACTGTCCCAAGGGTGGATATTTTTCTTGTTCGTGCGCTGTCAGGGCGAGATGAAAAACGATCCAAATAAAAACCGTTGCCATAATGAACAAAACCGTGTTTTTTGTTATGATCCAAAACCTGGACTTCTTCTTGGTACTCACATATTTTCACTCCCGTATGATCATGATTTCGTCCTTTCTAGTTCTCTATTCCAAGCTATCATGACGGGGTTAAAATAGACCCATATTCCGTTTAAGTTTCATTTAAACTCATTGCTCTGCTCCACCAATACAGGCCACGCCCCCTGAAATGGACATAGCAAAGGCCCAGATGGAATCTGGGCCTTCTATTTCACACCTAGGTCCGTGCTCTGTAGAGTAAAGGGCTGGGTTTACCAGCCCCTCCTCATCAAACCGTACGTGCGGTTTTCCCGCATACGGCTTTCCGACATTCTTCACCTTGGGCAGTACGTACTTTTCCTTTTCCACGTCGTAACCGAGTTCAAACCCTCTCGTTGGAGTAACTCAAAGATCCCCTGGCTCGGTCTGCGTCTATGGTGTTTCTTCCTCCAGAAGATTAGCAATCTTCTTCGAATATACCAATCGATCTTACTCAGAAAACGGTTTGCTATCCCTTTATCCGCTTGGGTGTAGTAGTTCCTCCATCCTCGG
>NZ_MDDO01000064.1 GCF_003614185.1 Paenibacillus aceti
ATGTAATAAGGCTAGTTTTCGCTCTGCGAAAGTTGAGTTATTAAGCTAATGGATATATATCTTAAGAACGAGGGTTACAGACTCTTGAAAGCGAATGATGGTCAGGAGGCCCTTGAATTACTGGAACGTTATCAGGTAGATTTAATTATTCTGGATGTGATGATGCCACGGATGGACGGGATTGAAGCGTGCATGAAAATCCGCGAGAGCAAGAATATGCCTATCATCATGCTGTCAGCGAAAGGCCAGGATATGGACAAAATCGCCGGACTCAGCATCGGTGCGGATGACTATGTGACGAAGCCGTTCAACCCGTTAGAGCTAATGGCCCGGGTTAAGTCACAGCTCAGACGCTACCATCAATTCAGCGGTCCGCAACGGTCGGATGAGAGCGAACTTGAAATCGGCGATCTTGTGATCAATACCTCGACGCATGAGGTTACTGTGGATGGACAAGAAGTCCAGATGACTCCGCGGGAGTTCGCTATTCTGGAGCTGCTGGCATCTAATCAGGGCATTGTGCTGAGCATGGAGAGGATCTACCAGGAAGTATGGAATGAGCCCTTCATGGAATCGAAGAACACCGTCATGGTACATATCCGCAAAATCCGCGAGAAAATTGAGAAGGATACTCACAATCCCCGCTATATCAAGACCGTCTGGGGAATCGGATATAAGATGGAACGCCTCTAAACTTTCAGAGAAGGAGAACTGCTATGAAATCAAAAAAGGTCATTACGGTGCAAAGGAAATTATGGGCAATCGTACTGGCCGGCTTAGGGACGGCTATTCTATTATATATTGGATATCAGCTAAGCTCTATTCTAATCACGGTCCCTCGGTATAACGGAATTATTATTTTCTTAGTACAAGAGTACGGCTCTCGCATGGTCATGAGTATAGTCGGGCCTATCTTATTCATCATATTGTACTATCTCCTGACGCGGAGAACGAACGAGAAAAATAAAGGGATCACGGAATTAAAATGGGTCAACACGATCCGTTGGAAATTCCTGATAATCGTACTGACCAGCTTGGGACTGACAGCGATCCTGCTATATGTTGGATATCAGCTTAGTGAATTTCTGATTACGGTTCCTCCGTT